>NZ_CP074200.1:0-4793405 GCF_020595105.1 Halomonas sp. FeN2
CTCTTAACAATTTGATCAGGTAATTCATGTGGGCGCTTGCTGATGTTGGTGACAAATCACCCAATATCAAGGCAAGCGACTCAAGCAATAAGGTTTTAAAGGATTCGTCCTTTGGAATCTGTTTTGAATGAATTCGTTTGAACCTTGAGCCAAGTTTGATCCGCTTTTGTTGCCTTCGGGTGACATGTAAGGATCACATAGATCTTAAACTGAAGAGTTTGATCATGGCTCAGATTGAACGCTGGCGGCAGGCCTAACACATGCAAGTCGAGCGGTAACAGATCTAGCTTGCTAGATGCTGACGAGCGGCGGACGGGTGAGTAATGCATAGGAATCTGCCCGGTAGTGGGGGATAACCTGGGGAAACCCAGGCTAATACCGCATACGTCCTACGGGAGAAAGGGGGCTCCGGCTCCCGCTATTGGATGAGCCTATGTCGGATTAGCTAGTTGGTGAGGTAATGGCTCACCAAGGCAACGATCCGTAGCTGGTCTGAGAGGATGATCAGCCACATCGGGACTGAGACACGGCCCGAACTCCTACGGGAGGCAGCAGTGGGGAATATTGGACAATGGGGGGAACCCTGATCCAGCCATGCCGCGTGTGTGAAGAAGGCCCTCGGGTTGTAAAGCACTTTCAGCGAGGAAGAACGCCTAGTGGTTAATACCCATTAGGAAAGACATCACTCGCAGAAGAAGCACCGGCTAACTCCGTGCCAGCAGCCGCGGTAATACGGAGGGTGCAAGCGTTAATCGGAATTACTGGGCGTAAAGCGCGCGTAGGTGGCTTGATAAGCCGGTTGTGAAAGCCCCGGGCTCAACCTGGGAACGGCATCCGGAACTGTCAGGCTAGAGTGCAGGAGAGGAAGGTAGAATTCCCGGTGTAGCGGTGAAATGCGTAGAGATCGGGAGGAATACCAGTGGCGAAGGCGGCCTTCTGGACTGACACTGACACTGAGGTGCGAAAGCGTGGGTAGCAAACAGGATTAGATACCCTGGTAGTCCACGCCGTAAACGATGTCGACCAGCCGTTGGGTGCCTAGAGCACTTTGTGGCGAAGTTAACGCGATAAGTCGACCGCCTGGGGAGTACGGCCGCAAGGTTAAAACTCAAATGAATTGACGGGGGCCCGCACAAGCGGTGGAGCATGTGGTTTAATTCGATGCAACGCGAAGAACCTTACCTACCCTTGACATCTACAGAAGCCGGAAGAGATTCTGGTGTGCCTTCGGGAACTGTAAGACAGGTGCTGCATGGCTGTCGTCAGCTCGTGTTGTGAAATGTTGGGTTAAGTCCCGTAACGAGCGCAACCCTTGTCCTTATTTGCCAGCGAGTAATGTCGGGAACTCTAAGGAGACTGCCGGTGACAAACCGGAGGAAGGTGGGGACGACGTCAAGTCATCATGGCCCTTACGGGTAGGGCTACACACGTGCTACAATGGCCGGTACAAAGGGCTGCGAGCTCGCGAGAGTCAGCGAATCCCTTAAAGCCGGTCTCAGTCCGGATCGGAGTCTGCAACTCGACTCCGTGAAGTCGGAATCGCTAGTAATCGTGAATCAGAATGTCACGGTGAATACGTTCCCGGCCTTGTACACACCGCCCGTCACACCATGGGAGTGGACTGCACCAGAAGTGGTTAGCCTAACGCAAGAGGGCGATCACCACGGTGTGGTTCATGACTGGGGTGAAGTCGTAACAAGGTAGCCGTAGGGGAACCTGCGGCTGGATCACCTCCTTAACCGATGCGTCACAGTCGGTAAGCGTCCACAATGAATTACCTGATCAGATATAGAGCAAACGGTAAAAGCACGATCCCCTCTTGGGTCTGTAGCTCAGTTGGTTAGAGCGCACCCCTGATAAGGGTGAGGTCGGCAGTTCAAGTCTGCCCAGATCCACCAAATTTTATCTATCGCTGCGTTATTTTATAACTCGCATAGCAGGCTATGCGTCGTCATAAAATGCCTTGCGCTAAATAAAATTGGCCAGAGGTGACTGTGACGAAGAGTGACTACTAGATGGGGCCATAGCTCAGCTGGGAGAGCGCCTGCCTTGCACGCAGGAGGTCAGCGGTTCGATCCCGCTTGGCTCCACCATTACATTACTAGCCTGTTTAACCTTCAATACCGTTTGTGAATGTTTCGTGACCACTGATAAGTCACTGTGCTGTTGTTTTAGTTATCGCACACTGCTTTATCACTGTTCATTGAACAGCTGCTCTTTAACAATGTATATCATGCTGACAAGAACACTTCGCAAGAAGTGCTTCTAAATTGTGATACGCGTCAGCGTATCCGGCAAAATGAAACGTGATTATTGCGAACCCCAGACTCCTTCGGGTTATAGGGTCAAGCAATTAAGCGCACACGGTGGATGCCTAGGCAGTCAGAGGCGATGAAAGACGTGGTAGCCTGCGATAAGGTTCGGTGAGGTGGCAACAACCTGTGACCCGGACATTTCTGAATGGGGAAACCCACTGGCCATAAGGTCAGTATCTTACACTGAATACATAGGTGTAAGAGGCGAACCAGGGAACTGAAACATCTAAGTACCCTGAGGAAAAGAAATCAACCGAGATTCCCCTAGTAGCGGCGAGCGAACGTGAATTCAGCCCTTAAGCATGTGAATGATTAGGCGAACAGATTGGGAAGTCTGGCCGTAGCGGGTGATAGCCCCGTAGTCGAAAATCTGATCATGTGAAATCGAGTAGGTCGGGGCACGAGAAACCTTGACTGAAGACGGGGAATTCATCCTCCAAGGCTAAATACTCCTGACTGACCGATAGTGAACCAGTACCGTGAGGGAAAGGCGAAAAGAACCCCGGAGAGGGGAGTGAAATAGATCCTGAAACCGTGTGCGTACAAGCAGTAGGAGCAGACTTGTTCTGTGACTGCGTACCTTTTGTATAATGGGTCAGCGACTTATATTCAGTGGCGAGGTTAACCGTATAGGGGAGCCGTAGGGAAACCGAGTCTTAACTGGGCGACACAGTCGCTGGATATAGACCCGAAACCGAGCGATCTATCCATGAGCAGGGTGAAGGTTGAGTAACATCAACTGGAGGCCCGAACCAGGATCTGTTGAAAAAGATTTGGATGACTTGTGGATCGGAGTGAAAGGCTAATCAAGCTCGGAGATAGCTGGTTCTCCTCGAAAGCTATTTAGGTAGCGCCTCACGTATTACCGCCGGGGTAGAGCACTGTTTCGGCTAGGGGTCATCCCGACTTACCAACCCGAGGCAAACTCCGAATACCGGTGAGTAGAGCGTGGGAGACACACGGCGGGTGCTAACGTCCGTCGTGAAAAGGAAACAACCCAGACCGTCAGCTAAGATTCCGAAATCCTGGTTAAGTGGGAAACGATGTGGGAAGGCTCAGACAGCTAGGAGGTTGGCTTAGAAGCAGCCATCCTTTAAAGAAAGCGTAATAGCTCACTAGTCGAGTCGGCCTGCGCGGAAGATGTAACGGGGCTAAACCAGGTACCGAAGCTACGGGTGAGTTCATATTTCGATATGGATTCGCGGTAGAGGAGCGTCGTGTAAGCCAATGAAGGTGAATTGAGAAGTTCGCTGGAGGTATCACGAGTGCGAATGCTGACATGAGTAACGATAAAGGAGTGAAAAACTCCCTCGCCGGAAGACCAAGGGTTTCTGTTCGACGCTAATCGGAGCAGAGTGAGTCGGCCCCTAAGGCGAGGCCGAAAGGCGTAGTCGATGGGAAACGGGTCAATATTCCCGTACCGGACATGGTTGCGATGGGGGGACGAAGAAGGCTAGGTGAGCCAGGCGTTGGTTGTCCTGGTGAAAGTGAGTAGGCTTGGATCTTAGGTAAATCCGGGATCCTTTAAGGCCGAGACACGAGATGAACTGACCACGGTCAGGAAGTCACTGATGCCACGCTTCCAGGAAAAGCCTCTAAGCTTCAGATCATGTGCGACCGTACCCCAAACCGACACAGGTGGTCAGGGTGAGAATCCCAAGGCGCTTGAGAGAACTCGGGTGAAGGAACTAGGCAAAATGGTGCCGTAACTTCGGGAGAAGGCACGCCGGCGTAGGGTGATGAGACTTGCTCTCTAAGCCCGAACCGGTCGAAGATACCAGGTGGCTGCAACTGTTTATTAAAAACACAGCACTCTGCTAACGCGCAAGCGGACGTATAGGGTGTGACGCCTGCCCGGTGCCGGAAGGTTAAATGATGGTGTTAGCCGCAAGGCGAAGCTCTTGATTGAAGCCCCGGTAAACGGCGGCCGTAACTATAACGATCCTAAGGTAGCGAAATTCCTTGTCGGGTAAGTTCCGACCTGCACGAATGGCGTAATGATGGCCACGCTGTCTCCACCCGAGACTCAGTGAAATTGAAATCGCCGTGAAGATGCGGTGTACCCGCGGCTAGACGGAAAGACCCCGTGAACCTTTACTATAGCTTCACACTGGACGCTGATGTTGCCTGTGTAGGATAGCTGGGAGGCTTTGAAACTCGGACGCCAGTTCGGGCGGAGCCAACCTTGAAATACCAGCCTGGCATCATTGGCGTTCTCACTCAGGATCCGTTATCCGGATCGAGGACAGTGTGTGGTGGGTAGTTTGACTGGGGCGGTCTCCTCCTAAAGAGTAACGGAGGAGCACGAAGGTACCCTCAGCACGGTCGGACATCGTGCATTGAGTGCAAGAGCATAAGGGTGCTTGACTGCGAGACAGACACGTCGAGCAGGTGCGAAAGCAGGTTCTAGTGATCCGGTGGTTCTGTATGGAAGGGCCATCGCTCAACGGATAAAAGGTACTCCGGGGATAACAGGCTGATACCGCCCAAGAGTTCACATCGACGGCGGTGTTTGGCACCTCGATGTCGGCTCATCACATCCTGGGGCTGAAGTCGGTCCCAAGGGTATGGCTGTTCGCCATTTAAAGTGGTACGCGAGCTGGGTTTAGAACGTCGTGAGACAGTTCGGTCCCTATCTGCCGTGGGCGTTGGATGTTTGAGAAGGGCTGCTCCTAGTACGAGAGGACCGGAGTGGACGACCCTCTGGTGTTCCGGTTGTCACGCCAGTGGCATTGCCGGGTAGCTATGGTCGGACGGGATAACCGCTGAAAGCATCTAAGCGGGAAGCCCCCTTCAAGATGAGACATCCCTGAGGCCTAGAGCCTCCTGAAGGGCCCAGCGAGACCAGCTGGTTGATAGGCACGGTGTGGAAGCGCTGCAAGGCGTTGAGCTAACGTGTACTAATGGCCCGTGAGGCTTGACCCTATAACACCCAAGGGGTCTGGTCGTAATGATGACGTGAATGAATGCCGGATACGCAGCGTGTGGCCCAGGCAACAGACTGCCAGGGCGGCAGGCAATGAGACGCTCACAATTTAGTTAAAACAGTCAGCATGATATGCATTAACAGTTACGCCTGACGACCATAGCATGCGTGAACCACCTGATCCCTTGCCGAACTCAGAAGTGAAACCGCTTAGCGCCGATGGTAGTGTGGGGTCTCCCCATGCGAGAGTAGGTCATCGTCAGGCACTTATTTAACAAGAAACCCAGCCAACCGGCTGGGTTTTTTGTTTGCGCGAAAGAAAAACAAGGGGTCTCCCCATGAACCCGTTTGTCGGGAACAAACGGGAACCGCTTTAGCGGGCCCGAAGGGCGAGTTTCAGGACGAGACGAGTAAAGTCCCGGAGCGCCGGCCGGCTCATAGTCAGGCACTTATTATGAAAAATCCCCCAGGGCTGATGCCTTGGGGGATTTTTTTATGGGCAAAGCAAAAGTGGTCTACCGGCCCAAATCAAAGCCACAAGACTCAGTGCTAGTTGTGGGAGGGCGCTTCAGCGCGCGAAGGCATCCCGGTTTTATTAGGCTGACAGCCTAAACAATCGCGAGCTGAAGCGCCCTCCCACGGTGCATTTACTAAGCTGGTAGCCATCGGTCGCGAGCTAAAGCTACCTCCCAAGGTGGAGCTATTAAGCTAGCCGCAATGTTTAGGCTTTATCCCTGCGGTGTTGGCAAATGCCACCCGCCCAGGTTTCATAAATAGCGCGGTCGTCAGCCAGCATCATTAGCGCAAACAGCCGCTCACCAAGCGTGGTGCAATGATTGATTCGTCGAGAGAGTAGCGATGTTGCCTGGGTGTCAATCACCACAAAGTCAGCCTCAAGGGTTGGAGCGAGTTGACCGATGTGGCTATCCAGCGAAAGAGCCTTGGCATTCCCCATGGTTAAGCCATAAAACCCCTGCCATGCGGTAAGGGGTTGACCGCCTAATTGACCCACTTGATAGGCTGCTTTAAGTGTGCCAAATCCCGATAAATCAGTGCCTGCGCCGATATCGCTAGCAAACGTATATGCCATGCCCGTTTGCTTGGCTGCTTCCCGGTCGAATAACCCGCTACCCAGAAAAAGATTGGAGCTGGGGCAAAAGGCAATATTGGCGCCTCGATCCGCCAGGCGTTTGCGCATGCCGTTATCGAGATGAATGCCATGGGCGAAGGTGCTACGGGGGCCGACTAAGCCTGCCTCCTCATAAACGGCCAAATAATCGCGACTGCCTGGAAACAGCTCGGCTACCCAATCTAACTCACCGCTGTTTTCAGCCAAGTGGGTCTGTAACCAAAGGCTAGGATCATTACGTAAGAGAGCGCCGGCAGCGTCCATTTGCGTTTTAGTTGAAGTCGGCGCAAAGCGCGGTGTGACGCTATAGCCCAGGCGGCCATTGCCGTGCCAATCCTCAATCAGTCGCTCGCTTTCAGCAATGCCTGATGCACCGTCCAGCAGCGCCTCCGGCGCATTACGATCCATCAATACCTTACCCACCAGCATGCGCAGCTGGCGTTTTTGGCAGGCGGTGAAAAATGCATCTACGGAGCCAGGGTGGCTAGAGCCGAATACCTGGGCGGTGGTAGTGCCCGCACGTAGCATTTCATCCAAAAAAGCGTTAGACAGCGCTTCAGCATGGGCATGATTAGCAAAGCGACACTCTTCAGGAAAGGTGTAGTCGTTTAGCCAGTCAAGCAGTTGGCGGCCATAAGAAGCCATGATATCCAGCTGGACATAGTGCACGTGGGTATCGATAAACCCCGGCATAATCAGCTTGTCACGATAGTCGACAACGTCAGCTCCTTTGGGTAGCGAAGATGAGAGCTCAGCGAAATGGCCGACGGCATGAATATGCTGGCCTTTCAACCAGAGCAGCCCGTCGCCGTAATGCTCTAAGCTGCCTGGTTCGGGCGTATTGCCATCGCCAGGGTCGCGGGCAAAACTAATCAATTCGGCACGAATAAACGTATCAGCAGAAGAATTCATATTAACTCGGGGTCGTCGGAGAGTCGGTCATTAGCGTCCGCACTGCCTGGGAGTCAAGGCCGCGGTTTTCTTGAAAAGAGGGCGTGTCCGTTAGCCAAAGCAGTTCGGCCACCACCGTTAAAGCAATCGCATAGGGCGTTTTATTACTCAGCTTAGTGGCATGGATGCGCCCGATGGGGCATCGCACCCGCGCAATTTGTCCGGCGGAGTAACCATCGCGCTTAAGGCGTCCTTCAAAGCTTGCCCGTTTGCTGTCAGAACCAATCAGCCCAATCGATGTGATGTCATCGCGCTCGATCAGCGCTTTGATCAGCGCATAGTCTTCGTCGTGGTTATGCGTCAATACCAGCGCGTGGCTATCAGCAGGCAAGGCGGCAACACTTTGCTGTGCGTCTTTGAGTGAATAACAGCTAAGTCGCGGCTGCTGCTGTTCAGCAAACGCATCGCTACGGCTATCGTGCCAGTGCAACTGCCAGGGCAGTGGTGCACTTAGCTTCACAATTTGCTGCCCTACGTGGCCTGCACCAAAGATCGCAATGTGCGTTGTAGTGCCTGGAAAGGCTTCCAAAAGGATATTAACGAATCCACCACAGCACTGACCGCTTCGCCCGCCCAGAGAGAAGGCTTCCAAGCTGATGCCGTAGCGTTTTTCTGTCAAACAAGCGCGTGCGGCGGTAATGGTCTGCCATTCAAAGGTACCGCCACCTAGGGTATCGAAGATATCATCGTCGGTGATCACCATGCGTGCGCCAGGCTCCCGGGGAGTGGAGCCTGCGCTGGTCACTTGAGTGGCTAGTACATGGGGTATGCCGTCGCGCTGTAAGCGGTGTAGCGCCGCATGCCAGCTTTCTGTTTGACTAGAACTCACAGCGCTTTCTTCCTGATAGCGTTGGCTGCCAGCATGACCCGCTCCGGCGTGGCCGGTATATCTAAGTGGGGTGATGTAGCGTAATCAGTCAGGCTTGATAGTGCGTCACGTAGCGCCGACCAGACACAAATGCCCAACATAAAAGGAGGCTCGCCCACTGCTTTTGAGCGGTAGAGACTGGCCATAGAGTTAGGGTGCCCCTCCAGTAGCGCGACATTGAAGATAGGCGGTAGATCGCCAAAGGTAGGGATTTTATAGGTCGCCGGCCCATCGCTGACCAGCACGCCTTTGTCGTTCCACCTAAGCTCTTCACTGGTCAACCAGCCCATTCCTTGAATAAAGCCGCCCTCCACCTGGCCAATATCAATGGCCGGGTTTAGTGAGTCTCCCACGTCATGCAATATATCGACACGGTCTACCTGATACTCCCCGCTCAAGGTATCCACGCTTACCTCTGCCACTGCCGCGCCGAACGCGTAGTAGTAGAAGGGCCGGCCTTGACCCACTGAACGATCGTAGTGAATAAGCGGTGTGGCGTAGAAACCTTTTTCAGATAGCGAAATGCGATTGAGGTAGGCTGTTTGCACCAACTCCCCCCAGGGTATGCGGCGCTCGCTCTCGCCGAACCCAGCCACTAGCATGCCATCTTCCAGGCGCATTCCTTCGCGATCCAAGCCTTCTGAATAGTGCGCGGCGGCAAAATCAAACAGGCGTTCTCGCAGCTTGCTGGCGGCATCCCGTGCAGCCATACCGTTTAAGTCAGCACCGCTAGAGGCAGCGGTAGGGGATGTGTTGGGAACTTTATCGGTTCGCGTAGCGGTAATGCGCACCTTCTCCAGATCCAGGCCCAGCTCGCGAGCCACCACCTGACAAATTTTAGTATGTAGCCCTTGGCCCATCTCGGTACCGCCGTGATTGATCATCACGCTGCCGTCGGTGTAAACATGCAGCAGGGCACCTGCCTGATTAAGGTGTTGGGCGGTAAACGAAATGCCAAATTTAACCGGGGTAAGAGCCAGTCCTTTTTTAATCACAGGGCTGGTGGCGTTGAAGTCACTGACCGCTTTGCGCCGTGCCCAGTAATCGCTGTCGCTTTCGAGGGTTTCAACAAGTGTATGCAGGAGTTGCCGCTGGTCGACCTGCTGGCCGTAGTGAGTCACCTCGCGGCCATCGCGGTAGAAGTTGCGCTTACGTACGGTCAGTGGGTCTTCGCCAATCTGGCGAGCAATATCATCCATGGCCGCTTCGATAATCATCATCCCTTGGGGGCCACCAAAGCCCCGGAATGCGGTATTAGAGGCGGTGTGGGTTTTTGCTCGATGACCGACTACCTGGGCATCCCCCAGCGAGTAAGCGTTGTCGGCATGGAACAT
Organism: Halomonas sp. FeN2; assembly: GCF_020595105.1. Taxonomy (NCBI): domain Bacteria; kingdom Pseudomonadati; phylum Pseudomonadota; class Gammaproteobacteria; order Oceanospirillales; family Halomonadaceae; genus Halomonas; species Halomonas sp. FeN2. Next base: position 9,524 of record NZ_CP074200.1, read on the forward strand.
AGCGCGATCGACGATGGCGTCGGAGAGATCCGGCGAGTAGCCGCAGTCACCGATCACCGTAATCTCACCACCCTGAATAACGCCTTCAGCATCAATAGCCAGCCGGTAACGGTTATGGAAGGGGTGGCGTTTACCCGTGGCGCGCATATCTTCACTGCGCGGTAAGCGGAGTCGAACCGTCTTACCGGTGCGGCGGGCAATAATCGCGGCAATACACGCCCAGGGAGACGCCTGTGTCTCTTTACCACCAAAGCCACCGCCCATACGGCGTACTTCTACGGTCACGGCATGGAAAGGAATATCGAGCACCTCCGCCACCAGCTTCTGGGTTTCGCTGGGGTGCTGGTTGGACGTGTGGACGATAACGCCCTCATCCTCGGTGGGGTGAACCACGCAGGCCTGGCCCTCCAGATAGAAGTGCTCTTGGCCACCGACGAACAGCTCGCCTTCGACAATCTGTTCAGCTTGGTCAAGCGTCCGTTGCCAATCACCACGGGTCTGCACATGAGTCGGGCGTACAAACTCTTCACGCTCCGTCGCGGCCACTGGGTCTAAACTGGCAGGCTGCTCATCGATGCTAATGGCGGCTAACTTGACGGCACGGCGTGCCGCCTGCAGCGACGTTGCGGCAACGGCGAAGAGGCATTGCCCTGCGTAGCTGATCTCTTGATCGACAAAAATAGGATCGCCCGGAAAGACCGGCCCGATATCGGTATGGCCCGGCACCTCATGAAAGGTAATCACATCGACCACTCCTGGCGAATCTTTCACCTTGCTGAGGTCAAGCTGCGTTAAGGTGCCGTGGGCGACGGGCGATAGGCCTAGCGCAACATGGAGAGCGTCGGCGGGCAGAGCCAAGTCGTCAATATAAGCGGCTTTGCCGGTGACGTGCTTTTCGGCACTCTCATGAAAGCTTGCGCTTCCCGCCTGTCGCTGGCCACTACTGTCTACCGTATGGCGCGCTAAGGGGCCAGAGCCTTGAATGTGGTCATGTAGTTCACGGCGGGCACGGCTGCTATCGCCGTCCAGTTTAGTGAGCGTACGCATGGAGCATCACCTCGTGGTCGGGCGCTGAGAGAGAAAGATAGAGACGCTCAAGCAAATTCTTGGCGGCTTGTTGGCGATAATGCTGACTGCCCCGCACATCACTCATAGGTTGGAAATCATCCTCGAGTGCCTGCTGAGCGGCGCGAAAAGCTTCTTTCGTCATGGTGCAACCTTCGAGCGCTGCTTCAGCAGCTTTCGCGCGCTTGGGCGTCGCAGCCATTCCCCCAAAAGCGATGCGTACATCATGCAAGGTACCTTGTTCAATGCGGTAGCTAAAGGCACCGAGTAGCGCAGAGATATCATCTTCGCGACGCTTGGATAATTTCCAGACGCGTAGTTGACTGTCCTCAACCGACTCGGGAATGAAAATCCGCGAAACGACTTCATCCGCTGCCAAGGCGGTTTTTTTGTAATCGAGGAAAAAATCCTCCAGCGCTAAGCAACGCTTACCGTTTATGCTGGCAAGTTCCACCTGAGCGCCCAAGGCAAGTAGCACGGGGGGCGTATCACCAATGGGGGAGGCATTGGCGATATTGCCACCCAGCGTTCCCCGATTACGAATTTGCTGGGAGCCAAGCCGGTGCAGCAGATGAGCAAATGCAGGAAAGTGCTCTTCAAACAGCGGCTCGAGCTGGGTATAGGTAACCCCGGCGCCTATCCACCAGCCGGTTTGATCTGCATGGTTGGCTTTTTCAACTGTTAGTAGTTCAGCAACCCGAGAAACATCAATCAACTGATTGAGCGGCGCCAAGCGCTGAGTAATTTCCAGCCAAAGATCAGTACCGCCTGCCACCAAGCGCGCCTGGGGAGCCTCTTGACGCAATTGCGTTAGCTCCACCAAAGACACTGGTTGAGCAAAAAATGGCACTGTCCCAGCCAAATCGGTGGTCTGAGTGTCGCTTTCTGACGCTGGCAACGCCGCGTCGAACCACTGAGGGCGCTCATAGGGCGTATCACTCATACGCAGCGCCGCATCGCGGATAGGACGATAGCCGGTGCAGCGGCACAAATTGCCGCCCAGGGCGGCTTCTAAACGTTCAGGTGAGAGTTCTCGTAATAGTGGAGCAGGGCGTTGAGTCAGATCGCTATGCAGAGTGAACAGCGACATAACGATACCTGGCGTGCAAAAACCGCACTGACTGCCATGGCATTCGATCATCGCTTCCTGAGCTGGGTGTAGGCGTCCTTTTTCCGACAACCCTTCAACGGTGACCAAGTGCCTGCCTTGTAGCTGATGAGCAGGCGTAATGCAGGCGTTTGCGCTGGTAAAGCTTTGCGTGCCAGCCGTTGGCTCACCTATCGCCACGGTGCAAGCGCCGCAATCGCCCGATGCGCAGCCCTCTTTGGTACCCGTTTGGGCCAAATGCTCGCGCAGTAGCGTTAAAATGCTGGTGTCGGGTGAAACGTTACACCGCTGGGGGGTACCATTGAGCAGGAACGCAATCGTTGCCATGCCGAACTCCACTGTAATTGTATAGACCGTGATTATGCTGACCGATCGGTCAATATGGGTTGAGCTTGGGACAAAACGCCGTACCTTGCAAGTATTTGCTCACTGCACAGGAGTGGGGCAAGCTGGTGAGAAATGCTAACTTTTGGGGCAGCCCAGTCTATTCACTCACCCAGCCAAACATTCGTGTGTAACGAAACATTCAAGCTAACAATCACTCATGCTATTGGGAAATACTGTTAATGACTGCCGTCTCTGCCACTCATGAAAGCCCTAGCCGGGAAAGAATAGAAGCAAGTATTCTGTTGGCCGCTGAGGAGGTGTTCTCTCAGCACGGCTACCGCGGGGCGAGCTTGCAAATGATCGCTGATCGAGCCGGTCTCCCCAAAGCCAATATTTTGTACTACATGGGCAGTAAGCAAGCGCTTTATGTGCGACTGCTTAACCGCATGATGCATCGTTGGAACGAAGTGCTCGAGGACATTACTCCGGATAGTGATCCCGCGACAGTACTCAGTGATTTTATTCGCACTAAAATGGTGCTGGGGCAGCGCTACCCCAAAGGCTCAAAACTTTTTGCGGCGGAAATTTTAGCCGGTGCTCCCTTCTTAAGTGATTATTTGGCGGGAGAGCTACGCGATTGGGTGTCCTCTCGTGCCGCGATCATTCGACAATGGTCTGCCCAGGGAAAAATGGATGCTGTCGACCCGCGCTGGCTGATTTTCCTAATTTGGTCTGCCACCCAGCACTACACTGAATATAGTGCCCAGGTTGGCGGTATTCTAGGCCGTGATGCGTTAACAGAGGAGGATCTTGAATCCATCTCCACCTTTCTTGAGCACGTTATTCTAAAAGGCTGCGGCATCACTGGCTCCGCGCCCAATTCTGCGCCTAACAACAGTGCAGACGCCCACAGTGCGGGGAATTGACCTCACATGAGCGCTTTGCCTATTGAGCAGTATCTTGATCAGCTTAAAGACGTCTTGGCTAGCCATAATCGGCTGATGCTGATTGCCCAGCCGGGGGCGGGTAAAACCACCCGCGTGCCGCTCTGCTTACTTGAAGAAGAGTGGGTCAAAGGGCACAAGCTACTGTTACTGGAGCCACGGCGTGTAGCTGCGCGATTGGCGGCCAGCTTTATGGCACAGCAATTGGGTGAAGACGTTGGTCAAACGGTGGGATATCGCATGCGCGGTGACAGCTGTGTGAGCGCGCAAACCCGCTTGGAAGTAGTGACCCAGGGCGTGCTCACCCGCATGCTGCAAGATGACCCGCTGCTAGAAGGCGTTGCTGGGATTATTTTTGATGAGTTTCACGAGCGCAGTTTAGACGCCGATTTGGGCTTGGCGCTAACGCTGGATGTGCAGACCAGTATTCGCGATGATTTGCGCCTGCTGGTGATGTCGGCAACCCTAGATGTCGAAGCGCTCAAGCGGGTGTTGGGCGAGCAGGTGCCTGTTATTGAGTGCCATGGGCGCCAGTATCCGGTGACAACAGCTTATCGACCTTCACTAAGCGGTGAAGAGAGTGCCCGCCACGCGCTTCGGGTGGTTGAAGAGGCGCTGTCACTGCCCGATGCCCAGGACATACTGGTCATCTTGCCCGGTGTCGCTGAGATTAATCGCTTAGTGCAAGTACTGGAAAAGACATTTCCTGATCTGGCGATTCGACCACTGCACGGCAGAATGAGTATTGCTGAACAGCAGTCAGCCCTGGCGGCGAACACATCCAAGCAGCGAATTATTGTCTCCACCGCGATCACCGAGTCGAGCATTACCGTGGAGAGGGTGAATGTGGTGATTGACGGTGGCCTGGAGCGAGTGCCGCTTTTTCAGCCGCGTACCGGGCTAACCCGTTTAACGACCCGGCGGATCAATCGCGCCAGTGCTGATCAGCGTCGGGGGCGTGCAGGGCGCCAGCGGGAAGGCAGTTGCTTTCGGCTCTGGGCCCAGGAGCAAACGTTGGCACCTTATGGTGAGCCGGAAATTCAGCAGGCGGATCTCTCTTCGCTAGTGCTCGAACTGGCGTGTTGGGGCGTCGCCTCACCCCAATCGCTAAGCTGGGTAACGCCCCCGCCGGAGGGAGCCTGGCGCAGTGGCCAATCACTGCTCCAGCAGTTAGGCGTGTTAGATCACGAGCACAAGCTTACTCCTCTAGGTAGTCGCTGTGCCAAGTGGCCAGTTGAACCGAGAGTTGCTGTGATGCTGGAGCGGGCTTCAGAGTTTAATGCTGTGCCACTAGCCTGTGGGGTGGCGGCACTCCTTGAAGAGCGCGACAGCAACGAGCGATCCCTGCATGATATGTTAGCACTGCGTCTTCGTCAGCCTAAACGCTTCCCCAGTTGGCATCGCGAAGCGCTTAGGCTGGCTAAACGAGCTGGAGCGGCACTTAATAAAGCCGTTCTAGTTCCACTTGGGCCACTCTTAGCGCTGGCATACCCTGAGCGCCTTGGCCAGTCAATAGAGCCGGGTAAGTTTCGGCTTGCCAATGGTAAAACCGCTACGCTGCCGTTAAACGATACGTTGGCGCATCAAGCCTATGTTGTCGCCGTCGCATTAAATGGCGCGGCTGGCGACCAGGCGCGGATCATCTCAGGCGAACCGTTATCACTTGAGTCGCTGCTTTCGCTATATCCTGGTATTCGCCAATGGCAGCCACGAGTTGCGTGGTCGCAAGAACAGGGCCGTTTAATGGGTGAAGAGGTGCAAGCACACGGCAGCCTCGTCATTGCCAAGAGACCTTTAGCAGACTTACCTGAGGAGGCGGTGAAAGAGGCGCTATTGAATGCACTACGCCAGCGGCCCGAGCAGTTATTTGGCGATAATTTACAGCAGTTGCGCGGGCGAATGGCGCTACTGCGCGAGTACCAGGGTGACGAGTGGCCCGATTGGTCGAAGCCTGCGCTATTAGCCTCATTAGAGAGCTGGCTAGCCCCTTACCTGATCGGTATTAAACGGTTGAGTCAAATTGAGAAATTGCCGCTAGAACGCTATTTGCTCAATTCACTGACCTGGGAGGCACAAAATGAATTCGAGCGGTTAACCCCGTTAGCGCTTGAGGTTCCTAGCGGCAAGCGGGTTGGCTTGGACTACCTGCCGTGTCTTTCCCAGCGGCCGCCTGTGTTAGCGTTGAAACTGCAAGAGGCCTTTGGCTGTCGGGTAACGCCCACCGTTATTGATGGTGCCGTTGCCGTAATGATCCATCTGCTTTCACCCGCGCGCCGGCCTTTGCAAGTCACCCAAGACTTAGTTAGTTTTTGGCAGAAGGGTTACCCCGAAGTACGCAAAGAGATGCGCGGTCGCTATCCAAAGCACCCTTGGCCTGAAGACCCATTGACAGCACCCGCTACCGCGCATACCAAGCGAAAGGCGTGACCGGTTTCGCTACCCACACTTTGATAATTACTCGCCGCGCTTTTCCGGGATTTCATCGGGAATGCGATAGCGCACGCCATCTACGCGTTCTTCCTCATAGCGTTGATTCTCTTCTTCAGGCACCACGCCGATGACGGTTTCCTGAGACCCATCCGGCCAAGTGTAAGTCGTACAGCCTGCCAGTAGCAGTGGAATAATCACAAACAGTGTGATGGGTAAGGCGAGGTGGGGCTTGAGCATAAGGCACTCCATTGGGTGGCGCTGATCCTGAGAATTAGCTGAGTATGTCATATTGAGAAACTATAGGTGGTCATTTACGTGGCTGTAAATGCTTATATAGGCCTATGATTATAGAAGCTAACCCTTCAGTCTTAGATAGATACGAGAGCCAAAAAAACGGAGGTAGTATGTGGTCTGTAATCAAGTCAGTGTTAGCAGCCCTGCTAGGCGTTCAAAGTAATCAAAAGCGGGAAGAGGATTTTAGCAGTGGCAGGCCCGCGGCCTACCTCGTTACGGGGGTGGTGATCACGCTACTGTTCGTTTTGATGCTTATTTTTTTGGCCATGTTTGCGGCCCGCTGAAAAGCGTTGATAGCGTTAAAGAAGCAAAGCGTGACGAATCGCACATATTTTCTATACTGCTAATATCTCATTTCATCCTACCCTAATCTAACGATAAGAAATAACAACAATAAAACTGGAGGTCTCTATGCGTTCACGGTGGTGGCTAATGGCCGTATCCCTTGCTGCAAGTGGATCGCAGGCTCAAACGAACGGTTGGAACATGCCTGTCGGCGTTACCGATGTGAGTAGCGATATTTACGGCCTGCACATGACCATATTTTGGATATGTGTCGTGATTGGATTGGTGGTGTTTGGGGCAATGTTCTACTCCCTGTTTCGCTATCGCCATTCCAAAGGTGCAAAGGCCGCCCACTTTCATGAGCACACTAGTGTGGAAGTGTTATGGACGGCTATCCCTGTCTTGATCCTGGTGGGTATGGCGGTGCCTGCCACCGCAACTTTAAAAAACATGTACGACTCATCAGACGCTGAGCTGGACGTAATGATCACCGGCCAGCAGTGGCGTTGGCGTTATGAATACCTGGGGGAAGATGTGGCATTCACCTCCAATATGAGTACGCCGAGAACGCAAATCAGTGGAGAAGAAACTCGCGGAGAGCACTATTTACTAGAGGTTGATGAGCCGCTGGTGCTGCCGATAAACCGTAAAGTACGCTTTCTTATGACCTCAGATGACGTTATTCACTCTTGGTGGGTGCCGGATTTAGCGGTTAAGCAAGATACGATTCCCGGCTTTATTAATGAAAACTGGGTGAAGATCAATGAGCCGGGTATTTACCGCGGGCAGTGCGCGGAGCTGTGTGGTATCGACCACGGCTTTATGCCTGTGGTGGTGCGCGCCGTGGAGGAAGAAGAGTTTGATGGCTGGCTGGCTGAGCGTAAAGAGGCTGCTGAACAGGAAGCCATGGGGGTTGACCGTGAATGGGCAATGGATGAACTCGTGGAGCGCGGCGAATCGGTGTACCAATCGATCTGCTCCTCTTGTCATCAGGCCGAAGGTCAAGGCTCGCCACCCGCCTTCCCCGCGTTGGCGAATAATGAACAGCTCATCAATGATATGGATTGGCATTTAGATAAGGTGGTCAACGGTGTATCGGGTGCCGCTATGCCTGCTTTCCGTAGCACTTTAAACCCTGTTGAGATAGCGGCTGTGGTCACCTATACGCGTAACGCTTGGGGTAATGATACGGGTGATGTAGTGCAACCCTCTGCAGTAGCTGAGTTAATTGCCCAGTGATATTGGTTTGCCACTCAATCAGACAACAACAATATTTTGGAGAGACACATGGCGCCCAAACTACCTCCTCAGCCACCGCTGCAACATAGCACCACGGCCGTCGCCGATGGGCAGTCCCATGGACATGCTGCGCCGCCGAAAGGCATTTTTCGCTGGCTACTGACCACCAATCATAAAGAGATTGGCACCCTTTATTTGATTTTTTCGCTAACCATGTTTTTCATCGGTGGGATATTCGCCCTCGTGGTTAGGGCGGAACTTTTCCAGCCCGGGCTGCAACTGGTTGAACCTGAATTTTTCAACCAGATGACCACCATGCATGGCTTGATTATGGTGTTTGCTGCGGTAATGCCTGCTTTTACCGGCTTAGCCAACTGGATGATACCGCTACAGATTGGCGCGCCAGATATGGCGTTACCGCGACTGAATAACTTCAGCTTTTGGCTTCTTCCTGTTTCATTCACATTGCTACTTTCAACGCTACTTATGCCTGGCGGCGGCCCTAATTTTGGTTGGACGTTTTATGCGCCGCTGTCAACGAATTTTGCTCCACCTTCGACAACCTTCTTTATTCTTGCGTTACATATTGCCGGTATTAGTTCCATTCTTGGTGCCATCAACATCATCGCGACCATTTTAAATATGCGTGCGCCTGGTATGCGTTTAATGGATATGCCGCTATTCGTATGGACATGGCTAATTACCGCTTTCCTATTAATTGCGGTAATGCCGGTGCTAGCGGGTGTTATCACGATGATGTTGATGGATATCAACTTTGGCACTAGCTTCTTTGACGCAGCAGGCGGTGGGGATCCAGTGTTGTTCCAGCATCTATTCTGGTTCTTTGGGCATCCCGAAGTATACATCATGATTCTGCCCGCCTTTGGGATTGTTTCAGCGATCATCCCCACCTTCGCGCGTAAGCCTCTGTTTGGTTACGCTTCCATGGTGTACGCCACGGCGGCCATTGCACTGCTGTCATTTTTAGTCTGGGCACACCATATGTTTATAGTGGGTCTACCTTTGGTGGCAGAGCTGTTTTTCATGTATTCCACCATGCTGATCGCTGTGCCAACCGGCGTGAAGGTATTTAACTGGGTAACCACACTGTTTCGTGGCTCGATTAGTTTTGAATCGCCGATGCTATTTGCTCTGGCCTTCGTGGTGCTGTTTACCATTGGTGGTTTTTCAGGGCTTATGCTGGCGATCGCGCCGGCAGATTTTCAGTATCACGATACCTACTTTGTCGTTGCCCACTTCCACTATGTGTTAGTCCCGGGGGCGATCTTTGCGATTATGGCGGGGGTCTATTACTGGCTGCCTAAATGGACCGGGCATTACCCTAATGAGAAGCTGGCCCAGTGGCACTTCTGGTTCTCGATTATTGGTGTCAATCTAACTTTCTTCCCAATGCACTTTGCGGGCTTGGCGGGAATGCCGCGGCGGATCCCTGACTACGCCCTTCAGTTTGCGGACTTTAATTTACTCTCAAGCATCGGTGCCTTCTTCTTTGGCGCATCTCAGTTGCTATTTGTGTTGGGCGTCATACTTTGCGTGCGCGGCGGCAAAAAAGCGCCAGCAAAAGCCTGGGAGGGTGCAGAGGATTTAGAGTGGACAGTGCCTAGTCCAGCACCACTGCACACGTTTGAAGAACCACCAGTGTTTCACCGTACGTCTCATTAAGATGGCATAAACCACACGGGTCATTGGGCCTAAGAGGTATTATGGACGATCAAGAGCAGGCCAGCGTGGGAGTGCGCCGCACGGTCATTAGGACAGTCGCCGTACTGGTCGGTATGTTCGGGTTTGCCTTTGCTTTAGTGCCGCTTTATGACGTTTTTTGTCAAATTACCGGCATTAACGGCAAAGTGGATGCCACAGCTCAAAGCATTGTGCATGAGGAGGTGGATGAATCGCGTTATATAAACGTGCAATTTATTACCCGGGGCAGCCCAGGCCTGCCGTGGCAGATGAGCGTTGAAATGCGCCAGATGAGCGTGCATCCAGGCCAAATGGCGGAAGTCGATTTTACTTTTACCAATAATAGTCCCAGTGAAAGCTGGGGGCGGGCAGTACCTAGCGTGTCTCCCTCTACTGCCACCACACATTTACGCAAAATCAGCTGTTTTTGCTTTCAAGAGCAACACTTGCAGGGTGATGAGCGTTTAACTATTCCTTTGGTATTCCAGTTATCTCGTGATCTACCTACAGATATTAATACCATTACGCTGGTATATACCCTGTATCCGGTCGAGCATACGATTCAAAGCGCTTCACTAGATAACATGCTTAATCATAGTTCTAAGAACAGTTCTAAGAACAGTACTAAGAGCGATCTCCAGATCTATCTCAAAAACGATCCCAAAAACAATAAAGCGGCGGGAGAAGCGATATGAGCAGTGGTAGCTATTATGTTCCGGCGAGTAGCCGATGGCCTGTTCTCGGCTCGGTTGCCTTAGGCGCCATGATGGTCGGCACGGGTATTAAACTCGTTTACGACACCGGGCTACCGCTGGTGTTAATCGGCGTGGTGGGCATTCTTGCGGTGATGGGGCTCTGGTTCCGTGACGTCATTAGTGAGTCTCGTGGTGGGCTTTATGACGAGCAGATGGATCGCTCATTTCGCTGGGGGATGGGCTGGTTTATTTTTTCGGAAGTAATGTTTTTTGCCGCCTTTTTTGGCGCGCTGTTTTATGTACGCATGTTTGCTATTCCATGGTTAGGTGGTGAGGGGGCAAAAGGTGTTTCTGCATTACTGTGGCCCGATTTTGTCGCCACGTGGCCTTTGCTAAATCCACCAGACACATCCATTGCCGGCCCTGAACAAGTCTTTAGCCCGTGGCAACTGCCTCTCGTCAATACGCTGATTTTGATAACTTCCAGCATCACGCTCACCGTTGCTCACGAAGCTTTAAAAGTGGGTGACCGGAAAACATGCCGCAACTGGTTAACGGGAACTGTGCTATTGGGTTGCTGCTTTATCATGATCCAGGGTATCGAATATTACGAGGCCTACGCCCATTACGGCATTACCTTGGAAGCCGGGATTTTCGGAGCCACATTCTTTATTTTAACCGGCTTTCATGGTGTGCACGTGATTATCGGCACGCTGATTTTAGCCGCTATGCTGGTACGCATTATAAAGGGGCACTTTGGCGACGAAAACCATTTCGGTTTTGAGGCTTCTTGCTGGTATTGGCACTTTGTTGATGTGGTGTGGGTTGGGCTGTTTATTTTTGTCTACGTCTTATAACGGCATTAGCCTAACTGGCCCGACCAATAGCCGAAAATAATGAGGGCCATGAGCAGACAGGCTAATCCAATTCTCCATTTGAGAGAGAGTAATAGGCGGCGGGAAGAGACGTTATCTCTAATCAGGAAAATGGCGCCTGCGGCCAAGCTGATAACCATCGCAATAAACACGGCGGCAATGAGTAGTTGTAACCACATGATGAATCCCTCTCGACAATGGCGTTTTTATGGTTGGTATCTGTTTTGGAGTTTGCTGGTGGCGTTAGGTATTAGTTTAGGACTATGGCAGTGGGAACGGGCAGATGACAAGCGATTAGCCATCGCCGTTCGCGATGCTGCCCCTGCCTTAGTGCAGCCTACCGAGCAGCCAGCGCAAGGCGCCCAGGTAACGTTGCGTGGGCAGTATTTGGCGGAGCAAACGCTCTATTTGGATAATCGCGTTGTAGACGGAAGAGTGGGGGTGGCCGTACTAACCCCGCTGCGTGATAGTTTCGGTCAGCTTTGGCTGGTACAGCGTGGCTTCTCAGCCACCGGGCCGCGTCGCGAAACGCCGCAGACAGCTACGCCCAATGGTACGGTCGAAGTGATAGGCGAGTGGCAGGAGGTTCAGTCCGGCGGGCCGCTATACGGCGAAAATAGAGAAGGGGTAAGGCTGCAGCAGCTTAGCCTTGAACCCTGGCACGATTCGCTAGGCGCGTTTAGTTACCCAGGCTGGTTGCACGCCAGCGAAGGCGATGGAGTCTTGACCCCATGGTGGGAGGCCAATGTGATGCCGCCCAGTCGGCATATGGGCTATGCCTTTCAGTGGTGGGGGCTGGCACTGGCGGCCTTGATAGTTATGTTTATTGGCGGATACAAACTGCGTCGCGACGGCGCTGATAAAAAAGTGTTAGTTAATAAAAATAAACAGAGGTGAAAAGTATGCAGGACGCCAGATATATTCGCCGTCAGCGGCTCAAGCTAATCCTTATTTTTGTCGTTTTTGCGGCGCCCATGGTGGCTGCTTGGGGAATGGTCGAGTTACGCATCGGTATTCCAGATCGCCATACCGCTCACGGAAATGTGGAGCTGGAGTTGCCCATGCTTGACGAATGGCCTTTAACAACAGCGGCGGTCAATAACCAAGAGGAGTGGATATTGGCCTTTGACTGCGCTCAGCAGTGCGAACAACGTAAGGATGAGTTTTGGCGTTTACACCGTGCTTTAGGGCGCGAGGCGCCGAGGTTGACCCGTTTACGGATTGGCGGGGATCCCGAACCACTACCAGGAGAAACGACCAGCGAATGGCAACACTTGCCCCCGTGGCATCAAGCCAACTCGGTTTGGTTGCTTGATCCAATGGGGCGACCAGCACTGGCCTTTGAGGCCAACGTAGCCACTAAGTATGTGCTTGAGGATATCCAGCATCTACTTAAAGTGAATCCTCAATAAAGCGCGCTAACCTCTGCTGTTAAGGAAACGCCATGCACGATTCATTTGAGCGCCGCTTGCGCTGGTTAGTGCGATTAACACTGCTCGGTACTCTGTTTACTACCGTAGTGATGCTGGTAGGCGCCTGGACACGCTTAGTCGATGCTGGTTTAGGTTGTCCTGACTGGCCAGGTTGCTACGGCAAATTATTGGTTCCCGATAATGATCTCGCCACGCTTCGCCATCCCGATGTGCCGTTGGAGCCCTTTAAAGCGTGGGTAGAAATGGTGCATCGCTATATAGCAACGCTGCTCGGATTGGTGGTCATTAGCGTTGTAGCCTTGGGCTGGCCGTTGCGACATCGTCGCGATTATCCGTGGCGCCTAAGCTTGATTCTGCTGGTGGTTATTTTGCTTCAGGGCGCCTTTGGTGCCTTCACTGTTACGCTCAAGTTATGGCCTCAAGTCGTTACCCTTCACTTACTGGGCGGTTTGAGTGTATTGCTGCTGTTCTTTTGGCTGCATCTTCGCTTACGCCTCGCCGTGGCGCCAAGGCCAACTAGTGAGCCTCGGCGAGCTAATGCGTGGTGGGGTGTTGCGGCATGTTTACTGGTAGTGCAATTGGCTCTCGGTGGCTGGGTGTCCAGCAATTATGCCGGCATTGCCTGCCAAGGTTTTCCTACTTGTAATGGACAGTGGATACCCACCATGGATATCAGCGAGGGTTTTCATCTCACCCAGACTGTGGGGCCCAATTACCTACATGGGCATTTACATGCCGATGCACGTACCGCGATTCAAGTAACTCATCGCCTGGGGGCATTGTTGCTTGGTGTCGGGCTAATAGCACTATGGTGGCGTTATCGGCATTGGCAGAGTGTTGTAAGGCCGCTAGCAATGGTTGTCGGTTTGTATGCGCTGCAGGCGGCATTGGGGGTGGCCAATGTGGTGCTTTGGTTGCCGCTATGGCTGGCTCTTCTTCACACAGCAGGCGCCATTGCGCTGGCCGTCGGGCTTGTGTGGGCCTGGTGGCGTTGGCGCTACCAAGAGTCTGGCGTTTACTCAACGACGACTCATTCACCGTATAACAACGTTATCGCTCAATAAAAGGGAAGCATGCCATGCGAAATATAACAATGACGCTACCCACGGCAGTGCCTTCTATGGTGTGGGGCTGGAAAGAGCTGCTGGGCCTGTGCAAAATGAAAGTTGTTGCCGTTATGTTGGTGTGCACTGCCGTAGGCATGGCATTAGCCACCCCGGGCCTACCGCCATTGACGAACGTTATTCTTGGTTTAGCGGGTATCGGTTTGGCCTCTTGCGGTGCAGCAGCTTTTAACCATGTCATAGACCGCCACTTGGATGCGGTCATGACCCGAACGTCTCGCCGTCCTGTGGCAAGTAAGCGGCTGCCCGTGGCGGTTGCGCTAGGTTGGGCGTGCTTGCTTTCGGTCGCGGGTGTTGCGCTATTGGCATGGCAGGTTAACCATTTAACGGCTGCGCTAACCTTTGCTTCCTTAATTGGTTATGCACTGATTTATACCGCTTTTTTAAAACGGGCGACACCACAAAATATCGTTATCGGCGGGGTGGCTGGTGCTGCACCGCCGCTGCTGGGATGGGTCGCTATTACTGGGCAAATTACCCCCGAGCCTTTGCTTTTAATGCTGATTATTTTTGCCTGGACGCCACCACATTTCTGGGCGCTGGCGATTCATAAGCGCGATGACTACGCGCGGGCAGGTATCCCTATGCTGCCTGTTACCCACGGCATTCCTTTTACACGGCTACAAATTTGGCTGTATGCATGGTTAACAGTGTTAACCACACTATTGCCTGTGATGATAGGTATGAGTGGCGCACTATATCTATTCATCGTGGTATGTCTTAATGCCCGCTTTATGGTCTGGAATTGGCGAGTGTGGCGTGGGCAGGATCCTGCGGCTCCCATCGGTGCGTTCTGGTTCTCGATACGCTACCTATTGGGTGTGTTCGGAGCGTTAATACTTGATCACTACGCTGCAACGCTGGTTTGGTAATTCTGCCCAGCGAATGATCAGTGGGGCATCCATTCAGCTAGCTAAATGAAACTCAATTCTGGATGCCATTGGCATAATGGTGGTATAAGGGTGTACAATTTTCGTCAAGTAATTTATTCGCTTAATGAGGAGTTTCATGAACTCAACGGTAGCGTTGGTATTACTCATCGTAGCGATTGTAGTCATTGTAGGGTTGTGTTTCTACGCATGGTCGTTACGCAAAGAGGTAGGTCGTCGAGAAGCTTATCGTCGCGATGAAGATGCTCGTGCTCAACAAAATAGCTTAGACAACCTAGATTATGTAGCAAGCGCGCTGGTTCAGGAGCAGGTCGATATTACCGAGGGTGCCTGGCGTTGTAAGGTGCTACTTGAGATCATTGATCCTAGTTTGACGGAACGAACTGAATTTAAAGCATTTGCCGAGCATTATAGCCGCACTCAGCACTTGAATACCCATACCGCCCGTCAACAATTGTCCCCCCGAGAGCGTATGCAGGAAGACAAAGAGCGGTTGATGGTAGAAAATGAGATGCGCGATGCTGTATTAGAGTCTGCTCGGGCAGTGCTGAAATGGCGTTCCCAAGGCAGTAAAGCGCTGCATTAATGACTGGTTTTGAGCGGTTTAAGCCGCCCAAAAGCATAGCAAACTATTTTTTAGTGCCCATTGCGGCAATTTTGCTATGCTGAAGGATGTCGGTATTGGCAAGAAGTTGATATCTTGGCATTGTTGTCTTTCAGCGCGTAAGCGTTAATGATGGGCACACCGTCTTGTATTTACTGGGTGATGAGCATTTAGTACACAGATATTAGTATTGATAGCTTGGCGCAAAACTGGTGATACAGGACAGGCGAAAAATGGATGCTCTCGCAAATAAGAAGCATTGGACAGATTTGGTCATTATGACCATTTCAGCATTGGATCAAGAAGGAGTCTTGCATGAAAAAATCAACGACTGGTTTGCTAATCGGTTCTGCACTGGTAGTTGGCCTTTCTGGCTGTGCCAGCTCGGCCTCACAGTCTTCCGGCCAAGCAAGCGCTAGTAGCGACCGCAGCTGGTACCAGCATCCTGCGGTATGTGGTCTGGCCGGCAGTGTTATCGGTGGCAGCATTGGCTACGCCACCAGCAGTAGTTCTGATGAAGAGAGCGGTGCTGCTACTGGTGCTGTTGCCGGCGCTGCTATCGGCGGTCTGCTATGTGCTGATCGTACGCCTGAGCCGGTTGCTCCTCAGTGCCCGAGCTATGGTGAAGTGCCTGCTGGTGTTGCAGTTGACGCCGAAGGTTGCCCGTTGGATTCTGACGGTGACGGCGTGCCGGACTACCGTGATCAGTGCCCAGGCACACCTGCTGGCGTTGAAGTGAATGCCAATGGTTGCCCGCTTGATTCCGATAACGACGGTGTGCCTGATTACCGTGATCAGTGCCCGAATACGCCTGCTGGCGTAGAAGTGAACGCCCTGGGTTGCCCAGATAGCGTTGTGCTACGTGAAGTTAACTTCGAATTTGACTCTGCGCAGTTGACTTCCACCGCGCAGGATGTATTGAACGGTGTTGCTGAGCGTCTGGTTAGCAATCCTGATGTTCGCGTAAGCATCGAAGGACACACTGATTCACGCGGTTCTGACGAGTACAACAAAAACTTGTCACAAGAGCGTGCTCAATCTGTTGCTAACTACTTAGCAAGCCGTGGCGTTGAAGCTAACCGTATGCGTGCCGTAGGTTACGGTGAAGAGCGTCCGATCGCTTCTAACGAGACTGAAGAAGGCCGCTTCCAGAATCGTCGCGTTGAACTGGATGAGTGGAACTAAGTTTACTTATCTTCTGAGGTTTGCTGTATGGCAATAAAATGCTAGCGGTATTCCACAGGTAAATAAACGGGAGGCTTATGCCTCCCGTTTTTATTTTAAGCCGTCAGCAAGTCTGCTAGTCTTGCTGCTGTTTTTGTTTTGCACTCCCCAAAGACCATTGATAGCGAAATGTGATCCTTGGTATGGATCACCACTGCGCTCAAGGAACCCGAATGCCTATTGTTACTCTGCCCGACGGCAGTCAAAAGACGTTTGAAGCACCGCTAACCATTATGCAGCTCGCAGAATCCATTGGCCCTGGTTTGGCTAAGGCCTGCATCGCTGGAAAGGTCGATGGTGTGCTGGTAGATGCCGCTGACCTGATTGAGCAAGACGCAACGGTGGCGATAATTACTGCCCGAGATGCTGAAGGGCTGGAAATTATTCGCCACTCCTGCGCTCACCTCATTGGTCATGCGGTTAAGCAGATGTATCCCGAGGCCAAAATGGCCATCGGGCCAGTTATTGAAGATGGTTTCTACTACGATATTGAGTTTGGTCAATCCGTTACACCGGAAGACCTGGAAGCTATCGAAGCGCGTATGCAGTTACTGATCGAGCGTGAGTACGATGTGGTGCGCGAGTATGTTGATCGTGACCAGGCAATGCTGACCTTTTTGCATCGTGATGAGCCCTACAAGCAGGAAATTGTTCGCGATATCCCTGATGATGCGACGATCCGGCTTTATCATCACGAAGAGTACACCGACATGTGCCGCGGGCCGCACGTGCCTAATACTCGCCACTTAAAAGCCTTCAAACTAACTAAGCTGGCGGGGGCCTATTGGCGCGGAGACGCTGCCAATACCATGCTGACGCGTATCTACGGCACCGCATGGGGCGACAAGAAACAGCTTAAGGCTTACGTCAAACGTCTCGAAGAGGCGGAGAAGCGCGATCACCGTAAGTTGGCGCGTCGACTGGATCTCTTCCACATGCAGGAAGAGGCGCCGGGGATGATATTCTGGCATCCAAACGGCTGGGCGCTATGGCAGCAGATCGAACAATATATGCGAGGCGTCTACAAAGAGGGTGGTTATCAAGAAATACGCTGTCCTCAGATTATGGACGTTTCACTATGGAAGAAATCAGGGCACTGGGATAACTACGCGGACGGCATGTTCTTTACCGAGTCCGAAAAGCGTGAGTATGCTCTCAAACCGATGAACTGCCCTGGACACGTTCAGGTGTTTAATTCCGGCTTGCGAAGCTATCGCGAATTGCCCGTACGTTTTGGTGAGTTTGGTGGATGCCACCGTAACGAGCCCTCGGGTGCATTGCACGGCATTATGCGTGTACGGGCATTTACCCAGGATGATGGCCATGTTTTTTGTACAGAAGCTCAGGTTGAGCCTGAAGTAACTGCTTTTCATCGCCAAGCGTTGAAGGTTTATGGCGATTTCGGCTTTGATGATATAGCTATTAAAATTGCCCTTCGTCCAGAAAAACGTATTGGAAGTGATGAAGTTTGGGATCGGGCAGAGGATGCGTTACGTAGCGCATTAAAAAGCTGCGGCGTTGAATGGCAGGAACTTCCTGGCGAAGGTGCGTTCTACGGCCCCAAGATCGAGTATCATATGAAAGATTGCCTGGGGCGTGAATGGCAGGTCGGTACCATGCAGGTCGATTTTATGATGCCAGAGCGTCTTGGCGCTCAGTATGTGACCGAAGAGGGGCAGCGCAAGTCGCCGGTAATGCTGCATCGTGCTATTGTTGGTTCCATGGAGCGCTTCATTGGCATCTTGATTGAACATTATGCTGGCGCTATGCCATTATGGCTGGCGCCTCAGCAGGCGGTTGTCATGACTATCACCGATTCCCAGCGTGAATATGCGCTTGAATTAGAGAAACGCCTGCAAAAAAGTGGCTTGCGTGTTAAAGCGGACTTGAGGAACGAGAAGATCGGCTTTAAAATCCGTGAGCATACGTTACAGAAAGTTCCCTATCTCCTTGTGGTGGGAGATAAGGAAGTCGAAGCTGACTCAGTGGCCGTGCGAACACGCAGCGGCGAAAACCTCGGTACAATGACGGTCGATGAATTTATTGAACGCCATACTGCCGAGAGAGCAGCCCTGGCGACATCGTCAATTGCCTAAGGAGACGGAACGATCAAGAGAAGCAACCAGCGCGGGCGTCCAGCAGACAAACGCCCACCAATGAACGAGCGAATTGTCGAAGAAGAAGTACGCCTTATTGGTAGCGACGGTGAACAGTTGGGTGTCGTGCCCACCACCGAAGCGCTAGAGCGTGCTGAATCTGAAAGCTTAGATCTCGTGCAAATTTCGAATGCCGACCCCATCGTCTGTAAGATTATGGATTACGGCAAATTCGTTTTTGAGACCAAGAAGCAGAAAGCGGCTCAAAAGAAGAAGCAGAAGCAAATCCAGGTTAAGGAAGTTAAATTCCGTCCTGGCACCGATGAAGGCGATTATCAGGTCAAGCTTAAAAACCTGACGCGCTTTTTGGAAGGTGGTGACAAGGGCAAGGTCACACTGCGCTTCCGTGGTCGTGAAATGGCGCACCAGGATATCGGCCGTAAGCTGATGGAAAGGATCGCGGCAGACCTGGAAGAGATCGGAGTGGTAGAGGCTTTTCCGAAAATGGAAGGCCGCCAAATGATCATGATTATTGCCCCGAAAAAGAAGTGATCCAACGGCGATGTCAACGGGCCACCGTTAAACCGGTGGTCGGCCCTGGGTTTTCTAAAAAATATCGAGCGGAGTTTTCCTCATGCCGAAAATCAAAAGCAACAGCGGCGCTGCCAAGCGCTTCAAGAAGACTGCTAATGGCTTCAAGCACAAGCAGTCTTTCCGTAGCCACATCTTGACCAAGAAGTCGACCAAGCGTAAGCGTCAACTGCGTGGAATGAAACAGATCCATGCGTCCGACAAAGCGCTTATCCAGCGTATGCTGCCGAATCTGTAAGTCGGGATTTTGTTTTTCTGAGCGCACAAATTTTTTGCCTCAGCCTTAAAGTCAGGAGTGTGTTATGACTCGAGTTAAACGTGGCGTAGTAGCGCGTCGTCGCCATAAAAAAGTATTGAAGCTTGCTAAAGGTTACTACGGTGCCCGTTCGCGCGTTTTCCGCGTTGCCAAGCAGGCCGTTATCAAAGCAGGTCAGTACGCCTATCGTGACCGTCGCAACCGTAAGCGCCAGTTTCGCGCGCTATGGATCCAGCGTATTAACGCCGGTGCGCGCGTCAACGGTATGTCTTACAGCCGCTTTGTGGGCGGTCTTAAGAAAGCCGGTATCGAAATCGACCGTAAAGTATTGGCCGATTTGGCAGTACACGAGAAGGCTGCATTTGCAGCCATCGTGGAAAAAGCCAAGGCTGCCCAATAAGGTAATATGCACAGGGCTTGCGCCCGTGTGACGTGCCTGAGGTCATTTCAGAGTGACCCATCCAGGGGAAGAGCAGCCGCTCTTCCCCTGTTTTTTTGTCACCTTCAACGTGCCACGCCATTTTCCTGGATGGACACCGCTTAATTCGGAGTGAAACGGATGGATCACCTTCCTACTCTGGTATCTGAGGCTCGCGACGCCATACAGGCTGCGCAGAGTGTCGCCGCACTAGACGAGTTACGAGTACGCTACTTAGGTAAGAAAGGTGAGGTAACTGCCTTGCTGAAAGGCCTGGGGAAGCTGTCAGCCGAAGAGCGCCCTGCAGCGGGTGAGCGTATTAACCAGGCCAAGCAAACACTGGCCTATGAAATTGATGCTAAGCGCGAGCAGCTTGAGAGTGCTGCGCTTAATGCCCGTTTAGCCGCTGAAAGTATCGATGTCACATTGCCAGGGCGTGGCCAGGCCAGCGGTGGGTTGCATCCCGTCACGCGTACGCTTGAGCGCATAGAGGGTCTTTTCACACGTATTGGTTATGACGTGGCGGTAGGGCCTGAAATTGAAGACGATTATCACAACTTCGAAGCCCTCAACATTCCCGCGCACCACCCCGCTCGTGGTATGGCTGATACTTTCTATTTTGATGCCACCCGCCTGCTGCGTACTCATACCTCACCGGTGCAAGTGCGCACTATGAAAAGCAGCGAACCACCCATCCGTATCGTTTGCCCAGGGCGCGTCTATCGCAGTGACTCAGATTTAACCCACACACCCATGTTCCATCAAGTGGAGGGTCTGTTGGTCGATGAGGGGGTTAGCTTTGCTGACCTTAAGGGGACGATCGAAGACTTTCTGCAGGCATTTTTCGAGCGCGACGATCTTTCTGTGCGTTTCCGTCCATCCTATTTTCCATTCACTGAACCTTCCGCCGAAGTGGATATTCAGTGCGTGATGTGTAGTGGCGCAGGTTGTCGAGTATGCTCCCATAGCGGTTGGCTGGAAGTGATGGGGTGCGGCATGGTGCACCCAGAGGTCTTCCGTCATTCGGGTATTGATACCGAGCGCTATACCGGTTTTGCCTTCGGAATGGGGGCTGAGCGTTTGGCCATGCTGCGCTACGGCGTGAATGATTTGCGCCTGTTCTTTGAAAACGATCTGCGCTTTTTACGTCAATTCGCTTAAGACCGCCGCCGAATACAGGATCAAAGATGAAATTTTCAGAACAGTGGCTGCGTGAGTGGGTATCGCCGCAGCTTGAAACGCAGGCAATGGCCGACCAAATCACCATGGCGGGCTTGGAAGTCGACGCTGTTGAAGCGGTAGCCGCCGCATTCAGCGGTGTAGTGGTGGCTGAGGTGCTGAGTAAAGAGAAGCACCCTGACGCGGACAAGCTCAATGTATGCACCGTGAATGATGGTAGTGCTGAGCCTGTGCAGGTTGTGTGCGGAGCGCCCAATGTTGATGTTGGTCAGAAAATTCCCTTTGCCCAGGTAGGCGGCGTGCTACCGGGCGACTTTAAAATCAAAAAAGCCAAGCTACGCGGCGTTGAGTCGCGCGGCATGATCTGTTCAGCGTCGGAGCTGGGGCTTGAAGAAGAGACCTCGCCCGGCATTCTGGTGCTGTCGTCATCCGCACCAGTGGGAATCGACTTCAGAGAGTTCATGCATTTAAATGATATGACGATTGAGGTCGACCTGACGCCTAACCGAGGGGACTGCCTGAGTATTAAGGGACTGGCACGAGAAGTCGGTGTGCTTAACCGATTGTCGGTTAATGGGCCAGCAATAGCGCCGGTGGCTGCTGAGGTTGAGGATAGCTTCCCGGTGAGCATTGAAGCACCCGAGCAGTGCCCGCGCTATATCGGCCGCATTATCAAGGGCGTCAATGTTCAGGCTGAAACACCGCTGTGGATGGTAGAACGTCTTCGCCGCAGTGGCGTGCGCTCGATTGACCCGGTGGTGGATATTACCAATTACGTGATGCTGGAATTGGGCCAGCCAATGCACGCCTTTGATCGTGACAACCTGCAAGAAGGCATAGTGGTTCGCATGGCCAAGCCAGGCGAGAAGCTAACGCTGCTTGATGGTAATGAAGTGGCGCTGCGTCCTGAAACGCTGATCATTGCCGATCATTCCGGCCCGCTAGCCATGGCAGGGGTGATGGGCGGTGAAAACTCCGGTGTTAATGAAAATACCCAGACTATTTTCCTTGAATCAGCGTTCTTCACACCGCTGGCCATTGCTGGTCAAGCCCGCTCCTACGGACTGCACACCGATGCATCGCACCGTTTTGAACGCGGCGTCGATCCACTGCTGACGCCCGTTGCCGTCGAGCGGGCCACACAGCTTTTGATTGAGATTTGCGGCGGCCAAGCCGGGCCTGTCGTTGAGGCACAAAGTGCTGAACATATGCCTGCAGAGCGCGCGATTCTGTTGCGCAGTGCGCGTTTGGAAAAGGCGCTTTCCAAGACTCTCGGCAGTGAAGATGTGACCGATATCTTGCAGCGCCTAGGGCTTGATGTGAGCGTACAGGAGGCCGGTTGGGCAGTCACCGCGCCAAGTTGGCGTTTTGATCTGGCCATCGAAGAAGATCTCATCGAAGAAGTGGCGCGTATCCATGGCTACAATAATTTGCCGGTTCGCCGCCCGGCGGCACGCTTGGCGCTTCGTTCGGCAGACGAGGCAACGCTTACCCATGCGCGGCTACGCCGCCAGATGGTTGCCCGCGGTTTCCAGGAAGCGATTACCTACAGCTTTGTGGCTCCCGAGCTGCAAGCGACCATGCTGCCTGACGCCGTAAGCCCGGCGCTAGCTAACCCTATCTCGGCTGATCTGTCGGTGATGCGTGCTAGTTTGTTTCCCGGCTTGGTGCGCGCCATGGAGTATAACCTCAACCGTCAGCAAACCCGGGTGCGGCTGTTTGAAACTGGGCTCGTGTTTAACGGAGAGTTGGATGCGTTGTCACAAGTGCCGATGCTCGGTGCCCTGGTATGTGGCCCACGTGAAGCCGAGGGCTGGAGTGATGCTAAAGGCCGCGTAGACTTTTACGACCTAAAGGGCGATTTGGAGAGTGTCCTGGCCTTGGGCGGTGACGCTGACGCATGGCGCTTTGAGCCTGCAGAACATCCTGCGCTTCATCCTGGTCAAAGTGCGCAGCTGCTGCATCGTGGAGAGCCCGCAGGTTGGATCGGCACCCTGCACCCTCAAGTGCGCGCAACGCTTGGCTTGAAGATGGATGCGGTGCTGTTTGAGGTACGACTTGATGCGCTTAGCCAAGGCCGGATTCCTGCCTTTGAACCGCTATCGCGCTTTCCTGAGGTGCGGCGTGATTTGGCGTTTATACTCAAGGAGACGACTCCTGTGCAGGCACTGCTGGATTGTGCCAAGCAACAGGCAGGGGAGTATCTGCAAGATATCAAGTTATTCGATGTTTATGCAGGTAAAGGTGTGGCCGAAGGGCACAAGAGTATTGCATTGGGCTTGACCTGGCAGCATCCATCGCGCACGCTAAACGACGAGGAAATCAACCAGTTGGTCGATTCAATTGTGACACAAGTGCGTGTCAAGCTGGATGCGGAGCTGCGCGGCTAATATTCATCTGGGCCACGCCACGATGCTTATCACGTTCTTGGCAATGCGTTTGCTACTGTATGTTGTATGTTTATACAGAGCGTTTGTTGCTGTTTTTGCTTCAAGGATAAGGAGAAGCCTTATGGGTGCGTTGACCAAAGCAGAGCTAGCCGAGCATTTGCACGCTGAGCTAGCAATGTCGAAGCGAGAAGCGAAGGCCATGGTCGAAGCTTTTTTTGAAGAAATTCGAGCCTGCCTTCGTGAAAACGAACAGGTAAAGCTATCGGGGTTTGGTAACTTCGATCTGCGTGATAAGCGCGAGCGACCGGGACGTAACCCCAAAACCGGTGAAGAGATCCCCATCTCTGCTCGGAGGGTCGTGACGTTTCGTCCAGGGCAAAAGCTCAAACAGCAGGTTGAGCAATATGTAGGCGGCGAGTAGTTATTTTTAGGCTGTGGGCGCAATCCATTCCAAGCTGTCTGGCTGCGCTCATAGCCTCTAAAACTTATCGCCTCTAAAAAATCATAGTCTCAAAAGCTCATGCCGACAAAGACTCATGCCTATTATAAGGAGTGCCTGCGGGCGCTCCTTCTCTGTTTTAATGGGCATGTTGATAAGAGCGCTCATGTGGTGCTTGTTTCTTGATGTCTCTTAAATACCGCCGCTTTCAATTAGCCAAGTGATGACTACCTTAATGACGTAGCCCAGCATGCCTGCACCCAGCACGACAAATAGCATGATGGTGCCAAATTTGCCTGCATTCGATTTTTTGGCCAGATCCCAGATAATAAAGCACATAAATATGATTAGACCGCCAATCATTAACGGGGTAATCCAGGTCTCAAAGGTTTGCTGCATAGCCACTCCTGTGTGCTACTTGTGAATCACCCGTTGTGGGTGATGTGTCTCATTCTAACCAGCCATGTTAATATTTGAGCAAATTCATCGGGTATTTGTCGACTTAACGGTTGGCACTGTGACACTTTGACAGGGGAGTGACGATGCCGAAGCTGAATATTTTGGTGGGCACCATGTATGGCGGTGCCCTTGATGTGGCAGAGCAAGTGAAGCCCCTATTTGAAAAGGCCGGTTACGCTGTGGAAATTGTTGAACAGCCATCTGTCGATGATATTGCCAGCGGTGACGCTGATTTGGCGCTGTTTTGTGTATCGACCACGGGTAGTGGTGATTTTCCCGGCAGTTTTGTGCCCTTCGTGCGTCAGTTGCGTGATCAGAGTCCCACGCTTACCAAGCTTCGCTACGGACTTATTGCACTCGGTGATAGCTCGTATGGAGATACTTTTTGCGGCGCTGGTCGTGCGCTTGACGAGCTGCTGGCGGATCATGGCGCGACGCGATTAGGGGAGCGATTAGAAGTCGACGCCATGGAGACGTTTATGGCCGATGATGCTGCTGTGCCCTGGGTGGAAGAGTGGATCGTTGCCCAGCAATTAGAGGTGGCTTAAGCGATGCAGCGAGCGCCTACCTCGCCTGAGCGCATTAGCGTTGCGCTGGGCTTATGTATCGTTATGCTGGCAACGCTGCCGCGCTATATGGCGGGCGGGCATGAAACCCGCCAGACGCTAATTATCTTCGCCTTAGCACTGGTGGCGTTTGTAACTGTTATTCAGTGGCGCTTACTGGCCGCGGAGGCGCGTCGCCGATTGCCGCGGCTTTGTATGCGGTTAGTCGTTATGCTGTTGTTGGGGATGGCCATAATGGGGGGCTGGCACGCGCTGTTTACTGATTGGATCAGCTGGCAAGTGTTCATCTCTCATGGTGCCACTCTGGGCGTGTTGCTTCATGCGATAAGCCTTTGGTGGTCGGGGGAGCGTCAATCCAGCTAGCGTTTTACTGCAGCGATTGAAAAAGTCGCTGCAAGACGCACAAAGCAGTAGAATGGTAAAAATGACGCAGCGTGGAGCTCCTAATTGAGCTAAACACGCCATAAAGCAGTTAATTGCTCGCATATTCCCTTGTTTTTAAAATCACTGCCCCCATGTTGCGAGCATGGCGCTTGCCACTATGCGTTGGGGTTCTTAAAATTGACCCTTTGATCTTTTTAGATCCAATCAGCACAATTACATGCAATCAACACAACGCCCAGCCGTTAGAGGACAATTCATGCAAGTTTCTGTCGAGACGACCTCCCAGATCGAACGTCGCATTACCATTCAAGTGCCGGCGGCCGAAATTGACGGGGCCGTTAGTGCTCGCTTGAAAGACACCGCGAAGAACGTTCGCTTGAATGGTTTTCGCCAGGGCCGGGTGCCAATGGCAGTAGTACAGCAGCGCTACGGCCAAGACGTACGTAACGAGGTTGTCAGCGAAGTAATGCGTGAGCGTTATGTGCGCGCTATTACCGAAGAGGGCCTGAACCCTGCTGGCTTCCCGCAAATTGAACCATCGGTCAATGAGTCTGGTAAAGATTTAGAGTTTGTTGCGGTTATGGAGATCTACCCGCAGGTTGAGCTGACCTCTATCGAAGGTACAGAGATTGAGCGTCCGGTGGTTTCGGTTAGCGATGCGGATGTCGATGAGATGATCGATACGCTGCGTAAGCAAAACGCGGCCTGGGAAGAGGTGGACGCTGCGGCCGCTGACGGTGATCAGGTAACTATTGATTTCCAAGGTTACATTGGTGATGAACCATTTGAAGGCGGCAGCGCCGAAGGCCACACGTTGGTCATTGGTTCCAATAGCTTTATTCCAGGCTTTGAAGAGCAGTTAATTGGTGCCAAAGCGGGCGAAGAGAAGACCCTTAACGTCACCTTCCCTGAAGATTACCAGGCCGAGCATTTAGCCGGTAAAGAAGCCACCTTCAAGGTAACGGTACACAAAGTCAGCAGTCAGCAATTGCCCGAAGTAGACGCTGAATTTATCGAGCGTTTTGGCGTTGAAGGCGGCGATCAGGAAAAATTCCGCGCTGAAATCAAGAAAAACATGACCCGTGAAGCGGCGCAAGCCGTTGATAACCGGGTTAAGCAACAAGTGCTCGATGCGCTGAAAAAGGTTAACGAAATTCCGGTGCCTAGCGCGCTCGTTCAGCAGGAAACTGACGGCATGAAGCGCCAAGCGGCGCAGCAGTTTGGCCTAGGAGAAGATTTTGATGTCAGCCAATTGCCCAACGAACTGTTCGAAGAGCAGGCCAAGGGCCGTGTTCAGGTCGGTTTGTTGCTGGCGGAAGTGATCAAAGCTAACGAACTCGATGCTGACGATGACGCTATCAAAGCAAAAGTGACCGAGCTTGCTGAGCAGTACCAAGATCCTGATGAAGTGGTGAGCTACTACATGGGCAACGAGCAGCTGAAAACCCAGGTGAAATCCGCCATTCTCGAAGAGAAGGCGGTGGCTAAGCTGCTTGAGCAAACGAACATTAAAGACGTTGAAATGTCTTATCAGCAAGCCCTTGCCGCTGCGCAACAGCAGGCAGAGCAAGATGAGGGTGCTGAAGAGGGCGAGCAAGCGAGCGCCTAACACCCTGGAACGTGGCGCACCTCTATGTCGGTGCGCCTTTCCCTTCCCGGACGCAAGGAATCACCTGAATGAGTGAGTTTGATATTCAAAACGCCGGCGGTTTAGTGCCCATGGTGGTTGAGCAGAGCGCCAAAGGGGAAAGAGCCTACGACATTTACTCACGCCTGTTAAAAGAGCGTGTGATCTTTCTGGTAGGCCCTGTAGAAGACTACATGGCTAATCTGGTTGTTGCCCAGCTGCTGTTCCTGGAATCGGAAAACCCCGATAAAGATATCCACCTGTATATCAATTCACCAGGTGGTTCTGTCACCGCGGGTATGTCGATCTATGACACTATGCAGTTTGTGAAGCCGGATGTCTCTACGGTGTGTATTGGTCAGGCGGCCAGCATGGGTGCGCTGTTATTGACAGCTGGCGCTGCTGGCAAGCGTTACTGCCTGCCCAACTCACGTGTCATGATTCACCAGCCGCTGGGTGGTTACCAAGGCCAAGCGTCTGACATTGAAATTCATACCCGTGAGATTCTGGGTATTCGCGAGAAACTGAACCAAATTCTTGCCCACCATACGGGTCAGGATATTGAAAGCGTTTCACGTGATACCGATCGGGATAATTTCATGAGCGCCAATAAAGCCAAAGAGTATGGTTTGATTGATGCAGTGCTGGATAAGCGGCCTACATCCTGATAGCGTGATAGGATTCTGCTTTTCTAACGAGCTTTTCCGGCGGCTAAAGCCGCCGCAGTGATAGAGGTATACGAATGGCCGACGGCAAAGGCAAAGACGAAGGTGGCAAACTGCTCTACTGCTCGTTTTGTGGCAAAAACCAAAACGAAGTACGTAAGCTGATTGCGGGCCCATCCGTCTATATCTGCGATGAGTGTGTCGACTTGTGTAATGACATCATTCGCGAGGAAGTTCTCGAAGCCGATGCCGAGAGCGATGAGGAGCGTTTACCTACGCCTCGTGAAATACGTCATACGCTTGATGACTACGTTATCGGACAGGATCGCGCCAAAATGGTGCTTTCCGTAGCGGTATACAACCACTACAAGCGTTTGAAAACCGATGTACGCGACGGCGATGTAGAGCTAGGTAAATCAAACATTCTGCTGATTGGCCCCACCGGTAGCGGTAAAACGCTGCTTGCGGAAACCATGGCACGGCTACTGAATGTACCCTTTACCATTGCGGATGCAACCACGCTGACGGAAGCCGGCTATGTCGGTGAAGATGTCGAAAACATCATCCAAAAGCTGTTGCAGAAATGCGATTACGACGTCGAGAAAGCCGAGCGCGGCATTGTTTATATCGATGAAATCGACAAGATTTCACGCAAGTCGGATAACCCTTCGATCACTCGTGATGTCTCGGGTGAAGGCGTTCAGCAAGCATTGCTGAAACTTATTGAAGGTACGACGGCTTCTGTGCCGCCTCAAGGCGGGCGCAAACACCCCCAGCAGGAGTTTGTCCAAGTCAATACGGGCAACATTCTGTTTATTGTCGGCGGTGCTTTTGCGGGGCTGGATAAAGTTATTCGTGATCGTGCTGAGAAAGGCGGTATCGGCTTCAATGCGGCGGTGAAAAGCAAGGAGTCCTCCCGTGGGGTGGGTGAACTGCTGGCCGATGTCGAGCCAGATGATCTGGTGAAATTTGGCTTGATCCCTGAGTTCGTGGGTCGACTGCCGATCATTGCAACGCTGATGGAGCTCACCGAAGACGCCTTGGTGCAGATTCTGACAGAGCCCAAGAACTCGTTGGTTAAGCAGTACGCCAAACTGTTTGAAATGGAAGATGTAACGCTAGAGTTCAGAGATGAAGCGTTACGAGCGGTGGCTGAAAAAGCCATGGAGCGTAAGACAGGTGCTCGCGGGCTGCGCTCTATTTTAGAGTCGGTGCTGCTGGATACCATGTACGAAATTCCTTCGCTGGAAGGCGTTAGCAAAGTCGTCATCGATGGCTCTGTGATTGCCGGAGAAAGCGAACCTCTGTTGATCTACTCTCAGCAGGAAGAAGCACGTGTCGACGGCACTGATGGCTAGTGGCTAGTCGAGTATCGCGGCCCAGCTTCAACCGCTTGCGCTAAATCAAGGGGTCGCCAAGGCGACCCCTTGTTGTTGTAGAGTGTTCTTGTAGAGCTCTGCCGTAGAGAGCCCTTATAAAGCGTGTTGTGAAGCCTGGTGGTCTAGCTAGAGAGCTATAAAGCCTAATTCGTGAAGTGTTACTGCTTCGCCTATGCAATGCTAACGTCTCAAACGCCAGCATTTTTTAAAGGTGTGCAGTACTTTTCCAAGTACTCTTTTAAGTACTCATCCGATTTGTCGAGGAACGTCTGCGATGCAGCAGAACGCCGAACAGACACAATGTCTACCCCTTTTGCCATTGCGCGATGTGGTTGTTTATCCGCAAATGGTCATCCCTCTTTTTGTAGGTCGTGAAAAGTCTATCCAGGCGCTCGAAGCGGCGATGGAGGCTGATAAGCGTGTGCTACTGGTGGCTCAGCGTGAAGCGTCTCAAGATGAGCCTGACAACGCGGATCTTTACGCGATGGGCACCGTGGCCGATATCATGCAGCTGCTTAAGTTGCCCGATGGCACGGTCAAGGTGCTCATTGAGGGTAATTTCCGAGCGGATGTTCTCAATGTCGAAGAGAATGCCGCAGGCTACACTCAGGCGCATTTAACGCCCCGAGAGAGTGAGCCGCTGACCAGCCGTGAGCAGGAAGCGCTGGTTCGCGTGTTGCTCAATCAGTTTGAACAGTACGTCAAGCTCTCCAAAAAAGTCCCCAATGAAGTGCTTAATTCACTGTCGGGGATTGAAGATCCAAGCCGCTTGGTGGACACCATTTGTGCCCATCTGTCGCTCAAAATTGGCGACAAGCAAGAGCTGCTTGAGATGGATCGAGTGCGCGATCGTATTGAGCATCTGATGGCGTTGATCGAGTCTGAAATAGACCTGCTGCAAGTAGAGAAGCGCATTCGCTCGCGTGTCAAAGAGCAGATGGAGAAGACCCAGCGCGAGTACTACCTCAATGAGCAGATGAAAGCTATCCAGAAAGAGATGGGTGAGCTGGATAATGTGCCCAATGAGGCCGAAAAGTACGAGCTGGCGATTAAAGAGTCCGGCATGCCGAAGGAAGCGTCTGAGAAAGCCACACAAGAGCTCAACAAGCTCAAAATGATGGCCTCAAACTCTGCCGAGGCGACCGTAGTGCGCTCCTACCTGGACTGGTTAGTCGCCGTTCCATGGAAAAAGCGTACGCGCGTAAAGCATGATCTCGTCAAAGCGCAGCAGGTACTTGATGAAGATCATTATGGCCTGGAGGAGGTCAAGGCGCGCATCCTGGAATATCTTGCCGTACAGAAGCGCGTGCGCAAAATGAAAGGCCCTGTGCTATGCCTAGTTGGGCCACCAGGGGTGGGTAAAACCTCCCTTGGCCAGTCCATCGCCCGTGCCACCAATCGTAAATATGTACGCTTGGCGCTTGGGGGCGTCCGGGATGAATCGGAAATTCGCGGCCATCGGCGTACCTATATTGGCTCTTTGCCGGGTAAGTTGATGCAACGCATGAGCCGCGCCGGGGTTAAAAACCCACTCTTCCTGTTGGATGAGGTCGACAAGTTAGGTATGGATCACCGCGGTGATCCGGCTTCTGCTCTGCTCGAGGTGCTTGATCCTGAACAGAACAACAGCTTTAGCGATCACTATCTGGAGCTCGACTACGATCTCTCTGAGACGCTGTTCATCTGTACCGCTAACTCGATGAATATTCCCAGCGCACTGCTTGATCGCATGGAGATTATTCGTCTACCGGGTTACACCGAAGATGAGAAGCTGGCGATCGCAAAACGCTATTTATTGCCCAAACAGCTAGCTGCGAACGGCTTGAAAGGCGATGAGTTAACGCTGGAAGATAGCGCACTTTTAGAGCTTATTCGCTACTACACGCGAGAAGCGGGTGTGCGTGAGCTAGAGCGGCAGATTGCCAAGGTATCACGTAAAGTGTTGCGTGAACGGCTAGAAAAAGAGCGTGACCCGCAAGCCGACCAAGCGGGCCAGAGCTTAACGGCAGAGCAAATCGAACACTACGCGGGCGTACGACGCTACAGTTATGGCTTAGCGGAGCAAGACGACCAGATCGGCCGAGTCACAGGGCTTGCCTGGACATCGGTGGGCGGCGAGTTACTCAACATCGAATCAGTGGTGACGCCGGGCAAAGGGCGTATTAACAAGACCGGTTCGCTAGGCGATGTGATGAAAGAGTCGGTGAGCGCTGCCCATACCGTGGTCCGCGCCAGGGCTGAAGCGTATGGCATTGATCCAGAGCGGTTCGAAAAAGAGGATCTGCACATCCACGTTCCCGAAGGGGCTACGCCTAAAGATGGGCCCAGTGCGGGTATTGCCATGGTGACGGCGATTGTTTCCGCTTACACCCAGCGGGCGGTGCGCTGCGATGTGGCAATGACCGGTGAAGTCAATCTCCGCGGTGAAGTATTGCCGATAGGCGGACTGAAGGAGAAATTGCTGGCAGCCCGCCGCGGTGGTATAAAGACAGTGCTAATTCCTGAAGAAAACCGCCGTGATCTCAAGGAAGTACCTGACAATATCAAAGGTGCATTGGATATTCGTCCGGTACGCTGGATAGATGATGTCTTAGCCGTAGCGCTAGCTGATCAGGTAGAAGGTGGTGCGCCATTGCAAAGCACCGAAGCATCGTTTAGTAATAACGTCGTTGCTAGTACTCATTAAGCTGTTAAAGTCCTCGTTGGTCTTTAATTTTACTTAATATATGCCCGCTGCTTGTGTGGCGGGTATTTCGCGGCATGGTTGCTTGACAGATGTTTCAAGGCATTGCTATAAAACGCAGCTATGCTTTGATCGTTCCATCGGTGACCATGCCGTTCAGAGCCATTTTTTTGAAACAGTCAAGGGGTGAAGAGTGAATAAGTCCGAGCTGATTGAAGCCATTGCCGCGTCTGCAGATATTCCTAAAGCAGCGGCAACCCGCGCATTGGATGCCATGGTGGAGTCTGTCACCGATAGCCTTAAGAAGGGCGAAAGCGTATCACTGGTAGGTTTTGGTACCTTCGCGATCAAAGAGCGTGCTGCTCGTACTGGCCGTAACCCACAAACGGGTGAGCCAATCCAGATCAGCGCTGCAAAAGTACCCAGCTTCAAAGCAGGTAAAGCGCTGAAAGACGCCGTCAACTAATTTGACCGCGTTTGCTGTAACCTAATGGGCGCATCGCACTGGCGATGCGCCCATGTTATTTTCTGGCCCACTGTTCATAAGAGTTTAGCGGGCCACTGTATTTGGCTGTGACTATCTGAGGCTAGCATGCTGCAAAGTATTCGAGATGGCTCCAGGAGCTGGGGTGCCAAAATTATTATCGGTGTTATGGTCGCGGCCATGGCGCTTTTCGGGATTGAGTCACTGTTTGGGCTTTTTGGCAGCGATCCGAACGAAGTAGCGAGCGTCAACGGTCAGCCGATTATGCGCCAGCAGGTTGAAATTGAGGTTCAGCGCGCGCTGCGTTCGGGCCAAGTACCGCCAGAGCAAGAACGAGCATTGCGCAACGATATGCTTGATCAACTCATCACCCAGCAGCTGTTATCCCAATACGCTGAAGAGGGTGGCTTTGCCGTTTCAGAAGAACAGCTAGATCAGTTGATTGTCAGTCTGCCGGAATTTCATGATCAGGATGGCCGCTTCTCCGCTGAGGTGTTTAGAAATCGTCTCGCCGGCGCTGGCTATACGCCGGTCTCCTTTCGTGAAGAGTTACGCGTCGATATCCAGCGCCAGCATTTACAGCAAGGCTTAGCCTTCAGTGATTTTAGCCTGCCCAACGAGCAAGAGCGGCTAGCTGAATTACAGCGCCAGCAGCGTAGTTTCCGCTATATCTTGCTGGACGGCGACGATGTTGACGCCGATATCGACGTCAGTGAGGGCGATCTACAAGCATATTACGATGCCCATCAGGAGCGCTATGAGCGTCCTGAGCAGGTGCGCCTTGAGTATGTGCTGATTGACCGCCAAGCCATGGCGGAGGGGGTTGAGGTAGACGAAGAGGCCCTGCGTGACGCCTGGCGCGAGCAAAATCGTGATGCTGACCGGCGTGTATCCCATATCATGATCACCTTTGGTAATGAGCGCACTCGCGATGAGGCGCAGCAATTGGCTGAGACTGCTCGGGAAGCCCTGGACAGCGGTGATTCGTTTGCGGATACCGCCTTGCGCTATTCTGACGACACGGCCAGCGCAGAAGAGGGCGGCGATCTGGGTGTGATCAGCCGTGGCTTCTTTGGCGACACCTTTGATGAAGCGGCCTTTGGCCTCGAAGAAGGCGATGTTTCCCAGCCGGTTGAGTTGGATAACGCTTTTCACATCATTCAGGTAACTGATATTCAGGGCACCACCTTTGAAGAGCAGCGCGATGAGTTGGCGCGGGAAGTAGCGCTGCGCGAAGTTGATGATGAGTTTAACCAGCGAGTTCAACAGCTGATTGATGAGAGCTTCGCTGCCGACGACTTGCAGAGCGTTGCCGATGAGCTCGATCTAACGCTGCAGGAGAGCGATTGGCTTGCTCGTGATGATGAGGCTGAAGGGGTGCTATCTGAGCCTGGCGTAATGTCGGCAGCCTTTAGCAACGACGTATTTGAAGAGGGCTACAACAGCGAAGTGATCGAGCTGGATCAGGATCGTCGCTTGGTTCTGCGGGTTGCCGAACAGCGCGATGCGACTCTGTTGCCGCTTGATGAGGTACGTGAGGAAGTCGAGATTTCAGTGGCCGCTGAGCAGCAGCAGCAAGCGCTGCGTGAAGAAGCGCAGGCACTGCTCGAAGGCCTACGAGAAGATCAACAGGTTGATGTGGATTGGCTCGAAGCCAACAGCGTAAGCCGTCAAGCTGAAACCACTGTGCCTCAGTTGATTGTCCAGGAAGCCTTCCGTATGCCGCGCCCTGAAGAGGGTGAGAGCGTCTATCGCACGGTTGAACTACCGCAAGGTGTTGCTGTGGTAGCGCTGGATAGCGTAAGCGTCGGTGAGGTCGATGAGCAGATGGAGACATTTGTTGCGCAAATGGCCGAGCAGTTGCGTGCCCAATCGGTGCTGCAGGGACTGATTGATGACTTGCGCAGCGATGCAGAAATAGAGCGATAGATTCGCTTAATGCGAATTTAATACAGCAATAGCAAAAAGCCGATCACATGATCGGCTTTTTGCTACCCGGAAACAGCGGTCAGAAATCAGGTAGTTCCGTTAAAGAGAACTGACGCAGCCTAGGCGCAGTATGATCGGTGCGCTCAATGATAATATCCCAACCGTGCTGGTCATCCCAGTCGCCTAGCACATAGCGCTTGGCAGGCACGTCCTCAACCGTTAAGTCATGTACTCTGGGGCGGTGAGTGTGACCGTGGATCATGGTGGTCAAGCCGTGTTGCTCCATCAGCGCAATAACTTCTTGTGGCGTCACATCCATAATCGCTTCAGCTTTATTAGCATTGGCTTCACCGGATTGAGTACGCAAGCTCTGCGCAAGTGCGACGCGCTGTTCCAAAGGTAGCGCAAGCATCTGTGCCTGCCACTCTGGATTGCGCGACTGTTTGCGAAAAGCCATATACGCTTCATCCTGGGTACACAGACTATCACCGTGTAGCAATAAGACGGGAACGCCTTGAATTTCCACTTCCTCAACATCCGGTAGCAGAAATGCCTGGCAGGCACTTATGAAGCGTTCGCCCAGCAGAAAATCTCGATTGCCGTGCATGAGGTACACCGCTGTACCGTTGCTACTAAGCTTGCGTAAATGGCGAATCACCTCATGGGCAACAACGCTAAGCGGATGATGGGTGGCGTCGAGCAGGTCGTCCCCTATCCAGGCATCGAAAAGGTCACCCAGGATGTAGAGAGCATCTGCCCCGGGGGCCGTGTGCTCAAGGTAGCGGTAAAATCCCTGATTGATCTCAGGGGTATCGCTACTTAGATGAAGATCGGCAACAAGCAGTGTGCGCATAAGGCTCCCCGCGTTATTCCGCGTCTTTGACGTATGCGCGCTCGATAATGACATCTTCAGAGGGGACGTCGGCGTGCATACCCCGGCGCGAAGTGGCAACGTTTTTAATTTCGTTCACAACATCCATGCCGTCAACGACTTCGCCAAACACCGCATAGCCCCAGCCTTGCAGGCTTTTACCGCTGTGATCAAGAAAGCTATTGTCGCCCACATTGATAAAAAACTGCGCAGTGGCAGAGTGGGGATCCTGGGTGCGTGCCATTGCTAATGTGCCAACGGTGTTTTTCAAGCCGTTATCGGCTTCGTTTTCGATAGGGTCGCGGGTCGGCTTTTGGTTAAACTCCTTATCGAAACCGCCCCCTTGCACCATAAAGCCGTCGATGACTCGGTGGAACAGAGTGCCGTCATAAAACCCATCGCGCACATACTGCTCAAAATTCGCTGCGCTAATCGGCGCTTTTTCGTGGTTAAGAGCGATGGTGATGTCACCGTGGTTCGTCTGTAATACGATCATAGATAAATTCCTGTTCAATAAAGGCGTTCGCCTTGGCGCTGTGCATCGGCGTCACGTTATAATAGCGGTTTTGCCCTGCACCGCGAAGGGCCATAGGAGTATCCTATGTCTTTAAAGCACGCCTTCACGGTTCAGCACGCCATCCACCACGAGGTTATCAACACCATCATGACCAACGAGACCACCCCAGCGCCGAACTTCATTCGCAACCAAGTACGCGACGAAATCGAGGGCGGCCAGGTCACTAAGATCGTGACGCGCTTCCCGCCGGAGCCCAATGGCTTCCTGCATATCGGCCATGCGAAGTCGATCTGTCTAAATTTCGGGTTGGCGGAGCAACTGGGTGGCGAGTGTCATCTACGTTTTGACGACACTAACCCTGCCAAAGAAGAGCAGGCCTACATCGATGCGATCAAAGAGGACGTCAGTTGGCTAGGCTTTGAATGGGCCGGCCCAGTGCGTTTTGCCTCTGATTACTTCGACCAGCTCTATGCCTGGGCGCAGCACTTAATGCGTGAAGGCAAAGCCTACGTTGACGATCTTTCCCCGGATGAAATTCGCGAGTATCGCGGTACTTTAACAGCGCCGGGCAAAGCCAGCCCTTACCGCGAACGCAGCGCCGAAGAGAACCTGGATCTACTGGCGCGCATGCGCGAAGGTGAGTTTGGTGAAAGTGAAAAGGTCGTGCGCGCCAAAATTGATATGGCCTCACCCAATATCAATCTACGCGACCCGATAATTTATCGAATTCGCCACGCCACCCATCACCAAACCGGTGATAAGTGGAAAATCTATCCCTCTTACGACTTTACCCATGGCCAGTCAGATGCCATCGAAGGTATTACGCACTCGATCTGCACCCTGGAATTTGAAGATCACCGTCCGCTGTACGAGTGGTTTTTAAATAATCTGCCGGTACCCGCGAAGCCGCGCCAGATCGAGTTTGCACGGCTGAATCTCGACTACACCCTGACGTCCAAGCGTAAGCTGAAGCTGCTGGTGGATGAACAAATCGTCGATGGCTGGGATGATCCGCGCATGCCGACGATCTCCGGCATGCGTCGTCGTGGCTACACGCCCGCGTCTATTCGTAAGTTTTGCGAGATGATAGGCGTTACCCGTGCCGACGGTGGCCTGGTGGATATCGCCATGTTGACCCACGCTATTCGCTCGGATCTTGAAGACAATGCCCCGCGCGCCATGTGTGTGTTAAAGCCGCTGAAAGTCGTGCTCACCAACGTGCCGGAAGATCACCAGGAAGTGTACGAAGTCCCTGGTCACCCGGCCCGTGAAGATATGACGGTGCGTCAGGTGCCGTTTAGCCGCGAGTTGTATATCGACCAAGACGACTTTATGGAAGATGCGCCCAAAAAGTTCTTCCGCTTGGCGCCAGGTAAAGAAGTACGCCTGCGCAATAGCTACGTGATTCGTTGTGACGAGGTCATCAAAGACGCCGCCGGTGAGATCAGCGAACTGCACTGCTCGGTGGATTTCGATACGCTGGGTAAAAACCCTGAAGGCCGTAAGGTCAAAGGTGTTATTCACTGGGTCAGCGCTGCACACGGCGTGCCAATGGAAGTCCGACTTTACGACAACCTGTTCACCGTTGAGCAGCCTGATCGCGATAAAGATGTCGATTTTCTAGAGCATCTTAATCCGGAGTCTTTGGTCGTTTGCCAAGCCATTGGAGAGCCAAGTCTAGCAGAGGCAACCCCCGAGTCACGCTTCCAGTTCGAGCGCATCGGCTACTTCTGCGCTGACCGCCACGACTCTACACCAGAGCATTTGGTGTTTAACCGTACCGTGGGGCTGAAAGATAGCTGGGCTAAAATCAAGCAGAAGGGCTAAGACAAACATGGATAGCCATATGCATATTTACAATACGCTGACGCGCCGCAAAGAACCTTTCACCCCGCTGGAAGCGGGTAAAGTGAGCATGTATGTCTGCGGCATGACGGTGTATGACTACTGCCACTTAGGTCATGCTCGCGTCATGGTCGCCTTTGATGTCATTACCCGCTACCTTCGGGAGCGCGGCTATGACGTTAACTACGTACGCAACATTACCGATATCGACGACAAGATCCTCAAGCGCGCCGACGAGAATGGCGAAAGTATCACTGCGCTGACAGAGCGCATGATTGATGCCATGCACGAAGACGAGGCGCGCCTGTTTGTATTGCCGCCCAGCCATGAGCCCCGCGCCACCGGCCATATCGACGATATCGTGGCCATGATTGAAACCCTGATTGAAAAAGGCTTTGCCTACGCGGCCGATAACGGGGATGTCTACTATCGGGTGCGCAAATTTGCTGATTACGGCAAGCTCAATAATCGCCAATTAGACGATATGCGTGCAGGTAGCCGGGTTGATGTGGATGTTCATAAAGAAGACCCGCTCGATTTCGTGCTGTGGAAGGCCGCCAAGCCGGGGGAGGCGCACTGGGCGTCACCCTGGGGTAACGGCCGGCCTGGCTGGCACATCGAGTGCTCGGCGATGTCGACCTGCTGCCTGGGTGATACCTTCGATATTCATGGCGGCGGGCCGGATCTAACCTTCCCGCACCATGAAAATGAGATCGCTCAAAGCGAAGCGGCCACTGGCAAAACCTACGTCAATACCTGGATGCACGCCGGCGCCGTGCGGGTGAATCAGGAAAAGATGTCCAAATCCTTGGGCAACTTTTTCACCATTCGCGATGTGCTGGCCGAGCACGACCCAGAGGTGGTGCGCTTTCTGCTGGTGGCTAGCCACTACCGTAGCCCGATCAACTACTCGGTTGATTCACTGACCGAGGCACGTAAATCGCTAACGCGCTTGTACACCGCGCTGGAAGGTATTGAGCTAGGCGATGCTGACGCAAATGGTGATGCAAGTGGGGACGCTTCGGCTTACCGTGAACGCTTTACCCAGGTAATGGACGATGACTTCAATACGCCAGAAGCCCTGGCAGTGATGTTTGAGCTGGCTCGGGAGGTCAATCGCGCCAAGCAAGAGCAGCCTAATGAAGCTGCCAGGCTGGCGGGCGAGTTAAAGCAGCTTGGGTCTGTTTTGGGGCTTCTTCAGCAGGTGCCACAAACGTTCTTAAAAGGCACACAGCAGCAGGGTATGCCGCTCAGTGAGAGCGAGATCGAAGCGAAAATTGCTCAGCGCATTGAGGCTAAGACGAATAAAGACTTCGCCCAGGCGGATGCGATCCGCGATGAGCTTGCCGCATTAGGGATTATTCTCAAGGACTCCCGAGAAGGCACGTCTTGGGTATTTGAAGCACCTTAACCCAAAACCTTTCTCTCTCGTTGGTGGCTTATGCGCTAACTTAAATGCAGGAGGCTCTTATAATGACTATATAAGAGCCTCCGTCGTTTAAAAGCCCGCTTCAAAAGGAATTCAAAGATGCGCTTTTCAGCCAATTTTTTCATTGCTAAGCCCTTAATCGCTGCATGTGCTGTATCCCTTGCGGCATTCTCCCAAGCCAGCGCTAACGAGCCCGTGGTGGTGTCATCGAAAATCGATACAGAAGGCTCTGTTCTGGGTGAGCTGATTATTCAGACCCTGGAGCGCAATGACATTGCGACCGAAAACCGCTTACAGCTGGGCGGTACTAGCGTTGTCCGCACTGCGCTTGAAGCGGGTGAAATTGACCTTTACCCAGAATACACGGGTAATGGCGCGTTTTTTTTCGATATGACCGATAGTCCAGTATGGAATAATGCAGATCAAGCTTATGAAACAGTGCGCGATCGGGATGCGCAGCAAGGCTTGATATGGCTGCAGCCTGCCAGCGCTAATAACACTTGGGCAATGAGCGTCCGCGAGGATGTGGCTGAGGAAAATGAGCTGGTGAGTCTAGAAGATCTCGCCGCCTATTTGGCTGACGGCGGTGAGTTCAAATTTGCTGCAAGCGCTGAGTTTGTCGAATCTTCACAAGCACTGCCCGCATTCCAGGAAGCCTACGGTTTTGAGTTGAGTGATGATCAACTGTTGGTGCTTTCTGGTGGTAATACCGCCGCTACCATGCGTGCTGCCGCCCAACAGACCAGCGGTGTTAATGGCGCTATGACCTATGGCACGGACGGTGGCTTAAGTGCGCTGGGGCTGGTCGTGCTGGAAGATACCAAGGGCGTGCAACCGGTGTATCAGCCTGCCCCGGTAGTGCGTGAAAGCGTGCTTGAAAGCTATCCAGAAATAGAAACGCTGCTCAATGAGGTTTTCACCAGTCTTGATCTGGTCACACTGCAAGCGCTCAATGCCGATGTCGCCGTTAACGGGCTGTCTCCATCCCAAGTGGCCAGCGACTACCTCGATACGCTTAATAATTAATGCCTGGTACTCTTATAAATTAATGCTAACGCTCGGGATAACTAATTAATGTCGTTGATGGATGCACTGCCCACCCCGCGACTTCGTTGGGAAGGGTGGCACCCTAACGTTGTGCTCGTTAGCCTGAGCCTTATTATGCTGGCCGCATTCTGGTTCTTTGATGTGGTCAGCATGGCCCCAAACCGGATTGTGTTGGGGACAGGGTATGGCGCACTGGAGGCTTTTGGCTGGCCAGGCGCGCTATTAGCAACGCTACTGCTTTCCTTTATTGGTATTCTCGCGTGTCAGCCAACCCATCGCCACTATCGAGCGCTGTTAGCGGCGGTGATAGTGATCATGGCGCTAATGCCGGTGGGGTTGATGGCGAGCAGCTATTTACTGATTGACCCTGAGAGGCCCCAAGCGCGTTTAGGCTTGGGAACGGCGTATTGGGTTGTTCTGTTTGTACTGCTGCTGTGCTTAGTGGAACTGCGTTTACGCTTAAATCTCACGCGGATATGGCCCACGCTATTGTTATGTGGTGTTGCGGTGGTGTGGTGGCTATGTGCAGCTTTTGGGCTGGAAACGCTGGCTCTCGTTCAAGAATTTAAAGCCCGTGATCAGCAGTTTCTAAGTGCCGTCGCGCAGCATATTAAGCTGGTCGGTATCGCCGTCAGCGTGAGTATTGTGCTTGGGCTAGCGCTTGCCATGCTGATGAGACGCTATGCCAGGCTTCAGAAGGGCGTGTTCGCAGTGCTCAATTTTCTTCAAACCATTCCCAGCTTGGCGCTATTCGGTCTATTGCTGGCGCCACTAGCCTGGCTTGCCGCCAACGTGCCATTTTTAGGCCAGCTTGGCGTTAGCGGTATTGGCACTACGCCCGCTTTAATTGCACTGATTGCCTATAGCCTGCTGCCTATTGTGCGCAATACCTACACCGCGCTTGAACAAGTGAGTCCCGAGACCTTAGAAGCCGCCAAAGGAATGGGCATGCGTGCCGGGCAGCGCTTTTGGCAGGTGCGGTTACCGTTGGCGCTGCCGGTGCTGTTGGAAGGGGTGCGTATTACCACTGTTCAGGCCATTGGACTCACCGCCGTTGCGGCTCTGATTGGTGCGGGCGGGCTGGGTACGTTTATTTTTCAAGGCTTGGGTCAGGCCGCCATGGATATGGTGCTGCTTGGCGCGCTGCCTATTTTAATGTTGGCTCTGGTGGTGGATGCGGGCTTAGGTGCCTTGGCAGAAGCGCTGCGCCCCGGAGGAACAAGATGATTGAACTCTCCCACGTATCCAAGCGGTTTGGAGATGAAACCGCGGTGGACGATATTTCGCTACGGGTAGCTAAGGGTAAATTCTGTGCCTTGGTGGGTACCTCTGGCTGTGGTAAATCGACCACGCTACGTATGATCAACCGCTTAATTGAGCACAGCGAAGGCGACATCATCCTTGATGGTCAGGCGATTGACGCCTACGACCCGGTGAAGTTACGCCGCCGGATTGGCTATGTGATTCAGCACACCGGGTTGTTTCCCCATTGGAACGTTGCGCGCAACATCGGTCTGGTGCCACGGTTATTGAAGTGGTCAGCAACGGACGTCCAGTCACGAGTAGCCGAATTGATGCATTTGCTCGGTTTGCCGGTGGATGAGTTTGGCCATAAATACCCGCATCAGCTTTCCGGGGGGCAGGCGCAGCGAGTGGGTGTTGCACGTGCCTTGGCGGCAGACCCGGATATTCTGCTGATGGATGAACCCTTCGGCGCGCTTGATCCTATTACCCGTGAAAAGCTACAGGATGAACTGGCCAAGCTACAGGCACGGTTGCACAAAACCGTGGTATTTGTGACCCACGATATGGATGAAGCGCTTAAGCTGGCAGATCATTTGGTGGTAATGCGCGAAGGCCAAATCGTGCAACAAGGTTCTCCGCTGGCGCTATTACAAAGCCCCGCTGACCCTTTTGTCGAGTCGCTTTTGGGTGGTCTGGAAAGAGGCCTTAAACAAGCAGCGTTAACCCGTGTGAAAGATCACATGACCTCCATGGGGCCTACTTTGCCCTCGCAGTCGCGCATCCCGGGGACTTTTTCACTCCGTCAGGCGCTCTCCATGATGCTGCGCGATCATAGCGACCGATTGACCGTTGTTGATCAACATGATGTACCGGTCGGCGAGCTATCGTTGCGGAGAATTATCAAGGAGGCTCAACTGGATAATGGAAACCCGCGTGAGTAACTCGCTAAGCGTCGCCCAGTCCCACAAAAAAGCCCCGCCATGGCTATGGCCATTGCTTTGGGGAGCGCTGCTAATGATTAGCGTCGTTACCATGTCGGCCGCCGAGCCTCTGTTTCGCTGGATAGAGCCCGAGGCCCGGCAGGTCATCTACGATCGCGCCGGCTTTGTAACCTTGCTAGGCCGCCACCTCTTTGTGGTCGGCATTGCAGCACTGGTAACCATTATCGTGGGAGTAGCGGCGGGCATCGCCGTTACCCGCAGTTGGGGCAGTGATTTTTTACCCCTGGTGGCGCAGTTGGCATCGCTTGGACAAACGTTTCCCCCAGTGGCGGTTTTAGCGCTGGCGGTGCCCGTTCTGGGGT
This sequence comes from Halomonas sp. FeN2, assembly GCF_020595105.1. Taxonomy (NCBI): domain Bacteria; kingdom Pseudomonadati; phylum Pseudomonadota; class Gammaproteobacteria; order Oceanospirillales; family Halomonadaceae; genus Halomonas; species Halomonas sp. FeN2. The sequence continues at coordinate 51,564 of NZ_CP074200.1, forward strand.
TTGGTACCTTACCCATTATTGTTGCGTTAATGCTCTACGGGCTACTGCCTATCGTGCGCAATACCCTTGCCGGTTTGCAGGGCGTCGAGGGCGATTTAAAAGCGGCTGCTCACGCGATGGGCATGAAGCCTGGGCAAATCCTGCGCCAAGTTGAACTGCCTCTGGCAGCGCCGGTCATCCTGGCGGGCATCCGTACCTCGGTGACCATTAATATTGCCACTGCCGCGTTAGGGGCTACCGTGGGAGCCAGTAACCTGGGCGACCCGATTATCTCCGGCATTGTGAACGGCAATATGGCCTATGTGGTGCAAGGGGCGCTGACCATTGCGTTGTTGGCTCTGACGATCGATAGCTTGTTTGAAGTGCTGCAGCGTCAGCTGCGTGCACGCATCTCCGATGCCTAATTTTCCTGTGTCTTAATAACCCTTTGTTTTAACTTCTCTGCGTCTTAAGTAGCATCCCTAAAGTCCTTGCGCTGCGTTATTGTCCTTAACGTTGTGGTAGCTAGATGTTGCGTTGGCCTATGACAGATAAATCCACTGGCATAAACGGTCAATACCAACAACACTGCCCTCAAAAGGGGTAAAACAAGGACAATAATGATGACACAGTATGTACACCAGCCGGACTTCATGACCGGCGACGAATTTTCGATTCCTACCTTCAGTCTGCTTAACCCCGAGGGTGAGCTGCATAGCGGCGCTGATGAGCCCGCGCTTGAGCGTGATCATGCCCGGCGTATCTATCAGGCAATGCTGGCCACGCGCATTCTCGATGAACGCATGATGGCGGCTCAGCGCCAGGGGCGGCTGAGCTTCTATATGCAGTGTACCGGGGAGGAGGCCGCCGTAGTGGGCGCCACTGCTGCGCTCAATGACGCCGATATGATTATGGCGCAGTACCGTGAGCAGGGCGCTTTAATGTATCGTGGCTTCTCCATCGACGAATTTATGAATCAGCTGTTCGGCAACGAGCTGGACTACGGCAAAGGCCGTCAAATGCCGATTCACTATGGGTCGCGCAAGTTGCACTACATGACCATCTCGTCTCCCTTAGCGACTCAGATTCCTCAGGCCACGGGCTACGCCTACGGGCAAAAACTCGCCGGCAACGGTCACTGCACGTTAACGTTTTTTGGTGAAGGCGCTGCCTCAGAGGGTGATTTCCACGCCGCGCTGAATATGGCCTCAGTGCATCAGGTGCCGGTGATTTTCTTCTGCCGTAACAATGGCTATGCGATTTCCACTCCTGCCGTCGAGCAGTTTGCGGCAGACGGTATCGCACCGCGTGCCTTTGGCTATCACATGCATGTGATCCGGGTAGATGGCAACGACGTGCTGGCTGTTTACGAGGCAACCCGGCTGGCACGTAAGATCGCCGTTGAGCAAAATCAGCCGGTATTGATCGAGGCCATGAGCTATCGCCTTGCCGCACACTCCTCTTCCGATGACCCTTCTGGCTACCGCTCGAAAGATGAGGAGGAGGTGTGGCGCGCCAAAGACCCACTGCTGCGGCTGCAAAAATGGCTCCTGAAGAAACAGTGGTGGAGCGAAGAGGAGGAGGCCACCCAGCAGGAAATCCTGCGACGTGAAGTGCTAGAAACCATGAAGCGGGCTGAGAAGCGCTCATCGCCGCCACTAGAGAGCCTGATCAGCGATGTGTATGCCGATATCACCCCAGCGTTGCAGCGCCAATTCGATCAGTTAAAACGCCATATTCGTCGCTACCCAGAGGCTTATCCCCGCGGGGCGCAGTCGTTGGATTTAGACGTGGGCACCGAGACTGATACTCAGGGAGAGGCGTAACATGGCTACCATGAACATGCTCCAGGCAATTAATAATGCACTGGATATCGCCATGGCAGAGGATGAAAAAGTCATCTGCTTTGGTGAAGACGTGGGTATTTTTGGCGGTGTATTTCGGGCCACCAGTCACCTGCAGGAGAAGTACGGCAAAGCACGCTGTTTCAATACGCCACTTGTCGAGCAGGGCATTATCGGCTTCGCCAATGGCTTGGCGGCCCAAGGCTCGGTGTCTGTGGCAGAAATACAGTTTGCCGACTATATCTTTCCGGCGTTTGACCAGATCGTTAACGAAACCGCCAAGTTCCGCTACCGCTCAGGCGATCTGTTTAACGTTGGTGGTCTGACCATTCGCACCCCTTACGGTGGCGGTATCGCTGGTGGCCTTTATCACTCTCAATCACCGGAAGCCTATTTCACCCATACACCTGGATTAAAGGTGGTGGTGCCGCGCAACCCCTATCAGGCCAAAGGGCTACTGCTCGCCGCTATTCGCGATCCGGATCCGGTGCTTTTTCTGGAGCCGAAGCGTCTTTATCGCGCTTCAGTCGGCGAAGTGCCCGAAGAGGATTACCAGCTACCCATTGGCGAAGCCGAAATCACCAAAGAGGGCACCGATATTACCGTGGTGGGCTGGGGCGCGCAGATGGAGGTAATCGGCAAAGCGGTCGAGTTAGCCGAAGAGCAGGGCATCGCCTGTGAAGTGATCGATCTGCGCTCACTGCTGCCCTGGGATGCCGACACGGTAGCTGAATCCGTATTTAAAACCGGCCGCCTCGTGGTGAGCCATGAAGCTCCGTTAACCGGTGGCTTTGCCGGTGAAATTGCAGCCACTATTCAAGAGCGTTGTTTTCTCTACCTGGAATCGCCCATTGCCCGGGTGACGGGTCTGGATACGCCTTTTCCGCTGGTGCTGGAAAAAGAGTATCTGCCTGATCACCTGAAGATTTTTGAAGCGATTCGCGAAAGCGTCAACTTTTAGCGCCTATTAATGCCAAAGTACGCATGGGGAGAAAAACAATGAGCGATTTTTTACTGCCTGATATTGGCGAAGGTATCGTCGAGTGCGAAGTCGTCGAATGGCGCGTCGCGGAAGGCGATCAAATTGAAGAAGACCAGCCTATCGTTGAAGTCATGACCGACAAGGCGCTGGTGGAGATTACCGCCCCCGAAGCCGGTATCGTGACCAAGCTGTATGTGGCCCAGGGCCAAATTGCCAAAGTGCATGCGCCGCTGTATGCCTATCAAGTGGATGGGGCGAGTAACAATATGAGCGAGGCCGAGCCAGAAGTGGCGCAATCGGCCTCCAGAGATAAGCCGGTTGCACAGACGACTGAACCGTCCACTGCTACAAGTACCCCGGCTGCTGGTCGCTTATATGACAAGGTGCCAGCCAGCCCCGCCGTCAGGCGCCTGGTGCGTGAACATTCTTTACAGCTCACGGAGATCGCTGGCAGCGGCAAAGATGGTCGGGTGCTAAAAGAGGATGTGCTGGCGCATCTAGACCAAGCATCCCCAGGTGCAGCTTCATCGAACAACAACGTTGTTAGCAATCAAACTGTTAAAAACCCAACCGAAACCCAGGCGCCCAGAGTGGAACCCCTCCGCGGCGTGCGGGCGGTCATGGCCAAGCGCATGGTCGAGGCAGCCAGCACCATTCCACATTTTCACTACGGTGAAGAGATCGACGTAACTGCACTGCTGGCGCTGCGGGAGCGCTTAAAGCCGCTAGCCGAGGCCCAGGGCGAACGGCTGACGCTAATGCCGTTTTTTATGAAAGCCATGGCGCTAGCCGTTGCCGAAGAGCCCATCGTTAATGCCCAGTTAAATGCCGCGAGGGATGAGCTGCACTACTACCACCAGTGCAATATCGGTATGGCGGTAGATAGCAAGTCAGGCCTGATGGTGCCCAATGTTAAAAACGTTGAGCACTTAACTCTGTTGGAAATTGCCCGGGAAGTCGGCCGGTTAACCAACTCAGCCCGGGAGGGGCGGGTTGATCAGGCGGATCTAAAAGGCGGCACCATTAGTATTTCCAATATCGGAGCGCTTGGAGGCACCTACGCCGCGCCGATCATTAACGCCCCCGAGGCCGCTATTGTGGCGATTGGTAAAACCCAGTGGCTACCGCGCTTTGATGAGCAGGGCGCGGTGCAGCGCCGGGCGATTATGACCATCACCTGGGCGGGCGATCACCGCTTTATAGACGGCGGTACCATTGCGCGCTTCTGTAATGCCTGGAAGGCTTTCCTGGAAGCCCCTGAAACCATGCTGCTTCACTTGGCGTGAAAACGGTGTTGGTGTAAATCACTGTTGGTGTAAATCACTGTTGGTGTAAATCAATGTATCAGGCACCGCTTCAGCAGTTTTATATACCCGAAGAGCAGTCGGTCTACCTGCTGAGTCATCACGATGCCCGTAAGCTAAAAGATTGGGTGGCGCTGTGCCAAGCGCAGCTCACCCAGTTGGGTTATCAGGACATCGAGCTCATTGGCAAGGGCGCCTACGGCTTTGTATTTGCTGGCAGCACCGTCCACCAAGGCGCTATAGCGCACTATGTCTTTAAGTTCTCCCGCATTACCCTGCCCACGCACTTGCAGGAGCGCCTCGAGGAAGAGGCGTTTATGCTCGGTCAAGTCTCACATCCGCGAATACCGGGCTTGATCGCCTACCAGCGCTCCCGGGGGCAGTCCATTCTGGTAATGGAGCGTGCCCCCGGCTGGAATTTAGAGCAGGTATCGCTTAAGCAGGGACGCCTCTCTCCACGCTTGATTGTGCGCATAGCGGCGCAGTTGGCCGACATACTGACTGCCCTGCGCCGGGAGTCAGGCCCCCAGGCGCGGCCGGTGGTGCATGGCGATATTAAGCCCTCTAACTTGGTGTATGACGCCGAGCAGGAGTCTATTGCGCTGATCGATTGGGGCTCGTCGGTATTTGCCCAATTAGATGCTCAACTGCAGTTTGTGGGCGCCAACGTCATGGAGCTGATGTCGGATAATCTGCAGCAAACCAATGCCCGCCTGGGCGATGTTTACTTTATCGGCGAAGAGCAGTTAAACGGCGCACTGTCATCGCCGCGGTTCGATGAGCAGGGCGCAGCGGGAACCCTGTATGCGCTGGCGTCGGCGCAGTCGTGTCGATTTGGCCATCGGGCGATTCCCGCCAGTTCGCTGGGTTTGCCGATGGAGTTTGCCCGCACCCTGGATGGCATGCTCGACCCCGACCCTCAGGTGCGGCGCAAAGCGGGCGACTACTTTTTAGACAACATGCCGCGAATGGCCAGGGTGGTAATGATCGATCTGCCTGCATCGCTCAATGTACCGCTGGTGCCTGTATGGGCGCGACCCGCGCATCAGGAGATCGATACCGTGGTCTATAGCTCGCGCAAAGCCTTTTTACGCGAGGCGAATGCCCAGGAAACCCTGAATGATGTCAATGATGTGCAGTTAGACCGCTACTATAAGCAGTTTATGCAGGGTATGGGGGAAACCGAAAAGGCCTTTTTGGCCTCGGTCAGCCGACTGGGTAAATATCCGGTGGTGGGGGGCTTGGCGGTTCGCTGGGAGCGTGAAGGGGTGTATATCGATTCGTCGTTGAATTTACACGACCCGGCGTTGAAGCCTGCCTTTATTGAAGCGGTCAATAATATGGTGCACCTGGCGCGGGCGATTCACCGCCAGGGCGTGTTTAAAAGCTGCTTGTTTAATGCGCGCCAAACACTGCACTTAGAGCGAGCTTCTGTCGATGAGGCGTTTGTCAGCGAACCCAGCATGGCGATAGGTTATGAGTTGAGCGCAGTGCCGGAGCTTGAAGATCGCACCCGTCAGCACAGCTATTTCGAAGATGGCCCCGACCCAGAAGAGCTGTTGGTTTTGCCCGAGGCGATTATGCATGTGCTGCTGCAGCTCAATGACATACACCATACCGGCATGATCATTTTTGAAGCGCTGCCACAGCACCTCAAAATACATAGCTACTACCGTCTGCTGGATCCGGCTCGAAAGGGCGAGTTCCGTACGCTGCTGGCGAGCATTCTCGCCTCGGTAGACCAAATCGAGGGCCTAGGCGTCTCGGGCTACATGAAAATGCCCTACAAGGACACTCGATACTTCACTCATCTTGAAAGTCAGCCGGAACGCTACTACCCCCGCGACCCGCGGGAGTATGCCCGCAGGGCAACAACGTCCTAATCACGCTGGCTTAGTTAATGCTAGCTTAATCAAGGGTATTAGCTTCCTGCTGATTGGCTAGCCAGTTGACCAGCTGCTCAGTAAGGTCGTCACTAGCATCACCAAATGCATCAACCACATCAGGAATATCGGTGCTTATAGCTTGCGCGCTGGTGGTAAAGCTCTGAGTAGCGATTGAAGCGCGGTTTTGAGTGCTGACGAGCTGAACATCGAGCTGAACCTTCACCGTGGGCGGATGGGTAGCGTAGTCGCTCTGAAAGTGACGTAGCTCACTCAGCAGCAATCGCTCGGAAGGCAGGCTATCGCTACCCACACTGGCGAATAGGCGGCTCTGCTGTAACCCAGTGATCAAGCGCGATTGGAGTAATGCAGGGGCATTCTCCTGCCAGCGGGCAGCTTCGTACACATTAACCACATTACCCTCTGGGTAAACCACAATGCGGTTGCTACTCAGTAAATGCCCCGCCTGTGGAGCAGCCACCGCCAGGCGTTGGCGGGTGGCCATGGAATCTGATGTGACGGGCTGTATATCGCTACTGGGCAGACGATACAGGGTCGCTGGCTGACTTTCGGGCAATATTGAGCAGCCACTGCTGAGTAGCAGCGCAGCGCTAACTAAAACGATAGCAGTGGGGCGTAATGTCATGGGCGGAACTCCTCTACCTGATCACGGCCCAGGAAAAAGTCTGTTGGGCTCTCCTCTAGCTGGCGGGTAATACGATCCAGTGTATCAAGGGTGGAGCGTAGCGAAGAGAGCGCCGGAGCAATATCTTGCGCGCCCTGCAGGCTGCCTTCGATGGCACCAGCGTTAGTTTCCACTAACTGCTCAATGCGTTGAGCCGCCCGGGCCACATCGCGACTCGCATCAGCGGCGCTCTCCATTACCAGCCGGCCATCTTGACGCAGCAGCTGTGTCGCTTCCTGGCTAAGTGCGTCGATGCTGCTGAGTGTGGTCGTCGCTTGGCGAGTGGCTTCGCCGAAAAGCGCCATATTCTGATCCAGGGCGTCCTGCTGGGCGGCAATCATTTCGGTAATCTGAGCAATGTTGGTTAAAATATTGCCTGCCTGAGCGCGGTTGTTATCGTCAAACAGCTCGTTAACGTTTTTCAGGATTGAGTTGATGTTCTCGATCATATCTTCGCCTTCATCGAACAGCGTGGCGATGGGCGAAGGGTCTGCGCGTATAAACGGCGCTTCGATATCGGTTTGATCAATCAGCAGCGGGGCTTCAGGGGTGCCGCCGTGGAGTTGCACAGACATGCTGCCGGTGATGCTGGCAAAGGCAAGTTTTGCCCGGGTGTCTGTCTTGACCGGTGCGTCATCGTAAACGCGGATATGGGCAATCACTTGCCGAGGGTCATCAGGATTGAGGTTAAGCTCGGTGACGTCCCCCACCTCAATACCGTTATATTGTACTCGGCTGCCGACCGATAAGCCGCTAACGCTGCGCTCAAATAGAATGCGGTAAGGCTGGTAGCTACGTTCGCCTGCTGCATAGCTCATCCATAGCGCAAACAGCAGCGCCGCTGCGGCGGTGCCCAGCGTGAATAAACCGATTAACACGTGATGCGCGCGGGTTTCCATCTACCCTCACTCCTGTGTGTAAGCATTCGTTGAAGAGGCAGTATGAGCACTTTGCGCGGCTCGACCACGCGGCCCGTGAAAGTAGTCTTGAATCCATTCATCTTCGGTCTCCGCGACCTTGTCGATGGTATCCACCACCAACACGCGTTTCTGCGAGAGCACGGCGACCCGATCGCAGGCGGCGTAGAGCGTATCCAGGTCATGGGTGACCAGAAATACGCTGAACCCCAGCGCATCGCGAAGGGTGACCAGCAACTGATCGAAGGCCGCCGCGCCAATAGGATCAAGCCCGGCGGTTGGCTCATCCAGAAACAGGATGTCAGGATCAAGGGCTAAGGCACGGGCAAGGGCGGCGCGCTTGACCATGCCGCCAGACAGCGACTCAGGAAACTGCAGCGCGGCCTGTGGCGGAAGCCCGACCAACGCTAGCTTGACCCTGGCAAGATGCTCGGCGTCTTCACGGGGTAGCCTGGCGTGTTCAATTAGCGGTAGGGCAATATTCTCTTGCAAGTTCAGCGAGCTGAACAGCGCACCGCGCTGAAACAGTACGCCAAAGCGCCGCTCTATTTGGCTGCGCTGTGCCTCGTTAAGCTCGTTAAGAGTTGTGCCTAGGACTTCAACCGTGCCGTCATTGGGGCGCTTCAAACCGACGATGCTGCGTAACAGCACTGATTTGCCGGTACCAGAACCGCCTACAACGCCGAGGATTTCTCCGCGTTCAAGGGTCAGATCTAAATTTTCGTGAACCACATGAGCGCCAAAGCGGTTCACCAAGCCTCGAACCTTAATGACCGGTTGGTCGTTTTGCTCTGTCGGTTTATCTGAATCCATCACCAGCCCATCTCCATAAAGAATAGCGCGGCGACGGCATCAATCAGAATCACCATAAAAATCGATTGAACGACGCTTGACGTGGTGTGTTCTCCCACCGACTGTGCACTGCCGCTGACCTTAAAGCCTTCCAGGCAGCCGATAACGGCGATCACAAAGGCAAACACCGGGGCTTTGCTTAGCCCTACCAAAAAGTGTGTCACCGATACGTCTTTTTGCAGCGTGGTCAAAAACTGGGTTAGTGAAATATCCAGTGATAGGGAGGTGACCATGGCGCCCCCCGCTAAGCCGCTGAGCATACCTACAAAGGCGAGCATGGGCAGGCTAATTAACATCGCCATTACCCGCGGGAGCACCAAAAGCTCGATAGGATCAAGGCCCTGAGCCTGCAGGGCATCTATCTCTTCATTGGATTTCATGGCGCCAATTTGGGCGGTAAAGGCACTGGCGGTTCGTCCCGCGAGTAGGATCGCAGCAAGCAGAACACCGAACTCTCGCAAGAATGAGAACGCAACAAGATCGATGGTATAAATCGTGGCGCCAAAATCCTGCAAAACGGTAGCGCCAAGGAAAGCCACGACGGCGCCCACCATAAAGGTGAGTAGCGCGACGATGGGTACAGCATTAAGACCGCTCTGCTGGATATGGGCCACGGTGGCCGTTAAGCGCCAGTGGCGTGGCCGCAATACCAGCTGGAAGAGGGTGGCCACGACGAGACCAATAAAGGCCAGCAGCTGGCGCTGCTGAGACCAAAGCCCCACCATATGTTGACCCACGCTGGCAAGCGCTTGGTTAATACGCGAATAGGAAGGAGGATCAACGTCAAGCGGGGCTTCCATGGCTTCGGCAATACGCACCAGCAGCGCCTGCTGCTCTTTCGGCAGTTCTGCTGCCCAATCCGCTACCGCCTGCGCTTTCTCAACGCCAATCAGCTCCACAATGAGTATGGCACCAGCGGTATCAAGGCGGGTTATTGCGTCTAGTGAAACCGTCGCATCCGTTGGCTTGCCAGGCTCAGTTCGAGTGTCACTTTGCTGAAGCGCCGCTTTGATATGGCGATAATTGGCAAGTGTCCACTCGCCTTTAAGGGTTACTGTTTGATCATGACGCGCTATCCACTCGCTTGGCATCCCCACTCCTTGGCGCTCTTGGTATCGATGCGCTTGTTTAGAAGTCTATGATGCATTCAAACGAGCGTTAGTTAAAGTCTCCCTAGCTTGAATTTACCTTGCCGAGCGGTTTCTTGGCGCTAGTTCCTGCTTAATCTGATTAGCGACTTCTTTGAGACGGGGGCCTAAGTTATTAACCAAGCGATCGTGATCCAAGCGCAGGCTGGAGCCGCCGCAGTTAATCGCCATGACCTCGGCGCCATCTTCCAAAATCAGCGGCATCGCCACCGCGCTAATGTCGCGCTGCCAATCCTGCTCAGAGAGGCAAAAGCCGTACTGCGCATAGTCTTTGAAGCTCTGTTGTATGCCCGCTTCATAACGCGGCCAGTCGCTGCCATACTCGCTGGCCAACTCTTGCAGTACCTGCTGGCGTCGTTCGTCAGACAAGCCGCATAGCCATGCACGACCAATCGCAGAAGTAGCAATGGGCAGGCGGGAGCCCGTGTCCAGGCGAATGATTAGCGGGCCATGGCCGTGGCAGGTTTCCAAATAAACCATATCACTGCGGTCGGCCCCGCCCAGGCTAACGTTACAGTCGGTGGCATCAGCAAATTTCTGTAGATGCGGGCGAGCAATCTCGCGAATGCCCATATTAGCGAGAAAGCGATACCCCAAGGCTAAGACACCTGGCCCAAGGCGGTACTTTTCCAGGTGGGTATTGTGCTGGAGATAGCCCAACTGGGTCAGGGTATAGGTTAACCGTGACACCGTCGGTCGAGGGATACTCGTACGGTTGGACAGCTCAGCATTGCCTAAATACTCTTCACCTGCGCCAAAGGCGCGCAGCAACTCTAAACCGCGCGCGAGCGCAGTCACAAAGTTACGATCTTTTCCGGGCAACTGCGGGTCGTCAGCATCAGTGTCGGTGGGGTGCATTCAATATCCCAACATTCGGTGGCTTATGGCGCCCAGTATCGCATATCTACTTAGACGCAGCGTTCATGCCTATCAACGAAATAGCGGCTGTTTGACACTAAATCAGCCGTCCAGACGCTCGATAATTGTGGCAATGCCCTGACCGACGCCGATGCACATGGTGACCAACGCGTAGCGCCCACCGGTCGCCTCAAGCTGTCGGAGAGCCGTAAGCGCCAAGCGTGCTCCTGAAGCCCCCAGAGGATGACCAATGGCGATGGCGCCGCCGTTGGCGTTCAAGCGTGGATCATCAACGTAGAGCCCTAACTGCTGCACGCAGCCAAGCACCTGAACGGCAAACGCCTCGTTGATTTCAATTACATCCATCTGCTCAAGGGTAAGCCCGGCACGCGCCAACGCCTTTTGCGAAGCGGGTACTGGCCCCAACCCCATAACCCGCGGTGCAACACCGGCAACGGCGCTGGCGACAATGCGCGCGCGTGGTGCTAGGCCCACACGTTCACCGGCGGCCATGGTACCCACAATCATGGCAGCGGCGCCGTCATTCAAACCCGAGGCATTGCCGGCGGTGACAACGCCACCCTCAAACAGCGCGCCCAGTTGGGCCAGTTTGTCTTCGGTGCTTTGCGGGCGGGGGTGTTCGTCTTTATCTACCATCAGTGGCGGCTGTTTACGTCCTTGGGGCACCTCTACGCCAAACATCTCGCCGTCGTAAAAGCCTGAGGCCAGCGCTTGGGCGTAGCGGGCCTGAGAGCGGGCGGCAAAGGCGTCGCTTTCAGCGCGACCAATATTCAGGTCGTGGGCAATGTTGTCAGCAGTTTCCGGCATGCTGTGGCTGCCGTACTCCTTCGCAATCCAGGGGTTGGGAAAGCGAGAGCCGATCACCGTATCGTACATCGGCTGGTTGCGCGCATAGGGGGAGTCCGCTTTACCCAATACATAGGGCGCCCGAGACATGGACTCAACGCCGCCCGCTAAAAACAGCTCGCCTTCACCTAGCCGTGCCGCCCGGGCGGCATCCATCATCGCTGCCAGGCCGCTGCCGCAAAGTCGGTTAACGGTTTGTCCTGCTACTTCGATGGGCAGGCCAGCCAGCAATGCGCCGTGACGGGCCACGTTGCGGGAATCTTCCCCCGCCTGGTTGGTGCAGCCTGCCAGCACCTCTTCATAGCTTTCAAGTGCGAACGGGTTGCGGGCTACCAGTGTTTTAAGCGTCAGCCCCAACAGCTCATCTGGGCGAATAGCCGCTAAGCTGCCGCCGTGGCGACCAAAAGGGGTGCGTAAACCGTCGTAAATATAGGCGTCTTGCATGGTGGTGCTCCTTGTTGTTGGTAGGTTCATTAAGCGACGGTTAGCGACATTTGAAGCGCAGCGCGGCGGCGCAACCAGGGGCTTGGCCGATAGCGTGGGTCGCCGGTGGCCTCAAGCAGGTGGGTCAATATCGTCATGATGCGCGTGGCGCCGTAATGGTCGCCCATGCGCAATGGGCCGAAGGGGTAGCCCAAGCCCAGCTCAACCGCTCGGTCGATCGTCGTGGGTTCTGCCACGCCTTGCTGGGCAATATCGGCACCGACGTTGACGATGCAGGCAATAATGCGCTGAAGAACGAAGCCGTTGCTGTCCTGCAGAGTACTTACCGGCGTACCGTCATGATTGAGCAGGCTTTGCGCTGCTTGAAGAAAAGTGGAGTGGGTGATTGGGGTGACCATCAGGCTACGGCGTTTATCGAGTCCTGCGAGCATATCCACCGCCACACACTGCTTGGCGTCTAGCCCCTGGCGCAGCGAACAGCTGGTGGCATCTTCGCCGAAAGGGGTAAGCAGGCAGAGCGCTTGTTCAGTGGGCTGCGTGCCGGTTTCTAACGGCCAACCCGCCGCATTCACCAGCGCGGTGAGCGCTTTGGCGCTCTCGGGGTCTTCCTGGCTAATCCATACCGGGCATGGAGACACAGTAGCGATGGCAGGCTCATCCGGCATTTGCTGCTTGCCTTCCTCGTAGCGGTAAAAGCCTTCGCCGGTTTTACGCCCCAGCAAGCCCGCGGCCAAGCGTTGCCGGGTTAAAGGTGACGGGCGAAAACGCGCTTCTTCATAGTACTGGTGATACACCGACTCCATCACAGCGTGGGAAACATCTAGCCCGGTAAGGTCAAGCAGGGTAAAGGGCCCCATCCGAAATCCGCCCTGATCAACCATAATGCGATCAATGGTCGCCGGGTCAGCGACGCTTTCGCCTAAAAGTCGCAGCGCTTCAGTACCGAAGGCACGCCCGGCATGGTTAACCAGAAACCCAGGGGTATCGGTGGTCTGGGCCGTAAAGTGGCCCATGGATTGACCTAGAGCATTGACTCGCTGAGTCACCTCATCGGTGGTACGCAGGCCAGGGATGACCTCGGCAATCTTCATCAGCGGCACGGGATTAAAGAAGTGAAAGCCAATAACCCGCTCAGGGTGCTGGCAGGCGGCGGCAATGGCCGTGACAGAGAGTGAAGAGGTATTGGTCGCCAATACCGCCTGTTGGCTGACGATTGCTTCTAAATCGCCAAACAGCCCCTGCTTGGCCTCCAGCTTCTCGACAATGGCTTCCACCACAATATCGCAGGGGGCGAGCGCGGCAAGCTCGCTGGCTTCCATCAACCGTTCACTATAGTGCTGCGCTTGTTCTGCATTAATGCGCTGCTTTTCGACACTTCTCTGCCATAAGCCGTTGATAAAGGCTTTCGCTTCTTGTATGGCGCCCTCTTTAACGTCGAAAAGCATGACGTCTAGACCGGCCTGGGCAGCCAACTGCGCGATGCCACGTCCCATGGCGCCGGTGCCGACGATGCCAAGTGTGGTAAAGGGGGGAGGTGTTGATGTTGATTCGCTAGCCATACGCTAATTCCTCTCTGCAAATGAATGCATATTTAGCATTGTAATTCTGCATTGCAAAATAGTGTTCCAATTATTGACTGCCATCCTAGGCTATGCAAAAGTGCCTGACAAGAATAGTGGACAATAGTTTTGCTATGCAAAATACATGTGTTGTCCACGCCCAGCGCTACTTCGAATGATAACTCTAACTATAAAACCCGTTGCCACCAGGAGCCGTCATGATTCGCGATCCCGAATTGATTAACCAGCTTGTTGATACCATCGCCCGTTTTGTCCGTGAGCGCCTAATTCCTAATGAGGCACGCCTAGCCGAGGAGGATGCGGTGCCCCCAGAAATTCTTGCGGAAATGAAAGAGATGGGCCTGTTCGGGCTATCGATCCCTGAAGAGTACGGCGGCCTGGGCCTGACCATGGAGGAGGAGGCGCTGGTGGCGATGGAAATTGGTAAAACCTCGCCTGCCTTTCGCTCGGTGTTTGGCACTAATAATGGCATCGGCGCCCAGGGTATTTTGATTGATGGTACTGATGAGCAGAAAGCCAAGTATGTGCCACGCTTGGCCACGGGCGAGATTCTTAGCTCGTTCTGTCTCACCGAGCCCGATTCCGGCTCCGACGCCGCCAGCCTGCGCACGACGGCGGTGCGGGATGGCGATGACTATATCTTGAACGGCACCAAGCGTTATATCACCAACGGCCCAGAAGCCGATCTGTTTACCGTGATGGCGCGTACTGACCCAGAGAATAAAGGCGCAGGCGGTATTTCAGCCTTTATCGTCGAAGGTAATACTCCAGGGCTGGTACGCGGCCCTGCGGATAACAAGATGGGCCAGAAGGGCGCCCATACCTGCGATATTATTTTCGACAACTGCCGAGTGCCCGCTGAAAATATTATTGGCGGAAAAGAGGGGCAAGGCTTTAAAACGGCGATGAAGGTGCTAGACCGCGGGCGGCTGCATATTTCGGCGGTTTGTGTAGGTGTGGCCGAGCGCTTAGTGGAAGAGTCGCTGCGCTACACCATGGAGCGTAAGCAGTTTGGTGCGGCGCTTGCCGAGCATCAGCTGATCCAAGCCATGTTGGCGGATAGCAAAACCGAAGCCTATGCAGGCAAAACCATGGTGATGGACGCTGCACGGCGTAAAGACGATGGCGAAAATGTTTCGACACTGGCCTCCTGCTGCAAACTTTTCTGCGCAGAAATGGTGGGCCGTGTCGCAGACCGCGCGGTGCAGGTTCACGGTGGGGCGGGCTACATGTCGGAGTATGCGGTTGAGCGGTTTTACCGCGATGTGCGGCTATTCCGTATTTACGAAGGCACCACCCAGATTCAACAAATCGTCATTGCTCGCAATATGGTGCGGGAGGCGTCCTAATGGCTTTATCGGTTTCCTACCAAGCGCCGGACGAGGCTATTTTTGGGCGCCTTGCCAGCGAGCTGGTGGCCGAGCTTCCCGAGCGCCTCAGTACCCGCGTGCTTGAAAATGCCAAGCTGCTTGGCGAGCATCCGGCTATCGTGGATGGCAATGTGCGCTGGAGTTATGCGGAGCTTGGTCAAGAAATACACGCCGCCTGTGAGTGGTTAAGCGCATTGGGCATTCGCCCTGGCGACCGGATTATGACGGTGAGTGAAAACTGCCGCGCTCTGGTCGTGCTGCTACTGGCTGCCAGCGAGCTGGATGTCTGGGTGGCTATCGTTAATTCGCGCCTCTCAGCACAGGAAGTTGACCTAATTCAGGGCAACTGCCTACCTCGGCGAGTCTTCTATACCTGTGAAGCATCCCAAGAGGCGTGCCAGCACGCCGAGCGCCACGGGGCTGACCGCTACCAGCACCCTCAGTTGGGTGGGCTGGCCATTTCGCCGCTGTATGACAGCGAGCCCGAGCCGGTCTGCGCGAGCGGCGCCGAGCAGGTGGCGGCGATGATCTACACCTCGGGCACCACTGGCACACCTAAAGGCGTCATGCTGACCCATCGTGGTATTCTCTATATCGCCTCGATTTCAGGCGGCATGCGTCATTTAAGCGAAGGACAGCGGGTCTACGGCGTGCTGCCCATGTCCCATGTGTTTGGCCTCTCTTCGGTATGTATGGGGTCGCTCTATAACGGCGCCTGCCTGTATACCGTGCCGCGCTTCGATGCCGCCCATATGCTGGCAACGCTGAAGCAGGAGCGCATTACCGTTCTCCAGGGCGTGCCGGCGATGTATGCCCGGGCGTTAGAGTTTTTAAAACGTGAGCAGCGCCCGTTGGAAGCACCTGAGCTAATTTATATGTCAGCAGGAGGTTCGCCGTTAGATAGCGACACCAAAGTGCGGGTAGAGTCCGCCTTTGGGCTGACGCTGCATAACGGCTACGGTTTAACCGAGGCCAGCCCTACCATAAGCCAGACCCGCATCGATGACCGCCATGCAACTAGCACCGTTGGCCGGGTATTGCCTTTGCTTGAGTACCGCCTGGAACCGCTTAGCGACAGCGGAACTACCGAGCAGCCTGGAGATGAAGTAGGTGAGCTATGGGTGCGCGGGCCAAACATTATGAAAGGCTACTTTCGTCAGCCGGAAGCCACTCGGGCCACTCTAACTGACGATGGTTGGCTCAATACCGGCGATATCGCCAAGCTCGATCACCAGGATCAACTCTATATTGTTGGGCGTAGCAAAGAGCTGATTATCCGCTCCGGCTTCAATATCTACCCGCCGGATGTGGAAGCGGTGATTAACGAACACCCTGCGGTCACGCTTACCGCCGTAGTGGGGCGTCAAATCGCCGGAAACGAAGAAGTCGTGGCGTTTGTGCAGTGCGAGCCGGGCGTTGACGTTGATCTGGCGGAGCTCAAGGCGTTTATCGCTGAGCGGTTGGCGCCTTACAAACGGCCTACTCAAATTGTATTGATGGATACGCTACCTTCCACCGCCAGCGGCAAAATTCTTAAAGGACGATTGCGCGATTTAGCCCAGCAGGAGAGCGGCTCATGAGTCATTCACCTCAGCAAGCGTTAATGGGCTACCACGAACTGCTGGGCATGCACGTCGTTGAGTGGGAAGAGGGCCGAGTAGTCGTTGAACTGACCATTGAGCCAAAACACCTAAACCGCAGCGGCAACGTTCATGGTGGTGTATTGGCTTCAATGCTGGATAGCGCTTTAAGCCTTGCCGGTTTGCACTGCGATGTGCCGGGCAATATTCGCCGAGGAATGACACTCTCATTAACCACGACCTTTGTGTGCCCTGCCCGGCAAGGTGTGTTGAAGGCAATAGGCACGGTTCGCGGCGGCGGACAGAAAACCTATATGAGCAGCGGTGAGATAGTCGATGACCAGGGCAGCTTAGTGGCCATGGGAGAAGGCTCCTTTCGGCGTCGCAGTGGCAGTGAATCCACAGAGGGATTTCCAGAAAACAAACCCCGGGAGCCAACTGAGTGAGCCCAGCCCGCCTGCGGGTTTCTCTGTTACTGCTGGTCACCTTGGCAACGCTGTTTCATCTGGTGGTTGGCAGCCTGTTTTGGCAAGCCGTCGGCATTGCCGCGCTGGCGCTCTATCTATTAACGCTTGTTGGCAAGCTAACGCGGATGGCCAGAGGGTTACTGTTAGCCGCGGGGATAGTGTCGCTGCTAGCGCTCTGGCACTCGTCGAACCCAGGCCAACTGCTGTTTGAAGCCAGTGGGCGTTTTGCGTTTTTTGCTACCTTTGTGGTGGCGTTGAGTATGCTACGTTTGCCTGCCTACCGTTCGCGCCTGGTGCGCCGCTGTGGGCAAAGCATGCTGCTTCAACCGCCTAGCCGCCGCTACCCGATTTTATCGCTTGGTTCTGCGCTGTTTGGGATTATTCTCAATATCGGCGTGCTTAACTTGTTTGCCGCCATGATTGAAAAGAGTAACACCCTAGTCGCGGCCCAAGGGCGCGCCTGGGTACGAGAGGCTCGCCAGCGGCGCATGATGTTGGCGCTGCTGCGCGGGTTTTCCCTGGCGCCGTTGATCTCCCCTATGGGCATTGGGGTGGCGGTAGTGCTGTCGAGCCTTCCCCAGGTCACTTGGCTGGAGCTTGCGCCGTATATTTTGGGTGCCGCTGCGCTGATTTTTCTGGCCGGCTGGGCGGTAGATTTTCTGACCGGCCCACATCCCCCTGCCAATAAAGCCTCGGTAGATGCTCCTTCATTACGCCCCTTGGCCCAGTTCAGTGTGTTGCTGCTGGGGATTGTGGCACTGGTGTTTAGCCTTGCCTGGCTATTAACACTGCGCTTACCCATTGCCGCGCTGTTAGGTGCGCCCACGGGGGCGCTGATTTGGCTTGCCTGGCAGCGGCGCAGGCTTGGCTTCGGCGGGCTGCCTGCCGCGGTTAGCGCGGTGCATCGTCAGTTGCCGTGGCTGCTTTCGCCCAGTGCCAATGAGATCGTGGTGCTAGGGGCGGCGGGCTATTTGGGTCATTTATGCGTTGGGCTGGTGGACACTCAGCAGTTGGCGCCGCTACTAACGGTGTTGAACCCGTGGGGCGCCTTCAATGCCGTGCTGGCGATGCTGATGGTAGTGGGGCTGGCCCAGGTAGGTGTTAATCCTATCGTGACGGTAACGCTGCTGGTGGGACTGCTACCGCAGTTAGCCATTGAGGGGCTAACGCCTGCGCTGATAGGTGCATCGCTGATGGTAGGCTGGGCGCTGGCGCTAATGTCGTCGCCGATGACCGCATCAATGCTGATTTTGTCCCGATTTACCGGTGTACCCGCCACGCGTATCGGCTACCGCTGGAACGGCAGATTTCTGGTCGCCTCGATTCCGCTATTGGCAGCGTGGTTTGTATGGGCACCCTTTTAAAGGGGGGTAAGAATGCGGAAGCGCTTGACCTTTGTGCGGTGTTTTTTTAATGTTCTTGTCATAAAGTAAAATAGTATTCTGCTATGCAGAATTAAAGAATGGTTGAAACAAGATTAAATATTCTTAATCGCCAGGAGCACGCCTTATGAAAGTACTCGTCGCGGTGAAACGCGTCATCGACTATAACGTCAAAATCCGCGTTAAAGCGGATCACTCTGACGTTGATCTTACCAACGTCAAAATGGCCATGAACCCCTTCTGCGAAATTGCCGTGGAAGAGGCGGTACGCCTGAAAGAGAAGGGCGTGGCGACAGAAGTCGTCGCCGTCACGGTAGGCCCCAAAGCCGCCCAAGAGCAGCTACGTACCGCGCTGGCGCTGGGGGCGGATCGCGCCATCCATATCGAAACCGACGAGCGCTCCGAATCCCTGGCCGTGGCCAAGCTGCTGGCCAAAGTGGTTGAAGAAGAGCAGCCGGGGTTGGTGGTGTTGGGTAAACAGGCCATCGACACCGACAACAACCAGACCGGCCAAATGCTCGCCGCGCTCACCGGCCTACCTCAAGGTACGTTTGCCTCGGAAGTAGCGGTCGACGGCGACAAGGTGAACGTGACGCGTGAAATTGACGGCGGCCTGCAGACCATCGCCCTGACACTACCGGCGATTGTCACCACCGACCTGCGTTTGAATGAGCCGCGCTACGCCAAGCTCCCCGACATCATGAAGGCCAAGAAAAAGCCGCTGGATGTGAAAACCCCCGCCGACTACGGCGTTGAGGTTGCCTCCAAGGTCAGCCTGCTCAAAGTCGAGTCGCCCGCCGAGCGCAAGGGCGGCGTCAAAGTCGCCTCGGTAGACGAGCTGATCGACAAGCTGAAAAACGAAGCCAAAGTTCTTTGAGATAAGCTCTTTAAGATAAGTGCTTTGAAAACCGTACTTTAAGAAAAGAGCTTTGAAAGGAGTTGATGCCATGAGCATTCTGGTACTTGCGGATCTACACGAAGGCCAACTGGCCGGTGCCACCGCCCACGTCGTGGCGGCCGCCCAAGCCATCGGTGGCGATATCGATATCCTGGTGGCCGGTGAAGGCGTGCAAGCCGCTGCCGAAGCCGCCGCCAAACTCGACGGCGTGAGCAAAGTCCGCGTTGCGGATAACGCCGTTTACGCCCACCAGCTGGCCGAGCCCATGGGCGCGCTGCTGGTCGAACTGGCCGATGGCTACACCCACGTGCTGGCCAGCGCTTCGACTACCGGCAAAAACGTGCTGCCGCGTTTAGCGGCGCTAAAAGACGTCAGCCAGCTGTCGGACGTTATCGCCGTGGACAGCGCCGATACCTTTAAGCGACCGATCTACGCCGGTAACGCCATTGCTACCGTCAAAAGCGACGATGCCCTCAAGGTCATCACCGTGCGTTCCACCGGTTTTGATGCGGTCGGCACCAGCGGCAGCGCGACGGTGGAAGCCGTCGACGTAGTGGTCGACAACAGCCAGTCCAGCTTTGTGAAAGAGGAGCTGGCGCAGTCGGATCGTCCTGAATTGGGCGGCGCCAAGGTGGTGATCTCCGGCGGCCGCGGTATGGGCAACGGCGAAAACTTCAAGCTGCTCGACGGCATTGCCGACAAGCTGGGGGCTGCCATCGGTGCTTCCCGGGCCGCGGTAGACGCAGGCTTTGTGCCCAACGATATGCAGGTCGGCCAAACCGGCAAGATCGTCGCGCCGGATCTGTATATCGCCGTGGGCATTTCCGGTGCCATCCAGCACCTGGCGGGCATGAAGGACTCCAAGGTGATCGTTGCCATCAACAAAGACGACGAAGCACCGATTTTCCAGGTGGCGGATTACGGCCTGGTGGGGGATCTGTTTGAGATCCTGCCGGAGCTTGAGAGCAAGTTGTAAGCGCATCTAAAAGCAGTTCACGGAAGGCCCCAATCGGGGCCTTTTGCAGATTACCTCACAATAACAACCAGCGAGTTTCCCATGCTAACGCGCCTAACCGCTTCATTAACCCTGCCGGTGATCGGTTCACCCATGTTTATCGTCTCCGGGCCGGAACTGGTGATTGCCCAATGCCAAGCGGGCATTCTGGGTGCTTTCCCCGCGCTCAACGCCCGACCTGCTGACGTATTACGTGAGTGGTTACAGCAGATCACTCAAACCCTGGCCGACTATGATGCGCAGCACCCCGAACAACCCTCAGCACCCTTTGCGGTCAACCAAATCGTGCACCCCACCAATGATCGCCTAGAACACGATGTCGCGCTATGCGCCGAGTTCAAGGTGCCGCTGGTGATTACCAGTCTGCACGCGCCTAATCAAGTGGTGGAAAAGGTGCACGCCTATGGCGGGCTGGTTTTTCATGATGTGACCACGTTGCGGCACGCCAAGAAAGCGATTGATGCGGGGGTTGATGGGCTGATACTGGTCTGCCACGGCGCAGGCGGGCATGCCGGGCGGCTAAATCCCTTTGCGTTTGTGGCCGAAGTGCGCCGCTTTTACGACGGCCCGTTAGTACTGGCAGGGGCGATTAGCAAAGGCGAACAGATCGTTGCCGCCCAGGCGCTAGGCGTGGATTTGGTCTATATGGGCACGCGTTTCATTGCCACCCAAGAGGCAAACGCCCAAGCGGACTATAAACAGATGGTGCTCGACGCAGCGGCAGGCGATATTGTCTATACCAACCTGTTTACCGGCGTGCACGGTAACTATCTACGGCAAAGTATCGAACAGGCGGGATTAGATCCTGATGCGCTGCCTGAAGGTGATAAAACCTCTATGCGCTATGGCTCAGGGGGTAGCAGTAAGGCAAAAGCGTGGCGGGATATCTGGGGCGCGGGGCAGGGCGTAGGCGCTATTGCCTCTATGCACAGCGTGGCCGAAGAAGTGGCCACGCTGCGCCAGGATTACCAGAAAACGTTGGATCATTTACGGCGGCTTTGACGAAACGCTGCCACCCGCGTGTGAAAATCTTCCGACGCCTTGCACTGATCTTGAAGCTCGCCCTCTAATTGCATCGTGTCATTTAGCGGGCGCTGGGCAGCTTCCCGTAAGGCGCGTTTGGTAGCGCTTAACGCCTGGGGCGATTGACTCACCAGTGCTTGCGCCAACGACCAAGCTTCGTCTAGCACTTGGTTATCTTCGACGACGCGGTTAGCCAAGCCGAGTTCGACGCAGCGCTCACCCGAAATGGGGGTTGCCAAGGCGGCCATTTCAAACGCCTGAGCATGGCCAAGCTGGCGCACCAGATGCCAGCAGGCACCGCCGTCAGGGATGAGCCCAATATTGATAAAGGCAAGCTTCAGGTAGGCGGAGTGGCCCATCACCACCATATCGCTGGCGAGCACATAGGAAACACCGATGCCCGCAGCCGCACCGCTAACCGCTGCAATCACCGGCTTATTCATTGCCATTAGGCTACGCAGGGCAGGCAGAAAGAGCGTTTCCAGCCGTTCGCTCGCAGGCTGAGACGTTGCCTTCTCAAACTCTGCCAGGTCAGCGCCGGCGCAAAACGCACTACCTTCACCGCACAGAATCACACAGCGAACTTGCTCATTGTCTGCCACCACCGCCAGCGCCTCATTGAGTGCCAGGGCGGTGGCTTCATTCAGCGCATTGCGTACTTCGGGGCGTGCAATGGCCACTTCTACGATGCCGTTTTCAATAGCGCTGACAGTCACTAACTCGCCGACGTAATCTGGCATGTATCGCTCCCTAATTAGCTTTTCTGGCAACGTTCTCAGGCAACCTTTAACAGCTCGCTGACCGTTTCGAGATGATAGTCGCTGTCGCCCAGGTAGTGATCGAACATTACCAGATGCTTGGCGTAGTTCGCGACATAGCACTCTTCGGTCATACCCATCGCCCCATGCAGCTGGATCGCCTGTTCGGCAATAAAGCGAGCCGACTCGCCACAGTAGGCTTTGGCCGCGGCAATTTTGTAATCCCGTTCGCTGGCAGGTAGCGCGAGACTAGTGGCGGCTAAAATTGCCATGGAGCGGGACTGCTCCAGGTGCAGGTGCATATCCACCATACGGTGCTGCAGGGCCTGAAAGGTCGAAAGCGGTACGCCAAACTGCTTGCGCTCTTTTAAATAAGCGAGCGTTTGGTTGCAGGCCTCCTCCATTGCGCCGATAGCTTGGGCGCAGAGCGCTGCCCGGCCCACGGCCAGCACCTCCGCTAGCTTATCGCTAACATCTTCACTCAGGCAGTTGGTTAACGGCAGCGTGACGCTGTCCAGGGTCAGGTCACCGGCCGGCTGATCGTCGATAGTGCGGTAGAGGTGGGTAGCTGTGCCCGGTGCATCAGCGGGCACAATAAACAGCCCTAGCTTGCCGTTAGCTAATCGGGCGGTGACAAGCGTAGCCGCAGCGGCTTCAAGGTTCAGTACCACGTCTTTTCTGCCGGTTAGCTGCCATTGGTCGTCTTGCTGGGTAGCCTGGGTAGCTACCGTAAAGGCGTCGTAACGGGCGCCAATCTCCTGCCAGGCAAGCGCCAACTGATGCTCACCTTCAAGTAGTGGTGCTAGCCATCGGGTTTGCTGTTCGCTGTTGGCGGTAACGGCCAGCAGTTGGCCGGGCAGCACCAGGCCAGCCAGATAGGGCTCGGGCACTAAGCCTCGTCCCAATGCCTGCATAATAATCATCAGGTCGGTGCCATCGCCCCCTAGCCCGCCCACGTCTTCGCTGAAGGGCATATGCAGCAAACCCAGCTCGGCAAAGGTGCGCCATAGTGCAGAAGCGCGGTTTGGAGCAGCGGCCAGCATAGCGCGGCGCTGCTCGGCGGAAACCTGGTCGGCCACCAAACGGGTGAGCGTCTCTTCGAGCATGCGCTGCTCGTCGGTTAAAGCAAAATCCATGGTGACCTCACATATTTAGAATGGTTTTGGCGACGATACTTTTTTGTATTTCATTGGCGCCGCCATAAATCGACAGCTTGCGACGATTGAAATACTGAGCGCTGGCAGAAGCGTTTTGGGCGCGTTCTTCATCCAGGCTGTCGTCGCCATGCAGGAAGTCGGGAAAGAATGGCAGCGCAGCAGGGCCCAGGGCGCGCCGGGTAAGCTCGCTTAGCTCCTGGCGAAGCTCCGAGCCGCGTACTTTTAGCAGCGAGCTCTCTGCGCCGGGTACACCGCCATCTCGGGCAGCGGCAATCACGCGCAGGTTAGTGACTTCCAGCGCCATGAGTTCGAGTTCCGCTTTCACCACCCGCTGACGGAAGCTGGGTAGCTCCAGCAGCGGTTTGTCGCGATGTTGAATCCGGCTCGCCAGGGACTTCAAGTGGCGCAGCGCCTGCTTGGCGTGACCAAGTCCGGCAATCCCGGTACGTTCATGGGTGAGTAGAAACTTAGCGCATGTCCAGCCCTGGCCCTCTTCACCGACCCGGTTCTCGACGGGTACGCGCACGTTATCTAAAAAGATTTCGTTAACTTCGTGGGCACCATCCAGGGTAATAATTGGCCGCACGGTGATACCCGGTGTCTGCATATCAATCAACAGAAAGCTGATGCCCGCCTGCTTCTTGGCGTCTGGGTCGGTGCGTACCAGGCAGAACAGCATGTTGGCGTGCTGGCCCAGGGTGGTCCAGGTTTTCTGACCATTGACGATATAGTGGTCGCCATCGCGAACGGCGCGGGTATTTAGACCCGCTAAATCAGACCCAGCGCCGGGCTCTGAGTAGCCTTGGCACCACCAATCCTGATTGCTCAAAATGCGCGGCAGGTAGTGCTGTTGCTGCTCGACACTGCCGAATTTCATGATGACGGGGGCCACCATATTAACGCCGAAGGGAACGACCGTAGGCGCATGGGCTGCGGCGCACTCTTCGTCGAAAATATGCCGCTGTACCGGCCCCCAGCCTGGGCCGCCAAACTCTTTTGGCCAGTTAGAGGCTAGCCAGCCCTGTTCGCTGAGGATGTTCTGCCAGCACAGGTGATCATCTGCACGCAGGTGGCGTCCTTGGCGTACGCGTTCGCTAATATCGCTGGGCAGTGCATCGGCTAGAAAGCGGCGAACCTGTTCGCGAAATGCCTGCTCTTCGGGGCTAAAGGTGAGGTTCATGGGCTATACATCCTGAGCTGCAGTTGAGAGCGTGGCCTGGCGGTGTGGCCCTCCTAGGTGACGTGGATAGCCAAACGCTTCCACCGCGAGCAAATCGAGGTCACTTTCCCGGTAGCAGAAGCCCTGTTTCGCCATATTGACACTCAGCTGTTCAAGCGCTGACTGCCTTTCACTGGTCGGGGCTTGCTGAATGGCAGCATGCATCGCACGAAGCATGCTTTTTTGCTGGCTGACCACGATGTTTAGACGCAACGCTTTAAGCGTCAGTGCGGCTCGCTGCTGAATAAGTGGTTCTGCGCTTACGTTGATTAGCTCAGCGATATGGCCGTTTTCAGCAATGATCAGGCTTAGCGCACTATCTTTGGAACAGGCGCTGCCGGCGCCAATCTCTTCCAGTGCGATAACCGGGCACGCCTTGCCTGAATCTCTGGGGGCATTGGGCGCCAGGAGGCAAAGTTCGGTGGCCTCGTCGGGTGTGCTGGTTAAGCTAATACCCGCCTTTTGCGCGGCCTTTTGCAGGCGTTCAAATAGCGGATGCTCACCAATCAGTGCAACGTGTTTAAAAGCACTGGCTTTCTCAACGTCGGGCACCAGGTGCGGGCTGCGTGCGGCAAAAAACAGATGAATAAGCCCGGCGCGCTGGGGGGAGTCCATACAGGCTAGAAACAGCTCCCGCTCGCGGCGCAATCCGGCCTCAAGTGACTCGGCACTCACGCAGGCCTGAATCGCTTCGACAATGCGAAACGGCGAAAACAACTCGGGAGATTGCTGGTTAAGATGTTCCAACGTTTTAGTGATGGCCTGGGAATCCGCCGCCGGGGCAGGAAGCTGGCCGGTGATGCGGGGTGTTTGAGTGCCTGCCAGCACTTCCTGGGCGGCGGCTAAACCCGCTTCAAGAGGCGTTTTGGCGTCGCTAATGGCGTCGATGATGCCCGCCTCAAGCGCTTCTTCAGCCTCCACAATGCGACCGCTGGTAATCATCTCTAACGCCCGCTCAACGCCAACTAAGCGTGGCAAACGTTGTGTGCCACCGGCGCCAGGCAGTAGGCCAAGCTTTACCTCTGGTAGCCCTACGCGGGTTCCTGCCAGCGCGATTCGGTAGTGGCAACCGAGTGCTACTTCCAAACCGCCGCCCAGGGCCGTGCCGTGCAGGGCAGCGATCAGCGGTTTTGGGCAGGCTTCCAGGTGGGTAATCACATCGGGCAGGAGGGGTGCTTGGGGCGGCTTGCCAAACTCACGGATATCCGCCCCGGCAATAAACGTGCGGCCATCGGCCAGCACGACCAGCGCTTTCGCATCTTTGTCGGCAATACCCTCTTTGAGCGCGTTGACTAAGCCGCTGCGCACGGCCTGACCCAGGGCATTAACCGGCGGGTTAGCAATTTGGATAACGCCTATATCACCGTGGCGCTGGTAGTGAACGGACATAGTTAGGCTCTCGTATTTCGCATGATAATGAATTAAAAAATAACCCTGGCGTTCTATCTGTTACGCAGCAGAGGCGCTTTGAGTACGCCGATGGTGGCGCTGGCTTAAGCGTGCCATCAACACGCCGGGCACTAGTGCAGCAAGCGCAAGGCCGATCAGTTCCCACTGGCTAAGGGGGATCATTCCACCGCCAGGCAGTGCCAGTAATAGTCCCGCGACCAGTACCAGGGCGCGAATAATGATCTCCTGCAGCGCGCCATAGCCCAGTCGCCCAACGCCCATCAAGTAGCCTTGCATGGCGGAGGCAAACAGAATGATGCCGAGCACGGCCTGGATAAACACGGCCACGATCACCAGCGGTGCGCCCTGCATAATCAACGCCGGATTAAGCACAAATAGGAAGGGGATAAAGTAGATCACGCTACCCAGGCGCATGGCCTGCAGACCCGTTTCCATGGGCCGGGCACCGGCCACGGTGGCGGCGGCAAAGGCACCCAGGGCCACCGGCGGAGTAATGAAACTCAGCATGCCCCAGTAAAGGATGAACATATGCACCGCCATGGGATCCAGCCCTCCGCCTTGAATCAGCGCAGGGGCTAGCGCAACGGCGAGGAAAATATAGGCGGCAGTCACGGTCATGCCAATGCCGAGCACGAAACTGGTCACGGCGCCCATAATCAGCAGTAGCGGCACGCTGCCGCCGGCAATATTGATAAAGTCGTTAGCGATGGTGCCAGAAAGACCGGTCATCGAAAGCGCACCGACCAGCATGCCCACGCCGGCCAAAATAGCGATCAGCTCGGCAAATAGCTTGGCGGCAGACGAGAGCGTATCGGCCACGTCTTTCCAGCCCCAGCGGTTATGCTTGGAAAGCTGATTCAGCACTAACAGCAGCGCGGTGGCGTAAAAAGGCGCTACGGCTTCGCGCTGCGTAATCAGCAGCATCCAGACTAATAACGCGAAGACAAAAATAAAGTACCAACCCTCTTTTAGGGTTTGCCAAAGCGAAGGCAGCTCAACGGCGGGTAGGCCTTTAATATCGTGGCGCGCAGCGTAGGCATCAATCTGAATAAACAGACCCAGGAAATACAGAATCGAAGGAATGACGGCGGCCAGCGCCACAGCGGAGTAGGGGATGTCGAGAAACATCGCCATGACAAAAGCAGTAGCACCCATAACAGGGGGCATCAATACACCGCCGGTTGAGGCGCAGGCTTCTACACCGCCGGCAAAGGAGCGGCTCATGCCGATACGACGCATGGCGGGAATCGACAGCACGCCGGTGGTGAGTACGTTACTGATCACGCTGCCGCTCATGGAGCCCATCAGGCCACTGGAGAAAATCGACACCTTAGCAGGGCCGCCCCGTACATGGCCCAGCAGCGCAAAGGCCAGATTAATAAAAAACTTACCGCCGCCGCTTTTCTGCAGCACGACACCAAACACCAAAAAGCCAATCACCAGGCCCGCGAATGCCTGCAGCGGCACCCCCATGATGCTTTCGGTACTCATGGTGTGGTACATGGCGGTTTGTTCAAGAGTTGAAGGAAACGCCTGGATAGGGCCGGGGACGATATCGGCCACCAGCGGATAGAGCGAGAATACCCCGGCAATAATCGCAATGGGTAAACCACCCGCCCGGCGTGCTGCTTCGATAATCAGCAGCCAGTAGGCGTAGCTTGCATAAATGGCGATTTCGGGTGCAGAAAAGGCCCAGCCGCGCTCCAAAATGGGCACTGCGTTGTAAACAAAATAGCCGCCAACGATAAGTGTGATGGCGCTCAGCGTGTAGTCATACCAGGGAATGGGCTGCTCTTGTTGGCGACTGCGCATGGGCCAAAGCAAAAACACCAGCGGTAGCAGCAGCGCCACAACGGCGTAGTAGAACTGCGTCTCCAGACCCGTAACGAAAGTCAGTAAGCCAACGTTAAACAGATAATCCAGGGTCATCGCCATCAAAATGACGGTGACCGTGGCGGGAATCCAGCGCAGCGCAGGAGGAAGCTGACGAATTTGGCTGATCTTTTCTTTAACCTGCTGATTATTGGCAGGCGAGGTATCTGTGGTCATGGGGGACATCCGTCAATCAGCAGGGGGCGGCAAGTGCCGCCCCGTGGTGTATCACTCGAAGATCGGTTCGAAACCGGCATCGCTCAGCGCGGTGGCACGGGCTTCCATCCAGCCGGTAGTAAATGCCTCGTCCTCACTGGGTGCGTCCTGCATAAAACTTTCCCAGGCGGTTAGCAGCACGTTCTGACGCTCAACGAGCTTGTCCTGATGAGCCTGCATTTCATCGGTCCATACGTCGATCTCTTTGTAGTACTCCACGACCGCATCGTGGAATGGCACTACCCACTGAAGGTCTTGCTGTTCCAAGGCGTAGCCAAGCGCCCCTGGGGCGTTATCTTTATAGTCGTCGAAATTTTCCTGCATGGCCTTGATCAGGCCATAAGCCACATTGTCGTCCAGGTCTTGGTTGGCAACTACGATGGGGTAAGGGTAGCTAGCGCTAGGCACCGGATTTTCGGCGCTGATGCCGCCTGCCCCAGAAGTGACTTCGTGAGGGCGGAAGTAAGGCGCCACCGCAGCCATACGCTCCCAGCCTGCTTCGTCGTTGGGGTCTAACACCGGCCAGCTAATGCCGCGGGGGCTACTGGCCAACTGCTGGGCAGGCGGGGTCACCGTTGTGGTAAAGGAGGCATCCACATCGCCAGCGATAATGCCGTCGAACGAGCGGCCATAGCCGGGGTAATCAACCCGCTCTACGTCATCCCAGGTTAAACCGCCAAAGGCGAGGTACGCCTCTGTGCCTTTATTGAGCGCATCGTCGCCGCGGATATAGGCGATGCGTTTGCCCGCCAGGTCAGCGGGTGTTTCAACGTCCAAGTCGCCCGCAACCGCAAGGGAGAGGCCAAAAGAGGCGGTAGAAGTGGTAATCACGCGAAGTGGCTGAGGGCCCCAGTCACGGTCGGCAAACATCATTACACCTTCCGCGCCGTAGTAGCTGGCGATCCCGCAGGCGCAAAGGTCAACGCGGCCCTGCTTGAGCGGCGTCATGCGTGATACATCGTTATCACCCGGCAGAATACGTACAGACGAATCGTATTTGTTCTGCAGCATATTGCCGATGGCGACGGCTTGGGCATAGCCGCTTGAGTTGGTGCCATAAGCCGTCCAGGCCATGGTGCCGGGCAGTTCAATTTCACTGGCGTGGCTGACTGCTGCGCCGAGTAGCGATAGAGGTAAGGCGGCAATAAGTAGGCGTTGAGCGAAGGGGCGCATTGGGATGCTCCTTTATTGTGGTTGTAGTGACGTTGATGGTGACGTTCAGTTACTGGTTATTTGATCGAATGTGTTTTGCTATGCGGTATTGTATTTTGCTAAATGGTCGAGTGATAGTAGAGAAGCCGCTGGGTGGCTGTCAATGCCGTTGTCATCAGTGGTGTCCGTTAGTAAACAACAGGCATAAAAAAACCAGGCAAAAGCCTGGTTTTTCAGAGCGGTAGCGAGAGCAATACAGTTAAGAAAACTCACGCCAAGCGGCGTAGGTGCTTAGAAATACCCGTCCGGTCAGTGCGTCCAGAAAGTCACTCTTCTTTAGCTGATCCATTACTGGGCCTTTGACCTCGGATAAATGCAGTTTTACATCGGAGTCTTTTAAACGGGCGTTGATCGCATCCAGGCTCTCTAGGGCTGAGGCATCGATCAGGTTAACCGCTGAACAGATCAGCACCACGTGCTCAAGTTCGGGGTGACTCGCCACCAGGTTATAAACGGTGTCTTCCAAATAGCGGGCATTGGCAAAATAGAGGCTCTCATCGATGCGCAGCAGGGCAACGGTATTGACCGTTTCGACATCGTGGCGGGTGGTGTTTCTAAAGTGTTCGGTGCCGGGCACGCGACCCACCAGGGCGCTGTGCGGGCGGCTGGTGCGGTACAAAAATAGCGCAATAGAGAGTGTCACACCGCTGATAATGCCAGCTTCAACGCCTTCGCACAGCGTTAGCAGAATCGTCACCGCCATGGCGGCAAAGTCGCTGCGGGAGTAGCGCCAGGTTTGGCGCAGCATGGGGATGTCCACCAGCGTCAAAATCGAAACGGTAATCGTCGCGGCCAGGGTCGCGATGGGCAGATAGTAGAGCCAACCGGTAAATGACAGGGTGACCAGCGCAATACCTAGTGCCGCAAAGGCACCGGCGGCAGGTGTTTGCGCCCCTGCATCGTAGTTAATAACGGTGCGGGACAACCCCCCGGTTACCGGCATGCCGCTGGAAAGTCCGGCGGCTAAATTGCTGGCGCCCAGGCCTACTAACTCCTGATTGGGGGATATGCGCTGGCGCCGTTTAGCGGCCAACATCTGGCCCATGGAGACCGACTCCACAAAGCCGACCAGGCTAATCAGCAGCGCTGGGATTAGCAGTGCCCGCCATAGCGAGTAGTCTGCCCAGGGAAAGCTCAACGCGGGTAAACCACCGGGAATGGATCCCACTACGTCAACGCCTCTATCGGCCAACTGCCAGTGCCAGGTCACCAGGGTGGTGATTACGACTGCAAAGACCGGCCCCGCTTTGGCGATCAAGTCCGCCAGGGTGTTTGGCAGGCCCATCTTGTGCAGGGTGGCTTTACCTTTGCGTCGCATAGCTATCAAAAACAGCAGGGTTCCACTGCCGATCAGCAAAGTGGGTAAGTTAAAGGTGGCTAAATTGGGCACCAGGGTGATAAGACGTTCCACCAGGGTAAAGCCACTACTCTCTACCCCCAGTAAGCTGCCCAGTTGGCTGGCCGCGATCAAAATGCCCGACGCCGTTAAGAAGCCGGAGATAACCGGGTGGCTTAGAAAATTGCTGAAAAAGCCCATTTTCAGCAGCCCCATCACGACCAGCATGCCACCGGAAAGTAGTGACAGGATTAGCGCTGCCTGTAAATAGGTCTCCGTGCCCGTGGCTGCTACTGAGGAGAGCGCGGCACCGGTCATCAGCGCGATAATTGCCACCGGCCCGACCGCGAGGGTTTTGCTGGTACCAAACAGGGTATAGAACAGTTGAGGCAGTATACTGGCGTAGAGGCCCACCACCGCGGGTAACCCGGCCAGCAGCGCATAGGCCAGCGATTGGGGAATGACCATCACGGTGACGATCAAGCCCGCCAAAAGATCGGCCCCCAATAGGCGTTTATGGTAGTGGGGGAGCCATGTCAGGATTGGCAAGTAGCGCTTTAGCATGGGTTCCAGGTGTTGTAGAAGTGGCCGAACCAAAAGAGTAAGGGATATTCCATTTCATTGCAGTGCTTATATTCATTTTCACTGCGGTAACCCAATGATGACCAAGCGCTTCCTTCCCCCAAAGTGCTACTTCTTTCATAAGCGTTACACGCTAAGCTTAGCCGCGAAGGGGAGTTAATTCCTCAGAAGTGGTATTTTCGATACTTGATAACGTTAATAAAAAGAGTACTGCTCATGCGCTTACTGCGATTGTTAGTTCCGGTGCTGTTCGTGGCGCTTTCCATAGGGCTTGCCGCTCAGGGCGGCCACTGGCGTTACCTGGCGCTCCTGTTCGCCGCGATGGGCGGTGGTGCTATGCTGCTCAGTGCGCTGGAAGGCGTTTACCGAGCCGACCAACGTCACCTGGAGCAGAGTCGGTTTGGCTTTAAACCGCTGCGTGATTACCGGTCGCTGCGTGCCATGGCCTACCGATTAATGAACCGCGCTAGTAGTACCGCGATTGCCTCGGCAGAAGTGTCGCACTACGCCGACCTGATGGATCAGCGTCTAACCAAACAAGAGACCATGGCCCGTGAAGCTTCATCGAGTATGACGGCCATTAATGCAGCCATTATGCAGGTGAGTGCCAGCGCCAGCCAAGTGGCGGCGCTGGCAGAGAGCGCCCGGGAAGCCAGTCATCACAACCATGCCGAGCTGGACGATATTATCCAGGACATGAGCGACGTCGCCGACCGCTCCAACCAAGCGCTGGAAATGCTGACCGCGCTGAACGATAAAATAGAGCGCGTTCGCAACGTTACCTCCATGATTGAGGGTATCGCCGAACAGACCCATCTGCTGTCGCTCAATGCGTCAATTGAAGCGGCCCGAGCGGGCGAACACGGTCGAGGGTTTGCCGTCGTTGCTGGCGAAGTGCGCAACCTGGCGCTCAAGACCTCTACCGCGACGCAAAGTGTCGATGAGCTGGTTAAGGATATGCATCAGAGCGGCCAGTCGGTAGTCGACACCATTGGTGACTTGATGGCCCGTATCAGCGAACGCTCCAAGGGGCTGCAAGTGGTCGGCACCAGTCTGGGTACGATGACGCAGGAATTCGACCAGGTGCAGAGCGAAATCACCCGTGTTGCCGATGCCATGGAAAACACCCGTCAACATAGTCAAACCGTGGCGGACAGCCTGAGCCAGCTGGAAGATGATGTGGATGAAGGCAACCGAAATATGCACGATTTGGCTGAACAGGCCCGCGCATTGATGGAGGCTGCGGAAGGGGTCGATGGTGAACTGGCCCAGCAGCATTTAGAGGGCCGCCACCAACAGGTGTTTCACGCCGCACGATTAACCGCCGATAAGTTGGGTAAGCTGCTGGAGAAGGCGATTGCCAGTGGGGAGCTTTCAGGCACCCAGCTGTTCCAGCCCCACTATGAACAGATTCCGGGTACGCAGCCGCCGCAATATAAAACCGGCTTTGATAGTTTCACCGATAGGTATCTGCCTGATCTGCAGGAGCCTTTGCTTACTCAGTTAGGCTTAAGCTATGCCATTGCCTGTGACCGTAAAGGCTATGTGCCGACCCATAACAAAGCGGTCAGCCTTGCGCCAACCGGTGACTACGCCCACGATTTAAAATTCTGCCGCAACAAGCGCATTTTCGATGACCCAACCGGCAGCCGCTGTGGCGCTCATGAAAAGCCGCTGCTGCTACAAACCTACAAGCGCGATACCGGCGAAATCATGCACGACCTCTCAGTGCCGGTGTATGTGCAGGGTAAGCACTGGGGCGGCTTCCGGGTTGGCTACCAGCCTGAACGGGACACTGCATCGACGCCTATGCTTGAAGCTGCTGCCGATGCTAGTGCATCATCGCCGCTGGCGCTAACTAGCCGCAGCGTAGCGCGGGCGTGACTGCCACGCCGACCAGGAATAAAGCGCGAGTCCGATCCAAATAAGCACGAACGTTGCCAACTGGATAACGCCCAGGGGCTCGCCGAAAACCGTTAGCGCGATGAGAAATTGGATACTGGGATTGATGTACATAAGAAAGCCAATGGTCGCTAAGCGTAGCCGACGAGCCGCGCCAGCAAAAGCCATAAGCGGCAATGCGGTCAAGACACCGCTGGCGATTAGCAGATTAGTGGTAGCTGTATTTTGCAAAAAGTGCGAACTGCCGTTCCAGCTTAACCAGGTCAAGGAGATCAGGGCGAGGGGAAATAGCAGCAGGGTTTCTACAAACAGTCCTGATAAGCCGTCCAGCGGTACCTGCTTACGAAACAGGCCATAACTGCCGAAGCTTAACGCCAGTAGTAAACTAATCCAGGGCAGCTCGCCAAGCATCACGAACTGCACTGCAATGGCGACGCTGGCCAAGCCCAAGGCGACCAGCTGCAGCTTGGCCATCACTTCCCGCAGTACCAGCATGCCGAGCGCGACGTTCACTAAAGGCGTTAAGAAGTAGCCCAGGCTCGCTTGCAATACCTGCTTTGACTCCACCGCATAAATATAGATACCCCAGTTAAACCCAATCAATAGCGCGCAGGCTAACACCCGGCCAAGCCGCTTGGGTTCGCCTAATGCAGTGACAACGGGCGGCCAGCGGCGTAATAGGGTAATCAAACCGACTAAAAACAGACACGCCCAAATGATCCGATGAATCAAAATTTCAAAGGCGGGAACGCCGTCAAACAGGGCAAAAAATAGCGGAAAACAGCCCCACATGGTGTAGGCGGTTAGCCCAAACATGACGCCTTTGACGGCAGCTGGATCGCGTGTTGGAGTAGGAAGCATAGCAGCCTCATTATTTAAAGATGCTAATCTAGCATAAACGTTGCCTTGAGACTGACGAATTGGAGGTGTTAAGTGAGTCAACTTAGGAACACGCTAGTGCAGTGCGATCTGCGCTGGGAAGACCCCCAGGCCAACCACACCCATCTTGAGAAGTTGCTGGGCGAGTTGGATAGCCGCGATACGGATCTTATTGTATTGCCGGAAATGTTTGCCACTGGCTTTACCATGAACTCCCGCGAAATGGCCCAGCCGATGGCCGAGAGCCAAAGCGTTGCCTGGCTACAGGCCCAGGCGAAGGCGCGTAACTGTGTGATGACCGGCAGCGTGGCGATTGAAGAGAACGGCGAGTTTTATAATCGCTTGATCTGGGCAACGCCGGAGGGGGAGTTAACCCACTACGACAAGCGCCACTTATTCCGTATGGCCGGGGAGCATGAGCGCTACGGTATGGGCAGTGAGCGTAAAGTGGTAGAGCTTAATGGCTTTAAGCTGCTGCTGAGCGTTTGCTACGACCTGCGTTTTCCGGTGTGGATGCGCCAGCAGCCAGCAGAAGGGGAGCATTTCGAGTATGATGCGCTGCTGTGTATCGCCAACTGGCCAGCACCGCGTCGTCATCCATGGCGTACGCTGCTCCAGGCCCGCGCGGTAGAGAACCTAAGCTATGTAATTGGCGTTAATCGCGTTGGAGAAGATGCCAAAGGGCTTGCCTACAGCGGCGACTCCCTGTTGGTCGACTTCAAAGGCGAACCGCTAATTGATAAACCTGCCCATACCCCGTTTATAGAGACGGGCACGCTGGATAAAACTGCCCTTGATGCTTTTCGTGAAAAATTTCCTGCCTGGCAAGATGCCGACCACTTTAAGCTGCTGCCAGGAGTGGGTTAATGATGCGCCTTGATCGCTTTTTGAGTGAGACCACACCGTTAACCCGCAGCCTCGCCAAGCGGGCACTCAAAAATGGCGAAGTGACCCTGAACGGCGAGCCGATCAAACAGTCGGCGACCCAAATCGATACCGATAACGATGTAGTGGTACTCAACGGCGAGCGGTTGGCGCTGGTAGGGTTGCGCTACATTATGCTGCACAAGCCCGTCGACGTTGAATGTAACGCCCGCCGCGGTCTCTATCAAAGAGCAATCGATCTAATCGATCTGCCCAAAGCTGATCGGTTACAGCCGGTAGGGCGGTTAGATGTGGATACCACGGGACTGCTGCTATTAACCGATGATGGTCAGTGGTCGCACCGCGTCACGTCACCACGCCATCGCTGTGCCAAGGTGTATATCGCCGAGCTGGCGGAACCGATGGAAGGCGCGACGGCGGAGTGGGCGATTGGCCAAGTCGCCGATGGCCTGATGCTGGATGGAGAGGAGACCCCGACGCAGCCAGCAACACTGCGGCTGCTTTCGCCCACCCAGGCAGAACTCACCATTACCGAAGGGCGCTATCACCAGGTGAAGCGTATGTTTGCCGCCTTGGGCAATCACGTGAACTCACTGCACCGCAGCTCTATCGGTGACTTAGCTCTGGATGCCAACCTGGCGCCCGGCGAGTGGCGCGAATTAACTGCCGAGGAAATCGCGCTTTTCTGAGCAGCCCTTGTTCAAGGTTTCCATTAGCCGCTTCCCAAAAGGGTAAGCGGCTTTATTTTATCTGTAGTTTTATACCGTTATCTTTGATTCTGCAGACAGCAATGGCCAGTATCGTGGCTTGATAAAGTTAGTCAATCAGAGCTAGTGGGTCAGATGTGCAGCGGCAATCAACGCTTGAGTATACGCGTTCTGTGGCGCAGAAAGCACCTCTAGGCAGGGGCCTTGTTCGACCACCTCGCCATCCTTTAGCACCATAATACGGTGTGCCATGGCACGCACTACGGCTAAATCATGGCTTATAAACAGATAGCTTAGCTGACGGCGGGCCTGCAAATCGCGTAACAGGGAGACTAGCTGCTTCTGCACGGTACGATCTAACGCCGAGGTTGGCTCATCCAGCACCAGCAACTCTGGCTCTAAGATAATCGCTCTTGCCACGGCAATGCGCTGGCGCTGACCGCCGGAGAACTCGTGGGGGTAGCGCGCGGCACAGCTCTCGGGTAAACCTACCTCGTGCAGCGTTTGATTGACCCGCTGGGCGACTTCTTCAGTGGTGAGATGGGGGTAGTGAAAGCGCAGCCCTTCACTAACGATATCAAACACTGGCATACGCGGTGAAAGTGCGCCATAAGGGTCTTGAAACACCATTTGCAGGCGATGGCGCTGGCGGCGTAACGAATCGCCGGTTAGGGCGCTTAGTTTATCGTTGCCAAGGGTAACATCGCCTTGGCTAGTGACCAGCCGCATGACCGCTGACGCCAGCGTGGTTTTACCCGAGCCGGACTCACCGACAATGCCCAGGGTTTCCCCTGGCGCGATTTGGAAATCTATTGGTTGCACCGCTACAAAAGCAGGGGGCTGGCGCTTAAATAAGCCGGTCTTAGGGCGCTTAAAGCTCACGCTCAATTGACGAGCGGTCAGTAGCGGCGCTGTATGCTCTATAGCTTGGGGCCTACCTTCCGGCTCAGCGGCCAGTAGCGCTTTAGTGTAATCGCTTTGGGGGTGCTGAAAGACCTGCTCCACCGGGCCGATTTCTTGAATGCGCCCTTGGTACATCACGCAAATGCGATCGGCATGGCGGCGCACCAGGTTTAAGTCGTGGCTGATAAACAGCATACCCATGCCATGGTGGTCGCGTAGTTCCCGCAGCAGGGCGAGAATCTCCTGCTGTACCGTGACGTCCAGTGCGGTGGTGGGCTCATCGGCAATCAGTAGTGAGGGATTGTTGGCAATTGCCATGGCAATCATTACCCGCTGGCGCTGCCCACCCGAGAGCTGGTGGGGCCAGGCATCCAACAGTTCGTCCGGGCGCGGTAGTTTCACCTGTTCCAGCAACTCTTTGCTGCGCTCACGGGCCGCCTGGCCGCGCAGCCCTTGATGCAGCCGTAAGGCCTCACCAATCTGCTTGCCCACCCTATGCAGGGGGTTTAGTGAGGTCATCGGCTCCTGGAAGATAAAACCGACGCGATTGCCACGCACCGTGTTCCACTCAGTTTCC
This sequence comes from Halomonas sp. FeN2, assembly GCF_020595105.1. Classification (NCBI taxonomy): domain Bacteria; kingdom Pseudomonadati; phylum Pseudomonadota; class Gammaproteobacteria; order Oceanospirillales; family Halomonadaceae; genus Halomonas; species Halomonas sp. FeN2. The sequence continues at coordinate 88,257 of NZ_CP074200.1, forward strand.
GATAACGTGGCCAGATTGGTATCACCCAGCCAGCGTTCGCCTTGAACGCTGGCATTACTGGGCAGCAAATTCACCATGCCCAGCGCCGATACCGATTTACCCGAGCCAGACTCACCGACAATGGCCAGGGTTTCACCCGCGTTGAGGGTTAGCGAGAGTGAATGCACCACAGGGGTGTTATCGAAAGCGACATCAAGGTGTTCAATGCGCAGCAGGGGATTAGGCATGCTGGGACTCCTGGTCTGGGCCTGCTTGGCGCTGTTGTACGTGGCGGGGATCAAAGGCGTCACGCAAGCCCTCACCGATAAAGACCAGCAGTGACAGCATGATGGCCAGGGTCATAAACGCCGTGATGCCTAGCCAAGGGGCGTGTAGATTATTTTTGCCTTGGGCAGCAAGTTCGCCCAGCGAGGGAGCGCCCGGCGGCAGGCCGAAGCCGAGAAAATCCAGAGCGGTCAAGGTGCCAATGGCGCCGGTAAATAGAAACGGAATAAATGTCAGTGTCGCTACCATGGCATTGGGTAGCACGTGGCGCCACATGATCAAGCGTGACGGCAAGCCCATGGCTTTGGCCGCGCGCACATACTCCAAATTACGCGCCCGCAGGAACTCGGCACGTACGATATCGACGAGGCCCAGCCACGAAAAGAGCAGCATAATGCCCAGCAGCCACCAAAACCCCGGTTGAACAAAGCTGGCTAAAATAATCAGCAGGAACAGCACCGGCAAGCCGGACCAGATTTCGGTGAATCGCTGACCGATCAAATCAATTTTACCGCCAAAGTAGCCCTGCACACCGCCCACTACCACACCGACGACTAACGATCCTGCGGTGAGCACCAGCGCAAAGGCCACCGAGAGTCGAAAGCCATAAATCACCCGTGCGGTCACATCCCGGCCTTGGTCATCGGTGCCCAGCCAGTGGCGGCTATCCGGCGGTGCCGGAGAAGGGCGGGTCATATTCATGTCCAGGGTCTGGTATGAAAATGGAATGATGGGCCACAGCGCCCAGCCGTGATCATCAATTTGTTGCTGAACAAAGGGATCCAGATAGTCCGTTCGGGTCGGTAGAAAGCCGTCAAACTCGGTTTCTGGGTAGTCCACCAGCATGGGAAAGTACCACTGGCCGTCGTACTGCATGATGATCGGTTTGTCGTTAGCAATGAGCTCGGCAAACAGGCTGAGGATAAACAGCGTGGTAAATAACCAGAGTGACACCCGGGCACGGCGATTGGCTTTAAAAGCGGCCAGTCGACGGCGAGTAATAGGCGATAAACGTGACGATAAAGAGGCCATTATCACGACTCCCGTGTCGAAAAGTCGATACGCGGATCTACCCACACGTAGGTCAAATCGGAAATCAGCTTGAGGATTAAGCCGATCACGGTATACAGGAACAGGGTGCCGAATATCACCGGGTAATCCCGCTGCATGACCGCTTCGAAACCGAGCAGACCCAGACCATCCAGGGAGAAGATAACTTCGATCAACAGCGCGCCGGTGAAGAAAATACCGATCATGGCGGCGGGTAGGCCCGCGATAATAATCAGCATGGCATTGCGAAATACATGACCGTAAAGCACGCGCCGCTCGTCGGCGCCCTTGGCGCGGGCGGTAATCACATACTGCTTGTGAATCTCATCGAGAAAGCTGTTTTTGGTTAGCATCGTCAGCGTGGCAAAGCTGCCAATTGAGGCGGCGATCACCGGCAGCGTGATATGCCAAAAGTAGTCTTTGACTTTGCCCCAGGCTGAAAGCTGGTCGAAGTCGGGTGAGGTCAAACCGCGTAAAGGGAATAAGTCCCAGTAGGTGCCCCCGGCAAACAGGACAATGAGCAGGATGGCAAACAGGAAGCCCGGAATGGCATAGCCGACAATCACTAACCCCGACGACCAGACGTCAAACCGGGAGCCGTGGCGTAGCGCTTTTTTAATGCCTAATGGGATAGAGATTAAATAGACCAGCAGCGTCGTCCAGAGCCCTAGCGATATGGAAACCGGCAGTCGCTCGATCATCAGATCTGTTACCGGGCGGTCGCGGAAGAAACTGGTGCCAAAATCGAGGGTGAGGTAATCCGCCATCATGCCGATAAAGCGTTCGTGGGCGGGTTTGTCAAAACCAAACTGCTGCTCTAGCTGTTCGATAAAGCGTGGGTCAATACCTCGGGCGCCCCGGGAGTCATCGCTGACCTGGACATCGGCGCCACCCATATCCAAGCGAGTGCTGGCCATGGCGTCGGCGCCTTCAAAACGTGCCAGCATCTGATCAATTGGCCCACCCGGCGCCGCCTGAACAATAATAAAATTGAGTAGCATGATCCCGAAAAGGGTCGGAATCATTAGCAGCAGTCGGCGTAGGGTATAACGGGCCACAGAGCACTCCGAGGTTTATGACGATGAAACCGTTGAAGACAAGCCGTTGCGATTAAGCAGTTGTAATTGGGCCAAAGTTAACGGCCGCGCTGGCGGCGCTGCAGTTCTGCTTCACGGTCGGTGTCTACCCACCACGCATCCAGATCCATGGCGTATTTCGGGAAGGGTTCGGGGTAGCCGAACTTATCCCAAATGGCGATGCGGGTCTCCCCAGAGTGGTAGTGGGGAATCACATAAAATCCCCAGCGCAGCACCCGATCCAGCGCGCGCGTGGCGGTATCCAACTCTTCACGGCCATTGGCACTAATGATTTCCTCCACCAGCGCATCGACCGCCGGATGTGCCAGCGCCATCCGGTTACGGCTTTGCGGTGCCTCGGCGGCGGCGCTGGTCCAGAAGTCGCGCTGTTCATTGCCCGGGTTGTTCGACTGAGGGAAATGACTGATCACTATGTCATAGTCATAATTACGCTGTCGGTTTAAATACTGATTAATATCAACGATACGCAGCGACGTCTGCACACCCAGGCGGGCCATGTTACGGAGCATGGGCTGCACCACCCGTTCAAGCCCTGAGTCGTAGAGCAGCACTTCCAGACTTAAGGGTCGCCCGGTTTGCTGGTTAACCAGTACGCCGTCTTCAACGCGATAGCCCGCTTCGCGGAGTAAGTCGAGCGCTCTGCGAAGCCGCTCGCGCAGCTCGATGGGCTCATCGATAGGCAGTGGCTGAGTAAAGAGACGGTCAGAGCCATGAGAGGCCATCAACTCCTCCCGGAAGGGCTCCAACAGTGCCAGTTCCTCCTCAGAGGGTAAGCCGGTGGCTTCCATCTCTGAATTTTGGAAAAAGCTCTCGGTGCGCTGATAGGTGCCGTAAAAAATATTGGTGTTGAGCCACGGGAAATCGAAGGTCAGGCTCAACGCTTCCCGCACTCTGGGGTCTTGGAACTTTTCTTTACGCAGGTTGAAGACAAACGCCTGCATCATCGAAGGGTTAACGTCCGGTACCGTTAGCCGCTTTACCAAGCCCTCTTCATAAGCTGGAAAGTCGTAGCCAATTGCCCAAGTGGCGGCGCGTGCATCGATACGAAAGTCGGTGAGACCCGCTTTAAACGCTTCCCAGGCAATATCCCTATCACGGTAGTAGTCGTAAATGATGCGATCAATGTTGTATCGGCCAACGTTGACCGGTAAATCTTTACCCCAATAATCATCATCACGCTGATAAACAATGCGCCTACCTGGGTCTACTTCGCTAATGCGGTAGGGCCCGGAGCCTGGGTGTGCCGCAAGGGTAGGGGAGGAGAATTCGCGGGGCTCCCAGTAGTGGCGGGGAAGTATGGGCAGTTGGGCGACGATTAACGGCAGCTCTCGGGATTGAGTGTCGTTGAAGGTGAACCGTACCTGATGCTCATTGAGGGCGATGGCTTCTTCCACCCCCGCGTAGTAACTGGCGTAAAACGGATTTCCCTCTTCGCGGAGCAGGTTAAGCGAGAACACCACATCGTAGGCGGTGACAGGCTCTCCGTCTTGAAAACGCGCTTCAGGGCGCAGGTCGAACTCAATCCACTCCCTTTCAGGGTCAAGGCGCACGCCTTCGGCCAGCAAGCTGTAGAGGCTAAAGGGCTCGTTCGGGTTGCTGGCCATAAGGGTGTCGTAAATTTGTGAAATGCCAGTGACCGGCGTACCGCGAATAATAAACGGATTGGTTGAGTCAAAGCTGCTCCCCACGGCGGTATGGGTAATGGTGCCGCCTTTGGGGGCCTGTGGGTTTACATGCGGGAAGTAGGGGAAATCGGCTGGTAGCTCGGGGCTATCGTAAAGCGATAGTCCATGAACTGTTTCAACCGGCACCACGTTGTTTGCGTCTGTATTCAAATCACCCACCACATTGGAGTTGGGGGCGGTGATAGACGAATCGCTGTTGGACGACGACTCTGACGCTATCGTGTCGGCGTCTGAAGCCAGTATTGATACGTTGAACAGCAGGCCACTGATGAGTAGAAGCGTTTTCGCAAAAAACAAACCACGCGGCATTGGAGACATCCCATGTGAACAAAGCCAACTAGTTAACCCGGTTTAACGCCCTGATAGTGTCAGCAGCTGGCCTGGTTGCAGAGCGCCGGGGCGGTCAATCGAATTCCAGCGTATAAGGTCTTGCTGGTCAATATTATATCTGGCCGCGATCGCAGAGAGGCTGTCGCCTCTTTCAACGCGGTGGGTATTGCCACTACTGTTTTGCGCAAATGCTTGGTTGCTGTCTTGTGTTTGATTGCCGTCCTGCGCAAGTTGCGCAAGAACCTGGGTATCCACTTCTTCAGGTACCAGCAGCGTTTGTGCACTGCGGGGGTCAATGCTGCCATTGAGCAGACCGGGATTTAATTCGGCTAATGCAGTTTGGCTAACATCCAACAGTTGAGAAGCTTCTGAGAGCGTCACAGCGTGGTCTAGCTTAACTTTAGCGAAGGCCGGATCAACGTGTATTTCCGGCAAGCTGACACCGTACTGCTCTGGGTCGTTAATAATCGTCGCGATGGCTTTCAGCTTGGGCACATACTGCATGGTTTCGTAGGGCAGCGAAAGATCCCAGTACTCACCGTTTAGGCCCTGGCTTTGGGCCTGGCGTTGAGCGCGATTAACGGTGCCAGCGCCAGCATTATAAGCCGCTAATGAAAGCATTAGATCGCCTTCATACCACTGGTCGGCCTGCATTTCCAAGTAGTCCAGCGCTGCCTCGGTGGAGGTCAAAACATCTAACCGGCCATCGTAGTTTCCGTTACGTACCAAGCCCAATGCATCACCGGTGCCGGGCATAAACTGCCATAGCCCTGCAGCACCGCGATGACTTCGCGCGCCGGGGTCAAAGGAGCTCTCGACAAAGGGGATTAACGCGACTTCGCCGGGTAGACCGCGCTCGCTAACCTGCTGGGTAATCCAGGCAAGCCAGGGGGTGGCTCGTTCGGTAATCGTGGCAATGTTTTCGGGGCTGGAACGGTAGTACTCAATCCATTCGTCTACCCGCGCTTGGGCCTCGGCAGGCAGTGACTTCTCTTGCCACTGAAAGCTTTTCCGCAGCGTTGTCCAGGCGTCTTGGGGTTTCAGTTCCAGCGCCTCCCAAAAATGGATTTGGAACGGCGTGGGGTGTGGTTTTGTAGCATCTACTGATTTACTGGTTGATGCAGTAGATCCTTCATAGGCTGTCGCAGAGGCTTGTGAGCTTGCCGCAGCGGCTAACATTAGGCCCATTATTACGGTACTGCCCGCGCTCAGCATCAAGCGCTGGCGAATCGTTCGATAGGTCATAGTTGCATTCGTTTGGTTTCGATAGCGTTCTTAAAAACGGTTCTTCCACTCACGCAGAGTGGTGAACGTAGCGAGATCATCATTATTAACACCCTGGGTGCCTGCCGCTTGGCGCACGCTATCAGTGCCCACGCGAAGGTAGGGATTAATTTTCAGCTCGCGTCCTATCGTGCTGGGTAAGGTGGGGCGATCCAATGCCCGCGCCTTTTCACACTCCTGCAAGGCGTGTTTAACGTCTTCGTTTTCAGGATCCGCAGCACGGGCAAACGTCAGGTTTGCCTGAGTGTACTCATGGGCTGCAAAGACCAGTGTATCTTCAGGGAGTTCCGCAAATTTTTTCAGCGCGGTGTACATTTGCTCAGGGGTGCCTTCGAATAGACGACCGCAGCCCGCGCAAAAAAGGGTGTCACCGCAGAACAGTAGTGCAGGGATACCGGCTGTGAAGTAGCTGATATGATCCAGCGTATGGCCGGGGGTCGCCATGACGTCAAATAAACGCCCCATGATGCGGACTTCGTCGCCGTCACCCACGGTTTCATCGATGCCTTCAATCTTGGGATTGTCGGGGCCGATAACGTGTGGAGAGTAGCGTTTAATTAACTCTGCTAAACCACCCGTATGATCATGATGATGGTGGGTAATCAGAATGCATTTGAGGGTAAGCGACTCACGTTCAAGAAACTCGATCACCGGGGCAGCTTCACCGGGATCCACCACACAAACGCTTTGGCTGGTATCTTGTCTTAATAGCCAAATATAGTTGTCGCTAAGGGCGGGGATCGGTGTCACGCTCATCATCGGCGAGATCCTTTAAGTTACGAAAAAACACATCAAACATTGCGCTTATTAGCGCTGAATCGGTGCGTAAAAGGCGTTAAAAAGCCGTTACTGTGGAGGGAAGCGCTGTTCATGTCAAATTCGACGACGGCCACGACACTGGCTAAGCGCTTACAAAGTAGCCAGCCTTATTGGCAAACAGAGGCGGGGCGTTCGCTGTGGGAAACCCAGCGTGCCTGCTTAGGGCCCGTGGTGGAATCCCGTGTGGGCGGCCACAGCTTGGAAATGAGCATGGGGCCGGCATTGATGACCATGTCGGCCATTGCGCACCCCATACGCTGGTCGCCTACGCATCAGTTAGCCGAAAACGATAGCACCTTGGTATGCCCACCAGATCAGCTTGCGCTGCCGGATCGCTGTTTAGATGTGATGGTCATTCACCACTGGCTTGAGCAGTTAACCGATGCCCACTTCACGCTCCAGGAGGCCGCGCGTGTCACTGCTGACAACGGCATTATGGTGCTGTTTGGCTTTAACCCTATCGGCGTGAGCGGCCTTACCCGGCAGTTGCGAAAGCGCCAACAGAGCTTTCCCTGGAGCGGTACCTGGCGCTCGGCTAGCCGCCTGCGGGACTGGTTGGCGTTTGTCGACTTTGAGGTTGAGCGGGTAGACTATTGCTGTTTTCGGGGGCGGATGAATGCCAAGTGCGGTGAGTATTGGGAGTCGTTAGGGCGGCGGCATAACCTGCCACTGGGCGAAAGTTATATGATTCAAGCACGCCGACAGCAGCGCCAAGCGCCGGTGCAGCGTTTGAGATTTGGTTTGAAGGCGCCAGCGTCCCCGGCGTCGCTGGGTGTTACCCGCTCAGGTTCATCCGCCCACTATCAAGCTTATCAAACGCCTCCCGCTGGAACATCGCAAGCCAAAACGCGGCAAACGGATAGGCACACAGCTGATTCAAATAAAGCTGACCCACAGAAGCCTGTTTTACATAAATCTGTTTTACATAGACCGGGGGATCAAGAGATTGACTAAAGAGGCGGCGGGAGATCTACCTCGGGTAACGGTGTATACCGATGGGGCTTGTAGGGGTAACCCAGGGCCTGGCGGATGGGGTGTCGTGCTGTCGAGTGGCGAGCATGAGAAAACCTTGAAAGGCTATGAAGCAGATACCACTAATAATCGCATGGAGTTAATGGCCGCGATAATGGCGCTACGTACGCTTAATACCCCTTGTGAAGTGGCGCTCTGGACTGACTCCCAATATGTTCGCCAGGGGATCACCCAGTGGATTCATAATTGGATCAAGCGCGGCTGGAAAACCGCTGCCAAGCAGCCGGTCAAAAATGCCGAGCTGTGGAAGACCCTGCACGAAGAGACCCAGCGTCACCAGGTCGAGTGGCACTGGGTAAAAGGGCACAGCGGGCACCCAGGCAACGAGCGCGCCGATGCGCTGGCCAATGAAGCGATTGATGAGCACCAAAAAAGGAGAGCATGATGCGTCAGGTGATCTTGGATACTGAAACCACGGGTATCGACCCCAAAGATGGCCATCGCCTAGTCGAAATTGGTGCCATTGAGATGGTCAATCGACGCTTCACTGGCCGCACTTATCATCAATACATCAACCCTGAGCGGCATATCGACGCTGAAGTCGTCGAAGTTCACGGGATTGATGACGCCAGAGTTGCTAACGAGCCGGTATTCGCGGCCATTGCCGATGAGTTTTGGGCCTTTATCGAAGGCGCAGAGCTGGTGATTCATAACGCTCCGTTCGATGTGGGCTTTATTGACCACGAGCTGAGCATGTTGAATCGGCAGCGTAAATCTCCTGTGCTGGGGCCGGTAAGGGATCATTGCGGCGTATTAGATACGCTGACCATGGCTAGGAAGATGCACCCCGGCCAGCGCAACAGTCTTGATGCATTGTGCAAACGCTACGATATCGACAACGGCCACCGGGTGCTGCACGGCGCACTGTTAGACTCTGAAATCCTCGCCGAAGTGTACCTGGCGATGACCGGTGGGCAGACCGCGTTAACGTTAGACGCGGCCTCCGCAGCGGAACAGGAGCAGGCGGATACCTCCAATGAGGGGATGTCGATTCAGCGGCTTTCTTTAACGCCGGGCCAACTGCGCGTGGTGCGGCCCACCGACGAAGAGCGAGCGGCCCACCAGGCCAAGTGCAAGGCGCATCAATTGAACTGGTTTGAGGGTGCGACCAGTGATGCTTAGGCGAGAAATTCCCCATCACGAACAAGCAGGGCGGGTGATTCGGCTTTCGCGTAGTTTATTGGCGCCCGCACCGTTAAACGGCAGCGAAGAGTTAACCCCGCTGCAGCCCTATCAACCCTGGACAGAGCAGATGCAGCCGCTATGTTACTGGGATGATGAGCCGGTGGCGCTGCTTGTGGAGTCCCAGGCTGGCAACGATTGGATTGATGGTCGGCAATGGATGAGCGAGCTTTCAACCGCTTGGTTTAGCCTGCTCTCCACGGCGCTGCAGGTAGGTGCATGGTTAGAGAATCACCGATTCTGCGGCCGCTGTGGGGCACCGGCCACCAAGCTGACTGCGGAATTCGCTATGCACTGCCACGCCTGTGGACACCGCAACTATCCGCGTATCTCACCGTGTATTATCACGCTGGTGACCAGCGGGGAGGCGATGCTGTTGGCCCGTAGTCCGCGCTTTCCACCCGGGCGCTACTCCACCTTGGCGGGTTTTATCGAGCCGGGAGAGTCAGCGGAAGAGGCTGTGCACCGGGAGGTGTTTGAGGAAGTGGGCGTGCATATCGATCAACTGCGTTATCACCAAAGTCAGGCGTGGCCATTCCCGCACTCGCTGATGTTTGGTTACTTCGCCGAAGCCACTACCCGGCGCATTCGCATCGATGGGGTGGAGATTAGCGATGCGGCGTGGTTTTCGCCTCGTCAGTTGCCCTCTCTGCCGCCGCCTTACTCGATATCCCGGGAGCTGATCGAAACCCATTTGGCACGCTGGCGCGAAGAGTAAGCGGCGCCGCGTGCCGATATGATGATTACTCGCTAGGGAATAAGCTAGTCAGCTTAGTGGCCAGCATGACATTACCAGTCGCTTTTAGCTTACCGGTCATAAAGGCCGTCATGCCATTGATCTCACCGCTCATAATCCCTTTTAGCGTGTCAGTGGTAAGGCTCAAGCTGACAGAAGGATCGTCATGCTCACCCTCTTGTACGTCCAGCGTGCCATCCTGGATATTTAAGTAGTAGCTGCCTGCATCGGTAAAGTGAAACTGGAAAACTTCATCCATGCCCTTTGCTGCTGCAGGATTAAAACGCGCTTTTAGCTTCTCAAGGGTGTTGTTTGACATAACATATCTCTCGGTTAAGTAGATCAGGCTAAGGCTAGCGACCATAGCCAAAAGAAACAATCGTAAAGGCAAGCGAGGTTATTTCATACGGGCGTTCCAATCAAGCGCGCTAGTCACTATCAACAAACGCATATACAACGCACGAGCTATAAAGGAATTAATCCTCTAATGGAGAACGTCAATGAGTGAATGGGTAGCAGAGATAGGCACCTTTGTTGTGCAAACCACCATCGTGATGGCACTAATAGGCTTTGGCCTGCTGCTGATTGCACGAACCAAGCAGGACAAAGAGAGCGAGCTGAAACTCACGATCGAGCCACTTAACGAACAACGCCGCCGCCGTGTTCGGCGTTTGCGGCTGGCTGCCACGCTTCCTGGTGCACGCAAAAAACTGCTGAAACTATTTCGTAGTGAAGATAAAAAACGTCACAAAGAGCACAAAACGGAGCAGGATGCCGCCTCAGCGGCGCGGGTTTGGGTGCTCGACTTTCACGGCGATCTGAAAGCCTCGCAAACCGAGCATTTTGCTCAAGAGGTGTCGGCCATCATCGGTGTCGCTGCTAAGGAAGACGAGGTAGTGGTGCGGCTTGAGTCCGCGGGTGGACTGGTGCATGCCTATGGGTTGGCGGCGGCGCAGTTAGACCGGCTGCGCACGGCGGGGCTAAACACAACCGTGTGTATCGACAAGGTGGCGGCAAGCGGTGGTTACCTGATGGCCTGTACCGCGCAGCACATTAAGGCCGCGCCCTTTGCAGTGATTGGCTCTATCGGCGTGGTGGCGCAAGTGCCCAATATTCATCGTCTGCTAAAGCGCCACGATGTTGACGTAGAACTGCTGACCGCCGGTAAATACAAGCGTACCTTAACCGTGCTGGGTGAAAATACCGAAGAGGGCAAAGCAAAGTTCTTGGAGGACTTAGAGAATACGCACCGCTTGTTTAAAGGCTATGTGGCAGAACGGCGTCCCGCCATGGATATCGATACCCTTGCCACAGGCGAAATTTGGTATGGTAGCGAGGCATTATCGCTTCAGCTTGTCGACAGCGTAGGAACCAGCGAAGCCTATCTGGTTGAACGTATGAGCGAGGCGCAAGTATTCACAGTGAAGCTAGAAGCCCCTAAAACCGTCAGTCGTAAACTGGGATTGGCCATTTCAGAAGGCGTTGAAAAAGCGGCGCTGAAAGCGCTTGGCCTAATCGACGCCGCTGGGTGGCAGCGGCGCTGAGGTTAAATCTTGGAGCGTTATGCGGCGTAATGGTGTGCCAAGGTATCAATCACGGCCTTGGCACTTTCGCTGCTTAACGAGTAGTAGATGGTTTGTGACTCCCGTCGGGTATCGACGAGCTCATCACGCCGCAAAATAGCCAGATGTTGTGATAGTGCCGACTGGCTTAACGCGAGTTGTTGATTAATTTGCGTCACTGACAGCTCTTTCTCGGCAAGCAGGCAGAGGATTTGCAGCCGTTTTTCATTGGCCAACGCTTTTAGCAGGTTGGTTCCCGCCTCAATAGCGCGACAGTTATGTTCAAGCAGGCGTGTAGCGGCGCTTGTAGAAGCAGACATAATGATCTCCTTGCCTACACTGTTACTTCAGCGTTTTTATAAGCATTATTTATAAACATTGTTTTATAAGTATGTTTTTATAAACAGTGTTATTCGTTGTCACGGCATCGTCGCGTCGCGAAGATTATTTATTCAATGATCAGTAATTTAGTGAGTTTTGTCCAAGCTGCTGTTTAACGATTAATCAATGGTAGTAATTCGTCATCTTGTCGACAATGTCGGTGCCTGTCTACCGCTTTGGTCGCTATTTAGCCCATAGTATGAGGGCGAAGTGTCGGTTTCCTTTATACAGTGTCAACAATCTTCCTTAAGCGTTACTACAAAAAAGATAGGGACACCATGAGCCACTACCAACACACCTTCCAACGCTCCATCGAACACCCTGAATCGTTCTGGGCCGAACAGGCCAAACGTATTCCCTGGTACACACCACCTAAGACCATCCTCAGCTACGATGAGCAGAGCGCTGGAACAGCGCATGCCCGTTGGTTTAGCGACGGTGAAATGAACCTTAGCTACGCGGCACTGGATTATCATGTCGAAAATGGGCGTGGTGATCAGGCAGCGATTTTCTGGGATTCGCCTGCCGCAAAGGCTAAGCAGACCATTAGCTACCGCGAAATGCGCGATAAAGTGGCGCATTTTGCAGGGGCGCTGGCGCAGTTGGGCGTTACCAAAGGCGATCGTGTGGTGATCTATATGCCGATGATCCCCGAAGCCATGGTGGCCATGTACGCCTGTGCCCGGCTTGGCGCCATACACTCGGTGGTATTTGGTGGCTTCGCCCCCCATGAGCTGGCGGCACGGATTGAAGACGCCGAGCCTAAAGTGGTGGTTGCCGCTTCCTGCGGTATCGAGCTGGGCAAGGTATTGCCCTATAAGCCAATGGTAGACCAAGCCGTTGAATTAAGCGCCCATAAGCCGGATGCCTGTGTCGTTTATCAGCGTGAAGCGCACCGGGCTGAATTGGAGGAGGGCGACTACGACTGGGAAGAGTTGGTTGCCAACGCCCCATTTGCTGAGTGCGTGCCGGTGAAGGGAACCGACCCGCTGTACATCCTCTATACCTCAGGCACCACCGGAAAACCCAAAGGCGTTATGCGCGATACGGGTGGCTACGCGGTGGCGCTGGCCTATTCGATGCAGGCGATCTATGCAATGGAGCCCGGTGAAGTGTTCTTTACCGCTTCGGATGTGGGCTGGGTCGTCGGGCACTCCTACATTGTTTACGCCCCCTTGCTAGTGGGTTGCACCACGGTGGTATACGAGGGCAAGCCGGTAAAAACCCCCGACGCGGGCAGCTTCTGGCGGTTAATCGAGGAGTACCGGGTGAAGAGCTTCTTCACCGCGCCCACGGCGTTTCGCGCGATTAAGAAAGAGGATCCCGATGCCAAGCTGCTACAGAACTACGATATCAGCAGCCTAAAGCATCTTTACGTGGCCGGTGAACGCCTCGATCCACCCACGTTTCACTGGCTGGATGACCTTTTGGACGTGCCGGTGATTGATCACTGGTGGCAAACTGAAACCGGCTGGCCCATCGCCGCTAACTTGCCCGGTATAGAGCCTGTGCCCACCAAGGCGGGATCCGCAACGTTCCCCGTTCCTGGCTTCAATGTGCAAGTGCTTAACCGCGACGGCGAGCAGGCCAAACCCATGGAGCAGGGTAGTGTGGTGATCAAACAGCCCATGCCACCTGGTTGCTTGACCGGCGTATGGCGCGACGAAAAGCGCTTTCATAGTGCCTATATGGCGGCATTCCCCGGCTACTACCTAACCGGCGATGGCGGTTATTTTGATGAGCAAGGCTATCTGTTCATCATGGGCCGCACCGATGACGTCATTAACGTGGCAGGGCACAGACTCTCGACCGGTGAAATGGAAGAGGTGGTCGGTGCTCATCCTGCGGTGGCTGAGTGCGCGGTCATTGGGATTCATGACGATCTAAAAGGGCAGTTGCCGATCGGCTTGGTGATCCCGAAAGATGGCTTTGATGGTGATGAAGCCACATTGGAGGCCGAACTGATTGCGCGGGTTCGCGAGCATATTGGCCCGATTGCCTGCTTCAAACAGGTGTTAGTGGTTGACCGCTTACCCAAAACCCGCTCTGGTAAAATTCTGCGCAAACTTCTGCGTACGATTGCCGACGGCAAAGAGTTTGGTATTCCCTCCACCATTGATGACCCCACCAGCCTTGCCGATGTTCACGCCGCCATGCGCGAACGCTCGGTAGGCGCTGCGGACAAAGCCACACCGCTGGATTGATGCGACTAAATTAGCCAAGTGCGAGGGCAGATTGAAGCGAGGGTCTTTCGCCATGGCCGGAAAGTGTTCCCGACAATTCCGGCATTTCCGCCATCCATGGCGGTCAGATGGCGAAAGTAGCGCCCAAGGATGGGTTCACAGCGCCCTCGCGGAAACCTGCCCTCGCCACGATTGCATGCAGATTGCCAGGGGGTGGCAGCTTGCATAGCTTAGCTTTTAATATTATGCAGAAGCCGTATAATGCGCTCCCCAGAATGGCGTAGGGTTTTGTTACAAGCTGACCGAATGCGCTGACTACCCCGAGGGTTCCCTAACCCCTCTTCTCTATAAAAAAAGGTCTACCCGCATGTTTGCATTGAGTGAGACTCAGCACCGCCGTTGCCTAATGGTGATGGTGGCTTTCCATATCGGCATTATTGCCGCCAGTAACTATCTCGTTCAGCTACCGTTTACGCTCTTTGGCTTTCATACCACCTGGGGCGCGTTTAGCTTCCCGTTTATCTTTCTAGCCACCGACCTCACGGTGCGTCTGTTTGGTAAAGGGCCGGCTCGATCGATTATTCTGCGCGTTATGCTTCCCGCGCTGTTGGTCTCCTATGTGGTATCCGTGGTATTTCCCCGCGGCAGCTTTGCCGGGATTGAGGCTCTTTCGGAGTGGAATCTGTTTGTCGCCCGTATCGCCCTCGCCAGCTTCCTGGCCTATGTGATTGGCCAACTGCTGGATGTTCAAGTGTTTGACCGCTTGCGCCAGTGGGCATGGTGGGTGGCGCCCGTTTGCTCAACGGTGTTGGGTAACCTGGCCGACACCTTTGCATTCTTCTCGGCGGCGTTCTATAACAGCCCAGACCCGTTTATGGCCGCCAATTGGGTAGAAATCGCCGCCGTCGACTACGCGATTAAGCTTGCTATCAGCCTGCTGTTTTTCCTGCCGCTGTATGGCTTGCTGCTTGCCTGGCTAACCCGCCGCTTGGTGGTTTGGACAGGCCAGGTGGACGCCGAGCCCCGCACGGCGTAATCGCGTAAACAACACAGAGACCGCAAGGCTTAGGAGCTAGCATGACTGACGTTGCCACCGTAGATCTCCATTTTATCGATATGCCCGCCGAAGAAGCCGCCGCAGATACCACCCCGCTGGTGGTGATTCATGGCTTGCTGGGAAGTGCCGATAATTGGCGTTCGCACTTGAAAGTGTGGCAGCGCAGCCGCCGGGTGATCGCGCTGGATCTGCGTAACCATGGCCGCTCGCCCCATGCAGAGGGAATGCGTTACGCCACCATGGCGGATGACGTTATCGCGCTACTTGATAAGCTCTCGATCGAGCGCGCTCACGTGCTGGGGCACTCCATGGGGGGCAAAGTGGCGATCAGCTTGGCGCGCCTGGCGCCGGAGCGGGTGGCGTCGTTAATCGTGGCCGATATTGCTCCGGTGGCTTATGAGCATGGTCACGATGATGTGTTCGCCGCGCTGGACAGCGTACGAGAAGGGCAGCCCAAAAATCGTCGTGAAGCCGATGACCTGCTGGCCGAGCATGTGGACTTCCGGCCTACGCGGCTGTTCTTGGCCACCAACCTGGTGCGCAATGACGATAATGTCATGGCGCTTCGGGTAGGCTTAGATCAGATCAAACGCGGTTATAGCGATATCATCGGCGTGCCTGATGGCGAGCAGCCTTTTGAAGGCCCGGCGTTGGTTCTTCGTGGCGGCGATTCCCACTACGTGGCTGACGATATGATCCCCGCGCTGCGTGAGGTGTTGCCCCGCGCTCGTGTGGTAACGCTTAAAAATGCCGGTCACTGGCTACACGCCGACCAGCCGGAAGCCTTTCAGCAGGCGGTCGAGGCGTTCGTCGACGCCCAGTAGATGCACGCGCAGTCATACAAACAAGCGCAGCCTAATCAGAGCGGAGTGACCGTTAAGCCGTGCTGCTCTGGATAACGCAAGAAACGGTTCAAAATTCGGTAGCTATCCACATCGAAGCTTGCGGGCGTGTCCGCAAGCGTTTGCGCGTTGTTAAAACTAGTCGCGCTGCCCAGATAGCACCATTGTCGAACGACATGCCATGCAGACGCTGTCGCGCCCGCCGACTTCTCCTCAATAGCAATGCTGCCCGGCCAGGGCCACACGTTAACCTGAAGCTGGGTGAGTGCTTCCTGTGCCCGCTGGGTATGCGCTGCTATCGACTCCTGACCATTGCACGCTCCACGGCACTTGCCCACCTGATTGGCAAAACAGCGCCCCTTACCTTTTTCAAGCCCCAGCACCCGAGGGCAGAGCTGCTGCTCTTCAGCAATAGCGCGCAAGGCGTTCTTGGCCTCCCGCGCATTCCTAAACAAACCATACAGTGTGCCGCCTAGAGGCTGGGTTAGAGCGTTACCGCTGAGCAGCTCAGGGTGGTCGGCTCCTTCTGCCCAGTGCCAGGTAGTTAACTTGCGCTGCTTGCGCAGTTGCCGGTTCATAATCGGCATCAACGTTTTAACCAGCTGCGCTTCACGCAATTGGGCGCCTAAATCGCCAGCGGTCTCTTCCCACTCGATATGCTGAACCTGCTGGGCGAGGCGCATCTCTTTGTCGTCTTGGTGGTCGCGCTGAAAGTGCCCCAGCACGCGGCTACGTAGATTGATGCTTTTGCCCACATACAGGGGCAGCCGATTGTGGCCGTAAAACAGATAAACGCCGGGGCAAGCGGGCAACCCTTCCAACTGCGCGCTATCCAGGTGGGCGGGCAGCGTGCGGTGGCGGCGCTCATCGCCCAGTAGGCGCTGCCAAGCTTCATCGCTGTGCTCTACCTGCCACGCTTGCCAGAGTGACCACAGCGCCTCCACATCGTCTCCGGCACGGTGGTGGCGTATGGGGGCGATAGCGTAGCGGTTAAGCAACGCTTGAAGGTTATGTTGGCGCTCCTGAGGTGCTATCCGTCGGGATAAACGCAGCGTGCATATCAGCGATGCACGGTAATCCTGGCCGGCGCGCTTAAATTCGTTGCGCAAAAAGCTGTAATCAAAGCGCGCATTGTGGGCTACTAACTGCCCGTCGCCCAACCACTCCCGGAATGATTCGGCTATGTGTACAAAGCGTGGCGCATCAACCAGCATGTCGTCGCTAATTCCGGTCAACTGAGTGATTTGCGCGGGCACTTTGCATTCTGGGTAAATTAAGCTCGACCAACGATCCACCAGCTCACCTTTAACGACTTTGAGAGCGGCTATTTCGGTAATTCGATCCCGCGTCGCCCGGGTGCCGGTGGTTTCAACGTCTACAAAAATTAAAGCTGTTTCGCTCATGGGCCGCCATGGTAGTGGATGGAAAGCGATCAATACGTGGTTATAAAGTGTGAGGATCTACGGCTAAACGCGATACAGGTAGCGTTGCGTCAGTAAGGCCCATTTTATTTAGAAAGGTTTCAAAACCAGCGTAGCGGCGGCTATCTAGTGCCGCGGGGCTCAGCGACATACGACGCAGGATATCTTCCCAGGCGTTGGCGTTAATGTCATTTTCGAGCACAGGGTGCGCGCTAATCAGCAGCTTCCAGGCGGCGTCAGGGTTGTCGATAATCCAGTGGCTGGCTTGCTCAAGGGCAAGCACGAAGCGAGACCAGGTATCAGCGCGGCGGGCAAGCGTATCGCTATTGGCCAACACCACTAGGCCGTCATTTCGAGGAATGTCTAGCTCATCGAAGCGAATGACGTGGGTGTTAATGCCTTCAGTTGCCAACTGCTGAGGAAGGTAGTGGTAAAAGCCATCGGCGACCGCATCAATCTGACCTTCCCGCATGGCTCGAATGGGATCGAAGTGCAGGTTGATAGGCGGGTTGAAATCATCGGTTTGCTGTACCGAGCGGGGAAGTAAACGTGGAATGCTCAAGTCTCGGCCTTCACCGGTGGTATAACCGTAGTGTAACCCTGCCAAGGTATTTTCAGTTTCCGCCTGCTCTTCGCCCGTCACGATGACCGCCGTTAGCGACGTTTCGATCAATGTCGCGATCCGGGTGATCGGCGCACCGTTATGGACATGTAGATGGAGCAGTGGCTGGCGGGTCAGCGCCAAATCGACTTCACCTGCGGTTAGCAGCTTGATAGCGATGGAAGGGTCGGCCGGTGACTGAATCTCCACCTCAAGGCCCTGAGCAGCGTATAGACCCCGCTCTTTAGCAATCACCAAGGCAGCGTGCTGCGGGCTCAAGTACCAATCCAGCATTAGCGTAATGTGTTTAACCGGCGGTGGTTCGAGCGGCGGTGCCGGGGTCTGCGCCATGGTGGGCACTTCCTCGACGCTTTCGCTGTCATCGGTTCGCAAAAATGCTTCCGGCACCTCCACGTCTGTATCTAGCGTCAGTGGGGGCGTTTCTTGAGGGCTTTCTTCACTCTCTTCATTTGCGTAAATAACTGAATTAGAAAACAATAAAGTAACGATGAGACTCAACAGAATAGGGTGCCAACAGCGTGAGAGGCAACGCAACATAGTCAGAAACTCCAGGGGTTGTAACGGCGAAGTGTAGCCGCCTGGGAAAGCTCCTGACCAGCCCCTTGAGTATAAGGGGACGCTGAGAAGAGACAGTAAATTCAACGGTTACATGCAATAATAGCGCTGTATTGATGTAGAGACGGAGAGTCATGGACGCAATTTATACGTTCTTTTTGGTAGGCGGTTCCCTGATGGCGCTCAGCATTATGGCCAGCCGTTTATCGTCAATGATGGGTGTGCCGCTGCTACTGATCTTCCTCGGGCTAGGCATGCTAGCTGGTGAAGAGGGTGTGCTGGGCGTCGAGTTTGACGACTACTCCATGGCCTTTGCCATCGGCCACCTGGCGCTGGCCATGATTTTGCTAGACGGTGGCTTACGTACCCGCCTCAAAACCTTCCGGGTGGGTTTTAAACCCGCGCTTTCCCTCGCGACCTTCGGTGTCTTTATCACCAGCGCCATTGTTGGCGTTATCGCGATGTGGATTTTTGACCTAACAATAGTGCAGGGCTTGCTGGTGGGCGCCATCGTAGGTTCAACCGATGCCGCCGCGGTTTTCTCCATGCTCAGCGGCCGCGGCGTTAATCTCAACGAGCGGGTAGGGGCGACGCTGGAAATTGAGTCGGGCACCAACGACCCGATGGCAATTTTCCTCACCCTGATGCTGGTTGAGCTGCTAGTGGGTGATATTGGCGGCCCCACTGAAACCCTGCTGTTTTTCATTTCCCAGTTTGGTATTGGTTTGATTGTCGGTCTGGGCGGCGGCTGGCTAAGTGCCAAGCTGCTGCGCTGGCTCGATTTAGCCCCAGGGCTTTACGCGATGTTGGCGCTGGCGCTGGGGTTCAGCGTGTTCGGTTTAACCAGCGTGCTGGGCGGCAGCGGCTTTTTGGCGATTTACCTCGCCGGCTTAATGATTGGTAACCAACCCGGCCGCCACCTCAACTTTATTTTGCCTGTGCACGATGGCTTGGCGTGGCTAAGTCAAATTGGCCTGTTCCTGGTGCTTGGCCTGCTGGTTACGCCCAGTGAGCTATGGGACGTGGCGCTGCCCGCGGGTTTAGTGGCCCTGGCGCTGATCTTTATTGCCCGCCCGCTGGCCGTGCTGATCACCATCAAGCCGTTCTTTAAATTCCGCTGGCGGGAAACCTTCTTTATTGCCTGGGTGGGTTTGAGAGGGGCGGTGCCTATCGTGCTGGCGATATTCCCGGTCATCGGTGGGGTCGAAAACGCCTCGCTCTACTTTAACGTGGCCTTCGCCGTGGTGTTGATGTCGCTGCTCATTCAGGGCGGCTCGCTGACGCTGATGGCCAAGTGGTTGAAGGTGGAAGTGCCGGTAGGCACCGTGCCTAACCGACGCGGCCCGCTGGGCATCCTGCCGGAAAACGACTTTGAGCTGTTTGTGTACGGGGTCGAGAACCAGGATTTAGAGGACGTGCCTATTCGGCTGCTGCGTTTTCCATCAGGTGCTTTGATTTCAGCACTGTTCCGCGACCACGCCATGCTGCACCCGAAGGGCAGCACGCGCTTGAAGCTGGGTGATGTGATTTGCGTGATCGGCCGCTCAGAGGACTTGTACGCGCTTAACCGACTATTCAATGGCGATGCCAAGCTCAAGCAGGAGCGCGCCTTCTTCGGTACGTTTACCCTGGATGGCACCGCACAAATGCAGGATATCGCCCAAGCCTATGGCCTAACGCTCAGCCCCGGTGAACAGGAGATGACACTGGCGGAGTTTATCGCCCTGCGCGTGGGTGGCCACCCGGTAATCGGGGACGACGTCGATTGGCATGGCATTCACTGGGTGGTCAGCGATATGGAAGGCGGAAAGATTACCCGCGTCGGGTTACGTTTGTACTAAAAGGCGTTGACTTCCAAGGGAAAGCTGTTATTATATGCACCCATAAGCCGGAGGGATGGCAGAGCGGTTGAATGCACCGGTCTTGAAAACCGGCATAGGTTAATAGCCTATCCAGGGTTCGAATCCCTGTCCCTCCGCCACCTCGATACTAAAACCCCTGATTCGTCAGGGGTTTTTTTCGTTTATTGGCTCTGCGTTTCTTCCTATTAGCCCCTCTACTAAATGCACCGGTCTTCCACTGTGTTCAAAATGTGTCTGAGTGGCTGGAAGATGTGCTGCCTTTTGTCCACGGTACCCTAGCTGATTTATCACATCGCGTGCGCGGTGGGGCGCTAGGTGTGCGGTTTGCATTGTTATGCCCTTGACTGTCTTTCAATAACCTAAAGCCGAGCAACTGTCATTCATGCGGCTGAATGAGTGCTTGGTAATCTGCCTTGTGCAGTGCCTGCAGGTTCATATACGACACGTGAACGTCGCCAGATCGTCAATGAGAGAAAGGGCAAGGTCGTAGAGAGGCTGGTGGCAATGCCTGGTGTCCAGTGGTGAGCATTGATCGCGCGGGCAATCAGTACGTCTCGATCAAAGGCGAGGGGAAATGCAGCACCTCGGTAGGCGTCACGCCAGTGGTCGCAATAACAAGCAATGACAAACTCCCGAAAGGTGTTAATCAGCACTTTGTTCAGTGCTTCGACGTTTTCGACGCCCGACTCTGGCAGGTTGCTTTATTCCCGCTGCATTTGCTCGGGTTGGCTCAACTGGCATTGCTGCTGGTCACCAAGGTGTGGTATGACGGTGCCCTTACTAGCCTTGTGTGATCAAAATTGATCGCTTATGATGATGAGTGGGTAACAGTGATACCCAATGTGAAAGCATCGAAATAGGCCAACAGGCCTCATACAAACTTCTCCGATAAGGAGGGTTTCTTGAATGAAAAAGCTTAATAGAAAAGACTATCCAGAACTGGATCTCATCTTATGGGATCGAGCCGAGCGCTTGGTTGATCCTAAATTTGCCTTTCGTATTTATGAGCAAAGGTGGCGTTTCGTTGATCAGCGTAGGCTGAACGCCAATGAGTGCGCTCTAATTAAAGCGTTAGCACATGAGTATGGCCACGGGCAAATGCTTGTAGCATGACATTTACTCGTCCTCACCATCAAAGAATCAATCACCTGCTTTCGCAATTTAACCCCGACTTCCTCTACCAAAATAATATCCTTTTTGGTGGAGGCACGCGTATAGCGCTTGAGCTTAATGAATTCCGCGAATCAGTAGACATAGATTTATTTTGTATAGGGACAGATGCTTACCGTGCCGCCCGCTCCACCATTACCAACGTTAGTTTTGGTGAGCTGGTAAAAGAGGGCTGCGAAATCGAGAGATTTGCAGGACGAGAAATTCGTGCTGATCGAGACGCAATAAGGACGTTACTTGTTGGTACCGATCAGCCCATCAAGCTTGAAATCGTGAATTTTAGCAATCAACACCTGCTACCTGGAGAAGTGAATACTCTTTTTCCTATCGCCTGTGTGAGTAGAGTTGGGTGTTTTGCTACCAAGCTGACTGCCAATGCCGATAGATACAACGACCATATCAAAGATATTTTAGACCTTTGTATGATGCGTAGAGAGTGGGGGAATATTCCTGAAAAGGCATGGGAAATAGCCTGTGAGGAGTATGGGCAGCGCACTATCTCTTCAGCATTGGGTCGGGCGTTAAGAAAGCTACATCAAAATGAGAAAGCGAAAGTGGAAGCTGTTGACTCGTTAAGAGTAGGGCCAGCATTAGCGAATGAAATTATCGATGAACAATCAAATGTTTGGCTAGAAGAGTTAATGGAGAAGGGCTTGGTCGAGTAAATGAAAATTAGTAAGTAGTAATACTAAACGTAAACTGAAAATTATTGAGGTGTTGTCAAATCTGGTGTTTTACCATCAGGCGCAAGCCGGTGAGCAGCTCTCGCCAGCTAGCTTCGGACTTCCGGTGGCCATCTTCAACCGCGACCAACTCCTTGTCGCCGTGCTCGGTGACCCCGACAATCACCAGCAAGCAGAGCCGGTCATCCAGGCGGACATTGCTGTAGACACCGTCGGCCCACCAATAAACGTAACGCTTCTGGCTCAGGTCTCGCCGTTGACAGTTCCGGTGGTAATCCCCCCGAAAAAACATCGCCTGTTAGAACCGTAAATTTGCTGTGAATATTCGTGTATACAAACCTAAACAGTGCAGTGTCATAAAAAAATCATTGTTGGGACGCTTTGGGAGTTGCGTAAATGTAGGATTTATTCAAAGCAGGGTGCAACAGTTTCTTCAAAGCGCTCTAAAAATCCTGGAGCTTTGCGGTTCTCTATGAAGTAGCCGAACTCGGCAGCGGTAAATTCCCTTTCAACGTTACCCATCATACATCTGCAGGTATCTGCGGCATCAGAAGGTGCGATAGCACCATTCTCTTTAAACTCCGCCATACAGCCTCGAACAGATTCGCTAAACAAGCGCGGCGGCCAGCCTTCACTCTGTTGAGCAATAGCGGCATTTGAGAATATAAGCATGCTGGCAGAAAAAAACAGCGTTAATCGCATAGTCATCATCCTTGCTGAGGAAATTCCACATTCCGATGTCATTGTTATAGTAGCAAGGTTTATTTAGGAAAGGCAATGGAAGTATTTATCATTAGAATGCTGCTAAAACTTGACCATCGCAACCGCAACTACCCATCCTGGACTCCGTCTCAAGACCATACTGGCATTTGCAATAGTATCTTGGTCAAAATAAATTTCCCGCTCAGCGTTGCATCTGCCAACGCTGAACGAGGAGGGCACATCAGCTGTTACCCTCTTGGTGCTGTACATCGCTAGATAGACGAACAACTCAAATCTTGATGTCGTAGTCGACGTACTTATGCATTAGCTCATCATAAGTGCCGTCTTGCTTGATTTCTCTCAGTGCTTCATTGAACTGCTCCGCCAGCGCTTCATTGCGAGGGTGGAAGGCTGCCGCCACACCGTGTCCAAAATAGCTCTTGGGCTCGCGGATCAACGGCGAGCTGGTAACGATCCCGCTGCCTTCAGCATTGACTTGGAGTGACGACAGCGCGAGTGGGTAATACATAAAGCCCGCGTCTATACGACCGGCTCTAACATCTACGGCAAGATCTTCCCCCGTTGCATAGCGTCGCACGTCGACAAGATCGCCATAGGTGTCGGTAATGTATTCATCGCGGATGGTGCCACGCTGAACGCCTACCGAAAGACCTTCAAGAGCTTCATGATCCTCAATATCAATCTCTTGGCCTGTCAGTGTCACCCAAACACTAGGGTTGCTGTAGTAGGGTTCGGAGAACAGTACCTGCTCGCGACGTGCATCGGTGATCGCCATGGAGGACATAATAGCGTCGTATTTACGAGCCAATAAACCGGGGATGATGCCATCCCAGCCTTGCTCCACCCACTCGCACTCGCGTTCGATGCGTCGACACACTTCTTCTCCCAGCTCCACCTCGAAGCCAGTCAGAGTGCCATCGGGTAGGCGATACTCGAAAGGCTCGAATGGAACGTCCACGGCGAGACGCAGCGGGGCATCAGAGTGGGCTGGAACGGCGAATAGTAGTGATGTAAGTACAGTTGTTATACCTAATGGGAGGCGGGACATATTGCTTTCCTTTTTTCGTTTTTATATCAGATTTTGGTTAAGTTAGCATGCCCCCATGGAGGATCTATGGTTGATTAAACTACTGGAGCCGATGTTCTGACCGTCAAGGCAACCGGCATCTTGGTTTTCTTTTTTTGGGTTGTCCGTTGCTGCCACTGTTGCGTGGCTAAGGATTTTACCCAGGCGTTCAGCCAATACGTCGCCGTCCAGATCCTCAATGAATCTGGTCACATCGGTGGGGCGTGACATTGTAAGAACTACGTAGAGTGGGTAGGTGTAAATAGCAGAAATCAAAAGGTCACCTCAGTTGAACTGCCCCCCAAAAATTGGACATTCATCCAACGATTGGTGAGCACGCTGGCTCATACACTTGTTGACGTCGCCCCTAGCACTAGCTTGCTTCGGGAAGAAATTTATTAAAAAAACCAAATTGGTCATTTCTCTACTTCGGCCGCGTTGTGCCGAATCTAAGCGTAGCAGTAAGCTCCAAATCCAGGCTTGCATAGCCCGCAGGCTGAAGAACAATTACTAAAAAACGTTAGGAGAAACGCAATGTTCAAGAAAACCGCTATTGCCGCTTCGGTCATTATGATGTCGATCACTACGGCCCAGGCCGAAGATACTTATCGCATTGGTATTACTCAGAACAATGTGGGGGTTGATAGCTATCAAACAACCTATGAAAGCGCGTTTGAAGCTGCCGCTGAAGAGGCAGGCAACGTCGATATCGTGGTGCTAGATGCCGGTGGTGATGTCGCTCGTCAGATCGGGCAGATGCAGGATCTCATTCAACAACGAGTTGATGCCATCATTATTTGGCCGACCAACGGGCAGGCGGTTATTCCCGCTATACGCCAAGCACATAATGCCGGCATTCCGGTGGTCGTCACTAACTCTAAAATTGCTGAAGCGGGGCTAGAGTACATCGCTGCCTTCTCTGGGCCTGATAACGTACAGCAAGGCGTTTCCTCTGCCGAGATGATGTGTGACGCCCTAGGTGGAGAAGGGCAGATCGTGCAAATTGCGGGCCAGCCTGGCTATACCACTGCTATGGAGCGTGCAAAGGGATTTGAAGATCGTCTAGCCGAAGCGTGCCCGGGTGTTGAGCTGATGGAAACGCAACCAGGCAACTGGAACCGTGAACGTGCCCAGCGGGTTATGGAAGATTTTTTGACCAAATATGACCGCATTGACGGCGTTTATTCTGGCGACGACAACATGGGTGTTGGCGCTCTGAATGCGGCTAAAGGCGCTGACCGAGCTGATGAAATTATTTTTATCGGCGCCACTAACTTCGCCGTCGGCTACGATGCGATTGAGCGTGGTGAGTATTACGGTTCTATTTATCAGTCTCCCGTGGATGATGCTGAAGCTGCTCTGCAGACGGCACTGGATGTTCTGGCGGGAGAAGACCTGCCGAAGATGAATTTCTTCGATACCCCCAAAATCACCGCTGAAAATCTCAGCGAGTTCGACCGCCCCGTTTTCTGAGGTAAGGCATGCTGCCCGGAATTACTGCCTTTAGTGTGCAGTTTCCGGGATACAGCATGCGCCTGAAAGCAGGGGTTCCTGCGCATGGAGTGCGCGGAAAGCGTCAATGGCAATTTGTTTGCCCATTGCGCTAACCGGTCTTTCCAAGTGATTTTATACAGGTGATTAGCATGGCTTCCGCAGAACAATCCAAATCCAGTCTGCCGAAAGGAAAGCTTAGCAAGGCAGGTGTAATGAGTTTTCTATCGGCTCAGGGAATTCTCATTTTTTTCCTGCTCGGTATGTTCGTTTTTTCGTTATTTTCTGAGCAGTTCCTCTCCCAGTCGAACATTATGACCGTGGTTCGCCAAGCTTCGATTATTGGCATCATCGCAGTCGGTGTCACGGTGGTGATCATTGGCGGCAATCTGGATCTTTCCGTGGGGTCGATGCTGTCGTTCTCTACAGTGCTGGTGGTGGATTTACACGACAAGATTGGCCCCACCAATGCGATTCTCATGATGTTTGCATTAACGCTGATGATCGGTGCTGTGAATGGCATTTTGATCGGCTTTCTACGTCTTAATTCGCTCATTGTGACGTTGGCTATGTTGTCAGCGATTCAGGGGTTTGTGCTGATTTATAGCGGTGGTCAAAACGTGGACATCGCCGACCAAGAGGGAACGTGGTTCGCCTTCTTTGGACGCGGCTATTTAGGGGGGATTGCAGTTCCTATCCTGCTGTTTGGTTTGCTGGCCATTTTGGTGCAAGTGGTGATGAGCTATACCGGATACGGACGACGCATCTTCGCTGTAGGTGGCAATCCGATGGCCGCTGTTTACTCCGGTATTCGTAAGAACTGGTGCGTGTTCAGTACCTATCTCATTTCAGCGTTCTGTGTGGCATGTGCTGCACTTGTACTTGGTTCCCGGGTGATGGGCTCGCAAAACAATGTTGGCCAAGGTTATGAGCTGCTGGTACTGGCCGGCATCATCCTCGGTGGCACTAGCTTACTGGGCGGCGCTGGCAGTATCTGGAAAACCGTGGTGGGCGTGCTGATCTTGGGCTTTATCCAGAATGGGCTGCTGTTGATGGGCTACCCCTATTACATCCAGTGGATCGTGACCTGGGTAATTATCATTCTGGCCGTATGGCTGGATCTCGCTAACAAGCGTAAGAGCTTGTTCACGACCCACTCATAACGCGGAGGAATGCAACATGACTTCAATTAAAGGGTTCTTCCGTGGCAGAACAAGTATCCAGCCAATCTGGGTGTTTGTCATCGCTCTCTTTATTTTCTTCAGCTTGATGTCGGAGTACTTCCTCTCGTTCGGCAACGTCACCAACATTTTGGTACAGACTTCCACCATCGGCTTGATCGCATTGGGCATGACGCTAGTGATGATCAACGGCAACATCGATTTATCGGTGGGAGCGATATTGGGGCTCGCCGCTTCGCTTGCGGTAGGTTTGCAAGAGATCAGTATGACACTGGCGATTCTCGCGGCACTTGGGTCGGGGATATTGCTGGGCGCGATCAATGGCCTAATTGTATGGAAAACAGGTGTAAATGCTTTCATCGTGACGCTAGGGGCCATGCTGGGCATAAGGGGGCTGATCTTCCTATACACCGGTGAGCAGTCGTTTTATGCGCTGAATTTTGCCTTCTCAGATTTTGGTACCAGCACTATCGGGCCTTTTCCAGTATTGGCAGTCATCTTCCTGACTTGCACTTTGATCATGCATCTAGTGCTAACGCGAACCGGTCATGGACGTAACACCTTTGCAGTAGGCGGAAACCCAGAAGCCTCGATTGATGCAGGTATTCGGTTGGGGCGTCATATGATGATCAATTTCATTATTGTTGGCTTCTTTGCTGCCCTGGCGGGCGTGATGCTAGCCAGTCAGATGGGGGCAGCGACACCGAATTTGGGGCGTGACTACGAGCTTTGGGTGATTACCGCTGTTGTTTTAGGTGGAACCAAGCTGACCGGTGGTTACGGCAGCATTGTCGGCACCCTAGGCGGTGTACTTGCCATCGGCATCCTGCGTAACGGTATGAACTTAATGCAGGTGCCCGCTTTTTATGTGCTGGTGATTCTAGGCGCGATTCTCATATCGGTATTGATTATCGACAAGAAACTCAATGCGCCCTCAACCAAGGAGGTGCGGATATGAATTCTCCCATCCAGTCACGTCGTCCGGTTGATGCCGAGCCGATACTTGAGCTCACAGGCATTACCAAGCGATTCCCCGGTGTGGTGGCACTCAACAACGTGGATTTCGACGTTCGCCCCGGCGAGGTGCATGCCTTGCTGGGGGAGAACGGCGCGGGTAAATCGACCTTGATGAAAGTACTGGCCGGTAAGCACCAAGCGAATGAGGGCAAGATCACCCTCGGTGGTGAAGAGATGGCCTTC
This sequence comes from Halomonas sp. FeN2, assembly GCF_020595105.1. Taxonomy (NCBI): domain Bacteria; kingdom Pseudomonadati; phylum Pseudomonadota; class Gammaproteobacteria; order Oceanospirillales; family Halomonadaceae; genus Halomonas; species Halomonas sp. FeN2. Next base: position 115,735 of record NZ_CP074200.1, read on the forward strand.
GAAAATCCTAAACATGCCAAGCGTGCAGGGGTAGTTCTTATCCATCAGGAGCAGTCGTTGGTATCTGAAATGACGGTGGCCGAAAACATCTTTCTGGGCAGTCTGCCAAGAAAGCCGTTCAACCGTGTGGACTGGCGCAAGCTGCGCGAGGATACCAATAAAATTCTTGAGACGCTCAAGTGTGGTTTTCAACACGATGACATAGTGGGATCGCTGTCGATTGCTAAAAAACAGATGGTGGAGATTGGTCGTGCGCTAGCGTTTACCCCACGAGTTGTGGTGTTTGATGAGCCTACGGCATCGCTCACTGACCACGAAAAACCAGTGCTTTACGACGTGATTAATTCGCTTTGCGAGCAAGGCGTGGGGATTGTTTATATCTCCCACCGCATGGATGAGATTTTCCATCTCTCTCACCGTATTTCCGTACTACGAGACGGCGAGTACACGGGCACCGTCAATACAGCGGATACCAACGAAGACGAGATTACCCGCATGATGATCGGCCGCAGTTTGGAGCTTGATCATGCCAGTAAACCCAGTGATTTCGGCAACAACCTGCTGGAAGTGCGCAACCTCACAGTGAAGCGAGTATTTGAGAATGTCAGCTTTAACGTTCGCAAGGGTGAGATCGTCGGCATGTATGGCCTGGTAGGCGCGGGACGCTCTGAAGTGGCAGAAACAATCTTCGGATTACGAACGCCTTCTGCTGGCGAGGTCGTGCTGGATGGCGAGGTGGTGCGTTTTCGTAATTCCCATGATGCAGTCGTCAATGGTGTTGCTCTAGTTCCAGAAGATCGCAAGGATCAAGGGCTGATTTTGGGGATGAACTGTCGTGACAACATGACGCTGGCAAGTCTGTCTAGCGTGTCGTCACTGGGTTTTATGACGAGTTCGAAAGAGCGCGAAGTTTACGACAAATATCACCAAGCAATGAAAATAAAAACGCCCAGCTGGCGCCAGAAGGTAGGCAATTTAAGCGGCGGGAATCAGCAGAAGATCGTCATCGGCAAGTGGCTGCATACGCATCCTAAATTACTCATTCTGGATGAGCCTACCCGGGGTATTGATGTTGGATCCAAATCGGAAATTCACACCTTGGTTAAAGACTTAGCCAAATCTGGCTACGCCGTGTTGGTGATTTCTTCGGAGATGCCTGAAGTGCTTGGCCTGAGTAACCGGATTATCGCTATGTATGACGGCCGCGTTACCGCTGAGTTTGATGGTGACAACGTTAGCGAGGACGAGCTAGTGCAAGCGATTACTGGGATGGGTAAGCCGGCGCAGGCGAGCTAGTTCGCCGCGTAGCGACTGGTGCGCTCTGCAAAGTGCGCATACAGACCACTTCAAACGTATAAGGAATGTTCCATGCAACCTTTTGTTTATGATGGCCTTCCATCCCGCGTGGTGTTTGGGCGGGGCACTCTCTCGCAACTAAGTGAAGAGCTTGAGCATCTCGGCTGCTCGCGCGCTCTGGTGTTGGCAACGCCCCAGCAGCACGAGCAGGCAAGCCGCGTACTAGAGCAGTTGGGTAAGAAGGGGGCTGGCCTTTACGCTGACGCCGTCATGCATACGCCGGTCGAGGTGACCGAGCACGCCTTGCAGGTGGTGAAAGAGCTTAACGTGGATTGCACGGTTGCCATTGGCGGAGGCTCGACCATTGGGTTGGGTAAAGCCATTGCATTGCGCACTGGCTTACCTCAGATCGCTATTCCCACCACCTATGCCGGCTCCGAAATGACGCCGATTCTGGGGGAGACCCGCGATGGTATCAAGGCCACTCAGCGCACCCTTGAAGTATTGCCTGAAACGGTGATTTACGACGTTGATCTTACCTTAACACTTCCCGCTGTGATGTCGGGGACTAGTGGCATTAACGCGATTGCCCATGCGGTAGAAGCGCTTTATGCCCGCGACTGCAACCCGGTGATCGCGCTAATGGCAGAGGAAGGCATCGCGGCGTTAGCGAGAAGTTTACCCGTGATTGCCAGCGACCCTACCCATGCTGAGGCTCGTTCTGATGCGCTGTATGGCGCTTGGCTGTGTGGCACTTGCCTTGGGTCAGTGGGCATGTCGTTGCACCACAAGCTTTGCCATACCTTGGGTGGCTCCTTCAACTTGCCCCATGCAGAAACGCACACCATTGTGCTGCCTCATGCGCTGGCTTATAACGCGCCTGCGGTGCCCGGTGCGATGGCTCGTATTCGTCGTGCACTGGGCTGCGACGATGCGGCGGCTGGCTTGTTTGATTTAGGCCGCGCGGTAGGAGCACCTAGTGGGCTTGCTGAGCTTGGTTTTACGGAAGCAGATGTTGAGCGTGCCACTGATATTGCCATCCAGAACCCATACTGGAACCCACGCGAGATAGAAGCCACGGGAATTCACCAGTTACTGAGCAATGCCCAGGCAGGTCGTCGGCCTAACGCTGATAGCGGGGAGGCTCAATGAAGACCCTGTTTATCAATGCTTCCGTGGTAACCATGGATCCGCAGCTGGGCGAGTTAAGCAACGGGCAGATTCTGATCGAGGATGACAGGATTGTTGCAGTGGGTCATGAGCTGAAAACAGACCCCAGCGCGCAGGGGGCCGAGGTCATGGACTGTGGCGGCGGCATCCTTATTCCTGGGCTGGTGAATGCCCATATGCATACCTGGCAGACCGGCCTACGTGGCGTTGCCGCTAACTGGACGCTGCTTGAGTATTTTCGCCATGTACACCGTGGATTGGCAGCACTATTCACGCCAAATGATATTTACATTGCCACCCGCATGGGGGCGATTAATCAGCTTAACTGCGGTACCACCACGCTGGGCGACTGGTGCCATAACAACCCCACCCCCGAACATACAGACGCTGCCATTTGGGGATTAAAGGAGTCAGGCATTCGCGCGCTGTTTATGCACGGCTCGCCCAAGCCCGATCCCAAGCCAGGACAGCCGCACTTTAGTGAAGTCCCTCATCCGCGCCATGAGATTGAGCGGCTGCTGGGTGGCGAGCTGTCTGATCCTGATGGTCTGGTCACCCTGGGGATGGCGATTCTGGGGCCTCATTACTCAACCCTGGACGTCACTCTGCAAGACTTTGCCCTGGCCAAAGAGTTTGGCCTGGTTGCCTCGATGCATCAGGGCGGCGGCGAAGCCGTGGCACCCGGCGCCTGGGACGAGGTGGAAGCACGCGGTCTGCTGGGCCCCGACATTAACATTGTTCATGGCCAGAGCCTGGATGAGGGCCAGATGTCTCGGTTCTGCGCCAGTGGCGTGACGTTTTCAGTGGCACCGGAAAATGAGATGACCCAAGGCCATGGCTTTCCAGTGACCGGGCTGGTGCGTCAACACGGCGGCCTGGTCTCACTCGGGGTAGACCTTGAGTCCGTGCTTTCTGGTGACATGTTCAGCGTAGCCCGTGCCGCCCTGGGGATGCAACGTGCCCTGGATAACGATGCCTCGCGCCGTGAGCAGGGCAAGATCCCTGACACTTCGACCATTACCACCCGTGAAGCGCTGGGCTGGATCACACTGGATGGGGCAAAAGCCCTCGGGCTTGACGACCGCATTGGCAGCTTGACCCCAGGCAAACAGGCTGACTTGGTGCTGCTGGATAGCAACCAGCTCAATATGCAGCCGGTTAACGACCCCGTTTCTACGGTCGTTATGCAAACGAGCCTTGCTAACGTCGACAGCGTCATGGTGGCGGGGCAGTTCAAAAAACGTGGCGGCCGTCTGTTGATAGAGACCGAAAAGGGAATTGCTGAGCTTGCCAAGTCTGGCCACCGAATTCACGCCGAGTTGCTGGCGCGTGAAACGCAATCGACACAGGAGGCAACCTCATGACAACCATTTCTACGACGAACCATTCGCCCTCAAAAGTGGCTTGGGTAGGTTTGGGTAAGTTGGGCTTACCTATGGCCGCCAGGATTATTCAATCAGGAACTGCCGTTCATGGGTTTGACCTTTCGGCTGAACGCCTCGCCCTCGCTGAAAAAATAGGGGTTACGCCCCATCAACAGCTTGCCAGTGCGGTGGCTGACTGCGGCATGGTGTTTGTCTCTATCCCTGATGACCGTGCGTTGATCAATCTGTGTCTAGAATCCGGCGAACTAGTTCGCCACATGATACCTGGCAGTATCTTGATTGAGACGAGTACGGTGAGTGTTGAAGCCTCGGCCCGCGTCGCTGAAGCGGCAAAGGCCCGGGGTATTGAATATCTACGCAGCCCCGTCTCAGGTAATCCGGTGGCAGCAGAGGCTGGCACGCTGTCTGCGATGGTGTCTGGCCCGCGGGATGCGTTGGCAACGGCCAAGCCTGTGTTTGACGCCTTTACCAAGGCGCAGTACTGGCTGGGTGATGAAGAGCAGGCCCGAGTGGCTAAACTGGCGATCAACCTGATGATTGCCGTAAGTGCCGGGATGATGAGTGAAGCCCTGACCCTGGCGCGCAAAGGCAACATTGAATGGGACGCCATGTTAGAGCTTATCTCTGACAGCGCGGTGGGTTCGCCGATGGTGAAGTACAAGGTACCACCACTTTTAGAGCGCGATTTTACCTCGACGTTTTCGGCTGCCCAGATGGCCAAAGATCTTGATTTGATACTCGATTGTGCCCACGGCTCTGGGGTGTCTACGCCGCTGGCAGCGCAAATGCGCGAAGCCTATACCGCGCTCATCGCCACGGGGCATGGCGATGATGACTACATCGCCACTGTACATCATACCGAGCGCCTTTCAGGACTAGGTGAACCTGTGTCAGCACAGCAGGGAGGGCAAACGCATGCGTAACTTAACCACCGACAACATTACCGCGACGGTAATTGATGAATTTTCCAGCTGTGAAGATGAACGGCTTAAAACGCTGCTTAATGGCCTGGTAAAACACCTGCATGCCTATTTGCGCGAGGTGAAGCCCACCGAGAAAGAGTGGATCCAGGCGATTGAGTTTCTCACCCGAGCGGGGCAAATGTGTGACGACGAACGCCAGGAGTTCATCCTGTTGTCTGACACCCTTGGGGTGACCATGCTAGTGGATGCGATCAACCACGCAAGCAGTGATCCCAAGATTACCGAAAGCACGGTGTTGGGCCCTTTTTATGTTGAAAACCCTCCCCAAGCCAACCAAGGCGACGCCATTAACTGGGGCGTGGAAGGTGAGCCGTTATTCATCGAGGGTAACGTGCACGATGCCCTGGGCAAGCCCTTGGCGAATGTCACTATTGATGTCTGGCAGTCAGACAGTGAAGGTTTTTATGACGTCCAAAAGCCTGAGCTTGAAAGTGCCTCGCTACGCGCTCGTTTTCACACGGACAGCCAGGGGCATTACGCCTTCTGGACGGTGACGCCTTCGCCTTATCCAATTCCGACTGACGGGCCGGTCGGCAAAATGCTCGAAATTACTGGGCGTCATCCTTATCGACCCGCCCATGTGCATTTCATGTTGATGGCACCGGGGTACGAAACCTTGGTCACTCAAATCTTCGCTGAGGATGACCCTTATCTCGATTCCGATGCGGTATTTGGCGTGAAAGATTCACTGGTCAAGGAGTTTACTCAGCAGCCAACGGGGCAGGCACCCGATGGCCGGCAGATGGAAACACCTTACCGCTACTTTCATTACGACTTCGGCTTAAAGACGGCCTGAGCGTCTTACCCTGAACGTCCGGCTCGAACTGAGCTGGTTAAACCGAAAGAGGAAATGACATGACGACGATTGATCAAAAAGCTATTGCAACTCTGTTTACTGAAGCACGTACTCATAACGTTTGGCAGGATCGTGAGGTAAGTGAAGACACCCTGCGCGAACTGTATAACCTAATGCATTTCGGCCCCACGTCCATGAATTGCCAGCCGTCGCGGATTATTTTTCTGACCACCGATGCTGCAAAAGAGCGCCTGAAGCCAGCGCTGTTACCGGGCAACCAGGAGAAGACCATGAAAGCCCCGGTGGTGGCTGTGATTGGTTTTGATACCGAGTTTTATGAGCACTTGCCGCGTATGTTTGCCCATAACAAGGATGCCAAGTCATTATTCGAAGGTAAGCCGGACTTTATTCACTCCACAGCGTTCCGCAATAGCTCCATTCAGGGCGGCTATCTCATTTTAGCGGCGCGTGCACTTGGCCTGGATGCAGGCCCCATGTCTGGATTCAACAATGCGGCCGTGGATGAAGAGTTCTTCCCTGACGGTAAAGTGAAGAGCAACTTCCTGTGTAACTTAGGCTATGGCGATGCCAGCGCATTGTTTCCCCGTGGTGATCGCTTCTCCTTCGATGAAGTGTGCAACGTCATATAAAAAACACATAGCTAACGCTTTCTTGCTGACCCAACGAAAGGGGGCCGTGACTGTCATGGCCCCCTTTTTCGCTCTTTACGAGAGGAGCCGCGGCTCACTATTACTGAGGCTTTCGAATGGTTGTCGACTGGGTATTTGTGGCGCTAATGATTATTGCAGTGCTGCTCACCGGTATTTCCAAGTCAGGATTTGCTGGTGGGGTGGGTGTTGTAGCCGTGCCGTTGATCTCGTTAAAAGCGAGCCCAACATTTGCGGTGGCGGTGATGCTACCCCTGCTAATTGTGATGGATATCTTTAGCCTAAAAGCGTGGTGGCGACAGCGGGTTGATCGTTTATTGTGGTTGATGTTTCCACCTGCGATATTGGGTGTTGGAGTAGGTTATTTCACCTATGGCTGGTTTGACGAAGCGCTCCTGAAGCTACTGCTGGGTATTTTTTCAGTGCTGTTTGGTCTATGGGGGCTTTTTAAACCGCTACGTGGAAAGCGGCTGCCTGCTTGGGTTGGTCGCCTGAGTGGTGGGATGGCAGGGTTTACCAGCTTTATTGCCCACGCGGGTGGTCCGCCGCTTAACTTTTACTTGTTGCAATGCCAACTGACGAAACAGCAGTTTCTGGGCACAGCAGTGGTGTTTCTGGCGATTACAAATTTGGTCAAGCTGGTTCCCTATACCCTGCTGGGCTTGGTGAATATCGATAACCTGACGACAGCGCTACTACTGATGCCGGTTGCGTGGTTGGGAGTTAAGTTGGGGTTGGTTATTCAGAAACGCATCGATGGTGAGCTATTTTTCAGGGTGATCCTTTGCCTACTGATCTTGCTAGGTATCCGGTTAATCATGGACGGTATCATCTGACGCTTGAATACATTAAATAGCGGCCGATCGTTAAAAGCGCTTATCACTATTTTGTTAGTCTTATGGCTTTATGATGCCTAGGGGGTTGTCATGAGAGACGGTCACGCTGAGATAAATGAAGCTAAGCCAGAAGGACCGTACGATAAGCTGTCGCAAATGCCCCCTTCAAAAATTTCTAATACAGAGTTTGCTCGTTTTATCGATTTCATTGAAAAATTCGAAGATGAAACTGAAGGCACGCTCTCCATGGCCCTCGGCTATCGTGAAATGCGCATGCTGCTGCACGTCATGCGCAACCATCTTGCGGGTAGATTAACCACTCCAACGTCGCTGGCAGATGCGTCTGGTTTGACTTACGGTACGGCAAAACGCGGTATCGAGAGTATTATGCAGCGTGGCTTACTTATCTCACGCCCACGAACTAAGTCGGGTAAGACGGTTTCGTTGCATCCTTCCCCTCAAATGATTCAAGAGTGGGAGAGCTACGCTGAGCGAATTAAAGGACTTCTCGGACCGTTGTTCGGTATAGCCCCAGGTTCAGACACTGCCAGTAAAATCTTTTTGGGAATGTCGTCAACAGATCGGGTGATATCGACGCCAGCAGTGCTGTCGGCACGGCTTCAATTGAAGGGTGGATTACGTGTGTTAGCGCATGCTGACCCAACGTTTATGGCCATGCATAATCTTAAACGACAATTAGAGTCGATCTTCGGTCTAGAAATACGCAACAAAGCAAGGTCAATCGATAATCTTCTAGATGAGATCCTCGATAATGCCCGTTTGGCGAAGTCGCGCTATGACGTGGTGGCCTGTGATCTGCCCTGGTTTGGTGAATTAGCGGCCAGCGGTATTCTCATGCCTCTCGATACGCTAATTAAACGCGATAATTACGATCTTTCTGATTTCCATCCCATGGCTATTCAGAGTTCAGGGTATGCAGGTAGTCAGTACGGTATACCTGTTCAAACCACACCGGAATTACTCTGTTATCGTCAGGATGTTTTCGATGCGGCGCAGTTAACGCCGCCCACCACCACGGAAGCACTGGTTAAAGTCGCTAGGCAGTTGCATGACCCAGCCAAAGGACGCTACGGCATTGCCTGGAATGCGGCAAGAGGCACGCCCCTTGGGCATACCTTTAGTTTTTTAATGGCAAAGTTCGGTCAACCGCTGCTTAATCTACCTAGCGGCCAGGGCGGTTATGATTTTCAGCTAGCCCTGGGCGAGCAGTTGCGCCCGATGTTTCAGTCAGATGCCGCTTATAGGGCCTGCGAATATATGCTGGATATTTTGAAATATTCGCCGCCGAATATTCTCAGTATGTCCTGGTATGAACGTGCCCAGTCGTACGCATCAGGAGAGGCCTGTATGGCCTACTGCTATACACTGCTCGCACCGCTGTTTGAGTTGGATCGGCACTCTCCTGCATATGGCAATACTGGCTATCTTCCCCATCCAGTTGGAAATCATGGTCGCGCCATAACTCCGATCGGTGGTTATGCCCTCGCTATTCCCGCTAACTTAGCACCAGAGCGTGTTGAGGCAGTATGGACAGCACTTAGACACCTGACCTCAGCCAATATGTCCAAACTTTACATTATGAACGGTAGCCTGGTAACGCCTCGTTTCAGTGTTAGTAAGGATCCAGAAGTGTCCGCATTATCGCCGCTAATTAAGATTGTCGATGATATGGCAAAGAAGGATATTTTACAGGCATGGCCACGCCCGCCCGTGCCTGGGGTTACGGAGGTCATCAGCATTGCAGGAAACGAGATATTTGAAGTGCTGGATGGACGGCGCTCTATCAAAAAAGCACTCTCTATTGCTCAAGAGCGTGCCGATAAGGTGATGCGCGAAAAGGGACATTATTAGTCAGGAGTGAGGCTTAGCCCCATGCCTAAGAGACAGGCATGGGGGCGTTGTGCTCACTTACTGCATAATCATACCGCCATCAATCATCAACAGCTGACCGGTCATGTAATCAGATTCAGCGCTGGCCAGGAATGAGGCGGTGCCGACCACATCTTCCGGGTAGGAGTAGCGCTTCATTAAGATCATTTTCTCAGCAAGCTCGTCCATAGACTGGCCTTGCTTATCGAATTTGCCGATACTGACTAAGTCTTTATCGAGCTGCTCCCACAGTTCAGTGCGCACTACGCCGGGGCCATAACCATTGACCGTAATATTGTGGTCGACCAGTGCTTTGGCGCCGCCGTTAATCATCGCCAGCACAGCGTGTTTGCTGCATGAGTAGGGCACAACGTCATCAAAGGCCTGTCGAGACAGAATTGAGCCAACGTTAATGATTTTATAAGGGCCGTTTTCTTTGCCCTGGTCAATCATCTGCTTGGCTGCTTCCTGCATGCCGAGCAGGCAGCCCAGCGCGTTAACATCCATTATCTGATGCCAGTTTTCCTCAGTGATATCAAGGAACATCAGTGGCTTATTGATGCCCGCATTATTGACCATTACGTTCAGGCTACCAAAGGCATCGACCGTTGCTTTAACTGCAGCCTGCACTTCAGCACGATCGGTAACGTTAAGTTTGACTGCAATAGCATCGCCTCCGTTTGCTTTGATACGTGAAGCGACTTCTTCGCACCCTTCAATATTGATATCCGCCACGCAAACCTTCGCCCCTTGAGCAGCATAATGTTCGGCAACGGCGGCGCCCATGCCGCGTGCAGCACCTGTGATTAAGCAATTTTTACCTTTGAGTCGAGTGTTGTCCATGAGGTTACCTTGGAAGTCTTGTTGTGAGTATCTCCACGTCACCCTAGATAAATAGTCATCCTTGTGGGGTGGCTGAAGTCCGCGTTAACAAGGAAATCTGTCATTTACTAGGTATCGCGATTGGCAGATTTTGTTACCTTGTGTGGGCATATTCTCGGGATGTGACACCGGCAATGACAGGTTGGTCAGTCGTTAATATGACCAGATTGGACTTTTCTAATGGCGCTGCGTTATGGGAAGGGAGGTTTTTTGGGATTTAATGTCTTCTTAGTAGTAGTTCAAACAATAACGTTTTGGATTGCTAAATGATGCAGGCTCGTAGCAAGTTCCTATAAATGGATCCGATGCTAAACGGTTTAACCTATTTATACTCAATAAAAACAAGGAGAGGCGTCCATGTCTAAGCCCTGTATTATCTGTGTAGCCATCACTGGCAGTCTGCCACGCAAAGAGAATAACGCTGCAGTACCCATCACTATTGATGAACAGGTTGAAAGCACTCAAGCGGCGTTTGAAGCCGGTGCCAGTATTGCCCATTGTCATGTGCGTAACGATGATCAAACGCCCTCGTCCGATCCAGAGAAGTTTGAACGTCTTATGGAAGGTCTTAAGAAGCATTGCCCAGGCATGATTATTCAGTTTTCCACCGGCGGGCGCTCTGGTGCAGGTGAGGCTCGCGGTGGTATGTTGTCGCTTAAACCCGATATGGCCAGCCTTTCGGTAGGCTCTAATAACTTTCCAAACCGCGTTTATGAAAACCCACCTCAGTTGGTGGAATGGCTTGCCGCTGAGATGCTCAAGTACGATATTAAACCCGAAATTGAGGCATTTGATCTATCGCACATTCATCAGGCGGTCTCGCTTTCTAACCAAGGAAAACTCAAATTACCGCTTTACGTCCAGTTCGTAATGGGCGTAAAAAATTCAATGCCAGCAGACAAGCCAACGTTTGATTTTTATATTGAGACGCTCAAGCGACTGGCGCCGGACGCCCAATGGTGCGGTGCAGGTATTGGTGCAAATCAGTATTTGCTTAACGAGTGGTCGATCGCTGCGGGCGGCCATACACGCACTGGTCTTGAAGATAACGTACGTCTTGATCGAAATACACTGGCTTCTTCCAATGCTGAGTTGGTAGCGCGAACTGTTGCATTATGTAGTAAATATCAGCGTCCAGTGGCGACCTGGAAGAAAGCGCGTGAAATATTGGGGCTTAAAATTACTTAAAGGTTGTCACCGGGATACCAAGCAAGGCACTCGTCATTGCCATTAAACTAGAAAAAGAAACGCCTTCAACGATACTTTTAGCATGTGTTCGCGTTGTAGCTATCAGCCTTTCAAGTGCAAGCCTCGGATTAACAAGTTGAGATTTCCAGCTAATCTGGTAGACATAGATTCACATCGAATCCGTCATACCCGTTACCGCAAGGGGAGGTATCACCATGAGACAGCGCGATGAATTCGTTGAAGAAATGAAAGCCAGGCTCGATGAGTGGAATGCTGATATCGATAAGCTGACTGCCAAGGCGCGTCAGGCGAGCGACGAGGCGAGGGTCAAGTACCAAGAGGACATCGAGCGACTCAAGAAGCGTCAAGCAGAGACTCAGCAAAGGCTCGATGAGCTTCAGCATGCCAGCGAAGCTGCCTGGGAGACTGTCCGCCAAGGTATGGAAGACTCTTGGGAGCTGATGCGCAAAGCCTTCCGGGACGCCTCTTCTCGTTTCAAGTAGTTGATTCAGCGAACCTAAACAGCCAGCTTATTCAACTAGCTTATTCTACTAACAGTGCGCTTCACTTTGAAAAGCCTGAACAATCAGCTGGGGTCGCGACCATCTTTTGGTTGCGATTCGCTGCCTTCTTGAAGGCGTTCGATGGACGCATTTCCCTGTTTAGCCAAAGTCGCTAATCTGTCGATTTGCTCATCCAGGCGGGGCAGGGCCTCTTGCCGATAGCTGGATAGATCGTCGATGGCGCCCATCACCTCGCTGAAAGCCTCCTCAAGCACTTGCATGTCGAGCATTGCGGAGGAGGCACGCTTCTGGATGTCCACGCCTTGCTGCCGCAGCGCCTTGGCAGTGCCACCAATCATCTGTGATGTGGTCGTATTGAGGGCTTCGATGCGATCCAGCACCAGGCGCTGATTAGCCATTGCCATGGCCACCGTCACCGCGACGGTGAGCGCCGAGACGGTGACGTTAATGGCTCTGTCCACACCGCGCATTAATTCACGGTTGTTGCGGATAATCACCTCTAGTGCCAGCACGCCCTGCTGACTCACCGCCAGTTGTTGCTGGAGGTCGACAATGCGCTGACGGAGGGGAAAGAGTAGTTCTTCCTCAAGAAATTGGCGCCGCGGATCATCGCCATCGCGAGCGGCGATCTCTTCCTGCAGGCGGCGATCGATCATGCGCCCCAGCGCAATTTGGCGGTTCAACTCGCCAAGAATTTTAGTTAACGCCTGCTGGTCATCGTTCAGCGTGAGGTTGTCACGATGCAGCATGTCCCGTCCGCTTTCCAGATCCTCGATGATCGCATCCAAGGCCTGCTGGGTATTCTCGAACTTGCGAAAGTAGCGCTGCAGGCGGCTATCCAGGCCAGGAATGACCGCTAGAACGCGATCCAATGTAGTTGGTGCCAGGCGATGGCGTGCAGGGTCGAGCCCCTCCATACGCCCGCGCAGATCGGTCAGTGCCTTGGCGACCGGCCCGCCTTCGTCGCCCTGGTGGGCCAGCTTGCGCAGCGGTGTTTGCAGCATGGCACTGCGATGGGCAGCCTGCTGCTGCAGTTCAAGGCCCATCTCATCCACGGCACGGCGCTGGCGAACCACTGATTCCTCGTCACCCTCGGCGAGAATATCCTCGACAAAGCGGTCGGCCATCGCCTCAAGCTCAGGATCGATGTCACGCTCATCGGGGGCGACTGAATCAGCCTTACTCGCTCCCAATTGACTCGCCCCCAACTGGTCAGCGATCTCGTCCACCGGGGGCAGGGAGAGGCGACGTTTGTCATCGGATTGCTGAGCCATAGACATCTCCTGAGCTATTAAAAAAAGCTCGATTAGATAAATCGGTTAAATAAAACCGTTTATAAAAAACCGTTTATAAAAACATAGTAAAAACTGCACGATACCACTGAATGCCATCTTAATCTTTGCGGGCATAACGATCAGCACCTTCGACGAAAAGGCGCAGATCCTCCAGTGCTTTTTCGGTGGTAACCGACGCCTGGGGGCGAGCCGTCTCGATGCGCGCCATGGAAACGGCGGTATCGTCGAGTACGGTCAAGGCGGATTCGATACGGGCAGAGAGCTTGTTCAGTCGATGTTCGGTTTCCACTAGCAGATCGAGGCGACGCACCAGGGCCGTGCGCTCTTCATCGCTTAATCGTTTGCCCTCCCGTTCCAATCGACCTCGGACGTAATTACCGTCCACGCTAACCACACCCCTTGCCTGGGAGGCCATGGTCGTCAACGTATCCACCGCACCAAAACAAACTTGAGTGACCAAGCCTTGTGAGCGCTCGAAGGCCAGTTCGCCAGTGTGGAATCGGTCGCCCAGCACGTCCATCACATGGTGGTAGCGGCTATAGAGGCGGTCTGTGAGGATAGCCAGATCGGGACGGTGCACGTCGAGCAGGTTCTGCTTGGCCCGGCACATGGCTAGTACTAGGTCGTTGGCTCCCACGGGGGGGCTTGCGGGATCGAGCACCGAGACACCTGCTTCATAGGCGTTGCGCTCCTCTTCAGCACGCCGCCGCTGTGCTTCGGCCTCTCTTTGAACCTCGTGGCGACGCAAGCGGCGGCGGGCCAGCCAGCCGCGTAGCGTTCGCTCGACAGGGAGTGCCACTGGAATGGCGACGAGGCCCGTCAGCCAGCCAAACAGGCTGGGGCTGAAACCACCCCATAGGGAGGTCAGCCACAGTAACATGCTGATGGTAGGGACTATCAGGCAATAGCGGGCAATCACCTGGAGTCGACTGGGCGTCGCCAGCGGAACCGCCAAACCAGGATTGAACAGGCCGACCAGTAGCCAGGGCAGGCAGGTCATAAACAGGCCATAGGAAAAACCCTGCAGGAATCCCAACATAGATATGGCTATCCTTCAGTCATGGAGCGCAAACACTGCGCGTAGAATAACTGAGATAGGTCGCTAAGCACCAGTTGGGCAGCTACAGGCCATTGGCTGGCTGAAAGCTACTATTTAACCTTGCAGGTATTAACACCTAGTAGCTTGTAGGCTGGGCAGAAGTTAAATAGCCCTGTGGCAAGCGGCAGCACGCCAATCCACCCCCAAAGCCCGATAGTGCCTGTCAGGGCCAGTACAATCAGTACAATCCCCACCAGGATGCGTAAAATTTTATCGATACCACCGACATTACTGTTCATAACGGACTCCTCGAACTCAGTTTGGTGTGCAATTGTAATAAAGCCTTTGTATTAACCATTTGGAATAACGTAATAACCTATTATTCGCTTAACGAGCATAGCCGTCATTTTGGCTAAGAGCACGACGCAAGTGGTCGTAGCTTGATCCATATCAAGCCAATAGGGTGTTAGTGGTTGCGAACTGATTTACAGCGGGAGAGAGCTGGATTACGTCGATTTAGTGGGTCAGTGCTATGACGGTGTCTCTCAGATAAATGGGCATGCAGCTATCCAGAGAGGGGTATGCTTAAATCGTCACAATATCTGCGGCAATCTAGGCCGGCATAACCGGGATCCTCCTGGTTACCGTTGCCGCATTTGAGAGGTTTCATGTTGTTAAAACTCCTTCTCTGGTTTATCCGGTTATTGGTGCTCTTGATGGTAGTGGTGGCCTTGCTGCCATTAATACCCAGCGGTCAGTGGTGGATCAGGCTGTGGGATTTTCCACGCCTGCAGCTAACGAGCGCGTTGGTCTTGCCAGCGCTCCTTCTGGGCGTTCACGCTTGGCTTAAGCGCCCACGAAAAGAGCACGCCGTATGGGGAGTGGTCATTCTTGTGATAGCAGGATGGCACTTAACACACATCCTGCCGTTTACATCCGTTTGGTCGACTGAGGTGCCCACCGCTGAGGTAGAGCCAAAAGAAGGCCAGATAACGTTAAAAGTGCTGACGGCAAATGTTGATTACAAAAATGATCGGTATGCTGAGGTAGTGGCAATGGTTCAGCAGGAGGAGCCTGATTTACTGCTGCTAATCGAAGTCAATAACGCCTGGGCCGAAGGCTTGGCGCCACTTGACGAGGAGTACGCCCACCGAGTAGGGGAGGTTCGCGATGAGGGGCTTGGAATAGTGCTTTGGTCGCGGATTCCGCTGCTGGAGCAGGGAGTAGAATATTTAGTCTCAGACCGTAGACCCTCCATTTTTGCAACGATTGACGTACCAGGCATCGGGCCAGTGCGCTTCGTTGGCGCCCATCCGGTTCCGCCAGGGCTGCAGGAACGAACCGTTAGCAACGAGGATGAACGACGAGACAGTCGAGAACGCGATGCAGAGCTGATGCTCATTGCTCGGCATGTGGAAGAAGACCCGGACAACCGCTGGATCGTCACCGGTGATTTTAACGACGTTGCGTGGTCTGACACCACCAAGCTTTTCGCTGACTTGAGTGATCTCAAAGATCCTCGCCGTGGCCGGCGATTGCTGAGTACCTACCATGCGGAGTACCCATGGTGGCGATACCCGATAGACCATCTGTTCGTTTCTGACGGTTTCCATCTTATTGATATCGACAGAGTGAAGGTGCAAGGTTCTGACCACTTCGGCCTCGCTACCACGCTAACCGTTGGCCGCAAAGATCATGGCAAGCCGGAGGCTTCCGCAGAAGAAGAGCAGGAGGCCGAAGAGATGGTCGAGGAGGGGGCTGAAGACGCCGCTGAGCATGATGGCGGTTAGTCGAAGACGCGGTAATAAAGGCTCGATCTTCTGAATTTCTTCGATGTGTGTGGTTCTGTTGTTCAACAGCGCTTTAGAAATTATGCCCATCTATCAGTGAGATAACTTCTACAGTTATTCAACAGAAACTCTACAGATTAATTGCCATATGTAACTGGATCGACTAACTTAGTTACACGGGTGCGCTAAAAACTTTCCTAATGCTGGCTTGCTCAATCGCTCCTGAACACAAATGACTGCGGCTCAGCTCACTTGGTGCGCTCCAATCTAAGCCCAGTCAATTTGGGTCAACCAGCAAGGAGGACATCGAATGTCGATATCATCAGAAAAGCAAATGCCCGAAGCAGTAGCGGCCTGGCGTGATCCGGAAATGGACTCGGTTAAAGGCACCGAGACCCCTAAAGATCCGAACAAAGGTTATATCGCTCTACTTGGCTGGAGTGTCAACGCGATCAAGGCTGCGCAGAAATTCGACCGCCGCTATATCGTCGTCGCTCCAGAGTGGGCCGCCGATTTCTGTACCGCGAACAATATACCTTTTATCCCATGGGACTTTATTCGCTTGAATGATCGCTCCATGGAGATAGCCGTAAAGCTCAAGGAAGAAGGTGTAGACGTCGCTATCCCCCTGTTCGAAGAAACCGTTGAGTGGTCTGGTGCCATCAACTCCGTTCTTCTCGACAGCCCGCGCATGTACGGTCAGTCCATTCTGTTCCGTGACAAGGCGCTCATGAAACGCCGTGCTCAGCTTGGTGGCATTCGTGTCGGGATTTTTGAAGAGGCGCACGAGAAAGAAGACATTGTTCGCTTTATGAAGCGCGTCAACCAGACGCTGCTGAAACTTGACGGCGATCCAGATGACCCGATTCACGTCAAGGCCTTCGATAAAGCCGGTTGTCTCGGCCACCGCATGATCCGCACGATAGAAGAAATTGACAACATCCCGGATGAAGAATATCCGCTGCTGATGGAAAGTCACTTGAGCGGTTGGGAGTTTGCCGTTGAAGCCTGGATACATGATGGCAAAATTCAGTTTCTGAATATTTCGGAATACGTGACATTGGGCTATTCGGTATTCGTGCCTGCTACTCAGGAGCTTGAGAGCTGGCGCAATGCGATCACCAAGCAGATTGAGCTGTTGATCAAAACCTTCGATATCCAGTTCGGCCTGATTCACCCCGAGTACTTCGTCACGGCGGACGGCGAGATGTACTTTGGCGAAGTTGCTTATCGCCCACCCGGCTTTAAAGCATTCGAACTGATCGAAAAAGCCTACGGTTTCAACGCCTATCAAGCGTCAATGTTGGTATTCGACCCGAAAAGCACGAAAGAGGAAGTGGCGGCATTCTTCCCCCGTGAAGTGGTCGATGCGAAAGGCTATGCAGGCTGTTTCGGTGTCTATCCACGCCGTCGTGTTGTCAGCAAGCTGGAAATGCCCGAAGAGACGATTAATCACCCGTATTTCGAGTCACACGAACTGGTCGCACCGGCAGAAGAGACCGTGCCCGACCGATCAGCCTTCGGGACTCATTGGGGGCTAGTTTTCTTCTTTGGTGACGATCCCATCAAGATGCGCGATCTGCTCAAAGCTCAAGAGGATCTGGATTTCTACGTCTAGCGTTTGTTAATGCAGTAAGCGGTTCTTTGGGCACTTGTATCAGTATCAGGAGTACTCCAAAACCTGAAGCTGGTACAGGCGCCCTTTGTTTTTGCCTGTGCGGCTTTCTCCTGGGAAAACTTCAAGGTTCGATAGCGCCTTGGCGTTATCGATCAATGACTCCTATGTTGTTGGAACGACACGGGAGGAATAATAATGGATGCACTAGCGAGAAAATTGGGCCTCAAGACGGATCCGATTATTTTTTTCACGTCCGCAGGGATTATGATCCTTTTTCTTGTGGTGCTGCTGATTGCGCCAGAACCCATAGGGGCAGCTTTTGGTGCCGGTAGGGAATGGATCGTTACCAACCTTGGCTGGTTCTTTATTTTAGGGGTAACAAGTTGGGTAGCATTTCTGCTCTGGCTGGCAATTAGCCGTTACGGGGCGATTCGCTTGGGCGGCAATAATGCAAAGCCTGCCTACGATAATATCTCCTGGTTCACCATGCTGTTCGCAGGCGGCATCGGCACGGTATTGATGTTCTGGGGCGTTGCTGAGCCTATTTCCCACTTTTCTAATCCACCCAGGCCTGATGTCGTCCCTTTCTCTGTGGAAGCCGCCGACGATGCTATGAGTTTTTCAATCTATCATCTGGGTCTACACACCTGGGCGATTTTCGCTATGCCCGGGCTGGCTTTTGCGTACTTTATCTACCGCTACAATCTGCCGATGCGCTTTAGTTCAGTATTCTATCCGCTGTTAGGCGACCGCATTTATGGCCCCCTCGGTAAATCGCTTGATGTCTTCGCGATACTTGGCACCCTGTTTGGTGTAGCCGTCTCTATCGGCTTGGGCACTCAGCAGATCAACGCGGGTCTTACGGAACTGTTTGGTGTTCCGGATTCGGTCATCACCAAGGTGTTCATCATTGCCATACTGACGGCTGTCGCCGTAGGGTCGATCGTGGCGGGGCTGGATTCCGGCGTTAAACGGCTTTCCAATATCAATATCGCCATGGCCGTCGGCCTGTTGCTATTTGTACTCTTTACCGGATCGACCGTTTTCCTTTTACGCGCGGTGGTCGAAACCTTTGGCCTCTACATAACGAATCTGCTGCCCATGGCTTTCTGGAATGACACGCTGGCAAGCTATTCCAGAGATGGCGGTACATGGGGCTGGCAGGGTAGCTGGACGGTATTTTATTGGGCCTGGACAGTCACGTGGTCGCCCTTTATCGGGATCTTTGTAGCGCGAATTTCGCGCGGGCGCACCATCCGCGAGTTCGTCCTTGGTGTGCTTTTTGCCCCCTCCATTTTTACGCTGGTCTGGTTTGCAATCTTTGGCTGGTCGGCAATGGAGATTGACGGGATTGGGCCCGATGCTCGAGAAGCGCTGGGGGAGCAGGCCGGTCTTTTATCCGCCGCTGTAGGTGAAAGCATTCCCCTCGCCATGTTCGCCTTCTTCGAGAACTTCCCGGCTGCCACATTAATCCAGGGCTTGGCCGTTGTGATTGTCGCTATCTTTTTTGCCACATCATCGGACTCTGCGTCCTTGGTAGTCGATATGCTGTGTACCGGCAGCGCAGACCCTGGCCCATGGCATCAACGGGTTTTCTGGGGCGTCTCTGAGGGTATGCTGGCAGCGATGCTCATTGTGCTTGCTGGTGATGCCGGGCTTACCGCCTTGCAGGAGGTGATTACCGTTGTTGGCCTTCCGATGTTCATTTTGGTGTTTGCAATGATGTTCGCGCTATACCGCGGTCTGTCTCAAGAATACCTTAGCGAAGTGCAGGTGGGGCGCCCGCCCACACGGGAGGAGTTAGCGCCAGATGAATAGGTGAGTTGAGAGCGGTGGTCGGACATGCTCCGCTACCACCGCTCTGAAAGATTTCCACTGTTTTAGAGCGTAACACCTATAATTCACGCCAAACTATAGTTCACACCAAATCCGCTCTTTAAAGTCTTCGTTGAGTTCGGATACGTTGCGCATGCGGTTAAAAGTGGCCTCAGTCATGTCTCCGGCGATCTGACGGTAACAGGATGCTATCAACTCGGGCGTCAGTGGCCCGTTGAAGCCCAGCATGCAGTGTGTGAGCTTGTTATAGACTGGCGCCATAGTCGCCAGGAAATCGATCTCGTGGCGAAATGCGTCGTTAAGTGTTTCTAGCCAAATGCATTGTAGCTTGGCCGCCGAATTTGACGTTTCAGCCCAAGGCTGATACCAAAAAGCTAGCAAGTATTTGTTATTAATTACGTTGTTATTGTCTACACTGCTACTCTCTACGCTATTATTGGCGGCATTAGTGGAAGCTTTTGGAAACGCTGATGTTGTCATTGTCATAGCTCCTCAAGTGAAGTAGAAAAAGTATAGTACTCATCGCCTTTGCTGAAGAATTTAATAGCTCATGTTTTGACCGACATCAACATTTTAATGTGTAAAGTCGTTAATAATTAGATGGTTAATAAAATGACATGTGTGCTGTGATAGTAATTTCTACCCACCTGAAATGAGTGCTCATTTTACGTTACGGTAAGGTGAACATTGTTTTCGAAATCTTATTTACTGATTTAGCATGAAATATCAATAGGATAAGAAGTTGGCGTGTGTTTTTTAGCATGACAACAAGTGGGGCCAGGAATAGTTGCGCCACATCAATAACTTAACAAATTAAACCATGTTATTTATATGACTAAGCTTTTCTATAGATGAACTCACGCTATAACAATCCATGCGCGTGAAGCAGCTGTCACGAATGCTAAGTTATACATGGGCAGCTCTAGTAAACTTCATCACTAGGTACCGCTACCATGTCGATACGCAATCTAAACGCGCTGTTTTCGCCTGACACGATAGCGCTGATCGGTGCAAGCAACCGCGCTGGTTCAGTGGGTGCCGTGCTGGCGCGAAACCTTTTTGAGGCCGGTTTTTCAGGGCCTATCCTGACTGTGAATCCAAACGAGCGGGCCATCCGCTCAGCGCTCAACTACCACTCCATCAGTGAATTACCGTTGGCTCCAGATCTGGCCATTATCGCCACGCCACCTGACAGCGTGCCGGGTCTTATTCGTGAACTTGGGGAACGGGGGTGTCGAGCGGCCGTGGTGATCACCGCGGGCTTCGGTGAGGGAGAGAGTGCCGATGGAAAAGCGCTCAAACAGGCAATGCTGGAGGCCGCTAAGCCTTACTTGATGCGTATTGTCGGGCCTAATTGCCTGGGTATTCTGCTGCCGCACAGGGGGATCAACGCTAGCTTTGCTCATATCATGCCGCAAAAGGGAGACGTTGCCTTCGTGACCCAGTCCGGTGCGGTAGCGACCTCGATTCTTGACTGGGCATCTGCGCGTGGCATCGGCTTTTCGCATGTGATCTCTCTTGGCTCAATGAGCGATATTGATTTCGGGGATATGCTCGACTATCTGGCTCTTGATCCTAATACCCGCTCCATCCTTATCTATATGGAGGCCGTGACCGAGGCACGCAAGTTTCTGTCGGCGGCCCGTATGGCCTCCCGTAACAAGCCTGTGGTGGTCGTCAAGGCAGGTCGCAGTGATGCGGGCGCCAAAGCCGCGCTGTCACATACCGGGGCGCTAGCCGGCTCTGATGCTGTCTACGACGCGGCGTTCCGGCGTGCGGGAATGCTACGGGTCAATACCCTCGATGAATTGTTCCAAGCCGCAGGCACGCTGGCGACCGGCATCCGCGTAAAAGGCGACCGGCTGGCCATCCTTACCAACGGTGGGGGAGCCGGTGTACTGGCGGTTGATGAGCTAGCTGATCGACAAGGTCACCTGGCCGAACTTTCCGAGTCGACGCTGGCGCGCTTGGATGCCTTGCTACCCAAAGCATGGTCCCATGCCAATCCGGTTGACATCCTCGGCGACGCGCCTGGTCAACGCTATGCAGGCGCACTCGAAGCGTTACTCGATGAGCCTGGAGCGGATGCGGTTTTGGTCATGAACTGCCCTGCGGCGGTAGCCGATAGCCTTGACGCTGCCCAGTCCGTGGTTGCGACCTTGGGCGAACGGCGTCCTGCGGTGTTGACCTGCTGGCTGGGTGAAGGGGCGCCTGCCGAGGCCCGCCAGCTGTTTTCCGCGAAACGCATCCCTACGTATCAAACGCCAGAGCAGGCCATTAGGGCCTTTTCGCACTTGTCGAACTACTGGCGTAATCAGCAAGCGTTGATGGAGACGCCGCCAGCCGTTGCTGAAGATATCATCATCGACAAGGTCAACGCGGAAGCCATCATCGACAGTGTACTCAAGGATGGTCGTAGCGTACTGACCGAGCCGGAGGCAGCGGCAGTACTGTCGGCTTATGGCATTCCAACCGTATCGGCCATCGCAGTGAAGACGCCGGAGGAAGCCTGCGAGGCGGCCAAAAAGTTGGGTTTCCCGGTGGTGCTGAAGATATTGTCGCGGGATATCTCGCACAAGTCGGATGTGGGGGGAGTGCAGTTGAACCTTGCCTCACCCGTGGCGGTGGCTCAGGCGGCGACAGATATGCTCGCTAGCGTTCAACGTGTTGCGCCGGAGGCACGGATGGATGGCTTCAACGTGCAGCCGATGATTCGCCGCCCTGGTGCGCATGAGCTGATTATGGGCGTTGCTGAAGACAGCGTTTTTGGGCCGATCATTCTGTTTGGCCAGGGCGGCACGGCGGCTGAAGTCATCGGTGACCGCGTCATTGGCCTCCCGCCGCTCAACCCCCTCCTGGCGAAGGAGATGATCCAAACGACGCGTATCTCTCGCTTGCTGCAAGGCTATCGAGATCGGCCTGCCGCCGATGTGGAAGCCATTACGCTCACCCTGATCAAACTGTCGCAAATGGTCTGCGATCTGGATCGCGTCGCCGAGCTCGATATTAATCCTTTATTGGCCGATTCTTCCGGGGTGATCGCCCTGGATGCGCGTATTGTGGTCAGGGCCGTCCACGGCCAACGTCGACCGCTTGCTATTCGCCCCTACCCGCAGCAGCTCGAAAAAGTTATCGAAACCCGAACTGGCCAGCGTTATGACTTACGCCCCATACGCCCGGAAGATGATAACGGGCTGGTCGAAATGTTCCGTCACTCTTCGTCCGATGACATGAGGCCACGCTTCTTTGCGGCCATCCAGGGGGCTGATGATGCTTTCGCGGCTCGCCTCACCCAGATCGACTACGACCGAGAAATGGCCTTCGTCGCTATGGCACCAGGTAAGCACGAAATCGTCGGAGTTGTTCGCCTGTCTGCTGACCCTGACAAGGAAAAAGCTGAGTTTGCGATTATGGTGCGTCGCGATATGAAGGGAACGGGACTTGGCTATCGTCTTATGCAGGAACTGCTCAACTATGCTCGTGATAGTGGCATCCAGCAGCTCTACGCCGATATTCTGCGAGAGAATCATGCTATGCGGCAAATGGCGGACGAGTTTGGCTTCGTTACTCAATCAGTCAAAGATGAGACCGATACCGTAACGCTGGTGCTCAAGCTGTAACGCCAGTGTCTGCAACGACAGTACCTCATTACCTCTATTTTCGCTTGCTAGGGAGACAGTATGGACACACCTACTGCCGATACCGATTTATCATCAGAAAGCCCGTCTTTGCAGGTTCACGCAAGGCATGCCGATGATGTCCTTGCGGACTTGGAGACTTCGCTATCGGGGCTGACAGTAGATGAAGCTGCCAAGCGCTTGGAGCAGTATGGGCGTAACCAGTTACCGGCAGTAGCTGGCCGACACCCGCTGCTTCGCTTTCTCGCTCATTTTCATAATGCACTGATCTATTTCCTTTTGGCGGCGGCCATCGCAGCCTCGTTGCTAGGGCATTTTGTCGATGCGTCGGTCATTGTTGCGGTGGTCTTGGTTAATGCAGTGGTCGGTTTTGTACAGGAAGGCAAGGCGGAAAAAGCGCTGAATGCAATCCGTAACCTTATCGCTCCGCACGCTCATCTAGTCAGAGAAGGGAAGCACGTCGAAGTGCCCGTCGATGAGATCGTTCTGGGCGACATCGTATCCTTGGAGGCAGGAGATCGAGTGCCTGCAGATTTGCGTCTTATCCGTGCCAGCTCACTGCGAATTGAGGAGGCTATCCTGACCGGCGAGTCGGTGGCTGCAGAAAAGCGGGTTTCACCGGCCCCAAAAGAGGCTGCGCTGGGCGATTGTCACTCCATGGCGTATTCCGGCACGCTGGTGGCCACTGGGCAGGCGACAGGGGTGGTGGTGGCCACCGGTAGCGATACTGAAATCGGACGAATCAGTACCATGCTGCGTGATGTTCAACCACTGACCACGCCACTACTACAGCAGATCAATCGCTTCGGAACGCAGTTTACCTGGGTCACGTTGGCCGTGACGGTTGTTCTGTTTGCCTTTGCGGTGCTGGTACGCGGCCATGTCTGGTCGGAGGCGCTCATTGCCGTTGTGGCCTTGGCCGTTGCGGCGATCCCCGAAGGCCTGCCCGCCGTTATTACCATCACGCTCGCTATCGGCGTGCAGCGTATGGCACGGCGCAACGCCGCTATTCGGCAGCTTCCTGCGGTGGAGACGCTGGGGGCTACATCGGTTATCTGCTCCGACAAGACCGGCACACTAACGCGCAACGAGATGACCGTGCGTCGGCTGGAAGCCTCCAGCGGCCGAATGATGGTATCCGGGTCTGGCTATGTACCGGAAGGGCGACTGACAGCGGAGACAGCGGCTAACGTGGAGGATACACGGCCAACGGATATCGACAGCCTGATCCTGGCCGGACTGCTGTGTAACGATGCCCAGTTGAGCAATACCGACGGAGAGTGGCATGTGATTGGCGACCCCATGGAAGGGGCGCTGGTGGCGTTGGCTATTAAGGCTGGCCTGGAACCCGAGTCTACTCGGCATGAGTGGCACCGCCTTGATGAGATTCCTTTCGATGCCAAACATCGCTTTATGGCCACGCTCAACGGCCATGCATCGGAGGGGGCGCGTATTTTCGTCAAAGGTGCCCCAGACGAACTGTTGCAACTATGCTCCCTTCAGGCGGATGGAGAGGGAAGTAGGTCGCTGGAACGGGATGCCTGGACGGCCCGCATCTCAGAGGCGGCTGCTCAGGGGGAACGGGTGCTCGGCTTAGCGACTAAGCGGCTGCCGTCCGGTACCCACAAGCTAACGTTTGCTGACCTTGATGACAAGTTGGTTTTTGTTGGCTTAATAGGTTTTATCGACCCGCCGCGGGAGGAGGCAATGGCCGCCATTAAAGAGTGCCACTCCGCCGGCATTATGGTGAAAATGATTACCGGCGATCACGCCGCGACGGCAGCGGCTATTGCTCGTCAGTTGGGGCTCGATGACGACCCGCACGTACTAACGGGGCGTGAACTCGATGACATTGCCGATAGCGATCTGCCTGACATCGTTACCGAGACCAGTGTTTTTGCCCGAACCAACCCTGAACACAAACTGCGAATTGTTCGAGCGCTGCAATCGACCGGCGCCATAGTGGCGATGACCGGCGATGGCGTTAATGATGCACCTTCGTTAAAGCAGGCGAACGTCGGTGTTGGTATGGGGCATAAAGGCACCGATGCGGCAAAAGAGGCGTCGCAGATGGTTCTGCTCGACGATAACTTTGCCTCCATTGTGGCCGCCGTGAATGAAGGCCGAGTGGTCTACGACAATATTCGTAAAGTGACGGCTTGGACGTTGCCGACCAATGGGGGCCAAGTATTAGCGGTCATTGCCGCGATTCTGTTTAATTTCGCTATGCCGATGTCAGCCGTTCAGATCCTGTGGATCAACCTTATCACTGGCGTCACACTAGGGTTGTCGCTGGCGTTTGAGGGAGCCGAACCGAATGTTATGCAGCGTCGGCCGCGGCCTGCAGGGCAGGGCTTGCTGACGCCCTTTCTGGTCTGGCGCATCGGGTTGGTGTCGTTCTTGTTCCTGATAGCAGTACTGGGTATTTTCTTCTATTCGCTTGGCCGAGGGGATGAGCTAGCCATGAGTCGCACCTTGGTAGTTAATACCATCGTGGTGCTGCAAGTGTTCTATCTTTTCAACGTGCGCTATCTGCACATGACCTCCTTTAACTGGCGAGGAGTGCTTGGAACCCCCGCCGTGTTAATAGCGGTCTCTATGGTCGTCTTTGCTCAGCTAGCATTCACGTTTCTGCCGGTTATGCATCGCCTGTTCGATACTCGGCCGCTAGGTATTGCGGACGGGGTGTTAATCATCGCTATCGGTATCGCCATGATGATAGTGCTGGAAGTTGAGAAGACTCTGGTGCGTAGGACGGGTTGGCTGGGGCAGTGAGCAAGCAAAGGCCTGCCCTCCAAGAGGGCAGGCCCGTTTAATTCATGAAAAACGGCTCACCTCACTTTTTTAACTTTCTGCGGTGAGTAGCTCACTCAACTGTTGCTGTGAAAGGCGTGTATTGGCCATGTAGTAAATAATGTCACCATCCTGCAGTGGACGCTGGGTGTCTGGATTCAACATGCTGCCTTCGCTGTCATCGCTGCTGTTGGCAAGACCAAGCACGGTGGCATTGCATACCTTTTTCGCTTGCATAAATAAGTCGCCGAAGGTGGCTCCGGCAGGCGGCTGGTTTAACCTGGTTTGGTATTGGGTAGCGCCACGATCAACCGCGAGTAGTTCGTTGACGACCCGTGAAATTCCTGCATCAGAGGCTGACCTTACCAGCATTTCCAACGCTAAGGCTTGGGTACATTCGATGCCTGGCAAGGTGCGCCGCAACATTGCTGCGGTGTCGGGATTGGCGCAGTGGGCGACGATATGGGCGTTTTTTGCTTTAAGGCTGTAGGCACTCAGCGCGACGGTAGCAACTCGGTCATCACTCGTGTCGTAGATGATGATGCGGCTGGCGCTCTCAACCCCGGCTCGCTTGAGAAGCTCGGCATTGGAGAAACTCTCCCCTTTGATAAATTTCAAATCCGCCGGGCGTGGGTTACTCATCTCTTTGGTTACGCAGAGCACGACTTCATCAGGTAGGCCTTTATCAGCTTTGAGAATGTCCAAAATGCGTTCTGTGGTTTCGCCGTGCCAGCCAATGACGAGGGTGTGGCCGGATAGGTGGCTAAAATCGCCTTTTCCTTGCATCTGTAGTCTCCAAAAATTTGAAAGGGTGACAGTGGCTTTACCGATTAAAGCGGCAAATAGAGAAATGCCGCCTGGAATGAGGTAGAGCGAGGCGATCCACTCGCCAGCTATGGTTGTCGGGCTGAAATCACCGAAACCTACGGTGCTGGAGACGACCACGTAAAAATAAACCCAATCGGTAAGGGAGTCGGCCATCGCTTCGCCGACCAGAGAAAAAAGTACCCAGGCGGTGCCCATATGTGCGAGCACAATAAGTAGAAGGAATGTCCACGAAATTTGTAGCGTCGACGCTTTAAGGACGCGGAGCAGTCGCTGAATAACAGGCATAGCGGTCTCTTACGGTGGTGGTGTACCAGCCTAATTTACTTGGCATGGAAGTTGATGATTTGGTGTTCATACTAAATGGTGAGTGGGTTTCCTTCGCTCCGGATAACCCTTGCTAAAATGAAGAATGAGCTGGGGACAAGGCATGCCTGACAACGTACTCTGAACAAACAAAAGGGCCGCTATTCGCGACCCTTTCATATTTATGAACTGAATTCATCAAGCAAAGCGTTTGGAGAGCCAGGAAAACACGCTATCGGTTAGCGATTTTTTACCATGATGCTCGCGGTGTTGACTCCACACCATACCCCCGGACACAACCGCTAGGCTCATCAACATTCCAGCAAGAATAAGTTCATTCATAGCCTATCATCCTCATC
Organism: Halomonas sp. FeN2; assembly: GCF_020595105.1. Lineage (NCBI taxonomy): Bacteria > Pseudomonadati > Pseudomonadota > Gammaproteobacteria > Oceanospirillales > Halomonadaceae > Halomonas > Halomonas sp. FeN2. The sequence continues at coordinate 142,852 of NZ_CP074200.1, forward strand.
TGAGGTTTTATCGCGCTCTATATAACCATAGCCGAACGACCCTACAAAAATCAATATTATACCTAGCCCCACGCCAAGCCAAACGTTATCGGTATTTAGGCTGGGGTTGGTGACTACCCAGCCAGCAGTGAAGCAGGTAGCAACAACAATAACCCCCACGTTCCGAGTAGCTTCTAAGAACTGCTGACGCGTTGCTCGAGCGCCGATTTTACGGCGGTGGGCTGAAGCCCTACGTTCTAATAAGCTTTTCTTGAGCCTGGCGCGCAGGGCCTCCTGTGGGTCTTTACCGCCATGAGGTTCTTTCAAGCCATCACCTGTCATTTTTCCAGCAAAATCAACAAAAAAGTATTAAAACTACCCCTCCCGCTTTGTTCACCTGGGTGCCGCGTATGCAGTCGCCATCGACACATGGTGTCGCTAGCCTACTCAGCTAGTTAGCGGCAGTCAGCGATTCTTGTTGAGGTGGGGCCTGAGCTACACCCGGCAAGTATAAAGGTGAGCAGGAAAAGGGCAACGAGGGTTTTGATTGGCAACCCCTTGTCAGCAATAGTCCTTTCGGCATTTAACTTAATAGGTATAAGACATGTGACGGAACATCATGCTATACGCGCATGTCATAGTTACGACTTTCTTTTTTCTAGGATAAGCATATGGATCGTGTATTCGCATGGGATCACCACCACAGTCAGATCGTTTACCGCATTCCAGGCCATCAGTATGACGATGGCCAAGAAGATAGCGATCTTTCTCCCGTATGGTTGCCCGCGGAGGAATCAGATTTACCCGAGGGGGTAACGATTGAGGACTTGCGCAAGGTATCCGTTAAGGATTAGCCGCGGCATGGTCTGAGCTGCTGCTCTGCGTGCTATTCAACGCTTTAGAACAAGGTATTTTCAAGCGCATAAAATACATTGTGTTTGGCTAGCGATCGGCTAATATGCGGATGTTAGCCCCTCCCTCTCTGGATATGCCGCCATGTTGAAAGGTTTGATCGTCTGTTTTGCGGTGTTGTTTGCGCAATTGGCGGTTCTGCATTTGGTTGACGCTCGTCTCTACAATTCTCCTCAAGATGCACGTCAAACGGCGCTGACCACCGTTACGCCGCATAAAGATGAAAAAGAAGACGAAGAAGAAGCGCAAAGCTGATTAGTCGCCAACTAAATACAGGTTTTAAGTACGCATTAGCTAAATTGAATTTTCAATACCCCTAGCAGCGCCTGGCAAAGCTAGGGGTATTTGTTTTAAAGCATTTCATCCAGCCAAGTATTAAAGGCTGCCCAAGAGCGTTGGTCGGCGCGTTCGTGATACGCATCGCTGCCAAACACGCTGAAAGCGTGGGGAGCGCCGGAATAGATACCGACTTCATAGGTCACACCTGCGGTTTCTAACTCCTCAGCCAGGGTGGCAACGTCCTCTAAGCTAACCGCAGTGTCGGCACCGCCGTGGGCGATAAAGATAGGTGCGGTTTCACTTGAGTAAGACTGGCCATCGGGGGTTGTTAGACCACCGTGAAAGCTGGTGTACGCTGCTATATTGTCGGCTTCACCGGAGCGGGCGATCTCTAGCGCTACGGCGCCACCAAAGCAGTAACCCATGATGACCGTTTGCCCGGCAGCACCTTGCTCTCTTGCCTGGGCTAAACCACCCAAGGTCAGGGCCCGCATGCGTTCTCTGTCTTGGTAGAGTCGATTGGTTGCGGCGCGCTTATCTTCGACTGCTTGGGGGCGGTTGCCTTCACCATATAGATCCACGGCAAATACGTCGTAGCCTTCATCGGCCAACATATCAGCACGCTGGCGCTCATAATCATCCAGCCCGTCCCAGTCATGAACGATTAGTACGCTGCCTTTTGTATTGTCACCCGCAGAAATAAAATAGCCCTGAAAATCCTCGTCATTCACGCTATAGGCAATATTTTCTCCAGCAGGGGAGAACGCCATTGCAGGCAGTGCCAGCGTAAAAAGTGCTAATGCGCTGGCAGGGAGTAGAATTTTTTTCATGTTTTTGGTGTCCAACAAGCATAGACAATGCTCGCTGAGCTGGTTCAACGTTGAATAACCATTTACGAAGAGGTCTGTGTGAAATAGACAAAGGCTTGCGTCTGGAACTCGGTAACGGCATGCTTGTCAGTTGTTGGAAATACCATTTAGGGAGCATGAACACATGGCTTACAACGATTTACGTACGGCACGTCCTCAGTCGAGTGGCGTTGCCAACAGTGTTAGCACTAACAAGGTGTTGCGTAACACCTACGCGCTACTGGCAATGACGCTGCTGTTCTCAGCAGTCACTGCGGGTGCTGCTGTGGCCCTCGGTATCCAACAAATGAACATCTTCGTGTTCTTGATTGGTGCCTACGGCTTAATGTTCCTGGTACATAAAACCGCCAACTCCGCGGCTGGCTTATTGGCAACGTTCGCCTTCACCGGCTTTATGGGCTTTACGCTTGGGCCGATTCTCTCTGCCTACCTGACCCTGCCTAATGGCGGTGCGTTGATTATGAACGCGTTGGCCATGACCGGTCTGACGTTTGTAGGTCTTTCAGCGGTAGCGTTAACCACCAAGAAAGACTTTAGCTTTTTGAGCAACTTCTTGATGGCGGGCGCCATTGTGTTGATTCTGGCCATGGTGGCTGGGTTCTTCTTCCAAATTCCGGCGCTTTCATTGATGGTATCAGCAGGCTTTGTGCTGTTTGCTTCAGCAGCCATTCTGTATCAAACCAGTGAGATCATTCACCGCGCTGGCGAAACGAACTACATTCTCGCCACGGTGACGCTCTACGTATCCATCTACAACCTGTTCGTTAGCCTGTTGTCGATTTTGGGTATTATGAGTAACGATTGATCCGAGTAAGCGATAGACGATATGACAGGCCCTATTTGATAGGGCCTGTCTTTTTTTAGGGTAACCGTTATCAGGTATTAAGATCATGCAGTACGGCTTATTGGTGATGGGGGCGCCGTATAGCAGCCCAGCTCCTCACTCTGCATTGCGTTTTGCTCATGCCGTTCTAGCGCGTGGACATCAAATTACGGGTGTTTTTTTCTATCACGACGGCGTTCATAATGCCTCTTCGTTGATGGCCCCCCCCCAGGATGAGCTCAATCTTAGTGAGGCCTGGGCTGAACTGAGCCAGCAGCACGGGGTTCAATTGGATGTCTGTATTGCCGCAGCGTTGCGGCGTGGGTTGATGAGCGAATCAGAAGCGCAGCGACACGGCAAGCAGGCCTTTAATGTAGCCCCGCCTTTCGAGTTGACCGGGCTTGGGCAACTGCTTGAGCTGCAGCAACGCACTGATCGTCTGATCTCGTTTGCTTAAAGGAGTGCTAATGGCAACACCTGATGCGCTATTAGTGATAGTTCGCCACGCGCCACATAGCTCAAACTGGCTACGTGAAGGATTAGATGCCGCATTGGTCGCGGCTGCCTTTGGCCAGCCCGTGCATCTGCTGTTTATGGGACAGGGTATAATGGCACTGCTGAAAGAGCAGGGCAGTGGCGCACCGGGCCAAAAAGCCACGCTGCCCACCATTGATATGTTGGAAATGTACGATATTGACAAGCTTTGGGTGACCGAAGGGGCGCTGCAAGGGATGCATCTATCCGCCGACTCTCTGGTAGGGGGCGTTACTATGATAACCGAGCAGGAAGTTCCTGGGATTTTGCAGCAACATTCCAAGATACTTAATTTCTAGGGCCAAGTGAGCGTCATTATGATTCTACACATCCTCACCAAAGCGCCTGACAGCAGTGCATCCACTCAAATGCAGCAAGCGATAGGGGGGCAGGATGCCGTGCTGCTGATCGAAGAAGCCGTTACAGCTGCGCTAGATCCCACCTGGGAGGCATGGCAGCAGTGTCAGTCGCGCATATTCCTTCTATCGGAAGACCTTGTAAGCCGCGGGCTTACAAACATAGCCGCGGATAATGAGCTGCCCACGCTAGAGGTGGATGGCTTTGTAGCGCTGACTGAGCAGTATGAAAAGGCAGTTACTTGGTACTAGGCATGTCAGAGACAAAAATATACCGTTATCTTGATTCGCAAAACAGATATCCGCTAGACCCAGAAGGATATCTTGTTAATCAGTCACAGTGGGACGAATCCGTTGCTTGTTTAATGGCGGAAGAAGAGGGCTTAACGCTTACCGCTGAGCACTGGGAAGTCATCGACGTAGTGAGGGCGTTTTATCAGCGTTACGAAATGGCACCGGCGATGCGGCCGCTGGTGAAAGCAACTAAAAACGCACTGGGTGATGAAAAAGGGCGTTCTATTTACCTGATGCAGCTCTTCCCCGGCAGTCCGGCAAAGCGGATCGCACGCCTGGCCGGTTTACCGAAGCCCACCAACTGCCTATAACCCCTGTGAATAGCTCGCCGGTTTGCAAACAGCCTTAGGCCACATCACCGCGTGTACAGACCGACAAAACAACGGCATCCCCTGGGCTGGTGGATACCAAGGCGTGCCCCATATCACTATCAAAATAGATGCTGTCGCCCTCAGCTAGCACTAACGGGGCGTAAAATTCGGTGTAGAGCATAATGTCGCCATGCAGCACCATCAAAAACTCTTCACCATCATGGCGTACCCATTGGTGATATTCGTCAAAACTGCGTGCCCTTACGATGGTCTTGAAGGGAATCATGCGTTTTTGGGCGAGTTGATGGCCCAATAACTCGTGCTCGTAGGTAGGAGTGGGGTGCAGTTGTCCTTTGCCTTTACGGGTCAAATCGCGCCGCCCCATGGTGTAACGCTCCCGTTTTGGGGGCGTAAGTAATTGCGGCAGGTCGATGTTGAGCCCAGTAGTGAGTTTTTGGACTACGCTAAAGGTGGGTGAGACTTGATCGTTCTCAATTTTAGAGAGCGTTGAACGGGCAAGGCCCGTGCGTTGGCTAACCTCTTCCAAAGTCCACTGATTAGCGAGACGAATCTGTTTGAGCCGCTCGCCTAAACGCAGCGGCTCAACAAAGGGTTTGCTTCCCGATGCAATACGCAGCGCGGCATGCTCTTCAGTCGTAGCGGTCATAGGTCGTCACATTGGCTGCGTTGTCTAACGGTGCGTGTCTATAGGCGCGCGTAAACGGACATGATATCACAGCAAAGAAGCGGCTAAGAACGGCCGACAGAGGCAAGTGCGCTGATGCCTATTTACTAGGGCACTTCAGCAAACGGTAGCCCCAAAAGCGCTTTTAGATGCGCCTCAACGCCACTCGCTAGCGACTTCGGGTTATAGCCCCCTTCAAGCACCGATACAATGCGGTTATCGGCATACAGGGTGGCGATCTCCATGGCTAGATGGGTAATCCAGTAGAAGTCTTCATCCTCTAAACAGATATCACCCATAGGGTCGTCACGGTGAGCGTCGAAACCCGCGGAGAGCATCACCAAGTCAGGTTTAAAGGCGTGCAGGGCAGGTAGCCAGTGGTTTTCGATGATGCGCCGGAACTCTGGGCCATCGGTGCCCACTTCCAGCGGGGTATTCACAACGTTTTGCCACTCGCTGCGCAGATAACGCCACGGGTAGAACGGATACTGGAAGCTGGTGCAAATAAGCACCTCGGGATCGTTTTTAAAGATATCGATGGTGCCATTGCACTGATGCACGTCGAAATCCAAAATAGCGATACGTTTGGCACCGTATTTGGCTCGCGCATGGGCCGCCCCCACGGCGATATTATTGTAAAAACAGAATCCCATCGCATCGCTGGCTTCCGCGTGGTGGCCGGGTGGCCTAACCGCACAAAAGACGTTATCCGCCTGACGCTTAAACACCTGGTCTACCCCACGGATAACCGCTCCCGCGGCAACCCGGGCTGCTTGCAGGCTGTCAGGGTTCATCATGGTATCGCTATCTAGCGTAACGATGCCCTCGGTGGGCAAACACTTATCCAGGGAGCGCAAATGACGCAAGGGGTGTACTCTGGAAAGAGCCTCCTCGCAGGCTTCCTTGGCATCGGCCTGCATGGTTTGCTGTAATAACCCTGCAAGCGATAGGCGAGCGCGAATGGCCTCCAGACGCTGGGGGCTTTCAGGATGCTCGGGCCCCATATGGTGCAATGAGCAGTCTGGGTGGGTAAGGTAGGCGGTAATCATTCCAACGCTCCATTATTATTGATGCCACCTTAATCGCCTTCAGGGCCTGGGCGACAGTGTCAATAAGTCGTACAGCCGCTATTCATGTCAGGGGAGACGCATTTTGAGCACGCGCTTTTTACACCATTTTTTCGAACCTCGCACACTAGCGGTGTTTGGCGCCTCCGAAAAGCCCGCGTCATTGGGCGGTTTAGTGCTGAGAAACATTCAGGAGGGCGGGTTTAAAGGGCCGCTCTGGGCGGTCAATCTTAAAGGCTACTCCCAGGTTTTCGGCGTACCGTGCTTTAGTCGCGTAAGCGAGCTACCGGAAGTGCCCGACTTAGCCGTGGTCTGCTCGCCGATTGAAGGCGTGCCTAGCCTGATTAAAAAGCTTGGGCAGTACGGTGTCAAAGCGGCCCTGGTGCTTTCCGGCGGCGCTTACCTGGATCGGGATAAGGGTAATAAGGGCTCCATTCGCGATCGGATGTTAAGTGCGGCACGTGTCTCGGGTATTCGAGTACTCGGCCCCGAATGCATGGGGTTGATTGTACCGGGTAAGAAATTAAACGCCTCTTACGCCAGTCAACCGGTAAAAGCGGGCCGCGTCGCTTATCTGGGCCAGTCGGGAATGCTGGCCAACGCCATGATCGATTGGGCCGCCGGGCGAGATGTGGGTTTTTCACACCTAATTACTGTCGGTGACAGCGTCGATGTACTGTTGCCTGACCTGATCGACTACGTTAATCAATTCTCTCCCGCCCAGGCCATTATGCTGCACCTCGAGCGAATCAGTGACGCTCAGCACTTTATGACCGCCGTGCGTGATGCGTCACGTAATCGCCTGGTACTGGCGATAAAAAGCGGCCGCACTCCAGAATCGGATATATCCGGCATGGCGCCCACGCCAGGGATTGCTAACCGTGACGTGGTATTTGATGCCGCTTTTGCCCGGGCAGGGGTTGTGCGGGTAGATGACTCCGACGAGCTGCTCGATGCGCTGGAAACTCTGTCGCGCATGAAACCCCTCAAGGGCGATCGTCTGGCCATTGTGTCAAACGGTTTGGGTCCCGCCATGCTGGCCATCGATAAGCTGATTAGCGCGGGCGGCAAATTGGCTGAGTTCAGCGCCGAAACCCAGGCAGCGCTGCACCGTAGCGAGGTCGATATGAGCAAGCCGGGGGAGAACCCGGTGGATCTGGGCGGCAATGCCTCGCCCGAGCGGTTTGTTCAAGCGCTGGAGATTGTCGCTGCTGACGCCAACGTGGATGCAGTGCTCGTGGTACACGCGCCTACCCGGATGGCGCCATCGCTGGTCACAGCCCAGGCGTTGATCGATAACCGCAAGAAGTTTCGCCGTAACCTGCTCACCAGTTGGATGGGCTTAAAAGAGGCACTCAATGCTCGCCATATCTGCAATTTAGCCGGGATTCCGACCTATATTTCACCTGAAAAAGCCGTTAAGGCGTTTATGCATATGGTGATTTATCAGCGCGTTCAAGCGCTGCTGCAGGAGATCCCCCCAAGCCTGCCATTTTCCACCAGTCCAGAAATACGCGCCCAGTGCCGTACGCTGATTAAGCAGGCAAAAGAGCAGGGCAGGCAAACCTTGACCCACTCAGAAACGGCCCAAGTGCTTGAAGCCTATGGCATTCCCACGGCGCCCAGCGTCTATTTGGCCAACCCCGATGAAGCGCTTGCCCGCGCTGCGGAGATTCCTGGCACCAAAGCGCTGAAAGTGGTTCATGAAGGCAACTGTCGCCCTTATCGCTACCGCAAGCACCCGCATAAAATTTCAGCGGGCTTGCTACAGGATTTGGATACGCCCGAACAGGTGGCGGATGGGGTTCGCCAGCTCGGTGAGAAGGTCGCTGAGAAATTTCCCGAGTACGCGATCCGTGAGTACTGTTTGCAGCCCATGCAGCGTGGCAAGCACTCAATGCAGATTTGCGCCGGCATTACCCGTGACCCGGTCTTCGGCCCGCTTATCGTCTTTGGTATCGGCGGCTATAAGGTCAACGTGCTTGCTGACCGCCAGGTTGCGCTGCCACCGCTCAATATGAGCCTGGCTGCCGATGTGGTGGGTAGAACCCATGCCGCCTCATTAATTCGTGAACACTCCGCCGACCCAGAGCGTGACATTCAGCACTTATGCCAAATGCTGGTCAAGCTATCGCAAATGGCCTCCGATCTAAGCGATCTTCGGGGGCTGGAAGTGAATCCACTGCTGCTGAATCGTGACGGTATGGTCGCCGTCGATTTCGCCATGGATCTGGGTACACCATCTCGCTTTGCGATCATGCCGTACCCTGAAGAGCTACGTGAGTGGGTGACGCTGAAAAACGGCTGGCAGGTCGAAGTAAGGCCTATTCGTGCCGAGGATGCACACTTAATTACCACTTTCCATCGCCAACTCTCGGAAGAGAGTATTCGTTTTCGCTATTTCCATAACAAGTCCAACCTAACCCAGCGTGACTTATCGATCCTGTCACATATCAATTACGACCGTCAGATGGCGTTTATCGCAGAATATTTAGGCGATGATGGCAGTAAAGAGATGCTTGGGGTGGTGCGGGTGTGGAACGACCCCGACAATATTCGTACCGAGTTTTCGGTCATTATTCGCGATGACCTTCAAGGTCTGGGCATTGGTAGCCTGCTGATGAAGAAGATGATCGATTACTGCACTAATATTGGCACCCTGGAGATGATCGGCAAAATTATGGTCGACAACCATCCGATGCGGGCGCTGATGAAGCACTTAGGCTTTAAATGCCGCTACAACATGGAAGAGCAGGTGATTGATGCGGTATTACGCCTCAACGAACCCGAGAGCGAGTGGCAACGCCACCGGCTTGAGAGCTTACCTGATTAGGCATTTGGAAGGCTTTAAAAACTATAAGGCCTGCGTATAAAACGCAGGCCTTAATCGTAAAAATGTTGCTGAGATTAGGGCGCCATACGGAAGCGGCTCCATTCACCGCCGTCGCGTCGTTCAAAGCGCAGGCGGTCGTGTAGGCGGCTAGGCTGGCCCTGCCAAAACTCGATCATTTCTGGCGTGACACGATAGCCCCCCCAGTGGATCGGGCGGGGAATATCCTGGCCATCATAGGCTTGTTCAAAGCGCTTTTGACGCTCTTCGATCCAGTTACGGCCGGGAATCACCACGCTTTGAGTCGCAATCCAAGCGCCCAATTGGCTGCCACGGGGGCGGCTGGCAAAGTACTCATCAGACTCGTCTGCTGAGACCTGTTCAACAGGGCCTTCAATACGTACCTGTCGTGAAAGCGAAGGCCACCAGAAAGTCATGGCCGCGAAGGGCACATTGTTCAGCTCGCTGCCCTTGTGGCTATGGTAATTGGTGAAAAACACCATGCCGCGCTCGTCAAATCCCTTTAACAGTACCACCCGTGCGTGAGGTCGGCCTTGGCTGTCGACGGTGGCGAGTGTCATGGCGTTGCCGTCTTTGCCCTCTTTTTCCAGGGCTAGGCTGAACCACTCATCGAATAACACGAATGGATCGTCGGGTGTTTGGGACTCGTCTAACGTGCCGCCTTCATAATCACGCCTGATATCGGCTATGTTACGTGTCATCGAATGCTTCTCCCTGGAGTTTCATCCATGTTCGCTGGTATGCCTTTAAAGCTCAAGTGACCGACATCAATGGATGTTAAACGCGTTGTGACTGACTGTTTCATTTTAACCAGTGTTGTGACTCAGCGTGGTAACTATCGATTGCGGCTAACTGTCTCGCATTCTAGGAGAAAGCCAGAATTAATGCGAAACTCTCTCATTATTTCGGGCTCATCACTGCTGAGAGGACAGGCCATGCGCGACAAGGTAGCGATAGAGGTGTGGGATGGTTGGATTCGCCTGTTCCACTGGGGATTAGTGGCGGCGGTATTGATCTCTTTTTATACCACCAAGACTAGCGGTGCGCCCTTCCTATTTCCGGTTGAAGTGCACGCCCAAGCGGGCTACGTGGTAATCGGGCTACTCGTGTTCCGTTGGTTATGGGGCACCCTGGGTAGCGTATATGCAAGATTTAGAACGTTTCTATATCCACCCGCAAAAACAGTCGCCTACTCCAAGTCACTTCTTAAGCGCCAACCCGGCGTTTATGCCAGCCATAATCCGCTGGGCGGCTGGATGGTGATATTGATGCTGCTCTCGCTTAGTTTTCAAGCCGTGAGCGGCCTGTTTTTAAGTGACGATATCTTTTTTCAAGCACCGCTCTATGGTTTATTTGGCGATGGGGTAGGCAGCCAGCTTAGAACCCTGCATCAACTCAATAGTGATCTGCTCATCGTGCTGATCGGGCTGCATTTAGTGGGTTTGATCGTACATCGGCTGCTGGGTGAACCGCTGGTAGCGGCGATGTTGGTAGGCACCAAACGTTTTCGCCAGCAGCCTGTCGATGAACATAATGAGCCATTGAATGCTGCCACGCTGCGTTTACGGGCGATGGGCGCATTACTTATCGCCGCTGGCGTTATCCTATGGCTTTGGTTTTATTGACCTATTGTCTTAGCTGTCGACTGCGAAAGCGCGCATAGCCCATGCAACCGGCAAATAGCACTAGTGCGACAACGGCCTCCACAACTCCGCGCAAGCCCTGTCCAGGCAGAGTGACCAACATCACCCCTTGCGTGAAGTAGAGCAGGCTAACAAAGGCGAGCCATGCGTGGCCTCGAGCACGTTTACCAATGATGGAGGGTAAAAACAGCACCAGGGGCAAAACGAAGGCTACGACAGGGCGCCAGTTAAATTCGTCGTCTTGGAGTAAAAAACCGCGGTAAATCACCAACACCAGCAGAACCGCGAAGCTGATTAATACAACCTGCCGGCTTCTAAGCGTAAGCTTATCAATCCCATGGCGTGTTTCGACGTCTTCCAGCCACTGCCTCATAATGCCTCCTGACGGATGGCGTGAAGCGCTAAAGCGAGGCGTGCCAACCGTTTGCCCTGGGCAATACACAGCGCACGTTCGTGCTCATCGACCGAGCGGTCGCTACGAGTTCCAGCCAAGTGGCTTGCGCCATAGGGCGTGCCGCCTGTCTGAGTCTCCAGCAAGGTTGTTTCACTATAAGGAACCCCTGCGTAGACCATGCCGTGATGCAGCAGCGGCACCAGCATAGTGAGTAGGGTGCTCTCTTGCCCACCGTGCAGGCTGGAGGTTGAGGTGAAAGCACTGGCGGGTTTATCGATCAAAGCACCGTTCATCCACAGGCTGCTGGTGGAATCGATAAAATATTTTAGTGGTGCCGCCATGTTGCCAAACCGGGTGGGGCTACCCAACGCCAGCGCGCTACAGTTGCGCAGGTCGTCCAGGTCAGCGTAAACGGCACCCTCTGCAGGAATTTCGGGGTCAACGGCTTCACAGGTCGTTGAAACAGGCGCCACTGTGCGTAAACGCGCCTGAATACCTGGCACGCTTTCTACGCCGGCCGCAATCTGTTGCGCCATGGTGGCGGTCGCGCCGGAGCGCGAGTAATAGAGAACCAAAACGTACGGTGTCATTTCACTCATCACTATTCCTGAAAGGGTTCATAAAAGCTGTCTTGGCAATAGGGCTTAGTAGTAGGGCTTAGCAAGGTGTCTATGGTACCAGAGCTATTGGAGAGTCCACGTTCGGTACAAATGCATTTTGTCTCTCTGGCAAGCGCAGGTAGACCCAGGCGCGGGTGCCATCGCCAAGGGTTACCGTCATCCGCTCGTAGCGCACACCCAGTCGCTCATAGCGATCAAGGCGAGCCAACTCTTCGGCATCAACTCGTAACAGTAGCCCCTCAACGCTGCTCCCTGGCTGGGGTGAAAGGTCGAGGCCGTTACGCTGATAACCCTCTAACACTGCATCCTGTGGCGCGCCGAAACTTCCCATGACCACTAAGCGAACGGGGGCATAGCGTAGCGTGCCATACACAAAGACCTGATGAGTGCGCTGTTCGATAGCGGGAAGGTCGTCGGGTCGCTCATAAAACCACGGGCTGAGCATGGTTAACCAGAGCCATCCGGCTAGGCTGAGCAGCACCATACTGCTTAAAATCAAAAGGCGTTTTAGCCAAACCGTTTTAATCACAACTGGCGCCTCGCAATGTACGGTAAAAAAACTCGGTAAAAAAGTGAGCAGTGGCGATCAAAAACTGAGGCTAAGCTTGTCGCGCCAGGCAGACGATGACAAGTTCTATGTTATCGACTGTATGAATCTGCTTAAGCAAACTACCCAGGTTTGCTAGGCTATGATGGTGAAGTATGTATGTAAAATGGGTGCTCATTAGAACCTGCCGAAGGAGCCTGCAATGAATCAGCCGCTTCGTGATGATCTGGATTTTCGTGCTCTCGTCGGTGATGTGAAACCGCTGCCACCAAGAAACCGTGCTGACCCAGGCGCTAATCGCAAAAGCCCCTCTGAATCCCAGTTGGCTCGGCGGGAATGGGCAGAGGAAGAGATGGGGGCACGCAATTTTCTGTCCGACGACTTTGTCGATCTGCTGCCCCCATTTGATCCCATGGAGTATCGCCGTGAGGGCATTCAGCAGGGTGTGGTCGATAAATTAAAGCACGGTGGCTATAGCGTTCAGTCGCAGCTCCACTTGCTTAGGCGTCCATTAACAGAGTGCCGACGCATGCTGTTTCCCTTTATTCAAGAAGCTTACGCCCACGATTTACGCTCCGTTATGATAGTGCATGGCCGCGGGCGTGAAATTGATAGTCCCGCGAACGTACTGCGTTCGTACCTTGCCAAGTGGCTCAGCCAATTTGAGGAAGTGCAGGCGTACGTCTCCGCACAGCCTTCGGAAGGTGGGCTAGGCGCTACCTGGGTGATGCTACGCAAAAGCGACCGCGCCAAAGCCAATAACCGCGAGCGCCAGCAAAAGCGGCGGGGTTAACAGTTTAATAATAGAATAGAGCCAGTCACCAATAAAATGGGCAGCCGAAGCTGCCCTTTTGGGCTTATAACATTCACGCTCTGCGTCTACTTATTATCGGCTAAACGGCGCTCAAACAGCGCCTGACGCTCTTCTACATCGGGTTGATAGCGAACGCTGAAAAAACTAAGTGCGCGCAGGGCGTCTTCTGGATGCTGGTCATCGCGCAGCGCCATGGCAGTAAAACCACAGCGGCGCATGTACTCCAACTGATCGACCAGAACATCACCCACCGCACGCACTTCGCCACTATAGCCGTAGCGCTCGCGCAGCAGGCGGGCGATGCTGTAGCCACGGCCATCGGTGAAGGCGGGGAAGTCAATCGCGATGGCTGGGGCATTACCAAGCTGTTTGCCTAATTCCGCCGTCAGCTCGGTATCGCTGGTGAGTAGCGGTGCCAGCTCAGCGTCTTCCTGATTGGCCTGCCATAACGCCAGCGGCACAAACGCCGGGCGCTGTTCGGGCAGGGCATCCGCATCGTAGGAAACACACCACGCATTTTCCGCCGCAAGCTCACCGTTAGCAATCAAGTGGTCGACATGAACCGGTGTCTGTTCAACCGCTTCAGTTTGTGTCTCATCGGTTTTATTAGGCACAGGATTATTAGGCATAGACACGCTCCTTAAAGGGTTTTAAGCCAATACGGCGGTAGGTATCCAAGAAGCGTTCGTCCTCATGGCGCTGTGACACATAGACTTCCAATACTTTTTCAACCACATCCGGCACGTCTGAGCGGAAAAAGGACGGGCCTAAAATCTTACCCAGCGAAGCATCGTCAGTGGAGTTGCCACCAATCGATATCTGATAGAACTCTTCGCCTTTTTTATCCACGCCCAGGATGCCGATATGGCCGACATGGTGGTGGCCACAGGCATTCATGCAGCCGGAGATATTCAGATCCAGCGGGCCGAGGTCATACAAGAAATCAAGATCTTCAAAGCGTTCCTGCAGTGCCTGTGCGATGGGAATAGAGACCGCATTGGCCAAGCTGCAGTAATCGCCGCCAGGGCAGCAGATAATGTCGTTGAGCGTGCCTACTGTGGGGTTCGCCATACCCAAGGCTTCCAGCTCTTTCCAGAGCGCTTCCAGCTCATCGACCGGTACGTCAGAAAGCACCAGGTTCTGTTCGTGGGTGACACGCACTTCACCAAAGCTGTAGCGATCGGCTAAATCTGCGACCGCTTCCATTTGATCAGCGGTGACATCCCCAGGCGCGTGCTCACGACGTTTCAGTGACAGCGTAACGGCCTTATAGCCGGGCACCTTATGGTCGGTCACGTTGTTGGTGACAAAACGCGCGAAGCTGCGATTTTCGGCACGCAAGCGGTCAAAATCTTCGTTAGCGCTCTCTGCAACCGGGCGACGATCAGGCTCGGGGAAGTGAACTTTGGCTGCATCGACGGCTGCTTGGTTAAGCGTTTGCGGGCCGTCTTTCAAATGCGCCCACTCTTCCTCGACCCGGCGACGGAACTCCTCAATGCCCAGGGCTTTAACCAGGATTTTAATCCGCGCCTTGAACTTGTTATCCCGGCGTCCAAACTGGTTGTAAACCCGTACACAGGCTTCCAGGTAGGTGAGCAGATGCTGCCAGGGCAAGTCTTCACGTACTACGTCTGCAATCATCGGCGTACGGCCAAGGCCGCCACCGGCTAGCACTTTAACACGCAGCTCGCCGTCGGCATTGTGCCATAGACGCAGGCCAATATCGTGCACTTGAATCGCCGCGCGGTCTTGGGCCGCACCGCTGACCGCGATTTTAAATTTGCGCGGTAAATAGGCGAATTCCGGGTGCAGAGTCGACCACTGGCGGATTAATTCGCACCAGGGGCGTGGGTCTTCAACTTCATCGTTGGCAATGCCGGCAAACTGGTCGCTGGTGGTGTTACGAATGCAGTTACCACTGGTTTGAATCGCGTGCATTTGTACCTTGGCCAGATCTGCCAGAATATCCGGCACGTCTTCAAGAGCAGGCCAGTTGAGCTGCAAGTTTTGCCGGGTGGTAAAGTGGCCGTAACCGCGGTCGTAGCGGCGGGTGATCTCAGCCAGGGCACGCAGCTGGTTACCCGCCAACATGCCGTAAGGAATGGCAATACGCAGCATAGGCGCATGGCGTTGAATATAGAGGCCGTTCTGCAACCGTAGTGGGCGGAACTCCTCTTCTCCCAAACGCCCGGCGCGGTAGCGTTCCATTTGGTCGCGAAACTGAGCGACACGCTCATCAACCAGGGTTTGGTCGTGAATATCATAACGGTACATGTGGCACGATCCTGCTAAAAAGCGAAATGGTCACGTTGAGACGGACGTTAATGTAGCGTCACCTTAACGCGGGCGTCATATTCTACAAAAGAATATATAATTATCTTTTTATCTCTAAAAGCTATTTAGAACACCTACCATGGGTCAAGCAGCCGGTTAGAAGGCTGGGGCCAGCCAGCGGCGGCGCTGCCACACCCACAAAAATCCGGCCGAGTTTATCAATCGGTAGAGCAACTGCATAAGCCAGATGCCTAATAGGCCCTGGTCTAAACCGATTCCCACCCACCAAGCCAAGGGTAAAAAAAGCAGCCACTGCATCCCCAGGGTTAGCATCATCACCGTGCGCTGGGCGCCCGCACCCATTAAGGCCTGGGCGAGCACTAAAGCGGCCGCATCCAGCACAATCATCACACCGGTCAGTTGCAACGGGAGTTTGCCCAGTGCCACTAGCTCACTGCTGGTGAAAAAAATGGCGAGTACGTGCTCGGGCACTATCAGCATGGGTAGCGCCAGCACCAGCAGTAACGGCCAGGCGACACGGAGTGCATCCAGGCCCCAGCGGTGGGCTTCGTGCTGGGCATCTCGGCCTAATGCCTCACCTACTAAGCTCATTACAGCAACGCCAATCCCCACCCCCGGCAAAATAAGCAGCAGTGAAAGATTAATCAACACATGGCCAACCGCGACACTGGCCGTACCCAATTGGCTAAGTAACCAAATAAGTACCGCATAACCCGCTGCAAATAAAAGCTGCTGCAAAGAGTGAGGGGCAGCAAGTAGCAGAGTGGTACGCAGGGTGGCTAAGCAAGGCATATGGGTTAACAAATGTTGGATAGCAGGGCTTTTAATGCTCTCCCAACACCAAGCAAGAAAACCAATAAATAGCGACAGTGTAGTCCCCGCACCTGCACCGCTCGCGCCCATTTTGGGTAGCCCGGCAAATCCATAGATTAACCCCGCGCTGACTGCCACATTAATCAAGTGAACCGCCACGATGATACGCAAGTAGAGATGCGTATGCTGGCGACCGTTCCAGTAGCCACGAAAGCAGAGCGTTAGCGCAATGGCTACCAGTGACACCACCCGCCAACGAAAGTAGTCTACGGCGACGCTTTGGACATCGTCGGCTTGGCTAATCAAGCCAATCAGCAGTGGCGCTTGCCACCAAGCCAAGAGTGACAGTGGCAAAGCAACCCCAAACCCAATCACCAGCCCCGCGTTAAGTGGATGGGCGATCTCCCTGTGGGCAGCCCCCTCGCGCTGGGCGGTTTGTGACTGAACGCTGGAGGAGAGGCCAAACACAATAGCGCTAAGCATAAACATCGCGTAACCGCCCACGCCTACACCCGCAAGCGCTACTTCGCCTAAATGCCCCACCAGAGCGGCATCGATCAAATTGAGCATGCTCTGGGAGAGCATGCCCAGCATGATGGGCAAGGCAAGGCGAATAACCTTGCCGTGACGGCGAGCGACAAACAGCATTGATTAGCTCGGGTCGTAGGAAAGTACCGGTGAGAGCCAGCGCTCCATTTCTTCAAGGGGCATCTGCTTACGCGCGGCGATGGCTTCGACCTGATCTCGGGTGATCTTACCGGTAGAGAAGTACTTCGACTGCGGATGAGCAAAGTACCAGCCGGAAACCGCTGCCGCTGGCCACATGGCGAAGTTTTCGGTCAATGCCAAACCGGTATTTTCGGTGGCATTGAGCAGCCGGAATAGCGTGGCTTTCTCGGTGTGATCCGGGCAGGCGGGGTAGCCAGGGGCAGGGCGGATACCCTGATACTTCTCGGCGATCAGGGCATCGTTGTCCAGCGTTTCTTCCGGTACATAGCCCCAGAACTCTTTACGCACCCGTTCGTGCATGCGCTCGGCAAAGGCCTCGGCAAGACGATCCGTCAACGCCTGCACCATAATCGCATTGTAGTCGTCACCGGCGGCCTCATAAGCTTTGGAGAGTTCATCAACCCCATGGCCGGTGGTGACCGCAAAGCCGCCAATCCAGTCGGCTTTGCCGCTCTCTTTGGGGGCAATAAAATCGGCCAGGCTGTAGCAGATACCGTCGCGGCCTTTGGTGGTCTGCTGACGGATATGGAAGAGGCGCTCGACAACTTCACTGCGTGACTCATCGGCGTACACCTCGATGACGTCATCATCAACGCTGTTGGCGGGCCACAGGCCAATCACACCGCGGGCCTGAACGCGCTTCTCTTCAACCAGCTTACGCAGCATGACCTTGGCATCTTCAAACAGGTTTCGAGCGGCTTCACCGACGACCTTGTCGTCGAGAATTTTGGGATACTTGCCCGCGAGCTGCCAGCTCATAAAGAAGGGCGTCCAGTCGATGCGCTCGATCAGCTCTTCCAGGTCGTAGTCGTCGAAGGTTTTTAGCCCCAGCATATTGGGCTCGGCGGGGGTGTGGGCGCTCCAGTCGGTGCGAAAACGCCGCTTGCGCGCCTGAGTGTAGTCAAGATCCGCCGCTTTGGGGCGGCGCTTGGCGTTACGCTCGCGAACCTTTTCGTACTCTTCACGGATCTCAGCGACGTAAGGTGTTTTCAAGGCAGGCGTCAATAATTTGCCCGCTACGCCAACTGCCCGGGAGGCGTCGGTCACGTAAATCACCGGGTGCTCATACTGCGGTTCGATCTTTACCGCGGTATGCGCTTTAGAGGTGGTGGCACCGCCAATCAGCAGCGGTAGATCCATACCCCGGCGCTGCATCTCTTTGGCAACGTGCACCATTTCATCCAGCGACGGGGTGATCAGCCCGGAAAGGCCGATGATATCGGCGTTATGCTCCTTGGCTGCCTGAAGGATTTTTTCGGCTGGCACCATGACGCCAAGGTCAATCACCTCATAATTATTGCACTGCAATACCACGCCAACGATATTTTTACCGATATCGTGGACATCGCCTTTGACCGTGGCCATCACGATCTTACCTTTGGCTTTGGTCTCTTCGCTCTTCTCGGCCTCAATATAGGGGATCAAGTAGGCCACGGCCTGTTTCATCACCCGAGCGGACTTAACCACCTGAGGCAGGAACATTTTGCCATCACCAAACAGGTCGCCGACCACATTCATACCGTCCATCAGCGGGCCTTCGATGACCTCAATCGGGCGTTCGGCTTCGGCGCGGGCCTGTTCGGTGTCGTCTTCAATATATACCGTAATACCTTTAACCAGCGCATGCTCAATACGCTTATTGACCGGCCAGCTACGCCACTCAAGATCCTCTTTTTTAGCGGCACCGCTGCCGTCGCCTTTATACTTATCGGCAATATCCAGCAAGCGCTCGGTGCCGTCGCTGCGGCGATTGAGCACCACATCCTCTACTGCATCCCGTAGCTCGGCGGGGAGGTCGTCGTAGACAGCAAGCTGGCCTGCATTGACGATCCCCATGGAGAGGCCTGCGCGGATGGCGTGGTAAAGAAACGCCGAATGGATCGCTTCGCGCACCGGGTTGTTGCCACGGAACGAGAAAGAGACGTTAGACACCCCGCCAGAAATCATCGCGTGGGGCAGGTTTTCGCGAATCCACTGGGTCGCTTCGATAAAGTCGACCGCGTAGTTGTTGTGCTCCTCAATACCGGTGGCGATGGCAAAGATATTGGGGTCAAAGATAATGTCTTCTGCGGGGAAGCCAATCTCATCCACCAGCAGGCGGTAGGCGCGCTGACAAATTTCGGTTTTGCGGGCAAAGGTGTCTGCCTGGCCCTCTTCATCAAAGGCCATGACGACAATGGCAGCGCCAAAGCGGCGGCACTTGGTCGCCTGTTCGCGGAAGGCGGCTTCGCCCTCTTTAAGCGAGATGGAGTTCACCACAGCCTTGCCCTGGACGCACTTCAGGCCGGCTTCGATGATCTCCCACTTGGAGGAGTCGATCATAATCGGCACCCGGGCGATATCCGGCTCGCCGGCGATCAAGTTAAGGAAACGCTCCATGGCTTCCTTGGACTCGAGCATGCCCTCGTCCATATTGATATCGATCACCTGGGCGCCGTTTTCGACCTGCTCAAGGGCGACTTCCAAGGCGGTGGTGAAGTCCTCTTCTACTATCAAGCGCTTAAAACGTGCCGAGCCGGTGACGTTGGTACGCTCGCCAACGTTGACGAACAACGAGTCGGCTTCAATATTGAACGGCTCAAGACCGGATAGGCGGCAGGCGCGGCTGCGCTCAGGAATGACCCGGGGCGCCATATCACGAACAGAATCAGCAATGGCGCGAATGTGCTCGGGCGTGGAGCCACAGCAGCCGCCGATGATATTGACCAGCCCGCTGGCGGCAAACTCGCTGACGATCTCCGACATCTCTTCCGGTGTTTGGTCGTACTCACCAAATTCGTTAGGAAGCCCTGCGTTGGGGTGGGCGGAGACAAAGGTATCGGCTTTGGTAGAGAGCTCTTCCAGGTAAGGACGTAGCTCCTCAGCGCCCAGGGCACAGTTCAAACCCACCGACAGCGGTTGAGCATGGCGTACCGAGTTCCAGAAGGCTTCGGTGGTTTGACCTGAAAGCGTACGGCCCGAGGCATCGGTAATGGTGCCGGAGATCATTACCGGTAAGCGCTCACCGCGGTCATCGAACAGCTCTTCCAGCGCATAGATCGCTGCCTTGGCGTTAAGTGTATCGAAGATAGTTTCGATCATGATCAGATCGGCACCGCCTGCAATCAGCGCTTCGGCGGCTTCATAGTAGTTCTCGCGCAGCTCATCAAAGGTGACGTTACGCTTGGCGGGATCATTCACATCCGGCGATAGCGACGCGGTGCGCGAGGTGGGGCCTAACACACCGGCAACATAGCGGGGCACGCCGGTTTCAGCGGCCACTGCGTCGCAGACCTCACGAGCCAGGCGCGCTGATTCACGGTTGAGTTCAACCACCAGCGATTCCATGCCGTAATCAGACTGTGACAGCTGAGTGCTATTAAAGGTGTTGGTCTCAATAATGTCGGCACCGGCTTCCAGATAGTCACGGTGAATCCGCGTGACCACTTCGGGGCAGGTTAGCGCGAGCAGATCATTATTGCCTTTGAGATCCGAGGGCCAGTCGCTAAACCGTTCGCCGCGAAAATCTTCCTCGCTCAACTGGGCATTCTGCAGCATGGTGCCCATGCCGCCATCCAGAATCAGGATACGTTGGGCAAGGCGTTGGGTGAGGGTTGCGATCAAAGCACTATCAGCCATGGCAGGGGGAGTTCTCCAGCGTCACAGTCGTCAAAGGGGATGTTGTTATCGTCGGAAAAGCAGCATCTGTCGTTATAAGGCGCATAATGATAACAAAAGGGATGGCAAAAGGCGCCCCTACGGAGGCTATACGCAAGATAAGGAAAGATAATTAATAGTCGCTCGTAAAAAGAGCTGTTTAAAATAGCCGACTAAAACAGTCGGGATTGTGTCAGCGCGCTGTTTTGCTTACCATAGACACAAATGACATGTGAAGTGGCGCCGCCACTACCACGGGAGGAAGACAGCCCTCATGACCACGACTAGCGAAAAAGACACCAGTGTCGATACCCAAGGTATTGATATTACCACCAGTGCGCAAGAATACTTGGCAGAACTGCTGGAAAAGCAGAACGTTGAGGGTATTGCGGTACGCATTTTCATTACCCAGCCGGGCACACCCTACGCGGAAACGTGTCTAGCCTACTGCCGTCCCGGCGAAGAAGAGCCTACCGATGTGCTGCTTGAACTCGAGAAAATCAACGTCTTTCTCGATAAAAACAGTCTGGCGTTTTTGGAAGAGGCTGTGGTGGATTTCAACGCCGACCGCATGGGTGGCCAGCTAACCATCAAAGCGCCCAACGCCAAGATGCCCAAGGTCAATGCGGATAGCCCGCTGGAAGACCGTATCAATTACGTGCTTTACAGCGAGATTAATCCTGGGCTGGCAGCTCATGGCGGCGAAATCAAACTGGTTGAGCTCACCGAACAGCAGTACGCCGTTCTCGCCTTTGGCGGTGGCTGCCAGGGCTGTGCCGCAGTCGACTTAACTCTGAAAGATGGCGTTGAGAAAACCCTGATGGAGCGCATTCCAGAGCTTGCCGGTATTCGCGACGTTACCGATCACAGCGATACCACTAACGCCTACTACCGCTAAATTAGCGAGGGTAAGGCAAAAGCCCAGCTTCAATCGCTGGGCTTTTTTTTATGTCTCCAGATTGATTACTGGCCTGGCTCACTGTTGTGTTTTGAAAGCGCATCGGGTAGCGCCGTTAGCTGTGTTTGCAGCGCTTCCATGCGGCTCCAAAGCTTCTCTTGCCACGCTTGCTGTAGCGCAGCTTCGCGCTCGGCATGCTGCTGGGCTTGGCGATCTAATGCTGCCTTCGCCTCATCTAGCTGCTCGGTTAACACTTGTTGCTGCTTCTCCAGCGATGTAATTTGCTGTGTCTGCTCACCAAGCTGTTGTTCGCGCTGGCTAGCCTCCAGCTGCAGAGTGTGCAGGGCCTGCTGCTTTGCCTTTAGCTCCTGACTCAATGCCTCAATACGCTGCTCAGACTGCTGCAGACGTTTTTGGAAAGTCTTCTCTTCCTGGGCGCGCGCCTGCTGAGCGCTATCCAGCATCGCCATTAGCCTTCCTTCAGCTGCCTCATGACGCTGCTCCTCTTGTGCTAACCGCTGCTCCCACGCTGCCTGTTGCTCGCTGAGGGCGTTGCTATGTGTTTTGCGCTGTTCGCCAGCCTGGCTCTCTAACTGCTGCTGTACCTGCTTCAGTTGAGTTACTTCTTCTTGCGCTGTTTCAGCTTTTTGATGCCAGTGATGTTCGCTGGTTTGGCTAGCGGCCAATTCCCGGTTTAACGCTTCCATGCGCTGCTCCATATGACGTAAGTGCTCGGCGAGGGCGCTTTCACGCTGCTCGGCGTTAGCGGCTTGCTGTTTTGCATCTTCGGCGAGCTGCTGCGCATCTGCAACCTGGCGATTGGCATCTTCGCGATAGTGAAGCAGCGCTTGATTCGCTACCTCCTGGGCCTCGCGCCATAGCTCGCTGGCCATGGTCACCACGACTTCCGGCACTCCCTTGGGCGGCGGCACGTCACGATTCTGCTCCCGCTCGCTGCGCCACAAGCGGAAGTGATCACTAATCGTCGTGAAGCTGCCGGTACCCAGCACATCACGAATACGCTGCACGCTGGGCGTATCGCCCCGGGCCAGCAGGGCATCAATGGCTTGTTGAACATCGCTGTACTGAATGCCGTTGCGGGCCATGAAATGATCCTTCCTTGAGAGCTTCTGTAGCCACTATTGTCAGGACTTGTCGTGCAAAAGGCAATAATTACGTATTATGTAATACGTAATTTTATTTATGTAAAAAGATATTAATTCAAGATTACCCGTATTATCTTGAATTTATGCGGCTACAGCGGCACACTTAAAGCCAGGTAATGTAAAAAATCGACTAAAAAAGAGTACGGCGGCGGGCATGGCAAACGAAGTTATTGCACCCACGGGTCAACTACAGATATTGAAAGAGTCGCCGAGTGGCGGGCGTATTAGCGCCCAAAACGATGCCCAGGCAGTGACCGCATGGCTTGAAGAGTACGTGGATAGTCCACAAACCTGGAAAGCATACCGACGTGAGGCGGAGCGGCTGCTGCTCTGGCTCGCTAGCCAAGGGCAAACGCTGGCCGATACCAATCGCGAAACCCTGCGCCGCTTTGAAGCCTTTCTCGCCGACCCACAGCCAAGCGAGCAGTGGGTAGGGCCCTCTAAATCTCGTACGCACCCGTCATGGCGGCCATTTCGTGGCGGTTTATCGCCCGCCAGCCGACGCCAAAGCTTGGTGATACTGCAAGGGATGTTTGCCTGGCTGGTAGAAGCAGGCTGGGTTAACCACAATCCGTTTCGCTTGATGCGCGATAAATCACGGCGCCTGAATAATCAAACACAGCGTGTCGAGCGCTATTTGGAAAGTGGCTTATGGGCGTGGTTGTGGGAGTGGCTGAATAGCCCGCTAGAGGCTGGGGAGGGCAGCCGTGCCCATTTTGAACATGCACGACGGCGCTTTATCTTTGGTTTTGCCTATTTGCTGGCACCGCGCATTAGCGAGATAGCCGATGCGCGTATGGGGGATTTCCAGCGCAGCGAAGGGCGCTGGTGGTGGCATGTGGTGGGCAAGGGAAACAAGATGGCACGCATTCCGCTGCCTGACGATATGCTGGACTGTTTGCGCCAGTGGCGCCATGCGCTGGGATTGTCTGACTACCCTGAGCAGTTTGAAGCTGAAGCACCGGTTCTTCGCGCTCTGGATGGACAGCGTGGCCTGGGCCATAACCAGCTTTATCGGCTTATTTGCGCAACGTTTCAGCAGGCGGCTCAAACACTTAAAGATAACGATGGCGCACCGGAACATATTGCTGCACTTAGCCAGGCAACGCCGCACTGGTTACGGCACACATCGATTACCCACCAAGCGCAATCGGGCATCAGTCTGCGCCATCTGGCCGAAAGCGCCCGTCACGCGCGTCTCGATACCACCTCACGTTATCTCCATACTGAAGACAACGAGTGGCATCGCGAACAACAGCGCCATCGATTGACTGTTTCAGGACACAACCTCCCTCAAGACTCCTTCGAGCCGTTATAATGGCCCCAATGAGTAACCCTATGACTCAAAACATCAGTCGCCAATTCCAATAGAGAAGGAAATAGCATGAGCACTTCCGGCGCCGAACAGGCCCAGCAAGAGCTGATCGAAGATTTCGAGATATTCGACAACTGGATGGATCGTTACCAGTACATTATCGATATGGGTAAGCAGCTGCCTGACTTTCCAGAAGAGTGGAAGATCGAGAAATTTAAAATTCAGGGCTGCCAGTCAAACGTTTGGATGCGCCATGAGGAGGAGGGCGATAAGCTGGTTTTCAAGGCAACTTCTGATGCCGCCATCGTATCCGGCCTGATTGCCGTATTGCTGCGCATTTACAGCGAGCGCACAGCCGCTGAGATTCGTGCTACCGAACCGCACTTTTTGACAGACTTGGGATTGGATAAGCACCTTTCTCCAACGCGGAGCAACGGTCTGCATGCCATGCTGGAGAAGATCTACGCGGTAGCGCAGCAGAAATAGGAAAACAAGCTAGCGAGGGTGATGATCACAGCAAGAGGGCAGGGATGCCTTTTCATCATCCTCGCGGCAAAGCTGTTCGCTGCGGCCACCGGGCACTGGATCCATGCCGCCAGGATTGCCTGGGTGGCACTTAACGATCCGCTTAACGGCCATCCAGCCGCCCTTTATTGGCCCATGCACCTGAATCGCTTCAATCGTGTAGGACGAACAGCTCGGCCAGAAGCGGCAGCGCGGGCCTAAAAGGGGGCTGAGCGTATATTGATAGACTCTAACGCAGCCAATCATCACCTTCATCAATACCCAGCGCGAACCTGAACGCAGGGCTGATATTAAACGAGTCATGGATTGCATCGGCAGAACTAGGATTTTTTGCCGTACAGGTCGTCAGGATCAATCAGCGGATTACTGGTAATTGAGGCCTGCTCTCCATCCACGGCAATATAGAAACAGCTGCGCCGCCCGGTGTGGCAAGCAGGCCCCGTTTGTTCGACTTGCAACAACAGCGTATCGCCATCGCAATCCAACGCAGCAGAGACAAGCTGCTGCTGCTGGCCCGACGACTCTCCCTTACGCCATAGTTTTCCCCGCGATCGTGAATAGTAGCAAACACGCTGGGTGGTTAACGTCTCCTCCAGCGCCTCGCGGTTCATCCAGGCCATCATCAACACTTCGTTAGTATCGTGCTGCTGTGCAATGGCAGGGATCAAACCATCAGCATTAAAACGCACCGCGGCCAGCAGGGTAGTCACAGCGGGTAGACTATCTTCCGGGGTGGCTCGCTCTAGCTGCTTAAACAGCGCATCCGGCGCGACGTGATCAAAACGGGACATAAATTTACTCGCTAGCTGTTCGACAATCCTGACAAAGCCCTTGAAGCTCAATGGTTTGGCGCTCAACATTGAAGCCCTGGCGTTTTGCCAGTGCCGCCAGTTGATCGCTGATTTCGTCCAAGTGCAACTCTTCGACATAACCGCAGTGCCGGCAAATCAGTAGTTGAAAACCATGGGCATGCTCTGGGCAGGCGCAGGCCACATAGGAGTTCTGCGATTCAATACGATGCACCAAACCTTGATCAATCAAAAACTCCAGCGCTCGATAAACCGTTGGGGGTCGCGCGGCCGCATGCTCGGTAGAGAGCTTATCGAGCAGGTCATAGGCTTTTAGCCCGCCGCCATTTTCGGCGATCATCTCCAGCACGCGTCGGCGAATAGGAGTGAAACGAACGCCGCGGATATGGCACTGAGACTCCGCCTGCTGTAGTAGTGTACTCGCTTGGGTCATGGGCAACTCGTTGAACGTTGTTAGCCTAGCTTTTGTAGTAGTCTACGCGCCGGTGGAAGAGGTGTCAGAGGTTTCTACCGATTCGCTGTCTACCAGCTCACTTTGTCGCGCAAAATGGTGCTGAGCAAAGGCTACTCGTTGTTTTGCAGGCACTCCATCGGGTTGACGCTCAATAAGATCAAGACGACGGCGCAAACCTTCGCCATTGGTCATTTGAATAGCCAAACCAGGTCTAGCGTTGAGCTCTAGCAGCATCGGCCCGTATTTGCGGTCAAGCACCATATCGGTTCCCAGGTAGCCTAAACCAGTCATCTCATAACAACCCGCCGCCAAATGAAGCAGCGTCTCCCACTGGGGAACGACCAGGCTTGCCAAATCATGCCCAGTATCCGGATGGCTAAAGCAGGGCCGATCAAACTGAACGGCACGCAGTGCAGCTCCGGTGGCGATGTTTAAGCCAACGCCTACCGCCCCTTGGTGCAAATTAGCCTTGCCGTCGGACGCGGCGGTAGAGAGACGCATCATGGCCATAACGGGATAGCCCTTGAAGACGATAACCCGGATATCAGGAACCCCTTCATAGGTGTAATCCATCAGGCTTTCATCGAAATTAATCAGCGTTTCAATCACCGCCACATCCGGCGAGCCACCCAATGAGTAGAGCCCGGACAGAATATTCGATACATGCCGCTCAATATCGGTAAGAGAGAGCTTGGCACCGCTAGGCTTGATAAAGGCGTTATCTTCGACCTTTTCAATCACCAGAATGCCCTTGCCGCCGCTTCCCTTGGCAGGCTTGATGACGAAGCCTGCGTGCCCAGTGAGCATGGCGCCAATATGCTTAACGCCAAATTGGGTTGTAACGGTGCCAATCAGCTCGGGTGTGGTAATCCCATACTGCTGAGCCAGTAGCTTGGTTTTAAGCTTGTCATCGACAAGGGGATAGAGACGGCGGCTATTATATCGGCCAATATAGCGAATATTACGCCGATTCATGCCGATAATGCCTTTATCCCGCAAGCGCGTGGGCCACGTCCAATTCTTCAGCCAACTCATGAGGGCTTCTCATCGTCAGTGATTGGCTTGAAGCGGCGCAGCTCCAATAAACGGTAGCCGGTGTAATTGCCCAGCAGCAAGATCAATGCCATCAATATCAACTGAACACCCAGGAAGTTGAAGGTGATATGACGTACCCAGGGATTATTCATCGCCAGATAGGCAAGGATAGCCGTGATCAAACTGCCGCCGCCTTGGATTAGCACCTGCTTAGGGCCTTCCTCTTCCCAAAGTATCGACATCCGCTCGATGGTCCAGGCCAGGATGATCATCGGGAAGAAGGTGATCGTTAAGCCAGCACTGAGCCCCATGCGGTAGGCCAATACGGTGAAGATCGAGATAATCGCAATCACCGTTATGATCACCGCCGAGACCCTGGCCACCAGTAATAAATTCAAGTAGGAAAGATAGTTACGAATTATCAGACCGACGGCAACGATAAGCAGGAAGCCAATCAAGCCCGTGGGCAGGGAGGTCTGAATGAAGGCGAGGGCGATCAACACCGGCATAAAAGTACCGGACGTTTTGATGCCCACCAGCACACGCAAAAACACCACCATTAACGCACCAATGGGAATCAGCAAGATAGTTTGGAATAGCGCTTGCTCCTCCAGTGGCAGGCTGTGAATGGAGAAATTCAGCAGCGTATCTTCAGAGTAGTGGTTACGCACCGCCGCTGAAGCAGGTTGATCATGGGTCATCATGGAGAAGGTAACCCGAGAATTGGTGCCACCCTGAACCTCCAGTACGGCTCGACCGCCGGTTTCCCACAGCAACAGGTTATCGGGCTTGCCTTGCTCACCCGTTAGCGGGTGAAAAATCGACCACTCTTCACCTGATTCATCAAACACCTGAATCCAACTGCTGAGAGTCTGGCGGCGCCGCCCATCTTCTAACAGTAGGCCGCTCACCTCACGGGCTTGTACGCCCGCCTGGTTGAGTAATCGCACTACCAGCGCCGCAGGATTCTCCTGTGAAAGCAGCAGCCGCGCATTTTCTTCCTGGCGCTCACCGTTGATATCGCGAATTAACTCGCGAGCGAAGGTGGCGTTGTTGGCACTGCGCGCCCAGGCTTGCTCAATTAGCTGGTTGGCCGCCGTATCATAGGGACTTTCCCAAGGTGTGGTAACGGGCACCTCAGGAGGTGTCTGTACCGGTGAGCGCGCATCCTGGGATACCAGCATCTGAACCGAGTAGTATAACGTTTGGCTACCCACGGCTTCACGAATAGTCCATCGGGCGGTGCGGCCTAATTCGTCCGCCTGGTAAGCAAGCCCATAACCCGACGATGCAGTGTTCTCCGTCAGTACACGGTAGCCTGCTTGATGAGAAGGCAGCGCCAAATCGACCTGAACAGGGCCATCCTGGGCATTGAAGTTGATACCAGCTTCAATTTCCCACACCTGGCGCTGCTCACCAGGCAGCCACGGGATTTCAAACTGCACATGACGATGCACACTGGTCGCTACGCCCGCGACAAGCAACAGGCCGACAATAATATAAAACATTAACCGTGACATGGAGATTCCTTTCCTCGTGAAGCGTCAGAGCGGTTACTCTTCGCTATCGTCTTCATCAACTGCTTCATCTTCAGCAGCTTGATCCGCTGGTTCGCCACCAGGAAATTCGGGGCGGTCATGCAAATAGGTGTCGGCTACATCAATTACCGCAATATCCATCAAAAAGCGCCGTCCTAACAGCACCGGGTAATCGAGATGAGAGCGGTCATTGAGGGTGAATTCGACATTTTCACGAATCGGCCCTAGAGTCATTAGCAGAGAAATGACGGGACGGGACTCTTCTCCAGAGGCTTGAACAATACGCACTCGGCGCACAATGGGCGCTTCAATCCATTTATCACGCTGTGACTCAACGGCCACATCGTCGTCGTTTAGCGCCAACTTAAAGCGCACCCAATCTTCACCGTCACGCTCGAAGCGGGTAATCTCAGCAGCAGAAAGGGACGAGGTGTTGGCTCCTGAATCGACTCGCGCTTTGAGGTAGGTACCCAGGCTAGGTAGGCCAACCCATTCGCTGCGGCCCAATAACGTTTTAGTAGTCAAACTCTCATCAATTTCACACTCTTCACGAATGATGACCGGCTCTTCACCGCGAGCTTCCAACTGCTGCACGTCTTGGCGGAGGTGGCGCAACAAACTGCCTACTTCACGCATGTCAGCGGTCAATGTCTGCTGTTGATCAAACTGGCGTTGGTGTAGATCAGTGCGGGTATCGCATTGTTGCGTTAGCTGGCTCTCTAATTCCAGGATACGGGCATTGAATGAGGCTTCGCTTAAAGGGGGCGGTTGATTCGTTTCCGGCTGGGTTGCTGCACAGCCTGCGATCGAAAGCGACAAGCCAGCGATAAGCCACAAAACACCTGGGCGCATAACGAGATATTTCCTTGGACAATAGGTTGAGGAATGATAAGGAGATGGGGGGCGGGTGTCCAACGTCATCATAGTTTTTCGGACACCTATTTATAGATGTTTAGTTTCTTGCATTTAACATAATATATATTAAGCGAACCCGTGTAGATACTGTAGCCATAGCCGCTTCGGTGCTCTATGCTATTAAAATACCTTACCACAGTTGTACCAAAATCCATTGTCATATAGGAATTGCGTCCATGATTCGCTCCCTGCGTATTGGCTTTTTCACCCTGCTCTTCCTATTAGCAGGTTGTGCCAGTGTTGATATTGAAGATTACGCTGATTCTGAACCTCGTTTGGATATCGCCGAATACTTTACAGGCACTACCCGCGCCTGGGGCATGGTGCAGGATTACTCCGGCGAGGTACAGCGTCGCTTCACCGTGGAAATCCAAGGCAGATACGAAGATGACACTTTAACACTGGATGAATCTTTCGTATTTTCAGACGGTGAAACTGATCGACGCGTTTGGACATTTGAGCGAATCGATGAGCATAGCTGGGTGGGTACTGCCAACGATGTGGAAGGCCAAGTTGAAGCACGCCAATACGGTCATGTCTTTCACATGCGCTATCCATTAGAAATCGACATAAACGGTCGAATGATCTCATTTACCATGGATGACTGGATGTACCTACAGCCTGATGGCCGCTTGATCAATCGAACCGCCATGCGCAAATTTGGCCTCACACTCGGTGAAATTACGCTCGTCTTTGAAAAGCTATAAGCTCTTGTTAAAGAAGCACTTAATAACAGAATGACGAATACTTTGCAAAAAAGCAGCCTACTATATAAGCAGGCTGCTTTTTCTATTGCTTGAGCACTCTTGATACAGCAACGCTTTATTAAGCGCTATAGCTATTCAGAGGGCGCATAAGAACCGTCTTCTTGGTGAACTTCGTTGCCCGTAATCGGCGGTGTAAACACACATGCCAGGTGCATGGTTTTATGCGCACGCAGTAGATGTTCATCGTGCTGGTCGAGGATATAGATATCACCCGGCTTGATAGGCCAAATCTTGCCATCAGCGAGGGTTTCTACCTCGCCCTCGCCTTCGATGCAGTACACAGACTCATAGTGATGCTTGTAATGAATATGTGTCTCAGTGCCTTCGAAAATGCGTGTGATATGGAAAGAAAAGTTTCCACCGTCGTTAGCCAACACCAGGCGCGTACTGTCCCAATTGCCATTTTCGGCGGTCACTAGGCGCTCGGTTTTACGCGCTTCTTCAATATTACGAACGATCATAGGAGTACTCCTTAGCAAAGCGGCTGGCGACTACCAGCCGCTATATCCTTGACTAAAAAACTGTTGAGCCGACTATTTCAGCGTAACGCTTTATTACTCACTAGCAACAGTTTTGACGCACATTTCGAGAATATCCAAGCCTTCCAGCAGGTCTTCATCGCTAATGGTCAGCGGACACAGGCACTTAACCACTTCTCCGTCCTGGCCACTGGTTTCAATTACCAGGCCGTGTTCAAAGGCTTTGCTGGTGATTTTATCGGCAATGTCACCGGACACTACGTCAATACCGCGCATCAAACCCCGTCCACGTTCAGTGGCGGGCATGCCGTGCTCCGTCAATAGCGCCGCTAGCTTTTGGAAGCGCTCTTCTACAATACGCCCTTTGCGCTGAACATCACGTTCAAAGGTGTCATTCGTCCAGTATTTTTTCAACGCTGCAGTGGCGGTCACCATCGCCAGGCTAAAACCACGGAAAGTGCCGTTATACTGCCCCGGCTTCCATTTATCCAGCTCTGGCCGCATCAACACATGGGCAAATGGCAGCCCAAAACCGGAGAGCGATTTTGAGTTGGTGATAATGTCGGGCGTAATACCCGCATGCTCGAAGCTAAAGAACTTGCCCGTACGGCCACAGCCTGCCTGAATATCATCAATAATCAGCAGAATATCGTGGGCGCGGCAAATACCTTCGAGACGCTTCAACCACTCCAAGCCTGCAACGTTAATACCGCCCTCGCCTTGCACGGTTTCAATGATGACACCCGCTGGAATATCCAAACCGCCAGATTTGTCGCTGAGCAGCTTTTCAAAATAATCCAGGGTATCGGTATGCTCACCCATATAGCCATCGTAAGGCAGGAAGCTAGCGCCCTGGGTGGGTATGCCACCCGTGGCTTCACGGAATTTACGATTACCCGTGGTTGCCAAAGCCCCCATGGTCACCCCGTGGAAGCCATTGGTGAAGGTAACGATGTTATGACGACCTTTAGCCACACGAGCCAAGCGGATAGCAGCCTCTACGGCGTTGGTACCGGTTGGGCCAGGCAGGTGAACCTTATAATCCAGCCCTCGTGGCTTGAAAATAACTTCTTCCAGCGTCTCCAGATAATCACGCTTGGCATTGGTCCACATATCCAGTCCGTGAACCACACCGTCAGTGGACAGGTAATCAATCATCGCCTGCTTCATGTGCGGATTATTGTGGCCGTAGTTCAGCGTGCCCGCGCCGGCTAGGAAATCAATGTACTCACGGCCGTTCTCATCGGTTAGGCGCGCATTTTGCGCTTTGGTAAACACCACCGGAAATGAACGAGAATAAGTACGTACATTGGATTCCATGCGTTCAAGCGTCTGGGTCTGCATTAGCGACCTCCTTAATTGATCATTTTGACTTTAGGCGTTACTGGCCCGAAGCAACATGAGCGGGAAAAACGGTAAGCCCAATACGTGTATCTAGCAAAACGGCGTATTAGATGCGGTCTGTTTGGAACGGGCCGATACGAACCAGGTTTTCCGGGTCATGCTCTCCTCCGAGCTGTTCGGTAGAGAAGTATTCGCGGCTATTGAGCGGCGCATGCCAGCGTGCCGCCAAGCGACGAAATAAGCCCCAAGAGGCGAGATTGTCAGGGGTGATGGTGGTTTCAAGATGATGAACATCGTCAAGCTCAGGGCGGGACATAATAGCCTCGACCAAACGTCGCGCTAGCCCTGTGCCACGTGCTTTTTCACCGACAGCCACTTGCCATAAAAAGTAGGTGTCGGGAGCATTATCCTTAACATAGCCAGAAACAAAACCAACGATTTCGCCCTCTTCATTGGTAGCCACTGCGCAGGTATCACGAAACTGAGTCGCCAGTAGCAGGTAGGCGTAGGCTGAATTCACATCCAACGGAGGGCAAGCTTTGACCAGCTCATAAACTCCCCAGCCATCATCCGCATTGGGTTTGCGAATGAACAATGGCATTTCCGCATGACCCACTACGGCATCAGCCACCGTGGGCCTGGCAAGGTCAGCAGAAGGAGTAAAAGGTTGTATCGGCGTACTCATAGTTATGCTTCGCTGTAGCGAATTTGATGTTCATTATAACAGCTGATTATGAGCAATTCAAAAGCCATATTATTCACCGACTGTATTTCCATAATTTTTTGTTATATGCGGATGACGCAACCACTCCCAACTCACAGCTATCACAGTTAGAATAGTGCATGTCGCCGAAAAAAAAGCGCGCCACACGGGCACGCCTGCTGTTTTTAATTTACTTATCTGCGCGTCAGCGTGCGCAGCGTGACGAACTCCTCTGCTCCTGTCGGGTGGATGCCTACAGTGCGATCAAAGTCCTGCTTGGTAAGGCCAGCTCTTACCGCGATAGCAATTCCCTGAATAATTTCACCCGCGTCATCTCCGACCATGTGGGCCCCTACGACTACATCGGTAGCATCGTCCACGACCAGCTTCATTAAGGTGCGCTCTTGGCTACCTGATAGGGTGTGCTTCATGGCCCGAAAGTCGGTGCTATACACGCGAATATCGGTGAATTTTTCCCGCGCGGCCTCTTCGGAAAGCCCTACGGTTCCGATATTAGGATGGCAAAAAACGGCGGTGGGGATCGTACTGTAATCCAGCGGCTGGGGAACCGTATCGGCAAAATGAATATCGACAAGCTGCATCGCTTCAGCCAGCCCGACCGGCGTTAATTCAGGCCCAGTAATCAGGTCGCCTAGCGCTAAAACTGAAGGCAGCGCTGTTTCAAACCGCTCGTTTATGGGAATTTTGCCAGTGTCATCCAAGCTTAATCCCAGCGCTTCAAGTCCTAGGTCACGAATATTTGCTTTCCGCCCAGTGGCCGCCAGCACCACATCGACTTCAAGCACATCGCCGTTGGTAAGGTGCACATTGTAGCCGTCCTGTCCAGGCTCAATACGTTCGATGTTAGTGTTGAAGTGGAGGTTGACCCCCTTTCTTTCCATTTCCGCGCAGGTGAACTCGCGAACCTGTTGATCAAAGCCTTTCAAAAACAGCTCGCCACGGTAGATAAGGTGCGTCTCGCTGCCCAGGCCATTGAAGATGCTCGAAAATTCCACCGCGATATAGCCACCGCCCAGCACTAAAAAGCGCTTAGGAAAGGTATCCAGATCAAAAATCTGATTGGAATCCAGCGCGTGTTCACTGCCAGGGAAGTCGGGCACCCAGGGCCATCCACCGGTAGCGAGGACGATTTTTTGCGCAGTCACCGATATATCGCCATGCTCACCGCTTAAGGTCACCGTGTGCGCATCGGCCAGGCGTGCTCGGGCGTTGAAAAGTGTCACTCCAGCGCCTTCCAGCATGCGCTGATAAATCCCATTTAGACGTTTGATTTCACTTATTTTGTTGTCACGCAGTGTGGCCCAATCGAAGCTGGCGGGGCCAGGCAGCTGCCAGCCAAAACCTGCCGCATCATCAAAGCTGTCATGGAAGTGGGCAGCGTAGGAGTAGAGCTTCTTGGGCACACAGCCAACGTTAACGCAGGTTCCGCCCAGGTAGCGATCCTCGGCAATCGCAACTTTAGCGCCGGTAGCCGCGGCCATACGCGCCGCGCGTACCCCACCAGAGCCTGCGCCAATAACCAGAAGGTCATATTCGTATTCAGAAACGTCTGCCATGATTTGCTCCTGGGGAGTTAGAATTCGTATGAATCAATATCGGGTTGCCCATTGGCCAAGTGCAGTGGTTGACCTGACTACCCGGGAAGGTTAAAACCTTCTGCTGCTATTTTGTACTGGCCTACGCTATACAAGGCCTAGTTCCACCCTGACTAGGGCTTTGATAACCCGCTTACCTACCAGCGACTTAACGCCCTTTAACTTTTCTGGAGACGCTATGTCTGACCCTATTGCGACGCTACTCGACAATAATCGCGCCTGGGCTGAGCGTATGTGCGAAGAAGACCCCGACTACTTCAAGCGCCTTTCGAACCAGCAGAACCCCGACTATTTATGGATTGGCTGCTCCGACAGCCGAGTGCCAGCGAATCAAATTATTGCACTCCCGCCTGGGGAAGTTTTCGTACACCGCAACGTTGCCAACTTGCTTCACCACACCGACATGAACGCCCTCTCGGTAGTTCAGTTCGCGGTGGATGTTCTAAAAGTCAGCCATATTATGGTTGTCGGTCACTATGGTTGCGGGGGCATTAAGGCCGCCATGATGGGAGGCGAATGTGGCGTGGTAGATTACTGGCTGCACTCGGTGCGCGAACAGTACAACCACCACAGGAATTCGCTTGACCACCTCCCTCTGGAAGATCAAATCGATCGCATGTGCGAGCTCAACGTGAAAGCTCAGGTAAACAGTTTATGCCGCACCAAGATTTTGCAGCGCGCTTGGCAGCGAGGTCAGCAGATTTCAGTGCATGGCTGGGTCTACGGGTTAAGCGATGGCCGCGTTAAAGATCTTAACTGCACCGTAAATGGTTTAGAACAAGTGGAAACCCTTTACCGTATCGATCGCATCCAGCAAGGCGATTAAGCTCTCCCCCAATGCCTACCGCTACGCTTAGTCGTAGCGATAGGCACGATGGCAGCTCTTACAGCTCGCGCCCACCTCTGAAAGCGCTCGGGCAGTGGCTCGAGTATCTTCTTGCTCTGCCACGTCTATCAAATTGGCGATCTTACCCTCCAAATCGATAAAACCAGCGGCAAAGTCTTCCCACTCTTCCCATATCGAAGCCCGCGCTTCAGAACCACTGCCGTGAGTGCCTTCGATAAACGCAGGCAGCAAACGTTGCGCGCTGGCACGCTCTTGCAACTCGAGCAATCGCGGCATTGCAGCCTCAAGATCTTGATTATTGATTAGATCAAAGCGCAGCTGACGCACCAGACTTTCAATATCTTTAAGCTCTTCTCGGCGCCAAACCACGGCTTCGCGCTCACTTGCAAATGGCGTGTCGCTGACGGCTTGGGGCATGGCCAGGGCGCTCGTTTCCTCGCCTGCCCAAGCCAGCGGCGTGCAGAGCATTAATGCTAAAGCGCTGGCTGCCGTGCCGCGGGGGGAAGCCCACTT
Organism: Halomonas sp. FeN2; assembly: GCF_020595105.1. Classification (NCBI taxonomy): domain Bacteria; kingdom Pseudomonadati; phylum Pseudomonadota; class Gammaproteobacteria; order Oceanospirillales; family Halomonadaceae; genus Halomonas; species Halomonas sp. FeN2. The sequence continues at coordinate 178,227 of NZ_CP074200.1, forward strand.
CAGGTAATGGCGTTGCTGCATAATGGCTTCCTGTCGATGATTCGGTAGTCAAAGGTTTACTGTGCGCGTTTTAACCTATCGGGCAGGTGACACCCGTGCCTTTTAAGCCGCAGTAGCCGTGGGGGTTTTTATCCAGGTACTGCTGATGGTAAGCCTCTGCGTAATAAAATGTCTCTAGCGGCTTAATCTCCGTAGTGATTGCCCCTCTGCCCGCCTTGTCGAGCGCCCGCTGGTAGGCAGCAGCGCTCTGCTCGGCTACCGTTTGCTGCGCTTGGCTGGTGGTAAAAATGGCTGAGCGATACTGGGAGCCGATGTCGTTACCCTGGCGATTGCCCTGAGTCGGGTCATGCTGTTCCCAGAAAACCTGCAGCAGCGTTTCTAACTCCACTTGCTGGGGGTCATAAACCACTCTTACTACTTCAGTATGGCCGGTACGCCCCGTGCATGTCTCGTCATAGGTGGGGTTAGGTGTCTCACCACCGGCATACCCCGCCGCAGTGACATAGACCCCCGGCAACTGCCAAAACAGTCGCTCAACGCCCCAGAAACACCCCATGCCTAGTACGATCTCCTCGTGGCCTTCGGGAAACGGAGGATGTATCGAGTGCCCGTTAATGGTATGCACCTGACTGGTTTCTATGGGCGTATCACGTCCAGGCAGGACACGGCCTGAACCTGGGCTAGCGTTTGAAAATAGTGACATATCACCCTCACTTATTGCTGCTGAATGATTTCAGGATTACCGGAACGGGTAAAGGTGTAGATTAAATCCACCGCTTGATTGGTACCCGAGACGGCCTGTACATAAAGGTTACGCCACAGCGTGTAGCGTAGTGTTAGTTCGGCAATCGGCGAGAAAATTCCCACCCCGTAACTAATCCTAAGATCGTCGGTAAGCTGGCCACTGACAGCGACTTGGCTATCGTCGCCAGCGCCTGTGGTGTCCAGCGTTAAGTCATCAATGCCGAACGCTTCACCAATGGAACCCACCGCCCCGCCGGTGCGCCCTAGCGACATGCCTATCAGCGCGGTAGTTAGTGCGCTATCCACACCTCCCCCAGAAGCATCAGGTGCGCGACCCCGTAACAGGTATGAGAGCGCACGGGATTCATCCATTGCCGGTTCAGAAAATATCCGTACGTTCGGAGATTCGGCGCTGCCTGTTACCCGCAAGCCCGCAATTACGTCATCTTCGGTAACTTCAGGGTTGCGTATGGCCTCGAAGTCGAGCGTGGGTAGACCAGGCGGGCCACTAAACAGCAGTTCACCGCGGCGAATAACCAGGTCTTGGCCGAACGCTTGGAAACGACCATCGACCAAATTAACGTCGCCAAACAGCTGTAACGCGCCGCTGCTTTGGCGAATTTCCAGCGCGCCTCCCAAGCCAGATTCCAGGCCGTAGGCTGAAATTTGCATATCGCTGCCCAGCGTTAAGGTCACCAGTACGTCAATGGCCATACCGGTGGCGGCAAGCTCGTCCGCGGCACTTGGGCCATCCTCATTGGCAGCCGCTCGCTGAGCCTCAATTTCGGCCTGGCGATCGTCGCGCTCGGTAATAATCACTTCATCGCTACTTGGGGTGACTGCCGATGAGGGCATATCGCCAATTTCAAGCCGTGCCCAGGGTAAATTCACATCCCCCCTCACTTGCAGCCTTTCCGGCGTGACCCGGATACGAATATCAGGCGCTACCTCAAGACGCCCAAACTGGGGCATAACGACCAGGATAGGCTCCTGAACAGCATTTAGATCGACGCCAATCCGCCAATCATCGCCGCTTGGCCAATAAGCATCACCGGTAATTTCCAAACGCCCGCGCTCAGCAGCCAGGTAGCCGTCAATATCTCCCTGCTCACCGTCAAAAGAGACCACCAGTTCGCCGCCCTGAATATCGACAGGAATATCCGGGCCACTTACCCCTATGCCGCGCAGTCCAAGCTGGCCCCGTAAGTCAGGTGCAGACGTGGTGCCGGTAATTTGGACGCTGCCCGATAAATCGCCCTCCAGTCGCTCCATTCCGACCAACATGGGTCGATAGGGTTGCAGCGAAACACCTTCTGCGCGCAGCTCGCCAGTTAACGTACCGGCCCCCAAGGGATCATTGACCGCCAGGTCTAAGTTGATATCGCCCGATTCGGCAAGCGAAAGCGACACATTGGCATCCGCCTGGGCTTGGTTGGCCTCGATCTGGGCGTCTAAACTGACTTCTGGCAGTTGCACCGGCTGGCCATAATCATTAACGGCAGTAATGGCGAGTTCGCTAAGAATTTGAAGATCTGCCTGCCACTGGGCACCCCCTTGACGCCAGTTGGCAACAAGATCCGCGGTTGTATCCCCCTCTAACTGCCACTCTTCAGGCAAAAAGGGCTCCAGCATTTCCATTGGCACTTCACGTACCGAAAGCACGGCGTTGCCCTGTTGCGCAGAGGCCGTGATTTCCTCTTCGGAACAGACTAATCCACCTTGCTCCCGGCGCAGGCAGAACGGCGAGAGGCGCGCCTGACCATCGGCTAGGTTGTAGCGAAAGTCCAGGGGCGCCTCAAGACGAATATCCCCCGCCTCAGAATCAACTTCCAGTGGCGTTACGCGGGCTTGGTAAAGTTGGCCTTGCTGATCAAAGCGGCCTTCCAGGGCAATCAGCGCACGGCTTAAAGCACTGTTGTCTGTGCCCTGGGCGGTCAGCTCAAGCTGATGTTCGGAGAGGCGCCCGGCCAAATTGGCCTCAATGTTTGCAAGAGCCTGCCCCCCAGCATTGATGTTTTGTAGCCCCAGCTGTACGTCGAGGGTGGGATCCTCGATGCCCTGTACATCAGCATCTAGGGCAAGCCGATCAATACGATTCTGGCCAAAGCGCACGCCGTCACCTTGTAAATTGGCGAGTAATTGCGGCTGATTAAAACTGCCGCTGGCCTCTAGCGTACCCACGATAGTGCCCGCCAAGTCTGGCGAGAGCGTTTGCAACTGGCGTAGTGCAATGTTCGCGTTTAACGACATGGCCTGTTCGCTAATTTGCCCCTCTGCTGTTAAGCGATTCTCCCCCTGGGTAAACAGCAATTCTTCAATCTCCAGTTCCAGGTTGCTGTTAGCATCAAAGGCCGCTTGCAGGGTTAGCGGGTAGTCGCGCAGTTCGCCGTCAATTGCTAAGTTGGGCACGCTAACCGCCCACTGATCCTCTTGCTGACGCAGCGTAAGCTCGATGTCGCCGTTTAAATTACCTTCCAGCTGATCCACGAAGTGGGCAGGGTTAAACTGATCCAGGCGAATAGTGGTGTTGACCTGTAGCGGTGCAACCCAACTGATACTGCCTTCGCTGCGCAGGGAGCTTTCGTCGACTGCCAGGGTGAGCGGTTGCCAGCTAAACTGCTCGAGATCGCCCTCACCTGTCACGTTAAGTTGAGTGCGTGGCAGGCTTGGGCCCTCAACCGCCAGGGCCAATTGAGCACTATAATCACTCAGGCTGCCGGTTACCTGTAGATCCAAGTCATCGACTATATAGGCTTCCGTTGTCTCTTCTTCAGTGCTGCCATCGACGCTCTCATTGCTACTCTCATCTGCGCTGGCAGGTAAAGGCCACTGTATTTGGTCACTTTGCAGTTGGAGTTGAAAAGGCAGCGTCGGGGCAAGCGTGTCCACTTGTCCCCTCAAGGATGCATTGACCGCGCCGGAAGCGTCCAACTGCGCTTCAAGCGCATCCAGTGGGCCAGACAGCGTTAAGGTTAAAGATTCGCCACTTAGCTCAGGGTATATCTCAGCTAAAAACAGTTCGACGTCTAAGCGAGCTTCGAGTGGGTAGTTGCCGGTTAAAGTGGCGTTCGCGGTTAATTCAGCCTCAGCATCCGGGGTAATAACAGAAAGCTCGGTGACTTCGACGTTATTACCTTCGGTTAACAACCCAAGCCGCAGCCGCTCAACGCGGTACTCGGCGGCCCCTTCCAGTTGAAAATCATTGAGCGTGAATTCAGGTATCTGGATATCAACCGGCAGCGTGACCTCCGGTAGCTCCAGGCGCTCGCGTTCTTCAAGCTGCTGCTCCGGCGATTCCACCGACGCCACAGCTTCTTGGGGTGGCTGGTTGAGCAAGATAGCGGCATCTATGGCTTCAGCATAAAGCGGCGTTTCAATGCCCTGGGTTAGCAGAACGCCCGACGAGGGTGGCAAATAGACACGGGGCTGCTCCAAGTGGGTTGGCGAGAGGCGTACTGTGCTTCCTTCTGCAGTGGCCGCCGAGCTTAATGAGCGCCACGCCACCTCGGTACCATCCGCAAGTCTGAGGTTAACATCGTCCAGCAGCAGCGAACGTAGTTCGATGGGAAAGGGAAAACGAATAGCCAGCGGGCTCCCTTCCTCTTCGGGAGGTGGCGCTTGCTTATTGGATGGGCCTAGCTGGATGTCGGCGCCCACCACACGCAGTGTATCGATGCATAAGCGCCCTGACAGAACACAGTCATCTGCCCACTGGAGTTCGAACTCATCCACGGTTATACGGGTTTCGCCCAGCTGTAGCTGGAAATTTTCGAGCTGAAAATGGTCGAGCAAGCCACCTTCATGATGCGCGTAGGAGAAAAAATCGCGCTGCTCCCCCTGCGAGAGCAGCACCCCAGTGCCCCAGGGCGATAACGCCACCCCGACAATCAGCGCCACAATACCGAACAGCCAAATAGGCAACACGATCACAAGACGCACAAGGCTCCAGAACAGTAGCCATGCGCGATACTTTGGAGACAACATACGGCGCTTATCAGACGTAGCTGGTTCAACCTGAGACAAGTCTCTCTCCTAGAATTCCGGTCCGATAGAAAAGTGCAAACGCCAATCGTCCTCACTGTCAAAGGGGTGGGCAATGTCAAAACGAATTGGCCCCACCGGCGAGACCCAGCGTACCCCGGCCCCGGCGCCCGTTTTCAAATCATTGGGCCCCCAATTATCAAACGCATCGCCGTTATCTATAAAAGTGGCTCCCCACCAATCCCCGGTCACGCGACGCTGATACTCCAGGGTCGAGGTAAGCATTTGCTGCCCCCCGCGCAGTCGGCCTTCGTCGTTGCGGGGAGATAAGCTCTCATAAGAATAACCACGCACACTGCGGTCGCCACCCGCAAAAAAGCGCAGCGATGGCGGTATTTTGGCAAAATCATCGGTTTCAATGGCGCCTAAACTAATACGTGCCAAGAAACGGTTATCGTTGCCAATCATGCGGATCCACTCCGTATCCCCTGTGATACGCGCGAACGTAGCATCCGAGCCCCACACAGTATCCGAATACTCTAACGAGAGCTGCTGGCGATCACCCCATAAAGGAAAGCGCTGAGGACGTGTCCGCGTGCGTGACCACTGAATACCTGGATAGAACAGCCATACTTGATCCGCCTCACCACCCTGTTCGAAATCCTCATAAGTAGTGCGGAAGTAAACTGTTTGCACCCAGTCGTTATCAAACTCCCATCGCCGGGCCAGTTCGACGGTGCCTTCTAGCGACTGGGTATCGCTATCATCTATATTACGAATACCGTATTGAAGCCGATAGCTATCGCGCAGTGGATCCTCAAGAGGCACGTTATACACGCCGGTAAAACGCTGCTCCGGGGCTGATAAATAAAGGTCATGATCAAGGCTATGACCATAGCGGTTGATCCACGGCTGTTCCCAGCCAAATCGTAACCGCGGCCCTACATCGGTGGCATAACCAATACCTACTTCAAACTGGTGACGATCAGCGGGTTCAACACTGACGTCGATAGGTAGCTGTGTATCACTGGGCTTATTAAGACTCAGCGCGCTGGCCAAAGCCGCACTGGTGACTCTCGGACGCTCAGGCTGCGATGCAGTGGCTTCACTCCACCAGGGGGAACCACCACCAGAGGGGGCGATAGTTAATTCTTGAGCAGTTTCAAGGCGCGGACGCACCGAGACCGAGCTGAACCAGCCGGTTTCTGCAAGCGATTGGTTATAGTCTGCAAGGGTTTGCGCTAAATAGGGGTCACCCTGCTCAAAAGGCTGCATGCGACGCAACCGATCAAGCTCAATATGGCTGCCGGTAATGGAAGATTCACCAAATTGGTAGCGGGGACCACTGTCAAAATCCATATACAGGCGCGCGCTTTGTAGATATGGACGCACTTCCATGCGTCGATCGGTAAATCCCCAATCAAAGTAACCGCGCTCAATGGCCAATCCCGAAAACTGGCTGCTTAATCGATCCCAGGGAGCATGTCTCAACACATCCCCTTCTTCCAGGGGAAAGTCTTCTATGGCCTCTTGGAAAGGCGGATCTTCACTCGCATCGCCTTTCACATTAATTGACAGAATTTCAATTTCAACCTGAGAGCCGGGCTCAATTTCCAGCCACACACGCTCATCAGTGGCACGTTCAAGGGATACCTCGGGCTCGTAATAGCCGTAAACACGCATTGCTTCCTCGGTGCGCCGACGGATCTCGCCCTCTAAACGCACCTCAGTATATTCTGCTGCCTCGATATTCTGTAAGTAGGCTTGAATATTGCCTTCGACCTCATCGGAAACACCCGTAACAGTCGCTTCTAATGCCCATGCGCTAGGTGATACGCATAACAGCGGTAGCACAACCGTAAAGGTGCGCTTTGTGGCTGATGTCCATCGCCGTTGTCTTCCCATACATTTTTATCCCAACCTAAATCAGCGGCTTCATCGCCTAAGCATTTCAACGCATTAGCATGTTAAAGATTAAGCAATCACACTCATACTTCCGACGCGCCTTATTAACGCAGCATTTCTAACTGAGCACTGAAGGCAAGCTGCGCCTGACGTACCTGGCGCACATCGCTTTCCAGCGAATTCAGCCGTTGAGACCACTCCTGCTCCAATGCTTCCAAGGCTGCTTGATCTGCAGGCGCTTCTATCTCTGCAACGGATGTTTCCAGCTCATCAAAGCGTTCCTCGAACGCTGCTCTTTGCGCCGACAACTGCTCTTCCCAAGCGCTACTGACACTGTTGAGCTGACTATCCAGGCTGTCGATGCGCCGTTCGGTCAGTTGCTCCAGATGGGAGACTTCTTCAACAAGATTTTGACGACCCGAGGAACCCGTTTGTTCCAAGGCGTCAAGCGATTCCCGCATCGCCAATAATTGACTGTCGCGCAGTTCGGCTTGCTCTTTAAGCTGAGACAACTGCTGCAACAGTGTGTTGATGGAATCACTAGAGACCGTATCCTCGCTAGAAGTGAGAAAGCCGTATAACTCTTCTCGAGTAGCGGCTAAAGACATTGACAGTTGCTCCTGCTCTTGGAAAAGCGTCGACATCTGAGCTTGTACAAAGGTTATCGCATCTTGTACGTCAGTGTCATCCGAATCCAACCGAGCATGCACATTGGAGACTTCCCCACTCACCCGGTGAAGCTCATCTAACAGTCGTTCACGTTCGTACCAAAGTCCAGCCGCAGCCGCGCCCATAAGCGCAATGATCAGTAGCAAACATAGCCATAGTGGCCATAGCGTGGGCCCCTTTCGGTGACGCAAGTGTTGCGCCGTCAAGCTTTGATCCACATCGGGCACAATACGAGAGGATGCGGTGGCGTCTGGCATGACATTTCCTCAAAGAGTCTTCGGGTCGGCACGACGGCCAATACCTCGGTACATTAATCCACAGCTGGCAACGAACTCAGGGTCGTAAATATTGCGTCCATCTAGTACGAGCTTAGCGTTTAAAAGCGAGCCGAGTCGGTGCCAGTCCGGGTTCCAATACGTTTTCCATTCAGTTACCAGCATCAGCAGATCAGCCCCCTCGCAGGCTTGGTAGGGGTCATGCGTATAGGTGCGCAGGTCGTCACGCTCGCCTACCAAGGCGTGAAGTGCAGGCACTGCCGCTGGGTCGTGGAGCTGCACCTTAACTCCCTGCGCCCAGAGCGCCTCCAGCAGCGTTAATACCGGAGCATGGTCAATACGTGCTGTGCCAGGCTTAAACGCCGCGCCCCATATCGCCACGGTTTTACCCGCCAGTTCACCGGAAAAGTGCGCCCACAGTTTGCGAAATAGGGTCTCTTTCTTCTGCTCGTTAATATCCATCACCTGCTCAAGCAGTGCTGAATAACGACCGCTTTGCAGTTGCACATCGGCCAAGCGCATCAAGTCACGAGAGAAGTTCGGCCCGCCAAATCCACATCCGGGGTAGAGATACTCAAACCCTATCCGTGAGTCAGCGCCCATTCCCTGTCGGACATGCTCAACATCCACCCCCAGGGTATCAGCCAAGCCAGCGATTTCATTCATATAACTGATACGCGTAGCCAGCATGCCGTTAATAGCCAGTTTGGTGAGCTCAGCAGCACGGCGCGGCATACACTGAAATACTTCGCTGCGGCGATTAAAGGCACGCAATAGCTCCCTAGTCACCTGCTCACCAGTGGCATCATCGCAACCTAGCAGCCGCCTAGTGGGGCGGGTAAACGACTCCCATGCCCGTCCCTCTTCCAACGTATCAGGGAGCGCCACGCTGGTATGCTGCACGCCTATCAGCGCATGCAGGCGCTCGGTCTCGCCGACCGGAAACGTAGAGTTATTGATAAGCACTATGCCCTGCTGATCAACCAGCAGCGGGTCTTCAACCAGCGCCGTGGCTGAACTACGCTGCGCAGGAGATAACGCCAGCCAAATCACTTCAGGTGTGTGCGCCTCTTTAAGCTGTTCAATGATCTGCAGCGTCCCATCCGCCAGCCCGTGCTCCAAATGAACCAGCAGTTGCGGTTCACTGCGAAGCCAATCCACCCGGGAAAGTGCTGACCAAGGGGCGTCAGCGTGCGGTAACCACTGCACCTGATGCCCTACCGAGGCCAACGCAGCGGCGGCCGTTGCTGCGCTCAATTCGCTACCATAAAGCAACACCCGCATGGGTTACTCTCCCTGATGGTAACGTGATAGCAAGGTTTTAAAATTCTCGCCAAACTCAGGATGACGGCGCGCGTAGGCAAGCGTGGCTTCAAGATAACCCAGCGGCTGACCACAATCGTAGGTCGTGCCCTGCATACGGTATGCCTGCACCCCCGACTGTTCGCGCAGGGTCTCTAGCGCATCAGTGAGCTGAATTTCGCCACCGGCACCGGGTTTGGTGGTTTCTAAAATGGAGAAAATATGACCGGGCAGCGCGTAGCGACCAATCACGGCCAGGTTTGAAGGCGCTGCATCACGTTTCGGCTTCTCCACCATTCCTACAAGATCTGCCGATTGGTTAGGCGCGGGCACATCGCCAGCGGGAGCCACAATGCCATACTTCTCGACTTGCTCCCAAGCCACCTCTTCCACCATTAGCTGCGCCGTTTGCTGTTGATCATAAGCTGCCAACATGCCGGCCAAGTCGGTCGATTGGTTGGCGCTGTTGTCCACCAGCACATCGGGAAGCAGCACAGCGAAAGGCTCATCGTCGCCAATGACCGGGCGAGCGCATAGCACCGCATGGCCTAGCCCCAGCGGAACTCCCTGACGAATACTGATAATACTGACATCATCAGGCACCAAGTTGCGTAGCATCGTCAAAAGCTCGTGCTTACCTTTCGCTTCCAGACTGGCTTCTAGCTCAGCGTGGGTGTCAAAGTGGTTTTCAATAGCGCTCTTATTACTACTGGTGACCAGCACAATCTCACGAATACCCGCGGCAATGGCTTCTTCGACCACATATTGAATAACCGGCCTATCGACAATCGTAATCATCTCCTTGGGAATAGCCTTCGAAGCCGGCAAGCAGCGGGTGCCAAACCCAGCAACAGGAAGTACGGCCTTGCGAATCATATATGGGTCCTTTTCATGCGTTCCGACATAGGAGTGGTTAGAATGTCCATAATACTGAAGGCGTGGATGGATGCCACCTCGCCAATCGACGATAATGAGCGCAAGTAGATAATAACCGGTTATTAAGCGACATTTTTTGCTTAATGTTCAACGACAACGGGAGTCACAACATGCAAGCGACACCACAGGATAGCACTGCTGGTCACTATCAAGGCAATGTCGATGCAGCGGAAGTCGCCAAATTTGAAGCGCTTGCTAGCCGCTGGTGGGATCCACAGGGTGAATTTAAACCACTTCACGAGATTAACCCCTTGCGGCTCGATTTTATTGATGCGCGAGCGGGCTTAGCAGGGAAAAAGGTGCTGGATGTGGGCTGTGGCGGCGGTATTTTGAGCGAATCCATGGCCAACCGCGGGGCTAAAGTAACCGGTATTGATCTCGGTGAAGCACCTTTAGCGGTCGCTAGGCTGCATGCGGAAGATCGCGGTGTCGAGGTCGATTATCAGCACATCAGTGTGGAAGCCATGGCTGCTCAAAAGCCCGGTTTTTACGATGCGGTGACCTGCATGGAAATGCTTGAGCACGTACCCGACCCCGCCTCCGTCATTCGTGCCTGCAGCGCCCTGGTTCGCCCAGGTGGCTATGTGTTTTTCTCTACGCTGAATCGCACCGCCAAGGCATATGCATTTGCCATTCTAGGCGCCGAGTACGTGCTTAGACTGCTACCTCGGGGTACGCATAACTACGCGAAATTTATTCGCCCTTCAGAAATGGCCGCTTGGTCTCGCGGCTGTGGCTTAGAAGTGCGTGAGCAGACGGGGCTTACTTACAACCCGCTAACCCGACACTATCGTTTAGTAAGCCATGATGTTTCGGTCAACTACATGATGTACTGCCGCAAGGTGAGCGATTAAATGCCGATGCTAGCGCCCCAAGCGATTCTCTTCGATCTAGATGGCACCCTGGTCGATACCGCTCCAGACTTAGCCCAAGCAACCAATGCGCTACGTATACACCACGGTTTAGACCCACTCCCTTTTGAAGTGATCCGTCGTCAGGTCTCTAACGGCGGTAGTGCGCTGGTAACCCTGGCACTGGGGTTAGAAGTCACAGCGAATGGCCATACCCAAGCGCGTCAGTTTCTGCTGGATGCCTATGAGGAGGCGGTCGCCGTACACAGCCGGGTTTTCTCGCCACTCGATGTATGGCTGAAAGCGTGGCATGGCGACCAACGGCCCTGGGGGATTGTGACCAATAAACCACGTCGCTATACGCTACCGTTGTTGGACGCATTGGCACTTCAGCCGGGCGCACTGCTGTGTGCAGATGACCTGAGTGTTAAAAAGCCAGCCCCTGAACCACTCTGGGAAGCTGCCCGGCGGCTAGGCGTTGAGCCGGGTCAGTGCTGGTATATCGGCGACCATGCTCGGGATATCGAAGCCGCCGTCGCCGCGGGGATGACGGCCGTGGCCGTTGGCTACGGCTATATTAGCGAAGAGGACGACTATCAGCGGTGGCCTGCTGACTTATGGTTCGAAGAGTGTCACGCGCTGGTCGATGCCCTGAACGGTTTCAAACGCTAGCGAGAATTACAAGCGTAAGTACCGGCGGGCATCGACGTGCTAATAGTGAGTTAAAAGTACGCGCTATACCCGTGGCGGCTGGGCGTCGAGCTTTTGACCGTTGGTGCCTGCACTGTCTGGCCCCATAAGCCATAAGTAGGTAGGCATGATGTCTTCCGGGGTGCGCAGTGTGAAGGGATCCTCACCGGGGAACGCGGTACGCCTCATTTGAGTGCGTGTGGCCCCCGGGTTGAGTGAATTAACGCGTACCGTGGATTGGGTATCCAATTCATCGGCCAACACCTCGACAAATCCTTCGGTAGCAAACTTAGAGACCGAGTACGCACCCCAATAGGCACGGCCTTTGCGGCCAACGCTGGAGGAGGTGAAAATAACCGACGCATCATCAGACGCTTGCAACAGAGGCAATAGCGCCTGAGTCATCCAGATGGGCCCATTGATATTCACCTGCATTACCTGCTGCCAAAGCTCAGGGTTATACTGCTCGAAAGGCGTGATGCGACCCAACAGCCCGGCGTTATGCAACACTCCATCCAAACGGCCAAACTCTTTATCCAGCGTTTCCGCCATATCATGAAAATCTTTTAGCGTAGCGCCTTCAAAGTTGAGCGGAAAAATCGCTGGCTGGGGGCCGCCAGCCGCTTCGATTTCATCGTAAACGCGCTCTAACTTGGCAATGGTGCGCCCCAATAGAATCACGGTGGCTCCGTGTTGGGCATAGCTCAGCGCTGCCGCACGGCCAATTCCGTCCCCTGCGCCGGTTACCAACACGATGCGATTTTCCAATAGGTTGGGCGCTGGTTGATAGTCGATCTTGCAGCTCATGCTGATTCCTTGAAGCAAAAAATATTAACTTGCTGATTGGCGTAAAAAGTCATTGGCAAGACCCGCGGCGCTGCTTTGCGGGTAGTCATCACGCACTTGCTCGAGTAGCTCACGGCTGCGCTCTGCTTCCCCTTTACGCGCTTTCACTAAGCCTAGCTTATAGATTGCATCCGGCACTTTACTGCTGCCGCTGTACTCCTCGATCACTCGGCTAAATGCCTGGTCGGCAGCATCCAGCTCGCCTTCTGCAGCATATAGCTCGCCCAGCCAGTAATGACCATTAGCCGTTAGACTAGTGTCAGGATGGTCGCTAACAAAGGCCTCAAAGGCCGCAATCGCTTCATCAAAACGGCGTGCTTGAACATGCGCAAAAGCCGCTTGGTAATCCGCCTGGGCGTCCTCACTAACATTGCGACTCGAAGGCGCGTTGACAACTTCCTCTGCGGCTTCTGGCTCTACCGCGGGCGTTGACTGCTCAATCTGAGTTGGGCCGCTGCTCATCAGGCGGTCTTCAATATCGAGATACTGCTGTTGGGATTGACGACGCAGTTGTTCCAACTGGTGGCGTAGCTCTTCAATTTGGCCACGCAGTTGCTGGATCTCCTGCTGGTGCTCCTGGACTTGGTTAAACAACACCAGGTTACCGCTGGACGCTTCCTGGCGCTGCGTTTGTTGGTAAAAGCTGCTATTGGAAGAGTCGGAAAGATCTTGAACGAGCGGCTGTTGAGCGGTGGCCGTTAGGGGCAATACGGACAGCGGGAGCACTATGGCTCCCGCACCGCACAGCCTCTCAACGTAACGCTTGAGACTGTGATTCATGATGACTCCGTAGACGTAAACGGCGTGCGATAAGCCGCACGCCGAATTCATCAGTGGTTAAGCATTCAATCGTTAAATGCTCAGTAGTTAAATACAACACGACGGTTCTGAGCGTAGGCGCTCTCGTCTTGACCATTGACGGCCGGACGCTCTTCACCATAGCTTACAACGCTCATTTGCGATGGCGAAACACCCTGAATATTCAGGAAGCGTTCTACCGCATTCGCACGACGCTCACCTAGCGCCATGTTGTATTCACGGGTACCACGTTCATCGGTATGTCCGTGGAGTACCACTTGAGCGTTCGGGTTAGCACGCAGATAGCGCGCATGAGCCATTACCACGGATTCGTACTCGCTCTTAATCGTATCGCGGTCGTAATCGAAATAGATGGTGCGTACTTCTGGGATGCGTGAATCAGCCTGCTGACCAGCGCCTGAACCAGAGGTGGAACCATACTGACTACCCGTGCCTGTACCCGAGGTGCTAGACCCAGTCGTGCTGCCATCCTGGCTACCGTACGAGTCACCGTCTTGGGTTCCGCCGGTGCTGGAACAGCCAGCGATTACCACGATAGATAGCGCTGCTGCTAATGAGCGAGCCAACGGTTTAAGTTGCATAATCAGACTCCTTGCCTGAAAACAAAAATTTCGATGTTAATCAATTGAGTTGATCAATTTAAGAAGGGTGACCAAGCTGGATCACGAACATCGCCTTGTGCTGACGGCAGCCTGAATGAAGAGCGGCCATCGGCAGAAACAGCACTTAGCACCCCACTGTTACCCTGTTGGGTAGCGAAGATTACCATGGTCCCGTTCGGCGCAACACTAGGAGATTCATCTCTTGTTGATTCACTTAATACCACTAAGCGGTCGCCGCTTAGGTCTTGCCTTGCTACTTGATAACCACGGCTAGAGCGATGGATCAAAAATATCTGCTCGCCATCCGGCGAGAAGCGGCCACGCGCATTGTAATTACCGGTAAAGGTAAGCCGTTCGGCCTCACCGCCACCCAACGAATACTGATAAAGCTGAGGGCCACCGCTACGGTCAGAGGTAAACAGCAGGCTTTGACCATCCGGCGCCCATGCGGGCTCAGTATCGATACTGTTATTGTTAGTGATGCGCTCTACGGAACGGCTGCCAACATCCATAATGTAAATTTCAGGCTGGCCATCTTTAGACAGTGACATGGCGATACGCCGCCCGTCCGGTGACCATGCTGGTGCGCCGTTAATGCCATCGAAGGAGGTCGCTTGTACGCGCTGGCCCGTCGCTACATCCTGAATATAAATCGCTGGACGCTCCGTCTCAAAGGAGACATAGGCGAGCTTGCTACCGTCGGGTGACCACGCCGGTGACATGATTGGTTCATCAGAGGTCAACACCTGCTCACTACGGCGGCCATCGGCATCTGCAACGTACAGACCAAACTGCATATCGTCACCGATACCTTGGGCCGTTACATAAGCAATTTTGGTAGAGAACGCGCCGCGGATATCAGTAATCTCTTCAAAAATTTGATCGCTGATATAGTGTGCAGCACCGCGTAGATCATCCCCTCGAACCGTTACGGTTTCACCGATCATTCGGCGCTGACCGCTGATATCCATCAGTTCAAACTGTAGTTCAAAGCCGCCGTCAGTTTGTCGTGCCTGGCCGACAACTAGATAGCGCACATCCAACGAACGCCAGGTACCAAACTGCACATCGTCAGATTGGCTAGGCTGCTCAAACATAGCATTGCGTGCTAAGGGAGCAAAATAGCCACTGCGTTCAAGGTCATCCTGAACAATCTGTGCGACATCTTCGGGTAAGCCGTCTGAACCGGCAAACGGCACGACACCAATCGGCAGCGCTTGATCGCTGCCCCGCGTTATCTCAATGGTTAAGTTAGCACTTGCCACACTGCTAACTAGCAGCAGAAGACAGAACAACCATACTTTGCTCAAACTTTGCATCAGCGAACATCCCCCGGGGTAAATCGCAGATTAAACTGACGTAAATTACGCTGCTGATCGACTGGCAAATCTCGCAATTCACCAAACGGTGCAGCATGTTCCACGGCCTGCATTACAGACCGGTCAAAAGCACTATCGCCGCTTGATGTCACAATCGACGTTGCCAACAACTCTCCTGAAGGCCCTAGCCGTACCTGTAGGGTAGCACTCATCGCATCACTTGCACCGGGCGGGATCACCCACGCCTGTTCTACAGCACGACGAACAATGTTGATAAAGCTATTGGCCGCTTGCTCCGCCTGCTGGGCATTGGCAGCCGCTTCGGCCTCTCCGGCCAGTTGGCGCTGCATAGCCGCCTCGGCAGCCTCCGCTGCTTCGCGTTGGCGCTCAGCTTCTGCTTCACGACGCTGCTGCTCTTCTGCTTCACGCTGGCGCTGCGCTTCGGCCTCTCGTTCTCGCTGAGCCTCCTCTTGCTCACGCAATCGCTGCTCTTCAGCTTCGCGTTGGCGTTCAGCCTCCTCCTCTTCGCGGCGCTGCTGCTCTTCAGCTTCGCGCTGACGCTCGGCTTCTTCCGCTTCACGGCGCTGCTGTTCTTCGGCTTCGCGCTGGCGTTCTGCTTCGGCCTCTTCGCGTTGCTGCTGCTCGGCGGCTTCCTGCTGGCGCTGTGCCTCTTCCACTTCACGCTGACGCTCTGCGGCAGCTTCCGCTTCGGCTTCACGTTCAGCTGCTTCGGCCGCCTGCTGTTCGGCCTGCTCAGCCGCTTCTTCAGCTCTGCGCTGAGCCTCAGCCTCAGCGGCCGCACGCGCCTCTTCTAACGCCTGTGCTTCCGCTTCCGCCGCCTGCTGGGCGGCCTCTTCGGCGGCTTGCTGCTCGGCTGCGGCCTGCTCTTCACTGGCTGAAGGCTCTTCCGGTGCCTCCGGCTCGGTAGGGGCTTCGGCGGGCGCATTCATCGCCGCCTGCTCTTCTGTTGACTGCTGTGCCTGATTGGTAAACGTTTCGGTACTTACCAACGTTGCCTGCACGATGGAGGAGCTGTCAGGTTCGGCGTTTCGACTAGGCAGGCTGATCAAGCTAAACGCTACAATTGCCAGATGCACGCCAATCGCCAGGATAGTCGGCCACTTATAGCCAACATCTTGAGGGTCGCGTGGGGATTTCTGTGCCATGCGCTGCGCCTTGCCCTTACCCATCTTTTGGCGGCTCAGAAAGCAGCCCCACATTAGCCA
The DNA here is from genome assembly GCF_020595105.1 of Halomonas sp. FeN2. Lineage (NCBI taxonomy): Bacteria > Pseudomonadati > Pseudomonadota > Gammaproteobacteria > Oceanospirillales > Halomonadaceae > Halomonas > Halomonas sp. FeN2. The sequence continues at coordinate 194,392 of NZ_CP074200.1, forward strand.
CACCGGCGCCTTGCAGGGTACTCATTAAGACGACAATCTGGCCGTAGGCCACATTACGGTCGCCGCGTACCATCACCGGTGTCCCGGGACGACGCTCTAAAATCGTTGTCACTCTTGAGGACATTTCATCCAGCGACACCGACGTTGAATCTTCCCCCAGAGTGATGAAGTACCCGCCGTCGCTATCAACGGAGATAATAATGGGATCATTATCCTCCTGGGTTTCAATGGGCTGAGAGGTGACTTGCGGCAACTCAACTTGTACGCCCTGGGTCAACATGGGCGCGGTGATCATAAAGACCACCAGCAGTACCAGCATGACGTCAATGAAAGGGACGACGTTAATCTCCCCCATCGGCTTGCTTTTACCGCTACGATTGAATGGTCCTTGCATGGTTCTCTCCCTTAGCTGGCGCTCGGTTTGCCGTCACGACCTTGCAAATTGCGGTGCAGGATAGCGTGAAACTCTTCGGCAAAGTCTTCATATTTGCCCAGCAGGCGAGAAGACGAGTTGGATAAGCGGTTATAGAAAATCACCGCCGGAATCGCCGCAAATAGCCCCATGGCTGTGGCAATGAGCGCTTCAGCAATCCAGGGAGCCACCGTAGCAAGGGTTGCCTGCTGGGTCAGTGAGAGTGCCTGAAATGACCCCATAATGCCCCATACGGTGCCGAACAAGCCGATATAGGGGCTAGCTGAGGCTACCGTGGCAAGAAACACTAAATGCTGGGTTAAGCGATCCTCTTCCCGAGACCACGCTACGCGCATGCTGCGCTGTACACCTTCCAGCACGGTATCCGGGTCACGGGTTTTAGGCATCAAACGGTTAAATTCGCGAAAACCGGCTTGAAAAATATGCTCGGCGCCGTGGCGCGGGTCATCGGCGGGAATCTCACGGTAGAGCTCATTTAAGTCGACACCTGACCAAAAAGACTCCTCAAATTGGTTGTACTCTTTCTTGGCACGGCCCAGCGCAATACTGCGCTGAAAAATCACTACCCAAGAGAGGATCGACCCCACCAGCAGTAGCAGCATTACCAGTTGCACTACCGTACTGGCATTCATTATCAAATGGGGAATGGACATGGTGTTATCGTTCACAGGTGCCCTCATCAATCTATTAGGGTCGGGATTGCCGACGCAGTGAGTGACCTCTTGGTTAAGAGGCCTGGGTCAAAACTTTAAGCGATGCAGGCCACGCTTTTGGCCGTAAGCGCTCGGCGCTCAAGCAGGCTATCTCGACTGTGGCAGAGCATAAGAGTTCCTTATCACGCCAAACCTGCTGTTCAAACGTCATCCGACAGCGCCCAACGTCGGTAACGTGAGCACTAATTTCCAACGCGTCATCCAAGCAAGCCGGTTTCGCGTAATGACAGGCCAAGCGGTATACCACTAGCTGTGTACCTTCGTCTAGCAGCGTTTGCTGATTCAGGCCCAACTGGCGGAGCCATTCGCTGCGCGCACGCTCCATAAACTTCAAGTAGTTAACGTAGTAGACAATGCCGCCTGCGTCAGTATCTTCCATGTAAACGCGCAGCTGCAGGCGATAGCCCTCACTTATATGACCACTCACGGACGGCGCTCTCCTTCCATATCGGTTGCCTGTTCGTGAGGCACGCGTTCGAAGTGTAGCCACGCCTGGCGAGTGACCACACGGCCACGGGGTGTACGCATCATTAAGCCCTGCTGAATCAGATAGGGCTCAATAACATCTTCGATCGTGTCACGCTCTTCACTGATCGCAGCGGCAAGTGAATCAATGCCCACCGGTCCACCGTCAAATTTATCTATCATGGCCAACAGTAGCCGTCGATCCATATGATCCAAACCATGATGATCCACATTGAGCATATTGAGTGCCGCATCAGCCATGGCAACATCGACGACGCCGTTGCCTTTCATTTCGGCGTAATCCCGCACCCGGCGCAGCAATCGGTTGGCAATTCGCGGCGTGCCCCTTGAGCGTCTGGCCACTTCAATGGCGCCATCGTGGCTGGTTTCAACGCCTAACAAGCGCGCCGAGCGCGAGACAATTTCTGTTAGCTCTTCCAGGTTATAAAACTCAAGCCGTTGCACGATACCAAACCGATCGCGCAGCGGGGAGGTCAATAACCCTGCCCGAGTAGTAGCACCTACCAGGGTGAAGCGGGGAAGATCCAGTTTAATCGAACGCGCCGCAGGCCCTTCACCAATCATGATGTCGAGCTGAAAATCTTCCATAGCCGGGTAGAGCACTTCCTCTACCACCGGCGACAGGCGATGAATTTCATCGATAAAGAGTACGTCGCCAGGCTCTAAATTAGTCAGCATGGCGGCTAGATCGCCTGCCCGCTCGAGTACCGGCCCGGAAGTCGACTTCATACCGACGCCCATCTCGGTGGCAATAATATGCGCGAGGGTCGTTTTACCTAGCCCAGGGGGGCCAAATACCAGAGTGTGATCCAGGCTCTCTTCACGCAGCCGTGCGGCGCCGATAAAGATTTCCAGCTGTTCACGCACACGCGGCTGGCCAATATAGTCATCCAGCCGCTTGGGGCGAATCGCGTAATCAATGCGCCCCTCTCCCTGTTCAGGTTCAGCAGCGATCAGCCGATCGTGTTCTAACATAGGTGCTCTTCTTTATGGCAATTCAAAAAGGTCTATTCACAAAGCTCTATCCGCTACCCGCAATTTGTTATTTATTCCGTTCTAACCACTCATGCGTTGGGTGAGCGCGGCTTTAATAAGCGCTTCGGTAGACTGGTTGGGATCGATATCGGCGAGCATTTTCGAGGCCTCAGTCAGTTTATACCCCAAGCTGACTAACGCGGCTTCCGCATCGGCAAGACTATCGCGGGCAGAAGCACGGCCATTGGTGGCCTCAAGGGGTAGTAGCGCGTTGCTGCCATCTTCCCACTCGGGGAAACGGTCGCGCATTTCAATAATCAGCCGCTCAGCAGTTTTCTTGCCCACCCCTGGCAGTGATGTCAGCGCCTTGCTGTCGTCGTCACGGACGCAGCGCATAAAGGCGTCTTCGTCCATGCCCGACAGGATGGCTAGTGCAAGCTTGGGCCCTACGCCATTGACTTTGATCAAGGCACGGAACAAAGCACGTTCATGCTCACGGCCAAAGCCATAAAGTAAGTGGGCGTCATCACGAATGGTTAAATGGGTAAATAATGAGACGCTCTCGTTAATCGCCGGAAGTGCGACCAGCGTATTCATTGAGGTTTCCAGTTCGTAACCTACGCCATGAACGTCGATCACAATCCAGGGAGGTTGCTTTGCCACTAGCTGACCACTCAGACGTCCAATCATAAATACGCTCGCACCGGAATGAAAAAAATAGAGTGAAAAACAGGTGATTACTATAAAGCGACTCTGTACAGGTGACCAGTAGTTCAGCCATCGGCACAGCGGGAGTTACAGGGCTCTTCGTCATTCAGTATTTCTGCCAGTCTTATAGTAGACCAGTGGGAGGTAGCTTTAGCTCGCGACCGTTTAGGCTGCCAGCCTGACAACACCGGGGTATCTTCGGCACCCTTCGCCCGCTGGAAGCGGCCTCCAACAACAGATAGCTGGCTAAGTGGTTACGATCAGAAGTGTGAGACACAAAATTGCCGATTAATATTGAATCCACATTAGATGACAAATAACCAGTTAAAGCCGCCAGCGTCCAGTTGAGCGACGGCGGCCCCGAGATGGCGCGGCGGGCAAGCCATGGCTGCTAAACACAGAGCCGTTATAAGCATGGGTTAACGCAATGGCTAACGCGTCGGCGGCGTCAGCTTGTGGGGTAGCAGAGAGCTGCAGAATTGCTGTCACCATATGCTGCACCTGCTCTTTATCCGCGCCGCCCTGGCCAGTCACCGCCTGCTTTATCTGCCGCGCGGCGTATTCGGCAAGGCTTAAGCCATGATTGGCCATACACACCATTGCCGCCCCCCGAGCCTGGCCCAGCTTCAGCGCTGAATCGGGGTTTTTGGCCATAAAGACCCGCTCAATGGCCACCTGGCAGGGTCGATGCAGGCCGACGACTTCGCTAAGGCCGGCGTAAATTTGCGCCAAGCGCTGCTCCAAGGCCCCTTCTGCCGTGCGGATACAGCCACTCGCTACGTAGCAAGGTTTAACGCCAATAATATCGATCACCCCGTAACCGGTTACCCGGGAGCCAGGGTCTATGCCCAAAATGCGAATGGGTACGACGGACTTTTGCTCTTCCATGGCGTCGATACTCGTGTGACTAGAACATACAAAAACACCGACGCCACGGCGTCGGTGTTGAGCAGCCATCCAAACCGATTTATTCGGCGGCGGGTTCCGCTTTGACTTTCTGACGTAGACGGATGTTCAAATCTTTCAACTGCTCGGGGCTGACTTCGCCCGGTGCATTGGTCATCAAACAGGCAGCGCTTTGAGTTTTCGGGAAGGCGATAACTTCACGAATAGTCTTGGCACCGACCATCAGCATGACCAAGCGATCCAAGCCAAAGGCTAAGCCACCATGAGGCGGCGCACCGTACTGCAGTGCATCCAGCAGGAAGCCAAATTTCTCTTGGGCTTCTTCTTCACCAATGCCTAGAATCTCAAACACCGTGCTCTGCATGGTCTGATCGTGGATACGAATAGAGCCGCCGCCCAATTCGGTACCGTTGAGCACCATATCGTAAGCGCGTGAAAGCGCGTTGGCAGGATCGGCCTTGAGCTCTTCCGGTGTGCAGGAAGGCGCGGTAAAGGGGTGGTGCAGTGGGCTAAGGCGGCCGTTGTCGTCGGCTTCAAACATTGGGAAGTCGACTACCCACAGTGGCGCCCACTCTTGAGTATAGAGCTCCAGATCAGCACCGAGCTTGACGCGCAGCGCGCCAATGGCTTCGTTAACGATACGCGCTTTATCGGCACCGAAGAAGATGATGTCACCATCTTCTGCGCCCACGCGGTCGAGCAGCTCTTCAACGATGTTTTCCATAAACTTGACGATCGGTGACTGCAGACCTTCAAGCCCTTTGGCGCGCTCGTTGACCTTGATCCACGCCAAGCCTTTGGCACCGTAGATGCCGACAAACTTGGTGTATTCGTCGATCTCTTTGCGCGACAGCTTGGCACCACCGGGCACTTTCAGTGCCGCGACGCGACCATCATCAGCCTTGGCGGGACCAGAGAAGACGTTGAAGTTAACCTGCTGCATCAGGTCATCGACATCGGTCAGTTCCAGCGGGATACGCAGATCAGGCTTATCGGAACCGAAACGATCCATCGCCTCCTGCCAGGTCATGCGCGGAAATTCTGGCAACTCTACCTTCAGCACTTCTTGGAATAGCTGACGAATCATGGCTTCGGTAATGCCCATGATGTCGTTCTCTTCCACAAACGACGCCTCGATATCAATCTGTGTGAACTCAGGCTGACGGTCGGCGCGCAAATCTTCATCGCGGAAACACTTGGCAATTTGGTAATAGCGGTCAAAACCCGCCACCATCAACAGCTGCTTAAACAGCTGCGGCGACTGAGGCAGTGCAAAGAAACTACCCGCGTGGGTACGGCTAGGCACCAGGTAATCACGCGCACCTTCAGGTGTTGCGCGGGTGAGCACCGGCGTTTCGATGTCCAGGAAACCCTGGTTTTCGAGGTACGCGCGCACGTTATGCGAAATACGCGAGCGAAGACGCAGCTTCTCGATCATATCCGGACGACGCAGATCGATGTAGCGGTGCTTTAAGCGCACCTCTTCGCCAACTTTGCCATGCTCATCCAGCTGAAATGGCGGGGTAACGGCGGTATTGAGCACTTCAACATCTTTTGCCAACACTTCAATCATACCCGTCGGCATGTTGGCGTTTTGGGTGCCTTCTGGGCGCAGCCGAACGCGACCAGTAATACGCAGGACGAATTCACTGCGGGCACGGTCGGCATTAGCGAATGCCTCGGCGGTATCAGGGTCAACCACGAACTGAGCGATGCCGTCGCGATCGCGCATATCGAGGAAAATTACCCCACCGTGGTCACGGCGGCGATGAACCCATCCGCATACCGTAACCGTTTGATCCACCAAAGTTTCGTTTAGCTGGCCGCAATAATGGCTGCGCATGTCAAATCCTGTTCTGTTACGTGGCAATGAGTGTGTCGCGGGCGTCCCGACCCTGACTGCCGCGGCTATGCCGCGGCGCCCTTGTCTTTGGGAGTGTCGCTCTTAGCGGTAGCGCTGGCATCGCTTGATTTACCGGCATCTGCAGAGGCAGTTTTGCCATCAGCGGCCAGGTTCTTTTTGCTACCCGTTTTGAAATCAGTTTCGTACCAACCGCCGCCGGCCAAACGGAATCCCGCTGCCGAGACAAGCCGTTCCAAGCCATCACTTTGGCATGCAGGGCAATCCTTGAGAGGATCGGCGCTAATCTTCTGCAATTTTTCCATACGATGGCCGCAGGCCTTGCACTCATATTCATAGATGGGCATCTTAATGACTCCTAATAAGCTCAACCCTGACAAGCTTAGTTCTGACAGAACTGATTCTAACGACTCAGCTCTACGGAAACAGCTCTGACAAATCCAGTTCTATCTAAAAGACTCGTTCTGAAAAGAAAGAACAATGGCGAACACAAACGCTGCCAGGCTGCAATATGTGGCCTGTCGGGTTAAATTCCAAGGCTGCGGTTGATAAAGCGCCGCCATTATACCCTTTTGTGCCCCCTGACGAGCAAGGTTATACAGACCCCTGCGGTTAATGGAGAGAAGAAAATGCCCCATGCGGTGATACTGGATGCGCAAAGTCTCGGCCCCGAGATCAATTTGGCCGCCATTAAGGAGACGGTTTCAAACCTTGAGGTGTTTGAGCAGAGTACCACGCAACAAGCGCGGGAACGCCTTGCTAACGCCGATATAGCGATCGTAAACAAGGTCGTGCTGGACGCCGAAACGCTGCAGCAACTGCCAAAACTGCGGCTGATATGCGTATTGGCAACAGGCCTCAATAATATCGATCTTGAAAGTGCAAAAGAACACGACATTGACGTTAAAAACGTGGCGGCTTACGGCACCGCTAGCGTTTCCCAACACACTTTGATGCTCATGCTCGCGTTAGCCAATCGTCTTCCCCAATATCAGCGCGATGTTGCCGCAGGCGAGTGGCAGCATAGCGCTTTCTTCTGCTTGCAGGATTACCCAACGCTCCAACTGGCAGGCAAACAGCTCGTCATGGTCGGGCAAGGCGAGCTAGGTACCGAAGTAGCACGCTTGGCGGAGGCCTTTGGCATGCAGGTCACCTTTGCCGCCCGCCCCGGCAACGAAGCTAATGATAAGCGGCCTGCCCTGGACGACCTGCTTCCCGATGCCGATGTTATCAGCCTGCACTGCCCGTTGAGCGAGGCCACCAAGCACTTGATCAACCGGGAGCGCTTAGCGCGCGCCAAGAACTCACTACTACTGGTCAACTGCGCCCGCGGAGGGGTTATCGATGAAGTGGCAGCGTTAGAGGCGTTGCGCAGCGGCAAGCTGGGTGGATTAGGCGTTGATGTGCTGCCCGCTGAACCACCCAGAGATGGGCACCCACTGTTGGATGCGCTCAGCGAGCCGCTAAACTTAATCGTCACGCCTCACAACGCATGGATCACACCGGAAGCGCGCCAGAATATTGTTAGCCTGACAGCTAACAATATCCTTGAATGGAAAGGCGCCCAATAGAAACCTGCCGTCTCATCAGAGGCTCTCAATAGGCTTTACTGGGTGGCAAAGTGGCTCGGGGCGCGGCAGTTATCCAGCACCTCGAGCTCCACGTGGGTAACTTGTGCACCTTCTGAGCCCTGCCATAGCCATTCGCTTAGCAGCTTGACTGCGTCGGAGTGACCACATATCAACACTTCAACCCGGCCATCGGGCAAGTTTTTGGCATAGCCGGTGATACCGTACTGAAGGGCTTTCTCTTGGGTAGCCCGGCGATACCAGACCCCCTGCACCTTACCGGTCACAAGGGCACGTACACAGCAATCACTCATACTTACCTCCTTACCTTGGCGCTTCTGAACGGAGTGTTAAACATACTCACGTTTGACAATCACTGCACTGTTACGCGGAATCAGCGGGCGGCCACGGCGTAGTAGCAATGAGCGGGTGAACGCCGCCCCAAACAGCAATATTAGTGAACTGTAGTAGACCCATAGCAAAATCATGACTACCGACCCGGCGGCGCCATAGGTAGATGCTGTAGCCGTATACGCCAGGTAAATCGCGATTACACTGCGCCCAATAGTAAACAGTACGGCAGTGACGACTGCGCCAATCAACACATCTTGCCAGCGCAACACAACGTCGGGAAGTACTTTAAAAATGGTGGCAAATAGTAAGGTGACCACAGCCAGCGAGACCAGCGACTCAACTGACGTTGTCAGTAAGCTGGCATAAGGCACCAGATTATCGGCGGCCTGGAGCATACCGCGCAAAACGACGCCTAATACCAGCGATACCATCAGTATAAATCCGATGGAGAGCACCACCGTTAGCGATAGCAACCGGCTTTTAATAAAGCGTAAAGCGCTATTAGAAGTGGGCTTTGCCGTTACGCCCCAAATGGTATTGAGCGAAAATTGCATCTGTGCGAAAACGGTTGTTGCACCGATCACCAATGCCCCAACACCTAGTAGCGTTGGCAGTAGACCGGACTCTTCAATCCTCGACTGAGCAACAGCCTGTTCGATAGCCACTGCTGCATCCATTCCTAGCGTGCCTTGTAACTGAGCGACTATTTGTCCGTGGGCAGCCTCTTCACCTAAAACAACACCGATGACCGTGACTGCAATAATAATCGTGGGCGCCAATGAGAAAAGCGTATAGAACGCTAGCGAACCTGCGTAGCTAAAGGCATTACGCTCCAACCATAGTGACGTGGCGTCTTGGACTACTTTCCACCAAAAGGTAGCGGCGCGTTTAATCATATTCACTCCCTGTGCTCTGTGTATCGGGGCTTTTTATAAGCGTTATCAACATCCTATTTTTCTAGCATACCTAACCACAGCGTTTAGCGCAGTTTTCTGGTAGGTTGCATCTCTGAGTTCACCAAACGCAAAAGGAAGCTTGAATGGCTACTGATACTTCGCGCCCCGCGACTGCCTGCGACTTCGACTGTTTGGTGTTTATTGGTCGTTTTCAGCCGCCACATCTGGGGCATCTCGCGGTCATTCGTGAAGCGCTCAAACGCGCACGACAGGTCATTGTGTTGGTAGGCTCTTCTTGGCAGGCCCGCTCACTGCGTAACCCCTGGCGATTTGACGAACGACAAGCCATGCTTCGGGCGGGATTTGACGACGCCGATAATCAACGCTTGGAGATCACCCCGTTACTCGACGCCCTCTATAACGACGATGTTTGGGTGCGCGATGTGCAACGCAAAGTGCGCGATTTAGCTGCACCTGCCAATGCTCGCCTACCCCGTATTGGCTTGATCGGAGCCAGCCGCGGCCAGTCAAGCTACTACCTTTCACTGTTTCCTCAGTGGGAGTCTGTCAGCGTGCCGTCGGTGGAGGGGATTTCAGCCAGTCAAATACGTGAGCGACTGTTTCGCTCGCCCAGCTCAACGAATGACTACCTGAGTACCGGCGCTTACCACGATTTACCGCCGGGGGTTGTAGAAAGCGTCAAACACTTTTGCAATGAGCACGCCTATCAGCGGCTGCTCGAAGAGCAGCAGTTGTTGGATCAGTACCGTCAGGCCTGGGCTCACGCCCCCTACCCGCCAATTTTTGTCACGGTCAACGCCGTGGTCGTGCAGTCGGGCCATGTGCTGCTGGTACGACGCACGGCGGCACCGGGCAAAGGCCTTTATGCCCTGCCGGGAGGGTTTATTAACCCCCACGAACGGCTCTTGGATGCTTGCTTGCGTGAACTTCGCGAACGAATACGCTTAAAGGTTCCTGAGCCTGTACTCAAAGGCTCTCTGCGTGGCCAACGGTTGTTTGATGAACCCCACCGCAGCTGGCGTGGGCGTACTTTGGCGGAAGCATTCTATTTTGCGCTACGCCCCGATCAGCAGCTGCCACGCCTGAAGCCTGTTAAAGGCGGTGATCATGCGCGCTGGGTAGCGCTCGCCGATCTTGAGCCCGACAGCCTGTTTGAAGATCACTTCTTCATTATTCAGAACTTTTTAGGGCTACCCGCCGATTTTGGAAGTAGCTAAACGCTCACTGACGAGCGCTATGCTTGTAGGAAATCCCGCGGCAGCTTCATCATCTGCCGCCATAAACGCTCTACGCCGGGCTTATGCACCATTGAGCAGCGATATAAGCGGATTTCCAGGGGGATATCCCAGCTAGGGTCGCCTGCCCTCACCAAACGGCCACTTTTCAGCTCTTCACGAATACAAAAATCGGGTATCCACGCCACCCCAACGCCCTGTAATACCATTCCTTTCAGGCCTTCAGCCATGGCCGTTTCATATACCGTACGCAGCTTCATTCGTAGCGGATCATTTTTCAGTAGCATGCGCACACTGCGCCCTAAAAAGGCCCCTTGAGTGTACGAAAGATAGGGAATGGAAGTGTCGTGCTGGAGTGAAAATTTTGCTTTGCCATGCTCGTCGGGTAACGAAACGGGCAACATATTGACCTTACCAATCGAAAACGAGGGAAACACCTCGGCATCGAGCTGCATAGTTGCAAAAGGGTCGTAGTAGGCGAGCATCAGATCGCAGTTGCCCTCTCGCAGCACATGTATTGCCTCGCCCACATTCATGGCCACCAAGCGGGTCGGCAGCTCGCCCAAGCCTTGCTGCAGGCGGGAGATCCAAGGCGGATAAAAACTTAATGCCAGGGAGTGCGCCGCGACGATATCCAGCGCCTCATTGGCGATAGAGAGACCGCGCAAATGGCTAAGCGATTCGTTTAATTGCTCGACCAAATTGCGCGCAGTAACCAAAAACAGCTGCCCTTCGGGCGTTAACCCTACGGGGGTGGTTGAACGATCCACCAGGGTGACATCAACAGCCTGCTCCAACGCGCGAATACGGCGACTGAAGGCCGGCTGGGTCACATGTCGCTGGCGTGCTGACGCAGAGAAGCTGCGCGTATTGGCTAGCGCTACAAAATCTTCCAGCCATTTTGTTTCAAGATTCACCCCATGACTCCTTGTCTCACCCTGCGTTTGAGCATCTCGATTTTCCTTTTAGGCTGACGTATCTATTGAACCGGGGCCATTAAATAGGCCGCCCGCGAAACGACTTTCATCCATACCGGGCGCTGGTTAATTTCATCGATGGTGACACGCCGACAGTGAGCAAAGTCTTTTTCCAGCATTGCCTCAACGCTGGTAGCAAAATCACGACTTGGAATAAACGCGGTAATCTCAAAATTTAACCGAAATGAGCGATTATCCAAATTGACTGTCCCTACCGTGGTCGCTTCGTTGTCTACAAGCATGACTTTTTGATGTAAAAAACCGGGAAGATAACGGTATATTTTAACACCTGCCCTTAACATATCGGGTAGAAATGAAAACGCAGAGAGGAAAACCAACAAGTGGTCGGGGCGCTCCGGAATCATCACTCGAACGTCGACGCCGCGCATCGCTGCAAGCCGCAGCGCATCCTGAACTCCCTGATCAGGGACAAAATAGGGGCTGGTCACCCACAGGCGCTGCTTGGCGCTATGAATGACCTGCTGGACGAGCAGGCTGGCGGTGTCCTGACGATCGGCGGGCCCAGAAGGCACAATCACCACATGATGGTCGGTGGCAGAGGATGACGTGTCGGCCATCCAGTTCAAGCTAATCACTTCATCCGTCGCCCAGTGCCAATCCTCCCAAAATGCTTCCTGCAAGCCCAGCACGCTGGGCCCTTCAAGTTTGAGATGAGTATCACGCCAAGGCCCGTGCCGCGGATTTTCGCCGAGATATTCGACCCCGACATTAAAGCCCCCTATCCAGCCCTCCTTGCCGTCTATTACCGTTACCTTGCGATGGTTACGGAAGTTAAGCTGAAAACGGTGTTTAAAGCCTCGCGATGATCGGAAGGCACTGACGGCCACCCCATCGCTGATTAAATCATTGAGGTAGCTATCGGCTAACTTGCGGCTACCCACTTCATCGTAAAGAAAATAGACCCTCACGCCGCGCCGGGCAGCGCGCTGTAAATGGTGCTTCAAACGTTGGCCGAGGGCGTCGTTACGAACAATGAAGAACTGCACCAACGCATACTGTTCCGCACGGTCAATACCATCAAACAGGCTTTCAAACGTTGCTGGCCCATCAATCAGCAGTGTGGCTTGATTGCCATGGGTTAGCGGCATCATGGCAAGCTGTTCGACCGCCTGAATATCGGCATTGGTAGAGGGCGCAACGTAGGGTTGAACATTAGCCCGGTAACGCACTAGAACCCGGCGTAGAACGGTGTCCCGCTGACCGCGGGCAGATACATAGCCATAAAACCTTGGCCGCCCGAAAAACCAGTACGCTGGAAGCGCGACATAAGGGAAGGTCAGCAGCGAGATGATCCATGCCACGGCACCCTGGGAGGTGCGACTGGACATCAGCGCCATAATGGCTGAAACGATGCCAAGCAGGTGTATCAGTAAGATGCTGGTCCCTAGCAACCAGGAGGTCATAGTCACGTCCTTATAAAGCCCTCACATAGAACAAGGCCTCGCCGTCAGCGAGGCCCTTATGCGTCTAAAGCCTAATCAACCTTACCACTCCATTACGCCGATTGGGCAATAATCTCTTTCCACTTTGCAGGCCCGGTTTGATGTACCGATGTGCCCAGGCTATCAACGGCGACGGTCACCGGCATATCTTCAACCTCAAATTCATAGATTGCTTCCATACCTAAGTCTTCGAAGCCCACTACCCGCGATTTTTTAATCGCTTGAGCGACCAGATATGCCGACCCACCGACCGCCATTAAGTACACCGCTTCATTGTCACGGATAGCATCAATAGCGGCTTGGCCACGCTCTGCTTTGCCGACCATACCTAATAGGCCAGTCTCTTCCAGCATAGTGCGGGTAAATTTATCCATCCGCGTGGCGGTCGTTGGGCCAGCGGGGCCAACCACTTCGTCACCAATGGGGTCAACCGGGCCCACGTAGTAGATAAAGCGCCCTTTCATATCCACCGGCAGCGGCTCGCCTTTGGCCAGCATATCGACCATGCGCTTATGAGCAGCATCGCGGCCCGTGAGCAGCTTACCGTTCAACAGCAGCGTATCACCAGGCTGCCAGGTTTTAACCTCCTCAGGCGTCACCGTATCAAGGTTGACACGTTTGACGTTTTCACCCGCCTCGCGAGTGATTTCCGGCCAGTCCTCAAGCTTAGGCGCTTCAAGTACCGCAGGGCCAGAACCGTCCAGAGTAAAGTGGGCATGACGAGTCGCCGCGCAGTTGGGAATAATCGCGACAGGCTTGTTGGCGGCATGGGTTGGATAGTCTTTGACTTTAATATCCAGCACGGTGGTTAAGCCGCCTAACCCCTGGGCACCGATACCACTCTTGTTGACCTTGTCAAACAGCTCTAAACGCAGTTCTTCGGCGCGATTGCTGGGGCCACGGGCCTGTAGATCCTGAATATCGATAGGATCGAGTAGCGCTTCTTTGGCAATCATCATGGCCTTTTCCGCGGTGCCGCCGATACCAATCCCCAGCATCCCGGGCGGACACCAGCCAGCGCCCATCTTCGGCAGTTGCTCCATCACCCAATCAACCACACTGTCAGAGGGGTTCAGCATGGCAAACTTGGATTTTGCTTCGCTACCGCCGCCCTTCGCTGCCACGTGAATATCGACCGTATCACCGGGCACAATCGAGTGGTGAATAATCGCCGGGGTGTTGTCCTTGGTGTTGGCACGCTTGCCGTCGGGGTCCGCCAGCACCGACGCGCGCAGAACATTGTCGGGGAGCAAATAAGCGCGACGCACACCTTCATTGATCATGTCGTCCAAACTCATGTCCGCTTCCCAGGTAACGTTCATGCCCACGTGAACGAACACGGTGACGATACCCGTGTCCTGACAGATTGGACGGTGCCCGGTGGCGCACATGCGTGAGTTAATCAAAATCTGTGCGATGGCGTCTTTGGCGGCAGGGTTCTCTTCACGCTCATAGGCGGCGGCCATGGCGTCAATGAAATCTTTAGGATGGTAGTAAGAGATGTACTGCAGAGCATCGGCAACGCTTTGAATAACGTCGTCCTGGCGAATCACGGTCATGGACTAATAGCTCCTAGGTTATCGTCTAGTCAGCGGCTTTCCTTCCGCGCCCGCGGAGGTGCCGTCTTAGCGTGCTACCAGTATACCGTATTGGCACTTACGCAGCAGCAATCCCTGGCGCCTATCTGACTACTATGGTTAGAGCTTTAGTCGATGGTATCTCTTAAGTAAGATAACGGTATAACACTACTCAAGACGACTGACAATATGGGCATAAATAGAGCCTTCGCGACCCAACCATTGTACGCTCAATCACCGTTCCACAGCGGTGGCATTCAAGCCCTGCCCGCTCGAAAACCGCAAAACGCCACTGCCTGCGCGGCTCACCCGCTGCTTTGGCCTGCGCAATCCAGGCCTCACGATTAGTAACGCCTGCGGCTTGATAGGCCTGCCGGGTAACGTCAATGATGCAGTCAGCCAGGGTTTGCTGCTGCTCTGGGGTTAAATCCACCGGTCGAGCGCTTGGCGGAAGCTGGGAAAAAAACAGTATTTCAGAGCGCAAATAGTTGCCCAGCCCGGCGACAAACCCCTGATCGAGCAGCAGTGCCCCCAGGCTGCGTTTATGAAACTGCTTTAAATTCAGCCGCTGCTGCACATCGGATGGAGCCACGTCTTGACTCAACAAATCAGGGCCCAGGCGGGCTAAGAAAGGGTGTTCGGAGAGATTGTCTGCCTGCCAGAGGGAAATATCGGAGGCGCTATAGAGACTAGCGCAACGCCCTTCTGCGCTCAATCGAACCCGCAGCGCGCGCTTGGTATTAGGCGGCTTATCCTCACTATGCAGTTTCCAAACACCATAAAGTTGGTTGTGGGAATAAAGCACGCGCTGATCGGCAAACCGGATCAGCATTGCCTTACCCCAGGTATCTACTCGGGCAACCCGAACACCTATAAATGTTGCTGCCTGCTCGGCAAGTTCTGGAAAGGCGAACCAGGCATCGTCGATCACCCGCCCGCCTATCTGCTGCTCAATACGATCCGCCGCGCGGCGAATTTCCGGGCCTTCCGGCATACCGCTAGCCCAGCGCCAGCTGTTTGTCTTTCATTTGATGGAGCTGGTCGCGAAGCCGCGCCGCCTCTTCGAACTCCAGATTTTGCGCTGCCTCAAACATGGCGTCTTCGAGCTTGCTGATGGCGCCCAGCAGGTCTTGCTTGCTCATCGTGGTGACATCATACTCGGCGACGCTTTCCGCCACCTTGCGTTCATTGCCACGGCGGCGACTGTTCTTCTTGCCCGGCGCCTGGGCGGCTTCAAGGATATCGGCCACTGAGCGGGTAACCGTTGTTGGCGTGATACCGTGCTCTAGGTTGTGCTCGGTCTGCTTGGCGCGACGACGCTCGGTTTCATCAATCGCCTTGCGCATCGAGTCAGTAATCCGATCACCGTAAAGAATCGCCTTGCCGTGGGCGTTACGGGCAGCGCGTCCAATGGTCTGTATCAGCGAGCGCTCGGCACGCAGAAAGCCCTCTTTATCGGCGTCGAGAATCGCCACCAGCGACACTTCGGGAATATCTAGGCCTTCTCGCAGCAGGTTGATGCCCACCAACACATCAAACTTACCCAGGCGTAAGTCACGAATAATCTCAACCCGCTCGACGGTATCAATATCCGAGTGTAAGTAGCGCACTCGAATGCCGTGCTCGTCAAAATACTCGGTCAAGTCTTCCGCCATACGCTTGGTTAGCGTGGTCACCAGTACTCGCTCGCCTACCGCGGTGCGCAAGCCGATTTCCGAAAGCAGATCGTCGACCTGGGTACTGGCCGGGCGCACTTCGATTTCAGGATCCAGCAGTCCGGTGGGACGCACCACCTGCTCAACGGTCTGGCTAGCGTGTTCGCCCTCATAACGGCCTGGAGTGGCGGAAACAAAGATTGTTTGTGGGGAAATGGCCTCCCACTCTTCAAACTTCATGGGCCGGTTATCCAACGCCGAGGGCAGCCGGAAGCCATACTCGACCAGGGTCTCTTTACGCGAGCGGTCGCCTTTGTACATGCCACCTACCTGGGGCACGCTGACGTGGGACTCATCGATAAATAGCAGTGCGTCATCGGGCAGGTAATCAAAGAACGTCGGCGGCGGCTCGCCCGGGGCACGCCCAGAGAGGTATCGGGAGTAGTTTTCGATACCGTTGCAGTAACCCAGCTCCAGCATCATCTCAATATCGTAAAGTGTGCGCTGCTCAAGACGCTGCGCTTCTACCAGCCGTTCATGCTTACGCATCCACTCCAGGCGCTCTTTGAGCTCCTCTTTGATGGCATCAATGGCGCCCAGAATCGTTTCCCGCGGGGTGACGTAGTGAGATTTGGGGTAGATGGTCATCCGTGGCACCTCCCCGCGGACAGCACCGGTGAGCGGGTCAAACAGTCGGATAGTGTCGATTTCGCTGTCAAACAGCTCCACCCGCACGGCCTCCTCGTCAGAGTCGGCAGGAAAGATATCGATCACATCACCGCGCACCCGGTAAGTACCGCGACGGAAATCCATATCATTGCGGGTGTACTGAAGCTCGGCCAAGCGGCGCAGGAAAGCGCGCTGATCGATGAGCTCACCGCGGGTAAAGTGGAGACGCATTTTCAGGTATTGGTCGGGGTCACCCAGGCCATAAATCGCCGAAACTGACACCACAATCAGCGCGTCGCGGCGTTCTAGCAGTGCCTTGGTGGCCGAAAGCCGCATCTGCTCGATATGGTCGTTTATCGAGGCATCTTTCTCGATAAAGGTATCCGAGGAAGGCACATAGGCTTCCGGCTGATAGTAGTCGTAGTAGGAGACGAAATACTCTACGGCGTTATCCGGGAAAAACGCCTTGAATTCGCCATACAACTGGGCCGCAAGAGTTTTGTTCGGCGCCATCACGATGGTTGGACGCTGCTGCTGTTCCACCACATTGGCCATGGTGAAGGTTTTGCCCGACCCGGTCACGCCGAGCAGCGTTTGGTGAGCAAGCCCAGATTCCAGGCCACTAATCAGCCCTTTAATAGCAGCAGGCTGGTCGCCAGCGGGCTGAAATTTTGACTGCAATCGAAAGGCTTTGCTCATCGGTGCTCCTATAAAAGATGTAATTTAAACTAACCGGGTGGCGATCTCGACCGTAGACTGGGTCATCAGGCGTTGAATTGGGCAGCGGTGGCTAATATCTTCCAGCCTGGCGCGCTGCTCAGGGTCTTCAATACCGTGCAGTGTTAATGCCACATCTAGCTTGTAGATGCCCTTTTTTTCCTGACTATCGTCCCGCTGCACGGTGACTGTAATGCCCTCAAGCGGCCACTCTTTACGCTTGGCGTACATCTGCACGGTAACCGCCTTGCAGGTACCCAGAGCAATATCGAAATAGTCGTGGGGATCAGGGGCACTGCCCTCGCCACCTACTATCGGTGGCACATCGGCATAGAGATCTTCCAAGCCATTGACTTCAACTCGCTGCCTAAAGACATGGTTGCGTTCGCTTATCACGGTAATGGGAGGGTGCATTAGGATACCTTTACGCCTAGCTTGAGTTTTTCAATGGCGTTAATCAGCGTCTCGCGTTTTGCCCGGCCGTCTACATCGGCACCATGGCGCCCCACTTCGGCACTATCAACGCCATCAAGCATCATGAGCGCCGTGGTGATTTTGTTGACCTGATCGACCGATTTAACACCCTGAAATGTTAACGACTGCTGCGCCATAGCGTTTTCCTACCTGTTGACCTGTGCAAAACTGATACAAGAGAAAGAGTCTAGCACGCTAATGGTGCCTTGCAATCAGTGCCGACTGCCCACACCTAATAGCCCTAAAGACACTTTCACTTTTTCGTACTGAATGCATCACTCTCGAACGCTTTTCCACTTTTGCAGGAGTTTTTATGGCGACCGTTACCGCTAGCACCCCCGCCCTTGGCAGCGTCCGCCTTAACCACTTAGCCGCGCTGGATGTGAAGGGGGCAGATGCAGAAAAGTTCCTCCAGGGCCAGACCAGCGCCCAGGTAAGCTTGGCCGACGGATACTTTGCACCGCTCACCTGTTTTTGTACGCCTAAGGGCCGCATGCTGGCCAACGCGCAGTTGATGCGCTTGGGCGAAGATCATTATCGTCTACTGCTCAGCAACACCTTACTGGACAGCCTAGCGAATCATCTTAAAAAGTTCGCCGCTTTTTACCGCGCTGAACTAACCACCCAACGCGACCTGATATTCATTGGCGCCAGCGATGAGGCCCAAGCGCTTGCGGATCAGTTGGATATAGAGTTGCCTGTTCAAGTGGGCACCCATACCAACAGCGACCAAGCCTGCGTACTCCGCTACCCCGGTGAGACAGCGCGCTGGCTAGTGTGTTTCGATAACGACAGCCAAGTCGATGTGGCGTCGGTTCAGGATGACCAAGCGGGCCGTAATGCTTGGCAGCTTGAGGATATTCGTAGCGGTTTGGCGTGGCTAACCGATACTCAGCAGGATCACTTCTTGCCTCAGATGCTTAACTGGGAAGCGCTGGGTGGTATTAGTTTTAAAAAGGGCTGTTACACCGGTCAAGAAGTCGTCGCCCGGGCGCACTTTCGTGGTCAGGTGAAAAAGCGCTTAATGCGTATCAGTATAGAGACTACAGCGCTGCCTGAGGTGGGCGCTAGCGTAGTCAACGATGACGATAAAGCGGTTGGCGAAGTGGTAGTCAGCGCTTTTAATGATCAAGGCGGCGTTGAATTGCTGGCGGTAATGAACACCAAAGTAGCCGAAGAAGAAACGTCACTCTTCTTAACAGGAGCGTCAGCGGCTCTTCTCTCGTTACCCTATGCAATTGAGCGCGTTGACCCCGAACAGCTGGCGGTTAGCCTTAACGGCTAGGGCTAGCGTTTCTAGGCAAGCCAAACAGCGTCGCGGCGGTATCACTGCTTTGGGTCGCGACCTGTTCCGCTGTTTGCCCGCGCAAGCTGGCCACAACGTTACACACTTCTGCAACTCGGCACGGTTCATTACGCATCTCCTGATAGCCGCTAAGCGGCATGTCGGGACTGTCGGTTTCCAGCACAAAAGCATCATTAGGCAGCGCCTTAACGGTTCGCCGCAACCGCTTGGCGCGCTCATAGGTGACTGCGCCGCCCAACCCCAGCTTGAACCCCAGGTCGAGAAACTTCGTTGCTTGCTCAATGGAGCCTGAGAAGGCATGAATCAGCCCCGCCTTGGGCAGCGCCAGCTGGCGAAGGCGCTTAGCGACCTTATCGTTGGCGTGGACGCAGTGCACCACCACCGGCAGCGCATGCTGTTTGGCTAGCTTCAACTGGGCATCAAAGTATTGCCACTGCGCTTCTAGGGTGTCGGTAAAACGTGCATCAATACCGCACTCCCCCACGGCTATCACCTCAGGGTGCTCAGCGAGCAAATCATCAAGCGCCGTGATATCCGACGCTTGATGCTCATCAATAAAGTAAGGGTGCAGGCCAAGACATACTGACGTATCCACCCGCTCGCCCAGCGCCAGCACCTGCTGCCAACGCGAACGAGCCGTGCCCGGCACCACAAAGTGGGCGACACCCACTGCCTTAGCAGCCCCAAACACCTCAGCCCGATCATCATCGAACTGGGTAAAATCGAGATGGCAGTGGGCATCAATCAGCATTTGCATGCCTGGATAGTTAAAACTTAGTGTTCGCGGGTAGGCTGGAAGCGAATGTCCGGCCAGCGCTCCTGGGTCATCTGCAGATTAACCCGTGTAGGCGCAATATAGGTGAGGTAACCGCCACCATCAATCGCCAGGTTGGCGCTAGCTTTACGCTTAAACTCTTCGAGCTTTTTAGCATCTTCACAGTAGACCCAGCGGGCGGTCTGCACATTGACGCCTTCGTACAAGCAGTCGACCTTATACTCCTCTTTCAGGCGGTGGGCGACCACATCGAACTGGAGAGTACCCACGGCGCCGAGGATCAGATCATTGTTGTCCATCGGCATAAAGACCTGGGTAGCGCCCTCTTCGGAAAGCTGCTGCAAGCCTTTTTGTAGCGCCTTCATCTTAAGTGGATCTTTAAGCCGCACGCGCTTGAATAGCTCTGGGGCAAAGTGGGGTATGCCGGTAAAGCGCATATCCTCACCCACGGTAAAGGTATCGCCGATCTGAATCGTACCGTGATTGTGCAGGCCGATAATATCGCCGGGCCACGCTTCCTCCACCTGAGAGCGGTCTGAGGCCATAAAGGTCAACGCATCGGCAATTTTAATGTCCTTACCAATGCGTACATGGCGCATTTTCATGTTCTTTTCGTACTTGCCTGAACAGACCCGTAAAAACGCGATGCGATCACGGTGATTGGGATCCATATTGGCCTGGATTTTAAACACGAAACCGGTGAAACGATCATCATCGGAAGTGACTACCCGAGTATCGGTTTCGTGGGCCTGGGGCGGCGGCGCATACTCGACAAAGCCATCCATCATTTCACGCACCCCAAAGTTGCCCATGGCGGTACCAAAATAGACCGGAGAAAGCTCACCCCGGCGATAAGCCTCCAGATCAAATTCATGGGAAGCGCCACGCACCAGCTCTACCTCCATACGCAGCTCTTCAGCCTGATCTTCCCCAAGCACGGCATCTACTTCGGGGCTATCCAACCCCTCAATACGCTTATCCTCGGGAATGCGGCTACCCTGCCCCTGGGTATAAAGATGAATCACGTCGTTATAGAGGTGGTAAACACCCTTAAAGTGGCGCCCCATGCCAATCGGCCAGGTCATCGGCGCACATTGGATATTGAGTACCGTTTCAACTTCATCCATTACCTCAATGGGGTCGCGGATATCGCGATCCATTTTATTGATGAAGGTGAGAATCGGCGTGGTGCGAAGACGACACACTTCCATCAACTTAATGGTGCGATCCTCAACGCCTTTGGCGCCGTCGATCACCATCAATGCAGAGTCAACAGCCGTGAGTGTGCGGTAGGTATCTTCAGAGAAGTCCTCGTGACCCGGCGTATCCAGCAGATTGACGATGCGGCCGCCGTAGGGGAACTGCATCACCGAGGTCGTCACCGAGATACCCCGCTCCTGCTCCATCTTCATCCAATCGGACGTTGCGTGGCGATCATTACGCTTGCTCTTCACCGAGCCGGCCAACTGAATGGCGTTGCCAAACAGCAGCATTTTTTCGGTAATCGTGGTTTTACCAGCATCGGGGTGGGAAATAATTGCAAAGGTGCGTCTAAGCCCTGCTTCGTGGGCCAGCTGTGTCTCTTTCATTGTGCCTCTTCAAATATAGGGTCTCAGCGCAGCACTCCATCAGCAGTTTTCGCCAATTAGCCACCGCGCAATGAGCAATGTTCATTGCGCCAATTGTAACGCTTGGAGGCAGCTGTTGTCGCGGGTGGCATCAAACGTGACGCTCTTGAAGACGTCATTGAAAAGGCCATAAAAAAAACGCTGACCAAGTCAGCGTTTTATCGTACTAA
The DNA here is from genome assembly GCF_020595105.1 of Halomonas sp. FeN2. Lineage (NCBI taxonomy): Bacteria > Pseudomonadati > Pseudomonadota > Gammaproteobacteria > Oceanospirillales > Halomonadaceae > Halomonas > Halomonas sp. FeN2. The sequence continues at coordinate 215,959 of NZ_CP074200.1, forward strand.
ACGGCACAAGTCCGCTGCTAGTCACTAAATACTGTTATCTAGGCGTAGGTATTAACCTGCGTACCTACATTGCCCTCTTTGGCCAAATCAGGCTGAGCGCCAGTGTCCGCAGAGGCCATGGTTTCGGTCACTTGCTGCGCCTGAGTATCTAGCGCTTCTTTAAACACCTGCATTTGCGCTTGCTCAGGAGTCTGCGCTTGGTTCATATAAAGCGATGCGCTAACTGAACTGCTGATGCCTACATCCATATATCCACCTCATGGTGTGCAAATGTACTTTTAAACTAGCAAAGCATTAGATCACGCGCAAAAATATCGTTCCCTATTACTAGTACCAGCACCTAATACTATCGGCTAAATTTACCTGATCATTAATGAATATAGCGCTATCTAGAACCTGTCAGCGCGAAATGGTGCCATATCAATAGCCGTCGGCTGACCTTCCATCATATCTGCCACCAGATGACCGGTTGCTGGCCCAAGGGTAAACCCCTGATGGCCATGACCAAAGGCAAGCCATAGCCCGGGATGCCTGGGCGCAGGCCCAATCACGGGCTTCATATCCGGCAAACAGGGTCTTGCGCCTTTCCACGGCGCTTCTTCGCGGCGTTCACCAAGCGGGAACACCCCGCGCGCGACTTTCTCGGCGGCGCCTAATTGATTGACATCAGCGGGGGCATCCAGACGATCCAACTCCGCGCCGGTGGTCAAGCGGATCCCAGCGTTCATCGGCGCTAATAAATAGCCGACCTCTGCATCCATCACCCAGAAATTTAGCTTGGCCGGCGCTTGAGGCGCGTAATGCATGTGGTAGCCACGTTTTACAAAGGTAGGAAAGTGATAGCCCAATTCTTTAAGCCAGCTTCCCGCCCAGGGCCCTAGCGCCACAACGACGTTATCTACTTCTAACGATTCGGCAGCGGTATTAACCTGCCAGCGGTCACCTATTTGTTGAACCGATTTGATATCCGCCTGCAAAATACGCCCACCATCATTGCTGAACGCTTGGGCATAAGCCGCGACCAACCCCCCGGGGTCAGCAACCGTCCAGGGGTCTAGCCAGTGAATCGCACCGATAATGGTGTCACTCAACGAAGGCTCTTTCTCCTCAAGTGCAGCCCTATCCAATTGCTCAAACTGTACGCCATATAGGCGTCGCGCTTCTTCAGCCTCTTTTATCCGTGCGGCGAGTTTTTCAGGGGTGCGATAAAGCTCAAGCCACCCTTGTCGGCGCACCAAGTGCTCGGCTCCTGCGGCATCAATCATCGGGCCGTGGGTTTTCAGCGAAAGCTGAATCAGTGAGGCGTATTCGGGCACAATTTTTTGGTATGCCTTGGGCGCAGAGTTCATCCAGTAGCGCAATAGCGGGGAGGCAGCGTTGACCATACCCGCAGGACGGTAACGAATATCTACCCGACGGTTAGGTAAAACGCTAAGTAGCGTTTTAACGTCGCGGGGGAAAGGGTAAGGCCTAACCGCTTCACGCTGAATGATACCCGCATTGCCAAACGAGGTTTCGCGGCCAGGCTGAAGGCGATCTACCAAGGTGACCTCATGCCCACGCTGGCGCAAATGCCAGGCAATGCTGACGCCGACCATGCCTGCTCCCAAAACTACCGTTTGACGCGCCATTATGATGCACTCCCGTTTTAGCAATTATGAACCACAATTGAAGACCGATAACTAATTGAAAAATATCACCAATCCATACGTATTAACATAGTCGAAAACGCTGTTTTAATTCTAAAAATCAGCAATTAATGCTGCCATTGGCGTTAAAAAGGATGACTTCACTATTAGCGGCATAACAATTGCTTAGTTCCTATTAGGAAACCTGAATGGCAGTCGGTTAACACCAATGCAACGGCTTCCCACCCATCCGCGCAAAACCATCAAAGCACCAAAAAGAAGCGCACTTGCACCAAAAGTTGCTAAGGAAAACACTATGCCTGCCACGCTAGATTTGCATAGCCCACTGCTTGACACACTCTGGGTGCTCTGGGCCGCAGCCCTGGTATTTGTGATGCAAGCAGGCTTTCTCTGCCTGGAAGCAGGCACTACGCGCACCAAGAACGCTATCAACGTCGCTATGAAAAACGTAGCGGACTTTGCCATTGCCGTCAGCGTTTTTTGGTTAGTCGGTTTTGGGCTCATGTTTGGCGACTCCTACCAAGGCTTAATCGGCACAGCACTGTTTGGTTGGCAGTTAGAAGCTTCCAACCACTGGGTGATTACCGTTTTTATTTTCCAGGCAATGTTCTGCGCTACCGCCGCTACCATTGTGTCGGGGGCGGTGGCAGAACGCATGCCCTTTGCAGCCTATACCTGGACGGCCCTCTGGATAGCTCTGCTTATCTATCCGGTCTTTGGTCACTGGGCATGGGGCGGACTTTTGGGTGGCGCGGAAGGCTGGCTAGGGGCGCTTGGGTTTGTCGACTTTGCGGGATCCACGGTTGTGCATAGCGTGGGCGGCTGGGTCGCGCTGGCAGCGGTACTCTGTATCGGCCCACGCAGCGGCCGTTTCACCCATGGCAAACCACCCACTGCTTTCCCTTCGGGCAACCTGCCTCTGGCCATGCTGGGCGCGCTGTTTATGATCTTAGGCTGGTTTGGTTTTAACGGCGGCAGCACCCTGGCCGTTACCGAGCAAATCCCCGGCATCATAGCCAATACGGTTTTGGGCGCCGTCGGCGGCATCCTTTCGGGCATGCTGATGGGGCTACGCACTCGGCGTTACGCCGACGTTATGTATGCGATTAATGGCGCCATTGCGGGCTTGGTCGCCGTCACCGCCAGCGCTCACGTGATCTCCTTATCGGCGGCATTTGGGCTGGGTGCGGTTAGCGGCGTACTGATGGTACTGACCAGCGAATGGCTGATAAGTAAACACATTGATGATGCAGTCAGCGCCATACCTTCGCACCTCGTGGCAGGCGTATGGGGTACGCTAGCACTCCCCTGGGTGGCTGACTTAACACTGCTTGATAGCGGCTTGTCTCGATCCGCTCAGTTTGGCATTCAGTTGACCGGCGCTGTGGTGTGCGGCGTTTGGAGCTTTGGCAGCGCCTGGCTGCTATTCCGAACCACCCGACGCTTCCTGCCCATGCGCGTCTCACCTGAAGCAGAAAAGATGGGCCTCAATCTCGCCGAGCATGGCGCCAAGAATGAGTTGAACCAACTACTTGAGCATATGCGCCAGCATGAACAGCAGGGTGATATGCGCCAGCGAATTGAGGCAGACCCGTTCACCGAAGTAGGCGAAATAGCGGCGAGCTATAATCGCGTAACGGCTGCCCTTGAAAGCGCCGTTGGACATACCCGCGTGATGCTGCGCAATCTCCGTGATGGCGTGATTACCTGGCAGGCAGACGGCACTCTGACCAGCCTTAACCCTGGGGCGGAGCAACTCTTCGAGGTCGAGGCCAAACAGATTATTGGCCAACCTGTCTCGCAGCTATTGCCGACCCGCTCCCTCAGCCCCGGAGCACGCCATGAAATTAAGCGCCGCGGCGCAGATATGCAGGTGCGCTACCTGGAAATACAAGTTAGCGAAGGCGCCAGCGGATCCGCGTCAGAGCGCTCAGGCATGGTGCGCGACATTACCGAGCGCAAACAGCTGCAGGAGCAGTTAAACCGTGAACGCGACCTTGCCCGCACTACCCTGGCATCGATCGGCGATGGCGTTATTACCTGTGACGCTAGTGGCAACGTAACGTTTATCAATGCGGAAGCTAAGCGCTTGACCGGATGGACACTCGAAGAGGCCATGGATAAACCCATTTACATGGTGTATCGATTACTCGAGGAAGCCAGTGGTCAACCGCTAAACAACCCAGCCCGGCAAGTGCTCACCCAACTAACGCCGGTGCACTCCACCGAGCACTGCCTACTGGTGAATCGTGATCACACGCATACCCCCATCCAACACAGCGCTTCACCAATACGTTCGCGCAGCGGCATTACCCTAGGTGCAGTGGTTGTTTTTCAGGATGTTAGCCTCACTCGCCAACTGACCGAACAGCTGAGCTATCAGGTCAGTCATGACAACCTAACCGACCTGCTCAACCGCCGCGCCTTCGAATCGGCACTGACTGCGATACTTAATCGCGACGATGGCCACCATGTGCTGTGCTACCTGGATCTCGATCAATTCAAAATCGTCAATGACACCTGCGGCCATCTCGCTGGAGACGAGCTGCTACGACAGGTGGCGTTAAAACTGAAGAACCATGTGCGCAGCAGCGATATCGCCGCCCGCTTGGGAGGCGATGAATTCGCTTTGTTGCTACCCGACTGCGGTATAGAGCGAGCATTGACGATTGCGGAAGCGCTTCGCTGCGATATTGAGCAGTATCGTTTTTCTTGGCAGGGCCATACCTTTGGCATCGGCGTTAGCATTGGTTTGGTTGAACTCAACGCCACTCAGCCCATGCAGTTGAGCCAGGCTCTCCACGCCTCTGATGCTGCGTGCTACGCCGCGAAAGAGGCAGGCCGCAATCGCATCCACTGCTATCAGCCTGACGATCATGCATTACTGGAAAAACACGGCGAACTCCAGTGGGTGCAACGCTTACAAAATGGCTTGGATAACGACACCTTCCGTCTTTTCGCCCAGCCCATTGCAGCCATTTGCGCCGCTGGCCCTGGCTACCGGGAAATTCTGCTGCGGCTTGAAGAGCATGGAGAGATCATCGCGCCTGGTAGCTTTCTACCCGCTGCCGAGCGTTATCACTTTATGGTGCGCATTGACCGTTGGGTGATTCGTAACACCCTAGCCTGGCTAGGGGATCAAAACCGCCACGCGACGCTGCCAGCTCACAGTTTATGGGGGATCAACCTTTCAGGCGCGTCGCTTTCCGATGCGGATTTTTGTCACGACCTTATTACTCAGGTAGCCATGGCAGGCCTGCCCCACGGCACGCTCTGTTTTGAAATTACCGAGAGCACCGCCATTGCCCAACTCTCAAGCGTGAGTGAACTAATTGTCACCCTTAAAGAGTACGGCTGCCGCTTTGCGCTGGATGACTTTGGCACCGGCCTCTCCTCTTTTAGTTATCTGAAGCAGTTGCCCGTCGATTACTTGAAAATTGACGGTAATTTTATCCGCAATGTGCATCAGGATCCGATTGACCGAGCGATGGTTGAGGCGATTCATGCCGTCGGCAAGGGGTTAGGAATTGAAACCATTGCTGAATTTGTGGAAACCCAGGCAACGCTGGATATTTTGCACCACATGGGCATCAACTACGCACAGGGGTATTTGCTTGGCAGGCCTGAGCCGCTCACCCATATGGCGGGTAACCGCATTAAGGTGATGCCGCGTTAGCTACAACGAGAGGATCCTAAAAGCCAGAAACACAGAAATCCCAGTTAAGGGCATAGTCTCTAAAAAAGGAATTAACTAAAACAAATGGAAGATAGTAGAAGCAATATATACTGGGGTAATGGGGTGGATGATGGGACTTGAACCCACGACCACCGGAGTCACAATCCGGGGCTCTACCACTGAGCTACACCCACCACAACCTGAGCTTTGTCGAAAACTGCCTGCTCTCGCCGCATTTTCGTACAAATCTAAAAACTGGAAACGCAAATATTGTCACTGGGGTGGATGATGGGATTTGAACCCACGACCACCGGAGTCACAATCCGGGGCTCTACCCCTGAGCTACACCCACCAAAGACAATCTTACGTAGAACAAATAGTATGCGCTTGAAGATATGATTCTGACAGGTTGTTACCACTGAATTAGGTGGCACGCCCAGCAGGAATCGAACCCGCAACCTACGGCTTAGAAGGCCGTTGCTCTATCCGGTTGAGCTATGGGCGCACATATAGTATTCATTACAAACGAATACCGATGAGCACTAGACCACAACTGCAGCTTGGAAAAGCAAACTACTACCTTTCATGCTAAGTGATTGGTCGGGATGGAGGGATTCGAACCCCCGACATCCTGCTCCCAAAGCAGGCGCGCTACCAGACTGCGCTACATCCCGATTTTCATCACCTTAGACGCTACCGTGCTGCCCGTCTCAAGCGAGGCATATATTACTATTTTTAATTTTAAAGTCAACCATTAAAGTGATTGTTAGTGAAGGCGCTTTGCCTGGATGCCCCAGCGTGCGAAAATTACAGTCTTTAAAGCGCTGCTGCATGAGCGCTTTAATGCCTAGGCCATTTTTAACATCCACAGGGATTCCATTACATGACCGCCCAACTAATCGATGGCAAAGCCATCGCTGCTACAGTCCGCCAACAGGTTGCCGAAAAGATCGCTGCACGCCGTCAAGCAGGCGGGCGGGCACCGGGACTAGCCGTGGTTGTGGTCGGGGACGATCCCGCCTCTCATGTGTATGTGAGTAATAAGCACCGCGCCTGCGAGCAAGCAGGCATTATCTCCTTTCAGCATGCTCTGCCCGCTACAACCTCACAGCATGAGTTGGAAACCCTGGTTGACGAACTGAACAGCGACCCAGCCGTGGATGGCATCCTGGTTCAACTGCCGCTACCCAAGCATCTCGATGCTGGGCCAATTTTAGAGCGTATTCTTCCGGGCAAAGATATCGATGGTTTCCACCCCTACAACATTGGTCGCTTAGCCCAGCGTATGCCCGCCCTGCGCCCCTGCACGCCGAAAGGAATAATGACCCTACTGGCACAGAGTGATATTGAGCTACGCGGCTTAGACGCCACCGTGGTGGGCGCTTCTAACATCGTCGGCCGCCCGATGGCGCTAGAACTAATGCTAGCGGGTTGTACGACCACCGTTTGTCATCGCTTTACGCAGAACCTCAAAGAGCACGTAAGCCGCGCCGACATTTTAGTCGTGGCTGTCGGCAAACAGGGTGTTGTCAACGGCGAGTGGATTAAGCCCGGCGCTATCGTGATCGACGTGGGTATTAACCGCCAGAACGATGGCACGCTTAAAGGCGATCTTGATTTTGCAGCCGCCGCCGAACGCGCTAGCTTTATCACCCCCGTCCCCGGAGGCGTTGGGCCAATGACCGTTGCAACGCTGCTGGAAAATACCCTTGAAGCCGCTGAGCAGCACGATTTAGCTCTCTTAGAGCACGCCTAAATTAAACAACATTACCCTTTTATGCAGGAGCATGGCGCAGTGAAGCGTATTGGTATTATTGGCGCAATGGCGCAGGAAGTAAGCACGTTGGTGGGCCAGCTGGATAACCCCCAGCGATATGAGCACGCTGGTTTTGTATTTCATACCGGCACGCGTTACGGCCTTGAGATCATCGTACTGCAGTCGGGGATTGGCAAAGTCAACGCCGCGGTAGGCACCGCTATTTTATTAGAGCGCCATCAGCCCGACGCCATAATCAACACCGGATCCGCCGGTGGCTTTGCCGCAGATTTAGCCATTGGCGATGTGATTATTTCAGACGAAGTACGTCATCATGACGTTGACGCCGTAGTATTTGGCTACGAGATAGGCCAAGTACCAGGCATGCCCGCTGCTTATTTAGCGGACACATCACTGCGAGAGGTGGCGCGTAACGCCATCGCCTCGTTAGGTGAGGTCCAGGTGCGTGAAGGTTTGATCGCCACAGGTGACGCCTTTATGGCTGACCCTGCCCGGGTAGACGCTACCCGCGCCCAGTTCCCCAGCATGCTTGCAGTAGAGATGGAAGGCGCCGCCATTGCTCAAACGTGCCACCTATACCAATGCCCTTTTGTGGTGATCCGAGCGCTCTCTGATATTCCCGGCAGCGGCGACAACCACCTCTCCTTCGATGAGTTTCTGGAAGTGGCAGCCGACCACTCATCGCGCATGGTTGATCAAATGCTTAAGCAACTTGGCAACGCCTAGCAGGGCCTGCTAAGCGTTTGATGCCGTCGACCGTTATAGCGTCGACGGCACTTGTTAAGACCTAGCTTGTTAAGAACTAACCGCCCAGCTCAGCGCCTCACCCGCCAGCAAGGGGATAATTTTCTCTCCTTGGGCATAAGGGTAACTCTCCGGCAGCGTCCACTCGCGTCGTTCAAGCGTAATGGTATCCGGGTTGGGCAATAGGCCATAAAAACGCGGCCCGTTAAGGCTGGCGAAGGCTTCCAGCTTGTCCAAGGCATCCATTTCATCGAAGGCAGTGGCGTAAAGCTCAATGGCCGCGGGGGCGGTATAGGCACCGGCACAGCCGCAACTTGACTCTTTAGCGCCCTGGGAGTGAGGTGCACTATCGGTGCCCAAAAAGAACTTATGACTACCGCTAGTGGCCGCTTTAAGCAGCGCTTGGCGATGCTGCTCGCGCTTTAGGATGGGTAGGCAGTAGTAGTGAGGACGAATACCTCCCACCAGCATCTTATTGCGGTTAAACAACAGATGATGGGCGGTAATGGTCGCGGCTACGTTATCCGGCGCCTGGGCAACAAACTCAGCGGCTTGTTGGGTGGTGATATGCTCACACACGACTTTCAGCGCTGGATGGCGATCCAGCAGCGGTTTTAGCACTGTTTCAATGAATACCGCTTCGCGATCAAAAATATCGATCTCAGCATGGGTGACTTCACCGTGCACCAAAAGTGGCATGCCAACCTTAGCCATCATTTCGATAGTTGCGTCGCAATGGGCCAAATCGGTCACGCCAGAGTCGGAGTTAGTCGTCGCACCCGCAGGGTAAAGCTTCACGGCGTTAACAATGCCACTTTGAGCCGCGCGTTCGATCTCTTCCGGTGGGGTTGTATCGGTGAGATAGAGCACCATCAGGGGTTCGAAGGTACTACCCACTGGCAGGGCATTGAGAATACGCTGACGATACTCAAGCGCCTGGGCCGTTGTGGTAACTGGCGGGGTAAGATTGGGCATAATGATCGCCCGCCCCATTTGCGCGGCGGTATGGCCTACTACCGCTTTGAGCGCCTCATCGTCGCGCAAGTGAAGGTGCCAATCGTCGGGGCGGGTCAAGGTCACAGTGTCCACGGCAAGTCCTGTAATGATGTTAAATCGGGTAAAATACGCCGTGTACAGTATACGCAATTGCGCGATGGGATAAATCCGCTCCTCAAGCGCCCACACCCCAGCCCAAGTATCGTATTATGGCAACGCTGTTGTTAAGCCATGGTTCTTTTAAGATCAGATCTAACGGCGAGTTTTGAACAGTCGTTTATTAAAAGTTAGTTTTTTGACGCTAAGGATTTAGTTGTTTATGCAGAACGTGCGCCGCTATGCGGATATTATTGCCAGCCTGGAAGGATTGATGTGGCTAAGCCTTGCTTGGTCGATTTCACTCTCCGTTCATATCGGCAGCACAGAACCCACTCTCGCTAGCTTACTGGTGATTGGGGCCCTGGTGGTTTTTTGCTGGGCCCATCGGCCACTGCGTTATTTGCTACGCCGCTACCATATTCGCAAGCGGCGCACCGATATGTGGATCCACACCCTGGCCCTGCCGCTGCTGCTGGCCATGTTCTTCCACATCATGCTTGAAGCTTTACTGGGTAGCGCCTGGCTGCCGCCTAAAATGTTGCTGTTTAATATATTGGCATCGGCAGGCTGGACCACCTACGTCATGACCCTGCTGATAAAATTTATCATTCATGGCTTTAAAGCCAAGACCAAATAAGCCCGACATGCAAACTGCCTTACCCCTTCCGCTTTCTACGCCCAACCGCAACCTGGTGCGGCTGACTATTGTGCGCGGCATCACCTGGACCGGTTTTTTATTGGCCATTGTTGTCGGTGTTGAGCTGCTGGCCTTTGACTTACCGGTGACCGCCGTGGTGAGCGTGGTCATTTCCATGGGCGTACTCAATATCGCCACCTGGTGGCGGCTAGGGCGGCCACGTGCAGTGACGCATCTAGAGTATCTGCTGCATCTGCTCGCCGATATTACCGGCTTAACGCTGCTGTTCTATTTCTCGGGCGGTTCCACCAACCCTTTTATTACTTACTACCTGGTGCCGGTCACCATCGCCGCCGCCACCCTGCCCTGGCGCCACGCCTGGATTATTGCCGCCTGCTCCATGGCGGGCTACACCTTTTTAATGTTCTCTTACTACCCCATCCCCCAGTTGGGTCACATTAATAGTGATAGCCCTTTGAGCCTGCATATACTAGGCATGTGGCTTAACTTTGGCCTCTCTGCTGGCCTGGTGACATTTTTTATCTATAAAATGGCTCATGCCCTGCGCAGCCGTGATCAGGCACTCTCCCGCACTCGGGAAGCGGCCCTGCGCAATGAGCAGGTGTTGGCGGTCGCAACCCAGGCTGCGGGCACTGCCCACGAACTGGGCACACCACTCTCTACCATGGCAGTCCTCCTCAAAGAGATGCAGGCCGATGCCCTCCCCGATTCGACGCTTGATCAGGACATTAACTTACTGCGCCAGCAGGTAGACGTATGCAAATCACGTCTACAAAATTTGGTCTCCAACGCTGACCGGCGCCGTATGGCAGAACCCGAAGTGCTCGACGCCGAAGTGTGGTTAGCGGGTGTTGTTCAGCGCTGGTTGGTGCTTCGTCCTGATGTAAGCCATCAGTTCGATGTGGCAGAAAAACGCGGTAGGCCTTGGCTGGCCGTCGATGCCACGCTCGACCAAGCATTGACCAATTTGCTCAATAACGCCGCTGACGCCAACCCTGAGCACATTGCTATACGCTTAGACTGGCAAAGTGAGAGCGTGGTGATCGATATTCGTGATCATGGCCCAGGTGTCGCCATGTCGATTGCCGACCAGCTGGGTGAGACGTTTATTTCAACTAAAAGCAAAGGCATGGGTATCGGTTTGTTTTTAACCCATGCCACCATCAATCGCTTTGGTGGCGGCGTAAGCCTGTATAATCATCCGGAGGGGGGTACGCTAACGGAAGTGACGCTGCCTCGCTGCGCAGCACCAAATTAATCGCCCCCGCCCCAAGCACCGCCAGTAATGGATTGAGGACAACATGCAAACGCGAGAGCAACGCCTGCTGATCATTGATGACGATGAAATGTTTTGTCATGTGCTGAACCGTGCGCTAACGCGCCGCGGTTACGACGTTATCGTTGCCCACGATGCCGAGCAGGCCCTAACCATGGCCGCGCAGCATTCACCGACTATGGCGACCCTTGATTTAAAACTGGAAAACAGTTCAGGCTTAAAACTGCTTCCCGAGCTGCTTGCTACCGTCCCCCAGTGTCGCATTGTGGTGCTGACCGGCTACTCCAGCATCGCCACCGCTGTGGAGGCGATTAAACTCGGCGCAGTTAATTACCTGTGTAAACCGGTGGATGCCGACGATGTATTAACCGCGTTTGAGCGCCAGAGCGGCGACCCGGATATTGAGCTTGCTGACAATCCGCCATCGATAAACCGCATCACCTGGGAGCATATTCAGAAAGTACTGCAGGAGCACGACGGCAATATATCCGCCACCGCACGGGCACTAGGCATGCATCGCCGCACCCTGCAGCGCAAATTACAAAAACGCCCGGTACGGCGTTAAAGCCTGCAACAAGGCACAAGCACCCCGCCAACGGCCACTGGCGGGGCCAAACTGATTAATTAATGCGCCGTCCAGCCTAAATCGATATTAAAGCTTGAGCCAGTCACGGCACCGGCTGCATCGGATGCCAGGTAAGCGACTAATTGCGCCACCTCTTCAGGCTCGATCAGGCGCTTGATGGCCGCCTGTTTGAGCATGACTTTTTCGATGACCTCTTGCTCATCCATACCGTGCAATTTGGCCTGGTCGGCGATTTGATTGTCCACGAGCGGGGTTTTTACATAGGCTGGACATACCGCATTAGCAGTGATGCCTTGTTCGCCGCCCTCTAGCGCCGCTGTCTTGGTCAAACCAATCATGCCGTGTTTGGCGCTGATGTACGCTGCCTTACCCGGTGAAGCCACCTGAGCGTGTATCGAGGCCACGTTTACGATGCGGCCCCAGCCCTTTTCACGCATATGCGGCCACGCGGCCTGTGTGAGCAAGAAAGGCGCCGTCAGCATCAGATCCATAATCTGACGCCACTTCTCTTCGGGAAAGGTCTCAATCGACGCAACGTGCTGAATGCCAGCATTATTGACCAATATATCCACACCGCCAAAGCGCTTAACCGCATCTGCCACCGCCGCACGGCAGGCATTGGGGTCGGTTAGATCTGCTTCAAAGAAAGCAGCACCGGCTTTTTCAGCTACTGCCTTACCCGCCGGATTAAAATCGACGGCAAGGACTTGATGTCCTAATTCGCAAAAGTGCTTAACCACAGCGGCGCCGATGCCGCTGCTAGTACCGGTGACCAGCGCAACTCGCGGTGTTGTAACAGCTTGGGAAGTCATAGGCTATTTCCTTTTTCACTACGTGGATGGAACGCACTATCAATATTAGGGCCTGTTGACGTTTCAGCGCGAGCCGCGTTGCCCCACAAAGCTCGCCAGACAAGGCGCAAAACGCTGGGAAGGGTGGTTCCCTTTTCAAGTTTTGCAACGCCGTATGGCGCGCTTTGTGGGGCAACCCGAAGGGCTGGGCCCGTTTTTATCCGCGGCGGCGTTAGTCGTCGTTCATTTGGAACCACCAAACCTCTCTCCTCCTGCCTTGCCGCGAATAAAAACGGGCGCCAGCGCGGCCGCGAGTGAAACGTCAACAGGCCCTAGAACGCACTATCAATTTAAACAGTGTCAGTATAGCTATCCGGGCCTAGGCGCCGGGCACTTCTGCGGGTTGCATTAAACGCGACATCATTTGCTGCGCCAGCCTCGCGGCCTCCTGCATGCTCTCCAGCTCACCCAACTCATGCAAAATGGCGCGCTTGTAGAATTCATAGCCGCCCGGCAGGTGCTCAAAGGATAATTGGTATGCGCCTGATGGAAGTGAGAGCGTCAGGATATCCGCCAAAGGCGCAGTAAGCTGATTCCGGTCAGGCACCGCGACCAGCCAAAGCTCACAGGGCGTAATCAACGCCCCCACCATGTGCTCAGCGCCATGATGCTGAAAGCATAGCGCATCAACCCCTAAATGCGGGTTCCAGTCACTTTTTTGTTTAATGGATGGCAAGTGCACATCTCGGTACGCCTTCGCCAGTTCAGCAAGGAAGGTGTATTCGTCAGCGGTGAGCGTTTGCATAGGCTTATTCATTTTTTCCAACTGATAACCGGTATTAATGATCCGTGTAGCGAGCTGCTATTGGCGAAACGTGCTCTGCTCAGCCACAATGGGCGCTAATTTATCGTTTAGCCAACGGCTATTTAACCTTCAGTTACTAACTACCTGGTAACTTACTCTGCTTATCGTAATGGAGCGCCCTCTATGTTTGTGGTTATTTTTGGTCGGATGTCATGTCCCTTCTGTGTGCGCGCAAAACAGCTTGCCGAGCACTTGGAAAAGGTCGGTAAAATTGAGGGATATCGTTATGTAGACATGCCTTCCGAAGGCGTCACTAAAGAAGATATCGCCAAAACGGCAGGTAAACCCATTCACACTGTCCCGCAGGTATTTGTCGATCAAGCCCATGTGGGCGGCTTTACTGAATTTGATCAGTTTGTCCGCGACCAGCAGTTGCTTGCCGTTTAACCAGTCGTTAATACCCGTTGAACCCTTGCTTACCTCGCTTGCCTATAATAAGCAGTTATTTAATGGCTCACGCTAGGTGTGCCACTTTAGGCAAGGAGTTCACCATGCAGCGTCAGGAGTTCGTTCAGCAGCTGTGGCTTGACTATGTTCATACCCATCCCGATATCGGCGCTCTCAGGCTGTGGCCGCTATCAACCGCAGCCGAGTATTTAACGCTAGTTACACTCAATTACGGCCCTTTTACCGCTGCCGCGCTTACCGGCAACTTAGCCCATATGGGCTATCGCCCGATGGGTCACTACGCCATGGCCGATAAAGGACTGTTAGTGCAACTGCTCGCCCCGAGCGACGGCAGCAGTTGGCTAGTGCTAGCAGAATTGCAAATAGGCACACTGTCCAAGGCGCCACGAGAAGCCATTGAAGGGTTAGTGCAACAGTCCCATCCTCAGGATTGCAAAGGCCATAATTTACTCTGCCGCGGTCGCCCTTGGCCGATGCCTAGCTGGGCGCTCTATCAGCAGCTACAGCAAGCACACCCCTTGGCTGCCTGGATAGCGGTGATGGGCCCACGCTTGCACCACGCTGGCTTTGATTGCGGTCAGCTTGGTGAGCCTTTGACAGTTTTGGATCAACGCCTCACCGAGGTGGGGATGCCAAGTCTGCAAGGACAACAAAACGGCGTCTTCACGGTGTCTTCGCTGTTGGATCATCGCTTCTATCCCACCACGCCGCAAAAAACTGTTTTCGCCGAAGGCGATGAGCATCGCCTCTGTTTAGGCGGTCTGGCGTTAGTCCAAAAGCACGTTGAGGATAACCACGAGCGTATTGCCGATGTACTACTGCCCCACCATACACGCTGTGAAATGGCATAAGGCGCTAACGGCAACAGTGCTAGCGCCTCAATGAGTCACCTGCTTCACCTTCTGGCTAACAGGCGAGGTGCTTATTCGGCATCAAACGTCATTTCAGGAACATGGTCAGGCACAATCAACTTGCCCGCCGTCTTCTCGACGATCTCCTCAACGCTTACACCCGGTGCACGCTCCTTGAGGATAAAGGCACCGTCTTTGATTTCAAGGTAAGCGAGATCCGTCAACACACGATTAATGCAGCCTGCGCCAGTTAACGGGAGTTCGCATTTTTCCAGCAGCTTGGATTCGCCATGCTTAGAGGCGTGGGTCATGGTGCAAATGATGTTTTCGGCACCGGCAACGAGGTCCATGGCCCCGCCCATTCCTTTGATCAACTTTCCAGGAATCATCCATGAAGCGATGTTGCCTTGCTGATCCACCTCAAAAGCACCCAGCACAGTAAGATCCACGTGACCGCCACGAATCATCGCAAACGATTCTGCGGAAGAAAAAATCGCCGCGCCTGGGCGAACCGTCACCGTCTCTTTACCCGCATTGATCATGTCTGCATCGAGCTCGTCCTCGGTGGGGTAGCGGCCCATCCCAAGCAGTCCGTTCTCGGATTGCAGCATGACATCGATGCCATCCGGAATGTAGTTGGCAACCAGGGTAGGAATACCAATGCCCAAGTTGACGTAAAAACCATCTTGAAGTTCGCGGGCGACACGCTGAGCCATCTGTTCTCGTGTTAAAGCCATGGTGACTTCCTCTTGTTGAATCGTTAAATGATAAGCAAGTGTTACGTTTGAAGGCGTGGCGCGTTAGCTGCGCACCGTGCGTTTCTCGATCCGCTTTTCAAACGTGCCCTGAATAATGCGATCCACATAAATCCCCGGGGTATGGATCTGGCTAGGCTCAAGCTCACCCGGCTCAACGATTTCTTCAACTTCCACCACGGTGATTTTCCCCGCCGTGGCAGCCATGGGGTTAAAGTTTTGCGCCGTATGGCGATACATCACGTTGCCATAGCGATCTGCCTTCCAGCCTTTCACAATGGCAAAATCACCGACGATAGCTTCTTCCAAAATACAGTGACGGCCATTAAACTCGCGAACCTCTTTACCCTCACCAATCGGCGTGCCGTAGCCAGTCGCCGTATAGAAAGCGGGAATGCCAGCGCCGCCTGCGCGCATTTTTTCCGCCAATGTGCCTTGGGGCGTTAACACTACCTCAATCTCATCGTTAAGCATTTGCTTCTCGAACAAGGCATTTTCGCCTACGTAAGAGGCTAGAATTTTACTGATTTGGCGGTCTTCAAGCAGGATCCCCAGACCAAAACCGTCCACGCCACAGTTATTGGAAACCACGGTGAGGTCATTGACGCCGCGGCGCTTGATTTCGGCAATCAGGTTTTCGGGAATACCGCAGAGCCCGAAGCCACCGGCAATGACGGTCATGCCGCTCTCGATGCCTTCCATTGCCTCTTCGTAGGAAGCTACCCGCTTATCGAATCCTGCCATTGTTGTGCCTCACATTGTTGTTGATCAGTATTATCGTAGATGAGTATTGTCAAAAATTCGCGCATTGAAGCTTACGATAGTGCCAGTGTTGTGCCAGATGATATATTTGTTAAGTTTGTTTTTCTTATCAATTTATTTTTTAAACTTATAAAAGGCACTTTATGACCGTCAAACAGCTGCGCGCCTTTCTGGCGGTCGCCCAAACCCTCAGTTTTACCCAAGCCTGCGAGCGACTGCATTTATCTCAACCGGCGCTAAGTCTGGCGATTAAAGGCCTGGAGGAGTCCCTTGGGGGTAAACTACTCATTCGCAGCACCCGTAGCGTCAGATTAACCCCAGAAGGCGAGTCGCTGCTACCGCTAGCCAAACACCTGCTGGCTCAATGGGACAATACCGAGGAGCGTTTGCGCCAACGCTTCACTCTTCAACTGGGACGGCTCAGCGTCGCGGCGATGCCCGCCTTTGCCTGTAGCTTACTCCCTGCGGCGCTGGTTAAATTTCGCCAGCAGCACCCCAAGATCAACATTACCGTTCACGATGTCATCAATGAGGAGGTCACCACCATGGTGCGCTCCCGCCAGGTAGAGATGGGGATCGCTTTGTCCCCTGAAGGGGCCGGCAGCCTGTTGTTTACACCGCTGTTTGAAGACCATTTTGTGGCTGTCGTACCGGCTGACTCTCCGTTAACCCAGACCACCCAACTCGCCTGGTCGACGCTGCTAAGCCACGACTTTATTACTCTTCAGCGCCCCTCCATGGTACGTCGTATATTGGAACAGGAGCTGAGCAAACAGGATACGGAGCTCACAGTGGCCTTTGAAAGCCACCAGCTCTCTACGGTGGGAAGAATGGTCGCCGACGGTCTGGGCGTCAGCGCAGTGCCTTCCATGTGCATTCGTCAAATGCATGAATTGGGTGCCCGCTGTATCCCGCTGACTGCGCCCGCCATTTCCTGCCGAGTCGGCATTTTGACCCACCAAGAGCTCTCCGTAGCCGCCCATGCACTGCGCACCGTCCTCCTTAAGACCGTTCAAGCACCTTCACTGTCTATCGACTAGCCCATGACTGAGATGATGCACTAGGTTTCTGCTGGGCAGCGTGGCTAGGATCATTTAGCATTCAGTATTACGTTATTGGTCTGACGGTAAGGAAACGCGGTATGCCTATTTTTAAAGGGCTGGTTAGCGCACTGCTGCTAACGCTCAACACGCTGTTCTGGGGCGTACCTCTCATTCTGCTGACGCTGCTTAAAGTCATCGCCCCAGGGCAACGGCTGCAACAGTTAGTACTTCAGGGACTGAATGGCGTCGCGTTAAACTGGATAGGTGTAAACCTCTGGTGGATGCGGCACTGGCTTAAACCCGTGCTACACGCAAGCGTACCCGATAATTTGAGCCCGCAGCAGTGGTGGCTGGTGATCTCCAACCACCGCAGCTGGACTGATATTTTTATGCTATTGATGGCGCTGCATCGGCGTATCCCCATGCCACGCTTTTTCCTAAAGCGTCAATTAATCTGGATTCCCATCGTAGGGTTGGCTTTTTGGGCACTAGAGTTCCCTTTTATGCGCCGCTTTACCCGCGAGCAAGTGGCTAAAAACCCTAAACTGGCCACCATTGATCGAGCCGCTACCGAGCGTATGTGTCATCAGGCACGTCTCTCGCCCATTGCGATTTTTAATTTTGTCGAGGGTACCCGCTTCTCAGTTGCCAAACGCGATGCCCAGCAGAGCCCCTACCGTCATTTATTACGCCCCAAAGCGGGCGGCATTGCCCAGGTACTTAGCCTGCTAGGCAACCAATTGGATGGTATCCTGGATGTGACGATCAGCTACGCCAACCCCTCGCCGACGTTTTGGGGCTTTTTATGCGGCAGAGAGGCGCCCGTCACCTTACAGGCAAGGCAACTCAGCATTCCTGAGTGGATGTACGCATCAGATAACCACGAAGAAAAGCAGCATAAGGAACGCTTCCACACATGGATCAATGCACTCTGGTTGGAAAAAGATGGCATGCTGGACAGCCGAACCGATCACGACTAGCGGGTTGGCTTACCGTCTGGCTGTTAGCGGCACTAATGACCGGCTGCTCCAGCGCTCCCCCATCGCCATCCCAGCGAGCGGCCGCCCCAAGCGCCAGCCAGATCAGTGGCGACTGGGTGCAAGTACAGCGTGGCGACACACTGGGTAAACTGGCGGCTCGGGCTAACGTGCCGCTGGAACGCTTGCAGCGTTTTAACCCTGGCGTCGATGCGCGGCGCCTGGAAATTGGCCAGCGCCTGCTCATTCCCACTCAACAAGAACGGGCCCCTTCCGGCGGCCCTTACCGCTACCAAATCCGTCCCGGCGATACGTTTTCGAGCATCGCCCGACATTTTGGCACCACCAGTGGCCGCATCCAGAGCGCCAACCCTAGCGCCTCCCCCACAAGCTTAAGAATAGGCCAAGTGGTCAGCCTACCCCTTGGCGGTTCAACGCCGCGCAGCTCATCGCAACGCACGGCGAGTAGCAGTGGCTCATCAAGCGCTAACAAGCCTGCCGCGGCGCCCACCAGTAGCGCACCCAGCCAGGCATTGCCCTCTTCAGCCAGGCGCTGGCCCTGGCCGCTGGATGATTATCGCGTGGTTCGTCGCTTCGGGCCGGACAGCCGTGGCACCCTGCAGCCCATGCTGCTGGCTACTCAAGCTGGCGCCCAGGCTAAATCCGTCGCCCCTGGGGAGGTACGTTTTGCCGACGGCATGCGCCAGCTAGGTGAAGTGGTGATTGTGCACCATGCCGATAATCTCCAGACCGTATACGCCCTTTGCGAGCGTATTTTGGTCGAGGTAGGCAAACAGGTTAGCGCGGGAGACCCGCTTTGTGAGGTAGGTCAAAGCAGTGCCACCCAGCGCTATGATCTACTCTTTGATTTACGCCAAGGCGGCAAACCCATCGATCCCAAGCAGGTGCTGCGCTAAAACACTCGCTTGGTAATACCGTCTTTCGTATTACTGCCCTTTATAAAGCAACGGCCCCTAGCTAAGGAGGGGCCGTGGGTAGATGGGCGCGCTTTTAACCGCGATAGTAACCTGGTTTTACAAACGGCATGGGGGTTACCACCATGGGTAGCTGCTTACCACGTACTACCGCGAACACGGCACTTTGCGGCGTTTCCAGTTCACGACTGACATAACCCATCGCCACCGGTTTACCAACACTTGGGCCAAAACTACCGGAGGTCACCACCCCAATCTCATTGCCCGCCTCATCCAGCAGCTGCGCACCCTCACGCACCGGTGCACGGCCTTCAGCTAACAGCCCAACTCGCTTGCGGGTGTGATCTTTGGCCTCGACCTGATGCAGAATCACGTCAGCGCCCGGAAAACCACCGGCACGCTCGCCACTACGGCGACGCGGCTTGCCAATGGCCCAGATCAGCCCAGCTTCTACCGGGGTAGTTTGCTCGTCCATATCGTGACCATAGAGGCATAAACCCGCTTCCAAACGCAGCGAGTCCCGCGCTCCCAGGCCAATCGCTTCGACTTCGGGCTCAGCTAGCAGTTGCTCAGCGAAGGCTTCGCAAGCATCGGCGGCGACGGAAATTTCAAAACCATCTTCACCGGTATAGCCGCTGCGGCTCACCCACACTTCATGACCGGCAATGGTGAAGCGGCCATGCTGCATAAACACAAGTTCACAGGCTTCCGGGCAAAGCCGCTGCATAACATCCCGTGCCTGGGGCCCCTGAAGCGCCAGCAACCCCCGATCCAGGGGCTCGACGGTATGGGTCGATGCCAAATTGAGGCGCAGGTGAGCCAGGTCTTGATCTTTACAAGCTGCGTTCACGACTAAATAGAAATGATCACCTGCGTTGACCACCATCAGGTCATCGATAATGCCGCCTTCGTTGCTGGTGAAAAGCCCGTAACGCTGCGCGCCCACTTCAAGCCCTACCAAATCCGCAGGTATCAGGCTTTCCAAGGCCTCGGCAGCGTTGTCACCCGAAACACTAATCTGCCCCATATGGGAGACATCGAACAGCCCGCACTTTTGACGGGTGTGCTCATGCTCTTTTTTGACCCCCAGCGGGTACTGCACCGGCATATCGTAGCCCGCAAAAGGTACCATCTTGGCACCTAGTTTGAGGTGTAGCGCGTGCAGCGGTGTTTGCTTTAATTCGGACATGGGGGCATTCCTCACTTAAAAATTATTCACTGATAAATGCTTGACTTAAAAAAGAGACGGGAAGCCACTGCTTAAGTGTCTTCCCGACTCTACTGTCATTCACGTTTTGTCTTCACCTACAGCGCCTTTTACGCGCTGCGGATATTATTGGTCGTGATCCAGCTCTTCACCCGGCAGTACGTCTTTACCGTCGAAATAGTCCTTGGTTAATTTAAAGACTACCGGCGAAAGCAGTGCCAAGGCAATCAGGTTCGGGATCGCCATCATAGCGTTGAAGGTATCCGCCATGAGCCAGATAAAGCCCAGTTGAGCGATAGCACCCAGGGGGATGGCCAGTACGAACAGCACCCGATAGATCATAATTGAGCGCGTACCAAACAGGAACTGGCAGCACTTCTCGCCGTAAAATGACCAGCCAAGGATGGTAGTAAAGGCAAAAATCGCCAATGCAATGGCGACAATCTGATTACCAAAGCCAGGCAGTGCAGCGTCAAACGAAAGCGCGGTCAGCGATGCCCCCGCTTCACCTTCTTGCCAAACCGTTGAGGTCAAAATCACCAGCGCGGTAATCGTGCACACAATAATGGTATCGATAAAGGTACCCAGCATCGCGATTAAGCCCTGGCGCACTGGGTTTTTAGTTTTTGCCGCTGCGTGTGCGATAGGTGCACTACCCAAACCCGCTTCGTTGGAGAAGATCCCACGTGCCACACCAAAACGAATCGCCGCCATGACGGCGGCACCTGCGAAACCACCTGCAGCCGCCATGGGGTTAAAGGCGTAGTAGAAGATCAAACCAAAGGCTTCACCGATCTGCCCGGCATTGACGATCAATACCAACAAGCCAGCGACTACATAGGCAATGCCCATAATCGGCACCAACTTGCCCGCCACTTTAGCAATACGCTTGATACCGCCCAGAATCACCGCGCCAGCAAGTACCATAATGACCACACCCGTGAGCCAATGCGGCACGCCGAATGTGGCGTCCATGGCATCAGCAACGGAGTTGGACTGGACGGTGTTGCCGATCCCAAAGGCTGCGACAGCGCCAAAAAATGAGAACAGACCGCCCAGCCATAGCCACTTTTTACCCAGGCCATTCTTGATGTAAAACATCGGCCCACCCACGTGGTAACCTGTGCTATCGGTTTCACGATAGCGCACGGCCAGCACCGCTTCGGCAAATTTAGTGGCCATCCCTACCAGTGCGGTAATCCACATCCAAAACACAGCGCCGGGGCCCCCTAACGCAATGGCCGTGGCGACCCCGGCAATATTACCGGTGCCGATGGTCGCAGAGAGCGCGGTCATCAAGGCGTCAAAAGGCGATATTTCCCCTTCGTCACCCTCTTTGGCTGGCGCCGCTTTACCCACCCCAGGTTTCGCATCACGCCCCGCCCACATTAGCTTGAAACCCATGCCGAGCTTTCTAATCGGCATCAGTTTCAAGCCAAGCTGCAGGTAAATCCCCACACCGAGTAGCAGAATCAACATGACGGGCCCCCAGACCACGCCGTTGATTGCCCCTAAGAGGCTAGTTAATGCTTCCATGTTCATTTCCTCGCTTTGTTGGTATGCAACGGTGGTGTGTATTGTTGATTGGCTACCATCTAGTGGTTATATGTGACGTCGCTATGGCTGGTTAGCATAGGATGTAAACGTTTTACACCATAAACTTAGCAAGCATCTAGGGTGATGTCGCTTGTGCATAGAGGATACCGCTTTTTTCATAATCCGACGTCTGCACCCAGGCGCAAAAGTATCTAGACAGATAACGCTACTAAGCACGCCATGGAGCAACGAAGAAATTTGTTTCCGATTGGAAACACGTTAACATGCTCGCTTATTCGCTCGACCTGCCCTAGCCACTATTCGCCAAGGCGAGCGACAAACGCTAGTATGCTCGGGCCCAGAAACTGTTTCATATAGGAAAACATCATGAGCAATCTTCCTTCCAATCTCCGCTACGCTGAAAGCCACGAGTGGGTGCTTGATAATCAAGACGGCACCGTGACCGTGGGTATTACTGATCACGCCCAGCAGGCGCTAGGTGATGTTGTGTTTGTTGAACTGCCTGAAGTGGGAACAGCCCTGAGCAAAGGCCAAGAGTTTGGCGTTATCGAATCGGTCAAAGCCGCTTCTGATCTCTACTCCCCAGTTGTTGGCGAAGTCATCGAAGTCAATGACGCCCTGGAAGACGCCCCCGAAACAGTCAATGAATCCCCTTACGAAGGCGGTTGGATTATGAAAGTGCGTTTAGACAGCGACTCACTTGATGGCCTGCTTGACGCAGATGCCTATCAAGCAACGCTAAGCGCCGACGACTAAAGGCGGTCGCTGAATCATATATTAGGGCCTGCCTTTATCCTTTATGGCGGGCTCTTCGCTTATCGCCCTGCACGGTTCTCTCTTAACGTCCGGAATCTTTTTCATGTCTCTTGAAACACGCCGTCTGGCCGAGCTGGCCGATCACGATGCTTTTATCAAACGTCATAATGGTCCAAGTCAAGATGACGTGGCCACGATGTTAAAAGCGCTCAACATGCAGCACATGGAAGATCTGATTGAACAGACCGTGCCGAGCGATATTCGTCTTGGCCGCGAGCTAGCGCTTGATGATCCGCGTAGCGAAGCGGAGGCGCTAGAGTACCTAGCCCAGCTAGCGCGGCAAAACCGTGTGGCAAAAAGCTATATTGGCCAGGGCTATTACGGCACCCATATGCCCGCGGTGATTCAGCGCAACGTATTGGAAAACCCAGGCTGGTACACAGCCTATACCCCCTACCAACCGGAGATTTCTCAAGGCCGCCTGGAAGGGTTACTCAACTTCCAGCAAGTGGTCATGGATTTAACCGGCATGGAGCTGGCCAATGCGTCGCTGCTCGACGAAGCCACCGCCGCCGCCGAAGCCATGGCGCTGTGTAAGCGTGGCAATAAGAGAAGCAAATCCAACGCTTTTTTCGTCGCCGACGACGTTTTCCCGCAAACGCTAGACGTGGTTAAAACCCGCGCTGAGTTCTTTGGCTTTGAGTTAATCACTGGGCCTGCGGAAGAGCTAGCCAACCATGATGTCTTTGGGGCGCTTGTCCAGTACCCCTCTGCCAGTGGCGAAGTGCGCGATCTGGCTCCGCTATTAAGCGCCGCGGCTGAGCGCAATATCATGACCTGCGTGGCCAGCGATCTGTTGAGTCTGGTGCTGCTTAAAGAGCCCGGCCAGCTCGGTGCGGATATTGTAGTGGGCAACTCCCAACGCTTTGGCGTACCCATGGGCTTTGGCGGCCCCCATGCGGCTTTCTTTGCTACTTCCGACAAGCTCAAGCGCTCGATCCCTGGGCGTATCATAGGCGTGTCAAAAGATAGCCGTGGTAACACAGCGCTGCGCATGGCGATGCAGACCCGCGAGCAGCATATTCGCCGCGAGAAAGCGACCTCTAACATCTGTACTGCCCAGGCACTTCTGGCCAACATCGCAGGTTTTTACGCCACTTATCACGGCGCTGAAGGGCTGCGCAAAATTGCTGGCCGCGTTCACCGCTTGGCGACTCTGCTCGCCGAGGGCCTTAAGCAGGCAGGGGTAACGCTCGCTCATGACAGTTGGTTTGATACGCTGCGTTTGACCGGCATTGACGCTGGCAAGATCCATGGTCGTGCCATGACCCACGATATTAACTTACACTACTTCGGCAATGGCGATGTGGGCATCAGTCTGGATGAAACCACCACCGCCCGCGACGTAGCAACGCTGTTTGACGTACTGCTGGGTGACGAGCACGGTCTTGCCGTTGCTGTTTTGGACGAGCAGGTAGTGGCTAACGGCGCTACAGGCATTCCCGCTGCCTGTCTGCGCGAAAGCGACTTCTTGAGTCATCCCACCTTTAGCCGCTACCGCAGCGAAACAGAAATGCTGCGCTACTTGAAGCGTCTTGAGAACAAGGATCTGTCGCTTGCCCATGCAATGATCCCGCTCGGCTCCTGCACCATGAAGCTGAACGCCACCAGCGAAATGATCCCCGTCTCCTGGCCCTCGTTTGCGCATCTGCACCCCTTCGCGCCCCGCGACCAGGTAGCTGGCTATCACCAAATGATCGACGAACTCTCGGCCTTTCTGGTCGAAGTCACCGGTTACGATCATCTCTCGATGCAGCCCAACTCTGGCGCTCAGGGCGAATATGCGGGCCTTGTGGCAATTCGTCGCTATCAGGCAGCCCAGGGAGAGGGACATCGCGATATCTGCTTGATACCAAGCTCCGCCCACGGCACCAACCCTGCCTCGGCAGCCATGGTGCAGATGAAAGTCGTCGTGGTCGAGTGCGATCAAAACGGCAACATCGACATGACGGATTTGCGTGCTAAAGCCGAGCAGCATCGCGATCAGCTCTCCGCCATCATGCTGACCTACCCTTCCACACACGGCGTGTTTGAAACCAGCGTGCGCGAAGCGTGCAAGATCGTTCACGATAACGGTGGCCAGGTGTATATCGATGGCGCCAATATGAACGCCCAGGTGGGGTTAACCCGCCCCGGCGATTTTGGCGGCGATGTATCTCACCTTAACCTGCATAAAACGTTCTGTATTCCCCACGGTGGCGGCGGCCCGGGCATGGGGCCTATCGGCGTAAAAGCCCACCTGGCACCCTACGTTTCCAACCACGTGGTAACGCCAATCAATGGCGTCAACGCTGATAGCGGTGCGGTATCCGCGGCAGCGTTTGGCAGTGCCTCGATCCTACCCATCTCCTGGGCCTACATTAAAATGATGGGCGCGCGCGGCCTGCGTGAAGCCACCGAGCTTGCCATCCTAAACGCCAACTATATTGCCAAGCGTTTGGAAGCGGCATTCCCGATTCTTTATCGTGGCCAGAACGGTACGGTTGCCCACGAATGCATCATCGATATTCGTCCGCTTAAAGCGGCCTCTGGGATTAGCGAGGAGGATATCGCCAAACGCTTGATGGATTATGGTTTCCACGCACCGACCATGTCGTTCCCGGTGCCGGGCACGCTGATGATCGAACCCACCGAGTCTGAGTCGCTGTATGAAATCGACCGCTTCTGCGATGCGATGATTGCCATTCGTGACGAAATCGCCCGAGTGGAGAGCGGCGAATGGCCGCTGGATAACAATCCGCTGGTCAATGCGCCACATACCCAGGCGGATCTAATGGATAGCGACTGGCAGCGGCCTTATGACCGCCAGTTGGCTGCCTTCCCGACCGCGGCTGTTCAAGCCGCTAAATACTGGCCCGCCGTTAACCGCGTCGATAACGTTTTCGGCGACCGTCAGTTAATCTGTTCCTGCCCTAGCATTGATGAATATCGCAACTAACGGCAAAGCTGACAAGATGTGAAGCGATAGCGCTTTAAGTTGCGAGAACGCCCTTGGTGCCTAATCAATTAGACGGCATCAGGGGCGTTTTTTCTTGCAGGCGCTGAGTGTGAAAACCGTCTAACAGCTTTTCGTAACGCTTGGGCAACACAGAGTCGCGGCGGCGCAGCAAATAGAGTACCTCATTGACCGCATGGGGCAGGTTCAACGCTTTTACCTGGCGCTGCCAGGGGGAAGTTTCCAATACCAATCGCGATACCACGCTAAAGCCCAACCCCCTGGCCACCGCGTCCAGTACCATGCTGACTTCATTGGTAAAGCCTTGATGGCGGAAGTGGGTCATTGAGCGAAACTCGTCGGGATAATTGGCTCGCAGCAGTGCATTGGCATGGTTAATGCCGTCGTAATAGTTGAGAAAGCCAATGCCCATTAAATCTGACAGCGTGCTACCCGCAAAATCTGCAGGCACCACCAAGCAGAGTGGCTCTTCATGCCAAATGCTGCAGCTAAGCTCAGGGTGTCGCATTGCCTCGGTGACTATCCCGATGTCATAACGCCCTTCGAGCAGGTCATTGACGATTTCGTGGTTGAACGCAAAGCTATAGTTGACCGTTAAATTGGGGTGCATTTGCTGCTGCCCCAATATATACGGATAGAACATCAGGCCAACGCTACCCGGCGAGGCAATCCGGCAGTCACCGCTATCCAAAGAGTCATCATCCAGCCCGTGACGGAACTGCTCATGCTCAGCAAATAACTTTAAAGCGTAATCGTAAGCACGCCGCCCCGACTCGGTTAATGTAAAGCTGCGCCCCTTACGCTCTAGCAGCTCTTTATTTAAATAGTCCTCTAGCTTGCGTACATGCTGGCTTACGCCCGGCTGGGTCATCTCTAAACGCTGAGCCGTACGGGTAAAACTGCCTGTTTCAACAAGCGTAATAAAGGTACGAAAATAGTGGGCATTGAACATAGTGAAGCGCCATGGTCTTTGATAACGGTCTTTAGCAGCTCTGTTTGAGAACCCGCTGTAGGCAATAGAGTAGTAACTAACAAAAGTGCTATTGCCGCCGCCCTGTAAAATATGCCCCATAATAGCACACCCCGGCGAGCCAGCCGCTGCGCTGTACCCGCCGCTTGGGCGTGGTAGTATGCCAAGAGACATCAAACGATTAGGGACAGCCCCGCTAATGACCGAAAACGTTCAACCTCGCGCCACCCTTTCCAGCATTATTTCCCCCGAAGGAAGCCTCGAAGTCCTCTCTCAGCATGAAGTCAACCGACTGCATAAAACGTCTCAAAGCGGTCTTCACGATCTACTTCGGCGCTGTGCGTTGGCAGTACTCAATTGCGGCAATCCCAGCGATGACAGCCTGGCGATTTTAGAAGCCTATAAAGATTTCGATATTGAAGTGCTGCAGCAAGACCGCGGCATTCGCTTAAAGCTCACTAACGCCCCCGCCGAGGCCTTCGTAGATGGCCGCATGATTCGAGGTATCCGCGAGCATCTATCCTCGATCATTCGCGATATTGTTTACGTCTACAATGAGATTCAGCACCACAATCGTTTTGACCTGAGTACGGGAGAAGGCACCACCAATGCGGTCTTCCACATCCTACGCAAAGCGGGCACATTAAAACCCGGCCGCGACCCTAGCCTGGTGGTATGTTGGGGCGGCCACTCTATCTCCCGAGAAGAGTACGAATATACCAAAGATGTCGGCTACCACTTAGGTCTGCGCGATTTAGATATTTGTACCGGCTGTGGCCCTGGCGCCATGAAAGGGCCCATGAAAGGCGCTAACGTTGCGCATGCCAAGCAGCGGCGTAAAGAAGGCCGCTATTTGGGTGTTTCGGAGCCCGGCATTATCGCGGCCGAAGCGCCCAACCCCATCGTCAATGAACTGGTGGTCATGCCAGACATTGAAAAACGCTTGGAAGCCTTTGTGCGCCTGGGCCATGGCATTATCGTTTTTCCTGGCGGGGTGGGCACCGCGGAAGAGATTCTTTATCTACTGGGCATTCTGTTGCACCCCAGCAACCAGGACATTCCTTTCCCGTTAATTTTCACTGGCCCTGCCAATTCAGCGGCCTACTTTCAGAAAATTGATGAGTTCCTAGTCTATACCCTCGGTGAGGATATCCGCCGTTACTACACCATCATTACCGGCGATCCGGTCTCGGTTGCACGCACCATGCGCCACGGCATCGATGAGATCGCTGAATTTCGGCGCACCCATCAAGATGCGTTCTACTACAACTGGCGATTGACCATTGCGCGCGATTTCCAGGCAACCTTTGAGCCGACTCACGACGCCATGCGTGGCTTAGCGCTGCACCGCCAGCAGCCCACCCACGAGCTCGCCGCCAATCTGCGTCGTGCTTTCTCTGGGATTGTCGCTGGCAACGTCAAAGAGGCTGGCATTCGAGCCATTGAAGCTCATGGCCCCTTTGTACTGACCGCAGAGCCCGAACTCATGCAACGCCTAGACGAGCTACTCACCTCGTTTGTAGCCCAAGGGCGCATGAAACTCGATGGTCAGCACTATGTGCCCTGCTATGTGCTGAAATAAAAACGCTCAATCCTGAAGGGAACAATACGCACAGCTGCCTGTTGAGCGGCGGCTGTGCGCTAAAAAGGGCCGGGTCGCCTTATGCTGTTAATTGCGTTTATAGCGCTACTCGTCGCAGGTATCGTCAAAGGCGCCATCGGTTCAGGCGTCCCGGTTATTGTCGTACCCATTCTCACCATGCTGTACGACGTTCAACTCGCTATCGCTCTATTAGTCGCGCCTAACCTATTTAGCAATGCTTTACAGGTATGGCAATATCGACGCCACCTACTACCCTTGCGCTTCTTGGCAGCTTTCTCCATTGCTGGCGGGCTAGGCATCGTTCTGGGCACTTGGGGATTAGTCGTTTTATCTCCCGAAATACTGTCACTGGGTGTCGCGGGTGTGATCGTGCTTTACCTGATCATCAAAGTGATGAAGCGACGCATCGCCCTGCCTTTTACTATCGCTGCACGACTAGTGATCCCCATTGGTCTACTGGCAGGCGTGCTTCAAGGTGCTGCGGGTATGTCGGCGCCCGCTTCGGTTACCTTTCTCAATGCGATGCAGCTGAAACGAAACGTATTTATTGGCTCCATCTCGGTCTTCTTCGTCGCCATTACCTGTGTTCAAATACCGGCGCTTATAAACGCGGGCATTTTAACCCTGGAACGTTTTCTGTTTAGCATCCTTGCTCTTGTGGTCATACTCGCCGCCATGCCCCTAGGCGCCCGCCTGGGCAATCGGCTGCCCCACCGCTGGTTCGATAATTTGGTTATGCTGCTGCTAGCCAGTATCGCCGGTAAAATTTTTATCGATACGCTGATGGCTGGCTAGCTCTACGAAGAGCTTTCTCTACGCTTTTTTCTCACTTCAACTAAACAGTGTTGGGAACCAAGTCAGGTAAAAGTGGCCAGAATAGCTACACTGAGCGGGCATTTCCTCACTATTGACCTTGAAAGGAACTCAACATGTCGATGATCAACCAGCTAAAAGATGTAAAAACCAAAGATTTCGCCAAGCACTGCTATGAAAGCAGCAGCGTCGATAAACTGCGCGAGGCATCGGAAGGCAGTGCCGATCAATCAGAAATGGAGCACTGGGGGTTAACCGAAGGGCAGTGGGAAGAGGCGATTGTTGCCGCCCTCGCCGACCATGAAGCCAAAGAGTAAGTATTCCCCCTTAACGCAAAGATTATTGGTAGAGACAGGTGCGCCCTAGCGGATAACCGCTAGGGCGTTTTGGTTTTCCAGCGCTTACTGTACACAGGGCTTACTCCACCCGAGGCTCACTCCAAACGGGAGAAGGCAATACCACCATACTCCTTCTGCAGTCGCTCAAGCCTGGCCAGTTCGTGTTCCGTTAGCTCGGGCGAGTCCCATAATGGCTGTTCATCAAGATCTTTCAGTCCTTGCAAGGTAACCGTCAGCTCTGCATCGCTGGGTATTTGAGCATTCCCCCATGGACCAAAGCGGTTAGGCGCAAGGCTCCACTCCAGTGTTTCGCCAGGCTCCATGCCACCAGGAACAACGTAGTAAAACGTTTCATCCACCCAAGGTACTGAGTGATCTTGGCTCGTCACCACGCCCCTCAACAGAAGCTCAGAAATGGCCTGGTCCGTGCCATTGGTCACTCCAAGATCAATCACCGGTTCCGGAGCGCCGTAAGGGCTTGAGCCCATGTAATAGCGTGCACTGTCAATGGTAAACCGAGCTAACTGCTGCTGGTCACTGGTGGCTTTTGCACGCTTCTCTTCCAGCCGCTTTAAGGTGCGAATAGCCTGTTCGCGCTCGCGTGCCCGGCGCTCGCGCAGAATCTGATCGGCACGCTGGATCACCTGATCCCCCGTTAACCCATGCATTTGCGCGTTGGCAGTTTCGGCGATCTCAGCGGCATTCATGCGGTGGGGGTTGAGAATATCGATACCACTAAACGATGTCGACGTGGCGATAATGATCAAGCCTTGATCAAACTCATCGCGCTTGTAGGTGGGCAAGGAGTTACGCACTTTCTCAACAGAGACAACCGACGCAGGCATGGAGCTAGTATCAATTTTGGGATCTGAGCAACCAGCTATCATGAGTACTGATAGTGATATTGCAGACAGCCTTAGCAGGCTCCACATACAATCACCTCAAAGCAGGCAGATAAAAATTCCAGAGGAGCTTAACGGAAAGCGCTATTCACCACTAGTCCCTGCCATTTGAATTTCTACGGGTATCCTAGGGCCTGTTGACGTTTTGAGGATGGCATTGACAGCATAGGGGCAAACTCGCAGGATACAGATTCCGCCCCAACAAACTGCAAGATTGCCATGCCCCGACTAATGAGTTGCCAGCAGGCAGGGCATTAGTGGCTGATAAGGGGATGGTTCCGCCTGCATAACTCAAATACAGTAATTCGAGTGCTTGCAGCTATCTTGTTACTGGTTTTGCTCCCACGTCACACTGACCACTAGTCCATTGGGTATGCGATTACTGAGCGTAAGGCGTGCGTTCTGGCGCAGAGCCAACTCCGAGACAATCGACAAGCCCAACCCGCTGCCGGTGGTGCCCTGGCCAGACGCGCGCCTAAAACGCTCAGTAACTTTATCCAAAAGTGCCTCGGGGAGTCCGGGGCCAGTATCGCTCACCGTGAGTTGAGGCAACCCCTCCCAAAGCGCTAATTCAACTTCAACTTGACCGCCTTCTGACGTATAGCGCAAGGCGTTATCGAGTAGATTACGGAAGAGAATTCCCACCTCCACTTCGTCGGCGCGAACCTCCAACTGGGTTAAGCCTATTAGCCTCAAGTGCTGATTTCGCTCTTCAGCGAGTGGCCACAGCTCGGCTACCAGTTCGGCAATAATCGGATAAAGATCAATAGTGGCCGGCGAGGTTGTGGCCACTTGGTCCAATCGAGCCAAAATAAGTAGTTGTTCTACCACACGCTGAAGCCGCTCAACCCCGACATAAGCCTTTTGTAATGATTGCTCTCCCCCTGCCTGCGCATTATCTAGGTGAATCCTCAGCGCAGCTAAGGGAGTGCGTAATTCATGGGCCGCATCTGCAGTAAAGCGCCTCTCGCGCTCTAAAGTTTCTTTCAACCGAGCGATAAAGTCGTTTAGCGATTCACGCAATCCATTAAGCTCTTGAGGAACCGGATTATCTATTTTACGCAGGTCTTGGGCGGAGCGGCCTTGTACTTGGCTGGAAAGGGCTTGGATAGGTGCAATACCCCGCCGGATAATTCGACTCATCAGCCAAAGAAGGAGTGGCAGCAACAGTAGCATCGGCAATAAATTGTTCCAGGTGATGCGCTCCACTACTTCAGCATGAAACGAACCTCGTAGCCCCATACTGATCCAGGTATCGCTTGCAACATCGAACATGCTGAAAACCCGCCAGCGATGACCATCGTAGCTTTCCCAGCGAAAACCCTCCTCTAAAGGCGCGGGGAAAGGGCCAGCATCATTCCATTTGCCCCCTAGAAGCCTGGGTGAGCCATCGGCATTCCAAAAACCCAGTACTAATTTAAGTTCTTCCTCGTGGTAAAGCTTGGTACCTGATTCAAAGCTGCTGTCGGGCACTGAGTTACCGTCGCGATATAGCTGAGCCGGATGTTCTGGAAGGCCCATGCGCGAAGCCAGGCGAGCATAGTCGTCAATGGTCGCATTGGGATCGAGTTGGCCAGCCACAATCCGGCTATGCAGACTAAGCTGTGTATCGAGAATTTCTTCTAGCTCGTGATCCGTAATTAAGTAAGCCGCGGTAACCGCCAAGCCACCGGCGACAACCATGGTAATGGCTAGCGTGCGCAGCAGATAACGCCGTATCGATCTCATTGCGCCTGGCTATCCAGCCGATAGCCAATCCCACGCACGTTAATAATCAATTCCTTTTCAAGCTTTTTACGCAGATGATGAATGTGAACCTCCACCGCATTGGACTCTACCTCTTCGCCCCAGCCGTAAAGCAAATTCTCTAAACGAGGGCGAGATAGCACCTTGTCCGGGTGCCTAGCCAGTTCTAGCAATAAGGCATACTCGCGCCGGCCCAACTTTACGTCTTTCCCCCGCCAACTCACCGTATGGAGAGCCTCATCAATACTCAGTGCACCCAGCGTCAATATTTGCGAGGCACGCCCCTCCGCGCGCCTCATTACGACACGCAAACGGGCGAGTAGCTCCTGCAAATTGAAAGGCTTGAGCACATAGTCATCCGCCCCCGCATCTAAACCGCCAATACGGTCTTCCATGGCATCACGGGCCGTCAAAATCAGAATCGGCAGAGTAGATTGCTGTCGGAGTAAATGCAGTACCTGCATACCGTCCATATCGGGCAGCCCAAGATCCAAAATAATCACGCTGAAGGCCTCGCTGCCGATAGCGCTGATTGCCTCGCGGCCAAGCATGAACCAATCGACCGCGTAGCCCTCGCGCTCTAGCGCCGTCTTGATGCCATCCCCAAGCAGGGGGTCATCTTCTATTAGTAGTGCACGCATGCTGATTCCCTCAATCGGCAAACCGCTATCTTGGCTACCAAAACTTAAGCTTTTCTTAAATAGAGTAACTTACCTCTCAACAAGCAACCTCATCTAAATCCAACCAGTAAGCCCACCACCCTATTTTTTAAATTTCTTACGCAGTTTAACTCTTCTTTAAGTTATTTAGACTCAAGCTGCCTCTTTCGCCATAGGCAAAGCCAAAGCAGTGCCTTCACTGGCGGTCATTTTAATCTGTTCTGTCGCTACCGTGGACAGATCATTTTCTATTAACTTAACAGAGCGCCAGCGTATGCACTTACTGACACTTATTAGAACAAATTATCATTTAAAAATAGTGGCCCGTTTTTTAGAAAAAAGAATGAAGCAATATTTACTGATAGGCATACGGTATATCCTCAAAGCACCTGCACCAGAAACCATTGACAACCTTGTGGGCATAGAAAAAATCCTAATTATTCGCCCCAATTTTCGCCTGGGCAACGCGCTGATCAGTACTCCGGCCATCGATGCTTTTCGTGAACGTTTCCCTTCCGCGCGCATTGACTATTTAGCGACGGATAAAACATTTCCACTGTTACAGCAACGTCCTGTTGATCATTTTTATTTACTGTCGAGAGCCGCTATTCTGCGCCCTTGGCAGTGTGTGACACTATTAAGACGCTTACGAGCACAACGCTATGACCTGGCGGTACAAGTGAGCGGAGGATCAACGAGCGGCTTAATTGTGACCCGGTTAATAGGGGCACGGTACAGCATGGGTTCACGTAAAGGCCAGCAGCGCTGGTACAACATTGAGACGGAAGGTAAGTCATCACATGCCTACGATGCCATCGTTAATTTGACACGTCCGCTCGGTGTTGACTGCCGTAACCGGCCATTGCTCCAGTTAACTGAGCAGGAACGCTATCAGGCAATGACGAAAATACAACAGCTAGTCAGCCTTCATAGCGATGATCCATCAGATACAAAGTTTATTGCCATCTTCGTTGGTGGGCATCAAAACAAACGTTGGCCGTTGACATTTTGGTTAATGCTCATTGATGCCATTGAAGCCCGTAAAATGCGCTATGTCGTTTTTCTTGGACCGGAGGAGTTTAGGCTTCTAGCCCCTATTGAGCAGCGTTTGATGCCATCACTGTATGGCAGCTTATGCCCGCCGCTTCCTATCCGTCACTTTGCCGCTGTTCTAGGGCGAGCGCGGTTACTCGTGACACCAGACTCCGGGCCTATGCACTTAGCGGCAGCACTCGATGTCGCCACCATTTCCCTGGTACGCCAGAAAAAATCACTCGCCTTCGTACCACGAGAAGCCTATGACACCATTCTTTGGCGCCCAGAGATCAGCACGGTAATAGAAGCTATACGCGCTAATCTTGACGGACAAAACGCAACGGCTCCCGTTCAATCTGCCTCGGCAACAAACCAACCAACACAGGGGGTAAGAACACCACCCAGCGCTGCCCCTTTGCATTCTAGCTACTGAATTAAAGCGCATAACTGTTCGTTAAGTTTTGCGCTTTATAGTGACCCTACTGTTACGTTATCGAGAGTACTGTCTTGCCTATTTCAACGACGTCAAAACCTAATGGCACGGGTGTCAAACGCATATTCCGCGCTTCTATTAATGCAGTATCGGGTTTCAAAGCTTGCTGGATAAATGAGTCTGCCTTTAGACAAGAGGTGATGCTATGCCTCGTCCTCTACCCTTTTATATTTTTTGTTAACTCCACTTCCGTAGAAAAAGCATTGCTGTTTTCTTCACTCACCCTTGTAGTGATAGTGGAACTCATTAACTCCGCCATCGAAAGCATTATTGACCGTATTGGACTAGAACATAACGAACTTAGCGGGCGCGCTAAAGACATGGGGGCTGCCGCCGTCATGATGACCATTTTTATGATGATGGGTGTATGGCTATGCGTGCTGCTCTACTAAATGTTTTCAAACCCGTAGCATCCGCATGGCTTGTATTTCTAATCGCCATGTCGGTCTTCAGTATTTTAAAAATAGATTTTACGATAACTGACTTTATATATCGCTTTCAGGGTAATGCCTGGGTGTGGAAAGATACCTTGATCACCCAAGATGTTCTTCACAAAGGCGGTAAATGGCTAAGCTTAGCGATGGGTTTAGTCACACTCCTCCTTTTGATACTAAGCACCGTGGTAACTCGTCTTAAAGCGTATCGCACGCCGCTTTTATATCTTTTTTCCGCAACGCTTCTTTCAACGCTGCTTGTCGCAACGATTAAACACCTAGTGAACATGGAATGCCCTTGGGATTTAGTTCGCTATGGTGGGGAACGAGACTTTATTGGCTTGCTCAGCATACGGCCTTCCTCAATGCCGACGTCCGCCTGCTTTCCCGCCGGGCATGCCAGCGCAGGCTATACGTGGATAGCCTGCTACTTCTTTTTTGCCGCCATACGGCCCCACTGGCGATGGGCAGGGCTCGCACTGGGTGTAGGGCTTGGCCTTACGTTCGGGATCACTCAACAGTTGCGCGGGGCGCACTTTCTCTCCCACGACCTCTGGACCGTCATGATTTGCTGGACCGTCAGCATTGTCCTTTCAAAATTTTTATTAACCCCCAGCGTTCATTAATCTTTTCATACAGAGAGCCTATCGATGCCCCCTTTTCTATCATTGCCTTCAAAAATTGTTAGCACCGTATGGCGTTATCGCCCCACATTGAGCACGGAGCAGCTTGTCTTATGGGTCGTTGTCATATTCAGTGTTTTTTACAATCTCCCTTTTTGGAAGCAAGCCTTTGCTGGCTATGACCCTCTTGCCGCCCATACTTGGCTAACCTTTTTTAATATGTTTTTGGTGATGACCTGCCTGAACTTTTTGGTCTTCATTAGCTTTGCTTTTCGAACGCTGGTAAAACCCTTATTAACCTTACTGTTTCTGATTGCCGCCTTTGTCAGTTACTTTACCAGTTACTACGGCACCTATTTTGACACCTCAATGCTAGACAATGTGCTTCAAACGGATACTAACGAGGCAAAGGAACTTCTCACAGCTGGTTTATTGATTCATTTAGCAATCTTTTTTGGCTTGCCTACCGTTTTTATTTGGCGCGTTAAAATCACACTTTCAAACTGGAAGAAGGCAATGTTGCGACGCTTGGCTTATTGTCTTGCCAGCACTGTTATATTGCTGTCAGCGATCTTCTTATCTTATCAAGAAGCGTCGTCACTCATGCGCAACAATAAAGAGCTTCGCTACTTGGTGACTCCAGGTAATTATATTGTTTCGATGGCACAGGCTCTTTCCAGCCAACACGCTGCCGCGAATACGGTGCGCTCCCCAGTGGGTGAGGATGCCCGTATCAGTTCACGAGTGGGTGACAAACCTACACTGCTTGTCATCGTTGTGGGCGAAACGGTACGGGCGGCGAATTGGGGGCTAAATGGTTATAAACGCCAAACCACACCTAAACTTGCCCAGCAGCCTAACGTTATCAATTTTTCGGATGTTTCCTCATGCGGTACAAGCACAGCGGTCTCATTACCTTGTATGTTTTCATTACCAGGGCGTGCTGATTACGCTAAATCGTATGCTCAGCAACATGAATCCTTGCTGGACGTATTAGCCCACGCCGGGTTAGAGGTCACCTGGTTTGATAACCAGTCAGGCTGTAAAGGTGTCTGCGACGGAGTGACGACAAAAGCGCTCTCGCCAGAGGACAATGCGTCTTTGTGTCAAGAGGGGCGATGCTTGGATGAAGCACTGGCTCAAGCCTTGACCAAGCA
This sequence comes from Halomonas sp. FeN2, assembly GCF_020595105.1. Classification (NCBI taxonomy): domain Bacteria; kingdom Pseudomonadati; phylum Pseudomonadota; class Gammaproteobacteria; order Oceanospirillales; family Halomonadaceae; genus Halomonas; species Halomonas sp. FeN2. The sequence goes on from NZ_CP074200.1 coordinate 252,116, forward strand.
AATTAGCGGTACCTCAGCTGACCAGGTGGTCGTGCTGCATCAGCTAGGCAACCATGGCCCCAGCTATTACCAACGCTACCCTGCTGCCTACGAACGTTTTGTTCCCGCTTGCACCACCGCTGATTTAGCCAAGTGCTCAAGAGACGCCATTACCAACAGCTACGACAATGCCATTCTCTATACCGACACTGTGTTGGATCAGGTAATTGAGACGTTAAAGCGTCAGGATGACTACGCAACTGCGATGATCTATCTCTCTGATCATGGTGAATCACTGGGCGAAAAAGGCCTATATTTGCACGGCATTCCTTATGCCATTGCCCCCGATGAACAGACGCATGTGCCCATGGTTTGGTGGCTGTCCAGCTCATTTTCACAGCAGCAAGGCCTTGATACGGACTGCTTACGCCAAGTCTCTGATCAAGCCGCCTCGCACGACAACTTATTTCATAGCGTGCTGGGTTTGCTTGGCATAGCCACTAGCGTTTACCAGCAGGCAGAAGATATTAGCCAAGCGTGCCGAAGCCTTGCCAATCAATGAATGCTTAAGTGATTGTTAAGTATTCCATGGCAAGCTGTTATCCACTCAACTACTCTGGTGTATGCACATGGTTTTATCGCATCTATTGGACTCCAATCAGGGCTTTTGGAAACGGCTTCTACCCAAAACAATGACAACCTCGGAGGGCTTTATAGGTGGTGTCAATGCATTTATTCATTCTGCTAAATGGCTTTCCTTTAGAGCCAGCGTTGTTTTAATTAGTTTACTCGCCACTCTGCTGTGGTTAACGGGAATAGAAAAAATCGAGGTCACCATCGCCGTATTAAGTGTAACGTCAAATGGTATATCACAGTTGCTTGAACGCTATTTTTCTCCCAGTGAATTGAAAATGTTTGGAAATGATTTTTTCGATACGTTAGACGCATTGGGAGCGTCAGGAGTTGGAACCTTAATAATTTTATATTTATTAGGGTAGCGCACCTAATAAATGACTCACCTTTTTTGTCGCTTGGTTCATTCCCAAATCGCGCTCGCTTTTTTTGATGGAACAGGGCGATGTCCCTTCAAGAGCGGTGATCGACTTGTCGAAATAGATTTTATTAATCTGACGCTAATAAAAAAATATTGGGTGGCCTATCAACTACCCAATTTACTGCGGGAGTTTCTTTCACGCTGAGGAGGCTTAGTGATCAAATCAAGCCAGCTAGAACACTGGGTTAGCCACCAGTTGCATTCATAAACCTCACTATTTGAACTTCACCATCCGTCGTGAAGTGATGGCGCTCAGGTTTTTTCTTCATTGCCGCCACAATGCTCGATTTAAGCCGCTGGGTATCACCCGGATAACGTCGCATTACGGAGCGTAAATCTACCGAGTGCTCATTGCCCAGGCAAAGCAGTAGCCGCCCTTCAGCCGTTACTCGAACACGGTTACAGGCAGCACAGAAATTATGGCTATGGGGAGAGATGAAGCCAATCCGCGACTGGCTGTCTGCCATACGGTAATAGCGGGATGGACCTAGGGTGGTCTCAGTGGTGGGTAAGAGTTGATAGTGGTTTTCTATGGTCTCGCGTACCGCATCGGTGGAAAGAAAGGTTTCACCACGGTTATGCTCGCTGATAGCGCCCAGCGGCATCTCCTCAATAAAGCTTATATCGACGTGTTCATCCCGGGCAAAGTTTACCAAGTCGATAATTTCGTCGTCATTGCGCCCCTTGAGCAATACGGCGTTTAGCTTAATCGACTGAAAGCCAGCGCGGCGCGCTGCACGGATACCCGCGATCACCTGATCAAGATCTCCCGTCCGGGTTAATGCTTTAAAGCGTTCGGGCTTGAGCGAGTCGAGGCTAATATTGAGCCGATGTAGCCCGCCTTGGCGCAAAGCATTGGCATGCTTGACCAAACCTGAGCCGTTGGTGGTCATCGCCAGCTCGCGCAGACCTACCAATGCACCGAGTTTTTGCACTAGTGTTAGTACGCCCTGGCGTACTAACGGCTCACCGCCAGTTAGACGAATTTTCTCCACGCCCAGCTCGACAAATGCCTGTGAAAGCGCGGCTATCTCCTCAAGGGTAAGCAGTTGGGCGCGTGGCAGAAAGGTCATTTCCTCAGCCATGCAATACACACAGCGAAAATCACAACGATCAGTCACCGATATACGCAGGTAACGCACCGTGCGGCCAAACCCATCTACTAGTGCATTCATTCTACGGGCTCCTCTTGGGTACTGGCATTAACGGGCAGCCGGGCAATGAGTCCTTTTACCTCTGCGGTAACCTCAGCGATTGTTTGCTCATCATAAAACTGGCCCCGCCGCTTGCGCAGGCCGTTTTCATATAGCTTTACGTGCTCTGTGGGTATCACATCCGCTTTGGCGAGACAGTGGCTGGCGCAGTGCATCTGGCACCCGTCAATGGCCACAATAGGGCGCCCGGAGCGTGCAATGCGCACCAGGCCGGGCACACCACCGCCCACACCGGCAATGCAGGACATTTCTGCCTCTCCTGCATGGTCAAGACGCAGGGCAACGCTATTGGCAAGTTGCGCCACATCAGAGCAGCCGGAGCAGGCATAAATCAGTGTGCGGGGTTTGTGTTGTGAAGACATACCCTCTCCTATGAAAAACAAACGAGGTCAGTGGCCACGATAGGAAAAGCTGTTCAAGCGGCGAACTGATTGATGGGGTAATAGTGATAGATGCCCCCTTCAGTCACCTCCGTGGCGGGGTTAATCATTAAATAACCGTGGGCTTGGCTAGCCGCGCTGAGCATGTGTGAGCCCTGCCCGCCCGCTAGCTGCGCCACGGGAGCCCCCTGTGACCAATCCATCACCACCCGTAGTAGCTCGCAGCGCCCCTGGGGCCCTCGCTGAGAAAAGCCCGCTTTTACCGGGTAACGCTGTAGAGCCGCTACGGCTCTACCTTGCATGGCATGGATAAACGGCAGCGCCAGCAGCTGCCAGCCCACCAGGGAGGCCACTGGGTTACCCGGCAACGCCATTAACGGTGTGGAAGAGGCAGGCTCCGCGCCCAGATAACCGAACGCAAAGGGCTTCCCTGGCTTCATGGCAACACCATGAAAATGTAACCCACCGCGCTGCTCGATCACCGGGCGTACATGATCCTCCTCGCCTACCGAAACGCCACCGGTGCACATCACCACATCTGCAGCGGTTTGTGCGTGCTCAAAAGCCTGATGCAATGACTGCGGCGAATCAGCGATGACGCCCAAGTCCAACACATCGCACTGAGCTTGCGCTAGCAGTACGTTAAGCATGGCGCGATTGCTGTCGTATACCTGTCCCGGCGCTCTCGCAGTACCTGGGGCAATTAGCTCATCGCCGGTTGAGAGTAGCGCCACCCGCAGGCGCCGTTTGACGTTAACCGTGTTAATACCATGGCTTGCCAGCAGCGCAATCGACGCGGCATCAAGAAAAGTGCCTGCAGCGAGTAGCGGGGTTCCCATGCAGGTCTCCTCGCCCTGGCGGCGAATATTAGCGCCTATCACCAGGTTACCTTCGAGGTGTATATACCCACGCTGATCAAGGGTTACCCGCTCTTGAGGTACCACAATATCTGCCCCCATGGGTACCGGCGCGCCGGTAAAAATACGCGCGCAGCCTCCTTCCGGTAGCAGCATGACGCCTGCGCCAGCCGGTACGCGTTGAAGAATGGGTAAGCCTGCACCGCGAGGTACCGCTTGGTAATCAGCCAGACACAGCGCGTAACCATCCATAGCGCTATTGTCCACACCCGGCATATCAAGAGGTGCGAGCAGCGTTTCTGCCAGCACTCGCCCCGCCGATTGTTCCAGGGTGATGGTTTTTACTGTATTAATGGGCGTGGCGGCGTCGATAAGCCGTTGGCGTGCATCAAACAGATCTAACAAGCCGGGTGTGACTATTTCTGCGCAGTGACAGTTCATAAACGCTCCACCTCATTGGAAGAAGTCGCTTTATGGCGTCCACTGCATTGGGTCGCTGAAGGCAGCACCATGGCGGCGAAGTTGCAGGGCCGAGTGCGGGAGTCCAGCTGCAAAGCGATTATTTTGTCCCACGCCAACGCACACGCCTTGGGCGAGCCGGGCATCGCAAACATCATCGTTCGGTTGGCCACCCCCGCTACAGCGCGAGACTGGATCGTCGCGGTGCCGATGGTCTTCAGAGAGTAGTGGCGGAACAGCTCGCCATACCCCTCAATCGCTTTGTCGAACAGCGGTATCAACGCCTCGGGAGTGGTATCCCGAGCGGTAAAGCCAGTGCCGCCATTAACCAGAATTGCGTGGATATCTGCTCGCGCAATCCATTCCGAGACCACGGCACGAACCTGATAGATATCATCAGGTACGATGCGCCTCTCTACCAGGATATGGCCGCTTTCACTCAGATGTTCAACCAGCAGGTCGCCGCTGCCATCCTCATCGAAACCACGGGTATCGGAAACCGTTAGCACCGCGATGCCAAGCGGAGTGAAAAGAGCATCTACAGGAACATGGGACATCAAGCTCTCCTATTAGCTTTGCTATTGCTTCAAGCTATTGCATCAAGCTGCCGCCAGCATCGTCATCCAGAACAATGCCTTCGACGCCTATTTCGCTCTCTAACGCCAGCAAATAGTGACGCAGCGCGCGTCGAGTTGCCTGCTCCCGTAGGCTATGGCGCACCCGGTAAATCACTTGATCGAAAGGTAACGCCCTACCTTCTCTGCGCTCGTCAATACTCACCACATGCCAGCCATAGCGAGACGCCAAGGGGCGCTCGTGCAGACCTTCGGGCAAGTGCTGCAAAGCGCGATCCAACTCTGGAACAGTCTGCCCTGATACCAACCAGCCCAAATCACCATCCAGCTCTTTTGAAGGGCACGCGGAGTGGTGTTGAGCAAATTCGGCAAACCGTTCGGGTATCTGATTAAGCTGTTCGAGTAGCTTTTCGCCAAGCTGGTAAGCGTCGTCGCGACCCTGGGAGTCATCGGGTGCGGCCGCGAGCAGAATGTGACGAACGCGTAACTGCACCGGTTCGCTGAAGCGCTCGCGGTGGGTCTCAAAAAAGCGCTGGCAATCGGCTTCCCCCGGTTCGGGCACATCAAGCTCCTGTTCGAGCAGGGCAGCAATCGCCGCATCTTCCTGTGCTTCGCTAACTTCCTGTGTCGATAGTAGGCCCAGGAAGCTAGCACGCTGGCGAAGCAGCTCTCGAACCACCAACGCACGGGCCGCCTGAAGCTGAGCCTCCCCCGCCGTTTCGGCGGGGTGGTACTGCATCTCCAACGCAATCGTTGCTTCATCGATAGGGGTGTCGCCGACGCGTACCGGAGGCGCAGCGACGCCCCCAGGTAGCTGTTCGATATCAATCATCTGCATGTTATTTCTCCTCTAGTCCTGGACGTGCACAAGCCGTTTTTTAAATGCGCCGGCGGACAAGCTGATAACGCCGGGTAACATAGCCGAACGGCACGCTCCACACATGCACCAGCCGCGAAAACGGGAACAGCAGGATGATGGTTAAGCCGATAAAGATATGCAGTTTGTAGATCCACGACACTTCCTGCATGTAGTCCGCCGCACCACCGCTAAAGAAGACAATCGACTGCGCCCAGCTGGAGAGTGTCAGCATCATTTCACCGTCCATATGGCCTAGCGAGAAGATGATGGTTACCATGCCAAGGCATGCCTGTAAGACGATCAAACCCAGGATCAAGGTATCCATCAAGCTCGACGACGCCTTTACGCGAGGATTTACCAATCGCCGATAAAGCAACATGGCGCCGCCCACCACGCACATAGCACCGGCAATACCGCCGACCACGATGGCCACTAGCTGTTTAGTGCCAGCGTGCAGGAACGGTTCATAGACCCAGTGCGGAGTGAGCATGCCCACCAGATGGCCGAAGAAAATCACGATAATACCGATATGAAACAGGTTGCTGCCCAGGCGCATATTCTTTGAAGAGAGCATCTGGCTAGAACCGGTCTTCCAGGTGTACTGACCATGATCAAAACGGAGCAGGCTGCCCAGCAGAAACACCGTGCCCGCGAGATAGGGGTAGTAACCGTAGATCAGATGGGTTAAGTAATGCGCAATCGCGTCATACATGGTGATTCTCCTATTAACGATCGGCGGAAGGAGCGGAAGAGGCATTTAAAGACGGAGCAGGCATAATGCGTACCGGCTGGCTCTGAACGGTGTGTTTGCGCTCGGCCAAGCGACGCCCTTCGGCAGACTGCAGCGCGCAGTCCTCGTCAGAGGTTGCCGAGAAACGCACCGCTTCTTCTTCCCATACGGCGTCCAAGGCCTCGGGGGTGTTATCAGGCACTTCTTTCTTGACCTGGGGCCGATGCTCCTCTACATCACCCTCGGCGCCGATTAACGCCAACAGTGACAACGGTACCAGCGCGTGATCCGCTCCCCGCTCCTCCAGCCGCGCGGTCAGCAGCGCCAGAATATGGCGTATTTCGCCCAGCCAGCGGCCGATCTCGGCTTCATCGCACATTGAAAGGTATTCAAGAAATACCGGTAGATGATCGGGCAGTTCACGGGCATCCAGCTCAAAACCGGCCGCGCTGTACTCGGCCATAAGATCTACCATGGCCTGGCCACGGTCACGTGATTCACCGTGAACGTGCTCGAATAGCAGCAGCGACGTAGCTCGCCCCTTATCGAACATGGCGAAGTACTCGGCCTGCAGTTCAAGCAGGTCGCCCTCTTGGAGACGCTGACACCACTCCATTAGCGACGCTTTGAGAGCCGCTCCCAGGCGGCGCTCGGCATTGAGAATTTCGATGAGCTCGCCGCTGGCATCCTGCAGTTCCTGGGTCGGGTAATCGAGCAGGCGGGCCAGTACGCGTAGGCTACGCATACCCTGTAGCGGTTCGAACGACGGCTCTACCGGGGTCGGCGATTGGGTAGCGGCTTCAGTCATGACGAGACTCCTCAAGTTGTGGCTGCGGGTCGAAGACCTCTACCGGTTTTACCAACACGCTGGTCTGCTTACGACCGTTAAATAGGTTGGGCTGGCTCTCACCGTGGCAACCATCACCAAAGGTAAAGCCACATCCACCCCGCTCGGGGAAGGCTTCGGTTGCCATCTCACGATGGCTGGTGGGGATCACGAAACGATCCTCGTAGTTGGCAATGGCCAGGTAGCGGTACATTTCTTCCACCTGGGCTACGCTCAGACCTACGGCATCGAGCACCTCGGCATTAGGGGCGCCATCCACGTGCTTGCCGCGCATGTAGACACGCATCGCCATCAAGCGCTTGAGTGCCAATACCACGGGCTCCTCTTCACCGGCTGTCAACAGGTTGGCCAGGTACTTCACCGGGATACGCAGTGATTCGATCTTGGGCAGGATGCCATCGAACTCTACATGCCCCGCCTCAGCGGCGGACTGAATCGGCGACAGCGGCGGCACGTACCACACCATCGGCAGCGTGCGGTATTCCGGGTGCAGCGGCAGCGCCAATCCCCAGTCGATAGCCATCTTGTAGACCGGTGAGGCCTGGGCGGCTTTGATGACGTTATCCTGGATGCCATCCCGCTTGGCCTGGGCAATCACTTCCGGATCGTTAGGATCTAGGAAAATCTCGCACTGGCGGTGGTAGAGGTCACGCTCGTCAGGGGAGCTTGCCACTTCCTCTATACGGTCAGCGTCATACAGCAGCACGCCGAGATAGCGAATGCGGCCCACACAGGTCTCGGAACAGATGGTCGGCTGACCGGCCTCGATACGCGGGTAGCAGAAGATACACTTCTCGGACTTACCGCTTTTCCAGTTGTAGTAGATCTTCTTGTAGGGGCAGCCGGAGATACACATACGCCAGCCACGGCACTTGTCCTGGTCGATTAGAACGATGCCGTCCTCTTCCCGCTTGTAGATCGCACCACTGGGGCAAGCCGCTACACAGGTTGGGTTCAAGCAGTGCTCGCACAGACGCGGCAGATACATCATGAAGGTGTTTTCGAACTGGCCGTATATATCTGCCTGCACCTTGTCGAAGTTGGCGTCTTTGCGCCGCTTGGCGAACTCGGTGCCAAGAATCTCTTCCCAGTTCGGGCCCCACTCGATCTTTTTCATACGCTGACCGGAAATCAGCGAGCGCGGACGCGCCACCGGCTGGTGCTCACCGATCTTGGCGGTATGCAGGTGTTGGTAGTCGAAAGTGAACGGCTCATAGTAGTCATCCATCTCGGGCAAGTCGGGGTTGGCGAAAATGTTCGCCAGCACCCGCCATTTGCCACCAATACGCGGTTCAATCCGACCGTCGTTAAGGCGCATCCAGCCGCCCTTCCACTTGGCCTGGTTCTCCCACTCTTTGGGATAGCCGATACCGGGCTTGGTCTCGACATTGTTGAACCAGGCGTACTCCATACCTTCGCGACTGGTCCAGACATTTTTGCAGGTCACCGAACAGGTGTGGCAACCAATACACTTATCAAGGTTGAGAACCATGCCTACCTGGGAACGAATTTTCATTTCACGGCCTCCTGAGCACTGTTCTTCTGAACACTGTCATTGCCTTCACCATCCAGCCAGTCAACGTATTTCATCTTGCGCACTAACACGAACTCATCGCGATTTGAGCCGACGGTGCCGTAATAATTAAAACTGTAAGAGAGCTGCGCGTAGCCGCCGATCATATGGGTTGGCTTGGGGCAGACACGGGTGACCGAGTTGTGAATACCGCCCCGCGTGCCGGTGACCTCAGAACCAGGGACGTTCACGTTGCGCTCCTGGGCGTGGTACATCATCACCATGCCCGCCTTGACCCGCTGGCTGACCACTGCCCGCGCGGCAATCGAGCCGTTGGCGTTGTAGACCTCGATCCAGTCGTTGTCCTCGATATCGATCTCAGCCGCGTCCGCCTCGGAGAGCCACACCACCGGGCCGCCTCGGTTAAGCGTCAACATCAGCAGATTGTCCGAGTAAGTGGAGTGGATGCCCCACTTCTGGTGCGGCGTGAGAAAGTTCAGCGCCTTGCTCTTGAAGCCGTTGTCGGCGGGAAGCTGGAAGCCTTTGGCCGCCTTGGTATCGATGGGCGGACGATAGACCAGCAGGCTTTCACCGAAAGCGCGCATCCAGGCATGATCCTGATAGAACTGCTGACGACCACTCACGGTGCGCCAGGGAATCAGCTCGTGAACGTTGGTGTAACCGGCGTTATAGGAGACATGCTCATCCTCGAGGCCAGACCAGGTCGGGCTGGAGATAATCTTGCGCGGCTGGGCGACGACATCGCGGAAGCGGATTTTTTCGTCATGTTTGGGCCTTGCCAGGTGGGTATGGTCACGCCCGGTAATTTTGGAGAGTGCATCCCACGCTTTTACTGCCACGGCGCCATTGGTTTCCGGTGCCAGGGTCAGAATCATCTCGGCAGCATCGATAGCGCTGTCGATCAACGGACGCCCTTTATGCGGGCCATCCAGTTTGCGATGGTTGAGTTTGCCCAGCAGCTCGACTTCAGCATCGGTATTCCAGGCGATGCCCTTGCCGCCGTTACCGATGCTTTCCAGCAGCGGCCCTACGGAGGTGAAGCGCTCATAGGTTTCGGGATAGTTGCGCTTAACCTCAATCAGCGATGGCATGGTCTTACCGGGAATCGGCGCGCATTCGCCCTTCTTCCAATCCATCACCGCCGGTTGGGCCAACTCTCCTGGCGAGTCGTGCTGCATCGGCAGCGTGACCAGGTCGGTCTCTTCGCCCAGGTGGCCTACACACACCTTGGAGAATGCTTTGGCAATACCCTTGTAAATATCCCAGTCGCTGCGCGATTCCCAGGCCGGATCGGTGGCGGCAGTCAAGGGGTGAATAAAGGGGTGCATGTCAGAAGTGTTAAGGTCGTCCTTCTCATACCAGGTTGCCGTAGGCAGCACGATATCCGAGTAGAGGCAGGTGGTGGACATGCGGAAATCCAGCGTCACCAGCAGGTCGAGCTTGCCTTCCGGCGCCTCGTCACGCCATACCACTTCTTCGGGCTTCTGGCCGCCGAAGTCACCCAGGTCTTTACCCTGAATACCGTGGCGAGTACCCAGCAGGTACTTGAGCATGTACTCATGGCCCTTACCGGAGCTACCCAGCAGGTTGGAGCGCCAGATGAACATATTACGCGGGAAGTTCTCTGGCGCATCCGGGTCTTCCGCTGCAAAGCGCAGTTCACCGCTCTTGAGCTGCTGAACGGCATAGTCGGCAGTGGACATACCCGCGGCTTCGGCTTTTTTCGCTAGGCGTAGCGGGTTAGTGTCCAGCTGAGGTGCTGACGGCAGCCAGCCCATGCGCTCAGCACGCACGTTAAAGTCAATCAGGCTACCGGGGTAATCCTCGGCCTTGGCCAGCGGCGAAAGAATTTCTTTAATCTCAAGCTTCTCGTAGCGCCACTGGGAGGAGTGACTATAGAAGAAGGAAGTAGAGTTCATGTGGCGCGGCGGGCGCTGCCAGTCGAGGCCAAAGGCCAAAGGCGTCCAGCCAGTCTGCGGACGCAGTTTTTCCTGACCAACGTAGTGAGCCCAGCCGCCACCGCTCTGACCGATACAACCACACATGACCAGCATGTTAATCAGGCCGCGGTAGTTCATATCCATGTGGTACCAGTGGTTCATACCGGCACCAACGATGATCATGCTACGGCCGTTGGTTTTATGGGCGTTGTCGGCAAATTCACGGGCAATGCGGGTGCACTGCTCTGCAGGGACACCGGTGATTTTCTCCTGCCACGCGGGGGTATAGGGGCGAATCTGATCAAACGAGGTCGCGCCATCATCTTCGCCGTCGCCGACAAAGCCACGGTCGATACCGTAGTTGGCACACATCAGATCAAAAACGGTGACCGCCAGCATTTCGCTGCCATCGGCTCTCTTCAAGCGTTTGGCGGGCAAATTGTGGAACAGCAGGTCGTCAGCAGCACCAACACCGGCCCCTTTTACGTGCTCAAAGTGCTCGTGCTCAATGCCACCGAAGTAAGGGAACGCCACGCGCGCGACGCTATCGTGGTGGTTGACCAAACTGAGTAACGGCTTGATTTCAGCGCCTGCGGCGTCCAGCGATTCCAGGTTCCACTTGCCCACTTCGTCGCCAGTTTCGCCCCAGCGGAAACCGATGGAGCCGCGTGGCACCACCAACTGGTCACGGGTTTCATCCCAGGCAACGGTTTTCCACTCGGGATTGTTTTCCTGGCCCAGGGCAGCATCAAAATCGCTGGCACGCAGTTGGCGACCCGGTGCGAAGCTGCCATCTTCACGCACTTCCAGTTCCACCAGGAACGGCATATCGGTATAACGCCGCACATAGTCAGTGAAGTAAGCACTCGGGTAATCGAGGTGGAACTCTTTGAGGATGACATGGCCCATGGCCATCGCCAGGGCGGCATCGGTGCCCTGTTTGGCGGATAGCCATTCGTCAGTGAGTTTGGAGACTTCGGCATAATCCGGAGTGATCGAAACCGTCTTGGTGCCCTTGTAACGTACTTCGGTAAAGAAGTGGGCATCCGGGGTACGCGTCTGGGGCACGTTGGAGCCCCAGGCGATGATGTAGCCGGAGTTGTACCAGTCTGCGGACTCGGGAACGTCAGTCTGCTCGCCCCAGGTCATTGGCGAGGCCGGCGGCAAATCGCAGTACCAGTCGTAGAAGCTCATGCAGACGCCACCAATCAGCGAGAGGTAGCGGCTACCCGCGGCGTAGCTGACCATCGACATGGCAGGAATAGGCGAGAAGCCAAGAATACGGTCGGGGCCATACTGCTTGGCGGTGTAAACGTTAGAGGCCGCCACCAGCTCGTTGAGCTCGTCCCAGTTACCGCGAACGAAGCCGCCCATGCCGCGAGCACGCTTGTACTGTTTGGTCTTGGCGGGGTCTTCGACAATAGACGCCCAGGCATCTACCGGGTCTGGATTAGCCTTGAGCGCTTCGCGCCATAGCGCCAGCAGCGGCTTGCGGATCAACGGGTACTTGAGGCGGTTGGCGCTGTACAGATACCAGGAGTAACTGGCGCCGCGGGGGCAGCCACGCGGCTCATGGTTAGGCAGGTCGGGACGGGTACGGGGGTAGTCAGTCTGCTGGGTTTCCCAGGTAACTAAACCGTTTTTGACGTAGATCTTCCAGCTACAGGAGCCGGTGCAGTTCACCCCGTGGGTGCTACGCACTACCTTGTCGTGTTGCCAGCGGGCACGATAACTATCTTCCCACTGGCGGGATTCGCTGCGTAGCTCACCGTGTTCGTTGGCAAAAGGCTCGCGGGACTTGCGGAAGAAATTCAGCCGATCTATGAAGTGACTCATGGTCGATCTCCAGGCTCCTCGGAAATTTGCATACCCGACAGTGCGGGTTCCATGGAGTGGATTCTGCGTGATCGACAAGCGAATTACTGCGTGATTACCTCCATATACACCCTATCTACCCCCAAGGTGATAGAGCGGCCAACGTAAAGGAATAGACGGTTGGCGCTGTTGAAATTACACCGTGCGCGAATAACGGTTTTCCGTTGGTTTCAGGTAGGCGTCGAACGCCATGGCCAGGTTGCGGATCATCAATCGCCCCGACGGCAGCACCTCGATTTCATGGTCGCGCAAAGCAATTAGTCCGTCGTCCGCCATCTCTTCGAGGCTCGCCAAGGCACTCGCGAAGTAGCTGCTAAAATCGATATCGTGTCGGGCCTCGATAGCGGCAAATTCAAGACGGCCGTGACACATCAGGGTATTAATGACATCGCGGCGCAGGCGATCGTCATCGCTAAGGCGATAGCCACGGAAGACCGGTAAACGCCCTTCATCCAAACGATGCTGATACTGGGCCGTTTCCTTGACGTTCTGGCTGTAGGTATCGCCCACCTTGCCAATCGAGGTAATGCCCAGCCCAATCATGTCGCAGTCGGCGTGGGTAGAGTAGCCCTGAAAATTGCGCTGCAGAGTGCCATTTTCACGGGCCAGGCTCAGCTCGTCATTCGGAAGGGCGAAGTGATCCATGCCGATGTAGACATATCCTGCAGAGGTCAGCCGGTTAATCGTAAGCTCCAGTAGCTCCAGCTTGCGCTCGGGGGGCGGCATGTCTTCGGGGCGAATTAGCCGCTGAGCTTTAAACAGTTCGGGCAGATGGGCGTAGCTATAAGCGGCAATGCGATCCGGTTGCAGGTCAATAATCTTGGTTAGGGTCGTATCGAAACTCGCCACCGTCTGCAGCGGTAAACCGTAGATCAGGTCAACGCTGACCGATTCAAACCCCGCCTCGCGGGCAGCCTTGACCAGGGATACCACCTGCTCTTCGCTCTGGACGCGATTGACCGCTTGCTGCACGTCGTGATCGAAGTCCTGAACCCCAAAGCTCAACCGATTGAAGCCCAGCGCGTAGAGCTCGTACACCTGTTCGGGGGTCACGGTGCGGGGGTCTACCTCCAGCGAGAATTCGCGCTCTTCAGGTGCAGCGAAGTGAAAAGCCTCGTCCAGCGCCGCCATCAGTTCGCTTAGCTGGGCGTTGCTTAAGTAGGTTGGGGTGCCGCCGCCCAGGTGTAATTGGGTCATTTGCCGAGTGGTATCGAACAGCGCTCCCTGAACACGTATCTCCTGTTTTAACCACTCCAGGTATTCGGCGGCTCGCTCGGTATTATGAGTAATGATTTTGTTGCAGGCGCAGTAGTAGCACAGGCTTTTGCAGAACGGGATATGCACATAGACCGAAAGCGGCTTGGGTACTGCGACCCGATTACTGCGCTCGGCGGCGCTACGGTAATCATCCTCGGCAAACGCGGCATGAAACTGGGGCGCAGTGGGATACGAAGTGTACCGCGGGCCTGGGCGGTCATATTTCTCTACCAGGGGGCGATTGAAGAGCAGTTCATCTTGCATGATCGAAATTGGTCTCTGAAAAGGGGCTCTAGAAGAGTTCTCTGAAAAAGGTCTCTTAAAAAGATCTCTTAAAAAGATCTCTGGAAGTGGGTGCAGCAAGCATTGGTTAATATTCATACAATATACGTTTTAAAAACTGCCTGCATCCAGCTTGCCTACTCTGCAGCGTTATCCGCTTTTGAAAGCCACCCCGATATGACCTGTGTCAAAAGCTGACAAAAAATAGGTGACTAAAATGCTCGGACTTTTCCCGCAAGGAGTCTCGCTATGGAGCTTGTATGTCCCGCTGGCAACCTACCCGCCCTAAAGCGCGCTGTAGATGAAGGTGCCGACGCTGTCTACTTCGGCTTCCAGAACATCACCAACGCACGGCAATTCGCCGGGCTAAACTTTACTGACAAACGTGCCCGCGAGGGGATTGATTACGCCCACCGACATGGCAAACGCGTTTTTTGCGCTATTAATACCTATCCCCAGCCCGATGGCTGGCAACACTGGACTCGGGCCGTGGATCAGGCCGCGGAACTGGGCGTGGATGCGCTGATTCTCGCCGATATGGGGCTGCTCGACTACGCTACTCGCCATCACCCCGAGATCTCGCGGCACCTTTCAGTGCAGGGTTCGGCGACCAGCCATGAAGCGCTACGCTTTTACCACCAGCATTTCGGCATCAAGCGCGCCGTACTGCCAAGGGTGCTGTCAATCACTCAGGTACGCGACCTGGCCAAGCAAACACCGGTAGAACTGGAGGTGTTCGCTTTCGGCAGTCTGTGCATCATGGCCGAAGGACGCTGCTATCTCTCCTCCTACCTGACCGGCGAATCGCCCAATACCCGGGGCGTCTGCTCGCCAGCAGCCCATGTCCGCTGGGAAGAAACGCCTGAGGGCTTAGAGTCGCGCCTTAACAATGTTCTTATCGACCGCTACGCCGAAGGCGAGCGCGCGGGCTACCCCACCCTATGCAAGGGTCGCTTCGAGGTGGCGGGGGAGACCTATCACGCCATTGAGGAACCCACCAGCCTCAATACCCTGGAGCTATTGCCGGAACTACGCGACCTGGGTATTAGCGCCGTCAAAATTGAAGGCCGTCAGCGCAGCCCCGCCTATGTCTCTAAAGTGGCCGGGATCTGGCGTCAGGCGCTCAACCGCCTAGAGGATCAGCCTGAGCGCTTTGATCCAGAACCCGCCTGGATGGCCGGCCTTGCCGAGCTCTCCGAAGGTGCCATCACTACCCTAGGCGCCTACGAACGCCGCTGGAAATAGGAGCCTACTATGCCGAACACTACACCTCCCCCATCACCGACCTTATCAACCGGCCCTCTTCAACTCTCCCTCGGGCCGGTGCTTTTTTACTGGACTCGGCAACGCTACGCCGACTTCTACCGCGAGGCAGCCGACTGGCCGGTAGAGATAATTACCCTTGGCGAAACCGTCTGCTCGCGGCGCCGCGACATGAAACTGGACGACTGGCTAGGCATTGGGCGCGAACTCACCCAGGCGGGCAAGCAGGTGGTACTCGCCAGCCAGACACTAATCGAGTCCGAAGCCGATCTGCGTGACTTACGCAAGCTGTGTGACAACGGCGACTTCATTGTCGAGGCCAATGACCAGAGTGCCCTGCAGCGACTCTCCAGTGCTGGGCTGCCGTTTATCGCCGGTGCCGCGCTGAACCTCTACAATCCGGCGACGCTGGGCGTCATGGCACGTGCTGGAATGAAGCGCTGGCAAGCGCCGGTGGAAATGTCACAGCAAGATTTGGCCAAGCTTATTCACGATTGCCACCAGGCAGGCATTCCCCATCCATGCGAAGTATTCGCCTACGGGCATCTCCCCTTGGCCTGGTCATCACGCTGCTTTACCGCCCGGCGCCACCAAACGCCTAAAGACCGCTGCAAGTTCGTCTGCCAAAAGTACCCCGAAGGCTTGGTGCTACGTTCACAAGAATCCCGCGATGTTTTTACCCTGAACGGTATTCAAACCCTTTCCAGCGCCTGCCAGGATCTGCGCCATGAACTGACGGTCATGGTGGATATGGGGGTATCAGTGGCACGTCTCAGCCCACGGGCGGAAGGCATGGCCATGGTAGTCAAGGCTTTCGACAAGGCCCGCCACGGCAGGTTACCTACTCCCGATCCTTTAACGCTGGTGGATGCTGAAATCTGCGACGGTTACTGGTATGGCCGACCGGGTATGGATAACACCCGCACGATGATTGGCTAAAGCCATAGCCTAGGCGCCACCACGTCTTACTATTTTTCCCCACCATTTTTGATCTGGATCATTTATTGCAAAATCCTGAACGCTTACCCTTTAACACCACATATAGTATTTATTTTTATTAAAGTTAGCATATATAGGTGAATTGGGTGAAAAGCTCCACAAGCGTTCAGGTAGCAAAGCATCATATTGACGTCGCCCCGACGGTCAATGAGTACCTCCAACGCGCCGACTGGCGTGTTCACGCCAATGCCAACCAGGGCTATTCATTGGGCGGTTTAATCCTCAACGTCTCGGGCAAGTTGATAGCCAACTACTGGCTCGATGAGATTTACCCCCACGCCGTGGGGGAAGCTCATAGGGAAGGTGATTTGCATATTCACGACCTGGATATGCTGTGCGGCTATTGCGCCGGCTGGTCGCTGCGTACTTTGCTGCTAGAGGGATTCAATGGGGTGCCGGGACGAGCCGAAAGCAACCCGCCCCGCCACCTCTCAAGTGCCCTCGGGCAAATGGTTAATTTTCTTGGCACCTTGCAGAACGAGTGGGCCGGGGCACAAGCCTTCAGCTCTTTCGATACCTACCTGGCCCCCTACGTGCGCAAGGACGGCCTCACCTATGCACAGGTCAAGCAGGCGCTTCAGGAATTCATCTACAACCTCAATGTGCCTTCGCGCTGGGGTAGCCAGACGCCCTTCACCAACCTAACCTTCGACTGGGTTTGCCCCGACGACTTGCGCCAACAGGTACCGGTTATCGGTGGAGAGGAGCAGCCGTTCAGTTACGGCGAACTGCAGGTTGAAATGGACTTGATCAACCGAGCCTATTTGGAAGTCATGGAGGCCGGTGACCGCCACGGGCGTGTGTTCACCTTCCCGATACCCACTTATAACATCACCCATGATTTCGACTGGGAAAGCGACAACGCCGAGCGGCTCTTCGCACTGACCGCCAAGTACGGTCTGCCCTACTTTCAAAACTTTCTAAATTCGGATCTGGAACCTCACATGGTGCGTTCCATGTGCTGCCGCCTGCAGCTTGATTTGAGTGAGCTGCTCAAACGCGGTAACGGTCTGTTCGGCAGCGCGGAGCAAACCGGATCGTTGGGAGTAGTGACGATCAACTGCGCCCGGCTGGGTTACCGCTTTGCCGGCGACCGGGCCGGGCTGTTCAGCGAGCTGGATCGCCTACTGTCGCTCGGGCGCGATAGCCTCGAACTCAAGCGCGAGCGCATTCAGCAACTAATGGATCAGGGGCTCTACCCCTTTACCCAGCGCTACCTGGGCACGTTACGCAATCATTTCTCCACTCTGGGTGTGAATGGGCTTAACGAAATGGTGCGCAACTTTACTGGGGATCGCTGCGATATCGCCGACGCCCAAGGGCTGCAGCTGGCGCTGGATCTTCTTGACCACGTCCGGGAGCGGATGCGCGAATTTCAAGAACAGACCGGCCATATGTATAACCTTGAAGCTACCCCTGCAGAGGGCACCACTCACCGCTTTGCCCGGGAGGATCTGACTCGCTTTCCTGACATAATTCAGGCCGGTACACCCGAGGCGCCCTACTACACCAATTCCAGCCAATTGCCGGTGGGCCATACCGATGATCCCTTTGAGGCACTGAGCCATCAAGACCCCTTACAGACTCGCTATACCGGTGGCACGGTATTGCATCTCTATATGCGCGAACGGATTACCTCGGCCTCCGCCTGTCGCAAGCTGGTTAAAACGGCGCTCTCTCACTTTCGCTTACCCTACCTCACAGTGACACCCACCTTTTCGATCTGCCCGGTGCATGGCTACCTGGCGGGTGAACATGAGTTCTGCCCCAAGTGCGACGAAGCACTGTGGGCAAAAACGGCGAGCGCAATTGACGCCGCCACGGCTTGAGGCATTTGCCTCACTTTTTATCAACTCGTTTAAGGAACACGCTAATGCAAACCTCTCAATATGCTAGCTTGCCCACTGAGCAGCGCCAGCGCTGCGAAGTCTGGACCCGCGTCATGGGTTACCACCGCCCGGTAAGTCAGTTCAATATCGGCAAACGTGCCGAACACCAGGAGCGACGCCATTTTACTGAAGCCGCCGCCTCTCGGTAGCTAGCCTTCACTTTTCTCTAACGACGGCTGGGGGGTCTGGCGACAGGCGCCCCAGCAGAGGGATATCACTATGGCTATGCAGACGACACTTGACGACATCACAACTAAATTATCTTCGATTCGGCTGCCGATTGCCGGCCTTGTGCCCATGACCACCCTGGATTATCCCAATCATCTGGCGTGCGTTGTCTTTCTCCAAGGCTGCCCGCTACGCTGCGGCTACTGCCACAATCCCAACATGATCCCGCCGCGCCGAGGTGAACCCCAGGAGTGGCAAGCGATACTGGAATTCCTGAGCACCCGGCAAGGCCTGCTGGAGGCGGTGGTTTTCAGCGGTGGTGAGCCCACCCTGAATGCCGATTTGTACGATGCAGTAAAGGAAGTGAAAGCATTGGGCTTTGAGGTGGGACTACATACCGCCGGCCCTTATCCTGACCGCCTCACCCAGCTATTACCGCATCTCGACTGGGTGGGGCTGGATGTAAAAGGACGCGGAAAAGCGTTTGACCGCATCTGCGGCCGTCCCGGCATCTGGCAGTTGCATGCCCGTAGCTTGGAGGCTTTGCTCGACAGCGGACTCAACTTCGAGTGCCGTACCACCATTCACTGGAAAGATTTTCAGCTTGCCGATGTGGAACGCCTGGCACTGAGTCTTGCCGACTGTGGGGTACGCCACTATGCGCTGCAGGTGGCCCGCAGCGAGCAATGCTTCGACCCTACCTATTCTCAGCCAGTTGCCAATACTCCATCTACAGCTCAGATGAATGCGCTGGTAAGCCGTTTGAAACCGCACTTTGACCAGCTCGAGCTAAGGCACTAACGCTTTCCTTCTTGACCTAGGCCAGTATTGGTACCCCCATGTTCTGATTGCAACTTACTGAACGTTCATACAACATGTTTCTTTTACAGTTGGATTACTCTCGGAGCAAAGCGCACTCCATGCATCTCACTCGATTCACCGATTATTCAATACGCGTGCTGATCTTCCTCGCCGTGAAAGGCGAAGAGCGTTCTACTATCAATGAGATCGCAGAGACCTTTGATATTTCTCGCAATCACCTGATGAAAGTCGTTCAGGAGCTTAGCCAGAAGAACTACGTTACCGCTATTCGGGGCAAGAACGGTGGCCTATTGCTCACGCGAGACCCCGCTACTATCGTGCTAGGTAAACTAGTGCGCGAAATGGAACATGGCATGGAGCTAGTCGAGTGCTTTCATAGCGATAACAACTGCATCATTACTCCCTCGTGTCGGCTCCAGCCCATTCTAAACGAAGCCTTGTCAGCGTTTCTGGAGGTGCTTGACCGCTATACTCTGGCAGATGTGTTGTCCAATCGTTACCCGCAGTTGGCAGGACTAATGCGTATCCCCACCGTCAATGTCTAACGATCACTAGAAACAACCCTATTAATTTCAGCTAAGTAAATTCTGCATAGTTGCTCTACAATAAATGCATTAAAAATGCATTTTAACGCGCTATTAATGATTCCCACTTTGCCGAATGAGGTTCTCTATGGCTATCTCCCCATCCTCCATGCCCTCCGCTTCTCAAGAGGCCACTTCAACGTCGACTTCCTCTAATACGTTTAAGAAAAGCCGCGGGCGTGGCACGGCTATCGTTGTCTATATGCTCTTTCTGGGTAGCGTGTTAGCGGTGGTCACCGCCCCCATAGGGGTACTCATTGCCCACATGAAGAGAAACGATGCCGAGGAGTGGGTCGCTTCCCATTTGCAGTTTCAAATTAGAACGTTTTGGGTAGGGCTTTTAGGCGGGGTGTTGTTCACGGGAATTTGGCATCTACTGGGCTGGCTCGGGCTACCCGCCGTAGCTCCCTGGGCTCTGGGTTACCTCTATTTTACAGCCTGCCTGATCTGGATGGTGGGCCGTTGCGGAGTAGGCATTACCCACCTCACCAACAACCGTCCAGTGGCTAACCCACGCAGTCTTGCCTTTGGCGGTGCCCGGGTCACCCTGGCTGATCGCTAATGAGCGTTTAAATACCTCAATGGTTTTAATACGCCTGCATCCAGACGGATGCAGGCGCCATCTATTATTCGTTCAGCCATCCTGACCGTCGACTCGCGCCTGCATCAACGGCCAAGTGTAGTGCACTACGAATATTGCGTAGGCCACGCACCAGAAGATGATGCTCAGCGTATAGGTCCAGTGGGTGATCTGGGGAAATAACGCCAAGACGGGTGAGCGCACCAAGGCGGCTATTAGCATTAAGCCCAGCGCCACACCAATACCGGGCAAAGTGCGTATGGGGCGGCCCGTATGACCTAGCGAAACTCTGGCCATCATGGCCAGCATCATGGTGCCCATGCCGCCAATGGTCAGGGCGTGCACAGCAAGTTCAACGCGCATCAGCCCCATGAGTGCCAAGACCCACATGACAAGACCTAGCGGAATGCAGGCGTAGCTGCCGTGCAGTCCCCAAAGTAAAGGTTCACGCCAGCTATGCAACCCACCCCAACGCACCATGCGAACAGTATTGGCCAACGCCGCTAAGAGCATCACTCCCCCCATTAATAAAGCAGGAATGGCAACCCCCAACATGATGACCAGCTGCAGCACGACTACGCCAGCCGTACTCACCAGCGTCACCCCTTCGAGTAAAGCAATAGGTTCAGGTTTGGTGCGGCCCAAGCGATTGGCAGTGAACATGGCAATCACGCGCCCGCCCACTACGGTCATCATCAGTGTGATCAACAGTACGGCCAAGTAGGCGGCTTGGCGGATCAGCTCGGCGTCACCCTGCATCACCCCTAAGTGCATCGCCAGGTTAGCCGTGGCAAATAGCAACAGCACAGGTATAAAGATCAAGTTGCGCCACCGCTTTGCGGTAATGACCAGTCGCGCCATAACAATGGCGACCACGGGAAGAAATGCAAGGTCAACCGCCAGCAGCAGCCATCCTGGCAAATCCATGGGAAAAGCCATCAGCACTCTACCCAATAGCCATAACACCACCAGTCCCAATAGTGGCCCGCCGCTTAAGCTCGGCAGTCCTGTCCAGTTTCGTACAGCGGTAAGCAAAAACCCTCCGATCACCGCTGCGGCAAAACCAAACAACATTTCATGCTGATGCCAGAACACCAGGCCGCCATAAGGGCGCAGCAAAATATTGCCATGCCAAAAGCCCAGCCATACCAGTAGAGATAAAATACTGAACAGCGCTGCCAACAGGAAAAAGGGCCGAAAAGCCAGCCGTAACAACGGCAGCTGCTTGAGCTTGGAGGCAGGTTGGGAGGAGGTGATAGTCGACATAGCATAATACCCCACTGAATTACTTGGATTTGCATTGTGCGCCAGGCCAATTACAAAAACCATGACAAGTATCAAAAATGCATCTTATAGACTCAGATAAGCTTCATCGTCGCTCGATACCAAGCGCTTTTGCATTATATTCAGGCCTTGTTATTCAAATAGCTAGCAGCCCCTCTCCTTAACAATGCTCCTTACTGGTTGGTATTTATAGTTTTTGACGTTAAGATGCATATGTAATGAATCTTAACGATTGAGGTATTACCCGTGCTAACACATGAGCAGGAAAAGCTGATCAACGCGACAGCTCCCGTCGTGGCCGAACACCTGAATGCGATTACACAGCGCTTCTATCCGCTGATGTTTACCCGTTACCCAGAGGTCAAGCCCCTCTTTAATGAGGTTCATCAGCAAAGCGGTGGTCAGCCCCGTGCCCTGGCCAACGCCGTGTTGGCCTATGTGCAACTACGCAGTAATCCAGCTCAAGCGCGGGCTACTCTGGATGTTGTGGTCAGCAAACACGTCTCGCTAGGCATTCTTCCCGAGCAGTACCCTATTGTCGGCGAATGCCTGCTGGCAGCGATTGGCGAAGTGCTGGGTGAAGCTGTCACCCCGGAAATCGCCGATGCATGGGGCGCTCTATATAACGAGCTTGCCGCCCTGTTAATTGACCTCGAAGACCAGCGCTATCGTGAGTTTGAGCAGCGCCCGGGCGGATGGCGCGGCACACGCCGTTTCAAGATTGCCAGTACCCAGCAGGAAAGTGCTTTAATTCGCTCTTTTGTCCTTGAGCCCGAGGATGGAGGTCGTGTGGCTGACCATGAGCCAGGTCAGTATATCGGTGTGCGTCTAACCATTAATGGCGAGCTGGTTTATCGGCATTACAGCCTCTCAGACACGCCAAATGGTCAAAGCTATCGAATCTCGATCAAACGCGAAGAACAGGGCCAAGTCAGCCGTCACTTCCACGATGTCTTACAACCCGGCGACACCTTGGAACTGCTACCGCCAGCAGGTGACCTAACGCTGATTGAAGGTGATGAGCCTCTGCTGCTTGCCAGCGGCGGCGTTGGGCAAACGCCCCTGCTTCCCATGGCTAGACATGCCTTGTCCCTTGGGCGGCAAGTCACCTATCTACACGCTGCCCTGGATGCCGACCACCAGGCCTTTAAAGGCGAATTAGAAGCACTGAAGAGCGAGTACCCTCAACGTCTTAAGGCTGTCCGTATTCATGAGCGCGGCAACGAAGCCGAACATATTGGTCGTATCGACCACAGCTTATTAGCTCACTACCTGCCTGATCTTAAGGCGCGATGCTACTTCGTCGGCCCCCAAGGATTCATGACAGCGATTAACAGCGCTTTGTCCGAACTGGGTGTCGACGAGGATCGCCGACACTTTGAGCACTTTGGGCCTTCACGCCCCCTCGACGCAGCTTAATAATGGGCGGCCTCGGGATTTCCCGAGGCCGCTTGTGAACATTTCAGAAGCCTGGGTCACTCTTTACGTACCAAGCGCTCCAGTCCCAACAACAGTTCCCCCAAACGCCCTTGTGCAAGGCCTTCCTCGCAACCGTCGAGTAGATTCTTGAGCGTCAACCCCAGCTCTGTATCCCCTTCAATGATTAAGCGACGCTGGAAAAACAGGCTGTCGGGATCCTCGCGGCGCGTGGCAAGGCACAAGAATTCCCGCCAACCTCCCCGAATGGTTGCCTCGCCTTTCTCGCGACATAATATCAAGCGCTGTGATTCAAGCGTCAGACTTAGCGTCACACCTAAATCGGCGATGGTGAGACTAATGCGCCGACCTTCCAAAGCATCGAATTCCCCCTCTGCAAGCGGCACAGCAAAAGTACGGTTGAGTAAAGGCTCGACGATATGTTGCTTAATTGTAAAAGGTACCCGTGGATCAACGAGACGTATCAAATAGCTAGGCGTTATAGGAGGGGAAATGGACAAAGAGGGCATGGAAAAAGGTAAAGACAGCAATGACATAGCAGTCACTCCAGGATAAAGGCATCATCGGCAAACACTAGGCCACTGATGCTAAACATTGCCGTAGCGCTGGGTAGTGACGCGTGTCAAATAAAAGAAATATTGCACCAAAATTAACATGCATTTAAAATGCACTTAATATATTGACGAAAACCAGTGAGCCCTGATACCTCGGCACAACGCTTACCGAGTGGAGAATTAATGAGGCGCGACCTGCCCAATCCCGGCTGGGGGCCGCTTTCAGCCCTACCCGGCAATCCACTGATGTGGGTATTGATACTGAGCGAAATGCTGGTTTTCACCGCCTTCTTTGCGCTCTATGCCGGTCAACGCGCCCTTGACCCTGCACTATTCAATGAATCCCAACATCAGCTTGACCCGGTGCTGGGCGGCCTCAATACCCTGGTGCTCTTGACCAGCGGACTATTTGTAGCCTTTGCCGTTGAGGCGATAAGCGCTCAGCGCATACAGCGCAGCCGACAGTGGTTAGGCGCCGCTATATTGTTGGGCGTACTGTTCTGTGTCATTAAGGTTTTTGAGTATACAAATAAGTTTGCTGCTGGAATAACGCCAGAAACGAACGCTTTTTTTGGTTTTTACTATGGTTTAACCGCCTTCCATTTTGCTCACGTTGTGTTCGGCTTAGCGCTACTAGGCCTAGTGAGCTGGCGCACTTCTACCGAGAACGTAGAAACGGCGGCAGCCTTCTGGCATATGGTGGACTTGATTTGGATCCTGCTTTATCCACTAATTTATCTGCTGAGATAATTTTGTGAGGAAACAATGAGGGCACTGCCCGGTACACGACGTTTAATCATTACTTGGGGCGTATTAATGGCGCTAACCCTGGTTTCCATGGTTTCCGCTCGGCTAGATCAAACCACCGACTGGCAGGCGCTTCCCCTCTGGTCAGCCGCCATGATAATGATGGCGACCGGTTTCAAAGCCCACTGTGTGCTCATGGTCTATTTAAACTTGCGCGCTGCGACCCCAGCCTGGAAGGGAGTTTTCATTGCCCTGACACTATTAACGTTAACGCTGATTGCCGCGGGCTACCTGGCCGGTCGCTTTCATTTAGTGGGGTAGCCTCACAGGTTTGGATTTAGCTAAGTGCGGAATCAGTAGTTCAAGGCCGCTGCGCGGCATTTGCCCAGCCTTCCAGCAACCGACCCAGGCGCATCAAACCATAAACGATAAAGGGAACCAGCAACATCAGCGCCACGCCCCAATCACGGTTATTGATAAGCCATACCAGCGGCACGACTATACCTAAAGCGACCAAAGACCACAGACTAATCGCCACTACTAGGCGCAAGCGCAACATTGACAACCTCCTTAGGAAGCAACAATCTGGCGGTAGATACTCGGCAGCGCCAAGGAGAGATGCTCCGGACGCTGGACAATGGCATAACCACCTCGCCCAAACAGATGAGGAATATAGCGCCCCGCTTCCCGGTCGATCGTTACCCCGAACACACGCACTTCTTCCCGCCGCGCTTCAAGTACTGCCCTACGCGTGTCCTCAATGCCATAGCGCCCTTCATAATAGTCCGTATCGTTAGGCTTGCCGTCGGTCAGCAGTAGCAGTAACCGGTGCCGATTGGGCCGTTTGGCAAGTTCTTGGGATAGATGCCGGATAGCAGGCCCCATACGCGTGTAGTGGCCTGGTTTGAGCGCTGCGATTCGCCGTGACACCCGCTCGCCCATTGGCTCATCGAAACTTTTCAGCGTATTGACCCAAACACGGTGACGACGGTGGGAGGTAAAGCTGTGAATGGCATAGTCATCGCCGCACCCCGCAAGGCCGTGCCCCAATACCAGCAGCGCCTCTTTAGCCACATCCAGCACCCGCCGGTCTTCCAGCCAGGCCTCAGTGGAAAGGGATACATCGACCAGGATCGAAACCGCCAAATCCCTCGCCTGGGTACGGCTAGCTTGATAGAGACGGTCGCTGGCTTCACCGGTCGCCGCCAGATCACAGCGGGAGCGAATGACGGCGTCCATATCCAGCTCGCTGCCATCCAGCTGGCCACGTAGCGTCTCACGACGCGGCCTAAGTGCTTCAAACTCGCGTCGGACTCGGCGAATGCGCCGTTTTGTCGTTTCATCCGGCTGCCAGTTCTCCCCCTCCTCGCTCTGCACATCGCTGAGTACCACACAGTGGTCAGGCATATAGATTTGCTTACGATGGTTCCATTCCGGATAGGTATGGCGCCCACGCAGCCTTCCCCCACTCACCTCACCGGGCGCCAGATCAAGATCAAGCTTTAACTTGGAAGCCGCCTTCTTACGGTTAGCACTGAGCACAATTTCGTCAATCTGATCGGCCGCCTGTTTTGCCTCATCGTCGTCTTCATCCTCTACATGGCGATTGAGATTGACCATTTCGGCCCAGGAAAGCATCTTTTCGGATGCATTGAGCATTAAAGAGTCATCGCGGTCAGCCTGATCCTGCTCGCGCCGGTCAGCCTTACGTTTACCGTGATCATCTTGTGGCGAATTCTTCCCTGGAACCGGCGCCTCATCATCTTCCTGCTCGGTTCGTGCTTGTTTATGGGTACCCAGGGCAACGGCTTGCCCCCATAGCGGCACCGGCAGTGGCGGCCGGTATCCACGCGGCGCATGAAACTTGTCCAAAGGCAGGGTCTCGTCGAGGATAGCGATATGCATCACTTCGGCCCAGCCAGCCTTGGGCGGCGTTTCTCCCAGCTGGGCACAGAGAACGGATTCAAGCGCTGCTTCCATCGGCGGCAAGCGCTTGCGCTGAGGGCGAATGGCCAGCAATGCCTGACATAACCTGGCGTGGCGCTGAGCGAGCCCAGGGAAGTGGGCCAATACAGCCCGAGTCGCCCGGTTTACTTCACGCAGCTGGAGAAGGTCTTGCTGTAGCGGATCTTCGACGACGTGCACATGCCGGGTCACCGCCAGGTACGCTACCAGCCAAAGGTAGAGATCCCGGTTCAAGGAAGCCTCGGCGAACAAGGCAATGCGTGGCGGTAACAACAGGCTTTCTTCGTCACGGCGTGCTTGATCGAGCACCTCCTCATCAAGCCCAAGCCTTTGACGTAAGGATAAGCGATGCGACGAACTACGCCCCGCAATAGCAGCAACATCGATACCCGCCTCGCCCCCTCCGGCGCGGAAAAAGACGCCAAGCATGGGCCGCAGCGTTTCAAGGCGCACTGCGGCTTCGGGATGGTCTGGGTAGCTTGCCGCACTGGAAGCCCATCGGTGCCAATGGCGGCCTACAAACTCCTCGACTTCAAGAAAATCAAGCATGCCCTGCCCTCACCCAAAGGTTGCGTGAATGGCTTCCATCAGCCCTTCTTGAACATCCGCGTCATCACTCAGCGGCTCCACTAAAGTAGCCCGGGCAGCTTCCAAAATGGGCACCCCGGCAGCAATCAGGGTAGCGCAGTAAACTAACAGGCGAGTAGAAACACCCTCTTCTAAATCCTGCCCCTTCATGGCCCGCAGACTGGCGGCAAGATTGACCAGCGCGGCGCACTGCTCACCGGACAAACCACTCTCCCGCGCGACAATATCGCGCTCGACTTTGGGTGGTGGAAAATCAAATGACATGGCCAGGAAGCGCTGGCGGGTACTCGGTTTAAGCGATTTGAGAATATGCTGATAGCCAGGGTTATAAGACACCACAAGCATGAAGTCATCCGGCGCTTCGAGCAGTTCCCCGGTACGTTCCAACGGCAGTAGTCGGCGGTCATCGGTCAGCGGGTGAAGTACCACGGTGACATCTTTACGCGCCTCCACCACCTCATCGAGATAGCAGATCCCTCCTTCGCGCACTGCGCGAGTAAGCGGGCCATCGACCCAGCGGGTCTCGCCGCCCTGCAATAGATAGCGGCCTGTAAGGTCGGCTGAAGTCAGGTCGTCGTGACATGAAATGGTGAATAGTGGACGGCCCAGTTTCGCGGCCATATGGCTAACAAAACGTGTTTTACCACACCCGGTGGGGCCTTTAAGTAACAGCGGCAGACGTTGACGAAAGGCGTGCTCAAACATAGCGCATTCGTTGCCGACGTTCTCGTAGAAAGGTATTTCACGCTCATCGATAGGATTAGCGACACAAGAAAGAGGCATGGCAAGACTCCATTGCCGGAAAATAAATAAAGAAAGCAAAAACGGCCCCGCAGGGCCGTTAAGTTCAGGCCGAGCCTGCCCCAGCGGTAATTTGTGTGCCACCAGCAGGCACTTGCTCTCGGGCGGGCCCGAAGAAGGAGTAGAGCAGCATGATCGCCCCCACTGCCACGGCCACACCAGCGCCCAAACGCATGATGTAGAACAGGCCTAATTGATCCTGCACTTCCATGTAATTCATGCCCAAGACACGCTGTAAGTGAGTCTGCACGACCCCGGCGAAGGTCAGGGTAAACGTCATGAAGCACATAGCACTGGTGACGATCCAGAAGCCCCACATGTTCAGCACTTGGTTATAAGGCTGCACACGGCGGATCTGCGGCATGGCGTAGGTAATCACGCCAAGAATCAGCATCACATAGGCACCATAGAAAGCTAAATGGCCATGAGCGGCGGTTACCTGAGTACCATGGCTGTAGTAATTCACGAACGAAAGGGTATGCATAAAGCCCCACACCCCAGCGCCGAAAAAGGCAATGGTTGGGCAGCCTAAGGCCCATAGCATGGCCGCTTTATTAGGATGGTTACGACTGCCCTTCCAGAACATGGTAAAGGCGAATACCACCATGGCGAAGAAAGGCGCCACTTCAAGCGTCGAGAAGATACTGCCGATGGGCTGCCAGTAGCCAGGTGCGCCAATCCAGTAGTAGTGGTGCCCGGTGCCCAGCAGGCCGGAGAACAGTGCCAACCCAACAATGATATAGAGCCATTTTTCGATCACTTCGCGATCCACACCGGTCATTTTGATCAGCAGGTAACCCAGCAAGGAAGCCATGATCAATTCCCATACGCCTTCCACCCAGAGGTGCACCACCCACCACCAGTAGAGTTTATCTACAGCCAGGTTGGTCGGGTTGTAGAAAGCGAATAACCAAAATACTGCCGCTAGCCAAAGCCCCAGCATTAACACCAGGTTGATAGCGGTCTTGCGGCCCTTGAGCAGCGTCATGCTGGTATTGAAAAGAAACATTAGAAAAGAAATGGTGATGAGTATTTTCACCCAGAACGGTTGCTCAAGAAACTCGCGCCCTTCATGGATACCGAACTGGTAGCCGACCAGAGCAGCGGCGCCAGCAAAAGCAAAGATCGCCAGCTGGATATACGCCAGATTGGGGCTATGAATTTCCCGCTCGGCTTCCTCTGGCATCAAATAGTAGGTACAGCCCATAAAACCGATCAACAGCCACACAATCAACAGATTGGTATGGCTGACACGCATGATATGAAAGGGCATCACTTCGGCCATAAAATTGGGCCAAGCATAGACGGTGGCGGCCAGCAGTCCGAAGACTATTTGTAGCGTAAATAGCGCCATGGCCACCATAAAAAAGGGTAAAGCAACCTTCTGGGTTTCATATTTCATTGTACGGTTCTCCTTGATTCATCCTTCGGCTGTTTGCTTTAGCCAGCGGGATGTGGGGGCCAGTCCTGATCGTCGATGCCATCGGTCCATTCGAGGAAGTCGATTAGCGAGTTCATATCCTCTTCGCTAAAGTCATACGCTGGCATTTGACGACGACCCTCGATCCCCAATGGCTGGGCGCGGATCCAGGCATTAATACCCGATCTGGCAGCCTCAGGATTTTCATGACCTCCATAGCGTTCCCAGACGTTACCCAGTTCAGGAGCGAAATAAGCACCCTCTCCCATAATGCTATGGCAGTTGATACACATGTTTTTTTCCCACACTTCTTTGCCATGCTTAACAGAATCCGTGAGGCCTTCGCTGTCCGTGGAGACATTGACCATGTACCAATGACTATGAGCCGTTAGCGCGGCAAAGAGCAGGAAGAAGAACAGCGAACCACCGTAGAAAATATTGCGGGCCGCTGATTTAGTGAGACCATCAGCCATAAGCCATACTCCCTTGCTAGTCAGATCCGACCTTCGGCTGGGAAGCCAAAAGGCATACGTTTATTAAGATGCATATTATTTACATTTTTAAGATTAGCAGAAGAATCCCTCTAGCAACATTGCCACAGGTCAATTTTTGGCAAGAGCGATACCCTTGGTAAATTTAAGATTACGAATTAATTCGAGCCAGAACGCGGCTGGGTTTCTTAATAGTACCTAACCACTCTGTGCGATTTTCACCAGGACATAGCCGTTCTAGAGGTAGGCTGATGCTATGACTTCTCAGATTTCACACGGGCATGTACCACTGCTGCTGATATGGGTTGCACACTCTTAAAACAGAGGGAATCAAGCTTCATACTTGACAAAATACAAACTAGCCTTAATTCTGAATATAATATCACGACATGATATTTTAAGCTCACAACGATCACAACTGACTGCGAGGCTAGACAATGAACCCTCTAACCATTATTCAACTGCCCTTTACCCATTTAGCGGGATGGAAAGACCTCCAGCAACGCCATCCTTCAATCGCCACTCTGGCTTGGTGCATCGTGCTGCCCATGTCATTGTTGCCACCCGTGATGCTCTATTATGCCGGTACACACTACGGAGATATCTTCGCTCCAGGCTTCGCCGATCGGCAGTGGCGCTTCATCACGACCATTCTATTCCTGGCCGAGCTGCTCACCTTCTTTGTAATGGGCTGGCTAATTCACGCGGTGGTCAATAGCGATCGTGATCTCTCAATTAGCTACCACGACGCTTATCTGTTGGCAGCCCTGGCACCTTTGCCACTGTGGTCTGCAGCGATCGCCCTGCTGATCCCCAGCCTGGTGTTCAATGCGCTGGTAGTACTGGTGGCACTGGGCATCTCTTGCAGTTTGGTCTACCACGGGCTGCAGGCTCTGTGTAAACGCTCAGCGAATGACGTAACAACGATGTCTGCTACTTACACCGTTATGGCCGCCGGGGTGCTGGCATGGGGCTTGCTGATGGCTATTGTCTGGGCTTACTAGGATTCAAGTAGAGTGGAACCGACTCACTAGCTAGGCTTTAAAGGAAACTCATTTACTTGCGAGATAGCGATGGATATTGAATTAAAGCGAGCCTATGACTCACCTCAAAGCAAAGATGGTTATCGTGTCCTCGTCGACGGTATCTGGCCGCGCGGGGTGTCCAAGGAGGAAGCCAAAATCGATGAATGGCGCAAGGAGGTCGCCCCAAGCAGCAAACTACGCAAAGCGTTTCATAATGGCTCACTCGACTGGAGTGGCTTCCGCCGTCGCTATCTCAAAGAGTTAACCTCTTATCGCGAGTCTCTTCGTGATCTTGCACAACGTGCCAGGAAAGAGCGAGTTACTCTGGTATTTGCCTCTAAGGAAGAGCGCCGTAACAATGCCGAAGTGCTGCGCCAGTACTTGAACATGTTGAAATAATCCACGCTGTAAAAACATTTCTACATCGCCACACCCCTAGCGCCGTGGTGCATAGCCAAGCGTCTGAAATTCGAGTTGAAATCACAATAACGACTGACGTCATCGCCTACCCACTAAGGGGTAAGCTAATGCTCTGTAGGGGTACGCGAGACTAAAAATGATCCAGATCAACATTAGTCCCCCTTATTTCTTTAAAGTGAACTTCATACCTTTTCTCGTACTGAGAAATCAGTACCCAGCAACTCGTATACCTCAATAAACCACCTTGCCACGTTGCCGAATTGGTAATTTCAACTCAAAAGATGCATAAGGAATACTTCAATGAAAACCCTCGCGTCCATACTGCTGCTAGGCGTTATTACTTCTATTTCGGTTACCGCTCATGCCGATGGCGAAGCCACCTATAACCAAGCCTGCATGGCTTGCCACATGACGGGCGCTGCAGGTGCTCCCATTCGCGGCAATGCCGAACACTGGGAGCCACGCTTAGAAAAAGGCATGGACACCCTGTACGACCACGCGATTAACGGTTTTCAGGCAATGCCGCCGAAAGGAGGCCAATTGGGCTTGAGCGATGACGAAGTGAAAGCTGCCGTCGATCACTTGCTAGAACCGGTTCTATAACGCTCTTGACCCGAAAGGAAACCACGATGTCCCCTGTGGCTTGCCCGCGCCGTCTAACCGGCATCTGGATTAGCTTACTGTTGCTCCTAGCGGTAACACTGCCCGCCCAAGCTATAGAACTGGAGCAGGTACGCGAAGGGTTTCCCACGGCAGAGCGTCTTGAAGCCGCGGATTCACAGTGGCCGGTAAGCCGTGTACTGGACAGCGATGATGAATTGCGCGGCTACGCTTTTGAGAGTGAGGATGTCGCTCCGATCCCCGCCTACTCGGGCAAACCGGTCAATGTACTGGTGGGGATTGATCTGGATGGGCAAATTGTACAGGCCGACGTCCTCAGTCATTCAGAGCCGATCATGCTGGTGGGCATTCCCGAATCGAAGCTAAATAGCTTCGCCGATGAGCACGAATCGGCCCACGTCAATGACAGGCTCAGGGTCGGCGACAATCTTGACGCTATCTCTGGTGCGACGGTGACCGTCATCGTCGTCAGCGACACCATCATGCGCAGCGCCAGGCAAGTGGCCGCTGAACAGCAGCTCATTGCCGACCCCTCCCAGACACCACCGGCACGCGTTCGAGAAGACGTTTTCGCCCCTGCCAACTGGGATGAACTGACCGGCGACGGCACCATTCGCCGTTTGCAACTGACCCATGGCGAGGTCGATGCGAGCTTTATAGGTACGCCCGCCGAAGATTACCTGCGCTCGCCACAGCCCGCCGATAAAACCTTTATCGAGCTGTTTTACACCTACCTCAACCCACCAACCGCTGGCCGCAACCTGCTCGGCGATACTGGCTATGATCAACTAATGGTCGAGCTGAAGGATGGCGAGCACGCTATTGCCGTCATGGGGCGTGGTGACTACTCATTCAAGGGTTCAGGGTATGTGCGCGGCGGCATCTTCGATCGCATCGAGCTTTCACAGGGCAGCACTCGGGTCAGCTTTCATGATCGCGATCACATCCGCCTGGGTGATCTGGCCCTCGAAGGCGCGCCCACACTGGCCGAGCGAGACATCTTCATCGTCCGCGAAGAGGCGGGCTTCGACCCCGGACAACCGTGGCAGCTGGAATTACTGGTTCGCCGCGCTTCTGGCCCCTTGGATACCGAGTTCAGCCGCTTTAGCGCCGACTACAGTGTTCCCGAGGCCTATATAGAACGGCCTGAGCCACCGGTGGAAGAGCCTATCTGGGTACAGGTTTGGCGCGACAAGGCTTTCCAGATCGCTGTGCTATCCGCCGGATTATTGGTGCTCACTGGCATCATGCTGTTCCAGGATGTGCTGGCGCGCCACCCGCGTGTACTGAACCCACTGCGTCTGGGTTTCAAGATATACACCTTAGTATTTATCGGCTGGTACTCGCTGGCCCAGCTATCAGTCGTCAATATCCTTACCTTCACCAACTCGCTGATAAGCGGTTTTAGCTGGTCCTCATTTTTGATCGACCCAATGCTATTTATTCTCTGGTCGTTCGTGGCGGTGAGCCTGCTGCTGTGGGGCCGCGGAGTTTTCTGCGGCTGGCTGTGCCCATTCGGCGCTTTACAAGACCTAGTCAACCAGGTCGCTCGCAAACTAAACGTTAAGCAGATCGAGGTGCCCTTCGGGCTCCATGAGCGCCTATGGGCGATTAAATACATCATTCTGCTGGCCTTGTTCGCAGTCTCGCTACATTCGCTTGGCACCGCGGAACGCTACGCCGAAGTGGAGCCGTTCAAGACCGCAATCACCCTGCGTTTCCAACGTGACTGGGCCTTCGTTATTTATGCTCTTGGACTGGTGGCGATTTCTGCCTTCAACCACAAATTCTACTGCCGCTATCTGTGCCCTTTAGGTGCCGGGTTGGCTATTCCTTCGCGTTTACGCCTGTTCGACTGGCTCAAGCGCCACCGCGGTAGCTGCGGTACCCCGTGCCAAATCTGTGCCAATGAATGCGAAGTGGCCGCTATACACCCGGACGGCCGCATCAATGCCAATGAGTGCCACTACTGTCTCGACTGCCAAGTGACCTACCACGACGACCAGCGTTGCCCGCCCATGGTCAAGCGCCGCAAGCGCTATGAAAAGGCGGCCAATATGTCATCGCGCGGTAATAGCGTTGAGACCCAACGGGATACCGGCGCCAGCGGCAAACAGGCCGCATGGCAACGCATCCCTCTTCACCAGCAAGACTGATCTCAGGGGAATCAAGCATGAGCGATAAAAAAGACCATATTCAGGATATCGGCCGTCGCCATTTCTTGCGCAATACCGCCGTCACCGGAGTTGCCGGGGCGGGCCTGGCCAGTGGTTTTGGCGCAGGTGCGTTACTCAATAGCCGTCAAGTTCAGGCCGCCGGCGCCAACGGTATCGACGTTGCGCCCGGCGAACTCGACGATTACTACGGCTTCTGGAGCGGCGGCCACTCGGGTGAGGTTCGGGTGCTCGGTGTTCCTTCAATGCGCGAACTGATGCGCATCCCGGTGTTCAACGTGGATAGCGCCTCTGGCTGGGGGATCAGCAACGAGTCGAAGCGGATACTCGGCGAGTCGAGCCATTTTCTCAACGGTGACTGCCACCACCCCCATATTTCCATGACCGACGGCAGCTACGACGGCAAGTACCTATTTATCAACGACAAGGCTAACACCCGCGTTGCGCGCATTCGTCTCGATATCATGAAGACGGACAAGGTCACCACCATCCCCAACGTCCAGGCGATTCACGGTTTGCGCCTGCAGAAGGTGCCTTACACCAAGTACGTCTTCGCCAATGCCGAACTGCCGATCCCCCAGATCAATGACGGCCGCGACCTGGAGAACCCCGACAACTACTTCACTATGTTCAACGCTCTCGATGCCGAAAGCATGGACGTGGCCTGGCAGGTGATCGTCGATGGCAACCTTGATAACACCGATGCCGACTACACCGGGCGTTTCGTCGCCTCTACCTGCTACAACTCAGAAAAGGGCATGACTCTGACCGAGACCATGCGCAACGAGCGCGACTGGGTTGTGGTATTCGACGTTGAAGCGATTGAAGCCGCCGTGGCGGCCGGGAACTACAAGACACTGGGTGAATCAAGCGTACCGGTACTGGATGGGCGCAAGGGCTCGCAACTGACACGTTACATCCCGATCCCCAAGAACCCCCATGGCGTGAATACCTCACCGGATGGCAAATATTTCATCGCCAACGGCAAGCTATCCCCCACTTGCTCAATCATCGCCATCGACAAGTTGCCTGAGCTGTTCGACGACAGTATCGAACCGCGCGATACCATTGTGGGTGAACCTGAACTGGGCCTGGGCCCGCTTCACACCACCTACGATGGCCGGGGCAACGCCTATACCACGCTGTTCATCGATAGCCAGGTAGCCAAGTGGAACATTGAGGATGCCATTCGCCACTACAATGGCGAAGACGTCAACTACCTGCGTCAGAAGCTCGATGTCCACTACCAGCCTGGGCATAACCACGCCAGTCTCACCGAATCCCGCGATGCCGACGGCAAGTGGCTGGTAGTGCTGTCGAAGTTTTCCAAAGACCGTTTCCTGCCGGTAGGCCCTCTGCATCCCGAAAACGATCAGTTGATCGACATCTCCGGGGAAGAAATGAAACTGGTGCATGACGGCCCCACTTATGCCGAGCCTCACGACTGTATTCTGGTACGCGCCGACCAGATCAACCCAAGCCGAGTATGGACACGAGACGACCCCTTCTTCGCCGAGACCGTGGCCATGGCCGAGGCAGACGGCGTCAACCTGGAGGGCGAAAGCAAGGTAATCCGCGATGGCAATAAAGTACGCGTGTACATGACCTCCATCGCACCGCAATTTGGCCTGACCGAATTCAAGGTCAAACAGGGCGATGAGGTGACCGTGGTCATCACCAACCTTGACCAGGTCGAGGATCTGACCCACGGCTTCTGCATGGTCAACCACGGTGTGCAGATGGAGATCAGCCCCCAGCAGACCGCTAGCGTCACCTTCACCGCCGACAAGGCCGGGGTGCACTGGTACTACTGCAACTGGTTCTGCCACGCGATGCATATGGAAATGACTGGTCGCATGCTAGTCGAACCCGCCTGACGACAACACGCGGGCCGATTCCTTCGGCCCGCTGCGGGAGAACACCATGAGACGACACCCTGGCTATTTAGGTTGCCTACTGGCGCTGCTATGGCTTTTTTGGCTGCCTAGCGGGGTTTATGCCGCCGACTGGCTCGCCACGCCTGGTGAGCCTTTACAGCCGTTGATCGAACAGACGACCGACGGCGATCAATTGCTGCTGCCTGCAGGACGCTACCCCGGGCGTGTGGTTATTGACCGCACGCTGCATATTAGGGGCGAGTTGCAAGCCATCCTCGATGCAGGAGGCCAAGGCCATGCGGTGGTGCTGGCAGCTCCCGACATTATATTTGAAGGTGTCCGCATTGAAGACTGGGGGGATAACCTGACAAAACTGGAGGCCGCTATTTTTGTCGAGCCCAGCGCTCACGGTAGTACCATCCGCAATAACCAGCTAAACGGGCCTGGCTTCGGCATCTGGCTCGATGCTGTCAATAACGTCAGTGTGATAGGCAATACCATTCGTGGCGATACCCGACTGCGCTCTCAGGATCGCGGCAACGGCATTCACCTTTATAACGTTAGTGACTCAATTATTGAATCCAACGATGTTGCGCAGACTCGCGACGGCATCTATCTCGACAGCAGCCGCCACAACGTGCTGCGCGACAACACCCTGCATGACCTGCGCTATGGCGTGCACTACATGTACTCCTTCGACAATCGTCTTGAAGGCAACCTGACCCAACGAACCCGAACCGGCTACGCCCTGATGCAATCCAAACGCCTGGAAGTCGTTGATAACCGTTCGGAAGCAGACGACAACTACGGCATTTTGATGAACAACATCACCGACTCCCTATTGAGCGGCAACCGAGTCGAAGGCGTCACCCAGCCCCTGGGGGCAGATGGCGAGGGGCGTCTAGCGGGCGGCGACGGCAAGGCACTGTTCGTTTACAACTCGCAGTTCAATCGTATCGAGAATAATCGTTTCGCAGTCAGCGACATCGGCATCCACCTCACCGCCGGTTCAGAGGATAACCAAATGGCGGGCAACGCCTTCATCGCTAATAAGCAGCAAGTCATGTATGTCGCCACCCGTGAGCAGGATTGGTCGGGCAATTACTGGAGCGACTACCTGGGCTGGGATCTTGACGATAACGGTGTCGGCGACACCGCCCATGAACCCAACGACGCCATGGATCATCTTCTCTGGCGCCACCCCTCCGCGCGCCTGTTGATGCAAAGCCCTGCGGTGTTGGCACTGCGCTGGGTGCAACGTCAGTTCCCGGTGTTTCGTCCCCCGGGGGTCAGAGACAGCGCGCCCTTGATGAGCGAGCCCGGCCGAGAAGGAAATGCTCCATGAACCCAGTAATAGAACTACAGCGAGTTACCAAGCGTCACGGGGCGCTGGTGCGACTAGCTGAAATGGATCTCACCATCAAAGAAGGCGAGATGCTCGCCCTGCTGGGGCATAATGGCGCGGGCAAGACGACCATCATGAAACTCATACTGGGCTTAATTGCGCCCAGCTCGGGCCACGTTGACGTCCTCGGTAGCGCTCCTGACGGGCCACATGCCGAACGCCTACGGCGTCAGTTGGGCTATCTACCTGAAAACGTCACCTTCTACGAACAGCTCACCGGGCGTGAAGTGCTCACCTATTTCGCTCGTTTAAAGCGCGCTGACCGCCATCAGGTAACGGTTCTGCTTGAGCGTGTGGGCCTGGTCGAAGCCGCCGACCGTCGCGTTAAAACTTACTCCAAGGGCATGCGCCAGCGCCTTGGCCTGGCCCAGGCTTTATTAGGGTCTCCCCGGCTATTGTTGCTGGATGAACCCACCACCGGCCTTGACCCCGCGGCCACCCGCGATTTTTATCAAGCGGTAAAAGCCCTACGCGACAACGGTTGTACCGTGCTGCTCTCTTCCCATGTACTGCCGGGCATCGAACCCTATATCGACCGCGCCTTGATCCTGGGCAAAGGGCGACGCCTGGCCCTGGGAAGCCTTAAACAGCTGCGTGAAGAAGCACAGCTACCGCTGACGTTTCGTATCCACGGCACATTGCTGGCCATGCAGTCTCAGCTCTGGAAAGCCATGTCCCTTGAGCCTATCCCAATCAATGAGCGCTGTGTGGAGGTCAACGTGCCCGCGGAAAATAAAATGCAGGTACTACGTCAATTAACCACCATGCCAAATATCGACGACATCGAGTTATCACCACCCACCCTTGAGCATCTCTACACGCATTTTTCTACTCGCCCCGCCTCACTGACGCTAGGAGCCAGCGCATGAAGGCCATGTTCATCGTCGCCGCCAAAGAGTTCCAGGATGGCCTGCGCAATCGCTGGGTACTGGCGATCACCGTGATCCTTGCCGTTCTGGCAATGGGTATTGCCTACTTTGGTGCCGCTGCGAGCGGCGGTCTTGGTTTTACTTCACTGGCCACCACCCTGGTCAGTTTATCAACTCTAGCCGTTTTTCTGATCCCCTTAATCGCGCTGATGCTCGCCTACGACGCCGTTGTCGGTGAGCAGGAGGCCGGCACGCTACTACTGCTACTCACCTACCCTATAAGTCGTTCGGCGCTGCTGTTTGGTAAGTTCTTCGGCCATGGGATGATTCTGGCCGTCGCTACGCTACTCGGTTTTGGTATCGCAGGTATGGTTATCGCGTTGGGCGCTGAAGGCGTACCGCTTAGCGAGCTAAGCGTCGGCTTAGCTCGCTTGATCGCCAGCAGTGTGCTTTTGGGCTGGGTTTTTTTGGCCTTTGCCTACCTGATCAGCGTAACGGT
This sequence comes from Halomonas sp. FeN2, assembly GCF_020595105.1. Lineage (NCBI taxonomy): Bacteria > Pseudomonadati > Pseudomonadota > Gammaproteobacteria > Oceanospirillales > Halomonadaceae > Halomonas > Halomonas sp. FeN2. Next base: position 290,440 of record NZ_CP074200.1, read on the forward strand.
CAGCGAAAAGGCACGAGCCGCCGGGCTGGCATTGGGGGGGTGGTTTCTGTTCGTGCTGGTATTTGATCTAGTACTGCTGGCCCTACTGGTTGGCGTCAAGCAGGGGGGCGATTGGCTCCCCTACCTGATGCTGCTCAATCCCACCGACAGTTTTCGCTTGATCAACCTGTCGGGCTTCGATAGCACACAGCTAGAAAGCGGTATCGCGGCTATCGCACAGCAAGGCGCGTTCCATTCTGCCTGGCCGCCCCTGGCAATGCTGGTTTGGATCGTAGTGCCCCTGCTATTGGCCGTCCGTCGCTTCCATCGTCATACCGCTTAACATCATCTCTTAACATCATTTTATTAACGAGGATTGACCATGCCCGCCCTGCTGCCCACGCTAGCCCTTATTATTTTGCTCATGACCGGTTGCAACAATGCCACTGACAGCGCCGAAAGGATGCCGCCTCAGCCTATTAGCGGCGATGACATCTGCCATGTATGCGGTATGTTTATCACCGAATTCGAAGGCCCCAAAGGTCAGGCATTTATGCAAAGCCACAGTGACGCGCGTAAGTTCTGCTCCACGCTGGAGATGTTCGTTTTCCTCCAGCAGCCCGAAAATCAGACCCAGCTGCGCCACGCCTATGTACATGATGTCGGCGTGACACCCTGGGAAGCACCTAAAGACGATGCCTTTATCCCTGCAGCAGACGCTTGGTATGTGGTCAGCCATGATCGGCGCGGCAGCATGGGCCACAACCTTGCGCCGTTCTCCAGCCATGAGCATGCCGAGCAGTTCGTCGTAGTTCATGGTGGCGAGATAATCACCTATGACGATATCGACCTGGAATTGCTCGCCCGGCTCGGGCGCCACGAAGGGAGCGGCCATGCCGCCCACTCAATGGCACAATAAAAGTGAGGAGTGAGGAGTGAGGAGTGAAGCAGAAAGTAACCGCAATTCAGGCTAGCCAGGAAAGCGGGCTGTGATGTATGGCAGCCCCCACCATATAGGCGAATATGGCAACCGCCACTAACGCAGCAACAGCACGTGCCCTTGGCGTTGCACCGCGCTTAATCGCAATGGTGCCAATACCGATATAGGCCAGCAGCGCCAGTAGCTTGGCGCCAAGCCAAGGAAGCTGCCAGGGCCATACGGAAAGCAATACCATCAAAGTCACCCCCAGCCCCAACAGAGCCGTATCAATAAGATGAGGCAATACCTTGACCCAACGGGCGTTGAGTCGCGGGCTTTCCTGCACCGACCACCAGGCGCGCACTATGAAGAGCGTGATGCTCAGCGCAGCGGCCGTCATGTGCAGGTGCTTGATGAGGAAATAGTGCTCCATGGTAACCGTCCCTAGGCGACGTTAACCGCATTGCCGTGATGATCGAAGGCAAGATAGGCGGTGATATTACCCATTTGCAGCGACTCCATCATACGCTGGAGCTGCCGTTCAACCTCAGCGTCATCTTTTGGGTCGTCCATGGCAGCTGTGAACACTAGATCCCATTCGATCTCGGTACGGCGTGACTCCTCAACCAACGCAGCCATGCTGGTCAATTCCTCCGTCGACTTATCTACGCATACCACAGGCACCAACACACCCCCTTCACCCTGTTCGAAGCGACGACGCTGGTCAGCATCAGGGAAATCGGGCAGCTCTGCGCGAACGAACACAAACAGCAGGCGCTGGGGCTTAGGTTGTTTACGCGCTTCCTGCAGTAAATCGGCAAATGTCGCTATGGTCATAAAATGGGCCTTATCGCTAGTGGTTTAGAATCAGAAGGTGAGAGAGTAGGTAAGAATGAACAGGTGAGACTCATAGGCGGCTTTACTCGGGTGACTCTACGAAAAGCCACAGCAGCAGCATTACCATAAACAGAGGGATCAACAGACTAAGTGGCGCCGCGCGCCAACCATAGGCTTGGACTACCAGAGGCGCCATCCGCAAGGAAAACCCTACCCCCGCCGCTAAAGCCAGAAAAAGGGCGACACAAAGACTCACCCAACGACCAGGCATCCAGCCTTTGGCGTGGGCTATGCCAGTGGTAATCACCGCACCTCCCAGTCCAAGCCCAGCCCCAACCAACAAAAACTCCCACGGCTGGCTAGCCATCCCAAACCCGCCCAGCGCCAACGCTAGCCCCAGTAATAGCCATTGCATCAAGCGGCAGGTGTCTCCCCGCTTGGCGATAAACCAAGCCGGCCAAGCCAACAGCACACCGCTACTCAACGGTACCAGCACATAGAGGGGTTGTTTTGCGAGCAGGGCATAAAGTGTCCAGCCAGCCACTGCTAAAGCGCTTGCCAGCGGCATCAGCAGCATGGCTACTAGCAACTGATAACCATTTACAGGCTGCTTTGATGTCTCCAACGCGGGAGGCGGCACAGATGATGGCATGGCGTTTCCCAGCGAGGGTATAAAGACATCGGAAGACATGTAAGAATTGTCTGTAAATACTGGGCGTAGGTCAAAAAACATCGGAGGTAGGTCGGCTAACCCCAAAGGAATAGCCCTCGTATCGAAATGCAGACAGTGCCACACTCCCTTACCTCTTCCGCGCTATCGGAAATGCCATGAAATTACTTCAGCGCTCCCTGGTTGCTCGCATCATTGCGTCCTTACTTGCCATTAGCGGGATGGCACTCATCAGCATCACCCTGACCATGGCAATGTCTAACAGCAGCCGTGGCGATGCTGCCGCGATTAATGTCGCTGGCTCACTACGCATGAATGCCTATCAAATCATGGGGGCATTGCAACGCCTGGAGTATGCTCCAGAGGAGACAAGCGCAGAACAGCTCGAAGGACTGATTTCGAGCTTCGATCAACGTTTGTATGGCACAACGCTTCAACAAACGATCCCCATTGATGATCGTCACGAGCGCCGCCGTCAACTGGAAAAACTTCAGATCTACTGGCAGCACACGCTTCGTCCGGCACTAGAGGCACCGTCCCCAGCCACTGCGCTTGACCTCGATACGCTAGAAATGATGATCGTGGCGATGGTCAATGACATTGAAGTGCTGGTGACCTATTTGGAAGAGAGCACGGAGGCCAAGGTGCGGCTACTGGGGATGATGCAAGTACTCTTTCTGGTACTGATCGCTATAGTGGTCTCGATCGCCCTCTACGATGTTCGCTTCAATCTGGTAGTCCCTTTGCGTCAACTGATGGTTCTTGCCCGCGAGGCGGCACAGCGTAACTTCAAGCCACGCTCCGAACTCCGCGGCAGCGACGAGTTGGCTCTGTTGGGCCATACCTTTAACAAGATGTCTGCGGAGCTGGCAACAAGCTACGCCGCATTGGAAGACAAGGTGTCGCGCAAGAAGCAGGAGCTTGAACGCAGTAATCAGGCACTGCGGGTAATGCACGATGCCAGCCGCTCGCTGTATGGGGGCGGTAATGATCTCTGCTCTAGCGCAGCGCCCATGTTACGCGAACTGGAAAAGCTGCTGGATATCGGGCCGATACGGCTTTCTCTCAACGATCCTTTCGACCAACGGGAAATGCCGGTTTTAGAAACCCACTCGCGAACCCGACCAGAGTATTGTCGTGACCAGGAGTGTCACGCTTGCCTGATCGATCCTCGCCCCTTGGAGATGGTGTCCAATAACCAGTCACAGTGCTTACTGCTACCGATTAGCGTAGGCGATACGCTGCTAGGCACCCTGGAAGTGTGGTATCCCCAGGAGCGCCTCAACGATAGCACCCGTCGGCTGCTCACCATGTTAGCCGACCAGCTCGCCACGGCGGTGTACCTGCAGCGACGTATCGAGGAGCAGCAGCACGTTACGCTGATCAACGAGCGAACCATCATTGCGCGGGAACTTCACGACTCTCTAGCCCAATCGCTCTCTTATCTCAAAATGCAGGTCGCTCGACTCGAACGCATGCAGCAAAAAGAAGCCACCCGAGAGATGCAGTCTGCGGTATTCGACGAGCTGCGTACCGGCCTAAACAGCGCCTATCGTCAGCTACGTGAGCTGCTCACTACCTTCCGGCTCAAACTAGAGGGGCCGGGGCTGCAATTTGCCTTACGCCAGACCGTCGATGAGTTTAGCCAGCGCATGGAGGTAACGGTCGAGCTTGAGTACGATGTGCCGCCTTACCTACTTAACCCCAATGAAGAAATTCACGTGCTGCAGATCATTCGCGAGGCGCTGGCCAATACCCACAAGCACGCCCAAGCCCACTGGGCTGGAGTCACTGTGCGCTTCGCCGATGCTCGCCTGCTAGTGCGTATTGAGGATGACGGCATAGGCCTGGAAGACGATAGCTCGCCACCTATGCACTACGGTTTGGTGATCATACGCGACCGAACCACTACCCTGAACGGGGAGCTGAGTATCACCAATCGTCCCACAGGGGGGGCCAGCATTGAGATAGTCTTCACCCCGTTGACCGCTCGCTTAATTCAGCAGCAGCCTGTGACGGCTGCCTCCGACTCTCACTTAGGTACAGGGACTTCTTAATGACGCTGACCACAGCCAACGATACACCCGCCAGCCTGATGATTATTGATGACCACCCGCTACTCCGGCGTGGCGTCGCTCAGCTGCTTGAGCTAGAGGACGATCTTGAACTGGTTGGCGAGACGGGCGACCCTGAAGAAGGCATTGCACTGGCCCTCAAACTTGAGCCTGACCTGGTTTTACTGGATTTAAACATGCCGGGCGTCAATGGCTTAGAAGCCTTGCGCCGCCTACGGGAAGCCAACTATAGCGGCCGTGTGGTGATGTTCACTGTTTCCGACCATGAGGATGATGTTGTCGCCGCACTGCGCAACGGTGCTGACGGTTACCTGTTAAAGGATATGGAGCCTGAAGACATGGTTCGCCAACTGCGTCAGGCTGCTTTGGGGCGCATGGTCATCAGCGAAAGCCTGACCGCCCTACTCGCTGAAGCCCTGCGTAATCAGCGCAATGCCCCCACCACCCCGGATATTCATAGCCTAACGCAGCGTGAACGCGAAATTCTGCAACAGCTTGCTGGCGGACTCTCCAACAAGCTCATCGCACGCAAGCTGGATATTACCGAAGGCACGGTCAAGGTTCACGTCAAGCATCTGCTCAAAAAGCTTAACTTACGCTCGCGTGTCGAAGCCGCCGTCTGGGCAGTCCAGGAAGGTATCGATCACTAATCGATTCTGTGTGGTTACCTCTAAAGACTCCCAGAATACTTTTGCTCTGACCCGCCTTTACCTCCTCTCGATTTTTTCTGTTTAAAATCAATGAATCCAGGCTTTTCAGCGACTACCTCTCAAGAGGTATGTCGCTGTTTTTCATGCTATTTCCACCTATTCCCCAATTTCTTCCCCCAGCGTATCTTGCTTTCTAACTGCTAGATGCAGACAGGTTTGATGCCAAGGGGAAATCGCCATGAGCAAGAGAAATGCCGACATTGAGAAATGGAATGTCGAAGACGCCCAATTCTGGGAACAGGAAGGCAAGCACATTGCCAACCGCAATCTATGGATATCCATCCCCAGCCTGCTGATGGGCTTTGCTGTCTGGATGATGTGGGGAATGATTACCACCCAGATGCAGAACCTGGGTTTTTCGTTCACGGTTAACCAGCTATTTTCACTGACGGCGCTTGCCGGTCTAGCAGGTGCCACCCTGCGCATCCCAGCATCGTTCATGATCCGCATCGCTGGCGGGAGGAACACCATATTCCTGACCACCGCGCTATTGATGATCCCCGCAGCCGGCACTGGTATCGCCTTGATGAACCCAGGCACGCCGTTCTGGGTATTCCAGGCATTGGCGCTACTTTCAGGTATCGGTGGCGGTAACTTCGCTTGTTCAATGAGCAACATTTCCACTTTTTATCCCAGCAAGCAGCAAGGTTACGCCCTGGGCATGAATGCAGGCCTGGGTAATTTCGGCGTCACGACCATGCAAATTGTCATCCCGCTGGTAATGACCGTCGGCATTTTCGGCGCTATAGCCGGTTCGCCGATGGAATTGCAAAGCGCTAGCGGTACGCTGATCGGCAGAATCGAAGCAGGTACCGATACCTGGATCCAGAATGCTGGCTTTATCTGGCTTGTATTCCTGGTTCCATTAGCGTTCGCCGGTTGGTTCGGTATGAACAATCTTCGCACTATTACGCCCAACCCTGGTTCGCCGCTGGCAGCTTTCAGCAAAATATTAGGCCTCTACGGCGTCGGCATGGTAACTGCCATCGTCGGCATGCTGGCTCTCAGTTGGCTTAATATGTGGGTTGCCTTGCCGCTAACCATTGTTCTGACTCTGGTGTTGTTGCGCCTGATTCCTGGCGACATCAAGCCCAATATCCAGAAGCAGTTCGCGATATTTTCCAATAAGCACACTTGGTCAATGACCATCCTCTACATTCTGACCTTCGGCTCCTTTATCGGCTTCTCTGCAGCCCTGCCGCTCTCCATCAACGTCATCTTCGGCAACATGATGGAAGCCACTGCCGATGGCACGCTAATTCGCGTGGCCAACCCAGAGGCGCCCAGCGCTTTAACCTGGGCCTGGATAGGCCCCTTCGTGGGCGCCCTGATCCGTCCGCTGGGCGGATGGATCTCCGACAAAGTGGGTGGCTCCATCGTCACCCAAATAATCTCTGCGGTCATGGTGGTCGCCTCTATCGCCACCGGCTACGTGATGATGCAGGCCTATAACGCCACCGATCCAAATCAACTCTTCTGGCTGTTCCTGCTGCTATTCATCGTGTTATTCGCCGCCAGTGGTATCGGCAACGGCTCTACCTTCCGCAGCATCGGGGTTATTTTCGACCAGCAGCAGAAAGGCCCGGTACTTGGCTGGACCTCAGCCGTCGCTGCCTATGGCGCCTTCATCGCCCCGCGGGTAATGGGCGAGCAAATCCAGGCCGGCACACCGGAGCTTGCCATGTACGGCTTTGCGGTCTTCTACGCCATCTGCCTGGTCATCAACTGGTGGTTCTACCTACGCAAAGGTGCCTACGTTAAGAACCCCTAAATAGGGCTTGCTTGTTTATGCCCGGAGCCAAGCTCCGGGTCTTCACCCCCTACCCCAATGTGGGAGGACACCATGAAAATCATGATCGCCTATGACGGTTCGCGAAACGCCAAGCTGGCTCTCGCTCAGGTCGTCAATATGTTCCGCTGCAACCAACCTCTGCTGGTACTGGTCGGCGTGGTGGAGAATCCACTCGACGCTACCGATAACAACGAGGCGCTTTTTCAGCAGGAGCACGATGAGGTTAAACAACACCTTCAAGAGGGTGTGGCATTCGCCATCGGCGAGGGCTTCCAGGCCGAGCAGCTTCTCGCCGAGGGGGATGCACGCAAGATGCTGCTGCAGGCCACTCGCAAACTCTCGCCAGACCTACTGGTGATTGCCCGCCATAGCCATCAGCCGGACGGCGGCATTATCGCCAAGTCGTTGACTTATTTCGTCGATGAACTCGACTACATGACTTTCGGCAGCGTCAGCTCGTTCCTGGCCCGGCGCGCCGAGTGTCCCTTGTTGATCCTACCCAGCCCTTGAGCAGCCTCTACACCTCCTTTGGTACAGCCCACCTTTGGGACACAGGACGATACGACCATGAAAGTTTCCGCTGTATTCAAGTTTCGCAGCCCCGAAATTCGGGCCTTGCACCTGACCTGGATTGCCTTCTTTATTACCTTTTACGTGTGGTTCAACATGGCGCCGCTCGCGTCGAGCATGCTCAAGAGCGTCGACTGGCTGACCACGGATGATCTCAAACTATTCGCCATCTGCAACGTCGCCTTGACCATTCCTGCCCGCATCATCGTTGGCATGGCGCTGGATCGATTCGGCCCGCGACGGGTGTTCTCAGTGCTTATGGTAACTATGTCACTACCGGCACTGGCGTTTGCTTTCGGTAACAGCATGACGCAGCTGTTGGTGGCGCGCTTAGTACTGAGTTCGATTGGTGCCAGCTTCGTGGTCGGTATACACATGACGGCGCTGTGGTTCAAGCCGAAAGACATCGGCTTCGCTGAAGGCTTCTACGCTGGCTGGGGTAACTTCGGCTCTGCCGTAGCGGCCATGTCGCTGCCAACCATCGCCCTGAGTATGTACGGCGGCCCCGATGGCTGGCGCTGGGCAATCGCCCAGAGTGCTATCGTGATGGCCGCTTACGGTGTTTACTACTGGTTCGCGATTACCGATGGCCCGGATGCTCAGGCCCACCGCAAGCCACGCAAGACCGCCGCCATGGAAGTGAGCTCCTGGGGCGACATGATCAAGCTGATCATCTGGACCATCCCGCTGGTCGGCGTACTCGCCATCCTGGTCTGGCGTATCCAGTATATGGGCTATTTATCAGTTACTGGGGCGGTCATCGCCTATCTCGTCATTGTGGCGATCGTTATTTATCAGATCGTACAGATCCTGCGGGTCAACCTGCCAATCCTGCGTAAGGGGGTGCCCGAAGATGATAAATACTCGTTCAACAGTGTGGCGGCGCTTAACAGCACCTATTTTGCCAACTTCGGCGCTGAACTCGCAGTGGTATCGATGCTGCCCATGTTCTTTGAGGAGACCTGGGGCCTGAATGCCGCTACGGCCGGCCTGATCGCTGCGTCATTCGCGTTCGTCAATCTGGTGGCGCGCCCCATGGGCGGCATGGTTTCCGACCGCATGGGTAACCGGCGCTTTGTGATGCTGTGCTACATGTTTGGGATTAGCGTTGGGTTCTTGCTAATGGCCATGCTCAATTCGAGTTGGCCACTCATTCTGGCCATTGCTGTGACCATCGGCACCTCGATTTTCGTGCAAGGGGCTGAGGGGGCAACCTTCGGTATCATTCCCTCCATCAAGCGCCGCATCACTGGTCAAATCTCGGGCATGGCGGGCGCTTACGGTAATGTTGGCGCGGTGGTTTACCTCACCATCTTTACGTTTGTCACACCGTCGCAGTTCTTCTACATCATCGCGACCGGCGCCTTCATTAGTTGGGTTATCTGCCTAGTGTGGCTCAAGGAGCCAGAAGGCGCTTTCGATGACGAATACTACGTCTCTTCAGTCGATAGAGACATCGAAGAACAGGCTCTTCAGAACGCCAAGCACTGAACGGTCAGAATATCTGTAGCATCACGGCACTGTTCGCGTCGATTGGATCCGGACAGTGCCTCTAGATTCAGAAGAGCGCCCCCAGAGCGCCCTTAATCAGGATCCGTGATGTCCTCAATCCAGGTTAAGGCCGCCACAGCAGTCGGAAATCCGGTGGTAGGAATCGCTAACATGGCTACTTGTTTCAGTTCCTCGGCACTCACTCCCTCCTCCAAGGCACGACGCACATGGGAGTGAACGGCCCCTTCGGAGCGTGCCCCTATGGCCAGCGAGAGTTTTATCAAGCGTCGGCTACGTTCATCAAGCGGCCCAGCTTCAGCACAGGCTTTGCCCAAAGCGGCATAAGCTTCCCATATCTCAGGATACTGGTTTGCGACATCTCCAGCTCCAGAAGGCAAATCATGCTTTGTCATAGTGCAATACCTTAACGATAAATTGAAGTTCACAGTATAGAAGTACAGCAACTAAATGCCACACACCACACTTAAGAGCTAAACACAGCAATCGAACCAAGCATTATTAATGAGGACATTCGATGTATATTGGCTATATCCAACTTCTTAAGCTCTGCATTAAGTGGACTTATGCCAACCCGGAAATGGCGTCTCTTCCTGCAAATGACGCAACTCAGGTTGATGAGCTTCAGCGATTTGCGTTACCCGATTCACGCCCTCTTCCAATAAATGCACTTCTATTTGGCGGCGATCCTCACGCCCTTGCCGCCGCACAACCAATGATAGCTGCTCACAGCGATCAACTAGCGCCACCACCCCATGATGTTTTGATTGAAGCCGTTCCGCTAGCTCCCCCACCGTCGCCCAGTCTCTTCCATGGAAACCACGAAGATGTAGCAATAGTTGATACTGCAAGGGCGTCAGCCCATAGCGGCGACAGATATCTTCACTATGGCGAAGAAAGCAACGCAACCGGTAACGAAATTGCGACAGCCGCTCAAAGTCGCTTTTATCAAGTGTCTGAGGGTTATTCATTTTTCCAATTCTCTTTACCACATACTCGGCTATTGCTGACTCGCCAATTTAGAGCGCTTTAAAAAAATACAATATCACACCATGATACAAATAACCATTGAGATTACACCTGCAGGGGGGATCTGAAATGAGAGTACTCACTTTTCTCAAATTACCATTCAACCATCGTGAAGGCTGGAAAGAGCTACAGGCTTCCTCCCCCTCCATTCCTTTACTAGCGTGGCTGGTGGTTTTACCCATGTCGCTCTTGCCGCCAGTAATGCTCTATTATGCGGGCACCCATTACGGCGATGCATTTATGGCAGGCTTTGCTGACCGAGAGTGGCGTTTTATCACGACAATTGTTTTCCTAGCAGAGATATTGAGTTTTTTCGTTATTGGCTGGGTAATCTACGCTGTAGTCAATGGAACTGAAGAGCTATCTATCAGCTATCAAGATGCCTATTTACTTGCCACACTTGCACCACTACCGTTATTCGTCGCTTCATTGGCACTATTGGTACCCAGCTTACTTTTCAACGTAGTGGTTATACTTAGCGGGCTGGGCATCTCTTGCAGCTTGATTTACCACGGCTTACAAGCACTCTGTACCCATCAAGAATTTGATGTTGCTACGATCTCAGCCACTTACACAATCATGGCTGCCAGTGCTCTGGGGTGGGGTATTTTGTTTGCTGTTATCTGGGCTTATTAAGCCATGAATATTAGGCGCACTGGCACCAACCCATTCATCGTCAAGCCCAATGATGACGCGTGAAGCAAACGGTCTAACGTTGAGAAGTGGGTAATGTGTGCGCCAGGCAGGGCGATGAGCAAAATTCACGATCACTCGCGTCTTCCTTTTCGAGCGCTGATAGCACCAGCTCTTTGATTACTGGAAGGTGGGAATCTTCAATTTCACGAGCGGCGGTTAGTAGGGTAACTCGCCCCGCTCGTGCGAATCTCATTAAAGGCAGTAGCTTATCGTGGCATGCCTTCAGCTCACGCCTGTAGCGCTCAAGAAAGAGTGATTTACTGATTTTTTGCTGTCGATACTGACGGCATAATTGAGATGCAGGCGCTATCTCCGGGTACCACTCATTCAGCGCCAGTAAACTGGGAGACAACCCGCTAGGACATAACCGATCAACCAACACCCGAGTGCCGTCGTGATCCTCTATCGGCGCATATATACGCTTTAGCATGATTTCATACGACATCGTTTATATATCTCCGCCAGCGCGCACATGGCTTCAGCGAGTAAATCTATATAGGTATTAACATAGCAGCAAACTGAGCGAGGTTAATTAATAGCACAGCAGGTTGGGCGCATGCATCACCGTGCAACGGCGGCATCGCTTCCGTTGCGGTGGAGAACAACAATAAATTACCATCCGAAACTAGAGCTTTTTCACTTTTAAAATCAATCAGATCCCCCTATCCATGTCATAAGCATCACGTCAAAAAAGGTGTTTTGACGGCAGTGGAATTTCTAACATCAATATTCAGTATACATTAGCATCCACCTTAAGCCCTGATGACAAATGCCATAGGCGTAGCATCTCATCGGCCATAGCTTGAACGTAGCTTTTTAGTTGCGCGTCGTCTGTTAGGGTACGCAAAGATTGAATGGATGGGTTACGCAAATTTAAATCCTGGGGAATGTAGGCATAACCAGGCCATAGGTGATTCCGACTGGCCATTGCCCCCTCTTTGTCCAATAACTGACACAGCGGCTTATACTCTGTTGATTCGTTAGAGCATTTAATTCCTAGATAGATACTGTTTATTTCTGCTTCAGCAGCGATAAAAGCATTTTGCAGATGAGGCAGCTTATAATACAAGCCAACGGTCTCGCGATTGGGTGATCTACGCTTATAAGACTGCATAAATACTCGACACTGCTCTTGAACGTTGCCACACGTTGAATGCTGGCTATCCAGTTGCTGATCCATCTCAGCACTGATTCCGCTGATCGTCTCCCTGAGCTCTATCCAAATTTTCGCTTGTAAACGAATCAGCGCTTCATCAAACGCCAGACGAATGTCATGCGCTGCAAGCAGGTTGTCTCCCTCAAGCAAGGTGTCAGCCAACGTATCCAGGTGGTGGGTGTCCATGTCTTGTCCCGTTAACTGTGTGATCAGGTCGTGATACTGAACGATGCTTTCGCGTAAAGAAGGATGCAGTACGGATTTTTCTACGCATTTGGCCAACCAGGGCCGCAAGCACTCTGCGTAGGCGGCTGTTTGATAAGTGCCTGGCATATCGGAACTAGTACCAAGCTGCTCCAGGTGCCCTAAGCTGTGTGATGCTGGAGGGCGCCCGTCCAATGAAAGGAATACCACGTGCACCTCTTTGTAGCCTTGGGCACGCAGTGATTGATAATACGTGACCAACTGGTTTTCCTGATCAGCGGCAAATAGCTTGTTTTCGATCAGAATGGCTTGACGCTTGGTGTTGGTAACCAGAATATCAATTCGCTGCTGCTCGGTAACGACACGCACACCTTTTAAGGAGAAATCCGGGATGCGTACTTGGTCGATAAAACACTTAAGTAGCTCTACGCCTAACTCATGCGTTTGAGGGTTTAGCAAAGCGGCAATAAAACGCGAGTGTAAGCGAACTTCATCCGTTGGTTTATGCAATACGGTGAATACGTTAAAACGCGGAGTGCTCACATAGTGACGTTGAAGAAGTGCAGCCAAGTGCAGCAGGTCTTCAGCTTTTTTCGTTGAACTCATGCACAATGATCCTTGCTGTGGCAATATCATGACCACGCTCTCAGGCGCGACCCAGCCCATAGTCCCAGCGCTGCCCTTCAAGCCAGGCCGCTACAATATCCGGCACAATGCTATCCGCCTCTTTATGAATAATGCGATAGCTGTAGGGTCTATCCGCCACATCGACGTGAGGGTTTACGATCAGCTTTTCCGCCCTATATCTTCCCTTTTTGGGCAGCTGCGCTGCTGGGTCAACCTGCAGCGAAGTTCCGATTACCAGCACCTTGGCTGCCGTCTTAAAATGCCGACCAGCCTCTGAGTAATGCATAATCTGCTCACCAAACCAGACCACGTGTGGCCGTAATTCATGCCCATCAGGGCAAGTGTCACCTAAATGCTGTGGGCTGATGCCGATATCCGATACCAGCGCATGCTGACCGCAACATCTCACCTTTCTAAGCTCACCGTGCAAATGAATGACATTACGAGAACCTGCTCGCTCATGTAAGTCATCAACGTTTTGGGTAATTACGACAACTTCGTACTTTTGCTCAAGCCGTGCGATAGCAAGATGAGCCGGGGTAGGTTGTACGTTGCCAGCACACTCTCGGCGCCAGTTGTAATACTCTATCACTTCTTTCCGACGTCTATTCCAGGCATGGGGTGAAGCCAATTGCTCGTGCTGCCCAACCGACCTTAAATCGCTGTCACGAAACGCCTCTAGGCCACTACTGACACTAATACCGGCACCGGTAAACACAACGATTTTGTTTGGGTTTATAGCAGGTTTCATAGGGGCTCCTTACTGCAGCGGCTACTGCCAAGCATCGTTCTCAATCACTAGCCTAACCGCGCCATGCGACATTTAATGTCGTACAAACCCACTATTATTTGGTCGCCTAGCCCACACCTGGATGACGCTAACTAATGCCCCCTTTGCAAACCAAATCACTTACAGCAAACTTCGCTACCTGGATAGCCCGCTTTGCCCGACACATTTGGGCCAGTGAGCCTTCACCTGCAGATAACAGCGTCTCGCTCGATTTATCCTCTGTCGTCGGCTATCAAATGGTTGTGCGGCTTCTCCCCTGGCAGACGGACGCACCATTTTCTTGGATCAGTGAGGCAGAGGGCGCACACTTAGCGACGGGTACGTTTTTGGAGCCCCCGGGCATTAGCTGGGAGGTGCTTATGGCTACCCATGGTGAGGTACTAACGCAGGGTATGCCCGACGCACTAATTGAGGTTATTAATGCGGTGCCTTTTTTAGGCGTGGAAATAGCACAGGTTACGGGCCGGCTAGACGCTGCCCTCGACATGGCAGTGTCATCGCCACTACTGCTAATACTGCTGGTAGAAAAGGGGGCACAAGAAAGGTGGTCAGCGGACACCTTCGCGGCATTACTTCACCACAAGCAATCAACGCTATGTGCAGTTGCAGGTTTACCCGCAACGCGATCAAGTGCCAAGCTGCTGCGTCGCTGCCAGCTTGGCCCGGTGATTCGGCGCGAACTCTTTCCGCTTAAAAGGGCGTTAAATAATCCCGATAACAGCGAGTTTTTGCGTCATCAACCTTATGTTCACGCCAGGCACCTTATCTTTTTAGCCAATTATGAGGGCGCGCGTTGGCCGGGATTGCTTACGCTTATTAACGAGGCGCTACGCCCTGCTCCCCATTACCGTGGTAGTGCTTGGCTTAAAGCGATGCTGGTGGATACCCAACGCATGTTAGCTACAAGGACTGAAGCCCTTTACCCCGTTTCCTCATTGGCGGCCTTTCAGGCCCTGCATGACCAGTTAGTGAATGTTTTTAATGCCCACGCAACCGCGGACAATCTTCAAAGTAGCGCCACTGAACTGCACCAACACCATGGCCCCTACCCTACGCCGCCCTTGCCTAATACAACGTCAATCGCCGCCATTACCTCTTGGCAGGATTTACTCTTGGAGGGAGAGCGCATGCGGCACTGCGTAGGCAGTTACAGCAGCGCCGTCGCCAACGGACAAGTCGCTATCTATCACCTACAGCAACCTGAGCCAGTAACCGTTGCCATCACGCCCCAAGGCCAGCGTTGGAAGCTAAGCGAGGCACGCGGGGTACGTAACGCGCCCCCATCACCGGAAGCACATTACTTCATTAACGTTTGGTTAACAGAGCAGTCATAGGTATACCTCGTATTTATGCGACCTACGTTGTCGCACCTCTAACGTAGCTTATGACACCTCACCCTTGAGGAAAGGCATGCTATGGATACGTTGGTACGTTCATCTTCAGCAACGGCGGATGCACAGCAAGAGTTGGCGAAGTGGCAGGCGGATCGCGCCTATTGGGCAGAAACACTGCCTGTTATGGAGTTGCTCAGCGAATTTTTAATTTTAACCCCTGTTTTGCAGGAGCAAATAGCCACGGCGAGTACGGATGGCCGGCATCTCTATTTTTGTCCCTGTTATAGCGCCACTCTCTCCGATGAATCTCGGCGCTTTTTACATGCCCACCTAATTTGGCATTGCGTGGCAGGCCATTTAACCGCTCCTCTAGTAGCTAACCGGCATCGTTGGCACCTTGCGTGTGACCATGAAGTCAACGCCCTGCTGTTGGCTCTCGGCTTACCCCTGCCTTTGAATGCACTGCTATTTCCCGTATGCGTTGGCCGCGGCGCTTTGGAGGTGTATCGATGGCTTGAAGGACACCCAAACACGTCAATTGAAATGCCTCTCGACATTCACCCTGCCGCACTATGGGGGCACCTCCCCCACGCCACCCCAAACCAGCGCATGACTGGACTTTGGCGACGCCGAGCTCATTTGATTGCTCGGGAACCCGATGCGCTGCCCGAGAGAGTCGCTAAGTTTTGTGAGGCACGATAAACTTACTGCTTTCATTCCTATAGCCAGGATTAGCGTCACTATGTCTGATACGCGCGATACACTTTTTCGCTACTTGACGCTTCTGCAACTCATTCCCCGTTATCCTAAGAAAATGTCGACTCCTATCTTGAAAGAAAAACTCGCTGAACGCGGGTTTAATATTGATACTAGGTCGTTACAGCGGGATTTGAGCCAAAAACTCTCGACGCAGTTTCCCATCGGGTGTGATGATAGTCAGAAGCCCTATCAGTGGTATTTCGATCGCGACTTTCAGTGTCAGCTGCCCGCACTGGATGTGCCGAGCGCGCTGACGCTGGTACTTGCCGAAGAGTATTTAAAAGGATTACTGCCCCCTGTGGTCGTTGGGCAATTATCGCCGCACTTTACGGATGCGAGGCGGTTGCTGGATGAGATGAATTCCAACGGCTTGAGCCAATGGGCTCGGAAAGTTCGTGCCATCCCCAATGGCAAAGCGCTTATCCCCGCGTCACTTAATGAAATGACGTGGCAAATCGTCTCTCAAGCCCTGCTAGAGCAAAAACCGGTGGATGTCGTGTACTTGTCACGCACGTCCAAAACGAAAAAGCACTTCACCCTTCATCCTCAAGGGCTAGTCAGCCGACACAGCGTGACCTATTTACTTGCGACAGTGGACGACTATGACGATATTCGTCAGTTCGCCATGCACCGCATTGAAACAGCCGCTCTAAGTAAAGCGACCTGGCGACCTTTGCAAGGATTTGACTTAGACAATTACATAGCGGGTGGAGCGTTCGGCTATTTGCAAGGCCAAGCCCCCGTCACACTTGTCGCCCATGTAGCGCCACAAGTTGCGTGGCTACTCAGTGAGACCCCACTGTCTGAAACTCAGCGGCTGACACCACTGTCCGACAGCAACTGGCAACAACTAGAAGCCGAGGTGCCCGATGACCAACAAACGCTGTGGTGGCTGATGGCCATGGGCGCCAATATCAACGTACGGGCTCCTGCGGCGTGGCGAGAAACGCTAAAAGCGAATGCAGAGCAGGTACTCGCGCATTACCAAAGCACACTGGTCGCGCAAGAAACCTATTAAAGTCTTGTTCATGGAAGCCAACATATTGAAAAGGAGATAACGGTGCTCTGTTTTGCTTATGGCTCGAATATGTCTACCCAGCGCTTAGCTGCAAGGATCCCAGCGCGCTTTGTGACCACCGCCCTTCTGCCCGCGTATCGCCTAGCCTTTCATCAGCAAGGCGGTGACGGCTCTGGCAAATGCGATATTGTAACGGCATCTGAGCAGTCGGCTGTCTACGGCGTCGTCTGGGAAGTGGCTTCGCACCATAAGGTGACGCTGGATCGTTATGAAGGGCTCAACGCTGCTTACGATGAAACCTGGCTGACGGTGACCGACCTGGTTGGTGACGGGCAGCTTGAAGTACAGGCGTATGTTGGCAAGCTCACCGCTACTGGCATGCAGCCCTATACATGGTACAAGCACCATGTGTTAGCAGGCGCACGAGAACACGGATTACCCACAGCTTATGTCCGTGCATTAGAACAAATTGATGCCCAAATTGACCCAGACACCGAACGCCACGCACGCGAAATGGTGCTACATGGACTCGATGAACCGTTAGTGCGGGGAGCATAATGGGCAATGATGAGCGTTTAATCGCATTTTACCGCGGGGAAGGCCACGATCATAAAGGTCGTCGACTCGAAGACATCTGGGAACTCCCCTCTTTCTGGCTGGAACACACCCACGACTATATTCAGTGGCTGTTTCCTATTCCTGAAATGGGCCGCTTTAACGCCTTTGCTCCTCTGCTCACACTCGATGTGCAAGCGGTGTTTGCGAAAGATGCGTTATTACGCCAACACCAGCAGCGCTCGCTGGACGTGATGCTGGACTTTTTTGGACTGGAACGCGAAGACCACACCATCACAGCACAGCCCGACCTCTCGATCCAAACGCACATTTGGTTGAAAGCGGGTGGCCATAATCATCTGCGCATTACGCGTATGATCCGTTCGTTAGCGTTGTGCCATGCGCCAGAGCTTGCTCGGGCTTTTCAGCAAGCCGTCATAGATATTGGTACTCAGCAGGGCATAGTGTCAGAAACGTCGGTGCAGTTTTGGCGAGATGCGATTTAAGCAGCGTCAACTGAACGATATCGTTGGAGGCATCAAGACGGGATCCGTCTAGAGTAGTTCTGATTAACGCGATGAGCGCAGCTTACCAGAGGCCTCCTGAAACTCTCACAAACAAAAACGGCCACTGTAGCAATTAGCTAAGTGACCGTTTTATATATTCTTGGTCGGAGCGACAGGATTCGAACCTGCGACCTTTGCAACCCCATTGCAACGCGCTACCAAGCTGCGCCACGCTCCGCTGTCTTTATTGGCCGCTACATCTTTGCCTCAAGACGGTGCGTATACTAGCGGTTTCTTGGATAAATGAAAAGCCCTTATAGCGCTTTCTTTTCAAGTATTTGTCACACACCGCTATAAATCTCATCAGCCTTTATGGCTTGCGTTGATCAGCCTCGAGCAACAGATAGGCCATGGCGTCATATACACCCGGGGCCGTTACGATTAAATGGTCTGGATAAAGGTCTTCTGGTACCGCTGGGGGCACAGGGTATAAGTGCCCTACTCGCGCGCCAGCTTCCCGAGCAATAACCCAGCCTGCAACAAAATCCCAGGGCGAAACACTTTCGTAGTACGCATCCAGGCGACCGCAGGCTACATCGCATAAATCGAGCGCTGCTGCGCCATTACGACGTACGTCTTGGCACTCAAACAGCACAGCTTCCAAGCGCTTCAAAAGTTGCTTACGCTCCTCTTTACGATAGGGAAAACCTGTCCCCACC
This sequence comes from Halomonas sp. FeN2, assembly GCF_020595105.1. Classification (NCBI taxonomy): domain Bacteria; kingdom Pseudomonadati; phylum Pseudomonadota; class Gammaproteobacteria; order Oceanospirillales; family Halomonadaceae; genus Halomonas; species Halomonas sp. FeN2. Next base: position 308,894 of record NZ_CP074200.1, read on the forward strand.
AAGGTGTGAGCCAGTGAGTCTGCACTACTAGGCTGTATGGGTTTGCCGTTACAAAAAGCACCAGCACCTTCGGCAGCGCTAAAGGTCTCGCCTAAAAACGGTGCATGCACAACGCCCACTTTGGCGACGCCCTTTTCCATCCAGCCGATGGAAACCGCTACGTGGCGCAGTCCCTGGGCAAAATTCACCGTGCCATCAATCGGATCCACCACCCACAGCTTTGGCGCCGCTTCATGCAAAGCGCTTTCTGGGGCGAGCTCTTCACTCAGCCGCGCTTCACCTGGAAAGTGCTCCTCCAGGCGCTGACTAATAAGCTTGTCAACGGCCACATCTACATCGGTGACCAGCTCATTGTCTTTTTTTAAGCGCTGGGCAAAGTCCTGCTGCTCCCGCGCCTTAATGATCATCTGCCCGGCTTCTTCGGCAATAGCGATAGTAATTTCAAGACGTGCGGCTAGCGTGTGGTCGCTCATTGAATCTCCCTTTTGAACGCGATGAGGCTGTGAGCCTCTACCATAAGCCGCCGAGATGTAATTTTCGAGTCAAACCGACTTTCGCTTGCAACAGCTAGCGTAATACGTCCACCAGCACATCCACCACGATGCGCGTGGCGGCTTCAATTAGCACCACATCGGCACCAACACGCTCCCACTCATAGCCTGGGTAATGCGGCAATTGAGATGCTAACTGGCCGTCAAAACGCTTGGCGATACCCGGGGGTAAGGGTTTGCCACGCTCAAGGTTACGCTGAATACCTGGCGGCAACGATTCGGCTCGCGGTGCGTCATGCCGACGCAACAGTTGGCGTAGCTCACGTTCATTAATGCGTGGTAAATCAACCCGCTCATCACGGGAGTAACTAGGGCGGTTAGATTCATGCTGCTGGTGCTGGCCCTTATCACGGGCACCGTGGGCCGGCGCATGATCAGGCTGGGCAAAGGCAGTGCTATTGAGTAGCAGCGCGCCAAGCGCACTCATAGCAATCAGTTTGATGGGCTTCACTGTAAGCTCCTCGCTTAAGGTCAGAGCTTACAGTGTAGCGATCAAATGAGTAGGGATTATGGAAATCAAAAAAGGGCCCGAAGGCCCTTTTGAAAAATAAGTAAAGAGTTAAGGACGGCAAGCTGAAGGAAGATAAGTATTGTCGATGGGAGGAGTACTGCTACTACTACAACGCCATCCAGTAATTTGCCCACCGTTTGTGGAAGCAGTTGCTACTGCGTCATTAGTAGTCCCACTGCTAATTAGTGGCTGAATTATCATTGAAGAACCGCTATGAACACCATTATCAAATGTAACTGTGAACCCACCGCTCGCTTGTCCATTGAGGGTCACATTACTGATGTACTGACCACCAATTTGACCTGCTGTATTGGAGATGTAAGAAGGGGTTCCATTTACAGTTTGATAGCCTACGAAGTTTCCATTCTCAGAAAAATATAAACCGATATCAGCTCTCAAACCTGCTGTAGCAGTAAAAGCCTCTGCAGCTTGCGCACGGCCCACGTAATTCTGATATTGGGGTATGGCAATAGAAGCCAACACACCAATAATCGCCACGACGATCATCAGCTCAATCAACGTGAAACCGCCTTGCTTGGTGCTCGGTGCATTAGGTTGTGCAGCATTCTGCATGAAGGCATCTCCGGTGGGGGTAGGGTCAGCCTTTTTAAGGATCTGAAATCCTTAAAAAGAATTAGAAATAATAGTGGTTACACTAGCTTACGCAGCCTTTTTTTACAATACGCTGTATTAAAGCTATCGGCTCAGTTGCATGCTACTTTAGTGACTTAACAGCATTAGCCATTTAATGCCTATAAACGCTAGTTTATGGTACAAGTAACACGCCTACACTGATTTAAAACAGGTTTTTTGATGAACCAGCCCCCCTTCGAGTCGACTTTAAGCCACGCCGCTGCGCGTGGTGGCTTGCGCGGTATCGCCCAGCGCTTGGTTAAGCACGGCTTGCTGACAGACGCTCAAGCCGCCACGGCGGAAAGCACCGCGTCGGACTTGGAAATATCGTTACTTCAGCATGTAATAGAAAGCGGCCTGGTCGAACCTAACAAAGCCACACTGGCAGCTGGCTGGGAGTATGGGCTTCCAGTCATAAACCTGGAGGCAGTGCGGCTCTCGTCACTACCCCCCGCTTCGGACTATCCCATCAAAGTACTGCAGAGCCTTAACGTTCTGCCATTAGCGCGTCACGGCCATCGCCTGACTGTCGCAGTGCCTTACCCCGCCACTTTGACGCAACTAGATGAATTGCAGTTTGCGACCGGCCTTAGCGTTGAAGGCATCCTCGCTCCCGTTGATCAAATCACGGTCGCGCTCAACAGTTACCTTGCGCAAAACGAGCGTGGCATGCTTGATCAGTTGGATGAGCTGGATGATGCGGTTAATTCGCTGAGCGTAGTGCAAAATAACGATGGTAACGAAGTTCCGCTGGAAGAATCTTCTCAAAATAGTGAAGACGCGCCCATTGTTAAGTTTGTGAATAAAATTCTGTTAGACGCGATTCGCAGAGGCGCCTCTGATATCCATTTTGAGCCCTACGAAACGCTTTACCGGGTACGCTTTCGCGTTGATGGAATGCTCATAGAAGTGGCACGACCGCCCTTTGCCATGCGCAACCGTATCGCGGCACGACTGAAAATCATGGCCCGCCTGGATATCTCGGAACGTCGCTTACCCCAAGATGGCTCGATCAAGCTCAAGCTTTCCCGCACACGCTCCCTCGATTTCCGGGTTAACTCATTGCCTACCGTCTATGGGGAAAAGTTGGTGCTGCGGATATTAGACCCTACCGCAGTGCAGCTAGGTATTGAGCAACTGGGCTTTACCGACGACCAACGGGGCCATTATGAGCACGCATTAAAACAACCCCAAGGTATGATTCTGGTCACCGGCCCTACCGGCAGTGGTAAAACCGTTTCGCTGTATACCGGCATTAATATTCTTAATAAAGTGGAACGTAATATCTGCACCGCCGAAGACCCGGTTGAGATCAAAGTTGCGGGTATCAATCAGGTGAACGTATTACCTAAGATCGGCCTCGATTTTGCCAGTGCGCTAAGGGCGTTTCTACGCCAAGACCCGGACGTCGTCATGGTAGGCGAGATTCGTGACCTGGAAACCGCCGAAATTGCCGTTAAAGCTGCCCAAACAGGCCACTTGGTACTCTCCACGGTGCATACCAACTCGGCGGCTGAAACACTGACTCGCCTAGCGAATATGGGCGTCTCGTCGTTTAACATCGCCAGCGCCGTTAGTTTGATTATTGCTCAGCGCCTGGCTCGCAAACTATGCACACACTGCAAAGAGCCCATTGATATTCCCCACGAGGCGCTGCGCAAAGAAGGCTTTAGCAGCGAAGAAATCCATCAGGCAACTATCTACAAACCGGTAGGTTGCAAGCACTGTACCCACGGGTATAAAGGTCGAATTGGCATTTATGAGGTAGTGCCGATTACCGAAGCGATGCGTCAACTGATTATGCGTGATGCCAACGCCTTAGATATTGATCAACAGGTGCGCAAGGAGGGCTATCCAAGCCTTCACCGCAGTGGATTACTGAAAGTCATGCAGGGCATTACCAGCCTGGAAGAGATTAACCGTGTGAGCAAGGAGTAAGGCATGGCTAAAACGGCACGTCGACGCCAAACGCCCGCCATCAAGCTAGCGCGCTGGAAATGGAGCGGTAAAGGCCCCCAGGATAGAACGCTAAGCGGAGAAATGATTGGCCGCAGTAAAGCAGAAGTAGCCGCTGAGCTGACCAAGCAAAACATCGTTATCGGCCGGATTAGTAAAAAAGGCAACCTAGGCGGCAGCGGCCGAATTAATCCCAACGACATCATGGTCTTTGCACGCCAAATGGCCACCATGATTCGCGCCGGTATTCCCTTGCTACAGGCACTTCAGGTGGTGGCCGAGAGCCTCAAAAAGCCTGCCATGGTTGCCTTGATTCAACATCTGATGAGTGATGTATCGTCGGGCTCCAGCTTCTCTGATGCATTGAGCCGTCACCCCAAACACTTTGATCGGCTGTTTGTTAACCTGGTCAGCGCTGGCGAGCAGTCAGGTGCGCTGGATCAAATGCTCGATCGTATTGCGACTTACAAAGAGAAGGTTGAGTCGCTAAAGGCGCGGGTTAAGAAAGCACTCTGGTACCCCACCGCCGTCATGACGATTGGCATTGCGGTGACCATGTTGCTGTTGATTAAAGTGGTGCCTGAATTTGAAAGCATGTTCCAGAGCTTTGGTGCAGAGCTTCCCGCACTGACCCAGTTGACCGTGAATTTATCCGAGCTTGCCCAGCGGTATTGGCTAGCGGCGCTCGGCGTGGTGATTGCTGCCGTCCTACTACTCAGAATAAGCATTCAGCGCTCGCCTAATGTCGCCTACCGCATGCACGCTTTGCTGCTTCGGTTACCGGTCATTGGCGATATTATGCATAAATCCGCCATCGCCCGCTTTTCGCGTACCTTAGCGACTACCTTTGCCTCCGGCGTACCGCTCGTTGAAGGCCTAGATACCGCCGCGGGTGCCACCGGCAATAAAGTGTACGAACGGGCGGTGGTACAAACGCGCCAGGACGTAGCCACCGGGCAACAGCTACACTTCGCCATGCGAATGACCAACCGTTTCCCCCCCTTGGCGATTCAAATGGTCAGTATCGGTGAAGAGGCGGGGTCGCTGGATGCCATGCTCAATCGCGTCGCCGATTACTACGAAGAAGAAGTCGACAATAAGGTCGATGCCCTCACCTCGCTGATGGAGCCGGTTATTATTGTCGTACTTGGCGTGCTCGTCGGCGGTGTGGTTGTCTCTATGTACTTACCCATCTTCGACTTGGGCTCTGCCCTCTAATCGTCAAATGCTTAAACAACGCTAATTTCAAGAAGCCTAAGGAGCTCCATGCATCACCCTCCGTTTACTCTGTGGTTAATCGTTTTATTGATGGGACTATGCCTGGGCAGTTTTCTCAATGTGGTGATTACGCGTCTGCCGGTGATGCTGATGCGTGGCTGGCGTAATGAAGCCCGCGAAGCACTTGAGCTTAGCGCCGAGCACTCACCGCGCTTTAACTTAGCCACACCCGGCTCCATGTGCCCACGCTGTGAAGCCCCTATTGCATGGCACGACAACCTTCCGCTGATCGGCTGGATAAAGCGCCGTGGACGCTGTGCTGTGTGCCAAACGCCTATTAGCATTCAATACCCACTGGTAGAAATAGCCGGTGGCTTGCTGGCCATAGCAGTGCTAGCGCTCCACGGTCTTACGGTAGAGTCAATCTTCGTTTACGGTGCCTGCCTAATGCTGTTAGTGCTCGCCGTGATCGACTTTCGCACCCAGCTACTACCCGACGTCATCACCCTACCCTTGCTGTGGGCAGGGTTACTCTTTCAGCTCCTCTTCCAGCCACTTATGCTGCCGAGTGCCGTTATCGGCGCCATGGTAGGCTACCTTTCTCTGTGGAGCTTCTATTGGCTATTCAAACTGGTCACAGGCAAAGAGGGGATGGGCTATGGTGACTTTAAGCTTCTAGCAGCGCTAGGCGCCTGGCTGGGGTGGAGTTTTTTACCGCTGATTTTGATACTTTCCGCAGGGCTTGGGGCCATTGTTGGGCTAGTTGTCCAGGCCTACTCGCCTCGCCTTCGTGGCACACCGCTACCCTTTGGCCCTTTTCTCGCTCTCGCTGGCTGGGTGGGGTTGCTAGTCGGTGATGAAATAATGGCAATGTATCTCAACCTGCTTATGTAAAATTGAGCCATGCGAAACGTGGCCCTATAAACTTTAGCTATATGAGGCAGCAGATGATTATCGGATTAACGGGTGGCATCGGGTCAGGTAAATCGACCGTCGCTCGCGCTTTTGAAGCACTCGGCGCCGCCTGGGTCGATGCCGATGATGTTGCCAGGGAAATAGTCTTACCTAAGGAGCCGGCACTGCTAGCCATTCAAAGTCGCTTCGGTGATCAGGTCATGCACCAGGATGGCACGCTTAACCGCGCCGCCCTACGCGAGATTGTTTTTAATGATCCAGAACAACGCCAGTGGCTAGAATCTATCACACACCCCAAAATAAGGGAGCGGCTAGTGCAGCATTTAGAGCGGTTCAAAGCTCAGGGAGCGCCTTACGTGCTGCTTGTGTCACCGCTACTGTTTGAGACGGGTCAAGATGCGCTCGTGAACCGCACAGTGGTTGTCGATGTGCCCCAAGCGCTACAATTATCGAGAACCCTACAGCGTGATGGGGTGAGTGAAAGCCAGGTGCGTGCTATTCTCGCCGCCCAACTTTCCCGCGAACAACGGCTAGCCAAAGCAGATGACGTGATCGATAACAGCGGTGACCACGCCAGTATGAAGGAACAAGTGGCACGGCTGGATGAACGCTACCGTCAACAGCTTAGCTACTGAAATACCGCGCTTGTTAATGCAACTGGAGTTTTTTATGGCTCGCCCTGCAAACGATTCCCCGCTAGAAGTTAATTGCCCGCAGTGCGCCAAGAGCGTGCCCTGGTTACCAGAAAGCACTTACCGCCCTTTCTGCAGTAAGCGTTGCCAACTATTAGATTTGGGTGCCTGGGCCGATGAGTCACATCGCATATCGGGTGAATCCGCTATGGATGAAGCCGATATAGAAACCTTACTGGCGCAAGCCGACAAAGATGCACCACTGACCTAGTTTTTACGAAAACTGACCTAACGAGCACTAATACTAACTATGGCCGAGATAAACGCTAACCCCTCATCGCCTTCGGCCTATCATCTGCTGCTTCAATTGGAGCAGCAGTTTGATCAGTTACTCGCAACAATTGAAACCGCCGCTTCACTATACGAACAGCAGCTACCGGCAACGTGGGTCTTCCATCAAACAACGCCGTATCCTGACTGGTTGCGTAAAGCCCTGTTCGATATGTGGCATGAGCAGGATCAAGATGGTCGTGAGACGCGCAACTATATTGCCGTAGTGGCCGCGAATGATGAGCTGTTAACGGCGATAGGCGCTGTCAATCAAGCCAAAGCCAATTTTAGTGACCTACTACAGCATATTAAACAGGCATTCCCACAAGCACTTAGCGATGCAAAAAGCCGCTTGCCACAACGCCACCCTCACGTTGATGAAGTGTTACGCCGTAATGGGCTTGCCCGTTTACATCTTAAACAGAGCTGGCGACAGCTACCTATCGCACAAGCGCCTGTCTCACGCGTTAGATTTGCTTGGTACAGTAGCGGCCGCTCGATTAAACGCCTGTCAGTGCAAGAAGCTGAACATAAGCTTTTGCAGCTTGATACTGATGCGCCGCATATTCGTATTCAGCTACGCAAGCTATCCGGTATCCCAAGCGGCGAAGTGCTTGCCCAGGTACAAACTCAGGCCCCGCTGATGCGGGCAAACCTGTTTTTTACCGAACCCCTCGACGATGGACATACGCGGCGGGCGCTGAATGCCGCTATGCCTATTTTTGTGCCTGACAATAACCAGCGACTGCCCCACATTAACTTGCCGACGCCACAGCCTCCCACTACCCGCACACGGGCAAGGAGACGCGATGAGAAACTAGAGCAGGATGTATTTCTACCCAGTTTGAGGGTTTATCGTTACCGTTAGCGTAAGAGCGCCTGCAGAGTCTTCTACGATGTTTTAGAGGCGCTAGCTACAGGCACTACATCCTGCTGCCATACCCCATAGCCAAGCAATACTTCGATCAGCTCGGCCAGATCGTCATGCCCCACACCATACTCGCGCAGCAAAGCTTCAAAGCGCTGTTTAAAAATACGCTCCTGCTCTTGTTGTTGCTCCTTCTGCTGGGTCTCTACATCTTCCTGTTCCAATGCCGCAAGCGAACGTACCGGCGGACCTGTCGGTATATCAAAATCACTTTCTGGATCATCTAATTGGCGTAAAGCCTGCGCAAAGGCATCGTCTAACTCACGAAACTTACGCAGCTTCTCACGCTCATCTATCGGCTTTTGAACCTTTTGATATTTCATCGATGTTTCATTTACACCTTGCTTGAAATGGTCGAAATGATTGCCAACATAGCTTTTTTTGGCAAAAACTGTGCACAAACGCGTAAAGATAACGAGCAAACTTGCCTTTGCTACCCAGTTGCCAGCATAAAGGCATCATTAACAAGTATATGAGGGTAACAAGCACATTTATCAAACACGGCACAGTCAGCGACAACTCATTAAATCGATGCTTCGCATCAACATTACCTACAAGTAGCCTGAATAGAGATTCAACTCTCATCCGTAGGCTGAAATTTTTCTCTTCAGCTAGGTTACCAACACTAACGCACTGGGAGAGTGCACTACAGGCGAGATAAGCACGACCTGTACGATTCACGCATGAGAGGCCAGATAATGTTCAACGCGATGACACGAGCTGAGATCTGGCTGCAGGATACACTCGATAAGCCACTCGGTATCGAAGACCTTGCTAATCACATAGGGTATTCGTCTTCTCAAGTTCGGCGCCAATTTCGCCAAAGCTTCCACATTTCACCTAGCGCCTATCGTGAAAAAAGGCGGCTCGAGCGCGCGGCGGTGTTGCTTGCGCTTACTCCTCTCAATATAGCGCAAATTGCGAAACGCTGCGGGTACTATAACCACTCATCTTTTTCACGGGCATTCCAACGGCGCTATCAGTTCAGCCCGCGCAATTTCCGGCTAACGCTGAAAACCGCTTTTCAGCCTCCGATGCTACAGCATGGCTTTAACACCCGCATCGAAAAAACCGCTGATCGCCAAATGCTCCTGATGCGCCTATACAAAGCTCCTGAACATATTAAGGGGCTAGGGGACGCCAGCCATCACAATGTTCAACTAGCGTGCTTACAGGGGCGGCTGCGGCTATCAACGACCATCATCGCGCTGCCCGACATACTCGCAAATAGGGTTAATGCACTTAATAGTGATTTTTTTCACTCTAACCGAACCGACATTGGTCTATACCTAGCGGATACGGACAATGCCAAAGACATTGCGTTACCTGTTCGCTACCGTCGTGTCGATATTCCTACCCATTACTACGCGAGTACAAGCTTTGACAGTTTAGCTGATCTTTATGAAGCCTTGACGCATACCATCATGTATCTGCTTCATAGGAAGGATTCTTGCCACGTTAGCGGCCATCCTCCGCAGGTACTATGGAAAGCGAACCATTTAGAACTCCGCATCCCATTAATAGATTATTAGCGGTATAACGACACTGAGGTATAGCTGAGAACATATGATAATAAAAAACCGGCATTTCTGTACAGAAATGCCGGTTGTTAGATAGCTTAGTCTTCCATGCGTTCCAACCAGGACTCGACGGTTTCATCACCGTACTGGTCTTTCCAGCTACGCAGGCCTTTATGGTTGCCACCGCGAGTTTCGATTACTTCCCCTGTTTTGGGGTTCTTGTAAATCTTCAGGCGGCGCTTACGACGGGCATTGCCACTCGCCGTGGTTTTAGTACCACGCTGGTCAGCAGCAGGATCTAATAAGGCAATAACATCGCCCGGACGCTTGCCAAACTCAGTCATTAGCGCTTCAAGTTTGGCCTTAAATTCCAACTCACTTTTGAGGCGCTGATCGCCTTCTAAGCGCTGCAAGTCTTCTTGAAGCTGCTTTAGCTGCTGTTCTTTTTGGATATATTCGTTAAGTAATGACATCGGGGTTCCTTTAATAGCGTATCCAACTGAATGGGGCTCAATTGAATGGGATCTAACTTAGGTGCTGATTGACAACCTTGGCACCCACTAGTTCAGAATGCAGGGACATTATTCCTGTAAAAAGAGTAACTGACAACAGTCTAGTTGATTTTCACTCAATTACTAATCGTTTTTTAAAACTCAATTGCTGCTTAAAAAGTTTAAATCTAATAACCCCTGACGACTATGCAAACCCTCCTGCTGAGTAATTACAATCGCTCAACCACTACAAACAAAAGCGCCGCCCATAAGGGCGGCGCTTTTTACGAACCAGCAACTAATCGATAATTAGTCTTGGCCCATCTGCTGCTTGATCAAGTCACCGATGGTGGTCGGGCCACCCGCTGTTTCCGGCTCTTGCTCACGCATCTTCTTCAAGTTCTGACGCGTATCGTCTTGGTCTTTCGCTTTTACCGACAGGTTAATCTGACGGCTCTTACGATCAACACTTACGATACGAGCTTCTACACTGTCGCCTTCATTCAGCACATTGCGCGCGTCTTCTACGCGGTCAGCACTGATTTCAGAGGCCTTCAGCACAGCAATAACGTCAGTCGCCAATTCAACTTGAGCTTCTTTAGCATCAACTTCAATGACGCGACCCGTTACGATGCTGCCCTTATCGTTGACTGAGAGGTACTCAGCAACGGGGTCAGAATCCATCTGCTTGATGCCCAGCGAGATGCGCTCACGCTCAGGATCAATAGACAGGATAACGGCTTCAGCTTCATCGCCTTTCTTAAAGCTGCGTACGGCTTCTTCGCCAGTATCAGTCCAAGAAATATCAGACAAGTGAACCAGACCGTCGATACCGCCTTCTAGGCCGATAAAGATACCGAAGTCAGTAATTGACTTGATGGTACCGGAAACACGGTCACCCTTGTTGTAGTCAGTGTTGAAGGTTTCCCACGGGTTAGCAGTGCACTGCTTGATACCCAGAGAAATACGACGACGCTCTTCGTCGATATCCAACACCATGACGTCAACATCATCGCCCACTTGAACGACTTTAGACGGATGGATGTTTTTGTTAGTCCAGTCCATTTCAGAAACGTGAACCAGGCCTTCAACACCCTCTTCCAGCTCGGCAAAGCAGCCGTAGTCAGTCAGGTTAGTGACGACCGCGTGCACTTTCATGCCTTCCGGATAACGCTCTTTAATGTTGACCCACGGATCTTCGCCCAACTGCTTCAGACCCAGTGAAACGCGGTTACGCTCACGGTCAAACTTAAGAACCTTGACGTTGATCTCATCGCCAACGGCAACGATCTCGGACGGATGCTTAATACGCTTCCACGCCATGTCTGTAATGTGCAGCAGGCCGTCAACACCACCCAGGTCTACGAAAGCGCCGTAGTCTGTCAGGTTCTTAACGATACCCTTGATCTGCTGACCTTCTTGCAGAGTTGCCAGCAGCGCTTCGCGCTCGGCACTGTTCTCTGCTTCCAGAACCGCACGACGTGATACCACAACGTTGTTGCGCTTCGGATCGAGCTTGATGACTTTAAAGTCCAGCTCTTTGTTTTCCAGGTGCGCAGTATCGCGAACTGGACGAACGTCAACCAACGAGCCCGGCAAGAAGGCACGGATAGAGTCAACTTCAACAGTGAAGCCGCCTTTAACCTTACCGTTAATAACGCCCTTAATGATTTCGTCTTTCTCGAAGGCTGCTTCAAGAATCTTCCAAGCTTCTGCACGCTTGGCTTTTTCACGAGACAGACGCGTTTCACCGAAACCATCTTCTACGGCTTCAAGTGCAACGTGCACGTCGTCACCGATAGCGATGTTCAGATTACCGTGTTCATCGCGGAATTGTGACGCAGGGATCTGACCTTCAGATTTCAGACCAGCGTTGACAGTAACCCAGTCACCGTCAATGTCGACAACCTGGGCCGCGACAATAGCGCCTGGCTCCATGTTGATGTCGTTAAGAGACTGTTCAAACAGCTCAGCAAAGCTTTCGCTCATGGTGTTCCTACGTAATTACGTTGTTGAGGCATAAATGCCTTCTCCGCACCACCAGCAAGTGCGGGCCTAATGTCACTCAGCCTTTGGAGGTGTTAACGCTGGTTAGACCTGACCGGGCTCACCGATGTGAGTTTAGTGCCCTGCCACGTCGTGACACCTATCCAAAAACGCCGCAAGGGAGAATCACACGCCGCTTACCAGCCCTCTTTGGGCGAGCAGTTCGGTCAGTCGATCAACCACTTCCGGTATGCTCAGGCGCGTGGTATCAAGCGTAATGGCATCATCTGCCGGCTTGAGAGGAGCCACACTACGCTGCGTGTCGCGTGCATCGCGTGCCTGAATCTCCTTTAAAAGACTCGAAAGACTAGCATTCACCCCGGCTTCCTGCAACTGTAGATGACGGCGACGTGCCCGTTCATCGGCACTGGCGGTTAAAAAAATCTTCAGCGCCGCGTCAGGAAACACCACGGTACCCATGTCACGGCCATCCGCCACCAAGCCTGGAGCCTGGCAAAAATCGCGCTGGCGTTGTAGCAGGGCTTGGCGCACCGCAGGCAGGGCCGCCACTTGGGAAGCGCGCTCGCCGGCCTGTTCGGTGCGAATCACCTGGCCAACATCTTCACCTTCAAGCAGCGTACGTGGCTGCCCCTCTTCAACAGGAAACGCCACATCCAGCTGTTCTGCCAAACGTGCCAGACCCAACTCATCGTCAACGGCCACGTTGTGCTTAACCGCCGCTTGAGCCGTCAACCGATAAAGCGCGCCGCTATCGAGAAGATGCCAACCTAGGCGTTCTGCCACCAAACCACTAATGGTGCCTTTACCTGCACCGCCAGGGCCATCAATGGTGAGAACGGGAGCAGCGGCAACACGATCATTCATGCGCGCCCTCCACGCTAACGCCCATGCCAATGCGCGTGGCTAATTCAACAAAATCAGGGAAAGAGGTCGCCACATTGGCGCAGTCTTCAATCACAATTTCGGCACTTGCGCGTAGCGATGAAATCGCAAACGCCATGGCAATACGGTGATCGCCCAGGCTATCGACACGTCCACCGCCGTAGCTCGCTTTTTGCCCATCGCCATTGCCGACAATATCAATGCCGTCTTCTACGACGGTGTGCTGCACACCTAAAACAGCCAAGCCATCGGCCATGGCCTGAATGCGGTCAGACTCTTTGACGCGTAACTCTTCAGCGCCTCTAAGACGAGTCACACCTTCAGCATTAGCAGCGGCAATAAACAGTGCGGGGAATTCATCAATCGCTAAAGGCACTTGTTCTTCTGGGATATCAATTCCTTTTAACGGCGCGTAGCGAATACGAATATCGGCCACCGGCTCGCCGCCCACTTCGCGCTCATTCTCTAGCGCTAAATTCGCCCCCATCAAAGTAAGAATATTAATCACACCAATGCGGGTGGGGTTAATACCTACGTGTTCAAGAGTAATATCAGCGCCTGGGGTAATCGCTGCTGCCACCAAGAAGAAGGTGGCGGATGAGATATCCGAAGGCACATCAATGGGGCCTGCGGTGAGTTTACCGCCCCCTTTGAGCCAGCAGGTATCACCTTCACGGGAAACTGCGTAGCCAAAACCATTGAGCATACGCTCGGTGTGGTCGCGGGTTGGTGCAGGTTCGCGCACCCGAGTTTCGCCTTCGGCGTACAGCCCCGCCAGCAACAGGCAAGATTTCACCTGGGCACTGGCCATGGGCATATCGTAATGGATGCCTTTAAGCTTGGCGCCACCACGAATCTTCAACGGCGGACGCCCGCCCTCAGCGGTATCAATGGTGGCGCCCATCAATCGCAGCGGGTCAGCCACACGCCCCATAGGCCGCTTGGTCAGTGACTCATCGCCGGTCAGCTCGCTGTCAAACGCTTGGCCTGCCAGCAGTCCTGAAAACAGCCGCATGGCGGTGCCCGAGTTACCAACATAGAGCGGGCCTGCAGGGGCTTTTAAGCCATGCATACCTACACCGTGAATCGTCACGCGCCCCTGGTGCGGCCCTTCAATCGCCACCCCCATTTCACGAAACGCCTGCAGGGTAGCTAGACTATCTTCACCTTCCAGAAAGCCTTTTACTTCAGTGACACCCTCAGCCAGCGCGCCTAGCATAATGGAGCGGTGCGACATGGATTTGTCGCCAGGTACGCGTAAACGCCCCTGGGCTTGACCGCCCGGCTGCACACGGTAGGTAACCTTACCTTGTGGTTGCATATGATATTCCGCCTGATAACTGGTTTTGTTCAATAAAGAGTCGAAATAGTGCCGGGCGTGGCTTGCCCGATCAAAGGTGGCAATCAGCGCATCGCTGTCACCGGCTTCTACCGCATGACGCAATCGAGAGAGCCCCGCTTCAAAATCATCCAGCGACGCTAAAACCGCCTGCTTATTGGCGATAAAAATATCGCGCCACATCACCGGGTCGCTTCCCGCAATACGGGTAAAATCGCGAAAACCGCCCGCTGCGTAACGAAAAATATCTAGCCGTTCATCCTGACGGGCCAGCGTATCCACCAGTGAAAAAGCCAGCAGGTGGGGCAAATGGCTGGTACGCGCCAACACCTGGTCATGGCGTTCTACGTCCATTTCCAGCACTTCGGCGCCGCAGGCTTCCCATAAGCAGCGCACGCGCTGCAAATCGTCACGATCTACGTTCGGCTCAGGTGTCAGAATAACCTTGTGGTCTACATAGAGACGCGGATTCGCCGCTGCCACACCGCTTTTTTCTGAACCGGCAATAGGATGCCCCAAGACCATATTGGTAGGCACCTGGCCAAATACCCGTTGAGCACAGGCACGAATAGTCGCCTTGGTACTACCCACATCGGTAATCACAACGTCAGCCGATGCGTTAGGCAGTACCTCAGCCAAGCTCGCCATCACGCTCTCCATGGCGAGCACCGGCACCGCTAGCACCACCATGGTGGCATCATTTACTTGCTCATCAAGGTGGGTACCGCCTGAGTCGATAAGCCCCATCTCAATACCACGAGCAATCTCACTATCATCAGGATCACAGGCAACAATCTGCCCCTGGAAACCTGAAACGCGAAGTGCTGCCGCTAGCGAACCACCAATTAATCCCAAGCCAACAATCAATAGACGCGATTCATGACAGCCTGATGTTTTAACACTGTCTTCGACCATTAATGTCACAGCACGCCTATGGGGTAGGAACCCAGCACACGTAGTTCCGCCGCCCGCAGCTGTACCTCTTCAAGCACTGCCGCGACCTTGGGCTCATCACGATGGCCCTTAAAGTCGATAAAAAAGACGTAGTTCCACACACCGGTACGCGAAGGACGCGTTTCAAGGCGCGTTAAATCAATTTGATGACGATGGAAAGGCTCCAGCAACGCATGCAGCGTCCCCGGCTGGTTGCGCATGGCAACCACAATAGAGGTTTTATCCTCTCCCGCCATGGGCACATCCTGGTTACCAATAATCAAAAACCGCGTGGAGTTATCCGGGCTGTCTTCAATTTTTTCGGCGATATAGTCAAGGTCATAAAGCTTGGCCGCCATATCACCTGCAATCGCCGCACTATGCCACTCGGTTTTGACTAACTTGGCCGCTTCCGCATTGGAGGAGACCGGTACGCGCTCTGCATGCGGAAAATGCGCATCTAACCATTTACGGCACTGGGCAAATGACTGCGGATGGGAATAAATACGCGAGACTTTATCCCGGCGGGTCGTTTCACTGACCAACAAATGGTGGTGAATACGCAGCACTACCTCGCCACAAATTTTGATTGAGGAGTCCATAAAGGTATCAAGGGTATGATTGACCACCCCTTCGGTGGAGTTTTCCACCGGCACGACGCCGTAATGCACGGCGCCCGCCTCTACTTCACGAAATACCTCATCAATGGCTGCCATGGGCAAACTAACGGCACTTTCACCGAAGTGTTTAAGCGCCGCCTGCTGCGTAAAGGTGCCTTCAGGGCCTAAATAGGCAACTTTAACCGGCTGTTCAAGCGCCAAACACGCCGACATGATTTCACGGAACAAGCGCGCCATCTCTTCTGAATCGAGCGGCCCCTTATTCAACGCCATAATGCGCCGCAGCACCTGGGCCTCTCGCTCAGGGCGATAAAACACCGCATCTTTATCTTCGGCCAACTTGACGTGGGCCACCTGCTGGGCGCAACTGGCGCGCTCACTGATCAGATTGAGAATATCGCTATCGAGCTGATCGATACGCTGGCGCAGCTCATCCAGGTTGATCGACGTGTCGGACATGGTGGTTAGCCCCTTGTTTTTTCAAAATCGGCCATAAATGCAATTAAGGCATCTACCGCAGACTCAGGCACCGCGTTGTAAAGGCTGGCACGCATACCGCCCACGCTGCGGTGACCTTTTAGATTAAGCAGCCCTGCCGCATCGGCCTGCTGTAAAAACGCTTTATCCAGCGCCGAATCGGCCAGCACAAAGGGCACGTTCATGCGCGAACGGTTGGCGTTAGCAATTGGATTGCTATAAAACTCGCTGGCATCAATCGCCGCATAAAGTTTATCGGCTTTACGCTGATTGATAGCGTCCATTGCCGCCAATCCGCCGATATCGTCTTTCAGCCACTGGAAGACCAGACCGGCTAAATACCAGGCGTAAGTGGGGGGCGTATTGACCATCGAACCAGCGTCCGCCAGCATTTGATAATCAAATAGCGAAGGTATATTGGCCTGAGCTTTGCCTAGCAGGTCGTCACGCACAACCACCAGCGTTAACCCGGCGGGGCCAATATTTTTCTGGGCCCCAGCGTAGATAACGCCAAATTCGCTAACGTCGATGGGCCCAGAGAGGATGTTCGACGACATATCGCAGACCAGTGGCACGTGAGCACCATCGGCCCGCTGAACATGCGGCGTATAATCAAATTCCAAGCCACCAATTGTCTCGTTAGAGGTGTAGTGCAAATAGGCAGCATCTGTGCTCACCCGCAGCTCGTCCGGTGTAGGCACTGCCGTATGGCCGTTGGACTCACTACTGGCAACTACATGGCAATCAAAACCAAGGTGCTTGGCCTCATTGAGCGCCTTTTTGCCCCAGATACCGGTCTGAATAAAGTTTCCGCTACCGCCTTGCCCCAGCAGGTTCATCGGCAGCATGGCAAACTGCATGCTGGCCCCGCCCTGTAGAAACAGCACGCGGTAGTTATCCGGCACGCTCAGCAGATGACGAAAGTCGGCTTCGGCGCGCTCGGCAATGGCTATAAATTCATCGCTGCGGTGGCTCATTTCCATTACTGAAAGGCCGCGCCCCTGGTAGTCCAGCAGCTCTTCCCGGGCGCGCTCCAGCACGGCCACTGGCAGGGCCGCTGGCCCTGCGCAGAAATTATAGTGACGTGTCATCAGTCCCCGTTTCCTGTGCGTCATCGGAATTTTTATTCGCCTGAGCGTCCTCAAGGCTGTTTTCTTCAGCGTCAGTTCCTTCAAGACCGCTTAGCTCGTCGCTCTCTTCCGGCTCATCCACGCGCACCGTCTTGACCAGCTTCTCCTCTTTGCCCAGACGAATCAGCATGACACCTTGGGTATTACGCGACGTGGTGGACACCTCTTCCACACGGGTACGCACTAGCGTGCCGCGGTCGGTGATTAGCATCATTTCATCGCTGTCATAGACCTGCATGGCCGCCACGAGCGAACCGTTACGCTCGCTGGTTTGCATGGCGATGACACCCTGACCACCACGACCACGCAGCGGGAACTCTTCTAAGCGCGTGCGCTTGCCGTAGCCATTTTCACTGGCGGTCATAATGTAGATTTGACCATCGGCGGTTTCGGCTGCAGTGCTCTCTTGGGCGCTGTCTTGCGTTTCACCTTCGGCATCCGCTTCGGCGTCGATCTGCTGACTCTTGGGAATAATCAGACTAATCACTTCAGCATCACCCGCTAAGCGCATACCACGCACGCCGCGGGCAGTACGACCCATGGCGCGGGCATTGCCCTCTTCAAAGCGAATGGCCTTGCCGTTAGACGAGAGCAGCATGGCATGATCATTACCGGTGGTAATGGCAGCCCCCACTAAGCGGTCACCCTCTTCAAGGTCAATCGCAATCAGGCCAACGCTGCGTGGGCGCGAAAACTGCTCAAGACTCGTCCGCTTAACAGTGCCTTTGGCCGTGGCAAAGAAGATGTAGTTATCAGGGTTGTAGTCGCGCACTGGCAAGATGGCGTTGACCGCCTCACCCTCTTCCAGCGGCAGCATGTTCACCAGCGGCTTACCCCGCGAGCCTCGGCTGGCGTTGGGCATTTCGTACACTTTCAGCCAGTACACTTTGCCGCGATTTGAGAACAGCAGAACGGTGTCATGAGTAGAGGCAACCAGTAGATGCTCAATCACGTCTTCGTCTTTCATAGCGGTAGCGGACTTACCGCGACCACCACGGCGCTGGGCCTGATAATCCGACAGCGGCTGCGTCTTGGCATAGCCTGAACGCGACACGGTGACCACCATGTCCTCTTCGGCGATCAAGTCTTCCATCGATAAATCGAGGTGACTGGCCTGAATCTCAGTACGACGGTCATCGCCAAACTGATCACGCACCGCTCGCAGCTCTTCGCGAATCACTTCCATTAAGCGGTCAGCAGAGGCCAGAATTTCGGTTAGCTCGGCAATTTTCTCAAGAATGCTCAGGTATTCATCTAGCAGCTTCTCGGTCTCAAGGCCCGTTAAGCGGTGCAGGCGTAGCTCAAGAATTGCCTGCGCCTGGGCAGGCGAAAGCCGATAAGAGGTGGCCGCAGTGTTTAAACCAAAGCCCTCTTCCAGCTCTTCTGGCTTGCAGGAAGTAGCCCCGGCCCGCTCCAACATGGCAGTCACCTGGCCAGGCTGCCAAGTCTTGGCGAGCAATTTCTCACGCGCTTCGGCCGCATTGGGCGAGGCTTTGATCAGCTCGATCACTTCATCGATATTCGAGATAGCCACCGCCAAGCCTTCCAACAGATGGCCACGTTCGCGGGCTTTCTTCAACTCATACAGCGTACGCCGGGTAACCACTTCGCGCCGGTGGCGAATAAAGGCTTCCAGCATCTCTTTAAGATTCAGCGTACGTGGCTGGCCATTTTCCAGCGCCACCATGTTAATCCCAAACACGTTTTGCAGCTGCGTTTGAGCAAACAGGTTATTGACCACTACTTCGCCGGACTCACCGCGCTTGATTTCAATCACCACGCGCAGGCCATCTTTATCCGACTCATCGCGCAGTTCGGCGATGCCTTCGATCTTCTTCTCTTTCACCAGCTCGGCGATCTTCTCGATCAACCGCGCCTTGTTCACCTGATAAGGCAGCTCGGTGATGATGATGTGGTCACGACCGGTTTTGTCGTGGTGCTCAATGGTGTGGCAAGCGCGCACATAGATACGCCCACGGCCTGTACGGTACGCCGACAAAATGCCCGCGCGACCATTGATAATTGCACCGGTGGGGAAGTCAGGCCCGGGGATATACTCCATCAAGTCATCCACCGACAGCGTGTAGTCATCGATGAGGGCCAAACAGCCGTCAATCACTTCACGCATATTGTGCGGTGGAATATTGGTTGCCATACCTACCGCGATACCCGACGAGCCGTTAATGAGCAGGTTGGGCACCTTGGTGGGTAATACGGCGGGGATACGCTCGGTACCGTCGTAGTTATCCACCCAATCGACGGTATCTTTTTCAAGGTCAGCAAGCAGTTCGTGAGCAAGGCGCGACATACGCACCTCGGTATAACGCATGGCGGCCGCGTTATCCCCATCAATAGAACCGAAGTTGCCCTGACCGTCGACCAGGACATGGCGCATTGAGAAGTGCTGCGCCATACGTACGATGGTGTCGTATACCGCGCTATCACCGTGCGGATGGTATTTACCGATGACATCGCCGACGACACGCGCCGACTTCTTGTACGGTTTATTCCAATCATTACCCAGTTCATGCATGGCAAACAGCACACGCCGATGAACCGGTTTAAGGCCATCCCGCACATCTGGAAGCGCGCGGCCGATAATGACGCTCATCGCATAGTCGAGATACGACTGTTTAAGCTCGTCTTCAATATTGACGGGCAAGATTTCTCTGGCGATGTCACCCATGAAAGTCAGATCCTTTGCACTGCATTGGCACTGCGAGAGTTGAAAGCGCTGGTAAACACCGCTCTGAAATTACCATAGAGCGGCGCGCAAATACTGCGCCATCATACCACCGCAAAAGCAGCAAGGGCAGCCAGGGAGCTCACCAAAGCCGTTTAGGCGCTAAATGCCTCTTTCTCCAAGGTTAACGCGGCCAACGCCTCACGCACCTCTCCCTCGATGGCAGCGGCCTTGTTGGCGCGCATATCGAGTAGCACGAAGGTTAAATCGGCACGGGCAATGACGGTGCCATCCTTACGTACAATACGATGGTGGCAGAGCCCGCTGCGCTCACCAACGTCGATGATCCCGGTCATCACTTCCAAATCATCCCCTTGGCGGGCAGCGGCCAGATAATCAATATTCAAATTGACGACAACGAATGCCCGCCCGGCCTGATGGAGCTCTTTGATCATCTCTGGGTGCTGATCAAAAAAATCCCATCGCCCTTCTTCCATAAACTCAAGGTAGCGAGCGTTATTCACATGCCCGTAGCCATCCAGATGATAGCCTCTAACGCGCAGATGAACTCGCGACAGCGATGTACTCATACCGACTCCTCTATAGTGATTGGCAACTACTCAATCAAACACAAGTTTGAAACACGTGCAACAGAGACGATTGGCGACAGCCGCTGGTAGGAATGCCCCGCTTTCGCCATAATGTGCCACCTTTTAAACAGGATTGGCTCCATGTGGTTTAAGCACTTGCATTTATACCGCCTGCACGACGCGCCCGAACTATCCAGCGATGAGCTTGCTAGCGCACTACAAGAGCATGCCGCCAAACCACTCGGCAACGCCGACGCACGCCGTCTGGGCTGGACTGCGCCGGCTGGACGTTTGGGCGCAGGGCAGCTTGTCCACGAAATTCAATCACATCGGCTGCTTTCAGCGCTGCGTCAAGAGCGGCTACTGCCCGCCTCAGTTGTAAAAGAGGAAGTCGATGAGCAGGTGGCGGACATTGAGGCCAGCGAAGGCCGCAAAGTGACCCGCAAAGAGAAGACCGCATTAAAAGAGCAGGTCACCGAGAATTTATTGCCCCGCGCCTTTGTGCGAAGCCAGAAAATTGATCTTTGGTGGGACATTCGCGGCCAGATGATTGGCATCAATGCCAGCTCACGCACCCGCGCCGAAGATATTCTGGATTTGCTTCGCGAGACCCTGGGCAGTCTAAAAGTCACCCCACTGAGCTCACAGACACTGCCTATTCGCGCCATGACTACTTGGCTAGGTGACGCGGCCAGTCGCCCGGCCGACCTTCAGCTTGGTGATCAGGTTGAACTCAAAGCTAAAGGTGATGACGGCGTACTGCGTGCTCGCCAGGTCGATTTAGACAGCGATGAAATTCAGCAACTGCTTGAGAGCGGCCGCCAAGCTAGTAAACTCGCGATTAGCCTGAAAGGACGCTTAAGTTGTGTGCTACACGATGATTTGGCACTGAAATCGTTGCGCTTTGGCGATGCCTTGATTGAAGAAGCCGACCACGCTGACGACGGAGACGATGCGCTTGCCCGTCTGGAAACAGACTTTATTCTAATGGCGCAGGCGCTATCTACCGATATTCCACGCTTGATAGAGTGGCTTGGCGGCGAGACCCAGCGGGAACCCGCGGCGCAGTAAGGGCTCTATAGTCATTCAAGACTGTTATCCGAAGTCGTCTTTTCGCCTCGATGTTATTAATCGATACCTATTCCTAACCACCCAATGGTTTATCATCCAACGGTTCGCATGACTCATCACAACAACGCTATCAACGCCTCTACCGAGACAGACCCGTGGGCCGATATTCGGCCCTTTATGGATCATGAAGTGGCCGATGTGCTGGCCAGGCTCTCACGGGACAACGAGCTGCTGGATGCACTGACCCGCTTTCGGCTGCCGCGCATGGCGCGCTGGGCACCATCACTGGCGCGTGTTTTTGCCAGCCGTGCCGTGCGTCGTGAAGTCAAAGACGTAACGACGGTTTATGAGTTTCAAATGCGCATTGCCCATTACATGGAGCGCATGATTCGCACCACCACGGATGCCTTTGAAGTTACCGGCCTCGACAAACTCGACGCCAACGGCGCTTACCTGTTCATAGGTAACCACCGCGATATCTCGCTGGATCCGGCGTTCGTCAACTATGCGCTGTATCAAGCAAACCGCGGCACCGTGCGTATCGCGATCGGTGACAATCTGCTTAAAAAGCCCTATGTCACCGATCTAATGCGGCTTAATAAAAGCTTTATCGTGCCACGCAGCGCCCGAGGCAAGCGGGCCATGCTGGCAGCGTACCAGCAACTTTCCGCCTATATTCGCCATACCATTACCGAAGACCAGCACTCAATCTGGATGGCACAGCGGGAAGGCCGGGCCAAGAACGGCATCGACCACACAGAGCCCGCCATTATCAAAATGCTGATCATGGCCAGGCGAGCTGCAGAACGAGACATGGTATTTGGCGAGGCTATTGCTGAGTTAAAGCTGGTGCCGGTATCGATTAGCTATGAATACGACCCCTGCGATGTACAAAAAGCCCAGGAGCTACACGATATCGACACCCAGGGTAGCTACGCCAAAAGTGAGTTTGAAGATATTCGCTCCATTGTAGCCGGCATTACTGGCTCCAAAGGGCGTGTACGGCTGCACTTTGGCACGCCGGTAGGTTCTGATATGGCCACTCCCGACGAAGTCGCTGCTGAGATTGACCGCCAGGTGATTGGTGGCTATCGCTTGTTCCCCAGTCACTATTTGGCTTTAGAGGCGCTGGGCGAAGCACCCGAGCTAGTGGCACGCAAAGCCATCACTCGACAAGACCGTGAACGCTTTAATGCCCGGCTTGCCGAAGTTCCGGAGCCTCTGCGCCCCTACTGGCTTGCCCAGTACGCGAACCCTGTTAAACACAAGGCCGGGCGACTGACGCTTTAAATCGGCGCTCTAAACCAACACTTTAAGCTGCCATTTTAATATCGGGCAACTCATGCCCGTTGGCAGAAAAAATGCTATGGTCAACGCATTGATTGGTTTCGCATGGCGCTGTCGTCAATCGCGATCCTAAGGAGACTCCCATGTCCGGTTCAGAAATTCAGAAAACACGTATCATCAACGAGCTACGTGGCTTTATTCGCAAGCTGCTGCAAGACCCAAAGATCCTTGAGCAATCACTGGCGATTGCCAGAGAACAGCTGACCGAAGGCAATAGCCCTGCGGCGATGGCGCGAATTGCCAACGAAATTTCCGATACCACCAGCGTGCATATACCGGAAGACCCGGCCGAGCACTCTGAGGCTGATAAGCTCTTTTTAGAACTGCTACGTGAAGTCGTTCAAGAAGAGCAAGCGCTTTATTAACCGTTGCTAGGAAGTAACGGTATCGGCGAAGCGTTTAGCGGCTTCGCCGTCTTTTTTACTATCGCCTGATCGGCACCCTTATTCACTCGGAATTAACCTTCACCATGTCTACTACCGCCACGCGCAACATTTTGGTGACTAGCGCGCTCCCTTACGCCAACGGAGCCATTCACCTCGGTCACTTACTTGAGTATATCCAGACTGATATCTGGGTACGTTTCCAGAAAAGCCGTGGCCAGCAGTGCTACTACGTATGTGCCGATGACGCCCATGGCACCGCCATTATGCTGCGTGCCGAGCAGGAAGGCATTACCTCTGAAGCGCTGATTGAGCGGGTTTCCAACGACCACCAAACAGACTTTGCCCGCTTTGGCGTTGGGTTCGACAACTACCACTCGACCCACTCCGCTGAAAACCGCCACTTCAGCGAAATGATTTATAAGCGCTTACGGGATAAAGGCCATATTGCCACCCGTGATATCGAGCAGATGTTTGACCCCCAGAAAGGCCTGTTTCTGGCTGACCGTTTTATTAAAGGCACCTGCCCCAAATGTGGCGCTGAAGACCAGTATGGCGACAACTGCGAAAAGTGCGGCGCTACCTATACCCCCGCCGACTTGATCAACCCCGTTTCAGCCATTTCAGGGGCAACGCCCGAAGTACGTACATCGACCCACTACTTCTTTAAACTGCCTGACTTTGCCGACTTCCTGCAGGGCTGGATTGACGACGGCCATGTGCAGCCGCAAATCCGCAATAAGCTGATGGAGTGGTTTGAGTCTGGCTTTAACGAGTGGGATATTTCCCGGGATGCGCCCTACTTCGGCTTCGAAATTCCCGACGCCCCAGGCAAATACTTTTATGTCTGGCTGGATGCACCAATTGGCTATCTGGCCAGCTTCAAGAACTTGTGTGACCGCGAAGGTATCGACTTCGACAGCTACTGGAACAAAGGCTCTGACGCCGAGGTATATCACTTTATCGGCAAAGATATCGTCTATTTCCATGCGCTCTTCTGGCCCGCCATGCTGCATGGCGCTGACCTGCGCACGCCCACCGCCGTTAACTGCCACGGCTTCCTGACGGTGGACGGCGCCAAGATGTCGAAATCCCGCGGCACCTTTATTAAAGCTGCCACCTACGCCGATTATCTCAACCCGGAATATCTGCGCTACTACTTTGCCGCCAAGCTTACTTCCAAAGTTGATGATTTGGATTTAAACCTGGAAGACTTTGCCGCACGGGTAAATTCAGATTTAGTCGGCAAGGTGGTCAACATTGCCAGCCGCTGCGCCGGTTTTGTTAAAAAGCTCGGCGGTGGCAGCCTCTCAAGCCACTGCGCTGAGCCACAGATGGTCGCCCGCTTTATTGCCGCCGGTGATGATATTGCCGAAGACTTTGAAGCACGTGAATTTAGCCGTGCAATGCGCAAAATTATGGAACTGGCGGATGAAGCCAACACCTACATTGCTGATAAAGAGCCCTGGGCGCTGGCCAAGCAGGATGGCCGCGACCCAGAGGTGCTTGAGATATGCTCGGTAGGCATTAATCTGTTCCGCCAGTTGATGGTCTACCTGGCTCCTGTAATTCCCGCCATGGCTGAAGAGGCCCGTGCGTTTCTTAACGTTGAGTCGTTAGACTGGCACACGCGTCAAAGCGTGCTCACCGATCACTCAATCAACAAGTTCAAACCGCTGATGACCCGCGTTGAACGCGACAAAATCGATGCCATGATTGAAGCGTCGAAGGAAGATCTCGTGGAAGAGCAAAAATTGAAAGAAGCGCCCAAAGGCCCGCTGGCGGAAGAGCCTATCGCCGAGGAAATCGACTTTGCCACTTTTGCCAAAGTCGATCTGCGCATTGCGCGCATTGCCAAAGCTGAATACGTCGAAGGCGCCGACAAACTGCTGCAATTGACCCTCGATCTGGGTGGCGAAACTCGCAACGTCTTCTCCGGCATTCGCTCCGCCTACGCCCCGGAAGCCCTGGAAGGTCGCTTAACGGTTATGGTCGCCAACTTGGCACCGCGCAAAATGCGTTTTGGCGTATCGGAAGGCATGGTGTTGGCCTCTGCCAACGAAGATGGTATCTACCTGCTCTCCCCTGACACGGGGGCAGAACCGGGCCAGCGGGTTACTTAACCCACCGCGTAAGCGGTAGCCAAGTTAAAGGGCAGAGACTCACAGCGCTCTGCCTTTTGCATTTTTATTACAGCGGTACTTTTATTCAAACTTCCTCCTGAATAGGTTTTTCACACATCAAACTTCCTAGCCTCCCACTAGCCAGCGCCGCCTTTTCTTCGCACAATACGCTGCCATGAGTGAGTTATTTATCATTTTGGTCAGCACTGCACTGGTCAACAACTTCGTACTGGTTCAGTTCCTGGGCCTATGTCCGTTTATGGGCGTCTCTAACAAACTGGAGTCGGCCATGGGCATGTCCCTGGCCACCACCTTTGTGCTGACCCTAGCATCGGCCGCTAGCTTCGTGGTTTATCACGGCCTGCTTGTGCCGCTGGATGTAACCTACCTGCGCACCATTAGCTTTATCGTGGTGATCGCCGCCGTGGTGCAGTTTACCGAAATCATGGTGCGCCAGCTGAGTCCGCTGCTGCACCAGGTGCTGGGCATTTTCCTGCCGCTGATCACCACCAACTGCGCGGTATTGGGGGTAGCTCTGCTGTCGTTGAACCGTGAATTAAGCTTTTTCCACACCACACTTTATGGGTTGGGTGCAGCACTGGGCTTCTCGCTTATTTTGGTGCTGTTTGCCGCGATGCGCGAACGTTTAGCGGGGGCGGATATTCCCAAACCCTTTCAAGGTGCGGCGATAGCGATGGTCACCGCCAGCCTAATGTCACTGGCATTTCTCGGCTTTTCAGGGTTGGTGCAGGGATGAGGCCAGCGCGATGAATAGCAGCATTGATCTCATTGGTATCCTTAGCGCCGTCGCGGTATTAACCGGCTTGGGCATTGGTTTTGGTGCCCTGCTGGGCGTGGTTAGCGAGCGTTTTAAGCGCGAAGATAACCCGCTAGTTGAACAAATTGATGCCCTGCTGCCGCAAACCCAGTGCGGCCAGTGCGGGTACCCAGGCTGTCGCCCTTATGCCGAGGCCATTAACCAGGGGGATGCGCTGAATAAATGCCCTCCGGGTGGCGAAGCGACGATTCACGCCCTTGCCGATCTTCTCGGGCGTGACCCCGAGCCCCTGGATGGCGAAGCACAAAGCGAAGCCAAGGTGGCGTTTATTCGCGAAGCGGAGTGCATTGGCTGCACTAAGTGCATCCAGGCCTGCCCGGTCGATGCGATTATCGGCGCGGCTAAATTAATGCATACCGTCATTGAAGACGAATGCACCGGCTGCGATCTGTGTCTTGATCCCTGCCCCGTGGACTGTATCGATATGCTGCCACGCTCAGCCCCGATCACCCAATGGCAGCCGGTAGTGGCGCACTCATCAAACATGATTGCCAGCGACCGCCAACCCGCTTCAGGGGTGTCTTGATGTCGAACGCCTTTGACTTCCCGGGAGGCATTTATCCCCCCGAACGCAAACAGCGTTCCAACCAATCCGCGCTAATTGAAGCGCCACTGCCCCGCTGGGTCACTCTCCCCCTGCAGCAACATAGCGGCCAGGCCGCCACGCCCTGTGTGGTAGTGGGCGACGCGGTAAAAGTGGGCAGCGTGATTGCCAAACGTGAAGGTATGATCTCTAGCAACCTGCACGCCAGCATTAGCGGCACGGTGAGCGAGGTTAGCGCTACCCAAATCTGCATTGATGGAGATGGGCAAGATGAATGGCTGCGATTGCCACCATTGGCGTGGCGACATGTCGAACCCGATGCGCTGCTCGAGCGGTTAAACGAGAGCGGCATCGTCGGCTTAGGTGGCGCTGGGTTTCCCACCCATATTAAAGCGCGTGTGGTCGAACGGCATGCGATTAACACCCTGGTTATTAACGCCGCCGAGTGCGAGCCTTATATCACCGCCGATGACCTTACCCTGCGCCACCACGCTAAAGAAGTGCTCGAAGGTGCGCAGATAGTCGCCAAGCTATGCGGCGCGCAGCATATAATTATTGGCATCGAGGATAACAAGCCCAATGCCATAAAAGCCCTGAAACCCGCCCTTTCAAATTGCCAGCCGATCAACATTGAGCTGAGAGTAATATCCACCCGCTACCCCAGCGGCGGCGAGCGCCAGCTAATTAAAAGGCTGTTAAACCTTGAGGTACCCAGCGGCGGGCTGCCTGCTGATGTGGGCGTGCTGTGTCATAACCCAGGCACCCTGCTGGCGATACTACACGCAGTACGCGATGGTCAGCCGCTAGTTTCCAGGGTGGTCACGCTGACGGGAGAGGCCATCACCCAGCCCGGCAACCGCTGGGTGCGTATGGGCACATCGGTTAGAGAGCTGCTGGAACAGGCAGGGTTAAATACCCCTGAGTTACACCAAGTGATTCAGGGGGGGCCCATGATGGGCTCGCCACTGCTAACACTCGATACGCCGGTCACAAAGCTTACTAACTGTTTAATCGCGGCCACGCTTGAAGAGTTGCCGCCGCCCCCAGCAGAATCGCCCTGCATTCGCTGCGGTGAGTGCGAAAGCGTTTGCCCGGTAGCGCTGCTGCCGCAACAGCTGCACTGGTACGCCCGCGCTCAAGACGATACCAAGTTAGAACGCTATCACCTGTTTGACTGCATTGAGTGCGGCGCCTGTAGCTATGTTTGCCCCAGCCATATTCCGCTCGTGGCGGATTACCGGGAAGCGAAAAGCCGGTTACGCCTGCAGCGAATTGAAGCAGTAAAGGCGGAGCACGCCAAGCACCGTTTTGAGTTTCGCCAAGCGCGTCTCGCTCGGGAGGAGGCTGAGAAGCAGGCACGCAAGCAAGCCCGCCAGGCTCAACAACGGCGCCCAACGAACACTGCCGCAGCCAGCGGAGAAAAGGTCGATTTACGAGGCCTGCGCATCGCCCATGCCGCCGCCAAAGCATCGGTCAAGAAGGCCGAAAAAACCCTGGCGCGCGTCGCTCAGGAAGACCCTAAACAATCCCTGGATGACTTAGAAATGCAGCTTGCCACCGCCCAGGAGAACTTAAAAGCAGCCGAGTTGCAGCTTGCCCAGGCGCGCGAACAGCAGTCTAGCGAGGAGTCGTCATGAGCATGATGCACGCTTCAGGCGTTAAAGATGCCATGACGGCAACGGCTGTGCCGCCAACGGCGAGCTTAATGCGCTGGGTGATTGCAGCGACCCTGCCAGGCATTGCCACCATGAGCTATTTCTTTGGCCTAGGTGTTATCAGCAATGTACTGCTAGCCGCCGCTTTTGGTATTGCACTTGAGGCCGCCGTGCTGTGGCTACGCAAACGCCCCATTCGTGTGGCGCTGAATGACTCAAGTGCCCTGCTTACCGGCGTTTTGCTGGGCGCGTCATTGCCACCCGCTAGCCCCTGGTGGCTTATCGGCGTGGGTATGATCGCGGCGATTGTGGTCGCCAAGCAGCTATACGGCGGCTTGGGGCATAACCCGTTTAACCCTGCCATGGTGGGCTATGCGCTGCTGCTGGTGTCATTTCCTACCTACATGACGCTGTGGGCCCCACCCCAGGAACTGCTACCTAATGGTTTGTGGGCACAAATTGCTGGAACGCTGCCGACCACCCAACTAGATAGTTTGAGCGGCGCAACACCGCTCGATGCTTTTAAGCACAAAGGCGACGCCGTGCTTGCCAGTGAGTTCTGGGCGACTAGCCCACTGCCGGATGGAACCCTAACTGCCTGGCGATGGGTAGCGCTTGCTTGGCTAGCGGGTGGTACGGTGCTGTTAGCGAAGCGAATTATTAGCTGGCACATCCCGGTAGCGATGCTTGGCAGCCTACTACTACTGGCCACGCTGTTTTATCTCAGCAACCCTAGCCACTTTGCTTCACCGCTGTTTCACCTGCTCACCGGGGCAACGCTATTTGGCGCGTTCTTTATTGCCACCGACCCGGTATCCGCCGCCACCAGCCAACGCGGCAAACTTATTTATGGCGCGGGGATCGGCGCGCTGATTATCATTATTCGCACCTTTGGCGGCTACCCCGATGCTGTGGCGTTTGCGGTCTTACTGATGAACCTGTGCGTACCCTTACTGGATCTATATAGCGTGCCGCGGCCCACTGGCCAGCAAAAAGCCTCACCGGGTAAGCCAGGAGAACAGCCATGACGCTGTTCCAGGCCATGCGGCGTGGTGCGATTGCCCTGGGCACTTTTGCCTTGGTAACGGCGGGCAGCGTTGCGCTTACCCGCACGCTAACCGCCGAACGTATAGAGACGCATCAGTTGGCTTACCAACACCGCCAACTGCAGGAAGTACTGCCCCAAGCGCTCGCGAATACTCCCGTCACCCAGGTGCTGGAGAGCACCTTTACCCTTCCCAACCCACAAGCGCTAGGGCTTGCAAGCGATAGCCAAGGCTGGTGGGTAAGCGATCAGGGTAGTAGCGCGGTGATCTTACCGGTGGTGACCCGGCAGGGGTATAACGGCGAAATCCGTCTACTGATTGGCATTGACGAGCAGCAGCGTATCAGCGGCGTACGCGTTACCCAGCACCAGGAAACGCCTGGGCTAGGCGATGACATTGAGCGCAGCCGTAGCGACTGGATCACCGGGTTTAACGATTTAAGGTTAGATAGCTTGCCGCCAGAAGGCTGGGCAGTAGCTAAAGACGGCGGTCACTTTGATGCGTTTACCGGCGCGACGATTACGCCCAGGGCCGTGGTTAACGCTGTCCATAAAGCGCTTCAGTACGCCAACGATACACCGCTACCGATATCATTTAAGGAGCCCACCCAATGAGCCAGTGGCGCGAACTCGCTCGAAGCGGTCTTTGGTCGAATAACCCCGCGCTGGTGCAGCTGCTGGGGCTCTGCCCGCTGCTAGCGGTAAGCGGTAGCGTGGTCAATGCGCTGGGGCTGGCGCTGGCCACGTTGCTGGTCATGGTCGGTGCCAGCACGGCGATTTCGCTGATTCGTCACCAGGTGCCCAGCGCAGTGCGTCTGCCCGCTTTCGTGATGGTGATTGCTGCTTTTGTTACCTGCGCTGAACTATTGATGGCCGCCTACGCCTACCCGCTCTATCAAGTGCTGGGGATTTTTATTCCGCTGATCGTCACCAACTGCGCCATCCTGGGTCGCGCGGATGCCTTTGCCTCCCGCCAGCCGGTGCTTCCAGCGGCCATTGATGGCTTTATGATGGGATTGGGGTTTGGAGCCGTACTGGTGTTGCTTGGCGCCTTACGTGAGCTACTGGGTCAAGGCACGCTGTTTAGCGATATGGCGCTACTGTTTGGGCCGCAAGCGGCCAATTGGCAGCTGACGTTTGCCGACGACTATCAGTTCCTGTTTTTCGTGCTGCCACCCGGCGCATTCTTTGTGGCGGGTCTGTTAATCGCACTGAAAAATGTTATCGATCAACGCAATGCTGCCCGAGCCAAGCCAGTGGCAGTAGCACCCCGAGCTGAGCGGCGCGTACGGGTTACCGGTACGATTAAATAGTTGGCAAGATGCCGAAGTGCACATTTAAGCAACTGCTTGTATTTATAACGCGTATTTATTAAGAGACCCGCCATGAATGCCCAAAAGCGTCATGAAATTTTTGCTCGCCTTCAGGCCGAAAACCCGCACCCCACCACCGAGCTTAATTGGAACACGCCCTTTGAGCTGCTGGCTGCCGTACTGCTTTCTGCCCAAGCCACCGATGTAGGCGTCAACAAAGCCACGGCGCAGCTCTACCCGGTCGCTAACACGCCCCAAGCGATCATTGATTTAGGTATTGATGGGCTTAAAGCGCATATCAAAACCATCGGCTTGTACAATACCAAAGCCGAAAATCTGATGAAAACCTGCCACATCCTCGTTAATCAGCATGGCGGCGAAGTGCCCGACACCCGTCAAGCGTTGGAAGCCTTGCCCGGTGTAGGCCGTAAAACCGCCAATGTGATTCTCAACACGGCATTTGGTCAGCCCACCATGGCGGTGGATACGCATATTTTCCGGGTATCCAATCGCACCGGCATCGCTAAAGGCAAAGATGTGGTTGAGGTGGAGCAGAAACTGCTTCGCCATGTGCCAAAAGGGTTTCTTCACGATGCTCACCACTGGCTGATTCTGCACGGCCGCTACACCTGCATCGCGCGTAAACCCCGCTGTGGTAGCTGCATTATCGAGGACCTGTGCGACTATAAAGACAAAACCGAACCGGCTTAACGGCTAGCAGCCTGTCGGGCTTGACCGATCGTCGCGAGAAGCACGGATTTTGAGCCAAATTTTTCGATCGATTGAGGCGAATAGCGCGCTATTTAACGAAATCGATCGAATAAAGTTGGCCAAAATACCGGGATTCGCAGTAGATCAGTGTTAAGTCCGACAGGCTGCTAGGCCATCAAGTCGAGCTCATCAGCAACTGGCGGTAAGCCTCACGCCAGGCGGGCCACTCCCAAGCGGTGGTATCAAGGCGTTCAGGGCGAACCGCCGGATCGGTGAGCCAAGCACTAAGCCGGTCATAAAGCCCTTCCCGAGAGCCGTCATAGCGATAGGCTGCAGGGTAAAGCGCAGGGAAACAGAGCCTATCCGGCACCAGTGGTAAAGCCCCGCGCTGGGCCGCCTCCATAATCGCCAACCCCTGAAACTCATGCCAGGTAGTCGAAACCACAATGCCTGCGCTATCTAGCAGCTCTCGATACGCCTCTTCTGGCTGCGGCCCCCAAGCCACAATATGCTTGGCTAAGCGCTGCTCAGCTTCGTCAAAAATGGCGGGGGCTTGACGGAAACGTTGACCAAGCACCGCCAATTCAAACGCTACTCCGGCATCGCTTAACGCAAACAGTACGGCAAAGAAGTCGTCAGGGTTCTTGTCGTACTCCCAGCGGTGATTCCAGACAATCCGCTGTGGCACTGTTTTGTTAACTGCCGTTTGCTGGCAAGGTTCTGAGCTCTCTGGAATGGGCACTGGCAAAACCTGAGCCCGCTCGCGTAGCGCTTCCAGTGGCTTGGCTGCGGGGAGGTTTTCCGGCATTTTTTTCAGAAAGGCTCGCGCGCCATCAATAAAAGAGTCGCGGTTATAGGCGCTGTTAAACACCACGTTATCCGCCGCCAGCGCCGTATAGAGATTGACCATCTTGGCCTCTACTTGTGGCATCTGATCGCTCGATTCAGGATAGGCGAACTGGTTTTCATGAAAGTAGACAACCTTTTTTGCTCGGCCGAGATGCGGGAACAGCCCCGCCAGCGTGGCCAGATCCACCATCGACGTGGCTAGCACTACATCAAACGACTGGCTGAGAGTATCGTGCTCTTTAAGCATCCAGCTCAGCGGATTGCCACGAATACGCCAAGCAAAATGACGCGGCGGCAGGCTCAACAGCGTCCACGACACCTCATCAAGCTGCGCCATTAAGCTTTGCGCCCAGTAGCGGTGGCTCACCGCTTCGTAGGCAGATAACAGGAGTACGCGCATTGACAGCCCTAACAACCAGATCAGTGGAACGCCATAACATGTGTAAGCCATGGCAAAGAGGCAAGCAGTGTAACAAAACGCGCTTACTAGCTTCTTTGTGATCGCTTCTTTGTCTTGAATGCATTCGGCCAAGGTCGTCTTGGCTGACCTGTTAGATCTATCTAGACTGCAGCCATGCAGCTTTAAAACAAATAAACGTTAAAACAAATATAAGCAGGAGAGCTCCATGGCTAAAGTGCTCGTCGTCGATGACGAACCCAACATTGTTTTATCGCTAGAGTTCCTGATGGAGCAAGCGGGGTTTGAGGTCGTTACTGCTGAAGATGGTGAACAGGCCCTGGCAAGAGTGAATGATAGCCAGCCCGATCTGCTGCTACTCGATATTAGCCTGCCGGGGATTAGCGGTTTTGACGTTTTAGAGCGGCTGCGTAGCGAAGCGGCTACCGCCCAGCTTCCCATTATTATGCTGACCGCTCATGGGCGTGACGTGGAGCGGGAAAAAGGCATGGCGCTGGGCGCCGATGACTACATCACCAAGCCCTTCTCTACCCAGTCACTGGTCGAAAAAGTCAAAGCACTACTGATTGAGGAGCAGCCATGACCCGGGGAGGGCTGCCCAAACGTCAGCGCCTGATTGGCCTCTGGCTATTACTTAGCGGCATCAGCCTGCTGGGTGGGGCCGTTTTCGCCGCCTGGCTGGATGCGCAGCTTGCTCCCGCAGGGGTAACGCGCATCGCTCTCTGGCTAGGCAGTTTCTCCGGTGGCGCAACGATTTTTGTAGTCGGCTTGCTGCTTGAGCGCATGCTGTTTACCCCGCTGCGCCATTTACAAGTGCAACTGGCGCGCTTAGTCGCCAACCCAGACGCACGGGATGAGCACCCACCCGAAGGTTGGCTAAAAGGACTGGGGCCCGACCTACGTCGAGTACGCGAAAGCTGGCGATCAGATCGTAGCCGCCTCGCCACCGCTCACGCTGACGGCGCCCGCAGCGCTGCACGCATCCGACAGGAGCTGGAGACGCTGCTGCAAGTGCTCGAAACACCGCTGCTACTGTGTGATCACCACCGCCGCCTCATGCTGTTCAACCAGGCGGCTGAGGACTTTTTTGAAGGTAATACCGGGTTAGGACTGGGCAAACGCCTGGAGGCGCTGCTACCGGTAGCGAGCCTACAGCAAATGCTCGGCCAGTTGCCTAACGACGGTTCCCCCAGAGAGCTATTAGCCCCCTG
This sequence comes from Halomonas sp. FeN2, assembly GCF_020595105.1. Taxonomy (NCBI): domain Bacteria; kingdom Pseudomonadati; phylum Pseudomonadota; class Gammaproteobacteria; order Oceanospirillales; family Halomonadaceae; genus Halomonas; species Halomonas sp. FeN2. The sequence continues at coordinate 342,748 of NZ_CP074200.1, forward strand.
CGACGACCGCTGGCTCAAAGTGATTTTACGCCGCGTGCCGGGTAGCGATGGCGAAACATTGCTGACCTTTAGTGACGCCACCGCCTCCTGGTCGAGTGAAATGGGCGTTAGAGCGGAGCTTGCGGATATGCTGACCCCACTGCGGCAGCATACAGCCAGCCTGACCAGCGCCGCCGATGCACTGATTCAACTGCGCAATCAAAACGACGCCAGCACGTCTGCTTTGCGCCAGCGTTTTGAGCGAGTTATCCAAGAAGAAGGCGCTACGCTTGGCGACAACGTGGCTAAAATCGGCCAGTTGCTCGACGACATGCAGCACCAGGGCGAGCGCTTAACGCCCATGTGGTCAAACGACTTCTGGCAGGCGTTGGATGAGCGCCTTGACCCGGAACACCGTTTAATCACCCCGGTGGGCATGCCAGCTTGGTTTAAAGGCGACGCCCCAGCACTGATTGCGCTGTTCGACTCGTTGGTGAAGCACCTCAACACCCATCTGCCTGACAGTGGCTTTGAGGGTGAGATATGCCTGGGCAACAAACGCGTCTATCTCGATCTTATTTGGCGCGGCAAAGCGATCCCCGAGCACGAGCTGGCGGAGTGGCGACAGCAGCCGCTAAACTCACTGCCGTTAACACCAAGCGTCGCTGATGTCATGCGTCAACACGCCAGCGACATCTGGAGCCTTGCCGACGATGATGGCATTCATTCACGCCTGAGACTTCCCCTGCCCGCCATGGAGCGCGTTGGCGCCCCACGAGAAACCGCCCCGCCGCGCCCGGAATTCCATGACTTTGGCATTGCCGACCTGCCCCCGCCGGATGAAGCGCTGGCCAGCCGAACGCTGCGCAGCCTGGAAATAGTCGCCTTTGATACGGAAACCACCGGGCTTGAGCTACGCCGAGGTGACACCGTCATCAGTCTTGGCGCCTGTCGCGTGGTCAACGCCCGTTTATTGGCAAGCGAGGCCTTCGATCAAAAAGTGGATCCGCAGCGGCCGATCCCGCCGGCTAGCACCGCGATACACGGCCTTACCGATGCCGATGTGCTAGGCGCGCCGCCTTTGGATATTGTGCTTACCCGCTTTCGCGATTATGTCGGCGAAGCTGTCTTGCTGGCCCATAATGCCGCCTTTGATCTACTTGCCATTAGCCACAAAGGGGTCGCCTTTGATATCCCTGTGATCGACACCCTGCTGATTTCACGGGCACTTGACGAAGCGCTCGATGGGCATGATCTGGATAGCCTTGCCCAGCGCTACGATCTGGCATTTCCACCAGGGACGCGCCACACTGCATTAGGCGATGCCCGCGTGACCGCCGAGCTATGGCTAGCCCTGCTGCCTCGCTTAGAAGCCCGCGGCGTCGATACGCTTGAGCAGTTGTTAGCCCTGCAAGTCAACGCCTTCGACCGACAGGATGCCAGCGCCTGATGAAACCTTTCGGTGTGAAATCACGCCAAACAGAGCGCCTAATGGCTCTGGTGGCGATTGCCCTGCTGCTGTTCTCCCCACCATTGATTATCGTGGTGGATCGGCTACCTACCTTTAGCGTGGGCTGGCTACCGCTCTATCTATTTATCGTCTGGGCAGTGGTGATCGGCTTGACTGCTTGGCTGATGGAACGGCGTTCGGGCCGCTAAACATGCGTAGTGAGGCGATTATCCTCGGCACCGCCTTTGGCTACTTGGCGCTGCTGTTTGTGGTCGCCGCCTGGGGTGACCGGCGGGCGGAGCAGGGTCGCTCCATCATTGGCTCGCCGACGGTATATGCCCTTTCTATTGCTGTTTACTGCACGGCCTGGACGTTCTACGGCAGCGTCGGGCGCGCCGCCGAGTATGGCCCCAGCTTTTTGCTCATCTACCTGGGCCCCACCCTGGCGATGCTGTTGGCCCCTTCAGTTATCCGCAAAATGGTACGTATTGCAGCACGGCAGCGGATCACTTCTATTGCCGATTTCATCAGTGCCCGCTACGGCAAAAGCACCAGTTTAGGCGCACTGGTTGCCCTGATGGCGCTGATTAGCATCACCCCCTATATTGCTCTGCAGTTAAAAGCCATTACCGTTAGCCATGCAGTGCTGATCAACTATCCCCGCGCGGCCGACACCACGTTAGTGGATGAACATTTTTGGATGGATAAGTCTCTCTGGGTCGCCCTGGTATTAGCAGTATTTATTATTCTGTTTGGCACACGCCACCTGGATGCCAGTGAGCGCCATGAAGGCATGGTGGCGGCGATTGCGGTGGAGTCCATCGTTAAACTGGTCGCCTTTATGGCCGTCGGCGTGTTCGTGGTGTTTGTGAGGTTTGAAGGCCCGGCCGCGCTGTTTGCCCAGGTAGCGGCCACGCCAGCCCTTATCGATAGCATGCGGCTGGATAGCGTTCCAGGTGGTGCCACTGGCTGGGTGGGCATGCTGGTGCTGGCCTTTCTGGCCTTCTTAACCCTGCCTCGCCAATTCCAGGTATTGGTAGTGGAGAATGTCGATGAGCAGCACTTAGCCCGAGCAAGCTGGCTATTCCCCTTCTACATGCTGCTGATTAACCTGTTCGTTATTCCCATAGCGCTGGCTGGCCTGCTGTTAGGCGTAAGCGCAGGTGATTCGGACAGCTTCGTGCTCACGCTGCCGCTCTCAGCAGGCTTAGAAGGGCTGCCGCTACTGGTCTTTATTGGTGGCCTGTCTGCGGCCACAGGCATGGTGATTGTGGAAACAATCGCGCTTTCAACCATGGTCAGCAACCAGTTGGTGATGCCCCTTCTGCTGCGCTCACGACGGCTGCACTTAAGTACCAAAGGGGAGCTTGCCGGTTGGCTGTTAGGTATTCGGCGCATTGCTATCGTGCTTATTCTGCTACTCGGCTATCTCTACCATGCGTTGATTGGTGACTCCTATAGCCTTGTCACTATTGGGCTGGTCTCCTTCGCTGGGGCAGCCCAGTTCGCCCCAGCGCTCTTGATTGGCCTGTATTGGCGCGGCGCTACCCGCCAAGGCGCCACAGCTGGCCTAATCGCCGGGTTCTTACTCTGGTGCTATACGCTGCTGCTGCCAGGGTTTGCCCAATCCGGTTGGTTGGATGCAGCACTGCTCACTGAGGGCCCCTGGGGTATCGCTTGGCTAATTCCCTACGGCTTATTCGGGCTCGAAAATTGGGATATTTATACCCATTCGCTGCTCTGGAGCATGATGGCTAACGTGGGACTATTAGTTGGAGTATCGCTGTTTACTCGCCCTACGCCCCTTGAGCAAACCCAGGCAGCGCTATTCACCGAAGCAATGCACCCTAATCTGCAAACCACCTCGCTATCGACATCGATATGGCGCGGGCAAACGACCCAGGGGGCGCTCAAAGAGTTGCTTGTTCGTTATTTGGGGCCCCAGACCACCCGTCGTGTATTCAGCCATAGCGGCACCAAAAGTGCTTATGCAGCCGATGAACCTGCTACCGCCGAGCTGATTACCCGCGCCGAACAGGCGCTAGCGGGGGCGCTGGGCAGTTCCTCCGCGCGGGTACTGATCAACTCGGTAGTACGCGGCGAAGCACTGGATATTGAGTCGATTCTAAGCATTTTGGACACGACCTCACAAACCCTGGAGTACAACCGTCGCTTGGAGCAAAAATCTCAGGAGTTGGTGCAAATTGGCGAAGAACTGCGTAGCGCGAACGAGCGTCTGCGCGAGCTGGATCGCTTGAAAGACGAGTTCGTCGCCATGGTCAGCCACGAGCTACGCACACCGCTCACCTCCATTCGAGCCTTTGCCGAAATATTGCGCGACAGCAGCCAACTGCCTGATCAAAAACGCCAGCATTTTCTCGGCGTGATCGTCCACGAGAGCCAGCGTCTGTCTCGTTTAATTGAAGAAATTCTGGATCTTGCCCGCCTGGAAAGTGGTCGTTTGACGCTTAATCCCGTCCCCCTCGATCTTGCCGCCCTAACTCGGCACAGCATTGACGCTATTGCCCATCTACATGAGGAGCGCGGCATTGCCTTAGACGTTAGCTTGGAAGCTGACCCTGCGGTGGTGGTTGGCGACCATGACCGTTTAGAACAGGTGATTATTAACCTGCTTGATAACGCGGGTAAGTTTGCCGATCGGGAGCAGCCAAAAGTGCGCCTCACGCTTTATAGCCATCGTCGTCATTTCCGTTTAAGCGTGGAGGATAATGGTGCGGGTATTAGCGAAGACGAGCGTGAACGGGTTTTTGAAAAATTCCATCAAATTCAACAGGACGATGATATTCCACGAGGTCGGCCAAGAGGCAGCGGCTTAGGATTACCGATTAGTCGGGGTATTATCGCCCATCTAGGTGGACGGCTTTGGGTCGAGGATGCCAAAACCTTAGGCGGTGCCTGCTTAACGTTAGAACTACCCGCCGCGCCGGGTGACTCATCATCTCTCGACTCCGGCTAGGCGTTTTTCACTCGCTGAACAAACGACCTAATCTGCTGTAGATCAAACTTCAGCAGTAAGCGCTCGTCTTCACGCAAACGCCGCAGGTCAACCCAGCCATCTGCAGCTTGGCCACGAGCTTTGTTATACCGCTGCTGTTCCAATAGGCGCTGCTGCAGTCGCTCAAAAGCGGCTACAAGCAACGCCGATTCAGCCAACGTTAACGCATCCGTTGCATGACTTAGCGCGATCAATCGCTCGCGAGTGGCTATGTCGCGCAGCCCGTGCCGCAGGCAGAGTAAGCGCGCGGCGCTAATCAACGGCAACAAGCCTTGATGCTTGAGATTAAGGGCTTGCCCATGGGGGGCATCCAGGCCTGGGCTTGAGGCAAGCCGCCCAAAGCGATCCAGCGCCACCGGCAGCTCATCCAGTAGCGTCGCCATTTCATCCATAAACAGTGACGCTTTAGGAAGAGTTGAAGCGATGCACTCACCCAACTTCTTAGCAAGCGCTGGATTACCGGCGACCGGGGCAAAATCGAGTAAGATATTAGTCTGCTGTACGCGCTTTACCTGGCGGTCAGCGCTCCAGATGTCTAGCTGCGCGTACCACTCACTTAGCCGTTTGCGCCACATCGGCCATCGCGCCATGACATGACCATGGCAGAGCGGTATACCGGCCTCATCCAGGCGCTGGGTAAACCGCTCGCCAAGCGCTTGAAAGTAGCCGTCGATCTCTACATGGCGATGGTCAGGATAGCCGTCGATAATCAGCGCATTATCCTGATCGGGGCCTAACAGGCTTTCGAAGCGCGCCGCGGAGCCTAGCAGCAGAACACAGTAGTCGACGGGCGGAGCGCCCCAGCCCTGCGCCTGCATTTCGTCAAGGGATTGCGCTATTGCCAGACGATACAGTGAAGCATTGTGGTCACTGATAATTTGGCTAATACGCCAGGCGGGTAAATCATAATGCACCAATGTTTCCACCAGCGGCAGTTGCCAAGCATAGGCGTCAGCTAATGAGATATCCGGTGAGGGGAAGTTTGAGGAGAGTTTTGAGAAGATATGGTGCAACGGCGCATTAAGCGCCGAGGTATTGAGCGTGCCATTCTCATGGAATAGAGAGCGCCAGGGTGAGGCTTGGTGTACTAAACGCATACGCCTCTCCTTTACTAGAATGATATGACGGCGTTGTTGCTACTCGCCCTCGCCTGACCTGCGCGGGTCTGGCTCGAACATCGCTTCACCTACTTCATCAATATAGCGCTGCGCTTTGGTGACCATCATAGCATCACAGGCCTCTCGCCCTGGGAGCATATCGGAACGCTCAAAGCGGTGCTCAAGGGTTTCACCACTGGCGTCGGCCTTGCGAATCCAACCACTGACGCGGTACTGACCGCTCTGATTGTCTGGCTGGGAGACAATCTCATAACCCTTGTATTCCACCGGCTCAGCAGCTTTAGAGGTAGCGCCTGGCACAGCCTGACGATCACTACCGAAGAGACCGGAAAATAATTTCTTAAGCATAATGGCTCCTTTGCTTACAGGGCGGCAAGGAGATGGCCGCCCTGCAAGTTATAAGCTGCTTTTATCAGCGCTTACTTAGCTCTGCTTGCGACCCTTACCTGCGGCAATACGCAAACGCAGCGCGTTTAGCTTAATAAAGCCTTCGGCATCTTTCTGATTGTAAGCGCCAGCATCATCTTCAAAGGTAGCGATTGATTCATCAAATAGCGACTCATCGGACTTACGGCCCACTACGGTAGCGTTGCCTTTGTAAAGCTTCATACGCACGACACCCGCGACATTCTTTTGGGTCTCGTCAATGGCCGCCTGCAGCATGCGACGCTCTGGGCTCCACCAGTAACCGTTGTAGATTACTTCCGCGTACTTCGGCATCAACTGATCTTTCAGGTGGGCTTCTTCGCGGTCTAGGGTGAGCGACTCAATGGCACGGTGAGCACGCAACATAATGGTGCCCCCTGGCGTTTCATAACAGCCACGCGATTTCATGCCCACGTAGCGGTTTTCAACAATATCCAAACGACCAATACCGTTGTCGCCGCCCAGTTTGTTGAGCTTTTCGAGCACTTCATGGGCTTTCAATGGCTCGCCGTCGATAGCCACGATATCGCCCTTTTCAAACGTCAGCTCAACGTAAGTGGGCTGATCGGGCGCGGCTTCAGGCGAGACACTCCAGCGCCACATATCGTCTTCTGCTTCGGCCCATGGGTCTTCCAAAATGCCGCCCTCATAGGAGATGTGCAGCAGGTTGGCATCCATTGAATAGGGTGATTTTTTCTTTTTATTAGAAAAATCGACCGGAATTTTATGCTCTTCGCAATATGCCATTAGCTTTTCGCGGGAAGTTAAATCCCACTCCCGCCAAGGGGCGATCACTTTTACGCCGGGCTTCAGGGCATAGCCACCAAGTTCGAAACGCACCTGGTCGTTACCTTTACCCGTAGCACCATGGGAAATAGCGTCGGCACCCGTTTCATTGGCAATTTCGATCAACCGCTTGGCAATCAGCGGACGAGCGATAGAGGTGCCCAGCAGGTACTCGCCTTCATAAATAGTGTTGGCGCGGAACATCGGGTAGACGTAGTCACGCACGAACTCTTCACGCAAGTCTTCGATGTAAATCTCTTTCACGCCAAGCGCTTGCGCTTTAGTTCGCGCCGGTTCGACTTCTTCGCCCTGACCGATGTCGGCAGTAAAGGTCACTACCTCGCAGTTGTAGGTTTCTTGCAACCACTTAACGATTACGGATGTGTCCAGGCCGCCTGAATATGCCAGCACAACCTTTTTGACATCGGACATTCTTTGCTCCTCGTTGACCATAAGATATTCATTAGTAAAAACTACACTTGCCACTAGCACCTGGCGAATGTGATAGCTCGTCTGTGATAGCTCGTTGGAGTAAACCGTTGAGACTGACGTTGAGTATAGCGTTCTCAATGCCCAGCGAATACCGTCAACGACGCCTGGGGGCTAAAGCTGCTAGAATCCCCCCATTCAAAGCGGCGGTTTGCCGCTAATGTTATCTGATGACTCGCTTTACTATTACTCGCTTGAACATAAGGAGAGCTGCATGAGCGAGGCAATTGCCCGCGAATTAATGGCCCAACGTTTTCGCAGTTACCTGCCCGTGGTCGTTGATTTAGAAACCGGGGGATTTAATGCCCAAGGCGACGCTGTACTTGAGATAGCCGCCGTCACGCTGACCATGGATCCGGAGGGCAACCTGCTTCCTGATGCCACCTATGCCTACCACATTCAGCCCTTTGAGGGCGCGAATGTCGAGCAGTCAGCGCTCGATTTTACCGGTATCAACCTGGACGATCCCCTGCGTCGTCAGGTAGCGCTCAGCGAGTCGGAAGCACTGGGAGAAATTTTCCGCCCGATTCGTAAATCGATCAAAGCACATGACTGCACGCGCGCTATTTTAGTTGGCCATAATGCGGCGTTCGACCAGGGCTTCTTGAATGCGGCGGTCAACCGCTGTGGCATTAAGCGCAATCCTTTTCACCCCTTCTCAAGCTTTGATACCGCCTCGCTTGCAGGCCTGGTCTATGGCCAAACGGTACTTGCGCGGGCCTGTCGCGCAGCGGGCATTGAGTTTGATAACAAGGCCGCACACTCCGCTCGCTATGACACCGAGCGCACCGCCGAGCTGTTTTGCGCGATGGTTAATCGCTACAAAGACCTGGGCGGCTGGCAACTTGCCCAGCGCGAACAAGAGATGGACAGTACGGATTAACACCTAACCGTCAACAGCGTAGCCGCTGATGCAGAGAGCCGCTAATGCAGAGAACCAGGCTTTACGCTAAACTTCGCCCCATTACAGCAATCTGGTTTAGCACCGACAATGCCGGGTAGCGCGTATTTGGCGGTGATAAATATTTCGATTAAAACTATCCGTTTTTAGGAGATGAGACGTTTCCATGGCCCAGCATAATGCCTTTTACGCCCAATCAGGTGGCGTCACCGCCGTGATCAACGCTAGCGCCTGCGGCGTTATCGAAGCCTGCCGTCAAGCCCCCGATCAAATAGGCAAGGTTTACGCCGGTCATAACGGCATTATCGGAGCCTTAACGGAAGACCTTATCGACGTTACCCAAGAGAGCGATGAGGCCATTGCCGCGCTGCGCCATACACCGGGCGGCGCTTTTGGCTCCTGCCGCTATAAGCTCAAAGATATTGACACCCACCGTGCCCAGTACGAGCGCTTGATCGAAGTCTTTAAAGCCCACGATATTCGCTATTTTTTCTATAACGGCGGCGGCGATAGCGCCGACACCTGCTTAAAGGTCTCTCAACTTTCCGAGAAGCTGGGCTATCCGCTGACCGCTATCCACGTGCCTAAAACCGTCGATAACGACCTGCCGATTACCGATAACAGCCCGGGCTTTGGCAGCGTAGCCAAGTATATTGCCACCTCAACGCTGGAGGCATCGCTGGATATCGCTTCGATGTGTGCGACCTCCACCAAAGTTTTTGTTCTCGAAGTAATGGGCCGCCACGCGGGCTGGATTGCCGCCGCCGGGGGGCTGGCAGGCGAAGCCGAAGGCGAGCCGCCACACATGGTTATCTTCCCGGAAATCCCCTTTAACCGTAAAGCGGCTATGGCGCGGGTTGAGGAGAGCGTTAAACAGTATGGCTACTGCGTTATTGTGGTCTCTGAAGGCGCTCGCTACGAAGATGGTACCTTTCTGGCCGATGCGGGTAATACCGATGCGTTCGGCCACCGGCAGCTTGGCGGCGTGGCACCAACGCTCGCCGGTATGATCAAACAGGATTTGGGCTACAAGTATCACTGGGCAGTGGCCGACTATCTGCAGCGCGCGGCGCGTCACCTAGCGTCTAAAACCGACGTTGAACAAGCCTATGCGGTGGGTCGAGAAGCAGTAACCTTGGCGCTGGCAGGTAAAAACGCCATGATGCCCGCTATTCGCCGCATCTCTCAGGCGCCCTACCAGTGGGATGTGATATCTGCCCCGCTCTCCCAGGTAGCCAACCAAGAGAAGTTTATGCCCAGGGACTTTATCAGCGATAACGGCTTTGCCATTACCCAGGCCTGTCGGGACTATCTGTCACCGCTGATTCAGGGCGAGGACTTCCCACCGTTCGAAAACGGTCTGCCCAAAGTCGCCAAACTGAAACTCGCCAAAGCAGAGCGCAAGTTACCCATTTTTACGCTGTAGGCTGGAAGCCTGATGAGAAGAGGGGCTGCCTTCAACCCTTGTGAGGGAGCTTTAGCTCGCGAATGTTCAAGCTGCTAGCCTAGTAATAATAAGGGATGCTTTCCGCACCCTTCTTCGAAGTGTCGAACCACCGTTGAAGCGGCCTAATGATGAAATGCGTCTTCATCTTGGCACAGTGGGACGGATCCATCCCATTCCTACAACTTTAGCTAGCCGCGGTGCAAGAGCTGGTACCGCGGCGCTACGAAAATACCTATTTATAACTCTTAGCTTACTGCTGGCCTTCCTCTGCAAATCCGATTAGCCTGCTAATTCACTACTAAGGGTTTGGCATGCAAGAGACATCTTCTCGGCAGCGCTTGGCGGGCGTGCTGATTCTGCTTGGGCTTATCGCACAGATTATCGGTTTTACGGGCTGGTTGAACACTGCGCATGCGGTGAGCTATTTGCTGTGGGCGGCGGTTGTGTTGCTGTGGCGGGATATACCCCGTCGTTCGCGCATTCAGGCGGGCGTACTAATCGTGCTGGGTGCAGGCATGCTGCTGGTGGCGCGGTTTGTGTATGGCGCCGAGGTGGATTGGCCCGCTATGTTGCAGGGCAATTCGTTTGTAGCCGCCATGCTGGTGGGCGTTAGTTTTATCTCGCTGATTGGTAAGCAAGGCAACAAGGGCGCGACGGGAAGTCGAGTGACCGGAGCGGGTGGAGTGCTGCGTACCTGGCTGGGGGTGCACTTTCTGGGTACGATTTTAAATCTCTCTACCGTATTTATGGTGGGCGATAAACTGGCTCGGCGCGGGCCGCTTACCACGCCGCAGCTGCTAGCGCTTAACCGGGGGCTCTCCAGTGCAGCGCTATGGTCGCCCTTTTTTGCCTCCATGGGCGTGGTGATTGCGCTGGTGCCCGAGGTGGAGTACGCGCAAATTGCTGTGGTGGGCTTTCCCATGGCGATGCTGTCAGGGCTGTTAACCACGCTGGAGTTGCGGCGCCGGTTTGACCTCAGCGAGGTGGATGGCTACTCACTGGCGCCACGTAGCCTGTTTATGCCGGTAGGCATGGCGGCGCTGGTGATGCTGTTTCACTTTGTGCTTACCCCTGCCCTGACCATCGTCAGCATTATTACCTTTCTGCTGCCCAGCGTGGCGGTATTGAGCAACCTACCCCATGGGCCTCGCTTTACCCTGCGCCGCATTCGCCAGCACACCACTACGCGGCTACCGGCCATGCGCGGGGAAATTTCGCTGTTTTTAGCCGCGGGGCTTTTAACAATTGGTCTTTCAACTCTGGTAACAGCGGCGGCTGGCAGCGACTGGACGCTGTTCACCCGCTTTGGCGCACCCCAGGCAATGCTTAGCTTTGCGGCGATTACGTTGAGCGCACTGGCAGGCTTACATCCAATCATTGGCGTATCGGTGTTGGCCTCAATACTGAACCTGCAGAACGGAGAACAAACCGTCTTTGCGTTTGTGGCGTTAACATCGTGGGCTGTGGGCACCAGCGTGGGCCCGCTTTCGGGGATCAACCTGTCACTGCAGGGACGCTACGGGGTGAGCGGTTATCGCATGATGAAAAATAACCTGCTCTACGCAGCAGTCATGAGCCTGCTTTCGCTTGGGGCGATCGCAGGCGTCAGCTTACTGGTTAGCTAATGGATCAGGTCTCAATGATTTTATTGGGGAAGCGGTAGAAGTAGCGATGGCCACACTGATGGCAAGGCTCCAGGCGTGCAACGGTAGGCAGCATCACCTGGGCATCACAGTGGGTGCATGCCATTAGGCCGGGTGCCGCCATCTCACCTTCGCAGTAGTCGGCGCGGGCAGCTTCTAAATCTTCCTCAAAGCGTTCGCGGTCGACCACGCTGCGGTCAGCAATCGAAAGCAGCGACTCCGCCACGCGCCGAGAAAGGCCGTCAATATCAATGCCCAGCCAGCTGGCCACTTGCTTGCCGGTGTCTGCCATGTAGTAGCGCATATCTTTCAGGTCACGTTCAACCCAGGCGCGCAGCAGGGCTAGCTCGTCTTTGGTGTACTCCTCTAGCTCCGACTCAAACTCGACCGCGTCGTCCAAATCCTTCTGCAAATTTTCCCAGGTTAGCTCGTTGGCGCCCCCCTGCATCCGCTCTAGCAAGCGTTCGTAGCCTTCTCGTAGGCGATTGTCATTCTGCTGTTCACTCATGGTGCCTCTCCTTTTATCGACGCGTGCAGTTACCTATCATCGGCTTACCGTTCAAGGATACACCTGCATAGGATACAATCGACCTCACTTATCTGACAGATGTCATCTCACATTCACTTTGCGCCCCTTTTGGGCGAATACGCCAAGGCATTAATAAACCGATGGACGCACACTACAGCCCTCGTGAAATCGAACGCGACGCCCAGCAGTACTGGGACAAAAATCAGTGCTTCAAAGCCGTAGAGGACGCGAACCGCGAGAAGTTTTACTGCCTATCCATGTTCCCCTACCCCAGCGGCAAGCTGCACATGGGGCACGTGCGTAATTACACTATCGGTGACGTTGTGTCCCGTTTCCAGCGCATGCAGGGTAAAAATGTCATGCAGCCCATGGGCTGGGACGCTTTCGGCATGCCCGCGGAAAACGCCGCTATTCAGAATCAGGTGCCGCCCGCTAAGTGGACGTACCAAAACATCGACTACATGCGCAATCAGTTGAAGGCACTGGGTTTTGCCTACGACTGGAGCCGCGAGTTCGCTACCTGTGATACCAGCTATTACCGCTGGGAGCAGTGGTTCTTCACCAAGCTGGTGGAAAAAGGCTTGGTGTACAAGAAGATGTCGACGGTCAACTGGGATCCGGTTGATCAAACCGTGCTTGCCAATGAGCAGGTTATTGAAGGCCGCGGCTGGCGCTCCGGTGCGCTGGTTGAGCGTAAAGAGATACCGCTGTGGTTCTTGAAGATTACCGACTACGCCGATGAACTGCTGGCTGACCTGGATAAAGTAGAGTGGCCGGAGCAGGTCAAAACAATGCAGCGCAACTGGATTGGCAAATCCCGAGGCGTTGAGCTCACTTTTGATATCCAGACTAAAGACGGCAGCGCCTGCGACCCGTTGGCGGTATACACCACCCGCCCGGATACGCTGTTAGGCGTGACCTATGTGGCGGTTGCCGCTGGCCACCCGCTAGCCAAGCAGGCGGCCGAGCAGAACAGTGAGCTGGCGGCCTTCTGCGATGAGTGCGCCAAAGGCGGCACCTCTGAAGCAGAGATGGCCACCAAAGAGAAGAAAGGCATGCTCACCGGCCATATGGCGGTTCACCCGCTAACCGGCGATGAAGTGCCCGTTTACGTGGCTAATTTCGTACTCATGGAGTTTGGTACTGGTGCCGTCATGGCAGTGCCTGGCCATGATCAGCGCGACTGGGAGTTTGCCACCAAGTACGGCATTGACATCAAACCGGTCATCGCCGATGAAAGCGGCCAGCCTGCCGACGTTTCTGAGGCGGCCTACGCCGAATACGGCAAGCTGGTCAATTCAGGTCAATTTGATGGCCTGGATTTTGAGCAAGCCTTTGACGCCATTGCCGCCAAACTGGCTGAGCTTGGTCGTGGCGAAGTCAAAACCAACTACCGCCTGCGCGATTGGGGCGTTGCCCGCCAGCGCTACTGGGGTGCGCCGATTCCGGTTAAATACGGCCCTGAAGGTCAAACGGTACCGTTGACGGATGACGAGCTGCCGGTATCGCTACCCATGGAAGTCACCGTGGACGCCTCCGGCTCGCCGCTGAAGAAGATGCCTGCGTTCTCTGACCTGGGTGATGGCTGGACGCGCGAAACCGACACCTTCGACACCTTTATGGAGTCGTCCTGGTATTACGCGCGCTTCTGCTGTGCCGATAACACCGAAGCCATGCTGGACGAGCGCGCCAACTACTGGCTGCCGGTTGACCTCTACATTGGCGGTATCGAGCACGCCATTCTGCACCTGCTTTACGCGCGCTTCTTCCACAAGCTGATGCGTGACTTCGGCTTGGTGGATTCCGACGAGCCCTTCCAGCAGCTTCTGACCCAGGGCATGGTCATTGCGGAAACCTTCTACCGCTCTACTGATAACGGTGGCAAGCAGTGGTTTAACCCCGCTGACGTGGAAGTGAAGCGTGATGAGAAAGGCCGCCCGCTGAGCGCCATTTTGATGAGCGACGGAGAGCCAGTGGAGATGGGTGGCATCGAGAAGATGTCCAAGTCGAAAAACAACGGCGTTGATCCGCAATCAATGATCGACAAGTTCGGTGCCGATACCGTACGCCTGTTCATGATGTTTGCCGCCCCCCCCGAGCAGTCCCTGGAGTGGTCGGATTCAGGGGTAGAGGGCGCACACCGCTTCTTGAAGCGCCTATGGCGTCAGGTGAATGAGCACTTGGCAGCGGGCACGCCCGGCACGCTGGACGTCAATGCACTTAACGACGATCAAAAGGCGCTGCGCCGGAAAACCCACGAGACCATCAAGAAAGCCAGCGACGACATTGGCCGCCGCACGACTTTCAATACAGCCATTGCTGCAGTGATGGAGCTCTCCAACGCCATCGGTAAGTTCGACGATAGCTCCGAGCTTAGCCTGGCGGTTAGCCGCGAAGCGCTGGAAGCCTGCGTACTGCTGCTCTCGCCGATTACGCCCCACCTGTGCCATAGTCTCTGGGAAGCGCTTGGTCATTCAGGCCCGGCCATTGAAGCAACCTGGCCGGTGGTGGATGAATCCGCCCTTACCCGCGACAGTATTGAGCTGGTGGTACAGGTCAACGGTAAGCTGCGCGCTCGCCTTGAAGTACCGGCAAGTGCAGATAAGGCATCTATTGAAAAGCTGGCGATGGAGCACGAAAACGTTCAGCGCTTCCTCGAGGGCAACACCGTGCGCAAAGTCATCGTGGTGCCCGGAAAATTGGTTAATATCGTGGTGAGCGGATGAACCGACGCACATTTTTAACCGCTAGCATCGCCGCCTCGGCGGCGGTGCTGCTCAGCGGCTGTGGGTTTAGGCTACGCGGCACTAAATCGCTGCCTACGCTGCCCACTCTTGCTTTAGAAGGCGACACCAACAGTGCCGTCGCTCAGCAGGTCGCCTTACGTCTTCAGCAATTAGGCACCCAGGTCACCGCTGATGCGCCCTGGCGGGTCACGCTGGGTACGCCTGTTTTAACCGAGCGCCGACTGGGCGGCGATGGTCGAGCAAGCCGCGAACACGAGCTAACGCTTAGCAGCAGCCTCTCGGTACAGGAGCGGGCGTCTAATGCCTATTACATCAATAACGAAACGCTTTCGACGGCTACCCGCATTCGCGTCAGCGATGACGACCTGCTCAACCGCGAAACGCTAATGATGGAAGCTGAACAAACGCTTGCGCGCCAGCTCTCTCAGCAAATCATCGAGCGGCTTACTTACGTTGAGGGCATGCAGTGAAGGTATTTGCTGATCAGCTACCCGCTGCGTTAGCAAAAAAGCTGCCCCGCGTAGTGATCGTAGCAGGGGACGAGCCCTTACAGCATCGCGATGCCTGCGATGCTGTAAGGGCCGCAGCTCGCCAGGGTGGTGTCGAGGAGCGTGAAGTACTCGATGTCGAGCCCAATTTTGCCTGGGGCCGATTGATGGAAATGTCGAGCAACCTCTCGCTGTTTGCGACCAGCAAACTGCTGGAGCTGCGCTTAGGCAACCACAAGCTGGGGCAAGATGGCAGTAAAGCGTTAGCACATTACGCCGAAACCCTGGATAACAGCGATGATGTTCTGCTGATTGGTATGGGCAAGCTAGATGCCAAGCAGCAAAAAAGCGCCTGGTTTAAAGCGCTGGATAAGCACGGCTTGTTTGTACCGGTATGGCCGGTAGATGCCTCACGCTTGGGCTATTGGCTGCGCGACCGCGCTTCCCTGCATGGCGTACAAATTGACTTGGATGCCGCCCGCCTGCTGGGTGAGCGCACCGAAGGGAACTTACTGGCCGCCGACCAGGAGTTGCAGAAGCTTGCCCTGATTCACCCCCAAGGCACCCGCTTGAACGTGGAAAGTATTGCCCAGGGGGTAGAAGACAGTACCCGCTTTGATGTCTTCAATTTGGCCGATGCCTGCCTGAAAGGTGAGCCCAGCCGCGCCTCACGCATTGTCAATGGCTTACGCAGTGAAGGCGTTGAGGCGCCTATTGTGCTGTGGGCGCTTAGTCGGGAGCTGCGTACCCTGCTCTCGCTGCATCAGCACCTGGATCAAGGGCAGAGCTTTGAGCACGCTTGCAAAACTCAAAAGCCGATGATTTTTGATAAGCGCCGCCCCGCTTACCAGAAAGCGATTGGCCGCCTGCCCATGAAGCGACTGCATAAATTGCTTTTAATGGCCCAGCGGCTGGATTTAGCCGTTAAGGGCGCGGCAACGGTACCGCTATGGCCGGGCCTGCATGATCTGGCCATGACCATGGCCGGGGGCCGCGGACTACTCTCAGAATCCGCCTGGACCTATCGCATTAGTGCAAATAATTAGCACTTTGCATATTACGCTTAAAAATCAATCCATTTGTTTCTATACTCATTCCTTACCACCCCGACTAGTCTATAAGGAAGAAGACGATGAAAACATTGCGTGCTTACCTCTCGACCCTACTGATTGCAGCGCTCGTTATTACCAGCTTACCCGTTGCCGCTGCACCCAATGCGCCCCAATCAATGGATTTAATCTCTACCCAATCTGTTTTGGCGGCTGACCGTGCTGGCGCTGATCGCGAACGGATTAACGAGATCCTGGCTCGCGCCGATGTGCAAGATCAGCTGGTAAAACAGGGTGTTGATCTGGCCGAAGTCGAGGCTCGCGTAGCCTCACTGAGCGACGCTGAAGCTCAGCAAATGGCCGAACAGTTGGAGCAGCTGCCTGCCGGTGCTGGGGTTGTAGGGGCGCTATTCGCCGTTTTCATTATTTTGCTGGTAACCGATATCCTCGGCCTAACCGACGTTTATCCGTTTACTCGTTAATATAGGCAGCACATGACCCCTATGTTGTTGAATAACTTGATCACTAACGCCCGCTTCGCGGGCGTTTTTATTTTACTGCTACTATTGAGTGGCTGTGCGCGTAATCCGGTATTACTGCAAAGCACTTATCAAGCTCTACCGCCTCATACCGAAATTACCAGCGTGCCGTTTTATGCCCAAACGGAATTTCAGTGCGGCCCTGCCACGCTGGCGATGGTGCTCAATCACCAGGGTGTCGACACCGACGTTGAGGAACTGATTCCCCAGGTATTTTTGCCCGGACGTGATGGCAGCGTGCAGCCTGAAATGCTGGCCACGGTGCGGCGGCATGAGCGCATCGCGTTTCCTATTCGCGGCACCATGGATTCCCTATTGAACCATTTGGCAGCAGGCGACCCGGTGGTCGTTATGCAGAACTTGTCGTTGCCGATTTACCCAATGTGGCACTACGCCGTCGCCATTGGCTACGATCTGCCCAATGAAACGCTGATTCTGCGCAGCGGCGAAATTGAGCGTCATACGATGTCGTTTAGTCGCTTCGACGCCACCTGGGCACGCACTGAGCGCTGGGGGTTTGTAGTGGGCGAGCCGGGTACGATTCCCGCGGGCATTACTGCCCGTAATGCGCTAGAAGCGCTTAGCGCCTACGAAGAGTCTCACGGGCCACGGGCCACGCTTTCAAGCTGGCAAGCGTTTGTAAAACGCCACCCTACTAACGCTATGGGGCAGTTTGCGCTAGGCAATGCGCTTTACGCAGATCAACAACCCGACGACGCACGCAAGGCGTTTGAACGGGCAACCGAACTGGATGAAAAAATGGGTGCTGCATGGCTAAATCTGGGCCTTTTACTATTGCAAGACGAAGCGACTAATGCGGCTCGCGAAGCGTTAACACAGGCCGCATCGCTTGACGGCAGCTGGCAAGAAAAAGCACGCCAAGCTTTAGCCAGGATAAATAACATTTAATTATCAATAACTAACAGAAATACTAATAATAACGAGCACAAGTATGACCCTGCAATTAGTAAAGTTGTGGGATGGCAGACACGCCGGGCGAGTGCTTAAGTTGCATAAGGATGAAGACTTTAAGCTGTTCATTGGATTACCTACCCATTAACGGAGAGGTGCCATGCAGAACCGCCCTTTGCAACGGAAGCACTTTTTTGATTATTGTGTGTTTTTACCCAACGTACTCTCGCCTGCTCAGCTGTATGCAGAGAGGGGCGGCATCACTGGCTGCTTGCTGAGTATATCGTGATGATGCGTCGCTTTCTTCGTCAGCCTGGCGGACGCTTAGCGTTGATTTTTGCCGCCATTCTTTGCGCTATGTCCGCAATAATGGGCAGCTATGTTTACAGTGCATGCCAAAAAGCCAGTGCCGACTACACCACGCTGATAAGTGACATAGTGCTGGCCCAGCAAGCTACACCTCAGTTAAGAGTTGCGCTAGAGGAAGGCAGACGCCTGCCTAGCAATGAGCATATTCAATACATCGATTATTTTATTTCACTTTCCAAGCGTCATTTGGACAACATTCAGAACAGTATTGAACACCACCGTTATCTCATTGCAGATGTTGAATATCTCAATCACCATTTCAGCGAGCTTAATAGCCGCCTTTCCGACCTAGCATTGCTGTCACAAGAAGCTCAACAGCGTCCAGAACTTATTGATCCATTACAGAGCGTTGCCATGGAGATTGGTAGCGCTCAGTCATGGTTGTATAACCAGCTGCTAGAAGACATTCGCGCCATTTCGGTTCAACAACGTTTAGCCATGCAGCGACTTTCGATTGCCGTAAGTGTGCTACTGGTGTTAATGGTCAGCGCTGCAATTACGCTCTGCATGGCCGTTATTTACCTACACCGTCAGCGTAACGTCATGCATGAGCTAATGCTAACCGATGAACTGACCGGGCTATATAACCGGCGCCATTTGGTCAATGTAGCATCTGCAGGGCTTACCCAAGCGCAGCGTAATCGAGCACCACTCAGCCTTCTGCTGTTAGATCTTGATCACTTCAAGCAAATTAACGATACCTACGGGCATCCAGCTGGCGATGAGGTACTCCGCCAGGTCAGTAAAAAGCTTCGCGAGCTTAGCCGCCCATCGGATACATTAGCGAGAATTGGTGGCGAGGAGTTTTGCTTATTGATGCCCAACACTGCTACCCATGATGCGATACAGGCAGCAGATCGACTACGCCAAGAGATTGAAGCTAATACGCTGAGGGGGATGGAACTGCACGCCAACCCAACTATTAGCATCGGCGTAACGTCGTGTAAAAGCGGCTCGCTGACATTTGAGCAGCTTTATTCGCTTGCTGACAAAGCGCTCTACAAAGCCAAAGCGTTGGGGCGCAACCGCGTTGAAAGTCTGTTACCCCCCAATGCCCCCTCACCTCATAACGACCCACTGACTTACGCTCATACGCTAATTCACGAACCCAGCGACTCTTAAACGTCGTAGTGCCGGTTAGAAAACCCGATTTAAACCATTCTGGGCAGCCACCCGGTACGCTTCTGCCATGGTCGGATAGTTAAAGGTGGTATTCACAAAGTATTTGAGCGTATTGGCATCGCCCTTTTGCTGCATAATCGCTTGGCCGATATGCAAAATTTCAGACGCCTGATCCCCAAAACAGTGAATACCGAGTATTTCCAGAGTGTCCTGGTGGAAAAGAATTTTAAGCATACCCACTGTATCGCCAGTAATCTGCGCCCTGGCGGTATCTTTGAAGAAGGCTTTGCCTACTTCGTAAGGCACTTTTGCTTCCGTGAGTTCACGCTCATTGGGGCCGAAGGAGCTAATCTCGGGGATGGTATAGATCCCGGTGGGTACATCACTCACAAAACGATACTCTTTATCGAGCAGCTCATTGCACGAGTTCAAACCCTGATCGTAAGCCGCACTCGCCAAACTCGGCCAGCCAATGACATCGCCCGCTGCGTAGATATGGGAGACCGCGGTACGGTAGTGCTCATCAACGCTTAGCTGACCACGCCCATTAGCAGTTAAGCCAATGTTCTCCAACCCCAAGCTGTCGGTATTACC
Organism: Halomonas sp. FeN2; assembly: GCF_020595105.1. Classification (NCBI taxonomy): domain Bacteria; kingdom Pseudomonadati; phylum Pseudomonadota; class Gammaproteobacteria; order Oceanospirillales; family Halomonadaceae; genus Halomonas; species Halomonas sp. FeN2. The sequence continues at coordinate 362,352 of NZ_CP074200.1, forward strand.
GGTTCGCCCATTGGCCCACAAAAAAGCATCAGCACGAATTTTCTTGCCTGACTTGAGACGCACAACGACGCCTGATTCATCACCCTCAACGCTCTCGTACTCCTCATTATGACGAACCAATACCCCGTGCTTACGCAAATGGTAGGAGAGCGCATCGCTAATCTCATCGTCCAGAAACGAAAGCAGGCTGTCACGGTTATTAATGAGATCAACTTTGACACCCAGACCTGAAAATATTGATGCGTATTCACAGCCAATCACCCCGGCGCCAAAAATTATCAGGGTTCGAGGGGTGTGCGAAAGGCTTAATATAGTGTCAGAGCAGTAAATACGCGGATGGCGGAAGTTAATATCAGCCGGACGATAGGGGCGCGAACCGGTGGCAATCACAAACTTCTTGGCCACTAGCTCTTCCATGCCCTCCTGGCGGTCACGTACTAACAGGGTATGCTCATCTTTAAAACGAGCAACACCGTGGAAAAGATCGATGCGGTTACGCGCATAAAAAGTCGTGCGCATCTCGACCTGTTTATCGATAGTGCCTCGTGAGCGCTCCATCACCTTGGGAAAAGAGAACCAGCGAGGCTCACCAATATCGCGGAACATACGGTTGGTATTGAACGCCATGATCTGTTTGACCTGATGGCGCAACGCTTTAGAAGGAATAGTACCCCAGTGAGTACAGTTACCGCCTACCTGGGCCTGCTTCTCAATAATCGCGACACGCTTGCCATGTTTTGCAGCGTTGATAGCAGCGCTTTCCCCTGCAGGCCCCGTACCGATCACCACAACATCGTAATTGTGAACCGCCATGCTCTCTGCGTCCCTTTGCTATTTTTGATCAATCATCGTCCCGTTGCATATAACGCAGTCTTAATTAGCGACGCGTAGCATCATAGCCCAAATCGGCACCACGGCTTTCATCGCTACGGCGGCGCACGCCACCGCGCTTGCGGTTCTCTTCTTCACAAACCTCGTCTTTGCCGCCGCAGATATCGCAACCATCTTTCATACCGATTTGGTTCAAACCGCCGCAAGAACCCGCAATCGGTTTGCGGCCCATGATGACTCCCACGGCCATCACACCCATAATCAGTGCCATGAAACCGAATACCAGTAGCCAAATAGTCATATCAACCTCCCAGCATTACATTGCCTAGCTTTAAATTATTGGCCTTACCTGACGACAACAGCCGTAGTGATAAGTGCCTCACGGTCATTCATCGTTAAACCGATTATACCTTAGCCGAGCGCCTCTTATCAGCGCAGTGATGGGGCATTCCTTTCACAAGCGTTTATAAACAAACGGGGCCAGCCCAATAGGCCAGCCCCGCTTAATACTACTATCGACTTACGCCGACTGCTTAGCCACCGAAATCATCCAACAGGATATTTTCCGGCTCAACGCCCATATCAAGTAGTAACTTGATAACCGAGGCGTTCATCATTGGCGGCCCACACATGTAGTACTCGCAATCTTCAGGTGCTGGATGATCCTTCAGATAGTTTTCGTACAGCACGTTATGGATAAAGCCTGTCGGCCCTTCCCAGTTGTCTTCCGGCTGTGGGTCAGAAAGCGCCAAGTGCCACTCAAAGTTGGGGAACTCTTCGGCTAACTGATCGTACTCTTCGTTGTAGAAAGTTTCACGCCAGGAGCGCGCACCATACCAGAAGGTGATCTTGCGTTCAGACTTCAAGCGCTTCAGCTGATCGAAGATGTGGCTACGCATCGGTGCCATACCCGCACCACCACCGATAAAGATCATTTCGGCGTCGGTATCACGGGCAAAGAACTCGCCGAACGGGCCCATCACGGTAACCTTATCGCCCTCTTTAAGGCTGAAGACATAAGTCGACATCAAGCCTGGCGGATGGTCAGTGCCGGGAGGCGGCGTTGCAATACGGATGTTGAACTTGAGGATACCCTTCTCATCCGGGTAGTTCGCCATGGAGTAGGCGCGAATCACTTCCTCGTTGTTCTTGTGGGAAATTTTGAACATATCAAATTTTTCCCAGTCACCCCGGTACTCCTCTTCAATATCAAAATCAGAGAATTTGACATCATATGGGGGAGCAACGAGCTGGACGTAGCCACCGGCGCGGAAGGCAACTTCTTCGCCTTCAGGTAGTTTCAGATTCAGCTCTTTGATAAAGGTGGCAACGTTGGGATTGGCAATAACTTCACATTCCCACTTTTTCACCCCAAACACTTCTTCAGGCACTTCGACTTTCATGTCCTGCTTCACAGGTACCTGACAGGAGAGGCGCCAGCCCTCTTTCTTCTCACGCATAGTGAAGTGCGACTCTTCGGTCGGCAGAATAGAGCCGCCGCCCTCTTCTACCCGACACTTACACTGGGCACAAGAACCACCGCCACCGCAGGCGGAAGAGAGGAAAATACCGTTAGCCGCAAGCGTATTTAGCAGCTTACCACCGGCTTGGGTCTTCAAAGTGTGCTCAGGATCGCCGTTGACCTCAATGGTCACGTCCCCGCTACTCACAAGCTTGCTGCGCGCTGCCAGAATGATCGCCGTTAAGCTAATAACGATGACCGTGAACATGACAACACCGAGCAAGATGACTGTTGTATCAACCATGTCGGTTTCCTATTGCTGGAGGTTTTCTATTACCCGGCGATGTTTGGCACCGCCGGGAAAAACCGGCTCCGATTAAAGCTGAATGCCCGAGAAGGACATAAAGCCCAACGACATCAGCCCCACGGTGATGAAAGTAATGCCCAGCCCTTGAAGGCCACCCGGCACATCGCTGTACTTCAGCTTTTCACGGATACCCGCCAGGGCGGCAATTGCCAGCGCCCAACCGGTGCCCGCACCAAAGCCATAGACCACAGCTTCGCCAAAGTTGTAGCTACGCTCGACCATGAACAGTACGCCACCCAGGATGGCGCAGTTAACGGTAATCAGCGGCAGGAACACCCCTAGCGCGTTGTAGAGCGACGGTACGTACTTATCAAGGAACATTTCCATGATCTGTACCAGCGCCGCAATGACACCGATGTAAGAGAGCAACCCAAGGAAGGAGAGGTCTATGTTTTCAGCACCGCTAATACCAGTCCAGGTCAACGCACCTTCCTGCAGCAAGAAGGTATAAACAAGGTTGTTAACCGGCACGGTGACGGTCAGCACCACAATGACCGCAATGCCCAGGCCAATTGCCGAGGAGACCTTTTTGGACACCGCCAAGAAAGTACACATCCCCAGGAAGAAGGCCAGTGCCATGTTTTCAACAAACACCGAGGCAACAAAAAGACTCAGATAATGTTCCATGTTACACGGCCTCCTTGGGCTTGGTGTTTTCCTTCATTTTGAACTCATTATCTTCTACTTGCTCAGGGTTAACGGAACGCATTACCCAGATCAGTAGACCGATAATAAAGAACGCTGAAGGCGGTAGTAATAGCAAGCCGTTAGGCACGTACCAGCCACCGTTTTGCACGGTCTGGAGGATGGTAATGCCAAATACGCTACCTGCACCCAGCAGTTCGCGGAAGAAACCCACCACCATGAGAACAAAACCGTAGCCGAGGCCGTTACCAATACCGTCTAAAAACGACATACCCGGCGTATTGGACATTGCAAAGCCTTCAGCGCGCCCCATGACGATACAGTTAGTAATGATCAAACCCACAAATACCGAGAGCTGCTTAGACATCTCATAGGCATACGCCTTGAGAATCTGATCAACCACGATAACCAGCGAGGCAATAATGGTCATCTGCACGATAATACGGATCGAAGAGGGAATATGATTCCTGATCAACGATACGAACAGATTTGAGAATGCCGTTACGAAAATAACCGCCAGCGCCATAACGAGCGATACGCTCATGCTGGTGGTTACCGCAAGTGCTGAACAGATCCCCAGAATTTGCAGCGCAATAGGGTTGTTCTGGAAAATCGGCGCCGTTAAAACGCCTTTTGCATTTACGTCCGCCATGATCAGGCCCCCTCAACGTCTTCGAAGTTGGTATCGGTCTCTTCGGCGTCTTCCGGCTCGGTGCCACTGCGGAATTTAGCCAGGTAGGGACCGAAAGCTTCTTCGCTCAACCAGAACTGCAGCATGTTAGTCACGCCATTACTGGTCAGCGTAGCGCCAGATAGCGCATCGACTTCGTATTCGTCACTGGCGCCGCCTTTGGTCAGGTGAATTTCCGGTGAGAGGTCGCCCTCTTCATCGTAAATCTTCTTGCCTTCCCACTGGGCTTGCCAGCGCGGGTTGTTAACTTCCGCGCCCAAACCTGGCGTTTCACTGTGCTCGTAGTAGGTGATACTGACGATGGTATTGCCATCACCCTCTACGGCCAGGAAGCCACGCATCAAGCCCCAAAGACCCTGACCACGAATCGGCAGCACGATCTGCTCCGGATCATCTTCACCGCCAACCAGATAAACCGTAGCGAAGTTTTCAACCCGTGATAGACCTGCGATGTCTTGATCGCCAGAAAGCGTGCGACCCGAGGCGGGGTCACGGGCAGCCTCAAAACTATCGTAGGTATCGGGATCAAACTCGTCGGAGTACTCCCCCGTATCCAAGTCAACGACCCGGGCGGTAATCTCTTCGCTAAACACATCTTCAACGTCCATACCTGGCTCGTAAAGCTTGGCAACGTTCAAGATGTTGGTTTTACGGTCGAGCTCCTGGTTAAGCTGCTGCATCGGTCGCAAGGCGACCGCCGCGGTCGAGACAATGACGGAGCACACGATACATAGTGCAAACGCCACAATCAGGACTTTCTTGATGGAGTTGTTACCTTGTGCCATTAGGCAGTCTCCTCGGCCGGTACGCCGGTTCGCTTAACGCGACGCTTGATGTTGGCCTGGACGAAGAAATGGTCAATCAGCGGTGCAAACAGGTTAGCGAACAGAATCGCCAGCATGATGCCTTCCGGGAAAGCCGGGTTCACAACGCGAATCAAAACGGTCATCACACCAATCAGCGCACCAAACAACAGGCGGCCTTGATTGGTCATCGACGCCGACACGGGGTCGGTTGCCATGAAGACCATACCGAAGGCGAAACCGCCGATTACCAGATGCCAGTACCAAGGCATGGCAAACATTGGGTTAGTATCAGAGCCGATCAGGTTAAACAGCGTACTGGTCGCCACCATGCCCAGAAGTACACCTAGCATGATTCGCCATGATGCGATTCGCGTCCACAGCAGCACAGCAGCGCCGATAAAGATCGCTAGCGTCGAAACCTCACCCACCGAGCCGGGGATAAAGCCAAGGAAAGCATCCCACCAGCTAAAGGTGTCGGTCAGAGCAGACATGCCGTCCTGGAATGCCATAGAGAGTGCCGTCGCACCAGTATAGCCGTCAGCGGCAACCCATACAGAATCACCAGATATCTGCGCGGGATAGGCAAAGTAAAGGAATGCACGGCCGGTAAGCGCGGGGTTCAAGAAGTTTTTACCCGTGCCGCCGAAGATCTCTTTACCGATTACCACACCGAAGGTGATACCCAACGCCACCTGCCAAAGCGGAATAGTCGCCGGGAGAATCAGCGCAAACAACACCGAGGTAACGAAGAAGCCCTCGTTGACTTCATGACCGCGCTTGATTGCAAACAGCACCTCCCAGAAACCACCGACCACAAAAGTGACCAGATAGATAGGCAGGAAGTAGGTAGCCCCGAGGACAAAGTTCGCCCAAAGGCTGTTCGCATCGTGACCGGACGACAGTGTCATCGTAATGGCTTCGCGCCAGCCACCCATAGAGGCGTAGCCCGCATCAATGGCGGTGTTAGCCTGCCAGCCAGCGTTCCACATACCAAACAGCATCGCTGGGAAGGTACACATCCACACGGTAATCATGATGCGTTTAAGATCGACACCGTCACGCACGTGGGCAGTAGTTTTGGCTACGCTTGGCGGTGTATAAAAAATCGTATCTACCGCTTCAAATAACGGATAGAACTTTTCGTACTTTCCGCCTTTGTGGAAATGCGGCTCGATATTTTGGAGTGTCTGTTGAATACCCATCATCAGGCCTCTTTCTCGATCATGGTGAGATTGTCACGCAGGATGGGGCCATATTCGTATTTGCCGGGGCAAACATACGTGCACAGCGCCAGATCCTCTTCGTCCAGCTCCAAACAGCCAAGCTGCATGGCAACCTCAATGTCGCCCACGATCAGCGAACGCAGTAGCTGAGTTGGCATGATATCCAGCGGCATCACCGTCTCATATGCACCTACCGGCACCATAGCACGCTCGGAGCCATTGGTAGAGGTCGTTGGTGCGTAATTGCTCAGGCCTTTAATCTTAGAGATGTAAATACCTAAAACAGAGTGACGATTAGCACCGGGAGACAGCCACCCCATAAACGTCCGCTTATTGCCTTCTTCCAGCAAGCTCACTTGGTTGCTGAAGCGGCCAAGGTAGGTCAACTTACCTTCAGCGGCAAAGCCAGAGAATACCGAACCAGAGATTACGCGAGTGTCTTCGGGTTTGATGACTTCATTGGCCAGGAGTTCATCCGTACTAGCGCCGACACGGGTACGAATCAGACGCGGATTTTCAGCACGCGGGCCGCCAATGGCAACCACCCGGCTCATATCCAGCTTCCCTTCTACAAACAACTTACCGAACGCGATTACGTCCTGATAGCCGATGTGCCACACTTTTTTATGCAGTGCGACTGGAGAAAGATAGTGAATATGTGTGCCAACAAGCCCAGCAGGATGCGGGCCGGCAAAGCTTTCGGTTTTTACGCCGTCAACATCACCACCCGGGATTGAGGCATTTTCGCCCGTACATAGGAAGACGTTGCCCTCGGTCAGGCGCGCTAACACCTTGAGGCCATCCTCGAATGCCTGCGTCTGTTCATTAATGATCAGGGCAGGATCAGGGCTAAGTGGATGGGTATCCACGGCGGTTACAAAAATATCGGCCGGGGTGCTATCAATGGCCGGAGTACGCGAGAAGGGACGGGTGCGCAAAGCAGTCCAAAGCCCCGACTCTACCAGTTGGTCGACAACGGCCTGACGCTCAAGCTGCGCCAAGGCTTTACGATCATGAGCAGCGAATTCGACCGCTTCCTCAGTTTCATCGACTTTGATCACGACAGACAGTAAACGACGTTTTTCGCCACGGTTTATTGCAAGCACTTCACCGGCAGCAGGCGCTGTATAGCGCACACCATCAATTTTCTTATCGGTGAAAAGCAATTGGCCCAGTTTGACCTTATCCCCTTCCTGGACTTCCATCGTCGGCTTCATGCCAACGTAGTCGGTACCCAGGATTGCCACGTGGCGCACAGGCCGCGCATCTTCAATACGCTGCTCGGGCGCTCCCGTGATGGGGAGATCCAGGCCTTTTTTGACTTCGATCATAGTCTCGCCCAGTTGTTGGATCGGATATACGAAGGTAAGGGGTTCGAATGCTTCTTTTCTGCTCAGTGAATTGTTATTTTCTGCTCAGATTGTTACCAGTCAGGCCCAAGCAACACTTGAACCACCCCGAAAAATCCATCGTATTATAAAGATAAGCGCGTCCAATGACCACATCCCTGATGACCACCAAAAGTGCTATATACATTGGCAAAAGAGGTTATTAAGACCAAAAAAACGCCACCCGAAGGTGGCGTCAACTCATTTGATTAGCTCTAACACCCGGCATCAGGGCATTACTAAGCTTAACTAGCGAGGCAGCTTTAAAAACCGCACGTTAGACATTTGCTGCAAAATACGCACAACCTGGCAGCTATAACCAAATTCGTTATCGTACCAAACATAAATGACCGCGTGATGACCGTTGGCAATGGTAGCTTTAGCATCCACGATACCGGCATGGCGGTTGCCCACAAAATCTGACGACACCACTTCTGCTGAATCAACGAAGTCAATTTGCTTTTGATAAGCAGACTCAATCGACATGCGACGCAAGTAATCATTTAGCGCCGCGGAGTCAGTCGTTTTATCCAGAGTCAGGTTAAGAATAGCCATGGAGACGTTAGGAATCGGCACTCGAATGGCGTTGCCGGTTAGCTTACCCTCAAGCTCAGGTAGCGCTTTTGATACGGCCTTGGCGGCCCCTGTCTCGGTCAAGACCATATTCAGCGCCGCGCTGCGGCCACGACGGTCACCTTTATGGTAGTTGTCGATCAAGTTCTGGTCGTTGGTGTAGGCATGCACGGTTTCCACATGTCCATTTACCACACCGTACTCATCGTTGAGCACCTTCAATACCGGAACGATCGCATTGGTGGTACAAGAGGCAGCAGAGACGATGAGATCACCGTCGCCAATGGATTCGTGGTTAATACCGTAAACAATGTTTTTAATATCGCCTTTACCTGGCGCCGTTAGCAGCGCTTTGGCAGCGCCCTTACACTTCAGGTGCTGACCTAAGCCCTCTTCATCGCGCCAGATACCGGTATTATCAACAATTACCGCGTTATCGATAGCATACTGGGTATAGTCAATTTCACTGGGTGAATCAGCGTAAATCACCTGAATAACATTGCCGTTGACCGTCAGGGTGCGGGCCTCTGCATCGACCATGATGGTGCCGTCAAAGGGCCCATGCACTGAGTCACGACGCAGCAAGCTGGCGCGCTTTTCAAGATCTTTAGCCACATCCCCACGGCCACGCACCACAATAGCGCGCAAACGCAGGAGGTTACCGCCCCCGGCTTTCTCTACCATCACTCGCGCCAGTAAACGACCAATGCGGCCAAAACCGTAGAGCACCACATCTTGCGGCTCCCCGGTGCTAGCGCCCGGCTGGTAGCCATCAATAATTTCCTGCAGCTCTTTACGCAGGAAGGCTTCGACGTCACCACCGCCCTGGTTCTTGAACATCACCGCCAGTTTACCTACATCCACATGGGCGGGGCCAAGGTTCAAAGCGACCATACCCTTCACGATAGGATAGGTATCCTCAACGGAGAGTTCAGTCCCTTCTATTTTACGCACGAAGCGATGGTCTTTAAGAATGCGGATGACTGACCGTTTAATAAGCGAACGTCCGAACATGGTGGCAACGACGTTATTCTGACGATAGAGCTGCCCTACTAATGGGATCATCTGCTCCGCCAAGGCTTCGTTGCCTTGCCATTCTTGAAAAACGTTTTCGAGCGCTTGCTGACTCACGTGCGGCCTCATCAGGTAGTAGGAACGGAAATACATTATCCGGGGCAAGCACAACGGTCGCAATGAATGGATAGTCGCACAACATGTAGGGGTATTACAGAAATGCCAATCTCACTACAAAACGGATTCAAAGAATCGATTTAGCCGCTACCATAAGTCGCGGCACTCTAACTGAAACGGGTGATCGTGTATGATCTTCCTTCCGTTTCAGTGCAAAACGATATCTTGCTTATGCCAACATTCTCTCTGCTCGAACCGCCCCAGCCTCAAGGGACTCGCGATACGCTTTACTGGACATCGCCGCCGGGCAGCGCGACTGCGCTGGCACTCTCCCGCGTTGCCACCAAAGCCCCGCTATTGGTAATTACCCCCAATACGGCCAGCGCGCAGCGCCTTGAACAAGATCTCTATTTTTATAGCGACGTACCGGTTCTGCCTTTCCCTGACTGGGAAACGCTGCCTTACGACAGCTTTTCACCCCATCAGGACATTGTCTCAGCCCGGCTGCGCACACTGCGCCAACTGCAAGACGGCGTGCGCGGCATTGTGCTGGTGCCAATCAATACACTGATGCAGCGCTTGCCCCCGGTCGAGTACATTGCCGGGCGGGTAATGACGCTTAAAAGCGGTGAACGACTGAATCGAGAGGCGTTCCGTGAATCGCTCTCCCGAGCAGGCTATCGCGCCGTCGAAACAGTCTATGAGCCCGGCGAGTACGCCATGCGCGGCGCACTAATTGACCTATTTGCGATGGGTATGGATGAGCCGATCCGTATTGATCTGTTTGATGATGAGATCGATTCGCTGCGCCACTTTGACCCCGGCAGCCAGCGCTCGACTGATAAGCTTGACTCGCTAGAATTGCTCCCCGCCCACGAATACTCGCTAAGCCGCAGTGCGATTGCCTGTTTCCGTGAGCAGTTTGAAACCCTGTTTGACGTCGATCCGCGGCAATGCCCACTTTATAACGATGCATTGAAAGGTATTCCTTCGCCGGGGCTTGAGCACTACCTGCCACTGTTTTTTGAGCACACCGCATCGCTGTTTGACCACTTAACCGACGACACCCGGGTAGCAATGCTGCCAGGGGTTTTTGAGGCGGCCGAGCAGCACTGGCAGTCAATCGATGCCCGCTACGTGAATTTGGGCGTTGATCCAACCCGTCCGCTACTCCCTCCCCATCGGGCTTTTTTTCCGGTCAACGACGTATTTTCGGCGATCAAAGCCCGCCCGCGCATAGAGCTCACCGAGGATAGCGCGCAACGCCATGCGCAGCAGCCTGAAGCTGCTCCGCTCCCGACGCTCTCTATCAATGCTCGCGCCAAGCAGCCATTGGCGGAAATATCAGCCTTCTTACACTCCCACGCCCAAACCCGCGTGTTGTTCGTGGCGGAGTCGCGGGGTCGCCGGGAAGCGCTGGAAGAGATCCTATCACCACTTAAGCTCACCCTTCCGCACACCGACAGCTTCCACGACTTTTTGGCTAGCGATCATCGCTATGCGATTACCGAAGGCCTGGTCGACAGCGGCTTATGGCTAAATAATCCAAGCATTGCGGTGATTAGTGAAACCGAGCTGTTTGGTGATGTGGTGCGTCAGAGCCGTCGACGCGAAAAAGCCACCGATGACAACGAGCTTGCCGTACGCCACTTGTCGGAGCTGCGCGAGGGCGCACCAGTGGTGCACCAGGCCCACGGCGTGGGCCGCTATTTAGGCCTGGAAACGCTGGAGGCAGGTGGTCAAGCGAATGAATTCCTGGCGCTCGCCTACGCCGATGGCGCCAAGCTTTATGTGCCTGTCGACAGCCTGCATATGATCTCCCGTTACAGCGGGGCCGGTGACGAACTGGCCCCGCTGCATAAGCTCGGTTCGGATCAGTGGGAAAAAGCCCGTCGTAAAGCTGCGGAGAAAATTCGCGATACCGCCGCAGAACTGCTGGATGTCTACGCTCGCCGGGAAGCCCAGCAAGGCGTGGTCTATGAAGCGCCAGGCGAGGAGTATCTGCGTTTTGCAGGCAACTTCCCATTTGAAGAGACCGCCGACCAGCACGCGGCAATTGAAGCGGTCATCAGCGACATGACCTCCCCACAGCCCATGGATCGCGTGGTCTGTGGTGACGTTGGTTTCGGCAAAACCGAAGTGGCCATGCGCGCGGCGTTTCTAGCCGTACAGTCTGGCCGTCAGGTGGTGGTTCTGGTACCGACTACCCTGCTGGCGCGCCAACACTTCGAGAACTTCCGCGACCGCTTTGCCGATACCGCGGTCAATATTGGCCTCATCTCGCGCTTTACCAGCGGCAAAGAGGTCACCCAGACGCTCGAGAGCATTAAGAGCGGCCAAACGGATATCGTCATCGGTACCCACAAACTGCTCGCCAAAAGCGTTGAGTTGCCCAAAATGGGTCTACTGATCATCGATGAAGAGCACCGCTTCGGGGTAGCACAAAAAGAGAAGCTCAAAACGCTGCGTGCCGAAGTCGATATTTTGACGCTGACCGCGACCCCTATTCCGCGCACGCTCAATATGGCCATGAGCGGCATCCGTGATCTGTCGATTATCGCCACGCCGCCCGCCCGCCGTCTGTCGGTCAAAACCTTTGTCCAGCAGCACGACACCAGCATCATCAAAGAAGCCCTGCTGCGCGAGATACTGCGCGGCGGGCAGGTCTATGTACTACATAACGAAGTCAAAACCATTGAGAACAGCGCCGAAAAAATCCGCGAACTGATCCCCGAAGCCCGAGTGGGGGTTGCCCACGGCCAACTCCCCGAGCGCAGCCTAGAACGCATCATGTCGGACTTCTACCACCGGCGCTTTAACGTACTGGTATGTTCGACCATTATTGAAACCGGTATTGATGTACCCAGCGCCAATACCATTATTATCGAACGCGCCGATAAATTTGGCTTGGCCCAACTGCACCAGCTGCGGGGCCGGGTTGGCCGTAGCCACCATCAGGCGTATGCCTACCTATTAACGCCACCGCCCAAAGCCATGACCCGCGATGCCATCAAGCGCTTGGAAGCGATTAGCGCTTCGGATGATCTAGGCGCAGGCTTTACCCTAGCCAGCCACGATATGGAAATCCGTGGCGCGGGTGAACTACTGGGGGACGAACAGAGCGGCCAGATGGAAACCATCGGCTACACGCTGTATATGGAGATGCTGGATCGAGCGGTGAAGGCCATTCGCGCGGGCAAAACGCCCAATATCGATGCACCCTTCAATACCGGCGTGGAGATTAACCTTAACCTACCCGCGCTGATTCCGAGTGATTATATTCACGATGTTCAGCAGCGCCTGGTCATGTATAAACGGATTGCCAACACTCAGAGCGACAGCGAGCTAAAAGAGCTGCAAGTGGAGCTAATCGACCGGTTTGGTTTACTGCCCAACCCATTGAAAAACCTGATTCGCCAAACCAAGCTGCGCCACCGTGCCGAGCAGTTGGGGATAAGCAAAATCGAGGCTGGCGAGAGCCGCGGCAGAGTGCTGTTTGATAGCAGCACCCAGGTGGATCCCTTAACGCTGGTAACCCTCATTCAGACATCACCAAAGCACTACCGACTAGACGGTTCTGACACCTTACGATTTGAATTACCAATGGAAAGTGTCGACAAGCGCTTCCAGCAGCTTGAAAATCTGCTTAGCACCCTTAATCAAAAAGTAGCGGCGGCGTGAAGCTTGGGGCAAACTTGCCAGTAGCCATGGCCGATTTGGTCAACAGCCGTTAATTGATCTCAATGGCCCAGCAACGCGCATCAGCAGTGAATTAACACATTAGGAACGACCATGAACATTCGCGACACCTTTACCCTTTGGGGCCCTACCAGCCTGGCCGTGCTACTCGCCGCTAGCTTGATGAGCCCCGCTTTTGCGCAATCAGCTGATGAGCAAGCCGATAGCGCTAACAAAGAGCCGGTGCAAGAACAGCAGGCTCAAGAAAACTCAGAAGAATCGCCACAGGCGCAAGCACAGGAAATCAGCATCGACGCCGCCGACAGCGCCGCCCAGGTTGCTGATCAGGATGAACTACCCCGTGGTCACTTCCGCCTCCCCGATGAAGGCGATGTGATTGGTGAGCGCTACACCGTCGTTGTCGAAGACCCCAAGCAGACGCTGATCGACATCGCCCGACGCCACAACATTGGCTACGAAGAGATTCGCATGGCCAACCCGGATGTCAGCCTCTGGGTACCTGGAGTAGGTACCGAAGTGGTGATCCCCGCCCAATACATCCTTCCGCCTGCGCCGCGGGAAGGTGTCGTCGTTAACCTTTCTGAGCTGCGTCTCTATTACTACCCCGCCGATAAACCCGGCATTGTCGAAACCTACCCGGTCAGCGTTGGCCGTGAAGAGTTTGCCACTCCCGTAGGTATCACGCGCACCACGGTTAAGGTGAAAGATCCCGCCTGGGCTCCACCGGCATCCATGCGTCGCGAAGCAGCCGCGCGTGGCGAGCCAGCGCCCTCCGTGGTGCCGCCAGGCCCTGACAACCCCTTGGGCGAACACGCGATCCTGCTGGCTATGCCGAGCTATCTCATTCATGGTACCAATCGTCCTGACGGCGTAGGCATGCGCGTTAGCCGCGGCTGTATCCGCATGTACCCAGAAGACATCAAATCGCTCTACGAACGCTTACCCAGCGGCACCCAGGTCAACCTGATGGATGCACCGTTCAAAGCGGGCTTTGCAGCCGACGGCACACTGTTTGTCCAGTCTTTCCCACAGCTGGAAGAGAACGTAGAAGGCTTTGAACCGTTGCTCAACGCCTTAGAGCGCGTTACAGAGCTGACTGGCAATGACGCTGAAATAGACGCCGAACAGATTCAGCGAGCAGTAGAAGCCCCTGACGGTCAATTTGTCGCCCTCTATGGCCCTCAAGCACCTGAACCAGAGCCCGAGCCTGTTGAGCTAATAGACGAGCTTAAGCTCAGCGAAGCCACTGACGCCGATAAAGACGCCTAAGCGAATATCTAACAACAAAAAACCCCGCCAAGGCGGGGTTTTTTGCGTAGCTAGTATCAAAACCTGCTGTTCTAACGCCTTAGATTACGACGTCTTACTTTCGGTGTATTAACTAACCACAGCTCTTCCAGCAGCTGCTGAGAGAGTCAGACGACTCCCTCAGCAGCCCAAGCAGAATTACTTCTGCATGGAGCGCTGGAACATACGGTTCATTTCTTCACGGTTCTGCTCAGACATCTGCAGAGCAGCCTGCGCGTCGCGCTGGGCTTGGTTTGCAGTGTTCATAGCTTGTGAAGCCATGCTGCGTGCTTCTGCAGCGTCAGCCTGTGCAGATTCTGCAGTCATGCGAACTTCTTCCAGCGCGCTGGTAGAAGCACAGCCAGCAAGAATTGCCAGAGAAGCGGCAGCAGCAGTCATCTTCAGAGTAGTTTTCAGAGTCATAATGTTCTCCTTGAGTCGTCCTTGGGTACTACGTTAAGGGTATGACAAAAATAAGGTCACGCACTTAAGTAACATGCTTAGCTTAAATTTGTCTACCTGCGGTGCAGGTTCTTTTCAGTGACTTGTGCTGCGAAGCACGCAAGTCAAACGCTGTTTTATAATAGACCACAGCGGTTGTCTATAGCCACTTGTTTAAAACCTCGAACTTCCATCAACGGCGTTAGCTTAACGGATCACTACACGAGTGCCAACACCCACTAGCGATGCCAAGCGATCGATTTGCTCGTTGGTAACGGCGACACACCCTTGCGTCCAGTGGTAGCGCCCATGAATATCAGGGTCTGCGCTACCCAGGCCGTGTATTCCAATCGCCCCACCCAGTGCGGTGTTTTGCGGCGGGTGGCCATAACGTCGATAGTAGTCGAAGTAATCATCATAGTCTGTTTGGGAATAGATCCCTTTTTCCAGCGCCATTCTAGCGTGTGCGGGCGTCGGGTAGTCAATGCCAATGAAGGTACGCCACTGACTTTCGTAATTAAAACGATTGACACGAAACTCGCCCATAGGTGTCACGTTATCACCGCGAACCCGCTGGGTTTTAGCCCCGGCGCGGCCGAGCGATATGGGCACAAAGCGCTCCACAAGTGCATTGCCACGAAACACACTGAGGGTTGCTTCTTTGTCATCAATCAGCACCCATAGCTCGTCGCTATGGCGCGGCACATGGGCACGGCTAAGCATTGTTTCTACAAGATCAGTGGGGCCAGTCTGACTAGGCGCAGTAACAGCAGCGCTGGCCAGGGCTGGCAAGCTCAGTGCCATGGCTAAAAAACGACGGCGATTAACTAAAAACATGGTAGCTCTCGAAACAAGTTAGCCCGTGGTTGACCGACTAGGCACATCTGGTGGCTGTTATACCTCATTCCCACATCCGCCGTTAGTAATTTCGTCATATAGGCAGCTAACGCACTTCGAAAGTAATGACCTATAAACCACTGAAAGAGACCCATTAAACGCCCTGCAACTCTTCCATACTGGCCATTATATGACGTATTTCCGAATTATGCCCTTGAGCCAGAGCACTGAAAAACTCCTCTTCAGGCTCAATTTTCGCACGCGAAGCACGATGTTCGTAGAGCGATTGAAGACGTTGATGCGCCGATGTGGCAGTTCTCATCGCATCCTCTATCGAACCTGTGATTGTTTGTTCAGCCAAGCGATCCAACTCAGGCGGCTGGGGGAAATCGCTGGAATCATCAAACCATAACTCCAGCACCTCTGAATGGTCAGAGCCATCGCGGAAGAGATCTTCAAGACCAGTTTTCATTTTCAGCTCGCGGCTGGCCAAGTAATTAAACGCCATCTGTAGGCGCTCATTCTCTGCTTTTTCAGCGGCTTCGCTGTACTGACGCGCCATCCGCGCATGAAAGCCCGCTGCCCATTCGACTAAATCTTTCACTTGGTTATAGCGCATCATGATCTCCTTTCTGGACGACTTGGGCCATACACAACAATAAACACTACCACTCCAGGCTGGTTTCACGCAGAGCACCTATTTCACGCTTAGCGGCCTGAAGATTCTCCAGTAACTGTTGGCGCAAACCGATTTGATTGCCCACCGCAATCATAGCGGGGTTGTGAATAGCGCGGCGCGCGGCACCTTCGTCACTATGCAGGCGCTCAAGTTGCTCGCCCAGCCAATTTAGCCAGCTTTCCGGCTGGGCTTTCAAGTCGCGCAGACGTTGAAGCTCGGCCAGAGCAGGACCATCTTGGGCCAGCAACACAGTCCAACGATGCTCCGACAGGCGGGCATGTTCGGTAACTTCGCGCAGCAACGACTCAAGCGCCAGCTCAAAGAGCGCCAAAGCGCTCTCCTCCAACGCCATCTGCCGTGCGGGGGCATGTTCATCGTCTCCCGCAGGCAAAGCAGCTACCAGCTCTGCTTGGTAGAGCAACTGGTTGGTTCTCGACCGTGCGTTCACTTGCGCTTGTCCTCCACATGCCATTTACCGGCATCAAACATGGCCTTCCAGCCTGTAGCCTTGCCCTCTTCGTCGGTCATCACGTACTGCTCTTTACTCTTACGCGAGTAGCGTATTTGTGCAGGGCGACCATCCGGGTCTTCACTTGGCGCTTTAAGAATGAAGTGATACTTTTCGGGCAGCTCATCAGCGTGCGCTTTCAGCTCTTTCACCAGTGGCGGTCGTGTTTCACGATTTTTAGGGAACTTGCTGGCAGCCAAAAACAACCCGCTTGCTCCATCACGCAGCACGTAATGGTCGTCAACTTTTTGGCAAGCCAGCTCCGGCATCGGTATCGGATCCATTTTTGGCGGCGCCACTTCTCCGCTTTTCAATAGCTTACGGGTATTTTTACACTCGCTATTGGTACAGCCAAAATACTTGCCAAAGCGCCCTGACTTCAACTGCATCTCAGAGCCACACTTGTCGCACTCGATGATTGGGCCGTCGTACCCCTTGATCTTGAATTTGCCGCTTTCAACTTCGTAGCCGTCACAATCAGGGCTGTTACCACAGATGTGCAGCTTACGCGTTTCATCGATCAGATAGTTGTCCATCGCGGTACCACACTTGGGGCAGCGACGCTTGGCACGCAGGGCATTGGTTTCCGCCTCTTCGCCCGCGTCTTCAGCCACAGCCTCTTCACCAGGAATCAGGTCAATAGTGGTTTTGCAGCGCTCTTTGGGCGGTAAATTGTAGCCACTGCACCCCAGGAAAACCCCGGTGGAAGCGGTGCGAATCTGCATATGGCGGCCACAGCTCGGGCAGTCGATATCCGTTGGCACAGGCTGATTGGGGCGCATGCCATCTTCGCTCTCCGCCTTGGCCAGCTCTTCACGGAATTCTTCGTAGAAGGCGTCCAGCAGCGCCTGCCAGTTACGTTCGCCTTCGGCGACCTCATCCAGGCTATCTTCCATACGGGCGGTGAACGAGAAGTCCATCAAGTCAGGGAAGGACTCTTTCAACCGCTCGGTAACGATATCGCCTAGTTTTTCGGCATAGAAACGGCGGTTTTCCAACTTCACATAGCCGCGATCCTGGATCGTTGAGATGATTGAAGCGTAGGTCGACGGTCGGCCAATGCCCTGCTTCTCAAGCTCTTTGACCAGACTCGCTTCGGTGTAGCGTGGTGCCGGTTTGGTAAAGTGCTGCTGAGGATCGAGCGCTTCCAGCGCCATGGGCGTGCCCTTTGGCAAGTCCGGTAAACTCTGATCTTCATTTTTACCGCTGGGCTTCATCACGCGGGTATAACCATCAAACTTCAGCACGCGACCTTTGGCACGTAGCTCGTAGCCATCGACTTCGACGCTTAGCGTACTCGACAGATACTCTGCGGGGGTCATTTGACAGGCCACAAACTGGCGCCAGATCAGTTCGTAGAGACGCTCGGCATCCCGCTCCATTCCGGCCAAATCAGAAGCCTTACGCTCGACGCTAGAAGGGCGTATCGCCTCGTGGGCCTCTTGGGCACTCTCTTTGCTGCTGTAGCGATTAGGGGCTTCTGGCAGGTAGCGCTCACCGAACTCTTCACCTATATAGCTGCGCGCGCTCTCAACCGCATCTTTCGACAGATTGGTGGAGTCGGTACGCATATAGGTGATGTAACCCGCCTCATAGAGGCGCTGAGCCATGGTCATGGTTTTCTTTACAGAAAAACCTAACCGGCCACTCGCCGCTTGCTGCAGCGTCGAGGTAATAAAGGGTGCCGTGGGTTTTGAACTGGTGGGCTTATCTTCCCGTGAGGTAATCGCCAGCTTGGCTTTTCTAAGCTGTTCAATACGCGCAAGGGTGTCTTTTTCGGAGGTGGGCTTAAAGGCCTTGCCATCCTGGCGAACCAGGGCAAAACGCACCAGCTCACCTTCCGGTGAGGCCAAATCTGCGTGCACATCCCAAAACTCTTCAGGAATAAAAGCGCGAATTTCTCGCTCACGCTCAACAATTAGACGTACCGCAACTGACTGTACACGGCCTGCTGACAGCCCCCTGGCCACTTTCGCCCAAAGCAGAGGCGAAAGCATAAAGCCCACCACACGATCCAGGAAGCGTCTTGCTTGCTGCGCTTCTACGCGCGGTATATTAAGTGCGCCAGGCGCCTTGAACGCGTCCTGAATCGCGTTTTTGGTGATTTCGTTGAACACCACGCGCTTATAGCGGCTGTCATCGCCCCCAATCGTCTCGCGCAAGTGCCAAGCAATGGCTTCCCCTTCGCGATCCAAATCCGTTGCGAGATAGACAGCGTCAGCTTTCTCAGCCAGCTTTTTAAGTTCGGCAACGACTTTCTCTTTTCCGGGCAGCACCTCATAGCGGGCTTCCCAGCCGTTGTTGGGGTCAATCCCCATGCGGCGAATTAGTTGGTCTTGGCTTTTACGCTTTTTATACTCCACCTTCTCTTCCGCCGACATCTTGCGTGTCGCTGCGGCCTGGCGCGCGCGCTCCTTGGGGTCGGAGGCTGCCTTACCTGAGCCGCTGGTCGGCAGGTCACGAATGTGACCCACGCTCGACTTCACGATGAAATCGTTGCCGAGGTATTTGTTAATCGTCTTCGCTTTAGCCGGCGACTCGACGATGACCAGTGACTTGCCCATAGTGCTCCACTTTCCTAATGCACGGACTGTCTAGCGCGTGCTCTGAATTCGGTGCCGTATCGCCGGGACGAAACCGCCCGTTAAAAGATACGGATGAAAAAATGCGCCTACCCTACCCCAGCCCTTAGCTAAGCGCCAGTAGCAACCAACGCGCAGAGAAAATCCGTAGATTTCAGGCAACCAAGGTTAGATTTCAGATAAAGAGTAGCTAGACACTAGACTGCCACCAGCATTACAGCAACCCAAAAGACCATTAGACAAATAAAACGCCCCCACCAAATAGGCGGGGGCGTGCTGAGCTAACATACTGTTTTAGCGTTTAGGCGGCGTCTTTTTACGCCCGGTAGCGCTAGTCGGTTTAGCCGCTGCCTCATTGGCCGATTCGTTAGTCGTAGCCGATTTTGACGATACCTCTTTGGCCGAGGGTTGCTCATCAACCACGGACTGCTCCTTGGCCGCTGCTGCAGGCGTAACCGCCTGCGTTTCGCGCGGCTTAGCGGCGACAGCCTTGGGTTTAGCGGCAGACTTGGCCGTTGCAGCCGAGTTACTAGCCGCCGCTGACTTGCTAGCTACCGGCTTATTCTCCATCGGTTTACGGGGCCTTGCCCTATCAAACAGCGCTTTAATCTGAACAAAGCGCTCGGCAGCATGCTCCGAAAGATCGCCACTGGCCGCAAACACGTGCTCAAGGTGGCTGATATAACCATCGATATCGTCGTTGCTGCTACCTGCTAACAAAGTAGGCAGCGAATTCAACGCCTGCTCACGATCCAGTTTTAAGATAAAGAACTGTTCGCGCACCAAGCTTTTAAAATCACTTAGCTTGATACCGGGCTCAAGTTCCGCGCGCGAGGCACGCAGCCGCTTAAAGTTACGTTCATCAGTGGCTGGGGCGCCGCCGAGTACGTAGATAAGCGAACGCATGACTGCCTCATGTGCACTGCCCTGGGCAATTTTCTCGCGCAGCTCTGCTTGGCGTTGCTCTATGAAGCGACGATGCTCAGGCTCGGCCCCGGGGCGGCGGCGATGCACATGGGCATCCCCATACAGGCCAACGGCGGCTTGCAGCAGCGGCTGGCCGTAGACATCCATGAACATTTTCTCGGTGCTGCTATCCCGCAAATCGCGCATCGCGTTAAGGCTGGCGACCAGTTGGTCAGAGCCCATGGTTTCAAGCGCTTTAAACAGGTTGTCTTGCGACACCGGGTGGCGATTTTTGCGCACGGCTTCTGCCATTACCGGCAGCGGCACCGAAAGCGGATTGCGGTCAGAAAGCAGCTTATAGCCTAAACGAATCGGGTGCATACGACGAATAAAGCGAGCAGCTTCCGGTGTCATGACAGCTTTTATCCAGGGCTGCATAAAGAGCCGGTACAACCCCAAATTAATTTCTGAGATCCGTGCCACGGTAGCAAAACGACGATCATCTTCAGGTTTGTGCATGACCGCACGATCCAGCTCGGCAAAATCTCGGGGCATAAACTCGAGCAGATAGTCGCGCTCGAATAGCTCGGCATCTTCACCCTTCTCTGCTGGAGATATGGAAGTCTCATACAGCCCTGGCGGCAGTACGTCGATATAATCCATATTGGCGGTGAACTCAGTATGCTCTTTGCGTGACACGCTGCCCGAAACAAAAATACCTAGGTGGCCGGTGGTATCGTGCTGGCAATAAACGATGGTTTGCTCATGAGCAATGATATCGTCTTCGTTTTCATATAAATCACGAATCCAGCCCAACGCTTGAGGCGGCGGGGTAATGTCATCGCCACGGGAGCAGAACACAACGACCGGCGAGCGCACATTACGGAGATCGATTCGACGCCCATCATGGGTCACCAGCTGCGCGGTAGAGAGTCGATTACCAACAAACAGGTTATCGACGATATATTGAATCTCTTCACCGCCCAATACGACGTGACCACCCCACCAGCGTTCAAAATCGAGGTATCGGCCCGCTTCAGTATCGACGTTATCGTAAAGGTGGTACTGCTTTTTCCAGTAGGTATTAGCCGGGTTGAGGCGCTCAAAGTTCTGCACCAACCACGCCCCGTCAAACAGGCCATCGCCAATATCGCTAGTAAGTGCCGTAATCCAGCTTCCCCCCGCCATACCACCGGTATAACGCATCGGGGCTTTGCCGTGTTCACCCGCCCAGTAGGAGAGCGGCGCACCGGCAATCAGAATAGGCCCAAAAACCTCTGGTTCTAAGGCAGCCGCCATCATTATCTGCCAGCCCGCCTGGCAATTGCCCACCACCATCGGTTTTTCGGTGGTTTCGGGATGCAGCTCAATCACATGGCGTAAAAATGCGACTTCTGATTCGACCACATCCTCAACCGTTTGGCCTGGCTCAGGAAACGGCAGAAAGCCAATAAAGTAGCAGGGGTGACCCGCTTTAAGCGCCACACCTAATTCACTGTCAGGCTTAAACCCACCAATTCCTGGCCCATGCCCTGCGCGCGGATCCACCACTACAAAAGGACGTTTTTGCAGATCGATTTCCGTCCCTTCGTGGGGCAGCACGCGCAGCAACTCATAATTGGTTGGCCGCGGCAGCGTCCGACCATCGATTAGCACTTCGGTATCAAACCCCAATACGCTAGGCTTGGTTTGTTCCATGTGCTCAAGATACTGATTACCGCGTTCACGCATCACGTCCAGATAGAGAACGCTGCGTTCCATGCTATCGCGCCAATAGCCAAAAGCTGCGCGACCAAACCCAAAAGGATCGAATAATGAAGCGATCGCCTCACCTCCAGGTATGGTTGTGGAATCATTTTGCTGCTGCAACCATGCGCTGGTGAAAGCGCTAGCAGGCAACATAGCATTAGCGAGTGGGTTGGCAAGTAAGTTCATAGGGTCTCCCGTTGGGTTGATGCACAGGCATCAGACCCGAAAGCAATGATGCTGCAATGCAATATAGTCTAGGCCACTACGCGCGCGGCGTCGATCTTTAACCCTGGTAATTACGTCTGATGCGACTAATTAAGTCCTGCTTAGGCAGTTAAAAGATTCAGTGGTAGCATGCTTCGTTCTGGCGATGAAGCCTGATTTTGATATTAATTAAAGGGTGCTCACTACGAGGTTTTCATGTCATCCCTCAATCTGCTTAATCGCCTAACATTTCGGCAACTCCAGGTCTTCCAGGCGGTGCATCGGCAGCGCTCCTACTCCCGTGCCGCTGAACAACTGGGACTGACCCAGCCAGCAGTCAGCGCGCAAATACGCCAGCTTGAGTTGGCACTGGGTCAGCCACTGTTTAATTACGCGGGTAAGACGCTGTACTCGCTTCCCTCTGCCGACACCCTTGCCCACTCGACGCGCGAAATTTTTGGCCAGCTTTCCCGGCTGGAAATGAATCTATCGGATATTAACGGCAAAATTAGCGGAAAACTTAATATCGCAGCAGTTTCCTCCGCCCAATACGTTGTACCTTATTTACTTGCCCGATTCCGTGCTCACTACCCTGAGGTACACGTCCGCTTAAAGGTGTGCAACCGCCGTCAAGCACTCGAGCGACTCACGGAGCAACAGGACGATATCGTCATTATGGCTATGGTTCCTGAAGATGATCGCTTGGTCGTGATGCCGATTATTGATAATGAACTGATCGCGGTTGTCTGGCCCGAACATCCTCTGCTTTCGATGCCGCAACCCTCGCTAGCAGACTTCGCTCGCCACTATGTACTGATGCGAGAGCCCGGCTCCGGCGTGCGTAATGCCTTTGAACAGATGGCGGCCAATCAACAGGTTGCCCTCCCCCACTGCATTGAATTAGGCACCAACGAGGCAATTAAAGGTGGGGTAATGGCCCATTTGGGAGTTGCTGTACTTCCGCGTTTGGCGGTACAGCTGGAGCTTGAGCAGGGGTTACTTTTTGAGCTGGGGCTGCCCGACTTCCCCATCCACCGCTCTTGGTGCACGGTCTATACGCGGGAGCGCTTACCCACCCCGGTCGCCGAGCTATTTTTGAGCTTCATTCGTGAGCACTTACCCGATTACCGCCGCCACTTCCAGGCTCCCTCCAGCCCTTTGCCTAGCCACGGTGTAGCCTGTTTACCGATACTATGAGCCTGAAGGCGAGTAACGGTTTACGGTGTCTTGTTAACAGCGAGATATGTTACATTAGTAGTCATTAGCGCGATAAAATATCGAGCGTACTTCGTATTAATTAGGTTTCAACTGGCAGGCTTTGGAAGGGTCAACACCCGGCAATGCCTCCGGCCTACCGCACAGAAGAGAGGCTCTGTCCCTATGAGCAATAACCCCTCGCAGCGCGTGTCCAGCGGTGAAAAATACCGTAACGAACATGGCATGTCGGTGATCAAGGATGGCATGAAGCAGCGCAAAGCGCAGGCAGAGGCCCCTTCTGTTGAGCTAGAGCGAAAACCCAAGTGGCTAAGGGCACAGATCCCAGGGGGCGAGCGCTTTGAGGCGGTCAAGAAAAACGTCGCCACCCATCGGTTAAGTACCGTTTGTGCCGAATCCCACTGCCCCAATATGGGTGAATGCTGGAGCAACGGCACTGCCACTATCATGCTGATGGGCTCGGTATGTACCCGCGCCTGTCGATTCTGCGCGGTCGATACCGGCAACCCTCAAGGCTGGCTAGACCACGAAGAGCCCGAAAACACAGCCAAGTCCGTAGAGCTCATGGGGCTGCGTTATATCGTGCTGACGTCAGTCGATCGTGATGACCTCGACGATGGTGGTGCAACCCACTACGCCAACTGCATTCGCGCGATCAAAGCTCGCACGCCAGAAGTGGTCGTGGAAGCCTTGACGCCCGACTTTGACGGAGAACTTGCCGCTATCGAACGGGTCGTCGATTCTGGTTTGCAGGTATTTGCCCAGAATGTCGAAACAGTGGAACGGCTGACAAGCCGGGTGCGTGATCGCCGGGCAGGTTACCGCAAAACCCTCGATGTGCTCGCCCATGCCAAGCGCTACCGGCCTGACATCATCACCAAAACCAGCCTGATGCTGGGCTTGGGTGAAACCGACGAAGAGATTTTACAGACGTTTGATGATTTACGTGAGATCGGCGTCGATATCGTCACGCTTGGCCAATATTTGCGTCCAACCAAAAACCACCTGTCAGTGGAGCGCTGGGTAACACCTGAAGAGTTTGAACGCTACCGGGTAATTGGCCTGGAAAAAGGCTTTATGGAAGTGCCTTCTGGCCCGCTAGTGCGTTCTAGTTACCGCGCTGATCGCGTGTTTGAAAAAAACAATCTGGGGCTCGCCTCCCCTGCTGCAGTCCCCGGTCAGGAACAAGAAGCAAACCCAGATATCATTCCAGCTCTCAACGTTGGATAGGCCTTAACCTAGGGCGATATGGGGCTTAATGCTATTGAGCTGGTTGTAAGCCCCATTTTGAAACGTTTTAAAAAAACGCTGGCGAATTTTTACAGTGGTGATCGATCAACACTGACCAATTCGCGATTTAACCGTGTAGCCAACGCCTCAGCCAGTTGCTCACCTACTCGATGATCGCTTGGCAACGCTACCAAGTCAGCCAGCTTCAACATGGGCATGCCCGCATAGCCGCAGGGATTAATACGCAAAAAAGGCGATAAGTCACCGTCTACATTTAACGCCACGCCGTGAAAGCTTGCTCCTCGCCGAATACGCAGACCCAGTGAGGCAATCTTAGCCTCACCCGCTTCAGTCATCACATAAACTCCGGGGGCATCAGGCCTTGCTCGGGCGCTCACACCATAGCTGCCCAAAACGTCAATCACGGCGTTTTCCAACGCCGTGACTAAATCGCGCACGCCAATTTTACTTCGCCGCACATCCAAAAGTGGATACAGCACCACCTGCCCCGGACCGTGATAAGTGACCTGCCCCCCTCTATCAACGTGCACCACCGGAATGTCGCCAGGCAGCAGCAGATGTTCAGGTTTGCCGGCCTGACCTTGGGTAAACACGGGATCATGCTCGACCAACCAAAACTGATCTGGGGTTTGCGCATCCCGGGTATCGGTCAGCGTACGCATAGCCTCCCAAACGGGCAGGTAGGCTTGGTGCCCCAAGTCGTGCAACTCAATTGGCACGGCGTTATCCACGGTCACACCACCATATGCACACGGCCAGTGGCCTTGAGATCCTCAAACAGCTCTTTAATATGCTGCTCTCCGGTAGCTCTAATCACCACCCGTACCGATTGAAAACGGCCATTGCGACTATCGACCACCTGCATTGCCGTGGCATCGAAGTCAGGGTCATGACGCACGATCACCTGACACACACAGGCAGGAAAATCTTCGGCCGCATCGCCGACGACTTTTAACGAGTAATCACACGGGAAAGTAATTTTAGGTGGCTCTTGAGCCGCCGGTTGGCGTAAATCGCGCAGTCCCTGTGGAGCACCTTTTTTCATAGCAAACCCATCGTTACAGATACAAAATCAACCGCCTCAGCTTACCCAAAGGCTAGTCAGTAAAACTACTCAGCAAATTACTAAAGAAGCGTTGCACCTGATCAAACAGACGCTTGAAAAGGCCGCCTTCTTCAATGTTTTCCAATGCCACTAGGCGACGTTCACCGACCACTTCGTCACCCAAATGAACTTCCAGCGTGCCAACCTCATCGCCAATGGCAATCGGCGCCTGTAGGTCTGAGTTTAGGTTGAGACGCGCGCGCAGCTCTTCGTTGCGGTTGCGGGGCAGGGTCATAAAGACCTCTTCATCTACACCAACACGCAGCTCATTGATATCGCCACCCCAAACCCGCGGTGTTGCCAATACAGCACCACGCTCATAGAGCTTCATGGTTTCGAAAAAGCGGAAACCGTAGCTAAGCAGCTTTTGAGTTTCCTGAGCCCGCGCCTCGTCAGAGTTAGTACCCATTACCACGGAGATCAAGCGCATATCGTCACGCTTAGCTGATGATACCAGGCAAAAGCCAGCTTCTGTTGTCCAGCCGGTTTTCAGCCCATCTACAGACGGATCGCGCCACAACAAACGATTACGATTGGGCTGGTCAATACCGCCATAAGAGAAAGTGCGCTGAGAGTAGATCTCGTAGTGGTCGGGGTAATCGTTAATAATATGTTGGGATAAACGTGCAAGATCATGGGCCGTTGAGTAATGATTTTCAGCCGGCAGACCTGTAGCGTTCTGAAAATTGGTGTTATCCATGCCCAACCGAGTGGCATGCTGGTTCATAAGATCCGCAAAGGGCACTTCACCACCGGCTAAATGCTCCGCCATAGCGACACTGGCATCATTACCCGAAACAATAATAATTCCATGAAGCAGGTTATCCACCGAAACCTGATCACCTACCTCGATAAACATTTTCGATCCGCCGGTACGCCAGGCGTTCTCGCTAATATTAACCATATCAGTGAGGTTAATGGTGCCACGATTTAGCTCACGCTCAACCAAGTAGGCGGTCATTAGCTTAGTCAAACTCGCCGGAGGCAGACGTTCATCGGAATTATGCTCGGCCAGGATACGGCCACTGTTAGCATCCATCAGAATCCAAGAACTAGCCGCTAACTGAGGGGCTGAAGGGATAATGGTTTGCGGCTGCGGAATTACCGGTTGAGGAGTTGACTGGGCAATGGCAGGCACAGCAACTGTCGCCATGGCAGCAAAGAGGCACAGGCGTGCAGAGCGACCAATGGATGTAAACACGTTCATAACGTCAGTCTCACTTACTTGAAAGCTTACTTGAAAAGCTTATTTTAAAAAAACGGCGGCGCGTAAGACGCGCCACAGTAAATAAACAGAAGGTGAATTATCGCACAACAAAGACCTGGGGGAACCCTGCTTGGCGCAGTGTTTCTCGCGCTTGAGGTTCTTGGCTCGGAGCGATAGGCCCCACTTGAACACGATAAACGTCAGCGTCGTTCATAATCCGCACCGCGTGGGGCTGTTCGCCCTCTAAACGCTGCTGTAACTGCTGGGCGCCTTCCGGATTACCTAACGCCGCTATCTGTAAATACACGGCGTCACCTTTTTCCTCTTGGCCTGATGGTGACTGCGCCGCTGGTGCTTGTGACGGGGGTGCAGACGCTGGCATCGCAGAGGCCACTGGCTGAACAGGCGCAGGTGAAGCGTTTGATTCACCTCGCGGAGCCTCCGGCCCCCTTGCCTGCGTGGGAGCGCTACCACCTCTGCCCCGCTCGGCTAGCCACTGTTCGGGGTTGATCGCTTCCACTTTCACGGAACCGGTACCATTGTCGAGGAAGCCTAGCCGGGCGGCTGCCGCGTAGGAGAGATCAATCTCACGGTCACTGTGGAAGGGGCCGCGATCGTTCACGCGGACAATGACTGATCGCCCGTTATCCAGGCT
This sequence comes from Halomonas sp. FeN2, assembly GCF_020595105.1. Taxonomy (NCBI): domain Bacteria; kingdom Pseudomonadati; phylum Pseudomonadota; class Gammaproteobacteria; order Oceanospirillales; family Halomonadaceae; genus Halomonas; species Halomonas sp. FeN2. The sequence goes on from NZ_CP074200.1 coordinate 389,794, forward strand.
TGTAACGCGCGCAAAGGTGGGTAGAGGCAACGACCGATGCGCCGCCGACATTTTATACATGTCATAGATTTCACCGTTTGAGGTCGCGTAGCCATGGAATTTTTCACCGTACCAGGAGGCAGTACCGCGCTTCTCATAACCCGTTGCCTCAGGCAGCACGTGATAGGTTTTCCCCCACACTTCATAGGTAGAGCGGTTGCCTGCTCTGGAAGGCTGCTCGATGCGGGGCTCTGCATCAGGCACCTTGGTAACATCCGGCGGCTCGAGTGGATAGGCATCACCACTCATGGCATAGCGGCCATCACTAGTGCTGGCCGACGTTGAAGCAGGAGCCGCCGATTGATTCGCAGAGCCGGAAGCATCTACCCGCTGGGTGCCATTGCTGGCACAGCCGCTGCCCAGCGCCAATAAGACAATCGCGCCAACCGCCCGCTGGCTAGTCCTCAATTTGCTCTTCATCCCTTATCCTCGTGTAGCTCAGCAATCGCTTCTGCCAACTCGGCTACGGCCATGGCATAGAGGTGACTATGGTTGTAGCGGGTAATCACGTAAAAATTATACTCGCCAAACCGGTAGCGGGTCTCACCATCGGCGAACTCAAGCGCTAACGGCACCACTGGCAAATTATCATCAAGTGGCTCGCTGGGCTCAAGCCCATGAGCGGCCAATTGAGCAATGCTCACCTCGGGAGGTGAGGTTTGATTAAATGAGAGTTCCTGGAGTAACTCTACCGGCATTACGTCTGGCCCACTGGCGTGGTGGTAGATATCAGCGTCCGGCTTCCAGTTATGCTCAGCAAAGTAATTAGCGACGCTGCCAATCGCATCAACCGGGTTCTCCCAAAGATCACGCCGCCCATCGCCATCAAAATCCACGGCATAGGCTTGATAACTGGTGGGAATAAATTGCGGGTAGCCCATGGCGCCCGCGTAAGAGCCGCGTAGTTCGGTAGGGTCAACCTTCTGCTCGTAGGCGATCCTTAAAAAGGCCGCTAGCTCACCACGAAAAAAAGCCCCTCTTGCTGGATGATGAAACGCCAACGTAGCTAGCGAATCCAGCACGCGATGCTGTCCTTTATGGCGACCATAATAGGTTTCAACGCCAATAATAGCGGTAATGATTTCAGCAGGCACACCATAGGTGCTTTCCGCTCGCGCCAAGGCGTCGGCATGAGCATCGATAAACTCCACGCCCTCTTCAATGCGCTGCTGGGTCAGAAAAATAGCACGATATTCGTACCACTTCAGGCGCCGCTCAGCAGCACCCTCCATGGCATCTAATACGTTTTGGGTAAAGCTCGCCTGCCCCAGCGCTTCTTCCAGCCATTCTTGCGGCAACCCTTGCTCCACCAACTCTTCCATCAGCGCTTGGCTGTCAGCATTTTGCTGGGGAGCAAAGTGGCGAGGAGCCTCAAACTGAGACTGCTGAGAAGGCTGGTCAGCAAACGCTGCGGAGGCCACCCAGCACATCAGCGCGGCCAATACATAGCTGCTCGTCTTCCCTTGAACCTTGTTCATTGGCTCTCCACTCTTGAGCTATTCATTCCAGAATCATCCATGCCTGAGCTTTCCATTACTGAGCAACAATAGCGTTTGAAGCAGGCAGCGTCGCTAGCGCGACAGCAACCGACGATGCGCATGTATCGACATGAGAATACCGAAACCCGCTAACAAGGTCACGCTTGAGGTACCGCCAAAACTGACCAACGGCAGCGGAACCCCCACCACGGGCAAAATGCCGCTCACCATGCCCATATTGACAAATACGTAGATAAAAAACGTTAAGATGATGCTGCCCGCTACCAAGCGTCCAAAGGTATCTTGCGCGGAGCTTGCCATCCACAAACCCCGGCTGACAATCAATAGATACAGGAACAACAGTACCAGCATACCCACCAAGCCAAACTCTTCTCCCAGAACGGCGATAATAAAATCGGTATGCCGCTCAGGTAAAAACTCTAGCTGGGACTGGGTACCCTGCAGCCATCCTTTGCCCCATAACCCACCACTCCCGATGGCGGTGGTCGACTGAATAATATTCCAGCCTGACCCCAGGGGATCGCTTTCAGGGTTTAGAAACGTCAATACCCGCTGACGCTGGTAATTATGCATATTCATCCAGAGTAGCGGCACACCCGCAGCCCCCAGGGCGGCAATAAAGCCGATTAAACGCCATGACAAGCCCGCCAGCAGCACTACAATCAGGGCTGCACTAGAGACCAATAACGAAGTCCCTAAATCAGGTTGAATCGCGGTTAGCACCACAGGTACGCCAATAATGACCCCGCACACGACAATATCGCGCAGGCGTGGCGGTAGTTCACAGCGATTCAGATAGGCAGCAACCATTAGCGGGGCTGCTAACTTCATCATTTCCGATGGCTGAAAACGTATCACGCCAGGAATCACTAGCCAGCGTTTGGCCCCCATGCCCACATCGCCCACCACATCGACGGCAATCAGCATGGCAACGCCAATGCCATAGGCCAAGGGCGCAAAGCGCAAAAAGGTCGATGGCGAAAACTGGGCAATAATCACCATTCCTACCAGGGCGATAAGAAAGCGCACGCTCTGGGCAATCACTGCATCAATGGATTGTCCAGAGGCACTGTAAAGAACGATCAAACCACTCCCCATGAGCAGCAATAGCAAACCCAGTAGCCATGGATCGAGATGGATTCGCTCCCAAATACTTTTACGGCGGGCGATACCACTCTCAGGCGGTCGCACAGGATGGCCACGCATCGAACGGGCTATATAATGCCAAGGCATGGCTTAGTTCCCCTCCACATTGGCATCATCTTCTTCCAACACTTCACGCACTTCTTCTACATCGGGGGCCTCATCCTCAAGTAACCAGGCATCGGTCATTGCACGGGCCAAGTGGGCGGCGTGAGTACTGCCACCACCGGCATTTTCAACAATAACCGAAACGGCGATCTGGGGGTCGTCCAGTGGTGCAAAGGCCATAAACAGCGCATGGTCACGCAGTCGCTCAGCCAGCTCATCGGCGTTGTAACGCTGATCCTGCCCCAGCGAGAATACTTGTGCGGTGCCAGATTTACCGCCCATCCGGTACTCAAGGCCAACCCCGGTTCGCCGGGCAGTGCCTTCTGTGCCACTAATCACCTTTTCCATGCCACTGAATACGCGATCCCACCAGCTATCATTGGCGAGCTCAATGTCATCTAACGTATCCGGTAGATCGCGTGGCACCGGAGTATCGCCAATCTGGCGGGCCAGCCTTGGTTTCACCCAGTGGCCCCGATTGGCCAGCGTTGCCGTAGCGCTGGCAAGCTGGAGAGGCGTTACCTGCCAATAGCCTTGCCCAATCCCCACCGAGAGGGTTTCACCGGGGTACCAGGGTTGATTGAAGCGGCCACGCTTCCAATCTCGCGAAGGCATTAAAGCACTACTCTCTCCCTGAACGTCATGGGCTACGCGCTGACCAAAACCAAAATTACTCATTTGCTCATGCAAATTATCGATGCCTAAATCATGTGCCAAGGTGTAGTAGTAAGTGTTATTGGAAACGGCCAGCGAGCGCTCCATATCGACACGCCCATGTCCCCACCGTAACCAGTTGCGGTAGCGACGGGAATCATTAGGCAGCTGGTAGTAACCGGGGTCATTGATGGTGCTGTCTGGCGTGATTACCCCTTCCACCAAACCCGCGAGCGCCAGAAACGGCTTAATCGTAGAGCCGGGAGGATAGTGGCCGCGAGTTGCACGGTTAAACAGGGGCAGGTCAAGGTCTTGCTGCAAATCGCGATAAGAAGCAACGTCAATACCGGTCACAAACTGGTTACTGTCAAAACCCGGTGTCGATACCATGGCGAGGATCTCGCCAGTGCCCGGCACGATAGCCACAATGGAGCCGCGACGGCCATCCAGCAATTCGTAGGCCAGTGTTTGCAGCGACTTATCCAGGGTTAGGGTTAGGTTCTTACCAGGCACTGGATCGGTTCGTCCAAGCTCTCGCAAGACTCGACCGCGAGCGTTTGTTTCAACTTTGCGTAAGCCTGCCTGACCGTGCAGTTCCTCTTCATAAAAACGCTCAACCCCCGTCTTACCGATAAAATGAGTTCCCGCGTAGCGACCCGCATCCAGCGTTTCCATCTCTTCGGCGTTAATACGCCCGACGTAGCCCAGTGTGTGGGCCATGATTTCGGCATCGGGGTAGTAGCGCAGCGGCTGAGCCTCTATTTCAACTCCAGGCAGACGATGACGATTAACCGCCAAACGGGCAATTTGCGCTTCGCTTAAGTCACTGGTAAGGAGGGCTGGCTGGAAAGGACGCTGGCGTTGGCGTGAACGCACATTGAACGCTTCGATCTCCTCTTCAGGCAGTTCAAGCAGGTCGACCAATAGCGCCAGGGTTTCATCTAGGTTATCGACACGCTCGCGAACCAGCGTGAGATTGTAGGTTGGACGGTTTTCAGCCAGTAGTACGCCGTTGCGGTCATAGATCAAACCGCGGTTCGGCGGCAGCGGCTCGACGCGAACGCGGTTATTTTCGGAGCGCGTGCTATACATATCATGCTGGACGATCTGTAAATAAACCAAGCGACTCGTTAGCAAGCCCGCAAGCGTAAAAACCACTAACACCGCTAGAAGCGCTCTAACACGAAAAATACGCAGTTCTTGCTCGGAGTTTTTTAGCGTGTTGGGGCGCTTGAGCATGGCAACGATGACTCTCAAATCAGGCAATCAAATCAAACAAAAAGACGCAGCAGGCGATAACAGTGATCGCTCACCATCTCAGTTAGCCTTCAGCGGTGATAAGGGTGACCTACCAATAGTGTCCAGGCACGGTAGAGCTGCTCGGCCAGCATAATCCGTACCAGGGGGTGAGGCAGCGTCAACGGGGAGATCGACCACTTTTTATCAGCCATCGCAGACAGCGAGGGCTCGAGGCCATCCGGCCCACCAACAAGCAAGACAATATCGCGCCCTGCCATGCGCCATGCGTCAGCCTCTTGTGCCAGCTGTTCGGTGGTCCAAGCTTTACCTTTAACTTCAAGGGCTACCACGTATTCGTCGCCACGCAGCTTATCGCGAATACGCTGGGCTTCCTGAGCGCGCGCTTTCGCGATATCTGCATTTTTGCCACGCTGGCCGAGGGCAATTTCTTCTATCTCGAGATTAAAATCTCTCGGTAGCCGCTTGCGGTAAGTGTCGACGCCCTCTTCTACCCACCCAGGCATTTTGCTTCCCACCGCTAACAGCCGGATCCTCATGACATGCCAGCTCGCTCTTGAAAGCGCTCAAGGGACTCGCCAATAGCGCCCGAATCACTCGGCAGATCGGCCCACAGTCGCTCTAAGTCATACAGGGTACGTGCCTCAGGCATCATCACGTGGACAACAACATCGCCCAGGTCGACCAGCACCCAGTCTGCGTTATCGCCACCTTCAACGCCCAGCGGCCCAAGCCCTGCGGCCTTGGCTTTTTCCACGACGTTTTGCGCCAGCGCAGCAACATGGCGGGTCGAAGTGCCGCTGGCAATGAGCATGAGGTCGGTAACCTCGGTTAATTTGGCAACATCCAACTGCGTAATGTCACGTGCTTTCAGTTCTTCTAGCGCGTCAACTGCTAGATTTTTCAATGTATCGATGTGCATGACTCCTAAAGACAACCTTATTGGTTAATCGGTCAATAAAGCCGGCCATTGTAACGGCTTCTTTGATGACTGCCAGCGCTATTCGCGCTGTCGATAAAGACTGTCCTGCTCAATGGCTCGCTCAACGGGGTCTGGCAGCAAATAACGCACGCTTTTCCCCGCTTCTAAACACTCACGAACGTACGTTGCTGAGATCGCCATTAGCGATGGCAATGCCAGCGAAAGATAGCCCCCAAAGGGCCGCTGCATCAATGTCTCTACGCTATCGACTCTACGATGCTCTACCAGTTCCATTAATGATGACGGCAGCGGATCGTTATAGCCCGGCCTTGCAATCACCACTAAATGGGCAAGCTCGAACAAGCGCTCTGGCTGATGCCATTGGGTGAGCCGAAGAAACGCATCAAAACCAATTGCCATCACCAGACGCGCCTGGTCGCCGACCTCGGCACGCAGCTCCGCCAGCGTGTCGGCGCTGTAAGAGGGGCCTTCACGGCGCAGCTCGCGGGCATCAGCAACCAGCCCGGGGGTATCACCAATCCCCGCAGCTAACAGTTCAAAACGCTGCTGCGCAGAAACCTGGGGCCGACCACGTAACGGTGGCTGTTGGGCGGGTATCATATGCAGCCGATCAAGCGACAGCGCCTCATGCAGCTCCACCGCGCTGCGCAAATGGCCCAGATGAACAGGGTCAAAGGTACCGCCTAGCATGCCGATGCGTTGTTCCGCTTGACTCATCTCACCACCCTATTCACGCACCTGACCGTCACCGAATACTACATATTTCTGCGTGGTTAGGCCTTCTAGCCCCACCGGCCCACGGGCGTGAAGCTTGTCAGTGGAAATACCAATCTCAGCGCCCAGCCCGTACTCAAATCCATCGGCAAAGCGGGTCGAGGCATTGACAATCACCGAGCTGGAGTCGACCTCCGCCATAAAGCGACGAGCAAGTGAATAATCCTGGGTCACTATCGCATCAGTATGGTGAGAGCCGTACTGCTCGATGTGGGTAATCGCTTCATCGATACCATCGACCACTTTGATTGCCAGCACGGGGGCCAAATACTCGGCATACCAATCTGCTTCGTCTGCTGCTCCGGCCTGGGGCAACAGCGCCTGTGTGCGCTGGCAGCCACGCAGTTCGACCTCATGTTCGGCATAAGCGCGGGCTAACTCTGGCAGTAGCAAATCAGCAATCGGCGCATCAATCAGCAGCGTTTCCATGGTATTGCAGGTGCCGTAGCGATGGGTCTTTGCATTGACAGCAATGGCTAGTGCTTTGGCGGGATCGGCGGTGGTATCGATATACACATGACAGACACCGTCGAGATGCTTGATAACCGGTACGCGGGCCTCGCGACTGATACGCTCAATCAGCGACTTTCCACCGCGCGGAATAATCACATCGACATATTCCGGCATGCTGATCAGCTCTCCCACCGCCGAGCGATCGGTGGTAGCCACTACCTGCACGCTACCGGCAGGCAGCCCTACATCAGCTAAACCGGCTTGGATACAGGCGCTAATCGCGGCATTTGACTGACTCGCTTCCGACCCGCCACGCAAAATACAGGCGTTGCCCGATTTTAAACATAGACTTGCGGCTTCCAGGGTTACATTCGGGCGCGACTCGTAAATAATCCCAATAACCCCCAGTGGCACGCGCATTTTGCCCACTTGGATACCGCTAGGCCGATAGCGCATATCGCCAATTTCACCCACCGGATCGGGCAGGCCCGCTACCTGCTGCAGTCCTTCAATCATGGCGTCGATACGCGCATCATTTAGGGCTAAGCGGTCTAGCAGGGCACTCTCCAAACCGTTCTGGCGGCCGCGCTGCAGATCATCAGCGTTGGCATCTAGTATTTGGCCTCGCGCTTCGGTCAGGCGATGAGCCATCGCCATCAACGCACGGTTTTTCAACCCTGTATCCGCCCGCCGCAGCTCGCTGGCTGCACGCCGCGCCGCCTGCCCCAAGGCCTGCATATAGGCGGGCACATTCCCGTCAGATAAGTGCTGTTGGGCCTCGTCTTGGAACGGTGTAGAAGCGCTCATAGTGTCTCCGTGCGGAAGGGTGCTTTAACTTTTCAATTTGCCGAGTGTAGCCGTTTTATACGTTTTGCTTATATTACGTCATTTCGCCGTTATACTGAGGACGATTAAGGCACTAATGTGTGTCGTGTACATTTATTATCCTACAATTACTTTACTTGATGAGATACATCTGGTTATTCAGGACGAATAGTAAGTCACCATGCAAAGCAAGTACAAAATCCGCCTGCTACGTGCCAATCTTCTAGCCGCTGCCGTAGCCCTGGCATTATGGACACCTGCCACCCCCCCCGCTGCGGCCCTAGTGCTGTGGCTCTCAATCGGCTGGTTATTTATCACCGCGCTAATGCTTGATTTTAGCCACCGCCATTCACGCGGATTACCGTGGCAAATCGTGCCTGGCGCACTGCTACTGGGTTTAATTGCCGCGGCCCCAGAACGGCACGGCATTTTAATCTGGGCTTGGGCTGCCATGCTGATGCTGCCACAAAATAATTGGGTAGCTGCTTTCAATCTCAGCGCTGGGCTGATTAGTGCTGTAATGGTAGCGCCTCTGCTGGACGGGCCAGCATTTCTCCTGCTGATGTGTTCTCTACTAGTACTCGGCCTGCTTGCGTTATCCAGAGCACAGCAGCTTATCGATATGAACGGCTCCATTCGCCAACGCCTGCGGTTAATTCCAGGCCTTAACCTGTGGCCCGGCGAGCAACTGCTGCGTGATATAAGCCGAGAACAAACGCGCTGTGAGCGCGAAGGCGTACATGCAGAGCTGTTTATTCTGCATGTAAAACGCCACCAGCTGTGGCCAATGGCTCAAAAACTGTGCGAGCTTACCTATGATTTTGAAAACGTTTACCGCTTAAGCAGCACAACGCTGGTGACGTTGATTCTCGCCCGCTCTCCCAAAGAGGCCTCGCAACGACGCAGCCGACTACTCGCCAATTTACCCGACAATATTACTAGCGAACACCTTGAACTAATTGATATCGAACCGGCAACGCTTTCGGTGTGTGAGATTAGTAAGCTACCGGCGGAGCGAGTGCGGGAGACAATATGACCGAGCATCACATTCTCAAGCGGTTGATGACGCTCGCTTATACCGCCAGCATCCCACTGATGGCAGGCTACGCGCTATGGCTGTATGCCATGGGAAATTACCGCGACCTACTGATCCCCACCTTTATGACCCTGCTGCTTATGTCGGCCCTGTTAATGCATATCGGGCAAGGGGTGAAAAGCTACTTACCACGCATTATTCTACTTTGCGCTACCTACTCGGTAGTGCTGGGCGCTTTCTACTACCAGCCTCAGGTATCGCTTATTTGGCTAGGGCTGCCGATTACCGCTGCTTTTTTACTGCTACCGCTATGGGCCGCGTTACTGATCAATATCGCCGTTGGGCCACTGTGGTGGATACTTCCCTCGGTCGCCTCTGCGCCACCGGCCATAATCGTTGGCTATGCTGTCTTGACGCTGCTGCTCGCTCTCCCCCGCTGGGAGCACGCCCGTCGCAGGGCGCTCCTGCGTGCAACGGACCCCAATGACAGCGACTGCAATGCCTACCACATTGATACGCTAAAAGAGCGCTTACACAGCGAGTTCCAGCGCGCCGCCATGCTCAATCAGCAACTCGCGGTTCTGGTACTGCATTTGCCGCAGTTGGATATGGCGGAAGAGCAGTTTGGCCATCGTGCGCAATCAGCACTGCTGGGGGCGCTTTGCGGCGAAGTAAATAGCCGTTGTCGCGATCATGACGTGCTTGGGCGCGCAGACAGCGCCACTTTTTGGCTTGTTCTACCTGACACTAGTGAAAGCGGAGCCCTACTAGTACGCGAGCGCTTGCAACGAGCGCTCTCACAGCGTGTATTAGTAGAAACCGGCCAATTGGAAGCACGCATAGCGGCCTGCTTACCCAGCCGCACAGAGTACTTCGAGCACTATGTAAAGCGCCTGGAAGCACGCGGCGCGGCTCTCGCCAACGTCTAGCATAACTTTTTTAATTTCTCCTTTCTGACGCTGGAGTACACTGTGCCACTAGCCGATATGCTTCAATCTTTAACGCCATCACCGCCGCTTATCATCTGCATGGTGCTGGTGATTTCATTAGTCGAATCACTCGCCCTGGTAGGATTGCTGGTGCCAGGAGTGGTGTTAATCACGACTGCTGCGTCTCTTGCAGGGCACCAGGATATCGGCCTGGCGTGGCTAGTCGGCGCTGGGTTTATAGGCGCTGTTTTAGGCGACGGGATCAGTTTTTCGTTAGGCTTTAGGCATCGTGAACAGGTCACGCAGCGATGGCCGTTGTCGCAGCATCCCGAATGGTTAGGCCGTGGGGCGCGGTTCTTTGAGCGCTATGGTATATGGTCGGTGTTTATCGGCCGCTTTGTCGGCCCGGTGCGGCCGATTATTCCGCTGGTAGCAGGCATGATGCATATGCCACCACGGACGTTTGTTTGGGCCAACCTGACCTCTGCGGCGCTATGGGCACCGGCCTATGTACTGCCCGGCTACTTGCTGGGGCGAACTTGGCAACACCATTTAAATCTACCGCCGGGTTTAGAGACTGCATTACTCATACTTGCGGCGATTGTTGTCGTGCTCGCCGTGATTTTCTCATGGGGCCGGCACCAGGCGACGAGACATGGCCGACTTTACCGGGCGATTGCTGGGAGCATTCGCCGTGTACCGCTGCTTCGGAGGCCATGGCTCGCCATGAGCCAAACCGGCGATGTCCCCTTGGCTTCACTGCTGCTACTGGTCATAGCGCTAGGCAGCCTGTCGGGTTGGACACTACTGGTCATCGCCCAACATGAACCGCTTGAGATGGATCTGTTCGTACAGCAACTTTTCACCTGGCTGCAAAGTGATGTTTTATACCTAGCGGGTAATATTTTTGCACGCATTGGCGACACCCTGGGCATTATCGCTTTAACGCTGCCTTGGGCAGCATGGATGCTGGTGAGTAAGAGATGGGAGGCTTTGCTGCACTGGTGTGGCGCTTTTGCCAGCGTCGCCCTGCTGAACATAGCAGGCAAAGGGCTGTTTGGTCGTGCGCGCCCAGAGACGCCGGACTATTTGATGGGCTCGTTCTCCTACCCCAGTGCCCACACCTCAACCGCGGTGGTGCTCGTGGGCCTTACAGCAGCGTTCGTCGCGGCCGAGATGCCCCGGCAAAAACGCTTTTGGGTGTACTGGGTAGCGCTAGCGCTTGCGCTACCCATGGCGCTATCAAGACTTGTGGTGGGCGTGCACTGGTTCAGTGACCTGGTGGGAGGGGCGCTACTCGGCTTGGTCGTTTGCGCGCTCACGCTACTTCATTGGCAGCAGCAGTCTCGCCCGCCGATGCGCCCTTGCCCGTGGCTTCTGCTCAGCGTGGCATCGCTAGCGCTTATCAGCGCTCGCGTCGGTTTCTTGCCACCGGTTTAGTTTAAAATCAAAACCCTTTACCCAAAGGCAAGCCATAGGCCTACCCCGATCATCAATGTTCCGGCAATGCGATTCAGTAGCCGCACATTGCCGCTTTTACCGAGCACATTGCGTAGCGTTTTACCGCCGGTGGCGTAGACCAGCATGCTAGCGAACTCAATAGTCAAAATGACCGCGATCAGCAGACTGAGCTGCCCCGGTAACGGGCGGCTACTATCCAAAAACGGCGGCAGCAGCACCATAAAAAAGGCCCACCCTTTTGGGTTTGCCACCGCGGTAACAACCCCTTGCATGGCCAACTGCAGAGGGCTTGCGGGTGGGCCTGCATCCAGCTCGCTGGGAATTGCCATGCGCCCACGGGAGCGCCACATCATAATGCCTAAATAACCCAGGTAAGCGCCGCCCACCCACTTAAACAGCACAAACAGCTCTGGCTGACGCAGCATCAATGCGGCCACCCCAGCCCCAGCGGCGGCAGCCACTAAGCCAACACCCAGCAGCTCGCCCACCATCATCCACAGCGTGCGCTTAACGCCTTGGGTCATCCCCAGCACCATGGCAAGGGTCATGCACATACCAGGCGTCAGCGAAACAAACAGAAACGTCGGCACAAAAACCGACAGCGTGGCCCACGACATCATAGATCACTCATCCTTATCTTCGACCTCTCCCCAGCGAGGCACCAGCGAATGCTCAATGCCCAACTGGTTGAGGATGCGTGCCACAATAAAATCAATCAGATCATCAATACTTTGCGGGCAGTGATAAAACCCTGGGGCTGCCGGTAAGATAACCACGCCCAAGCGGCTCAATGTCAGCATGTGCTCCAAGTGGATCGGTGAAAACGGGCTTTCTCGCGGCACCAGCACTAGCGTTCGTCGCTCTTTAATCGCCACATCTGCCGCCCGTTCAATCAGGTTGTTGCTGGCGCCCGTGGCAACGGCCGAAAGCGTCCCCGTTGAACACGGGCAAACCACCATTGCAGACGGTGCTCCAGAGCCTGAAGCCACCGGCGCCATCCAGTCTTCGCGGCCAAAGCAGCGAATCTGACCGGGCTGCGCCCCACTGCGCTCACTCAGCGCCTCGACTAAGCGCTGGGGCTGTGCGGGCAGCTCAATATCGGTTTCCGTGGCGATTACCATGTGCGCGGCTTTCGAAATCATGACCCACACTTCATGACCTGCGGCGACTAATACATCGATCAGGCGTAACCCGTATTGAGCCCCGGATGCGCCGGTGAGGGCCACGGTAATCGGCTTTTTGAACGATGGGTCGGTTCTATCTGTCACGTCTCCCCCTCCTTGGCGGCGGCTAATGCGGCGAGCAAGCGTTCATGCACGCCCTCAAAGCCACCGTTGGACATCACCACAATGCGATCCAACGGTGACGCTTGAGTGACCACTGCTGCCACGAGCGTATCAATATCGCTAAACAGCTGGGCATGCGCCCCTTGCGTGGCAACCAGCTCGTCCATCGACCAGTCAAGCCCGGCAGGCTGAAACCAAAACACGCCATCAGCGTCAGCCACGCTCTCAAGTAACCGTTCGCGCAGCGCGCCTAAGCGCATGGTGTTTGAGCGCGGCTCAATGACCGCCAGCAGGCGCCCTTTAGTGGTTGCTGCGCGTAGCCCTTTGAGCGTCGCGGCAATCGCTGTGGGATGGTGGGCGAAATCATCGATTACCTGAATGCCATTAATCTCGCCACGCACTTCCTGGCGTCTCCTGGGGGTTTCAAAACGCGCCAGCGCAGCACAGCAACGGGCTAGATCAACCCCACACAAATGCGCCGCCGCCAGCGCTGCCAGGGCATTGCGCGCGTTGTGCTCGCCAGTTAGCGGCCACTCAACGACGCCATCTTCTTCCTGGCCATCGTTACCCGGAACAGGCTCGCCACCGCTATAAATTACCTGGAAGCGGCTGGCGTCAGCGCGCTCTAGTACAAGCTGCCATTCGCTCGCGGCCTGGCCGCCAAAATGCGCCACCGGCGTCCAGGCACCCTGATTCAGCACGCGCTCAAGGGCGGGCTGCTCATCAGCAACTAATAAGTGCCCATGGCCAGGCACGGTGCGCACCAGATGATGGAACTGGCGCTCAATGGCTGCCAAGTCGGGGAAGATATCGGCGTGGTCAAATTCAAGGTTGTTGAGGATGGCAATATGCGGACGGTAGTGCACGAACTTGGAACGTTTATCGAAGAACGCCGTGTCATACTCATCAGCTTCCACGACAAACGGCGCCTGTGGATCACCTAAACGCGCCGACACGCCAAAATTACGTGGCACGCCGCCAATCAAAAAACCCGGCGCTAAACCGGCACTCTCTAAGAGCCAGGCTAATACGCTGGCGGTGGTGGTTTTACCGTGGGTACCCGCCACGGCAATAACGCGTCGGCCGGGCAGCACGTGCTCTGCCAACCACTGCGCTCCCGAGGTATACGGCAGGCCGCTATTGAGTAACGCTTCAACTTCTTCATTGCCCCGTGACAAGGCATTGCCCACCACGACAAGATCCGGCACAGGCCCCGATACAGACGACAGATGCTCGGCGTGGTAGCCCTCCATCAAGGTGATTCCCGCATCAACCAACTGGGTGCTCATAGGTGGGTAAACATTCTGGTCGGAGCCGCTCACCTGGTGCCCCATCTCACGCGCCAGCAGTGCCAGGCTACCCATAAAGGTGCCGCAGATACCCATAATATGCAGATGCATGGCTCTCGCCCCGTTAATCGCCCGTAATCCAATTCACTAAAAGCCAAAAAATGGCGTAAAAATAGCCAAATAGCCTAGCATGTTGAGGCAATTTGCTCATCTATTCATCGCCATAAACGCTGACAAAGCACCACTCAAGTGACAAATCCCTTGAGTTGTTGCAGGATGCGGCCACTGTTTATCAATGATGACTCTCTCTTTCTTCCCACTCGTCACGCTGATGTAAGCCAACATCTCAGCATAGGAGCCTTTCGATGCGCATTCTGATTCGCTATTTCTTTCGTGGTCTACGCGTGGTGCTCGCCCCGGTCATGCTGATTTCCGAGAAACTCTCTACACCTAAGTCAGTAGAGCGAACGCCTGAAGAGCAAGCCAAGGTGGATCAGGCGTGCCAGAACCTTGCGCTGTACCAATTTCGCACCTGCCCTTTCTGCATCAAGGTGCGCAAAGAGATAGCGCGACTGGGTTTAAACATTGAGGTACGTGATGCTCAACTTGATCCTGCGCATAAGCAGGCGCTATTGGAAGGGGGCGGCAAAGTCAAAGTGCCCTGCTTGAAAATCATCCACGACGATGGGCGTGAAGAGTGGATGTACGAATCTGATACAATTAATGCCTGGCTGCATCAGCAGTTCGGTTAAGCGCTTTTGCTGGGGGTAGACAGCCACTGAGGTCTTTTCACCAGGTCGGCAAACGTCGACCTGGATGCCTAGAACTCTACTTTTTGCGCCTCTACATCGAACGCTACGTCGATCTCAATGCCCTCTTCCTGGCTTGGCGGTTCACCTAGCTCGACTTGTAGTAGCAGTACCCCCTCTATTTTCCCTGCCACGTGAACCGTTTGGCTGGAACGCTCATATTGAGTTAGCGTTACTGCCACGTCTCCGCCTTCAGAGGTGAATAACGGCGGAGAAATAGCACTTCCTATTGAGTAAATAACCACTGCATTGATCAACTGCCCTTCGTTCACGGTCAGGCTAATAGAGAGCGCCTCCTCGCCTTCCCACGTTTCGTTGTCAACAGAACCAGTGATATCAATATTGATATCGTCGCCTAGCTCTACGAAGGAGGCACTTGAGTCATTACCATGACTTAAAATAAACCACTCCCGCAGCTCATCATCCAAAGACCCTGCTATTTCAGGCGCTACACGCTCAGAGCCACCTTGATCAAGGGTACTTTGCCCCATAGGCTCAGTGGCAAAACCATTGATAGGTAGCCAAAACCCCATTAATGCTATCCCAATTTTTTCCCACATAAGATTTTCCGTCCGATTATGTGTCGCTTTTGGCTTACTACTTTCGTCTTAAGAGGAGCCTTGAGCATACCGCTATTAGCCACATCATTCAGTAGACGAATGATGCCTGTCATTATTTCGATTGTATGACGCGATAGGCACTCTCTATGTTGTAAGCCTAGGTTGTACGCTTGTGTTGTAAATAGGCTTACCAACTGACCGTGTCTGTTTTACTGACGCTTTCCTGGCGGGAAGGCTGCTTCTAGCCAAGAAAGCGGCGGTAAAACGAACAATAAACAATGACCTAAGGGAACGATAATGACGCTCAAAAAAACCTTACTGGCTTCCGTTATTGGTGCAGTGTTTGCGGGTACAACGTTACTGCCGATGGCCGCAAGCGCTGAAACGCTACGCATTGGCTATGCTGCCGACCCTGAAACCCTCGATATCCATGAGCAGCTTTCTGGCGGCATGCTGCGCTTCTCTCACCTAGCGTTTGACCCGCTGGTACGCTGGACAAAAGATTTTGAGTTTGAACCGCGCTTAGCCACCGAGTGGGAACAGGTCGACGAAACCACCATGCGCATGACCTTGCGCGAAGGCGTTACCTTCCACTCCGGCAACGAATTCACCGCCGAAGATGTGGTTTGGACCATTGAGCGTCTGAAAGAGAGCCCTGACTATCGCGCTATTTTTGAGCCAGTGGCCAGCGCCGAAGCCGTTGACGACTACACCGTTGAGATCGTCACCAGCGAACCTTACCCGCTGCTACTCAACCTAGCTACCTACATCTTCCCGATGGATAGCAAATTCTATAGCGGCGAAACCGACGAAGGCAGCGACAAAGCTGAAATCGTCAAAGCTGGCAACTCCTATGCTTCGCGCAATGTTTCCGGTACTGGCCCGTTTATCGTCACCGACCGCCGCCAAGGCGTACGCGTTGACTTCAAACGCTTTGAAGATTACTGGGATACTGAAAGCGAAGGCAACGTTACCGACATCGTGCTGACGCCCATCGCTGAAAACGCTTCACGAGTAGCTGCTCTGCTCTCCGGCGGCGTCGATTTTATTGATGCCGTACCACCCAATGACTTGGATCGCGTAAGTGAAGCAGATGGCGTTAATCTCATAGAGATTGACGGCACGCGTATCATTGGCTTCCAGATGAACGAAGATCGCGTTGAAGCCTTCCAGGATGCCCGCGTTCGCCAAGCGGTTGATTTAGCGATTAATCAGGAAGCCATTGCCGACCGTTTAATGCGTGGATTTGCTAACCCAGCGGGGCAATTCTCACCTGAGGGTTACTCAGGCCATAACCCGGACTTAACGCCGCGCTACGACATTGAGCGCGCCAAAGAGCTAATGGCCGAGGCGGGCTACGAAGACGGCTTCAGTGTTGAAATGATTGCCCCTAATAACCGTTACGTTAACGATGCCCAGATCGCCCAAGCGGTCGCCAACATGCTGGCGCAAATCAATATTGACGTTGACCTGCGTACCATGCCCCTGGCGCAGTACTGGCCGGAATACGATACCCGCCAGTCCGATATGGCGATGATCGGCTGGCACGCGGATACCGAAGATACCGCTAACTTCTTCCAGTATCTAACCTTCTGCTTTGATGAAGAGACGGGTGCTGGCCAGTACAACTACGGTGGCTACTGCAACGAAGAGATCGACGCACTGGTAACCGAAGCGGATAGCGAAACCGACCTAGAAAAGCGCAATGAAATGCTGCGTGAAGCCGAAGCGATGCTCTATGAAGACACTGGTTTTATCATGTTGCATTGGCAGAACCTGGCTTATGCCGCGGCAGACGGCGTTGAAGCAGAGCCAATAGTCAACGCTATTGACTTCCCCTACCTGGGTGACTTAGTGATTAATCGCAGCGATGACTAAGCATTAACACCGCTGATTAAGTGCCTTGCATTAAATCAAAAGAGTCACTTATGCATTAACCGCAAGGATGCTTCGCTCCCTAAGCGTTTAGGGGGCGAAGCCTTTTGTATGGCGGTTCTAGGCTGAGAGAACTCTGCATAACATGCCCCCACTTCCTTTGATGAACCCTTCACATAGGTGGCGTACGCCATGATTGCCTTTTTAATCAAGCGGCTGATGCACGCAATTTTGGTGATGTTTGTCATCAGCGTGCTGGCCTTCGCCATTCAGGATAACCTGGGTGACCCCGTACAGCAGATGGTTGGCCAGTCAGTGCCGGAAAGCGAGCGTGAAGCAATTCGCGAGCGTTTAGGCCTCAATGACCCCTTCCTGGTGCAGTACGTTCGTTTTGCTAAAAACGCCGTTCAAGGCGATTTCGGCTACTCCTACTTTTATCGCGAACCGGCGTTAGAAGTAATTGCTCGCCATTTACCCGCCACCCTGGAGCTGGTATTTGCCGCGACGCTGATTATTGTGCTGTTTTCAGTCCCCATTGGGGTCTATAGCGCCATCAAACCGCGCTCACCGATTTCACGCCTTTTTATGGGTGTGTCGATTGTCGGCATTTCGATTCCGGTGTTCTTGACCGCGATCGTACTGATTCAAATCTTCGCCATCGGCGTCACCGTCACGCTGTTCCCAGAAAGTACCGGCTGGGGCGCATGGCTAAACGACTTCTTCTCCACCGAAGGCAATATGCCTTCCTTCGGCCGTGGCTATGACCTCGTTAACGTGGTGGGTCACTGGGATACCAACCTGGCGACTTGGAACGGTTTACAGCATCTCGTATTACCGGCGGTCTCATTGGCCTCGATTATGCTACCGCTGTTTATCCGCCTGATTCGTGCCGAAATGATGGAAGTCATGCAATCGGAGTACGTGAAGTATGCCCGCGCGAAAGGGATCTCTATGCGCCGGGTTTATTTCGTTCACGCGCTCAAAAACACCATGCTGCCCGTTATTACCGTGGGGGGCGTGCAGATCGGCACCATGGTGGCCTACACCATTTTGACCGAGACCGTTTTCCAATGGCCTGGCATGGGCTTGATGTTTTTGGATGCTATAAACCGCGCCGATATTCCGCTGATTGTGACCTACCTGATGATTGTCGGCGTTATTTTTGTGGTCACCAATACGATTGTGGATCTGATCTACGGTCTGGTGAACCCCACCGTTAAACTGACTGGGAAGCCCGCATGAGCACCACCAACAATTCCACCCAAGCGAGCGCTTCACCCAGCCGCTGGGAACGTCTGCGCGACTCCTACATGTGGTACAGCTTCAAACGCGATTATACCGCCCAGCTCTGCTTGGCCGTGTTTATTTGCATGGTCATCGCTGCCTTTGCCTCACCGCTGCTGGCGCCCACGAACCCTTACGACCTCTCTCAAATCGACATTATGTCATCTGAACTGCCGCCCTTCTGGATTGATGGCGCCGATGACCGTTTCGCCTTGGGCACCGACGCCCAGGGGCGCGATTTGTGGTCAGTTGTGCTATATGGCACCCGTGTCTCGCTGCTGATTGGTTTCGGTGCGGTTATTTTACAGGCGCTGATAGGGGTCACCTTTGGCCTAATGGCGGGCTACCTGGGCGGTCGTGTCGATACGATATTGATGCGCCTGGCAGACATTCAGCTCTCCTTCTCGACACTAATGGTCGCTATCGTGGTGGGCGCTTTGGTCAAAGCGACCATGGGCAGCGCTTTCTATAGCCAGTACGCGGTAATGATGCTGATCCTGATTATCGGCCTGGCCGAATGGCCCCAGTATGCCCGTACCGTGCGCGCCTCAGTGCTGGCAGAAAAAAACAAAGAGTACGTTGACGCCGCCCGCGTGATGGGCCTACGCAGCAAACGGATTATGTTCCGCCACGTGCTGCCTAACACCATGTCTCCAATCTTCGTTATCTCTACCGTGCAGATTGCCAACGCGATTATCTCTGAAGCGGCGCTGTCGTTTCTGGGCCTGGGGATGCCAGAGACCCACCCCTCGCTTGGCTCACTGATCAAATCGGGCTTTGACTACATCCAGTCCGGCTCCTGGTGGATCACCTTGATCCCGGGCGCAGTTCTGGTGGTGCTGGTGCTGTCGATCAATCTACTCGGCGATTGGCTGCGTGATGTCATGAACCCACGACTCTATAAAGGCTGAGGACACCATGGCACTACTTGAAGTCAACAACCTCGATGTACGCTTTGCGCTGCGCCAGGGCGAAGTACACGCCCTGCGCGATATCTGTTTCAGCCTTGAGCGCGGTGAGCGCCTGGGTATTGTCGGTGAGTCCGGCGCAGGCAAATCGGTTGCCGCGTTTTCGCTGCTCAACTTGATTGCCAAACCGGGCTTTATCGCCGGCGGCACGGTGACGTTTGACGGTCAGGTGCTTAACCGCATGTCTGAGCGCGGCCTGCGTAAGGTACGTGGCAACCGCGTCTCGATGATCTTCCAAGACCCAATGATGACGCTGAACCCGGTGCTCTCCATTGGCGAGCAGATGGTCGAGTGCTTAAAAGCGCACCGGCGTATCTCCTCCAAAGAGGCTCGTGCGATCGCCCTGGACAAACTCCAGCAGGTGCAAATCCCTTCACCTGAAACGCGTCTGGATCAGTACCCTCACGAGCTTTCAGGCGGTATGCGCCAGCGGATTATTATCGCCATTGCGCTGCTCCTCGACCCGGATATTATCATTGCCGATGAGCCCACTACGGCGCTTGATGTGACCATTCAGGCCGAGATCATGGCGCTGCTGCTTGACCTCTGCGAGCAGCACAATGTGGGGCTTATTCTGATCACCCACGACCTGGGCGTGGTCAGCCAGGTCACCCAGCGCATGCTGGTCATGTACGCTGGCCGAGTCATTGAGCAAGGGCCAACGCGGGAGATTATCAACGACCCGCAGCATCCTTACACCCAGGGGTTGATCAACGCCCTGCCGCAGATGGCAACGCCGGGTGAAAAGCTCAATCAGATTCGCGGCAGCATGCCGTCACTCTCTAACCTGCCCAGCGGCTGCGCGTTTCATCCGCGCTGCGATTTTATCAATCGTGCCGATGGCCAGCCCCGCCCGGCCTGTACGCAGCAGGTGCCTGAATTTGTCGAATCCGGCAACTGCCGTGTGGCGTGTCATATGGTGGCTGAAATGCTCGAAGATCGCCGTTTGAAGGAGGAAACCTCATGAGTGCGCACGCTGAGGCCATAACGGAAAGCCATAATTCTACTCCCCGTCAGAACGAAGAGAGCGCTGATTCGCTGCTGCAGATTCGCGACTTGAAAAAACGCTTCTCGCTCTCTGGAGATTTCCTCGATCAGCTGCGCTTCAAGGGCGGCAAGCTGGTTCGCCACCAAGAGCACGTGCATGCCATTAATGGTGTGAATCTGGATATCAAGCGCGGCGAAGCCCTGTGCGTGGTTGGCGAGTCCGGCTGCGGTAAGTCCACAGTGGCGCGTACCGTCATGGGGCTACTGACCCCAACAGAGGGTGAAATTCGCTACGACGGCAAGCGCATCGATAACTTAAGCTCGCGCCAACTGCTGCCGTATCGCAAGCGGATGCAGATGATTTTCCAGAACCCTTATGCGTCGCTCAACCCACGCATGACCATTCAGCAAACACTTGAAGAGCCGCTACGCCTGCACCACCCTGACTGGAAACGGCCGCAGATTCTCCAAAAAGTTGAAGAGGTAATGCGTTCGGTGGGCATCGACCCCGACTGGGGCAAGCGCTTTGGTCACGAATTCTCAGGCGGTCAGCGTCAGCGTATCGCCATTGCCCGCGCTTTGGCCGTCGACCCTGAGTTTATCGTTGCCGATGAGCCTATTTCTGCGCTGGATGTCTCGATTCAAGCCCAGGTACTCAACCTGCTGATGGAAGCACAGCAAGAGCGCAATCTGACCTACCTGTTCATTACCCACGACCTAGCCGTCGTGGAGCATTTTGGCACCCGTGTAGCGGTGATGTACTTAGGCACGGTGTGTGAAGTTGCCACCACCGCGACACTGTTCGAGAAGCCCCGCCACCCCTATACCCAGGCGCTGCTCTCGGCGATTCCACGCTTGAAGGATGACCGGCCCCAGCATATCCGTCTCACCGGCGAAGTACCGACCCCGGTTAACCTGCCTAGCGGCTGCGTGTTTCATGGCCGCTGCCCGCATGCCAATGCGCGCTGTAAGCAAGAAATTCCCGTGCTGCAAACACAGGATGACGGAACCCGTGTGGCGTGCCACGCTGTTGAGGAGGGGCGCCTATGAAGCGGGTGTCATATTCGACACAGCGACCCCAGGTGCTGAGAGGTAGAGCATGGAAATTCGCTGGCTAGAAGACTTTATCGCCCTGGCCAGAACGCGGCACTTCTCACGCGCAGCAGATGATCAAAACGTTACCCAGCCCACCTTCTCCCGGCGGATAAAACTGCTCGAGGAGGAGATGGGCGTAACGCTGATTAATCGCCAAACGCTGCCACTTTCGCTCACCCCGGCCGGGGAGGAGTTTCTGACCCTGTGCGAACAGGTAACCGACCGGGTGCGGCTGACCCGTGACCGGGTGCGCGAAATTAACGCTGGCCAGCAGCGGCGCATCATGGTCG
The DNA here is from genome assembly GCF_020595105.1 of Halomonas sp. FeN2. Lineage (NCBI taxonomy): Bacteria > Pseudomonadati > Pseudomonadota > Gammaproteobacteria > Oceanospirillales > Halomonadaceae > Halomonas > Halomonas sp. FeN2. Next base: position 411,358 of record NZ_CP074200.1, read on the forward strand.
CAGCACCGCAAAGCCTGTTGCCGCACTTCTTGCCGGAGTGGCTATCGGCGACAGGGTGGCAAGATCGCGTACAGCCCTATTTGCGGGCGACCGGCTGGGTGGCCAATGACTACTTTCAAGCCTTGGCGCGTGCCGAGTGCGACCTGGCTATCTGTTACTGGCCGATTGGGCGCTGCGATCTGGAGATCGACACCAGCGCCTGTAATTATCGTGTGATTGGTCATGAAAGGCTGATTCCAGTGACTGGGTTAACCCCAGAGGGAGAACCACGCGCCCTGCTGCCTGGGTCACGCCATCAACCACTGCCGTGGCTTGCCTACCCCAAGCGTGGGTTGTTGGGGTCTGCGGTGAAAGCACACCTAGCCAGGCTCCCCCAAACCACCTATTTAACCGCGCAGAGTGAAAATCTCTACGCGGCGGGTATTAAAGAGCTGGTGCTACTTGGCTACGGCATGAGCTGGCTGCCAGAGCGCAACGTCGCAGCAGAGCTTGCTCAAGGCACGCTGGTAAGAGCGGGCGATAGTCGCTGGGATGTGCCTATGGAGCTACGGCTATACCGTCATCAAAATCATCGCCACGCGGAGCTGGATAGCCTCTGGAGCGAACTTGCGCCGCCCCGTGTATGAACCCGCATTTGAGAAATGCTTACTTAAGAGAGGGCACAGTTTTGTATGTCAACCACCCTATTTAACCTGCAACGCGAGCATATAGCGCACCTGCAGCATGCTTATTCGGATATTTTGACCGACCACGGGTTTGATAGTCTGGCGATTTACAGTGGTCATACCAGCGTACACTTTGCTGATGACCACGCGCCCCCTTTTCAAACTTACGGGCATTTTATGCACTGGGTGGGTTTAGCTGATGTGCAGCATAGCTGGTTGATTATTCAGCCAGAAAAGCGCCCGCAGCTGTACTTGTATGCGCCCGCCGATTTTTGGCACTTGCCTACTCACCTTCCCGAAGAGCCCTGGGTAGACGCGTTTGATATCCACTTATGCAGCGAGAAAACCACCCCACCGCTTTCGGGGAATGCCGCCGTCATTGGCGATATTGAGCGTCTTGCCAGCAACATCCAGCAGGCGCTAAAAGCAGAGCATCACCCTGAGCAAATAGTCCATGCCCTCGATGAATTACGGCTGTTTAAAACACCCTATGAGATCGCCTGTATCCGTGAAGCCAATCGCTTAGCGATAGCGGGCCATCAGGCATCCCAGGCAGCGTTTATTGGCGCATCCGGTGAGTTGGATATTCAGTTGGCGTACTTAGCGGCGAGTCGCCAGCGCGAATCAAATGTGCCTTACCAAAATATTATTGGTTTAAATGAGCATGCTGGCGTGCTGCATTATCAACACTACGACCTGAACGCACCTAAACAGCGCTATAGCCTGCTAGTCGATGCGGGTCGCCGCTTTCGCGGTTACTGCGCTGATATTACCCGCACCTACGCTGGCCCTGATGCACCCGTCGCGTTTAGCGAACTGGTCACCGCCATGCATGGGCTGAAAGATGAGTTAGTCAAAGGCGTAGCCCCAGGCGTTAACTTTTTAGCACTCCACGAGCAGATGCATCACCACCTGGGTGAAATATTGGTGGCTAATGATCTGTTTAAAGGCACCGCAGAACAAGCGGTTGTCGAGGGTGTAACCCGGGCATTTTGCCCTCATGGACTGGGCCACTCGCTGGGCCTTCAAGTGCATGATGTGGCCGGGTTACGCCACCCGAATGGCACTCCCGCCCCAGCGCCAGAGCAGCACCCAGCGCTACGGCTGACGCGCACGCTGCGCCCTGGTATGGTCGTTACCATTGAACCTGGGCTCTATTTTATCGCCATGCTGCTCGAACCGCTGCGCAGCACCTCACTGCCCATTAACTGGCGGTTGGTCGACCAACTCGCCCCCTGTGGCGGTATTCGTATCGAAGATAACGTCGCAGTGACAGAAAGCGGCTTTGATAACTTAACGCCGTAAACCCGCTATAACGTCTTGCTAACCGCCTCTCTACAACGCACTACGCCCGGCTCAAGGCCGGGCGTAGTGCTATTTCAGACGTCTTAACAAAGCTAAAGGGTAGCAATGCTTAGAAGCGATAAGTAACTCCACCGCCAATGGTGACGGGTTCGATGTCAACTTCACCACCGACGTTGATATCTGCGTTCACGTCAGCGTAGCTTGCGTAACCATTGAGCATAACGTTATCAGTAACGGCCAGATCCACGCCTACTTGGCCGATAGCGCCATAGCTTTCATCGACGCTCAGACCACTGGGCTCGCTGGAAAAGTGCGTGTAGTTAAGGCCAGCACCCACGTAAGGCTGTACACGTGAATCTAAACCGCCTAACGGGTAGTAGTTGACCAGCAGATTGATCGGTAAGCGATCAATGCTACCCGCGTCGACACCGCTGACGCTCAAGTCGTGCTCAAATTCTTCGGAGCTATTGAGCTCAATGCCCACTTTGTCAGTAAACAGATAGCCCACGCCGTAGGTTAATCCACGAGCTTCATCAACGCTTAGTGAGTCACCTGCTACGTTACCGTTACCTGAACCCGTATCCGTTTGGGCAACGCCGCCACGGACGAATGCGTCACCAGCGTTGTAAGCGAGAGCCGCTGAACTGGCCAGTGCGAAACTAGCAGTGATTACAGCGGCAGAAATCAGTTTCATATTACTCATCAGGGTCGTCCTCTATGCAACGCGCAGTTCCTTGCGCTTGGGGATTGCGGTACTTGCTATCCAACTTTCCTGTACAGAGTATAGTATACGAACACTGTTTCCAAATTTCTTGTAAAATATTGTTATAAGAAACTGCACCCTGATAGTTTTTCCTATGCTTAAAGCTCTGGCATAAAACTCAGGCATAAAATCCGGGCATAAAAAAAGTCCCCCGAAGGGGACCAGGTGGAGCACGCCAGCTCACTCGGTTTGTTGCTACCAGCCGGTAGCAACGTGGATGAAGAAGGAAAAGAAGCCAGATGGTTAATTGCGCCTCTCTATTCACTCATCCTTTGCCATATATATAGCGATCTGTGTGCCACTTTTTTAAATATCATTAAAAATCAAATATTTAATTAAAAAACACCTCTCTAGAATCAACCTCCGACGCACTGCAGCAAACAAAATGCACCAGCATTGCGCACTTTGCGGTCTTTTTGCATCACAAAGCACCATATACGTTTGTTTACGCTTTGGAATCCTCAGATTAGTGGTGGGGTGTCACGATGATTTTCACTTGGGCTTTGTCGTTTAGCAGCGCCTCAAAGCCCTCCTCCACGATATCCGCCAATGGAATACGCTGAGTGACCATGTCCTCGGCGCGGAAGTAGCCTCGTTGCATCAGCGCCATTACCGCGGGGTAAACATGTCGATAGGCAATAATGCCCTTCATGGTGCGCTCTTTGATGACTAAATCGTTAGGCTGAAAGCTGGCCTCTCCTTCCCAAATACTCACCACCACCACTTCGCCCCCTTCGTGAGTGCTGTGCAGCGCCTGATTCAGCACGGTAGGAATGCCGGTCACTTCAAACGCCACGTCCACTCCACCACCGCTCAAGGCTTGTAATTTCGCCACAACATCCTCTTGCTGCGGATCAACCACAGTGGCACCTAGCGCTTTAGCTTTGGCTTTCCGTGAAGGCGCGACCTCAACAGCATATATTTGAGCAGCGCCTGCGGCTTTTAGCGCTTCAATGGTCATCAAGCCAATCGGCCCAGCACCAAACACGGCCGCACTATCCCCTGCTTTCAGGCAGCTTTGACGCACCGCATGTAGCGCTACCGCCGCGGGCTCGACCAGTGCGCCCTGCTCGAAGCTGAGATCATCCGGCAGCTTGTGCACCATATGCTCACCCATCACGGTGAACTCGGAAAAGCCACCGCCACCGCCGGATAGACCATGAAAGCCAAGCAAGGGCGTCAGGTTATAGCGCTCCATCTGGTAAGCGCCATCTTTGTTGGGCGAGAGAATCGGCTCAATCGCCACGCGGTCGCCTACCTTCACCCGCGTGACTTTCTCGCCGACCTCGACTACTTCCCCGGCAAATTCATGGCCCATAATGATCGGCGCCTGCTCGCCACTGATCGGGTGCGGCTTACCTACCGGAATAAAAATGGGCCCGGCGGCATACTCGTGCAGATCACTGCCGCAAATACCACAGGCAGCCACTTTCACCTTCACTTCATGGGGGTCGCTGATAGTGGGAACCGGCACTTGCTCAACGCGTAAATCTTTTGCTGCATACCATACCGCTGCCTGCATGCTTGACTGACTCATGGGTTACCCTTCCTGTTTTAAGACGTATGGTGAACCGGCTGCAGACCGTAGACAGGCGTTTCCAGCCCTTCCATCCGTGCCTTTAACTGCAGCGCCAAGTAGTGTGAGTAGTGCCGCGACTGGTGCAGGTTGCCGCCATGGAACCACAGCGCCTCTTGCTGGGTGGGTTTCCACATATTGCGCAGCTCGCCCTCCCAGGGGCCAGGGTCTTTGGTGGTGTCAGAGCCCAGGCCCCAGCACTTGCCGACTTTATCCGCCACTTCCTGAGAGATAAGCCGCGCCGCCCAGCCATTCATGGAGCCATAGCCAGTCGCATAAACGATCAAATCTGCCGCTAGCTCGCTGCCATCGGTGAGGGTGATGGAGTGGGGATTGATGCGCTCAATGCCTACGCCGCTGCGCAGTTTGATATCGCCGTTGGCGACCAGATCACAGGCGCCCACATCGATGTAATAACCCGAGCCACGACGCAGGTACTTCAAGAACAGACCCGAGTCGTCGTCACCAAAATCGAGCATAAAACCCGCGTCTTCCAGCTTCTGATAGAACTCGGCGTCGCGCTGTTTGATTGCCTCAAACGCCGGGCGCTGAAAGTCCGGCAGCACCTTGTAGGGAATCGAGGCAAAAATCAGATCAGCCTTGTCGTGGGTTAAGCCATTGGCCACCGCCTCTTCGGAGTAGAGTGGCCCCAGCACTTCCTCCATCAGCGAATCCGACTTAACGATATGGGTGGATGAGCGTTGCAGCATGGTCACATCGGCGTCGTGCTCCCAAAGTGCCGCGGCAATATCGTGAGCAGAGTTATTCGAGCCTACAATCACGCACTTCTTGCCCGCGTAAGCATCCGGCCCTGGGTGCTGGCTGGAATGCTGTTGCTCGCCTGCGAAGCTCTCTGCACCAGGAAATGACGGCACATTGGGCATACCCGACATCCCGGTGGCCATTACCAGCTGTTTCGGGCGTAGCGTGATCGCTTCGCCGTTGCGCTTGACGTTAACCACCCACTCGCCTGCGGCGTCGTCATAGCGCGCATTCTGACACTCAGTGGAGCTCCAATAATTGAGCTCCATCACCTTTGTGTACATCTCCAGCCAATCGCCCACCTTGTCTTTAGGCGCAAACACCGGCCAGTTTTCTGGGAAAGGAATGTAGGGCAGGTGGTCATACCACACCGGGTCGTGCAGGCAGAGCGACTTATAGCGCTTGCGCCAGGAGTCACCCGCGCGCTCGTTGCGCTCGATAATAATGGTCGGCACACCCATCTGCTTCAGCCGCGCCCCAAGGCCAATCCCACCTTGGCCTCCCCCGATGATTACGCAGTAAGGCTGTTGGGTATAACCAAGCTCTGCCTCTTCGCGCTCCCGTGCTTCTAGCCAGGTTTCACGCTGTTTGTTGGCGCCATGCTCGGCCCCTTTCGGACGGTTGTGATTACGCGGTTCGGGAAAATCGTTGAGCGCTTGCATAGTCGTTAGCAGCGTCCAGCACTTGCCGTCTTTAAGGCGCAGGTAGCCTTTGCCGCTGGCGACCGCTGTCTCAAAGGTAAACCACGCCTCACTGGTATCGCCGTTCTGGGTAGCTTCGCCTTCTAGCTGCCAGTTCGTAGGACGCACGTTCTCCAGGGTGGCATTGAGCATGGCCTGAATAGCATCTTTTCCCTCACAGGTTTTTAAATTCCAGGTAAAGGTTACAAAGTCGCGCCAGTAGCACTCCTCATTAAATAGCGACAAGACACGCTGAATATCCTGGGTTTGCAGCGCGTTATCAAAATCACTCAGCCACCCTTGAACAGTGGCCGTGGCGGTTTTCTGGGTTTGTGCCGATATCTCGGACATAGCGAGAACTCCATGGTTTGTTATTGTTAAATTGCTTGTGAGACACCCAACCCTAAGCACCCGTCGTGCCAAAACGCATACAACTTAAATAACTAACTGAAAAATAATATTATTTAATAAAGCGAAGCGGCGATAAGACGTAGTAAGAGGACGTACACCTGTCACACTGTTTACAACCAGGTGTTACAGGTGTAACGCACGACTAACGGCGTAATAGCGCTGCGTTGACACCCACGCCAGAGCGCATAGGCTGGAAGGACAATAACAATCCCTACGGTGAACCACGCCATGCCTACTCAATCGCCTCTGCCTGCACGGCTGCAATCCGTCCAGCGCCAGCATATTGAGCATATTTTCCAGCTCGGCGAAGGCCTGGACGTTCCGCAGCTACCGGCGCAAGCGACTATCCGGCGCTCCTGGCTGCGCTGCCTAAACGAGTACCAGCTCGACCCCACCCGGCCTCGTCCTGCTCGCGTCGTACCGCAGCAGACCCTGATTGAGCACCGGGAGTCTGTCGATGAGCTTTTGCACGTAGCACGCGCTGGGGTTGACCAGCTCTATCAACAAATCGCCCAGCTAGGCTACGTGCTGCTACTCACCGACCACCGCGGGATAACCGTCGAGTTTCGCGGCGACCCTAACCAAGACCAGCAACTGCGCCGGGCAGGCCTCTATCTGGGTGCTGACTGGGACGAACGCTTTGCAGGCACCTGTGCAGTAGGCACCTGCCTGCATGACCGACAAGCAATCATTTGCCACCGCCAGGAGCACTTCGACGCCTCGCATATTTCGCTTACCTGCACCGCCGCACCTATCGCCGATCCCCAAGGCAATGTGATGGCCGTATTGGATATCTCTGCTCTGCAATCACCCACCCAGCATGAAAGCCAAAATTTCAGCCTCTCGCTGGTGACGCTCTATGCACGCATGATAGAGGACGCCTATTTTCTGCAGCGCTACCGTGACTGCCTGATGGTGCGGCTGGATACTTCGCGAGAGTTTGTGCATGTAAACGGGCGCGGACTCATCGCTATTGAAGAGAACGGGCAAGTGATTGCTGCCAATGCCGTGGGCCGTGATCTAATAGGTGAACACCAGCGCCGTTGGCCACCCTGGTCAGCCCATCACATCCCAATACTGGGGGAGCTATTCGAGTGCGAGATCGCCGATATGCTCAGCATTAATAGCGCCACCGACGATCAACTACGTGCTTTTCGCGCCAGGGTCGACAACACGATTTACTTTATTAGCCTGCTGGAGCCACGCCGCCCGCGCCCTGCTCAGCAAGCACAACCGCTCGCCTCCAGCCTGCCGGAACCACTGGTACGCCTCGGTGCCGACGACCCCGCCATGCGCAAAGTGCAGAAACTGGCTGAACGACTGCGCAATGAAGCCAGCGTTAATGTGCTGATTAGCGGAGAAACCGGCACCGGCAAAGAGGTGGTTGCCCGTGCCTTGCATGACAGCGGCAACCGATCTAAGGGCCCCTTTATCGCGGTAAACTGTGCCGCCATTCCCGAAGCGCTGATCGAAAGCGAGCTGTTTGGCTATGAAGCCGGCGCCTTTACCGGTGGCCGCGCCAAAGGCATGCGCGGGCTGATTCCCCAAGCCCATGGCGGCACGCTGTTTTTAGATGAAATCGGCGATATGCCGCTGGCCCTGCAAACCCGCCTGCTGCGCGTACTGGCCGAGCGAGAAGTGATGCCATTGGGTGCCAATAAGCCTGAAAAGGTTGATATCCGGGTGATTACCGCCACTCATCGCAATATCGATGCGATGATCCAGCAGGGCGAGTTCCGCGAAGATCTCTATTACCGCCTAAACGGGGCCCAACTTCGCCTGCCCGCGCTACGCGACCGCGCCGATAAGCTCTACGTTATCCGCCGCGTATTTGACGACATCATTAAAGAGCGCGCCTCCAGCCAATCTCCCCGACTGCGGGCCGACGCCATCAGCGCCCTGCTCGCCTATGCCTGGCCCGGTAATATCCGCCAGCTAAAGAATGCGCTGGCCTTTGCACTGGCCACCTCGGAAAGCGATGAAATCACCGTTCATGATCTGCCCGAACAGTGCCTTAGCCAACGCATTACCCAGCAGAGCCCCCACAAGCCTGCGGACGCTCATGGCAACACCGATCACACATTGCTGGAAATGCTTAAGTCACAGCACTGGAACATAAGTGCCGTGGCACGCGCGCTGGGGGTTTCTCGACCCACGATCTACCGGCAAATGCAGCGTCAGGGCATAATGCCGCCGAATTGGCAGGGGTAACAGAGAGTGCTAGAGAGGAGTTGAGCCATTTAATCTGGACGAAAGATATCTAACGCCAAACCATCGATATGCCGGTAATGTCGATCATTGGCGGTTAGCAAGGGCACGCCCAGCTCCATAGCCGTCGCGGCAATGAGCGCATCCGCCATTTGCATGTTATGGCTAAGCGCATAACTTTCGACCAGGAAGGTGGCACGCGACGAGGTGCCTTCGTCCAAATGGACTATTTTTGCTTGCCAATAATGCAGCGCTTGACGCAGTTGATTGAGTTCCTGCTTGTTGCGCATGCCCTGCACCAACTCCATATAACTCACTGCGGACAGCGAAAAGCCCGGTAGATCATCCAGGCGTTCCGCCGCCGCAGTATTACCGCGCAAATTCCAGATCAGTACGTCGGTGTCTACTAGCATTATTCACCCACCTCGAACGTACGCGGCGCTCGTAGTCGCCGCATCTGTGACTCAACATCATTGCCGTCCGAGGAGTCCTGATCAGCCCATAACCCGAAGGCAGGGTTACGGGCTGGACGTGTTTCCAGACCGCTCTCATCGAGACCCACCAGCCGAGCACAAGGCTTGCCGCGATAAGTGATGTCGACGGTTTCTCCACGCTGTGTCGCCGCTAAGAGCGCCTTGGTTTGTAAACGCAGTTGCTTTACGTTGGCATGCATGGCGTAACCTCTCGTTATACGCTGTCATTATCCCTATTATGGCAACTATGACAGTTGCCGACTCACTAAGTTACTCAAGCAAGTGTAACTTTACCAATAACGCTAGACCACCCATTGGCCTTGAAGGCGACCCTCACGTACACTTGTTTGAATCCGTTTATCTATTTATAAACCCGCTTCCGACAAGCCGAGGCCCTCCCATGGCGTTTGATTCCACTTCTTCCTATATCGCAACCGATGCGCTTAAACAGGCGGTGAATGCTGCCGTGGTGCTCGAGCGGCCGCTGTTGATCAAAGGCGAGCCGGGCACCGGCAAAACCCTGCTGGCTGAAGAACTGGCCGAGTCTCTCGATACCCAGTTGATTACCTGGCATATCAAATCCAGCACCAAGGCGGCCCAGGGTCTGTACGAGTACGATGCCGTCAGCCGCCTGCGCGATTCACAGCTGGGTGTCGAAGGGGTCGAGAACGTCGCCAACTACATCAAGCCCGGCAAGCTGTGGGAAGCCTTTACCGCCAACAAGCGCGTGGTGTTATTGATCGACGAGATCGACAAGGCCGATATCGAATTTCCCAACGACCTGCTTCAAGAGCTGGATCGTATGGAGTTTCACGTTTACGAAACCGGCGAAACCATCCGCGCCGAACAGCGCCCGATTATCATCATCACCTCAAACAACGAAAAAGAGCTGCCGGATGCGTTCCTACGCCGCTGCTTTTTCCACTACATCGAGTTCCCCGACCGCGAGACCATGCAGGCGATTGTCGATGTGCATTTCCCGGATATCGCGCCCAAGCTGGTCAGCGAAGCCCTAGAGGTGTTTTTCGAGCTACGTAAAGCACCAGGCCTGAAGAAAAAACCGTCTACGTCTGAACTAGTCGACTGGCTCAAGCTACTGATGGCTGACAATATTGCTCAAGAGGCGCTCTACAACCGCGACCCGGCCAAAGCGCTCCCGCCCCTAGCCGGCGCCTTGGTCAAAAACGAGCAGGACACTCAACTGCTGGAACGTCTGGCGTTTATGATCCGTCGCCAGAAAGGCACAGGCCGCTAAGCCATGTTTATTGGCCTGTTTGAGACGTTAAAGCGCGCGGGCGTCCCGGTATCGCTACGCGAGCTGCTGGATCTCCACGCCGTGGTGGAGCGCGGCGTGGTGTTCGCCGATATGGAAGCCTTCTATCAGGTGGCCCGCACGGTGATGGTCAAAGACGAACGCCACTTCGACCGTTTTGATCGCGCCTTTGCCGCCTGGTTTAAAGGCCTTGAGGATATGGACGCTGCCATTGAGGCGCTAATCCCTGACGACTGGCTACGCCGGGAGTTTGAGAAGCAGCTAACGGATGAAGAGAAAGCCAAAATCGAATCACTGGGCGGCCTCGAAGAGCTTATCGAGACGTTCAAAAAACGCCTGGAGGAGCAAAAAGAGCGCCACGCGGGCGGCAATAAGTGGATCGGCACCGGCGGCACCAGCCCCTTTGGCGCCTACGGCTACAACCCGGAGGGCATTCGCATTGGCCAGGATGGCTCGCGCCACCGCCGCGCCACCAAGGTCTGGGACGAGCGTCGCTTCCGCGATTACGATGATTCTCTGGAATTGGGCACCCGAAACATCAAAATGGCGCTGCGTCGCCTGCGCAAGTTTGCCCGCCAAGGGGCGTTAGATGAGTTTGACGTGGATAGCACCATCCGCGAAACCGCCAAGGACGCCGGGCTACTCAACGTGCAGATGCGCCCAGAGCGCCATAACGCCGTAAAGGTGCTGCTGTTTTTGGATGTGGGCGGCTCGATGGATGACCATATTCGCGTCTGCGAAGAGCTGTTCTCTGCCGCCCGCTCAGAGTTCAAGCATCTGGAGCACTACTACTTCCATAACTGCCTTTACGAAGGGGTTTGGCGAAACAATATGCGTCGGGGTAACGAGCGGATTCCGACCATGGATGTTTTGCACACCTACGGCGCGGATTACCAGGTAGTAATTGTCGGTGACGCGGCCATGTCGCCTTATGAGGTCACCCACCCCGGCGGCAGCGTAGAGCACTTTAACGACGAAGCGGGCGGCGTGTGGCTTAAGCGTTTATGCGAAAAGTTTCCTCGCCTGGCGTGGCTTAACCCTATGCCGCCCCGTGCCTGGGAGTACACTTACTCGACCCAACTGATCCGCGAGATCATCGATGACCGCATGTACCCCATGACCATGGAGGGCTTGGAAACCGCCATGCGCGAGCTAGCAAAGAAGTAGTCTAATTATCCGGCTATTATCTAGCCATGCGCGTCAGCACGTCGTGGTGAGTCAGCTTGCGATGCAAAATGGCCATCACGATGTGCCCTACTATCAGCGCTAGCAGTGTCCAGCCCAGCTCACCATGGAGCAAACCGCCGAGATCCGTCATCCAGGTGATCTCCTCGCCCTCAAAACCTGACATCAGATTAATTCCAAACACCTCAAGCGAACGGCCCGAACCGTACTGACGAATAAGCGCAATCGTCGGAATTGCGATCATCAAGCCATAGAGTGCAAGATGGCCCAGTTTTGCCATAACGCTCACCGATGGCGGGCGACGCGACGCATTGGCTAACGCCCATATCGTTCTCAGTACGACTAAGGTCAGTAGCAATACACCCACTGGGTAATGGGTTCCCCAGAAGAACTCTTCAAAGGGTGTGTCCGGAAAAAGCCAGTGCGCCGTGGCACTCGTAAACTGCCAAGCAAACAGTAGCGCCATCCCCCAGTGCAACAAGCGGCTAATCGCACCGTAACGTTGACTGTTATCCATTATCGGTAATGCCATGCAGCTTCTCCCTTCTTTTAATAAGCTAGTCGTGATGCTTATTTTATCGGGGCAACACGTAAATAACATGGCAACAACGTGCAACTTGGTTGCACAAACTGGAACGCAGCGTTTCCTAAGGGCTATTAAAGCGACTGCGGGAAATCGTTTAAACCCTTCAAAAAGGCCTGCTTGGCAGCCTCAAACGCCTTAGGGTCATGTTTAAAGCGACGCAGGATAAGCGCTTCATCCAATACCAGGGTAGGCGCTAAATCGCGAATACTCTTGGCAGGGTGGCGAGCGCCCAAGCCAATACGCTTTCCATCCACCCCGCCAAACCAGCGCTTAATGCCACTTTTTTGATAGAACGCTTCTTGTTCGGCGTTATCCACTTCGACACGTAGCGGCGCTTTCAGAGTAAGTTCGCTGATTAACCGCTGCTGAGCATCTGCCTGGTCAAGCGCGCAGGCGTGGGTCACCGTCATGCCCTCGCCTTCCTCGTCCAGCACTAGCAGTGCCAGCGCTTGAGGTTTACCCTGCCCATCAACGGCAGCAAACAGCCGCGCTGCTTCTTGGGGGAAAAAAACACTGCAGGTGCCGGTAAACACGACCAGCGGCGTCAGACCGGCGTCTTGCCCGTAGACCTCAGCGCATAATCGCGCCAAACAGGCGTTGCGCTGGGCCTCTGCGTTAACGTGTACGACCTTCATTTGAATCATCCTCAGCGACTAAAAAACCGCAAGCCTAGAGCAAACATCACCGTTTTGACAGCGCGACATGTTTCACCGCGAGATCCATTCATTTTTACTGATACTGAACACTACTGTTAACGATCTGTCGAAGAGAACTGTAAGCGTGAACATCACTTAGAAGGAGCTAGTATGCCCACCTTTATGAATGACCCTACTCTGCCCACACCAAGCTTCCCTGGTAGCCACATGGTCGTCGATGATCACTATGTGTTTATTTCAGGACTAACCGTTGGCGATCTATCTAACGGCCACGCAGCCCGGGGCGACGTTAAAGAGGAGACTCGCCTTGTGATGCGCGCACTCTCGCGCATGCTTGAAATGGAAGGCGGCAGCTTAGCGGATATAGTGCGGGTAGATATCCACCTCACGGATCTACACGCTATCCAAGACATGGACACTGTTTACGCGGAGTACTTTGAACCTGGCCGCTACCCTGCCCGCACCTGCACCGAATCCCCTAACCTCTACGGCGGAAGCAGTATTGAAATCACGGTGATGGCGAAGCGCCAGCTTCAATCAGAGCAATAACCGCGTCAATATCGATGTGGGCTTCCAGCATATCGGCTAAACGGTCAAGCTCACGCTCTCGGTGGGCTTGGTAATCACTTTGCTCCCCATTCACGAGGCCCAGCTGTTTTAACAGCGCTTGGCAGGCTTCGGGGTGGTCAAACAACCCATGCAGGTAGGTGCCGATAATTTGGCCATCTTTGCTAACGGCGCCTTCTGGACGTCCGTCTATTTCAAATAGCGGCGAACTAAGCGCAGCTCCATCGCTTACGCCGTTATGGATCTCATAGCCGGTAACGGTAGCACCCTCCGCCACCGTTAAACCACTCACATTGCGCAGTTGCTTACCCGCCACCATGCGCGTGGTCAGGGGAAGCAGTCCTAACCCCGCTACCTTTTCAGGTTTTCCCTCCAAGCCCTCCGGGTCATCTACCCACTCGCCCAGCATTTGGAAGCCACCGCAAATACCCAGCACCTTGCCGCCATAGCGCAGATGACGCTGAATGGCGATATCCCAGCCCTGGCGTTTCAGCCATTCAAGGTCGCTTGCGGTACTTTTACTGCCGGGCAACATAATCACATCGGCGGCAGGAATCGGCTGGTCGGCCCCGATAAACGACAACGAGACCTGGGGATGTAACCGCAGGGGGTCAAAATCGGTGTGGTTACTAATACGCGGTAGCGCGGGCACGATCACCTTGAGCGTCTGGCTGGCTTTGTCGGCGTGAGTTAAACCAATGCTGTCTTCTGCATCGAGTACCAGCCCCTTCAGATAAGGCAGCGTGCCGAATACCGGTTTTCCAGTACGTTCTTCCAACCACTCAAGACCTGGCTCCAACAGCGCTATATCACCCCGAAAGCGATTGATAATAAAGCCCTTAGTGCGCGCCTGTTCGCTCTCGCTCAACAGCGCCAGCGTACCCACCAATTGGGCGAAGACCCCACCGCGATCAATATCACCGACGAGTAATACTGGGCAGTCAGCCGCTTCGGCAAAGCCCATATTGGCGATATCGCCTTTACGCAAATTGATTTCAGCCGGGCTGCCCGCGCCTTCGGCAATAATCACATCAAAGCGGCTTTCTAACGCATGCCACGCGGCCATTACGCTCTCTTGAGCGGTACGTTTAAAGGCATGGTAATCCAGCGCGTCCATATGGCCGTATACCTTGCCGCGCAGAATCACCTGGGCACCGCGGTCGGTTTCCGGCTTTAGCAGTACCGGATTCATATCGCTGTGGGGTGCCAAATTGCAGGCTTGGGCCTGTAACGCAGTGGAACGGCCAATCTCGCCGCCGTCCTCAGTCACGGCGCTATTCAGCGCCATGTTCTGGGGTTTAAACGGCGCCACTGATATCCCACGCCTTGCCAGCGCGCGGCAAAGGGCTGCCACCACGGTGCTTTTACCCGCATCCGAGGTGGTGCCTTGAATCATCAGTGTGGCCATAAAGTGGTCTCGCCCAGGTGAACAAGAGCAAGACTTTAGCGGGCGGCGCTAAGTGGCGCAATGTGTTCAGTCTCCGCTCAAGCACCCTAATTCCTTTAATAATCAAAAATACTTTTTATCGCCATCAATTCGTCATATGCCGTCTTTAGGCTGATACCTGATAAATGAGATCGATCTCATTGTATTAATAACAGGTATTCCCATGGCAGATTTACTCAGTGTGGCCAAACTCGCCGGGGTTTCCCGGGCAACCGCAGCACGGGCTTTTTCAAGCCCCGATTTGGTACGCCCAGCGACGCGTGAAAAAGTTTTTAACGCTGCCCAGCAGCTGGCGTTTAGGCCTAATAAAGTCGCACAGCAGCTGCGCTCGCAAGCCACCCAGATGATTGGCGTGATGGTGCCCAGTCTCGATAACCCGGTGTTTGCCGAGCAGCTACAAGCTATGGAAGTAGCAGCCAGAGCGGCTGGTTACTCTCTCATCGTTACCACCAGTGACTACTCGCCCAGCCGCGAGGGTGACATTGTTGAGGAGATGCTGCGCCAGCGCGTGGACGGCTTGGTGCTTACCGTGGCTGAAGCGGATAACAGCGCCGTGCTGGAGAAGCTGCGTTTGGAAAAGACGCCTTGCTTACTGGTCTACAACCCGCCCGGCAACAGTGGTTTCCCCTCCATCGGCGTGGATAACCGCGCCGCCAGCACTGATGCCACCCGCCATTTAATCAACCTGGGCCATAAGCGAATTGGCATGGTTGCTGGCCCGCTGCTGCAGTCAGACCGCGCCCAGCAGCGCTTTGACGGTTACTGCCACGCTATGGGCGAGGCAGGCCTGATCGCACGCCCGTTGGTTGAGATGACCCGCCATACCCAAGCTGACCTGAAAAGCCTAACACCTGCTCTGCAAGGGCCAGAGGCTCTCAGCGCGGTGATCTGTACCAATGATCTGCTCGCCATCAGCCTGATGGGCGAACTGCAACGCGCAGGTTTTAACGTGCCTGGCGACCTCTCTGTAATGGGTTTTGACGGCATTGCTTTAGGCAAACACCTCTACCCATCGCTATGCACAATTGAGCAGCCTCGCGCCGACATTGGGCGCGCAGCTGTTCACACCTTGCTAGCCATGATTCGGGGAGAAAAATGCATGCCCGCTCCCCTGCCCCACGCGTTGCGTAAGGGCGAAAGTGTCGGAATCCCGACATCCCGTAAGTCCACGTTAAGCACTTCCTAGAGGAACACGGTATGAGTCTTAAACGCATGAACCTTAAGCGTCTTTATCAAGCGTTACTGGCCACGGCGGTTATCAGTGCGTCAGGGGCTGCTACTGCCCAGTCAAGCGACAACGCAATCTGCTACAACTGCCCACCAGAGTGGGCGGACTGGGGCACTCAGCTGCGTTTGATCGAACAGGAGACCGGCATTCACGTGCCGCAAGACAACAAAAACTCCGGCCAATCCTTAGCCCAATTGGTCGCTGAAGCGGCTAGTCCGGTGGCCGATGTCGTTTACTACGGGGTGACCTTCGGCATTCAAGCCATGGAAGAGGATGTGGTGACGCCCTACCAGCCTGCTCATTGGGACGAGATCCCGGAAGGCTTGAAAGACCCCGAAGGCAACTGGTTTGCTATTCACTCCGGCACCCTCGGCTTTATGGTCAACGTTGATGCCTTGGATGGCGCACCGGTACCCACGTCCTGGGAAGACCTGCTCAAGCCCGAGTATCGGGGCATGGTGGGTTACCTTGACCCCGCCAGCGCCTTTGTTGGCTACGTCGGTGCCGTGGCGGTCAATCTAGCCATGGGTGGCGATCTTAATGACTTCACCCCGGCGATCGACTACTTCAACCAGCTCGCCGAAAACGACCCGATTGTGCCCAAGCAAACCAGCTACGCGCGAGTACTTTCTGGTGAGATCCCGATTCTTCTCGATTACGACTTCAACGCTTACCGCGCACGCCATAGCGATGGTGCCAACGTAGAGTTTGTGATTCCCGCAGAGGGCAGCGTGGTAGTGCCTTATGTTATGAGCCTGGTGAAAGACGGCCCTAACCCCGAAAACGGTCAGCAAGTGCTTGATTTCGTGCTCTCTGATCAAGGCCAAGCGGTATGGGCTGATGCGTACCTACGCCCTGTGCGCGCCAGCGCCATTTCCCCTGAAGCGCGCGAAGTCTTTCTACCCGATAGCGAGTATGCCCGCGCCGAAGCACTCGACTACCCCGCTATGGCGGCTGCTCAACGTAGCTTCTCTGAGCGGTATCTGTCGGAGGTTCGTTAATAATGACAGCGGCATCCAAGCAGCCCTCCGGGGCTGCTTCTTACCTAAGTCGACCATCGACGATGGTAGGCCCAGCCCGGCGTAAACGCTTTATCGCGTTATTCGCCTTACTGCCTGCCCTGGTGATTTTCTGCGCCTTTTGGCTACTGCCTTTTTCGCGTCTGATCATGATGGGCGCCGAGGCTGATCCAAGCAGCGGTATTAGCGCTTACCTGACTATTCTTACCCATCGTCAGTACTTAATCAGCCTGGCGACCACCGTTGGTCTTTCGCTGGTAGTGTCACTGGTAGCGGTTGCCATTGCGGGCGTTGCCGGATTTTTTCTCGCCCGTCAGCGTTTTTTTGGCAAGTCCATACTAGTGGCGACCCTCACCTTTCCGCTGGCTTTTCCAGGTGTGGTGGTGGGCTTTTTGGTCATCATGCTGGGGGGACGTCAAGGCGCCTTGGCGCAGACCAGCCTGTGGCTGTTTGGCGAGCGCTGGATGTTCGCCTACTCACTGGCCGGGTTATTTATTGGCTACCTCTACTTCTCCATTCCTCGTGTCATCACTACGGTAATGGCTGCCTGCGACAACCTGGATAGAAGCCTTGAAGAGGCAGCCCGTTCGTTAGGTGCTAACACCTGGCAGGTCACCAAAGACGTTATCGTACCCGGTATTGCGCCCGCGCTGCTCTCAACCGCTGCCATCTGCTTTGCCACCAGTATGGGTGCCTTTGGTACGGCGTTTACCCTGGGCACGCGATTGAGCATTCTACCGCTCAATATCTACGGCGAATTCACCAACTACGCTAATTTTGCCATGGCCGCCGCGCTTTCGTTGGTGCTGGGTGTGATTACGTGGATGGCATTGAGCCTTGCCCGCAGGCTGGCAGGCGGCAACTTGGGAGCCTCCGTATGAAATCGCGTCTACGTTTCACGCTCCAACTGAGCTTCACACTGCTGGTGTGCCTATTTATGATCGTGCCCGTCGCCATGTCGGTCATGGCGGGGCTAACCGAGAACTACTTTGTGGGTCTTGAGAGTGGTCTGACCCTGCGCTGGGTCAATGAGGTGTGGCAGCTCTACGCCGATACCATCTGGCTGTCGATTAAACTGGCGCTCGCCTGTTTATTGATCACCATCCTGATTGGCGTACCCGCCGCCTATGGTCTACTGCGCAGCCGTCGCCGCTGGGCCAACGCGATTGAAGAACTCCTACTGCTACCGGTTGCCGTACCCGGGCTGGCCACCGCGCTTGCCCTACTGCTCGCCTATGGCAGCTACCGTGAATTTCGCGGCAGTTGGCTATTTATTCTTGTTGGCCATGTGCTGTTTACCTTGCCCTTTATGGTGCGTGCGGTGCTCTCCGTGATGCAGACCGCCAAGCTTCCCCAACTGGAAGAAGCCGCCGCCAGCTTAGGCGCCAGCTTTAGGCAACGCTTTTTCGGGGTGGTCATCCCCAACTGTATGAGCGGCATTTTGGCGGGAGCGCTAATGGTGGTCACCTTATCGATCGGTGAGTTCAACATTACCTGGATGCTGCATACCCCATTAACCAAAACGCTACCGGTCGGCTTAGCCGACAGCTACGCCTCGATGCGCCTGGAAATAGGCTCAGCCTACACGCTGATATTTCTGGTAATGGTGGTGCCCTTGCTGGTGGCGATTCAGTGGGCGGGCCGACTCACCGAGCAGCGCCGCTAAGCGGTTTCCCAGGTACAGCATTCAACACTTAAGTAGAGATCCGTGATGAGTTCATCTGTCAGCATTACGCTAAACCAGTGCAGCCGTACCTTCGCTGGCGGCAATACAGCGCTACAGCCGCTTGATCTGCAGGTTAATGCGGGCGAAACCCTGGTACTGCTGGGCCCTTCCGGCTGCGGCAAAACCACCACTCTGCGCATTATTAGCGGCCTGGAAAGCCCCGACAAAGGCGGGCAAGTGCTGTTTGGCGAGCGTGATGTCACCGCTCTGCCGATTGAGAAGCGCGACGTAGGAATGGTGTTTCAAAACTACGCGCTATTTCCCAATATGAGCGTTGCCGACAATATTGCCTATGGCTTGAAAATACAGCGTTTGCCACGTGCCGAGATCGCCCATCGGCTTGACGAAGTCATGCATATGGTCGACTTACAAGGCTTTGGCGAGCGACGCATCGACGCCCTTTCAGGAGGCCAAAAGCAGCGCGTTGCCCTCGCCCGCGCGATTGCCGTTCGCCCCAAGGTGCTGCTGTTTGATGAGCCGTTAGCAGCTCTAGACGCGAAACTGCGCGACCGCTTACGCATCGACATTGGCCAGCTTCTACGGGAGCTAGGCACCACGGCGGTCTACGTCACCCACGATCAAGATGAGGCGATGGCCTTGGGTGACCGCATCGCGGTAATGCAAGCCGGACGCATTGCGCAATTGGGCACGCCCCAGGAGATTTATCATCAGCCGGCCAACGCCTTTGTGGCCGATTTTATTGGCGCGGTTAATTGCCTGGACGTGATCAGCACACGCGCCGATGGAGGATTGGTCGTCCATGGAGGTGGACTCCGAGCCTCACATTTGCAGGGAGTATCCACTGTCTACTGCCGTCCAGAAGATATTCAGGTGGTTTCCGTAGACCAAGCCGATGTAAAGGGGAAAGTGGTACAAAGTATTTTCCTGGGCCAGACCCAGCGCCTGATGGTGGACACCGGCGGCGCTTCGCCGCTCCAGGTTGAGGCCCCCTCCCGCCAGCGCTGGTCAAACGGCATTGCCATTGGTTTGGCACTTCACTCTAGCGTGCTTTTTCATCCAGATAAGCCCACTCCCCCTGTTAATGCCAAGGAGATGGCCAATGGCTGATCAAGGTTTAAACATTCAGAAAGCCCCTCATGCCCAGCAATGTCTTATCGCCCAGATTAGCGATCCGCATATCAAGGCGGGCGGGAAGCTCTCTTACCGCCAGGTAGATACCGCCAATGCGCTGCGTGAAGCAATCGCCACGCTCAATCAGCTAGCGCCGCGGCCCGACCTGGTGCTGATTAGCGGTGATTTGGTTGATTTTGGCCATCCTGACGAGTACGCCACCTTTAAGCAGATCCTGGCTGAATTAACGCTGCCCGTGTACTTGATCCCTGGCAATCATGATGACCGCGAACATCTGCGCGCCGCCTTTCCCGAGCACCGTTATCTGTTTCAGCACCGCGACTATTTACAGTGGATCTTAGAAGACTACCCGGTACGCATTGTAGGGCTCGACTCATCGGTGCCCGGCACCCCCCACGGAGAGTTAAGCGATGAAAGTCTGCAGTGGCTAGACACCACCCTGGCAGAGCAGCCCGAGAAACCTACCTTGGTCATGGTGCATCATCACCCTTTTGTTAGTGGCATCGACCATATGGATCGCCAGCCGCTGAAGCGACCAGACGCGCTAGCCGACATCATTGGCAAACATGCCCAGGTCGAGCGCGTGCTCTGCGGTCATCTGCACCGTTCGATCCAAGCGCGCTTTGCGAACACCCTGGCGATTAGCTGCCCTGGGGTTTCCCATCAGGTGAGTTTAGATCTCACCCCAGACGGCCCCTCCAGCTTTCAGCTAGAGCCCCCCGGTTACCTGCTACACCAGTGGTCGGCAACTAACGGCATGGTGACTCACCAAGGGTTTATCGAGCACTATCCAGGCCCTTTCCCGTTTTATGATGCTAATGGGTTGATTGATTAGGTCGTTAGACTGGGAGCGAGCGCTGTTTTGTCTGTGTTAGCCAGCGCCAGCTCCCAGGCTTGTACCATCTGCTTTTTTTCTAATCCCCAGCGGTAACCACCGAGGGCGCCGCTTTGTTGAATTACCCGATGGCAGGGGATCCATAGCGCGATGGGATTAGCGCCCACCGCATTGCCCACGGCACGGGACGATTTAGGTGCCCCCAGCGCCTGAGCAATATGGGAATAGCTGGCAAATTGCCCCTCGGGAATCGTCAGCAGCGCTCGCCAAACCGCTATTTGGAAGTTGGTGCCGGTCACGTGCAGCGACACAGCTGTAGCCCCCTCTTCGGGCTGAGTAAACAGCCTTTCCACCGCGTAGCGAGTGGCCTCAGTACTATGTTGAAAGGTGCTGTGCGGCCACTCTTTGGCCAACCTTGCCAGTAACTCCTCAGAATTAGTCGTATCGACAAACCCCATTCGACAAATACCCCGGGGGGTTACCGCGACGAATAGGCGACCTAAGGGTGTTTCGTGAACGCCGTAAGCGATCTCCACTCCTTCCCCCTGGCGCTTATACTCGCCGGGCGTGACCGCCTCTAACTGAACAAAGTGGTCGTAAAGCCTTGAGCCACCGCTAAGCCCAAGGGTATGGGCGATATCCAACAAAGAAGTGGACGAATGCATTAACTGCTTGCCGCGCTCTAAGGTGAGCGCCTGCAAAAAGCGTTTGGGGCTAATCCCCGCATAGCGGCAAAACAGCCGCTGGAAGTGGAAGGCACTCAAATGAACATGAGCAGCCACCGTTTCCAGATTGGGCTGTTCCGACGCATGCGCCACCATATAGGCCATGGCTTTTTCGATACGCTCATAGTCATTCATTGGGTTATCTCTCTAGCGGGGCTGCTCAGTTCCTTTCAGCCTAAGCCTTCACGGGCGAGTTGCCGACCCGAATCTTGCGCACTGGCAGGTGATCAGACCGTTTATGTTTAAAAGAGACGTTATGTTTAACAGACATTTCCACCAGTTTTCGCTAGGGTGATGCCCCGCCTCCATTGACGGTACACGATACGCCCATGCAAGACTTGATCAATGACATTGCAGCAGCCATGGCAAACGCCGAAGAACGCGGTAAGGTCGCAGACTATATTCCCGAGCTGGGCCATGTTGACCCACAGCAGTTTGCCATTTCGCTCGCCACCGTGGATGGCAACGTTTACTCGGCAGGTTGTGCTACCACGCCCTTCTCGATTCAGAGTATCTCTAAAGTATTTACCCTGACCATTGCACTTGGGCAAGTGGGTGATTCGCTGTGGTCAAAAGTGGGCCGCGAGCCCTCAGGTGATCCCTTCAACTCCATCGTGCAACTAGAGCATGAAAGCGGCAAACCGCGTAACCCGTTTATCAATGCCGGGGCCATTGCGGTGGTCGATGCGATCATGATGGGCCACGAGCCCAAAGAGACACTGGGCGAGATTCTCAGCTTTGTGCGCTATATCGCCGATGACGACAGTATTTACTTCGACCACGCTGTGGCCGCTTCCGAAATGGCACACCGCGACCGCAACGCCTCGTTGGCTCACTTTATGAAAGCCTTTGGCCGCCTACGCCATGATGTCGATAAGGTGCTAGGCACCTATTTTCACCAGTGCGCCATCGCCATGAGCTGTGAGCAGTTGGCCCATGCCGGGCTGTTTTTGGCCTCGGATGGTATCAACAAGCCCAGTGGCATTCGCGTGGTAGCCCCCCAGCGGGCACGGCGTATCAATTCACTAATGATGATGTGCGGGCACTATGACGCCTCGGGGGAGTTCGCTTTTCGCGTCGGCCTGCCTGGCAAAAGCGGCGTGGGCGGCGGCATTCTGGCAATTGCACCCGGCCATGGCTCCATAGCTGTTTGGTCGCCGGGGCTAGATGCCTACGGCAATAGTTTGTTGGGCACCCAGGCGCTCGAAATGTTTGTGCAGCGCACCGGCTGGTCGGTGTTTGGGCATTAAAAGAGCAGAGTGGAAGGCAGTGATTTAAGCGACCACCTCAATTTTGTTCAATACCTCCAGTGGGCACCACCGCAAACTCCTTGCACTACCGAGGAGGATGACAATGAGCGTTTTACTAGCATCGACAGCCTTACCCATGGCCGCATTTGCGCTTGCCGCGTCTATTTCGCCGGGGCCGGTCAACATCGTTTGTTTGAGTAGCGGTACGCACTACCCCATCACTAAAGGGCTTGTTTTTGTAACCGGCGCCACGCTGGGGTTTATCGCGCTATTTTTAGCCATCGGTGCGGGCCTTTACTCTCTACTGAGTGTGGCGCCGCTGCTGGAAACGTTTTTACGCTGGGCAGGCATCCTGTTTTTACTCTACCTCAGCTATCAGCTGCTACAGCATGATGGGCGCTTGCAGGAGCGAGGCGGCGTCAAAGCGCCAGGATTTATGACAGGCGCCATGATGCAGTGGCTCAACCCCAAGGCGTGGCTGGCGTCTGCCGCTGGCATTGGCGCCTACACCACTGCTAATGAGCCCCATCTTCTATGGTTGTTCGCCGGCCTCTATCTGCCTATTTGCTGGCTATCGCTAGCCAGTTGGGTCTATGCAGGCGCTTTTCTGAAACGCTATGTTCATCGTCCTATCATCTTACTGACGATTAACCGCGCACTCGCTATCTGCCTGGCGGCTAGCGCTATTTTCTTACTGGTTGAGTAGCGGATAGCGGTACTGGTTGGGTGTCGCTGCTACCAGCCGCTTAAACGTTCTTTGAAAGTGGGGCTGGTCATTAAAGCCAGCGTTCAAAGCCGCCTCAACGATAGGTTGCCCTTGTT
The DNA here is from genome assembly GCF_020595105.1 of Halomonas sp. FeN2. Taxonomy (NCBI): domain Bacteria; kingdom Pseudomonadati; phylum Pseudomonadota; class Gammaproteobacteria; order Oceanospirillales; family Halomonadaceae; genus Halomonas; species Halomonas sp. FeN2. Next base: position 434,612 of record NZ_CP074200.1, read on the forward strand.
TTAACGCTTGCTGCCCCATCTGAATGCGCTGATTAATCAGGTAAGCGTGGGGCGTTAGTCCGAAGTGCTGTTTAAAGGCGCGAATCAGGTGCCCAGCACTATAGCCGGACTGCTCACATAGGCGTTCTAGCGATATATCAGCGCTACAGTTGGCACGCAAATAGCCCGCAACCTGTTCTAGCGCACTGGGTGCTTGGGGCAATGCAGCGGGGGATTCTTGAGCAAGCACTTGCAGAATGGTGGACAAGTATTCGACTAGCGCCGTTTGCTTATCGCTAATCTCGCGGTGTTCATCCAGCAAACAAGCGGCCATATCGCAGTACCCGGCGTAAAGCGCTGGCTGGGTAATGACGGCGGTAGCGATATCTTGCCAATACGGCGTATTCAACAGGCCCAATTGGTAACGCAATTCACTCAGCCACTCGGTATCGACGTAGAGCATCAGGTAGGCCCAGGGCTGGTTCTCGATGGGGTTGCAGGCATGCACCCAGTGGGGGTTCATCATAACGATGTCACCCGCGCTAATGTGATGCGTCGCATCGCGATAGCAAAAAGTGCTTTTACCTGCGGTAACGGCCCCCAGCGACCAATGCGTATGACTGTGTGGCGCATAGCAAACTTGTCGCGCGTCGCTAATCTTGCGCAGCTCTACATAGGGCATACGCGCATCCCGCCAGAAGATAGGTGACGAAATTGTGCTCATGTTCTGCTCGTTTTATTCAAAAATAGCCTTTGACGCTTCAGCTTGACCTAGGCTGGACAATAGCACAGCACAAGCCCAGTATGGGCCGCTGATAAGCGCTATATGAACTAGATTGCATAGGGATGCGCAACGCTTAATATGTCAGGAGGACACCATGGCCAATAGTATGAATAACCCCGACCACCGTGATGCGATTACCCTTTTCGCCCGCATGGGTTACGCCTCTCGGGGCATTGTGTATGTATTAGTCGGCGGCCTTGCAGCGCTGGCAGCCTTTGGGCAAGGCGGCCAAACAGAAGGCAGTCGGGGTGCCTTAGAACGCGTGCTCACCGCTCCCTTCGGAAAAGTCATGTTAGCCCTTATGGCCATCGGCTTGGTGGGCTACGCGATGTGGCGGATCATCCAAGCCGTTAAAGATACTGACCATCACGGCAACGGCGCCAAGGGGCTGGCAATTCGTGCGGGCTTATTGGCCAGCGCCATTACCCACACGTTGTTGGCTTTTTTTGCCGCCACACTCATCTTGCAGTTTGCGGGCTCTTCAGGTGATTCAGGCGGCGGCTCTCAAGGCGTCGCAGGCTGGCTGATGCAGCAGCCTTTCGGGCGCTGGCTGGTAGGCGGGGTCGGCCTCATCATGATTGGGGTAGGCATTGCCCACGCGCTGAAAGGCTACAAGGCCAAATTCGACAAACACTTTGCTATGCCAACACAAACTCAACAATGGGCCTATCCTATCTGCCGTTTTGGCTTAGTGATTCGTGGCTTGGTATTTGTGATCGTGGGTAGCTTTTTTATCATCGCCGCTTATCAAATCAATCCCAATCAAGCAGGCGGTATGGGCGAAGTGTTTAGCACCCTGCGAAGCCAACCCTACGGCCAGTGGCTACTGGGTTTTGTCGCGCTGGGGCTCTTCGCGTTTGGTCTCTACAGCCTTTTAGCGGCTGTCTATCGCCGCATTAATCCCGAAGTGTAGAGACCTGCATGGCCATAGCATCCAAACGCACTAAGCAGTGGTTTGAGCGCATTAACCGCTCGAAGAATATGCTGTGGCTGCTGGGCACCCTCTCCTTTCTGGAGACTATTATTCTGCCCATTCCTCTTGAGCTGGTGTTGATCCCGCTGATGGCCGTTAATAGGCAGCGGCTGTGGTTACTGGCTTTGGTCACTACTGCGGGCTGCCTCGTCGCGTCGCTGGTGGGCTACAGCATTGGCTTAGTGCTTTATGAGTCGGTCGGTACGTGGTTTATTGAGTCTATGGGGATGCAGAGTAGTTACCAGGCATTTCAAACATTTTTCGCTCAGTACGGTTTTGCCGCCATTTTGGCCATTGGCATACTGCCAATCCCCTTCCAAGTGGCAATGATTACCGCCGGGCTTTCCGGCTACCCAATTATGCTGTTCGTATTGGCGGCGTTAACCGCCCGTGGCTTGCGCTACTTCGGCCTTGCCTGGCTGGTTCACCGCTTTGGCCACCGTGTTCTGGTACTGTGGAAACGCCATGCCTTGATAACCAGTTTGGTGGCAGGGGTTATGGTACTTGCGGTGGCCCTAGGGATGCAGGCACTCGCGGGGCTGATGGTGTAAGCCGCTGAATCGGTGGCAATCAGCTAAATACCGTAATCTCGCTCGACTTTAGCGATACGGGTTTTGAAGTGCTGGTACCACTGCTGATGGCCTAGCCGCTGAGCCTCTTGATGCTCAGCATGGGCTTTCCACGCTTTAATAGACGCCAAATCGGCCCAGTAAGAGACCGTTACACCTACTTCATTGCGGGCAGACTCCACTCCTAAAAACCCCGGCTGCTGCGCTGCAAGCTCAACCATTCTTGCCGCCATTGCGTCATAGCCGTTATCGACCTCGGTGCGTAGTGAAGTGAAAATAACGGCGTAGTAAGGCGGTTCAGGGGTGTCGGCAATGTATAGCATGGGTTCCGTCGCGGCTGAAAAAGGATTAATGAAGTTCTAACCATTAAGCCCGGTTTATTGCTCAGGCTCCGGTAGTAACGACTCGCCTTCCATTGTGACTAAAAAACTCTCCCATAACGTATGGGTACGCGCTTGAGTCAGCTGTTTTTTACACGAAAGCGACATTACGCCTCTTATGGTGCCATCACGCCACTGGGTGTACACCGCATCGCAATGAGCTTGACGGTAACCTTCCCATAACTCTTGGGCCTGCTGAATCGACTCCACCAAGGCGTCATCAGCCTCATTGCGGTTTAGCGCTGCGACGAGATAGCGGTGCATTTCCGCCTCAGCGGTTTCTAGCTCCAACTGCGCACACTGGTTGATCTCCATCGTCGACATAGCGTTTTCGCAGTCTTGAGCAGTATCAGAAGCTAATGCTGGCAGCGTAGCGAAGGCTAAAATCAAACCGACAATATAGTTCATGCCGTTTTCCAGTTAAGGGTTTTCCTACACTATAAAACATAAGGCCTCATAAATACCTACCCGACAGGTACACTTTTACCATGTACGGCTTTGCAGTATGTCTACTCGTGAATGCCCACACTTTACGCGAACTGGAGTACCGTCTCAGCCATCACTTTTATGGGCATCCGGCCCAGAGGCCATGTGCTTCGCCTTCATATCCTTGAAGGCTTCCATGATGTCCATGGGCAGTGGGAAGACGATCGTCGAGGCGTTCTTGTTGCTCATGTCGCTCATGGTCTGCAGATAGCGCAGTTGCAGCGCGGCGGAGTTTTCCTGCATCACGTTAGCCGCTTCGACCAGCTTCTTGGAAGCCTGTAGTTCACCCTCGGCATGGATGACCTTGGCGCGACGTTCGCGCTCCGCCTCAGCCTGGCGGGCAATGGCGCGGATCATGCTCTCGTCAAGATCCACGTGCTTGATCTCGACATTCGCCACCTTGATGCCCCAGGAGTCCGTCTGGGCGTCGAGGATTTCCTGGATATCATCGTTGAGCTTGTCGCGCTCGGAGAGCATTTCATCCAGGTCATGCTTACCCAGCACCGAACGCAGCGTGGTCTGTGCCAGCTGACTGGTGGCCTGGGTAAAATTCTCCACCTGAATAATCGCCTTTTCCGGATCCACCACCCGGAAGTAAAGCACAGCGTTGACCTTCACCGTGACGTTATCCTGGGAGATCACATCCTGCTCGGGCACGTCCATGGTGATGACGCGCAGGTCGACCACCTGCATCTTTTGAATTGCGGGAATCACGATGGCCAGGCCCGGCCCTTTCACCTTCTGATAGCGGCCCAGAAAGAACACTACGCCGCGCTTGTATTCCGGCAGGATGCGGATGGAGGCGGCGATTAGTAGCACCACCAATACGACTGGGACAAGATACGAAATAATCATGGGGCACCTCGTTTAGCGGATGATCAATTACCTGACGACGGCCACCAGGGCCAGGGTCGCTAGGGATGTGAGACGTAGACCGTCAAGCCTTCAAGACGCACTACCCTTAGCTCGTCACCCTGCTTGACGGGAGCATCGCTCACCGCATTCCAACGTTCGCTGTGCAGCCAAACGTGGCCGTTGGTTTCAAAATCTTCCAGGGCAACGGCGCTGGCACCTATCATCTGCTCGATACCGGTATGCGCCGGGCGACGGCGCAGCGTGGCAAAGCGCGTCAACGTCCACAGCATCAGGCCGCCGGAGACCAGCGCCACGCCGCCAATCAGCGGTAGTGAAATCGCCATGTACTCGGCATCCATGAGCATGATCGACCCGAGTACAAAAGCAATGATCCCGCCGAGCCCCAATACGCCGAAGCTGGGCATCAGTGCCTCGCCCACCATCAATGCCAGCCCGACCACAATCAGCGCCAGACCAGCGTAGTTGATCGGCAGCACCTGAAACGCAAAAAGGGCTAGCAACAGGAAAATCACGCCAATGGTGCCGGGGAACAAGCTGCCGGGACTGGCAAGCTCGAAAACCAGCCCGTAGAAGCCGATGATCATCAAAAAGAAGGCAATGTTGGGGTTGGTGATCAGCGATAACACCTGGGTGCGCCAATCCGGATCGAAGCGCTCAATGGTGAGGTCGGCGGTCTCGAGGGTAGCATCACCGCTTTCCATGACCACACTCATGCCATCGATCTGCTCAAGTAGACCGGTAAGATCGCGCGCCACCACTTCGATGACGTTCTGCTCCAGCGCCTCGCTGGCAGTGAGGTTGACGGCATCACGCACCGCGTCTTCGGCCCAATCGGCATTGCGATCATGGCGTTCCGCCAGGCTGCGGATAAAACTCACCGCGTCCTCCATCACCTTGCGTTCCATAGCGCTGCCCTCGCCTTCCGACTCGTCAGCCGCGCTGTCATCGTCGCCTTCATCGCTGCCAGACAGCCCGCCGCCCATCTGAATGGGCGTGGCCGAACCGAGATGCGTCGAGGGGGCCATGGCGGCCACGTGGCTGCCGTAGAGCAGATAGGTGCCAGCGCTTGCGGCGCGCGCACCGCTGGAGGATACGTACATCACTACGGGGATATCAGCGTTGAGCATCTCGCGAATCATGTCGCGGGTGGTGTCGACCAGCCCGCCGGGGGTATCGAGCTCAACGATTACCACTTCGCTGCCCTGCTCGCAGGCTTTGTCCAAGCCGCGCTCGAAGTAATCCTTGGTCGCCGGGCCGATCGCGCCTTCGATATTGAGCACCAGCGCACTGGAAGACGAGGACTGTGCCATGGCCTGCCAGGTCAACGACATGGTAGCCATTAGCAAACCGGCAATTATCAACCAGAGCCAGTGCGGTTTGAGAGAAAGGGTTTGCATACCCGCTCCTCGCATTCAACGCCTGAACATTCCCCTCTGAATCTGAAGCTTATCCATAGCAACATACACAAGGCTATCTACTCAACGTAGCAGCCACTTTGAGCTTCGTCATGAACAACGTGAAGGCAGGACTCGCGGGTAAAAAGAGCCTGAACTAAGGCAGCGATTTTGAAGGCCAGAGGTGGTCGAAATATTTTGAGGAATCGGTTAGTTCAAGTAATAACCACTCACTTTCCACGTCCCCTCTTCCAAGTGAGGGGTGATGGTTTCCGTAATCTGCGGTCTGTTTTCAAAACTTGTTTGGAACGTCAAAACCGCGTAGTCATCTCTTGGAGCCCCTGGCATAGAGGTTTCGCGGACGACGCTGATTCGCCGACGGGACTGAACCGCACCAAAGTCACGGCGCGCTGCACCAATCGTCCGTTCTAACATGTGCGGTGAAAGAGGCTTTTTTAGTAATGAAGACGAAGTTTCCCATGCCTGCTCATACTGACCGCTATCGATGGCTTCTAGCCACGCCAACGCCGCCGCCTCTGCCGCACTCGTGTTTGCCTGCACTTGGTTAGACAGAATGAGAATCAAGGTGATGATAAAGATCAGCATTTTCGGCATAGCGGGCACTCGTGGCATTTAGGATCAAGCAGAGACATATAGATGGTCTTGGTTATATATATCGGTAATCGTCAGAGTTTCTTTAGTGCCGCAAAATGTATTTGTGTAATCGTAAAGCTCCAAGCTGTAAACGCTTCTCAAACCCTACCCGCTCGTTTACTATGCGCCACCCACCCTATTTCAGTTGCCACTATTAGGTCACTATGTCCGTTAACGCCCTCTATACCGACCTTTCTGGCTACTACGATTTGATGTGCGTGGATATCGACTATCAAGCGCAAAGTCACGCCATTCACAGGCTGCATCAGATTTTCGGTAACGGCGGTACGACACACCTAGATTTAGCCTGTGGCACCGGCCCACACGTGCGCCATTTCATTGATTTTGGATACGCCAGCAGCGGACTGGATATCAACCAACCCATGCTGGATATCGCCGCCACACGTTGCCCAGAAGCGCTCTTCACGTTGCAAGACATGAGCGACTTCAAAGCCAACGAACCTCAAGACTTAATTACCTGCTTTTTATACTCAATCCACTACAGCGATGGCATTGAAAAGCTAAAAGCATGTATCTCCAGTGTTCATTGCGCACTCAAGTCTGGTGGTATTTTCTGTTTTAACGCCGTCGATAAAGACAAAATCGATAACGCTTTATCTGTTAAACACAACGCCCAAAAAGAAAGCGATTTATTCACGTTCCGCTCAGGATGGCACTACAGTGGCCAAGGTGAAAAGCAGTCGCTTAGGCTCAGCATTGAAAAAGCCAACGCTGAAGGTACACAGCTATGGAACGACGAACACCCCATGGTGGCCGTCAGCTTTGCAGAGTTAAGCGCACTATTAGCGCCTCACTTTGAAGTTCATGTGTTTGAGCACAACTATGAAAAAATCATTCCCTGGGATAACGCCTCAGGAAACGCGATTTTTGTCTGTGTGAAGAAATAAACCCTACTTGCTCCTGAAAATCAGCCTCTGCCGTACTGCCAATTAGAAAACATTGCCACACATGGCCGAAATTGTCCTCTTTGTGACCGGCCAACGCATCGTTGCCTGAATGCGTAACAGCTAATCTGTCACTTCACTTCAACACGATGAGATTAGCCATGGCCCAGCCTAAAACCGCATTGTTATTAATTGATGTTCAAGCCTCCTTCCCCGCCCGTGATTACTGGGTAGAATCACTGGCTCAGACGTGGCGCCCCAAGCAGCGTGCCGTGCTAAACGCAGCCCAGGCCAACGATTTACCGGTTGTACGCATTCTGCATGAAGAACCTGGCAGCCAAGGGGCTTTCGATCCTGATGGTGGCCTCATTCGTCCGCTTGATGACTTTAGCGATGAAGTGACGGTGACCTTTCATAAGCGGGTTCATAATGCTTTCAGCGATACCTCGCTTGAAAACTGGTTACGGGAGCGAGGCATTGAACGGTTGGCGATTAGCGGTATTCGTACCGAGCAATGCTGCGAAACCACCGCACGGGTGGCGTCGGATTTAGGGTTTAGCGTCGACTTTATCAGCGATGCTACCCTAACGTTCCCCATGACGCGCCATGGCATCACCTGGTCAGCCGAGGATATTAAGGCGCGCACCGAACTGGTACTTGAAGACCGCTTTGCGCGTATTATCAGTACACAAGACATGATCAACGAATGGCAAAACCCACGTGAGTGAAGAGCAACAGCATAGCCAACCGCCATCCCCAAGAGCCACAACCCTGCGGGTGGCGGTATTGATGATGCCCGGCCAAGTGCCCCTTGATTTGATTGGCCCGCTACAGGTCTTGCAGTGTGCTGACAGGCTTTCGATAGACGTTCAGGTGCGCTATATCGGCCCCAAAGCCGCCATGCAGTGGCTAGGGCCGCTTACCCTCAGCGGCATCGACCCCTTGCCTGAACAGCTTCCTACTCAAGATTTACTGCTGATTCCGGGGCAGTACCGCAATAGCCTTGAGCCATTAGCGCAGCAAGAGTGTGTCGCTTGGCTCAAGGCGAATGCCCACTATGCAGATACGCTGATGACCGTTTGCTCGGGCACGCTATTACTGGCGGATTCAGGCCTGTTAGCGGGGCGACGCTGTACCACCCACCACACGCTAATCGAGAAGTTGCAGTCCAAAGCCCCACAAGCAAAGGTACAACGTGATTGTATCTTTACTGAGGATGAGCGCTATTTAACCAGCGCGGGGATTTCAACCGGCATTGATACCATGCTGTACTGGCTTACCCGTGCTTGTGGCCACTCGCTGGCTCTGGCGGTAGCGCGAGAGATGGTGCTGTATCTTCGCCGCAGCGGTCAGGAGCCTCAACTGGGGGCCTGGCTTGAGGGCCGCAATCATGTGGATGAAAGGCTGCATCGCGTTCAAGATGCAATATGCGCCGCCCCTTCGCAAACCTGGCGTGTCGAAACATTGGCGGCTCAGGCAGCCATGAGCGAACGTCATTTCCGGCGCCAATTCAAAAGCCTTACCGGCATGCTGGTGGGCGACTACATTATGGGGTTACGCCTGCAGCGAGCCAAAGCGTTAATGACCGAAACGACATGGACGCTAGCACGCATAGCCGAAGCGTCCGGATTCGGTGATGAACGGCAGCTAAGGCGCAGTTGGGCTCGCCAGGAAAATACGCCGCCTAGCGTGTGGCGGCGGGCCTGCTCCCAAAAACTGCTTGATTGAGGCAATAAGAGCTACTTTTGGTAAAACCTATCGCTGACTAACGCCATGACTGACCTCATTCTGCCAAGCAACACTGACTATCTAAACTTCCGGCATCGCCTGCCTGATAGGCGATTAACGCCTTGGGTTCAATGCTTTTGGTCAATGGGAACTCCAGGTCACCTCACTGAACCCAGAACCGAAAAGTTCTACCCCGATGCAGGGGCTAGTCTTAGCATTAAACTCTCCAGCTCCCGCCCCCTCATCACGCTCTGTTTCAACAGGCGAACGTTAATAGAAACACTCGACACAACCACACCCTGTTTGGGCATTCGCTTTAAAGCGGCAGGCGCCCACAGCTTGCTGGGCTTACTACCCGAAGCATTCGCAGATACATACCATCGCGTGGATAACGAGCTTGAAGAACTAAGTGTGCAAAAATTAAGGTTGCAAGGATTAATGCCTGTGGTAGAGCGCCTCTACCAGTTGGACTCACAACAGGGATTACGCCTGCTGGAAACATGGTTGTTAGATCGACTAAAGAGCCAGCCACCTGCCAATAGCCGTATCACTACGATTGTTCAAGCCATTGGAGAACTACAGCTTTCCCCCCAACAGTTAGGTGCTACGCTAGGGTTTACTCGACGTACCCTGGAGCGCAAATTAAAACGTGAGGTAGGCGTTACCCCTGGCCAATTAGTGGCCTATGCCCGGCTAAACCGTGCCCGCCACGGATTGCTTGCAACCACACTGCCTCTAGCGGAAATAGCGCTGCAATGCGGTTACTATGACCAAGCTCACTTCACCCACGCCTTCCAATCACTTGCCTATGAAACACCCGCCGCCTATCGCAAACGCAAACTGTCGCAAATTTACAAGGCGTAAAAAAACCTCGACGTTAAGCTGAGCTCTCAACTTACTCACCGAGGTCACCCACATGTCTACTCGTATGTCTCAACAGTCTGTATATCGCCTTTGCCCCCGCCTAGCTAAGCACCTGACTGCACTAGGCGACGCTGCCCCAGACTCAACGGTTAATCGCTCGATAATCCACTTGGTCAACCTACGTGTTTCGCAAATTAATCATTGCTGCTTTTGTCAGCACATGCATTCGCAAGAGGCCAGAGACGATGGCGAACACCAGGTTCGCTTAGACGTATTGCCTGCTTGGCGTGAAGCCCCCTGCTTCAGCACAAAAGAGCGCGCCGCACTCGCCTGGGCCGAAGCACTGACACTGGTCAGCCAGCAAGCGGTGAGTGACGACGACTATCAAAACGCCTTAGCTGCGTTTGGTGAGCAGGGGCTAATTGACCTCACCGCCATTATTGTTCAAATCAACAGCTGGAATCGGATATCGGTAGGCTTTCAGTTTTCACCCAACATCACTATTTAAGCACTGTGAGGCTCTTGAAAGTAATAGTTCAGATAAGGAAACAAAATGAACAGTGAGATAACGCAGCATCAACAGCTACCCAACCTACTCGGTCTCTTATCAAGCTTATTTTTCTTCTTTGGCAGCCTTTTATTTCTTCCCACTTTTGCGAGCTACGCAACCGTAGGCGTATGGTGTTTTGTAATGGGCTCACTGATCATGTTCATTATTTACGTGATGAGTATGAAAAAAGCTGGTAAGAAGCGCGGGTAATAGAGCACACATACGAATGTAAGAAACGTCGGTTATAACCGCTGGGTTAGCTACCCAGCGGATTGCTGGCTGTAATGCCTTTCAATATTGGCTGAAACCTTACCCCAGGCGGAGGATTTCACTCTAGCCTGATGTCGCTCAAAAGCGTCTCGGTCAATGAACTCTTCATACACGTCAAATCGATAGGGGTTCATAGTGCATTGAACAACCTCAAAAACGAGGCAGCCGGGCTCAGCCAGGGTTAACCGCTTATGGTTGATGAGCTCTGCTTTAACAGCGTTCAGATCCGGCTCGGAGACGATGATAAACCCTTTCAGTATGACCTTTGGCATTGACTTCCTCGGCGCAGAATCCGCCAACTGCGCTAATGATATGGTTCCGCAACAGTCCATAGGCAGACTTGATGACCTTGTACTAAAGTGTGCTTTACTGCATGATTTTGACATTGCCGTTTCACAAGGCTGGGTAAAAGATGAATACAGCGCAACTTGAAACCATCACGAACGAAGCAATGACCCTATCGGAGAAAGAGCGGGCTAAACTCGCTCATGATTTGGTAGCAAGCCTAGATGGTATGGCTGAAATCAGTGTATCGGAAGCTTGGGACGCGGAGATATGTCGCAGAATCAATGAGATTGAATCTGGCAAAATCAAATCTTTAGATGTCAGTGAAGTCCTTGAGCGTGCCAGAGCTCGGTTAAGGAACTGATTTTGATAGTAAAGGTTAGTCCAGAGGCTGCAGAAGAACTGTTGGAAGCCGCAGCTTGGTATGAACTCGAATCACCGGGGCTTGGTGAACAGCTTATTGATACCTTTGAACAAGCTACCACAAAGCTAAGCGCACCAAATCCACCACTAGTTCCTGTAATAGGCAAAGCAAGCAAACGTGGTGCAAAGCGTTTGATCCTTCAACAATTCCCGTTTTCCCTTGTGACTGTTTCCAATAACCAAACAATTACCATTGTTGCTTTCGCCCATCACTCGAGAAAGCCAGGATACTGGCATAATCGGGTTAGCCCATAATGCCACTTATCGCGCACCTATCGCTTTCATGTCATTAGTATGAAGTACGTCCCACTACTGCTGAGTTAGCCGGTACAGCCTCACTGGACGGCCATGAAATTCAATATTATCGAATGCAGAAAACCCTGCTTTCTCTGCGACCTTAAGTGACGCACCATTTTCAGGCTCAATAATAACAACCACCGACGATAGCTGCTTTTGATTAAATGCATTATGGAGTACCGCTTGCACTGACTCAGACGCCAGCCCCTGACCCCAGTACCGTTTGGCTAGCCGATAGCCTAGCCCCATCTCTTCAACACCATTAACCTCTTCGTGACTGAAACCGCAAAAGCCAACAAGCTTACCGGAATCCTTCTCAACTAAAGCCCATGGCCCGATACTGTGAGACGCATAGCTCTCCAAACACCACTCGATAAACCGCCGAGTCGCCGTTTCATCGCAAACGCCTCGAATCGAATATTTCATCACCTCAGGGTCGCTGAGGATATTGGTTAACTCGGGAACATCGTCTAAGGAGAACGTTCTGATATCCAGCCTCTCCGTTTCACAAATTTGCACCATTTCCTCCTTGTTGATGATGCTCCCGGCAAGCGCTAGCTCCGCCCCAATTGATTGTCGGCAGGAGTGTGCCTTTACTGAGCCTAAGCCCTCGACGTTGGGTAAAACAGCTACCAAAAGTGGGGACAGCTCAAGAAAGGGTTTAAGCGTCGCGATGGTGTGGCGAAGCGTCTGAAAACTCAACGATGGCTTCAATTTCCACAGCAAACCCCTTCGGCAATGAGCCAACACCAATGGCAGAGCGTGCATGCTTACCGCGCTCACCAAGAACGCTAACAAGCAGGTCGGAACAACCGTTGATGACTTCAGTGTGAGCAGTAAAATTAGGATCAGCATTAACCATACCAAACACCTTCACGACACGCTGAACCCGATCAAAGTCACCCAGGGCTTCTTTAATGAGCGCAAGGAGATACAGGCCAACCTCTTGAGCATACATCCGAGCCTGCTCTACAGTGACTTCCTGCCCAACTTTTGGGACAGCAACTCCCTCTTCTCGCAACGGGGCGCCCTTACCCGACAGATAGAGCATGTTGTACGAAATGGCATAGGAACGAAAGTTGCCCCTTGGCGTGGTAACGACGGGCAGTTCCAAGCCCAACGAACGAATGCGCTCTTCTACCGTTGATTTCATTACGGGCTCCACGTATAGACTGTTAAGGTTTTAGTGACAACGGGCACTGGTTTATTAACGCTCTTGTTGATAAATACTCGCCCTGATTTTGGCGGCAAGATTCGCTAAAATGTTATCGTCTTCACGTTTATGGTCATGGGACGAGATATAACCTTCATACCGATCAAAATATTTGTTCACGCTAGACGCAATAGGCTTGAACGCCGAATGTTGACCCGTCCCGTGCATAGGGAATAGTTTCGCATGTAAATGATCTACTCCATAACCTTCGAATATCATTCCCGTACGACCAACATCATCCAATATTTCATCAAGCAGCAAAGCCACCCGCTTTGAAGCCAATACCAGCGCCGTTACCACATCGTCATCTTGAGCAAACAGATAGCTTGTAACATGACGCTTGGGAATGACCACTGAAAACCCAGGTGTATTCGGATAAATGGACAGAAAAGCCAAGTGATCGGCGTCCTCCCATATCTTGTGACATGGAGCGTTACCAGCCACGATCTCACAAAAAACACAGCTCATGTTCACTCCTTGATTTCACTTTATACTCCGTTGTTCAGAGACAGCCCTGATAGAGCGATGCTGTAAAAGGTCAGGCTAAAGATCAGATTCATGATTGATACCTTCGCTAATCGGGACTCCTTCCAAATCACAGGGGTTAACGCCTTCTAAGCACCCAACATTGAATCCATACACATTGGGGTTCGAGCGCGTTTGGTGATAAGTGTAGATGCCGCAATTTGAGCAGAAGTAGTGTTTTGCGAAGGCAACACAGAGCAAAAATATCCTGAGACTAGCTTTTATTAACCCCTGAACTCGTAGTGGAAAACGTCCCTATACTCGCCGTTTAATTGTGGGGCTTGATAAAATTTTTCAGCTCTTTTCGTGAATATAAAACCCGCTTTTTCTAAAGCCTTTTGAGCAGCGACGTTCTCGAGGTCAGTGCAGGTGTTAACTCTTATTGCGTGATCTTCTGCGAGCAAGTGCTGTGCGGTAAGTACCAACGCCTCTGCTGCGTATCCGCAACCTCTATATGGTTTCCCGATACCAAAGTGAACAACCATTGAGCCTTTACTTTTTACAACGGTTATCAGCCCTATGGCACCTCCTTTCCTGATAGCATCTACAACCCAAATACACTTGCCTGTTAACGCCATACTTTCAGGAACGGAAAAATTTTGAAGCATCTTTTCGGTTTGTTCGATTTCAGTGTGAGGGTGCCGTGCAAGGTATTTTGTTGAGCCTAAATCACCCGTATAGCTTTTAAAGATTGGGGCAATATCTTCAGGCCAGTAGTATCTCAAAACTAGCCTTTTGGAAGCCGTAATCATGTTTGGATCCTTTACGTCGCCACAACAGCGCAGTTCCACTGCTTCCGTACGAAAAGACTTTAATTTATATCATCTTTCAGGCGATGAATATGGATGGAGTATCCCAAAGCAACCTCAATACCCGGATTGAACCAACCGGGTAGGCACGCTGCACTAGCACTTCCTAACTCTCCGTTACAGATCAGCTTCATGATTGATACCGTCGCTAACCGGGACACCATCCAAATCACAGGGGTTAACGCCTTCCAGGCACCCGACATTGAATCCATACACAGTGGGGTTTGAGCGCGTTTGATGGTGGGTGTAGATGCCACAGTTTGAGCAGAAATAATGCTTTGCGACACCTGAATTGAACCGATATAGCTTTAGATGCTCAGCTCCACGGAGAATGCGAAGACCGTCCAATGGTACATAGGCCATAACAGCGCCTTTGCGCCTGCAAATAGAGCAGTTACACCTTTTCGGGTCAACAAGACCCTCAGGCAGATCGAGTTCGAGCTCCACCATGCCGCAGTGGCATGTAGCTCTGTGATTAGGTTGAATGTTAACTCCGCCCACTTGCTTGACCACAACTTTCCCCGTATCTATCGCTGGCGAGGCGTTTTATAAGTTAGCATCAACTTCTTTCAGCCCTAGAAGCACCGCTGCGCCAATCAGAAACGATCCAGATACCTTACCTAAGTACTGGCGCGCTGATGACTTTAGTTGCGTACTAACCCATTCAGCTGATTTACCGTAGGAAAACAAGAAAACCGCATCCATGATGAGATACGTGGCACTCAGTATCGCAAACTGATACAGAAGGGGCTCAGATGGGTTAATGAACTGTGGAAAAAGAGCAGCGAAAAAAATAACGGCTTTAGGGTTTGCGGCTGAAGTGATAAAACCTTGCCAAAACAAGCTGTTTTTCGACCGCACCTTATTCGCCACACCTACATGGCTCCCACCCTTTGCGAAGATCAACCTTAGGCCTAAGTACAATAAATATGCCACCCCCGCCCACTTCACAATGATAAAGAAATCACTGGATTGCTGGACAATGCTCACCAAACCTATCGAGGCGACAATCATCTGTAAAAAATTGGCTGACAAATCGCCAGCGGCGGTAAATAGCGACCGTTGGAAACCATTGCTAACGCTATTGGAAAGCATCAAAAGCTGGCTAGGGCCAGGCGTACTCATCAAAATGAATACGGTGCTGACATACAGAAGCCAAATTTCCGTTCCCATAGCCCCTCACTTTTCAAAATTAAAGTGTGTAACGCCCGCAGAATCAACGATCTAAGACTGAACCTCAAAAGGAGAAATAGCCGTACCTTGGTTGTAAACCATTTTGGTTCTTCGTCACTTCATGTGGATTTAGCCTGATCGAACAGGCGGCCCACCGGGCTGCCAATCAGGTAGATCATGGCGATGAAGTTAGCCTCGTTCCGATAGCCACGTGCGCGTGACCGAGCTGCCTGAAATAGGCCGTTCATCCCTTCCAGTCTTGCGTTCGTCAGTCCCGAGTGCCAGCGCCTGACCACTGCTTCCGCGTGCCGCTCAAGTGTCGCCAAGGCCTTTCCCATCGGCTTCAGTAGTGGCTTTTCAGAAACCGCCGATTGCATGACCTTGAGGTAGTTCGTGATGCGCCACCGAGCCGCTCTGGGCGTTGGGGCCTTCTGGATCCAGCGTAGCTTTTCCTTGATTATCCAGGCATCGGCCGTGGCGCTCTGATCAGCTACTAACTCCTGGAGCGCCGCCAACTGTTTAGGCCTCAGGTTCTCGTTGTCCAGATTTTTCAGCAGTGCCCAGCGCAGCGATTTAGGGTGTTCCTGCTCGCGGCGCTCTTTCTTGCGTACCTCGTCCAGCCGCTTGGTAAAGGTCTGCACGATATGGAACCAGTCGACCGTTACCTCGGCCTTGGGAAGGTGCTTGGTGATGCCGCTAAGGAAGGCGGGCGACATGTCGCAGACTACCTCGACCACATTGTCCGTATCGCCCCCATGGGCTGTCAGGAAGGCGCTAAATGCTTGGATGGCATCCTTGCCGCAGCCTGGAACAGCGAAGATCACCGGTTCCTGCTTGCGCTTCATGTCGAGGAACACTGTGACGTAGTGATGGCCGCGCCGGGACGCGGTTTCGTCCACGCCGACCGTCGCCACCTTGGACAGATCCAGTTCCCCTAGCATTCGGCCTACGTAGTGATGCACGATGCGCCATAGTCGTTTGTCGGAAATCTCCAACTGGCGGGAGACGGCCAGCACCGGCATCTCCTTGACCAGTGACATAGCCGCTTGCTCAAACAGCAGGGTGAAGTCGCTGCCCGGCCGCGCCCAGGGCACCTCTATGCGTTTGACGCCATGTTCAGGACACTTCGTGCGAGGCACGCGAGCATGCAGGTAACAGTGGTGCTGAAAGAAGTTCAGATGCCGCCAGGTTTTGTCGGCAAAATCGTGAGCTTGGCAGGTCTTACCGCACTCTGGACAGGGATAGAGACTGCCTCGCTCCGCCTCGACATAGAGATCCAGGCGGTGGGGCGACACAGAGGTATCCAGGTGCTGGTTCTTGAGGATCCAGGGCGCTTCTAGGCCCAGGCCGAGCGCCAGAATTTGGGTGCCGTCCATGTCATACCTACTGCCGTTGTAAAGACTATATTCTGGCCTAGCTCAGGGCATGAATTCCACACTCAGCGTCGAAGAGCCACCATTTTCCAGTCACTTCCCTCTTTCCGCCATATTGACGTTCGCCGTGAATAACTTGTACCTAAGCCGTTTTGACGACTGATAGCAACCCTATAAAAGAGCTGAATAAGATCAGAGCTCAATCTCCGGTGCTCAAAGTCCTGATATATGGCCGACCATGCGGATTCCTGCGGCAAACAATCAAGGACACTATCTAACCCGAAAAAATCGCCTGATGCGCCGATCTCCAGGAAATCCAAGGACAGTAAAGACCGCAGCTTCGCCGGTGAGCTGCGCACCTCGAAGCTAAGCAAGGCTCTTTCCTTTTCTATCAGATCCGCTTCGATTTCCATAGCCGTTGCCTTAAGGTCTGAGTTCAGCTGCACAAAACAGCGCAGCTTTGTAGCGACACTTAAAACATCACATCGAAGCCGCAGCTGGCCTATACCGCATAATACAAAGTGCTGCAGCTATTGCATGAATTCAGGCCATGAAGCTCAGGACTCAGAGCTTGAAGCCTCCTGGTTTGGCCGCAGCTGAAGCTGGATGCCGAGTAAGAAATTTCGCAGCACCTGATCTTTGCACTCTCGATAATTCTTATGGCTGGGCTTGCGGAAAAACGCACTTAACTCATGGTTACTTAGGTTGAAGCCAGCCAGCTCAAAAGCAGCCAAAATATCTTCAGCCTTTAAATTCAACGCAATGCGCAGCTTCTGAAACACCATATTGTTGTTCAACTGCGACTCTGGCACGGGCTGTGGCCCTTCGCGCTTGCCACGCTTAAAGCTAATAAAGCCGTTCAAAAACGCCGCCAACTCTCGGTTCTTCATGGTGACAAAGGCGTCGTCGTCATCCTTTTTCAGCCAGGCCGTTACCTGCTCTTGAGCCACGCTGACCTCTGCCAAGGCGAAGATATCCACGATGGTGCTGTCTTTTAAATCAAAGGTGTAACGTATGCGGCGAAAAATATCGTTATTGGTCAAAATAGTGTCCCTAGTCTTAGGCAAACCCAGCACAATCAAGCTTTGTGCATCTACGTTTATCGTGAATATGATTAAAACTAGCAGCTTAAAAAACTAACCCGTGGTCAGCTTTCCAAGCAGCTCGTCAATTTCGTCTTTAAGCTCGCCATCTTCAATTTTATTGGCGGTGGCTTGGGCATTTTTAAGATTACTGATAGCCGCGTCGGTTTGGCCCAGCTCAACTTGCAACTTCGCCATAGAGAACGCGATAGATGACATGTGATCCTTCGAGTTAACTGCAACGGCCTTTTCAAAGGCTTTTTCGTAGACTGCCAGCGCCTCATCCAGCTCTTCCGTGAAGTCAGCCAGCGTCTCCCACTGCTCTGGATGATCCTTATCGGTATTTTCGTTCTCGTTGCAAATGGCTTCCAACTGCGCATAGAGTGCATCGAAGGCCTCTCTATCCTCTTTATCAGCAGCCTTCATGAGTTTTTCAGCGAGTTCGTAAACCGCCTTGTATATTTTGGTGTTAATCATGAACGACTACCTTTTTCTCTATTTAAAAATAGTAACAAGTAACAAAACCTGCTGAAAATTAACGCATGTAACAAAGCCACCCCACCGTTACCAGTGGCATTATACCCTTGGGGGATGGCCCTACGGGCGATCATTTTACGGTTTTTATGATGAGGCGTTGGTATGTTTTGCTTGAGTGGTCGTCTTAGCTGCTGCATTGGAAGACATTTCAGCTATCAATGGCAAAAATTCGACCTTTATTCAACGACTTGGCTTCTGCAATGCCAGGTTAAGCGATTCCAAACTATCAGGGCCAACATCCAAACGAACACAGCCATCTGATTCTGACGCCCAAGACGCGGATGAAGAAAGATGAAGATGGATAGATATTTGCGACGCAGTCACATTATTCAGCAAACCAGCGGGAACCCATACCAACCCCGTGTCTCTCAGCTGGTTGGGTACCAGACTACCGCAGACCGAACAAAAATCATTACGATAGCCGGTTGGCTTCTGAAAAGAGCTGATTTTGGACTGACCAGAAAGCCAGCGGAAGCTATTTGCTTTTACAAAAGTGGCCGTATTTGACGCAGATCCTGTCGCTTTGCGACACAATGAGCAGTGACACTGATAGAAGTTCGGCAGTTCCCCTTCAATTTCGAACTTAATCTCGCCACACAGACATTCACCGTGCATCGAATATTCCTTAATGCTTTACACCATCGATCACAAACCGCTGCTAATCGCTACACGCTGTTAACAGTAATGCTCCATGATGAACTCAGGATGGCCAGTTTGTTCGTCAATCTGCTCACTTAATGCAATAAAGCCATGTTTTTTATAAAAATTGATACTGGAAGCATTCTGCCTATAGACACTAAGTTGTAAACACACCCTTCTGCTCTTAGCATCTTCAATCAACGCTGACCCTATACCATTTCCCTGCAGGCTTGGTAGCACAAAAACTGCTGCCAACGTGTTTCCATAGAGGCAGTAAAACCCGCCTATCTGCCCATCAGCTTCAAATACGAAGGTCTCTGATGCAGGAATGTATATATCCCGCATTTCGCTAACTTTTGACCGCCAAAATTCTGAACCAACAAAGGAGTGGGCTTCAATCGATGCTGAGAGCCAGATATCCAAAATTTGTTCAATATCCGCCTCACGGTATTTACGAATCATCTAAACGTTCCTAATGATGGTCAATGGCGCCAAAGGCAGTATTGGAAAGCTGCCTAGCCCTGGATAAGATTGCATATGAACCAGCGCTAGGCAGCTTCGTAAATTTAGGCCGGAATGCTTTGTCTTCCTTAGGGGCAATCCGTTCCTTCCATGGGAGTAATTAGCTCTCATCAATTCCTGAAAGCCTTTTTGCTTCCAAGTCCCACTGCAAGATCCAGGAATTTTAACAGGTTATTCTAAAGATATTTTATGGTGCATCAAAGCTAAATCTATAACGGTTCAGCACCCTGGAAGGTGCTGAACTGCTTATTAAGCGGCATCTTGATTTAAATTCCGCTCGGCCGGGATGTCACTTAGGTATTCGACAAACTCCACTTCAAAACCGGCCGGATCGACAAAATAGACATTTTTGCGAAACGGCTCCACAGCTCCTGGTTTCGCAATGGCATAACCCGCGTTATTCAATCTGGCCACAACGGCATCCAGGTTATCGGTCACATAGGCAAAATGGGCCAGCCCAACACTGTGACCTTTCAGATCGCGGTTTGCCCCTTCGCCATGATCGCTTAGCGCCAGGTAATGTTCGTCGTCACCAAAGTGCACCCATTTACGCGGTTTGCCATACCACTCGCCATGGCCTTCATCGCGTACCCGCCAATGCGGGAATACCGCGCGGTAAAAATCCAACATGGCATCCATATCATCAACGACCAGATTAACGTGTTCCAAGTACATAAGAGTCTCCTTGCGTTAAGTGAAATGGCAGGATAAAACCTCAACTTCACTTGAGGTAAAGTGTTTTTTGGGAAAAAATGGCAAAAAAGATTCAGGAGTGCGTGATGGCAGAGGCTATTTGGAGTGTGGGCAAGGTGGCAAAGCGCTGCGGCATTAAAGTCAGTACCTTGCACTTTTACGAACAGCAAGGGTTGATCCAAAGCTGGCGCAATGCGGGCAACCAGCGCCGTTACAAACCGGAAGTACTTAGGCGGATTTCGGTGATTAAAGCCGCTCAGAAAGTCGGCGTCAGTCTGGATGAGATCAAGCGAGCTTTTGAATCACTGCCCAATAACCGCACACCGACGGTTCAAGACTGGCAACAGCTTTCAAAAAATTGGCAGCAGATGCTCGATGGCCGGATTGCTTATCTGCAAAAGCTGCGTAATAACCTGGCAGGCTGTATAGGCTGCGGCTGTCTGAGCATGACCAGTTGCCCGCTCTACAACCCGGACGACAAGCTGGCGGAATCAGGTAGCGGCCCGGTGCTTCTGGATCAAGCAGAACAGAAAGCGAGAGCCCAGCAAGAACCAAGCGCTAGCTCATAGCGCTTATTAGCAGCCCTCAAGCATTAATCTAAACGAATGAACCACTTGGGTTTGATGCGTCCGAAGTCACGACGGGTGTTTGTTTTCAGGGCTTTTTTGGAATCCAGCACCACGGCTTCCCGCTCACTCCTAACAAACACCACCCAATGCCAGAAAGGTTTGCCCTGCTCTATGCGCCATTTGATCGCCAACAGCGCCTTATCTGGAAGGCGCTCCCAGGTATCGAACGGCGTCTCCGTGGGTGCAGCGGTGATTCCCAAAGCACGCAAGAGCTTACGGACGTACTCGGTGTCTGACCAAAGCGCTGTGTCTTCGGCATAGATACCCAAAGCGTTTGCTTTTTCTTTGGCCTGCGCATAGCTAATGCCCGCAAGAACAGCACATGATGCGATGCCACAGCCGGATATTTCTTCTTGAATGACGGGGTTCATTTAGTTACCAATGCTCTCCATGATGATTCCCTAACAGCCTTCACCCACTTAAGGCCAGCCACATTGACAGCCCTCTTGATAAAACCGATTTCAGCACACTTGGATTCTTTGTCATAGCTGGATAGCATTATTCGTTTCTATAACAATCTAATTAGTAAACTGAATCATAATTCAACGACATAGCACTCAAAATTAAAACATCAGACCCTGAAAAGCAAAACGCACTATCCGAGCAACGAGAGCTTGCTTTTACGCTATACTGCATCATTTTTCATTTTCTACACACCTTACGACCATCGGTCAGAGCTCCTAATGCCATTTTCAAAACTAGGATTATCCAGTCCTCTTGTTCAAGCGATTACCGAACTAGGTTACCAAACGCCAACGCCCATCCAGGAACAAGCGATTCCTGCCATTCTTTCGGGTAAGGACTTAATCGCCACCGCCCAAACAGGCACGGGCAAAACCGCTGCCTTTGTTCTGCCTCTGCTAGAACGGTTCAGCAACGCGGGAACGTTACGCGGCAAGCGCATACGGGCGCTAATTCTCGTACCGACTCGTGAGTTAGCGGTTCAGATCGAAGCCAGTGTGGCTCAATACGCCAAGCACACGCACCTAACCTCGATGGCGATGTATGGCGGTGTGGATACCGAAGCTCAAAAAGAGCGCCTAATCGAAGGGGTGGATATTCTGGTCGCCACGCCGGGCAGATTGCTTGATTTGGCCCATCAGCGTGCGCTGCACTTTGATGAACTTAAAGTCATGGTACTGGACGAAGCGGACAGAATGGTCGACATGGGTTTTGCCGACGATATCCATAAAATCATAGAGCGCCTACCTGAAAACCGTCAGAACCTACTGTTTTCGGCCACCATCACAGACGACGTTCGCGCCCTAGCCTACGATTTTTCAGATAGCAAGATGACCGATCTAGCGGCTGAAATATCCATTTCTCCCAACGTCCGCGCCGCCGCTAATGTCAAACAGTGGCTCATCACCGTCGACAAAGACACTAAGTCCGCCCTGTTGAGCCACTTAATTAATGAGCAAAAGTGGGATCAGGCGCTTATTTTTACCGAGAAAAAACACAATGCGGCCAAGCTTGTTGCTCAGCTGGAAAAACGCGGCATCACAGCGGACTCCATTCATGGCGATAGAAGCCAAGCCATGCGCGAAAAGATTTTGGCCCAGTTCAAATCTGGCGAGCTAAAGTACTTGGTCGCCACGGGGGTTGCCGCGCGCGGTTTGGATATTGATGAATTGAGTCGTGTGGTGAATTACGATTTACCTTTTCAGCCAGAAGAGTACATCCACCGCATTGGCCGAACCGGCCGCGCGGGTGCCTCAGGCGAAGCCATTTCTTTAGTCGACATGAGTGACTTTAAAAATCTTTGCGCTATTGAAAGACGGTTAAAAAGCATTATTGAGCGCAAAGAGATTGCAGGCTTTCCGGTTCGCAAAGCAGTACCCGAGTCAAACTTGAATTTCAGTAAACAAAGTAATCGTTAGAACTTACCCAAGAGGCTCACCTATTAAAAAATCAAAGGTGAGCTTCTTTATTGTAGACATTTCACGAAGCTGGTAAAAACGCATCTAGCAGTTCGGCATTAGTTGGATATTTATCCAATAACTCAAGTAACTTCTGCGCGCCTTCTACCGGCTTAAGCGCTGTCAGCGCTCTTCGCAATGTCCTTACTTTTTCAATATCTTTTTCATCAATCAACAGCTCTTCGCGACGGGTACTGCTTTTGGCAATATCTATCGCAGGGAAAATCCGTTGATTGGCCACATCCCGGGATAACACGAGTTCCATATTGCCCGTGCCTTTGAACTCCTCGAAAATCACCTGATCCATACGGCTTCCTGTATCCACCAGCACGGTGGCCAGAATAGTGAGCGAACCACCATTTTCGATCTTTCTCGCAGCGCCAAACAGTTTTCGCGGTATTTCCATCGCTCGGGAATCCAGCCCGCCGGACATAGTGCGGCCATTGCCCCGCTGCTCGGCATTATGAACCCGCGAGAGCCTGGTAAGAGAATCGATCACAATCATCACATTATGACCCTCGCCTGCTTGCCTACGCGCCGTCTCAAGAAGCTTGTCTGCCATTTTCACATGGTGTGTGTAGCTTTCGTCTGAAGACGATGCATGGACTTCTGCCGACACACTGCGCTTGAAGTCGGTCACCTCTTCAGGACGCTCATCAATCAGCAAGGCATACAGCTTTATATCAGGATGAGCTTCCGCTACAGCCTGACAGATATGTTTTAACATTGTCGTTTTGCCAGAGCCTGGCGGCGCCACAATCAACCCTCGCTGCCCCATCCCAATGGGCGTAATCAAATCCATCGCTCGCACAGTACGCTCTTGAGAGCCAGGCTCTAAATAAATGCGTGGGGAAGGATGAATAGCGACGCCATTTAAAAACCGTTTTTCGGGATCATTAGGGAATTGATCTTCGACTTCGTCGGTGGGCTTGGCGTCTATCTGTTTTTTTGCCTTCAGACCTAGTGTTTTTCTCGTCATAATATCGATGGATCGCCTTTAATAACCTGAATTTATAGAGTACTGAATGTATGAAATAGCTGCATCATAGACAGCCGATTGGTCGCATTGTTGCGGTACTTGGCAGGGAAACGATGAAATCTAATTTGTGCTCAATCAGATCATGCACCGCGGGCTCAAAGGTACCGGGGTGGAACTGGTCTTGGTAGGTGATCACTACCAAAACATAGCCGTCTTCGGAGTTTTTCTAAAGCCTCAACGCTAAGTGCAGCTACATATTGGTTGGTGCTTAATTTTGTGTATGGCTTCGCCTTATTACACAAAATTCCACACCAACCAATATGCAGCGGGTAGGCATTGTTATATTTCGCTATATTTTTTTAAAAATATTTTCAAATGTATCGTTATCATTGTAACCGTCGACCGTATAGCCAGACAACATTTCCCATAAAAACCTTAAAAAGCGATTACAACCTAGATAATCACCTTCTCGCACACACTTTAAATTAATCGACATTGTTTTTAATCTATGTAGAAACGAAACCACCTCATCGTTTTGAATATCAATATTTACCAACAACAAAATTATTGATTCTTTTAAGGATTCAAACTCTAGTAGAATTTCGGTCAACGCCTTACTATCTAGGTTATTTGAAAAAACATACCATCTGTTCTTGTTATCGCTGACTTTAGTATAAAAATACCTCTTAAACTCTTTGACATCTGTTAGCTCATCTATAAGCCCTACCGAATATGGCTCTGAACTATTGTGCAAAATATGTTGTATAATTTGTCTTCTGAATTCTTTATACTCAGAAATGAAGTTTTTCTTAATTCTTATCTTCTTGAAATACTCTGGTAGAAAAACCACTAAGAAGTAAAACCAAATACTAACCAGCATGCCACATGAAAGGTTAAACACAATATCATTTCCGAGGATAAACTGGCTAAAAAAAGCCCCATATTCATTTGATAAAATTACGTCATTACTAGATTTAACTATAAGAAAAACACTTAACCCGCCAACAATTAACAATAAGTAATTAATGTACTTCACTTAACCTCCATTTGAGAAATAACGCCGCTTTTTGAGAAAATTTTGTAGCGCAGCGAAAAAATTGTTCAACAACAACGTATTGTTATGCCTTTGCTCGCTTATCACAGCGCTCTATACGTTTATCCCAGTCACCAGCCCAGCCTTGAGATTTAGCTTTTTCACATAAAGAAATCGCTTCATCGTAGCGTTTTTGCTTTTCTAAGATGATTGCTAACTGGGCGTAACCTTTATGTGCAGGCAAATTACCATCATATTTTTGTTTGAATGCTGTAGCTGCTGCCGGTGCATTTGCAATTTGTTGTTCGCAGGATTGGATTGCAAGTTCAAGACCATTTGGGCGTAAATCTCGATCTTTATAGAAAACTTCTAATTTAGTGCTATAGAAAAAATGCACATCTAAAGGCTCTGAGCTTTTATCGATAAAAGTTTCAGCTTTAGAAATTAACTTATAGGCGATATGTCTTAGTTCTGGTTTATTGAACCAGCCAATAAGGCCCCAGAAGAAGTGTAGCTGTGTTTGACTGCTGCTGCATATTTCACCCTCAATTATCGAATTTTCACTACCCATCGGAGAGTAAATATTTAGAATGATTTCACGCTCTTCATCGCTCAACTCATTCAACCACCAACCTTCTAAGTTTAAATACTTGATAATTCCATTCACTTTTGGCTTTTTCTTGAATAAATCGAGAATGCTCATTTTTTACTCCCTAGAGGCATGACACCCAACTCAGCGGACAAATTAAGCGCAGCGAAATTTGATCCGCTGCAGTTGTTTGTTACCTGCTTTTAAGTGCAGACTCAACTTTCAAATGAAGCTTCATGTGTTATGTGGAATCCCTTTTTCTACAAGCTGCCTGCTATGAAGCTAACAATGGTTAAACTGCTTGTTCTGAAATTGAATAACGCTCTGCAATATTTAACATTCTTATCACGCACGCCGAATTACCCTAACCATCTGATATCTAATAGAATTAAAAATAGTTTTTCAGTATATCCAAAATTCGCGTGCGCACTCGTTTTGCCGATCTAACATACTCTATTCATAAAATTG
This sequence comes from Halomonas sp. FeN2, assembly GCF_020595105.1. Classification (NCBI taxonomy): domain Bacteria; kingdom Pseudomonadati; phylum Pseudomonadota; class Gammaproteobacteria; order Oceanospirillales; family Halomonadaceae; genus Halomonas; species Halomonas sp. FeN2. The sequence goes on from NZ_CP074200.1 coordinate 460,212, forward strand.
GCTTAGGTCACGTGACTTTGCAGAAAAATTGAGCTGGAGCAGGCTTTGGGCAGCTGACGCTGCCTTAGCGCCGGGCCGCTGCTGCGGGTGCCTTTTGGCTCGTTCCTCGCCAAGCGTTACGCCGCGCTACGCACATGCAATTCTTTGATTTTATAGTTTTTGTAGCGAAAAACACTAGCAATAGTGGCCTAGCACTCTATTGGACTGGATTATTTATGTGGCTGTGTCTTCTCGCACTGAAGCACCCTCCCACAAATTGAAGCAAGGCTTTCAGAAGGAAGAACGGCCAGCTTAGGCTTTGAGGACATAACGCAGAGTTTCAACCATTTGATCGGTAGTAGCGCACCAAACCTGGTAGCCTGCGTCGACTTCTAATATCTTAGCTGCGCAGGATGATGATGTAGGGCTTGGTTAACGCTGCGCCGTTTATTTCCAATCAAGCTTGAGGTCTTTATGTGACTGAGCACAGTCGCGCAGATAGAGATTGATCAAGCTCTGATAAGGAAGGTCTTTTTCCTCCGCCAGATTCTTGAAATACGCGATGGTATCTTCATCCAGCCGTATCGTGACCTGCTTTTTAAGCTTCTTGGCGTATGGGTTTTTGACTGACTCTGAAAAATCGTAATGGTCACGCATGTCTATACCCTTCGTAAGTTTTTCGCTCTCGTTTATCCGCCTTGCGTGCTGAGATAATTCGGATTGTTTCTCCGTCTCTAACGCAGTGGCACACCACCAGTAAACGAGACGCCAAGCTTCTGGCGATTAGCTGCATATTTACCAGGATTCTAATCAAAATTAATAGAGTTCATACATTACACTGTAGTTATAGTGTACGTATTATCAAGACGTTGGTAGTTGCTGATTCTCGAGGCGAAACAGCCGCAGGCTTAAGCGCCCTCCCGCCAAACAGAATAGAACGTCAGTTCAGTGGCGGAGCTGTTTACGTGGCGTAATCGTCGCGAGCTGAAGCTCCCTCCCACAAGATGATCCACTCCCACAAGTTTTAGCAGGACTTGCGGGAGGCGCAGGGGCTTAGGCTTTGAGCACGTAGCGTAGGGTTTCGACGACTTGGTCGGTGGTGGTACACCAGGCTTGCGCCCCGGCATCGACTTCTTTAAGCGGGTGGACGATGTCTTCGCTGTGCAGGGTGATGTAGGGCTTGGCGAGGGCTGAGCAGTAGCCTGCGTCGAAGGCGGCGTTCCATTGTTTGTATTTGTCGCCGAAGCGTACGACGACCAGATCCGCTTGCTCGATCATTGTACGGGTGCGGATGGCGTTGACCTTGGATGACTGGTGATCGCGCCAGAAGCCATTTTCCGGCTTGCCCAGGTGGTCGCCGGCGGCGTCAGAGGCGGCGTGGTCGGTGACCGGTGCGGTAAACACGATATCCAGGCCCGCGGCCTCGGCGCCGCGCTGGATTTCTTCGCGCCAATCGGTGTGGATCTCGCCGGATAGGTAAACGTAAAAGCTCATGGCTATTCCTCAATATACTAGTTGGTCAGTAGCGCCATTTTATGGAAAATCATTCCATATTAATACCGGCACTATAGCAGGGGCTGTTTGGCCAGCAGATAAATATCCATTATCCAGCCGTGGGTGTCGCGTAGCGCTGCCCGACGCTGGATAATCTGATCGCCGACGTCGCTTAGCCAGCCTTTGATCAGGCACTGTTTATCCATGCCCAGGTAGGCGCCCCACCAGATGTAAGTGTCCTCTTGCGGCAGCGCGGTAAAGGCCCCGCCGCTATCCAGCATTACGGCTACCGTGGCGGCATCGTTTGGCCAGCCGCGCTCGCGCAGGCGGCGGCCGGTGGTGATGTGCACCGGTTCGGCAAGGGCATTGAGGGGAATTTTGTGTTCAGCGGTAAGCACTTGCAGGCTGGTGATGCCTGGCACAACCTCTACTTCAACCTGCTTACCCGCCGCGCTTAGGCGCTGGGTAATGCGCAGGCTGCTGTCGTAAAGCGAGGGGTCGCCCCACACCAGCATCCCTACCCGCCCGCCGTTGGGAAGATGTTCATCGATTTGCTGCGCCCAGACGTTGGCGATGGCAGCGTGCCAGTCGTCTACCGCGCCCAGGTAGTCATGACGGCCATCACGGCTGGGGAGGTCGAACTCGACGATCTTGGTGGTCACCGGCGCTTCCAGCAGCCGTTCGCATAGCAAGCGGCGTAGATCGATAAGATCCGACTTGGCCTCGCCTTTGCGGGGCAGCAGGATCAGGTCGGCGTTATTGAGGGCGCGCACGGCGGCCAGGGTGACGTGGTCAAGATTGCCGGTGCCGATGCCTATTAGCGAAAGCGTGATCATGATTCGCTCTCTTGGTCTTGGCTTGCCGTGGCAAAAGGCGAATCCGCCGACTGGGGGCGAAAGCGGCGGTCGTAGCCTACGGCATAGAGGCTGCTCTCCTGGAAGTCGTCGCTCTCCAGCACCGGCCCCACCAGAATTAGCGCCGTGCGCTGCATGGTGTTATCGATCAACGCTTCTATGCTGGCTAGCCGCCCGCGTACCACCCGCTCATCGGGCCAACTTGCCCGCCACACGATCGCCACCGGGCACTGCTCACCGTAATAAGGCGTCAGGCTCTCGACCACCTGGGCAAGGTTATGGATAGAGAGATGAATGGCCAACGTGGCGCCGGTGCGGGCGAAATTGTCCAAGGTCTCGTCGCTGGGCATGGCGCTGGCCCGGCCAGGCGTGCGGGTGAGCACTACCGACTGGGCTACACCGGGCAGCGTTAGCTCTTGACCTAGGGTTGCCGCCGCTGCCGCAAAGGCTGGCACGCCGGGGGTAATGCTGTATGGGATCTCCAGCTCGCGCAGGCGGCGCAGCTGCTCACCCATGGCCGACCAGACCGATAGATCCCCCGAATGCAGCCGGGCCACATCTTGGCCTTCGGCGTGGGCGCGGCTGATCTCCTGCATGATGTCATCAAGCGACAGCGGTGCGGTGTTGATCACCCGCGCCCCCGCCGGGCAATGTTCCAGAATCTGCTCCGGCACTAACGAGCCTGCATAGAGGCAAACCGGACAGGCGGCGATCAGGTCGCGCCCGCGCAGGGTAAGCAGATCCGGCGCGCCGGGGCCGGCGCCAATGAAATGTACGGTCATTCTGTGATTCCTTCTGCCAACGCCAACGCGGCGGTGGCCAGCCTATCCGCTGAAATTATCCTCGGCCCCATTAGCCTAGCATTCGGGCCTGCCGCTAACAGCGCTACGGCCTCGGCCACGCTGCCCGTGCCGCGGGCCTGCATACTTTGTGTTGAATGAGTCAGCGTTGCCACCGTCGGCAGCTCGGCGTCCGACACGGCGATAACCTCGATGTGTCGCAGTTGTCCCAGCTCTTCGACTAACGGCAGCATGGAGCGAGCCGCCGCCAGCTTATCGATAGCGCCGCATTGGTCGATCAGTTGATCCAGCGCCTGGGCAAGAGATTCAAGCGTGGCCTCACTGCGAAAGCCAAATCCGGCGACGTGTAACGCCCGCGCCTTCACCGAACGCCCCGCCACTGAACAATCGGGTAGCTGGCCTTCCAGCCTCGCCGGGTGCCGATGGGGGCGGAATTGGAAAGCTCCAGCCGTAGCAGTTCACCGCCTACCTTGTGCTGCCAGTGCGCCAGCAGCGCTTCGGATTCCAGCGTGACGGCATTGGCGACGATGCGCACGCCTTCGGGCAGGCGCTGCCATAAGTCATCTAACAGCGCTTGGGATAACCCGCCGCCAATAAATACCGCATCCGGCAGCGGTGTATCGTTCAGCACATCCGGCGCGCTGCCCTCTTTTACTTCCAGCCAATCAACGCCCAGGTTCTCTGCATTGCTGCGCGCTCGGGCTGCCCGTTCCGCGTTTTGCTCAAAGCCTACCGCCTGATTATCCGGGTGAGCGAGCAGCCACTCAATAGCGATAGAGCCTGAACCGGTGCCGATATCCCATAGCCGCTCGCCGGGCATGGGGGCCAGCGCCGCCAGGGTTATGGCGCGAATGGTCTGTTTGGTGATCTGGCCGTCGTGGTCAAAAAAATGATCCGGCAGGCCGGGCGTCAGCGGTAAGGCCGGGCCGTTACCGGCGACTTCCAGCGCTACCGCTACCGGGTGGGCGATGGCCTGGGGCAAGCTGGCGTCGACACGACAATGGCGAATGCGCTCGTTATCGCCGCCCAGGGCTTCCAGTAGCGTTAGCTGGGAATCGCCAAAGCCGAAGCTGTTCATCAACGCCGCTAACTCGGCCACCGCCTCGCCGTCTCTTACCAGCACCAGCAAACGCCTACCGGCATGCAGGTAAGGTCGAATGCGCGTCAGCGGCTTGGCGTGCAGGCCCAGGCAGGTGCAGCGCTCCAGCGGCCAGCCCAGGCGGGAAGCCGCAAGGCTGAAGGTAGAAGGCGCTGACAGCGCCTGCCACTCGTCAGCGCTGAGATGCTGCGCCAGGGTGCTGCCCGCCCCAAACCAGAACGGGTCGTTTGAGACCAACATGACCACCCGGCGGCCGCGCTGATTGAGCAGTTCGGGAATGCCATCGGCAAAGGGAACTGGCCACTCAATCACCTCGGCGTTTAGGGGCGGCAAAAGGCGTAGGTGGCGGCGTGCGCCGAACACCACCTCGGCACTTTCCAGTGCGGCGCGGCTTGCCGCCGTTAGCGCCTGTGTGCCACCCTCCCCCCAGCCTAAAAGGGTCAGCCAGGGAGCCTGACCCACTGGAGCGTGAGAAATTTCAACCATGATCAAGATCCTAATTCTCGGGGGAACCACGGAGGCCAGCGCCCTGGCCAGTGCGGTTGCCAAGCGCGGGCTTCCCGCCATTTTCAGCTATGCGGGCCGTGTTGCCACGCCTAAACCCCAGCCGCTGCCGACCCGTATTGGCGGCTTTGGCGGCGTGAGTGGCCTTACCGCGTTTGTGGCCCAGGAGCGCATCACCCATATCGTCGATGCCACCCATCCCTTTGCCGCGCAGATGAGCGCGAACGTGTTAGCCGCCGCGGCCCAGTGCGGCGTAAAAGCCATTGCCCTTACCCGGCCTGCCTGGCGACCCGTTGACGGTGACCAGTGGCAAAGCGTGGCAAGTATCGATGAAGCCGTCAGTGCCCTGGCGGGCCCGCCCCAGCGGGTGCTGCTTGCTATTGGCCGCATGCACCTTGCGGCCTTTGCCGGCCAGCCCCAGCACCATTACGTGCTGCGTTTGGTTGACCGGCCTACAAGCCCGTTGCCACTGGCGGATGTCAGCACCGTGATTGATCGAGGCCCGTTTACCTTGGAGGGCGACTTAGCCCTGCTGGAAAACCAGCGAATCCAGCGCATTGTGTGTAAAAACTCTGGCGGCGATGGAGCCGCCTCAAAACTAACCGCTGCCCGTAGGCTCGGCCTGCCCGTGGTGATGATCGAACGGCCAGCACTGCCACCCCGCCACGAAGTTCATTGCATCGATGACGTGTTTAGCTGGCTTGGCGACCACTATTAATCATCGGCTCTTCGTCATTTTATATGGGATTATTTCTGCCAGTCTGATAATTGACCAGTGCGAGGTAACTTTAGCTCGCGCCTGTTTAGGCTGCCAAGCTGATAACTGCACCCGTGGGAGGGCGCTTCAGCGCGCGAAGGGGGCCGACGGCACCCTGGTATTATCGGATTGGAAGCATAAGCAATCGCGAGCTAAAGCTCCCTCCCACAACAAATAGTTGGCTTAGTGGTTACAATCAGAATTATGAGACTCAAAATGGTCGATTAATATTAAATCCACATTAGATGACGAATAACCTAATCATCACGACGCTTAATCAGCCGAGCGCGGTGTATAAACCAGCGGAGATCCACTGCGCTCGATCAATCGCGTCTGCTGGGAACCGACGATAACCAAAGTGCGCATATCGGCCATGTCCGGCGTTGCCTCGCCTAGGGTGGTGACGCGAACTGACTCTTCCGGCGTGGACACCGCCCGGGCGAAGATAATCAATCGATCCGGCCCGCAGGCTTCCTGCAGTACGTCCAGCGTGCGCTCGAAACCCGCCGGGCGCGCCTTGGAGCGCGGATTATAGAACGCCATGGCGAAGTCGGCCTCGGCGGCCAGGCGCAGGCGCTTTTCAATCAGCGCCCAGGGCTTGAGATTGTCGGATAGATTAATGCAGCAGAAGTCGTGCCCCAGCGGCGCGCCGACGCTTGCGCTGGCGGCCAGCATGGCGGAAATACCCGGCAGCACCTGAATATCCAGCGCGCGCCACTGGGCATCGCCTGCCTCCAAGGCTTCGAACACCGCGGCGGCCATGGCAAAGACGCCGGGGTCGCCGGAAGAGACCACCACGACCCGATGGCCCTCAAGCGCCAGCTGTAGCGCCTGCTCTGCCCTGCGAATCTCTTCGCGGTTATCCGAGCCGTGGCGGACTAATCCAGCACGAGGCGCGACCCGGTTGACGTAGGGCACATAGCCCACCACGTCGGTGGCATCCAATAGCGCAGCGGTTACCTCGGGGGTGACCATGGCCTCTGAACCCGGCCCCAGGCCGACGATTTTCAGCCAGCCGCTCATGGCCGCCTCCCATGGCCATGGATCAGCACAATCGAGAAGTACGGCACGCTCTCGCCCACGTCCGCCAGTGGCAATACGCGTTGTTGCGACATGGCGGCGTACTCGATCAGCCACGCTTCGCCTTCGCGGCCCGCGTGAGTCAGCGCTCGGCGTAGCTTGGCCAGGTTACGTCCAATCTTCATCACTACCAGCGCATCGGTTTGGGCGATGCGTTCGGCCAACGCCTCTTCGGGGAGCGTGGCCATCAGCACGGTCAGGATGTCATCGCCCCAGGTAATCGGCTGGTCGGTGGCCGTCCACGCCGCCGACATGCCGGTAATCCCCGGCACTACCGAGACGGGCACGCGGTTCAACAGTCGAGTGTAGAGGTGCATAAAGGAGCCGTAGAAGAACGGGTCGCCTTCACACAGCACCACCACATCGCACCCGGCTTCCGCCATCTCGATGAGCTGGGCCACGCTGCGTTCGTAGAAAGCCGCCAGTAGCTCATTGTAGCGCGGGTCGTCGAAGGGAATTTCCGTGGTGACCGGGTATTCCATGGGCAGCTCGATTGCGCCGGGCGGGATCATGCCCTCCACGATGGTGCGCGCATGGCCGCAGCGACCCTTTTTACGGAAATACGCCACGTGGGTCGCCCTGCGTATCAGACGGTCGGCGCGCACGCTCATCAAGTCTTGGCTGCCTGGGCCTAGCCCAACACCGTATACCGTTCCCTGAGTCATTCGATGCGATCCGCCATGGCGTTGATAGCCGCCACCGTTACGGCGCTGCCGCCCAAACGCCCGCGGACGATACAGCTGGGCAGTGCCGGGTTAGCCAACAGCGCTTCCTTGGATTCGGCGGCGCCGACAAAACCTACCGGGCAGCCGATAATCGCCGCCGGGCGCGGGCACGCCGGGTCTTCGAGCATATTGAGCAGGTGAAACAGCGCGGTAGGCGCGTTACCAATAGCGACCACGGCGCCTTCCAGGTGCGGCCGCCAGAGTTCCAGCGCCGCCGCCGAGCGGGTGTTGGCCATTTCCTGGGCAAGGCCGGGCGTGCGCTCATCGTTGAGGGTGCAGATAATCTCGTTGTCAGCGGGCAGCCGCTTGCGGGTGATGCCTTCTGAGACCATGCGGGCATCGCAGAGAATCGGTGCGCCCTGCTTTAACGCGGCACGGGCCTTATTGACCACGTCGTTTTGAAAATGAATATGCGCGGCCAATTCCACCAGCCCGGCGGCGTGAATCATGCGCACCGCCACGGTCTCTTCTTCCTCTGAAAAGCGGCCAAGCTCGGCTTCACTGCGAATAATCGCAAACGACTCCCGGTAAATCGCCGGGCCACTGGTTTCGTACTTATAGGGCACCCAAACTCTCCAAATAAACTAATTCGCTGCTGGTCTGCATGCTGGTCAGCAAGACACCCGTGCCAGGGCAGGTTTACGCAAGGGCGCTGTGAACCCATCCTTGGGCGCTACTTTTTCCATCCGTGGAAAAAGACCCTCGCTACAACCTGCCCTGACACTCAGCTACCGAGGAACAACCTAACTGTTTTCGCTGAGCTTTCTCAAAAAACCAACCACCTCACTTTCGGTGAGGCCTGTCTTAATCGGCGTGCTATCGGCACCGCCGTTAACAACAACATTAAATCGACCTGCTTGCCCGACCAAGCACACATCGGCAGGGGCGCGACGGGCGCAGCTTTTAGCGCAGCCGGATATATGCACCGCTCCTTCCACCCAGCCGCTTAGCTTCTCGGCAAGCGGCTGGGTGGCGACACTCGCTTGTTCGCAGGAGGGCGCGCCAGGGCAGGCATCCATCGCTAGCCGCGGGTCGCTATTATGGCGGATCAAGCCATCAACTGCAGGCAGTGTATCGCAATCCTTCAACAACAGCCGCCGCCAGGGGGTGACCTGCACCGCACTGATACTTGTTTGGGAGCCATTTGTCGGGGAGACCGACTCACGCAGCGTTTCAGCCGCCACTCGGCCAAAGGGAAGCCCCACCACCATGCCCTCGCCATGTTCGCCCAACGCCAGCTTCTCGCCGGGAGCTGCAGGAGCGGTATCGGCAGGCGCCCAATCGGGCAGCGGTACGGTATGCCGCCGCATACGGCCTGACGCCCAACCGCCGGTAGCCACGAACCAGTGGGTCAGGCGTATCAGTTGCTCGACGGCGGCCTCGGTATCGCTCACTGCCGTGCCTTGCGCGTAGCCATCGGCGCGTACCAGCAGGCTGCCTTCCGTTGAGCGTTCGATACGAAAATCGGCGGCGCTGTCGCCAAGCACCGGCGCTTTTCCCGCATCGATGGCGATGCCCACCTTGCCGGGCATGGCGGCTAATTCGCTGCCCCGCGCCTGCAACAAGCGGGCAATGGTATGGGTGTCATCGCCCTTTTGCCAGGCGGGTGCCAGCATCAGTTGCGGTTGGCGTTCTGCTTCCGGGTCGTCGCTCACCAGTTGATGCTCGACCAGAAACGCCATCAGCGGCGGCCAGCTTTCGTCGGTCACCCCTCGTAACTGCAGGTTGGCCCGGCTGGTTAGCTCGATCAAACCGCTGCCGTAGGTCTCGGCGGCGTCGCATAGTGCTAATACCTGTTCCCGCGAAAGCTCACCCAGCGGCGGGCGCACGCGTACCAACAGACCGTCGCCGGTGGCCATGGGTCGCCACGCGCCGGGGCACCAGCCTTTAATGCGTGGGCTGGGCGACATGACCATTAGTCTCTTTGGCTTCGTCTATTTCCAGCAGCAGATCCTGAAGCGCCTGGCCATGCTCGCCAGGGGCTTGCCACATGCCCCGCTGGGCGGCTTCGAGTAATCGTTCCGCCATCTCTTCCAGGGCGGCCGGGTTGTGTTCGCGGAGGAACTGCTGATTGGCTTTGTCGAGCACCAGAGCGTCACTCACCTGGGCGTACTGGTAGTCGGCAATCAGATCGGTGGTGGCGTCATAAGCGAAAAGGTAGTCCACCGTGGCGGCCATCTCAAAGGCGCCTTTATAGCCGTGCTCGCGCATGGCGTTGATCCATTTGGGGTTCAACACGCGCGAGCGAATCACCTTCGCCAGTTCTTCTTTCAGGGTGCGAATCTTGGGCATCGCGGGGTTGGCGTGGTCGGCGTGGTAAATCTCCGGCGCCTTCCCGCTTAGCGAGCGGGTGGCGTTGGCCATACCACCCTGGAAGGCGTAGTAGCTGTTGGAATCAAGAATATCGTGCTCGCGGTTATCCTGGTTTTGCATCACTGCATCCAGGCCCTGGAGCTGCTGCTCGAACGCCGCCCGCGCGGCGGTGCCAGAGGCCTTGAACTGACCGTAGGCGTAGGCGCCTGTCTCCATATAGGCCTCGGCCAAATCGTCGGCGCTGTCCCAGGCGCGGTTTTCAATCAGCCGGTTTAAGCCCGCACCATACTCGCCGGGCTTGCTGCCAAATATTCGGTAGCTCGCTTCCTGGGCAGCCATCTCGGGGCTTAGCCCCTGCTCTTCCAGTTCCTGCTGGCGGGAAAGCACCGCCTCACGGATGGTGTTGCTGTTGCCCGGCTCTGCATAGCTCGCCACCGCCTGCACGGCGGCGTCAAACAGGCGAATCACGTTGGGGAAGGCGTCGCGGAAAAACCCGGACACCCGCAGGGTGACGTCGACCCGTGGGCGATTGAGCAGCATTGAGGGAATGACTTCAAAGTCGCTCACCCGCTGGGAACCCAGCGACCAAATGGGCCGCACGCCCATCAGCGCTAAGGCCTGGGCGATGTCATCGCCGCCGGTGCGCATGGTGGCGGTGCCCCAGATGGAGAGCCCCAGCCGCCGCGGGTAGTCGCCATGATCCTGCAGATAGCGTTCGACAAACGCCTGGGCGGATTTTTCGCCCAGCGTCCAGGCGGCAGGTGATGGAATCGAGCGGTTATCGACGCTGAAAAAGTTGCGCCCGGTGGGCAGCGTATCCAGCCGCCCCCGGCTGGGTGCGCCGCTGGGCCCGGCGGGCACGAAGATGCCTTCAAGGCCGTCGAGCAGCGACTGAATCTCCATCTTCACGCCGCGCTGCATGGTGACCCACAGCTGGTCGCGGGCGTAGCGCAGCTGCGCTGCCGTAGCGGGGTAATCTCGGCCCAGGTCGTCCAGGCAGCCGTTTGCCAATACGTAGTCGGCCACCCAGCGCTCGGCCAGCAGTTCCAGGCGCTCGCGGGCATCCGCCCCGGTGCGCCAGGGGGTATCGAGCTGCTGGGTCAAAATAGCCGGTTCAAGCCCCTGCCAGGGCTCGCTAGCGGCGGCTAAGGGGTCAAAATCCAAGCCTAAATCGCTGGCCAGGTTGTGCAGCAGGCCGCGGCTGGCCACCGCTTCGCCCCGGGGGAGCCGCAACAGTGCCACCAAAGTGCCCGCCCGCTTATCTTCCGGCGGCAGCGTGCCAAGAATATGCAGGCCGTGACGAATCTGCGATTCCTTGATGTCGCACAGGAAAGTATCCAGCTCGTTGAGAAGCTCGGCATCGTCAGCGCTATTTTCATCAACGCCGTGAGCAAGCTCCTGGTCGATACCGGTATCACGCAGGTGGGCGAGGATCTGGCTGCGAATCAGCGCTTCCCGGCGGGGATCCATATCCAGCGCTTGGTAATATTCGTCGGTGAGCGCTTCAAGTTCGGCCATGGGGCCGTAGAGCTCGGCCCGCGCCAGCGGCGGCATCAGGTGGTCGATAATCACCGCCTGACTGCGCCGCTTGGCCTGGGCACCCTCACCGGGGTCATTGACGATAAACGGATAAAAGTGCGGCAGCGGCCCCAGAGCAATATCCGGCCAACAGTCGGCGCTCAAGGCGATGCTTTTGCCCGGCAGCCACTCCAGGTTGCCGTGCTTGCCCACGTGGATGACCGCATCCACCTGGTAGTGCGCGCGCAGCCAAAAATAAAACGCCAAGTAACTGTGCGGCGGCGCCAACTCCATATCGTGGTAGGACTGGGTGAGATCGTCGATAAAGTCGCGTTCCGGCTGGATACCCACGAAGGTCTCACCCAAACGCACACCCGCGATCATCAGTCGACCTTGGCGGCACTTGGGGTCTTCGTGAGGTGCGCCCCAACGCGTCCACACGGTTTCCTGCAGCTCGGTGGGCAGGGTTTGAAACCAGGCCAGGTAGTCATCAACGCTGATGCTCTGCCAGCAGGCGCGCTGGTCGAGGCTTCCGTGATCGTTGGTCACCACGCCCTGAAGCAGGCGGATCAATTCATCGCCATTTTCCGGCAGCTCGCTGAGCGGGTAACCCGCCTCTTTCAGGGCGCTTAGAATCTGCAGCGTCGACGCGGGGGTATCCAGCCCGACCCCGTTACCGATCCGGCCATCGCGATTGGGGTAGTTGGCCATGATCAGCGCGACACGCTTCTGCCCGTTGGGGGTCAGCCGCAGCGAACAAATGCGCCGCGCCAGCTCGGCCACAAAGGCGGCCCGCTCCGGGTGGATGACGTGGTGGGTCACCGCCAGTTGGCAGCGCGGGTTGTAGTGGGCTTCGGCTTTAAAACCCACCGCCCGAGTGATGATGCGGCCATCCATCTCGGGGAGCACCACCTGCATCGCCACATCGCGGCTATGCAGCCCGGCGGCCATGCCCTGCCAGTCTTCACTGGTGCTGCTGGCAAGAATCGCCTGGAGCACTACGGGTCGTCCGACAAACAGGTTGTCGGGTAATTCTTCCCCCAGGGCATCCAGCCCGTCGGCGTTGCGGTTGACCGCAAAGCTGGTGGTATTGATCACCAGCATGGCACCGGTCTGCTCAATCAGGTGGTTGATAAAATCAATGCACGGCCCCTCTTTCAGGGACGCCACGGCGACCGCCAACGGCTCAAGCCCTTGCTCTTTAAGCGCCGCCAGCAATCCGTCGGGTACGGCGGTATTCGCCCCCTGCAAATGACTGCGATAAAACAGCAGCAGACACACCGGCCGCCCCGGCACCTGGCGATCGCGCCACTCGCTGAGGCTTGACGCCTGCTGCTCCTGGGACGCATAAATCACTGCGGGCGGAATGACCTTGGGCTCCTGCCAGTCGCCCAGTTGGCTATCTATAAACTGGCTGTTCATATACTCATTGGCGACAAAACGCAGCAGCTGCTCGGCGTTATCGGTACCGCCCTCGCGTAGATAGCGCCATACGCGATATGCGTCATCGAAGGGGATGGTGGAGTCTTCAAGCAGCGCATCATCCGGGGCATCGCAGCCCGGCACAATTATCAGCTGGCGCTCGGGTTTAGCCGCCGCCCAGGCCAGCAGGCGTTCGTGGCCGTACTGCCAGTAGGCCTTGCCACCCAGCAGCGAGACGATGACCAGCTGAGCCTTTTCCAACACCCGATCTTCGTAGAGATCGTAGGCGGCCGGTTTTACCAGGTTCATCCAGTTAGCCAGCCGCACTGAGGGGTACGCCTCGCCCAGACGATCAACCGCCTGGGCCAGCGCCGACAGATTGCTATCGGCGGCGGAGAGTATCACGACCTCGGCGGGGCTCTGTTGCAAGTCGATAATGCCTTCATCATCGACAAAGCCTCCGGGCTTGGCGGCAAATAAGTGCATTAGGTAGCCGTTTGAACCTCTGCTTCAGCCAGCGCGTCACGTAGCGCTGCGCTATCCAGGTGTTTGCCAATAATCACTAATTGGGTTTGGCGGGTTTCGTCCTGAGCCCATAGCCGGTCGAAGTAGCCTTCCAGTCGCTCGCCCACCGCCTGGATGACCCGACGCATGGGCTTGCCGGGAATCGCTGCAAAGCCTTTGGCGCGGTAGATTTCGTGGCTTTTCAGCAGCTGTTGCAGCTTGTCGGCCAGGATGTCGCCATCGACTTCGCCCAGGGTGATCACGCAAGAATCAAAGTTATCGTGGGCGTGGTCGTGGTGAGCGCCTTCAGCGTGGTGCTTGTCGTGGTGATTGGTAATGCTATCGATGTTTTTTTCGCTTGCTGCACCGATGCCCATCAGCGCTTCCAACTGGGTGGTGTCGGTGGTCTGGGTCTGATCGATAAACAGCGTTTTCACCGAGGCACTCACCCGAGCCTGAATCACCGCTTCCACTCGGGCACGCTCTTCCGGGCTGAGCAGGTCGGCTTTGCTGACCAGCACCAGATCCGCCGCGCTGAGTTGGTCATCGAGCAGCTCGCGAAGACTGGGGTCGTGATCCAGGCTCTCGTCGGCGAGGCGCTGGGCTGCCACCTTATCGACGTCGCTGGCATAGCGCCCGGCGGCCACGGCGGGGCCGTCGATCACGGTAATAATCGCATCCACGGTGCAGTGCTGGCGAACGTCGGGCCAGTTGAACGCCTGCACCAGCGGTTTAGGCAGCGCCAGGCCGCTAGTTTCGATCAGGATGTGGTCGATATCATCGCGGCGGGCGACCAGCTTTTTCATCACCGGCAGAAACTCTTCTTCCACGGTGCAGCAGATACAGCCGTTGGCCAGTTCATAGATGCTGCCGTCTTCACCGTCTAGCTGCCCGCCTTCGCTACCCTCTTCACACCCCAGCGCACAGCTGCGCAGCAGGCTGGAGTCGATATCCTGTTCGCCGAACTCATTAACAATCACGGCGATCCGCTTGCCGGTGACTTGACGCAGAATATTGGCCAACAGCGTGGTTTTGCCGCTGCCCAGGAAACCGGTCACGACCGTGGCAGGAATTTTATTGAGTTGCATGAATGAACTCCTCACTTTCGAATTGCTGTTCGGCGGGTGCCGAGCTTGATAAAAACAAGCGGGCCACAGCGTCAGGATTATTAGGGAAAAACAGATGTAGATAGGTCGCCGTCAGGCGCTTTTGGCGGTAAATCGCCTCTCCCGGTGCGGGGTGGCGCTGGCGTCGGCCGTGGCCAATCGGCTCGGGGGTGCCTTCCGCCATGGAGCGGTGGTGCGCATGGCCGCGAACCGGGCCTTCCGGCAGCTCGGCGGTTTGCATCCCCTGGCATCCACGACGCCCGCGCATGGCCCCCTGCCCAGGCAGCAGGCCCAGCATGGTATGGGTAATATCGTCGTAGTCGGTCAGGGTTTCCAGGCAGTACAGCAGCCCGCCACACTCGGCCAGAATGGGCTTGTCGGCGCGGTAAAAAGCCTCAATAGCCGAACGCATGGCGCCGTTATCCGCCAGCGTTTCAGCGTGAAGCTCCGGGTAGCCACCGGGCAGCCACAGGGCGTCGCACTCGGGCAGGTGGCTATCCGTCAGCGGTGAAAAGAAGCGCAGCGTCGCGCCCATCTGCTCCAGCAGATCGAGGTTGGCTTGATAGACAAAGCTGAAGGCGGCGTCCCGGGCCACGCCAATGGTGTGGCCGTTGAGCAACGGCTTAGCGGCCGCAAGTTGTTCCTGGGGGGCGGTAAAGGTCACCGGTGAAAGCGCGGCGAGCGCATCCAGCAGCCCAGCGGCTTCCAGCGCTTTAGCACCCGCTTCGAAGCGGGCTTCCAGATCCTCGCGAATCTCCGCCGCCTGCACGAGGCCCAGGTGGCGCTCGGGGAGCGACAGTGCAGGGTCGCGGGGCATGGCGGCCAGCAAAGGAATCGTCGACGGCAGCGCGTCTTCGATCAGTTCGCGGTGGCGCTGCGAGCCGCAGGCATTGGCGATAAGCCCGGCGATATGGATGTCGTCGCGAAAGCCGACCAACCCCGAGACCAGCGCGGCGGCGGTTTGCGCCATGCCTTTTACATCCATGACGATCGCCATGGGAATATCGAACAGGGCCGCCAGATCGGCGCTGGAGGGTTCGCCGTCGAACAGCCCCATGGCGCCTTCCACCAGGATCAAGTCCGCTTCGCAGGCGGCGTCATAAAAGCGCTGGCGGCAGTAGGCCTCGCCTGCCATCCATAGATCCAGCTGATCCACCGGCTGGCCGGAGGCCTGGGCCAATATCTGTGGATCCAGGTAGTCCGGGCCGGTTTTGAACACCCGCACCACTTTGCCCTGGTTGCGCAGCAGGCGCGCCAGACCAGCCGTGACGGTGGTTTTGCCCTGGCCTGAGGCCGGGGCGGCGATAAACAGTGCGGGACAGCGAGCGGTTGGCGTCATCATCAGTATTCTATCCCCGCCTGGGCTTTGACGCCGCCGCGAAAGGCGTGGCGCTCGTCCTGAACGACGCTGATGGTATCGGCGATTTCCTGCAGCGGCGTGGCCATGGTGCGCCCGGTGATGATGACGTTCTGGTGCGCCGGGCGGCGCTTAAGCGCTTCCACCACCGGCTCGGGGTCGAGATAGCCGTACTTGAACATATAGCTCATCTCGTCCAGCACGATCATATGATAGGCGGGGTTCTCCAGCAGCCCTTTGGCGACGGCCCAGGCGGCCTCGGCGGCTTCGATATCCCGCTCGCGGTTCTGGGTCTCCCAGGTAAAGCCGTGGCCCATGATGTGCCAGTCAAGCTTGGAGTGATCGCGAAAGAACAGATACTCGCCGGTTTCGCGGCGGCCTTTGATGAACTGGATCACCGCGCACTGCTGGGCGTGCCCCAGTGAGCGCGCCATGGTGCCGAAAGCGGAGCTGCTTTTACCCTTGCCGTTGCCTTTGAGCAGAATCAGCACGCCGCGCTCTTCCGTCGCCTTGCTGATGCGCTCGTCGACCACGTCTTTTTTGCGCTGCATGCGATTGAGGTGGCTTGCGTCGCTCATGAGAGGTTCCCAGGTTGATGTACAGAGACTGCCATAGAGGGTTTGCCAAACGAGGCCGGCCAGTAACGGGCGCCCAACTGCTGGGCGATGCGTGCGCCCTGCCCGCGTTTGACTTTGGACTGTTCGGTGTCGATCAGCAGGCACTCCTCCAGCGGGGCGAGATCGTCAACGGTTTCTCGGGTGCGGCCATCAGTGATCAAATAGGTGCGCACCTTTAAGCCGGGCTCGCGGCGCTGCCACTGGCGGATCAGCCGCTTGGCCTCAATAATCGCTTCCCGCAGCGGGGTGCCGCCACCGCCTTTGGCGCTGTCTAGAGTGCTCCGCGCATTTTTGGGCGCTCGGCGGCGGGAGAGTATCGGCACCACGCCGCCGTTGCCAAATCCCAGCACCGCGACCTGCTCCCGTGCCGCGTAGGCTTGGCTGACCAGCGATTCGACCAGTCCCTTTGCCTGGCCTAACAGCCGTTGCCCCAGGGTGGAACCGGAAGTGTCCAGCAATACCAGGTGTGCCGTCGCCTGCCCGGCGCGGGACTTGCGCATCTTTAGCTCTCGCCAGGGCCACTGGCCGCGATTGGCGATCAGTGTCGCGAACCCGTCCAGCCGCGAGGTCTCAACTTGGGAGCGGCCACGCCCCTCCACCCCGCCTTTCCCCGCGCTAGCAGCGGTATGGGCACGCTTAGCCCGCTGAGCAAACTCATCGCTATCGGGCAGTTTCAGTGCTGGCTGGCTAATCGACGCTTGAGCCGTGGGAGGCATGGCGCCCCACTGGCCCTGTTCACCGCGCTGACTAGACGTCCCGCCGCTGGGTGCGTTATTAGCTGCCGACGACCCGCCCTCGCCTTGCGAAGGCGTTTGATTAGGCGGCGATGACGGCGGGCTTTGCTCTGGCTGTTGGGTACGCCGATGCGCCAGCACCCAAGGCTCGACGGTATCGATATCCTGCTGCTCCACGCCACCCACGCCACGCCAGGCAGCGTGGGCCTGTGCAGCACGGTGCCAGGTAACGTCTGCCCGTAAGCCTTCAACCCCGGCGGCCTCACAACGGTTGGCAATCGTTCGATACACCCAGGAGTCGGTGGTGATCTCTTTGAGCAAACGCTGGGCTTTAGCAATACGCTCGGCCAGGGCTGCCTGGGCATGTTCATAGTTTTGCAGCGTGCCAGCAGGATCGCGGTCAAAGGCCTCCCGCTGCTGCACGATAGCAATACGCTCGTCGATGCTGATGGCCCCCGCCTGCTCAAGACAGAGGCCAAAGCGATCAAGCAATTGTGGGCGCAACTCGCCCTCATCCGGGTTCATGGTACCGATTAAGCTAAAACGTGCCGGGTGGGAGTGGCTGATGCCATCGCGCTCAACGATATTGGTGCCGCTGGCGGCCACGTCCAGCAGCAAATCAACCAGGGTATCCGGCAGTAGATTGACTTCATCCACATAGAGCACCCCGCCGTCGGCTTTGGCGAGTAAGCCTTGATGAAAAGTCGCCTCACGCTCGGCCAGCACCTTTTGCAGATCCAAACTACCGACCAGCCTGTCTTCACTGGCGCCCAAGGGCAGAGTGACAAAAGGGGCACGCTGTCCTTCGCTATCGCTGGGCAGAATGGCGGCCAGCGCCCGAGCTAAGGTGGATTTCGCGCTGCCTCTTGGCCCACTAATCAGCACCCCGCCGATACGCGGATTAATGGCGTTCAGAAGCAGCGCGGTTTTTAGCGCCTCCTGGCCAACCACTGCCGCAAAGGGAAACTCACTCACCGGCACCTCCCGTGCTAGGCAAGCCCGCTAACCGATCACTAATAGCCAACTGATCCAGGGAGCGTGGGACTTGAATAAGATTCATGGTAACTAGCTGAGTGATAATAAAACCATTCATTAAGAAGTGGGAATTTAAAAAGCTTTTAGTATAGAGGAAGGCATGGCGGCGAGGCCAATCTGTTGCAAGTGGTTAACTTTGCGAAGGCATGTATCAGCTGACGCTAAGAATGACGCTGGATTTTTACACCTCTTCAAAATACAATGTTATAATATTGCAATTATAGCGAGATCTCATGAGATCCTTAGGCTTTGTGTTGTTCGCTATCCCCCTGACACCTAGAATGGCCAGTGTCGGTGTTCCCCTCGGAACTTAATAGAGAATCCGCCGCGGCTTGCCGCGAACCGGAACTGCCCCCGCAACTGTAGGCGGCGAGCGATGCTCTTTGATGCCACTGGACACAGCGTCTGGGAAGGCGAGCTAGCCATGACCCGTCAGTCAGGAGAACTGCCGATATATTACTTACATCGAGCGAAGTGGCTCGGTCAGTATTTTCTGCCCGAATGCGTAGCTCATCATGCACGGGAGTGTACATGATGTTGAGATTGACCACGGCCATCGCCGCGAGCGCTGTTGGCCTTGCACAGGCGGCTTACGCCTCCACTGACTACCCCCTTACGCTAACCAATTGCGGCGTTGACTTCAGTGTGACGTCCCCCCCGGAGCGAACGGTGACGGTTGGCCAGTCAGCCACGGAGATTCTCTATTCGCTGGGGCTCGCTGATCGAGTGAATGGCACCTCGGTTTGGTTTAATCCGGTTCTTCCCCAGTTTGCTGATGCCAATGAAGCGATCGAGCGGATCGCCAACGACGACCCGAGCTTCGAGGCCGTGGTCAATAAACGGCCTGATCTGGTGGCGGTGCAGTATGAGTGGCACGTGGGCCCCACCGGCAGTGTCGCCACCCGTGAGCAGTTTCATGAGCTGGGTATTAATACCTATATTATGCCCGCCGATTGCGACACCAAGGATAACTCGACCGGCGGCGATGGTACCCGCACTGCCGCTTTCTCGACGGATTCCATCTACAAAGGGATCACCGAGTTAGCCGAGATCTATGACGTTCAAGACGCTGGCGAGGCGCTGATAACCGACCTTGCCGCCCGCGAACAGCGCGCTATCGACTTGGCGAGCAGCCTTGATTTACCGGAAGACTTATCGGCGGCATTCTGGTTCTCATCGACAGACCTGGGGGTTAGCCCTTTCGTGGCGGGGCAACTGGGGGCACCGGGGTATATGATGGAAAAACTCGGCATTCGAAATGTCATCGAGTCTGACGAAGAGTGGCCCACGGTGGGCTGGGAAAGCATCGCCAGAGCCGATCCCGATGTGCTTGTTATCGCCAGTATGGATCGCCGCCGCTTTCCTGCCGACGACATTGAAGCAAAACGCGAGTTTTTACGCAGTGACCCGGTCACCCGGGAGATGAAAGCGGTTAAAAATAACCGTATCGTCGAGATGGACGCCCACGCCATGAGCGCCACCATGCGCACTATTTACGGCCTTGAAACACTTGCCGAGTCACTATCCAATATGTCGTTTAACGAATGAGCATAGCGCTAACGAGGGCTTCCTCCGCACACTTCGGGTTGCGCTGGCTATGGATAACGCCGCTCGTGCTTGTGACGGCACTGATCGCGGGCACCGCCATCGGCGAGACGCCGATTCCCGTGGATACCATTGTCAAAGTGCTCGCCAACCAGATGATAGGAACGGATTACCCGGTTGACCGAATCGACGCGGGCATTATCTGGAACTATCGACTCAGCCGCGCCGTGGTCGCCGCCTGTTGCGGCACCAGCTTGGCCCTGGCCGGGGTCGTGCTACAAGCACTTCTGCGCAACCCCCTGGCTGATCCTTACTTGATGGGCATTTCCGCCGGGGCTTCTACCGGGGCAGTCGCGGTGGCAGTCGCCGGACTGGGCGCAGGCGCTCTTTCGCTTTCTCTGGGTGCCTTTATCGGCGCCCTGCTCTCCTTTGGAATCGTGATCATGCTCGCCCATGCAGCCAACAGCGGTGTGGGTGGCGGGCGTGGCGTTCAGGCCGCGGGGGCGATTATTCTGGCAGGCATTGCAGGCTCGCAGCTTTTCAATGCGCTGACCGCTTTTATCATTACCAAGTCAGCGAGCGCCGAGCAGGCCCGGGGCATCATGTTCTGGCTGATGGGCAATCTTTCCGGGGTGCGGTGGGCCGATGTAACCCTGGCGGTGCCTGCCGCGCTATTCGGGCTGCTGGTTTGCCTGTGGCACCGGCGCTCCCTGGATGCATTTACCTTCGGTGCCGACAGCGCCGCCTCCATGGGCATCGCGGTGCGCCCAGTGCGAGGGATGCTGATTATCGCCATGGCGCTGGTCACGGCAGTCATGGTGTCTATTGTGGGGGCGATTGGCTTTGTGGGCTTGGTGATTCCCCACGCCATGCGTTTTATCGTGGGGAGCCGCCATACCCGCCTGGTGCCGGCAACCGCCCTGGCCGGCGCCGTGTTCCTGATCGGCTCGGATATTCTTTCCCGGGTGCTGGTTTCCGGCCAAGTACTCCCCATCGGGGTGATTACCTCACTGATCGGCGCGCCAGCGTTTGCGCTGATCCTGGTTCGCGGTAAGAGGTCTTAATGCGATTAACGACTGAACAGCTTGCTTGGTCGGTACACGGCACGCCACTGCTGACTGACGTCAATCTTACCGTCGAGCCCGGCCAAACCTTTGGCCTGGTGGGGCCGAACGGCTCGGGAAAAACCTCCCTGCTGCGCCTGCTGGCAGGCTTGAACAAACCCAAGTCTGGCCGGGTGCTGGTTGACCACCAGCCAATGCACACCCTCAAGCAACGGGCAATCGCCCAGTACATCGCCTTGGTGGAACAGCAGGCCGACACCACCGACCGGATTACCGTGCGTCAGGTGGTCTCGCTGGGCCGCACCCCCTTCCTTTCCGCGTTGCGGCCTTGGTCAACTGAAGATGATGCCATCGTGGCGCAAGCGCTGCGCGACGTCGATATGGCGCATATGACGGATCGGCTTTGGCATACCCTGTCGGGCGGCGAACGCCAGCGCGTGCATATTGCCCGGGCGTTGGCACAGCAGCCTAAAATCCTGCTGCTAGATGAACCCACCAATCATCTGGATATTCGCCACCAGCTGTCGATTCTAGAACTGGTCAGGCAACTACCGATCACGGTGGTTATCTCGCTACATGATCTTAACCAAGCCATGGAGTGTGACCGCATCGGCGTGATGGATAGCGGCCGCTTGATCGATAGCGGCCAGCCCCAAGACGTACTCACCGCCAACAGACTAGAGCAGACGTTTGGGGTACATGCGCGTGTGATTGACGACCCTGCCGATGGCAAGCAGATCATGCTTTTTCGGAGTGCGATTTAAGCTAGCGCCGGTGCCAAGCGCTACGGCGTCCATTCAGCGGAAAAGGTGCCAAACCACGCTGTGATCCGTGCCCATACTCCAAAGAAGTACGACGACGACAAGCAGTGCCTCCAGCACCAAAACGCCGATGCCCAGCGTCGTGGTAGACAGAATAAATCCCTGCTTATGGCTGATTCCCAGAAAGCTGGGCGTTCCCTTGTAGAGCAGATAGGTGCTATAGAGCAGACCGATCACCATACCCAGCACACAAAACCAGAAAGCCGGATAGAGCGCAAAAACGCCACACAGGAACATCGGTGTCGCAATATAACCTGCGAAGATAATACAGTCGCGGCGGCTAGGTCGGTTCTCAATTCGGCGAGCCATCCAATGGATCATACTGCCCACAATACCTACTGCCACTAGCATCAGCGCATAAAAAGCCACGCCTAAGGCAATGCCGTTGGCAAGAGAGACTTTATAGGTTTCCGAACCACCATAAGTCCAGCCTACCTGGGTGGTGCCTATCAGGGCACAGACAACAGGAACGGCAGCGAGCAACAGAACATGGTGAGCATAGAGATGACTGACAGACTCATGCTCCTCACTGATTTTATACCACTCCCGTTCAGGATGATGGAGGAGCCCCCAAACATGATTGACCATAACGACCTCCCGTTTTTGTAATCACGCTATTGTTAGGGTCAGACGCTGATTAATCGGATCAACAAGGTTCCGAATCATCTTTAGTGTAGAACACAAAATCATTTCCGGATGTGAGGATTTTTCTTTGCTAAGGTGGGTGACTCAATCTATTCATTATTGGGGTTCATATGCGCATCCTATTCACCGGCGGCAGTGGCAAGGCTGGCCGTCATGCGACCGCTTATCTTCGCGATCAAGGCCATCGAGTCACTAATCTGGATTGGGTGGCGTCTGATGTGCCCGGTATTGCTACCCTGAAAACCGATCTGACCGATGCTGGGCAAGTGTTTAATGCCTGCCAAGCCTACGCTGGATTCGATGAGCTGGAACCTGGCACCGGCGTGCCGCGCTATGATGCGATTGTTCACTTTGCGGCCATACCCGCCATCCTGCATCGGCCAGACAACGAGACCTACCGCATCAATACGCTAAGTACCTACAACATTCTTGATGCCGCCACCAAGCTGGGCATTCCCAAGGTCATCTTTGCCTCTAGTGAGACCACCTACGGTGTCTGTTTCGCTGATGGCGAGCAAAAACCCGACTACTTGCCCGTCGATGAAGAGCACCCCACCGTGCCTCAAGATAGCTACGCCATGAGCAAGGTAGTCAACGAAGCAACGGCACGCTCCTTCCAGGCGCGCTCGGGCATCGATATCTACGGCCTGCGCATCAACAACGTTATCGAGCCCCACGAGTACCGTCAGAACTTCCCAGCCTACATGGACGACCCTGCCCTGCGTCGCCGCAATATCTTCGCCTATATCGACGCCCGCGACCTGGGCCAGATGGTCGATTGCTGCCTGAAAACGGATGGCCTCGGCTACCAGGTGTTTAACGTCGCCAATGACGATCTGTCGGTTAGCCTGAGCAACGCCCAGGTGATCGAACGCTTTTACTCCGGCGTGCCTATCAAGCGTGAAATGAGCGAATTCGAAACCTTCTACTGCATTGATAAGGCCCGTCGTCTGGTCGGTTTCGAACCACGCCACTCCTGGCGGGAAGAGCTGGAGCAGTAGGTATTACCCCTTTATCGGCACAAACACCGGCGCACCATCCACCTCTACCACCGCTAGCTTTTGGCGGTAGAGGTTTTCCAGCGCGCTGGGCACCAACATGCTATCCCGAGTACCCCAGCACGCCTCGCCATTGGTATACAGCAGCAGCACATGGTCGCACCAGCGGGCAGCCAGGTTGAGGTCGTGTAAGCACATGATGACCGCCTGCCCCTGATTGGCCTGTTCTGCCATCAGTGCCATCACGGCGCTCTGGTGGTGAAGATCCAGATGATTGGTGGGTTCGTCGGCCAGCCACACATTGGGCGCTTGAGTCAGTACCGTGGCAATGGCCACACGCTGGCGCTCTCCGCCGGAAAGTGTGCTTACCAAACGGTCGCGAAGGTGCGCCACATCCAGGCGCTCAAGGGCGTCTTCCGCACGAGCGTAGTCTTCAGCCCCCTCCATCTGCCAGGGCGATAAATAAGGGTGACGACCAATCAGCGCAGTTTCCAGCACGGTTGCTGGAAACCCATCCTGGCGATCTTGAAACACCAACCCCAAACACTGGGCGATATGCCGGCGGCGCAGCTGACCAAGCACTGACTCGTTGAGCTGAACGCTGCCCGAACGTGGGGCATGCAGCCCCGCCAAAGTATGCAGCAGCGTGGTTTTACCCGCCCCGTTAGGGCCCAACACACCCCACACTTGTCCCGGTTCAACAGTTAAATTAAGCGGTGTGCCACCTTCACGTCCCGGCACGTCGATGATGAGGTCTCGGGTAGCCAGTACGCTCATCAGCGGCTCCGGTAGAGCAGAAACAGGAAGGTGGGCACGCCCAACAGCGCAGTGATCACGCCTACGGGCAGCTGTTCCGGAGCGATCATGGTGCGGGCTAGTGTGTCCGCCAACACCAATAGCGTGCCCCCCGCCAACGCACAGGCGGGCAGTATCAGCCTCTGGTCGTTGCCTAACAGCAGGCGCAGCATATGCGGCACCACTAAACCGACAAAGCCAATGCTGCCTGCGGTAGTCACTGCCGCAGCAGTCAGCAGGCTGGCGGCAATGTAGATACACCATTCAAGCGGCCTGACGGCAACGCCCAGCGCGGCGGCTTGCTGCGGGCCACGGGCCAACACATTCAGGCTGCGCCCAAGCGGAATCAGCACCACGCAGGTGGCCAGTAACAGCAGTAGCGGCGGCCAAGGCGTACGCGCATAGGAGAGATCGCCCATGAGCCAGTAGAGCATACCCGGCAGACGTTCGGCGGGGCTCATCGCCAGCATTAGGGTAATCACTGCGCCCCACCCCGCTGCCACCACCACGCCCGTTAGCAGCAACCGCGAAGGCGTCCAACCGCCGCTGCCGTGGGCCAAACCAAAAACTAAAAACGTCGAAAATAGCGCGCCGCCAAATGCCGAGCCTGAAATCGCCAGCCCGCCTAGCCCTCCCAGCATGGCTGCCAGTGCGCCAATCGAGGCGCCACCGGAAAGACCAAGCACGTAAGGGTCTGCCAGGGGGTTACGCAGCAACACCTGCATCAATGCACCGGCTACCGCCAGCAAGCCACCCACCGCAAAGGCACTTAGCGCTCTGGGCAAGCGCAGCTCGATCACCATGGTGCGCGCCAAGGCATCGCCCTGGCCCTGCACATTGTCACCCATCAACACCTGCCAAATTTGCGCAGGAGAGAGTTGCGCACTGCCGACACCCATGGCGAGGATCAGCGAAGCCAAGGCCGCTAGAAGTAGCAGGCTCAGCGGCAGACCCAGGCGTGCGAGCATTAACTGCGCCCACGTTTCTGGCGGGCGATATCGAGCTTCTCACAGAGGATCTGGGTGCCCTCCATCAGTCGCGGCGTGGGCCGTTGAATCAGTGAGGGCGGCACAAAAAAGAGGTTATCTTCCGCAACTGCCGTCAAGTTGGGATACTGTTCCCAGTGCGTCAGCCAGTGGCGATTCTCTTCCCCCATGCCACCGGCCACAATCGCTTCTGGATTGGCTGCCAGCACGGCTTCATCATCGATACGCGGCACCAGGCGTGCCTGTTCGCCAAATACATTTTCACCGCCACAAATCTCAACCACTTGGCCGATCAGGTGCTGGTCGTTAACGCTCATTAGCGGCTCATCCCACACTTGGTAAAATGTGGTTACCGGCTCGCGATCCCGATAGCGCTCTTCAATGGCCGCCATGGTAGTGCGGAAATTGTCGGCCACTGCTTGTCCCGCTGTTTCTGTGCCTGCCAACCTTGCCAAGCGCTCAATGGTGCTGGCCACGCCCTCTACATCGCGGGGCTCGATATAGAACACTGGCATGCCCAGGGCTTCAAGGGTTTCAAGCTGTTCGGCGGGGTTACCCGTCACCCAACCAATCACTAGATCGGGAGCAAGCCCCACCAGCTTTTCTAAATCAATTCGGGTATGGCTGCCCACTGACGCCACTTGTTTGGCTTCCGGGGGATAGTCGCTATACGAGACGACGGCGACCACTTGATCTCCTGCGCCAGCCGCATAAGTCAGCTCGGTTGCGCCAGGTGAGAGCGTAGCAATACGCCGAGCAGCATTGTGAAGACAGACCTCACGGTCACGGTCATCTACTACGCATCGCGAGTGCTCGTGTGCAGAAGCAACAGACGCCATCAACAGCAGCGCGAGGCCCAGGGCCCCGCGCGCAACACCACTTTTTCTATTGACCAAAGTGAACACTCAGGAACCCTGCTCGGCCAGCGTTGATGTAATCACGGGTGGTTGAATACTCTTTATCAAAGGCATTTTCTAGCGTAACACGAGCGCTCCAGAGTGGCGCAAACCGCCAGCCTGCGCGC
Source organism: Halomonas sp. FeN2 (assembly GCF_020595105.1). NCBI lineage: Bacteria > Pseudomonadati > Pseudomonadota > Gammaproteobacteria > Oceanospirillales > Halomonadaceae > Halomonas > Halomonas sp. FeN2. The sequence goes on from NZ_CP074200.1 coordinate 485,988, forward strand.
AGGTTAACCAGCCCATAGCCTCCTAAACGCTGGGTATTGGTGGTGTTATCGTAACGGTAACTCTGCGCGACTAGGGAACCCCCCAACGACCAATCGCCAAGCTCCCGATCTGCATCCAAACGCACACTCTGGGTGGCCCGGCGCGCCAATCGATTGCCGGTTGCCCGGTCTTCCGGATCCAGGTAGGTGAAGGCAGCTTGGAGTGTCCAGTCGTTGACCTCGACGCCGCTTGACAGCTCGGCGCCGCGTATACGCGCGCTGTTAACATTTTGCGGCGCCCATAAGCCACTCGACGTTGGCGCCCAGGCAATCATATCGTCGTAGTCGTTTTGGAAGGCAGCTAGATCCCAGAACCACTGGTTGTATTGGCCTCGAACGCCCACCTCGACGGTTTCAGACTTTTCTGGATTGAGATTAGGGTTACCCGAATCCGGCCAATAAAGGTCATTAAAGCTCGGTGCTTTAAATGCGGTGCCCACACTGGCACGAAGAGTGTGGTAGCTATCCAAATCGTAACCTATCGCCAGGCTACCGGTAACTTCATCGCCATAGGCTTCGTTATCGTCGTAACGCAGGCTTGCTTGAAGGGCGAACGGCGAAAAGTCGAGTAACCCTTGGGTAAACACTGCTTTGTTATCACGGCTGGTAACGTCAAAATCGTTGGTGCTTGAAACGCGGTCTTCGCTAATTTCAGCGCCTGCGATCAACTCATGAGCGCCAAACTGAATGTTGTTCTGCCAACGGGCGGTTTGTGTGCGGGTATCAATAACGGAGGCGCCGAAATTATCGATTGTGTCCAACTCATCGCGGGCTTCGCTAAGGGTCAGTCGACTCTGCCAGGTATCAGTTACCGGCAACTCAGCGTAGACGCCTGCCACCTGCTGGACGAAGTCATTCTCTCCACCGTCATATTCGTTGTTACCACGTGCGCGCATTGCCAACACGCCGACTTCAGCGCCACTCTCAAAGGTATGCGCAACACGGGCTAGCGCCGAGGTATTGTCGTAGCCTTTGTCTTCACCACCCCGACGAATGGGCTGGCCATCGGTATTGAAATGGCTAGCGGCAAAGCTGTAACGCGTGCCCCCCTCGCGCCCTGAAACGCCTGCGCTTAACCGCTGGGTATTGAATGAACCACCGCCGACTGAAATTCTCGGTTGCGGCCCCTCTTCGTCACCATCAGGGGTAAAAAGCTGTATCACGCCGCCGACGGCATCCGCACCATAAAGGCTACCGCGGGGGCCGCGCACAATCTCAGCACGGTCAAACATACGCGGATCTAAATACTGAAATGCAGCACCGCCCGCCGTAGCGGATCGCAGCCGAATACCATCAATCATGAGCACGGAGGCATCGCTGGGCGCCCCGCGTAGATAAACGCTGCTGTTTTTGCCAAAGCTGCCATTACTCGTGACATCAACCCCCGGCTGGCCGCGCAGAAGATCGGTCAGGCTGATGGGGTCTTGGCGGCGGAAAGTCGCTTCATCCAGCACGCTAACGGAAGAGAGGCTTTCGTTGGCGGTGCGGGGCGCTAACGCAGCGGTCACGACCACAGGATCGAGCATAGCTAAATCGGTCGTTGTTTCGGCGTATTGCGCCTCGGCTTGGATGTGAAAGGCTAACGGTAAAGCAGCCATACTAAACGCCGCCCGTTTGGCGGTAATGTGGAAACGGAGGTTCATGGAGGATCCCTTGCACGCTGGGCTCACCCGCACAGCGCAGTTTTTTTGACCGAACGGAGGATCAAACAAGGGAGTCTCGGTCGCACGGCATGATCGCATCGCGCCACCGTTAATCGCCCTGAGAGCGCCCACCGCGCCTCGGCATATATCGGTTCAGGTTGAACCATTACTCTCGGGCCGGTCTCCGGGCTGACGAGCGAAAGACGTCTTCATTCTTTCCGAACGACCACCTTCCCGTGCTTGAGCACAGTGGCGTCTTAGCCGTTCTTATCTCGATCACCGTTGCGGGGGCAGCGTTGGAATCACGCAAAGCGTTCACCAACTTCCCGTTTCACTAGCGGCTTTAATCCACCGCCAGCACCTGAGAGTGGGCGTAAGCTAGCAACTTGTTGGAGGGTGGTCAATTCTCAAGGGTACCCTCCTTGATGCGGGTATCCCGTTAAACTCAGATAGACGCCAAGCCATTCGCTCATTTGAAATTAGCACCCAGCTTCAATCATCTGTTTTATTTTTAGCGCTTTTTCAAAGTGATCCAGCTTGTGGGTTCCTCTCCACCATGTCGCCACTTCCATAAGAAGCTCTGGATCATCATTTTTATTTGCAAAGAAAGCATAGAAAGAAAGCCCTACCGCCTCCCCCTTAGTGTTTATTTTATGGGCACAGACGGCAGCAATTTTTTCTCTCAATTCGGGTCTCACTCACTTACTCCATATTGGCAAAGCAAAATCCCTCAGTCAGCCTCTGGGCACCCATGTAAAAAGGAATATTTTACTTTTCAAAATCAGCGATTTAGATATTTTTCTGTTTTTCATATTGCTTAATGAGCTTGTATGCCATCGCTTACTAATTCAAAATCGAATTCATAGTCAACAACCGTGGTCGACCCCTTGTACCAAATCTCAACGGTTTCCGGCTGACCATGAAAATAGTAAACATCCACTGGCGTTCGCCGCGGCTGGTTATTGAAATAGGTGTCTTGCATTATTTCTGCCAAGTACCCCTGGCCGTCCTTCACGAACACCTGGTTTCTGCGCTCAGTATGTTCGTCACGCACCTCTGCAACTTCACGTGGTTCAAACACAGCATAATCGATAACTAACTGATTTCCGTTCAGCGTCATACCTGCTGGAAGCTCGTCTTTGGCAAAGCTGTCCTTAATCAGATTCGGCGCGACTAGCATCGGTAGCGTGCCTTTGACGCGCACTGGAGTCTCGGTGAATCGCTCAGGACTATAATCCAGCCGCCCGAACCTTCGCGGGTACACAGCGCCCAACCCTCTGTCACCTTCCTTGTATTCAAAGGCAACCACCTCACTTTCGTTCTCGTTCGGCTCGCGCGCTTCAACTCTATCACCCTGCGAATCATAAAATTCAAATGTACCCATCACATGCAAAGCGCCTGCGCGCTCCTCTTTTTTCAAAAAAAGATCGCTTTGCACCGGTGGGTAAAACCAGCCGATCTGGCCTGAGTGTTCCCTATTTGGGTCTAAGCCCTCACCCTCTTCATGCCACTGGATCGTTTTGATCCGCTCTTGCATCAGCGCATCATCCAGCTCAACAGTAGGTAGTTTGTGTTCCTCACGGGTACTATACACTGGCGCCGTGGGCGGAATTTCAGGTAAAGCGTCCAGATTGCCGTCATCAACCGTCAACGGATGCGGAAAATTGTGCACTGGCAACTCCAGTTCATGGCTTACCGATTCACTCTCTTCGGTATAGACCATCAGGGTGACGCGTGCTTTGTCGACAATGCCACTGAACGCCCGGCCCAAAAATAACTTACGGCCCTGCTCCTCACGCAGGGTATCGCGCATCGTTTCAAGTTCGCTACGCGCCACGGCTTCGTCTAAAGTCCCCTGTTCTGCCCGCTGGTAGAGGTCGTCCAATAGCTCGTGAATACGTTGAGCGCGGTTAGTCGGTGCTCGCTCAGTTGCACGCCAGGCAAGATACTGGCCATGGGCATCAACAGCTTCGGCAAGGATATCCCTATTACCAAAGTTCATCGGTGTGCCTTCCTCGGCATCCACCTCAATCTCATAGCGCCCATTCGCGAACTCCAACAGGGTCACTAAATAGCCCCCTTGCTCGGCTGTTTTACCAACATCATCAGCAGTAAACTCAAACTCAAGCAGAGCGGTTGGCAAGTCCGCATGAAATTCGCCGCTCACTGTGAGTGGCTGCGGATCATCGGCAGTAAAAGGCGCCTTGAAACAAAAACTCTCACCGGTGTACACGACGTCGGCGGTTTCCCGCTGCTGGTTCGTAACCTCTGGAAGTTCTAACGTGCGGCCGTCCTCAAATGCCATCTGCGGAAAGTCCAGATAATGACGAAATGGAAATTCAAATCCCTGACTCAATTTCAAACCATGGTGATCCGAATACCCCATGCATTGGGGGTGGTCATAGCTACTGAAAGCCAGCAAGCTTTGCACATAAGTGTCCGTCAAATCAGCGAGGTCTGCATAGTCCTCCAGCCGCAACAACCATGGCTGAGTGTACTGAAATTGATCGGGAACCATATGGAAAGGAATAAGATTCAACATATCGAAGTAATTTGAATGCTGCTCTTGCCACAATAGTTGCGCCAGCGCCTTGTCTTCAAGACCATCTAATACAGCTTTACGGTCGTCGTTAATAGCTTCCAGCCGATCAAACTGCTCTTTCACACTGCTTGGTTCCCGCTCAGCTTCCTTACCTTCTACACAGCCAGTGACCAGCAGTGCACTGACTAGTGTAACCATCCATTTTCTTTGCATGCTATTAACTCCCCCGCCCTTATTTATGCTGATTAGCAGTTTGAATTCACCGACTAAAACGTCATCGTCTCTACGAAGATTTTTCAATTTTAAACGCCAATCAAGTGGTATAAATCACCTACTCTTCACCTATCTGAAACCAAAAAGATAAAAAGAGTTTTTCTGCTATCAAGTCAGATATCGACTGCATAAAAAAGCCATAGCCGGGATCGGTCTCTAACGCTTTCATTTCCAGCACAATCTCTCTGATCCTGAATTCAACTAATAAGTGCAGCACCTGCGGTTTCTAGTGCTCCTGAGCATTCACCTAAGAAAACTGAGGCTGGATGACAGCTTTATCGAAGGTGTCATGCATCAGGTGCTTGATGCCCTACCCTACCTAGGGGCTTTAGAAACAGTCAGCTTTTTGAGCGACCACCCACCTATGTAGACGTGCAGGCAATAATTTCAACGCCGTTATTCGGCAACGTGGCCAGTACACCGAAAGCACAAGCAAGCCAACACCCACTAACAATCCAGTAATTGCAAAACCTAGACTTATCACGCCGTACTCGGCTAACACCTGATTATAAGTGAATACAAACCCGCTCATCGCTGACAGCATTAAAGCGCGTCTGTCGACCCATAATGAGATTAGAGCGAAAACCGTATAGATCAATGTCGCGCCTATCGCATGCCTGAGCGTGAGGGAATCCACGCCGAGGAATAACAGCTCCAATTCGCCGACTAACAGATCATTTTCCCTACAGAGGCGTTTAAACCAGGTGGTTAAGTCCATATTTAAACGCTATGCCTCGTTCAAATGATAATAATCATTCACTCTTCACTTATTTGAAACCACTCGGACAAGAAAGGATCTTCTTCGATTAAATCAGGTGTAGGCTGCACCAAAAAGCCATAGCCAGGATCGATCTCTAACGCTTTCTTTTCCTGCACAATCGCTCTAATTACCTCGAGGGATGGTTTTTTCTTAACGTCTTCCTGCTCTTCTTCAGAGCAAGTCGACCAGAGATGCACGCCTAACGCCGTGTACCAAATACTGATCAACTCACGGTCATTTTGGGCTGCGGCAGCAATCATCACTTCTTTTACCATGTCTACAATATCTATCGCTGCTGGCGGCAGTGCCTCGTTACCCGTAAGCACGCCTAAATCGACAAATCGTTGCCAGAGCAGCGAGCCGGCATCACAAAATAAATGGGGTGGTTTAACATACCCTGCGGCCGGGTTTGTCTGACTATGCCACTTTTCTTCTGGATGAAGATTTACAAAGGTAAAATCTTGAATACTATCAAAAAATGCTTTATGAGCTGAATATTCAGGATGCTGTTCAATGTTAAATTGATATACAAACCTATGCTTCAGAAGGGTATCGATAACCCTCAAGTGAGTAAAACCAGTATCCCAACTTTCTTGAAATTGATAGAGATTCCAGAATAAAGAGCGCTGCTCGAAACTGCCGTGCTCACCAGCTTGGTCAAGACAGTTGACCGACATTTCAACCAGATCTTCAAATTCATGCATCGACATTTATCAATTCCTTATGTGCCGACTAGTGGTTAATCGACGTAGTGTGGACTGCCTGCATCGTCTATATTCAGCACTCTACAGCTTAAAATAAGACGCAAGCTTTAAGGCTTTTAGTTACCTGGTGACCGCGCTATAACTCGCTACTGTGATGACTACTTTGAGGATGAGAGGCAAGTTATTGTCGCGCATCCAATGTTCGTTCATGGCCTTAGTAACGGAGTCGTGAGCATCTTCAGCCAATCAATATGGGCTTCTTCACCTCAGTGCATCGACATGTTCAAGCCAATAAGTTCTTCTCTCGCGAACATACTCTTGTCGTAGCTGGCTATTTGGTAGCGCGCTTCTAGCGAATCAATATCCCATGATAGTTCGATAGAATTTTTCGTTACCAGTGACAGTCGCTCCGTGGATCATTCACTGCTCATGAGAATTGACTAAGATAGCGAATCAAAAGTTAAACACAACCTTTAAAGGATAAATCCTGGGCAAGTCACAGCGATCTCTTACACGCGTAAGAGATCGCTTACAAAATTTTAAGCAATGGCTTACAAAGCCAATGAAAATCATCAAATGGCTGGGGCATCGAACTCAGTCAGCTACTTAACCGCCATCACCAAACCATGCCGCACATACCACACCTGCTCAGCCTGGGCAGTGGCATCCTGAACGAACCAGCCATTGAGGTCACGTAAGCGGCGCTGTTCGGGCTGCATGGGCACAATCCCACGGCCAACTTCGTTGGCAATGATGATTAACGGTGCATTTAGCTCTTCGGCGCGCTGGCAGAGTGCTGCCATATCGCTCTGCCACTGCTGGCGCAGGGTATCGTTATCCTCACGTTCGAGGGAAGCCCCAAGCCACTCAAGCACACCTGTGATAACAAGCGGCTTATCGGCTATTAGCGTTTGCTGGCTATCGCTGAAGGGCTTATCAGTATCCAGACGCCTCCATTTCGCAGTGGGAAAGCGTGCGGCTACGGCTTCGCGTTTGCCAGCGCAGGCACCGCCGATGAAGAGCTGCATTGCCATTCCCCTTTTCCATGTTCGTCTTGCTGATAAATAAGCTGCCAGCGCCTGCCTTGGGCCTGAAGCACGGTACCGTCCCAGAAGTGAATCGTTTCAAAGCGACGGCGTAGTTCTCGAATCACGCCGCCATGGGTGACGGCCAATACTTTTTTGTGTCCATCAGCGCGGGCATTAACCGCTAGGTCATGCAACCAAGCGTCTAAACGCTCTCGCAATTGGGCCGCCGATTCTCCGCCGGGAATTTGCAGCTCGCCCACGCTATCAATCCAGGCACGGTAATGGGGTAACTCTTTCAGCTCATCGTAAACTTTGCCTTCGTACTCGCCAAAATCGAGCTCGCGCAGGCGCGGTTCAAGCGATAGTGGCACGTTGGCCTTGGCTACTTCTGCCCACGCAAGGGTTTGCTGGCAGCGGTTAAGATCGCTTGAGTAGATGGCATCGAACCGCTCATCCACCAACGCGTCGCGCAGTTCCAGCAACCCTGCTTCAGCATCAGGAAACAGCAGCGGAATATCCTGCTGGCCTTGATAACGGCGCTCTAAATTCCAAGCGGTGATACCGTGGCGAACTGCCACCAGCTCCACAGTAAGATCAGTAGCCAAAGCTCTCCTCCTTCGATGGTGGCGCCTACCATATCGCCGTTAATGCCGTTAAACAGTCGCAACATTAGCCAGCGGATTAGTAACACGAAAACAGTAACCGTAAGCATCATCAACACTATCGCGGGCGCTAACAGGGCTATCAGCATGATCGGCACCAACGCTAGCGCCACATCCTGACCGCTAAGCGATTGCTGCCAGCTCCACGCCAAGCCCTTCTGCTGGGCGCAGGGTGTTAGCACCAGTAACGCAACGCCAGCCCAGCGCCCTAGCGCAGGCAGCATCAACAGCCACCACAAGGGAGCCTGATAGGCCAGCAATGCCCATAGCAGAACGCCCTTCCAGGCGAGCAAAAACAGTAGCGCTAGCATTCCAAAGCTGCCAATTTGCGGGTCTTTCATAATCTCCCAGCGGCGCGCCAGCGGCTGATTGCTGCCCAGCGCATCGGCGATGTCCATGACGCCATCCAAATGCAGCCCACCCGAGAGCGCCACCCACACGCTTAATATCGCCAGCGCGGTGATCGGCGTGGGAACGCTGTGCATAGCAAACGCTGTTAACGCCAGTACGCTCCCTATCATCAACCCCACTAATGGATAGGCGCGCACTGCCCAGCGCCGGGTATCGGGCGTCCAGGGAACGGCTATTGGAATCGGGACTCGGGTCAGAAACTGCAGCGCCAGCAGCACACCGAACAAGGCATTTTTCAAACGTTTACCTCCTTCTCATGCTTCCAGTCCTGATGCTTCCGCTTAATGGCACAGCCTGCGACCACTTCGAGTACAGAATCGGCCTCTGCCGCTATCCAGCAGTGAGCCCGCTGAAGAAACGCCAGATAGCGCCAGGTTTCAGCATCCGTAGGCGGCAACGCTTCGTTAATATCATTGGAGACAATCACTAGATAAAGGCTGCGCGCGCGGGCCTCAGCCAGTGCGTTAGCCAGCAACGCTAAGCCCTCTTCTTCGCATAGCCTGCTGGCGTACAGGACTTGGCTGGCCCAGAGGGTTACGCAGTCCAGCAGCACCGCGCTGCCATCAGGCACCTCGACGAGTGCCTGATCTATTGCCAGCGGTGCTTCTATGGTGATCCATTGAACGGTTTCACTCTGGCCGTTTCTAGTCTGCTGGTGTCGAGCCACCCGCTCAGCCATCTCTTCGTCGTACACCTCAGCAGTGGCCAGGTAATAACAGGGTGAGCTAGCCGCGGCGTCTACCACCCATTGCTCGGCGATATCACTTTTGCCGGAACGCGCCCCGCCGCTAACGAAGACAATCATGCCGTTCCTTTTTTCAAAACATTTTCCAAAACATGTTTCAACACGCTTATCAGCCGTCGATTAGCAGCGGTATCGCGCAGCGCTACCCGCAGCCAATCACCATTGAGCCCGGCAAAATTATGGGTATGACGCACTAAAATACCCCGACGTAGCAGCTGTTCAAATAACGCATCGCTGGTGATTGTCTGCGCGGCACTGGGCCGGATAAGAAAAAAACACGCCTGACTGGGTACGACTTCCAGCCCTAATTGAGCAAGCGCTTGAGCCATGCGCGAGCGCTCGCTGGCCAACCACCGCTGGGTGCGCCGGGCAAAGGCATCATCTGCCAGCAATGGTGCCACCAGTTCAGCCGCGAGGTGATTGACACTCCAAGGTGGCTGGTGAGCCTGTGCCGCTTGAACCGTGGCCGCATCCGCCAGCAGATAGCCCAACCGGAGACCCGGCAGGGTATAAAATTTGGTCATTGAGTGGAGCAGCATCAGATGCGGGTAGCGCACCAGCAGTGGTGCCAACGACGACGCTTGTGACGTCTCGCCCAGCGTCTCACCCACCATATCGATAAAGGCTTCATCGACCACAACGCGGCAACCAATCGCAGCGGTGTAATTCATCAGGTCTTCGATTGCTGAGATATCGATAAGCGTAGCGGTCGGATTATTGGGGCGGCATAGAAACAGCACATCGATATCGTTAAGCCCAGCCATTAGCGCGTCTACGTCCAGCGTAAAGTGCGGCGCGGGCAGCGCGATCTCACTGATTGAAAGCCCATGGGCGCGGCAAGCGCGGGCATACTCGCCAAAGCTTGGGGTAATAACCGCCGCTCGCTTACCCGCATGCAGTGCGGCGGCGAGGAAAATTGCCTCCGCACCGCCGTTGGTGAGCAGTACGTGTTCGGGCTGAAGCTGGTGATGGGTGGCGATGGCCTGACGTGCAGCGGCGTAGTCCGGCGCGGGGTAGCGTTCAAGACCTGCCAGTTGCTTAGCCAGCCAATCGCTAACCCAGGCCGGAGGCCCCAAGGGGTTAAGGTTGGCGCTGAAATCTTCCAGGCGGTGATCGGCGGGCAAGCCGAAGTGCGCTAGTAGCGCCTCTGCTTGGCCGCCGTGCGCGGGCCATGGAGAGCTGGGCGACATAAATTGACTCATAGTAGCCCCTTAAAAATGAATGACATGCCCGCTATCACCACAACTGACAGCAACATAAACAGCAGCCAGGCGCCATGCATTAAGCGCAACGTGGAAGTGATATGGCTGACCCTTAGCACTTCAAACGGCTCGCCTAGGGTCGCGCGGTGAGACACCACACCTTGATAGACATTGGTGCCGCCCAGTTGAACACCCAGTAGCCTTGCCACCATGGCCTCCGGCCAGCCTGCATTGGGGCTGGGGTGGCGCGGTGCATCACGGAAGGTGCCCCACAGTGCGCCTTGCCAGCGCAATCGTACAACACCGGCAAGACTTAATAGCAAGCCTGCGAGCCATAGACACAGCGCGGTTAAGCGTGCCGGTACCCAGTTGGCTAAATCGTCCAACTTGGCGGAGGCAAAGCCAAAATCGGCATAGCGCTGGTTTTTGTAGCCTACCATCGAATCAAGAGTATTGACTGCCTTGTAAGCCAGCGCTAGCGGCGCTCCGCCGATAAGCGCAAAAAATAGCGGCGCAGTAATACCGTCCACGGTGTTTTCCGCCACGGTTTCCACCGTGCCCCGGGTAATCTCCGCTTCGTCTAGATTTTGCGTATCGCGGCCGACAATCATCCCCAGCGCCTTACGGGCGGCAGGCAAATCGCCTTGAGTAAGCGGTTGGATCACGGCGCGGGCCGCATCGCCCAGGCCTTTGATCGCCAGCGCAGTAGAGAGCAGCCAAAGCTCGGCGATCAGCGCTAACCCAGGGTGCAAGCGCTCCAGCAGTGCCAGCGCTAGCCAGCTAATAGCCCATACGCCGCCGACGACAATAGTGGTTAGCAGAAAGCCACTAACTCTGCGTTGCTGCGCGGTGCCACGATTCCACAGCCGCTCAAAAGCGCTGATAAAGCGCCCCATCAGCACCACCGGATGTGGCAGCGAGCGAGGATCGCCAACCACTAAATCAATGGCGATCGCGAAGATGATCAGCACAATGCCGCCAAAAGTGGCGCCTGGGATCATGATGATGCCTTATCGCTAACACCGGCATCGGTAAAGGTAGCCATTTCCGCCACCATCGCTGTCGCCGTTTGCAGCAATGGATACGCCAGCGCAGCACCACTGCCTTCGCCTAGCCGCATGCCCATATCGAGCAGCGGCTTGGCCTCCAGCGCTTTTAATGCCACATCGTGACCTGGCTCCTGGGAGCGATGGCCAAAAATCAGATAGCCACGCACGGCGGGACAGATTCGGCAGGCGGTTAGCGCGGCGACGGTGGCAATAAAGCCATCCACAATGGCCGGTAACCGCTGGGCCGCTGCGGCCAGATAAGCGCCGGTCATAGCGGCTATTTCGAGGCCACCCAACTTGCCCAGCACCTCTAAAGGCGCCTGAGCGTTAGCGCTGCGCGCAGCAATAGCGCGTTCAATCACCGCCACTTTGTGCGCCTGCTGCTGTGGGTTAATCCCGGTTCCTGCGCCCACCACGCTTGCCACTGACTCACCCGTCAGCACTGCCAGCATTGCACTGCTGGCGGTGGTATTGGCAATGCCCATTTCGCCAACAATAAGGCACTTTGCACCTGCCCTTTTTGCTCTGTTAACGGCCGCAACACCCACATCAATCGCGGCGATGCCTTGATCAAATTGCATCGCGTCCTCTACCACCATATTGGCGGTGCCTTGGCGCACTCTGGCCGAGGTCACCCCAGGCAGTGTTAAAGGCGAAGCAACGCCCACATCCACAATCTCGACCTGAGCACCTATCTGACGGGCAAAGACATTAATTGCCGCCCCACCGTTGGCAAAGTTGGCTACCATCTGGGCGGTCACTGCTTGGGGAAAGGCTGACACGCCTTCAGCAGCGACCCCGTGATCGGCGGCAAACACAACCACCGCAGGCGGCGTTACGCTGGGCTTGAGCTCACCGGTGATGGCGCTCAGTTGAATAGCCAGCTCTTCCAAGGCACCCAAACTACCTGGCGGCTTGGTCAGTGTATCCAAGTAGCGACGCGCCTCCTCACCGGCATTGAGATCAACTGACTGAATGTGGTCAACAATGGCGTGCATGCAGGCTCCAGCCCACTAGGGGTCATCAAACATTCAAAGGCAAAGCGCAAAATGGTAGCAAAAGCCTGAGTGCTATACTTGCTATTTCATTAGCGGGTCTTCCACCCTGTCAGGATGTTAAGGCTTCATTTAGATATTTCGAGTGGCGTACTTGCCACCTTATATTCGAGTAATAAAACTACAAATGTGGTTTTTATTGCCGTAAAGTCTCTTATATCGACGCCAAAAAATGTAAAATAACTACAAGCTTCACTCACCGTCTCTATCATGCAGAGGTCCCTATGCCGAGCTCAACACCCGCCACTTTAAACCCCACCGTTGCTGAGGTTACCCAGCGCATTCGTGAGCGTTCTGCTGAGCGTCGCGCCCTCTACGAGCGGCGCATGGCTGACCAGCACAAACGTGGCGTGCACCGTGCTGAGCTAAGCTGTGGCAATCTGGCCCACGGTTTTGCGGCCTGTAACCCGCGTGATAAGAACGAACTCAAGCTGATGAACAGCGCCAACCTGGGCATTATCTCGTCTTACAACGATATGCTCTCGGCGCACCAGCCGTTTGAAACGTTTCCTGAAACGATTAAAGCAGCCGCCAGTGCCATGGGCTCCACCGCCCAGTTTGCCGGTGGTGTTCCCGCCATGTGCGACGGTGTGACCCAAGGCCAGCCGGGGATGGAGCTATCGCTGTTTTCCCGCGATGTGATCGCCATGTCTGCGGCCGTTGGCCTCTCGCACAATATGTTTGATGCTGCCCTTTACCTGGGCGTATGCGACAAGATTATTCCAGGCCTATTCATCGCTGCCGCGCGCTTTGGCCATCTGCCCGCCATGTTTGTCCCCGCGGGCCCTATGCCCAGCGGCTTGCCTAATAAAGAGAAGGCGCGCATCCGCCAACTCTACGCGGAAGGCAAAGTAGGCCGCGCCGAGCTGCTTGAAGCTGAGTCTGACTCTTACCACAGCCCCGGCACCTGCACCTTTTACGGCACCGCCAACTCCAACCAACTAATGATGGAGGTGATGGGCCTACACCTGCCCGGCACCTCGTTTGTAAACCCTGGCACCGAGATGCGCGAAGCATTGACGCGCTATGCCACCGAGCAGGCCATCCGTAACACCGAACCCGGTGGCGACTACCGTCCGTTCTACAAACAGATTGATGAGCGCGCGATTGTTAACGCCGTGGTGGGCTTGCTGGCTTCCGGTGGTTCAACCAACCACACGATGCACCTGATCGCCATGGCCGCCGCTGCGGGCATTACCCTGAACTGGGATGACTTCACCGACCTTTCGGCGGTTACTCCCAGCCTGATGCAGGTTTACCCCAACGGCCAGGCGGATATCAACCACTTCCAAGCGGCGGGCGGCATGAGCTACCTGTTCCGGGAGTTGTTGGGCGCAGGCTTGATTCACGGCGATATCCCCACCGTATTTGGCACTGACCTAACCGCCTACACCCAGGAGCCGTTCCTGGAAGATGGCAAAGTCGTCTGGCACGAAGGCCCCGAAAAAAGTCTTGATGAAGATGTTCTTCGCCCTGTCGCTAAGCCCTTCGCGGCAACGGGTGGTTTAACGGTGATGAAAGGCAACCTTGGACGCGGTGTGATTAAAATCTCCGCCGTCGCCGAAGAGCATCGCATTGTTGAAGCGCCAGTAAAAATCTTCGAAGATCAAAATGAAATGAAAGCGGCTTTTGAGTCTGGCGATTTAGACCGCGATGTCATCGTGGTAGTACGTTTCCAGGGGCCCAAAGCTAACGGCATGCCGGAACTACACAAACTAACGCCGTTCCTGGGCGTGCTACAAGACCGAGGCTTTAAGGTAGCACTGGTCACCGATGGGCGGATGTCGGGTGCTTCCGGCAAAGTGCCCGCTTCCATTCACATGAGCCCTGAAGCCCTGGATGGCGGCCCGTTGGCCAAACTGCGCGATGGCGATATTGTGCGCTTGGATGCCAATGCCGGTACGCTGGAAGCCAAAGTCGATCCCGCCACCTGGGCTGAGCGGCAACTGGCCATCGGCAACCTGGATCACTACCATGTGGGCTTGGGTCGCGAGCTATTTGGCGGCTTCCGCCATCTGGCCATGCGTGGCGAAGAAGGCGCTGGCGTGTTTGGCGGGTTTGAAGCCGATGATCTCGCCCGCCAGCAGGGGCAAATCTCACAAGAGGATGCCTGATGCGACCGGCACTTATCGGCGACATCGGGGGAACCAACGCACGCTTGGCGTTGGTTTCTCCCGGTGAAGTAACCCCCCACGATATTTTGAACCTACCCTGCGCCGACTACCCCGGCGTTATAGAAGCGGTTCGAGACTACCTGCACCGCGTGGGCGCCACCGGGGACAACGCGCCTCAAGAGGCGTGTTTAGCTTTTGCCTGCCCCGTTCACGCTGAGCGTGTCAAAATGACCAATAACCACTGGGATTTTTTGAAAAGCGACGTTCAGCAACAGTTGAATCTATCGCTATTCAAGGTCATCAACGATTTTACCGCCCAGGCGCTGGGCGTCCCCCATGTGGCATCCAGTGATTTGGTCGAGGTTCAGCCGGGTCACACCCAGGCGCACTCCACACGCTTAATCATCGGCCCAGGCACCGGGCTTGGCGTTGCCGGGGTCTTTCCTGGGCAACACGCCTGGATTCCGCTGCCCACCGAAGGCGGTCATGTCACCTTTGCCCCCACGGACAGTACCGAGCGGGCACTGTTGGATGTATTTCTGCAGCGTCACAAACGGGTGAGCGTAGAGCGCATCTTGTGCGGCCAGGGTTTATTGGAGCTGTACCAAGCCTACTGCACCCTTGAGGGAATGGAGCCGCGCTTTACCAGCCCAGCGGAGGTGACCACAGCGGCTAATGAAGGCGATAGCCTCGCCACTACTGCCCTGCTGCGCTTTCTCAAAATACTTGGCGATGTATGTGGCGATGCCACCCTGACCATGGGCGCAAGGGGTGGGGTTTATCTATGTGGCGGCATTCTTCCCCGCTTGCTGGAGTGGCTGCCGAAAAGCGAACTGCGCGAGGCCTTTGTCAACAAAGGCCGTATGGGCACCTATAACGCTGACATCCCCGTGTGGGTGGTGACTGCCCCCTGGACGGGCCTGCTAGGTGCCGCCGAAGCACTGCATAACGAAGAAGTTTTCTGATCACAATTTCTAGCAACATTTATTAAACACATTTCTAACAACATCAATATGGAATCTGCTATGCCCGCTGCCACCTTTGATGTGCCGTTTCTGCTCGGCATGATGCGCCTGCACGAAACATCCGCTATGCACGAACCGGAGCGATTAGCAGACTGGATCGAAGCGCGCCTGGAACAGGGCCTGAACTGGTTTGACCATGCGGACATTTACGGCAGCGGCCAAGGAGAGACGCTTTTTGGCGCCGCTCTACGGGCGCGCCCTGCCCTGGCTCAGCGGGTCAAGGTTGTCACCAAAGCGAGCATCGCAAACGACAACCCCGCCCCCGGTTCGGGTAAGGTAAAGCACTACAACGCCAGCCCTGCTTATCTTACTAGCGCCATTGATGTCTCACTTGTGCGCTTGAATGTCGAACGCCTCGATCATTTCCTGATTCACCGTCCCGATCTGTTGATGGACGCGGAAGCGACCGGCCGTGCGCTGGACGATGCCATTGAAGCAGGCAAAATTGGCGCGGCGGGGGTTTCCAATCACCTGCCCAGCCAGTGGCGGCGCTTGCAGGGCGCCATGCATCACCGCTTGTCAGCCAACCAGGTCGAGCTCTCGATTGCCCACACGACGCCGCTGTTTGACGGCGACTTTGATGATCTATGTGCCGATGGCCACGCGCCCATGGCGTGGTCGCCCCTGGCAGGCGGGCAACTGATGCAAGGCGCCGTTGGCGAATGTTTGGCGAAGTGGGCGACAGAGCTTGATAGCTCCCCCAGCGCTTTAGCGCTGGCATGGCTGCGTAGTCTTCCCAACTCGCCAGTACCGGTGGTTGGCAGCGTTAAACCTGAGCGAATCAACGATATGCTCAAAGGCCCTGCCACGCTACCCCGGGAAGCCTGGTATGAATTGCTGGAAGCCGCCCGCGGCCACTGCGTGGCATAAGGCTATTTTGTATAAAACGACGCGTTACAAAACAACTATTACGTTAATTACACTAAGGAGCCAATGATGACGCCAGTTATCGCGTTTGGGGAAGCGCTGGTTGATATGCTCTCCAGCCGTTTAGGGGCGGGGACCGATACCCAGGAAACCTTTACACCCTACGCCGGTGGTGCTCCCGCTAACGTGGCGGTCGCCTGCGCCCGCTTGGGCGTTCCTAGCCAATTTTTAGGCATGGTGGGCGACGATACGTTCGGGCATTTTTTAGTGCGTGAACTCAAAAGCCACGGTGTAGACATCAGCGGCGTGGTATTTACCCAAGAAGCCCGCACGGCGCTGGCGTTCGTTTCCCGGGATGACGTAGGCGAACGCACTTTTGATTTCTATCGCCCGCCCGCTGCTGACCTGCTTTATCGCCTTGAGCATTTACCCCATGGCGTCTTCGAGAACCCTGCCATTCTGCACTTGTGCAGTAACAGCCTGACCGACCCAGAGATCGCCGACGTTACCCTGGCGATGGCCACTATGGCTAAGCGCGCAGGCTGCCTGGTCAGCGTGGATGCCAACCTACGCCACAACCTGTGGCCCGGCGGCGAAGCCGATGCCAGCTTAGTCACACAGCTGCTAGACGGCGCTGAGCTGCTCAAGCTCTCCCAGGAAGAACTCGACTACTTGCGCGCCGATCATCCTGCAGAATCGTGGCTATCAGAGCGGCTAGCGGCAGGGGTAAAAGTTATTTTGATTACTGACGGCCCCAATGATGTCGTAATCAAAGGCGTCGGTATTGACCAGCGCATTGCGCCACCCAAAGTGGAAGCGGTAGATACCACCGCTGGGGGCGACGCCTTTATTGGCGGGCTGTTGGCAGAGCTCTCGGCCCACGGCATCGATGAAAACTGGCAGAACGATGCTGATTTTCTCCACCGCGCGGTGGATACCGCCTGCCGATGTGGTGCCCATGCGGTCACACGGCCAGGCGCTTACGCCTCCCTCCCCACCCATGCGGATATCGAGGCGCTTCGAAATAGTTAATGGCGATCCAGTTCGGTGACCGCCTGGGCGGTCACCGATGCTAGTGAGGCAGTAGCAACGATAAGCTGAGAGCTCCAACTCCCAATGACTGGGATTTGGTCGTTATTGCATGGCTGCGAAGTTTTCAGCAGCAGCTTCTAGCACTGCCCTTGCCGCTTCCGCATCTTCAAACCCTAGCCCTTCCATACCACCGTCAGGCCCTTTGTAATTGGCAAACCACAGATCAATGATCTGACTTACAGCTGGGAACTCGTTATCCAGCTGCGTCATGCTTTCAATATGCGCAAAAGGTGAATCCTGGGTGAGAACGGCAATGAGCTTGTCGTCTTGCTCTCCATCATCGAGCATTTTCAGAACACCAATAACGTTCACATCGACAATTTCACCTCGTGGAACGGCTTGGCCCAGCACAATCACATCCAGTGGGTCACCATCGCCGCCCAACTCCTTTGGCAAAGCAGTGCCTGGAATAGCACCATAATTACCGGGGTAGCCCAGGTAATTCACAACGCGCGGTTCACCGTCTTTATATTCCCAATAAACCGCTTTGGGATCATCTTTACTGACTTCCCATTTCGCCGATGTGCCCGTGGGTATTTCAACGATGGCTCTTACCGAACCATCAGCATTGATGGCATCCATGGACATCAAATCGTCTTCACCCACGATAGTGAACTCATCCGTTGCGTTCATGTTTTGGGTAATGGGCGTGGTGTCAGAAAACGCCAATCCACCTAGCGTCTCAGCCTGAGCAGAGGACGCTAAAGCCGTGATACACGCTACACTCGTGAGTAATAATTTTTTCCGCATGATGCTCTCCGTTGGTTATTCAAATACGTTACCGAGGAGAAATGACGGGGTAATGACAATCTCAAGTTGTTGTTTTTTACTATTCAAAATTGAATGCGAAACCACGGCACTGCTGTGGCTGACTAACCACTATTGGCCCACTTCTGTTGCAAACAGATGTGGGCTTTTTTGATTGGAGAAGTCGTCATCGGTCCTTTAGAGACGCCCATGGCATGACTTGTTTAAATGTCAGACATTTACTAGACTAAGGTTAATCCAATAAAAAACAAGAGATCACCGATGACGCTGGACGCTCTACCGCCCCACAAGGGTGGCGCTGAACAGTTAGCCCGTTTACTCGCCCAGGCACTGCTGGCAGGCCATTGGCAGCCCGGCGATGTTTTCCCTCGCGAGCTGGATCTCGGCAAACACTTTGCCGTTAGTCGTAACCAAGTGCGTAACGCACTCACCAGCCTCACCGCTGCGGGACTATTAGAGCGAACCGCGGGCCGAGGCACGCTGGTCCGCGAGATGGGCGACTGGCATCTACTCGACCCACTGATGAGCGAATGGATGACTGGCCTGGTCAACCTTGACCCACAGTTGGTAAGGGCCATTTACGCCTTTCGCTTTTCTGCTGAACCGGTGGTCGCAGGGCTCGCTGCACGGGCAGCCCAGGCTGAAGACATAGAGCGTCTGGAAAGTGCCTTTGCCGGTATGGAGAGCAGTGCAGGCAGCGTTGAAGCGCGTGCTGAGCATGCCGAGTACGACGTCGCCTTTCACGACGCCACCTACCGGGCCAGCCACAATTTAGTCTGGCGGCAAATGGGGCATTTATTGCGCCCTTCGATCATGGCACTGATACATCGCTCGCAACACCACACGGACACCCTGGAGGACAGTCTTACGCGCCACCGCCAGGTACTTGACGCTATCCGCAGCCGCGATGCCAGCGCCGCAGAAACCGCCGCGAGAGAAGTACTCAGCCGCACGGCCATCGACCTTGGCATCGTCAGTTAACAGTTACTCAATGAATATTTCCTATTCAGAAGGATGACCGAACATGAAAATTACCAAACTCAAGACCTGGCAAGTTCCCCCGCGCTGGCTGTTTCTCAAAATCGAAACCGACGAAGGCTGCTACGGCTGGGGTGAACCGGTAATTGAAGGCCGCGCCGCCACCGTTGAAGCCGCCGTGCACGAGCTTTCCGACTACTTGATCGGCCAGGATCCACACCGCATCGAGCATCTTTGGAACATCATGTATCGCGCCGGCTTTTATCGTGGTGGCCCTATTCTGATGAGTGCGATTGCCGGTATTGACCAGGCGTTGTGGGATCTTAAAGGTCGCGATCTGGGTGTGCCCGTTCATCAGTTGTTGGGCGGTGCCGTGCGCGACAAAATGCGCATGTACGCCTGGACCGGTGGTGACCGCCCAAGCGACGTGGGCGCTGGCGCTAAAGCGTTGGTCGAAAAAGGCTTCACGGCCTTTAAAATGAACGGAACCCCCGAAATGCAAATCGTCGACTCCCACCGCAAGGTCGATGAAGCCGTCGCCCGGGTGGCAGAAGCCCGCAACGCCGTTGGGCCAGATGTCGGTATCGGCATCGACTTTCATGGCCGCGTGCACCGCCCTATGGCCAAAGCGCTGCTGCGCGAGCTGGAACCCTTTCACCCCATGTTTGTGGAAGAGCCGGTCGCCCCGGAACATCTGCCCTGCTTGAAAGATATTGCCGGTGGTTTAGGCTACCCATTGGCAACTGGCGAGCGGCTGCATACCCGTTTCCAGTTCCGCGATTTGCTGGCCGACGGCATGATCGACATTATTCAACCGGATATTTCCCACTGCGGCGGCATTAGCGAAGGCCTCAAAATCGCCGCCCTGGCTTCCGCTTACGACGTCGCCTTAGCGCCCCACTGCCCGCTCGGCCCGTTAACCCTGGCCGCCTCTTTACAGCTCGATGCGGTCAGCCACAACGCCTTTATCCAAGAGCAGAGCATGGGCATCCACTACAACCAGGGCAACGACGTCCTTGATTACTTGGTCGATAAATCCGCCCTCGCCATTGAAGACGGCTTCTGCGCCATTCCCCAGGGCCCAGGCCTTGGTGTCGAGATCAACGAAGAATTCGTTGAAGAGCGCGCCAAAGTGGGCCACCGTTGGCGCAACCCGGTTTGGACTCACGAAGACGGCTCTATTGCGGAGTGGTAAGACATGGGATCAACCGTGATGAGTGAAACACCCGATATTGCAGACCAATTAACCTGGATTGCCGTTGACTGGGGCTCTAGCAATCTGCGTGCCTGGGGGCTGGATCAACACGACCAAGTGATTGCCCAAGCCAGTAGCGACAAGGGCATGCTGTCGCTAAAGGCCGATGAGTACGAAGCCGAGCTGCTACAACTGGTGGTCGATTGGCTACCCGCCACCGGCACGACTAAGGTAATGGTGTGCGGCATGGCAGGCGCCCGTCAGGGCTGGTTGGAAGCCGCCTATTTGCCGATCCCCACGCGGCTTGACCAGCTTAGCCAAGGCGCAGTAACGCCAACGCTTACAGGCGACCAGCTGCGTGTTTATCTGCTGCCCGGATTAAGTCAAACCCGCAGTGCTGCAACCCACTTTGATGTGATGCGTGGCGAAGAGACCCAGTTAGCAGGCCTCGTCACTGACACACCTGACTTTACGGGCCTCGCCTGTTTGCCGGGTACCCACGCCAAATGGGCCACTCTTGAAGCGGGTGCTGTGAGTGGATTTTCGACCTACTTAACCGGCGAGCTTTACCAGTTATTGGCCAACCAATCGGTCTTGCGCCACTCAATCGGCAACGATGAGCTTCAAGACCCCGCTTGCCGTGAGGCGTTTATTTCGGCAGTTAGCGAGATCTACGCGGCACCCGAAACCTTTAGTAGCCGACTGTTCGGCCTGCGCGCGCAAGATTTACTCGATGGTCGGCTACCGGCGGGCGAAACGCGTGGAGCCGTACTGGCGGCCAGACTCTCCGGACTCGCCATTGGCCTTGAGCTTGCTGGCGCCTGCCGTGAGTGCCCCACAGATGAGCCGATCATGCTGATTGGCAACCAAGCCCTGAGCCAGCGCTATACGCTGGCGCTCAATACGATCGGCTATCAGACGCAGCATGTGGATGGCGACACCGCCGTCTTAGCAGGCCTGCGCCTCGCCCATCACGCGTTAAAATAATTTAAGCATGGAGAAATTGGCTATGTCGCTGCCACTGATTGGTATTTTACGCGGTGTAACGCCTGATGAGGCCGTGGATGTTGCGGAAGCGGTGCTGGCCGCAGGTATCACCCAAATTGAAGTACCGCTTAACTCACCCAACCCGCTGGAGAGCATTCGCCGCTTGGTAGACGCATTTGGCGAGCGCGCGGTCATTGGTGCAGGCACGGTACTCACCCCTGCTCAGGTGCGTGAAGTTCACGCTGCTGGGGGGCGCTTAATCGTTTCTCCCAACTGTCGGCCAGCGGTGATTGAAGAAACGCATAAGCTCGGCATGGCGAGTTGGCCGGGCATTGTGACGCCTTCAGAAGCCTTCGATGCGCTGGATGCAGGCGCCACCGGACTTAAACTCTTCCCCGCGGTGCAGGTAGGATTAGAAGGTATGAAAGCAGTACGCGCCGTGCTTCCGGCAGGGACGCTTTTGTATGCCGTCGGCGGCGCTGGAGTCGATAACTTCGCCGAATGGCGCGCAGCGGGTGTCGATGGTGCAGGCCTGGGCAGCGCGCTATACAAACCCGGCCAAAGCGCTTCCCAGGTAGGTCAACAGGCTCAAGCCCTCGTCGATGCCTGGTTGGCAGGAGAACAATAAGGAGATCCAATAACAATGAATACCGATATGAGTGTTTCAACGTGGCAGGCTGAGTTAGCGGTCGATTGCCGCTGCACCTTGGGTGAAGGCCCGCAGTGGGACGCCAAAAATCAGCGCCTTTATTGGTGCGACATTCTTGGAAAGCAGTTGCACTGGCTCTCCCCCGCCACCGGGGAAAGCAGCCACTATCAGCTTGATCATCGGGTGTCTCTGGCAGCGCCCCTAGCTGAGGGTGGCCTGCTGTTGGTGGGCGAAGACCGTTTAAGCCGCTTCGACCCCAGCAGCGGCAGTATCGAAAAGTGGTGTGATTTCGAAGCCGATAATCCCATCACCCGCAGCAATGACGCCCGCATTGATCGCCATGGCAGCCTGTGGCTCTCCAGCATGGGTAAAAGCGCTGAAAGAAGCGCTGGAAGCCTTTATCGCCTGCATCGCGGCGAGCTCTCGCGGCTGCGTTCAGGCCTAACGATTCCCAATGCCATCTGCTTCTCCGCAGATGGTGAGTTCGCGTGGTTTACCGATACCGTGACGGGTGTAGTGATGCGCTGGGAACTGGATAGCGACGGCTGGCCGCAAGGCGAGCCGCAGCCTTGGGCGGACTTTTTCTCCAGCCAAGGCAACCCCGATGGTGCAGTGATGGATAGCGAAGGCTGCCTATGGCTAGCGCTGTGGGGGGCTGGGCAGGTCGTTCGCCTGGATCCTAACGGTGAAATAGTAGGCCGCGTCGAGCTACCGGTCAGCCAACCCTCCTGCCCGGTATTTGCAGGCCCTGATCTAAAAACGCTGTATATCACCACGGCGCAAGAGGGATTCAGTGCTGAGCAGTTGGCCCAAGAGCCAACAGCGGGCTCGCTGTATGTGGTCGAAACCGGTATCAAAGGGCTCGCCGAGCCCCCGCTGCGCCTCGTATAACGCCCTCAATTATAGGTTATCAGTCGTTTCATGTGGATTTAATATTCGTTAGCTCTTTTGTGCCTCACGTTTCAGGATGAAACTACTAAGCTATCTATATTTTGTGGGAGGGAGCTTCAGCTCGCGAATATTTGGGCTCCTAGCATAATGAAACCAAGGGGGTGCCTGCGGCACCCTTCGCGCGCTGAAGCGCCCTCCCACGAGAGCTACCATCAGGCTGGCAGAGTTAATTCTATACTGAATGACGAAGAGACCAATTATAACGCTCTAGTAATGCGAAAGGCCCCGCTAGTATAAGCTAGCGGGGCCTTTCTATTTGTTATTACGGCTTCAACTATCTGCGACTAAGGCTTTCATTCAACCCGCAAAGCTTATATACATAACGATGACTAACACGACCAAAACGATACCGGCGGGCACTGCGCCTTTCCAGGGTGTTAGATCCACATCGCCGCTGTGCTGCTGAATCCAATCCGTTTCCCTTGGGCGCACCTTGCCGATAATCAGCATCACCGCCACCAGCAATACAAAGACCAGCGCAACAAAGTGGAACTCGTGCATGATCTGCGGCAACAGCGTAAACGGTGGCACAAAGTAACCGGCGGCAATCAATAAGCAGCCGCCCACCAAGGCAATTTTGGCTGCCATCGGCGGAACACGTTTGGTTAGCAGTCCGACCAGCACGACGGCAAGAATCGGAATAAAGTAGATCGCGTTCATCTTCTGCAGGTAACCAAACAGGCTCTCCTGGCCTGCCAGCAGTGGCGCAATAATCATGGTAATGATGGCCATGATCCAGCCAAACACCTTGCCCGATTTAACCACCTGCTCTTCCGTAGCCTCTTTGTTCAACACCCCTTTATAGATGCCCAGGCTGAAAATCGTGGTGGTACTGTTAAGTGCGGAGTTAAACGACGATAAAATCGCGCCTACCATGACGGCAGCGAAAAACCCGGTTAGATACGGCGGCAGTACGTTAAAGACCAAATGACCGTAGGCTTCATCAGCACGCACGCCCTGATCGGCATAAAGGTGATAAGCAATGATGCCCGGCAGCACTAGGTACAGCGGCCCCAGCAGCTTGAAGAGACCGGTCAGCAGCACGCCCTTCTGACCTTCGGCGAGGTTTTTGGCTGCAAAGGTACGCTGAATAATCTGCTGGTTGGTGCTCCAGTAGAACAGGTTTATCAGGAAAACGCCGGTAAACAGGGTAAAGAACGGCACCTGCTGTTCAGCACCGCCAATCGAATTAAGCTTATCCGGGTCAGCCTCTTTAAGGATGCTCCAGCCTTCCATGATACCCGTGCCGCCACTCACGGCCTGCAGGCCGAAATAGACGATCACGAAACCACCGATCAGGAGGCCAACACCGTTGAGCGTGTCGGAAACGGCAACCGTGCGCAGGCCACCAAACAGGGCATACACGGAACCGATAATACCGACGATCCACACCGTTAGCCAAAGCAGCGTCGTCGAAGACTCAATGCCGGTTAACCCCTGTAGGTCGAGCATTCCCTGCAGACCGATGGCACCTGAATAGAGAATGATCGGCAGCAGAATCACCGCGTAAGCAATCAAGAAGATGATATTGGTGATTAGCTGCGTCGTTTTATCGAAACGAATTTCGAGAAGCTGCGGCAGCGTGGCAATACCACTTTTCAAAAACCGCGGAAGGAAGAATAGCGCCAACGCCACCAGGGCGATAACCGCAACCACTTCCCAGGCCATTACGCTTAAACCATCAGAAAAGGCCGCCCCATTGAGCCCTACCATTTGCTCGGTGGAGAGGTTGGTCATCAGCAGAGAGCCGGCAATCAGCGGGAAGGTTAGCGTGCGCCCGGCAAGAAAGTAGCCGCTGGTGCTTGAGTGATCATCTCGGCGGGTGATCCGCCAAGTGATAAAGGCTACAAGCCCTGTAAAAAACAGGAAGGACGCCAAGGTTAACGCGTGCATTTTGACTCACCTCATCATCATTGTAAGTGGCACGCACGTTTATGTATGCGCGAATAGCGAAATGTCAGACAAATCTTGCCGCCATTTTAGTTGAGCTGAATATAGCTCGTTATACGCCTTTGGTCTTATATTGAGCTTTAGCCTGTTTCAAGACTGCTTTAAGGGTATAAAAAAGCCCCAGCTATGTTGTATTGAACAATAAACTGGAGCTATTTTTTAAACTTAGCACTGGTTTTTAACTCAGCGCAGGGGGCCTATCTAGTGATGAAAACGCTCCGCGGACTGGCGCGCCAGCTCACGGATACCATCCCAATCTTCCGCTTCTACCATTGCTTTGGGTGTTAACCAGGAGCCACCTACGCACATCACATTGGGCAGCGATAGATAGTCATCGGCGTTGTCGACGGTGATGCCGCCGGTGGGACAGAAGCGGGCTTCTGGAATCGGCGCACCAAACGCTTTGATCGCTTTGGCTCCACCGCTGGATTCCGCTGGGAAGAACTTGAATCGACGATAGCCGTACTGCCAGCCCGTCATTAGCTCAGAAACCGTCGAGACCCCCGGCAACATGGGCACCGGGCTTTCAACGCCATAACGATAGAGAGCTTCGGTTGCGCCTGGTGTTACTACAAAGTCAGCACCAACCTGCTCGGCCTGGCGGTACTGGGCAGGCGTCAGCACTGTGCCCACGCCAATGCTGGCACCGGGCAACGCTTCACGCATACGCTTCACTGCTTCTAGCGCGCAGTCGGTACGCAGGGTAACTTCCAGCACGGTTAAGCCACCCTCTACCAGGGCGCGGCCTAGTGGTACCGCATCTTCCAAACGCTCGATAGTGATGACCGGAATCACCTCGGCTTTCAAGCAGATGCTATCCAGCTCTGCAGTGCGCGTAGAAGGTAACTGTTTGTCGATAGTCATTAGTGAGTCTCCAAGCAACTTATTATTGGCTAAGGCAGTTAGCGCTCAAGGCGCCCAGTAAATTGCCAACGGGCAGGTTAAAAAGGCACGAATAGGCAGTTGACGAACGTCGTCGCCGTTGAGTGCCTTGGCCAATACGGCGCGTTTATCTTCGCCTGTAATATGTAGAATGTGCCGCCGCGCCTGATGCAGGCGATCGGCGGAAAAGGTGATCCGGGGTTGCGGCTGACTAGGCGTTCTTACCGCCACTAACAGCTCCTCGGTGGCAAGGGCCAGGGTCAGTTCAGGACTATCGGGAAATAGTGACGCCGTATGACCATCACCGCCCATACCTAGAATCACCACGCTGGCAGGCCACGCTAGCGATTCCGCTTGCTTGGCAACTTCATCAACGCCCTCTTCAGGCGTAGCCGCGCTGCAAGTTAACGGTATAAAAGTGGCCGCCGATGCTTCGCCCTGTAGAAGATGCTCACGCACCAACTTGGCGTTGCTATCGCTGCTCTGCTCGTCTACCCAACGTTCATCGGCCAGCGTTACATCTACCCGATCCCAGGGCAGCGGCTTGGCCGCCAGTGCCTTAAAAAAGGGCACTGGCGTAGAGCCACCAGAAACCACCAGTAGGACGCGCTCCTGGTGGTTTAAATCTTCTTGCAGCCCTTGAAACACAGCTTCGGCAAGCTGCTCGGCCAACTGTTGGCGTGCTTGGCTCATATTAATAATCCTCGTACCAGCTGCGGCCATCCTGAGTAATCATGGCAATAGAAGCGACCGGCCCCCAAGAGCCTGCTGGATAACGACGCGGCGGCGTGTCGCGTTTTTTCCAGCCATCAATGAGCTGGTCGCACCAGCGCCAGGCGTGTTCAATTTCATCGCGACGCACGAACAGGTACTGCTGGCCTTTCATGACTTCGAGCAGCAGGCGTTCGTAAGCATCGGGTATCCGCGATTTGGGAAATGCGCTGTTGAAGTCCAAATGCAGCGGCCCCGGGCGCAGACGCATGCCTTTATCCAAACCGCTATCTTTGGTCAATACTTGCAGGGCAATACCCTCTTCCGGCTGCAGGCGAATAATCAACTTATTAGAGGCGATGCCGCGCTGGTCCGGATCGAAGATATAGTGAGGCTGCTGACGGAAGTGAATGACGATCTGCGAGAGCTTCTCCGGCATGCGTTTACCGGTGCGCAGGTAGAAAGGCACGCCTGCCCAGCGCCAGTTAGACACTTCGGTTTTCATGGCCACAAAGGTTTCGGTCTGGCTCTGGGTATTGGCGCCCTCTTCTTCCAGGTAACCCGGCACCGACTGGCCATCGCTAGTGCCGGCGATATATTGGCCGCGAACCACATCACGGCCAAGCGCTTCGCCCACAAACGGCTTGAGCGCTTTAAGCACTTTAACCTTCTCATCGCGAATGGCATCGGCATCCAGATTGGAGGGTGGATCCATGGCGATTAAGCACAGCAGCTGCAGCAAGTGGTTTTGCACCATGTCCCGCAGTTGACCCGCCTGGTCGAAATAACCCCAGCGCCCTTCGATGCCCACTTTTTCGGCAACGGTAATTTCCACATGGGAGATGTTGTTCTGATTCCACTGAGTGCCAAACAGCGGGTTGGCAAAACGCAGCGCAATCAGGTTTTGTACGGTCTCTTTACCTAAATAGTGGTCAATACGGTAAATCCGCGATTCGGGAAATACTTGACCAATGGCGTCGTTAATTTCAATGGATGAGTGCAGGTCGTAGCCGATGGGTTTCTCAACCACCACACGGGACTCATCGTCCAGGCTTTTACTGGCCTGCAGGTGACGGCAGATATCGCCATAAATAGGCGCACCAACGGAGAGATAGACCACCATTGGGCGCGGAGAGCCCTTTCGCCACTGGCGAATGGCGTCGTAACCCTCAACGCTGGAAAAATCGAGTTTTAAATAATCTAGGCGGGCGAGAAAGCGCTCGAGGCTCTGCTTATCCTGCTCGCTGCTTTTCAACCGTTTCTGCAGCGCGTCGTTAACCATTTTCCGGAACGATGCAGCGTCATGCTCATGGCGAGCCAGCCCCATAATGCGCGTGCTTTCAGGCATCAAGCCTTCGCGATCAAGATGGTATAAGGCAGGAAATAGCTTGCGCATGGCAAGATCACCCAGCGCCCCAAACAGCGCTAAATCAATAGCGTTATTCGGATCGCCCAGCGGTGCACCTTGGGAAGCAGTGGACTGGCTCATCGTCACTCCTGTTTATAATTAGGCATCTTATGTAGTTAGATTACCTAAAATTTACCGTAATACGGGTATTGTACGCAATAATTCGTGTAATTTTACTACAAAATAACCGCGAATTCTGCTCTATCGACGCACTCAGCACTTCATATCAATCCCTCTCCTTCCACTTTTACTCTACGCCCTTGATATACGCCACTGCTACGCCCCCTGAGGAGGAGGTGACCTTGCGCATAATTGGCCACTCTGCGGAAGTTGATAAATAAATGACCACAACAACAATGAGGTTATGACTCGATGGCAACGCTACGCTACTTTATCAGACCGCTACTGACAGCCACTCTGGCTGCCAGCGCTACCCTGCCAGCCTTCGCGTTCGAAGATGACCGCTTAACCATCTGGATGGGCGACAACAAGGGCCAGGAAGGCATTCAGCTGCTGGCCAATCAGTTTCTTGAAGAGACGGGCATCGAAGTTGAGGTGGTCTTTCCGGATAACCTGACAGACCGTTTTCAACAGGCGGCAGGTAGTGGCCAAGGGCCGGATATCGTGATCTGGGCACACGACCGGATTGGCGAGTGGGCACAAAGCGGCCTATTAAAACAGATAGCGCCTAGTGACAGCTTCCGTGAGTCTTTTTATGACTTCTCTTGGGAAGCTGCCCTGTGGAATGGCGAAACCTATGGCTACCCCATTTCAGTGGAGTCACTCGGCCTCATTTACAACAAAGCTCTGGTGGACACGCCACCGGAGAGCTTTGCCGAGCTAATGCAGCTGGACGAGACGCTTTCCCGAGAGGGTAAAAAAGCCATCCTGTTCGACTACAGCGAGCCCTACTACGGCTGGACGCTGCTAGCCGCTAACGGTGGCTACCCGTTTAAACAAACTGACGCAGGCTACGACGTTACCGATATTGGCGTTAACAACGAAGGCGCCGTACAGGGTGCTGAGTTGCTGGTCGAGCTGATCGAAAGCGACGTGGTGCCGCGGGGAACCGACTACAGCATCATGGATAATCGTTTTAACAAGGGCGAAGTGGCGACCATGATTAGCGGCCCCTGGGCCTGGCCGAACCTTGAGCGCAGCGGCATTGATTACGGCGTCGCCCTGCTTCCCAAGGTCGGCGACGAACGTGCCAAGCCCATGTTTGGCGTTATGACGGCAATGATCAACTCAGCGTCGCCCAATGACTTCCTGGCCGTCGAGTTCCTGGAAAACTACCTGCTCAGCGAGGAGGGTATGCGCACCTTCAACAGCGATGGGTCGCTGGGGGCCGTGGCCCACATCGACTATCAGGCCGAGCTTGCCGACAACCCCAACATCTCGGCTACCCTCGAGAACGCTGAAGTCGGTATGCCGATGCCGAACATTCCTGAAATGGGCGCCTTCTGGGCAGCCATGGAACCCGCGTTACAAAACATCGGCAGCGGGCGTCAATCCCCCCAGGAAGCACTGGATGCCGCCGCGCGGCGTATGCGCCAGTAGCCACTCGCCTTTCCTTCACTGCCCTGCCATGGCACACCGCTGGCAAGGCCGGGCAGTTTCGCAGGACATCTTTAATGTTTACCACGAATGCTTCGCGGGGTTTGCCCCGCCACCGCTCCCGCCATGTGGCCGAACGCTATTCCCGCTGGGCAATGCGCAGCGTGATCGGGCTGATGGTACTGGCCCTGCTTTGGCTGGTGATGGCTTTTTATCTGCACGGCCAATGGGTATTTGCGCTGCTATTTTTAGTGCTTGGCACGTCGCTGGGCGTGGTATTCAGTCGACGTTCGCTGATGAGCCACAGGTATATTTTCCCGGCAGTGGCCGGGCTTGGCGTTTTCGTTATTTTCCCGCTGGTGTATACCGTCGGCATTAGCTTCAGTAACTACAGCTCGGACAACCTGCTCAGCCAGGAGCGCGTGCGCGCTCAGCTCACCGCCCAAAGCTACCAGGCAGAGGGGGCAGCCTTTTCCTATTCGCTTTACCAGCAGGACGAGCTGGTGCGCCTCTACCTGGAAAGCGACGCTCCTGCGGGCGACAACGACCGGCTACTATCCGCCGCGATCAACCTAACTAACAGCGAAGTCCGTCGCGCTCCAACCCAAGCCGTAGACGGCCCGCCCGAAGGTGAGCCGCTTCCCATGCGCGCAGCTATCCAGGCCCGCGACGCCCTCCAGGCGCTGCGCCTGCAAACGCCCGGGGGCACCGAGCTACGCATGGCGGGCCTGCGCCAGTTCGCGCCAATGATCGACCGCTATGAGATTCGTGACAACGGCAGCCTTTATGATCAGCAGGAGGGTAAGGTGCTGACGCCGGATAACGATATCGGCTTTTTCGTCACCGAGAACGGCGAACGCATCACCCCTGGGTGGCCGGTGAACGTGGGCTTCACCAACTACAGCAAGATCTTCACCGACCCGGATATACGCG
The DNA here is from genome assembly GCF_020595105.1 of Halomonas sp. FeN2. NCBI lineage: Bacteria > Pseudomonadati > Pseudomonadota > Gammaproteobacteria > Oceanospirillales > Halomonadaceae > Halomonas > Halomonas sp. FeN2. Next base: position 516,168 of record NZ_CP074200.1, read on the forward strand.
GGCCGTTTATGCAGATATTTGTCTGGACCTTCGTGTTTGCCGGGCTCACCGTACTGTTCACGCTGGCCGTGGGGTTCGTCCTCGCCTCGCTGCTGCAGTGGGATCAGCTCAAGGGCAAGGCGGTCTATCGGACGCTGCTGATACTGCCCTACGCGGTTCCAGCGTTTATTTCGATTCTGATTTTCAAAGGCATGTTCAATCAGCATTTTGGTGAGGTGAACATGATTCTGGAGGCACTGTTCGGCATTTCCCCAGAGTGGTTTACCGACCCCTGGCTAGCCCGAACCATGCTGCTGATCGTCAATACCTGGCTGGGTTACCCCTACATGCTGTTGCTGTGCATGGGGCTGATTCAGTCGATCCCCGGCGATCTTTACGAGGCCTCGGCGGTAGACGGCGGCGGGCCGATCACTAACCTGATGAAGATCACCCTACCGCTGATCATCAAGCCACTCACGCCGCTGTTAATCGCCGCCTTTGCATTCAACTTCAATAACTTCGTACTGATTGCGCTGCTCACCGGGGGCAGCCCGGACATTCTGGGTGCCAGTACGCCCGCGGGCACCACCGACCTGCTGGTGAGCTATACCTACCGCATCGCCTTCCAGGATGCCGGCCAGAACTTCGGTCTGGCGGCAGCCATTGCTACGCTGATTTTCCTGCTGGTGGTGGGCATGTCGGTGGTGAATTTGCGGCTTTCCAAGGTTAAAGTTTAGGAGGTTTACGATGGCGATGGTCCAACCCCGCTCCATTCGCGCACGGCGATGGGGCGCCCATATGGCGCTGATCGGCTTTGTTTCACTGATCGTGTTTCCGCTGCTGTTGGTAATTTCAATCTCGTTTCGTGAGGGAAACTTTGCCTCGGGGAGCTTGATCCCCGAGCGCTTCTCGTTGGAGCACTGGTCACTGGCGCTGGGTATTCCCTGGGAGCGCCCGGACGGTAGTATCGTCCAGCCCCCCTTTCCGGTACTGCTGTGGCTGTGGAACTCCATCAAAGTAGCAGTCGTGTCATCGGTATTAATTCTTATGTTAGCAACCACCAGCGCCTACGCCTTTGCCCGTATGCGCTTTAAGGGCAAGGAGCCGCTGTTGAAAGGCATGCTGATTTTCCAGATGTTCCCCGCCGTGCTCTCGCTGGTGGCACTCTACGCGCTGTTCGACCGGCTGGGTCAGTTCGTCGGCTGGCTGGGGATCAACACCCATGGCGCGCTGATTGTCGCCTCGCTCGGCGCGGTAGCGCTGCATATATGGACGATCAAGGGCTACTTCGAATCCATCGACGGGTCGCTCGAAGAAGCCGCCATGGTGGACGGGGCAAGCACCTGGCAGGCGTTTCGCTACATCCTGCTGCCGCTGTCGGTACCGATTCTGATGGTGGTGTTCATCCTGGCGTTTGTGATGAGCATCATGGAGTACCCCATGGCGTCGGTGCTGCTAGTGGATGAACATAAGCTCACCCTGGCGGTGGGCGCCCAGCAGTACCTGGCCGACCATAATCAGCGCTGGGGCGACTTCGCCGCTGCTGCCGTGCTCTCGGGGCTGCCAATCACTGTGTCCTTCCTGATCTGCCAGCGTTGGATTATTGGCGGGTTAACCGCCGGGGGCGTTAAAGGTTAAAAATATTAAAACTAAAGAAGGCGTTTAGCTAGCTTGCCCAAACCCAGCACTTTGCTGGGTTTTATTGTTTTTTTTTACAGACTTTTTATGGAAGGTCATGGTGTCATAGCGAATGTTAAGAATACTAAACGGCGAGCTGGGCATATGACTCCATTCACACCATGGTTTTACCGTAGCAGGAATGTGTATCGGCACTGGGCACCTGTTTTTAAAATCATCTCGATTCTCTGGGTTGTCCTAGCGCTGTTCATGCTAGTGCCTTTCGTCGTACTGCTGATTGAGAGAGCCCCTGACGCACCTGCCTTCGGCGTTTCCATTTTGATTGTACTTGGCGCCGCAGCGCTCACTAGGTTACTCACCTATCGCGCAGCCTTAGAGTTGAAGCCATGGCAAATGTTTATTCTTACTGCCGCCAGTTGGGTCACCATTAGCGGTTTTGCCAGCCTGCCCCTAGTGCTTGGCGCCCCTCAATTAACCTTCACCAACGCGGTGTTTGAATCGGTATCGGCGATAACCACGACGGGTTCTACCATTCTGGTCGGCATTGAGCACTTTTCCGATGGATTGAAGCTATGGCGAGGGTTAATGCAGTGGATGGGCGGCATCGGCATTATCGTTATGGGCATTGCGATTTTGCCGTTTCTTAAAGTAGGCGGTATGCGGCTGTTTCACACCGAGTCGTCTGACTGGTCAGATAAAGTAATGCCACGCACTGGCGGTATTGCTAAGGCAACGCTGACGATTTATGTCAGCCTAACCTTGGCCGCGATTGGTAGTTATTGGTTCGGCGGGATGACGCTACTAGACGCTACCGTACATGGCATGACATCGCTGGCCACTGGCGGCTTTGCCAATTCTGATGCTTCATTCGGGGCTTACGCCGACCAGCCTTGGCTGCTGTGGATGGGCAGCTTTTTTATGATCTGCGGCGCACTACCGTTTGTTTTGTATATCCGCTTTATTCGCACCTCACGCAGCGCTTTATGGAAAGACCAGCAGGTACGCGGTCTATTAAAGCTACTACTGGCCGCCATCTTGATGCTTAGCGCCTGGCGGGTCATTCAGGGAGATAACTGGTTTGAATCACTTACCCACGTCACCTTCAACGTGATTTCAGTGGTCACGACCACCGGTTATGCCTCTGATGATTACACCCAGTGGGGAGCGCTGCCGGTGGTCGCTTTTTTCTACCTGACCTTTGTGGGCGGCTGCAGCGGCTCTACTAGCGGCGGGATGAAAATCTTCCGGTTTCAGATTGCCTCCTTAATGCTGCTTAACCAGCTGCGTTATCTCATCCATGCCAATGGTGTGTTTACCACTCGCTATAACCAGCAGCCGGTCACCAGCGATATCTCGCGCAGCGTAGTGGCCTTCTCGTTCTTTTTCTTTATCACTATTGCCGCACTGGCGCTTAGCTTATCCGCCCTGGGGTTGGATTTAGTCACCGCTCTTTCCGGTGCCGCCACCGCAGTCACCAATGTGGGGCCAGGCCTTGGCGATATTATCGGCCCCGCGGGTAATTTTGCTCCCCTACCCGACGCGGCGAAGTGGCTGCTATGTATTGGCATGCTGATGGGCCGATTAGAAATACTCACCGTCGTGGTGTTACTGACACCCATGTTCTGGCGGCGCTAGCCGATCATTTTGAAGGACGTTCGCGTTGAGCAATCGTTAAGGACAATCGTGCCATGACGCTTAGAAAATCGATGTTTAAATCCTTTGGGCAGATTGTGAACCAGCTGCGCTTGCCAATGCAGTCAGAAATCCTGATTGCGCTGGCGAGCACGCTAGTTGCTCTGCTGATCGCCTGGGGCCTATATACCTGGCTAGCCTTGGCTAATCTTTCGCTGATTTTTCTTACCGCGGTTCTCGCCAGTGCTGTGTTGGCAGGAAGCTACGCAGCTCTGTTATGTGCTGTGCTGGGCTTTCTGACGTTTAATTTTTGCTTCACCGTTCCGCACTTTTCGTTAGCGGTTGAAGAGCAAGAGCAACTGCTAACACTGCTGTTCTTTCTATTAGTCGCATTGGTCGTCGGCAAGCTCGCCGGAGATAGCCGCCAACGCCTGCTGGAGCTGAGCGCCGCTCGCTTGGCTGAAGAGCAGGAGAGATTGCGTTCAGCGCTGCTATCGTCGGTTTCCCACGACCTGCGTACTCCACTAGCGTCAATTATCGGCGCGGCCAGCTCGCTTCGCACCCTGGATGCACAGCTCAGCCGACAGGATCGCTTTGCGTTATTAGATGGCGTGCTAAGCGAAAGCGAACGCCTTAACCGCTATATACAAAACCTGTTGGATATGACCCGGCTAGGGCATGGCGACATGAAAATTGAGCGCGACTGGGTGGCGTTTGATGATTTAGTCGCTTCAGCACGAAAGCGCTTAGGCAGCGCCCTTGAAGGCTTCCAAGTAGAGCAGCACTGGCCAAAAGAGCTACCCCTGCTTTACGTTCACCCCGCCCTGATTGAGCAAGCGCTGGTCAACGTGCTTGAAAATGCGGCGCGCTTCTCACCCCCTAATGGCCATATCACTATCGAAGCCCAATGTCGTGACGAGAAAAGGGCTGGAGATCAGCCTATCTTATTGTTTTCGGTTACCGACCAAGGCCCAGGCATACCCGAAGCACTGCGCGAGCGCGTATTCGATATGTTTGTCACCGGTAACGACGGGGATCGCAGCCTGCACGGTAGCGGCTTGGGGCTGGCGATTTGTCGGGGAATGCTTGGCGCCCACGCGGGTCAAATCCAGGCAAGCCCTGGGCCTGACAGTATTGGCACCAGGATTACCATGACGCTGCCTCTATCGGCACCCAGCAAGGACGCCGAGAATGACCACTGATCAAGCGCGCGTATTAGTCATTGATGACGAGCCACACATTCGCCATTTTTTGCGTATCAGCCTCACCTCTCAGGGATTTCAGGTGATTGAGGCGGCCAGTGGTCGCGAAGGGTTGGAAAAACTCAATGCTGATGCCCTTACCGCTAATGCCGACATCGTTTTGCTGGATCTTGGTCTGCCAGATATGGATGGACAGCAAGTGCTCGATTCGATCCGCAAGTATAGCGAGGTGCCCGTGATCATTGTTTCGGTGCGCGGCCATGAGGCTGAAAAAGTGCGCGCCCTGGATAGCGGTGCGAGCGACTACGTTACCAAACCATTCGGCATTCAAGAGTTGCTGGCACGTATTCGAGCCCTATTAAGGCGGCGCGCCAGCCCAAGTGCCCAGCGTTTCCAGCAGGGTGGCTTGATCGTCGACCTGGCCGCTTACCAAGTGAGCCTGCACGGCGAGGCCATTCATCTAACGCCTAAAGAGTTCGCCGTTCTGGCCCAGCTCACTGCGTCCGCTGGGCGAGTGGTTACTCAAACCCAGCTATTGCGACAGATATGGGGCCCGACCCACCAGGAAGATACTCACTATTTGCGCATCGTGGTTAGCAAACTGCGTCAAAAGCTAGGTGATGACCCGCAGTCCCCCACCCTGCTGCAAACTGAACCCGGCATTGGTTACCGACTCTCCCTTGAGCCTGGCCGTGAGGACAAGACCGCATGAAAATTATTATTCTCGGCGCCGGCCAGGTCGGCGGCACACTGGCTGAACACCTCGCCCGCGAGGAGAACGACATCACCGTCGTTGACACCGACGCCAAAAAACTGCGCGAGCTGCACACTAAAATCGATATCCGCACCGTCACCGGGGCGGGTTCCTACCCGATTGTGCTGCGTCAGGCGGGCTGTGAAGACGCCGATATGTTGATCGCTGTCACCAATAGCGACGAGATCAATATGATCGCCTGCCAGGTCGCCCATACGCTGTTTCGCACGCCGACCAAAATTGCCCGGGTGCGCGCCACGGCGTATTTGACCCGTAAAGGCCTTTTTGCCCACGAAGCGATCCCCATTGATGTACTGATCAGCCCTGAGCAGGTGGTCACCGACCACGTGCGCCGCTTGATCGAGCACCCCGGTGCCCTGCAGGTGCTGGAGTTTGCCGGTGGCTTGGTACAGCTGGTGGCGGTGAAAGCGTTCTACGGCGGCCCGCTGGTGGGCCAGGATTTGGCTTTTCTGCGCCGCCATATGCCCAACGTGGATACCCGCGTGGCCGCCATTTACCGCCGTAACCGACCGATTATCCCCCGTGGTGATACGGTCATTGAAGCCGACGACGAGGTGTTCTTCCTCGCCGCCCGTCGGGATATTCGCGCAGTGATGAGCGAGCTGCGCCGGGTCGAGCGGGATTTCCGTCGGGTCGTGATCGCCGGGGGTGGCAATATCGGCGAGCGCCTGGCCGAACACCTGGAGCATAGCCACCAGGTCAAGATCATCGAGCACAGCCTGGAGCGCTGCACCACCCTCTCCGAGCGGCTGGATCGCACCGTGGTGCTCCACGGCAGTGCCACCAGCAAGCGCTTGCTGGAAGAGGAGAATATCGAAGAGTGCGATATCTTCTGCGCGCTGACCAACGACGACGAGGTCAATATCATGTCGTCGCTGCTCGCCAAGCGTTTAGGTGCGAAGAAGGTGCTGACGCTGATCAATAACGCCGCCTATGTGGACTTGGTGCAGGGGGGCGAGATCGATATCGCTATTTCTCCCCAACAGGCGACCATTGGCAGCCTGCTGACCCACGTGCGCCGGGGCGATATCGTCAACGTCCACTCGCTGCGCCGGGGCGCCGCCGAGGCCATTGAAGCCATCGCCCACGGCGATAAGCAGTCATCAAAAGTGGTGGGCCGTACCATCCGCGATATCGCACTGCCCGACGGCACCACCATCGGTGCGATTGTGCGCGGCAAAGAGGTCATCATCGCCCACGGCGATGTGATGGTTGAGAGCGGTGACCACGTGATTCTATTCGTGATCGACAAGCGCCGCATTCGCGACGTGGAGCGCCTGTTCCAGGTCGGCTTGACGTTCTTTTAAAGACACGTTTAACCGGCGCTTTTGAGGGACTAAATCTCGACCGCGCGGCCAATAAACTCAATCGGCCCGGTGGGCAGGCCAGTGGCCGAACCGGTTTCGTCTTCCAGCGTTAGCTCAAACAGCTGGTTATCCTCAAGAGGCGGCAGTTCATCCAAGCGCAAACGGATCGGCTGCCCTGGCTCCACTAAGCCAAGCGATACAGGGGCCTGCCACTCATCTGCCTTGGTCCAGAACTCTAATGCCTTACCTTCAGGCACTTCGAAGGTGCCCAACGGGATCAGCTCGATTTCCTGGCGCGATGAGGCCTGCACTACCCAACCCGCTGACTGTGTTTGCGGTGCCAGCAGAACCACCATGTACTCGGGGGTCGTCGGTTCAGTTACTTCATTGGCCAGCAATACGCCCAATACTAACGCCGCCGCTAAACCAAACCCGGCAGCGCCGCGCCAAAGCGACAGGCTGTGTAGCATGCGGCGGGGTCTTGGCGGCACGACAGAGGCAGGTCGAGCACGCTTAGCAAGCGCTTCCCGTGACGCTAAGCTGCGCTCAATACGCGGCCATAAATTGTCAGAAGGCGTTACCGGGTCGGTGATAGCGGTATAGGGCAAGAAACGCTCTTCCCAAGCCATCACGGCTTGTTGCAATTCAGGCTCGTTAGGTAGCCGGGCCTCTAGCGCCTTACGCTGCTCTAACGACAGCGTACCCAGCACGTATTCACCCGCTAAAGTGTGGTCGTCTTCGTGTTCGTGCTGACTGGGGCGGCTCATGCCATACACTCCCGTAGGCGCAGCAAACTGCGTTTGATCCAGGCTTTTACGGTTCCCAGCGGCGCGCCGGTATGCGCGGCAATTTCCGCGTGGCTAAGGCCATCAACATAGGCGTGGAGTACGCAGTTACGCCGCTCCGGCTCAAGCGCTTCCAAGCAGCTATCCATCCGCTGGCCGGTTTGCCAATCGAAGGCTTCATCGGCAACGGAGGTGTGCTGAAAATGTTCATCGAGATCTAATTCGGTAGGATCGTGACTATCAAAAGTGACTTCACGGTCGCGATAACGGATGGCGTTCAGTGCCAGGTGACGCGCCACGCTAAATATCCACGTACGCGCTGATCCTTTGGCGGGATCAAAACTATCGGCACGCTGCCAAATATTAAGACAGGCATCGTGGACAATATCCTCGGCCATACCACGATCCTTGACGATTCTTATGACTACGCCTAATAGTCGGGCACCTTCATGAACATAGAGTTGGTGCAAGGCGTCATGCTCGCCACGGGCACAGTTGGCTAATGCCGCAGCATGATCAAATTCTGAAGACACGTCAGTCAAACCCTAGCTCCCTGGTGACGGCACCGACGCCAGTCGTCGTTCTCAGAGACAGCATAGCCGCTGGGGACTCGACAGACGAGCCCCCAGCGGAATTAACATTCCAGTCGACTTATTCAGCAGCCCAGAAGATATAGTCCGCCTGGTAGGTCACTACCGCGGTGGCTCCGTCGTGATCCATATCGCAGGCCACGTCCGGGGCAACGCCACCCTGGGTGTTCAGGCGCTGAATGTAGCTAACACCGCTCATGGCGCCTTCGCCTTCAGCCGGGTTGGCTTCCACCAGTTGAAGTGGAATGTTGCCATCACCATTAGCGGCCGTGGCTAGCTGAGTGCCGGTAATTTTTGAGCCATCCAACGCTTCCCAGGTGGCTGGCGGGCCATAGTAGCTTCCTACTTGTGTGCCTTCGCTGTCATTAAGCGCAGCGTGGGGGCCTTTGAATACCCAGCCCATGTTGCCGTCGTCCTGGGTTTCGCACATGTAGGTAATAGCGCCAACGCCAACGGTTTCGAGGGCGACGGTATTACCGTCCGGCACCTGGACTTCCGCGGGCGTCATGTCTGCCAGCGCGACGTGACTGAAGGATACAATCAAGGTAGCGGCGAGTGCTGCACGCGTAAGAGGTTGGATGGTCATTTTCAGTCTCCTAAAAGGTTTTTTATCAGCCGCCTTAAATAGCGCCTGTATAGGGATTACCCGCGAGGAGACGTATTGGATGCACTTTTATTAAAAAAAAATAAGATGGCCGATTATTGGCTTACCCCATCTACCACCACCTGCCGCGGGCAGGCACTCCCCTTAAGGTCAAAAAGATGGCAATGCTGGCCCGCTAAACCCAAGTCGATCGTTTGGCCTTCGGTTAGCTGCGTTAAGCCATCCAAACGCTGGGTTAAGGTAGCGTCGATGCCGTCTACCTGCAGATGCGCCAGGGTTTCGTAACCCAGCTTTTCCGCCACCATTAATCTCGCTGTCAGCCGAGCCTCAGCCTGTTCAGGCGATACAAAATCTTCCGCCCGCAATCCCAAAGTGGCGCCATCACCTGAATGGAGGTGTTTGCCATTGACCGCCACCGTCAGTGTCTCCCCGTTAGGCAAACGCACTACCGTTTGGCGCTCACCCGGGTCGACTACCGTAACCGGGAAGGTATTGATGCGCGGCGAGCCGATAAACTCCGCTACCTCTAAGGTTTTGGGAAAGTGATAAAGCGAGAGCGGCGCACCTACCTGGGCGATTCTTCCCCGGGAAAGCAGCACAATGCGGTCAGCCAGCGTCATCGCCTCCACTTGGTCGTGGGTCACGTAGATCATGGTGGCGTTCAAGCGCTTATGCAGCGCGGCGATCTGCACCCGCATATCCACCCGCAGCGCGGCGTCCAGGTTAGAGAGCGGCTCGTCGAACAGAAACACGGCAGGCTCTTTGACCAGCGTGCGGCCAATGGCTACCCTCTGGCGCTGACCGCCGGAGAGGTCTTTAGGCTTACGCTCCAATAGCTCGGTGAGGTGCAGCATCTCAGCGGCGTGTTGAACGCGGCGGCGAATTTCCGCTTTGTCAGTGCGGGCCAGCTTCAGGCCGAAGGCCATGTTCTCGGCCACGCTCATGTGTGGGTAGAGGGCGTAGGATTGGAACACCATGCCGATGTCCCGTTCCTGGGGCGGAATCTCGTTGATCCGCTGGCCATCCAGCTGCATATCCCCTTCGCTGATGTCTTCAAGCCCGGCAATCATGCGCAGCAGCGTGGACTTTCCGCAGCCGGAGGGGCCAACAAACACCACGAACTCGCCGTCTTCGATGGTGAGATCGATATCCCGCGAGATTTCCACGCCATCAAAAGATTTACCGATACCACTTAGCGTTAGACGTCCCATGGTGCGTTCTCCTCAAGCTGAGAGCAGCGGGCAATGGCCACGCCATAAGGCGGAAGGGAGAGTTGCGGAAGCGACAATTGGCTGCCTTGCCACTCACCGGTTAGCCACGCTGGAGCACCAGCAATGGCTTCAGCGCCTTCAGGTGCCGAACGGGTGACCGTTTGACCGCTAAAATTCAGAGCAATTAGTAACCGTGTTTGCTGGTAGGTGCGCTCAAGACAAAGCACATCGTCGCGCACAGGGTGATAGCGCACATAGCCCTTCACCAACGCAGGCTGAGTCCGGCGGAAGGCTAAAAAATCGCGATAGGCATTGAGCAATGAATCGATGTCGTTATCTTGCTGGTCAACGGCGAGATTAGCATGAGTATTAGGCACCGGTAGCCAGGGTGTGCCACGACTAAAGCCCGCGTGACGAGCGTCCGCCTGCCAGGGGTGCGGCGTTCGGCAGCCGTCTCGGCCTTTATAAGCGGGCCAGAAGGTAATACCCGCAGGGTCAACCAACTGTTCAAACGTCAGTTGAGCTTCGGGCAGCCCCAACTCTTCACCTTGATAAAGGCATACGCTACCGCGCTGGGTGAGTAGAAACACCATATAAAGGCGCAGCTTATCGAGCTGCCCTTCCGCCTGCCAGCGAGTTGCCAGCCGCGTCACGTCGTGGTTGCCCAGCGCCCAGCAGGGCCAGCCATCGCCAATGCGAGCTTCCATCTCGGTTAGCGTTTCGTGCAAGTAGTCGGGGTCGGCTTTATCGGTAAGTAGGTTGAACGAGTAGCACATGTGCAGCCGCTTACCGCCCTGGGAGTACTCCGCCATCACGCCCAAGGCGTCGTCGTCGCCCACCTCGCCCACGCTAGTGGTGCCGGGGTACTCATCCAACAGCGCGCGCAGCCGCTCCAGAAACACCAGGTTCTCCGGCTGGGTTTTATCGTATTGGTGGAGCTGGTAGCCGTAAGGGTTGTCGGGGCGAACGCCTAGAAAACTTTCGGTCGTCTCCTGGCGCGGCGGGTTATCTTTTAGCTCGCCGTGGGTGCAGAAGTTCACCGCATCCAGCCGGAAGCCATCCACGCCCCGTTCTAGCCAGAAGCGCACTTCCTCCAGCATGGCATCGACCACCGCAGGCGTGCGGAAGTTTAGATCCGGCTGGCTAGCCAGGAAGTTATGCAGATAGTACTGGCAGCGGCGGGTGTCCCACTGCCAGGCGCTGCCGCCAAATACAGATTGCCAGTTAGTGGGCGGCGCGCCATCGGGCTTAGGGTCGGCCCATACGTACCAGTCGGCTTTGGGATTATCGCGACTTTGGCGACTCTCTTCGAACCAGGCATGCTGATCGGCAGTGTGCGACATGACTTGATCGATGGTGACTTTTAGCCCTCTGGCATGGGCACCCTCGACTAAACGGTCGAAATCCTCCAGTGTGCCAAACATCGGATCAACATCGCGATAGTTGCTGATGTCGTAGCCGAAGTCTTTCATCGGCGAGGTGAAGAACGGCGACAGCCAAATCGCATCGACGTTAAGCGAGGCGATGTAATCGAGCTTGTCGATCACGCCTTGTAAGTCGCCAATGCCGTCGCCGTTGCTGTCCATAAAGCTGCGCGGGTAGATTTGATAAATCACGGCGCCGCGCCACCAGTCGGCCCCTTGGCTACCAACGTAGTGGGAAGTAGAGATTTTCTGCATCATTGTTTTGTCCTTGCCATAGTTCTTGTCACAGTTCTTGTCACAGTTCTTGACATAGTTTTTGCTGATTACTTGGCATGATGCAGGGTTGCTCACAAGATAAAATCCTCCCCAGGGGGTGACTCTGGGCGTAGGCGTTAGGAGTAGCCCGTCTGTCGACTTATTCCCCCTGAATATGCGCCAGCAACTGCCCCGCCAGGGCAATCGCTTCGTCGCGGCGTCGAATATTCTGCTTTTGATAGAGGCTGCGGATATGGGTTTTGATGGTGGTAGGCGCCACCGACAGCTGCTCGGCAATCTGCTCATTGGAAAGTCCGGCATGAATCAGCCCCAGGATTTGCCACTCACGGCGGGTAAGCGGCGAGGTGCGGATCAGCTCGGGGACATCTGGCCGGGCGACAATATCGGCGATCACCGTTTCATCCAGCATTAAGCGTCGGGCGCTGCCAAAATCCTTCTGGCGGCCTGCCAGCGCCAGCAACCGCTGTGCCCTGGCCTGCTCTAAGACATCCAAGGTGCCGCTGTCGAGCAACCTATTGAGCAACTCCCCTAGCGGTTTGCCCAAACGTAGAAAGCTGCCCACCAGCGCGGTGCGGGAAGCCAAGCTCAGCGCTTGATGCATATGCTGACAGGCATGCTCCTCTCTTCCTGCACTCCACGCCGCTGCGGCTAGGCAGAGCTGGTTACGGTTGGCATCCGTAACCAGCCCCAAGCGCTGTGTGTGTACTTCAAGGGCCTCTAATAGCGTGCAGGCTTCATCAAAACGCCCCAGCAGCGTGAGCGCCCGGGCGTGGTTGCGCACATTGCACTGGGAAAAGTGGTTGGTAGCCCCTTCAGTAGTGGGCGCCGGCGCTTCCTGGCGCCAGCGCTCTACCGCATCCAGATCCTGGGTGGAGTGCCACCAGGCCAGCAGGGTGGCGTGGGCATTTGCGACCCAGTCGATATGGTAATCGCCTTCGGCAAGGATTTTACGCAGCCGCCGAATATGGTCAGCGCACTGGGCCTGGTCGCCGCGGCTTTGGGCGACTTTGGCGAGCTGAATGTGGCACTGAAGTGTCCAGCGCTCTCCCTGATTATCCAGCACGGCGATGCCTTTCAGCGCGGCCTGCTCGGCTTCGTCCAGCCGGTGCCACTCCCATAGCACCTGGCTGCGAATGCGGTAGAGAAACTCCGCCACGGGCAGATACTCAAGCTCGGCCCGCTCCAAATGCGCAAAGGCGCGCTCCTGAATATCGTAGGCGGCCTGTAGGCGCCCCTGAGCCACCAGCGTCTCCGACTGATGGCAAAACGACCAGAGCAGCAGTTGGTGATCGTCACGCTGGCGGGCTTGACGCTCTACCTCGCGCACCCGCTGCAGCGACTCTTCCAAATAGCCCAGCACAAAGCGCGCCTCGCTCAAGATAGCGGTGGCGGTCAGCGGCGTGGAAGCTAAATAGCGGGCGGGCACGGCTAGCGCTTGCTCGGCCAGCGGTGCAGCGCGCTCGGCGTTGCCTTGATTAATCGCCAACTGGGCGCGCAGGGTCGCGAATTCAGCGCTGAGCAGTTGCCACTCTGGCGCTTGCAACTGCGCTTTAATCCAGCCAATCACGCGTGCGGTAATATCAAACTGAAACTGAGCATGGGAGACCCAGCCATAGAGCAGCGTATGTTCCGGACGGGTAGAGAGCCGTGGCTCGCCGAGCAGGGCGAAGCCCTTGGCCAACAGTGCATAGGCACCGCTTGCCAGCAAGGCAGGCCCTTGGGTGGTCAGTAGGCTTGCCACATCATCGGGGGCTTCAGCGAGTATCGCCTGGCGCAGAGCCATCACCGGATCGTTCAAGGCTAACCACGCCTGGCTTGCGCGCTGGTGCAGCACTCGCTGGGTGGCCAAACTAAGCTCATGGCGGCGGTGGCGCAGGTACTCACCAAACAGCCGTTGAAAGCGGTACCACTGAGCATGGGGGTCGGGGCGTTCAATAAATAGCCCAGCTTGTTCAAAGGCCTCCAACCGCTGGGTCAGGCGCTCCCCTTCCAGCAGGCGGGCCATAAGCTCGGGGGAAAAACGCTCCAGCACCCCCAGTTGTAGCATTAGTTCGCGCTCTTCCAATGGCAGTGCAGCAGAGAGCAGTTCGTCAAACCAAGCGACAAAGTCGGGATGGGCACCACTTAATCGATCAACCAGGGCGTCAAACCCTGCCCTCGTGGTGGTGCGCTCTACCAGCCAGCTCAATGCCATTACCCAGCCACCGCTTCTGCGCAGTGCACGCTCCAGGCTTACTCGTGTGGGGGGAAAGCTCAGCTGTTCGGCACACAGGGTTTGCGCCTCTTCGCTGTCAAAGGCCAGCGCGTGAAGGTCGATCTCTTCCAATTCACCTCTTAGCCTCAGGCTTGCCAAACCCAATGCTGGCCTTGAGCGGCTGACCAGCGTTAACGTCAGCCAGGGCGGCTGATGGCGCAGCCAGTGGGCGATCCCAGCTAAAATATCCGGGTGGCTAAGGTGCTCAAAATTGTCCACTACCAAACGACACGGCGAGCGCTGCTCAGGCAACTCGCCAAGCCAACGCTCTAACTGCTCCACGCAGTCACCATCGTCTGCCACGGGTGAAAGCCGTATTTTCTCGCTTAACAGTTGCTCGCTTAACAGTCCATCGAGCGCTGCCTGCCAGTAGGCTAAAAACCGCGCGGGTTGGTTGTCGCGCTGATCCAAGCCTAGCCAAGTGGCCTCTTGCTCCAGCGCGGGCAGCCGCTCAGCCAGCAGCGTGGTTTTGCCATAGCCTGGAGGCGCCTGCACCATCAACAAACGGACACGATCATTTAACCCGAAATGGTCATTAAGGCGCGGCCGGGCCACTACGCCAAGCGGTAGTGGCGGCGCTTTTAGTTTCTCTTGCAGTAGTGACATAAACGCTCCTGAGCAACCCTACCCGCCGTCCATAAATACTATTCCCAAGCACTTTACCGATTACTTTTTACCAATACTTTTAAAGCTATAAAAAAGCCCGCGACATGTCGCGGGCAAAGTGCATTGGAGAAGAAACAGTTAAACGCTAACCAACTTACATCGATTTAGAACCATACCTCGGTCTGAACGCCGAAGGACCACTGACCGCCGGTAAAGCCTTCGTCGCCCAGTGAACTGGCACCGTAGTTGTTAAGGTCGTCATCCCAATCGCTGAAAGTGGTGAACAGACGAATCTCTGGACGCTGCCAGAAGCCGCCGACGTCAGGCTTGAAGGTGGGCGCAATCGTAAATTTACTGAAGCCACCATCCACAGCGTTACGACCGCTGTAACCCTGTGGGTCTAGATCCATCCACTGATAGCCAGCTTCGTACTGCATTTCGAAGTTCTGCGTTAACTCGTTGGCTAGGCGCACGTTGAGCCCTGCCCAGTTGTACTTATCGCCCTGGGCATAACGGTCTTCGCTGGTTTCAGCCAGAATAGAGGGGGCAACGCGCCACTGCGGGGCAATATAAGTAGTGCCATAGACCGCTAAGCGCGTAGAGGTAGCGTCATCGGTAAGATCACCCCGCGAACCAATACTTTTGGTCTCGGCACCTAGCCCCTGACCGTGCAGCACAGCCGCCTTGAAATTACCCTCGCCCATGCCGAAGAAGCTGTCGCCATGATAAGCAATCATGGTGTGGAAACCGGTATCAGCAGCGGTTTGGCCGACATCAATGTCGCGCTCGTCGTTGTCTGCAGCAGACATACCGTTGACCATCCACTGCCAGTTGCCGAAGTAGTTGTTGGAGGTCAGGATCAGGTTGTCGGTATCACCTTCAAGACCGGGGTTCTCACGGTCAACGATTGGGTAGTCGGCAAAGCTCCGGCCATAAATCGAAAGGTTAGACTTCCAGTTCTCTGCCAACTGCATGTCATAGATACCGCCACCGGTACCGGCCAGGAAAACCACGTCACTGTCGAGCCAATGAATGTCGAAGTTATCGCGGTCAAAGCGTTTACCAGCCCAAATCGAGGCATTTTCAAACGCACCGGTAAAACTGGGAAGATCGCTGAATTCGGCAAACACCTGACGCACGTTGATATCCGAATCGCCGCCGGTCCAGTCATTGCTGGAGGTCGTGCCGTCAGCAATCATGGTACGGTAAAGCGCTTTAGCGCCGTTATCGAACTGCATGCGGTAGTTGAAAATCGCTTCGGCGTAGGTGTCCGGCTCATTGCCTAAACGGCCAACGGCGCCGCCCTCTCCACCCGCGGGTGTCAGGTAAGGGCCAGCATTTTCGCTTTTACCATCTTCACCAATCAGCAAGCCTGAACGCGCATAAACGTTAAACGAGAAACCCTCTTCGCCATCGGCATAACGCTCCACCCGGGCCAGACGCTCTTCGATCTCCGCATCGCTTTCTGTTGCCACGGCGGTCGACTGCGATTGCTCGGCGATCTCGGCACGGCGCTCGGCGGCATCGGCACGCTGTTCCGCGGCTTCAATGCGGGCTTCTAGCTCGGCAAAGCGTTGTTCCATGGTCATTTGTGCGGAAGCAACACCGCTCATTCCCAAGCTGGCGGTGGCAATCGCAATGGCTAACGGCGTTTTAAATGTCATTTTGTGCATTGTTTTGAGTACCCTATTGTTATTGGCAAGCGGTTGTTTATTAGCGCTTGTTTTAAGCGTTTGCTTGTAAGTGCTCTTGTCTAAATCGATTAAGATCATATCGATAACACTTCCCTTGCACGGTTCACCCAGCGGGAGGAGTGGCTGTGCTACGAAACGCCACGGTGCTTAAGGAAAGGTAGCCAAAACTTAATCGATTAAGTCACTTTTTACCAACGGCTATTTGCTAATTAGCGACTAATGTCTAAGGAACGATTTTATTTAGTGAAAACTGAATAATGTCGTTAGACAAAAGTCGCTATTGAACTTCCTCGATCAAAGCGGCTAACTGAGCAGCACAATCTTAATCGATTAAGATAAAGATTAAGAGAGCCATTGAACAAACGTTGAGTTTGTGAATTAACGCTAATTTAGAAGCCACACCATCCACAACAATAAACGTCGAGGTATGCCGTTATGAAAAAGACTTTAATCACTACCGCCATTGCAGTAGCCAGCACGCTGAGCGCAACCAGTCAGGCTCAGGCTGAAGAACTTACCATTTCCTGTGGCGCGGTAGGCGCAGAGCTGACGCTGTGCCAGGAAGGCGTACGCGCCTGGGAAGAGAAAACCGGCCATAGCGTCGACGTCGTTTCTACACCCAACTCCTCCACCGAGCGCCTTTCGCTTTATCAGCAGATCCTGTCGGCCAACTCCAGCGATATCGATGTGATGCAGATCGACGTAGTGTGGCCCGGCCTGCTCGCCAACCACCTGCTGGATCTACGTGAGGTGCTTGGCGATGACGCCGCCGCTGGGCACTTTGAGACCATCGTCACCAACAACACCATCGATGATCGTTTAGTCGCCATGCCGTGGTTCACCGATGCGGGCGTACTCTACTACCGCGAAGACTTGTTGGAAAAATATGGCCATGACGTGCCAAAAACCTGGCAAGAACTCACCGAGATTGCCCGTGAGATTAAAGACGCAGAACGTGCTGATGGCAAAGACGGTATGCAGGGCTATGTCTTCCAGGGCCGCGCCTATGAAGGTTTGACCGTTAACGCCCTTGAGTGGGTAGCCAGCTTTGGCGGCGGCAACGTCGTGGAAGCCGACGGTGAAATTAGTATTAACAACGAGCATGCTGCCGAGGCACTTGATCTTGCCGCCTCCTGGATTGGCGACATCTCGCCCAACGGCGTACTCAATTACACCGAAGAGGAAGCGCGCGGGGTCTTCCAGAGTGGCGGCGCGGTGTTTATGCGCAACTGGCCCTATGCCTGGTCGCTGGCCCAAAGCGAAGACAGCGATGTTCGCGGTAAAGTGGGCGTTACCCAACTACCCGCGGGTGGCGAAAACGGCCAAAGTGCCGCTGGCCTGGGCGGCTGGAACTTGGCCGTATCGCGCTACAGCGAACACCCCGAGCTGGCCGCCGATCTGGTCGCCTTCCTGACCGGTGAAGAGGAGCAGAAGCGCCGCGCCATACAGGCCTCTTACAACCCCACGATCGACGCTCTCTACCAGGACGACGAAGTACTCGAAGCGGTGCCTTTCTTTGGCACGCTTTACGACACCTTCGTCAATGCGGTCGCTCGCCCCTCTGCCCCCACCGGCGATGCCTATGGCCGGGTGAGCAACGCTTTCTTCAGCACCTCCCATGAAGTGCTTTCCGGCACTAAAGATGGCACTCAAGCGGTCGCGGATCTTGAAGACGAATTGGCTCGCCTGAAGCGTCGCAACTGGTAACCCTGGAGCCCTTCCATGTCGACCTCCATCAAGCATGATGACGCGCCCGCCGGGGCGCGTTCTTTCACTACCAAGCCGCGCCGGGGCACTAAGGTTCGCCGTCAGCGGGTTAAAGCCGCCTGGCTCTTTTTAGCCCCCATGCTGATTGCGTTAACCCTGGTCGCTGGCTGGCCACTGGTGCGCACCTTCTTTCTCAGCTTCACCGATGCATCACTGTCAGATTTAGGCGCTGCCAATCTGATTGGCTTCGAGAACTACCTCGTCTATGAAGATGGCCGCTGGTATGGGGTATTGGCCGACTCGGTGTGGTGGCAGTCGGTATGGAACACCGTCTACTTTTCGGTGGTGTCGGTATCCCTAGAAGTGGTTTTCGGGGTCATTGTGGCGCTGATTTTGAACGCCGAGTTTAAGGGCCGCGTGATTGTGCGCGCTGCGGTGCTGATCCCCTGGGCAATCCCAACCATTGTTTCCGCGCAAATGTGGGCATGGATGCTCAACGACCAATTCGGCATCATCAATCACCTGCTAATGAGCGTGGGCATTATCGATGCCCCTATCGCCTGGACGGCGAACGCCGCCTACTCCATGTGGGCGGTGATTATGGTCGATGTGTGGAAAACCATCCCCTTCGTGGCGTTGCTGGTGCTTGCTGCTCTGCAGATGCTGCCCAAGGATTGCTACGAGGCCGCCGAGGTAGACGGCATTCACCCGCTGCGGGTGTTCTTCAAAGTTACCCTACCGCTGATTACCCCGGCGCTAATGGTCGCAGTGATCTTCCGCCTGTTGGATGCGCTGCGCGTCTTCGATGTGATTTACGTACTCACCTCCAACTCCACCAGCACCATGTCGATGTCGGTCTATGCCCGCCAACAGCTGGTCGAGTTTCAGGATGTCGGTTACGGCAGCGCAGCTTCTACTCTGCTGTTCTTGATCATTGCCCTGGCCACCGTGGCTTACCTCTACGTTGGGCGTAAACAAATCCAATTGGGAGGCGACTAATGAATACTCGTCAGTTGGCCAAAATAGCCAAGCGCATCGGGTTTTGGGCGCTGATTGTGCTGATTATGGTGTACGCCGTTTTCCCGTTTTATTACGCGGTCATCACCTCGTTAAAACCGTCGAGCGACTTGTTCCGCGTTGAGCTTTGGCCTTCGAACTGGAACTTCGATAACTACATCAGCATTTTTAGCCAGACCAGCTTTCTGCGCGCTATTTTCAACTCCATCGTGGTGGCGTTTAGCGTGGTGTTTATTGCCCTGCTACTCGGCATTACCGCCTCTTACGCCCTGGGCCGCGTGCGCTTTCGGGGCCGCTCCACGGTGCTGCTGGTCATTCTTGGGGTGTCGATGTTTCCCCAGGTAGCGGTGCTTTCCGGGCTTTTTGAGGTGATTCGTGCGCTCAATCTCTACAACAACCCCGCTGGGCTGATTTTAAGCTACACCATCTTCACCCTGCCCTTCACCGTATGGGTATTGACCACCTTTATGAAGCAGTTGCCCATGGAGCTGGAAGAGGCCGCCATCATGGACGGCGCCACGCCCTGGATAACCATCACGAAAGTGTTTCTTCCGCTGATGTGGCCCGCCATGGCGACCACTGGGCTGCTGGCGTTTATTGCCGCTTGGAACGAGTTTCTGTTTGCCCTCACCTTCACCCTGACCGACGCCCAGCGCACGGTACCCGTTGCTATTGCGCTGCTGTCAGGCGGCAGTGCCTACGAACTGCCCTGGGGGCCGATTATGGCTGCCTCTGTGGTGGTCACGGTGCCACTGGTCGTATTAGTGATTATCTTCCAGCGCCGCATTGTGTCAGGCCTTACCGCGGGCGCCGTTAAAGGCTAAGGAATTTTTTATGTCAACGATGGACTCTACTATGCAAGTCGCTACAACGGGGCAAGACGCCACAACTGGCCAGGACAATACAACAGAGCAGAACAACACACTCTGGTGGCGCGGTGGGGTTATCTACCAGATCTACCCGCGTAGCTTTATGGATAGCCGCGGTGACGGTGTTGGCGATCTTAACGGTATTACCGAAAAACTCGATTACGTTGCCTCCCTCAACGTGGACGGTATCTGGCTATCGCCGTTTTTCACCTCGCCAATGCTCGATTTTGGCTACGACATTAGCGATTACTGCGACGTCGACCCCATGTTTGGCACCCTTGAGGACTTTAAAGCGCTGCTGGCAAAAGCCCACTCGCTTGGTTTGAAGGTGATAATCGACCAGGTGATTAGCCACACCTCGGATCAACACGCCTGGTTTCAGGAGAGCCGCCAAAACCGCAGCAATCCCAAAGCCGACTGGTTTGTATGGGCCGATCCCAAGCCGGACGGCACGCCACCCAACAACTGGCTATCTATTTTCGGCGGCCCGGCGTGGACGTTTGATTCCCGTCGCCAGCAGTACTATATGCATAACTTTCTGACCAGCCAGCCGGACGTTAACTTCCATAACCCGGAAGCCCGTCAAGCGCAGTTGGATAATATGCGCTTCTGGCTGGAGCTGGGCGTGGACGGTTTCCGCTTGGATACCGTCAACTTCTACTTCCACGACGCCGAGCTGCGCGACAATCCGCCGGTTCCCAAGGGCGAAGCTAAAACCCTGGGCGCTCCGGATAGCAATCCCTACACATGGCAGCGCCACGTCTACGACCTGAGCCGTCCCGAAAATCTCGACT
This sequence comes from Halomonas sp. FeN2, assembly GCF_020595105.1. Classification (NCBI taxonomy): domain Bacteria; kingdom Pseudomonadati; phylum Pseudomonadota; class Gammaproteobacteria; order Oceanospirillales; family Halomonadaceae; genus Halomonas; species Halomonas sp. FeN2. The sequence goes on from NZ_CP074200.1 coordinate 536,532, forward strand.
TCTTGAAAGACCTGCGGGCGCTGATGGACGAGTACCCCGGCACCACGACAGTGGGCGAAATTGGCGACGATAACCCGCTTGAGCGCATGGCCGAGTACACCGCTGGTGGCGACAAGCTGCATATGGCTTACACCTTCGACCTGCTCAACGCTCCCCACTCGGTGCGCTATATTCATGAAGTGCTAGAGCGCTTTCAGCGCTTGGCTGGCGACGCCTGGCCCTGCTGGGCAACCTCTAATCATGACGTAGTGCGCAGCGCCTCTCGCTGGGGCGCTGGCGAAGACCCCACCGCCTACCCAAAAGTGGCGCTGGCCATGCTCTGCTCCCTGCGCGGTAGCGTCTGCCTGTACCAAGGCGAAGAGCTGGGCCTGCCGGAAGCCGACGTGCCGTTTGAACGCATCCAGGATCCTTACGGCAAAGTGCTCTGGCCGGAATTCAAAGGCCGCGACGGTTGCCGCACGCCAATGCCCTGGAACGACAGCGAACACGGCGGTTTTTCCAACGTTGAGCCTTGGCTCCCTATGGAGGCCAGTCATCGGGATATGGCGGTAAGCCGCCAACAGGATGATGCCAACTCCACCTTGAATGCGCTGCGCAACATGTTGGCCTTCCGTCGCCAGCACCCCGCGCTGTTCGATGGTGACTTAACGCTGGTCGATGTAGGCGAAACGCTGCTCGGTTTTAGCCGACAAAAAGGGGATGAAACACTGCTATGCGTTTTCAACCTCACCGCCGAGGCCCAGACGGTTAATCTTCCACTAGCGATTGAATGCGATTTGCAGGGCCACGGCTTTATCACCCAGCGCGATGGTGACAGCCTAACGCTACCGGCGTACCAGGCAGCCTTTATGCGCGTCGCTCATAACAGTTAATCGCCACAACCGTACACAACAACAGGCCGACCCAACAAAAGTAGCGCACGAAGGTCGGCAAGGAGTCACCCATGGCAAGTGTTACGCTTAATAAGGTCAATAAGGTGTTTGGCCGCGATCACATTATCAACGATGTCGATCTGCATATTGGCGACGGTGAGTTCGTGGTCTTCGTCGGCCCCTCCGGCTGCGGCAAGTCAACGCTTTTACGCCTGATCGCCGGCTTGGAGTCGATTAGCGATGGCGATCTGTATATGGGCGAAACGGTGGTCAACGATTTGCCGCCCCGTGAGAGAGGGGTGGGCATGGTGTTTCAGTCCTACGCGCTCTATCCGCATATGACCGTCTACGACAACATGGCGTTTGGCCTGAAGCTGGCTAAAACCGCCAAAGAGACGGTGCATGAGCGGGTAATGACTACTGCCAAGATTCTGCAGTTGGAAGAGCTGCTGCATCGTAAACCCAAGGCACTCTCTGGCGGGCAGCGCCAGCGGGTGGCCATGGGACGCGCCATGGCGCGTGAACCACGCATTCTGCTTTTTGACGAGCCGCTCTCCAACCTGGATGCCTCGCTGCGGGTACAAATGCGGAACGAGATCGCCCGGCTGCATAACCGCCTGGGCTCCACCATGATTTACGTGACCCACGACCAGGTGGAGGCCATGACCCTGGCCGACAAAATCGTGGTACTCAACGGTGGCTATGTCGAACAGGTAGGCAGTCCCCACGAGCTGTACCAGCGCCCGGCGACGAAATTTGTTGCCGGGTTTATCGGCTCGCCCACCATGAACTTCATGCCTGCAGAGTTACTCGCTGGCGATGCCAACGGCTGTCGTGTGCGAGCCGCGGGAATTGGCGAGCTTTCCTTGCCCCAGAATGCCCAGCAGCGGCAAAGCGGCGAAGCATTGACCCTCGGTATTCGCCCAGAGCACCTATGCTTAGCGGCGCCCACCGATGACAACTGCTTCGATATCGTCAATGTCGAGTATTTAGGCAACGAGGTTTACGTCTACCTTGAGCCCAAACAGAGCGACACGCTGCTGATCCATCGCAGCGAAGCCCCCAGCCAGTGGCAAGCAGGCCAGAAGGTGTCATTAGCAGCGGATTGGGAAAAAGTACACTTGTTTGATGAGAGCGGTGCAGCACTGACACTACCCACTCAACAAGCAGCGGCTTAAGCACAAGAGACAGCCAAGTTACCCGCATTAACGACCCTCTGTGTGTACCTACCCTTCCCTTCGCTTATCATGGGAATTGGCTGCACACAGCGGGTCGATTTTATTGTGCACACCTTTTGAATAGCCAAGTCTTCAACTATCAAAAAAGCCTGTAAAGGAAGTACCGTGACTGATCAGCGCCGTATGACACTCAAGGATCTTGCGCAGGAACTCAACGTCTCCACTGCCACGATTTCCAATGCCTTTAACCGGCCGGATCAGCTTTCGCCAGCCCTGCGCGAACGCATACTCAAAGAGGCGAAAAGGCTGGGGTACAGCGGCCCTGACGCCAAAGCGCGCAGCTTGCGCACCGGCCGCTCGCGGATTATTGCGGTGATTCTTGCTGAGAGCCTCACCTACAGTTTGAACGACGCCGTGGCCAGCGAGTTTCTATCAGGGGTCGCCGAGGTTCTCGATGCCCACGGCCACACGCTGCTGTTATTGCCGGGCCGCGGCCACGCATCACAGCCGCCGGGCTCCGCCAATATCGCCGATGGCTTTATCGTCTATGGACTAATGCCCAACAATAAACTGCTCGATGAACTGCCCACCCAGCGCACCCTGGTGGCCGTTGATTTTGATATTGAAGGCTGCCCAACGGTGCATATCGATGACACCGCCGCCAGCTATAAAATCGCCCAGCATGCGCTTAACGAGTTGCCCAAACGCCCGGCGATAATCAATCTGCGTTTAACCAAAGAGCTCTGCAACGGTCGTGTGACGGCCGAGCACACCCTACTGCCCAACACCAGCACGATCAGCCGCGCCCGCCTTGAGGGCTTTCATAGCGCGCTGAGTGAGCAAGGGGTCGATGTGGAGCAAGTACCGCTATGGAATATCGAGGAGAATACTTTTGAGGTGTGCTCGCCGGTGATTGCCGAGATTCTCGACCAGCCCATAGAAAAACGGCCAGACCTGCTGCTGTGCATGTCTGACCGTATTGCGCTCACGGCACTAACGCTGGCCGAGCAGCGCGGTATTCGGGTACCTGAAGAATTACGCATTACCGGGTTCGATGGCATTGCCGAGGGGCAGTACCGGGCACCGCGTTTAACCACGGTGCGCCAGGATAGCGTGGGTAAAGGGCGGGTCGCGGCGCAGATGATTCTTGGCCGCGTCCCCCTCGCCCAGCAACTGCTGCAAACTGAACTGCTGCTGGGCGATACCTGCCCTTAGCTTATTACTTGGCAGTTGCCTGCATTGCCAGCGCGGTATCCAGCATACGGTTGGAGAAGCCCCACTCGTTGTCGTACCACGCCATGATTTTAACCAGACGGCCATTCACGCGAGTATGATTAGCATCGAAAGTCGATGAATTGGCATCGTGGTTGAAATCAATAGAGACCAGCGGCTCGGCATTGACGGCCAATACCGGTGAGCTAGCGGCAGCTTTCTCGACGATGGCATTGATCTCTTCTTTGCTGGTATCGCGGCTAGCGGTGAAAGTGAGATCCACCAGCGAGACGTTGATTACCGGTACGCGAACGGCCAGGCCGTCAAATTTACCCGCCAGCTCTGGTAGCACCAAGCCCACCGCTGCGGCAGCGCCGGTTTTGGTCGGGATCATGGAGTGCGTAGCACTGCGCGCCCGGTAGGGGTCGGAGTGGTAAACATCCGAGAGGTTTTGATCGTTAGTGTAAGCGTGCACCGTGGTCATCAAACCATTTTCGATACCCACCGCATCGTTCAACGCTTTGGCAACCGGCGCTAGGCAGTTGGTGGTGCAGGAAGCGTTAGAGACAACCGTGTGCTCAGCGGTCAACACCTGATCATTTACGCCATACACAATCGTGGCATCGGCATCAGGGCTGGGTGCGGAAATCAGCACGCGCTTGGCACCCGCTTCGATATGCTTGGCCGCCGCTTCGCGCTTGGTAAACAAACCGGTGCACTCCATCACAAGATCGATATTCATCGATGCCCACGGCAGCTGCGCTGGATCGCGCTCAGAGGAGATGGCGATGCGATCGCCATCTACCGTGATGCTCTCGGCGTCGTGTTCTACCTTAAAGGGAAAGTGGCCATGCACGGTATCGTGACGCAGCAGGTGAGAATTTAGCGAGGGGTCGCCTAGATCGTTGATGGCGACGACCTGTACGCGGTCACGGTAGCTGTTTTCGTAAAGGGCGCGCAGTACGTTGCGGCCAATGCGGCCAAATCCGTTAATCGCAACTCTTATTGTCATGATAGCTCCTCAATTGACCAATAATTACAAGTGGTACCTTTAGTAAAAAAATTACTAAAAATACGTATTTAAGCGTCATGAGGCCGATAAATAGCGTTTTAATCGCCCCAAAAGGCTAGTATAAATCCAATATGTAGTAAAATTACTATATAAACGCTATCGTAGTCCAATACTAAATTGCCAACAATACCTCTACTCAAGGAGAGCGCCCATGACGAATGCGACTTCGAAAACAACGGCCCAGACGTCTACTTCCTCCCTTCCTTATACGCCCTCAGGCCCTCATACCCCTTTGAGACGCACCAAAATCGTCGCCACCCTTGGCCCCGCCAGTGATCGCCCCGGCGTGCTGGAAGCGATGCTAAAAGCCGGTGTGGATGTGGTGCGGCTTAACTTCTCCCACGGCTCGGCGGATGATCACCGCCGTCGTTTAAGCGAAGTCCGCGAGATCGCCGAGCGCCTTGGCCGCAGCGTTGCTGCCCTGGGCGACCTGCAGGGGCCGAAAATTCGTATTGCGCGCTTCATCGAGGGCGCCGTCAAACTCGAGGTCGGCCAGCCGTTTGTCTTGGATATGGCATTGGACGCCAACAGCGGCACTGCTGATCGCGTCGGCTGCGACTATCAAACCCTGGCCGATGACGTCGTTGAGGGCGACCGTCTACTGCTCGACGATGGCCGTTTAGTACTCGATGTCACACGAGTAGTTGGACAAGAAGTGCATACCCGCGTTCACGTGGGTGGCAAGCTCTCCAACAACAAGGGCATTAACAAACAGGGAGGCGGACTCTCAGCGCCCGCGCTTACTGAGAAAGATAAGGACGATCTAAAAACTGCAATTGAGATTGGGGTTGACTACTTAGCGGTCTCTTTTCCGCGCAGCGCCGCGGATATGCAGGAAGCCCGCGAACTGCTTGGCGAAGCAGGTAAAGAGATCGGCCTGGTGGCTAAGCTCGAACGCGCGGAAGCGGTTGCCGACGACGCCACGCTGGACGGCATCATTGAAGCCTCCGAGGCGGTCATGGTGGCCAGGGGTGACTTGGGCGTTGAGATTGGTGACGCCGCGCTGATTGGTACTCAGAAGCGCATTATCAAGCACGCACGCTCACTCAACCGCGCGGTGATTACCGCCACCCAAATGATGGAGTCGATGATCGAGTCGCCGCTGCCCACCCGCGCCGAAGTCTTCGACGTGGCCAACGCGGTGCTCGACGCCACCGACGCGGTGATGCTCTCCGCAGAAACCGCCGCGGGTGATTACCCGGTAGAAACCATCGAAGCGATGAACCGCGTTTGTTTGGGTGCCGAGCGTGAGCGTCTCGCTCAAGAGTCAGGCCACCGTATTCATGAAGGCTTTGAGCGCATCGATGAAACCATCGCGCTGTCGGCGATGTATGCAGCGAATCACTTATCCGGCGTCAGCGCCATCGCCTGCATGACCTCCACCGGCTATACACCGCTAATTGCGTCACGGATTCGTTCAGGTTTGCCTATCGTGGGATTGGCCCACAGCCCTATCGCCCAGCGGCGCATGGCACTCTATCGTGGCGTGGTTTCTATACCTTTCGATACCACCGATATGGATCCGGCCAACCTTAACCAAGAAGCCTTAAAGCGCTTGCAGGCGCAGGGATTTATCCACCCTGGCGAGCATGTCATTCTCACTCGCGGTGACCATATGAATGCCCATGGGGGCACCAATACGATGAAAATTCTTGCCCTGGAGAGCGATTAATCGGCTAACCTCGGTAGCAAGCTTAATAAGAAAAAGCCATTCGGCCATAAGACCGTAAGGCAATAGAACCATGAGGGAAGTGACCAAATGAGTGACGCGCAACCGCCCCGCCAAGCCATCCGTACGCTGCAAGCACGCAAGCGCATTGCGCTGATTGCCCATGATGGCAAGAAGAGCGAAATGCTTGAGTGGGCAACCCGCTGGAAGGATACGCTGAGCCAGCACGAACTGATCGGGACAGGAACAACGTCTAAGCGGCTGCAAACCGCGTTAGGATTAGATGTGGAGGGTTTAATGAGTGGCCCCCTGGGCGGTGACCAGCAGATAGGCGCGCGGATTGCGGAGCAGCGGCTGGATGTGCTGATCTTCTTTTGGGATCCCTTCTCCCCCCAGCCCCACGACCCGGATGTCAAAGCGTTGCTGCGTTTAGCGGCGCTGTGGAATGTCCCCGTTGCCTGCAATGCGGCGAGCGCCGACTTCGTGCTCTCCTCGCCCTACTTGAGCGAGAGTTACGACATGTCGATACCAGATGCAGCAGCTTGGGCCCAGGCCCGCACGGTTTAACGCCTGTGCAGATGGCGCGCCACCACTTGTAGTCCGCTCTCATAGTGGCCGCTCATGGCAGCTAGGGCACAGCGCAATGTTAACTCGGCAATACGGTCATAATCCTGTAGCGCCGAGTTCACTGACTGAGGAAGGAAATCCAGCAGCCGGTGATCACCAAAAGTGGCCAGGCGAATATTTTCCGGCAGGCCGCCGCGCTCTAGAAACACATCAAACACCCCTTCCATCAGTGTATAGGACGCCGTCACCAATGCGTCGGCACCGCCCTGTTCATCCAGTAGCTGAACTGCTAAACGCGCCCCTTCACTGCGTTCATAGTGGGATCCGGTAAGATAAAGCGGTTCAATCATGCTGCCTTCAAGGGCCGCCTGAAACCCCGCCCGGCGCTCGCAGCTAACCGACAGATCCGGCATCGCTTCTAACCAGGCAACACGCTTGGTCGCCGCGCCGATTACCGAAAGGGTCAACGTCTTGGCCGCCTCCTGATCGTTACTCACGACACTGGCAAAGCGCGCCGGGTTGAGGCCACGGTCCATTCCCACCACGCACCACCCCTCGTCTACCAGGTCGGCATAAAAAGTGTCGTCGCTGGGGAGGCAACTGGCTGTGATCAACACCTCACAGCGTTGTGCTCGCAGCGCCAACGCCAGTGTCCGTTCACTCTCTGCGCAGTCATCCGAGCTTACGATCAACAGCTGGTAACCCTGCTCCCGTGCACCCCGCTCCAGGCGTTTGGCTAGGCGGGCGTAACTGATGTTCTCCAAGTCCGGCACGATAAGCCCGAGCAAGCGACTTGCGCCCCGGCGCAGCGCTGCCGCCTGGGGGTCAATGTGATAGCGATGTTGCCGCACCACCGCCATCACTTTTTCAATTGTCGCTGCGCTTATGCGCCGCTGCTCGGCCTGACCATTAATCACGTAGCTAGCGGTCGTGCGCGAGACGCCGGCCAGCCGGGCAATATCGGCAAGAGTCATTCGGGTCTCCCTTAATGTAACCAAGCAGTTTATCAGCAAGTTAGCGCCTACCAGACCAAAGTCTAAACGCCCAAGCCTTGTGTCATTCAGTGAATCGATTCAGCATAGCCAACTATACACAGATGATACGATTCATCTAGCTCACTTCGAAGCGCTACGACTATGGTTCTACACGGAGACACCTATGTTGACACTCGGCCCCGATGACATCTTGCTAGGCCGCCACGCCGACAGCTGGCAAACCGCGCTGGACAGTGCCGCTAAGGCGCTGGTTGAGGCCGGATTGGTTGAGGCCGAGTATCGCGACGGCCTGCACGCCCGGGAGGCGCAATCATCCACGTTTCTAGGCAACGCCATTGCGATCCCCCACGGTACGCCAGAAAGCCGTCAGTATGTGAAGCAAACGGGCGTACGCGTGCTGCAGTTTCCACACGGGATCGAGTGGCACGACGGCCAGCAGGTGCATGTACTCGTCACCATCGCTGCCCAGAACGATGAGCACCTGGATATTCTGCGCCAGCTCACTCACGTACTGGATCGCGAAGGCGTTTCCGAGCAACTGGCAAACGCCACCTCTGCGGCAGATGTAGCGCGGCTGCTTTCGAAACCAGCCTTAGAACCGCGCCTGGATGCCGACACCCTATGCGTCAACTTTCCGGCACGCGACCCACAAGAACTCGCCCTCGCTGCAGCCGCCCGCTTACGCCAAAGCGGCTGTGTCGATAACAGTTTTATTACCGCCGTCGCTGCGGCGCAGCCGACCTGGTTAGGTAAAGGGCTGTGGCTGGCTAGTAGTGCCCAGGGCGTTAATCAGCCCGCGCTAGGAGTGGCCACACCGGCTGAACAAAGCCTGGAAAGCGCTGGTCATCCGGTGCATGCGTTGTTCTGCCTGGCCGCCCACGGTGATGCCCACCGCCCGCTGCTAGAGCAATTGATGGCGGTTTTGGAAAACAGCGAAAGCCAAAGCCTGATGGGCAAAACCAGCGCGCAGCTGCTGGCCACCCTGGCGGGCGAAACCGCCAGCACTCAGACTCGCCGTGTGCGGGTACTTAACCCCCATGGCTTACACGCCCGCCCCGCCAAACAGCTTGTACAGATAGCGCGCGCCCAGGCCATGCCAATTCAGGCACGTTTGGAAGAAGGCAGCGCCACCCCGATTTCCGCCGCCAGCCTGACCAAAGTGATTGGCCTGGGCGCACGCCGCGGCCAGTGGCTGGTGCTTTCAGCCGAGGGCGAGCAGGCAAGCGAAGCGCTGGAGGCCGTCGCCGAGGCGGTTGAATCGGGGCTGGGAGAGAAAGTCACACCCTTTGACGGTGGCTTTGATAGCGCGCCGGAAGCGAGCACCGCTACACCAGCCGTCGAGCCCCTCGCAGCCGATACGCCCCACGCCGGTGTGGCCGCCTCGCCGGGTTTAGCCATTGCGCCCGTGTTTGTCATTCGGCCGATGAAGTTCGAGTACGCAGAGCACGCCAGCGACGCTGAACACGAAATCAGCCGTTTAAATAGCGCGCTGAAAGAGGGCGCCGCCCAGCTGCATACGTTGGTACGTAACGCCCCCGGTGGGGAAGTCGCCGATATTCTTTCGATGCACGAAGAGATGCTCGACGACCCGGAACTCCATCACGCGGCGACGGATGCCATTCGTGAGGGACGCTCGGCGGAAGCGGGCTGGTGGGAAGCGATTGAAACCGCGGCCCACGCCCAGGAGATGCTCGCTGATCGCCTGCTGGCCGAACGCGCAGCCGACCTGCGCGACGTGGGTCGCCGGGTGTTGGGCGTACTCTGCGATGTGACGCTCCCCGAACCGCCGGATCACCCTTATATTCTGGTGATGGACGATATCGGCCCTTCCGATGTGGCCCGCCTGGATACCTCCCGTGTGCGCGGCCTGCTCACCGTTCGCGGTGGCGCCACGGCGCACAGCGCTATTCTGGCCCGCGCATTGGGTATTCCCGCCGTCGTTGGCGCCGGGCAAGCGGTGATGGCACTCAACAACGCCAGCATGATGATTTTGGATGGCGAGCGTGGCCGGGTGACGTCGCAGCCTTCCGAAGAGCGCCTACAGCGTGCCGAGCAGCAGCTACTCGACCTCCAGCAGCGCGAAGCCGATGCCTGGGAAAGCCGCTTCGAGGTCGCCCAAACCCGCGATGGGCACCGTGTGGAAGTCGCCGCCAACCTGGGCAACACCGCCCACGCCGCCGATGCGGTGGAGCGCGGCGCTGAGGCGGTTGGCCTACTGCGTACCGAATTTCTGTTTATGGCCCACGCCAGCGCACCAGACTTAGCCACTCAGATTAGCGAGTATCGTCAGGCAATTGACGCACTCAATGGCCGCCCGCTGGTAGCGCGCACCCTGGATGTCGGCGGTGATAAACCGCTGCCCTACTGGCCGGTACCCCAAGAAGACAACCCCTTCCTAGGTCTACGCGGTATTCGCTTAGCGCTGACCCAACCCGAAGTGCTCGAGACCCAATTGCGCGCGTTGTTGATGGCAGCAGTCGAAAAACCGCTACGCATTATGCTGCCGATGGTCAAAGATATCGCCGAGTTCCGTGCCGTCAAAGTCATCTACGACCGCCTACTCCAAGAGATCCCTACTTCCCAGCGCGCCACCGATGTGCAGCTTGGCGTGATGATTGAAATACCCTCCAGCGCGTTGCTGGCACCCAGTCTCGCCGCCGAGGTGGACTTCTTCTCAGTCGGCACTAATGACTTGACCCAGTACACCCTGGCTATCGACCGTGGCCACCCGGAACTCTCTGCCCAAGCCGATGGTTTGCACCCCGCAGTGCTGCGTTTGATTCAAATGACCGTGGCGGCAGCCCACACCCAAGGCAAATGGGTCGGCGTGTGCGGCGAATTGGCTTCAGACGCCGTGGCTATTCCGGTGCTGGTAGGCCTTGGCGTTGACGAGCTCTCCGTCAGCGCTCGGCAGGTTCCGCTGGTCAAAGCCCGCCTGCGCGAGTTTGACTTCGCTGATGCCCAAGCCAGCGCTCAGTTAGCGCTGAATCAGGCGACTAGCGATGAAGTTCGCGATGCACTGGAGGCGCGCTAATGGCCCGCGTGCTATGCATTACATTGAACCCGGCACTGGATTTGGCGTTTAACCTTGACGCCTTGGTGCTGGGCAGCGTCAACCGCCCCACTAGCGCCCAATTAGAAGCGGCAGGCAAAGGGGTTAACGTTGCCCGCGTATTGGCAGGCCTTGGTCACGACGTCACCGTCAGCGGCTTTTTAGGTGCCGATAACGACGCTCCCTTTCAATTGGCATTTACTCAGTACTCCCTGACCGACGCCTTTGTGCGCGTGCCGGGAGAAACCCGTATTAATGCCAAAATTGCGGAACAGAGCGGCCGCGTTACCGATATTAATGGCCCCGGCATGCCCATTGACGCCACGCATTTGCAGGCGCTGATCGACACGCTCAATACCGAGCTTTCCAGCGCGACACCACCCCAGGCGGTAGTCGTGGCGGGCAGCCTCCCCCCCGGGCTGTCACTGGACGATTTCAGCGCGCTGTTAAACCACTTAAACGCCAGCGGCGTACCGCTCTGGGTAGATACCAGTGGCCCGGCACTCAATGCGGCCATAGCGACCCACCCCGCCGGTGTTAAGCCTAATGAAAACGAACTGGCAGAGTGGGCGGGCGAAGATATGACCTCTTCTGATGCTCGCTTGAATGCGGCTAAACGGCTGCATAAAAGCGGCATCACTCATGCACTGATTTCAGCGGGTGCCGAAGGGGTACTGTGGGTTAACGCTCAAGGTGCCTGGCACGCCACCCCCCCTAAGGTCACCGCGACAAATACCGTTTGCGCCGGCGATACCTTTGTTGCGGGCATGCTCCACGGGCTGCTGACTCACCAGAACGGCCAGCAAGACGCTGAACAAACGCTGCGCTTTGCCACCGCGCTCTCGGCCGAGGCCGTGCGCCACGTTGGCGTGGGTAACCCCCACGCTGCCGATTTCGATTCACTCCAACAACACACCCGGATACGGCGTCTTGATGACACCATCACCGAGGGAGCCACGCTATGAATGTTATTCTGATTACCGCCTGCCCCAGCGGCATGGCGACCACCTTCCTCGCGGCTAAGCGCCTGGAACAAGCCGCCCAGCGCCAAGGCTGGTCGGCACACGTGGAAATGCACGGTGAAGTCGCGCCGCTCCAGGCCGCTACTGCCGAGCAGATCGCTAATGCCGATTTGATCGTGGTCGCCGCCGATCACGTGCCTGCCCCAGAGCGCTTTGAAGGCAAACGGCTATTCCAAGCGCCGATTGCCAGCGCACTCCCCGACCCCAGCGCTTTTCTGGCCCAGGCTAAGCGTGAAGCGCCGATTTATAGCGCCCCGGCCGCCTCTAGCGCACCTACCGCTGCAAGCAGCGCGGGTGGCAAGAAAATCGTTGCCGTCACCGCCTGCCCCACCGGCGTGGCGCATACCTTTATGGCCGCCGAAGCCCTCGCCGAGGCGGGCAAAGCCATGGGCCACGCCATTCGCGTGGAAACCCAAGGTTCGGTGGGCGCACAAGATAAATTGACTGAAGAAGAGATCGCCGACGCCGACATAGTCGTACTGGCCTGCGATATCGACGTTGATCCGTCGCGGTTTGCTGGTAAGCGCATCTACCGCACCTCTACCGGCAACGCGCTAAAAAAACCACGCCCCACCCTTGAAGCCGCACTGAGCGAGGCCGCCGTAGAGAGTGGCAGCAGCAGTGCGGGCACAGCCAATAAGAGCGTCAAAGAGAAAGGCGTTTACAAGCACCTACTCACCGGCGTTTCCTTTATGCTGCCGATGGTCGTAGCAGGCGGCCTGCTAATTGCCCTCTCCTTTGTGTTTGGTATTGAGGCCTTTGAGCAAGAAGGCACCCTGGCCGCCGCGCTGATGCAGATCGGTGGCGGAACCGCCTTTGCGCTGATGATTCCAGTGCTAGCAGGCTATATCGCCTACTCCATCGCCGACCGCCCCGGCATCGCGCCGGGTATGATTGGCGGCATGCTGGCGGCCAATATCGGCTCCGGCTTTATCGGCGGTATTTTGGCGGGTTTCCTGGCGGGCTATGTGGCCCTGGCGGTGACACGCTACGTCAAACTGCCCTCCAGCGTTGAGTCACTCAAACCCATTCTGATTATTCCGCTGGTCGCTAGCTTGGTCACCGGCCTGACCATGATCTACGTGATTGGCGAACCGGTCGCGGCGCTGCTTAATGCCCTGACCAGCTTCCTGGAATCCATGGGCTCCACCAACGCGGTGCTACTGGGTATTCTGCTGGGCGCGATGATGTGCTTTGACCTGGGTGGCCCGGTCAACAAAGCCGCTTACACCTTTGGCGTAGGCCTGCTCGCCTCAGAAACCTACGGGCCCATGGCGGCGATTATGGCGGCGGGGATGGTACCTGCGATTGGTATGGGCATTGCCAGCTTTGTAGCGCGCAACAAGTTCTCGGCACCGGAGCGGGAAGCGGGCAAAGCCTCTTTTGTACTGGGCCTGTGTTTTATCAGCGAAGGCGCGATCCCCTTTGCGGCGAAAGACCCGCTACGCGTTATCCCCGCCTGTATTGCTGGCGGTGCCCTTACCGGCGCCCTATCAATGCTGGTAGGCGCAAAGTTGATGGCGCCTCACGGCGGCATCTTTGTACTGCTGATCCCCAACGCCATCACTCCGGCACTGCTGTACCTTGGCGCTATTGTGGCTGGCTCGTTGGTGACGGGTTTAGGCTATGCGTTTATCAAACGTGATGCGGCCCAGGTAGCACTCGCCACCTAACCGCTGTTACCAAAAAGTGAGGGCAGGCGAACATGCCTGCCCTTTTAAATACGTCGCTTTACGCATTTAATACCTTTCCACGTCACTTATACCCTCTACTCTTTGTCATTTTTTATGTAGTATTTTTACATAACGCCACTTTTGTCTTTGGTTACCACGTTCACATATAACAAACGGATCGCCCTATGTTTCAGCTCACTCGTAGTGTTACCTGGCAGGCGCTTGACCGCCTGCGCGACAAAACCGCTAACGACCGCATTCGTGACTACTTCACCAATGACCCGCAGCGCTTTGAGAAAATGAGCTTACGGGTGGGCGGTCTGTTTCTCGACTACTCCAAGCACCATGTCTCCGATGAAGTGCTTACCAAGCTGATTGAGCTAGCCGACCACTCCGCACTGGTGCAGCGCCGAGCACAGATGTTCTCCGGCGATATTATCAACGTTACGGAAAACCGCCCGGTACTGCATACGGCGCTGCGTCACTTAGGCGATGAGCCGGTCTATGTGGACGGCGAAGACGTGATGCCGGAAATCACCCGCACCCGCGAGCAGATCAAGCTGTTCTCGGAAGCGGTGCGCAGCGGTGAATGGAAAGGCTACAACGGCAAACGCATTAAAGACGTGGTCAATATCGGCATTGGTGGCTCGGATCTTGGACCCAATATGGCGGTGCGCGCGCTGCTCAAATACCGCCACCCGGAGCTGCACTTCCACTTCGTCTCCAACGTGGACGGTACCCATATTCAAAAGGTGCTCTCGCGCCTTGACCCGGCGACTACGCTGTTCATCGTCTCTACCAAGACCTTCTCTACCCAGGAGACCCTGCTAAACGCCAAAACCGCGCGGCGCTGGTTCCTGGAGAACGCTGGCGAAGACGCCGACGTGGGCGCGCACTTTATTGCCGCCTCTACCAACCGCAAAGCGGCCATGGAGTTCGGCATTCGCGAAGAGAACGTGTTCGAGTTCTGGGCCTGGGTGGGCGGCCGTTACTCCATGTGGTCGTCCATCGGCCTACCGATTGCGCTTTCGATCGGCTTCGAAGGCTTTATCGAACTGCTGGAAGGCGCTCATGAGATGGATAACCATTTCATCAACGCGCCCTTCTCGCAAAACATGCCCGTGCTGATGGCGCTGATTGGTATTTGGTACATCAACTTTATTGGCGCCGAAACTCAAGCCATCGTGCCCTACGACCAGGCGCTGAACCAACTGCCTTCGTTTTTGCAGCAGCTGGATATGGAGTCTAACGGTAAGTCGGTGGATATTTTCGGCCACCCGGTGAATTACAAAACCGGCCCGATTGTCTGGGGCCAGACCGGCTCCAACGGCCAGCACGCCTTCTTCCAGCTACTGCACCAGGGCACCCGCTACGTGCCGATTGATTTTATTGCCTCGCTCAAGCCCGAGCCCGGCGTGGAAGACCACCACTTCGCCCTACTGACCAATATGCTCGCCCAGGCCAACGCCTTTATGGAAGGTAGCCAGGGGGATAGCAAAGAGCTAAGCCAACACGATCCCTACAGCTGCCCCGGCAACCGCCCTTCCAGCACCCTACTGCTGGATGAGCTAACGCCGAAAAACCTGGGCGCGCTAATCGCGCTCTACGAACATAAGGTGTTCGTGCAAGGGGTAATCTGGAACATCAACTCGTTTGACCAGTGGGGTGTGCAACTCGGCAAGCGCATCGCCGGTGAAATCAGCGAGCGCATCGACACCAACGCCGCTGACTTCGACACCTCCACTCAAGGCCTGCTGGAACTGGTGCGTGCGCACTTCCCCAATGGTGGCAGCGGTGAGAAGGAAAGCGCACCGGCCAGTGCCGAGAAAAAGCCAGCACGGAAGAAGCGTTGAACGGATAGGTTGGTAAATCGATAGAAAAGCAACGCCTTGGTTTGAAAGAACCAAGGCGTTCGTTTTTGCATGAGAGTCAGAACGAACTTTCTACCGCTTGTGGTAGACGTACTGATCATTGGATGTCCCAGTACATAATATGTTGAGGCCCCGCAGCCCCACCCAGATATTGCTCACCTGTCTCATGAAAGCCCGCCTTTTGGTAACAGGTGTATGCCGCTGGGTTCTTACAGTTCACTGTTAGATAGAGGCGTGGGTAGTTCGCATAGTTTTCTTTTAGATAGGGAAACAGCGCTTTTACCGCCGAAGTTCCGAGCCCTCTGCCCTGCTGACTGGCGTCAATGAGAAACGTGCGCAAGCCTATGCTGCCTTCAGTGCAAAAATCATAATCATCAGCGTAGGCTATATCGATTTTGAAGCACCCGATCAACTGATCATTGTGTTTTATCACATGCAGATGCGTAGATTCATTTTTATCAGCGAGAAAGTCCTTAGCAGTTCCCACAAACTTCACCTGATCATCGTGTACTGTGATACTGCGCAGCACGGGGATATCCGATGCATTAAGTTTTTCTAGCTTGATCATCTAGTGCTCGCAGCTACTGTAATTAATGTGACACCTTTCAATGTAAGCCACCGCTATCAATGACCTTCAGTATACATAAATCTAATATGCCTGGGCTTTCTCTCTTTACCGTTTTCTACCAGAAAGGTGGTCAACCATTATATTGAAGCCTCATCCGGAATCAGCGCCAGCAGATCGGTGACACCAATATCTACACCGGCTTGGGAGAATAAAGTAGATGCCTGCCCGCGGTGGTGGGCTTGGTGATTGAAGAAGTGGAGAATCAGGCTTGAGTAGCGTCGCTTTGAGGCCACTCCTTTAGTGTTGTGATAACTCAGCGTGGTACTCAAATCGTCATCAGTTAGCGCGCCCACCCAGTTAATAATTACAGTATCAAGCCATCGGCGATGCGCTTTCAGGCCTTCCAAGTCATCAAACATCAATTCATCAAGCCGCTGTGGCGCAGGGAGGTCGACTATTACCGCAAGCGTTCTTGCGCTAGACGCGGGATGCGCTGCAAACCGTTTAAGCCAAATGGTATCGGCGACCACAACATGATTTAGCGTGCCAAAAATCGAACCGAAGAAAGCTCCACGCTCTTCGTTAAGCTCAGCGGTCGTCAGCCTGCTGGCAGCATCGTATACCTTGGTGTTCATCCACTGGTTATAGGATGCCATCAGCTCAAAATGTGGTTGCAGCTCCATAGGTCATATCGCCTCTTTCAATATGGGCGCCAGCTTGGCCGTGAGTGAAACGCCAACAGGCCCTAGTTAAGAGTATGAAATAACAGAGCGTCTGTTCATCCCCCGAATTTAGCATTTAAGCCCCTACCCCTCTGCTTGCGTCTTTTTATAAACGCCATATACTGTATATATAACCATATACATGCATCAATAGCGTTTAGAGGTGAGGTGGCCAATGACGACTCCCGAACAAGCGTCTCATGTGTCAGCCGTGCGTAAAGGTCGCGGGGCAACGTACGACCCGCACAACCGTTTTGCGCCCACCCGCAGCGAGGCGGAAGATGACGGCTGGTGGCGGGAAGAGGCCTCTACGACTATCGCCACCGAAGTGCGTGAGGAGGTGAGCAAAAGTGCTTTGTCGTGGAATCGCTCGCCAGATTTACCTTTTGATCGCTCGCTGAACCCGTATCGCGGCTGTGAGCATGGCTGCGTTTACTGCTATGCCCGCCCTTCTCACGCCTACTGGGACTTATCGCCAGGGCTGGATTTTGAAACCAAGCTGATTGCCCGTAGCGGTTTAGTGGAGCGGTTAACCGAAGAGCTGTGCCACCCCAATTACGTGTGCCGCCCGATCAACCTTTCCGGCAACACAGACTGCTATCAGCCGTTAGAGGCCACCTACCAAACCACCCGCCGTTTGCTGGAGCTGCTACTGGAGTGTCGCCATCCGGTAACGCTGGTGACTAAAAGCACCTTGGTACTGCGCGATTTAGAGCTTCTGGCGGAAATGGCCGAGCACCGGCTGGTGCGTGTGTTTGTCAGTTTGACCAGCCTGGATGCCCAATTGAAACGCACATTAGAGCCACGGGCGGCATCGCCTCAGGCGCGCTTGCGGGCGATTCGTGAACTGAATACAGCGGGCATTCCAGTGGGTGCGCTAATTTCGCCAGTTATTCCGGGGCTAACCGATCATGAGATTGAAAAGCTATTGGAAGCCGCCAGCCGTGCAGGAGCGCGAACCGCCGCCTGGATGCTGCTGCGCTTACCCTATGAAGTGGCGCCGCTATTTGAAGCCTGGTTAGAAGCCCACTACCCGGAGCGCGCGGCGAAAGTGATGAGCCTAATGCGTCAGTGCCGTGGCGGTAAGGCGTACGATGCCAAGTTTGGTAAGCGCTTTCGCGGTGAAGGGGTATTTGCTGATTTAATTGCGCAACGCTTTGCCCGCGCCAGCCGCCAGTGGAACATGCAGGATCGCACCGAGCAGGGCTTAAACACCCGGGATTTTCGCCCACCACGCGCGCAGCAGGATTTATTCATTTAAGCTAGGCAGCACGCGCATAAATTAGCTGCAAAGGAAGCCGAATGCCTGCTCTAAGCAAAACCAAATCGAGTTTTTACCGCCGTTTATACGTCGCCCATTTGATCGAACAAGGCGCTGCCAGCGTGCCTGCGCTAATCGAGGCCACCGGCATGCCGCGGCGCACCGCCCAGGATACGATCGCCTCCCTTGCCGAGCTGGATATCGAGTGTGTATTTACCAAGGATGACGGCGAGCGCCACAACATCGGTCGCTACCAGATACGTGATTGGGGAGCGATAGATCCACGCTGGGTGGCAACCAATGCCGAACGGCTTAAACAGGCGCTTGGCTATGCAATTTAGCTATTTTCATCCGACTCTGCCCAGGCCAGCCGTGCAGCGTTGAGAGTAACCGTCAGCGAGCTTGCCGCCATGGCGAGTACCGCCACTAGCGGGGGGATCGCCATCAGCACCACCAACCCCAGTGCAAGGGTATTGTAGAGCGCCGAAAAGAACAGATTCTGAACCATGATGCGCCGCGTGCGTTTAGCAATACCGAGCAGTTTGACTACACCACCCATCCCCGGCGTCATTAGCTGTGCGGAAGCCCCTTCGCGGGCAGCTTCGCTGGCACTCAGTGGCGCAACACCTACATCGGCCGCGGCCAGGCTTAAGGTATCGTTTAAGCCATCCCCTACGTAGAGTGTCGGCGATGGTAGTCCCTGCAATAGCCGCGCTTTGGCTTCAGGCGAACGCTGGGCGTAGCAAGCTTCACGGGCAAGCCCTACCCGTTCGCCCAACCAACTGACCGCCCCCTGCCGATCGCCGCTGATCATAGCGACGACATAACCTGAAGCTAGCAGGCGTTTTACGCTAGTCTCGGCGTCATCCACCGGTTGATCGGTGAGATAGAACGAGGCTAGCCAGCCCACCTCGTCAGCAATCACCACCTGAGAAGCAAAGGATAGCGTTGCCTCTTCCGCTTGGGCAGGAAGCGCTATTTGCTGGCGAGAAAGCCAACCGGCGCTGCCTAACGTTAGCCACTCACCGCTGTTGAGCTGCACACGGCGCCCTTCTCCAGGGGTGTCATTAACCTGCAGACATTGCTCAGGGCGCTGGTCGCCTTGGCTGCCCGCCCAGCGCGCTAGCGCTTGTGCCAAGGGGTGTTCGCTGCCAGCAACAGCGACACTGAGCTTGCGCTGCAAGGTGCGCTCATCAACGCCTTCCCGTGCTTGCCAGTGCAGCACCGTATGGCTGCCAGTGGTTAAGGTGCCGGTTTTATCCAGCGCTACCGAGCGAATGTGTGCCAAGGTTTCGAGCGCTGCCGGGTCGCGTAGCGCAACACCCTGCTGCATGGCCTGGCCGCTACCGGCAAGGCTTGCCAGCGGCACCGCAAGCCCCACGGCGCAAGGGCAAGCGACCACTAACACCGAAAGTGCGCGCACAAAAGCATCCTCCAAGCCCAGACCCAGTAGCAGCACAGCGGGCAGCGTTAGCATCGCTAGCACGAGAGCTAGCGGGCTTAGCCAAGCAGCAAAACGGTCAGCAAGCTTCTGTAATTCGCCTTTTTTAGCCTGATAGCGGCGCATTTCGTCACAAAGCTGATCCAGTCGTCGCTTGCCTACGCCTGCACTTACCTGCATTACCAGCGGCGTTGTACCCAGGTAGCGGCAGCCCGCATAGACCTTCTGTCCGGCATGAAAGTGGCGCGGCAGGCTTTCGCCGGTAAGCGAGGCAGTATCGATCCAACCTGGGTCTTCCAGGATCCCATCAAGGGCTATCAACTCACCGGGCGCTAGCTCGACGCGCGTTCCCTTCATCACTTCATCCACAGGAACCGATTCCCAGTGCTCGTCCTGCCAAACCGTAATGTCATCATTTGGCAGCGCCAGAGCATCAAGCGCTTTTAACCCACGGTGACGGCAGAGTGTCTCCACCAACCGCCCAACCAGTAAAAGCACAATCAGCATCACCGCCGTGTCGAAATAGACTTCGCTTGAGCCGCGCCATAGCAGCCACACCGAAACCATCACTGCGCCGATTACGCCAAGGCTAACCAGCACATCCATGCCGGGGCGCTTGGCAAGCAGCGTGCGCCATCCGGCCCGGTAAAACGGTACCCCTGCGAACAGCACCACGGGCAGGGAAAATGCCCCCGACACCCACGCAACCACCAACTCAACCCGCTCCGAAGGCAATGCACCCGCATAGATCAATAGTGACGCGAGCATCGTCCACATGCCGAACAGCGAACCGACCATCAGCCTAAGCGTCAGGTAGCGGCTCTCCTCTTCTAAACGTCCATGGGCATCCGCCACCGGCTCAAGTTCTGTCAACCGATAGCCCAGGCGTTTAATCTTGGGGGCAAGAGTAGAGAGCTGAATAGCGGCAGGCGTGCCACTGATGCAGAGCGTCGCGCTTGGGTAGTGCACACTAACCTCACGCACACCTTTAAGGCGCTTTAGAGAGCCCTCTACGGCTAAGGCACAGCTGGTGCACCACATACCGTGGAGGGTATAGAGCTGCTCTTCTTCTTTGCTAAGCGGATCGCTTACAGGCAAGGCGGAATGCCCATAATCGGCATTGCAGCAAACACAACGCCTAAAGTAGAGAAAAGATACAGCCCGGCAGAAACCGTGGCATTAAAGCGCAGCCGTCCTTCATGGCGCTTGGCCATGCGGCAACAGCCCACCGTTAACGCTGCCAGTAACGCAATCGCGGCGATACTGACGGCAAGCAGCATAGCGTTCACCAGGGTGAATACGCCCTGCTCGGGAGCAGGCGGTGCAACCGAGCAAGCGACCGCATGCCCGCCGTAAACGGCCACGAACCAGATACACCATAGCGTTAAGCCAATGACAAAATGCAAGGGATGGGTAAGGTGTAAGCGCTGCAACGTGATGGTCATTAGCTTAGCTCCCTATGACGCGAGGCAACACCGCAAGCGCGCCCACGAGTATCCAGAACGTCACCAGATTATAGCGCCACCACTGGGCAACCACGGCAGGCTCGAAGGGTGCATGGGCGCCCACAAAGCCATAACCCACCCGCAGGCCCTGAAGCAGGGTCAGCACCGCGCCTAAACCGCCGTGTAGCAGCGCATAGGCCAGCCCGACCATAATGATCGCATCATGGGAGGTTTCGGTAACCGCCAGGTCTGCACTCAGCAGCACCCACAGCGTTACCGCTACCTGCACAAAGCCTAGGGCACTGATGCTATACATGCCCACTGCCAGTCCCGCATCCTTACCCTGGCGCAAACCGCGCACCAGTTTTTCGAGAATTACCACGCCAGCGGTTAGCGCCACCCCGGCAAGGATCAGCCCCACCAAGGAGAGCGGTGAGGTCTCGGGCATCCGCCACTCAGGGGACACTGTCCATAGATAGAACCAGCCAAATAGGTAAGAGAGAAAGAACGAACCATTGGCGAGCAGCGTGATCGACATGGCCCATAGGCCTGGACCATCCATGGTGCGCGAGTGGAGCGGAGGGTCGCCGGGAGCTACCTCGGCATCCGGCGCCGCTTTTGGATGGGCACCATTCTCCCAAGACCAGCGCAGTAAAAATAGGCCAGCCACGACAACGGCGATACCAGCCAGCGGATATAGCCGCGTCAGCAGGCTTACACACACCACGGCCAGCGCCATGGCAGCAAACAGCGGCCACCAGGAGTTACCCGGCAGATGAATGATTTCCCGCACTTTGCCGGTCAAAGGGTCAGTGCCCCACATCTCCCGTCGGCCATGGGTAGCCACCGCCAGGCTATGTTGCCCTTCTGTCATGGTGCGCGGCAGATTCGGGTCATCCCATAGTGGATGGCGCGTCTCGATCTTTGGCAGGCTGACAAAGTTATAGGCGCTGGGCGGCATACTGTTGGCCCACTCCAGGGTATCCGCGTTCCAGGGATTATGCTTAGCGGGTTTGCCGAAACGGAAGTGCAGCGCAAAATCCAGCAGCACCATGGCAATCCCCGCCGACATAATAAAGCTACTCATGGATGACAGCAGGTTGAAAATATCCCAACCCATACCCGTTTCATAAGAGTAGACCCGCCGCGGCATACCCAACAGGCCAGTCCAGTGCATGATCAAAAAGGTGCCATTAAAGCCCAAAAAGGTGAGCCAAAAGCCCCATTTGCCCAGGGTTTCAGAAGGCATTCGCCCTGAAAACAGCGGCAACCAGTAGTAGAGCCCGGCAATCAGCGGAAAGAACATCCCGCCCACCAGCACATAGTGCATATGCGCCACCACAAAGTGGGTATCGTGCACCTGCCAGTTAAAGGGCACCAGCGCCAGCATTACCCCGGTCAAGCCACCACACACGAAGATAATCAGGAAGCCCACGATCCATAACATCGGCAGCTTCATCTTGGGCTTGCCCAGCCATAGCGTGGCCAGCCACACAAACACCTGAATCGCCGTAGGCACCGCCACCAACATACTGGCGGCGGAGAAGAAGGCTTGGGCCAGTTGAGGAATGCCCACGGTAAACATGTGGTGAACCCAGAGACCGAAACTGATAAAGCCTGTCACGGTAATGGCGAAGACCACCCAGCCGTAACCAACGATCGGACGACCAGCAAACACTGGTATCAGCGTGGAGACAATGCCCGCCGCAGGCAGGAAAATGATGTAAACCTCGGGATGGCCGAATAGCCAAAAGAGGTGCTGCCAAAGAATCGGGTCACCGCCACCGGCCACTTCAAAAAAGGGCATCCCCACTGCGCGTTCAAGCTCCAGTAGAATACTGCCCAGAATCAACGGCGGGAAACCGACCACGATCATCAGCGCCATGGCGAGGATATACCAGGCAAACAGCGGCATTTTGTGCAGCGCCATGCCCTGGGTGCGAGTACGCAGTATCGAAACCACCAATTCGACCCCGGCAGAGAGCGCGGAGATCTCAACGAAGGTGATCCCCAGCAGCCAAAAATCTGAGCCCAATCCCGGTGAGTACTCGCTGCTACTGAGCGGGGTATACATAAACCAGCCGCTGTCTGGTGCCATCTCTAACACCAAGCTAAACGACAGGATGATGCCGCCAAACAGATAGCACCAGTAACCCAGGGATGTTAGCCGTGGGCAAACCAGATCACGGGCACCGATCATCTTGGGAATCATATAAATCGCCAACCCTTCCAGCATTGGGATGGCGAACAGAAACATCATCACCGTGCCATGCATGGTGGTGACTTGGCTATAGATATCCGGCGACATAAAGTCTTGATCGGGGAGCGCCAGCTGGGTGCGCACCAGCATGGCCAATAGGCCACCAATCAAGAAGAACACCATCCCGGTAACCATAAAACGTAGGCCGAGAGTGGTATGGTTAACAATGGTGAGTGCTTTCAAACCACGCGGATTGCCCCAAATATCGTGCAAGTCATTGTGCAGTTGGTTGGGGCCTTTAATGTTATCGCCTTCTGGGGTCGCTTCACGGTTAATAGTGGTCATGGGGTTAGCGTCTCCAGCCAAGCACCCAGAGACTCCAAGGTGGCCGTCTCGATATCATCATGGGGCGGCATTTTGTTGCCCGGTTTTAAGCGTTGGTGATGCTTAAGCCAGTGGGTGACTGCGCCCTCCTCCATGGCCATTATTCCCGCCCCGAGGCTCGTCCGGCTGCCAAGATCAGAAAGATCCGGCCCCTCTTCCCCAGAGGAGAGTCCTGCTACCCGGTGGCAGCTGGCACAATGGGTCATAAATGCCTCCCTGGCAGTTTCATGCTGCTGATCGTTTGCCGCAAGCGACGATAATGCCTCCGTTTGGCGAGCGGCCAGCCAGGCGTCGTACTCGTCCCGCTCGACGGCTTCCACATAGAGCTGCATTTGGGCATGCTGGGCGCCGCAGAACTCGGCGCACTGGGCGCCAAATACCGCCGGCTCGTCTGCTTCCAAGCGTATTTTGTTCACTCGCCCTGGGATCATATCGATCTTGCCGCCCAGTCGCGGCACCCAGAAAGCGTGAATAACGTCAGCACCGGTAACGTGAAAGTCGACCGGTTCCCCTGCCGGCATGATGAGCTGATTAGAAGTCACCACCTCACCCCCTTCTGCGCCGGGGTAGCGCACTTCCCACCACCACTGGTGGCCAATGACTTCAATTACCTCCGGTGGCTCTGCCAGGGGCAACGGTAAAAGCCGCTGACCGGTGGGCACACCAAAAGCCAGCAGCGCGGTAATGCTGGCCACGGGCAGCACAATGCCGCCGCCAATAATCCAGCGACGCGCTATTGTTCGCTCCTCAGCGGGCGTTCGTATTACCTCTTTGCGCTTGAAGGTATACAGCCAAAAAGCAGTCACCAGCACCAATACCACAGTGCCAAACCCTAGCATTACCCACCAGATCATCACCACGTCTCGCGCGGCTTGGCCTGCCGGGTCTAGAATAGACTTATCCCCGGCGCAACCGGCTAATAGCAGGCCGACTGACAGCGCTAGCGGTGTGCCAAGTGAGTTGACCCGCTGCTGGGTTAAGCGTTGAATAATCAACCTCATCCCTTGAATTCCTTTTTCTGCCCACAGGAAGTGACTATGGCAAAGCCTCGCCAGCGCTCGATTAAAAGCCGCGCATCTCTCGCCGGCCATCCACTTCATCCCGTGATGATTCACTTTCCCGTCGCGGCCCTGATGGCGCTGGTGGCAAGCGATATCGGTTTCCTGCTGAGCGGCGATCCGTTCTGGTTGCGCGCTAGCTTGTGGCTGGCAGGCGTCGGTGCTTTCGGCGGCTGGATTGCCAGTACGGCTGGGATTATCGATCTGGTCACTGTACCGCGCATTCGCCGTCTGATAACCGGCTGGAGCCACGCTATCGTCGCGGTGGTGATGCTCTCGTTGGCGTCGTTGAACTGGCTGCTGCGCTTTAACGACCCGAGTGCGATTTTGCCCTGGGGGCTGGCCGTATCGCTGCTCACCGCAGCGTTGATCGCTTTGGCGGGCTGGCTGGGCGGTCAACTGGTGTATGAACACGCGGTGGGTGTCGAGGTTAAGGATTAGCGCCATAGCGTTAGCTCCAATCCAGTGGCTTAGCTAACACAAGCCCCAGCACGCCTATAATGCCCGCCAACGCAACGCATAGCGCCGTCCAGTTGGTGGGTTTTACCCAGCGGTAGTGGCCCATCTCAAGGCGCAAGATTAACCAGCCAAAGCAGCCGTGGGCGGCGACCATGGCCACAACAGCACCCAGTTTTAAGATCAGCCAGCCGCCCAGCACACCATGGATGAGAAACAGCAGCGTGCCCGAGGCAATAGCCACTAAGGCGGCCGGGGTAGCGACGGAGTTATAAAAGAACCGCGGCATGGGCGGTGTGCCCTGGGCGAAGCCCGCGTCTTTGCGAAGCTGCAGCGCCTGGCTAAGCAAGGCGGGCAGATAAAGAAGTGAGCCGCACCAGATCACTAGCGCGGCAATGTGAAGCAGTTTAAGCCAAGGCATCGGGGCTTCCTTGCGTTGCGTAAGGCGGGTCAGATCACCCCCTAACCTTAGTCAAAACGCCCTCTTATGGCTAGCCGCTTAACACACCTGGATCTCGTAACCGGTGAATTTGCGGAGATTAATGACCCCGCTATCGAGGATCAAATACTGCCCTTTGACGCCTTGCAGCACGCCTTCTACCAGTGGCTGCTTATCAAAGTTATGCGACACCACTTTTTTGGGAAAAACGCTGACGGGGTAGTGAAAATGTTGCGCAGGCTGTTCCAACAAACGGATAGCATCCGAACCATGAGTCTCGCGCAGTTGGTTCAATCCATCGGCTAGCAGGGTCAACAAACGATCCCGCTCGGCACTTAAATCCATGGTTTCGACGTCGCCTTTGAGCATCGCCCGCCAGTTGGTGCGGTCGGCAACCTGTTCTTTAAACAGCATTTCGACAAAACCGGACTGCTGACGCGTATCCACTTCAAGAATCGGCAGCGCCTGAATCGCGCCTTGATCCAACCAGCGGGTAGGCATTTGGGTTTTGCGGGTGATGCCTACTTTAAGCCCCGATGAGTTAGCCAAATAGACGACATGGGGCTGGAAACAGTGTCGCTCGCCCCACTCCGGCTCACGGCAGGTGCCTTGGAAAAAGTGACAGGTTTCCGGCTTCATAATGCAGGTATCGCACTGGGCTAGCCGCTTGAAGCAGGGGTAACAGTGGCCTTGGGCAAAGCTCTTCTTGGTTGCTCGCCCACAGTGGGTACAGGCAATGGCTCCCGTCCACCGCAAACTAAGCGGCTCACCGATACGCTCGTTAAGCGCAACACGGTGCTCACCCGCGCGCAAGTGGTAAACCACCGGCTGGTCTTGGCGGCCAGGTAGCGCTGCCGCCATTTTGCTTAAACAGCCCTCTACTGAAAAGCCCGGTACTGCCGCTTCAATCACGCGTGGCATCCCGTGCCAAGCCGGCCAGTTCCGGCGATACGCCAACGCCGCTAGCCGCTGCACCGCAGGTACGCTGCTCTAAATAGCCTACGCGGTTCTCTTCCGGCACGTTGTTCTCCACCTCAAAGCGCATGACGGCTTCCAAGCAGAGTTCGGTCTGTTCCGGCGTTAAGCGGCGACCGTCGGGCCATTTGCGCAGCGATACCGCCTGTTTAAGGCTTTCGTAAATCGCTGGAGTCATCTGGTTGATCATTTTTTCGAACGTCATTTCGCTCATTGCAGGCCTCTTAACGGTTTTTCAAACGGCGGGATGAATAATACCAGCCTGTGACCAGCCCCACGAGTAGACCGCCCAAATGTGCTTCATTAGCGACATTGCCAAAACCAACGCTGCCCGCCATATCGGTCATGGTGAACACCATCCAGCCGAGCATAAAGACCACCAGCATTTGCGGTACAAAAAAGCCACTTTGGGGAACCCGGCGTGACATCAACCAAACGTGGGCCAGTAAGGCATATACCACCCCGGACATGCCGCCGAAAAGCACGGTGCCGGTCGCGTACTGCGCCACATTCGCGCCTATACCCGCCACAATAAGCAGCAGTAGCATGATTCGGCTGCCCTGTAGTGCTTCAACCTGTCGCCCGAAGTACCACACCCACATCAGATTAAATATCAAATGCATCCAGCCAAAGTGCAGAAAAGCAGGTGATAACAAGCGCCATACCTGCCCAGAGGTAAGCGTTTGCGTCAGATTACCAAACACCAGCTCACCACCTGAAATACCTATTGGCACGATGGTGAGAGTGACAATCAACTGGTCACCAAAAACACCAATCAGGGCAAATATCACCAGACTAATGACAATCATCAGCGCCGTTACCGGCACTTGCTTTAGCGATGCCAAGGAGTGGGTCATGGTGCGCGGGCGCTGAGCAGCCTGCTGAAGCACCAGGGGTTCGCCCCGCTGCCAGCGCTCTAGCAGTGCTTTAAGTTCGCCAAGCTGGCGTGGGTCGGCGATCCATAGCAGTTGGCCGTCCGCTTCATCGGTAATGCGGTGACCAATGCGGTGGCGCCAGAGTGCCTGGCGAAGTTCACTGGTATCCGCGTGATCGGGCAGAAGCATCACTGGATGCATGAAATCCCTCTAATCAAAGCGCTTGCGGCACGCTGTCCGCAGCGGGTAGCTATTGAAGACAGTTATTGTAGACAACTACTGAATGAACCACCCGGCTGCCAAAAGACAAGCAAAAAAAACCGGCGGTGGGAACCGCCGGAGAATAAAAGCAAGGGATCATTCAAGGGAACACTTACTCTGATAGCCGACGGCAGGGTTAGTTCAGCCGTTTTGAAAAAAATATGTAATTTTGTGTAACAAAAAGAAGCATTTGTTAATCAAAGTCGATTTCCCAGGGTTTGGGCAGCGCACGCTCGTCTTTTGGTACCTTAATCCACACAAAATGGTCTGCATTTAATACTGCCTCACCACTCCATCGATAGGCCACTAAGCGCCCATATTTGACAGCACTATAGTCCAGGCAGGCAATATTCTGGGTCGGCAGTGCTGGTATGCCTTCACACCAGTAATGACCAATAAACAGCGGCGGCTGCTCTGGCCCGTAGTAGCTAAGTTTCTGGCGCTCTTCGTGGGTCAATGCGCGGGTTTCAAGATTGCCGGGCAAGTTATCCGGTTGAAAGACGACGTCCCCCCACTGCTGAGGCGCCTGGGCCCAGAAGTGGGCGCGAAAACTTTGCCTTGTAAAGCCATCGCCTGAGTGTATCGCAATACCTTTGGGTAGTGAGACATGCGGACCTCGGGTGAGGCGGTCTAAAATTCGAAATGCCTGGGTTTTGGGATCGGTGGACTCAATCAAAAACTGTGTGTCCATGCAGCAATCAGGGTGGCGCTGTTTCAGCTCTTCAATCAGCATCTCATCCCAGCAGGCGTGCACCACGCGGATACCATCGATTTCCAAACACAGCGGGATGGTTTTAAACCACGCCAAGGTGTCGTCCCACTCGTTGGTATAGTCGCGATACTGCTCTAGGGTGTCCTGAATAATACGGTTGTGCCGTGGCGTATGCTCGCGCAACCAGCGTTTATGGCTACCTGGGGGCCCAGGATGGGTATACGCCAGGGCGTTATACTCGTGATTCCCCATGACGATATACGCTTCGCCCTGCTCGACCATTCGCCGGGCAATAGTCACTGCCAGACGAATTCTAGGGCCTCGGTCAATCAAATCACCTAGGAAAATCACTTTGCGACGCGGGTGGCGATAGACGCCGTTGCGCCGGTGGTAACCCAGCTTTTCCAGCAGTGAGGCGAGCGTAGCACCGCAGCCGTGGACATCCCCAATGAGGTCGTATCCCTCCATACTCAATCCCCCAACCGGTGGCTCCAGCCTAATTTGCTGCGCAGCACTTCGTAAAAATTATGCCCGATGGGATGCACCAGCTGGATACGTTCAGGCTTGCGGGTAATCACCAGTACGTCATTGGGTTTGGCCACCGCTCGGGTTTGCCCATCGCAGCTGATATGCGGATAGGACTGGTTGGTTTCGCCAATGTGAATACGTATTTCGCTGGCGGCATCGATTACAATGGGGCGACTCGAGAGCGTATGAGGGAACATCGGCACCAGCGTCACGACATCCAGTTTGGGGTGCATGATCGGCCCACCGCCAGAGAGCGCGTAGGCCGTTGAACCGGTGGGCGTAGCAACAATTAAGCCATCGCTGCGCTGGCTATACACAAACTGGCCATCAATAAACAGCTCAAACTCTATCATGCGCACCGCTTTACCAGGGTGCAGCACGACTTCGTTCAAGGCATCGCCATTACCCACGGCAACGCCATTACGGTAGAGCACGGTATCAAGCAAAAAACGCTGTTCAACCTCAAACTCCCCCGCCAGCACTTCACTGACGCGGGTTTCCAACTCATCGGGTGAGATATCGGTAAGAAACCCCAAGCGGCCCCGATTAACGCCTAAAATCAGCGTACCGCTGCGGCATAGCGCCCGCGCCGCGCCCAATAGACTGCCATCGCCCCCTACCACAATCACCAAGTCACACAGCTCGCCCAGCATGCGACGGCTGGCTTCCGGCTGACCATGGTGCGGTATGACAGTAGCGGTGCGATCTTCCACTAATACCGAGTAGTCATGGGCGACCAGATAGGTTACCAGCCGCTGAAGGGAGTCGACCACTTTGTCACTCCCCAGCCGACCAATCAGACCAATAGTTTTAAAGGTTCTGCTCGATTGATCGCTGGAGGGCGCTGACTTAGCGTCTGCTGATAAGGTGTTGCTCATGGGCCGACTCTCGCTAACATAAGTCGCCATTATGGGGACACCTCAGCTATCGGGCAAATAGGCTTAGCTAACGGCTACCTGACGGCGCTGGCACCACCAGTGGTTGAGCCACAGGGAGGCGGCCATGATAAGCGCCCCCAACAACAAACGCGGAATGTCCGCATCGCGGTTCCAAATCACTAAATTGACGATTAGCCCCGCTGGCACCAGCGCATTGTTCATAATTGCCAAGGTGCCTGCGTCTACCTTGGTGGCGCCCTGGTTCCAGGCAAAATAGCCTACGCCAGAAGCCACTAACCCCAACCATGCAAGTACGCCCCACTGAAGTGACGTGGTAGGCAGTGCCGCGCTGTTGCCAAACAGCAAATAGGCAGGCAGAGCCACGACCATCGCGCCAATAAAGAACCAGCCAAACACGTTGTGCCACGCTAGTGTAGGTGGCAAATCAGCGGCTAAACGGCGATAGCCTACCTGGCCAAGCGCAAAACAGAGGTTTGCCCCCTGCACGACTAAAAAGCCTGCCCAAAAACCGCTATCAACACCGTCATAGCGAATAACCCCTGCCCCGACTACAGCGAGCAGCGCGGTCACAATATAGATCGGCGTGAAGCGGCCAAACAGCAGATCATCCAGCAGTGCGATATAAATAGGCGTGAAGATAGTAAACAGCAGCACTTCAGGTACCGACAGCAGCAGAAAGGATTGATAGAAGAAGGTATACATTACCCCCAGCTGTATGGCACCTAAGCCCATAAGCGCCAGCCGATGCTTACCCCGCAGAAGGCTGGGTCGTAAAAAAGGCAGGAAGACCAGGGTGGCAAGCGTAACCCTCAACAATACCGCAAAATAGCTGTCGACCTGGCCCGCCAAGTAGACACCTATCAGCGAAAAGGAGAACGCCCATAGCGCCGTGACGCCGATCAGATAACCCATCGTAAACCCTGCCTTATAAATTAGTTTACGGAGATTATACGCACCTTGATCAGGCTGCCAAGTAGTTAACGTCTACAAGGGGCTTTAGTTAACGCCGCTGCAGCCACCAAAAAGCATACACAACGCCGGGCAGCCAGCCCGCTAACGTTAGCAACAGAGCTACCCCTACCCGCTTACTACCGCCGTCGGTCAACCCTACCGCCAGCGGAGGCAATAGTAGCGCCAGGGCATAATAGGCGAGTTTTAACGCTTCAGGCTCCGGCGCAGCTTGCTTTACGGGGGTCGCTTTAGGCGGCGTGGCTTCGGCAGGCGCTGGTTCAACTTTAGTTGGCGGAGTGAAATGCTCTACTGAACTGGAGGCTGGCTCAGCCGCTGCCTTAGCTGCCCGCTCCTGGGCAACCCGATGAGCCTCTTTGTCAATTTTTTGCTCTAAGGTTTCAGCGCCTTCTGCCAAGTCATCGTGGTGACGCTCCCAATCTTCCCAATCGTGAGGCGTCCCCGATTTTGGCCGTTGGTGCCCAGATCCCCGCGCACGCTCCCAGGCTTTCTCCTCCAAGGTATTAGGGCGGTCAGGGTCTCGGTCAAGCCCCACCCCTTTGCGGTTTAAGTACTCACGTGCATCCATGGGTGGCTCCTCAATTCGTTAACTTGCAGATCATTTGAGCAGTTAGAAAATTAACGGCTTAGAAAATTCAGTACTTACAGCGTTGAATAAAGATGCTTTGCAGGCTGAACACTGCGTTTTAAATCACCTACAGTGAAAGAGTCGCTGCTACTTTAGCATCCTGAACTGATCAGATCGCTTTGCTTGCGATGCCCTGTTTGCCATAGCGATGAATAAGATGAGCAAGGAGTGTCCATGATGAATAGAGCAACCCCCAGAATCGTCCGCGATATCATGTCCCTTGATTGCTACCGCGTTTCACCCAACGCATCAATAACAACCTTGGCCAAGGGGCTAGCACTGCATCGTCTGCCTGGCGCACCGGTAGTGGATGAGAGTGATCGTTTAATCGGCTTTATTTCGGAGCAGGATGTGATGGGACGTGTGTTGGATAGCATTTATCATGACGATGAAGCGCCCCTGGTGAAAGAGATGATGCGCCACGAAGTGCTCAGCGTCTCTCCCAATAAAAGCATTACTGACCTGGCCCAGGAGATGCTAGGCCCTAAACCCAAAGTCTACCCAGTGGTGGAACAGCAGCGTCTAATAGGAATTGTGACACGACGTGATATCCTGGTAGCGCTGCTGGCTATACGCCGCCATTAGCAGAGTTGCTTAACGGTTTCAAATCAGGTGTCGAAGAACAGTTGAGCTTTGGACAAAAAAAAGCCGCTACTCAAGAAGTAGCGGAAGCAAGGGATCAAAACAATAGAGCCAGGACAACAACTTTAGCGACTGCTATCGCGATGTTGCCTGTACATACTCAGACACGCTGTGAAGTAAAAGTTCGCAAAAAAGTAAAATTTTCGACCCTAGCGGCGCCAAGCGTATAATAACGTAGCTATTTATTAACGGATGACGCCCAGGAGCAGAGCGAATGGCGCTGTACTTATTAGTGTTTGGAGTCTGCTTACTCGTGATTGGTGCGGTAATGCTGGTGCTGATGACCTCAAGCACCCCACGCTACCGCACGGAGCCCAAAGATTTACTGGCGCTGTTTGATAAAGCGCTCAACAGCCAAGTGAGCGAAACCGAGTGGAACGCGATAATCGGCTACCCCATTCGACACAACGAGTACTTGGACGGCATTAGACGCCGCGCCGCACACTTAATGGAGCAACATGGCCGACGCTGGATGCTTGCCCAAGGCAAGCCGCTGCTCAATCAAGAGGGGCAGGCAGAACTTCAGGCCCTTCGCGACCACTTGCACGCCCACACTGCCCTTCGCCAGCAGTAGCTGATACGGTTTAAAGGCGTCTTGCGGTTCAGGAGACCTAATGCAATTCAGGAGAACTGCATGCCCAGTACCATTAGACAAATACCACTAGCCAGCGCTACCCATCACCACACCCATGATTTTCATCAAATTGTGATTACGCTGTGCGGCTCTTCAGAATTTGAAATTGAAGGCTTGGGTGGGCGCGTCAATGCATTCTCGGGGTGTATCGTGCCCGCAAACCACGAGCACTACTACTCGGGTTACGGTCATAACAGGCAGTTGATTCTAGATCTTCCCGAAGACGCCCCTGCGCTAACCGGTGAGAACCGTGAACTGGTAGCGCTATTCGACGCACCACGCTTTTTTGGTCTAGATAACGCACTGCGCCACTACCTGGAGTTTATGCAAAGCGAGCTTGCTCAAGGGTTTGATACGTCGACTAACTCCTTTCAGCAAGACCGTTTAGCCGCCACGCTACTGGGCTCACTAAAGGCCCGCCTGGGTACTACCGCCAGCAGTACTCAGCAGCGCCTGGATTTGACGCGTATTAACCGCTTTATTCGTCAACACCTCGCCGAAGACCTGCGCGTCGCTGATCTAGCGCGACTTGCCTGTCTAAGCGAAGCGCATTTCTCCGACTGCTTCCGCGCTCAAACGGGGCTTTCGCCCTGGCAGTACGTCAAACGCCAACGTCTACACGCGGCCCGCCAACTGATCCTGCAAAGCCGACTTCCCCTCACCGATATTGCCATTCAAACCGGCTTTGCCAACCAAAGTGCGCTTTCTCATGCATTTCGGCGCAGTTACGGATTATCGCCGCGTAAACTGCGTCAATGCGATGCACCACCATTGACAACCAATGCACCAAAACAACCCATAAGCCCAATGGCAAGCCAGCAAAAACTCTACTAAAGTCGTATAGTTACTTCTCTTGCCGCGGAATTGACACGTTTTGCCTTGAATTCAACATGCAACAAAGGTGTCAGCAATCTACATTCGCTTATTTATTTAGGCATAACGCCGCGTTACTCATTTGCTCTGTACCTGCAACGCTTCGTGACTGAAACAACCATTACTGATAACACCGCTGCGTTAGGCGGGAAAGCGTCGCTATTGACGCTGGGAGATGAGTAAAACGACTCATCCGAAACTAACCTGAACAGGGAACTATCCTATGGTCGAAAATAATAGCGGGATCACGGCACACATAGGCACCACCGACCTTTCTGACTTCATCTATAGCGGGCTCATCAGGGCCAGTAACATGGATATGAAAAGAGGTTAACAACAACAAGACTGCGTCAATACCGGATTCTTCCCGGTATGCGCACTAACCTGTCGGAGCTAGCTCCGTCCTGAAAAACTGGAGAAGTTACATGGCTATAGGTGTTTGGATAAGTCTCATTGCGTACTTTGTGCTCATGGTCGCCATCGGTATTTATGCGATGCGCAAATCCACCTCTTCCTCTGAAGATTACATGCTGGGTGGTCGTACCCTCAGCCCTAAAGTAGCGGCCCTGTCGGCCGGTGCTTCGGATATGAGTGGCTGGTTGCTGCTGGGTTTACCTGGGGCAATGTTCGTTTCTGGCTTGGGTTCCGCCTGGATCGGCATTGGTTTGCTCGTGGGGGCGTTATTCAACTGGATTCTAGTCGCTCCGCGCCTACGTGAGCAGACCGTTCACTATGGCAATGCGATTACCATCCCGGCTTTCCTGGCAAACCGCTTCCCAACGCGGTCAATGTCACTGCGGACAGTCTCCGCTATCGTCATCGTAGTTTTTTTCGCAGTTTACACGGCCTCAGGCCTAGTGGCTGGCGGCAAGCTGTTTGAAAGCGCGTTTTCCGGCATTTACAACTTCGGTGACATGAGTAACTACGGCATGGGCGTTATGATCACCCTGGGCGTGGTACTTATTTACACCGTTGTTGGCGGTTTCCTGGCCGTGAGCATGACCGACTTCGTACAGGGCTGCATCATGATGCTGGCCCTGGTAATCATGCCGGCGGTGGTACTCTTTGGTGAAGGTGGTGGCGGCTTTTCTCAGGCCTCACAAACGCTGAATGAGGTCGACCCCACCCTGCTCTCCTGGACCTCGGGGCTCACCTTTATTGGCTGGCTCTCCGCTGTCACCTGGGGGCTGGGTTACTTCGGTCAGCCGCACATCATTGTGCGCTTCATGGCCATCCGGACACTCAAGGATGTACCGATTGCCCGCAACATTGGCATGGGCTGGATGCTTATCTCTCTGATTGGTGCTGTGTCTCTGGGTATCTTTGGCCGCGCTTATGCCATCCGTAATGGCCTGGATATCGAAGATCCGGAAACCATCTTTATCGTCTTGGCAAACCTGCTATTCCATCCGCTGATTACCGGCTTCCTCTATGCAGCACTGTTGGCTGCGGTTATGAGCACCGTCTCAAGTCAGTTGTTGGTAGCCTCTTCGTCACTCACCGAAGACTTCTACCGTCTGTTCTTGAACAAGACAGCCTCTGAGGCACAGTGTGTGGCCGTTGGCCGTGTCAGTGTAGTGCTGGTGGGCATTGTGGCAGCGTTTATTGCCTCTGACGAAAACTCCCAGGTTCTGGGGCTGGTCAGTAACGCCTGGGCAGGCTTCGGTGCGGCCTTTGGCCCGCTGATTATCCTATCGCTGATGTGGTCACGCACCAACGGCAATGGTGCTATCGCAGGCATGGTGGTGGGCGCGCTCACCGTAATGGTCTGGATTGCACTTGGCTGGAACGGCTCCTTTATGGGTGGCCCGGGCGTTTACGAGATTATTCCTGGCTTTATCGCCTCTTTCATTGCCATCATCGTCGTAAGCAATGCCACCGACGATGCCGGCGAATATCAGCATATCGAACGCAAATAAGCGCTCAAGATACATTCAGCGTATCAAGAGGGCTCCCGCGGGAGCCCTCTTCAGGTTTGAGAACGACTACATCCTAACCGGCGCAGCAACGCCAAACTGTCGGCTAGCAAGGAGAGACCCTGTATGAACGATCATCTGCAGAGCGACGTGAGTGATCTACGCTCACGCATTCGCAGTCATTATGATGCCAACGAGGCAGATGTGCTGCACGGGCTTATCGAGCGCATCAAGCTTTCGGAAGACGACCGCAAGAAGGTTGCCGCCGTCGGCGCCAACTACGTGGAGCGTGTGCGTAAGGAAAGGTCGCCCTCGATGATGGAGGCGTTCCTGGCCGAGTACGGGCTCTCGACTACTGAGGGCGTCGGCCTAATGTGTCTGGCAGAAGCGCTACTGCGCGTGCCCGATGCGGAAACCATCGACGACCTGATCCACGACAAGATTGAGCCCTCCGACTGGGGCGCCCACCTGGGCAAGTCTTCGTCTTCAATGGTCAATGCCTCTACCTGGGCGCTGCTGCTGACCGGCAAGGTGCTGGAAGAAGACCCCAAGGGCCCGACCCGAGCGCTGCGCGGACTGGTACGCCGCATGGGCGAGCCGGTGGTGCGCAAGGCGGTTGGTCAGTCGATGAAGATTCTCGGCCGCCAGTTCGTGCTTGGTCAAACCATCGAAGAAGGCATGAAGAATGCCCGTGAGCTCGAGAAACAGGGCTACACCTACTCCTACGATATGCTGGGCGAAGCGGCGCGCACCGACGAAGATGCCGTCCGCTATCATGAGGCTTATGCCAAGGCGATTTCCGCCATTGCCGAGCAAGCCAAAGGTGATGTACGCGGTAGCCCCGGCATTTCGGTGAAGCTCTCGGCGCTGCACCCACGTTATGAATACACTCACCGTGACACGGTGATGGCAGAGCTGTTGCCACGCGCCAAAGAATTGGTGCAGCAAGCGGCCAAGGCCAATATCGGTTTCAATATCGACGCCGAAGAGCAGGATCGGTTGGATCTCTCCCTCGACGTGATTGAGGCGCTAATGGCTGACCCCAGTCTGGACGGATGGGATGGCTTCGGGGTCGTCGTGCAAGCCTACGGGCGCCGTGCCGCGCCCATGATTGAGACACTCTACGAACTCGCCGAGCGGTTTGATCGCAAAATCATGGTGCGGCTGGTTAAGGGTGCCTACTGGGATACCGAAATCAAGCTCTCCCAGGAAATGGGGGTCAAGACCTTCCCGGTCTTCACTCGCAAGGTCAACACCGATGTCAGCTACATGGCCTGCGCGCAAATGCTGCTCGACCGGCGTGACCGCATCTATCCGCAGTTCGCGACTCATAACGCCCACACCTGCGCCGCCGTCGTGGAGATGGCGGGCAGCGATAAGGACAGCTACGAGTTCCAGCGCCTGCATGGCATGGGCGAATCGCTGCACCACATCGTCAAGGAGTCAGAAGGTACGCACTGTCGCATCTACGCCCCTGTTGGCGCGCACCGTGACCTGCTGGCCTACCTGGTACGCCGCCTGCTGGAGAATGGCGCAAACTCCTCGTTCGTCAACCAGGTAGTGGACAGTTCGATTCCGGCGAGCGAAGTCTCAAGAGATCCCATTGAAGGCTTTAAGCAACTCGGCAACGATGTCTCAAGCCCGTTGATCCGCCAGCCTGGCGAGCTGTTCGAGCCCGAGCGCAAGAACTCCAAAGGTTACCGCATCAACGAACCCGCCTCGATCCTGCCGCTGCTCAACGCTCGCGAAGCGTTTGCCGACGCCACCTGGACGGCAGGCCCCATGCTGCTGGGAAGCCCCGCCCCCCAAGGGCCTGCTCGCGATGCCGTCTCCCCCGCCGACGGCTCGCGGGTGATCGGCAAGGTGCATGAAGCCACACCAGAAGAAGTGGCGACTGCCCTTGACGCCGCCGAAGAAGGCTTCCGCGAATGGTCGTCACGCCCTGCTGCCGAACGCGCTGCGGTGCTACGCCGCACCGCTGATCTCTACGAAGAGCACATCGCCGAGCTGACCGTGATCACCACCCGCGAAGCGGGCAAGATGATGTTCGATGGCATCGCGGAAGTGCGTGAGGCGGTGGATTTCCTGCGCTACTACGCCAACGAAGGCGAGCGGTTGGAAGCGGAAGAACCCGGCAACGCCCGTGGCATCTTCGTCTGCATTAGCCCGTGGAACTTCCCGCTGGCCATCACTACCGGGCAGATCGCTGCAGCGTTAGTCGCTGGCAACGCGGTCATCGCCAAGCCCGCCGAGCAGACGCCCCTGATCGCCGCTCGCGCCGTCGAGTTGATGCGTGAGGCTGGCCTACCGGAAGCGGCACTGCAGTTGTTGCCTGGCGACGGCCCAACGGTGGGCGGCCCGCTGACCAGCGATCCACGTATCGCTGGCGTCTGCTTCACCGGCTCAACCCCGGTGGCGCAGATCATCCACAAGGCCCTGGCAGACAACGCAGGCCCTGACGCCGTGCTGATCGCCGAGACCGGCGGCCTGAACTCCATGATCGTCGACTCCACGGCGCTGACCGAACAGGCTGTGCGCGATATCCTGATCTCCTCCTTCCAGTCAGCTGGTCAGCGCTGTTCCGCGCTGCGCATGCTGTATGTCCAGGAAGAGGCCCGAGACCGCCTGCTCAACATGCTCTACGGCGCCATGGACGCACTCACCATTGGCGACCCCTGGAACACGGATACCGACGTTTCGCCTGTGATCGACGTCGATGCCCAACAGGAAATCAGCGACTACGTGGCGTCGAATGAGAAAGCTGGAAAAGTGCTGAAGAAGCTGTCTGCGCCGGACACCGGCACCTTTGTCACCCCGGCGGTGATCGAGGTTGGGGGCATTGAAGATCTCGAACGAGAAATCTTCGGCCCGGTGCTGCACGTGGCCACCTTCAAGGCGCGGGATATCGACAAGGTTGTCGACGACATCAATGGTAAGGGCTACGGGCTGACATTCGGTCTGCATACCCGCATTGATGACCGCGTGCAGCAGATCGTCGAGCGCATCCATGTCGGCAACGTCTACGTCAACCGTAACCAGATCGGTGCCATCGTCGGCTCTCAACCGTTCGGCGGCGAGGGCCTCTCAGGTACCGGACCCAAAGCTGGCGGCCCGCTCTATGTCACTCGTTTCCGCCGCACCGCCGACGCCGAGCTACACGAGACGCCTAAGGGGAGCGCAGTATCACTTAGCGATCTCCAATCGGCTCTCGACGGGCTAGATGCACGTAACTGGGCAGCACGACCCAATCGCATCGAGGTACTGCGCAAGGCGCTCTCCGGTAAAGGTGGCGTGATCCGCAAGGCGCTTGCCGAAACAGCAGCGTTGGACATGACGTCCCAGACACTGCCGGGACCGACAGGTGAAAGCAACCGTCTGGCAATGTATCCGAAGGGCTCTGTTCTGTGTCTCGGGCCGACGCTGGATATCGCCATTGCTCAAGCAGCACAGGCCTTAGGCACGGGCTGTGCCGCTGTCATCGTGGCACCAGGTGCCGAGCAGGCCGTGAAGCCCCTGATCGACGCCGGAGTGCCAGTGGCCGGGCTTGATGGCAGCGTTTCAGCCGAGACGTTGAGCGAGATCAAAGGGATTGCGGCAGTCGCCGCCGCTGGCAACAGCGACTGGACACGTGAACTGCGGATTGCGCTGGCCAAGCGCGACGGTGCCATCGTGCCACTAGAGACCCAGACCATCTCGCCGGATCGCTACGTGGTAGAACGCCATCTATGCATCGACACCACCGCGGCGGGCGGTAACGCCAGCCTGTTGGCAACGGCTGAATAGGTCGACGCTAAGAAAACGCGGATCAATGTCTAAGCGATCAAAATTAGCCACTACTCGTTAGTGGCTTTTTTTATCTGGTAGCCGAGTTTTCCGACTCTTAGTTACTTAGTGCGGAATGACTTCTGCTAGACAGATAATGGCACTTGCGGGAGGTAGCTTTAGCTCGCGACCGTTCAGGCTACCAGCCCGACAAAATGAGGGGTACCACGCAAGTACAAAGTGGTCGATACGGTTCTGCGAGCGAAGTTATTCGTTCAGCCCTACGTCTACTCGAAAACCAGGAAGCCAAACTATATACACTCAGGCAACTGCTTATCGAGGGGGAACAAAGCGGTGACGCTGACTATGACCTCAACAGCTTTATCAATGAGTTTGATAGTGAAAAAAGCAACTAATAGCGTTATTCACTCTCACCCTAGCTACCAAAGCGGATTTAAGAGATATTGCTTTATTTACACAGCGCCGCTAGGGTAAGGAGCAGAGGAACGTCTACTTAAAAAGTTATTCGTTATATAATGTAGATTTATTATTAAACGACCATTTTGAGTCTCACAATTCTGATCGTAGCCACTAAGCCAACTATCTGTTGTAGGAGGGCGCCTCTTGCTTCTGACAAGTAGCCTTTTGCAAGCTCG
Organism: Halomonas sp. FeN2; assembly: GCF_020595105.1. Classification (NCBI taxonomy): domain Bacteria; kingdom Pseudomonadati; phylum Pseudomonadota; class Gammaproteobacteria; order Oceanospirillales; family Halomonadaceae; genus Halomonas; species Halomonas sp. FeN2. The sequence continues at coordinate 576,019 of NZ_CP074200.1, forward strand.
CCTACAAAACGACGCCCAGGATTAGAGCGGTTTATCAAATCATCAGGCGCAAATAGTTCAAACAGTCCTACCTTGAACAGTGTCGGCACCGCCAGCTCAAGCTCTTTCTCTACTTGCCAGTGGTCGCCGTGATGCCGCTTGTTATGGTTTCTGCTCACTAAGTTCAACCTTTCTGCCATCAGGATCTTGGACGATATAAACATGCTTTCCGCCAAACTCATACTGATCCACTAAGTCTAAGTCTGGGATGATATTGTCCAGACCTTCCACTGAAAATCCTAGTCGCGTGTTGTCTACTGATTCGCTGCTAACCAATGGATACAACTCGAATACAAATCCCACATTTTCTGACGAGTAATGTACTGGCCCGTGGTCGTGCTGCTCTTCCACGAAGCTGAAACCGAGCTGCTCATAAAACTGCTTGCTGGCCCGCAAATCGCTGCACCGCAGCACGAACAAATCAAGTTTCATAATTCACCAGAATGACTAACGCTGAGCGTGCGCGGCTTTGTAATAAAGGCGCAGCCGAAACGTACAAGCAGTCGCTGTACCTGCGTCTGTTATCCATTTTCCGAAATTACAGTTATGTTAAACCCTTCATCAGGTGTGGGCGCAACAAAGTACTTTGTAACCTGCTCAAACATCTCTTCAGTATCCGTCGCCGCTCTCTGCGGTTGTTCTGCACGCCTTTTGGCTATCTGCTCTAAGCAGATATCATTTGGCTGGTCAATGTAAATTAGCTCATGGGGAGCCTGAATCTCTGAAAAGACGCTTCTAAGCCATTTTCGTTGCGGAGTCGTATTTGCAGGAAAGTCCATTACCACATTAGTGCCTGACGACAAGATCGACTGAGCCAGCTTCTTCATTTGAGGTTTGAGCCGTCCAGCATATTTTACGTAATCTTCCAGTGTTGTAATGCTATCGGGATAAACCGACGCAAGCCACTCGTCTTCTGAAAGCAGTACGGCGTTTCGTTCTTGGGAAACTTCAAGAGACTTTGTAGTTTTCCCTGCCCCCATTTTCCCGCAGAAAAATGTCAACACTCCTTTCTTCATTTCTTGCCTCGTATTGCATAGCAGTTTATTTCTACGCATACGTATTTTCCTAGCCAGCGTAACACCATGAAAAAACTCCAAGGCGTTAATAGTAATGGGCAAATTACCAACTCTCATTCGAATGCTCGCTAGAAAAAAGCGCATGCTCATTCCTGACCATCTTTTCGCATTGCCTATAAACACGAGTAGATGTTTTACAACTCGCTGTTTTAATTTATTTTTATAAACAATATCCTGGCAATATTTGATTATACCTCTTGCTGAGCGTATCAGAAAAAACACGCATTACAGACTAAAAGTACTTCACATCACTGCGCATGCATCCATACAAATGGGCAAGCAGCCCACTTCTGAATTAGGTCTCTCCAGCCGCCCCTCCCTCTAACCCCCCTTGTCTAATAACTCTTGCCCTGGATCAATAATCCACTCCCTGGGTCTCGTTACACTGGCTTCATCGTTAAGCGGCTATCGAAAGGCCGTCTAATCTTGACCCCAGGAGTGAACCCATGCGTAAAGCCGCCCTGCCTACCCTACTTGTAACCACTGTTGCCGCTGCGGCAATAATGACCAGCAGTCAGGCATTCGCCTACGGCGCTGGCGATTTCTTCACCCGCGTGGGTGTTGCTAAAGTTGCCCCCACCAGCGACAACGGCTCACTGGCCAACGGTGCGCTATCAGTGGATGTACAGGATGAAACCAATTTCGCGTTCACCCTTGGCTATCGCTTCCACGATAAAGTCGGCGTAGAACTGCTGGCGGCGCTGCCGTTTGAGCACGACATTCATTTGAACGGCGCTAATATTGCTTCGACCAAGCACTTACCGCCTACCCTGACGCTGCAGTACTACCCACTAGGCGGCACTCAGTCTCGTGTACAGCCTTATGTCGGCGCCGGTATTAACTACACCTTATTCTCCGATGAAGAGCTGACAATTGGCGATTTAGAGCTGGATGACTCCTGGGGCGCGGCGGGCCAAGTAGGTGTCGATCTACTGATTGATGACCACTGGGCGCTGAACGCCGCGGCTTGGTACATCGATATCGATACCGATGCGAAGGTCAATGGTGCAGCAGCGGGTACCGTTGAGATCGACCCTCTCGTGGTCATGGCAGGCCTCAGTTACCGCTTCTAAATCGCTTGCAAATCCGCTAGCGGATGTTATCCACAAAGCCTGCCTCACGGCGGGCTTTGTGCGTTTAGTGGCACGCTGTTTTAAGTGCTTTCAGTGACGATCTGGTCGACCTTCTCTACCGCCCGGACGATGAGCAGTTGGTGATGGGCAGGTGTTTTTTCCTGCTGCAAATAGGCCGCCACAGCGGGGGCAACCTCGCACTTTGCGGGCATGGCAGCACGGGCATCAATCAAAGCGTTCAAGCGGGCAATAAACACAAAGCGTATCCATTGAGGCAGCGACATCGTGTCGATGCAAAATGGCTGCTGGCTGGCAAACGCCTCTGCATCGGGTGTTGGCATTCGCCATAGATCGGCGGCTTTCATCGACGCCTCTAGCTCTAGAAGCGCTGTCTGCAGCGGTTGATAAGTACTCATATAATCGTTTGTCACTACCTCGAAAATGAAAAATATGTGGCGTCTGACCATTATCCCCACTCCGTGGGTGCCTTGCCACTTATCAACGCTTGCGAGAAGTTATCCATAGACTCACAGAAAACCTGCACGAGCCTGTGGATAAACTATGGAAAGGTGTCGCAACGCTTGCTCTCATGGGGCTTTCGCACAGTTGATTAATTTTTAACCGTATTGTCATTAAAGCTAATGCATTGAGACACTGCCATTAACACCATGTTTTATCAGCCACTCGGCTGACAGTGCCACATCAGCAAGGTAGAGTGCAGGCTTGCAACACGGAAGGATGTCATGCAACCAATTCAAACCCTTGATGAGTTTTTTACCCGCAGCGGTGGCGAGGTTTCCCTTTACCATATGGGGCGCCATGTCGTCCCATGCTCGCGGGAGTCACTTGCTGCTTTTGAAAGTGGCGAACTGGCCTGGCCTGAACCCTGGCAAGGACAAGCTCGCTTGGCCATTGTGTTCCGCCTTGGCGATATGCCCGAGCCTGCCATTTGGTTCTTAGCCTTGCCACTGGATGAGCAGGGAATGATTGCCCCCGCCCAGCGCGATGCGTTTTTAAACCGACTGTTGGAAACACTGGGGCGCGCGGTTTCTAACGTGGGTCGTGAAGAAACAGCGGACGTGGATCACTTAATGAAGGATAATCCCCTCGCCTTCACGCCTAGCGTCACCTTCCAGGCCATGCTCAATGCACGCGCCACCCATGCGCGTGGGCTGCCTGCCAGCCAGCATTTTGAGCCGGTTGAGGCCTACTTGAGCGGCCAGCAAGTAATCGATTGGCAGGCGTTGGGGTTACAAGGGATTGCCGATTACGTCGTTCGTATGGAAAGGCTTGACGCTGATTCGTTAGCACCGCGTTTGCCTGAACTACCCACCGCCGTTATCCACTCCTTGTGCTACTGTTTAGAGCACCAACCATTGCCACAGGCGTTAGTCGACGCACTGCAGCGTCGCGGCGAAGCCGCCGCACAAGCGGGCGACATTGAAACGCTGTGTGCCTGTCTGCGTGCAGTAGGCAATACTGAAGCATCATCGGTGGGCAATTGGTACACGGCCTTACTCAATGACACAGCGGCCTGTGGGCCGGATGTACTCGCTGCAATAGCCGGGCGTGGTTGGGGCTATCTTGAAGACGCTCAGCGCCTGCCGCTTTTTCTGCAACGCTTAGCGGAAGATGAGCGTAGCGATTTTGCCGCCGTAGTACGTGATATTGCGTTAATACCCAGGCTACGCTTACCGGTCATGATGGCTCTACGGGATGCGCCTACTGGCTCTCCTATTCAACACCGTTTGACCCTGATGATGTCAAAGAGGAATGCTTGAGCCAATGTTGTCACTTTTAATTGCAAGGAGTGAGCCGTGAAGGAATTACCCTATCAGGCCAAAGCGGTCATTGGCCGCCGCGAGATGGTGACGCTACCTGAACTAGGGCTTCACCTATGCTGTAAAGCAGACACGGGCGCGCGTACTTCTGCTCTGCATGCAGAAGATATAGAGACGCATGAAGATGAACATGGCCAACTGTGGGTCAGCTTTATTACCCACAGTGGTGGCCCGACAACGCCGGCCCACCGCTACAGTTTGCACTTGCATGATCGGCGCCGCATTACTAGCTCCAACGGTCATAGCGAGTGGCGTTATGTTATTCGCACCCCTATGCAGATGGGCGATTTGAATTTCCCTGTTGAACTCACCCTTACTGACCGCAGCAATATGCGTCACCCAATGCTGCTAGGACGCCGCGCCATGCGCCGCCTCATGGTTGCACCCGGTGCTGCATTCTTGCACGGTGAGCCTTAACCCTTTATAAGTCGCCTTTATCTAGGCTCGGAGTCCTTTAAATGCATATCGCTCTGCTGTCACGCAATCGCAATTTGTACTCTACCCGCCGCTTGGTTGAAGCCGCAGAGCAGCGCGGGCATACCGCCCGCGTGGTGGACACGCTGCGCTGCTATATGAGCATTACCTCGCACCACCCTTCGATCCACTATAAAGGCCAAGAGATTGAGCCTTTCGATGCGGTGATCCCGCGCATTGGTGCATCAGTCACCTTTTATGGCTGCGCGCTGTTGCGTCAGTTTGAGATGATGGGCACCTACGTTATCAACGATAACGTCTCGATTACCCGTTCGCGGGATAAATTGCGCTCACTGCAGCTGCTATCGCGCAAAGGGTTGGGGCTGCCGATTACCGGCTTCGCCCACTCACCGGACGACATTCCCGACCTGATCACCATGGTTAAAGGTGCACCACTGGTCATCAAGCTGCTGGAAGGTACCCAGGGGATTGGCGTGGTATTGGCGGAAACTAATCAAGCGGCAGAATCTGTGATTCAGGCGTTCATGGGTATGAAAGCCAATATAATGGTGCAGGAGTACATTAAAGAGGCGCGTGGCGCCGATATTCGCTGCTTGGTGATCGGCGATAAGGTAGTCGCCTCGATGAAGCGTCAGGCGGCGGATGGTGAGTTCCGCTCGAACCTACACCGCGGTGGCTCCGCTAGCGTGATCCGGATCACCCCTGAAGAGCGCTCAACGGCTATCCGTGCAGCTAAAGCCATGGGGCTGCGCGTTGCAGGTGTCGATTTACTCCGATCCAATCACGGTCCGGTGATTATGGAGGTTAACTCTTCGCCTGGTTTGCAGGGCATTGAGAACGCCACCGGCAAGGATATTGCAGGAATGATCATTGAACACATTGAAAGAAACGCCACACCAGCCCGTAAAGCGCCGCCCAAGCCTAAAGGCTAAGGCAAAATATTAAAATAATCCGCTTCGGGGGTGGCAAATAGTCGCTGTCACCCCCACAATCTGCGTCACCGAAGGAGGTAGACGCTCATGTTTCTCGATAATCGCCAAGTGGCGATGGACAGCGTATTGGAAGCGCTGGCCGATAGCATTGATTATTTCCAAGACAATATCGAACGCCTGCGGCCCTCGCTGCGTGACGCTTTAAAGCCGCATTACACTGCGCGGCTCAAGCAGATGCGCAAGTTGCAGGAGCTTGCCCGTGCGCATTTGAAAATGCTGCCCCGGGATGCAGACGTTGAGCGCGATGACTTCTTATGGCTTTGGAGCCGTCTAAAAAGCTTCGTCGGCAACGATAGCCAAGTACTCATCAATGAGCTATTGGAGCAAGAGCGTGTATTAATGCAGGCGCTCTCCTCGCTGTATACCCACCCCTTACCCGACCCCATCGAACCGGTGGTAGAAGAGTGCATGCAGGGGTGTCGTAAGCTTATTCGCGAGCTGTATGCGCTGCAAAAGCGTAAAACCCATCGCTAACGCTCTATAGACACATAGCTAGAGGCTTTAAGCTAGCTGTCTATGGTCTCAAAGGGTTATGGTGGGCTAAAGCGCTCGTTGAGCGATGGCAGAATGAGGTCTATGGGCGTCTGCCTGGGTAACTCGATAGGCTCAGGCGTACCGAGAAAATAGGGCTCCCTCCCCCACACATAGAGATCGCCCAGGGTAGCTACGCGCGCTGCCCATTCGCGCAGCTTTAAACGCCAACCCACTGCTACGGTGGGATCATCCGCCACACAGCCAGTGACATCGATACCTAGCTCGCGCCCAATATATACCGCTCGGGGAAGATGCCAGCTCTGGGTGATGAGCAGAGCTTTATCAAGCTGAAACACATCCCGAGCACGCGCTAGCGTGTCGTAGGTGCTAAAACCAGCAAAGTCCATGGTCAACTGCTCAGACGCGACGCCGCGGCGATACAGCTCGCGCCACATTGCACGCGGCTCGTTATACGCCTGGGTACGATTATCCCCGGAGAGCAAAAGATGCTCGACCTGGGACTGCTCAATTAAAGTCGCAGCGGTTCGCATGCGCGCATGGAAGTGCGGGTTTCGCACACCGCTGCGCGTCCAGTGAGACGTACCGAAGACAATCCCCACCTCTGCTGGACGACACTGCTGCGGCTGACGCTCAATATATGCGGCGGTCGTCGCGAGCACCCAAAAATTGCCGCCTATAAACAGCAATGTCGCCAGCAGCGACAGTGCTCCTAGCGACATTAATAAACGCTTTAGCCATTTCAACAAAAGGTTATGCATCCAGCTCCCCAGCCGGGGTTAGAACATGCCGAGTTCAAGCTTGGCCTCGTCACTCATCATGTCACGGCTCCAGGGCGGACTGAAGACTATTTCGGTGTGAACCTTGCTGATCTGCGGCGCACCGAGGATCTTATTGCGCGCATCCGCCGCGATCACATCGCCCATCCCACACCCAGGGGCCGTTAGCGTCATGCGGATTGTCACCATACGCTCACCACTGATAAGGCGCTCAATGCGGCAGCCGTAGACAAGCCCTAAGTCAACGATATTGACCGGTATCTCCGGGTCAAAGCAGGTGCGCAGCTGTTCCCACACGAACTGCTCAATCTCCTCCTCGGTCGCCGTTTCCGGCAGCGTAGGCCGCGGTAGCGACTCAAGCCCCAAAGCATCCAGGTTGCGCCCCTCAATCAGGTAGAGGCGCCCTTCAAAACCGACGCTTACCGTACTGCCTTTCGCCTGCATAACGCTAACAACGCTATCTTCAGCCAGTGTTTCCGTACTGCCAAATGGAATGGCAATAGCCTCCACATCACGCTGTAGCGGTAGCTGTTGGCCACGCTCTAGGCTGGCAACTTGCTCAAGATCCATAACTGTCCTTAAATGACGATTCTTAAAGAACCGACCTTAACGCACCATACCAATGACACGTTGGAGTGCTTCAACAAAGCGATTCACTTCTTCGAGGGTATTATACGCCGCGAATGAAGCACGGCACGTCGCATCGACCCCGAAATGGTGCAACAAGGGCTGCGCGCAGTGGTGACCGGTACGAATGGCGACGCCAAGCTGATCGATCAGCAGGCCAATATCTTGCGAATGCGCCCCTTCCACAATAAAGGAAAGAACGGCCGCCTTCTCCGGCGCAGTGCCCAAAATACGCAGACCATCGATTTGACCAACCGCCTGGGTAGCGTGATCGAGCAACTGGCCTTCCCAGGCACCGATGGCGTCTATGCCAATGCTCTCCATCCACTCAAGCGCTCGACCCAGGGCAATGACCTCCGCAATAGCGGGCGTGCCCGCTTCAAACTTATGCGGAATAGCAGCAAAGGTGGTGCCCGCATCAAAAGAGACGGTGCTGATCATCTCGCCACCGCCCTGCCAGGGTGGCATGGCTTCAAGCAGTGCCTGCTTGCCGTAGAGGACGCCAACGCCTGTCGGCCCGTACACTTTGTGGCCAGAGAAAGCATAGAAGTCGGCATCAATGGCCTGCACATCGACCACTTGGTGAGGTGCTGCCTGAGCACCATCAATCAAAATCAGCGCACCCTGCTGATGGGCAAGGGTTGCCATCTCTTGCACCGGGTTAATGGTTCCCAGGGCATTAGAGACATGATTCACCGCCACCAGCTTAGTACGCTCACTCAGCAGCGAGCGATAGGCAGCCATATCCAATGCGCCGTTGGCCTCCACGGGAATCACCTTGATGGTAAAGCCAATCTCGGCGGCCAACAGCTGCCATGGAACAATATTGGAGTGGTGCTCCAACATGGAAATCAGCACTTCATCGCCGGGAGCAAGATTTGCGCGCCCCCAGCTGTGCACGACTAAGTTGATAGCTTCCGTGGTACCGCGGGTAAAGATGATCTGACGCGCATTTTCCGCATTCAGGAACGCCTTAACCCGGTGGCGCGTACCTTCAAACGCCGCCGTCGCCTCATCGGCGAGGGTATGCAGCCCGCGGTGAATATTGGCGTTATAGCGCGAGTAGTAATCGCTAAACACGTCAATCACCTGCTGAGGCGTTTGGCTAGTGGCCGCATTGTCTAAATAGATCAGCGGCTTGCCATGCACCTCACGGGCTAGTACCGGAAAGTCCTGACGCAGGCGCATAACATCAAAGGTCGCTTGCGCAGGGCTTGCTTGCACAGTGCCTGTTTCAAACGGGCTAGGCGTTGGCTCAATAACGGAATGTGGCATCAGACGCTCCTGAGTGGGTAGTGGCGCTAGTCGTTAAGTGAAACCGCCGCTTCGACAAGCCCGGCAAGATTGAAGCGCTCTGGCAGCTTGCCGGCGACCGCTAATTCAACGCGCTCGGCAATCTCATCCAGAGTGACTTTGTCCAACACCTCGCCAGCAAAAGCGAGCGTGAGCAGCCCCCGGGCAGTGGCTTCATCGATACCGCGGGTACGCAGCGCGTAGATTGCCTCTTCGTCTAACTGACCTGTAGTCGTGCCGTGTGAGCACTTGACGTCATCCGCATAGATCTCAAGCTCCGGCTTGGCATCGATGTGGGCGCGATCCGATAGCAGCAGGTTTTGGTTACTCTGAAAGCCTTCAATCTTCTGACTATCACGCTTGACGTACACCTTGCCGTTAAACACCCCGTGGGCGCGGTCATCCAGAATGCCCTTGTAGTTCTCATTGGAGAACGTCAGCGGCGCATTGTGGTTGACCTTGGTGTGGTTGTCGACATGCTGACGACCCTGACCAAAGAACAGGCCCAGGAAGTTGGTTTCGGCGCCCTGGCCATTCAAGTCACTGATCAAGTCGTTACGCACCAGCGCGCCGCCCAGGCTCAGGTTGTAGGAGGTATAGCGCGTATCGCGACCTTGCTCTACGTGAATGCTCGCCACGTGCAAATCACCCAGCGGCGCTTCTTGCAGCTTGTAGTGGGCCAGGATCGCGCCCCGGTCAAGCATCAGCTCGCCAACCACATTGGTAAAGTTAGTCGCTTCGCTTTCGCCGGTATAGTGCTCGATCAGCGTCGCTTCACTGCGCCCGCCTGCTTCTACCAATACACGCGGGTGGCACATTACTGGCTGGCCCGCACGGGACAGAAACTGCAGCAGAATGGGCTTTTCAACCACTGTTCCCGGTGCAATGCGAACCACTGCACCCTCTTCCATAAAGGCAGTGTTTAGCGCCGCGAAGGGTGAGAAATCAACCCCGGTTAAACGCCCCAGCGGCCCACCCACGGCTTCGTGGTTCTCTGCTAGCGCCTTGGAGAGCGGTAACACCTGAACGCTTGACGGCAGTGTGTCTAAGTCTGAGAGCGCCGATGAGAAAACGCCATCCACAAACGTCAGCCGGTAAGCATCAATCGGCAGCGTTAGCGCCGCGGCACTGGCCGGTGAGAACTCGGCGTTGTCGGCGAGGGCAAAGTTGCCCTGGGCAATCGAGCGCACGTCAGTGTACTTCCACTCTTCATCACGGCGAGTGGGGAAACCCAGCGCTTCAAAACGCGCGGCACCGGCTTGGCGACGCGCGGCGATCCAGGTGGGCTCCGCCGTGTAGTTCGAGCTGCGCGCCTTCAGCGTATCTAAAAAGGTTTGCGTATCGCTCATGCCACAGACTCCTCGATACCTTCGTACCCGTTGGCTTCCAGCTGTTTAGCCAGCTCGGCGTCGCCGGTTTTGACAATACGGCCATCGACCAGGACGTGAACTTTATCCGGCACGATGTAATCCAGCAGGCGCTGGTAGTGGGTGACCAGCAGAATGGCGCGGTCTTCAGCGCGCAGGCTGTTAACGCCGTCGGCGACGATTTTCATGGCGTCGATATCCAGCCCCGAATCGATCTCATCGAGCATGGCGAGCTTCGGCTGTAGTACCAGCATTTGCAAAATCTCATTGCGCTTTTTCTCACCGCCGGAGAAGCCTTCGTTAACGGCGCGCTGGAGGAAGCTGGCGTCCATTTTCATATAGCCCAGCTTTTCTTTGACCAGCTTCATAAACTCCGGTGCGGGCATTTCGCCTTCGCCACGGGCTACCCGCTGGGCATTAAGCGCTGATTTCAGCAGGTAGATGTTTTTAACCCCTGGAATCTCCACCGGGTACTGGAAACCCAGCAGCAAGCCGGCCTGGGCGCGCTCTTCAATCTCCATCTCCAGCACGTCTTTGCCTTCAAAGGTAATCGTGCCCTGTGTGACTTCGTAGCCGTCTTTACCGGCAATCACCGCGGATAGAGTCGATTTACCCGCGCCGTTCGGCCCCATAATGGCGTGCACTTCACCCGCCTTGATGGTCAGGGTCAGGCCTTTGAGGATTTCATTACCTTCGACGGAGACGTGTAAATTATTCACTTGCAACATATTGATTACCTTCTGATTCTGGCGAGTCGCTACGGCGACACTACTATATTAAGTGGAATAAATGACCAGCGGTTAGCCGACCGCGCCTTCCAGGGTCACGTTGAGCAGCGCTTCGGCTTCAACGGCGAACTCCATGGGCAGCTCTTGGAAGACGTCTTTACAGAAACCGTTAACGATCATGCTGACAGCGTCCTCTTCCGAGATACCGCGGCTCTGGCAGTAGAACAACTGGTCTTCACCGATTTTCGAGGTGGTCGCCTCGTGCTCAATGGTCGCCGTGCTGTTACCAATTTCCTGATAAGGGAAGGTGTGCGCACCGCACTTATCGCCAATCAGCAACGAGTCACACTGGGTAAAGTTACGCGCCCCTTTGGCCCGTGGGCCAATTTTCACCAGGCCGCGATAGGACTGGTCACTCCTGCCTGCGGAGATACCCTTGGCAACGATATAGGAACGCGTACCTTCGCCAATGTGAATCATCTTGGTGCCGGTATCGGCCTGCTGGCGTCCGTTGGTAACGGCGACTGAGTAGAATTCTCCAATGCTGTCTTTACCACGCAGGACGCAGGAGGGGTATTTCCAGGTAATCGCCGAGCCGGTTTCTACCTGTGTCCAGCTGATCCGTGAACGGTCGCCGCGGCAGTCGCCGCGCTTGGTGACGAAGTTATAGATACCGCCTACGCCATTTTCATCACCGGGATACCAGTTCTGCACGGTGGAGTATTTGATATAGGCGTCATCCAGAGCGACAAGCTCGACCACTGCAGCGTGAAGCTGATTTTCGTCGCGCATCGGTGCGGTACAGCCTTCCAGGTAAGAGACCTGGGCACGGCTTTCGCAAATAATCAGCGTGCGCTCAAACTGGCCGGTGTTGGCCGCGTTAATACGGAAGTAGGTAGACAGCTCCATCGGGCAAGTCACGCCTTCTGGCACAAACACAAAGGAGCCATCGGTAAACACCGCTGAGTTCAGCGCGGCAAAGTAGTTGTCCGCCACGGGAACCACGGTGCCCAAATACTGCTTGATCAGCTCCGGGTAGTCGCGGATAGCTTCAGAGATGGAGCAGAAGATAACCCCTGCTTCGCCCAGCTGCTTTTTGAAGGTAGTGGCGACCGAAACGGAGTCAAACACCGCATCAACGGCAACGCCTGCCAGCGCAGCGCGTTCGTGCAGCGGGATACCCAGCTTCTCATAGGTCTCCAGCAGTTTGGGATCCACTTCATCCAGGCTTTGCGGGCGGTCTTCCGGGCGTTTCGGTGCACTGAAATAGGAGATCGACTGGTAATCGATCGGCGGATAGTCGAGATGCGCCCAGGAAGGAGCTTTCATCTTCAACCACTGGCGGTAGGCATCCAGACGCCACTCCAGCATCCACTCCGGCTCGCCCTTCTTTTTGGAAATAAAGGCGATGGTGTTTTCATCCAGGCCAGGTGGCAGAGTGTCGCTCTCAATATCGGTTACAAAGCCATCTTTGTATTCGCGACGAACCAACTGTTCCATTTCTTCGCTTGCCATGGTGATACCCTCCGGGCAGTTGGGTGGCGAGGTCATCGCCTTTAATAATAAGTTAGGCCTGCTGTACTCGCGCCGCCGTTAGGCCGACGCCGCCGACAGGCTGATCGTTTGAATAGGCAGTTGGACTGGCAGCTTAATTGGCGCTGTATCAGCCAGATGCGCCAGCGTCACGCTTTCAAGCAGCGTACGCATGGCCAAGGAGACCCGCTGCCAGTTGTCTGCCACACCGCAGGTAGCCACAAGCTCACAATCGCCTTCTGCTTGGCTGCACTCGGTCATGGCGACGGGGCCTTCAATCGCCGCAATAATATCGGCGGCGGTAATCTGCGATGCAGGCCGAGCCAGGCGGTAACCGCCTTGGGCGCCACGCTGGGAAACCAGCAGCCCTGCCCGCACAAGCATTTTGAGCGTTTTACTAACCGTCGGATGGGGCAACTGCACGGCCTCTGCTAACTCTGCCGCTGCATGCGACGCCTGGGGATGGCGGGCAATTTGCGCCATGACCACCGCGGCATAGTCTGTCAGCCGAGAAAGCTTAAGCATGTCGACTCCCTTTATGTCATCAGTACGCAGCGAATCAAATGGTCGCCACGTCAATTGAGTACCATTTTAGTCCTGTATAAATTTGATGTGAAGCCCCTGAGCAAAATGGATAGCAATTTACGCAAAATATCGGCACGTTCGGCGCTGATGGCATCAAAAACAACAATCATTATCATTTAAAAAAGCTATCATCAGTCATCATTTGCTACTTATGGCTTTGCACTTGATGATGGCGTCTGGTAATTTCGGCTAGGTATCAGATGCCATCATTGTGGATGGCAAATGCTATTCGAGGTGACGACATGGATTCAGCGGTAAATAACATGGTAAGTGCATCAATGGCGCTTCAGCAGGTGCAGATAAGCCAACAGGCCCAGCTCAGCGTTTTTAAACAGGCGTTAGATGGCAGTGCATCACAGATTGCCGCCCTGATGGAGGGCGTTTCGATGGATCCACAATTGGCCACTAGTGGCAGCGTCGGCACGCAGATTAATACCACTGCGTAAACAAGTGACGCAAAAATGTGTTGCTAGATAAGAGATAAGCTCATAGCCCCCTGACCAACGCCAGGGGGCTATTTTTTTAACAATCGGTTTTAACGCTAGGCTTTCTTAACAAATTCGGATTTAAGCTTCATCGGGCCGATACCGTCAATTTTACAATCGATATCGTGATCACCCTCGACTAAGCGAATGCTCTTCACTTTGGTGCCCACTTTAACCACCAGTGAACTGCCCTTAACCTTCAAGTCCTTGATCACCGTTACGCTATCACCGTCGGCTAGCATATTGCCGTTGGCATCGCGCACGCCTGAAGCGTCATCAGCGCTCTCTTCTTCTGCCACTTTTGACCACTCATGGCCGCACTCTGGGCAGACATACTGAAGACCATCATCATAGCTAAACTCAGAGGCACAGGCAGGACAGTTAGGCAGGTCACTCATCAGAAGGCTCCATCACTTGGCTAATACAAAGGGCTAAGAAAGCGATGGAGCCTACACGGGTTACGCAAAATGTCCAGCCAGAGGCTAGATCAATCGCGCTGGTAAGTACCCACCAAACGGTTCATGCCCAGCAGGTGCGGCTCTACTTCTTTGAGCAGCTCAGCCAGCGTGAGCCCTTCAGGGAGCGAGGTTTGATGATCCAGCGCCAGCACCCAGAAGTAATAAAGATGCTTACCATGCCCTTCTGGCGGCATCGGGCCACAATAACCAGTATCGCCTTTGTCGTTTGCGCCGACAGTGCCCGCCGCCGTCTTTTCCGTTAATTCCTGGATATCGCCGGGTAAGTTATAGAGCACCCAGTGGACAAAGCCGTAGCTGCCGTCTTTGACCAACGGCGCATCAGGGTCGTGACAGATCACCGCAAACCCTTGGGTGCCCTCGGGAGCGTTATGCCAAGCAAGTGCCGGCGAAACATCCTCACCTTCCCCAGTGTGCTTGGCTGGGATCGCCTGGTGGTTAACAAACGCCGAGCTGGTAACCTGCATTGATGAAAGTGCAAATGCCATGCTTCTCTCCTTGGTTTATCGGGTGTGTATTTCGTACACAGTCTAGCAATTCCACCGGCCTTGTTTCTTCAGGCGGCGCTTCACCCAGACATCATAAAGCGACCGCAATCCCGATTTAATGCCTGGGAGACCAATGAACCAGGCAGCCGGCGCCAATAAGGGAATACGTTTCATTAATAAACGGTAAGCATCGATCCCCTCCACCAATTGCCCAGCTGCCGTTTCGATATGTAGAGAGCGCAGCGCCATATCAGGATCGACACCCTTTTGCTGCAGCACCTGATGATGTTCACTCACATCAAGCCAAGCGATATCAGCGGCATGCCGCCCCGACCAGCGCTCATAGCGACGGCGCTCTTTACGACACAGCGGGCACTGCGCATCGTAAAAGACATTGATAGGGGTCTTGTTGGGCATATAGGCTCTCTACTTAAAGTCACTGAAGCAGTGTGGCATTTCCAGCACTGGCCGCAAACTTTTAGATATTTACTGCTTACTTAGGCTACGGCTATGACATCTGAGTTCAAAAAACAGCTATTAATTGTTGCCCATGCCCCTTCGGCAAATACCCGCCTACTGCGCGATGCGGCCTTCCAGGGAGCTAGTCATCCTGACCTTGAACAGATGCACTGCGTGGTAAAAGCGCCCCTGGAAGCTGGCCCAGACGATGTGCTGGCCTGCGATGCGATTCTGCTCGGCACCACGGAAAACCTGGGCTATATGAGCGGCGCGCTCAAGGATTTTTTTGATCGCAGCTACTATCCTGTCATTGAAAAGAAACAAGGGTTGCCCTGCGCGCTCTATATTCGCGCGGGTCACGATGGCACAGGTACTCAGCGCGCAGTGGAAAGTATCGTCACTGGCTTACGCTGGAGGTGGGTACAGCCACCGCTCATTTTGCGCGGCGAGTGGCAGCCCTCATTTGCAGATCAGGTAGAAGAACTCAGCATGACCCTAGCATTTAGTGTTGAGAGTGGCATTGTCTGAGAGCAGCATCGTTTGAAAGTGACATTGTATAACTTCGCCCAGCCTGCCTTACTGTAGATAAGCATTTCGTGCCCATTGTGCGATTAAAGGACTGCAGTATCTTGCTTGAAATTACTGCTGTGACTTATCGCACGCACATTAGGTAGCCATTATGCATAAAGTCATTGCCTTCTATGATGATCGGGTGCTCGCTCACGAGCCCAACATTGACGCCGACTTTCTACCGCAACGAATCGATAAACGCATTCGACACTTGCTTGCAGGGCTTCCTGTGCCATGGAAATACCCCGAACACCCCGGCCGCTTAAAAGCCATACAGCATCTGCTGGAGAAAGCGCCCATTGCGGGCCTGCACATCGAAGGGGGCAGAGCAGCCACCCATGATCAACTCGCCAGGGTGCATACCACTTCCTACCTAAGCGATATCTTTAGCCTGCGCGGGAAGAATGCTTGGTTGGATGTGGATACCACAGCAGTCTCACCAGGTAGCATCGATGCCGCCGAAGTCGCCGCTGGAACAGCCATTGCCGCAGTAGAAGCCGTAATGGAGAAGCGCGCTAAAAGCGCCTTTGCACTTGTGCGCCCGCCTGGACACCACGCAGAGCCCGTTCGCGCCCGCGGGTTTTGTTTATTCAACAATGTGGCAGTCGCCGCAGCCCATGCGCGCAGCGCACTGGGTTGCGAAAGAGTGCTAATTGTTGATTGGGATGCCCATCACGGTAACGGCACCCAGGATATTTTCTGGGCAGAACCGGACGTAATGTTTTTCGATATTCACCGCGCAGCACCCTTCTATCCCGGCTCAGGCCATCTGGAAGAAGTGGGCGCTGGTTTAGCTGAAGGCACCACGATTAATGTTCCGTTACCGGCTGGCGCTGGCGACGAAGCGTACCTCAAGGCGTTTCGCGATATTCTTGCCCCGGCCGCAGCGTGGTTCAAGCCCGACATTATTTTAGTCTCGGCAGGATTTGACCCCCACTGGCACGATTTGGCCTTAAACGTTTCCTATGAAGGTTTTGGCGCACTGACCGGATTCATGCAAAAACTGGCCGAACAACACTGCGATGGCCGTTTGGTGTTTGTATTAGAGGGCGGCTATAACCTTGAGTCACTGGCCAACGGCACTAGAGCCGTACTTGCCGTATTGGCGGGCAACACCGTGCCGGTGCCCGATACCTGCGGCATTGCGGAAGTCCAAGCCGCAGCGGATTTCCACCGCACGGCCTTTCAATCGGAATAGTTGCTTTGACAATAAAAACGGCACCTCGCAAGGTGCCGATTTGAAGCAATAAGAGCGAAGTGGTTATTTCAACCGCTCAAATACCGTCGCAACGCCCTGCCCCATACCAATACACATGGTGGCTAAGCCGAGGGTGGTATCGCGCTGCTGCATCACGTTAAGCAGCGTGGTGCAAATACGTGAGCCAGAACAACCCAGCGGGTGCCCGAGGGCAATCGCGCCACCGTTCAGGTTAACCTTATCGTCCAAGGCATCCAGGAAACCAAGATCTTTTAGCACCGGAATCCCCTGAGCGGCGAAGGCTTCATTAAGCTCAACAGTTTGAATATCCGCCGCGGAAAGGCCTGCAATTTTCAGCGCTTTCTTAGATGCAGGTACCGGACCATAGCCCATGATCGACGCATCACAACCCGCGACACCGGTAGAGAGCACCTTCGCAATAGGCTCTAGGCCAAGCGCTTGAGCGCGCTCGTAGCTCATCACGGCCATTGCCGAGGCACCCACGGAAAGCGCCGAGGAAGTACCCGCCGTAACCGTACCGTTACGCGGATCAAATACCGGCTTCAGATTCGCCATAGACTCCAGCGTGGAGTCTCCGCGAATTACTTCATCACGCTGAACCATCACTCTAAAACCGCGTTGATCGTGGCCTTCGACGCCGATAATTTCGTTATCGAAGTAGCCCTTCTCCATCGCCGCCTGGGCGCGCTGGTGGGAGCGGACGCCGAATTTATCCTGCTCTTCCCGGGAAACGCCGTGCATTTTACCCAGCAGCTCGGCAGTCAGGCCCATCATCATCGCTGCTTTGGCTGCGTATTTGCTGGCCGCCGGGTTAACGTCAACGCCGTGAGCCATGGGTACGTGCTCCATGTGCTCAACGCCGCCGATGATAAAGAAGTCGCCCATACCTGCTTTGATATTGGCAGCGGCGATGTGCAGCGCCGTCATCGAAGAGCCACACAAACGATTAACGGTTTGCGCAGGCACCGAACGCGGGATGCCGGTCATAATCGCCGCATTACGGGCGATGTTCATCGACTGCTCAAGCGTCTGATTCACACAGCCCCAGATCACATCATCCACTTCAGAAGGATCTAGATTAGGATTGCGGGTAAACAGCGCCTGCATAGCCGCAGCAGAGAGATTCTCTGCGCGAACGTTACGAAAAGCACCATTTTTGGCTTTCGCCATGGCGGTACGAACACCGTCTACCACCACAATGTCTCTCGGATTCAAACTCATCTTATATCTCCTGTGCGTGGTGGTTAGGCCTGGGTGGCAGAGTTGTCACTGGAATAGAATTGCTCGTTGTTCTGAGCCATCTGACGCAGCTTGTCGGTGGGCGCATACAGTGCCCCCAACTCGTCGGCTAGCCCTTCCGCCAGCTTGACGAACTCTGCAACGCCCATGGCGTCGATGTAGCGCAATGCACCACCACGGAACGGCGGGAAACCGATACCATAGATCAACGCCATATCGGCTTCGGCTGGCGTTGCCACAATGCCATCTTCCAGGCAGCGCACGGTTTCCAAGCAGAGCGGTACCATCATGCGAGCGATAATATCCTCGTCGGAAAACTCTTTATGCTCTTTCACCACCTCTTTAACTAAAGCGTAAGCCGCTTCGTCAGTGACTTTCTTCGGCTTACCCTTCTTGTCTTCTTCGTAGGCGTAAAAGCCCTTGTCGTTCTTCTGGCCTAAACGGTCGTTGTCGTACATGACCTGAATAGCGGTTTTACCGTCGCGGGCCATCCGATCTGGGAAGCCTTCCGCCATGACTTCATTGGCGTGAACGGCGGTATCCAGACCGACCACATCCAGCAGGTAGGCCGGGCCCATGGGCCAGCCGAACTTCTCCATTACTTTATCAACGTGCTGGAAGTCAGCGCCTTGCTCAACCAGGAAGCTAAAGCCGCCAAAGTAAGGGAAGAGTACCCGGTTAACCAAGAAGCCCGGGCAGTCGTTAACTACAATCGGCGTTTTACCCATTGCCCTTGCGTAAGCCACGGTGGCGGCAACGGCGGCATCCGAGGTCTTCTCACCACGGATGACTTCTACCAGAGGCATGCGGTGTACGGGGTTGAAGAAGTGCATACCGCAGAAATTTTCCGGCCGCTTTAGGTTTTGCGCCAAGCGGTTGATGGAAATCGTCGATGTGTTCGAGGTGAGAATGGTATTTTCGCTCACCATCCCTTCCACTTCGGTCAGTACGGCGTCTTTGACTTTGGGGTTTTCAACCACCGCTTCGACAACGAGATCGACGTTGCCAAAGTCTCCGTAGGAGAGCGTCGGGCGAATATTGGTCAGCTTTTCCGACATCTGCTCGGTGGTCAGCTTTTTGCGCTCTACCTGCTTGGCAAATAGCTTACGGGCTTCTTTCAGGCCCAGCTCAATGGCGTCATCCTTGATATCTTTCATCAGAATGGGCGTGCCTTTAGAGGCACTCTGATAAGCGATACCACCGCCCATGATACCCGCACCCAGCACGGCCGTTTGCTTAACCGGCTGCGCCTGTTTCTCATACTTGCTGGCTTTTTTCTTGACCACTTGGTCGTTCAAGAACAGACCCACCAAGTTAAACGCCACGCTGCTGAGCGCCAGCTTGGCGAAGGCTTTAGCTTCAATGGCCTGGGCACGGCCACGCTCTTCGCCAGCGCCTTTCTGAATCACTTTGATCGCTTCTACCGGCGCCGGATAATGTGGCCCCGCCTTTCCAGCGACATAGCCTTTCGCCGTTTCAAACGCCATCATCTGCTCAATCGGGTTGAGCTTCAGAGGGCTGGTCTTTTCAGCACGGCGGGCCTGGTAATCCAGCTCACCGGCATTCGCACGGTCAAGAATATCCAGTGCGGCCTCTTCCAACTGTTCAGCCGTCACCACCGCATCGACGGCACCCACTTTTAGCGCGGCATCGGCACGGTTTTCGGTACCACCGGCAATCCACTCAATGGCATTATCGGCGCCGATAATGCGCGGTAGACGCACGCAGCCACCCCAACCAGGCAGGATACCGAGCTTGGTTTCGGGCAAGCCGATCTTGGCTTTGTCGCCCATCACGCGAAAATCGGTGGTTAGCAGTACTTCGCAGCCACCACCCAGAGCCAGTCCATTGATCGCTGTTACGGTAGGGAACGGCAGATCTTCAATAGCGTTAAAAATATCGTGAACCTTGAGATTCATCTCCTCAAGGTAGGCTTCGCCTTTATCAAATAGAGTGTGAAACTCGGTGATATCGGCGCCCACGATAAACACATCTTTCCCGCTCGCAATAAGTAAACCTTTTAAGCTATTTTCAGCTTGAATGGCTTTTACTGCTTCGCTCAGCTCTGCGACCACCGCGCTGGAAAGCTTGTTGACGGACTCATCTTTCAGATCGAAAGTGAGCATTGCGATATTATTGCCACTCGGGGTGTCACGACGTGTCACCGTAATGGCATTGCCTTGATAGATCATCCGCGCTCTCTCCACATTTTCGGGCTGGCTCTGAAAAGAGAACCCGCCACGTTTCTCATACGGCTTCCACACGACTTTCATACGGTCGTTTGATTGCCTTAGCTTGGTTGAGTTGCCTGATAACGTCAAGCCCAGACTTTTGGCTAATTTGCTTATTTACTGAGACCAGCGCTCTCCGGCATCCGTTCCTACAGCGTCGTCTTAATGAATGTAACGGATCACGCCAGAAGCACGGATTTACACTAGATCAGCGTTAAGCCTGACAGCCTGTTAGAATCGCGCTTCCTTTTACTTTGCAGGTTATCTTGTTATGGGCGCACTGCTCACGCCTACGCGTATTGAAGCCATTCAGCGGCGAATTGAACGCATTGTCGAACGCCTCAAACCCTGGAGCTGGCTTTGGCCTCCGATGGCCTTTGCTGCCGGGCTAAGCAGCTTCTTTTTAGTTGATCGCCAACAATGGTTAGGCGCAGCGCTGGCACTGGGATTACTGTTTGCCTGGACGCTACTGCTTTCGGAAGGTTTGATCAGCCGCTGGCTGTCGCGCCGGGGCCACCCCACACCAACCCGGGGCGTAACCACCTTTATTGCCCAGATGATTCACCAGGAGACACTTTTCTTCACCCTGCCGTTTATCTTAGTCACTACCGTGTGGAATAGCGGACAAACGCTGTTTGCGCTACTGGTGGGCGGCATGGCAATACTGTCGATTATCGATCCTCTCTACTTCAAAGTCGCGGAGCGCTGGCGCAGCCTCTATTTCGTCTTTCATGCCCAGTGCGTCTTCCTGGTACTACTGGTCACACTCCCCATCATGGTGCACCTTACCACCGGCCAGAGTCTGCTACTGGCCCTGGGGATTACCATTCTGGTGGCCTTGCCGAGTTTTTGGCACTTGCTTAAGCAACGCTCGCTCAAACGCTGGTGCGCTTTTTTTGTGTTGACGCTGCTACTCGCCTACGGGGCTTGGCTTGGACGTATATGGGTACCGCCTGCCAGCCTCTGGATGACCAGTAGCGCGCTCTCTCCTGGCTTTAATGTTGAGCAGCGCCTGCCCCAAGGCTCAATGGCGTTAACGCCGCAAGCCATCAGCGAAAATGGCCTTTATGTTTACACCGCTATTCGGGCACCGCGTGGATTAAGTGAAACTATTACCCATGCCTGGCATCACAATGGTGTGCCAATGGATGTCGTGGAGCTTAATATCGATGGCGGACGCGAGCAGGGTTACCGCGCATGGAGCCACAAACAAAACTTTCCCGAAGACCCTAGCGGCGATTGGCGCATTGATATCATGACAGGTACTGGCCAGCGCTTGGGATTAATACGTTTTGAGGTCTCAGACGATGCTCAGGAAGCCACGCTGGCAGATGGAGAGATACGCGCCAGTGGTCTAAGTGGATTAAACTTACGGCGGTTCGTGCCGGGTCGACCTAACGATGAAGAGGCGCGACCGGAAGATTGAAGGCTTAAGCGCCTTGCATTCAGCGGCGTAGCTTATGACAATTCGACTACTCACATTTATTGGCAGCTAGTTACCTATGGCTTCAACGATTGGATTTCGCATCGCACGCTTGCCCCACCTATGGCGCTCCATCTTGGATCGCCGCTTGGCGCCCTTGGGATTAACCCAAACACGCTGGGTGACGCTGTACCACCTGTGGCGTCTTGGCGAAGGCCATCCACAGTGCGATCTCGCCCGTGCGATTGGCGTTGAGGCGCCCTCTCTTGTGCGCACCTTGGGCCAGCTCGAAGAGCAAGGCTTAGTTGAGCGTCGAGCCTGCGACAACGACCGTCGCAGCAAGCGGATTTATCTTACCCCTGCCGCTATGCCGCTGCTGGAACAGATCGACAGCGTTGCGCAACAAGCGCGCAAAGAGATGTTCGCTGGCTTAAGCGAAGAGAACCTCGAACAACTCAACGAATGGTTGGCGGTGATTGAATCCAACGGCTTAGCGATACAAGCACGGGATCAGGATAGCCCAGTATCTTGATCGCTTACTTTGGAAGACGACTTCTCAGTGCCCTTTAACGGCTGGCTGAAAGGCTGGTCGGCACGACCACGCAGCGCCTCCCGCAGTTGCTGAAATTCAGGTAGGTAGGTCGCGAATCGCTCCGCGGTTTGCGACTCCCACCACCAAAGCGTCAATGCATAAGGGGTTGACTGCACCACCAAGGCGTCTTGCGGTAAGCGTTCAAGCAGTGTTTTTAACGCTGCTGTGGCGGCATCAGGTAAAGGCCTCAAAGGGGCTATCCGCCAGCGCCAGCCAGCATGAAATGGCGTTAAGGCTTCACTGGCATTGCTGTCTCTTACCAATAGAAAATCAGGCCCCGGCCCTTCCTGGGGATAGTGCCAGCGATAAGCTGGCATGGTACCTCTAAAATGGTGTAGTGGCGGCTTTTCCAGTTTAATGCTGACGCCCTGTTTAGCGATTTGAGTGCGCAGCGCCTGCTGGCGTTTTTGACGCGGGCTAGGCTTTAGCCACATCACCGGCGCAATGACAAACAGCATAATAAACACGATAATTAACCATTCCATCTCTACATTTCCTCCCACATAAGCCACACTATATAAACTATTCTAAAAACCATGACTCAGGTCGCTGTTTTGACTCAAGTCATTGTTAAAACAGGACACGCCATCTAAAGTAACGGTCATTGAACAAAGAACCTCTTTGTTACCTACTGCCAAGGAGATACGCCATGAGCTATCACCACATTTTAGTTGCCGTTGACTTAACCAAAGACTCCCACAAGATTCTGGAACGTGCCGTTGCGATCGCAGAGCGCAACGATCAAGCCAAAATCTCCATTATGCATACCCTGGAACCGCTTGGGTTCGCCTACGGTGGCGATATCCCCATGGACTTGACCAGCATCCAGGATCAATTGGATGAACACGCCAAAAAACGCTTAGCCGAAATCGCCTCCCCACATATTGCCGAGGCTGACCAGCACGTCGTGGTGGGTATGCCCGACACCGAAATCCACCGTTTTGCTGAAGAACACGGTGTAGATTTGATCGTGGTGGGCTCCCACGGCCGCCACGGCTTCGCCCTTCTGCTCGGCTCAACCTCTACCGGCGTACTTCACGGCGCCCAATGCGATGTCCTCGCGGTACGCGTGGGTAAAAAAGGCGAAAAAAGCGACGAATAATCTACTGCGTTGTATCGCTTACAAAAAAGGCGCCCATACGGCGCCTTTTAACGTTTTAAAGCTTATTCGCCAGCAGCCATCGCTTCCAGCTCCATCCAGCGTTCCATCGCGACTTCTAATGCCTTCTGCACCTTTTCAAGCGTTTGCAGCTTAGCCGTAACGGCGTCAGCATCCTGCTGATAAAACGCTGGGTCACCGATTTCACTCTCCAGCGCCTCTACTTGCCCCTCAAGACGCTCGATTTCGGCGGGCAGTGCATCTAATTCACGCTGCAAATTATACGAGAGTTTGACGCTTTTCTTGGCCGTTGCGGCAGGTGCTTCAGCCACTTTTTTGGGCGCTTCTGAGGTGGGTTCGGTACGCTGACGCGCCGCCCCTTCCCAAGGCGCTGGCGGCAACTTGCCCCCCTGACGAATCCAGTCGGTGTAGCCACCCACGTACTCACGCACAACGCCATCGCCTTCAAAGGCGAGCATACTGGTCACCACGTTATCCATAAAGGTTCGGTCGTGGGAGACCAGTAGCAGCGTGCCATCGAAATCGAGCAGCAGCTCTTCAAGCAGCTCCAGGGTTTCCATGTCGAGGTCGTTGGTCGGCTCATCGAGCACCAGCACGTTAGCTGGCTGCGTGAACAGTTTGGCCAGCAGCAGGCGGTTGGACTCGCCACCGGAGAGCGCTTTCACCGGCTGGCGCACCCGCTCGGGGGTGAACAGAAAGTCCTGCAGGTAGCTCATCACGTGGCGATCTTTACCGCCCACGCTGACCCGGTCGCTGCCTTGGGCAACGTTGTCGTAAACGGTTTTTTCCAGTTCAAGCCCGGCGCGCAGCTGGTCGAAATAGGCCACTTTCAGGTTGGTGCCCATCTGTACCTTGCCTTCACTGGGTTCCAATTCCCCCAGCAGGATTTTCAGCAGGGTGGTCTTACCCGCACCGTTGCGCCCCAGGAAGCCAATACGGTCACCGCGCAGTACTTCAAGGTTGATATCGCGCAGTATCACCTCATCACCAAACCGCTGGGTGACGCCTTGCAGCTCCACAACGCGCTTGCCGGTACGCTCACCGCGATCCACCGTCAGGTTGGCATTGCCCTGGCGCTCGCGGCGCTGGCTCCGCTCGTTGCGCATCGCTTCCAGCGCGCGCACCCGGCCCTCGTTACGGGTACGCCGGGCTTTAACGCCCTGACGAATCCAGGCTTCTTCCTGGGCAAGTTTTTTATCGAACTCGGCGTTCTCCCGGGCTTCCACTTCAAGCTCATGCTGCTTGCGGGCCTGGTACTCTTCGTACTTGCCGGGATAGCGACCTAGCTGGCCGCGATCCAGCTCCAGAATATTGGTGGCCAGTTTGGAAAGAAACGCCCTATCGTGGGTAATCAGCAGCACCGCGCCATTAAACGCCAGCAGTTGCTCTTCCAACCAGGCGATGGTGTCTAAGTCCAAGTGGTTGGTAGGCTCATCGAGCAGCAGTAAATCAGGCTCGGCGACCAGGGCACGCGCCAACGCCACTCGGCGCCGCCAGCCACCGGAGAGCGAGCTCATCTCAGCCGCTGGGGGCAGGCCCAAGCGGGTCAGCACGGTATCGATACGCTGGTGGAAAGACCAACCATCAATGGCTTCCAGACGCGTTTGCAGGGTCGCCATGCGATCCATATCAGGGTCTGGATCATTGATAAGATGGTCGTACTCGGAGAGTAGCTCCCCAGCTTCCGGCAGACCTTGGGCGACCATATCGAAAATGGTCAGGCCAGATGACTCGGGCAACTCCTGAGCCAGCACGCCTATCTTGAGGCCAGGTGCTCGCCAGATTGAGCCATCATCGGGAAGGATATCCCCCGCTACCAGCTTTAGCAGAGTGGATTTGCCGGTGCCGTTGCGCCCGACCAGCGCCAGCCGTTCGCCTTTTTCAACCGTCAGGTCGGCGCGATTGAGTAGTACATGGGTGCCGTAGGCGAGTTGCAGCTGTTCGAGTCGTAACAGGGTCACGCGGTGTCCTCCTAAATCGTGAGGCGCACAGTGTAACGCATGAGCGGCCCAGGAGGGGGAACCATATAGAGGTGAATCGTAGAGCGGAAATCACCAGCGTGATACCGTTTTGCCAGCAACGACAATATCTCAACCAAAAAACGACTTTTAAAGGCGGGCTGAACGTGACGGTGACCGTCTCGATGCATTTTGTAAATGAGCTGTTTAAAGGCTTACCCAACAGCTCAACATCGCCCACACGCTACCTGGAACGGGCGGGTATTTCTCCCTTTTTACTTTCGGCCCCCCATGGCCGCGTCACGGTTGAGCAGTTTGCCGAACTGTATCGCGGGTTGGTGAACGAACTGGACGACGAAACGCCCGGCTTTTTTTCCCGCCCATTGCGGGGAGGCACCCTGAAGCTGCTGTGTTTAAGCATGCTGGATGCGCCCAATTTGCAGGTGGCACTGCACCGCTATACGCAGTTTTTCCGTATTCTTCTCGACGACTTTGGCTATGCATTTACGCTCGAAGGCGATTTCGCTCGCATGGCGCTAGTAGAGCATGCGCCCTTGCTGGGCAGCCGCACTCTGATTCATGAGCTGATGCTCAAGCTGTTTCACGGCATCGCGTCGTGGATGATTGCGCGTAAAATACCGCCTATTTTGATGGAGTGCGCTTACCCCCAGCCGCCACACAGCGCTGATTATCTCTATTTTTACCCCGGCACGGTGCGCTTTGAGCAGGCACAAACCGCGATCTATATAGACCGCGATTTCCTTGATCACCCTATTCGACAGACCAAGAAACACCTGGGCGCTTTTCTAAAGCGCGCCCCGGCAGACTGGTTCTATGTGTCGTTTGCAGATCGCCTGCTCACCCACCGCGTGCGCGAACACCTCTCTCGCCATTTGTTGACGGCAGGCACAGTGCATAGCGCCGCCGATGCATTGCATATGTCGGCACGCACGCTGGCGCGGCATCTCAAAAGGGAGGGCACTCACTTTCAAGCGGTCAAGGATGAGTACCGCCGCGATGTCGCGATTCAGGCACTCACCTGTAGTGAGAAGCCCCTGGTTAGCATCGCGGAGGCGTTGAGCTTTGAGGATCTAGCCTGTTTTAGTCGTGCCTTCAAAACCTGGACAGGCAATTCGCCCGCCGCGTATCGCAAAGCACGCACGGCGGGGAATGTTCGCTAGCCAGCCCGATAGGCTAAATTTCGGTACGAATACGTTTTTTATCCAGCTTGCCCACGCTGGTTTTGGGTATCTCATCGACGAAGCGAATCATGCTGGGAACCGCCCAGCGGTTGAGCTTTCCTTGAGCCACAAACTGCTCTAAAAACGTCTGCACGTCTTCAATAGTGGGCGGGTTATTCAGATCCACGGGGACAGCTAAAGCAGCAGGACGCTCTCCCCACTTATCGTCCGCGACCCCAATCACCGCCACTTCGGCAATACCTGGGCACTGACTGATATAGCTCTCCAGCTCTAACGACGAGAGCCACTCACCGCCGGTTTTAATCACGTCTTTTATGCGGTCGCTAATGGTCAAAAAGCCCCGCTCATCAAGGGAGCCCACATCCCCGGTGTGCAGCCAGCCGTTGCGCCATAGCTCCGCACTGCGCTTCTCCTCTTTGTAGTAGGCCTGGGTCAGCCAAGGCGCTTGAACACGCACTTCGCCAACGCTTTTACCATCATTGGGTAGCGGCTCGCCGTCCGCATCAACCACTTGCAGTTTAACCAATGGTATCGGCAGGCCCGCTTTACAGCGCCAGGGTAGCTGGGTCTCAAAATCAGCGTCGCCGATATCCTGCGGTAGAATATCGGCAGTGAGTAGCGGGCAGGTTTCCGACATGCCATATGCACTGCGAGTGTCGATCCCCAACGCCCATGCCTTGCTCGCTAGCGACTCGGTTAACGCACTGCCGCCGACCAAAACTTTCCAGCCGGAGAGGTCGACCTGCTTTGAGGCAATCGCCTCGGCGCTGACTACCATGTTGAGCAGGGTGGGAACGCAGTGGGAGAAGTCGACCTTCTCGCTAACCAGCAGCTTGACCAGCATTTCCGGCTCGTAGCGGCCAGGGTAGACCTGGGTAGCCCCCATCAGCGTGGCGGTATACGGCACTCCCCAGGCGTGAACGTGAAACATGGGGGTAATGGGCATATAGACCTTGTCGCGGTTGAGCAGCTCAAAACCGGGCGCCTGGAAAGCGCTAGACTCGTTCAATGTATGCAGCACCAACTGGCGGTGGGTAAAGAAAACCCCTTTGGGGTTACCCGTAGTGCCGGTGGTATAGAACAGTGTGGCGACGGCGTTTTCATCAAAGGAGGGAAAGTCATAGTGAATGGGCTGCTGGCTTAATAGCGCTTCAAACTCGCCCACCAGCGGCAGCGTGGTATCGATTGTTTGCGGAGCCTCCTGACACAGCAGATAGCCACGTACTTGGGGCAGCTTATCGGCCAGCGGCTCAAGCAGCGGCACAAACTCTTCGTGCACGATAACGAAAACGTCTTCGGCATGCTCCATGGTGTAGAGGATTTGCTCCGGAGCCAGGCGCACGTTCACCGTGTGGAGTACCGCGCCGATCATTGGAATGGCAAAAAAGCACTCCAGATAGCGGTGGCTATCCCAATCCAGCACCGCTACCACGTCACCGGCTTGTACGCCCTGTGACGTCAGCGTATGGGCCAGTTGGTGCACTCTCTCACGAAAACGCTCGTAGCTGTGACGGCTCTGATCCCGGTAGACAATCTGATTGTCGCCTGCCATGCGCACACCTGCCTCCAGCAGGTCGCCAATCATTAAAGCGGGGTTCGTCGCAGAGGCCGTGGCGGGTAAAATTTTCGGGGTTACTGAAGGCATAAACACTCCTTTAAACGTGTTCTTGTGGTAATCAAATCGGATCAGCCGCGCTCGATAAGCAGGGCGATGCCCTGCCCACCACCAATACACAGGGTTATCAAGCCGTAGCGACCGTTAATACGTTCCAATTCGTGTAGCGCTTTGAGAATCAGAATAGCCCCCGTGGCCCCCACCGGATGCCCCAAGGCAACCGCGCCGCCGTTAGGGTTTAGTTTCTCTAACGGAAAACCTAGCGTGTCGGCCACCGCCAGAGCTTGGGCAGCAAAGGCTTCATTGGACTCAATCACGTCAATATCGTTAATGCTTAGCCCCGCCTGTTGGAGGCAGCGTTGCACCGCCGGAATCGGACCAAGGCCCATTAGCGTTGGCTCAACGCCTGCTGTTGTGGCAACACGAAGATGCGCTCTGGGCGCTAAGCCCCGCTGTGTGGCTTCATCGGCATGGGCAAGCACTAACGTGGCTGCACCATCGTTGATACCCGAGGCATTGCCTGCGGTCACCATGCCATCTTTTTGGAAGGCGGGCTTGAGCCGCGCCAAATCGCTAAGCTGGACGCCATCGCGCACATGCTCATCGCGGGAGAAAAGTACCGTTTGCTTACCGCGACTGACCTCCACCGCTACGATTTGATCGTCAAAGCGGCCTTCCGCGATGGCACGCGCCGCTTTTTGATGGCTCTCAAGGGCAAACTGATCCAGTTGCTCACGGCTTAGGCCATACTGTTTAGCGATGTTCTCGGCGGTGCAGCCCATATGGCCGCTGCCAAAGGGATCGCTTAAGATACCCAGGGTTAAATCCTGAACGTTTACATCACCCATACGTACGCCGTTGCGCGCCTGGGGCGGCAGCAAATAGGCACCACGCGACATCGACTCCGCGCCACCTGCCAGCGCTAAGCGGCTGTCGCCCATGGCAATCTGCTGGGCGGCTGAGACCACCGCCTGTACACCTGAACCACACAGCCGATTGACGTTGAAGGCCCCCGCCTCCTTCGGCACCCCAGCTTCGAGCGCAATATGGCGCGCCAGATAGGCATCCTGGGGGCCGGTGGTAATAATGTGACCATAGACCGAGTGATCGATATCTCCGCCCTCAACGCCAGCACGGCGCAACGCCTCCTTGGCGGTTATCGCCCCCAACTCAAACGGCGCCTTGGTTGAGAGCGAACCGCCAAAACTACCGATCGCGGTTCGTGCGCCGCCTAAAATCACTACATCATCCAACCGCATGGCTCTCTCCTGTGTTCAAACGCATCGTCTTGCTAAGCCACTTTGCCTAGCAGCGAGCGGGCGACAACTTCTTTCATGATCTCTGAGCTGCCGGCATAGATCGTTTGTACTCGGGCATCCAGATAAAAGCGTGAAATGGGATACTCGTGGGTGTAGCCGTAACCGCCAAATAGCTGCAGGCAGCGATCCACCGCTTGGCACTGCAGTTCGCTGAGCTGCAGTTTTAAAATCGCCGCATCCGTGCTGCTCATGGTGCCCTGGCGGTACTTTTCGACGCAGTGCTCAAAGTAGGCACGGGCCACGTCCAGCTGGGCTTTGATCTCTGCCAGGGTAAAGCGGGTATTTTGAAAATCCGCCACCCGCTGTCCAAACGCCTGGCGCTGTTGTACGTACTCCAACGTCAGCGCCAGCGCTCCCTCCACGGCGCCCAGCGCCTGTGCCCCAACACCCAGGCGTTCACGGGGCAGTTCCTGCATTAGGTAGCGGAACCCGGCGCCCTCCTCACCCAGCAGCGCCTCATGGGGCAACTGCATTTGATCAAAGGCAAGCTCGGCGGTGTCACTGGCGTGCTGGCCGATCTTTTTAATCGGTTTACCCCGCGAAAAGCCGGGTAAGTGGGTGTCAACCAAAAACAGTGACACGCCCTTTGACCCGGCGGAAGGATCGGTTTTGGCACATACGATGACCAGGTCGGCAAACTGACCGTTGGTGATAAAGATTTTGCTACCGCTTAACTCCCAGCCATCGCTAGTGCGCTTCGCCCTAGTTCTCATTGAAGCAAGATCACTACCCGCATGGGGTTCGGTCATGGCGATGGCCCCAAGCGCATCACCACGGGCCATGGCAGGTAGCCAACGCCCACATTGCGCCGCTGTCCCCAGGTTCTGCAGGTAGGGCATAACGATATTAGCGTGGATATTATAGGCACTGGCAAGGCCACCAAACCCCTGGCGGGAGAGCTCTTCCAGCGCCAGCTGGGTGATGGCGATATCAGCCCCTGAACCACCGTGCTGTTCGTCAAGGTCAATGCCGAGCAGCCCCGCAGCGCCCAATGCACGCCACAGTGAGCGCGGCATTTCACCCGCTGCCTCCCACTCATCGTAGTACGGGGCAACCTCCTGGCTTAGGCAGCGTTTGATCATGGCGTGAAACAGGTCGGTTGTTTGCGCGTCCATGCTTACCCCTTAAGGTCTTGACGTAGGTGGCGTTTAAGGATTTTGCCTGCGGTACTTTTGGGCAGCGCATCGGCAAAGAGGATGTGTTTAGGCACTTTATAAGGCGCCATCAGCGTTTTTGCGTGATGGATCAGCTCCTCCTCGCTTGCCTCTTGGCCCTCTTTCAATACAACTACCGCCGTGATGGCTTCGATCCATTTCTCGTCGGGCTGACCGATCACCGCCACTTCGGAGACCGCCGGATGCTTGAATAGCCCCTCCTCTACTTCACGGCTAGCCACCAGCACGCCGCCGGTATTGATCACGTCCTTGATACGGTCAACAACGTACAAATAGCCCGCTTCATCGAAGTAGCCCACGTCCCCGGAGTGGAACCAACCGCCCAGGAAGGCTTCTTCAGTCATCGTCGGCTTATCCCAGTACCCGTTCATGAGCTGCGGCGATCGATGGACGATTTCACCATGCTCGCCGGGCGGCACATCGTTCATCTCAAGATCGACGATGCGGGTTTCCACCGTCAAAATGGGCCGCCCGGCGGACGCTGGGCGCTCAGCGTGTTCCTCAGGGCGCAGCACGGTCGCCAAGGGCGCTATTTCGCTCTGCCCATAACAGTTATAGAGCCCGACGCCCGGTATACGCTGCTGAAGCTCTTCCAGTACCGGCACCGGCATAATCGAGGCACCGTAATAGGCTTTATTTAGAGCGCTTAAATCAAAGCGATCAAATTCAGCGTGGCGCAACAGGCTGATCCAGACCGTGGGCGGGGCAAAAAATGACGCGATCTGGTGATCAGCTATAGCGCTTAAACACAGCTCGGGAAGCGGCGCCTCTAGCAAATAGACGGGCGCACCGAGCAACAGTGCTGGCATGAGAAAGACGTGCATTTGTGCTGAGTGGTAGAGCGGCAGCGCGGCGAGCATGGCGTCGCTGCCTTTAATATCCAGCTCAACCATACAAGCCATATATTCGGCCATCAGTGCCTGATGGGTCATCATCGCGGCCTTAGGCGCGGCGGTGGTGCCCGAGGTATAGAGCAATTGAGCAAGGCTGGCACCGTCGACCGTCACATTGGGCTCTTCGCTACTCTTTTCACTATTGGGCGCTTCACTACTGGATCCTGAAACTGCATGAGCGAGTACATCAAAGCTTTTCGCATCCCGCCCCTGATCCGCATGCAGGGTGCCCATCATGGTTAGATCCAAGCCTTCGGTCGCGGCACTTACTTTGTCGGCGAGGCTGATATCGCTGAGCAGGCCAGTTGCCCCCGACTGGTCAAGAATATAGCGCAGCTCATCGCTGCTTAAAGCGAAATTGATCGGCACATGCACCAACCCCGCTTTAGCAGCGGCAAGCCAGGCGATGACATAGGCATCAGAGTTTTTGCCATACACCGCCAGCCGATCACCTGGCGTAAGCCCGGCTGCCAGCAGGCCATTGGCTACGCGGTTGGCTGCCTGGTTGAGCGTTTGATAGCGCCATTGGCGCTCGCCAAATACCAGCGCCAGCTGGTGAGAATATTTTCGAGCGCTGCGGTTTAGAGCAGCCCCGATACTGTTTTGCTGAATAACCGACGTTTCCGGCATGCCAAATCCTCTGAGTTGTTGTAATGAGTTGGCAAAGACTTAACTGTTTACCAGCGGGCAGACACTCTCTGAAAGCGGACGGAAGGCCTCTTCTGCAGGAATGGTGCGAATAACATGAAAGAGATCATCCTCATCCTGCGACTCTTCAGGTGTTTTCACTTCTACTAAATACATATCGTGAACCATGCGGCCATCCTCACGGATGTAGCCATCGGTGGCGAAGATGTCGTTGATGGGGGTATCGGCCATTTGCTGACGGACGGTTTGGGTGTCATCGGTGCCGGTAGCTTCAATCGCTTCAAGGTAGTGGCGAGTACTGGAATAGAGACCCGCGTGTACCATGGTAGGCATGCTGCCGGTACGCTCACGGAAACGCTCCGCCCAGGCCCGGGTTTCTTCGTTTAGATCGTAGTACCACGCTTTTGTGAACTGCAGACCCTGAGCGTTCTCTAAGCCAATGCTGCGTATATCAGTACTAAACAGCACCATGCCCGCCAGAATCTGCCCTGCCTGGGTAATGCCGAATTCCCCTGCTGTCTGAACCGCGTTAATCGTATCGCCGCCAGCGTTATTTAGCGCAATGACATCAGCGCCAGACGCCTGGGCCTGGAGCATAAAAGAGGAGAAGTCACTGCTGGGGAAAGGGTGGCGAGCGCTGCCCACGATGGTGCCGCCATTTTCAGTCACTACGCGTGTGACGTCGGCTTCCAGTGCATGGCCAAAGGAGTAGTCAGCGCTTAACAAATACCAATTTTTGTGGCCTTCATCGGTAATTGCCTTTGCCGTTCCGTTGGACATCGCCCAGGTGTCATAAACCCAGTGAATATGATTGGGCGAACAGTGCTCATTGGTAATGCTTGAAGAGACAGCGCCATTGACCAGTCCAAGTTTATCCGCCTCTTCCAGCAGGCTCACCGCCGCCAGAGTGACAGAAGATGCCACCAGCCCGGTGACCATATCGACGTTGCGCTCATCGATCCACTCACGCACGACGCTTGAGCCTACATCGGGGCTATTACGGTCATCGGCGCTAAACACCACAATATTGGCCCCATTGACGCTGCCGCCCATATCTTCAATCGCCATATTGATAGCGTCTTCACCCAATGGGCCAATGGGGTCGCGATAAACGCCGGACATATCGGCTAAATAGCCAATGCGGATTTCGTTATCAGAGATACCCTCATCAGCAAAAGTAGTGGGCGCATAGCTGGCCATCAGAATGGCAGCGGCGAGAGTGGAAGTAGCAAAGCTGTGAGATAAACGAGGAGATATTGGCATTATTATGTGGCTCTCTTTTGTTGTTATTAAAGGGTGTTACTGAATCAATCGCAGCGACGTAGCACGCCATAGCTTGCGTTCATCTTAGGCGCTAATAAGCGCTAGCTGTTTACCTATCGAGCCAGTTTTTTTGCAATTCGTGCCATTTCCTTGCGTCCATCGTCTTTAACACACCATTAGTCGATACTTGCGCATACCGTTACAATGGTGCCTTTGCATATTGAACGGGAGACACCTTTGGACACCGCGTATGCCGATGACTTTTTACCCGAAGCACTACAGTTTCGGCCTAGCGCCCCCTTGGTGGATATTGGCGCTAACTTGACCCACGATAGCTTCGGGCGTGATCTGGAGGCGGTTATCCAGCGCGCCCAGGCGGCGCAGGTAACGACCATGATCGTCACCGGCACCGACCTTGCCCACGCAGAGCAAGCGGTTGCGCTTGCCAAGCAGTATCCTGGCCTCTACGCCACAGCGGGAGTGCATCCCCACGACGCCAGTCGCTGGGATGATAACCTTGAGCGCGCCATGGCAGCCCTGCATGCCATGCCGGAAGTCGTCGCCGTAGGCGAGTGTGGTTTGGATTTTAATCGCAACTTCTCGACGCCCAAGGAGCAGGAGCGTGCCTTTGAAGCGCAGCTGGCTCTGGCAGTAGAAAGCGGTTTGCCGCTGTTTTTACATGAACGCGATGCGGGCCAGCGTATGCGCGAAATCCTGCATGCGTGGCGAGACGACATCAGTCATGCGGTAGTGCACTGTTTTACCGCTGACCGCGATACGCTGTTTGGTTATCTCGACCTAGACTTGCATATAGGCCTGACCGGTTGGATTTGCGACGAGCGCCGCGGTCATCACCTGCGCCCACTGGTAAGCGATATACCCTTAGAGCGTTTGATGGTAGAAACCGACTGCCCTTATCTGTTGCCCCGCAACCTGCCGGCGAAGTTAAAGGGTCGCCGACACGAACCGGCGTTGCTACCGTGGATTGTCCGCGAGATCGCCCAGTGGCACGGTATGAGCGAAACTGAGCTAGGTGCGGCAACCACACAGACCGCCCAGCGTTTTTTCCGTCTTTCCACGGAATCTTAAAAGGAGTATTAGCGTGGCCGATTATCCAGGGTTTATAGCCATTGAAACGGGCGAAGACGATGGGCTCCCGCTAGCCATTGCCTGGTCGCTACCCGATGGCCGGGTGAAGCAGACATTGATTCAGCCAGACGATAGCTGGATCAAAGAAGATACCAACGCAATGGGCGCCTATAGCATGGAAGAGCTAGAGAGCCTGGGCGTTAGCCCGCTAGAGGTGATTCGCGAGCTGGAGAACGATCACTTCTCCGCCACGCTGTATACCAGCGACAACGGCGACGACGAAGCGGCACTGGCGCGATTGTTCGACACCTACGGGCTAGACCCCTTCGTGGAATTAGCCCCGGCGTCGGTGCTCTACCCTTCGATTACCCCAGGCGAATGGCACCGCCAGCGGCGCGAAACCTTCAGTGAGCTGGGCTTAGAGCCGATGCGCCCAGAGCATGAGCTGGAAGTGATGCTATCGATGCATCAGCGCCTGACCGATGAGGAGTAAGCAGTAGCACATGTTCATTAAGGGCCCCTTCCATTACAGCAAGGAGACGGCCAGCCCACCTAGGAGCCAGAAAGCCGCGATCACCACTAGCACTTTTAGCACCTTGTCGGTCAACGATGCTCCGCCGTGGTCGTGGTGATCTTCATGGCCATGATCATGGTGCTCCTGTAGGGAGAGTTTCCAGAACCAGAACATAACGGCCGTCAACATGAGGAAAAAAATGTTAAGGAAAAGCTGGTAATTAACCTTAAAGAACTCCCGATCCCCCGGCGCTGTGGCACTGGCGAAGTCCGGCAACAACCCCATAAAAACCAATGCATAGTGCAGAATTAGCGAAACCGAAACAATACCCACGAACATCAGTCCTAGTAGGTAAAGAGCCATACGCCAACCATAGTAGGTGGCGTTAATACGCAGTACAGGCAGTACGATAAGATCAGAAAAGATAAATGCCATCACCCCGGCGAAAGTGACGCCCTGGCCGAACAGGACTGCCGCCAAAGGAATATTTCCCATGGAGCCGATAAAGGTGAAAAAGGCGGCAACCGGGCCGACAATAGTTTGTGCCAGTACCGATAGAAAACCAGGATTGGCACTATTCTCGCCACCCGAGCCAATGAACAATGTCTGAAAAAAAACATCTGGAACGAAGGCCGAGATTATCCCAGCCACTGTAAAACCAATCAGCACATCCTTCCAAACCATCTGCCATTCCATGACGTAAGTCTGACCAATATCTTTCCATCCTTGAAGGCTAGAGATTTTCTGTTTCCAATCTTTGCCTACCTGCTCACCCTCACCTTCCGGCTTCCCCACTCTTCGACGGGCCTGGGCTTCAAGTCGACGTGGACGCGTAATCCTGATAAGCATCCAGGTAACCAGAATCAGCATAATACCGCCAACATATTCCCCAACAACAAACTGCCAGCCGAGAAAGACGGCGATCACCATACCCAGCTCAATGACCAAGTTGGTGGAAGCCAACATAAAAGCCATTGTTGGCGCCAACCCTGCCCCTTTCTGAAAAATGCTGCGAGTAGTCGCTAACGCGGCAAAACTGCAGGAACTTGAAAGAAAGCCAAAAAATGTACCCAATGCAACGCTTCTTGGGCCATCCTTACCCATTACCTTCTGCATACGCTCTTTGGTCACTAGCACCTGAATAAGGCTGCTAATGATGTAACCGAGTACAAAAGCCCACAGTGCCATCCAAAAAAAACCGATACTGGTTATGGCCGCTTCATTCCATGATGTAAAAAAATCAGCCATTGAATCGTCCTTAGTCAGAGTGATTAGTTTCAATTGGCGCTTTTTTTCAAGCGACAGTCTCAACATAGACGCCTTACCGCCTTTACAACAACCTATGTAGGCCTTGAGCGATAGCCAACTGGCGGGAAAATCCTTGTTGATAGTAAGCCTCCAAGGCGTGGCGAAAAACTTCAGCGCGGAGAGGCAAACCCTCGTGTTGGTAGCGCTGGGCACGGGCCTCTACACGCATCGCAAAGGTCTCTATATCTACCTCTATATCACCGCCTAGATTATCCACGCTGACATGAAACACACGGCCACAGGCGCGGGTGAAGATAGACTCCAATGCCTGTGGCGCAATCTCAGCCTGCTCAAACGCTTTTTGCTGTTCAGCATCGCGCCCATCAGGGCAGTACCAGTAGCCGTAATCCTCTTGTTGGCGCCGCTGTGCTCCCGCAATACACCAATGGCTGATTTCATGCAGCGCACTGGCATAGTAGCCCCGCGCGAAGATAACCTGATGATAAGGCGTTTCGCTATTAGCGGGCCGATAGAGAGGCTCATCCCCGCCCCGGATCAATCGGGTTTGATAGCGCTCAGCAAAAATCCCGTCAAAAAGCGCGGTAATATCCTCGAGCGTCCACCGCTCCTGCCTGTCACTCACAATTGACCCCGTTTGATACTGATTTTGGGGCATTATACCCACTCGATTAATACAAGCTAACGGCTACCCCCAAAAGAGAGTCGCTCCTGCTAATATAGCGGCCTTTCACAGCAACTTTTCCCCTTTAGGAGCCAACAAGTGGGCGGCTTTACTCAGCAAATTAAACCGGTTTATTGGCCAGAAACACGAACGTTGATGCACTTGGCACTGCCTATTTGCGGTGCACAGTTGGCTCAGGCAGGGATGAGTGTCGTCGATGTCATGATGACCGGTCGGCATAACGCCACGTCCCTTGCCGCTGTGTCGGTGGGCTCGAGCCTGTGGATGCCACTCATGCTTTTTATGACGGGCACTTTAATGGGGCTGACTCCGATTGTGGCGCATTTGCTGGGAGGGCAGCGCCATGAGGCTATTCGTCCGGCCGTTCATCAGGCGCTTTGGGTCGCGCTGCTGCTAGGCGTTACCGCGGCGGTGCTGCTTTGGTCGGCCATCATGCCGATATTTGAATTGATGAGCGTGCCGCCAGCGGTCGCCAGCCAGTCTGCCGCCTATCTGTCAGCCGTCGCCTTTGGCATGCCGGGGATCGCCCTCTTTCAGGCGCTTAGAGCATTCTCTGATGGCATGAATCATACCCGTCCGGCGCTATGGATCAGCTTGGTCGGTTTAAGCGTGAATATTCCTGCCAACTACCTCTTGATCTACGGCGGCGATGGCTTGGTTGATCTATTTGGCCCCTGGGTTCCCACTAGTTTGCAACAGTTACCTGCCTTGGGCGCTTTTGGCTGTGGCATTGCGACGGCGCTCTCCATGTGGACGATGGCGCTGGCGATGGCCTACTACACGCGCAGGGGAAATACTTATAAAAGCGTTGCGATTTGGCACAAACTGACACCGCCCCAATGGCTAGGTATACGTGAATTAGTGGTGGTGGGCGTTCCCATTGGCGTGGCTATTTTTGTTGAAGTCACCCTGTTCACGCTGATTGCACTCTTCATTGCCAGCTTTGGTGAAGTCACGGTAGGTGCCCACCAAATAGCGCTCAGCTTCACCTCCATTCTGTTTATGCTGCCCCTGTCGCTGAGCATGGCGCTAACCGTACGAGTCGGTAATACGCTAGGTCAGCAGCGCTTAGCACTAGCCCGCAAAGTCGCTTGGAATGGAATTGTCATAAGCGTCATCATTGCCGCTATTAACAGCCTCGTACTGTGGGTTAGCGCCGAACCGGTAATCGCACTTTACACCTCTAATAGTGAGATACAGGCGCTAGCGCTCTCGATCATTGCTTTAGCCGTTATTTTTCAGCTCTCAGACTCGTTACAGGTTAATTTAGCAGGGGCTTTACGCGGCTATAAAGATACCCGCATTGTGATGGTGATTACGGTGCTCTCCTACTGGATTGTAGGCTTGGGTGGCGGCCACTGGCTGGGCTCTTATGGAGTGGGTGATATGGTTGCCCCTCTAGGGGTTCATGGCTACTGGATTGGGTTGGTTGCAGGCTTGAGTACCGCAGCACTGCTACTTGGCTGGCGTTTACAGCGTATTAGCCTTCGGGGGTAAAGCATGGCTCAATGGAGAAACCTTTCTCTAGCAATCACCCTAAGCACCCTACTGGCTGGCTGTGGGGATAACCCCGCTGAGCAGCAGTGGCAGCGTTATCATCAGCAACTCGCCGATGACCTTGCACTATCAAACATTCAAAGAACTGACCCGGGAAATATTGGCGACTTCCCTGAGCGCTCCGATCGGGTTATAGATATTCCCGAAACCCGGGACAGCCTGCTGAATGTATACGCGCTGCGCGAGTGCCAAATCACTTCGCTAGTCGCTGCACGAAACAATCAACTGGGGCGTGTAGCTCCACCTAGCCAACAGTGGTTATATGAGCGCACGCTATGGCAGCGACTTAGCGCCTGTTTAAATAGCGAGGTACCCGAACAGTTAAGCGATGAAGATAGAACGCGCCTAATTCGATTAACCACGACCAAAACGGCACAGTTACCCACGGTCAGCTGGAACGCTATTTTTGATTCCAGTGAGTGGGTTAAAAGCTTTTCACGAGCGAGCCAGCCTTTATCGAACGTCGATGAAACCACTATTACTGGTCAGCTTGAAGCGATTGATTACTTACAGCAAATGACGGATCACCAGTTTGATCTCGACTGGCAGCAGGACTCTTCTACCCTTGAAAACCATTTGAAAACCCTGCAACAGCGGCCATTGACTGCTGAGGTGTTGCGCGCCCTGCTACTCGACACCCAACGCTTAACAGAAGCGAATGCATTGTTAGCTCGGCAGAGTGATACCACCCGTTGCTTAAGCCGTTGGGAATCGCCGTCGCTTGAACGCTTGGCAAACGCTGCCCAGCAGTGGCTAACGGCGATCAATCGCTTAATTGACGCACAGCAGGTAAGCAAGCCAATAGCGATTCAACGCTATCAGAAACGCTGGCTTTCGCTGGATAATGACCAAGCTCCCTGGAGCCAGTTTCTGCAAGCGCTCTCTGAGCATCAAGCGCTGCGAGCTCGCTTTCCAACCTGCTCAGATAATTAAAAAGTGCAGAACCCTTAACCTTATGAGCAAGTTGTGCTATTTGTGGATATGAGAGGCAAATGAATCGGCTTTGCCAATCTGATGACCACGCAGCATAAGGAGGGACACAATGGGCGCATCCTTGTCACCCCGCTCTGCCCAGGTCATCGACCTGGAAACTGTGCGCCAGCGTCAGCAGGCGCAAAAGTGCCTTGTCCGTTTAGCCCCTGAGCTAGATGGCTTAGAGATGGTGTACCAGCTCGCTGCGAGTCCCGACGCCTACTATGGCTTGCCTATTTTGGCCTGGGGGTTAAGAGAGGACGGTACCGTCATCGGTTTGGTGCCGTGGATGGAAAGCCTGGCAGCCTGCCATGATCTGAATAGCCAGGAAAATGGCTACTTCGTAGGTTATCGTGATCCTGAAACGGAAGAAATTTTTGATACGCCACCGGATCACAAATACCACGAGCTAGTTGCGGCGGCTGAATACTTTGATTATGAGGCTTCTGGCGAAGTCACCCTTATTCAGCAAATCCCCGATACTCTGGGCACCCACGCACTGTGCATGAATCACCCCGATTCACCCTGGCATATGAAGCCCGTTTACGGCTGGCGTCTCTACAGCGACGGTAGCCTTGACGCGCTCCTTGCCGACGAGAACAAAGCGGCGATGACGCCGATTTTGTTAGGGGATAAGTGCCTCTACAGCGCTCATACCCGCCATCAAACCGTTTACTTTTTCCAGCGCCATATCGCCAACCGCATTCTGGAAGAAGATCCAGAGACACTTGATGCGCTAGCCATGATGGTTGTGGCCAGTGATTAATCGAGTGCCTTAACGTCGCTTTGTGAGCGAGGCCAACATCAATGAGTTGATTTTGATTTGAGCCTCGCATGGGTTCTCGGCTATTTCGAAGGGCTATCTTAAGGGCTAGCTCAACGGGTTATGCTAAACGAATAAAGTAGAGGTAGTTATTCTCAGAGGCGGTGTCCTGCTCAAGCAATTCGTGCCCTAAGAACTGACAAAACTTGGGGACATCTCGCGTGGTGGCTGGGTCAGTGGCAATCACTTTGAGCACTTGGCCTGGGCTCATGTCGCGCACTTTGTTATGCATCAGCATAATCGGCTCTGGGCAGTAAAGTCCTGTGGTGTCCAATACCGCATCAACGTTGGGTAACGTACCCGTATTATCAGCCATCAATATCCTCGATGTAGGAAACAGAAAGTATGATTAAAGTTATCATCGAACGGCGAATTATGCCCGGTCTTGAAGAAGAATTTGAGCAAGCAGCGCGGGAGGCAATGCGCGTTTCTCTAGGCGTAAGGGGCTTTATCAGTGGTGAAACATTGGTAGAACTGGGTCATACCGATCGCCGACTGATGATTACCAAATGGCGTGACCTCCGCGCTTGGAAGGAGTGGCACTCAAGCGAAGCGCGGATAATGGCCATGCAGCGTATTTTACCGCTGTTAACCGAAGATGAAACTATCCGGATTTACGAGCCAGGCTATTAAACATGAGGTTTTACTAGCGTTAATCCCTAAGTCTCACATGCACCGTTACCTCTTCCCTATCGTGATAGAGGTGACGGCATGATACGTTGGCATGCACACCCGCTTTTTCCAGCGACTCTTCCAACGCCGTTAGACAACGTGTTACCTCATCCCAGCGCTTTTTCATGGGCAACTTGAGGTTAAAGATCGCCTCTTTGCACCATTTACGAATCAGCCATCGCTCCACCATGGCTAGCACTCTCACTGGTTTATCAACAATATCGCACACCAGCCAGTCTAGACGTTGTGGTGGCTCCCAGGTAAAGCCATCCTCTTTGAGATGATCAATCTGCCCAGTCTTCATCAACTGTGATTCCATTGGGCCATTATCGATGGCATACACGTACATGCCGCGCTGAACCAACTGCCACGTCCAACCTCCTGGAGCGGCCCCTAAGTCAGCTGCTTGCATATGCGGTGCTAGCCGCACATCCCACTCATCCCTAGGAATAAACTCGTGCCACGCCTCCTCCAACTTCAGCGTTGAGCGGCTAGGCGCACGAGAGGGAAAGCGCAGCCGACGAATACCATTAATCAAATCGCTACGGTTGCCTGGGAAGCTCATCGCCAGCTGCACTTGATCACCGTCAGTCCAGAAAATATGTAAACGTCGTGCGCCCGCGCTGCGCCTTAACGCACCACGTTTTTTCAACATACTTTCCAACGGCTTGGTAAGTGCCTTAATCAGCCCGGCCAGCGCTTTACCATCGTTGGTATCCGGCGTTTCATGCCAAATCTCTTCAAAGCTCCAACGGCTGGCTTTAACCTGTTCCAAGATAGCGGTAAGACGGTCGTCACGGGAAAGAGTGAGCGCAGGCAAGGCCGCTAAGCTCTGGCGTGCGAAAATCAGCTTTTTAAACGCTGCCTGGCGGTGCAAATCATTAACCGCTTCGCCATCAACACGCGTTAAGCTTACCCACCCTTCCCCATGAGATGACTCACAGGGGATGCCCTGTAATGCTGCGTGATGCTGCAGTTCCGCAAGCGCATCACTCTCAAACCCAGGACGGCAGTAAACTAGCCATGATGTAGGTACCGTTTCACTCACCACTTCACCTCGATTCCGCCCATCACAAACGGTGTGGGCTACCTAATTAATTGGGGCGCATCATAGCATTTATCCAACACTTTTTATTTTCTTTCGCGCAAACAAAAAACCCAGCCGGTTGGCTGGGTTCTTCGTTAAATAAGTGCCTGACGATGACCTACTCTCGCATGGGGAGACCCCACACTACCATCGGCGCTAAGCGGTTTCACTTCTGAGTTCGGCAAGGGATCAGGTGGTTCACGCGTGCTATGGTCGTCAGGCGTAACTGGCTATGTACATCATGCTGACTGTTTTAACTACATTGTGATCGTCTCATTGCCTGCCGCCCTGGCGTTATGTTGCCTGGGCCGCACGCTGCATATCCGGCTTTCTGTTGATCTCTCAACCTTAACGTCATCATCACGACCAGACCCCTTGGGTGTTATAGGGTCAAGCCTCACGGGCCATTAGTACACGTTAGCTCAACGCCTTGCAGCGCTTCCACACCGTGCCTATCAACCAGCTGGTCTCGCTGGGCCCTTCAGGAGGCTCTAGGCCTCAGGGATGTCTCATCTTGAAGGGGGCTTCCCGCTTAGATGCTTTCAGCGGTTATCCCGTCCGACCATAGCTACCCGGCAATGCCACTGGCGTGACAACCGGAACACCAGAGGGTCGTCCACTCCGGTCCTCTCGTACTAGGAGCAGCCCTTCTCAAACATCCAACGCCCACGGCAGATAGGGACCGAACTGTCTCACGACGTTCTAAACCCAGCTCGCGTACCACTTTAAATGGCGAACAGCCATACCCTTGGGACCGACTTCAGCCCCAGGATGTGATGAGCCGACATCGAGGTGCCAAACACCGCCGTCGATGTGAACTCTTGGGCGGTATCAGCCTGTTATCCCCGGAGTACCTTTTATCCGTTGAGCGATGGCCCTTCCATACAGAACCACCGGATCACTAGAACCTGCTTTCGCACCTGCTCGACGTGTCTGTCTCGCAGTCAAGCACCCTTATGCTCTTGCACTCAATGCACGATGTCCGACCGTGCTGAGGGTACCTTCGTGCTCCTCCGTTACTCTTTAGGAGGAGACCGCCCCAGTCAAACTACCCACCACACACTGTCCTCGATCCGGATAACGGATTCTGAGTGAGAACGCCAATGATGCCAGGCTGGTATTTCAAGGTTGGCTCCGCCCGAACTGGCGTCCGAGTTTCAAAGCCTCCCAGCTATCCTACACAGGCAACATCAGCGTCCAGTGTGAAGCTATAGTAAAGGTTCACGGGGTCTTTCCGTCTAGCCGCGGGTACACCGCATCTTCACGGCGATTTCAATTTCACTGAGTCTCGGGTGGAGACAGCGTGGCCATCATTACGCCATTCGTGCAGGTCGGAACTTACCCGACAAGGAATTTCGCTACCTTAGGATCGATTATAGTTACGGCCGCCGTTTACCGGGGCTTCAATCAAGAGCTTCGCCTTGCGGCTAACACCATCATTTAACCTTCCGGCACCGGGCAGGCGTCACACCCTATACGTCCGCTTGCGCGTTAGCAGAGTGCTGTGTTTTTAATAAACAGTTGCAGCCACCTGGTATCTTCGACCGGTTCGGGCTTAGAGAGCAAGTCTCATCACCCTACGCCGGCGTGCCTTCTC
The DNA here is from genome assembly GCF_020595105.1 of Halomonas sp. FeN2. NCBI lineage: Bacteria > Pseudomonadati > Pseudomonadota > Gammaproteobacteria > Oceanospirillales > Halomonadaceae > Halomonas > Halomonas sp. FeN2. The sequence goes on from NZ_CP074200.1 coordinate 619,516, forward strand.
CCGAAGTTACGGCACCATTTTGCCTAGTTCCTTCACCCGAGTTCTCTCAAGCGCCTTGGGATTCTCACCCTGACCACCTGTGTCGGTTTGGGGTACGGTCGCACATGATCTGAAGCTTAGAGGCTTTTCCTGGAAGCGTGGCATCAGTGACTTCCTGACCGTGGTCAGTTCATCTCGTGTCTCGGCCTTAAAGGATCCCGGATTTACCTAAGATCCAAGCCTACTCACTTTCACCAGGACAACCAACGCCTGGCTCACCTAGCCTTCTTCGTCCCCCCATCGCAACCATGTCCGGTACGGGAATATTGACCCGTTTCCCATCGACTACGCCTTTCGGCCTCGCCTTAGGGGCCGACTCACTCTGCTCCGATTAGCGTCGAACAGAAACCCTTGGTCTTCCGGCGAGGGAGTTTTTCACTCCTTTATCGTTACTCATGTCAGCATTCGCACTCGTGATACCTCCAGCGAACTTCTCAATTCACCTTCATTGGCTTACACGACGCTCCTCTACCGCGAATCCATATCGAAATATGAACTCACCCGTAGCTTCGGTACCTGGTTTAGCCCCGTTACATCTTCCGCGCAGGCCGACTCGACTAGTGAGCTATTACGCTTTCTTTAAAGGATGGCTGCTTCTAAGCCAACCTCCTAGCTGTCTGAGCCTTCCCACATCGTTTCCCACTTAACCAGGATTTCGGGACCTTAGCTGACGGTCTGGGTTGTTTCCCTTTTCACGACGGACGTTAGCACCCGCCGTGTGTCTCCCACGCTCTACTCACCGGTATTCGGAGTTTGCCTCGGGTTGGTAAGTCGGGATGACCCCCCTAGCCGAAACAGTGCTCTACCCCCGGCGGTAATACGTGAGGCGCTACCTAAATAGCTTTCGAGGAGAACCAGCTATCTCCGAGCTTGATTAGCCTTTCACTCCGATCCACAAGTCATCCAAATCTTTTTCAACAGATCCTGGTTCGGGCCTCCAGTTGATGTTACTCAACCTTCACCCTGCTCATGGATAGATCGCTCGGTTTCGGGTCTATATCCAGCGACTGTGTCGCCCAGTTAAGACTCGGTTTCCCTACGGCTCCCCTATACGGTTAACCTCGCCACTGAATATAAGTCGCTGACCCATTATACAAAAGGTACGCAGTCACAGAACAAGTCTGCTCCTACTGCTTGTACGCACACGGTTTCAGGATCTATTTCACTCCCCCTCTCCGGGGTTCTTTTCGCCTTTCCCTCACGGTACTGGTTCACTATCGGTCAGTCAGGAGTATTTAGCCTTGGAGGATGGTCTCCCCGTCTTCAGTCAAGGTTTCTCGTGCCCCGACCTACTCGATTTCACATGATCAGATTTTCGACTACGGGGCTATCACCCGCTACGGCCAGACTTCCCAATCTGTTCGCCTAATCATTCACATGCTTAAGGGCTGATCTACGTTCGCTCGCCGCTACTAGGGGAATCTCGGTTGATTTCTTTTCCTCAGGGTACTTAGATGTTTCAGTTCCCTGGTTCGCCTCTTACACCTATGTATTCAGTGTAAGATACTGACCTTATGGCCAGTGGGTTTCCCCATTCAGAAATGTCCGGGTCACAGGTTGTTGCCACCTCACCGAACCTTATCGCAGGCTACCACGTCTTTCATCGCCTCTGACTGCCTAGGCATCCACCGTGTGCGCTTAATTGCTTGACCCTATAACCCGAAGGAGTCTGGGGTTCGCAATAATCACGTTTCATTTTGCCGGATACGCTGACGCGTATCACAATTTAAGAAGCACTTCTTGCGAAGTGTTCTTGTCAGCATGATATACATTGTTAAAGAGCGACTGCTATAAGCAGTGATAAGCGTTTTTCACTTTAAAAAGAAGACCTTTTTCTTTTCTAAGCTAGAAAAGCATTCGCTTATCACTGCTCATACAACAGCTATCTGATCAGGTAATTCATTGTGGACGCTTACCGACTGTGACGCATCGGTTAAGGAGGTGATCCAGCCGCAGGTTCCCCTACGGCTACCTTGTTACGACTTCACCCCAGTCATGAACCACACCGTGGTGATCGCCCTCTTGCGTTAGGCTAACCACTTCTGGTGCAGTCCACTCCCATGGTGTGACGGGCGGTGTGTACAAGGCCCGGGAACGTATTCACCGTGACATTCTGATTCACGATTACTAGCGATTCCGACTTCACGGAGTCGAGTTGCAGACTCCGATCCGGACTGAGACCGGCTTTAAGGGATTCGCTGACTCTCGCGAGCTCGCAGCCCTTTGTACCGGCCATTGTAGCACGTGTGTAGCCCTACCCGTAAGGGCCATGATGACTTGACGTCGTCCCCACCTTCCTCCGGTTTGTCACCGGCAGTCTCCTTAGAGTTCCCGACATTACTCGCTGGCAAATAAGGACAAGGGTTGCGCTCGTTACGGGACTTAACCCAACATTTCACAACACGAGCTGACGACAGCCATGCAGCACCTGTCTTACAGTTCCCGAAGGCACACCAGAATCTCTTCCGGCTTCTGTAGATGTCAAGGGTAGGTAAGGTTCTTCGCGTTGCATCGAATTAAACCACATGCTCCACCGCTTGTGCGGGCCCCCGTCAATTCATTTGAGTTTTAACCTTGCGGCCGTACTCCCCAGGCGGTCGACTTATCGCGTTAACTTCGCCACAAAGTGCTCTAGGCACCCAACGGCTGGTCGACATCGTTTACGGCGTGGACTACCAGGGTATCTAATCCTGTTTGCTACCCACGCTTTCGCACCTCAGTGTCAGTGTCAGTCCAGAAGGCCGCCTTCGCCACTGGTATTCCTCCCGATCTCTACGCATTTCACCGCTACACCGGGAATTCTACCTTCCTCTCCTGCACTCTAGCCTGACAGTTCCGGATGCCGTTCCCAGGTTGAGCCCGGGGCTTTCACAACCGGCTTATCAAGCCACCTACGCGCGCTTTACGCCCAGTAATTCCGATTAACGCTTGCACCCTCCGTATTACCGCGGCTGCTGGCACGGAGTTAGCCGGTGCTTCTTCTGCGAGTGATGTCTTTCCTAATGGGTATTAACCACTAGGCGTTCTTCCTCGCTGAAAGTGCTTTACAACCCGAGGGCCTTCTTCACACACGCGGCATGGCTGGATCAGGGTTCCCCCCCATTGTCCAATATTCCCCACTGCTGCCTCCCGTAGGAGTTCGGGCCGTGTCTCAGTCCCGATGTGGCTGATCATCCTCTCAGACCAGCTACGGATCGTTGCCTTGGTGAGCCATTACCTCACCAACTAGCTAATCCGACATAGGCTCATCCAATAGCGGGAGCCGGAGCCCCCTTTCTCCCGTAGGACGTATGCGGTATTAGCCTGGGTTTCCCCAGGTTATCCCCCACTACCGGGCAGATTCCTATGCATTACTCACCCGTCCGCCGCTCGTCAGCATCTAGCAAGCTAGATCTGTTACCGCTCGACTTGCATGTGTTAGGCCTGCCGCCAGCGTTCAATCTGAGCCATGATCAAACTCTTCAGTTTAAGATCTATGCGGTTCTTACCCGCCACTCGAAAGTGACAGAAGCGAACCAAACTTGGCTCAAGGTTCAAACGAATTCATTCAAAACAGATTCCAAAGGACGAATCCTTTAAAACCTTATTGCTTGAGTCGCTTGCCTTGATATTGGGTGATTTGTCACCAACATCAGCAAGCGCCCACATGAATTACCTGATCAAATTGTTAAAGAGCTGTTTCGCTGTTAGGTTGCTGTGAAAGCAACCGGGCTGCCGTTGACTTGGCTTGCCTCAGCGAGGAAGGCGTATTCTACGCATTTCCTGGTGTTTGTCAAGGGCGTTGTTTTCGATGCAAACCTGACCACATCCAAAACCGCTGGCTTTCGTAAAAGCACTAACTACCTGACAAACCGAAGCTTTTACACTTCATTCACCGCTGGTAACGCTTGGCGTCCCCGGCAGCGGATGCGTACTTTAAGGCCTGACTAATAAGATAGCAAGTAAAAGAAGTTATTGCGTATAAAAAAGCGGCAGAAGGCTACCCTTCTGCCGCAAACCACCGATCAGAACGCCTGACCAGAGAGTGCTCTTTTCACATTTTAGCCGTTAATTAAATTTCAAATCCCAGACCAAAATCTTCGCTGGAGATGGCCATCAGGCTGGAAGCCCCTGCTTGTATCATCTGTGCATGAGCCTTGGTGCGCGGCAATATCCGCTGGTAGTAGAAGCGAGCGGTATTCAATTTAGCGGCGTAGAAGGCCTTATCGTCACCTTCTAGAGAAACAGACGCCTGCTTGGCCGCGCGAGCAAACAGGTACGCCAGGGTGACGTAGCCTGAGTACATAAGGTAATCAACACTCGCCGCACCTACTTCTTCACGGTCTTGCATTGCCTTCATACCCACGCCCATGGTCAGCTCACCCCACTCAGCATTCAGCTTGGCGAGCGGCACAACAAACTCTTTTAGCGCAGGGTTGTCGGCTTCAGCTTTACAGAACTTATGGATCTCTTTGGTGAATACCTTCAGCGATTCCCCCTGACTCATGAGTACTTTACGACCCAGCAGATCAAGCGCCTGGATACCGGTAGTACCTTCATAGAGTCGAGTAATACGAGCATCGCGTACCAGTTGCTCCATGCCCCACTCTTTAATGAAGCCATGACCACCGTAGATCTGCACGCCCTCGTTGGTGCTTTCAAAACCAACTTCGGTCAGGAAAGCCTTAACAATAGGGGTTAGCAAGCCAAGCAGGGTTTCGGCGTGATCTCGCTCTTCACCCGGCTCACCATGCTCCACCACATCGAGCATTTGCGCGGTATAAAGCACCAACATACGCCCGCCTTCGGCGAAGGCTTTCTGGGTCAGCAGCATGCGGCGCACATCAGGGTGGACGATAATCGGATCAGCGGGCTTTTCAGGAGCCTGCTTGCCCGATAAGCCGCGCATCTGTAACCGGTCACGGGCATAGCTCAATGAATTCTGGAAACTGGCTTCAATCAGCCCCAGCCCTTGAATCCCCACCCCAAGACGCGCAGCGTTCATCATGGTGAACATGCACGCCAAGCCTTTATTCGGGGCACCCACCAGATAGCCGGTTGCGTCATCGAAGTTCATCACGCAGGTGGCATTACCATGAATGCCCATTTTGTGCTCAAGCGAACCACAGGTGACGCCATTACGCTCACCCACATTACCTTGAGCATCAGGCAAGAACTTGGGCACTACAAATAGCGAAATACCTTTAGAGCCTTCCGGTGCGCCGGGCAGTTTTGCCAATACCAAATGGACGATATTTTCAGCCAGATTATGCTCACCGGCGGAGATAAAGATTTTGGTACCGGTAATCGCATAGGCATCGCCATCGGCGGGCACTGCCCGCGTCTTGATCAATCCGAGGTCAGTACCGCAATGCGGTTCGGTTAGGCACATGGTGCCGGTCCACACCCCTTCAACCAGCTTGGTAAGGTACGTTGCCTTCTGCTCATCCGTGCCATGGTGGCGCAATGCATCCGCTGCACCATGGGAGAGCCCTGGGTACATGCCCCACGCCAGGTTAGTGGCGCAGATCATTTCTGACAGCAGCATCGCCAATGAAGGCGGCAGCCCTTGACCACCATGAGCAGGATCGGCGGCCAGGCTCGGCCAACCACCCTCTACGTACTGCTGATAGGCTTCTTTGAAACCGTTAGGCGCTTTGACCTCGCCCCCTTCCAGTAGGCATCCTTCTTCATCGCCACTCTGATTGATCGGCAGCAGTACGTCGCGGGCGAAGCGTGCCCCCTCTTCCAAAATAGCGCTGACAACATCTGGCGACGCATCGTCACCGCTTGGCAGGCGCGCGTAGTGAGCAGGGTAGTCAAGCATCTCGTCCATAACGAAACGCATATCACGAATAGGGGCCTGATAGCTGGGCATCGCACTTCTCCTAAGAAAGGGGGATTGAAAGCCAAGCAACTCTTAATGGCAGAGAGCTTTCAAACACATGTTTGAAAATTAGCGCGAGCGCCCCCCAGAGTCAAGCGGGCGTTTGAATTTAGCCTAAAAACACCCTAGAACTTTGGTCGCCCAACCAATAACCCCCTGGTGCAAATAATAAAAAACTCGCCAGCCAAAAGCCGACGAGTTGTTTTATTTTTCTTTTACCTACTTGCCACCGACTTACTGCATGCGAATGCCACCGTCTAAGCGGATCAGTTCGCCATTGAGCATGGGGTTGGTAATAATCTGTTCGGCTAATTGAGCAAACTCGTCTGGCTTACCTAAACGCTTAGGAAAAGGCACCGCCGCCGCTAGCGCCTGGGCCGCCTCGTCAGGAATTTCGCTCATCATCGGCGTTTCAAATACGCCAGGGGCGATGGCCATTACCCGAATAGCATGACGCGACAATTCCCGCGCCGCTGGCAAACTCATACCCACAACACCCGCTTTAGAGGCACTATAAGCGCACTGCCCCACCTGCCCATCAAAAGCAGCAATGGAGGCGGTATTAATGATCACCCCACGCTCACCATTCTCATTAGGCGCGTTTTTAGCCATGGCAGCAGCCGCAAGTCGCATGACGTTAAAAGTGCCTACCAGGTTTATATTGATCGTTTTCATATAGCTTTCTAAGTCAGCCGGGCTGCCTTCGCGATCAACCAGCTTAGCCACGCTAACCACACCCGCACAGTGAACCACGCCTGAAAGCCCGCGCTCGCCACCCAGCGCTACCGCCGCATCTACGGCCTGCTGCATCTGCTCACCCGAGGTAATATCCGCCAGAATGGCGCGCGCGTTTGACCCTAACTGCTGGGCATGGGCATTGACACTGTCGTTTAAGTCGCATAACACGACGCGAGCGCCTGCAGCGACTAAGCGCTCAGCGGTAGCCGCCCCAAGACCAGAGGCAGCCCCGGTAATTAAAAACGTACTCTCCTTAACCTGCATTTCCGTATTCCCCAAGGCTGTAATGGATGGTTGCTATATATAGTGGTGGCTTTATTTGCTCGTCTTTTCATTTCACTTGGCTATTCACTTGCTTTGGATTCTTCTACGGCCTGGGCACGTAATTTAAAGCGCTGAATCTTGCCGCTGGGGGTTTTAGGCAACTCATCGACAAACTCAATAATGCGCGGAAAAGCGTGGGTCGAAAGCCGCTCACGCACTCGCTGTTTGATTTCATCAGCCAGCTCGTCACTGGCCTCATAGCCTTCGCGGAGCACGATATAGGACTTGATGACCTCGCCGCGGATCTCATCAGGCTGCCCCACTGCCGCTGACTCGGCGACCGCAGGATGCGTCATCACACTATTCTCTACGTCCGTTGGCCCCACCCGGTAACCCGCGGTGGTAATAATGTCGTCGTCACGCCCGGCAAATTGAAAGGTACCGTCTTCATTACGAATAACCACGTCGCCTGTCAGGTAATAACCTTCCACAAAGGGGTTCTTCTCTTGCCAGGTGTAGCCCTGAAAAAAGTGCGCCGGGGAGTTCTTGATATCGACGGCGAGGACACCCGGTTCACCGGCAGGCAGCTCTTTATACTCCGCGTCCAAAATCGCCAGGCGATAACCCGGCATCGGCACGCCCATTGCGCCCACATGCTTGAGATGGTCAAGGGCATGGTGGTTGTTGCACGTCATGCCGGTTTCGGTCTGGCCATAATGATCCATAACCGGGCAACCCAACGACTTCTCGACCCAGGTCACTACTTCAGTATTTAGAGGTTCACCCGCCGAGCTAGCCGCACGCAGCTCAAGCGTTTCATGGGCGTCATCAAACAGACCTGACGCCTTCATCAGCCTGTAGGCGGTGGGGGCGGCAGCGAAATTAGTAATGTGGTGGCGCTTCATAAACGCCAGTGCCCCTTCGGCGCTAAACCCTGCCTCACAAAAATGCGTCGTCACTCCAAGCAGTAAAGGCCCGGCAATCGCATAATAGAGACCATAAGCCCAACCGGGGTCGGCCATATTCCAGAAGCGGTCATCGTCACGCAGATCAATGGCCAGCTCCATATAGATCGCAAAAGCGGTCATCCCTGCCAATGGAACGGCAACGCCTTTCGGCTTGCCTACGGTGCCAGAGGTAAACATTTGCAGAAATGGCGCTTCAGGCGCTAGCCTCGGCGGCTTGCCGCTCATTGACGTATGCGTCAACGCCGCCTGCCAGTCGTGATCCTCAGCATGCTCACTGGTCGCCCCACCCACCGCCAATACCGGCGGGCATTGGCTAAGGCCATCGAATTTATAGCGGTTAGCGTGATCCGTAATCACCAATTTGGTGCCAGCACGGCCTAGCCGATAGTCCACCGCATCGGGGCCAAAGGCAGTAAACAGGGGCTGATAAACCGCACCAATACGCCATGTTGCTAAGACCGCAACCAGTAACTGTGGTGTGCGTGGCAGCATGCAGGCAATGCGGTCGCCTTGACTCAACCCTTGGGACTGAAACCACCCTGCCAACTTTGCACTCTGCTCATCTAGCTCGGCGTAGCTCAGTGTATGCATATCGCCTTGAGAGTCTTCTTGAACCAACGCCAGCACATCGCCGCGGCCAGAGCGCACATGACGCCCACAGCAGGCCTCAAAGGCATTTAGCAGACTGTCTTGGTGGTCATCCAGACGGGCGATAACGCTATCCACGGAAAAGTTATCGAGGTAGTGATGGTAGTCGGGCAGTGATTGTGATGTCGCTGTCATGATGGCTCTCTTATGTTATTGGAAATGAGCTCGTAGTGAGAATAAGCGCAAGCAGTGTTGTTATATTTATCCGTTGACGTTAACGTAAGCTAAAAGATAATAGCAACGCTAAAAGCAAACGACTCAGAGAGCAAGCACTGATATAAGCTGTAACGTTAGACGTTGGTCGAGGCTGTTGTCGGAGTATTAAGCAGACGTGGGCATAATCATGGCGACCAGCTCGTCAGCGAGGTCATCAGGCGAGCGTGGCCCGTTGGGGTCGTACCAGCGCACTGTCCAGTTCAGCGCCCCCAAAACAAAACGCGAGACAAGAAAACGGTCGCCATGGATCAAGCCAGCTTCCAAAGCATCATCAATAACAGCGACCCACAGCGCCTCGTAAGCATCACGCAAGTGGCTCAAATGAGCACTGGCTGCTGGGTCGAGTCGACGCCACTCAAAGAGTGCCACCACATGGGCATTGCGATCGGTAAAGAGGGTTTCGAGATGGGCACGTGCCATAACGCGCAGCCGCACTTCAGGCTCTGCAGAGCACTCGTCCAGCGCTTTTCGCGCAATCATTAAGGCATTTTGAGTGCCCTCTTCAATGACCGCAGCGAGGATTTCCTGCTTATCTTTAAAATGATGAAACAAGCTGCCGGACTTAATACCCATTTCCTGCGCCAGCATGCGCACCGTCGTGCGATCAAAGCCCTCTTGGACGAATAGCTGAGCAGCGAGGCGCGTCAGTTCCTTGCGGCGAGGGGATGCATTCATTACATTCATGTTATTTACACTAGCGCTTGCTTGGTTACTTTGGAGAGAACCACAGCACCGCCTACGGGTCAACGTATCAACAACCACTTGACATGATAATCACAATAATCCTGAAGGAGACTGGCCATGAGCAACGCCACCGATGTTGTATTTCTCGCTGCCAAACGCACGCCGATGGGCGGCATGATGGGCAGCCTGGCAAATATGACAGCCCCACAGCTTGGCGCGGTCGCCATTAAAGCGGCCATTGAAGAGGCGGGAATTGACCCAGCCCTGATCACCGAGGGCATTATGGGCTGTGTACTGCCCGCCGGTGTGAAGCAGGGCCCAGCGCGGCAGGCAATGCGCCAAGCCGGCATTCCAGATGCCAATGGCGCCACCACTATCAACAAGCTGTGCGGCTCGGGCATGAAGGCCACGATGCTTGCCCACGATTTAATCAAGGCGGGCAGTGGCAATATTTTGCTGGCTGGCGGCATGGAGTCCATGTCTAACGCCCCTCACGTGCTTACCAAGGCGCGGGGTGGCTATCGACTGGGGCACGGCGAGCTTAAAGACCATATGTTTTTGGATGGGCTGGAAGACGCCGAAACCGGCAAATTAATGGGCGTGTTTGCCCAGGATGTGGCTACTGAGCGTGGCTACACACGGGAGCGCCTGGATGATTTTGCCATTGCGTCCCTTGAGCGCGCCATGGCTGCCACCAACGCGGGCCACCTAAGCGCAGAGATGGCGCCGGTGATGGTCACCTCTCGTCAGGGCGAAACCCTTGTCGAACACGATGAGCAGCCCTTCCAAGCTAAGCTCGATAAAATCCGCCAGCTGCGCCCCGCATTTGCCAAAGACGGTACGATTACTGCCGCCAACGCCAGCTCAATTTCCGATGGCGCTTCGGCACTTATCTTGGCGAGTCAGGAAGCTGCAGACCAGCAAGGCATTAAGCCGCTAGCGCGTATGCTAGGCCACACGACTCACTCTCGACACCCCAGCGAGTTCACCATCGCGCCAGTGGGTGCGATTGAAAAGCTGATGAAAAAGCTCGATTGGGGCGTGAATGACGTAGACCTATTCGAGATTAACGAAGCCTTTGCGGTGGTGACACTGATGGCCATGGATGACTTGGGCCTGCCCCACGACAAAGTCAATGTGTTTGGCGGCGCCTGCGCCCAAGGACACCCGATTGGCTCTACCGGCTCACGCATCATCGCCACGCTCATTCATGCCCTGCGCACTAAAGGCGGCAAACGCGGCATTGCCAGCTTATGCATTGGCGGTGGCGAGGCAACGGCTGTCGCCGTCGAGCTAATCGATTAGTCAGAGATTTTCTGGGTTAAATAATTTTGTTTAACGCCCTGGCAGGGTTTCAGCCAGGGCGTTAAGCCCAACCAGTGGTTGATTCTATGAAGCGGCCAGCAAGCGAGCTTTACGCTCACTCTTTAGGGGCCGTGCTATGGCTGATCCATCTTGGCAAAGCTGCTCCCATTCGGGATATTCGACGTCATTATCCTTGGCATTATGTCGGCCTGCTTCTACCACCTCACCAGCAACACTGAACTGACCGGCATACTCACGCATTTGCAAGGCTTCCTGGGATAACACCTCTGCGCTCTGGGCCGCCTGATTGACTAAGCGCATGGTGTCTTGGGTGGTGGTATCGATTTGGGTAACCGCCTGATTGACCTCCTCAATGCCTCGCCGCTGCTCTTCAGAAGCATGGGTAATTTGCGTCATCAGCGTGTCCACATTACTCGCCGCCTGCATAATCGCCCGTGTATGTTCACCAGCCTGCTGAGACAATACGCTACCTTGCTGGACACTCGCACTCGACGCTTCGATGCGCGAGCGAATATCGCTGGCGGCACTGGCACTGCGCGTTGCCAGCGCACGCACCTCATTGGCGACCACCGCAAACCCACGACCGTGCTCACCGGCACGCGCAGCCTCAACCGATGCATTGAGCGCTAAAATATTGGTTTGGAAAGCAATGCTTTCAATCATGCGAATAATGCTTTGGATCTCTTCGGAGTGATTATTTATCGCATCCATGGTGGCGATAAACTGGGTAATTACCTCATCACCCTGCCGTGCTTTGTGGGACACATCCGCCGTTGACCGATTAACGTGGGCCGCACTTTCAGCATTCTGATTCACCGTGGCGGTTAGCTGTTCCAAGCTCGCCGCCATCTGCTGCAAAGCTGACACTTGAGTGTCGGTTTGGCTTGCTAAAAGCTGGTTCTGCTCGGTCATTTCCTGACTATTGCTATATACCTGCTGGCTACTCGCATTAAGTCGATTAACCGTGGCCGTCAAAGAGTGCTGCATCTTATCCAGCTCACTAAATAGCTGACCAATTTCATTGGTTGAGTGCGCCGTTACCGGCGCCGACAAGTCACCGTTAGCGATGCGCTGGAAGTGCCCAGTGATCGTCTTCAATGGGCGAAGCACGTTTTTACGCACGCCCCACACCACGACCGTCACTACCAACAGCGCAGCACCAAGCGCTGCAATCACACCCCAAAAAAGTAGCGAGGAGACCTGTTCAAAGCGCATAAGTAAGGCGTTACCCCGCTGAGCGGAAGCGTCTAAAAAAGCCTCGGCGCTAGCCACAAAGTGCTGACTACTATCATCCACTCGCGACTCACCCGAGAAAAAACCAGATACGTCGCGCTCTTCAAGCATCATCATTTGAAGGCTGAGATTATTGTTAACGAATGATTGAAAGTCCGACGCTAACTGATCGACAAACGCCTGCTGATCTTGATCAAAGTCACTGGCTGTGAACTGATTGAAATTCTCGGTCGCCGCGTCAAGCAACCGCTGGGCTTCCTCTATCAGAGGGTCAGGTCGATCGAACGACGGAGTACGAATTAACTCAGCCGCACGATTCATCTGAATACGCGCACGCAAGAGCTGGGAGTAGGCGCTATCCAGGTTGCTAATTTGCGCCATATCCCGTTCATGAAGCGATGTGAATGCTTCACGGCCAAAATGGTTGGCGAACAAACCCAGTGCGCCAATAACAACCACAAGGCCGCTAAAGGCCACTAATACGAGCGTCCAACTTGCCTTGACGCTTAAGTTATTAATCCATTTCATCTCGACCCGCCCCTTTCAGTAAGATTAAACAGATGTGTGGAGGGGCAGCCAGAGCTGCAGGCGCCGACGAATCTCTAATAATGCCTGCTCATAAGCATCTGACTTGCCGATCAAGCGAGGGTCACGAATATCCCAGGATAGAACTTCGTCCGCCTCCCCCTGCCAATCGCGGCAGGCTTGCTGGGCTTTGTCGCATAGCACAATGACAAAATCGAAGGTTTCGCTTTCAAACTCATCCAACGACTTACTGCGCAAGCCCTCGGTGGGAAGTCCGTGTTTGCGCAACGCTTCAAGCGTCAATGCATGGGGCTCATCCGGCTCAGAACCGGCGCTAAACGCTTCAAAACGATCATCTGCCAAATGGCGAAGCAACGCCTCCCCCATCAGAGACCGTGCAGAGTTAGCATTGCAGAGGAACAACACGCGGCGCTTCGTCATAAATAAACAGCCTCTTATGTAGTTAGTGGCTGCCACTCTACGCCGGGTTCATGACGGCAATATTGCAGGTACACAGTTGACCTAGAAATATACGTAAAAACATATATGATGGAATCATCAAGCTATTAAGACACAATCCGAGTAAACCGCGATGACCTCACTGACTGATTTTTCCGACCTGGATGATCTGCCTAATATAGATGCTGAACTCTTTGAACCACCCAGCAGCGAACGGCTGGGTATTCCACATAGCAGTGAACACTTACCTAAAATATTGCTGTTATACGGCTCCCTGCGTGAGCGCTCTTTCAGCCGCCTAGCGGTTGAGGAAGCGGCGCGTTTGCTAAACGCCATGGGCGCAGAAACAAGAGTCTTTGACCCCAGAGGACTGCCATTACCGGATGCTGAAGATGCCAGTCACCCCAAAGTCGATGAGCTACGCCAATTGGCCCAATGGTCAGAGGGGATGGTGTGGTGCTCCCCCGAGCGTCACGGCGCAATGACCGGCATTATGAAGGCGCAAATAGACTGGATACCACTTGCCTTGGGTGGCGTCCGCCCTACTCAGGGTAAGACATTGGCCGTCATGCAGGTCTGCGGCGGTTCGCAGTCCTTCAATACGGTCAACCAGCTACGTATCTTGGGGCGTTGGATGCGTATGCTGACGATTCCCAATCAGTCTTCGGTACCCAAAGCCTTTATGGAGTTTGATGATAAAAACCGGATGAAGCCTTCACCGTTTTATGACCGGATCGTGGATGTCATGGAAGAGCTGTTGAAATTCACTCTACTGGTGCGTGACCGCAACGACGTACTGACGGATCGTTATTCGGAGCGTAAAGAGAGCGCCGAAGAAGTCTCCAAACGGGTTAATCAACGCGCCATCTAATAGGAGCTTCACATGCCAGCACTAAATGACAACGCATCACCCTCCACCGCCGAAGGCATGGGCGTGTTTGAGCGCTACCTCACGCTATGGGTAGCACTCGCCATTGTGGTCGGCATCCTGGTCGGGCAATTTATCCCAGCGGTACCGGAAACGCTGTCACGCTTTGAAGTGGCGCAGGTGTCGATTCCAGTGGCGATACTTATCTGGGCAATGATTTTCCCCATGATGGCGCAAATTGACTTCACCTCGCTACTGGGCGTGCGTCGACAGCCCAAAGGGTTGATCATTACTACCTCCGTGAATTGGTTGATCAAACCTTTCACTATGTTCGCCATCTCTTGGCTATTTCTGATGGTGATCTTTCGTCCGTTAATTCCCGCCGAGCTAGCCAGTCAGTATCTAGCCGGTGCCATTCTGCTGGGCGCAGCGCCGTGTACCGCCATGGTGTTTGTGTGGAGCTACCTGACCCGCGGCGATGCCGCCTACACCCTGGTGCAAGTGGCGCTTAACGATCTGATTATGCTGTTTGCCTTTGCACCCATCGTGGTCTTTCTGCTGGGCATTTCCAATATTCAAGTACCCTGGGACACGGTTGCCCTGTCAGTGGTGCTGTACATTGTGATACCCCTGGCGGCGGGTTATATCACGCGGCAAAGCTTGATTAAAAAGCACGGCAACGAGTGGTACGACAACGTGTTTATGAAGCGCGTTGGCCCTATCACCCCGATTGGCTTGATCATTACCCTGGTACTGCTATTCGCCTTCCAAGGCGAGGTCATTCTCACTAATCCGCTGCATATCGTGTTAATCGCGATACCGCTGATTATTCAAACGTTTCTGATCTTCTTTATTGCCTATGGCTGGGCTAAAGCCTGGCGGTTGCCACATAACATTGCCGCACCGGGGGCGATGATCGGCGCCAGCAACTTCTTTGAACTGGCGGTAGCAGCGGCTATCGCGCTGTTTGGCTTACAGTCGGGCGCTGCGCTAGCCACTGTTGTCGGCGTATTGGTCGAAGTACCGCTAATGCTCGCGCTGGTCAGGATTGCCAATAAAACTCGTCATCATTTTCCGGCAGACGCTCATTAATCAGGAGTAAGCGCTATGGCTCACTATTTGGTATTTCTGGGTTCAACCCGAACCAGTAGACCACCTTCACCCGCTCGCCTTGGCGAGCGGGTCGCAAAAGCGTGCGAGCGCTTGCTTTCATCGCTCCCTCATACAACGGCGGAGATTATTGATCCGCTAGCGCTAAACTTAAGCGATCCGTTTAAGCCGCATTTTGCTTACGCAAAAAACGATGCGCCGGAGGACTTAGCAGAGCTGGCTGATAAAATCGCCGCGGCCGATGGCTATGTGATGGTCAGTCCAGAATATAATCACTCCATGAGCCCAGCCCTTAGCCATCTGCTTAACCATTTTGGAGCTTCGTTGTTTGCGTTTAAGCCCAGCGCCATCGTGACCTACTCAATGGGTCAGTGGGGCGGCGTGCGCGCCGGTGTTGCCATGCGCGCGTTTCTCTCGGAGCTTGGCTGCCTTCCGGTGTCGGCGATGATTCATATACCCAAAGCCCAGGAAGCGCTAAACGAGGATGGGCAGTTTGCCCATGAACAAGAGCGCTGGGAAAGTTATTTTGGCCGCACCTTAGGTCAATTAATGTGGTGGGCAGAAGCTGCTGCTAGCTATAAAAATCAGGTGGATCCGACACGGGTATCGCCCGCTTTTAAAACCGCGCCTTCACAGCGCAACGCGCCAGGCAGTGAAAGTAGCTAAAGAAAACAGCTAAAACAATCGCGAGGCCACCATGCTCGTCACTATTTATCACAACCCCAACTGCGGGACGTCGCGAAACAGCGTCCAATTCCCCAATTTACGAAAGAGGATGGTGAGATCGTTTACTATCCAGCCCATTAATGGCGTAACCGGGATAGGCTATGGACAGTGTGATTGAGCTAGGTGGCAACGCATTAGACTTTATCAAGCAGCAAGGCGGAGTCGTCACCATCCGCCTCTCCCCTAAGCATGGCTGCTGCGGAGGGCTTGCCAATATTGCCGTCGCCGAGGCAAACGAACCCCTAGATGCTTCGCGCTATCAGCACTACCACTATCAAGGTATAACGATCTTTATTGACCCAACGCTTGTCGGGCAGGGACTACGCGTTGAAATTGAAGGGTTTTGGAAGTTACGCCACCTCTATGTAGATGGTTTACCACCTGCAATCGGGCTACACGAATAACCAGTAACGCCAAAAAGCCATTAGCATTTATCCAGTGGTTAGCCATAGTACCCCAACGCCATTGCGCTCTATCAATAGGCCAAACAGCAGCGGCGCCAAGGCTTGCATAGCCCTTGCCTGGGCGAAGCGCGGATCATGCGACTTGCTTAGGCAACGCTAGGGCCATCAATGCGCTGGCAGCCACTAAGGCGGCTGATACCCACAGGCAGGCGCTCAGCCCATAGGCCATATACAGCCAACCCGACAGTAGCGTGCCCACTAAACGCCCCATGGCATTGGCCATATAGTAGAAGCCGACATCCATTGAGACGCCGTCGGCGCGAGCATAATGCACAATCAAATAGCTGTGCCAGCTGGAGTTAATCGCGAACAGCACCCCAAAGGCGAGCAGTCCAACGACCAACCAGCCCACTTGCGCCAAGGGCAGCATCGCCAACACAATCGCCAGCACGGCCAATGCCGCCGCCCAACCGGCGGTAAGCGCCCGCGCATCGCCTTTGATCAGGCGGGTTAATTTAGGTGCCTGAGTTTGCACCCCGCCATAACCGATAACCCATACCGCTAACAGCCCACCCACTGTCCAGTGTGTCCAACCGTGTTGATCGTATAAAAACACCGGCAGTGCTACCACAAACCACACATCTCGTGCCGAAAACAGGCAAAAGCGCGCCGCGGAGAGCACGTTAATAGCACGCGATTTTGAGAAGATTTCGGAGAATTTGGGCTTTACTTTTTGGCGGCCTAAATCCGCCTTAAGCCTCAACAGTGAAAGCAGTAACACGCCACCAAGCATTACCGCCATGACGAACACAGCGGCCTGAAAGCCAATCAATGTTAAAAGCAGGCCGCCGACAAAAAAGCCCAGCCCTTTTAGCGCATTTTTAGAGCCGGTCAGCATCGCCACCCAGCGGTAGAGAGAACTATTGGCGTTAGCACTCTCTTTGGGCACCAGAACCTTAACGGCGCTTTTAGCGCTCATTTTGTTGAGGTCTTTAGCGATCCCCGACAGCGCCTGAGCAGCCATCACCCAAGCAACTGTCAGCAAGCTAGCGGGCACCATCAACATGGCGAGGGCGATAATTTGCAGTCCAAGCCCCACATTCATGGTGCGGTTAAGCCCCAGCCGCGCGCCCAACCAGCCGCCTACCAGATTAGTTACCACGCCAAAAGCTTCGTAAAACAGAAACAGCATGGCAATTTCTAACGGTGAGTAGCCCAATTGGTGGAAGTGCATGACCACCAGCATGCGCAACGCGCCGTCGGTTACCGTGAACGCCCAGTAGTTACCGGTAATCAGCATATATTGGCGCACCTCGAAAGGGAGCGCCTTTACCCTTTGCAGCATCGATTCAGCCACGATCGACCTGCCCACTGCCTACCATTAGCGCTAACTCAGCGGTTCGATTAGCGTAGCCCCTCTCGTTGTCATACCAGGCGTAGAGCTTTAGCTGAGTGCCGTTGACCACCATGGTGGAGAGCGCATCAATGATTGAGCTGCGCGGGTCGGTGCGGTAATCAATCGACACTAGCGGGCGCTCTTCATAGCCCAAAATCCCGGCAAGTTCGCCATCAGCGGCGGCTTTTAGCGCCTGATTAACCTCTTCGACACTCACTTTACGCTCAAGCTCAAACACCATATCAGTGAGCGAAGCATTCGCCAGGGGTACACGAATCGCATGACCGTTTAGCTTGCCTTCTAGCTCAGGAAAAATAGCGGTGATAGCTTTCGCTGAACCGGTCGTGGTGGGAATCAGGCTCATACCGCAGGCACGTGCCCGGCGCAGATCTTTGTGCGGGGCATCTAGAATTGTTTGGGTATTGGTAATGTCGTGCACCGTGGTCATTGAACCATGGCGGATACCGAAGGTTTTCTGAATGACTTTGACCACCGGCGCCAGACAGTTGGTGGTGCAACTGGCAGCGGTGACGATCTTATGTTGGGCAGGATCGTAAAGGTGGTCGTTCACCCCCACCACCACATTAAGCACGCTCGCCTCTTTCATAGGCGCACTCACCACCACACGGACGACACCTTGAGCAAGATACGCCTGCAGTTTATCGGTGGTTTTCATTACCCCAGAGCACTCAATGACGATATCGCAGTTCGACCAGTCGCTATCGGCAATTGCTTTATTAGCGCTAAAGGCGACAGATTTTCCATCGAGAACGATAGCGTCATCGGTTGCCGAGATGCCCTTCCCTGGTGCCCAGCGCCCGTGAACTGAATCAAACTCCAGCAGGTGGGCAAAGGTTGCCGCATCGCCGCCCGGGTCGTTAATGCGCGTTATTTCTACCGCACCCGCGTCGACCTGCCCCCACAAACTGCGCAGTGCCAAACGCCCAATCCGCCCAAAGCCGTTAATGCCAATGCGTAGTGCCATGAGTGCCTCCTAAGCTAACCGTTACACAATCTATTAAGAGAAAGCATAACGGCTATATACGTTAAAACATATATACATGCTTAAAAAAATGCTTACTAGCAAACAGGCCCGCCACTTTGTAGTAAGCATTAATTAGTGTGTATTAATTAACCATAACGACCAGAGATATAGTCCTCGGTCTTCTTCTGTGCCGGGGTTGAGAACATCACTTTGGTGTCGTTGTACTCAATGATTTCTCCCAGGTGGAAGAACGCCGTGTAGTCCGCCACTCGCGCCGCCTGCTGCATATTATGCGTCACGGTAATAATGGTGAATTTCTCTTTCAGCTTGTCCATCAAATCTTCGATGGTGGCGGTCGAAATAGGGTCAAGCGCTGAGGTTGGCTCATCCATCAAAATCACATCAGGCTGAACCGCAATAGCGCGGGCAATACACAACCGCTGCTGCTGACCACCGGAGAGAGAGGTGCCTGGCTCATGCAGCTTGTCTTTCACCTCGTTCCACAACCCGGCGTCGCGCAGCGCTTTTTCAACCAACTCTTCCTGCTCAACTTTACGGCTGACCAAATCATGCATGCGTGGTGCGTAAGCGATATTTTCAAAGATCGACTTAGGAAACGGATTAGGCTTTTGGAACACCATGCCCACCCGGCGGCGCAGCGCCACTTCATCCATCTTAGGCGCGTTAACGTCCAGCCCGTCCATCTCGACCAAGCCTTCGGTTCGTACGCTGGGAATGAGGTCGTTCATCCGATTCAAGCAGCGCAAAAACGTTGACTTACCACACCCCGAAGGGCCAATCAGTGCCGTCACGTTTTTCTGAAAAAGATCAATATTCAGATTATTCAACGCTTGGTTTTTGCCATACCACAAATTCAAATCGCGAACCCGGAAACTCAGGTCGTGGCACGCAGCTTCATTCCGTGTATAGGGTTGCCCAACCGCAGGTGTCTGCTGGCCGTTCATTACAGTTGCATGGCTATTCATAGTAATGTCCTCTATAACGCACTGGCCTACCAGCGACGCTCAAATTTCTTACGCATCACAACGGCAAAAGCGTTGAGTGAGATGAGTATGGTGAGTAGCACCAAAATACCGCCAGCAGTTTTTTCTACAAACGCCTGCTCAGGTTCACCGGCCCAGGTGAATATTTGCGCGGGCATCACTGTTGCGGCGTTGGTAAAGGAAACGCCCACATCAGGAATGAAAGCCACCATACCCACGATAATCAGCGGCGCGGTTTCACCCATCGCTTGCGCAAGGCCGATAATAGAACCCGTCATAATACCCGGCATCGCCAATGGTAGAACGTGATCCCGCACTACCTGCCAGCGTGAACAGCCTACCCCAAAGCCTGCATGACGAATGGATTCAGGCACGCTACGCAGCGCGGTACGCGTCGAAATAATGATTACCGGCAACGTCATCAGTGCCAGCGTCATGCCACCCACTAAGGGGGACGAACGCGGCACCCCGAAAAAGTTAATAAAGATCGCCAAGCCCAACAGACCAAATAGAATCGACGGGATCGCCGCTAGGTTATTGATGTTAATTTCAATAATCTGGGTTAAGCGGTTATCAGGGGCAAACTCTTCAAGATAAATAGCTGTCATCACACCGATCGGGAAAGATATCGCCAGAGTGACGATCATGGTCATAATGGTGCCAACCACTGCCGATAAGATACCCGCGTTCTCGGCAATCTTAGAATCACCCGAACCAAAGAAAGTGCTATTAAAGCGTAGATCCACCTGCCCTGCTTCAACTCGGGCATCAAGGGCTTCCTGCTCCTCTTCACTCAAGCGATGCCGGTGCCCTTTTAAGTACTGATCCACCTCGCTAGTCGCCAACACCCACTGTTCTTCGCTGGTGCCGATCATGTCAGGATTGTTGCGTAGTTCCATGGGAATCACGCGAACCACTGTACGGCTAATTAACGGCAACAGCTCTTCGTCAAACGCCCGCCGACCATCGGTTTCGGCTTCTTCTGTGTAACTAATCTCGGTTTGTATATACGCTTGCTGGAAAGCGGGTAGACCTTTACTCAGCATATCAGCAAAAAACAGCACCAGAAAAAGGCCCGCAAGACCTAACGATCCCATGGTGATCCATTTAAGGCGGGTAGACTTTCGGTGACGCCGCTTAAGCTGCTGGCTGATTTCGTCAAAACTATGGCTCATCGAAACAGTTCCTCGGCGTTACAGGTTATTCACGCGGTATTTTTCACGGAAACGACGGATCATCAATACGGACACCAAGTTGAGTGCGAGTGTGATCACGAAGAGCACGAGCCCAAGGGCAAAAGCTGATAATGTTTCGGCACTTTCAAACTCCTGATCGCCGGTGAGCGCCGCCACGATACGCACAGTCACAGTGGTCATATCTTCAAGCGGATTAGCGGTTAAATTAGGTCGCATACCCGCCGCCATAACCACGATCATGGTTTCACCCATGGCACGAGACATACCCAAGAGCGACGCGGAGATAATCCCCGGCATGGCAGCGGGCACTACCACATCACGAATCGTTTCCCCTTTGGTCATACCCAGCGCCAGGGATCCTTGGCGCATGCTATCGGGCACCGAATTGATCACATCATCAGATAGCGATGAGATAAACGGAATGATCATAATGCCCATCACAATGCCAGGGGCCAACGCATTGTTATAAGACGCATCGAGCCCCAGAAAACCGGCAATATTGACAATGATCGGCGCCACGGTGATAGCAGCAAAAAAGCCATAAACCACGGTAGGAATACCCGCCAACACCTCTAACACCGGCTTAGCAACGGTACGCACTTTGCGCGGTGCAAATTCAGACATATAAATTGCAGACAGCAGACCGATAGGCACTGCCACCAGCATAGCGATGGCGGTAATCATAAAGGTGCCAGCAAACAGCGGTACCGAGCCAAACTCAGCGCCGCTGCCATCACCGCGACCCGCGGACGCTAAAAAGCTAGCGCCAGGATTCCAAGTGGTGCCGGTGATGAACTCCCAGAAGCTGTGCATTTGGAAAAAGCGCAGCGCCTCGGAAATAATCGAAATTAAAATACCAAAGGTCGTCAAAATGGAGATTAACGCTGCACCGGCCAGGGCCATGCGAATGACCCGCTCAATGGCTTGGCGGGCATGGAAATCGGGTTTTACTTGATTAAGACTCACCAGGAGCCCGATGGCGGCTATCACTAAGCTCGCCGCCAGCAGGTAAAGCGTAGGAATGTCGGCGCCCATTAGCAGCAAAACGAAAGCGCCCAGGGCACTCACCACCACGGCTGGCCCGGCGGTGGAGAGTACGGTAAACCAAGCGTATTGGTCAGGCTGGGCGAACATCGCCGTACCCGCGCTACGTAACCGGGTGGCTTTAGAACGGCCAGCAAAAAAAGCCAGCAGCCCCAGCAGCAATAATACACCGCAAAAAATCAGAAGAAGCTGGTTGGTCTGCATCGCATCTCTCTCACGTCGTCACCGGTTAAGAAACCTATCAACAAAACGGGTCGGCAGCTTGCACTGCCGACCTCTTTTACAACTGACCTACCAACTTACTTAAGAACGTCTGCAGTCATTGCAGTGCGATCTGCAACGGCCTGGCGCCACTCTTCGCGCTCTGCTTCTGGCAGAACGATCAAACCGATATCACGCAAGTAGCCGTCATCGCCAATCATCATTTCGCTCATAAACATATCGACGTAATCGTACATCGGCGGAACTTCTTCAGCGTGCTGGTTCTTCACGTAAAACCACAGTGAACGCGCGATAGGATAGTCACCGGAACTGATTGCCTCAGCTTCAGGCTCGACACCATCAATGCTGGCGGCGCTGATCGTGTCAGTATTCTCTTCAAGGAAAGAGTAGCCGAAGATACCGAAGGCACCGGTGTCTTCTGAAAGGCGCTGAACGATCAGGTTGTCATTTTCACCGGCATCGATGTAAACACCGTCAGAGCGGATATCGGTGTAGCCTTCATCGCCGTAAACATCCATACCCTCGGACGAAGATTCCATTACCAGCTCTTCAAAAGCATCGCGGGTACCTGAAGTTGTCGGCGGCCCATAAATGGAGATTTCACGGTCTGGCAGCGAAGAGTCGATTTCGCTCCAGTTGGTGTAGGGGTTTTCAACCAACTCGCCATCAACCGGCACCATGGCAGCTACCGCCATGAAGATCTGTTCGCGGGTTAAGGCAACGTCATCGTTTTCGCTTGATTGGCCCAATACGATACCGTCAGAACCGATTTTAGCCTCGGTGATATCGGTAACGCCGTTCTCTTCACAACGCTCGAACTCAGACACTTTCATGCGGCGTGAAGCGTTCGTAATATCCGGCGTGCCTTCACCAACACCGTTACAGAACAGGCGCAAACCGCCGCCCGAACCTGTTGATTCAATAACAGGGGTCGGGTTACCAGTAGTAGCACCGAACTCTTCAGTTACGTAGCTGGCGAACGGGTAAACGGTACTGGAGCCTACGATACGGATTTGATCACGGGCCTGAGCAACACCGGCAACGCTCATTACAGCAGCCGCGATAACGGTGGTTTTGAGAATACGGTTCATGCGAAATACTCCTGTTCATGTAGGGATCTGGCCTTCGCAAGGCATACCTTGCACTGGTTCCATGACAACTTCATGACAGCGAGCAAAACGTAGAAAAATTTTCGTTACATAGAGGCAACCAAGCCTTACATCACCACAAAAGTCCTAGCGCCGCGAGGGTGCACAACGCTAGTGAAGCTCCCTGCAGAAGGCGTCTATCCAGACGGTGGGCAATAGCATCAGCCAAGGCGTTACCGATTAACACCATAGGCAGAAAGGTAAGCGCGACCTGAAAATGCCAAAGCTGAATCTGGTCAGCCAAGGCGAGGGTGATGAAGGTCAAGAGGGAGGTCAAAATGAAAAAGGCAGCTAAGTTGCCACGCACACGATCAGCAGGTAGGCCGTGCATTAAGAGCACGATGGGCGGGCCACCAATAGCCGCTACGGTGCCGAAAATACCTGAGAGCACCCCCGCGCCAAACAGCGTTATTCGGTTTACCGGCAGTTGAAAGCGGCACAAAGTGACGAGAACCGCAAACAACACGATCACTGCAATCAGCTTTTCTAACACAAACATGGGGGCGGCAAGCAGCAGCCAAATCCCCAGCGCATTACCGGGAAGGCGCCCCACTAGCGCCATGCCAATGGAGTCCAGGCGCACCTCGTGCCAGTAGTGACGCACCATCATTAGCGAGACGGTAAATCCAAACAACACTAGAACGACTGGCACCAGGCGAGGCTCTAGCATCAACAGTAACGGCGCGCCAATAATGGCTAAACCAAAACCGGTGGCGCGTTGGACAAAGGCACCCAGCAACAGTACGGCGGAGCAAGCGAACCAGGTACTCATGGGCATATTGACCCAAGCCAGCATGCTATCCATTCAACTTATCCATTCAACTTATCCATTCAACTTATCCATGCAAACTATCCATATGCTCTATCCATACGCCCTGTCCATACACCCTATCCATTTGAAAAATTATTCATCCGCAGCAGGTGCTTTAGTCAGTTTGCGTACACCGATATTGCCTAGCAACGCAGCACCCAGCATGGTGAGAACCATGGGCCAGAGATGCTCTACCTCGAATAGCCCTACCATCACTCCCGCGAGGGCGCCGCAGGTAAACTGAATGCCGCCCAGCAGCGCCGTTGCCGTGGCGCTGATATGACCAAAATGATCCAGTAACGACGAGATCGCGTTGGGTGTGATCAGCCCGATCATACCGGTAAACAGCATAATCAACGGCACCACGATCACTAGCGACGCAATGTCCAGGGCGGTCACCGCCACCAACCCAAGCGCGGCCACCAGCTGTATAAGCAACCCTAAACGCAAATTCTGCTGGGGAGTGCGCTTGCGGAGCAGATGAATATTGACCCGGTTAGAGAGCGCAATCACCACCACATTGACCCCAAACACCAGCGGATAAGTGCCAGGTGAGAGGCCAAAATAGTCGAGATAGAGAAACGGCGAAGCGGTCACGAAGGCAAACAGGCCCGCAAAGGAAGCCGCTACCGCACAGATATAGCCCATGCCTTCACGGTGCTTAAGCACGCTGGCGTAGTTGCGTATTACCTGCCGTGGTGAAGCGGCAGGCAACGACATGTCGCGGGTTTCAGGCAGACGCGTGCCTAACAACCAGAGTAAAAAACCTGCATAGACGGCCAGGAACACAAAAATCAGCCACCAGCCAGCCACATGCAGCAGCAAACTGCCCACCGCTGGCGCCACCAGCGGCGCCAGCATCATAATCATCGCCATGGTGGACATCACTTTAGCGGCCTCGCGCCCGCTAAAACAGTCGCGCACAATCGCCGCCGAATTGACTACACAGGCTCCTCCACCCAGCGCCTGGATAAACCTCCAGAGCAGCAGCGTGGGCAAACTGTCCACCATCGTAATAGCAAGACTCGCCAGCATAAACACCACCAGTCCACCTAGCAGCACTGGCTTTCTGCCCATGCGATCCGAAAGCGGGCCAAAGCAGAGTTGGCCCAGCGCAAAGCCGAACAAAAATACGCTGATGGAGAGTTCAGTACGATGAATACTGGCGCCGATGCTCTCGGCAATGATACCCATGGCAGGCAAATATGCGTCGATAGCAAAGGGTGCCAGCGCAGTATTGGCGGCCACCAACAGTGCTACCCGGCGAGGATTAAGATCCATGGGTCTCCTTAAGGCGATAATGCACGCACTGGAATAGATAGGCCGCTAATCATAGCCGATTTTAAGGCGTTTGTCGGGGTGGGGCACTATCGAACGATAGCCCTTGGAGATGGCCAGGGGCTTATCAAGGTAAGGAGAGCTTAGTGGTGCGTCGTGGCGTCTTGGGACTCAAGCATCTCAACCAGAGGCTGAAACTGCTCACGGTTATGCTCGTTCATATGCATTAAAATACGGTGGGCTTCCAGGATGCGATCACGCAGCCCCTCCTCGTCGGCTGGCTCTTGGGGCAGCTCTTCAAGCTCATTGTTGAGCGTACTCGCCTGTTGTAGCGGCGCTTCCATCAGCGTGAAAAAACGCGCAAAGCCCATCACATCCAGCATCTGCCGCACATCAGGATTATCGACAATAATCGTCGGCGGCTGCTCCAGGCGCCCTTTCACCGCCATCGCGACCTTGGCCAGAAAGCCAAGCGCCGTCGAATCGACATTGGTGGCTTCACGCAGGTCAATCAGCACGGCACGCAGGCCCGGCGTCTCGGCGAGACGTTGGGCTTGGGTATCCAGCGTGGCGCAGAGCGTCAAACGCACATCGCCACACAGTTTTAAAACAAAAACACCAGAATCGAACGCCGCTTTAATGCGGCCTTCTTCAATCAGCATGACCAAATCCGCTCACCATCATGATTGTTAGATCATCGGGTAAAGCATCGCGCTCTTGGTTGGCATCAAACTCCGCATCTCCTTCGGCAAGAAGTGCGTTTGTTTTTGCTAGCCGTTCGCGCAACTGCTCAAGCGTTACACTCTCGCTTACTAATTGCTCAAGCTCCTTGAGCCGCGTGTCGAGCGTTTTACCCGGCAAGCATTCCAATACTCCATCTGAGCAGAGCCATAGACGAAATTTATTCGGCAATGCACAACTCAGCGAAGGATACTCCACATCGGGGAAAAGGCCTACCGGCATTCCCTCTCCTTCCAAACGGCGTAGCTCTCCCTCTGCCGCCAATAGGGGCATGGGAAGCTGCGCGCCGAGCGAATAGTGCAGAGTATGCGCCTCGTGGTCAATAACACCGACAAATAAGGTGGCATGTTTACCAATATCGGTGCCCTGCAGCTCACGGTTCATCGCCTTTAACCAATCAGGCGGCAGATCTTCCGGATGCTGGCCATCCCACTCACTCAGCCAGCGGTTGCATAAATATTTGAGCAGCACGGTAACAAACGCCGACGAAGCGCCATGCCCCGATACATCGGCGAAATAGAAGGCGCTGTAGCGCTCGTTATAGCGTTGGTAATCGAGGAAATCACCAGACAAGTAGAGCGAAGGGGCGAATATATAGTCGTAAAACACCCCGTTAATCACCTTGGGCCGCAGCGGTAACAAACGCCGCTGAATATGCCCACCGCTCTGCTGATCCATCCGTAACAGCGCCAGATGGGTCTCCAGGCTCTCGTTTAACTCCGCCAGCCGCGCATGGTCACGCTCGCGCTCCAGCGCCAAATCGTTGAGCTCTATGGCCTTACGGATCATTCGTCGCAACAGCTCAGCGTGACGCAGCGGATGGACAATATAGTCCACCAGCCCTACATCAATCGCTTTGATCAAGTCGGCGTCCTGACGCGAGTCGCTAACGACCAACGTTGGCAGGCGTCGCGTTAGGTGTGTCCACTGCTGCCGCGGAACTGCTCGGGCATGGGCAACAATAAGCGCCGTGCCAGCGGGTAAATGCTTGATATCGTCAGCAGCAAACACCCACATGTCATCGCAGGTAATCGCTTCAGCAAGCGCATCGCGCTCACGACCGGGTTCGTCGATCACCGCGATCAACTGCTTAGAATGCTCCATCATGAGCCTCAATCGGTGACTTCGTCGCCACCAGAGTCACTGTCATCCTGACCACTGTTGTCAAAATCGCTGTCATCAAAGTCGAAGGTTTCGCTGGCAAAGGGGTCATCGCCCAATTCTCCATCGCTCACCTCAAATTGGCGGCTCTGTAAGTAAGCATCACGAATAAAACGGTATCGATCGCCGCGAATCAGCTCTTCCTGGTCGAGCAAACCCGCACGAATATCAATCACATTGAGTGCGGAAAGGCTCACTCGAACAGCATCGTCTTCTACATAATTAACGGGGTTCGTCGCCATGTTAGCGGGCATACCTGT
This sequence comes from Halomonas sp. FeN2, assembly GCF_020595105.1. Lineage (NCBI taxonomy): Bacteria > Pseudomonadati > Pseudomonadota > Gammaproteobacteria > Oceanospirillales > Halomonadaceae > Halomonas > Halomonas sp. FeN2. Next base: position 646,836 of record NZ_CP074200.1, read on the forward strand.
GGTATCCCGCAGCGTGCTGGGGCCAAAGAAAGGCAGCACAAGATAACGCGAATCTTCCCACCCCCACACCGCTAACGTTTGGCCAAAATCTTCTTCATCCGCAGTAATTTCCATTAGGGTGGCATAATCTAACAGTCCGCCAATGCCTACCGTGGAGTTAATTAAAAAACGTGATGTGGCGAGACCCGCGTTGGCCGGTTTGCCTTGCAGAACGCTATTAAGCGCAGTACGCACTTCACCTAAGTTGGAGAAAAAATTACCTACGCCCGTTTCTACCGGGTCGGGGGTGACAGCGCGATAGCCTTTTGCCACCGGCTTGAGTGCGTAACGATCCAGCACATCGTTAAACGCAAACACTTTGCGGTTAAAGCCTTCCCAAGGGTCTTCGGGAGCAGCATTTTCCGCCATTTGTGTACTGGCACAGCCACCGCTTGCGAGTAACGTCACCAGCAGTAGTGGCACCCCTTTGCTACGCAGCGAAAGCGCAGGCTTTTCGTTATTTAACCACTGCCACATGACATTTTCCTTTTTCAATTCCCCTGCACCTTTACAGACATCTACAAACGACGAATAACCACGCAGCCCGCGCTATAGCCCGCGCCAAAGGAGCAAATTACGCCAATATCACCCTCCACAAGTTCCTCGCGATGGAGGTGAAAGGCGATGATAGAACCCGCTGAACTGGTGTTGGCGTAGCGATCCAAAATAATCGGCGCCTGTGTTTCACTCGGGTCATAGCCCAATACTTTGCGGGCAATCAGATCGTTCATATGTCGGTTAGCCTGGTGTAACCACATGCGCTTTAGATCGCCACCGGTTAACTCTAAGGAGGCCAAATGGTCGGTGATCAATTTAGCCACCATTGGGCAAACTTCTCTAAACACCCGACGCCCTTCCTGCACAAACAGCTTGTCCAAGGCGAGAGGGTCACTGTCCGTTACGCGGTTAAGGAACCCTGCATTATTACGGATCGCGTTGGAAAACTGGGTAACCAGCCGCGTACCGAGAATTTCAAACTGCTCATCGGCCACCGCAATGGCGCTACTTTCTAGTACTACAGCGGTACAAGCATCGCCGAAAATGAAGTGACTGTCACGGTCTCGAAAGTTGAGATGCGCCGAGCAAATTTCCGGATTGACCACCAGAGCGCGCTTAACACTGCCGGAGGCTATGGCATTGGCAGCCGTTTCAATGGCAAAGGTCGCTGAACTACAGGCGACATTCATATCAAACCCATAGCCGCTTGCTCCCAGAGCCTGCTGCACTTCCACTGCCACGGCAGGGTAGGCACGCTCCAGGTTTGAGCAGGCGACAATGACCAGTTCAATGTCAGTTGCATCCACCTGAGCGGCGGCCAGCGCCTGCCGCGCAGCAGCGGTTGCCATCTTGCACTGGATAGAAGGTTCGTCGTTGCCCCGCTGCGGCAGTTTAGGCCGCATACGCTGTGGGTCAAGGATTCCAGACGCATCGAGCACGTAGCGGCTCTTAATTCCGGAGGCTTTTTCGATAAATTCACTGCTGGAATGCGCCAGCGATTCACGCTCACCACGCTGAATCGAATCGGCATACTGCGCATTTTCAGCGTCTACCCAAGCATTAAATGCTGCCACCAGGGCCGCATTATCAATGGCGTGTTCCGGCGTATAGAGCCCTGTACCGGTTATCACCACATGTGTCATGCCAATCTCCTCTAAGCGGCTTGCCGACGTGACCGGCCATCAATGTAGCGTGCAACTTACGGCGAACCCATCACGTTACTGTGTGCGTAAAATAGCGGTTTTTCCAGCAACTTTTTTCAACCCCTAGCTAAACGCTAGTGATCTCTTGCCAGCGTTTTTCCAGTCGTTTTACCGACACCACCATGCTCGTCCCCAACTGCTGCGCGAATAGCGACACTCTAAGCTCTTGCAACCACCAGCCAAAAGCAACCAACTCAGGGTCTTCCACCCTTCCGCGTCGCTCACTTTCCCGGCGGGCATCAAAGCGAGCCTCTAATGCCTGGACGTCTTGCATCATCATTTGATCGCGACCGCGCTCACGGGCGGCTTTTTCAAGCCGAATGAGCGCCGCCTCGGTGTAGCGTGGGTATTCGTCAAGCCAGGCGCCCGCATCGCGGATAAAGCCTGGGTAAACCAGTCGCTGCATCTGCGCGCTAACATCGCTATATACCAGCGCCAGCGCAAAATTAAGTTTCCCTTTGAGCACCTTACTAACCGCCAGGTGGCCTTTTAGCGCAGCCTCTACCCGTACCAACAGCGCTTTCGCTTCGTCCACAAGTTGGCTCTGAGTAGCGCTTAGGCGCTGGCTAAACTCCCCTTCCGAGCGTGGCAGGGGGTGCTGAGCCACTACCTGAGTAAACACAGCTAGCAGCAGGTCATCAATCAAAGCTTGCTTACTGCCCACTTTGGCAAACAGCAGCGCGCACTTCTCAACACCCGGCAGTTGCTTAATCGCTTTAACCTGTTCGGGAAGCTTGGCAATCGCCAGCCGGGCAATGCCCTCTTGGTGAGCGGCATCAGCTTTTGCCGGGTGATCAAACAGCGCTACCTTGAACTCGTTGGCGTCAGCTGCAACCAATGCAGGATACGCCTCTACGCGAATACCTGCCTGGGTGGTAACACGCGAAGCTGGCAGCGGTGTCGTGGGCAGCCCGGCCACAGCGGGCTCATGGCTAACCTGTTCAGCCAGGGCCTGGGCGCCTGCGCTGGCTGCCGCTTCAAAGCGCTGCTCAAGGGCACGCAGATCGCGCCCCTGCCCTAGGATTTCGCCCGCATGATCGACCACGCGAATATTCATGATCAGATGCGGTTCGAGCAAGTCTAGGCGCCAATCGTCAGGATGCACCCGCGTCGATGTCCGGCGGCGAATAAACTCCCCTAACGCCTCAGTTAACGGGCGCTGATCGGGTACCAGTGTTTCCAGCGCCGCATCCACCCAATCGGGAATCGGCACCACCTGGCGGCGGATGCTTTTCGGCAGTGACTTCAGCAGCGCAATACACTTTTCACGCAGCAGCCCAGGCACCAGCCACTCCAGGGCATGCACCGGCACCTGGGGCAGCATGGCGGCGGGAACAGTCAGGGTAACACCGTCATCCTCGGCTTCAGGGTCAAAGTGGTAACTGACTGGATACGCGACGCCCGCCAGAATCAAATGATCGGGGTACTGCGCCTGGGTCACGTCCTTCGCGTCACGCGCCTTCAGCGACTCAATATCGAAGTGGAGTAATTGCGGCTCTTGCTGCTCGGCCTGCTTGCGCCAGTGCTCAAAGCCCTTGCCGTTGACGATCTCCGCCGGGATCCGCTGGTCGTAAAAGTCATAGAGCGTGTCTTCATCGACTAGAATGTCCCGCCGCCTAGCACGATCTTCCAGCGCCACAACTTCATCGATCAGCGCGCGGTTATGGGCAAAGAAGGCACCCTTGGTTTGAAACTCCCCTTCCACCAGCGCACGGCGAATAAACAGCTCCCGGGATTCCTGAGGCGCGATCGGCCCGTAATGTACCTTGCGCCGCGCCACAATCGGCAGACCAAACAGCGTGACCTGTTCAAAAGCCACTACCTGGGCGCGCTTCATCTCCCAATGGGGTTCGCTGTAGCTGCGTTTAACCAGGTGCTGCGCCTGGGGTTCAATCCACTGGGGATCGATTTTGGCCACGGTGCGGGCAAACAGCTTGGAGGTTTCCACCATCTCAAACGCCATGATCCACTTGGGCGACTTCTTGGCCAACCCTGAGCCAGGATGAATCATAAACTTGCGATTGCGGGCGCCGAGATACTCGCGGTTCTCCACCAACGTCCCCAGATTAGAGAGCAGCCCCGAGAGTAGCGCCTGATGCACTTTGCCCGACGTTTTACGCCGCGTTTGACGCGCCTGTTCTTCGCTCTCGTCTTCATTACGGGGCGGCGGCGCGGGCACGTCGATATCCATATCGCGCAGCAGTTGGCGCAGTTGGCGGAAGGTGTCGTGCCACTCGCGCATGCGCAGGTAGTTGATGTAGTGCTCGCGGCACCAGCGGCGCAGTTGATTACCTGAAAGCGCCTCACGGGCATTCTCAATGCCGTGCCAGAGGTTCAGCAAGGCGACAAAGTCGGAATCCGGATCGTGCCAGCGCTGGTGAGCTTGGTCCGCGGCTTGGCGCTTATCCGCTGGTCGGTCACGGGGATCTTGGATGGCCAGCGCCGAGACGACGATCAGTACATCTCGCAGGCTGCCGAATTCGACACCCGCTAGCACCATTCTCGCCAGGCGTGGGTCAATCGGCAGCCGCGCCAGCTTACGTCCGAGCGGAGAAAGGCGCTGTTTTTCGTCCACCGCGCCCAGCTCGAACAGCAGTCGGAAGCCGTCTTTAACAAAGCGGCTATCCGGCGGATCAACAAACGGAAAGGCCTCGATATCGCCGAGCTTGAGCCCCAGCATCGAGAGAATCACCGAGGCCAGGTTGGTGCGCTGGATTTCGGGGTCGGTAAAGCCGGACCGGGAGAGAAAATCCTCTTCGCTATAGAGGCGAATGCACACGCCTTCGGCAATCCGCCCACAGCGCCCTTTACGCTGGTTGGCACTGGCCTGGCTAACCGCTTCTACCGGCAGTCGCTGGATCTTGGAACGGTAGCTATAGCGGCTGATACGCACGAGGCCGGGGTCGATCACATAGCGAATTCCAGGCACCGTCAACGACGTTTCCGCGACGTTGGTGGCGAGTACAATGCGCCGGCCGCGGTGCGGCGCAAACACGCGGTTCTGCTCTTCGTTGGAGAGCCGTGCGTAAAGGGGCAGGATTTCGGTGCCTTTCAGCTCGGCGCGGCGCAGAGTATCGGCGGTTTCACGAATTTCGCGCTCACCGGGTAAAAACACCAGCACATCCCGGGGGCCGTGCAACCAACCTTTCTCGCGCTCAATGGCTTCAATCTCGTCCACCGCGTGCAGAATGCCCTCTTGCAGCGTTCGGTCTTCCTCATCGTCCTCGTCGCGCACCAGCGGCCGGTAGTGCACTTCTACGGGATAGGTGCGCCCGGTGACTTCCACCACAGGCGCGGGCGTTTTGGCCGTGCCGAAGTGCTTGGCAAAGCGCTCCACGTCGATAGTCGCCGAGGTAATGATGACTTTTAGATCGGGCCGCTTGGGTAGTAAGCGCTTGAGGTAGCCGAGCAGAAAGTCGATATTCAGGCTGCGCTCGTGGGCTTCATCAATAATGATGGTGTCGTAACGCAGCAGCAGCGGATCATGCTGGGTTTCGGCCAGCAATATCCCGTCGGTCATCAGCTTGACCAGGGTCGTCGGGCTGCTCTGGTCGGTGAAGCGCACCTGATAGCCCACCTGCTCGCCCATAGAGACTTCTAGTTCTTCCGCTAGGCGACCGGCGACACTGCGGGCAGCCAAGCGACGCGGTTGGGTGTGGCCAATTAAGCCACGGCGGCCCCGGCCCAGTTCTAAACACATTTTAGGCAGTTGGGTGGTTTTGCCTGAGCCAGTCTCCCCAGCCACCACCACGACCTGATGGTCGCGGATGGCGTTGAGAATATCTTCCCGCCGTTCGACCACCGGCAATTCTGGCGGGTAGTTGAGGGCGACCTTTTGGCTTTCGCGCTGGCTAAGCTGCTGCTGGGAACGGCTAAACTCACGCTCCACTTCGTCCAAACCACGACTAATCGGTTTGTTATCGCCTAGGCGGCGGTTTAAACCGGCCAGCCGTCGCTCCAGCCGCTCTGCATCGCGCAGCATCACATCGCCCGCGGCCTGTTTCAGCGACGCAAGACGTTGGCTATCGGTGGGGGCTGGGGATGTGTCGGTGGTCACGATTGAGTCGGCTTCCATTCGCTTGGGCATTTAACAAGAGATATTAGTAAGAGTTATAAAAAATCAACCCGCTCAATTGAGCGGGTCGTATAGTGTAACGCTTTCAGCTCCGCGACGCCTAACCACAAAGCAAGCAGGAAGCGGGCGAGCCCAGGTTTCCACAAGGGCGCTGTGAACCCATCCGTGGGCGCTACTTTCGCCATCCATGGCGAAAGACCCTTGTTACAACCTGCCCTCGCCCGCTAATCGAGTGTTTATTAATGGCTATCTGATTACGTTTTTGAGGGCTCTTCGTCACGCAGCTGGCGGCGAAGCACTTTGCCTACGTTGGTTTTGGGCAGCTCATCACGAAACTCGATGATCTTGGGCACCTTATAGCCAGTGAGCTCTTTTTTGCACCAGTCGCGTAGCGTTTTTTCATCTAGCTGATCATTTTTACTGACCACAAACAGCTTTATGGCTTCGCCAGAATTTTCATCCGGCACGCCGACCGCTGCAGACTCAAGTACATCCGGGTGTGCTGCCACCACATCTTCAACTTCGTTGGGATAAACATTAAATCCAGAAACCAGGATCATATCTTTCTTGCGATCAACGATGCGGATATAGCCATCATCTTGTAGCACAGCAATGTCGCCGGTGTGGAACCAGCCATCCTCATCAATGGCGTCACGGGTTTCGTCTTCGCGCTGCCAGTAGCCTTTCATCACCTGCGGCCCTTGCACGCACAGTTCTCCAGGCTCGCCTAGCTCAACGTCGTTGCCATCGGCGTCGACGACTTTTACCGCAGTGCCTGCCACGGGCTTACCGATAGTGCCCAGTTGAATCGCATCGGTGGGGTTGAAGCTGACAATGGGAGAAGTCTCGGTCAAACCATACCCTTCGGCAATTGGACAACCGGTGGTTTTTTCCCAACGCTGCGCCGCGGCTTTGGTCAGCGCCATGCCGCCGGAGATCGTCAGCTTCAACTTGGAAAAATCGAGCTGCTTGAAGTCGTCGCGATTACACAGCGCATTAAACAGCGTATTGAGGCCGATAAAAGCGGTAAAGGGCAGCCCCTTAAGCTCTTTGACAAAACCATCCAGGTCGCGAGGGTTAGTAATCAGCAAAGAGTGGTTACCGGTTTCCATTAGGAACAGGCAGTTAACCGTAAAGGTATAGATGTGATAAACCGGTAGCGGTGCGATAACCAGCTCTTCGCCATCGGTCAGATGAGGGCCAATCGCTTCCCGCGCTTGAAGCATATTGGCGATGAGATTGCGATGGGTCAGCATGGCGCCCTTGGGCATACCCGTAGTGCCGCCAGTGTATTGAAGTGCGGCTAACTCGTCAGGACTTCTCTTGACCTCGGTATGGCTTAGCGAGGCACCTTTTTTCAATGCATCGCGAAAACCCACTGCACTGGGCAGTGAATAAGCAGGCACCATTTTCTTAACGTGCTTGACCACTGCATTGATTAACCAGCGCTTGGGAGCATCGTGTAAGTCGGCTAGCTGGGTGACTAAAACGTGTTTGATATCTGTTTTATCGAGCACTTTCTCCAGCTTGTCGGCCATATTGGCCAAAATCACAATGGCCTTGGCATTGGAGTCCTTGAACTGGTTGGCCATTTCCCGCTCGGTATACAGCGGGTTGGTGTTGACCACTACCAAGCCTGCACGCAGTGCACCGAATACCGCTACCGGGAACTGCAGGACGTTGGGCAACTGGATGGCAATACGATCACCGGGAACGAGGTCGGTTTCGTGCTGCAGCCAAGCGGCAAAATCTGCGGAAAGGCGATCGAGGTCGGCAAAAGTGAGCGTTTTCCCCATACAGGAAAATGCAGGCTTGTCCTTAAAACGTTCTACTGCGGTATGAAAAACATCCGTGACTGAATCGTACTGATCCAACCCTTCAAGCGCTGGGCCACGTAAAACGGCGGCATTGGCGTGTTCGCTCATGGGCAATCTCCGCTATTAGCGTCGGTGTAAATCACCGACCTTGTTGTTGTCGCTAGGCTCTATCTGAAAATAGGTTAAGGTACCCAACGATATACGACCTCTAACAGGCTGTAAAACGATCGATTGAAACTGACGTTTCAACTTTAGCCCATAGTCGAGTTCAATTGATGCGCTGCTACTTCCCTCAATCCAATTTAGTAGATCGTTTATTTATGGACAGTAACGCGCCTGAATTTCTCCATCGCGCCAGACCAATAGCTCACCCGGCACCATGCGCTGCCAGGCTTCATTATGCGTGAGCGGCTCGGTGGCAATGACTGAAACGATGTCGTTAGGCGTGGTATGTTCGGCAAAATTCACCGTCATCTCGGCGTCGGAGAGTTCCGCCTCGCCGAAGGGCGCACAGCGAGTAATATGCGCAAGCTTCGTGGCGCAAAATGTATACAGGTAGGTTCCATCGGAGAGCAGCATATTGAACACGCCCAGCGCTCTTAGCTGCTCACATAGCTGGTGCAAACGCTGCCACAGTGTTGCGGGATCAGCGGGCGGGGAAGGAAACTCGCGGCGAAGCTCGCCCATTAACCAGCAGTAGGCGTGCTCGCTATCAGTGCTGCCAACTGGGGTGTAATTTCCTAATGCTAGGCGCTCCCAGCCACTTAATTGGCCATTATGGGCATAGCACCAGGGCCGCCCCCACATTTCTCGCGTAAAGGGGTGAGTGTTGGCAAGCTTTACGCCCCCCACATTGGCTTGACGAATGTGACTGATCACTACATTGGACTTAATCGGGTAATCGCAAATTAGCCGGGCGATGGGGGAATTAATGGAGGGATGGGGGTCGCGAAAATCGCGGTAACCGCCCTCTTCGTAGAAGGCAATTCCCCAACCATCGCGATGAGGGCCGGTGCCCCCACCGCGATGCAAAAAGCCCGAAAAACTAAAACAGATATCGGTGGGCACATTGGCGCTCATACCCAGCAGTTCACACATACGCTTTACCAATACACAGACACCCGGCGTTCTCTGCAAAAGCATTGAACCTAAACACAGCCATTAACCAATCACCGGTTCGCGACGGCGTGGTGATTCACTTTCATCGGCTCTCTCTTCTTCCTGGAAGACATATTCATCGTCCCCAGGACGGCGCCACCACCACAGAGCAACGCCAATCAGCGCGCCTAATGTCATCCCTAACACCAGCCACATTAGCCCGCCACGAAGTGCTGCGCCGTTGTTTTCTAAAAACCCAACCGCCGCCACCATCGCCGAAGGTGCCCAACCGGTATAGAATTCACCCTCTTCGATTAGCGGCAGCCGGAAAGTGGCAGGTGCCCATATCGCCCCTGCCACCATCCAGGTCAGCACAAGACGTGGCAAGCGAGGCAGAAAAGTGAGCGCAAAATAGACCGCGACAACCACTAACAGCGACAGCCCGTAATAACTCAACCACAGTAGTGGCGTTGAATTTGCAAACAGCATAATACCCCTCATATGGGTGAGCTCACCCGACGTTGATTTCCCGTTATGGTACCTATCAATTTATGAAAGCACAGCAAGGCATACCTTCAGGCTTACCCGCTGCACGCTATTATCGCGCCAATGACCCGCAATGGCACTGGTTAGAAGAGCGCGATGACCCACAGGTCAGTGCCTTTTTAGAGGCCGCCAACCAGCAACAAGCCGATTGGTTTGCCCCGCTTGCCCCGCTGGAGGAAGCGTTATACCAGAGTCACTTGGCGCGCCGCGAATTAGCCGTGACCAGACTTAAGACAACGCTTGACCACTTCACGTTCTGGAACGAGACCGGTGCCGAGGATGACTACCCCTGCTGGTGGCGCCACCCCAACCATCAGCCTGAACAGCACGAATGCTTTTTTGACGTTAGAGCCCGTGCCGCCAAGCACGACTTTTACGACATGGGCGATATGGCGCTCTCTCCCGATGAGCAGTGGTTGGCCTGGACAGAAGATACTCAAGGCGACGAGCGTTTTACCCTGTGGCTGAAAGCACTGCCAAGCGGGTCGCCCGTGCAACTGTTAAGCGATATTGGTGCAGGTCTGTGCTGGGCAGAAGATCAAACTGCCACCACGGCGACGCTGCTGTTCACTCGCTTTGACGACACTCAGCGCCCCGACAGCGTTTGGCGCTTTTCACTTTCGCTAAAGGAGCCTGGCGCCTCAAAAGAGCCAGTACTGGTGCTACGGGAAGACGATCCTGAATTCTGGCTCGGCATCGGCAAAACGCGCTCACGGTCGTGGCTGCTGCTTGAAAGCGGCTCAAAAGACACCAGTGAAATTCACCTGTTGCCCGCCCACTCGCCTGATTCAGCACCGCAGTGTATTCAGCAGCGCCAACCAGGGGTTGAGTACAGCATTGATCACCGCCCAGGCAGTTTTTATCGCCTGCACAACCAGGCAGGTGCTCACTTTCAGCTCGATTTCCTGCCCGAAAGTCAGCTTGGTCAGCCCCAATTGAATTGGCAAACGCTAATCGCCCACCGTGAAGAAGCCACCTTGGAAGGCGTTGATGCGTTCTCTTGGGGGCTGATGCTGGCTGAGCGCGATCATGCCCAGGCACAGGTTCGTTTGCGGCGTTTGCTTTTTGATGCCCAGCACAGCTGCACCCTGGATGAGACCCTGGCACTGCCTGAACAACCCTGTTCGCAGATGCTTGAAGATGCCCCGCACTTCGATACCCAGGTAGTGCGCCTGCGCGAAGAGTCGTTTACCCAGCCGCCCAGCTGGTTTTCACTTGATCTCACCAGCGGCGAAAGGGCATTGTTGAAACGAGTACCTGTTTACGGCAACTTACAGCCTGAACAGCTAGTCAGCCGCCGCCTTTGGGCCACCAGCAGCGACGGTGAGCAAGTGCCCGTATCGGTGGTGATGCGCGCCGAACTGGCGGATCAGCCCTTACCCACGCTGCTGTATGGCTACGGCGCTTACGGTGAGGCTCTCGACCCCTGGTTCTCGATCGCCCGGCTGGAACTGCTTGAGCGCGGTGCGGCCTTTGCCGTTGCTCATGTGCGCGGCGGCGGCGAGCGGGGCGAACCCTGGTATTTAAACGGCAAGATGGCCCACAAAGAGAACAGCTTTGATGATTTCCTGGCCGCCAGGGAGGCGCTTGTGGAGCAGGGTGTCAGTGATTCACAGCGCATAGCGGCCTATGGCGCCAGCGCTGGAGGGCTGCTGGTCGGCACCTGTATTAACCGTGCGCCGGAAAAGTTTTGCGCCGCGCTGCTGGATGTGCCCTTCTTAGACGTGCTGCGCACGATGCAGAACCCGGAGCTGCCTCTGACGACCGCGGAGTACAGCGAGTGGGGCAACCCGGAAGAACCAGAGGTCGCCGAGCGAATAGCCGCTTACTCGCCCATCGATAATATTAAAGCGCAGTCATACCCCGCCCTGTGGATTGAGGGCAGTTGGTTCGATACCCGGGTCAGCTACTGGGAGCCCGCCAAATTTTATGCCCAGGTAGCACAACAGCAGCAGGGTTCTGCGCCGATTCTGATGCGTACCGATATGAGCAGTGGCCACGGCGGCGCATCCGGTCGATTCAAAGCCTGGCGCGATACCGCGCGCCAAGATGCGTTTATTCTCTGGGCACTGGGCCTGAACTCGCAAACGCTGCCAACCCCTGAGTAAAGTGCCCAAAGGCCTGCTGTGCCGCGGCAAGCACGGCAGGCCATGTAGACCGGGGGCAGTGGTACTCTGCAAAGTGCCAAAAAGCTGCCCACTCTTCTGTTGTTAAAGGGTGAGCAGTAAAAAAACGCAACGGCACCTGATCATCCAGCACGCTCTCAACGTGGCGGGCAATCATCTTCCCGCCCAAACGTGAGCCTTCCAACACATAGAGCATGCCCACTGCGTCGGCCACACTGGTAGGTGGCGGCGTAAGAGGCGCAGATGGCGCTCGCCTGCCGAGTTGGTGGATATCCGCCTTGAGTAGCGCTTCTCGATGTATTAACCGGTAATCCATATCATGCGCCTGTAAGCCACTGCTTAGCGCCTGCTCTAGGCTGGCGATGGGGGCATAAAGCGCGCTTAACGCCGAAGTATATTCAGCAACCGTTAATTCGCGCCTTAGCAGCGGTTTCAGCGCGGGATGCTGATCGACTCGATGGTGATCCGCACGCGTTTCACGCTTCAACCATTCACTCAGCGTGGGCTTACTCATTCCCTTTCCAGGCAAACGACTTGGCCTGCTGAAGCAAGGCGCGCAGTTTCAATAGGTACATGCGAGTACTCTTGGACCAGGGGCGGCCGTGGCCTACCCGCTGCTCTACCCAGGCTTCGAAGGAGCGCCGCGGCGCAATCCCGCTGCTGCCATCGCGATAATCAACGGGTTTATCGGGATTACCGCCCCAAGTAACTTCATAGAGGTGTTCAAGCCGACATAAGTAGAGATTAACGCTGTGGTGCTGATCCAGGGGTAGATCACTTACCACAGCAACCCCGGCGATCTCACTCAGCGGCATATTGGGGCAGTCGATTCGCAAGCTATCACTTATCCATACCGACGACGTTTCAAACCGCGCAGCCTCGGCCACTACCTCAACCCCACCCACCGATAGCGCAGTACCTGCCTGATAGTATTCGTCTCCCACCTGCAAAATCACCCCATCGACATCAAAGGTATCCATTAACCAGTGGCTTAATTCAGTCCAGGCGCTCGCTAACTCGCCGTGGCGCATCAGCACGTCCTTAGCCTGATCAAACTGGCGCTGCATGCCATCAAGCACCTTTAATCGCCTGCGCGCCTTATAGTCGCGCAGGCGTAAATTAAAGCCTTCCGACAGCGCGCTCATGGCCTGTAGGTGACTAACCGTTAACTGTTTGGGTACGGCACTGTGGCAAGAAATCAGCGCATCAAGCTCGCCTGCCTGCGTTATCGGAAGAGAGATAGCCGAACCGACCCCCATATTGGCCATATATTCCTGGTGAACCGGTGATACGCTGCGCAAATCCACCCATGAGAGATTGGGGATAGAAGCCTGCTTGCGGCCCATAATTGCCACCGGTTCAGCGCTGGCGTGGGGGATTGAACGCCACGGGTTTTTTAAGTAAAGCTGACGCGCCACCTGGGGAATATCGCTGGCTGGAAAGCGCAAGCCCAAATAGCTGCCCCCAATCTCAGGCTGGCGGGCCTCCGCGGTAACTTCACCGTCGCCCTCAGGCATGAAGCGGTAGTAATGCACGCGGTCAAAACCACTCAACGCCAGTAATTCCTCTAACAGTTGCTGGCACTGCTCTTCAAGCGCTTCGCGGTTTTCAGGCACAGGGTAAGCTTCCCCCTGCTTCGGCATCGGGTCGGCATGAGTATCAACAGGGTAAATCTCAAACAGAAGCTGCTCACCATTGTGGCTTATTACCACATCGAACTCTTGAGGCCCAAAATTGCTTTGGCCTGTATAACGTTCGCCCTCTGCAAGGGTCGGTGCACTCTTGTGCAGCTCCTGAAGAAAAGCGGGAAGCGGTTGATCCAGTAGCGACTCGAGCTCGGTATCCACACCGAGCCAATTTAGAATATTCTCCGATACGTGGCTGACAATGCCTTGCAAGGTGCTCACTACTAGCGCCCCATGAGGCTGAATAGCACCGGAAAGATGCAACTGCTCGTGCTCACACTGCTCAATAAACCCATTTTGCATCGTCATGTCAGGATTTCCTTTCCATATCATCATTGCTGAGAGGCAGAACATGGGCCTTGGCGAGCACGGTAAACTCAGCTAACGGTAATGGTCGTGATAACAAGTATCCTTGCACGTAATCACAGCCATTAGCGGTCAACCAGCTTAACTGGGAATGTGTTTCCACGCCCTCTCCCACGGTGCGGATATTGAGCGCCTTGGCCATTCCTAGAATCGCCAGAGCAATCGCCTGATCACTCTCATCTGCGCTGTCTAGTCCGTCTACAAAGCTTTTGTCTATTTTAAGCTCGGCCAACGGCAGCCGCTTTAGGTAGGCGAGCGATGAGTAGCCGGTGCCGAAATCATCCACCGCAAGCTTAATCCCCGCTTCACGCAGCTTTTCAATATTGCCTAATGCCGCGCTTGAGCGGTCGACCAGGGTGCTTTCGGTAATCTCCACTTGAATCAACTCATGGGGAACCCGGTACTGTTTTAGACAGGTAAACAGATGGGAGATGAAGCGCTCCTCCTGGAAGCTGCGTGCAGACACGTTCATGGCCACCGGTGGTAAGCAGACACCATCGGCCAGCCATTGCGCTAATTGAGTAATCAACAGCAGCGCCACATGGCGGTCAAGCTCTAAAATCAAGCCGGTGGCTTCGGCAACGGGGATAAAATCAGTCGGGCTTACATCACCCAGGACGGGGTCACTCCAACGCAGCAGCGCCTCGGCGCCAACTAAGCGATTGGGAGACGCGCTGGTAAATTTAGGTTGATACACCAGCCTTAAGCGGCCCTGCTCCATGCCCTCGCGCAGTGCGTGTTCAATGGCTACATCACGCATTAAACGCTCTTGCAGCTCGGGTTTAAACAGTTCAAATCGATCACGGCCGTTCTCTTTGGCACGATACATCGCAGTATCCGCTGCTTTGGTGAGGCCGGCCACATCGTCGCCATCATCGGGGCAGAAGGCCACACCAACGCTCGATGTCACAAACAGCGAGTGGCGGCGTACCTCATAGGGTTTGGCCAGCGAGTCGACAATCCGCTTGGCCACCTGCTCGGCGCCTTCGATCGTGGTGTCCGTCACAATGATGGTGAACTCATCGCCCCCGAGGCGCGCTACGGTGTCCATCTCCCTCACCAGCTCACGCAAGCGACCGGCGACTTGGATCAGCAGCTCGTCGCCGACGTCATGGCCCAAGGTATCGTTAATGCTTTTAAAGTTATCCAGATCCAGAAACATCAGCGCGCTGATTTGGTCATTGCGCCGGGCATGGGCAATGGCCACCTGAAGGCGATCCTGAAACAGCGTGCGGTTGGGTAGCCCCGTTAAGGCGTCATGGGTGGCGAGGTACTCAGCGTGCTGCTGGGACTCTTTAATGTGAGTAATATCTGAAAATACCGCCACATAAAGGGTCTCTTCGTGGCTATCCGGCTCAATGCTGTTAAGTGTCAGCCATTGGGAGAACAGGGTACCGTCTTGGCGCCGATTCCATACTTCTCCCTGCCAATAGCCATGCTGCTGCACCAACTCCCAGACAATATGGCAACTGCCCGGCGGCTCGGAATCCTGGCCATTTTCCTGTTCACTATAGAGCAGCGTGAGCGCAGGTGTATTAAGCACCTGATGGGCACTAAAACCGGTAATTCGCGTAAAGGCTGCATTGACCGACTGTATGTTGCCCAGCGCATTGATAACAACAATCGCCTCCCCCGCCTGCTCGTAGACTTTTGCAGCCACCTGCATCTCCCGCTCGGCCTGCTTGCGGGCAGTAATATCTTCCGCTTCGGTCAAAATCAGGTTGGGGTGGCCTTGCTCATCGCGAAGTACCTGATGAACCGAGGAGAAAATGCGCACGCCCCCTTCCGGGCTAGTGAGGATGTGCTCCGCTTTTACCATGCGCTGATAGCGCAGCGCTTCAAGATCGCATGTCCAGATGGAGCTGGCGTAGGTCTCAGGAAATAGTTCAAAGGGATTGTGCCCCACCAGTTCATCTTTAGAGAGGCCGAAGGTGTTTAAAAACTGGGGGTTGGCGAACGTGTAGTGCCCGTTGAGATCCTTGAGCGCCATCATCACCGTGCTATTTTCCATCAACGCATGCAGTTGGGCCTGGGATTGACGTAACTTGGCCTGCACATGGCTAAGGTCGGTAATATCCATCAGCGTCACAATCAACAGCTCTACGTTGCCATCGCGACTAACGCCGGGGGTCAATACGCGCTGCAGCAACCTCCCTTCCACCTCGATCACATCTTCTTCCGGCATGCCGCTGGCCATAACGCTGGCTAACTGCTCTTCCAGCGTGTTAAGCGCACTAGGTAATTTTAGCCCAGACACATGCCGCTGAAGGGCGGTTGGCCGGAAATTAAAATAGCGCGCAGCGGGGGCGTTGTAACGTTTTAGGCAGTGATCAGTGTCAAACACCAGCAAAGGGAAATCGAGTGCGTCATAGAGATAGGTATACTCTTCGTTGAGCTTAGTGAGCTCGCTGGTTTTAACATTTAGCTCCTCATTAAGGCTTATCAGCTCTTCGTTGGTGGCTTGCAGCTCTTCGTTGGCAGCCTCCATCTCTTCATTAGTGGCTTGAAGCTCTTCATTGGACGCCTGGGCCTCTTCATTCAGTGACTGCATCTCCTCGTTGGTCGTGGCCAGCTCTTCGAGTAGAGCTTGAAGATGTTCGCGGGTAGCTATTAGCTCATCTTCCAGGCTATTGCCTTTATCAAGTGGCAGTGGCTCCATTAGTTGTTCTAGGGAGATATCGCTCGAAGGGACAGATTCGACCATCGGGTTAGGGGTGAGAATCACCAGTACACGGCGGTCGTCATCGCCCTCTGAGAGGCCACGCACACTGAGCCGCCACCAGCGATCTTCAAAGCGTCGACGGCGACCTAATTGAGGCTCTCGCTGTTTTTGAAACTGATGCAGCATCGCCATCAGCTCGCCACGGAAAGCTGGGTTAATCACATCGCCGATGCCCACTTGGGTTCGGCCAGCAGGAAAGTGTAAGAACTTGGCTACCTCTCCCGCCGTATGCAGTACGCCCCCTTGCGCATCACACAGTGCAACCGTTGCTTCCATATGGGCAACCAAAGCAGCTAACAGTTGCTGCATATCACGATCACGTTGACGCCGCAGTGGCGGCTCTCCAGCACTTTGGGTAGATCGCACAGCCACTTCGCGGCTCTCACCTAGTTTACGAAAAAGGCGTTCACGACGATCAAGCGGGGCAAATAGACTTTCGGTTTGGGCGATGCTTTCCGAACGGCCTAGAAAAAGTAACCCTTTAGCCCTTAACCCAAAGTGAAAGCGCTGGAGAACACGCTGCTGCAGTTCGTTATTAAAGTAGATCAGTACGTTACGGCAAGAAACCAGGTTCAAACGCAAAAAAGGCGGATCATCGACCAAATTGTGTTTGGCAAAAACCACCATATCGCGCAACTCTTTATTCACCTCAAAGGCATGCTCTGTGGCAATAAAATAGCGTTCAACCCACTCGGGGGGCAACGCCTCCAGAGCAGCACCAATGTAGCTTCCCCGCCGAGCAACTTCTAAAGCATCCTCATCAATATCAGTGGCGAAAATCTGCACCACCCGGCTGGCCTTGCCGTGACGCCGCTTCGCTTCGGCTATCATCACTGCAATGGAGTAAGCCTCCTCACCTGTCGCGCAGCCTGCTACCCATATCCGGACGGGCTCACGTCCAGCGTCCTGAATGAGGGTGCTAATAGCACTCTCCAAAACATCAAACGCCGACCTATCGCGAACAAAGGCCGTCACCGAAATTAATATATCGCGGCCCAACTGCTCCAGTTCAGACGGACTAGCCTCCACTAATGCTAGATACTGCTGCATATCAGCCACATTGGTGGCTATCAGCCGACGCCGTATTCGCCTACTCAGCGTGCCTTTTTTGTAACCGGAAAAATCGAGTTGGCGATGCTCTTTAAGTAACGACAGTAAGCGGTCTGGCACGGCTGCTTGGCTATTTTCATGACTTGCATACTCTAACTGGGCAAGTTCGGCTAAACGCGGTGCCATTGCCTCTGCATCCAACACATAGTCAATTACGCCAGCGTCTACCGCCGATTGCGGCATGCCGTTGTATTTAGCGCTGGCTGGCGTTTGCACCATGGTGATACCACCGGCCGCCATAATGGCTCGCAACCCAGCGGTGCCATCAGAGCCGGTGCCGGATAGCACGATACCCACCGCCGCCTCATGGGCGTCCGCCGCCAACGAGATAAAAAAATCGTTGATACAGGGCTTAGGCCCCACATGAGGTTTGATGGGCGTGGTATAAAAAATGCCATCTTTAATCAGTGCGCTAGTATGAGCCGGCACCACGTAAATCACACCGGCTTCAGGTTTTTGGTTATCTTCAAAGCGCTGTACCCGCAGGTGGGTCTCGCGGCTTAATATATCCACCAGCATGCTTTTATGGGTTGGCGATACGTGTTGTAACACGACGTAAGCAAGCGGCATATCAGGATTGAGCGGCTTAATCAGCTTAGAAATGGCTTCCAATCCGCCAGCAGAAGCGCCGATACCCACCACAAGTGGAGAAGCTGAAGGGGAGCTGGCAGCGGTCATGGTCGTCCTTTACTTACCGGTAATAGTCGCTAGTAGTCTACACACCCTGCCAAGCAAAGCGACTTTTCCAAAGCGGGAAATAGTCCAATAAACGTCTGTTTTATATTGCTGCGTCAGCTTAGGCGACGACCGACCGGAACCTGCAGCGCCTAAGCTGCTTCTGACCTAGACCTGCTTAAGAATAGTGCTAAAGTTAACTTATGAAATGGTCGTTGCAAGGCAGTGTCCGGTAGGGTTAAACAAGTGTATTACCCATTAGAAAGGGTGCAAAATCTATACTTATATTGATTTACGCGCATATTTTACAGCCGCATATGCTCCTTTATGCCTATAAATTTCCGCTAAACTCAATCCAAACAGATAAAAACAATATTAAATACAGAAGCTTAATTAAACAAAATGACGCTAATACAGCGACCAACCCCCTTGCGTTGATGGTATGCCCTGGTGACCTAGTGGTTTCTAAAGGTACTTTATGTGTCTAGGTGTAAGAACACCCTCGATTGGATATGCGAATAATAGCTAATGGAAGTCAATAATCGCGAATTGGCACTTCAAACTGGCTTGCTGATGCTGCTGGTGTCCACCGTTGTGATTGGTGCAGGTGGATTTTTGCTGGGCTTTTTTCCTGACGTTCACCAGCCGCAATCGCTAGCTCTGCTACCGGACAGTGCACTGGTGATTTTATTATGTGGACTAGGCCTCAGCGCAGTAATGGCTGGCTTCGAACGTTTTCGTAAAGCTACCGCCGTTGCACTCGCCGTGGTTGCCAGCTATACGCTGTTACACAATGCCTTAGACCCGTCATATCACGCTGCCTCCTTGTTGAGTGGTCATCGACGCCTGCCTAGCCAAGCCGCCCCTATATTATTGATGGCTGCCTTTTGTCTTTGGGTCGGCCCTCAGGGACGCTGGCAGCGCCGTATTTGGCAACTCGGCGGGCTATTTTTATGGACGGTGGGCTGCATTACAATAGCGGCCCACAATGGGTGGCCCGTGCCCACCTGGTTACCCCGCGCCAGCGCATTGATCCCCGGCCTGATCGGCTTTTTATTTGGCATCGCCATGATAATGGTGAGCCTGCATGTTCCTCATTTGAAGACATCCTTAAGCAGCGCCGCTGTATTGGCGGGTGTTCTTGGCGTTAGCCTGAGTATGAGTGGCTGGTTTTTAGTCAGCTGGAACCAGCAAGAAGATATGCGTCAAAACGCACAGCAAAATTTGGAAGGTATTGCGGTCAATATTGATCAAATGCTGGCGTCACGGGCGATAGTTCTAGAACGTTTAACTGAACGCTGGCGCCAGGTCTTTGCAGACCCCACCTCTCGAAGCCGGGAGGTTGAACGCTACTGGACAGATTATCCAAGTATCTTAGCGATTGCGTACTTCAATCCAGTGGCCAATGACATATGGCGCCGTTCTCGCCATGAGAGTGCTCAGCGTTGGCTAGATAACCAGTTGAACACCTTAGCGACCTTGACTTGGCTTAACCAGCAGAGAAACGTCATACAGTGGTCGTTTCCCGACTATGAGCGCCCCACGTTAGCGCTACTTTCCATTAAGCAGCAAGAACGGCCCTATCAACTCGTTGCAGCCATCGATATAGCGCGTCTTATTAAGCGGGAAACCGGTGTCGTCAATGGCACTTATTCGCTGCATATCACCCATGCCAATGGCTCCCTCCTTAACGAAGGTAATGGCCTATTGCCAACCTCTTCTCCCGGGTCACTGCCGCCAATGCTCGCTGAACAAACGCTGGTTTTGCCAGGCGGCACAATTATTAATTTGGCTCTTTCTGAACTACCCAATCCGCCGTTAGAACTAACGCATTTTATAGCCGCCGGCGTGGGAATTGGCGGGCTGCTGCTCACTTATCAGTTGGTTTTTAGCTTTGCCTTGATATCAGCCCGCGCTCAGCGCTCGCGTGAGCTTTCGAAAGCTAAAGAGACCCTGGAGGATAGCGAACAGCGGTTTCGCTCGCTGTTTACACAAAACCCTGATGCGGTGTTTTCCCTGGATTTGAGTGGCTACCACTTAAGCGTCAATCGATCCCTACTCACCCTCCTTGAAATTGACGAAACACAGATTATCGGTAGTCATTGGAAAGACTTTGTTCCCCCTGAACATCATCTAACAGTGGATGCCGCCTTCCAAAAAGCGTTAATGGGCATCGCCCAGCGGTTCGACTTGGAGGTCATTAATCAGCAGGGCAATGCCCGCCAGTTAGATATGTCGTTTTTACCTACGATAGTAAGCGGTCAAGTCGTAGGCGTTTACGGCATTGCCAAAGAGATGACAGCACTACGCCAAAAAGAGTCACAGCTGCGTATCTATCAACGCAGTCTCGAAGCCAGCAGTAACGGCATTTTAATTTGTGAGGCTCAGCAAACGGATTACCCCATCCTCTATGTAAACTCTGCCTTTGTAACCGTGACAGGCTATTCGCTTGAAGAAGTAAAAGGCCGCAATTTCCGTTTTTTACAAGGCCCAGATACCGACCCACAGCAAATTGCCGATATTCAGCATGCGCTCGAACGGAAACTCGATATCACCTTGACCCTTCGCAACTATCGCAAAAACGGCCAAGCGTTCTGGAACAATCTCTTTCTCTCGCCAGTGCGTAGCCCTGATGGCCAAGTAACACACTTTGTGGGCAGTATTAACGATATCTCCGAGCGCCGGGATCATGAGAACGCACTCGCTTTTCATGCCACCCACGATGTGCTGACAGGCCTTGGCAACCGCGCTCTGTTTGAAGACCATTTGCGCCATGACGTCGAACTTGCTCGGCGTCATAAGCAGCAGCTAGCGGTACTGTTTATCGACCTGGATGAATTCAAACCGATCAACGATACGCTAGGGCATAGCATTGGCGACCAAGTGCTTATCAACGTCGCCAGACGGCTTGAACAAGCCATCAGGCCTTCCGATACCCTGTGTCGCTTCGGGGGGGATGAGTTTGTGTTGCTATTACCGGATCTCGATAGCCCACAGCAGGCAGAAGAGATTGCCGGGCGCCTGCTCGAAGCCCTTGCCCAGCCTTACCGCATTGAGCGCCACGAACTCCACCTTTCGGCAAGCATTGGCATTGCGCTTAATGACAAAGAGCTGTCGCACCCCGAAGAGTTACTCCAGCAAGCTGATATGGCGATGTATAAAGCCAAGCAGCAAGGTCGCAACGCCTTGCAAACCTTCACTCAGGATATTAACCAAAAGCTTACCCAACGGGTGACGCTGAGAAATGATTTGCAGGAAGCAATTCTGAATGAACAGTTTGAATTGCATTACCAGCCGCTGTTAACGATCACGGGAGCAGTTCAAGGCTTTGAAGCACTGGTACGTTGGAACCATCCAATCAAAGGCGCTATCTCACCGGCGCTATTTATCCCTATTGCTGAAGAGACAGGGCAAATTATTGCCTTAAGCCAATGGGTGATAGAGCGCGCCGCGCGGGATTTTCTCACTCTCCAGCCGCAGCTTTCCAGCCACTGCCGCATATCGGTCAACCTTTCGCCGATGCAGTTTCATCGGCCTAGCTTTTTAAGCTCGCTCAGCACTACCCTAGAAGCCACAGGACTCAGTGCGACATCGCTGGAACTTGAGTTAACCGAAGGCATATTGATGAATGATACTGACGCCGCGATTGATACGCTGCATGCGCTGCGCGCGATGGGGATCAGTGTTGCCATTGACGATTTCGGCACCGGCTTTTCAAGCCTGAGCTACTTACGCCACTTACCCGTCGACAAGGTAAAAATTGACCGCAGTTTTATCAACAATATTGCCAACAACAGCAAGGATGCCGCTATCGTGCAGGGCATTGTTGCCCTTGCTCATCACCTAGAACTGACGGTGGTGGCAGAGGGGGTAGAGACGACACAACAGCACCAACAGCTGGTGGAATTGCAGTGCGATGTTTTTCAAGGCTACCTATTCGCGAGACCCATGCCCTTCAAGGCTCTTTGTGAATGGTTAACTGAGAAACAGGGTTCAATTAAAGCTACATCGGCAGCACGGCAATAATATGCGATTCTAATTGCTGCTCCGGCACTTCATCCTGGGACACCGCGAAGCTGCGCACGCTGACTCCTTTGCGGTGAACCCGCTCGGCGTCATTGCTTAACAACGGATGCCAACCCGCCAACTTGCGCCCTTCCGCCACTCGCCGGTAGCCACAGCTCTGCGGCAGCCAGGTGAACTCTTTAACCAATGCCGGCGTCAGCTGAGTGCAGTCGGGCACGCTTTCAAAACGGTTCTCGTAATCGCTGCACTGACAGCTGTGAATATCCAACAAACGACAGGCCACATTGAGTATCGCTAACTCTTGGGTGTCCTCGTCGTGCAACTTCAGCAGGCAGCACTGACCACAGCCATCGCATAGCGCCTCCCACTCCTGGGGTGTCAGTTCTTCTAGCGTAAAGCGCTCCCAAAAACGTTCGCGCATCGCGGTCTCCATCCTCTCCTGGCTCATTGTCACGGAAAGCTCTTTATGATTGGGGTGTATCTTGGTGGCTCAATTCAGCCAATAGCGCTGGCCATAGTGTCTGAAAATCGTTCTCTAGTGCTTGATAATCGTCGTACAGCCAAGGCACTAAAGCAGCCAATTGATTGGGGCCAGACAAACGCCGCCCAATGCCGGCAACGGCCCGGCAGGTAAATGAAAAGTCAGCGTAGCCTCTTAGCCAGTCGTGCTCGACGAGAATCGGCATCATACCGGCCAGCCGGTTCGGCGCGGTGCGAGTGGAGAGTAGCCGATAGCAACGCTCAATGATCGCTTCCTGATCTGCCTGCCCCGCCGTATCCCGGGCCAGGAAATGATCCCACACCATATCCAGGGCTATCCCCGCATAGCGCCGCTGCCCCGTTGGCGCACGGCGCCGTGCATTAACAACGCTAGGATGGCTATCCACCCAGGCATCTACCCGGCGATGGTGACGAATGCCTAACGCCGTCGCAGCGGGCCAAGCACTTAAATCATGGCCCTTAACGCCATCGGCAATTAAATTGCCGTAGAGAAAATCATCACTACCAGCGCTCACCAACCACGCATGGGCAAGAAAATTCATAACCGGGGCGCTACTGTTCGTCAGAAGGGGCATCAGAGCGCGAAGCCACATGGGCGCGATGCACGTCGAGCAAATAGGCCTCTTTAGGCGGCGGCATTTGCAAATAGAAGCCTTTCTCTTTAATACCTGCTACTACGTCTGCTGCATTAACCCGTGACAATTTTTTGTCAGCGGTCAACAGCATGGTAAATACCGGTACCGGCTTGCCGAAGGTCTCAAGTAATAACTCTGGGACGTCTACCAATCCTTGACGCTTATCGATGTATAAATACATTTCATCTTTACGCGAGCTTTTGAAAACCTCGCAAATCATTTTGTCGCTCATTATGCTCGCTCCTCTAGGGCCTGGGCCAAAGCGCCATTCAGACACTCGCCACGCCAACCCGTCGGCCAAGTGAGAGGTTCCCCTGCCAAGTCCTGCATCACCAGTGTTTCTATATCGCGGCGACGCATGAGCATTTCCGGTGCCACTCCTAAGTCATTGGCTTTGCCTGTTACCGCCTTCTTGAGTGCTTTAAAACGTGATTTGAACGTCGGGTGCATCGGGTCTGGCCAACGCTTGGGCAGCGCCTCTTCATCACAGTGCTGGGCCTGTTTGACCATTGCCAGCAGTGCGTCGCCCTCTTTTTTGATCAGCATCGGCTTAATGCCTTCAACGTCAGCGAGTTCAAAGCGATTGCTGGGCATCTTTTCGGCGATCGCAAACAGCAGCTTATCGCTAATCAACCAGTTGCGCGGCAAGTCGCGACGGCGTGTCTCGCCTTCACGCCAAGTGGTCATTAGCCGATACGCCTCCATTTGACGGGGCGTTAAACGCCACAATTGGCGTTGACGGGTATACCACTGCAGGTCGTTATCAACGCTGCGGCCGGCCTGTTCAATTAAGCTAGCGCACTCGGCGTCCACCCATTCACGCCGCCCCAACATGGCGAGTTTTTCAGCCTGTAGCGTCCAGACTTTTAGTAAATAGATCACATCCAGCGCGGCGTAATGGCACTGTGCAGGCGACAGCGGGCGTAGTAACCAGTTTGAGCGTGTTTCCTCTTTAGGCAGGGTTTCACCGACCCAAAATTCGACCAGCTTTTGATACCCCATGCCAGGATTTTCACCTAAAAATCCTTGTACTACCTGAGTGTCGATTAACGGTTCCGGCAATACACCTGCCCAGTGCTGAAAGACCTCTAGATCTTCGCTGCAAGCGTGCAGTAATTTGATGGCACTATTTTGCAGCAGAGCACGGAATCTATCGGTACAGGGAACGGCCACCGGATCAATCAGATAAGCCTCTTCCCCCGCGGTAAATTGAATCAGCGCAGGGACTGGAAAAAAGGTGTTCTCTCGAAAAAACTCGGTATCCAGAGCAATCACGGTGGCATCGGCTACTTGCTCGCATGCCGCATCAAGCGCATCTGGAGTATCAAGCCATTGATAAGAGGGGGTAAGAGAGGACAAAAGCATTCTTCCAAGTTAGCGCAAACGCTCAGGCGCTTGCGTTTTAGGTAGGCTTATTCACTGGCAAACGGCAGACGACCATTAAATGCACGACTCAAGGTACCGCCATCAACGTACTCCAGTTCACCGCCCATGGGAACGCCATAGGCAAGCCGTGAGAGTTTGACGCCGTGTTCGGACAGCAGCGAAGCAATGTAATGGGCAGTCGCTTCACCCTCGATGGTGGGGTTAGTCGCCAACACCACCTCTTCAATGAGCCCTTCTGCAACACGCGCTTCCAGCAAGTCTAAACCAATCGACTCAGGCCCCACGCCATCGAGCGGCGAAAGGTGACCGTGGAGCACAAAATAGCGCCCTTTAAAGCCACCGGCTTCTTCAATCGCCAGTTGATCGGCAGGCGACTCCACTACGCAAAGCAGTGAATCATCGCGCCGCGGGCTTTCACACAGCATACAGACCTCTGCTTCGGTGAGCGTGCGGCAGCGCTGACAGTAGCCGACTTCTTCGATCGCCTGCAGAATAACCTCAGCAAGTCGCTGCCCACCTGGCCGTTCGCGCTCGAGTAGGTGCATTGCCATGCGCTGAGCCGTTTTGGGCCCAACGCCTGGCAATACGCGAAACGCATCCATTAGCTGCTCAACGAGAGGAGAAAAACGCATTGCTTAGAACGGCATCTTAAAGCCGGGCGGTAGGTTCAAGCCTGCCGTCGCTTCTTCCATTTTCTGTTTAGAGCTGACTTCCAATTTGCGCACTGCGTCGTTGACCGCCGCCGCTAGCAAATCTTCCAGCAATTCTTTGTCCTCTTCCATAACGCTGGGGTCAATGGACACGTTTGATACGTCATGGCGACCATTCATGGTGACCTTGACCATACCGGCACCCGCCTCGCCCTGGACTTCGGCTTTGGCGACCTCCTCCTGGGCTTGCTGCATTTTTTCCTGCATCTCTTGGGCTTGCTTCATCAAGTTGCCCATTCCACCTTTAAGCATGGTCTGATCTCCAACGTCCGTAGTTAAAAAACAAGTTAAAAAAGCTAGTTAAAAAGATGTTTATGTCTCGACGAATTGAAAAGCGCTTAGCGTACCGCGTCAGCAGGCTTAACGCTGGATTCTATCAGCTTTGCCCCAAACGCCTGCTGTAACTTCTGTACATGGGGGTCGTGATTGAGTAGATCAACCGCCTGGGCATGACGCTCTTGATTAAGACGCTCTTCGCGCTGCCGCGGCGTTTCAAGGCTATTAGACAACTCGGCAACGTAAAACGCTATTCGCCGTGGCATACCCTGCTCTTTTAACGCCCGTTCAATGCGCGTTTGGTGCACTTCCGCCTGCATGGCCTCTTGGCTGGGGTCGAGGCGCAGCGTCAGCAGCGTACCGTCGTCACTCTCGACCAAGCAGTTGCCCGCCAAGTTACGGGTTAAGCCGCCCAGACCAAGAGAATCAAAGCACTGCAACCACTGCGCATTATCCAGCTTGCCGGACTGAATTTCCGACCGGTTTTGTGGAGAGGTTTTTGGCAGGGTTTCTGACAGGGCTTCTGGAACGACCTCTGGTGCAGCTTCTGGCGCTACAGTCGCTGAGGGCTCTACCGTTTGAGGCTCGGAAGCAGGTGCAGGCGCTGCGGTCGGCTCTGGCTCAGTAACAGGCTGGGGCTCAGTAGCAAGTTCTGGTTCAGTCTTAACCGTTGGCTCAGGGACTTGCTGGTGAGTCCCCCCCTCTATTAATCGTTCCTCCGCTTCGACAGTCCAAGGCGGCGGCTCTTGCAGAGGCGGCTCCTCTTCAGCGGCAGGCGCTGCCTGCTCAGGGCTTGGCGCTAATGGCGGCTCAGGCTGAGCGTCTGGCGCGGAATGAACTTCTGCCGTTGCATCAACTGCTGCCGCGGGCTGCGGCGCCGTTGATGGCGCCTCTGCCACGGGCGCTTGAACACCCTTTTCTGTCGCTTCCGCTTGTGAAGGCTCGCGGCGAAGCGGTAGCGGGGTACGCGGCGGTTTCGGCACACCCTGAGGGCGAAATGCCAGCATCCGCAGCAACGTCATCTCTAACGCGCTGCGCAGATCAGGGGCGTGCACCATGTCGCCCCGCCCCTGAATACCAATTTGGTAATAGAGCTGAATGTCTTCAGCGGTGAAACGGCTAGCTAGCTGCAGTATAACGTCACGATCACCATGGCTGTTATCCACGGCGTCCGGCACCATCTGTGCAACGGCTAAACGATGCAGCATGCTTGATAACTCATCCAACACCGCGGCAAAGTCCGGGCCTTGCTCTGCCAACTCAGCCACTTCGGCCAGCAAGCGCTGCACATCCACATCGGCCAGGGCTTCTGCCAGCCCAAGAATATGACGATGATCCAAAGTGCCCAGCATGGCAGCCACATCCGCATGGCGTACCGCTCCTTGGCCAAACGCAATGGCTTGGTCGGTTAGGCTCATGGCATCACGCATTGAGCCTTCCGCCGCCTTACCCAACAGCCACAAGGCGCTTTCATCAAAAGCGACACCCTCTTCACCCAGCACATAGGTGAGATGCTCCACCACGCGCTCTGGTGGCATATGCTTGAGGGTAAATTGGAGGCAGCGAGAAAGTACCGTCGGCGGCAGCTTTTGCGGATCGGTGGTCGCCAGCAAAAATTTAACGTGAGGGGGAGGCTCTTCCAGCGTTTTCAGCAGCGCATTGAAACTGCTGGTGGAGAGCATGTGCACCTCATCGATCAGGTACACCTTATAGCGCCCTTGGGTAGGCGCATACTGGACGTTGTCCAGCAATTCACGGGTATCTTCTACTTTGGTTCTTGACGCCGCATCGACCTCAATAAGGTCAACAAAGCGCCCTTCATCAATTGCTTGACAGCTATCGCACTGACCACAAGGGGTAGAAGTAATGCCTTCGTCACCACGGCCGTTGGCCGTGCAATTCAAACACTTGGCAAGAATACGCGCCAAGGTGGTTTTACCCACACCACGAGTACCCGTAAACAGGTAGGCATGGTGTAGACGCCCCTGATCAAGGGCATTGACCAAGGCGCGTTGAACATGGGCCTGGCCCACGAGTTCGTGGAATGTGCGAGGCCGCCACTTGCGGGCCAGAACCTGATAACTCATGAAGCTGTACTTCCTTCGGCGGGCTGACTTGCCACACGCTGTAGCCAGCGCGAGGCAAAGGCCACGATGCATAACAAAGACGATGCGAGAACAAACGTCATTCTAACGGTTGCACCGCAGCCCGCCAACCGCCTGAGTAAAACGGACGGTTAGACAACGCCTAGGCGTTATCACCACCTTCCGCCGCACCAGCACGCTCTGCAGCGGCTTTTACTAACTTTTCCAGCTCGCCATTTTGATGCATCTCAACCACGATATCGCAACCACCCACTAACTCGCCTTCTACCCACAATTGCGGGAAGGTGGGCCAGTTAGCAATTTTGGGCAGCTCAGCGCGAATATCCGGATTATCCAGAACGTTAACAAACGCAAAGCGCTCGCCACAGCTCATCAGCGCTTGGACGGTCTGGGCAGAAAACCCACACTGGGGCAGTTGGGGCGAACCTTTCATGTAAATCAGGATCGGGTTTTCGCTAATTTGGCGCTGAATATTTTCGGCAGTCGTGCTCATACTATTTCCTCGCTTATTGATAACCGATGCCCATCCACTCAGTTAGCACTCGAACGTAGCAGTTGAACAAGTACCTGAGTAGAGCGCTCGGCTTTAACGTGTATGTGGCATTCTACGCATGCCGTTCGCGTTGCGCATCCCCTGCAGCATAGCTAGGATAGTGTTTTTGCGCGGAGAGAAGCCCTTATGGCGACACGCCATTTCCTGACCTTGCTAGATTTGACACCGGATGAGCTGGACTATTTGATCCAGCGCGCCATTACGATCAAAACCAATCTAAAAGCCCAAGGTCCTGTTTATACACCATTACCCAACCGGACTCTGGCGATGATCTTTGAAAAATCATCGACGCGCACACGGGTTTCATTTGAAACGGGAATGGCACAGTTTGGCGGTCACGCACTTTTTCTCTCCCCCCGCGACACTCAACTGGGTCGGGGCGAACCCATTGAAGACACTGCTCGCGTACTGTCTGAAATGGTCGATGCAGTGATGATTCGCACCTTTTCCCACGCCGGGCTGGAAACCTACGCCAGCGCCAGCAGCGTACCGGTGATTAACGCCTTAAGCGATGACTACCACCCCTGCCAACTGCTTGCCGACGTGATGACCTGGACTGAGCTACGCGGTAGCGTAAAGGGTCGCACAGCGGTGTGGATTGGGGATGGCAACAACATGTGCCACTCATGGATCAATGCTGCTCGCCAGTTCGGTTTTCATCTGCGCATTTGCTGCCCGAAAGGCTACGAACCTCGTGCAGACATTATGGCTGCCGCTGGCGATCAAGTGACGCTGCTGCACGACCCTCAGGAAGCGGTAAAGCAGGTCGACCTGATCACCACCGATGTATGGGCCTCCATGGGGCAGGAAGAAGAGCAGGCGAAACGTGAAGCCGACTTCTCGGGCTTCCAAGTTACTGAAGCAATGCTCGACAAAGCAAATCAAGACGTGCTCTTCCTGCACTGCCTGCCCGCCCATCGCGGCGAAGAGATCAGCCATACACTGCTCGACGATCCCCGTGCAGTTGTCTGGCAGGAAGCCGGCAACCGCTTACATGCGCAAAAAGCGTTAATCGAGTTTTTGCTACTAGGGCCAATCACTGAGCAAAAAGCAGCTGGCTAAACGCCGCCCTTAAAGCTAAAGCAAGACGAAAAAAAGCCTCGTTAAACAACGAGGCTTTTTTCTAGCATTTGGTAAAATTCTGTATTGGTGGAGCCTAGCGGGATCGAACCGCTGACCTCAACACTGCCAGTGTTGCGCTCTCCCAGCTGAGCTAAGGCCCCACGTACTGTCTTTCCAACAGCGAGGCGGATACTACGGCGAACATTTCCCTTGGTCAAGTTTTTAAACATCAGCGCCTAACTAATTCTCCTTTGTAGTTAGCTGTGGCACTCTATGCATTAGAGTACAAGGCCAACGCCTGAGCCCATGATTTTTCCATGCAGGAGCCTGTCCCTTGATCAGTGTACTTATCGCCGATGATCATCATCTAGTAAGAACTAGCATTGCTCACCTGCTAAACGAAGAGTGTGACATTAAAATTGTGGGCGAGGTCGACGACGGCGAAAGTGCGGTAACACAGTGTCGTCATTTAAAGCCCGACATCGTGTTAATGGATATCCGCATGCCAGGCATCGGCGGGCTTGAAGCCACTCGGCGCATTCACCGCAACATGGAAGACGTTAAGGTCTTGATCTTGACCGCGCATATGGAAGACAGCGTGCTGCGACGCATGCTGGAAGCCGGTGCCTCAGGTTTTTTAAGCAAAGGCGCCGATGCGATAGAAATGACCGATGCCATCCGCCAGGTGTTCCATGGTCGCCGCTATGTCAGTCAGGAAATTGCCCAGCGTTTGGCTCTTTCGCACTTCACCGAGGAAGATAACCCGTTTAGTCATCTATCCCATCGTGAGCTACAAATTGCCCTTATGATCGTCAATTGCCAGCGTGTGCAAGATATCTCGGATCGCCTGCACTTAAGTCCTAAAACGGTAAACACCTACCGCTACCGACTCTTTGATAAACTACAGGTTGCCACTGACGTTGAGCTTACTCACTTAGCGCTCCGTCACGGGCTGGTAGAGGGGTTTGACGCTACCCAAATATGACCCCCCATCTTCCCCTGCTGTTATCGGGTACCGACACGCTGATATGACCTTTGATTCAAAACAGTTCTTGAGCTCGGTAAGCTCCTCGCCAGGGGTTTACCGTATGCTTGATGAACAAAGTAATACGCTTTATGTGGGCAAAGCCAAGCGTTTAAAAGCGCGTCTTGCCAGCTATTTCCGTGGCCAGTTGAATACCAAAACCCAAGCCATGGTGGGGCGCATCGCCGATGTTCAGGTCACCGTCACGCGCACGGAAACCGAAGCCCTGCTGCTTGAACAGACGCTGATCAAACAGCTGCGTCCGCCCTATAACATTCTGCTGCGTGACGATAAGTCCTACCCCTTTGTCTTTGTCACCGACCGTCACCCTTACCCGGCACTTGAATATAAACGCGCCCGTCAGCGCAGCGACGATGGCCGCTATCTAGGCCCCTACCCTAGCAGCGGAGCCGTGCGTGAAAGCTTAGCGCTGATGCAGAAGATATTTCATATACGCAACTGCGAGGACAGCGTCTTTGCCCATCGCTCACGCCCCTGCTTGCAGTATCAGATTCATCGCTGTAGCGCTCCCTGCGTCGACTATATCTCCGCCGAGGACTACCGGCGCGATCTAGAACACGCCGTAATGTGCCTGGAAGGCAAAAGCGAAAGCGTGACCCAAGAGCTGATGGAGGCGATGGAAAAGGCCAGCCAGGCGCTCAACTTTGAGGAGGCCGCCCGTCTTCGCGACCAGGTTCAGCAACTACGGCAGCTTCAGCAGCGGCAGTTTGTCGACACCGGAGGCGGTGATGCGGATATTTTCGCTCTCGCCCAGCGCCCCGGTGCGCTTGGCGTTTCAGTGTTAAGCGTCCGCGATGGTCGCCTGCTGGGCGCGCGCCATCACACGCCGAAAAACGGTCTGGATCTACCGCTTGAAACGCTGCTCACCGAGGTGGTTAGCCAATACTATTTTGGCCAACCCCATAACGTGCCCAGCGAAGTAATTACTAGCCACCCGCTAGACGACAGCGAGCTTATCGCCGAGGCGTTGACCCAACAGGCGGGCAAACGCATTCGCGTTACCAGCCAAGTGCGCGGCCACCGCGCCCAGTGGCAGCAGCTCGCCATTACCAACGCGGAGCAGCAGTTGGCCTCACAATTGGCCAATCAAACCCAGCTCACCCAGCGCTTTACCGCTCTGCAGAAAGCGCTGGGCCTAGAAGACACACCGCAGCGCCTGGAGTGTTTTGACATTAGCCATAGCCACGGTGAGGCCACCGTTGCCTCCTGCGTGGTGTTTGATCATCAAGGCCCGCGTAAAAGCGACTACCGCCATTTCCGTATTGAAGGGGTGGCCGCCGGTGATGACTATGCTGCCATGCAGCAGGCCCTAACCCGACGCCTAAAGCGCGTAAAAAGCGGCGAAGCAGTCGCCCCGGACATCCTGATCGTCGACGGCGGCAAGGGTCAGCTCAATATGGCCCGAGAAGTGTTTAAAGAGCTCGACATCAGCAACATCATGCTACTGGGCGTCGCTAAAGGCACCACGCGTAAGGCAGGACTTGAAAGTCTGTTTGTGGAAACAGCGGACAATCCGCTGGATTTGGATCCGGCCTCCCCCGCCCTACACTTGATCCAGCATATTCGCGATGAATCACACCGGTTTGCCATTGCGGGCCACCGCGCTCAGCGTGATAAAGCGCGACGCACTTCAACCCTGCAGGATATTCCAGGCATTGGCCCTAAACGTCGTCGGGAGTTACTGCGCTTTTTTGGCGGCCTGCAGGGGGTACAAAAGGCCAGCCGCGATGAACTCGCCCGCGTACCGGGCATTAATGCGTCGTTAGCCGAGAGTATTTACCGGGCACTCAATGGATAAACGCTCGTTTGCCATGGATGCCATCGGCCAAGGGGGATAGAATGACCCCCAGACACTTCGAATCCTCTGATTTCCCGGCAAGGATCGCACCCTGCGATGAACATACCCAACATATTAACGCTGGCGAGAATCGCCTTTATTCCGCTGCTGGTGGTGCTGTTTTATCTGCCCTTCAGCTGGAGCATGCCCGTGGCGGCTGGCTTATTTGGTCTGGCCTCCATTACCGACTGGTTGGATGGCTACTTAGCGCGACGCTGGAATCAGTCCACACCTTTTGGCGCATTTTTAGACCCTGTGGCTGACAAACTCATGGTGGTCGTCGCCCTGGCGCTATTGATTGAGCGTTACGACACCCTGGTGCTGACGCTCCCTGCGCTGGTGATTATCGGCCGGGAAATTGTCATTTCAGCGCTACGCGAGTGGATGGCTGAAATGGGTAAACGTGGCATGGTGGCGGTTTCTTGGGTAGGCAAGCTTAAAACCACTCTGCAAATGGTGTCGCTGCTGATCTTACTGGCGCTTCCACCGACGCACGAATTTGCACTGCTAGGCGTTGTAGTACTTTATACCGCCGCTATCCTAACGTTGTGGTCGATGATTCAATACCTGAAAGCGGCCTGGCCGCATCTTAGCCGCTCCATGTAAGCTGCTGATAAGTAAATAA
Source organism: Halomonas sp. FeN2 (assembly GCF_020595105.1). Lineage (NCBI taxonomy): Bacteria > Pseudomonadati > Pseudomonadota > Gammaproteobacteria > Oceanospirillales > Halomonadaceae > Halomonas > Halomonas sp. FeN2. The sequence continues at coordinate 679,556 of NZ_CP074200.1, forward strand.
GGAGCACGCATTAATTCATTGATTGACAACTTGGCGGTGATCCGTATAATTCGCCCTCGAGTCGAGCGGGAATAGCTCAGTGGTAGAGCATCGCCTTGCCAAGGCGAGGGTCGGGAGTTCGAATCTCCTTTCCCGCTCCATTTTGGATGTGTGGTAAAAGGGTATCGCCAAGGCGAGGGTCGTGATCTGGTGCGCCAGCCCGGTCGAATCTCCTTTCCCGCTCCAACGACTTTTGAGGCTGGATGGCAGAGTGGTTATGCAGCGGACTGCAACTCCGTGTACGCCGGTTCGATTCCGACTCCAGCCTCCATCTTTGTGTAGCAGTGGTGTTTTAAGTAGAACGAAACAGCATTGCGATGTGATCTTTGTGTGATGTAAAGCCCGGATGGCGAAATCGGTAGACGCAAGAGACTTAAAATCTCTCGGGGGCAACCCCGTGCCGGTTCAAGTCCGGCTCCGGGCACCACTCTCTGCTTTTCACTTCCCCTTCAGCTTTTCTTCCTCAGTCATTTAACTTCCTATATTGATTTTTATTACGCCGCTCTTTGCTGCGCCTTTTTGCGTGCTCGAATATCACTCATTTCTTAAGCCGAAGCATCGCTAAACGCTAATCGCCGCGCTATGATGCCTGCCTTCTAATTATTTGTCCTCGGCGAAGCTTGCGACGTTTAGGGCTTGCAATATTTCGGTCAGCATCAAGGGGGAGCGGGCACTATGAGCACGCCAATATCCGATGTACTTATCATTGGCGGCGGTGTCGCTGGGCTAACCCTTGCCTTGGAAGTGGCCGATCACAGATCAGTGACACTGGTTCGCCCCGCACAAGACGACCAAGGTGCCAGCCGCTGGGCCCAGGGCGGCATTGCCGCTGTGCTTTCGCCGGATGACGATCTCGATGCCCATATCAACGACACCCTGGTGGCTGGCGATGGGCTATGCGATAGCGAGGCCGTTCGCTTTACCGTCACCAATGGGCCCGCAGCCATTCAGTGGCTGATTGATAACGGCGTTCCCTTTACACCCGAGCACGACCCTGCCGCACGCTACCCGTATCACCTCACCCGAGAAGGCGGCCACAATGCCCGGCGAATTATCCACGCGGATGACGCCACCGGTCGCGCCGTGGTGGATACGCTGGTAGCCAAAGTGGCGCAGCATCCCAATATCACCCAGCGCAATGATTTAACCGTTGTTGGCCTGCTACAAGATAATCAAGGTGCCTGCCGTGGCGCCTATGGCAGCGATACTAACCAACAGTGGCACTCGCTCACTGCGCGCCATACCGTATTGGCCACTGGCGGCGCAAGCGGCCTTTACCGTCACACCACTACGCCCGCTCCTAGCAGCGGCGAAGGCATGATGATGGCGGCAGAGTTGGGGGCTCGGTTAATGAACCTAGAGTTTCAACAGTTTCACCCAACCTGTCTATTTGACCCCGAAGGCCCGGCGTTTTTGATTAGTGAGGCGGTTCGTGGTGAAGGCGGACATCTGCTCAATGAGGTCGGAGAGCGTTTTATGCTGGCGCTGGACAAGCGCGCCGAGCTAGCCCCAAGGGATGTCGTCGCCCGCGCCATTGATGCCGAAATACAGCGCAGCACCCTAGGCCACGTGTGGTTGGATATTCGCCATTTAGGTGAAAAGGCAATTTGCCACCACTTCCCCACTATTCTGGCGCACTGTGCTTCTCGCGGTATCGATATCACCCAGCAGGCTATTCCCGTGGTGCCTGCTGCCCACTATAGCTGCGGCGGTGTCGCCACCAACCTGCAAGGTGCCACCAATGTTGCCAACCTCTATGCCATCGGTGAAACAGCTTGCACAGGCCTGCACGGCGCTAACCGAATGGCCAGCAACTCACTATTAGAGTGTTTGGTGTTTGCACGCAGCTGTGCCCAAACGTTGCTCGCACAAGGGCAGGAACAATTCGGCCAAGCGGCCAGCAGTAGCGAATTTCAGCCCCCGGCGCGGGCTGCGGCGGCTGTCTTACCCAAGGAAGTACTCAGCGATATACGCCAACAAATGCGCACCACCATGAGCCAGCATGTCTCCATTGTGCGCAGCGCAGCGGGGCTAAGTGCTGCTCTGGCGCATTTGAAGGCGCTGCTAAACAGCCTGGAAGAGATTAACGGGGCCCTAACAGCCCCGGAAGGCAAACGCTTGCACCAGACACTACAGTTAGCAATATTGACCGTGCTCGCCGCTCAGCAGCGGCATGAGTCACGAGGACTGCATTACTCCACCGACTGGCCCCACCAACAGCCCACAGCCGTTGCCTCCTCGCTTTCGATAAACGATTTATCAGAGGCGTTAGAAAAAAATCGCTAGCGGCCAGGACGGTGGAACAACTGCCTTACCTCACGCAGACCTTTGTGAGGCGCGCTATCAGGCCAGAGCCAAACCCGCTGCGTACCCACATAAAGTCCTATTAACCAGGGCCCTAAATAGTCACAGCGAACCTGATCCGCGTCACTCAGATCCTCATTTCCCGTGAGAGCACCCACCTCATGCTGCGACTCGCGCAGCCAACGGCCTTGAACTTGTAGCGCCGTCAACGTCAGCGAGAGCACGCCTTTGGGTTGACGAAGATAGCCGCGCCACCCAAGGCCACCGCCCAGTACAAGCATCGCCACTGCTGCTAGCTTACCCCCGACCCAATAGCTCAACGCTACTAGCCCGATCAACAACCCACACTGGGCTAGTAGCCAATACTTAGAGGGTACGATAGGCAGAATTATCGGTGGTTTCAGCATGTTCAACGATCATTTGTACGATTCGCCGCTGGCTAGGCTCCTCGGGCCACTCGCGGTGCATTAGCCAGACAAACAGATCCTGATCTTCACCTTCAATGAGCTGCTGATAGGCCAGCTGATCCTCTTCGCTGAGATGGTCAAACCGCTGTTCAAGAAACGGGATAAGCAGCAGATCAAGCTCCCACATGCCGCGCCGGGAGTGCCAGTAAAGCCGTTTGCGCAAAATGGCTGCTGGGGAATTGTCGTCGTTCAACGTCAGCCGCTCCGATCTAATAAATGAAGGGTCAGTATACCTAAGCTGTGGGGTCGCGCCAGCGCCCTCCATCGCCTATGCTGTTAATGAGTCTAGAACCTTGTTTTATCTGAATTGTTTTATACTGAATTGCGCAGTATGCTGAATTTGATGTTAGCGAGGTCGAGAGCGCGTCAAGGCCTTCAATGTTCGCAGGGAGCCAACCGATGACTAAATCTGAATTAATCGAACAAATTGCGATGCGTCAGCCGGAGTTGTCCGCCAAAGATGTTGAAACGGCGGTGCGTATTATCCTGGACGATATGACGGATTCTCTTTCTAGCGGTGGTCGCGTTGAGATCCGTGGTTTCGGCAGCTTTTCGCTGCACTACCGGGAGCCGCGGGTAGGACGCAATCCAAAAACAGGCGATGCAGTTGATCTGGAAGGCAAGTACGTGCCGCACTTTAAGCCTGGCAAGGAGCTACGCGAGCAGGTAGACGCTAGTCGAGCACTAGGCTACTAAAACGCGACTATTCATTTCTGTGGGATGACGTCGCCGCTTGAGTCGTACACAATAGCGCTACCGTGAACGTCACAGACTAGGAAACTCACATGCGTTGGATCAAAGGGCTGATTCTAGCCGTTATTTTGCTGATAGTAGTGCTGGTCGGTATTCTGTTTGCCGTTAATAATCAGCAAACCATTGCCTTAAACCTTATTTGGCTGGAGCTACCAGCGGTATCGCTGTCGGTTTGGCTGCTCGCGACGTTGGTGTTTGGCGTCATACTCGGCATGCTCGCCATGCTAGGTGTCTACGTGAGATTAAAAGCCACCCTGGCCCGCAGCCAGCGACAGAATAAGCAGCAGCGTAAAGAGCTCGATAGCCTACGCACCCAGGAGTTTAAGGAACTGGCATAAATGCTGGATGTCGCGCTGCTAAGCGTACTGTTGGTCGCCATTGCCATCGGTTACGGGTTAGGTTATCACCAAGCCGGACGCCGCCGACATCGCTCCCGACCGCCCGCGGCCTCCTCGCAGGCGCTCTCCAGAGACTACTTCGTCGGGCTTAACTACCTGCTTAACGAGCAGCCCGACGAAGCGATCAATACCTTTATTAACGTGCTTGCAGTCAACAGCGAGACGGTTCATACCCATATCGCCCTCGGCAAACTGTTTCGCACCCGCGGCGAGGCTGATAAAGCGGTGAGCATTCACCAAAACCTGCTAGCACGCCCCGCCCTTTCCCAACACACCAACGAACAGATCCAGCTTGAGCTTGCCCGGGATTTTATGGCGCTTGGTGTTCATGACCGCGCACAGCGGCTACTCAATACGCTACTGGAGCATAGCGGTGATGATGATCACCGCTATGCTGCGAAACAGCTGCTCATTGATTTATTAGAGCGCGAAAAAGCGTGGCAGCAAGCCCTCGACGTTATCCAGCCGCTGCTTAAGCAGTATCCTAAGATGCGTCGTCCAGCGGCCCACTGGCTATGCGAGCTGGCGTTAGAGGAAATTAGCGAAGCCAGTCGACCACTGGCGAAAAAGCACCTCAAAAAAGCCCTGCAACTGGATGAAAACTGCGTTCGCGCCACCCTGCTACTAGCCGAATTAGAGATGGACAATGGGCACTATGAACGAGCGATTGAGCGATTAGATAACATCCCAGGGCAAGAGATAGCGCATATCCCCACCATGCTGCCCGCCCTCAAGCACGCCTATCTGCGCAATAATGATGAAGCTGGCTATGAAGCTCATCTTTACCGGCTACTTGAGCAAGCGCCTTACACCAGTACGATTATTGCGCTAGGGCAGCTCGTGCATCAGCGTGAAGGGGTCGACAAAGCAATTGAGTTGATTGGTGAGCGATTGCGCGCCGTGCCGAGTTTAGGTGGGCTGGATTATTTGATCGATCTGTATATTGAAAGCCAGCGCCTGAGTGGAAAACCCTCCCCGGATACGCGCCTACTGTTACTAAAACATCATACCGATGCGCTGCTGCTTAACCGCACGCGTCATCGCTGCCAGCGCTGCGGCTTTGCCAGCGACGCGTTACAGTGGCAGTGCCCCAGCTGTCGCTTCTGGGGCACGATTAAGCCGGTCATTGGTGTAGAGGGCGAATAGTTTTCACCAAGCAGAGGTATTCAGCGAGCCCCTAGTTCCGCCTCAATCGCCTCAAGCGCTACCATGGGGTCGTCAGCCTGAGTAACGGGGCGACCGATGACCAGGTGGCTGCTTCCCTCTGCCATAGCCTCACTGGGGCTCATCGTCCGCTGCTGGTCATTAGCGACTGCAAAACTTGGCCGAATACCAGGGGTCACTTTCAAGAACGACTCACCGCATAGCGTTTTGATCCGCGCGGACTCCTGGGCCGAACAGACGACCCCTTGTAAGCCACTCTGCTTCGCCAGCAGCGCTAAGCGCTCCACGTGATCGGCGAGTGGTGCCTGAATACCCAGCTCTGCTAAATCAGCGGCCTGCATACTGGTCAATACGGTAACGGCGATTAAATGGGTCGTTAGAGCATTCTGATCCAGGCGTTGCACTGCCGCCTCCATCATCCGGCGCCCGCCGCTGGCATGAACGTTGACCATCCACACGCCCTGCTCAGCCGCCGCCTGCACGGCGCTGGCAACGGTATTGGGAATATCGTGAAATTTAAGATCCAGAAACACCTCAAACCCACGCCCATGCAGCGCCTCAAGCACCGCCGGGCCGCTGCGGGTAAATAGCTCCTTACCCACTTTCACACGGCACCGGGCGGGATCCAACTGGTCAGCCATGCAAAGCGCGGCGTCTAGCGACGGGTAATCAAGGGCAATAATAATCGGGGAATCGGTGGCCACAACGTTGCTCCAAATACGTTTTGAACCATTATATCAGCCTCTACCTACTCCCCGCTCCCCCTCGCATGCAAGCTGCATGTAAGCCTTTTGCCATATATGAATAGCTAAAAACTTACAAGCCCCGTCATAGATCTCTTACAGAAACACGTTCTCAATAAAGCTAAGTTAGTAATGCATCGGCGTTTAACTTGCTCATTATTAACTCGGGCACGAGTAGAAACCTCTACGCAGCGCCGCTTGTGCAATCCAATCAACCCATCGTTATTAAAAGGATCATTGCAGATGAACATGACAATTAAAGGGATATTGGCCGCCCTACTGCTGAGCATTAGCTTAGGACTTTCCAGTGGCGTGCTGGCCCAAGAGGTAGCCCCAATTAACGTCAATACTGCCGACGCTGAGCTGCTGGCCGAACTACCGGGTATTGGGCCCAGTCGAGCCGACGCGATCATTGAAGAGCGCGAAACCAATGGCGCCTTTGAAAGCGCTGCAGACCTTGAGCGCGTCAATGGTATTGGACCAGCCACCGTTGACCGCATGCGCGATCAAGTGACATTTGAATAACCTCATTGAAGCGCATATTGATCGTTAAAAGTCCACAAAGCCCGGTGCTTACCCACGCCGGGCTTTGTGGATAGCGTGCTTTCAAATCATCCACATATCCAAGAATTTGTGTACCGGCATTGCTTCAAGGGTTGTCTGACGGCTGCATATTTCGGCAATTGTTTGGCAACGACTTGCTGGAAAGCGGGTCGCTAAATTGCGCTCAAACTTTTCAACCAATAGCGGCATCCCCTCTTCCCGACGACGTCGATGGCCTACCGGGTACTCCACTACGATTTTATCAGACGCACTCCCATCGCTGAAAAATACCTGCACCGCATTGGCGATAGAGCGCTTCTCAGGGTCATGGTAATCCGCCGAATACTCAGCGTTTTCTTCTACCACCATCTTATTACGCAGCTCATCTATCAGCGGATGCTCCTCATGAAAGCTATCTTCATAGTGTTCAGCATTAAGCGCACCAAAGATAAGCGGCACCGCGGTCATGTATTGCAGGCAGTGGTCGCGATCCGCCGGATTGGCGAGTGCGCCGGTTTTGGAAATAATCCGAATAGCCGAATCGTGGGTGGTGAGTACAATCCTATCGATCTCAGCCAAGCGATCCTTCACCTGCGGGTGGAGGGTTACGGCGGCTTCACAGGCGGTCTGGGCGTGAAATTCAGCCGGGAAGGAGATCTTAAACAGAATATTCTCCATCACGTAGCTACCAAACTCCCGCTGAAAGCGTAGGCGACGGTCAGCTTCCGGCTTGAGGCTCAAATCTTTGTTGGCATGACTGAACAGCACATCGTAGAAGCCCCATTGGGGCGCTGACAGCGCGCTGGGAATACCCATTTCACCACGCAGGGCGATATCCGCTAAGCGCACGCCCCGTGAAGTGGCATCCCCAGCGGCCCAGCTTTTACGCGAACCGGCGTTGGGCGCATGACGATAGGTGCGCAGGCTCTGACCATCTACCCAGGCGTGGGAGAGCGCCGAGAGCAACTGCTCGCGATTGGCGCCCAACAGTTTGGCGACCACCGCCGTAGAGGCGACTTTCACCAGCACCACGTGATCGAGACCAACGCGGTTGAAGCTATTCTCCAGCGCCAGCACCCCCTGAATCTCATGAGCCATGATCATGGCGTTGAGCACATCGCGCATTGTAAGCGCAGCGTCGCCTTGTGCAACCCGCTGCTGTGAATGGTGGTCAGCAACGGCGAGTATCCCACCCAGATTATCGGAGGGGTGACCCCACTCGGCGGCAAGCCAGGTGTCGTTATAATCCAACCAGCGGATGATACAGCCGATATCCCACGCCGCCTTAACCGGGTCCAGGCGCAGCGACGTGCCGGGCACTCGTGCCCCAAACGGAACCACCGTGCCTTCCACTATCGGCCCCAGATGCTTAGTACATTCAGGGAAACGTAGCGCCAACAGCCCGCAGCCAAGCGTATCCATTAAGCAGTAGCGGGCGGTTTCCAATTCCTCCTGTGACTCCACCTGATAATTGAGCACGTAGTCAGCAATGGACTGTAGCTCGGGGTCGTAATCAGGCCGCTGATTGGTTTCGGATGTGGCGGACATAGCACTCTCCTGTTGTATACCGATCCATTCAGTATGGCCCAGCGAAGGTTTATTAAAAGCTGTCGCCGGGTATACGAACTACCCCCTCCATCAACACCCGCGCACTGCGGCTCATGATTGCCTGCTCAATATGCCAGCGCCCATCTACTAGGTTTGCTTCCGCACCCACACGAAGACTTCCGGAAGGATGACCAAAAGTAACCTCGTTTCGCTTACCTCCACCGGCGGCTAGGTTCACCACAGTGCCTTCAATCGCCGCTGCGGCTGCTATAGCAACGGCTGCAGTGCCCATCATGGCGTGGTGTAGTTTGCCCATGGAGAGCGCTCGCACCAGCAGGTCGATATCGGCCGCCTGAACGTTTTTACCGCTCGATGATACGTAATCCGCCGGTGGGCTAACAAAAGCCACTTTGGGCGTGTGCTGGCGACTGGCGGCTTCGCTGACGTCGTTGATCAACCCCATACGAACTGCACCGTGGGCACGAATGGTTTCAAACATAGCCAGGGCTTTGCTGTCGCTATTGATGGCATCCTGCAGCTCGGCGCCGGTGTAACCAATGTCAGCGGCGTTAACAAATACAGTGGGAATACCGGCATTAATCAGGGTCGCTTTCAATATCCCCATGCCTGGCACGTCAAGCTGATCAATGAGATTACCGGTGGGAAAAATGGCCCCCTCGCCATCGGCCGGATCCATAAAGGCCACCGGAATCTCGGCAGCGGGAAAGGTCACGCCATCCAGCTCAAAATCGCCGGTCTCCTGCACTTCGCCATTGACGATAGGCACCCGTGAGACGATGGTTTTCTGGATATTCACCTGCCAAATGCGTACCTCGGCCACCCCGTTTTCAGGAATACGCGCAGGGCCAACAAGACCATTGGTAATTGCGAAAGGGCCGACCGCCGCGGAGAGGTTGCCGCAGTTACCGCTCCAATCCACATAGGGCTTGTCGATGGAGACCTGACCGAACAGGTAATCCACATCGTGTTCGGCTGACTCACTTTTCGACAGAATCACCGTCTTGCTAGTGCTTGAAGTGGCGCCCCCCATACCATCAATCTGCTTTTCGTAGGGGTCGGGGCTGCCGATTACCCGCAGCAGCAACTGATCCCGTGAGACACCCGGCCGCTGTGCCGCGTCGGGTAGGTCGCTTAGTTTAAAAAACACGCCCTTACTGGTACCGCCGCGCATATAGGTTGCGGGTATTTTTATTTGCGGTACGGGGTTTGTTTGCACTGAATCGCTGCTCATCATTACCACTCCTAAAAAAATAACCCGGTGCTCTAAGCTTGTTTCGAAAAGCTAGATTCGAAAAACTAGGTTCGAAAAGCTAAAGGCACCGGGTTCTCTCGGTCAGCTAGGCCACTTCAATTAAGCCGCCGTGGACTCAAGAAAGTCTTGGGCAAAGCGCTGCAGTACACCACCGGCGGTGTAAATCGACACCTCCTCGGCGGTGTCCAAGCGGCACTTCACCGCAACCCGCTCGCTGTCACCGTTTTGGGGGTGGATCACCAGGGTGAGCATCGCCCCTGGCGAAACGGTGCCTTCGACATCAAAGGTTTCAGTGCCGTCCAGGCCCAGTGTCATACGCGTAGTCCCAGGCTCAAACTCCAGCGGCATCACCCCCATACCGATCAGGTTGGTGCGGTGGATACGCTCAAAGCCTTCGGCGGCAATCGCTTCCACCCCCGCCAGCGCCACGCCTTTAGCCGCCCAATCACGCGAGGAGCCCTGGCCGTAATCCGCCCCGGCAATAATGATCAGCGGCTGCTTGCGAGCCATATAGGTTTCAATCGCCTCCCACATGCGGGTGACTTGGCCTTCCGGCTCTACCCGCGCCAGCGAGCCCTGTTTAACGTTGCCGTCGGCATCGCGCACCATCTCGTTGAACAATTTCGGGTTGGCGAAGGTGGCCCGCTGAGCAGTTAGGTGGTCACCGCGGTGGGTGGCGTAGGAGTTAAAGTCCTCCTCCGGCAGGCCCATTTTGGCCAAGTATTCGCCCGCTGCGCTGTTCAACTGAATAGCGTTGGAAGGCGACAGGTGGTCGGTAGTGATATTGTCCGGCAGGATCGCCAGCGGCCGCATGCCTTTGAGGGTGCGTACTTTCGCCATATTGCCCTCCCAATAAGGCGGCCGGCGGATATAGGTGCTCTGGGGCCGCCAGTCATACAGCGGGCTGACCTGGGCGCGGGCGCTCTTATCCAGATCGAACATGGGGATATAGGTCTGACGGAACTGCTCCGGCTTCACCGATGATTTGACGATCGCGTCGATCTCTTCATCCGCTGGCCAGATATCTTTCAAGGTGACTGGGTTGCCCGCCTGATCCACGCCCAGGACGTCTTTTTCGATATCAAAGCGAATCGTGCCCGCAATGGCGTAGGCGACCACCAGGGGCGGTGACGCCAAAAACGCCTGCTGGGCGTGGGGGTGAATGCGCCCATCGAAGTTGCGGTTGCCAGAAAGCACGGCGGTCGCATAGAGATCCCGCTCAATAATCTCCTGCTGAATTTTTGGATCTAGCGCCCCGGACATACCGTTGCAGGTAGTACAGGCGTAGGCCACCACCCCGAAGCCAAGATTTTCCAGTTCGCTCATCAAACCGGCTTCTTCCAGGTACATCTTGACGGTTTTCGAGCCCGGCGCCAGCGACGACTTCACCCACGGCTTACGCAGCAGACCCAGCCGATTGGCGTTACGGGCAATTAGCCCGGCGGCAACCATATTACGTGGGTTAGAGGTATTGGTGCAGCTGGTGATGGCGGCGATGATAACCGCGCCATCGGGCATTTTGCCCGATTTCTCTTCCGCCTGTGCTGCCTCAAGCCCTACTGCAATGCCGCGCTGTGCCAGTTCTGAAGTAGGCAAATGAGCGTGGGGATTGGAAGGCCCCGCCAGAGTGCGTTTCACCGATGAGAGGTCAAAGGTTAGCACTCGCTCATACTCAACCTCGGTCAAGCTATCCGCCCACAGGCCGGTGTGCTTGGCGTAGGTTTCAACCAGTGCAACCTGTTCATCTTCACGGCCGGTAATTTTCAGGTAATCGATAGTTTGGCCATCGATGTAGAACATCGCCGCGGTCGCGCCGTACTCGGGGGTCATATTGGAAATAGTGGCGCGATCGCCGACCGTTAGGGCATCGGCGCCATCGCCGTAAAACTCTAAATACGCGCCGACGACGCGCTCTTTACGCAGAAACTCGGTAATCGCCAGCACCATATCGGTACCGGTAATGCCAGGTTGCAGCTTGCCGGTCAGCTCCACGCCGACGATATCCGGCAGGCGCATCATGGAGGCACGGCCCAGCATGACGCTTTCAGCTTCCAAGCCACCCACACCTACGGAGATAACGCCCAGGGCATCGACCATGGGTGTATGGCTATCGGTACCCACACAGGTATCCGGGTAGGCAATGCCGTCGCGGTTCTGTACCACTGGCGACATCTTCTCCAGATTGATCTGGTGCATGATGCCGTTGCCGGGGGGAATCACATCAACGTTTTCAAAGGCCGTTTTAGTCCAGTTAATAAAGTGGAAGCGGTCATCGTTGCGGCGGTCTTCAATGGCGCGGTTTTTCTCGAAGGCGCCCTCTTCCGACCCTGCGTGCTCCACCGCCAGCGAGTGGTCAACGATTAGCTGGGTAGGCACTACAGGATTAACCTTGGCGGGGTCGCCGCCCTTTTCAGCGATGGCGTCACGCAGCCCGGCTAAGTCCACCAGTGCGGTCTGGCCGAGAATATCGTGGCAGACCACGCGCGCGGGGTACCAAGGGAAATCCAGGTCACTCTTGCGCTCGATCAGCTGTTTTAGCGCATCGGTAAGCAGTTCAGGATCGCAGCGGCGCACCAACTGCTCCGCCAGCACACGTGAGGTATAGGGCAGCTGCGCATAGGCTCCGGGCTGAATATCTTCCACCGCCTCGCGAGCATCAAAAAACTCAAGCGCTGTGCCAGGCAGGGGTTTACGGTATTGGGTATTCATAGCAGACAGACTCACAAGAAGGGGGCTGAAAAAAGCCCGGTGTCCAAGTAACCGGGCAACAGGCGGTTCAGTCTCGCGCTTCTATCGACACCCACTCGCTCTTCTCAGGGCCAGTGTAATCGGCGCTAGGGCGAATAATGCGGTTATTGGCGCGCTGCTCAAATACGTGCGCCGCCCAGCCAGTCAGCCGTGACATCACAAAAATCGGCGTAAACAGCTTGGTGGGTATATCCATGAAGTGATAAGCGCTGGCGTGGAAGAAATCCGCGTTACAAAACAGTTTCTTCTCGCGCCACATAACCGCTTCGACACGCTCGGAAACCGGGTAAAGCACCTTATCGCCCACATCGTCAGAGAGCTTCTTGGACCAGTGCTTGATAATCGCGTTGCGCGGGTCGGACTCGCGATAAATCGCATGCCCAAAGCCCATGATTTTATCCTTACGCTCCAGCATGCCCATGATCTTGCTTTCTGCTTCTTCTGGCGACTGCCAATCCTCGATCATCGCCATGGCCGCTTCGTTGGCACCGCCATGCAGGGGGCCGCGCAGCGAACCAATCGCACCGGTTATGCAGGAATGCATATCGGAAAGCGTTGAGGCGCAGACCCTGGCAGTAAAGGTAGAGGCGTTAAACTCATGCTCAGCGTAGAGAATCAGCGATACGTTCATGACCCGCGCATGCAGCTCTGAGGCGGGCTCGCCGCGTAGCATGTTAAGGAAATGGCCGCCTACCGAGTCGTCATCCGTTTCGGTATCAATGCGCACGCCGTCGTGGGTGAAGCGGTACCAGTAGCAGATAATTGAGGGCAAAACCGCCAGCAACCGGTCAGCAACATCCTGCTGCTGGTCGAAATTCTCCTCGGTTTCCAGATTGCCCAGCATTGAGGTGCCGGTGCGCATTACATCCATGGGGTGGGCGTCTTTGGGAATCTGCTCGAGCACTGTTTTCAGTGCATCGGGCAGGCCACGCAGGCTTTTCAGCTTGGCGATGTAGTGATCCAGCTCGGCTTGATTGGGCAGTTTGCCTTTTAACAGCAGGTAAGCCACTTCTTCGAATTTGGCTTTTTCGGCCAGCTCTTTGATATCAAAGCCACGGTAGGTCAGGCCTGAACCGGTTTTGCCTACTGTGCATAGCGCGGTAGAACCAGCGCTCTGGCCACGCAGCCCTGCGCCTGTCACGGGTTTATCAGCCATGGTATGTCTCCTGTTACTGCTATTGTTTTTAAGTATTTAGGCTCTTCGTCATTCGGTATGGAATTATTTCTGACAGTCTGACAGTTGACCTGTGGGAGGTAGCTTTAGCTCGCGACCGTTTAGCCTGACAACACCGGGGTACCTTCGGCACCCTTCGTCGAAGTGTCGAACCACCGCTGGAAGCGGCCTCCCACAACAGAAAGCTGGCTTAGTGGTTTCTGTCTGAACCGTGAGGCACAAAATGTGCCGGTTAATATTAAATCCACTTTAGATGACGAATAACCATTATTTAATGTTGCCAAGTCGTTAAGCGGCACTTGGTTACTGGTCATCACCTTTCTCGGCAAACAAAGCATCCAGCTTCTGCTCAAAATCGTGGTAGTTCAGAAAGTCGTAGAGTTCGTCGCGGGTTTGCATCAGCGGCACGACGTCTTTTTGATGGCCGTTGTCGAGGATGCTTTGATAGACCTGCAGTGCCGCAGCGTTCATAGCGCGGAAGGCCGAGAGCGGGTAAAGCACCATGCGGCAGCCAACGTCACCAAGTTCCGTTTGCGTAAATAGCGGAGTAGCGCCGAACTCGGTGATGTTAGCCAAAATGGGCGCATTGACCCGTTCACAGAAGGCTTTGTAATCATCCATGGTATGAACCGCTTCGGCGAAGATGGCATCTGCCCCTGCTTCCACGCAGGCGTTTGCCCGCTCAATGGCCGCATCGAGTCCTTCTTTTTGAAACGCATCGGTGCGGGCAATCAAATAGAAGTCGGGGTCGATCTTGGCATCGGCGGCAGCTTTAATGCGGTCGACCATCTCCTGCTGAGAGACAATTGCTTTATTGGGGCGGTGGCCACAGCGCTTTTGGGCCACCTGGTCTTCCATATGTACCGCGGCCACGCCAGCGCGCTGCATTTCTTTTACTGTGCGTGCAATATTGAAGGCACCGCCCCAACCGGTATCGATATCCACCAGCAGTGGCAGCTCGGTAGCACCGCAGATACGGTGGGCATCTTCCACCACGTCATTCATGGTCGTCATGCCCAGATCCGGCAAGCCGAAAGAGGCGTTGGCGACGCCGCCACCAGAGAGATAAATGGCTTGGTGGCCAACCTTGTCGGCCATTAACGCTGTGTAGGCATTAATGGTACCTAAGATCGGCAGCGGGCGGTTAGCCTCAAGCGCGGCTCGAAACCGGGCGCCGGGAGTCATCTGGGACATGGGCGTTTCTCCTATTGCTAATTTCTAGTTATGTTTTAGCTTTGTGATATAGATGCTGACTGTTCTAAGGCCGCTGCATAGCGATCCGCCACATTGGCGCGAGAGGCGCTGACATGGCGGCGCATGAGCAGCTCGGCCAGCTCCGCATCACCGGCTTCAATGGCATCAACAATGCGATGGTGCTCCACAAAGGCGCGCTGCGGTCGCGTGCCGCTGGCACTGAACTGAGTGCGATAAAGGCGCACAAGGTAGTAAAGGTCGTCGCAGAGCAGGTTCATTAGCATCTTGTTATGGCTGCCCTGAACGATGCAGTAGTGAAAATCGAGATCACCTTCGCGCTGGTAGTAAGCTTCGCCGCGCTTTAAATCGGCTTGGCCTTCGTGCAGCGCCAGCACATCCCGCAAACCCTGAACCTCTGCCGGTGACATATGCTCAGCCGCCAAGCGCGCCGCCATACTTTCCAGGGCTTCACGCAGGTCAAACAGCTCTAAAAGCTCCTTCATCGAGAGCTTAACCACCCGGGCACCCACATGAGGAACGCGCTCGATGAGGCGGTGGGCTTCCAAGCGCCGCATCGCCTCGCGCAACGGCCCTCGGGAGATACCATAGGTTTTAGATAGCCCCGGCTCGGTAATCTTACTGCCGGGAGCAAGCTCGCCGCGTACGATGGCATCTTGCAACTGATGAAATACCCGCTCGGCGAGCGTGCGTACTTCAGGGGTTGCCATTTCATGCGGCGAGGCGTCGGAATAAGAAGAAATGGGTAAGCTCATGGCAAATTGTCGACAATTAGAAACATAGCGAAACTTTAGCCCCGCGAACCACAGCCGTCAACCTGCTTATAAAGCGACTTTATACATCTTTCGTTGTAGGCAAAAAGTCTATCTGCAAAAACAGTGTCAACAATCATGTTTCGAGCGTGAGAATTGCGTCAATCGCATGACTGGTGCCGATCTTCAACGACCTCTACCATATGCAGCCCTCTTACCGGCCAGGCGTTTGCTTAATGAACCAGGCGTTGACGATCACTGCCCTGCCCTATTCACCCGACCCACTGGGAATATTCGCCTGCCTACGTGCCAGGCCCGGTGCGGTGCTGCTCGATAGTGGCCGCCCTATCGCCACCGGTCGCTTTGATATTATCAGCAGCGACCCGCTTGCCACCCTTGAAGTGGCTCATCATGGCGAAGCGAGTATTGCGTCGGATCAGCTTAGCCCACCGGCGCACATAACTAGCGATGCGTTTGCCCTGCAGCAGTGGCTACTGGATCAACTGGATATTCCTAATAAAACCAGTGAACTCCCTTTTCTAGGCGGGCTAATAGGTTACTGGGGCTACGATTTAGGGCGTAAAACCTTATCGATCAAGAGTGCTCAGGCAAGCCCTGTCACGTTACCGCAAGCCCGTTTGGGACTTTACGACTGGTGTATCACCCTGGATCACATGGCCCAGCAGGCGTGGTTGATCGCCACCCCGCAGCGCCGTGAGCAGGTGGAAAGCTGGCTTATCCAGGCGCCAGCGCCGACTTGCGCGTTTACATTGACGAATAGCTTTAAAGCAGAACTCAGCCATGACCAATACGTCGCACGCTTTAACGCTGTGCAGCGCTATATTCGCGCGGGTGACTGCTATCAGATCAACCTGGCTCAGCGCTTTTATGCCGACTACCAGGGGGATGAGTGGCAGGCGTACCTACAGTTACGCAAAGCGACCCCCACGCCCTATTCAGGTTTTATGGCCTGGGGCGATAAGGCCGTGCTGTCACTTTCCCCCGAACGGTTTATTCAGTGCCGCAACGGCGAGGTCGAAACACGGCCGATTAAAGGTACCCGTCCGCGAGGGGCCACACTTGAAGAGGATAAGGCGCTGGCGGAACAGCTATTGAGCAGCACTAAAGATCGCGCTGAAAATGTGATGATCGTTGACCTACTGCGCAATGACCTGGGTCGTGTCTGCCAGCCCGGCTCCATTCGCGTTCCGCAGCTATGCCGCCTAGAGAGCTATCCTAACGTGCACCACTTAGTCAGCGTGGTGCAAGGAACGCTGGCCGGCAACTACACCCCTCTGGCACTGCTTAAGGCGGCCTTTCCCGGCGGCTCAATTACCGGCGCCCCAAAAATTCGCGCGATGCAGATCATCGATGAACTAGAACCCTGCCAGCGCAGTGTTTATTGTGGCAGCCTTGGCTATGTCGATGTGCGCGGCAGCATGGATACCTCCATCGCTATTCGCACCATGGTAGCCGAGGCGGGAAGACTGCATGTATGGGGCGGCGGGGGTCTAGTTGCAGACTCGAAAGCGGACGAAGAGTACACCGAGACACTGGATAAAATTCGTCACCTTATAGGCGCTTTGGAATAAGCAGCGCGAGCTCTATATCAAAAAGGAATATAAAAGCCAAACTAAATGGTATTGGGGTTCGCTGCCTCCTGTTTGGTAGCCTAGTCAGTATTATTTAACTTTCGATATTTAATTCTCGATTAGGAGGCAGTATGTCCTCAGAGCTTGAAGCGATTAACAGAGATTTCGCAAATAACCCTCAAGGGTTAGTTGAGTGGGCGCTGGCCCAGGGTGCACGGCCTATTTGCACCACCAACTTTCGCCCCTTTGAGGCAGTGATTCTGCATATGGTTAGCCAGGTGCGTCCGGATATTCCCATCGTGTGGATGGACAGCGGCTACAACACCGAGGCGACTTATCAATTCGCTGACGAGGTGATAAAGCAACTCAACCTAAACATCGTGAGCTTTGTGCCCCGGCGCACACGCGCTCACCGTGAAGCGCTGGAAGGCCCCATGCCTGGTATCGATGACCCGCGCCACGCGGCCTTTACTCAGGAAGTCAAAATTGAGCCCTTCGAACGCGCACTGCGTGAAATGCAGCCCGACGTATGGTTCACAGCACTGCGTGCTGAAGACACCCCCGAGCGCGCAAAAATGCAGCCGGTTAGCCGCAACAGCGATGGCCTATTGAAAGTCGCCCCGCTGCTGCAGTGGAGCGCCAAAGATATGTACCAGTATCTACAGGCGCATGATCTACCCAACAACTTCGACTACTTCGACCCTACCAAGGTGGAAGAGAAGCGCGAGTGCGGGCTGCATTTACAGCACTAACGCCACACTGCGGGTTAATACTCTGGCAGGTTCAGGTCGTCAAACAGCGACTGCTCATGGCGCGGGCCTGCCGTTAGTGCCTCATCAACCCGGTCACGGGTTAAGTGAGGCGCAAAGCGCTCCAAAAAGTCATACATGTAGCCGCGCATAAAGGTGCCACGGCGGATACCAATTTTGGTCGTGGAGCTGGCAAATAGATGGCTCGCATCCAGTGCCACCAAATCCTCATCAAGCGCCTCGTCCACGGCCATATGGGCCACAATTCCCACGCCCATGCCCAGCCGCACGTAGGTCTTGATCACGTCGGCATCTGCGGCGGTTAGCACCACATTGGGCGTTAACCCTTTCGCTTTAAAAGCATCGTCTAACTGCGAGCGACCGGTAAACCCGAATACGTAGGTAACCAAGGGATGCTCACCAAGTGCCTCAAGGGTCAACGGGCCCTGATGAGTCGCCAGTGGGTGCCCCTTAGGCACCAGAACGCAGCGGTTCCAGCGATAGCAGGGCAGCAGCACTAAATCGGTAAATAGCTCTAACGACTCGGTCGCGATGGCGAAATCGGCCTGCCCTTCACTGACCATCTGCGCGATCTGCTTGGGCGTACCCTGCTGCATATGTAGGGCAACATCGGGGTATTTCAGGGTGAATTCGCTGATAATGGGGGGCAGCGCGTAGCGAGCCTGGGTATGGGTCGTGGCAATGGCCAGACTGCCGCGGCGCTCATCGCTATGCTCCTGGGCCACCTGTTTGATGTTTTCGGTGAGGCGTAGTACCTGCCCGGCCAGGTCGATAATCGACTGCCCAGCAGGCGTCACTCGTGTCAGGTGCTTGCCGCTGCGTGCAAAAATCTCGACGCCAAGCTCATCTTCTAACAAACGAATCTGCTTGGAGATACCCGGCTGTGAGGTAAATAAATTCTGTGCTGTGGCCGAGACGTTCAGGTTATGTCGATTGACTTCCCAGATATAGCGTAGCTGTTGTAGCTTCATATCCTCACCTTATTTATTCTTTATACAGATCCATGTAGACCGTATTTCGATGTAGACCGAACCTTTCAGCACACTCATGCGCAGTGGCTACATCACGTCTGACTGGTGGCGTTGATGACTAGTCACTCTACAGCACCATATAGAATAAAAAACACCATGATAATATCTTTATATTATAAAAAAAACGTCCTACCAGCACTCATTAATTTCTGCTATTTAGTTAACTCATCATGCAGGAAATTTGCCAGCAACCTTCGCGCCCGCTAACATCTGCCCACGCTTATCGCGATAGACATGAGGCGTGGTGAACGAGCGCCAATTGATCGCGTAATGACCGTTGCTCCATTTGAGGCAACGAAACAGTAAGAGCAACGCAAACGGAGAAGCAAATGGCTAATAATGTTGATGTCACCAACGCCAATTTTGAGCAAGAAGTCCTCAACGCTGAACAGCCTGTGCTAATGAAATTCTGGGCGCCGTGGTGTGGCCCGTGCAAAGTGATGGCCCCGGTCGTTGATGAAGTGGCTGCAGAACGTCAGGAGAGCCTGAAAGTCGTTAGTGTCAATGTAGACGACGCACCTGAAATTGCTGCCGAACAAGGCGTGCGCGGCGTACCTACCGTCATGCTGTTTAAATCCGGCACCAAAGTCGCTTCACTGGTTGGCGCGCAATCTAAATCACAACTGACCCAGTTCATCGAACAAAACGCTTGATGGATGAAGGTGTTTAGCACTTGTAAAAGCCGCCGACTCTGTCGGCGGTAACAGGCCCTAAATTTTCTGCTTAATTTTTCCGTTTCCACGGTGGCAGACTAGCATCACCTGCCCGAGTATCTTTCACACGGCGCTTTCCAGGCCCTAACAGCCGTGCGATCCAGCGTGTTTGTGGGTGGCTATCGAGGGCAATCTTTAGCGTCATCGTCAGCACCACCGAAAGTAGCATTCCCGCCGCACCAAAGATCCATCCCCATACCACCAGCGATAAAAACGCCACAAACGTGGAAAGCCCCAGCGCTTGCCCCATTACCCGCGGTTCGATCAAATTGCCGAGCACAAAGTTGATCACCAGATAAGCGGAAGCCAGCAGTAGTGCCTGAAAGGCGCCGCCATCCTGGGAGACCAAGAGCAATAGCACGGGAGGAATGGCAGCAATGGCTGAGCCGATATTGGGTATAAAGTTAAGGGCAAACGCCAGCACGCCCCATAGCAGCGGAAAATCCACCCCAACGACCATGCAAGAAAGCCAAACCAACGCGCCCGTTGCCAGGCTAATAACCGTCTTAACAGCCAGATAGCGCTTCAGCGTTAAGCTGAACTCACTAAAGCGTTTCAAGCTAGGTGCAGGATTTTCCAAGGCACGGGAAATTTTGTCGCGCACATTGAGGGTTTCAAACAGCATAAAGATGACCAGTAACCCGACAATGATGCTCTGCATAAAGAGGTTACCAAGCTGGCTCAATACCTCTGGCATCCAGGAGCCTTCATCATCCATCTCAAAGAGCGAGTTGATCTGATCAGGATTAATCGCTAGCCCCCGAGAAGAGAGCGCATTGAGCAAATTCCAATACTGTTCATAAAGCCGCGATTCTATCTCCGGCAACGCCGTTACAAAGGTACTAAAGCTATTGACCACCAGCAGGCCAATCAGTGATATAAACGCCAGCAACACCATCAATGTCAGAAATGCCGACATTCGCATGCTTAAACCACAGCGATGCAGCCACTGCACCGGTGAAGTACATACTACTGCGATAAATATCGCGAGCAGCAGCGGCACTAATAAATCTGCACCGGCTTTCATTCCTGCAATAATCACTACCAGCGCAGCGAGCGCCAGGGTGGCATTGAGTGGAATACTGCGGTAATCCTCGTCCGACAATTTCGACATGATCCATCCCTAGCCTGTTGTCCATATATAATGGCTGCATTCACCATATTGCACAAACCGTGCAAATAATAAGCAACTGTTTTGCGTCCACTCTTCCGTGCTGAACTTTCCTTTCTACTTCGCTTCCAATCTGCGTCTACCTGAATGATTTACACCCGGTTTAACTTGGCGGCGCCACTGCCCGCCCACTAAGGAAAACATTTATGCAAGCCATACCAGCTAAGCTTCAAAAATCAGGTTCTAAACGTTTACGCAATGGCCTACTAGGCAGCGCACTATTGGCTCTAGTTAGCGTGCCTTTTGCACACGCCTCGCCGTCGCACCCACCCCAGCCAAGTCTGCATGTTCAAGCGCAGTCTTGGGTTGAGGTAGAACCCGATAAGGCCACCCTGAATGCACGGTTATGGGAAAACACGCCCGCCCTTTCCACCTTGGAAGAGAGTGATAGTAGCGCACTTAGCGATGCCCGCGAGCGTTTAGAGACCCGCGCCAGCAAATTAATCGAGCAAATGGAAGCCACTGGCCTAGAGCGTAACGCTATCAATGCAGGCTCGTTAAATGTCTATCCTGAACATATTCAAGGGCCACGCAATGAAGATGGCGAGCATGAGACCTTGCAGCGCACGCGTCTTGAGCGCCCGATCACCGTCGAACTCACCGACCTCGAACAGTTAAGCGAAGTGTTAGACGCGCTCATAGCCGCTGGTGTTAACTCATTGGATGGCGTGCAGTTTGACCTACAAGACCGCGACGCTGCCACTGACGAAGCGCTGGTCAAAGCGTTGGAGAAAGCGCAACATAAAGCAAACCTGATGGCCGACAGCTTAGATGCGGAACTGGGCCATGTGCAGCGCATTGAAGAGACGCAATCGCCTATCTTCCAGCCGCGCATGATGTCAATGCGGGCAGAAAGCGATGCCACTGGCGCTAGTCAATCCGGTGCCGCCAGTGATTACAGCCCCGGCACCATTCGTATTGATGCCGGGGTTAGCGTTGAGTGGGCGCTTAAAGGGCCAGACGCTCCACGCCGCCCAAATAGCGACGTAGCGGCTCAGGAATAATCACCGAGCCATCCGCCTGCTGGTGGTTTTCAAGCACCGCCAGCAGGCAACGACCGACCGCCAGCCCTGAACCGTTCAGCGTATGCAGCAACTGCGGCTTTTTGGAATCCGGATGGCGATATCGTGCTTGCATACGCCGGGCCTGGAAATCTTCGCAGTTAGAGACCGACGAGATCTCCCGGTAAGTCTCCTGACTAGGAAGCCACACTTCCAAGTCGTAAGTCTTCGTGGCCCCAAAGCCCATATCCCCAGTGCAAAGCGTTACTACGCGATACGGCAACGCCAGCGCCTGCAGGATCGCCTCCGCATGGCCGCGCATCTCTTCCAGCGCTTCGTAGCTCTTCTCCGGCTCCACAATCTGCACCATCTCGACTTTATCGAACTGATGCTGGCGGATCATACCGCGGGTATCACGCCCGTGTGAGCCCGCCTCACTGCGGAAACACGGCGTATGAGCGGTAAGCTTCATCGGCAGCGCTGCCTGTTCGACAATTTCATCGCGCACAAAGTTGGTCAACGGCACTTCTGAAGTGGGAATCAGGTGGTACTCGCGCTCATCGTCCAACTTGAACAAATCTTCGCCAAACTTCGGCAGTTGGCCGGTGCCCATCAGCGAATCGCGGTTGACCATGTACGGCACGTAGCACTCTTCATAGCCGTGCTGCTCGGTTTGGGTATCCAGCATAAACTGCGCCAACGCCCGGTGCAGGCGCGCTATCGGCCCGCGCATGACCGCAAAGCGGGCACCGGTGATTTTCGCCGCCAGCTCAAAATCGAGATAACCCGACTGCTTACCCAGATCAACGTGATCCAACACCTCGAAATCAAACTCCCGCGGCGTGCCCCAGCGGTGAAGCTCGACATTATCGTCTTCGCTTTTGCCTTCCGGCACGCTTTCGTGGGGCAGGTTGGGAATACCACTGATAGCGTCGTCCCACTCTTCCTGGACGTCGGCCAGCTCACGCTTGGCTTTATCAAGGCGATCACCTAAATCGCTGACTTCATCCAGCAGCGGCTGAATATCTTCCCCGTTGGCCTTGGCTTTACCAATCGCCTTGGAGCGCATATTGCGCTCGTTTTGCAGCTGCTCGGTTTGCGTTTGCAGTTCGCGGCGACGCGACTCCAGCGCCTGCAATCCCGCTTTATCAAGCACAAAGCCCCGGCGGGCCAGTTGTTGAGCAACCGTGTCAAGATCACCGCGCAGCAGTTTCGGATCGAGCATGAATCCTGTCCCTTGGCCTGAAAACAATAAGAGCAACGCGCCAATGCGCGTGCATAAAGGGGCCTATTGTAGGCAAAAGCGCGGCGGGGAGCCATGGCCGGAGTCAGTTGGCATGCGTTTAGCCACGCTAGAAGGTTGAATCGACCAACTATTATATAGCGTCACCATCCAAGTAGTGCCGCTGAAAGAGTGCAACACCAGATAAATGTGTACTAGCGCCACACTCAAGTAGCGCGAGGTAAGCCTACGGCGCACCCGAGAATACAGCGCGCAGCGCTGCTTAGATGATCGGCAACTGCGGCTAATTATGCATTATTCGTAGTGGCTCCAAAGCCGGAGCACTTTAATTACCCCTTCGTCTTCAAGTACCTGGTAAACCAAACGATGCTGAATATTGATGCGCCGTGAATAAGCCCCCGCAAGATCACCGATGAGCTTCTCAAACGGAGGCGGTTTCCGATACGGATCTTCTGCGATCAGTGCTAGCAGCTCCTGTGCCTTTGGCTTCAATCCACTGGAGGCTAACTTCTTCGCATCTTTCTGAGCGTGTTTGGTGTAAACCAACTTCCATGTCACCAGTCCAACTCCTCATCGCACTCATCCACTGGTGTCTCCATTCCATCACGAACAGACTCTCGCATCCCTGGAACAGAAAGCAAGAATAGCGTCTCCTGAATGGCAGACCAGTCCTCCTCCGCCACCAGAACGGCTTTATTCCGCTTGCCCATAATGACAATGGGCTGATGAGATTCGGCAGTCTCATCAATCAATCGATAAAGATTGCTGCGCGCCTCTGTTGCAGATATTCCGGTCATAACGCACCTCTAATTTATCCCGCCTCACATTTATTGTACGCCATACGGTACGTACGTCAAAACGAACGTAATATTCAACCCTTTTAAGACTCGAATTAAATCACCACAACTCAGAGCTTGGTTCTGATCGTTATATTTCAAAATAGCTATAGCGTGAACCCTCAACCTCAATTAGCGCGTGGTATTCCTGTGGCTGAGCAGCATCTAACTCTCGGATCTACCGCATGAGCTATAACCACTCGGCATATCCATCCCAGCCCATTAGCCAAAAGTGATAGAGTGGCCGCCGATTCGACTGGCGAATCGATAAATAATAGGTTTTCACACTTTTTGACAGGAGAAACGCAGTGCAGGAGACAGCACAGCAAGGAAAGTTTGCTTGGTGGCGACGAATTGCCCTATGGAAGAAGATTCTCGCAGGGTTGGCGCTGGGTATTTTGGCAGGTGCGCTATTAGGTGAGAGCGCCAGCGTGTTTAAACCGCTGGGTGATATTTTTATTAACGCCATTATGATGCTGATTGTGCCGCTGGTGTTCTCCACCCTGGTGGTGGGTATTACCTCCATGCGCGACCCGCAGAAAATGGGCCGTATTGGCGCGCGCACCATTACGCTCTACTTGGTCACTACCGCCTTTGCTATTTCCATCGGTCTGGTACTTTCCACCCTGCTGCAGCCAGGCGTGGGCGTTGATTTAAGCTTCGACTCTGAAGTGGCCGCTAGCGAAGCACCATCGCTGGTCTCTATTCTGGTTAACTTAGTGCCGCGTAACCCGCTGGACGCCCTGGCCAACGGCAACATTATGCAAATCATTGTGTTTGCCATTGGTTTGGGTATTTCGCTGACGTTGATCGGCGATAAAGGCGAGCCGGTCATGAAGGTATTCGACAGCTTTGCCGAGGCGATGTACAAGCTCACCGGCATTGTAATGGCCTTCGCGCCCTTCGGCGTCTTTGGCTTGATCGCCCACGTCTCCGGCCAGTACGGTTTAGAGATACTGCTGCCGCTGGCCAAGCTGATTGGCGTGGCGTACCTGGCGAGTATTCTCCACGTGCTGGTGATCTATTCAGGTTTTATCTCGCTATTGGGGCGGCTAAACCCAATGCGTTATTTACAGGGCAGCCTGGACGCTATTGTAGTGGCGTTCTCATCCGCCTCTTCTGCGGGCACCCTGCCGGTCTCTATCCGCTGTGCGCAGAAGAATCTGGGCGTTTCCGAAGGGGTTTCAGGGTTTGTGCTGCCCGTGGGCGCCACCATCAATATGGACGGTACCGCGCTTTACCAGGGCGTGGTGGTGCTATTTATTGCCCAAATGACCGGCACTGATTTGAGCATGATGGATTATGGCATGATTGTCGCCACTGGCACGCTGGCATCCATTGGCACCGCAGGCGTACCGGGCGCTGGCCTGATTATGCTCTCGATTGTAATGGCCCAGGTTGGCCTGCCGCTGGAAGCTATCGCCGTGGTCGCGGGGATTGACAGGATCCTTGATATGGCACGCACCAGCGTCAACGTTGCGGGCGATTTGATGGTCACCACACTGGTAGGTAAAAGCGAGGGTGAGCTCAACGAAGACATCTACAACCGTTGCTAATGTTAACGCTACATTTATAGTGTATGAAAAGGCGTCCGCTGTGATTAGCAGCGGGCGCTGCGCCCTCCCCTTTTCACAACCTTCCCTACAGCAGTTGTGATTCGCACAGTTTCTCGGCAACCTATTAGCATCATTTCTAGCCGAGCAACGCAGCTATGCCTACCGCTTTTGATCAAACGCTCGCCGCCATCGATGCCCTGCATGCCGAGGATCCGCGCTCCACGACGCTTGCCGATGGCACCTCCATGCCCCAGGAACTGGCCTACGCCCAGCGCATGAGCGACTGGCTAGACCGTGTGCATGACGCGCCCGATGACGTGCTGCGTTTAGCCGTACGCGCACAGCACTTACAGCGCTGGTTAGTCCCGCGTGAGGAGTACCCCGAAGGGCGCGTAGGCTACTTAACCTGGCGGCGCGACCAGGGCAAGCGCGCAGGCGATACCACCGCCCAGCTAATGCGCGACGCAGGCTACAGTGACAAAGAAGCCGAGCGCACCGCAGCGATTATTGGCAAGAAAGGCCTGGGCCGAGACCCGGATGTGCAAGCGCTGGAGGATTGTGCCTGTCTGGTATTTCTAGAGAACTACTTTGCCGATTTCTCACGTAAGATCGAGCACGACCATATGGTAAAGATCGTGCAGATGACCTGGCGCAAGATGTCGCCCCACGCCCATGAACTGGCCCTAACACTGCCCATGTCGGACACCTCATTAGCGCTGGTAAAAGAGGCCTTGGGTGTGGAGTAAGAGTAAGCGGCAGAGTAAAGCGCTGCCGTGAGATGCAGCGGGGCAGCCGCTGCGGTAAAGTAGCGGTCTTCTTTTATTGCGCCCCCGGCACTGACGGCTTGATCAACTATGATTGCATCCTTGGACACCCGTACTGCCCCGTTTGAACGCTTGGGCAATGAGTATGTACGTTTTCTACAGGCGCTTAAAACGCGCGGCTTTGAAGGCGAAATAGCCCCCGATTACGCCAACCGCACGGTGCTGGCAACGGATAACTCGATCTACCAGCGCCTGCCCCAGGCGGCGGTCTACCCCAAGCATGCCGAAGATATAGAGCGCCTTACCCGGCTGGCTGCCCAAACCACTCACCGCAGCATTGTATTAACGCCCAGGGGCGGCGGTACCGGCACCAACGGCCAGTCGCTCACCGATGGCATCGTGGTGGATGTCTCCCGCCATATGAATCAGATCCTAGAAATCGATGTGGATGCACGGCGGGTGCGCGTTCAGGCGGGCGTGGTGAAGGATCAATTAAACGCGGCGCTCAAACCCCACGGGCTGTTTTTCGCCCCGGAGCTTTCGACCTCCAACCGCGCCACTATTGGCGGCATGATCTCAACCGATGCCAGCGGCCAGGGCAGCTGTGAATACGGCAAAACCCGTGATCATGTGCTGGAGCTCGA
The DNA here is from genome assembly GCF_020595105.1 of Halomonas sp. FeN2. Lineage (NCBI taxonomy): Bacteria > Pseudomonadati > Pseudomonadota > Gammaproteobacteria > Oceanospirillales > Halomonadaceae > Halomonas > Halomonas sp. FeN2. Next base: position 705,995 of record NZ_CP074200.1, read on the forward strand.
TACTATTCTGATCGGTGGAAAGCATCTGCACAGCCGCGTGTTAACACAGGACGAAGAGCAGGCTGAGTGCCAGCAGGAAGGTATTCTGGGCCGCGTGCATACTACTGCCGCCGAGATTATCGACCAGCAGCGCGAATTGATTGCAGCCAAGTTCCCACCGCTCAACCGCTGCTTGACCGGCTACGACTTGGCCCACCTGCGCGACGGCGAGGGGCAGCTCAACCTCAACAGCCTGCTGTGCGGCTCGGAAGGCTCGCTGGGCTTTTTAAATGAAGCGGTGCTGAACGTGCTGCCGATTCCCAAGCACTCCACCCTGGTCAATGTGCGCTATACCAGTTTTATGGACGCGTTGCGGGATGCCAAAGCATTAATGACTGCCAGCGCGCAGCCTACCTCGATTGAGACCATCGACGACAGCGTGCTGCAACTGGCTATGGAGGACTTCGTCTGGGACAGCGTGGCGGAGTTCTTCCCGGCGACCGCTAACACGGCGATTCGCGGCATTAACCTGATTGAGTTTAATGACGACGATGAGAGTGCCCTCGCCGAGCGAGTTCGCGCCTTCACCGACCACCTAAGCCAAGACACCACCGTTGAGCGCCTAGGCTACACCCTGGCCGAGGGGCGCGGGCAGATCCAGAAAGTCTACGCTATGCGCAAGCGCTCGGTGGGTTTGCTCGGCAATGTGCAGGGCGAGAAACGGCCCATTCCGTTTGTGGAAGATACCGCCGTGCCACCGGAGCATCTGGCCGAGTTTATCGCAGAGTTCCGCGCCGCGCTGGATGCCCGAGGACTCTCCTACGGGATGTTTGGTCATGTAGATGCAGGCGTGCTGCACGTGCGCCCCGCCATTGATATGAAGGATCCCGAACAGGAAAAACTGATTCGCGCGGTGTCCAATGAAGTGGCTGCGCTGACCCAGAAATATGGCGGCCTGCTGTGGGGCGAACACGGCAAGGGCGTACGCTCCGAATATTCGCCTAAGTTCTTCGGCGAACTCTATCCCAGCCTTCAGCGGGTAAAAGCGGCTTTTGATCCTTATAACCAGCTTAACCCTGGCAAGATCGCCTCGCCCGCCGAAAGCGGCGAGCTCATCGCCAAGGATAGCGATCCCGATCTGTTGACGGTCGATGGCGTGCCCATGCGCGGTCAGTTTGACCGCACCATCGACGAGCGCGCCTGGCAGGCCTACGACGCCGCGGTGTACTGCAATGGTAACGGCGCCTGCTACAACTATGACCTTGATGACCCCATGTGCCCTTCCTGGAAGGCAACGAGGGATCGTCGCCACTCGCCCAAAGGCCGTGCCAGCCTGATCCGCGAGTGGCTGCGGCTGCAGACCCAGGCGGGCATCGACGTGGTCGAAGAGTCACGCAAGAAGAAAGCCGAAGGCGGCTGGGGCTTTATTAAGAGCTTTCCGCTGCGGGTGGCGAACACGCTAAGCCGCAAGCAGCACCACGACTACTCCCATGAGGTTTATGACGCCATGGCGGGCTGTTTGGCGTGTAAGTCCTGCGCGGGGCAGTGCCCGGTTAAGGTCAACGTCCCCCAGTTTCGTTCGCAGTTCTTGGAGGTCTACCACGGCCGCTACCTGCGCCCGCTGCGCGACTACGTGATTGGCGGCACTGAATTTATGCTGCCCACCCTGGCCAAGGCGGCACCGCTGTATAACGCCGTGATTGGCCAGCGCTGGGTAGAGCAACTGATGCGCCGCACCTTGGGCATGAGCGATTCTCCGGCGCTTTCACGGGCCAGTGTTAAAAAGCAGCTCAACGCCTGGGGCGTCGCCGAGGCAACGCCGCTCTCGCTTACCCTGTTAACCGAACAGCAGCGCGCTAACAGCGTGATTATTGTCCAGGACGCCTTCACCACCCACTTTGAAGCCAAGCTGGTCATGGACGTGGTAGAGCTACTCTCGCGTCTCAATTTACGCGTGTTCGTGATGCCCTATTCGGCGAATGGCAAACCCCTCCAGGTACAGGGCTTCCTGGGCGCCTTCGAGCGTACCGCCGCCAAGCAGGCCGAGCGGCTACGCACGTTGGCCCGCTTTGATATCCCCCTGGTGGGCATCGACCCAGCAATGACGCTTACCTACCGCCAGGAGTACATCAAAGCACTAGGCAATGAGGCGGTACCGGAGGTGCTGATGCTGCAGGAGTGGCTGGCAACCCGCATTAATACGCTTGCGCCCAGCCAGCTCAAGCTAAACGACCCAGGCTTTAAGCTGCTCTCCCACTGCACCGAGAAAACCAACGCGCCGGGTAGCCCTAAAGCCTGGCAGCAAGTGTTTGCGGCGTTTGGGTTAGAGCTTGAGCTGATGGCCACCGGCTGCTGCGGTATGTCCGGCACCTACGGCCATGAAACCCGCAACGCCGCTACGTCAAAAACGATCTACGCCCAGTCGTGGCAGCCCCAGGTCGAGGCAGAGGAAAACAGCGGCAAACTACTGGCTACCGGCTACTCCTGCCGAAGCCAGGTAAAGCGCTACTCGAGTCAGGTAATGCCGCATCCTTTGCAGGCGCTGTTAGCCGCAGTTAAGAGAGCAGCTCCGCTCTAAAGCTTGTACAATAAACACCTCTTGTATAATGTTGAGTGAGTTAACGGCGTGCAGTGTAAAAAGCTGTCACGCTGTTCTTTAATTGTTTTTTCAGGAGCTGCCTTGTTATCTCTACTTTCCTCTCTGACTCGTCTAGGCGCAGGCGCTGTTTTAACCCTGAGCCTAGCGGCCATGGCGGTCGCTCAGGAAAACCGTGTTGAGACGCAGGTAGTAGCGGACTCTCCGCGGATAGAGGTGTTGCCATTGACCGGCACCGTCAGCGCCCCACGCACCTCGCTGCTATCAAGCGCTGAAGCGGGTCAGGTCAGCGAGCTAACGGTTGAGATGGGCGACACAGTCACTCAAGGCCAGCCGCTTTTATCGCTTGATACCCGCGATATTAGCCTGGAAAGCCAGCGCGCCAGCGCGGATCTAGCTCAGGCCGAAGCCGAACGTGACGAAGCGCAGCGCTTAGTGAGCGAAGCCAATCAGCTCTCGGCGCAAAACTTTGCCGCCAGTGAACGACGCCAGCGTGAAAGCGCTTTAGCAGCGGCCCAGGCCACCCTTGAAGCGCGTCGAGCCGACTACAGCTTGGCCCAGCTGCAGCTTGAGCGTCACCAGATACGTGCCCCCTTTGACGGCATGGTCACCCACCGTGAGAGCAATATCGGTGAGTGGGTAAACCCCGGTGATACCCTGCTCACCTTGGTCGATTTAGCTTCCCTTCGCTTGGATTTCTCGGTGCCGCTCTCTGCCTACCAACGCTTTGAGGGCTCCCAGTTAGAGGTGCGCTTAGAAGGCAGCGATCAATGGCACCCGGCGCGCACCCTCGCGCGTATTCCCCTCGATGCCAGTTCAAGGCAGTTTCTGCTGCGTGCAGCGCCGGAAACACCACTTGAAATGCTACCGGGTATGGCAGTAGAAGGCCGTTTGCAGCTTAACGGCGAAAGCGGGCCCAGCGTGCCGAGGGATGCCCTCATTCGCCGTCCGGATGGCAGCGTCAGCGTTTGGTTAGCCCGCCAGAGCCAGAGCGATGATACTTGGCAGGCGTTCGAACAGCGGGTTGAGATCGGCAGCAGCTACCAGAGAGAGGTCGCCGTGAATGAGGGCCTATCAGCGGGAGACCGCGTTATCGTCGTCGGTAATGAGCGGCTTGAAGAGGGACAAGAAGTGTCCCTGAGCGACGACTAAGGAGCGATACCCGCATATGTTTGCCGCCATTATTCGTCACGGCATCTTGGTGAGCGTTATTACGCTGATCCTGCTGATTCTGGGGGTAGCTGCGATTTGGCGCATCCCTGTACAGATGATTCCCGACCTGGAAACCCGCGTGGTGGGTATTGAGACCCAGTGGCCGGGTGCCACGCCGCAGGATATTGAAAAGGATATCTTGATCGAACAAGAGGAGTTCCTGCGTAATGTGCCCAACCTGCAGCGCATGGAGTCCACCGCCAGCAGCGGCAGCGCCGAAATCGAGCTGGAGTTCCCGTTTGGCGTCGATCTCACCGAAACCTTGATTCGGGTTAACAACGCGCTAAGCCAGGTGCCCTCCTACCCCAACAATGTCGACCAGCCGCGCATCGTCGCCAACTCCTTTTCCGCCAACGCCTTTATGTACTTTAACGTTGGCCCCCGTGGGGGTAACCCCCGCCAGCTCGATATGCCGGCCATGCGCGACTACCTGGAAGATAATGTCCGCCCGCGCCTTGAGAGCGTTGCGGGCGTATCGGAAGTCACGGTTTCCGGTGGTGCAGAGCGGCAAATGCAGCTACTGATCGACCCCGAAGCGTTGGTCGCCCGTGAACTGAGTATCGCTGACATTCAGGACGCCCTTCAGGCTCGCAACCAGGATGTCTCCGGCGGCAACCTCGAGAGCGGCAAACGCCGCTACCTGCTGCGTACTGTAGGCCGTTTTGAGGATGTGGAGAGCCTTGAAGCGCTGATTCTCATCCGCGACGGAGACGCGGTCACCCGGCTAAGCGATGTGGCTGAAGTACGCCAATCCTACGCCGAACTCACTTCTCGCGCTTACAGCTCGGACGGTCAGCCGGTACTAAGCGTGCAGGTGCGCCGGGAACCGGGCGCCAATGTGATTGATATCAAGCGCGCCATGCTCGATGAAGTCGCGGCGCTAAATGAAGGTCTGCTAGCCGAGCAGGGCATGCGCATGACGCTCTCTAGCGACGACGTGCGCTACGTGGAGTCGTCGATTGCCAATGTCTGGGTCAACCTGGGCCTGGGCGCGCTGTTTGCCACCCTGGTGATGTATGCCTTCCTGCGCTCTGCCCGCGCCACACTGGCCGGTGTCATCGGCATCCCTATCTGCACCATCGCCGCCTTTTTAGGCCTGCTGCTGGCAGGGCGCACGCTCAACGTCATTTCGCTGGCGGGTGTCGCTTTCGCCATTGGCATGACGATAGACAACACCATCGTCGTGCTGGAGAGCATTGAGACCCAGCGCCGCCGTGGCCTGGCGCGCTTTGAAGCGGCTCTTGAGGGCGTCAAGCAAGTATGGCCTGCGGTGCTGGCCTCAACGCTGACCACTATTTTAGTCTTTGTGCCGATCTTCTTTATTCAGCAGGAAGCCGGGCAGCTCTACTCCGATATTGCGGTGGCCATCTCGACGTCGATTATTGTCTCCATGGTGGTCGCCATTACCGTTATTCCCACCCTGGGCGCGCATATCGATTTTCGCGGTAAGGAGAGCGCTTCAACGTCATCGCCGCGCTGGGTACGCGGCTGCCTTTGGGTGGTTGATGGCATGATTCGCACGGCTTCCCGGCGCTTTCTCGCTATCGTGCTGGGCATCATAGGGGGAATCGGCATTTTTGTCTGGCTGACGCCCCCGGCGGAGTACCTGCCCGAAGGCGAAGAGGCCAAAACCTTTGCTAGCATGAACGCCCCGGCGAGTTACAACCTGGCCACCATGGATGCCATTGCGCAAACGCTGCAGCAAGAACTGGAACCCCATGTAGGCGATGATCCAGAGGACTTCGAGCGCGGCGATACCGACATCCCGCCGATTCGCACCATGGGCATTCAAGCCGAAGCGCAGAGCCTGCGGATCATTGCGGAAACCATCGACCCCACCCATATTGAAGCCTTGATGGACGCCCTCACCCGGCGCTTTGAAAGGTACCCGGACATGCGCGCCTTTGCTGCCCGTGGTTCGATTATCTCCAGTAACGACGGCGGAACGCGCAGTATCACTTTGGATATTGCCGGCAACGATCTAAACGAACTCTACACCACCGCCAATGCGATTTATCAACGCGCCGAGACAGTGTTCGACAACCCACGCATTCAGTCACGGCCCTCCGCTCTGGATCTTGGCCAGCCGCTGATTGAGGTATACCCCGATTGGGAGCGCGCCGCTGAAGTCGGCCTGGATACCGACGCCCTGGGCACTACCGTCGCGGTGCTCACCAACGGCGCCTACCTGGATGACTTCTATCTCGACGACGAGAAAATCGACCTTTACGGCTATGGCCCCGAGGCAGGCGATATCGACCTTGATGCCCTTGCCACCCTGCCCATCTATACCCCTTCTGGGGTGAGCGTTCCGCTCAACACCCTCGCCGATATTCGCGAGACGGTGGGAACGGCTACGCTGCGGCGGGTAGACGGGCGCCGCAGCGTGACGCTGGACGTTATTCCACCCCGCAGCGTGGCGCTGGAAGCCGGTATCGAGCAGATGCAGGATGAGGTTATCGACCCACTGCGCGATGAGGGCGTCATACCCGCCAACATTAACGTCAGCGTGACCGGCGCGGGGGATCAGTTGGACGCCACCCGCCAGGCGCTAACCAGTAATGCATTAATTGCGTTGGCGATTGTGTATCTGCTGCTGGTAGCGATCTTTGCCCACTGGGGTTACCCGCTGCTGATTCTCGCCACTATTCCGTTAGGCGCCGCAGGGGGGATTGTAGGGCTGTGGCTGATGAATACTGTCGGCGCTCAGCTGCCGAAAATTGGCTTAAATGCCATCAGCCAGCCGTTCGATATGATCACCATGTTGGGCTTTCTGATTCTGATGGGGACGGTGGTCAACAATCCGATACTGGTGGTTCATCAGGCGAGGGAGAATCTACGCACGGCGAGTATGGGGGTTCGGGAGGCCGTTCAGCATGCGGTAGAGAGTCGCTTACGGCCTATCGCCATGACGACTCTTACCACCCTGTGTGGCCTTTCACCGCTGGTGTTTCTACCCGGAGAAGGCACCGAGCTTTACCGCGGCGTCGGTGCCATTGTGCTATTCGGGCTGCTCGGCACGGCAATTGTCACCGTCACCTTCTTGCCAGCCCTTACCGTTGCCGTGCTCAGTAGGAGAACCCAACGGTCGGCGAACTAAAAACGGGTGGCGTTAGAAAAACAGCCTTTTCAGCGCCAATCCCGGATCACTTTCGCGCATAAAGGCTTCGCCGACCAGAAAGCCGTTAACGTTATGATCGCGCATTAGCTCAACGTCATCGCGGGTATGAATACCCGATTCGGTAATCACCGTGACGCCCTCAGGAATGCGCGGCAGTAGATCCAAAGTGGTATTCAGGCTGGTTTCGAAGGTATGCAGATTACGGTTGTTGATGCCGACCAGCTTTAGATCCAGCGCCAGGGCACGCTCAAGCTCGTTGGCGTCGTGCACCTCGATCAGCACATCCATCCCCAACTGGTTGGCCTGATGGTGCAGATCGCGCAGCTGTGCGTCATCCAGGGCAGCAACGATCAGCAGAATGCAGTCCGATCCAATCGCCCGGGCTTCACATACCTGGTAGCCGTGGGTGATAAAGTCTTTGCGAATCACCGGCAGCGTGCAGACATCCCGAGCGGCAATGAGATAGTCTTCGTGGCCTTGGAAAAAATCGGCGTCGGTAAGCACGGAGAGACAGGCAGCGCCGCCCTGGGCGTAGCTTTTGGCGATATCCGAGGGGTGAAACTCTTCACGAATAACACCCTTTGAGGGCGAGGCTTTTTTCACTTCGGCGATAATCGCCGGATCACCTGTTGCAATGCGCGTATTAAGCGCCTCAATAAAGCCACGTGGGGCGCTCTGCTGCTCCCCGAGGGCCAGCAGATCCGTCTCTGAAACGGCCTGACGGCGCTCAGCCACTTCTTGGTCTTTGCGAGCAAGAATGCGCGTTAAAATAGTCGGCGTTGCCTGTTGAGTCATGGTGGTCTCTTTTTTTAAAGCTTATCTTGTTTAAGCACCTACTGCTTAAAAACGCTGGTGAAGTGCGAAAGCTCTTTGAGTTTTTCGAGCGGCAGCTGAGAGGCCTGCGCGTCCTGAGCTACCATCACCCCCTCTTTTAAGGTATCCGCAACCCCCGAACAGTAGAGCGCGGCCCCAGCGTTTAGTGCGACCATATCGGCAGCGGCACCCTCACCGGAAAGCGCGGCCTTGACCAATCGCAGGCTGTCTTCGGCACTGGCGGCTTTCAGCGTTGCCAGGCTCTGGCGCTCAATGCCCAGTTCTTCAGGCGTAATGGTGTACTGGGTAATCTCACCCTCTTTTAGCTCAGCGACCAGGGTGGGGCTAGCCAGGGAGATTTCATCCAGGCCGTCCTCTGAGTGGACGACCATCACGTGGCGGCTGCCCAGGGTTTTCAGCACTTCCGCCATTAATGGCACTAATTCTGGGGCGTAAACACCCAGCACCTGGTTCGGTGCGCCAGCAGGGTTGGTCAGCGGGCCCAAAATATTAAACAGCGTGCGCACGCCCATTTCCCGGCGCGGGCCAATGGCATAGCGCATGGCCGGGTGGTGGTTGGGTGCAAACATAAAGCCTACGCCCACCTGCTCAATACAGCGCGCTACCTGATCAGGCTTGAGATCCAGGTAGATACCCGCCACATCGAACAGATCCGCACTGCCCGACGACGACGAAACGCTGCGATTACCGTGTTTGGCTACATGGGCTCCGGCGGCCGCGGCGACAAAACTGGCGGCGGTGGAAACGTTAAACAGGTTGGCACCATCGCCACCGGTGCCGACAATATCCACAACGTTTTCAGCACTCAGCTCAACGCGCTTCATCAACTCACGCATTACCTGGGCAGCGGCGCTAATTTCCGCGGCGCTTTCGCCTTTCATGGCGAGGCCTACCAGCAGGCCGCCAATTTGCGCATCGCTTGCATCGCCGGTCATGATCTGACGCATTAAAGCGTGCATGGCATCGAAAGTGAGGTCTTCGCGGCGCATCACCGCATTAATCGCATCTCGCATTTGCATGAGCAGAGGGGCCCCTAAAAGCGTGTGAAACCGGCCATTAGCCGCGTTTTAAAAAGTTGGCCAACAGCTCGTGGCCTTGGCGGGTAAGAATTGACTCGGGGTGAAACTGCACCCCTTCTATATCCAGTTCGCGGTGACGAAACCCCATAACTAAACCGGGGGTTACATCGTCATCGCCTGTCCAGGCAGTCACTTGCAAACAGTCGGGCAGGCTCGCTTTATCGACCACCAGGGAGTGATAGCGGGTAACCTCAACCGGGTTATCCAGCCCTTCAAACACGCCTTGGTTAGCGTGAAGCACGGCTGAGGTTTTGCCGTGCATCACCTGCGGCGCGCGCACGACCTTGCCACCATACACCTGACCAATCGCCTGATGCCCCAGGCAGACGCCTAAGATAGGCAGCCTGCCTGCAAAGTGTTTAATCGCGGCCATGGAGATCCCAGCCTCGTTGGGCGTGCAGGGCCCTGGCGATACCACCAGGTGCGACGGCTCCAGCTCTTCGATTTGCTCAATGGTGATATCATCATTGAGGTGAGTGATCACCTGCGCACCCAGCTCACCCAGGTACTGGACAATGTTGAACGTGAAGCTGTCGTAATTATCTATCATCACCACTTTCGGCGCTGCCTGTTGCTGTGATGGCTGTTTGTGCACCGACTGAGCTTGCGCCATTGCCCCATTTGCTCCATTGCGTCATTTCGACCACAGATTAGATCTGTTAATGGAGTGATGATAACGCAACCGAGCACTTCCTTGCAGGGGTTAAGTGTCAACCTGCCCCCCTTTCGACTACCAGCACTCCGGGCAATAGATCACAGCTTTGGATGACCAAGTCGATGCGGAAAAGAAGAAACCATTCGGACGGTCATAAGGAACGCTATGTTTAGGAGTGAAATACAGGCTCTTTTCAGCATAGTGGCCCTTTCTACTTGAGAGTATTCTGCCTTGAGCAATACTTGTTTCGGCCTGCCGCTGTATCGGAACTGGCAACCAGCCACCGCAGTCTTTATTATCTGCCGTCTTTTTAGATAGCCTTTTTAACCAGTTAGGAGCGTGGGATGTCAAAGTGGGTTACCTGGGTATGTGCGCTCTTATTCGTCGCGCTGATAAGCTATGCGCCAGCGTATGCCAATACAACACTGCGCGTTATTGCTTCCTTTTCAGTCATGGAGGAGCTGGTCAAACGGGTGGCGGGCGACACAGTCAGCGTTAATGTCATTGTACCGCGGGGGGAAGATGTTCACCGCTGGGAGTTAACGCCACCCAATGTGCTGGCGTTAGAAGAGACCCATATCGTGTTTTATAACGGGCTTGGGCTAGAGCCCTGGATACGTCATGTTGAAGCGATGTCTGACGATCAGCTAACACTAGTGGAAGTGGCTAGAGAGGCCGACTATACACCGCTGATCATTTCGACCGGGCAGCATAAAGGGGCGCTAGACCCACACATGTGGATGGATCCAGAGGGTGCCGCGGCCTACATTGATGTCATTGCCGAGACCTTGGCAGCTCACCTACCCGACCAGGCCGAAGCGTTTTATAGCCGTGCTGAAGAGGCACGCAAGGCGCTGAATAATCTTAGCCTAGCGGTGAAAGAGCGCCTGGAAGGAATTCCACAAACGAACCGCACCTTGGTGACCAGCGAAGCAGGCTTTGGCTATTTCGCCCGCGCTTACGCATTTGAAGCGCATGGCGTCTGGGGGGTTAACCATGAGACCCAGGGCAGCGCCCAGGCAATGGCTAAAATGAGCGAATATCTTGCTAATAATCGTCCACGCCCACCGGCGCTGTTTTTTGAAAGTACCACGCCCAGTATTCATATGGATGCCCTGTCTCGGGAAGCCTCACTACCTCTGGCTGGCCCACTGTATGTCGACTCGCTGAGCGGTGAAAGTGGCCCCGCGGCTAACTACGCGGACATGCTGCACCATAACGCTGAAGTGATGCATACCGCGCTAGGGGGGGCCACGGCTGAGTAAGCGACCGGCCAAGCCTAGCCCACCACCTTTGTCGCCCAAGGTGCGTTCAACAGCAGCTCAGTTAAAGAACTGAGCACTAGATCGGGGTGACTGTTCTCTATTGGCTCCCCATGGTTGTAACCATAGGGCAGCGCCAGGGTAGTAAAGCCCGCCGCCTTACCGGCAGCCATATCGTGACGTGAATCGCCGACCATCACACACTCAGCTGGCGGTATTTGGCAATGGTGCGCAGCGTGAAGCAGCGGCAATGGATGGGGCTTCTTTTCGGCCAGCGAATCACCGCCAATCCATAGCGTAAAATAGTCAAGCAGCTCGAAGTGCTTTAACAGCGGCTCAATAAAACTCTCGGGCTTGTTGGTGATCAGCACCAGTGTCAGACCTTGTTGATGCAGCGCCTCTAGGGCTTGCTTTACGCCAGGGTAGAGTGTTGTCAGGGTATTGGGTGCAGCGCCGTAGTGCACCATAAACACATCATAGGCGCGCTGTTGCAGGCTAGGTTCTGGCGGGGCTTGCAACGCCCAGGTCAGAGCTCGTTCTACTAATACCGGCGCGCCGTTGCCTACCCAATCCCGTACCTCTGCTTCGCTCGGTTCAGGCAACCCCAGCTCGTCTAACGTGCGCGCCACTGCGACGGCAAGGTCGGGCACTGAATCAATCAGCGTGCCATCCAAGTCGAACGCAATCAGCCGTTTACCCTGTAGTATTGTGTGTAACTCTGAATAGTTTATGGGATGCACTTTCAATGCTCTCTGCCTCATTTCCATTAGAAAACCATCTTACCTGCTTAAAGCAAACTTTCGCATTAGTCAGCAGCGTAAGAACCTTCTATGCTGGGGCTAATTTAGTTAAGGAGGTAGTGATATGCCCACTCCCAGAATCGTGATTGTCGGCGCTGGCGCTGGCGGTTTAGCCCTTGCCACACGATTAGGCCGTACCTTGGGTAAGCGCAAACGCGCAGAAATTGTGCTGCTGGATCGCAATACCACTCACGTGTGGAAGCCGCTGCTCCACGAACTGGCCACCGGCGTGCTGAACTCCAGCATGGACGAGGTGGATCTTCGTGGACACTCATCGGCCCACTTCTACCGCTATCAGCGTGGCTCGCTCACCGGCGTAGATCGTGAGCAGCAGACGCTGCAATTAGCACCGATTCATGATGAAGATGGGCAAGAGGTGCTACCCGCCCGCGAGCTTGCCTACGACTATCTGGTCATGGCAATAGGCAGCGTTTCCAACGATTTCGGCACGCCCGGCGTAGCGGAGCACTGCCACTTCATTGATTCGCCCGAGCAGGCCAAGGCGTTCCAGCGCGATATGATCAACACCTTTCTGCGCTATACCGACCCCAATCTACGTCAGCATACTCAGTTGACCATTGGCATCGTCGGCGGTGGTGCGACAGGAGTAGAGCTGGCGGCGGAATTGTTTGACGCTTCGCGCATGCTCAATGCCTATGGAGTGACGGCATTAGATAACCAGCAAATCAGTGTCCATCTATTAGAGGCGGCACCCCGCTTGCTGCCGGGGCTCTCCGAGCGGGTTAGTCAAACGGTTAAAACAGAGCTTGAGAGCATGGGGGTGACTGTCCACACTGATACCGCCGTTAAAGAAGCTCAGGCGTATCAGTTGCTCACCGGTGACGATGAGGTGATTAAAACCGATATCAACGTGTGGGCAGCGGGTATCAAAGCGCCGCCGTTTTTGGCGGAGCTAGGCCTGACAACGAATAAGAAAAACCAAATTGAAGTAAAAAGCACCCTACAAAGCGTCGATGATGAGAAGATTTTTGCCCTAGGCGACTGCGCCAGTTGCCCAATGGGAGAAGATAGCACCGTTCCGCCGCGCGCCCAGGCTGCACACCAGCAGGCTAAGCTGCTCGCCAAAAACCTGGTCAATAAACTGGAAGGCAAACCGCTAGCCGACTTCCGCTACCGCGATCACGGCTCACTGGTATCGCTGGCCCGCTACGATGCGGTAGGTAATTTGATGCGCAGCTCCGCCTCCCGCGGCCTGTTTTTAGAGGGCTGGCTGGCTCGCCAAGCCTATGCATCGCTCTACCGTATGCACCAGCTCTCTATTCATGGGGCGCCGAAGACGGGGCTAGCGTGGCTGGTCGATAAGCTTAATCGTTACTTAAAGCCGCGCATGAAATTGCACTAAACGACCCTTGTATATTACTTGGCCAGCGCCGCACGCAGCTGTTTGATTACCGTGTCATAGCCGTGCGGGTCGCTGGCTTCGTGGGCGCTGAAAATGGCGGAACCTGCCACAAAGGTATCAGCGCCCGCTGCGGCGATCTCGGCGATGTTATCCACTTTCACACCACCGTCGATTTCCAAGCGAATAGGCCGTCCTGACGCATCAATACGCGCCCGCGCTTCACGCAGCTTGTCCAGCGTACCGGGAATAAAGGATTGCCCACCAAAACCTGGATTGACGCTCATCAGCAGCACCATATCGACTTTATCCATCACATAGTCGAGATAGGAGAGCGGTGTAGCCGGATTAAACACCAGGCCGGCTTTACAGCCGCCGTCACGAATTAGCTGCAGCGAGCGGTCGACATGCTCAGACGCTTCCGGATGAAAGGTAATATAGCTGGCGCCCGCCTCGATAAAATCGCTGATCATGCGATCCACCGGTTTCACCATCAGATGCACATCAATAGGCGCAGTCACCCCGTGTTTACGCAGCGCTTTGCACACCATGGGGCCAATGGTCAGGTTGGGCACATAGTGATTATCCATGACGTCGAAGTGCACCACATCCGCGCCTGCAGACAGCACGTTATCCACCTCCTCACCCAGCCTGGCAAAGTCAGCCGATAAAATAGAGGGGGCAATCAAGAAATCCTGCGCAGCGGTCATATTCCATTCCTGCTTATCAATCAGTAGACGAAGGGTAGTCACTCGATATACCTGCGAGTGTGCAGGCAAGAGAGCAAAGCCAGGCCGCTATCTTAGCAGAGCCGCTTAGCAGAACCACGTATCAGCTCTTTGCATGGCATCACACATATATTCTTAAATAGAATATAAAACATGATTGTAATTCCACATTGATAGATTTAATCTTGCCAATATTGCGACACTAAGCGCCTACTGTTTTTAAGGAGTTTCTCTATGGCACTGCCAACAATTTTCCGCCGCAGCCTGATTGCCATTGCGTTAGGCGTTACGGTAAGTGGAACCGCCGCCGCCCAAGAGCGGGAGCTACTTAACTCCTCTTACGATATCGCTCGCGAGCTGTTTGCTGCGATCAATCCCGAGTTTCAAGCCTGGTGGCAGGAAGAGCACGGTGAAGAGATTGCCATTAGTCAGTCTCACGGCGGCTCTTCCGCACAAGCCCGCGCCATCCTTCAGGGTCTACGTGCCGATGTGGTGACCTTTAACCAGGTCACCGACGTACAGGTACTCGCCGATGCAGGGCTGGTAGCCGAAGATTGGCAGGATGCGTTTGAGAACAATGCCTCCCCCTACTACTCCACCACTGCCTTCTTGGTACGCAAAGGCAACCCCAAAGGCATCGAAAGCTGGGACGATCTAGTCCAAGAAGATGTAGAAGTGGTCTTCCCCAACCCGAAAACCTCGGGTAATGGCAGATACACCTATCTAGCTGCCTGGGGCTTTGCCGAGAACGAGTTCGATGGCGATGAAGAGCAAATCGAAGAGTTCATGCGCACTTTCCTCGCCAATGTGGCGGTGTTCGATACCGGCGGTCGTGGTGCAACCACCAGCTTTATCGAACGTGAAATTGGCGATGTGCTGATCAGTTTCGAGTCTGAAGTCAACAACATTCGCAAGGAATACGGCAGCGACGACTACGAAGTCATCGTGCCGCCCGTTAGCATCCTGGCCGAGTTCCCTGTTGCAGTGGTCGGCGAAAACGCTGAGCGAAATGGTAACAGCGACTTGGCCCAAAGCTATCTTGAGTACCTCTACACGGAAGAGACTCAGCGCCTGCTCGCGGGCTTTAACTACCGGGTGCATAACGAAACGGTGGTAGAGGAGTTCGCTGATCAGTTCCCAGAGACCGAACTGCTCGAAGTAGACGACGTATTCGGTAGCTGGGATGAGGCAATGGAGACCCACTTCGAAGGTGGCGCCCTTCTCGACCAGCTACAGCGCCGCTAATATTCATTTATGAGCCAGCCTGAACTATGAGTCAACTTGCCACCTGGCGAACCGGCAGCACACGCGTGCTGCCGGGTTTTGGCCTTTCTATGGGTATCAGCGTGCTGTTTATCTCGCTGGTGCTGCTGCTCCCTATTACGGGCCTGTTCGGTCAGTTAGCGGAGCTTAGTTTTGCCGAGTACTGGGCGATCATTACCGAAGGGCGCGTGGTCGCCAGCTATATGGTCACCATTGGCGCGGCAGCCGTTGCGGCGATTATCAACGCCATATTTGGCTTATTGCTGGCGTGGGTGTTAGTTCGCTACGACTTTCCTGGCAAGCGCTTACTGGATGCCTTAATGGATCTACCCTTTGCGCTCCCCACCGCGGTGGCAGGCATTACGCTGGCAACCCTTTACGCCAGCAGCGGCTGGATGGGTGGATTGCTGGAGCCGCTAGGGTTTCAAGTCGCTTACACCTGGGTGGGCATCGCCCTGGCCATGGCCTTTACCAGCATCCCGTTTGTAGTGCGCACGGTGCAGCCGGTACTGGAAGATATGCCAGTGGAAGTCGATGAAGCCGCTATGTCGTTGGGTGCTACCGACGGTGTGGCCTTTCGCCGCGTGATCTTGCCGCATATCTGGCCCGCCTTGGTGACTGGAACCGGGCTGGCGTTTGTGCGTTCGCTGGGCGAGTTCGGAGCGATCATTTTTATCGCCGGCAACATGCCTTATGAAACGGAGATCACCGCACTGATGATTTTCGTTAAGCTGCAAGAGTATGACTATGCGGGGGCTTCAGCGATTGCATCGGTGGTATTGTTTGTCTCCCTGGCGCTGCTACTGGCGATTAATATTTGGCAGGGACGCTTTGTGCGCCGCCTGCATGGAGGTAAGGGGTAATGCGTCGAATTGGTGATGCACCGCTTATCCGGCGCCTGCTGATAGGCGCCGCCCTGGTGCTGTCAGCACTGTTTCTACTGCTGCCGCTGGTGGCCATTTTTGCTCAGGCATTCTCCCAGGGCGTAATGGTGTTCTGGTCGAACGTCAGTAATACCTTCACCCTGCACGCGATTGGTCTGACGCTGGTGATTGCGCTGTTGACCATTCCCGTGTGCCTGGTATTTGGCGTTGCCCTGGCGTGGCTGGTCACGCGGTTTAGCTTTCCTGGGCGGCGTATTCTGCAAACGTTGATCGATATTCCCTTTGCGGTCTCCCCCGTTGTCGCGGGTCTGATTTACCTGCTGCTGTATGGCCGCAACGGTTGGATCGGCACTTGGCTGGACGGCTATGATATTCAGCTGATGTTTTCTTGGCCGGGCATTCTCATGGTGACCATTTTTGTTACCTGCCCTTTTGTCGCCCGGGAACTGATCCCGTTGATGCAGGCCCAAGGCTCTCGTGAAGAGGAGGCGGCGGTGACCCTGGGTGCTTCCGGCTGGACGACCTTCCGTCGCGTTACGCTGCCCAACATCCGCTGGGCGCTGCTTTATGGCGTCATTCTGACTAACGCCCGCGCCGTGGGGGAATTTGGCGCTGTCTCGGTGGTCTCCGGCGCTATTCGCGGTAAAACCAATACGCTACCCCTGCACCTTGAGCAGCTGTATCAGGATTATAATGCCGTGGGGGCGTTTGCCTGCGCGGCCCTACTCGCCTTTATTGCCCTACTGACGCTCGCCGCCAAGGCCGGGCTGGAATGGCGCGCAGCGCGCCGGGAGGCATTTGCATGAGCATTCACTTACACAACATCGCTAAGCACTTCGGCACCACCCAGGCGTTAGAGCCGATCAACCTGGATATTCACGAAGGCGAGCTGGTCGGCCTGCTTGGCCCCTCAGGCTCAGGTAAAACCACGCTGCTGCGGATTATTGCTGGCTTGGAAAATGCCGACCGCAACGCACAGCCCAGCAAAATTCTGTTTGGCGACCGCGACGTGACCAATGTCCATGTGCGTGACCGGCGGATCGGCTTTGTATTCCAGCACTACGCGCTATTTCGCCATATGAGCGTCTACGACAATGTGGCTTTTGGACTGACCGTGCTGTCGCGTAAACGCCGCCCGAGCAGTGGAGAGATTCGCGCCCGGGTGTTTAGGCTGCTTGAAATGGTCAAGCTGGAGCATCTTGCCAATCGCTACCCTGCCCAACTTTCCGGTGGCCAGCAGCAGCGTGTGTCCCTGGCCCGCGCCTTGGCAGTGGAGCCGGAAGTACTGTTATTGGACGAGCCTTTTGGCGCTCTGGACGCCAAAGTGCGCCAAGAGCTACGCCGCTGGCTGCGTCATCTTCACGATGAACTCAATTTCACCAGCGTTTTTGTCACCCACGATCAGGAAGAAGCGCTGGAGCTTTCTGACCGCGTCGTAGTCATGAGCAACGGCCGTATAGAGCAAATTGATACTCCCGATGAACTCTACCGGGAACCCAAAAACCGCTTTGTGTTTGAGTTTCTAGGCGATGTGAATCATCTGGAAGGCAAAGTGACCAACGGCGTACTCACCTGTGGCGACGCATACTGGCACGTGGATCTACCCGATGGCCATGAAGAGCTGCTGCTACGCCCCCATGAAGTGCGGCTAACCGAACAACCCACCTCTGAGAGCCATCTACCGGTGACCATCACGGCGATCTCGCCGGTGGGTGCCGAGGTGCGCGTGGAGCTAGAGGCGGATTGGCTCGCCCAGCCTTGGCTGGCTACCGTGCGCCACACTGATTTTGAGCACTTGGCGCTTCGCCGCGGGCAACGCTTATTCGCCCATCCACGCCACTGGCGACGCTTCCCCAAAGCTGAGTCGAAAGCGACGGAGCAAAGCCGCGTGGCTTAATGCAACGGCAGTTGCCCCTCGTGGGCAACTGATTTAGCTCGCGACCACTCAAGCTTTCAACCTAATCGCGACAACTGTGGGGGGGAGCTTCAGCTCGTGAATGTTGGGGCTGCCAGCTTGGGGGTGTTTTCAACACCCTTCGCGCGCTAAAGCGCCCTCCCACAATAGCCTTGAGCCTGATAACAATCCTGCCAAAGCCAATGACTAGCGCATTTGCCTAAACGTTAGGCTCACCCGCGGTTCAACATCTTTCTTGGTTTTAGGCAGGCTATGTAGCCAGTTTTGCTGTGTATTACCTTGCATAATTAACAGACTGCCGTGTTCTAACGTAAGCGACACACTCTCCCCTGTTTTTCGATGTTTAAACGAAAATTTCCTCTCGCCGCCTAGGCTCAACGCCCCAATCGCGCCATTCTCAACAAGGTCTTTTTCGGCGTCACTGTGCCAGCTCATGCCCTCATCCCCTGAGCTATAAAAATTACCCAGGCACGAATTAAACACCTCCCCGCAGTGGCTCTCCAGCACCTGCTTAATCTCTCTTAAACAATCAGGCCATACTAACGCGATCTTTGTATATCCTGAGTACGTGTAAGAAACCGGCTTGTCCGCATACCAGGCTATTTTCCTCTTTGTAACGATCTCTTTGCCGTAAATAAATGCACGATCATGCTCCCAGCTTAGTTCGCTTAGACACTTATCCAAATACATATCGGCGGTAACGGTATCCATGACTTTGCCGTAGTAGTAGGCCTCACCATCCCGAGGAAGCAGATTAATCAACTTCATATCGTCGTTTTCAAATAGATCCATTTTAACCCCTCTAATGTGCGAAGCCGTAGAAGGCAGTACCCGCCGCCCGTGGCACAAAGCCAACCCCGACGCATCAAACCATAAGCCTGCACATTCCGGTTTAAAAACATGCAACAAAGCAAGAAACGGGTTTTTTCGTCGCTATAAAAAGCCAATACTGCATTGCCATGGGGCAAAAAACCAAGCCCCCCCTGACAACTTCCGGTAAAAAGCTAAAAAAAATCAACCATCAATTAGCGGCTCAAGGCTAAGAGCAAGCTTTGAAAAGGGGTATAAAATGAGAGCAATAGACTATATACGACTACTGTCGCTAGCCGCTATCTGGGGAGCAAGCTTTCTTTTTATGAGAATCGCCTCACCGGCGATAGGCCCGATCAACACGGCATTTTTTAGAGTCTTTTTTGGCCTTATTGGCTTGGCTATTATCATCGCGATCATACGTAAAAGCCTCGCGTTCAGAGGCAAGTTAGGCAAGATTTTGATTTTGGGTGCCATCAACTCAGGTATCCCATTCCTTATGTACAGCATAGCTGCAACATTACTACCTGCTGGCTATTCAGCGATTTTAAATGCGACGACCCCTTTAACAGGGGCCATGATTGGCTTTTTTATCTTTAGCGAGAGTTTAACTATAAAAAAATGGCTGGGCGTAACGCTAGGTATTATCGGCATTACGGTTATTACCACCGTGGGTGATTCAAATATTGTTGGCAACATCTATATAGGTGTTGCGGCCTGTATAATAGCCACTGTTGGTTACGGCTTTGCTGGCTTTCTTACCCGAAAATGGATAACCCAACAGGGCGGCCTGGATTCAACGTTGGTTGCGTTTGGCAGTCAAATAGGCGCTACCGCTTTTCTCAGCCCCTTTTTACTTTGGAACATCTCAACTGGCCCCAGCATTGATTGGCTTCAAGGTGATGTGTGGTTCAGCCTGCTCGCAGTCGGCTTTTTATGCACCTCCCTCGCTTATATCCTTTATTTTAGATTGATCGCTGACATTGGGCCGTTACGGTCGCTCACCGTTACCTTCTTGGTGCCACCCTTCGCGGTGCTATGGGGCTTTCTAGTCCTTGATGAAACGCTATCCAGCGGATTCTTGCTTGGCTCTTTGGTCGTTCTACTTTCTGTTTGGTTAATCGTGGGGCCCGATTCAAAAAAAGCAATCTAGCGAACTAGGTTGCGTCAATTTTTACGCAGCCACAGCGGTGCGCAAAGGCAATGTGCAGTGTGATGTGGGAAGTGACTGAGCAAAGCCACATCGCCAGAACATACCGCCAAGGCGCTACCCGCGTTATACTGGCGTTTTAGCCATAGCGGAGGAAGACCATGCTTCGGCGTCACTTTTTACGGATTTCAGGTGTGCTGCTGGCCAGTGCATGGCTTGCTGGTTGCGCCAGCCCCCAATACTTACAGCTTAGCCCTGAACGCAGCGCGCAGGTGCCGCAAGTTGGCTCAGGCCAACAGGTGACTGTGATTGCCCAGGATGGCCGCGAAAGCGATATTATTGGCAACCGAGCTGGCGGCGATATGTCGACGGCGCATATTACCGTGAGCAGCCACGAGCTGATTCCACGCTTACAGCAAGAAGCTGAGCGTGCCGTGCGGGATATGGGCTTTAGCCCCACCACCGAGCAGGCCGAGGGCCGCCCGAGCTTGACGCTGGAACTTGCCAGTCTGAACTACGCCCGTGGCGACAGCGGCCAGCCACTGGTAGATGAAGCGCGTCTTGAAGGTGTTTTCCGCGCTATCGCGCAAAATAAGGGCACTACTTATACCGGCACTTACACCTCGCGCCGTACCCAGGGCTATGCCCTTAAGCCTGATGCCGACAGCAATGCACGCATGCTCAGCGACTTACTTAGCGATGGCATGAACCGCGCCTTTAGCGACCCAGAGCTGGGCCGTTTACTCGCGCGCTGAGAGACCCCACTGAAACAGATTTGTCACGGGCTGCGCCTCTTTACCTCTAGAGGCGCGGCCCGCGTCGTTCCAGCGCCCATACGCTCTCCGTTCGGCCACGCTCATCCGGGCTACCCTCCTCCAGAAACGTTAGCGTGAAGTTGGGGGTGAACAGGCTTTCGATCTCGCTTTTGGGCACACTATACGGCGGCCCAGCACTGCCATCGGTATGCGATAAACTAATCAGCAGGCCCTTGGCGCCGGGCGGTACCAACTGTGCTAGGTGAAACGCATAGCGCTGCCGAGTGGCTGGTGGCAGCGCTATAAGCGAGGCGCGATCATAAAACGCGCCAATCTCGGCGGCCTGCTGAATATGCAGGTGAAAAAAGTCCCCGCACCACAATTCCACGCTACCTTGGCGCGAAATCGTAAACCCTGCCTGACGATAGCGGGATACCGATGTGCTGCGCTGAGCCAAAAACTGCTCAATGGCCTCGGGGGCAAACTCTATACCCAGAACCGGGTGTCCTTCATCCGCCAACCAGCGCATATCAAGGCTTTTTCCGCACAGCGGCACCAGTACCTTGGTGCGATGAGCAACACCGAGCGACTCCCAATGGCGCAGCAATGCCGGGTGCGCCTGCTGCAAGTGAAAGCCAATACGCCCTTCTTGCCAGCGCTTGCGCCATTGATCGCTCATTTTGGCCACCTTGAAATCGATTGCACTATCCGGAGAGAGGGCTTATCGCGCCTTTAGAACCAACGGTCACGCTTTTTACGCCGACGTGGGAGGTGAGGCACAATCAGCCCCACCAATAAACCCGCGCCAGCCACACCGCCGCCGTACATGAAGTAGCGCATCAGAAGGTCTTCTTCTTGGGTCTCCAGGCGCGCCTGGAGCGCCCTCACTTGCCGACGAGACTGCTCTGCTTGAGCATCCAGCTCTTGGTTGCTGGCTTCAAGCTCGGCAATGCGACGTTCGCGAACCTCTAGAGTCTCTGTCATTGAGGCAGTACGCTGCTCCCAGGTTTCATTGATCCCCTCGAGCTCGGCGGTTAGCTCCTCGACCTGGGCTTCTAACGCAGGTAGCTGCTCAACCGCGCTCGGCGTTTGCTGTAGCTCATTGCTCAACACCCAGACCGCATTGCCATCATTGTTGCGCACACGGGTGTAATCACCGCTGGTTTCCAATACCTCTACCTGCTCACCTGCGTTGAGCGTCCCAATGATACGGTAACCATCGGTGGGGCCGCTGCGCACATAGGTGCTCAGCTCATCGGTCACCCATGCTTGGTTGGCAGACTGAGCAGTGGCATTGAAGCTGGTAAAACTGAGTAAAAGGCCAGCCGCAGCGGCGTAATTTCGATAACGAGTTCTGTTTACTAGCATGACATCATGTCCTGATTAAAAACGCTGCAAGGCGGACGAAGCCAACAGCGCTTATCGCTTAACTTAGCGGGGCGCTTGTCTCATACGCTTACCCTTCTCCGCGCGGGGGCAACGGAAAGGGACGGGGGAACTCCGCTACCCGGGCATCGGTTTTGACCGCCTTCAATGGCCCCTCGCGCTCTACTTCATCAATGCGCACAATAGCATTTAACGGCAGGTAGCTACGCTTGACGCCATCGAAGGTTCGTTGCAATTTTTCAGTCGCAGGGTCAACCACTACCCGTGAAGCATCGTCAAAGACAAACTCCTCGACTTCAATAAAGCCCCAGAGTTCGCTTTGAAAGATCTCTCGGACGTATAAATCCCAAATTTCACCCTGCTGGTGAACCACCACACGGTAGATCGGCTTGGCCGCCATCTTGGCCTAATCCTCTTGCCATTCGTACATTAAGTTGAACCGCCTAGCTTACCATATTCCCGCAGTTACGCCTTTACGCTATACCCTCAAGCCAGTGATACGCTAATGCAAAGGAAAATGCGCTCATTAGCCGCGCATGCCCCCCTCGTGTATGGTAGTGAGCGTGATTTGGCAATTATGTTCGTTCACCAAGTAGGAGTCATCAACATGCAGAAGGATCCCAATAAAGGCTATATCGCTCTATTAGGCTGGAGTCTCAATGCAATTGAAGCGGCCGAAAATTTTGACCGTCGCTACATTGTCGTTGCACCTGACTGGGCGGAAGAGTATTGCCAAAAACACGACATTCCCTACGTGCCTTGGAATTTCGAGCGACTCAATGATCGCTCAATGGAAATTGCCGAGACGCTTAAAGAGAAAGGCGTCGATGTCGCCATTCCGCTTTACGAAGAGACCGTTGAGTGGGCTGGCGCTATCAACTCTGTGCTACTGGATAACCCGCGCCTTTACGGTCAGTCGCTGTTGTTGCGCGATAAAGCGTTAATGAAGCGTCGTGCCCAACTAGGCGGCATCCGCGTGGGTATTTTTGAAGAAGCCCACGACAAACAAGATGTCGTGCGCTTTCTCAAGCGCGTTAACCAGACGCTGCTCAAGCTGGACGGCGACCCCAACGACCCGATTCACCTGAAGGCGTTTGATAAAGCAGGCTGCCTTGGTCACCGCGTCATTCGCACCCCAGATGAAGTCGATACCATCCCGGATGAAGAGTTCCCGGTGTTGATGGAGTCGCACCTGGATGGCTGGGAATTTGCCGTGGAAGCGTGGATTCATGATGGCAAAATCGCCTTCTTGAACATCTCTGAATACGTGACGCTAGGTTACTCGGTGTTTGTCCCCGCGTCGCCTGAGCTCGAGATTTACCGTGAACAGATCACCCAACAGATCGAGAAGCTGATTAAAGCGTTCGATATTGAGTTTGGTTTGATCCACCCAGAATACTTCGTTACCAGCGATGGTGAAATGTACTTTGGCGAAGTGGCCTACCGTCCGCCCGGCTTCAAGGTATTCGAACTGCTAGAGCGTGTTTACGGCTTCAATGCTTACCAGGCTTCCATGCTGGTATTCGATCCGAAAGCCACGAAAGAAGAAGTGGCCACGTTTTTCCCGAAAGAAGTGGTCGATGCCGATGGCTTTGCCGGCTGCTTTGGCGTTTACCCACGCCGCCGTGTGGTCAGCCGCTTGGAAATTCCCGAAGAGACTGAAGATCACCCCTACTTTGAGTCTCATGAGCTAACCTCACCAGTAGAAGAAACCGTTACTAAACGCACCGCGTTTGGTACTCATTGGGGTCTGGTCTACTTTAAAGGCGAAGACGCGCATACTATTCGCGATCTATTAAAACGCCAAGAAGACCTCGACTTCTATGTATAATCCCCGCTAATGCTGGGATAAGGAGTCACCGTGGAGACAAATCAAGTTACGTCTTCTCAAGAAGATAGCAAGCTCGATGGATTATTGAGCCAATTTGATGACGCAGTGCGCCTGCTGAACCAGGCGCCCGCCTTCTCGAAACCCGCCAAATTGCCGCGCGTGATGGACACTGCGCGGCGAGTATTGCTTCAGGATGGCGGGTGTGACGCACTGGAGTCCCGCGCGCAAGCGTTTGAGGACTCTGGTGTGTTTTTGGGCTCCGATTGGGAAACACCCCAATATTTGGTACCGACCCTGACGACCTTCTCGCTGAAAAGCGCGGATGCCAATGTGGTCGTCATTGAGGCATTGAGCGAGCTTCGACTGCTTGCTGTCGCTAAAGGCAATTTTGAACACCCGTTGGTTTCTTCAGAGCATGCACACCACTACCTTACTCAGGTAATGGCGATTAATTTATGGCTGCTGTTCTTGCCACCCAGCGAGGCGGAGCGGGAAACCCAAGGGCGACTGGCGACTATCCCACGCCAGCTTTTTCAGCATTTAGCTGAACGAATCGGCTATGAGCATATCGTTGATCGCCTGATTGATGAGATTTGGCGCATTTTAAAACAGCGCCCTATTCAGGTTGACTCGATCAAACAGATGATCACCCAAATTGCCCTATGTCAGGCCAATCCAGAGATTGATCTTGGCGCTAGTGGCCAAGGCGCCGACCGGCTGGTCAGCTCGCTTTACGGCCCCACTCAGGCCTGCCGCGAAGATCCTGGCGTGGATATTTATCGCGATCGGTTAGAGCATATGGATCAGGCGGCCCTGCAGGCTGAATCTACCGGCTTCGCCCGGGCAATGCACGATACCGGCTTGGTATCACCGTATCACGCCGTGCTGCTGCGTCACCTACTCGAAGAAGGTGACCACTTACTCTCCGAGGCGCTGGGTCTTTCTTCTACCGGCCGCGACTGTCTACTCTGCTATCGCGAGCTGGTTCAAGCGCTTATTCGGGGCGGCGTTTATCCAGCCACCGCACAAGCGGTTTACGGCCTGGCGCTGATGCTTGAGCGCGGTATTCTCTATCAGCCGCCGGTGGCGCCCGCCATGTGGCGTCAACTTAACCTGCCGCTATCCGAGTGGGCGCAGTCGCGACTCACCCTGTCCTATGGCGACACTGTTTCTCCTCGGGCACGCTTAATTGAAGGCGTGCTCTGCATGCTGGGATTACCGCTAGGCGTTGGTCAGGGCAACAATCCTACCTGCCAGTCGGCACGTGCACTCTCCATGTGGGCGTACAACGACCCAGACTATCTGCTGCAAATGGTGGCGTGGGCAGCCCGAGATGACGAAATCATTATGCATTTTGAAGGCCAAGCCATTTCCTCCATGGCGAGCCTATCAGGTGTGGCGACCCAGTTACCCATCGATCTCGACCCGGTTTCGCTGATTGTCGTGCCACACCTGGATCGAATTTATGCCGAAATGGGACGGCGCTGCATTGGCCGTGAAGGTGACCCTCACCGCTGGGTGAATCCTGAATTTCACGGTTGGTGGTCGGGCCGTGGCTTTCGCATCAATGTCGATGTTGCCACCGGTCAACTTAGCGATGTGGACGACTTTATTCGCCACTTTTTCGCCTATTATCATCCCTACTACAATGGCAACCAGCCGCTGATTCACCCTCAGCCAGCGGGTATTGCGGTCACTGATAGCGCGGCGCGTTTTATCGGCTGGCACGCAATCACCATTTTGCGGGCATCCCTCGACCCCTCTGATGTCATGCGGATTTACTTCTATAATCCCAACAATGATAGCGGGCAGGATTGGGGCGATGGCGTCATTGTGAGTACATCAGGCAATGGTGAGCGCTTCGGCGAGGCCTCGCTGCCTTTCGATCGCTTTGCATCTCGGCTGTATATTTATCATTACGATCCTCTTGAGCGCGTTGACATAGCCGACGTCACCAGCGAAGAGGTGGAAAATGTTAAACACTACCTGCACCGTAGCTGGGGGGCCTCACGCTTACCGCCTACCGAGCTGCAGGCAGATCAAGGCTCCAACTCATCCCTACCCAATACACCCCCAGACGTGGGGTAAGCAGCCCTCTGAACAACACACTCTTAATCTCTATGATGCGACTCGATCAACTGTTGGTCAGCCAGGAGCTGGCCAACTCGCGTACCCGCGCCCAAAGGCTTATTCGTCACGGGCGAGTAAGACTTGCCGATAACGGCAAGCCGTTAACCAAAGCGTCTGAAAAATGGCCCGAAGATACCCGCTTTGAAGTAGATGACGATCCCGAAGAGCGCTATGTATCCCGGGCGGGGTTAAAATTAGAGGCAGTGCTCACAGCGCTTGAGCTGCGTTTTGACAACGCTGTTGTGCTCGATATCGGTCAATCAACCGGCGGCTTCAGCGACTGCGCGCTGCGTTTTGGCGCCCGCCATGTGATTGGTGTCGAGGTCGGCCACGGACAGCTTGCAGCAGAGCTACGCGGCGACCCACGCGTCACCTGCTTGGAGGGATTAAATGCGCGCTCGATGACCAGCAGCGAAGCCCTTACCAGCGTGCTTTCTGCCCACCCCATCAATAGCGCCATTATGGATGTTTCGTTTATATCCCAAACGCTGATTCTGCCCGAAATTGCCGCCCTGCTACCACCAGGGGGGCAGTTAATTTCACTGGTGAAACCACAGTTTGAGCTAACCCCCGGCGCCCTGGATAAACGTGGCGTGGTACGCGACGCTAAACACTTTGCAGAAGTTGAAGCCAACATTCGTCGCAGCTGCAACGCCTGCGAACTTAATATTCAACACTGGCAGGAGAGCCCGATCACCGGCGGCGACGGCAACCGCGAATTTCTCCTGCATGCAGTAAAAGGGCCTTAAAAAAAGAGAGCTTAAAAATGCATTACGTCGATGCAGGGGGCAGTTGGTTCGCGGACTGCACTTTAACCGCCTCCCCCTGATCAGGGTGTAGCCACACATCCATCTGTTCAAACGCCACGCGTACGCCCGCTTCGCGAAACAGCGCATCTACCCGGCAGTTGATTTCATCGGCGGCAAACAGTCGGTCAAGCAGATCGTTGACGAAAATACGCAGCTCAAAATTGAGGCTGTGCTGCCCATAGCTTAAACAGAAAACCTGCGGTTCTGGATCGGCTAGCACTCGGGGGTTTTCATCCGCCACCTGACGTAATAGCTGATGCACCTTGGCCATATCGGAGCCGTGGGCCACGCCGTAAGTGAGCACAACGCGGGTGATATTATCCGACAACGACCAGTTGATCAGTTGGTCGGTCACAAAGGTCTTATTGGGGATAATAATCTCTTTACGGTCGAAATCGGTCACGGTGGTCGCACGGATACGGATACGGCTGACGGTTCCGTGCAAATTGCCAATCGTGATGGTGTCACCAATGCGAATCGGACGCTCAAACAGGATGATTAAACCGGATATAAAGTTGGCAAAAATTTCCTGCAAGCCAAACCCCAACCCCACACTCAAGGCAGCGACCAGCCACTGCAGCTTGTCCCAGGAGACGCCCAGCGTCGAAAGCCCCATGACAATCCCCGTACCCACAATGGTGTAGGAGAGCAGCGAGCTAATGGCATAGGCGCTGCCCTGTTTCAATGACAGCCGGGATAGCACCATCACTTCCAACAGACCGGGTAAGTTGCCCGCCATAATAAAGGTAATAGCGACAATCAGCAGAGCAGCAAAGACATCGGAGATCGATAGAGCGTTATCGACCAGATCCCCTTCTTGCGCCTCCCACAATGACACGTTGTCCAAATAGCCGAGCACCGAGAGCAAGTCTGACCAGACCAAATAAAGCAGCGCACTGAAGCCAATCAACACAATCAACTTGGAAAGCCGCAGCGACTGGCTATTGATCTGGGCCATATCAAGCGGAGGCTCCTCCACGACTTCGAGGCCACCTTCCGCGCCCTCTTGCACCTGAGCGCGCCGGCGCGCCAGCGCACGGCGATAAGCAAGCCGCCGTGCGGCTACCGCAAGACTTCTTACCAAAGAGGCTTCTACCACGACCCATAGCCCCAGCAAGTAAAGGGTAATCGCGAACCGCCCCACTAAACGTAACGCGGTGTATTCGTAACCCCAGACCACTAATCCCAGTAGGATCAGCGGCACCGAGGCCATCGCCAGCCCCAACAGCAAGCGAAACAGGTGCACGCCAAAAATGGGAATATGCGCCAGTATCAGTTGCGCCAACCACCAGCTCATCGCCATCAAGCCAAACGCAAATAGCCCCAAGGCGACAGGGCGCATCGCTAGCGGCGTTTCCATCTCTCCGGACATCGCCGCAATGGCAATGACTGGCACCAAGGCGATGCCTAGCCCGCCTAACAGTTGGCGTAACCGGGCGTTGTACTGTGGCGACCAGGTAAAGTGGCGCTCGGCCACTCCATCGGCGACCAGTAGTCTGCGCCCCCAAGCGACGACGGCCCAGCTTAAGGCCAATTGAAGCAGCGCCGGGGCAACGCTATTAGCCAAGGAGCCAGCCGCCCCCTGCAGCCCAACGCCAATACCGGCTACTGCCAACGGGCCCGAGAGCGCCAGCAGCGCATTCAGCAGCACCGCCCTGGGTGTGTGCAGCTGGGTATCGCTCTTTAACCGACCTATCTGCGAATGCAGCGTGGCCAAGCGGGCCTTGATTTTGCGACGCAATCCCATTAGCACCAGACTCAACACCACTAGCGGGGCGCCTCTAAGCACTTCCCAGGAGAACCCTTGCCAGCGGGTGGGCAAAATGGCTCGCCACTCTCCTTCTTGCCATTCTAGCCGCAGGTTGCGCGGTAATTGGCGTACCCAATTTAGATCCAATGGCCGGCTGTTGGCGACCCAAAACAGCTGCTCATCGATGGTTTTGCGTAACTCAATAGTCGTCGATACCAACTGCTGCTGGTTGAGCTGCAGCTCAATCGCCGCACTTAATAAACTGCCGTAAGACTGCTCCAACTGCTCGACCAGTTCACGACGGGATTGATAAAGCTGCGAAAGTGAATCGACCAATCCCGGGGTCGCCTCAATGCCCTCCTCAGCCAGCCGCGTGGCGGCATATTGTTCGCTTTGGCGCAGCTGATCACGCTGGCGAACTAAATCAAACTGTTTTAGGCGCAGGTCGGCAATTTCGTCCTGCAAATTTCGTGGGGCCGCCAAAGAAGGTAGTGACTTGCGCTGTTCGCGCAGAATACGCGACAGCAGTTGGCTGCCACGGATAGCCTCAATTTGCTCATTAAGACTACGCTGTAGCTGACGCACGTTCTCCAACTGCCGCTGGGCTTCAATGTTTTCCCGCACCACCGTGTTAGCACGGTCAGTTGCCCGCAGCAGCTCCAGGCTAAGTGTCTGATTGGTTTGCTGCGCTTGCACCACCACCGGATGCCCCGCAGCGATTAACGGATTATCCCTGGCGGCATCCGCAATGGCTTGTTCAGAGGCTAACCGACGCTGCCGATCAATCACCCCTTGCAGCATCGTTAGCTGCTGCTCTTGATAATCGATCTGCACCATCAGCGCATCGCGACGCTCCTGGGCTAATTCGCGCAGGCGGCTGTTAGCGCTTAGTTCGCGCTGATAAAAGCTCACTTCGCGTTCGGCCAGCGCCCGCTCAAGGCGTAATTGGATCAGCCGCGCATCGCTCAAGGCAGAAAGTTGACGATCCGCCAGCAAAGCCTCGCGCTCATCGTGCTGTCGGCGTAGACTCTCCGCACGTTGGAGGGTTTCCGCGATAGACTGCTGGGCCCGCTCTGGGAGTGTTTGGGCAGCCAACAGCTGCGAGTTCACTTCCGCCAGTTGGCTTTGCAACTGCTGTAGCTCGACCACCGCGTTGGTTTGCAACGCTTCCAACTCATCGAGGGGACGGTCGCTCAAGTCGGCCACCGTCAGCTGCTGCGAAGCTTCTTCCGCTTCGCTCAAGTCGCGCTGTAGACGAGCTAGTATTTCAGGGGCTTGTTCTACCCGGGTGTCTAGTGCAGCAAGACGCTCTTCCACAGAGGCTAGCCGTTCATAAGCTTCGATGGCTGCTTCCAGAGCCTCTTTATCGCTGGCCTGCTGGGCGGTCAAGGGCTCCTCAAGGGCTTCTAACTGAGCAAGCCTTGATGCCAGTTCGGCCTGTTCGGGTACCCGTTCAAGCATATTCGACTGAAGCGCAGCGTGAGCTGGATTAATAGCAGCACTGCTCATGACGAGCAGTAGGAACAAACAGGTTATACTCCACTTA
The DNA here is from genome assembly GCF_020595105.1 of Halomonas sp. FeN2. Taxonomy (NCBI): domain Bacteria; kingdom Pseudomonadati; phylum Pseudomonadota; class Gammaproteobacteria; order Oceanospirillales; family Halomonadaceae; genus Halomonas; species Halomonas sp. FeN2. The sequence goes on from NZ_CP074200.1 coordinate 735,850, forward strand.
CAGGCGCATCTCACCACGTTACGTATCAACACGTTACTTAGGGCCTCGCTGACATCAAATGCTCCGCAGAGACGGAGAATGAGGTTATTGTCAGGCGTTCTGATGGTCAGCGCAATCAGAGGTGTTGACTTCCGCAGGCGGCGTGATAGAAACAAGCTTGGCATTTGCCTATTCCTTCATTTTGCGAGTCACCTTGATGGTCACCCGAAAACTGCCGTTGACGAAATTTATTGTTCTGCTGAGCCTTGCAACGTTTAGTGTGAATGCCGTTGCCGAGTCTCAACAAGAGATTGAGGCGCGTATCCGTGCCCTCAATGCCGAGCTGTATGATCTGCATCAACAGTTGCAGCAGATAGAAAATCCCGAAGAAGCCTCGCAAGGCATACCGTTTGAACAGTTGCCTGAAGAAGCTGCCCGGGAGGATTTGAGCGAGCGCCGCGAACTTGAACAGGAATCAAGCCGCAACCCGTTTGCAATTACCACCCACCGCACCAACTATCTGTTTCCGGTTAGCTTTAATACCAACCAGAACCGAGAAAGCTTCCGCAATATCTCTGACGATGGCGAAGTGAGTGATGTGGAACTGAAATTCCAATTCAGCGCCAAGGTTAATCTGGCTGAGCAGGTATTCGGTAACTACGGCGACGTCTACTTTGGCTACACCCAGCGCAGCTGGTGGCAGGCTTATAATACCGACGCCTCATCACCCTTTCGGGAAACCAATTACGAGCCGGAAGTGTTTATTGATTTTGACAATGCCTGGAGTGTACTGGGCTGGGTAAATACCCGTAACCGAATCTCCCTTAACCATCAGTCGAATGGTCGCTCGGATCCGCTCTCACGTAGTTGGAACCGAGTGTATCTTGAAAGCACCTTCCAACGTGGCGACTGGGCGTTCACCCTGGCTCCCCATTGGCGGATACCTGAGTCCGGGGAGGACGACGACAACCCTGACATCGAACGCTACATGGGATACGGCGACATTCGCCTCGCCAAGCGCCTCAATAATAACCATGAAGTGAGCGGCCAGTTACGCGGCAACCCCAGCGCAGGCAATATCGGCACTCAAATTGATTACAGCTGGCCCGCTTTCAACAGCTTGCGAGCACATGTACAGTACTACTACGGATATGGTGAAAGCATGATCGACTATGATCACCGCGTGCACCGCTTGAGCCTTGGGTTTAGTTTAAATCCCTTATTTAGTGCCACAGGGCTGAACCGATAGGCGCATTTGCTTGTCTGTTGCTAGGTGGCTGCTATGCTTGTGCTTGTAGGCAGTAGCTAATTACAGTAACTAATAGTTAGCAGCCCCATCATTCACTCGTCAAAGGAAGACTCCATGGCTAAACGTCAACCCACTTACTCTACTCAAGCCGATCAACTCAAAGATGATCTGCGTCACTTGAGTGAAACCGTTGAAGAGCTGGTCAACGCGACCGCTAAAGATGCCAGCGGAGAGATGAACGATCTTCGTACTCGCGCCGAACGCCGTTTAAAGGACACCCGTGCACGCCTTGAAGCTCGTGGCGAGCGCATTTATGACGAAACTCGCGACTCGCTGACTCACCAGGTCGATGCGTGTGACCGTTATGTCCATGAAAACCCCTGGACAAGCATAGGTATTGGTGCCGCAGCAGGTATGGTTGTGGGTATGCTGCTCGGTCGTCGCTAATGGCTTTGGGTCCCACCCAACGCGTCTTCTCTGCCGCCAAACGCTTACTGAAATCGCTGATTGCTAATAGCGAAACCCGCCTGCGTTTGGCGGTGTTTGAGTTAGAGGAGGAGCGTGCACGCTTACTGGTTCTACTGCTGCTGGCAGGAGCAAGCTTACTGCTCCTCTTATTAGGTATTGCCACACTGACGGCACTGGTCGTCGTTCTATTCTGGGATACCTACCGCTTAACGGCCATTGCCATCAGCGCTGGTGTGTTGATCGGTGCCAGTTTGCTACTCGCGGTTATTGCGATTCGCCAATCCAAGCAACACTCTCTGTTAAAAGAAACACTCAAACAGCTTGCTGCTGATCGAGCACTGCTTGAGGAGCCAAGTGATGAAACCATCCGCAGACACCGCTAAGCCACCAACAAAACCGCTCAGCCGCGCTGAGCGCAAAGCGCTTTTGTTAGCCGAGCTAGAGCAGCAGCGCGTGGATATTTTGGTCGATAGCGAATTTTTACAGCAGGCCGCTTCACCACTGGATAGAAACTGGCAAAGCTTCAAGCTGCCTCTCTACGCAGTTGGCGGCTTTGCCGCATTTAAGCTGATGCGCCATCCAGGTGGTGCAATGGCGGCAGGCAGAAAAGCGCTTGCGGGCTATATGCTACTCAAGAAACTTAAATTATTAGCCAAAGTGGCTAGTTAATTTTATTAATCTACCTTACTTGCTGTCAGGCTTTATCTAAAAAGGCTGCGAGCGAAGGCTAGGCTACCAGCTTGATAGTAGCTCCGGTAGGAGGCAGCTTTAGCTCGCGACCACTCAAGCTCTCAGCCTTATGGAACTAAGGGGTGCCTAGTGCACCCTTCGTCGAAGTGTCGAACCGCCGCTAAAGCGGCCTTCCACCACCAGCTTGATAGTAGCTCCGGTGGGAGGGAGCTTTAGCTCGCGAATGTTCAGGCTACCAGCATGATGAAGCTAAGGGGTGCTTGCAGCACCCTTCGCCCGCTGAAGCGGCCTCCCACAATAGCTCTCAGCCTTATGGAACTAAGGGGTGCCTATAGGGCACCCTTCGTCGAAGTGTCGAACCGCTGGAAGCGGCCTCCTACAATATACAGCTTGCTTAGTGATATTAGCCTGAATAGTGGGTCTGATGATGGCTAAAGATAGTCAACCTGCATAAGCTAACGAATAGCCATTTTTAACGAAGTATGGCCAAGCGCAGCTAGTTTTCAGGCAAAGCCTAGCAGGACTGCCCGCAGGCGACGCCGCTCGCCCACGCCCACTGAAAGTTATACCCGCCTAACTCTCCCGTTACATCCAATACTTCACCAATAAAGCGCAACTGCGGCAAGCCTTTAACCTCAAAGGTTTTGGACGAAATCGCATCGGTATTGACCCCGCCCATGGTCACCTCTGCGGTACGCCAACCTTCTGTTCCCGCTGGCTTCAGTTGCCAGGCGTTGAGTCTTTGCGCCCACTCATCCAGTGCAGCATTAGCATACTGAGCCAGGGGCTGCGCCAAGTCATGGTCGGGATACCACTCCAGCAGTGCTTGCGCGAAGCGTTTCGGGAAGCGTTCGCCAAGCCATGTCGAGAGCTGACGCTTAGGCGTCTCTTGGCGTGCATAGCGCAGCGATTCCGCCACGTTTTCATTGGGCAGCAGATCAATATTAATGCTCTCCCCTGGCTGCCAAACGCTGGATATCTGCAGCATCGCCGGCCCAGACAAGCCACGATGGGTAAACAGCATAGGATCCACAAAGCGGCGACTGCCAGCACTAACGGCCACTGGTACACTCAAACCAGAGAGCTCAGCTGCGCGCGCTTTCCAAGTATCGCTTAAGGTAAACGGCACCAGCCCGGGTCGCGTAGCGAATACCTCTAGACCAAATTGGCGGGCTATGTCGTAGCCAAACCCTGTCGCGCCCATGCTCGGAATGGAAAGTCCACCGCTCGCGATGACGACCACCCCGGCATCGATTTTACCTATCGAAGTCGTTAGCCGCATGGCACTGCCCTGTTGCTCCACGCGGGTAACCTGGGTGCTGAGCCTGATTTCAGCCCCGGCCCATTCACACTCGGTCAGTAGCGTATGGACAATCTCTTTAGCCGAGGTTGCACAGAATAGCTGACCCGGCGTTTTCTCAACATGTTCAACGCCATGGCGCTCTACCAGCTCAACAAAGTGCTCAGGGCGGTAACGTTTGAGCGCCGAAATACAAAAGTAAGGATTTGAAGAGTAAAAGTGCTGTGGCGTTGTGCCAAGATTGGTAAAGTTGCAGCGGCCGCCCCCGGACATGAGAATCTTCTTGCCCGCTTTGTTAGCATGATCAAGCACTAAGACCCGTTTTCCGGCATAGCCCGCTTGGGCTGCGCACATTAAACCAGCGGCGCCAGCACCGATGATGACAACGTCATAGATCATAATGAACAGCTCATATTGAGGGCGACTCCCGCCGTAAAAGGCAGGCATTCTAACAGGGTCGCACTTAAAAATTATTATATAGCCAAATTACCCTATACAATAATTGTATAAATATTATCTAACGCTGAGAACCCTATGCTTTTGCCCTTCCACCGACGACGGCTGTTGCGACTCACACTCGTGCCTCTCACCCTTCTACTTTCCTGCGTGGCGTTGGCCCAATCAGCGCCCTCAGTCATCGGCACCCGCGCGATCGTGACGACCTGGTCGGATCCACTAGAAGCCTTAGGTACCCTTCGTGCCGATGAGAGCGTCACGCTATCGGCTACCGTCACGGACATCGTTGCCGAGATCAATTTCCGTGACGGCGAGCAGGTCGAAGAGGGGCAACTGCTTATTCGTCTGGAGGATGCCGAAGAGCAGGCGCAGTTGAGGGCGTCCCAGGCACTTCGCGAAGAGCGGCGCAACGCTTCAAATCGCGCTTCCCAGCTGCAAGAACGCAACCTGGCGGCCCGGGCCGATGTAGAAGATAGCCAATCACGGCTGCGCCAGGCAGATGCCGATATACAAGCGATTGAAGCGGAGTTGGCCAATTACCAGATAAAAGCGCCCTTCAGCGGCCGTGTCGGCTTTCGCAATATCAGTATTGGCGCTCTGGTCACCCCAGGCATGGATCTGGTGACGCTCGATAAATTGGATGTCATGCAGCTCGACTTCAGCGTTCCCGAAGTATTTCTTGGCCGCCTCTCGCCAGGCTTGATGCTCAACGCCACGACTGCCGCTTACCCTGACGCCCTCTTTAGCGGTGAAATTGCCACCATCGGCACACGGGTGGATCCAGTCACGCGCAGCGTAAGCGTCCGCGCTGATCTCGAGAATACCGATGGCCGCCTGCGCCCTGGCATGCTGATGGAAGTGATCGTTCAACAGCGCGTACGCGATACGGTGGTTATCCCTGAGGCGGCCATAGAGCCTAGCGGTGACCGTCACTTCGTGATGTTAATTGAACAGAGTGAAGGCAGCACACGCTTGGCACGTCGCGAAGTAGCGATTGGCGAGCGTCGCAATGGCGAGGTGGAAATTCTCGAGGGACTCGCCGCCAACGATTTAATTGTCTTTCATGGCCTACAGCTAGCCCGTGATGGGCAGGAAGCCAGGTTAATTGGGATCGCCGATGACGAGACCGGTATACGAGCGCTGCTGGAGGCCGACCGCTAATGCGTTTATCGGATATCTCTGTACAGCGACCGGTATTGGCGATGGTGATCGCGGCGCTGATTATTGCCTTTGGCCTACTGGCGCTCAATCGTCTGCCGCTACAAGAGTACCCCACCATCGACCCGCCAGTGGTCACCATCGATACCCGCTACCCCGGCGCCTCGGCAAGCGTCGTCGAAACACGGATTACCCAGGTATTAGAAGACCGCATTGCAGGCGTTGAAGGCATTGAGCTGATTACCTCGCAAAGCGAGGATGGTCGCTCTCAGATCGAAATCGAATTTGGCATCGATATGGATATCAATGCCGCCGCCAATGACATTCGCGACCGTATCTCCGGCGCGCTGCGCAACCTACCCGACGACGCTGACAACCCAGAGGTCACCAAAGCCGATAGCAGCGAAGAGATAGTGGTGTGGCTAAGTCTTTCCGGCGAAGACTACTCCATCACCGAGCTGACCGACTACGCTAACCGCTTTCTGGTCGACAGCCTTTCCGTTCAGCCAGGGGTAGCACGGGTGCGTGTTGGCGGCGGCAGTGACTACGCCATGCGGGTGTGGCTGGATCGCAATGCCTTGGCCGCACGGGGACTCACCGTTAGCGATATCGAAGACGCACTAAGGGCAGAGAACGTAGAGCTACCGGCAGGCTCGCTTGAATCCGAAGATCGGCAGTTTATTGTCCGCCTTCCCCGCAGTTTTGCCAGCGCCGAAGATTTTCAGCGTCTCGCCCTCAGCTCTCCTCAAAACCAAGAGGTAAACGGCTATCTGGTGCGCCTTGCTGACGTAGCAAGAGTAGAAGTCGGCGCTGTGGAGGATCGTTCTGTCTTCCGCTCTAACGGCATCCCCATGGTCGGCCTGGGTATGATCATGCAGTCGACGGCCAACGTCATAGAGCTCTCCGAAGCCGTTCAGGTCGAACTTGAACGCCTGCAAGGTACGCTACCTGAAGGGATGTCACTGAGCCTTAACTACGATGCCTCGCTGTTCGTCTCCGGGGCGATTGAGCAGGTCGTTATGACGTTGTTTATCGCCATGGGCTTGGTGGTGGTGGTGATCTTTATGTTTTTGGGCAATTTGCGCACCACTCTGGTGCCCGCGGTAACCGTTCCGATAGCCGTTATTGGCGCCTTTACTGCTCTGGCCGCGATGAATTTCTCAATCAACCTGCTAACGCTGCTGGCGCTGGTGCTGGCGATCGGCCTGATTGTCGATGATGCCATCGTCGTGCTTGAAAATATAAACCGGCGTATGCACGACTACGGCGAGACACCGCTAGTCGCCGCCTTTCGCGGTACCCGGCAAATCGCTTTTGCAGTTATCGCCACCACCCTGGTGTTGGTGGCGGTTTTCCTGCCGCTCAGCATGTTGCAAGGCGATATTGGCCGACTATTTTCCGAGTTCGCGCTGACCATGGCCGCCGCGGTGGTAGTCTCTACGCTGCTGGCACTGACGCTTACGCCGATGATGGCGTCTAAAATTCTTAAGCCGGGCATGCACGACAGCCGGATTGGCAAAGCCGTGCAGTGGCTTCTCAGCGGCACTCAACGTCTCTATCAGGCCTCGTTAGAGTGGATGCTCAAAATGCGCTGGCTGGTGGTCACGGCGTTTGTATTGCTGATTGGAGCCACCGCCTGGCTGGCCACGGTACTGCCCAACGAATACACGCCTCAGGAGGATCGCGGTAACTTTATCGTATTAGTGAATGGCCCTGAAGGCGCCACCTTCGACTACATGATGGACTATATGGATGAGATCGAAGCGCGGATGACACCATTGGTAGAGAGCGGTGAGCTGGAGCGCGTCGTCGTTCGCGCCCCTCGTGGCTACGGCAACATCGAGAACTTCAATAGCGGCTTTATTATCGTCAATATGGCCGACTGGGGCAGTCGACGCAGTGCCTGGGAGATCATGGGCGAAGTACGCGAAAAGCTGCGTACGTTGCCAGGAGTACAAGCCTTCCCGGTAATGCGCCAGGGGTTTGGGCAGCGTACCCAAAAGCCGGTGCAGTTTGTGCTGGGTGGTGGGACTTACGAAGAGCTTGCCCGCTGGCGGGATACGCTGATCGATCATGTGCGTGAAAACAACCCGCGCTTGATGGCACTGGAGAGCAATTACAACGAAACCCAGCCGCAGCTAAGAGTCGACATTGACTACGAGCGCGCTGCTTCGCTGGGTGTTACGGTTACCGAGATCGGCAGAACGCTTGAAGTGCTGTTAGGTGGCCGTAACGTCACTCGCTACGTGGATGACGGTGAAGAGTACGACGTCATTTTGGAAGGTGACCGCGGCAGCCAAAACAGCCCCAGGGCGTTGGATAACATTCAGGTGCGATCTGCTCGCACAGGTGAGCTGATCCCCCTGGCCAGCCTGGTCACACTCTCCGACTTTGCTGGCGCCAGCACCCTGAATCGCTTTGACCGTATACGGGCGATTACCATTGAAGCCAATCTGGCGGATAGCTACCCTCTCGGCGAAGCCTTGGCCTACTTAGAGCAGAGCGCCGCGGAGCTACTGCCGGAAGAAACACAAACCAATTTGGCAGGCGCCTCACGGGATTTCCAAGAGGCCAGCGGCGCCACCGCGTTCCTGCTGATACTGGGCGCGCTAGTGGTCTTTTTGGTGCTGGCAGCGCAGTTCGAGAGCCTGATCCATCCCTTTGTGATTATGCTCACGGTGCCACTCGCAATGAGCGGCGCGCTCCTCGCCCTGCTGCTAAGCGGTCAGTCGCTTAATATCTACAGCCAAGTTGGCTTGGTGCTGTTGATTGGGCTGGCGGCGAAAAACGGCATTCTAATTGTCGAGTTTGCCAACCAGCTGCGCGACGAGGGTAAAGCCTTTCGTGCGGCGTTGATTGAAGCCTCTGTGACGCGCTTAAGACCTATCTTAATGACCGCCGTGACCACCATGGCCGGCGCCATACCGCTGATTGTCTCGACAGGGCCGGGGGCTGAGTCGCGCCTGGTGATCGGCACAGTAATTATGGCGGGCGTCGGCTCGGCCACGCTGTTTACGCTGTTTGTCGTGCCCGTCGCATACGATCTACTCGCGCGTCACACGGGTTCGCCAGGTGCAGTTAAGCGGCAGTTGGAGGAGGAAATTGCTAACGCGCCAGGAAGCGCACCAGATTCATAAAACGACAAACCAAAAGGGCGCCCCAATGGGACGCCCTTTTGGTGAGCTACCGGTTAGTTATTAACAAATTAATTATTAACTAAGAGGCAGTAATTACTCACACTCGCCAAGGTACTCGCCTTCAATCACGGTATTCATGCTGAGTTCACCCATGGGTGACTGGGTAAGGATATCGACGCTGCCTTCGATACGCTCGCCCATAAAACGCATTTCGCCATCGATGGTGGCTTCACCACCCTCAGCGCGACACACCATGCTGTAGCTTAGACCGTCTGCATTCAGCTCCTGGTCGAGCAGTTCACAGCCTTCCTCTTCCTCGATGAAGCCAAATTCAGCTCCCTCAAGCTCTTCCTGACTAATACACTGGCGCTCGGTTTCCGTTTGATCCGGAATTTCCATTTCGCCGGTGACGCTGGTTTTGCTCACAAACTCCCACTCACCAGCGGTGACATTGGGGGTTTCAGCCAACGCGACCATCGGAAAGGCCACTAGGGCCGCTACTGCCATGTTACGTAACATCATCGCTACTCTCGCTGCGTTGCTTTGGGAACTTAAATCCTGGGATATCCTACCTGATTCAACCCCACGATGCCCTACCCGAGGATCACACTGCTACACTCAAGGGGTAAGAAACTGATTTAGCGCATCCGCTATACAAGGTAGCCAACAATGCAAGACGACGCCCTGGTCAATTATGACTTCCACTGCCCCTACTGCGATTCGCCGCTGACCTTCCTGATTGATACGTCACAAGGCAGTCACGATACCTGGGAGGATTGCCATCAATGCTGCGCGCCCATCCAGCTTCAGATCATCGTCTCACCGATGAGCGGAGAACTTGAAAGCGTCGTCGCTGGGCGCGACGACGATGTGCTATAGCTTGATCTAAACGTCTCGTAGAGCAGCCTTCCGCCGGGTCTCATTACGCCGCATGAAAAACCACGCCAACAGTGTCGCCAGCGATACCGTTAGGATAATCAATGTAGCAAGCGCATTGATCTTCGGCGACACCCCCATGCGCACCGACGAAAACACCACCATCGGCAGCGTATTGGCCCCTGGGCCGGAAACAAAGCTGGCGATCACCAGGTCATCCAGGGAGAGGGTAAACGCCAGCAGCCAGCCTGCTGCCAACGCGGGGGTAATGATCGGCAGCGTGATAGAGAAGAAGGTTTTCACTGGAGGTGAGCCCAAATCCATAGCGGCCTCTTCAATGGAGTGATCCACTTCCCGCAGTCGCGCAGCCACCACGACCGCTACATAGGCACTGCAAAAAGTGGTGTGGGCAATCCAAATGGTCGCCATGCCCCGGTCGGCTGGCCAGCCGGTAATCTGCGCCATCTGCACAAATAGCAGCAGTAGCGAAAGACCGGTGATGACTTCGGGCATTACCAGCGGCGCCGTGACCATACTCGACAATGCCGTTTTGCCCCAGAAGTGGCCATAGCGCGTCATTACAAAGGCTGCCACGGTGCCAAGACAAACCGCCATGCTGGCAGCGAAAAACGCGATGCGCAGGCTTGTCCACACCGCCGACAAAATCTGCTGATCTCGAAACAGCTCGCCGTACCACTGGGTGGAGAACCCCGCCCACACCGTGACCAGCTTCGATGCGTTAAACGAATACACCACCAGCACAAACATCGGCAGGTAAAGAAATAGCAGACCAAGCACCAGCATGACCGTCGAGAAGTTCGGCCGTCGCATGCTCATTATTCAAGCTCCTTGGACTGGTAACGATGAAACCAGACAATCGGCACCAGTAAAAGCAGTAGCATTACCATCGCCAGCGCCGACGCCACCGGCCAGTCGCGGTTAAGGAAGAACTCCTCCCACAGCACTTTGCCGATCATTAACGTGTCTGGACCACCCAGCAGTTCAGGAATCACAAACTCCCCTACCGCAGGAATGAACACCAGCATCGAACCGGCCACGATGCCGCCCGTAGAGAGCGGCAAGGTGACTTTGATAAAGGTATTGAGCTTGCGCGAGCCAAGATCTGCAGCGGCCTCTAGCAACGAGTTATCCATGCGCGTTAAGTGGGCATATAGCGGCAGTACCATGAACGGCAAGTAGGCGTAAACAATGCCAATAGTCACTGAGAACTGGGTATTCATCATGCGCAGCGGCGAATCAATCAGGCCAATCCCTATCAACAGGTTATTGATTAACCCACTGTTGCTTAGAATTCCCATCCAGGCATAGACACGAATCAAAAACGACGTCCATGAGGGCAGCATGACCAACAGCAGTAACAGCAACTGCCAGCGGGCCGGTGCCCGGGCCATGGCATACGCCATCGGGTAACCGAGCAACAAACAGGCCAGCGTGGCAATAAACGCCGTTTTCACCGAGCCCCAATAGGCGGCGATGTACAACGAATCTGAGAGCAGAAAGAGATAATTACCCAGATTAAGAAAGACATGCAGCGTCTGATCGGCGTACTCAAGCAGCGGGCCATAGGGCGGAATCGCAATCGCCGCTTCGGAAAGGCTGATTTTGAGCACCAGCGCAAAGGGCAGTAAAAAAAACAGCGTCAGCCACACGAGCGGAAACGCGATCACTGCTCGGCGCCCCAGCTGCAAGCGTTTGAGCAGTGCTGAAGAACGAGATAACTTCATTAAAGGCAGTCTCCTCGCGGTAAGGAATGCATCACTATCGCAATTCAAAGCGTTAGCAGCTCAAGACGCTAGCGGTTCAAAACAATCGTACTGTGATCTTCCCAGTAGACATACACACTGTCTTCCCAGGTGGGTCGATCACCGCGACGCTCGGTATTGGCCATACTGACTTTAATGATTTGGCCCGATTGGGTGCGCACGTAGTAGAGCGAGAAACCGCCTAAATAAGCAATATCATCCACCTTGCCAGCCGCCCAGTTGTACTCCGTAGTGGGCTTTTCACGAGTGAGCCAAATCTTCTCAGGGCGCAGTGCGACCCAAACCCGCCGATTCGACGCTTGTGTGGTAATACCGTGGTCAATATAGATGGGCCGCTCGAGCGCGGGAGCGGCGATACGGCAGTGGTCGGCAGCGTCTTCGATAATTTCGCCTTCAAAAAGATTCACCGTGCCGACGAATTCCGCCACCATGCGGCTCACAGGGCTTTCATAAATATCGATCGGCGAACCTATTTGCTCGATCCAGCCATCGGCCATGATCGCCACACGGTCGGCCATGGTCATCGCCTCTTCCTGGTCGTGGGTGACCATAATGCAGGTCACCCCCACCTGCTCGATGATCTCAACCACTTCAAGCTGCATTTCAGTGCGCAGCTTTTTATCCAATGCGCCCATGGGCTCGTCTAACAGTAACAGCTTAGGCCGCTTGGCCAGCGAACGGGCCAATGCTACTCGCTGGCGCTGGCCGCCAGAGAGCTGATGCGGCTTGCGCTTGGCAAAGCGCTCCATATGCACCAGTTTCAACATTTGCGCGACGCGAGCGTCGATATCCGCTTTGGGGAGCTTATCCTGCTTTAAGCCAAAGGCAATATTCTGCGCCACCGTCATATGCGGAAATAGCGCATAGGACTGGAACATCATATTGATAGGCCGCTTGTGCGGAGGCATAGCGGTGATATTTTCACCGTCTAATAAAATACGGCCTTCGGAGGGCGTCTCAAAGCCCGCCAACATCCTCAGTAGGGTTGATTTACCTGACCCGGAACCACCCAATAGCGCGAAAATTTCCCCGCGCTTAACCTGCAAATTGACATCATCCACCGCCAGCGCATCATCAAACCGTTTGCTTAAACGTTTCACTTCCAGCACCACATCTTCAGCAAACCGCGGGGTTTTGCCCTGGGGTCGTGACGAAGAAGGAGTGATTGGCGAAGCAGATGAAGGCTCGTTCGACAGGGGCGTAGTGACCATTCGCCACTCCCATCAAAAGGCCCGGCAATCCGGGCATTAAAAAAGATGAGCAGCGAGCCATAGAGAATTAACCCCAGACTCGCCGTCGGATAAATGTCGGTTTAACGACCAGACTTTACGCGGTTCCAAATGCGCGTACGTGCACGCAGCACATCTTGAGGCTTTTCAGCCTGCACGTATAGGTTTTGCATGACCTCGGTTTCCGGGTAAATAGCCGGATCATTGATAATTTCATCAGAGAGGTACTCATCGGCTGCCGCGTTAGGATTGGCATAACGCACGTACTCGGTAATTTCAGCGGCGATTTCCGGGTCGAGGATAAAGTTGATAAAGGCGTGAGCGTTTTCAGTATTCGGCGCATCGGCGGGCACTGCCATCATATCGAACCAGAGGGCAGCGCCTTCTTTAGGAATGCTATAAGCGATGGAGAAATCACGCCCAGCTTCTTCGGCACGATCAGCGGCCTGGAATACATCACCGGAATAGCCAGCGGCTACGCAGATATCACCATTCGCCAGATCGGACACATAGCGAGAAGAGTGAAAATAGGTCATGTCGTCGCGAACGTCGGCAATCAGTTCGCCAGCCGCTTCAATATCGTCCAGATTTTCACTCAGGGGGTCTAAACCCAGGTAAGCCATGGCGGGCGAAAGCATTTCATCGGCAGAGTCCAGCATCGACAAGCCGCAGCCCGCTTCGCTCAATGCGGCGGTTATTTCAGGATCAAACAGTAGTGCCCAGCTATCTACCGGCGCATCATCACCCAAAATTTCTTTTACCCGGTCAACGTTATAGCCGATCCCATTAGTGCCCCACATATAAGGAACCGAGTATTCGCTACCGGCGTCGATGGTTTCCAGGTTGGCCATCAGTTCGGGGTTAAGGTTATCTAAATTGGGCAGCAGCTCATGGTTAAGCGGCTGAAAAACACCGGCTTTCACTTGGCGGGTGAAATAGTAGGTAGAAGGTACTACTACATCGTAGCCGGAACGCCCGGCGAGCAGTGCAGCATCCAAAATTTCATTGCTGTCATAAACGTCATAAGTCACTTCAATGCCGGTGCGCTCGGTAAATTTTTCCAGCGTTTCCGGGGCAATGTAGTCTGACCAGTTAAATACCCGCACCTCTTCGGCTTGGGCAGCGCTAGCCGCTGCGACGAATGAGATAGCCGCAACGGCCGCGGAAAGTTTGTGGATGTTCCCCATTATCACTGCTCCTGTTGTCTCAACTAGTCATTAAACAATTCAGCATTCACTAAACAATTCAGCATTCACTAAACAATTCAGCCAAATGTTTTGCCAAGGGTCTTCATACCAAGTGCGCCCTGCTGCTGCCGGCAACAGCCCTCAGCGGCTAACAATAGCGTAGGCCATAATACTGAACGTGCGAATTTTGCGGTGCAGTGACGCCTACCGCAAGCCAATGTGAAAAATTCTTGTATTTTGCCCTACCGACCCCATTAAGTAGCTAGCAAAATAGGTTTTTGTAGTACGCCAATAGGGCAATGCTATTGGCTGGATGGCTTTTTTTAATTTTAGACATTAGTCGCTAGCCGTTAGCATTAGCACTACTTTATGAACCCTTCACTCATGACAACTGGAGATTATCTGAATGTCCTTGATCAACACTGAAGTAAAACCGTTTAAAGCCACTGCTTACCTGAATGGCGAATTCGTCGATGTGACTGAAGCGGATCTGCAAGGCCAGTGGTCTATTTTCTTCTTCTACCCGGCCGATTTTACCTTTGTTTGCCCCACTGAGCTGGGCGATTTGGCCGATCACTATGCCGAGTTCAAAAAGCTGGGCGTTGAGATCTACAGCGTTTCAACCGATACCCACTTCACTCACAAAGCATGGCACGACAGCTCAGAGACCATCGGCAAGCTGCAGTACCCAATGATCGCCGATCCGACGCTACGGATTTCACGTAACTTCGAAGTCTTGATTGAAGACGCGGGTCTTGCTGAGCGCGGCACATTCGTTGTCGACCCAGACGGTAAAATCCAAATTGTCGAAATCAACGCTGGCAATATCGGCCGTAACGCCGAAGAGCTGCTGCGTAAAGTGAAAGCCGCTCAATACGTTCGTGCCAACCCGAACGAAGTATGCCCGGCCAAATGGAAAGAAGGCGAAGAAACGCTCGCACCTTCACTGGATCTTGTAGGCAAAATCTAAACCGCCTACGGCTTTCACGCGCTTGCTCTTATTTGCGTGGCGCAAGAGCGTGCAGGTTCAACGCCCGGGTTTCGCCCGGGCGTTCTGTTTTAAAACAGTTTTAAATTATTAATGATTAGCGCCGTCACACGCGTGTATTTAATACGTCTGTTACTTGCGAGGAAGCTACTGTCATGCTGGACGCCAATTTAAAATCCCAGTTAAAAGCGTATCTGGAAAAAGTGACTCAGCCGTTCGAGATCGTTGCCTCCCTCGATGACGGTGCCAAGTCACAAGAACTTCTCGGCCTGCTTGAGGAAATCAGCAGCCTGAGCGATAAGATTACCCTATACAGCGATGGTCAGGACGCCCGCACGCCATCGTTTGCGATTAACCGCCCGGGTGAAGAGACTGGCGTGGTGTTTGCCGGCATCCCCATGGGCCACGAGTTCACCTCGCTGGTGTTGGCACTGCTGCAAGTCGGCGGCCATCCACCTAAAACGTCTGCTGAGCTACTCGACCAGATCAAAGCTCTCGATGGCGAGATGCTTTTCGAAACTTACTACTCGCTCTCGTGCCAGAACTGCCCTGACGTGGTTCAAGCGCTTAACCTCATGGCTATCTTCAACCCGAACGTTCGTCACGTCGCTATCGACGGTGCACTGTTTCAGGACGAAGTTGAGTCGCGGGAAATCATGTCGGTGCCAAGCATCTATTTGAACGGTAAGCCGTTCGACCAAGGCCGCATGACCCTTGAGCAAATTTTGGCCAAGGTTGACACTGGTGCCGCCGAACGCGATGCCAAAAAGCTCAACGAGAAAGCCGCTTTCGATACGCTCGTCATTGGTGGTGGCCCGGCAGGCGCGGCGGCCGCCATTTACTCAGCACGTAAAGGTATTAACACCGGCATTGCCGCTGAGCGTTTCGGTGGTCAGGTGGCTGACACCATGGGAATTGAAAACTTTATCTCCGTCTCCCATACCGAAGGCCCCAAGCTGGTTAGCGCGCTTGAAGAGCACGTAAAAGATTACGAAGTCGATGTCATGAACCTGCAGCTTGCCACGGCGTTCAAAGCAGCCGAGGCTGAAGGCGGGCTGCACGAAGTCACCTTTGAGTCGGGTGCAACGCTTAAGAGCAAAACCCTGGTACTGGCGACGGGCGCCCGCTGGCGCGAAATGAATGTGCCCGGCGAACAGCAGTACCGCAATAAAGGGGTGGCCTACTGCCCTCACTGTGACGGCCCGCTGTTCAAAGGTAAACGGGTAGCGGTGATCGGCGGCGGTAACTCTGGCGTTGAAGCGGCGATCGATCTGGCGGGTATTGTCGGCCATGTCACGCTCGTAGAGTTTATGGGTGAGATGCGCGCCGATGCAGTGCTGCAGAAAAAGCTCAAGAGCCTGCCTAATGTCGATATTATTCTCAACGCACAAACCACCGAAGTGACGGGCGATGGCAGCCGTGTGAATGGTTTAAACTATAAAGACCGCACGTCTGACGAGAGCAAATCCATCGCGCTGGAAGGTATTTTTGTTCAGATTGGTCTGGTACCTAACACCGAGTGGTTGAAAGGTTCTCCGATTGAAATGACGCCCCGCGGTGAGATCATCGTCGATGCTCACGGTATGACGTCCGTGCCCGGCGTCTTCGCCGCAGGCGATGTAACTACCGTGCCCTACAAGCAGATCATCATTGCCATGGGCGAAGGCGCCAAGGCATCGCTGGGTGCTTTCGACTACTTGATTCGTAATTAAAGGCTATTATTAAAAACCACACTAAAACTAAAGCCCACTGTTACAACAGTGGGTTTTTGGATGGCAGGTAGCTTTCTCCCAACCTGATTGAAGCACCAGTGGGAGGCAGCTTTAGCTCGCGACCACTCAAGCTCCCAGCCTGATGAAACTAAGGGGTGCCTTTGGCACCCCTCGCGCGCTAATAAGTAGCGCCCTCCTACAATAGAATTTCGGCAGAAGACTTTAGCGTGCGAACCTTAGGCTATTCCCTGCCCCTTAAGACGAAGATGGAATCTCTCCCAACACCTCAGGAATTGTCGTCTTCACATAGCGGCCAGGCGCAGGCTCAATGATGTTAAGTTCACCCTCCCCAGGTTGACGCACAGGCACCATTTTTTCGCTATCGGCATAGCCATTGTCGGTCATCCACGCCTGCCAGTGAGGCCACCAGGAACCTTCCTGAGCCGTAGCACTTGCAAGCCACTCCTCATGGCTTTCGGGCAGTGTGTCGTTAGTCCAGTAACCGTATTTGTTTTTATGGGGCGGGTTGACGATACCTGCGATATGCCCCGAGCCACCTAACACAAAAGTGACCGGCCCCTTGGGAAGCAAGGCCCCGTAGTAAGTACTGTTCCACTTGGCGATATGGTCTTCTTTGGTGGACACAAAGTAGCTGGGCACCGAGACCTTACGCAGATCAATTTTCACCCCATCCAGCTCAATGCCACCGGGCTCAACCAAGCGGTTCTCTAAGTACATATGGCGTAAATACCAGGCATGAGTACCTGCGGTTAAATTAGTACCATCGGTATTCCAGTAGAGCAGATCAAAGGCAGCGGGCGTCTCACCCTTCAAGTAGTTATTAATGTAGAACGACCAAAACAGATCATTCTCACGTAGCAAGTTGAAGGTGTAGGCCATCGAGCGCCCATCAAGGTAGCCCTTCGCTTCAAGAGTTTGCTCAATGCCTTCAACCACCCGCTCATTAAGAAATACGCCAATGTCGCCAGGATCACGGAAATCCTGCAGCGTGGCCATATAGGTCACCGACTTTACTTTTCGCCCACGGCGGGTACTGGTGAGATACGCTACCGTAGATGCCGTTAACGTGCCGCCGACACAGTAGCTGAGGAGATTAACCGACTTCTCGCCGCAGGCCTGCTCGATAGCTTCTATCGCGCTAATCGGCCCCATCTGCATATAGTCGGCCCAGGTAATGTCGCGCTGCTCCGGGCCAGGATTACGCCAGGAGATCAGGAACACCGTATGGCCCTGATCCACTAGCCACTTAACCATGGAATTATCTTCACGCAGATCGAGAATGTAGTACTTATTGATCCACGGCGGCACCATTAGCAATGGCGTTTTAAAGGTCTTTTCCGTCGTTGGCGTGTATTGGATCAACTGAATCAGTTCGTTTTCATACACCACTGAACCGGGCGTTACCGCTATGTTTTCGCCCACGCCAAAGGCGGCGCGGTCTGTCATGCGGACATTAATGCCTTCACCAGAGTTACCTAAATCTTCACGTAGGCGGGCCAGACCATCCACTAGGTTTTGACCACGGGTTTCAACAGTGCGCCGCATGACCTCTGGATTGGTGGTTATAAAGTTAGTGGGCGCCATCGCGTTAACCAACTGGCGCGCATAAAACATCAAGTTACGCTTCTGGGTTTCATCCAATCCACTTAAGCTCTCAACCAGCTCTTCCACCATCTGCGAGAACAGTAAGTACTGCTGCATAATGGCCATGTAGTGCGGATCCTGAGTCCAGGCTTCATCTTTGAAACGACGGTCACTTTTGGCCGGGGTAATCAGCGGCGTCATTTGTTCGCCAGCCATGCCACGTAGAGCTTGCTGCCATAATAGCCACTGGTCTTGAAGCAGACGGTTCTGGGTTTCCCACAGCAGCGTCGGGTTTTGCATCAATGACTGCGCACCCGCTTCAAAGCTTTCACGCATATCACTATAAATTGAGTCGGCGGCTTCGCTCGGCGCAATACGGGAAAGCAGATCCTGCATCAATCCTTGGTACTGTTCGCTAATCTCTTTAAGCTGATTATTCCAGGTTTCAATTTCCGCTGGGGATAACCCTTCAGGTAGCCCTTGAGAAAGTCCTTGAGAAAGCCCTTCAGACAGGCTGTCAGAAAGCCCTTGTGATATTGCCTGGAACGGATTGTGCCACGCTGACTGCATACTTATTCTCCCTACGCCTATCTTCGGGCGCACCGACCGCTTTGGCTACGTAAGCATATATAAATTAAAGCTTATAAATGCATCGCGGCGCCCTTGGGCGCCGCGATGAGTTCACTAATCAGCTTTTGCGCGATGACTGACTAGAGGCTTTGGCAGGTTGCTCGCTTTTGGTAGCAGCCTTGGCTTGCTCGGACATTTGCTGACCGGCTTCGCTGAACATTTTTTCCATTTCAGACTTAAACTGCAGGCTCATTTCGCTCATGACGCGCGCGTCTTCCTGCATTTGCTGAGACAGCTCGTTCATCATTTCAGCTTGCTTGGTGCCGAAATCACGCAGGCTTTCTGCGTCTTGAATTTCAGTGGCGCTACGAATGCGCTCTGTACCCATCTGGCTGTAACGCTTCATAGCTTCCAGCTGATACTGGGTCATTTTTTCCATGTTGTTGAGCATCAGCGAATTAATTTTACGCATTGGCTCAAACATTTGCTTAGTTTGGGCGTTGAAGGCGTCCATCATATTGTCTTGCATAGTGTCTGCTCCTGTTTAGTTCCTTGGCATGAGCCTTGGAGTGACTCATCGTGATGTAGCTTGTCTTGCCTTACCTTGATTTGCTGCACTGCAAAAAGAGTAGTCCCTGGCATGCTGCATTGCAACAGCGACACTGTTTTAAGTAGCCGTATTCAGTAATACTGACTTCAGTGACGCTGCACAAACCTACGTTGCGACGACCTCATGCTGCGAAACCCCATGTTGCAACAGCCTACTATTACAAAAACGTCTCCACGTTGCCTTTCTCATATCGCCGTTAGCGACCATCCCCTCTTTACCAAACGCTTTCAATCCACTTTTCGCCATCTATTTTTGCCAGACTAGCGTTACTGATTTATGAATCACTGCGCTTGGATGTTGAACGTGTGCTTGAACCGGTACGAGAACGCGACGATGCTGTTGACTTAGCCTTGCCACCACTACCGGCACTTTTATTAGCACTACTATTATTAGTACTGTTCGCCCTGGAACTCGCCGCACTGCTTTTAGTGCTGGTGTTACCGCCCTGCTCAGCCCCGCTGGCGTTAGTCGAGGACGCACTAGTGGAATTAGTGCTGGCGCTACCCGCTTGGCGCAACATATCCAGCATCATTTGCTGATAAGTGCCGAAGTTGGCTAGCCCTTGAGACAGTCCTTCAGACAAGCCCTGCGATAGCCCTTGCTGCATCATCGGCTGCTGGAGAAAGGGCCGCATAAGACTCATGGGGTCATAGCCCTCTACCCCAGACTCCATCTGCCGTTGGATATTTTCCAGCAGGTTTTTCTGGAAGGCTTCGACATCCGGCAGGCCCAGTGATTGGCGAAATTCATCCGGAGTAAGATCAAACTCAACGTTAATCTTCATAGGCGGCTCCTGCACTGTTTGTCACGACCAGTTGTCATGCATTTGTTTTGTTTGAGTGTAGCAGCGAACTGCAAACCTCACCGTATTGCGTTAGCGCTGAGTTAAACGCGGCGTATCAACGCTTACCTCACCATTTTGTCCGCGATGACGCAGCCAGTGATCCAACAGCGTAATCGCCATCATCGCCTCAGCAATGGGCGTTGCACGAATACCCACGCAGGGGTCGTGACGCCCTTTGGTAATCACTTCGACGGCCTGTCCATGGATATCGATGGAGCGACCCGGCGTGGTGATGCTGGACGTCGGTTTTAATGCCAAGCGAGCCACAATGGGCTGGCCGCTGGAGATACCACCGAGTACGCCACCGG
Organism: Halomonas sp. FeN2; assembly: GCF_020595105.1. Lineage (NCBI taxonomy): Bacteria > Pseudomonadati > Pseudomonadota > Gammaproteobacteria > Oceanospirillales > Halomonadaceae > Halomonas > Halomonas sp. FeN2. Next base: position 756,000 of record NZ_CP074200.1, read on the forward strand.
CATGATTGGAGAGAAAGCCTTCTGGGGTCATCTCGTCACGGTGCTCACTACCGCGCTGGGCGACACAGCCAAACCCTGCACCTATCTCCACACCTTTTACCGCATTAATACTCATCAAACCATGCGCCAGATCAGCATCCAGGCGGTCAAACACCGGTTCGCCCAGACCTACAGGCACGCCTTCGGCAATCACGGTGATCTCAGCACCTACTGAATCCTGGTCGCGACGCAGCTGATCCATGTAGGCTTCCAGTTCGGCTACGCGCTCCGGGTCAGGGCAGAAAAAGGCATTTTGGCCCACCGACTCCCACTGCTTGAAATCAATTTTGATCGGGCCTAGCTGGCTCATATAGCCGCGGATCTGTACGCCTTGGGCGGCCAAATACTTCTTGGCAATCGCCCCAGCCGCCACTCGCATGGCGGTTTCACGGGCGCTGGAGCGCCCGCCGCCACGGTAGTCGCGGTGACCATATTTATGGTGATAGGTGTAATCCGCATGGGCGGGCCGAAACTGCTCTTTGATTTTTGAGTAGTCGTTGGAGCGCTGGTCGGTATTTTCGATTAACAGGCCAATAGAGGTACCGGTAGTCTTGCCTTCAAACACCCCAGACAGGATGCGCACCTGATCAGGCTCTTTGCGTTGGGTGGTATGCCGCGAACTGCCCGGTCTGCGGCGATCTAGATCGTGCTGTAAATCTGCTTCGCTTAACGGTAGCCCAGGCGGGCAGCCATCAACAATCGCGCCGAGCGCAGGACCGTGGCTCTCACCGAAAGTAGTGACGGTAAATAGTTTGCCAAACGTATTGCCAGACATGGCGGTTAGTTCCTCACTGGAAAGACGCCGCATGGGCGTCGAGTTCAGCGGCGCTCAAGGCAAACACGCCCTGGCCGCCACGCTCGAATTCAAGCCATAGGAAAGGCACGTCGGGAAACGCCGCTTCCACATGGCGATCAGAGTTGCCGACTTCTACGATCAGCCAGCCCTCATCGGTTAGGTGTTCCCGCGCTTCACGCAGTATGCGTCGGACAATATCCAGGCCATCGCTGCCCGCCCCCAGCGCTAGCGATGGCTCATGGCGAAATTCGGCAGGCATAGTAGCCAGGTCGCGGGCATCCACATAGGGCGGGTTGGAAACGATAAGATCAAAACGTCGGCCTTCCAAGCCGCTGAATACATCCGATTCCACCGCTCGTACCCGGTCGCCCACATCGTGGCGGGTAATATTTTGTCGTGCCACGGCCAGGGCATCCTGGCTGATATCGGCAAGCACCACTTCGCAGGTGGGTAAATAGAGCGCTGTAGCAATGCCGATACAACCAGAACCGGTGCATAGATCCAGCACGCTAGCGGGCGGCTCTTCGGGGAACCAGGCGGCAAAGCCATCTTCAATCAGCTCGGCAATCGGCGAGCGCGGAATCAGCACGCGCTCATCAACGCTAAACGGGTGACCGGCAAAAAAACTTTCGCCGAGCAGGTAAGGCAGCGGACGGCGGGTGGTAACACGCTCCCGCGCCAGAGCAATAATCCGCTGGCGTTCCACGGGCAGAAGCCGCGCTTCTAACACACTGGGGTCAATATTCCACGGCAGATGCAGCGCGCCTAAGCAGAGCGCCACCGCCTCATCCCAGGCAGAGTCAGTACCATGGCCGTAGTGCAGGCCCGCCAGATAAAACTCGCTGGAGACCCAGCGCAGATAGTCGCGTAGCGTAAAGAGCTGGCTCACCAGCAACGACTCCGACAGGGAAAGGGTTGAGTGAGAATGCTCAACGTTTAAATGCGTGGTCACAGCAGCTCCTGGTTAACGATAATCATGGCGGCAGGCAATAGAACCTGAACCATATGACGAATAAAAGATTGTACCTTTCACGCCGCCCGGTTCACAGCAACGCTCAGCCCGCTATACTGTGCTTCTTTAACTGATTCACCTGTGCTAGCCCATTTTTCTGCCACCCGAGCCTGACATGACGCGACACCGCCACCTGCCAAATGATGACGATATCAGTGCCTTCCGCGACGCCTTGAAGGCGGCGGGGGTACGCCCTATCGCCACCAATCAGGCCGACCCTGGCAAACCCAAGCGCGACGTTCAGGCCCATGAAGCGCGGCGTAACGCGGCGGTCGAGAGCAGCGCTCCTCAGTCCAGCGGACGCACTTCGGACGGGCGGGTGGAAGCCGTGCGCCCCTCGGAGTACCTCGAGTTCAGCGTGCCCGACTTGCCATGGCGTACGTTTAGTCAGCTGAAGCGCGGCCAAACCTCATGGCAGGCGGGGCTTGATTTGCATGGCTATACGCTGGAGGAGGCCCGGGTGGAACTGGAGAGTTTTCTACGCGACTCGGCTGGCCAGGGCCTGCGCTGTGTGCTGGTGGTGCACGGCAAAGCGTGGGGCACCACCTCGGATTTTCCAGTGCTCAAAAGCCATACCAACACCTGGCTGCGGGAGTGGCCGGGGGTGCTGGCGTTCTGCTCGGCCATCGATATCGACGGTGGTACCGGAGCAGTCTATATATTGCTACGCAAGCGGGGCCAGTAGCCCTCTACTCGGTTGCGTCGGAAGCGATACCAGGCATGCGGCGTTCCAGCGCTTCATCTGCCAAATGGCGGCCAAGGCGAATCAAGTCTCGGCCCCGGTAAAATTCATAAGTGCTACACACAGTTTTGGGTATTTCGATCAGTACATCAGGTGGATAACCCGCCACCTTATACTTGGCCAACGCCGCCTGTGTAATATCGAATGACTCCAAAATCATATCGAGCTTGCTCCACTCGCGCTTACCACGCGCTTCAGTGGTTTCCTCTAGCTCTTCGTCATCGCCCTCCCCGTTTGCGCCATCGCCATTAGCCCCCAGCCCTGCCCACAGTTTTTGCGTTGCGGCACGAACATCGCCTATCCAACTACCCATACGTTGATCACGGTCGATCTCACTTTGGGTGCGACTATCGGCTGTTTCCTCCTCTTTAGGCAGTAACTCCTCTAAGGTCACCGGCAAAGGGCTATGGGCAGTCACATTAACCGCTACCACAAAGTCGGCTTGGTGGGCGGCTACCATGGGCATAATCGGCAGCGGATTTAGTAACCCGCCATCTACTAGCACCTGCTCGCCTAGATGAACCGGGGTTATAACACCCGGTACGGCCATTGAGGCACGAATCGCCTGCAGCAAGGGGCCACTTTGAAACCACACTTCCCGCTGACGCACTAGGTCTGTCGCTACCGTAGTGACGGGGATCGCTAGATCTTCAATCAGGATATCGCCGACCAGCGCTTCCAGTTTGCTCATGACTTTGCTGGCACGCATCGCGCCCATTGGACTCCAGGTGACGTCCACCAGTTTGAGCACATCAAGGTAGTCGAGTTGGCACACCCAGTCACGGTATTCAGGCAGCTTACCCGCGGCATAAATACCGCCAATCACTGCGCCCATTGAACACCCTGATACCGCCACAATTTCAAACCCTCGCGCCTCTAGCGCTTCAATCACGCCAATGTGCGCATAGCCACGAGCGCCACCGCTGCCTAGCACCAGTGCGACCTTGTTGCCACTATTCAAATGAGCCAATTCATTCATGCTATGTTTCCTGCCTAGCCAGTACCCGTGTTACCCCAGTGAGCGCCGATAACCGAGGCGACTTGCGACACTGCCCTGGGCTCCAAGTGTAAATGATGCCCTCCCTTGAGCACCTTGCGGGTTAACCCTTTAACTGCTTGCCGCGCCTCTTGAGCCCATTGGCGGTCACCCAAAATCCCCTGTTCTCCTTCTATCAATAGCAACGGAGCGTTAATTTCCGCCAGTAGCGATAGCACTTGCTGCGGAGTAAAACGCACCAGGGACGGCTTCAGTAGTCGACTGTCGGTGCGCATTTGTACATGACCATCGGCAGTAGGCTGGGTGTTACGCTCGACTAGCGGTGTTGCCGTGATGCTATCCAGCGGCGTGACCCCGCCTGCAACACGCGCAGCAACGGCAGTCTCGAGATCGGGATAACGCGGCGCTCGTGACAGCGGCCGTCGGTAGGCAGTCAGCCCCTTGCGCAGCTGACTGGCGGTCTCTTCACTGGGCGTATTGAGGGCACCAAGCCCATCAATCAGCGTTAATCGCTCGACGCGTTCAGGTAGTGAAGCCGCAAGCAAGCAGGCCACTGCCGCCCCCATGGAATGGGCCAGTAAGCTGGTTTGCTCAAGTCCCAATGACTCCATGGCATCCAATACGTCATGGCAATAGTCCCATAGGGCATAGTCACCGCCCTGTGGCGCGTGTGCCGAATGGCCGTGGCCGCGAAAATCCAACGCCACAATACGAATATCCAACGCCTCGACCAACAGCGGGGCTAACCGAGTAAAGCTGGCTGCATTATCCAGCCAGCCGTGTAAGGCCAACCAGGTTGGGGCGTCAGAACGCCCCCAGCTCAGCGCCCCTAGGCGTCCTTGAGCAAGGGAAAGCGGCTTTGGCGCAACACAGTGCGTCGCCGGAGTGTTTTGGAGCATAAATAGCAGTCCTGAATAAACAGCTAATGATCCGAAATGAACGGTCGCGTCACTGGATCAGCAAGATGACGGCGCAGACGACAAACGTTACCATGCTAGGCATATTTTACTTCAACCTTGTACTTAACATCGTACTTAACATCGTACTTAACATAGTCCTTAACACTGCATTGGTGCCGTTATGAAACCACGTCGTGATACCCGCGCCCGTAATCTGGTCTTTTTTGTTGCTGTCATCAGCGCCACCGTCGTCGGCTTTTGGCTGGCCCGCTGATTCATGAGTCGTCAAAGCCTCACCGAATTAAGCTTCACCTAGCAGCCCCAGGCTGGCTGCCGGCGCCTGTCGACGTAAACCCCGCGAAAGCGCATGGCCAATAACACCGATCAAAAGCGCCCCGCCAACGGGGAGAAAGACCCATAGCCCCAGGTGCAAACGCGGAGTGAGATCCAACAGGTAAATATACAGCACGGCCGAGGTTAGCTCTGCAAGCACTGCGCCCATCAAACCACTGGCAAAGCCCAACAACGCATATTCAGCCCCCTGTACCCGTGAAATCATCCGGCTGCCTGCGCCAAATACGCGCAGTAGCCCGCTTTCATGGGCACGCACCGGGAGGCTTGCGGTCAACGCGGCATACAGCACGCTAATCCCTGCTAGTAGCACCAAGGCGAGCACCAACTCCACTGCCCGGGTGACCTGGGCGAGCACATCCCGCACCTGCCCTAAAATCGCGTCCACATTAAGCAACGAGACGCCCGGGAAGTCGGTAATTAGCTCACGAATCAGCCCCTGCTCCGCCTCAGGCAGATGAAAAGCGGTAATATAGCTATGGCCAAACTGCTCCAGTACGCCCGGTGGAAAGATAACGAAGAAATTAGGCTGAAAGCTATCCCAATTCAGGCTGCGCAGGCTGGTAATTTGGGTAGTGATCTCGTCGCTACCCACCGAGAAGGTCATCTCATCACCAATGCTTAGTCCAAGTCTTTCGGCAAGCCCATCCTCCATAGAAATGGGGATCGGCGCCGACTGTGGTGTTGCCTCCACGGCGTTCATCCAGCCTTGGCTTTCCTCGCGGTTCTCACCAGTGGCGTTAATGCCCAGCTGCATTGGTGTGAACCACTCCCCAGCCACCACTTGGTTGCCTTCTGGCACTTCAGATTGCCAAGTGAGGTTGAGCTCGCGGCGCAGTGAGTTGTCGCCACGGGCATCCGGCGGCACGGCGTCTCGAGGCGGCTGATCATTAATCGCGATCACTCGCCCTCGCACCATTGGGTAAAGGGTGCTTTGGGTTTCCACCCGCGGCGATACCGCCGCTTCAAAGGGGTCACGCTCGGAAGGCTGAATATTGATGGCAAAGTAGTTGGGCGTATTTTCAGGCAGCTGATCCTGCCAGGTGCTTAGCAAGTCGCCACGCACTAAGACAATCATCGCCATGGCAAAGAAGGTCACCGAAAAGGCCAACAACTGCCCTAGGCCCGCTTGTCGCCGACGAGCCAATTGGCGCCCACCTAAACGCAGCGCCTGTGACCACTCACTGCGCCCTGAGAACCGCTGTACCACACGCAGTAAGCCGCTCAGTAATAAGGCACTAATTATCCACAGCACGCCAAGTAGCAGCGCACCGCCGATCAATAGTCCAACCGCCAGCGGCAGGCTACCCGAGTAGAGCCAAAGCAATCCACCAAACACGATACTCGCTACGCCGACGACCAGCCAGGCCGATGGCGGCAGTGGATCAAGCTCACGACGCAGTACTTTTAGTGCGCTGACTTGCTTGATACGCAACAGTGTTGGTCCGGCGAACCCAACCAGCACGGCAAGCGCGGTGAAGACCCCCAACCCCAGTGGCATCAGCCCCGGTGGCGGAAGTGTCATGGGTAGAAAACTCACTAACAGCCAAATCAGCACCGCTTGGCCAAGAAGGCCAAGCAGTGCTCCAATGACAGCCGCGACCATTGCCAAGCCGAGTAACTGAAGAGTAAAAATTGTCACTAACTGGCGCTGGCTGGCACCAAAACAGCGCAATAGCGCAGCGGTATCCAAATGGCGCTCGACATAGCGCCGGGTAGACATTGCCACGGCCACACCCGCCAGCAATACCGCCGCTAACCCTGCTAACCCCAGGTAGCTTTCCGCACGCTGTAACGCATTACCAAGCTGGGGACGGTCAACGCGAACATCTCGCACTTCTACCCCGTTGCGACGTAGCTCGGCAAGCAGACCTTGCACTTGATCAAGCGCTTCTGGCGGGCCTGCGGCTAGAATTTCAAACTCAATCCGCGAGCCTTCTTGAACCAGGCCGGTCGCCTCGACATCCGCCGTATTGAGCATCAAACGCGGGTTAAAATTACTAAAACCGCCGGACTGATCCGCTTCACGCTCGATGATCCCCGTTACGGCCAGCTCGGTTTGTCCCACCTGTACTCGGTCACCCAGCTCGATTTCGACCAGCTCCATGAGGCGAGGGTCAGCCCACGCCTCCCCTGGCGGCGGACCAGAGGCAATTTGCTCGGTACCATCGCCAAAATCTACGTAGGAGACACCGTAGTGTGGGTAGGCTTCATCCACGGCTTTTAAGCTGGCAGGCTGAAAGCGCCCATCGCGGCTAATCATCGACACCAAGTCCACTTGGTCGCTAAGCACAAAACCAGCGTTCTCCAAGCGCTCTCTCAGCTCCGTTGAAAAAGGATCACGCTGCTCTAGCACCAGATCACCGCCCAACATCTGCCCTGCCTGGCGCTCCAGACCGCGCTCTAACCGATCAAGAAAAAACGCAATCATGGTGGAAGCTGCAACAGCCAAAACCAGGGCAATAAATAGCGCACGAACATCAGCAGCGCGCAGATCTCGCTTGAGACTGCGCATCGCCAAACGCCAATTCACATCACTCATTGCGCGCCCTCATCAATCGAAGCGGCGGCTGGCACGATGTTTTCAAGTACGGCTTCTAGCTTGCCATGATCTAATCGCAAGCAGCGATCACAGCGCCGAGCCAAGGCGTGGTCGTGGGTAACCAGAATAAGCGTAGTGCCCGCCTCACGATTGAGCTGGAAGAGAAGATCAATGACTTGCTCACCGGTATCCGGATCCAGGTTGCCGGTGGGCTCATCGGCAAATACCAGCTCGGGGTCGGTAACAAAGGCACGGGCCACGGCAACGCGCTGCTGTTCGCCACCAGAAAGCTGTTTGGGTAAGTGATTCACTCGCTCACCAAGCCCTACACGCTCCAACCATTGAGCAGCGGTTTGCGTTTCCCCTGCGCGGGGCGACAACTCAAGGGGTAACATGACGTTTTCGAGCGCGCTCAAAGTGGGCAGCAGTTGAAAGTTCTGGAACACAAAGCCTACTCGCCCGGCACGCAACGCTGCTCGCCCATCTTCATCCAAACGGCTTAATGCGTGGCCAAACAGCGTTAGCTCACCGTCGCTTGGCGTATCAAGACCCGCCAGCAAGCCTAGTAGCGTTGATTTCCCAGCGCCGCTTTTACCCAGAATCGCTACACTCTCTCCCGCTGCTACGCTCAGCGACAGGTCGTGTAAGATGGTGAGAGAGCGTTCACCGCTGGTGACTTTTTTAGACAGTTTGTCAGCGTGCAACACGGGTTGCCTAACAGCGCCCTGGGGAACATCAGCTACCGCTTGATTGTCGGTAGAAGCTTGGCGCTCACTTTGAAGTGCCTCGCTCGACATGGATATATCCGTAGCAGCATTGGCAGCTTTATCTGAGGAGCTTGAACTTGAGGAATAAGACATGAAGCGTGGCATCCCTATGGCATGGCATGGACTGAACCGCATGGTAACCGGATGGCTGGTGCTGCTGATAGTCACCTTTGCCTCATCGTCTATCAACGCAGAGCCTGTCAACGCAGACACAAACCCGAACCCCACCCTGCTGGTAATGGGTGATAGCTTAAGCGCCGCTTACGGCATAGAGCGTGATGAGGGCTGGGTGAACCTACTGGCAGAACGCTTGGAAGGTGATGCCCAAGTCATTAACGCCAGCATTAGTGGTGAAACGACGTCCGGCGGATTACAAAGGTTTACTGACCTTATCGGACAGCGGCAGCCGGATATTGTTCTCATCGAACTAGGTGGCAATGATGGTCTACGCGGCTTATCACCTGACCAAATGCAGGCAAACCTAGCCAGTATGATTGAGCAGAGCCAAGACGCTGGAGCTCAGGTGCTGCTGCTAGGGATCGATATCCCGCCTAACTATGGCCAAGCGTACCGAGACGCCTTCACCGGAGTTTTCCATTCGCTGGCGGAGGAGTATGACGTTTCCCTAGTGCCTTTTTTATTGGAAGATATTGCCCTGAACGACGCACTAATGCAGAGCGACGGCATTCACCCTACCGCCGATGCACAGCCAATTATTCTCGATAATGTATGGGAAGCGTTAGAACCGTTACTCCCATAACATTTACCAATAGCTTCATTGGCCTGCATACTTCAAGTATCACTATTAAGTTAGGCATCCGCTGCAGCACTGCAGCGGTGTACCATAAAAACCAAACGTTCGCTTTAGCGCATATCATCTGCCATATGCGTCAACAACAGCAACGTGGCGGAATAATAGTCATCTTCTTCCTTTGGAACAGGATCAGGTAAGGCTTGGTTATTCGCAAACGCATTGATCGCTCTCACACCACGCGATATGGGGTACTCTGCTCGCTCATCGGTAGTAACGTTTATCCATGCGGAAGCGGGCTGATAGGCAGGATCATTCCAAAAGGCCGTTATACTACCAATACTTGCACCCTCATCACGCCCTCCCCAAGCAAAATAGAGCGGAATACGTACAGCATCAAAGCTAAAACGCGGTTCCCACTCTTCTGCTGGAGAGACGACACCATCCGCAGTCAGCGTTACCCAATCAGTGGGTAATCTATAGCGGCCAAAAGTGGTTTCGTCTAACAAAGAGACTCCATCATCAATCAATGCTTGCCAGGGTTCTTCAGGTGCCATCTCAGCAAAGTCCTGCATAGCGGGAACAAACCAATAGGAAAGATTGAGGTCAGCCGTATCGCTGTGTTTAAACCCCTCAATCCCAGGCAGCAGCACTGTATAACCAGCCATATCGGTGACTAGCTCATCCACGATAGCACGCCGGATACTGCTCGACGCGTTGGCGTAGTTTCGATTATCCCACTGCTCAGCGGCCAGATATAACGCCCAGGCGATGAACAAATCGCCGTCTGAGGCGTTATTATTGTCACGCACGGGTGGTGTTTTGCTGGGGTCATATCGCCATGAGAAAAGCGATACATCCTGCCGTCCCAATTGCTGACGGGTCCACTGCCAAAGCTTATGGAAAGTCTGCTGATCGCCATAATGCTGCGCTAGCATCATGCCCCACCCTTGACCTTCTGAATGGCTAATATTGCCATTACCAGTATCGATAACTCTGCCTTCATCGGTTATAAAACGATCAACATATGCCTCCCATGCACGATCCACCCTTCTTTCGTCTGCACTAGCAGTGACAATACCGCAGAGTCCTGCTACGAGTGTTAAAACCGCTATAACACGGGACGGTATTGTCTTCATCGCTATGTTCCCTCAAATAAACACCGATATTACCGACCATAATGGAAGGTCAACGAGCGTAGTGTGACGTTTGTATCAACACACCGCAACGGCGTTTTTTCACTTCCTCCCTGCTCGTTGATCCACGTCGAATATACGCCTTCTAACACAGCAGAAACGGCTTGAAAGCTTTGCTCCAATGAGGTTTCTGATGTACTGGGGATCGGAAAAGCATAATGCTGAATGACTAAGTGATTATCCTGTGGCCTTATGGCTACCCACCCCCAATCTAGCTGTCTTAGAGCATCATTAACCGAACGCTCTAATGCTTCAAGGGTGTCGTATTCGCCAAGAGGCCATTCCGCCGCTAAACGACTGCCGATGTGGCGTAAAAAGCCTGTGGCCCCTTCGTGGTCAGCTTGGGTCAATAGCTCATCGAACATGAGAGTTAAAAAACGCTGCCACTGTGGACTACAGTGATCTTGCGTGTAGTAGGCAAGGTACGTTTGTGTATCGACGTTTGGGTTAGTCACTACCACCTCCAAAGGTATAATTCATAAACATCGCAGCGGACGTATCTTTGTAGTCTCCAAAACTGTTGAAGCCTACCCGTCCACCTAACGACAGTTCGGGTGTCATGTTGTATTTCACTTCACCTGATACGGATACACCCGCCCCACTCACACTTTCACCTGAGTAACGTGATTCGGGGGTTGCGCCAAGTGTTGAGAAAATATCTAACAGCTCTTGAGAGGCTGGATCGGTTGGAAAGTAGTCAATATCATCGGTGCTATAGCTTTGGTAACCGGGTGATACCTGGGCTGCCCAGGATAGATCTTCAGAGACATTCTCTTGATAGCGCAAAGGGAAGGAGATACTCACGTAGTCCTGAGGACTGAAGTACCCCCCATGGCCATAGGTGAAGTGACTTAAATCTTTATCATAGGCCATCGCGGTTACGTTAACGCCAGTTTGCAATTGACGCCGCTCATTATTGATCGGACGCAGGTAACCGCCAAGGGATAGATCGTATGCGGTATTATCAGCCACGTTATCCCCCGTATACTCGTACATACCTGCATTAGCGTAGAGCCCACCATTAGAGGTGTCGTAGTTGATACCCAGCCGTCCCCCCGTACTGACGACCCCACCCCAGGTATCACCTGTTTGGGCATCATAAGCACCAGCGTAGGAAAGAACGCTGTCTTTAACGGCTCTCCTTCCAGCAGTCAATGACAACGAAGTATTCTCTGTGATATTGGGAGTCCAGTTGATTCCACCAACAATATTCGTTTCATCAAAGCCTAACGGAGTACTGCCTACATCAATTTTCACATCGCCGTGTTGGTATCCTAATGCTAGAGCGGCACCTGACTCACGCTGACTGCCAGGCCGCGCTACTCGCGACGCACTTTGAAGACGCGATTGAATCCCTGCGAGTGAAGTTTCAATCAACTCACGACTATTAGCAAAGCTGTCCGCCGATTCTCCATTCAACGCCAGATTATCAAAATCCACGCCTTGCTCACCTAGGTAAGCTACAAACACATCGCGCTGAGCTTGGGTGAGGTCTTCGATACGTAGGCCCGCCTCGTAGACAGGGTTTCTCTCCAGCGCCGAGGTGTAATTTGACTCGGCCGCTTCAAGCTCAGCGGTGAGGCGCGCTATTTCAGACTCAGGAATGTCTGGATTCGCTTGTGCTGTTGCTAGGCGATCCTGAGCAGTAAAAAAGGTTGTAACCGTCGATTGGATTTGATCCAAAATTGGGCTAAGTTCATTCAGTGACTGATTTAAAGTTCCTGCACTTTCGGCTAGTGCGCTTCGGCCGAAGCGCTGGACGCTATTACCAGAGGGGGTACCTGCATCAATGGAAGTCGGCGTTATTGTCACTTCAAAACGCCCTTCGCCAAACGGAGCAGCAGAGAAACTCACCGGTGCTTCCACTCGATTCTGTTCGCTAAGACCACTCTCACCATCCCGGAAATTAAAGGCAAACTCGCCAGTTAAACGTGGTGCACGCTCATAGCGAATTTCTCTGGCTAAATTATCGATTTGCTGTCTCACGCTAGGCGTACTCGCCACTGCTCTTTCGCTACCAGCGCTGTAACTCCCACTCCCCCCTGGTAGCCAACTGGGCCGACCATTAAGCTCTGATTGGCGGCCACGAGCACGATCCTCAAATGGATTGGATGACGATAGAGCCAGCGCCCCTCCGCTACTTCCAAGGGATTGACGCGCCTCTGTGAGCAGCGCCAGTGCCCGGTTAGAATCGCCGTTGCTTCTTGCAACCTGCGCCTGCAGCAGCAATTTCTCTGGCGTATCTGTGCCCGTCATATAGCGATCAAGTAATTGCTGAGCTTTTTTGGGGCGACCAGAGGAAAGTGTCGTTTGCACCGCCCCCTGGAGCGCGCTGTCACTCTCTGGGTGGCGCGTTAATGCGTAAGTGTAGATTTGCTCGGCTTGGGAATAGCGCTGCCCATCGGCATATAGCCTACCCATAGCGAGCAGGAGCCCCTCATCATCAGGATTTTCTCGTAGAGGAGCGGCCAAAGCTTCGTAAGCGCTGGCTAGCTGGCCACTGCGGCGCAAACTATCCGCTTCGATGACTGCGATACCCGTTTCGACACTTGTTAGGTCGTCCCTAGATAGAGAAACATCAGCTTGCTGATTAATGCGATCCAATAATTGACGTGCTTCAGCAGGGCGTTCGTCTTGAGCTAATACTAAAGAGTGGGTTAAGTAAGCACTGGCATACTCAGGGTTGAATCCTTGCCTCAAGTCTCTGTCTACCCAGCGTGCTGCTTCACGGGTTTCTCCGGCATCACTGAGCATGCTTGCAATTTGGCCGACTTGACGTGGATTAAGGTCACTATCACTGGCGTACAAGCGCTCAAGTGTATTAATCCCTGCCGCTCGATTGCCCCGCTCTATTTGTGCTATTGCCTGTTGAAGCGGTTGCTGTAGGCGAGCCTGCTGACGCAGAGTGCGCATGGGTTCGGTCAATTCATCGGTCGGTATGACGGATAGCGTCCGCTGAACCTCGTCCCATTGATCGCTCTCAGAGGCATACAGGGCATAAGCATAGCGCTGTTCGGCTGAAGCGGTAGGGCGATCCAACACCGAGATTACTTGGCGTGCATCTTCGTCTTGGCCCTGGGTTTTAAGCAAGCGTGCCAAATCAAGGCGAGCCCAAGGGTCACCAGGTACTAATTCAATAGCTTGCCGAAGGGCCGTCTCTGCTTCAAAGGCATCGCCATTCTGCGCTCGATTGCGTAATTCATTAACTTGTCCTGAGGCTACGCCTGTTAGTTGTTCGCGCATACTGGCAGGCAAGTTTTGCGCAATCTGCTGCGCCTCTTCCCAATCGCCTTTTTCAGCCAATACTTGAGCAAGTCCTAGACGTGCATCCGCATTGTTGTTCCAATCACTAAGAATACGGCGATATGCTTGTTCCGCAGCATCTAGCCGACGCTGGCGCTTTAAAATATCGGCTTCTAAAAGTCGCGCAGAACGCCCTGCATCACCACCTTGTTGGGTTAACGGCCGAACCTGCGATAGCGCACGCTCAAGGTTGTTTGCATCGGCTAGACGACGTGCTTCCGTCAAACGCGCGTAGAAAGAGGCATTTTGAAAAGCAGGCATCCATTCATCACGGCGGCTAGGGGCTTCATCCATGGCTTCTTGCAGTAAAGTGCGTGCTTCATTAAATCGCTGTTGTCGAAGCCTCAGAATGCCCAAGCCTGCTTTCGCCTCTGCATCGTCGGGATCCTCTTCCAAAGCAGCTTGAAATGCGGCCTCAGCATCGCGAGTGTTGTTCGACTCCATTGCAATATAACCCGCCCCACGGCGAGTTTGCGTAGTTGCCTCATCAAAACGCTCCGCCACACTGGTATCCTGCGGAAATCTATCTAGATACGCTTGATAGAGCTGCTCATCAGCTGGCGTAGCACTAAGCCAGATCAACGCTTGCTTCCACGCCTCTTGGGCAGGGCCTGCCACACTGGAGTCACTGCTTTGTGCCAAGCGTGCTAACGTTTCGATTCCCTCCCGGCGGGTTCCTTCTCGATAAGTTAAGACCTCACCTAAAGCTAGCTCTATTTCATGATCATCAGCGTAATCATCGTTAAACTGTTGTAGTCCAGCGCGGGCTTCCCGCCAGCCAGCATCTCCTGCGCCAGCAAGGGTTTGGTAGTATTCAACCGCTAACTCTCGAGTGGGTGTTTGGCCACCAAAGAGAGCACGATAAATTGTAGCTGCTTCCTGATACTGATTGTTCCGGGCGAGCTGTCGGGCCCGCTCAAGCTGCGAACTATCCAAATTTTGCCCACGCTCCATACGCCTTAAGTCTGCTAGACGCGGGTCATCTGCATTGAGTTGCTCAAGCCGGTTAATCCACTCTTGGGCATCTTCAACGTCATCATTAATCAGCGCTTGTCTTGCTAGCCGATAGAGCACTTCTGGGTGATCTGGACGACCATCAAGATAGCGTTCCAGAGCATCTCTCGCGAGATCAGGGCGTTGGTTCTCTTGCCAATAGTCAGCTTGATTTAAAAGCGCTTCCAAAGCACTCGACGTGTTCTCTTGGGCCAGCAGCAGCCCCCCCGGAAAACTACATGCTAATGCACTAATCAATACTCTTTTTTTATACTTTGCTGATGCAAGCGTACTTAATAAATTATGCATGGAGGTTCCCCTGCCCTTTCTTTTATCACTTGCGATGAGTGCGCCATTTTTCTCGACGATTCAATGTGCCATGAAGCACAACAGCCGTAAGCAACACGACGATGACCATCAGTAATAATACGGGGATAATATATTGCCCCGCATACCAGCGAACTAAACGATTCCAACTAATGTTGCCGCGTATATCTCGTTCTGCAACTCGGTAGGCTTCAACGCTCTGCTGCTGATCAATGGTGACTAGATCGCCAACGGTTTGACGGCTGATTTCTGGTTGATCAATGATGCTCGTCAACTGCTGAATGCCCTGATCGCTAAAGCCTGTTGCCAAAATCAGACTGCGACCGTCATTAAGTGGTGAACGAGTTGCCAGCAACGCCTGTTCGGGCGCCTGACTGGGTAATTCATCACGCGCTCGGCCCGACTCGGTAGAAACATCGGCTTTCGCCCATATTTTCAAGCGTTGCCATAGATTTGAGGGTTCAATACTTATTGTTTCATCAACAATTGCAAACGGATCCATCAGTTCATTCAGCGCACTTTGCTCAATGTGATCTGCGCGCGCCACCACGAGAAGATCGCGATCTATCAAGGCGCTACTCATGTTCAATCCTTTGCGGATATCAAGTCCGTAGCTTGGATACCCTGTCGCATTCGCCATTCGCCCCACAAGACCAAGCGCTGCGCTTATCTCATTTGCCTGCGGCACTTCAGGTAGAAGTAAAGATGTTTGCGATAAATCAGCCCATTGCGTAAATGGGTAACCAGCACTTACCCAGTATGAGAGTTCAGGTAATGCGGCGAATTTTTTTGCTTCTCGCAGATCAATATGTGAGTTGGGCATAATGCGTGTTTCAATGCGTTCAGGCAGGCCAAGATCACATCCTTCATCAGGCGTATGGACCGCCATGTTGAAGTAAAAGCTCAGTTGATTGTTGCCATAAAGCTGCTCTTGGGGAATATCCAGAATGGCTTCCTCCTGGCGAATATCATTTCCCAGCAGCTTCCATAGATCCCAAGCAATGGAATTTTTCTCAACGGGCAACCCCTCGATGTATTGATCGTTTAAACTGACTTCTAAGCGGGAATTATCAATATCAAGCCATTCACCCTCGGGAAATTGGTAATTCACTTGCAGATTGACATCGTCCCCTGCCCACACGAAAAGCGGCGGCAAGCGGAAGCTATAATGTTGCGGGGAAGGCCGAATGCCCTCACCGACCATCGTACCTTCGTCCACAAGCCGTTCAAGATAAATGGGCTCATCCAATGACTGCCACTTAGGCGCATCGAAAGATTGACGAGGGGGTATAGATAACTCTTCGGCTCTTATCCGCTGTCCACTCAAGCTTTCATAGCGTTGCGTTATGTAGCGGGAGGAAGTTCTTACCTCCAAGTCATTACGGCCTGTTATCACCAGCAATCGGTAGAGAGGATTTTCTGGATGCTGCATCTGCAATACAGTGGGTCCCGTGATACCTTCGGGAAGTATCAGTCCTAACGGCATCTGCTCTATGGTTCCCATCACAACAGCATGGCTATCTGGAAGCTGATTATGATGAACAGGGAAATCCGCGCCGCGAAAATCTGCAAGCACACCAAATTGTGAAGCCACTGTACCGGCTGCAGCCAAAAGGGGCTCGGAGGGGGTCTCAGGCATCACAAAGGGTAGGTGTAATCGTTCCATATCAGCATCATCAAAAAAAGGAGCTGGGAATCGTGAAAGGTCGATAATGGGGGGCAGTACTTGCGTGTTAACGCTTAGTGAAGATTCTGGCTCGATCTCTACCCATATGTCTTCGCTGAGAACATTATTGCATTGCGATAATGTTTGGCCGACAAGACTCAATAATAATGTGTTGTAAGTTACGATTTGCTCAGGCGGCACCTCTATTTCAGCCACATAACCATCCGCATTGAAACGATCCAGTGAAATTGTATCAATCACTACCCCATTAAGAGAAACATCTAATCGGCTAACTCCCTCCAGCATGGCATCT
This sequence comes from Halomonas sp. FeN2, assembly GCF_020595105.1. Classification (NCBI taxonomy): domain Bacteria; kingdom Pseudomonadati; phylum Pseudomonadota; class Gammaproteobacteria; order Oceanospirillales; family Halomonadaceae; genus Halomonas; species Halomonas sp. FeN2. The sequence continues at coordinate 772,694 of NZ_CP074200.1, forward strand.
GAATACTGAATTGATAAATTTAGAGTCGCATCGGTGACAACTTCACTGCTACTAATCGAAAAATCCAGCCCCACTTGCGATCCACTTCCCTGAACCCTAACCGGGTCTTCTTCGCCATTATCTGACATAGAGTGACGCAAAGGAAAAACATGCTCGCGAGACTCAAGTCCAAACGAACCTTCGCTATCAAAATTTAATCCACCCGCTGGATTTAACCTAACTGACGGCAGAGCCTCAGAAAGAAAAGAATTTGGCAGACTACTATTCTCCCTCTGTTGCTCAGCCCCCTTTTCAGAATCAATGACTTGGTTAGAAAGAGATAAACTGCTTTCTTCAGGGGTTTGACTCCAAGCTCGCTGGCTAGAAATTATCGCCACTACAAGCAAGGAGACGAAAAGTGCTCGCCACAGCCATGTACCTTTCGTTGTGGCTACTGCCGTCGTTTCGACACTAGTGTTTTTAACCGAAGGAGAGGGTTGGCTACTGCCACCACTAAATAGCGTTTTTTCTTTCCAACGCTTAAAGAATAAGCCAGCAACAGCTCGCACTACGGTAATAATTGAGCGAATAGGTTTGTCAACAGGAACCTCTCTTTTTTCTAACCACGCATCGGCTCTACCCATCACTAATCTAACTAGCTCTCTCCTTTGACTTACATCTAAGTCACGGAACTGTAGGCGGATATACTTTTTGTCACGCATTATCAAGTCAACCGGAAAAAGCATTGGCCGATTATCGAAAGACATTTCTATATAATCAATATTGAGATCAGCAGGAAGGTCGGTAGGTGTTTCAACTTGAATACCTCCCATCGAGAGATTCTGAGTTGAAGTACTAAAGGTATATTCACCCTCCAAATGGATCACAGCAGGTCGCTTCAGATCGATTCGAACATACTCCCTGACTTGCTTTTGCTCGCTCCCTACGGCAACTGCGGCCAATAAAAAGAGAGCACTGAAAGAGGCCCATATTACGTTAAACAACAGCACACTTAGTTGCTCATCGTCCGTGTTAAACCAAAACAGACGAATGGTACCCCATATAACGCCAGCCAGGAGTAGAGCTAAAACAAAGAGGTGCGGTTTGAGCACATTAAAGTCAAAGAAACTATGGTCAAGCTTGCCACCCTTATCAGTTACGTCAAATTTACCTCGTTTTGGGTCAAACAGCGTTACCAGAGTAGGCTTAAGCAGATGAAACGTAAGCACTGTTTCATAAATTTCATTCCAAAAGGTATAGCGGTAACGACCTACAAGCTTAGCATTGGTATACACAACACCAAACAAGTGCGGAGCCACATAAGCTGCTACTGCTTGGGGCGAGGCTTCAATTATATCGAGTCCAAATAGCAGGTAAGCTAATGGTGCAGTCAAAAAAACAAAGCGTGCTAGAGGAAACTGAAAATGGAGCATGGCGTTCAGATAACATAAACGCTGAGCGAAGGTAAGCCCACTACCGAGCAAGGGATTGTCCATCCGCATTATTTGCGTCATGCCTCTGGCCCAACGCGCCCTCTGTACGATGTGCAGTGATAGCCGTTCGGTTGCCAAGCCCGCAGCCATCGGAATGCCTAAATAAGCCGTAGACCAACCTTTACGCTGTAGTTTTAAAGCAGTATGAGCATCCTCGGTGACTGTTTCTACTGCAAACCCCTCGGTTTGCTCCAGCGCAGTTCGGCGAATAACCGCACAGGAACCACAGAAGAAAGTGGCGTTCCAATAATCATTGCCTTTCTGTACTGCACCATAAAAGAGGTTGCCTTCATGAGGCACATCACGCCCACTAACCAAGTTTCGCTCAAAAGGGTCAGGAGAATAAAAATGGTGAGGCGTCTGGATAAGAGCTAAATCCTTATCATCTAAAAAAGCACCTACTGTTGCTTGTAAAAACACCCTGGTGGTGACATGGTCGCAGTCAAAAATGCAAATTAATTCGCCCTTTGTTTTCTTAAGCGCATTATTCAAATTGCCTGCTTTAGCATGTTTATTGTCATCGCGTGTTATATAGCCGACACCTGCTCGTGAAGCAAATGCTCCGAATTCCGCCCTTTTGCCGTCGTCTAACAGGTAAACATTTAGCTTGTCACTCGGGTAATCAAGGTTTTGTGCCGCTAATACGGTGTCTCTCACCACCTCCATACTTTCGTTGTATGTGGGTATATAGACGTCAACAGTGGGCCAAAGAGAAGTATCGTCCGGCAATGGAACAATCTTCCTTTCAAAAGGCCTTACCACTTGGAAGAAGCTGATAATTAAAACCAGCCATGCATAACACTCTGCTGCTAACAAACCTGTACTAAAAATTGTTTCCGCTATTCCTTCAGTTACAAGCGTTTCAGTGACACGCCAGTACATATACCGTGTTGAGGTAATGGCAGTCAGCAGTACCATTGCCAAACGCACGCGCCTTGAAGTCGTTTGCCCCATGCAAATAAGTAGCAAAACGGTGACACCACCAAATACCCATTGATTAGCTAGGCTCATAGGTGTGGCGATGACGATAATAAAAACAACGCTATAAAGAAGAACAAAAAAGCCAACCCAGAGTTTGTAAAAAGCACCTTTCATCTTAAATGCTCCTTTCTGGGCTGCTAAAACGTGCATCCGCGTTTAGCGTTACTCTTGCCAGGTTGTCCACAATCTGCTCTAAATCGCTGACAACCGACGACGAATACGCGTGCTGGAAAATAGAGGTTTGAGCTGCAAGCGCCTCAGGTACGGCGGCATCTCGATGAATAGCACCTAACAAGAGAGGCCCTAATCGGCTCTTCAGCAAATCATAGACGTCAACACTTAAACGTTGACGCAGATCCAACTGGTTAACCACAAAGTAAATATCGCTTTCTACCTCAACAGGGAAAAAATCACCATTTTCGATGGTCGGTAATACTGCAACGGATGAACTATCTGCCATTAATACCGTTACAAAAATAGGCTGCAATCTTGAGATAGCGTCAAGTGATACCGAGTGGCCTGGTGGCAAATCAACCAGTAGTACTCTATCTTCACCTTGGTAATAGGGACGTAGCGCTTCCTCTAACTGTCTGGAATCTGCCAAATACTTCTCGAAATTAAGCCGTTCTTTGCGGTTGGTTCGCCCATAGGGCAATAAATCAATACCACTATCAGTTGTTACGATTAGGTTATCCCAACTGGAGTACTGTGGCCCTTCAGTAACGACGCCATCGGTGTCATCGAATGACAGACCAAAGTGCAATTTGAGTGCATCTTGACTGTCAAAATCGATGACGGTGACATGCTTACCCTGACGTTGAAATGTATAGGCCAGATTGGCTGTTAGCGTCGTTTTACCGACCCCGCCTTTCGGAGATGTCATACAAATCAGTGTCATGAGTCAATTTGCCTTAGCAGCGCTTTTAAAGATGTTTGAGGAGAATTTTCAACGTCTTGGCTGTTCTCGGTATAGCCTTTGAAAAGGTTTCCAAAAGAAGCAGGTTGGCTCGTTGACGTTTTATCAGGCGAAGATGTTCGAAGAACTGGTTTAGAAGCCCCCACGCCTCTCTCACTAGGTGGCACTGGGATAGTCCGAGAGCTCTCCTCGATCCTATATTCACGCGCTTGGCCATTGATGTGTGAAACAGGGACAGTTTTCTCTTGCTTAGGAGCAGATGCTTGTGGAATCAGTCTCGGAGTTTCTTCAGAATCGGGGGCATCTGCAGGGGAGAACTCACCTGATTTCCTTACATGCGACTTCCTCCCCCCAGGTGAACAGTTAGCAACACCTTCAAGAAGCTTCCAGCGCTGTTTGTTGCCAGAACTTCTTTTATCTGTCGAGAAATTTTGATAGTCAAATTCGCTGGATGACTGGCGTTTCAACGCCTCAATGTCATTATCTTTACGCATTTTTTTCATCCTAAAAACCAGGGGTAGCTGCTATGACAACGGCAATTAAGCGAATCATTCACACTCGTACCATCCTGGTAATTAAGGGCTGACTCGATACCGTCGTCCTCATTTTTAATACTTTTATCTTACACAGCCTAATCAATCAAGTGGTTAGGAAAAATAAATATACGAATTGAAATATTAATGTACAAAAGTACACATTTCACCAAATTCCTAGCACGCTTATCCCACTAGGCTTAGAGGCTGGTGATACAGCTATTTTGGCTACCAATGCACAACGCCTACCATGCAGGCCATCTCACCTATCGATATGCCCTAAATCTCGCCCAGGTTCCAGTTGATCTCGCACACGCTGCTTGAGAAGCTTGATATCCGGAAAACCACCATCACGCTTACGCTCCCACAACAGCACATCATCACACCAGATCTCGAACGTACCGCCATGAGAAGGAGCTAACGCTACCTCGCTTACCCCCTCGCCAAAAGTTGAAAGCAATTCCTGTGCATACCAACCACTGCGCAGCAGCCACTGGCATTGAGTACAATAACGGATTTGAATACGTGACATCCCTGATCTCCAAGGCAAGTTAATATGGCATCCTAAGAAGATATTCTGTCATTTTGAGATAGCTTGAGATAGGCCGCTTGAGATAGGTCGACTAACAAGGAGCCCCGATGGCCGAAAGTAACGTTTCACAAACTCGCTTGTATGAGTGGCTAACGGGCGATGACGATAGCCGCATGTGCGACGACATACCTGAAAGCGCCTGCGACGAACAACCACGCAATTTTTTTCTTCATATATGGGCCTCTTTAGGCAATAAGCTGGCTGACGAGCTATCCAGCGCGCGTTTGGTTTTACCCTGGCTGATGGGCATTATTGGCGCCCCCATCTGGATGGTAGGCCTGCTTGTACCCATCCGAGAGTCAGGTGCCCTGCTACCGCAAATTTTTGTGGCTGGTTTTATTCGTTTAAAGCCCAGGCGAAAATGGGTGTGGGTGGCCGGCGCGCTGACCCAAGCATTCGCTGCCTTAGCGCTTGCCGCATTGGCGTTATTCGCCAACGGCACCTTGGGTGGCGCGTTAGTGCTTGCAGCGCTAATTCTGCTCTCGTTGGCACGAGGTTTATCCTCGATTGCCACAAAAGATGTGCTGGGGAAAACCATTGCCAAACGCCGCCGCGGCACGTTAATGGGCTGGAGCGGTAGTATTGCAGGTGGTGCAACGCTGGTCGCTGGAGGGCTACTAATGCTGTTTGAAAGCCGCCCCGGCCATTTCGTGGTAGCGATACTGCTGACCATAGCCGCCTGCGGGTGGCTAATAAATGCCATAGCCGCCGCGCGCATCGAAGAAACCCCAGGGGCTGTAGAAGGCGGTGAAAACGCCTGGGACAGTATTAAACAGGGACTTTCGCTATTAAAAGATGACCGTACGTTTTTACACTTCAACCTTGCCAGGGCGCTGCTGCTCTCAAGTGCACTCGCCCTGCCCTACATCGCCCTGCTAGGGCAAAACCAAAGCGGCACCGACCTGGGAGGCCTGGGCATACTCATTGTGGTATCGGGCCTAGCCGCAATGGTAGCCAGCCCGATCTGGGGGAAACGCTCAGATCAGTCGAGTCGCGGCGTTATGCGCGACGCCGCATTGGGTACCACTATTTGCTGCGTAATGGGCGCTAGCTTAGCTTGGTTACCCGGCGAGTGGACACACAGCATATGGCCCTATGCGGCAGTTTATGCATTACTCGTCATTGTTCACCACGGCGTACGCTTAGGACGTAAAACCTATCTGGTCGATATGGCAAGCCAAGATAACCGTGCGCTTTACGTGGCCCTATCGAATACTTTAACCGGCGTCTTAATGTTGATTGTAGGTGGCCTTATTGGCGCCTTTGCGCAGTGGTTTGGTAGCGGCACATTACTCCTGATCCTAGCGGCTACCGCCGTGGGAGCCATACTTAGTGCCCACCAATTACCTGAGGTCGAGTGACGTGCCACCGGTAACCACATGTATTCAAGGGTGCAATCGAGAACTCTACCTACACTGGCATAGCGTTCACGATTGCAATGCATGGCAACGCTCGCCATGATAGAGCCAGATAGCAGTGATGCGTTGGCGCATTTGCTATGCTGCCTATAATAAGTGATTGGACATTCCGCCGGTTCACAGGTGAACAAACGGCTGTGAACCATGGAAAGGACTTGGAGCTGCAACAGGAACCACTTGATGAAACGATCCCCTTTGATCAGCCCGGAGCTGCTTGAACGTATTGTTGACGCATCGGAAGACGGCATAGTCGTAGCCGAGCAGGAGGGGGATGAAAATATCCTCATCTACGTCAACAAAGGCTTTGAGCGCTTGACGGGCTACAGTGCGGATGAAATTTTGTATCGCGATTGCCGCTTCTTACAAAACGAAGACCGCGACCAGGACGCGCTAGCCGCTATTCGAGATGCGCTTAAAGATGGCCACCCGTCCCGAGAAGTACTGCGTAATTACCGCAAAGACGGCACCATGTTTTGGAACGAGCTATCCATTACGCCTGTCTATGACGAAGCAGACAAGCTGATGTATTACATTGGCGTGCAAAAAGATGTGACGGAGCGTGTAGAAGCACAGCTTGCACTGGCAGCGTTACAACAGCAGCGAGAAAATAGCTAATTATTAACTTTCTCGCTAAAAAAAACTATAAAGCTTGAACTTCATCCCAACTGGCGTTATATAGCGGCAAGGCGCTTGAACTGCGCTAGGCGCTTCACTTTGCGGATAGCATGTGTTTTTGACCCCACATGTACTCGTGTGAAGCCGTTGTTACGCCGGCACGCCGGCTGGGTTGGAGGACATCACATGAGCCGTGATCCCCTAAATCGTGAAACCCTAAGTCATGAAACCTTAGGCAACGAAACACTCGACTCAGACGAGTTCGATAGTTTAGACGCCGTCAATGATGACCATTACGGCAAAAGCAAACCCAGTAAATCTGACAGCTTACGCGCACGACGCCAAGTAGAAGCGTGGCTGGAAGAACGTCGACTCCAACGCGCCATTGAAGATGACTGGGACGAAGAAGAGTAAGCCCTGAGTGGCTCGGCCTTCTCAGCGGATGAGCAGGCCAGCTAATTATACGCTCCTAGCCTTTCCTGGCGCAGACCACTATCATCACTCTCTGGTCAGTAATAACAGTTAGTACTAAGAGCTAGTAGCCTGCTGCTGTTGCTTTTTCTTTTCAACAACTTAACGGATCTCCATGGCGCAATACGTTTTCACCATGAACCGGGTTGGCAAAGTTGTGCCACCCAAAAAACAAATTCTCAAAGATATTTCGCTCTCGTTTTTCCCTGGCGCCAAAATTGGCGTGCTGGGGCTTAACGGTTCGGGTAAATCCACACTGCTGCGTATTATGGCCGGTGTCGATAAAGAGTTTGAAGGTGAAGCTCGTCCGATGCCCGGCATCAATGTTGGCTACCTTCCCCAGGAGCCGCAGCTAGACGACGAGAAAAACGTCCGCGACACCGTCGAAGAAGCGCTAGGGGAGATTAAAGAGGCGCAGGAGAAGTTGGATGGTGTATATGCGGCCTACGCAGAGCCCGACGCTGACTTTGATGCGCTAGCCAGCGAGCAGGCCAGGCTTGAAAATATTATTGAAGCCGCGGACGCTCACAACCTGGAGCGTAAGCTTGAAGTGGCTGCAGAAGCCCTACGTCTGCCCCCCTGGGACGCCAAAGTGGGCAATCTTTCGGGTGGTGAGCGTCGTCGTGTAGCCCTCTGTCGCTTACTGCTCTCCAGCCCTGATATGCTGCTGCTTGATGAGCCTACTAACCACCTAGACGCAGAGTCGGTAGCTTGGCTTGAGCGCTTCCTGCACGACTACAACGGCACAGTCGTGGCGATCACCCACGACCGCTACTTCCTAGACAACGTGGCGGGTTGGATTCTGGAGCTTGACCGTGGTCAAGGTATCCCCTTTGAGGGTAACTACTCCCAGTGGCTGGAGCAGAAAGATCAGCGACTGAATCAGGAAGCCAAGCAGGAAGCCTCGCGTCAGAAAGCTATCAAGCAAGAGCTTGAGTGGGTGCGCAGTAACGCCAAAGGCCGCCAGGCCAAAAGCAAAGCGCGCCTTAACCGCTTTGAAGAGATGCAGTCAGGCGATTTCCAAAAGCGTAATGAGACCAATGAAATTTACATTCCGCCTGGCCCGCGGCTAGGCGATAACGTCATTGAGTTTCGCGATGTGGCCAAGCGCTTTGATGACAAGCTGCTCTACCAGAACCTCTCCTTCACCATTCCCCAGGGTGCGATTGTCGGCATCGTCGGTGGTAACGGTGCGGGTAAATCGACGCTCTTCAAACTGATTACCGGTAAAGAGCAGCCAGACGAAGGCGAAGTTGTCGTCGGTGAAACGGTCGATATCGCCTATGTCGAACAGCTACGCGACGGTTTGGACGACAAGCAGAGCGTCTGGGAAGCCGTTTCGGATGGTCAAGACATCCTCAACATTAACGGCTACGAGGTCTCCTCGCGTGCCTATGTGGGTCGCTTTAACTTTAAGGGTAACGACCAGCAGAAGCGTTTGTCGGAGCTTTCCGGTGGTGAACGCGGCCGTTTACAGCTCGCCCAAACGCTCAAGCAAGGCGCTAACGTGTTGCTGCTCGATGAGCCTTCTAACGACCTGGATATCGAAACCTTGCGGGCACTGGAAGACGCGCTTCTGGCCTTCCCGGGCTGCGCCATGGTGATCTCGCATGATCGCTGGTTCCTGGATCGTATCGCCACGCACATTATGGCTTTCGAGGGCGACTCTGAGGTGGTCTTATTCGAAGGCAACTACGCTGAGTACGAAGAGGATCATAGAAAGCGGGTGGGTAACGATACGCCTAAGCGTATGAAGTATAAGCGCATTGATGCCTAACAATTAGCAGTATGTTGGCAGCAAAATGCCCCGCTCTGCGGGGCCTTTTGGTTGGTAACTGCACTGGCGCCGAGGACAACCCTAACGTCTGCGGCCAGTTAAAAATGAAACGATAAACAAAATAAGAAACAGCACAAACAAAATTTGCGCAATGGTGGAAGCCGCCCCGGCAATGCCAGAAAAACCGACCGCTCCCGCGATGATCGCAATAATGAAAAACAGCACCGCATTGCCTAGCATGGTTTCACTCCTCTCCTTGGTAATAACTTTCCTTAAAACAGCGCCGCATATCCCATTATGCCGCGTGAATATGTATCAGAGATGATAGACGCTTTTAGTCATCACCTTAGAGGCCAGACGCATGCCCCACTTCACCGGGGCCGGAAAGCGAACGCCACCCGCTTCTAAGGCAAGCTGAACGTGGTGGGCTTCATCAATGGCCATCTGGCGCAGTATGGCGCGAGAGCGGTTGTCGCCGCGGGGTAGCGAGTGTTGGTGTGAATCAAGATGCTTGCCTACCTGCTCTTCGGTGGCGGCGACCAACCCCAAACTAATACGGTCACTGACCGCCCCCGTGGCCGCGCCAATGCCAAACGAGGCGACATAGAAGAGAGGGTTTAAGTAGCTCGCTCGGCTCTGCAACTGCCCTAGACGCTCATCACACCAGGCTAGATGATCGATCTCTTCCAGCGCCGACTGCTCCATCTGATGACGTACATGAGGAAGTTTAGCGGTTACGCCCTGCCCCTGATACAGCGCTTGGGCACACACCTCACCAGTATGGTTAATCCGCATCAAACCTGCGGCATGGCGACGCTCGTGATCGTCGAGCTCTCCCTCGGCCACACCTTCAGCAGGGCTGGTGCGCTGCGGCGAAGCAGCGTGCGGCATAAGCGTCCGTAGAACGGCATCAAACTGATGAATCAGGCGATCGGAACGACTCTGTTGACGATCCATGGCAACACTCCGTTGACTTGCGGTAGCAGTCTGCTGAGTTCAACCGGCAGGCCATGTGAATGCGCGCCCACCCATTAAATGCATGTGAATATGGTAGACCGTTTGTCCACCCATTTCGTTGCAGTTCATCACCACGCGGTAGCCATCTTCAGCAAAGCCCTGCTCGCGGGCAAGCTTGGCGGCGGTAAACTGCAGCCGCCCTATCATTGCAAGCTCAGCCTCATCGATATCATTGAGCGTCGCGATATGCTTTTTGGGAATGATTAGCTGGTGAGTCGGTGCCTGGGGGTTAATATCATTGAATGCCAACACGTGCTCATCTTCGTAAACGATATCAGCGGGAATTTCACGGTTAATGATTTTGCAAAACAGACAATCCATACAGCTCTCCTTCATTAGCTACTTTTCACTTAAGTATCGAATTATCTCTGCCAGCCGGATGATTGCACTGGTGGGTGGTAGCTTCAGCTCGCGGCCTATTAACGGAAGCGCCTCTGGGCAAGAAGGTGCCTAACCAAGGGGGCAAGAATCAGCTCCATCGCCAGCGACATCCGCGCCCCCGGCACCACTAACGTGTGCGGGCGAGTCATAAACGAGTCTTTAATCATCGCCAACAGCCAAGGAAAATCAACGGTGGAAGGATCCCGAAAGCGAATGACCACGAACGACTCAGCGTCAGTGGGAATATCCTGCACTTCAAAGGGGTTAGAGGTATCGACGGTGGGCACACGTTGAAAATTGATGTGGGTACGCGAAAACTGCGGCTGGATGTAACGTACATAGTCATCCATCCGACCCAGAATAGTATCGATGACTGCTTCTTGTGAGTAGCCACGCAGCTTGGTGTCACGGTCGATCTTTTGAATCCACTCAAGATTCATGGTTGGCGCAACACCGACCAAAAGATCCACATGGCGGGCAATGTCGTACTCTTCAGTGACCAGCCCACCGTGCAAGCCTTCATAAAACAGCAGGTCGGTACCACAAGGCAGCGACTGCCACTCGGTGAAAGTGCCAACCCGGCAACCTGCTTCAATTTTCTGTTTATCTTCAGCGTGGATATAGTGCCGAAAAGTGCCCGAACCGTGTTCGCCATACTCACTAAACAACCCTTCCAGGCGATCCAGCAAATTCGCCTCTACGGCAAAATGCGAAAGTTCGTCTTTGCGCTCTGGCTCTTCTCGGAAGATACGGTGCAGGTCATCACGGGTATAGCGGTGAAATGCATCGCCATCGACCATTGCTGCATGCACATCTTCGCGCAGAAACATGCGCTCAAAGCTGCGCTTCACGGTAGTGGTACCCGCCCCAGAGGAACCGGTTACCGCGATAATCGGATACTCCCGAGACATCAGCCATACCTCGCGTGGGAAAGCGCTTGTTTAACCTGCTCAGGTACTTCGATAGGACGCCCAGTAGCAAGATCGATCAGTAGCTGATTGACCCGTGCGGTAGCGACTACCTGCTGAGAATCTGCCTGATAGATGCGCTGATAAATAGTCAACGCTTTGCCCTGGGGCTCGGGCACAGCGGTGGCAATCGTTAACGCATCGGGCCAGCGCGCTTCACTTTGATACTGAACGGCAAGATCAGCGACCACCGAAGGATACCCATGCATATCCCACTCGGGCAGGTCCAGGGCCGCGAAGGCTTGAATACGCGCCTCGTGGAGCAGGGATACCAGCGCATCGTGCCCCAAGTGGCGGCCATAGTTCATATCGGTTACCCGTACCGTCAAAGGGTGACGATGAATGACCGCTTCAGCGGGAAAATCTAGCTTGATACGCTCCATGCCTGTTTCCTCGTCAGTATTAGCTTAGCGTAAGGCGTATTTACTCCTCTCGGGCAATCGCCCGGAAGGCGATATCACGCCGACATTCGACGCCATCCCAGTGAATAGCATTAACGCCCCGGTACGCCTGCTGCTGCGCCGCAGATACGCTATCGCCTAATGCCGTCACGCATAGCACTCGGCCACCTGCCGTGGTGATATCACCTTGAGCATTTTGCGCGGTACCGGCATGAAACACTTTGCAGCCCGTTTCTTCAGCCGCTGCTAAGCCGCGAATCACATCGCCCTTGCGGTAGCTGCCAGGGTAACCACCGGCAGCGAGTACCACACCTACCGCTGCGCGAGAGTCCCATTCGCAGCGCTGCCCGGCCAAGCGCCCCTCGGCACCCGCTAAGCACAGCTCAGCGAAATCAGAGGTTAAGCGCAGCATAATCGGCTGGGTTTCAGGATCACCAAAGCGGCAGTTGTACTCAATAACCTTGGGGTTGCCCGCTGCGTCGATCATCAGACCTGCATACAAGAACCCGGTATAGGCATTGCCCTCTGCGGCCATGCCACGCACGGTGGGCAGAATGACCTGCTCCATGATACGTGCGTCAACGTCGGGAGTGACCACCGGCGCTGGCGAATAGGCACCCATACCGCCGGTATTAGGGCCGGTATCACCATCATAGGCGCGCTTGTGGTCTTGGCTGGTGGCCATGGGGACGACATGCTCGCCGTCCACCATGACAATAAAGCTTGCCTCCTCGCCCTCCAGAAACTCCTCGATGACCACACGAGCGCCTGCACCGCCGAAGGCATTGGCTTCAAGCATATCGCGAATGGCAGCCTCAGCTTCAACTTCGCTCAGTGCCACAATGACGCCCTTGCCCGCAGCCAACCCATCCGCTTTAATCACAATCGGCGCGCCCATTTTGCTTAAATAGGCAAGCGCAGGGTCTACTTCAGTAAACGTTTGGTAGTCAGCCGAAGGAATGTCATGGCGGGCCAGGAAATCCTTGGTAAAAGATTTTGAACCTTCCAACTGGGCGGCGGCTTGAGTAGGACCAAAGATAGTTAAACCGGCTGCTTGGAACTGATCAACAACGCCTTCTACCAAGGGGGCCTCCGGGCCCACCACAGTTAAGTCAATCTGCTCATCACGGGCAAAAGCGACAAGGCTGTCGAGATCCGTTGCAGCAATCGCTACATTAGTCAGCTTTGCTTCCGTCGCGGTGCCGGCATTGCCGGGGGCGACAAATACCTGCTCAACCTGGGTAGATTGCGCCAATTTCCACGCCAGAGCGTGCTCGCGACCACCGCCGCCTATCATCAAAACCTTCATGTGCATCCTTCTCAAACGGGAGAGCGTATATCGGCGGCATTATGCCACAGCGCAGCACCAAGTGGGTCAGGAGGAGGGTTTGTTATCATTACTGGCGTCGCTGCTATCGCCTTCATGGGGCTCCGCGTTATCCGAGTCGTCGGCTTGACCAGGCTGGTTCAAGGTCTTTTGCCAAAACCGCATGTTCTCTTCGGTTAGCTCGCGCATAAACTCCAACGGCGTGTTACGCATTGCCTGCTTCCACTGGCTCTGCAGGCGTTTCTGCTGCTCCAGCATCAGTTGCGTACCCTGTTCAAGATAACGTGACAGCGGCAGCGGTGAGGTCATATCGTAAACACGGATTAATTGCGCCAGCAGATCGTTAGAAAACACTTCCGCTTCGCTGTCCGCCTGCTCCTGCTCGATAATGATAGAGAGCAGAATAGTACGCGTTAGGTCTTCTCCGCTTTTGGCATCTTCCACCTTAAACGGTTCTTCTTCGATGATTAAACGGCGCAGGTCTTCCAGCGTTACATAACGGCTCTGCTGAGTATCGTACAACCTGCGGTTTGCATATTTGCGAATTACGCGCACGGCGCATCTCCTTAAACGCGATAGGGGCTTTTATTCCCGTTACTGGTATTGTGCCTGCACCACGCGCCTATGCAAGCCACCTTGATAGTTTTGGTAGCCGTACTGCGCTAATTCTGTGACCAATAGACCATCATTATGAATTTGATTCTGCTCGATCCCAACGATCTCACCGACGATGGCCACGCCTGCATCACCGATCCACGTCGACTAGCACACCTTCACGATGTCCACCGCGCGGTGCCCGGCGACCTGCTCACCGTGGGTGTGCAAGGCGGCGCGATGGGTAAGGCGATGCTAAAAGAGCTCACCACTGAGCGCGCGTATTTTCAACTTGAAAACCTTGACGAGCCACCGCCGCCGCCATTACCCGTACATTTGGTATTAGCACTGCCCCGCCCCCGTATGTTAGCGCGTACGTTAGAGCATGTGACGGCACTAGGCGTCAAAGAGATCACCCTGCTACATACTAAACGGGTTGAGAAGAGCTATTGGCAGTCCCCTGAGTTACGCCCGGATAAAATCCACCAGCACTTGGTACTCGGCTTAGAGCAAGCTCGCGATACCCAGCTACCATCGGTCACCCTTAGCAAAGGCTTTCGTCCTTTTTTGGAGCAGCAACTGCCTGGCTTACTCGGTGCACGTCGCGGACTGGTAGCCCATCCTGGCATGCCCAACGCCTGCCCAAGAGACATAAGTGAACCTACCCTACTCTTGGTAGGCCCAGAGGGCGGCTTTATTGCTTGGGAGGTAGAGCAACTAATGCTAGCAGGCTGCGAGGGCATGCATCTTGGCCCGCGCATTCTACGCGTTGAAACAGCCGTGACCGCGCTTCTATCACGGCTGTTTTGAGCGTTTCTCGATATGAAATTTAGGACTGTTCATCTTCCGGGTCATGGGGAACAACGGTGGCGTTTTCCCCACACTCGGGCTCCTGCAAGAAGGTTTCACGCACATCCAGCAAGCCAAGGTGGCTAATGGTACGGCGCCCCAGCAGCAGCGGGTAGTTCATCTCTTCACGGTCGCGTAGGCTAAACTGCTCTTCGTAAATGGTATCGCCCATACAAACTTCCAGCAGCACCACAGGACGCTCGTCACGGCCGCCTGCTCCGCGAACAGCCAATTCTCGATAAAGCGGCCGCTCAATTTGGTCGCTGAATACTTCTCCACTTCCTTGATCTTCAAGCTTCAAACGAAAGCGCACCCACTCCTCGTCATCCTGCTCGAACATCTCTATATCGCGGGCGTCTAGTGAGGAGGTTAATGCTCCGCTATCAAGCTTGGCTTTTACCTCGATATCCCAGGGTTGCAGGGTAGCTTTTTCAACCCAGCCGAATACCTGATCATCATCTGCCATTGTCGTGGGAGCAGACAGCATGGCTCCTAACACCACACTGCTAAGAAACATCTTACCCATCAATTGCATAACGTCATCCTTGGAAAGTAGAAGCAACTTTAATACTGCTTACTGCGAACGCTGACGCAACTGCTCGAGCAGTTCCTGGGTCGCAAACCCATCCGGTATTAACCCTTGATCACGCTGAAAGTTCCGCAGGCCTTGCCGAGTGTTGGGCCCCATCACGCCGTCCGCGCCACCTACTGAGTATCCTACCCGGTTCAATGCGCGCTGAAGTTCTTGCACATCGTCTCGGGTGAGTGGCGCTTGATCACGCGGCCAGCTGTGCTGAATCCCTTCGCGTCCGGCGATCGCATCGCCTAAAGTCGCGACGGCTAGCGCATAACTGGTGGCGTTGTTATAGCGCAAGATCGCACGGAAATTAGCGCCTACCAAAAATGCAGGGCCATTAGCGCCAGCGGGTATCACAATGGCGGCGCTATCAAAGTTCGGCAATTCGCCCTGCTGCGCCTTTACGCCTTGGTTACGCCACTCGGCACTGCTGCGCCGCTCAGTCTGGGCGTAATCAAACCCTTCGGGCAGGCGTACCTCAACCCCCCAGGGCTGACCGCTTTGCCATCCTGCTCGGTCAAGATAGTTGGCCGTTGACGCCATGACATCGGGAATGCTGTCCCAGATATCGCGTCGACCATCGCCGTCGCCATCGACGGCATAGGCTTCGAAGCTACTGGGAATAAACTGAGTATGGCCCATCGCCCCAGCCCATGAGCCCTTCATGTCTTCAGCGGCGATATCACCTTGATCAATAATACGTAATGCCGCGAGCAGTTCACCTCGGGCAAAGTCACGGCGTCGGCCATCGTAAGCCAGCGTGGCAAGGGACTCCAAGGTCGAAAAATCACCAAAATTACTGCCGTAGTTACTTTCAATGCCCCAGATGGCGACGATTATCTCGGCTGGCACCCCATAGCGCTGCTCCATTTGCTGCGCGGTATTACGGTGATCAGCCAGCTTTTCTTGACCGTTAGTAATGCGCGTGGAGGACACCGCGGTATCCAGATACTCCCAAATAGGCCGGACAAATTCGGGCTGGTAGCCGTCGAGTTCAATCACTCGTTCACGGTAGCGAACGCCATCCAGCGCTTTATTCAGTGTCGCTTCGCTGATCCCTTGTCCAGCAGCGTACTGGCGAAAATCTCGAAGCCATTGTTGGAAATTAGCGTAGCTAACCTCAGTGGCAGCCTGGGTGTCTACTTCTGACATCAGTTGAGGGTTCGCTTGCACCCGACCACTGCACAGTGCCAGCGCACCCACGGCAAGTAAAAACGTTGCATACAAAGCAGAACGCCTGCTTGCTGACCCATTAACTTTCAAAGACATAGCATCATTCTCTCGGCAATCCATGGCATTGGCATGATAATGGCCCAGAAAAGCAGCGGATACTAGCCTTACCCATTCAGGCGCACTAAAACAACAACATGTAATAGCACCACTACTGCAGTAAGAAAGCCACGCAGTACCGGATACCAGCTGGGAAAGCCATCCCGACCTGCACGACTAAAATCGTAGCCACCCATCAGAATAAACCCAGCCAGCAGTACCCAAAGTCCAGCGCCAACATTAAGCAGCAGTGCAGGCCATGCGATTAAGCTCGGTAGCATGGCTAAAAGTAATCGCCAGCGGCTGCTGGGTTGAAGTACCTGCAATGCACTTCCCCAGTGCGCACCGCCCAAGAACGATAAAATAACAGCGCTATAGTAAACAAAACCATTAATAGCGGTTGCCTGCCATCCTAATGGCGCTGACCATGCCAGTACGCCGCCTGTGATAAATGGAATGAGCCCAGCAAGTCCAAGACTCCACGACAGGCGGCGCTCGCTAATCCACAACATCATAGCGTCTTAGCCCTTAAATCAACGTCATGACTACTCATTTCATCGATTTCTTGCACTTCTAAGCTCGGAATCAGCCAGCGCTCCCACTGCTCGGGCTCAACGCAGGGAGGCTTAAACGCCGTGGGGTCTACACGCCAAGGTTGATGACGCGCTAAACCATGAGGAAGCTTTTCAAGCGGCTTAAGCCAATGAGCAACATAAAGCCCCTGGGGATCGTAATGCCCTGCCTGCTTTAATACGTTAAAATAGCGATCCTGACGTGGATCACGTCCGATACCAGCAATATAGCGCCAATTGCCCCAGTTGCTGGCCACGTCATAATCAATCAGACAGTGCTCAAACCATAACGCCCCCAAACGCCAATCTACCTTTAAGTCTTTAACTAAAAAGCTGGCCACGTTTTGCCGGGCACGATTGGATAGCCACCCAGTGTGACGAAGTTCCAGCATAGCGGCATCTACAAACGGCAGCCCCGTCGTGCCGTTACGCCAGGCATCGAAAACGGCACACGGCTTGTCAGTCTGGCGGGAGCCAAACATTTGCTCACCTTCCAACTGAGCGGCGCGAATAAAATACTCCCGCCAGAGTAGCTCGAAGGTAATCCAGTAGCTCGATTCATTACTGCCATTTTCCGCTTCCCACGCCTTCACCGCGTCATTGACTTGGCGAGCCGACAGGCATCCACGCGCCAGCCAAGGTGAGACTCGGGTTGAAAAATTAGCTCCCAATAGCCCGTTGCGGGTCTTCTTGTAGGTTTCACCGCCCTGTTGACGCCACAAGTAATCTTTCAGGCGCCCATGTGCTGCTGACTCTCCTCCCCGATAGGCATAACCTTGACGAGAATCGGGATGCCAAGTAGCGCTCTGCTCACAGACCGCTTTGAGCGGCGGAAATCCTCTTGCCGCTTCCGGCCAGGGAGGCAGCGTTACAGGGGCGCAGCGGCTGACTGGGACAGTACATTCATGCTCCACGCTACGCCTAAAGCAAGAAAAGCTCGCAGGTAACGCTTCGCACTCAAAAGGTAATGACTGCCGATCAATGAGTCGTCCACTCTCTATGCACTCGAGTGCCGTCTGACTGGGTAAGCCTTGCTGAACCGCCTGAATATGCGCAGTTTCATCAACTCCTGCATGGTCAGCAACGCGTACCTGTCTTGCATTTAGCGTTGAAGCCAGTTCAATCACCACATCGCTGGGCTTACCAATCCGTACCAGCAGGTCGCTGCCGCGCTTTAGAAGCTCACCGCGTAGCTCCATTAAGCTTTGCCATAAAAAGCGCAAGCGCGCAGGCCCGATGCGCGGTGTCGATTCACCATCAAACAATGGATATAACCACTGCTCGTCTAACACATAGAGACACAGCAGAAAGCTAGGGGGAGAAGCGAAATGCAAAAGAGGATTGTCAGCAATGCGCAGATCATCTTGCAACCAGACAATATCAATCGTGCTGTACATGCTTGTGCCTCCTTGAGGTGCTTTGATGCCCTGACTGCCTAGCACTACGGCGGCACCGCTCGCTGCAGTAGCGCACCTCGTCCCAGCAGCGCGCCCATTTTTTCCGCCAGTCAAAAGGCCGCTGACAATGAGCACAAATTTTCTGCGGGAGATGTTGTTTGCGTCGCATGGTCACGTTTGATCACACTGTCCGCTTGGCTTGGTTTAAAACATGAACACATTATCTTATACAGTACAATTATTGTACATTATTTTATTATACACACTTTGCTTTGGTTGAACTCATTAGACATGTTTTTGGCATGCCTGCCCCAGACGCAAAAAAGCCACCCGAAGGTGGCTCAATAGTGGTCGACAAAGCAGCGGAGGCCGCAAGGCTAGTCCGGATCCGTCTCGCGGGGTTGGCGCTTGGCGTTTTCCTGGGTCTCCAGGCCGCTTTTAAGCTCATGGGTTAAGGGATCATAGTTCGGGCGTAACTCATCCTTTACGGTACCGCTCCACAGCTTGGAGCCAACAAAGTACCCGGCACGGCCAATCACGTGGGCCGCCACGGGGGCGGTCATCAGGATAAATACGATGATGGCAAATGAGCGGGCCACGATTCCCACTTCTGCAAAGTGCATAGCAGCTGCCAACATAATTAAGATAACGCCTAACGCGGCAGCCTTGGTAGTGGCATGCATACGCGTTAACAAATCGGGCAGCCGTAGCAATCCAACGGAGGCAAGAAGCATAAACAGCGCGCCACCGATAATTAATGCGCCCTTTATGAAATCAATCATCCCGCGGGCCTCCCCTTTCCAAAAAGCGCGCAAACGCAATGGCTGCCAAGAACCCCATTAGAGCAATCACAATGGCGGCATCCAGAAAACTAGCTACATCCGACTTAATCGCATAAACCCCAACTAGCCCCACTACGTTGGTGGAAAAAAGCTCTAAAGCCACGACACGGTCAGGCAGACTCGGGCCACGCACAACGCGAACGAAGGTGAGGATCAGCGCCACGCTCATAATCACCTGGCTGATAAGAATAACGGTATCCATTAGCGAAACAGCTCCAAAGCCCGGTGCTCCATCTCTTTTAAATTGCGCCGCAGCTCTTCCTCGTTGTCTAAAAACATCGCATGGATATACAGCACCTTACGATCATCCGACACATCCAGGCTCAGCGTGCCGGGTGTCAACGAAATGAGATTAGCCACCATGGTAATTTCCATTTCGGTGCGTGCAGAAAGCGGCATCGCAATGACCCCAGGCTTCATATGCCAAGGAGGAGTGACAATATCAAAGGCGACACGCAAGTTGGCTTGAACAAGCTCTTTTATAAAAAAACCAACAAAGCCGATAAAACGCGGTACACGCGCCGGATAGCCTTTTAGAGCGTCAAGCTGGGGTTCGATGAGTATCAGCGTGATGTAGCCAAATATTAGCCCGACAAGGAGGTTTAAGCCGCTAAAATCACCGCTTAACAGTACCCAAGCAAGGCCTAGCAGTAGGTTCCAAATGGCTCCCGTCATCGCGCTGCCTCCCCGGCGTCCGCCTTAGGTTGATCTTCCGCCCCCGTTGGCTGCAGCAGCACGTCGTCTGCACTGGCTGAAGCACCCAATACGGCTTCGATATACCCCGAGGGTTCAAACAGTTGATCACCAATACCCATCATCACCCACATAATTGGCTCTGCAAGCACACCAATGAGCAGAGAAAATAACGCCAACACCATAACGGGCAAATACATCATCCACAGGCTGGGCTTTAACAACCGACCGTCATCGCCAGTGGGTGTGGCGGTCTCTGGCACGTGATTATCTTCGGGTAACGACTTCCAAAACACTTCATTCCAAATTTTCACCATGGAATAGAGCGTCATTAATCCCACCGCCAGAGCAATACCGGTCACCACATAGGCTTCAACTTCCAGGCCCGCACGCACTATCACGAATTTGGCAAAAAAGCCTGACAGGGGCGGTATCCCCGCCAGCGAGAAGGCAGAAAGAAAGAAGGCAACCGCCAACCAAGGCCGCTCACGGTACAAGCCACCCATTTTTTTAAGCTGGTAGGTTCCCTGCAAACGGTGGGTGATACCACTGATCAAGAAGAGATTGGTCTTCACCACCATGTTATGCACGATGGCAAACACGCCACCGGCGATCGCCAAAGGGGTGTAAAGGGCTAAGCCTAAGATCATATAGCCAATCTGGCTGACGATATGAAATGACAATATTCGCCTAAATTCGTGCTGGGCGGCGGCACCGAGCACACCTGTGACCATGGTGAAGGCAGCGCCCCAGAACATAATCTCCTGTAAATAGCCCATGGTTTGATCAAACATCAGGGTGAAGACACGGAACATCGCATACACACCCACCTTGGTGAGCAAACCGGCAAACAGCGCCGAAACAGCGACCGGTGGGGTGTGATAAGAGGCTGGCAGCCAGAAAAACAGCGGAAAGGCGGCGGCTTTGATACCAAAGGCCACCATAAACATAACCGCCAACACTTCCACCATGCCGGTGTGCTCTGCTTCATCCATGCGCAGCGCAATGTCGGCCATGTTGAGTGTACCCACCATGCCATACAGCAGCCCCACTGCGGTTAGGAAGATGACAGATGCCAACAGGTTCAAGGTGACGTACTTAATCGCCCCTTCCATCTGCGCGCGCTCTCCCCCCAGGATCAGCAGCGCAAAAGAGGCCACCAGCATTACCTCAAACCATACATAGAGGTTAAAGATATCGCCGGTTAAGAAGGCCCCCATCACCCCGGCGAGCAACAGGTGCATTAACGGATAGTAGCCAAATTTTTCATGACCGCGGCCAGTGGTGGCCAGCGAATAAACCCCCATCGCCAAACCGATGATAGCGGTCATCAATACCATCACCGCACTTAACAGATCGGCGATTAAGGTAATCCCAAAGGGAGCTGGCCAGCTACCCATTTGCATGGTGACATAGCCATCTGACAAGGTAGATACAAACAGCCAAAGGCTAACAATCAGCAGTGCAACATTGCCTGCCACCGCCAAAAAGCGCTGCATGGGACGCGAGCGCCAAAACAATAAGGAGACGGCCCCGGTCAGCAGGGGCAAGAGGACGGGAAGTGCAACTTCAGGCCTCACGTATCAGTATCCTTCATCTTATCGAGATCATCAGCCTTAACGACTTCGTAGGCGCGTCGAATCAGTACCACGGCAAAGGCAAGTACCCCAAAGGCAATCACAATGGCTGTTAGCACAACCGCTTGAGGCAAGGGGTCGGCTACCCCGCTGGGCGGCAGCATCATGCCTTCTGCAATCAGTGGCGGCAAACCCCGGGTCATGCCTGCGGTGGTAAAAATCAGTAAATTGGCGGCGTTCGAGAGCAGCATTAAGCCAATCACCAGCTTAACGATAGAGCGGCGCAGCATCATAAAAATAGCCGCCGCATAAAGTAGACCTATCGCCACTGCCATTAAGGGTTCCATGCTGTCTCTCCTGTTAACTCAAGGTTCATCCTTATCAACTTCCATCAGCGTCATCACCATCCCAGTGACCGAGCCCAACACGGCGAAATAAACGCCAATATCAAAAATCAGCGGCGTGGAGGCTTTAAAGTCAATAACCGGGATAGTCCACCACTGGGCGGTCAGAAATGGCTGCCCAATAAACCAGGCCGGCACTACCGAGATCATCCCCAGTAGCAAGCCAACACCGATCAAATCGCGAGGGTCGACCATCCGCAGCACTTCTTTAGTGGCACTAACGCCAAAGGCAAACAGATAGAGCGTAAAGGCCCCCGCTGCAACCAAGCCGGCAATAAACCCTCCGCCTGGCTCGTCATGCCCGCGCAGCAGTAAGAAAATAGAAAACATCAACTGCAGCGGCATTAAAAACCGTGCGGCGGTATTGAGAATAATCGTGCCTGACTTAACCATCGTAAGGCTCCTTGGCCGCCACTTTGCTGCTATCGGCGTTTTTTACGCCATTGTTTTCCCTATTGCCGTTTTCACCATGACGCCCATCCCCATGACGTAGCTTCAACATGGCGATAACGCCGATGGCGGCAAGCGCTAACACGAACATCTCACCTAAGGTATCCAGAGCACGGTAATCGACCAAAATGACGTTAACGATATTGCGGCCATACGCCAAAGGCGCACTGTTTTCAATCATATAGGTCGAAATAGGCTCAAACTGTTGAATGCTCCACGAGGTCATAATCAATAGGCAGATCAGAATACCCATCATCGCAGCCACCACGCCATCGCGTATGCGCTCCAAGCTGGTGGAAAGATTAGAGAAGCGCGGCAGACGAAACAGTACGAGCACCAGCAAAATAACCGTTAAGGTCTCTACCAGCAGTTGGGTAATTGCCAGATCTGGCGCACTGAACAGAATAAAAATTAACGCAATAGAAAAGCCCATTACCCCTACAGAAACTACTGCCCCAAGCCGGGAACGAGTAATGGTCGCAAATAGCGCCCCCATCGCCATGGTGCCTGCCACAACCACCTCGTGAAAGCGTACATCCAGGTCAAAGGTAAACACAGGCGAATGGCGTAATAGAATTGAATTACCGATCAGTGCAATAAGCGTCGCTAACATCACTAAAATATAGTTCCGCATGTAGCCGTTTTGGAGCAGCCGCGTTTGCCACTCGGAGAAGAGCACAATGCCATTCATCATGCTTTCGTAGCCCGCCTCGGGGCCATGACGCATCAAAGGTGCCAAGGCAAAGAGCTTGCCACGCACGCTGTCCCAACGCCTAAACAGCAAAAAGCCTAACCCAAGGCTAACGATCGACATTATCAACGCGACGTTAATGCCATACCAAAGCGACAGCGCCACCTCTAATGTTTGCCCGGATATAGCCGTGGCGGTTGCCGTTAACAACGCATCAGCACCCAGTACAGCGGGCATCAGGCCTAACAGGAGCGACCCTAGCGCGAGCAATGCGGGCCCAAGCAGCATGCCAAGCGGCGCTTCATGTGGCTCAAGCGGGGTTTGGTGACGTTGACCGTAAAAAGGACGTAACGCCACAATAAAGGCGACCGCGATAGTCAAAACAGAGGCCAGAAAGGCGAACAATACCAGTAGTGTTCGGAAACTATCGGCGCCGAGTACTGATTCAAGCATCAGCTCTTTACCGATAAAGCCGAGTAGCGGCGGCACGCCGGCAAGCGAAAGCGCAGCCACCAACGCAATGGTGGCAGTCAACGGCATCACTGAGCGTAACCCGCCCATCTGGGTAACGTCTTTCGTGCCGGTTTCATGATCGAGAATACCGGCGACCATAAACAGCGCCCCTTTATAGAGAGAGTGCGCCAAAAGAAATGTCACAAATGCGGTCATCGCGTACTCGGTACCGATGCCCAATAGCATCGTCAGCGTGCCTAGCGCCATGATGGTCGAGTAAGCGAGCAGCTTTTTGATATTGGTGTGATGAATCGCTAAAAATGCACCTACCAGCATAGTGGTCGCGCCAACCACGGAAAGAACACCGACCCATAACTCAGTACCGCCCAGCTCTGGGTGTAAACGCGCCAGCAGGTAAATACCCGCTTTCACCATGGTGGCCGAGTGCAAGTAAGCCGATACCGGAGTCGGCGCGGCCATAGCGTTGGGTAACCAGAAGTGAAATGGAAACTGAGCCGACTTGGTGAAGGCTCCAAGCAGCAAACAGATCAGCATCGGCGTGTAGAGTGCATGCTCACGCAGATCAGCCTCCTGGTCTAGAATCTCCGCCAGCGACCAGCTACCGCTTGCAATCCCTAGCAGCACCAGCCCAGCCATTAACGCTAACCCGCCCGCCACGGTAACGAATAGGCCCTGCCGAGCTGATTTTCGCGCATTGATATCAGCGTGGTTAAAACCAATCAGCAAATAGGAGGTAATGCTGGTCAATTCCCAAAAAACAAATAGCGTTAATAAGCCGTCAGCTAATACCAGCCCCAGCATCGACACCATGAAAGCGACCAAGGCGATGTGAAATCGGGCAATATCAGGATGATCTTTAAGGTAGCCACCGGCATACACCAGCACACAGGCGCCCATAACGGTAATCAACAGCCCAAATAGCAGCGATAGGCCATCTAGCAAGAAGGTGAGGCTGATCCCCAGGGAAGGCACCCACTGCCACTCTAAAAGCAGGCTGCCGTTCTCAATGACCTCAGGCGCTTGCAGTGCCAGCCACGCCGCCAATCCGGCAGGAAATAGTGCCAGAACCAGGCTGGTACGCTGACCAAACCAGTGGTTTAACATTGGCGATAGCGCCGCCAGCACGAAACCCATTAACACGGCAAATTGTATCAAGCGAAACCCCCTGAAGAACGAAAGGCTCACCACCCAGACAGCCGCTAGCGGTTAGACACCTTGCTTTGCCAATGATATGCCAGCGTTGAATAATAGTGATTCTAAAGTTGTACACCATATAACAGGCAGTTTTGACTGACCAGTCAAACGCTTAAACGCAAACAGCCGCACAGCGATTAATTTCGCAGGGCGGCTGCTATTAGCTTTCAGTTATGACAACTAGCTAGCTAAACACTAGTGTTTGGGGCCGATAGCCATCCTGCTAGTTCATTATTGATGACGGCTAACAGTGCCTCAATATGGTCGTCGCGATCATTCAGGCAAGGGATATAGCTGAACGTTTCGCCGCCTGCTTCCATAAAGCTATCGCGGATCTCCTCTTCGATCTCTTCCAGGGTTTCAACACAGTCGGAAGAGAAAGCAGGCGACATAATCGCAATGTGCTTATGCCCCTGCTTGGCGAGTTCTGCCACATGCTTAACGGTTTGTGGGCCGACCCATTTTTCAGGGCCAAACTGCGACTGAAAAGCGGTATCCACTTCCTCTTTGCTAAAACCAAGCTTCTCGCGGAGCAGGCGCGTCGTTTTCTGGCACTGACAGTGGTAAGGATCACCCTCCATCAGGTAGCGCTCGGGAACGCCATGGTAGCTGGCAACCAGCTTGGTCGGCCGGGTCGAAAAACCGTCGTAGGCTTCTTGCACCGAGTTGGCCAACGCCTGAACGTAGGCGGGATGTTCAAAATAAGCGGGCACCGTACGTATATAAGGCTGCCACTTCATCTTCATCAGGGTGCGAAACGCCTGATCATTCGCCGTCGCCGTAGTGGGTGAACCGTACTGAGGGTAGAGCGGAAAAAACACGATTCGCTCGCAGCCCTTCTCCTTTAATCGCGTCAGCACGCTTTCCGTCGATGGGTTACCGTAGCGCATGCAGAAATCGACTTCGACATCATCACCGTAAAGCGCTTTTAAACGAGCGGTCATCTTCTCGGTCTGAGCACGCGTTGTCGTCAACAGCGGGCTTTCGTTTTTCTCGTTATTCCAGATTCCCCGGTAGGCCTTGCCCGATGAGAAGGGACGCTTGGTCAAAATAATCAGCTGTAGCAACGGTTGCCATTTCCAACCGGCATAGTCAACCACGCGCTTATCAGAAAGAAACTCATTGAGGTAACGACGCATTGACCAGTAGTCGGTGGCATCCGGGGTTCCCAGGTTTGCCAGCACAACACCCACCTTGGCGCGCGCTACCGGCGGATGCTCGCTGGGTGCATGAGCCAGGCGGCCCTCGCCCGGCTGATCCTTGACGACATTCTCGGTCATTACTCGTGCTCCTGAAAAATAACGATGGTACTCAGTACATCTATCAATTAATTAAATCTTATCACTTTTCGGCAAACTGGCGGTATAAAGTTATACTATCGGCATTATTTGTATAACTACAGGCCAACTTATGTCCAAGCCTTTGCTTTTGGTGCTCGGGGACCAGCTCTCGTTTTCACTCACAACGCTGCAAGACGCGCCCGCCAATGCCGTGGTTGCCCTATTTGAAGTTGGCGAAGAGGCGAGCTATGTGCCCCATCATATCCATAAAATTGGCCTCTTTTTGGCCGCCATGCGTCACTTTGCTCAAGCACTGCGCGAAAAGGGCTTTCAAGTACATTACAGCGCGTTGGATGATGCGGATAACTGCCACTCCCTTATTGAAGAAGCTGAACGTATCGCCCAACAATATGGCTGCGATGAGATACGCGTTGCCCGACCTGGCGAATGGCGGCTATGGGAGACGATGCAGCAGCGCGAAAACGCAACGATTCCGTGGCGACTTCTTGAGGATGAGCGCTTTTTCACTACACCCGATGACTTTAGCCAGTGGGCAAGTGGCCGCAAACAGCTGCGCCTTGAGTACTTTTACCGAGAACAGCGCAAACGTACCGGCTACTTAATGGAGGGCGACGAGCCCGTGGGCGGCAAATGGAATTTTGATCACGACAATCGCCAGCCTATCAAAGCCAAACTGGATTTCCCTGAGCTACCTCAACATCGTCAGGATGCGATCACCCAAGAAGCGCTAAACGATGCCAAGGGCCATTTTGGCGACCACATGGGGTCTCTGGATAATTTCAACCTGCCAGTCACTCGTCGACAAGCACTGGTGGATTTACACCATTTTTTAGACCATGGACTGGCTGATTTTGGCCACTATCAAGATGCAATCAGTGACTCTGCACCTTATTTGTATCACTCGCGCCTCTCAGCTGCGATGAACATCGGCCTGCTGTCACCCCATGAGGTCTGCGAAGCTGCCGAGCAGCGCTACTACGACGGCGACGTGCCGATCAACGCCGCGGAAGGGTTTATCCGTCAGATACTTGGCTGGCGCGAGTATGTGCGCGGGCTCTACTGGACGCAGATGCCCAACTACAAGGGTGCTAATCAGCTAGGTTTTGAGCGCGAACTGCCAGCGTTTTACTGGGACGCGGATACCGATATGCGATGCCTACAGCGTGCTATTCAGATGACCATCGACAATAGCTACGCCCACCATATTCAACGACTGATGGTCACAGGCAATTTCGCATTGCTGTGCGGGGTTAAACCTGAGGCGCTATGTGACTGGTACCTGGCGGTTTATGCCGATGCCAGTGAGTGGGTAGAGCTGCCTAATACGCTGGGGATGGTGCTCCATGCCGACGGCGGCTTAATGGGCTCGAAGCCCTACTGTGCGTCGGGCAAGTATATCGACAAAATGTCCGACCATTGTCAGCACTGCCGTTACTCACCCAAGCAGGTCACGGGGGCAAAAGCCTGCCCTTTTAACAGCCTTTACTGGCACTTTCTCGAAACCAACGTTGAGCACCTGAGCAAGAACCCTCGCATGAAGCTGATTTACGGCTCCCTCAACCGCATGGCCAATGAGAAGCGCGAGGCTATCCGCCAACAGGCTGAGCACTTTTTGGATCAATTGGAAGCATCGCCTGGCTACGGGCAGCCCTGCCACACAGCAGGTTATTCGGCTAATACCAAAAGGGAGTCACCATGAGCCGCTACACGCCACTACATGCTGCACCGCCAGTTACGCTATTTCACGATGGCCACTGCCCCTTTTGCCAACAGGAAGTCGCATGGCTGGAAAAGCATCGCCATCGGGAACACATCGCGCTGGTAGATATCCAGGCACGTGATTTTAACGCTCAGGCGTATGGGCAGGACTTTAACGCCATGATGGGCCAGTTGCACCTGCGTGATAGCCAAGGGAAATGGTATATCGGCATGGATGCCAGCCGTGCCCTCTATGCAGTGTTGGGCTATCGGCGGCTGGTGAAATTTTCATGTTTGCCGGGAGTACACGGCATAATGAATGCCGGTTACCGGTTTTTTGCCCGTCGCCGCATTCAGCTTGGGCAGTGGTGGGAAAAGCGTCAGACTAAACGTTAATGGGTGTGATCAGCGTTAAAAAACGAGCGGCATACGCGATGTGAGCGGCTCACTATAGTGCGCATCGCGGCCTATCACTTCATCGTGAGGCACATGCTGTACCAGGTAGGCGCGATGAATACCGGCGCGCTTGAGATCCATATAGGCATCGTCCAGCGAGCGAAACAGCATTGGCTTGGTACGCTGCGTCAGCATATGGCGCTCGCCTTCAACGTCTTCCAGCTCAATCTGATAAAAACGGCTGCCCGAATGGGTAATCACGCGAATTTCAAAATTGTCGTGATTGGCGACAAACTGCTTAAGATCCTTAAGCTCCATGGTTCCCTCCTATTATTTGGCTATTTCATACGTTATGTCAGACGGAATGTCATTAGGGCACAGCATGGCTGTACCCTGTGACATTTCTGTTGCCCCGTCATTGCAATGTAATGACAATAAGCAATAACTAGACATTAATAGCTAGGAGGCCAATAGTGCAAGAGAGTTCCTGACCGGAAGGTCAAGATATCAATTGATTATTGATATTCAGAGGGGTCGATGGCTTTACCAAGCGAATTGCGGTCAATCCAGTTACCGCCTTTAGTCTCTTTGTAACGGAACACGACCTTATCACCCACCGTCACAGGCAGCTCACCATCTTCAGTCTGGTAACTATACTTCTCGCCTGCGACCACTAAATGGTAGCGATAAAGATCCGGCATACCTAGCCACTCTTTAAAAGGGCCTTCGCGCTCTATCGCCTCTAGCTCACCGCGACCTTCTAACTTAGGAAGACGCTGCCGGTTACCGCGCCGAAATCCACCTGCCATTTGCTGCTCCCGTTTTTACATATCGTGGGTGAGGCATTATACGAACTCGCCCCCTATCCTCAAGCTACTTATCACTAGCCTGTCATCACAAACCAGTCATCATTTACTTAGTCGCCGAACGCTTGGCCGTAACTATCCGGGGCCAAATCCTCAAAGCGGGTATATTTGCCGATAAAGGCCATATGCACCGTGCCGATAGGGCCATTACGCTGCTTACCGATAATTAACTCAGCAATCCCCTGATTGTCGGGATTATCTGGATTATAGACCTCATCGCGATAAACGAAGGCAATGACGTCGGCATCCTGCTCGATCGCACCAGATTCCCTCAGATCCGACATCACCGGGCGTTTATTGGGGCGCTGCTCCAAGGAGCGGTTCAACTGAGAAAGGGCCACCACAGGGCAGTTAAACTCTTTCGCCAACCCCTTCAAGGAGCGCGAAATCTCGGAAATCTCACCGGTGCGGTTTTCGCTAAAACCAGGGATCTGCATCAACTGAAGATAATCGATCATGACCAGCGCAATATTGCCATGTTCACGCACCACACGGCGCAACCTTGAGCGCATCTCGTTAGGCGATAAGGCTGCGGTATCGTCGATAAACAGCTGTTTGTCTTTAAGCAGGTTGACCGCAGAAGTTAAACGCGGCCAATCCTCGTCTTCCAACTGCCCGGTACGCACACGGGTTTGATCGATTCGGCCCAGGGACGATAGCATCCTCAGCATGAGCGACTCTGCGGGCATCTCCATGGAGAACACCATGACTGGCTTGTCGCTTGAAATCACCGCATGTTCAACCAGGTTCATAGCAAAGGTCGTTTTACCCATCGAGGGTCGTCCGGCGATGACCACCATGTCGGATGGCTGTAACCCGGTGGTCATTTCATCCAGATCACGAAAACCGGTGGATAGCCCGGTCATTTCACCTTTCAGATTAAACAGCTCATCGATACGATCCACCGCCTTGGTCAATAGATCGCTCATGCCAATGGGGCCGCCCGTTTTGGGGCGCTCCTCGGCAATCTGAAACACTAACCGCTCGGCTTCGTTGAGCAGCTCATCAGCCGGGCGCCCTTGGGGAGTAAACGCACTATCAGCAATTTGATTAGCCGCCCGGATCAACTTGCGCAGCGTAGCCCGCTCACGCACGATATCTGCGTAGGCGCGAATATTACTGGCAGAGGGCGTATTACGGGCAAGTTCGGCTAGAAACGCCAAACCACCGACCGTATCCAAGTGATCACGCGCTTCCAGCGCTTCGGAAAGCGTCACCACATCCAGCGGCTGACCGGCTTCAGCCAGATGAATCATCACGTTGAACACCAAACGGTGCTCATAGCGGTAGAAATCATCAGCGACCAACCGCTCTGAAACGTTATCCCAGGCCTGGTTGTCTAGCATGAGCCCGCCTAGTACCGATTGCTCCGCCTCTAATGAATGCGGCGGCAGTTTTAACGCTGCCGTTTCTGTATCAGCAGAAGGCTGGTCCTGCATAGCGAGCTCCTTTAAACACTACTGCGTAGCCGGTGAAGATGCTTATCTTAGTCGCATACAGCGCGACTACCAACATGATCAAGGCGTTGTCTTAAAATACCCAGCGGGGATTCGCTAGATAGTTTTGGCAACGCCCAAAATAGCGAATAACCAGAAAAACAAAAGGCGCGGGAGAAACCCCGCGCCTTTTGAGGCAGCTGTATTAGCTGCAGTTAGTAACGACTTTACGTCGTCTCTAACTTAATTACTCGCTCAATTACTCTGCAACTA
The DNA here is from genome assembly GCF_020595105.1 of Halomonas sp. FeN2. Lineage (NCBI taxonomy): Bacteria > Pseudomonadati > Pseudomonadota > Gammaproteobacteria > Oceanospirillales > Halomonadaceae > Halomonas > Halomonas sp. FeN2. Next base: position 803,116 of record NZ_CP074200.1, read on the forward strand.
CCACTACGCGTACAACGGCATCCACTTCAGCGTGCAAGTGAAGGGCGATGTCGTATTCGCCGGTTTGGCGAATCGGGCCATTCGGCATACGGACTTCGCTTTTGGCGACATCGATGCCAGCAGAGGAAATCGCGTCGGCCAGGTCACGCGGACCAATAGAACCAAACAGCTTGCCTTCATCGCCTGCTTTGGAAACCAAAGACAGCTCGATGTCGTTTAGCTGCTCAGCGCGCGCTTCGGCTTCTGCCTTACGCTCAGCGGCTTGCGCTTCTAGCTCAGCACGCTGTGCTTCAAACGCTTCGATGTTGTCTTTGGTGGCCGGTACGGCTAAGCCGTAAGGCACCAAGTAGTTACGACCATAACCAGGCTTCACGGTGACCTTGTCACCCAGGCCGCCCAGCTTACCAATGTTGTCGAGCAGAATGACTTCCATCTCGTAAACCTCTTGTCAGTTGCTGCGGGCAAGGCGTGCGCGAACGTTCGCGAATGTATCAATCAGCCCCAACAGCAGCACAATGAGAATCGTGGGCCAGGTCGTGATCAGTAGCACATAAAATGCTACCAGCCACAGCCCGTTCATCCCCTTTATTCCAATAAACCCGTGCACTAACGCAACGCCAGCTACCAACAGCGGAATCCAACCAAGCATCGCCAGCGCATGAGCGCCTAGCAGCATACCTATCACCCCAATGACGACCAGCACGGCCAGCTCTTTAGGGGTCAAGCGCAGTGCGTGAAACTCTTCGCGAAAGCCACCTGGGTTGTACAACCCAGCCTGCCAACTCCGCGCAAGTGCCAAGCACACTATGGCTGCCAACAGCACTACAAGCCCGGTTACGCCCCCCACCACCAGTGCAGCGATGGTTTGAGTGTCGTAGCCTTGATTGGCAAATTCCGTGAGCATGCGATCCACTTCTTCTGAACCTTCTCGCAACTGCTCAAGCATTAGCTCAGTACCACCTGGCGGACTGAAGATGCCGAGTTGAACCATGACAGCGGCGACCAATGTCCCCACAATCAAGGTTTCCCCCCAACGCATCCTCTCGCGCAGGATAACGGCCATCAGCGTAACCAGCAGTAAGCTAGCAAGCGGAATCACATCACCCTGAGCCCACCACCAACCGGCCGGTAGTGCTGCAGCGATGATGACCGGTAGCGCAGGGGCAAAACCTCTGCGCAACGTCATCAATGCGGCGATGGCTGCACCTAACCAGAACAGCCAAGGCACTAGCGTTGCTAAGGCCGCCCCGCCTGCAGCGTAAGGCGTGCCCCGCATTAGCCATCGGGCTAGTGCCAGCATCACGTTAAACGCTTACTGGTGGCTATCGGAGTAGGGCAGCAGTGCCAGATAACGCGAGCGCTTGATAGCGGTCGCCAACTGACGCTGATAGCGTGCTTTGGTGCCGGTAATACGGCTTGGAACGATCTTGCCGGTTTCGGTGATGTAAGCCTTCAGCGTGTCCAGATCTTTGTAATCGATCTGCTTGATGCCTTCAGCGGTGAAGCGGCAAAACTTACGGCGACGGAAAAAACGTGCCATGGACTAGCTCCTTAAAACGTGCAGTGAATAAAATCAGGCAGTTTCTTCTTCTTCAGCGCGCGGTTTTTCTTCGCGACGCGGACGTTTTTCTTCTGCCGGTTTCATCATCGGGGAAGCTTCGGTAACAGCTTCTTTGCAGCGAACAACCAGGCTGCGGATAATGGCGTCGTTGTAACGGAAGATATTCTCGATCTCGTCGAGGGTCTCGCCGGTACATTCAACGTTCATCAGCACGTAGTGGGCTTTGTGGATCTTGTTGATCGGGTAAGCCAAGTGACGACGGCCCCAATCTTCTAGACGATGCACAGTGCCGCTGTTTTCGGTAACGATGCTGGTGTAGCGCTCGACCATTGCCGGCACCTGCTCGCTTTGATCCGGGTGGACCATAAACACGATTTCGTAATGACGCATGGGATCTCCTTGCGGTTTGACAGCTTCCTTTGTGTGCCATTGCTTAACGCAATAAACGACGACAGGGAAGCAAGGAGTTAACTGAAGTGCTCCGACACCGCGCTAGGCGGCCACAGGGGCATCAAACAGAACTTTTCATTTTAGCAAAAGCTAATACTTCAACGACAGCTAACACCCGCTTGCAGACAAACGGGCGCGTGTATCTTAGTAGCACGGCGGTTAACTTGCAAGCTGGCGCTGACGAACAGCCTCGAACAGGCAAATACCAGTGGCCACCGAGACATTAAGGCTAGAGACCTCCCCCGCCATGGGAAGCTTGGCAAGATTATCGCAGGCTTCGCGAGTTAAACGCCGCATACCCTTGCCTTCCGCCCCCATCACCAGCGCGGTGGGGCCGGTCATGTCGATGTCAAAGACGCTGGCCTCTGCCTCGCCAGCCGTACCGGTTATCCAGACACCGGCATCTTTTAGCTTGGCCAGGGTGCGCGCCAGGTTAGTCACTTGATAAACCGGCACCACTTCGGCGGCGCCACAAGCGACTTTACGCACCGTTGCATTGAGCGGTGCGGCTTTATCTTTCGCCACAATCACGCCGTGGGCACCGGCGGCATCCGCGCTACGCAGGCAGGCACCAAAGTTATGCACATCCGTCACGCCATCCAAAATCAGCAACAGCGGTGGTGTATTCGAGGGCCAGGCGCGCAACTTAAGCCAGAGCGACTCTTCACCTTCAGGCGTTAACGGCGGACAAAACGCCACCACTCCCTGATGAGCCGCCCCCTGGGTTAGCTGATCAAGCAAATCTCGCGGCTGCTCTTTTACTCGAGCGCCATGCGCCTGGGCCTGGGCGATAAGCTCCTTTAAACGGCTCCCTGCCCCCTGCTGCACCCAAAGCTCTCGGGGCGCCTCGCCCCTGTCTAGCAGGCTTTGCAGGGCATGAACGCCATATACCTGATCCAAACCATCAGGGGTCTTGGGCCCCCGCCGTGAAGACGCCGACTTCATACTCAGCCCTTATTCGGTGATGGTTTGCGTGGGCCGTTGCGCGTACGGCGTGGGCCGCGACGTGTAGCGGGCTTCTCGCCATTGGACTTCTTATCCCCAGCGGCTTTGCCACTCTCACCTTTAACACCAGCGCCTTTAGCACCCTCTTCCCCACCGCGGCTCTTACGCGGCTGGCGGCGTGGGCGCGGCTTTTCATCACCCAGCCCAAAGTCAATCTTACGATCGTCCATATCGACACGCGCCACTTGGACGGTAAGACCATCGCCCAAGCGGTAGGTCGTGCCGGTACGCTCACCTTTCAAGCGGTGCTTCTCAGCTTCGTAGTGGTAATAGTCCGAAGGCAGCGACGTTACGTGAACCAAGCCTTCCACGTAGAACTCATCAAGACGCACAAACAGACCAAACTGAGTGACGGAGGCGATGGTACCTTCGAACGTCTCGCCGAGCTTGTCGGACATAAACTCGCACTTCAGCCAGCTCTCTACATCACGAGTGGCTTCGTCGGCACGGCGTTCAGTCATCGAGCAGTGCTCACCCAGCTCAAGCATCTGCTCAAAGGTATACGGACACCACTTGCTGGGCGGCTCAACCGGCGCGCCTTCTACGCGCAGCACCGTGTTGGTTTGGCGCGGACCTCGGATCACCGAACGAATAGCGCGGTGCACCAGCAGGTCGGGATAGCGTCGAATCGGCGAGGTAAAGTGGGCGTAGGCTTGGTAGGCCAAGCCAAAATGGCCTTCATTTTGCGGTGAGTAGACCGCCTGATTCATCGAGCGCAGCATGACCGTCTGAATGATATCGAAGTCAGGGCGGTCGGCAATCGTTTCACGCAGTGCTTGATAGTCCTGCGGAGTGGGCATATCACCGCCGCCGACAGCAAGGCCTAACTCGTTCAAGAACAGGCGCAGCTTATCAAGCCGTTCCGGGGTCGGTCGCTCGTGGATACGGTAAAGCGCCGGCAAATCATGCTTATCCAGGAAGCGCGCAGTCGCCACGTTGGCCGCCAGCATGCACTCTTCAATTAGCTTGTGAGCATTGTTACGGCTACGCGGAACGATTTTTTCGATTTTTCGCTCATCGTTAAAGATGATGGCCGTTTCAGTGGTATCAAAATCGATCGCCCCACGCTCGGCACGCGCTTCGCGCAACAAGTAGTAAAGCTCTTCCAGATTTTTCAGCGGCTTAACTAGCTCGCTATGCTCTGCCCTTAGCGCCTCACCCTCTTCGCTCTTCTCGTCGAGAATCGCGGCCACCTTGTTATAGGTCAGACGAGCGTGGGAATTCATGACGGCTTCGTAGAAGCGGTAGCGGCTAATCGCACCGGTTTGCGAAATATTCATTTCGCACACCAGTACTAAGCGATCCACGTGGGGATTCAAGGAACAGAGCCCGTTGGACAGCAGCTCCGGCAGCATGGGAACCACTTGACCAGGGAAGTAGACCGAGTTGCCACGGGTGCGGCCTTCATCGTCCAACGGCGTGCCTGGGCGGACATAGTGGGAAACATCTGCAATGGCGACGAGCAGCTTCCAACTACCGGATTTGGTTTTCCAGGCACACACCGCATCATCGAAGTCCTTGGCAGACTCGTCATCGATAGTAACCAGCGGTACGTCGCGCAGGTCTACGCGGTGCTGCTTATCCTCTTCCAACACCTCCGCTGAAATGCCAGCAATCTGATCAAGCACTTCAGGCGGAAACTCTGCAGGAATATCGTAACTGCGAATCGCAATATCAATTTCCATACCGGGATCCATACGCTCGCCCAGCACTTCGATCACTTCACCCACTGGCTGTACACGGGTGGCCGGCTGCTGAACGATTTTGGCCGAGATCACCTGGCCATCTTTAGCGCCACCGCAGGCGCTATGAGGAATAATCACTTCCTGAGTAATACGCGGATTCTCCGGTATCAAAATACCAAACTCAGGCGTATTACTCCGGTAAACGCCGACGATGGTTTGCGTGTTGCGTGCAATCACATCGGCAATGGTCGCCTCATCACGACCGCGGCGATCGCGTCCGCTAATGCGCGCCAGCACGTGGTCTCCGTGAAAGACACGGCGCATTTGGCGCGGGGGCAATACCAGGTCGGGTTTTTTGCCATCATCGCGTAGCAGAAAACCAAAGCCATCACGGTGCCCAAGCACCTTGCCTTTAATCAGATCGAGTTTGTCGATCAGCGCATAGGCGCCACGACGGTCACGCAGCACCTGGCCGTCGCGCTCCATCGCCGCCAAGCGGCGCCTGACGGCTTCTATAAGTTCTTCGTCTTCCAGCCCCAGCATGCGGCTCATATTTTCGTGAGTGATCGGCTTGCCATAGCTTTCTAAGGCTGCAAGCAAATACTCCCTGCTTGGCGCCGGGTTGCCATATTTATGCGCCTCGCGCTCGGCGTGCGGATCATCACTTAACGTCCAATACTTCATGCGATCAACATCCTTGATGGCGTCATTTGCGAGAGGCATAAAAAAGGCGCAAACGCGTTGCGTTGCGGGCTGGATATTTCAACGCTTGATAGGTTGAAATGAATAGGGTTTTGTTTAGTCATAGGCGCAGTATAGCGCTGCACGTTCAATCACCCAACCGTCTTAGACGTAGTTTATACGATTTGCGTTATAAAAAGCGCATAAGGGGTCTTGCATTTAACCATGACCCCGGTATTATACGCGCCACTTGCCCAGATGGCGGAATTGGTAGACGCGCTAGCTTCAGGTGCTAGTGTCCGTATGGACGTGGAGGTTCAAGTCCTCTTCTGGGCACCAAACTGCTTTTATGCTATCTATTGGTATAAGCAGTAAGGTGTTAGGCAAGGTTTGTGTTCGCCCAGGTGGCGGAATTGGTAGACGCGCTAGCTTCAGGTGCTAGTGTCTGTATGGACGTGGAGGTTCAAGTCCTCTCCTGGGCACCATACGAACACAAACGGTAAGTAGTTAATCCAAGCGTTAGATGATGCGCCCAGGTGGCGGAATTGGTAGACGCGCTAGCTTCAGGTGCTAGTGTCCGTATGGACGTGGAGGTTCAAGTCCTCTCCTGGGCACCATGACTTACATGGGCCAGTCCGCATCATTACTCTCCCTATTAAATGCTTGTTCGTCCCCCCTTTTTTTCGAAGCATTTCCCGGATTATTGGAACCTGCCCGGACGTCGTGCCACTTCTTCAAGTGCCCACCCCTGTATACGCAACTCTCCTTCCAATACAGACTCTACTTCCGTTGCTAAGTCTGGGAAGAAGTTAAGCCCTGTGCGTGCCTCAATCTCATCGATGGTCACCAAATAGTCATCCAGCGGCTCATTGCCCCGAACGTCTTGTGGCATGATGAACGCTAACGCTAATGGTGCCTCGTTGTGCGGCGCCACTATGATCTTGTAAAAAGCCGAAGGCACTTCGACCAGTCCCACCCGGTTGAACACGTTATCCATAAAGTGTTCTGGGTAAATGGGGCCGGTAATCACCTGCAACCGGTCAAAGCGTGGCGCAAAGTGATCCATCACCGCTTCTTCTAACCGCTGCCAGAGCTGTCGGTTCAGATTGGGCCGTTGCGGAGTCATATTGCTCATTAGGAAGGTATCGACCTGAGCGCTGCGCCCATGCACCGCTGCAATGGCGTAGTTTGGTGCTAAATGCCCCCGGTCGTAGCCGCTACCGGCATAGCTGTCTGTGCCAACTGGCCATAGCGTGCGCCAATCGGCTTGAAAATTTGGCCGCGGGCCAATACTCGAGTCTTCCACTGCTTCAACCTGATAGCTTACCCACAGCGGATTGACCCGTACATCAGACCATCCCACCAAGTAGCCGTCATTGCGCAGCACTCTGTGCATCGTAGTGGGGCGAAACTCCTCCCAAGTAGGCACCCCCATCCAGGTGTAGGCATCTTTATGCTGGCGCTCCTGAAACTCCCACAGCCCTGTGCCTACCACAACAAACAGCACGGCGATGCCTAGGCGTCGACCTTGACGACGCCAGCTCGAAAGCGATATTCCCAACACTCTTACTCCCTGGCTAGCGCTTACGAGCGCTTATCATTTTATGTCACGCTTAAACGACTATAACTACAATAATGGCGGCAAACCTGTTCCGATCACCAGCCTAATGAAAACATCGTTTCTAGATCGTGGCGGGAGTGAACCTGCATGGCATTCAGGGTTTCTGTATCGCTAATACCTTCCACGGCGTTCAAGCGCTCAGTCACCAATTCGGCCAAGCTTTCAAAATCACGGGTGCGGGCAATTGCCACCAAGTCGTAGCGGCCACAGGTGGAGTACACCTCGCTAATGCCCTCTACATCGGCCAAGCGCTCGGCCACTGCCTTAACCTGGCCTTTATCGGTATTGATTAAAATGACTGCGTTTTGCATGGCGCGCCCCTTAAGAGAAAATGGTCATAAAAGTAGTATCAAAGCTGGGCAGAGTATAGCAGCGACGAGGAAGCGAGCGCAGCACCCGGCCACAGCGTGACCAATTGTCGCTATTCAAGCTGCACTATTCGCACAACCCTTATACATCCGCTAGCATGTAGTTGAAGTATAGGAATGAAAAAATATAGCTGGTTGGAAAATATAGCTGATTAACAGATGCAGCTGAGAGCTCCGGCTAATAAGATGATGCGGAGCACAAAGAGGTGGATAACCACCCGATAACGTGACCAAACGTCAGACCGTGACGATAAGGAGAAATCATGGCTAATAAGAGCCGTCGTGACTTTATGCGCAACAGCATGTTGGGCCTTGCAGCCCTTCCACTGGGAGCTGGCATTCTTTCTAAAACTGCTTTCGCCCAAGAGCTGCCGCGCCTTGATCCTTCCGCAAGCAACGCCCAAGCGCTTAACTATGTAGAAGATGCCAGTGAAGCCAGCGATCACCCCGCTTATGAAGAGGGCGAACGCTGCGATAACTGCATGTTCTTTAATGCAGATACTGAGGGTTGCCAGCTATTTCCAGAGAATAGCGTAGCACCCTCTGGCTGGTGCCAATCCTGGACTGCTCAGGCTTAAGCATTTAAAACCTGATAGTGTATAACCACCCCTACCCCGCCATTTGAGCGGGGTAGTTTTGTTTTAAGCACACTCGCACCTAAGAAGCTGGGCTTTCATCCTCTACCGGCCAATGAAAACGCCGCGTTACCCGCCCCTCTTCCAAAGAGACAAGATGAACAGGGAAGCCCCATAGCTGCTGAAGATGGCGAATCACCGGGTAAACACTGCGGCCTAGCGGGCGGCGGCTATCCTGGACGTGATGAAGTGTTAGCGAGCGATCCCCACGAATGGCCGCTTCGACCACTTGAATATTGGGTTCGCGGACAGAGAGCGCGTACTGGGTCGCAAGCGCTTCGCGAACCTGGCGGTAGCCCTGTTCATTATGAATTGCTGCGACTTCAAGCGTCTCCACCTGATCGTCATCCACCACCAAAAACAGCTTATGGTCGCGCATTACTTTCGGCGATAAAAACTGCTGGATAAACGACTCATCCTTGAAGTTGCGCATCGCAAACTCCAGCGTTTCCCGCCATGGCGTGCCTGCAATATCAGGGAACCACTCGCGATCCTCATCGGTGGGTGCTTCGCAGATCCGTTTAATATCCATAAAGATTGCAAAGCCAAGGGCATAGGGGTTAATCCCACTGAAGTGAGGATGATCAAACGCTGGCTGGTTAATGACCGCCGCATGAGACTGGAGAAACTCCAGCATTAATCCCTCATCGACATTGCCATCATCGTAGAGCCGGTTCATCAGCGTGTAGTGCCAAAAGCACGCCCAGCCTTCATTCATTACCTGGGTCTGCCGTTGAGGATAAAAATACTGCGCCAATTTGCGCACAATCCGCACGATTTCACGCTGCCAGGGCGCCAGCAGCGGCGCATTTTTTTCAATAAAGTAGAGCAGGTTCTCTTGAGGTTCAGGAGGATAGTGACCGCCGCTGTGCAAGCCTAGCGGGTCATCGTCAGCATGCAGGCTCCCCGCTGCCAGCGGCGAATCGCTGATAGATGACTCAGGAATGGTACGCCAGAGCATATTCACCTGGGTTTGCAGGTAGCTTTCACGCTCCTCCTGGCGCTTCGCTTCCTCTTCGGCTGAGATCGGCGAGGGACGCTTATAACGGTCGACCCCGTAGTTTTGCAGCGCATGGCAAGCATCCAGCAATTGTTCAACGGCCTGCACGCCGTGGCGTTCTTCACACTTGGCGATATATTTACGCGCAAACACCAGATAATCAACGATTGAAGAGGCGTCGGTCCAGGTGCGGAACAGGTAGTTACCCTTAAAAAAGGAGTTGTGGCCATAGCAGGCGTGGGCCATCACCAGCACCTGCATCATCAGCGTATTCTCCTCCATTAAATAAGCGATGCAGGGGTCGGAATTGATCACCAGTTCATAGGCCAACCCCATCTGGCCGCGCTTGTACGCCTGCTCCACGGCCAGAAACTGCTTGCCGAACGACCAGTGATGATAGCCCACCGGCATGCCTACACTGGCGTAAGCATCCATCATCTGTTCGGTAGTGATGACTTCTATCTGGTTGGGATAGGTATCCAGCCGATACTCATCAGCAAGCCTGGCCAGCTCCGCATCAAAACGCTCCAGTACACTGAAGTTCCAATCAGAGCCGGTGGCAATCGGCTTACGCTTGCGGGTCGCACTCATAGCCCACTCCTCTACACGCGGTCACTAACCTGTATACAAGGTCACTAGGACTGGCTTAAGCGGCGCTTAAACAGTTCACGAAAGACCGGATAAATATCGCCCGCCTCCACGATTTGGCGCATGGCAAAGCGTTCGGGGAACTCTTTCACCACACTTTCGTACTCATGCCACAGTGACTGATGGTCATGGGGTGTGATCTCAACGTAGGCGTAATATTGAAGCTGCGGCATTAACTGTTTGACCAGTAAGTCGCGGCAAATATTCGAGTCATCGTCCCAGTTATCACCATCGGAAGCCTGGGCCACATACAGGTTCCATTGGCCAACGGGATAGCGCTTTTCGATGATTTTATTCACCAGGTTCAGCGCACTGGAAACAATCGTACCGCCGGTTTCCCGCGAGTAGAAAAACTCCTCCTCGCTAACTTCCCGAGCAGCCGTATGGTGGCGTACAAAAACCAACTCGACTTTCTCGTAGTGCTTCTCCAAGAACAGATACAGCAGCAGGAAAAACCGCTTGGCAATGTCTTTGTGGTTTTGGGTCATCGAGCCGGAGACATCCATGACGCAAAACATAACCGCTTGATTAGAGGGCTGCGGCTGTGCGCTTAGCTGGTGGTAGCGCAAGTCGTAGGTGTCAATAAAGGGTACGCCCGCGATGCGCTTCTCCAGGCGCTCAATTTCGGCTTTAAGCTCGGCAATACGAGTGGGGTTACGCAGCACTGTGTCCTTGCGCTCTTCGGCCTCCAGGGCCTCAGTCGCCTCTTTTAACGCCCGCTTAATCGGCGCACGCATAGCGATGCGCCGAGCATAGGCTTCACGCATCGAGCGGGTAATGCTAATCCGCGACGGCACACCGTCCCGGGAGAGTCCCGCCCGCACCATTTTGACCTCTTCAAGCGATTTCAACGGTTTGCGCTGCAAATGGGGCAGTTCTAAGCCGTCAAACACAAACTCCAAAAACTCTTCGCGGCTCAGCGTAAAAGCGAACTCATCGACGCCTTCACCCTGATTAGAGGCGCCGCCCTCGCCTGCGCCACTACCGCCCCCTTGGCCACTGGGGCGGCGGATTTTATCACCCGCGACAAACTCTTTATTGCCGGGTGAAACGATATTACGCGCCCCACCCGGGCCGTGCTGGAAGACCGGCTCGGAGATATCCTTTGCCGGAATCGAGACTTTCTCACCGCGCTCCATATCAGTAATCGAGCGGCGGTTAACGGCCTCTTCAACCGAGCGCTTGATATGCTTACGGTAGCGCTCCAAAAAGCGCTGCCGGTTCACCGCGCTTTTATGTTTCGCGTTCGGCCTTCGATCAATAAAGTAGGTCATACGACCTCCTTAAACGCCCATCTTAAGCACGCCATCCTTACTGGGACTTGCGCACGCGCAGATACCACTCGGATAGCAACCGCACCTGTTTCTCGGTGTAGCCACGATCGACCATCCGCGCCACAAAGTCTTCGTGCTTTTTCTGATCCGAGCGGGAAGCCTTGGCATTGAACGAAATAACCGGCAACAGCTCTTCGGTATTGGCGAACATTTTGTGCTCGATAACGCCTTTGAGCTTTTCATAGGACTGCCAGCTCGGGTTCATACCGTTGTTTTGTGCCCGCGCCCGCAGCACAAAATTGACCACCTCGTGGCGGAAGTCTTTGGGATTCGAGATACCCGCGGGTTTTTCGATTTTCTCCAGCTCCTCGTTGAGCGCCTGGCGGTCTAGCAACTCGCCGGTCTCATGATCACGATACTCCTGATCCTGAATCCAGAAGTCTGCGTAGGTTACATAGCGGTCGAAGATATTTTGGCCATACTCGCTATAGGATTCGAGGTAAGCGGTCTGGATCTCCTTACCAATAAAGTCCACATAACGAGGCGCCATATACTCTTTGATAAAGCCCAGGTAGCGCTCAAACACTTCCGATGGCAGCTGTTCACGCTCCAACGCCTGTTCCAGTACATACAGTAAATGAACCGGGTTAGCGGCCACCTCGGTGCTGTCAAAGTTGAATACCTTGGAGAGGATCTTGAACGCAAAGCGGGTGGAGAGCCCCTGCATACCCTCGTCAACGCCTGCGGCGTCGCGGTACTCCTGTATCGACTTGGCGCGAGGATCGGTGTCTTTCAGGTTTTCACCGTCGTAGACGCGCATTTTCGAGTAAATATTGGAGTTTTCCGGCGCTTTTAGCCGCGACAGTACCGAGAACTGGGCCAGCATGCGCAGCGTGTCCGGTGCGCAAGGCGCGGCGTTAAGCGAAGAGTCTTCGAGCAGTTTTTGATAGATCTTGATCTCTTCGGTAACCCGCAGGCAGTAAGGCACCTTGACGATATAAACCCGGTCGAGGAACGCTTCATTATTGCGGTTATTGCGAAACGCCTGCCACTCCGACTCGTTGGAGTGGGCCAGAATCACGCCATCAAAGGGAATCGCCCCCATGCCTTCAGTGGGGTTGTAGTTGCCCTCTTGCGTCGCGGTAAGCAGTGGATGCAGCACCTTAATCGGCGCTTTGAACATCTCCACAAACTCCATCAGGCCCTGGTTAGCACGGCACAAACCACCGGAGAAGCTATAGGCATCCGGATCATCCTGGGAGTAAAGCTCCAATTGGCGGATATCGACTTTACCCACCAGCGACGAGATATCCTGGTTGTTCTCGTCACCCGGCTCGGTTTTGGAAATAGCGATCTGGTTAAGCCGTGATGGGTATAAACGCACTACCCGAAACTGGGAGATATCGCCGCCGTACTCTTTGAGCCGCTTCGCCGCCCAGGGCGACATGACGCTACGCAAATAACGCTGTGGAATACCGTACTCTTTTTCGAGTAGTTCGCCGTCCTCTTCGGGCGAGAACAAGCCAAGCGGCGACTCGTAGACCGGCGAGTCTTTAATGGCATAGAACGGAATCCGCTCCATCAGCAGCTTAAGACGCTCTGCCAGCGACGACTTACCACCACCCACAGGGCCAAGCAGATAGAGAATCTGTTTGCGCTCTTCAAGCCCTTGGGCCGCATGGCGGAAGTAGGAGACGATTTGCTCAATGGCCTCCTCCATGCCGTGAAACTCGGCAAAGGCTGGATAGCGACGAATCACTTTATTGGAAAAAATACGTGATAGACGCGGGTCTTTCGCCGTGTCGATCACTTCAGGCTCGCCTATGGCTTCCAGCATGCGCTCGGCGGCGCTGGCATAAACCTTCGGATCACGGCGACAAAGCGCCAAGTACTCCTCAAGGCTCATGTCCTCTTGCTGAACGCGGGAAAAACGGTCTTGAACGTGATCAAAGATGCTCATGGAACTCTCCTGTGGCCCATCCCCAGGCAGTCACCGCCAAGCCAAGTGTTTCGCAACGGCGTGCCAAACGAGGTGTCGCTTTTTTAGCGTAGTCAGCATTAGCAAAAAGTGATGACTAAAACCTTCAACGCTGCAGCGATATAGATAAGAGAATTATTCAGACGAATAGTTGCGTTAGTCCAGGCATCACCAATAAACGCAAAGCACTAAAACAGCGACGCCGCTGCATATAGGCAGCGGCGTCACTGGGCTGAAGGCACCAAACAGCGGCAAAAAAGAGAGTAACTGACGGCTTTAACGCTCAAGTACCGCGCGAATATCGGCCAATAGACCGTCTAGCAATTCAACGGTGGTGTTCCAGGCACATACAAAACGCGCGCCACCTGCGCCAATAAAGGTATAGAAGGTCCAGCCTTTAGCTTTCAACGCTTCAATCGCGTGGGGCGGTAATTCAACGAACACGCTGTTGGCTTGGGTAGGGAACATGAGCGATACGCCGGGTAGCGCTTGCAGCCCTTCCGACAGGTAGCGCGCCATCTCGTTGGCATGCTGTGCGTTGGTTAGCCAGGCACCGCTTTCTAGTAGCCCTAACCACGGTGCTGAGACAAAGCGCATCTTGGAAGCCAACTGCCCTGCCTGCTTGCAGCGGTAGGAAAAATCCTCAGCTAACTCACGGTTAAAAAACAGAATCGCTTCGCCAAACGCTAAGCCGTTTTTGGTACCCGAAAAACACAGCGCATCCACTCCCACCTGCCAGGTAATTTCTGCCGGAGTGGCATTTAGGCTGGCGCAAGCGTTGGCAAAGCGGGCGCCGTCCATGTGCAGGCGCAAGTCATGTTTATCAGCAATGGCGCGAATCGCCATGAGCTCTTCCCGGGAGTAAAGCGTGCCTACTTCAGTGGCTTGCGTGAGCGATACCACTTTAGGTTTCGGGTAGTGAATATCGCTGCGTTTGGTGACCAGCGCCTCAATGCCTTCCGGCGTTAGCTTGCCATTGGCCCCAGGAGAGGTCAGCAGCTTCGCTCCGTTAGAGAAGAACTCCGGACCGCCGCACTCGTCGGTTTCGATATGCGCCAGCTCGTGGCAAATAACGCTGTGGTAGCTGCGTCCCATTGCAGAGAGTGCCAGGGAGTTGGCGGCGGTGCCGTTGAAAACGAAGAAGACATCGCAGTCGTAGTCAAACATCTCGCGAAAGCGATCCGCGGCGCGTGCTGTCCAGAGATCATTACCGTAAGCCAAATCATCGCAACGATTGGCTTCTAGCAGATATTCCATCGCCTCCGGGCAAATACCTGAGGTGTTATCACTGGCTAAAAAACGCGGGCTACACTCCGAGGTCATGACGACAGTCCTTTTATCTGGCGATCGAACGGCGCGAGCTGGGTGCCACTCGCGCCTTTAATATCTAACCATGCTTAATAGTTAGATTAGTCATTTAGTCTATCGCCATTTATGGGCTAACGTCACCCGCCAAGGCAATCGCACGTAGAAAGCGTCTCGTTCAAGACCGCTTTCTGGTAACGGCGATAGGGTAATGCGAGGGCCTTCCGCCATGTGTGGCGGTCTTGCAGCCCTGTGGAAGCCCTTGTGGGAGGGCGATTTATCGTTGGTTCGACACGTCGACGAAGGGTGCTGCAAGCTCCCCTGTGTCTCATCATGCTGGTAGCCTGAACATTCGCGAGCTAAAGCTCCCTCCCACAAGGGCTATAAGCCTGCTGAGATAGAGATGCTTGCAGCACCTTTCGCCAGCTATTGATAATGCACGATTGTCCTGCGTCACCTGCGCTTTTAAGCACTTACTTATTTAAGTATTTGCTTATTTAATGACTTGATTCTCAACCTGCCCTTGTGCACTTTTTTACAAACTCGCCGCCAGACGAGTGCCCTGCTCAATGGCGCGCTTGGCATCCAGTTCGCTGGCTTCATCCGCGCCGCCGATTATATGTACCGACGCCCGCGAACGCTCTAGAGGCGCCAGCAGATCACGCACTGACTCTTGCCCGGCGCACACCACCACGCTATCCACGGCAAGTACTTGGTCAACGCCATCGCGGCGAATATGCAGCCCCTCGTCGTCGATTTTGAGGTATTCGCAGCCGGTGAGGGTTTCCACCCCCCGCTGCTTAAGCGATGCGCGGTGAACCCAACCGGTGGTTTTCCCCAGGTACTTGCCGGGCTTGGAGGTTTTACGCTGGAGCATGACAATCTCACGGGGAACCACGGGCGCCGTCGGCGCTTTTAAACCGCCCCGCTCGCCGACTGCTAAATCAACGCCCCACTCGTCGCACCATTCAGCAATGTCCAACGCTGGATGGCCTTGGTGTGCCAGCAGTTCGGAGACATCAAAACCAATACCTCCTGCGCCAATCACCGCTACTTTACGCCCAACACGCTCAGGGGATTCAATCGCTTCGGCGTAGCTCAGCACCTTGCCGTGGTCGTGACCTGGAAGATCGAGCTCCCGGGGCTTAACGCCGGTGGCCATGACCACCTCATCGAAATCGGCGAGGGTTTCTGCGCTTGCCGTAGTATTTAGACGTACTTCTACCGCATATTTCTCCAGCATCACCCGGTAGTAGCGCAGGGTTTCGTTAAACTCCTCTTTGCCAGGAATCTTACGCGCGTAGTTAAACTGCCCGCCCAGCTCACTGCGCTGTTCGAACAGCACCACGCTATGGCCGCGGCTAGCGGCTGTCACGGCCGTTGCCAGGCCCGCTGGCCCACCGCCCACCACTGCAACGCGTTTAGGGGTTTGCGCGGGCTCTGTCAAAAGCTCGGTTTCATGACAGGCACGGGGGTTAACCAAACAGGAGGTCAGCTTTCCGGCAAAGGTGTGATCCAGGCAGGCCTGGTTACAGGCGATACAGGTATTGATCTCTTCCGCCAGGCCCTCTTCGGCTTTGCGTACCCAGGCGGGATCCGCCAGGAAAGGCCGCGCCATGGAAACCATATCTGCATGGCCCGCCGCCAGTACACGCTCGGCCACCTCAGGCATATTGATGCGGTTGGTGGTAATCAACGGAATTGACAGCGCCGACTTGATCCGCCGAGTCACCTCGGTAAAGGCGGCCCGGGGCACGCTGGTCACAATGGTGGGCACCCGGGCTTCGTGCCAACCAATACCGGTATTGATCACATTTGCCCCGGCGGCTTCGACCGCCTGGCCCAACGTGACGACCTCTTCCCAGGTGCTGCCCTCTTCGACCAAATCAATCATCGAAAGGCGGAAGATAATCACGAACCGTTCGCCCACCGCTTCGCGAACACGGCGCACAATTTCGACCGCAAAGCGCATACGGTTTTCAAACGCCCCACCCCACTCATCGTCACGCTGGTTGGTACGCTGGCAGATAAACTGATTGATCAGGTAACCTTCTGATCCCATGATCTCAACGCCATCGTAACCCGCCTGTTGAGCTAAACTTGCGCAGCGAACGTAGTCAGCAATTTGTTGCTCAACCTCATCACTAGCGAGTGCTTTAGGCATAAAGGGATTGATCGGCGCCTGAATAGCCGAAGGTGCCACAAGATCCGGCGAGTAGGCGTAACGCCCGGCGTGAAGAATCTGCATGCACAGATGACCGTCCTCAGCATGCACCGCGTCGACCACCTGGCGGTGTTCTGGCAACTGCGCCTCATCAACGAGCGCGTGGGCGCCCTGGAATACGGCGCCTTCCGCATTGGGGGCAATACCGCCGGTGACGATCAGGCTAACCCCTTCCCGCGCCCGCTCGGCATAAAATGCCGCTAAGCGCTCAAAACCATTGGGCGCCTCTTCCAAGTTGGTATGCATTGAGCCCATCAATACGCGGTTGGGCAGCGTTAAATGACCAATGGTCAGTGGGCGAAACAGATTTGGGTACGCGGGCGTTTGGCTCATCACGGGTCTCCTTAATTTTATTAGAAGCATTATAAAACAAATTCAAACAAGCGTATGACATCCAGAGCATCACGTATAGCCCCTAGATACTGGGTCTCTCGATGTTTGGTTTCTAGATACTGGGGCCAACCGCTTGCCCAGAACGCGAATCCGCGGCACATTACCCGGCTAACGATAAGGAACCGTTGCTATGCCCTTGATGTATTTTTTGCCACCGCTCGCCACCGTGCTTATCTGGTCGGGCAATATGACCATTAATCAGCTTAGCGTAGGCGCCATCGCGCCAAGCAGTATCGCTTTTTTACGCTGGCTGCTTGCCCTTGCGGTGATGACCCCGTTTGTGCTCCCAGCAGCTTTACGCCATCGCGACGAAATCCGCCGTCAGTGGCCTAAGCTGGCACTGCTGGGACTACTCGGCATGGGTCTATGGCAAGGGCTGGCCTATGTGGCGGCAGAAACGACGACCGCTACCAACATGGGCATTCTCGCCGCCATGGTGCCGTTATTAACGGTGCTGCTGAGCGCGCTGATTCTCCGCGAGCCGCCGACCCTCGGCGGCATTGTGGGCGGCGTACTGGCCTTCGTGGGGGTTACCGTTCTACTAGGGCGCGGTAATCCGCTCTCGCTGCTACAGCTACAGGTTGCCCTCGGTGATGCGCTGATGGTGGTAGCCGCTACCTGCTACGCGCTATATGGGGTAATGCTCAAACGCTGGTCAATGAATTTACCCCCCTGGGTGATGCTTTACGCCCAAGTCTGTTTTGCGGTGCTGTTCTTGTTACCGCCTTATTTGATGGGGCCAATGACACCTATCGATGGCCAGAATATCGGTCTGATTGTCTACGCGGGCATTCCTGCTTCGATCATTACCACCTTTTTATGGATGCGCGCGGTGCGTCAGATCGGTGCCAATCAATCGAGTATTTTCATCAACTTAATGCCACTGTTTAGCGCACTGATTGCGATGGCCTTCTTGGGCGAGCAAGTGGCGGGGTTCCACTTTACCGGTGGGCTGCTGATTCTGGCTGGGGTCATTATGGCGCAAACGCTGACACGCCCGTTAACACGCGGTTTAACCTCGGATAAGCCGAGCAGCGCTCGATAATGCTAGAATGGACGTCGATTTCTAACGCTGGGAAGCCCTGATATGTCCCTGGAAGAACTGCATCTTAATCTGCGCAACCTAATGAGCGATGACTACGATCAGCTCAAGGCATTGATGGACGCTGTCTATCACGATATCGGCGGAGCATGGCCGAAGCGCACCATCGACAAACTAATCCAGGAATTTCCCGACGGCCAAATCGCCATTGAAGACGATGGCCTTCTGGTGGGCGTAGCGCTCACCGTTCAGGTGGATTACGACGAATTCTCCAACCCGCATAAGTACGATGACCTGATCGGCCATCGCGAGATCATCCTCAACGACGAGGATGGTGACGCTATGTACGGGCTGGATGTGCTGATTCACCCGGATTACCGCGGTTATCGCCTGGGCCGCCGCCTTTACGAAGCGCGTAAAGAGCTGTGCCGCTCAATGAACCTGCGGGCGATTCTTGCCGGTGGGCGTATTCCTGAGTACCACCAACACGCCGATGAGCTCACGCCTGCTCAATACATCGATAAAGTCTCGCGCAAAGAGATCTACGATCCGATCCTGTCTTTCCAGCAGGCCAATGACTTTCAGGTAAAGCGGCTACTGCGCAAATACCTCCCGGAAGATGAGCAGTCGCGTGGCTACGCCACCCTGTTGGAGTGGAACAACATTCTGTTTGAGCCCGCTGCCAGCGTGCTCGACAACAAACCGACCCAAGTACGGGTGGGGGCGGTGCAGTGGCAGATGCGTGAGTTTTCATCGGTGGAAGCAGCGCTTCAGCAGATCGAATACTTCGTAGATGCGCTCTCCGACTACCAGAGTGACTTCGCGGTATTCCCGGAACTGTTCAACGCGCCGTTAATGGGCCTCCAAGACCGCGCCGCCCAGCAGGATCAAATGGGCGCGATTCGCTTTTTGGCCGGTTTCACCGAGCGCTTTAAGACTGAACTGTCGCGTATGGCAGTCTCCTACAATATCAATATTGTCGGTGGCTCGATGATTGAAGTAGGTGATGATGACCGACTCTACAACATCGCCTACCTCTTCCATCGCGACGGCACCGTTGAGCGCCAGGCCAAGCTGCATATTACGCCTCAAGAGCGCCGCGACTGGGTGATCGAGGGCGGCGACGAGCTACAGGTGTTCGATACCGACGCTGGCCGCGTGGGCATCCTGATCTGCTATGACGTGGAGTTTCCAGAACTTGGCCGACTGCTTGCCGACCAGGACATGGACATTCTGTTTGTGCCCTTCTGGACCGACACCAAAAACGGTTACCTACGCGTGCGCCATTGCAGTCAAGCGCGGGCGATAGAGAACGAGTGCTACGTGGTGCTCTGCGGCAGCGTCGGCAACCTGCCTTCGATTGAAAACCTGGATATCCAGTACGCCCAATCAGCGGTGTTCTCGCCGTCTGACTTCGCGTTCCCCCACGATGCAGTGCTGGCGGAAACCACGCCCAATACAGAGATGATCTTCTTCTCGGACTTGGATCTCACCCGCCTAACGGTAGTACGTGCCGAAGGTTCGGTGACCAATCTTAAAGACCGCCGCAAGGATCTGTTTGACCTACGCTGGCGCGACTGGTCGTGGAAATCAGGTGCCAATCTGGAGGATTGAGGGGTTAAATGTGAGGTGTGAGGTGTGAGGTGTAAAACAAACCACCATCACCCATCATAAATTCGCAGCCATATACAACGGCGCCGCCCAATTTGGGCGGCGCCGTTGTTTCTAAAACTGCCTTATGAGGTTCAATCAGGCCAAACGAGGTGTGCTGGAACGCGGCCTTTGGCATCAAACAGCACGCCCTCATCGCGTAATTTGCGGTGTTGACGTTCGGCGCCACCGTGATCGGCAAGTTTCAACGACGATGCGATCACGCGATGCCAAGGCAACTGGTGGCCATCCGGCAGGTGGCGCATCGCCGAACCTACCATGCGTGGGGTGGCGCCTTCGGTCATTGCGGCAATGCGGCCATAAGTCGTCACACGCCCGGGCGGAATTTGATCGACAATGGTGTAGATCTGTTCGAGTAATTCCGGCCGAGCCATGTGATTATCCTTCTATTATTCCTTGAAAGGCCTTGAGAGCGCATCTGAACGTGTTTAAAGCCCCTCAACCAGTTGATCGATCGCTTGGAAAGCTTCTTTGAGAGCAGCTTCGCGCTGTTGGTCACCCATATTCAAGCCTTCAGCATAGACCACGTGGGTATCTTTAATTCCCATCAGCCCCAGCATGGCTTTCAGGTGGGGCGTCTGGCTGTCAAATTCAGTGCCCGCGTACTGACCACCGCGCGCTGCAAGAATAATCGCTCGCTTGCCTTCCACCAACCCTTGCGGGCCGTTTTCGGTATAGCGGAACGTTTCACCGGCACGCAGAACACGGTCAAACCAAGCCTTCAGCTGTGAAGGAATACCCAGGTTGTACATCGGTACCGCAATGACCAGCACATCATTGGCGCGCAGCTCGGCCAGCAGTTCATCCGAACGCGCGGCTAACGCCTGCTGCTCAGCGGTACGCTCTGCGGCCGCCACCTGCCAAGCCCCCAGTTCACTAATATCCAGGTGAGGGAGCGAGGTTTTCACCACGTCACGCTGGGTAACGTCGATATCGTTGCGGGCATTAGCCTGCGCTAAAAAGCGATTAGCCAACGCATTGGATTGGCCGTTTTCAGCCAGAATAGAAGAGGTTATTACCAGGGCACGGGTCGTCATTGAAAGCTCCAAAGTCGTATAGGGAAGGATTGGAGGCTATTCTACGGCGCTTTCTAATAAGCAAAAGCGCAACGTTTTCCGACTTGTATTCGATTAAATCGAATCATGTGACGGCCAATAAAAAAGCCCCGCGACGCAAAATGCGAGGCGGGGCGCAGCCAGTGGGATAAATGGCTGTAGCTCGTTTACTTAAGCTCGATTACTTCTTGGGCCAGGCCTTGGGGTCAACTTTATTAACCAGCTTGGGGAAAAGGCTGGGATCAAACACAGGCTCTTTACCTGCTTTTAACTGCTTTTCGTAGTCGTGGAAGAGCGAGAAAGCCACTGGTGACAGCATTAAAATAGCGACCAGGTTAATAATCGCCATCATGCCCATAGAGAGGTCGGCGAAGTTCCAAATCGCCCCCAAGCTTGCCACCGAACCGATCATAATCATCGCCAACACCGCTAAGCGGTAAATAAACACGGCAACCGGGGCGCGGCGCCCGGCCAGGTACTCAATGTTGGACTCGCCGTAGGAGTAGTTGGCAATCACCGAGGTAAACGCAAATAACAGAATCGCCACCGCGATAAACATACCGCCCCAATCACCCACATGGCTGGAGAGTGCCATTTGAGTCAACTGAATGCCGTTGTTCTCCTCACCCGACATCAGCTCCGGCCCGGCCATAATGATGATTGCCGCCGTGGCGGTGCAAATCACTAGCGTATCCAGAAACACACCGAGCATCTGAATAAAGCCCTGGGCAGCAGGATGATCTGGCCGCGTAGAGGCCGTAGCCGCGGCATTGGGCGCCGAGCCCATACCCGCTTCATTGGAAAACAGCCCGCGCTGAATACCGTTCATAATCGCCTGGGAAACCGCGTAGCCTACTGCCCCACCGGCCGCCTGCTCAAAGCCAAAAGCACTGCGCACAATGGTCATGATCGCAGCGGGCAAGTCGCTGAGATTCAAACCCACGACCACCAGCGCCAGAATTAAGTAGAGCAGCGCCATGAGCGGAACCACCAGCTCAGCCACCTTGGCAATCGACTTTAAACCGCCAAAGATGATCGGCGCCACAACTGCCATCAAAACTAACCCCATGGCCCAGGTGGGAATGGCGAACGCCTGTTCCATGGCCTGGGCGATGGAGTTGGCCTGAACGCTGTTGAACGCCAACCCAAAGGCAATAATCAAACAGATAGAGAACAGCACAGCCAGCCAGCGCAAGCCTAAACCACGCTCAATATAACGCGCAGGGCCACCACGGAAGGTGTTATCGCCGTGGTCGGTTTTATACGCCTGGGCCAAGGTCGACTCCACAAAGCTGGTCGCCATCCCAACCATTGCGGTCATCCACATCCAGAAAATAGCCCCGGGGCCACCAAAATAAATAGCCACCGCGACACCTGCCAGGTTACCGGTGCCGACTCGGGCCGCCAGACTGGTTGAGAGCGCTTGAAACGACGAGATACCGCCGTTTGATTGTCGGGAGCTGCGCAGCAGCTTAAACATATGGCCGAAATAGCGCAGCTGAATACCGCGGGTCAGCACCGTAAAATAAAGACCTGCGCCAATTAGCAGGTAAATCAGCACACTGCCCCAGAGCAGGCCATTGCCGCGATCCACCAGCGATGTCAGCAGCGGAGGAAGGGTAAAATCCATGACAATCACGCCTTTTTAAACAATGAAGGCGCATTATTCTTCACGTATGCACCAAAATGGCAAGAAAATTGGTAAAAAGACTTTAAAACAGCAATAACCTCTTACGCTATTGAATTGCAAAGCCACCGCCACACCAACTCGGCTTCGTCGCTAATGTGGCGCCGGCTAGGGCGAACCAGCCAGAAGCGTTCATCGCTGGGCACACTGAGCTCAAAAGGCGCCACCAAATCGCTACGCTGCTCCATTAAGCGTCGATGAGTTAACGCAACACCACCGCCCTGGCTAGCAAGCGCCAGCGTCATCACCTGATTATCGCAAGTGAGCGACCAGCACTGCGCTTCCAGGTGAGCAACCCCCGCTTCCTGCAGCCACCCCGGCCACCCCACGCCAAACCCAACGGCGTGCAGCAGCGTATGCCCAGCCAAATCGCTCGGCGCGGTTAGCGTCTCAGCTAATGCCTGGGAGCAAACAGGCAGCAGTTGCTCTTCGCCAAGCGGCTGCATTTCAACGCCCGTCCACTCCCCTTTGCCATAGCGAATCTCGATATCCGCCCCTTCGGGGCCAAAGTCATCGGGCCAGATAGCACTGACCACACGAATCGACACCTGGGGATGAGCCCGGTGGAAGGCAATTAAACGCGGCGCAAGCCACGACTGCTGAATAACCGGCGTAGCACGCAGCGTCACTGGCTGCTCAGAGGTGCTGCCAAAGACCTCCAGGGTGCCCTCACTAATACGCACAAACGCATCGTGAATGCTCGGCAGCCACGCCTGCCCAGCGGGGGTAAGCGTTAAGCTGCGCGCATGGCGCACAAAGAGCTTCTGCCCCACCCGATCCTCCAGCAGCCTGACGCGCTGGCTAATGGCCGCTTGGGTAACCCCCAGCTCATTGCCTGCGGCGGTAAAGCTTAAGGTGCGCGCTGCAGATTCAAAGGCTTGCAGCCATAACAAGGGCGGTAATTGGCTCATGAAAAAGTGACCTATAAATTAAATGACGTCTTAGGGGTCAGATTAATCGTTTGTCACTGCCGCGGCTACTCCGCATCCTGGTTGGCACAAACGCACACCCTTACGTAATGCCACAGAGGGAGCGAATCGGAGTTTTTAATGAACAGCACAGCAGAGACCACCTTAACGCCCCCCCATACAAATACCCCCGAAATGGGCGAATTAAGTCCTTATCAGGCAGGCCCGGTACTCACTCAAGCGATGCTTGCTTCCAATGGCGTTGCCCTTGAGTGGCAAGATGGCCTGCAAACCACTCTGCCCCTACTCTGGCTGCGCGACCACTGCGCCTGCCAATCCTGCCGCCATCCGCAAACCCGGGAAAGGCTCTATCTGCCGCTTGAGCCAATCACTGAGCCACCCAACGTTGCGCTGCTAGATGGGCACTTACACCTGCAATGGCAAGATGGTCATGTCAGTGCCTTTCATAGCGGCTGGCTTTACCAGCGCCGCCCGGAAGCCGAGCTGACTTCTGCGGTACCCAACGCTAAGCCTTGGGTAGATAACTTCACTCCCGAGCACATCAGTCATAGCGATTTTTTAACTCCTCAAGGCGAGAAAGCCTGGCTAACTGCCATGCTACGCGACGGGCTGGCACTGATTACCGATGGCCCATTGGCAGAAGAGGAAGTGAGCCGCTTGGCTGAACGTATTGGCCCCCTGCGCGCCACCAACTTTGGCGCTCGCTTTGATGTACGTTCAAAACCCAATCCCAACAATGCGGCGTATACCGCGGTAGGGTTGCCACTGCATATCGACCTGCCCAACTGGCGCCAACCGCCAGACATTCAGTTGCTCTACTGCCTGCAAAACGGCGCCAGCGGCGGCGAATCGCTGTTTGCCGATGGCGCTCGGGTCGTAGAAGCACTGCGCCAGGTGTCTCCAGAAGCGCTGGCGATTCTTAGCGAAACGCCCATCGATTTTCGCTTTCAGGATGAGACCCACGATATTTCAATGCGAGCCCCAGTGATCACCCTGGATAGCACTGGCAACCTGGTTGAGATGCGCCTAAATAACTGGATTCGCGATGCCCTTCACCTACCGGTAGAGCAGATGGACGCCTGGTACAGCGCTTATGCACTACTGTGGAAGCTGTTCCACAGCGAAGCACACCAGCTAGAGTTCACCCTTCTTCCAGGTCAGATGGTCGCTTTTGATAACCGCCGGGTACTCCACGGACGGCGCGAGTTCGACCCTAACAGCGGCGCACGCCATTTACAGGGCACCTATTTAGACCGCGACATGCTGGCTTCACGCCTCCGCGTGCTAGCCCGCCACGTTTAGCGGTATTCAATAATAACTGTTTAACAACAACAGCTATCAGACAAAACCCTAGCAAGGAGATCCTATGACACACCTTAAACCTCTCGCCTCAGGCATTGCCCTCGCCACTACCGCGCTATTTGCCACGGCGGCTCACGCCGACGATCAAACCCTCGACTTCGGTGTGCCCGCATGGCCTGGCATTACGGTAAAAACGGCCATCGCCGAACAGCTCTTGAACCCTCTCGGCTACGAAACCAGCACCCAGGAAATCGGCCTGCAGGTGATTTACCAAGGCATTGAAAGCGGCGATATCGACGCCTTCCTAGGCGCTTGGCTGCCTGCCCAGCGTGAGATGTTCGATCCCCGCAAGGAGTCGGGTGTGCTGATTGACGTGGCGAATAACGTCGACGGCGCGCAAATGACCCTGGCGGTGCCGGAGTATCTTTATGAGAGCGGCATTCAGAGCTTTGCTGATTTAGACGAAAACCGCGAACAGTTCGAAGGTGAAATCTATGGCTTCGGCGCAGGCTCTGCTGCCAGTGAGATTCTTCACAATGCCATTGACAACGACACCTGGGGGCTAGGTGACTGGCAGGTAGTCGATACCAGTGAAGTGGGCATGCTTTCCGCTGCACGTGATGCCATTTCCCGTGAGGAACCGATTGTCTGGGTAGGCTGGACGCCCCACTGGATGAACCTTGAACTGCCCATGCGCTACCTGGAAGATCCTGAAGACCTGTTCGGTGAGAACAACGGTGAAAGCGATGTGTTGACGCTGCTGCGCAGTGACTACGCTGAAGCCACCCCCAACGTAGTGACCTTCTTTGAGCAGTTTACCTTTTCGGCTGAAGAGCAGAGCTGGATGATTCAGGCGTTTGGCCAGGAAGAGCAAGACCTTGCCGACGTCGCCGAACAGTGGATCAACGACCATCCAGAACGCATTGAAGCAATGTTGGCAGACGTCACCACCACAGATGGCGATCCTGCTTGGCCGGTCATTGAAGCCCAGCTCAACAACTAAGAAACCGCTGATTAACGACGGCGCTTAATGTAAAAGCGCCTTCATCCCATTGGACGGCTAGCGTATGCTAGCGCTTTTTTAGCCGATGGGAGTGGGCATGTCGCGGACATTGGGTAAGGGCGTAGGCCTGCTGGTAATCGTCGTGCTGCTGGGCGTCATGTGGCAGGTACTGCAGCGCTACGACCTACTTACCCAGGCGCGCCTTAGCGAATTTATCGCTTACATTCGCCAGTGGCGTACCGCGCCCTGGATGTTTGCTGCGGTCATGGTCACTTATGCCAGCGCCCTGCTGGTGATGTTTCCACTTAGCCTACTGGTGGTGGTGACTGGCTTACTGTTTGGCCCGATATGGGGGCTAGCGTACGCCACGCTAGGCACATTGACCTCGTCGGTTGTGTCTTACTGGGTAGGCCATTGGTTAGGCCGTGAGGCGCTTATGCGTTATGGCGGGCGTCATCTGCGCGGCCTATCGGGTTACTTATCCAAGCGCGGCATTCGCACCATGACGGTGATTAACCTGCTGCCACTCGCCCCGTTCACGCTTACCAATATGCTGGCGGGCGCTTTTCACCTTAAGTTTCGCGACTATATGATCGGCTCCACCCTGGGGATCGTGCCGGGGCTGGCAGCGGTGATTTTATTGGGCAGCCAGCTAGGCGCACTGTTCACCGCGGCCTCGACCAAAGAAATTATCTTAGCGGCTGTCGGGCTAGCGGCCGGCGTGGGGCTGTTAATAGGCCTTAAACGCTATGCTAACCGGCGCCAAGCGGCAAAAAAACAGCCTCACCGCGAAGGCGAGTGATATTTGGCCAGCACCTCAGCGTAAAAGCCCGCCACCGCTGAGGCAAAGTTGGCAATATCAAACTCCTCAGCAAAGTGGCTGGCCTGCTTACCCAACTCCCGGCGTCGCTCAGCGTTATCTTTTAACTCAACCACCCTTTGCCCCCAGGCCTGGCGATTTTGCGGTGTTTTGAACCCATTGACCCCTTGGCGCACCACATCATCGATACCGCTGGAGCGCACCGCCACGACCGGCAACCCCGCCGACATTGCTTCAAGTATCACCATGCCCTGGGTTTCTGAGGTCGAAGCAAACACAAATATATCGCCTAGATGGTAATAAAGCGCCATGCGTTCCGGCGGCACTGCTCCTACCAGAGTGACCTGCGAGGTCAGTTTCAAAATATCGATTTGGTTTTGAATCGCCTCCCGGTCTGGCCCATCACCAATCAGTAGCAGATGAAGATCGTCGTGTCCCTGTGACTGAAGCTCGGCGAGGGCCTCCAGCATAAAGCCAATGTTTTTCTCCTTGCTAATCCGCGAGACGCTGATCAATATTTTACTTGCAGGGTCGATAGTTAATTGCTCGCGCAGCGCTTCCAACTCACTCTCCTCAACATGTGAAAAGCGTGCTACATCGATGCCTGTGGGCTGCACCAGCGAGGGAGTTTTCACGCCAATCATGCGCAGATACTCCTCGGCGGAGTATGTCGGCACAATCACTCCTTGGCAGCGATTAGAGAAGCGCTTAATCAGGGTATGGGAAATCAAATTACGAAACAGCGCACCGGGCAACGGCACGAAGTGGGCATAGTGCTCCAGGCGGGTGTGGTAGGTGTAAATCACGGGCACCTTGAGCCGACGCCCCATAAACAGCCCCATGGAACCGAGCCAAAAGGGATGATGAACGTGGATAACATCCGGCTTAAACCCACGCAGGCAGCGACGGAAACGCGCGCTGAACGGATTGGTTAACCGAAACTCGCCCTTCTGCCCAAATGCCATTAGCGTGGGGATGCGTTTTATTGAACTGTCGTCCTGCCACGTTTCTCGGTAGCGCGGCACGAACAGTTGAATGGTGTGGCCTAGATCGGATAAGCCATTGCGCAGTCGATCCACGGAGACCGACACCCCCGACACAAAGGGGAAGTAGTTATTAGACACCATCGCTACGCGCAGAGATTTACCCAGGAAAGGCGTTGGGTCGATATCAAAATCAGGGTAGTAGTCGCGATCTTCGAAAATTAGCCGATATAAGCGCAGTGCGAGCAGCGTCAACATGCCCACAATCAGCAAAAATCGCGTATAGCTAACGTAGAAAAACGCATACACCGTGGAAGCCACACTGCTCACCATCCGCCACCAGCCAGGGCTATCCACATTTAACCTCACTGGCGCAATAGCGACATTCTCACCCGCTACATTGACGATGACGTAGTGGTGAAAGCTGCTATCGGCGTCGATGAGGATGCCTCCCGCGCCTCCGGTGGTGACGTAATCCACGCCATTAATCGTCTGCTGTGAAAAGAGCGTTAAGTTAGCGGAAAATACGGTGTCAACGTCATGCTCCTCCGCCAGTGCCATAATGCCATCGGCTAAGCGGGAATCATTGAGGTAATTGTCCGCTTCAAACAGCGGCGCGTCGCTGACTACGTTGTGCAGCGGCAAACCAACAAATAGAAACCGATGCTGTGCTTCTGAGGCCGCAAGCTCACGCTCCAACCAATCAAGCTGCCAGGAGGTAGAGGACTTACCGGTGCCGTCAAGAAAGATAAAGTGGCTATTACCCGCGACAAACGAGTAAAAGTGCGGCCCAAAATATTCATAAAACAGATAGCTACCAAAATCGCTATCTTCATTTTCACCGTAGGTGAGTAAGTAAGGGATATTGAGCTGCTCCAGACTCCGATAAATCGCCTGATAGCTCTCCTGCT
Source organism: Halomonas sp. FeN2 (assembly GCF_020595105.1). NCBI lineage: Bacteria > Pseudomonadati > Pseudomonadota > Gammaproteobacteria > Oceanospirillales > Halomonadaceae > Halomonas > Halomonas sp. FeN2. The sequence continues at coordinate 831,347 of NZ_CP074200.1, forward strand.
GTCCACTATTGACGGCATTCCCCGCGGAAATCAGGAAGTCGATGCCGCCCAGATTGATGAGCGGCACGATCTCGTCTTGAAACACACTCACCGAGTTATTGATATTGCCCACCACCGCAAAGCGGTAGTCGGTTCGCTCCTTCAACACCTCGCGAATATTCGCCACTTCAAGGGTATGCACCGACTCAAATTTCGGCTCTGCGACATACAACCAAATTTGGTGAGCAATTAGCCCAACCACCAGAGCAAGATTAAGAAAGAAAAACAGCCGCAACCAGCGCTGTCGGGAAAGGCGAAGAAAGGAGCGTCGTGGCATTTAAAAGCGCTTTTTCAAAGACAAAATGAGATTATTAGCCACTATACAGCAACGCTGAGTCAAGGTGGCGCGCCAAGCTAGCGCGCTTCACACCCGTTTAGGGTGGCCAGTAATCGACGTGGCCCAGCCTGATTGCGGTGTTCTCCCAGCCATATGCCCTGCCAGGTGCCTAAAGCCAGGCGTCCATCGCGCACCGCCAGCGTAAGTTGTGTACCCAACAGGCTGGCGGCTACATGGGCGGGCATATCATCGGGCCCTTCCAGGGTGTGGCGGAAATAGGGTAAATCTTCGGGCACCAGTCGACGCAGGAAAGCATCCAAATCGTGGCGCACATCCGGGTCAGTATTCTCATTGAGCGTTAACGAGGCTGAAGTGTGCATCAACTGTAAATGCAGCATGCCGATATGACAGTCACTTAAGCATGGCAGTGCGCGGGCCACATCATCCGTAATCAAATGAAAGCCGCGCGCCATTTCAGGCAAATGGATCTCTTGTTGGTACCACATAAATACTCCTTTTATTTGTTATGTACACGGAGACACTTCATCACCAGCGTGCTCTTTTTGTATGTCAAAATAGCGACCAATAGCACTTACCATAGTCCATAGTCCATAGTTCATCGCCAAGGAGCGCGTTAATGAAAACCCTGCTAGGAAGCAGCATCGTCAGCATGGCTCTACTCACCGGTTGCACTGGCATTCCGGACGGCACACAGCCTGTAACAGGCTTTGAGCTAGACCGCTACCTGGGCCAGTGGTTCGAAATTGCCCGTTTGGATCACTCCTTTGAACGTGGTCTTGATTGTGTGACCGCCACTTACAGCCTGCGCGATGATGGCGGTGTTCGAGTAATCAACCGTGGTTACAACCTTGAAGAGCAAGCGTGGGATGAGGCTGAAGGCCGCGCCTACTTTATTGACGATGAAAGCGTTGGGCGCTTAAAGGTAAGCTTCTTTGGCCCCTTTTACGGCGGCTATAACGTCCTTGAGCTGGATGAGGAGTACCAATGGGCGTTAGTGGCAGGCCCTAACCGCGACTACCTGTGGATACTTTCACGTACGGCGGAAATGGATAGTGCGACAGAAGAGCGTCTGCGCCAGCGGGCAGCGGAATTGGATTTCCCCATTGATGAGCTCATCGACGTTACCCAGGGCGATGAGTGCCCTACCTCGTAGTCTATTATGCGGGCTATTCGTAATCTAATGTGGTGGATTTAAGATTGGTTGGCTATTTTGTATCTCACGGTTCAGATCGCAACCACTATGCCAGCTACCTATTGTGGGAGGCCGTTTCAGCGTGATCCGACACTTCGGTGGTTCGACACTTCGACGAAGGGTGCCGCAGGCATCCCCTTGGCTTCATCATGCGAATAGCCCAAACATTCGCGAGCTGAAGCTCCCTCCCACGGGAGCCACCCTCATGCTGGCAGAGTTCATTCCACACTGAGCGACGAAAAGCCATTATGCGTCGCCATTAACCTTCGGGCAGCACCGACACCCTCCCCGCCATCTCGCGCTGTACATAGTCAATAAAAGCGCGTAGCCGGGCGGGTACATGGCGGCGCTGTTCATACACTGCATAAAAATCCGCCCGCACGCCTTGCCAGGCAGGTAGCACAGCTACTAGTGCACCGCTGGCAAGGTGTTCGTTAACATCCCACCAAGAACGCAGCATCACACCATGGCCATCTAACGCCAAGCGGGTGATCACTTCACCATCGTTGCTGGCCAATCGGCCGCTCACTTTCACTGACTGTGTCTGGGTTGGCTGATCGCTTTGCTCAAAACGCCAGAGCGGAAAATCACTATCGTTTTCGCGGATGACCAGGCAGGCGTGCTGCTGTAAATCTGTCGGTACTTGCAAAGGCGGCGCCTGGGCAATGTAAGCAGGCGACGCACAGAGCACTCGTCGATTGGCCAGAATACGCCGAGCGACCAAGCGCGACTCCGGTGGTTCGCCCACGCGAATGCCAATATCAAAGCCGTGATCGCTCAAATTGAGCGGAAAATTGGTTAACTCCAACCACCCTTCCACCTCTGGGTGATCGGCACAAAAGCGTGACAGCAGCGGCGCAATATGACGGCGACCAAAACCAAAAGTGGCGTTTACCCGTAAACGTCCGCTAAGCGCTTGATCGACCCCCTCGCCCAGTGAATTTTCCAGCTCCTCCAACTCATCTAAAATCAGCGCGCCACGGGCCAAATAGCGCTCCCCCTCTGCGGTCAGCGTCAACCGCCGCGTGGTGCGGGCTGCAAGCTCCACCCCCAGGCGCGCCTCCAACTGTTTTAGCCGCTTGCTCACCGCCGAGAGCGATAGCCCCAGCTCGCGAGCCGTCGCCGTCAGGCTTCCTGCCCGCGCAAGGTGTTGAAAAAATGCCAAATCATCCAGGTGCGCCATTCAATTCCTTAGTCATTCTGCACTTTCAGGCAATAATAACTTGAATAGTAGCCTGATTATCACCGCCAAAATAGCCGCTACACTCTATTCATTACTCAAACGCCAGAACTAACAAGATAAGGAGTCACTATGACCCACCGTATTGCCATTATCGCCGGTGACGGCATCGGCACCGAAGTCATGCCTGAGGGCATCCGCGCCCTTGAGGCGACCGCCAAGCGCTTTAATATTGATCTTGAGTTCACCCACTTTGAGTTTGGCAGCTGCGACTACTACCTGGAACACGGCAAGATGCTGCCGGATGATTGGTTCGAGCAATTAAAAGGCTTCGATGCGCTGTTTTATGGCGCGGTGGGCTGGCCCGATAAAGTGCCCGACCATATTTCCCTGTGGGGCTCTCTGCTGCAGTTCCGTCGCCGCTTTGACCAGTACATCAATCTGCGCCCCTGCAAGCTCATGCCCGGCATCAAAAGTCCGCTGGCAGGCCGTGAACCTGGTGATATCGACTTTTACGTTGTGCGCGAGAACACCGAAGGCGAGTACTCCAGCGTTGGCGGCAAAATGTTTGAAGGCACCGACCGTGAAGTGGTCATTCAAGACACGGTCATGACCCGCACGGGCGTAGACCGCGTATTGAAATACGCCTTTGAGCTGGCCCAAACTCGCCCGCGCAAAAAGCTCACCTCGGCGACCAAGTCCAACGGCATCTCAATCACTATGCCGTACTGGGATGAACGTGTGATCGAAATGGCGAAGGGCTACCCTGAGATCGCGGTGGATAAATTTCATATCGATATTCTCACCGCCAACTTCGTTCTTCACCCGGATTGGTTTGATGTCGTCGTGGGCAGCAATCTGTTCGGCGATATTCTTTCTGATCTCGGCCCCGCCTGCACCGGCACGATAGGCATCGCCCCTTCAGCCAACATCAATCCCGAAGGCAATTTCCCCAGCCTATTTGAGCCAGTACACGGCAGCGCGCCGGATATCGCCGGTAAAGGCATTGCCAACCCTATCGGTCAGATCTGGTCAGGCGCCATGATGCTAGAGCACCTCGGCTATAAAGAAGCCGGTGATGCGATAGTCACTGCCATTGAGGAAGTGTTAAGTGAGGGAGACGCTACTGTACTTACCCGCGATGTGGGTGGAGAAGGCACCACCGCAAGCTTAGGCAAGGCGATTGCTGATCACATTAACGCCTGACAACAAGTGGCGCTTTTCTCAGACTGGCAGACTCCAGACTCCAGACTCGAAAAGCGCCGTTAACTTCTTCAAAGAAAGCTGTTTACTGCCTCTAATCTCCCATCTTTTAACGTTGACAACGGCTATTGACAGCTAAAGCAAAAACCATCATTTTCCAATGTAATGAGACGTTAACCCACCTATTGGTACTATGTCTTTTTGGTACTATGTCTTTGCCTACCCAATGAAAAACTTATGATTTTTTTGAGTATGCGATAAGCGTTTCCGGTAATGAAAGGGTGTGTGATTTCTTTCAACTGCAGCGGGCGTATTTTTAAGATAATAGAGCTTTCTTTGCAGACTTACTTCGGGGTACCGGCTATGCAGGAGCTCTTAACAAAGCAGGAACTCTTTGAGCGACGCCTTGAGATTGCCCTGGAAGCAAGTGGTCTGGATCTATGGGAAAACGATCTAAGCACCGGTGAGGTCATTTTTGGCTTATCTAAAGTATTTGACCAGCTAGGCTATGCCCAGCAAGACACGGCTGCCTATATTGACGACATCTTTGCCTTGATGCACCCAGATGATGTTGCCACGGTTAAACTCGCCGTAGAACGTCATATCGAAGGCCAAACATCACGCTATTATAGCGAATTTCGGCTCCGCAACCAGGCCGGTGAGTGGGTGTGGTTTGCCAACTATGGCAAGATTGTTGATCGCGACGAGCACTATAGAGGACACCGTTTCACCGGCGTGTGCTTCAACCTTGAAGAGCAGATGCGCTACAAGGAGGAACTTAACGCCCTCAATGCACGTTTGGCTGCCCAGAACGAACAGCTTGAACAAATGAACGCTGAGTTACACCGCCTTGCCAACTACGATGCGTTGACCAACACCGTTAATCGTCGACGGCTAATGGAGTTAGGTAAAGAAGAAGTTGAGCGCGCAAGGCACTTTGGTGAACCTCTTTCATTTCTGCTCATCGATATCGATTTTTTTAAGAGCATTAATGATACCTGGGGCCACTTAGCGGGAGACCAAGCAATACGAGCCGTTGCTCAGCGCTGTGAAGAAGAACTTAAAGGGTACATCGCTACGCTAGGTAGATTTGGCGGTGAAGAGTTCACTGTTCTGCTTCCCTCTCTATCTTTAGTAGAAGCGGAGGGCCTCGCCAATAAGCTACGTGCCCATATCGCTAATGAGGGGGTTTGGCTTCCTGACGTCAAACAGGCTGTACCCGTCACGGTGAGCATCGGGGTGGCTGAATTCTCTCATATGGAAAACGGGGGGTTTTCTGAGCTTATTGATGCCGCTGACAAAGCGCTATATCAAGCAAAAAGGAGCGGTCGTAATAAGGTATGTGCACCCCCTAGTTGATGGTCACTCCACATTCATGCGGTAACGCAAAACGCCCCCGCAGGGGCGTTAAAATCTGGTTAAATATTAACCGCCATTAATGACTAACTGGCCAGTTTAGACGCCGTTTTCGCAACAAGCTCGCCCTGGAAACGGGCAATTTTCAGTTCGCGTTCGTCGGGCTGACGCGACCCATCTCCCCCAGCCAGCGTAGCGGCGCCGTAAGGGGTACCGCCGCTTACTTTAGAAATATCAAACTGCTCTTCGATGCCGTAACCAATCGGCACAATCACCATGCCATGGTGGGCAAGCGTCGTCCAAGTAGAGGTAATGGTCATCTCATCGCCACCGCCAGTACCGGTAGAAGTGAACACACTGGCTACTTTGCCACGCAGAGAACCGTTCGCCCACAGGCCGCCGGTCTGATCCAGGAAGGTACGCATTTGGCCAGCCATATTACCAAAGCGAGTAGGCGTACCGAAAATGATCGCATCGTAATCGGCAAGCTCTTGAGGCGTCGCTTCCGGCGTGTCGAAATCCTGCTTACCGCCTGCGTTCTTGAACGCTTCTTCAGGCATTGTTTCAGGTACGCGTTTAACCGTCACCTCGACGCCGCTCACACCCTTTGCGCCTTCTGCTACGGCCTGGGCCAGCGTATCGATATGACCATACATGGAATAATAAAGTACCAGTACCTTTGTCATTACTACCTCCTTCACTTAGGCCTTCATTTATGAATCGTGCAATGAGCCTCGCCCAATAAGTCGTACCAACAACATAGCGCACTCAAGCATAGAGAAAAGCGAATGTTTTCGTCCATGGGCGTCGATTTCATCGACGAAGACCACCTTGCACTTTACGCCAACCACCACTAGCTTTTGACTTGCCTACATCAAACGTATCCAAGGAGTCTGGAATGACGATTTTTGAAGCCCTGCGCAAGGATCACGATATTCAGCGCGCCCTGCTCGCCCGCTTAGTTGAAACACACGGAGACAGCGATGAGCGAGATAAACTGTATCAGCAGGTACGAGCAGAGCTGCACTATCACGCCGCTGCAGAAGAGCGAGCGCTCTATATCCCAATGATGTCCATCGACCTGACGCAGGAAAAAGCCCGCCATAGCGTTGCTGAACATCATGAAATTGATGAGCTATTAGAACTGCTTGATGAAACGGACTACAGCGCCACCCACTGGTTGACCCACGCCAAACAGCTTCAGGATTTAGTCACCCACCACCTGGATGAAGAGGAGCAAGAGGTTTTCCAACTGGCGGGGCGCGGCCTGCAAGATAAACAAAAGACATCGCTTGCTAGCGAGTATCAGGAAGAGATGCAGCGCCAGCGTTCAGCGTAACTTGATGAACAAATTAAAAAACGCTCATGCACCCCATGGGCGTTTTTTGCTGTTAGCGATGAAATAAAGCCACTTGTTAGCTTGCGCTTGTTTCATGAATACGCTTTTTCACGAATACGCTAGGCTTTTACACGCGAACGACCTGCAGGCTTGTGGCATACGCCCAGCATGGTAAACCTAGGCTCGCATTTATACTGACAACGATACTGAAAACAGTTACTGAGGAGCGACAATGCTAGGCCAATGGCTCGACTGGTCGCTTGACGGGCAGCTCCCCGCCGCCAGCCAAGGCGTCTTCGCAAGCGGCACTTATCATTTGCATGCGCCTGGTATTTTGGAGCTCACTCCCAACACGGCAAGCCAAGGCGCCCATGCATGCATTTTTTCTGCGGCGATCCATGGCAACGAAACCGCGCCGGTGGAACTGGTAGGTGAATGGTTAAGCGGAGTAGAAGCGGGCAGCATATCGCTCGGCGCGCCCGTACTGGTGATTTTAGGCAACCTGCCCGCGCTTAAGGCACAGCAGCGTTTTCTTACCACCAATTTAAACCGGCTATTTAGCCGTGAACTAACCGCTAAGGGAGAGGAGCCGGATCGCGCCAAAGAATTAATGGCCGCGGTGGATAGCTTTTATGCACGTCATGCAGAGCTCCCCAAATTGCACTACGACTTACATACCGCAATTCGGGATAGCCGCTACCCTCGTTTCGTCGTGGAGCCCTTTGCCGACTCCTCCACCGATGCTGAGCAGTGGGACTGGCTAGCGGCGGCGGATATGCAGGCGGTGCTTCACCAACATCAGCACAGCTGGACGTTCTCCCACTACAGCAAGCACTATCACGCCGCCCAGGCATTCACTTTTGAGCTGGGCCGGGTAGCCCCTTTTGGCCACAACGATATGGCATCCTTACAACCGATGCGTACGCTACTCACCGCACTTAGTGAAGGGCATACGCCGCCCAGCCAGCCCGCCACGCAAATGCAGTTTTTCCAGGTTCAACACGAGTTAATACGTCACTCAGATGATTTCACACTCTGTTTTGCCGAGGACACGGCCAATTTCAGTCGCTTTGAACCCGGTACCCTGCTGGCCCAAGACGGTAACTCGGGTGAATTTCGGGTGGGCGATACGCCCCTTCATGTGGTGTTTCCTAACGCACAAGTAGAGGTGGGCGCCCGAGCCGCGCTGTTGGTGGCGCCTATCGTTTAAACCCCCATGCAAAACCTACTATAGCCAAGACAATAATAATGGTGAGGCGAAAACAGGCCCCTCGACGTCGATACGACCATCGTCGAGTGCATAATGTTAGAAGGAAAGCGCGCATAATGCGCCCAGCCTGATAGAATCGCCCCTTTTTTCGCGCCAGCCGCATCAAACCCATATGTTGCTGCGGCAACTCTGTACTGGAGCCAATGATATGGCCGCTACGCCTACTCCCCTTGAAGTGCGTAATATTAAAAAACGCTTTGGCGATACGGAAGTTCTGAAAGGTCTCTCACTACAAGCCCAAAAAGGCGATGTGATTACCCTGATTGGTGCCTCTGGATCGGGTAAAAGTACTTTTTTACGCTGCATGAACTTGCTCGAGCAACCCGACGATGGCGACCTTATCGTCCATGGCGAACCCATTCGCTTTAAAACCACTAAGCACGGCCGGGAGCCCGAAGATTGGAAGCAGGTGGTACAAATGCGCGCCAAGCTCTCCATGGTGTTCCAGAGCTTCAACCTGTGGGCCCACATGACGCTGCTCGAAAACATCATCGAAGCGCCGATTCATGTGCTGAAAAAACCCAAAAAAGAAGCCCTCGATCATGCCCACGCCCTGCTTGACCGCGTCGGCTTAACGGCTCGCGCCAACGCCTACCCGGCACAGATGTCCGGCGGCCAGCAGCAGCGTGGCGCGATTGCCCGCGCGCTGGCAATGGATCCCGAAGTGATGCTGTTTGACGAACCCACCTCTGCCCTTGACCCGGAATTGGTCGGCGATGTATTGAAAGTCATGCACGGACTCGCCGAAGAGGGCCGCACCATGGTCGTGGTGACTCACGAGATGGGGTTTGCCCGGGATGTTTCCAGCCAAGTGATTTACCTTCACCAGGGCCTGGTGGAAGAGGCTGGCCCGCCCGATCAGGTGCTCGGCAACCCGCAATCACCGCGCCTGCAGCAATTCCTGGCACCTAAATACTGATCCGCGAGGCTCACCATGATTGATTTGCAAGGTTATGGCCCCCGGCTGATCGAGGGGGCAGGCGTTACCGTTCAATTAGCGGTGCTGTCGCTGATTCTAGCGATTATTTTGGGACTACTGACCGCCAGCGCAAAAATGTCGCGCAACTGGTTTTTAAGGCGTACAGCAACGGTTTACACCACGCTTATTCGCGGGGTGCCGGATCTCGTTTTGATGATGCTGCTATTTTTTGGCGGGCAGATTGGCGTTAACGCCATCAGCGACATGCTCTATTACAGCTACGACATCGATATTTATATTAACTTCAATGCCTTCGCCGCAGGCGTGCTGACCATTGGTTTTATCTTTGGCGCCTATATGGGCGAGACCTTCCGTGGCGCCTTTATGGCGGTGGATAACGGTCAGATCGAAGCAGGTAAAGCCTATGGTATGAGCAGTGGCCTCGTCTTTCGCCGCATCCGCTTCCCGCAAATGATGCGCCATGCGTTACCGGGCCTATCCAACAACTGGATGGTACTGCTCAAAACTACCGCGCTGGTCTCAGTCATTGGCTTGACCGATATGGTGCGGGTGGCAGCCGAGGCTTCCCGAGCGACCCACGAGCCATTTACCTTTTTACTCCCCGTCGCCGTAGCGTACCTACTCATTGCAAGCGTATCCGAATGGATTTTTGCGCGCTTGCAGAAACACTACGACATCGGCTTTGGAGGTCAGTGATATGCTCGATATTTCCACTTGGTTCAATGACCTACTAGCTGGTAACACCATTTTCACCGCGGACACGCTGGGTTATTACTGGGAAGGCTTGGTCACGACCACCCAACTGGTATTTTTATCGCTGGTTGCGGGGCTCATTCTCGCTGTGCCACTGGCCATTATGCGCAGCTCAAAGCATAAATGGATTAGTCTGCCGGTTTACCTCTACACCTACATTTTCCGTGGTACACCACTGCTGATTCAGCTCTATATCATCTACTACGGCGTAGTGTTTGTTGATGGCATCCAAGAGAGTTTCTTGTGGCCAGTATTGCGTGAAGCTTTCTACCCAGCGCTGATCGCCTTCACGCTGAATACTGCCGCTTACACTACCGAGATTTTTCGGGGCGCCATTAAATCCACAGCCCAAGGTGAGATTGAGGCCGCCCGTGCCTACGGCATGTCGCAGAATTTAATGATGCGTCGAATCATCTTACCCAGCGCCTTTCGCCGCGCCTTGCCCGCCTACGGCAACGAAGTGATCTTTATGCTACACGCCAGCGCTATTGCCAGCGTGGTCACGCTGATGGATTTAACCGGTGCTGCTCGCTTTGTCTACGCCCGCTACTACGCCCCTTTCGAGGCGTTTCTATTCGTGGCTGCAATTTATCTATGTTTAACCTTCGCGATTTTGTTCTTTTTCCGCTATCTAGAGAAAAAGCTGCTCGCACACCTACGGCCGCAAGATGCTTAATCATGAAAACCGGTTGATCATGGAAAAACGGTGCAACCGTCAAACAAACGTTGGTTCATACGCATAAAGCCTCTTTCCGTTGCTGCCAACCTGGGTTAGTTTACTGGTTGGTTAGAATATTGATCTTTCTTTGTACCCGCTTTATACGGAGTAACAATATGAAAAAACTACTATCCCTTTCGCTGCTCGGCTTAGCAGTCGCCGCCGCTTCCTCGGCACAGGCGCGTGATTACGATAACGTGCGCATTGGCGTAGACGTTCCTTACGAGCCCATGGAATTCCGTACCGCTGAAGGCGAGCTTACCGGTTTTGATATTGACCTTGGCAACGAGCTTTGCGACCGCATGGGCGTTACCTGCGAGTGGGTCGAGCAGGAGTGGGATGGCATCATTCCCGGCCTAATGTCACGCAACTACGACGCCATCATGTCCTCAATGACCATTAACGACGAACGTCGTGAGCAAGTGCTGTTCTCTGACCCCTACATCACTATGCCCTCTGCATGGTTTGCTGCCAGCGACCTGGGCATCAGCGAAGCCACTAAAGAGACGCTGGAAGGCATGACCATTGGCGTTCAGCGCGGCACCCTGCAAGACAACTACGTAACTGACAACTTCAGCGACGTTGCTGACATCAGCCGCTACTCCACCGCCGACGATATGGTGCTGGATATGGAGGCTGAGCGTCTGGATATCGTGTTCCTCGACTTCCCGATTGGCAAATCCACCCTGCTGGAAAGCGAAGAAGCTGAGTACGTGGTGATTGGCGAACGCATTAGCGAACCCAAAGAGTACTTCGGTGACGGCTTTGGCATCGCCTTCCGTCAGCGCGATGAAGCGCTAGCCGAGAAGTTCAACGAAGCGTTAGCCGAAGTGCAAGAAGACGGCACTTACGACGAGATCTACACCCGTTATTTTGGTGAAGAAGAGTAAGCCTCAAAGCAATCCAGAACAACGCATCACCCCGGCAACCGCCGGGGTGATGCGTTTCTATCTAACGCTGAGAATACAGTGAACTAGGTGAAGCTACCTCTGTCTGTGTATTATTGCGCATGTTCAACACGGAGGTTTTATGGCTCACCCGACTAGCCCACATGCAGGTCCGCTACCTCGCCCCTCTTCTCACTGGACCGGCTGGGGGCAGTGGCTGGCACTGATCACCATGACCGTGGATCACCTCACTCGCTATGTGCTGCCCGGCGATTGGGATCTAAGCTGGGCGGGGTCTTCCATTGGCCGTATCGCTTTTCCGCTGTTTGCCGCCATGGTGGCCTGGCATGGGCTGTTTAATACCCGCAACCCACTACGCTACTCACGACGAATTTTAGTTATCGGCCTGGTCGCTCAACTGCCCTACATGATGATGCCGCGCGCATCGGATGCTTTTATCCTCAATGTCTGCTTCACCCTGGCCAGTGGTTTAGCCCTGGGCACGCTAGTGCGCCAAGGTTGGCAGCACTACCAGCAGCAAACGCTAGGTTTGCCCTGGCTGTTCGCCGGTGCGGCGGTTGGCGTTACCGTGTGGTACTTGCTCGGTTTTTGGGTCGAGTACGGGCACAACGGGCTGCTGCTGATTCCGCTATTAATGTTCGCAATGCACGCCTTGAGCCAAGCTGAAAGTCATTTCCAAGCGCGCCTATGGGCAGGCCTAGCGGCATTTCCGGTACTTTGGATTGCCGGGCAGATGAATGCTTCTGATATGGCCAAATCGTTCACCGTAGGCACGTGCCTCATCGTGCTGATGCTCGCTGCAGGCGCAGCGCAGCGTATTCCCCCCGTCAGCTTGGTAATGCCGCGCCGGTTATGGTTGGCGTGGTACCCCGGTCACTTTGCGTTAATCGCTTTATGGGTGCTGCTCATCGGTCAATTGGCTTAAGCATTCGGATCACTGCATATTATCGCGCATCCATGGCTGGTAGCGGCAAAGCTGCCCCAGACCTTCTATTTTCGCGCGATACATCGCAATATCCGCTTGTTTAAGCACTTCTTCGTGATCACAGGCGGCGGTTGTGAAGCAGGTATAACCTATACTGGGCGTTACAGGCACCTCACGATTTGCCAGCCGATAAGGCTGCGAAAGTACTCGCTGAACCTCAAGCATATAGTTTTCAGCACCAGACTCGAAGGTCTGCTCAGAGCCCTCTTCAAACACCCCCAGAAGTACAAATTCGTCGCCGCTGAGCCTTGCCGCCACATCCCCTTCGCGCAAACAATTTTGCAAGCGACTTGCGACCTGAACCAACAAATCATCACCGGTGGCATGGCCCCAGGTGTCATTAATCAATTTGAAGCGATCGAGATCCAAAAACATCAGCAGCCCGAACTGCGCTTGCGCTGTTGAATGATCGCAAAGGGCCGCTAACCGCTCAATCAACAGACGACGATTAGGCAAATCGGTTAACGCGTCATAGTAAGCTTGGCGATAAATCATCTCTTCGTTTCGCTTACGCTCAGTAAAATCTTCAACGATAACCACCCCACCGACAATCTCATTATCAACGCTACGCACACCATTGAAGAAGGCCCGCACGGGGGTACCTTCTGAATGAGCGAAGGAATAAGGTACTGAAAAAGTCCCTTCATAATAGCCAGTACCGTTAGTCAAGGCATTTTGAGTGGCCGTTTTAATATCAATATCCTCGCTGCCTTGAATACAGAACCCTAAAAGCTCAGAGCGGGCGAGCGCTAGTATTTCCAGCAGCTTTTCATTGCAGTCAGTTATGCAGCCCTGTTGATCGAAGTGAAGCACCCCTAGCGGCGAATGTTGGAAAATCGATAGATAACGATTTTCACTTTCGATCAACTGTGCTTCACGGGCAACCATGGTGACTTGGAGTTCAATATTGTCATGAATGATGCGGCCTAAACGGTGGCTAGTGGCTATTAGCAACAACACAAAAAGCCCCAACAGCACACCAATCATTGTATGCGTCGGGGCGTCAGAAAATAAAAACAATAGCTGAAGTGGAATCGCAATAGGCAATACAAAGAAAAGAACCATCCACCAAATAGTAGAAAGCATCGCCATGCTGCCAGCTGCAACGCCGGAAAGCACGATAGCCAGAGCAGCTGACTGCTCAGGCCTACCGCTGTCAAACATGAGAAAACTGCCTAGCCCCCACAAACACCCTGCCAGAAAGACTAAGAGGGTGAACAGTCGTAGCCAACGTGGCTTATTCTGCTCTAGATCAGAGGCTCGCAAAAAGTGTTGCGCCAATTTTAAACGCAGCGCCGAGATCGCCAGTATCACAATAAGCCAGCTAACTAATATGACAGGGTTAACCATTCCCCACATAAGGACAACTAATAAAAAAGCGCCTAATATACCAGCAAACACGGGCTGCCAAACGTTGTTGAACAATATACGTACTTTCTCATCACGCAAACTCTGTAATTGCGCGAATTTATCCGATACTCCATCCTCATGAAACATTCGTTCACTCATGCGGATAATCGCCATGAACTTAACAAGCTCATATAAAAAATAACATATGGCTGTTAGTTAAAAGGAATTGCGTTAAAAGTTTACGCACTGATTGGAATCACAAGAGTAAATAAAAGGCGTTCAATTAGCTACTGTTAAGATTGTGAAATTTTATGAACTGTAAAAAGTTATCATTCAGCTATCAATAGCCATCAAAAAGATAGACTACCCCCAACCTTGGAAGTTAATCCAATGGCTGGGGTGCAGCTTAGAGGAAGTTATTTTAGAAACTACTGTTTAATGGCGAAGCTCAACGCAGCCGGCGGTGCCTCGGGCAGTAAGGCACTGCAGACGTTAACTTTTTCCAGCAGTTCGGCATGATTAGGCGCGAGGATATTCACGTGTGCAAGCTTACGACCAGCCCGCTCAGCTTTGTCATAGCGATGCAGGTGCGTATTGGCAAGCGCTAGAATCGCTGCGTTGTCGCCTTCACGACCAATCACATTAATCATGCAGGTGGGGGCAATCGCCTGGGTATCGCCTAAGGGTAAACCCTGTATCGCGCGCAGGTGATTTTCGAACTGGCTGGTCACCGCGCCATCCATCGTCCAGTGGCCGGAATTATGAACGCGGGGGGCCATTTCGTTGGCCAGCAGGCTACCATCACGGGTTTGAAACAACTCAAGCGCTAGCACGCCCACGTAATCCAGCTCATCCAACAGCGCACGAATATAGCCATCAGCAGTCTGCTGAACGCTGTCGTCCAGGTCTGGCAGCGGCGCCACGGAGTAACGCAGGATGCCATCCACATGCTGGTTCTCGGCCATGGGGTAGAACACCACCTCACCATCACGACCGCGCACGGCAATCATCGAGACTTCCCGCACGAAATCGACAAATGCTTCAACAACTAACTGAGAGTGGCCAATAGCACTCCACGCCTCGCCAGCCTGCTCGGGCTGCTTCAATACCGCCTGCCCCTTGCCGTCGTAGCCTTCAGTGACCGATTTAGCCACCACCGGGCAACCCAATTCGCGGGCGGCGGCTTCTAGCTGCTCGGCGCTCTCCACTACCCGGTAAGCGGGCGTAGGTATACCTAGACGATCAAACAGTGTCTTCTCTTCAACCCGGTTCTGACACACTTCAATGGCACGACTGCTGGGGTAAACCGGTTTGTGCTGCTCAATTTCGCGTACCAGCTGAACAGGTAAGTGTTCGAACTCGTAGGTCACCACATCAACCTTGGCCAAAAACTCAGCCAGATGCTGGTTATTAGGATCGACAATTACATCGCCAATTCCAGCACTGGGATTACCCGTAGTATCTAAAAAAGTGAAACGATTACCCAGCGGATAACCCGCTAGCGCCAACATGCGGCCTAATTGACCTGCACCCAGTACGCCAATGTTTTGTACGACGTCAGTTTTAACGATATCAGTTGTAACTACGTCGCTCTTTGCAATACCAGAGTTCATAGCCAGACTCCTTATTCCGCTTCCGGCCCGGGGCGCGGGTCAGGGTTGTCGAGGACTTTCTGCGTCTGCTCTGCACGGAACGCTTCTACCGCACTGCGTACGGTTGCATCTTGCAGGCCAACAATCTGCGCTGCTAACAACCCTGCGTTAGTCGCGCCCGCTTTGCCAATCGCCAGGGTGCCCACTGCGATGCCGCCGGGCATCTGGGCAATGGAGAGCAACGAATCCAAACCTTTGAGCGCTTTCGACTCAACAGGCACACCCAGCACCGGTAGCGGCGTTTGCGAGGCCACCATGCCTGGCAAGTGGGCAGCGCCGCCTGCTCCTGCCACTATAACCTGCAAGCCGCGCTCGGCAGCACTCTTGGCATAATCGAACAGCAGGTCAGGCGTGCGGTGCGCCGAGACCACACGGGTTTCATAAGCCACGCCCAAACGCTCCAGCATGGAAGCAGCGTGCTCCATGACCGGCCAATCAGACTTGGATCCCATGATCACGCCCACCTTGGGTGCGCTGTTCGACGACATGCAAAACTCCTCGGCCCAACGGCCTAAAAAAAGCGAAACCGAATTAAAAAACAGCGTGCGCCGGATCAGGCACACATCAAAATTGGAAGTCGAATAGTCTACCAGAGCTAGCCCGTTTGCGGGCTTAGCCATGGTCGTGAAATTTTCATCAAAATAGGCATTGAAATACGCACCGGTTGGCGGCATTGTGTGATTGTCATTTCAGACTGATGGAGCCACATGAGCACGGCACGCGCAACTGCCACTGCGGAACAGCTTGATCCTCCGCGAAGCAGCCCTGACCTCGACGTCAGGGAACTTGAAAAACGTACGCGATTAATGCGTATTATCACGCGTCTGATCGCCGTATCAGACCTAGGAAGCCGAGAGATTGCCCGCAGGGCAGGGCTTCCCGTTCAGAAAATCAGCGACCTGCTCGCCGGAAGGCTTGAGCACCTGGGAGTGGATGAACTTCACGCCCTGCGTCGCACCCTAGAGCTGGAGGCGCCATAGCAGACACTTTTTTCTGCTGTTCCCACTTCTCCACTCCACGCAGGCCGCCTCCCGGCGGTCTGCCAAGAAACTTTTTTCCTTCCCGCTCAAGCCCTATCTCAAGTGCTATATCAAGCCCTACTCCGAGCTTACTTCACTTCGTTCGTGATGGCTGTTTATGTGTCATTGCTCATGGCGCAATCGCAATTCCCCCAAAGGCTACAACAGCCACCACTACCCAAGCGGGCAGCTTCCATACGGTTAAGAGCAAGAAACCGGTGAGCGCCAGCGCAAACTCCTCTGCACCAATGATTGCGCTCGTCCACACCGGCTGATAAAGCGCTGCGCCTAAAATACCGACCACCGCTGCATTGGCACCGCGCATTAGCGCCTGGGCACTGCCCCACTGACGAAATTGATTCCAGAAAGGCAGCACGCCCACCAATAACAAAAAGCCAGGAATGAAGATGGCCAATAGCGCTAGCAAAGCACCAACTAAACCATGAATGCCGGGCAGCAGTGCTCCCAGGTAGGCAGCAAACGTAAACAGCGGCCCCGGTACCGCCTGAGCAGCGCCGTAACCTGCTAAAAACTCATCCGGCGTCACCCAGCCCGACTGCACCACTTCCGCTTCCAACAGCGGCAGCACCACGTGCCCGCCGCCAAACACTAATGCACCTGAACGGTAAAACGCATCGGCGATATCCAGCCATGCGGCGGCTCCCGCCAATAGCGGCAGCAGAATTAACAGCCCAGCAAATCCCCCCAGCGCCACCATGCCTGCCTTGCGCGTTACGGGAAAATGCAGCGATTCACTTGCTGTGACAGCAGCACTATCGCGACACAGCGCTAGTCCGACCAAGCCGCCCAACACAATCGCTGCGACCTGGCCCAGCGGGCCGCTTACCAACACCACCGTAAATACCGCCGCAAGCGCAATGCCCGTGCGGGTTTTATCCGGGCAGAGATTACGCGCCATGCCCCACACGGCATGGGCCACAATAGCTACTGCCACGACTTTTAAGCCGTGAATAATACCACTGGCAATAGGGCCATCCAGCACCGCCGCACCAAATGCAAACAGCACCAGGATGATCGCTGAGGGCAGCGTAAACGCCAGCCACGCCATGGCAGCCCCCCAAGGCCCCGCACGCAATAGGCCAAGTGCAAAGCCCACCTGGCTGCTGGCTGGCCCCGGCAAGAACTGACACAGCGCCACCAGATCAGCGTAGGCGCTTTCAGTTAACCACTGGCGCCGCTCGACAAAGGCCGTGCGAAAATAACCAAGGTGCGCTACCGGGCCGCCAAAGGACGTTAAGCCGAGCGCTAAAAATACCCAAAACACTTCACCTATGCGCCCACGTGCCTGCGTTTGCTCCACCATGTTGGCCACCTGTTATCCCATTAAAAAAGCGCAAGGCTCTTATAGTAAGCCTTGCGCTTTAATTCTTTATGACAGCATGCTCATGACGATGCGTTCATAGCGGCAACGCGGATTACTCCTGATCGGTCACCGCACCGGTGCTGGCCGAGCTAACCAAGCGTGCATATTTAGCCAGCACGCCGCGGGTATAGCGGGGCTCTGGCTGCTGCCAGGCGGCACGACGGCGCATCAGCTCTTCATCGGAGAGGTCAACGTCGATGGTATCCGCTTCGGCATCAATGGTGATGGTATCGCCATCTTCCACCAGCGCCAGCGGGCCGCCATCAAAGGCTTCTGGTGACACATGGCCGACCACAAAACCGTGGCTACCACCGGAGAAGCGTCCATCGGTAATCAGCGCCACGTCGTTACCCAAACCACGGCCCATAATCGCCGAGGTCGGTGTGAGCATTTCGCGCATACCGGGGCCACCTTTCGGCCCTTCATAGCGAATCACCACCACATCGCCGGCAACGACGGTGCCATCGTTAATGCGCGCCTGGGCCTCTTCTTCCGAGCCAAATACCCGCGCAGAACCAGAAAAGCGAGTGCCCTCCTTACCGGTAATCTTTGCAACCGCACCTTCCGGTGCCAGGTTGCCGTAAAGCATGCGCAGGTGGCTTTCCGTTTTAATCGGGTTGCCCAGCGGTGCGATGATCGGCGGCTCGGCGGGATAAGGCGCGACCTCGGCCAGGTTCTCTTCCAGCGTTTTACCCGTGACGGTCAAACAGTTGCCGTTGAGCAGCCCCGCATCCAGCAAGATCTTCATCAGCGGCTGAATACCGCCAATCGCCACCAGTTCGCTCATCATATAGTGGCCGCTGGGGCGCAGGTCAGCGAGTACCGGAACACGCTTACCAATCTCGGTGAAATCGGCCAACGACAGCTCAACGCCGATGGTGCGCGCCATTGCGATCAGGTGCAGCACCGCATTGGTAGAACCGCCCAAAGCGATAGTGACCGTAATGGCATTCTCAAACGCCTCGCGGGTCATGATATCGGAAGGCTTGATATCGTGAGCTAACAGCGACAGCACCGCTTCACCGGCTGCTTTGCAGTCGTCGCGCTTCTCCTGAGAGATAGCATTTTGTGCTGAGCTACCGGGCAGGCTCATGCCCAAGGCTTCAATCGCCGAGGCCATGGTGTTGGCGGTGTACATGCCGCCACAGGAGCCGGGGCCAGGAATCGCCGTTTCTTCGATATTTTTGAGTTCGATGAGGTCGATATCACCACGGGAGTGGGCGCCCATGGCCTCAAAGACCGAAACGATATCGGTATGCCCTTTGCCGGGCATAATAGTGCCGCCATAGACAAACACGCTGGGGCGGTTTAAGCGCGCCAGGCCCATCAGGCAGCCCGGCATGTTCTTATCGCAGCCGCCAATGGCGACTAGACCATCAAAGCCTTCACAGCCGGCGACGGTTTCGATGGAGTCGGCGATCACTTCCCGGGACACCAGCGAGTACTTCATACCTTCGGTGCCATTGGCAATACCATCGGAAATCGTAATGGTATTGAAAATCACACCTTTGCCACCGCCTGCATCGGCACCGTCGCGGGCAAACTCGGCCAGCTCGTTAATATGGCTATTGCAGGGCGTCACCATGCTCCAGGTAGAGGCAATGCCCACCTGGGGCTTTTTGAAATCTTCGTCGTTAAAGCCCACGGCGCGCAGCATGGCGCGACTGGCGGCTTTGCCGGGGCCATCGACCACTTGGGAAGAGTGGCGGCGGGAATGATTAGTCGGCTCGGTCATTGGAATTTTCTCTCAGTATTGCTCACAGTATCCGCATAGCTTGGCGATATATATCGCATCCCGCAAGATGATTAACTCCTGACACCATAGCGCTCCCCCATCGTTTCTTTGCTTTTGATTAGGCGTTAACCAAAGTTGACACCCGCAGAGTTGCCAACTATAGTTATCACCATTATCGAGTTGATTAAAACTGATGTCTTCGATAGATGGCTACGCGAGCTTCGCGATGTTCGTGCCCGCGCCAAGGTTGAAGCCCGCATCCGACGTTTGAGTCTGGGCAACCCTGGAGATGTGAAGCCGGTAGGTAAAGGCGTTTCTGAACTGCGAATTCCTTATGGGCCAGGCTGCCGCATCTATTATATTACCAAGGGGCCAGTAATCGTGGTTCTGCTGTGCGGTGGTGATAAAGCCACCCAATCCCACGATATCGAACTAGCCAAAGCCATTGCCGCGCAATGGAAGGAGTAACCCCATGACCGTTCCTAATGTCACTTTCAGTCACTACGATACTGCTGATTATCTTCAAACTGAGGAAGATATTGCGGCCTACCTTGATGCAGTCATGGAAGAAAATGATCCTGCTCTTCTTGCCGCCGCACTTGGTGATATCGCCCGTGCCCGCAACATGAGCCAACTCGCCAAAGACGTTGGAATGAGCCGGGAAGGGCTCTATAAAGCTCTTTCGGGGGAAGGCAATCCTGCATTTTCGACCATCAGCAAGGTCGCTAACTCCTTAGGGTTGCGCCTATCTATTAAACCGCTATAGCAGTCAGAAGAGTGCCGCTAGGACGCTTATCGCGAATTCTTACACTCCATGGATGCTTTAAGGCGCCACCCCGCACCATACATGAAGGCACCATCCATTAAGGAATCGTGCATGTCTGCAAACTCTCTGCTCTCGCAAACGCCGCTAACACCGGGCTTTATGGTGGTGCATGCCAATCGCCTGGAAGATTTGCGCGGCTTGGCGGTGGAGTGGATGCGCCGACACCCGCTCTCGCCGCTGGAGAATGAGACCATTCTGGTGCAGAGCAACGGCATTGGGCAGTGGCTAAAACTGGCGCTAGCAGAAGACCCGGCCCAGGGCGGTGCGGGCATTGCAGCAGCATTGAACGTCACCTTGCCCGCGCGCTTTCTATGGCAGGCCTACCGAACGGTGCTTACGCAGCTAACCCACGACGACCAGGCGGTGCCCGAAACCTCACCGTTTGATAAGTCACGGTTGATATGGCGCCTTCTGCGCCTGCTGCCCAGCCTTGCCGAGCAGGAAGCTTTTGCGCCGCTGGCGCGCTTTTTGGAAGTCGATCGCGACCAGCGCAAGCACTACCAACTGGCCGAGCGGCTGGCGGATCTGTTCGATCAGTACCAGGTGTATCGCGCCGACTGGCTGGACGCCTGGGCGAAGGGTAACGACGTACTCATCACCGCCCGTGGCGAAGCCCGCCCGCTGGAAGCCCACCAGCTGTGGCAGCCAGAACTATGGCGCGCACTGCGCGACGATGTAGCTAATAATCTTGGCGAAGCAGGCCTTAACAGCAGCCGCGCCCAGGTGCACAGCCGCTTTCTGGAAGCCGCCGAACAGCTTGAAGGCCAAGCGTGCCCACCTGGCTTGCCCCGGCGATTGATCATTTTCGGCATCTCATCGCTGCCGCAACAAACGTTAGAAGCCCTGGCGGCGCTGTCGCGCTGCTGCCAGATTGTGCTCTGCGTGCACAACCCCTGCCAGTACTACTGGGCGGATATCATCGAGCACAAAGACCTGCTCCGCGCCAGCCGCTACCGCCAGCGGCGCAAGGCAGGCATGCCCGACGCCCTGGACGTACTCGGCACCGGCGATGCCGACGACGCCCTGCACCTTCACGCCCAACCGCTGCTGGCCGCCTGGGGCAAACAGGGGCGCGACTATTTACGCCTACTCGATGAACACGATGACGCGGGCAACTACCAAACCCTATTCGAGCAACAGGCACTACGCATTGATATGTTCGAGCCATTTAGCGGCGAAGAGCGCAACTGCCTGCTCAGCCAGCTACAGGACGATATCCGCGAGCTGCGCCCGGTGGCGGAAACCCAAACCCACTGGCCCGCGCTCGACCAGGCCAGCGACGACTCCATCGTGTTCCATATCGCCCACGGCCCCCAGCGGGAAGTGGAGATACTTCACGATCAGCTGCTGGCGGCCTTCAGCGCCGACCCGGAGCTACGCCCGCGGGATATCATCGTGATGGTGCCGGATATCGACCGCTACGCGCCGCATATTGAAGCCGTATTCGGCCAGTACCGCTCCGCCTTCGGCGGCTACAACGCGAACGCTAAACCCGACGACCCGCGCTACATCCCTTACACCCTTTCCGATCAGGCCAGCCGCCACCGTCTGCCGATGATGATTGCCCTGGAAAAACTGCTGCGCCTACCAGAGCTACGCCTCTCGGTCAGCGATCTGCTCGACTTGCTGGAAGTCCCCGCGCTACGCACCCGCTTTGGCATTGACGAACACGACCTGCCCACTCTCAGCCGCTGGATCGAGGGTGCTGGGATTCGCTGGGGGCTCAATGCCGAGCAGCGCACCCGGCTGGATCTACCCGAGGGCCTCACCCAGAATACCTGGGCCTTTGGCCTACGACGTCTGCTGCTGGGATATACGGTGGGGAGTGCCGACGCGTGGCAAGGCATCGAGCCATTCGATGATATCGGCGGGCTGGAAGCCTCCCTGGCAGGCCCGCTGGCAAATCTGCTGGAAAAGCTGGAAAGCACCTGGGAAACCTTCTGCCAGCCCACCGACGCCGCCAGTTGGGTAGCCCGGTTGCGCGAACTGCTGGAAACCTACTTTTTGACCGACGACGCTCAAGAGAGCGTGATGCTCACCAAGCTGGAAACCGCACTACAGCAGCTGTTGGACAGCACCGAAGAGGCCGAGCTTTTTGACCCGCTGCCGCTCTCCATGGTGCGCGAGCACTGGCTAGGGCAAATCGACGAGCATAGCCTCTCCCAGCGCTTTCTCGCCGGGGCGGTCAACTTCGCCACGCTAATGCCGATGCGGGCCATTCCCTTCAAGCACGTGTGCCTGCTCGGCATGAACGACGGCGAGTACCCGCGCTCCCAGCCGCCGCTGGATTTTGACTTAATGGGCAGCGACTACCGCCCCGGCGACCGCTCCCGGCGGGAAGACGACCGCTACCTGTTTCTGGAAGCGCTGCTCTCCGCCCGCCAGCAGCTTTATATTAGCTGGGTGGGTCGCAGCCAGATCGACAACAACCCCATGCCACCCTCGGTGTTGGTCGGCCAACTGCGCGACCATTTGGCAGCGGGCTGGCGAACACAGAGCGGCGAGCCGCTGCTGGAAGCGTTAACGACCGAGCACCCGCTGCAGCCATTCAGTCGCCGCTACTTTACCGAACCATCCAGCAACTCCCCCGCCCAGGCACGGCTGTTTACGTATGCCCACGAGTGGCACGCCCTGCACACCCCCAGTGGCGAAAGCACCCAAGGCTCACAATCACAAGAGCTTAAGGCGGACAGCGAGCAGCAGAGCACGCTAACCCTTAATCAGCTGGGCAGCTTTCTACGCGAACCCGCCAAGGCGTTTTTCAACACCCGCCTGGGGGTCTATTTTGAGCAGGAGGAGCTTACCCAACTGGATGTAGAACCCTTCACCCTGGACGGGCTTCAGAACTGGCAGTTACAGGATCAGTTAATCGCCGCCCAGCGCCACGCCGTGGATAACGGCCAGCCGCGAGTGGAAGCACTGCACGCGGCACTGGAACGCTTTAAAGGCCAGGGTGTATTGGCAGTGGGCGCCTTTGGTGAACGGATGCGCGAAGCGCTAGCCGAACCCATGGACGCCCTGTTCGGCGCTTACCAAGAAGCGTTGCAAGAGTGGCCCCACGTGGTAGCAGCGCCCCAGGCGGTGCATGTTGTTGTTGAAAGAGCTGAAAGAGCTGCAGGGCGGGTAACGCTGGAAGATTGGCTGGGAGAGCTTCGCCAGGATAGTGAAGGCAACCGCTGCCGCTTGCTACTGCTCAGCAGTAGCTTAATCAGCCAGGGGCGCGGCCGTGGTCAGTACCGCTGGCAGCACCTGCTGCGGCCCTGGGTAGCGCATCTGGCGGGCAATAGTGAGCGCCCGATGACCACCCAGCTACTCTCTAAAGCAGGCCATGTACGCATGGAGCCTGTAGAGGCCGAGAATGCCCGCTTCCAGCTAGATGCCCTACTCAGCGCATGGTGGGATGGCATGCAGGCACCGCTACCGCTGGCGCCACAGGCCGCTTTCGCCTGGCTGGCCAAGCTGGGCACTCCCGAATCAGAACCCGACAGCGACGCCTACGCCGCCGCCGAAACCGCCTACGAAGGCGGCCGCTTTCAGACCGGCGAAGTCGCCCAAAGCGCCTACCTTGCCCACCAATGGCCCAGCTTCGAAAAACTATTCAACGAGCGCGCCCTTGGCCACAGCTTCGCCACGCTGACCGAGGCGCTCTACGCGCCGCTGCACCGTTCGGTGAAAAATTAGGGCCTACCTTATTCAGCGTGGTTCTGAAGGCGCTTAACATCATCAATAGACAACCCCGTCACCTTGGCTACAAACTGGGGGTCAGCCCCCTCTTGCAGAAGGTTTCGAGCGGTTTCGATTTTACCCTCGATTTTGCCTTTGGCTTCACCTCGCGCTTCACCTCGGGCTTCCAACTGGGTGGCAATGGTCATAAAGGTGTCTCCTATAGGCTGGGGCAAGCGATGGCTCTCTTCAATCAACTGATCAAGGTCAATCACGTTGCCTGTTCCTACCACATAGTTTAGCAAGGTAGCGATGAAATCCAACTGCTGGCGACTGTGCTCGTCAAAGCTCGCGCAGTCACGCAGCCATTCCATCAGGTAAGGATCTATATGCGGCTCACGGATGTGCTTGAGCACCCGAGCAACCAAGCCTATCCACTGCTGTTGTTTTAGTGCTTCGTCATCAAGCTGATTTACATCCACTAATGGTATTGGCCCCTGGAACAGCGTCTCCATTAGCCCCAGCGGATCTTCAAAGCAGTCAGCAAGATCCATTGAGTAGGGGTAGGGTGTTTGACGGCCGTGGTAGAACACCAGTGCATGAACCGGTGCCAGGGGTTCCTTGGGGCGCTGCTTCAACTGCTTGGTCAGCATCCCAAACAGATAATGCCCGATACGCACGGGCATGTGCGGGTCGGGGCTTGATTGATGTTCGACCAATACAGCTAGATACGCCGGTTGCCCCGCTAATTGACAACGGTACACCAGGTCGGAGACGGTTTCTCGCAGGGCTGAATCGAGGTGGCTATCATGCTCCAGCTTGAGACTGCCTAAATCCAGGGCGGCGCTGATTTTCTTAGGTAAATAATGTTGCATGAACTCCTGCGCGACGGCGTGGTTTTCCATCGCGCTACGAAAGAACCGATCATGAGGATTATGGGGTGGTTTGGAGGTATCAGCCACAAGCGGTTTCCATGTTTCGAACAGATTAGAACCTAAGAATTCTTCCCATTCAGCGACAAGATCCGCTTCGCCAGCGAGATCATCTCCGGGTCGCCGGTGTTCTTTTCCGCAACGTCGGAAAGCTTGATCACCGGAAGCCAACCCTGCCCTTCCGGGCGCGCCTCGACCATCTTGATCACCATATTCATCGGCTCAACACCGACATCGTTAGTGAAGTTGGTGCCGATACCAAACGCCATGCCGATGCGACCTTTGCAGAAGGCATGTATCCGCTCGACCTTCTCCGGGGTTAGCGCGTCGGAAAAGATAATCGTCTTGCTTAGCGGGTTGATGCCCAAGCGCTCGTAATGGTCGATGGTCTGGGAAGCAAACTCGATAGGATCGCCGCTATCGTGACGAACGCCATCGAACAGTTTGGCGAACTTCTTATCGAAGCTGTCGTAAAAAGCCTTAGAGGTAAAGGTATCCGTCAAGGCGATCCCCAGATCACCACGGTACACATCCACCCAATGCTCCAGCGCCAGGCTATTGGCCATTTTGAAACCGAAGCGGGCACCGTGGAACATAAACCACTCGTGAGCGTGGGTGCCGATCGGCTTAACACCGTGGCGCATGGCCATCAGCACATTGCTGGTGCCGCTGAAGGCCTCACCGCCGTGGTGGCTAAGCGCACCGACCACCCGGTCGTGAACGTCAGAAGAGAAGCGCCGACGGGTACCAAACTCAGCAATTTTCAGCCCTAAACGGCGGTAAAGTTCGATCTTCTCCTGGGCGTGCTGCTCAATCATCGCATCAGCGTCAGGCGTGATCGTCACGCCACGCAGCCGATACCAGAGCTCGCTGATCAACGCCATCAGCGGCACTTCCCAGAGAATGGTGCGGTACCAGGGCCCTTCAATGATCACAGAAAGGTCACTCCCCTGCTGCTCTACAGTCACCTCGCTGGGGTTGTAATGAAACCCGGCGAGGAAATCGAGATACGTAGGGTCGAGATAAGGGCACGTTATTTCGAGATAGCGCTTCTCCTCATCGCTCAAGCGCAGCGACGCCATCTTATCGACTTCACGGCGAAGTTCGGCGCCGAAGCCGTCAGGAAAAGCATGCTCGCCACGATTAATAAAGGCGTAGCGCGCATGGGCATAAGGAAAGCGTTTGATCACGGCGTTCTGCATCGTGATCTTGTAGAAGTCATTATCCAGCAGCGATGTCAGCATGAGATCCCATCGTTAGAGTGAACCGAAGCCGCCGGTAGCGTAAACTCATTGTACCTAGAGTGGCTTAGCAACAAGATTATCAGGTGGCGGGGTTCTCATACAGTTTAGGAGCTGTCTTATGCGTATTACTCAAACACATCGAGCTATCATTCTCACCGGGGTAGAGGAATATATTGACGCTGATGTGGACGTTCATGTCTTCGGTTCACGACTTGATGATACCAAGCGAGGCGGCAGTGTAGATCTATTGTTGACCTCCAAAACAGAGATCTCCGAGCTTTCTTGCGACGAACTCAAAAGCGTACTGGAAGAATATCTTAAGCTGCCGGTTAACATTGTCACCTATGACCCGTCCGATGAACCAAGCCCGCTCCAGGCGAAAGCCTTAGCTGAAGCTCTGCCTATTGATTAGAAGGATACGTCATGAGCCAGCCCGCCCCCCTCAACCCATTGAGCCTCCCGCTCCACGGCAGCCGACTGATAGAGGCCAGCGCTGGCACCGGTAAAACCTTCACCATCGCGCTGCTCTATGTGCGGTTGGTACTCGGCGGCCACAGCGTTGACGACGACACGGCGTTTGTACGCCCGCTCACCCCGCCGGAAATCTTGGTCGTTACCTTCACCAACGCCGCCACCCAAGAGCTACGCGAACGCATCCGCAACCGGTTGGTAGAAGCAGCAGAAGTATTTCGAGCTGAGGACGAAGAAGGAGGGGCGCCGGGGGCAAGCCGTAGTGGAGGTCATTCAACAGGGCCGGAAAATGTTCCCGACGATTCCGGCATTCCCGCCATCCATGGCGGTCAGATGTCTCAAGTAGCGCCCACGGATGGGTTCACAGCGCCTCCACGTAGGCTTGCCGCCGGGGAAGCCCCGGTTGCACTAGATCCGTTGCTTCTAGAACTCCGCGACCAATACGACCCTGCCACCTGGCCCGCCTGTTCGCGGCGCTTGGCCCTAGCTGCCGAATGGATGGACGAAGCCGCGGTTTCCACCATCCACAGCTGGTGCTACCGCATGCTGCGCGAACACGCCTTCGACAGCGGCAGCCTGTTCTCCCTCAACCTGGAAAACGACCAGCGTGAACTGGAACAGGAAGTGGTGCGCGACTACTGGCGTAGCTTCTACTACCCGCTGGACAGCGACGCCCTCGGCATTGTCACCCGCTACTGGAAATCACCGGACGACCTGCACGCCCCGCTGCAACGGCTACTGCCCGAAAGCGAAGCGCTGGGTGACGAAAAGCCCGAACCCAGCGAGACCCTGGCCGCCACCCAGGCCGAACGCGCCGCCCAACTCAGCGAGCTCAAAGCCCCCTGGGGCGCCTGGCTGGATGAACTAGTGCCCGCCCTGGAAGAGGCCGCCACGCGCAAAGCCTTCAAGGGCCAAAGCTTCAACGCCAAAAGCCGCGCCAACTGGCTAGGCGCACTACGCGAGTGGTGCGAAACGGACGCCGACCGCCCCGCGCTCACCGACGCCGCCTGGAAACGCATGACGCCCGACGGCATGGCCGACATCTGGAAAGAGGGCGCACCGCCCTGCCCGCAAGCCTGGGAAGCGCTGGCACAACTACCGCAAGCGCTGGGCGCCCTGCCCGAGCCGCGCAACGACCTGTTGATTCACGCCGTGCAGTGGTGCCGCGCCCGGCTGGAGCGCGAACAGGAACGCCGCGCCGAGATGGGCCCCAACGACCTGCTTACCCATCTGGATCGCGCCCTGAAAGGCCCCAACAAAGAGGCCCTGGCCGCGCAGATCCAGCGCCAGTTCCCCGTGGCCCTGATCGACGAGTTCCAGGATACCGACCCGATCCAGTATCGCATCTTCAACGCCGTGTATGACGTCGCAACGCCCCGCCGCGACAGCGCCATCCTGCTGATTGGCGACCCCAAACAGGCGATCTACGCCTTCCGCGGCGCGGATATCTTCACCTACCTGCAGGCCCGACACGACACCGATGGACGCCACGTCACGCTGGGCACCAACTTCCGTTCCAGCCGCGCCATGGTGGCGGCGGTCAACCACTGCTTCAGCTACGCCGACCAGCACGATGCCGGCGCCTTTCTGTTCCGTGCCGATGGAGGCGAAAACCCACTGCCGTTCAACCCCGTCAACGCCAAAGGCACCAAGGAGACGCTGGTACTCAAAGGTAAGCCACTACCTGCGATGACCCTGTGGCCGCTGGAAAGCGAAGAGCCGCTCTCCAAAACCGCCTACCAAACCGAGATGGCCGAGCGCTGCGCCTCGCACATGGCCGCGCTACTGGAAGCAGGCCGCCAACAACAGGCGGGCTTTGCGAAGGTCTCTGATGGCGATGACGATAAAAGAGAGCAATCACTCACTCCGCTGGCCCCCTCGGACATGGCCGTGCTGGTCAACGGCCTGCAGGAAGCGCGAGCGATTCGACTGGCGCTGGCCAGCCGAGGCATCAAGAGCGTCTACCTTTCCGATCACGACAAGGTGTTCAGTTCCCCCATTGCCCCACAGCTGGCCATTTGGCTGCGCGCCTGCGCCGAGCCCCAGGCCAACTCCCGCCAGGCGGAGGCCAAACTGCGCGCCGCCCTGGCAACGCCGGTGATTGGGTTAAGCCTTGAAGAGCTCGACCACCTCAACCAGAGCGAGCTGGCCTGGGAAGCGCGGGTCGAGCAGTTCAGCGACTACCACCGCCTGTGGCAGCGCCAGGGCGTGCTGCCGCTGGTGCGCCGATTGATGGTCGATTTTGATATCGCCGCGCGGCTACTGGGCGAGTTCGCCGAGGGTGAGCGTTTGCTAACCGACCTGCTCCACCTGGGTGAAATGCTGCAGCACGCCAGCCAGGAGCTGGACGGCGAACACGCGCTGATTCGCTTTCTGGCCGAAGCCATTGCCGACCCTGACAGCCACGGCGACAGCCACAAGCTGCGCCTGGAGAGCGACGCCGATCTGGTCAAGGTAGTGACCATTCACAAATCAAAGGGACTGGAGTACCCGCTGGTGTTCCTGCCGTTTATCGCCAACCACCGCCCGGTGAGCGACACTGACCTGCCGCTACGCTGGCACGATAGCGACGGCACGCTGCAACTCAGCCTGAGCGCCGATGAAGCCACGCTTGCCACCGCCGACCGCGAACGCCTGGGCGAAGACCTGCGCAAGCTCTACGTCGCGCTCACCCGCGCCCGCCACGCCACCTGGCTGGGGCTGGCACCGTTAAAAGGCAGCGAGAACAGCGCCATCGGCCACCTGATCAACGGCGGCAAGGCCATTGCCCCCAGCGCGTTTACACACGTGCTAGGCGAACTGGTGGAAGGCAGCGATATTGCGCTAAGTGCCGCCCCGGAACCCACCGCGCTGCGCTTTACCCCGGCGCCGGAACAGCAGGCACTGGGCCACGCCCGCACCCCGCTACGCCCCGCCCGGGAACAGTGGTGGATCGCCAGCTACTCGGCACTGCGTACTTCTGGGGCCGTCTCTGGATCTAGCACCATCCCGCTGACAACGCCAGCGCCGGAACCCACCACGCCCCAGGAAGCCACCACCCTGGAAGTGCTGGATGAACCCCACGACAACGCCATCAACACCGAAGCGTTTCACCTACACCGGTTCCCGCGTGGCCCCGGCCCCGGCACCTTTCTGCACGGGCTTTTAGAGTGGGCGGGCCAGCTAGGTTTTAACAGCGCCCTGAAAGACCCCGCCGCCCGGGAAGATATGCTGCGGCGGCGCGTACAGCTGCGCGGCTGGCAGGCGTGGCACGACACCCTGGCGGGTTGGTTTGAAGAACTGCTCGCCACGCCGCTTCCCTTGCCCCAACATCTGCCACAGGCCCCATCACAGCCAAGCGAGGGCAGTCAGGTGGCGCTACGTGAACTCGACAGCTATCAGGTGGAACTGGAGTTCTGGTTTGCCGCCCATCAGGTACAAACACGCAAACTGGATGAGCTGGTCAGTGATCACTTACTGCCTGGGGTATTGCGCCCCGCGCTGGATGCCGACACCCTCAATGGCATGCTCAAGGGCTTTATCGACCTCGCCTTTGAGCATGAAGGCCGCTTCTATGTGCTCGACTGGAAATCCAACTACCTGGGCAGCGACGACAGCGCCTACACCGCGGAAGCCCTGCGCAACGCCATGCTCGAAAAACGCTACGACCTGCAAGCGGCGCTGTATATGCTCGCGCTCCACCGGCTACTCAAAGCGCGCCTGCCCGACTACGACCCACACCAACACCTGGGGGGCTCGATGACGGTATTTCTGCGCGGCAGCCGCACCACCGCCCGGGGCGTACACGCCGTGCCCGCGCCAGTCGCGCTGATTGAAGCGCTGGATGCGCTTTTTGCAGGCACGGCAGCAGATGCAGTATCAGAAACAGGCCTAGAGGCGGTGGTATGAGTAATAGAGACACACAATCTATGAACCTAGACCTGTTCGCCGATGACGCGCCGCCCGCTGCTTCTGATTCAACCGCACCGGTAACGCCACCGACAGAATCAGCCGCCCAGCCGCACCCCGCGCTAACCGACACCGCCGCGCTATTCCTGCTGTGTGAGCGCTGGGTGTCCCGTGGCTGGCTGCGGGATCTGGATCTGGCCCTGGTGCGCTTTCTCGACCGCGAAACCCAAAACGCCCCGCCGCTGCTGTTGCTAGGCGCGGCGTTGGCCAGCCACCAGCTTGGCCGTGGTCATGTGTGCCTGGATATAGCCGCCACCCTGGAAGCGCCCGATTTTGCACTTTCGCTGCCCCCGGAAGGCGACGACCTGAACGACCCGCCGCCGCTGCCCAGCCATGTGCTGGCTACGCTAACGCTGCCCGAATGGCAAGCCGCGCTCGACCACCCCGCGCTGATCAGCAACGGCCCCGGTAATACGCCGCTGGTGGTGAGCCACAGCGGCAACACCAGCAAACTCTACCTACGCCGCTACTGGCAGTTCGAGCAAACCCTGCACCAGGAAATCGCCGCCCGATTAGCTACCACAGAACTTGATAAAACTGGTGGGAAGCCACTCCAGGGCTTAAGTTATGAGTATCCCACAGAGCATGATGATGTTTGTGGGAGGCCGCTTCAGCGGGCGAAGGGTGACGATAGTCACCCCCCAATACTCAAAGATGCCCTAGATACCCTATTCCCCGCCAGCAACAGCATAGACTGGCAAAAAACTGCCTGCGCCCTAGCCGCCCGCAGCCCCTTCGCAATCATCACCGGCGGCCCCGGCACCGGCAAAACCACCACGGTGGTACGCCTCCTGGCCCTGCTGCAAACCCTGCAGCTAGCAGAACCCAACGCCCATCCGCTGCGCATCCGCCTGGCCGCCCCCACCGGCAAAGCCGCCGCACGGCTAAACGAATCCATCGCCGGGCAAGTCGCAAAGCTCCCCATAAATGATTTAGCCACTTTGTGGGAGGGAGCTTCAGCTCGCGACGATTCAAGCACTGACCAACTACAAGCCGCCATTCCAACCGAAGTCACCACACTTCACAGGCTGTTAGGTGCCAGAGCCGACACCCGCCACTTCCGCCACAACGCCGCCAACCCGCTGGCGCTGGATGTGCTGGTGGTGGATGAAGCCTCGATGGTGGATATCGAAATGATGACGGCACTGCTCAGCGCCCTGCCCGCCAGCGCTAAGCTGGTACTGCTGGGGGATAAAGACCAGCTGGCATCCGTGGAAGCAGGCGCCGTGCTGGGCGACCTGTGCCGCCGCGCCGATGCCGCCCACTACACCCCCGCCACGGCAAAGTGGCTGGCCCAACTTACCGACCACCCGTTGCCGGAGGCATTAATCGACCCCAAAGGCCAGCCGTTGGATCAAGCCATTACCATGCTGCGGGTAAGCCACCGCTTTACTGAAACAAGCGGCATCGGTCAGCTCGCCCAGGCGATTAACCAGCCGCTAAGTGAAGCATTGCGGGAACGGGATAAACACCAAGCCGTGCATGGCGTACTGAATAACGGCTACGCCGACCTGCACCACTTGGTGTTGAAGCCAGACGCGCAAAACGAAGACAGCGCCCTGGAGCGCCTGGTGATCACCGGCAGCCCGGAACGTTTTCCCAACGCTGGCGAAGGCCGCACCAATTTCAAGGGCGAACTGATTGCGCCGCCCACCGGCTACCAGCACTACCTGGATACATTAGATATTGAGCGGCCTGATACGGCACTGGCGTTTGAAGGGAACGGCGACGTTTACGATGCGTGGGCTAAGCAAGTACTCAACGCCTACAGCCGCTTTCAGCTGCTGTGCGCGCTACGCAAAGGCCCGTGGGGAGTAGAAGGCTTAAACCTGCGCATCGCCAGAACATTGCGCCGCGAAAAGCTGCTGTTCGGCAACGACCACACGTTAGAGAAAGGCTGGTTCGAAGGCCGCCCGGTGCTAGTCACCCAAAACGACTACGGTCTGAA
Source organism: Halomonas sp. FeN2 (assembly GCF_020595105.1). Taxonomy (NCBI): domain Bacteria; kingdom Pseudomonadati; phylum Pseudomonadota; class Gammaproteobacteria; order Oceanospirillales; family Halomonadaceae; genus Halomonas; species Halomonas sp. FeN2. The sequence continues at coordinate 863,700 of NZ_CP074200.1, forward strand.
ATTGATGAACGGCGATATCGGTATCACAATGGCAGTGCCTGATCCCCGCACTCCAGGCAGGGCACTTCTACGTGTAGCCTTTCCAACCAGTGACTCGGAAAACCCCATTCACTGGGTGCTGCCTTCACGCCTGCACGCGGTAGAAACCGTGTTCGCGATGACGGTACACAAATCCCAAGGCTCGGAGTTTCAGCACACCGCCCTACTGCTACCGCAAACGGCCAACCCCATTCTCACCCGCGAGCTGGTCTACACCGGCATCACCCGCGCCCGCGATTGGCTTACTGTGGTGGAAGCCAAACGAGGGGTGTTGAATGAGGCGGTGGTGAGGGAGGTGGTTAGGGTGAGTGGGGGGTTAGTTAAAACCGACATCACTTTTCTAGTGGTGTCGGTTTACAAATAGCAGCAGTCCTTTAGACGCCACTAAAGATAGCACTTAAACATTTGCTCTTCGAAAAATCTAGAGCGAAAAAACTTATCTGACTTTAAAACCTTATCTTTTATCACAAAATCTGGTATTTATTTTTTCTTGAAGAAAACGCCGGCATGGTACCCTCCAGAACCTCTACTATCTGTTGATTTATCTTAGGATGCTCAATACCACCAGATATGAAGCTGAATTCGTTACCATATTCCTTATTAACACTAACTTTAATCACTTGATCAGCATCAGCCACTACGGCTAAATTCGGATTGTGAGTTATCATAATAATTTGACGATATCTCTTGGCTTCTCTTATGTAGGGAACAAGCACTTTTGCCACACTGTTATTATCTAAGTTGTCTTCAGGCTGATCAATAATCAAGGGAACATCTTCTTTATCAAGAACCAAGTAGAATACCAGTAGAAGAGCTCCTTTTTCTCCAGGCGAAAGCTGTTCCAAGCTCTTACCTTTTTTTGACGCAAATCATAGTAAGGATCAATGAAACTTAGGCCATACACATAACTGTAAAGCTCTTTTCTATTCTTAACAACTTCCCCAATAAATATCCGTTCATTTTTAGAGCCAGGCCGCTTATCACACTCTAAATACTCAACAAGATGGCGCAAAAAAGTTTCCACTGACTTTTCTTCATTCCAATTAGTTGGTGCAATCAACTCTTCCTGCAGCAATACTGAACCATCTTCACTACCATAAAAAGAACCAACCCTGTTTTGTTTTATATTCCTTAAAATATTGCTTTTAAATTCATTGGAGCAATAGAATGAACTAGCTATACTTAGCCCGGAAACATCAGATTGAGACAACTTGCTAGAAATCTCTTCTTTTATTTCCTCATAAAAAGTTTGTATCTCTTTCTTTTTTGAAAAAATCTCTATAGACTTCTTAACTCTTAAATCTCTCATCTCATTTATATCAGCTTCAAGCTTATCATCTATATACTGTAGCTTTTTCATCATGTACATTAAGCTTTCAGCGGTTTCAGCATCTCCTTCTATTTCAATCTTTCTTGCCTGCCACTCTTCCAGAGCTCTCAAGTAGTCCTGAAATGCCTTTTGCTCACCAGTAAACTCGGAATGAATATCCTTTATTCTCGTTTTCAAATATTCCAGTTTTGAAGCTGGTGAAAGAGTTTCGTATTGTTTCTGATCCCAGTTATCTTCTACTTTTATGAGCTTAGCATCATCTTTGTTCTTTTCCTTCAATTGTAAAAGATTAGCGACAATCACACTCTCATCGAATTCAACACGAATGACATTGGAAATATCGAACCCACACTTGTCAGCGACACCGTTACCTTCAGATATAACAGACAAAATTTCATTATATTTATTTTTCAAATCACGATTAAGATTTTCTGCTTCAACGATCCAAAAGTTCCTATTCGACACTCTCTTAGTTATGGTCTCAATATCCTCTTCAATTTTTAACTTAGAGGCCTCTAAACTTTCTAGCGCTTTCTTCTTGGCCTTGGTATCTTCTGATTCAGCATGTTTTGATGGATCTTCAACAGCTGTTGGCTTTAAAGATTCGTGAGCAGAGAGCTCGTCTTCCTTTACTTTAATTTTACTAACTATATTTTTTCTAAAATTTGGATCCAACTGATCTTCAAGCTTTATGATTTTATCATTTAGCGCGAGTATCTCTTCATGAATATGATGAATTTCCGTTTCTGCAGACCTTTTCTTTAGATCAATAAGTTCTTCAAATGTTGCTTTACCCATTTTTTTCTCAGCAGGGACATATTGAAATACTACTTTTTCGATCTCCGAGCGAAAAGCATCTACTTTATCAATTTCATTACAAACTTTTTCAAAGTAACTTTGTGGAAGATATCTAACAAGCCTTTCTTGGCTTTCATCAACAATATGAGTTAGCAACCGTTCTTCAGTCTTTTTCCCACTTTCAAACTCAACAAAAGCACTAAATCGATCAGCAAGACCTTTCTTTTTGAACTTTTGCTTGTGAAGAAATATATAGTCATTAGAGTGTTCAGCGTCTGTACATACAGCAAGTATGTCTGACAGCGCGCTCTTACCACTTCCTTTGTGCCCGATAACAGTTACTAGCTCACTATTCACTGGTATGCAAACACTTTCAAACCAAATTGAATTAGCGTCCTGCTTTCCTGTTCTCCGAATATTTAAAGATTTAATGTATTTGGTAGAGTTTTCCCTAACTCGCTTCAGAATGTCTGGTTCGTCTCCAATGTAGAACCTTCCCTCAGGTTCATTCAAGGCGTACTTAAGACCTTTAAAGGAAGGTTCACCCTTGATCCATAAATTTTGTTTTATCTGATATTTCCTAATATTGTGATTATCAGAGCAAATAATCATTGGTATTACTCTTCCTACATTAGGAAAAACTGACTTTAAGTAACCATTTTGGTCACTTTCCTTGCCAAGCTCATATATATCAACAGCCTTCGCAATTTCTGTTTTCTGAGCGATTCCATGAGGAAGTGAATGCGTAATATTTTCCACGGATCCACTCTTATCTCCAGCGTGTATTGTTACGATTCCACCTAGCTCTTTTACCAATGCTATTGTATCTTTAAGATGACAATAAATTTGATTTTCCCTAAGACCATCTAACGCCACTTTATTGATGTCTGTTTTGTGTTTAATCTGCCCCCAAATATGTTCGATATTTGAATCTTCAGAAAATATACCAATAAAATGTACAGGTTCTTTACCTTTAGCATCAGAGAGAAATTCTATACCAGGTAAAACAGTAATTCCTTCCTTTTCACCTAGCTCTCTCAGATCATTGTATCTATCGATATCAATCACATGATGATCAGTAATAGCAAACACAGCTATTGAGTTTCTCTTCATTTCATTGATGATATCAATATTTGTAACAGTTTTATCTTTATAATCATATGAAGATGGAGTATGAAAGTGTAAGTCCCACTTATTCCATTCAGAACCTTTGCTGTTCATCATATTCCTTAGCAATAAAATTAAAAAATTTTTGAGTAATATGTTGCCTCGAAAAGCGTCACTCGCTTACTTTCTCATAAAAAGCCACACTACCCGCGATAGTCTCCATCCCCTCAATCGGCTCTACATAACTCCAAGCAATATCCAGACTTTCACCCAGCGAAAAATACACCGTATGCCCTTTAAATGGGCAATAAGTGGTGGTTGCTGAAACGGTGAGTAAGTCCATCCGCACGTCTTCGCGTGGGAAGTAGTGGCGTGGCGGGTAGCCGTGTTCGAGGAGTTCAAGCGTGTTGGTGGAGTCGGCTAACAAAATGCCATCAACCTGCACCTGTGTGCGCTGCTTGCTTCGGTGAAGCGTTATGCGGGCATTCTGCATCGTCAATTCCCTGCGGCGTTTTTTTCGCTCTAATACTTCGAGCGTAGCAGTTCATTTAGATTAAGCCTACTTTGAATACTTAGTTTTTAGTCGATAGAGGACACTTCGTGACCTAGGTCAGTCATCGCTTCAACGCGACCGCTTAATGCACTGTTATGAATGTGACACAGCACTATGTTGGGCTGCGCGCCGTTGGCTTTAACAGTTAGCTCACCTGCTGCATTCCAGCCGCCGCTATTGCCGCAGGTTTGCCAGCCGCCCGTGGTGGAAACGTGGTTGGCGAGCAGTACCGGGAGTTGGTGGCGCTTTGCGATGGCGGCGAGCAGCTCGGCATCGTTGGCGTAGCCGCCTGGAGAGATCAGTGCGCTGGCTAGGTAAACGTCCGCTTGTTCTGCGGCGGCGATTGCTGAGTGGCTGGGGTGGGTGAAGTCGGCGCACACGGCCAGGGCGATGCGGGTGCCATTCACGTTGATAAGGCCGCTTTCATGGCCTGGGGTGCAGTAAGTATCCTCCCCTTCGTGAAGGTGCTGTTTCAAGTAGAAGGTGTGCTCTCCGCTGGGGAAGCAGATCACCGCCGCAATGTAGGGTTTGCCGTTTGGATTGTGCAGCGGGCAGCCTGCGACCACTACTGTGTTGCTAGCCACGGCGGCGGCGGTGAGCATGGCAAAGGTTGCATGGTCACGGGGCATGGCCAGTTGGCTGAGTAGTGCTAGCTCGTAGCCGGTTAGCGAGAGTTCGGGAAAGGCGACTACGTTGGCCCCCAGCGCGGCGGCGCGTTCTATGTAGGCCAAGTGCGTTTGCAGGTTTTCGTCTACCGCCGCTTTGGTGACAGGCAGTTGGGCGAGTGCAATGGTGATGGGGTCGGCTTGTGTGGTGGTCATAGTAATCGCTTAGCTGGTTGGGTGCTGGAGTGAAGGTTACCTATGCCAATCAATAGTACCCACCCCGCCTACTCCTTCGGTGGGGAAAGGGGGACATCGGTCAAGGTACGTGGCCGGTACTCACACGTTGTATCGGCCCAGCGCTTCCAAACACTCTCATCGACTGAAATATTCACCGCATACTGCCCTGGCATCACTTCCGAATATTGTCGGTAAAAACGGCCGTCAGTGGTGTTTCCAAGGCGTTTGTATCGGGCGTAGAACCCCTTCAGGAAATCAGAAAACGAATCTTTTGGTGCTGTCTTCCAGGCATCCTCAACAATTTCGTAGGGTGCCAGTTTTAGGCCTGCCTTTTGCGCCTTGGCTAACATCCAGCTCAGCGATATATCGGCCAGTGTGTCGTCAGCGCCATAGCCGCCGCCTACATTGGCGTGGGCGCCGATAAACCAGCACTGCTCTACGTCGCGATTGCCCGTTTTCTGCTTGCCATCCTTGCTCGTCCAAAGCGATACGTTGTAGGTCGCTCTGTGTTCGTCCAGCGCAACCGCTTGATAGGCACGATCGACAATGCTGGAAAGCTCGGTATCGTGCCAATCGTATTTGCTTTTGAACAGGTTGGTCCCGGGCACGCCCAGCGCGCCAACGGTATCCCAAACACCAATGAAATGAATCCTGGGCTGGCGGCTGAAGCTCTCCTTGAACCCTTTGCACACCTCAGAATCGGGGTGCAAATCGCGGTTTCGATAAATACTTTCGGCCTTATCGAGCAACCCTGGCGTGACGACATGCACCAGCCCGCATTTACGAATCATCCCCACCAAGCTTCTGGCGGTGTAGGCACCACGGCTGAACCCGAATACCCAGATTTCATCGCCTTCACTGTAACGCCTTGCCAGCCAGTCATAGCCTTTCTGTAGGTTTGTGCTCAGCCCGTGACCGAAGGCTCCGCCGGTAAATCGCCGAAATTTGGATGTCCCTACGCCGGGGTCGTAATAGAACCGTTGCCTGATACCGTCATCATCATCGTGTATCAGCCGGGTAATACGATAAACATTGGTTTGGTCTTCAGGGTCGTTCCACGTTCCATCAAATAGCAGGATCAGTTTTTGTTTTGTCATGGTCCCCCCCACGATAATGCACGCTTTTAAACAGTGCTCATGACCGCTAAATGAGAGGCAGACAATGCGCGATGCTCTCTTGGGCAAGGCGTACCTGCGACCTCCACATTATTTAATGAAGGTTAGTCGTAAATTCATTCCGTCACCTGGCGATAGTCGATTTGAAGCAGCGCTCCCGATGCGGGCGCTCCTGCTATCTCGTATTTGGACAAACCAAGCCGTGCTTTTAAGCGCGTCACCGGCCAGCCGCCGGGGGCCAGTCGACAAATGCGTTCTTAAATGCAGGCGCTTGTCGCCCACTAACTCACCTCCCACCACTCAAGCACCTGCGGCTCGATGTGGCCGGTAGCCGCAAGCTGGCCGTTACGCGCGAAGTCGGCCCATAGCTCACGCATCCGTTGGCCGTGTTCCAACAGGGTGGCTTCGTCCACGCCTTTTACCAAATCGGCATGTTGCCAGCTGAATGGCTCGCCCAGTAGCAGCGGCAGGTCGATCGTGTGGGCGGCGCCAAACGGGTAGCGGCCTTTGCACCAGTCCAGCCGATACAGGTAAGCGCGCCCACCCGACTGCGCATGGCGGCGGGCAAACTTATGCGCATCGCGTATGTAGACCTTGCGTGTGGTGACGGCCTCCATGGCTTTGCAGAGTGCCTCCCCCACCAAGGGCGTGTTACGCAGCCGCATCAGGCTCGGGGATATCACCACAAACAGCGCGTTCTCTTCTGCGGTATAGCCCATAAACAGGTCAATCTTTGCGGCGGCGCGCCGCCAGGCCGCATCGGCCCCGGCCTCAGTGGGCAGCGGGTAATGGCCGTACTGGGTGCCAAACGGCATGGCCGCTTTTAGACCAAAGCCACGGGCCGCTTCCGCCACCTGGGTCTGTCGGCGCAAAATCTCATCAAGCGGTGCATCGTCGTTTAGCGTGGCCGCCTGTTGGCTCATCTTGGCGTACATGTTTTCCCGGCCACGGCTAATGCCCAACGGCGCGCTCTGAATAATAACGCGCTGGAACAGCCCCTCGGTGCCTTCGGCAATCATCAGATGCGCCGCTGCGTCGCCCCCGGCGGACTGGCCAAACAGGGTGACATTGGCGGGGTCGCCCCCCATGGCCGCGATATTGGTGTTCACCCAGCGCAGGGCCGAGATCATGTCGAGCAGGCCTAAATTGGCGGGCCGATTGGCGTAGCCGCCCAGAAAGCCTAACAGGCCAAGCCGATACGTTACCGCCACTATGATCACGTCTTGCTCAAGCGCCAGCGGGCGTACGTCGAACACTGGGAGATCCCCGGCACCAAACACGTAAGAACCACCGTGTATCCAGACCATGACGGGGCGCGGCGTTGGCGAGGGATTTTCCGGCAGAGTGACCGATAAATGTAACGCGCCCTCGCAGGGGGAGAACGCTTGGGCGCTAATCCCCAGCACAGCGTTTAGTTCGGGAATGAGGTTTTGCGGCGAACAAGGCGACCACTCGGTGGCCTGGATGGGCGCAGTTGATGGCAGCTCATCTTTTGGGGCGCAAAAGCGCTGGGTGCGGGCATAACAAATGCCCGTGGCACGGATAACGCCGCAGTCCCGCCAGCCGATGATCTCACCTGCAGGCGTAGTAAAGCGTGGCGCATCGTGGTCGTTTAACTCAGCACGGTCGTTTAGCTCATCGTTGCGCATGCCGTTCCTTGGGTTCCTAGCATGAAATAAGTACAGCAAAGCTGCTACGTGCCAACAATGCCTGATACACCAAAGACCAGCCATAAGCTCAGGCCACCGGGCATCATTGAGGTCGCAGAGTCAGGGCATTAAACGCATCGTTATCAAGCAGGGAAAGTCCCAGCAAAACGCCCAAAGAGCACGACTCTCGAACAATCCACTATGAGGGGTTAGACCATTGATTGTTCGTGTATTGTGGCATTAGATACTCTGTTAGTTTAGGTCTATGGTTAATTCGTATTAGGAAGAAAGGCTTGCACTAAGGTACTAAATCGACGTTAGGTTGCGATGTCGCTTGCTGGGTAGCGTCACAAAAATATAATCGGGAGTTAGTAATAATGCCGAGCCAAGAGACAACCCCACCGAACATAGATACAGAGGCGCTTTACCACCAAATTTACAGAACGATCACTGGTTATATTGGCTGGACAGTCATCGCTATCAGCACTCTGGTGTTGCTGTCATGGGTCTTAGATATAGAGGCTGGAAAACACATATTGCCCCACTTCGATTCAATGAAAGTCAATACGGCACTGTGCTTTCTCGCCAGCGGGATCATTTTACGGTTTGCTTCTCAGCCCTTGATCACTGTTGCTAAACATTCAGTGATCGCTCTGCTCGCTGGTTTTATATTGATGGTTTCAGGGCTTACGCTTTTTGAGTATGCGTTGAACTGGTCAATAGGTATCGACAACGTTTTGATCATGGATAAGGGCACGCCAGCTGAGAATTGGCCGGGGCGAATGTCGGTTGGTACGGCCATCTGCTTCTGCTTGATAGGGATTGGGTGGCTAACCACGATAGTCCCCGTGCGCTACTCGTCCCTCATGCTGCAGGTCGTTGCACTGATAACCATCACCATCAGTGGTTCGGCGTTAACCGGCTATTTATTTGGCGTTCAAAAGTTTAGGTTGTCTGTTTTTTCGACGATGGCTCTTCACACGTCAATTCTATTCGCGCTTTGTAGTGTCGGCATGCTTCTAGCCCGTCCCGGCAAAGGCTTGATGAGTTCTGCGGCCAGCACCTATATCGGTGGTCGTTCTTTGCGGCGCTTGCTGCCCTATATTGTGTTAACGCCACTACTCACCTCCTGGCTGAGCATGCAGGGAGTCGCCGCTGGCTACTATACCGATGAGTTTGGTTTCGCGCTCAGCAGTACGTCCAGCGTTATGGTGCTTGTTCTTGTTGCTTGGCTTGGAGCTGCTGCTCTCAACTACGAGGAAGAACGCTTTCGCTCGACGCTCGACAGCGCCCCCGTTGCGACCCTCATGGTCGACAATCATGGCATCATCCAAATGGCTAATCAGCTGGCACGATCGCTTTTTCGCTATCAGCCCCACCAGTTGGTGGGGCTGCCAATAGAAACGTTGATACCAGAGCGATTCCATCAGAACCATTCTGGGTTTCGCCGACAGTACATCAATGACCCCAAACAGCGGATGATGGGTGTAGGTCGCGACCTGTTTGCCTTGCGTCAGGATAGAACCGAGTTTCCTGCTGAAATTGCGCTCAATCCAGTCAAAACAGCGGCAGCACGCTTTGTGATGGTGGCGGTTGTCGATATTACCGAGCGTATTGAGGCTGAGCAGCAAATTCTGCGACTTAACCGAACACATAAGGTGTTAAGCGGCATCAATACCCTAATTGTAAGGGCCCAGAGCCGTACAGTTCTATGCGAGGAAGCCACGCGCATCACGGTGAAAGAAGGCAAGCTCTTTGCCGCCCTTATCGTTGAATACGATCATGAAGCAGGTCGCTGCAACGTTTTACATGCACACGCGGCTGCCCACAAAGGAATAGTAACTCGACAGCTATCCGATTTTGCAAAAGACACGATTCTTGAATGCCTGGAGAAGCATTGCGCCGTAGTGCACAACGACCTAAGAGCACAACCTCACGACGATCAGTTCAAGGATTTGCTAGCACTCGACATACAGGCTATGGCGGCGTTACCACTGACGCTTCCGCATGAATCGAAGAAAGCGGCATTCGTGCTTTTCCGGCACGAGCCGTTTGCCTTTGACCAAAATGAAATGACGCTTTTGCAAGAGGTGGCGGGCGATGTATCGTTCGCTATTACAACTCTGGAAAAGAACCAGCGGCTTGAACACTTAACGTATTTCGATACTGTCACCGATTTGCCAAACCGGGTGCTTCTCACCGACCGACTGCGTCAAGCAATGCACCAAGTCGATAAGCGACAGGATGTTCTGAGTATTTTATATGTGGACATCGACCGCTTTAAACAGGTTAACGAGAGCCTTGGGCATTCGGGTGGTGACGAAGTGCTTCGTCAGGTAGCCCAGCGTATACGGGCGTGTATTAGCAAGGCAGATACAATCTCCCGCTGGGGCGGTGACGAATTTATTGTCTTACTGCCTGGTCAAGGTGCTGCAGAAGTGACCGCCATTGCTAACTGTATTACTGACGAATTGCATTCGGTAATCATCCTGGACAATGGTCAGGAGTTGTTTATCTCCTGCAGCATGGGGATTGCAGAATACCCCTTCAGTGGCAGGGATGTGGACGTACTGATCAACGGCGCCAGGAGCGCAATGGCCGCTATTAAAGCGCATGGCGGTAACAATTATCAGCACTTCGTGCCTGGCAGCAAGGATACTCAAGGTGATGGTCTGGCGTTGGAAACCTCATTGCGACATGCACTGGCACAAGATCAGTTCCAATTGTTCTATCAGCCTCAGATCGACATCACTTCCAGAAAGGTCGTTGGGCTGGAGGCCTTGATACGCTGGGAGCATCCCACACAGGGCATGATCGCCCCTGATAGCTTTATTCCGTTAGCGGAGAAGACAGGGCTGATCATACCCATCGGCGAATGGGTGCTGCGCGAAGCATGCCGCCAAGCAGTCGCTGCCCCGGGTCTGAAAATGGCGGTGAACCTGTCTGCACGACAGTTCCACCAGGATAATCTTGTCGCTGTCGTCCAACAGATATTGATAGAAACCGGTATGTCACCAGCCGATTTGGAACTAGAAATCACCGAAAGCGCGCTGATCTACAATGTCGAGTCGGCCATTATCACGATGGAAGAGCTGATAGGCTTGGGCGTTAGCATTTCTCTTGACGATTTTGGCACCGGTTATTCCAGTTTGAGCTACTTGAAACGCTTTCCGATCGACACTCTCAAAATCGACAAGTCTTTCATTACTGAAGTGACCACGAACCCAGGCAGTGAGATCATCGTCAACACGATTATTGCGATGGCACACAGCTTAAAATTAAAGGTCATTGCTGAAGGTGTAGAAACGGAGGAGCAGCTGGCAATGCTTCGTGAGCGCGGTTGTGACCAAGTTCAGGGGTATCTTTTTTCTCGGCCACTACCCTATCAAGAGGTCATGAATGCAGTAAGGCGTTGATCCATAAATCCCTATTCATAGCAGCCACGTTGTCCTCTGTTACTGATCACGTAGGCGAGTCCGATCCTTATTAGGTGATTTTACCTTGCCTAGCCCTCGCTCTGCTCTTTTCTTATCATGGTGTCTCTCACTGGCTTCGGCTAGCGCAACCGCTTCCACTCAGACAACGTCTGAATATCCTCTGGTGTCGTCCGGCAGCAACCGCCAATACCTGACGCGCCTGCTGCCAGCCATTGCTCCACCCCTTGTGCCAGCCCGGAAAGAGCCGCAGCGGTATGACCGCACTGGGCCGGGTGCCAGGTTTTGGTCACTGCGTCGTACACTTCCCCCGAGTTTGGGTAAACCAATATAGGTAGATCGCACTGACAGCGGATTTCCTGTATCAGCGATTCGATATGCGTCAACCCTGTGCAGTTCACACCGATTGCCGCTACGCCTGTGCAGTTGGCCAGGGCTCTCGCACATTCCGTGATCGGCGTGCCATCGCTGATGTGTTTGCCATCCTTCGCCGAGAAAGTGATCCAGGCCTGCGCGCCCGGATGCTCGGCCAGCAAATCAGTGATCGCCAGCGCTTCCTCCAGTGAAGGCAAGGTCTCAGCAGCCAGTAGATCCGCGCCCGCCGCCAGCAAGAGTTCAAAGCGCTCACGGTGAAACTCAACCAGCCCGGCGCGATCCAGGTCATAGCCGCCTCGGTATTCACTGCCATCCGCCAGATACGCGCCATAAGGGCCAACGGATGCGGCTACCAGCGGTTTGGGGCGGTCGGTTTGGCCGGGCTGCCAGACCGTATCCCGCGCTTGCTGCGCCAGGGTGACCGATAACTGAATCAACGTTCGCGCCTCTTCTGCCGTTAGGCCTGCCTGCATGAAACCGGGCACGGTGGCCTGATAGCTGGCGGTAATCGCACAGTCGGCACCGGCTTCAAAATACGCCTGATGAACCTGACGAATCTTCTCCGGGGCCTGCGCCAACAAGCGCGCTGACCAGAGGGCGTCATTGAGGTCACAGCCTAGCGCTTCCAGCTCGGTGGCCATGGCGCCGTCGATAACCATAAAGGGCACGTCGGCCAACAGGGCTTTGATCGGATTCAACTCATTCATACGGTGTTTTCCTCAACGGCGTTGGGCGAGTATTCAGAACCTTGGGAGGCAACACGGTGGCGTACAAAGTGCACTAGGTAGCACAGGCCAATGAAAGGCACACCGAAATAGAGCGCAACGCGTTGATGCGGGTCAAAGGCAATGCCAATACACGCGGCCAGACAGGCTGCAAACGCAATCATCGGCACCCAGGGGTAGAACGGCGTGCGATAAACTAGATCCTTCAGTTGCCCGCCTTCACGCAGGTAGTGGCGCCGGAAGTTAAACTGGCTGAGCGCAATCGCCATCCAGACCACCACCACGGCCAAGCCGGAAATCGAGACCAGCACCAGATAGACGGTTTCAGGGGTATACACGCTGGAGAACAGCGCGCCCAGGCCGCCGACCATGCTGAGTAGCAGGGCATTCATCGGAATGCCACGCTTGTTGAGGCGGCCAAGCGACTTGGGCAAGGTGCCTTGGTCAGCGAGCGTCCATAGCATGCGCGACGAGGCATAAAGCCCTGAATTGGCCGCCGACAGCAGCGCGGTGATGATCACAAAATTCATGATATCGGCTGCGCCCGGCACGCCAAGGCGGTGGAATACGGCCACAAAGGGGCTTTGACTGAGCCCGGCTTGATCCTGAGGTAGCAGCGCCGCAATCACGACGATGGTGCCGACGAAAAACAGGATCAATCGCCACAGGGTCGCGCGGATGGCTTTGGGTACATTGCGGGCTGGGTCTACCGTTTCTCCGGCGGCAATGCCAATCAGCTCGGTGCCGGAAAAGGCAAACATCACTGCCAGTAAGGCGGTACCAATGGCCATCAGGTTGGGCGGCATGGCACCCTCTCCCCACAGTGCCGATAGCCCCGGTGAGGCGACCTCAGCGCCAGTGGCATCATGCAGCGGTACCCAGCCAATGATCGCCACGGCGCCCACCAGCACAAACACCACCACCGCGATCACTTTGATCAATGAAAGCCAGAACTCAGACTCGGCAAAGAAGCGTGAGGTAAACGCATTCACGCCAAACACAATCGCCGCAAACATGCCGCTCCAGTACCAGCCGGGGATGTCGGGAAACCAGCGCCCCATGAACACCGCCGCCGCGGTGAACTCTGAACCTAGCGCCACCGTCCAGGTGAGCCAGTACATCCAGGCCACCATGTAGCCGGTGCCGGGGCCGATATAGCGGCTGGCATGCGCGCTGAAGGCGCCTGAATTTGGCATATGCACCGCCAGCTCGCCCAGGCACATCATCACCAGCCAAGCAACAATGCCACCTACCAGATAGGCCAACACTGCCCCAATAGGCCCGGCCTGCTGCACGGTATAACCGGAACTCAAAAACAGCCCGGTGCCAATCACGCCGCCCAACGAGAGCATCACCAAATGGCGCGTCTGCATACTGCGCTTGAAGTGCGCCCCCTCTTGATCACTTGCTGGCTCACTCATGGTGATATCCTTATCTTAGGCCTAACACGGCGCCAGGCGCCCAGCGGCCTGGCTCAGAAAGGGCACCATTTTAGTGCATTCTTAATTTACCAAAAAGCATAAAAGAGATTTTTAATATTCTTATTTTGAATATGCAGTCTGGCATGGGTGCTAAGGGCTGGATATATCAAATGCAGGCAGTGTCTAACGCCAACCCGACAACAGTTGCTTGCCAAGCCCTCGCTATTTATTCTTAGGCATATTGTTTTTTGCGATGCACTCGCTTAGGCACATTGAATAAGGAGCACTCATGGTGGGCACCATTCACAAACATCATGATACAGGCTACAAGGAGCTGTTTAGCTACCCCGAGTTCGTGCAACAGTTGATCGAAGGCTTTACGCCTGCTGAGATTGCTAAGCTGATGGATTTCTCCACCCTGAAGAGCCACAGCGGCAACTACATTACGCCGCTTTTTGAAGAGAAGATTGAAGATGTGGTGTGGTCGGTTGAAGTGAAATGGAAAGACCTCACCCAACGAGTATTTCTGTATATTCTGCTGGAGTTTCAGTCCTCAGTGGATCGCACTATGCCCATTCGGCTACTGCACTACGTCGCCTGCTTCTATAGCGAACTACTCAAACAGAAGATCATCACGCCCAGCCAAGGGTTGCCGCCCGTGCTCCCTGTCGTGTTGTATAACGGCTCAGAGCGATGGACGGCACCGCTAGACATCTTCGAGATGATCACCCCAGAACCGCCCGACTTTCTTCAGATTTATCAGCCCCACCTACGCTATTACCTAGTCGATGAAGGGCGCTATACTGATGAACAACTAGGCTTGGTTCAGACACCGTTAAGCGGTGTGTTCAGCGTCGAAAACGCCGGTGAGAGTTGGGAAGCCCTACAACTAGCCGTTGATCGTATTGTGGCCATTATCAAAGCGGATCCGAACAAAGAACGCATTGATAAGGTCATCACGCGCTGGATTAAGCGTCATCTGCAGCGGCTTGGTGCAGAAGTTAATCTAGAGCGGCTCAACAGTTTGGTGGAGGATAAAGACATGTTGGCAGAGAACTTAGAAAATCTGGTGCAAAAAGAGCGTCAGGAAGGGCGTCTGGAAGGGCGTCAAGAAGCCGAGCAACGTGCCTTGGAAGGCAAACGCAACGCGGCCCGAAAGCTGATCGCTCGCACCGAAATGGATGATCAAATGATCGCGGATATTGAAGAACTGCCGGTTGAAGAAGTGGAAAAGTTGCGGGCTGAGATCCAGCACTGAGCTGGCTTTCTCCCCACTTCTCCTAATAGAAAGTCCTAACAGAAAGCCGTCTGTTGAAAGCTTGCTCGTGCTGTCACACCAGCCTGCCATTCCTGTAACTGTGGATTCTCTTCTTTCCAGCTCACCTCTGACAGCCTGAAGGCTAGGTAATCCAGCGCTACTGCAATGGAGATTTCGCCCAGGGTGATGGGTGAGGCCTTTTGTTTTTCTCCAAGCTCGCTGCCCAGCTGTTTCAGGAGTCGCTGAATGGCCCTCGAACGCCTCTGCCCCAGGTCTCTATCATCAATTCCATTGCCGTAATGCTTTCTGGCAATCACGGTATTGAACGCGGCATCCATCAGGTTTTGACCCAACCCGGTCAGGTGCAGCACCTCACCTAAACCAGCCGTGGGAATCATCGGCTTGTTGGGGCTAACGCCATCCAGGTAAACGGCAATCAGCAGTGACTCGCTTAACGTGATCCCCTTCTCCGTTATCAACGCCGGAATACGCCCGGCGGGGTTGGCCTTTAAGAGTTCGGCATCGTCTGCCCAAGGGTCGCACCACTTCATCGTCACGGCGTCCGTCAGGCCTTTTTCCATTAACACGATTCGCACCAGGCGCGCATAGGGCGAGGTTGCGTTTAGGTAGAGTTTCATTATTGCCTCCTGTGGTGGCTAGCGTGCTTTGAAGATTGCTGTGTAGATTGTTGGGTAGACGACTGTACGCCACGGCTAAGCAGCACCAACAAAAAGCCTGCTGCAAGCATGAAGCCGCTGATGGCAAATAGCGGCGCGTAGGTCTCCCATGCACCATAAAGCGCAGACATGGCATATCCCGCCAGCGCTTGGGCAGCAGCAAAAGCAGCGGTTGCCTGCCCCCATAGCTTCTTGTGCGCGGTCGGGCCTACTAATTCAGCAATGCGCCCGGAGGTGAGTGCGACAATGCCGGGGATCATCGCCCCCACCATGAAGGAGGAGACGGATTGACTGAGCAGTGCTAGCGAAAATACCGGCAGCGATACAGCGGCAGCCTTCGCCACAAAGGCAATCGCTAGGCCACAATGCCAACCCACTCGATGCGCCAAGGCGCCCACCATCAGCGGCCCACATACGGCGCCCAAGCCGAAGATGCCCCACTGTAGGGAAGCGGCGTGATTACCCAGAGCGTTCTCCCTGGCAAGATAGTCCACCCAAAACACGGTATGGGGCACAAACCCGACCGCGTCCAGGGCATAGGCGCCGATGACCAACCACACCACTAGCTTGACTCCCGCAACGCCCTTTTGGCTATTGGCCGATGGGCTAGCTGCTGAAGGTGAGGCTACGGATAAGTGGTTAACTCCCCAGTCACCTAAAAGACCCGCCGCAATGCAAAGCAACCCCAGCGTGCCCCAGGTGACCGTTAGGCTTAATTCAAGAAGCATGGGCACAATGGAGGCCGAAAGCAGCGCGCCGAGGCCAATACCGGTAAACACCATGGCACCCACACTGGCTCGCCTTTCAGACGGCGTGACCGCCAGCGCCAGCGAAGGGCCAATCACCATTAAAACGGCTCCGGCAATACCGGATACCAATCGCCAAAAGAAGAACCAGGCGAAACCACCCGCCCCAGCGCAAAGCATAAAGCTGAGAGCAATAGCCGCGAAGCTTGCGCCGATGACTAAGCGAGGAGAAAAGCGCTCACTCAGCGAGTGGGCGGCGAGTGCGCCGATAAAATACCCCAGCAGGTTGGCAGCCCCAAGGTAGGCGCCTTGGCTCGAGGTAAACCAGCCCTCTTGAATAATTGCGGGCAATAGCGGCGTATAGGCGAAGCGCGCGATGCCAATCCCCGCCAGGGTCGCCATTATCCCTGTCATCAGGGCGGGCAGATCATGAGTAGTGCGTGTTCGATTAATCATGTGATGTCCTTTTCGTGCCGCCTTTCGGGCAAGGTGGGCAGCGCGTTAGTACACAGCCAGACTACGCGTGAGGAACTATTTCTAGAAACGATTAGTTTTGATATCTAGTATCTTGTT
Source organism: Halomonas sp. FeN2 (assembly GCF_020595105.1). Lineage (NCBI taxonomy): Bacteria > Pseudomonadati > Pseudomonadota > Gammaproteobacteria > Oceanospirillales > Halomonadaceae > Halomonas > Halomonas sp. FeN2. The sequence goes on from NZ_CP074200.1 coordinate 880,342, forward strand.
TAGAGATAGCCTGACAGGGAGATGGCGCGTGCAACTTAAATCGCTGCGACTATTCATGGCGGTGGCCGAAACAGGCAGCTTCGTGGCGGCCGCAAAACAGCTACACACGGTGCAATCCAATGTGACGGCCCACATCAAGAAACTCGAGGAAGAGTTAGGCGTACAGCTAATTCATCGTGCAGGGCGCGTTCGCCCTACCAGTGCCGGGCTGGCGCTGGTGGGGTACGCCGAGCACATGCTGACGGCCCACGACGAAGCGGTATCGCTGTTCAAAGGCCATGAGAAGACGTGTGGGCGGCTGCGCATTGGTGCCATGGAGACAACGACGGCGCTGCGCCTTCCGCCGATACTGGCGGCGTACCACGCGGCACAGCCTGACGTTGATATCCAGATAAAGACCGGGCCCACGGCTGAGCTGGTCGAGTTGTTGCTTAACGGGCAGGTGGACTGTGTCTTCGTGGCCGGGAGGCTTGAGCACGGCCGCTACCACTTGCTCAAAGCATTTAGCGAGCAGCTTGTCTTAGTAGGCTCAACGCCGATGACGACGATGCCCTCTTCACAAGCGCTGCTGACATCCGCTTTCTTGGCGTTTCGCCAAGGGTGCAGCTACCGCCAGCGTATCGAGCTGTTGCTGGCTTCCTACGGCGTCAATGCAGGCCGAATCTTTGAGTTCGGTTCGCTGGACGCGATGCTTGGCTGCGTTGCTGCCGGGATGGGTTACACGGTGCTGCCCCGTGGGACGGTTGAAGCCCACCAGCACCGGTTCGGGATCCACACGCTGGAACTGCCCGTATCCATCGCCAATATCGATACCTATTTTGTCGCCCCCGAACCGGAGTCCTGGACACCCGCCCTGGCAAACTTCGCTGACACGTTGTGTGATGCGGTGGTGGTGGATGAGCCTCAGCTGACTGCGTCGTAAGGTAGGTAGCGGGCCGAGCTCTGAGGCTTTATCAACTTCTCTCAGCCCGACCAAGCAACAAGACAGATAAACCCGCAGCGATAAACGTAATGCCAGCACCAATGTTCAAACCAAAAATAGCGCGCGGGTGGCCTTCTAGCCATCTCGCAAATAGGGATGAAAAAGAACCCAACACTGTAAAAACCGCGAATGCCAACAACGCAAACCATGTGCCCAGAAAGAACGTTTGTAGCTCGACTGCTCCATACAGAGGTGATACAAATTGAGGAACAAAGGCCAAAATAAACAGCGCTGGCTTGGGATTAAGTACATTGGTTAAAAAGCCGGTGAGAAACACAGCCCGATGGGACAAGTGACTCTGAGACGAGAAAGCAATCAACTCTCGTGAGCGTAAGGCTTTAATCCCTAGCCAAATCAAATATCCAGCCCCGGCAAATTTCACCACACTAAACGCTACTGCCGATGTTTGAATGAGAACCGCCAACCCCAGAAAAGCGACAAGCACATGCACCATCAGGCCAAGACCAGCCCCGGCACTAGAGATACAAGCCGCTAAACGCCCCTGACTAAGCCCCCGACTAACGGCAAGAATATTGTCAGGCCCCGGCACAAGAATGATTAAAATGCATGCGACGGTATACGTCATCCAGGTTTCGATGGGTATCATGCTGTCTCCTATTAAGCTAATCCTTTGTTTTTAATGGTTTTTATGGCGCAACATTGAAATAGGCTACCCTGCTCTGCAAGGACTCAACCGCTGATTATTAACTTTCCTTCTCTTTACGAACCATTCTATTGGCTAACACAAGCTTACCGATATCATCGTGCTCTGATAGCTCTACCTGATAAAGATCCCTGCGCAGTTGTACGTTCACTCAACAGGAGAATGCCTCGTTCGCAATAAGGTGCTAAATTGTGTATAGAAATACATTTTCATACACATAGGTGCAGTATGAGAACGAACATTGTCATTGACGACCAATTAATGGCCGAAGCTCTAAAGATCTCTGGCTACGAGACCAAAAAAGAAGCCGTCGAGCAAGGACTGAAGCTCCTGGTGCAACGGGGCAAGCAGCAAGAGCTGCGAAAATTGCGTGGCCACATCAAGTGGGAAGGCGATCTGGATGAGATGCGGAGTGGCAAATGATACTAGTGGATACCAGCGTCTGGATCGACTATTTCAACGGCGTCGAGAACCCACATACCGATCTACTGGATTTATCGATCGTTGAGGGAGCCGTCGCGATCGGAGATCTAATCTTTCTGGAAATCCTGCAAGGCATTCGTAACGATAAAGATTACCGTAAAACCCAGCAAAGCTTACTGGCGCTGGATCAGTATGAAATGTTTGGCAAAGCGATGACGGTAAAGTGTGCCGACAATTATCGAGCGTTGCGCAAAAAAGGCATTACGATCAGAAAAACCGCGGATGTCATTATCGCGACGTTCTGTATAGAGAACCGCCTCCCGCTGCTTTTCCTGGATCGCGACTTCATCCCCTTCGTTAACCACCTTGGTCTCGAACCCGCTCTGCAAGTAACGTAACAGCTGCTGGTAGAACATTGTGATCTTTGGCGCCTTGGCACTACATGATACTAACCACTGCCCTGACGGTAAGCGCTTTTGGGTCAACCTCTTAGCCGCTCACTCAACGCGACGAGGTCTTCAGCCACAAAATCCCATGCTTCTTCTGCTTCTAAATCTTTGCTCTGTTGCGGGCCATATTCTGTGCGCCGGGGTATAAACGCCGTTTTCATTCCCAAGGCACGGGCAGCACGCAGGTCAGCATTATGCGCCGCACACAGCATTACCTCTTCAGGCGGTAGGCGTAGCAGACGGCAAGCCCCTAAATAAACCTCCGAATCAGGCTTGTAGTGCTCGAATAACTCGGCGCAAAAAATCATATCCCACGGTAACTTGGCGTGACGGGCAACATCGACCATTAATGAGACATTACCGTTGGTCAACGTTGCGATGATGGTGTGCTCTTTCAAGCGCTGTAGGCCATGTGGGACATCGGGCCAGGGCTCTAATTGGTGCCAAAAGTAATTGACGCGATCAATGGTCGCTTCGTCTAGCGCAATCCCATGTTGATTGAGTAGTGTGACTAAGCTTTCTCGATGCAGATCATCTAATACCATCCATGGGATTTCCCCTCTGCGTACCCTGTCCATGGAAGGCGCATAAAGCTGACGCCATTGATCAGCCAGCACTTCACTAGGCAGCTCAATCCCCAGCTCTTTCTCTAGCTCATTGAATTGATTAATCAAACTGGAGCGCCAATCAACAATAGTGCCAAATACGTCAAACACGATCGCTTTCATTAATTTCTCCTTGCCGCTGGATGGTCATTAATAGCCCCAATAACGTCATGGCGATCAGCAGACTCCAGCCGAGCATAAAGCTACCACTTATATCTAACAGCCACCCAAGGAGTGGCGGTATCGATACAATCGCCAGTTGGTTAATCGCCATGGCCAATCCCAGCACAAAGCCGGTTTTATCAGCAGGTGCAGACTCCGCTACATAAGCTACCCAAGGGCCGTACCAACCAAAACCAAAAAAGCCTAACCAGGCCATCAAACCACTCAGCATGAGCGTTGAATGTAGCGGCAGCCAAACCAATACCAGCAGCCCTACTATCACCGCCACCATGCACACCATTACCGGAAAATAGCGCGAGCGACAGCGGTCGCTCCAGGCCGCCAGCAAAATACGCCCGGCAACCCCGGCCCCCTGGGCCACAAATAACAACGTCGCCGCCTGCAGCACCTCCATCTGCAAACGGCTATGCAGATAGAGCACAGTAAAAATCAAAATACCGTATTGAACCGAGATTAAACTAATACCGGACGCCATAATCTGCTTCATGGCCGGTTCTCGAATCATCGCCAATCGCGATAAGACGACTTGTTTTATGCTACCTTCAGAGGCCCTTGTAACCGGCACCACGCGACCTGGGGCACGGTAAAAAAGCATAAAAACCAACGCCCCGAAGATCGCAATCAGCCCACCCACTAGAAAAGAGGCGCGCCACCCCCAGGTGATGGCAACTGTGGGCAGTATGATCGCCGCCAGCGCCCCACCCAACGGCAAGCCAGCCTGACGAATACCCATGGCAAAGCCGCGCTGGGATTTATCAAACCAAGTGGCTACCGATTTGCTGCCACCGGGTTGGGCGGTACTGTAGCCCGCCCCTACGATGACCAAAAACAGCAGCATGGCCCAGTAACTCTCAGCCAGTACGGTCGCGCTAAGCGCGATGCCCACGACGAGGGTGCCTACCCCCACCACCAAACGCTCACTGAACCTGTCCAGCAACTCCCCGGCAACTAACAGCCCGACTAAAGGCACCAGTTGAGCAGCAGAGACCAGCGCCCCAATCTGTAATGCAGAGAGCGCCATATCTGCCTGTATATAAACACTGATGGCCCCAATGCCTTGAACGAAAAAGCATGCCGCTGCTTGAGCCAGGGTGGCTATCAACAGAATGACCCATCGGTAATGTCGGCTAGCAGTCATCGGCGGCACGGTTATCATGTTAGTTCAGATTTTAGTCAGGCCTTCTTCACAAAGTGGGCGGTCACCATCATGTCGCCGACGCCGTCGACCTTGCAGTCCAGTTGGTGATCCTTGCTGTCCACGAGCCGCTTGATAACGGCTTTGGTGCCCACTTTGAGTACCAGTGAGCTGCCTTTGACCTTGAGGTCTTTGATCATCGTTACCTTGTCGCCTTCCGCTAACAGCGTGCCGTGGGCATCTTTTACCGTCACGGTGTCTTCTGCCTCAGCCTCAGAAGGGTTCCATTCGTGGGCGCACTCGGGGCAGATGAACAGGCTTTGATCCTGATAGACGAATTCGGATTGGCAATGGGGGCAAGGTGGGCACGACATGAATGATGACTTCTGTGGTTTGGTTTAGGCTGCTTATGATACTGAGCCTATATCCCCTTGGCGAATGCCTTCACGCCTAACCAGGAAAGGAGAACCAGGATGAACAAACGTGACCTGGAAGCGACATACCGTGATTACATCACCTGCCTCAATAATCAGGATTGGACGAACCTTGACCAGTTCGTGCATGACGATGCCCACCACAACAGCAGGCGCCTAGGGCTTGATGGTTATCGCGCCATGCTGGAAGCCGATTATGAACAGATACCAGATCTTCACTTCAACATTGAGCTTTTGGCCATTGATTCACCCCATGTCGCGTGCAGGTTGCGATTCGATGTCACACCCAAAGGTAGCTTCCTCGGCCTTGCGGTGGACGGCAAAAAAGTGACGTTTTGCGAGAACGCGTTTTACCGCTTCCACGATAATAAGATTCAGGAAGTCTGGTCGGTGATCGACAAGACTGCGATAGAAACTCAGCTTGGTTAAACGTTGTGGTTATCCCCATTCACAAACGAGTAAAGCAAAATATCGGATCGATAGGCCCAGCCCTGGCTTGCCCAAAACGTCTGGGCGGCTTCGTTCTCGGGAAGGATCATCAGGTGCGATTTCAGGATGCCTTCGTTTTTGAGTGCTTCCAGGCAAAGGTTTACCAGCCGTGTGGCGATACCTAACCGGCGATGGGAATCCGCCACCGACAAGTGCTGAACATAGCCGCGTTTGCCATCGTGGCCCGCCATGATCGTTCCCACCAGCTTTCCTTCGACTTCTGCCACGAAGCTCAGACCGGGATTGCGCAGCAGGTATTTCTCAATGCCTTCCCGTGAATCGGCATCGCGCAGGCGCACGCCTTCACTTTCGCTCCACAGGGCAATGGCGGCTTCGTAATCGTTGATGGTCATGGTGCGATAGTGCATCAGGCGGCTCTCATTGGGTGGCGGCATCGTCTTGTTTGTTCTGCTCTGCAGGGTCGTTGAAGTGATCCTTCTGCTCTGCCCATTTCAATAAGGCATCCAGCGCCGGGCAGAGCGTTTGCCCCCATTCGGTCAGGCGGTATTCCACTTTCGGCGGCACCTGGGGGTAGACCTTTCGGGCCACGATGCCATCCGCTTCCAGTTGGCGCAGCTGTTGGGCGAGCATTTTCTGGGAGATGTCGGGGATGAGTTTTTCGAAATCGGAGTAGCGCTGCACTTTTCCATCGAAGAGATGAAAGAGAATAATGAGCTTCCAACGCCCTTCCAGCATTTTTAATACATTTTCCACATCGCTTGCGGCGGTAGTGGGCGTATAAATCTTTCTCATTGGTAAGCCACTTACCTTTTTGTGCGTTCTTGATAACGCGTAAGTCTAGGCAGAATATTCTCTCACATTACCTTGCGAGAGATGATCATCATGAGCTTGTCACTGCCAGACGCGATCACCACTTATTTCAGCATCAGCAACGGTGCGGATGACACCCACCTTGGCGATTGCTTTACCCAAGATGCCTGTGTTTTGGATGAGGGAGAAACGCACTGCGGGCGAACCGCTATTCAAGCCTGGCTGCGCGCCACCCGTGCCAACATTGAGTATAGCGTCGAGCCGGTCAGTGTTTCCCACCAAGGCAACACGATTGTGGTTACCGCCACTGTGACCGGCAACTTCCCCGGCAGCCCGGTGCAACTTGACCACACTTTCCAGCTTGCCGAGTCGCAAATCCAGTCATTGGAGATCCACTAATGAAACTGAACTTGAACGGGCGACGTGTATTGGTCACCGGTGGTAGCAAAGGGGTTGGCGCTGCCGTGGTGTCACTCTTTCGCGAAGAAGGCGCGCAGGTACTGACCGCCGCCCGTACTCACCCCGCCGACCTGCCCGATGAGCTGTTTGTAACCGCTGACCTGACGACGGCCGAAGGCTGTGCCACGGTGGCCGATGCGGTCAACGAACGCTTGGGTGGCGTGGATATTATCGTTCATGTGCTGGGCGGTTCATCAGCGCCCGGTGGCGGCTTCGCTGCCCTTGGGGAGCAGGAGTGGCAGCGTGAGCTCGACATCAACCTGTTTCCCGCCGTACGGCTGGATCGCGCCCTGCTGCCCGGCATGCTGGCCCAGGGCGATGGGGTGATTATCCACGTGACCTCCATTCAACGTGAACTCCCCCTGCCCGAGTCGACCACGGCTTACGCGGCGGCCAAGGCGGCGCTATCCACCTATAGCAAGAGTTTGTCCAAGGAAGTGTCACCCAATGGGGTGCGTGTGGTTCGGGTATCGCCGGGCTGGATTGAGACGGAAGCCGCCGTTGCGCTGGCCGAGCGTATCGCCCAAGAGGCAGGCACCGATTACGCAGGTGGCAAGCAGATCATCATGAATTCGCTGGGCGGCATCCCAATTGGCCGCCCATCGAAGCCTGCGGAAGTGGCCAACCTGATAGGATTTCTGGCATCACCGCTGGCAGCCACCATCACGGGGACGGAGTACGTGATCGATGGCGGCACTGTGCCCGTCGCTTGAGGGCGATGGTGAAATGGAGGTTGCATATCTTATGGCGCGAATATCGTCGATATCGACCGGTCTTGAGAGCACCGACTTATAGCGGATCAAGTCATCCTTGAACATCAAAGGAAGCTCCAGGCCTAGTAAATTGACTGTTTCATAGCGGGCAAAATCAATATTGAGCGGCACCCAGGCCTGGCTGGCTGCATCAAAAATTTGCGCGCCGTCGGCGTTGCCAACCTCCACCTTAATGCCTCCATACTTGAACTGGACATAGGTTAAATCCCAGCCCTCTTCGCAGTAGTGCGTGGCGGGCTTGGATATGTTCGCTTGGCCAGCCTGCACCACCGCTGCAAAATGCTCGCCGGGTACGAACAGGTCAATATCGTTCAACGCTCGTTTAGATCCATACCCCTTTGCTGCGAGCCCTCCGCAGATTTGAAAAGGGATATTTCTGTCTCTCAGTAATCCCACTATCCATTGGGCGGCTAACTGGTGCACGAATCCTCCTATCGGGCATAGGCCTGCTGGCTACTTTCTAACACGTCCGCCTCACCAAGGCCCGGCCAGCAATGGTTACTCGGCTGAGCGCTCGCCAAGCATGTCCGAGAGGTCGGGGCCGGGATGCAGGCGGCCCGGCCAGAGCAACACCATTATTGCCAGAACGTTGCGGTGTTCACCACCCGCCAGCCCCTTTTCCCCAGTGGCCGAGGGGATGATGCCGCTGGTCGGGTCTACCCCCGCCACCAGCGCCTCACGCACCCGGCCCACCAGCGGGTGATCCTCGCGGTCGGCAAGAAGGAAGGCCAATGCCACCTCGGCTTGGATGTCGGCCGTGGCCCGGGCCATGATGCCGGTCGTCTCCCGCTCCAGCGCTTCCAGCACCCAAGCGTGCACCTCCGGGTCTACCTTCCGCTGGTAGTATCGGCTGTCAGCGATGACGAAGTGGGTCAGGCCATATAGCCAGTTATGGTACTCGGCGTCGTCGAGCTCGGCGACTCGATCAGGCGGGTAGTGGCGTCGGAAGGCTGCCTCTACCTCCCGGCGCAGGTCCATCACGCCGAGCTGGTGCAGGAAGTACGCTTGGTTGGCCACCTGAGCGGCATAGATCCCGATCACCGCGGGGTCGGTCAAGAAGGCCGCCCAGTCAACCTCTGCCTGGTAGCCCAGCGCCCGCTCGTGGTTCTCAATGGTCGGCAGCAGGCCGAAGTACTCGGCCTGGATCAGCCGGAACAGCAGCCCCCGGGCGAAGGCGATTTCCCCCCACTCACCCAGCATGGCGCGCCGGGCGCGCTGCTTGGCCGTGCGCGGCGAGTAGTTGGCAACGATCGCCCGGCTGCGGGCAGCCGCGTACCCGGGCTTGGCTAGGCCGACGATGTCCTCCTCGAGTCGCGTCAGTAGACGCTCGCCGTAGGCATGATTGAGAGGCCGCCAGCGCTGCTCGCCCGTCAGGCGGTAGAGCCGCTGGGCAAAATGGCGCTGCTTGTCCTCGGACAGCGTCGGCAGCGCCCGCTCGTAGACTTCCTGGATGGCCAGTCCGACGTCGCGCTGGACGTCACGCTCCACATGCGGCTCCATGGCGGCGCAGCTAGCCAACGCCAGCACCATCATCAGTGAAAAGAGCTTTTTCATGACGGCCCCTTGGTGGTGTTCACTATCGATAGGCCATCATTGCACAGTTGATGAGCAATTATGTACAAGCATCCATGGAGCTACCGGCATAATCTAGGGCTGTGTTTCGAGTTGGTGTGACTAATCAGGAGGGGGGGCGGCATGGGCAACGCGAGCCGGTTTCAATTTATCAAAAGTCAGCATGTGCCAACACTGACGGTGCTTCATGCGGCCATTGAGGATTTCAGCTACGACCGCCATGCCCACGAGGAGTATGCCTTCGGTGTCACCCTGGCGGGTCGTCAGGATTTCTTCAGCGGCGGGCGGTTTCACCGCAGCCCTCCTGGCAACGTTATTTTGTTTAATCCCGAACAAGTTCACGATGGCGAACCCGGCGGCGAGCATGCGTTGGATTACCTGATGGTGTATGTACACCCTGAGCAGGTTAACGCGCAGTTTGCGGAAGTCCTGGGTCACGAAAAATCGGCTAGCTTTCGTTCACGTAGCACGCTGATTCAGGATGCCCAATTACGCAACGCCATTTTGGAACTGGCGCGCTTGGTCACCTCTCACACCGGTAGCTGTATCGATCAGGAGAACGCGCTTTATCAGATGATCGAGCGCACAGTGCATCTGGGTGGGATTTCTCAGCCCAACCAGGCGCCCACTCGGCCCGATGCGCTGCTGGGATTGGCGAAAGATTATATCCACGCCCATCTGGATAGAGATGTCTCCCTTGATGACATCAGCCAAGCGGCGCACTTATCCAAGTACCATTTCTTGCGGCTGTTTCGCCAGCATTACGGCATCACGCCGCATCAGTATGTGATCAATTGCCGAATCAATGCGGCCCGCTCTGCTCTGGATGTTGGCGCCTCGTTAACCGAGGTCGCTTTGCGCTTCGGATTTGCCGACCTTAGCCACTTCAATCGCCGCTTTAAGCGCATTTATGGCATGACACCCCACCAGTATCAGCGTGATATCGCGCGCTAACACCTAAGAAAAGAGGTTTAACTATGTTAGGAATTGTCGCCTATGCCCTAGGCGCTATGTATTCGCCTGGGCCTGTGAATCTGCTTGGCCTGAATATTGGTATCAATGGCCAAGCCAAAAAGTCGGTAGGGTTTTGCCTCGGTGTAGGCACCGCCATGCTGGTTTACTTATTAGTATTGGGCTGGGTGGGTGCTGCCTGGATCGATGATGAAGCACTGATCGTGGTGAGTGCCTTGGGCTGCGGTTATATTGTTTATCTCGCAAGCAAAATCGCCCGTTCAAGTGTTGATATAAGCGAGCCAGACAACGCCCCACGGCTAGTCAGTTATCGTGATGGGCTGGTCATGCAGTTGCTTAATCCCAAAGCCATTGTGGCCACCCTGCCCATCACCACACTGCAGTTTCCTGCCGCTGACATTCAGGGGCTTAGCTTAGTGGTTTGGGCGTTCGGACTGGCGATGCTAGCCGCGGGCGCCCCCGGTAGCTATATCCTGATTGGCAGCGTCGTAGGCAGTCGTATTAAAAGCCCTGCAATCATTAAGGGCTTCAATTGGCTAATGGCTGGATTGCTGGTAGCTGTGGCGCTTTCGATAGGCGTTGAGCACGTGTGGTTACCGCTTACTGCCCGAAGCTGATGCCCAGCCGTAGTGCTTGTAGGCCATCAAATTCGACCGTTACTTCATCAGAAAACAGGGGATGGCCCTGCACTGCCAAATCCAACGTTGCTTGAGAGCCGCGATAAGTGACGGTGACAGCGATTTCCGCTGAGGTGCTAACAGGCGCCAGCAAATCATACTCAACGTCATCGATGCTAACAGCGGAAAGGCCGCGGTCATCCAGCTGTTCTTGGATTTCCCGCTCAACGACAACGCCGTAATAGAAGTAAATACCCGCGTAGCCAAGCGCTACTACTACGATTAGTGAAAAGAGCTTTCCCATTGTTTCTCTCTGTTTATAAAATATTGAATGGTTACTGCCTGCAATGATTAGACTCGTAACTATCGATAATTACTATTTTTATATCAAGCGTATTTACGCCATCTTCTGCCAGTGCGACACATCTTGAATACTCGATATATCGTCGTGCTCAAGCTGTTCTGCCTTGTAAATATCCCAGCGCATTTGTAAGTTCAGCCAGAAATCCGCTGAAACACCAAAAAAAAGCGCCAGCCTGAGCGCAGTGCTCGGGGTAACGCCACGCTTTTTATTTACCAGCTCATTAATTCGCTGGTAAGGCACATGAATCGCAGACGCCAGCTCGCGCTGGGTAATCCATGGGCTGCAAAAACTCTTCTAGCAACATTTATACACAGCCTGGGAAGGTCGCGAGTTAAAGCTCTCTCCCATGTTAAAGCTTGCTCACTCTTTTTTAGCAAGCAATAGCCCTACTCCTGCGCTGGCCAATAAGCCTGCGCAGCTGCGGTTGAATAAACGCCGCATGGCGGGGCGTGAAAACCAGTGGCTTAAAAAGCTGCCTGCATAGGCGTAACCGGCAATCGCTACCCATTCCAGCAGCAAAAACAGCGCACCTAGTACTATAAATTGCTGCCCTACATTGCCACTGGGCTCCACAAACTGCGGCAGGAATGCGGTAAAAATCAGGATGGCTTTTGGGTTGCCGGCGGCAAGCAGGAACTCTTGTCGCGCCAGCTCAAACAGGCTCTTGGGCTGGGTATCTCCGTCAACACTTTCAGTGCTGTCGGCACCCCATAATTGATACGCCAGCCATAACAGATAGAGGCCACCAATTACCTTGATGAACAGGAAAATCTTTTCAGAGGTGTAAAGCAGCGTCGCCAAACCGGTAGCAGCCAGCGTAATCATGCCAACAAAGGCTGCCAGCCGCCCAATACCTGCTAGACAAGCGGCCCTAACGCCATAGCGCTTGGCATTGGTCAGTGACAGCAGATTGTTAGGCCCCGGCGCCATATTGAGAGCGAAGCAGGCCGGAATAAACAGCAGCAGCGTGGTCAGGTTCATGAAAATCGCCTCTCTAGACTCGCAGCAAAGCCCTTCATTAGCATTAGACAGTATGCCCAAGTGCTTAGATTAGCTGCTCACGAAGGCTTGGCTCAATCTTTGATACCCAACAGAGGCGATACATTTCCCAACAACAGCGTTAATCGGTAAGTAAGGGACGTATACCCTGATCAGCAAACTTGCGGCTCACTCACCTCCCGACACGCCCTGACGCTTTCCGCCAGTTCACTTACCAGGCCATGCACACGCTCCACAGCCTCATCAGGCGTGTTGGCATTTTCGATACAGTCGACGAGTGCAGAGCCGACGACGACTGCATCGCTGAAGCGGCCAATGGTGGCGGCTTGTTCGGCGGTACGGATGCCAAAACCAACGGCGATGGGCAGTTCAGTATGTTCACGAAGATCGGCTACTGCGCCTTCCAACCGTTCTGGTGTGGGCGCACTTCCACCAGTGACACCGGCAACGGAAACGTAGTAGATAAACCCGGAGGCGTTCGCCAGCACCTTGGGCAGGCGTTTGGCATCGGTGGTCGGCGTGGCCAGACGAATAAAATCAATGCCGTGTTGGGCCGCTGGCTGGCAAAGTTCTTCGTCGTGCTCGGGCGGCAGGTCTACCACAATTAGGCCATCTACTCCGGCCTTGGCGGCATCCGTTAGAAAACGCTCGACGCCGTAGCAGTAAATGGGATTGTAGTAGCCCATCAGCACAATCGGTGTGGTGCTGTTTTCTTCACGGAAGCGGCGCACCATTTCCAGCGTTTTGGCCTGTGTCTGGCCGTTATTCAAGGCACGCAGCGCGGCTTTTTGAATCGCTGGGCCATCGGCCATGGGGTCGCTGAACGGCATGCCGAGTTCGATGATATCCACCCCGGCTGCTGGCAGCCCATGCAGCAGGCGGCGGGAGGTGTCGGCATCAGGGTCACCGGCGGTTAGGTAGCTGACCAGCGCCGGGCGGTTTTGCTGTTTGAGGGAAGCAAAGCAGTGTTCAAGACGAGAGGTATGGGTCATGACGTTCTCCTGTGTCGCGCTCATAGCTGTTTAACCCCGAATTTTTCACCAAGGTGATGGGCCACGCTCATCATATCTTTGTCGCCCCGGCCGCTGAGGTTGACCACCATCAAGTGCTCACGTGGCAGGCTTGGGGCTCGCTTGGCCACTTCCGCCAGGGCATGGGCGGTCTCCAGGGCGGGAATAATGCCCTCCTGGCGGCAGCAAACCTGGAAGGCTTCCAACGCTTCGTCGTCAGTGGCAGAGACGTACTCGACCCGCCCCTGCTCGTGCAACCATGCGTGCTCTGGCCCGATACCGGGGTAGTCCAGCCCGGCGGAAATCGAGTGAGCGTCGATAATCTGACCATCTTCGTTTTGCAGCAGATAGGTGCGGTTACCGTGCAGCACGCCGGGTGTTCCGCCGTTCAGGCTAGCCGCGTGCAAGCCGCTTTTAACGCCCTTGCCACCCGCTTCCACGCCAATCATCTTCACGTCTGGGTCGTCGAGGAACGGGTAAAACAGCCCGATAGCGTTAGAGCCGCCGCCCACGCAGGCCACCAGCGAATCCGGCAGGCGGCCCTGTTTCTCAAACATCTGGCTACGGGTTTCATGGCCAATCACCGCTTGGAAGTCTCGCACCATGGCGGGATACGGGTGCGGCCCAGCCACGGTGCCGATAATGTAGAAGGTGTCATCAACGTTGGTGACCCAGTCGCGCAGCGCTTCGTTCATGGCGTCTTTGAGCGTGCCGGTGCCGGAAGTGACGGGGACGATTTCTGCGCCCAGTAGCTTCATGCGAAACACGTTGGTCTGCTGGCGTTCGATGTCGGTTGCGCCCATGTAGATGACACAGGGCAAACCAAAGCGCGCAGCAACGGTAGCGGTGGCAACGCCGTGCATGCCTGCACCGGTTTCCGCGATAATGCGCTTCTTGCCCATCTGTTTGGCCAGCAACACCTGGCCGATGCAGTTGTTGATCTTGTGCGCGCCGGTGTGGTTCAGCTCTTCGCGTTTGAGATAAATGCTCGCCCCGCCAAAGTGCTCGGTCAGCCGCTCGGCAAAGTAGAGCGGGCTTGGCCGCCCCACGTAATCGCCCTGAAAGTAGGCTAACTGACGCTGAAACTCCGGGTCGTTCTTGGCGGTGGTGTATTCGTCTTGCAGCTCAAGAATCAGCGGCATCAGGGTTTCGGCGACAAAGCGGCCGCCAAAGTTGCCAAACAAACCGTTGGCATCGGGCAGGCTCTGGGATACGTCTACAGGTTGATTCATCACGACCTCTGAATGCGTTATCAAACAATGCAATGAAAGTAGCGCAAGCAGGCCGGGATAAAAATCGATAAGATGTCATCCACATGTGAGCTGGAGTCACGTATTAATGCAAAACAGCATGCCACCGCTTAGCGCCCTGCGCGCCTTTGAAGCCACCGCCCGGCTGGGTAGCGTGACTGCCGCTGCCGATGAGCTAAGCGTTACCCACGGCGCTGTTAGCCGCCAGCTAAAGAGCTTGGATGACCATTTTGGAGTAGCACTTTTTACCAAAGCGGGTCGCGGCATTGTACTGACCTCGCACGGGGAGCGACTGCAGAGTGGTGTGGGTGAAGCGTTCTCACGCTTGAAGGATAGTTGCGCAGCGCTCAAGCGTGATGTTGAAGAGGCGCCCTTCACCCTGGCCTGCCCTGGCAGCCTTTTGGCCCGCTGGCTAATTCCCCGCCTGGATCGTCTGCACCGCGAGCTGCCCCAGCTGAAATTGCAGGTGGTGGTGAGTGAAAGCGAGCAGCCGGGCACGCAAACGGATGCCAGCGCCACTCTGGCGTTTTCCGAGCCGCCCTGGCCCGCAGGTGTTGAGGTATTCGAGCTGATGGAGGAGCAGATATGTGCGGTAGCAAGCCCGCAACTGGCGGCCAAGTGCGATGCAACCAAGCCCGGATCTCTCCTTGCCAATAAGCTCTTGTATACATCTTCCCGCCCCCAGGCGTGGCCGCAGTGGGCTACTGCCCAAGGGCTTGAACAGGCACAGCTTGAAGAGGCGCTAAGCAAAGGTCAGAGGTTCGATCACCTTTACTACTTGATGGAAGCGGCAGTGGCGGGCCTGGGAATCGCCATCGCGCCGAGGCTATTGGTGGAAGACGACCTGAGGAGTGGCAGGCTGGCGGCCCCCTGGGGAAGTATCCAAACCCCTGCGCGTCTCTGCCTGTGGTTGCCCAGCCAAGCCGATAGCCGCCGCAGCGAGCCGCTGGCGGAGTGGCTTAAGCGGGAGCTGGGCGGCGAATATAGTTAATGAGGCAATGGATTATTAGATGGCTTATCGGCTGCTTCTGCCTTCAAACGCTCAACTAGCCAGACCTTGATAATAGATTGGCGTGTAACGCCAATGCGAGCGGCCTCACGATCAAGCGACTCTACCACCCAAGCGGGAAAGTCGACATTGATTCGCTTTTGCTCCTGGTTAACACGGCGAACAGTCGACAGTTCAAGGTCATCGACAATATCCTCACAGCCTTGGTCAAATTTTTTGTCAAAGTCATTAGCTTTCATAAAGTTCCACCTCTCTTTTCCGGGAACGCCTTACCGAAATGAGTCGAATTCGTTCATTTCTATAAGTGATGACAGCAGACCAGTGTTTAACGCCAATTAGTCCTACTACAAGAAAACGTGGCTCATCATTGGATTTAGCCTGAATTTCCAGCAAATCAGGATCATTCCAAAGCGCCTGCGCATCCAGAAAATCGATTCCATGCTTTACTCGATTGGCTGCACTTTTCTCTTCATCGAACTCAAAATCGTTCATGAGTATAAATTATTCCTTTTTTACTCAATCCGCAAGGCAGCCAAGTTCCCATTCAGCTCACACTGAGCGCTTCGAGACTTTTACATGCAATCTTTTCCCTCTACTCACCCATTCAAGCGCTCGCGGTTATTGGCCACCAACTCAGCCAAAAAATCCGCCACGGCCCGGGTACGACCTGACTGGGTAAGATCCGTTTGGATGACCAAGTAGATAGGCTGATCCACGCCAATATCCGCAGCAATACACACCAGCCCAGCCTCCAACGCCAGAAAATGCGGCAATACCGCTATCCCCAGCCCCGCTTTGGCCGCCGCTAGCTGGGTCGCCAGCGAGGTGGTGGTTAGCACCGGCTCGCGCCCCTGCAGAACGCGCTCAACCCACTGGGCGGCAGGCAGGTGCGCTTGCATTTCTCCCCAGGTGATAAAGGTGTCGGTGTCGTAATCGCCCGCGTCATGATGAGCCTCGCGCTGCGCTACATAATCCGGGCTGGCGTAAAGCCCGAAACCCAGGGTGCCAAGGCGCCGAAGGGTGACATTACCCCGCTCGGGCTTGACCATTCTAAGCGCTACATCGGCGTCGCGGCGGTGCAGATTGACGGTAGTGATATCGGTCACCAGCTCAAGCCTGATGCTAGGGTATTGCGCATGGAATTGTGGCAATGCGGGCAGAATCAACGACGTGGCCAGGTTTTCAGCCGTGGCTAAGCGCACTCTGCCGCTTAGCTGCGTGGCACGGGAAACCCCACTGGTAAACGCCGCTGCGGCGGCTTCCAGCGCCTCGGCTTTTTCGATTAGCCCTGCCCCCTCCTCGGTAAGCTGATAGCCCGACTGCTGACGAACGAACAACGGAAGCTTTAAGGCTTTTTCGAGCCGCTCGATACGCCGGGAGAGCGTTGCGATCCCCTGATGGAGTTCCGCTGCCGCGCCACTCAAAGTGCCATGGCGGGCCACCGCCAGAAAGGTGCGTGTGTCATCCCAGACCCACCCGCGAGGCATCTGATTTTCAAAACCGGAAAACGGCTTATCGAACTCGTTAATTTTTTTCATTAATGGATAGTGCCACGCTATCTCTTCCCAATTCAAGAAGCACTTAAGAACCAGAAACGCAGGAGAGACATCATGCAAGCACGCACACTGGGAACCGACCTAACCGTTTCCGCCATTGGCTTAGGCTGCATGGGAATGAGCGAGTTTTACGGCCCCCGAGACGATAGCGAGTCGCTGCGGGTATTGGCCCAAGCGGTGGAGCTGGGAATCGACTTTTTTGACACGGCAGATATGTACGGGCCCCACCATAACGAGGAGCTGATTGGCCGTTTTCTTGCCAGCCATAAGCCCAACGTACGTATCGCCACCAAGTTTGGCATTGTGCGCAACCCCGGCGAGTATCAGCGTAGTCTGGATAGCAGCGCCCATTATGCTCGGCAAGCCTGCGAAGCATCACTAAAGCGACTGGGTGTCGAGCAAATCGATCTCTACTACGTTCACCGCGTTAACCCGGCCACACCTATTGAAGAAACAATGGAGGGCTTGGTACAACTGGTTAAAGAGGGAAAAATTGCCCACATTGGCCTCTGCGAAGTCAGCGCTGATACCCTCCGCCGTGCTCATGCCGTGTACCCGGTTACCGCCGTGCAAACCGAGTATTCGTTGTGGACGCGGGACGTTGAACAAACCGTGTTACCTACCTGCGAAGAACTCGGCATCGGCTTTGTGCCTTATTCACCTCTAGGCCGGGGCTTTTTGACAGGAAGATTTCAGGATACCAACGATTTCGGCGAAGACGATTTTCGTCCTAACCTGCCACGTTTTTCTGAACAAGCCATGGGTGCCAACCGCCGCATCGCTGACGTGATCGGCGAAGTGGCAGCGCTCAAAGGCTGCACTCCGGCGCAGCTATCGTTAGCTTGGCTGCTATCCAAAGGCGATAACATTGTGCCGATTCCCGGCACCAAGCGGCTGCGCTACCTTGAAGAGAATGCGGCAGCGGCGTCCATCTCCCTGACTGCTGATGAGCAAGAGCAGTTGGAAACCGTCACCGCCAACCTTCCGGTAACCGGTGAGCGCTATACGCCGGAAGGCATGAAGGGGGTTAATGCGTAAGTGTCGGCAACTTGCCTACTGAATAATCTCACCAATGGAACGCTTACCGTCCAATAGTAGGTACTCCTGATTCGTCAAACTGGACGTCTGCACTGTGTGGAGCAGAGCGTGAGCGACATTAGCCCGAGAGATTTGGTTGTCACCGGCTTCGTCAAATGAATCGGCAAACTGATGACTAGCAGCTTCGTCGGTCAAACGACCAGGCTTGAGAATGACGTAGGGAACGCCGCTGTTGCGAAGGTGAGCATCAGCGGCAAATTTCGCGGCCATATAGGGGCGCATTTTCTCGGGCGCCTCTAGCGGCTGTTCTGCACGCATGGCGCTAATCATGATGTAGCGGGAGAGGCCTTTTTGCTTGGCGATATCGGCGGTACGAATAGCACCGAAAAGGTCAATCATCAGGGTTTTATCCGGCCCGGTGTGGGGGCCTGATCCCGCCGTGAAGACCACTTGGTCACAGCCGTCAAAGGCCTGCTCAAACTCACCTTCTAAATCGGCGACCACGGTATCAATGCCGTGCTCTTTGAACCAGGCTGCCTGCTCTTCACTGCGAATCATTGCCTTGATAGGCGTGCCCGCTTTTTGGGCCAGTTCGCAAAACTGCTTGCCAATCTGTCCATTCGCGCCAATCACTAACGTTGTCATAACGACTCCTTGTGAATTGCTTACACCTCTCTCAGTGCAGGCACTTAGGCGAAATTCAACCCCAGGTGCAGGCACTGACAGCCATTTTGCCTTTAAGCTATCACTCCAAACACATGCCCGATGGCGGAGGTTAAGGCCATCGCAAGAGCGCCCCAAAACATCACTCTTGCCGCAGCTTTTAGGATGGGTGCTCCACCCACTCGGGCAGCTATAGCGCCCAGCAAGGCCAAAAAGAGCAGTGAGAACAACGCGACCAGAGGAATAAGCAGCGCGGAAGGCGCCCACCAAGCGACCAGTAGCGGCAAAAGAGCGCCGATGGTGAACGTCGCGGCTGAAGAGAGGGCTGCTTGCAGGGGGTGCGCTTGACTGAGGTCGGTGATGCCAATCTCGTCTCGCGCATGGGCGCCTAGGGCGTCGTTGGCCATTAATTGTTCGGCGACTTGTCGTGCCAATTCGGGTGCCAAGCCGCGCGTTTCATAGATAGCGGCGAGCTCTTCCTGCTCTAGTTCATAGTGCTCCGCCAATGCTTGGCGCTCGATGTCGAGATCAGCATTTTCAGTATCCGATTGCGAGCTTACCGAGACATACTCCCCCGCGGCCATCGACATAGCGCCAGCCACCAAGCCTGCAATACCTGCCAGCATAATATCGCCTTGAGTGGTATTAGCCGCGGCAACGCCCAGTATCAGACTACTGGTCGAGACTATACCGTCATTCGCGCCCATCACTGCGGCTCGCAGCCAACCGGTACGGTGAGATCGGTGATGCTCTGTATGAATCATGGGCTTTTCCTTTCTAGATGGCGTATCCAACTCGACAATAGCACTTAGGGTCATCGACTATCCTGCTGGCACCACTCGAAGCAGCCTGCCCTCGGCGCTGTCGGTAAGTAGATACACCTCGCCTTCTGGGCCTACTCGCACATCTCTTATACGCTCATCTAGCTCACCAAACAGGCCTTCTACATCGTCGGCTTCGCTACCATCGTTTGATAAACGTACCCGGCGCACTTCTTTATTTACCAGCGCTCCTATCAGTATATCGCCCTGCCACTGCGAGAACAGCTCGCCGCTGTAAAGCGTTATCCGTGAGGGGAGCAATAGAGGGCGTCCATTCTAAAAATGGCCAAGGTACTCATTTACACCGTATGGTGCGCTTGATGCCCCTTTGAGCACTCATTAAAATGTCGCGCCACCTAAAGAGAACTCCCATGAAGATTAATGTGGTCGGCACGAGTGGCAGCGGCAAGAGCACCCTTGCAAAGCAGCTCGCAGACGCTTTGAACGCCCCATGCGTTCAGCTTGATCAATTATTCTGGCGCGCTAACTGGCAAGGAGCGCCGGACGATGTGTTCTTCACCGAGCTGGAAGAGGCTTTAGCAGTCTCACCACAAGAGTGGATACTGGATGGTAATTTTGATCGCACTCGGCATATTAAGTGGCATGATGTGGATATGGTGGTGTGGGTCGATTACCCCTTTTGGCGAGTATTTAGCCAAGCACTCACTCGTGCCGTTAAACGCATCATCAGCCAAGAGGAACTCTGGCCGGGTACAGGTAATCGCGAGAGCTTCCGCAAAACGTTTCTAAGCCGTGACTCGGTTCTACTATGGTCACTGAAAACGTGGCGGCAAAACCGGAAACGCTACTTTGCCGATATGATTAACCCCCTCTATTCGCATATTCAGTTTGTACGTTTGACTTCCATAAAAGAAACACAGGTTTTGGTGAAGAGTCTCAACGTGAGTGCCTAGCTCTTGGGTGGCTATATAGCCCCGCTGCGTATTTGCTTAATTGCTGCCCTAATCGGCCCTTGATGAAACACTGAACAATTTCTGTCATTTGGCTTTAACGCTTCAGGGCATGTAGGCTTATTGAACGAACATTCAATTAAGGAACTTTCATGCAACGTCATCCGTTATTCGCCGCAATGTCACTGGGTCTTTTCGCTGGTGCTGCCACCACGACTGCGCTAGCAGATATGTCGCCACTGGAGCAGCAGCTAAAAGATCTTGAGTCATTTCAAGTGATCGCCCACCGCGGGGCCAGCGGCCACGCGCCGGAAAGCACCATGGCGGCCTATGAATTGGCCCATGAGTGGAATGTCGACTACTTAGAGCTGGACGCCCAAATCACTGCCGACGGTGAAGTCGTGGTGTTCCATGATGACGCCATTGATCGCACCAGCAATGGTGAAGGCAAGATTAATGACTTCACCTTGGAAGAGCTGAAAGCGCTGGATACCGGCACTTGGTTCAATGAAGCCAATGCTGATAAAGCAGACGCGGACTTTGCAGGGGCACAGATCCTCACGCTGGATGAGCTTTTCGAGCGTTTCGGTCACAATGCTCGCTACTACATTGAAACCAAGTCACCGCAGCTAAACCCAGGCTTGGAAGAAGCCCTGGTAAAAACGCTGGAAGAACATGACATGGTCGAGAGTGGCCGCGTGTTAGTGCAGTCTTTCGAGCAGGAAAGCCTATTAAAGGTGCAGGAACTAAACGACGACATTCCGCTCATCCAGCTCGTTTGGTACTACCCCAGTGAAGAGGACGAATCGCGTTTAGTGGAGTGGACTGGTGTGACACCGGGCCCAGCAGAGATTAATGATGAAGACTTCCAGGCGGTAGCGGAATACGCGTCGGGAATCGGTACTAACTATATCTACGAAGGCCAAGAAGTCATTGATGCCAACTTTATTCGTCAAGCAAATGAAAATGGCCTGCCGGTACACGTTTACACCGTCAATGAAGCCGATGAGATGGAGCGTTTGATGGAAATGGGCGCAAACGGCCTGTTCACAAATTACCCAGATCGCTTGCTTAAGCTCGTTGAGTAACCATCGTTGAAGTGCTTATTACGCCCGGCTTTGGCCGGGCGTTTTTGTTACTAAACTCTACTCAAGCCCAAGCTGCTCCAGTACCTGCTCTACTCTTTTACGATCGCCCGCTTGCAGCGTTTTAAGCGGCTGGGGCAAGCAGGGCTGACTCACCTTGCCGGTGACTTCTGCAATGGTAGCCGCCACTCGCAGGCTACCGCCGTATTCACGGTAGAGTACCCACAGCGGTTCAAGGGCGTCTGAAAGTGCCTTGGCCTGCTGAACGTCCCCCGCCTGAGCAGCTCGGGTTATCGCCAGCGCTGCTCTAGGGTATAACCCGCCGATAACGGAGTACCAGGCATCACATCCCGCATTTAGGCCGGTGGCTGCTACCGCATCCCCGCTGATGCCAATAGTGACATCAGCGGGGATCAGCTTGCGTAACCCAGCCACCCGCTCCTTTGCAGGTTCAATATCGTTGTTCACCGGCGGGATTTTGATAGAGCGTACCTGGGGCAACTGGGCGATTCGCCCATGCAACTCATCGCTAAATTCAAAATGGGTAGTGCCAGGGTTATCGTACACGCAGAGCGGCACACTCAGTGATTGGCAGACTGTAGCGTAGAGGTCGAAAACCTCATCATCGGTAAGCTTTTGATAGGAGACCGGCGCTAGCAACACCCCGCTGGCGCCTGCTTGCTGAGCGCGCTCTGCGTTAGTCAGCACATCACGAGTACGTAGCGCACCAATACCTACAATAACAGGCGTACTAACTGCATTTTCAACGCTAAGCTGGACAACACGGGCGCGCTCATCACGGCTTAAATAGGCATAGCTACCGGTCGAGCCCAACACACCAATGGAGCCCACCCCTGCCTCAGCTAAATGAGCAACTAAACGGGCAAATTCATGCTCCATGATGCGCTGCTCGTTCATAGGGGTTAGCGGAAATGCACTTAGGCCAGTGAACATGAAGGTTGATCCTTTTAAGGTAGATGGCGGCGTAGTCTCCCACAGGCGATTAGCTGTTAGGTACAAGGATACGGTAATGGAATAGTCATAACTTATCCTCGCTATTCGTTGACATAACTTCCTGTTATTTTTCTTGAATTGATGTAGTGTTTGGGTATGTGCCGTATCGATACGGCACAGTCGTTTTTGGATGCGTATCTTTCAGTCATACCATTAGAGCTGAATATAAAAACAGTTCCGTTAGTGCTGCGAGGGAGAACACGTCATCAATTCATACACATTTAATGTGCAGAGCAGAACTGCATCGTGCGTGAACCTGGCGTTCATCAATCAACCAGTAAGCCATCACCAATGCCATCACCGGTTATAAGCGGTTCTCCATTGCGATTGGCCTTACTGGCAGTGACCACCCTTGTTTTGCTGGTGGGACTCTCTTTCGCAGCAACGAATGCCATCGCTCGGGAAGCACCACTTTATTTAGTGGCTCATCCTGATGTTACTACCCGCTGGCTGAATCGGGATACCACCCGCGCAATTTTTGCGATGCGCCAACGCACATGGCCGGATGGCCAAGCTGTCAGGGTTTTCGTCTTGAGTAATAGCCACCCCGTGCATGCTCGTTTTGCCAAAGAGCAATTGGCGGTTTACCCGCATCAGCTTCAGCTAGCCTGGGATCGCATGGTCTTCTCAGGTACAGGGCAAGCCCCCGACCGTGTAAGTGACCAAACCGAAATGCACGAACGCATTGCCACGACACCCGGTGCTATTGGCTATCTTGAAAGGGAGTATCTGGATGATAGAGTCCAAGTCATTTCGATGGAATGAATGCCGAACCATTGCCGCTTTGCTAGGCACCGTTGCAATGGGATTAGCTGCTAACGCACAAAGCGACGAACATGCCCTTGATACTCTGCAGGTACATGGTTTTCTTAGCCAAGCGCTAGTGATTACTGACGATAACAACTTTTTTGGTCAAAGTAGCCAAGATGAAGGCAGTTTCGAATTCACCGAAATCGGCCTCAACGTCTCCTTACGTCCCCATCAGGATGTGCTTGTTGCTGCCCAGGTGCTAAGTCGTCGAGCTGGAGGCAATAGCAGCGATGCTGAACCTAAGCTGGATTACGGTCTAGTTGATTACCAAATGATTTCAAACCAAGAGCGTACCCTTGGTATTCAGCTAGGCCGAATTAAAAACCCTTTTGGCTTTTACAACCAAACCCGCGACGTGGCATTTACCCGTCCGAGTATATTGCTACCACAGTCTATCTATTTTGACCGAACGCGTTCTTTGGCTCTTACAGGGGATGGGCTAACGTTATATTTGGAAGAGCGGTTGGATAGCGGAGTAGTAAGGGGCCAGCTTGGTCTAGGCGAGCCTCAGGCTGGTGATGATTTAAGTCAAACGCTTCAACTACAGCGTATTGCAGGCTCTTTC
Source organism: Halomonas sp. FeN2 (assembly GCF_020595105.1). NCBI lineage: Bacteria > Pseudomonadati > Pseudomonadota > Gammaproteobacteria > Oceanospirillales > Halomonadaceae > Halomonas > Halomonas sp. FeN2. The sequence continues at coordinate 903,965 of NZ_CP074200.1, forward strand.
AATCCTCAGCAATCCACCATTGCACAGGTTCGCTATGAGCATGATGGAGGACGTATTGTTGCAGCTGTAAGCAACGCTAATGTGAAGTCTCGAATAGAGTCACACTACCAAGGTGTGAACGATGGAGATTTTTACTTTACGCCCTGGATATTTTCACTCCAATACAATCAAGAGCTTTGGAGTATAACTGCTGAGTATGCATTACGGCGATCAGGATTCAAAAACTTCAACCCAACTTCTTTAAATTTCAATACAACAGGTGAAAGCTGGTACTTGCAATACACTCGACGCTTTTACGACAATTGGCAGTGGCTAATACGCTATGACAGTTTAATCAGTAATCGAAATGATCCTTCAGGGAAAGACTTTGAAGCTAAGGGGCTGGGGCCTGCACACACCCAATTTGCGGAGGATCTAACATTTGGTCTTCAGTGGACACCGCACCCTCAAGTAATGTTGGCAGGCGAATACCACCATGTGGACGGCACTGGTTGGCTGCCCATTCAGGATAATCCAGACTCTTCAGCGACCAGCCGAAGATGGAATATGTGGTTATTCCAGCTATCGCTGCGCTTCTGACGTTTCCCCCGATCCTGGCTAGGACGTTACCGCGATGAAAACACCCACCCTTTTTCGAACGCCTCAGCGTCTTAGCCTAACCTGGCGGGTCATCGCGTTAAGTAGCCTCCTGCTGTTGGCGCTGGTAACACTTTTTACCTGGTTAGGTCACGACAACTTAACCCGTCAGTTTCAGGAAAGTCGCACTCAGCACCATGAACGCCAGCAGCGAGAAATCCGTTTAGCACTACTCCGTTCATCGGAAAATTTACGCCAGTTAGCCGGTTTGACTGCCGCTTCTGCGAGCCTTGGACTGCCTTTACAAGCAGGCAGCACAGCCGATGTGGAGCAAGCGCTGGACGCCCAGTGGCCCGCTCTTCAGCTCGAGGCAGGGATTGATGAGATTTTAATCATCAATACTCGCGGAAAAGTCATGGGAAGCTGGGGAACCGGAAATTCGCAAGCACAGCTTCCCATCTTGAGCTGGGTAAGTCGTGTTATGGACACCGAACGACCACTTTCAGCGCTTCGCTGTTCAGCTAGCTGCCAGCAGTTTGCTGCCGTACCGGTTCTGGTGGACGGAGAAAGTGTTGGCATGGTCGTGCTGTCCCGCTCGTTAGCCGACGTCACACGGCAAGCTAAAGAAGTCTCTGGCAGCGAAGTCGCACTACTCGTGACCGGGCCCGCTGAAGACAATCAGGTAACGACAATACGACAGTTGCCAGCATGGAACGGTCAACTGCTCGCACTCACAAGCGAAGAACAAAGCCTAGTCCCGTTGCAGCAAGCGGCAGACACTGCCCCTGTTCGCCGCTTGATGGAAGCACCATTAAGTCTTGAACATGACGGCAGGCATTTAGAACTCAGCGCAGTGCGCATGGAAGAGGATAACGAGCGTAGCAATATCGGTTACTTCCTGCTGATATCAGACATTACCGAACAAATTAAAGCAATTAATCAGGATACTCGCACGCTGCTGTTCGTCGGCATGCTCGGCTGGATTGCCGCTGAACTACTGCTACTGGTCATACTGCTTGGCCCAATGGCTAGACTACGTAGAGTCGCCGGGCTGCTTCCTGCTTTGGCCGACGGGAAGTTTAGCGACATACACTCCGCCATTCCCAACCACCGCCGCCGCATTCCCGACGAGATAGATGTGCTTGAGAGCACCACACTCGAGCTTTCGCGCCAGCTCGAACTGTTAGAGAGTGAAGTACAAGAACGCGGTGACCAACTAGCCGAGCGCATTGAAGAGCTAGCCAAAGAGCGGGACTTCATCAGTGGCCTGTTGGACACAGCCCAGGTGTTTATAATTGCTCAAGACTGCACTGGAAGGATAAGCCTAGCCAATGAGTATGCTCAGTTGATGCTGGGGCTTAATGAGGCTTCGCTACTTGGACGTCATTTTGTTGATGTCTTCGAGGCGGGTGCCCCTGCCACGTTGAATACGTTTTCCTATCCCCAGCAAGAAGAAAAAACCCTACGTACGCCCGATCACCGCCTTCATACTATTGCTTGGTATCATGCCCCTTTACAGACAGGTAATGAGGGGAAAGTATCACGCATATCAGTAGGGCTAGATATTACCGAGCGCAAGGCTGCTGAAGCACGGTTAACCTGGCTGGCTGAACGCGACCCGTTAACAGAACTGTACAACCGACGCTATTTCCAGCATGCGCTACAAATCGCCCTTGAACACCCAGCGAAGAAAAAAGGGGCGGTACTGCTGCTGGATTTAGACCAGTTCAAAGAGGTGAATGAGCTGAGCGGGCACCATGTTGGCGACAAATTACTAAGTGAAGTTGCCGACACACTCCTCCATAACCTTGGCCGCCGTGGTGTTATTGCCCGCCTGGGTGGCGACGAGTTTTCCCTTCTATTAGAAGATACCAACGCCGATCAGGCAGTCAGTGCGGCGCAATATATAGTCCAACTGTTAGAGGGCATCGGCTTCGTTGTCGGCGAGCGGCGGCACCGGGTAACTGCCAGTATTGGTATTGCCCTGTTTCCAACCCACGGCAATACCCCTACTGACCTTATGGCTAGCGCTGATGTGGCTATGTACAAAGCAAAAGAGAGTGGTCTCCAGCACTGGCATCTACTCTCCAAATCAGAAAATGCTAAAGACGAGCTGCAAGAACGAGTTTACTGGGTTGAGCGCATACGCAATGCGCTTGAAGAGGATAGCTTCGAGCTAATGGTGCAGCCCATCATGCGTCTGGAAGACCAAGACGTAAAACACCACGAGGTACTGCTGCGAATGCACGACGTAGATGGAAGCCTAATTTCTCCCGCGCATTTTATTCCTATTGCCGAACAGAGCGGGCAGATTATTTTAATCGACCGCTGGGTATTACGGCATAGTTTAAAGGCACTTAGCCAATTGCAGGATCGGGGTATCACTCTGGCAGTTAACCTTTCGGGCCAATCTCTTCACGACGGGGGCTTGAAGCAATACTTGGCAGACGAGCTGACGGCTAGTGGCGCTGATCCCCATCACCTCATATTGGAGGTAACGGAAACAGCTGCGGTTACTGATTTTTCTACCGCACGCGGCGTACTACAGGCAGTACGCGACCTGGGTTGCCGTACCGCATTGGATGACTTTGGGGTGGGTTTCAGTAGTTTTCACTACCTTGGGCAGTTGCCCGTCGACTATATTAAGATTGATGGTTCTTTTATTCGCAGCATGCTAATTAGCCCTGACAGCCGCGTCATTGTGCGTGCTATTGCCGATATTGCTAAGGGTTTTGGCAAGCAAACCATTGCTGAATTCGTTGATCAAGAAGCTCTATTGCCAATACTTAAGGCCTATGGGATTACTTATGGTCAGGGGTTTCATTTAGGTAGGCCAATAAAAATAACAGAAGCATTTAGTGGAATTAGCTCTCAATAATAGATACCGTTTATACTTAATTCTGGAATCAAATAGGGATAGCACATGAGCTCTTTACCACTGCAAGTGAAGAACGAGGAAGCATCAGCTGTATTTATTACAAGATTCATACAAGAGTTCAAATTCAAACTCTGCATAAATGAGCATGAGAAACAACTGGCTTATCGTCTAAGGCATGATGTTTACTGCGAAGAGCTTCAATATGAAGAAGCTAGCGACCCTATAAAAAAACTCGAATTTGATGTTTATGACCAAAACTCTATTCACTGTTTGATAGAACACCGGAGAACAGGACTAGTAGCGGGCTGCGTACGAGTGGTTATACCTCAGCCTTCCAGCCCTCATCCACTTAACCAGCTTCCATTACAATCTTACGGCAACCAAAGTCTCACCCACGCAGAGCTGCACCCCGACAAACTTGACCAAGGCAGTTACTATGAAATTTCACGACTGGCCGTGAATCGCCTTTTCAGAACAAGACTTAAAGATAGCTCTACTTCTTTAGAAAGCTCGTCTACCAGCCAAAATAATACTTTTTTTTCTACTGAAGAGAAGCAGCTCTTTCCACTACTCGCTACAGGCCTATTTATCACCGGCTATGCTTTAGGGAGGCAGCTAGGTAAAATTCAAGTTTTTGCAATGATGGAACCTAGCTTACCACGACTTCTCGCTCTGACAGGCTTTCACTTCACCAAAGTTGGCGAAACAATCAACTTCCATGGTAGAAGAAGTGCTTACTACATCAATAAGCAACAAGCAGAGAGTGGATTAAAGAAAGCACTGCTACCACTCTACCTGCACATACAACAAACATTGGCCTTCCAGCTAGAAGAAATGCTAGCTCAAGATGTCAGCACCTCACTAATAACTTGAATATTTTATCTATACCGTGGCCTTGGCACTGTCTCGATCATCCAACGAGGCAGAATGACTGAAATCATTAACCGTTACGCTGGTAAATTTCTCTAAGAAAAACACTAGCGTTTCGGGATATTGGAAACGCTCCTCGAAGCGCTCTTGGCCCTCTTGTGAACGCCGTGTCACGCTTGCTTTATACCCTTCGCCCGATTTAGATACCTTTACGCTATTCTCACGACTTCCGTCACGTTTGATGGCCGTTATGGGGGAGTTATCGCTTAATAAAACGTCTAGTTGTCTAGCGGCTGTGCGTTCTTGATCAGACGCCCAGAGAGGCTGGTCTCGATTCCCATAACGGTAGAGCATAATGACCAACATGACGGAAAAGATGCTACTGGTCAGCATCCATGTTAATAAAACGCTTGAAAGCGGTGTTGTCAGCATAATGAACAGTTGAACAACAATGCCCACCGCCAGCACACCGGCCAAGGGCCGCCACATGCGTGGATTCATAAACCCGCGCTTGAGGATATAACCCCAAAGCCCTATCACCGCTAGCGCCCCCAACAACAAATGAATGGGAGCAAGTAGCGTTCCTCCTCCAGCCAATATAGCAATTACCCCAATAATCACTATTAAACTGTAGAAAGTAGCTAGCAGGTAGTAAGCGCGATCAAGGGTCATATGCAGTCTCCATGCGGGTTAACCGATAGCCTGCGTCGCCATCGATTTTATTGTTAGTTGTTATTGGTTATCTACTTGCGAATAAAGCCTTGAAGCTCAGTATAGATGGTCACGGCAATTCTTCACTATTGCCGTGTCAACCTTTGCGACTGGTCATAAACCCTGCGCGCCGCGGCGTAGCCAATCATGAACAAACGCCAGCTTACGGCGGGCCGTCTCTGAGAGCACAAAGGGGTAAAGATCCGGCAACCCCATTGAGCGGTTAACGTGGTTGACCCCGACGGTCAGCGCTGCAGCCACGTATATTAAACGCTCGGCATCTGGCTCTGCGTACGGATCCCACTGTGGACCAGGCAGCTCCGGCGAAGTGAGATCTGATGCCGCAAAGCTGTCGGCAATATCGGTTAAATGCAGCAGATGTGCGGCAGTCTCGGCCCAATCTTCATGGGGGTGAGCTGAAGCGTAGGTGGTTAAATAGCGCTCTTTCCAATCAGGCGGCGGCCCATCTTGGTAGTGATGCTGAAGCGCGGCCTGGTAATCCTGACGCTCATCGCCAAACATCTCTCGAAAGGCATTTATAAAATCCTCACGTAAGCTAAGCCGCCACCACAGCATGTGCGAAATTTCGTGGCGCATATGGCCAATCATCGTACGGTAAGGCTCTTCTAACGCTTCACGACGCGTCGTAACCAGCACGGGGTCTACCTCGGCTACGCTGATGGTCACTACACCCTCAATGTGTCCCATCGGCACAGGCGTAGGGCCTTCGGCAAGTAGATGGAAAACCGGCGGCGCACCTGGGTCTTCCGGACGAAACCAGTGCCAACGGCCCAGGTTATCCAGAACCCAGCGTTTAGCCGCTTCCGTTTGTGCCCAGTTAGGAATAGCGTTGGGAAGACTAGGGTCTGGCGCCAGTGCTGTCATAGCACAAGCGCGGCAAAAAGCCCCCTCTTTAGGGGCAATCCAGTTACAGCCAATAACGTCGCGATTGATGCAAAAAGGGGGCATTGGCACAAAAGCCCGGGCCTGTGGATCGTAGGCAACGGGGGTGCCGTCTGCGGTTGCGAGATTATCGAACCATAGAGAGCCGGAACCGACGGGATTTGAAAAGACGCGCATACGGTAAAGCTCCTGAAAGCGAGGAAAAGAGAACCTCAACCAACCGACTGAGCGTTCTCTTTTCCAAAAATCCTATTAAAAATAGTGTGCAGCGCCCTTTATTTCATTTCAAAACCGCGCTTGATTAAAAAATCGCGCATGTGAGGGCGCAGCTTGTTATCAAATAAAGGCTTGAGGTTGCGGGACCAGTCAGTGTCTTTATTACTGCTGCTACGAGCCTGATAGTACGCCTGCATAGTCGTATCAAAGGCTTCTACCTGCTCACAGTCTTCAGTGTAGTAGTCTTCTTTAAGAACCGCCTCCACGGGTAAGCGCGGCTTCACCTCAGGCTCTTGCTCCGGATAGCCAAGGCACATACCAAACACCGGGTACACATGCTTGGGAAGGCGTAGCAGGTCGCTAACTTCCTGGGGATTATTACGAATACCGCCGATATAGCAGATCCCCAACCCTTCGGATTCAGCCGCCACTGCCACATTTTGCGCCATCAGCGCCGTATCCACTGTTGCTACCAACAGTTGCTCGGTCATTCCCCGCACAACGTTGGCACCGGTGCGCTCTGAAGCCTCCGTGGGGCGCTTCATATCAGCACAGAAAACTAGAAAGTCGGCACAGGTGGCAATATAACCTTGTCCACCGGCCAGCTCTGCTATCTGCTCACGGTTCGCCTGGTCTTTTACATGAATAACCGTATACGCCTGAACATGGCTGGAGGTCGCAGCCCCCTGCCCGGCTTGGATAAGTTCCCGCAGCAACTCTTTCGGGATCGGCCGGTCGCTAAATTTACGGATCGAACGGTGGGATTTCAGCAACTTAATAACGTCGTTCATGGAACCTCGCTTATTTGGATAACACTTATCTAAAATAGCTAACTAACAGGGTAACAGATTTGTACAATATAATAGGGGTGTCTGATAGGCTTAAAACTGCCTACAGCAAATGTATAATCGCGCCGCGCAAGCCGTGATGATCTATCCATAGTTTGCCTAGCGTAATAGGCAGATTGAATCGGCGCTTTCCCGCCGCGCCTGGGTTGAAGAGCAGCTTTCCCTCCATGTGTTCATTGCGGGGCTTATGGGAGTGGCCATGCAGAACCGCCGCACAGGGAGTCTTTGGGTCGAAATCCTCTAAGCGGTGAACCAGGTGCAGGTGTTTTTCGTTCACAAGGATGTCTTGATGCACCGGCAGGCTCTCCGTCCACGCCGCCGTATCGATATTGCCTTGAACGCAATGCACCGGCGCTAGTGCTTCCAAACGCTGCAAAATCGTTTTATCCGCTTCTTTACTGCCTACATCTCCCAAGTGCAGAATGAGTTCGCACCCATCCAGCAGATAGAGTGCCTCATCGCGCAGCAACCCGTGGGTGTCGGCAATTACCCCAACGGGAGAATTAACCCTATAGCAGGGCATCGCTAGGCCCATTAACGCCTCCTTCAAACGAATAAAGAGTGTCCATTCTAGTTTTTTTGCTAGAACGCTATCAAAAGTTGCGTCTCAAGGCCGATAGCTAAGTTATCAAAGAGGTCGCGATGGAGATGCATCTATTAGATTTTCATTGTCTATCTAATAAGTTAGGCATCAGCAAGCTATACTGATAAGGCTATATGCTGATAATTGAAACTTGATGGAATAATAACGACGCCAGGAAGCCGATATGACCAATACCCCCCAGAATGCACCCGGGCAAGAGTGGAATGCCAGCGACTACGCCCAGAATGCTAATTTTGTACCTAAGCTAGGCAGCGAAGTGGTCAAGCTGTTAGCGCCTCAACCCGGCGAACGTATTTTGGATCTTGGCTGCGGCGACGGCTCTTTGACAGAGCGCCTTATGCAACTGGGCGCTAACGTTCTAGGTGTAGATGCTTCAGAAGAGATGGTAAATGCCGCCCGACAACGGGGCATTACCGCCCGCGTAGTTGATGGACACCAACTGCCTTTCGACCATGAGTTTGATGCGGTATTTAGCAACGCGGCGCTGCACTGGATGCTAGACCCCCAGGCAGTACTAGCGGGCGTTAAGCGTGCATTGAAGCCAGGAGGGCGTTTTGTAGCCGAGTTCGGTGGTCATGGCAATGTCGCCGCTATTTGTACCGCACTGATTGCCGCCCTACAGTTTCGGGGCATTAGCGCCCGCGGTCGGCATCCGTGGTACTTCCCGACGCCCCATGAATATGGCCACCTGCTGGAAACCGTCGGCTTCAAAGTAGAAAGCATTGAGTTGATCCCACGCCCTACTCCGCTGCCAACCGGCATGATTGGATGGCTTGAGACGTTTGCCAGTCCGTTTCTACATGGGCTTGACGAGGATGTGCGCGATGCCGTGCTTGAGAACACCTTGACGCTGCTCGGCCACAGCCTTCGTGATGAGCAAGGAAACTGGACAGCAGATTATGTGCGCCTGCGCGTTTCCGCCCGTACATAAGCGGTAAAAGCCAGGCGTAAAAAAGCCGCCGACGATAAGTGCGCTTATCATCGCCGGCTTTTAGTTGATTAAAACTTAGAATTCATCCCACTCATCGACAGCCTCTTTTTTACTTTGCGTCGCCTGCTGGCGTGGCGCTGGCTCAACATGGCCGCCGACTTGGTGCTGAGCCTGTTGCTGCTGAGTAGCCCCCTTATGCGTCAGCGCAGCAGCACTGGCAGCGCTCTCATCAATGCGGAAGGTAGCCATCAAGTCGGCCAGCTCACGGGCCTGCCCCTCTAACGAGCTCGCGGCCGTGCTGGTCTGCTGCACTAGTGAAGCATTTTGCTGAGTGACCGAGTCCATTTCGGTAAGGGCAGCATTAATCTGCTCAATGCCACTATTTTGCTCCCGCGTCGCGGTCGAAATTTCACCCATCAGAGTAGTGACTTGGCGAATCGCATCCACGGTCTGATGAATCGTCTGCCCACTGCGCTCCGCTTGTTCAGCACCACCGTTAATTTTCGTGGTGGTCTGCTCGATCAGGCTACGAATTTCCTTGGCTGAATCAGCACTTCGCGTCGCTAACAAGCGAACCTCGCTGGCCACCACGGCAAAGCCACGGCCCTGCTCACCCGCGCGGGCAGCTTCAACCGATGCATTGAGTGCTAATATATTGGTTTGGAAGGCAATAGAATCAATCACGCCGATAATATCGTTTACTTGGCTCGCACTGGCCGCAATCTCACGCATAAGTTGCACCGTGCGCTCCACCTCTTCACCACCTGACTCCGCCGACTGCGACGCTGTAACCGAAAGCTGATCAGCCTCTTGGGCCGTTTCAGCGTTTTTACTTACCGTCGCCGACATTTCCTCCATGCTGGAGGCGGTTTGCTGAAGCGCGGAGGCCTGCTGCTCAGTTCGTGACGAGAGATCCTGACTTCCCGCGGAGATATCACCCGCTCCGCTGAAAACTCGCTCGCTACTGCCTCTCAACGCCAGCACCAGTTGTTTTAACTTCTCCTGCATAGCCGAAAGCCCACTGAACAACTGGCCAATTTCGTTGCGCCCACGATCCTCAATCTGGCCTGTCAGATCACCCTCGGCAATCCGTGCAAAATGTTCACTGGCACGTCGAAGGGGCCTGACAACGCTACGCATCATTGCCCACCGAATCACCACCACTGCCACGAGTGAAATCACTAAAAGGGTAATAGCAATGGCACCAATAATAGTCGCCAAGCGATTGATTTGTTGAAGGACACTAGCGCCACGCTCCTCGGTATAAGCGATAAAACCACTCATGGCCAGATCCAATTCGGCGCTTAACGCCCCCAATTCTTCTTGTCTGCGCTGAATTTGAAAAGGCGCGGCTTCTAGTAGAGGAGAAATACCTTCTGTCACAAAAGCATCGTAAGCGCTGATAATTACATCACGGTGGGGAGCCAGCGAGCCGTCGGGATCGATTGGCACAGCACGAAACTCATTAAAACGCTCCTCGGCCTCAGCTACCGCCTCTGTGGCCATAACAAGGCTTTCCTGCCCTTTGTCTGGGTTACCTTGGGTACTGAAACTTGCCGAGCGGTCTAAAAAAGTTTGCGCTCTAAGTGCGTGCACCTGTGTACGGTTGGCTAAGTTAACGAGCCGTACGTTGGTGGCAGCCAGTTCTTCAAGCGCCTGCGAGCTATTATGATTGGAATAAAACCCGAGGCCACTGATCAAGCCTATCATAAGCACCAGCAGGGCTAACGCAGCAGTCAGACTCCATTTAATAGAGAGGTGCTTCATTCTGTTAATTCCTTAATATTTTTAATTTATTCAATGAGATATCGGCCAAGCTAAAACAAAATGAAGCGCCACAGCGCAAACTTAGACGTTGGTCTAATATGGAGAATGATAAATGAATGCCAACAGCCTTTAGGGCACCATGGCAGCGCTTTGCCTGCTGGCCGCCTGCGCCACGTCTACCTGGAGCCAAGCCCCCGCCGTGCACTCTAAGCGAGGAGCCTCGACTACCCCCTGTAAGCGTGCCCGTGATAGCAGCGTGGCCTTAGTATTGGCTTTAAGCGTACCGACCATGTACCCATCAATATCGACACAACTCCCCTCAATGTATGACGCCACGTGGCCAGAAGCAGTCACAGACACAGGATGATTGGGCGCAATGAGCGTCCCCTCCAAACGCCCCTTAATGAGCACAGGCTCATCGGCGATCACCTTGCCTAAAATATGGGTGGCTGACCCAATCCGGCTGCCACCAGACACGCCCTGGATGGTGGGAGACGTCGCAGCGGAGGCTTCTTCAGGTGGCGACATTGCTTCAAAGGGGAGTTCTAAGATGGGAACGGTATCCACTGCAGGCGCTTGGTGTGGTCTCCCTGCTGCGTTTAAAGAGCGCTGTTTTAGCTTACGGCGCTTGCCATCCCATACGATCAGCGTCATTACTCCAACGCCCAGCACAATAAACCATACTTGAATGCCCATACCGCTTCCTGCCGCTTTAGATGTGGTTACCCCAGCTAACGTTATACTCCCTCCACTTTATTGCGGCGGCGTGAATAAGCCCACTCACTTGGCTTAACTCCAGGCTTTGAGACAGTAACAAGCCGATTAAGGTATTTAATGCTCACGACCACTCACCTCAAAGGCGCTCTGGCGTCATTTACTTGGAGTCACCAATGTTTAAAGCCAAGAATACTCCCCCTGAAACTAAGGCCGCGACGCTAATACCACCTGACACACGCTCATCGGCAACGCCAGGCACTCCGGCTAGCAGTGCGCGCCCAAGCCTCTCCGTAATCGGGGGTCACACGCAAGTAGAGGGAGACATTAATAGCGATGAAGATTTGACGGTAGAGGGACGCGTAAGCGGCATTATCACCTGCAAACAGCACACCGTTACCCTGGGTGCCAATGGCTATATCAACGGCGATGTATTTGCTCACACACTGCATATATCAGGTGAGGTAACCGGCAACTTGGTAGCACACCACCGCGCAACGATTCATAAGGGCGCCCAGGTCTCAGGCACTATTGTTGCCCCTTGCCTGGTACTGGAAGATGGCAGCGTTTTCCATGGCAGTATCGATATGGATCCTGACAACGAAGTACTGAAAAACGCCTTTGCCGATGCCAGCGGCAGCATGACTAAAACCTCGCCCAAAGCAACCGTCGAGAAGCGCTCAACCACGAGTGCGAACGTCGCAGAGCACGACACCACAGAAGCAAAAGCTAACGATTAAGGCGCTGCCAATAGCATCAACGGCGCTGAGCGCACACAGGGCAAGCGGGATCGCGGGGTACTTGAAAGTGCCGCCATTGGCCGCTTAAGCCATCAAAGGTAGAGAGCCCCTGATGGGCAGAACCTGCGCCACTAAGCAGCTTAAAGGCTTCAACCGCCTGAAAGCAGCCGATCAGTCCCACCAGTGGCGCCATGACGCCACTTTCTGAGCAGCTTAGCGCTTCATCGCCACTTTCGTCGGGCGGATAGAGACAGGCGTAGCAGGGACACTCGGTATTGCGGGGGTCAAAAATTGCCAGCTGGCCTGAAAAGCGAATGGCCGCACCCGATACCAGCGGCACACCTGCGTTTTGGGACGCCGCATTCACGGCATAGCGGCTTGAGAAACGATCGGTACAGTCCAGCACCACATCCGCCGAAGCGATTAAGCGTTCAAGCGGTTCGCCCTCGACATGTTGGTCTAACGCAACAGCGTGGCAGTGGGGATTGAGCGCTTGCATGCTGGCCTGAGCAGAGTGCGCCTTATTTAAACCAATACTGGCGTGCTGGTGGGCAATTTGACGTTGAAGATTGGAAAGTTCCACATGGTCGGCATCGGCGATAGTGATGCGCCCTACCCCAGCAGCAGCTAAATAGAGCGCTGCCGGAGAGCCCAAACCGCCAGCCCCAATAATCACTGCATGGGCAGATTGGAGGCGCTCCTGGCCCTCGATATCCACCTCGGGCAGCATAATCTGGCGGCTATAGCGCAGCAGCGCCTGGTCATCCATCATCGGCTTACTTATCCTCAAATTCCTCAAAGGCAGGAATGTGTAAATTGAAGCTCTCTTTTACCTCTTCCATTACCACGTAGCTTTTCGATTCTTTCACGCCAGGCAGCGTTAACACCACATCGCCCAATAGTTGACGGTAAGCCGCCATTTCGGGAATGCGGCACTTCAAGATGTAGTCGAACTGTCCCGAGACAAGGTGGCACTCCTGAATCTGCGGTAGCTTCTCGACGGCACGGCGAAACTCATCAAATACCGCTGGCGATTGCGTTTCTAAGCTAATCTCGACAAAAACTAATAAATTGGCTTTTAAAGCCCGCGGATCAAGAATGGCTTGGTAACCACGAATAATACCCGCTTTCTCCAAACGCTTAACACGCTCTAGGCAAGGGGTTGTGGATAAGCCCACTTCCGAGGCTAAATCGACGTAAGAAATACGTGCATTTTCCTGCAAGCTGCGCAGGATTTTAAGGTCGATACGGTCCAGCGTTCTATTTTTTGGTTTCATGGCAGGATCCAATACTGATGAATCAGGCAGTTATTAAAGGTGGCCTAGGGTAACCCGTTCATGCCCTCCCAGGTCACGAACACTTTCAACGTTTTGATAGCCTGCGCTCCCAAGCGCCTCGCGCACCATTTCGGCCTGTTGATAGCCATGCTCAAGCAGCAACCAACCTGAAGCCGCTAGATAGCGCTGCGCGGAGTTTACCAAATGCAGCAAATCCGCCATGCCACAGGCGTCAGCGACAAGCGCTGAGCGTGGTTCAAAACGCACATCTCCTTCGGCTAAATGAGGATCATCACCAGCGATATAGGGAGGATTACTGACGATAATATCGAATTGGTTACCCGCTACCGTATAGGCGTCCAAGGCGGCAAACCAATCGCTCTGTAAGAACGTAGCGTTAGCGAGCCCCAACGCCTGCGCATTACGAGTTGCCAACGACACCGCCTCAACGCGTAGGTCCACGCCCAGTACTTGCCAGTGGGGCTGCTCGCTGGCAAATGCCAGGGCGATGGCCCCAGTGCCCGTGCCAAGATCGAGCAGACGGCCTGAGGTCAGCGCCGCTCGGCTAAGCGCAAGCTCAACCAGGGTTTCAGTATCGGGCCGGGGAATTAATGTATCAGGTGAGGTGGCTAAGCGCAGCCCCCAAAATTCGCGCTCGCCGGTAAGGTAGGCAACCGGCGTGCCCTGGACACGCGCAGCGATTAGCGCATCGAAACGGGCCTGCTCCCATAAGGGGCATATTTTATCTCCCCAGGTGTAGAGCCATGTGCGATCACGCCCGAGCACGTGGCATAACAGCACTTCAGCGTCGATACGCGGCGAGCTGGAACCCGCCGCCTGCAAGCGTTGGGCAGCCTGTTTCAACAGCGCATCAAGGGTCATTAGACGTCCTGAAGGGCTGAAAGCTGCTCTGCTTGATACTCGTGAATCAGCGGGCTAATCACGTCATCCAACTGCTCGCCGCTGACCACTTCATTGAGCTTATAAAGCGTCAAATTAATGCGGTGGTCGGTAATCCGCCCTTGGGGGAAATTATAGGTGCGGATGCGTTCACTGCGATCCCCCGAACCCACTAGCGAACGGCGTGCATCCGCTTGCGTCTGACGCTGGCTATCGACGGCGTTACGCTTCAACTTCGCGGCCAGTAGCGACATCGCCTTGGCGCGGTTTTTATGCTGGCTGCGCTCTTCCTGACACTCCACCACCACGCCGGTGGGCAGGTGAGTAATGCGGATCGCAGAGTCCGTGGTGTTAACGTGCTGACCACCGGCACCGCTGGAGCGATAAGTGTCCACACGCAGATCCGAAGGGTTGATATCGATATCGCCCACGTCATCGACTTCAGGCATCACTGCGACGGTGCAAGCAGAGGTGTGAATGCGGCCCTGGGATTCGGTCGCGGGGACGCGCTGTACCCGGTGGGCGCCGGATTCAAACTTTAGCTGGGCGTAAACACCATCGCCTTTGACACGGGAAATGATCTCTTTGTAGCCACCCTGCTCGCCGTGACTGGCGCTCACCACCTCGACCCGCCAACCACGTTTTTCGGCGTAGCGTGAGTACATGCGAAACAGGTCACCGGCAAAAATAGCCGCCTCGTCGCCGCCGGTACCGGCGCGCACTTCCAGAAACACCCCACGGCCGTCATCGGGATCTTTAGGCACCAGCAGGCGCTTCAGCTCGAGATCCAGCTCGGCTAACCGTTCCCGCCCTTCGCTTAACTCCATCTCTGCCAGCTCGCGCATGTCAGCGTCGCTATCGCGGCTAAGCTGCTCGGCTTCGTGCATATTGGTTTCAATATCACGATAGCGCTGCCAGGCCGCCACCAGCTCTTCTAACTCGGCATATTCACGTGAGTAGTCGCGAAAGCGCTGCTGGTTATTGATCACGTCGGGATCCGACAGCAGCATCGCCAGCTCTTCAAAGCGTTCGGTAAAGCTGTCTAAGCGTTGGCGCAGAGTCTCTTTCATGCGGGCGTATCATCCTTCTGGCGGTTAACCGTGGGCGCAGGCGTGGTCTCGAATGCGGGTTTTGCGGGCAACAGCAGGCGCGGGGCGGCATTCAGCAAGTCGTGGTGCTCCTCAGAGGCCGCATCGCGTATGGCCTGGGTGGGCTGGTGGAGCAAACGGTTAGTCAACTGATGGGCCAAGCGCTCAATGACCTTAGCGGGATCCTCACCCCGTGCCAGCCGCTCCAGCGCCTGGTCACGGGAAAGATCGCGCAGCGCTTCGCCATGCTGGCGGTAGTCGCGAATCAACTCGCCGCCGTTACGAATACGTCGCTCATGCTGCCAACTACCCACTCCGTGTTCAATCAACGACTCGGCTTGATCAGCGGCAACCTGGCGGTGACGACGATTTTCCTGGATTACCTCTTCCAAGTCGTCCACGGTGTAGAGGAACACATCCGCTAGCTCGCCCACTTCAGGCTCAATATCCCGAGGCACCGCGATATCGACCATAAATACCGGGCGATGGCGGCGTTTTTTGAGCGCGCGCTCGACCATACCTTTGCCAAGTATGGGTAGCGGGGAGGCAGTGGAAGAGATCACAATATCGGCATGTTCGAGCGCGTCAGGAATCTCTTGCAGGGTAATCGCCGTTCCCCCTAAGGGGCCTGCCACCAGTTCAGCACGTTCACGGGTGCGGTTGGCGACGGTAAGCTGGCGAACGCCCGCTTCATGCAAATGGCGCGCAACTAATTCGATGGTTTCACCGGCGCCTATTAGCAACGCCCGTGAACGGCTAAAATCATCAAAAATGCGGCTGGCCATGCTGACGGCGGCGTAAGCCACTGAAACGGGATTTTTACCGATGCCGGTTTCGGTGCGCACCTGTTTGGCCACTGCGAAGGTGTGCTGGAACAAGCGCTCAAGCTCGCCGCCCAAGCCCTTGGATTGGCGCGCCTGCTGATAGGCGTCCTTCAACTGGCCCAGAATCTGCGGCTCGCCCAGCACCATAGAATCCAGGCCAACCGCTACGCGCATTAAATGGCGCGCCGCATCGTTGTCTAAATAGTGATAGGCACAGCGAGTTAGCTCATCGACGTGTAAGTTATGAAAACGTCCGAGCCAATTGAGTACCGCCTGCTCGCCAGCCGCATCCGTGACACAGTAAAGCTCCGTGCGGTTGCAGGTAGAGAGCACCGCCGCTTCACTGATTTGTGGCAGGTTACGCAATTCAGCCAACGCGGTTTCAAGCTGCGTCGGCGTAAAAGCCACCTGCTCACGCACGGCCACGCTGGCGGTACGATGATTTATTCCCAGGGCAAGAAGCGTCATGCGTTATGCGTCTTCGCTAGTGTGTCGGACTTTTTGTCAGCCGCCGTTATGATAAGCGGCTGCACCGTCAATTAGGGCTTGCTAAAACAAGTCTTAAGCGTGGTTCGAGCGCTGCCTACAAAAACCTGTCATTAATAGGCATAAAGTTTGCTGACCACTTTTTCAAGGAGGAACATTCTATCACAGCAGGCTATCATCTGGCCCACACCACTTTGCCGCAGGCAGGCAAGCCGCTATGCTGGGTATTCGGCCACTTGATAGAGAGACGCATGCGACCTCGCTTTCCATTATCGGGCCCTGTATTAATGGGCTCTACCTGTTCAGGCTTCTCATTAGTGAGCTCTATGTTACGGCATTCGATACTACTACCCGTGGCTGCCTCTGCTGCTCTGCTGCTGAGCGGCTGCCAATCTACGCCTAGCCCACAAGATGGCCCCCTCGGCACCTGGGCCGACGATCCGATGCGCAATGCGCCGCCGATCACCCGTGGCTTGGATGCCGCTGGGCTAAGCACGCTGCTCGGCGCCGAGCTTGCTGGCCAGCGTGGCGACTACCGCTACGCAAGCCAGGGCTACCTGGAAGCGGCTAAGCGCTATCGCGAGCCAGCGCTTGCCGAACGTGCCACCTTCGCAGCCCGCTTTGGCAATGAAGCCTCACTAATAGAGGCTTCCGCGCTTCGCTGGCGAGAGCTTGCCCCCCAGGCAGAAGCACCCAATCGTCTGCTAGCGGCCTTTTCGCTACAGCGCGGCGATTGGCTCGACAGCCTTGAACAGCGCATTGCTATTGTTGAAGCTGGCGGCCACGGCGATGTCACCGCCTTTGCTGAGATCGCCGTGGCCGAAGAGGCACCATTAACGCTGATCGCCCAGCAGTTGCGTGCGCATTTAGCCCGCCCTAACGCTGACCAACTGCCCCACCACAGCGACGTATTACTGGGTACGGCACTGATTGAGGCGGCTCTTGGCGATACCGCACTTGCCCAGCAACGACTTGATCAAGTCGAGCTGCTAGACCCGGAATCCGCTGCGTTATGGCTAGTAAAAGCGCGCTTAGCTCTAGAGGTTGAGGATTATCCTGCCGCTCAGCGCGCTGCCCAGCAGGGCCTTGAACTCGCACCTGACGATGTACGATTTATCCTGCTACTGGCTCAGGCAGAAATTCGCCTTAACAACATTAGCGCGGCTGAAGTGCAAACCAACGCTCTCCTAGAGAGCCATGCTGGCAATGAAGATCTGCGCTTATCGCTAGCACAACTCTATCTTGAGGAGGGGCACCCCGAACCCGCACAACGCTTGCTGCAACCGCTAATCGGCCAACCCGAGGTGCCAGATTTAGCCTATTACCTGCTCGGCGCCATCACTCAAGAGCAAGGCGATACCGATAATGCGCTGCTCTATTATCGCCAAGTCAGCGAGGGCAGTGAATTTTTGCCCGCTCGTGCGGCGGCGGCGCAGATGCTAATTGAGGAGGATCGCCTGCTGGATGCTCGGGCCTTCCTGCGCATTGAGCGTATGCGCTTCGACAATTACTTTACCGAACTGGTAATGCTCGAAGTCCAGTTGCTGGACGAAATAAATCAGCCTGCGGACGCTGACGCGCTATTAGACCGTGAAATTAGCCGCACGCCTGATGACGCATCGCTGCTTTATATGCGTGCCATGCGGCGCTGGGAAGCAGGCAACATTGCGGGCATGGAGCAGGATTTACGTCAGATACTGCGCACCGACCCAGACAATGCCGAAGCGCTCAATGCGCTGGGCTACACACTGGCCGACCTTAACTTGCCTGGGCGCTTACAAGAGGCGTTTGAGCTGATTGAGCGTGCCTACGAGGCCGACCCTGACAATCCTGCCGTGCTCGATAGCATGGGCTGGGTCTACTTCCGCCTTGGCAAACCTGAAGAAGCGCTGCCCTGGCTTGAGAGCGCCTACGCACAGCTGCCTGACCAGGAGGTCGCTGCGCATCTAGCTGAAGTACTAAAAGCGCTGGGGCGCGATGAAGAGGCACGCCAGTTGATCCAGCAAATCATGCAGCGGACGAACCAGCATCCGCTGATCGACGGGCTACTTGAGCGTTACCCTGAGCTAAGCCCCTAAATAAGCCCTGAACTAACGCCGCCAGAGGCACCCTAACCCTGCGAACCCCCTAATGCGGCGCATCAATCATGTTACTCTTGCGCCGTACTCATCTGACATGGAGCCTGTTTATGTTGACACTGACGTCCCCTTCGCCACGCTGGCCATTATCACGCCAGTCTCCGCGCCTCTGGCTTGCCGGTTTCGCGCTACTCTTGCTCGCCGGGTGCGCCTCTCAGGCGCCCATGGATGACAGCGGCCGCCAGGCAGGTCAGTGGGAACGCCAGCAGGCCGAGGTAGAGGCATTTGATACCTGGACGCTAATAGGCAAAGCGGGATTGCGCACTCCAGAAGAGAATGTCAGCGCCAACTTGGATTGGAATCAAACCCCCTACTATTTCCGCATGCTGATCAGTGGCCCCTTTGGCGGCGGGAGGAACGTGCTCGAGGGTCGCGAGGGGCGCTTCTCCCTCTCCAATAGCGACGGCCGTTTTGAGGCAGAAACCCCAGAAGCGCTTATGGAAGAGCAGTTGGGCTGGTCGCTCCCCGTCACCGCTATGCCCAACTGGGTGCGCGGCCTACCCGGCGATCCTGATAATGACAATACCGGCAGCTATCAGCTAGAAACCGACGAACTGGGCTTCCCGAGCCATATTGCCCAAGACGGCTGGGAAATCGACTACCGCGACTGGGAGAGAGTCGACGATTTATGGCTGCCACGACGCATGGTCATGCACTACGATGATGTACGTATTACGCTGGTCGTCAACCAGTGGCAAGCCAGCGAAGAGTAAGGGTAACCGTTTCAATGAACGCGCCACTAACGCTTACCGCGCCGGCTAAGCTCAACCGCATGCTGCATATAGTGGGCCGTCGTAAAGACGGCTACCACGCACTGCAAACGCTATTTCAGTTTATCGACCTATGCGACCACCTTACGCTGGCCCCCCGTGATGACGGGAAAATTCAGTTAACCACTGAGGTTAGCGGCGTTAGCCACGATGACAATTTGGTCGTACGCGCCGCACGGTTATTGCAACAGCATAGCGGCACTGCACTAGGCGCTACGCTTACGATCGATAAGCAGTTGCCAATGGGAGGCGGTTTAGGGGGTGGCAGCTCCAACGCAGCCACAGCGTTAGTGGGGCTTAACCACCTCTGGGAGCTCAACCTACCGTTAGTCGAACTAGCTCGGCTGGGGCTTCAGCTAGGGGCCGACGTGCCTGTATTCGTACATGGCCACAGCGCCTGGGCCGAAGGGGTTGGCGAGCGGCTCACCCCAGTAACGCTCGATACCCCATGGTTCGTGATTATTCACCCCGGTATTAGCGTGTCTACCCAGGTCGTCTTCCAAGACCCGCAATTGACACGTGACAGCGACCCCATTACTATGGCGCGCGCACTGCAGGGGGGAGCGCCGGAGTGGCGCAACGACTGTGAAGCCGTGGTAAAGGAACGCTATCCGCCAATCGCGGAAGCCCTGAACTGGCTTGCACAGCATGCACCTAGTCGGTTGACCGGCACGGGGGCTTGTCTGTTTGCTGCTTTTGATACACAGCAATCGGCACAAGCAATCGCGCATTTAGCGGAACAACATTGGTCGACATGGGTAGCACGCGGACTCAACACCTCTCCTCTACATGATGCTCTGGGCTATTGTTAGTAAAAGCCCGCTCTGGGCAGTTGAAAGCGCCCGGCTAACGAAGGGCCATTGTTGGGGTATCGCCAAGTGGTAAGGCACCGGTTTTTGGTATCGGCATTCCCAGGTTCGAATCCTGGTACCCCAGCCAATTTAATTTTCAGCTATGGCCTAAGTATGATCTGCGTTTTCTCCCCTGATCCCCAACACTGCAAAGGTGGCTGCGCGTGTCAAAATTGATGGTTTTCGCCGGGAATGCCAATCCCGCACTCGCTCAAAAAATTGCCGAGAGCTTAGACAGCCGTATGGGTAACGCTACGGTGGGTCAATTCAGCGACGGCGAAATCGCAGTCGAGATCAATGAGAACGTGCGCGGTAAGGATGTTTTCATCCTGCAATCCACCTGTGCACCGACGAATGACAACTTGATGGAGTTGATTCTGATGGTCGACGCCCTGCGTCGCGCCTCGGCAACTCGCATCACGGCAGTACTTCCCTACTTTGGTTATGCTCGCCAGGATCGCCGCGTGCGCTCCGCACGGGTACCAATTTCCGCCAAAGTAGTCGCGGACATGATGGTTAAAGCAGGCGTTGACCGCGTGATGACCATGGATCTACACGCCGATCAGATCCAGGGCTTCTTTGATGTCCCTGTGGACAACGTCTACGGCTCCCCCATTCTGCTGGATGATATCGAGCGTCAGAATTACAGCGACCTTGTCGTTGTTTCCCCTGACGTGGGCGGCGTTGTTCGCGCCCGTGCCATCGCCAAACAGCTGAACGCCGATCTCGCCATTATCGATAAGCGTCGCCCCCAGGCTAACCAGGCCCAGGTGATGCATATCATCGGCGAGATAGAGGGCCGCACCTGTGTCGTAGTCGACGACATGATCGACACCGCAGGCACACTGTGTAAAGCCGGTGAAGCGTTAAAAGATCACGGCGCCAAGCGCGTGGTGGCCTATGCAACACACCCGATCCTGTCCGGCCCTGCGGTCGATAATATTACCAACTCCGTACTGGATGAAGTGGTGGTGACCGACACCATCCCGCTATCTGACGTTGCTCGTCGTAGCGGCAAAATTCGCCAGTTGAGCGTTGCTGGCCTGATCGCGGAAGCGATTCGCCGGGTCAGCAACGAAGAATCTGTCAGCGCGATGTTCCACTAATCTGCTGACGATACAGCCCCCTTTTGGGGCCACGGAAACGTCGTCGTCTGGTCGCGGTCGGCGGCGTCTTCCTTACTTAAACTAAGAGGCAATTCCATGTCTGATTTTATCCTGAAAGCCAGCGTTCGTAACGACCTGGGGAAAGGTGCGAGCCGCCGCCTGCGTCGTGCGAACCAGCAAGTGCCGGCCGTTGTATACGGTGGCGAAAAAGGCGCGCAGTCCATCGCTGTTGAAAAAACCGCTTTCTACAAAGCGATTGAAGATGAGTCTTTCTTCTCTTCCGTCATCAAACTGATGATCGAAGGCAAAGAAGAGCAAGTCGTTGTTCGTGACCTGCAGCGTCACCCTTTCAAGCCGCTGCTGACTCACGCCGACTTCCTGCGCGTTGATGCGACTCACGAAATCACCATCAACGTGCCACTGCACGTGACGGGCGAAGAGAAGTGTGTCGGTATCAAAGACCAAGGCGGCGAACTGCACGTACTGGCCAACGAAATTTCGATCAGTTGCTTGCCGAAAGACCTGCCTGACTTTATCGAAGTTGACATCGCTGCCGTTGAGCTTGGCACGACACTGCACCTGTCTGACCTTACCCTACCGGCCGGCGTCACCTCAGTTGACCTGTCCCACGGCGAAGAGCATGACAATGCGGTACTTAGCATCACTAAAGTAAAAGTGCGTGCTGAAGAAGACGAAGACGGTGAAAGCGAAGGCGAAGAAGACACCAGCGCCGAGTAAGTACCCCGTTAAGCACTCTATTGGGGCCATGCCTGCATGGCCCTCGTGATGCTGACACGATGTTAGAATCAAGCGCCTCGGCGCTTGATTTTTTTTAGGCCCGTCGCTGGCACGGCGTCAACCATGTCTTATGGATAATTTTGGTCTTCTGGATATTTTATGAGGTGGGAAGATGAGCCAGGTAACAGCCATTATTGGATTAGGCAACCCCGGGGCAGAGTATGATGCCACGCGCCATAACGCCGGTTTCTGGCTAGTGGAGGCTATTGCGCAAAGCGCCCATGCAGAGCTGCGACCAGAAAAGAAATTTTTTGGCCACTACGCCAAGGTGCACCTAGGCGACCATGAGCTGCACCTCCTCAACCCCGCCACTTTTATGAACCGTAGCGGCGCCGCGGTGGCAGCCTTGTGCCAGTTCTTCAAACTCGCCCCTGAAAACCTACTGGTCGCCCACGACGAACTCGACCTCCCCCCTGGACAGGCACGCTACAAAACCGGCGGCGGGCACGGCGGCCACAACGGCCTGCGCGATATTATCAGCGCATTAGGCGGCCAGAAGCAGTTTCACCGGGTAAGGATTGGCATTGGTCACCCCGGCGAGGCGCGTCAGGTTACAAATTATGTGTTGGGACGGCCCGGCAAGGCCGAACAAGAAGTCATTGTTCGCGCCCTGGATGAGTGCATCGCCACGCTACCGCTAGCGCTTGCAGGCGACTGGGCCAAAGCCATGAATCAACTGCATAGCCTCAAGCCAGAATAGAGGTCGCCAAACGCTGGTAAGTTACGCCGGTAGCTGACGGCTAGCGCATCTCGTAGAATGGCGATTACTTTTACGCCCTACCACCTTATTCTCAGGAACATTTTATGGGTTTCAATTGCGGCATCGTCGGCCTGCCTAACGTCGGCAAGTCCACACTATTCAATGCTCTGACCAAGTCAGGCATCGATGCAGAAAACTTCCCCTTCTGCACCATTGAGCCGAACGTGGGTATCGTGCCGATGCCGGATCCGCGCCTTGACAAGCTCGCCGAAATCGTCAAGCCGCAAAAAGTACTGCCGACCACCATGGAGTTCGTCGACATTGCTGGCCTGGTCGCCGGGGCATCCAAGGGTGAGGGCTTAGGTAACAAGTTCCTGGCTAACATTCGTGAAACCCAAGCAATCGCCCATGTGGTGCGCTGCTTCGACAACGACAATGTTATCCACGTAGCCAACCAGGTCGACCCCCGCTCCGATATTGAAACAATCAATTTAGAGCTGGCGCTGGCCGACCTGGACACGGTTGAAAAAGCCAGCCAGCGCCTGGTTCGCTCGGTGAAGGGCGGCGACAAAGACGCCATTGCCACCAAGGCAATTCTTGATCGCATCCAACCCCACGTTGCGGAAGGCTTGCCGCTACGTAGCTTTGGCTTAAGCGAAGAAGAGCAGCGCCAGGTGAAGAGCTTCGGCTTTTTGACCCTGAAGCCAACTATGTACATCGCTAACGTCAATGAAGACGGTTTCGAGAACAATCCTTACCTGGATATCGTGAACGAAATCGCCGCTGAAGAAGGCGCACTGGTGGTACCTGTTTGCAACCAGCTGGAAGCAGAAATCGCCGAGCTGGATGACGAAGAGCGCTCAATGTTCTTAAGCGAGATGGGCATGGACGAACCGGGCCTTGATCGTGTCATTCGCGCGGGCTACTCACTGCTGGGTCTGCAAACCTACTTCACTGCTGGCGTTAAAGAAGTGCGCGCCTGGACCGTAAAAGAAGGCGCAACAGCCCCCGAAGCCGCTGGCGTGATTCACACCGACTTTCAGAAAGGCTTTATCCGCGCAGAAGTGGTTGCCTATGAGGACTTCGTATCGCTAGGCGGTGAGCAGGCAGCCAAAGACGCCGGTAAGTGGCGCTTGGAAGGCAAAGAGTACATCGTCAAAGATGGCGATGTGGTGCACTTCCGCTTTAATGTCTAAATAAGCGTTACCCGTTGGCTGCCCTCTTCATCAGGGCAGCCACTCGTATTTGAAGCCCCAGGTCTTGGAAGTCAGAGATATTGGGAATCATAAGCCTTAGCATCCGCCCCCCTTACTAGCCAAGCCAGCCCTCAGCAACCAATTGGCGTGCCTAGCGTTGAAGCGCTACCTTCCTGGCAGCACAAAAGCCTGCTACGGTTAATCCATGCCTTTCTTTCGCCCCCGCCTGTTAATCGCCACCTTTCCACTGCTCATGCTACTGGGCTGCGAAGGAAGCGAGTCGTCGATCACACAACTTGAACCACCCGGGCCAGGCGGAATACTAAAGGTAGCCACCCGAAATAGCGCCACCACTTACTACCTTGATCGTGATGGGACACCCTCAGGGCCGGAGCACGACTTGGTCGAGTCGTTCGCCGCCGCCAACGACTGGCAAGTTGAGTGGACGCTGCTGGAATCTACCTCGGAGGTGCTGCAAGCCCTGAAAGACGGTGAGATTCAGCTTGCCGCCGCAGGCCTTACCCACCTCCCTTCCCGGGACGAGCAATTTACCCAAGGACCCACCCACACCGATATCGTCGAGCAACTGGTTTGCCACCGGGATATGCGCCCCCTACCACGCCAAGTAGAGGAAATGGCGGGAGTCGACATCCACGTCACGGCGGATTCCAGCTACGCGGAAAAGCTCCAGAGCTTGGTCAACCAATACACTGGTATCGCCTTTGAGGAGGATCCTCGCACTACCGAAATGCTGCTCACCGAAGTGGCCGATAAGCGCATTGACTGCACCTTAGCCGATTCCAATATTGTTAGGTTAGTGCGGCGCCACTTCCCACACTTGGAAGTGGCTATGAATCTCACCAGCGGTGATCGATTAGGCTGGTATTTCGCCCCAGACCACCAGGCACTCGCCAAGCTTGCCGATCAATGGATGGACAGCAGCGACGGGCAAGAATACACCGCTAGGGTCATGCAGCATTATTATGCTTACATCGGTGATTTCGATTTCGTCGACCTACGTGCGCTCAACAAACGCATAAACGAGCGTCTGCCTAACTTTATCGATCTTTTCCTAGATGCCGAGGATGAAACCGGGATGCCCGCCGACCTGCTCGCCGCCCTGGCTTACCAGGAATCGCATTGGGATCCCCAAGCCACTTCCCCAACGGGCGTGCGAGGCATCATGATGTTAACCCAAAATACCGCCGAATCCCTCGGTGTCGATAATCGCTTAAACCCGGCCGAAGCTATCGACGGCGGCGCCCGCTATCTCGCTGATCGCCATCAACGCCTACCCGACACCCTCCCCGAGCCGGATCGTACCTACCTAGCCCTGGCAAGTTACAACATTGGTCGCGGCCACGTGCTTGACGCTCAACAGCTGGCCCGCGACCTGGGCAAGAATCCGAACTCCTGGGAAGACATGAAAGACGTGCTGCCGCTCAAGGCAGATAAGCGTTATTACCCACAGACCCGCTATGGCTATGCACGGGGCTATGAACCCGTTCACTATGTTCAGCGAATCCGCAACTATCAAGACGTAATTAGTGCAGCGCTCGTGTCGTTACCGCTAGAGGATGACTGACAGCACACTCCTCCTTGCGCAACAAATACTTGACGGACAGCATATTGCTGAGTAATATTCGCCCCCGTTGAAAGGCTACGTAGCTCAGCTGGTTAGAGCACATCACTCATAATGATGGGGTCCCCTGTTCAAATCAGGGCGTAGCCACCAAATTAATGCCAAAAGCCCGCTGATTCTGTCAGCGGGCTTTTTGTTTATGTGCAGCTAAGGAATCAGTTTAGCTTTGCACGATTTAAGAATCCCACCAATGCGCGGGTTAGGTGCTCAACATCTTTAGTGCCCGCGGTTTCCCGAATCGAATGCATCGCCCACTGAGGCACACCCACATCAATGGTGGGCACTCCCAACTCGGTGGCGGTAATCGGGCCAATCGTACTGCCGCAGCCCATATCCGCCCGGGTAACAAACGACTGCACGGGTACGTCCGACTCGCGACATACATCGCGAAACAGTGCGCCAGTGACACTATTGGTGGCGTAGCGCTGGCTCGCATTCACCTTGATCACCGGGCCACCGTTAATCGCCGGGCCGTGCCGTTCATCATGCTTATCGCGAAAATTAGGGTGTAGCGCATGGGCGTTATCGCAAGAGATCATCAACGACGATTGAATCAGTTGAATCAGCGACTCTTCGCTGCCCTTTTCACTCCCCCTGCCCCCGAGTTGGGCATTAATGCGCCTCAACACATCTGCCAAGAAAGGACCTTGGGCACCACAGGCGCTCGCACTGCCGACTTCCTCATGGTCATTAGCCACCAACAAAGCGCCTTGGCTGCCATCGCAAGCCAAGAGCGCTTCTAAACCAATGAAGCAGGAGAGCAGGTTATCCAATCGGGCGCTGGCCACCAGCTCTTGCTTAACGCCGATCAGCGATGGCGGCTGAACATCGTAAAAGCCTAATTCAAAGTCAACTACTTCCACAGCACGCAGACCGTGCTGCTCTTCTAGCCACTGCGCCACTAGTTCGCCTAGCGTCGTTGCCTCGCTTTGCATCAACACCGGCGCCATCTGCGTCTGCGGGTTAATCGGACGGCCACTGTTCACGTCACGATCAAGGTGAATCGCCAGGCTCGGCACAATGGCAATTGCCCGATCGACATTAAGCAATACGCTTTCCAAGCGACCATCCGCATGGCGCACATATACCCGCCCAGCCAGCCCCAGGTCACGGTCAAACCACGGTGCCAGCAAGACACCACCGTAAACCTGCACTCCCAACTGAAGCCAGCCTGCAGAGCTCTGCGTGGCGTTAGGCTTTAGATGCAGCCCCGGGCTATCAGTGTGAGCACCGATCATACGCAACGCTGTCAATTCAGACTCAGGCAACTGAAAAGCAATAATAGCCGAGTCATTACGGGTGACGTAGTAGCGCTTGCCCGGCGTTAGCTGCCAACTGGCCTTCTCTTCCAGCCGCTGAAAACCGGCTTGCTCCAATCGCGCAGCCATATTGCCTGCAGCGTGCCACGGGGTCGGTGATTGGCGCAGAAAATCGCATAACCGCGTTAAACGATCAGCGTTGAAAGTCTCGGACATGGAAATCCTCATAACAGTAATGATTGAGTCTCATCGCGCAGGCGACCTGCTACAATAGTCCCTCGACCTACGCAACTCATGGGTCATATGCGAGTCTAGGGAAGAATGAGTGTACACAAATCCGGGAGAGCTTGACTGATGAGCTTGTTTGCAACGCTTTCGCGTTCGGTCGCCCTGGCTGTCATGCTGGTTGTTACCAGCCCAGCCGCCTTGGCGCAACTTGAGCCGACCGACGAACAACGCCAGGCGGCAGTGGAAATTGCGGACTCGCTCCGCTACGGCCATTATGCTGATATTACATTTGATGAAGCGTGGTCGCAGGATGCTTTCCAACGCTATTTGGATATTCTGGACGGCCAGCGCGCCTACTTGCTGCGCAGTGATATCGAGCCCTATCGTCACTTAGAGACGGGCATGGCAGACGCTCTCTTCAATGGCGAGTTAGATGATGCGTTTGATCTCTATAACACTTTTAGTGATCGGCAGCGGTCGCGCCTTGAGTCGCTACTGGCAAAGCTGGACGAAGGCCTTAATTTCAATTTTGAGAGCAACGAGCGTCTAGAAATTGATCGTGAAGAGTCGCCCTGGGCATCCAGGCAAAGCGAGCTAGACGAGCTATGGCGCAAGCGGCTTAAAAACGACGCTTTAACACTCGCTCTTACCGACCAGGACAGTGAACAGATTGAAGACAACCTGCGCCAGCGCTACGAAGGTCAACTGACCCGGCTGGAGCAAACCGAATCTGAAGACGTGTTTGGCGTATTAATGGCAGCCGTTACCAGCAGTATTGACCCACACACGGGCTACCTATCCCCTCGCCAGGGCGAATCCTTCGATATACAGATGAGCCTCTCCCTTGAGGGCATTGGCGCTCTACTTCAGTCGGACGGAGAATATGTCAAAGTCTCCAGTCTTGTGCCCGGCGGCCCAGCGGAGCGCGCTGGCGTACTTGAGCCAGCGGATCGCATCATCGCCGTAGGCCAGGAAGAGGGTGAGATGGTCAATGTGGTCGGCATGCGCCTGGACAACGTGGTGGATCTGATTCGCGGCCCCAAAGGTTCCGTCGTTCGTTTGGACGTGGTACCTGCCCAAGCGGTGGATATGACCCGCTCGCAAACCGTTGAGATTACCCGCGACACCGTTAGCCTTGAAGACCAAGCCGCCCACGGCGAAGTGATTGAAGTCGAGCGTGACGGAGAACCTCACCGCTTAGGGGTGATTAACATCCCAACGTTCTACGTCGATTTTGACGCTTGGCAAGCAGGTGAAGAGGAGTATCGCAGTACTACTCGCGATGTTGCCAAAGAAGTCGAACGTCTTAAAGACGAGGGCGTGGAAGGTATCGTGCTTGACCTGCGCAACAACGGCGGCGGCGCGCTACAGGAAGCCAACTCGCTTATTGGCCTGTTTATCGATCGCGGCCCCACCGTACAAGTGCGCGATGCCCAGGGGCGTATTCAACTGTATGGCGACAGCGAAGCAGGTACACTTTATGACGGCCCGCTAGGGGTGCTGGTCAATCGCCTCTCTGCCTCTGCCTCGGAAATCTTTGCCGGTGCGATTCAAGACTACGGTCGCGGCTTAGTACTGGGCACGCCAACGTTTGGCAAGGGCACCGTGCAGACGCTCAACGAGCTTAGCCATGGTCAGATCAAACTGACTCGCGCCAAGTTCTACCGCATTTCCGGCGACAGCACTCAAAATCGCGGCGTTGAGCCGGATATCGACTTTCCCAGCCTGATTGATCCCGAGCGTATTGGAGAAAGCAGTTTGGATAACGCCTTGGCCTGGGACACCGTTCAGAACGTCCAGTATCGCCGCTATGGCGAACCTGAAACCATGCTGGACAAGCTGATAGCCCAGCACGACGCACGCGCTCAGGACAACGCCAACTTTCGCTATTTAGAGCGCCAGTCCACGCTGGCCCGCCAGTTACGCGAGCAGCACACCAGCGTGAGCTTAAATCGCGAGCAGCGTCAGCGTGAAATGGAAGCCCAGGAAGCCGAACAGCTTTCGCTGGAAAACCAACGCCGCCGTGCACTGGGCCTTGAAGAACTGGACGAGTGGATGGATGCCCGCACGGACGAACCAGATAACACCGAAGAGGCGGATAGCACAGAGGATGACGCAACGGCCGTTGACCGCGCTTATGTGCTCGAATCAGCTGAAATCCTGCTCGACTATGCTCACTTGCAAGACTCTCAGCGGCTAGCCGCCAAGCGCTAAATACGCTGAGTTAAAGTAAGCTGTAAAAAACGCCGCCCCTTCGCAAGGGGCGGCGTTTTGGTTTTAACATTATGGCCTTAACCCTGATTTCAACATAGCGGATTTCAACACAGAACCGCCAGACGCGCTGGCCGGTCACCCATTTTGGTTAAGCGCCGAGTCAGCGCCGCTAACTGGACGGCACTGCCCTGACTACCCGCACGAATAATTTCATGAGCCCAGGCAGGTAACTGGGAGGCAAGCCGGTAATAAACCCACTGCCCCTCGCGCTGGTCACTTAGCAACCCACACTGACGCAGCTGAGCCAAGTGGCGGGATACTTTAGGCTGCGATTCCTGCAACGCATAGGTCATTTCGCACACGCAAAGCTCCTGCTCTTGAGCCACCAGGAGCACCAACATCAAACGTGTCTCATCGCTCAAACATTTAAACACCTGCAAGGCTTGCGGTGTATTCACTTTGCCTACCATAAACTGACCACCATAAACTGCCCAGACTGATTGACCATGAGTAGTTTACGCCACAACAGTCAGACACGACAAAGCACCCGGGCGCCATTAGGCGGAGGGTGATGAGAGAGTAATTAGAACCACAAGAATACCGGAAGGAATTAAATGGCTCCTCGAGCAGGACTCGAACCTGCGACCCAATGATTAACAGTCATTTGCTCTACCAACTGAGCTATCGAGGAACAGTGCACTACCTGTTACATGAAGATATCCCTGTATCGGTATACCTAAAACAGCTAGCTAATACGCAGTACCTGTGAAGTACTGATGTGACAACTTGGCTCCTCGAGCAGGACTCGAACCTGCGACCCAATGATTAACAGTCATTTGCTCTACCAACTGAGCTATCGAGGAACATATTAAGCTATCTTTTAAAAGCTATTTTTCAAACGCTCTCGTGTTAAAAGCGAAGCCAACTTGTTCACGAACATCAACAAGCGATTGGCTCCTCGAGCAGGACTCGAACCTGCGACCCAATGATTAACAGTCATTTGCTCTACCAACTGAGCTATCGAGGAACTGCTTAAACACGGTGCGTAGTATACTCATAGAATCGTGAGGGTCAAGTATCGATTATGGATGAACGCTAGCCGCTGGTTTCTTGTATCCGTATAATGCGCCAACTAACGATAGCGGTTTGGACACCCTCATTGCCGACCGCACGACAACACTCCATTCATCCTCGTCCCCCGACGACTCATAGATGACAGGTACCGATGGCGAAGAAGCTCTTCATCAAAACGCACGGCTGCCAAATGAACGAGTACGACTCCTCCCGTATGGCGGATCTACTCGGCGAATCTCACCAGCTCGAACTCACTGATAATGAGCGTGAAGCCGATGTCATTTTGTTAAACACCTGCTCGATTCGCGAAAAAGCGCAGGAAAAAGTTTTTCATCAGCTGGGACGCTGGAAAAAACTTAAAGACGCCAACCCCAACCTGGTGATTGGCGTGGGTGGCTGCGTGGCGAGCCAGGAAGGCGAAGCAATCCGCAAGCGTGCACCCCATGTGGACATGGTGTTCGGGCCGCAAACCCTGCACCGCGTGCCCTCAATGCTGGATGCCCGTGGCAATAACCAGATTGCGGCGGTGGATGTCACCTTTCCTGAGATCGAAAAGTTCGACCACCTGCCCAAGCCTTCTTCCGATGGCGCAACGGCGTTTGTGTCAATTATGGAAGGTTGCTCAAAGTACTGCACCTTCTGCGTGGTGCCCTACACCCGCGGCGAAGAGGTCTCGCGCCCCTTTGAGGCGGTGATGGATGAAGTCATCCACCTTTCCGACCAGGGCGTGCGTGAGATCAACCTGTTGGGCCAGAACGTCAATGCCTACCGCGGTGAAAACCAGCTAGGTGATGAAATCGACTTGGCCGAACTGATTGCCTGCGTTGCGGCAGTAGAGGGCATTGACCGCATTCGCTTTACCACCTCACACCCGGTGGAGTTTACTGACAGCCTAGTCGACGCCTTTGCCGATATCCCCGAACTGGTGAGCCACCTTCACCTACCGGTACAGTCGGGCTCAGACCGTATTCTTACTGCCATGAAGCGCGGACATACGGCGGCCGAATACATTGAAAAGATGGAGCGCATCCGCGCCAATCGCCCGGACATCAGCTTCTCTTCAGACTTCATCATCGGCTTCCCCGGCGAAACAGAAGAAGATTTTGAAGCGACGATGAATTTAATTCATCAAATCGGCTTCGATCATTCGTTCAGCTTCGTTTACTCCGCACGCCCCGGCACACCTGCTTCTGGCCTGCCGGATGAAACACCGGAGAGTGTCAAAAAGCAGCGTCTGGCAATTCTGCAGGAGCGGATCATTCAGCAAACCGCGCAAATTAGCCGCCGCATGGTTGGCAGCACACAGCGTGTGCTGGTTAACGGCTTTTCGCCCCGCGACCCCGGCCAGCTCTCAGGTCGCACCGAGAACAACCGCGTGGTTAACTTCCGCGCTGCCAACCCCACCGAGCTGATCGGCTACTTTGTCGATGTAGAGATCACCGAGGCATTTCCCAATTCGCTACGCGGTGAGCTTGCTTCACCCGAGCGCTATTGATCGTTCACTTATCACAGATCATTGCCCCGCTTCTGGCGGGGCAGTAAGCTGAACGATACACACACTAACGAGGGGTTCCCCACTCTTGAGCCAGCCAACACCTCAGGCCAATCGCATCATCACCTTAAGCCTTGAACCCAATGATCCGCAGCGCCTTGCTAGCCTTTGCGGCCAGCAGGACGAGCATTTGAAGCTGATTGAAAGCCGCCTAGATGTGACGCTGCGCAATCGGGGCAATGTGTTCCAACTGGCGGGCCCAGCCAACCGCATCAAAGCAGCGGCAAACGTGTTGGAACACCTCTATCGCGAAACAGCGGCGAGCGAACTTGACGCTGACACCGTGCACCTGTTCCTGCAAGAGTCCGGGCTTGAAGCGCTGGAAGAGGAAGAGGACGGCACCGGCAGCAGCGATGAAGTGATCATGCGCACCCCGCGTACCATGATCAAACCGCGCGGGCTCAACCAGCAGCGCTACGTTTCAAGCATCCGCGAACACGATATCAACTTCGGCATTGGCCCTGCGGGTACAGGTAAAACCTACCTCGCCGTTGCCGCCGCGGTTGAGGCACTCAATCAACAGGAAGTACGCCGCATCCTGCTCGTGCGCCCGGCGGTTGAAGCGGGTGAAAAACTTGGCTTCTTGCCCGGCGACCTGGCCCAGAAAATCGATCCCTACCTGCGCCCTCTTTACGACGCCCTGTATGAAATGATCGGTTTTGAACAGGTGGCAAAACTGATTGAGCGGCAGGTGATTGAGATTGCTCCGCTGGCCTATATGCGTGGCCGTACGCTCAATAACTCCTACATCATTCTGGATGAGAGTCAGAACACCACCCCGGAGCAGATGAAAATGTTCCTGACCCGGATTGGTTTTGGCTCCACTGCCGTGATTACCGGCGACGTGACCCAGGTCGATCTACCTAAAGGACAGCGTTCAGGGCTGATTCAGGTGCTCGACGTGCTGAAAGACACTCAAGGCATCGGCGTCACCCACTTCGCCGCCAAGGATGTGGTACGCCACCCGCTGGTACAGCGCATTATCGAAGCTTACGATATGTTCGAATCCCAGCAGGAAGTGGAAGAGCGTGCCCGCCGCGAGGTGCGCCAGCAAGAGCGCGACGCACGAATGCAGGCACGTGAAGTCGCATGGGATAGTTCGCGATGAGCGAGGCCATTGAAGTCGTCGTCGACCGCCAGGCAGCGATTGACGAACCACGGCTACCCAGCCTGACACAGCTCACCCATTGGGTGGGCTGTGTGTTCGCCCACCACCCTGACGATCAGCGCCTTGAAGTGACTATTCGCTTTGTGGATGAGCTCGAAAGCCAAACGCTCAACCGTGATTACCGCGGTAAAGACAAAACCACTAACGTGCTGTCATTCCCTTTTGAGAGCCCGCCGGGGGTTGATTTACCGTTACTCGGCGACCTGGTAATTTGCCATGCTGTGGTAGCCAAAGAAGCCAGCGAGCAAAGTAAGCCAATTGAGCACCACTACGCTCATATGGTCGTGCATGGCATCCTGCATTTGATGGGCTACGATCATATTGATGATCACGAAGCCGAGGAAATGGAGCAGTTTGAGCGTGAACTGTTGGCCGAGCTGAATATCCCTGACCCGTACGCTGACAACACTCCCATGCCCAATAGGGAAGACGCATAGCCCCTTACCTCTTTATTATTTAACGGTGGGTGCGTTAAATCACGTAACAACTAATCTGGTACTATCCCCTGCTTCAGTGATAAAACAGCTACCTAACGACATGGTTTCCATAAAGACATGGTTTCCATAACGATGTCGTTAACGAGATAGCAACTGTCTGCCCGCAAACGAGAGAATTGACGCATGAGCGAAGACCGATCGAGCAACCCCAATCAAAAATCCTGGCTCGAGAAACTCTTTGGCGCCCTTTCCGGAGACAATGACGAACCCAGCTCACGAGATGAGCTGATGACGTTTTTACGCCATACCGCAGGGAAATTAAAGCTGGATCAAGACGCCATTATGATCATCGAAGGCGCCCTTGAGATCAGCGATCAGCAGGTTCGTGAAGTGCTGATACCCCGCTCACAGGTCTCAGCCATTGCCCTGGATCAAACCAGCGACGGCTATCTACCGTTGATCCAGGAAACCGGCCACTCTCGCTACCCGGTGATTGGCGAAAACCTGGATGACGTAAAAGGCATTCTGCTGGTAAAAGATTTACTCCCCCTGCTCTCCCAGACCCAGGCTCAGCGCGATGCGTTCAAGTTAGATGACATTTTGCGCCCGGCGATGTTTATCCCTGAATCCAAACGCCTTAACAGCCTGCTTAAAGAGTTCCGGGATACCCACAATCATATGGCGGTGGTGGTCGATGAATACGGCGGTACCGCTGGCATCATCACCATCGAAGATATTCTTGAGCAGATCGTCGGCGACATCGAAGATGAGCACGATACCGATGAAGAAGACGATATCCGCGAAATAGAGAATGGCCGCTACGCCATTCGCGCACTGACCCCCATCGAAGACTTCAACGAACGCTTCGACACCGAGTTCTCTGACGATGAGTTCGATACCGTTGGCGGCCTGGTGATGCAGCAGTTTGGCCATCTACCGCGGCGCGGTGAACACACCATTCTAGGCGGCTGGCGGTTTGTGATTCTCAATGCGGACACGCGACGCATTCGTCTACTCGAAGCCTACCGCGACACGCGTCGCGATGACGAAGAGGATGATGACCAGGAGAACAAGCCCGACTAGGCGCTTGTTGTCACGCTGCTCGCTAACCACTCCCTCGTATTTTACCGTAGATAGGTTATCGCTATGGGTTTTCCCCCCGCGTTTTTGTTACAGCTGCTTGCCGCCCTGGTGGCGGGCGGTTTCACCACTCTAACGGCTTCCCCTTTTGAGTTTTGGTGGCTGGGCCCGGTGGCGATTGGCTTACTTTATGTGGGCCTGCATGCATTAACTCCCACCCAAGCGGCCCTAAAAGGCTGGTTATACGGTGTTGCACTGTTCGCCAGCGGCACCTCCTGGGTGTATGTCTCTATCCACGACTACGGTTACACCGGCGTGCCGCTCGCCGTTTTCCTTACTGCGCTGTTCGTGACAATTCTGGCACTGTTTTTTGCCGGCACTTTCTGGCTCTACCGGCGCTTCACCTCCTCACGACTCGCGTTTATCAGCTTTGCGGGCGCCTGGGTACTGGGCGAAGTACTGCGCACCTACCTGTTTACCGGCTTTCCCTGGCTGCTGCTGGGCTCTGGTTTTGTCGATTCGCCGCTGGCCGCCTGGGCACCCGTTGGCGGCGTCTACCTGCTCTCGCTGCTCGTCGCGCTTAGCGGTGCGCTTGGCGCTGAGCTACTGCTGCGCCGTCAGTGGTGGACGCTTGTCCCACTGGCGGCCATTTGGCTAATTCCCTTGGCACTCCCCCAGCAATGGACTACGCCAGCCGATGAGCCTACACGCGTGGCACTGCTACAGGGCAATCTACCGCAGCTGTTGAAGTGGACGCCCGAAGGGCAGCGCACGGCGGCGAATACCTACAGCGAGCTCACCCGCGAAGTCGCCGATGAGGTTGACCTGATCATCTGGCCAGAAACCGCGCTGCCAATGATGGAGACCCAGGCCCGGCCGGTGCTGGAACGCGTGCAAGCGAACCTGCCCCCCGACGTCGCCCTACTCACCGGCATCGTTCAGCGCGACGAACAAGAGCGTTACTTCAATAGCGTGATTGGCGTTGGCGACGTAGAGGGCAGCTACCAGAAAGAGCACCTGGTGCCTTTTGGTGAGTACCTGCCACTGGAGAGTTTACTCCGCGGGGCGATTGATTTTTTTGACCTGCCCATGTCGACCTTTACCAAAGGCGAGCATGAGCAAACACCGATGCAGGCCGCCGGGATTCATATTGGTAACGCTATTTGCTACGAGATCATCTACCCACAGCTAGTCGCCCGCCGAGCCCAAGACAGCGGTGTCATCATGACGGTGTCTAACGACACCTGGTTTGGCGCCTCGATCGGCCCCCACCAGCACCTGCAGATGGCACGCCTACGCGCGCTAGAGAATGGTCGCTATGTGGTTCGTGCTACCAGCAACGGCATTACCGCTATTATTGATCCTAATGGGCGCATTGTTGAACGCGCCCCGCAGTTCGAGACAACCACGCTCACCGGTGAGTTTTACGCCATGGAGGGGCTAACGCCTTTCACCCGCTTGGGTAGCTGGCCGGCTTGGTTGCTGGCAGGTTTGATGCTCTTGCCCGGCATAGTAGCAGCAAGAGCCACACGCCAAGCGTAAAGTTGAAATGCCATAGATGGCAGCTAGCTAGAGCAACGGCCCGAGTCCTCTGCTGGACTCGGGCCGTTTTTTTTACTCAAGCAAGCCGCCTACATAAGTGGTTAGATAGGCAGCTAGTCAATCCGTTATTTAGGCTGCGCTGTTTTTTAGCGTGGCCATATCAATCACGAAACGATAGCGAACATCGCCTTTTTCCATGCGCTCAAAGCCTTCGTTAATGTTGTTGATAGCGAGCATTTCGATATCACAGGTAATGCCCTGATCAGCGCACAGCTTGAGCAGCTCTTCGGTCTCCGCAATGCCACCAATTAGCGAACCGGCCACCACACGACGCTTAAAGACCAGGTTAAAGGCCTCAATGGCTGGCTCAATAGGCTCCAGCAAGCCAACGATGATGTGAGTACCGTCATACTTCAGCGACGTTAGGTAGGGGTTTAGATCGTGCTGTACGGGCACGGTGTCGAGCATGAAGTCGAAGGTTTCAGCCACCGCGTCCATTTGTGTCTGGTCGCTGGAAACCACCACGTGGTCAGCGCCGTTACGCTTCGCTTCTTCAACCTTGGCGTCGGAACGGGTGAACACCGTGACTTCAGCGCCCAGCGCTTTAGCCAGTTTAACGCCCATGTGGCCTAAGCCACCCATACCGATCACACCGACTTTATGACCTTTGCCCACGCCGTGATGCTTGAGCGGTGAATAGGTCGTTATACCGGCGCAGAGAATCGGCGCCGCCGAAGCCAGATCAATACCATCAGGCATCTGTAGCACAAAGTGCTCGCTCACCACGATGGAGTCGGAGTAGCCACCCTGGGTCATGGTGCCATCCTGGCGATCTTCGCTGCCGTAGGTCATTGTGAAGCCTTCCAGACAGTACTGCTCTACACCATCTTTACAGGCAGCACAGGTACGGCATGAATCGACCATACAACCGACACCCACCAGGTCACCGGCTTTAAAACGCGATACTTTATCGCCCACAGAGGTCACACGGCCGACAATCTCATGGCCGGGTACGACGGGGTACTGGCTCATGCCCCAGTCATTGCGAGCAAAGTGCAGATCGCTGTGGCAGACACCACAGTAGAGAATTTCGATGGCGACGTCATCGGGGCGCGGCTGGCGACGATCAAAAGTAAACGGTGCTAAGGGCTTATCGGCAGCGAATGCGGCGTAGGATAATGCTTGGCTCATCGGTGAAACTCCTTATCAGCAAAAGACTGCCTTATAAATCAGCAGACGATTCCCCTCGTGCGAGGCATGCCGATAGTATTCGCCTAATCAGTGATGATAGCGATGAACGAAGCTACGTCATTTTTGCCAAATACTCCGATGACACGTAATAAAATAACAAAAAATGACCATAAATCATTATAATTATGTAAATTCCACTAGAAACCCAAGAGAAGCCTTCATGACCTCCACCGCTCAGGCTGGCAATGCGCTAGCTGCCGTTATCGCACCACTGGTTAAAAGCGACGGAATCAATAGCACATCACTGCCTGGCGTGTCGTTACTCTGTTTAAGCCGCCACCAGATTCGCACACCGCTGATCTATGAGCCGAGCCTGACCATCATCGCCCAGGGGCGTAAAATGGGTTATCTGGGTGATCGCGAAATCTATTACGACCCCGGCCACTACTTAGTGCAAACGTTGCCACTGCCCTTTGAGTGCGAAACCTACGGCTCGCCGGAAGCCCCTTTGCTGGGCATATCGGTGCGCCTGGATCCGGCACTATTAAGCGAGATGGTGACAGCCATGGGCGATATCGGTCATAACGCTTTGGCTCCGTTGCCCATGGCCTCAGTGGCCATGACAGAGGGCATGCAGGACGCCGTATGGCGCTTAGCGCGCACGCTAAACGTAGCGGTAGAGTGCAGCGCCATGGGCAACGCCCGCATTCGTGACGTGGTGTTTGAAGCGCTAAAGGGAGAACAGGGGCCCGCTTTACGGGCGCTAGTACTGGGGCATGGTAACTATTCACGCATTGTGCAGGTGCTGTCTAAGCTCCACACCCATTTTGCCGACGACTTTAGCGTGGAACAGTTGGCAGCACAGGCCAATATGAGCCCTTCGACGTTTCACCAGCACTTTAAGCAAATTACCCGCTCATCACCGGCTCAGTACTTAAAGCGGCTGCGCCTAATCAAAGCGCAACAGTTGCTGCTGCAGGATAATCACAACGTTAATCAGGCCGCTGCGGCGGTGGGTTACCGCAGCGTGCCTCAGTTTAGTCGCGACTATAAGCGCTACTTTGGTGAGCCCCCGTTGCAGCATCGCCGCCAAGAGCAGGCGCTACGAGCTTAAAAAGAGATTTAATGCAGGGCTTATTTGGCAAAGTCTATTTTGCAAAATTTATTTGGCAAAGGCTATTTCGCAAAGATCTGGCTCATATCTTTAAACGCCTTGAACTCCAGGGCGTTTCCGCAGGGGTCGAGCAGAAACATGGTGGCCTGCTCACCTACTTCGCCTTTAAAGCGAACGTAGGGCTCGATCACGAACTGCGTATCGCGCGCTTTCAAGCGCTCGGCCAGGGCTTCCCACTCGTCCCACGCTAATATTACGCCAAAGTGCGGCACCGGGACGTTGTGGCCATCTACCGGATTAGTGTGCGCGCTCTCTTGCCCCGGCGTTTTGGGCTGCTCATGAATGACCAGTTGGTGGCCAAAGAAATTAAAGTCGACCCACTGCTCGCTGGAACGCCCCTCTTCCAGGCCAAACACATCGTTATAAAACGCCCGCGCCAGCGCCACATCGTAAACGGGAATCGCCAGATGGAAGGGTGAAAGGCTCATGGTCATTCTCCACATTATTGGGTTTTATGAGGATTAGCGGGCACTTTATGTAGCACCGCTGTATTCATCCTAGGGCCGCTCATGGGAAAATAAAATCAATAACTATTTAGCTGATTCACAAAAAGGATTGATCAATGATCCGCGAGCTAAAAACGCTGATTGCGGTCGCACAGGAAGGCACCTTTGCCGCAGCGGGCAACAAAATCGGCCTGACTCAAGCGGCGGTCAGCGCACAAATGAAACGTCTTGAGCAAGAGCTGGGTATCGCCCTGTTTGAACGTAAAGGGCGTGCCGCCATTTTGACCCAGCGCGGGCAGGAAACGTTAAAGCAAGCTCATACCCTCCTAACCCTCTACAGCACGCTGGGGGCTGCTACAGCGGGCCCAGCCACTCAAAGGGTCAATATTGGGGCCATAGCGTCCATACAGCGCACGCTACTGCCCGATGCGCTGGCGCATTTTCATCACGCCTATAGCGAGTGCCGCACCCGAGTGGTGCCGGGTCTCTCCATGGAGCTGGTGAATCAAGTCGACGCTGGCGAGCTGGATATGGCGGTGATTATTCGCCCGCCCTTTTCACTGCACAGCGATTTACGCTGGACGCCCCTTGCCCATGAGCCATTTCGTTTGATCGTGCCGCGCCATATTGAGGGCGATCAGTGGCGGGAGCTGATCGTCCGCCAGCCGTTTGTGCGTTACGACCGTGCTTCCTTTGGTGGACGGCAGGTCGAACGCTTTCTACGCGCAAACCACTGCAATGTGCGTGAAGTATGCGAAGTCGATGAACTGGAGGCCATCGTTAAACTGGTCGCCAAAGGGGTCGGCGTTGCGCTAGTGCCCCAGGCGATTGCGCAGCAACGCTGGCCAGCGGAAGTGCGTGCGATTGATTTAGGCGAGCGCACCTTTCACCGCGACATCGGGCTGATTCACCCCACTAGCGGCCATTTGAGCGAACCCGCCCGGGCGATGGCCCAATTGATTGGCGAAATCGCCCAGCAGACTGATAATAGTGCCTGAGGTGTTTCATTGAATAACTTTGCTTGCAGCCTTAGAAAGGAGTAAATGCATGAAGCCAGAGGATCTGGAAAAGCTAGTGACGCGTACCATGCCCTTTGGCAAGTATGAGGGCCGTCTTATTGCTGACCTTCCCGGCCCCTATTTAAACTGGTTCGCTCGGGAGGGGTTTCCCTCAGGGGAAATTGGCCAACTGCTGCATTTGATGCACGAAATTGATCATAATGGGCTTGGCCCGCTGCTTGACCCACTGCGAAAAACGCCTAGCCAGCGTGGCGAAACTTAAGGCTGAGCGTTTTTATCTGCGTTCTCACGCTCGTCAAGGGCACCCTGAAACTCAGCGCGGTAAGCGGCCTCGTGCTGTGCGGTATCCGCAGGAAAGCGGCCTAAGGCGACTGCTAGTTCAAAAAAGCCAGCCGCAGGTAAACCGTCACCTCGCCGGCTGACCACCAGCGCCGCGATGAAAGGCTTCTGCTGTGCGGCGTCTTCGCGCATTAACTGCTCTAACGCCTGGGTGACTTGAGCAATAGTCCGCGGCGGTGTGAGCGCTAGCGCGCTAGCCACCTGCTGATATGTCATTGGCAGAACGGCACGCGGTGTGCTGAGCAGTAGCTGGCGAAGAGCGGCTACGTTATCGGTCATATATATCCTATCGTCAGAGTTTAAGACATTCACACTGCCAATTGACCCAGTGTTTGTGCTAAGAAGTAGTTGTGCTAAGAATAGCGAACTTTGCTGTGATAAGGAGAGAACATGGTAACGCGACTAACAACGGCGCGTCCTCGTGGCGGCCGTTGGCCAGGCGTACTGGCTGGCTTAGCCATTCTACTGATAGCGGCGGCGACACTTATGATGGCGGGCGCAGGGCCTGCTTATCGTGGCGAACTTATCAGCCTAGGCGAGGCGTTTAATTTACTTCGTAACGGCGTCTATGCCGCCGGCGCAGCAGTCGCGGTCAGTATTGTCACGCTGCTGTTTAGCATGCTGGCTCGTCGATCTAGGCCTGCATTAATAGCCACGCTGGTTATCGTCGCCGCTGCTGCGCTGCTTTATATGCCCTGGCAGCATTGGCAACGTGCTCAACAAGTGCCCGCGATTCACGATATCACTAC
This sequence comes from Halomonas sp. FeN2, assembly GCF_020595105.1. Taxonomy (NCBI): domain Bacteria; kingdom Pseudomonadati; phylum Pseudomonadota; class Gammaproteobacteria; order Oceanospirillales; family Halomonadaceae; genus Halomonas; species Halomonas sp. FeN2. The sequence goes on from NZ_CP074200.1 coordinate 944,971, forward strand.
CGATACTCAGAACCCACCGGCCTTTGAAGCGTTAGCTGACGCACGAGAAGCGGCGCCTAACGCGGTTGACTACCCGGGCGGTGCCACCGCACAGCAGCAGCAAGCAGCCTACCCTGACATCAAGCCGCTGGTCTTGGACGAAGCCCCACAAACGGTACTCGCTGCCGCACAAGCAGAGGCCGAAGAGGCTGGCTGGCGTATCGCCCGAATTACCGACAATCACATAGAAGCCACCGCGACCACGCGCTGGTTTGGCTTTGAGGATGATGTGGTGATTCGCTTAACTGAGATTGAGAACGGGGTGCAGGTGGATATGCGCTCGGCGTCACGTCTGGGTGCCAGCGACGTGGGCACCAATGCGGCGCGTATCAAGCAGTTTTTAACTGCTTTAGAAGCGCGACTTGAGTGACCGTGTTGGTAACCTCTTTGTAACTATTCAGTAGGTTTCAGGCTGTACTCGCCAACCTGCTGTTTCATCAGGCATAGATAGCTGCCCCGTGGGAAATGGGATGGATCCGTCCCTCTGTGCCAAGATGAAGAAGTACTTCATCTAACGTGCGCAGAACACTGACGGCATCTTGAAAGAGGATCCATCCATGAACAACATTAGCATTGTGGGTATTGATCTTGCCAAGCATGTTTTTCAACTTCATGCCGTTGATGACAGTGGCCATAAAGTGTTTAGCAAAAAGATCAAACGTGATCAGTTGAGAACAGTGATGGCGAACCTTCCGCCCTGCATCGTGGCCATGGAAGCGTGTGGCTCCGCTCACTATTGGGCTCGTGAGATCAGCCAGCTTGGTCACGATGCACAACTGCTCCCTCCACAAGCCGTAAAACCGTTTATTCAGGGGCATAAAAATGATGCACGCGATGCCGCCGGTATCGCCGAAGCGGCTGCACGCCCGGCGACACGGCGCGTGACAGTGAAAACCCAGGAACAGCAGTCGCTACAAGCACTGCACCGGGTACGCAGCCGCCTTGTGCGTGCTCGGACGGTGGTCGGCAACGAGCTGCGCGGACTGTTAAATGAGGTTGGCATTATTGTGGCTCAAGGCCACCGGGTTATCCGACAAGGGGATATACGCCAATTGCTAGACGAGCGTCACGATCAGTTGGGAGCCACGTTATGCAACGTGATCCATGACCTCTTAGATGAGTGGCTAGCACTCGACACGCGCATCGCCGAGTACGACAAACGACTAGAGGCGTATGTTCAGGCCTCTCCCTGCACGAAGCAGCTGATGAGCGTTCCTGGCATTGGCCCTGTCAATGCCACCTTGCTCGTCAGTCATATGGGGGATCCCAAGCGTTTCCCTAATGGACGGCAATTTAGCGCTTCTATTGGTTTAGTGCCACGGCAGTACTCAAGTGGCGGTAAGAACGTCTTAAAAAGCATCACCAAACGTGGCAACAGCGAGGTGCGGCGCCAACTCGTTCATGGTGCCAGGGCGGCTTTGAGGCAGTTTCAACGTCAAGAACACCCCGACCGACTGGCTCAATGGGTCATACGGCTGGCGGCACGGGTAGGTCAGCGAAAGGCGATTGTGGCCCTCGCGAATAAAATGGCGCGAATTTGCTGGTCGATACTCGCTCATCAACGCTCTTATCAAGCCTAGAAAAGTGAGGCAGTTGCCTCTACGAGGTACTTAGAAAAAGTCATATTATCGTTTGAAGTAAGCACACCCGAGGTTGCGTGAGTAAGACATTTGATGGCACACAGGTAAGACCGACTCTCTGTCACTCTGTGAAGCTGTTAGGCCCCTTGAGAGGCCGCGTGGGAGATTAAGAGCAGAGAGTGCGCATTCCATCAGGGCCAGGTAGTCGCGCTACCATCAAAGGCCGGATATAAGCGTGCAGTCCTCATCCGTGTGCATCTCGTGGCTTGCTTGCTCAACGGAACGGATCCATATAAGGCAGCTTTAGCTCGCGACCCTCCAAGCTTCCAGCCGAAAGACACTAAGGGGTGCCTTCGGCACCCTTCGCGCGATAAATCGCCCTCCCACAAATAGCTTCTGGCTTAGTGCTGGCTATAGGGTGTTGTGGGAGGCAGCTTTAGCTCGCGACCCTTTAGGCTGCCAGCATGAGCTGAACAGTTACACCTCTTTTTAATGCAACGGGTCACGTCTGTTGCCGCTTTCGCGGGCTAAAATTTGCTCAGCGTCCAGGGTAGCGATAGGCACTTGGTGCTGGGCGGGAATATCCCCGGTCAATTGCAGCGCTTGATAACGCAGGGCGCAAACGCGCAAAAACGAAGTGAAGTTACCCAAATCGTGCCCGGCATCGATGGATTCATGATAAAGCCGGGTAATCATTTGGGCCGTGTTCATCCGGTCGCGCTGGGCGATCTCTTCGAGAATATGCCAGAAGTAATTTTCCATTCGCACACTGGTGACCATGCCATCAATACGCAGCGAATGTGTCGCGCTGCGCCACAGCTCCGGGTCGGCTTGAATAAAGAGTTTACACATGAGCACTGTCTCTCGAAGTTTTCGAATCCACACAAATTATTAGCATAGCGGCAATTATTGGCACAGCAAACAAGAGCGCCCAGCGGATGCTGGGCGCAAATTTTGTTAGGTCAGTGGGCCAAGCTCACTTATTCAGTAGCGCCATAAACTGCGCCAACCAGGCGGGGTGGGCAGGCCATGCGGGGGCAGTAACCAGGTTGCCATCGGTTACTGCATCGGTAACCTCCAGATCGGCAAAATGACCACCCGCAAGCTCGACTTCCGGCTGGCAGGCCGGATAAGCAGAGCACTGCTTCCCTTCCAGTACTTTTGCAGCAGCTAGCAGTTGAGCGCCGTGGCAAATCGCCGCCACGGGTTTGTTAGTCTCAAAAAAATGCTGAACCATGGTTAGCACCTCTTTGTTCAAACGAAGATATTCAGGTGCACGCCCACCAGGCACCACCAAAGCATCGTAATCGGCGGGGTTAATGCTGGCAAAATCAGCATTCAGTGCAAAGCGGTGACCGGGCTTTTCGGAATAGGTTTGGTCGCCTTCGAAGTCATGAATCGCCGTCGCCACGGTATCGCCCGAAGTTTTCCCCGGGCAAACGGCATCGACAAGGTGGCCGACTGCCATAAGTGCCTGGAATGGCACCATGGTTTCATAGTCTTCAGTGAAATCGCCAGTGATCATTAAAATGCGCTTGCTGCTCATCTCAGTGCTCCTCTTTGTGATCTTATGGTTATTGATCGAGTGTTTGAGCACACGCGGGGCGTGTTGTATGAGACTAGCAAGCGCTTTCCGACAAAGGGTAGTAATTGCTTACTACGGAGTCACTTTCTCCTGTTGAGGAAGCGCTAGATGCCGCTGCCCTGCTGCGTCGCTGACGTGAAAGCGCCCTACCAGTGAATGCATATCACCGGCACGATCATCCAGCGTATGGCTGGCAGTAGTCGCTTCTTGCACCAACCGGGCATTCTGGTGGGTCACCTGATCCAGCTGCGAAATTGCCTGGTTGATCTGATCAATACCAGCAGATTGCTCATGGGTAGCTCCTGCAATCTCGGTAACATAGCGTGTTACCTCACTCAGGCTATCAATGATTTCCTGCAGGTGTTTGCTGGAGGCGTTTACCAGTTGCTCACCCTCGCTTACCTTGGCGACACTATCGTCAACCAAATGGCGAATTTGGGCAGCTTCTTCGGCGCTACGTCCAGCTAATTTGCGCACTTCTTGTGCCACCACGGCAAACCCACGCCCCTGTTCGCCCGCTCGCGCTGCTTCAACAGAAGCGTTGAGCGCCAGCAAGTTGGTTTGAAAGGCGATATCATCAATGGCTTTAATAATCGATGTAATTTTTTCACTCGCTTCGCGGATATCCCCCATCGCCGCCGTAGTGCGCGTTGAAACATCGCCTGCAGCGCGGGCGCGCTGGTCAACATTACCGCTAGCGTCTTTGGCCTGGTCAGCGTACTCAGCCGTTTGTTTTACCGTGGCAGTAATCTCTTCAAGACTTGAAGCCGTTTCCGCCAACGACGCCGCCTGCTGGTCGGTACGCTGGGAGAGATTCTCATTACCCGCGGCAATTTGACGACTGCTGGCCGCAATGGATTCGGCGCTTTCACGAATTTGCGCCACCATGCCTTCAAAGGTATCCATCATGTTATTAAACGCTTGGGCAGTTTGCCCCACTTCATCGTTACGTTTAAGTTCAAGACGCTTAGACAGGTCAGCATTTTCGCCTGCGGCGCCGCTGATGTTTTCCATTTGGTGGCGCATCGCCACTAGCGGCCCCAGCACCCGTACCATGGTACGCCAGCCAAAAATCGCAAGTAACACGATAACCGCTAGAGTGACCATAATCAGTAACGAGCGACCAGCATTAGCTAGCGTCTCTGCTTGCGTTGCGGCACTATCCGCCTGAGCAACGGTGTACGCTTCGACATCACTTAGCGCCGCGCGCATCTGAGTCATGGCTTGGGCAACATTAGTGAGCGCCGCTTGCACCTGGGCGCCTAACTCCAACTGCTGTAAACGAAGCTCATAGACAGCGTTATCATCGGATACCATCAACCCATCCAGCTCTACGATGACATCATCTAAATCGTTGATTAGCGCGCGCTGACCTGCTTCGGTGCTAGGAGCGTCGGCGATCGCCGCCAGTGATTGGCGAGCTAAACCCACCTGCTGAGAAATTTCATTGTGGCGCAAGTTGACCAGTGCATCCGCGCTATTCGTCTGCATCATCTGACGTCCAAGGTCAGATAGCTGCGCTAATGCCATACGTGCGTTGCCGCTTAAGCGGCCAATATCCGCTTGCACTGTATACATATTATCGAGTAACTGAGTCGGCAGCGTGGTCATACCATCTTCGCGCCAGGCTTCCATTAGCGCGCGCTCTTCACGGTCACTGCGAACCTGGGCTAACGCCGTACGCCCGGCAATATCTTCGGCACTAAGCATTACTTGAGAAATAAGCGCTTGCATCTCACTAATGCGCTCGGCCATCTGGGTTTGTAGGCTCAGCTCTTCGCGGCGTACCGCCTCCAGCGCCGTATCCCCTTCCAGTAACGCCTGATAGTGGCTATCCAGCTCACTCAGCCCTTGCGCTTGATCAACTCCATGGAGACCTTGTCGTGCATCTTGAAAACGCTCATCCAGTGCCTCTTGAGTGGTCGCCGTATCTAGACCAGTCACGCTTTCTGCGGCAAGCAAATCCGCATGACGTTGACCAAAGGCTCCCATAGTCAACACCATTCCACGACTAGCATCTTCCAGCGGCAGCACCTCACCGGTAATATAACGCTGTGAGTCAATGAGTCGTTGGTTGGTAATCCAGCCCGTTGCCGCCAGCACCACGGCGCCCAGCACCGCAGCCAAGAACAGGCTGATCAACATCGCTCTAATACTTAAGGTTTTTTTCATTATCTGTTTTCACTTGTGTCAGGGGACAGACAGGTAAAGTAAGCGTTAGGGCAACAGGCTCGCCCACTCCACCGACTCAAAACGGCCGTTTGTGATAATAGTGGGCCACACCGCATCGCTTGCTTGATGGTCGTTCGGTCCCAAACTAACCGGCTCCTCTAGTCCAATATCAACCGACCCCAAACCAAGCAAACCATCCACAATTGCGTCGCGGTCTGGATCAGCTCCGGCTGCTTTCACACCTTCCACAAAGAGTTTCGCGGCTAGGTAACCTTCGAGTGAGATGAAGTCAGGTTCGCTACCGTTGGCATGGGTGTCCAATGCCTGACGGTATGCTTCTACGGCGGGCAGATCGGCATCCAGGGGGGGAACTACCTGAGTAATAATCACACCCTCGGATAGGTCGCCGAGTTCATCCATAAGCGCTTGGCTGCCCACAAAAGAGACGTTCAGAAATACCGTGTCAGGAAGATCGTTTTTCGCTTCACGAATGAAGTCTGCCGCAGGGCCGTATGTACCGACAATGATCACGGCGCGTGGCGTCACCGGCGCTTCCAGAATGGTCGCTAGCCCCTGATGAATATTGCGCGTACCGCGAGTAAAACGCCCGTGGGCCAGTTCCGAGATATTGTCGACGCCATGAGCGGCTAATGCCTTGGTCGCGCCATTGTATCCTGCATCGCCGAAACTATCGTTTTGGGTAAAGAAGGCAATTTCCTCGGGCAAAACGCCTGCTTCCAACAGCCCGTCCACCATGGCGGCGGTTTCTTGTACGTAGCTGGCCCGGTAGTTAATCACATAGCGGTCTGGCGGTGACTTACGCAGCACCCCCGCGCCAGTAAAAGCCCCGTAAAGCAACGTTTCATATTCGTTATAAATGGGAATGGTGACAGTAGCCGTTGGAGTACCGACATTGCCAATCGCCGCTAGCACTTCATCCTCTTGAATAAGCGCTCGGGTATTACTGGCTGCTTGCAGCGGTTTGTACTGATCATCACGGGCAATCAAGGCAAGCGTTTCACCATTAACTCCGCCCGCCGCATTGACCTCGGCGAAATAGGTCTCAATACCTTTTTGCATGCCCAAGCCTAGCGGTGCAGCGCCACCGCTGGAAGGGGCAACAATACCAAAAGTCAGTTCTGCCTGCGCTAGTAATGGAGTCAAAACTCCAGCTAATAACACTACTTTTAATAAGCAATTTCTTAATAAAGACTTTTTTAATAAGCCTTCTCTTAAAAACAAAATTCCCAATCTTTTCATTGATCTGCTCCTTACTGGCTAGATCATTTCCCCACGTAAATAGCATGGCAAAGGTGAGTAGTCTTCCCTCAAACCTTTGCCACATTACCGAACTTTTATTTATTACTATCGGCAGGAGAATATACGACTAAAGGTTAATTATCGTTAATTAAAAAGTAACAATTATTACCCGATTGTAACAACTCCTCACCAACGGGAATAAAATTGGAAAATACATTAAAAATCAATTGCTTATATATTTTAAGTGCTGTTATGAAGGCCTTTCGATGGCGAACCGATCGCTAATTCGAATGTAATCACTGCCCGCTAAACGCCCAACAGGTTTGAGCCGATCCATATCGACATGGCGACCGTCCCAAATCGAATCGTCAATATGGATGGAGACAACCTGGGCCAGCACCAAAGTGCCTGCTAGCGGTTGGTCGCCAAAGCGAATCATATCGAACAGTTTGCAGCCAAACGCCACGGGAGCGTTGGCAATGCGTGGCACGTTGACCCCAGGCATATCAGCTTTTTCAAGAGCGGCCAGAGCAAACTCATCCTCTCCTGGCGGCAAGCTGGCGCTGGTGGTATTGAGTGCTTCTATCAGCCCTTCACTGCCCACATGGACGACACATTCAGGTACTTCTTTTAAATTGCGCACGGTGTCTTTAAGTTCGCCGCTACCATTAAGCAGTGGAGAAAATGCCAGCACAGGTGGATTCACGCTGGCCACGTTAAAAAAGGAAAATGGCGCCAAATTGGCATTTCCTTGCTTATCCTGGGTAGACACCCAGGCAATCGGCCGGGGGCAAACAGCGCCCGATAACAACCGATAAATAACCCCTGGGCTTAGCGGGGAATCATCCAATAGGTAGTCGCTCATTTTTGACTCCTGGGTAATGGGTTTAGGCGTATTATCAACCTATAACAGCTATTACTTTACAACAGCATTGCCAGCAAGGAGCCGATTTGATGAAGATTGTTATTGCCGATGATTATCAGGACTGTGTGCGCGGTTTAGACGCCTTCAAGCTGCTTGAAGGTCAAGAGGTCACGATTTATCACGATACACTCACCGACCTTGACGCAATGAGTACGCGCTTTCAGGATGCCGAAGCGTTAGTGCTCATTCGTGAACGCACCCCTATCACCGCTGCGCTGCTTGAGCAATTACCTAAACTGAAAGTCATCAGCCAAACCGGCGGCGGCGCGGCGCATGTGGATATAGCGGCCTGCCGCCGCCATGGTATCACTGTTATGACGGGCACTGGCTCGCCCTACGCTGCAGCAGAGTTAACCTGGGGCTTAGTGCTTGCCGCCATGCGCCATATACCGGCAGAGGTTGAGAATCTTAAGGCGGGCCGTTGGCAGCGTACCCTAGGCACGGGCCTCAAAGGCCGCACCCTAGGCATTTTTGGCTACGGCAAAATTGGCAGCTTGGTAGCACGCTATGGCCAGGCTTTTGAAATGAAGGTGTTGGTGTGGGGACGAGAAGGAACCCGACAGCGCGCTGCTGAAGCAGGAATAGAGGTAGCCAAAAACCAGACCGATTTGTTCCAGCGTGCTGATGTACTCAGCCTGCACCTGCGGCTGAACGACGATACACGCGGTATTGTCAGCGCCGAATCTCTTGCTCAAATGAAACCCACCTCCCTGCTCGTCAACACCAGTCGCGCTCAATTAGTTGCCCCTGGGGCGCTTGAGGAGGCTCTAAAAACTGGGCGACCTGGCCAAGCCGCAATCGACGTTTTTGATACGGAACCGCTGTTAGCTGACTCGCTGCTGGAACAACCCAATCTCGTCGCCACGCCGCACCTTGGCTATGTGGAAAAGGATAGCTACGAGCTCTATTTTGGCGATGCGTTTAGCAACCTGCTGGCCTACATCAATGGCCAGCCTGTTAACAATCTAGCTGGCTAACCGGGCGCGCTAAAACGTGGGCTAAACATCAGGGCTGCAAGCGCCCCATAGTCTCATCAGGCTGGTAGCCCACATATTCGCGAGCTGAAACTCCCTCCCACAAGTGCTGAAAGCCCTCTTTCGTCTCAGGTGTGCCAATTGTGCTAGCCTTATGGGTTCACGAGTAACACAGGGGCCATTAATGCTCACCATTTCTAGTAACATTACTCTGGCTGATTGGGAGATTGATATCAGCCAGATTCGTGCCCAGGGCGCGGGCGGCCAGAACGTCAATAAAGTCGCCTCGGCGGTACATCTGCGTTTCGATATTCTTAGTTCTACACTGCCGCCGATGTACAAGGAGCGCTTAATGGCGCTGTCCGATCAACGCATCAGTAAAGAGGGCGTGGTGATTATTAAAGCCCAGAGTCATCGTAAGCTTGAACTGAATAAAGAGGATGCACTGGCACGTTTAAAAGAGCTGATACTGAGCGCCACCAAACAGCAAAAAATACGCCGCGCTACTAAACCCACCAAAGGTTCGCAGCGCCGCCGCGTCGATCACAAAACCCATAAAGGCAAAATTAAATCGCTGCGCGGTAAGGTGTCCGCATCATAATGACTAAACGCTCCACATCGCCCGCTGGGCGACCACTTTCGCCCTGCGTACACATTTGCCAAATCGAGCCGACCACATCAGTCTGCCACGGCTGTGGCCGGACGTTGGATGAAATCGCGGGCTGGGGAAGCATGACCGAGGCCGAAAAAGCCCCGGTATGGGAACGTCTGGAAAGCGAAGGGTACGTGTCTGCCAGCTAGATTTCCTTCGCGTCGCTATGTCTCAAGTGATGCTATGTCTCAACTGATAGTGCTTTCATCTGGTGACGGTCGCTTAATATATGGTGTAGCTCACCACAGGCAACCATCGGGTCATCACAGTTGATAACGATATCCGAGTGAGCCAACACGTAGCTGCGGCCAGTAATGGTGTTCTCCACTACTTGGTAAGCGCCCTCCTGATGGGTACCGACAAAGGTACCGATAAACCCTGTCTCCCGTAGAGAAACTGTCTCTAGCTTATCCCCTAGCTTTAGCCGCCCTTCATAGTTCATCAACGCCAAGCGCGCAGAGGTGCCGGTACCCGTCGTGCTGCGGCATATAACGCCAGGATGGACGTAGGTGGTTGAGCGTGAGCGTATATAGCCTTCAGCTATCTGCTCTTCAGGCCCCATAAAGTGCAAAAATGGCAGAGGCCCTACATCGCCCAGGGTGTAGTGAGAAAAGCCCCGCTGCGCTTTAATTGCCTCGACAATTTTGTAGGCACACTCTGAGAGTGCGCGCTCCTCATCACGCACCAGCTTAAAGCCCAGCTCGGTGGCATCGACCAAAGCGTAAAAACCACCGCTATAGGCAATCGAGTAGGTGACTTCGCCAATTCCCGGCACTTGGATTTTATCGCGATAGGTATCGATATAGCTGGGCAGGCCGCCACAGGTAACCGACTCCACCACGCCGTTATGCACCTTGGCTTCGATTTGCACTAACCCGGCCGGCGCTTCCAGCTTAAAGCGCTGTATGCCTTCCTGCTTGGGGACAATACCGCTCTCCAGTACCGCCGTGGCGGTACACAGCGTGTTGGAGCCGGAATAAATGGGGTACCCCATCACTTCCATAATGATGTAACCCGCCACCGCCTCAGGATGAGTTGCCGGCACTAACAAGTCGACCGACATTTCCGGAATGCCGTAGGGCTCTTCGAGTAGCAGGCGGCGCAAACCATCGGCGTCATCGCGTAGATACTCCATCTGCTCGCGAACGGTGGCGCCAGGCAGAACATCAATACCCCCTGTAACGATACGGCTAACATCACCACCGGCATGGGTGTCCATTAGCTGGATAGTATGAAGGTTATGCACTAGGGGCGCTCCTGAACAGCAGAAGAGGAATTTTCAAGGGCGAACGGAGCACCGTGAGATGCCCACTGAGCATCGGGAACGAGCACAATTTTGCCCAGATAATTGCTGCCCCGGTTTACAAAATAGCGTTCGGCGGCATGCAGATCAGATAGTTTAAAGGCCGCATGGAGTACCGGCTTTAATTCCCCGCTGCGAATCCACGCCACCAGCTGTTCGGCCTCTTCACGGGTGCCGTGGGAAACACCAAATATCTGTACTTGATAAAGGTACACGCGGGTCCACATCATTTCGCTAAGGTTGCCACCGCTAGCCCCGGCAATAGAGAGGCGCGGGTAGCTCTTTCGCCCCTGCATATCGACAATCATAGTGTCGATAAACAGGTTGGTCATCTCACCCCCGACCAAGTCCATCACCGCATCGATTGGTTTGCCGCCAGTGGTTTCCAGCACCCGGTCAACAAACGTCGGCAGGTCGCCACGATCAATGACCGCTTCTGCGCCTAGTGCTTTGAGCGCCTCGGCTTTGTCCAACTGGCTAACGGCATACGGGATAGCGCCAACAATACGGCAGAGCTGAATGAGTGCAGTGCCCACACCGCCGCTGGCACCGCTGACCAGCACCCGCTCACCGGCATTTACCTTGGCGGCAGTCATCATGTGATAAGCGGTTTGATAAGAACACATACCCATTGAGGCCAGTTCAGCGTCATGCAGCTCTGGGTTAGGCACATGATAAAACTGATCAGCAGGCACGGCGATATACTCAGCAAATCCGCCGTCGGCCCCATGGCCGTAGTAATCCGGGGTTAGATTAATATCACGACGCTCATCGGCGTAAATATTAAAATCCAGCAGCCCTCGCTGACCTATGCGCTCGGCGTCAACGCCATCGCCGACCGCTACTATGCGGCCAGCGACATCGGCGCCTTGAATACGCGGGAAGGTTAACGTTGGCGTACCGCCCATGGCGAAGGAGGTAACATCGCCCTTATCCTTGGTAGGGTACAGCCCTTCACGCGCCTTGCGATCAGTGTTGTTCTTCGCCGTGGCGGTCACCTGCACCAGCACTTCGCCCGCTTTGGGCTGCGGCGTGGCGACATCCTGATGATATTCCAGCTTTTCGATACCGCCATGTCCGGTCAATAGCATGGCAGCCATGGTATTGGGCACCGTGTGTGTCGTCTCGGCCATGGAGTGACTCCTAAGTTGGGCTAACGCTCGATTAGCTAAAAACAGGTACGCCAATCAGCACTGCGTGCAAGTAAAAGGCAAACACCACATACGCTACCAAGCCTACGAGTACGGTAGCAATGGTGGCCATTTTATTAGTGCTAACGGGCGCAGGCGGTATCAGACGGTCGCGCTTTTTGGCGGTTTTAAATGCCAGGATAGCCCAGATAAGAAAGGCCGCAAAAAAGATAATCTCGCCCAAGCGTCCGTTGGCCAGCAGGTGAGCAAACGCCCAGATTTTGACTGCCAGCATCATTGGATGGCCAAGCTTGGCCTTAATCGCGTTATGCGGAATGTAGGCCGCCACCAGCATAATAAAGGCGGGCACCATCAGCAGCGCCACCGCATGGCGCATTCCCATTGGCGGGTACCAGATATAGATAGGATCGAGGCGCATCTGGCCAAAACCGTATATAGCAATGGCCAGGCCAACGATGGATACCGCCGAATAGGCGACTTTCCAAGTGGTTTCGCCGTGTTTTGCAATCTGCTGCTGACGCCAGTTTTCAGCAAGGATGCGTACAGAGTGGCTGCCTAAAAAAATCAGCAGCCCGAAAATCATAATCGTCATGGAACAACTCCCAGTGAAAACGCTAGTCGACGGCTTTATGCCTTATAGTCTTGGTCGCTGGAGAGGATGCCACACTCAGTCGCTGACCACCTATGCATACGTCAACTTTTCGTTTCCTGATGAGTCGTTCCCTGGTGCGGCTAAAACCCGTTCTTAAAAACCCGACCTTAAAACCAATGCTTGCGCTTAAATAGCCAAATCATGACACCCGCAATACCCAACATGGCTCCCCAGACAAAAAAGTAGCCGTACTGATAACGCAGCTCGGGCATATTTTCGAAGTTCATGCCGTAAATCCCGGCGATAAACGTTAGAGGAACAAAGATCGCGGTAATCACCGTGAGGACGCGCATGGTGATATTTAGCTGGTGAGACGAAATAGAAATATAGCCATCGATTAAGTCACCGCAAATGTCATAGTACATTTGGGTCAAGGTGTAGAGACGTTCAAAGCGATCCGCTACATCGTTGATCGCGTGGAGGGTTTCACTCTCTTCCCGCGGCAAATGCTCATAGTCATAAGCGATGAGTTCTTGGGTGATCCCCTGGTGGTAACTAAAAATGCGGCGCATTTTTACCAGCCGGGAACGGTAAGTGATAATCTTGCGCATTAACACATCATTACCATTTTCCAGCAGTTCGTCTTCAAGATCACTTAACGCCGTTTCGAACTCAAGCAGGCTATCGATATAAAAGCCTGCTGAAATATACATCACCCTCAGCGCGACGTGCTCTGGCGAGTGAGCCAGCAAAGCTTTACCGTGCTCGTTGAATAGCCGTTCAATTGAGAGCGCTTGGCCAGGGTGAAGCGTCACTAAAAAACGTTCGCCGACAAAAAAGCAGACCTGCTGAGGCAAATAATTGAGTTCAGCATCAAAGGATGAGATACCGCGATAAATAATCAGCGTGTGGTTGTCAAACTCTTCGATTTTCGGCGGGTGACGCTCTTTGTGGGCATCTTGAATCGCCATCGGGTGAAACTCAAACGCCTCTAAAATCGCCCGCTCGCTTTGTTGGGACTCCCCCTGCATGTCGATCCAGATATGGCTGTCAGGCGTAGTCTGCCAGATGGCTAACAAGCGTTCATCCCCCTCGTGAGTTTCACCCTCTGGGGTAGTCATAATAGTTCGAATCATGGTCGTCCTTGAATGTTAACCGGTCTTAACAAGCACTATCCAAAGGCTGGGCGATACGTACTTGGGCTTTTCCAGAACGTTTAGCTTCATACATAGCCACATCGGCGCGCTTTAACAGTTCATTGGAGGTCTCGGCACTGGCTGGTAAATATAAGGCAACCCCAATACTAACGCTGACATGTAACGCGGCATTACCAGAGACCAGCGGCTCTTGCACCACCTGAACTAGTTTATTGGCCAGCGGCTCGATTGTCGTGGGCTCACTGCCCTCCAATAGCAAGACAAACTCGTCCCCGGCCCAGCGCGCGATATAGTCGGTTTCGCGTACCGTTGTCGCCAATCTTTTAGCAATCACACGCAACAGTTCATCGCCCATGGCATGCCCATGGGTATCGTTAATTGCCTTGAAACCATCCAGATCCATAAACAGAACGGCTAGGGGTTGTTGGGAGCGTCGAGTACGGGCCATGGCTTCAGGTAAGCGCTCATCCAAGGCTCTTCGGTTAGGTAGTTTGGTAAGCGCATCTTCACGAGCCTGCTGATCACGCAGTCGCTCAAGCTGCTGACGTTCGGTAATATCGTGGATAAAAAGGCTTCGCCGCTCGCGGCCATCAATCATTAGCGTCTTAATACGAACTTCAACAGGCAGCTCAGTACCATCCTGGCGCCGTGCCGTAGAGGTGATAGCAGCACGGTTATTACTGGGGGGCAGCCCGGCAGGAAAAATCAGCTGCGTTATCGTCCTTGCCAGTGTTTCTTTGCGTGGCCAACCAAACATCACTTCTGCTGCGCGGTTCCAGTCCAAAATAACGTCGTCGGCATCAATGCTAATATAGGCGTCATAAGCTGACTCAATAACCAAATTGAGTTCATTGGTACGCCGCTCAATTTGGCGTTCCATACTTTGATGTAGCTCATTCAGCGCCTGCTGAAATGCCTGGGCGTTTTTCTTCTCCAGCACCAGCCGCTCTCGCAAATGAACTTCCTCTGTCGCTATTGCCGCTAAGTCCTGCAGAGCCGCTAGCTCATCCTCGCTAACGACGCGTGGTTTGGTGTCGAGCGCGCAGAGTGACCCTAGTGCCAAGCCTTGCATAGACCGTAATGGAATCCCCACATAAAAACGAATGCCTTCGGGGCCAGTCACCAGCGGGTTTTGAGCAAAACGGGGATCTTGACTGGCATCTTCAACAATAAATGGCTCTGGGCACATGATGGTATAAGCACAGAAAGCCACATCGCGAGATGTTTCCTGGGGCTCAACGCCAATGCTTGACTTAAACCACTGCCGTTTAGCATCAACCAGCGTCACCGTCGAGATAGGCACACTTAGCAATTTGGTCACCAATCTGGTGACCCGGTCAAAAGCAGGCTCATCGGGGGTATCTAGAAGTTCAAGCTCATAAAGGGCTGCTAAACGAGCATCTTCGTCAGGTGCAATGGGGAAGCTCATTGTCATATCAACCATGAGGTAGCTGTTATTCCAACAGCATAACGCGATCAGCCCTTTACTGCTTAAAAGTCACCTGTTTCTATTTAACCCCGCGAGCAGCACACTCATTAGCGTTGAGGCGACTAATGCGCCGACGAATGGCCCCAAGGTAGGAATACTGCCCGGAAAACTGGCGGCCACCACCCCGGCGACCAAGCTTCCTTGGCTTAACCACCCAGGGAGAATGGCGCCCAGCAACCCCGCGAGGCCGCCCGCAATGGCCGCAAGCGGCGTCATTCGTTGCCACAAGCCTAGCAGTACAGGCACCACAATGGCGGCACACAGCAGGTCGGCAATCAAAAATAGCCGGAGTACCGACAGCCCCTGTAAGGCAATCAATACCACCGGAATCATCACCACCACCGTTACCCAGCGGGCAGCCACCAGTGAAACGCCCTTGTGCTCGCTGCGCGCGACCACCAGCGAGGCAATACCGTTTTGCAGCGTATCAACGCTGGAGGCGACTAAAGTCACCGCTAATACCAAGGCGGGTAGCGTCAGCCAAACAGGAGCATCGCTTAGCAGGGCAAAAAATGGCATCGGCGGCTCCCCCAGAGAGACACCGCTCATCGCGGCCAACACCCCCAAACCGCCAATCACCATAACGACGACGACCGTCATCGCACCACCTAACCATGCCCCGCGGCCTAAACTTTGATCGTCTTGAGCGGCCCAAACGCGCTGCCAATAGCCTTGGTGGAAAAGGTTCGCAGCGGTTACCGCTATCACCAGCGTTAACGCTACGCTGAGCGCATTGGTGATGGGAATGGCCGGAAGCGCAGCTCCACCGGGAATAGTGGGAAGCCGCCATAGCGCCATGCCACCGACCACACACAGCAGTACCAGCAACAGCCACGCCTGCCAACGGTCAGTGGCAAGGCTGGCACGCAGGCCTCCCGCTGCGGTATAAACCAGCGTAGTAAGCGCCACACCAATAATCACCAGTGCAGGTGGCACATCGGAAAGTAAGGCAGTGATTGCCCCAATGGCGGTTAGCTCGGCGGCTAAAAAGCAGGCCATATAGGCTATAGATACCAGCGTTACCCAGCGCCTTACACCAGGGCCATAGCACGCTTCAGCAAACTCGGCGATGCTGCGCCCCTCAGGCAGCGCCCGGCGAATCTTCGGCCCATACAGCCCTAAAACGATAAACGGCAGCGCAGAGCCTAATGCATAGCCTGCCAGGGCCAGCGGGCCAACAAAGGCGCCGATTTCAGGAGGAGCAAAGAGAATCCATGCGCCCATTCCGGAGGCAAGGAAGGAGAGCCCCAGGGTAGACGCCGTTTGCGAGTTACGGGCGGTGACATAGTCATCAAGTGGGCCATTCACCCAGCGAGCCCGGAGGCCTAAATAAGCAAAGCAGCACAGCGCCGCGCCAAGCACGGCTAACGTTAGGTAAAGCATGTCGCGCTTCCTCCGCCGGTACGAACCGGATCAGGTTCCAGGGTCTGCGCAGCGCGCATCTCAGCCCTTTTGAGCAGGGCTCCCCTGGCGACAGTGAATGTAGGTGTTTTTTTCTAAGCGCTTTTTCTAAGTACGTTTTTTTCAGTACTTATCCAAGTGCCATCTCAAGAACTATTCTCAATCAAAAGCACAGCTTAGTAAAGTTGAGGTAGAACGGTGGCCTCTTAGCGGGGCACTCGCCCCATCAGGTAAAACTCCTCGTTGGGCGGCGTGCCCGCCAGGGTGACCAACCGATTCGACAGGCCAAAAAACGCCGCGATGGCGCCTATGTCCCAGCAATCCTCTTGGCTAAAGCCAACTTCCAGCAAGCGGGAGAGCCATTCATCGGTCATTTCACCCACATCGATAGCGCAGTGCATAGCAAAATCAAGCATTACCCGGTGGCGCTCGCTAATTGGCGCCACCCGATGGTTGATCGCCACCTGGTCAGCGAGTAGCGGGTTTTTACTGTATATGCGCACCAGGGCACCGTGAGCGACTACACAATATAAGCAGCGATTACGCGCACTGGTAGCGACCACAATCATCTCTTTTTCGGCTTTGGTGAGCGTGTCCGACTCGCGTTCCATGAGCGCATCGTGATAGGCAAAAAAAGCACGAAATTCAGCAGGGCGATGGGCTAACATCAGAAAGACATTGGGCACAAACCCCGCTTTCTCCTGAACCGCTAAAATGGTACTGCGAATATCTTCCGGCAGATCATCCAGTGTTTCAGGCACGTTAAAACGACTTAATGATGCAGACATACTCACCTCTTTATTGTTAAATTTAAATATCTGGTAAAAACGGTTTAGCTGATGTTAACAAAAAGCTAAATTAAGACGCTTTTAATCAGCCGCCCTGCTCGCCATACTGATGCATCGATCTGTGATAAAAAACCGCGCGTTACTCTTAATAAACAGTTCGTTCAAAGGGACACTGCCATGAACCAAAACGAAGCCAAGGAACATACCCCTGGTCGGCTGCACGAGCTGTTTGCTGACCCCTATCGAGCGTTCGAAAATGATACCGATGAGCGTCAGCTGCACATTCGTATCATGCTGCATATGTTGCTTGCCCGCCCAATGAAACGGGGTCAAATGACACTCCGTGTTATCCATGGCTGGGAAAACGGCGGCTTTGAGCCAGAAGACCTACAGCATGTCGACTACTCCCTCGGCGGAGTGCCTGACTTCAAGCGCGCGGTACAGGATTTTGAACACGCCTCAAAGCACAACACGCCGCTCCCTGCTGACAAAAACGCCATTCTTGCCGCCCCACTTGACGATGCGATTGCAGATGCTGAAGCCGAGGGTCAAGACTTAACCACCGACATTCGCGATACCCCAGCGAGATGGCCAGCATTTGAAGGCGGTTTAGCCCTATATACGCTGTTTAAGATGTACCATCGACTGATTTATGGCGAAGATGACACCTACCGCTGCACGCAGTGCATGACACCGCTGGGGATGCGTGAAATACACGAATTTCACCTTGAAGAGGGTGAGTTCGCTCTACTGGTTCCATCCGCTGACAACTTCATGCTTGAGGAGTCGCTTTTAGTGTTGCATGAAAGCCAGCTCGGCCCCATCGAGCAGTTGCTCGAAGAAAGCCTGCCTTTATTCGATAATTTTTAAGCCAGAACAGCCAGTACACTTCCGTCAATTGGCCCTGTTTTTTATACAGGGCCAATTTTCGTTAATACAGGAAGCGTTCTTTAGCCCAGTGAAATTGTGCTATTGATACCGCTGGAAACATTTTCTGGTTCAAACCAACGCGCTGTCACGGTTTTGGTTTGTGTCCAGAACGCAATCGCTTGCTTACCGTTAGGCCCTAAATCGCCCAGCTTTGAAGCCCTTGATCCGGTAAAACTGAAGTAAGCGACCGGCACTGGAATTGGCACGTTAATACCAATTTGTCCAACGTCGATATCGGTTTCAAACCGGCGCGCTACCCAGCCTGAGTTAGTAAAGATGGAGGTACCGTTGCCGTTGGGATTGGCATTGATAAAGGCAATCGCCTCATCCAGGGTTTCAACACTGACCACACACAGCACGGGGCCAAAAATCTCTTCCCGGTAAATCGTCATATCGGCGGTTACATCGGCAAACAGGGTCGGCCCCACGAAGTTACCGTTGGGGTAACCCTCTACCTCGACCTTGCGACCATCGACCATCAGTTTGGCGCCCTCTTTCTCCCCTGCATCGATTAACCGCAGTACACGATCACGGGCAGCGGGAGACACCAGCGGTCCCAAATCCGCATCGAGCTGGGTGCCTGGGCCTACTTTCATTGCTCGCGCCGCATCGACAATATCGCTTAACCACTCGCGCGCCTCGCCGACCAGTACCACCACCGAGTTTGCCATGCAGCGTTGGCCCGCAGCGCCAAAGGCTGAGCCCAGCAGGTTATTGATCGCCTGACTACGGTTAGCATCTGGCATCACCACACAGTGATTCTTGGCGCCCATCATCGCCTGCATACGTTTGCCCGCTGCTGCTGCCCGGTTATACAGCAGTGACCCTACGTGGGTGGAGCCGATGAACGAGAGCGCTTTGATATCCTGGTGATCAGCAATTTGGTTGGCGACGTCCGGGCCACCGTGCACCACGTTGAGTACGCCCGCAGGCACACCTGCTTCGTGGGCTAGCTCCACTAAGCGCATGGTGGAACTGGGATCTTGCTCGGAGGGCTTAAGAACAAAGGTATTACCGGTGGCAATCGCCAGCGGGAACATAAAACAGGGCAACATAATCGGGAAGTTAAAGGCAGTAATCCCCGCCCCCACACCCAGCGGTTGGTGCATGGTGTAAACATCTACCTCGTTGGCAGCGTTTTCGGCTAATTCACCCAACTGCAGCGAGGTAATCGAGCAAGCGTGCTCTACCACTTCCAGACCACGACCCACTTCGCCTTCCGCATCGGGCAGGGTTTTACCATGCTCCTCGGTGATAAGTGCCGCCAGTTCAGCGGTATTGTCGCGAATCAGCGCCTGCAGCTTGAGCATAATGCGCATGCGCTTACCCAGCGGAACTTTACGCCACTCCTTGAACGCCTCTTTAGAGCTGCTGATGGCACGCTCCACTTCGTCAGCGGTACAGAACGGCACACGAGCCACCACCTCTTGCGTCGCGGGGTTGACCACGTCGCGCCATTCCTGGCTTTGCGACTTCACGGGCTGACCATCGATATACATGGGAATTTCGCGAACGGACATAGCGTTGCTCCTATTTATGGTTGTGGTTGTTATGGGTGCGAGTGTTAAAAAAGCTGTTTTTAAAATTCATCGCGGTAAGACAAGTACACAGGGTATAGCAGCAAGTTGACGTTAACGTCAACTAAGTATCTCGTGAGTAAACAAAATCTATAGCAAGACGTCAATTAGCCTTTCCATTGTAGCGTCGCGCTGGCTATGCTTCGGCTAATCAGTGTGCCGCAGACTTGCGGATCGCCCGCGGCGAAAGCTCGTGTTTAAACACAGGGAATTATCTATGCAGACCTTTAGCTGCCGCTGCGGTAATCCGCTGTTCTACGAAAACACCCACTGCCTTGCCTGCCAGTCACAAGTAGGCTGGTGCCCTGCTTGCAGCAATATCGTAGCCATTGAGCCCATGGATAACGGTGGCTATCGCTGTACCCACCCAGGTTGCGATACGGCGCTACTGAAGTGCCACAACTACGCCGTTGAAAATGTGTGCAACCGTCTGGTGGTGATGGAGCACGGCCAAGCAGACACGCTCTGCGACTGCTGTCGTTACAACGAAGTAATACCCGACCTCAATATTGCCGGCCATCGCGAACGCTGGGCGGCGCTAGAGGCTGCGAAACGGCGTCTTTTTCATACTCTGGATCTACTTAAACTTCCCCACGGCACTAAAGAGGATGGTATTAGTGTGCCGTTAAGCTTCTCATTTATGGCCGATGCGTTGCCCGACCAGGGCTTATGGCGCTCCACAGCCAAGCAAGAGAAGGTGTATACCGGCCATGCATCGGGCCATATCACCATCAACGTCAAAGAAGCCGACGACGTTGAACGCGAGCGCTTGCGGGTCGATATGAATGAATCCCATCGCACGCTGATTGGTCACTTCCGCCACGAGATCGGCCACTACTACTGGGATGTATTGGTTAAGGATCGCGATGAAGAGAATTGCCGTGCGGTATTTGGCAACCACCACCGGCCAACCTATGCTGAAGCGTTAGAGCGCTACTACCAACAGGGGGCGCCCAGCGACTGGCCTAATCGCTTCATCTCCGCTTACGCCACCATGCACCCCTGGGAAGATTTTGCCGAAACATTTGCCTACTACTTGGATATGGTCGCCGTGCTGGATACCGCACTGCACATGGGCATTACCCACCTTGAGTACGACGGCAGCCTGGAGAGTATGCTGATTGCGTTTCATCAGGTAGGGATGGCAGTGAATGAGCTCAACCGGGATATGGGCCTGCTCGACTTGGCCCCAGGAGTGCTTGCCCCAGCGGTGCGCGAGAAGCTGGCATACCTGCATCAAATCGTGCAGGCCGCCAGCCCGCTAGGGCACGACTCTCCCGCCGGTTAGTCGTTATCGTTATCCCCCGCGTGGTTTTGACTCTGGCTCTGACTCTGGGTTTGAGTTATGCGAGGTACGCTGTCGTCATTCACAAAATAGGTAGCGCTAAGCGTATCGTGGATAGCGGCAAAGCCAATCTGCAGTTCGTCGATAAACAAGTGCAGCTTGCTGGGTGAGTGGGCCAGCGCTTGAATATCGGCATCTACCACATCGGCGCGCACCAGCGAAACGGTTGCCGCAGGACGATCCTGGCGTGGCAGTAGCGCCAGCTCATGGCCCAGGGTTTCAAGACTACAAGCAATCGAGCGCGGCAGGTTAGGGTCCTGCAGCAAAAAGCGCAATACATCGGGGCCACGCACGCGCAAGCGCACCTGCTGGCGGTACATTTGGTAAGCGGTGAGCGACTTGAGCACGCTCATCCACTGCAGGTTCTCAAACGGCAGCAGTTCTTCAGGGTTTTGCGGCAGCAGACTGGCGGAGCGCACATCCACAATACGGGTGGTCATATCGGCCCGCTCTAACTGGCGCCCCAGCTCAATAAAGGTGCGCGCAGGGCCATGGCTTAACGTGCCTTCAATCAGGCCCGTCAGCGTCTGGCAGCCACGAATAACGCTTTTAAGAAAGCTATCGCGACGGCGTGGACTAACACCGTTTTCGGCATGATCGGCGACGCTCAGATAGAGCTGGTTAACCTCTTCCCAAATCTCCCGGGGCACCACATCCCGGGTGGTTCTGAGGTTCTCACGGGCACTGGCAAGCGCGGAGATAATCGAAATATCATTGTCGGTATCGGCGCATAAAAAGTGCACGACATTGCGTTCATCAAAGTCGGTATGGCGTGCGGTAAAGGCTTCCAGACTGCCGGTCATTTCGATAAGCGGTGCCCAACCAAGCGGTAAGCGACCCGGCAAATCGAGCATAAGGTGGCTATTGACGCTCAGTAAGCGCGCTGTATCTTCCGCTCGTTCGATATAGCGCGCCATCCAGTAGAGGTTCTCTGCAACGCG
This sequence comes from Halomonas sp. FeN2, assembly GCF_020595105.1. Lineage (NCBI taxonomy): Bacteria > Pseudomonadati > Pseudomonadota > Gammaproteobacteria > Oceanospirillales > Halomonadaceae > Halomonas > Halomonas sp. FeN2. The sequence continues at coordinate 966,832 of NZ_CP074200.1, forward strand.
TGACAGCATGGCATTAGGCTCCTTTCACCGCGGCCGCTGCCGCCTTATCGTCGGTTTCTACAATCCAGGTATCTTTACTGCCGCCACCTTGTGAAGAGTTCACCACTAGCGACCCTTCAACCAATGCCACTCGTGTTAAGCCCCCGGTGGTGACATGAATTTCAGGACCCGAGAGTATGAAAGGGCGTAAATCCACGTGGCGTGGCTGCGCCAAGCCATTCGCCAGCGTCGGCGTGGTCGACAGCGCCAGGGTCGGCTGCGCCATATAGTTGCGCGGATTCGCCTCTATCAAGCGGGCAAACTCTTCGCGGGTCTCTTTGGTTGAACGTGGGCCAATCAGCATGCCGTAGCCCCCTGACTCATTGGCCGGTTTCACTACCAGTTCATCCAGGTGGTCGAGTACATAGCGGCGGTCATCCTCGAACATACACAGGTAGCTGGGCACGTTGGGGATCAGCGGCTCTTGGTCGAGGTAGTAGCGAATCAACGCGGGAACGAAGGCGTAAACGACCTTGTCATCCGCCACACCGGCACCCGGCGCATTGGCGAGTGCTACTTTCCCTGCCCGCCAGGCACGCATTAGGCCCGCCACCCCCAGCATGGATTCTGGGTTAAATGCTTCCGGGTCGAGAAACTCATCGTCTACACGGCGGTAAATAACATCGACCCGGCGTAGCCCTTCCACGGTGCGCATGTACACCACATCATCGTCATCAACGAGTAGATCACTTCCCTGCACCAGCTCGACACCCATTTGTTGGGCAAGATAGGCGTGCTCAAAGTAGGCAGAGTTGTAGATCCCAGGGGTTAGTACTACTACCTGGGGGTCATCCCCGGGCCTTGGCGACATCGCCGCCAGCATGTCGTATAGCTGCGCTACATAGTCATCAACAGGCAAAATTTTGCCTGAGGCAAACAGCTCCGGCAGCACCCGCTTGGTGACATTGCGGTTTTCCAGCATGTAGGAGACGCCGGAAGGAATGCGTAAGTTATCCTCCAGCACGTAGAGCGTCCCATCGCCATCGCGTACGAGGTCGGAGCCACACACATGGGCCCATACGCCGTGAGGGGGATTAATGCCGACACACTGGGGGCGGAAATTAACCGACTGTGCCAGCACCTCGGCAGGCAACACTTTGTCCTTAATGACCTTTTGATCGTGGTAGAGATCATCGATAAATAGATTCAGTGCCTGCACGCGCTGTTTAAGGCCCGCCTCGGTTTTGCGCCACTCACTGGCGGGAATAATCCGCGGCACAATATCAAAGGGCCAGGCGCGATCAATCATCGCGCCTTCAGAATAGACGGTGAAGGTAATCCCCATGGTACGGATCGCGATCTCCGCCGCTGTTTTCCGCTCAGCTAACTCCTCGGCGCTGAACCTTGCCAACATGTTGCACAACTCACCCGCAGAGTCACGTGGCTGTCCGGGTGCGGCCATCAGCTCATCGTAGTAATCACGACACGCATAGTTATTCCAATTCACTTGGCTCATGGGCGCTCTCCTGGCGCTGGGGATGTAAGCGGCAACTTGCTTAATGCTCAGTGTAGGCCTGCCGCGTGCAAAACAATCAAACAATTGAGAGCAAAATGCGTACCATCTTTTGCGATATTTCAACGCTCGCTTACTTAAACGCTACGTGACAGGGAGCAAGAGCAACTTAAAGCGCCTTTACGCCCTATCTTGGTGCGCACAAGTGGCATCAAGTTGGTGCATAACGCGATTTCCACTTTAGTTAAACGTCTTAGTTAAGATAGCGGCTGCAAAATAGTAAAAGTGGAACGATACTTGCGAAACGTTCGGTTATTCCTTAACCCAACCGACCAGCCGATTAATAGCGGCTCTTTTGAGGGTGGCCCATGACCATTCGCGTTGCCTTGTATCATCGTACGACTTACCACTTTGACCGTCCGGTGCGTCTTTCGCCCCACGTTATTCGGCTGCGTCCGGCACCCCATTGCCGCACTCATATCGAAGCGTACTCGCTCAAACTCTCCGGCGATGACCACTTTTTAAACTGGCAACAGGATCCGTTTGGCAACTTCAATGCCCGCGTGGTGTTCCCTGAACCCCGCAAAGAGCTAACCATTGCCGTCGAGCTAATCGCCCCGATGACGGTGATTAACCCGTTCGATTTCTTCTTGGACGATATTGCGCAAACGATCCCCTTTGCTTACCCAGAAGCGCTGCGCCAAGAACTAAGCCCCTATCTTGAAATCACCGAGTCAGGGCCGCGGCTGTTGGAGTGGCTCAAAGCCGTTCCCCGCGAACCAACTACCACCGTCGACTTCCTGGTCGCGCTTAATCAACGTCTACAGGACGATATTGGTTACCTGGTACGCCTGGAGCCCGGTGTTCAGAGCTGCGAAGAGACACTGACACTCGCCAGCGGCTCCTGCCGCGACAGCGCCTGGCTGCTGGTGCAGATTTTCCGCCATCTGGGCCTCGCTGCACGCTTTGTGTCCGGCTACCTCATTCAGCTCAAACCCGATGTTAAAGCGCTGGACGGCCCCAGCGGCAGCGAGGTGGACTTCACCGACCTGCACGCCTGGACCGAAGTCTTCCTGCCCGGCGCTGGCTGGGTAGGTCTCGACCCCACCTCGGGCCTGTTCGCTGGCGAAGGACACATTCCCCTCGCCGCCACTCCGACGACCGGTAGCGCCGCGGCCATCACCGGATTTTCGGATAAGTGTGAAGTCACCTTTGATGTCACCATGGAGGTCGAGCGCATCCATGAAGATCCGCGGGTCACCAAGCCCTATAGCGATGAACAGTGGCAGCGCATCTGCGCCTTGGGAGACCAAGTGGACGCCGAACTCTTGCAGCAGGACGTACGCCTCACCATGGGGGGCGAACCCACCTTCGTATCCGTCGACGATATGGAGAGCCCACAGTGGAACACCGAAGCGCTAGGCGAGCACAAGCGCGAACGCGCCGAGGCACTACTAACCCGGCTGCAGGCCGCCTATGCGCCCGGCAGCGCCATTCAGCAACAGCAGGGCAAGTGGTACCCCGGTGAACCGCTGCCCCGCTGGGCGCTAGCCTGCTACTGGCGTAAAGATGGCGTGCCGCTATGGCGAGATCCCCAGTGGCTGGCCTGTATGGAAGGCGCCCCCAAGGTAGACGTTGATAATGCGATGGCGCATCGCTTCACCAAGGCCCTTAGCGAACGCTTGGGGGTGGCGGAACGCTACTGGATTCCGGCGTTTGAGGATGCCTACTACTACCTCTGGAAAGAGCAGTCGCTGCCCGTCAATGTGGATCCGCGGGAAGCCAATCTCAAAGATGACGCCGAACGCCACCGTTTAGCTCGTTTGTTAGAGCAAGGCTTGGACGAAGTGGTGGGCTACGCCCTGCCGCTGCGCCACTCGATCAGCCAAGCTCACCGCTGGGAGAGCGGCCGCTGGCCGCTCAAGCGCGACCACTTATTCCTGGTGCCCGGTGACTCGCCCATGGGCCTACGCTTACCGCTTTCAGCGCTGCCCTGGGCCGACCCAGAGGAGCAGCCACAGCCTGAATCGCTGTTCGCCCCCCGGCCTGAACTGGGCGATATTCACGGCGAAGTCGCCCGCCGCAACGCCGAACAGCTGCATATCAGCGATGCCGAACGCCTGGGTCGCTCAAGCCACCCTAGCCCATCGCATCCGGAAGGCGAAGCCGTTCAACAGCAGCCACGGGCAAACATCGACCGGGAAAGTAGCGTCATTCACACCAGTCTATGTGTGGAACCGCGGGATGGCCGCCTGCATATTTTCCTGCCGCCGCTGACCAGCTTAGAGCACTACCTTGACCTACTGAGTACCGTTGAGGAGTGCGCCAAGGAACTCGCTTGCCCGGTCATGGTAGAGGGTTACTCACCGCCGAGAGACCCGCGCCTGGAAAACTTTATGATCACCCCTGACCCCGGCGTGATCGAAGTCAATATTATGCCCGCGGCCAGTTGGCAAACCCTGGTAGCACAAACCGAACGGCTATATGAAGAAGCGCGAAAAACCCGCCTGGGCACTGAGAAATTTATGCTGGATGGGCGCCATACCGGCACCGGCGGTGGTAACCATGTCACCCTGGGCGGGTTGACGCCTGACGACTCACCGTTTTTGCGTCGTCCGGATCTGCTGGCCAGTTTAGTCACCTACTGGCAGCACCACCCGAGTCTCTCTTACCTGTTTTCGGGTCTGTTTATTGGCCCCACCAGCCAAGCCCCGCGGGTGGATGAAGCTCGCCATGAAGCCCTCTATGAGCTGGAAATCGCCCTTCAACAAATGCCCGAAGGGGAAGTGGTACAGCCCTGGCTGGTCGATCGCTTATTGCGCCACCTGCTCACCGACTTAACCGGCAATACTCACCGCGCCGAGTTCTGTATCGACAAGCTCTATTCGCCGGATAGCGACAGCGGTCGCCTTGGCTTACTGGAACTCCGCGGCTTTGAGATGCCGCCCCACGCCCGTATGGGGCTGATGCAGATGCTGCTGATCCGCGCACTGGTAGCCCGCTGCTGGAAAACGCCCTACCGGGCCAAACCGGTGCGTTGGGGCAGCGCGTTACAGGATCGCTGGATGCTGCCCCACTATCTGTGGAGTGACCTTGACGACGTGCTGAGTGACTTGCGCCACCACGGCTTCGATTTTGACCTGGAGTGGTTCGCCCCCTTTCTGGAGTTCCGCTTCCCGCTACACGGTCGCTTGCACACCCCCATGCTGGATATCGAGCTGCGCCAAGCCATCGAACCCTGGCATGTATTGGGCGAAGAAGCCTCCGCTGGCGGCACTGCACGCTACGTCGACTCCTCAGTGGAACGCCTGGAAGTCAAAGTCAGCGGTATGAGCGGTGACCGCTATGTGGTGACCTGCAACGGCCGCCGGGTGCCCCTTTCAGCTACCGGCAGAAACGGCGAAGCGGTGGCCGGGGTGCGTTACCGCGCCTGGCAGCCGCCCTCGGCGCTGCATCCGCAAATTCCCATTCACGCGCCGCTGGTGTTTGATGTCATCGACACCTGGAACCAGCGCTCAGTGGCGGGCTGCACTTACTACGTGGTGCACCCCACAGGGCGTAATTTCGATACCTTCCCGGTCAATGCGTTTGAAGCCGAAGCGCGAAGACTGGGGCGTTTTAGTGACAGCGGTCATCGCCATGGCCATCAGGTTCCCAAGCTGGAAACCCCAAGCCTGGAACTGCCGCAGACCCTCGACCTGCGTTGGACGCCTAGCTAACATTTTTAACTAAGGAGCCTCTGATTAACGTCATGAGCGCAGGCCAGACAAGGCGAAATTAGTCGAAAAAGCGGAGTTTACATGGGTAAATGAGCATTTTGAGTCTAATTTCAACGCAGTATGGGCAAGCGCAATAGTGAATCAGAGGTTTCCTAAGCTAATGCTTTTCTCTTAGCGCCCAGTACAGGATAATCCGCCACCTACTTCTCAGGATTACAAGGATAATGACGGCCCCTGTCTCTCCCTCACTTCTCGCGCCCGTGGCTAACGGGCTCGTTGAGGATTACTTACACCAGCTAGGCAAGGGACAGCCCGGCACGTTTGACGCCATGCTCGATGGCCAGGGGCAGTTACGCCCTGGCTGGCAAAACTTACTCGGCTCATTAGAAGGCCTGGGCCCGACGGGGCGTCACCAGCAGCATGACGAGATTCAGCGCCTATTAGCTGAAAACGGCGTAATTTTTAATATGCATGATGAAACCCAGGGGCGTTCGTGGCGGCTCGACCCGCTACCCTGGGTGATTGATGAAGCACAGTGGCATGCATTAGAAGCAGGGCTAATCCAGCGCAGCCGTCTGCTGAGCGCCCTCTACGACGATATCTATGGGCCCAAAACGCTCTTTGAGGCGGGGCTGCTACCCACCCAGGAACTGCTTGCCTCAGCGCATTTAATACTGCCCTGCCACCAGTCGCTGCCCAATGACCGCGCGCCGATTGTTTTTCACGGCGTGGATGTGATTCAGGATACTCAGGGCCAGTGGCGGGTGATGGCAGACCGACTACAGGCGCCATCCGGTACTGGCCTTGCGCTTGAAAATCGCATACTGATGGCGCGCGCCCTGCCGGATATGTACCGCAATGCGCCATTAAAGCGGTTAGCGGGTTTTCTTGACCTACACCACCGCACGCTGATCGCCATGGCCTATCAGCATCGTGATAACCCCACGCTTATCTTATTAACACCGGGGCCGGGTAGTCCCCGCTATTTTGAGCACGCATATCTAGCCAACTACCTTAATATTGCGCTGGTTGAAGGCCAGGATTTGGTCGTTCGTGATACCCAGGTGTGGCTACGCACCCTGGGCGGTTTGCAGCCAGTCGATGTGATACTGCGCCACTGCGACGACGCTTACTGCGACCCGTTGGAACTACGCGGCGATTCGCAGTTGGGCGTACCTGGGCTTCTACAGGCCATGCGCGCAGGCGGCGTGGCGCTATCTAACGCGTTGGGGGTGGGCATTTTGGAAGCTCCGGTGTTAGCGGACTACTTACCGATGCTGTGCGAGCATCTGCTGGGTGAGACCCTGCTACTGCCCAACGCCGATATCACGACGAAACCAGCCACTGCGCCGGTTTTTGATAGCCACCTGCAGCGTCTGGAGCCCACCACGCTCAATCTTCGCTGCTTTGTGACACGCACACCCAATGCCACTACAAAAAGCAGCACTGCCGCTAAAAATAGTGCGGCAGGCGAGTACCAAGTAATGCCCGGAGGTTTAGCCTGGGTTGGTGAGCCTGGCTTGCCATCCCTAAGCAGCACCATCGTTAAGGATGTTTGGGTTACGGCGACCTCTCCACAGCCCCACGTTAGCCAGCTCCGCCAGGCCCGCGGCCCGGTGGTGGCCACACGCGACGGCACTGACCTACCCAGTCGAGTAGCCGAAAGCCTATTCTGGTTAGGCCGTTACGGGGAGCGATTAGACACCCGTGCGCGACTGCTGCGTGAAGCGCTGCTCAGGCTGATGGAGTATGAACAGGATGAGATCGCCGATCAACTGCTTGATGAACTCCTGTTAGCACTGGATATCACCACACTAAACGAAGAGGACGAACAAAGGCTACAGGCACCGCTGATTGGCTTTGATCTAAAACGCACCGCGCTGCTGGCCCAATTTGATGATGTAGATCCCCAGGCATTGCAGCCACTTTTTGCACAGTTGATGCGCAATGCACGCAGCGTGCGCGACCATTTAGGCGACGACTCCTGGAGAGTGGTGCACCAACTGCGCCAGCGCATGGCCACCTTTAACCCCAGCTTAGGGGCCAGCGCGGCGAGGCGCGCCTGCGAAGGGCTTTCTGCACAGCTTGCCGCCTTCTTCGGGCTGTGTAACGAAACCATGCCGCATCACTACGGCTGGCGATTTATGGATATCGGCCGCTTCCTGGATCGCGTGCTGGGACTGCTGTCGCTGCTCAAGCTTACTCTCAATGCGCCGCATTCGCCGGGGCTAGCATTGTGGGAAGTCGTGCTCGCCACCACCGATAACTTTACCGCTTATCGCCGCCGTTACCGCAGCGAGCTTCACCCTGCGGCGATTCTGGATCTACTGCTTTTTGATGAAACCAATCCCCGCTCGGTGGGCTATATGCTCAAACGCATTGAGCGTCAGATGGATCGCCTGCCCGGCACCTCATCGCCCTACCGTAACGCTGAGCGACGGCTGTTAATTCAGGCCAATGCCGCGCTGCACCTGGCCGACATCGATCGCTTAAGCCACTTGGCCGATACGCCAGAGGCGCAAGATGCCCTAGAGCAACTGCTGGATGCGTTGATTGAACCCTTAAACGCGCTTTCTGAAGCCATTAGCCAGAGCCATTTCAGCCACGTGGAGCGGCCGCGCCAGTTAGTCAGCATGGGGGCCGATGCATGAACTACACGCTGCGCCATACCACCCGCTACCACTACAGCGCCCCGGTCACACTGTGCCATAGTGAAGCGCGAGTGCTGCCCCGCAGAACGCCGCACCAGCAGTGTGGTGCCTCGGAACTGCAGATAAGCCCCGCGCCGCAGGTGCAGATGGAGCGCCGCGATGTATTCGGTAATCGAGTGCTCTATTTCGCCATGGAGGATGTCCATCAAACGCTAGATGTCACTGTAGTCACGCCACTGAGCACGCAACCCTTAGCGACGCTACCAACCAGCTCAACTACGTGGGAACAGGTTGCTCAGCAGCTTAGCCAGAACAACAGCTTTGACATTCAACTTTACCGCCTCGACTCGCCGTTTATTCGCCGTAATGACGAGCTAGCCAACTTTGCCCACAGCTGCTTTACCCCAGGCAGACCGATAGTTGAGGCGGCTTTAGCGCTTAATGAACTGATTTACAAAACCTTTGAGTATGACCCCAGCTTTACCACGCTAGCGACACCGCTAAGCGAGGTACTCGCCAACCGGCGCGGCGTCTGTCAGGATTTTGCTCACTTGGCGATTGGGGCGTTGCGCTCAGTAGGCCTCGCCGCACGCTATGTCAGCGGCTATTTAGAAACTCAGCCGCCGCCTGGGCAGGCACGACTTATAGGCGCAGATGCTTCCCATGCGTGGCTGGCTACCTGGATTCCCGAATGGGGTTGGCTAGCCCTCGACCCCACCAACGGCACCGTGGCTGGCGAGCAGCATCCGGTGTTGGCCTGGGGGCGGGATTACGCCGATGTCGCCCCGCTCAAAGGCGTTATGAACGGGGGCGGCGAGCACCGTCTGGAAGTCGAAGTCGATGTAATGCCATTAGCAGGTTGATACCTGCACACTGACCACTAGGCCGACTCATAGGCGGCCTTGAGACGATAAAACTCTTCTACAATAGCGGCCATTTCATCGGCGTCATAGTCGCAAAGGCCGCTCACGACCAGCTTTTTAGAGCCCACTCCAACGGCCTCCCCGGCTGACTCAATCGAGAACTCCAGCAGCGCATCGGCACGCTTACCGTGCACCTCTAGCGAAGAGTGGTTCAGCGTTAAGCCAGGCGAAAAGCCATCCAGACGCTCGAGTGAAAATCCCATACTATCGTAGATCACCAGTGGGCGTTTGGGGTTAAACATGACCCCATGCTCTTCCATCAGCGGTTTGAGATAGTGTGGAAAATTTTTGCCTGAAAATGCGACATAGCAACGCGCAAAGGCTTCCACCACGTCGGGATCGTGGGTAATGTCGCCACTACGCACTACCTGTAAATAACATTTACCGCTCTCATCGCTAACGTGAAGAGTGCCGTCGTCTGCTTCACTAAACTTCAGCGGCGTGTCAGCGCCCACCATGTTGGTGAAACGAAATTCCATTTGCCGCGACAACCCAAACTTTGTGAGTATCAGTACAAACAGTAGATCACCGGGCACACAAAAACGGCGTGCATCCGGGTTATGAATAGGGTTGTAGTCACCCGCCACGCCTTTGGCGAAGCGACTGGCCTGCTCTGCAGAGATCACTACATACTCTCCGCGCTGCGTGTAAAAATCCTTGAACATGGCGTTTGTTGCCTGCCTAGCGTTGAAATCGAAAACCCGTCACTGCCCAACGCCGCGCATAATGCCATAAAACACGCCCCAACAGGAGTTATCTGCTAGGGAAGCTACTATGCCAGACGCGAACACTCGTAAAAATCACCTACCTCGCCTGCTGCTGAGGGTATTGATTGGCCTACTGTTTATCATCCTGGTTTGGGTGGCGGGCAGCTATTGGCTGCTTAATAGCCAGTGGCTGCCCGCGCGCATTTCACAATTTGAGGGCATCGATATTCGCTGGGAGCAAGGTATTAGCCGACACCCAGGCCGCTGGGAAGTAGAGGGGCTGTATCTAGCTCGTGAAGATGAGGCGCTGCCGATTTCGATTGAGGCTGAACGCGCCACCCTTTCGCTCTCTCTACTGGCCCTGTTGCGCGGCGAGCTGCATATCGATGCACTCGATGCTGTGGGTATTCGCCGCCTGACCGTTGGTGACATCGCACTTGAAGCTGACGGCGAGCTACAAGTCGCAGAGACCACCTTAAGTCGCGACACACTCGCGATCCCTCATGTTTCCCTCGCTATCACTAATGGTCGTTTAGTTCGCCTAAGCGATCAAGCAACCCTGGTGCGCGCTATCAATCTTAACGCTGATGCGTCGCTCAAAACGATAACTCCTGTCAATGTTAACAGCGGCGAGTTGAACCCCGACCTACTGGCAGCGCTCTCCGCACAGCTTCAGTTGGATGCCCAGGCGGATGCCTGGGATGTCTTTATGCCCTACCTGGACGCCTTGCCCTGGCTAACCCTGGAGGGGCGCGGGGCACTGACGGGAGAACTGGAGCTAATCGCTGGCAAGTTACGACCCGGTAGCGAACTTATGTTGGACGCACCCGTGCTGCGCTTAACCGTGGATGAGCAGCGCTTACGTGCGCCAACTGACTCGCCTCGCTGGATACTGCCGGATGCCCCTCCGCCTCGCCATACGGCTACGGGTGAGGGCCAAGTGCGCTTGGCGGTTGAGAACGATCAACTACATTTTTCAACGCAGCTAGCCGATGTTGAGCTAGCCGACACGTCTCCTTACGCAGAGCACGGCGAGCTACGCCTTGCTACCCAAATTCCCAATAAGCGCCTGGATCTACTCGACCTTCCCACCTCAGCAACACTCGCCTTGCAAGGCGATATCACCCGAATGGATATGCTGGATCGATATATTTCACCAGGTGTAGAAGGACAAAATTATGCAGGAGAAGGTACTGAAGGAGAGGCTACTGAAGCACAGATAGCTGCAGGAGAGAGCTCTGAACCAAAAGGCATTCACCTTTCCGGCCATGGCCAAATTGAGGCCGCGGCGAGTATTCGCCAATCGCGCCTTTATGACGCCCAACTGAGTGTTAAAGCGCCGACACTGGCAGCAGATACACGTGGATTCATTGCCCAAGGTAGCGGCTCACTAGATGCCCAGCTAACGCCACAAGAAGTTATTGAAGCAACGCTTAACTTTACCGACGCCACGTTGCACCACCAAGAGCGTCTATTGCTCGATGAAGCCGACATCAACATCGTGGCATCGAGCCCTCAAGACCCACAAACAGCCCGCGAAGAGGCATCCGCAACATTAAGCTGGCGATCGGCACGCCTGCCCAATATCGACGTTTTGCAACCCTATTTAGACGCCATTTTACCTACCCCGGCGCCACTACAACTGCTTGGCGGGCAAGCCGCCAGCCACGGCCAGCTCACCATGGCGTCGGAGCAGCTCAGCGGAGAGGTGCATTTAGCCGGCAGCGGACTGACCACTCGCTGGCAGCGCGGCGAACAAGTCGGCACGTTAACCAGCGATATGCAGCTTTTCCTCCCCATTCAACAGGCGGAGATGGATGGCTCAGCGCTGAATATCAGCGGCACCCGGTTGAGCTGGCAAGTAGCCGATGCTGACCTGCCTAGCGAGCGCTTAGAGAGCATATTAGTGCTCGATAACGGTCGTTTTCAACGCCAAGCGAACGTGCCAAGCGGTCAGTTTTCACTGGAAGGAAGCGTGCAGCGGCTAGGCTTTTTAAATGCTTTTCTACCGGATGCACATGGCTTGGCCATCGCGGGCGAAGGCCAACTCTTCGCTCAGGGCGCCTTTCGCGATAACCGCTTGCTGGCACCCACACGGCTGCGGGTCAACGCCGACCAGCTAGAAGTCTCGTTTTTAGACTATCTCGCCACTGGGCGTGGTGAGCTTACCGCCCAATTGGATAGTACCGAGCAGGCCCAGCTCTCGCTTGGCATCCCCCGCTTTGCTTTGAGTCACCAAGGTGATGATAGCCCGCACCTGGAAGGTCGCCACTTTGCTCTCACCACGCAAACCGAGCGCTTCAGCGATGTGCTTGAATCTCCCCAGCCGGAGCACTTTATCACCCGCATCGCGCTGCCAATTACTGAGGTGCCCGATTTCACCCGCTACAACCGCTACCTGCCCGAAGGCGCGGGTATTAGGTTGCTGGACGGGCAAGCAAGCCTGGAAAGCGAGTGGCTGCTGGAAGGTTTAAACGCCCAGGGCGAAATCACCCTGCGTGCCTTTGGCGCAGAGTTAGCGTTGCTGGATCAGCGGCTACGCGGCGACTTGCACCTCTATCTAGAGCTAACCGAGGGAGACCTGGAAACACGTCGCTTCACCGCCAATAATTCTGTATTACGCCTGGAGAATGTTAATCGCCAGAGTGAAAACGGTTCACCGGATGCCGGTTGGTGGGTAACGCTTTCCATGTTGGATGCGCAGCTGGCGTGGCAAGACCCTATCCGTCTAGCCAGCCAGCTACGCTTTGAGATGCGCGATACTGGCTTACTTGCCCGGCTATTTTTAGCCCGTGCAAGGGACAGCGACTGGCTCGGGCGACTGCTGAATGTTCACGATATAGAAGGCACCGCGCAGCTAGAAATCAGCGGCGAGCAGATCAGCCTTAGGGACTTGGCGCTCACCGGTGGCCCGCTGCTGCTGCTTTCTGATGTCACTCTGGCCAACCGCAGCGCAAACGGCGCGCTTTATGCCAGCCTTGGCGTGTTTGGATTAGGGGTTGAACTGGAGGACAGCGAACCAACCTTGCGCGTTATTCAACCACGCCGCTGGTTTGACCGCTGGCGGGAGGCGAACCGCTCCCTAAGCCCTAATCGGTAGTCTCTTCCGATTCGCCCTTAGCGTTTTTTGCGCTCACGGCGAATCATCCTCACCCGCTCTTTGGCTTTTTGCGGCGTAGAGAGCGGTGATGCCGCCTCATCATGAGGTTTCGGCGGCACCGTGACCCAGGCAAAGACCGGTAACGCCAAGCGCCAATGGATCGCCGCCAAACGCAGTCCAAGGGTGACGCTCAGTGAGGCGGCAATCGCCATGGTCAGCGGCGCATCCAGGGCATGTAGCGCCACGTATACGATGCCCCCGGCCATCGCTGCCGTCGCGTAGACCTCTTCGCGAAGCACCATGGGCACTCGTTGAGCCAATACATCCCGTATCATCCCGCCTGCTACACCAGTCATCATGCCCATCAAGACCGCTACCGTGCCCGAGCTGCCCAGCAGCAGTGCCTTATGAGTACCAATCACAGTAAACAGTGCCAAGCCAAACGCATCGGCGATCGGTAAAAAGCCCCTCGACAGGCGGTGGATATAGTGAAAGCCCATCAACGACAAACCCACTGTGGCTAAAATCACCCACAGGTAGGCTGGATCCGTCACCCAAAAGACCGGCCTGATACCTAGCACTAAATCCCGCAGCGTGCCCCCGCCAATACCGGTCACTGCCGCCAGCACCAGCATGCCAATCGGATCCATCCGCGACCGGCACGCCAAAATCACGCCCGACAGCGCGAACACGATGACACCCGCCATATCCAGCCAATAGACCACGCCCGACACGCCCTTCTCCTTTATGCTCGCTATCTTTAAAGGCAGGCAGGATAGCACCCTTCAGAGGATATGCTCGCACCAAAAAACTCGCTTGCGGCCTAAGCGAGATAAGTTCACATAATTAGGTTACGCTAACCTAATTGTCATTAACACTTTCATTCACGAGGGAGTAACACTGCTATGGACTGGAGCCCGGCTTATAGCTGGCTTGTACTCGCCTTGTTGCTGAGTTTGGCAGAGCTGACTTCTGGCGCGATGGTGCTACTCGCACTGGGTATTGCCGCTGCGCTAACAGCGGCCGTTACTGCGCTTGGGTTAACACTTCCTTGGCAATTGCTCAGCATGGGAGTTTTTACCGGGGTACTGCTGCCGATCTGCATTATGGTCATTCGTCCGCGCTTCTCTCCCCGCGGTGTTGCTTATGGCACAACAGGTACAGGCGTAGAAAAAGGCAATCACTACATAACACTGCGCCGAGATTTTGATGATGCCACGGGCATTAAGGTCAACGGCGACTTCTACCGTTTACGCGTACTTGATAGCGGTGAAACCGAGCTACCTGACGGCACACCGGTCGTATTTAGACGTTTTGAAGGTACCACTGCGCTGGTCACACTACATCAGCCTGCTGACGTCACCCTGCAAGATGACAATTCCCAACGCAAGGAGCCTTAACCATGGATCTACCTATAAGCCCAGGCTTATTAATAAGCCTCATTATTGTCGTGATCGCGGTGCTGATCATTTCCAAGGGCCTGATTATAATTCGCCAATCAGAAGTGATGGTGGTTGAGCGCCTAGGTTCGTTTCACCGCGTCTTAGAAAGCGGCATTAACATCATTATTCCGTTTATCGAACAGCCCCGCGCAATCACCATGCTGCGTTATCGCAAAATGGGTGAGGACTATACCGCCATCACCACCGACGAAACCCGCATCGACCGCCGCGAAACGGTCATGGATTTCCCCGGTCAGCCGGTCGTTACCACGGATAACGTCACCGTGCGTATCAACGGTGCGCTCTATTACCAAATTATCGACCCTAAGCGCGCCGTCTATGAGGTAGAGAATATGAGCCAGGCCGTCGAAGTACTGGCGAAAACCACGCTGCGCTCGGTGGTCGGCAAAATGGAGCTGGATAAATTGTTTGAGTCTCGGGCTGAAGTGAATAACGAAATACAGGCAGCCATGGAAGAGCCTGCTTCTAAATGGGGGGTCAAAATATCCCGTGTCGAAGTGCAGGACATCGCCATGCCGGAAGAAGTGGAAACCGCTATGCGCCTGCAAATGGCCGCCGAGCGTAAGCGCCGTGCCACCGTGACCGAAGCTGAAGGTGAAAAATCAGCGGCGATTGCCATGGCCCAGGGCCAGCGTGAATCTTCAATTCTTAATGCTCAAGGTGACAAAGAGTCAGCTATTCTGCGCGCCCAGGGTGAGCAGGAATCGATTAAACTGGTGCTTAGTGCCATTGGCGATAGCGAAGAGAATAAGCGCACCGTAGTGGGCTACCTGCTCGGTCAGAGCTATATCAAGGTATTACCCAATATGGCGAAAGATGGCGAGCGGGTATTTGTGCCCTACGAATCCTCCGCCCTGCTTGGCTCTATGGGTATGTTCCGAGAAATGGCCGGTTCGCCGGAGGACACTGTGGCTAATCACCTTAAAAAAGGCCACACCAATGAGAACAATCTTCGCAGCGGAATTGTCGGCGGCGCGGCAGGCGGCAATTAACGCTGTAGTGATTAATAATGACTGCTTGAGCGTTTAAAAAGTACTATTTCAATACGACCATGCTTAGTGCTATTAATATTATCGGTATAAAGCAAGATTCGGCTGGGGCGAAAGATCCCCAGCCACAACGTTTTAACCCCTCAGCTTTTTTTGAGTGATGGGGGATCGCCATCGCCTAAAATAAGTACTTGCTTATTCGTGCTTCAGCCCTTGTGTATGAACAAGATAGAAGCGCTGGCTAGTAGAAGTATTATGATTAAGAGGTGAGTACGACCATCATGCTGCCACGCTGGCTTGTCCTACGTCACTATGCTCAGCTACTTCTACTATTGGTCATCCTGGTGATGCTTCCAAGTAGCCTCCAAGCTGCTGCTCAGCCACAGCCTCTTCAGAGCTGGGAGTATCGCTGGGGCGACTCGCCTTCCGATGCCGATGGACGTCCTGAATGGCTGCTAAGCGACTCAACAGGGTGGCAGTCGATTGACTCTCCTTCTAACCCTCCCGGGCGCGACGGGCACGAGCACCTCTGGTTACGCACTACAGTGCCCGCCGGAGACTGGAACGACCCAGTCCTCTTTGTCACCAGTATCAATTTGATTGGGCAAGTTTATCTAGGTGATAAACTTATCTATCAATATGGTGAATTTGACGATCAGGGGAAAGGCGATTTTGCAGGATGGCCATGGCACATGATTGACCTACCAGGAGATGCCGTCGGCCAGACGCTCACCTTTCGCTTTTACTCTTACTACACCAGTATTGGCTTATGGGGCCAAGTCCAGGTAATGGAGCGCATAGAGGTTCTTAAGCAAGTTATCCATGACTCCGCTCAGGATCTCGGCGTCAGCGCGTTGGTCTTGGTACTCGCTATCCTGGCCACCATTTTCGCGTTAATAGGCCCCGAACGTCGCGGTTTCGGGTCTATCGCGTTGTTTGCCTATGCTTCAGGGCTGATGCTACTTGCGGAGACTCCAGCACGCCAATTTATTGCCGATAACCCATTGGCCTGGGACACACTACGTGCGGGTAGCTACTACACCTTGCCGGTGGCCTTAGGACTATTGCTCAGCTACTGGCTGGAAGGCACCGCAAAGCGCTGGATAACGCACTTATGGGTTATCCATTTAATATATCTGGTGCTGGCCATTGGATTGGTTCAATTGGGGATGGTGAGCCTGTCATTAACCTTCCCCATTTTTGATGTGATGCTGGCCGTATCGCTCCCGGTAATGCTGGCACTTGCGCTCATGCGTTTTCAACGGCTAACCCTTGGACAACGGCTTCTGGTAGTGAGTTTTACTTTTTTTGCCCCGCTGCTGCTAGCCGATATGGCGGTTGCCCACGGTTTTGTGGGCTGGCGCAGTGTGCCCTTGAGCTACGGCACACTGGCGTTTTCTTTGGCTAACGCGGCTATTTTTCTGTGGCACTACCGGCATACACAGCAACAGCTTGCCACGGCCAATGAGACCCTTGAGCAGCAGGTAGCGGCGCGCACCGCCGATCTCGACCGGTTAGTTCAAGAGTTGGAAGGACTTTCACGCAAAGACCCGTTAACAGGCCTGCACAACCGACGCCATTTCGACACAGCATTCGAACACCAGTGCCAACGCGTTAAGCAGCATGCCAGCCAACTCTCCGTGTTGATGCTGGATGTGGATCACTTCAAACAGATTAACGACGATTTTGGACACGACGCAGGCGATGCAGTGCTGATCGAAATCGCGCTGTTATTGCGACACCACCTAAGAGATTTGGACGTGATCTGTCGCTTTGGGGGTGAAGAGTTTATTGCCTTGTTACCCGCCACCTCTCGAATCGCTGCTGAAACGCGCGCCAAGGCGCTATTAACATCCATTGCTCATCAGACATTTGTTCATCAAAGCACCTCATTACGTAAAATCACGCTTTCCTGCGGTGTCGCAACGTATCCTGATCACACTCAAGACCCTAAGAAATTGCTACGACTTGCCGATGAAGCACTTTATCAAGCCAAGCACAGCGGCCGTAACCGCTGCGTAGTATGGGAAGAGACGCTTGAAGAGCAGGGATTCATGTTCGGTAGACAGCAGCCTCAATAACCACTCCTGGTATTGGTGAATCAAGCAGCCCCCGTCGCCAGAAAGTGATCGATAAACACAGCGTAATCCTGCTCTGTGCAGTCAGCATAAGCCACCGCCAGTGTCGAAACCACCTCAACAAACAGGTCTTCACGTCCTTTTAATCGTTGGCCAACGGCCTTGGCAAAGCGCGTTGCGTCACCCTGGTTAAGCGCCTGGGCACCGCGCAGGTGTTCACGGGCGAGAATTTCCCCCCACTGCTGTGCCAACTTCCGGTATGACTTACCGCCAGAGAGTTTATGGGTGGGAAAATCTTTCTTGAACGGCGAGCGCTCGCGCACCGAAAACACCTTTCCGTTCATGGTTAGCCAACCGAGATAGGCGTCTGGGTGCTCGGCAATGGCGTGAAAAGCAGCTGCGTGGCGGATGGCTTCGTTAGGAAACAGCTTACGCCACGCCTGCTGCTGGTTTTTATCCATTAATCGAAATGCTTCTGGCGGCACCTGCTCTTTGACATCCAGGATAATGTCATCGTGCTCGTGCTCAACGCCGCCCTCAATCAAGACGTAATAACGTTCGACACCCAACGAACCGGTGCCAGCATCCAAACGCCGTGCCGTATCTTTGACACGAAAATGGTGGGGATCACTCTCTTTAATAGCGTGCTGCAGCGTTTGCTGGTACTCCTGCTCAATTAAGCGGCGCAATTGGCTGGCCACATCCGCCGGCAGGTTAGCGAGCTTGCCAGGCCGTTCGGCGAACTGGCGTCCTTGCTGCTCATCAAGGGTCGTCCACTTTTCGAGCATGCGAGCACGGCTCTGCTTATCGGCCACTTTACTCATAAAGGGCTTAAGCAGTCCCTTTGCGCTTTCAAGGGTCACTGCGTGCACAGGATTGCTATCAACGTGCTCAGCCAACGTTTGGTAATAGCCCTTTATTAACTTTTTAAGCGCTTTATCAATCGCTTTTGGATCCAGCTCAGCATTTTCACGAGCATCTAATACGACGCTGATAGCCAGCCGCCACAGATCATATTGGTAGTCGCCAATCAGCGCATCATCAAAATCATCCATGCCGTAGCGCACTTGATCATCGTGGTGACCATAGGCACCAAAGTTGTAAACGTGGGCGTCGCCCTGTAGCCAGGTTTGGGTTTCCGGCCAGCCGCCAAACAGGGCAAAGCGCCAATCGTGCCATACATCATTCCAGTACAGATGGTTACTGCCGCGGAAAAAGCGATAGGGCGACGCAGCCATTTTGGCGTACTTGGCTTGGCGGATGGCCGTTGGCAAGGCGTTATTCGCCTGATGGGTTGCCTCAATCACCCGCTGAGGGCGGTTATGTCCAGTCAATGCATGACTCATCGAATTGCCTTTATTGATGCAAAAAAACGTTGATACAAAAAAACATGTTGGTACAAAGGTAGTCGATAACCATGAATAGATTAAGTCAGCGCTCACACCGCAGTTCGACGCCCCCGCTGGGTAAAACCTCGTGGGGCGGCAATACGAAAGAAGCGCTCCACCACCTCAGCATGGGTAGCAGGGGTCATCAATGAGACGGCGACAAAAACCGGCAGATTGAGCATCAGCCCCCAGAACCCCGCGTGAATGCCCATTGGGTGTGGCCAAAGAGTCGTAAACACCACGGTAATCAGAAAGCCCGCCACGATGCCCACCATTACGCCCAAGCGAGAAGCCCGCGGCCAGAAGAACATACCGATAAAGGCAGGCAGCACCTGAGAGGCAAACCCAAGACCCACTAACAGAATCATTACCAAGCTGCCGGGCTCGGCAATGGCGAGGGGGGCGACCACGAAGAACATAATGGGCAGAATCAGCAGTCGCGCAAGTTTGCCAGTAACGCCATCCGAGAGTTTTAACACCGGCTGAAGCACATCTTTGCTGAGCGACAGCGATACTGAATGAATAAACGGCTCGCTGGAAGACATAGAGGCCGCCAGAGTACCCGCGCCGAGCAACCCGACTAATACCACCGGCAAGTGCTGTATGGCGTACTCAAGCACCACGGTATCGGCTCGGTCCAGCTCAGGAAGCGAAAAAATGCCGATAAAGCCGACAACCACCATGGGCAGAATCACCACGTAGTAAGTGGGCAACCACGTCACACTGCGACGAATAGTACGTGCCGAGGAGGCGCTCATCCACTGCGTCCATACCGGTGGCATAAACGAGAACATGGAAACGATAATAGAGGTCGTCCAGAAGCTAAAGCTCATATCGCCGCCAGCGCCTGGCAGGGTGAGAAACTCGCTATGCTCGGCCTGAATACGTTCGAACACGCCAGCAAAACTCAGCCCGCCTGTAGCGCTGTGCACTGCCCAAAGGCCAACGGCCCAGGCGACGATCAACATCAACACGCCTTGAAAGGCATTGGTGCGTCCAATCGCCCGCTGACCGCTGGCGTAGAGATAGACCGCAATACAGGCCAGCACCAGCACGACCCCCAACCAAATCGGAATCAAACCGCCACTCATCACAAACAAAATATACGCTGAGCCAATGGTTTGCAGTACTGCGTAGGCAATGGAGCCAATCGCCATGACAATTGCCGCCAGTGCGCCCAGTGCGGGGCTCTGGTAGCGGTCAGCAATGGCGCTTGCCTGAGTTACGTGACCAAACTGCTCACCGAACTGCCACACTTTAGGGCCGAAATACCACGCGACCAGCGCTAGATACGAGAGATAAATCGCCACATAAAACACCGCTACCCCTTTGGAATAAGCCCACCCGGGCGCTCCCATAAAGGTGTAAGCACTCACACTACCGGCGGCAATCAGCAGGTAGAGCGTCACCGGCCCCATGCTGCGGCCCGCCACGCCCCACTCTTCCAAGCTATTCATGGAACGCCCTGCTCTGGCGCGTAGGCCAATCACCATGGCAATGGCGACATAGGTCAAGGTAATCAACAGTGGCCAAGGGCTATTCATGGTCGTCTCGCTCCACAATGCGGTTGCCGATCAGCATCACCACTACGCAGGCAAAAATCACCAGGTAGCTCCACACCACTAACAGAGGCAAGCCCATCACTAAGGTGGCCCTGTTTACCCAACCAATTACCGGCCACGTTCCCGCCAGCACCAGCACCAAAAACGCAATTAACAGCCCCCAGCCCGCCCGGGAGGTAGGCAGTACCCATAATCGTCGCATGGGTGTTCCCCTTAGTGATTTGATGACTGCTTTTAAACGCTAACCCCTCACTTTACACACGGGGTTTCTGTTCATCACTGGTCTAACTGCCTCGCCATTACCGTAACGTGCTCTCTCCGATACTCAATGTTTTCCTCACCCTGCCATCCCAGCCGTCGATACAGAGCCTGCTGATCAGGGGTATAGAGATATAAGCGATCACAACCACCCGCAGTTGCTTCGGCTTCCACTCGGCGTACCAAGGCAGAGGCAATGCCCTGCCCCCGCCATTCGGGTACGACAAATACGGAGGCAAGCCAGGGGGTAAGTTCGCGGCGTATGCTCATGTCATCGGCAATGAGGCTAGCGGTACCAACAGGGGTTTCGTTTTGTATCGCCACAAAAATGGAAGGCACGCCAGCCTGGCCACATTTGGCTTTAGTGCGCTCAATGGCTTGTTCTAGTGTGAGCCCAGGATGCAAATGGCCCCAGGCGGAGAATGTCCAACCTGCGACGACTTCAGCATTAGGGTCTTCAGCTCTTAACCGCTGGAGGGTGATATCGCTTCGCATAAATGGCGCCTTATCTTATTTAGCACAAGCGAATACAGTAGCGATATATGGGTAGACTGGCCAGCGCCGATACCTCCCGAACACACTGCTAGCCAGAAGTTTAACGCTGTTAACGTTTACAAAACTGCAACCAGATTGGCTTATCTCAACTTGAAAGTACTTGCCCACGTAAGACTAGGTCGCAATGCAATTAAGAACCCCCTTATTAAGATCATCAACAAAGCGCCAGTTTCGAGTTACCGTCCCTAAGCCAGAGGGCACCCAAAAGGCAATTCGCGAGCATGCAACGTTTTTACGAGCCCGTTGCGAGTCAGTTTCATCCTATCCAATAGATACCTTTGACAGAGACTAAAGCATGAGAAAATAAAGGGTTCTTCGCCTGATGTTAGGACAGGACTTCTTAACCTCTTAGGTGCTAGTCTGTTAATAAAATAACGTTGAGTAAAGACTCACGAATGCAACCTTCCTTGAGACGCCCGCACCGTCTTGCATTGGCAACCATTGCCCCGCGCATTTTTGCCTTTTGCCATACTTTCGGCTTAACCGTATGGATCGCCGTAATAGAAGGCAGCGGCTGGACACTTATTCTGCCTGGGATTTTGCTGCTGCTATGGCCCGGCGTTGCCTATGCGCTTGCTGTAAACGCCCAGAACTCAAAGCGTGCCGAGTTCAGAAATCTACTCTATGACAGCCTGCTATTTGGTTTTTGGTGCAGCGTGCTGGATTTTTACATTTTAGCCACGATCACCATTGGTCTTGCCTGTTTGATGAACAATTTAGTGGTCGGCGGAGTACGCAAGATGCTTGTTGCAGCCGTACTTTTCACTACCGCAGCCTTGATAGGAAGCGCCCTAACAAGCTTCAATTTTCGACCCTATGTAAGCAACAATTTAGACATTTACCAATGGGCGGGAGCAGTCGTCTATTTTCTAACCATCGGCCGCGTAACGTACAGTCAGAATCGTCAGATTGGACGCAGCATTGGCGAGATAAAGTTTCAGAACCGAGTCTTTCACGCCCTGCTTGATCTCGGGACGGTGGCAAATCGTGCAGCCAATATCCATACCCTGCTGGATGACTCCTTAAACCACCTACACTCCCATTTCCCCGACTACGGTTTTGCTGTTTTTGTACAAGAAAGGCAACGTTCTGAAGTGACACGCTACTCGTCTTTTGCGGGACTAAGCCCAAAGGATGAACAGCGTCTAAAGCATCTATTGGCCAGCGTTCATAGGCAAAGATTACAGCCGGGCACACTGCCACAAACAGTCGAAGGCGAGAACCTATATGTTATGTCCATGGAGGATCGCCTAAGCTTGTACGAAGGCTGGCTGATCATGAAAGCTCCCAGCAGAGAAGACGGCTTGGAGCAAATACTCTCCCTCTTTGCCGACCAACTGGCGGCCGCTACCGAAAATAAATTGCTAAATTTGGAACTTAAAAAAACGGCTGAGCGTGACGGACTAACCGGGCTTTATAACCGAGGCTTCTTGGAAGCCGCACTGCAAATGAGCATTCAGTGGAAGGCGCAAACACCGAGCCTGGATTTTGCTGTGTTGATGATGGATGTCGACAGGCTCAAGGAAGTGAACGACCATTATGGACACGTCGCAGGCGATCAACTGCTTTCTAGCGTTGCCAAGTACCTGCAACTTCACTGTAGAGACAGCGACATACTTGCACGCTGCGGTGGCGATGAATTCGTCATTCTGTTTCCCTCTGCCGATCTGACGGCAGCTAAGCGTGTCGCCAACTTGATCAGAGAAAATTTGCCTGAGCAACGTTGCATTATCGATACCGCTAACGGTGAACGTGAAGAATTGGCGCTTCATTTGAGTTTGGGATGCGCCAGCTCCAGCGAAGTGCCTGCCCTACAGGTTTTTGCGCTAGCGGACGAGCGCATGTACGAAGACAAGAACCAGCACCGCAAGCAAAGAGTAGATGACCTGGGTACCGCGGGCTGGATACCCTTATAAAAACTTTCTCACAAGCCACTGACAAACGCCTGCCCCCACTGATCGCCATGTACCAGTTCACTTAATGACAGGCGGGAGCGCCAGCCTTTGACTTCAAGTTCTGGCTGGTCTAAAAAATCACTCACGTAGCCAAGACAGAGATACGCCAGCGGATAAACGTGCTCAGGCAGATTCAACGCCGTGCTTAGCTGCTCTTGGTCAAGAATACTTACCCAACCAACGCCAATACCTTCTACCCGCGCAGCTAACCAAAGATTTTGCACAGCGAGACAAGTACTGAAAAGATCGGTATCCACAATGCTGTTACGCCCCAGCACATGGGGACCGCCCCGGCTGCGGTCGCAGGTAATACAGAGATTAAGTGGGCTCTCCATAATACCTTGCAGCTTAAGGCTGCGGTAATGCTCTTTACGTTCGCCTTCAAAGCGCTCGGCGGCCTTCTGGTTCTCTTGCTCGAACATCGCCAACACCGTTTCCCTGACGCTACGGCTTTCAATCACGATGAAATCCCAGGGCTGCATAAACCCTACAGAAGGCGCATGATGCGCTGCTTCCAAAAGGCGGGTCAGTACGTCAGGGGGGATCCGGTCAGGCAGAAACTGCGAGCGCACATCGCGCCGCTCGTGTATGGCGCGGTAAAGGCCACGCCGCTCAGCATCGGAAAAACGGTGGTTAGAGGTGGTCATGGCGCTGATTGGGCCTTTTGCTGATCTGTTTTATAGACAGTAAGAGTCTACACGAGCTCAGCCTAGCCGCCATCTCAGCGGGTTGGTTTGGCGTAAAACGCCGTCATCGTCCCAGTCATCCCATCCGGTAAAGGGAATGGGTAGTTCACTATCCAAGTTCTTCAGACGAGAGACCCAAGTCGCTTTGCAGGTCTCTAGGTGACCAATGATGTCGGCCTCTTCTTGATAGCGAATACCACCGCCCTGAATGCCGTAGCTCACCTGAGGCGCCAGCACGTTAAAGCCAACGTAGTACAAAGATGCGTGCATGGGCCACAGCCAGTGCACCATATTGCCAGCGCGGCCAAAGGGCTGAAACGCCTTCTCTGGCGAGCCTGTGGTGACTGACAGCATTGTCTGTTTTCCGCGATAGTAGCCATGATCGTAACGCATGCGGCTTGTATAGCGCCCGCCATACACCAGCACCCGATCAAACCAGCCTTTCAAAATGGCAGGCTGGGCGTGCCACCACAAAGGGAACTGGAAGATCACTAGGTCAGCCCACTCCAACCGCGCCAACTCCCGCTGGACATCCTGCGGTAATGTGTTTTGCTCGTAGTGAGCCCGCTGCTCATTGAGGGGATAGAAGTAGTCCGAGGCCACGGCGCTATGCGGATATTGCTCAGCGCGCTCCACCGGATCAAACTGCTCAGCATAGAGATCATCTACTTCTACTGTATGGCCCTCACCCACCAGTTGTTTTACCGCTACATCCACTAGGCCGCCATTAAACGATTTGCGTTCAGGATGAGCCAAGACGATCAACACATTCATTCTGCGCTTCCCCTATTGATTGGTTCAACGACAGACTAGCCTGTTCAAATACGCTCAAACATTCGCGAAAAATGACAACTCAGTTTGCATGAATGAACAACAAGTAAGGTGGGACGATCTAGCAATTGCAGAAGAGGGGTCGCTATCCGGCGCCAGCCGAGCGCGGCGTATTAGCCATGCCAACGTCTCCAGGTGTTTAAGCGAGATGGAACAAAGTCTAGGCGTGACTCTTCTCAATAGTGGCTAAGTTGCCGCTGCGACACACATCACTCTTGTTCCAATCCCGCTAAGAACTGTTTAAGCAGCTCATCGAGTTGCGCTCGTTGATCTTCAGTCAGGGCGCTCACCAGCTGTGCCTGGGTTTCCACATGGGCAGCAACGGCTTCATCGATTAACTCGAATCCACGTTGAGAAAGAGAGATGAGAAAACCACGACCATCGTCGGGGTTTTTGACCCGCTCGATTAACCCCGCCTTTTCCAATTGATTGATGCGGTGGGTCATGGTGCCCGAAGTCACCATGGTGGATGCCATCAAATCCCCCGGCGATAGAGCGTAAGGCTCCCCCTCACGACGAAGAGTTGCCAGAACGTCAAAGCTCGCGTCAGTTAGACCGTATTTCGCCCAGGTCTTCTCCATTGCGCGCATTAAAGCGTGGTTCAGCCGTTTGACCCGCCCGATGGTACCCATCGGCGCAACATCAAGGTCGGGCCTCTCCTGCCGCCACTGTTTGAGAATGTTGTCTACATGATCCATAAGCATATTTTGCGCCTAATTATCTTGACGTCAAGATTAATCACACATAACTTGATATCAAGATACTTTCGAAACGGTACCTATGAGAACATCGCCAATGACATCGTTAAGCACTACCCGCACCCACTCACGCACAAGAGTTTGGCTTGCCCCTCTGGTGTATCTGTTATCCGGTGGAGCCTTGCTGGGGCTATCGACTAATTTGGCAAAACTAGCCGGTGATATTCAGCTATCAGCGCTCGCTTTTCTGTTTTGGTCAATTTCAGGAGCGGCGCTTATTCTCTTGGTTCTCGCGGCCTTCCGCGGCAATCTACCGCCGGTAAACTTTCGCACCGTTGAGTATTACGCTATTTCAGGTCTACTGGGCGTAGCGGGTGCCAACCTGCTTTTTTTCTCAGCCATCCCCCATGTGGGTGCTGGGTTCGTGGCATTAATCATCACCCTGCCGCCGCTACTCACCTACGTGGGCGCACTTGCGTTAAACATGGAGCGGTTCCAGATGTTGCGTGCGGCGGGAGTAATATCAGCCCTTGCGGGGGCCGTCACCCTCGCCTTCCATAAGTTTTCCGCCCCAGATGCTGATTATCTTTGGATTCTCCTCGCTTTAATTGGCCCCGTTCTGCTGGCTATCGGCAACCTCTACCGAACCTTACGCTGGCCAGAAGGCGTATCTAGCGATGCGTTGGCGCCGGGGATGCTTATTGCTGCGACCATCATTCTACTCAGCGTAGGGTTTCTGCCCGGCTTCTCACTGAGCGTTCCAACAGAACGTTCCCTGCCGTTCTTACTGATTGCACTTCAGGCGATGGTCTTCGCAGGCCAGTTCTTACTGCTCTTTCTGCTACAGAAAAGCGGCGGCCCGGTGTTTCTGAGCCTATTGGGTTCCGTCGGTGCTGTGGTAGGCGTTCCGGTCGCCATATTGTTGCAAGGAGAAACCGCTCCCGAGGGATTACTACTAGGCACCCTGTTAATTGGTGCAGGTATTGCCCTGCTCAATATTGGTAAAGCCAAACAAGCGCCTAATAAAATCGCCTAAACGAAGAGAACCACGATCATGGCTGGACGCCCCGTAAAGTGGCTCATCAGTAGCCGTTAAACAGCGTTAATTTTTACTATTAAAAAATGCGCCGCTGCATGTAGTGAGTATTATCTTCAGTTTTACAAATGCGAAACCCCATACGCTCGTATAGCGCTATTGCAGGGTTGATACAAAACACACGGAGCCGAAGTAAGCGGATGCCCGACTGTTGGGCGATTTCCTCCGTGTAGCGGATTGCCGCTGTACCTAAGCCTTGACGCCGCCACATATGATCAATTTGTAACTCTCGAATATAATAAGCGGCTTCGTCATGATTGATGCATAGCAATCCTACTGGGCTAGCGTTAATCACTAATTCGTAACTGTCTAACTCATTCCACTGTTTATCAAACAGGGCTGTATCCCAGCGCATATCCAACTGTTCGTAGTAGGCTGACATATTCTGAATGATGATGTTTTCCACGAACGCCTTGTCGTTAGTAGGCCGAATAATAGGCGTCATATCACGATTCCTAGTGCTGCTTTAACTAGTTTGTGGCAAGTAGTGCAATGTTGGCTTCTGCTATCTCATACTGACTAAAAACATGAATTCCATTTTCGCGGAGCAATGCAGCGGTGACTCCCATACCTGGTACTTTTTTACCCATAAAACTGCCGTCATAAATAGCGGTGCTTCCGCATGAAGGACTGAACTCAGCAAGCACCGCGACGTCGATATCGAATTTATGGCATAGGTTTAAAGCAATAGAGGCACCCGCTAAAAAGTCACTGGTTACCTTGGCCCCGCCTTTTTCAATAACATCCACCTCACCGTTTAAAACGCCCTTGCCACTGCCTTTGAAAATTTCCGCGGGCGGCCTGGGAATACTCATCCCCGACTCAACTTCGGGGCAGACAGAAACAATTCGACCTTCCGAACGCCATTGCTCAACGATCTGATCATCCACGGAAAGAGCGCCACCATCATAGCGAACCTTTTTACCCAAAAGGCAGGCGCTCATTAATACCCTTCTCAAATCGCCGGTCTCCAGTACGGTGGTTAACTTAAAACTGATACTTCATATGCCCCTAACTGAGTGCTCTCTTCTAATTATCATCCATCAAACTTTAGCTGTTTTCAAAAGTACACATCGATGATGTCCTGCTTCGCGCTTGAAGCCACTGACGCACTATTTCAATGCCTTCTTCATTCACTAACAGCCCCAAGTGCGATGTGCCGGGGACAGTGACGACATCGGCGTCTGGGACATGCGGTCGAACGGTAGACTCAAAGCGATCGGCGAAAAAGGCTTCATCCTCGGCGCCGGTTATGAAAAGGCTCGGCACATTGATAGAACGAAGGTCATCCGGGTAGTTAGAGGGATTAAACCCCGTCATCAGCCGATAAGAATAAGCCAGTGTCTCTGACCCATCCCGGTACTCAGGAGGTAAGTTAAATCGCAGCACGGTCACGCTATTCAAGCCTTTCACGCCAAGCCTGTTGAGAAGAGATAGCGAAATAATTTTAGCCACACTCGGCTCAGCCCATCCCCCCGAGTTATTACGAACGGTAGGGGCGTCGTGCCCCAGATAGGGTGCCATCATGAGGTATGCAGCGGCAAGGTGCCCGTACTCCCCACCAGCAAAGCGTATAGCAAGTCCTCCGCCTGACGAATGCCCACCCACCACTAATCTGGTTATTGCTGAGTTTTCCGTTTTGACGTGATAAATAAAATCAGCCAGATCGTCCTCAAGCTGATGGATATAGTCGATATCGCCGCGCCGAACAGGAGATGGCCCATGCCCTCGAATATCTGGGGTGTAAACAGCGGCGGCGCCTGAAGCTGCCAATTCGCGAGCAAAAGTTGCCAGATATCGACTGTCGGTCCCTGAGCCGTGCACGAGCACCAGCGCCGTGTCGGATTCACTTGAATAATGCCGATATGAAAGTGTCGTGCCATCCCTTGCTTCAAACGGCTGAAGTGCTGGCAGTGTGCCTGCTGCGCCTTGCTCAGACACTAACGCTTCGAAATCCAAGCCGTTCGCATTAGTGCCTGTCGACATTATTAAAAATACTCCTATCACCAAGGCCAGCATATATTGTCGCACTGCTCGCTCCTGACCGCATACGCCGGGCAAAGCGACGGCTAAGCTTTCGCTACAAACTTTAAACCAAAACGCCAAGGCACTGCCATGGCGTTTATCGTTTTCCCTCGCTACATCACACACTACCCCAGTTGAAACGGATAAACCGGGCCAATTTTCAGCAGTTGAGTGAGTTCATCCAGTGCGGCAAGTGACTCTTCCGCCAGCTGTGGGTCGGCCAAATCATCCGGGGCAAGGCGATTGCGGTAGTGGCGCTCCACCCACGCGGTTAGATCAGCGTACAGAGCATCGGTGAGCAGCACGCGGCCGGTAAGCGCTGCACGTTCTGCGTCCGTTAGCACCACGCGCAGGCGCAGGCAGGCAGGGCCGCCGCCGTTGCGCATGCTCTGCTTGACGTCTTTGACGACCACTTCGCTAATCGGGTTATTGCCCGCCAGTAAGTGATCATGAATAGTGCGCCATACTGCTTCACGCTCCTGACACTCGCCGGGTACCACCAGCGTCATGGTGCCATCCGGATTGGATAGCAGCTGCGAGTTAAAGAGATATGACGCCACGGCGTCTTCCATACTCACCGCTTCCAAGGGTACGCGCACAGGAATCAGCGGGGTGGTCATTTTGGCGCGAAGCTCGTCCAGCGTGCCCTCTTCGTCCAGAAAGGCCATTTCGTGGTAGAGCAGCACGGGGCCATTGCCCACAGCAATGACATCGTTATGGAATACACCCGCATCGATAGCATCCGGGTGCTGCTGGGCAAATACCGTTTGTGCCTCTGTTAACCCATGCTGGCGGGCCACCGCTTGACTGGCTTCCAAGGTTTGTCTGGCCGGATAGTGCTTGGGTTCACGCTCTCCGCTACGCACGTCACCAAACGCCCGGCGGCCATACACAAACAGATGAACGCCGGGTTCGCCGTGTTCACCGCATAGACGGGTGTGGTTGGCCGCACCTTCATCAGAAAAGGCTGGGGTGGCGGGCAGCACCGGGTGATGGGCAAAGTGCTGTTCGTCACGGAAGATTGCCTGCAGTACGCGGCCAGTGGTTTGCGGTTCTAAATAGCGGTGAAAGCTGGATTGCAGATTCGCTGGGGTAAAGTGTACCCGGTTATCTGATGCGTCGATGCTGGGGGTAATGGTACCCGCGTTAGCCGTCCACATACTGGAGGCCGAACATACCGCTCGCAGCAACTGTGGGGCTTCAAGAGCGGCGCGAGCCAATACCTCACTGTTGCTACCGCTAAAACCTAAATCGCGCAGTGCGCCAATATCCGGGCGCTGTTGGGGCGGCAGAACGCCCTGGGCGTAGCCCGCGTCCATCAGCGACTTCATCTTAAGCAGCCCCTGCAGCGCGCCCTCTTTGGGGTTGGAGACCAGGCCGCCGTGGCTCATGGAAGCGACGTTGCCCACGGCCAACCCAGAGTAGTTGTGGGTTGGGCCGACCAGGCCGTCAAAATTGACTTCCCTGACGCTACTGATATCGGCGGCACTCATAGACTCACTCCCGGCGGCAGGGTCTCGGGCATCTCCAGGCTGTCAGCTTCCATGGAGGCCACCGGGTAGGCGCAGTAGTCTGCCGCATAAAAAGCACTGGGACGGTGATTGCCGCTGTCACCCACACCACCAAAAGGTGCATCGCCGGAGGCGCCGGTGGTTTGGCGATTCCAGTTGACGATTCCGGCGCGAATACGCAGCAGGAAGTCGTCCCAATCGGCTCGATCGCCGCCGATTAAACCGGCGGAGAGCCCGTAGCGGGTGTTATTGGCAAGCTCAAGCGCTTCATCCCAATCGCGATAGCGGTGGATTTTCAGCAGCGGGCCAAAGTGCTCCTCGTCCGGCACATCAAGACCGGTCACATCAATCAGCGCGGGACTTAACAGGCTGGTGTTCTCTTCCAGGCGCTTCATACGATTGATCACCGTGCCGCCCATGGTTTCCAACTCTTCTTGGGCTTTCAGCAGGCTATCCGCCGCCGCTACGCTGACCAAACCGCCATAGAACGGCGCAGGATTTTCCTCGAACTGCCCTGCCACGTGTAGCTTGGTGATCGCCTCTGAAAGCGCATCGATCAAGCGATCACCGACGGCCCCTTCCGGCACCATTAATCGCCGCGCGCAGGTGCAGCGCTGGCCACCGGAGAGATACGCCGACTGCAGAATGGTTAGCACCGCTGCCCGCTCGTCGTCGATATCCTTCACTACCAGGGGGTTATTGCCGCCTAGTTCCAGCGCCAGAATTTTATCCAACTGTCCGGCAAACTGCTGGTGCAGCATACCGCCCACTTTGGCACTACCGGTAAACAGCAGGCCATCAATATCGGGGTTACCTGCCAGCGCTTGGCCCACCGGCACACCGCCCTGCACCAGATTGATAACGCCTGCGGGAAGCCCAGCTTCCAGCCAGCACTGCAGCGTTAAATCTGCCGTCAGCGGGGTTTGGTCGCTGGGCTTGAAGACCACACAGTTGCCCGCCAATAACGCAGGCACCATATGGCCGTTGGGCAGGTGGCCAGGGAAGTTGTAAGGGCCAAACACCGCCATCACGCCATGAGGACGATGGCGCAGCACCGCATTTGCACTGCCCACCACTTTTTCCCGTTCACCGGTGCGTTCGTTATACGCCTTAACAGAGAGCCCGATCTTACCCACCATCGCACCCGCTTCGGTACGTGCTTCCCAGAGCGGTTTGCCGGTTTCACAAGCAATCGCCACTGCCAGGTCTTCACCGCGTGCTTTCAGCACCTCGGCAAAACGCTCGACAAGCGCCTGGCGCTCGGCAAAGGGTGTGCGCGCCCAGCCGGGGAAGGCTCCGCGGGCGGCTTTCACAGCGGCCATAACCTGTTCTGAGCTAGCCGTCGCTGCTTGCCATAGCGACTTGCCAGAAACGGGATCGTGCTTGCTCAACGGCTCTGCGTCGCCTGCGACCCAGGCGCCATTGATCAGTTGCTGCTGTTGGGCGTGCATAAAAAACTCTCCTGTAAACATCGCCTAGGCAACCTCTGATTAACTATTGCGCTTGGCCATACTGCGTTAAAAATCGCCTCGTGCGCGAGTCCGATCAAAATGCTCATTTACACCCCGTAAATTCGCACGCGAATCCGATCCTTTTTTCGTTGATTTTTGCCTTGTCTGGCCTGCGCTCATCACATTAATCAGAGGCTCCTTAGGTCTCGAGTAGCCTTAGGGTATCGCCGGTGGCAACGCCTAAGCGCTTCGCTTCTTGTTCGCTTAGCACGATGGTGTTGTCATCAGTTGGCCCGCGGCCTACCCAACTGGCGGTAAAGTGCAGCATCTGGGTGGTGGCGGCCAGCCAGCGGCTGACGCTCTCTTCGCTTGCCCCGGCAGATACTTCCACCTGGCAAAGCCGTGAGTTGCGAATGGCACGCACGTCGTCAATGTACGCCTCCACCGTGGGGCCACCGTCGAAAATATCGATATAGCCTTCCCAGCGCAGCCCCTCTTTCTTCAGCATCTCCAGCGCCGGGCGGGTATGACGATGCACCTGACCAATACAGGCCCGCGCCTCTTCGGCCATAAAGGTGGTGTAAATAGGGAACTTGGGCATCAGCTCGCCGATAAAGCTCTTCTGCCCCAGGCCGGTTAGGCGGTCAGCTTCGCTAAAATCCATAGGGAAGAAGTGTTTGCCCAGGCTCTCCCAGAAAGGACTGGTGTTGTTTTCATCGAACACACCGCGCATTTCCGCTAATACTTTATCGGGGAAACGGTCGCGAAACTGGGCAATAAACAGCCAGCGTGCTTTGGAGAGCAGCGCGCCGTTGCGCAAATGTTTGTTGGCTTCGCCGCGGTATTCCGGTCGCAGAAACAGCGAGCACACTTCGGCGTCACCGGTATGGTCGGAGCTTAAAAACAGCGTATCGATGGTGCGGTGCAGATCCAGCTGAACCGAGGAGTGGGCCAACGTGCCCAGCCGGTAGTTGTAGAACGGCACTTCACGGCCAACCTGCCCCTCAATGGCGCAGCAGCCCGCCAGCTCACCGCTGACTTCATCCTCTAGTACAAAGAAATAAAGCCGGTCATCCACCGGGGTGCGCTCTTCAAAGGCACTGGCAGCCGCTTCAATCTTACCGGCTAGAAACTCGCGGTTATCCGGCAGCGAGGTAAAACCAACCCCTGCCTGCTGCGCAAGCGCCTGAAGCCCATCCAAATCATCACGGGCAATGGGTCGAATGCGCATTACATTTCTCCTTCATCGAGCGCGTCTACCACGCTGGGGAGCGCTAGCGGCGCGGCGAGCACCGCTCGCCCTTCCGTAACGCCCAACCGCTCGGCATGCTCCGCTGAGAGCATCAGCTGGCCCGTGGGTGACAGCGCGTAGCGAGCGACGATGCAACGAAACTCGCCAAGCTTTTGATTGGCAACCAGCGCGGGCTCGGCATCGGGCAACGCGTGTTCAGGGCGAATGCGTACCGGGTGCCAGGCAGCACTGCAGAAGGTTTCCAACCGTTCGCGCTCGGCTTTGACGATCGGCCCGGCGTCGAAAATATCCACATGGCGAGAGCGCACGAAGCCCTCCGCCAGCATCTCTTCCAGCGCCTCTTCGTGGGCTGGGTGTTCCCGGCCGATCGCCGCCCGCGCCTGAGGCGTTAGCAGCGGCAGATAAAGCGGGAACTGGGGCATGACTTCGGCGATAAAACTTTTCGAGCGTACACCGGCAATATGATTCATATCCTGGAAGCTGCGGGCGAAAAAGTGCCGCCCTACGCTCTCCCAGAACGGTGACTCATTGCGGGCATCCAGGTAGCCGGGAAACGCCACCGCCAGAATGCGCGAAAAGCGCTCCGGGTACTGGGCGATAAACATCAGCCGCGCCCGGCGCAGTAGGCTCTCCGCGCTAGTGCCTTTATAGCGCGGGTTAAGCGAAAAAGCGCACAGCAGGGTAGCGTCCGACACTTCATGGGAGAGCGCTAGCGTCTGCACCTCGCGACGTACGTTCAACTGCTGCGAGGCGTGAATCAGCGTTTCCTGGCGGTAGGTGTAGTAGGCCTCATTGGCACCCGCCTGGGCACGAATGGTGGCGGTACCCAGCACTTCCTCGCGTGAGTCGTCAGCCAGCACAAACGTATAGTGCTCGTTTTCTGGAAACTCGACGTCACCATTAAAGGCGTCTTGAGAGCGCGCAATGCGCTCCTGAAGCCGCTCACGGTTAGCAGGCAAGTTGGTAAGCTTAGGTACTGCATGCTCGGCTAATTGCTCAAGCGCCGTGAGATCAGACGCTTTAACGGGTCGAACTACCAGCATCCTCGACGCCCCCTCTTCAGTTAACACGACTGACGCAGCCTGTTGCTCACTCATGCTTCCGCAACTAACCGCTCAATCGCACGCTCTAAGCGCGCCATGCCCTCGGCGATATCGGCTTCAGGAATGACCAGAGAAGGCGCCATGCGCAGCACGTTCGGCCCGGCAATAAGCGCCATCAAGCCCTCTTCAATCGCCAGCGGCAGAATGTCTTTGGCGCGGCCTTCATAGGCATCCGACATTTGCGCACCGATCAATAAGCCCATACCGCGAATCTCTTTAAACACGCCGTGCTTGCGGTTAATGGTTTCTAAGTGTTCGCGGAACAGATCGTGGCGAAGCTTAACGCCTTCGAGTACCTCGGGGGTATCGATAAACTCAACCGCCGCCAGGGCAACGGCTGATGCCAGCGCATTGCCGCCGTAAGTAGAACCGTGGGTGCCAACAACCAGCGATTTAGCCACCGAGTCGATTGCCAGCATGGCGCCAATGGGGAAACCGCCGCCCAGGGATTTGGCGCTGGTAAGAATGTCCGGCGTGATGCCGTAGTTCTTATAAGCGTAGAGTTCGCCGCTACGGCCAACGCCGGTCTGCACCTCATCAAAAATCAGCAGCGCATTGTGCTCGTCGCAGAGATCGCGCAGCCCTTGGAGAAATTCTTGCGTGCCGGGCACGATACCGCCCTCGCCCTGCATGGGTTCAACCATAATCGCGCAGGTGTCGTCGCCGACCAGCTTACGCACACTATCGAGGTCGTTGTAGTCGGCGTGGAGAATACCGCCCGGCACCGGGCCAAAACCCTGGGAGTACTTAGGCTGGCCACCCACGCTGACGGTGAAGAAGGTACGACCGTGGAATGATTGATAGAACGAGATGATTTTATCTTTGTGCTCACCGTGATTATCCACCGCCCAGCGGCGAGCAAGCTTAAGCGCAGCTTCGTTGGCTTCACCGCCGGAGGAGCATAAGAACACCTTGTCGGCGAAGGTGCGCTCGACCAGCGCCTTGGCCAAATTCAGCGCTGGCTCGTTGGTATATACGTTGGAGAGGTGCCACAGCTTCTCGCCCTGCTCCTTGAGCGCATTGACCAGTACCGGATGGCAATGGCCAAGAGAGTTAACCGCGATGCCCCCGGCAAAATCGATATATTCACGCCCCTGTTGATCCCACAAGCGGCTACCTTCACCACGCACGGGAATAACCTGCTGCGGTGAGTAGTTGGGCGTCATGTAGTGGTCGTAATCTTGACGGCTTGGGGTATGGCTCATGGGACGCTAGCTCCAGTGGAGGAAAGTAGTAACAACAGTATAAGGCGGCAAAGAGCCCCAGTGCTTTCAGCAATGGGACGGCAAATTATGAATAGCGGCGTCTTGGCGTACTACTCAACCGCCTTGAAGAACTCTAAAAGAGCCCCATACTTATTAGCAAGCTATGCGATTATTCGCTGAGCTGCGTTGCATAGTGATGAGCACCGACACTCAGGATGAGAGGAGACCAGCGTATGCAGATTGATCTAAGCGGCAAACACGCCATTATCACGGGTTCGACGGCAGGCATCGGTTTTGCAATTGCTCAAGCACTCGCCAATGCTGGCGCAAACGTGGTCGTGACAGGACGCACCCAGGGGCGAGTTGACGACGCCATCGCCGCGCTTAAAAACGCTACCCCCAATGCCAAGGTGGAAGGCGTGGCGGCTGATCTCGGTACTGTTGAAGGCTGCCAAACGCTGATCGAAAAGCAACCCAGCGCAGATATCCTGATCAATAACGTGGGTATTTTTGCGCCCCAGGACTTTTTCGATGTAGATGACGCTACCTGGCAACAATTTTTTGATGTCAATGTGATGAGCGCCGTACGCCTTTCCCGCCACTACGCCCAGGGCATGCGCGAGCGCGACTGGGGCCGCATACAGTTTGTCTCCAGCGAGTCGGGGATCAACATCCCCAGCGAGATGGTGCATTACGGCATGACCAAATCGGCGCTGCTCTCCGTCTCTCGCGGGCTGGCCAAAGTGCTCAGCGGCACCCAGGTCACCGTGAATGCTATTCTACCTGGGCCGACCCGTTCAGAAGGCGTGCTCAAGATGATTGGGGAGATGGCGAAAAAAGAGGGTATTTCACAACAAGAGATGGAAGAACGCTTTGTTAAAGAGAACCGCCCCTCTTCAATTATCCAGCGCTTGGCGACACCCGAAGAGGTCGCGAGTATGAGCGTCTACGCTGCCTCTCCCCAAGCCAGCGCCACCACCGGGGCGGCACTGCGCGTGGAAGGCGGCATTGTGGATACGTTAACCTAATCCTTTTCTAACCCAGGCGCTCTTCCCGCGGTGTCATGCCGAAATGGTGCCGGTAGGCGGTAGAGAAGTGGGCGCCAGAGGAAAACCCCGTGGCAAACGCAATATCGCCTACCGGCCGGTCACTATCGCGCAGCTGTTTGCGCGCCTCTTGTAAGCGTAAATCCAGGTAGTAGCGACTAGGTACCGCCTGCAGATACTTTTTAAACAGCCGCTCCAACTGACGCCGAGAAATGCCTAGATGCTCGGCAAGCTCCAGGGTCGAGAGCGGCTCCTCAATATTGGCTTCCATCAACGTTACGGCATCCACCAGGCTTTGTGGCGCGTGGCCCAGGCGACTGCGCAGCGGCACGTGTTGGCGTTCATCTGCCAAGCGAATACGGTCGCAGACAAATTGCTCCGATACCTGCTCAGCCAAGCGGGCACCGTGGTGCTGGCCAATCAGCGTGAGCATCAAATCCATGGCCGCAGTACCGCCCGCGCAGGTCAGCCTGTCGCGATCAATTTCAAACAGCTGTTGAGAAAGCGTCACTTGCGGATAGGCTTGAGAAAAAGCCTCAAAACGCTGCCAGGGCAGCGTTGCACGATAGCCTTCAAGCAACCCACAGCGCGCCAATACCTCAGTGCCCCCGGCCAACCCACCTAGCGCCACGCCGCGCCCCTGGTGCCCTCTCAACCACTCATTCAACTTCGCGGGCAGTGTATAGGGCAATGGCGTGGGTGCGCATATTAATAGCAGGTCTAGTGGGCCTAAGGCAGTACTTAGCTCGTGCT
Source organism: Halomonas sp. FeN2 (assembly GCF_020595105.1). NCBI lineage: Bacteria > Pseudomonadati > Pseudomonadota > Gammaproteobacteria > Oceanospirillales > Halomonadaceae > Halomonas > Halomonas sp. FeN2. The sequence continues at coordinate 1,003,329 of NZ_CP074200.1, forward strand.
GAGCTATTAGCGAAAGCTGGGCGCTACTTCGCACGGGCTCATCATTAAGGCTAAGCGTGACGGTCTGATAAAGCATTTTCCCACTTAGTTGGTTAGCCATTTGCAGCGGTTCCAACGCGCTGGCGTGGGTTAATAATGAAAAACCTGGCAGCAGCAGAAAGGCTACCCGCCGACGAGGTAGCGCTTCCTGTGAGGCTAACGGGTTGGGCTGCATGATAACTGATTGAGTTGCATGAAAAGATGCATGAAGAACCGCCATCGACGTAAATAGACAATCATCTTACCCAATTGCGTAGAGGATGGCAGCGTTATGACCACTGCAGTAAAAACGTGACGCATGAATGCAAATTGCCGGGCGCTAGGCCCGGCAAAAAGAAAGAATGGTTAAGTACTAATTACCGCGGTTAATAATGCCTAACACGACGATACTAACCACAATCACCCCGAGAATAATAACCACCAACGGGAGTAGCTTGTACAACCCCTCTGGTCGCTTCTTTGCCTCCGGCTGTAGGTGCGGTTTTGAGGATTCATAATCCTCAGGTATCCGCTCATTTATCATGTGCTGCTTCTCTTCTTCCGGAGTCTTGCTTTCCCTAGTATCCATAAACACCTCCAGCGTTCCGGTCGAATTGGGCGGCGCTACCGCCTCTATGAATGGCTTACAGGTTTACGACATCAAACGTAACCTCTGGGTTAACGTCGGCATCGTAATCTACGTCATCACGCTCAAAGCCAAATAGCTTCAAGAATTCGTGCTTATAACCAGCATAGTCGGTAATCTCGAATAAGTTTTCGGTCGTCACTTCCGGCCACAGATCCTGGCACGCTTGCTGAACGTCATCGCGCAACTCCCAGTCATCTAAACGCAGGCGCCCTACCTCATCATTTACCATTTCACCGCGCTTGCCTTGGGGTGAGTAGAGCTGCTCGCCAAATAGACGGTTTAACTGATCGATCGTGCCTTCGTGCAGGCCCTGCTCTTTCATGATGCGGTAGACCATGGCGATATACAGCGGCATTACCGGAATGGCCGCGCTCGCCTGGGTGACCACCGACTTGAGTACCGCCACATTGGCACCGCCACCGGTCTCTTTCAGCTTGGCGTCGATAGCCGCTGCGGCGCGGTCAAGGTCTTCCTTGGCTTTACCCAGCGCTCCGTGCCAGTAGATCGGCCAGGTGATTTCAGTGCCGATATAGCTAAACGCCACGCTACGCGCACCTTTAGCAAGCACACCCGCTTGGTCAAGCGCTTCCATCCACAGTTCCCAATCTTCGCCCCCCATTACCGTAATGGTGTCGTCGATTTCCTGCTGGGTGGCTGGCTCTACTTCTGCTTCGATAATCACGTCTTTATTGGTATCGATAGCCGTGGCGCGGTAAGTTTCGCCAATTGGCTTGAGGCTCGAGCGCTTAAGCTCGCCGCTATCCGGCAGCTTGCGAACGGGTGATGCCAGTGAGTAAACCACCAGATCGATCTCACCCATGTCCTGCTTGATCAGTTCAATGGCTTTTTCCCGTGCTTCATGGGAGAACGCATCGCCGTTAATCGACTTGCTATACAGCCCTTCCTGCTTGGCAAACTTATCGAAGGCGGCACTGTTGTACCAACCTGCGGTGCCGGGTTTCTTATCAGTAGCAGGCTTTTCAAAGAACACACCCAGGGTGTCGGCACCGTAGCCAAACGCAGCTGTGATGCGCGCTGCCAACCCGTAGCCACTTGAAGCCCCAATGACGAGTACTTTTTTTGGGCCAGCCTGCTTATCCAAACCACGAGCACGGGTCGCTTCAATCTGTTCGCGAACGTTCTGCTCGCAGCCGATGGGATGAGTAGTGGTACAAATAAAGCCGCGTACTTTGGGTTTAATAATCACAGAGAACCTCTTAATCGGATTGATTTAGCTTTTAATATCGTAACTGGCAACATCATAACTAGCGACACCGTTTTGCCATAGCTTTTGGCATAGTTTGTGGCATAGTTTTTGAATTTGAAATAGCAGTGTCATGACTCATAGAGACTATTCTAGCCATCTCCGTGCGCTCTGTCCGCTCCTGTGCTCTTGTCCCTTTGAGCTCCTATCCGCCCTTGAGCTCGGGGCGCATTCGCGTCACGATAGCTGCCAGAGTACTTATATCGGCACTTATATCAGCAACGACTTCCCATGAGGCGATCATGAATGCACAGCAGCTAGTAGATGAACGCGGCGATCTTTGGCTAGCGCTAGCCCCGCTGTGGCTGGATCGTGAACCCAGCGAGCGCGATTACGCGCGTATGGTCGAGGTCGTAGAGCGCTATGATATGACCCTTAACGAGCTCGAATGGATGTTCCGCCTGGAAATGGCACCGGTGATGTCTCGCCACCAGCTTTCAATCGCCAGCGAGTGGCGACAATTTGACGACTATAAGCTGATGAAGCAGTTGGTCAATCACAACATGCGCCTGAAGGGCTGGCGCCGCAAAAGCTGGGCGCTGTTTTCAGGCTTAACGACCATGATGGTGCGTCACCGCTGGAACGCGCTAATGAATCGTATAGCAGTCGCGCGGGGCGAGCAGGTATAGAAGGCTAGTGCCTTGTAAGGTTATGGGTAAGTTTGATCCAAGGCTTCTTCCAAAGCCAAACGCAATGGACGCCCGTGGTCGCGAGGCCCAAAGCGGGCAATCACCTTGCCATCACGCCCCACCAGGAACTTGGTAAAATTCCATTTAATCAGCTGTGTGCCTAGGACTCCAGGCGCCTCGCGCTTGAGCAGCACAAACAGTGGATGGGCATCACTGCCATTGACATTGACCTTTTCCAGTAGCGGAAAACTGACTCCAAACTGCTGTTCCCCAAACTGGCAAAACGCTTGAGCGCTCTCCGGCGACTGGCGGCCAAATTGATTACACGGGAAACCGAGCACGGTGAAGCCTCGGTCCCGATAGCGTTGAAAAAGGGTTTCGAGTTCGCTGAGCTGCGGGGTAAAACCGCACTGGCTGGCAACGTTCACCACCAGCAGCACCTGGCCGCGCAGCGCACGTAAGTTGAACGGCAGCCCTTGGTGGGTATAGCAGTCTTGGTCGTATATTTGCATCATTCGGCCCCACAAAACCCCAAACGGCATGGTTATCACCATGCCACGGCTATGCTTTTTACACCAGCGGTCCGGCGACCACGCGTAGCGCCAACGCGATTAACAGGACGCCTGTGATGCGGTTAATCCAGTGGGCACGCCGCTTTAGCCAGGGCAGAATCTGCGAGTGGGAAAGCACCACCGCCACCAGCACGTACCATCCCCCGTCAATGATCATTGCCGTTAACACAATGATCGCTTTGGCCAGTCCACTCATCTCCGGGGTCACAAACTGGCTCAGCAGCGCGACAAAAAACAGAATCAGCTTCGGGTTGCCTAATGCCACTAACACGCCCTCTTTGGCCGCTTGCCCTCGGCTAGTGACAATCGCATTAGGCTCCAAGGCACCCGCTTTCCCGGCACGCAGCGCTTTAACCCCTAGCCACGCCAAATAAGCCGCGCCGAACCAAGTAATCAGCTGGAACAGCAGCGGAAAGCCAGCGATTATCGCACCTAGCCCCCAAACGGTCAGGAGCGCATAAAAGCCTACGCCGAAGGCATGGAAGACTGCCGCGGTCACTCCAGTAAAACGCCCACCACCCAACGTATGGCGAAGCACCAGTGCCAGGCTCGGCCCTGGCGACATAGCGCCCATGGCACAAATCGCGGCGAGTGATAGCCAGAGTGTTAACGGCATGCCTTTTCCTCCTTGAAGGGTCAAAATCAAAATATGAGCGATGATGGTGAGTATACGCTAAGCCAAGCAACACTTCGGTAAGCGTCTTAAATAACGCTGTTAGCATGGTACGCTGTTGGGTAAAATTTACTCTTTTCGCTCTGTGCGATTTATTCGCTCTTTTGAAAACATCCGCCCCGCCGCTCATTGCGCGGGGTATATAGAAAACATAGGTCTAGAAAACATAGGTCTAGAAAAAATAGGACGGCAACATGGGTAGGGCTTTTCAGAACCGTAAGGAATCCATGGCCAAAACGGCCGATGCAAAGACCAAGGTCTACAGCAAATATGGACGCGAGATTTACGTTTGCGCTAAAGCTGGTGGCACCGACCCTAATGGCAATCTGGCGCTGCGCGGTCTAATGGAGCGGGCCAAAAAAGACCAAGTGCCCTCTCACGTTATTGATAAAGCGCTCGACAAAGCCAGTGGTGCCGGTGGCGAGGATTTCTCGTCCGCACGTTACGAAGGCTTCGGTCCAGGCAATGTGATGGTGATTGTCGATTGTCTTACCGACAACCCCAACCGTACCTTTGGCGATGTGCGCGGCTGCTTCACCAAAACCAAGAGCAAAATCGGCACGCCCGGTAGCGTCAGCCATATGTTTGACCACTGCGCTATCTTCTCCTTCACCGGAAGCGATGAAGAAGCCGTACTCGAAGCGCTGATGGAAGCCGATGTGGATGTTACCGACATTGAGCAAGAGGGCGAGCGCATCACCGTTTTCGCCCCGCACACCGACTACGCTAAAGCCAAACAGGCGCTACTGGACGCGTTCGGTGAGATTGACTTCGAGGCAGACGAGATCCAGTTTCTGCCGCAAACCACCACCCCGGTAGAGGGTGATGACGTGGCAATGTTTGAAAAGTTTCTGGGCATGCTCAACGAACTGGATGATGTACAAAACGTCTATCACAGCGGTGAATTACCCGAAGAGAGTGATAGCTAATCATTACCTCTTGAGTAAGCTGACCCCACAGCGTTGCGGGTATCCAAGGCCGCATCCGGTGGCAACATTGCTGACTGCACGCCCGCGGCACTCAGCACTTTCTTACCGCGCAAGGTGAGATCGGTAATAAACAAAAACTGCTGACGGGGATCCACCGGATAGGCGCGTATGCGGTAGTGGGTGCCCCAGGGTTTCTCCTCAGCCACCACAATGATCGGCTGGTCGAATTTAAGGTAGGCACTGGTCAGCGCTACATCACGCAGCGCTTTCCGTACCCAGCCTGCCTCGTGCTCTGGGTGAAGGTAAAAACTCGCTACGCACTGCAGGCTGGTACCGCCGTTGTTGGCATTATAAACGGCGTGATCCCACAGCTTTAAATGCGGCACATAGACCAAATCATCGTCAGGAGTTTGGATGTCTACGGTGCGTAAGCCAACGTGTTTGACTTCGCCGTAGGTATCTTCAATTTGAACCCAATCGCCGGGCCGATAAGGCAGTTCTACCGCTGAAACAACGCCCGCTATCAAGCTGCTCACGTAATCTTTCATGGCAAAGCCAATGGCCAAGCCCAGTGCGCCCAACAGGGTCACCATATTGCGTAGCGACGGCTCGATAATCGTGGGTACGATGATGGCGAGTGCCGTCATTAATATCAGCAAGCGCGTCATCGGCACTAAAGCAAAAATACGAAAGCGAACTTGGCCATGCATTCGATTGCCGATCCAGTTCAGCCCCCTCTGGCTGGCAATAATCAGCACAATGGTTGATAGCAGCACTACGCCCAACGTAATCAGCGCTTGGCTATCGATATCGTTAAACAGTCGCGCGTACTTTTGTTGTTCTTCCATAGATTGCCCTCCCGGGCCTGTCACTTATAGCGGGCTGCTTAGAGAGGATCCACTAGATAATTACGCGACTCTAGTAACTGACGAACGCTCGCGTAGCTTAACGGTGCGATCTGCCAACGTCCTTCACAGCTTGAAACAATGCCTTTGCGCTGAAGCGCTAAACGGGCATTGAGTGCTTCATGGTGTGAAAACGGCAGAACTTCCCCCAGAGAGTCGTCATCCAGTCCGCCATGAACCAATAACGCATGTAGCACCAGCGTGGCGATATCGCCGGTATCAACGGCAAGCTCCGCCTCTGCTAGGGCATCCACAAGCCAGAGGGCCTCTTCATCGTCTGCTTTTGGCTCACGTAACCGCTCGCGCCAGTAGTGCCATGCAAGACCTATATGACCGCGGCAGTGAGCCGCTAAGCGCTGCAGTTCTCTATTAGGCGCTTTACTCTTTTGCTCAGATGCTGAGTCGAACAACACCTGCTTACCGGTTCGCGTGCTGTAAACAGGCGGAGGTTGCCCCGAATGGGTCGCAATTTGTGCAAAATAGCGTGCCAGCTGCTCGCCCTCCATGGATTGAAGGGTAAACACCGGCGCCCCATCGAGACCGATCACCCGATGAAGGAAAGCGTAAGTCCAGCTGTCGCAACCAATCACACCTTTACCCAAACGGCCACTTAAAGCACGCTCAAGAAACTCTCGAACGCCCTGAATACCCTGGGTGTGGCGTAAAAAATAGCGTTCCAGAGCGGGAATGGCCCATTCTCGTTGATTGACACACTGCTCTACCCACTGAGTGCTACCCTCGGCTATTTCGCTAAGCGTGGGCGGCGCTAAGCAGGCAACATGATGCTTTTCAGCCCAATGAGTTACCACCGAAGCATGACCGCTGTAGGGCGTGGTAATAAAGAACGTTACCGGCGCATCCTGGCCTTCTAGCTGTTGCCCCAACGCTCTAGCCGCGGGAGTCCAATCAATAGACGGCACTAAATGTGCTAGCCTAACCTCGGGTAGCGCACGTAGCTCGCTTTCGTCTTTTACCTGCTGCTCAGCGTCTTTTTTGCCCCCCAGCCACGACGAGATCGAGCGGAACGAACGTCGCCATTGGCTTGCCTGGGTCTGCTCAGGGGTACGAAACTGATCGAGCTCGACGACCGCCCACAGCGGCGTGTCGGCTGATGATGACTGCTCCCCCATGAACTTCCCCTCTGGCTGATGATAAGCACTCACTTTAGCATGTCGCGCCAGGCTTCTAACCTCTTGGACGAACTTATGGTCTAAAGTAAAGTCTTTATAGACAGTAGTTAGCGCACAAAACGGACTATTATTTTATTGCGAGAGCAATGACAAAAGCTAAAGGAGAAAGCAATGAGTGTTGTCCACGTTAGCGAAGCAGAACTCCACGCCAAGCTCGAGAAGTGTATTGCCGGTGAGCGGCTACTGATTGAGCATGAGGGCAATCGCTTTAGCGCCAGAATCCAGCACGTTGGGCTAATGGGCGTGAAGGTGATACCTGAAACCGAGATTAAGAACAGCCATCGCACACCGGGTGACGTTGAAGGCGTGATGGTGCCCTATGACGAAATATTAGAGCTTGAAGTGAAGGGTGTGGTCTACAGCCGCTTGCCAGACTAGTCTCCACTTGCACGCCCGGCAAGTGCGCAAGGCGTGCAAACTGCTTATCTATGGCTCACTTCCTCGAAAGTAAGCCAACTGTTTTAAAACGTCAGACAGATCTTGCCGAAGTGCTGGCCAGACTCCTGATGGCGGAAAGCGTCGGCGATCTCGGCAAGCGGGAATTCGCGGTCAATGATTGGGTGCATATCGAATGTTTCCAGCGCACGAATCATCTCGATCTGCTGGCGGCGGCTGCCCACAATCAAGCCCTTCAAGTTCGCCTGCTTGGCCATTAACTTGGCCGTCGGCAACTCACCCTCACGCCCTGTGAGGATACCAATCAAGGCGATATGCCCACCAATTTTAATCGCATCAAAGGATTGCGGCAGCGTACCTGGCCCGCCGACTTCGACGATATGATCAACGCCTTCACCGTTGGTCAGCTCTTTGACGCGCTTACCCCAATCAGGCGTCTCTTTGTAGTTGATGGTGTGCTCGGCGCCCATCTCACGCAGCCGCGCCAGCTTCGCATTAGAAGATGAGGTCGCAATGACACGTGCCCCCATCAAGCGGGCAAACTGCAGAGCAAAAATGGATACCCCGCCGGTGCCCAGCACCAGCACGCTGTCGCCCGCTTTAATGCCACCATCGACGACCAGTGCCCGCCAAGCGGTTAAGCCAGCGGTGGTTAAGGTGGCGGATTCCGCATGGCTATAGCCCTTGGGCTGATGGGTAAACCACTCAACCGGGCGTACAACCTGCTCCCGAGCGTAACCGTCCACGCCATCGCCCGGCGTAGTGCGAAAATCACCGACACGCGCCGGGCCTTCCAACCAGTGAGGAAAAAATGTTGAAACCACGTGATCGCCCACCGCGAATTCACTGACACCTTCGCCGACGGCTTCGACAACGCCCGCGCCGTCTGACATGGGAATACGCCCATCGTCGGTGGGAATCATCCCGGCAACCACGGCGTAATCGTGAAAATTCAGTGAGCTGGCGTGTAGGCGTACTCGGATTTCGCCAGGGCTCGGTTCACCAGGTGCTTCCATGTCGACAACGTCCAGCTTGTCTAAACCGCCGGGCTGATTCAGTTTGATCGCTTTCATCGTTACCTCAGTATGTACAGTTCGAATATGTACATTGATGTATGTATCTACTGTGGGTTGGGGCCGTTGCCGTCGATATCAAGGCCCAGGAAGCCACCAGACTGGCGCTGCCACAGGCTGGCATAAATGCCGTTGCGTGCAAGCAGCTCTTGATGCGTGCCACTTTCCACCATGCGCCCTTCATCCACCACAATTAACCGGTCGAGCATGGCAATGGTCGACAGCCGATGCGCGATGGCAATCACCGTTTTGCCTTCCATCAGCGTATCCAGCTGCTCTTGAATGGCGGCCTCCACTTCCGAGTCCAGCGCCGAGGTGGCCTCGTCCAGAACCAAAATAGGGGCATTTTTGAGCAGCACCCGGGCGATCGCGATCCGCTGGCGCTGCCCGCCGGAAAGCTTCACACCGCGCTCGCCCACATGGGCATCTAGGCCGCGACGTCCTGTCGGGTCGACCAGATCATTGATAAAGGTGTCCGCATGGGCGCGGCACACCGCGTTCCAAACGTCTTCGTCACTGGCATGGGGGCTGCCGTAGCGGATATTGTCACGCAGCGAGCGGTGCAGCAGCGAGGTATCCTGGGTGACCATGCCAATCTGGTGGCGCAAAGAGGTTTGGGTCACCTCGGCAATATTTTGCCCATCGATCAAAATCTGCCCACCTTGCAAGTCATAAAAACGCAGCAGCAGATTGGCCAAAGTGGATTTGCCCGCTCCGGAACGGCCTATCAGGCCGATTTTCTCGCCGGGCTTTATGGTCAGGCTTAGCCCATCAAAGACGTTTTTACTCTCCCCTTTCGCCTGGGCGTATTGAAAGCGCAGCGCGTCAAACACAATTTCGCCATGGGGAACCTGAAGCGCTTTAGCATTGGGCGCATCGTTGATCGTGGGCTTCTGAGCGATGGTGTTCATGCCATCCTGAACCGTGCCGATATTTTCAAACAAGCCGGCGACTTCCCACAATATCCAGTCAGACATAAAACGGATACGCATGACCAGCGCGATGGCAATCGCCAAAACGCCCAAAGAAATCGCCTCCGTGTACCAGGCGCTGATCGCCATGGCCGCAGTGCCCACCAACAGCGCCGTGTTGAGCAGCGTCAACCCGACGCTCATGATAGTCACCAGCCGCATTTGGCGGTGAACCGTGACCATAAAGCCTTCCATAGCGTCTTTGGCGTAGCGCTGCTCGCGCTCGGTATCGGCAAACAGCTTGATGGTCTGGATATTGCTGTAGCTGTCCACCACGCGTCCAGTCATCTGGGCGCGGGCGTCCGCCTGGGCCATGGAGACATCACGCAGCCGCGGTACAAAGTAGCGCATGATCGCCAGGTAGCCCACCAGCCACAGCCCCAGTGGGATCAGTAGCAACAGATCCGCCCGTCCCAGCAGGTAGGCCGCGCCAGTGAAATAGACGATGGCGTAGACCAATAGATCCATCACCTTGGTGACGGTCTCGCGGATCGCCAGCGCCGTTTGCATCACCTTTTGCGACACCCGCCCGGCAAATTCGTCCTGATAAAAGGCCAGGCTCTGGCTAAGCATATGGCGGTGGGATAGCCAGCGGCCAATCATCGGGTAGTTACCAAAAATACTCTGATGGGTGACCAGTGACTGCATCAGCACTAGTAGCGGCAAACCGATCAGCAGCAATAGCCCCAGGCCAGCAAGCCACAGGCCGTTTTCAGTCCAAAAGCCTGCACGTTCAACGTTGCCCAGCCAATCGACCAGTTGCCCCATGTAGCTAAAGAAAACCACTTCAGCTGCCGAGACCAGCGCCGTGAACAGCGTCATTAGCAGCAACAGTGGTAGCATCGGACGGGAAAAGTGGACAATAAACGGCATTAAGCCCTTAGGCGGCGTTTTAACCTCGCCTTCCGGGTAAGGGTTAACTCGCGTTTCGAAGTAGCGAAATAGCGGCTGTAAAACACGCGATAGCATGAGGCTTCCTTACGTGACTAGCGGTGGTGTGACTGGAATTGGTGTGACAGACGTTAACTTATTTATGTATCAGTTTGATTTTAAGAAGTGGCGTGGCGCAGCAGCCAGCGCGCCCAAAAAGGCGCAATGATCATCAGCGTGACCATGCGCAGCAGGTGGTGAAAGGCAACAAACACCGGGTCGATATTGAGCGCGACGGCTAGAATAGCCATTTCGCCAATGCCCCCAGGTGCCAGCGCCAGCAGCGCCACATCGCGCCCTACCCCTAGCAGTTGGTGAATCAACTCGGCAAATAGTGCCAGTACCAGTAATGCTAACAGCGTCGCCACGCCCGACTGCCATAAATAGCGGCCAAAAAGCTTTCGCGTCATGCCCTGAAAGCGCGAACCAATGGCACTACCCAGCACCCACAGCATCAGGTTCAACCCCCACTCCGGGAGAGCGAGACTGGCAATATCAACACCGGATAATAGAGCAGCGACTAGCAGTGGTGCCAGCAGTGCAGGGCTGGGAATTCGCAGCCAGCGTCCTAGCGGCAACAGCAGCGGGATCATCAGAAGCATCCAGCCGTGTTCAAAACTGCTATGAACAGGACCGATGCCCTCGCCTCCGCCCTCATAGGCCCAAAATAGCGGCGGCAAAAAAAGAATCACTAAAATGATGCGCAGCGATTGTGCGACCGCAATACGCTGAGGGTCACCACCGCACTTTTCGCCCAATAGAATCATCGCCGTCATCGCGCCGGGCGAGGCGCCAAACCAGGCACTCACCGGATCAAACCCGCAGCGTCGATACCAGGCAGCGGCTACGGCGGTGGAAGCGGCTACTCCCAACAGCAAGAGAGCCGCGGAAACCGGCCAATCCAGTACGCGATGAGCCAGCTGCGGCGTCACCTGGCTACCCAACACCAGCCCCATAACGGCTAGAAATACGTTACGCAGTGGCTCAGGCACTTCGACCTTCACACCTTGTGAAGAGACCACGAGGTTAGCAATTAGAGGGCCAAGCATCCACGCAAGGGGCAGACCAGACAGTTGAAACAGCGTACCGCCAACGGCGCCAACGGTTAGTGACATTGTCAGCGCTTTTGCGCTCCCTGCATTCAACACGACGCCCTTCACATCGACTCCCTAAATCTTAAAATCTGTCCCTACTGACGCAATAATTAACCTGCTAATGACATCCAATAGTTTAGCACTGAACCAGTGGCTTGGGCTTCAATGATGGCGAAGAGGTATGCTTTTGGTTGCAAAGCTCACCTTTCAAGACGTCATCCATCATCTTAATTTTTTGGTCATGCTATCTGTATCTGCCGGCCAGCCAGCGTATAATGTCTTCCGCCAGTAATGGCGAACTTTCTCAGGGCGGGGTGTAAGTCCCCACCGGTGGTAATGCCATATCTTTATTGATGCGGATAAGCCCACGAGCGCTCAACCAGAGGTTTCACCTAACGGTTGAGGACAGCAGATTCGGTGAGATTCCGAAGCCGACGGTCATAGTCCGGATAAAAGAGAAGGTTTCCTAGTGATATTACCCGTAGCGTTCCAACGCATTCGGGTGCTGTGCTATTGGATGCCTCATGCCCTGGTTCTGGTAACCAATCCCCTTAGGATGACCATGAATCAGACCCAACTTTCTTCATTCCCTCGCGTTGCCTTTATCGAAGCGTCTTGGCATCACGATATTGTTGTCCAAGCCAGAGAAGCATTGATTGCTCAGCTTGCCAGCGAGCATGGCTTTTCCGCTGATCAAATAGAAACATTCCAAGTTGCGGGGGCTTATGAAGTGCCTCTTCAAGCTAAGTTGCTAGCCAAAACAGGTCGTTACAGCGCCATTGTGGGTGCGGGCTTTGTTATTGATGGAGGCATCTATCGCCACGACTTCGTTGCTCAAGCAGTGGTTGAAGGCATGATGCAGGTGCAACTGGAAACAGAAATTCCCATACTTTCTGTCGTTCTGACGCCGCATCATTTCCATGAACACAGCACACACCATGATTTTTTCTATGACCATTTCCGTGCCAAAGGCAAGGAAGCGGCTACAGCGTTGGTAATGACCCTGGAAAACCATCAAAGGATTCAAGGGCTAAGATAAGTCAAATCAGGCTCCTCACTTTGCTATCAAACGAGAGGAGCCTGCTTTATTGAGGCTTTTCAGTAAGGCTGCGGAATCTCGCCGTCGTCATCATCGTCGCGCATACGCGCCTGGCGTTCCGCCTCTTCCTCTTTGGCATCGTCGATGACTTCCATCAACTCATCGACGTTAGCAATATGGGTGTCGGCATCGAAGTGGCCGGTGAGCTTGCTATCTGGGTGTAGTTCACCGGTTTCGTACAGCGCCCACATCTCTCTGCCATATTCGGTATTCAGAAGCTCTGGCGCGAACTGCCCGAAGTAATTGCGCATGTTATCCACATCGCGATATAGCATTGCGGCCGCGCTGTTATTACCGGCGGCGTCAACGGCCTGGGGAAGATCGATAATCACCGGACCGGAGGCATCGACCAGCACGTTAAATTCCGACAAATCGCCATGAATCAGGCCCGCGCACAGCATTTTAACCACGTCTTGAATGACCTTGGCGTAGTAGGTCTCGGCCTGCTCTGGCGTTAGCGTGACTTCGTCCAAGCGCGGCGCGACGTTGCCTTCGGCGTCGCTGATCATCTCCATCAACAGTACGCCGTCTACAAAACCATGAGGCTCAGGTACCCGCACGCCCGCCGAGGCAAGACGGTAGAGCGCGTCGACTTCTGCATTCAGCCACGCCTGCTCCTGCTCTTTCTGGCCGTAACGGGTTTTTTTGGCCATCGCTCTTGAACGACGGCTATTGCGCTCTTTACGCCCCTCTTGATACTGAACGGCCTGTTTAAAGCTCCGCTGTTTGGCCTCCTTAAATACCTTGGCACAGCGCACTTCTTCACCGCAGCGCACCACGTAGACCTGCGCTTCCTTGCCACTCATTAACTGCACCAACACCTCGTCGATCATTCCATCATCGACCAGGGGTTGTAATCGCTTAGGGATTTTCATGGTTAGCTGCGTCGGCTCCTCTTTGGTACGCGTTCAATAACGGATACGGCGAACACGGAAAGCCCGCCCTTTTAATTTATCACGCTCGAGTTTGGCCTGAGCTTGTTGAATCACATCGCGCTCAACGGCCACATAGGCACTGCGGGCGAGCACTTTAATTTTACCCACTTGATCGCCGCGCAAGCCGCCTTCACTGGTAAGCGCGCCGAGAATATCACCGGGGCGCAGTTTATCTTTCTTGCCACCGGCCAGTTGCAGTGTCGCCATGGGCGGCTCGAACGGTACCGAGTGCTGGGGTTTGGGCAAGGGTTCGGTTGTAATCGCCTGCTCCAGCAACCCTTCCAACCGCTCCAACCGATAACTCTCTTTAGGGGTCACCAGCGTGCAGGCAATACCACTGGCCCCGGCTCGTCCGGTGCGACCTACCCGGTGTATATGAACATCGAGCTCACGGGCAATTTGGTAGTTAAACACCGCGTCCAGCTGGGCAATATCAAGGCCGCGGGCGGCAACGTCCGTGGCCACCAGAATAGACGCGCTCTGGTTAGAGAACAGAATCAAAATACGATCACGATCCTTCTGCTCTAAATCGCCATTGAGCGCCACGGCGCTAAAACCAGCATCGGTCAGTTGATCAGCCACTGCCTGGGTTTCGCGTTTAGTGTTGCAGAATACCACGCTGGTCGCGGGCCGATAGACCAGCAGCAGCTGGCGCAGGGCGTCAAATCGCGCCTCTTCATTGGCGAAGCTATAGAAGTGCTGTTGAATCGTGGTGGCGTCGTGCACTTCGGCGATTTTCACCATCACCGGTTCGCGCATGACACCGCGGGTCATCTCGGTTAGGCCGCCCGATGTCTGCTCGTCGGGAAAGGTCGCGCTGAACAGCAGCGTTTGGCGGTCAGTTGGGGTCTCGGCAATGATGTCATCAATAGTTGCCTGGAAGCCCATATCCAGCATGCGATCCGCTTCATCCAACACCAGCATCGAGAGGGATTCCAAAGTGAGCGAGCCTTTGCGCAAGTGCTCGTCAATACGCCCAGGTGTCCCCACAACAATGTGCGCGCCGTGCTCTAAAGAGCCGAGCTGCGGCCCAAAGGGCGCACCGCCGCAGAGGGTCAGTATTTTTACATTGGCCATACCACGGGCCAAACGGCGCAGCTCTTCAGCCACCTGGTCAGCGAGTTCCCGGGTAGGACACAGCACCAATCCTTGCACCGCAAAGCTCTCGACTCTCAATTTAGCCAGCAGTGCCAAACCAAACGCAGCCGTTTTGCCTGAACCGGTTTTCGCCTGCGCCAGCACATCGCGCCCGGCCAGCATCGGTGGCAGGCTCTCTGCCTGCACCGGCGACATTTCGTGGTAGCCAAGGGACGCAAGGTTGCTCAGCAGAGCTTTTGGCAACGCTAACGAGGAGAAAGAGGAGTCAGACACGATATTACCTTGCTTGGGCCACAGTAGATGGCCATCGGAAAACAGCGCACGCAGCCTAAAAGACAAACGACACGCGAAAATATTACCGCACCATACCAGAAAGTGCCCCTTACTGCGCCGCCATCACATCGCCATCAGGTAGCCAGGGGCACAAAGGTAGCCTGACTCAGCGAGGCTAAATCCCCCGGGGCCAGCTCGATTTCAAGTCCACGACGCCCGGCGCTTACATAGATACTGGCAAAGCTTTCGGCAGAGTGATCAATAAAGGTGGCCAAGCGCTTTTTCTGCCCCAGCGGGCTAACGCCCCCCAGCACATAACCGGTAGTGCGCTCGACCTCCGACGGTTCCGCCATGGTCGCTTTCTTTGCGCCGGCGGCTTTGGCGATCTGCTTTAACCCCAGCTGGCAATTCACCGGCACAATGCCGACCGCCAGCTGTTTGCCATCCAGCTTTACCACTAAGGTTTTAAAAACCTGCTCCACCGCGACGCCCAGTTTTTCCGCCGCCTCCAATCCATAGGAGTGCGCGGTGGCGTCGTGATCGTACTCATGGATTTGAAAGGCAATGCCTGCGTGTTTTGCACTATTGATAGCCGGTGTCATGGCGTTCTCTTCATTAACAGCGTTGATACGATGACTTTACTGAATGGCACACTTCGCCCGATAGGTTAATAGCGCGACAGGCAAATGGAAGTCAACCGGTGGCTGGGCATGAATGTTAGCACGCTATAAATGGAAAGCTGAGCGTCAGCTACTATGTTTAAAAGTGGTTATCCGTCATCTAATGTGGATTTAATATTAACCGACACATTTTGTGCCTCACGGTTTAGATAGAAACCACCAAGCCATCTGTCTGTTGTGGGAGGCCGCTTCCAGCAGTGATCCGACACTTCGGCGAAGGATGCCGAAGGTACCTCGGTGTTGTCAGGCTGGCAGCCTTAACGGTCGCGAGCTAAAGCTACCTCCCACAGGTCAGACTGTCAGAAATAATTCTATGCCGAATGACGAAGAGCCTTAAAAATGAAATGCTCAATAGTGCAGTAGGTAAACGGAAGCTAAACGAAAGGAGTCCAAAGATGCCAGCAAAGTCTAAAGCGCAACAGAAAGCGGCGGGCGCGGCACTATCCGCTAAGCGCGGAGAAACCAAGCCCAGTGAACTTTATGGTTCGTCTAAAGAGATGTATGACTCCATGAGCGAGGAGGAGCTAGAAGATTTCGCGAGTACACAGCGCAAAGGCAAACCGGAAAAGAAACAGGATTAACTATCCTTTTTGATATAAGACCGCCAGCTTAGCGAAGCTGGCGGTTTTGGCTTTACTAACGACTACTGCTTGCAAGGCACCACTTTACGCAGGGTGTCTTTTGCCCATAACGTTTGGCCATCCGGCGTACGGCCGTGCTCATTCCAACGTTCGGCGGTTTCCAGGCAGAACGATCCGGCGCTTTCAACGCTCGCATCGCGGTTAGCCGGGCGCTCACCGCCAATCCGCATAACGTCAGGATTTTCGGTAGTATAACTTGGAGCAATGGTAGAACTTGCACAGCCAGCGACCAGTGCGGTCAGTAGCAGTACGGGTAAACAGCGGCGCAATGGCATGTTTTTACAACCCTCAACGTAGCACTATTAGGCCGACACCTATTGTCGGTAGCGCTAAATAGCACTGCCTTTAACAGAACGTCAATCTTTTTTCACACGCCTTAGCCAGTCACTAAAGTAAGACTGGTAACCGGACGCAGGTTTAGCCGCTTACAGCGCTTCTCTACGCTATCCACTATCTCTTGGGCGTCATTGAACTGCTCCTTGTCCAACTGGATATCTACCATTAGGAAGCTCCCTACCTGTGCTAGACGCACATCGTCGGCGGTGACATCAAAGTCGGCGACATCCTCCACCACATCCTGACGCACGCTGCTGCATGAACCGCCAAACATCAGCTCACGCAGCGCTCCCTTCACCATACGAATAGGCATCGGTAAGAAGTAACCCGCAATAATCAGCACCATCACCGGGTCGGCAAAGCGCGCGTAGCTGGCCCAGGGCGATTGGGTTAATAGCCAGGTAAGCCCAAAGCCCAACATCACAGCCGCACTCAGCCAGGTATCCATCTGCCACTGACGTAGCTCGGCGGCCAACAGCGAGGAGCGCGCCACCCGGGCGTAGCGCGCCAGCCACCACCAGGTTAATAAACAGCCCGTTACGTTGACCACGCCAAACATCAGCGCCAAATCCAGCGTGACCAGCCGCCCGCCATCGAGCAGGCTCCACACAGCGGAAACCAGCGAGACGATACACACCATCGCGATCACTACGCCTTTGAGCAGCACAGCGAGCGGCTCTACCGTCAGCCGCCCAAAGGGGTAGTGATCATCCGCCGGTTTACGCGCCTGCTGAAGTGCAAACAGAGATAGCGACGCCAGCACAAGGCTCAGCAGCGAGTAGCCGCTGTCAAAAAGAATCGTTATGGAACCGCTGGTCAGCCCTAGTGCTAGCCCGGTAAACGCAAACAGGCTTGCAGAAATGGCTGAAAATCTTAGCGCACGGCGCTCGGCAACAAAGGGGGTCACGCGGATAACTCCATCACATTAGTCGGAATGTGCGCCATAATAGTGAAGAGTTATGACAATCACGAATCGCTCAGCGCCAAGTTAACTGGCGCTCAAAGCGCTAAACGAGGCGATTATGCGTGCAGAACAAGTACAGGCCTTTATTGATGTCACCGAGCATGGCTCCTTTGCCGCCGCAGCAAGACATACCGGCCTTAAACGGAGCACGCTGAGTGCCGCCGTCAATGCGCTGGAGGATAGCCTGGGCGTGGAGCTATTTGAGCGTTCGGGCAATAGCCTAACGCTTACCGCCGTAGGCGATAGCGTGCTTCCTGACTGCTACCGTTTGCTGACCAGCGCCAGCCGAATCAAAAAACACTGCCACCAGCACTTGCAGGGCGTTGAAAGCCAGCTCGGCATTGCCCGGGATGATGCCCTGCCCGAGGTATTTTGGCGCCAGGTGATGCATGATTTAAAACAGCAGTTCCCGCTAACCGCGATTTCGGTGTACCTGGTGCCGCCCCAGGAGCACACCCAGTTTGTGCAGCGCCAAACCGTGGACATCGCCTTTGGCCTGTATACCGCTGAAGGCATTGATGCCAACGCAGCCAACCTTGCCCCCGTCAGCATGCGTTTAGTGGCCGCACCCCATCATCCGCTAAGCCGTCTCCCCAGCGTTAACCGTGACGACTTGGCCCAGTACACTCAAGTGTGTTTAACCCACGTGCAGGATGACAAGCTGATCAGCGAAGCGCTGTTTTCAGGTAATTATCTGGGTTTAACGATGTTTGAAGTGATCCGCGACGCCGTCATCAACGCGACCGGCTGGGCGCTGCTGCCTTACCCGCTGGTGAAAGGCGCCCTAGAGGCTGGCACGCTCTGCACGCTAAATCACGATTTAGCGCTAGACAGCCACTACTACCGCTATGTGGAAAGTGATAACCGTGGCGTGGTGGCTACCGCCTTATTAAACAAAGTGGCGCACTTCCTGGCTTCCCAGAACTGATGACCAGGGCTATTGCAAAGAGCGGGCTGACATATCGTTGAAATCTTTTTTATGGAAAAAAACACCAAAGCCTTCCACGCTATTACAAAGAGCTAAATAAGGAGCCGCCAGGACACGCCACGTGAGGAACACTGGTAAGTGTCATCTGGGCGTAATACGCACCTGCCAGTGTCGATGTTGCCGTCAACCAAGGAGTGATTCCAACGATGGTACGACTCGATAAGAAAGCCACTCGGCTGTATGTGTTGGACACCAATGTCCTCATTCATGACCCCACCGCGCTCTACCACTTCGATGAGCACGACGTCGTTATCCCCATGACCGTCCTGGAGGAACTTGATAAGCACAAAAATGGTGTACGTGAAATTGCCCGCACGGCTCGCCAAATCAGCCGTACGCTCTCTGACCTTACCAGCCAAGTCACTTTTGATGAGATCCAACGCGGTATTCCGATTCCCCGTCTCAGCGGCGACACAGGACGCCTGCACTTTTTATGCTACAACGATTTAAAGCTCTTTGACGCCCTCGACGATAGCCCCGATAACCGCATACTGGCGGAGACCTGCCGCCTTCGCGAAGAACGCCCCGACGCCTCGGTCATTCTGATCACCAAAGACATCAACCTCCGCGTTAAAGCCGCCGCGCTGAAAGTGCCCGTTGAAGATTACCTCAACGATCGCGCCTTCTCCGACAGCGACGCCATGATTGAGGGTGCCCAGGTCTACGCCTCTGCAGGCCAGAATGGCGCCTCACTGTGGGAAGCGTTGAATGTCGACGTCACCGTTGAGCGCCTGGATCACCACACTTTCTATCAGCTCACCGGCACCATGCCCCGAAACTGGCACGTGGGCATGCTGGTCTCGGATAGCGAAAACGGGGCAGAGTTCGAAGCAATCGTTCGTGAACTGGGGCCCTCTTCGGCGCGCCTTCAGTTGCTGACGAACTATCGCCACCACGCGGGCGTTTGGGGCGTTCACGCCCACGACAGTCGGCAAAACTTCACCCTCAACCTACTCATGGATCCCGATATTGATCTGGTCACCATCGCCGGTAATGCCGGTACCGGTAAGACCTTTATGACCCTGGCCGCAGCCTTTCAGCAGACCCTGGATGCCAAGCTGTTTGAACGTATTGTGTTTACCCGCGCGCCGATCCCCATGGGGGAAGACATTGGCTTTCTACCCGGCACCGAGGAGGAGAAAATGTCACCGTGGATGGGTGCCTTCCACGACAATATGGATAACCTGCTGCGCAACGAGGAGGGAGAAACCAGTTGGGATAACGGCGCCACGCGGCAGTTGATTGGCTCGCGGGTGCAAATCCGCTCGCCGAGCTTTATGCGCGGCCGCACCCTAAACGACACCTTTTTAATCATTGATGAGGCGCAAAACTTCACCCCCAAACAGCTTAAGTCGCTAGTCACACGGGCGGGGCGCAATACCAAAATTGTCTGTCTGGGTAACGTCGGGCAGATTGATACGCCCTACCTCACTGCCAACACCTGCGGTATGGCCGCAGTCGTTGAGCGCTTCCGTGATTGGCCCCACGCCGGGCATATCACCCTGAAAAGCGTTGAACGCTCTCGCTTGGCCCTGGCGGCGGAAGAGCTGCTTTAAGCCTGCTGTCTTAAACCTGTTGTTTTAAACCTGCTGTTTTAAACCAATCACCTCCCACTGCTGGTGGGAGGTGATTCTCCGCACTCAATTCTCGTTACTGTCCTCAATATCCTTCCACGGCCGGGGTGCGCCAATGGTGTCCGCGGCAAACGCCTCGCGCTCCCCTAACGGACGCGCCTCGCCAATGGTGGTGTCGGTGAAGGTTTGGCGCTCCATCTCACAGTTGACCTCCGCACCAAACAGCACCACAAACGCGGAAAGCCAGAACCAGATCATGAGCGCCACCACCGCCCCCAACGAACCGTACAGCTCACTAAACATAGAGAAGTAGCGTACATAGAGCGAAAGTCCGCCGGAGCCCAACAACCACATCACCGTCGCCAGCAGCGTCCCATAGCTTAACCAACTCCACTGAGCTGAGCGCCGATAAGGCGCGTAGCGGTAAAGCAGCGCAATTAGCATGCTCATCACCACTAACAGTGCAGGCCAGCGTAGCCACTGCAGGATTTGATCCAACGGAGGATCAATCGCCAGGGAGTTGACAACTACCGGCACGATGGCGATAAAACCCAGCGAGATCAACGTCATAATAATCAAGCCAAAGGTCAGCGCTATCAGTACCGTACTGCGGTGTAGCAGGCTGCGCTTTTCGGTTTCGCCATACACCACGTTAAGACCAATGACCAACACCGCCACCCCTTTGGAAGCAATAAACATCGCAATCAGCAACCCGGCTAATGCGCCCAGAAAGCTTCCTGATTTAGCACTTTCCACCACCTTCTGCGCCTGCTGATCAATCAGCTTGGCGGCATCCGGCGGCATAAAGCGGCTGATTTCATTCAGTTGCTGGCCTGCTTCATAGGGGTCAAACAGTAACCCCCAGAGGGAAATGACCGCGGCGATGGTGGGAAATAGCGCCAGCAAGGCGTAGAACGCCACACCGGCGGCCAGCATGGTCAGACGGTTACGACGAGCGGCACGCACTACCCGCCAGGTAATATCATGCCAACCCCGCTGGGGAATATCACCGGGTACCTGCGCGCGGCGACCGCGCGGGAGCTTACCCATAGCGGGCTCCTGACAAGTACACTCCACACAATCGTCTCATTACAGACCTTCCCACATCATTAGCGCCGCAAGTACTAAGGCAAGCAACATCATCAGCCCACTGACATGGTGACGCAACCAGGACTCCGTCGACAACAGGCGAGTTAAATGGCCCATTAATATCTCTTCAGTTTTTTGTGCGCTTGCCACGCTCGCCGCTTTAAGCTTGGCGCAGTAGTGCCCAAGCCGTCGTATCGGCACCAATGCAGCGTCGACCACCCCCGCATAGAGCCACCATAGATCTCCCGCGGGGAGGGATTTACCCTTAAGCGGGCGCGTTAATAGCCAGCCCACCCCGGCGAACAGTACCCCCACCGGGAATGGCCACATAATCCCCAACCACTCTTTAAGCGGCGGCATCTCGATACTGCCCGCAGGGAGGGGAAGCCAAAGTGGCGTTAACAGCGCTGCCGCCATGGCAACTAACCAGGCGCCCCACTGCTCTCGGTTACTGCCTCCTTTATGGCGCTGCTGCCACTGACGCCATAAAGCAACGCTTACCAGAGCCGCGGTGCCAACAGCCGCCCAACTGAGCAGTTTGATTAACGATTCATGATGCATTTCGTAGAGTGGACTCTTCACCCCCCACTTGCTGATCATGCCCGCCCCAATGGCGCCAGCTAATGATATTCCCGGCAGTGCCAGCAAAGCCCAGACCAACGGCAGCGGCCACCGGGGGAGATGTTCACTGATACTGGTGCCCAAAAACAGCGAACCCTTAGCCAGCGCGTGATGGGCAGCAAACAGTACCAAGCCTGGCCACAGCAGCGGCCACACGTCTGGCGCGACTAATCCCATGGCCACCAAAGCAGTCATCATGCCCATCTGGCTGATACTGGAGTAGGCTAAAACGGCTTTAGGGTGGCGCTGAAAAACGCCATACAGCGCGGCGCCAAACGCTGCCGCCAGCCCTGCAATTAACATAATGCGGCCAAACTGAGCTAATGAGGCTGAAACCTGCTCACTCCCTAGCGGCAGCACACTGATCCAGCCCAGCAGCCCCGCCTTAATCATCGCTCCGCTCAGCACCGCGCTGGCTGGGGCCGGGGCCACCGGGTGGGCTAACGGTAGCCATACGTGCAAGCCAATGACACCGGCTTTCACGCCAAAGCCCAAGCACAGCAAGGCGGCCATCCATGCGCCTTGTTCTGCAACTAAAATGCCTTCACGCAGGCCTTGCAGCGTAAGCGTATCCGCCTCGCCGGCTGCCCATAGAAAGCCACCTATAATGAGTCCTTCGCCCACCACGGCTAACATCAAATAGGCCTTGGCCCCCAGCCGCGCCTCCTCGGTACCGCTATGCACCACCAGGGCGTAGGCGGCGAAGGTCATCAGCGCAAAGCCTAGATAAAAACTGGCAATATCCTGGGCAATAATCAGTAATACGTTGCCAAGCAGTGTCAGCGGCCAAAGCAGCGCTAAGCGCAACAGGCGTCGCTGAGCATCCTGATCACCCTTCTGGGCCTTCGCCTGTTCCGCCGCAAAATAGCCCCTTGCGTGAATGGCTGCCAACCCCCAGAGCAATGCGGTAAACGCAAGCCAGGGGCGGCTTAGTGAGTTAAGCGCCCATTCGCCACCCAGCATCCAGGCATCCATCGTCCACTGCGCTTCACCGCCGTAGGCTAGCAGCAGGGCTGGCCAAGCGGCGCTTAGCCAAAGTGCTGAAAAATAGCCCTGCTGCGCAGCGGGAGCGAGGTAGGCGCTCCATAGCGTCCAACCGATGACGACCAGCGGCCAAAGTAGCGCCAGGGCAAGTAGCATGGTCATCATGGGAGATACTCCCCATTGGCTACTCGAGCCGCCCAATCCAAGGGGCTAAAGGGGAGCCCGGCAAACAGCCCGGCCCCCAAACTCACCAAGGCGGTAAACACCATCGGTAACAGCAGCCAGCTATGGGTTTCAAAACGGCCTAGACGTTGCTCTTTGGGCCAACTGCCTTTGCCATGGGCGGGCCCTGAACGGAACCATAAACGGTGCACAATGGGCAAAAAGTACATGGCGTTGAGAGTACTGCTGGCCACGAGCACGGCGACGACCCAGTACATCTCGGCTTGAATCGCGCCAACGCCGAGGTACCACTTGGTAATAAACCCCGCCACGGGAGGAAGGCCAATCATGCCAAAAGCGCCGATGGTAAACGCAATGCTGGTCAGCGGCATGCGCTTGCCTGCACCGTCCATTTCATCAATACGATGAATCCCCAGCTCTTCGGCATAGTTGCCCGCACAGAAGAATAGCGTAACCTTCATTAGGCCCTGGTGCAGCAAGTGCGCTAAAGCACCGACGGTGCCGAAAGGGCCAAACAGGCCTATACCGAGAATGACATAGGAGACCTGGCTGACGGTGGAAAACGCTAGGCGGGGTTTCAGCTCCTCTTGGGCAATGGCCCTTAACGAGCCATATATAACCGTAATCGAGGCCGCTACCGCCAGCGCGGTAATAACACCGAGCTCCACGCTCAGCTCAATGCCAAACAGATCGTAAACGACCCGCAGAATCCCGAAAGCCCCCGCCTTCACCACCGCTACCGCGTGTAGCAGCGCACTCACCGGCGCGGGGGCGACCATCGCCCTGGGTAGCCACCCATGCAGAGGTACCATGGCCGTTTTTACCGCCAACCCACCCACAAGCAGGGCAAATATTAGCGTTAGCAAACCGCGATGATCGTTTAAATAGTCGCCCAACCCCTCTTCTGAGGAGAATGACTGATCCCCGGTTAGGCTATATAGCAACACGGTGCCCAGCAGCAGTACCACACCGGCGCTTAAGGTGTAGCGCAAATAGACGCGTCCCGCATCGAGTGCTTGCCGGGTACCGTTGTGAACCACCAAGGGGTAGGTGGAGAGCGTCAACATTTCGTAGAAAATCAGGAAGGTAAACAGATTATCAGCCAGCGCAATGCCGATCGTGCTCGCAACGCAGAGGCTAAAAAAGCCAAAAAAGCGCTTCCGATTAGCTGAACCTTCCAAGTAGCCAATGGCGTAGATGGTGGTGCATAACCACAGCAGTGACGATAGTCCGGCGAACATCACCCCCAGCGCATCGCTGCGCAGCACAAAATCGACGCCACCGATCACTTGAAAGCTAAAAATATCCTCATGTCCCGCGGCGACCCGCCTGACCATAAGAATAACCAGAATAATCTTAACCACCGCCGCCGTAAGGTTGATCGTCGTGCGCAGTCGGCGGGCATCTTCCGGCAACGCAAAGATAATCACCACTACCAATAGCGAAGTGGCCAGAGCAGTCAGCGGTAACCAGGCGGCATTCATGGGCTACCTCCATGCATCAATTCCAGCGGGAAATGCGCCAATAGCCCTAGAGCGAACGCAATTAGAGCAAGCGTTAGGGCGATCAGATCCATGCCCGGCGCCAAGGGTTGATAGCGATGGCGGGGGGCCGTCTCATCAAAACAGTAGCGAAACAGGCGGAAAATATAGGCGGCAGTGAGTAGCGTACCGATCAATAGCGCGGCCACCGCCCACCACTGCTGGGATAGCACCATCGCTTGTAGCAGCAGCCACTTGGCAGTAAACCCAGAGCTGGGCGGCAGCCCCATCAAAGTAATGGAGGCAATACCAAACACTAATAGTGAAAGCGGCAAACGGCGGCTGGTACCGGCCAGGCCTTTGAGCGTACTCTCCCCGGTGGCCAGTATCAGGTTGCCTGCGGCCATAAACATGGCAGCTTTAGCAAAGGCGTGGCCCATTAACTGTAGCCAGAACCCTTCCCAAGCCAAAGCGCGGGTTAGCGGGGCAATATCCGGCCCCAGTAGTAGCGGAAAAGCCACCATCAGGTAACCCAGTTGACCTACGGTAGAAGAAGCGACCAGGGTTTTAAGTGAATCGGTACGCCACGCAAGTAACCCGCCCCATACAATCGCCAGCAGGCCTAACCAGGCGATAACACGCGGGGCGTAGAACGTATCGGGGAGCAGAATGCTCCACAGCTGCAGCAATATAAACAGCGACGCTTTGATCACCAGCGCTGCATGCAACGCGCTCACCGGTGTCCAGGCATTCTCGTGGACAGGAGTCAGCCAGGCATGCAGTGGGAACAGTGCGGCTTTCAAGGCAAGCCCGGCGCCTATCAATGCGGCGGCAAACCACGCCACCGGCCCAGGCTCGACGACCTCAGCCAAGCCCTGCAAATCCAACTGCCCCCAGTGGCCCAAAATCAGCGCGACCCCGAGTAAATAGGTTAACGAGCCCATCAGGGCCAAGAGCAAATAGCGCATTCCCGCCACCAGCGCGGCTACCTTGCCCGATAGCATCAGCATCCCGACCGCCGCAAGGCCCATCAGCTCCAGCCCGGCATAGAGGGTCAACAGGTCAGTGGCCAACCAAATTAACGAAAGCGCACTCAGCACTACGCCCATCAGCGGCCACAGCCAGCGTGCCAACGGCCCGGTTTCGCTTAAGCGCAGATACCCTGGTGTATAGATCGCTGCCGCAACGCCAATCACCTGAGTCATTAATAGCAACAGCACGCTCAGCCCGTTTAAGCGCAGCGACAGCTGAACGCCTGCTATGTCCCAATGCCAGCGCAGTAGTCCCGCTTGATCGTAAGCAGACAGCAGCATTAGCCCAGAAGCCAACACCGGCACACTCGCCAGCACCACGGGCCACGCCCGCTTAGGGGGGAATAGTGCCGCCAGCATGCCCAGCAGCAGGGGTAAGCCAAGCGCCACTAATAGCGCCCAGTGGGTAGGGAGAAGGGGTTCAAAGGTGCTATCGAAAAGGCCAAAGCGCCAAATCATGTGGCGCCCTCTTCAGTTCGACCGTCACGCCCCAAAGCCTCGACCCCTTCGAGATGCAAAAGCTGCCGAATCAACAGCGCGCCCAGCATTGACCCCAACCAGGCGACTAGCAGCCCTACACTAATTAGTGCCTGAGCAGTCGCCGAGGTGCCTGCCACGCCAGCCAGTAGTATAAATACCGCCGAGCCGAGCAGATTAAACGCCAGCAGCCGACGCAGCAGATGACGGTGTAGCGCAAACGCCCCTAAGGCGGTAGCGGCAATCACTACTCCAGCAACAAGCAGCGGATGCTCTGAAGGTGCATACGCCATATCGGCGACGACATAGCGAATCGCGGCGCCGACCATGACAAACCAAGCCAGTGCCAACAACACCCGCATCGCCACCCGCGACCAAGGCTCGCTGAATTTATCGCGCTCTAAAGGTGAGGAAGCGCCGGGTAAGACATGGCCCAGGGCATAAAAAAAGCAGGGCCCGGTTAACCCTACCCCTAGCACCAGCTCGACAGCCGCCAGCCAGGGGGCACCGAGCTGCCACCAGGCCGCAGTCATTGCGGCCGTAAAAGCCACAAAAAAGTAGCAAGCGCGCACCAAGTGGCGGTCAAACAGGCACACTTGCGCTGATGCCGTGAGGAACAGCGCCAGCAGCACTTCTATTGCGTCAAAAGATTCTATTGCATCAAAGGTGGCTGTCATTCGTTTTCGCTACATCCTTGCATCGGTCACGAATAGGCGCTTAGTTTAGGCGAGAACTCAGCCACTTGCCGATATCATTCACCTGCTGGGGGCAGAGCGCATGGGCCATGGGGTATTGACGGTAGTTGACCGCGTAACCCATCTCTTTCAAGCGGTCGGCTCCGCTACGACCCAGGCTTTCAGGCACAATGGGGTCAAAGTTACCGTGCTGCACTTCTATAGGGATTTGACGATTGGCTTCCGCCAGGTCGATATTGTCCGCGGTCGCGAAGTAGGTCGACATGGCCAATAAGCCCCCTAGCGGCGCGGGGAAAGTCAGCGCGGCGTGGTAGGCAACAGCACCACCCTGCGAAAAACCCGCCACAATAATGCGTTGGCTATCGATGCCCTGGTCGATCTGCTCTTGAATCAACGCCTGGATTCGCTCAGCAGATTTCTTGAGCTGGATCTCATCGACCCGACGTCCCAAATCCATGGCCAAAATATCGTACCAAGCGGGCATCACCATACCGCCATTGATCGTCACCGGCAGCCGAGGCGCATGGGGCATGATAAAGCGTACGTGGGAATCTTTAGGCAGCGCTAATGCGGGTACCAAGGGTTCAAAATCGTGCCCATCCGCGCCTAAGCCGTGAATAATAAACACACAGGCATCGGCGGGTTGACCATCTTTCGGCTCAATAATCAGTTCGCCAGGAGCAGTCATGACATCGTATTCCTTATTCAAAAAGGGCCACCCTAGCGCAAACCCGCGTTAACAGCGAGCCATGGCATGCTTAAAAAGGTCACGCCACGCTTAAAAGGGCCACACGAGGGGAATCAAAACGAGCGCTATGGCACCCGTCAGTATATTTAATCCACCGCCCAAACGTAGAAAATCGCTCACTCGGTAACCGCCCGGGCCATACACCATCAGGTTGGTTTGATAGCCGATGGGGGTTAAAAAGCTCGCCGAAGCGGCAAACATGACCGCCACAACATAGGGCATCGGGTTCACGCCCAAGCTTTCCGCCGCGCTCATCACCACCGGAAAAATAATCACTGCCGCTGCATTGTTGGTCACCAGCTCGGTGAGCAGCGCCACCACGCAGTAAGTGCCTACTAACAGTAGCAAAGGGTTCCCAGCCACTAAGGTGAGCACTCCGCCGGCCATTACCTCGGCAGCACCAGAGCTCTGCAGCGCGGCCCCCACTCCAAACGACGCGGCAATGGTAAGCAACACCTGGGTATCCAAGCCACGCTTGGCGGCGCCCACCGAACAGCAGCCCGTGAGTAGCGCCAATGCCGCCCCCAACATGGCAGCGTTGAGCATACTCAGCACCCCGAAGGCGGCAAGCAGTACGGCGCCTAACAGCACTCCCCACGCTAGCGGCGCTTTCTCATGGATCGGCCGCGCCGCGCCATTCAACTCACTAATCAGCAGGAAATCCCGCGACTGGCGGTGCCGCTCAATAAAAGGCGGCCGCGCCTCCAGCAGCAGCACGTCGGCGGGCTGCAGCCGCACTTGGCCAAGATTGCCCTTAACCCGTTCGCCGCCACGGCAGATCGCCAGCACGGCTGCCCCATAAAGGGTTCTAAAGTGGCCATCGCGAATACGCTGGCCAATAAACTGGCACTGATTGGAGACCACGGCCTCGACCAAGCGACGCTCTTTGAACTCTTTCTCCAAACTGGAGGTACCATCTCGGGAAGGAATTAAGCCACGAATTTGCTGCAACTCCACCGCCGCATCAGAGGTACCTGCAAACACCAGCCGATCGCCACCTTTTAGCTGCTCGCCAGGCCCAACAACGCTAACCACGTTGCCTGCACGCTCAATCTCGACCAGAAACAGCTCCTGCAGGTGGCGTAACCCCGCCTCTTCAACGGTGCGATCCACCAGCACGCCTGCCGGGTCGACTTCCATTTCGATAGTGAACTCGCGAGGGTTGGCAAACGCATTGGCCAGCCCTTCCCTAGCGGGCAACAAACGTGGCCCTAACAAGACTAGATAAGCAAGTCCTGCGATGGCCACCGGAACACCTACCCAGGCCAAATCCAACAGGCCCATGCCAAGCTCCGGGTAGCGTTCCAGCAGCAGTCCATGTACCACTAGGTTAGTGCTGGTACCAAAGAGCGTAATGGTGCCACCAAGGATAGAGGCGAAGCTGAGCGGCATCAGCAACCGCTGGGGAGACAAGCGCAGCCGACGGCTCCAGCTCATAACCGCGGGGATATAAGTAGCAACAACCGGAGTATTGTTAACGAAGCCGCTAAGCGTGGCCACGGGGAGCAGCAGGCGTACCAGCGCGCCTCGCTCGCTTTTAGGCCGCTTGAGTACATAGCGAATAATCAGATCGATGCCGCCGGTTTCGCGAATGCTGGCCACCAGCACATACATAAACGCCACGGTAAACAGGCCACTATTGGAGAAGCCCCCCAGCGCCTGCTGTGGGTCAATCACACCCAGCGTCATCAGTAAAACAACCGCGCCCAGCAAGATAATATCCGGCCCCAGGCGTGAAAAAGCCATCAACGGAAAGATGGTGAGCACCACCCCGACCGCTATCCAAGCATCCAGCGACATAACTACGACATCCTTAACTAATAAGCATGGCGGTATTGTGAAGCCAATCTTATATTCTAAAAAGTTATTTTTAGAAACATTTAAAGATCGAAATGGAATATGGTGTGAGGTGTGAGGTGTGAGGTGTGAGGTGTGAGGTGTGAGGTGTGAGGTGTGAGGTGTGAGGTGTGAGGTGGGCTAAGTTTAGGTTACAAAACCTAAAAAGCGAAAACCCCGCGCTTGGCGGGGTTTTCTGGTCAATCAACGCTAAGCGGTGATTGCTAACATCTCAATACTTAAGAATTAACTTAAACTACTTTGATGTTAGAAGCCTGAAGGCCTTTTTTACCCTGTGTGACGTCGAAGGAAACCTTCTGGCCGTCTTGCAGAGATTTGAAGCCTTCTGCCTGAATTTCTGAGAAATGCGCGAACAGATCGTCGCCATTGTCGTCAGGAGAAATGAAGCCGAAACCTTTAGTGTCGTTGAACCACTTAACGGTACCAGTTGCCATGATCGAAATCCTCGATGTTGCTAATTAAACCGGGAAATACCCGAATTGCAGTGGGTATAACAAGAGACTTTCACCAGATTTAACGCTAGAGGCGCTTCTATACTGCTGACAACGTTCGACTTGCTAACCAACTGTCACCATTTTGCGCTGATCCACCCTCCCGCGTCAACACCCTTATAAAACGTTGATTAATAGATCTAAACCTCACGCCTCTCAGCCAGTATCCAACCGGCGGCCTTCTCGGCAATCATCAGCGTCGGAGAGTTGGTGTTGCCGCTGGTGATGGTCGGCATAACGCTGGCGTCAGCCACTCTTAGCCCGCGAATACCGCGCACTCTCAGCCGTGCATCGACCACTGCCATCGCATCATCTTCCTGGCCCATACGTGCGGTGCCCACCGGGTGGAAAATAGTCGTGCCGATATCACCAGCCAGCCGGGCTAACTCATCGTCGCTTTGGTACTCGAGGCCGGGTTTCACCTCTTCCGGCGCGTATTTGGCAAACGCAGGCTGCTCGGCGATACGCCTTGTCACCCGCAGAGAATCCGCCGCCACCTTGCGATCTTCAGGGGTGCTCAAGTAATTGGGAGAAATCGCCGGTGCCTGGCGCGGGTCGCTGCTTTTAAGTCGCACGGTGCCCCGGCTGGTAGGGTTCAAATTGCAGACGCTGGCGGTAATTGCCGGGTACGGGTGCAGCGGCTGACCAAAGGCTTCCAGGCTTAGCGGCTGCACGTGGTACTCAATGTTGGGGTGCGGTTGATCCTGCGTACTGCGGGTAAAAGCCCCCAGCTGCGAAGGCGCCATGCTCATCGGCCCGGAGCGTTTAAGCAGGTACTCAAGGCCAATTCCCGCTTTACCCCACAGCGTGCTGGCGATGGCATTGAGGGTTTTGCCATTAGTAATCCGATATATCGAACGAATCTGCAGGTGATCCTGCAAGTTCTCGCCGACGCCCGGCAGCTCATGCACCACCTCAACGCCGTGCTCACGCAGTGTCTCTGCGGGCCCCACACCGGAAAGCTGCAGCAGATGCGGCGTACCAATAGCGCCGGCGCAGAGCACCACCTCTGCATTGGCCCCCTCCTTGCTCAACATAGCATGTTGGGTTTTGCCCCCACGCTCTACTTCTACACCCGCGCAGCCTAGTGCGTCCGCTTGCTCAAAGAGCAGCCGATTGACCTGGGTGGAGTGCCATAGCGTGAGGTTTTTGCGCTTGAGGGCGGGGCGCAAAAACGCTTTGGCGGTATTCCAGCGCCAGCCCGAGCGCTGATTGACCTCAAAGTAGGCCACGCCTTCGTTAGACCCGCGGTTAAAATCGTCGGTACGCGGAATACCCGCCTGCACGGCAGCTTCGGCGAAATCATCCAGCACCTGCCACTTAAGGCGCTGCTTTTCGATCCGCCACTCCCCACCGTGGCCGTGAAAATCCCGGTGCTGGGCGTCTGCATCTCCGCCCTCGTCCAGACGGTAGTGGTCTTCATGTTTGATAAAGTCGGGTAGGCAGTTCTCCCAGCGCCAGGCGTCGTCGCCTGTGACTTCCGCCCAGTGGTCATAGTCACGCGCCTGGCCGCGCATATAGATCATGCCGTTGATGCTAGAGCAGCCGCCCAGGGTTTTCCCCCGCGGGTAGATCAGCGAACGTCCGTTGAGGCCTTTATCGGGCTCGGTGCGAAACAGCCAGTCGGTGCGTGGATTATTAATGCAGTAGAGGTAGCCCACCGGAATATGAATCCAGTGGTAGTTATCGCGACCGCCCGCCTCTATCAGCAGCACCTTATTATTGGGATTAGCACTCAAACGATTTGCCAGCAGGCACCCCGCGGTGCCTGCGCCGATCACGATATAGTCGAAGTGACTGATATGGTCGACATTGTTATGGGTAGATTCTGACATTGGTTGGCTCCGGTAACGTTTGGTCGCTACTTCGCCGTGGGCATTACAAATTCAGCCCCGGCATCAATCGAATCCGACCAGCGCTGCATAATCGACTTCTGCTTGGTGTAGAAACGCACGCCCTCCTCCCCGTAGGCGTGGGTGTCGCCAAACAGCGAACGCTTCCAGCCACCAAAGCCGTGCCATGCCATGGGCACCGGAATGGGCACATTGATACCCACCATGCCAACCTGAATGCGGCGGCCAAACTCCCGCGCCACCGTACCGCTTTCGGTAAAGCAGCTAACGCCGTTGCCAAACTCGTGGTCGTTAATCAACTGGATCGCGGTGGCGATATCCGGCACCCGCACGCAGACCAGCACCGGGCCAAAAATCTCCTCTTTGTAGATCGTCATCTCGGGAGTGACATTGTCGAACAGCGTGCCGCCCATCCAGAACCCGTCGGCGCACTCATCTCCTGCAGTAGAGGCGTCAAAGGTACGGCCGTCGACCACCAGTTCAGCGCCTTCCGCCACGCCTTTTTCGATATAGCCGCTAATCCGCTGATGAGCCTCACGGGTCACAATGGGGCCCATTTCCGCATCAAGCTGCATGCCATCTTTTACTTTTAGCGCTTTGGCACGTTCCGCCAATGCCGGGACGACCTTATCCGCCACATCGCCGACCAACACCGCCACGCTAATCGCCATACAGCGCTCACCAGCCGAGCCATAGGCGGCACCAATCAGCGCATCGACGGCTTTATCCAAATGCGCATCCGGCATCACTACCATATGATTTTTGGCTCCGCCCAAGGCTTGAATGCGCTTGCCGTTGCGCGCTCCGCGCTCGTAGATCAGGTTGGCAATTGGCGTTGAGCCTACAAACGACAGCGCCTTAACATGCGGATGGTCGATCAGAGCTTCCACGGAGTCTTTATCACCCTGCACAACGTTAAACACGCCATCGGGCAGGCCTGCCTGCTTTAGCAAGTCAGCCATCAGCAGCGAAGCACTGGGATCAAGGGGGCTTGGCTTCAAAATAAACGTATTCCCCGCCGCAATTGCCAGCGGGAACATCCACATCGGCACCATGGCTGGGAAATTAAATGGCGTTATACCAGCCACGACGCCTAACGGCTGGCGCATCGTCCAATTATCAATCCCGGTACTCACCTGCTCGGTGTAGTCACCCTTTAACAGCTGCGGAATTCCACAGGCAAATTCGACAATATCGATACCGCGGGCCACTTCACCCTGGGCGTCGGTGAACACCTTGCCGTGCTCTTTGGTAATCGCTTCCGCTAGCTCATCTTTATGCGCGTTTAACAGCTCTAAAAACTTGAACATTACCCGGGCACGGCGGATCGGCGGAGTATCGGCCCAGGCGGGAAAAGCGGCTTGTGCAGCCTCTACCGCCGTATGTACGTCCGCCGGGGAAGCGAGCGATACACGGCCGGTAGCACGGCCAGTGGCGGGGTTAAAGACGTCCTGGGATTGAGCAGATTCACCAGCGGTGACCTGGCCATTAATAAAGTGCTGAATCGCTGTTGTTGTCATGGGAGTACCTAGTTAAGAACGCATGTTTAAAGTGTGTGCAAGAAGCTTACTTTCAGCCTAGCCTACTGAGCCTAGCGAGCGGATCAATTGAGTTATTTAAAAGCCAGTTATAAGATCTGCTAATATCACGACGAGTATTTGAGGCTAATCATGCAAGAATACGCCACCCTGCGCGCCTTCGTGGCCGTTGCACGAACGGGCAGCGTGTCACGCGCCGCAGAACAGCTCCACCTGACCCAGCCAGCCATTAGCCTAAAGTTGAAGCAGCTGCAGGCGAATTTAGGCCTTACGCTGTTTAGTCGCCGTCCTCAGGGCCTAGCTCTGACGCCTGATGGCCACGCTCTGCTACCTGCCGCTGAAAAAGCCCTGGCCAGCGCCCAGGCGTTTGAGCAAACCGCCGGAACACTGCACAGCACGCTGCGCGGCAAGCTCTCAATCGGCACCATCGTCGACCCCGAATTTCTGCGTCTAGGCGCATTTTTGAGCCGATTGATGGCCCGAGCACCGCAGCTAGAAACCGAACTTCACCATGGGATGAGCGGCAGCGTGCTTAATCGCATTGAACAAGGCGACTTAGATGTGGGGTTTTACCTGGCGCCGCCTGGGCAAGGCCCTGGAAAAGACCATGAGGCGCTGGCGTGGCGTGAGCTAACCCATTTTGTTTATCACGTGATTGCCCCAGCAGGCTGGGAAAATCGACTCATTGATACCCGTTGGGAGCACTTAGCCACGCTGCCCTGGATTGTTACGCCACAGGATTCTGCCCACCACCGGCTGTTAAAGCAGGCGCTGGCACCGAGCGGCGCAGTTCCCAACCGGGTGGCCCAGGTGGATCAGGAGGCCTGCATGCTTGACCTGGTGCGCGCAGGCGTTGGCTTAAGCCTGGCCCGGGACGCCCTGGCGATGACCGAGCGCCAGGAGAGCGGCTTGGCAGTGGCGGAGAATATTCGCCTGCCCTGCGCGTTAAGCTTTATCTGGCGGCATGAAAGCACCAACGAATCGACTGTCAACGCTGCGCTCAGTACGCTGGATGAGGTATGGCCCCAGCGTCTAGGCTAAGCCATAAAAAAAGGTTGTGACAAAGGGGCTGTAAGGAAAGGGAACGCCAAGCGACTAATCAACTCCATAATGGACAGTAACTCGCCCCTCCACCGGAGTACTTGCAATGATCCGTCTGTCCCCTCTTCGTCCATTCACGCTTGGCGTATTGGTGGCCGCTGGCCTAGCCAGCCCTTCGCTTCAAGCCCAACCCTCCCAAGAGCAGCCCTCTCAAGACCAGCCCTCGCAACAACAGAGCAGTGCGGAAGCTACCTTTGCCGGTGGCTGTTTCTGGTGTATGGAACCGCCCTACGATAACCAACCCGGCGTCACTGCCACCATTTCCGGCTATATCGGCGGCGAGCTTGAGAACCCCAGCTACGAAGATATCACCCGAGGTAACACGGGCCACGCCGAGGTCGTAAAGGTCGAGTACGATTCTGAGCAAATCAGCTACGCGCAGCTCTTAGAAATCTTCTGGCGCAACATCGACCCCTTTGCGGTCGACCGTCAGTTCTGTGATGTGGGCGACCAATACCGCTCGGCGATCTTCTATCACGACGAAGCCCAGCGTGAACTGGCCGAAGCGTCCAAAGCCGAAATGGAAGCGCGCTTTGACCGGGAAATTGCCACCCAAATAGTACCAGCCACTACCTTCTGGCCTGCAGAGGAGTATCACCAGGACTATTATCAAAAGAACCCCGTGCGCTATAAGTTCTACCGCTACAGCTGTGGTCGCGACGGACGCCTGGAAGAAGTGTGGGGCGAAGAAGCCGGAGGGCCTTCGTTTGAGTAGCAGGTGTTACGACTTAAACATTGATTAGACTAATTGGTTGAACTGTTTACTTTAATCACTGCCGGAAAGGGAACACCAATGTTATGCATGGTCGTTCATTTTGTACTACAGTGACCTTACGCAAGAAATAGACCGGTTGGTCTATTAGGCATCCTGGAGCTGGACGCTGTGACCCCACGTTGATCAATAGATAGGAGATCTTATGAGCAACAGCATCAAGACGATCAATCCCACCAATGGTGAAACCCTCGAAACCTATGCGCTAATGAGCAGCGCGGAAGCCAAGCAGGTAGTGGACGCCTGCTACGAGGCGTTTCTCGATTGGCGCTTAGAGTCCCTGGAAAGCCGCGCTAAAACGGTTAAAGCCATTGGCCAAGCGATGCAAAAGCATAAAGAAGAGCTTGCCGACCTGATGGTCAAAGAGATGGGTAAACTGCCTTCTCAGGCCCGCCAGGAAGTCGATCTTTGCACCGGCATCTGTGACTACACCGCTGAACATGGCCCCAAAAAGCTAGCCGACGAAGAGCGTCAGCCTGGCAATGGCGAACGCGGTTTTGTGACCTACTCACCGATGGGTGTGATCTACGGCATTCAGCCCTGGAACTTCCCCGCATACCAGGTGGTACGTTACTCAATCGCCAATATTATGGCGGGTAACGGCGTGCTGCTAAAACACGCTGAAAACGTAACTGGCAGCGGCCTGCTGTTGGAAAAGATCTACCGCGAAGCGGGTCTTCCGGAAAACGTCTTCCGTACACTGGTGATCTCTCACGATGTTTCTGATGAGGTGATTGCTCATTCTGCGGTACGTGGCGTAACCCTAACGGGTAGTGATGGCGCAGGTCGCACAGTCGCTGGCAAAGCGGCCGAGCACCTTAAAAAGACCGTGCTTGAGCTGGGCTCTAACGATGCCTACCTAGTGCTCGATGACGCCGACATGGATGTCGCCATCGACACCTGCGTACAGGGGCGCGTCTACAACGGCGGTCAAACCTGCGTCGCGGCCAAGCGTTTTGTGGTCACTGAAAAGAACTATGAAACGTTTAAAAAGCGCTATGTAGAGCGCATGCAGTCGCTTAAAGCGGGTGACCCGACCCAAGAAGACAGCGATCTGGGCCCCATGGCTCGCGTGGATCTGCGCGATGGTCTCCACGACCAAGTGGAAGAGAGCGTGCGCAAAGGTGCGAAGATTCTTTGCGGTGGCGAAAAGCCATCCGGTAAAGGCGCGTTTTACCCGGTCACCGTGCTGGATAACGTGACTCCCGGCCAGCCCGCTTACGACGACGAGCTGTTTGGCCCCGTCGCTGCGCTGATTCGTGCCAAAGATGACGAAGATGCCATGCGCATTGCCAACGACAGCCGTTACGGCCTGGGCGGCGGTATCATCTCTAAAGATGTTAAACGCGCCACCGAGCTTGCCAGCAAGTACTTTGACACCGGCATGGTGTTTATCAATGGCTTTGGCGTTGCTACCCCGGAAATGCCTTTCGGCGGCGTTAAAAACTCCGGTTACGGTCGCGAGCACGGCGGCTTCGGCATGCACGAGTTCGTCAATGCCAAGTCGGTTATTGTCGTTCAAGAGTAAGGCTGTAAGCGCTCAAAATCCTGAGCGATAAGATAGAGCGCCGCTAGCTTTTTATTAAGGCTAGCGGCGCTTTTTTTCGTTGCGTGTCTATTACGAATTCAACTGTTGGTCAGAGGTTCGACGCAGCCAAAGTTTCAGCACAATAGCAATCACCACCCAGGTCACCAACGCCGCAATAACATCATCCAAAACAATGCCAAAACCGCCATGAACATACTCTGCCAGATGAATCGGCGGCGGCTTCAGCGCATCGAAAAAGCGGTAGACAACAAATGCCAGCGCTATCACCGCTGGGTGGCGCGCGCCGGCTAACCCGATTACCGCCAGCGGAAACGCTACATATTCATCGGCAACGATACTGCCATGATCCAAACCGGCGTAGTGCCAGGCAGCGACGTGGCAAACCGGTATCGCAAGTAGCAGCAGCGTTGCCATGATAGCACCTTGCTGACCTAGCGGACGGCTTAACAACCACCACGCCAGAGGGATGCCCAGCAGCGAGCCAAAGGTACCCGGCGCCATCGGCGCTAGCCCCAGCCCAAAGCCGGTAGCTAGCCAAAAATTAACCGTATCCAGCATTAACCCGCCTGCTGCGCTTGACGCTCAAGTTCGTCAGTCATCTCTTTGGG
The DNA here is from genome assembly GCF_020595105.1 of Halomonas sp. FeN2. Classification (NCBI taxonomy): domain Bacteria; kingdom Pseudomonadati; phylum Pseudomonadota; class Gammaproteobacteria; order Oceanospirillales; family Halomonadaceae; genus Halomonas; species Halomonas sp. FeN2. Next base: position 1,040,288 of record NZ_CP074200.1, read on the forward strand.
TAAGTTGAGGGCACTACCCAACTGGTCGAGCCAGGCGCGCTCCATGGGGTTTTGATCATCGGTCACGGCCACGCTGATCAGGTACATTTCCCGGGCCGCTTGAGGGGAGTCCGCTTCGCGGGCCAGCGCTTGGGCATCCAGCGGTGCTTTTAGCTGCTGCTCCACCCAGTTATGCATCTCCTGGTCGGCACCCAGGGCATCAATCTGCTCGGTAATCAGCGCCTGCTCCTGCTCATCAATATGGCCATCGGCCCGGGCAGCCATAATCATCGCCTGCAGTAACTCCAGGCTGCGGCGCTCCTGGTACTCACCGCTAAGCGCTTCTACCCGCTCGCCCTCTGACGCATTCTGGGCCGTATTTTGCTGGGCATTGCCATTTTTTGCCGCCTGGGAGCTCTGCCACGCTTTCCACGCCAGCACGCCCACCCCAGCAATGGCGCCGTATTTCAGCGCTTTACCGCCCATGCTGCGGCCGCGTTTGGAGCCGACCAACATGCCCATGGCGCCGCCACCGAGCAGGCTCTTAACATCGAAGCCACTGGAGGAGCCGCCACCTTGACCGCTGCTGCCACTGCCTAGCTGCTTAGAGAGCCCGCTCAGCATGCCTTTAACATCAACACCACTGCCACTGCCGCCCTTCTGACTTCCGCCAGCTTGCTGCATCAGCTGCTGTAAAATTTTGCTTGCGTTCATCCTTGTACTCCTAAGTAGATAGTATCTTCAGAGCTCGTTTGACGATTGAGTCACTTTATAAAACATTCTATATGAACGCAGCATGAACCAGGCCTTGGAGGGAAAACTGCCTGCAATCGGCCATGCGGCGTTAAGCGTTAAAGAAGTGCACCTTTTACTTCCACTGAGCTCCCCTGCCGGCTGGCACGCACGTCTATACGGACTGGCATTTGCTCTTTGAGTTCGCTGACATGGGAGATCACGCCGATCATGCGCCCGCCCATTTGCAGTTCGCTGAGCATGGCGATGGCTTGATCCAGCGCATCCTGATCCAGGCTACCAAAGCCCTCATCGATGAATAGCGTATCCAGTTGAATGCCACCAGCGTACGCCTGTACTACATCCGAGAGCCCTAGCGCCAGCGAGAGCGCGGCCATAAACGACTCCCCGCCTGAGAGTGTCGCTACCGAACGATTCTTGCCGGTGTAGGTGTCGGCCACATCAAGCTCCAGCCCAGAGGCTCTGTTACCTTTGGAGGGATCTTCCCGGCGCACCAACTGATAACGCCCGCGGCTCATGCGTACCAACCGCTCCGAAGCTTGAATCAATACGTCATCCAGCAACACTCCCAGCACAAAACGCTGCAGGCTAATACGGTGCCCCGTACGGCCGTTAGCAACCTCACTGAGCGTGCCCCACAGCTGATACTGGGCTTCGAGCTCTGCCTGCGCCGTGTGGGCAGTCGCAAGCTTTTGACGAATGCCTTGCAGTGTGGACAGCCTTCCATCGAGTCCCCGCCACGCCTCTAGCTGGGTGTTCTCTTCGACCTGGGCCACCTCGGCTAGGCTGGTCAGCGCGGCCATATTTGGCGGCGTTTTTTCCGCAAGCTGGGTTTGGTAGTTCTCCAGCGCGCCTTCAAGCTCGGCCAGGCGGCGTTGGTACGCCTCTACTTGGCGAGTCAACTCTTGCTGCTGGTTATCATCTAACTGCGCAGCCTGAAACGCCGCTTCATCTTCAAAGGGGCTGGCCTGCAGGGCGGCTTGCCACTCAGCTTGCACCTGCTGAAGCGTCTGCTCGCTACGTTCGATTCGCTCGTTCGCACCGCGTAGCTGCTCTTCCGCCCGCGCCAGCTGGGTTTGGCTGGTCGAGAGCATCTGCTGGGCGCTCTCCCAGGCTTTTTCGAGCTGTGCGATCTGGTGTTCAAGCTCAGTGAGGATTCGGCGCATTGCCTCAGGGTCGCGAGCACCTTCAGGCAGCGATTGGCTCAGCTGATCGCGCTGACTCTCCAGGCGCAACGCCTCCTCTTTCGCCCTCTCCACCTCGGGACGATGGGTTTTAAGCTGCTTATCCAGCACGCCCCACTCACGGCGCAGTGCTTCGCGAGCGGTGTTCTGCTGGCTAATCTCACGTTCAACGCTTTCCCGGCGCTGCACTTGGCGGCGCAAGCCTTCGCAGGCATTTTGCAGCTCAGCCAGCGGTTGACTAGCCCACTCGCCCAACTGTTGGGCAAGCCGCTGGGCCTGTTCTGTATTGTAGTTAATCTGCTGAGTGAGCTGATGGTGATGACGTTCGGCACCCTGACGTGCTTGGCGGGCCTGCTCTTGCGCCATCCTGGCTTCTTCAACCTGCGCCTGACTGACCACGTTGGCACTATCAACCGCTGGGGCTGGATGCTCCAGGCTGCCACACACCGGGCAGGGCACATCCTGTTCAAGAGTAAGCGCTAACAGCGCGGCCTGCCCCTGGTGCCAGCGCATCTCCTGCTCAGTGGCGTGGCGTTGCGCGCGCTCTGCTTCGCTTTGCTGGCGGTTGAGTGCCTCCGTCGCCTGCTGCTGTTGCCTGGTTAACTCATGCGCTTGCCGGGTGAGTTCATCCAGCTCTTGGCGCTGGGTCAGCAGGTCGTTATGGCGGCTTAGCTCAGCGGGGGCACTGGCCAGCTGCTGATACTCTGTTTGTAAGCGCTCCAGATTAACGCCGATCGCTTCGCCCTGCTGACGAATGCTATCTAGCTGCGCCTCATCACGCTTGAGCGCACTATCAGCTTGTTGCCAGGTGGCCTGCGCCGTTTTAAAACGCGCCTGCAACTCGCTTAACTGCTGGCTTTTATGAATAAATTCGCCCAATTGCCGATGCCGTTCCCGGAGGGCGGGGAGCTCTGCCTGACGCTGGCGTGCCACTTCTAACGCCTGCTGCGCCTGTTCGGCGTTACTACGTTGTATGGCTAACGCGGCTTGCGCCTGTCGCTGATCGGCCTCGGCGGTGTTCAGCGTCTGCTGCGCTTGGTCTAAGGCAGCTCTCTGTGGGCGCAGCGCCTGGGCGTGAGTGCTTTGCGCTAAGCGCTCCTGAGCGTTTTCTATCTGTGTGTGCTGCTCAAGATGACGGGCTTTATCCGCCGCCAGCCGATCGCGGGCCTCAAATTGACGCTGCAGCGCCAGCGCCTCATCGCGCTGTTTTTCGGCGCTACGGCGCTGCTGCTGCGCGGTTTCAAAGCGTTGCCGCGCTTGGTCTACCTGGGGTGTCAGCGCTTCAAGCTCTTGCGCTAACGCGGCTTCGCTCTCAAGCTCGCCCCCGGCGAGGATGCCACTGATATGCTGGCGATGATCACTCACTGCCCGCTCGATTTGATTGGCCTGGGTTCGCAGACGCTCTTCGATGCGCTGAAAAATCTGGGTTTGAAACAGCTGGGAAAAAATCACTTCGCGCTCTTTGGAGCCTGCCAGCAGCAGTTCGCGGAACTTACCCTGGGGTAGCACCATCACCTGGCGAAACTGGTTGGCATCCAGGCCGATCAGGGTTTGCAGCTCGGCGGTGGCATCGTTGACCTTACGCGCAACCAAACAGCTGTCTACCTCGCCTCCGCCCTTCAAGCGCCACAGCTGGGCTTCAGCATTATGGGTGGTCGTGCCTTCGCCGCGGGCCTTGGGGCGCTCCTGCTGGGGCACCCGGCGAACCCGGTAATCCACGCCGCGCAGGCGAAAATCCAGCATCACTTCCGTTAGCAGCGAAGCATCAGCCTGGTCGCAGCGCATCTGCGCCGGGTCGCGTTCATTGCCCGTGGTTTGGCCGTAAAGCGCAAAACAGATGGCATCGAGAATCGAGCTTTTACCGGCGCCGGTAGGGCCATTAATCAAAAACAGTGGGCTTCTGCCCAGGGCGGTGAAGTCGATGGTCTCACTGCCCGCAAAAGGCCCGAACGCCTGCATGGTGAGGGTTAGCGGTGTCATCCCTGAGCCTCTTCGTCACGGCTAAGCTCGCCTATCAGTTCGCTTATCGCCTCGGTTTGTTGGTCAGTCATGGGCTCACCGCTGGTTTGGGCGAAAAAGTCACTGAACATATCCAGTGCGCTGAACTTCAGCCGCTCTCGGTCAAGCTGCTGATTACCGCGGGCATCCAGCATCCCGGGCTTTTCGAGATGCAGCACGTTGGGATACACCTCGCGCAACTTGCCCATGGGGTCGAGAATGGCGTGGCGATCAGTTAACCGCACCAGCAGGTAGTCATCGGCATTCGCGTCCGTTCGCCCCTGGGCAATTAACGCATCGATCCCGCCCTCCAGTACGCGTACTTCGCGACTGGGAATGAGGGGGATCTGCTCGATCTGGGTGACGCCGCTCGCATCAAGATCCACCAGCGTCACGCCTTTGCGCTGGCTGGCTTCGGAAAAGCTGTACTTGAGCAGCGAGCCGCTGTAGCGAATATGCTCGCCACCGCGGTACTGGGGGCCGTGAAGGTGGCCAAGCGCGACGTAATCAAAGCTTTCCATAGGCTCCCAAGCGACGCTTTCGGCGCCGCCCAGGGTCAGCGGGCGTTCAGAGTCCGAGGCGCTGCCACCATCCACAAAGCAGTGGCTCATCAATATGCAGGGGCGTGTAGGGTGACGCTGCTCTTCGATGCGCTCGACCAGGTAGCGGTGGGCGCCGTCAAAATCGCGTACCTCAACGTTAAACTGGCTGCGCACATGCTCAGGGTCGGCGTAGGGAATGCCGAACACATCGACTTCAACGCCCTTAATCGCCAGCGTGACGGGGGTGGCAAAATCAGCTAAGTCAGAAAGGATATGCAGCCCGGCCTGGCGTAGGTGACGCGCGCCGAAACGAAGCCGCTCGGCGCCGTCGTGGTTGCCCGAGATCATGATCACCGGCAGCTTGCGCTCCTCGCAGAGCGCATGGAGTACCTCATCCAACAGCGTTACCGCCGCCGCAGGCGGCACCGAACGGTCGTAGATATCGCCCGCGATCAGCACCGCATCGACGTTTTCCCGGTCGATAATCTCGATAAGTTGGTCGAGCACATGGCGCTGGTCATCCAGCAACGAAAGGTTGTGGAACAGCCGCCCCAGGTGCCAATCGGCGGTGTGAAGTAGACGCATAACAGGCTCAGCAAAAATAGTGTATCGGCATGATAACAACCCGATACGCTATCTACTCACAAAACTCCATTTCAGCATAAAAAAGCCCCGCACATGGGCGGGGCTAGGCAATGCTATAAAATCTTACTAACGACGGAAGGCGTCAGGGTAGCTGGTGAGGTCAACCCCCCACATAAGTGGCAGCATGAAATATACCGCTGCCACAATCAGCAGCATTGCAATGATGTTGATCCAGAAGCCGGTACGCACCATCTCTAAAATTGTGATCTTACCTGTAGCGAAGATAATCGCGTTAGGCGGGGTACCTACAGGCAGCATAAAGGCACAGTTAGCAGCCATCGCGGCTGGAACCATCAGTACAAAAGGATGGATATCCAGCGCCAGTGCCAGTGACGCCAGCACCGGCAGAATCATGGTGGCCGTTGCGGTATTCGAGGTGATTTCAGTCAGGAACAGCACCATGCCGGTCGCCAGCAAGATTACTAGCAAAAAGTTGACGCCTTCCAGCACGCTCATTTGCCCGCCGATCCACTCCGCCAGGCCGGAAGAGCCAAAGCCTGCGGCAATCGCCAAACCACCCCCGAACAGCAGCAGAATGCCCCAAGGCACATCTTTCGCCACGTCCCAGCCCAGCAGGCAGCCGCCTTTGTTTTTGGAGGGGATCAAAAACAGCAGCAGCGCAGCGACGATCGCGATCATGGTGTCATTGATACCGGGGATATTGATGATCTGCCCCTGCCACAAGAACGAGCGGGTGATCCACATAAAGGCAGCGAACAAAAACACCGCCAGTACCGCTTTCTCTTCGAAACTAGTGTTACCCAAGGCATCTTTTTCTTTGTTAATCAGCTCTCGCCCGCCCGGCAGGTGACTAAACTCGATACGGAAAAATACCCGCGTTAGTAGTAGCCAGGTGCTAAACAGCAACACCAGCACGACGGGAAAAGCAAACATGAGCCAACCGGCAAAGGAGATCTCGATGCCAAACAGTTCATTCACAATGGCAGCGAGAATGATATTCGGTGGGGTACCGATTAGCGTGCCCAATCCCCCAATGGTACCGCCGTAACCGATACCAAAAATCAGCGCTTTGCTGAACTTATCGATTTCGGCACTGTGGTCGCCGTCACTTTTTGCCAGCTCTTGGCTCACCTGGTAGACGATAGCGGTACCAATCGGCAGCATCATCATCACCGACGCTGTGTTGGAGACCCACATGGACAAAAAGCCGGTCGCGGCCATAAAACCAAACACGATGCTATTAATACTGGTGCCCAGCACGGCGATAATCGACAGCGCGATACGCTTGTGGAGATCCCACCTTTCCATTGCCAGCGCGATCATAAAACCGCCCAGAAACAGGAAAATAATTGGGTTACCGTAGGCGGCCGTGACGGTATTGCCATCCAACGCGCCGGTAATCGGTAGTAGCACAATGGGCAGCAACGAAGTCGCGGGGATAGGAATAGCTTCGGTGATCCACCATACGGCCACCCACAGAGTGGTAGCGAGCACCATGCGCCCTTCAAAGCTTAAGTCTTCAGGGTGAAAGAACATCACCACAAAGGCGAACAGCAGTGGGCCAAGCAGCAGGCCAATCTTCTGCGGCGTGGTATAGGCAGGCGGCTTAGGTTGAGGGGAAGGGTTACGCTTGGTATTCGAAGCCGCGGCGTTAGCGGCCCCGCCCGTCGGCAGCGCGCACATCAATAGATTTTTGGCTTGGTAGTGGGAGTGCCATAGCTGATCCCATACCGTCATCAGGGCAGTTTTATGCATACAATGTGCGCCACTTACGGTCAGAGTGAAAAGAACAAATCGAGGATCAACATTCCGATACATATGCCGCATGATGGGCGATACGGAACCTCCTTTGGCGCCCTTTATTAACTGCAATAGGCAATTAGTCCAGTGATTTGCCATTAATTACAACCAAAGTCTAACAACTTTAGTTGTAACTGATGGCAAACAGCACCCGTTCGAGGTATTTATCAAGCCAAATACAACCGCGGTGCAATAAACCTTTGCCGCCGCCTTTTCGCATTTGCTTCTCACTCACGGCTATATTAAGCTCGGTTCGTACAACACACGTACAACTCAAATTCAGGCGGTTATCTCAGCTTAACCGCCGTCCCATTAGCAATCACACGGAGCCGTGATATGCATAACGAAACGTCAAGCGACCTTTCCCAGGCGGGTCTTAACATCGCCATTCAAGACATCAAGGATGAACTGTTCGACACTCCCGAGTGCGACTACGCCATTGCCCAACTACTTACCCACTGGGGCCAGGCTGAAAAAGCCGAGCAAGTGCTGGATGAGATGCTGATGAAGTGGGGTACGTCACCCGAGGTGCTTGCTTTAACACAGCGAGGGTATACTGAGATGATTGGCAGCAGTGAGCTATTTGCGGATAACGACGAAATCATCAGAAAACCGCAAAAATCCACTCCTGCGGCTCTTGAGGTCGTGGCTGCTTGAACTAGAGGCTAGATCGCCAAGGCAACAAGCATCATTGACTAATGCCCCTGCCCTCTGATGAGGCAGGGGCATTTTTATTGCGTGAATGCAGACGTTAATCCAAGTGATCCAGCGTGACGATAATGTCCTCTGTTGAGACATCCACGTTCCAGAAGGTATAGCTGTCCTCATCCTCATCAACTAAGCGAATATCGAAATAGGGGTTGGTATAGCCCGTTAGCGTCACTCGCTGGGTATCGCCGTTCATTAATACATCTTTACCCAGCACGTCCTCTTCCCAGCTCTTCGAGTCCCCTGGACTCACGTACATATAGTAGATGGTGTAACCCGTTCGGTTGGTGATATCCACATAGTAGTCAGCGGCCATCGCCAGCGATGAAGCACATAGCGCAACAAGCGCAAATAACAACGTTCTAATTTTCATTGGAAAGTTCCCTGGTCTTTTTTTAAAGTAAACAGCAAGTTGCGTGCTAAGTACATAGGCTGCACGTTTTTTTCTCCAGCCACCCGCGTCATGCTTGTAGCTGGTAGAATATCGCCCCTTTCAGGCGCGTTAGCGGCTAAACGCCGCAACGTCACCCACCTTTTACTACCTGAGAGTTGCGCAATGATCGCCACCGCCCGCACCGTTTTCCGGCCACTTATACGGCTGGGTCTTATCCCGCAAATTTTAATCGGTATTGTTGCTGGGGTAGTACTCGCCCTGTTTGCGCCGGGTATTGCGAGCGACGTGGCCCTGCTTGGCCAGCTATTTATCGCCGCTTTGCAGGCGGTGGCACCCATTTTGGTGTTTGTACTGGTAGCCGCAGCGATCTCAGCTCATCAGAAAGGCCAACCCACCCACATTCGCCCCGTGCTGGTGCTCTATGTGGTAGGTACACTGATCGCCGCGCTGATTGCGGTGGCAGCCAGCTTCCTGTTTCCCACGGAGCTTACGTTAGATTTGGGGCAAGTTGACGGCAACCCGCCCGGGGATATTTTTAGCGTTCTACGCGACCTGCTGTTGAATGCGGTGGCTAACCCGGTTAGTGCACTCATGGAGGCTAACTTTATCGCTATTTTGGCCTGGGCTATCGGCCTTGGTATGACCCTGCGCCAAGCCAGCGATACCACCCGCCAAGCATTGAGCGATTTATCTGCAGCGATCACCCGCATTGTGACACTGGTGATTCGTTTAGCGCCGCTGGGTATCTTTGGTTTAGTGGCAGGCACGCTGGCAGAATCCGGCGTTGCGGCGTTGCTCAACTACGCCCAACTGCTGGGTGTAATTGTGGGCTGCATGCTGTTTGTCGCGCTAGTGAGCAACCCGCTGCTGGTTTACTTCACCATCCGGCAAAACCCTTATCCCCTGGTGTTTACGTGCCTGCGCGGCAGCGCGATTACCGCCTTTTTTACCCGTAGCTCGGCTGCGAATATCCCGGTGAACCTGGAGCTTTGCCGCCGCCTGAAGCTCGACCCTGACACCTACTCCATTTCCATTCCGCTAGGCGCGACGATCAATATGTGTGGTGCGGCCATCACCATTACCGTGATCACTCTGGCGACCACTCATACGCTGGGCATTAGCGTCGACTTCCCCACGGCGCTGCTACTGTGCGTGGTTTCAGCGCTGGCGGCCTGCGGCGTTTCAGGCGTGGCGGGCGGCTCACTGATGCTGATTCCCATGGCCGCCAACCTGTTCGGTATTCCCACGGAAGTGGCCATGCAGGCGGTGGCGATTGGCTTTGTGATCAGCGTGGTACAGGACTCCACCGAAACCGCCCTCAACTCCTCTACCGATGTGCTGTTCACTGCTGCCGCTTGCCAGTCGCAAGAGGCGAAGCGCGCTTAAACATTCACCCAGGGGAGTGGCTGCTCATCAAAGCCGCTCCCCCAGTACTTCCCAGCATTAACGAGTGGATGTTTTAACAAGCCCCGCCAAACGCTCCCGTTCATCCTCTTCATAGAAGCTCGGGTCATCAAATAAGTCACGCTGGGTATCATCGAAGATCATTTCCAATACCTCTGCACTACTTTGCACCATCGGCTCAAAGTGTGCGGTATGCGTGACCACTGCCCTAATGCGGCGGCGGCGATAGAGCGCGTAGATACCTAGCAAAGTGAACACGCAAGCAATATAGAGCGGCAAGCCATGCCCTCCCACTGCACTCATCAGTGACCCTGCCGCTATCGGCGCCACGGCACAGCCTGCCCCGTGCATTACCAGCATATCCGCCGAGCCGGAGACAATTTCATCCGGGTGGAGCTGGTCAATCAACTGCGCTACCGCCAGCGGATAGAGGGAAAACGACAAGCCGCCCCAGATAAAATAGAGCCCCAGCAGCACCTCGTGGCTGGGCGCAAAGGGCATGGCCGCTGCGATTAAGGCCGCAAGCATCACCACCCAGATCATGACCTTAGGGCGGTCGTGTTTATCGGAGAAGCGCCCGATGGGAATCTGCAGCAGCGCGCCGCCAATAATCGCCACGCTCATCACCAGCCCGACCCCACCAATATCAAACCCCAACTGAGTGGCGTACACCGGGGTCATCGACCAGAATGCGCCCATGGCAAGACCCGACAACGCGGCGGAAGCCACCGCCAATGGTGCAAAGCCTAACAACGCGCGCAGGCTACTTTTGGGCCGCTCAGGTATTTTGGGCTGCACACGACGGGTCATGGTGATGGGTAGCAGCGCCCAACTGATCAAAATGGCGATCACCACAAAGAGTAAAAACCCGTCGGGTGAGGAGAGACGCAGGAGCTGCTGAGCCGTGGCCAGAGCGCCCAAATTGACCACCATATAGACAGCAAAAATACGCCCCCGCTCATGGCTGGCGGCTTGGCTATTCAGCCAGCTCTCAATCACGGTCACCAAGGTGATAAACGAAAGCCCATAGATCACCCGCAACGGTAGCCATACCCAGGGGTTGATAAACACCAGGTGCAGCAGCGCCACCGATGCACAAACAGAGGCACAGAAGCCAAAGGTACGGATATGCCCCATGCGCCGAATTAAGCGTCCGCTAACCCAAGTACCGCAGATAAAGCCAACAAAGTAGCCGGACATAATTATCCCCAGCACCGCGCTGGAGAAGCCCTCCCCCGTTCCACGCAAGGTTAGCAGCGTATTCAACAAACCGTTGCCTAGCAGCAGTAACGCCACGCTGTATAGGATCGATTTAACCGGTTTGAGCATTGCCAATGAACGCATTGCGCTTCCTCGCAGCAGCCAACCTAAAGGTCATGCATAAAGAGTGCCACTGGAAGCGGTTGTCACAATCATTGACAGGCTAACGTTCTTTATATAGAACGTTCTATAAAAGGAACGCGAGATAAAAAGATGGATAAGCTTTCACTCAACACCCTGGGCCAACACCTTCAAGCACTTCGCCTTGAGCGGGGCCGGTCGCTGTCGCAGTTGGCCAATGAGGCGGGGATTGCCAAATCCAACCTGTGTCGCCTTGAGCAGGGCAACGGCAACCCAACCCTGGATACCATTTGGCGGCTGGCGGTGCAGCTCAATGTGCCTTTCGGCACGCTGGTCGCGCCCATCAGCGTGCCGCTGGGTGAAGATGGCGTGCAGGTGCGCCTAATCGATCAAGGCAAGGACTCCCCTCAGGTGGACGCCTACTGGATGCGCTGCGCACCGCATACATTGCGTCATGCTGAAGCCCATACCCCCGGCACCCGTGAATCACTCACGCTGATTAGCGGCTGGCTGGAAGCGGGGCCAGAGGGCGCCACCACGGTGCTGACACCGGGAGAGGCCATCACCTTTGCCGCCGACCAACCGCACTTTTACCGTACCCACGAAGCGGAGGCCACGTTGATGATGACCATCACCTATGGTGCAGAAGGCCAAGCATCATGAGCCAAGCTGCCAGCCACTCTACCGTTCGTAGCGCGCTGCAGGGCGTGCGTGAGGCCATCCCACTACTGGGCGGCTACATTCCAGTGGCGTTGTCATTCGGCTTAGTCGCCACCCAGGCAGGCTTCAGCACGCTGGAGGCCACGGCTATTTCAGCGCTAATTTACGCCGGGGCCTCGCAGTTTCTGTTTGTCGGTATGATCGCCACCGGCGCCCCGCTGTGGCTGGTGGTAGCGATGACGCTGCTGATTAACGTGCGCCATGTGGTGTACGGCCCTAACTTGGCGGCGCTACTGCCGCGCAGCCGCCACTGGCCCTGGTTGATGCACGGCCTCACCGACCAGGTGTTTGCACTAGCCCTAACCCGGCTGCCCCAACTGCCTGAGGTAAAGCGTTTTAGCTGGTTTTTGGGCGCATCACTGCTGGCCTGGGGCGCCTGGATAATTGGCACCGCGGTGGGCGCTACCGCCGGTGAGGCCTTTACCGCCCGCTGGCCGCTGCTGGGTGAAATTATGCCCTTCGCGCTGCCCGCGCTGTTTTTGACCATGGTAGCGCCACGCTTTACCGACAAGCGTTGGGCAGTCGCCATGAGCTGCACCATTTTAGCGGCGCTGTGTTTAACGCTGGTCGGCTGGAGCAACGTGGCGATTCCCCTAGCCGCCGCCTGCGGCGCGCTGTGCTTCTACTCCACGCAGTTCTATACGCAAAGATTCGCCACCAACAGGAGGCGTGAATCATGAGCACGGCACTTTGGATAGCGGTCGCGGTTTCTGCCATTGGCACGTTGCTGATGCGGGTAGCGCCGTTTTTATGGATGCAGCGCCGCCTCAACAGCGAAAGCGGCCTTAATAACATGCCCCAGTGGCTGGGTATTCTCGGCCCGCTGATGATTGCCGCCGTGCTGGGGGTGTCCATTGTGCCGGTTAACCCAAGTGCTATTTCCTGGATCGCCACCGCCATCGGGCTTTCCGTCACACTGCTGGTGTGGTCGCGGGTACGCTCACTGGGCTGGCCGGTCGCGGCTGGCGTCGCGGTATTTGGGATGGTGGAGGTCGCGGCCTTCATTTGGTAATGCTTTGCATTAGCTTTTACGTCATGCCATCATCCTGGCTCTTAAATCCGAGCCAATCGTAAAGTGACATTAATGTTAAAAGCACACACCCATCGCAAGCAGGTTTTTATGAGTGTGTTGCTGTTAACCCTGGCGGCGCTAATGCCCTTAATGGCAGCCGCTAACACTCCGAGCAGCCCCCCGAAACCGCCACGCATTGTGACGCTTTACCAGGGGGCGACCGACAGCGCCGTCGCCCTTGGACTGACGCCTATTGGCGTCGTCGATTCCTGGCTGGAAAAACCCATGTACCGCTATCTGCGCGATGCGCTTGATAGCGTCGAGCATGTGGGGCTGGAAACCCAACCCAATCTGGAAAAGATCGCCTGGCTTAATCCAGACCTAGTGATTGCCAGCGACTTTCGCCATGCGCAAATAGCACCGCTATTGAATGCTATTGCCCCCACTGTATCTGCCCCGACAGTGTTTAACTTCCAAACCACGCTCACCATGGTGGCTAATGCCACTGGCCGCGAAGCGCAGGCGAATGAGCTGCTTGAGCAATGGGATGATCGTGTCGCCGACTTTCGTCAGCAGATTGCCACCCGGCTAGGCAGCGAGTGGCCGCAAAAAGTGGCCGTGGTGCGGTTTAAAAGCGACCACGTGCGCATCTATACCAGCGGCTTTGCGGGCTCAATTCTTGATGAACTGGGCTTTGCTCAGCCGGATACACTGCAAAGCCAGAGTTGGGGAATGAAGCTCTCCAGTACTGAAAACATTCCGGTGCTGGACGCTGATGCCCTGTTTATTCTGCTTGAGCCCGATGACCCCGCTATTGCTGATAATTACCAACGCTGGGCCTCCCACCCACTCTGGCAACAGCTGTCAGCGGTGCAAAGCGGGCGCGTATTTGAAGTGGAGCCGGTGAGTTGGATGATGGGCGGTGGCATATTGGCGGCCAACGCTATGCTGGATGATCTGTATAGCCACTATGGGCTGTTGCAACCCGAAGCGGCGCCGCATCAGGCTTGCCTGCCTCCCGCCAGCGGCCGTGGGGAGCCTACTTCATGCTAAACAGTACTGCCGCAAAAAGTATTGGCCTGCTACTTGGCACGCTGCTGGCGCTGGGCGCCTTTTTCGCCAGTGTGATGTTAGGCACGACTGAAATAGCCCTCTCCTCGCTATTCGGTTCGTTCGCCCATTACGACCCCACCAACATCGCCCACATCATTCTTTTAACTGAACGCTTACCCCGTGCGGTAATTGCCGCTCTGGTGGGCGCCAGCTTAGCTATTGCCGGGGCACTAATGCAGACCATGACGCGCAACCCGCTGGCGTCGCCGGGCATTCTGGGCATCAATGCAGGCGCGATGTTTTTTGTGGTAGTGGCAGTTTCGCTATTGCCGCTGCACACGCCCGTTCACTACGTATGGGCGGCGCTACTCGGGGCACTCGTTGCGGCAATCCTGGTGGTGATGCTTAGCCGCGGCCGCCACGGTGAGCTTTCACCGCTGCGGGTCGTGCTGGCAGGTGTAGCAGTGACGGCAATGTTTGTGTCGTTCAGCCAAGGGCTACTGGTGATTGATCAGCAAAGTTTTGAAAGCGTGCTCTACTGGCTGGCAGGCTCAGTGTCGGGGCGTGATCTTTCATTGGTAGCGCCCTTACTGCCGCTCTTTGGCGGAGCACTGCTGCTCAGTGCACTGCTGGTACGTCACGCCAATGCGCTGTTACTGGGCGATGATATGGTCACGGGGCTCGGCATGCAGGCCACCACCATCAAGCTGCTGCTCGGGCTGATTGTGATTGTGCTAGCGGGTAGCTCCGTGGCGCTGGCGGGCATGATCGGTTTTGTGGGTCTGATTGTGCCCCATATGGCGCGGGGAATATTTGGCATCGACCATCGCTGGCTGCTACCTGCCTGCGCGCTATTGGGTGCCTGTTTGCTGCTGCTGGCCGATCTTGGCTCGCGCTTTTTAATGCCACCCCAGGAGATCCCGGTTGGGGTGATGACCGCACTGATCGGCACGCCCTTCTTTATCTATCTGGCACGACGCAAGATGGCTGGCCAATGAGATCAGACGCAACGTTAACCCTCCATAGCGCAGCAAATAGTGACAGTAAACGCTTACTGCGTAGTCTGATGATGCTAAGTCTTTTATTGATAGCAAGCGCTGGACTGTCCCTCTGTCTAGGCAGTTTTCCCACACCACCGCTGCAGGTGCTAGACGCACTAACGGCCCCGCAAAACAGCGATATTGCCTTTATTATTTGGGAGCTTCGGCTGCCCCGCATCGCGCTAGCAATACTGGTCGGCGCCGCCCTGGCGATAGCGGGGGCGATTCTGCAAAGCATCGTGCGTAACCCGCTAGCCTCTCCAGATGTGATCGGCATTACCAGCGGTGCGGCGCTGGCGGCGGTGGTGTTCCTATCGCTATTGAGTTCGACCCTTAGCATTCACTGGCTGCCCGTTGCCGCCATGCTGGGAGCACTGGTTTCTGCACTGCTGGTGGTTAGCCTGGCCTGGAAAAACGGTATTAGCCCATCGCGCATGGTGCTAGTCGGCATTGGTCTGGCCGCGGCCATGGGCGCTGGCACCACCCTGTTGATCGTAATCAGCGATGATTCTGCCGCCATGACCGCCTATGTATGGCTAACCGGCAGCCTTTACGCGGCGCAATGGGACGATGTGTGGGGCCTATTGCCGTGGTTAGTCGTCGCGGTGCCTATCAGCCTAACCTTCGCCCGACATGCTGATGCCATGGCGCTGGGTGATAGCGTTGCCGAAGGGCTTGGAGTGGCGATTCTTCGCAGCCGGTTAGTATTGCTGGCCTGCAGCGTAGTACTGGCTGGCGCAGCGGTGGCGTTTGCCGGTGGCTTAAGCTTTGTGGGATTAATTGCGCCCCACTTGGCGGCCAAGCTGGTGGGGCGCAACATGGCTCGCCTGGTGCCAGCATCAGCGTTGGTTGGCGCCTTGATTGTGCTTTACGCCGACCTGCTGGGGCGGGTAGCGTTTTTGCCCAAAGATTTACCTGCGGGCATCTTTGTTGCCGGGATAGGCGCACCCTTCTTCGTTTATTTACTGCATAGATCGCGAGCTCGCTTTTAGCGCGAATTGACGAAAAAAAAAGCGGCGCCCCAAAGGCGCCGCCAAACAGTATCGAGCACAAAACATAGAAAATAGAAAGCGGCTGACTAGAAATCCAGCTGGTACCCCAGCGTGAAAGTGCGGCCTCGCCCAGTGAAGTAGTACTCATCGCTGATGCGTGCGGCTTGAGAGTAGTAAGTGAGGTAATCCTCATCGGTGAGGTTTTCGATACCCACTGACACCCTGCCGGTGGGCAGGCGATAAGCCAGAGAAGCATCCACTAGGCCGTAGCCGTCAAAATCAAGCGCAGGATTATCGACGCTGCGATCGAAGTAGTAACTACCCTGCAAGCGCGTGGAAACGCGGTCGTTCCAGGTAGCGCTCCAGCCCAGTTTGAGCGTATCCGGGGCGATATTGATACCGGTGAGTTTGGTATCCACACTGCCATCGCCATCCTGATCTGACTTGCCCTCAGTGTGGGCATAGGAGAGCGATAGATCGTGCTTGTCCGCCACCTGCATGTCGCCGGTAATCTCAACGCCTTGGATCTCGGTCTTCTCACGGCTGCCTACCCAGGTGCCATTCTGCTCGGTAAGCCGCTGGCCGTAATCCGAGTTGGACTCGTAGTAGCTGATCTCTAGCCCGTAACCATCCCAGTCAAAACGCGCGCCGATTTCTCGGTTATCGGTAACAATAGGCTGAAGTTGCAGAAGGGTATCCACATCCTGGCCCGCCGTGCCAATACCGCGCAGCACCCGACCCACGTCAGGCATGCCAAACCCTTCCGAGTAGTTGGCATACAGCTGAGCCCAATCGGTTGCTTGATAGGTTAAGCCGACGTTATACAACGTCTCATCGAAGCTGGGTTTGCCGCCATCAACGGTAACGTTGTCTTGAGTAATATTGCTGCGGTCGATGGTTTGAAAGGTATCTACCTCAAGCTCAGCATGCTCGTGACGCACCCCGGCATGCAGCGTGAGAGGATCCGCGAGCTTAAACTGGCCCTGCAGGAAAGGCGCCAAATTACGATAGCGGCTTTCCGGCACATAGGTACGCCCGGTATGCACCAGCATCTGACTTGTTTCGTCTTCCAATACGTCCAAACCAACCGTCACACCCAAACGGTCGTCCAGCATACCGTCACGGTTTAAGGTGAATTTGGCGCCCGTTTTGTCAGATTCATTGCGTGTCTGGTCATACTGGGTATCCCCTGCACTATCCAGATAAGGGAAAAATGGCGTAGTGGCAAAGCGTGCGCGGAAGCGCTGACGATACACTTGGGCATCCAGCTCGTTGCCAAACCAGTCAGCGTGAGAGTAGGAAAGCCGCGCCGAGGTCACTTCGTTGAACCCAGGCTCGCCGTCACGACGGCCTTTGCGTGCCGTGGTGGGAACACCTGCGGAGCGGTCACCGGCTACCGGTACGTAGTCGTTGCCCTCTTCCAAATCGAAGTGGTTCAGCGAGAACTCGATATTCTGGTTGTCGTCGATCCAGTAGCCCAGCTTGCCGAAAAGATCGTAGCTTTCCGAGTTTTGCAGCTCGCCTGGGTAGGCGATACCGACCACCTCATCGTTGCCATCGTAAAAAACTCCGCGCTCCTGACGCGTTGCTGCGGCAACGAAATCCCAGTCGCCTTGCTGGCCGCTAATGCGGTAGTCCAGCTTGTTGCCTAGCCCATCCGACTGGAGATCATCATCCATGGTCAGGCTAATGCCTGCGTGCTGGCTAATGCCTCCGCCTTCGGCACGCCGGGTCACCAGGTTGATCAAGCCACCCGTAGCGCCTAAACCATGCTCGGCGCTGGCGCCATGGATCACTTCAATACGCTCAACCATGGAAAGATCAATGGTATAGCTATCCCGCGAGCTGTCGCGCAACGGATTGGACTGCGGCACCCCGTCAATCAGGAACAGGGCATCACGGCCGCGGAACGTTTCACCCGCGTTGGAGAGCTTTTGGCGGCTGGGGGAATAAGAGGGAATCAGGTTGCTAAGCACCTGGCCCGGGTCGTCGGTGATGGCCAGCTGCTGCTCGATCTGTTCACGGGTAATGATCGTAACCCGCTGTGGTGTTTGGCCCGCTTCGCTATGGCTGCGGGTGGCCGTCACCACCATGGTCGAGTCGGCATCACTGGCGCCGCTTTGCGATTCTGTAGAAGCAGACTCCTGCCCATAAGCATGGCTGGCAGCTACCAAACCGGCGAGTGTCACCGTAGGCCAAAATACCTGGCGTTTCTTAGTGTACATCTAGTTTTTATCCCCCTGCTTTTGAGTGAACCTTACCGTGAAAACGTAATCTACATCTAAATAATAATGATTATTTTATGCATATAAGTCACAAAGGTCTACTCAAGCGGAACGAAGTGTTCAGGGTAACGAGACTATTTCTCCCCCTTTCTTACCCCCATTTCCTCTACGGCCGACGTTTAAAGTAATGAGCAATTTCGTGCTGAGCAATGGCAAATATTGAAAATGAGAATATTTTGGCTTACGGTTCTGCCTGCTTAAACAACCCCAATGAGCACATTCATGACACAGCCTTCTCATCAGCCACCTCGCTTGACGGGCGAAGCCCTGCACGCGGGCTATGACACTCGACGTGTACTGGATGGTGTCGACATTGCGATTGAGGAAGGCAAGCTCACGGTGCTTTTGGGGCCCAATGGCAGTGGCAAGTCGACGCTGCTGAAAACCCTTGCCCGTACGCTTATGCCTAGTGGCGGGCATGTGTATTTGGACGGTAAGGATATCCATCGCAGCAAAACGAGAGAGGTCGCCAAGCGTCTGGGAATTCTGCCCCAAGGCCCGGTAGCGCCTGAGGGGCTGAGCGTAAAGCAGTTGGTGGGAATGGGGCGTTTTCCGCATCAAGGGTTATGGCAGAAAAATGCTCAGCAGGACGCAGAAGCTATTCGTGAGGCCATGGCGTATACCCGCGTGACGGAGTTTGCCGAGCGCAACGTCGATGCGCTCTCCGGCGGCCAGCGCCAGCGCTGCTGGATTGCCATGGTGCTGGCCCAGCAAACCGACCTGATCCTGCTTGATGAGCCCACTACTTTTCTGGATCTGAAGGTACAGGTAGATTTGCTGGAACTGCTTTCGCGCCTGGCCCACGAGAAAGGCCGCACCCTACTACTGGTACTCCACGATCTAAACCTGGCCGCCGCCTATGCCGATCAGTTAGTGATGATGTGTGATGGCCGTATCGTCACCAGCGGCGCACCTAGCGAGGTCTTTACCGCAACCAATCTCAAGCGCGTCTTTGACCTTGATGCCCATGTCATCCACGACCCTGAAAGCGGCAGCCCGATTTGCGTACCGCGTAAGCGTAGCCAACCCGCCACTGAACATAATGCCCATCACCAGCAACGCTTTGTATCGTGATACTTGAACACGCTAATCAACCCGCCAAGGATCAATAATTGGAAAGGTGCAACCAGCATGCTGGTCATCCCGCACCAAAATGGAAGGCGATATAAAGAGGTAATTAGTTGTGCCGGGCTCACTCTGTTATTAAGATGATTTAGCGATCACGCATCTAATAAGCAGCAGGCAACACCGCTTTTACGGAACACTACAATATGGCTACCATCCTTCCAGCGTTAAGCACCATTACCCGAATGACCAGCGGCGAACGTCGTTTTGGTCAACGGCTGGAAAGCCTCCTGGAAGATAACTATCTAGTTTGGTACGACATTCCGATTGGGCGGCAGCGCCGATATCCGGATTTTATTCTGCTATACCCTAGTCGCGGTCTGCTCTTTCTAGAAGTCAAAGATTGGAAAATTGACACCCTGCGTTCGATGACGCCAGAACGGGCGGAAATCGTCACAAACGAAGGGCTCAAAACCGTTAGCAACCCTTTGCAGCAAGCTCGGCAGTGTTCATTTACCGCCATTAACCAATTGGAACGAGATCCTCAGCTTACTCAAACCAACACACGCTACAAGGGTAAACTTTGCTTCCCATATGGCCACGGCGTCGTCTTTCCCAATATCACTCGTCGCCAGTGGAATGAGGCTGTCAGCGCAGAAGATCAGGAACGAATACTCCCCGCCCATCGGCTTATCTGTAAAGATGAGATGCTCCCCACGACCGATCCAGAAGCATTTCAGCAGCGCTTGTGGGGTATGTTTGATTACAACTTTGGCGGGGAGCTAAGCGTACCACAAATTGATCGGATTCGTTGGCAGCTGTTTCCAGAAGTACGCATTGACTCGCCAACTCAAGATCTCTTTGACGACGAAGAAGATACTCAGCACGCTGTTGAAATGATTCCGGATGTCGTACGCGTAATGGATCTTCAGCAAGAGCGGCTGGCACGCAATATGGGCGATGGCCATCGTGTGATTCATGGGGTGGCGGGCTCTGGCAAAACACTGATCTTAGGCTATCGCTGCCTGCACTTGGCTCAGGCTGTCCAAAAGCCAATGCTCGTGCTGTGCTTCAACATTACGCTTGCAGCTCGATTGCGCAAGTTCATTGCCGAAAAAGGCATTGCGGAAAAAGTGCAGGTTCATCACTTCCATGAGTGGTGTAAGCGGCAGCTTGATACCTACGATATCAAAACGCTGCCTGGCAGCAAGCCCGCTTACGAAAGGCAGGTAGAAAGCGTGATTAACGCAGTCGACGAGGGGTGGATACCTCGTGCTCAATACAGCGCGTTAATGATTGATGAAGGCCACGACTTTGAACAGGCTAGGCTAAAGCTTGTAGTACAGATGATCGACCCCACCACCAACTCGTTATTACTTCTCTATGACGATGCCCAATCAATTTACCAGAAGCAGTCTTTAAAATTTCCGCTCTCTACAGCAGGCATTCAGGCGCGTGGGCGAACGACTATCTTAAAGCTAAACTATCGTAATACTCGGGAAATTCTTACCTTCGCCTACGATTTTGCTAAAGACTTTCTACAATCCCACGATGCGGACGACGACCATATCCCGCTGATTAAACCAGAAGTGGCGGGTATTAGCGGCCCCACTCCCGCCTTTCGCCTGCGCCACAATAAAGAGGACGAAGCTCGCTATATCGCTCACTGCGTGAAACGTTGGCGTGAAGACGGCAGCGAGTTAAACAGTATTGCCATTATCTATGCCCACAACACTCAAGGTAAACGCTTCCATAGTGCCCTTCAGGAAGCGGGTATTCCTAGTCGCTGTCTCCAAGATGCCGCCACCAAACGAGAGTATGACCCGATGGCCGATGAGGTAGTGCTGCTTAGCCGACAGAGTAGTAAAGGGCTGGAGTTTGATACTGTGCTGCTATGTGGCGTGGGTGAACTTGCCGACAATGAAGAGCGCTATGCCCAAGAGACTCGCCTATTGTACGTCGGTATGACCCGCGCCCGCCGTCGCTTAATGATAACCAGCAGCAAGTTAAACGCATACACTGAACGGCTGGCCGAGCTGGCCTAAGGTGTACCATTTGATGGGCTGGAAGCGCGGCGGATAAGCCCACTACTTCTCTAGGTCTGTAGATACAGATTGTTTAGCAACACTGTGCTTCGTCAGCATTGAAGACGCTACTCGACTCGCCAGGGATCAATAATGGAGATGCCTAAATGCTCGAAATCTTTCACATTGCGGGTAGCAAGCTGGGCGTGGTGCTGCTGACAAATGGCGGCGATTTGAGCATCAGCAGAATGCACTACCCGGCCGGAACGCTCGCTGTCGGCAACTAACGTTGCATAATAGGCAGCGGCTACTTCATCAAAAGGTAAAACACGGTCGGTAAAGTCTTCTTCAAACATCTCGACGGCTAGCTGTGCAAAGCGCTGCTTACGCTTGCCATCAGGCAAACGTTCAATGCCGTAAAGAATTTCGGCCACGGTAATAGCGGTTATCGTGACGCCGAGAGGCTCCTCAGCATTAAGCCAATTAACTACCCTCATATTGGGCGCAGGGCGCATCAATTCCGACAATATGTTGGTGTCAAGAATAATCACGACTCAAAGTCCGCGGCTCTTGGCTTTTCCTCACGTTTTGGCAACGCTAATTCCAATTCGCCCTCAGCGGCAAAACGCTGATGAATGCGACTTCCCAACCCACCCTGTTGTGGCTTTACTAACGCCTTGCGAAGAATAAGCCGTACCTCTTCTTCCATAGAATGCCCATGGCTCGCCGCTTGAACGCGGAGCTGCGCTTTGAGTTCATCATCCAAATTACGCACCGTTATAGTTGCCATTTGCACACCCTTTTCATTGCTAACACTGACATCATTGATTGCAATGATAGCACATGATGAAATACGGAACGGCGGGCAGCCCTGACCTAAGGGGCTTTCTCCAACAAATACTCAGCCACTGCCTGATAAGCTGGGAGTGAGGTGGGGTCGTTGGCGGCATTGCCTGCCACCGGGTGTGATGCAAAGCGCACTATTACCATCTCCGCGGTGGGGTCGATGTATATCGTTTGCCCATGCACACCGCGGGCAGCAAATGCACCATGGTCGTTATGCAGCGACCACCACATGCCACGGTAACTGCCGCCAGGTAAATAGCGGTAACCTGCAGCGGCAAACGCTTGCCTGTCACCCCCTTGACGAATACGTTCTATCGCCGCAGCAGGAAATAGCCGTTCTCCGTCAATAACACCTTCACTCAGCACCAACTGTCCTACTCTGGCCATATCCCTCAGGCCTGCACTTAAACCACCACCAGCAAACGGTGTACCGATGGAGTCAACGGTAAAGTAGCCATCCTGCTCGGCGCCTATGCGTTGCCAAATTCGCGATGACAGCAACGACGTCACTGACTCGCCCGTGGTGCGCGCAATTACCCAACCGAGCGCATCGGTATTGATTGTTTTATAGCCAAACACCTGACCATGCTCACCTTCCGGCTGTACGGTGGCTAAATACTCATAGTAAGTGCGTGGCCCAGAGTAGCCTTCAGGCTTGAGGAGCGGGCTTGCCGCTGCGTTGTAAGCCCAAATTTCCGCATTGGGGTCGCTGTAATCTTCGCTATAGGCAAGGCCTGTGGTCATTTCTAGCAACTGCTGCACGGTGGCATTGCCAAAAGCGCTATTGGCCAGTTCTGGCAATATGTCGCCGACGAGCGCCTCTTCATCCAACGCTCCTTCCGCTACCAGTATTTCCCCCAACAGGCCGGTCATCGACTTAGTCACCGACATTGCCCCGTGCTGGCCCGCCTCATCTAAACAGCCAGCGTAGTACTCATACACTACTTGCCCCTGATGAAGAATCAGCAGGCCATCAGTGTAGTTCTCGTTCAGCGACGCCTGCCACGTCATGGGTTCACTACCGTCAAGCGGGGTAAACATCACACCGTTGATGGCGTCATCCAGCGCGTAGGTAAGCGGCGAAGGTGACCCTAACCCACGGCTTACCTGTTTAGTGGGCAGCAATTCGCGGAAGTGGCACACCGTCCAGCGCATTTTAGGAAAGCTAAAGTAATTGGAGTCAGGTTGGCCAATTACCCGTTCAGAAACAGGCGGAAATCCCTGCATCCAGCCCAACCGGTTAGGGTCTGATTCCTCGGCGCTTAACACGTCAGCCTGCGCAGCGGCGGCACCTGCCCAGCTAGGTAGCATGAAAGGCAATACAGCAGCCAGTGCAAAAGGTAAGACGCAGATGAATTGACGGGATAAACGTGGCATGGCCTGCTCCTAAGCGAGCTGTTCTGCAAAGAAACTGAACAGTCAGATTTCTCAGTATAGCTAGAAAAGCACCTTGGTTTTCTAAATTACCGGATTCAAAGCAAGTCAATTTTTCTTGCAACGCTTTGATAAGCACTTCATTACCCCCCAGTTGAGCTAGCTTCTTTACTGCTTTGCACAGGCTTCACAAGGCTTTTGGAATATTGTATAAGATATAAAAAAACAGCGAATAGACGGGTAAGCTGCTATCTTCACCATTAATCACCTATATCCAAAAACCGCAGGTGCCCCATGAAACGCATACGTGTGATTGATTCCCATACGGCGGGTGAACCGACAAGGCTAGTCATGGAGGGGTTTCCCTTACTGCCTGGCACCACTATGGCGGAAAAGCGTGACGCTCTGCGCACATCCCATGATCAGTGGCGGCGCGCCTGCATGTTAGAGCCTCGCGGGCATGATGTGCTGGTGGGGGCGCTTTACTGTGCACCTGAATCGCCGGATGCGACCTGCGGGGTCATCTTCTTCAACAATACCGGGTATCTGGGCATGTGCGGCCACGGCACTATAGGGCTGGTGGCCTCCCTGCATCACCTGGGCTTGATATCATCTGGCGATCACAAAATCGACACGCCAGTTGGCCCGATCAGTGCAACCCTGCATGACGACGGCGCCGTTACCGTGCGCAATGTGCCCGCCTATCGCTATCGCCAGCAAGTGCCCTTGGAGGTACCAGGCTTCGGGCGGGTACACGGCGATATTGCCTGGGGTGGCAACTGGTTTTTCCTGATTAGCGACCATGGTCAATCACTGACCCTCGACAACGTCGAAGTGCTGACTAACTTCACCTGGGCCGTTCGTCAGGCGCTGGAGGCTGCGGCCATTACCGGCGAAGACGGCGGCCTGATCGATCATATCGAGCTGTTTGCCGATGACGCCGTGGCTGATAGCCGTAATTTCGTGCTCTGCCCTGGCAAGGCGTATGACCGCTCCCCCTGTGGCACTGGCACCAGCGCCAAGCTGGCGTGCCTGGCGGCGGATGGCAAGCTGGCGCCCGGCGCAACCTGGGTGCAGGCAAGTATCTGTGACAGCCAGTTTGAGGGGTACTACGAATGGGAGGGTGATCGCATTCGCCCCTACATTAAGGGTCGCGCCTACCTGAGCGCCGACACCACTCTTTTGATTGATGAGCAAGACCCATTCGCCTGGGGAATCACTGACTCGTAATCAATGACCACGCCTGCCCCACTTTCGAACCCAGCGCCAACTCCGTATAGCTGATAACACCAAACGAAAAGGAACAACGATGAGCGATAACATTTTTACTGGCTGCATACCGGCGTTAATGACCCCTTGCAGCGCTGACCGCCAACCCGATTTCGATGCCCTGGTGGCTAAAGGCCGTGAACTGGTGGATCTGGGAATGAGCGGCGTGGTGTATTGCGGCTCAATGGGTGACTGGCCATTACTTAGCGAAGCGCAACGCCAGGAGGGTGTCGCGCGCTTGGTTGAGGCAGGCGTTCCCACCATTGTGGGTACCGGAGCCATCAACACTCGTGAAGCCGTCTCCTATGCGGCTCACGCAGCCAAAGTTGGCGCTCAAGGGCTGATGGTGATTCCCCGGGTGCTTTCAAGAGGCACCTCGGCGGCTGCACAGAAGTCACACTTTTCGGCCATTTTGGATGCGGCGCCCAAGCTACCTGCGGTGATTTATAACAGCCCCTATTACGGCTTCGCCACACGTGCCGACTTATTCTTTGAACTACGCCACAAATACTCGAACCTGATTGGCTTCAAAGAGTTTGGCGGCGCCGATGACCTCCGCTATGCCGCGGAAAACATTACCTCTCAAGACGAAGATGTCACTCTGATGGTCGGTGTCGATACCACTGTTTACCACGGCTTCGTCAATTGTGGTGCCACGGGTGCTATTACCGGGATTGGCAATGCGCTTCCCCGAGAGGTATTGCAGCTTGTCTCGCTCAGCCAACAGGCCGCCAAAGGGGACGTCAAAGCACGGCGTTTAGCCATGGAGCTAGAGGAAGCACTAGGTGTGCTCTCTTCTTTCGACGAAGGCGGCGATCTGGTTCTCTACTACAAGCACCTGATGGTGCTCAACGGCGATGCTGAATACGCCCTACACTTTAATGAAACCGATGCGCTCAACGATTCGCAGCGTCATTATGTGGAGTCCCAGTACGCGCTGTTCCGCACTTGGTACGCGAGCTGGTCTGCCTCGCTATGAAACCAGGAATTGCCATGGACGCACACCCACAGGCAACCAGCGACCCCAATGTGGAGGCTGATATCATCGTTATCGGTGCCGGTATCATTGGTACGGCTTGTGCCCTATCGTTAAGTCAACAAGGGTGGCGCGTCGTGGTGTTGGATAGTCAGCCGCCCGGCATTGGTGCTTCCTATGGAAACGCCGGACATATGGCAACGGAGCAGGTATTCCCCATTGCCGATGCCGCCATTGTGAAGCAACTTCCCAAAATGCTGCTGGATCCGATGGGACCACTGCGGCTGGATTGGCGCTATGTGCCGAAGGCACTACCCTGGTTCACTCGGCTACTCTGGAACCTGCGTCAAGCTCCTTATCAAGCCAGCGTCGCCGGTATTCGTGCGCTTAATGAGCAGAGTTTGGCCGCCTGGCAACGGCTACTCGACAGCATCGATGGCAGGCACTTACTCAAAGAAGAGGGCTCCTTCCTGGTATACGAAAAAGCCGACAATGTCGACGAGTTAGAGGCGCTGCGGGCACGTATGGTCGAGCAGCAAGTCGCGGTGGAACGTTGGTCAGGCGATGCCATTCGCGACGTTGCCCCTCAGTTGTCGGATAACATTCAAGGGGGCCTATTTTTCCCAGTCACCGCCCATGTTATCAATACTTGGCAAGTGGTTAACTCTCTGGTTCAGGCCGCCAAAGCGAACGGCGTACAGTTCCGGCAGACAACCGTAGCGTCAGGGAGTGTGAATGGTCACTGCGTTAGCTTGCAGACGGATAGCTCAACTACCCTGACAGCCTCCAAAGTGCTGATCGCCTGCGGGGCTCACTCGGCCAAACTTACCTCTGCGCTGACGGGCACCAGTATTCCGCTGGATACTGAGCGGGGCTACCATCTAATGCTTCCCCATGAGCGGGAACGGCTACCGGTAGCGATTACGTCATTGGAGCGCCGCTTTATCATGACACCAATGGAAGAGGGGTTACGCTTGGCAGGTACCGTTGAATTTGCGGGCCTTCAGCGGCCAGCCAATATGCAGCGTGCCTGGCAGCTACATAAACTCAGCCAGGGGTTATTTAGAAGTGAGCTGGATATTACTGACGCCAAACCCTGGATGGGCTTTCGCCCTTCCCTACCCGACTCTTTGCCGATTATTGACAGTGTCCAAGGCGGTAGAGTCTTGCTGGCCTTCGGGCACCACCACCTTGGCCTGACGCAAGCGGCACTGACAGCAGAAATCATCGCCAATCTAGCGACACAAGGAGAACGTCACCCTAGCGCAGCCAATCATGCCGTGGCCGACTTATCACCTTATCGAATAAGCCGATTTACCTGATTGGAAACCGAACGCAGGCATTGCTAAAAACGTCAGTATTTATCTAGGGCCTGTTGATGTTTCACCCGTGGCCGCGCTGGAGCCCAACGCCTTTGTGACGCAAAAAATAAATTGCATAATTCTGGGTTGGTATACAGTATCTGGTATATTCCTCTCAACTACGGACTCTCATCGTTGCCACTTATCATGTTTAACGCACCTAATCTTGGCATTACGCCCTCGGCATCTGAGGTGATCGTAAAACACCTGCGCGAAGCCATTATTGCCGGCCAGCTCGAAGAGGGTGAGCCAATACGCCAGGATGATATTGCCAATAAATTCAATGTTAGCAAAATCCCTGTACGGGAAGCACTGAAGCGTCTGGAAGCAGAGGGTTTGGTGCTTTTTCAGCGCAACAAGGGCGCCGTTGTGACGAAGATCTCTGAACCCGAGCTCGCCCAGATGTTTGAAGTTCGCGTCCTGCTCGAGGTAGAAGCTATTCGTCTGGCAGTCCCCAATATGAGCCAAACCACCTTCGACAATGCTGAGCGCATTTGCGACGAGTTCAATAATGAGGACAATGTGGGCCGCTGGGCCGCACTGAACTGGGAGTTCCATGCCTGCCTCTACGAGCCTGCACAACGCCCCTTCATGATGAGCCTGATACGCTCTATCCACGATAAGGTGGAGCGCTATCTCCGCTTACAGTTGAGCTTGTCCAAGGGCAAGGCACGCGCTGACAAAGAGCACCGCGCTATTATTGCCGCTTGCCGCAAAGGCGACGCCGACGAAGCAGCTGCGTTGGTTGAACGCCATATTATTGGTGTGTGTCGAACACTCTACGACCATCTACCTAATCGGCTTGCTGAGTAGCCACTGACTTCTCAGAAAGGATTTAGACCACTAAACCTTGCCCTCTTTGTCCGCCGGGTAGCGGTGTTCGAATCGCTACCCAACTTCCCAGTATCTGTTGTTTGATTCTTGCGTGATCTGTTTCAACGCTGAGGCTCCAAAGCGCTGATAGAGCGGTTTTTACCTGCACTCTTATTAATATTCCAGCTCGCACCGCCACTCAATTTTTTTATTTAAATCAATTAAAACAATATCTTAAATTTAAATTTCAATTAACACACTCAAAACTTGCAAATCGTATCCGAAATAATAAATACTAAGTTTGCTGTCTCTAGCAGCCAAGCAAAGCCCACCTAGGAGGTCAAAAATGATAAACAAGACCGCTCCATTAGCGCTTTCCGCTATCTTGAGTGTATCCGTCATCGGTCAGGCACAGGCTGACAAGCTCGATGAAATAATTAGCTCAGGCACCCTACGTTGTGCCGTCACCCTCGATTTTCCCCCCATGGGGTTTCGCGACGATAACAACCAACCTGTCGGTTTCGATGTTGACTACTGTAATGACTTGGCCAATGTCCTCGAAGTCGATGCTGAAATCGTTGAAACACCTTTCCCCGATCGTATTCCTGCGCTGGTTTCTGGCCGCGCCGACGTTATCGTCGCCTCCACCTCTGACACCCTGGGGCGTGCCAAAACCGTTGGCATGACCATCCCCTACTTCGCCTTTCAGATGGTCGTTCTGACCCGTGAAGACACTGGTATCGAGCAGTACGATGATCTGCAGGGTCGTCCTGTCGGCAATACCAGTGGCACTTACGAAGCAATGGCGCTGGAAGAAGATGTAGATGAGTGGGGTGACGGCAGTTTCCGCGCTTACCAAACTCAGAACGACACCATTCTGGCCGTCGCCCAAGGGCACATTGATGCGACCGTTGTCACTAACACAGTCGCCTCCTCGACTCTCGAATCCGGCAAATATGAGGGGCTGAAAATTGCCGGCGAAGCACCCTATGTTATTGATTACGTTTCCCTGGCAGCTAACCGCACCGAGTATGGCCTTCTGAATTACCTAAATTTATTCGTGAACCAGCAGGTGCGCACCGGACGTTATGCGGAACTCTACGACAAATGGGTAGGCGGTGAGCCAGTCGATCTGACCGTACCCAACGTTTATTACTAATCGCTGAATAATAACAATGTATCGCGCGCCGCTCTGGTGGCGCGTTCTTCCCAACGAAAGAGATGACACTATGTCTGATGTTTCGCTCACCGGTCGTAGCCTGGTGCGTGGTTCAACGCAGGGTGAATTACTGTATACCGACGTTGGCTTGAGCTTTTGGGGTGGTGTCGACCCGTTCAGCGGCGAGATAATTGACTGTCACCATCCGTTAAAGGGCCAGTGCCTTGCCGGACGTATACTCGCCCTGCCTAGTGGACGTGGCTCATGTACCGGCAGCAGCGTGCTACTTGAGTTGCTTACCGGTCAAAACGCGCCATCCGCCTTGATATTTGCCGAACAAGAAGAGATTTTGACCCTCGGTGTGATCATTGCCGAAACGCTATTTGAAGCCTCTATTCCGGTGCTGTTCGTCGGCCCCGAAGCATTTGCCACGCTGCGGCTAGGGCAATATGCACATATTGAAAATGAAAAAATACACCTTTCCGACATGCCTTCCCAAGAGTACTCAGCAGCAGAGGCCACCACCCGCTATTCTCAGCTATCCACCCTAGCCCCCTCCAGCCTAACGCTAAGCGATGATGACCAAGCGCTACTCGCAGGCCACTACGGTAAGGCAGCCCAGGAGGCTATGCGAATCGTGCTGCGAGTGGCCGAGCTCCAAGGAGCCGAGCAACTGATTGACATCAGCCAAGCGCATATTGATGGCTGCATTTATACCGGCCCAGCCAGTTTGCGTTTCGCTGAGCAGTTAGTGGAATGGGGCGCCCAAGTGCGCGTTCCCACTACACTCAATTCTATATCGGTTGATCAGTGCCGCTGGCGGGCGCAGGGCATCGACCCCGCTTTCGGCGAGCCTGCCAGCGCACTAGGCAATGCCTACATGGCCATGGGCGCGCAACTCAGTTACACCTGTGCGCCCTATCTACTCGACAGCGCTCCCAAAGCTGGCGAGCAAATCGTGTGGGCCGAGTCTAACGCCGTTGTATACGCCAATAGTGTGCTGGCGGCCCGAACGCTGAAATATCCGGACTATCTGGATATTTGCATCGCGTTGACGGGGCGCGCGCCCTTCATTGGAGCACATCGAAATCAGGGGCGTTTTGCCACGTTGCGTATTGACGTTAAGCCTCTCGATTCCCTGGATGATGCTTTCTGGCCATTGCTTGGGTATCACGTGGGGTTGCTTTGCGGCAGCGAGATTCCCTTACTTTGCGGCCTGGAGAACACAGCGCCCAGTCGCGACGATCTCAAAGCATTCTGTGCAGCCTTCGCAACCACCTCCGCCGCGCCGATGTTCCATATTAGCCAGATTACTCCGGAAGCGATGCGGGAGTCCCAGGCCCTCGGCGGCCTCCCGCCTTCACGTCATCTAACCATCGAGCCAGCTGATCTACTCGCTAGTTGGTACGAGCTGGATCATGCTGAAGCATCCCAGGTAGACCTTATCTCTTTGGGCAACCCCCACTTCTCGTTGAGCGAATGTGCGGCGCTGGCAGCGCTCTGTTCAGGACGTCGCAAACATCCGGATGTCGCCATGGCGGTCACGCTGGGGCGAGCGGTGTATGACGACGCCAGCGCGGCCGGATACATCACCACTCTGGAGCGCTTCGGAGCACAGCTTATCAACGATACCTGCTGGTGCATGCTGGGTGAACCCGTGGTGCCACCAACGGCGCGCACACTAATGACCAATTCGGGAAAATATGCCCACTACGCCCCAGGGTTAGTCGGTCGCCAGGTGCACTTCGGCAATCTTGCCGAGTGCGTCGAGACCGCATGCAGTGGAGAGGCCAGTGGTCGCCTGCCCACTTGGCTGACGGCCGTTGCGACTCGTCAAGGAGCACACTAAGCCATGTTTGATTATACCTTCCAATGGCGAACTGCCTTTAGGGCCCTGCCGGATATGCTCGAGGGCGCTGTTGTTACCTTTGAGACCGCAGCGCTATCGATGATCTTCGGCATCTTAATCGCCCTGGCGCTATTGGCGATGCGGGAGGCTCCTAATCCCGCAACACGAGCAGTAGCTGGCACCTGGGTATCAATCGCCCGCAATACGCCTGCGCTGTTCCAGATCTATATCGTCTATTTCGGTCTTGGCGCTATCGGTATGCACGTCAGCTCCTGGGCAGCCCTATTAGCGGGTATTACCTTTAATAACGCGGGGTACTTAGCTGAAAACTTTCGCGGTGGCCTTAAAGCAATACCCGACACCCAAGTTCGCGCAGCCCGCTCCTTGGGGATGAGTAGCTTCCAGGCCTATCGATTGGTGGTGGTACCGCAACTACTGCGCATCGTCTTTTACCCGATCACCAATCAGATGGTGTGGGCGGTATTAATGACATCGCTGGGCGTTATCGTTGGCCTGAATAACGATCTCACCGGCGTGACTCAGGATTACAACGTTAGAACATTCCGCACCTTTGAGTTATTTGCGCTGGCAGCGGTGCTCTATTACCTGATCGCCAAACTGATTGTAGTGATAGCCCGGCTGCTGGCCTGGCGGCTATTCCGCTATTGAGGGCCTGACTATGTTTTCAAATGGCTTTATGTTTTCAACTAGCTTCACCTGGAACGACCTGCTGTTTCTGCTTCAAGGGGCCTGGGTCACTCTATTACTGACGTTTTGGTCGATGCTGCTGGGCACCGTTATGGGCGTCTCTTGCGGGCTACTCCGTGCACTGCTGCCCCGTGCAACTATTCCGCTGGGGTGGTTTCTGGATATCTTTCGCAGCGTGCCGCTGCTTATCCAGTTTGTGCTGTTCAACTCGCTCAAGAGCATTGTCGGTTTGGACTGGAGCGCCTTTACCGTTGGCTGTGTCGTACTTGGCGTCTATGTAGCCGCCTTCTGCACCGAGATTGTGCGCAGCGGCGTGCTATCGGTGCCCCAGAACCTGCGTTTAGCCAGCCGTTCGCTGGGCATGACCTACTGGCAAGATCTGCGCTACGTAGTGATGCCATTAGCAACGCGTGTCGCTTTTCCCGGCTGGCTGAATCTCTCCCTCTCAGCCATGAAAGACACCGCGTTAGTGATGTGGATCGGCATCATTGAATTACTCCGTGCCTCCCAGGCCATCGTCACACGCATTCAGGAGCCACTGCTGGTGCTGTGCATCGCAGGGCTTATCTATTACCTCATCAGCTTGGTGGTTTCCCGCCTAGGCGCCCAAGTGGAAAAAAGGTGGCAGCAGAATGATTGAGATCGAAAAAGTACATAAGTCGTTTAAAGACCTGGAAGTGATCAAAGGCGTTGACCTAACCGTTCAAAAGGGCGAAGTGGTCTCGATTGTAGGGGGCTCCGGCTCGGGGAAGTCAACTTTGCTGATGTGTATCAACGGGCTGGAAAATATCCAGGGCGGATCAATCAGGGTTGATGGCACCGAGGTACATGCCAAGGGCACCGACATTAATAAGCTGCGGCAGAAGATTGGTATTGTTTTCCAGCAATGGAACGCCTTTCCGCATCTAAATGTGCTGGAGAATACTATGCTCGCGCCACGCAAAGTGCTGGGTAAGAGTCGAGCGGAAGCTGAAGAATTGGCCGTTAAGCAACTCACCCATGTGGGCCTTGCCGATAAACTCAAGGTATTTCCCGGTAAGCTCTCTGGTGGCCAGCAGCAGCGTATGGCAATTGCCCGTGCACTGGCCATGTCACCGGACTATATGCTTTTCGACGAGGCTACCTCGGCACTTGATCCGCAATTAGTTGGCGAAGTACTTGATACCATGCGCCTGCTGGCCGAAGACGGCATGACCATGATTCTGGTCACCCACGAAATCCCTTTCGCCCGTGACGTATCCGACCGTGTGGCCTTTTTCCGCGAAGGCCTCATTCATGAGATTGGCCCTCCCGATCAAGTGATCGATAACCCGCAGAAGCCAGAAACAGCCGCCTTTCTCAAGTCAGTGGTCTAGAGGTTTACATGCGTTCAAGCAAAGTCATTCATGTTGTCAGCTGTCATGCCGAGGGAGAAGTCGGAGACGTCATCGTCGGTGGCGTCGCCCCACCACCTGGCGATACGTTATGGGAGCAATCACGCTGGATTGCACAGGATGAAACCCTGCGCAATTTCATGCTCAACGAGCCACGCGGGGGCGTATTTCGCCACGTCAATCTACTGGTGCCGTCAAAAGACCCTCGTGCCCAGATGGCGTGGATCATCATGGAACCCGCCGACACACCACCGATGTCCGGTTCTAATTCGCTCTGTGTCGCGACGGTGCTGCTCGATAGCGGCATTCTGCCTATGACGGAGCCTGTCATCCATTTGGTACTGGAAGCGCCAGGGGGGCTGGTTGAGATTACCGCGCAATGCCGAGACGGCAAGGCCGAGAAAGTTGAAGTGCGTAACGTACCGTCCTTTGCCGACAAAATTGACCGCTGGATCGAGGTTGAAGGGATAGGATCGCTGCAAGTCGATACCGCCTACGGGGGCGATAGCTTCGTCATCGCGGACGCCCAACAGCTGGGGTTTTCACTGCATGCTGATGAAGCAGCCGATTTAGTCACCACCGGCCTTAAGATTACCCATGCTGCCAATGAACAGCTGGGGTTTACGCATCCATTGAATCCAGAATGGTCACATATATCTTTTTGCCAAATAGCTGCACCGGTGAGCCACGAAAGCGGTGTAGCAACCGCCAAGAATGCAGTGGTGATTCGTCCTGGTAAGATTGACCGTTCTCCCTGTGGCACCGGCTGCTCTGCACGCATGGCGGTGCTGCACGAGAAAGGCCAATTGAAGGTTGGAGAGCGCTTTATCGGCCGATCAATTATTGGCTCGACGTTTGATTGCCGAATTGAAGGCCAATGCGATATGGAGGGTCGACCAGCAATTATCCCCAGCCTAGCTGGCCGGGCCTGGATTACTGGTACTCATCAACATTTACTCGACCCCAGCGACCCATGGCCAGAGGGTTATCAGCTTTCAGACACCTGGCCGAGAGATTTAACATAGACTGAAACATCCGAAAATTACCAGTCATTAACTCGCCCACTACCTGCGTCATCCGCAGATAGTGGGCACTCATTAAATAGGGATTTTAGCTCGAGATAGCCTTTTACCAGCTATATTTCACGCTGCCAATCACACTGCGGGATTCACCGTAGTAGCACCAGTACTCACAGCTGGCCACGTACTCTTTATCGGTGAGGTTGTTGACGTTGACCTGGGCCTGCCAACCGTCAGCAAACTCATAGCCCACCATGGCATCGACCAGTGTGTAGCTATCCACTGCCGTGTTGTCGGCGACGCTGGTATCAACGGTGCTGCCCACATAACGCACACCACCACCCAGGGTCACGCCATTTAACGCGCCGCCGGTGAAGGCGTAATCCAACCATGTGGAAGCTTGGTGACGCGGGATTAACGGCGCACGCTCATCGCCTTCCAGGCGGGCATCGGTGTAGGTGTAAGCCGCGGTGACTTTTAACGCATCGGTAATATAACCCACCCCTTCCAACTCAAAACCTTGAGAAGTACGCTTGCCCTCTTGTACCTGGAAGCCTGCTGGAGAGGTCACTAGAGTATTGGTCTCTTCCAGATCAAAAACTGCCGCCGTTACATAGCCATCCCAGTCGAACGGCGCCAACTTAGCGCCTATTTCCCACTGGCGACCTTCACGTGGATCATACAGGTCGCCCGCATCATCAACTCGACCCACTGGGTCAAATGACTCAGTGTAGCTAACGTAAGGATTAACGCCGTTTTCACCCAGGTACATCGCGCCACCTGACCAAGACACTTGGTCGTCATCTGAGCGCTGAGTGGTTCCTGCGGTTTGATTACGGTTATCCGTTTCCGCTTGGTCGTAGCGTACGCCGCCCAGTAGCACCCAGCGGTCATCGATACGCAGCTGGTTTTGAGCATACAGGCCGGTCTGCTCTTTATCGATTTCCCGAGTTAGCAGATCTTCTTCCGCAATCGGCGTAAAGTTACCGTAGGTTGGGTTAAAAATATCAATCGGCTCGCCGAACGCATAGTTATCCCCTTCCTGGCCGCGCAGGCTCAAGTTTTGATAATCAACCCCCAGCAGCAGCGTATTCTCGGTGCGATCACCGTACCAAGTACCCACCATGCGGTTATCAATCGTCCAGCTATCAATGGAACCATCGCGATAAACCAATCCACGGGAGGCGCGTCGCTCATCAACCATGGAGAGTGCGTAGGTGCTGCGCAGCTCTAAGTCCAGTTCGCTATAGCGCAGGTCTTGCTCAAACGACCAGGTATCGTTAATCGCATGGCGAAGCTCATAACCTATCCCCCACTGAGTGCGTTTATCCTGATCGTATCCAGGCTCGCTCAAGTTGGTCTGTGGGTCGATGTGGCCAAAAGGGGTGTTTTCCACAGTGCCATAGGGCAGCTTAAAGCCATTAACGGGAACGCCATCATCTTTTTGCACGCTGGCTAAAAAGGTAACGCTAGTGTCTTCACTAAGATCAACCGCCAGGCTCGGCGCAAAGTAGTAGCGCTCGTTATCCGTGGCGTTTAAATCGCCGTCGCGCTCTTTGTATAATCCCACTAAGCGATAGCGTACATCGTCAGACTCCCCCACCGGGCCACTGGTATCAACCCCGACTTGGCGATGGTTGCGGTTACCGAGCTGCAGGTTCACCTCGCCTTGGGGTGTTTCGGTCGGGCGCTTGCTCACCGCATTAATCAAACCGCCAGGAGGCGCCTCGCCGTAAAGAATCGATGAGGGGCCTTTGAAGACATCCACTCGTTCCAAGCCATAAGGCTCGGGCAACCACTGATAAAATCCTTCTCGGTAGATACGCAGACCATCTTGGTAAGTCGATTGATCAAAACCGCGCACCTTGAACCAATCGGTATTGTTGTCGCTACCGTAATGGCCCGACAGCACGCCCGCGCGATAGCGGAACGTTTCATCCAGCTGTTGGACGTTACGGGTTTCCAACTCTTCACGGTCAACGCTTGAGACCGGACGTGGCGTCTCTACTAGCGGGGCATCGACTTTTAGCGCCGTGGCGGTGACCACCACGGTATCGTTGGAAGTGGTTTCTTCCTGAGCATAGGTAGATACGCAAAAGAGCGCCGCAGTGACGGGGATCAGTGCGGAAATAGAGCGCGCCAAAGGACGACGAGCAAACGGCAGACGAGGCATGATAGGATCTCAGTAGGAATTAGGAGCAAAGAGAAAAAAGAGCAACAAACATCATGATAATCGTTGTTATTAGTATTCATGATAGTGCTTTTGGATAGCTGCTTTCAATTGCTTAGTGCGGGGATTTTCAACGCTACTCGATAGTGAGACAGATACTCAAAAGGAGCTTGAACGCAGCTTATTACGCTTGTTTATCGCTGGAAGGTGATAGACATCTTGGTTCAACAATACCGGGAGGGAGAGGTGGATCTTTATTTGGGCGGGCGTTTACTTAGAGCTTAAGATGTTACCAGGCGCTGCAGCGCTGTGTTTCAACCGGAAATCGCCAGCTACGAGTAACGCTTGGTAATCGTTGGCCGAAAGCGGTTTACTGAATAAAAAGCCCTGGGCACCATCGCAACCTTGCAGTATAAGATGATCCAGCTGTGCCTGGGCCTCAACGCCTTTGGCGATGACACGCAAAGCCAAACCCTGTCCAAAATTGATAAGGGCTTTGATAAAATTGAGGTTCTCTAAACTTTCTAGCATGTCATGGACAAAGCAGGGCGCAATGTTAATCGTGTTGATTGGAAAGCACTTCAATCGCTTCAGGCTCTCGCTCCCGGCGCCAAAGTCGTCAATGGCAATACGTATTCCTAAATTATTCAATTCAACCAGGGTCGCTATTACGGCCTCGTCCTGGTGATACATGAGGCTGCTTTCGGTGACCTCTACCTCTAAAAAATGTGCGTCTAACCTCGTTTCAGACAGCATCTCAGTAATACGAGCGGGTAACGACCTATCGCGCAGCTCCATGGCCGACATATTCACCGCAATAGGCACAATTTCAAGGCCCTGCTCACGCCAACGCTGTAACTGATGACAAGCCTCACACAGTACCCAGTGCCCAATAGGGCGAATAAGCCCACAAGCTTCTGCGACAGGCAAAAATGTCGAAGGCTGTAAAAGCCCCAGTGCTGGATTGCGCCAGCGAACCAACGCTTCGGTACTACACAAGTAACCGTTGGCAATGTCTATTCTGGGCTGGAATTCAAGAAAGAGCGCTTTTTCCTTCAGCGCCCAATGCAGTTGCAGCTCGATTTGGCTACGTTGCTCTCTCAGCTCATTCATGTCTGCTCTGAACAGCTGGAAATGGTTAGAACCGCTACCCTTCGCATGGTACATAGCCGTATCAGCATTATTGAGCAAAGTTCGCGCATCGCTGCCATGATTGGGATAGAGACTGATGCCGATACTGGTCGTAATATGCAACTCATGGTTATCAATTCGATAGGGCACCGCTAAGGCACTAAGGAT
This sequence comes from Halomonas sp. FeN2, assembly GCF_020595105.1. Lineage (NCBI taxonomy): Bacteria > Pseudomonadati > Pseudomonadota > Gammaproteobacteria > Oceanospirillales > Halomonadaceae > Halomonas > Halomonas sp. FeN2. The sequence goes on from NZ_CP074200.1 coordinate 1,077,404, forward strand.
TTTCTGCGCAATCCTGGCAGCATCCTCCGGTTCTTCAATCTCACTTAGCAACACTACGAATTCATCGCCGCCCTGGCGGCATATTGTATCTGTATCCCGAACACATTCGCTAAGTCGACCAGCAACCAATTGTAAGAGCGTATCGCCTACCGCATGGCCTAGCGAGTCGTTGATAGGCTTGAAAGCATCAAGGTCCAGGTATATCAGCGCGACCTGATGCTGATGCCGTTTTGCCAGACCTATAGCCCTAGAGAGGCGTTCTGCGAGCAGGACACGGTTGGGCAACCCGGTGAGAGAGTCATGTTGTGCCTGATGGGCCAGCTTCAACGATTGGGCAGGCGATTGGCAGGCATCATGGAATACAATGACCGCCCCCTTAGTGCAACCGGCTCGATCATGGATGGGCGCCGCTGAGTCTTCAATGTTCAACTGGCTCCCGTCTTTGCGAATCAACACACAGTCCATAGCGAGCCCAACTGTTCGATTTTCGTCTATGGCACGCTGCGCAGGATTAGGGGCTGTCAGGAACGTATGACCATCAGCGAGTGTAAGCACCTGCGACAAGGGCTTACCAAGCGCATCGATACTCATCCAGCCAGTCAGGTTTTCAGCAACGCGGTTGAGGTAGGTAACGCGGCACTCTAGATCCGTCGTTATGACGGCATCGCCAATTGAATTTAGCGTCGACTGAGCCCACTCTCTAGCGTCCTGTAAAGCGGATTCAGCTTCACGCAATCGGGCTTCAGCATGTTCCAGATCGATGGGATGATTGTATTGACAAATATCTCCTATATGGCAGCTAGCGATTAGCATGTACTTTTTTAACGCCATCGATCTGCCCCTTATTCTCTAGAACGCCAGTCTCCTACTTTCAAACAAACGGAGGGCATCTTTTTTACCGATGAAAAAGCCATTTAGAGTTTAAAAATTAAACAGATAGCGCTGCGCTCCTAGCAGCGCATCGTGGAACATCCTGTATTGGCATTTCCGTTACCTCACCCAGTTTAACGCTACAGGATAACGCCGTAACTGAATGTGCGCTGGCGTACATAATAGATGGTGTGACTCAAAACTCACCTTTTAGGCCACCCTATTCGGTTTATAGAGGTATGCTTAAACACGACTAGGTTCGGTAGCGTACAGATTTTATATGCCAGCCTTCTAAATCAAGGTCTATTGCGCTTAATTTTTTGAAATATATGCATATTTATTGATACACGAGTAAGTGCCGCAGGTATCAGGCAATCAGAACATGCGCTACAGCCAACCAGAGGGGCAGAGATTTCTATGCAAGACACTGAAGGTTTGCGCAAGAATGCTCTACTTGGCCTGCTATCAGAAGAAGAGCTAACCCATTTGCTGCCACATTTTGAGAGGGTGGAGCTGACATTAGGACAATCACTGTCTGAGTCAGGCATGCAAATGAGTCACGTCTACTTTCCACTTGATGCCATCGTTTCGCTGCTTTGTGTAATGGAAGATGGCGCCTCGACGGAAATTGCAGTAGTGGGCTATGAAGGGATCGTTGGCGTTTCTCTGTTCATGGGCGGAGAGACCACCCCCAGCCGAGCGATTGTGCAGAGTGCCGGCGCTGCTTATCGCCTAAAGGGGCAATTACTCAAAAACGAATTTTATCGCGCTGGCCCCATGCAGAAAATACTGCTGCGCTATACCCAAGCCTTGCTGACGCAAATGGCACAGACAGCGGTATGCAATCGCCATCACAGCGTCGATCAACAGCTATGCCGCTGGCTGTTGCTCAGCCTTGACCGGCTGCAGGGTGATAAACTGATTATGACCCAGGAGCTCATTGCCAATATGCTGGGCGTGCGCCGCGAAGGGGTGACCGAGTCCGCTGGGAAACTCCAGCGAGCAGGACTAATTGCCTACAACCGCGGGCATATCACTGTCCTTGACAGGCCAGGGCTAGAGAAGCGGGTCTGCGAGTGCTATGCGGTGGTTAAGCGCGAGTACGACCGCCTACTCAACCACCATAACGTAATGTAATCCTTCAGCCCGCACCATCAACCTCCCTGTAACCAACATTCCCATGCTATGTACGCTAGCGTGCCGACGCTTGATTTACTGAATGTTAATATACACATAGCCCGTCACTTCACTTATGACAGCTTATCTGCAGCCGACATCAAAATGATTTAATCCTTCATTGTGCCGTTTGCCAGGTTCTTTCAACCGGAGAGGCACATGGCGTCTATTTTAAACGTTTCCGCTGCCAATCAGCTGCTTGCTAAGCTGCCGGAAATCGAACAACGAGCCTTTATGGCGGAGTGTCAAACAGTGCAGCTTGCTTTTGGAGAAGTCCTGCTCCAGCCCGCCGAGATTTTTACCCACGTCTATTTCCCCATCGACAGTTTTATTTCGTTGATTAACGTCATTGACGCTGACAACCGGCTTGAAGTCGCAATGGCAGGCCGGGAGGGTATGTTAGGTATACCCCTGGTACTCAATGTCAAAGAATCTCAATCGATCGCTTTGGTTCAAGGCGCGGGGTCGGCCCTTCGCATGACTGCTGAAAGCTTTCAGCGTCTACTATTCTCCAGCCCCGTATTACATCAGCGCCTGAAGCGCTATATCTATGTTGCGATGAGCCAATTGGCGACATCTGCGGCGTGTAACCACTTCCATCGGATTGAAGAGCGCCTCGCCCGCTGGTTGCTGATGACTCAGGATCGTGCGGGGGCTGATCAGTTGAATCTGACCCACGAGTTTCTGGCCATGATGCTCGGGGTTAGACGGGCCGGCATTACCCTGGCAGCGATAGCCCTGCAGGCACATGGCCTAATCCGCTACCAGCGTGGAACCATCACAGTGCTTGATCGGCTAGGTCTGATCGAAGCGTCCTGCGAGTGCTATAGCAAAGACTGCGCGTTGTACGCCAAAATGTTGCCGGTGTTATAGAGGAAGAATGCGTAACTCTTGATCAAGCGTTTAATAAGTCCCTCCTCTGCAACGCCAACGGGCTACGTGAAGAGGCCATTGGTTGGCCTCTTCACTACGCAGCGTTTTCTTAAGCAGTATTAAGTCTGACTAAAGTACATTTTTGTAAGCCACTCCCCCTTTCATAATCAGCATGAGCTGCTCATCCGGCTGAGTAAGAACATTAATGTCATCCAAGGGATTATCTTTAAGAACGATTACGTCTCCCCTTGCGCCTGGAATAATCTCACCAAAATCACCGGTGTGGCCATAAGCGTCGGCGGCGTGGCTTGTCGCTGCACGAATCAGTTCATCGGTGGGCACCACGTCCTTACGTAAATTAAATTCGTTGAGCTGGTGGCGCTGCATCCGACCGAGCAAGTCAGAGCCATATAGCATTTTAACCCCATGACGTTGAGCCATTTCCAGTGCCTTACCGCCAGCATCCAGCACATCATAAACCTTGCGCTGTAGATGCTCGGCCATGCCCGCCTCTACACCTTCCTTCGCTAGGGCATCGTAAGTGCAAAGGGTCGGAGTAAGATAAGCGTCGTACTCAAGGAATAGCCGACAGCTCTCCTCATCCATGAGGTTGCCGTGCTCAATGGTCTTGACGCCTCTGGGGATAAGCCGGTTGATAGCGCGCGCAGTATAAGCATGTGCCATGGTGTGAATATTGGCGGCGGTGGCTTCTTCCACAATGGCATCAATTTCCTCAAGCGAAAACTGAGTGCTGTCGATACGGTCGGTAGGTGAAGAAACGCCACCAGACGCCATAATTTTAATCTGGGTGGCACCCTTTCTGATCTCGTCCCGGGCGGCCCGGCGTACTTCGCTTACACCATCGCAAACACGACCTAAACCAGCGCAGCAGAAGCAGCCTTCAAAGGTTTGTTGGCCTGGGCCGCGCATATCAGCATGGCCGCCGGTCTGGGAGAGTGCATTCCCTGCGTACATGATGCGCGGGCCGACCAGAGCACCTTCGTCTACAGCCTTGGCTAGCCCGTAATCTGCACCGCCAGCATCACGCACGGTCGTGAATCCGCGCATCAACATAGCTTCCAGCAGCTCGCTTGATTTGGCACCGACATAGAAAGGCGAGAGCGTCTCAAGCAATGCAAAATTGGGTGTGATTGCCGTGACGTGGACATGCGAATCAACCAAGCCGGGCATCAGGAAGTGGCCCTGAATATCGATGACTTGATCATCACTGCCCTCTAGTGGCGAATCGCTCACATCGACGATACGGCCATCCTGAATGCGCACCTGCTGGTTAGCGAGTACTTTTCCGTTGCGCGTGTCGATGACGTTGGCATTGATAAAGCGTGTCGTTGTCATGAGTATTCCTTGTGAATGTTCTTGTGAATGTTCTTGCGAAAGTGGCGTTAAAACATTTTTTGAGGGAGGTAGAGCGAAAGCGCTGGAATCAGCACGATCAACAACAGGGCAACAACATCCATGACGATGAACCAGGTGACGCCCTTGAACACTTCAGACAGGGTGACGCTATTGCCCAGGGCTCCTTTGATGACATAAACATTAAGCCCGATAGGCGGAGTGACCAGCCCCACTTCAAGCAGCTTGACGACGATGATGCCGAACCAGATCAAGTTAAGGTCTGCGCCTTCTACTAAAGGCAGGATTAGCGGCAAAGTGAGCAGCAATAAGCCAATGGAGTCGATAAACATACCCAGCACAAGATAGATCACTGCCACAGCGAGAATGATCCACCAGGTCTCGGTGCTGACACCGAGGATTATTTCGGAGAAAGCAGCGGGCACGCCACTCATGGCTAGAAAGCGAGTGAAAAACAGCGACCCGATGAGAATAATGAAGATGCTGGCCGTGCTTACCGCCGTGCTAACCAGCGCTTCACGAATGGCCGCCAAGGTTAGCGTGCGCCGCGCAAAGGCGATCAGAGCAGCTATGGTTGTACCCACAGCCCCCGCCTCGGTAGGCGAGAAAATACCCATAAAAATCCCGCCAAGCACGGAGCCGATCAGCAGCGGCAACGGCCAGATATGCTTAAAGGCATCCCATTTTTCGCCCCAGCTAGAGCGCACATCAGTATTGCCCGCCAGGCTGGGGTTAAGCTTGGTTCGCACCATAATCATGGCGATGTAAAGCAGCGCGGAAAGCACACCGGGGATGAATCCCGCCATAAACAGTTGACCCACCGACACCTGGGCATAAACGCCATAGAGCACCAGCAGAACGCTTGGGGGGATCAGCGAGCCGAGTGTTCCCGATGCGGCGACGGTACCGGTGGCCAGCCCCTTGTCGTAGTTATGCTTGAGCATTTCAGGCACGGCAATACGCGACATGGCCGCCGATGTTGCGACGCTTGAACCCGAGGCGGCGGCAAAGAAGGCAGAGGCCATAACACTGGAAACAGCCAGACCGCCAGGAAGGCGCGCCAGATAAAGGCGCATGGCATGAAACAGGCCTTGGGTCATATTGGTGCTGGTACACAAATAGCCCATGAACAGGAACATAGGTGCAGCAGTCAGCTCCCAGGTACCTGCAAAGTCGAATGGAGTGGCCGAAATCATCCCCCAGGCCACGCGCATACTGGTCATTTCACCAATGCCGATGATCGACACCAAACCTAGTGCAACGCCGATTGGCACGCGCAGGGCGATCAGGGCCAAGGCGATGGCAATGCCTGCCACGCCTATCTCGATATTACTCATTAGGAAACTCCTACAGGGCTTGGCGTTGTTGCAGCGCCTTAATCATGTTGGCGAGGATGGCCAGGCACATAGCCGCGAAGCCAACTGGTAACGCCCAGCGACTGGGCCATAGATAGAAGGTGAAGTTGGCCATGGCCGTTTCCATTCGAACCGTAGCGCGCACTGCATCTAGATAGCTCTGGTAACAGAGCATGCCGAAATAGAGGAGCCCAAGGGCGCAGGCGAAAAGGTAAAGCACCAGTTGGACGCTAGACGGAAGCCTTCCCACCAGCACATCCACGCTGATGTGTTCCCGCTGAAGTTCCACATAAGCAAGCGGCAGAAAGACAACGGCGACCATGTAGTAAAAAGAGACAAACTCCAGGGTGCCGGTAAATGACTTTCCGAATAAGTAGCGCAGCCCTACATCAAGTGAGACATGCAGCGCCATAAGCACTAGAAATAGCGTCGCAAGCACCATGGCGCTTTTGGCGACCCATTGGCTCAGCGACTCGACGTGTTTGGCGATCATACGAGCTGCCCCCTCTTCGCATCTGAGGCAGAAAAACCCAGTTCCAGAAGCGTCTCTTTCCAGAACAGCAGCATATCGCGGTAGAGTTCTGGGTCATCACGCCAGATGCTTTGTGCCCCCATACCTCGCATCATGCACAAAGTGGCATTCAGGGCGACTCGATTCTGATGTGACGTGTGATTGGCGCTGGCAACCAACTGCTCCCAGATCTGCTCCAAAGAGTCATTGAACTTCGACCCCAGGGTCACAAGCACTTTCATGATGTCGGGATCGGTACGTGCATTAGTGAGGTATTCTAGAGTCACCATATAAAGGTCACCCTTAAAGTGCTCATGGAGTGCCTGTAGCAAGTTATCAAAGTTGAGTTCACCCACCTTAACTTGCGTGGCCATATCCCTTACGCTTTCGACTTCGCGGCTTAGCAAGTCCTCAAGCGCCGCCTGCATCAATAATGTCTTGGAAGGATAGTGGTGAACTAAAGCGCCACGGGAAACGCCCGCTAGACGTGCGACATCCACGGTTGAAGTGGCACGAATGCCCTTCTCGAGAATGCACTCGATAGTTGCTTGCGTGACCCGAGCCTGGGTTTGGCGTGAGCGTTCTTCTTGATTCTGTCGCTTCGTCATAGCGAACCCTTATTTGGCCTAGGCCGCCTCAATGAGGCGGCCTCAGTGTTGCCGTATTAATAGATTCCGTAGTCAGCAGGAAGCTTATTGTAGATCTCTTCCATGGCCAGCTCGGCCAGCGCCTCTTCGTCTTCGCGATCAACTTCGCTGATCAAGGCATCCCACTTTTCGTAAGTCGCGATAAAATCATCAATCAGCGCTTCAGGGTCTTCAACACCGTACTCACCACGGGCCTTATCGTAGACATTGGCCAAGGCCTCATCGCGGAAAGTCTCTACAGACGCCATCAGATCCTCTTCTGGCTGGTAGATGTTGTTGCCATGGGCAGCGGCTTCTTCCAGTGCGCTTTCAGAAGCGTTGAGGAACTGGACGATCATGCGTGTCATTGCGTTGGCCGTCGCTTCTTTAAAGACATCGCGCTCTTCATCGCTGAGGCTAGCCCAGAAGCCCGAATTGAAGCCCCACTGAGGCCCAGACCAATACATGCCGGTGGGCAGAAGCGTCGTGTACTCAGCGACTTCCCAAAGAGACCGATCGATCAAGTCATTAGGCGCATTCGTTGCACAATCTAATGACCCCCGATCAAGGCCGCTGTACATCTCACTGGAAGGCACATTAACCGGTGTTCCACCCGCTTGTTCGACCCAGGCAGAAACAGTCGAGCCTGCGGTACGAATACGCTTACCGCGTAGCTCGTCAAGATTGCGGACGGGCTCGCGGCAGAACAGCACATAGGAAGGCGTGCTATAGGCACCCAGGTAGACAATATCCAGCTCTTCCCACTCGGCCAACTGAGTGGGATTATTCAGGCTGAAGTCGGTCACCGCCAGAATGGCAACCAATGGGTCATCATAGTTAAACCCCAACTCCTGCACGGCATTCGCGACCGGCATTTCAGAAGGCGTGTAGATAGCCGCATGGTGAGCAACCTGAACAATATTATCTTGGATGCCCTGCAGGTTAGCCCGCGGTGCCAGCAGCACGGTGCCAGTATAAACTTCGGGTTGTAGTTCACCGTTCGAGAGCTCCTTGACCATTTCGGCCCACTCGATGTAACCGTAACGGGAGTGGGGATGTTGTTGGTCGTAGAACGAATTAGCAATAAAGGAAGTTGCGGCATGGGCCGAAGAAGCAACGACAGGCAAGACCAGCGCTCCAACGGCGAGTTTTAGCGTATTACGAGTGAATTTCATATAGTTTCCCGGGCCGATTTAATCGGCTGTTTTTTTCTGTTGTATTGCTTCATGTTATTGACACGTCACCCAATGTGGCGCGCGTACATAATTCAATCTAGACTTCAAAGAATAAAAAAACAAGCAGGTCTGTTTGTTTTTGATACAACCTGCTTCGCGTAGAAAGGTTAAGTAATGAAAATAAAAGAAAATCCTACTCGTCTTGATATTGAGGGCACCTGGCGAGGGATTCGCATGATGCTGCCTTTGGCGGTTTTTACCATCGCTTTTGGATTGGCGTTTGGCGTAGCCGCCGTGCACCAAGGGTTGGCTGGCTGGGAAGCGATGCTAATGAGCCTGTTTGTCTTCGCGGCTCCATCCCAATTTGCTGCCCTAGAGATGTGGCATTCGCCTCTGCCACTGCTTGCTCTGGCAGCGGTCACACTCGCGATTCATACCCGGCATATGCTGATGAGTGCGGCGCTCTACCCCTGGCTCAAGGCGTTACCTCAACGCCAGCAATTCGCTATGGTGATTCTGCTAACCGACTCCAACTGGGCAATGGCGCTGGGAGAGTATCAACGCGGCGAGCGAAACCTGGGCATTCTTCTAGGTGGCGGGATAGCATTGTGGGGCGCCTGGGTCGTCGGCACGGCGGTAGGGCTAGCCTTTGGTGGAGGCATTACCGAGCCTGAACGTTTCGGCCTTGATGTGATCATGCTGTGCTTTCTGCTGATGATTGTTGTCGGTGGCAACCCAAGAGCGGCAATGGCCCTACCCTGGCTGGCAGCAGCGGCGAGTGCACTGATGGCGTACTGGTGGTTGCCGCCTTACCTACATGTGATGGTAGGCGCCATTACCGGTGGCGTGGTGGCCGTATTGTTGCCTGGACGCTGGCTCAGGGAAAGCGCCTCATGATCCCATCGCCCGTATGGCAGTCGTTGATAGCCATCACCCTAATGGTGGTAATTGCTTATGGCTCCAGAGTGCTGGGGCTGCTAATCATGTCACGTGTGCCGCTAGGCCCACGCGTTAGGCGATTCGTCGATGCCATGTCTAGCTCAGTCCTGATTGCCGTTATTACGCCCATCATCGTGCATGGTGACGGCGGCGTTCGGCTCGCGGCCATTGCGGCGGGTACGGTGGCGGTAGTGATGAGGAATCCGTTGGTATCAATTGCAATGGGTATGCTTTGTGCTGCGGGTTGGCGCTGGTGGGTTGGGTAGTGTCGTGCAAAAGCGGCGGCGCTCGGTTTATTTACTTTTTGGCAACGGCAGAAAAAATCTACCTGATACTGGCCTACCCCAAGAACGTGAAGGACAGCTTAACGCCCGCTGAAAAGGCCGCTCTGAAAACACTGACCCACCAACTGAAGGAGGAGGTTTCCGAATGAGCATTTTTGACGAACTGCAATCATCACTGCAGGAAGCCGTTGAGATCAAACAAGGCAAAGCGAAGGCCAGCCGCCTCACGCGCCATGAGGTGGCTGATGTAAAAGCTATCCGCGCCCAGCTACACGTCTCTCAGGCTGAGTTTGCCGAGGCTATGGGAACCAGCGTGGACACCATTAAAAGCTGGGAAACCAAGCGCCGTAACCCGACGGGGCTCGCCGCGAAGGTACTGGCTACGATTCAGGACAACCCCGATTTTTTCAATGAGCTTGCTTCGCACTAACACTTAATTCATTAGCATGGGAAGAGGGTAATTCAACGTCGTACTGGTACGTACGGGAGACATAGCTTGAGCTGGTATTGACCGCCACACTTGTGGCTTCAAAGTGGCTTGCTTAACAACGCTATAAATAAACAATTAAAGACCAATATCATACGCGCCCATCAACTGTCGATAAGCCATCAAGCGCGAGCATACGAGACATAAACGCGGAGAAAGGGGAAATCACGCAGCTTAGTACCACAGAGAACCAAGGGACTCATAATCCCTTGGTCGTAGGTTCAAGTCCTACTGGGCCCACCATTAATTCAAAGACTTACTTGACCTTTCCCACTGTACCTTTTATCCGCAAGTGTCCACGCCCTAGAAATTTGTAAGCGCGCGCTGCATTTTTCACAGCATAGCTAATACTTTTGGGCAGATTTTCGCAAAATATTTGGCATTAACCCAACTCATTACCTAGTTCTTCTAAACTCTTATTCTGACTTCTGGAGTGTAATGCCGAAAATCGGCATTTTGAGCAGGAATGATGGGTGTCATTTTTGCTCATAACGATGAGTCTACCGTCCTCTCTACACAGAGGGCATATTGCATGGGCTGGTCTGTCTGGAGTAATACACTCAGAGCGTAATTCTAGGATATACCTACCTCCTACTGGGGTTTCGCGAAGCACATAGTCATCGAAACGCTCCTCTTTCTTTAGCTTGTCCTTAAGTTTCCTGTTTTCGTTCATTAGCTCGAAGTGCTGCTGCTGTAGTTCCAGCAAGGCTGATTGAGCCTTACCAAGAGCATCCAGAACCTCATTCACTTACCTTGTCAGTTATATCCTTTGCCGACCGAGCAAGAACGTACGCGCTTTTTACGGCTGCTACTGCTTCACCAATACCCGTCATAATCAAACTCACCTCTCATTTTTTTAATCAAAACAACCCCGTTGGCTCGGCTGACATTTTCAACTAAAGATCAGCACCTCTTTGGAATCTGAGCTTTTGCCGCCGCCGACGGTGTAGCGGATGTCGGTGGTCTCTATATGGTAGCCAGAGAAGATCTTGCGGATGTCTGGGAGGTCGTTGAGACTGATGATGGCTTTGCCCTTGAGCTTGACCAACATGCTCGCCATTCCCTCGTGCTGCTCTATACCGAAGGGTACCCCATATTTGTCTGCCATTAGGGCGATCCTGGTGAGGATCGGGGTAGACATCTACACAGTAATCCGTTCAGGTAAAAGGAATTGTACAGTTATATAAAATATTGTATATTCAAAGCATGATAGAGCCCAAAGCACCTAAGCCTATAGAATTCTTGGGAAGCTCTCTGGATGATCTGCGTACCTTTCCAGCCTCGGCTCGGAATGAGGCAGGTTACCAGCTAGACCAAGTCCAGCACGGTCGAGATCCTGACGACTGGAAGTTTATGCCATCCGTTGGGCAGGGCGTAAAGGAAATACGGGTTAGAGATGTTGCCGGTGCATTTCGGGTCATTTACGTGGCCAAATTCGCTGATGTAATTTATGTACTGCACTGCTTCCAAAAGAAAACACAGAAGACCAGCAAGCGTGACCTAGATTTGGCTGAAAAACGTTACCGGGTATTAGCGCAGGAGTATAAACGATGAGCAATGAGCGCTTTGCAAGTGTTTGGGACGCCATTGAAGACACGCCAGCGGAAGCTGAAAATATGAAGTTACGTGCAACGTTGATGATGGCTCTTAAAGATCACATCGACCGTACTGGTTTGAACCAGTCACAAGCGGCAAAACTGTTTGGCGTCACTCAACCGCGTGTTTCCGACCTAATGCGTGGCAAGATCTCTTTGTTTGGCCTAGACGCTCTAGTGAACATGGCTGCCGCTGCCGGGTTGCATGTGGAAATGCGCGTCATGGTTGCAGCGTAATAGCAAGATTGGCGTCAATCTAGTGTCTGGTTAGAATCAATTAAAACCTCGTCAATCAGATGCTTAAAGCTTGAACCATAAGCGATTCATGGCCCAATATGACTCAAAATAATGAAGATGCAGAGAAATCAACAGAACAAACGACTGAGCCAGTCAACAAAAATATTAGAGAAAAAACTAATCGCTTATTCAAGCTAGTGCCCGAGGTAGGAGCAGGATGGCGATGGTACGATATTCCGGTCAAGCTACTAGAATCGTGGTTAAAGTCATGGCGCCCTCGTATTTTGCCGCCTGTACTGAGACGTCTTTTAGTTCGCGGAATTAACTTCTTTAGTGTGTTCAACGAGTATGAGCGTAGTAAGAGAGAACCGCTAGATGATCCAATGGATAACTTGATTATTCCGGAAGAAATGGAGCTCAAGCAGTGCGGAGTTTGGACAGTCGAGTTATTTCCACCTAGTCAGTTTAAATCTTTAGAGCGTTCTTTTCAAAAAAATGGTTTGAATCGGTCACCATTTCAAGCAACTGATGAGACTGCATCTCAGCAGGTAAGACGTGCACGTGAGGGACGAGGCTTTGCTTGGTCATTGATCGGAACAATCTCTCGTGCCAATTCAAAATATCTTCTACCAGCCATAAAACACGAAAATCTGCCAGAAGAGTTCGAATATATAAAAATTACCGCTATACAGTTGGGAACCAGCGTTACTGCGGTTGTTACTTTCTTCCAATTGAGTGATGCCGGAGCATCAAACCTTGATCGCGTTTGGCGAGGCTCGCATGAACCAACATTAACTTGGACGGGATTTCGCCGTCCAAGGCTGGCTGGTCGATACTTTGCTGCAATTGAAGCGACTCAACATGAGCGTCTGCGAATTCACGATTTAGCAAGGATTTGGGCTTCTAGGCTGTCCCCTGGCTTTTTTGCATCACGCGGCAACCAGCACCCAGTACTTGATCTAAACCTATTTGAGGGCTTTGATCCGCTATTGGAAGGCGATTCAAGTAGTATGCGTCATGCAATGAGAGCATTAGGAATGGGACATTGGGAGCTTGAGAAATATATATCTCCTCAAATGAAAGGAACAACTCTAATTCCCTCCTATGGAAGAAATGGGCCTCATGAGCCTATCAAGAATTGCTGGTCTATAGCTGGCGAGTATCAAAGAGTTATAAATGAGAATAAGCGCTCAAGTTGCGATGATAACTCTTATACTGCCAAGGGTATCGGACATATATTAGGAGATGCTGCAGGTGCATTTCTCTTACACCTTGCCGTAAAAGCCTACATATCGGAACAAATAGCTTTCTATGCATTATCACGTGATTTGGCTAGTACTCGGCATAGGCGCTTTAAAGCCCGAAAAGCTCGCAGGCTCAGTTTAGAGATTTTGGAGTCTGGGCTTGATTTACCAGCTGTAGCTCGTGATAGTCGTCATCTTTCAAACAAGCGCTGGTATCTGAATATTGAAGTGCAGGCTGTTCCTTCAATTCTTAAGAGAAAAAAATTTGAGCCATTTAATTTGATCGAGTCGTTCAATAAAGATCGTGAAAAAGGTTTTCAACAACTCATTGAACAAGATGAGTCCTACCGTACTGTTTTATCAACAGTTGCAGCATTGGGTGCAAGTGCTGACGCAGCCTGGACTGGAAGAGTTGCACTTTTTGTTGCTGCTGGATCGATGATTGTTGCAACTATAACCCTATTAATTACGCAGACCAGTGACACTTCACTGTTGTCGAGCTTCATTGAGTGGCTTGGGCGAGGATGATAGAGGATTTTTTGACACATCTGTGATAATCACATTTCTATGGCACTCGACTCCGCCTCAACTAGTTCAAAGTTGTTGCCTTCAAGGAAACTTCTGAAGCTTGACCTGAATTTAGTACACAATCATCTTATTGTTAGTAATTAAAACTATGGAGGGCGGATGCAGTTTATACGTGAGGGCCCCGATATTCCTGAGCGCTTATTACAAGCGCATGAAGATGGGCGCGTGGTGTTTTTTTGCGGCGCAGGCATCTCATATCCTGCTCGTTTGCCTGGCTTTTCAGGGCTAGTCCAGAAGTTGTACATGGCACTTGCAGTTACACCCAATGCAGTGCAACAAGCGGCAATAAAAGTAGGGCAGTTCGACACTGCCATCGGTCTGCTAGAAGCAGATATTGTCGGTGGGCGAGAGGTCGTGCGCAGGGCTCTAGCAAGTATCCTTACTCCAGATTTGAGTTCTGCGAAAGCCACAGCAACCCATGAGGCGGTATTAAGCTTGGCTAAGTGCCGTAACGGCCAAACCAGGCTTATCACTACCAACTTCGACCGCTTGTTTGAAGAAGTGATTGCCGCAAAGTCGCTGTCGGTTGAAAGGTTTAAGGCCCCACTGTTGCCAGTACCGAAGAGCCGCTGGGATGGGCTAGTGTATTTGCATGGTTTGCTGAGCGATGTACCTACTGCAAGCGAGTTGGATCGGCTAGTCGTTTCCAGTGGTGATTTCGGACTGGCTTATCTTACCGAGCGTTGGGCGGCTCGTTTCGTCAGTGAGTTGTTTCGTAACTACACCGTTTGCTTCGTCGGCTATAGCATTAACGACCCAGTGCTACGCTACATGATGGATGCGCTGGCCGCTGACCGTTTACTTGGTGAGTCGCCTCCTGAGATGTTCGCGTTCGGCAGTTACTCTAAGGGCAAGGAAGATCAGCGGGCCAATGAGTGGAGAGCAAAAAACGTCACGCCTGTCCTCTACCGAGAGCACAATCGTCATGCCTATCTGCATAAAACCTTGTGCGCCTGGGCCGAAACTTACCGAGATGGGGTGCGTGGAAAGGAGCGGATAGTTATTGAGTCGGCCATGGGGCGGCCATTGGCGAGCACCCGGCAGGACGACTTCGTAGGCCGCCTTTTGTGGGCACTGAGTGATCCCGGCGGTCTGCCAGCCAAGCGCTTTGCCGAGCTTGATCCAGTACCGTCACTGGACTGGCTGAAGCCTTTAAGTGAGGAGTGCTATGACCACTCAGACCTTAGCCGTTTCGGGGTTTCACCGACGATGCCTGTGGATGAAAAGCTTGTTTTAAGCCTAACCCGCAGGCCAGCTCCTTATTCCATGGCGCCCGCGATGTGTCTCGTCGATTCTGGTGTACGGGGGAGCAGCTGGGACGAGGTGATGCGCCATATAGCACGATGGCTGATCCGGCATCTCGATGATCCAGCAATGTTGCTGTGGTTAGTTAAAAGTGGAGGTCAGTTGCATGGCCAACTCATCAGTCTGATCGAACACCGTCTGGATGAGTTAGCCAAACTTGAGCGCGAGGGGCATAGCGCCGAATTGATGTGCATTCATGAGAGCGCACCTAGAGCCATTCCCAGCCCACTCATGCGCACATTGTGGCGCCTGCTACTGACAGGTCGTGTCAAATCATGGCTACCGGACTTTGACTTATACACGTGGCGAGACCGATTCAGACGCGATGGGCTCACAGCAACCTTGCGCATGGAGCTGCGTGAGATACTGACACCGCGGGTGTCTTTAAGCGAACCACTTCGCTGGTTCGCTAACAAGCCAGAAAGTTCAGAGGCAGAACACATTAAGGAATTGGTGGAATGGGAGATCGTACTGTCGAGTGATCACGTTCATTCTAGCTTGGAGGAGCTGTCTAGAGACGAACTGTGGGTGATGGCGTTGCCGGAGTTATTGCCTGACTTCAGTGCTTTATTACGCGACGTGCTAGATTTGATGCGTGAGCTCGGTAACGCCGATAACCTGAGTGATCATTCATACATACATCAGCCCTCAATCAGTGAACACCCACAGAACCGCGACTTACACGACTGGACAGCATTGGTCGAGCTTACCCGAGATGCTTGGCAAGCCTCGGCGGCTAAGTCACCTGAGCGGGCAGCACTCGCGGCGCAATCATGGTGGTATGTGCCTTATCCGCTGTTCCGCCGCCTTGCTTTTTTTGCCGCTGGGGAGGGGAATATAATATCCCATCGGCAAGCTATTGACTGGCTGTTGTCAGATGACTGTTGGTGGCTTTGGTCAATTGAAACCCAACGAGAGGCCATGCAGCTATTGGTCAACCTTGCTCCACAGATTGATGTGTCGCTGCTTGCTGAGCTTGAGCAGGCAATCCTCATTGGGCCACCTAGAGAAATGTTCAAAGATGACATTGAGCCCGAGCATTGGACTCGTATAGTAGATAGAGAGTGTTGGCTGCGTCTGGCAAAAATTGATGAGACTGATGTGAAATTGGGTGCAGCTGGTACGGATAGGCTTGCGGTATTATCGGCACAGTACCCAGAATGGCAATTGGCGGCAGATCAGCGTGAGGAGTTTCCTTACTGGATGGGCGATGGCGATGAGTGGATTAAATTTGTTGCCACACCAAGTCGGCGCCGTGAATTAGTCGAATGGCTCAAACAGCATCCGACTTCTGACCACTGGCAGAAAGATGACTGGCAGCAGCGCTGTCTTGACAATTTTGCCACTACCGCTTGCTCTTTATACACCTTAGCCAAAGAAGATATTTGGCCGGTCGATCGGTGGAGAGAGGCGTTGCAATCATGGTCAGAAGAAAGGCTTGCTAAACGCTCTTGGCGTTATTTGGGTGTACTGCTTGCGCACTCGTCATCTGAATTTCTACAAACACTCTCCCATAGTGTCAGTAGGTGGCTTCAGTCTGTCGCTAAGACATTCGTAGACCATGAAGTACTCTTCTTCACTCTATCTCGACGTATGCTGGCGCAAGAACATCAAGGCGGGGTCGATACAGACGAACCCGTTATGAGAGCTATTAATCATCCTGTAGGTCATGTTACGGAAGCGCTATTGCGTTGGTGGTATCGTAGATCGTTAGAGGATGAACAGGGTCTGCCATCAGAGATCAAGTCTACATTTACTGATCTTTGTGATATGCAGCTCGATAAGTTTAGGCATGGCCGTGTTTTACTTGCAGCCCATGTAATTGCACTGTTTCGTGTGGACAGAAAGTGGACGACGCAACATCTTTTACCGCTGTTCGACTGGCAACGTTCAGAAGCCGAAGCGCTTGCTGCTTGGGAGGGGTTTTTGTGGTCCCCGCGCCTATACCGACCTTTGATGGAAGTACTCAAGCCGGCGTTTCTCGATACTGCGCGTCACTATGGAGTATTGACTAAGCACGATGGCCAATACGCATCGCTGCTGACGTTTGCGGCCCTTGACCCGAGTGATACATTTACAATTTCTGAACTTGCTACTGCTACCCGCGCGCTGCCTCAAGATGGATTACACGACTCAGCGCGTGCCCTAGTGAGAGCATTGGAGGGAGCGGGAGAACAGCGTTCGGATTACTGGGCTAACCGGGTTGTACCGTATCTTCACTCCATCTGGCCTAAGACCCGAGATAATATCTCTTCCGCTATTGCCGAAAGCCTTGGTCGCTTGTGTATTGTGGCTCAAGATGCTTTCCCGGAGGCTTTGGGGCTTCTCAGGGCTTGGCTGCAACCGCTGCCGCATCCTATCTATTTAGTGCATAAGCTTCATGAGACTGAACTTTGCGCTAAGTTCCCGGAGGAGGCGCTAGACTTCCTGAGTCTGGTGATAGGTGACCCAGCACAGTGGTCATCAAGAGACCTTAGAGCTTGCCTTGAATCGCTCCTCATAGCCGCGCCCGAGTTAGAAGCTGATCAGCGTTTCGAGCGACTAATGACTTACATGCGTTGATATGGGAGAGAGTGAGATAGAGCTTTACGCGATCCTGATCAGGCTGGCCTAGGAAGTTATATGGGTGTACCGATAGCCTCCTCTAAGGTACGCTATCGGTACACACACATGCTTCGCATGCTATCCTCTAATTACGCTAAACTACTGATTCTAAACAGCTGTACCTTTTTCTAAATTACGGCTGCTTTCCTTTATTTGTCAGTAACTTATTGTTATAGTAGCTAACTCATAATACCTTGGTCGTAGGTTCAAGTCCTACTGGGCCCACCATTCTTGCTTTTTCAAGTAAGGGATTATGAGTCCTTATAATTATCTTTTACGCCATTTTATAGGACTTGAGGAAGCACAGCATACCTTTTAATATCAATAACTAACTCGCCCAACAATTCCTTTGTCGTTTGCGCTCATTTGAAGTAACCTGCTTCCTATGTGCTTCCAAATGCGTCGAGGTGATTACTCATGGCGACTGGCCTAAACGCCATCAAAACAGTTATTGAGGCGCTGGAAATTCCAGCACAAACGGCTGCTTTGCACTTCTTCACCGATCCGCCTGGTTTCGGCATCCGCATAACTCCTACTGGAAAGCGCACCTTCTTTTTCCAATATCGGTGGGCTGGCAAAACCCGCAAGCCGAGCCTTGGCCGCTACGGCGACATCACCCCCAAACAAGCGCAAAAGCTGGCACGAGAGTACGTGGGCAAGTTAAGCCGTGGTGAAGACCCCCAAGCTGAGCGCGCCGCCGCTGAGGCTAAGTCACTTCGCGAAGCAGCTGAGAAACAATGGACACTTGCTGCCGCCATCGACTCGTATCTGGTAGAGCGCAAGCTGAAAGACTCGACCCGCTACGATATGGAGAGGGCCTTCAAGGGGATAGAGGATTGGAAGCGTCGCCCTGTGCAAGACATCACTCCCGCCATGGTGAAGGGGCGCCATAAGAAGCTGAGCGCCTCCAGCGAGGCTCGCGCTAACCTGGCCATGCGCTACCTGCGCGCCGTGTTGAACCATGTCATGCACGAAGCCAAGGCAGAAGGCTTCACCCTCCTGGACGCCAACCCGGTGGATACTCTAAGCCACCGCAAGGCATGGAACACTATCAAGCGCCGCCGCACCTTCATCCCACCGCACAAGCTGGGCACCTGGCTAGATGCCGTGTCCACCCTAGACGAAATGCCAGACTACGCACCCGGCACCGGCAGACATCATCAGAAGCTCAAGAACGGTGCCATGCAGCGAGACTTCCTGTTGCTGGTGTTGCTGACCGGACTACGCCTAAACGAAGCCAAGGGGCTGCGCTGGGAGGATGTGGACATGGAGGGTCGCACTTTAACTATTCGCGATTCCAAGAACCACGACGACCACACCCTGCCGGTAGGCGATTACTTAGGCGCCTTGTTGAAGCGTCGCCGTGACGAATCCGGCGCCGAGTATGTGTTCAGCAACAAAGCCGGTCACCGGTTGCACAATCTGCGCTACGCCTTAGCGCGTATCGAAGAGCACACCGACATGCATGCTACCTGCCACGACCTACGCCGGACCTTCGCCACTATCGCCGAATCCATGGGGCTGAGTGCTTACGCCATCAAACAGGCCTTGAATCATCGTACCAGCGCCAGCGACGTAACCGCAGGCTATGTGCAGGTGACGCCAGAGCGGCTGCGCGACCCCATGCAGCGCATCGAAACCTTCATTTTGAGCCATAGCCATGCCCAGCGAGGTGCCAAGGTAGTACAGCTACGCGGCTAATGCCGCACCGTATTGGCTGGCTAGGGTCGCTCCTGAAATCGTGGCAACTCCACCACATCTGCCAGCTATCCTTTACATGGAGTGCGTCAGGAGTAGCGCATGGATCCGCAACTTGCAGGTTTACAAGTCACGTACACGGATGCAAAGAAGTTATTTGGCACGAGTTTAGGGGAGCATCAGAAAAGGAAATTGCTGGACCGGAAGGAAAAAGTGGATGCCTGGGAGATACCGACAAGGCACTTCATTTGCATTCGTGGAATCTATGTTGATTTTCAGAGGCTAGAGGGCGTAACTCTTCCGAGCGAGACGGATGAAGAGGAGGAATTTTTAGAGCATCCTGAGGGAGACCCTACCAAGCCATGCGTCGAATTCCCCTGCAAGCTGTGGCAGCTGGAAGAATTCTTGAATCAAGAAGGAATCAGCGAATATATCGACCCGTTCGATATGGCAGATTGGGTGCGAAAAAAGCTGAGCAATGCTGTCAGCGAGGCCCCCTCGCAGCAGGAAAAGCCGTCGCTCTTACTGACGATTGCAGTCCTGCTAAACTTACTGAAAGCGAGTCAAAATCCACGCTACAACCAAGCCGGCATAATCGAGAGTATTAAAGACGGTGATGATGGCTATGTGAGAGGCCTGAGCCCGAGAAATCTGGGGGATCTGTTTTCAGCTGCAAATAAAGCACTTAAGGAAGCTAGAAAAAATTCCCATCCATAAGCCTGAAATTGCAATTGCAAAAACCGGCTCTGCAATTGCAATGAGATAGCTCTGTGACCTATGCATCATAGCCCTGTGTTCAAACGACATGGGGCTTTTTCATGAATACTACTGCTTCCTTCCCAACCCTGCTGGATCAAAAGCAGGTTGCCACATATCTCGGCAAGTCCGTCGCCTGGTGTGAGCGCTCCCGCTGGGATGGCACCGGCCCTCGCTTTATCAAGGTAGGCCGCGCCGTTCGCTACCGTGCCGATGATGTACTCGCTTGGCTAGAAGCCAACACCCGCACCAACACCAGCGAGGATTTGAAATGAACCTTCACCTACTCACTCTAGGGTTTGGTGTGGTAACTCGCTGGATGTTTGCAACAAGCGCTCAATTCCACATCTTTAGCCTCGAAACCGCCTGCAAGCGCCTAGCGTGCTGGCTGTTCACCTTGCACATCAAGAAAGGGGCTGCCCATGACTAAACATACGGTTTGCCCGCGCGCTTTCCGACTGATGCTGGCATTGCTGAGCGCCCCGCGCACACGTGAAGAATGCGACAAACTAGCACCATCCAGCAACTCGCCCCATTACATCGGCGTACTAAGAGAGAAAGTGAAGCTGGAAGTGCCATGTGAATACGTACCGTTCGTGACCAGCGATGGCATCAAAAGTAGATATGCCGCTACCATGCTACATCGGATGACAAAGCCAAGATTCGCGAGTATCTGCACAACGTGGAAGCCACTAACGATTCGCAAGAAAAAGCCCCGCTTGGGCAGGGCTAAAGCTTTCTGTCATTTGGTCAGTGCATGGTCATTGTAGAGCGTGTAAGCGCCACCGGCCAGCCTGTCCCTTTATAGGAATTTAGACGGCATGGCCAAGAGAAAAAATAGCCTGCCCTTCGATAGCAGGGGAGGCGTTGTTACGATCCAGAGACGCCTGTTAAAGTCCGATGCTTATAAGAAGATATCTCCTCAAGCAAAGGCATTGCTGCATCAACTGCATTCCCATTGGAGGCCAGACAGGGCTATAGGATTCGGTGTCCGCGAGGCAGAGCAAACAATCCCCTGCTCGCGCAAAATAGCTATGCGCGCCTTCAAGGAACTACAGGAAGCAGGATTCATTGTCATGGTGGACGAAAGTCTGTTCTGCTCACGAGCACAATCAAAGACGCGGACTTGGCGCCTCACCTGGATGCCGTGGAACTACCTTGGGCCCACAAATGAATGGGAAAATCAGTGCTATGTGTAAAATTTCCACAGGTGTATAAATGACACCTGTGGAAGTTCAGAGGTATCGTTTATACACCATTGGGGCAGTTTTTTAGGTGAAGAGGTATCGTTTATGGCACCTGTGACCACAGTTTTTTAAAGCTAGAGGTGTTGTTTTTACACCACTCCTACATTGCCACCCTATCTACGCCCATTACCCAATCTCAACAGAGTCATCAACACATTCTGTTGTATTAGAAGCGCCGTAATCTTGCAGACCTGCCTATTTCATTCAATTGCCAGTTTTCAAACTTGAATGAAGCTTATTCGGATGAACTAACAAAGTTAATTGTTTTTAAATTCCCTCCACCTCGATGCCATGCCGGGCGAGCCAGCTCTTGCGCTGCTCATAGTCCGGCATGGTACGCTCCAAGCGGCGCCAGAAAGCCGGGGTGTGGTGGGGTTCGTGCAGGTGGATCAACTCATGGACGACGATGTACTCGGCGATATGGCGCGGCAGCAAGATAGTCTTCCAGTGAAAATAGACCCGGCAGCCCTTGCCGCAGGAGCCCCAGCGATAACCGAGATCTTGCACCTTCACCCCGGCGGGCTCGACCTGCATGCGCCGGGCGTGCTCCTTCACTTTTCCAACCAGCCAGTCGGTTGCGCGGAGTGTGTACCAGCGGATGAAGTGCTCGCGGGCATCAACCAGTGCATCCTCGCGCAGCTGGAAGCGGCCGGCGGCGAGCTTGAGCGGCACGTCTTGGGCGTCTTTGGGAACTCGCTTGAGCCGATAGCTGCGCCCCAGATAGAGAAACCCTTCGCCGTTGACGTACTCCTTGCGCGGTAGCTGGCGGCGGCTCTCGGCCTTCTGCGCCAGCTTCTGGTAGATCCAGTATCGCTTCTCGACCACGAAATCGCGTAGCAACTGCTCATCGGTATCGCTGGGTGCCGCGATAATCAACTCCCCTTCACGGTCTACCGTGATCTCCAGCGTCTTGCGCCGGCGGCTCTCGCGCACCTCAAAGATGAGGTCGCCCACGTCCAGCCGTGTCATGCATCCACCAACTTCGCCTGGTTACTTCGCGCCAGGTCAAAGAGCCGCTCGGCGACGGCCTCAACCTCACTCGTCGGCACCAGACCACCCATCATCAACCGCGTGAACAGGTGCTGCTTGAGGCGCTCCTGGTCCGGAATGTGCGAGGGTTTCCAGAAGTCGGGGATCGAGATTTCCTCCTGGATCAGCATTACCAGTTCCTCTGTAGTCGCCAGCAGCTGGCGAGCGGTGCCGTCGTCCATCTGGTTCACCTCGAAGCCAGCGCTCACCATCAGCTCGCGCCAGAAGGGCTCGGCGTGGGCCGGCATGTCGGGAACGTCTTCCCCTTCTACCCGTGCCCCGTCGCGCAACTGCTGAATCAGCCCCCGCAGGGCCTTCACCTGCTCGTCCCACTGGCCATCGAGCTGCTGAAGCAGGTCGGCCAGTCGCTCGCTCAGCCGGCCGTACTTCACCGGGTCCTCGTCCAGGTGCTTGCGCACATGGGAGCGGATGGCGTGCTCCATCTCAGAGGCCTTGGCGCGATCACCGACCTGGCGGCCGATGTGCGCATCGAACTCGGCGTCGGTGAGCTGCACGGGGGGAATCCGCGGGTCGATGCCCAATGAAATCACATAGTCATCAATGAGCTTGCGCACCTTTTTGCCGATGTCGCGGCCGAGCTCCGGAGTATCCTTGTAGCGATTACGCGCCAGGGCGTGGAGATAGGCGAGCTGCTTGGCGTCGTTGACGAACTCCAGCCCCTCGGGGCGTGGCAGCACATCATCCAGGGTGCGATTGAATTCCTTGAGCTTGACCACGAACTCGGCGCGCAACCGCTCGTCCGCCAGCGCTTGTACCGCTTCTTCAGTATCGTCCAGGCTGTCCACGCCCTGGCCGCGCAGCACGTCGATGACGCGCAGGTGACGGTCACGCAGCAGCGGGATCTCGTCCTTGAGGCTCATCAGTGCGCCGTCGATGTCCTCATCGCTGTAGGCGGCCAAGGCCTCCTTGAGATGGTTGGCTACTCCGAAGTAGTCCACCACGATGCCGTGAGTCTTGCCGTGGCCGGTGCGGTTAACCCGGGCGATGGCCTGCAGCAGCTCCGCTTCGCGAATCGAGCGGTCTAGGTACATCACCCCCTCGATAGGCGCGTCGAAGCCGGTCAGCAGCATACTCTTGACGATTAGGAATGCCAGCGGGTCGTACTTTTGCGGGTCCTGTTCCTGTCGATTCGGGTTCTGTCGATTCTTGGCCGCCTCGCTGGAAAGCGGCGGCAAGGGTTTCTTGAAACGCTTGATGTGACGCTCGACCGCGGCGCGGTCGCTCCACTTCGCCCAGGCAGAATCGTCGTTGTTGCCGCTGCTGAACACCACAGCGAACTCCAGCTGACGCAGGATCTCACGATAGCGCCAGGCCTGGATCGCCGCCTTGACCCGTGGCGGGCGGATCAGCAGCTGTGTGTCGTCCAGTGCCTTGTCCTCGGGTGTCAGCGCCATGGCGTCTTCCAGCAGCTCGGCCTTAGCCTGCTCGAGAGCCTCGTAATAGCGCAGGGCAGCCCGACGGCTATAGGCCACCAGCTGGGCCTTGTAGCCGTTGGGCAGGATATGCGTTACGTAGTGGCGTAGGATGTCCTGGGCCTTCTCTTGGATCAGCTTGGGCGCCTCGAAGATCTGTCCCTTGGTGGCGTACTTCTTCTTGATGGCCTCCAGTTCGTCCTTGGTGTGCTCGCGAAACAGATCCTCGAACAGGCCATCAAGGCTGGCACCGTCCTTAATGGCGCCCTTGGCGGTGCGCCCCTCGTAGAGGATTGGTACTGTAGCGCCGTCTTGCTCCGCCTCCTTGATGGTGTAGCGGTCGATGTACTCGCCGAAGATATCATGGGTGCGCTTCTTGTCGCCCATGATGATGGGCGTGCCGGTGAAGCCGATGCGTGCGGCGTTGGGCAGCGCACGCATCATGTTGGCGTGCAGGTCGCCAGCCTGGGTGCGGTGAGCCTCGTCCACCAGGATCAGGATGTCCTCGCTTTCGTTGAGTACCTCGAAGGGCTCACTCAGGGTGGGCTTGCGCGGGGTGGTGCCGGCACGGCCCGGTTCAGCCGCATCGCGCCGACCGTCATCCAGTCCGTGGTGGTCACCCTCGTAGTCGTTGCCGGCCTCGGCTTCTTCTTCGGCGTCGTCGTTGGTGTCGGCACCGGGCAGCGTCTGGTCACGGTATTTCTGAACTGTCCCGAACACCAGGCCGGGGCCGTCCCGTGCCAGCAGCTTCTTGAGGGTTGCGGTGTTGCTCGCCTTCTCTACGCTCTCACCGGTCAGCTCGGCGGTAGCAGAGAGCTGAGACTGCAGATCCTTGCGGTCGGTGATCACCACCACCTTGAAACGCCGCAAGCTAGGGTCGCTGCGCAGCTTGCGTACCAAGAACACCATGGAAAGACTCTTGCCGCTGCCCTGGGTGTGCCAGACGATGCCGCCACGCCGGTCGGACTCGCCATCCTCGCGACGGGTCTTGCCGCTCTTCAGCCGCTCTATGGCGCGGGTCACGCCGCGGAACTGGGGGTAGCGGCACACCAGTTTGATTTCCTGACCGCCCAGGTTCATGAACAGGGTGTAGTGGCGCACGATATCCAGCAGATTGTCACGGTTGAGCATGCCGGCCACCAGGCGTTGCTGCGCGGAGAGGTCGGCCACGCCCAAGTCGATGGCCACCTCCGCCTCGCGTTGCGGTGCCACGGTCTTCCAGCTCAGGTAGTGGGCGAAGTCGGCGCCGATGGTGCCCGCCCGGGCCTCATCGAAATTGCTGGCCACCAGGAACTGGCTGGTAGCGAACAGCGCCGGTGCCCCTTCGTGTTCCTGCACCTCGACGTCCAGATGGCGCTGGTCATGGTAGCGGCGCAGCTGGTCCACCGCCTGGCTGATGCCTTCCGGCACGGTGCGGCTCTTGCACTCCACCACCACCAGCGGGAGGCCATTGACGAACAGCACCAAGTCCGGAATCACATGACCCTTGCCCGAATCATGGCCCGGTGGGCACTTCACTTTGAACTGGTTGACCACGGTGAAGAGATTGTTGGCTGGCGTTGCCCAGTCGATGTAGCGCAGGGTCTGACCACGACCGCCATCCCAGCCCTCCAGCCCCTCCACGGACAAGCCACCCAACAGCAGCTCGGTGGCCAGCTTGTTGGCCTCCATCACCTTGCTGGCTGGCAGGCGGGTAATCGCGGACACCGCTTGGTCGAGGCGGCTGTCATCGAGCCAGGGCTCACCGTCACGCAGGTTGATGCCGCGGAGTCGCTCGCGCAGCAGCGGCTCCATTACCATCTGGGCGAAGCTATCACGGTAGGTTACAGCGGGATCGTCCACCGAGCCGGCCAGGAACTGCCAGCCCTGACCAATGAGCTGGTCAATGAAGGGCTTCTCGACGTCCTTATACTCTGGGCCTGTCATGATGAAACCTATTATTAGATTATCGGGCTGCTAAGAGCGTCGTTTATCCTGCTCTAACTCGTCCATGGTATCTGGTGTGGGCAGTATGGAAATAAAGCGAGCCAACATCACCAGGGTCATCAAAATTCCAACAGCCGCCTGAAACAATAGTATTAGCTGACCCATCTGATTCAGTGCACTTCCACCATTAAAAGAGAAAGCAACCATGAGGGTTAAGGCTTCTCTTAGGCTTCCCAAAAGTCCATTTGCTGACAACTCCATCCAGCCCCAGTGCATCAATAGAAAGTGAGCGCACGCAAACCATACGACGGTCTCGAAATAGTTGTGGACCAGAAGAATCACCATTCGTCGGTAGCCGCGCATCTGATAATCTCGACCTAACTTTTTTGCTCGATATTCATCAAAGAGAAGTACATTAACTTGATAAACTACCAATTCAAATGTTCTAAGTAACCCATACGTGGCTATCCATTTGCCAGCTGATACCAAAGCCGAACTCTCAGAATTCAGAAGCCAAAGCCCCAGCAATGCCAGCAGCAAATGCCCCAGTGTCCAGGTATCTACTAGCAGAAACGACAGGTCCCGGCGGCGCTTTTGATTAACATTGAAGACATCCAAAAGTTTTTGCCAAAGCTTCATTACCCAAGGAAATAGTGCAATATATTTAAGCAGTTGAAAAATGCTAGACCAGAAAGAAACGATAAAGCTTCCTGACTTTTCTTTTATTTCCGACACCGTTCGACCCTCGTTAATAGTGTTTTTTTACAACACTGCTCTGTAACTATCACAGCCTAACTCGACTACTGCCCATCATCAGAGCCCACCAAAGATTTCTTGCCCATGGCCTTCTCGATGATCTCTAGTAGCAGACGTTTGCGCTGCTGGTAGAAGGCGTCGAAGTCATCAGCGCGCAGGGCTTCGGTAGGAATACGGTGCCCTTTGAGAATGGCGTTCATGGCCTCATCGCCAAGTTGAACCTGCTCATGGCTTTGTAGGCGATCCAGGTATTTGGAGGGTGCATCGCCACCAATCATACGGTTGGCTTTATAGGAAATCGGCGTCTTGTTAATAATGGCGTCGTAGACGCGCGGTGTGATTTTTTTCGCCTCACACCAGGCACGAGGAAAGATATGGTGGATATCCAACTCCACGCCCTGATTGTCCAACTCCTGAATATCACCCCTCCAGAAGAAGTCCACGGCACCCTCGCGCAAAATTAGTATATTAATACCCTTGTAGGCGGCACTGAGACGGCTACGCAAGGTTTCTAGTCGTGAGGGATCGAAAGAGGCGTCAATCACAGTGCGCGGCATAACTGCATCGTCCGTAAACCAATTCATCAGCTCTTCTAAGTCCAGGGCGATTCGGGTTTCTACAGCGCCGCCGTAGAGCTCACCTAAAACACCGCTCCAGTACCAACGAGATAGCTTCTGGTAGATGCGCGGCTCGCGCCAGCGATTACCTAGCAGGGTCATCACCGCTGCTAGGGGCACCAACTGGGTGGCATAGGGCAACTCGCGGCGGCTATAGAAGCATTCGCTGAGCAAGAAATAAGATGCTTCGATAAAGCCCTTCTCAACGTCATCAGCCCAGTCCTGATAAGACGTTAAAGGCAGGTCCAACACTGCAGCACGCTTGGCGCTAACCGGGCGCACCTGCTTGCCCGTTTTGCCATTCTTCAGGTCTTGTACCTTGCGCTCTCGGGTATGCAGCAGGGTAATAGCTTGGAGCAGGTCGGTGCTTTGGACGTCCCTAAGCAGCTCGTGTTCTTCGAAGCGGGCTTTGCGCGAGAGAACCTTGCGGATATCAGAACCGAACCAGTCATCGCGTAGGTTATAGCCTTCCGCTGCGTAGCTGGCGGTAATCAGCTCGAATACCGACAGCTGCACTCCACCGGTATTGACCTTCTCAAACACCAGGCAGACTGCCTCCTTGGATGTTTCCTTTTTAAGTTCGATAACCGGTAGCTGATAGGAAGAAAAGGCACTGAGAACCTTTTCCTGGAACTCAAAATAAACTCCTATCTGTTCCTGATTGAACTTGAAAAGGTCGCTAGCCCAATCATTGGGCGATAGTAATTTGTCACAAGGAAAGTAGAGCTGCTCGCATTCTAGCTGGCGGGTGGAGAGATCCAGATCCACCTTACGACCGAAATCGCTACGCTTCTGGCGGGTCTCGTCAACCGCGACGATGGCATCTTCCAGCCGATCCTCCCCTTCCAAGGCGATACGGATGTCGAAGTAGTAATGGCGCTTGATGTCCTTGCCCTTGGCGGTGCGGGTATCCACCGGGGTGGGCAGGCCCACCGCCTGTGTCAGGCTGGTGAGGCGCTGCTGGCCGTCTAGGATCAACTGATCCGGGTCCTTGGTGACGCTGTCTGGATCAATACCTTCCACCGGACGCGTCTCGAAGCGCACCTCACCGCCGGTTTCCATCAGCATCACTGCACCCACTGGGAAGGAGCGGGCGATGCTCACCAGCAGGCTTTTGACGTGGTCGTCGTCCCACACCCAGCCGCGCTGGAAGTCAGGGAGCTGGATCTTGCCGGTGGTGATGTCCTTGAGTAGCTCGGGCAGCGAGCGCTTGGTGCTGTCGAAGGTGGTCATGGCGGTTCCCTGTGCGATGTGATCCTGATGCTATGGAAGCCCCGGTCTATGCCGGGGTAGTGGCCTGGGCCTGTTCGAGCAGCGGAGTGACGCGGACGCGGCCGGTAAGGAGATCGTCCATTAGGCCTTTTTTTAAGTCACTGGCTTCCGAGAGAGCCCTTTTTTCAGCTGAAATATTCTCGTCTAAGGAGCGAATTCTTTCGTTGATGGCGATCTGCTCATGCAGAGCCGGGATGGGAATTATTATCCTCACATACTCGCTTGATCTGGCATGCACTTGAGTGCTTCCTACAGTGATGCCCCTTGCTTGGGATCTAAACCATGAACGCCTAGTTATCTCGGAAAAGAATTCTCGTGTCATTAATTCTTCTTTTAAGTACAGCCCGTAAGTTCCTTGGGCCAGTATATAAACACCCTTGCCATAAAAAATTGACCCCATACCGACCGTTGGGCCGGAGGGAACTAGGTCTCGCAAGCTGACAACCACTGCACCCTCATCAACCATGGAGCGGCTATAGAGGCTCGCAGCCTGAAGTGAAACAAATTGCTCTCTATTTACGATATCTATCAACTTGCTTCCAGTCACATCAGACTTGGCAATAACCGGCTTTCCTGTGTCTGAAAATTCTCCGGATTTAATTGCAGCGCCAGGAATCACCTCCTTCACTGCAGTCGATAAAGGCCGAGCTTGCCACTCCCTCGGAATCAACCCTAGCGGCGACTCCTTGTAGAGCTCCGGCGCCTGCTCAGGACCGGGACGGAGCTTGCCATTCTCGTCGATGCCGCGGGTCAGCAGGTCGTGGAGCAGGCCCTCCTTGACCTTCTCCAGCTTAGCGATCAACGCCTCGGCTTTCTGGATATGAGTGTCGAGAGTGTCGAGGATGCGGGCGATGAGGCGTTGTTCGCTCAGCTTCTTTGGAGCTAGAATCTCAAGACTACTAAATAAGCTTTTGTTTACAATTGGAACTACTTGTAGACCCGCTAGGGTATTTAGCTTGGGCTTTAGGCGAGTGCAGGCATAATAAATAAAGCTAGGATCAATTTTTTTTTCGTCAGGCTGTATAGCATTGATTTGCTGGTTGAAAGCGGTTTTTTCTTTGGTCTGCCCAGCTTTACCCAATATGCCAATACAAGAAACAAACACGGCATTCTTTTCTGCGGCCCTTGATAATAGTTCGCCTTTTTTCGTGAGCTTATCTGAACAACTTTCAACCCACCTTTTTCCTCCTAAATCCGAAGGGCCTACAAAGGGCAAGTCTCCGCCGTAGTTAGATTGATCGCTCGTTGGCGGGGTAGTGCCTGTAAAAATGTTGCCTAGTTCCGCAAGCCTCGGAGAATACCATCCTGTCGGTAGCTTTTGATAAACATCACACATAACCCAGTCCCTCTAGATACTGCTGCAGCTCCTTTGCGGCGGCATCCCGCTCGGCCTCGATATCGGTCAGCGTCACCCGATACTTGTCCCACCAAGTCTCGAGTGCGGCGATCACCTGCTGGCGCTGTTGGCGGATATAGCGCTCGAGGATGCCCTTTAGGTCGTTGTGCAGGATGGTGCCGACCAGCGCTGCAGCGTCGGGCTCGTCCAGGGTGTCCACGGCGGCGTTGAGGCGAGTCTCGAAGCTGGCGACCTTGGCCTTGTGGGCCTTGCGTACCTGGGTACGCTGGCTCTTCCAGGCCTTGATCTGCTCCGGCGTCGGGGCGTCGTCATCCTCGCCGCTATCGGCATCAGCCTCGTCGCCGTCATCGCCCTCCGGCTTGGCCTCGGCGGCCTTGATGCTGGCGTCCAGCTCCGCCTTGCGGGCAGCGAGCTCCTCGAGCTCGGCCACGTATTCCTCGAGAAGGAAATGGACCAGGCGGTGGTCGAGGGGGTTGGTCTTGCTCTGCTCGTCCTCCAGCAGGCTGTTGATACTGGTGCGCCAGGCATCCACCACGCCCATGCATCCGCGGGCCTGAAGGGTGCGGAATTCGTTCTTATTGTCAAACCAAAAGCCGGCAATGATGCCGCGCACCGCGAAGCGGTCGAGCATGGCGGTGGGCTCTAAGGCTGCGGTGAAGCTGCTCAGCAGTTCGTCTCGCAAATGGGTAAGGCGTCCACCGTTACCGGTTAGTGAAGTGATGCTAATGCCGTGCTCAGCCCACCAGGCCTCGAAGGCAGCCATCACGCTAGCTTCCTTCTCAGTAAGGCTAGCGTCTGCCTCGATAGCAAGTTTGAGGTCGCGCTTCTCCACGAGCCGCTCAGCGAAGTCTACATAGTCGGAATCGTTCATCCTCGATTCAAAGAGCCCCATGGGGTCTAGGCCCTGAGCGTCTAACAGCGGTCGCTTGTTATTGATCTCTTTCACTGGCACGCCGCCCTTGAGGTGGGCACGCACGTCCTGGGGCTCCTGCGGCGGAGTGTTGTCGGCGTAGCGGCGGATGTTGAGGTTGTAGTCGTTGTCGCGCAGCTCCGAGAGCGGCACCACCCGGGAGAAGCCAGGCTCGTTGGCGAAGGACTCATAAGTGCTGGCGATCTTCTCGATGTGCTCTGGTAACAGGTAGTTCTGGGCGCGGCCTTCGTAGTATTCGCGGTCGGCGTTGATGAACAGCACTTGGCCCTTTCGCTCCTCGGGCTTAGCTCCCTTGGCGCGTAGCACCAGGATGCTGGCCGGGATGCCGGTGCCGTAGAAGAGGTTGGGCGCCAGGCCGATCACCGCCTCGATCAGGTCGTCCTCGAGCATGCCGGCGCGGATGCGCTTCTCATCACCGCCACGGAACAGCACGCCGTGGGGCATAACGGTGGCCAAGCGGCCGTCGGATTTCAGGCAGGCAATCATGTGCTGCAAGAACATCAGGTCAGCCTTTTTGGCTCCCTCTGGCACGCTGCCGTAGTGGAAACGCTCTTGGAACTGTTGGCTCGATGTGTAGCCAATGGAGAAAGGCGGATTAGTAAGGATGCGGTCAAAGCGCACAAGCTCGCCGCCCTCGACGTGCTGCGGGTCGGTGAGGGTGTCGTCGTTGCGCAAGTCGGCGGAACTGACCCCGTGTAGCAGCATGTTCATCTTGGCGATGGCCCATACCGAGCCGGAAGTTTCCTGGCCGAATAGATTGAGCCTGCGTGGCTCACCCCCCTGCTCTTCCAGGTACTCCTTGGACAGGATCAGCATACCGCCCGAGCCCATGCAGGGATCGTAAACGCTGTGGCCCTCCTGGGGGGCCATCAGCCTCACCATCATGCGGACCACCGGGCGCGGGGTGTAAAACTCGCCGCCCTTCTTGCCGGCGGAGTCGGCGAAATCACGGATCAGATACTCATAGGCAGCGCCCAAGAGATCAGGAAACTCGAAATCCTCGTTGCGCAGGCGGTACTCGCTGAAATGAAAAATCAGGTCGCGGAGTTTTCTATCCGGCAGGGTGGTGGAGCCAACCTTACGAGTGAAGTCGATATGCTCCAGCACACCAGCAAGACTGGGGTTATGCTCCTCCAAGCCAGCGAGCGCCTTGTTAAGCGCATTGCCAACGCCCTGGTGGGCTTCCTTTAACAAATAGGACCAACGTGCCTGCTCCGGCACGTAAAAAGTAGCCTTGTACCAGCTTGGCATTTCGATGACATGGGCGATGTCGATGTCGCTCTTCCCGGCCTGTTTAAGCTGGCTACGCACCTCCTCTTGGCGCTGCTCAAAAACATCAGAACAGCGCTTTAG
This sequence comes from Halomonas sp. FeN2, assembly GCF_020595105.1. NCBI lineage: Bacteria > Pseudomonadati > Pseudomonadota > Gammaproteobacteria > Oceanospirillales > Halomonadaceae > Halomonas > Halomonas sp. FeN2. The sequence continues at coordinate 1,109,022 of NZ_CP074200.1, forward strand.
AAAGAGCATACCGAAGATATACTCCTTGAATTCCGAGGCATCCATGCGTCCGCGCAGAATGTCAGCCGCCTTGAACAGGTGCCGTTCCAGCTGGTTGAGGGTGAGGATCATGTACTGCGTTTCCCTGAGATATAAGTGCTGGTCATCTGATAAGACCTTGGTGAATGGTGCCTATCTCACCAAACTTGAGGAGGGAAAGCTATGACGAATTCAAGTGAGCGTGGCCGAAAGCACCCTACCTTTGCCGGCATCGACTATGGGAGGAATTTTGGCTAACTGACCATAAGCCTCGTTCAGACTGAGTAACCAGGCAATCTACAAGGGTCATTGGATCTACAACGGTAAGCAATAGTAAGTATCAGACGAGCAATAATGAGTAGTGACACACTAATTTATTACCAAAAAGGCTAATGTGCGTGAAAGCATTTTCTGGTCGGCTTGACCCCAGTCAGTTAGGCATTGTTGAGGGAAACAGCATTCTTTCTGGAGGGTAAATTTCAAAATTTACCTGCTTATCGCTTGGGTTATAACTGGAATAGGCATACATTATGCCTAGTTAAAATTAATTAAATCTTAGGGGAGTATATGCGTCTTTTTTTCACATCCTCATTTGTATTGTTATTAACAGCTTGCGCTTCGAACTATAATGATGAGCCAAACATGCTCCAACGCGCTGAAATCATATCGAAAAACAACATGTCTGTTTCCGTAGCTCATAGCACATGGGGAAACAAAATTGCCTTCAGGCTCGCGGCAGAACATTGTGAGTCTTTGAAGAAAACCGCTATACACACAGGAACTACTCGACAGCTTGGGCCAGACCACCTTTCCACATGGCGCTGCGAGTAGCTTTGATGGAATATGAAGTGTGGAAGGGAGGCGCAATTCGCTGTCATAAAGGCTCTTGCTGAGTCTGATGACGCCCTTTAATATTTTGATAGATAAATCAAAATATTATTCTGCTACAACAAGCTGCCCGACCTATTGGGCTACATTACTCCAGATTTTGACTGTCTTAGGCTCGGCAAACAGTCCTAACCACAGCTCCCCCTGGCAAATACTAAGTCAGAAATAGTCAGTACAAGCAGTAGCTAGTAGTAGAAAGCCTCGCGACCATCCGACTAGCCCTAATTAGTTCCTTACGAACTGCTTCCACAACGTGGGGTGCCGCTTTGGTGTGCCCATAGTTGGACTAGGGCATACATGTTCGTACGCAGTGTTCTAAATGAGTCCGCTCTACTGGCAGACTGAGGATATGGGATACCCTTTGGCATAGAACAGTACGAGGAAATGGCGAGCATGCTAGCCAAACTCAAGGGCATCATCAGCCTCAACGACCACCCAGACATCCGCCGGATCTTCGCGGACTACCACATCGAAACCACCGGCATACTCTACACCGTCGGCGGCGGCAAAGGTTCAGACGCCAAAGAGGTGCTGATCTTCAGCTGAGATGTAGAGCCCGAACCAGCGGGTTTGCTTTGAATGTACCTCTAATAAGGCATGGCTATTTTATGTATCACCAAGAAGACTTTGAAGACGCAAGGGAGCTAATAGATTACCTTTCGCCTTTGAATAAGGATCGCTGGCCACGTGGAGAATATGTATTCCGAGGGCAGCCATGTGCAGACTATTCATTGGCACCTGCTGCATACCGCACTAAGAGCTTTTTCAGCCCGACTAGGGCGCTATGGAGATATTAAAGGTGATGGGCAGGTCTTCTTTGAGGTACAAGTACTTATCGCGTTCCTAGAAGCTTGCGATGGAGCGGGCATTCAAGTCACTGGTGACTCTATTGAGTTGCGCAGACTCCTTGCAAACCCTGATCACTATATCAGGAGGCCATCCGAGTGGCCCCCAGAGCCAGTTTTCCCAGTTTTGGCAACAGCGCAACATCACGGGGTGCCTACCTGCCTGCTTGACTGGACTCGCCGCTCCTACGTAGCTGCTTACTTTGCTGCTTCTGGAGCCTTGAGGAGTGAAACTAAAAGTAGCCATTTGGCTATTTGGGCTCTCAGAGTTTTTGGACACGAGGACTGGGAGAATATAGCTCTAATAGAAATGCCTGGGGGGACAAGCGCAAACCTTGCTGCACATGCAGGCGTTTTCACGGTTTCAGGTATCAATGTTGGGCTTGGGGAGCGCTTCGAATCTCTTGCATTAGAGCATGAGCAGGATGTCTATAAACGCCGAAATAGGGACTTTCCAGGCCTAATAAAGGTCACGCTACCTATAGAGGAGGCAGGCGAGTTATTGCGACTGTGCGATGATCTTGGCGTGAAGGGTTCGGTGTTATTTCCAGGCTATGAGGGGGCTGCTCGTGAAGTTAATGACTTTGCTTACGCCAATCTCCCAAGGAACCCTGAATAGTGTCCCATAATCTTTGCCAAATGCAGTGCACGCTTACAGCAACGCTACTAGACTTTCGGGAAGCAATTTCACACAGTGCTTCCTATGTGCTTCCAAACCCAAGAAAGGCTACGTAGTAAAGTAGCAAAATTAGATTAACTAATTGATTTTAATGGTGGGCCCAGTAGGACTTGAACCTACGACCAAGGGATTATGAGTCCCCTGCTCTAACCAACTGAGCTATAGGCCCGAAAAGCGTGCATATCATAGCGAATGTGGCCGGGTGAGGCTAGCCCCTTTGCGCTATCTTGATGTCATTGCGGCACTTTATGTGGATTGGGCAGTCTGGTGAGTAGTTCTTATATGCGGAGACGCGCTGTGAAAGCATTGATTGCTCTATTCCCCTTATTGTTGGCGCTGCCCGTGCACGCTGACTGGCAGCTTGATCCTAGCCAGTCGCGGGTGCAGGCGTCGATTACTCAGTTGAACGGCGAAGCACCGCAAACTCATCACCATCAAGTACGAGATCTGCAGGGTGATATCTCCAGCGATGGCACCCTGCGCTTGCCGTTAAAACTCAGCCAAACGGATGTGCTGGAACGCTTTGGTGAGCTGCCGCCGTGGATAGGTTTGCTGGCCAACACCACCTTGGTGACGCTAGAGGCGCAAATGCCGCCAGAGCGGTTGGACGGTTTGGATATTGGCGAATCCCTGGTGGAGACGCTGACCTTTAGCGTTCAATCAGACATGGTAAACCAACAGGAATCCGTGCCGCTGCGGTTTACCCGCGAAGGCCTGAATGAGATACGCGTGACACACGCGGAGCCCATGGCGATGGATGGCCGAGCGCTGATGGCCAACACCACGGTGCGCACCGTGATGTCGTTACTGGGCTACCAGGAGATTGACGAGCATGTGCCCGTCACCCTCAATGCGCTCCTGGTTAATAGGTAATAGTTAATCGGTCGTCGTTAAAGGTTACTGAGTGCTTCCACATCCCCCGCCTGAGCTTCGCCTGTTTGCACCCGCCACTGGGCGGCGTAGTGGCCGTTAGCTGCCAATAGGCTGGAATGGGTGCCGCGCTCGGCCACTTGGCCTTTCTCAATCACCACGATCTCATCGGCATGCACAATGGTCGAAAGCCGATGAGCAATCATAATCACCGTGCGGCCATGGGCGATGCGCTTAAGCGAGCGCTGAATGGCCGCTTCGGTTTCGTTGTCCACTGCGCTTGTGGCTTCATCCAGTACCAAAATAGGCGGGTCTTTAAGTAGCGCCCGCGCTAAAGAAAGTCGCTGGCGTTGACCGCCGGAAAGCCGCACGCCCCGCTCCCCTACCGGCGTATCCAACCCTTGGGGCAGCGTTTCGATAAAGCTCCACGCCTCGGCGGTTTTTGCAGCGTCGATAATTTCAGCTTCGTCGGCATCGGGCTTGCCATAAGCGATATTGTCGCGAATGCTACCTTCAAACAGGTAAACATCCTGGCTGACCAGGCCAATCGACTGGCGTAGTGAGTTCATGCTGACGTCGGTAATCGGCTGGCCATCGATGAGTACTCGGCCGTTTTCCGGGTCGTAAAAGCGCAGCAGTAGCTTGATCAGGGTCGATTTGCCCGAGCCGGTCGCGCCTACTAATGCCAGAGTGTTGCCTGCAGGTGCGTGTAAATGAATGTTTTCCACGCCAACGCCACTGGTGGCGTAGCGAAAGCTCACATTGTCGATGGTCACTTCGCCGCGCACCGGCTGAACGAGCGGAGTGGTGCTATCGTCTTTAACGGTAATCGGCACTTCAAGTAGATCGAGAATCCGCCGCGTGCTGGCCATGGCGCGTTCGAACAGGTCGATCACCTGGGCCAGGCCAGTGAGCGGCCAGAGCAGCCGCTGCGTCAGGAATACCAACACACCGTACGCACCCACATTCAGCGAGCCGTTGAGCGCCATCATGCCGCCCACAGTAAAGGTGGCCAGAAAGCCCGCCAAAATCGCCATGCGGATCACAGGAATAAACGCGGAGCTAACCTTGATCGCCCTTCTGTTGGCGTCTACGTAGGCTTCGCTGGCCTGGCGCAGGCGTTCAGCTTCGCGGTCTTCACTGGTAAAGCTTTTAATCGTCGCGATACCGCTTAGGTTGTTGGATAAACGGCTGGCTAAATCGCCCACCTTTTCACGCACGTCGCTGTAGAGCGGCCCAGCTTTACGCTGGAAGAAGAACGCGCCCCAAATGATCAGCGGAATCGGTGTAAACGCCAGCAGCGCAATCAGCGGCGAAAGCACAAAGAATACCGCGCCAATCACCACCACCGTCACCACTACCTGAACCATTGCGTTGGCGCCACCGTCCAGAAAGCGCTCGAGCTGATTAACGTCGTCGTTCATGGTGGCCACGAGCTGGCCGGAGCTTCTTGATTCAAAGAACGCCATATCCAGCCGCTGGGCGTGCTCATAGGTATCCTGGCGCATATCCGCCTGTAAACGTTGGGCTAAGTTGCGCCATAGGATTTGAAACAGGTACTCAAATAGCGACTCCCCCGCCCAGATAACAAACGTCAGCACCGCCAGCATGGTGATCTGCTGTTGAGGCGTCTCGAAGCCGAGGCTGGCCACAAAACTCTGCTCCTGGTTGACCACCACATCAATGGCGACACCAATCAGAATCTCTGGAGCAATATCAAACAGCTTATTGATAATCGAACAGGCGGTGGCGGCAATGATGCGCCGACGATAGCCTTTGGCGTAGCGCAGTAGCCGCAGCAACGCTTGAAAACTGTGTGCAGGAGAGGACACAAGCATTCCTTACTCAGTAAGTGATAGGCTGAAAGGAGTTGTTATAGAGGCGCTAGCGTAATGAATTCACAGCGAAGGCTCAACGCGTTACTGCCTGGCAAGCTAAGCAGGTGCCGGGGAGCGGCGAACATTGGCCAGCAACGGGCTGCCGGTATCTGGGTCGGTGAGCAACGTGCACTCCACTTGATAGAGCGTTCGCACCAGGTCAGGCGTAACCACCGTAGCCGGAGCCCCAGCCGCGATAATCTGACCTTCGCGCATGGCGATGAGATGGTCAGCGTAGCGGCAGGCGCTGGCAAGATCGTGCAGCACCATCACCACGGTACGGCCGTGGTGGGCAAGATGTTTCACCAGCTCGAACACTTCTATCTGGTGGCCCAGATCCAGCGCTGAGGTGGGTTCATCCAGCAACAGCAGCGGGGTTTGTTGGGCGATGGTCATGGCGATCCAAGCGCGCTGCCGCTGGCCGCCGGAAAGCGCATCAATCGGTCTGTCAGCGAGTTGCTCAAGCCCTGCCGCCGCTAGCGCGTGCTGCACCACGCGCTGGTCTTCTGCTGACCACTGGCGCAGCCAGCCTTGGTGGGGCTGGCGGCCAAAGCGAATCAGCTCAGTCACAGTGAGCCCCTCCGGTGCGACGGCCTCCTGGGGCAGTAGCGCCAGTTGAGTGGCCAACTGACGCGTGGGCAGGCGCTGAATATCGGCGCCATCTAGTAACACGGCACCGCTATCGGGTTTGTGTAAACGAGCAAGCCCGGCCAACAACGTCGATTTTCCGCAGCCGTTAGGGCCCACAATGGCAGTCACTTGGCCGCTGGGCAGGGTGATATCCAAGCCATCGATCACCTGCCGGGTGCCATAACTCATGCCGAGCGACTGCGTGGCAAGAGAAGGCATGGTAGATGTTGGAGATTGGCTCATGTGAAGCTCCGTTGCGGACGCATTAATATCCAAAGTAACCAGGGCCCGCCGACCACGGCGGTAACGATACCCACCGGAATCTCGATCGGCGCCAGCAGCGTACGCCCAGCCAGGTCGGCGAGCACCATGACCAACGCCCCCGCTAACGTTGCCGCCAAAACAGGCACGCTACGAGAGCTCGACATTGACCGGGCAATCTCCGGGCCAATCAGCCCCACCATGCCTACCGGCCCGGCAACGGCGACCGCCAAGCCAGTCAACGCGACGGACAGCAGCAGCACTTCCAACCGGCGCCGCTTAACGTTCACGCCTAGCCCGCTAGCGGTGGCATCCTTGAAACGCAGTAGCGTTAGCGAACGGGCTAACGCCATGGCAGTGGCCAGCCCTAACGTCAACCCGAGCATGAGTAATTGCAGTGCGCCGCTGGGGCGGGCATTGAGCGAACCCACTGTCCATGGGTAAGCAGCATTGGCGGTATCAATGGCGACTCGTGCCAGCATCAATTGCGTTATCGCGCCAAACACCGCGCCCACGCCAATCCCCGCCACGATAAAGCGATACCCCTGGGTGCCGTTACCCGCGGCGAGCCCGAAGGTGAGTACCGCTGCGGTGGTTGCCCCGGCTAACGCCATGGCAGGCGGCGCGATGGAAACGCCAAGGCCTACGATGGAGGCCACTGCAAACGTTGTCGCGCCATTATCAATGCCGATAATACCCGGCGTCGCCAAGCGATTGCGGGCCAGGGTTTGCATCAGAATGCCTGCTAACGCGAAGGCCGCCCCGGTACTAGCGGCGGCGGCCAAACGCGGCAAGCGTAGCTCCTGCACTACAAAGCTCGCCATCATATCTGCATTGCCAAACAGCGCCTGCAGCACTGCCATAGGGGCGACCTTAACGCTGCCCAAGCTTAGGTAAATAACGCTGGCGAGCAGTAGTGCGCTGAACAGACCCAGGTTAACGGCTACCGCACGCTGCTCAAACAACAGGCTGTTCGTACCGTTCCCGCTTCGCCAAGCGAATCGCCAGTAACCTTGCGGTGGCGGTACGTTGTTATTGCCGTCCGCGCGGAACTGGTCTTCCGAAGAGAAAGGCATAGACGAGCTTTTTATCGGCGTGGTTTTCATGAGCGAATTCATAGCATCGGTAGGCGGCGCGCACGTACGACCGCTATCAGTACGGGTGCGCCGCACAGCGCCGTGAGTACGCCCAACGGTAGTTCCGATGGAGCGACCACCACCCGAGAGATGATATCGGCCGCGAGGACGATCAGCGGCCCGATGGGCAGGCAAAACCATAGCGTGCGACGAATATCAGGCCCGGCAAAGGCCCGTGCCACAAACGGCACCACCAACCCAACAAAGGCGATGGGCCCGGCGATGGCGGTGGCAGCACCCACCAACAGCGCCACGCAGGCGATGACCAACCAACGAATGAGGTTGGGGTGATGCCCCAAACCAGAGGCCACTCGTTCGCCTAGCGCCAGGGCGGCTAACGGCCGAGCAAGCAGCGCAACCATCACTGACGCGACCAGCATGCTGGGCAGCACGGCAAGTAGGTCATCCAAGCGGCGGCCTGCCAAGCTGCCAATCACCCAAAAGCGAATTTCATCAGCGGCACGCTGGTCGTAAAGCAGTATCAATGAGGTTAAAGACGCCAGCAGGCCAGAGAACGCAGCCCCAGCAAGCACGAGCCGGATAGGATCGTTACCCACACCGCGAAAGCGCGCCACGCTCAACACACACACACAGCCCACCAGCGCACCTAACTGCGCGACTGAAATGCGTAACGTGGCGGCGCTGGCACCCAGCACTAAGGCCAGCGCCACGGCAAACGCCGCCCCCGCACTAACCCCTAAAAGCCCTGGTTCAGCCAACGGGTTGCGTGCCACCGCTTGCAACAGGGCGCCAGCGACACCTAGCGCCATACCCACGACAATACCAATTAAGGTGCGCGGTGCGCGCAGCTCCCAAACGATAAACTGCGCTTCGCTGTCCTGAACACCGCTCAGTAGCGCCAGAGCCCGACCCGGGCCAATGCTACCTGCGCCGATTAATAAACTAACGAGACTCACCGCCATAAGGGCGGTGAGTAATAGCAGCATTAGCGTACGGGGAGTAGCACGCCTAACGTTAGGCGTTGCAAAACGTGGAACCGTCACGGCAACAGCGCTGCCTCTATATCGTCAAGAATCGCCTGGGCGGCCAACGGGCCATTGGCGCTTGTCCATAGCTGGCCATCCACCGGCACTACGTGGTCTTGCTGTACTACGTTTAGGCGCTTAAAGGCGCTGCTTTGCATGGCTGCGTCCACCGCCGCTTGACCATCTTCGTTGAGCGTTGCCAGGAACAGCCAATCGCCGTCCACTTGGGAAAGGTTTTCCAGGCTGAGCACATCGCTATGCACGCCGCGCTCGCCCACTAGGCCAGCGTCCTGAACATCCAGCCCTGCTTGGGCTAACAAACCTGCAGAAAAAAGGTTTTCCGACATCACCATGGGGCCACCGGGCATCCAACGCACCAAGAAGGCGCTACCACCAACCCCGGCCTCTTCCACTGCCTTAGCGACCTCGGCGGCGCGCTGTTCAACGGCCTCAATCGCTTCTGCAATGGCGGCCTGGCGATTAAGCGCTTCGCCATAAAGGCGGGCTTCTGCTTTCCAGTTATCCGGCGCAAGTGGCTGAGTGGGTGGCACCACCGTAGGCGCAATACGTGACAGCAGTTGATACTGCTCATCAGAGAGCTGGGCGGGGGCCAAAATCAGATCCGGCTGCTGCGCCAGCACGGCCTCGATATTGATCTCGCGCACCACGCCCATAATCGCCGGCGGGTGTTCACCAAGATGCGCTTCAATGTAGCTTGCCACGTTGTCGCCACCACGCGTCGTCACGGCTCCTAGCGGGTTTACGCCTGCCGCTACGGCAGCGTCCAAAGCGCCTTCGTAGAGTGTTACGACGCGCTCTGGGGTTCCCTCAACGTCTACGTCGCCAAAGGCGGTTTCCAGCGTGCGCGCTTGCGCAGTGCCAGCCACAAAAATACTTAGCAATATACCGACCATACCTAAACGCCCGCTCTTGGCGAGGATGGCGGCCATTGATGTCGTTTTAACCAGCATAAGTTTCTCTCAATATGTTGCCTTGGCATTAATAATAACGATTCTCAAAAGCGCTTGCACTACTATTCCATCGAATGGCGTGTTCCGTTTCCTGCAACTCCTCCACCCTTTCACTGTTTCAGTATGCGCAACGCAACGTTCCTCAATCATTCCCTCGCGTTTGGGAACTTTTCTTTTTAGACTCCCGCCTTTATTTGATAATTAATATCATTGGCTAATAATTATCGTAACCAAGAGGGAATGACATGCCACGCTTTACTCGCTCTGTTCTGGCTAGCGCCGTCACGCTTGCTGTTTCAGCAGGCACAGCCACCGCTCAAGAAGAGCAACAGCTGGACAATATCGTTGTTTCGGCCAGCGGGTTTGAACAGGCGATGGTCGATGCCCCCGCCAGCATTTCGGTGATCGCCCGCGAGGAGCTTTCGCGCCAACGGGTTACCAGTATTGCCGATGCCCTGCGCAACGTTGAGGGAGTGGATGTCGGCGGCTCAGTGGGCAAAACCGGTGGTAGCAACATTAGTATCCGTGGCATGCCCAGCGACTACACGCTGATCCTGATTGACGGCCGCCGCCAGAATACTGCCGGTAGCGTGACGCCCAACGGCTTTGGCGAAACGTCCACCAGTTTCTTTCCGCCCATTTCCAGCATTGAGCGTATTGAAGTTATCCGTGGGCCGATGTCGACACTGTATGGCTCTGACGCCATGGGCGGGGTAATCAACATTATTACCCGCCGGATTGGCCGCGAGTGGACTGGCTCTATCGGGGTCGAAAACACCTTTAACGAAGATCGCGATTTTGGCGATCGTCGCGAGATCAACCTGTATACCAGTGGCCCTTTGGTAGAAGATACCCTTGGCCTTCAACTGCGCGGGCGGGTTTATGAGCGCGATGCTTCTGAACTCACCTACACCGACGGTGACGGCAACCCTATCGAGGTTAGCCAGCGCGGCCCCAGCCCGGTGGAAGGCGATACCTACAACATCGGCGGCAAGCTAACCTGGACGCCCTCTGATAGCCATGACCTGTGGCTGGATGGTGAAGTCAATCGTCAGCGCTATAACAACGACGAGTGCCAGCTAGGCACCCTGGATGGACGCACCCGCAGCTGCGCGCCCGACCCTGGCAGCGCCACCGGCTATTCGGATGAACTCCGTTTTGAGCGCGAGCAAATTGCCATTGGCCACACCGGACGTTTTGCCTCGGGTACGTTGGAATCCAGCCTGATGCGCAATACCACCGAAACCAAAGGGCGCACGATTCCTGGTGATGTGGGCGTCGCTTACGAAGGCTTTCCCAGCATTGTCGGCGGTGCGCCGCGGGAGCTGGAAACCACCAATACTGTGCTCGACAGCAAATTCATCATGCCGCTGGGTAATCACATGACCACGCTGGGCCTGCAGTGGTGGGATGCGGAGCTTGACGACGGCTTGGCCGGTGAGACCTTTGCCCAAACCACCTGGTCGCTGTTTGCTGAAGATGAGTGGATGCTGCGGGACGATTTAGCCCTGACCCTAGGCGGCCGTTATGATCACCACGACGCCTTTGGCAGCCAGTTCAGCCCGCGCGGCTATTTGGTGTGGAACACGACGCCCAACTGGACATTAAAAGGTGGCGTGAGCCGCGGCTATAAAACGCCCACGCTTAATGACTTGCACGATGGCATCAACGGCGTCACCGGCCAAGGCACCGTGCTGACCATTGGTAACCCGGATCTTGAACCGGAAACCAGCACTAGTAGCGAGATCGGCGCCCATTACGATAACCAGCAAGGCTTTACCGCCAGCGCTACGCTGTTCCACAACCAGTTTGACGACAAGATTGCCAGCGGCAGCGATATCCTGGTAGAAAACGATCCGCTGATTCCTGACGGCCTGTATAGCCAGGATATCAACATCGATGAAGCGATCACCCAAGGGGTTGAGTTCTCTACCAGCTACCAGTTCGCCCCCGATTGGCGCGTTAACGCTAACTACACCTATACCGATAGCGAACAGAAGAGTGGCGATAACGAGGGTGAGCCGCTGACGGATACCCCCGAACACGCCATCAACGCCACCCTGCGCTGGCAGGCAACGGCAAAGCTGGACACCTGGCTCTCCGCTGAGTACCGCAGCGAACGCTACCGTAACCGCGAAAGCGTTCGCGGCGCACCTTCTTTTGATGACCTGGGCGACTTTAAAGCCTATTCACTATTTCACTTAGGCGGGAATTACGCGTTCACCGATCATCTTAATCTGAGCGCGACGATCTATAACCTGTTTGACAAAGACTTTGTCGACTACCGCGCCTACGGCGATGGCACCCGCTTTGGCAATGTATACGCCAACAGCGAAGAAGGCCGCCGACTGTGGCTGTCCGCCCGCTACGAGTTCTAATCGGTTTCAGCTCGCTACTGTTTCAATGCTGACTTCTGCCCCGGCCATGCGCTGGGGCTTTTTTTGTTTACCTCCCTCACATTTCCTAACAGCCAAAAAAAGCGGCCATCGCTGGATAGCCGCTGCTGTACTGCGTTTATAACGGGAACCTAGCGTTTAGAAAGCTACGTTGAGTCCTAACCAAACCCGGCGGCCATCTTCCACATAGCCGTACTCATCGTAGTCAATCGCTTCGTCGAACAGGTTGTAGATACCCGCGTTCAGTTGCGTCGATTCATTTAGCTGGTAGCCAATACCTGCATCTACAAAGGTGTAGGAAGGAGCCACAATGGAACTGCTCGAAGGGCCGGTAGTCGGTTGGCTCTCTTCGCCGCGGTAAGTGACTTTTGTCCATTGACTCAACTTGGCAGAGACTTGCCAATCTAACGAGGCGGATACCTGGTGCTTAGGCAGCTGTGTTAACGGCTCGCCGGCATACTCACCGCTTTTTTGCTCGCTATCGGTATAGGTGTAGCTAGCCGTTAGCTCAACGGTATCGGTTAACGGCGCAGCCACACTCGCCTCTACGCCTTGAGTCACCGCTTCATCAACGTTAACGCGATAAGTCGGGTCGCTGCCAAACTGGTTAGCGCCATCCGTACAGATATCGATGGGGCAAGCTATTCGGGTAATTTTATCGTCAAAGTCGTTATGGAACAGCGTGACGCTGCCGCTTAATCCACTTTCGTTGGCGTAAAGCAGGGCTAGCTCTTTATTGAGCGAGGTCTCTGGCTCAAGGTCAGGATTACCGTAAATATTGCCACCGCGACTGACCTGCCCCCAGTCAGGGGTGATCTCGCGCAGGTTAGGCGCCCGATAACCGGTTGAAACGCCGCCTTTCAACGTCCAGTCAGGCGTCATATTCCACACGCTATAAAGACGTGGACTTAAATGACTACCGTAGTTGTCGTCATCATCAACACGTAAACCGCCGGTCAATGCCCAGGAATCGGTAAGCATCCATTCATCTTCAACAAAAATTGCCCATTGGCTATTCTCAATCTCACTACGATCAGAGTCAGGCAGTCTGTTCGTTGTACTATCTTCAAGCGACTCTTCCTCGTAGTTAGCGCCTAGCGTCAACATATGCATGCCTAGCGGAATAACAGCGCTGGTTTTGGCGGTAGTGTTGGTGATTTCAATATCCCGCGATTTATTTTCGCTGCGCTCACGTTGCAGGTAGGTTTCGCTGGTACCCCAATCGAAGCGACCACTGTGGGTCACAGCGACATGCTGGTGGGTGAACTCATTAAAACTATCGGAGCAGCCGCCGCGACAGCCCTCGGATGGCGCCGAGTTGCCCATCAGTGATTCGCGCTCCTGCTCGGTAATACCCGCCTCAAAAGTGAAGTCATGGTTATCAGTCGCCGCAAAACTCAGCCGTGCAGTAAGACTTTGCAGGCTTTTATCTTCATAGCCGTTGAGGATATTGTCTTCATCGCGCTGCGAGGCACGGCCATAGAGCTGAAGTCCTAAACGATCCCCTACCAGCGGGCCGCTCAGGTAAAAGTTGGCTTGGCGGCTATCGCCGGAGTCGCTGTTTTCCTGAAGTACGGTGTCGAGTTGCACATTACCGTGCCACTCCTGCGCAACCTTGCGGGTAATCACGTTAATGACCCCGCCGATGGCATCGGAGCCGTAAAGCGTCGACATTGGCCCACGCACTACTTCAATGCGCTCGATAGCCTGTAGCGGCGGCAGCCAGTCTTGCTCAAACCCGGCGCTACCATTGGGGCGGGACTCACGGGAATTCTGCGGGCGACCATCGACCAATATCAGGGTGTACTGGGAAGGCATACCACGAATGGAGATATCCTGGCCGTTATCCCCTCTCCCGCCGCCGGTGACAATCACACCGGGCACATCGCGCAGCGCATCGGTAACACTCTGATAGTGGCCTTGTTCCAACTCTTCCCGGGAAACCACGCTGATAGACGCGGGGGCATTGGTAATCTGCTGTTCAAAACCTGAAGCGGTTACCACCATATCGTCTAAGCGGGGCGCATCTTGTGCCCATAGAGCGCTACTAGCAAGCGAAGAGATGGCGCTGGCCAGCAGCGTACGGCGCAAACAGGGAGACATAACTTCGTCCTTCATAGTGTGTTAACAATATGTGTGAGAATTCGTCACATTAAATGCGAATTATTAGCATTAATATTTTTACACACTCTTTGCACACTGGGGTGAGACAGCACGTTCAACTCTACGGAACACAAATGCCTATTATTTTCATTCGCACCGAAAAATGGCACAATTAGCGTTCACCCTTTTCCGTGGGCCTGACCATGTATGACTTTGACGAACTTACCGCCTTTGCCGATGTGATGAGCACAGGCAGTTTGACTCGCAGCGCTCAAAAGCTCGGATTAGCCAAATCGACCCTTAGTCGCCGTATCAGCCAGCTAGAAACCCGGCTTAACCAGCCGCTGCTGCGCCGCCAGGCCAACCGCTTAATTCCTACCGAAGCAGGGCTGCTGTTTCACAACTACTGCACCGAGCTGTTGGCAATGGCGGCTCATAGCCAGGAGGCACTGGCAGAGCTGCGTGAGGAGATTAGCGGCGAAATAACCCTTGAGGTGCACGGCGCCCTGGCGCGCAGCTGGTTACCCGGTACGATTGATGCCTTCTTAAACCGCCACCCCAAGGTAGAGCTAACGCTACACACTAGAGAAACGCCCCCCACTAAAATGCACAGCAATAGCGTACATGTCTGGCTGGGGCCCACGCATGAGTGCGGGCTAAACCAGGAGCGCTTGGGGCATTTAACCCGCGGGCTTTATGCCAGCCCACACTATTTAGCGGCGGCTGGCACGCCTCAACACCCCGACGAACTGAACCAGCATGCCTGGATAGATCTGTTGGGCTCTGCCTCTGATGGGCTGCTGCTCACTCATCCAGAGCATGGCCAATACACCTTTAACCCGCCCCGTTCACGGCTGCGGGTAGACCTCACTGCCCTGCATATTGATGCCATCGCACGCAGCCAAGGGATTGGCTTACTCTCACACTGGTTAACCGCCAAGCGCGAACAACATCATCCAGGCGAACTGATTAACTGCCTCCCCGGCTGGGAGCCGGTGCCCCTGCCCATTACACTGCTCTACGCCTACGGGCACCAATCACGCCGCACCCACGCGCTGTTAGAGTTTTTACGTAGCCAGGTACCCGCACCGTGGAGCACGTCAACCGTCGCTGTTTAGGGTAATTCGAGTGTTTGCCTTGCCAGTTAGCCCGCTTATTAACGACAATAGGTGGCTAACGATTGCCAAGGACAGCCAATGCTTGCCGAACTTTTTGCCGTCATGGCGCCTGTGCTGGCGGGTGCAGGGCTCGGCTACCTGTGGGTACGCCTAGGCCATCCCTACCCGGTCGACTTTATCACCCGGCTAGTGTTTAACATCGGCACACCCTCACTGGTATTAGCATCTCTTGCGGGGGCCGATATCGATGCCACCACCTTTGGTCAGACGATGCTGGCCGCTGCACTGGTAATTATCACCATGGGGGCCGCTACTTTTGTGGTGGCAAAACTGTTGCGCCGCAGTTGGCGAGTGCTGCTTGCCCCCATGATGTACCCCAACACTGGTAATATGGGTTTACCGGTGGTGCTCTACGCCTTTGGTAGCGCCGGGTTTGCCTACGGCATCACGGTGATGGTGACCGTATCGCTGTTTCAGTTCACCTTAGGCGCAGTGCTTAATAGCCAAGGCAATCCCCTCAAAACCCTTGCTAAAACGCCCACGGTGTACGCCATTGCAATTTCCATGGTGCTGCTTCTGACGGACACTTCCCTGCCGCCCTGGTTGGCGAATACGGTAGACTTAATGTCGGGGTTCACGGTACCGCTCATGCTTATTACCCTGGGCGTATCGCTGGCCAGCATTCAGGTGAAAAACCTGCGTTCAGGGCTCGGATTTAGCCTGGTGCGTTTGCCTCTCGCTGCCGTGGTCGCCTGGCTGATCGCTGGCTGGGTGGGCCTTCCGCCACTGGCACAGAACATTTTAGTGCTTCAAATGTGTATGCCGGTGGCGGTATTCAATTATCTCTTTGCTCAGCGGGCCCAGCGCGAACCCGTTTATGTCGCCAGCTTGGTCTTCTGCTCAACGTTGTTAGCGCTGTTTTACCTACCCGCGCTGCTAGCCCTGCTGATGTAATAGTGGAACCCACACGTGGCTAAAGGGTCACTGCTAGACTACTGGCAAGGATGCCAACGATTATCGTCACCAGAGGGCACGCTATGCTTTACATGAACAAGAGCAACCATACCCAACGCCCGCTGACCCCAGCGGTTTGTGCAGGGATCAGTGGGCTAGTGCTGGCGGGCGCTATTAACATGGCAAATGCGGAAGTCGTCCAGGAATCGCTGAAAACCGACCATTTAAACCTTTCCATTGAGCGTATCGCCGATGGTTTTGAGCACCCTTGGGCGGTGGCTTTTTTACCCAATGGCCGCTACTTGGTGAGCGAACGCAGCGGGCAATTGAAACTTGTCGACCCCGAAAGCGGTGAAGCCAGTACGCTGGAAGGCATGCCAGAAGTGAGCAATCAGGGCCAGGGCGGTTTGCTAGACGTAGCGTTACACCCTGATTTTGAAGGCGTAAATGGCGAGGGTGATAACGACTGGATCTATTTCACCTGGAGCAAACCCGAAGGCAATAACAGCCGTTCAGCGTTATCACGAGTAAAATGGCAGGATGGCAAGCTAGGTGAGGTCGAGCACTTATTTGAGCAGGATCGCGCCTCAGGGCCGGGTCGCCACTACGGCTCGCGATTGGCATGGCTGCCCGACGGCACTCTGCTAATGAGTATTGGTGACCGCGGCAGTGAACCAACCCGCGCCCAGGCAAGCGATGACCACGCGGGCTCTACCCTGCGCCTTACCGCTACTGGTGGCGTTCCCGATGACAACCCCTTTGTCGGTGATGATACTACCCTGGATGAAATTTACTCCATGGGTAATCGCAATATTCAAGGCATGACCGTGCTCAGTAACGGCGAAGCCTGGGCGTCAGAGCATGGCCCACGCACCGGCGACGAGCTGAATCATATCGAAGCGGGCAATAATTATGGCTGGCCAAAGGTCAGCCAGGGCAATGACTATGCAACCAACGAGCCGATTGGCGAAGATTCGCTCCCCGGCATGGTTGACCCCGTGTATGTATTTGAAGGCCGCTTCGCCCCCGCCGGGCTTGCCGAAGTGACTAGCGACGCCTTTGGTGAGTGGCAAGGCAACTTATTAGCCGGGGGGCTAGGTAGCGAGAAGCTGTTGCGCCTGCGCTTGGAAGAGGGCCGTGTCGCCGAAGAAGAGCTGATTTTACAAGGCGAAGTGGGTCGCATTCGCGATGTTCGCCAAGGCCCTGATGACGCCATTTACTTACTCACTGACGACCCTCAGGGCGGTTTGTACCGTTTAGCGCCAACGAATCAGTAGCGCTTAAATTTACTGGCTGATACTAAAACGTATTCAAACCACCATGGATACCCCATGCGACTACGCAATTTGATTATTTTGACGGTGATTGTGCCGCTGTTTGTCATCCTGGTGGTTTTTAGCTTAGTGGCGATCAAGTCGCTCGAAGATAACGTACGCTCAAAGCTACAAACGGAAGTGGAGATTATTACCCGTACGCTGAGCTCGTCGCTCAGCTATGCGGTTACGCCAGATAGCAACACGCCGCTTGAAGAAGCGCTACAGTCGGCGTTCTCCTTCCATCGAATTTACGGCGCCTATGTATTTGATACAGAAGGGCGCGATATTTACGGACTCGGTCTCGGCAAAGATATTTTCAGCCGTGAAGAGATTCAACAAATCATCGAGCGCGATGATTTATATAGCAACTATCGCCAGCACGATGGGTGGAATTACTACTCTGCGTTGACACCCTTGCGCTCACAAGATGGCACTGTATATGGGGTACTACAGGTTAATCGGCTAAATACCGGCATTGAGAACTATACGGGTTTTATCAGCGTGGTCGCCGTACTGGTGTTTGTAATTGGCGCCGCCGGGATCGTGTTTAGTATTTGGTGGGGGTTCCGCCGCCATATTGAGCGCCCGCTGAACCGGTTGCTGCACGTAATGCAGCTGGTTGAAAAAGGTGACCGAAGCCAACGCGCCACCGAAGACGGCCCTATCGAATATCGCCATCTCGCCTCCGGTTTGAATGGCATGCTGGATGCAATGGCCGAGAAAGACCAAGAGATCGAAAATCGCCAGCGGCGCGAAATTGAGCTTGAAAAGCGCCTGCGCAAGTCGAAAAAGCTGGCTGAACTGGGCGTATTGGCAGCCGGCGTTGCCCATGAGATAGGTGCGCCGCTAACGGTGATCAATGGTCAGGCCCAGCGTTTGGCTCGCCGCGATGTTATTGGCGATGACGAACGCGCACGGCTAGGGCGTATTCGTGGCGAAGTCGAGCGCATCGTTGAAATTGTGCGCCAGTTGATGGAGTTAGGCCGTCAACATAACGTAGAGAAAGGCGAACTGGCGCTTGATCAGCTTATTATGAATGCCCGCGATTTGGTTGAAGACGAGCTGGAGCCACGCAATATTCGTTTAGACATTGAATTACCGTCGCCGACACCCAACTTACTCGCCAACGGCCAACAAATTGTACAGGTGCTGACGAACTTGCTGCGTAATGCTGCGCAAGCCCCCGAAGTGAGCAGAGTTCGAGTTCGCGCCCAACAGCAAGATCACGAATTAATACTATGGGTGGAAGATGATGGCCCTGGGATACCCAGCTCCCATCACCATAAAGTGTTCGACCCATTTTTCACCACCAAACCGGTCGGCCAAGGCAGCGGTTTGGGACTCTCTATGGTACATCGCATTATTAACGACCACGGCGGTACGATCGGCGTGTTTGACAGTGCCCTAGGCGGCGCTGGATTTGAAATTACGCTACCTACTAGTGAAACCGCATCCGCGTGAGGACAACGTTTGTGACCCAACAGGACCCCCTTTTACCTTTGTTGGTGGTGGAAGATGACGCCGCTATACGTGAGTTATTAGAAGAAGAGCTGCAGGATGCAGGCTACACAACGCTCGGCGTACCCAGCGCTGAAGAGGCGATCGCCTTACTTAGCCACACCACCGTCTCACTGGTAATTACCGATGTGCGCTTGCCGGGCATGACCGGTATTCAGCTGCTTCAGCAGCTCCGCCAAGCAGGCAGTGAGCTGGGTATTATTGTGATTACCGCTTTCGGCACCATCGACCAGGCGGTTGAGGCACTTAAGCTAGGGGCTGACGACTTTTTAACCAAGCCGTTAGACCTTGATGCCATCCGTGATGCCGTATTTCGTGTCCTTGAACGCCAACGATTGGCGGTTTTCCACGACACGGATATCAGTCACTTCCACGGCATTGTGGGTAAAAGCCAGGTCATGCAGACATTGTTTCATGACGCTTCCCGCCTTGCCAAAAGCGATGCCCCTATTCTGATCTTAGGGGAAAGCGGCACCGGCAAAGAGCTACTTGCTCGCGCCATTCACCAGGAAAGCCCGCGCCATGACCAGCCCTTTGTACCGGTTAACTGTGCGAGCATTCCGGCGGATTTGATGGAAAGTGAGTTCTTTGGCCATGTAAAAGGGGCCTTTACCGGTGCTAATGAAGCGCGCAAAGGGCTCTTCCACAGTGCTCAGGGCGGCAGCCTGTTTTTAGATGAGATTGGTGAAATGCCCATCAATCTGCAGGCTAAATTACTGCGTGCTTTACAGGAAAAGACCGTACGCCCCGTAGGCGGGGAGCGTGAAGAGCCGGTGGATGTACGCATCATCGCTGCCACTCACCGCAACCTGGAGAAAGAGATCGAGCAGGAGAACTTCCGCAGCGATTTATTCTACCGTTTGGAAACCTTCTCTCTGCGCATCCCACCGCTGCGCGAACGCGGCACCGATATCGAACACCTTGTGTTTGCACTTATCGACAAGCATGCCGAGGCACAGGGCAAACAGATAGAGCAAATTGAACCCGAAGCGCTCAACAACCTGCTCAACTACGCTTACCCCGGTAACGTTCGCGAACTGGAAAACGCTATTATGCGAGCCGTCACCCTAAGCGAAGATGGCTCGCTCAGCTATAAAGATCTGCCCGAACGGCTGCGCGAGCAATCAGCGGTGGAAACCGGTACGCCTTTAGTGCCTGCCGTCAGCGGCGAAGTGCTGGCGGGAGGTCAAATGCCAACCCCGCCACCGATCCGCTGGCCCAGTTTAGAAGAAGTCGAAAAGCGCTATATTAACAAAGTGTTAGAAGCTACGGGTGGCAACAAGCGGCGCACTGCTGAGGTGCTGGGGATTGCTCGTCGGACGCTCTATCGTCGCCTGGAAGATAATGAAGAGTAACCGCTACGGCACGGCAGATCGCGAAACTAAACACGTTAGCTAAAAGTAGGTAAAAAAAACCCCCGCGGGCGCGGGGGCGTAAAGGATGGTAAATCGTGTGGAGCAGCCGCAGGGAACAAACAGCTGGGTCGATTTACCATCGTAGGGAGCGGTACACTTACTCAAACGGGCACATAAATCAGTTAACTAATTAATTACTGGTTGCATTTTCGTCGTCTTCATCCGCGCCTGGCATGGGCTCGGTACCTTCACCAAACCCTGGCTCATCTTCATCAGGATTCATAGTGCCTTCCGCGGGCTCATCCATCGTGTCTTCTGGCAGAGTACTCTCTTCAGACATCGTGCCTTCAGATTGGGTCGTACTATTCTCTGCAGCAGGCTCTTGATCTAAACCTGGATCTTCTTCCATCGACGGCTCTTCACTCATACCCGTTTCTGGCTGAGAAGTAGCATCTTGCTCTAATGGCGCAGACTCTTCAGCAGGCGGCGCTGCTTCTTCATTGTCACCGCAACCGGCTAATACTAGGACACTTGCTGCTGTCACCATCATGCACAGCGTTAACCAACGTGGGCGATTAGAAATTTGCTTACTCTCAATGCGGTCATGTTGCTTGTCCATAATTCCCACCTCCATTGCTAACACCGTATGTTTCTAAACACCTTACTGGATAGACGCAAACCAACTTTGTACATATATCATGTTGCTTACAACCAGCTTATTCACTTAACGTGCCAAATATAGAAAAAATACAAATAATTAATTAAAATCAAACACTTAAAAACATAAAGCTCATCGGCATGCGTGTACAGCAAACCCTCTTAGATGGGTAAAAAATGACACATGTAACGTTAATTGCCCCATTGAGCGAGCCGTTGTGACACACTGGCCCTAGCTATGTATAATAATTTTTAATAAATTATACGGCCCAAGTTCTTATTTCTTTATGAATGGTGTAATAACGACACACGCTCATTCAGCTCAACAAAAAGGCATCGCCGATGGACGAGACACGACCCGTCAAAATTAAAGTTCGCGGATTAAGCAAAGTCTTTGGTAAGCACCCCCAAAAAGCCATTGAGCTACGTAATCAGGGAATGAAGCGCCCCGAAATTCTGGAGAAATCCGGCCAGACGCTAGGGCTATCCAATATTTCATTTGATGTCTATGAAGGCGAGCTGCTCGTCATCATGGGACTTTCGGGGTCAGGCAAATCGACCTTGATCCGCTGTCTTAACCGTCTGATTGAGACCACCGAAGGTGAAATCATTATCGACGGCGAAAACATCCCGACGCTGAAAGAGAAAGCGTTGCTGGAGTGCCGCCGCCGCCACTTCTCTATGGTATTTCAAAATTTCGCGCTATTTCCCCACCGCACTGTGCAGCAAAATGCCGAGTTCGGTTTGGAAATTCGCGGCGTAGAGAAATCAGAGCGGCACCAAATTGCTCATACTGCATTGAAGCAAGTGGGCCTGGAGGGCTGGGAAGACGCCTACCCGAATCAGCTTTCAGGCGGTATGCAGCAGCGCGTTGGCCTAGCCCGCGCACTGGCAAACGATGCCACCGTGCTGTTAATGGATGAAGCCTTCTCAGCGCTTGACCCGCTAATTCGCAAAGACATGCAGCAAGAGCTTTTGCAACTGCAATCCAAAATGCAAAAGACCACGGTCTTCATCACCCACGATTTGGATGAGGCGCTCAACATTGGCGACCGTATCGTGCTGCTAAAAGATGGCGAAGTGGTGCAGATCGGCACGCCGGAAGAGATTCTGACCAAGCCCGCGGATGACTACGTGCGACGCTTTATCGAAGGCGTTGACCGAGCGCGTATCCTGACCGCAGAGAGCGCCATGCGGCCACTGCGCTCCACCGCGCGAGAAAGCGATGGCCCACGCACAGCACTACACCGCATGCGCGACCATGCTATCGACTCCATTTACGTGGTTGATCGCGATCGCCGCTTACTCGGGCTACTAGAGGCCGACGCCGCCGGCCGGGCCATTCAAGAGGGTTCCGATTCGATCATCCCCTACTTAACTCAGGATTTCCGCAAAGTCCCGATGGATGAGCCGCTGCACAATCTGTTCGCCATGTTTAGTGAAAAGAGCTTCCCTATCGCCGTCATTGATAAGCAGGAACAGTTACTCGGCGTAGTGGTAAAAGGCGCTGTACTCGACGAACTGGCACGAGCAGGAGAGCAATAATGGATATCCCACGCATTCCACTAGGCGATTGGATTGAAGGCGGCCTGACTTGGTTGACCAGCGAATACTCTATGGTTACCCGGGGCATCTCTCGTTTTACTCAAACCGGCATCGATGTTTTAAACGACGGTTTGATGTGGCTGCCCGAGTGGGCGCTGCTCGCATTGATCGCGCTGCTCTGCTGGAAGCTGGCGGGCCCTCGTCTAGCAATCGGCGCCGTCGCCGGTTTGGCTCTGATCTGGAACCTGGGCCTCTGGAACCCGATGATTGAGACGCTCACGCTGGTAGTGTTCGCTACCATGGTGGCCGTGGTCATCGCACTACCTGTAGGCATTGCGGCGGCGCTCTCCAATCGGCTTTACAGGGTCATTATGCCGATTCTGGACTTTATGCAGACCATGCCAGCGTTCGTTTATTTGATTCCAGCTATTCCATTCTTCGGGATTGGTTCGGTGTCGGCGATTTTTGCCACGGTGATTTTCTCAATGCCCCCGGCTATTCGCTTTACTACGCTGGGCATTCGCCAAGTACCGGTGGAGTTGATTGAGGCCGCCGACGCCTACGGTGCCACCCGTGGCCAAAAGCTATTCAAAGTACAGCTACCGCTGTCACTGCCCACGGTCATGGCAGGTATCAACCAGACCATTATGCTCGCTCTCTCCATGGTGGTTATTGCCGCCATGATTGGTGCGGATGGTCTAGGCAGCGAAGTATGGCGCGCTATTCAGCGCTTGCGCCCTGGCGATGGCTTTGAAGCGGGTATCGCGGTGGTCATCCTGGCCATGCTGCTTGACCGCCTGACCCAATCGCTTAGAAAAACACGTCAGTAGGGAAAACGCGCAAATAGAGTTAAACCCTAAAGCAAAACAGCAGGAGCGGCAGCGTTGAGTCATTTGCTTGCTAAGTCGCTCTTTGCTCACCATGCTGTATTCTGCAGCAGCTGTGTTTGTTGATGATTGTGTACGTTTATAAATTTATACCCAAGGGAGAAAGTGAATGAAACATCGCACATTGAACCTTCGTATCCGTCTTGCTTCACTGGCACTGCTAGCAGGTGCAGGCGTTGCCGTCAGCAGCGCAGCCCAGGCCGAAGAAGAGAAAGGCACGGTTAACTTGGCCTACGTGGAGTGGTCTTCCGAAGTCGCTAGTACTAACGTCATTGCCGCGGTACTTGAGCAAGCAGGCTATGAGGTTGATTTAACGTCACTCTCAGCGGCGGCCATGTTCCAAGCCCTCTCCACTGGCGATGCGGACGCCATCGTTGCCGCTTGGCTGCCGACCACTCACGCCGATTACATGGAGCGCCTGGGTGATAGCATTGAAGACCTCGGCCCCAATCTGGACGGCACCAAGCTGGGCCTTGTGGTTCCAGAGTATACTGACGTCGACTCGATTGCTGACCTTAACGATAACGCCGACAGCTTTAATGGCGAGATCATCGGTATTGACCCCGGTGCAGGCCTAATGGCGCTCTCCGAAGAGGTTGTGGATACCTATGACCTTGAGCTGGATCTGCGTAGCGGCAGCGGTGCTACCATGACGGCAGCCCTAGCCAGCGCAATTAATAACGAAGAAGACGTTGTTGTTACCGGCTGGACGCCCCACTGGATGTTTGCCCGTTTCGATCTCAAATACCTAGAAGACCCTGAGAACGTCTATGGCGGTGCAGAGCAGATCCACACTGCGGTTCGCCAAGGCCTGGAAGACGACATGCCAGAAGCCTATGCCATTCTCGACGCTTTCGAGTGGACGCCTGAGCAGATGGGCGAGGTCATGCTGATGAACCAGGAAGATGGCAGTGACCCCTATGAGAATGCGAAGCAGTGGGTTGAAGATAACCAGGACGTGGTCGCAGAGTGGCTTGATAGCTAATGCCATTTTGATTAGGTAAATTGTATTTGTTAGTGATGGTTGGGCTGGGGCTTTCGTAAGCCCCAGCCCAGCCGTTTAAGTTTGTACAACCTATTGTTATGAGCACACTACTATAAGCAGTTCGATAGTGTGACAGGTCATTTCGGGAGCTTGGCATGTTTAATAACATTATGGTGCCGGTAGACCTTGCCCACCTTGAAACACTGGAACCCGCGTTAAGCGTTGTAGCCGACCTTGCCAAACAATATGACGCCCATATCACCTATGTCAGCGTCACGGCCAATACACCCACAAGCGTCGCCCGCACTCCCCAGGAGTATGAGCAAAAGCTCGAGGCTTTTGCGCAAGAGCGACATAAGGTTCATGGTCAACCGGTAAGTAGCAAGGTATACAGCTCAACAGACCCTATGGCGAATATCGACACACTACTTGAGAAAGCTATTGACGAAGTAGGGGCTGACTTAGTAATGATGGCAACTCATCTGCCGCGGCATTTGGATATTGTCATGCCTTCGCATGGTGGCAAAGTAGCAACTCACACTAACGCCTCTGTCTTCTTAATTCGTCTGGCTCAATAAAACCGCCTTTCGTTTTTAAAATAATTAAGGGAGTAAACTTATGGACAAAACACCGAAAAATGAGCCTGATGAGCCGGTCTCTGAGGGTATACCCGCCCCAGATGGCCCGGCTAACCTGATCGATACCGATTATGTTATCGGCCAAGATAATATCACCACGAATGCTATGGGCCTCAATCTTGACCTACACGGCAAGGTATTTAGCATTTCTGCAATCATTGTGCTGCTGTTTGTGGTGCTAACTCTAGCGCTGCAAGACACGATTGCGCCTATTTATGATGCTATTTTTGGTTTTTTGACCGGCAATCTAGCGTGGTTCTTTATTTTAGCGGCGAATATATTCGTCATCTTGTGTATTGGTCTGATCTTCTCTCCGCTAGGTAAAATCCGCATTGGTGGCGCCGATGCCAAGCCTGATTTTACCTATATGGGTTGGTTTTCAATGCTGTTTGCCGCGGGCATGGGGATTGGCCTGATGTTCTTCGGCGTTAACGAACCGCTGACGCACTTTGGCTCTTCATTTGACGGTGGCAGTTGGGCGCCGCTAGCGGGTGCGGAAGGTAATGCTGCCGCTGCTGAAGCGTTAGCTATGGCCGCAACCATCTTCCACTGGGGCCTGCACCCCTGGGCGATTTACGCTGTGGTCGCGCTTTCGCTGGCGCTGTTCTCTTTCAATAAGGGCCTACCGCTATCCATGCGTTCTGTGTTCTACCCCCTTTTGGGTGAGCGCGTATGGGGCTGGCCAGGCCACGTAATTGATATTTTGGCAGTGTTTGCCACTTTATTTGGTTTGGCTACGTCCCTTGGTTTAGGGGCAACCCAAGCAGCAGCAGGCCTCACTTACCTGTTTGGTGCGCCAGAAAGTGATATCACCATGATCCTATTGATCATCGGTATTACGATGATCGCCATCGGCTCAATCGTGGCAGGCGTTGATAAGGGCGTACAGCTGCTCTCCAAAATCAATATTATTCTTGCGGCAATGCTACTTTTCTTTGTAATTGCGGTTGGCCCTACCCTGATGATTGCCACGGGCTTCTTTGAAAACCTTTGGAACTATGCGGTTCATCTGCCTGCCTTATCGAATCCTTTTGGTCGTGAAGACGCCAACTTCAGCCAGGGCTGGACAGCCTTCTACTGGGCCTGGTGGATCTCCTGGTCTCCGTATGTTGGTATGTTTATCGCGCGGGTATCCCGCGGCCGTACAGTGCGTGAATTCCTGGTCTCGGTGATGCTGGTGCCGTCCACGGTATCAGTACTATGGATGACCACGTTTGGTGGCACGGCCATTGATCAGTACGTCAGCCAAGGCATTGAGGCCGTTCGCGATGCAGGCGTTGATCTGCAGCTATTCATAATGCTCGAGCAGCTACCGTTATCGCAAATCACCTCATTCGTAGCCATTGTGCTAGTCATCGTGTTCTTCGTGACGTCGTCTGACTCTGGCTCACTGGTGATTGATTCCATCACCGCTGGCGGTAAGGTAGATGCGCCGACGCCACAGCGCGTTTTCTGGGCGATCATCGAAGGCGCGATTGCCATTGCGCTACTGCTAGGCGGTGGCCTAACAGCGCTGCAAACCATGGCGGTTTCTACCGGCTTCCCGTTCACCATCATTCTGCTAGTGGCCTGCTATGCCATTATCAAGGGGTTGATGAGCGAACCTAAAGCTGTCTAGCGCTACTTTGAACCGACCACGGTTTTAAACCAACCCTAAGTTTAAAGCTTGCTGGTACTGTTTAAATTTAGCTAGTAAACGGGCAACCCATTGGGTTGCCCGTTTTTGTTGGTATGTTGACAGCTAAGCATCAACACCAAATATCTTTCAATGGCGTTTCAGGCCGATAATGGGTGGCTATTTGCGCCTGCAATAGCTCTGCGGTGGCCAACGCATCCACCAGGGCATGATGTCCTTGATAAGGGGGCAAGCCATAGCGCTCACGACTCGCATGCATGCGGATGGAAACCGGTGGGCGGCCAAGCCAGCGGCGGAACCTCGCCCATAGGGTTTGGCGGTGCATCCGCGCTTCCAGCGACATAGTATCAATCATCGGAAACAGCACCCCTTCCCCACGCCGGGCTTTGACAGCTGCATTCAAAAAGGGGCGTTCAATATTGCGAAAATGAACCACCACTAGGCGACCTGCTAGCTGGGCCAGGAGTTCGTCCAGTATCACATCTAAGTCCGGCGCCTGGGCAATCTCCGAGTGGGTAATGTGATGGTAGGTAATTGAGGCTTCTGCGAGCGGCCGCGAAGGGTTCACGACCCAATAGCGCCGCTCAGCCAATTTGATACGATTTAACGTGAAGGGCACGAGGCCAATACTGACAATCGCATGTCGCCTCTCATCCAGCCCTGTGGTTTCCATATCCAGCGCCACCATAGGCACTTCAGAAATGGGCGTTTCAGGATCAGGCAACGACGCACCAAAAAATTGCTGAAGGGCAGGATTTTTCGCTTGTTGCGCCCGTTGGGCCATATAGCCCTTCCAATCGGCCTGTACGATTTTTTGGCGTGGGCGTATATTGAGCATCTTAGCGTCCCTGCCGCTGGGCAGGCATGGGATAGCGGAATTTCAGAAATTTTTGTGCGTTGCTGAGCACCTGGAAGGCATCTTTCAGCGTGTGCCGCTCGCTATCCGCCACGTTTTCAGGCTCGATATTGTTATCCGGCAGGCGATCCTCTTGTAGATCAATCATTTGATGGCGAATCCGCGACATACATAAAAACTCAAACGCATAGCTTAGCTTGTCACTCATCCCAGTCGCCAACAGCTGGGTCTTGCTGATGTCATTCAGGCGCTGAAAGGAGTTCTGCGCTTTGGAGCCGCAGGCTAAGGCGTGAATACGCACCAAATCCACCATCGGCGCCGTCCCTCGACGCTTCAAGTTGATAGAGTTGTTGTGCTTGCCATCTTGCTCCATCACAAAAGTACGGAAAAACCCCAGCGGCGGGGTACGGTTTAAGGCATTGCGAGCCATGGCGGCTAAAAAAAGCGGTGATTTTGGCGCTATCTCGGCAATCAAATCTTGCAACGTTTCCACATAGAGGTCTTCGCCGTAGCAACTATCCAGATCAAAGAAAATCGAGCTATGCAGCAACCGTTCCGGCGTAGGGTTGGCCATCCAATCCTGAAAATACTCCTTCCAAACGCTGAGGGGCTGACGCCATTGCGTGTTGGTCGCCATCACATCACCCTTGCAGTAGGTGTAGCCGCAGGCATCTAAACCATCGCTAACGATTTTTGCCAGGGCGTAAAAATAGTCATCATGCTGCTCTGGAATAAACTCATCGGAGAGGATCAGCGCATTATCCTGGTCAGTGACAATGCTCTGCTCATTGCGGGCCATAGAACCATTCACCATAAAGCAGTAAGGCACCGGCGGAGGGCCAAGTTCTGCTTCAGCCATTTCCAGCAACCGCCGAGTAAAGCTGCGTCCGATCGTGGAAAGGGCGCTACCTACCATTTGCGAGTTAGCCCCCTCTTGCACCATACGCACAAACGCCGCGCTCACATCCGGCGCCAAGCGTGCCAGCCCCTGGGCGCTGGACTGATTGAAAATATTGCTGACCAGATAGAGGCCACTATGGGTTTCATAGCGAATAATATCGGAGAGATGCACCACGCCCACCGGGCGCTGACGATACAAGACAGGCAGGTGGTGCACATTACTGCGCAGCATCGTCAGCATGGCCTCATAAACAGAGGCATCCGATTGAATGGTAATTAGCCGCGAGGAAACCACCTCACCGACCGAGGTTTGCGGTGATAGCCCCTCGGCCACAACGCGGGTACGAAAATCACTGTCGGTTAAAATCCCGCACATCTGCCAAGTTTGACCTTCGCTATCTTTAAAGCTGTAGCGCGGGTTATCGCTCCCCTCTTTTAATACCAGCAGCGCAGAAGCCTGGGCGTCGCTCATCTGCTGCGCGGCGTGCTGAACGCTGGTAGACGTTTCCACCATCACCGGGTAACGGGTTATCAGTTTGCGTATCCTTGTGACCATCATGTCGTTGGATTTCTTTTGCTGCTCAGCGGCACTCTCTAGCCGCGGCCGCTCCAACTCGACAAAATCGGCAAAATGGTCATCCTCCTCGCACAGCCTGAGGAAAACCGCCTTGGGGATAAAATAGATCAGCGTATCTTCAATAGCCTGGGCAGGAAAACGCACTTTGTGGTTACGCAGCAGGCTGAAATGACCAAAAATATCGCCTTCACCCAGGCGGTTATACAGTTCTCCTTGGCTACGATAAACCTCCACAGCGCCACTACGGATATAACAGAGATCATTGAGCATCTCGTTGAGCGCTAATATGTTGCTGCCGGTTTTGAAGTAACTCACTTCGACCTGTTCAGCGATGGCATCAAGAAGATCATCCGATAGCCCATCAAAAGGCGGGAACCGTCCCATATGTTGGCGTATTTCTAACAGTTCGACATCCATACGGACTCCTCGGGTATACCGGTCAATGGGCTGGAGAATCTACTCACAATACTAAAGTGTGGCGGGAAGGCTAAGTCAGGTAAACCCCACTCAGTATAATAAAACTGCCCATTGGCGAAACAAGCTGCATAAAAAAGCCCGGTGCAGTTAAGCACCGGGCTTTACTGGCCTAAGCCATACTGATAATTACCCTGCTAAATAAAAACTGCTATATTAGCGATATAAAAAATCAGGAAATCGTCGTCAGTTACTTTCAGCAGTACAGCTTACGACTGGTTAGCCATTTCCTGAACACGCTGCATCATTTCAGGGTCTTGCTGAATGGATTGACCGATAGCGTTGAAAGTATCAACATCTAGCCCGCTGTCTTCGACCACTTCAATCATGCGGTCGTTAGCTTCGGTGCGCACTTCCTGCTGCGCTGATTCATCTTCCGCTTCCTGCAGACGCTGGGTATATTCCTGGGAAATAACCGCAATTTCTTGAGAAGCATCAGCAAACTGCTGGAGCTGGTCGTCAGAAAAATCCTGGGCAGGTGCTTGCTGGGTTGCCATTGGATCTTGTGCAGCGCCTTGTTGCTCTTCCTGCGCGTGGGCGGTAGCAGCCATCAGACCGGTCGCGAGCAGGGCAGCGGAAAACAGAGCAGTCATACGTTGCATAGAAGAAACCTCAATATTGCGTTGTGTGTGTGCCTTCTGTGACGCGCCATGTTCAAGCAGGTTCAACTCTTTATGTAAAAGATAGTAACAAAAAGAACCAAATGTATCCTAAAGATGAGTTTATCACGCCACCACGGAAATAATATGTCCATAATATTCAGTAAGTTACACAAAAACGACTTACCTTCGGCAGGACTTGCCGCCATGCCTGCACTTTTCGTTCTACTTTGGAGCACCGGCTTTATTGGCGCCAAGTTCGGCCTGCCATATGCAGAACCTTTTACATTTCTGTTTATTCGCTTTGTGTTCACGCTACTGCTACTGATTCCGCTGGTCGTCGTGATGCAAATACCTTGGCCTTCATCACCCAGGTTATGGACTCATATCGCCATATCAGGCTTTCTAGTTCATGGCGCTTACTTAGGTGGAGTCTTCTATGGCATTTACTTAGGTATGCCTGCTGGTTTAGCGGCACTACTGGTGGGGTTGCAGCCACTTCTGACCGCCGCCTTCGCCGGGCCACTATTAGGTGAACAGCTCTCTTGGCGCCAATGGGTAGGGCTAGGCCTGGGCCTAATAGGTATCAGTTTAGTGCTCGGCAGTAAGCTTGAACTGGGTGAGTCGCTATTTGATGGCTTCGGAGTTAGCGCTCTACTGTGTGTTACCGCTGCGTTAATGGGGATTTCACTGGGCACGCTCTATCAGAAGAGGTATTGCACCAGTATGCCGCTGCTTTCTGGGGCGGTGATTCAGTACGTGGCAGCAGGCGCTCTGTTGGGCGTTGGCGCCTTGCTTTTTGAGACGCGCCAGGTGGAGTGGAGCAGCACCTTTGTGCTGACGCTGGGTTGGTTGGTGTTGATTCTCTCAATTGCCGCTATTCTGTTACTCATGGCCTTGATTAAAAAGGGGGAAGCCTCGCGGGTTGCGAGTCTTTTTTATCTTGTGCCACCGGTCACGGCGCTTCAGGCGTGGTGGCTATTTGACGAACGTCTTCCCCTGCTAGGGCTTGTGGGGATGTTGGTCGCCATCACTGGGGTGGTGATGGTTATTCGGAAACCCGTCTATAAGGCGACTAAAAGATAACGATATTTGTAAACCAGGGCTTGGATAAACATGTCAGCACACCACCACTGTGCCAGGGTGAACGGACACTGTAACCGTTGCGATTCTCCGGTACCTTTTGCATTTACCATGGCGTTTCAACCAATCGTCAATGTTAATCAGCGACAAGTTATTTACTACGAGGCGTTAGTACGTGGCACCAACGGCGAGTCCGCTTTTTCAATACTGGGTCAGGTGACCGATGAGCTGATGTACCGTTTTGACCAGGCGTGCCGCATCAAAGCCATTGAGCTAGCCAGCGACCTGGGCATGCAGGAGCGCCTCTCCATTAACTTTCTGCCCAATGCGGTTTATGAACCACAGGCATGCATTCAAGCTACCCTGGAAACAGCGCATCGTGTTGGTTGGCCCACTGAACGGCTCAACTTCGAAATTACCGAAACCGAGCGGGTCAATGATCGTATGCATATGCGTACGATTATTGAGAGCTACCGCGAAATGGGCTTTACCACCTCGCTGGATGACTTTGGCAACGGTTATGCCAATCTCGATCTGTTGACCGACCTGCGGCCCGATACGCTGAAAATCGATCGTGACCTGGTAATGGGATGCGATAGCAACAAGCGTCGCCAGGCCATATTGCGTAGCCTGGTGGCGCTAGCAGAGACATTGGGTACACAGCTGATTGCAGAGGGCATTGAGACTCGCGAAGAGTCGCGCTGCCTGCTGGCATTGGGCATTCCCATGCAGCAGGGCTATTACTTTTCCTATCCCAACCTAGAAGCCCTGGCAGAAATTGACGATGCCAAATACGACTAGTGTGGATGAAGCCCGCTATAAATGTTGCAAATAATCAGCCCCACCTAAGTTACGCATCTGCTGGCGAATCCACTGGCTTCGCCGCTCAACCTGGGCATCGGGACGTGCGGCGCTGCGCGTCAGCGGGCTGGGTAAGATAGCCGCGAGAAGACTTGCCTGGCGTTCAGTTAACGAACTCGAAGAGGCCCCAAAATAGTGCTGAGCAGCGGCCTCTAGGCCAAATACACCGCGATCCCACTCGGCGACGTTGAGATAAACCTCCAAAATACGCTGCTTGCTCCAGAGTATCTCGATCAGTAGCGTAAACCACGCTTCTAGCCCCTTCCGTGTCCAACTACGACCTGTCCACAGAAAAACGTTTTTAGCCGTTTGCTGACTCAAGGTGCTGGCACCGCGCAGTCGACCACCGTCTTGGCTGGCCTGCAATGCGCGGCGCAATTCAACCAGATCAAATCCGCTATGATGCGGAAAGCGCTGATCCTCTGCAGCGATCACTGCCAGTTTGGCGTTTACCGAGAGCGAATCCCAGCCTCGCCACTCGCGCTGTATACGAATCGGATCGCTATGGATCCAGCTCTGAATTTTGCGCTCGACCATCACCATCGACCCCGGTGGAGGAACGAACCGAAACAGCAAGACCAGCGCGACCGACAGCAGCACAAACGCTAACACGCCGCGCCAAACAATCCGCCATAGCAGACGCAGAACACGGCGCAACGAGCGATTGAGCATCCAGTTATCCTTAACGCTTCATGAGGTGATCTGCATGATAGCGCAGATGATCCTCGATAAACGAGGCAATGAAGAAGTAACTGTGATCGTAGCCCGGCTGGCGGCGCAGCGTTAACGGGTGATCGTGCTCTTCGCAAACGGCTTCTAAACGCTCTGGCTGAAGCTGCTCCTCCAGGAATTGATCCGCTTCGCCCTGGTCGATAAACAGCCGTTGACGTGATGCACCGTTGGCAACCAGTTCGCAGGCATCGTACTGGCGCCAGCGTGACTGATCTTCTCCCAAATAGGTATTAAATGCCTGCTGACCCCAAGGGCAGTTCATCGGATTGACCACCGGCGAGAAGGCCGACACTGAACGGAAGCGCCCTGGATGACGCAGCGCCAGGATCAACGCTCCGTGCCCTCCCATTGAGTGCCCGCTAATCGATTCGCGCCCATTGACCGGGAAGTGCTGACGCACCACCGAAGGCAACTCCTCGATCACATAATCGTACATGCGATAGTGGGACTTCCAGGGTGACTCGGTGGCATTCACGTAAAAACCGGCACCCGAGCCTAAATCATAGCTTTCATGCTCCCCGGGCAAGTCGGTGCCCCGTGGGCTAGTATCAGGGCAAACAATCGCCACGCCCAGCTCAGCGGCAATACGGTGAGCGCCCGCTTTCTGCATGAAGTTTTCGTCATTACAGGTCAGCCCCGAGAGCCACCACAGCAGCGGTACGCGCTCGTTTTCTGCCTGGGGCGGCAAGTAAACGGCGAAGATCATGTCGCAATCCAGCGCACGGGAGTAGTGGCGGTAGCGCTTATGCCAGCCACCGAAACTACGGTTGGCGGACACCAGTTCTAGAGTTTCACTCATGCTCATGGGCAGGTTCCTTTAAATGCAGCAAACGCGGCAGGTCCACCCTACCGCGTTTTAGCGTTTCAAACGTGCTTTCTATACTACTTAATAATGCTGTGCACAGGCCGAATGACTGTCTGTAAAACACACGATAACGGAGTGCCAGGGTAGGTTGAAGCGAGGGTCTTTTGACAGGGATGTCAAAAGTAGCGCCCACGGATGGGTTCACAGCGCCCTCGCGGAAACCTGCACTGGCACGGCATCGAGCCACAGAGCCTAGTAATGCAGCACGGTACGAATGCTCTTACCCGCATGCAGTAACTCAAACGCTTCGTTGATTTTCTCAAACGGCATATCGTGAGTAATGAAATCGTCGATATTGATTTCGCCGTTCATATAACGATCAACGTAGCCCGGCAGCTCGCTGCGCCCTTTTACGCCGCCAAAAGCGGAGCCTTTCCAGACCCGTCCGGTGACCAGTTGGAACGGCCGTGTGGAGATCTCCTCACCGGCACCGGCTACACCAATGATGATCGATTCACCCCAGCCTTTGTGGCAGCACTCCAGCGCTGAACGCATCACGTTGACGTTGCCGATACACTCAAAGGAGTAGTCAACGCCGCCATCGGTCAAATCGACAATGACCTGCTGAATGGGGTCTGAGTACTCTTTCGGGTTCACAAAGTCGGTGGCGCCAAACTGCTTGGCCAGCTCGAACTTATCAGCATTGACGTCGATAGCAATAATACGCCCCGCCTTGGCCATTACCGCGCCTTGAATGACGGCCAAACCGATAGCCCCGAGACCAAACACCGCCACCGTGGCGCCAGGCTCTACTTTAGCGGTATTCAGCACCGCACCGATACCGGTAGTCACACCACAACCCAACAGACAAATTTTATCCATGGGCGCTTCTTTTGAAACCACCGCCAGGGAGACTTCAGGCAACACGGTGTACTCACTAAACGTGGAGGTACCCATGTAGTGATGAAGCATTTTGCCATCGAGTGAGAAACGCGAGGTGCCGTCGGGCATGACCCCTTTGCCTTGGGTAGCGCGCACGCTACCACATAGGTTGGTTTTACCCGACAGACAGAATTTACACTTGCCGCACTCGGCGGTGTAGAGCGGAATCACATGGTCGCCTGGCTTAAGGCTAGTGACGCCCTCGCCGACTTCCTGAACAACGCCGGCACCTTCATGGCCCAGCACCGCAGGGAAGTTACCTTCGGGATCAGCACCGGAAAGCGTATAAGCATCTGTATGGCAAACGCTTGTCGCAGCCATCTTAACCAACACTTCTCCCGCCTTAGGGCCTTCAACATCAATCTCAACCAGTTCAAGCGGTTTACCCGCTTCCAGTGCAACAGCTGCGCGTGACTTCATATTGACTCCTAAACGTTCATTACTTCAAAAACAAAAACTAAGGCGTTACTCGTCACTTGCCACTGGGCCAAACTCAATCGGCAGCCAGCGGTAGCCTTCTTCATCTTTTACGATATGACCAATGCCGGGAAATGGCATGTGGGCACCGGCGACCCAGTGCTTATCTTCAACCGCGCTTTCGAGCACTTCTTCTCGAGTGCGAATGGCTTGCTCGGGGTCTGAGTCAAACTCAATGGCCACAGTGGGGTCGGCAAATTGCACGCCGTAACTGTGCACCACATCACCCCATACCAGCATGGCGTCATCATCGCTGTTCAGCATGAAGCTTGAGTGTCCGGCGGTGTGGCCATGGGTATCTTGGGCAACGACACCCATCAGCACTTCATCACCGGCCGTAAAAGGGTTGAAACGGTCAGCTTCCTGATAAGGCGCTACCGCCTCTTGAGCCATGGTAAAGAAGGGTTGATTGGCTTCAGGAGCCGCAGCCGCACGCTCCTCATCCAGCCAAAAATCGGCATCCGCTTGGCTGGCACGCAGTTCAGCATTGGGATAAACCGCTTCACCCTCCTCATTGGCCAAACCACACACATGGTCAGGATGCAGATGAGTCATCAGCACCGTGTCAACATCCTCCGGCGAGTAACCAGAAGCACGCAGGTTACTCTCTACCTGACCCAACGATGGGCCAAAGCAGGCAGCTGAGCCGGCATCAACCAGCACAAGGTTCTCACCAGTGTGAATAAGAAAGGCATTGACCGCAGTTTGCATGCCACTTTCTGCATCGATAAATAGCGCATCCAGGTGGCGGAGAATATCTTCTTGCTCCATGCCTTTTAGCAAGGAGGTATCAATAGCCGTATGGCCATCGTATAGCGCGGTTACCTCATACTCCCCAACCATCATGCGAAACCAACCTGGCGCCTGCTCCTGCTGCTGGGTGGGCAGCTCCGCCTGAGCACTGACTGCCCAGCCAGCGCTCACGGCCACTGCTAGGGCACCGCGAGACCACCGAGATAAAGATATAGGCATAAATAAAAGGCTCCATTGATAGGCCAGCGATACTAACAGTGTAAGCCACCTAGGCGCTCTTGATAAACCGGGATACACTCACAAGATTATTGCTACACAGCAATAATCGCTATCAACCCGAGGAGTTGGCATGCAGCACTGGAGCCGTATCGAAGCCTTTGTTGAGGTAGTGCGTTTAGGCACGTTCTCTGCTGCGGCCCGCCACTTAAAGGTATCTACCTCGCATATTAGCCGCTTGGTCAGTCAACTCGAAAACCAACTGGGCGTGCAATTGCTCTATCGCACCACCCGCCAGATCCGCTTAACCGACGCAGGCACTATCTACGTTGAACACTGTCGCCATCTATTTGATGGGCTACGCGATGCCGAGCAGGCGCTTAGTGAACTCCAGGACAAGCCCAATGGGCTGCTTAAACTCACCTCCGCCACCACCTTCGGTGAGCGCTTTATCGCCCCGTTGGTTAATGACTTTCAGTGTTTACATCCGCAGCTGGACGTCCATATGCATTTTACTAACCGTCCGGTAGAACTGATTGAGGAAGGCTACGATATTGCCATCAGGATGGGAGTATTAAAGGATTCGAGCCTAATCGCCAGGCGACTGTGCGACCGCCGCGAGTATATCGTCGGCTCACAAAGCTACTTCCGCCAAGCGCCACGCCCGCATACGCTGAGCGAGCTTAACCAGCATCGCTGCCTGATTGGATCACGACCTAATTGGTTGTTTGAAGTGAACGGTCAACGACGTGAGGTGCGCGTAGAAGGGCGCTGGAGCGGTAATTCCGGCCCTGCATTATTAGATGCCGCACTTAAAGGGCTAGGGCTTGCGCAACTGCCCGACTATTATGTTGGCCCCTACCTGGCCAGCGGTGAGCTGGTGGCCGTTCTTGAGCCTTTTCGCCACCATGATACTGCCGTCTGGGCGGTCTACCCCCGACACCGCCACCTGTCACCCAAAATCCGCCAGTTGGTTGACTATTTGGCCGCCAACATTGACAGCTTATTGCCCAGGAACCCGCTGACCTAGCACTCGATGGCATTGACAGCGAGCCCGCCCTTGGAGGTCTCTTTGTATTTATCCTGCATATCACGGCCAGTATCGCGCATAGTACGGATCACTTTATCCAGCGATATAAAGTGATCGCCATCGCCATGCAGCGCCATTCGTGCAGCATTGATAGCTTTGACGGAGGCGATCGCATTGCGCTCGATGCAGGGCACTTGAACAAGCCCTCCTACCGGGTCGCAGGTCAAACCGAGGTTATGCTCCAAGCCAATTTCAGCGGCATTCTCAACCTGGCCCGGCGAGCCACCCAGCACTTCGGCAAGCCCTGCGGCCGCCATGGCACAGGCGGAGCCCACTTCACCCTGGCACCCCACCTCCGCACCGGAAATGGAAGCGTTCTTTTTGCATAAAATGCCTACTGCCCCGGCGGTCAGCAGAAAGTCCACCACATCGGCTTCGCTAGCGTCGGGCTCAAACTTCAAATAGTACGCCAACACCGCAGGCACTATGCCCGCCGCACCGTTGGTCGGGGCGGTGACCATGCGCCGCCCGGCGGCGTTCTCTTCATTGACCGCCAGCGCAAACACATTGACCCAATCCATCACGGTAAAACTCGACACAATCAGCCGCTGATTTTTCGGCGGATGCAGCAACTGTTGATGGAGTAGCTGTGCTCGACGGCGCACATTTAATCCACCGGGCAAATGGCCCGTCGCGCGCAGGCCATTCTCGATGCTGTCGCTCATGGCGTGCCAAATGATCAGCAGTTCTTCACGTATGGCTGATTCGCTACGCCAGGCTTTTTCATTTTCAAGCATTAGTTGGCTAATCCGCAGCTGATGCTGCTGACATAGCATGAGCAGTTCGGCTGCCGTATTAAAGGGATACTTCAGTTCAGTAGCGTCTTCGCCAACCTCGCCTTGTTCAGCCTTAGCTTGATCGACATAGAAACCGCCGCCAAGGGAGTAAAACGTATTGGTTGCCAACAGCGTGTCATCACAATAGGCGCTCAGCACCATGGCATTGGGATGAAACGGCAGACACGCCTCATCCCACTCGACATCGTTCCGGGCCTCAAAAGCGATTGCCTGACCATTGGCAAGTACCAGCGACTCACCCTCTTCAAGTTTTTTTAATCGCGCGGCAATCGTGTCCGGGTCTATACTTTCCGGCGCCTCTCCCATCAGCCCCATGATCACTGCCTGGTCGGTGCCGTGCCCCACCCCGGTGGCAGCAAGCGAGCCATGCAGCCTCACCACTAACCGGGTAACGCTGGTATCTTCAAGCGCCATGGCAAAGTCGCGGGCCGCACGCATTGGCCCCACCGTATGGGAGCTTGAAGGCCCAATACCAATTCGGAAAAGATCAAACACACTAATAGCCATGCCTGTTACACCTCACAACGCTGTTATTACTTGCCGATTAGACACTTTGCAGTGCTGACAACCAAACGTCGAGCGGTTAACCGCAATATCGACGTGCGAACACATAAGTGTGACGATATAATGAACATTCACCCATGCATGTTTTAATATGCGAATAGCGACGCTGCTTACCCACAAAGGATGTTGGTATGTCTTCCCCCCCTGCTTGGCCCATCGGGTTTCAAACCATTTTAGTGCGTGCGGTGTTGTACGTACTGTTTATCGGTGCGATTGCCCAAGGTGCCTACTTAGAAGCACTTTATCTCCCCTCAGTACGCTTTTCTGAGCTGGGCTTTACTGAATTTACCCAAACGTTGGTGCTGGCCACCTGCTGTGCAATGCTGATCTATATTCGCCAAGTACTTAAAGTATGGCCCACCGTCACGCTTCTGCTGCTGGCATTTGTGGCCGCCTCGTTGGTGCGCGAACAAGATCACTTTTTAGATAACTATGTGGCTCATAACACCTGGAAGGTGCTTGTTGCGCTGATTATTCTCCCATCGCTCTTTTGGGTGATTAAGCAGCGCCAACACTTTCTCGCGGAGTTCGCTCATTACAGCAACACCTTCGCCTTTGGTTTGTTTACGGCAGGCGTGCTGACCACTTATATATTCTCGCGCCTGTATGGGCGGCAGGAGTTTTGGCAAGCTATTCTTGAAGACAGCTATTCAGGAACCTTCAAGAGCGTAGCTGAAGAAGTCGTCGAGCTACTCGGTTATAGCCTAATTCTGATCGCCACCCTGGAGTTGCTGCTACTAGCCCATCGCATTTACAAAGCCCGGCAGACAACTATTTAAACTCTATGGTTACAGCATCCAATTGCTGCGCTTAAGCGCAGCAATGATCACCTCCCACCATCATCCACACAAAAAAAGCCCGCCGTTCTGAGAACGACGGGCTTTTTGCTTTCTATCTACCACTCACCATTCGAAACTTACGGCATTCACTCGTCAAGGAACGAACGCAGCGGCTCGGAGCGGCTGGGATGACGCAGCTTACGCAACGCTTTGGCTTCAATCTGACGAATTCGCTCGCGAGTTACATCAAACTGCTTGCCCACCTCCTCCAGCGTATGGTCGGTGTTCATATCGATACCGAAACGCATGCGCAGCACCTTCGCTTCGCGGGCGGTCAAGCCGCCTAACACGTTGCGCGTTGCTTCGATAAGCCCTTCACCGGTGGCCATATCAATGGGCAGTAGCATGGTACCGTCTTCGATAAAGTCGCCCAGGTGTGAATCATCGTCATCACCAATCGGCGTCTCCATGGAGATCGGCTCTTTGGCGATTTTGAGCACCTTACGAACTTTATCTTCAGGCATTTCCAAACGCTCGCCGAGCTCTTCCGGCGTCGGCTCACGACCCATTTCCTGCAACATCTGGCGCGATACGCGATTGAGCTTGTTGATCGTCTCAATCA
Source organism: Halomonas sp. FeN2 (assembly GCF_020595105.1). NCBI lineage: Bacteria > Pseudomonadati > Pseudomonadota > Gammaproteobacteria > Oceanospirillales > Halomonadaceae > Halomonas > Halomonas sp. FeN2. Next base: position 1,148,418 of record NZ_CP074200.1, read on the forward strand.
TATGCACCGGTATACGGATGGTGCGCGCCTGATCGGCAATCGAGCGGGTAATTGCCTGACGAATCCACCAGGTGGCATAGGTTGAGAACTTATAGCCACGGCGATATTCGAACTTGTCGACCGCTTTCATCAAGCCGATATTGCCTTCCTGGATAAGATCCAAGAACTGCAAACCACGGTTGGTGTACTTCTTGGCGATCGAGATCACCAAGCGAAGGTTAGCCTCAACCATCTCTTTCTTGGCGCGACGGGCTTTCGCCTCACCAATAGAGAGCTTGCGGTTCACCTCTTTAAGGTCGGCAACCGAGAGCTGCACCATATCCTCTTCGAAGGCGATCTTGCGCTGGGCACGGGCGATGTCGGCGCGCAGCGGCTCAAGGCGGTCGGCGTACTTGCTCTGCGCTGCCTGAAACTCATCCAGCCATGTTTTGCTCGACTCATTACCAGGAAACGACTTGATAAACGTCTTACGCGGCACCTTGGCTTTTTTCACGCACAGCTGCATGACCGCTTTCTCTTGGGCACGCACTTGCTCAACGCTGATGCGCACCTGACCGACCAAGCGCTCGAAGTGCTTAGGCACCAGCTTGATGGGCGAGAAAAGCACCGCCAAGCGGGCTTGCTCAGCTTTAAGCTCGGGACTACCACGACCATGCTTGGCAAACGCCGCTTCGACCAAGGCGTTCTGCTCGCGAATCTGCTCGAAACGCGCACGGGCCTCTTCGGGATCCGGGCCGCCTTCGCTGGCCGTAGAGTCCTCGTCTTCATCGTCGCCGTCGCTCTCAACGTCGTCGTCAATTTCGGGCTCAGGCTCTGGCTCGGGCACCTCTGCTTCGGCAACGCCGGGAATGCCTTCATCGGGATCGATGAAACCAGAAAATAGATCCGAAAGACGCCCCGGCGCTTCTTCATCCTGGGTGGCGTCATAGGCGTCCAAAATAGACGCGACGGCTCCCGGCAAATAGGCCAGAGACGACATCACTTCACGGGTACCCTCTTCGATCCGTTTGGCGATTTCGATTTCGCCTTCACGGGTCAGAAGCTCAACCGTGCCCATTTCACGCATATACATGCGTACGGGGTCAGTGGTGCGGCCTACATCGCTTTCCACGGCGGCAAGAGCCGCTACGGCCTCTTCCGCAGCGGACTCGTCCGTGGATTGATCCGACATCATCAAAGTGTCTTCATCTGGCGCTTCTTCAGCGACACTTATACCCATGTCGTTGATCATGCCAATGATGTCTTCCACTTGATCCGGGTCGGCGATATCCTCGGGTAGATGGTCGTTGACCTCGGCATAGGTCAGGTAGCCCTGTTCCTTGCCTCGAGCGATCAACTCCTTCAGACGCGACTGCTGCTGCGCATTTCCAGCCATAGAAACCCTATCTCGACGAAGAAGAATGAAACACCTGGAGCGCTGAATCGATTAAACTCAACAAGCCGTACAGTATAGCGTAAAAAGCAGGAAATTTTCCAGCCCAACGTATTTGCGCGGTAATTCAGGTGTGTTAGTTTGTTCGGTTAGGCCAACGTTTGGCGACTGACCCTATATCTGGTGCTGAAACGTTAGGAATTCAACCCCCATCGCCCAAGACACCGCCTTATTGGCGCTGGGCAAGCTCCATTACCAAACTTGCCAAACGCTGGCGCTGCTCCTTATCCAACTTTTGCCCGGCGCGCTCCTGCGCCAGCAACGCCGTGTACTCCTCTTGGGGAGAACGCTGACGCTGAACGTACTGCAAGTGTTCCACCAAGCCATTCAGCTCTGCTTCCCGATCTGCTTTGGGAATCAATAGCTCGCGCTTAGCGAAAGCAGCCAAGGCCTGCCCCTGCTGGCTGCCTTGAAAATGCGCCAACACCACCTGCGGGCTGCGGTAGCGCCCCGCCTTGAGCAGTTCAATCAGCTCGCGGCATAGCGGCGCATCGTCATCTTCCGGCAACCACTCCAAATGATCAGGGAGCGTGGCTACCAGATTGGGCTCATGCAATAACAGCTGCACGATACGCCCAACCGGGGAGAGCGCCTGAGACCGTGAGCGCGATGAGCGGGCTGGCGCTGCCAAAACGGCTCCGGGCATGGAGGATGAGGCCGAATCGGGCTCCACCTGCTCTGCCTGCTCCTGCGAAACATCACCTTGGGTGACGGATCGCCGCGACGCTTGGACACGCTTTTCGAGCAGTGCTTTCAACTGCTCTTGCGCCAACCCGCTTCGCTTTGCCAATGACTCCAGCAGTAGCGATTTGAGCATGCCTTCAGGCACTTTGTTCAATGCTTCGAGCACCTGACTGGCAAACCGCTCACGCCCTTCCACGGTATTCAAGTCGCGCCCTTGGGCCGCCTGTTCGAATAGAAACTCCGACAGCGGCATGGCACAGGTCACGCGATCCTGAAAAGCCTGGGTGCCTTCACGGCGCACCAGGGTGTCCGGGTCATCACCTTCGGGCAGAAACAGAAAGCGCGCTTCACGACCGTCAATCATTTGCGGCAGCGCGGTTTCCAAAGCCCGGCTAGCCGCCTGTCTTCCCGCACGGTCACCGTCGAAACAGAACACTACGCGACTCACCAGTCGAAACAGGCGGGTCAAATGGTCTTCCGTGGTGGCGGTACCCAGCGTCGCCACAGCGTTATGAATACCGTATTGCGCCAACGCCACCACATCCATATAGCCTTCGACCATGACCAGCTGCTCAAGCTTGTTCGAGGCTTGGCGCGCCTCATACAAGCCGTAAAGCTCACGACCTTTATGGAACACGGGCGTTTCCGGTGAGTTGAGATATTTGGGCTGATCATCACCCATCACTCGACCACCGAAGGCAATCGTGCGGCCGCGCAAATCGCGAATGGGGAACATTACCCGGTCACGAAAGCGGTCGTAGGTACGCCCAGTATCCTCACGGTGAATCAGCAGGCCGTACTCCACCTGCACCGACTCACCAATACCACGCTCGCTGAGGTGCTGTTTTAGCGCTTCCCAACCCGCTGGGGCATAGCCAATGCCATAGGTCTTGATCACCTCGTCTGAGAGCCCACGACCCGACAAATAGCGTTGGGCAGACTGGCCCTCCTGCATCTTTAATCGCTCGCGATAAAAACTGGCGGCGAGCTCGAGCAGGTTAACGCCCTCTTTGCGCTTCTTTTCCCGCTGCTGGGCACGCGGGTCATCAGCACCTTCACGCGGCACTTCAATACCCAGGCGACCGGCCAACTGCTCTACCGCCTCAGGAAACGGCAGCTTGTCGTACTCCATCAAGAAGCGTAGTGCATTACCATTAGCTCCGCAGCCAAAGCAGTGATAAAACTGCTTATCAGCACTGACGGTAAACGATGGGGTTTTCTCTTGATGGAAGGGACATAGCCCGGAATAGTTACGGCCAGCCTTTTTAAGCTGCACACGCTCACCAACCACCTCGACCACGTCAACGCGGCCTAACAGGTCATCAATGAAACGCTGTGGAATTTGGCCTGCCATGAACTACGGGCATCCTCGCGCAAAGCGCTAACTTTCGAGACTGTTTTTTAAAAGCCCTGTTTAAAAACAGTTTTTAAAACCGGTCAAAACCAGTTTTAAGACACTGCCCAAGGTCATCAGACCCATTGCCAGATCAGATCATCGTAAACAGCGACGGTCTTGAACGACAGCTTTGGAAAACGATGGCTTTAAAAACAACAGTCAAAAACAAACGGCCACCTAGTGGCGGCCGCTTGGCATCCCTCTTGAGACGGCCAGCTAACTGCTCCGGCCCCCTCGGGTACGGATCAATAGAGCCGTTCGAAACGCTTTTGCTCACGCTGAACTTTCTTAGCGTGGCGTTTTACGGCAGCTGCCGCTTTGCGTTTACGCTCAGCAGTCGGCTTCTCATAGTGCTCGCGGCGGCGTACTTCAGAAAGAACACCGGCTTTTTCGCAAGAACGCTTGAAGCGACGCAGGGCGACGTCAAACGGCTCGTTATCACGTACTTTTACAGAAGGCATTAAGCACTCACCTACCTTAAGGAGTCTTGAGTTCGGATAGTACGTACACTGCGAAATTACATTTTAGAACACGGTGTACGACCCAGTTTTACAGCGCACAGTAGTTTAGTCGCCGTTGACCATCTTTGCAAATGCTTACGCTGACCTACGGCGATAATGCTAGACTAGCGCCCTTCAGTTTTCATCTTTATATCTTTTGAATAGCCTTTGAGAGTCCCACTTTATGCGAGTTCTGGGCATTGAAACATCCTGCGACGAAACAGGTGTCGCGCTTTACGACACCTCGTTAACCGGCGGCCAGGGGCTGCTTGCCGATGCGCTGTATAGCCAAATCGCCATGCATGCCGAATTTGGCGGCGTAGTGCCCGAACTCGCCTCTCGCGATCACACCCGCAAACTGCTGCCGTTGATTGAGCAAGTGCTCAGCGACGCCAAGCTGACGCGCCGCGATCTGGATGGCATCACTTACACCGCCGGCCCCGGCTTGGTCGGCGCATTAATGGTGGGCGCTAGCACCGCCCATGGCATGGCGCGCGCCTTGAACATCCCTGTGCTCGGCGTACACCATATGGAAGGCCATTTATTGGCACCAATGCTGGAAGACGAACCACCCGAGTTCCCTTTCGTTGCACTGTTGGTCTCCGGGGGGCATACCCAACTCGTCGAAGTTCAAGGGCTGGGTCGCTATCAACTGCTCGGCGAATCGGTGGATGACGCGGCAGGTGAAGCCTTTGATAAAGCCGCCAAGATGCTCGGACTGGCCTACCCTGGCGGCCCTCAGGTCGCCAAGTTAGCGGAACAGGGTGACCCCAAGCGTTTTCGTTTTCCACGCCCCATGACCGACCGGCCGGGACTGGATTTTAGTTTTTCGGGCCTTAAAACCCACACCATGACGGCCATTCGCCAACTGGAAACAGCCGGAGAACTCGACGCCCAGGCCCGCGCCGATGTTGCCCGAGCCTTTGAAGAGGCCGTTGTCGATACGTTGGTGATCAAGTGCCGTCGAGCGCTGGATCAAACCGGATTGAAGCGTCTAGTAGTGGCGGGCGGAGTCAGCGCCAATCATCGCCTCCGCGCGCAACTGCAGGCTGAGTGCGAAAAACGTCAGGCCCGCGCCTACTACCCGCGCGGGCGATTCTGTACCGACAACGGCGCCATGATTGCCTATGTCGGTGCTCAACGTCTGGCGGCAGGCGAGTACGACACTCCTGGAATGATGCAGGCGACGCCCCGCTGGCCTCTCGATCAGTTGACACCGCCTGACTCACGCTAAGAACCACGAAACGGCGGCTCTTCACCACGTCGTAGACGACGAATATTAAGACCGTGTCGTGCCAGCACCAGCAGGCTGAAGCCCCCCACCACCATGACGTACTCCGGCGCCAGCCAGCCACAGGCAAGCGGCGCCACGAGAGCACTCACTAGCGACGCCAGCGCCGCTGTTTTTAATCGCCACACCAGCAGCGCCCATATCGCTGCACTCAGTAACGCCACCTGGGGCACCAATACCAGCAGTACACCAAAGGCACTGGCGACCGCTTTACCGCCACGAAAGCCGTGCCACAGCGGAAAACTATGACCTAGTAATACTGCCAACCCCACCAGCCCCTGCAGCCAGACCGGGTAGTCCAATAGCTTGGCACCGAGCACAGCGGGCATGGCTTTTAAAGCATCTAACAGCAGAGTGGCTGCCGCTAAGCGGGGGCCATATAGGCGCAGCACGTTGGAAAAGCCGGGATTAAATGAGCCGTGTTGGCGGGGGTCGCCCACACCCGCCAGGCGGCAAACGCTGATCGCTGCCAGCCAGCTGCCGCTTAAATAACCCACCACTATCCATACCATGGCGATTTGCTCGCTTTATAGACCGTTTCGATAGCCCGATATACTGTCGTTTAGCCCCATCCTAACGTACAATCGCCCGCTTGTTACCGTAGGGGGAAGCTGGATGGATCGCATTTTGATTGAAGCGTTAAGCGTCGATACCGTGATTGGTGTCTACGACTGGGAGCGCTCGATTCAACAGTCGCTAAGCTTAGACTTGGTGTTGGCGACCGACATTCGCTCGGCCGCAGCCACCGACGATTTACGCCTTACCCTGGACTACGCTGCTATCTGCCAGCGCATTCAGCAGTTTGCCGATGCCCATCAGTTCGCCCTGGTAGAGACCTTTGCCGAACGGCTCGCTGAATGCCTGCGTACAGACTTCCCCATCACTTGGCTGCGCTTAACGGTACGTAAACCGGGCGCGGTTGCCAATGCCGTTAGCGTCGGCCTGGAAATTACCCGCGGCAATCTGCCGGAGGCAACCCAGGAGATCAGCGCATGAACCTGGTGACCGTCAGCTTAGGCAGCAATATTCACCCTACTCGGCATATTCGCTGCTGCCTGGATGCGCTTGCCGATACCTTCGGCCCCCTACAGATCTCACGAGTGTTTGAAAGCGAACCGGTTGGTTTCGCCGACAGCCGCAATTTCTATAACCTGGTGGTGGCGTTTCACAGCGCTTGGACACCGGGCGAACTGCAGGTATGGGGTAAGCAGCTGGAAATAGAGCATGGCCGCCGGCCCGATATTGCCAAATTTAGCCCCCGAGCGCTGGATATTGACTTGCTCACCGTGGGCAGCCTCTGCGGCACGATTGATGAAGTCGCCTTACCGCGTAGCGAAATTACCCATAATGCGTTTGTTTTGCAGCCACTCGCCGAGTTGCTGCCCGAGCAGCGCCACCCCCGCTGCGGCACGCCCTATGCGGAGCTATGGAGCGCCTTTGAGCTTGGTAGCCAGCGCCTTTGGGCGGTGGATTTTAGCTGGCGCGGTCGCTGGATCTCCCAAGCAGATGAACAGCCCCTGCTGGCGGCGGCACGCCGGTAAACGGCTAGGTTAGCGCCGCCTCCACGGCCTGCCCCCGGCGCTCTCGCAAGGCCTCGCCCAGCGCAGCTCCTTGATATCCCTCAGCTATCAGCGCCTGGGGGCTTACCTCCCGAGCAGCCTGCCAGGCGTTTTCGAGCGGGCCAACCTGCTCAGGCGCCAACACTTTGACTAACGCCAGCTGCCCCTCGACCTGCTCAGGCTTACGCCAACCATCCAAACGCTCCAGCCAACGTAGCACGCTAGAGCCCTCTAATGCGTCGGAAGGCAGCGCCTGGTTGGATAATGAATGGTTTGTTAGCGAATGGTTTATTAACGAATAGGTAAGCGCGGTATGGCGAGCCAATTGGGCAACGGCATTGGGCAGTTTGAGCCGTTCCGACAAGGCATCGCGCTGCTCAGCGCTTAGCGGCGATACCAGCTGCGCATGGCGCCAATGAGCCAATGGGAACATGTCGCTATCAGGTACCTTAGCCATCGCTGCCAAGCCCTTCACTAACGCTTCGCCCGCTAATTCTGGCCACCAGACGTTGAGCGCATCGCAACGTTCAAGGGTAGTGAAATAGACCTCTGGGCTTGGCTCACCCAGCGCTTTTTCCGTTTCGACCCACACCCGCTCGGCGGCCAGGTGCTCAAGTTCACCGCTGTGACTCACCTGACGCATTAGCGTCAGTGTTTCAGGGGCAATGCTGAAGCCCAGTGACGCATAGCGGGCCAGAAAACGTGCGGTACGAAGCACCCGCAACGGGTCTTCGCTAAACGACGCGGAGATATGCCGCAACACGCGCCGTTCGATATCGCCTTGACCATTAAACGGGTCGGTTAATTCACCTTCAGTACTCTGGGCGATGGCGTTAATGGTTAAATCACGCCGCAACAGATCCTCTTCCAGACTGACATCGGGGCTGGCATGCACTTCAAAACCGCCATAGCCGTGGCCCGACTTGCGTTCGGTGCGGGCCAGGGCGTACTCCTCAGCGGTTTCTGGATGCAAAAAAACTGGAAAATCGCGCCCCACAGGCTTAAAACCGCGCCTGCGCATGGCGTCTGGCGTAGCGCCCACCACAACCCAGTCATTGTCATATACCGGCCAGCCAAGTAACTCATCGCGCACGGCGCCGCCTACCCGATACACGTTCAAGCCCGCTAAGTGGGGATCACTGTTTGTCTCTTTCACTGTCGTTTTTCCTGCTGAAGGCTAGCTACACTGGTTCGCTCACCGCTGTCCAGATTGAACGCGGTTAGACGTCCGCCCCAAACACAGCCCGTATCCAGCGCCTCAACGGGCACTCGCGCCTGGGGGGTATTTCCCTCCAGCGCCGCCCAGTGGCCGAAGAGCAGCCGTGTATCATCGTCGCGCGGGTATTGAAACCAGGGCAGAAAGCCCTCTGGGGCACTGTCCAATCCCTCTTTGGCAGCAAAGTCCAAACGGCCCTGGGCATCAATAAAGCGCATCCGAGTCAGCACATTGACAATCAGACGCAGCCGATCAATGCCGTCTAACTCGTCGTGCCAGCTGTCTGGTTGGTTGCCGAACAGCTGGGTTAAAAACTCACCAGAGGCTTCACTGGCAAGCGCAGCCTGCACTTCACACCCCAGAGACACGGTCTGGGCTACGCTCCATTGGGGAAGCAGCCCCGCGTGGGTCATTAGCGTACCGTTTTGAAACACGCTAAGCGGCTGGCTCTGTAGCCAATCCAGCAACACTTCGCAGTCAGGCGCTCCCAGAATATCGCTCAAGGTGTCATTTTTTTTCAGCTTGCCGCCGCCACGCGCCACGACCAACAAATGAAAATCGTGGTTGCCCAATACGCTGCGTGCCGAACTACCCAGTGCGCGCACTTCTCGCAGACACTCCAATGAACCAGGCCCACGATTAATCAAATCGCCCACCAGCCATAGCGTATCCCGCGCGGGGTTGAAGCTGAGCTTTTCAAGAAGGGCTACAAATTCGGCGTAACAGCCGTGCAGATCGCCGATCGCATAGGTGCTCATGCACGAGGCCTTTTTAATAAAATGAGTAGGCTAAATACTACCACTTCAACGACACCCTCTGCCTGTCGTCGGTGGTTTATGTTGATGGCTTATGTTGATGATTAACACTGGTGGAAAGTACAAACCTGGATCACTATAAAAATACGCTTTGGCACTCTTGAGCTTCTCGCTAGCTTAGCCACTCAATCGCGTCGTTGGTCAAATGAATAGTTGGTCAAATGAATAGTTAGTCTCTCGAGTAGCCACTTCGCAACAACTGTTAAGGAAAACGGTACGCTTATGACAATGGATCATTCTCGGCGCGGGCTACTGCGAGCAGCAACGCTGGCAGGCCTTGGCGCACTCATACTCCCCGGCACAACGCTTCTTCCTGCCGCACGAGCCGCTGCTCCCAAGCTTGGCCCACCGCCCGCTGCGGTGACCGTTAATGGTTGGCTACTGCGCAGCAGTGACCGCTGATGTATATCGCCTTTGAGGATATCAGCGAGCGCAGCAAGGCAGTGGATGTCTGCATTATCGGTGCTGGTGCGGCGGGCATTTCCATGGCCGTTACCCTGACGGAGCGCGGCCACCGCGTACTGCTCTGCGAAGGTGGCGATGCGGATTACAGCGAACGCTCCCAAGAGTGCTACCGGGGCGAAGTTATCGGCGACCCGTATATTCCCCTCTATGGCGCTCGCCTGCGCCACTTGGGCGGGTCGACCAACCACTGGGGCGGCATCTGCCGACCACTTGATCGCTATGACTTTACCGCCAAAAGCGCTGCCAGTGAGACGGATTGGCCTATTGGCCGCGACGCGTTATCGCCCTACTATCGTCCCGCTGCCAGCGTACTGGACTTGGCGCCTACGCCTGCTGATCAGCCGATCACTGGCTCTGGACTCAAGCGCATCTACTTCTCACTGGGCCACCCGACGCGTCTGAAGGAGAAGTATGCCGCCACGCTAAGCGAATCGACCACGTTGGAGTGCTGCCTAACAGCCAACTTGGTGGCACTGGAAAGCCAGGACGGCAAAGTCACCGGCGCCACTTTCAAAAACTACCGAGGCAATTACCGAAAGGTTCAGGCGCGCTACTTTGTGCTGGCCTGTGGCGGCATCGAAAACTCGCGCTTGCTGCTGTGGTGCAACCAACAGTTAAATGGCCAGCTTATACCGCAAGCTGGCACCTTAGGGCGCTACTGGATGGAGCACCCTCACGCCACGGTGGGCCAGGCGCTAATTTTTGAGCCAGCGGCCCTGGGTCTGGACGAAGATTACAACGTGTTCCTCTCCCCCACCGCCCACTCCATCAGCTCGCGCCAAATACTGAATTGTGGGCTGCGCCTGCACCGCATGAACGCTGAAGCCACCCAGGAACTGATTGATGAGCTCGCGGATCAGGCGCCCACGCTGGCAGGACGGTTGCGTATCTGGCAGGCCCAGGGGCGGGTGATACACGGCGCGGTGCTAAGAGCCGCCTGGGAGCAGGAACCTCGCTTTGACAATCGCATAGAGTTAAGCGAGGAGCTGGATGAGCTGGGCGTGCCCCGCAGCCGATTGGTGTGGCAGCAGTCTGATTTGGATCGCCACACCATCCGCGAGAGCATGCTGCTATTGGGGGAGTATCTGTGTGATAGCGAGGTAGGTAGGCTGCAACTGGCTGACTGGCTAGCCGATACGCCGGTACAGCTGCCCACCGAGGGTGAATTGGCTGGCCGTCACCATATGGGCGGCACGCGCATGAGCCTTAATGCCGAGCAAGGCATTGTTAACCCCGACTGCCGTCTATTTGCTCAGGACAATTTCTATGTGGCAGGTTCCAGCGTTTTTGCCAGCGCCGGGCACGCCAACCCTACGTTAACACTAGTGCAGTTGGCCCTGCGGCTTTGCGACCACCTAGAGAGTAGGCTAACGCAAACCGCCTAATGGAGCTGGAGCGGTACGGCCAACCTAAAGGGAGTAATGGCTACCTCAAAAACGCGCTGAGTAGAGGTGTCCAACAGCGTATAGGTACCTTCCATTACACCGACTGGGGTTTGCAGAATGGCGCGGCTGGTGTAACGGAAACTCTGGCCAGGGCCAATCAGCGGCTGTTGACCGACGACGCCCTTGCCACGCACTTCCTGGCAATCGCCGCTGCCCTGGGTGATTTTCCAGTAGCGTGCCATCAATTGAGCGCTATGTGGACTCTGATTGTGGACGGTCACTGTATAGCTAAACACGTAGCGCGACTCGCCATCGTTAGACTCATCAGCGCGGTAGCTAGGGACGACGCTGACGTTGATCGCTAGGCCACTCACGTTTGGCTGCCCCGCTCACCGCTTGCCTGCTCATCGGCGGCAACACGATTGGCAATCGTCACGTACTCCTCCACAGTCAATGTTTGCGGACGACGGATAGGGTCAATGCCCAAGTCTTCCAGGGTTTCGGCACTCACCCGCCCTTTGAAGTTATTGCGCAGCGTCTTGCGCCGCTGGCCAAAGGCGAGCTTCACCAGCTCAAACAACAGCGCTGGATCATCCGCTGTATGAGGTAGCGTTTCATGGGGAGTTAAACGCACAATGGCGGAGTCGACTTTGGGGCGCGGCACAAAGGCTTCCGGCGGCACGATAAACAGCTGTTCGACCTGGCAGTAGTACTGAGCCATAACCGACAGACGCCCCCAATCAGCACCGCCGGGTTCTGCGGCTAAGCGCTCAACCACCTCTTTTTGCAACATAAAGTGCATATCTTCTATGGCACTTCCTGCAGCCAGCAGATGTATTATCAGTGGTGTGGAGATGTTGTAGGGCAGGTTGCCTACCACGCGTAGCGCGGGCCCATCGCCTTTCAGCGCAGCAAAATCGAACTTCAGTGCGTCGCCTTCATGAATCACAAAATCGGGATAGTTGAAAAACTGCACCCGCAGACCGGGAATCAGGTCGCGATCAAGCTCGATCACTTCCAAGTGCCCCGCAGCCTCCAGCAGCGGCTCGGTTAGCGCCCCCTGGCCTGGGCCAATTTCGACCAAGCGATCCGTCGAGCGCGGGCCAACGGCGCGAACGATCCGCGAGATAATGCCGAGGTCACGTAAAAAGTTCTGACCAAAGCGTTTACGAGCGCGGTGTTGGGGCACAGTAGACATCAAACGGTGTTCCTTGGAGTGCGGATTCAATCGGGAGTATGTAGTGGCCAGCACTGTTGCAACTGGTCGTCTGCATGAATCAGTACCAGAGTAGGTTTCCGCGTGGGCGCTGTGAACCCGTCCTTGGGCGCTACTTTTTCCATCTGACCGCCATGGATGGCGGAAATGCCGGAATTGTCGGAACATTTTCCGGCCCTGGAAAAAGACCCTCGCTGCAACCTACTCTGGCACCGGATTAAATTTCAGTAGCAGACAACCGCTGCGCGGCTAAACGGCGCGCAAGGTCGATAGCGACTTTTAGGCTGCCGGGGTCTGCCACGCCTTTGCCAGCCAGATCCAGCGCGGTGCCATGGTCGACCGAAGTACGCACCAATGGCAAGCCCAGGGTAATGTTAGCGGCCTGGCCAAAGCCGGCGTATTTTAACACCGCCAACCCCTGGTCATGGTACATCGCCAGCACCGCATCAACACCTGCCAAGTGTCTGGGGGTAAACAGCGTGTCGGCGGGCAACGGGCCAAGGATATCCATTCCTTCAGCGCGCAGGGCATCGAGCGCGGGAATAATAACATCTAGCTCTTCGCGACCCAGGTGGCCATCTTCACCGGCGTGCGGGTTTAAACCACACACTGCCACACGCGGTTTAGCAATCCCGAACTGGCGCTGCAAATCAGCGACTAGCAAGCGGCTGATTCGGGTAACACGCTCATAGGTGATGGCGTCGGCAACCTTGCGCAGGGGTAAGTGGGTGGTCACCAGCGCCACACGAAGATCGCCACTGCCCTGCCAACTTGGGCCGCTGGCATGCAGTGCCGCATCGGTAGCGAGCATCATTACCACCTCATCGACACCGCAAGCATCGCACAGCCATTCGGTGTGGCCGGTAAAGGATGGATGACCACCTTCGATGATGACGCCTTTATGAAGTGGCGCCGTCACCATGGCAGCCGCCTGCCCTTTTTGGCAGGCATCCACCGCCAGCGCCAAGGTCGCCAGCACATAGTCAGCGTTAACCGGATTGAGAACGCCCGGCGTGGCCGGTTCGCTCAACGCAACCGGCCAGACCGGCAAGCCATGGGTGCCACTTGGGTGCTCACCGGGCGAACACTCTACCACCGTGACCTTGAGCCCCAGCGCGGCTGCACGCTGGCGTAGCATATCCGGGTCGCCAATCGCCACTGTATACGCGGGAAGGCTACCCTGGGCCGCCAGCATCAGCATTAGCTCAGGGCCAATACCCGCTGGCTCGCCGGTAGTTACCACCACCGGCAGCTCGCTATCGGATGATAAAGTATCCACTAACATTAGAGTCGAATATCAACAAAGGCCTGGGAGCGAACCTCTTGCTGCCAGGACTCTAGCTCTTCGTTAGCGCGACGTTGGAAGATCGCCTGGCGCACTTGCTCGCGCTGGCTCTCTTGGGTGACATTTTGACGACGACGCTCTTCTACTTCAATGACGTGGTAGCCAAACTGGGAGCGCACCGGCTGAGATACTTGGTTAACATCCAGTTCACGCATCGCTTCTTCAAAGGCAGGAACGGTTTGCCCTGGACGAACCCAGCCCAGCTCACCGCCGTTGAGGGCTGTGCCACTGTCATCGCTATACTCACGTGCCACCGAGGCAAAGTCCTCGCCTTGAGAAAGGCGCTGGCGCACCTCTTCCGCCCGCGCACGGGCTTGGTTTTCATCGCGGTTGGGAGTCAGTGCAATCAGCACATGGCGGGCACGGGTCTCTTCAATAAAGTTCTGCTCGCCGGATTGGCCGGACTGCTGGTTTAGAAAGCGCTCAACGTCACGGTCGCTGACCGATACGCGGTCGCTAATTTGGCGCTGCTGTACCTGCCGCATCAGCATTTCGCGGCGAATATCTTCGCGCACGCTGGCCAGTGTCATGCCATCAGCTTCCACTGCGTCGGCAAACTCATCAAGTGTCATGCCGTTGGATTCGGCAATCGAGCGCACCTGCCCATTGAGCTCGGTATCATCAATGCTCAAATTGGCATCTTCCGCCATTTGCAGCTGAATCTCTTCCATCACCATGCGCTCAAGCACCTGACGCTCCAACTGGGAGCGCGGTGGAAGATTTCCCCCCTGGGCCTGCGCCTGCTGCTCAATTTGCGACATGCGATCATCTAATTCACTGCGCATAATCACATCGTCATTGATGACAGCCACAACGCTATCTAACGCCTGGCGCTGGGTGGATTGGAAGTTCTGCGCCTGTAAAGCAAGCGGGGCCAGCACCAGGCCTGCACCTACACACAAAGCTAGCAGGCTACCAGCAGAGAGCTGTTTCATACGGCCTAGCAGGGGCTTTCTCATTTTCATAACAAACGTCTCTTTCATTAGCCATTCTATGGAAGTCATTTACAGGGCAGTCGGACGATAGCCAGGAATGGTCTGTTCAAAATAGCTATCCGCATCCTGACCAACGCCGCCCAGACCACGGAATACGAAGCGTAAAAATAGTCCGCGATCATTAAAGTCATCATTAATACGAGCGGTGTCATTGTCATCGACCCATTCGCGCCACACCAACTGCAGTCCGTAACAGCAATTATTCCACTGCACGCCTGCCAATTGCTCAAGCGAACGCTCATTGGTTTGATCGTGCAGGTAGCGGCCGATCAAATCAATGTTGGTACTGGCTTTCCAGGCAAACGAAAGATCCCACTCTTCGCGGCTGTAGTCACGAAAGCCATCATCGCCCGGCAATACGCTGGGGTCGAACCCTTCGATCTCCCAACGGTAGCCAAGGTTCACTACGTGCCCTTCGGGATGCCGGTAACCAACATCAACGCTTGAGCGTTCGGTGCGTTCACGGTGATCATCGTAGAGCCATTCTGCTCCGCTGCTCCAGCGATCATTGATCTGCCAGTCAAGGCGGGTGACCAAAGGCGAGCGATCCCGGGTAGCCTGATAGCGGCTTTCTGGATTGACGTTCGGGTTGTCTTCCGGACGATCTGGCAGCGTATCGGCGTCACCCTCGCTATCAATACGACGGTCATCAAAGTAAACGCTTTGACCAACCCCGAACGAGAGGCGGTCACGACCGGAGGCATCTTCCAACAAGCGCGACTGCACGCCGTAAGAGAGCCGGTTGAGATCGCCAACGCGGTCGGTGCCGGAAAAGCGCTGGGCTGACCAGAGCTGATCCCAAGAGAAAGCACGTTCGCGGCTGTCAAAGTCGGGCAGCTCGCTCTGATCAGTGCGCGGCACATAGGCGTAGTTAAGGCGTGGCTCCAGGGTTTGGCGGTAATCTCGCCCACCCAGGGCGAGTTCACGCTCGAAGACCAGCCCGCTGTCGATGGAGGTCAGAGCAACACTACGACTGGGTGAGTCACTACGCTGTGTGTCGCGCTCGCCGTAATCCAGCTCGTAAGCAGTGTTCCACAGCTCGGTTCGCGGTTCCAGGTAGCCCCAAGGACGCTCGAAACGCCAGCCAACTGCTGGCATTAGGTGCAACCGGCTGCCGGTGGCCGCTTCGCGCTCCGGTACACGGCGCTCATCCACATCGCGCCAAAAATAGGTCGCGTTCGATCGCCACTGGGTATATAGCCCGTTGTCGAACTGCCAATTGGCATTTGCGCTCAGGCTCGGCAGTTGATAAAAGGGTTTATCGCTATCGCTAAGCGGGTCTTCCAAACGCTGGAAGCCCTGGGCGCGGGCATCCAACTGCCAGCGCTGGCCGCGGTAATCGACCTGGGCCAAACGCTCCATACTGGCGCGGTCACTCTCGCCAAATTCACCGCCGAAGTCATCGAAATAGCGCCCGTCACTGGCGGCTCCGTAGCGCAGCCGATAATTACTGCGCTCGTTAACCCGGCCTGCATGGCGGGCATCTACATACCAGCGGTCATCGCCCTCAAAGCGGTTTTCTCCGCCGCCAGAGCCGCCGTCATCGCTATTTAAATAGCCACCTTCAACGATGCCCGCACTCTCTTCAAACAGGTAACGGTACTCACCGCTCATTAGCAAGCCGCGGTCACTCATCCAGCGTGGCGTAATGGTTGCATCGTGGTTGGCGGCAATATTCCAATAAAACGGCTGAGCGTAGTCAAAACCGTCCGACGAGAAGCCTATCGTTGGGGAAAGCAGCCCAGTATGGCGGCGGTCGTCGATGGGGAAACGCAGCCATGGCCAGTAAAATATTGGCACATCTTTCACCTCCAGGCGCGCATGACGTGCAGTACCAAAGCCTTCGGCCTGGTTCAAGCGAATATCGCTGCTGACCAGTTGCCAGCTATTAGCACCCGGGTCGCAGGTAGTAAAGCTTGCATCTTGTAGGCGGTACTCACCTTCCCCGGTCTGCTCTAGCTGACTAGCCTGACCGCGCAGATGCTGCTCGTAGAGCACATAGTGGCTGTCACCCAGGGTGGCCCGATCTTCGTTAAGCCGGAGCATCGCCTGTTCGCCGCGTACCAAAGCGCGCCCATCGCGGATGGCGATATTGCCTTCAGCATCGACCTGCTGACGGTCGGCGGGTAAAAAGACCCGCTCCGCTTCCACTTCTTCATTGCCGCGGCGCAGTACCACATCGCCGCGCAGCAACGCTTCGCCATCGGCAGCATAATCGACGTCGCTAGCCTCAAGCGAGAGCGTTTCCGGGTTATCTTCCGCTGGCAAGCGGTAGCTGGGCATGACATAGCGCCCACGGCAAAGTTGATTAGCCGCTTCTTCTTCCCCCCAGGGTTGCCAATCCAACGCTTCAGCGGACATGGTTTGCCCTTGAGCCACCGCCGTAAACGAGGCGCCAGCAAGCAAACTGCCCATCAGCGTATGCGCAACCGGCAAGGTGCGCGAAAATCGCTTGCCCATGTTCGTTATCCTTGGCATCCAGAATCGGTATTATACAGCCCGCATGATGCCCGACCAGCAAGGAGCTTGCATGTCCTCATATCGGATTAACGCCCTCACCACGTGGGCTGCCCAACAAAACGGTCTCTCTGAGGCCGACATTTCGCTTTCCTCCGCCGTGGGAGATGCGAGTTTTCGGCGCTATTTTCGCCTCACGCTCCCCGACGGTGCCACCCAGGTGGTCATGGACGCTCCTCCTGAGCAAGAGGACTCTCAGCCGTTTGTGGCCATCGCCAAGCGCTGGCGAAGCGCCGGGCTACCGGTACCCAAGGTGCACGCGGCCAACCTAGCGGACGGTTTTCTGCTGCTTGAAGACTTGGGCAACACGCCGCTACAGCACTTATTTAACGACGACGCTACCACACAGGCCTACCATGCTCAGGCTCTCACGCTGATCGCCAAACTGCAAAATCGCGCAGGCCCTGACTCACTGCCTGCTTATGATACGGCACTGCTGGGCCGTGAGCTCGATCTGTTTCCCGAGTGGTGCCTTGGTGCCTGGTTAACGCTGCCACCGCCTGAGAGCTGGCACGTCGTTCGTGAGCAGCTTATCCAGCATGCCCTAGCGCAGCCAGTAGTGACTGTGCACCGCGATTTTGATGCCATGAACCTGATGATGCACGATCAGCGTCTGTTTATGATCGACTTTCAGGACGCCGTGGCTGGCCCGCTCAGCTACGATGTAATCTCGCTACTGCGAGGGCGCTACTGCCGCTTTAGCAATGAGCAGTTTGCCGGCTTTGTCGAGGCATTTTATCAACAGGCTCGCAGCGATGGCCGACTACCCGGCAGCGTCGATTTTGCCACTTTTCTAACCCAGTGCCACGCCATGGCCGCACAGCGATCACTAAAAGTGCTGGGAATTTTCTGCCGTTTAACCCTGCGTGATCAAAAAAGTGGCTATCTCGAGCGCTTACCGCACTTTCTGGATCATCTGGAAGATAGTCTATGGTTCCTGACCGAACAGGCTGAGTTCGCGGAGTGGGTCAAACTCACCTTACGGCCTGCCATTATGAAACGACTAGCGGAAATACCGTCATGAAAGCGATGATTTTAGCCGCGGGTCTGGGCAAGCGGATGCGCCCGCTCACCGACCACTGCCCCAAGCCGCTGCTGCCCGTGGCGGGGAAGCCGCTGATCGTGCACCATCTGGAGCGACTTCGCCTGGCGGGTATTCATGAGGTAGTCATCAACGTCAGCTACCGTGCCGAGCAGATTGTCGCAGCGTTGGGCGATGGTGGCGCCTATGGCCTGCGCATTCGCTGGAGCCCGGAAACAACCCCACTAGAGACCGGTGGCGGCATTCAGCAAGCGCTGCCGCTACTTGGCGAGGCGCCGTTTCTGCTGGTCAACGGTGACGTTTGGTGCGCAGCGCTCCCAGACCAGCAAGCACTCCAAGGCGACGATCTGGCACACTTGATGCTGGTGGAAAATCCTCCACAGCACGCCAGTGGAGATTTTGGACTAGCAGGAGGACGCGTGAATCAAACCAACTCTGAACGCTTGACCTACTCAGGCATCAGTGTGATTCACCCTGGGCTGCTCGCCGGGCAGCCCCAGGGCTCCTTTGCCTTGGCGCCACTGCTGAGAACTGCTATCGATAACAACCAGGTAAGCGGCGAGCACTATAAGGGGCATTGGGTTGACGTTGGAACCCCTGAACGACTGGCGGCGCTGGAGCGCCAGCTACAGAGCGAAAGGGGTTAGCCTATGCATCCGCGCTATTTACGTGAAGCAATCGCTGACACGCCACGGGTAGCGGTCTACGGAACGCTCAAACAAGGCTTTAACAATGCCCACTGGTTAAACGATGCCACACTGCTCGGGCGCGACGCTACTCCAGCGCTCACGCTCTACGATATCGGCCCCTACCCCGGCGCCAAACGGCAGCGGTCAAAAGGGATCACAATAGAAGTCTATCGGATCAACGTTCACCACTTGGCCCAACTAGACCGCTTAGAGGATTACCGCATTGATGCGCCCACCGAGGGTGAGTATGACCGCCAGCAGATCGACACCTGTTTTGGTCTCGCCTGGGTGTATCTTTACAACCCCAGCGTGGCAGGCAAAACAGCGATATATGAGGGTGGCTGGCACACGCCGAACATTAGCAATGTTCAACAACAACGTTGAGAAGAGGCGCGCAGGCCAAGAAATGTTATGCTGCGCGACTTACCTTTCGTCGCCTAGATGAGGAGAGCAGCGTGAAAGCACGGGTAAAATGGACAGAAGGCCGCCAATTCGTGGCGGAATCCGGTAGCGGGCACAGCGTTGTGATCGATGGCCCGCCCGACCACGGCGGCCGTAATACGGGGCCTCGCCCAATGGAAATGCTGCTGATGGGCATGGGCAGTTGCACCGCTTTTGATATCTTGAATATTCTTGATAAAGCGCGTGCCGATGTGACCGACTGCGTTGCTGAGCTAGACGCCGAACGCGCCGATGAAGTGCCCGCCGTATTTACCAAGATCCACGTCCATTTCGTG
Source organism: Halomonas sp. FeN2 (assembly GCF_020595105.1). NCBI lineage: Bacteria > Pseudomonadati > Pseudomonadota > Gammaproteobacteria > Oceanospirillales > Halomonadaceae > Halomonas > Halomonas sp. FeN2. The sequence goes on from NZ_CP074200.1 coordinate 1,167,702, forward strand.
GTAACCGGACGCGCGCTTAAAGAGAAGCAGGTTGCCCGCGCGGTTGAACTCTCCGCAGAAAAGTACTGCAGTGCATCGATCATGCTCGTTAACGGCGGCGTTAAGATCACCCATTCCTTTGAGATTATTGAGGAGGCTCGGACGTGACAGACAATCTCCGGCTCCACGGGTTTAACAACCTGACCAGCTCGCTGAGCTTCAACATTTACGATATCTGTTATGCCAAGACCGAAGAGCAGACAGCGGCTTACATCGACTATATCGATGAGCTCTATAACGCCGAGCGTTTGACCCAGATTCTTAAAGACGTCACCAACATCATCGGCGCCCATGTGCTCAATATCGCCCGCCAGGACTACGAGCCCCATGGCGCGAGCGTGACGATTTTGATTGCCGAGCATGAGCTTGACGAGGCGGCGCCTGAGCAAATTCAACCAGGCCCCGGCCCGTTACCAGAGACGGTAGTCGGCCACCTGGATAAAAGCCACGTTACGGTGCACAGCTACCCTGAGTCACACCCCGACAACGGTATCAGCACCTTCCGCCTGGATATCGATGTTTCCACCTGTGGACATATCAGCCCGTTAAAAGCGCTGAACTACCTAATCCATAGTTTCGACTCCGACATCGTTACCATGGATTACCGGGTGCGCGGCTTTACCCGCGATGTGGATGGCAAGAAACTGTTTATCGATCACGGTATTACTTCCATTCAAGATTATCTCGCTGAAGACACCAAGAATGCGTACCAGATGATGGACGTAAACGTGTATCAGGAGAACATGTTCCACACCAAGATGCTGCTCAAAGACTTCGAACTGGATAACTACCTGTTCGGCACGTCGCGTCGCGATATTACCTTTGAAGAAGCCCGGGATATCGAGGGTCGTTTGCGTAAAGAGATGCTGGAAATTTTCTACTCCCGCAATCTGGATTAAAAGCCCCCAATCTGGGCTCAACGCAGCACCAGAACACCCAAAAGCCAGCTAATGCTGGCTTTTTATATGGCTGCGAGTGATGTAACTATTCAGCTCAGGCTGCCTGACGCGCCTCACTTCGCCGCCTAAACGCTGGCACTTCACCGGCAAACCGTGGCGCAAGCGCCGTGTGTGCCGAAAAGCTTGGTTTAAGCCTCCCACGGGGGCAACTATCAAACTGGCAGTCTAAACGGTCGCGAGCTAAAGCTACCTCCCACAACACCCCATAGCCAGCACTAAGTCAGAAGCGACTTGTGGGAGGGCGCTTCAGCGCGCGAAGGGTGCCGAAGGCACCCCTTAGTGTCTTCCGGCTGGATGCCTGGATGGTCGCGAGCTAAAGCTGCCTTCCACGAGGGGCAGCTATCTAAGCCTGATGAAACAGCAGGCTGGCGAGTACAACTTGAAACCTACTGAATAGTTACCGAGTGGTTAATAAACCCTTGGCTCGCCTTCAGGGCGAGTCTTAAAACGTCGGTGTAGCCAGAGGTACTGCTCGGGATGCTTGCGAATGGCCAGTTCAATAAACTGGTTGACCCGCGTGGCATCGGCGACTTCATCACCACTGGGAAACCCTTCCAAAGCTGGCAAGCTTTCAATCGTATAAGTAACGTTATCCGGGTTGCGGTGAAACATCATAGGCACCACAGGTGCACCGGTCATACGCGCAAGCTTGGCCGTTAAGCGAATAGTGGCGGCCTGCTGGCCGAATAGCGGCGCGAATACGCTCACATCGCGACCAAAATCCTGATCCGGTGAGTACCACACCATGCGGCCCGCCTTGAGCTGACGCACAGCCCCACGCAGGTCGTAACGGTCAATCGCTACGCCAAAATTACGCTTTCTGGCGCGGGTCATAAAGCGCTCAAACAGCGGGTTGTTATGTGGGCGATAAACCGCATCGGCGGAGAAAAACAGTGCATGCAGAGCCCCCCCTAAATCGAGGGAAGAGAAGTGAACCCCCACAATGATCACACCTTTACCCTTGGCCTCAGCGCGTGCCATGTGCTCTTCACCGATGTAAGCGACACGATGGCGCAGGCTTTCGCCATCGCGACACCAGCCGGTTGCGGTTTCAATCAGGCCAATGCCATTGGCAATAAAAGTATCTCTGACAAGCTGGTTCTGCTGTTCGGGGCTCTTTTCGGGAAAACAGAGCGCTATATTGGTTTCAGTGATATGGCGACGCCGTTTGGCAAAGCGCCAGGCGAGCAGCCCAAGCCCTTTGCCAATGGCCATTTTTAATCGCCAAGGCAACCAGGCAGCGATATACATGGCACCAATACCTAGCCATGTGGGCCAGTAACGCGGGTGGGCAAACGAGCGCGGGTAACGTGATTTCGACATGCAAACAACCGTTTAAGCAGAACGCCCATGATAACGCCGCGGCGCCCGGGGCAGTACCCCTGTTAGCAGCGTATAGCTGATGGTATCGCAGTAGCGGGCCACTTCATCCACCGACAGCACTTCCCCATTGCTGGCCCTGCCCCACAATACAACGTCGCTGCCAATGGCGGCGTCGGGTACGTCCGTCACATCAACGGTCAACATATCCATGGAGACTTTACCGGCAATCGCGCAGCGTTGGCCGTTGACCAGTACCGGCGTGCCGTCGCGCGCATGACGGTCGTAACCATCGCCGTAGCCGCAGGCAACCACGGCAATGCGTGAACGCCGCGGTGCGCGCCAGCGCCCGCTATAGCCCACGGGCTCACCCTCTTCCAGCTCACGCAGGGCAATGATTTCCGAGCGTAGGGTCATCACCGGCTGCAGTTGCTGAGTAATTTCATTGGCAACTTCCAAGGGGTCGCTACCGTAGAGCATCACACCCGGCCGGTTCCAGTCGCCATGGGCCACGGGCCATGCCAGGGTGGCCGGTGAGTTGGCCAAACACAGCGGTGCTTTTAGCTCGCTAGCAAGGCCTTGTAGCCGGGACATTTGCTGGTTGAAGTAGCGGTTATCGCGGGAATCGGCGCTGGCAAAGTGACTCATAAGATGGAGCGAGGCCACGCTCGGCGCGGCGCTAAGCTGACGCCAGATGGCAGCGGCCTCGTCGATAGCGAAGCCCAGGCGGTGCATGCCGGAGTCAACTTTCAACCAGACGGGAATTGGCTTTTTAGGTGAAGCGGCTAGCAGAGCATCGACCTGCCACTGGCTGTGTACCGTGATCCAGAAGCCGTGGGTATCCACCAGCGGTAGTTCATCAGCGCTGAAAATGCCTTCCAACAGGATAATGGGCTGGGTAATGCCGCCCTCACGCAGGGTAAGCGCCTCTTCAATGCAGGCGACGGCAAACGCCGGGGCTAAGCTCTCCAGCGCCTGAGCGCAGGCCAGTGCGCCATGCCCATACCCATCGGCCTTGATCACTGCCACTGAGCGGCTTTGGGGCGCGCAGCGGCACGCCAATTGATAGTTGTGACGCAGAGCGTCCAGATCAATATCGGCCACAAGGGGGCGCATGAGGTGACTCACTTACAAAGTTTATAGAGGAAAAACATCAAATAGGTGCCTAGCTAAGCCAGGATTATAGTAGGTAGCATCGGTGCTCAGGGGAGGTTTCCGCGAGGGCGCTGTGAACCCTTCCCTGGGCGCTACTTTTGTCATCCATGACAAAAGACCCTCGCTTCAACCTCCCCTTCGCCCGGATACTAGGCGGTTTAACCAGCCGTCATTTTCCAGACCTGTTCGTCACTCAGGTTTCAAACAGCGCCTCTAAAGAAAGGCCCTGTTTTTCCAATGCACGGCGTAGTTTCTTGAGCGCTTCGACCTGGATCTGGCGCACCCGCTCACGGGTTAAGCCAATTTCAGCGCCCACTTCTTCCAGGGTGGCCGACTCGTGGCCTCGCAAGCCAAAACGGCGCACCACTACCTCGCGCTGTTTTTCGCTCAGCTCGTCTAACCACAAATCCACATGCTCCTTGACGTCACCATCCACCAAGCGTGCTTCAGGGCCCTGAACTTCATCGTCCGCCAGCGTATCGATCAGCGGCTTATCGCTCTCGCCCCCCATGGGGTAATCGACCGACGACACTCGCTCATTAAGGCCAAGCATCTTTTTGACCACATCAACCGGTTTATCAAGGTGATCGGCGATCTCTTCGGCAGTGGCTTCGTGGTCGAACTTCTGGGTTAATTCCCGCGCCGCCCGCAGGTAAATATTGAGCTCTTTGACCACATGAATGGGCAGGCGTATCGTCCGCGTCTGATTCATTAGCGCCCGCTCGATGGTCTGACGAATCCACCAAGTGGCGTAGGTCGAGAAACGGAAGCCACGCTCCGGGTCAAACTTCTCCACAGCACGAATCAGGCCCAAATTGCCCTCTTCGATCAAATCCAGCAGCGTCAAGCCACGGTTAAGGTAGCGGCGGGCAATCTTCACCACAAGCCGCAGGTTGGACTCAATCATCCGCGAGCGCCCTAGAGGGTCACCCTTACGCGCCAGGCGGCCGTAGTAAACTTCTTCTTCTGGTGTTAGCAGTGGCGAAAAGCCGATTTCGTTGAGGTAGATTTGCGTCGCATCCAAGCTTTGGGTCGATTGACGATCCTCGCGCCCTAGTGCTTTCTCGAAAGCGTCTTCTTCTACCGTGACATCATCAGTATCATCAAGCGCCTCCTCAGCAGCATCCAGGTCAACCTCCTGTAGATCTTTCTCCAACATACTCATGGCTTTACCCCTCGTTTGTCGCCTACCCGCCATTTAGAAAGTCAAAGGGGTGCGCTCTAGGACGCACACCATATTGTTATGTGACGATTGTTATATGACGCTCGAATGCAGCGATTCGGGCAACGTCCATGTTAAATGCTGACGGCTCACTCTCCCGGTGGGTGCCTTAGCGGGAGGGCAGAAAGTCCATGGGATCTTGCGGCTGCCCGTCACGGCGAACCTCAAAGTGTAATCTGACGTTTTCTGCATCGCTATCCCCCATTGTGGCAATGACCTCACCGGCCTCGACCACGTCATTTTCCTTGACCCGCAAGCTGTCGTTATGGGCATACGCACTTAGGAATTGATCGTTGTGCTTGAGAAGGATGAGGTTGCCGTAACCCCTGACGCCGCTGCCCGCATAGACCACGATGCCGGGGCCTGCCGCTTTAACAGGTTGCCCCTTTTCACCGGCGATATCAATCCCGGCAGTGATGCTATCACCCTGTCCAAATGCACCAACCACATTGCCATCTGCAGGCCACTGCCAAGCAATGGTTTCGGCGGGCGTATAGGTACGCGATGAGCGGTCTACGCTGGCACTTTGTGTGGCAGGAGCGGCTTCAGGCTGTGGTTCGGGTTCAGCTTCGGGCTCCGGTGCCGGCGCTTGTTCGGGCTCAGTTTGTTCGGGTTCTGATGATGGCTGAGGTTCAGGCTGCTCGGCGGGCTCAGGATCAGCCGCCGCGACCACTTCAGGCTGAGGTGTTGAGGACAGTTCATCAGCTTCTTGCTCTGCGGCATTGCGTTCTGCCGTGAGGCGCTGATTACGCTGAATCGCGGATTCATCGGGCAGCAACCAATCCAACTCCTGGTCATCACTCGCTACGGAAGCCGTCTGCGGGCTCAACCCGGTCGCCACGGCGCCGCCGCCACGTGAGGTATTCGACGCGGGCTGGTTACTGGCGGTTGATGCCGACCCAGCACCTTCACGCAGGGCAATCGTTTGCCCTGGCCGAATTTGGTAGGGCGGATCAATGTTATTCATTGCCGCGAGCTGGCGATAATCCAAATTATGCTGCCACGCAATGCCATACAAGGTATCGCCTGCTTTCACTGTGTACTGGGGCGAGTTTTCCACCGCTTGGCGAGCTTGGCTTAAATCCCGCACCTGGGGGCTCCCGCCCTGCTGGCTGGCACAGCCAGCAATTGCGAGTCCCAGCGCCGACAACATCAGTACTTTAGGTAGATAACCTTTACGCATACAAACCTACTCCTTTTCAGCGCCAAGCTGGGTATCGATTGGCCGACGATCCGCATGTCGGTTGAGTAACACGACAATGAGGGCTCCCACGGCCATTAGCGCGACAACACCGGCCACTTGTGCCGAAGCACCGGTCAATACGGCATAGTCAGCGGGCAATAAATAGCGGTACTCCAGAGGAATCATTTGCCCTTCTGGCCCTATTTGGTAGCGTAACAGCTCGCGCCATGGCCAGAGAACCGGCAGCGAACCGGCAATAAACCCCAATAGCAGTTGCATCGTCGGGGTGTGGTGGCGCCGTAACAGCCACGACAGCAGCCGTGAAAACAGCGCTAAGCCCACCATACAGCCCATGCCAAACAGCACAATAATGCCCAGGTCCAAACTGCGAATTGCGCCCATGATGGTGCCGTAGAGACCCATGGTCAGCAACAGAAAGCTGCCTGAAACACCCGGCAGTAGCATGGCGCTAATGGCGATACAGCCTGCCACCATCACTACCAGTGCTTCATTACCTATTAATAACACCAGCGGCATCATGCCGGGCAATGCTTGTGCTAGCACTAGCCCCACCAGTAGCGGCACTAGATACCACAGCTTCCAGCCGTTGCTCGCCTGTCCTACCACCAATGCAGAGGCAGCTACCAGGCCAAAAAAGAAACCATCCAACAGCAGCGGGTGTGCTTCCATCAACCAGAGCGCTAAATGCGCCACGCTAAACAGGCTAACCGCTACCCCCGCCAATAGCGGTACCAGAAAGGCGAGATTCAAATGGTTACTAAGAGCCCGCCAGCCACCGCGGCGCCAAGCGCCAATAGCGCTGGGGCCAAACTGTTTGATCGTGTTGATCAGCTCTTCATAAATACCGCTAATAAACGCAATCGTTCCTCCCGACACGCCGGGCACAGCGTCGGCGGCGCCCATCCCTGCGCCTCGTAAAAATATTCCCAAAGGTTGCCGCTTCAATCCACTACTCCTTGCAGTAAGGGTACAAAGCGCACGGGCTCAAGCCGACGCTTTTCAAAGGCACTGCCGATACGCTTTACCTGAGTAAGCCACTGGCTACCATCAGGCTCTTCCAACGGGGCAATTAGCACCCCGTCATGGCTCAATTGTTCTAGCAGCGCTGTAGGCAACGTCTGGGCACAGGCGGTTAGCAAAATAACGTCGAACGGCGCGGCCTCAGGCCAACCGTAGCCGCCGTCCGCCACCGCCAGTGTGGCAGGTGCTGCTAGCCGCCTTAACCGTTCCGCCGCACGTTCGTATAACGCACCAATGCGCTCAATGGAGTAGAGCTCTTCTACCAACCGCGACAGTATCAAGGTCTGATAGCCAGACCCTGTGCCCAGCTCCAGTACCCTGCGCGGCCCGGCACGCAGCACGAGCTCGGTCATGCGCGCTACGATAAAAGGCTGCGACAGCGTTTGGCTAAAGCCAATCGGTAGCGCGGTATCTTCGTAGGCGCGATGGGCCAACGCTTCATCAACAAACAAATGACGCGGCTCGCTGGCCATGACTTCCAGCACCCGGGCATCGCTGATGCCCTGCTGCATGAGGCGCTCCACCATGCGGTCACGGGTACGCTGGGAGGTCATACCGCGACCGCGCAGCTCTCCTGGAGAGATATCAGGCAAAAACATCCAACCATTCCTGCACATCGTTAAGCGCGGGGTGCCGCGTTAGGTCTGTTTGTAGGGGAGTAATCGACACATAGCCTGCCTCGACGGCAGCAAAATCGGTATCATCCCCGTCATCGGCATTGGCCGCTACGGGTGCAATCCAGTAGCGCGTACGCCCCCGCGGGTCTTTAACCGCTAACGGTTTCTCGGCTGGCCCACGATAGCCTAAGCGAGTCACTTTAACGCCTTTAATTTCCTCCCAGGGTACATCGGGCACATTGACATTCAGCAGTGTTCGCGGCGGTAGCGAGAGCTGATCCGCCGCGCCAATCAAGGTGGCAGCTACCCTGGCGGCCGTCGCAAAATGGCGCTCGCCACACAGCGACATGGCAATCGCCGTCATACCCAAATTGCGCCCCTCCATCGCCGCCGCGACGGTGCCTGAATAGAGCACGTCGTCACCCAGGTTACTGCCGTGATTGATGCCTGAGATGACTAAATCGGGTTTTTCGTCCCATACACCATGAACGCCCAAATAGACGCAGTCAGCGGGCGTGCCATCGACGCTGTAAAAGCCGTTATCCAGCGGCGTCAACGAGAGTGGCCGTGACAAAGTGAGCGAGTTGCTGGCACCACTACGGTCTCGGTCAGGAGCCACTACGCGAATATTGGCATGGGCCAACAGCGCATCGTGCAGCGCACGCAGTCCCGGCGCGTGCACACCATCATCATTTGAAAGCAGTAGTCGCCGCATGGCGGGTCTCCTTGATCATAAGCTCGTAACGTGGCGGCTTATATCCATCACTTTTACTAACCTCTAAGCCTGATGAGTTATACAGCACTAACGGCTGAATCCACCCACGGCTATCCGTTCGTTAACATCAGCTCACCCAGCACGGCAGTGGCAAAGCTACCCCGAGGCAGTGAAAACGAAAGTCGGGCGGCGCCAGGCTCCCAAGCAAGCTGGGGTTCCAACAGTCGCATACGAAGTGCCCGGCGCGCCTGCTTTACTCCGCTGCGCTCTAAGCCATTGCACAGGCCAGGGTAGTACTCCAGTAGACGAGCTTCATAGTCAGCGGCGTCGCCCTGGTCTGCTTCACCAACGCCCCAAAGAACCCCAGTAGGATGCACATCCAGTTCAGCGGCGCGGGCCTGAAGCGTCGGATCGGAGGCATCGATACGAAACACGCTTTGCGTGCCGTCCAGCATCAACGTATCGCCCGCCAGCGGCTGCGACCAGGTGCCATCCACAATGCGTGCGCTGAGCAGTTCGTTAAACAAAAAACTGCGCGCCGTGGAGAGCATCATACCCTGGCGATCATCGCGTTTGCGCCAACCTCGGTTAAGTAATGCTTCGGCACGCTGAAGATTGCGCCCTTCAGGCCCAAAGCGCTGAGGGCCAAAATAGTTAGGCACGCCATGCTGACAAAGCGTTTCCCAGCGGCTAATAAAGTCTTCACTTTCAATGGCCTCACCGCTCAGGCGCAACACAAAACGGTTTGTGCGGTGCACGCCTCGCTTCAACTTACGTGGGTGGCGCGCCTGTTCTACGACAGTGATCCCCAGCGCATTAAGCGAATGCTCAAGTTCAGGGGGCGCGTCACGGCCGGGCAGATGCACGCTCAGCCACTGGCGTGTGACGGCAATGCGGTCTTTCATGCCGGAGTAACCAATATCACGGGGCGTTACGCTACAAAGCCGACTTAATGTCTTGACGACATCTAACGTGGTTTGATTACGCTTTTCAACTCGCAGCCACAGATGTTCCCCGTGTGCTTCAGGGGTAAAATCAAGCTGCTCATCGACCCAAAAATCTTCCGGCTGGGCACGGTACTGGCCCGGTTTAGGCGGGTCAAACTGTGCGTCTAGACAGCGCTGCCACTCCGGCATATTAATCATTAAGCGCCTCAGCACGGTTAAGCAGCACCACCGCCTCCGCGGCGATGCCTTCACCGCGCCCGGTGAAACCTAATCGTTCAGTGGTGGTGGCTTTAACATTGACTTGACCAAGCGCGACCCCTAGATCAGCGGCGATGACTTCCCGCATTGCATCGATATGAGAGGCCATTTTAGGTGCTTGGGCCATCAGCGTGGCGTCTATATTGACCACTCCATAGCCCTGTCCTTGAATAAGCGTGACCACATGACGCAGCAGCTCGCGGCTATCAGCCCCCGCCCACGTCGGGTCAGTATCGGGAAAATGGCGGCCAATATCGCCCAGCGCACAGGCGCCCAACAGTGCATCGCTAATCGCGTGAAGCAGCACATCGCCGTCGGAGTGGGCCACAAAGCCCTGTTCAAACGGTAGCTTAACGCCACCGATCATTAAATGATCGCCGGGGCCGAAGCGGTGTACATCGAATCCGTGGCCGATACGCATTATAAGCTCCTAGTGATTAAAGCCCGTCAGGCGTGTGAGCGGCTTGCGCCGCCAAAATCGCGGCTGCCAGCGCTAAGTCGTCCGGATGGGTAATTTTCAGGTTGTCGCGCCGCCCGCTTACTAACTGCGGACGCTCGCCCAAGGCTTCAACCGCCGAGGCTTCATCGGTTACCAGCGTTTGCTGCTGGCGGGCGGTTTCTAGGGCTCGCCGCAGCAGCGCATAGCGAAAGCCTTGGGGCGTTAGCGCATGCCACAAGCCATCCCGGGGTTCGGTTCGCGCACTCAGGCACTGGTTATCGGCGCGCTTCATGGTATCCGCCACCGGCATCGCCAAGAGTGCGCCTGCGGGGTGGGTTGCGGCGGCTTGATACAGCGCCTGAAGATCATCCACGGTGATACAGGGGCGGGCCACATCATGCACCATCACCACATCATTATCGTCGGCTGCCATGGCGTGCAGCGCATTTAACACGCTGTCCATTCGTTCGTTGCCACCCGACACGCGTTGCCAAGTAATGAAAGGCACCCAGTGTGGCGAAAACCAACGATCGTCGTTATCTAAACAGAGCACCAAGCGAGCATTCGGAAAGGCGCGGTGAAGACGTGCCAAGGTATGCGCCAGCACCGGCTGCTCGTCGGCCAAAGCCAAGTACTGTTTGGGCTTGTCGGCCCCCATACGGCGGCCTTGACCCGCCGCGGGAACAATTAACCAGGTTTGGCTCACTGCGGCGGCTCCTGGGGAGCGACCAGACCCGCATTAATACCGATCAGCTCATTCTCAATCGCCACACCAGGCACCCAGAAAAACTGCTCGTCGGTGCGTACCATACCCATATCGCTGCGGGCACGCTCCTCGATGGCGTCCAACCCGGTTTTTAAGTCCGTCACTTCGGCCGCCAGCCGCGCATTGCGCTCGCGCATGGGCACATTGGCCGCCTCTTGCACCGCGACCCGCTGCTCCACGTGCTGTAAATCGCGCCAGCCGCCGTTGCCTAACCACAGCTCGTACTGAAGCAGCGCCAAGACAGCGAGCAATGTCATCACTAACCATTTGCGCATCACGGCACTCCCTGGAAATATTGGCTGGTGAAAAAGCCCTGGTTTGATCAAAAGCTGCGTTGATTCACTAAAGAGCGCTTATTGGCGCGCATTATGCCATCAAGGCGCAGCACCAGCGAGCCGCGCATGATTTAAATAACAGCTTAAATGACAGCTTAAATAACTACTTAAATGGCAGCGCTTGGTGGGCTGCATCGCGGTAGGCGCTAACATGCTCGCCCTCTTCATGACAAAACTGGGCAACACCGGCAGCTAGCCCAGGATGGCGAATATAGTGCAGCGAGCGCACGCGCTGGGGTGCAAACCCACGCACCAGCTTGTGCTCGCCCTGGGTGCCTGGATCAAACAGCGTTAAGCCACGCTGCAAGCAGTACTCAATGCCTTGGTAGTAACACGCTTCAAAATGCAGACAATCGGCGACGACTTCGCTCCCCCAGTAGCGCCCATAGAGCGTGCTGCTGCCACGAAAATAGAGCGCGGCCGCTACCGGGCGCTCTTCAACGTAGGCTTGTACCAGCACCAGCGCTTCAGGCATGGTTTGGCGCAGGCGCTCAAAAAAGTCGTGGTTTAAATAAGGCGGTCTGCCGCGCTCATGATAGGTAATCGCATAGCAGCGATAGAAATGCGCCATATCCGCTGATGTAATCGCATCGCCTTCTAAACGCGAGACCTTTAATCCTTGCTCGGCGACCAAGCGACGCTCGCGCTTGATCATTTTGCGCCGTTTAGAGGTCAGGCTGGCTAGAAAGCCCTCAAAATCACCAAAGCCTCGATCACGCCACTGAAACTGTACCCCTTCACGGGTGATCAGTTCCGGGCACTGGGCCTGCCAAGCGTTGACGTCCGCTTCATCGGCAAACAGCAAGTGCCAGCTAGACAGACTGAGACTTTCACACTGCTCGCGCCAGGCATCGGCCAACATAGTACGCACGGCACTGGCATCGGCGTGCTGGGCGATTAAAGTACGCGCGCCTGGCACCGGCGTGAACGGTATCGCGCTGAGGGCTTTGGGGTAGTAGCGGCCACCGGCGCGCTCTAGTGCATCTGCCCAGCCCCAATCAAACACATACTCACCGTAGGAGTGGTGCTTGCGGTACATGGGTAGCGCTGCGACCAACTGCTCGCCTTGCCATACACTTAGGTGGCAGGGCTCCCACCCCGTGGCTTCACTGACAGAGCCGCTTGCCTCTAGGGCGTGTAAAAACGCGTGTCGTAAAAAGGGCTGATCATCATCGACCAGTGAGTCCCACTGGCTTGCCGTAACGGCCTCAATGGTGGGTAGAATAGTGATCGACAGTGGGGATAACGGCATAGCACCTTTCCGAGTGTGTGGGGCTAAAAGGCCACTTTACACTAACTGTTTATATAAACCGTTTACACTAACCATCTACACCGATGTCTAAATCAATTGGCTAAATCAACTGGCTAAATCAACGATCTATGCCAACGAAAACAGATACGGCGATTGAACTGCAGTATTTAACGTTAACGCCACGCCGGTAACGGCATATGAGGAGAGGCCATGACGCGCGATCTGACGGGTGACTTTCAAACGCAGCGCCAAGCTGCCGACCAAATGCCCTACCCAACGCTAACGGAGCGTCGTGACCGGCTGGCCCGATTAGCGCGTATGACCAAGCATCACCAGCTAGAGATTATCCGCGCGATTCAAACGGATTTTGGTCAACGCAGCGATGTAGAAATACGCATAGCTGAAATCAGCGCGGTGCTCCATGCCATTCGTCATACCAGGCTGCATCTATGGCGCTGGATGCGCCCTTGGTCGGTTAGCATCCCGTGGCGGTTAATGCCTGCCCGGGCACGCATCGCGCCGCAGCCGCTGGGCGTGGTCGGCGTGATGTCACCCTGGAATTACCCCTGGAGCTTGGCGCTAATGCCGATAGTGGATGCATTTGCTGCGGGCAATGTGGTGATGCTTAAACCCAGCGAGCACTCCCCCGCTACCAGCGCCCTACTGCAACGGCTGGTGCCGCAATACTTCACCCCTGAAGAACTCAAGGTCATCGAAGGCGATGTAGAGGTGGCGCGTCTTTTTAGCGCTTTGCCATTCGATCACCTAGTGTTCACCGGCTCCAGCGCGGTAGGTCGGCAAGTGGCCCAAGCAGCCGCGGCGAATTTGACTCCAACGACGCTTGAGCTAGGCGGTAAGTCGCCCGCCATCGTGGCAGGCGATGCGGATTTCGATAAAGCGGCTGCGGATATTATTTTTGGTAAAGGCATGAACGGCGGGCAAACCTGTATCGCCCCCGACTACGTGCTGGTTGAGAGCCGCCATATTAGTGCCTTGATTAAAGCATTGAGCGAGGCTATTCAACGGCAGCGCCCCGACGACCATGCAGCCACCCACGCGATTAACGCGGCCCACCAACAGCGGCTAGATGCCATGCTGCAAGAAGCCCAAGACCACAGCTGCAGAGTCATTGATCACGGTGCTTATGCCCCAGCGCTGATTATCGACCCCCACCAGGGGCTCCAGATGATGCGCGAAGAGATTTTTGGCCGCTGTCTACCGGTCATTGGCGTTAGCGATATGTCAGCAGCAATACGTTATGTGAACGCCCGCCCTCATCCGTTAGCACTGTATGCCTTCACAAATGATAAGGGCTTACAGCAGCAGTTACTGCAAACGACGCGCTCTGGCGCGCTGGTGTTTAATGCCACGCTGCTTCATCACGCCGTTCCTTCACTGCCTTTTGGCGGCATCGGCGAGAGCGGTATGGGTGCCTACCACGGCCGTCATGGTTTTGAGCGTTTTAGCCATTTGCGTGGTGTCTTCTATCAGGCTAAACGCTCTGCTAGCCGCATGCTTTATCCGCCTTACCGGCGCTGGCTAATAAAACTTATTGGTCTTGGCTAAAGCTTGTGGGCTAATGTCCGATATTTAATTACCTATCAGCCTAACGACCTTATAGGATGTTTTATTAATCCCCAGCTTTGGAAAGACTATGCACGCCCCAGACACTCCTCATAATGAAACACAGCGCCTGGCGGCCTTGCATACTCTACAGGTACTCGATACGCCTCAAGACACGGCTTTTGAGCGCTTGACGCAACTGGCCCGTGACTTGTTCGATGTGCCCATTGCCTTAGTGTCGTTGGTGGATAAAGAGCGCCAGTGGTTTAAATCGCACCTGGGTCTTGATGTATGCGAAACCAACCGGGCCTTCTCGTTCTGCGCTCATGCCATCGCCCATGACGCGCCGTTAATGATTGCAGACACCCATAAAGACGAGCGCTTTGCAGACAACCCCCTGGTCATTGACTCACCACGTATCCGCTTTTACGCAGGCTACCCACTACGGCCGCTGGATGACATGGCCATTGGCACCCTGTGTATCATTGACCAAAAGCCTCGTCAGTTCAGCGAACGTGATTTAAAGCTACTTGGCAGTTTAGCGGGTCAGGCTGAAGAGCTACTTCGCCTACATAAACTTCAGCTGGAACTAACCCACACCGCCCACCAGATGCATAAAGAGCAGAAACTGCTCAAAGTACTCCATCAAGGCATTACGGATTATCCAGCGCTGATGTCGGGAAAACAGTTGTGGCTATTTCTAATGGAGGCGCTGCGCGAACTTACCGATAGTGACTACGCGCTGATAGGTGAAGTGCTACCTACCAACACCACCAATGCCCTTAAAATTCATGCCATCACAGACCTGTCATGGAGTGAGGAGTCGCGCCACCTGATGGGGCGGCTGCGCAGCGGCGACATGACACTCACTAACCCTAAATCGCTGCTTGGCAACGTATTTGCGTATGGTGAAGTGATTATGACCAATGATGTTTATAATCATGTCAAACGTGGCGGCTTCCCTCCGGGGCATCCGCCACTGCATAACTACCTCGGTGTGCCTATTTTTAGCGGCGAACGGTTGATCGGCATGTACGCTATTGCCAACAGCAAACAGCCGCTGAACCAAGCGCTGCTGGATTGGCTTCAGCCGTTTACCGATACCTGCGCACTGCTGATCAATCTTTATAGCCAAATGGCCGAGCGTGAACAGGTCATGGGGGATCTGGCTGCCGCTCGAGACCAGGCGGAAACCGCCAGCCGGGCGAAAAGTGAATTTCTCTCGTCCATGAGCCACGAGCTACGCACCCCGCTCAATGCCATCATCGGTTTTGCCCAAATACTGACCAATAGCCGCCGGGAACCGCTGGGCGATAAGCAGCATCGCCAGGTCTCCCAAATCGAGAGAAGCGGCCAGCATCTGCTTAGCCTAATTAATGAAGTGCTGGATTTGGCCAAGATCGAAGCAGGCCATATGACGCTCTCCATCGAACCGATTATTCTCGCCAACGTGTTTAACGACGCCTGCTCCACCCTGGAAGCCAGCGCCGAGGCGGCAGGCATTCGTTTTCGCTACACCTCGCCTAATGATCAGTGGCAGGTTAACGCCGACTACACACGCACCAAACAGATACTGTTAAACCTGCTCTCCAATGCGATTAAGTACAACAGCACCAACGGCTCAATCGATATTACCGTGGCCCACTTAGTCGACCATGTACGCATCAGCGTAACGGACACCGGCCCCGGCATTGCCCCTGAACGTCAGCACGAGCTTTTTGAACCCTTTAATCGTCTTGATGCAGAAGGAGGCAGCATAGAAGGCTCCGGTATTGGCCTGGCGATTACCCGCGAGCTAGTCGAGCGTATGAACGGAGAAATGGGCGTCGATAGCCAGCCAGGCCACGGCGCCACCTTTTGGTTTACCTTGCCTACGGCTAACGCAGATGCCACCGCTGACGAAGCCCCTCCGCCCCATTGGGCTCATACCCAGCCCAGCAACGCCTTTATGCTGCTCTATATTGAAGATAACCCCGCCAATCAACGGCTAATGGAAGATATTATCGAAGAGATAGGCGACATAAAGCTGCAAATTGCACCTAGCGCTGAAATTGGTCTGGAAATAATGCGCCACTGCTCGCCTGCTCTGGTATTAATGGATATCCATCTGCCGGGCATGAACGGCTATCAGGCATTAGAAGCAATGCACCGCGACCCCAAGTTGCAAACGTTGCCGGTGGTTGCCCTCTCAGCCAACGCCATGCCTGGCGACATCAAGCGCGGTTTGGAAGCGGGCTTTAACGCCTATCTCACCAAACCGCTTGAACTTGATAAACTAAAAGCCACCATCGCTCAGTTTATTCAGACTGCGTCAGGGAAGGAACCATGAGCCTTACTGAAAAACACCTGTTAATAGTGGATGACAGCACGATTAACATCGAGCTCATGTTTGATCTTCTTGACGAGTATGGGTTTGAGAATATTCACGGAATTAACGACCCCCGTGAGGTGCTACCCCACTGCCAGCGCCAGTTGCCGGATTTACTGCTGCTGGATATTCGCATGCCGCATTTAGACGGCTACGCGGTCATTGAACAGCTCAGTACGTATTTTGCCGAGCAGATGCCACCGATCATTGTGCTTACCGCACAAATTGATGACGTTACTCGCCAGCGCGCCCTCACCATGGGGGTACGTGATTTCATTACCAAGCCGTTTAAGCAGGATGAAGTCTTACAGCGCATCCGTAATACCTTAAACATTGAGCACCGCTACCAGGTGCGCGAGAAGCAGGTCGACACTCTCGAGCTTATGGTTGCCAAGCGCACCCAGGAGTTAGACCGCCAGTCTCGCACCGACCCCATTACCCAGCTACCCAACCGCCGTGGGTTAAGCCAAGCGCTGCACGCTGCGGCCCTCCAGGGTTCGGGCACGGGGCTACTGTTTATCGCTATTGATAAGCTCGACGATGTGGTGCGCTTGCACGGCTACCGAGTCGCCGATCAGCTACTGCGTTTCATTAGCCAACGGCTTCGGCAACAGCTCGACGCCGAATGTCTGCTTGGACTATGGGGAGGAAGCGAGCTGCTGGTCATTACCCCCACGGCGAACCCCACTCAACTGCTGCACTTGGCCGGGCAACTGCTCGAGTGCTTCGAGCAAGATCAAGCGCTGGAGGAGCTGTTGCTGCCCCTCAGCGCACGTATCGGCATTAGCGCCGAAGCAGGCTATTTTGAGACGGAACGGTTGGTGCATATGGCCGCGTTGGCATTGCCACCATTGGAATCGCTCAAGGTTCAGTACTACACCCCCGCGCTCGAGACCAAGCAGCGGCACCGACTACATATTCAGCAGGCGATCCGTGGCGCCACCGAACGTGGCGAGATGTCGCTCGCCTTCCAGCCCAAACTATCGCTGGCTGACCACAAGATTCTCGGCGCGGAAGCGCTACTACGCTGGCGGCATCCGGAGTTTGGATTTATCTCCCCTGGTGAATTTATTCCGCTGGCCGAGGCCAGCGGTGATATTCTCTGCATAGGCGATTGGGTGCTGGATGAAGCCATGCGCTATATCAGCACCTGGCGAGCACAAGGGTTGCTCAACGACGATTTTCATATTGCGGTGAATGTGGCCGCTCGTCAGCTGAGCCGTAAGGACTTTGCCCAACAGCTGCTTGCTCGCCTTGAGCAGCAACAGATTCCCGAGCGTTTCCTGGCCCTGGAAGTGACCGAGTCGGGGCTGGTGAGCGATATGAATCACGCTCGCCAGCAGCTTGCCCAATTGGCCGACATGAATATCGCTGTCGCCATCGATGATTTTGGCACCGGCCAATCGTCACTGGCCTATATTAAAACGCTGCCCTTCTCGACGCTTAAGATAGATCGTGCCTTTGTGATGGACTTGGAAACCAGCGCGATTGACCGCCAGCTGGCGCATACCATTACCCAGCTCGCCCACAGTGTGGGCTGCGATGTAGTGGCAGAAGGCATCGAGAACTCAGCCCAGGCGGCTTACTTAAGCTCTATCGGCTGTGAAGCCGCGCAAGGCTACTTCTATGCTCGTCCACTGCCTGCCGAGGCATTTGTAACCTGGTGCAGCGAATGGAAGCCGCTTTTTTCTACATCTCATACGGAGACCGTTAATGGCTCATGACTTACTTGACCGCTTACGCGAACGTTTAGAAGAACTCAACCGCTCGGAGCGTAAAGTCGCCAATGTAATTCTTGAAGACCCAACGGTCGCCACCAGTCTAAGCATTGCCAGTCTGGCCCAGGCGGCTAGCGTTAGCGAACCCACGGTTAACCGTTTTTGCCGTAACTTTGGCGCCAAGGGCTATCCCGATTTTAAAATCAAACTGGCCCAGAGCTTAGCCGGTGGCACGCCCTATGTGACCCGCGCGGTGGAGCCCGGTGACACTGCCACCCAGTACACCCACAAAATTTTTGGCGCCACCATCGCCGCCCTCGACGAAGCCCAGCGCGAAATCGACATGGGCGCCGTCGAGCGTATGGTCGACTACCTCACCCAGGCCAAGCAGATCCACATTTTTGGCTTGGGCGCCTCCGGCGCGGTGGCCCAGGATGCCCAGCACAAGTTCTTCCGCTTCAACCTGCCGGTGATGGCCTACATCGATGTGCTGATGCAGCGTATGGTCGCCGCCGCTTGCCACACGGGGGATGTGGTGGTGATCATCTCCTACACCGGGCGTACGCGGGAGCTGGTGGATATCGCCCGTTTAGCGAGGGATGCCGGAGCCGTGGTTCTCGGTATCACTGCACCCAACTCACCTCTGTCTAGCGAGTGTACCGCCACCCTGGAGGTCGCTACCCCCGAAGACACCGACCACTACATGCCGATGACCTCGCGGGTAATTCAATTAACGCTGATTGATGCGCTGGCCACTGGGGTAACCTTGAGGCGTGGTGAAGACTTCTTACCCCACCTCATGAAAATCAAAGACAGCCTGCGCGACACCCGCTTTCCGGTGGAAAAGCCTGGGAAGTGAACATGTTTGGATAGCTAATTGGTAAGGTGACGAGGGCAGGTTTCCGCGAGGGCGCTGTGAACCCATCCCTGGGCGCTACTTTTGCCATCTGACCGCCATGGATGGCGGGAATGCCGGAATTGTTGGGAACATTTTCCGGCCCTGGCAAAAGACCCTCGCTTCAACCTGCCCTCGTCCCCTAGAGATATGGCCATAAACTTTTAAGCGCTAAAGGATCAGCCGTTAGTGGCTCACCGCGGCAGTCACCGTAATTTCCACTTTAAGCTCATCGGCGGGCATGGGCGCGCAGACACAGGTGCGCGCCGGTGCGTAGCCTGCGGGCACCCAGGCATCCCACACCTCGTTCATAGCGGCAAAGTCACCGCCTTCTTTCAGGTAGATCGTCGCGCTAAGTAGCTGCTCACGGCTTGAACCAATCTCTTTTAGTAGCGCATCCACCCGCGCCAGCATACTTTCCGTTTGAGCAGTAACGTCGCCCTCGCGGGCCTCCGGGCCAGCCACTTGGCCACATAGATAGGCCACACCCTGGTGAATTACCGCACGACTCATGCGGGCTTTTGTATCGTGGCGCTGAATAGCCATAGGGAAAACTCCTAGTGGGTTTAAGAAAAGCAGTCTAAACCGCTTAGCTTCTCCTTGACTACGCCTTCTTTATCAAAGCCGATCTGTCGGCACAGGCCGATGTTCAAACACCCGCCGGAGCACAAAGCTGGTATGCGCGCCGGTAACACCCTCGATGCGGTTAATCACATGCAGCAGCAGGTGTTGGTAGTCGTCCATGTCGCGTACCAGGATTTTGAGCTGAAAATCCGCCGCCTGTCCGGTAATGATCAGGCACTCGATGACGTTGGGTATCTCACGAATATGGCGCTCAAAATTATCGAAACGCTCCGGCGTATGCTGATCCATGGAGATATGCAGCAGCGCCATTAACTGATAGCCCAGTTGGCGGGAATCGACCTCCGCGCGGTAGCCCAGTATTAGGCCGTGCTCCTCCAGGGCCCGCACCCGACGCAAACAGGGCGAAGGCGAAAGCCCGATTCTATCAGCCAACTCCTGGTTACTGATGCGCCCCTCCTGCTGCACAATATCCAGGATATGACGATCAAATCGATCAAGCGACAGCGGCATTACGGCCATGGAAAGCAGCTCCTACCAATAAAAACAAATTATACGATATTTACTGTCAATTATTGGCGATAACACTACATTTTCGCAATAACCTTTCGTCACGATCCGCATACACTATATCCAGTACGAGATAGTCCGTAAGAGATCGTTCGTAAAAGATCGTCCGTAAAAGATAGCCCAGTACGACAAGCGTCATTGCCACAAGCAGCCCCTTAAGGTGCCTCACCCTGGCACTTCTGCAACGCGGCATACGCCACAAGCGGCCGCTTTTAACAACTCATCGCCATTAGGAAGCTCACCATGTCTGCTTTTGATCATCGCAAATATCGCCCTGCGCCCCGTGTGCCTACCTTCAATCGCCAATGGCCGGACCGTGATCTAGATCACGCCCCGATCTGGGTGAGCGAAGACCTACGCGACGGCAATCAGGCGCTGCTTGAGCCGATGACCGTTGAGCAAAAGCAGCGCTTCTGGCAGCAGATCGTTAAAGTGGGCATTAAAGAAGTCATGGTAGGCTTTCCTTCGGCCAGCCAGCCCGACTACGACTTCGTGCGCTGGTTGATCGAAGAGAATCAAATTCCCGATGACGTCACCATTGCGGTACTGGTGCAGTGCCGTGAACACTTGATTGAGAAGACCTTTGCCTCGTTGGTGGGCGCCAAGCGCGCCATTGTTCACCTATATAACTCCACCTCCACCATTCAGCGCGAGCGGGTGTTCGAGATGGATCGTGCCGGGATTGTCGATATCGCGGTACAAGGGGCCACCTGGGTCAAAACCTACGCCGATCAATACCCCGACATTGAGTGGTGTTTCGAGTATACCCCGGAAAGTTTTTCCAGCACCGAGATCGATTTCTCGCTGGAGATCTGCGAAGCGGTGATGGATGTGTGGCAGCCGACGCCAGAGAATAAATGCATTCTCAACCTGCCCACCACGGTGGAAGTGGCCGGGCCGCACCATCACGCCGACCAGATTGAGTACTTTTGCCAGCACATCAGCCGCCGTGACAGCGTGATTATCTCGGTGCACACCCACAATGACCGCGGTGGCGCGGTAGCCTCTGCCGAACTCGCCCTGCTGGCGGGTGCTGAGCGGGTGGAAGGCACTCTGCTGGGCAATGGCGAGCGCACGGGCAATATGGATATCGTCACCCTGGCGATGAATCTCTACAGCCAGGGCATCGACCCTGAACTGGATCTATCCAATCCTGATGAAATCATTCAGGTAGTCAACGAGTGCACCGGTATCGCTATACACCCGCGCCACCCCTGGGTGGGCGAGATGGTCTATACCGCTTTCTCGGGTAGCCACCAGGATGCGATTCGTAAATCCCTCAAGCATCAAAAGCCCGACGAGCCCTGGCAAGTGGCTTATCTGCCCATCGACCCCCACGATATCGGCCGCGACTATCAGGCGGTGATTCGCGTCAATAGTCAGTCCGGCAAGGGCGGCATGGCTTTCCTGCTTGAGCGGGATTACGGCATTAACCTACCGCGCTGGATGATGCTGGCCTTGGCGCCTTACGTGCAGCAAGAGAGCGAAAAACGCGCCAGCGAACTCTCCAGCGAAATGATTCGCCAGGTGATGTTCGATAATTTCACCCAGGAAGCGCCCTTATCTCTTGTGGATTACCAGCTCTCCAAAGGCCAGCAGGAAGGCATTGAGCTGACGCTGAAACAGGGTGACGAAACGCTGCGCCTTTCTGGCAAGGGCAACGGCGCGATGTCGGCGTTTACCGATGCGTGGCAACGCCACTCCGGCAGCAGTGTAGGGATTATCGATTACAGCGAGCATTCGCTGGGTGCCAGCAGTGAAGCCAATGCCATCGCCTTCGTTCAGCTCAATATCGATGGCCAGCGGCTCTGCGCAGTGGCCGAAGATAGCGACACCGTGAGTGCATCGCTCAAGGCGCTGCTGTCAGGTATTAACGCAACGATTAACCCAGGTCAGACAACTGAGCAGCAGCAAGAAGCTGCCGCCGAAGCGTAAACGGCTTGGCTCTAAGGAGCAGGGTCTAATCAGCACACTCAATACACTTCAGCACTAACGGATCCCAGGTGAGGCGTTTGGCCCCAATCCATTCGCCGCACTCGATGCACTCACCGAAGCTTTCACTCTCAATGTGCTGCAGGGCAGCAGCTACTTGCTTCAGCTTTAGCTGGCGGCGCTGCTCACCCGCTTTGGCCATCGCCTGCCCCTGCATTGCATCCATACGCGACAGCCGACCTACCGACGTTTGATCCAGCATCACCGTATCCCGGGACTCTTCACTACTGGCGCTCTCCTCACGGAGCGTAGCGTCGAGGGCCAGTAATTTCTCACGGATAACGGCTATATCCACCATCCACCTCAGGGTGATTCATCTGCGCCTCCCGTTGGCCTTCAGTCGTTAACTTACTATCATTAATCCACTAATTTGTTTGATCGCGTAAGGGATTATTCGATGGGCTATCGCACTCTGCTGCGCGATCACCGCAGCTTACTCAGTATCGCTTTTCTAGCGATGTTTAGCTCAAGCCTTGGGCAGAGTTACTTTATTGGCCTTTTTCAAGCGCCCCTTTCAGACCATCTGGGTCTTAGCGTCGGCCAGTTTGGCACCGCCTATGCCATGGTGACTCTGATGGCGGGTTTCTGCATGCTGCGCTTTGGGCCCTCTATTGACTGGATCAACCCACGGCGCTTTGCCGCTATCGTCTTGTCACTGCTGTTAACCGGCGTTGTCCTGCTCACCTTATCGCCCTGGTGGTGGCTGGGGATAGTCGGCCTTGGCATAGTGCGGCTATGCGGCCAGGGCATGTTGACCCACTTGGGTAACACCCTCGCCGCCAGAGAGTTTTCCACCATGCGTGGCCGTGCCATTGGCCTGGCTAACCTAGGGATACCGCTGGGTGAAGCGCTGCTACCCCCGTTAGTGGCTGCCGCGCTTATCTGGAGCAGTTGGCAAACCTTCTGGTGGCTGCTGTGTGGCGTCATCGCCCTGCCTTGGCTGTGGCTGCTGCTAAAAGCACCTTGGCCCGACGCACCGGGCGTTAAACCAACCAAGCAGACGCCCCATGGCCCTCGCCCCTTTCGCGAAAAACGCTTTTGGCTGCTAATGCCGCTATTAATGGCCCTCCCCATCACCATGACGGGACTGTTTATCTATCAAGCGCAATTAACGGAGTCTCTGGATAGCTCACTGGCGGTTTATGCCCTGGCGCTGACCGGCATGGGAATCGCCAAATTGCCGGGGGCATTATTAGGAGGCCGCTGGGTGGATAAACTGGGCCCCGTAAAGCTAGCCCGCCTTTACCTACTCCCCTACGCCTTTGCCATGGTGATGGCACTCACCATTGGCGGGCATATCAGCATTTGGGCATTGATGGTAGGGGGCGGCTTGGCCATGGGCGCGCAAGAGCTAATTGCATCGGGTCTGCTGATCAAGCTATGGGGAGCTGAGCACCTAGGGAGGGTTCGCTCCGCTCTTAGCGCTGCCATGGTGTTCTCCACCGGCGTCGCGCCCGCCGTACTGGGGTTAGCCCTTAGCGCAGGCGCACCTTTTCATGCCCTTCTATTAGGCATGCTTTTGTTTATCATCGTCGGCTGGCTACTGGCTCAGCGCGTACTGTGGGAAGCCTCCACTATCACGGCTGAGCCTTAAACGTGCCGCAATCAGCGCAAAATAAGCACCGGCAGCTGGGCTTTACGCAACATCGTGGTGGTAGTACTACCGACCAGCAGATGACGAATCCGCGAGTGGCCGTAGGCACCCATCACCAGCATGTCGATATCATGCTCTTGCTTATAGGTACGCAGGGTCTCTTCCACCTCGCCCGCGCGTATCGCCCCTTCGGCGGTGTGCCCGGCCTCGCGTAAGGTTTCCAGCGCCCAGCTCAGCTGCGAGCGATTTTCAGCGGTTTCCGCGCCGACAATCACCACGTGACAGGTGGCACCTTCAAATAGCGGGCTTTTGGCCAGCATCTCCACGCCTTTGCGGGCCGTTTTACTGCCGTCGAATGCCATCATCACATTGTGCGGTTGAACAAACTCCTTTGGCACCATGAGAATCGGCCGGTGCATTTCCCGTACCACGCGCTCAAGGTTGGAGCCTAGATGGCCGCTGGCCTGGTGCGCGGTCTCGCCCCGCTTGCCCACCACCAAAAGCCTAACGTCTTTTTCGTTCTCGACCAGGGTTTCCACTAGAGTGCCATTGCGCTGCAAGCATAGAGGGTCAGCAATACCAGCGTTGATTGCACGCTCCTTGGCGGCGTCGAGTAGCAGGCGACCCCGCTCGCGGGAAACTTTGGCATGCTGCTCTTCAATAGCTGACAGCTTTTCCAGCAGGTGCTCTCTAGTACCTAGTCCCAGGTTACCGGTTAAATCCGGCTCGGCTACCTGGGCATGGTTATCCACGGTATGAATAAAACTGAGCGGGGCATCCAGCGCTTTGGCAGCCCAAGCCGCATAATCACACACACCTTCTGAAAACTGAGAACTATCGATAGCTGCCAACACGCGATCTGACATAAGGAACTTCTCCTTGAGCATCAATATTATTTTTATATTCTCACCCTTTTCTACACGAACTCATTGACCCGCGACACCCTAAAACGTTCTTACCTGCTTCGGACGCTATAGAGCCCACATGTTAAACTTAGCAGCCTATTGAGGTGCTTCAGGGGGAAGGCATGGGACACGGCTTAACAAGCGTACTGTTAGTCGCGCTAGGCGGCGCGTTGGGTGGTATGGGGCGATTTGCGATTTCCAATCTACTCGCCCGCTGCCTAGGTAAAGCCTTTCCCTGGGGAACCCTGGCAGTTAACGCCAGCGGAGCCTTTCTAGCGGGCTGGCTGCTCGGCAGCCTAGGTATCGCCAGCGCCCCGTCCCCTCTATGGCTGTTTACCGTGGCCGGTCTACTGGGTGGCTACACCACGGTCTCCTCTTTTAGCTTGCAAACCATTGAGCTATGGCAGGGCGGCCAACAACTCCGCGCCAGCGTAAATATTGGCGCCACGCTCCTACTCGGCTTAACCATGGTATCCCTTGGCTGGTTGTTATCAGGCGCTTCATTGTCAGGAGCGACCTTATGAACGCCTGGAAGGCTTACCTTGCAGTGGGTGTCGGCAGCGGGGTTGGTAGCGCGCTGCGCTATGGCGTTTCGCTAATAGCTCAGGCAGCACTAGGGGGTTATTTCCCCTGGGGAACACTTATCGTTAACGTACTGGGTTCGTGCTTAATCGGTTGGCTGGCGGCCACCCTCTCGCGCTCTCCCCGCAGCCAGCTAGCGCGTTTTCAGCCATTCCTGGTGGCCGGTTTTTGCGGCGGTTTTACCACCTTTTCGCTGTTCAGCTTAGAGACGCTGCATCTGGTGCAGTTAGGCCGACCGGGGATTGCGCTGATTTATATTGTGGTCAGTCTCCCCCTCTGGCTGGGTGCCGCCGTGGTGGGTGAGCGCCTGGCGCTTTTTCGTTAGCAAAACCGTCAGCCACAGGATGTGCCAGCATGCGCGATCAGATGGAAAAGCATCAGTCTTGGCTCTACCTGGCCTTCATTGGTTTAGGCCTTGCGTTAGGCATCGGCGCACCGCAATTCGCTGAGCCGCTAGCGCATTTTTTATGGCCACTGCTAGCGGTGCTGCTTTACGCCACCTTTACGCAAATACCTTTGCTACACATTGCCCGAAGCTTCGCTGACACACGTTTTATGGCCGCGCTGATGGTCGGTAACTTTATTGCCATTCCGGCCTTTTTAGCCCTGACTGTTATTTGGCTGCCGCTGTCTCCCGCCGTGCTGGCAGGCGTTTTACTGGTACTGCTGGTGCCTTGCACCGATTGGTTTATTACCTTTACGCATTTAGGCAAGGGTGATAGTGCTCGGGCGGTTGCCGCCGCCCCACTACTGCTGCTGGTGCAGTTAGTCGCGTTACCCGTTTATTTGTGGCTGTTCCTGGGCAGTGAGTGGTTTCAGCTAACGCTCTCTACAGAGTTATTGAGCGCTTTTGCAGGGCTTATTCTCACGCCTTTAACGCTCGCCTGGATTACCGAGTACGGCGCCCAGCGCAACAAGGCAATTAAACACACCGTGCAGTACCTGGGTTTACTGCCAGTGCCTTTGTTGGCCTTAGTGGTATTTATAATCGCCGCTTCCCAGATCAACACTGTGTTCGAGCTTAGCCGCGTGTTGATTCAGGTGGTATTTATCTTTATCGGCTTTTTACTCTTTGCAGCACTGTTGGGCAAGGGACTTGGCAAGTTGTTTAAGCTGCCCACCGCCAGCGCTAGAACGCTAGCGTTTAGCTTTGGTACGCGTAACTCTTTTGTGATGCTGCCCATAGCCCTGACGCTACCCAGCGCTTGGCAGGCAGCGGTCGTGGTGGTGGTGTTTCAATCACTGGTAGAGCTATTTGGTATGGTGGCACTGTTACGCTGGGTGCCCAGTAAGTTACTCCCGGATCCCTAGTTTTTATTAGATAGCGATTAGCTAACACGGGAGTAACCTCCCAGCACACCTTGCTTACTCATCACCAACTGCCAAAGATGGATTTCCCTGGCCCGGAAAGCGCCGGCACAACTCAGCAAGTAGTAGCGCCACATGCGATAGAAACGCTTGCCATACTGGCTTTCAAATGTCGGCCAATGCCTCTCAAAATTATGGTGCCATGCCATCAGGGTACGGTCGTAATCAGCCCCAAAATTATGCACATCCTCCACCACAAAAAGCGCCTCAGTGGCATCCATGATTTGCCCCAGGGTGGGTAGTTCGCCATTGGGGAAAATATACTTATCAATCCAAGGGTCAGTCACCGTGTGGCTTAAATTTTTGCCGATGGTATGCAGCAAAAACAGGCCGTCATCCTTTAAGCAGCGGCTAGCCACGACCATGTACTCGCGATAGTTTTTATGTCCCACGTGTTCGAACATACCAATACTGACAATGCGATCAAACTGCTCGCTTTCATTGCGGTAATCCTGCAAGCGGAACTCTACCGGTAAGCCCTTTTTGATCAATCGCTGGCCAAACTCCGCTTGCTCTTTGGAGATAGTCAGGCCCACGCACTCCACACCATAATGCTCGGCCGCGTAGGCCATAAAGCTCCCCCAACCGCAGCCGATATCCAGCACGCGCATGCCTGGTTTTAACTGCAATTTACGGCAGACTAAGTCAAGCTTGGCTTCCTGGGCTTCGTCCAGGGTTTTGGCATTTTTCCAGTAACCGCAGGTGTAGGTCATGCGCTGATCGAGCATGGCCGCGTAGAAGTCATTACCCAGATCGTAATGCTTTTCGCCCACTTCCCAGGCACGCTTCGCCGTTTGACGATTTAGCAGGCGCGAACGCAGAGAGTGATAAATCAATTGCGTAGGCTTGATACGCTGCCCGAGCTGGGTACGCATTAAGCGGTAAAACAACTCGTCAAGCCGATCGGCGTCCCAGTCACCCTGCATATAGCTTTCGCCAAACCCAAGATTGCCTCGCGAAAGGGCGCTATCAATAACGCCGGGGGCATTTAACTGAATATCCCAGGGGCGGTGGCCGTCGAACCGAATATCGGCTTGGGCCAGTAGCTCGGCAACAAAGCGGTGGGAAGTAGAGGCTTCATCGAAACCAACAGGCTTTTTCTCCAACATAGGCATGTTCACGGCAGGCTCCTCTCGCTAATCCAACTGGTGGATAGGTCACAACCTGACTACTAGCATAGAAGCGCATCGCAACATTAGCATCATTTGATGGAGATCAATTTTATGCACTGCAAAGACTAAAAAGCCGGCTCACTCAAGAAAGAGGGCCGGCTGCGGGAAAAGTCGCAATGCAAGCTAAACGGTTATGCGCTGCTGCTTTTTTTGAGCTTTAGCTTTTGAGTTTTAGCGCAAAATCAGCACCGGTATGCGGCTACCACGTAGCATGGCCGTTGTGGTGCTGCCGACCAGCAGGTGACGAATACGCGAGTGCCCGTAGGCACCCATCACCAGCAGGTCGATGCCGTGCTCTTTTTCGTAGGCTTGTAGGGCTTCATCTACCTCGCCAGCACGAATAGCGCCTTCAGCCTGGTGGCCCGCTTCGCGCAGTGTGCTTAACGCCCACTCAAGCTCGGAACGGCGTTCAGCCGTTTCCGCACCCACGATCAGCACATGGCACTCGGTGCCCGCAAAAAGGGGCGAGCGTGCCAGCATCTCAACGCCTTTACGAGCGGTTTTGCTACCGTCAAAGGCCATCAATATCTTTTCAGGCTGCTTGAAGGTTTTCGGCACCATCAGAATCGGCCGGTGCAGTTCACGCACCACCCGTTCAAGGTTAGAGCCAAGATGCCCGCTGGCCTGGTGGGCGGTTTCACCGCGTTTACCCACCACCAGCAAACGCACCTCTTTTTCAAGCTCTAACAAGCTCTCTACCAGGGTGCCATTGCGCTGACGAGTAACGGGGTCGCTGACCCCATCCTCAATTGCTCGCTCTTTAGCCGCTTCCAGCATCAGCTTGCCATGCTCGCGGTTCACCTTAGCGCGCTGCTCATCAAGCTCAGAAAGCTCTTTCATCAGCCTTTCGCGGGCACCAAAACGCAGGTTGCCGGAAAGGTTCTGCTCTTCGGGTACTTCTGAGTGGTTGTCGACCACATGCACAAAGGTTAACGGTGCATCCATGGCCAAGCTTGCCCAGGCAGCGTAATCGCAGACGCCTTCAGAAAACTGGGAACCGTCAATAGCGGCTAATACTTGATCTGTCATATCGCTCTCCATGCGTTGGTTTAGTGGCCGCCCATCAGTTTTTCAACCGCTTCGGGGTCATTGTGCACCGCATAGCGATCCACTACCGTCGCGCTGGCCTCGCTCAAGCCCACCAACTCTACTTCGGTACCTTCACGGCGGAATTTAATTACGATCCGATCAAGTGCCTGTACAGCAGTCACATCCCAAAAATGCGCACGAGAAAGGTCAATCGTCACTTTCTCAATGCTTTCCTTTAGATCGAAGGCGGCCGTAAAGCGCTCAGAGGATGCGAAGAATACTTGCCCCACCACCTGATACTCACGCTGCTTACCGACTTCTACTTCTTTTGAACCAACGTAGAGAATGTTGCCCACTTTATTAGCAAAGAATAGCGCTGCTAGCAGCACGCCTACAAAAACACCAATCGCTAAGTTGTGTGTACTGACGGTAACTGCAACCGTTGCCAGCATGACAATATTGGTGCTTATCGGATGCTTTTTAAGATCACGGATCGACTCCCAGCTGAAGGTACCGATCGACACCATAATCATTACCGCCACCAGCGCCGCCATTGGAATTTGCGAAACCCAATCGGCTAAAAAGACCACCATCATCAGTAGTACGACACCCGCTATCAGCGTTGAAAGGCGCGTACGGCCACCAGATTTTATGTTGATCACCGATTGGCCGATCATGGCGCAGCCCGCCATGCCGCCCATTAAACCTGCACCAATGTTGGCGATACCTTGGCCCTTACATTCGCGGTTTTTATTACTCGGCGTATCGGTCAAATCATCGACAATGGTGGCAGTCATCATAGACTCGAGCAGACCGACCACGGTTAGCATCATCGCGTAAGGTAGAATGATCCATAGCGTTTCCAGGTTCAGCGGCACACTTGGCCACAGGAATACAGGCAATGTATCAGGCAGTTCGCCCATATCACCGACGCTGCGAATATCCATACCGCTGATCATATAGACCGCGGTAAGTACCACAATACAGACCAGCGGTGAGGGGATGGACTTTCCGATGACAGGTAAATAGGGGAACAGGTAGATAATGCCCAATCCGGCCAGCGTCATGGCATACACATGCCAAGTCACATCGGTCAACTCCGGTAGCTGTGCCATGAAAATCAAAATCGCCAGCGCATTAACGAATCCCGTCACCACTGAGCGTGACACGAAGCGCATCAAATCCGCGAGTTTCAGATAACCAGCAATAATCTGGAGCACACCTGTCAACAGCGTGGCGGCCAGCAAATATTCAAGCCCATGCTCTCTCACCAGCGTCACCATCAGTAACGCCATAGCACCAGTCGCCGCCGAAATCATGCCGGGGCGCCCCCCCGTGAACGCAATGATCACCGCGATACAGAATGAAGCGTAAAGACCAACTTTGGGATCAACGCCGGCAATGATTGAAAAGGCAATCGCCTCGGGAATTAGTGCAAGGGCGACAACGATTCCAGAGAGCGTGTCGCCTTTAATGTTGGAAAACCACTCTTGCTTGGTATAGAGAGACATTCAGGGAGTCCATGGCTGGAGGTTAAGATTTTACAAACTCTCGACGCGGCATATCAGCACACACAAGACGTGCGGCGTCAGGCCAATGAGTCAATGCTGGAGTAATCTAGGGTGCGGCCGTCAATAGCATGCCGCAACGCCATGACAACGCAATTAACGAGGTCAGACGTTTTATTGAGGAGGGGAAAACCTAGGGCGGAGTCATCAGCCCTGAAATAGGTAGTGCCTGAGATAAAGGTGAAAGGATCATTACCGTTATGCCTTGCTGTAAGAAGAACCGCAAAGTTAAAGCGGGATGCTATAAGCAGCGGCATTCTAGCAGCAATTAGCGCTCTTTGCACCCGTGCTACACCCTTTGCAGGGTGCCCACTAGATGCAATTTGGCGTACCATTGCGCTCGAAAATGAGGTCTTATCAAGTCCCAACTATTTACGTTGAAGCGGCATACGCAACACACTTGTCGATCAAAGAGGAGCAGCACATGAGCCAATCTATTGCAGTCATCAAGGGCGACGGTATCGGCCCCGAAATTATGGAGGCCACGCTGCGTGTACTCGACGCCTTAGATTGCGGCTTAACCTACCAGCATATTGACGCTGGCTTAGGCGCCCTTGAAAAGCATGGCACGCTGATCCCTCAGGAGTCGTTGGATGCCATCGAGAAATACGGCATTGCGCTGAAAGGCCCGCTGACCACGCCGATTGGCAAAGGCTTCTCCTCGATTAACGTACAGCTACGTCGTCACTTTGACCTTTATGCCAACGTGCGCCCGGCGATTAGCTTTCCCGGTACCCGTTCGCGCTACGACGACATCGATATGATCACCGTGCGCGAAAATACCGAAGGCGCGTATCTTTCCGACGGCCAGGAGATGATCGACGACGGCGATACCGGCATTTCAGTGATCAAAGTAACTCGCAAAGGCTCCGAGCGCATTGTGCGCTACGCCTTTGAGCTGGCCAAAAACAATGGCCGCAAAAAAGTCACCGCGGTACACAAAGCCAACATTATCAAAACCAGCTCGGGGTTGTTCCTGGACGTGGCGCGGGAGATTGCCAAAGAGTATCCCGAGATCGAATTCCAGGAGATGATCGTCGATAACGCCTGCATGCAGCTGGTAATGAACCCACATCAGTTTGATGTGGTGGTCACCACCAACCTGTTTGGCGACATTCTCTCTGACCTTTGCGCTGGTTTAGTGGGCGGTTTGGGCTTGGCCCCAGGGGCAAACATCGGCGAAAAAGCGGCGATTTTTGAAGCGGTGCACGGCTCAGCGCCGGATATCGAAGGCAAAAACATCGCCAACCCCTGTGCTCTTCTACTGGCCGCCGCACAAATGCTTGACCACCTGGGCATGACAGAGAAAGGCACCGCCATCCGCCAGGGTATTCGTACCGTGCTGGAAACCCGTCGCGACATGGTTACTCCTGATATGGGTGGCACTGGCACTACCGACTCCTTCGCCCAGGCACTGGTTGAATACGTACAGAGCTAGTACCAACAGCGCTAGCAGATACAAAGCTAACCAGCCGGGCTCGCTTGAGCCCAGCCCTAACACGGTCGTTATTTAGTCCAGGTCATTAAAGCGGTAGCGCAATAAGTGCAGTGCATTGAGGGTGACCAGCACGGTCGCCCCAGTGTCGGCCATTACCGCGACCCACATCCCCGTGATCCCCAGCGCCGTAGAGACCAAAAACAGCGCTTTAAAGCCAAGCGCCAGCGCCACGTTGGTTTTTACATTGCGCATGGTTGCTCGGGAAAGCGCGATCATTTCGGCTATCCCGCCTACCCGGTTTTTAAGCAGCGCAGCGTCGGCGGTTTCAAGCGCCACATCGGTACCGCTGCCCATGGCGATACCCACTTCTGCCGCTGCGAGTGCCGGTGCATCGTTAATACCATCACCCACCTTACCTACCGGCCCAAGCCCCTGAGACTGCCACTCACGCACGCGCTGGGCTTTATCTTCCGGCATCAGCTCACCTTCTGCTTCAATGCCCAGCTGCTCACCAATGGCGGCCACGGTGCGGGCATTGTCTCCGCTGAGCATCACGGCTTGCACGCCTAAACGTTCTAGTGCTTGAAGGCCCTCGCGAGCATCTTCACGGGGTTCATCACGTAGTGCGATTAGCCCTAAAAGGCGCTCATTTTCTATCCCGTCCTCTCCTTCTATCCCTCTTTCTAGCAAAACAGCCAGGCTTTTGCCCTGCGCTTCCAACGCCGCAATACGGGCTTCTATCTCGCCGGTGTGCTGGGTGAAAGGTTGTAAATAGCGCGGGCTCACCAGCAGTAACTCACGCCCTTCGACTTGCCCGGCAACGCCCTGCCCGGCTAGCGCACGGGCACCTTGCACAGTAGGCACCGGCGCTCCCTCCTGTAGGTCATAATAGTCACTGATCGCTACAGCAAGAGGGTGGCTCGAGCCCTGCTCCAGAGCGGCAGCAAGACGCACTATCTCAGCACGACGGTTTTTATCAAGACGGTTACCAGCTTCAAGGCTCTCCACATCCGTCACGGTGGGTTTGCCCGCAGTTAGCGTGCCGGTTTTATCCAGCGCGACCCGCTTGAGTTTGCCTAACTGCTCTAATACTGCGCCGCCTTTCATCAACAGGCCGTTGCGAGCACCCACCGATAACCCGGCCGCAATGGCCGCAGGCGTCGAGATCACCAGCGCACAGGGGCAGGCAATGAGCAGTAGCGCTAGGGCACGATAAATGGATTCCGACCACAGCATCGTCGACACCAGCGGCGGTATGATAGCGACCAGCAGCGCCACCCCGACGACCGCCGGCATATAGTAAAACGCAAAGCGATCAATAAAACGCGCCACCGGTGCTTTGGCCGCCTGAGCCTCCTCCACGAGCTTAATCACTCGGGCGATGGTGTTGTTTTCAGCGCTGCGGGTTACCTCAACCTCAAGCACGCCATCCAGATTGACGGTGCCAGCAAATACTGACTCGCCTTCGCTACGCTCCCGTGGCACCGACTCACCATTCACAGGCGATTCATCAATCGAGGAGTGACCAGCAATAATTTGCCCGTCACAAGGCAGACGGTCGCCGGGGCGTACCTGCACCCGTTGCCCCGGCTGAAGCGAGGCGGCAGCTACTTCGCGCACTTCGCCCTGCTCCAGCAACCGCGCGGTGGAGGGCGTTAGTTTGGAAAGTGCCGAAATACTGCGGCGTGCCTGAGCGGCGGCAACGCCTTCCAGCATCTCCCCCACTGCAAATAGAAACACCACTACCGCTGCTTCGGCGGCGGCGTTTATCGCCAACGCCCCAAGGGCTGCGATGCTCATCAGCATTTCAATGGTGAAGGGGTTGCCCACCTTAAGTGCCTGCCACGCACGCTGAACAACCGGCACAAGCCCAACGACCGTCGCAGCTATGAATGGCCAACCGCCCAAGGCGGGCCAGGCAAATCTAAGCCCCCAGGCAAGCGCCAGCAGCGCACCACTGACAAGCACCAAACGCCCTTTGGGCGACTGCCACCAGGGGGTATGTTTTGCCGATCCAGTCACGCCAGCCGACTCATCGATCAGTTGGTAGCCCAGAGCCGTGATCGTCGACTCAATCTCGGCATGCGGCAGCGTTTTACCGATTGAGGGAGTCAACTGAACCGACCCCGCAACGGCACTCGCCGAAACATGTTCAACATGGTTTAAACGATTTAGCGCCGCTTCAACTTTACGTTCGCAGCCACCGCAGTCCATACCCTGCACGCGCAGGGTAGTCGGCGACGGAGAAACTGCAGAGGTTTTAGCCGGTGTGGTCGTGCTCATCGCTCTTTGCTCCAAGTTAGTCTATCTTAGGAGCAGCGTAATACCTGTAGTCACTAGAGGTTCAAGTAATGAAAGATCAAACCCCTGAGCCAACTTCCACTGAGCGCTATATCGGCATTGGCGAGCTGGCACGCGAGTCCGGCTGCAAGCCAGAAACGGTGCGCTACTACGAACAGATTGGGCTACTGCCTTCAGCACCGCGCAACGAAGGCAATCAGCGACGCTACACCACAGCCGCTATCCGCCGTTTGACGTTTATTCGCCATGCGCGGGATTTTGGCTTTTCAGTGGAGGCGGTACGAGAGCTGTTACAAATGGCGGATCACCCCACTATGCCCTGCGAAGAGGTAGACACGCTAGCGAAGCGTCACCTAGCCGAGGTCGAGGCACGACTTGCACGACTCACCTCGGTACGCGATGAGCTCAAACGCATGATCAATCAGTGTGCGGGAGGCAATGTTGGCCAGTGCCATATTATTGACGTGCTCAGCGATCACCGCCTGTGTCATCAGGCAGGGCCTCACGGTGGCGCCGATGTCATCGGCTAATGCGCGATTAACCCAGCCACACGTCTAAAAACAGCATAATCACCAGACCCATGGCCAAACCAAAGGTGGCTTTTTTCTGGTGCCCGCAGCGGTGAGTTTCGGGAATGATTTCGTGGCTGATCACATACAGCATCGCCCCGGCGGCAAAGGCCAGGCCCCAGGGCAGCAGTATTTGGGAAACGCTGACAATACTGGCACCAAATAGCCCTCCAACGGGCTCGATGAGACCGGTTAGCGCAGCAATCGACCAGGAGCGCCACTTTGAGTAGCCCTCGCCCATTAAGGCGACCGCAACGGCGAGCCCTTCTGGCATGTTCTGTAGGCCAATACCGATCGCCAGGGGCATGCCGCCCTCTAACCCATTGGCCCCAAAGCCGACGCCCACCGCCATGCCTTCCGGCAGGTTGTGGATAGTAATCGCAAACACAAACAGCCACACCCGGCGAAGCGATGCAGCCTCCGGCCCTTCACGGCCCTGGGCAAAATGCTCATGGGGCAGATGCTCGTTAAGCAGCGCAATCGCGCCCATCCCTAACAAAATAGCCGCACAAACAATCGCGGCAGGCACGGGGCCGCCGGAATAATAGATTTCCGCAGCGTCAAGCGCTGGAATAATCAGCGAAAAGAATGACGCCGCCAGCATTACCCCCGCCGCAAAACCTAACGCCAAATCACGAAAGCCCCGGCTAGGCGTTTTACCCAGCAGCACCGGTAGAGCACCCACCGCCGTTAATAACCCGGCGGTTAGGCTGCCCAAAAATCCTAGTAACAACGTATTTTCCATTATTGAGCCTACAGAAACACCCTGCTGAATGTGCCCTTGGCTCAGCGCAATCCACGCAAAATATTATCAACTAATTGTTCGGCCTGACGCTGGTTAGCACCGCTTTTCAGCAGCATGCGCAGACCCGATATAGAAAGGGTTAAGAAGTATGCTGAGCTTTGTACATCACGCTCAAGGGAAATACTACCCTCTTGCTGCGCTTGCTCAATGACCTTCGTAAAAAACTCAGTAATGGCCTGAACACTCTGCACTGCGGCATTCGAAACGGAGGAGCCGCTATTGCCCAATTCGGTGGCCGAATTAAAGATCAGGCAACCCAGCGCCGCCTGTTCGCTTTGGGCCTGCTGGGCCATACGTAACAGCAATTGCTCAATAAATTGCCAGGCGCTCGCTTCCTGGGCAAGCGTTGCCCGCAGAGACGCAAGCAACTCTTCACGGTAACGGGTCAGCGCCAGTAAAAACAGCGCCTCTTTATTACCATAGGCTTGGTACAAACTACTGCGCGATAGCTGCATCGCATCCAGCAAATCGCGCATGGATGTATGGTGGTAACCCGAACGCCAAAAAGCGTGAACCGCGGCTTTCAGCGCTGTTTCAGGATGGTGCTGCAGAGGTCTGCCGAGACTCATTACGAAATCCCAAAAAAGTCGTCATATTACGAGATAGCGTTAACCTACGCAAAGCACCCAGAGCGTGGATGCTTTGTATTAGCGCAGCCATTTAGTTGAATTAATTGAGTAGCTCTTTGACTTGCTTGATACCTTCGCGGGCAAGCTGCACCGGGCGGGAATCGCTGACAGTCCAGGCGGCCATCGAGCCATCGTACATGGCGATGTTGTCGAACCCGGCGACTTCGCTAAGCACAAACCAGTCGGTAGCGGCCCAGTGACCGGTGTTGCAGAAGGCAATCGTGCGCTCGTTGCTATCCAGCACCACGGCATTGATGCGCGACTGCAGACCATCGACGTCCAGGTAGTAAGCGCCGTTCTGGTCGTTCAGGTGCGACTGATGGGGCAGGCTCCGCGCGCCCGGAATCGTACCGGCGACCCGTGCCGCCGGCGATTGGTTGTCACCAGAGAAATAGTCGGCGGGCCGGGCGTCGACCAGCTGCGCCTGGCTTTCCCGGGCGGCTTCCACGTCCTCGGTTGACGCAATCAGCTCCTCGCGAAGCGTGGCATCGAATTCCGCGGCATCGTATGACTCAGGCTCGCCGCTTGCCACGTCGAAGCCCTGCTGCTCCCAGCCCGCAAAGCCACCATTAAGGATGGCCACATCGTCGTGGCCGAGGACTTTAAGCGTCCAATACACCCGCGCCGCACTGCCGAAGTCGGTAGCGCCCGACCCGGCGGGTACAATCACCACAGCGCTATCGTTATCGATACCCAGGTCGCCAATCAGCTTTTCCAGATCGCTGACCTCAGGCATCAAGCCCGCAACGCTGTCGCGGGTTTCGCGCCAACCGTCATCGGTGTAGCTTGAATAACGGCTGCCCGGAATGCGGGCCTCGGCAAAGCTTTCGGCATCGCCACCCTCATCGATGGACGAGCGCACGTCCAGTACCACAAGCTTTTCTTGATCAAGATGCTCGTTCAGCCACTGGGCATCCACCAGCGGCGTCATTTCAAGCGCAAAGGCCTGGCTGGAAAGCCCCAGCGCGCCAATTAGACTAAATAGTAAACGAGACATAACACCTCCTGAAGTGCCCTTTGTGGGGGGTTAGGTACTTAGTACTTAGCTACTAGGCCCCGCCACGTTATTGCAGCAGAGCCAGGAACGATTGGTACATTAATGCCATACTGAGCGATACTGAACCACTCTGAAAGCGATATTTTCTTTCCCCGTTAGCAACGCGTTCCAACGATTGTGAATTCAGTGCCAGATCGGCTTTTAACGGTTGTTAAAAATTAATTGTAAGTAATCGCGCTGATCGGCCACTTACTGCTAACGACCCGATTAAGGAGCCCAGGATGAGCGCGCACGCTACTCCCCCACCACGCTTTTGGCTGAGCGGCAAACGCCATGCCGAGCAGGATGTTTTTTTCCGCCAGACGCTGGAAGCCAAGGGCTGGCAGCAAGGCGACGAAGCGCAGTGGCAGGCGGCCTGGGTTACCGGCATGCCGCCCAAGGCGGCATTCAAGGCGACGTCTCCCAGCCGGGTGATGAACCACATCCCCGGCAACGCCGCGCTCACGGTCAAAAGCCGCCTGCATGCGGGGTTGAGGGCGCTGCGCGAACGTACCCGGCGCCACTACGGTGAGGCGCATCCCAACACTAAGCGGCTGAATTTCTTCCCGCGCGCCTATGAAATGCCCCACGACTACCCGGCGCTGGTCGAAGACGCCGCCGCGCATCCCGAAAAGCGCTGGATTTTAAAGCCGACCAATGCCTCCAAGGGCCAAGGGGTTCAGGTGCTTCGCGACCCGACCACGGCACCGCTGGCACCCAACTGGCTGGTGCAAGAGTACGTTGCCAACCCGCACACCATCCGCGGCCACAAGTACGTGCTGCGCCTTTATATGCTGATTGCCAGCATTGACCCGCTACGCGTGTATCTCTACGACCAGGGCTTTGCCAAGCTAGCCTCGGCGCCGTGGAGCCCGGATGACATCGACAATCCCTTTAGCCAGTTGACCAACCCCGACATCAACGCGCTCAACCTGGACGCCGAGGTTCCGGTGGAGTTTATCGATCTTGACCGCTATCGCCACTGGCTTCGCGAGCAGGGTCACGACGACCAGGCGCTGTTTAGCCAGCTTCAGGATCTGGCCACGCTGACCGCGCTCTCCGGCGTCGAGGCGATGCGCGCCCGCTCCCGGGAAGACGGCGCCGACCCGCGGGGCTGCTACGAGCTGATCGGCCTGGACTGCCTGGTCGACGACCAGCTCAAGCCCTGGATTCTGGAGTGCAACCTGAGCCCCTCGCTGGGCACCTGCGCCAAGCCCGAGCACGGCGGCGTGGTCGAAGAGGCCGTCAAAACCGGCCTGGTGCAGGACATGATCGACTTAATCGGGCTTGATCAACCACCTCGCAATGCGGCGGTCTTCGATGCCGCTGCACTGACGGTCGAGCGTGAACGAGCCGGAGGCTTTGTACCGCTCTACCCGACCCGGGACGGCCATCGCTACCTGCCCTTTGTCGGGCTGCCCAGCCTTGCCGATTACCGCCTGGCGGCCGAGATCGCCCCGCTGAGCCTATCTTTTCACGGCCAGGACGTCAGCGAGCTGATCGACGGCGAGCGGCTGGCGCTTTACCACCACCCCAGCGGGCGCTACTTCCAGCTTAACGACAGCGCGGCGCTGATCTGGCTGCTGGTCAGCGAAGGCGCGCCGATCGAGAGCGTGATCGAGCAGCTCCAGGCGGCAAGCGGAGAGCAGGTCGATGCCGACACCCTTGCCGGCGATCTGTGGGAGACGCTCTCGCTATGGTGGCAGCACGGCCTGCTGGCGCCTGGGGATCGCGACACTTCTCCGCCCGACACGGCGTCACCCGCGCGCGAGCGTCCCGCCACCTGGCGCAGTACGTTGTTTTTTGATCAGCGCCGCTGGTCGATCAGCGCGCCTCAGGGCCCCGTGGCAGCACGTATTGCCGAGACACTGGCGCCGCTGCTGGACGCCGACGGCAACGCCCCCGACATGTCACTGCATGTCCTGGAAAGCGCCAACGGCTATTGCCTGACCAGCGACAGCCGGGTAATTCGCTCGCGCCTACACCTTGACGACATCGTCCCCGCCATCACCCAGCACTGCTTGTCCCACGCCACCAGTGACGGGCAGTTGGTACTCGACGTCGTCATGCTGAGTCGGCCGGAGGGGCATGTTGTCTGCGTGGTGCCCGCCCAGCAGTCTGCCCAGGCGATGGGCACGCTGAAGGCGGTGGCGGCACAGAACGGCCTTGCCCTGACGCGCGGGGCACGCATCTCACTGGCCGCACCGGACACCCTGGAACCGCTTAATCTACCGCTTGGGGATGCCGGGTTCCTGTTTCAGGAACGCGGCCCTTACGTTGGGCTTTTATGGCTTGATGCCGCCCCGAGCGACAGCCCGGAGGCGCCGTCGTCACTCGAGTTACTCGGCGCCCTGTTCCCCGCGTCCATGGAAACAGCAGAACACCCACAAGGGTTAAGCCCTGACGCCTTGACCGCGCTGCAGCATATGACCCAGGGCGCGCATTGTGCGCGGCTGGCCAGCACGCAGGTCGAGGCCGTAGGCCAGTGGCTTAACCGGACACCGCTTTTACCCTCTTCCCACGCCGCGGTATAGCGGCAGGAAGTCGCGCCATCTGGCGCATTTGCTTGTCACACCAAAAGGAGAAGCCTCATGTCTCAAAACGAAGCTAAACGTCGTTTACTGAGCCGCCTTAGCCGCCAGTTCGGCTATACCGCCCCCGCCCTTGCGCTGGTAGCGGGTGGCCTGGCCTTCCAGGCCCAGGCCGACGAACCCACCGAAGGGTTCACCTCGATGCAGGAAGCACCCATGATGCTGGCGGAAGGCAGCGCTGAGGGCGCCGACGAGGAAGAAATGGAAGGTGAAGCGGAAGGCGGTGCCGAAGCCGGTTAACACTGGCCTTGCCCGCTAGGATAACTGCTTCTGTGCCGGTGTACGCACCGGCACACTTCACCGGGAGGCTAACGACCATGTCGACATCATTGCTGTCGCCACTGATAGACGAAAACATGCAAACCCTCGCTCAGCTCACCCTACTGCTGGGCCGCGTGTCTGCACAGGACTACCAGCGCCCGCTCGGCGCCAAGGGTACCCAGTCCCTGGGCAAGCACGTTCGCCATATCCTTGAGCACTACCAAACCCTGCTGGATGCCTGCGCGACGGCCCCTACTCAGGCGACTTTTGATTATGAAAATCGCCCGCGGGAAGCGGCGCTGGAAACCCAGCCAGGCTATGCGGGTGAGCGTACTGAAGCGCTGCAGGCGGGGCTCAAGGCATTGGCGAACATGCAACATGATGCCGCCCTAACGCTGAGCTATCCGGTTGAGGTGGGTGACGCTGACGATTCGGTGGCACTGCCCACCAGCCTGGGCCGGGAGCTGGCGTTTCTAACCAGCCACAGCATTCACCATATGGCGCTGCTGGGTACGTTTTGCGAACAGTTGGGCATCGCGCTACCCAAGCACTTCGGTGTTCACCCATCGACGCTCCGCTACTGGGCGCGGCAGCGTTTCGCCTCTTGAAAGCCCTTGTCTCTTTTAACTGATAAACAACGAGGCTGTAAGGGTTGGTCCCTACTAGTCACTTATCCTCGGACAGATCAAAAAAATGCAGACTGTGGGAGGCTTCCTCATGCCTACTTTGCCTACTCGTGATTCAGGTGCCTGGCGTCACGATCAAGGATTGCTTGCTGGTGCAAGGCAACGACTCTCAACCCTCCTCATGGGATTTTTACTGTTCAGTTTTTCACTCACCTCGAATGCCGATACGGCTGTCGACTGGCCGCAGGAAGGCTGGAACGTGGTAGAAACCGACAAACCCTATGCCGACCTGGTGGAGGATCTGCGCCGCGCCGTTGAACAAGCCGATATGCTGGTAGTGACTGAAGCCAGCCCAACCGACGCCGCCGCCCGCCGCGGCGAAACGATTCCCGGCAACCGAGTCATCGGCGTGTTTCGTAACGATTTTGCCGTGCGCATTATCCGCGAAAGCGTCCCCGCCATGATTGAAGCGCCACTGCGCTTTTACGTAACCGAAAATGACTCAGAAAGCGCCACGCTGTCGTGGAAGACGCCCAGTGCCGTCTTCGCTCCCTATGGGCAGGGTGACGATGATGAACTGGCGAAGATTGCCAGTGAACTGGATGAGTTATTCACACGCATCGCCGACAACGCAATCCAACGTTAAGTACAGACGCCATGTACTCTGTAAATAACGACGGAGCCTGATCAGACTCCGTCGTTCGGTTTACATCATTCACTTTTACACAAGAGAAGCCTACATATCACAATGACCATCAGCTTCACCGACCAACCGCTGTCGTGCATTAACTACATAGGCGGCCAACGCCGCTAAATCCTCAGACTCCCAATCCAATGGATCAGCGGCCATGGGGGAGACCATGCAGAGCTGCACCATTTCATCGGCGTGCACCGTGTCCATGCCAAACATATTAGTTCCCATGGCCACCGGATGAGGGTATGGCTGATTGAACGTTGCCTGATAGCCTTGTTGGCCGTCGCTACCGTGGCAACTAGCGCAGGAGAGTCCATTCGTACTCAACGAGGTGTCATTGAACAGGGCTTCACCGCGTTCAATGAGTGTTTTGGGGTTGTCACCGTTTTCATCGTAACCGGGTACGTAACCTTCGGGCCGGGACACTAACTGCGTACGTTCATTAGGCTGCACACCACCCTCTGCTTCACCTTCAGCGCTAGCCACGCCTGCAGGTTGCGCCTCTGCCTCTGCGTGATTACTTGCCAGCAGTAGTTCACTCGTAGCCGATTGATCGTTGGCGACTACGTTTTGCTCATTGGCCGAAACGCCCAGCGCAACGCCGCCTACCACCAGCACCAAGACGGGTGTGCTGTAACGAACCTGGCGACGAAGTTTATCCAGCAAATCACTGCGTTTTTGTTTAGTTAGCGACATGGTGTTCACCTCAGTATCCAAACGTTTTTATCTATTGTTTCGCTATATGAGTGAACGACATCACGCTCTCCTTACACCTCTTTGTGTATTTTTAAACGTTACCATTGTCATTTATGAACCAATTGTTCCATAATAATTCAAGCCAGTTGACGACACAGCGACACGATCATTTATTGATCAGAAGGAGTTTGAAATGACTGATTTTCCATTACATACCGCTGAGAGTGCCCCTAAAGAGGCTCAAGCGAACCTTCAAGCCGCTGCAAAAAAGATGGGTTTTCTGCCTAATATCTTTGCCAAAATGGCGGAAGCGCCAACGCTACTCGAAGCCTATCTAACGCTTGACGGCATTTATTCCAAAACCAGCCTTAGCCCTGTTGAACAGCAAGCAGCTCTGCTCGCCATTAGCGCGGATAACCGCTGTGAATTCTGCGTGGCGGCACATACCGGAGGAATCAAGAAAGCCGGGGCCGATGACGAGATCATCGAAGATCTACGCGCACGCAGCGCACCTAACGATGCCAAGCTTGCCGCTGTGACACGCTTTGCCCGCCACCTAAACGCACAGCGCGGCTGGGCTGAGCAAACCGAGTTGAATGCTTTTCTTGAGGCAGGTTTTACTCAGCAGCAGGTGCTTGAGCTGGTAATTGCCTGCGCGCTGAAAACACTCTCCAACTACACCAACCATATTGCTGGCACACCACTTAATGAAGAGCTTAAGCCGTTAGCTTGGGAAGCTCCTGCGTCATAACTTATGTTTGGCAGTGGTCGCTGTTGCGATCACTGGCCTGGTTAAGGCATGCACAAAATGTTAAGCCTCTTCGAAAACGTGATCGGTATACCCATGAGGATCCTGCCGTGACGACTGCCACGCACTCTACTGAAGAGCATATCGCGACGCTGCGGCCCAAGCTTGTCGCCTTCGCGCGCTTGCAGTTACGCGATAGCGCCGCCGCTGAAGATACGGTGCAGGATACGCTGGTCACCGCTTTAGAGAAGCACCAGAGCTTTTCAGGGCGTTCAGCGTTTGAAACCTGGGTATTTGGCATTTTAAAAAATAAAATACTTGAGCGCTTCCGTCATGAACGGCGCTATTTCTCTTGGCAAGACGATGAGCTAAGTGATGAGGATTCGTTTGAAAACCTGTTTAAAGAGAACGGGCGCTGGCAAGCTGCCAGCAAACCCACTCCTTGGGGCGACCCCGACCAGATACTCGAAAACGCGGCGTTTTGGCGCTTACTCGATACCTGTTTAATGGTGCTACCAGATAATACTGCCCAGGTTTTCACCATGCGTGAATTAATGGGGCTGACCACCCAGGAGATCTGTGAGGCATTAACGCTTAGCGATGCGAACTGTTGGGTGATTTTGCACCGTGCGCGCTTGCGGCTGCGGGGCTGTATTGAAAAAGGCTGGTTAACATAAATCGTATCAATCACACATTTTTTCCTACAACCCGCTCTATTTTAAAGTTGTAAGGAATGTCACTTTAAAAGCACCAAGTGTTAATCGATACATTGTTAAGGGCATATTGACCATGGGTAATGACCGAACGCCGACCAATACTCGTGAGAGGGTTACGCTATGATGATGTGCCGAGAAGCGACGCGTTTAATGTCGCTTAAACAGGATAGAACGCTCACATTTCGTGAAAGCGCCGCGCTACGATTTCATCTCTCTATGTGCGGGGCCTGCCGCACCTGTGCTCGCCAGTTTGATCTGTTACACAAGATCGGCCACCACCACCCCGACATACCTGATGCATCAAACGATAAGAGCGACCGTCATGACCCGAAATAATTGTAGAAATGCGGTCTTGATGATAGGAGCTATTGTTTGCAGTTCACTGCTTATAGTGGGGGCGGCAATCGCCCAGGAAGTGTATTTTACTCCTAACCAGATAATGACCTGGCCCACCCGCAGTTTTGAAGGGGAAACACGCTACGCTATCGTTGAACGAGCAGGCCGCCGGGTGTTGGAATCCGAATCCCAAGGCCAAGCGTCTGCTCGCTATCTTGAACGTGAAATTGACTTAAATGAAACGCCCTACCTGCACTGGTGCTGGCAAGTAAGTAACACCTATGCAGGGTTAGACGAAACCACTAAAGCGGGTGATGATTACCCCGCCCGCGTTTATGTTGCGCATAAAACGGGCCTTTTGCCTTGGCAGGTGGAGTCGGTGAACTATGTGTGGGCTTCTACACAGCCACAGGGCGCTACCTGGCCCAATGCATT
This sequence comes from Halomonas sp. FeN2, assembly GCF_020595105.1. Lineage (NCBI taxonomy): Bacteria > Pseudomonadati > Pseudomonadota > Gammaproteobacteria > Oceanospirillales > Halomonadaceae > Halomonas > Halomonas sp. FeN2. The sequence continues at coordinate 1,211,737 of NZ_CP074200.1, forward strand.
TACTCAGCGGGCGCAGCTAATCGCTCTGCAAAGCGGTGAAAATCGTGTTGGCGATTGGGTAGCAGAAGTTCGCGATGTACGCGCTGACTTTACTGCACTTTTCGGAAGCGCGCCTAGCCATATCGATGGTATTGCTTTGATGAGCGACGGCGATAATGCAGGTGTTAATGCAACGGCTTGGTTTACCCATTTAGGTTTTTCAAGCAGCAAAGACGCACCCGCCTGCCCGCAGTAACTGTATAAAATAATCAGCACAAACGATGAGTTAGCCACCACCCCTTCAGATCGTACCTCGTAGCTTTCGAGCGCTTGAGGCAGCGTAATGTTCACCACCAGTCTGGCTAGCTAACAAGTATACACTTGCTTCTCTCCTTCCTGCCCTAAACGCGCTAAACCATTAACCCCACCAGTCAGACACTACAAGCCACTACGCCAACATTGTCCCTCGGGATGGATTTTTATGCTTGCCATATAAACCTATACAAAAATTATGCAAAAAGTGCTTTGCTCGAGCAATTCATATACAATAATAGCTGTACACAACCTATACACAATGCAGCGAATACGTATGACTAGTTCTACTGCCTTTTCAAATTGCTTGAAAAAATAGCTTTCAGGTGACGATACATGCGAATAAATATCATTATCAATTTTACTAAATGCCTATATTAGCAACTAACTACTAATCAAAAACACCGAAACCCTTACAAATGCAACATTTTGTGTCATCTAGATACAAAGTGATGCTTACAAACTGGGACTGCTCTACCCTTGTACACAAGTCTTGAATAGCCCCATTGAAAGGAATAGCCATGCTCAAACTTCTCGCTTCTAATGGTTTACACAGTGCACTGTATCAACATACTGCTTGTATCTCTTTTACACCTGAAGGGGTTATCAAGAAGGCAAGTGAGCCGTTCCTAAGCGCCGTCGGTTATACCCTTGACCAAGTAAAGGGGGAACACCACCGGATTTTCTGTTTTCCTGAAGAAAGTAGCAGCCATGAGTACCGTGCTTTTTGGCAAGCACTGGCAGCGGGACATAGCCAGCAAGGACGCTTTCGCCGTTCGGATGCCCAAGGTGAAGAAATTTGGTTAGAGGCGACTTACTTACCGGTCAGTAACCGACGCGGTAAGGTTGTCGAGGTACTTAAAATCGCCAATGACATTACCGTCGCGCATCAGGAAGCAGAACGCAAAAATGCCGTTTTAGAAGCGCTAAATAGCTCCATGGCAGTCATTGAATTTACCCCTAGCGGTGAAATTCTCAATGCCAACTCAAATTTTGAGCAGGCCATGGGCTATCGAAATGATGAATTAGTTGGCGCACACCACAGAATGTTTTGCCCCGCCAATTTTTCTCAAACTAACCCCCGCTTCTGGGAGCGGCTGGCTCAGGGCGAGTACATGCAAGGCAAGTTTGAGCGTTTGGATTCTCGTGGTGCCAGCGTATGGCTAGAGGCGACTTACAACCCGATTAAAGATAGTCATGGAAACGTAGTAAAAGTGGTCAAGTTTGCCACCGATATTACCCGCTCCGTTCAGGCGGCAGAGTCCGCTACACGTGCCGTCACTGCTGCCCAGAGCACATCCTCTCAAACAGAGCAGATCGCCCAAAACGGTCTTAGCCATCTGCAGCGCGTTGTGCGTGATTCTGAACAAGCGGCACTAACATTGGCAGAAGCACAGCAGCTAATCGCCGCACTTAACAATCAGGCACAGAGTATTAACAGCATTACCGAGTCGATTGCCCGTATCGCTAACCAAACCAACCTGCTATCGCTCAATGCCGCGGTGGAAGCCGCACGCGCCGGTGAACAGGGGCGCGGGTTCGCGGTGGTGGCTAACGAAGTACGCCGCCTGGCCAAAGGCTCTAGTGAAGCGGTAGAGGATATTACCCGAGTGCTAAAAGAGAACAACGCCTTAGTCGAGCGCACCACTCACGCCATGCAGCAGGTAGTGGAGCAGGGGAAATCAAGCCAAACCAGCGTTAGCGAAATTGAGATTATCGTCAATGAGATACTCACCGGGGCACGCAACGTTTCAACGTCCATTGAACAGCTTGCGCTAGAATCCGCTTGATGCGCCATGAAAAACACCCCAATCGTTGGATGAGTGTCCAACTTTTGGGGTGCAGTTCACAGGCGCTGGCTTTTCGCTTCTTACATCACTCTATTAACGCCATTAGCGCAGTGGCGTTTTGCGCAAGTAGGGCAGAACCGTTTCGTATTCGCCATACTTCTGCTTGGCATCCGCGTCAGAAACGCTAGGCGGAATAATCACGTCCTGACCTATCGTCCAATCGGCCGGTGTGGCAACGCCGTGTTTGGACGTGGTTTGCAATGCATCCAGGGCGCGTAGGATTTCGGCAAAGTTGCGCCCTACGGTCATTGGATAGGTCATGGATAGTTTCAACTGCTTATCCGGCCCAATAATAAACACCGAACGCACCGTGGCGCTGTCTGCAGGCGTACGGCCATCGGGCAGATAGGCATCTTCGGGCAGCATGTCGTACAGCTTTGACACCGTTAGCCCATCATCGGCAATGATCGGAAAATCGACTTCGCTGCCGCTGACGGTTTGGATGTCATTGCCCCAGCGCTTGTGGTCTTCAACGCCATCCACGGAAACACCGATCACTTTGGTGCCGCGTTTCGTCCACTCTGCGCTCAACTGTGCAACGGCACCGAATTCCGTCGTGCAAACCGGGGTAAAGTCTTTAGGGTGCGAAAACAGGATTGCCCAGCTGTCGCCAATCCAGTCATGAAAGCGAATCGGCCCTTGGCTAGTCTCCGCTTCGAAATCGGGCACGACGGCATTAATACGTAATGACATGCTTTCCTCCTTAAATGGGCGTTAGACGCCCTAATAGCTTATTTGACTTTCAACACCTTCACTATAGATCATTTAGCGCTAAGACAGCGAGTCGTAACACAACGTTCACTCGCTCAGCCAAGCGTAGTCCAACGGCACAAAAGCCTGAACATAACTGCCAGTAAAACCAGAACGGCGCCCGAAGGCGCCGTTCTAGCTATACAAACAGAGCATCCCTTCCCAGGGATTACTCCTCTGCTTTGGCGTCTTTATCTTCCCGCTTCACCCGCTTTATCCACTTTTGTTTCGCATAGTGGCGTAGATTGGCCACATTGTCGGTCTCATCGACAATATCTTGCCCCAGAATGGTTTCGATAATGTCTTCTAACGTTATTAAACCTACAAAGGTACCGTGCTCATCGTAGACCACCCGCATGTGCAGGTGGTCTTTCAGCATGGAGGTGAATACCTGCTCAACGTTATGTGAGACGTCCACGCTGCCGATCGGATGCATCAACTCACGCATTGTTTTGGCATCGTCGGCATGATACATATCCGCTTTATGCACATAGCCAAAGGCCTGCTCACCATTGTCCATCACTGGAAAGCGTGTGAACGGTGCTTTGCCATACTGCTCATCAAACGTTTTCACGGTCATGTCAGGCAAAACGGTTTCACACACCGTGCGCGGAGTCATCGCTTTGCTAACCAAGATATCGTGCAAGTTGAGCATATTGATAATGGTGCGCGACTCGTCGGCATCCAGCACCTTCTCTTCCAGACCGACACGGGCCAGCACTTTAATTTCATCGCGCAAATCGACATCGTGCTCTGACTTACCTAGTCGACGGGTGATCTGTTCCGACATCCAGATAAAAGGCAGCAGGCCTATAATCATCGGATTTAAAAAGCGCGGCAAAAACGGCGATAAACCACGCCAGTAAGTCGCGCCAATGGTCTTCGGAATAATTTCCGACAGTATTAAAATCGCCATGGTCATTACCGCCGAGACGATGGCAATAGAGGCTTCGCCAAACACGACCGCGGCCTGAGCACCCACTGCCGTTGCACCCACGGTATGGGCAATCGTGTTGAGCGTCAAAATAGCGGCTAGGGGCCGATCGATATTAGCCTTCAGGCGCGTAAGCGAGGCGTGCAACTTGGGGTTATCTTCTTTCTGCTTAGCAATATAGCTGGGCGTAATTGAAAGAAGCGCCGCTTCAAGGATGGAACATAAAAACGAGAACGCGATTGAAAGGGTAGCAATCGTGATTAGGAGGAACATGAGGGCCTAGAGTGATGGGTTGTACCGGGTTTATAGGGGCACCATAAGTGGAAGTCAATACTTCTCTATCACGCACTCATCAAGCCCGCAGAGCTAAATTCATGGGCGCAGCGGCAGCGCGGCACCGATGGCAACGAAGATGCCTTTAAAACCGCGACCAACGCGTCAGGATGTCACTGTTGATCAGCGTTTTCCATTCGTTAAAGCGCTCTCAATAAAAACGCCTCCCCTTGCTATAAGTAGCATCGGGGAGGCGTCAGGCTAACTATCTGCTTACTGCGATATAACGCTTAGGCGAACACCTCAGTCCACTCGCTGCGCTTGGCCAACAGGTTGCGAGCCAGTTCCTGGGCGCCTTCCAAACTGTGGCTGGCAGCCCAACCGCACTGCATTTCATTGCAGGCAGGCACTTCAGTGGCTTCTAGCACGTCGTTTAGTGTTTGCTCGATGATGGTGATCACGCCGTCGTAGTCGTCGTGGTTGATCATCGCAATGTAGAAGCCGGTTTGGCAGCCCATGGGGCTGATATCGACCACTTTATCGGTGTGATTACGCGACAGCTCAGCCATCAAGTGCTCAAGGGAGTGCAGGGCTGGCATCTCCATATGATCTTTGTTGGGCTGACAGATACGCAGGTCGTATTTATGGATACGATCGCCGTTCTGGCCTTCTTTAATATCAGCTAAACGTACGTACGGGGCTTTTACCTTGGTGTGATCCAGGTTAAAGCTCTCTACGTTCATCTTTTTATCGGTCATATTGGCTCCTTTTTCGCTTAAAGCTTGATTCGCTTAAACCTTGGGCGCGTCAAAATTCCAGGGCTCATCGGTGTAGACACACACGTTGGCATCTTCGATATCGCCATCCGGCGCTTCAACGTGCTTGGCAAAGAAGTCTTGAATCTCTTTGCGCTGGCAATGGGCTTCAAACTCTTCGCGGCTGGCCCAGATTTCATGAAACACAATCGGGTAACTGGTGCCCTGGGCGAAGGGATTATCGATCTGCCGGGTCACGGTGTAGTGAATGCACGCATCTTCCCGGTGGGTGTTCGGCTCTAACGACTGAAGCGCTTTGAATACCGCCTCTTCTTTGCCGGGTTTGGGCTTAAAACCGGCAATACAGTAAATCTTTTCTGACATAATCATCTCCTAAGTCGTCAAGCGTACGTCATTATGCGGCTTGTCGATGTAGGTTAACAACCTAGCGGATGATGCGCTCTGCCAATGCTTCTAGATCGGTCACGGTCATATCCGGCTCAATCCCCCAAGGGTCGAAAGGGGCGTCAGAGCTGCGCCGTATCCAGGCACTGCGTAGGCCTGCATGGGTGGCGCCAATCACATCAAAGGGGTTACTGGAAACCAGCCATGTCTGCTCAGGGCGTGTCTCCAAGCGGCTACGCAAATGAGTGTACACCGCGGGGTCTGGCTTAAAGCGTTTTACCTCATCGGCGCTGATTACATCGTCCATATGACTCTCAACGCCTGCGCGGGTAAGTAGTTTGGACACAGCATCCGCTGTACCGTTCGAAAATGCCACACAGCGTATGCCCGCATCGCGAAGCTGATCTAGCGCAGGCACTACATCGTCAAACGCGGGCAGCTCACCGTAGACCGCCATTAGATGATCTTGGTCGTTATCCGAAAGCCCGGTTTGCAGTGCGCGGTCGATAAACACCAGCGCTTCGCGGGTGCACTCCGAAAACGGCACGTAAGCTCCCATCAGGCCATGGCGAAAGCTGTACTCAAGCTGCTTATCGCGCCAGCGGCGGGCAAATTCACCGGCTTTGGAGGCATCCGTTAGGCGACGTTCGAGCTCAACGGTAACCCCTTGGGTATCGATCAACGTACCGTATACATCGAAGGCTAAGACCGGTTGCATCGTTGGCTACTCCTTAACTTTCAATTAATTGTGACCTGAGTTCAGCTTATATCTTTAGCATAGTAGACACCTTCAATAACAAAAGCGCCGCTGCACAGGCAGCGGCGCTTCGAAGGCTAAATCAGGTCATCAAACCGTAAACGCGGCCTCTTTTTCACCACTTTTCAGGTCGCCAGAGCGCACCAGTTCATCGGTAACCCGGTCAATGGCGCGCTTGGCGCGGCCAATCATCTCATCCACTTCCCCACGATTAATGGTCAGCGGCGGCGCAAAGCCGAGAATATCGCCTTGGGGCATGGCCCGGGCAATCAGGTTCTCTTCCATGGCAGCAGCCGCCACGCGAGGGCCGACTTTAAGTGCCGGGTCGAAGTGCAGGCGCTGCTTGGCATCCGGGGAGAACTCCAGTGCCGCCATTAAGCCAACGCCGCGTACGTCGCCCAGCAGCGGGTGGCCTTCAAAGTTAGCTTTTAGCTGCTGCTGGAAGTAGCCGCCGGTTTCAGCAGCGTTGCCCACCAGATTTTCACGCTCAATGATATCCAGGTTAGCTAGCCCTGCCGCACAGCCCAGGGCGTGGCCAGAGTAGGTCCAGCCATGGCCGATGGGGCCGTACTCACCGGTTCCCTGCTCCAGCACCTGCCAGACTTTCTCACCCACAATCACACCGGAGAGCGGCTGGTAGGCGCTAGTTAAGCCCTTGGCGATGGTGACCAGGTCAGGCTTCATATTGTAGTGATGGCTGCCGAAATCAGAGCCGGTACGGCCAAAGCCACACACCACTTCATCAGCAATCAGCAACACATCGTACTTCGCCAGCACGGTTTGAATCGCATCCCAGTAGCCTTCCGGCGGCGGTACGATACCCCCCGTACCCAGAACCGGCTCGCCAATAAAGGCAGCCACAGTATCCGGGCCCTCTTCCAGAATCATCGCTTCCAGCTTGTCGGCGCAGTAAGCGGAGAACTCGAGTTCGGTCATACCGTGCTGTTCGGCGGCGCGTAGGTAGTAGTGCGGCGCTTCGGTATGGCGAATGGTGTCAATGGGCAGATCAAAGTGGTCGTGGAACGCTTTCAGACCGGTCAGCGAGCCGGAAGCAATGCCCGAGCCGTGGTAGCCGCGCATGCGTGAGATAACCTTTTTCTTCTGCGGGCGGCCCAGCACGTTGTTGTAGTAGCGCACGATCTTGAGCTGGGTTTCGTTGGCGTCCGAGCCGGACATGCCGTAGTACACTTTGGACATGTTCATACCGGCGATTTTCAAAATACGCTCGGAAAGTTCGATCTGCGGCTCGTTGGAGTGGCCCACATAGGTGTGATAGTAAGAGAGTTCTAACGCTTGCTTATAGATCGCTTCGGCGACTTCGGTGCGACCGTAGCCGATGTTGACGCAGTAAAGCCCGGCAAAGCCGTCGATAAATTCACGGCCGTCTTTATCCACGATATTGATGCCTTTGCCGCCGGTAATCACACGCCCCGGCGCATCGCCGTGGGCGAAGTCACGTAGGTGAGTAGAGGCGTGGAAAGTAACTTTACGATCGCGTTCGATCAAATCCTGATGCAAGCTCATAGCGTTCTCTCTATACAGTAAACCTCCCCATAAGTGGGGAGGTATTTTATCTTTGGTGACTGACTAAATGTTGGGCACCTAGCGGCGCCTTCGCCCGGCGGAGCCGGCCTCCCACAGAACCAACTCAAGCTCCTGAACGGGTGTTGTGGGAGGGCGCTTCAGCGCGCGAAGCTTTTCTACCCGAGATTAAACTTCCAAATTCAGCTCCCAGACACTGAACCCAGCGCGCCCAGGCAGTAATACTTCGTTTCCAGATACTCATCGATACCCGTGGCGCCGCCTTCGCGGCCAAGGCCGGACTGCTTAACGCCACCAAAGGGAACCGGCGGGCCGGTCATCTTAACCGAGTTGACGCTAACCATGCCGTACTCTAGCGCGCGCATTAGCTTCCAGATGCGGCGAATATCGTGGGTGTAGATGTACGCAGCCAGGCCGTACTCGGTGTCGTTGGCCATTTCAATCACTTCGTCGTCGGTGCTGTAGGCGGTGATGCCGGCCACCGGCGCGAAGTTCTCTTCCCGCCACACTTTCATCTGCGCCGTTACGCCGGTCAGCATCACCGGCATAAAGAAGTTCTCGCCGGGCGCTTGGCTTTGATCACCACCGATCACGGTGGCTCCTTTGGAGATGGCGTCATCGACAATCGCCGCCGCTTTCTCCACCGCCTGACGGTGAATAAGCGGGCCAAGGTCTATCTCGCTTTGGAGGCCATTGCCCACGGTAAGCGCCGCCATACGCTCGCTGAAATGCTCGACGAACTCATCGTGAATAGTTTCATGTACCAGAATGCGATTGGCGGCAAGGCAGTCCTGTCCGGCAGTTTGGAACTTGGCGTCTATTGCCGCAAAGGCCGCCTCTTTGGGATCCATATCCGGCCCAACGATAAACGGCGCATTGCCGCCTAATTCCAACGAGAGCCGCTTAACAGTGTTAGCGCTCTGCTCGATCAGCAGGCGACCCACCCGGGTGGAACCGGTGAACGACAGCGCCCGAATACGCGATTCGCTGCAGAGGATCTTTGAGACTTCCGCTGGATCGCCTAGCACTACGTTGAAAATCCCTGCGGGAATCCCAGCACGCTCGGCCAGCTCCGCCAGCGCCAACGCTGAGTAGGGTGTTTCGTTAGCTGGTTTGACGATTACCGGGCAGCCCGCTGCCAGCGCTGCCGCGGCTTTGCGGGTAATCATCGCCAGCGGGAAGTTCCACGGCGTAATCATTGCGGCGATACCCACCGGCTCTTTAATGGTGCCCAGTGATGCATTGGGGATATGGCTAGGGATGGTTTCGCCATAGGTACGCTTGCCCTCTTCGGCAAACCAGCGCACAAAGCTGGCACCGTACTGCACCTCCCCACGGGCATCGGGCAGCGGCTTACCCTGCTCCAGGGTCATAATAGTGGCGAGGTCTTCGCGGTTGGCTTGAATCAGATCGTACCAAGCCAGCAAGCGCTCACAGCGCTCGTCAGCGCGTAGCGCACGCCACTGTACAAACGCAGCTTCAGCGGCGTCTACGGCAGCGGTGATCTGCTCGGCTTCCAGCAAAGGGATATGGCCAATGGCTTCATTGGTGGCCGGGTCGTAGACAGCCTCTTCGCGACCGCCTTCCCCGTGGGTCCACTTACCGTTCACGTAGGCGTACTGCCGGAACAGACGCGGATCTTCCAGGCGCTTGGCGAGCGTGGTCGATAGTGTGGTCATGGGAACCTCTCCTCAAATGCAGTCTGGCTAACCGAGCGCTGCAATTACTGTGTGGCATTGTCAGCAAGCGCTCATAAGCCTTGCTGTCGAATGCCCCCAGGTTAACGGAGAGGAGCCACGAAGTGTTTTTGAAAACCGAGACTTATCACGCGACTTTTTTTGTCAGAGGGCGTTTGGCAGTACTTTTTTTTGGTGGGCTTACGATAGGGAACCAAAAACTGCATTAAAGAATATCGTCGGTATCAATACCTATAGGAACGCGCTTAACGGTTTTGGTAACGATATAGGTAAAATAGCGCTCGATACCGGCTTCAGAAACCAGCCACTTATCCATCAAACGCTGATAGCTATCGATGGTGCGCGCTTCAAACTTGACCAGGTAATCCACCCCGCCCCCCACAGCCACGCACTCGGTAACTTCCGGGGTTTGCATTACCAACGCCTCAAAACGCGCAAAGCTGTCCACGTTGTGTTGTTTGAGCTCGATCTGTACCCAGACCGCATTGCGCGGCACCAATACCTCGCTATTGATGCGCGCGCTGTAGCCCTGGATCACGCCGGCTTTTTCCAGCCTCTTTACCCGCTCCCAACAGGGGCTGACCGAGAGATTGATCGCTTCGGCCAGCTTCGACTTAGTGATTCGCCCATCGCGGGAGAGGATGTCGAGGATTTTCAGATCGTACCGGTCAAGTTTCATCATGCCGAGGGCTACGCCTCCAGGCGTTCAACAACATCGGCAATCACCGCCAGGGTATCCCCCATATTGATGAGCGAGGGCGCGCGGCGAGCCATCAGGATGCCATCGCGCTCGGCTTTGTAAGCAACCGGGTCGGTGCCACTGCGGGTCATGTCGTACACATAGGCGATGGTTTGGCCTTTTTTCACTTCGTCGCCTAGCGCTACCAACAGCTCTAACACGCCAGAATGCTGGCTCTGTACGTAACAGCTGGCGTCAGGCATATCGAGATACATCTGCCCACCTGTGGGCATTTCCACTTCGCCTTTTACCAGGCCATAGTGAATCAGGAAATTACGCACGCCACGCTCTGCAATCGCGATACTCTGGGGCGTTGAGGTGCCGCCGCCGCCCAGCTCGGTGGCGACAAAGACTTTGCCCTGGCGCTCGCAGGCGGTGTCGAAGAGTTTTTCTGCATCCAATTCAAACATCACCATGGCGTAAGGGGCTCCGAAGGCTTTAGCACCTTCCAGAGCAGCCTGCTGCTGCGCTTTATCATCCAACACATGGGACGCGCCGAAGGGCAGAATATCCAGCGTACGGCCGCCCGAGTGAAGGTCTAGCACCACGTCGCTCATCGGCACCAATACGCGGGTGAAGTAGTCAGCAATTTGCGGCGTGACGCTGCCATTGGGGTCGCCGGGAAAGCTGCGATTGAGGTTGCCCTTGTCCATGGGCGAGGTGCGTTTCCCGGCCATGACCGCCGGGGTATTCATGCACGGCACGATAATCACCCGCCCCGTCACGTCCTCTGCCTTCAGCGTTGAAGAGAGCTTCAACAGCGAGGTGATGCCTTCATATTCATCGCCGTGATTGCCGCCGGTCAGCAGTGCCGTGGGGCCTTCGCCGTTCTTAACCACGGTCACGGGGATCATCACCGCGCCCCAGGCAGACTCATCGGTAGAAATCGGTAGCTTTAAAAAGCCGTGCTGCACGCCATCGGCATCAAAATCAACGGTGGCGGAAATGGGACTTGGTCGCATTGTCGTCATGAAAAATTTCCTTCCTGTTACGGGCGGCTATATCAGCTCTACTTCACAAACAGCTGGCGCGGAAAATTGGCCAGGGTTTCGCACCCATCATCGGTAATTAAAATACTTTCAGTAATTTCCAAGCCCCAGTTTTCTTCCCAGAGCCCCGGCATAAAGTGGAACGTCATGCCCGGTTCCAGAATAGTGTCATCGGAGGGGCGTAGGCTCATGGTGCGCTCACCCCAGTCGGGCGGGTACGAAATACCGATGGGATAACCACAGCGTGCGCCGCCGCGATCAAAGCCGTATTTATCCATCGCTGCACCCAGCGCCATGGCGATATCCGCCGTGCGGTTACCGGGTTTGGCCACGGCCAAGCCGTTTTCGATGCCTTCCAACAGAGCTGATTCTGCGCGAATAAAATCCGTCGGCGGCGTACCCAGAAATACCGTGCGCGACATCGGTGCGTGGTAGCGCTTAAACACCCCGGCAATCTCAAAGAAGGTACCTTCCCCTTTGCGAAACGGTGTGTCGTCCCAGGTCAGGTGCGGCGCGGCGGCGTCCTTACCAGTGGGCAGCATGGGTACTATGGCAGGATAGTCGCCGCCAAAGACTTTACCATTCTCATCCACAAAACCTTCGATGCCAACGCGGTAAATCTCTGACACCAGCTTGCTCTTGGGCAAGCCTGGCTCGATCACTTCCAAAATACGCGTATGCATGCCTTCCACTATTTTGGCGGCAATCCGCATATAGGCCACTTCTTGCGGCGATTTGATCGCCCGACACCAGTTCACCAGCGAATTGGCATCCATAAAGCGTGCATGGGGAAGCTCGCGCAGCAGGCTTAAATAGGCCTTGGCGGAGAAGTAATAGTTATCCATTTCCATGCCCACCACGCCTAGATGCCAGCCGCGATCCGGCATGATCGACTGGGCCAGGTACTCCATGGGATGCATGTCCGGATTCTGTACGTAGTAATCCGGATAGTAAGTAATGTTGTCGGGATCGATCCAGCAGGTGCGCAGGGCACCGTTGGCGTCCATACGCCGTCCGAACCATACCGGCTCGCCTTCAAGGCCCACCAGCACACACTGATGCACATAAAACGACCAACCGTCGTAGCCGGTTAGCCAAGCCATATTGGAAGGGTCACTGACGATCAGTACGTCAATGCCACGACTGGCCATTTCAGCACGCACTTTCCACAGGCGGGTAGCGTACTCTTCGCGCGTGAAAGGCAGGGAAACCTGAGTCATCGGGCAACTCGCCATTAAAGATCACCAAGAACCAGCGCACTGCCTACTATAGGCACGCAACGCTGGGCCACAGGATCGACCTGGCCACCACCGATCAGGTGTCGGGGTTGCATCTGCCGCGCTTGCAGCAGGCCCGCCAATGTCGTCTTAACCCGATACTAGCACCGACCCTTGGTTGGCGGTCAAAGGCTTTATGACAAAAAGTGCATACGGCATCGTTATTTGCACTAAGCGAGCTTGCAACGACCCTGAGTGCTCACCATGATAGTTTGCAGTGATGACACTTTTATCAGGAAGGGAACGCGATGAAAATTGTTGTGCATATCGATGAGGCTAAACAGTGGCAAGCAGCGCTTGCTGAAGCCCTGCCCCGAGCCACTGTACTCACCAGCGAGGCGCCAGCGAATGAGCGTAAAGATGCCGACTATCTCGCCATCTGGAAAGCCCCCGCCCATTTGCTGCAAGAGCAGACCCAGCTCAAAGGCATCATCAATTTAGGCGCAGGGGTGGATTATCTGCTGAAAACCCCAGGCCTGCCCAAAGACGTGCCGATTGTAAAATTACGTGATGCGGGCATGGGCGAGCTGATGGCCGATTATGCCCTGTACGGCGTGCTGCACTTCTACCGCAGCATGGATCGTTACGCCACTCAGCAGCATAACGCCACTTGGCAACCACAGGAGGTGGTGGAAAAATCCCAGTGGCGGGTGGGCGTATTAGGCCTGGGTGCCATTGGCAGCTTTGTGGCCAGCGCCCTGCAGCAAGCAGGTTTCCCAGTGCTGGGCTGGAGCCGTTCTCCCAAACAGATCAGCGGCGTGGACTGCTTTCACGGCGACGACGGGTTAAGCGAACTGCTCGGCCAAGTGCAGAGCCTAATCACCATTTTGCCCGATACGGCCGCCACTCACCATATTCTCAACGCCGATCGGCTGGCCCAACTGCCCCAAGGCGCTAGTGTGATTAACCCTGGTCGGGGTAGTTTGATTGATGAACAGGCGCTATTGGAAGCACTGGGTAGCGGCAAACAGCCGGGTCACCTGCGTGGAGCGCTATTGGATGTATTCCAGGAAGAGCCGCTGCCCACTGACAACCCGCTCTGGCAGCACCCTAAGGTAATCATCACACCCCATATGGCGGCGCCTACTCCGCTTAACGATGCCATCGACCAAGTGATCGCTTACTTGCATGCCTTTGAATCGGGTGAAAAACTCTCCACTATCAACCCGGAGGCAGGTTACTGACGCCAACCCCTGCCCAGGCTATACTGGCACTCTGGGAACCAAGCAGTGGCTAAAGGCTCTTAGGAAGATACCCTTTATGGAGGAAAGGCCCTTGGTCAATGTTTTCGCACGACTGCCTAGCCGCGTGCTCGCAGGGATGGGGTTGAGTTTTGCCGTCTGGTGCTCTAGCAACATGGCGTTAGCAGCAGACACGTCCAAAGAGCCGCAGTCTTTTGAAGCCCCTAGGCCCTTTGAAGCACAGTATCGGCTTGAGGTTCGCGGTTGGCCTGGGGCTACTATTACCCATCGCCTCTCTAACGAAGGGAATCACTGGTTAAGCGATATGCGCTTCTCGATAACTGTAGCTCGTGGCCAGGAGTACAGCCGTTTTTCGCTCAATGACAATGGCATTAACGCGCTACTTTTTAACAGCAGCTATTCGGTACTGGGCGTAGGTGATAGCTATCAGTTAAATGAAAGTGATATTCCCAGCTTAGATCGCCAGGCGGCGCTGTTTGATCTCTCGCGCCGGGCGGGGCACGAAAACTGCACACAGAACGCCCCCTGCGCGATTGAGTTTGTCGATCAAAAAGGACGCGATGAGCACTTTCAATATTACGTTACCGACCCAGGCAGCATTGAGGTTCCCGCAGGAGAGTTTGAAGCACTGAACGTATCGCTCATTGATATCGAGAAGCCCGACCGCCTGCTAACCATTAGCTTTCACCCTGACTGGCCCGGGCTGATTCTTTCTGCGGTATATCGAAAAGAGGGTCGCCGCGAAACGCAGCTGACATTAACTAACTTCAACCCAAACGGTGGCGCGACGCCCTAAATGCTTTCCGGTTTATTGATTGTTCTACTACCGCTTTTTCTTGGCTATCTGGTTCGCGTCCGCTCCACACAGTTACAGAACTTGATCAACCGAGCAGTTAATAGCTCGGTTTACCTGATTCTGCTGTTCATGGGCATAAGCCTTGCCGGACTTGAAAACCTGACTAGCCAACTTTCGCGCCTAGGCGGCAACGCGCTACTACTGTTTAGTATTACCACGCTGTTTAATTTAGCAGCGTTATGGTGGCTATCACGTCGTTTATCCCTTAAGGCAGGCAACTCACCGGTGGTGAAAAATGCCCCTACCAGTAAGCTGGCGGCCATGCAGGGGTCGCTGTTATTGGTCGCCGTGGTGGCTGGGGGCGTTATCGCTGGCCTGCTGCTAGGGCCACACCTGGGCGAAAGGCTTTTCAACAGTGCAGATTTACTGGCCGAATGGGTGCTCTATCTGCTGCTAGCCCTGATCGGCTGCCAGCTGCGTAACTCCGGCATGCCGCTCAGGCAGATCTTACTTAACCGCATGGGGCTGGCGATTGCGGTGACGTTGGCAATAAGTTCACTGCTGGCAGGCTTGGCTGCCGCCCCACTGCTCTCATTAAGCTGGAACGAAGGCCTGGCAATGGCGTCAGGCTTTGGCTGGTACTCGCTTTCAGCGATTCTAATTGGTGACCAGCTAGGCCCGCTGATGGGCGGTGTGGCGTTCTTCAACGACCTGACTCGGGAACTGCTGGCATTTATCCTGATTCCGCTGGTGATCCACCGCCATACCGCACTGGCGATTGGCTACGGTGGCGCCACCTCCATGGATTTCACCCTGCCGGTGATTCAGCAGCACGGCGGCGTGGCCTGCGTGCCCATTGCTGTGGTCAGTGGTTTTATCCTTTCACTGCTCTCCCCGCCGCTAATTCTGTTCTTTCTTTCTCTATCGGGCTAATTGTTCAGGCAATAAAGCAGACGTGCGCGCTCTAAATGTTTGCGCATCTCCTCGACGGCAGCCTCCTTATCCCCCTGCTCGATGCAGTCAATAATTTTGGCATGCTCCAGCAGGGTAATATCTTCATTGCCCTCCCAATGCAGCAAACTAGCGTGAAAACGCGCTAGCCAACCCAGCATGGCTTGGCTAGTTGCCATGAAAATCGGATTGCGGGTTATCCCGGCAATGGCGGTATGAAAGGCCATATCGACCTCGATAAAGGCTTGTGCATTGCCATTTAAATGCCCGCGCTGCTGCTCTAACAGCTCTCTCAAGTGAGCAATGTCTTCCGCAGAGGCCTGCCCCGTCGCCTTCTCTACCATTCCCAGCTCAAAGAAGGTGCGCGCTTCTTTAAGTTGTTCAAGCGACTGTGGCGAGCTGGCGAGCATGTGACGAGCGGTTAAATCGATCTGCGACATCAATCCTACCGCCGTCGGCTGCAGTACTTTAGGGCGCTGACCGTGATTTATCTCGACAAGTCCAATACGCTCAAGCGTTTGCATCGCCTCACGGATTGCTGGTCTTCCCACACCATAGCTATCCATCAGCTCGCGCTCGGAAGGCAGCGTATCACCAGGCTTGTATTGGCCCGCTTCAATCATTTCATACAGACGATCAAACACCTCATCTGACAGCTTGCGCCGAGTAATTTTAGGGGCTGGTTGCACGGCGATTTCTCCTCACAAGCCAAACAGCGACTTGGTTGTCCAATGAGCATCCGCAGTCTAACGCTGCACTAGTGCAAACGGGGCAAAATTTACTTATATACGACCAAAGCAGCATTTGACAGACTGCTATAGATATTATGTCATCATACCAGTTGCCGGGCAATTAGCTTTTCCTCTTTAGATCCTCGGCCAACACATGGCTAGCGCCATGCAATGTCTTTATTGGAGTCTGCTATGACCAACATCGCCCTTATCGGCGCCGGCGGAAAGATGGGCTATCGCCTGTCAAGCAACCTGCAACGATCGGATTACACCGTCAGCCACGTTGAATTGAGTGACGCAGGCCGTCAGCGGCTATCAGAAGGCCTGGGGATTAGCTGCGTAGATGCCCATCAGGCAGCTCCCGAGGCCCAAGTAGTGATACTCGCGGTTCCCGACACGCTAGTGGGCCGCGTCGCGGAAGAACTATCACCACTAATGGCCAGCGGTACCATGGTGATCACGCTGGATGCTGCGGCTCCTTTTGCTGGCCACCTGCCCAACCGTGACGACTTGGTCTACTTCGTGACGCACCCTTGCCACCCACCGATCTTCAATGATGAAACGGATCTAGATGCCAAGCGTGACTACTTTGGCGGCGCCAAGGCTAAGCAGCACATCGTCAATGCCCTGATGCAGGGGCCTGAAGAGCTTTATGCATTAGGCGAAGCGATCGCGAAAACCATCTATGCCCCGGTGGTTCGCTCGCATCGAGTGTCGGTTGAGCAGATGGCGCTGCTTGAGCCCGGCCTTTCTGAAACCGTATGCGCCACGCTGCTGGTAGTAATGCGCGAAGCAATGGATGAAGTCGTCGCCCGCGGCGTTGACCAAGAGTGCGCGCGCGACTTTTTGCTCGGCCATATGAATATTCTGGCGGCAGTCATTTTCGAGGAGCAGCCCGGCGTGTTCTCCGATGCCTGCAATAAAGCAATTGAGAATGGCAAGCCCCAGTTGATGCGCGATGACTGGAAACGCGTATTTGAGCCTGAGGAAATTGCCGAAAGCATTCGGCGTATTACCTAGGGTTAATGCGACATAAACACCTAAGCTCTACCGCTAATTACAACAAACTGGAGTAGAACATGACCTCTTACAAGCTCAACAAAATATCAGTCAGCATTGCGGCCACCCTCGTCTCAGCCCTTGTACTGACCGCCAGCACCTCAGCGTTTGCGGTTCAAGAGATGAATCTAGCGTTCACGCCGCCACTCAACTCCCACTATGGTGAGGCAGGCCAAGCATTTGCCGAAGAGATTGACCGACTTAGCGACGGTGAATTTAAAATCAATCTGCGCCCTGCCAGTGCATTAGGCGGCGAGCGCGACGTACTTGAAGGCCTTCAGATCGGTTCAGTAGAGTTAACGCTAACCTCCACCGGCCCTATCGGTAATTTCGTTCCCTCGGTATACGCTCTGGATTTTCCTTTCCTATTCCGCGATTACGATCACGCCCATAAAGTGCTGGATGGCGAGATTGGCCAATCACTGCTGGAGGAGTTCGAAGACGAAGGCTTAATTGGTTTGGCCTGGGCGGAAAACGGTTTCCGGCACCTCACCAATAGCGTGCGTCCGGTCGAAACTCCCGAAGACATGGAAGGCATGAAGATTCGCACCATGGAGAACCAGGTGCATCTGGAAACCTTCAAAGCATTGGGCGCAGCACCAACGCCCATATCTTGGACAGAAGTCATTACGGCCCTTCAGCAAGGCACCATCGACGGCCAAGAAAACCCGATACCCATTTTGACCGTGAATAATATGTGGGAGATCCAGGATTACCTGACGCTGACTGGCCACGTTTACTCCCCCACGGCCCTAGTGATGTCCAAGATCTATTGGGACGACCTGAGTGAAGAGCAGCAGGGCTGGTTCCGAGAGGCCGCCCAGGTAGCCGCCCAAACCTCACGCGATGCCGTTCAGCGTATTGAAGAGGAAGGCGTTGATCTGCTTCGCAGTCATGGCATGGAAGTGGTGACCGAGATCGACTACGAGCAGTTCCGTGCCGCCGCCGAACCTGCCTACGAACGCTACGCCGACCAGTATGGCAGTGAACTACTAGAGCGTATCCGCGCAACCGAGTGAGCCATCCTCTGCTGTATGCCTCCCTTTCGGGAGGCATTTTCTCCCCGACGATGAGGTTTACGCTTATGTTGTCGCTACTGAATAGCTTGGCCCAGGGGCTCATCAAGCTCACTCATAATCTCGCTGCATTACTTCTTGCCATTGCGGTGGCTTTAGTCTCCTTCCAAGTCTTTACCCGTTTTATTCTCGGCGACCCCGCTGCCTGGTCAGAAATCCTGGCGCGAGGATTAATTGTCTGGAGCGTGTTTTTAGTCAGTGCTGCAGCTTTTTGGTATGGCGCCATGATCTCCATTGATCTTTTCCTTGATCGCTTGCCCCCGCGTTTACGCATTCATGGTCAGCGTTTGGTATGCGCCGCCGTATTAACACTACTCACAATTCTTGTCTGGCAGGGGTACCTGATCACCTTGCGCGTATCTGGACAACAAATCGCCATGCTCGAAATTCCTATGTCCTGGTTTTATGCCGCTATACCCACTGGCTGTGCCGTCGCCATCGTCGCAGTGGTTGCGCGCCAGCTCTGTGCCGAGTATCAGCATCATCACGGGCAGCACAGGACGACTCCTATCCGCCCTGATGTAGGAGAAACACCATGAATCTGGCAATCAGCTCAGCGTTGATCGCGCTGTTTGCCTTGTCGATACCGATTGCGGTTGCTATCGCCTTAACCGCAGTGATTGGTCTTTATTTCTTCAGCAGCGTTCCACTCATGGTCGTTCCACAGCGCATGTTCGTGGGGTTGGATAGCTTTCCGCTCATGGCGGTGCCGTTCTTTATTTTAGCCGGCCATATCATGAGCAACGGCGGTATTGCCACCCGCATGGTCGAGTTTGCCCGCTCACTAGTAGGCGGCATTCAAGGCGGCCTGGCCTGCACCTGCGTGGTTACCTGCATGATGTTTGCCGCCATATCGGGCTCCAGTGTGGCCACCACCTTTGCCATTGGCGCTATCTTGATTCCTGCCATGGTAGCCCGTGGCTACCCGGCGCCGATGGCTGCCTCTATCCAGGCCTCTTCTGCGGAACTGGGTATCATCATTCCGCCTTCCGTACCTCTGATCCTCTATGGTGTCAGCACAGAAACCTCCATTACACAGCTATTTCTCGCTGGCTTTGGCCCCGGCCTAATGATCGGGATAGCCTTGATTGTAATGGTCGTTATATGGTGCCGCTTAAAAGGCTATGGCACCCAGGATGGTGATTTACGCTCGCCCATTTGGCCCGCATTTCGCAGTGCCTTTCTCGCTCTGCTAATGCCGATCATTATCATTGGCGGGATTTACGGCGGCATCTTTACCCCCACTGAAGCCTCCGCTGTGGCAGTGATGTATGGGCTGTTCTTAGGCATGGTGGTTTATCGCACCATCAAACTAAGTGATCTGCCGCGCATTTTCCGCGAGAGCGCGCTATCGGCAGGTTCGATCATGCTGATTATTGCCGCGGCCTCGATTCTTAGTTTTGTAATTGGACGCTCTGGACTAGCTAGCGACATCGGCGCCTGGGCACAAAACACTTTTGATAATCGCTACACCTTCCTACTAGCCATCAATATGTTGCTACTGGTGGTGGGAATGTTTATCGAAACCTCCGCCGCCATTTTAATTCTTGCCCCCATCTTGGCCCCCATTGCGATTGGGTTCGGCATTGACCCAGTGCATTTCGGCATCGTGATCGTCGTGAATTTAGCGTTGGGTATGTTTACTCCGCCTCTAGGGGTGAATCTTTTTGCCGCCGCGCAAGTAGCCAAGCTACCCGTTGAACAGCTATTTCGATTTTTGTTGCCACCGGTACTCACCATCATCACCTGCCTGATGCTGATTACCTATGTGCCGATGATCTCGCTTTTTCTGCGCGATCTCCTTTTTTGAACTGCCGGAGTCTAATTGATGAGCACACGCATTCACGCCCGCTACCTGATTGAGACGCCCTATCCGGTTGAGCACGCGGCTCAAGTCATGGCCGGTGAGCAGTCGTCCGGCACTTTTACTCGCTTAGCCAATGAAACCGATGCCTTGAGGGCAGCCCATGGGGCCGTCGTCGAAAATATTGAGACACTGGAGGCGGTAGAGGCACCTTCGCTGCCCATGCGCGCTGATTTGGCGCCGCAAGGCCACGCTCTGTTTCAGCGCGCACTAGTGGAGCTCTCCTGGCCGCTGGAAAACATGGGCCCCTCCCTGCCGAATCTAGTGTCTACCGTTGCGGGCAACCTGTTTGAGCTCAAAGAGTTTTCCGCACTGAAGCTACTGGATATCGACTTACCCAGCGCCTTCGCAGGCGCCTACCCTGGCCCACAATTTGGGATGTCGGGCACACGCCAGCTAACCGGTATTACCAGCGGCCCACTAATAGGCACCATTATTAAGCCCAGCGTGGGCTTATCTCCGACTGAAACCGCTGACATGGTGGCGCAACTTGTGGCGGGAGGTATTGATTTTATTAAAGACGACGAGCTGCAGGCCAACGGGCCCCATAACCCTCTGCGAGCGCGCGTCGATGCCATCATGCCGATTATCAACGCCCATGCTGAGCGCACCGGTAAAAAGGTGATGTACGCCTTTAATATCAGTGGTGATATCGACGAGATGCGCGCTCAGCATGACTACGTGGTGGCTGCTGGCGGCAGTTGCGTCATGGTTGCTGTTAACAGCGTTGGCTTAGCAGGTGTTGCGCACTTACGCCGCCACTGCCAGGTAGCGCTACATGGCCACCGCGCCGGCTGGGGCATGTTAAGCCGTTCACCTCACTTGGGGATGGCATTCGACGCTTACCATAAACTGTGGCGGCTAGCGGGAGTGGATCATATCCACGTTAATGGTCTACGCAATAAATTCAGCGAAGAGGACGCTAGTGTGATTAATAGCGCTCGCGCCTGCCAAGCAGCGATGTTTGAAGCACCTGCAGCGGGTTATCAGATTATGCCAGTCTTCTCTTCGGGGCAAAGCGCCGCCCAAGTGGCTGATACCTATCAGGCACTTGGCAATAGTGATCTGATTTACTGCTGTGGCGGCGGCATCATGGCTCACCCCGGCGGCATTTCTGGCGGGGTCGCCAGCCTGCGTCAGGCGTGGCAAGCCGCCATGGCGGGTATCCCGCTGGCAACCTATGCCCTTGGGCACCGAGAACTTGCCCAGGCCATGGAGACCTTTAGCGTATGAGCATGCCTCTTCTTCTCTCCTATTACGGCGATGACCTGACTGGCTCCACCGATGTGATGGAAGCGTTAAGCCTGAACGGGGTGG
This sequence comes from Halomonas sp. FeN2, assembly GCF_020595105.1. Classification (NCBI taxonomy): domain Bacteria; kingdom Pseudomonadati; phylum Pseudomonadota; class Gammaproteobacteria; order Oceanospirillales; family Halomonadaceae; genus Halomonas; species Halomonas sp. FeN2. The sequence goes on from NZ_CP074200.1 coordinate 1,232,992, forward strand.
AAACAGTGCTTTTTCTGGCACCGCCCAGCGAAGAGCAATTAGCTCCATTTGCCGATTTTCAAGCGATTGGCCTAGCGGGTACCAGCCGCAGCGAATCACCTGAGTGGATGGAAACACACCTCACCAACGCCCTGGCATGGCTACAATCCCTTAACGCCTCACTGTGTCACTATAAGGTGTGTTCCACCTTCGATAGCGCACCGAATATTGGCAATATCGGCAAAGCGCTGGAAATAGGCAAAGCCCTGTTCGCGCAAAGCTGCGTGCCCCTGGTGGTCGGTGCCCCTCAGCTAAAGCGCTATACCGTTTTTGGCCAACATTTTGCCGCCTTCGATGGCGAGGTTCACCGTATTGATCGTCACCCTGTAATGAGCCGCCATCCAGTAACGCCCATGGCAGAAGCCGATTTAAGGCTTCATTTGGCTAAACAAACCCGACTCTCCATCGGTTTAGCCGACGTACTGTGCATCGAATCAGCCAATACCGGTTCCCAGGTTGACCAACTAAGCCGCTCGAATGACGTATTGCTCTACGACACGCTGAACCGCAACCATCAGGTAAAAGTGGGCGCACAGCTATGGCGAACGCGCTCGCCCGCTGGCAGCTATGTGGTGGGTTCGTCCGCCATAGAGTATGCGTTAGTAGATACTTGGCGAGAACAGGCCCTCATTCCCGTAAGCCCACCGCTGTTCTCCTCTCCTGGAGCGGTTGAACAAATTGCCGTGGTGTCGGGCAGTTGCTCTGAAGTAACTGCCCGGCAAATTCGACACGCGGAAACCAGAGGGTTTCGCGCTATTGCCATTGATGTCGTCAAACTTATCGACCCTCTGACGCATGCCGACACCATGAACAAGGCATTGAAAGAGGCTATCGAGGCACTCAGTCAGAACAAAAGCGTCATTGTGTATACGGCCATGGGGCCAAACAGCGATGCGGATGCTGTGCATCAGGGCGGGGAAAAGGCGCGCCACCTTATTGGTCGCTCTTTAGGTCAGTTATTACGCCAAATGGTAGAAGCCTATAGGCTTCAGCGCATAGTGATCGCTGGGGGCGACACTTCCAGCCATGCACTTAGCCAACTTGGCGTACACGCCCTTACCACGCGCCTACCGCTGCCGGAAACGCCGGGCTCACCGCTCTGCACCGCTCATAGCGACCAGCCAGCCTTTGATGGTTTGGAAGTCGCCTTAAAAGGCGGGCAGATCGGCAGTGAAAGCTACTTTGTGACTATTCGTGATGGCATAACCTAGGCGTCTTAACCCCACTAGTGTTGTAACGACCTGAATTCGGTAGGATTGGCGTCATCGCTCGTTTCGCTGCCCAGGATGCCCACTCCCCATGCTCAACGGAATTTGGTTAAGCTTCTTTATCGCTGCCTTTGCGGCTTCACTTTGGCAGTGGCTGGTGGGGGGCGATAGCGAGGTCTTTGCCCGTCTGGTGCAGTCACTGTTCGATATGGCGAAGGTAAGCGTCGATATCATTCTGGTGCTGCTGGGCACCATGACGCTATGGCTGGGGTTTCTTTCGATTGCCGAAAAGGCGGGCTTGATTCGTTTGCTAGGGCGGGTGCTCGACCCGCTGTTCTGCCGCTTAATGCCAGAGGTTCCCCGCGGCCACCCAGCTATGGGGCTGATCAGTATGAACTTCGCGGCAAATATCCTGGGTCTGGATAACGCCGCCACGCCGATTGGCATCAAAGCGATGCACTCGCTACAGAGCCTTAACCCCAGCAGTGAGACCGCCAGCAACGCGCAAATTCTGTTTTTGGTGCTTAACACCTCGTCACTCACGCTACTGCCGGTAACGATTTTTATGTACCGCGCACAGCAAGGCGCCGCCGACCCCACCCTAGTGTTTTTACCTATTTTGCTGGCCACAACCGCCTCCAGTCTGGCGGGGCTTTTGGCAGTGGCATTGATGCAGCGCTTAAAACTCTGGCAACCCGTGGTGCTAGCCTATTTATTAGCTGCTGCTCTAGCGTTGGGGCTACTGATCACCACGCTGGCAGGCATGTCCGCCCAGGCGCTGGCCGCAGCCTCTACGCTAGTCGGGAACCTGACGCTATTTAGCATCGTAATGATGTTTTTAGTGGTCGGGGCGTTACGGGGTGTGAGGGTGTATGACGCCTTTATCGAAGGTGCGAAAGAGGGGCTGAGCTTTACCATCACATTGCTGCCCTACTTGATTGCCATGCTGGTAGCGGTCGGCGTGCTGCGCGCCAGCGGCGTTTTAGACGCTGGCTTAGGCGGTATCCGCTGGCTGGTAGAGGGCTTTGGCTGGGACACTCGCTTTGTCGATGCGCTGCCCACCGCCTTTGTAAAGCCGCTTTCCGGTAGTGGCGCCCGCGCCATGATGATTGAAACCATGGACACCTTTGGCGTCGATAGCTTTCCAGGGTTGCTCGCCGCCACTATGCAAGGCAGCACCGAGACCACTTTCTATGTATTGGCTGTCTACTTTGGCGCCGTTGGCATTACTCGCATTCGCCACGGACTAGGCTGTGCGCTGGTCGCCGACTTGGCAGGCGTGACTACGGCGATTGCGGTGTGCTACTGGTTTTTTGGATAGCTGGCGTTCGCGGGCTTTCGTTCACTGGGCCCAGCGTCTACCTTTCAGGGGAGCCGCATTAAGGTCTACAGGCAGTAGATCTGGAGCTATCGCTAAGCAGTAGAAATGCGTTTAAACATTCGTTGCTCCCGAGTGTTTACCGTTCAAGGACGACAGGTGAGATATGGCAGGAGCAAGCAATATATTGATAGCGCTGGCAGCCTTGTGCTGGGGGATATCCGGGGGAATCGCAGGCATTTTGTTAGACGACGGCTGGGATGCAGCCGTCGTGTCATTTTATCGGGGGTTTGTAGGGCTTCTCTTCGCACTTGGGTGGCTGCTGCTTCAACGTCGGCATAGCGGCTTGAACAGCAAGCGGCTTTGGTTCTGGTCAGTGGTTGCAGGCCTGGGCGTCGCTGGCAATTTTACGTTCTATTTTCTTAGTATTGAGTATGGCAACGTTGCGGTCGCTGCCACCTTGATGTACTGCGCACCTGTTTTTGTCTACCTCGTCTCATTTGCCCTCAAACTAGAGCGCCCCACCGCTGCCAAGTGGCTGGCCATTGCGCTGGTCATGGTGGGTATTGTGCTGTTAACCAAGCTGTATGCCATCAGCGCCAGTGGTCTCTCGTTAATTGGCGTAGGCACCGGGCTGCTTGCCGGGCTCTCTTACGCAGCGTTCATTTTTGGTTTCAAGTATGCCGCGCCCCATGGCAGTCCCCAGGCAGTTCTTTCGGTTGCCTTCACCGTGCTGGCCATCGCACTGCTGTTACCAACGGATATTAGCCAGGCTGTCAGCGTCGTCAGCGCACCGGAGCTGCCGCTGTTTGTAGCGCTGGGCATTCTCGGCGCTGGGCTATCTTTTCTGCTGTACGTGGTAGGTATCAAGCATGCGGCACCTGCGCTGGCCTCCATGGTTGCCATGGTCGAGCCGATTACCGCTACCCTGTTTGGCGCAGCGGTGTTAAACGAAAGCCTGGGCGTTATTCAAATGGTAGGCATGGGGATCATATTGCTAACCGTCACCGCGCTGAGCGTTTCTTCCCGCTGATAGGCTTAACGGCTACACTCACCGCGCATGGGCGCACTCAATGCCTTGCGCAGCGCTGGCCCCACCAGTCCTTGCCCAATTAGCACGGTGAGCTTCGCGATGGCGGCTTCCAGGGTGATATCGCTGCCGGCAATCACGCCCGCTTGATTAAGTGCTGCGCCGGTGGCGTAGGCGCCCTGCACTACCTCGCCTTGGGCACACTGGGTGACGTTAAGCAGCGCGACGCCTCGCTCGTTAGCCGTCTTCAAGGCATTAAGCAGTTCGCCTTCAAAGCTAAGCGGGTTGCCAACCCCGTAGCTATACAGCACCAGCCCTTTTAGTGTTTTATCCTCCAGCAGCGCCTTGGCACGGCGCAGCGACATCCCTGGATGCAGCGGCAATACCGCTACCGCTTCATGGTTCACTTCAATAGGGGCAAAGTTGGGTAGTCCGCTCAGCAGCGCTGAGGGTTGGGGAAAACTAATGCCAATGCCCAGATTGGCAAGCCAGGGGAAGTTGGGTGAGTCGAAGGCATCTAAGCCTTGTGCGCGCACCTTACGAGCCCGGTTTCCACGCAATAGCCGATCGTGAAACGCCAGGGTGACTTCGCAAGGTGTCGCTGGGTGAGCTGCAAGCTGCAGCGCGCTGACTACATTGTTCAGCGCATCGCTTCTTGGCTCACCCAATGGAATTTGGGAGCCGGTAAAAATCACCGGCTTGTTCAACGCACCGAGCATAAACGAAAGCGTCGCGGCGCTGTAAGCCATAGTATCGGTGCCATGAAGCACAACAAAGGCATCATAAGCCTGCCAGTGCGTCTCCAATGCTGCCACCAAACGATTCCACGCCTCGGGCATTAACTCGGCGCTATCAATCAGCGGCTGCATCTCAATCACATCAAATGCTGGCAGCCGGTAAGGGTCACTCAGCGCCAGATGCGCCGCCAGGCGTTCGGCCAGCCCCGCGCAGGGTATATAACCTTGTGGCGATGGCTGCATACCAATAGTTCCACCGGTATAGAGCATCAGTACGCGGGGCATGGGCGCTCCTCTCCTTATCAGTACAATCTAGGTAACTGCTTACTTCGCAGGCGCGCCTTCCAGGCGCTGTTTTAACGCTTCGGCTTCTTCAGGCTCTAGCTCCCAGGCTTTTGGATCCAGGTCGAGATCCGGATGCTGATTCGCGTCAAAAATCGGCTGTTTGATTCCCTGCCGACGCTGCACATCGAAGTCTTTCAAAATACGCAGACCGCACTTGAACAGCATGATCAGCGCAATCAGGTTGACCACGGCGAGCAGCCCCATGGTGACATCCGCAAAGCCAAACACGGTGCCCAAATCAGTGGTCGCGCCCCAGCACACTAGCAGCACGATGGCCACGCGGAAGGCGTTAAACAGGTTCTGGTTGTCGCGGCTAAAGAAGTTAAGGCTATTCTCGCCAAGGTAGTAGTTGTAGAGAATGGTACTGAAAGCGAATAGCAGCAGTGCCAAGCTGACAAAGGTGCGGCCCCATTCACCCACATGATCAGCCAGTGCTGCCTGTGTCAAAGCGATGCCCTCAACGCCAGCGCCCGCAGCAGGGTCGTATACACCGCTGAGTAGAATCAAAAACGCCGTTGCAGAACAGATAATCACGGTATCGATAAAGACTGAGAACGCCTGCACGATGCCCTGGTTAGCCGGGTGCGGTACGTAGGCCACTGCCGCCACGTTGGGCGCACTGCCCAGGCCCGCTTCGTTAGAGAACAGACCGCGCTTCAGACCCATCATGATCGCCGTGCCAATACCGCCACCAATCAGTGGCTCAAGGCCGAAGGCACTCTTTACAATCAGCACAATCACGCCAGGGATTTCGGTAATATTCATGGCGATAACCAGCAGCGCAATGGCGATATAGCTGACCGCCATAAAGGGCACGAGAAACTCAGATATACGCGCAATACGCTTGATGCCGCCGAAAATAATCAGCCCGACCAGCATGGCCAGAGCTATGCCGCTATACAGCACCGGCACGCCGAAAGCATCGCCGAAAGAGGTTGCCACCGCATAGGATTGCAGCGCGGTAAAGGCAAAACCGAAGGTCAACAGTAACAGTACCGAATAAAAAGCCGCTAGCCAGCGCCACTGTTTTCCCAGTCCTTTAACGATGTAGTACGCCGGGCCGCCGCGGTAAGTGCCGTCGCCTTCGGCCTCTTTATAGGTCTGCGCCAGGGTGCACTCCAAAAAGCTGGTAGCCATACCCATCAAACCCACCAACCACATCCAAAAAATCGCCCCTGGACCACCCAGTGTAATCGCCACCGCTACACCGGCGATGTTGCCGCCACCTACACGCCCGGCAACCGAAAGCACCAGCGCCTGGAACGAGCTTAAATGGCCGTGTTTATTACGCTTAAAGGCTTGACCGGAACCGAGGATGCGAAACATCTCACCGAAATAACGAAACTGCACAAAGCGGGACGCAACGGTAAAACCGATGCCAACGCCCACCAGCAGCACTAGTAAAACCTTCCCCCACAGGAGGTCATTGAGCATATCGAGCATGTGATTCTCTCCGCGTTTTTGTATTAGCGTTATGTTTGAATTCGCGTCGTTTGCTATCGCGCTTTTGGAATTCGCGCCGCGGAGAATGTTTTACCAAGCGTTGGGCAGGATTAAATTTGGCGCAACGGTGCAGTTGTGTGCACTCGCTGCATCAGTGGGTGCACCATAGTGCATCAGGCGTATGGATGCCGTACAGCCCCGCGAGATGATGACCGCTAGTGAGAATGCACCGAGCAGTCATCTGATGGTGTTATTGCTATGCCCGCTTGAGAAGATGCACAAATTGACGTTAAATAACATCAATATTGATGCAGGCTAGTGAACGACTAGGCAGGAGTGAACGATGCGAACCACTGTTACCATCGACGATGAGCTGTACGAGCAAGCATTGGCGTTTGCCGAGCCGGGAATGGATAAACCATCAGACCTCTTTCGCGAGGCCATGAAGACCTATGTCCGCGTACAAGCCGGTCGGCGCCTTGCAGCATTGGGCGGGACTGCGCCAGAGATGCCCGACATACCCCGCCGTCGCGAGGAGCCTTCAGCGCAATGAGTGTGCTAGTCGACACATCGGTCTGGGTGGATCATTTCAGAAAACGCAACGATGCCCTGGTCGAATTGATCGAAAAGGATCTTGTACTGAACCACCCCATGGTGTTGGTTGAATTAGCCTGCGGGACACCTCCTTCCCCACGCACTCAAACGCTAGAGAGTGTCGCCCTCTTGCGATCCTGTCATCAGGCTAGTTTGTCGGAAGTGATGGCTTTCATCGAACGTGAAAAGCTCTATGGCCTGGGCTGCGGCTTAGTCGACATGTGCTTGCTTGCCTCAACACTTATCACGCCCGATACGCAGTTATGGACGCTAGACAAGCGTCTCGCGGATATGGCGGGCAAGTTCAATGCAGCCTACCAAGTCGCGATGCATTGAAAGCTGATCACAGTGCAGTTGTTGAACTCACTGCATTAGCAAGTGCAACAGAATCCATCACACGCAATTAGACCTTCTCGGCAATGCGGTGGGCTAACTTATGGATAAAGGGGCCGCTGATAAACGCAATGATCCCCGCGGCTGGCCATGCTAATAACCAAGCATGCAACCAGAGACTAAAGAAATTGGGATGTGCCCCAATATTAACGAACGTAATCCAAGCAGACATGATCAGCGTTAGCGTAAACGACATAAGAATAGCGAAGATAATTCTATGTTTCATGAAAAGCCCTTAGCTATCGTTTCACATGTATCAATCAAGGTGAGAAGGTCTATATTTAAGGCATTAAACCTACTCTGCGGGTAGCCTAGTACCAGCAAAGTAGGTTTATCGTTTTTGATTGACGCTTAAATGCCCGCTTTCGCCGCCCGAGCTGCATGGAGCTTTTTATAGCTTTCAATCAAGCGCTGGTGGCGCTCAAGGCCTTCTAGTTGCATGTTGGTTGGTGTCAAACCATGGAAGCGCACAGAACCTTCAACTGAGCCCACTACTGCGGCCATGGTATTTTCACCAAACATACGCTGGAAGTTGTGCAGGTAATCTTCAAGCTCAAGCTCGTCGTCCAACACAATTTCCAGTACCGCGTTCACCGCTTGATAGAACAGGCCGCGCTCGACGGTATTGTCGTTGTACTGCAGGAACATCTGCACGCAGTCCAGCGCCTCTTCATGGCGCTGTAGCGCTAGATAAACCAGCAATTTCAGTTCCAGAATGGTCAGTTGGCCCCACTCGGTGTTTTCATCAAACTCAATACCAATCAGCGTAATGATATCGGCGTGGTCATCCATCTGGCTCTCTTCCAGCCGCTCGACAAGGTCGGTGAGCTGATCGTCGTCGAGGCGGTGCAGGTTGAGAATATCTTCACGGTAATCCAGCGCCTTATTGGTGTTATCCCAGATCAAGTCCTCGATGGGATATACCTCCGAGTAGCCTGGCACCAGAATTCGGCACACCGGTGCGCCCAGGTCTTCGTGTACCGCCATATACACTTCAGCGCCCAGCTCTTCAAAGATACCAAATAGCGTTTCAGCCTCTTCTTCGTTGCTACCGGAGAAGTCCCATTCGCTGAACTCAAAATCAGGTTTGGCGCTAAAGAAGCGCCAGGAGACCACGCCTACCGAGTCGATAAAGTGCTCAACAAAGTTGTTAGGCTCGGAAACCGTCTGTGAGTTAAAGGTCGGCAGCGGCAGGTCGTTAAGCCCTTCGAAACTGCGGCCCTGTAGCAGCTCGGTGAGGCTGCGCTCCAGCGCCACTTCAAAGCTCGGGTGGGCGCCAAAGGAGGCAAACACGCCGCCGGTACGCGGGTTCATCAAAGTGACGCACATTACCGGGAACTGCCCGCCCATGGAGGCATCTTTGACCAACACCGGGAACCCCTGGGCTTCCAGTGCGTTAATGCCCTCTACTATGCTTGGGTATTTCGCTAATACGTCCTGCGGTACGTCTGGGAGGGTTAGCTCCTGCTCAAGGATTTCCCGCTTTACCGCTCGCTCGAAAATTTCCGACAGGCACTGCACCTGAGCTTCCACCAGGGTATTGCCCGCACTCATGCCGTTGCTGAGGAACAAGTTTTCGATCAGATTCGAGGGGAAATAAACCGTTTCGCCATCAGATTGGCGCACAAAGGGCAACGACACGATACCGCGGTCTTCGCGGCCGGAGTTGGTATCAATCAGATTCGAGCCACACAGCTCGCCTTCGGGGTTGTAGATATCAAGGCAGTGTTCATCGAGAATCCCTTCGGGGAGCTCGTCATTCGGCCCTGGCTTGAACCACTTCTCATTTGGGTAGTGAACAAATGCGCTATTGGCGATCTCTTCACCGAAGAACTGGTCGTTATAGAAGAAGTTACAGCTTAAGCGCTCGATAAACTCGCCAAGCGCCGAACACAGGGCGCTCTCTTTGGTCGCGCCTTTGCCGTTGGTAAAGCACATCGGGGAGGCCGCATCGCGAATATGCAGCGACCAGACGTGGGGCACAATATTACGCCAGGAGGCAATCTCGATCTTCATGCCCAGGTCAGCCAGAATCGCGCTCATGTTGGCGATTGTCTGTTCTAAGGGAAGATCTTTACCTTCGATGTAGGTACTGCCGCCTTCCGGTGCGCCCATAAGCAGCGCCTGGGCGTCCTCGTCGATATTTTCTACCGTCTCGATTTGGAAATCAGGGCCGGTTTGCACCACCTTCTTAACCGTGCAGCGATCAATGGAGCGCAGAATGCCCTGGCGGTCTTTTTCAGAAATATCTTCAGGCAGCTCGACCTGGATTTTGAAAATCTGCTTATAGCGGTCTTCCGGATCGACGATATTATTCTGGGAAAGACGAATATTCTCGGTAGGAATATCCCGGGCGTTGCAGTACACCTTTACAAAGTAGGCAGCGCACATGGCAGACGACGCCAGGAAGTAGTCAAACGGCCCCGGTGCCGAGCCGTCGCCTTTATAGCGAATCGGCTGGTCGGAGATAACCGTAAAATCGTCGAACTTGGCCTCCAAGCGGAGGTTGTCGAGATAGTTAACTTTGATTTCCATGAGCGGGCATCCGGAGCAATGAGTTTGCCTATCAGTAGGCAGTAGGCGAATTGCGGCCCATTATCCAGTTTTTTACCCGCTTCGTCTTGGTCAGTCTCCCAAATCATCTACCACATGTCGTGCAAAAATGGTTGTGCTTGCTGAAGCAGCAACTCGGGGTTCGCTTACATAGATGACCAATCTATTGCGCTTGCATCATACGCTCCGCCTCAGCTTCGCTAACCCCGAGCATCAGTAAAATCTGGCGTTGTGTGGCTACTAACACCTGCTTTCGCTCCACCTCCCCCGGCAAACTTTTGGCAATGGCTACCGCCCCTACCAGAGAGGCCAATATGACCCGGGATTTATCAGCAATCTCTTTGCGGTCATTGGCAAAGGGAAGTTGTTTCAGCTTACTCAGCGCTATCAATCGCGTTTCAAGCATCTTTTTCATACTCATATATGACGCTTCAAACAGGGTACGGATTTCGGCTTTTTCACTGCCAATTTCGTTGAACAGTACCGCTTCGGGCCCCGGCTTATGCTTAGCTTCCAGCTCTTGGAGATTGCAGTAGTTGGCGACTAACTCGGTTAAGTGCTGTAACGAAAGCGGGCCTTTTACCAGTCTAGCCGCCCGGCTGTTATCAATGGTTAGGCGAACAGACTCATTGTAAAGGGCCTCTTTTGAAGCGAAATGCGCATAAAAGGCGCCATGGGTCATCTTGGCTAGCTTCATGATCTGGCCAATCGATACCTTTTGAAACCCATTGCGGCTGAATAGCTCTGTCGCCGAAGCCAAAATGCGCTCTTTGGTTTTCGATTTATGGCTCTTGGGATAAGGCATATCTACCTCGTCAGCTAAATATTATCTTGATCATATATTGCCCATTGCTAGGGTGACCATATCAATAACTCAGGAGTCACTATGCACTCACCTATCGTGATTACTGGCATGGGTATGGTCAGCCCGCTAGGCAACAGCGTCAACACAAGTTGGCAGCGACTGGTTAACGGTCAGTCTGGCATCAGCACCATTGACCGCTTTGACACTAGCAGTATCCCAATCAAAATTGCCGGAGTGGTGCCGAGCATTAGCCATGACCCCATCGGCGGTATTGACCTGGATGAGATAGCCGACCCCAAAGAGCAGCGCAAAATGGACTTGTTCAGCCTCTACGCATTGGCGGCAGCCAAAGAGGCACTGTCACAGGCCAACTGGTTCCCCGATGAGCAGGCCCAAAAACGCAGAACGGCCACCATTATCGGTTCTGGCATTGGCGGTTTCCCGACCATTACGCAAGCTCAAAAAACCCTTGCTGAGCGCGGCTATCGCAAACTTTCCCCCTTCACGGTGCCCGCCTTTCTAGCCAATTTGGCTGCGGGCAATCTGTCCATTCGTTACGGCTTTCAAGGCCCACTGGGGTGCCCAGTAACGGCTTGCGCGGCAGGTCTACAGGCGATTGGCGACGGTATGCGCATCATACGCAACGGAGAAGCCGATGTTGCCGTCGTAGGCGGCGCTGAGGCGTGTATTGACCCCCTTTCACTGGCCAGCTTTAACGCTCTAAAGGCCGTTTCCACAGAAGCAGACAACCCCGAACGCGCGTCCAGGCCCTTTGATAAAGCCCGTAACGGTTTTGTGATGGGAGAAGGCGCTGGCGTTATGGTGATAGAAACGCTTGAGCATGCGGTCGCCCGGGGCGCAACGCCGTTAGCGGTGATTAGCGGCTACGGCACCAGCGCAGATGCCTATCATCTAACGGCAGGCCCAAAAGATGGGGCTGGCGCAGCAGCAGCGATTCAAGCGGCGCTAGGCATGGCGAACCTCACCACTGATGCTATTGACCACATCAATGCCCACGCCACCTCGACGCCCGTTGGCGACCGGGCTGAAATTGCCTCATTGCGTAACGTATTTGGTGAGCGCTTGCCCGCCATCCCTATTTCGGCAACGAAGGCCGCCACAGGTCATCTATTAGGCGCAGCGGGGGGCATTGAGAGTATTTTTTCTGTACTAGCAGCCAATACGCAGCAGCTTCCGCCCACCATCAACCTTGAGCACTGCGATGACGATATGCAGGATTTAACCTTCGTCACGGCAACTGATCAGAAACACGTCACTAAGCATGTACTGTGCAATGGATTCGGCTTTGGTGGCGTTAATGCGGCGCTTATTGTTAGCAGTATTGAGCGTTAAAAGCGGATGGAGAAAACCGATCTGCCACTGGCTATGATCGGTTTTTCTAAACCCTGTTGTCACCCTGCCTTGCATAGAAACGGCAGCACCTCCTCAAGTAGTTTTTCAGGGATTTCCTCGGCGATGTAGTGGCCGCAAGGGAGCGCTTTGCCGTCGACTTGGGTGGCAACCTTGCGCCATTCAGCCAAGGCATCAAAACATGCTTCAATGGCACCTTCCGCGCCCCACATCACTTTTATCGGGCAAGTGAGTTTTACGCCCGCATCAATATCGGTCTGATCATGCTCCAAATCGATGGTGGCGCTGGCGCGGTAGTCGCCGCAAATGCCGGTGGCGGTACCGGGGAGCGACAAGCAGCGCTCATATTCGGCCAGGGCTTCCGGGGAGAAAGGCGCCATACCGGCACTGCGGGCACCCATTACGCTTTTCAGATACTGGGCGGGATCGCTCTGGATCAGCATTTCCGGCAGCGGCCGGGGGCGAATCAAGAAGAACCAGTGCCAGTAACTGCGTGCAAAGGCTTCGGTAGTGCCACGATACATGGCAAGCGTCGGGGCGATGTCCAACAGCACCATGCGCTCTACTCGCTCCGGGTGATCGACACCTAAGCGGTGGGCGACCCGCGCGCCTCGGTCATGGGCCAGCACTTTGAAATACTCGAAACCCAGCGCGCTCATTAGCTCAGCCATATCGTTCGCCATGGCACGCTTGGAGTAATTAAGGTGCTCAGGGTCGTCGTCAGGTTTACTGCTGTCGCCATAACCGCGCAGATCCGCTGCGATAACTGTGAAATGTTGGGCAAGTTCTTCTGCCACTTTGTGCCAAATAACATGGGTCTGAGGGTGGCCATGAAGCAACAGTAGCGCAGGCCCACTGCCGCCCTGTCGAAAAGCGATCTCGACGCCATTAACGTGGCGCGACAATTTTTCAAACCCATGAAACATGGCTTACTCCTGGTTTGTTACAGAAGCCTTTTACTGTGCATGTTAGTAATGTAGCTGACTATAATATAGCCGTGACGGCATGGGTTGCCCGGCAAATGAGAAAGCGTTGCACTCTGAGGCGTGAACCATCACATTAGGCAGCCACGACAACAAGAGAATCGAGTCACCCCATGCATGACGATTTTGTGGCCAACCTGCGCCTGCTCTGCAGCTACTACCCGTCTATTGCAGAGGTTTGTCGGCGTTTAACGATCAACCGTGCTCAGTTTAACCGCTACCTGAGTGGCCGCTACCGCCCCAGCCACGCTGCCCTGCAGCGAATTTGCCACTTTTTTGGTGTCACCACTGAGGATATCGCGCTTCCCCACCACGATTTTCGTGCCCTGGTGCAAACCGGCCAGCTGAAGTCAGAAGCAACCCCAGCAGCATTGCCGTGGCCGAACGCACTGGTTCAGCGCGGCAGCGAAGGCATGGAGCGCTATATCGGCCGCTACTTTGAGCTTTATCACTCAATGTCGCGGCCGGGGCAGTTAATGCGAACCTTGGTGTGCCTGGAAGCGCGGGAAGGTGGCGTAGTCTATCAGCGCACCGAGCGGATGCAGACCACGCCCGGCTCTCGACCGTGTCACAATCGCTATGTGGGCACCGCGGTGAAGCTTGCGGATCGACTCTTTTTGGTCGACCACGAAACCCTTAACGGCCATGAAATCACTCAGACGATTCTGTTTCCGAGCTTTCAGAGCCAAGTGACGCGTTTGACCGGCTTAAAAATGGGCGTAGCGGATAACAGCGAGCGCATGCCCTGCTGTGTGCGGGTGGTGTATCAGCGTCTGGATGAACAGGTCAGCCTGCGTGAGGCGCTGGCACAGTGCGGTTTAATAACACTGGATGACCCTTCACTTGATGACGCCTTAATAGCCGCCACTCGAAACGATGTGGCCGCTGACGAGCACCACTTTCGTGCTCGTCACTAGAGCAAGTATGTTTAGGAAGACGTTAAGTGGCAGGCACCAACACCTGCTGAAACAGAATCTTTTCAAAGTGCTCCATGGGCTCGACAGATTTCAACGTCTTGGCACGTAGAATAGCGCCTTCCCAGCCGGTAAGAATAAAGCTGGCGAGCGCTTCTGGGGGCGTATGGGTGGCAATATCTCCCCGCGCCTGGGCATCTTGCAGGCAGCGCACAAAACGCTGCTCCCAGCGCTGAAAGACTAGATTTAGCGCATCACGGAAGGTATCGCTCTGACCCGAAAGTTCTTGGCCAAGGTTGCCGATCAAACAGCCCGTGGTGTGGTCGCACTCGTGCATATGCGCACGGCCAGCCGCGAAGTAGCGTTTTAGACGCTCAAGCGGCGGCGTGTCATTATCTTCTAGTAGCGTCACCAGCGTTTCATCATAGCTGGCGGCAAAGCGCTCGATTACCGCCAGCCCGAAATCTTCTTTGCTGGAAAAGTAGTGATAGAAAGAGCCCTTGGGCACACCGCACGTTTTTAAAACGGCATTAATGCCCGTCGCGTTGTAGCCTTGCTGACTAATCAGCTGGGCGCCGCTATCGATTAATTTGTCGCGCGTTGCGGTATTTTTCATATGTTTAAAGTAGACCAGTCAGTCTATTGCTTTCAAGTGAGAGAAAGCCAAGTGAATAAAAGCCAATTTGTAAGAAAGCAAAGTGTGTGGCAGTTGCATATTATTTGCACATTGTTTGACTAATGGCTGCTTAACAGTGCGCGATGCTAGCATCATACGCTTATTTTTCAGGAATTTTCGCTCCCAACGGATGACGCGCGGTAATGACTCTTTCTCGCTATTACGCTACGAATCAACATGGCCGCATTCGCTTGGGTGCCGTGGTTGCATTATTGATTCTTATTACCACCTTGACCCTTGCTTGGTGGATCGTTACTCAACCACCCCGGATAGAGCGTACCCCACCGCCTGAGCCTCTGCCTAGTGTGGTAGACGTCGTTACGGTGAGCGCTAGTGACCAGGCACCCAACCTATACGCTTTTGGGCGCGTAGAAGCAGAGCAGGAAACGATGCTGGCCAGCCGTGTCGCGGGCCAGTTGGAGCGTTTTGCTGATAACGTTGTGCCCGGTCAGGTGATCGAGCAGCAGGCCCCTGTAGCCTATATAGACCAAGCCGACTTGGCCCTGAGCCTTGAAGATGCTGAAGCGCAACTAGCCAATGCTCAAGCGCAACTGGCGCTAGAGCAGGCGGAGCAGCAACGCGCCCGCAGCGAGTACGAATCTTTTGGTCGTCAGCTCTCAGCAGAACGGCGGTCACTGGTACTACGCGAGCCGCAGCTGCGCCAAGCACAGGCCCAAGTCACCCAAGCACGGGTGGCCCGCGACCAAGCGGCGCTGAATGTAGATCGTGCCACCCTCACCGCACCCTGGCGGGCCATGGTGCAAGAGCGCTTGGTCGGCGCCGGCAGCCTGCTAAGCCAGGGTACAGAAGTAGTGCACTTGGTGGGCGTTGAGCAGTTCTGGGTGCGCGCCTCGCTGCCCGGTGAGTGGACGGAGTGGCTGGAAGCGGGCAGCAGCGTTACGTTAACCAGTCGCGGCTGGCCCGAAGGCGCCACACGCGAAGGAACCCTGGTCTCTATGCTACCCAGCCTTGAAGAGAATGGCCTGCAGGCGCAGCTGTTGATTGCGGTTAACGACCCGCTCGCCCTAGAGACCGACGGCCCTGCCCTACGCCTGGGCGATGTCCTACGCGCCTCTTTTCAACCGGCTATTCAGGAGCAACTTATTTCACTGCCTTCTGCGGCTCTTCGCCCAGGTGACGTAGCGTGGCGGGTAGATGAAGACAATCGCCTGCGCCGGACGTCGGTCACCCTGGCTTATCGCGGGGAAGATGACGCTTTGATTCGTAGCGGCTTGGAACCCGGTCAGCAGGTCGTCACAGCGGGTTTGGCCCAACCTAGGGAAGGCCAACTCGTGCGCATTCGTCGCCCTAACGAGACCCCGGCTCAAGCAGGAGATGAATCGGGAGATGAGTCATGAAGGTACCACGCGGCCCATTGGCATGGATGGTGGATCACGGGGTAGCCCCTAATTTACTGATGGTGCTGTTTATCGTCGGCGGCCTAATGGCCTCGCTTGCGATTAAAAAGGAAGTGTTTCCTGAATTCGACATCGAAGTGGTGCAAGTCACTATCAGCTACCCTGGCGCCACACCGGAGGATGTGGAACAGAGCCTGCTGCTACCGGTGGAAGCCGCGATTGCCGATGTAGAGGGCATCGACGAGCTGACCGCCACGGCCAGCGAAGGCAGTGCCAACGTCAACGCAACGTTGATAGATGGTGTGGATGTGATGCGCGCCTATCAGGATATCCAGCAGGCGGTGAACGCCATCACTACCCTGCCCAGCGCTGCCGACCCACCGCGCTTTACCCTCGCGGGGCGTTCCCGCAGCGTGTTGAGCCTACAGGTTTACGGCCACGTCGGTCTGGAGGCACTGCACAACGCGGCCGAAGATGTGCGCGGTGAACTGCAAGCCACTTCCGGCATCTCCCGTGCGGAGCTATCCGGCAACCGCGAGCGGGAGATTCAAGTTCACTTGGATGAAGAGGCCATCGAGCGCTATGGCCTCGATCACCAGGAACTGGCCAGCCGCATTGCCGAAGAAGCCCTTGACCTCGCTAGTGGCCAGCTCACAACGGAAGAAGGTGAGTGGCTGATTCGCTATCAGGGGCGGCGTAACAGCGCCGAGGCCTTTGCCGAGCTGCCGATTCTGATCAGCACCCAGGGGGCGCCGATTACCCTGGGCGAGATCGCCAGGGTCAGCGATGGCTTTGCCGAAACCGACCGGGAAGAGTTTTATAACGGCCAGCCCGGTCTCTCAGTGGACGTTTACCAAATTGGTGACCAAACCCCGACCAGTATTTCAGAAGCGGTCAATGGTGAGCTTGAGCGCCTGCGCGCCGGGATGCCGGAAGGCGTTAGCCTGGATATTTCCCGCGATAGCTCAGAAATTTACGAAGACCGCCTTAGCCTGCTGTTAAAAAACGCCTGGATGGGCCTAGCGCTGGTATTGGTGCTCATGGCGCTATTTTTGGAAGCGCGGCTGGCATTCTGGGTCACCCTGGGCATCCCAACTGCGTTTCTGGGTGCCATGCTGTTTCTGCCCTGGATTGGCGTCTCGCTCAACATGATGTCGATGTTCGCTTTTATTATCGCCCTGGGAATCGTGGTAGATGACGCCATTATCGTGGGTGAGAATATCTACAGCTACCGGGAAGAGGGTTATTCACTGCGCGATGCGGCGGTAAAAGGCGCCAGCGAAATTGCTACCCCGCTCACGTTTGCCATTCTGTCCAATATCGTCGCTTTCCTGCCGCTGCTATTTTTACCCGGCTTTTTGGGGCTAATTTTTGCCACCGTGCCAGTTGTAGTGGTAACCGTCTTTTTAATCTCCTGGCTGGAAGCCTTGGTGATTCTGCCTGCCCACTTGGCACATAGTCGCAAGCCCCGCCAAACCCCGGCTTGGCAGCGCCCCCTTGAAGCGCTACGCCAACGTCTTCAGGGCGGCCTACACCACTTCACTTATCGCCAGTTCGAACCGTTCCTGCAGCGCGCCCTCAATCAGCGCCTGCTCAGCATTTCGCTGGGTATCGCGATTCTGCTGATCGCGCTCTCCTGGGCGATGAGTGGACGTTTGGGCTTTTCCCTAATGCCACGAGTTGAGTCGGATCAGGTGCAGGCCACGGTCACCCTGCCCATTGGCAGCAATATCAGCGTTAGCCGCGAGCTAAGCCAACAGCTGCTCGACGCCGCCGATGCCCTCAGCGATCGCGAAGAAACGCTAAGCTTTAGCAGTTCACGCAGCCGCCTGGACGGCGAAAGTTTGGAAGTACGTTTGGATATTGCCAGCGAGAGCCTGGAAGCGTGGCCACCCTCGCGTATCGCCCGGGAGTGGCGTGATCTCACCGGCGACCTGCTCGGCGCCCAGTCGGTGCGTTTTGAAGCCGATGTCGGCGGGCCCGGTAGCGGCGCGGCACTCAGCCTACGTCTATCGCACCCTGATACTCATGTGCTCGAAGCCGCCGCCGAACGCTTAGCGGAAACGCTGGGCGGCTATGGCCTCACGGATATCGACAGCGGCCTTGGCGATGGTAAACCGCAGTTAGAGATGCGTCTTTCTGCCGAAGGCCGCGCCTTGGGGCTCACGGGTAATAATCTGGCCCAAGCCCTGCGCGGGCCACTCCAGGGCGCCACTGCGCTTGAACAGTACGTGGGGCGCAGCGAAATCAGCGTTGAGGTACGTTTACCCAACGACAACCGCGACAGTTTGAACGAGCTCTACCGCATGCCGGTGCGCACGCCTGATGGGCTGAGTGTGCCGCTTTCCAGGGTGGCCGACATTACCATCAGCCAAGCCTCTAGCAGCCTTGAACGCATTAACGGGCGGCGGATTATTACCGTCACCGCTGACTCGGAAAGCGATGTGGCCATCAATCAAGTGCTTGCCACGTTACAGGAAGAGGTGTTCCCCAATCTGGAAGCGACTTGGCCTGGGCTGGAAGTCAGCATGGGGGGCCGTCAGCAGGATACCGCCGACAACTTAGCCACGCTCAAAACCTCCATGTGGTTAATGATTGCCGCGCTCTATGCACTGCTGGCGATCCCGTTTAGAAGCTACCTACAGCCGCTGCTGGTGCTGGCCGCGATCCCCTTTGGCATTGTTGGCGCCGTCGCTGGACATATGATCATGGGTTTCGGGCTATCCATCATTAGCCTACTGGGTATGCTGGCGCTCTCAGGCGTGGTCATCAACGACGCCCTGGTGCTGATTGATTACGCCAACCGTAAACGCCGTGAGGGCATGGCCGCCCGGGAAGCCATTGTGGCAGCAGCCACCCGACGCTTACGCCCAATAATGATGACCACGCTGACGACCTTTCTAGGTCTGGCACCGATGATCCTGGAAACCTCCAGACAAGCGCGCTTTATGATCCCCATGGCGATCTCGCTCGGCTTCGGTATGCTTTTCGCCACATTGATACTGCTGATCCTGGTGCCCTGCCTCTATCTAGGCATGGAAAATGTTCGCGAACGTCTCAGCGCACCACGCCAACCTGCACTGGATAAAAAGCCTAGCCAAGAAAAAGGAGCCCACTGATGGCCTTGCCCACAGCGATACGTCAATGGCGCCCCTCTCGGCTGGGGCTAAAACTGTTCGTCATTATTCTCAGTGTCAATGTAGCAATCTCAGCCAGTATGTTTCTTGCCGTCTCGTACAGTATTGACCGCGGCTTTCTCGACTACCTCAACCAGGCTCAAGAGCGCCGCGCCACCCTGCTGGCCGATGGCCTCGTCACTCGCTGGGAAACCCAGCAGAGCTGGGAGTGGCTGGAGCAGTCACCGGAACGCTGGCCGTATATTGTCCGCTTTGAACTGGGGCAGGAGCACCGTGACCGCCCCTCGCCACTCGGCGAGGCACGTGATTTTACCCTGCGCGCAGCGGATGACCGCTTTGTGGTGCCGCCCAGGAGCGGGCGTGAAGGCTCGGGGAGTTGGCATTGGCTCACCCTGCGTAGCGGCGATACCCATATCGGCTCGTTGGGTTTTCGGCCACCCCGAGAGATGATGGAGCGCATGGAGAGTCGCTTTCTTGAGCGACAGCAGCGCAACCTAGTGCTTATCGTGGTATCACTCGGCATTGCCTCGCTGCTGCTGGCAGGCGGGCTCTCATGGTGGCTGGGGCGACGCACTCGAGCACTTGCGGGCGCCACGCTGCGACTTACCGAGGGCGACTATCGCACCCGTCTTCCTGAACGCGGTCGCGATGAGCTATCGCGCTTGGCGCGCGACTTCAACGTATTGGCGGCAACGCTGGAAGCCAGCCGCGATGCCCGCGCCCGCTGGGTTTCTGATACCGCCCACGAGCTTCGCACACCGCTGGCGGTGCTGCGCGGTGAGATCGAAGCCATGCAGGATGGTATTCGCCCGTTGAATCAAGAGAACCTTAGCTCCCTCGCCCAAGAGGTGGGGCAGCTAGAGCGCTTAGTGGCAGATTTACGCTTGCTATCGCAAAGCGACGCAGGCGCGCTGGATATTCAACTGGCGCCGATGGATCTTAGCGACTGCCTTGCCAGCCGCCTGACCGACGCCGACCGCTGGTTAGTCGAAAGCGGTTTAACGCTGACCGAACAGATCAAGCCTGGCATTATGATTCGTGGCGATGCCCAACGCCTGCGCCAGCTCTGGAACAACCTGTTGGATAACAGCTGCGCCTACACCCAACCGCCGGGCGAGCTGCGTGTTACGCTCACCGCACAGCAGGGAATGGCAGTAGTCATCTGGGAAGACAGCACGCCGGGCGTGCCGGAAAATGTGTTGGCGCGCTTGACCGAGCGGCTTTATCGCGTGGAAGGCTCGCGCAGCCGTGCCAGCGGCGGCAGCGGGTTGGGGCTCTCCATTGCGAGCGCTCTGGTCAATGCCCATGGTGCAACGCTAACGCCCTCTATCTCAACGCTAGGGGGGCTACGTTGGACGCTGCGTTTTCCGCTGTTGGCTGCTGATTAATATTTCAAGAACTGATACTACAAGAACCGTTAAGCCCTGCTTTCACGTTCACTGTTAAGCGAGTCTACCCCTATGTCTCATGCCGCCTCTTTACTGATTGTCGAGGATGAACCAAAAATTGCCCGCCTGATGGAGGACTACCTAACCACCCACGGTTTTGAGGTAACCACCCTTGGCCATGGCGATGAGGTGATACCCTGGCTGGAGCAGCACTCCCCTGCGTTGGTGCTACTCGATATCATGCTGCCAGGTAAAGATGGCCTCACCCTAAGCCGGGAAATACGTCAAAAGTGGCCTACCATTGCGATCATTATGGTCACCGCCAAAGTGGAAGAGGTGGATCGATTGCTGGGGTTGGAGCTGGGCGCCGATGATTATATCTGCAAGCCGTTCAGCCCCCGTGAAGTTGTCGCCCGAGTGAAAGCGGTGCTACGCCGTAGCCAAGCGGCGGCCGATGCCCCATCCGAGGTGCAAAACGCAGCGGTGGTATTAAACGAAGATGGCTGGCAGGCGCTCGCCCACGGGCAGGATTTAGGCCTAACGGCAGTAGAGTTTCAGCTATTGCGGGTGATGATGCAGGCGCCGGGGCGAATTTTCAGCCGCGAACAGTTAATGGATCATATGTATCGCGACAACCGCATCGTCTCGGAGCGCACCGTGGACAGCCACATCAAAAAGCTGCGCAAGAAGATCCACGAAGCGCTGCCTGAACTGGAAATCATTCGTTCGGTATATGGCGTCGGCTATAAGTATCAGCCGGAGGGGTAAGGATTGACCTGCCGATTAAGAAACGCGATGCCCGCATCTATGGCGCCGCCACGCAGCAGGAAGCTAGTAATGTGGCCACGCCAGCGCTGCAGGTAAAGCTCGCTCTCTATATTGTTGTCCTGCAGGGCTTGATAAAAGTCCGTAGCGTGATCCACCGGCACCAGTTGATCCCACTTGCCGTGAAACAGAAAAAACGGTGGCGCCTGTGGGGTAAGTTGCCGCGCGGGTGAGGCTAGGCGATATGCTTCGTTTTCTTCCGCGCGGGTACCGCCGATAAAGTCGACGACTAAGCGCCCATCATCAAATTTGAGTAAATCACTGGGTAGTCCCCCAGCCAATACTGCAGCCAAACGGCTCTGCTCGCCGCCGTAGGGTTCGGCCAGCGGCCCTTCTGCTCCCGCCACCGCCAGCAAGCTCACCAAATGCGCACCGGATGAAAACCCAACGCCTACAATTCGGTTTGTATCCACTTGCCACTCGTCGGCATTAGCGTGAATCCAGGTCATCGCCTGCTGCAAATCATGCAGCTGACTAGGGAAGCGATATTCAGGCGCAAAACGGTACTCAATATTCACCGCTACGTAGCCCTGACCAGCTAGCTGTTCAGCGATGCCCTGCATATCTTCCGGTGTGCGATTACGCCAGCCGCCGCCATGCACCACCAAGGCAGCAGGTCGCAACCCACCGTTCGAGTCGTCGGGTAGATAAACATCGGCTGCTAACGCCTGGGGCCACTCTTTCGGCGTATAAGTGACAGGTGCCAAGCGCGTAAAAGGCTGGGGGTCGCGCAGCACACTGCTTTCAATCGCGGGCTCACCTTGGCTAAGGTGTTGGGCAGCGCTACAGCCACTAAGCATTAAGGCAATTGCCCCCAGGCCAGTCACGCGGCGGAGGGAGGTAAACGCGCAATGCTGCTGCCATACGCGAAGTTGCTCGGTTCGCGACATCATACTTCTCCTTGAAAATTAAGTGACCCCTCACCTAGCGACTACGACCTGCAACAAGCCAATAAGATCATGATTGTTGCACACTCTGTGCAAACGTTTTGCACGCCGCCTATGGATACTGTGATCGTCAACTCATCAGGAGAAAACTTATGAACGTTTCAAGTGCTAGGAAACTGTCATTTCGCCAACTGTTTGCCCCTGCCCTGCTGGCTGTCGCCATTATGCCATTAGCGTTTACCGCCCAAGCGCATAGCCACGGTGACCATGAAGGCCAAGGCCCAGATCGCGAACGCATGGAAGAGCGCATGGAGGAGCGTCGCCAGGAAGTGTACGAGCGTGCAGATATCTCAGCAGAGAAACAGGCTGAGCTTAACGAAGCACACGTTGAACATCGCGAAGCCATGCAGGCACTGCGTGAAGAACATCACGAGCGGGTAGCTGAGATTCTTACAGAAGAAGAGCAACAAGCACTGCGCAACGCCATGCAAGAAGCCCATGAAGAGTACCGCGGCAAGCACGGTAAACGTGGTCATCACGAGGGTAATAGTGACGAGAGCGCTGATAGCGAATAAACGCAGGCCTAGCCTCGAACTTTGATCCAACGCCCGGTTTTTCCGGGCGTTTTTGTGTCTGCGCCTTGATCAGCAGACTGCTAACTCCACGCTAATTCAACTCATATAGGGGAGGTTAACTTGAAGGGGAACAGTTAATCGCGTATTTTATTTGAACGTTCATTCAAAATAAAAATTCATCTTTCAACAACAGGAGTCCGCCTGCATGGCGAAAGACAATCCCATCCTCCCCTCCCGAGACCGCCTCAATCCCGTGGTTTTCCACGGCAGCGTGGCCGGTATTCTTATCTTTTTAGTGCTTACGATGCTGTTCACCGAGCAAGCCGGCGCTTTTTTTGATGCCGGGCTTGCCTGGGTCAGCAAAACCTTTGGCTGGTACTACATGCTGGCGATCGTTGCCTACCTGACATTTGTGGTCGCTATTGGCATGTCACGCTTTGGCAGTATTCGCCTAGGGCCCGATCACTCACGACCCGAGTTTTCGCTACTCTCCTGGTCAGCCATGCTGTTTGCCGCGGGTATTGGGATCGACCTGCTGTTTTTCAGCGTTGCCGAGCCAGTGGCCCACTATTTGGCACCGCCGGATTTAACCCCGGAGAGCCAAGCTGCGATGCGTAACGCCGTCGTTCAAACCTATCTGCACTGGGGGCTCTCCGGCTGGGGGCTGTACGTGTTGATGGGTATGGCGCTGGCCTACTTTAGCTACCGCCACCGCCTGCCGTTGGCAATCCGCAGCGCGCTCTACCCGATACTGGGTAAGCGCATTCACGGCCCCATTGGCAACGCGGTGGACATTACCGCGGTTATTTCTACCGTGTTCGGCATTGCTACCAGTCTGGGTATCGGGGTAATGCAGCTCAACTACGGCCTCACCTATATGTTCGGCGTGCCGGAAACGCTCACCGTGCAGGTGATTTTGATCGTACTGGTGGTGGTATTAGCAACGATTTCTGTGGTGACCGGGGTTGAGAAAGGCATTCGCCGCCTCTCCGAGTTCAACATGCTGCTGGCATTGGCGCTGATGCTGTTTGTGCTCTTTTCCGGCGACACCCTGGTACTGCTGGATAAAGTGGTCAATAACGCCGGTGATTATCTGTCCGGCTTTGTCGGTGCAAGCTTTGATACCTACGCCTTTGCCGATGAGGGCGCCCAAGAGTGGAAGATGTGGTGGACGGTCTTCTTCTGGGGCTGGTGGATTGCCTGGACACCCTTCGTCGGCCTTTTCCTGGCCCGCATCTCCCGTGGCCGTACCATTCGTGAGTTTGTCGCAGGCGCCTTGTTTATTCCGCTGGCCTTTATGATGGTATGGATGTCGGTATTTGGTAATAGCGGCATCGAGCTGGTCGCCAACCAAGGTGTGGCCGAGCTGGGTGAGCAGGCCCTTAACACCCCGCAAACCACGCTCTACACACTGCTTGAGTACTATCCTTACGTTGGCCTAACCGCGGCAGTTGTCACCGTGCTGGGCATCGTCTTCTTTATTACCTCAGCGGACTCAGGGGCGCTGGTTCTGGCTAACTTCACCTCTATTTTGAGCGACGTGAACCACGATGCGCCGGTAAAGCTGCGTATTTTCTGGTCAGCAGTCATCGGCTTGATCACTATCGCCCTTCTAATGGCCGGTGGCTTGAACGCGCTTCAGAGTGCCGTCGTTATCACCGCACTGCCCTTCTCATTAGTTATTTTCGCAGTGATGGTGGGTATGTATAAAGCGCTGAAACTGGAAGGCAAAAAAGCCGATGCCCGCCGCATGATTGCTGGTGGCGCGCCCGGTGGAGACTGGCGGGAGCGCCTGGATCGCGCCCTGGATACCTCTAATCGTGCGGGCGCCGCTGCGACGATTGAGCACTCCATTCGCCCAGCGATGACGCAGTTTGCTCAGGAGCTTGAAAGCCGTGGCCAAACCGCCAATGTGACCGAAGAGCACGTTGAGGGCGAGGCGCTGCCGAACTTGACCCTTCAGGTCGACTTCGGCGAAGCCACCAGCTTTGTCTATCAGGTCTGCCCACACCGCATGCGCACACCAAGCTTCATCCCGGCCGATGACGACTTCTATGTACGTCTGGATGTCTACTTGGCGGAAGGGGGTCAAGAGAAAGACCTAAACGGCTACACCCGTGGTCAGGTGATTGGTGATTTAGTAGCTGAGTATGAGCGCCACTTACACTTCCTCACCTTGGCCGGTGAGCAGATGGGCCATGTGCAGGCGATGCCTGGCACCATCGGCGAACCGCCTGAAGACTCGCAGATATAAATAAGCATCTGCGCTTAGCCTAAAAAAATCCCAGCCAAGCGGCTGGGATTTTTTTATGCGCGAACGACTCCGCGACTAACGACTTGTTGTGCAAATTTCACCGCAGGCGTAGCGTAATGGCTTGTTTTCCCTATTTTTAGGAGGCAGACCCTATGTCCCGTGTCCATCAATCTTCAGGATACGTTTTCCCGATGCCTGGCCGCGCGTTGGTTAACGCCTGGCGTGAAGGGTATACGCTGGCCAAATTCAAGCGGGATGTAATGGCGGGGCTGACGATTGGTGTGGTGGCGGTACCGCTTTCCATGGCGCTGGCCATCGCTACTGGCGTGCCACCTCAGCACGGGCTATACACTGCCATCGTGGCAGGCGCGGTGATCGCCTTAACCGGCGGTTCGCGGTTTAATATCTCCGGCCCCACCGCCGCATTTGTGGTGATTCTGTTTCCCATCGTGGCCAACCACGGCCTGGGTGGGCTGCTGATTGCCACGCTCATGGCGGGCGCTATTTTAGTCGCGCTGGGGCTTTCGCGGCTGGGAAGCCTGATTCAGTACGTGCCCTACCCGGTCATTCTCGGCTTTACGGCGGGCATTGGCGTGGTGATTGCGCTGTTGCAACTACCTGACTTTCTCGGTTTATCCGGGGTCGAGCTTGGCGACAGCACCCTGCAGAACCTAATGCTGATTGGCCAGGCGCTACCCACACTTTCACCAGCAGAGATCAGTGTTGGGCTTATCACCCTGGCGACGCTGTTAATCTGGCCCCGCCTGAATACGCCTGTACCTGCCCCGCTGGTAGGTTTGGCGGTGGGCACGGTAGCGGCTGCGCTATTGCTGATGGGTGGTGTTGAAGTCGATACCATCGCTTCACGGTTTAGCTGGGAGTTCGAAGGTGAGAGCGGCAGTGGAATCCCCCCCTTTGCGCCTAGCTTCACCGCGCCGTGGCATTTTCCCGGCGCAGATGGCACCCCACTTGAGATCAACTTTGCACTGATTCAGGCGCTGCTTGGCCCGGCATTGGCGATTGCACTGCTGGCGGCCATTGAGTCACTGCTGTGTGCCGTGGTGGCAGATGGCTTAACTCGTACCCGCCATGATCCCAATGCAGAGCTAATTGGCCAGGGGCTGGGCAATATGGTGGTGCCCTTCTTCGGCGGCATTACCGCCACAGCGGCCCTTGCCCGCACCGCGACCAATATCAAAAGCGGTGCCTTTTCACCTGTCGCTGCGGTGGTGCATTCCGTAGTGGTACTACTTGCCGTGGTTGTGCTCGCGGGAGTACTGGGATATGTACCCATGGCCGCTCTGGCCGCCCTACTGTTTATCATTGCCTGGAACATGAGCGAGGCGCGCCACTTTGTGCATACGCTAAAAAGCGCCCCCGCCAGCGATGTATCAGTGCTGGTGATCTGCTTTGCGCTAACAGTGATTTTTGACATGGTGATTGCGGTGGCCGTGGGTATTGGCCTAGCCGCCGCGCTGTTTATACGTCGTATGGCACAGTTGACTCATACCCAACGCTTGGCCGCACCCGATACCGGCGAAAGCTTCCCGCCGGAAGTGGCGCTGTATAAAATCAGTGGCCCGCTGTTTTTTGGCGCCGCAGAAAAGGCCATTGCCACACTCAGAATGATTGATCACAGCGTACGGATAGTTGTGCTGGATATGCGCGATGTGCCCAGCCTGGATACCACCGCCATGGTGGCGTTGGATACGCTGCGCCGCGAGCTGGGCGAGCATAACGTAGGGGTGATGTTTGTAGGATTACCGCCTCGCATGGCACTGAAAATCAAACGCGCGGGCATTAAGCGCGAAGCAGGTAAATTAGCTGTCACCAGCAACCTTGCCCACGCCGAGCGTATGGCACGCCGTTGGCTGAGCTGATGGAAAGCGGAAAGGATTAAATAGCGACTGTTCAGTGACAAGTTCGAGATTAAAAAGGGGGAGTCTTCTCCCCCTGGTGCAACATCCACTGGCTGGCTGTTAGCTCGCCATGTCCAACACGATGCGGCCTTCGATCTTGCCGTCGATCATGCGCTGGAAGACATCGTTGATATTATCCAGCGTATCGGTTGCGACCGTGGCCTTAACCTTGCCTTCGGCAGCGAAATCCAACGCTTCCTGCAGGTCACTGCGCGTGCCAACGATAGAGCCACGTATGGTAATGCCATTGAGCACTGTGCTAAAGATTGGCAGCGGGAAGTCTCCCGGTGGTAGGCCATTAAGCACCAGTGTGCCGCCGCGGCGTAGCATATTCTGCGCTTGATCAAACGCCTTCGGCGACACCGCTGTCACCAAGGCCCCGTGAGCACCACCAATGGTTTTCTTCAGGTACGCCGCTGGGTCGGTTTTCATAGCGTTGACGGTTACCGTGGCACCCAAGCGCTCGGCCAAGGCTAGCTTGCCGTCATCAATGTCCACTGCAGCAACGTTCAGGCCCATGGCTTTAGCGTACTGCACCGCCATATGGCCCAGGCCACCAATACCCGAAATCACCACCCACTGACCGGGGCGGGTATCGGTCATCTTTAGGCCCTTATAAACCGTTACGCCGGCACACAGCACCGGGGCGATTTCGATAAAATCAACGGCATCTGGCAAGCGTCCTACATAGCCTGCATCCGCTAAGGTGTAGTCCGCGAACCCGCCGTTAACACTGTAGCCGGTATTCTGCTGGGACTCGCACAGCGTCTCCCAACCGCCTAAACAGTGCTCGCAATAGCCGCAGGCCGAGTAGAGCCAGGGCACACCGATACGATCACCCTCTTTGACATGGGTCACGCCTTCACCCACCGCCACGATATGCCCAACGCCTTCGTGCCCTGGAATAAACGGTGGCGAGGGTTTTACCGGCCAATCGCCATGGGCAGCGTGTAAATCAGTATGGCAAACCCCAGAGGCGGCCACTTTCATCAACACTTCGCCCTGCTTAGGGCGAGGTACGTCGACTTCTTCTATAACCAACGGCTGGCCAAACTCACGAACGACCGCCGCGCGCATTGTGCTATCCATGATGCAACTCCTAATAGTTTTCGATACGGCCATTTAAAAACGGCTCTTATCGGTAGAGTCAGCGTCAGGGGGACTGACAATCCCGCCCGGCTGATGCCGGGCGGTGTGGCTAGCTATACATAGAAAAACGGGGCAGCTTAGAAGAAGCCCAGCGGGTTGATGTCGTAGCTGACCAGCAGGTTTTTGGTTTGCTGATAGTGTTCGAGGGCGACTTTGTGAGTTTCCCGGCCAACGCCAGATTTCTTGTAACCACCAAAGGCTGCATGGGCGGGATACTGGTGGTAACAGTTGGTCCAAACGCGCCCGGCTTGGATGCCACGGCCCATGCGGAAGGCGACGTTGATATCACGGCTCCACACGCCTGCGCCCAGGCCGAACTCGGTGTCGTTGGCAATCGCCAGGGCTTCCTCTTCATCCTTGAAGGTAGTGACTGCCACGACCGGGCCAAAGATTTCTTCCTGGAAGACACGCATCTGGTTGTTACCCTTCAGCAGCGTGGGCTGAATGTAGTAACCATCGTTGATGCTGTCGTCCATGGTCTCTTTATTGCCGCCGGTGAGGAACTCCGCACCTTCATCCCGGGCGATATCCATGTACGACATGATCTTATCGAACTGCTCTTGGGAAGCCTGGGCACCCACCTGAACATCGGTATCCAGGGGGTTACCGCGCTTGATGGTTTGGGTGCGCTCGATCACCTTGGCCATGAATTGGTCGTACATGCTCTCCTGGATCAGCGCGCGAGAGGGGCAAGTACACACTTCGCCCTGGTTAAAGAACGCCAGCACTAAGCCTTCGACCGCTTTATCAATAAAGGTCGGTTCGGCGTTCATGATGTCGGCGAAGTAGATATTGGGGGACTTGCCGCCTAGCTCTACGGTGGATGGGATAATATTTTCCGCCGCGCACTTCAGAATATGCGAGCCCACGGGGGTAGAGCCGGTAAAGGCGATTTTGGCGATGCGCTTGCTGCTCGCCAACGCTTGTCCTGCCTCGGCACCAAAGCCGTTGACGATATTGAGCACGCCAGGTGGCAGCAGATCACCAATCACTTCCATCACTTTCAAAATCGACGCAGGGGTTTGTTCCGCTGGCTTCAAGACCACGCAGTTACCCGCCGCCAGTGCAGGCGCCAGCTTCCAGGCGGCCATAAGGATCGGGAAGTTCCAGGGAATAATTTGCCCCACCACGCCCAATGGCTCATGGAAGTGGTAGGAGACGGTGTTAGCATCGATATCCGCCGCGGTGCCCTCTTGCGAACGCAAGCAGCCCGCAAAGTAGCGGAAATGGTCAACGGCTAGTGGAATATCGGCGTTCAGGGTTTCACGTACGGCTTTGCCGTTATCCCAGGTTTCAGCCACCGCGAGGGCTTCAAGGTTTTGCTCAATGCGGTCAGCAATTTTCAGCAGAATATTGCTACGCTCTTGAACGGAGGTTTTCCCCCAGGCAGGTGCCGCTTTGTGGGCCGCGTCCAGCGCTTTATCGATATCTTCTGCCGTTGAGCGAGGGATTTCACAGAAGACGTGACCATTCACGGGACTAATATTATCGAAGTATTGGCCTTTCACCGGGGCAACAAACTCGCCGCCGATATAGTTGCCGTAACGTTTTTCAAATGACACCACAGAACCGGTATCACCAGGGTTGGCGTAGATCATTGTATTGCTCCTGCGTATTATGATTATTAAAGGTGCATGGACAGTGTTGTTCACTAAAGCAAATGGCGATATAGCCCGATGGCAGGATTAGCCCTCATCCCTTGGTAGGAGACGCCATGTATTCCCTGTTGGTGGCGGATGACCATCCGCTTTTCCGCGATGCGCTACAAACCGTGATTAGCGGGGGCTTGGCAGGTAGCCAGCTATTGGAAGCGGAGAGCCTCGCTGATGCGATAGCGCTGATTGAAGCGAACGTTGAGTTAGATCTACTGCTGCTGGATTTAAGCCTACCGGATGCGGAGGGGCTAGAGGGACTAACACGGCTGCGCGAGGAATTTCCCTCGCTGCCGGTGGCCATTGTATCTGCGCATCAAGAGCGCCAACTAGTGCTTGATGCCATTACCCTGGGCGCGGTGGGCTATATTCCTAAGTCCACGCCCCGGGAAACGCTGCTGGCCGCGTTAACGCAGATTCTTGAAGGCCAGCTCTACCTACCGCCCGACGTCATGCGTCGCCCCGCACCACGCGCCTCTTCGCCCCCCTCCGCCATTAATGCTTCTTCGAACAGCGAGCGTTTAGCACGCTTAACCGATAAGCAGTTAGAGGTGTTGGCTTGCATGACGACAGGCATGTCGAACAAGCATATCGCCCGGGAGTTGTTGATTGCCGAAACCACCGTTAAGACCCATGTCTCGGCAATTCTGCGCAAGTTAAATGCCACGAGCCGGGTTCACGCCATTGTTATCGCAGGTGAGGAGGATCTAAGCTTTCACCGGGCCAATCGCACTCGCTAAGCGACATCCGTTAGGCCTTATTGAGTAGTGTGCCCAGCAGCATGCGCAACCGCAGGGGCTTTAGGGGTTTGAGCAAGCAGTGCATGTCTGCTTCGCGGGTTGCGCGCTTAATCTCCGCCTCGTGATTGGCAGTAATCACTACCGCTGCCAGGCCTGGATAACGGCGCTGCAGTCGCGCGGCCAACTCAATACCGGTTTCGCGGTGATCGCCCAAATGGTAATCCACCAGTAGCACTGCTGGGCGTTCACCGTCGCTAGCGGCCTCCAACGCGCTCGCAGTGGCGGCGGCGCGTACCCGACACCCCCAACTGCCCAGCAGTGCCTGCATGCCTTCTATAATTGCCAGGTCATCATCAATCACCCAAATGACACAGCCGCTTAACGGATTCTCTGTATCATCAAGCAATGGCGTGTTGTGAGTGCTTTGCCCTGCGGGGGTCGCCGCGGTTGCGTAGGGCACGGTGATCGAAAATAGCGCGCCCGCGCCAGGGCGAGAGGCGAGCGAAATCGGCTGCTCCAGCATGGCGCTGATACGGTCGACGATGGCCAGTCCCAGCCCCAAGCCGCGGCTATGAGCACCGTTGGGCTGGTTAGCGCGGCGAAATTCGAGAAAGATTGCTTCCCGCTGCTGCTCGGGAATCCCAGGGCCAGTATCGCCCACCGTGATTTCCAACCCATGCCGCCGCCGCCGACACCCCAGCAGCACGCGACCCTGCTCGGTGTAGCGCACCGCATTGCTTAAGAAGTTGCGGATCACTCGTGCAAGCAACGCCAGATCCGATTCGACCACCGCACTGGAAGGCACGTAGTGCAGTGCCAACCCACGCACCCCGGCCACTTGGCGATACTCCTCGGCTAGCGCATCTAATAGGGTGCTCACCGCGAAGGGCGCTTTATCGGCATGAAGTACGCCAGCATCCAAGCGCGAGATATCCACCAGCGTGCCTATCAAGCCTTCTACATCCTTCAGCGAGCGACCAATATGGCCGACCAGAGCCTGTGAGGCGTCAGGAAGCGAGTGGGTTTCTAACGCGCTGGCAAACAGCCGAGCGGCGTTGAGTGGCTGCAGAAGGTCGTGGCTGACCGCCGCCAGGAATTTCGTTTTGGATAGGTTCGCGGCTTCCGCTTCGGCTTTCGCGGCCAGTAGGCGTGTATTGACTTGGCTTAGCTCATCTAAGGTGCGGTGCAGCGCGTCGGTCCGCTCACGTACCTGTTCGGCAAGTAACACCGAGCGCTCGAACGCGGCATAGGGCGCGGGGTCGGCACCGCTTTCCGTTTCCACCCGTTCCATCAGCGCTTGGCACACTTTACGGAGGCGGCGGTTATCTTCCCGCAGCGCTGCGGCATCTGCCGTGTCAGTGTTTATGGTTAGCTGGAAGAGATCCAAACGCCACCCCCGTAAACGTTTGATTCACATGCATGCCGTGATGCTGTTCGCCATAGGTATTGAACCCCACCACGCCTGCTAGGCGCAGCAGTTGTGACGCCTGATCCAGTTGCTTCAGTGCTTCGAGCTCCATCCTGCGCAGAAAGCAGTCGCAGCCAATAATCATACTCGGCGTCCCAAGCCTTGCACTAACTCCCGCAAGCATCACTTTCAAGTCATCCAGTAGCGGTGTTGGCTGCATGGCAGTTAATACAATGCCGTTTTCCACTGCGCAGTAAAAGCTCAAACTACCGTCGTTATTGACACCCTGGATTGAGCGCACATAGTGCTGCCCGCCGATGCGTACCGCCAATGGGTGGTGGGCGAAAACGGCGGCACTCAGCCGCTCTGGAGTCACACCGACTAACTCAGCATACACCTGGGCGGCAGGCAAACCATTGAGCTCTATCACTCGCCGCTGCTCACGGTCAGCCTCGGTGACTACAAGCTTATGAGCCAATGGAATCAAATGGTGGGTCGAAAACACTTCAAAGGGTAGTCGCGTGTTAATCATCACGACTACCGCCGCTCGGGTATGAAAACGTCCTGCGGTATACACATGGGTATGGCTAAGGTGATTATCGTCGCCTGCTGAACCACCAAAACTGGGGATACGCCCTAGCGCGGCATCCAAAGTGGCGAGCACTTGCTCTTCACGGCTGGATAAGCCATCCAATAAGGTCAAAGCAAAGCTGTGCTCGTTGATCGGTGCGATGGCTTGTTGGCGACAACGCTCCAATAGCGTATCGACCAGCGGCTGAGCGTCGGCCAACTCAAAATGGTTAAGGTCGTCGATCAGGGCCGTTTCAATGGCAAACAAACGGCGATCAAACCCTATCGCCACGATAGAACCGCGATCATAGCCTTCAGGGGTTATTTCCCCAGCGGTGGTACAGCCACTTAGCGGCGTGGTGGGGAAGCTACTTTCCAATGCATCCGCCAGGGCGTCTAAATCATACTCCGCGCTGCAGAAGAACAGTACAAACCCCAAGTGTTCGTGGCGCAAGGCGCCTGCTAGCTCCTCAGCAGCCCGGCAAGGATTGGTCTGCTCACTGGCCGCTGTGGTAACACCTTGTTTAACTTGATAAGTGGTCACGGCTCCACCTCTCCAGCGCGGAATGCGTATGCGCCGCTGCAAGCCTTAACGTGCTGAACGCTTCATCAAGCTGCTCTGATGTGGCCCGCTGGGTTTTGGCTAATAGCTCAAGCTGCTTTGCCAGCTCGGCAAGCTGGTCGGCCCCCATACTCAATGACTCGCCACGCAACTGGTGGGCGAGCCGAGCGATCTGCTGCTCCTGTTCTGACGTTAATGGAGTTGCAGCCAAGCAAGAAGCCAGTTGAGCGGAGTAATCACTGACTTGCTGGTGGTAAAGCATGATTAGCTGAATCATGCTCGCTTCGCCTAGCGTTGTCTTCAACATGCGAAGAGTGTCGCCATTTAGCAACGACTGCTCTCCGGTTAGCGTCGGAGATACCGTTAACGCCTTTAAAGATGCCTCCGGGGTCGCAAAAAGCTGCAACGCCAGTACATTACTTAATGCCGAGAGCGACAGTGGCTTGGTGATGTAATCATCCATACCCGCAGCCAAGCAGCGTTTACGGTCATCTTCGGCGCCACCGGCCGTCATAGCGACGATCGGCACACTGGCTAACCACCCACCTTGTTCACGCAAACGCCTAGTCACAGTTAACCCATCCATATCAGGCAATTGGATGTCCATAAAGATCAGATGCACCTGCTGCGTCTGGGCCATGGCCAAGGCATCATGACCACTCTCGGCCCAGATTATATCGCAACCCAAGCGTGCCAATAGGCCCATCGCGACTTTGCGGTTTACGGCGTTATCCTCTACTAGCAATAGCGTGGTGCCGGTAAAATCCCGTTTGGGCGCTGGGGGCAGCGATGTGGTGATAGGGTCAGCGGTGATCAAGGGTAACTCGCACCAGAAGGTGCTACCTTGACCTAACTGACTTTTTACCCCTAAACGCCCTTGCATGGCTTCGCTTAACCGCTTGCAAATTGCTAGTCCTAGCCCCGTGCCGCCAAACCGACGTGCCACTGATTCATCAGCCTGCTGAAAAGGCTCAAAAAGGCGTTGCTGTTGCTCTTCGCTTAGACCACACCCCGTGTCGCTAATCTCAAACAGTAAGTGCTCCACGGTGGAGGAGACTTGTATGCTGACTTCGCCTTGATCGGTGAACTTGATCGCATTAGCAATAAGATTAAGCAAAATTTGCCGCAATCGACCTGCATCGACCAGCACCCACGCGGGTACCAGCGCATCTACATTAACCTTCAGCGCTAATCCTTTCATTTTGGCTCGGGGCGCAAATAGAACCACCACACTATCGACCAGCGGCTTGAGTTCCGTGGGCGATGTTTCAAGGGTTAAGTGCCCTGCTTCGATTTTTGAGAAATCGAGGATCTCATTGATCATGGCCAACAATTGATTGGCGCTATCGTGAATCGTATTGGCGTAATCTTCTACTTGCGCCGGGCTCGCTGATTCACGCAGTAGCTCACTCATGCCGATAACGCCGTTCAGCGGCGTGCGAATTTCATGGCTGACCATCGCTAAAAAGTCTGACTTGGCTTGATTCGCCGCCTGAGCCTGTTTGGCGGTGACTTCCAACTGTCGGCCAAGCTTCTCCTGATTCCGCCTTATCGCCGTGCTCTCGCGCATTTCACGCACCAAAAAGACAATCACCAGAAAGGCGGCTAAGCTCATGCCAATAATCAGACCCATGAGTAGCTTATAAAGCAGACTGAGTTGAGCACGCTCTTCAGTAGCAGACTCTGCTAAATATCCGTTAATCGCGATAACCAAACGTTCTGTTAGCCGTGTTAGTTCCTGTAGTTCATCTTCTAGCGCAGCTACAGGTAATTGATCAAGCACGCCAAAGGGTTCAAACATGATGTCTAGCACATCAAGCTGCTGCTGAATTTGGCCTAATAGCTCACGGGCAGCATCAATCTGTTGCATGAGGTTGCTGACTTCGCCGTCGTTAAGCAGCGTTATACGGCTATAGAGCAACTCAAAGCGAAGATTTAGCTCATCGTGGGCCTGCGGTGATAACGGCTTCCGAGTCACTGCCAACAAATGGTTGAGTAGCTGTACCGCATCTCGATCCAGTTTATAGACAACCCAAGCGGTGTCTTCCCGCAAGCTTTGAGTGAGATTTTCCTGCCGCCAAGCAGCTAGGGTGGCAACGACCAGTGCCGCAGCGAACAGTAACACCGCAACAATCGCAACGAGCTTAAAACGACGAGGATAACGTAGTAGGCTTGAGGCCTGTGCATTAGAAGCGCTAGAGAACATTAATATGCATAACCTGCCATACCGCTCTAAAGCGTATTTGTTCGCTTAATAGCGTTTCATCTTGATCGAAGGGATAAAGCACCCATAAAGGGCCATATTCGCGAATGGGTATCGCCTCACCATCCTTTGCTATAGCTAAGATAACATCATAATCATTAAAATCACTGACCGGAATTTCGGCTTCATAGCCGTTCAGCGCGGAAACGTGAACCACCTCACACTCTGGGCTTAATAACGCCAGCAAATCACGCATTAAAGGGCCACTGTAGTAGCTACTGCCCTCTGTCCAAGGCGTGCTGGTCTCAAACTCGTGCTGTGGCAAAGCCGCTAACATGGCCCGGTCAAACTGAGCCTCACTCCCAACGTTCGTATGGTCAATATTACCGCTGACCGTCAAAATAACGGGCCCGTCAGGCACGTCTAGCTTACCAGTTGATTCCGCAAGCCCCGCCAGGGGAGTGCTGAACATCAGCACGACCCACCCCATTAACAACGCTTTCACAGTAAACACCTCACACAGGATCGCTCGCAGGCTACCTCACCCAGGAACAACGAAAGAAGATAGCGTAAAGATTACGCCATCTCCTTGATTAGGTCAGGGCAAATACTGTTTTTTTCGTCACTGAAGCGTTATTAAGTGTTTACCGTTGAGTTACGATTTAATCTTCTCAAAGGGTTCAAAGCGCACTAACTCTTCATAAGCGTGCCAGCTGGCGTGGCCTAATACTGGCAAGATCAGCGCCAAACCAATATAGAACGTCATCACCCCCACCAACACACACAGGGTAAGAATCACCGCCCATAACAGCATCACACGAAAATTACGCGCGACACAGCGTACGCTCGCTTCTATACCTTCCATAAAGGTTAGATCTTGATCCATCAGGGTGGGAATCGCTACAACGCTGATGGCGAAGGCGCCAAAAGCTAAAATCCCGCCGGCGACTGTACCCACTGCCAACATACCCAAGCCTTCTGAGGTGGTTAGCAGCGCCGTATAGAGCGAAGCGGGGCTAGGCACTTCAAAACCGAAAAAGAGCGCGAACAGCAGCGTAGCCAAACGAATCCAGGCAAGGAAGAAAATCATCATCATGACGCCCATCATCGCCAACTGACCGGCATGGGGCTTCCAACTGCCAAACGCATCGCCTAGATTAGGCACCTGCCCTCGCTCTAATGCCCGGCTGATCCCATAAGAACCAACGGCTACCAATGGGCCAATAAACATAAACCCGGCAATCATCGGCAGTAGCCAGTACCAATACCCCAGCGTGAACGCACCTAGGGTAATAGCAATACTCAACCCCACCCAAAACATGCCATAAGAGAGGCTCACTACCGTCGCCCGGCGAAAATCCTCTACGCCAGCCGCCAACCACGCCCTTGGCCGATCCAATCCGACCTTATTGATACTAATTTTAACGCTGGGCTGATCCGCATGGTGATTTGTTTTTGTTGTAGCCGCATTCATGGCATCACTCCTGTTGTTCCTGATATAGACCCTGGATTCAGGATTTACCTCTAACGCATCAACGCTTGTGCTCGCCGATGGTATTAATACCAAGTTAATGGCTTAACATTATTTATTAATACACTCTTAATGTAGCTGACCAAAGCTCCTGTAGGGTGGCACTTTGATATACGCGTACAAAAAATCCACGAAACAGCTGAAAAGCGCCAATTAAATTGCTGCGTTAGCAAAAACAGATGTAGTCAAAAAGCGCTATAAATAGCCATAAAAAAACTCCGAGCAGCTGCTGCCCGGAGTTTTTAGTTTTTCTTACGTGACGCTTTGACTATTTAGCGCACAATCATTACCGACATCTTGGCATGGTGCACCACGTGCTCGGCGTTGGGGCCGAGAACATAATCGACAAACTTCCGCTTATTGTGGGAGGCCATGACGATTAGGTCGACGTCCAATTTCTTACCAGCCTTGATGATGGCCTCCCATGGGGAGCCATCCACAATGACACTTTGCACCTGAATATCGTCAGGCACATTCGTCTTAATGAACTCATGAAGCGCATCGCTGATCGCCACATGTGCTTTTTTAGCGAAGTCCTTGGGAAAGTAGGAGCCCACCATGGGCATACGATAGTCCGGCAGCACCGTGAGTACATGAAGCGAGGCGCCGAAAGTGCGACATAGCGTCAGGGCTGTGGGCAGCGCCTTTGACCAGGAAGACTCCTCGTTAAGATCCACAGGTAACATAATCTTGCTGTACATGGCACTCTCCTTCATGCAGTGGCAGCAGCTTGCGTGTTATCACGACGCCGACGCTGCATCAATACAATCAGCCCAAAGACCAAGAAGGCAGGGATCCACATTAGCTCCTTAGTCCAACGGTCGACGGGGGCCAGAACCTCGATAATTTCTTGATCGAAATCGAAACCGAGCTCTGCCGCTTGGCTACCGTAGGTCACCATATCAACGGTGGCCTTGCCATCCTCAATAAAGAGCTCCATGCCCAGGTTATCGAGACGCTCCTGCCCTGTTTCGCCTTCCGGTACCGGTAGCGTCATGTAAGTGGTCATGGGATCGCCATAATCATCAAGACCCGCAATTTGCAAACGCAAAGTAGAGTCTTCGTCCACATCACCTAGCGCTTCGACGAATTGTGCGGGCGGGATGGATTCATAGGGGTCATGAATCATATCCATCCAGAAACCGGGCCGGAACAGCGTGAACGCAATCAGTAGCAGCACGATAGACTCATACCAGCGGTTGCGCGTAATCATAAAGCCCTGGGTCGCGGCGGCGAAAATCAGCATGGCGATGGTCGACACCACAAAGATCAGCACCCCCTGAAGGAAGGTCACATCGATAAGTAGCAGATCGGTATTAAAGATAAACAGAAACGGCAGCGCCGCGGTACGAAGGCTGTAATAGAACGCCTGGAAACCGGTTCGAATGGGATCACCACCGGAGACTGCCGCCGCCGCAAAGGAGGCCAGCCCCACCGGCGGGGTAACGTCGGCCATGATGCCGAAGTAGAATACGAATAGGTGCACCGCAATCAATGGTACCAGTAAGCCATTTTCAGCGCCCAGGTTGACGATGACCGGCGCCAATAGTGCCGATACGACGATGTAGTTTGCTGTCGTAGGCAGCCCCATACCGAGGATCAAGCTAAGCACTGCGGTAAGCAGTAAGATGAGCATCAGGTTGCCCATGGCCAGTGTTTCCACCACCTCGGCCAGCACTAGCCCTACCCCGGTCTGGGAGACGGCACCGACGATGATACCGGCGGTAGCTGTAGCAATGCCGATGCCAATCATGTTGCGGGCACCGGTGACCAGGCCATTCCAAAGATCCATCACGCCTTCCTGAAGATCAGCCCTCATATCGCTGCGTCCGCGAAAGATTGACGTGATGGGTCGCTGGGTAAGAATGATAAAGATCATGAAAACAGTGGCCCAGAAAGCTGACAGCCCCGGCGACAAACGCTCCACCATTAGACACCAGACCAGCACAATGACCGGCAGGATATATTGCAAACCTACCAGCACCGTCGGCTTAGTTTGCGGCAGGGAATAGATCGGCTCATTAGGGTCATCAAGTTCGAGCTCGGGGTAACCGGCTGCCAACTTGAGCAGGGCAATATAAATGACCGTAAGTCCAACAGCTACCACCCAGGGGGTTGCATCCCCCAGTACCGGCTTGAGCCAGCCAAGTCCGTAATAAACAGCCAGGGCGGTGACCATCATCAGTAGCAAACCACCGAGAAAGCCGATCACTTTATTGACCAGTGGCTTAGGTGGGTTACTGCTTTGCAGCCCCTGCATATTGGCCTTGAGGGCCTCAAGGTGAACGATGTAGACCAACGCAATATAGGAGATCAGCGCGGGCAGGAAGGCATGCTTAATCACCTCAACATAAGAGATACCCACATACTCGACCATCAAGAAAGCGGCCGCCCCCATAACCGGAGGCATAATCTGACCATTGACCGATGATGCCACTTCGACAGCACCCGCCTTTTCCGCGGAAAACCCAACGCGTTTCATCATCGGCACCGTAAAAGTACCGGTGGTTACCACATTGGCAATCGAGGAGCCGGAAATCAGACCGGTCATGGCCGAGGCCACCACAGCAGCTTTTGCCGGCCCACCGCGATAGTGACCCAGTAACGAGAACGCCACCTTGATAAAGTAATTGCCAGCGCCAGCCTTATCGAGCAGGGCACCGAACAACACAAACAGGAACACGAAGCTGGTTGATACCCCCAGGGCGATACCGAAGACCCCCTGAGTCGTCAACCACTGGTGGTTAATCAAGCCAAAAAGGCTCACTCCACCATGGGAAAGAATACCCGGCATCCAAGGGCCAGCCAGGCTATAGAGAAGAAAAACCGAGGCCACAATCATTAACGGTGGGCCAAGCGCTCGACGCGTCGCCTCCAGCAGCAGCAGTATCCCGGCTATACCAATAATAACGTCCTGGAGTATCGGCGCGCCGGGGCGCTGGGATAACTGCTCGTAAAACATAAACATGTAAGCGCCACAAAACGCTGCCGCTGCTGCAAGCACCCAATCCTGAATCGGAACACGGTCGCGCGGAGAGCGCTTAAGTGCTGGGTAGGCCATATACGCCAGAAAAAGCGCGAAGGCCAAGTGAATAGAACGGGCTTCAGTGGCACTAAATACGCCAAACCCAAGAACGAAGGGTATTGGCGATGCTATCCACAATTGAAAAAGAGACCACACTGCCGCAATGCTTACCAAAAGCTTACCAGGCATGCCGGCTGGCTTGCGGGCTCCAGTGTCGCTGGAGGCGACCATATCCTCCAAGTCTACTCCATCTCCCGAAGGCCTGTTCTTATCGTCTGTCATCTGCCTGCCCCGCTCCGAGTCGATTGACGCATCATTGCCATATCGAAATGCCCTATCAACATTCTAAACGCCCTATCAACATTCTAAACCAAAATGCGCGGCACCCTTGGGTAACCGCGCATTTCTTACTAAGGCATTAATACCTTAGACCTTGGATTACTCAATCCAGCCTTGTTCACGGTAATAACGCGCTGCCCCATCGTGCAACGGTGCGGAAAGACCTTGAGTCACCATCTCTTCCGGCACAAGATTCTCGAAGGCAGGATGTAAACGCTTGAAACGATCGAAGTTGTCAAAAACCGCCTTAACGGTCTGATAGATCACTTCGTCGTCAGCCTCAGCGGTGGTGACAAAGGTCGCTGCCACGCCGAAGGTTTCGACATCTTCATCATTGCCGCGATACAGACCACCCGGAATGACCGATGCGGAGTAGTAAGGATATTCATCGACGATGCCTTGAATGTCTTCGTCGTTCAACGGAATCAGACGAGCTTCAACGGTGGTGGTCGCTTCCTGAATGGAGCCATTGGGATGACCTACCACGTATACCATGGCATCGACGTTATTATCAGCGAGTGCCGCCGCCTGCTCGGCAGCATCAAGCTGAGATGCCAGAGAGAAGGTATCTTCAGTCCAGCCCTTGGCGTCCATCACCACTTCCATGGTGTTGCGCTGGCCAGAACCCGGATTACCAATATTGACGCGCTTGCCTTCCAAATCATCAAGCGTCTCGATGCCAGAGTCAGCCCGCGCAAGCAGCGTCAACGGCTCACCGTGGACACGGAATACCGCACGCAGCTCTTCGTAGGGCTCGCCTTCAAAATTGCCAGTACCATTGTAGGCTTGATACTGAACATCGGATTGAGCAACACCCATGTCCAGCTCACCAGACTTAATGCCATTGATATTGGCAACAGAGCCGCCGGTAGAAGGAGCATTACACTTAATATCGCTGTCTTCGAGACGATTTACCAAACGGCAGATCGACTGACCCACGACGTAGTAAACGCCGGTTTGGCCACCGGTGCCGATGGTGATGAATTGCTCGTCATCCTGTGCCATTGCTGGTGAGGCGAAGGCAGCGGCGGCAAGTAGCGCACCGGAGAAGGCAGTAGTGGAAAATACATGGCGTTTCATGAACACACCTCTTTGTATTGATGTTATGAGCGTATTTGATGTTACGAGCATCGCGCGCTTTGGTCTCACCTGATGAACCGTTCCCTCAGGTACCCTTGACCCAAAACGTTTTTAAGACATTCTATTTTCAAGACAAACGGTTACAGGCGAGCCATGGCTGCCTGCTAACACTACTTTAGCGAAAAAAACCTAATTAGCGAAATGTAATACGCTAAATAATGAATTTCGCAGTCGTCTAATACTCAGTGTAGCGGTCTTCATCGTTTAGGGAGCGTTAACTGCTATACCGCTTTTGCATAGGGTAAGCAAAAGGGTAAGCAAAATTAATCAACGTTATAGCCCAAAACGCGCGGCAGCCACAGCGCGATAGCGGGGAAGATTGCCACCAGCGCTAGCGCACAGCCCATTGCAACGACAAATAACAGCGCCCATCCGATGGTCTGCTCTAAACGAATTTTGGCCACTTCGGTGGTCACCATCAAATTCACCGCCACCGGCGGGGTAAATTGGCCAATGGCAATATTCATCGCCAATAGAATCCCAAACCACACCGGGTTCCACTCAAAATGCTGCATTACGGGGATCAAAATCGGCATCATGATCAGATAAATAGAGATCGCATCCAACAGCATCCCCGCGACCAGCACCGCCAGCATTACCAGGATTAGCAGCAGCACGCCGTTACCTGTCAGGCTAATGATCCACTCAGCCAAGTGGCGGAAGGTGCCCAGCATGGTGCCGGCCCAGGCAAAAATCCCCGCCAGAGCGATAATCAGCATGACTACGCCGGAAATAATCGCCGCCTCACCCAATAGCTCCCATAAATCGCGCAGCGACAGCTCGCGGGTTAGAAAAAGACCGACAATCGCACCATAGGCAACGGCTACCACGGCCGCCTCGGTGGGTGTAAACAGCCCTGAACGCAAACCACCCAAAATCAGCACCGGTGCAAACAGCGCCGGTATCGCCTGTTTAAAAGTGGAGCGCACACTTAGCCTTTCAGCCCCCTCTTTAGGTGTGCCGCCCTCCCAACCGTAGCGTTTGGAAACGAGCATAGCGGGCACCAGTAGCGCCAGCCCGGCCAGAATACCGGGAAACAACCCCGCTGCGAAAAGTGCGCGTAAATCGACGCCCGGCACCACAATCGAGTAGAGAATCAGTGCCACCGAAGGGGGAATGAGAATGGCGGTAGATGCCGATGCGGCAATCAGCGTGGCGGAAAACGGCTTGGGGTAGCCCGCTTTAGTCATACTCGGCAGCATCACCATCGCAACCGCCGCCGCATCAGCAGGGCCTGAGCCGCTCATACCGCCCATGATCATACACACCAGCACCGCCACCAACGCCAGACCACCGTGGCGCGGGCCAATCAGCGCCTGGGCAAAACGCACTAACCGCAGCGCCACTCCAGAGCGCTCAAAAATAAGCCCGGTTAAGATAAACAGCGGAATCGCAATCAAGGGGTACTTGGCAATACTGTTGTAGGTATTGGTACCCATCGTTGCGAGCATGTCCGGTGACAAACCCAGCACGATGCCAACGGCCCCGGAGAGCGCCAGTGAAAACGCTACCGGCACCCCCGCTATCAGCAGTCCCGCAAACGCCAGAATCATCCACACATCAGGGCTCATCGGTGAGCCTCCCCGTTAAACGATCCGCGGTTTGCTGGCATAAGCGCCACACCATGGCTGCAGAAAGCACGGGCAGCCAGACTAAATACCACCACTGAGGCAAGCCAAGCCCAGGTGACAGCGACTCCCACTGATACTCTTGCCAAGCCATCTTGCCGCCGTACCAGGTGATCAAACCCAGCACGGTGAAACCACAAAGCGCTTGAAATAAAATCAGCGCGCGGCGGTACTTGGGCGGCAATGCCCGTTCCAAAAAGCCAATACGAATATGGCGGTTACGCCGCAGCGCCACCGAGGCACCCGCAAAGGTCAGCACCACCAACAAAAACACAGAAAACTCTTCGGTAAATGAAAAAGAGCCGCCGGTTAAGTAGCGAGTAATCACATTACCAAGACTAATCAAAGAGATAATGATTAATGCCAGCGCGCCCAGCCAGCGCTCAGGGCGCGCATCAGGAAAGCCTTTCATGGCAGCCTCACAGCAAAAAACTCCCAGCTTTAAAGGCCGGGAGTTTGAACATCAAAGGTAGTTAGCGCGCGTCGATAGCGGCTTGTGCGGCGTCTACCACTTCTTCGCCAATCCGCGGCGCCCATTTTTCATAAACAGACTGGGTGGCATCGACAAACGCCTGATACTGCTCATCGGAAAGCTCGGTTACTGTGACACCGCGCTCTTTAATCGCCGCAAGACGCTCGCCCTCCTCTTCACGAGTCATGGCGATTTCCCACTCACCGGCTTCTACCGCGGTTTCGCGCAGCAGGGTTTGATGCTCTTCGCTCAATGTTTGCCATACCTGCTGATTGACCGCAAAAATCAGCGGGTCATTCATGTAGTTCCAAAGCGTTAAATGCTCCTGGCCAACTTGATCAATGCGCGCCACATCAAACACCGAAAGCGGATTTTCCTGGCCATCTACTGCGCCGGTGGTCAGCGCGGGCTGAGCGTCCGTCCAGCTCATTTGGGTGGGGTCGGCGCCGAGAGCCGAGAAGGTATCCTGGAACAGCGGAGAGCCAACAACGCGGATTTTCAGGCCGTCCAAGTCATCTGGCTGGCTAATCGGCCCGCGAGAATTGGAAACCTGGCGGAAACCGTTTTCACCCCAGGCTAACGGGATAACGCCACGAGATTCAATTGCTTCAAAAACCAACTCTCCCGCTTCACCACCGGTAACCGCATCAACGGCGGCTTCATCAGGAATGAAGAACGGTAAAGAGAACAAATTAAGTTCTGGCACCTGGGGCGACCAGTTGATGGTCGAACCCACCGCGGCGTCGATCAGACCGGAGCGCATAGCAGAAAATTCACGGGTTTGGTCACCGGAAACCAATTGAGAGTTGGGGTAAACGCGCAGCGTTAACTCACCGTCGCTACGCTCCTCAACGAGTTCGGCCCACTTCTCCGCCGCCTGACCCCAGGGGAAAGCGTCAGACAAAACCGTAGAAACCGAGAGTTCGCGTGCTTGTGCAGAAAGTGAGGCGGTTAGCAGGGCCGCACCGGCCAAGCCAGCGGTTAAACGAGCCATTGAGCGTGTCAGCGTCATGGTAGATCCTTTTTTAGCTATTTTTATGATGTGCGTGGACAGCAGTTGAGAGGCTTTTCGAGAAAGCCCCACTTATTGTATGCACTTAGGGCGCGAAAGAAAGTCGCCTAAGGTCGGCATGTTGCAGTACTGGCTCTTGAGACCAGGGTATAAGGCAGCACCAAATTGTCTACTTGCCTCCCTTCCAGAACCTCGATCAACATCGCAACGGCTTCGCGTCCGAACGCTTCCGCCGGTTGGGCAATCGTCGTCAGCGGCGGGTCGCTGTAAGAAGCAAACGCAATATCATCAAAACCCGCCACCGAAATATCCTCTGGGATCTGCAGGCCTGCTTCTTTGATACGGCTTATAGCGCCTATGGCCATTTCATCGCTTTCACAAAAAATGGCGGAGGGGCGCTCCGCTAAAGCAATAAGCGTTTCAGCCGCCTGATAGCCAGAAAGTGGCGTGAAATCGCCAGGACAAAGCAGGCTCTCATCTAACGGAATGCCCGCCGCGCTCAACGCATCCTGGTAGCCTTGTTCACGGTCGCGGGTCAAAGGGCTGCGACGAGGCCCTTTAATCATGCCGATTCGACGATGCCCCAGGGCGATCAAATGCTCGGTGGCCTCCCGGGCTGCCGCTCGATTGTCGAGCTTGACGGTGGGGCATGGGGCGTCGTCCAGCAC
The DNA here is from genome assembly GCF_020595105.1 of Halomonas sp. FeN2. NCBI lineage: Bacteria > Pseudomonadati > Pseudomonadota > Gammaproteobacteria > Oceanospirillales > Halomonadaceae > Halomonas > Halomonas sp. FeN2. The sequence goes on from NZ_CP074200.1 coordinate 1,277,843, forward strand.
CTCGCAGGCATTGATCATCGGCAATACCGCCCCAGCGGGAAACGCCTTTTCAGAAAAAGGGTTAAACGCACGCAGTTGAATCACGCCATCGGCCTGGCGGGTACTGACTAAACTGGCGTACTGGGTTTCCATCGCTTCATTACCGAGCGTGTTACACAGCAGAACGCCATAGCCGCGCTCTTGGGCCGCTTCCTGAATACCGCTAATCACCCGCGCAAAGAAGGTGTTGGCGATAGTAGGTACCAAAACCACTAAGTTATAAGTGCGCTGTGAGCGAAACTGAACCGCCATCAAATTAGGTTTGTAGCCCGCTTGATCAACGGCCTTCAGCACTTTTTCCCGGGTGGTGGGCGAGACGATATCCGGCGACTTTAACGCGCGTGATACGGTCGCTACCGACACCCCCGCCAACTCGGCGACCTTACGTATATTGGTCATGGCCTCCCTTATCAATAGGTAATCGCCGTAAGCAGGTGGTTGCGCGGCATTATTGATATCAGCTTAACGTATCCCAGCGTTAAACTCAGCGCGCTATTTTCCAACCTTTATCAAGCACCGATAGACCTTTGTCGCATTGACGCTTATAGCGTGAAGCCCTAATTTCACGCCAAATGTAACCGGTTACATTGTCGACTATACTCGTGCAGCCTGAACAAGCGCCACCTGAAAAATCATAAGCTTTATTAAAGCAGGAGCCTCTCTATGCCGCGAACCAATCAACCCCGCATCCGCTTAGGCATGATCGGCGGCGGACAAGGGGCGTTTATCGGCCAAGTTCACCGCTTAGCTGCCCGTCTTGACGACACCTGCGAGCTGGTATGTGGCGCCTTTAGCCGCTCGGCGGATAACAACCAACTGACCGGCGAAGCTTGCCACCTACCCGACGAGCGTATTTACGCTGATTGGCAGCAATTACTGGAAAGCGAGCAGCAACTTCCCGTCGAACAGCGCATGCAGTTATTGGTGATCGTAACGCCTAACCATCTTCACGTACCGATCGCGGAAGCGGCCATGCAGGCAGGCTTTCATGTGTTTTGCGAAAAACCGGCGGCAGTCTCACTCCAAGAAGCTCAGCGCTTAGCAGAAAGCTGGCAGGCCAGTGGCTGCCTGTATGGCTTGGCGCATACCTACTTAGGCTACCCCATGGTATGGCAAGCCCGGGAGATGGTGAGCGAGGGCCAAATAGGTAGTATTCGCAAAATTCATGTGGAGTACCCCCAAGGCTGGCTAGGCGAGCGTTTAGAACAGCAGGGTAATAAACAGGCCGCTTGGCGCACCGACCCTTCGCTCGCAGGTATCAGCGGCTGCATGGCCGATATTGGCACCCACGCTTTTGGCCTCGCCGAGTTTATTTCCGGGCATCGTGTTAGCGAGCTATGCGCCTCGCTTGCCAGCCACGCCGACGGACGCCAATTGGACGATGACGGCGATGTGTTGCTGCGCACCGATCAAGGCGCCAGCGGCACCCTGGTGGCCAGCCAGGTCTGCAGCGGGGAAGAAAATGCACTCAAAATTCGTCTTTACGGTGATAAAGGGGCATTGGAGTGGCATCAAATGGAGCCCAACAGCCTGCTCTACCGCCCGCTTCAAGCAGCGATGCGCACCCTCCGTGCGGGCATCGACCAACCTGACCTTTTCCCCAGCGCAATGCAGCGCTTGCGCCTACCCGGCGGCCACCCCGAAGGGTACCTGGAAGCACTCGGCAACCTTTACCGCGACTTTGCCCACGCCATTCATCATGGCAAGCAAGGCGACGTTGAGGGCGTTCCCGGCATGGCCTCCGGGCTACGTGGCATGGCATTTATCGAGGCAGTCACCACCAGCGCCAAAAGCGAACAGAAATGGACGCCGCTGCCCGCCACTCAACTGTCTGGAGCCTAATCATGCCCAACACCCATCAAGGCATCCGCGGGCCCGCCATTTTCCTGGCCCAGTTTATCGGCGACGAAGCGCCTTTCGATAGCCTCGACGGAATCGCTCGCTGGGCGGCCGAACAGGGCTATCAAGCCATTCAGCTACCCACTGCAGACAGTCGTTTTATCGACCTGCACAAGGCCGCTGAAAGCCAAAGTTACTGTGATGAGTTAAACGCCCGCTGTGAACAAGCCGGCGTTGTGATCAGCGAACTCTCTACCCACTTACAGGGCCAACTGGTCGCCGTGCATCCCGCTTGCAACGACTTATTCGATGATTTCGCGCCTGCTGAGCTGCACGGCAAGCCGCAGGAGCGTACCGAGTGGGCCATTGAGGAGCTAAAACTAGCTGCCAAAGCCAGCCAACGGCTTGGCTTAACGGCTCACGCGACGTTCTCCGGGGCGCTGCTATGGCCCTTTGTTTACCCCTGGCCCCAACGCCCTGAGGGGCTAGTCGAAGAAGGGTTCAACGAGCTGGCCCGGCGGTGGCGGCCAATTCTGGATGCCTTTGATGAGGCAGGCGTTGATCTGTGCTTTGAGATTCACCCTGGCGAGGATCTTCACGACGGTGCGTCTTTCGAGCAGTTCCTGGCGGCAGTGGATAACCATCCACGGGCGAAAATTCTTTATGACCCCAGCCACTTACTGCTGCAGCAGTTGGATTATCTCGAGTTTATCGACCGCTACCACGAGCGTATCGGCATGTTCCACGTTAAAGACGCTGAATTTAACCTCAATGGCCGCAGCGGCGTTTATGGCGGTTACCAGGGTTGGGTAGAGCGCCCTGGACGCTTCCGTTCAATAGGCGATGGGCAGATCGATTTCAGCGGGATTTTTAGCCGCCTGACGCAGTACGGCTTTGATGGCTGGGCGGTACTTGAGTGGGAGTGCTGCATTAAAGACGCCGCCCAAGGCGCTGCAGAGGGCGCGCCTTTTATCGAAGCCCATCTGATTCAACCCGCCGGACGCGCTTTTGATGATTTTGCCGGTGTCACCACCAGTGTTTCGCGCAACCGCCGAATTCTTGGTCTTCCTTCACACCGTTAATTGACTGTTGACGGTTTTAAATCAAGACAGCAATCACAACCACAACAAAGGATCACGTCATGGCTATGATACGCACCCGACTCAGTATCATGATGTTTTTGCAGTTCTTTATCTGGGGCGGCTGGTTTGTCACCCTGGGCACCTTCCTGGCCAATAACCTCAACGCCAGCGGTGGCCAGATTGGCATGGCTTTCTCTACCCAATCCTGGGGAGCGATTATTGCCCCTTTCATTATTGGCTTGATCGCTGACCGTTATTTCAACGCCGAGCGTATTCTCGGTGTTCTGCACTTGGCGGGCGCTGCGTTAATGTACGGCCTGTACGTCGCAAGCGATTTCAGCACTTTCTACCCGCTGGTGTTGATGTATATGATTATCTACATGCCGACACTGGCGCTGGTTAACTCGGTCTCCTTCCGCCAAATGAGCGACCCAGGCCAGGAGTTCGCTAAAATCCGCGTGTGGGGAACCATTGGCTGGATTATCGCGGGTCTGGGGATCAGCTACTTATTCGCCTGGGACTCTTCCCAAGGCATCGCAGACGGCATGCTGCGTAACACCTTCTTGATGTGCGCCATCGCCTCTTTAGCCCTTGGCCTATATAGCTTTAGCCTGCCCGCGACGCCGCCTAAAGCAGATGGCCCGGTCGGCTTAAAAGAAGTGCTAGGGCTAGATGCACTGGCCCTGCTAAAAGACCGCAACTACGCGATCTTCTTTATTGCCTCTATTCTGATTTGTATTCCGCTGGCGTTTTATTACCAAAACGCTAACCCCTTTCTCGCCGAGATCGGCGTAACCAATCCAACCGGCAAAATGACCCTGGGCCAGGTATCGGAAGTGCTGTTTATGCTGCTGCTACCGGTCTTTATTCACCGCTTTGGTATCAAGAAAACCTTGCTGATCGGCATGCTGGCCTGGGCGCTACGCTATGCGCTGTTTGCGTTCGGTAACGCCGACGAGATGGTATTTATGCTCTTGATCGGTATTGCGCTGCATGGCGTGTGCTACGACTTCTTCTTCGTGACCGGCCAAATCTACACCGATGCCCGCGCAGGGGAGAAGTTTAAAAGCTCTGCCCAAGGCATGATTACGCTGGCCACTTACGGGGTAGGCATGCTGATAGGTTTCTGGGTAGCCGGTCAGATTACCGAGCACTTCTCCACCAACGGCGCCCACGACTGGCAAGGTATCTGGATGTTCCCAGCGGCATTTGCTATTGCGGTGCTGGTATTGTTCTTCCTCACCTTTAAAAACGATAAAAACGTAACGGCTAAGCCTAACGTGTAAGGATACAGAGCAAAAAAACAGCCGGGTGTGTGGGCGGCACCCGGCTTACTAAGCTTAGTACGAAAACTGTCCTAACAGATACAGCGCCAACACAATCAACGCAAGCAAACCCACTACTGCACACCAAGCGCCGTCGGCTCGGCTCCTATGCTCATCGAGATATATCACTTTAGAAGCCGAAGGGTATTTTCCCAAAGTAACCAGTTTGCAGATTGGCCAGCCAACCCAGTAACAAATGGTTCTGAAGAATACCTCTGCCAGTATGTAACCTACTCCCCTAAAAAACCCCCTGCCTATCTCTTCAAAAAAGCCGTCCATAAAACTCCTTTTCGGTTAAACGTAACAAATAAATACATAACCAAATCCACTTTCTTTTACTTCTATTTTGCCATAGCCGGGGATCGCAGTTGGCTTAATGGCTAACGCTCACCTTCCAGTTCGTGCCATACCCGCAAAATAATGATGACGCTCGCATGCACTGAATAGCGGATAACGTACTTACCAAAGACCATGTCACGAACAGAATCCGGTGCCATTTCAACAGGCGTTCCCATTTTGGGGAAGTCTGGCAGTAAGTCGATTTTACCGACCAGCTCTGCAGCTATCCTGCCTGCTGCAGAAGGATTATGAATAGCGATGAACTCTCTAAGGCGCTGCAAATCTTCAATGGCTTCATCCGTGTAAACCAGTTTCACCTACCCGACCTCGGCGCATCCTGCTCATTTTCCGTTCCCCAGCTATTGAGCCAACGATGCACCTCGCTGCTATCAACCACCTTCCCCTGTGCGGCAGACTCCATTGCCTCCAGCGTTTGCGTCCAACGCTCTTGCTCGAGCTGTTGTTTCTCGATGTATTCCGATAACGCCTGGTTGATCACCCAGCCTTTGCTCCGGTGGAGCCTGCCAGCGATAGCTTCCAGATGCTGTTCAACATCCGCCTGAAGACGAACAGTAGTGACACCCATATCTATACCCTCAACCCTGATGACTACAATGTATTACAGCATAGTCAATAAGAGCGGTACAAAAAAGCCCAGCCCCCCGATACCGTCTAGCATCAGAAGACTGGGCTTGCTCGCTTAGGGTGCTTATCAGCGCTCTGCTATAACTCTCTCACCCAGACATTCCGAAAGCTAACGTCCGCATCATGATCCTGCAGGTAAATGGGCGCGCAGCCGTGGGCTTCGTCGTAATTGGGTTTGCCAATCCACTCAGTGGTGCCTTGCACTTCAGCATGGTGCTGAACCACTACACCGTTATGCAGCACGGTGATGTAGGCAGGTGATTCAAGGGCGCCTTCATCATCAAAACGTGGCGCGGTGTAGAGAATGTTATAGCTCTGCCACTCACCGGGCGGGCGCGATGCGTTGACTAACGGAATATGCTGTTTGTAGATGGATGCCGCCTGGCCGTTGGGATAGGTCGGGTTATCGTAGGAGTCCAGCACTTGGATTTCATAGCGCTCCTGTAAAAAAACGCCGCTATTGCCACGATCTTGGCCCTCCATGCCATCGATATCGGCCGGTGCTCGCCACTCCAAGTAGAGCTGCACATCGCAGAAATCCTGGCGTGTGCGAATTCCTCCCGCGCCGCGATTCACCGTCATCACGCCGTCTTCCACGTGCCACTCGGCAGGCCCGCCCTCTTCAGCTTCCCACGCGTCTAAGTCGGCGCCATCGAATAGCACGATCGAATCGGAGGGAACGCCCGTCTCAGGCACCGAAACTGAAGGGGGCACCGGCTCCCACACTTCGGTTTTGGTGGATTGCTGTTCGGGTGTCAGCGACTTATCCGAGCCGCCCTCCTGAGCCGCACTGTCGAATGCCAACAAACTGCCACAAGCCAATAAGCAGAGTGCCTGGGTGTATTGATAGTTCATCAATGCTCTCCTTTCCATTATGTGGCCCAAGCAGGCTCGCCGTTATAAGGCGCGCAGCCATCGTAGCGGCCTGGCACCGCTTCGTAGCGCAAGACCTCCGTCGCGCCAACTTCTGAGGTGAAGAAGCCAAACAGCGTTAACTGCTTCATCATGGTGAAGTAGTGTGGAAGCGCTTCCTCGCTATCCGCGTGCTCCTGGGATGACTGGGTTTCCGCCGTTTGATTTTGCGCGGTCTGGGTCTCTGCGGTCAGTGCCTCAGCAGGGGTTGGCTGCTCTCTACGAGCCTGTTGCTGGGCGTGCGCCATCGCTTCGCGATCTAGCTCGGTTATGAGCTCTAATCGCTGCTCACCACTCAGCGCTATAAAATCACGTCCGTAAGCAGCCCGGCTGCGCGCCTCAAGCTGCGCCAAACCAAAATAAAACACCTCTCTTTCTGAGGGCGTATAGCAGTCGCTGACGAACAGGGCCATAAACTCCCCGACGCCAGCATCTTTGGCGCCTGGGGTATCGGTTCTCGGTAGAATGGTTTCGGCAAGTTCGTCCAGTAGCTCTACATCCTGGCTGCTAAAGGGGTGATCTGACTGACCAGCATCGCTAAAGGCAAATAGGGATTTGCCTCCGATCATGGCTGTACCGGTCGTCAGGGCGATCATTTTGAGTAATTCGCGACGATTCATGACAAATTCCCCCGCTTGAGCTCTTCCACGGCATAGTCCACCGCCCGAGCGGTAAGCGCCATATAGGTTAGAGAAGGATTTACACAAGAGGATGACGTCATGCAGGCGCCATCGGTGACAAACACATTGGGCGCATCCCATACTTGGTTATGGCTATTGAGCACTGAAGTTTTCGGGTCACGGCCCATGCGCGCGGTGCCCATTTCATGGATCCCCATACCCGGCGCGTAATCGCCTACGTCGCCTTTGACGTTCTTCACGCCAGCGGCCTCAAGTAAATCGACCGCATCTCGAACCATGTCCCGGCGCATATCGAACTCGTTTTGCTTGAGCTCAACGTTGATCGACAGCACCGGCAGCCCCCATTTGTCGCGAATGCTGTGGTCAAGAGAGATGCGGTTATCATGGTCGGGCAGCATTTCACCGAAGCCGGTCATACCGATCGTCCAACCACCTGGCTGGCTAAGCGCTTGCTTTAAATCAGCGCCAATATTGAGCTCAGCAATTTCACGATCCCAGCCCTGACGGCTAGCCGCGCCTTGATAACCAAACCCGCGCACATAGCTCCGCTCCTCATCGCCTACGTTACGAAAGCGCGGAATGTAAAAGCCCGCAGGACGGCGTCCGAAGTAGTATTTGTCGAGATAGCCTTCCACTTCGCCACTGGCACCGCAGCGGAAGTGGTGATCCATCACGTTGTGACCCAGTTCGCCGCTGCTACTGCCCAAGCCCCCTTCCCAGACATCGGTGGCGGAATTCATCAAAATCCAGGTAGTGTTGAAGGTCGAGGCGTTAAGGAACACCACATCGGCAGTGTACTCGTGGGTTTCATGGGTTTCGGCATCAATCACCTCAACGCCCCGCGCCCGCTGACGGTCTTTGTCATACAGCACCTGGCTAACAATCGAGAACGGCCGCAACGTTAGATTCCCCGTGGCTACCGCCGCGGGAAGCGTAGCGGACTGGGTGCTGAAATAGGCACCATAAGGACAACCCAGCCAGCATTTATTGCGGTATTGGCAGTCGACTCGGTTTTGCTCTGGCTTTGGTTGGGTAATATTAGCTACCCGGCTGTGGATAAGATGGCGCTGCCCACCAAAGGCCTCTTTAATACGCTTGGCGGCATCTTTTTCCACACAGTTAAGCGGTATCGGCGGCAGAAACTCACCATCGGGTAGAACATCTAATCCTTCCTGGGTGCCTGCAATACCGGCAAAGCGCTCCACATAGTCATACCACGGGGCGATATCTTCATAGCGAATCGGCCAATCAATGGCGATGCCTTCACGCTGGTTGGCCTCGAAGTCCATGGGGCTAAGCCGATAGCTTTGCCGCCCCCAAAGCAGTGAGCGCCCCCCTACGTGATAGCCGCGAAACCAGTCGAAGCGCTTCTCTTCCACGTAGGGATTGGCCTGTTCATCCGCCCACATGCCCATGGTGGCTTCGTTAAGGGGGTAGTCGCGCTTGAGCACGGGGTGTTTAGCGATCATTTCCTGGGTTGGCTCATTACGGTGGGGGTAATCCCACGCCTCTTTATGGGCATTGTGGTAATCCTTTACGTGCTCAATATTACGCCCACGCTCAAGCAGCAAAACCTTTAGCCCCTTCTCGGTTAGCTCTTTAGCAGCCCAACCGCCGCTAATGCCTGAGCCAACCACGATGGCATCGTAGTGATTATCTGGCATGGTTATCTTCCTTACTGTGTTGTTTTTAGAGTCGAATCACACGTCGCAGCGATGAATAGCCGCCTGCAGTGATTCTATTTTTGCCTGTTGGCTAGTCCGGTCAGGGATAAATTCTTGGGCGATATAGCCCTTGAAGCCGGTATCTCGAATAGCGCGACAAATCGCGGGATAGTTGAGCTCTTGGGTGTCATCTATTTCATGCCGCCCAGGCACACCGGCCGTATGGTAATGGCCGAAAAAATGGGAGTTTTCACGGATGGTGCGAATGACGTCGCCTTCACTAATCTGCATGTGATAGATGTCATAGAGCAGTTTGAAATTGGGCGAATTGAGGCGATGGCAAAGCTCGATCCCCCATGCAGAGTTGTCACAAAGGTAATCGGGGTGGTCGATTTTGCTGTTGAACAGCTCCATCTGAAGCACCACGCCTTTCGCCTCTGCCTGGGCAAGAATCTGCTTCAGTCCCGTTTCGGCATTTTGCAAACCCTGATCAGGGCTCATACCCCGAGCGTTGCCGCTAAAGCAGATGAGATTGGTATAACCCGCTTGGCTGACCAGATCGATATGATGGCGGTATCGCTCAATCAGCTCTGTATGAAAGCGGGTATCGCCCCAGCCATCTTCAAGGCTCAGCTCAGCGCCATTACACATGGAGGAGTCGAGCCCATACCGCTGAAGCACAGGCCACTCTTCTGGCCCCACCAAATCAATCGCCGTAATGCCCAGCTCGGTTGAAAGCTGGCAAAGCTCTTCCAGAGACAGAAAATCGAATGTCCAACGGGCGACCGCATGATGGATATTGCCTTTTAGTGCCCGCTGAGAAGGCCTATCGTCAGCCAGGGCTCGAGATCCAAACTGAGGCAGGGCGGCCAAGCCAATAGCACCGGTAACGCTGTGGCGCAGCAGGCTACGCCGATCAATAAGGTAGCGCTTCATAAAGTATCCTCGCGTTCGTCATCTAAATGAGATGGCCTAGGCGTGCATTACTCTTCTCGAAGCGCTGTCAGTTTTTCCTGTAAGAAGCTGTTGCCCTCGGTAATCACCGCTTCTGCGTCGAGTGGCATATCGTGTTCGATGATGTACCACTCAACATCAGTGGCCTCGATGGCGGGCAAGATTGCATCCCAATCCAGTACACCTTTCCCTAGTGTGGCGAAACCGCCCTCTTCTTCGGCGGTGCCTTCTGGTGCATTATCTTTGGCGTGAACAGCAAACAGCTGGCCATCGAAACGCGAGACATACTCAGCCGGGTCAAACCCACCGCGTGCCACCCAGGCGATATCCAACTCTGCCAGCAGATCAGCTCCAGCCGCATCAAACAGGTGCTCTAACGCGGTTTTACCGTCATACACTTCCATCTCGAAATCATGGTTGTGGTACGCCAACCGGAAACCTTCGGCATCGAGCGTTGCGGCAATATCACCTAGCTCTTCACCCAGCGCCTGCCAGCCTTCAGCATCGCTAGGGCGTGCGTCCTCGGCTAGATAAGGCACTGTTAAGGTGTCGTTACCCACCGCCTGATTGAAAGCCACCGTTTCATCTAAGCGATTGCGCAAATCGTCTAGCTGCACATGACTTGAGATCACCTCAACCGCGTGCTCTTCTAACAAAGCGTTGAGTTCTTCGGCTGACACTTCCTGGGTGCCCACCGTCTCAATGGCAGAGATTCCCGCCCGATTTACGGCGGCTAACTGCTCCTCCAAATTACCAAAATCACGCAGCGTATACATTTGAACAGCAATGGGTAATTCTGCTGTACTGCTTTGCTGAGCTTGGGCAACGCCAGGCACACTCAGCACTGACAGCGTCACTGCGCTAGCAGCCAGCAGCGCCTGTGAGCTCAAACGTTTTGGGCGTAGCGGGGTATCCATATCCACCTCATTGTTGTTGGATTGTTATAGGTTGTGAAAGCGCCGACGCAAAAATGTAATCGGTTACATTTTTTTAGAACATCTCAGTTGAATGTGCAAGTCAGCAGCTTTTTTCATCGCTATAAAGGTGACAAAAAATACTTAATACTCACCTAAATCAATTCACAACCAATTGGTTATCAACAACATATAGACGATTAAAGCAAAGCCCTAATACTTTGGTATAGAATAGTAGTAGCGCTTAACAGCAACTCATTTCACTATTATTTTTGCCATCTACCAAGCTGGTATAATGGCGCTTCTTTCCATCTAGCTACTAACATCAACGAACGGACATCAATGTGCCACTACGCGACCTGCTGCTCGGCCTATTTGTTATCGCCATTTGGGCGCTGAATATCATTGTTATAAAGGTCGGTGTGACGGAGCTACCGCCGCTATTGATGACCACCCTACGCTTTATGCTGGTCGCAATTCTGCTGGTGCCCTTCTACCCGGTGGCACGGGTGCAACTGCCGTTTTTGCTCCTGCTATCCGTTACCTTTGGGAGCCTGCACTTCGCTCTGCTGTTTATTGGTTTGGAGAATGCGGAAGCAGGTACCGGCGCGCTTTTAGTACAGATGGGCACGCCCTTTGCCACCTTGTTAGCGGTCATCTTTCTAAAAGAGAAGCTGGGCCCCAAACGTATTGTTGGACTGCTGCTCTCGTTTGCGGGGGTAGTCGTGCTAGCCGGTGGGCCAACGCTGCCTTCGCCTCTACCGTTAAGCATTTTACTGATGAGTGCGATGGGCTGGGCGGTGTCACAGCTGTTGATCAAGCGCGGTCCGCCCATTGCGCCGATGGCGTTGGCAGGCTGGGTGGCGCTGTTTGCGGTGCCGCAGGTAGCGCTGGGTTCATGGCTATTTGAGAGCGGTCAGTGGCAGGCGATTAAACAAGCGAGCTGGTTGGGCTGGGGAGCGATGATTTACACCGCCGTAATGTCGTCGATTGTCGCTTACGGGATATGGTACGCGCTGTTGCGCCGTCACCCGGTTAATCGCGTGGTACCCATGACGCTACTCGTACCGGTATTGGCGGTCGGCCTAGGCGCGCTGTTAATGGGCGACAGCCTAGGCGTGCATAAACTCGTCGGTGGCGGCTTAGTGGTCGCAGGTATTGCCCTGATTGTGATCAGATTTCGCCGTCGCACGGCTTAATCTGCGGGCTGGCAGAAGCCCGCTTCGTCAGGAATGGAAACACAATCACCTACTTTGATACCGCGCTCGGCAAAATAGCCGCCGTTAACCTCTAGCGCTGAATGATAAGCCGCACCCGCTGGATAAGAGGGGCAGTCACTCGGCGAGGAGGATTCGCAGGGCTGCATGGTATTAATCGCCACAATCCGCCCATCGCTATCGATAAAGGCAATATCCAAGGGAATCAGCGTGCGATACATCCAAAAGGCATTGTTGGCCGACTGCTCGCTCTCAAAGCGAAACAGCATGCCACTGTTTTCGGGCAGGCTCTCACGCCCCATTAACCCGCGCTGACGCTGAGAAGCCGTTTCCGCCACTTCAACCTCTAGACGATGCGGGCCGCTCTCGCTGTGAATAGCCAGCGCCAGCGTCTGCATCTCTTGCGCCGACGCTTGCCCCCAAGCAAAGGAGCTGAGTAGCGACATCGGCAGCAGCGCCGCCATCGGGAACAGTAAAGACGCCTTAAGCAGCGTGCGACGCGTGGGATCCATGTTTACTTCCTTCTATCATGCGCATCTGCGCGAACTTGATGGCCTGGCATCAGATGGATGCCTGCCGCCAGTAGCGAAACGTTCACCACAGCACCGCGGGTTAACTGGTTTCGCCGTGCGGCATGAGTGGCGATATCGAAACGTAACATATCGCCATGATGGACGCGCAGTGAAACTGACGTAATCCCCCCAAGCACCACTAACTCTTCTACCTTGGCCGCCAGCGGATTCTCCCGCTCGCCGTATGAAGGGCGGTCGCGGCGATGGAGCACAATATCCGACGGCGGCAGATACCAGGCCACGGTTTCACCCAGTGGCAGGTCGACGATCCCCTCGGCAACTTCCAAGTACGTCTCCCCCCATTGCAGCCGCGGTTGGCCCTTTACGTCAACGACGACACCTTCAAACAGGTTGTGCCGGTCTAACAAGCGAGCAATCAGAGGTGACGCGGGGCGTCTAAACAGCGCCTCGGGAGCGGCTTGCTGCAGGCTGGCACCGTTATGTAACACGCAGATTTGATCGGCAAGTGCGGCAGCTTCTTCCAGGTCATGGGTGACCAGTACAATGGGAATGTCGATCTGCTGACGCAGCAGCGCCAGTTCCCGCTGCAACCGCCGCCGGGTCACTTGATCAACCGCTGAAAACGGCTCATCGAGTAATAGCACTTTGGGGTCGCGGGCCAAGGCACGTGCCAGCGCCACACGCTGGCGCTGGCCACCGGAAAGCGCATTGGGGTAGCGCTTACCCAGCCCGTCTAAACGCACTTTGGCTAACCACTGTTCGGCCTGTTCAAGGCGTTGCGGTTGAGGCAAGTGGCGCAGAGGAAGTTGAATATTTTGCGAAGCGGTCAGGTGCGGAAATAGCGCATAGTCCTGAAACACTATGCCGACCTGTCTATGCTGGGGCGAGAGTGAATGCTTACGTTCGGCGTCAAACCAAACCTCGCCAGCGCACTCCACCCGCCCGCCCTGGGGGCGATAAAGCCCGGCAATGGTGCGCAGCAGCGTGGTTTTTCCGCTACCCGATGGCCCTACCAGCGCCAGCAGTTCACCGGGTTGGCAAACAAACTCGGCGGCCAGTGGAATCGGCCCCGCTTGATTGACCGCTACGCGTAGTCCTGCGCCTAGCCCTGCGATGCGCGAATCAGCCACGGATCCACCGCCTGCGCCCGGCCAGCCCATAGACGAGCCCCAAGGTAATAAACGATACCAACAGCAACAGCGCCGACATCTGTGCAGCACCCTGCTCATCGAAGGCCTGGACGCGATCATAGATGGCAATGGCGAGAGTGCGGGTTTCTCCATCAATAGCGCCACCCACCATCAAGATGACACCAAATTCGCCCAGCGTATGGGCAAAGGTGAGCGCTGCCGCTGACATAATGCCGGGCCACACCAAGGGCAGTTCAATGCGCAGCAGCGTCTGCCAAGGGCTCAAACCACTGCACCAGGCCGCTTCACGCAGGTTGTGGGGCACATGTTCAAAGGCGCGCTGAATGGGCTGCACGGCAAACGGCAAATTGGCGATCAGGGAAGCCAGTAATATGCCCGTGAAGGTGAAATTCAGCCCGCTGCCGGTTATGTTTGCCCAAAACGAGCCCACTGGCGCGTCGCGGCCAAAGCTCAACAGCAGATAAAAGCCCAGCACGGTAGGCGGCAATACTAGCGGTAGTGCGATCAGCGCTTCGCATAGCCCTTTGCCGCGGAAACGCGCATAGGCCAGAGAGCGGCCTAGCCAAATGGCAATGGGCAGTAAGATGAGACAGGTGAATGCCGCAAGGCGTAACGAGACCGAAAGCGCCGACCAATCCATTAAATGTCATCCATTAAGAAGCGATTTTCATTCGACGCTAAAGCCATTATTCGGCGTTAAAACCCTTATTCAGCGTTAAAACCATAGTTACGCAAAATGGATTGTCCCTCATCCTCTTGCAACCACTGATAGAAGGCCGTGGCAATCTCTCCAGCCTGGTTGGTCAGTACCATGCGCTGTCGAAGCGGGCTATGCCAATCCTCAGGGATGAGTACGTACTCACTTCGCTCACCTAGTGTGGGAGCCAGCGCCAAGGAGTAAGCCACCAGGCCACCCCGCGCATCGTCGGAGAGCGCAAACTGCGCCGCCTGGGAGACGTTTTCGCCCAGTATCCGCAGCGGCTCTGTCTGCTCCCAAAGCCCGGCGTGCTCAAGCGCCTGCTGTGCCGCCACGCCATAGGGCGCGTGTTCGGGGTTGGCCAGGGCGATGCGTTCAGAAGCACCCGCCTCTAACGCGGCTTGCACCGCTTCAAGAGGCGTCTCCTCGTTAGGCAAATCACCAAGCCCAGCGCGCTGCAGCCACACTAAACGACCAATGGCGTAAATCACGCCCTCATCTTGTGTGTAGCCCTCTTCATAGAGCGCTTGAACGTAGCGCTCGTCAGCAGAGAGATAGAGCTCAAAAGGCGCACCCTGGGCTATTTGACGCCGGAAGTTGCCCGACGAGCCAAAGTTTAGCCGCAGAGCGTGGCCGGTTTCCTGCTGAAACTGCTCGGCGGCTTCGGTCAGCGCAAACTGCAGATCAGAGGCCGCCGCCACGATAGGCGCCCCCGCCTGTGCGGGAGCGCCTACCAGAAGCAAACAGGTTAGCAGCCACCCATAGATTACTTTAGCTTTTCGCATGCTCGTCAGTAATCTCCATTACCTTCATGGTATTGGTGCCACCATGGGCGTTCATATGGTCGCCGCGAGTCAGGATCACATGGTCGCCTGGTTTGGAGATGCCGGTCTTCACTAGCAGCTCCAAGGCACGATCGTTTAGCTCGGTGGCGCTCATTTCGGAGGTATCAAACGGCAACGAAACGACGCCGCGGTAGAGCGCCATACGACGCTGGGCGATAGGGTTATGCGCCAAGCCGACAATCGGCAGACCCGAACGAATGCGCGAAGCGATCAATGGCGTATAGCCCGATGAGGTCATACAGGCAATCGCGGTAATGCCGGTCATATGGTTGGCCGCGTACATGGCGGAGAGCGCGATGGTCTCGTCAGGGCGGGTAAAGCCTTCATGAATACGGTGACCGGACTCCTGGGCGGTTTTTTCCCGTTCAGCACCCAAGCAAACACGTGACATGGCTTCTACGGTTTCCAGCGGATAGTCGCCTGCCGCGGTTTCCGCCGAGAGCATGACCGCATCGCTGCCATCCAACACCGCGTTGGCCACGTCAAACACCTCAGCGCGGGTGGGAAGTGGCGCTGAAATCATGCTTTCCATCATTTGTGTGGCGGTAATGACCGCTCGGTTGAGCGAACGCGCTCGTTTGATCATGCGCTTTTGCACGCCGACCAACTTGGCATCGCCAATTTCTACGCCTAGATCACCCCGCGCCACCATAACCGCTTCAGAAGCTTCGATAATGCCATCCAGGGTGGCGTCATCCGCTACGGCTTCGGCACGTTCGACTTTAGCCACCAGGCCAATCTCTTTTCCTTCCTCGCCCAATAAGCGGCGTGCTTCGAGCATATCTTCCGCATGGCGGGGGAAAGAAATGGCCAGGTAATCGACGCCAATTTCAACGGCGGTCTTAAGGTCTTCTTTATCTTTTTCGGTCAGTGCTGGAGCTGAGAGCCCACCGCCCTGCTTATTGATGCCTTTATGGTTAGAGAGCTTGCCACCCACGACCACGGTGGTATGCACCTGTTGGCCGTCAACACGGGCCACATCCAGCACTAATCGGCCGTCATCTAGCAGCAGGCGATCACCGGCGGTCACGTCTTGGGACAAGGTCTTATAGTCACAGCCGACTTGATGCATATCGCCCGCATCGCCATCCAGCGCCATATCGAGGATAAACGGCTGGCCCTCTTTGAGCACCACAGCCCCATCTCTAAACCGTGCAATACGAATTTTGGGCCCCTGCAGATCGCCCAACACCGCGACGCTGCGACCTAGCTGGGCGGCGATATCACGCACCTCGGTTAGCCGGCGGCGGTGATCATCCGCTGTACCATGGGAGAAGTTAAGACGCACCACATCGACACCCGCCTTGAGCATGGCTTCCAATACGCCTTCCCGGTCGCTGGCAGGCCCAAGGGTGGCGACAATTTTGGTACGACGGATCGAGGAGAAGTGCAGTGCGTTCATAATGTTCCAACCATGCAATTTAGCGTGTAGTGACTTTTAATTAAGTAACTCTATTCGGTAGCCCTAGCTTACCAGTTTAACGCGCTCTATATGACAGCAGTGCAACGCAGGGGGTGGGGTTAAGTCAACGTCACGGTGATCGCGAGAGGAAACTCATCGCAATTATTGCCATCACCGCCCCGATCCACTACCAAAAACTCGCCTTCGCGCTCCAGCACCGATTGAATGGCGTGCCAAGTGCCTGCGCGGTAGTTCACCCCTTGGCGGCCATCGGTGACAAAAGCCCGCACGTCTGCAGGGTTAATATGTTCTCCCGGCGGGGCTACCACCACAATAAAGCACTCCTGATGCAGCGGCATAAACGCCTGACTGCCCTGGGGGTGGCGCTCTAAAAACGTTAGCTCCAACGGCAGTGTAATCGGCTGGCTCACGAAGATATTAATCAGCGTGTGAGCGTTTTCGCCCAGGGTTTCCACCTTGGCAAGATCATGGTGGCGCTGAGTGCGCCCGGCGTTGATGGGAAACGACGCGGAGGTGCGTGCATCAATCACATCGCCAAAAGGGGCGAAGGCGTCAGCCGTTAGCGGCTCGGCTTTTAGTTCTAGCATTGTTGTGTCCTTCTAAAGTTCTTTGTTACTCAGCGTGGCAAGCCACTGCCAGCCTGATAAATGCACTAGTGGGAGGCAGCTTTAGCTCGCGACCCTTTAAAGCTGCCTGCTTGAAAAGCTGGCGCAGCCAGTTTTAACGAGCACCCAGACGAAGAGCAGGATGGCGATTAACATCTTTGTATAACAGGTACCTAAATGGCCCGGGGCCAGCGGCGTAGCAGGCCTGGGGGCAGAAGGCGCGTAGCCACATAAAGTCACCAGCTTCTACCTCTACCCAATTTTGATTCAGGTGGTAAACAGCTTTACCTTCGAGCACGTAAAGGCCGTGTTCCATGACATGGGTTTCATCAAAAGGAATCACGCCACCGGGCTGGAAAGTCACGATATTAACGTGCATATCGTGGCGAACGTCCGCAGGGTCGACAAAGCGTGTGGTGGCCCAGCGTCCTTCCGTGCCCGGCATTTCGATAGGCGCAATGTCCTGCTCGTTGGTGACAAACGCCGCTGGCACCTCGAGCCCTTCCACAAACTCATAGGCCTTGCGTACCCAGTGGAAACGCACCGGCGCGTTAGACTCGTTGCGCACCTGCCACGAACTGCCAGGGGGAATAAACGCATAGCCGCCGGGCTGCAGGGTGTGGCGCTCGCCTGACAAAGTAAGCGTTAACTCACCTTCCACAATAAACAGCACTCCCTCCGCCTGAGGGTCAGGCTCGGGCTTATCGCTGCCCCCTTGGGGCTGGACTTCCATGATGTACTGGGAGAACGTCTCGGCGAACCCCGACAGCGGCCGCGCCAGCACCCACAGCCGGGTGCCTTCCCAAAAGGGAAGATTGCTGGTGACGATATCGCGCATCACGCCTTTGGGGATCAGCGCATACGCTTCTGTGAACACGGCACGGTCAGCGGTGATTTGCGTTTGCGGCGGGTGCCCGCCGGTGGGGGCGTAGTAGTTAGCTGGCATTTTTAAACCTATTTGACTTAGTAAACACACACGTTACTCATCTTGTATACAAGATTAGCGAACCACAATAAAGCGATCTTTAGCAAAGGCCTTGTGAAACACTCCTCCCAATAGTAACTTCTTTAGAAACTTTCGTTTCACAATTCTAAGATCATACGAGCATGTCAAAAAACAGCAACCTCGGCGCGGCGTGACGCCCGCTAACCGCTGCTCAGGTCAGCTACTTATAACAAACGCGAGGCATAGCATGTCCCAACACACTCCCTCTTCCCCCGATAGCCCAACGCCCAAGAAAAGCTGGTGCCGGATCCCTGATATTTACGCGGTTCTGTTCATATTTATCGGCTTGGCCGCGATAGCGACGCATTTTGTGCCTGCCGGGCAGTTCGAGCGTGTTCCTGGCCCAAATGGTCGTATCACTATTGACCCGACCTCTTATGAACAGATCGCCTCCTCACCGATTGGTATCGTCGACTTTATGCTGGCGATTCCAAATGGCTTGATGAGTGCAGGTGAAGTTGTCTTTTTCACCTTCATGATCGGCGGTATGTTCATGGTGCTAAGGCGCACCGGGATTATTGAAATAGGGGTAGACAAGTTAACGCGACGCTTTGCGCGACAGAGCCTGCTCACTATCCCCGTGTTGATGACGGTCTTTGCCCTCATAGCGACGGTTATCGGTACCCAAGAGTTGGCGCTGGTCTACGTGCCGGTCATCCTTCCGTTGATGATTGCCTTGCGCTTTGATTCAGTCACCGCCGCGGCGGTGGCACTTTGTGCTACCACGGTCGGTTTCACCACGGGGGTGCTCAACCCCATCAATACCGGCCTTGGGCAGCAACTCTCAGATCTTCCTCTCTACTCCGGTTATGGCTTGCGCGTCATGGCGTTTGTGGTGATGTTGGCCGCGGCCATTTTCTTCGTTATGCGTTACGCCCGCGGGGTGCGCCAGACACCTTCGCTTAGCCTGCTGAGCAGTGACACTAGCGAATCCGAAAAACGCTCGCTTTATCAACATGCTGACAATAGTCCTGCCTTAATCGCCAGCGTTCGCCAGAAGTTGGCTGCCGTCGCCACCTTCGCCTTCTTCGCGGTACTCGTCTATGGCGTGCTGCAGCAAGGCTGGTTCATGATGGAAATGGCCGGCCTGTTTATCATCATGGGCATCGTAGTTGGCCTTATTGCGGGTCTCGATACCGATGAAATATGCGCAGGCTTTAACCAGGGCTTTCGCGATGTATTAGTCGGGGCCATGATCGCCGGCGTCGCTCGGGGTGTTGCCGTGATGCTGGAAGATGGCCAAATCATGGACACCCTGGTGTTTGGGCTTGGCAACCTTGTCGGTGGCCTGCCTACCCTGCTTTCGGCGATTGGCATGTTCTTCGCCCAGCTAGGCTTCAATTTCATTGTCCCCTCCGGTAGTGGCCAGGCACTGGTTACCATGCCATTGATGGCACCGCTCTCCGACATCATCGGCGTTACCCGCCAAACGGCAGTGCTGGCATTCCAGCTGGGTGACGGTATTGGCAATATTTTATACCCGACCTCAGGCTACTTTATGGCAACCCTGGCGCTTGCTGGCGTGCCGTGGCAAAAGTGGGTCAAATTCTTCTTCCCACTTTTTTGCGTCTGGATAGTGATTGCCCTGGGCTTTCTTATTTTCGCCCAGGCAACGCAGTGGATCGGCTAGAGTACGGCAGAGATAAACTGCTTTAGCTCCGGCGTTTGTGGGTTACTGAATAGCTCGCTGGGGGCGCCCTCTTCATGGATGCGCCCCTGGTGCATAAACACCACGCGGTCGGCCACATCACGTGCAAAGCTCATTTCATGGGTGACCAGAATCAGCGTCATACCCTCTTTTGCCAACGCTTCGAGCACGCGCAGCACTTCCCCGACCAGCTCAGGGTCGAGGGCGGAAGTCACCTCATCGCAGAGCATCACTTTGGGGCGCATGGCCAGCGCCCGAGCGATGGCGACCCGCTGCTGCTGCCCACCGGAAAGCTGCGCCGGGTAGGCATCGTATTTGTCGGAGAGCCCCACTTTCTCGAGCACTTCGCGGGCGACTTTCTCGACCTCGGCTTTCTCCTCGCCACGCACCACCAGCGGCGCCAAGCAGACGTTTTCACCTACGGTTTTATGGGGAAACAGGTTAAAGCTTTGGAATACCATGCCGACATTTTCACTCAGCTCTTTGGGCGACATTGACGCCGCATCCAGCTGCTTATCGGCAATGGTGATCTGACCGCTGTCATGTTTTTCCAGCTGATTCAGGCAGCGCAGCAGAGTGCTTTTACCCGAGCCGCTGCGGCCAATAATCGCCACCACTTCGCCTTGGGCAACCGAAAGGTTAATACCTTTAAGCACTTCCAGGTCGCCAAAGGCTTTATGAACGTTATCAACGTAGACCAGCGTCATAGAGCTTTTTCTCCAGATAGCGCGCGTAGCAGGAAAGGGGGTAGCACAGCGCGAAGTAAAGCAGGGCCACAAGGGCAAAAATGGTGAAGGGTTCAAAGGTGGCGTTATTGAGCATGGTGCCCGCCTTGGTCAGCTCGACAAACCCAATGATGGAGGCCAGCGCTGTGCCTTTGATGACCTGTACCGAGAACCCCACCGTAGGCGGAATCGAAAGCCGTAGCGCCTGAGGCAGAATCACATGGCGCATGGTCTGGAAGTAGTTCATGCCCAGCACCCGCGCCGCGTGCCACTGCCCTTTGGCCACTGCTTCCAAGCAGCCGCGCCAGATGTCACATAGGAAGGCACTGGTAAACAGCGTCAACGCAATAGAAGCCGCCAGCCAGGCAGAGATCGGATGCCCCATGGCGGCAGCACCAAAGAAGATCAAGAACAGCTGCATCAACAGCGGCGTACCTTGGAACAGATCAACATAAAGAGACGTTAAGCGCTGCAGCCAACGGTTGCTGGAGAGGCGCATAAAGGTTAACAGCAGCCCCACCGTCGCACCGCCCACAAAGGCAATCAGCGACAGCACAATGGTCCAGCGGGTTGCCAGCAGCAGGTTGCGCAGAATGTCCCAGAAGGTGAACTCAATCATCGTTGTTCTCCTTGCTGATAGGCGAATACCCGCTTGCCCACCAGCATAAAGCTGCGCCGCATGCCGAAGGCGAGGAGCAAATAGACCAGCGTGATCAGCAGGTAGACTTCAAAGCTGCGGAAGTTGCGGGACTGGATAAAGTTAGCGGCGTAGGTCAGGTCGAATACGGAAATCTGCGACACCACCGCTGAGCCCAGCATCACGATAATCGATTGGCTAATAAGCGCCGGGTAGACCCGAGCAAAGGCAGGCACCAGCACGATATGGCGATAGCTTTGCAGCGTGGTCATGCCCAGTGCACGACCGGCTTCCAACTGCCCCTTGGCCGTGGCGCTAATACCGGCGCGTAAAATCTCGGCACTATAAGCGGCCAGGTTGAGCGTCATGGCAATGAATGCCGCAGTAATGGCATCAATTTTGATGCCGAGCCCGGGTAGCCCGAAGAAGATAAAGAACAGTTGCACAATGAAGGGCGTATTGCGGGTTACTTCGACGTAGCCGCCTAGCCCCCAGCGCACCCATGGCTGCGCGTTGACGCGTAAATACGCCACTGCCACCGCCAGCGCTAGTCCCGTCAAGGTGGTCACCACGGTCAAAATGACCGTGGTGGTAAGACCTTTGAGGAGCTCACTGACGTAGGGCAACAGGGTAAGAAAATCGAGTGTTGGCCCCATAATGAACCTCAGCTACCGAAGTTTTCAGGCAGGTCGGCACTGAACCAGCGCTGGGACATCTCATTCAAGGTGCCATCTTCCAGGCCCTGGGCGATCAGGCGATTCACTTCTTCCATTAGCGCAGGTTCGTTTTTATTCATGCCCACATAGCAGGGTGAATCTTTGAGCTGATAAATCAGCGAGGGCGCGCGATCGCTGTTTCGCTCGGCGATTTCAGCGGCGACTACGTTACCGGTGGCGACGTAGTCGACTTGGCCGGAAAGAAACGCAGAAATGGTCGTGGCGTTATCTTCAAAGCGCTGCACTGTGGTGGAGTCCGGGGCAATCTCAGAAAGCTCCATATCTTCCACGGCGCCGCGGGTTACCCCGATGGTTTTATCGGCCAAGCCTTCCGGGCCATCTACGCTTTCATCTTCATCGGCGCTGAACACGCCTAGAAAGAACGGCGCGTAGGCATCGGAAAAATCAATTGCCGCTTCACGCTCAGGGTTTTTACCCAGGCTAGAGATCACCAGATCCGCCTGCCCGGTTTGCAAATAGGGAATACGGTTAGCGCTGGTAACGGGGATCAGCTCTAACTCAACGCCCATTTCATCAGCCAGGTATTGGGCCATATCAATATCGTAGCCGCGCGGCTGCAGGTCGGTACCTACTGAGCCAAACGGTGGGAAATCTTGCGGGACAGCTACCCGGATGGTGCCGCGTGACTCGATATCCTCTAGCGCATCCGCCTGAACGTTTGGGCTAATGGTAATAGCACCGAGGGCAACGACGGCACTCAGCCCTGTGGCTAAGACACCGGACTGTAGGCGTTTGAATTGGTTAGAGAAAGAGTGATTGAAGCGGCGCGATAGCGATTTCATGGTGTTCTCCTAATAAGAGCAACCTGACAAGGGCATGTCGGTCAGTCAGTAGCCGTAGCGGTATTAGCTAGGGATGCAGAGCGAGTGAAAGCTTTGTTGCATAAAATCTAACAAAGAAACTTTCGTTTCACCCGATCACCTAATAGCAACAGCGATACCAGAAGTGGCTAACATTTTTTAGAACAGCAGCTTAGCGGACACGCGAAACCACAACGCAGCGATTGCCGCGCTGAGAAGAGGATTTCAAAGGAGAGAGATGCAATGTGTTGGTGCAGTTTTCATCCACCAACAGGACGAGATGCACCATGAAAGGAGGTCTAGCCTATTGAGCGCTCCAATCCACGCTCATGGTCGGCGCTTCCAGCTCGCTAAGCTCAGCGTAAACTTCACTGATCGCGCTGATTCGCTCTCGACCTTCGGCAAGACGACGGTGCAGTAAACCGTTGGCAATCAGGCAGATCAGGCTATTGGCGGCGGCGTAGCTATCAAACGCCGAGAGACTTTCCAGCGGCGTTTCAAAAAACCACGTTACCTGTGAGGCAAAGTTGACCGCGGTGGGGTCAGCCAGCAAGGCTACCTTGGCAGGTGAGCGCTCAAGTGCATCAATTAGCGAAGCAAAGGCCGCTGGACGGCGGCGAAAACCAAACAGCACCACCACATCCTGCTCGGTGAGATCGACAATCTCTTCCGCTAACGACTGATTAGGGTGAGGCACTACCCGCACCTGGGTGCGCGCCTGAATCAACTGCTGGCGAAAGTGCAGCGCTAGCGGATAGCTGTTACGAAAACCGATCACGACCACATGACGCGCGCTATCCAACCGCTCTACCAGTGCCGCAAATTGATCCGCCGCAATGCCGTTTAAGCAGCGCTGCAGGTTATCCTGCTCCCGCTGCAAATGACGCTGGAACGGCGCCCCGACCTCTTCTTGCATGGCGTTGGGGTCGATCACCAAAGGCACGCCCAGGTTACGTAGCTGGCGGGCGTGGTCTTTAACGGTGCGGTAGCTTTCAAACCCCAGCCGCTTGAATAGGCGGCTGACCGTCGATTTGGATACCCCGGTCAAACGCGCCAAATCAGCGGCGCTATACACCGCCAGATCATCAAAGTGATCGAGGATAAAGCTCGCCACCCGCTGCTCCTGGGCAGTTAGCGCGTCAAACTGGGCGGTAATCCGCTGTCCGATATGCGGCGTCATAGCATCCTATTAAGCTACTTTATTAACGAGTGGCAGGGTGGTGCTCTGCCCAGTGACGGGCAATATCAACCCGCCGGGCCACCCAAACGCGGTCGTGGGTTTCGATATAATCCAAGAAACGCTGCAGCGCGCGAAAACGCCCAGGGCGACCCAACAAGCGGCAGTGCATGCCTATTGATAACATTTTGGGCGCCTCCTCCCCTTCTGCGTAAAGTACATCAAAGGCATCGCGCAGGTAGGTAAAGAAGTGATCCGCAGTGTTGAAACCTTGCGGCGCGGCAAAGCGCATATCGTTGCTGTCCAGCGTGTAGGGCACAATCAGGTGGTTGTGGTCACTGCCCTGACTATCGGTCACCTGCGTCCAGAAAGGCAAGTCGTCGCCGTAGTAGTCGCTATCGTAAAGGAATCCACCCTCATCGAGTACTAAGCGTCTGGTGTTGGGACTGTCGCGCCCGGTGTACCAGCCTTGGGGTTTTTCACCGTAAAGGCGCTGAAAAATCTCCATGGCCTGCTGTAGATGCTCCCGCTCAACGTGTTCGGGCACTTCCTGATAGTGAATCCAGCGGTAGCCGTGGCAGGCAATCTCGTGGCCCAGCTCTTTAAATGCCATGGCGACATCCGGGTTGCGCTCCAGCGCCATGGCAACGCCAAACACCGTGAGCGGCAAACCGCGCTTTTCAAACTCGCGCAGAATGCGCCATACCCCGGCGCGGGAGCCATACTCGTAGATCGACTCCATGCTCAAGTGGCGATCCGGATAAGCCGGTGCACCGATGATTTCCGACAGGAACTGCTCAGAGCCTGAGTCACCGTGCAACACGCAGTTTTCGCCGCCCTCTTCGTAGTTAAGCACAAACTGAACGGCAATTTTGGCCTTGTTTGGCCAGTTGGCGTGGGGCGGGTTGCGCCCATAACCGATCAAATCGCGGGGATAGTGCCCCTTAGGTGACGACGACATAGCTAGCTCCTTGATTCATCCAAAACCCGGGCAGATCACTGGCAAATAGCCACCCAGCAATACACAAAATTATTTGTATACAAAATAGCGACATTCACAACCAACCGCAACGCGGTCGACCGCTAATCCCCTGACGCGAATAGCGTTTCTCAGTTTAAAAGGCGTTAAGCCATTGAATCCTGAACAAATGGTCAAGTTTTCTCAGCCGCTTTTTTATCGCCGATTGCTGGTTAGCCCCTTGCGTCACGAAAAAAACCGCCCTATTTTTGTATACAAGAAATTCCATATTGTTTACACACGGAATACCTATCGTGCATATACGCATTATTAACCCTAACACCACGGCCTCTATGACCGCTGCTATGGGTCAGGCAGCACAGCAGCAGGCGGGGCCTGGCACCACGGTTAGCGCTTCGCAGCCGGACGCTGGCCCGGTCTCTATCGAGAGCCATTTCGATGAAGCAATCAGCGCGGTAGGGGTGGCCGAAGAAGTTCTCAAAGGTGAGCGTGAAGGCGGTATCGACGCCTATGTGGTGGCCTGCTTTGGCGATCCCGGCCTGCTCGCAGCACGAGAACTAACCCGTGCGCCGGTCATTGGCATCGCCGAAGCGGCCTTTCACCTAGCTACGCTGGTGAGTACACGCTTTTCCATTGTCACCACCCTGGGCCGCACCGGCATTATCGCCGAACATCTGCTTCAGCAGTACGGCTTTAGCCACCACTGCCGCCGTATACGTGCCGCTGAAATTCCGGTGCTTGATCTTGAGCATCATCCTGAAGTGGCGTTTACCCGCATTGTGGAAGAGTGCAGCCGCGCACGGGATGAAGATGACATTGGCGCCATCGTTTTAGGCTGTGGTGGCATGGCTAATTTGACCCAGCAGATCAGCCGCGAAGTGGGCCTGCCAGTCGTAGAAGGTGTTACCGCCGCGCTGAAACTGGCGGAATCACTGGTGAGTTTGGGGCTGCATACCAGTAAATATGGAGACCTTGCCTACCCACGGCCAAAGACCTTCACCGGTAAGTTTTCTGAGCTCTCGGATCTTGCGCTACCGCTTAAATAGCAGTTCCAAATAATAATAGTGACTCAGCAACACCTAATAACAATAGTTTAAATAGAATTTTAAATAGTACGTCCATTAGCACGCCACGCCGCAAGCGTTTCCCGATACCTAATCGGGGATTAATAAAAACCGACAATCTTGCGAGGACGACAACATGAGCGCTTCAACCTCGGCTCTTGCGTCAGAAGAACGATCCGATGCTGGATCAAAAGCACTCGGGGCAGAAAGCCTGGCCCCGCAACACACCCGGATTATGGGGCGCGGCTCCTATTTTCTGGCCTGGTTCGGCGGCTGCGTTTCCATTGGCACCTTTGCCATGGGCTCAAGCGTAGTCGGCACCCTGAACCTGTTACAAGCCACCCTGGCCATTGCCATCGGCTGCTTTGTGATCGGTATTGCCCTGGCCATTAACGGGGCCGCGGGCTACAAGTACGGCATTCCGTTTATGGTGCAGGCGCGCAGCGCGTTCGGCTTTACGGGCACGCGCTTACCGGGCTTGGTACGCGCAGTGCCAGCGGTAGTGTGGTACGGCTTTCAAAGCTGGATTGGCGCCGGGGCACTCAATATGGTGTCGGCTACCCTGTTCGGCTTCGACAATCTTATCTTCTACTTCATTACCTTCCAGTTTCTGCAAATTGGTCTTTCGGTAATGGGTTTCCAGGGCATCAAGTGGTTAGAGAATATCGGCAGCGCCTTTATCCTCGCCTCGCTGGTGTATATGTTCTACGCCACGGTGCAGCGCTATGGCGATGAGCTTTCCGCCAGCCTGCTGACCATGGAAGGCTCCTGGGGCATGCCGTTCTGGGGCGCGACCATGCTGTTCCTGGGTATCTACAGCACCATGATGCTCAACGTAAGTGACTACTCACGCGAGCATAAAAAGGGCACCGCCCAAAGCCTGCTGACCACTATCTATGCCATGTCGATTCTGCCCTGCACGCTGTTTATGGGCTTGATCGGCTATATGGTCTCCCAGGCCACCGGCACCGCCGACCCTATCCAGGTGTTTGCCAATGCCGTCGACAACACCCCGCTGCTGATGACCACCCTACTGTTCATCGCCTTTGCCCAGGTCACCACCAACGTACTCAACAACGTGGTGCCGCCGACCTATGTGTTGATGGACGTATTCAAGATCAAGTTCTCGGTCGCCACGGTGATCGTTGGCCTACTGGCCTTCGCCACCTTCCCCTGGAAACTTGTTCAGCCAGGCTCTGCGGCGGGCCTACAGCTGTTTGTTCAAACGTACTCTGCCTTTCTAGGCCCCATCTTCGCCATTCTGGTGGTCGATTATTATGTGATTCGCCGCCGCACGCTGGATATCAACAAACTGTATGACGCCAACGGCCCCTATCAAGGCGTGAACTTAGCCGCTTTCATCGCCACGGCGGTGGGCATTGTGGCGGCGCTCTCTTTCTCGGCTATCTCGTGGTACGCCAGCCTGATACCCGCAGGTGTTACCTACTACCTACTTATGAAGTACTGGGCTCCCTGCCAGCGCTTTAGCCAGTAACTCCCTTTGCCAACCGAAGAGCGAATAAGATGAAAGAGAGTAACGACGTAAGTGACCTGGATATTAAGCACATAGATCCCACGCTCTATAACGAGGATCTCGCGCCACTTAAACCCCAGGATCGTAACTGGGGCGCGTTTGAGATATTTAACGTTTGGTCTAATGATATCCAGAGCCTGTTTGGTTACACCCTGGCGGCCTCGCTGTTTTTAACCTATGGCCTGAACGGCTGGGCGGTGATGGCGGCGATTATTCTGGCGGGCGTGATCGTGATGTTTCTGGTCAATCTCACCGGTAAGCCCAGCGTTAAATACGGCATCCCCTTCCCCGTGATGGTGCGTGCAAGCATGGGGGTACGCGGCGCCAACCTACCCGCGATGCTGCGCGCCATCGTGGGGATTTTCTGGTACGGCGTGCAAACCTACTTCGCGTCTACCGCCGTCACCCTACTGATTACGGCGTTTTTTGGCGCAGGCAATGGCAGCACCTTCCTGGGGCTTTCCGGCGTGGCCTGGGTGTCGTTCGTCATTGTGTGGCTGTTTCAGATCGCGATTTTTTGGCAAGGCATTGAGCGCATTAAGCACTTCCTCAACTGGGCTGGCCCGTTGGTCTACGTGGTGATGTTGGTGCTGATGATTATTGTCTGGTATCAGGCGGGAAGCGAGCTGATTCCTGCCATTGGCACCATTTTCAGCGGTGGCAGTGAAACCAGCGGCAGTTCAATCGCAGCCTTTATGGCGATTGTCGGCACCATGGTGGCGTACTTTGCAGCGGTGGTGATCAACTTCGGCGACTTCACCCGCTTTGTGAAAACCGAGCGCCAGATGAAGCTGGGTAACCTGCTGGGCTTGCCGCTCAACGTGGCGTTCTTCTCGTTTATCGCGCTGATTATTACTGCGGGCACGCTGGTGCTGTTTGGCGAGGCGCTGACCAACCCCGCCGATATCGTTGAGCGGGTAGATTCATTGCCGCTCACGATTGTCGCCGCGCTGACCTTCTTCGCCGCCACGGTGGGTATCAACCTGGTCGCCAACTTTATTCCCCCCGCCTACGACCTTGCCAACCTGTTTCCCAGCAAAATCAGCTTCAAGATGGGCGGCCTGATTACCGCGGTAATCGCATTCTTTGTCGGCGCACTATGGCTCTCAGTCATCAGCCAGATCGGCGTACCCGGCTTTGTGAATGCGCTAGGGGCAGTTGTGGCGCCGTTCTACGGCATTATCGTAGTCGACTACTACCTGATTAAGCGCCAGCACTTGAACATGCAGGAGCTCTTCTCATCAGCACCGGGCAGCGCTTACTACTACGTAAACGGCTGGAACACCCGCGCCCTTATCGCCTTTGGCGTGGCAGCGCTGTTCTCGCTTTCTACCGTGTTAGTACCCGCACTATCCAGCCTGGGCGGCTACGGCTGGCTGATTGGCGCGGGTCTAGGTGGGCTGTTCTACTACGGGTTGATGAAGCAGTTTAAGGCGGAGCCTGCGTTAGCTCAGCAGTAGACAAAAGGGTCGTAACTAGCTGATTAGAAGCTAATACAAGCGCCATCGGTTTTGCCGATGGCGCTTTTTTTGGTTCGCAGGCTAGCGCGGTCAGTTGGGAGCCTGCATGCATGCTCCTATGCCTCTACCAAGCAACGTATTTTGCGGTATAAAAACTCAGCGAAATGAGATATTTTCGAGTTGTAGTGCGTGTTTTTCTGGTAGCCCACGGAGCTATATGCTTATTTTTACCAAAAGAAGTTAATTAAAAAATTAAAAACAACAAATTATAAAAGGTTATATGTATTTATACGCAAATTAAAAGAGCGACCTGAAATGTTATGCGCATGTGCAATTTTCTGGCAGCCTTTAACAGGGAAAAGTGAGTATTTTTTATTTCATATCAGAGACTTATTTCTTATTGTTGGATTTAGCCTCCCTGGAAAACGCGCATGTGTATGAATAAACTGTTATAGATCATCAGAAGGTGGCAGAGGCCGTGGAACAACAGCTTGATATTGGCAGATTCATATCGCTAAAAAAGCAGGAGATTGGCGCTGAGGAAAGCGATGCAATCGCGAAGCTGGAAGTGTGCACCCAGTCGATTTATCGCTGGCTCCAGTATTGCGAATATCACTACGTTATCCTCGTGGAAACCGCTACGGAGTCTAACTTGAGGCTCGATAGAATTTCAGTCTATCGACGAGCGGGAGAAACAGTTCCTGTCAGGTATGTTTACGAGGCTAATATTGCTGCATTCCTCAACAGCCTCCATGCTTTGCTTGATTCATTTCCTTATCTTCTGAATCTCTTTATCCCAGTAAAAGAAGACCCTGAGTCTACGAGCATTAAATGGCACGAAAGCTTCATCAAAAAATATGAGGGCATGGCTTTTTATGACGAGCTATTAGGGCTCTTAACGGATACTACCTTTCATAAGGTTAAAGGATACGTAAATACCATAAAGCACAAACATCTGATCAGGATTTCCAACCAATGGGATCACTTAGAATTCGAAGAATATACCTACAAAAAGCCTTGTCGTAATGTGCAGGGGAGAGTCAATTTTAAACCCGAGACAGTAATAGGTGAGAACGTAATATCCTTTATTGAAAAATGCCACGATGAATTAATTCCGAGGTTGTTCAACCTTTGCGAAAGCGTATTACATTTCAAAAGCTCGCAACTTTCAATTGATCTATAACAATACTACGCTGCGCTCCGTACCTGCCGCAACTGCAAGCGTAAGAGCATCATTGATTCAGAGGTCGGGAGGAGTATGATAATGTCATACCTTACCCATGTTTGGAGCATCAGCCATGAGCATGCACCGGAAAACCATCACGCTGACTGAACAGCAAGACGACTGGGTGAAAGCCCAGATTGAAAGCGGCCACTTTGGCAACGATAGTGAATACATTCGCGATCTCATCCGAAGGGATCAGCAGGCCAAACAACGTCTTGCCATACTGAGGGAAGCCCTCGTTGAGGGTGAGTCAAGCGGGAACCCGACCCCCCTGGATATATCGGCTATTAAGGCGGCTGGCCGTAAGCGGATCAAGGCGGTTGATTAGTGCTTGAGCTGAATGTCACGCCGAAGGCGGAATCAGATCTCATCAGAATTTGGGTGTATACCTGTGAGGAATGGGGCGTTGATCAGGCGGATAACTACCTGGATCGGCTTGAGATCGGCTTGAGACCGGCATGAAACGGCTGATTGATCATCCATCACTTGGCGCGAACTACGACCATGTTTTTTCTGGGTATCGTAGATTACAGGTCGAGCACCACGCTGTTTTTTATCAACTGCATGAATCGGAAGTGCTCGTTGTTCGTGTGCTTCACGAAGACATGGATGCACCGGAAAGGCTTCTAGAGTAGTGGGGCATCTTTTTTAGCTAGTCATAAACAGCCCTCTCCTTTCGGTGCATATCGCGAGCGGCGGTTACAACTAGTGATTCTTCTCCAGCGCCAAATGATTGTCTATTTCCTTTATCTTATCTTCCGTGTGGTGATTGACGTAAAGCACCGTGGTTTCTTTCCCTGCACAGATTTTCTCAATAAGCGCTAGCACCAGTTGGCGGTTCATATCGTCCAGGCCCAGGCAAGGCTCGTCCAGAATCAACAGGGGCGGGTGTTTGACCATGGCGCGGGCGATGAGTAGCAGACGCTGGTCGCCGTAGGAGAGTTTGTTAAAGGGCTGATCGGCGCGCTCTTGCATGCCGAGTAGTTCGAGCCACTGGTCGGCGATTTTTTTCTGATGATCGGTGGCTTTTGTGTATACGCCGATGCTGTCGTAGAAACCGGAAATAATCACGTTTTTGCAGCTGGTGCTGACGCGATACTCCCACTGCAGGGCAGTGGAGACATAGCCGATAAACTGCTTGATCTGCCAGATGCTTTCGCCGTTACCGCGCTGGAAGCCAAACACAAAAATATCGTTGGTATAACACTGCGGATGATCCCCCGTGATCAGGGACAAGATGCAGGTTTTACCGCTACCGTTGGGACCACTCAGTTGCCAGTGCTGGCCCTGCTCTATCGTCCAATCGAGCTTATCGACAATCACGGTGTCGCCGTATTGGATCGTTGCTTGCTTGAGTTTTACTAACGGCTGGCTGGGGTCGAGAGCGGGTAGTTTATTGGCTGGGTCAGCCTCGGGCAGGCTTAGGTCGGTGGTTTTCAAATGCAGCAACTGATAAAGCTCATTGAAGGCAGCTTCATCCTGACGCTCTACCGTGAACGCTAATCGCCCACCATCTCCCCGCTTTTTATCTCCTCTTTTTTTCTCCAAGCGCTCTTTATCCCCAGGGTCTTTATTTAAGTAGGCAATATGTGTAATGAAGTCCGGCATTTCATCAAAGCGGTTCAGTACCATCACCATGGGAACGGTGTCGATGATGGAGGCGAGATGGGCTTGCAGCATGGCTAGAGTGTCGACGTCCAAACCATCAAACGGCTCGTCTAAAATCAGCAAGTCCGGCTTGCTCGACAGAGCACGAATCAGCATGACCTTGCGGGTTTCGCCCGTGGAGAGCTTGCGAAAGGCGCGGTCGAGTAGCTTCGTAAGACCGAACTTTTCGACCAGCTCGCTGGCAAGTTCAGGGTCTTGGCACTGCTCGAAAATCATTTCACTAACGGGTGTGCCGAGTGAGATGACATCCATGATATCGGCATCGTCTTTTTTCAGCTCTTTGGCGATAAGCTCGGCCTGCGCTTCGAAAGAGACCAAACCGACATTTTTGGGCAGCCCTTGAACACTGCCCGCTTCAATCTTACCCACACCCGCCAGCGCCGCCGCCAGGGCCGATTTGCCTGAGCCATTGGTGCCCGTGATGACCCAATGCTGGTGGGGTTCGATGATCCAATCAATCTCGCTTAGGGTGAAGCGATCATCAAAACTGATCGTCGCTTTGTTTAGCTGAATACGCGCTAAGCGGCTTGAAGGCTCCATCAATGTGTTCCTTATTGTTTGGAAAAAGTCAGTGTTCGCATGTAATGAGACAAAAAAGCCGAGAATATCGTGGCGATATCTCGGCTTTTTAGATGACTTAGCGGTCTATTCTTTGACGAGCTATCATTTAATCAGCCGATTAAACGATCTTCTTCATGTCCGCCATATGGCCACGCAGCACTGCGCCAACGGCTTCTACCGGGTGAGCGCGAAGCGCATCATTAACTTCGATCAAGCGGGCGTTATCAACGCCGTTGTCGTCCAGATCCAGGCCTTTACCGATAACATCGGACTTGATGCCTTTCATAAAGTCAGCCAAGAGCGGTACGCACGCGTGGTTGTAAAGGTAGCAACCGTACTCCGCTGTATCGGAGATAGTCGCGTTCATCTCGTACAGCTTCTTACGCGCGATGGTGTTGGCGATCAGTGGCGTTTCGTGGAGCGACTCGTAGTAAGCAGACTCGGCGATAATGCCCGCTGCGGTCATGGTTTCGAAAGCCAGCTCAACGCCCGCTTTAACCATCGCTACCATCAAGATGCCGTTGTCGAAGTACTCCTGCTCGGTAATTTCTACGTCACCCGCAGGGGTTTTCTCGAAGTTGGTTTCTGCGGTTTCGGCACGCCATTTGTGCAGGTTAGCGTCATCGTTCGCCCAGTCTTCCATCATCGTGTGCGAGAAGTGGCCGCTCATGATGTCGTCCTGGTGCTTGTTGTAGAGCGGACGCATGATCTCTTTCA
Organism: Halomonas sp. FeN2; assembly: GCF_020595105.1. Taxonomy (NCBI): domain Bacteria; kingdom Pseudomonadati; phylum Pseudomonadota; class Gammaproteobacteria; order Oceanospirillales; family Halomonadaceae; genus Halomonas; species Halomonas sp. FeN2. The sequence continues at coordinate 1,310,606 of NZ_CP074200.1, forward strand.
GCTCTTCGGCAAGATCAAAGGCTTTGATCTTGGCTGGGTTAGAGAGACGATCCAGCATGTTGGTCACGCCGCCGTACTTCAATGCTTCTGTGATGTTTTCCCAGCCGTACTGAATCAGCTTAGCGGCGTAGCCAGGCTCAATGCCCTCTTCAATCATTTTGTCGAAGCAGAGGAGAGAACCGGTTTGCAACATGCCGCAAAGGATCGTCTGTTCACCCATCAGGTCGGATTTAACTTCGGCGATGAAAGAGGACATCAACACGCCCGCTTTGTGGCCGCCAGTGCCCACTGCGTAGGCTTTTGCCAGGGCAAGGCCTTCGCCTTTGGGATCGTTGGCTTCGTGAACGGCGATCAAGGTGGGAACGCCGAAACCACGCACGTATTCAGCGCGAACTTCAGAACCTGGGCACTTGGGCGCTACCATGATGACGGTTAAGTCATCACGGATTTTCATGCCCTCTTCTACGATGTTGAAACCGTGGGAGTAAGAGAGGCAGGCGCCCTCTTTCATCAACGGCATGACCGCTGTCACAACAGCGGTGTGCTGCTTATCAGGCGTCAGGTTCAAAACAACGTCGGCCGTGGGGATCAACTCTTCGTAGGTACCTACTGTAAAACCGTTTTCGGTGGCGTTTTTCCAGGACTGACGCTTTTGCTCAATAGCTTCAGGGCGCAGTGCGTAAGAGACGTCTAAGCCGCTATCGCGTAGGTTCAAGCCCTGGTTAAGGCCTTGGGCGCCACAGCCGATCACGACCATTTTTTTGCCTTTAAGCGCTTCTACGCCATCAGCAAATTCAGAGCTGTACATGAAACGACATTTGGCGAGTTGCGCCAGTTGCTCGCGTAGTGGCAGCGTATTGAAGTAGTTAGCCATCGTTAGCATCCTAATATGTTATGAGCACGACATCGATGTAAGGCACATCGATGCTAAAACCGGTACTTAAAAGAGTGACACAGCCGCTAGATGCGAGATCCAGCGTTATGTGAGTAAGGCTAATCTACCTAAAAACGACCATTTCTTAAATTGATATATTTGCAACAGCATGTCCCTTTTTCTGCAAAACTCAATTATCATGGCGTTTATGAATTTTAAAATTTTAAAACAGTTCCTGGCCTTGGCAGAAACCCTGCATTTTGGTCGCGCCAGCGATGAGTGCTACGTCAGCATTTCTGCCCTGTCGCGCAACATCCGGCATTTGGAAGAGGAACTGGGGGTGTCGCTGTTTAATCGCGACAACCGTACGGTGATGTTGACCCAGGAGGGGCAAAAGTTTCTCAAGTACGCCCGCGATGCCAGCAGCCAATGGAATTTGATTCGTCATGAATTGACGGACAATCCTGATCAATTAAGCGGGGAAATCAGCCTATATGGCTCCGTCACCGCCAGCTACAGCTTTTTGCACGAACTCCTGCGCCGCTTTCGTATTGCCTACCCGATCATAGAAATCAAGCTGCGCACAGGGGATCCAGAACACGCTATTGCCCATGTTCTGGACGGTAAAGAAGATCTTAGCATCGCGGCCCAGCCTGCCAACTTGCCGCGTGGCCTGGCGTTTAAATCCATTGCCACGTCGCCTTTGCTGTTTATTGCGCCCATTGAGCAGCAGGTGCCGAATGTGCCAACGAACACGCCAACCACACCGGAAGAGTGGGCGAGCATCCCTATGATTCTATCAGAGAGCGGTGTCTCAAGAGCCCGTGTGGATGAGTGGTTTCGTCAGTTGGATGTCTCTCCGCGCATTTATGCACAGGTCACCGGTAATGAAGCCATTGTGAGTATGGTGAGCTTGGGCTTTGGCATTGGCGTGGTGCCAAAAATCGTTCTCGACAACAGCCCCTTGGTGGATCGCATCCGCGTGCTCGACGTGACGCCGGAACTGGAGCCCTACGATATTGGTTTATTTACCCTCAAGAAAAACCTAAAGAACCCGCTGGTCGACGCCTTTTGGCGCTTGATGTAAGCCCTCTTTAATAAGCCCTTCTTACATAAGCCCCAGGCGCTGTTTTTTAGCGATCCGACACAACCGTGCTTAACCCCCAAAGATCTGCTGCAAATCCGGCACGTTTTCTTCCTCTTCCACCATGGAGAGTGACGCTTCGATGGCTTTTAGGTGGCGGCTCATAAAGGCTTTGGCGCGCTCGCCGTTGCCTGCTTCCAGATAGCCGATCAGATCGTCGTGGTCGTGGGATTCACAGCCTAAGTGGCCACGATGGCCGTAGACGGCGAGTATCAGCGATGAGCGGGAGCAGAGCCGCTCGACAAACTCTGCCAGGGTGGCGTTGCCTGATAGCTGCGCTAAGCGCACATGGAAGTCTGCCGATAGCCGAATAGCCACGCTCTGCTGGCCACTGCGCAGCGCTTGACGCTCTTCGCGAGCCATTTCGCGCAGCTCCGCGGCCTCTTTTTCGCCCATGCGCCGGGCTACGTCGGGCATTAACCCGCACTCGATTAACTGGCGGGCATCGAAAACGTCTTTGGCTTCATCGGCAGTGGGCCGAGTGACGCTGGCGCCTCGGCGCGGTGTCAGCGTGACTAACTGCTCCAGCGCCAGGCGCTGCAGGATTTTACGAATACCGGTGCGGCTAATGCCAAAGACATCCGCCAGCGCATCTTCACGCAGCCGTGCGCCGGGCTTTAAACGCTGCTCGACGATAGCATCGCTCACCGCCCGGTAGATTGCCTCGTGGCGCTCATCGCCCTCTTTGCTCTCTTTTTTACTCTCTTTGCCTTCTTTAACAGGAGCACGCCGCTTTTCCGGCGCCTGCGCATCACTCATAGCTATCCTCTCAAGGCCTAAGGGTTTGTACGAAAAGTCGGCGAGCGAAGACTAGACAAGGCAAAAATCGACGAGAAAGCGGAGTTTACGGGGTGTAAATGAGCATTTCGAGGCGATTTTTAACGCAGTATTGTCGAGCGCAGGCAGTTTTCGTTCAAAGCCTGATTACTCCTCCCAAGCGGCAATCATATCGCGCTCTTCATCGCTCATGTTGGTCATATTGCCTAACGGCATATAGCGGCTGGCCACGACCTGCTGAATCTGCGTTTTCTGCCCCAGAATTTCATCCCAGCTTTCGAAAGCAAACCCGGCGGGCGGTGCCGAAAATCCGGCATGTTCAGGGTTGCGAGCATGACACTGAACACAGTGCTGCTCAATCAAGCCGGTGATTTGCGCCTGATCCGGCCCTTGCACGCCGTCATTACCACTAGGCGGCGATGAACTTGGTGCGGCCACCCAAAAGGCTAACAGAATGAGCCCTACCCCAACGGCGGGATACGCTGGCTGGGTTTTGCCTGCATGCATCAACACAAAGAATTGACGAATCAAAGCACCGGCAAAGATAAACAACACCATCACGACCCAGGCAAGCTCATGGGAGTAGATAAAGGAGTAGTGATTACTCACCATCAACAACACGACCGGCAGCGTGAAGTAGGTATTATGCACCGAGCGCTGCTTGCCGCGTTTGCCATCCAAAGGATTAGGCGCGTCGCCCGCCTTCATGGCTTTTACCATGCGGCGCTGGCCGGGAATAATCCAGAAAAAGACGTTAGCCGACATTGCCGTCGCCATTACCGCCCCTGTGAGCAGGAAGGCTGCCCGACCAGTGAACATCTGCGTGCTCAGGTAGGCAACGACCACCATCATTACGGCAACCGCAACGCTGAGCAGGCCGTCACGATCCATATTGGGGCTAATGCGTTTACACAGCTCGTTATAAACCACCCAACCACCCAGCAAAAATGCCAGCGCCAGCAGGTTGGCCTGCCAGCCCGTCATGTTGGCGGCCCACTCCCAGGGACTATTGGGGTTTACCAGATAGAAGCCCGGATTAACCATGTAGAGAATGACGAACAGCGCAAAGCCGGAAAGCCAGGTGGTGTAGGCTTTCCAGAATGACCAGTGCAGATCATTGGGCAGCTTGGCCGGTGCCGTGGCGTACTTCTGGTTGTGGTAGAAACCGCCGCCATGCACCGACCACATTTCGCCAAACACGCCCTTGTCGCGATCTTCCTCTGCCTTCGGTGCGCGCAGACTATTATCCAGCATTACAAAGTAGATCGACTCGCCGATCCAGGCGATGGCCGCAATCACATGCAGCCAGCGCAGTAGCAAATTAACAAAATCGATTAGGTACGCTTGCATAAATAAATCCCGTTAGGTTTGCCTGAAAACTCGGCGAGAGCAGCCAGGTTTCAGACAAATCAGCTACCGCGATAAGTTGAGTAGCCATAGGGCGAGAGCAGCAGCGGCACATGGTAGTGCTGGCTGGCATCCGCAACGCCAAAGCGCAGCGGGATAACGTCTAGAAAGCGCGGTTCGGCCGCTTCAACGCCTTGGGCACGCAGGTAGTCACCGGCATGAAACACCAGTTCGTACTCGCCTGGCGTGAGCGCATCACCCTCTAAAATGGGCGCATCGCAACGCCCGTCACTGTTGGTGATCACGCTACTAAGATGCTGGCGCTCACTGCCGGTAAGGCGAAACACCTCAATGGTAATACCCTGACCGGGCTGACCTTTGGCGGTATCCAGTACGTGGGTGGTTAAGCGTCCCATAGCCACTCCTTATTGATAGCGTTGTTTGACCAATTGGTCAAAGAGTACCTTTGATGCTATTTGTTGTATACAGTAATTCCACCCTCGAACATTGTGAATCAACGACGCTTTAACATTACCCGCTTTGGAGAGTGCCAGTGCCAACATCACATCCGTTACTGCTTTCACCCGCGCCGAGTAAGTGCAGCCTTGAAATGCTTACCCATCACTATGGAGATGTTTATGAGCACTCCCCCTGGGTGGCCGAAGCGGCCTGGCAGCACGGCCTGACTGAAGCCCACGACGAGCCTGACGCATTAGCCGAGCTGATGGGGCTTATGTTGCAGCAGGCGAGCAGTGAACAGCAAATCAAGGTGATTCAGGCGCACCCTGACCTTGCAGGCAAAGCTGCTATGGCCGGTGAGTTAACCCAAGACTCAACCAGCGAGCAAGCAGGCGCCGGGCTTGATCAATGCAGCCCTGAGGAATTCGCGCGCTTTGAATACCTCAATACGACGTACAAGGAGAAATTTGGCTTTCCGTTTGTCATTGCCGTTAAAGGGCTGGATCGGCATGCCATTCTAGCCGCCTTTGAAGAGCGCCTGAACAACGATACGGCCACCGAACGGGAAACGGCTATTGAGCAGATCATCCGTATTGCACGTTTCCGCTTAATTGACCGGGCGACAAAATCCTAGTGTTAAACAACACAGGATAAGCGCTCATTTTGTATACAGAAACGCCGCGCCCATTGGGGCGCGGCGCAATTTAGCGGTACTACTTTTCGACGTCTGCCTATTCGATTACTGCTTGGCAGTCTCTACCGCTTTCTTAGTGGTTTCTTCTACTTGCTTCTGGCTATCTTCAGCAAAGCTTTTGCTAATGGAGGTCACTTTTTCTGTGTCTCCTTTCACACGCTCCATAAAATTACTTGCCGTTTTCTGCTGGCTTTCCATGGCTTTCTTGAAGCTGTCTGCGTCTTTTACATCAAGCCAGGTGCGCGCTTGTGAGATCGCCATATCCGAGTAGGCACGTGCGGCGTCCATCTGGGCTGTAAACAGCTGGTCATAGTAGTCAAGCGCTGTCAGCGTGTACGAGCGCATCGGTGAAACAAAAACAGACTCAAACTGTTGCGTGGTTTTCTCAGTCGCTTTATTCATAATCGTATCTCCAAGAGTGAGCTAGCACATAAACACGCCTTGATTAGGCGGTTCTTAGCCAGGCTTTTGCCTCTGCTGTCCTTAAAGCTAGCAGTGCTTTTTGTGCAGCGCAACATGATTTTTCTTCATGCTGCGCCTGCTCACTCGCAGATCGTTAGTAAGACTGAGTGTAGCCTGCTACTAGCGGTTACCGAACAAATGCTTACGCGCCTGCTCATCCATTTCTACGCCGGACTGGGGGTTAACATCTTCGACCAATGCGTAAGCTCTACGTACGGCTGGGCGTGCTTTGATCATGTCAAACCAGCGCTCTAAATCAGGAAACTCTTCCAAGGTTTGACGCTGTTTTTCCCAAGGCACAATCCAGGGATAGATCGCCATATCGGCAATCGAGTAGTCATCACCACCCACATAAGTATGATGCGCCAAACGTTGGTCTAATACGCTATAAAGCCGATTGGTTTCACGCACGTAACGTTCAATGGCGTAATCGATCTTTTGCGGCGCATAGTGGCAAAAGTGGTGATTTTGGCCTGCCATGGGCCCTAGCCCGCCCATTTGCCAGTGTAGCCACTGCAATACGATATAGCGTTCGCGACCAGACGCGGGTAAGAAAAGGCCACTCTTGTCGGCCAGGTACTCAAGGATTGCGCCAGACTCAAACATCGACAGCGGCTGGCCGCCATCCTGTGGTGAGTGATCGACAATAGCGGGAATGCGGTTATTGGGGGCAATAGTGAGAAATTCAGGATCAAACTGCTCACCTCGGCCAATATTAATCGGCTTCACTCGGTACGCCAGATTGGCCTCTTCGAGCATAATGGAGATTTTATGGCCGTTAGGTGTTGTCCAATAATACAGGTCAATCATTGCCATCTCCTTGTTGAAAACCTTGATTCACTCGCCATGAGCCTACCAAGCTTTCAAAATTTATCGGGCGGTACCTTAGCGTACCGCCCTGATCAGGTCATCCAGCCGTTAGCGCTATATATCGCGTACGGTTATGGCATTACCGGCAGCCCCATTGTGCACGCTGAGCATACGCTTAAACCACTCATCCACCGGGTCGCCAGGCTCGACTACCGCCTGTGTCGATACGACGTGAGCCCACATCATACTGCCAAACAGAAGGTAATCTGAGCCGCTGGGTGCATCACCGTCTAAAAATGCGCTCTCCCGCAGCAGGTCACGCACCGGTGCCAGCGCCTGCTTAAGCTGCTGCTTACCTTTTTCGGGTTGTTGGAACTCTTCAAGCGTGCAGCCAAACCGCGCTTCGCGGGTTTCACGGAAATAACTACGGTCTTCGGGGTGGACGGCGGCAAATAAATCCATGCCGATAATGCGGAATAGCGCAGGATTCACGCTGCGCTCAACAAAGTATTTGAACAGTAATACCCGCTGATAGCTGACGCCTTCGCCCAACACGGGTGCCTCGGGATACGCCTTATCCAGGTAGCGCATGATCTCGAAACTGTCGGTAACGACCTGATCGCCGTCACAAAGCACCGGCACTTTGTCGTAGTTGGCAAACGCTAGCGCTTCTTTATCGAGGAATCGCCACGCTACTGAGGTGAATTCCAGCCCTTTATGGGCGAGTGCCATACGTACGCGCCAGCAATAAGGTGAGAAGCGGAGCCGTTCGTCCCGGCCGCAAAGATCATAAAGAGTCATTGCCACTGTCATAACCTCCGTGTGGTTGTTCATAGTGAGTAAACAGCACTTCAGCCGATAACAATGAGCGTAAGCCAGCTGTGACGCAACTGGCGAGTTCTGTACTTATCCTTTTGCTGGCAACTGTACTGTCTATTAGTCTAATGACTCAGCGCGTTTAGACTTCCAACCATTCATCAAAAAACCATTTAAGAACAAACACATAAGAAAACAACAGCCGTGTAAAACCAGCTATCAAACAAGCACTTCAGTGGTAAGACCAATTTTCCAATGTAGTCATATGGTTAGCCTAATCGTATCTTTCACCTACACCCGACTGGCGGTACAACTGCTAGACGGATATTGCGGAGCATACCAAATCAATAACAAGGGGCAGTTCCTTCCATGAATGAAACGATACTTGCACTTCTGGCTTTCCTGCCGCTGTTGCTGGCCGGTATTTTGCTCATAGGGTTTAAAATACCTGCCAAGATAGCGATGCCGATTGTTTTCCTGACCGCGGCCATTATTGGCTTAACCGCTTGGGATATGTCCTTTAGCCGCGTGGCGGCGTCGACCATTCAAGGCCTGATTCAAACTGCGGGTCTTTTGTGGATCATCTTTGGCGCCATACTGCTGCTTAACACCCTTAAGCACTCCGGTGGCATCACCGCTATCCGTAATGGCTTTTCAGGCATTAGCCCTGACCGTCGCGTACAGGCGCTGATTGTTGCCTGGCTGTTCGGCTGCTTTATCGAGGGGGCGTCAGGATTCGGTACACCCGCCGCCGTTGCGGCACCACTAATGGTCGCTCTTGGCTTTCCGGCGCTGGCGGCGGTGGTTGTGGGCATGATGATTCAATCAACGCCTGTCTCGTTTGGCGCGGTGGGCACGCCTATTGTGGTCGGGGTCGGTAGTGGCCTGGATCGTGCTGGCATTAGCGCCGAACTCGACTCGGTAGGCTCAAGCTGGGATGTCTTCTTCCAACTTGTCACCAGCGAAGTGGCGATTACTCACGGCATCGTGGGCATTTTAATGCCGCTGATTCTCGTTACCGTGATGGTGCGTTTCTTCGGCGCCAACCGCTCCTGGAAAGAAGGACTGTCGATTACCCCCTTCGCCATCTTTACCGGTATCTGCTTCGTAGTGCCTTACATGCTGGTGGGCGTGCTGTTGGGCCCTGAATTCCCGTCAATGATCGGCGCGATGGTGGGCTTGGCGATTGTCGTACCCGCAGCCAAACGCGGCTTTCTGATGCCTAAAGATACCTGGGATTTCCCCGAGTCCTCTTCTTGGCCAGACGAGTGGATCGGCAACCTGCAGATCAAGCTTGACGACGTTGTCGGCAGAGCGCCGATGTCCACCTTTAAAGGCTGGGTACCCTATGTGCTGCTCGCACTGTTTTTAGTGGCCTCTCGCATTATTGAGCCCCTCAAAACAGCACTTACCTCTATTAACCTCAGTTGGAACAATATTCTTGGTGAAGCGGGCATCAGCGGTGGGGTTCAGCCGCTCTACTTGCCCGGCGGTATTATAATTGCCGTGGTCATTGTGACCTATTTCCTGCACCGCATGAATCCGCAAAAGATTAGCGCTGCGGTGTCTGAATCTACCAAAACGATTTTTGGGGCGGGTTTCGTTTTGATCTTTACCGTGCCGATGGTGCGCATCTTGATCAACTCCGGCGTTAACGGCGCAGACCTTGTTTCAATGCCGGTAATGATGGCCCAGGCAGTGGCTGATAGCGTTGGCGGTATTTACCCCTTCTTTGCGCCAATGGTAGGGGCGATGGGCGCCTTCATTGCAGGCTCCAACACGGTCTCCAACCTGATGCTGGCGGAATTCCAGTTTAGCGTTGCGGAAACTCTGGGGCTTTCCACGGCCATGATGGTAGCGCTGCAGGCAGTGGGTGCAGCGGCGGGTAATATGATCGCCATCCATAACGTAGTCGCAGCATCGGCAACGGTCGGCTTGTTAGGCCGCGAAGGGGCTACAATCCGTAAGACGATTCTGCCCACCATCTACTACCTCATCTTTACCGGCATCATCGCGCTGGTGGCGTTCTACGTGATTGGGGTCACGGACCCGTTGATGTGATGTAGCGGTCGTAACCACTACGCTAGAACCGCAAACCCCCAGGCCTAAACCTGGGGGTTTTGTCGTTTTGGTGTGATCAATCTAGCCAGCTAGCGTCAGTCTATTCGCTTTAGCTCCTGACTATGGCGCTTACCGCGCTCGACATAGCCTTGGGCATTATTTTTCAAACCCGCAATGGCCTCATCGGAAAGCGCCCGCACTACTTTGGCAGGCGAGCCAACGATTAACGAGTTGGGCGGAAACACCGCGCCTTCCTTAATAAAAGCACCGGCACCGACCAGGCTATTTTCACCAATCACCGCGCCATTGAGCACTACCGCTTGTATACCGATTAAACAGCCATCGCCAACGGTGCAGCCATGCAGCATGGCCTGATGCCCGACCGTCACCCCTTTGCCTACTTTCAGCGGAAAGCCTGGGTCAGCGTGGAGAACCGCGCCATCCTGGATATTGCTCTCTTCGCCTATTTCAAGATGGTCGCTATCACCGCGCAACACGGCCTGATACCAGACACTTGAGCGTGCTTTTAAAGTGACCTGGCCGATAACATCCGCCGTTTCTGCAATATACACGTCGTCCTGAATATCGGGCCGATACTCGCCGTATTGATAAATGGCCACGTTGACCTCCTGGGTTGTTGTTGGTGTATTAATGATTGAACTACTGCCACTCTTCAAGGCGCATTGAGGAGCGCTCTAGCCGTTCGTGCTCCTCTTCTAAATCGCGCAGCAGTTGGCTAATGCTGGAGAGGTGCTCCAGCGCCACCTGTTCTGCCTGCTCCGCCTCGCCGTTGACTACCGCCTCATGCAGCTGCGCATGCTGCTGATTGATCATCGTTCTGGGCGCCGGCAAGTGATAAAGATGCTTGACCGAGGCAAATACCGAGCTGAGCAGTAAATCGGTCAGGCTCTGCAGCGTATGCACCAACACCGGGTTGTGGGATGCCTGGGAAACCGCCAGGTGAAAGGCGTGATCAAGTCGAGCTAGGCGCTCGACATCAATGGTTTCTGCACTTTCCGCGTAGTCGGCCATTTCGCGATAGCGTCGGGTGATCAGCACCCGGTCGGCGGAGGTGCCACGACTCGCGGCTAACCGCGCCGACTCCCCTTCCAGCAAGGCGCGCACCTCTAACAGGTCAAATAGCGTGCGCGGATGATCTTTAAACAGGTGCATCAATGGGCTTTGGTTACCCACCGGTAAAAGCGTGGCAACCGTCGAGCCATGGCCCTGGCGGGTATCGATAATTCCTTTACTGCGCAGAATTCTCAACCCCTCGCGCAACGAAGCACGTGAGACGCCCAGCCGATCGCACAGCCGCCGTTCAGAAGGAAGCAGTTGGCCGGGTCGAAAAACGCCATCAAGAATTAAACGCTCAAGCCGGGTAGCCACCTGATCCGGCATTCGCAGCCCGGGCGACAAAGCTTGATTCTCCTCTGGCATGTTAGCTCTCCTGATGGGCTTTATGTCCAGCTTGCCAGTACTTAACCCAGTACTAAACAAAGAAGACAACACAGTCGACTAATTACTGGTCAGACCAATGCACCACAACCTAGACAGGCGGGTAAAAAAAGCCCAAATTGAGGCCATGTTATCTACAGACCGTTTTAGCATTTACCTTTAACGATAATAAGCATGGGATGTCTTAATGAATATCCTCTTTGATGAGCGCCTGGACGGCGAACTGGTTCGGCGCGATAAAAGCGAGGTTTTAACCGACCTGCAGCAAGCCGTCCCCGACATGACGCTGCTGCACCGTGAAGAAGACCTGCGCCCCTTTGAGTGCGATGGGCTGGCGGCCTACCGCGTGCTACCTATGCTGGTGGCGCTGCCTGAAACCTTTGACCAGGTGAAAGAGCTGCTCAAGCGCTGCCATGCGCTTAGCGTGCCCGTAGTCACCCGCGGCGCGGGTACCGGACTTTCCGGCGGCGCGCTGCCGCTGGAACAGGGCGTGCTACTAGTGATGTCGCGCTTTAACCAAATTCTTAAAGTCGATCCTGATGCCCGCCTGGCGCGGGTTCAACCCGGCGTGCGCAACCTGGCAATTTCCGAAGCCGCTGCGCCTTACGGCCTCTACTACGCGCCGGATCCCTCTTCGCAAATTGCCTGCTCCATTGGTGGCAATGTGGCGGAAAATGCCGGCGGCGTGCACTGCTTAAAATATGGCCTAACGGTGCATAACGTCATGCGCGTGGACGTGCTCACCATCGAGGGCGAGCACATGACCCTGGGCGCGGAGTCTTTTGATGCGCCGGGCTTTGACCTACTGGCATTGATGAACGGCTCAGAGGGCATGCTCGGCGTCGTCACGGAGATTACCGTCAAGCTGCTGCCCAAGCCGGAAACCGCCAAAGTGCTGATGGCGAGCTTCGATGACATTGAGAAAGCCGGACGCGCCGTCGGCGATATCATAGCGGCAGGCATTATTCCCGGCGGCTTAGAGATGATGGATAAACTGGCAATTAAAGCCGCCGAGGATTTCATCAAAGCAGGCTACCCAGTGGAAGCAGAAGCGATTCTGCTCTGCGAGCTGGATGGCGTTGAAGCTGACGTAGACGACGACTGCGATACCGTGCGCCGCGTACTGGAAGCCGCGGGTGCCACCGATATTCAGCAGGCTCGCGATGAAGCCGAGCGCGCCAAGTTCTGGGCTGGGCGTAAGAACGCCTTCCCTGCGGTGGGCCGCATGTCGCCGGATTACTACTGCATGGATGGCACTATTCCCCGCCGCGAGCTACCCCGAGTGCTGAAAGGCATTGCCGCACTTTCCGAAGAGAGCGGCCTGGCGGTGGCCAACGTGTTCCACGCCGGCGATGGCAATATGCACCCGCTGATTCTGTTTGATGCCAATAAAGAAGGCCAGCTGGCGCTTGCCGAAGAGGTGGGCGGTAAGATTCTGGAACTCTGCGTAGCCGCGGGCGGTTCGATCACCGGCGAGCATGGCGTAGGGCGCGAAAAGATCAATCAAATGTGCAGCCAATTCCAGGCGGATGAAATCAGCGTTTTTCATGCCTTGAAGGCTGCCTTTGATCCACAGCGACTGCTCAACCCCGGCAAAAACATTCCGACGCTGGCGCGCTGCGCTGAGTTTGGCGCTATGCATGTGCATAACAACGAACTACCGCACCCGGAGCTGCCGCGTTTCTAGCCGCTAGCCTAGCCGTGATAATAATTAGCCAAAACGAATAATGGAAAAGACCAATAGTGGGAAAGACCATGACTGAACGAGCGATTGCCGACCGCGATATCGCTGGCGCCTTGTGTGAACAGGTTCGCAGTGCCTATGACGCACGCACACCGCTTCGCATTGTAGGCGGAGATACCCGCGCCTTCTATGGCCGACCGGTGGAAGGCCAAGCACTGCAGATGGCCGAACATAGTGGCATTGTGAGCTACGACCCGGTGGAACTGGTGGTGACCGTGCGCGCCGGCACGCGACTCAGCGACCTGCAGGAAGTGCTGGCCGAGAAGCACCAAATGCTGGGCTTTGAGCCCCCCATGTTTGGTGAGGCTTCCACCATTGGCGGCGCCGTGGCCACCGGCCTCTCCGGCCCACGCCGCCCCTGGGCAGGTGCTGCACGAGACTTTGTGCTGGGCACGCGAATCATCACCCAGGAGGGCAAGCTGCTCCGCTTTGGCGGCGAAGTAATGAAAAATGTCGCCGGTTACGACCTGTCGCGCCTGATGGCAGGCGCCCAGGGTACGCTCGGCGTATTGACCGATATCTCCTTTAAAGTGCTGCCTATTCCCACCGCGACTCACAGCCTGCGCTTAACCGTCGGGCTGGATGAGGCACTCAAAAAACTCGCCGAACTGGGTCGAAAGCCGCTGCCGATTACCGCCGCAGCTTGGCACCACGGCGAACTGTTTTTGCGTTTGGAAGGCGGCAAAAGCTCTGTTAGCGCGACTCAGGCAAGCCTAGGCGGCGAGCCGCTTGATGCTAACTTCTGGCAGGAGCTGCGCGACCATACTCACGCTTTCTTCGCCTGTAACAACGGCCAAGCGCTATGGCGCTTGTCACTACCGCCAAATACAGCACCGTTGGCGCTGGATATTCCCGAGGCCGATATTTTTTACGATTGGGCCGGTAGCCAGCGCTGGGTAAAAACCACCCTGGATGCCAGCACCCTACGCGATGCCTGTCGCGCAGTAGGCGGCCACGCCACTTGCTACACACCCAAGCTCCAGGGCGGCGCCGCAGAGCCGTTCACACCGCTCAATGCCGTGGTGGGGAAATATCATCGTAATCTAAAGGCGGAGCTGGATGCCCATGGCATTTTTAACCCCGGTCGTCTTTATGCGGCGTTTTAATCAGGAGAGCTGACATGCAGACGCACTTTACCGATGCCGACCTTCAGAAACCGCATATTCAAGAAGCGGAGCGCATTCTGCGCACCTGCGTTCACTGCGGTTTTTGTAACGCCACCTGCCCGACGTACCAGCTGTTAGGGGATGAGCGCGATGGCCCCCGTGGGCGCATCTATTTGATGAAGGAGCTGCTGGAGAGCCGCGACGATGACGACCAGGTCACCGATGAGACGCGCCTGCACCTTGACCGCTGCCTTACCTGTCTTAACTGTGAAACCACCTGCCCTTCCGGCGTGGAGTACCACAAGCTGCTCAACATTGGCCGTGCCGAAATTGAGCGGCGCGTTCCTCGCCCGACAGCTGAGCGGGCCCAGCGCTATGCGCTGCGAAAAATGATGGTCGAGCCTAAACGTTTCCAAGCGCTGCTAAAACTGGGGCAAACCTTTAAACCACTGGTGCCTAGCAAGCTGCGCAATAAAATGCCCGCAGCGCCGATAGATGCAGGCGAACGCCCGGATGCCAACCGCCATACCCGGCGGGTATTAATACTGGAAGGCTGCGTTCAGCCGGGGCTGTCACCCAACACCAATGCTGCCACTTCGCGCATTCTTGATCGGCTGGGCATTAGCGTAACGCCGGTGGCTGAAGCGGGCTGCTGTGGCGCCGTTGATTTCCACCTTAATGCCCAGGACGATGGCCGTGCGCGCATGCGCGCCAACATTGATGCCTGGTGGCCGTACATTGAGCAAGGCACCGAAGCCATCGTTCAAACCGCCAGTGGCTGCGGCGCCTTTGTCAAAGAGTATGGTTACATGCTCAAGGATGACCCTGACTACGCCGTTAAAGCGCAAAAGGTGAGCGCTCTAGCCAAAGATATCGTCGAAATCCTGCGCAATGAGCCGCTGGACGCCTTGAACGTTAACGCGTCACAACGACTGGCGTTCCACTGCCCCTGCACGCTACAGCACGCCCAGAAGCTTAACGGTGCAGTCGAAGGCGTGCTGAGCAAGCTTGGCTTTGCGTTAACCCCGGTGCAGGATGGGCATCTTTGCTGCGGATCGGCGGGTACCTATTCGATCACTCAACCAGAGCTGGCCACCCAGCTGCGTGACAATAAGCTCAACGCCCTGGAGGCCGGTGAGCCGGAAGTGATCGTAACGGCCAATATCGGCTGCCAAACCCACTTGGCGGGCGCCAATCGCACTCCGGTACGCCACTGGGTTGAAATCGTCGATGCCGCGCTCAGCTAGCGCTTCAACACTAACGTTTAACCCCCGGCCGCGCAGACCTGAACCGCGCGGCCACTTCACTCTCTCCCTTAACAAGGATTTAAATATGCAAACAAAAGCCATTCTCGCTCAGGCCGATGTGATCAACGTACTCGATGCCGCACAGAAAGAGGCGGACAGTAATAACTGGCCGGTAACCATCGCGGTGACCGACGACGGAGGCCATTTATTGGCGCTGCGGCGTTTGGATGGCGCGGCCCCGTTCAGTGCCGAAGTCGCTACTCACAAAGCACGCAGTGCAGCGCTAGGCCGTAAAGAGACCCAGGTGTTTGAAGAGATGATTAATGGCGGCCGCACTGCGTTTGTCACCGCACCGCTGCAAGGCCTGCTCTCAGGCGGCGTGCCAATTACGGTTGATGGCCATGTAGTGGGCGCTGTGGGCATTTCCGGCGTAAAACCCGACCAGGATGTGCAGGTTGCCAAAGCCGGTGTTGCCGCGATTACAGGCTAAAAAACTGCCCATTAACACGCAGACATACGAAAAAGCCCGGATCAATGATCCAGGCTTTTTTTGAATTCGTTCGGCAGATGCCGACAGGTTGTTAACAACACAAATGGCTAACAACAAAATGCTTAATGGCGGACCGGACGAGACTCGAACTCGCGACCTCCGGCGTGACAGGCCGGCATTCTAACCGACTGAACTACCGGTCCACGTTAAAGCACTTTCAAAACAACCATCAAAGCTAACAGTTATAAGCGGTTCAGAGGCGCTTCTAAAAGGTAGGCGATGGTGGGTGGTACTGGGTTCGAACCAGTGACCCCCAGCTTGTAAGGCTGGTGCTCTCCCAACTGAGCTAACCACCCAATCTATTGGTAAGTATTTGCTGTGCTTACCAACTTTTTCTCACCAGCTTAGTTCTCACCAGCTTGGCTTAGCAGTTATCGTGGCGGACCGGACGAGACTCGAACTCGCGACCTCCGGCGTGACAGGCCGGCATTCTAACCGACTGAACTACCGGTCCGAATTGCGATAACAACTTTTAGCAGACGTTGATTTGATGATGGCGGACCGGACGAGACTCGAACTCGCGACCTCCGGCGTGACAGGCCGGCATTCTAACCGACTGAACTACCGGTCCGCTATGCACATCAAATACAAGTCGTACTAGGTACTACTTTCACACTTCCAGACCATCTTTCAACAACTTAAGATGGTGGGTGGTACTGGGTTCGAACCAGTGACCCCCAGCTTGTAAGGCTGGTGCTCTCCCAACTGAGCTAACCACCCGCTGGTCACGTGGCGCTGCATTCTACAGAAGGCTTACCGAATGTCAACATGCTGCGTTTAAAAACTGTCGTCTAAACTAGGATTTAAAACAGCGCGTTACTCTCTTACGTAAGGCCTGTGCCATGAGCGCGGACGAAGGATGCCGCAACTTGGGTAGCTTCGTCAATCAAAACCGTTTGGGTCAGGCCAGAAAATCGCCGCGGCTTGAAGTCATGGTCGCCATCCCTCAGCCAAGCAAGCTGCACGTTCGACGGCAATGTATAGCCGGCTACCTCGTCTTGAGTACCGAAGGGGTCACGCTCGCCCTGTAAAATCAGCATGGGGCAGGCAATTGCAGGCCAGTGATCCAGGCGTAGCTTGTCAGACGCTTTAATAGGATGAAACGGGTAACCTGCGACCACCACTCCCGGCACCGCGCTATCAGAGGACAGTTCACTGGCTAGCGGGTTACTGGTTGGCTGTTTACTGGCAAATAGGGTCGCCACACGGCCGCCCATCGATTTGCCTCCAATCCATAGCGGTTCGTCAAATAGGTCAGCAAGTAGCGCATACCATTGGGCAAACTGGTCAAGGGTCTGGGCGATAGGTGGCGGCGGTCGACGTTTGCCGGTTTCCTGCATCTGCTGCATATAGGGGAAATCAACACATAAAACCTGAACACCCTGAGCCGCCAGCGAGGTGACAAATTGACGCATGAAGGGAGACTGCTGACCAGCCCCTGCGCCATGGGCAAACAGCAATCGACCCAGCCTGGCCTGCCCATGAATGGCCAACGGCCCCATGCCCTGCACCAGAAAAGCGCCATTGGGTTGGCGTTGAAGCGCCTCTTTTAATGCCTTGGGAGGCACTTCGATATATCCAGACAAAGCGTAGTAGGACACCCATCACTCCTGATAATTCAGTCTTTAACCAATTGGTGTGTTCAGGTTAAGCCTCTGCTGCGCTAGAATCTTGGTCGGATCTTGACCTGCATCATCAAGCGGGTGGCCGCACCCGTGCAAAATGCCACGGGTTACCCCCTAACCGCGTTCGATGGGAACATGACATGAGCACAGCATTTGAACACCCGACCTACAACTACAAGGTAGTTCGGCAGTTCGCGATTATGACCGTTGTGTGGGGCATTGTGGGAATGACAGTGGGTGTCATCCTCGCCTCGCAACTGGTTTGGCCGCAACTGAATCTTGGCATACCTTGGACTAGCTTTGGGCGCCTGCGTCCGTTACACACTAACGCCGTAATTTTCGCCTTTGGCGGTTCGGCGCTCTTTGCCACGTCGTACTACGTAGTACAGCGCACCTGTCAGACGCGGCTTTTCTCTGACAAGTTGGCGGCCTTTACGTTCTGGGGCTGGCAAGCGGTCATTATCTCAGCAGTCGTGTCGCTGCCTATGGGCTACACCACGACCAAGGAGTACGCTGAGCTGGAGTGGCCGATCAACATTTTGATCGCGGTCGTATGGATCAGCTATGCCATCGTGTTCCTGATGACGATCAAGAAACGTACTACGTCGCATATTTATGTGGCGAACTGGTTCTTTGCAGCGTTTATTTTGACGGTTGCGGTGCTGCACATCGTCAACAACGCGGCTATCCCTGTCACTCCCATGTACTCCACCTCGATCTATGCTGGCGCGGTAGATGCCATGGTGCAGTGGTGGTACGGGCACAACGCGGTAGGCTTCTTCCTGACTGCAGGCTTCCTGGGCATGATGTACTACTTCGTGCCGAAACAAGCTGAGCGGCCGATCTACTCTTACCGCCTCTCAATTGTCCATTTCTGGGCATTGATCATGATCTACATGTGGGCAGGCCCTCACCACCTGCACTACACAGCGCTGCCTAACTGGGCACAGTCGCTAGGTATGATCATGTCCATCATCCTGTTGGCCCCCTCCTGGGGTGGCATGATCAACGGCATGATGACCCTGTCAGGGGCTTGGCATAAGCTGCGCACGGATCCAACGCTACGCTTCTTGGTGGTTGCGCTGTCGTTCTACGGCATGTCCACCTTTGAAGGCCCGATGATGGCGATTAAGACCGTCAACGCGCTGTCGCACTACACTGACTGGACAATCGGTCACGTTCACTCCGGTGCGCTTGGCTGGGTCGCGATGATCACCATCGGCTCCATGTATCACCTGATCCCGCGCGTCTTTGGTCGCACTGAAATGTACTCGGTCAACCTGATCGCCGTGCACTTCTGGCTGGCCACGATCGGTACCGTGCTGTATATCGCCTCCATGTGGGTAAACGGTATTCTACAGGGCCTGATGTGGCGTGCGATCAACCCTGACGGCACCTTGATGTACACCTTCGTTGAATCCGTTGAAGCCAGCGGGCCGGGCTACTTTGTTCGCTTAATCGGCGGCCTCTTCTGGGTCACCGGTATGCTGATCATGGCGTTCAATGTGTACATGACCGTTAAACGTCGTGAGGCTATCAGCCATTCAGCGCCACAAGCTGCCTAAACCGGGGAAGTTGAGACCAATGAAACACGAGATTGTCGAAAAAAACGTTGGCCTGCTTGCCGTGTTGATCCTTGTCGTGATCAGTTTCGGCGGCTTGGCTGAGGTGGTGCCGCTGTTTTTCCAGAAGCAGACCACCGAGCCGGTTGAAGGCCTGGAGCCGCTGTCTGCTCTGGAGCTGGAAGGCCGTGACATCTACCGCCGCGAGGGCTGCGTGGGCTGTCACTCGCAAATGGTGCGTCCGTTCCGCGCGGAGACCGAGCGCTACGGCCACTACAACGTGGCAGGTGAGCAGGTTTACGAGCACAACTTCCTATGGGGTTCCAAGCGTACCGGGCCAGACCTGGCGCGTGTTGGCGGCCGCTATAGCGACGACTGGCACCGTGCTCACCTCTACAATCCCCGAGATGTAGTTCCTGAATCGGTTATGCCGGCTTACCCCTGGCTGTTTGAAAATACCCTCGATGGTGACGCTACTCCCGCTAAAATGCGCACCCTGCGCCAGCTAGGCGTGCCGTACACCGACGAAGATATTGCCAACGCCACTGACGATGTTCGCGGTACTCAGGAAATCACTGCCCTGGTCGCGTACCTACAGCAGCTCGGAACCGTGCTCGAGGGCACTCGCTAAGTTATGGATACGGGAACTTTTCGCGGTCTCATCACGCTAATCTTGATTTTCGCGTTTATTGGCATCGCCCTCTGGGCGTACTCCAAGCGACGCAAGCCAGATTTCGACGAAGCGGCTAATTTGCCCTTTGCCGACGACGATGAGCTACCGACCAGTGACAAGCACGCTTCGCGTGAACGCGACAGCGAAGCGCATTCCCGCGACGACAGGGGAGATAAGAATATATGAACAATCTATGGGGTGACTCCCTATCCGGCTTCTGGAGCGCCTGGATCATTATCATTACGCTGGGCACGATCGCGCTGAGCGTATGGATACTGCTGGCCAATCGCCGCACCGATAAAACGCCTGACGCGGACGGTAACGTTGAAACCACGGGCCATGCCGCCGATGGCATCGAAGAGTATGACAACCCACTGCCAAAGTGGTGGTTTCAGCTATTCGTCCTAACCGTGGTCTTTGCACTGGGCTACCTGGTGTTTTATCCCGGCTTGGGCAACTACGCGGGGATACTGGGCTGGTCGCAAGAGGGCCAGTGGGAAGAGGAAGTCGCTCAGGCCGAAGAGCGTTTCACACCGATTTTTGCCCAGTATCAGGAAGTGCCCATTCCTGAGCTTGCCGAAGATCCCGAGGCGATGCAGGTTGCTGAACGTATCTACCAGAACAACTGCGCGGTGTGTCACGGTTCCAACGCTCAGGGCGGTTACGGCTTCCCCAACCTGACCGACGACGACTGGCTGTACGGCGGTGAACCAGAAAATATCCTGACCACCCTCAACCAAGGCCGCAACGGCAACATGCCTTCTTGGCAGCAGTTGGGGCAGGAGAATATTGAGAACCTTACGCAGTATGTTCTGTCGCTTTCTGATGAAGAGCACGATGCTGAACGCGCGGCGAGCGGCGAAAGCACCTTCGGCGCGGTGTGTGCAGCCTGCCACGGCCCCAGCGGAACGGGTAATACGGCTCTTGGCGCACCCAACCTGACCGATAACACTTGGCTTTATCTGGCACCCGGCCAGGATGTCGGTGACTCTATTCGTCAAACGCTGCGTAACGGCCGTAATGGCCATATGCCTGCGCAAGCGGCTTATATTGGTGAAGAGCGTGTTCACTTGGTCGCCGCCTACGTGTACAGCCTGCGCTTAGCGGACTGATTGACTGCAGACAGATAGTCATTACTGTCTGCAACGCTAGCCAAGCAAGGGTGCGGCCCCAAACCGCACCCTTTCTTTATACCCAACCCGATACAATATTAGCGAAACGCCTAGACCGCGACTAAGCATCACACTTAAAAAAGCACTTCGTTTAATTGAGCATTTCGTTTAGTTGAAGAAAGGTGCCACCTCTCCTGCCTTCTGAGCCGGGAATATCGCCATGGAAAAGATACCAACCCAAGACGTCACGCCGAATCCGGTGGGGCATCACGCCCCCTCTGAAACGGTTACCCAGGAAATGTACGCCAAGCGGCGACACATTTACGTGCGCGAAATAAAAGGCGTTTTTCAAAAGTTACGGCGCAGCGCCAACTGGGCATTAATGCTGGCATTTTTTCTCTTACCGTGGATTAACATCGGCGGGCGGCCATTAATTCTCTTCGACCTGCCTAACCGTGAGTTCCATATTTTTAGCGCCACGTTTTACCCGCAGGAGTTTATTCTGCTCTCATGGCTGCTGATTATCTGCGCCTTTGGGCTATTTTTTATTACCGTTTTTGCGGGCCGGGTCTGGTGTGGTTACACCTGCCCACAAAGCGTTTGGACGTTTCTATTCATTTGGCTTGAACACCGTATTGAGGGCTCGCGCAATCGGCGCATCAAACTCGATAACCAACCGATGACCGCCGACAAAGCCTGGCGCAAGGGGGCTAAACACACGGCTTGGCTGCTCATTGCCCTCGCCACCGGCATTACCTTTGTGGGTTACTTCACGCCGATTCGCGATTTAGTGACAGAGCTTCCCACCCTTGAAGCTCACGGCTGGTCTTACTTCTGGGTTGGTTTTTTCCTGGTATTTACTTACCTCAACGCTGGTTGGCTGCGCGAACAGGTGTGCATCTACATGTGCCCCTATGCGCGTTTCCAGTCGGTCATGTTTGACCGCGATACATTGATCGTCTCCTACGATGAATCACGTGGCGAACCCCGTGGCCATCGCAAAAAAAGCTTAAGCCACTTAGAAGCCCGCGAGGCAGGCTATGGCGACTGTATCGATTGCGATCTTTGCGTGCAGGTCTGCCCTACCGGCATTGATATCCGCGATGGGCTGCAGTACGAGTGCATTACCTGCGCCGCCTGTATTGATGCCTGCGATAGCGTGATGGATAAAATGGGCTACCCAAGAGGCTTGGTGCGCTACACCACCGAAAACGCCCTTGAGGGTAAAAAGAGCCACATCATGCGCCCGCGCCTGCTCGGCTACTTCGCCGCTCTGGTGCTGATGATGGGTGCCTTTGCCTGGGCCATTAACGACCGCATGCCGCTCAATTTTGACGCTGAGCGCGAGCGTACCCAGCTTTACCAAATGACTCGTGACGGCCAGATTAGCAATGTATTTAGCCTGACCATTCGAAACCTGGATGATCAAGACCACACCTACCAGCTGAGCGTTGCTGGATTGCCCAGCCTTACTCTAGACAGCAGTACGATTCGAGTACCTGCAGGGGAATCGCGCTTCGAAGCCGTCACTGTGACCGCTGATCCCGACGATTTACAGCAACCCAGCCATCCCATTGTATTTACGCTGCAGGCTCAACAGGATGCGGATATTCGCCTTGAGCGCGAAACCAGCTTCCTGGGCAACATTAGGAGATAAGCAACTATGTCATCCCTACCTTCTGGCGATAAGGTGACGCCTTGGTATAAACAGTTTTGGCCGTGGTTTTTAATCGGCATTCTGCTCTCGTCCATTATGTTTAGCATTACTTTTGCCGTTATGTCGGTTAAGAGCTTCGATGGCATGGTTGTTCAGGAGGATTATTACAAGCATGGTAAAGCCATCAATATGGTACTTGCCAAGCAAGACCGTGCCCGAGAGTTAAACCTAAGCGCAGATTTACGCCTTGATCCGCTTACCAGCGACATTGTGATTGATTTAAGCGGCGATGCGCGACCGGACAGACTTTATTTAGATCTTATCTTCCCGACCGAAGATGACCGTGATCAATCCTTTGTACTTGAGCATGTCCGCGATGGGCGCTATATCACCCAAGGCCCTGACAACCTGCGTTACCGCTGGTATCTACAGATTCAACCCGCGCTGGAAAATGCCGATTGGCGCCTTACCGGTGAGGCTACGTTCCCCGATGAAAACAGCGTCGCGCTACTGCCAGGAGGGCGTACAGAAAGCGAATGAGCGATGTAACGGATGTAACGACTCCTGCGCCCTGCTATCACTGTGGTAACCCGGTGCCCGCTGGGGCTCCCTGGTCGATTACCCTTGATGATCATGCCCATCCGCTCTGCTGCCCTGGCTGCGAGGCAGTGGCTCATGCCATCGTCGACGGTGGTTTAGAAAGTTACTACCGCTACCGCACCGAACTGCCCGAACGTCCGGATGAGCGCCAGGCTGCCAAGGCCGATACCTGGTCGGTGTTTGACGACCCCGGCCTGCAGGCGCAGTTTGTTCACCCCGACGGCGATGAGGGCAATGTCAAAGCGACCCTCGCCATCGAAGGCATTACCTGTGCCGCCTGTGCCTGGCTGATCGAACACCGTTTAAATGCTTTAACAGGGATTGCCTCCAGCGCGGTGAATTTAACCCACCACCGCCTGCGAGTGAGCTGGGATCCCCAGCAATTGAAACTCTCGCAACTACTGGCAGAACTGGCCGCCATTGGCTACGACGCCCAGCCCTACGAGCCAGATCAGGCTCAGACGCGCATGCAGCATGAAGAGCGTATGAACGTGCGTCGGCTGATCATCGCCGCTGTCGGCATGATGCAGGTGATGATGTTCTCTATCCCGATCTATGTCTCCGGCCCCGGTGAAATCAGCGACGACTTCTACGCGCTGTTTCACTGGCTCTCCTTTGCCCTGGCCACACCGGTGGTGTTTTTTTCCGCCCAGCCGTTTTTCCGCAACGCCCTGCGCGACCTGCGCACCGGCGTACTGGGCATGGACGTACCGGTCTCGTTAGCCATTGGTGGCGCTTATCTTGCTAGCAGCTATGCCGTGCTATTCGACGTCGGCGAGGTCTATTTTGACTCGGTGGCCATGTTCACCTTTTTTTTGCTGTTTGGCCGCTACGTGGAAGGCCGTGCCAGACGCCGCAGTGGGCATAGCGGCAATGCCTTGAGCGGCGTGCTGCCGATTTCGGCCACGCGCCTGGAAAGCGACGGCAGCGAGCGCATTCTGCCTGCCAGCGAACTTGCCCCAGGTGACCGTGTATTGATCAAGCCCGGCCATGGCGTACCTGCTGATGGCATCATTGAAGAGGGCGAATCGAGCCTGGATGAATCGATGCTGACCGGTGAATACCTACCGGTTACTCGCCGGATGGGCGACCCGATTACTGGCGGTAGCCAAAACATGGAAAACCCACTGGTCATCAGGGTGACCCACGCCGGGCGCGATGCCCGTGTCGCGGGTATCGTCGATCTTACCGACCGTGCCTTTGCCAGCCGCCCTAGGCTTGCCCAGATGGCTGCGCGTATGGCGCACCTATTCGTGCTGCGCCTGCTAGTGGTCACAGCCTGCGTGACTATCGCCTGGTGGTTTATCGACCCCTCACGGATGCTCTGGGTGCTACTTTCGGTGCTGGTGGTAACCTGCCCCTGCGCGCTGGCGCTGGCCACCCCAGCAGCACTGACCGCCGGTCACGGCCAACTGCGTAAGCGCGGCGTATTGATCACCCGCGCCGATGCTATGGAGACGCTCTCTAACGTGACCCGGGTGATCTTTGATAAAACCGGCACCCTAACCCGCGGCGAAATGCACCTTACCCAAACCCAGCCCTTTGGTGAATTAACCGCCGAGCGTGCACGGGCCATTGCCGCCGCCCTTGAAGCCCACTCGGAACACCCGATCGCCCGCGCCTTTCGGCCGTTCCGGGAGGCTACCCTGCAAGCCAAAGATATTCACAGCCACACCGGGCAAGGGCTCGAAGGGAGCCTAAACGGTGCTCGTTGGCGGTTGGGTAAGCCCGAATTTGCATTGGATAGCGCAATAAATGGCGCCGTGGATGACGTCATAGCGGCGCCTGCCAAAGGCCAGTGGTTGCTGCTTAGCGAAAACGGTGCGCCCCGCGCCTGGTTCGGCTTGCACGACGGCGTCCGCGATGACGCTGCGGCAACGATCAAAGCCCTCCAGGCCCTGGGGTTAAGCGTTGAGCTGCTCTCTGGCGATACCCAGGATGCCGTGGAAAGCTTGGCCAACCAACTTGATATTGCCACCTGGCATGCGGGCACCAGCCCGGAAGGCAAGCTAGCCCGGATGAAAGAGCTCCAAGCCGCAGGCGAAACCGTGGTGATGATTGGTGACGGCATTAACGACGTGCCGGTGTTAGCCGGAGCCGATGTGGCGATTGCCATGAATGGCGCAACTGACCTAGCCCGCACCCGCGCGGACGCGGTACTACTCAGCCCGCGCCTGATGCGGATTTTTGAGGCCATTGAGATTTCCCGCGCGACGCGGCGTATCATGCGCCAGAACATGATTTGGTCAGTATGCTACAACTTTTCGGCACTACCGCTTGCAGCGATGGGGCTGGTGCCGCCCTGGCTAGCCGCGATTGGTATGTCGCTTAGTTCGTTAGTGGTAGTGGGTAATGCGCTGCGACTGTCTCGCTGGCGCACCCAGCCCGCGCCAGCGCTCGACACTTCAACACCGGTAACCGCATGACGATTCTATACCTGCTAATTCCACTCTCGCTGATTTTGCTCGGCCTGGCCGTCTGGGCGTTTTTCTGGGCGGTGAAAAATGATCAGTTCGACGACTTAGAAGGTCCGGCGCACCGGATTCTATTTGATGAGGATGAAAACGACCTCAGCCCCGAGCAGCGCCGCCAGCGTCAGCAAACCAAGCAAAAAAACGCTGCGCCAGCCGATGCAAACTCACCCGACGACCCAGAGCCCCGTTCATGAATCCGACGGGGCTCGATCTGCCGCCGCTCATGGCGGCGTTTGTGTTCGGCTTGATGGGTGGCGCCCACTGTATCGGCATGTGTGGCGGCATTATGAGTGCGCTCACCTTTGCAGTACCCCCTAGCATGCGCCACCCGGCACGCATGGGGGGCCTGCTGCTCAGCTATAACGCAGGCCGTATTATTAGCTATATGAGCGCAGGCGCGCTGGTGGCGCTGCTAGGCACGCTGTTTTCCCTTTCTGCTACGGCACGCCTGCTGCTGCAGATATTTGCCGCGCTGATGCTGATCTTAATGGCACTGTATATCGCCAACTGGTGGAAAGGGCTGCTCAAAATTGAGGCCGTAGGCCGCCGCCTATGGCGCTTTATTGAGCCCGTGGGGCGTCGCTTAATGCCCGTGGTGCACCTTCCCCAAGCCTTTGCCCTGGGGGCACTCTGGGGCTGGCTCCCCTGTGGTTTGGTCTACTCCATGCTGGCCTGGAGCCTGGCGATTGCCGACCCGCTTCAGGGCGCGCTACTCATGGGCGCCTTTGGGCTTGGCACCCTGCCTGCACTACTTGCCACTGGCCTCGCTGCCCGCCAACTCAGTCATTTGATACGTCACCCCGCGACCCGCAGTGTGGCAGCGCTGACAATTATCGCTTTTGCGCTGTGGCAGCTGTGGACACTCACCGCACACAATCTCTAATAGCATGACGTGGCTCAACCTTTACGCCTTCGTCGCGGGTTAGGCTAGCGGCATTTCCTAACGTCGGAGCGCCCCTTCATGCCCGTTCATGCCCCCGCTGCATTGCCTCTTGCACCCGCAGCTGCCGCAGCCCCTATGCAGCCGGTGTGGGATGAAGCGTTACTGCGCCGCTACGACACCAGCGGCCCACGCTACACCTCCTACCCCACGGCACTGTCGTTTCACGAGCAATTTACCCCTAGCAACCTGACCCAGGCGCTGGAGCGTAGCAATGCCAGCAAGCGATCGCTTTCGCTGTATGTTCACGTGCCCTTCTGCCGCAAAATCTGCTTCTACTGCGCGTGTAATAAAATCGCCACCAAAAACACCGCCCTGGCCGAGCCCTATATAGCCCGGCTTGACCGTGAAATGGTGCTGACCGCACGCCACTTGGATACATCACGACCGGTGGAGCAGCTGCATTGGGGCGGCGGCACGCCGACGTTTCTCAGCTTGAACCAGATGGGCGACCTGATTGATCGCCTGGATGCCCGCTTTGGCCTTTCGTCGTCGACTGATCGCGATTACGCGATTGAAATAGATCCTCGCGAAGCGGATGTGTTTACGCTGCGCCATCTCGAATCCCTCGGCTTTAATCGCATTAGCCTGGGCGTGCAGGATTTAAACCCTCTGGTGCAGAAAGCGATTAATCGCATTCAACCTCGGGTACTTACCGAAACGCTGATGGATGAGGCGCATCGTTTGGGCTTTCGCTCGCTCAATCTCGATCTAATTTACGGTTTGCCATTTCAGACTGAAAAAAGCTTTGCCGACACGCTACGCCAGGTGATCGAGCTCAACCCGGCGCGCCTTTCAGTGTTTAATTACGCACATATGCCCGAGCGCTTTGCCCCGCAGCGGCGTATTAATGTCGATGACTTGCCGGGTGGCGATGAGAAACTGGCGATTCTGCGCACCACCATCGAAATGCTCACCGCAGCAGGCTATGTGCATATTGGTATGGATCACTTTGCCCGACCTGACGATAGCCTGGCTATTGCTCAGCGCGAAGGCTCGCTACAGCGTAACTTTCAAGGCTACTCCAGCCACGCTCAGTGCGACTTAATCGGGCTTGGCGTTTCGGCGATTTCACGCATTGATGACGTCTATGCGCAGAATCCTAGCGATCTGGCAAGCTACGAAGCGGCGCTGGATAAGGGTCAACTCGCTACCGGGCGTGGCGTGCGGTTGAGTGATGACGACCTGATCCGGCGGGACGTGATTGAGCGGCTGATGTGCGATATGGGCATTGATCTGGCCGCCGTTAGCCAACGCTGGAACATCGATGCCCCCCGCTACTTTGCGCCAGCGCTTGAGCGCCTGCAGAGCGCCGAGCAGGATGGCCTGCTGACCCGCAGCGGCGACCAGCTTAACGCCACGCCGATGGGGCGGCTGCTGATTCGCCATATAGCGATGGCGTTCGATGCTCACCTGGCGCAGCAAACGGGCCAACGTTACTCAAAGATTGTTTAATCATCTTTAAGCAGGCATGCTAAAGCGACTACAATAGGTAAGGCTTTTCTAATTGATAAGCGGGATTCTCTCAAGGAGCAAAGCATGTTGGAACCCATGAGCCGTCGGCGCTCGCTACTCCATGAAGCTCGCTGCCAAACCTGCAGTTTGAGCTCACTGTGCCTGCCACTTGCCCTTGAGCTGGATGATGTGGGGCAGTTTGACGCCATTATTCGTCGTCGCGCGCCGCTTAAAAAAGGCGAACCGCTGTTTCGTCAGGGCGACGCCTTTACCAGCGTTTACGCTGTACGTTCGGGCAGTTTGAAGCAGACCAGCGCTGAAGGTAACGGCAGCGAACAGCTAACCAATTTCTACCTACCCAGTGAGCTGGTGGGGCTGGATGGCATTGACGAAGAGCACTACCCCGGTAGCGTTATCGCCCTGGAAACCACCACCGTCTGTGAGATTCCTTTTGACCGCCTGGACTTACTCTCAGAAGAGTTGCCCGAACTGCGGGGCCAGCTGTATCGGAGCATGAGCAAAGAGTTGCGCGATGACCGACGCATGATGCGCCTACTCTCGCGCAAAACCGCCGATCAGCGGCTGGCCACCTTTTTGATTACCCTTTCGGACCGTTTTCGTCGCCGCGGCTATTCGCCTTACAGCTTTCGCCTCTCAATGCCCAGGGCTGATATCGGCAACTATCTGGGCCTCGCGGTTGAAACGGTCAGCCGCATACTAAGCCGCTTTCAGCAACAGAATGTGGTGGCGGTCTCCGGGCGAGAGGTCAACATTCTCGATATGCAGCGTTTGATTACCCTCGCCGAAGAGGAAGAGCAAACGGTTAGCTGACGTTAAAGGCCTGGATGCGCCCCGCCAGCAGCTCTGCCTGCTTGGCCTCTAGACCTTCAAAATCGAACAGGCTGCGGTCAGCCAACTGGGAAGGGGCAATATTGGTGACGGCCTTGAACATGCTTTCCAGGCGGCCGGGAAACTTTTTGTCCCACTCCGCGAGCATCTCTTTGACGACCTGGCGCTGCATATTGGGCTGGGAGCCACATAGATTGCAGGGAATAATCGGAAACGCCATCAGCCGCGAAAATTCGGCGATGTCCGCCTCTTTGCAGTAGGCCAACGGCCGAATAACGATATTCTTACCATCATCGGATAGCAGCTTGGGCGGCATTGCTTTTAGGTTGCCGCCAAAGAACATATTGAGAAACAGGGTTTCGAGAATATCTTCGCGGTGATGGCCTAGGGCAATCTTATTGGCGCCAATCTCTTCAGCGAAACCATATAGCGAGCCGCGCCGCAGCCGTGAACAGAGCGCGCAGGTGGTTTTACCTTCAGGGGTTTTCTCTTTCACCACCGAGTAAGTATCGCGCTCGACAATGTGGTACTCCACGCCCTGCTTATCCAGATAAGCGGGCAGTACGTGTTCGGGAAAGCCCGGCTGTTTTTGATCCAGGTTGACCGCTACCAGCGAGAAATTGACCGGCGCATTGCGCTGCAAATTGCGCAAAATCTCCAGCATGGTGTAGCTGTCCTTTCCACCGGAGAGGCAGACCATCACGCGATCGCCTTCATTGATCATTTGGTAATCAATGATCGCATTGCCCACTTCTCGGCGCAGACGCTTTTGCAGCTTGTTAAATTCACGCTTCTGCTTCGCATCAGCCAGCTCAGGCTGGTCGTGCTCAGCGTCAGCTGGGGTGGCTCCAACCGTATTAAGGTGAGCAGGATCAAAGTGATCAAGAGTTTGCATGGTATAAGCACTGCCGAGGGTAGAAGGCGTGAGATAAAAAAGTAATAACTATTCTAACAACACTCACCGCCTGACCCAACTAATCAGACGTAGCCACACAAGATATCGCAATTGAAAATGACTATTTTGAACGCTGTACCATATCTCGGTGCGAGGGTAGCTTGGAGCGAGGGTCTTTTGTCATGGATGACAAAAGTAGCGCCCAGGGAGGGGTTCACAGCGCCCTCGCGGAAAGCTGCCCTCGCCACGATGAAGGAGACTACTATGCCACCTCCGCCATAATACGCTGCAGGCGCATATACAGCAGTGCGCTGGCGGTGGCCTCTCCAAGCACACTCTGCACGTCTATGGCGGGCACTTGCCAACACGCCAACGCCTGGGCGAAGCTGCTGGGCGCCTCGACCTCCGGGTGCAAACGCCGTAGCTGGCGTTGATGAAGCTTTGCTACATCGACCTGGGCGTTGGGCAGAGCAAAATTCAGCCGCTTAGTGAGAAGTGCATTTAACGCCCCGATGCGCTTCTCCAACTGCCAGCCAACGATGGGACGATTGCCGATAAATTCCACTAACGCGCCCAAGTTATCACTGCTTGGCGGCAGCACCGCCCCCGCCTCGCATAGCAAGTGATGACGGCGCAGCGTTGCACTTTCGGGCTGCTTCGTGCTGCCCAAGGTGATTACAAAGGCACGACTGGTATGCACCTGCTGCTGGCTCAGTACCACTGCTGCCAAGCTAATGATCGGTACGCAGGCCGTGGGAGTGACGGTGCAGGCAAGCGCCACCAGCTCCTCCCCCATATAGGGCTGAAACAGCCAGGCGTAGGGGGATTCTGCACAGCGTCGCCGGTCGCTTTCGCGACGTAGCAGGGTACGCAGAGAGCCGCTAAATAGCGCCACATGTCGATCTAACAGCCGCATTCCGCTCACGAATACTCCAAATGGTAACGATGGGAAATCCGCTGCTTAAAGTCTTTGACAATATGCATCGCTTCACGCAAAAGATCGCGCTCCAGGGAAGAGAGGTTTTGCACTACAACACGGTTAGCGCGACTGCTGTTTTGGGAGCTAGCGTCCTGGGCACTGGCTTGAGCACCGACAGGCGTCTCCAACGCGGTTAGCTGCTGTTTAAGACGTAGCTCGGAAAACAGTGCCAACGCTTCACCCAGGTCATCGGCAAAACGGCGATCCAACCGACCATCAGCAGCCAGTGCATCCAAACGATCAAACGTCGAGGTGGCTTTGATGCGCCGCTCAAGCGCCATGGTGCGCACGCCGTGAACGATAGGGAAAATACCGCCTTTCTTAATATCGATACCGTGCTGAGGCTTTTTTAGGGAGCCGAACAGCGTCAGAGGCGTCGAGAAACGTAGCGCCGTACGAGCAAAATAGGAAAGCAGCAGCTCATCGCCCGAACAGCGTTCAAATAACTCATCACGGACGCTTTCAAGCAGGCTGGGGTTGCCCGCTACGGCATGGGCATCGAGCATAATGGCCAGCTTCATCAGACTATCGCCATCACGCTCCCTGGCCCACTTGGCAATATTGCCTTTCCACTGGGATACCGTAGCCACCCACTCGGAATTAGACACCATAATATTGCCGGGGCACGGCGGGTAACCAAGCTGAATCAGGGTATCGGTGAGCGTCTGCATGTGGCTGGCAAGATCAGGCCACTGGGTGTCATCGGCAAGTATCAAGCCGTTATCCTGATCCGTTTTTAGAATCTGCTCACCGCGCCCTTCGCTGCCCATCACCATCATGCAGCTCTGCTCGTGGTAGCGCTCATCAATGGTGAACTCCCAGGCTTTACTTATAATACGGCCATTCAGTGCAGCGAGCAGATCCATTGCAAAGCGAAGCTTAACGCCCTGAGCCATCAGCGCTTTGACGAGCTCCGGCGTGCGCTGGCTGGCCGCCGAAAGCGCCTCCAAATTGGCCGCCTGCTCGACCTGCAGGCTCACCACATAGCTTCGGCTTGAGAAGTAGCTAAGCACGTCAGTGAGTTCTACAACGCCTTTCAAGGCGTTCTGCTCCATCACTACCACCCGCGAGACTTTATGGCGGGTCATTAGCACCAACACTTCAAATAAGTACTGATCCGGCGCCACGGTCACTAAATTAAAATGGGCGATCTCATCCACCGCTGATGTTACCGCGCTACCTTTCAACACTAACGCGTTGAGCAGATCGGTTTTGGTCACCATGCCAAGGATGTCCTGGGTCTCTACCAACAGGCTGTCGGCGTGGCTTTCTTTGAGCTGTTTTACAGCGCTGGCAATATCGGTCGCCGCCGCCATCAGCAGCGGCTCGCGCATACACTCGCTCACCTTTGCCAACATAAACCCCGCCATGGTGACACCACCTTCGGCGCGCTTTTCGGTCAACAGGCGCGCTTTATGGGTCAGCGACTGGCGAAAAAAATTGCTGAAATCAGGGTATTGGCGACACAACTGTTGAAACAGCGCTTTGGGTAGCAGGTAACAAAGACACTCCTGCTCAGCCTTAAAGCGGTAGCGGCTTTTACCATTGAGTATGCTGATCGCCCCAAACAGATCCCCCGCCGTGTAGTGGCCAATGCGTGATGTAGATGAGGGTAGCGTCGGATCAATTTCCGCCACTTCGCCTTTATGAATCAGAAAAACAAACTCACCCGCTTGCCCGGTCTCTAAAATGATTTCGTCACGGTCAAAATAGGCAAGGTCAATACCGCGGCGAATGTGGTCACGCCCCTCATCATCAAGAAGCGTAAACGGCAACTGGGATAGATCCACATCGACCATGGGGTATAACCTCATTAAACAGGCTGCGACTAACCGGATCTTGCCTTATGGCGAGCTAGCAGACATAAGCAAAAATAAATAAACGTCGTGACTCGATACTGGCCCACATAAATTGGCCCACACCAGCGCTTCAAAAAAACTGTTGTCGATTATTATATGAAGGTGGCTGTACGGGTATAAAGGATTCACTTCCCAAGTAGCAAGTAGAACCTTGTTATACCTTTAGCTATCACGCTAAAGTCGAAGCGACTTTTGATACGCGACCAAAGTATCGACTCATACTAACCGTCACTCCCTATTAAACGCTGTGCATGTATTTAAAGTAGCCAATAACTGCTTTTATTTGCTTACTAGACTATCGTCCCATAGCCTTGCAAACACCTGCAAACTTCGCTTAAACAGCCTTTAAAAACTCATATTTTCAACGACATGCAGGTTGAAAAAAGCCACTTAGCTGTTTATTGATACCAAAGTCTGGGATTTATTTTTTGACGTTTATTGCCCAGTATTAACAATGAGTCATGCAGGGTAATCGCACGTCGCTAACTAACTCGAAATTTCATATCGAATAATAAGGTGACGTGCCAAGAGAAGCTGACTCACCACTCCTAATGTTTGAGTGGCTTTAGACGTGCGATTGCCCTGATGGGTCACACGCTATTCCTCGTGAACTTTCCCAACCTTAAAAATCACAAGTGGAGAGCAACACAATGGCAGACGACAAAACCAATGCTGCTGAATACTGGAAAGCAAACGTCCGCTTAATTTTCGGATGCCTGGCTGTTTGGGCATTTGTGTCTTACGGATGCGCTATCCTTTTTCGCCCACTGCTCGCCGGCATTCCGGTTGGCGGCACTGATCTTGGCTTCTGGTTTGCACAACAGGGCTCTATCTTGACATTTATCGCGCTGATCTTCTTCTACGCCTGGAAGATGAATAAGCTCGATCAAAAATTTGGCCTTGGGGAGTAAGCCGGTATGAGCCAGTTTGCAATTAACTTACTGTTCGTCGGCGCCTCCTTTGCCTTGTATATAGGCATTGCTATTTGGGCGCGCGCCGGCTCAACGAAAGACTTCTATGTTGCCGGGGGCGGGGTTCACCCCATCACCAACGGCATGGCCACCGCAGCTGACTGGATGTCAGCGGCATCGTTTATTTCCATGGCGGGTCTGCTGGCCTCGGGTGGCTACGCCAACTCCACCTTCCTCATGGGCTGGACCGGTGGCTACGTTATCCTCGCGATGTTGTTAGCACCTTACCTGCGTAAGTTTGGTAAGTTCACCGTGCCTGACTTCATCGGTGACCGTTTCTACAGCAACACCGCTCGCCTCGTTGCGATCGTGTGCTTGATTGTGGCCTCGGTTACCTACGTTATCGGTCAAATGACCGGTGCGGGCGTGGCTTTCTCGCGCTTCCTTGAAGTCAGCAACACTTGGGGTATCTGGTTAGCAGCGCTGATCGTTTTCCTCTACGCCGTATTTGGCGGCATGAAAGGCATCACCTACACCCAGGTGGCCCAGTACATCGTTCTAATCATCGCTTACACCATTCCTGCGGTGTTTATTGCCTTCCAACTAACTGGCAACCCGATTCCGATGTTCGGTATGTTCAGTACCCACACAGAATCCGGCATGCCTTTACTGGCCAAGTTAAATGATGTGGTCAATGCACTTGGCTTCCGGGACTACACTGCTGACGTGGACAACAAGCTCAATATGGTGTTGTTCACCCTGTCGCTGATGGTCGGTACTGCCGGTCTACCCCACGTTATCATTCGCTTCTTCACCGTCCCGAAAGTCGCCGATGCGCGCTGGTCTGCAGGCTGGGCACTGGTATTCATTGCACTGCTTTACCTCACCGCTCCAGCGGTAGGTTCGATGGCGCGCCTTAACTTGGCGACAACCGTGTACCCAGAGATGGCTGGTCAGACTGAAAACTATGAAGAGGCGGCGCTAAACCCTATCCTGTACGAAGAGCGTCCAGATTGGGTTCGCACATGGGAAGAAACCGGCCTGATCAGCTTCAACGATCTCAACAACGATGGCCGTATTCAGCTATATAATGATTCTGCTGACTACTCGGATCGTGGCTGGGAAGGCAACGAACTAACCGTTAATAACGACATTCTGGTACTCGCCAACCCGGAAATTGCCAACTTGCCTGGCTGGGTTATTGGTTTGATCGCAGCAGGTGGTATCGCGGCGGCACTGTCTACCGCAGCAGGCTTGCTACTGGCGATCTCGTCGGCGATCAGTCACGACTTGATCAAAACCATGATCAATCCCAAGATCACCGAAAAAGGCGAGATGTTGGCGGCGCGAATCTCCATGGGCGGCGCGATATTGCTGGCCACTTACTTAGGGCTTAATCCGCCTGGGTTTGCGGCGCAAACGGTGGCGTTGGCCTTTGGTATCGCCGGTGCATCGCTGTTCCCGGCGCTTATGATGGGTATATTCTCTAAGCGGATGAACAGTTCAGGTGCGGTTGCCGGTATGCTGGCGGGCTTGATTTGTACTCTGCTTTACATCTTCACCTATCTGGGCTGGTTCTTCGTACCAGAGACCAATATGCTGGCCAACACGCCGGATAACTGGATCTTCGGTATCTCGCCGCTCTCATTCGGTGCCGTAGGTGCGATGATCAACTTCGCCGTTGCCTTCGCGGTTTCCAGAGTGACAGCTGCACCGCCGCAGGAAATTCAGGATCTGGTGGAAAGCGTTCGCTATCCGAAAGGTGCTGGCATGGCGATAGATCACTAAGTCATACTCCTTCCTGACGCGTTGTCGCCTACGGCGGTAACGCTTTGGAATCGACCTCACCATCGGGCTTCCTTAGGGAGGCCCGATGGCTTTTATAGATAGCTTTTATAGCCGGCTTTTTGAAAGGATGATTTATGATTTGGCATTTGATCGCCGCCGTTTTCGCAGGCCTTGCGGCCGCGGGGATTGGCCTGATACTGCGTAATTTGAGCGGCAAACGTTTGCCCAAGTGGATAGTGCCGGTGTTTGGCGGGCTGGGTATGCTGGGCTATCAAGTTCAGGTGGAGTACAGCTGGTTTGACCACAAGCAGGCGCAACTGCCCGAGACCGCCACGGTTATTTCAACCGAAAGCACCACGGCGGTATGGCGCCCCTGGACCTTTGCCATTCCCATGACCACCAAGTTCACCGTGGTGGACAGCGAGAACATCCGTATTACCCAGCAGGATGGTGCCCGTTTAGCGGAGTTCATCCTTTATCAGTTTGAGCGCCATCACACTGACATTTTGATCACCCAGCCCTATATACTCAACTGTGAGAGTCGTGAGTTGGTACCTCTGGATCAAGACAGCCGTGACCCTATTCTTGAAGAGATACGTACGCTGCGCGAAACATCACCGCTGCTCAGCAACGTATGCACATAGACAAATAAACAGCTCGTGGTACAAACGGTCGTACACGACCCGCTGTTTCGCCTAGAATGAAGCCTTTTGACTGACGCACGTTAAACACTCTGGCGGGGAGAAAGGCATGTTTCACGGCGGGCTACTGGTAGCGGTTTCGTTACTCTACATTGCCGTTCTATTCGGCATCGCATGGTACGGTGACCGCCGCGCGCGTACCCATGGCGCCACCCGTCGGCGTCCGATCATATATAGCCTGGCGCTGGCTATTTACTGTACCTCGTGGACGTTTTACGGCGCGGTTGGTCAAGCCGCCACAGCGGGATGGTCGTTTGCGAGCATCTTCGTCGGTCCAATTTTAACATTTTTGCTATTCTGGCCGGTGCTGGCCAAGATGATCCGGGTTGCCAAGCATCAAAACGTCACCTCGATTGCCGATTTCATTGCCTCCCGTTACGGTAAAACCCAGTCGCTGGCCGCCTTTGCCAGCCTGGTCGCCCTGGTAGGCACCCTGCCCTACATTGCCCTACAGCTAAAAGCAGTTTCCACGACTTTTAGCGTTCTTACCGATGCCACAGATGTGACCCATACGCCGCTATTTGGCGATACGGCCTTCTATGTGGCCATTGTGATGGCGATTTTCGCGATTCTATTTGGTACCCGCCACACCGATGCCACCGAACACCACGAAGGCTTAATCCACGCAGTAGCGTTTGAATCGCTGGTCAAACTGCTCGCCTTCGTGGTGCTTGGCGCCTTTGTTACCTGGGGCATGTTTGATGGCCTGGGCGAGCTGATGGGGCACGCCGAAAGTCAGCTCGAGCTCCAGCGCCAGCTTGCCAACCAGGATTTTGGTCAAAGTTTCTGGGCACAAACGCTGCTCGCTATGTTGGCAATTCTGTGTCTACCGCGCCAGTTCCATGTGGCTGTGGTGGAGAACATTCACCCTGACGATGCCACGAAAGCACGCTGGCTGTTCCCTCTCTACCTGCTGGCCATTGCCTTTTTCGTGGTGCCCTTGGCCGCCGCTGGCCTGCTGCTGTTTTCCGAAAGCGGCGTAGAGCCCGACACCTACGTACTGGCACTATCCATGGCCTCGGGCCACCAGTGGTTAACGCTACTCACCTTTATCGGCGGTTTCTCGGCGGCAACGGGCATGGTGATTGTTGCCGCCGTGGCCGTGTCGATCATGATCTCCAACGAAATCGTTATCCCAGCGCTATTCCGACTGCGCTGGTTTGATACCAAGGCGCGGGATTATGGTCGCTTGGTGCTGCGTGCGCGGCGTTTAACCATTGTCGCCGTACTGGCCATGGCCTACGGCTTCTATCAGCTGATTGCTGAATTTACCTCGCTGGCCTCGATTGGCATGCTCTCGTTTGCTGCCGCTGCCCAGTTTGCGCCAGCCTTGATTGGCGGGCTCTACTGGAAGCGCGGTAACCGGCTTGGAGTCATCGTCGGGATGAATGCGGGCTTCGCCATCTGGGCCTATAGCCTGCTAATGCCCGCGATGATCAATGCAGGCGTGCTGCCTACCGCTTGGCTTGACGGTGGCCCATTGGGGCTCAATTGGCTATCGCCCACGGCGCTATTCGGCCTCAACTTGGGTGACAGCTTTACCCACGGCGTGATGCTATCCCTCGGGGTTAACCTGTTCTGCTACATTTTTGTTTCCCAAATTACCTCTCAGCGTGTGGTCGAGCGTATTCAGGCCTCGCTGTTCGTGGATAGCGTGGAAACGCGTCAAACCTCGGTTAACCGCCCCTGGACTGGGGCGACCACCGTGGGCGATTTAAAAGTCCTCTGCGAGCGCTTTTTAGGCGCGGGTCAGGTGGATCGCGCCTTTGAAGACTACGCCCGCCGAGTGGGTAAACCGCTGGATGACGGCACCCGAGCCTCGATTGATATTATCCAGTTTACCGAGCGCTTTCTGGCCTCGGTGCTGGGCGCTTCATCGGCACGCATCGTGGTTAACTCGGCACTTCAGGGGCGCGGTATCGGCATCTCGGATGTGATTTCGATAGTCGATGAAGCCTCCCAGGTATTGGAGTTCAACCGGGCGCTGCTCCAGGCCACCATTGAAAATATTAATCAGGGTATCAGCGTGGTCGACCAGAA
Organism: Halomonas sp. FeN2; assembly: GCF_020595105.1. NCBI lineage: Bacteria > Pseudomonadati > Pseudomonadota > Gammaproteobacteria > Oceanospirillales > Halomonadaceae > Halomonas > Halomonas sp. FeN2. The sequence goes on from NZ_CP074200.1 coordinate 1,348,275, forward strand.
CCTGCGCCTGGTGGTGTGGAACCAGCGCTATCTGGAGCTTTTCCGCTTCCCTGACCACCTGATTCGCGTTGGCGCACCCATTGACCGTATATTCCGCTACAACGCCCACAACGGCGAGTATGGCCCGGGCGACCCGGAAGAGCATGTCCAGCTACTGCTCGACAATATTCGCGAAGGCCAGCCCCACCGCTACGTGCGCTACCGCCAGGACGGCAGCGTGCTGGAAGTGCAGGGCAACCCAATGCCCGGCGGCGGCTTTGTGTATACCTACCAGGACATTACCCAGCAGAAGCGCATCGAAGAGGCGCTAATTCGCTCGGAAAACAATATCCGTATCTATACCGACAACGTGCCCGCGTTGATTGCCTACTTCGACAAAGAGTGCCGTTACCTATTTACCAACCGTGCCTACGAGCAGGCGTTCAATATTGACCGCAATGCGGTCATTGGTCGGCGCTTTGAAGACGTGCTGCCAGTTAAGCAGGCGGAGGAGCGCGCGCCATGGGTCGCGCGCTCCTTGAACGGCGAACGGGTCAGCTTTGAAGTCTCGCTGCGGGTGAACAACGCCATGCGCTATATGCTGGTCACTTACACGCCGCACTTTGGCGACAGCCAGGCAATCCTGGGCTTCTTTGCGCTCTACCAGGATATTACCGAACGCCGTCAGGCTGAAATTGCCCTTAAAGAGACCAACGAAACTCTTGAAGAGCGCGTCCGCGAACGCACCCAGGCGCTCTCTGAAGCCAACGCGGCATTGCGCCAGGAGAACCGGGTACGCGCCGAGGCGGAGCTTGCGCTGCGCCAGGCCAAGCAGCTCGCGGAAGATGCCAACGCCTCAAAGACGCGCTTTTTGGCCGCGGCCAGCCACGACTTGCTGCAACCCCTGAACGCGGCGCGGCTATTTACTTCTGCGCTGATGCAGAACGTGACCACCACCGATACTCAGCGCATCGTTGGCCATATCGATAACTCGCTGCAGGCCGCCGAGGAACTGCTAAGCACCCTGCTGGATATCTCCAAGCTGGACGCAGGCGCCCTAACGCCCCGACGCAGTCACTTTGCCCTAGCGGATATCTTCCGACCGTTACGCGCTGAATTTGAGGTGATGGCAGACGATCGCGGACTGGACTTAGAAGTCGTGCCTACCCAGCTTTGGGTCGACTCAGATCCTCAAATGCTGCGCCGTATTGTGCAAAACTTCTTGTCCAATGCGATTCGCTACACTCAAGAGGGGCGCGTGCTGTTGGGCTGCCGTCGCCAAAACGGCTGGCTCTCTATTGAAGTGTGGGACAGCGGCCCCGGCATTCCCGAGTCTAAATTGAGCGAGATTTTTCAGGAATTCCGTCGCTTGGATCAGGTCTCCCGCCACAAAGAGAGCGAAAAAGGCCTCGGTCTTGGGCTCTCCATTGCCGACCGCATGAGCCGCGTGCTGGATCACCCTATCAAGGTACGCTCAACGGTAGGCAAAGGCGCGGTTTTCTCAGTCAGCGTACCGATTGTCACCGCCCACGAGTCAAGCAACACCGAGCTTGAGCCACAGACCCGGCGCGGCAGCCATAAGCTGAGCGGTACGCGGATTGTTTGTATCGATAACGAGACACTAATTCTGGAAGGCATGACCGCCATGCTTAGCGGCTGGGGCTGCGAGGTATTTACCGCCACTAGCATCGGCGGGGCCAAATCCATCTTACGTAATATGGATGGCGACCCTGACGCTATTCTGGCGGACTACCACCTGGATAACGAAGTCACCGGCTTAATGGCGCTAGAGGCACTCAGCGAGCGTGTTGAGGGGGCAGTGCCGGGGATTGTGATTACCGCTGACCGCACCGAAGCGGTGGCTGAGGAGATCAAGCGGGCGGGCTATCAACTGCTGTTGAAGCCCGTTAAACCGGCGGCGCTGCGGGCACTGTTGACGCGCACACTGCAGGCCAATCGCGCGGCGCGTTAAGCGCGCCGCGGTTAACGCCGGCAGTACTTGCTAATTGCTTAGGAAACGACTTTCGGCGGCTCGACTTCAAGTTTCTGAGCCGCGATAACTGCCTGGGTACGTGAGTGCACGCCCAGCTTGCGTAGAATCGCGGTCACGTGGGCCTTGATCGTGGCTTCTGAGACGCTCAGTTCATAAGCGATCTGTTTATTCAGCAGACCTTCGGTCAGCATATTCAAGACGCGGAACTGCTGGGGCGTCAGCGATGCAATCGCCTCGGCAAAACGCGACTCCTCTTCGCTGGTCTCTTCCAGCACGTTGGCCAACGCTTCAGGCAACCACACTTCGCCTTGCAGAATTTCACCGACGGCTTCAGCAATTAGTTGTAGAGACGATGATTTGGGGATAAAACCCGACGCGCCGTAGTCAATAGCACGACGCACCACGTAGGGCTCATCACTGCCAGACACGACCGCAACGGGGATATCGGGCATCTGGCCGCGCAGTTGGATCAAACCAGAGAAGCCGTGGGCTCCCGGCATGTGCAGATCGAGCAGAATCAAATCGGCATCTGGGTGGCGGTTCACCACGTCAGTGGTTGCTTCCATGGTATCCGCTTCGACAATTTCCGCCTGGGGGGCCAACTGGCGTAACGCTTGGGTCAGCGCTGCACGAAACAGCGGGTGATCGTCAGCGACGATAAACTTATGAGCTACTGCCATGGATATTCCTCCGGTTCCTCGAGCAGCGGGGTTGTCTGCCGCCGCGACGCTAGGCTCTTACGGTTGTGAAGCATGGTACCCCATGGGCTTCATCATGCCCAAGCATCACATGCACAATTTATAATAGATCGTTCACACAAGTGAAACACGTATCTATAAACGCAACCGTGCCGACCTACTCAGGTCGGCACGGTTTTGAGTCGGCAAACAAGCTTTATTGGGCTAGATAGCCTACAGTGTTGTCGCCATTATTGGTTGGCGCGATGCTCAATCAGCTCATCGACCACCGACGGGTCGGCCAGCGTACTGGTATCACCCAAGCCATCGCACTCATTGGCGGCAATCTTGCGCAAAATGCGGCGCATGATTTTACCCGAGCGAGTTTTAGGCAAACCTGGCGCCCACTGGATAACATCCGGCGAAGCAATCGGGCCAATATCCTTGCGCACCCACTGGGTCAGCTCTTTTTTGAGTTCGTCTGTCGCCTCAATACCGTCATTCAGGGTGACATAGATATAGATGCCTTGTCCCTTAATATCGTGCGGGAAGCCAACAACGGCTGCTTCCGCAACGGCGCTGTGGGCGACCAGAGAGGACTCAATCTCAGCGGTGCCCATACGGTGGCCCGAAACGTTCAGCACGTCGTCCACACGCCCGGTGATCCAGTAGTAGCCATCCTCATCGCGGCGACAGCCGTCACCGGTGAAGTACATACCGTCGTAGGTCGAGAAGTAGGTCTGAACATAGCGCTCGTGGTCACCCCAAATAGAGCGCGCCTGACCCGGCCAGGCGTCAAGGATGACCAAGTTGCCTTCAGTGGCACCTTCCAGTTTATTGCCTTCGTTATCGACCAGCGCGGGCTTCACACCGAAAAACGGTACGGTCGCAGAGCCAGGCTTAAGCGGGGTAGCGCCCGGCAGCGGCGCAATCATGATGCCGCCGGTTTCGGTTTGCCACCAGGTATCCACTATCGGGCATTTTTCGTTGCCGATAACGCGGTAGAACCACTCCCAGGCCTCCGGGTTAATTGGCTCACCCACGGAGCCCAACAGGCGCAGAGTATCGCGCTTGCTCGAATCCATGACATTGTCGCCATGGGCCATCAAAGCACGCACCGCGGTGGGCGCAGTGTAAAGAATATTAACGTTGTGCTTATCAACGATATCCCCCATCCGGCCATGGGTAGGATAGCTGGGCACGCCCTCAAACATCAGGGTCGTCGCACCGTTGGCCAAGGGGCCATAAACGATATAGCTGTGCCCGGTGACCCAGCCAACATCCGCGGTGCACCAGTAGATTTCACCCTCTTGATAGTCAAACACGTACTGGTGGGTCATGGCGGCGTAGGTCAGGTAGCCACCAGTAGTGTGCTTCAAGCCTTTCGGCGCACCGGTAGAACCCGAGGTGTAGAGAATAAACAGCGGGTCTTCGGCGCCCATAGCTTCCGGCTCACACTCGCTGGACTGCTTGTCGACCAGCTCGTCAAACCAGACATCGCGGCCCTCTTTCCAATCGATCTCACCGCCGGTGCGCTTCACTACCAGGACGTTTTTGCACACATCAGTGCCGTCACGGGTCAGCGCGGCGTCCACGTTCTCTTTCAGCGGCACGTGCTTACCACCGCGCACCGACTCATCGGCGGTAATCACCAGCTTGGAGTCAGCGCCAATGACCCGCTGAGCAACGGCGTCTGGCGAGAAGCCACCAAAGACAACCGAGTGAACGGCCCCGATGCGCGAACAGGCAAGCATCGCCATGGCCGCTTCGGGAATCATCGGCATATATAGCGTGACGGTATCGCCTTTACCGATACCCAGCTCTTTCAGCGCGTTGGCCAGCTGATTCGTGCGTGCATAAAGTTCACGATAAGTAATGTGCTTGGAATCATCGGGATTGTCGCCTTCCCAAATGATCGCCGTCTGATCACCGCGTTTATCCAGGTGGCGATCGAGGCAGTTGGCGCTGACGTTAAGCAGGCCATCCTCAAACCAGCGAATATCGACATTGTCACGCGCAAAGGAGGTATTTTTAATTTTGCTGGGCGCTTTAATCCAGTCGAGCCGCTTGGCTTGTTCAGCCCAGAAGCCCTCAGGGTCGTCTATCGACTGCTGATACATGGCCTCATATTTGGCTTTATCGGCCCAGGCATTGGCGGCGAAATCGTCGCGCACCGGATAGACGTTCTGTTGATCGCTCATAAAATTGCCTCTGTCCGTGAAAATGCACTCTCTAAGAAACTGTAGTCGATAAGCTTATTTATGGGGCTGATTAGCCATTATCGGGAGTATCGACTGCCATTAATGTTCCCCTAGCATAAACCTCCTCGCGCGGGCTTCCCTTTAGACATTGGTATTATCATTTTTTATTTAAAAAACAAAGATTTATAAACGAATTACGAGACAGCTTCCGGCCTGTAGACCAAGGTCTTAGCGCAGTATCGGCAGCGATAATGACGCCCGTTTACCACTAAAGCATGACGTCTCGGGGTAAATTGATGAAAGCGGCAATCGCATTGGTAACGATAAGGTGCGGACTGCGCCTGCTTAATATCAAACCGATGGGTTACGCTGGGAACTAAGCCAAAAAGGTCGCGCATGACCGTTTTCCACTCGCGGCCGTGAGGTTTTAAACGCGGGCCATTGTCCAAATGGAACACCAGCCAGTGAGCCATTTCGTGAGGGATCACCTCATCAAAAAACGCCGTGCGGTTCTCACTCAGTAGTACCGGGTTAAAGCGCAGACCGCCGTGGCCAAGGTGCGCCTGACCGGCCGAAGCGCCGCGCAGGTTAAACCACACTTTTGGGGCTGGTAGAGCAGGGCACACTTCACAGCAGCGCTGCCACGCCTGCTCAACGCGAGTAAGCGTGGCCTGGTGTAACTCTGTTTCCGACATGGTCGCCAATTCAGAGGCAGGCCAAGGGGGCAGTGGTGAGGTCTTCATTAGTGATAAACTAGCCGCTATAAATAACCATTGATGAACGTTTGTATTAACGAGGCTTTACTCATGGCAGAGCGCAGCGATACGCCTGAAACGAACACGCCACCGCAGCCACTGCTCGAGGATGAGCAGTTGGATAGACTGGACGATTTCCTCGACTCGGATCAAGTCGATGAAGACGCCCTGGATCTTATCTCCGCCCATGGCTTTTTAGTGGCCCTTGCCGTGGCCCCCAGCGAAGTGCCGCCTACCCAGTGGCTGGCTGAGCTGTTTCAGGGCGAGCCTCGCTACGCCGATGACGCCGAGCGTGATGAGATTATTACCCTGCTCACGCTGCTGCGCGACAACGCAGTGGCGGTACTCGAGCAAGGCGGCTTGCCTGAACTGCCGTTTGAGCTAACCCTGGGGGGGGAGCCCGCCGAGGAGACCCCCATTGGCGACTGGTGTGCGGGCTTTATGGAAGGCGTCTTCAGTGACGAAAGCGCTTGGTTCCAGGACGATGAAGAAGCTGCCGCCACCCTGCTGCTGCCGTTTATGCTGCTTTCTGGGCTATTCGACGAAGAGCCGGACATGGCCGAGCTGGCCAAGGATCAACAGCGCCAGGAATCGCTGGTAGTACAATTACCGGAGCTGGTTTTGGATCTTTACCTGCACTACCGCGTGCCACCGGAAACGCCCAAACCCAAACCGCGTAAAAAAACGCCTGCAAAGGGTAAAAAGGGCTAGCAGTCTGTCGGGCTTGGCCGATCGTCGCGAGAAGCACGGATTTTGAGCCAAATTTATCGATCGATTGAGGCGAATAGCTCGCTATTTAACGAAATTGATCGAATAAAGTTGGCCAAAATACCGGGATTCGCAGTAGATCAGTGTTAAGTCCGACAGGCTGCTAGGCTAAGCACTTAGCTTAAGCACTATTTAAGCCGCGTAACCATGGCATCCAGCACGCCATAGATCCACTCACGGGCGCGCTGCCCCCAGGGGCGCGCCGCCCAAGTCGCGGCATCTACCTCCTGGCTAGCGGCAAAATTTCGCTCAAACAGTTCGCACACGTCTGCCGCGAGCTGCGGATCAACCACCTCCTGGTTTGCCTCTAGGTTCCAGTGCAAATTCCAGTGGTCAAAGTTACACGAACCAATGCTCACCCACTCATCGGCGAGCACAAATTTAGCGTGGATAAAGGTCGGCTGAAACTCAAAAATGCGTACCCCAGCCTTGAGCATGGTGTGATAAAAGCGCTGACCGGCAAAGCGAACGCTGGGATGGTCATGCTTTGCCCCCGGCAGCAGTAAGCGTACGTCTATCCCTCTGCGAGCCGCTCGAACCAAGCGCCGACGCAGGGCAAAGGTGGGCACAAAATAGGGCGTGCATAACCAGAGTCGTTCATTTACCTGGCTGACCCGATAATGCAGTGAGTGACGAATCGCTTGATAACGGTAACCTCGCGCCGACATCGCCCGACCAGGCACGCCATTGGCAAGCGCCTGTGGTTCACGGCGCTCCGGAAGAGCCTGCTGACGGCCATCACCTCTCTCAGTACGGGTCAGCCGCGAGTGCCACAGGCGCCGAAACAGCAGTTCCCAATCGGCCACTACCGGCCCCTCAATACGCAGAGCAATTTCGTACCAGGCATTCAAAAACTCATCCACCGCGCCAAAGCCACCGGTGAACGCCAGTTCACCATCAATAACCACTATTTTGCGGTGATCGCGACTCAGGTTCAGCGCCAAGGAGTGAAGGCCTATGGGATTAAAAAAGCGCAGTTGAACCCCGCCCTGCTTCAACCGTTGGCGATCATGGCTGGAGAGGCCCATCGAGCCATACCCATCCAACAACAAACAGACGCAGACCCCGCGTTGGGCAGCCTCAATTAGCGCATCGCTGACTTGATCCGCCAGCTCTCCTGACTCCATCAAGTAGAGCTCTACCAGCACATAGCGTCGCGCAGTACTGACCGCCTCAAACATGGCCGGCAGAAAGCGTGTGGCCTCCGGCAGTAGCGTAAATCGATTACCTTCTCGCCACGCGTTCTGCATGGGTGCTCCTTGCTTTGCCACTGAGTAAGTACACTAACAAGCTACCGTGCTAATGAGCGATGTACATATAAATCGTAGCGGCTGGTTTTACCCTCAAGGGTATGCTGCGGCACAGGGCCCGCAATAGGTGGCGCCTTCCGGGGCCGCTTAACCACGACGCGGTGAGTGGCCACATCCAGCGCTGCCTCGAGCAAACGCGGAGCATCATTATCGTCACCGGCCAACTCACGAAACAGACGCATCTCTTTTTTCACCAGCGCGGATTTCTCACGGTGGGGAAACATCGGATCCAGATGTATCACCTGGGGAGAAAAGTGAGCACTGGCAACCAGTTCAGCTAGAGATTGCACGGCGTCACCATGACGCAGAGTCATGCGGGCGACGATGTCTGCCGTATCGCTATGTCTGGAGGCGCGCCTCAAGCCATCTTCCAACAGCGCAGCAATCGCCTCGACCCGCTCAATTAACAACACCTGGGCGCCTAGGCTGGCCAACACAAAGGCATCGCGCCCCAGCCCGGCAGTGGCATCGACAACACAAGGGCTAACACCCTTGGCTAGCCCGCAAGCCTTTGCAACCAGCTGGCCACGCCCACCGCCAAAGCGGCGCCGATGGGCCGCTTGGCCCGCCACAAAATCAACGCTAAGCGGCTTGCCGTAGCGTTTTTCATCACCGCCCAGCGCCAACCCTGCTTCGTCCTGCACCAAGCGCAGGCCGTCAGGTAGCACGATGCTTTCAACATCGCTCTTCACAAAGCTCATGCGGGCTTTTTCCAGGCAACGTCGTTGCGCAGATAAACCGGCTGAACCAAGTGCGCGGCCTGCCCCAGCCCAGCAGCAAAATCACGCGCCGCCAGCCACGCCATCTCTTCGGCACGGGGCTCTAAATCATCCAAATGCTGAGGCATGCTCAGTTGCACATCGACAGTGAAGCGCTCCCACAGCGTAAATCCGCTACCCACGCCTACCCAGTCGGTTTCCTCCCCCGGCAGGCGCAGCGACTCAGGGGCTAATACCGCCTCAGCGCTCATCGGCGTGATGGCATCTTTAAGGCAGTGCCAGGTGGCGACGTACACCTCCCCCATGCGGGCGTCTAAGGCAGTCACCACGTGGCGTAGGTGATAGCGGCGATGGGCCTGAAGCGCTAGCGCCTCCAAAGTAGAAACACCCAGCAGAGGGCAGTCCAGGCCAAACGCCAACCCCTGGGCAGCGCCCGCCGCGATGCGTAGCCCGGTAAACGAACCTGGCCCCCGACCGAAGGCTATCGCGTCGAGCTGGGAAGGGGTGAGCTGCGCTTCGGCAAGCACTTCATCCACCATCGGCAGCAGCCGGCGGGTATGGGCGCGGGGCGTCATTTCGAAGCGCGCCAGGCACTCAGTGCCCGAATCATCTTGGCGCAGTAAGGCTGCAGAGCAGGCGCTTGAAGAGGCGTCCAGGGCAAGCAGATGTAACGGCATAGCAAGTAGCCACTCGAAAGAAAGGTTGCGGCATTATACCTTTGTCATACTAATACGACGATGGCCCGCATTAAGCGGGCCATCGGCAAAGGCGTAAAACGCTTTTGTTAGCTGAAGGCTCTTCTCAGTTGAAGGCTCTTATCAACTAAGGGCTTCTTTAACCTGGCGGGTAATATCCGTCACGCTGCCAACGCCTTCAATACGGTGGTACTGGGGCGCATTCTGCGGATCCTGCTTGGCCCACTGCTGATAGTAATCGACCAGCGGCGCCGTTTGATCGTGGTAAACAGATAGGCGATTACGCACCGTGGACTCTTGGTCGTCCTCACGCTGAATAAGCGTTTCACCGGTCACATCATCTTTACCCGGCTCTTTGGGCGGATTGTGCTCAACGTGATAAACGCGACCCGATGCCTGATGCACACGGCGTCCCGCCAAGCGACTAACGATCTCCTCGTCGGGCACGGCAATTTCCACTACGTGATCCAGCTTAACGCCGCCCTCTTTCATGGCGTCGGCCTGGGGGATCGTGCGTGGGAAACCATCGAACAGAAAGCCGTTTTCGCAGTCTGGCTGGCTGATACGCTCTTTGACCAAGTCGATGATGATGTCATCGGAGACCAGGCCACCGCTGTTCATGATCTCTTTTACTTTCAGTCCCAGTTCAGTGCCATCTTTAATGGCCGTGCGCAGCATATCCCCGGTGGAAATCTGAGGAATCTTAAATTGCTCGCAAATAAACTGAGCTTGAGTCCCCTTCCCCGCGCCGGGGGCACCCAACAGGATTAAACGCATGGCACTGCTCCTTGAAGTTCTTGGTATGAAAAAAGCGTATGAAGAATGAGTATGTAAATTCTGTTAACTGACAATAACCGCGCCTCTCAAGCGACACAACTCCCCAAAAGCCTGAGAGACCCGCTTTTATTTCAATTTTTTTAAATTAAAACAGCCAAATGCCCTAAATCTACCACTTTGGTCGCCCTGCGATAGATTTAGCAAGCCTTTAAGTTGAGTAAACACAAGCGGCGCCCCGAGGGGCGCCGCTTGTATAAGCACATCGCTACCAATTACAGCAGTAAGCGACGAATATCGGTCAGCACATCTGCCAGGAAGGCAGTAAAGCGTGCCGCGTCGGCGCCATTGATCGCACGGTGATCATAGGAGAGCGATAGCGGCATCATCAGGCGCGGCTGGAAGGCGCTGCCATCCCAAACCGGTTTCATCTGGGCTTTGGACACGCCCAGAATGGCCACTTCCGGCGCATTGACGATCGGGGTAAACGCCGTGCCACCAATCGAACCGAGGCTCGAAATGGTGAAACAACCACCGGTCATCTCGTCGCGCTTGAGCTTTTTAGTCTGGGCTTTCTTGCCTAGCTCCGCCATCTCCTTGGCAATCTCGATCAAGGATTTTTGATCGGCGTTGCGCACTACCGGCACCATCAGACCATCAGGCGTATCCACGGCAATACCGATATGGACGTAGTTCTTCCATACCAAGGTTTCACCGTCACCCTTCAAGCTAACATTGAACTGCGGGAATTTACGCAGCGCAAAGGCGCAGGCTTTGACCATAAACGGCAGCGGTGTCAGCTTGGCGCCCTGGGCTTCCGCTTCGGCCTTCATCGCCTTGCGGAAAGCTTCCAGTTCGGTGATGTCCGCTTCGTCGAACTGGGTGACATGGGGCACATTGAGCCAGCTACGATGCAGGTTGGTCGCGCCCATCTTGAGCAGACGCCCCATCGGTTTCTCTTCCACTTCACCAAACTGGCTGAAGTCGACTTCCGGAATGGGCGGAATACCCGCGCCACCAGTAGCCGCGGCTGCCGCGCCGGGCTGGGCTTTACCCTGATTGGCAATCGCCTGCTTCACGTAGGACTGTACGTCCTCTTTGAGCACGCGATCCTTCGGGCCGCTGGGCTTAACGAGCCCCAAGTCGACACCCAGCTCACGGGCCAGCATACGCACCGCAGGGCCTGCGTGCACCAGCTTGCCATCCCGGGGCTTATGCGCCGCCATTTGGGCTTCCGGGCTGGGCGTGCCCGCCGGAGACTCAGTAGGTTTAGCGCTGTCCTTGCTATCACTGCTCTGCGAGGCTTTTTCTGGTGCGGCTTTTTTCGGTGCCGCTTTTTTGGCACCCGCCACTTCCATATAGCCGATCACATCGCCTTCAGAGACGGTATCGCCCTCTTTAACGGTCAGCTCAAGGAGCTTGCCTTTATAGGGGCTGGGCACGTCCATAGAGGCTTTATCAGACTCTAGGGTGATCAACGGGTCTTCTTCATTGACTTCGTCACCCGCCGCTACGCCGATCTCAATAATCGGCACATCAGAGGAGCCAGAAAGATCCGGGACGCGAATCTCTTTGCGCGCAGGCGATTCGCTAGCAGCCTCTTCCTGCTCATCTTCAGCCGTTTCTTCCGGCTCGCTACTGGCTTGGCTAGAGGACGGTTCTGGTGAAGAGCTCTCTTCCGATGCGTCTTCACTGTCGCCGCCTTCGCCGACGATCTCCATCTGGCCGATCACATCGCCCTCAGACACCGTGTCGCCCTCTTTCACGGTAAAGCTAACGATCTTACCGCTATGGGGGCTGGGCACGTCCATGGAGGCTTTGTCAGACTCCAGCGTGATCAAGGTGTCTTCGGCCTCAACCTCATCGCCTTCGCTGACCGCGACTTCGATAATTTCGACGCTGTCCGAGCCGCCGAGATCGGGCACTTTGATATCCACCGTCTGCTTGCCACCGGCGGACTTTTTAGCTGCGGGCTTCTGCTCTTGAGACGGCTCTTGGGTTTTTTCTTGCTTGGCTGGGGCCTCTTCAGGCTGGCTGTCAGACGAGCTCTCTTGCTTCTTCTCTTGCTGCTCGTCGCCACCACCACCTTCGACTTCCAGCTCAACGATATCGTCCCCTTCTGAGACACTATCGCCTTCTTTGACCAGCACTTTGAGTACCTTGCCGCCTTTCGGGGCCGGTACGTCCATACTGGCTTTGTCGGATTCCAGCGTGATTAGGGTGTCTTCCGCTTCAATGACGTCGCCTTCTGACACCGCAATCTCGATGATTTCGACATCGGTATCGCCGCCGATATCGGGAACTTTGATGATTTCGCTACTCAAGGTCGCGCTCCTTCCAAATCGGATCGAGCCGGTGGGCCACCGCCCACCGGTCAGCGGTTTAGCTAGTCAGCGGGTTAGGCTTATGGGCATCAATGCCGTACTTCTTAAGCGCTTCACCAACCTGCTTGCGATCAATCTCGCCACGCTCAGCCAGCGCACGTAGCGCCGCCACGGTCACGAAGTAGCGATCTACTTCGAAGAAGTAGCGCAGCTTCTCGCGGGTGTCTGAACGGCCAAAGCCATCGGTACCCAGTACAGTGTAGTCACCCGGTACCCAGGCACGCACTTGATCGGCATACAGCTTCATGTAGTCGGTCGACGCGATCACCGGGCCGTCGCGCCCTTCCAGACACTGCGTGACGTGAGGCTTGGTGGCCTCGGCGTCCGGGTTCAGGAAGGCTTCACGATCCAGCAGCAGCGCTTCACGACGCAGCTCGTTAAAGCTGGTCACGCTCCAGATGTCGGCGCCGATGCCCCAATCGTTCTCGAGTAACTCAGCGGCGGCTTCCACTTCGCGCAGAATCGTACCCGAACCGAGCAGCTGTACGCGGCCCTTGTCGCCTTTGGTTTCGCGCAGTAGGTACATGCCTTTGACGATATCGTCGGCGGGCACGTTTTCCAGCGCAGGGTGTTCGTAGTTCTCGTTCATCACCGTCAGGTAGTAGAAGCAGTTCTCCTTGTCGGTGAACATGCGCTTCAGGCCATCCTGCAGAATCACGGCGACTTCATGGGCATAGGTCGGGTCGTAGCTGCGGCAGTTGGGGATGGTGGAGGCCTGAATCAGGCTGTGGCCATCCTGGTGCTGCAGGCCTTCGCCGTTGAGCGTGGTGCGCCCTGCGGTGCCGCCGACCATAAAGCCACGGGCTTGCAGGTCACCCGCCGCCCAGGCCAGGTCGCCGATGCGCTGGAAGCCAAACATCGAGTAGTAGATGTAGAACGGCAGTAGCGTGACGTTGTTGTTGCTGTAGGAGGTCGCCGCGGCGATCCAGGCCGACATGGCGCCGGCTTCGGTAATGCCCTCTTCGAGGATCTGACCTTTCTGATCCTCGCGGTAGAACATGATCTGGCCTTTATCCACCGGCTCGTACTTCTGACCTTCCGAGGTGTAGATACCCAGCTGACGGAACATGCCTTCCATACCGAAGGTTCGCGCTTCGTCAGGAATAATCGGTACGACCTTCTTGCCCAGCGTTTTATCTTTGACCAGGCCGTTAAGCACCCGCACAAACGCCATGGTGGTGGAGACTTCACGCCCTTTGGAGCCACCCATTTGCGAGGCAAAGGTCTTGTCTTCGAGGCTGGGGATCTCCAGGGCCTCGAAGTCGCTTTGACGGCTGGGTAGGTAGCCGCCCAGGCGCTCGCGCTGCAGGTGCATGTACTTGAGCTCGGGAGAGTCGTCTTCCGGCTTGTAGTACGGCACTTCTTTGAGCTGTTCGTCGGTTAACGGAATACCGAAGCGATCGCGGAAGGTCTTGAGCGCTTCGTACTCCATGCTCTTGACCTGGTGCGCTTCGTTGGCCGCTTCGCCATCGCCGCTGCCCATGCCGTAGCCTTTAACGGTATGCGCCAGGATGACCGTGGGCTTGCCGTTGGAGGTGTTCACCGCTTCGTTATACGCCGCGTAAACCTTGAACGGGTCGTGGCCACCGCGGTTGAGCTTCCAGATATCTTCGTCGGAGAGGTCGTTGACCATCGCCTCGGTTTCGGGATATTTGCCAAAGAAGTGCTCACGGGTGTAAGCGCCGCCGTTGGCTTTGTAGTTCTGGTACTCGCCGTCGACCGCTTCATCCATGCGTTTCTGAAGGATGCCTTTCTTGTCCTTCTCGAACAGCGGATCCCAGTGACGGCCCCAGACGACCTTGATCACGTTCCAGCCAGCGCCACGGAAGACGCCTTCGAACTCGTCCATCACCCGGGAGTTGCCGCGTACCGGGCCGTCCAGGCGCTGCAGGTTGCAGTTGATAACGAAGATCAGGTTGTCGAGGTTTTCGCGACCGGCCAGTGAAATGGCACCCAGGGATTCCGGCTCATCACACTCACCGTCGCCCATAAAGCACCAGATCTTGCGGTCATACATATCCTTCAGCTCACGGTGATGCAGGTACTTCATCACGTGGGCTTGGTAGATCGCTTGAATCGGGCCAAGCCCCATGGAGACCGTGGGGAACTGCCAGTAGTCCGGCATCAGCCAGGGGTGCGGGTAGGACGAGAGGCCATCGCCATCCACTTCCTGACGGAACTTGTCCATCTGCTCTTCTGATAGACGTCCTTCCAAATAGGAGCGTGCGTAGATGCCCGGCGCTACGTGGCCCTGGATATAAATCAGGTCACCGGCAAAATCGCCCTGGGGGGCGCGGAAGAAGTGGTTAAAGCCCACGTCATACAGGGTGGCCGAGGACATAAAGCTGGCAATGTGGCCGCCCAGGCCCGGCTTGGCACGGTTATTACGAATCACCTGGGCAATGGCGTTGTAACGGATCAAGGAGCGGATACGCCGCTCCATGAACAGGTCGCCAGGCATGGGGGCTTCGCGGTGAACCGGGATCGTATTACGGTGCGGGGTTGTCACCGAGAAGGGCACCTTCATGCCGTCCCGGCGCAGGCGGTCCGCCAGGCGGGTCATCAGGTAGCGGGCACGATCTTCGCCCTCACGATCCAGTACCGACTCTAGGGAATCAATCCATTCCGTAGTTTCGATCGGATCGAGATCTTCTCTTGTCTCCAGACTCATAGAGGTCTCTCCGAATGACGATAAATGACAAAAATCCCCGCTACCCTAAAGGGCCTGGGGCGGCGGTGCGAAAATTCACCACGCGCCAACAATCAGCCGGTGATCAAACGCCGGATAGGGGTTTTAGCTCTACATTCAACAAGCTACGTGCTTGTTAATGTAGTAAAGCTACACAATTCTGTTAAAGGTTAGCCTTTTGTATAGGCGAAGATACCTCAAAGTCGCCACGCTGCCAATTCTGTCGCAGCGGAAAAGCCTATCGAAAACAAACTATTGCACTGCAACATAAGCAAAACATATAGCATTTGCCACTACTACCAACAGAGAATCGGCTGTAATTAAACTACCGTTTTATTGCGTTGCTATTGAGTTACTTAGTTACTGAAACACTCAGTCATTCACCCACTTGGTGACTAAAATAGTTGAGTAGACCATCATCACTCAAGGCGCGACGATAGCCGCTGCCGAAAATAAGCCCAATCAAATGCCGGGCCGGGGTCAGTTTTGCGCAGCGGCGCAACATGCGCATGACTGGTAATACGATCAGCATTGAGCTGTGGATAGCGCGCCATTAGCCACACTACCGCCTCTGCTAGCGCGTTATACTGCGCTTTGCTATAGGGAGTAACGTCATCGCCCTCAAGCTCAATGCCCACCGAAAAATCGTTGAGTGCCGTTCGCCAGCTTAGCTGGCGGGCATCCCACCATCCTGAACGCCCTGCGTGCCACGCTCTATGATCTGTATCAACAAACTGTACGCATTCACCATCGCGGCGTATCAGCAGATGCGCAGAGACTCTTAAGTGAGCAATTTCAGCGAAAAACGGGTGTTCACCAACCGTCAGCTGATTGGTAAATAGCGCCTCAATAGCGCCGCCGCTAAACTCGCCAGGAGGTAAGCTAATCGCATGAATGAGTAGCAGCGAGACCTCTTCATCGGGCCGGGCATCGCAGTTGGGCGAAACGACTTGCCGAGCGCCACTCCACCAACCGCTAAGGGGTTGTTTGTCTTCCATACGCATGGTCTCCTCTACGGTAACGCGTTCTTCCACGGCTCACTTTCATTATAATGGCCGCCCACAATCGACGACGTTCAGAGAATCACTGCCATGCATTATCAATCCGCTCTTGCTGAAGAAATCCGCGCCAGCGCCGCTCGCCTGTTGGCAGAGGACGTTGGCCCGGGTGATATTACCGCGCAATTGATCCCTGAGCACCAGTGGGCCAGCGCCAATGTAATTACCCGTGAAGATGCGGTGCTGTGTGGCGCGCCCTGGGTAGATGAGCTGTTTCGCCGCCTGGATAGTCGGGTAAGCCTGACCTGGCACGCCGCTGACGGCGATAAGCTAGAGGCCGGTGAGTGCTTTTTAACCCTGGAAGGCCCCGCCCGTGTCCTGCTCACCGGCGAGCGGGCGGCGCTTAACGTGCTGCAAACGCTATCCGCCACCGCCACCGCCACCCGCGCTTATGTCGACCTAATTGAAGGCACCGGTGTACGTCTGCTTGATACGCGTAAAACATTACCTGGCATGCGCTTGGCGCAAAAATATGCGGTCACCTGCGGAGGTGGACACAACCACCGCATTGGCCTTTGGGACGCGTTTTTGATCAAAGAGAACCACATTGCTGCCTGCGGAGGCATTCAAGCGGCGGTCGCCCAGGCGCGCAAGCTAGCCAGCGACCTGCCTGTAGAAGTCGAGGTAGAAACCTTTGAAGAGCTGGATCAGGCGCTGGCAGCGGGGGCTGATATTGTCATGCTCGACAATTTCGCCATTGAAGACCTGCACGTTGCGGTTGAAATTAACGGCGGCCGAGCCACCCTGGAAGCCTCGGGCAACGTGGATGCCACCACTCTGCGGGCAATCGCCGACACCGGCGTTGACTGTATCTCTAGCGGCGCATTGACCAAGGACATCGCCTCGATCGATCTTTCCATGCGTATTACCCGCAGCTATAGCGTGTGATGATTAAGTTTCGACGGCATTAAGCCGCTTGGAAAGCTTATAACGCAGCAGTCGTTCCCCACTTCGCTCGACCCACTCTTCGCCGTGGCTCTCCCAACCACGGCGCATTAGGCGCTCATAGAGCATCGAACTGGCCTCTATTTCCACCCGCCCAAGCCCCTGCTCTAGCAGCAGGCGCTCGGCATGCACCAGCAGCGTGGTGCCAATACCGCGGCCGGCCAGTGAGGGCCATACGTAAAGAGTTACAACCCGACCGGCGACTAAATCCAACTCCAGGAACCCCACGCAGCGCCCATCGCAGGTAGCCACTAAGGTCGTGTAGAGCGCTTGCCGCACTCCCCACGCACTGCCTTCTCGAGGCAGTGCATTAGCCCACGCACGTCGCTCATCCAGCGTGTAGTGAGTGGCTGCCCCCTGCATGACAGCGTGGTAAAACACTTCCGCCTGGTCAGCGGCATCACGTGCCAGTGCCGCGCGATACATTACCCGCGTACCGGTTGGCGCTTGCTGCTCCTCGGTATTGGTCATGCGTCACCTCTGCGCTGTTTCGCTATCATTTGATCAAGACACATTCGATCACGCCCTATTTGGTCGCGCCTAAGCCATTGGCCTGCTTTATACTACTTGGATCAATTCTACGCGAATCAACCCTAGCAGAAGGCAGTGTGATGGACGATGCCCCTAACAGCGAGCATTTTACGCTGACGCCCATTGGCCATGTAATCAGCGACTACCCCGATAAATTCGGTATCCCGCGCCAACCGGGGCTCGCACCGGCGGCCAATGCCCGGCTTGTGCTCACCGCTCCTTACAACGAGCCACTCGCTGTGCGCGGATTGGAAGACTTCAGCCACCTGTGGCTGAGCTTTATTTTTCATCAAAGCCCCGAACGCTGGTCTCCACTGGTAAGACCACCGCGCCTGGGGGGTAATAAAAAGGTGGGAGTTTTTGCCAGTCGCAGCACCCACCGCCCTAACCGCCTGGGGCTCTCACTGGTGAGATTAGTCGGTATCGACACCCAGCACGGCGTTACCCTGCAGCTCCAGGGGTGCGACTTAGTCAGCGGCACCCCGGTGGTCGATATCAAGCCTTATCTGCCGTGGGCCGAATCTCATCCTAACGCACAGGCCGGATTTGCCCCTGAGACACCGTCACTGATGGCTGTCACCTTTCATCCAACGGCGCTTGATATGCTCGCCCAGCGCCAGGACAGTGCCACCCTACTGGCATTAATTGAGCAGGTGCTAAGCCAAGACCCAAGGCCCGCTTATAAGCAAAAGGATAGGGAGTCTGAGCGCCTTTACGGCGTACGCCTGCGCGATGTGGACGTTAAGTTTTGCCCTCGCCAGAAAGGCGAAGCCACCACCTTAGAGGTGATGGCTATCGAACCTTACGCCGAATAATGGCAAAAGCCTGGCGTTATCAGGCAGGGAAGGTAATACCCAAGCGGCGGCCAACTTCCTCATACGCCTCGATCACACCGCCCAATCCCTGACGGAAGCGATCTTTATCGAGCTTTTCACGGGTGTTGGCGTCCCAAAGGCGGCAACCATCTGGAGAGAACTCATCTCCCAGCACCACCTCGCCTTTGAATACACCAAACTCCAGTTTGTAATCCACCAGCAGCATATCGCCCTCAGCAAACAGCGCTTTGAGGATATGGTTAACCTTGAAGGTTAGCGCTTTCATCTTGGCTAACTGCTCAGGCGTTGCCCAACCGAAGGTCTCCGCCAGCGACTCATTGATCATCGGGTCGCCCTTCTCATCGTTCTTCAGGAACAATTCAAAAGTAGGTGGCGTAAGGGCAATCCCCTCTTCTACACCGAGCCGTTTTACCAAGCCACCCGCGGCGATGTTGCGCACCACGCACTCCACCGGGATCATCTGCATCTTCTTGACCAGACTCTCAGTATTGGATAGCTGCTTTTCGAAGTGGGTAGGAATACCCGCTTCCTGCAGCCGCTCCATAATGAAGGCGTTAAAGATGTTATTGACCATTCCCTTGCGGGCCAGCGACTCCACTTTTTTGCCATCAAAGGCGCTGGTGTCATCACGAAAATTGAGCACCAACAAATCCGGATCGTCGGTGGTATACACAGATTTCGCCTTACCGGCGTAGAGTTCTTGGCGCTTTTCCATGGGGGCTCCGTAAGGGGTGAAGGATCAACAAATTAACGTAAATAGCCGGAGACACGCTCAAGCAGCTCGCGCTGATCATCTGCGCTGAATGCCCGCTCGCTGGCATTGATGGCACGCAGAATCGTCTGATCGCCGTTAGGCTGCAGGGCAAGACGGATCTGCTGGGACATTTTGCGCACATCTGGGCTGAAGACGATTTGCAGCGGGTTGCGGTTACGCTCGGTTTCAGTCATGTACTCAACCATAAACTCATGACTGGCGGGGTCGGCGGCGAGCAAATCTCGCTGGCCTTCCTGGGCAAAATCCAGCTCAAGATAGTGGTTCAGCTCGGCCCATACTCGATCAACCGGCTGTGGAATAACCACTTCCCATTCGTCGCCCTGCTGGCGGATCTGCAATGTCTGCTCATCGGTCAGACGCTGAGCCGTCCAGGAGGAGGAGACGCTGGCAGATGCACTGCGTGCGCTTAAATGGCTCTCTAGCGCATCGAGACAGCTCGCCATGGTTTGCCCGCCGCGCTCGCAGCGAACTTCGCTGCTACCTGCGCGTAGTGCACTTTGCAGGCGAATTTCCGCCTGGGGCGTGACGATAACGCCCTGGGAAGCGCTACTCTGCAGCACTTCCAACTGACGAGTACGTACAAACTCTTCCAACTGCGGCCACACCGTACCGGTATCGGCGGCCACCACTAGCCAGGTTTGATCGCCCACTTCGCGACGCTCGACATACTCAGGCTCCATCCCACTACCAATCGCCAATGACTGAGGTGGACGAATTTCTGCCGCTTCGTCAAGCCGTGTCCCTTGGGTGGCGGCTTGAGGAACCGGCAGCGCATCACGGTAGCGTTGGGTATTGCGGGTCTCTGGCAGCACCAAAGGCGGCGCTGGTGCGGCCTCGGTGTAGTCCAGGTTACGGTCGTGGTAAAAACCATCCCGCGCACAACCAGAGAGCGCGACAGCCGCTGCGAGTGCCAGCGGAACCCATTTAAGCGCACGTATTTCAAGCACAGAGCTCATCAAGCCACCTTAAGTCAACAAATCAGGTACCCAGCTCAGCGGTAGATGAGCTGGGTAGCAAAGGGTATTGCGTCGGGTTACTCCTCTACGACGCCCGCCAGCTGCAGCGCTTCGCTCACTGTGGCGTGGTACTTTTCCGACAGCCAGGTTAACGGTAAGCGAATACCCGCGTCCGCGTACCCCATACGATTCAGCGCCCACTTCACCGGAATAGGATTCGACTCTATACCCAGATTGGTGTGCAGCGGCATCAAACGCGTATTAATCTGGTGTGCCTTATCGGCATCACCGGCGACGGCTGCCGTGCAAAGCTCATGCATTGCCCGAGGAGCAACGTTGGCGGTTACTGAGATATCGCCATGCCCCCCCATCAACATAAAATCGCAGGCGGTCGCATCGTCGCCGGAGTAGAGCATAAAGCCACTGCCCTTTAGGCGAGTAATTAGATCTTCAGCACGCTCTAGGTTCCCCGTAGCGTCTTTTAAACCGATAATATTATCAACTTCGGCCAGACGTAACACGGTCTCGTTATAGATATCCGAGCAGGTGCGGCCAGGCACATTGTAAAGAATGACCGGCAGGTCGCTGGCCTCGGCGGTGGCTTTGAAGTGCTGAAACAGGCCTTCCTGAGTAGGCTTGTTGTAGTAGGGAGCCACCGTCAGACAGTAATCTGCACCGACTTCTTTCGCGTAGCGGGTCAATTCCACTGCTTCGGTGGTGTTGTTCGAGCCGGTACCGGCTATGACCGGAATACGGCCATTGACCTCTTCTACCACGCTGCGAATCACGTCAAAGTGCTCCGCGAAGGACATGGTTGTCGGTTCGCCCGTGGTACCAGCCGCCACAATGGCATCGGTGCCATTTTCGAGATGGAAGTTCACCAGGCGACGAAGCGCCTCCCAGTCGATGTCGCCATTGACTTTCATAGGCGTCGCCAGGGCGACAATGCTGCCTGTGATCATCCGTTTATTCCTCACCAGCCAAATTGTGATATCAACTATCTAGGTTTTTTTAAGTGCTAAGTGTTTTAGATACTTCTCAAAACCGAGCGCGATCGGGCTATTTTGCCTCAAGCACTACACCGCACAGAGGACAAATGGTACTCAGGCGATTCGAGCCTGTACAGCGTAAAGCGATGAGAGTTTGTCGTCACCCTGTTTTGAGCTTTGACAATGGCCCCCGGCTTACGTGTAATCGTGCTTCGCACTTCACTGTTAACACCCACGTCAATAAGGACGCCTTATGTCTGTTGAAATTGGTAAGCCCGTTGCCGACTTCTCCGCCACCGCCACTGGTGATACCACCGTGACGCTGTCCGAACTGCACGGCAAACAAGTGGTCATTTACTTCTACCCCAAAGCCAGCACGCCCGGATGCACCACCGAGGGCGGCGACTTTCGCGACCGTAAACCCGCCTTTGACGCCGCTAATACAGTGATTCTCGGCGTCTCTCGCGACGGTCTACGCGCTCAAGAAAACTTTAAAGCCAAACAGGATTTCAATTTCGATCTTATCTCCGACAAAGATGAAAATGTTTGCACACTGTTTGACGTAATCAAACTCAAGAAAATGTACGGTAAGGAGCACCTGGGCATCGAGCGCAGCACTTTCCTGATTGATAAGGAAGGTAAGCTAGCCAACGAGTGGCGCGGCGTTAAGGTACCTGGCCACGCTGAAGAAGTGCTTGCTGCGGCTGAAAAACTTAACGCTTCCAGCTAGCTTTCACAAAGCCCCTTTACAGCTAACTCCATTACCCGTGCCGATTCACCACGGGTAATGGGTAAACCTACTCGGTCTCCTGAACCGCCGGGGCTTGCAGCCCACGTCGCTCCTCACGCCCATGCATGCCGCGGGGCCAAGCGTAAATCAGCGCCTTCAGCAGCGTGGCCAAGGGAATGGCAAAGAAAATACCCCAGAAGCCCCAAATTCCGCCGAAGAACAGCACCGCCACAATGATAGAAACCGGATGAATATTATTGGTTTCAGAGAACAGCACCGGTGCCAACACGTTGCCATCCAGCGCTTGAATCACGCCATAAGCCACCAGCACATACACAAAATCTTCGCTAAGACCAAAATAGAACCCAGCTACCGCGGCGACCGGCAGCGTAGCCACCGCAGCACCGATATAAGGCACTAGCACCGAAAGCCCGACCAACACCGCCAAGAGCGCCGTATACGGCAAGCCAAAGAATGCAAAGGTAAAGAACGCCACCGTACCCACGATAATGATTTCAATAAACTTACCGCGAATATAGTTGGCAATTTGATCATCCATCTCACGCCAAATACGCGATAGCAGCGTACGCTTCTGGGGCAGCAGCGAAAGCATAAAACCGACCAGCACGTCACGATCCTTGAGCATAAAGAACACCAGTATCGGCACCAGCACCAGGTAAATAATCAGCGACATGATATTGCCGAGCGAGGCCAGTGAAAGCGTTAAGGCGCGCTGGCCTAGCTGGCTAATCTCGCGGCTTGCTACGCCTATCCAGCTCTGCATCTGATCCGGCGTAATAATGTTCGGGTAGCGCGCCTGCAGTTCATCCAACCAGCCCTGGCCACTGGCGAACATCCGCGGCGTCTCCTGCACCAGCCCCACTAGCTGGTTCCAGATCAACGGCATAAGAATAAACGCCAGGGTGAGCAGCACACTGATAAAGGCTAAAAAGACCAGGATCACCGCCAGCAAATGCGGCACCCCCCGCCGGGTAAACGCGCTTACTACGCCCTGCAACAGAAACGCGATCACCAGTGCGGTAAAAAATGGCGCCAACATGCGACCAAACCAGATGATCGCGGCAAAACCCGCCACCAGTACTACCAGTAGGATGAGTGCTTCCTCATCCGAGAAGTAGCGCTCAACCCAGCTTTTCAGAATCGTGCGCAGGGTCATGAGTGCGCATCTCCCGCTTTTCTAATCCAATACACATAAACATCGCCGCGCTGTTCCCGTCCCTCAAGGGCATGCGCACTCTGATCGGTAAACGATGCCATATCCCGCCACGACCCAGCATCCGTTGAACGTACTTCAAGCAACTGGCCTGCCGCCAAGCCTGACAGGGCCTGCTTAGCTTTTAGCAGTGGCAATGGGCAGTGCAGCCCACAAGCGTCAAGCACCGTGTCGGGTTGAAAGCCCCCGGTTTGCTCAGACATACATACTCCCTCAAGATGACCTGCCTATTTCACGGCGTAGATTTATACACGTCGTTGCATAAACATTGTTTAATAAACGCTGCGGCATAAACTGTCTTTAGCGATTGATTTCACTAGGCTGTCGATTTAACGGCACTTCCCAGTCTTTATCAATGTCACACTTTTAACCAATGCCACACCCAGACCACTTTGCTTAACTATTATTTATGAGGATGCCATGCCGACCCTTCGTACCACTTCCCCAGGCTGGATATGTGCGTTCGCTTGTGCTTGTGGCAGCCTACTGTTTAGTCCGCCAAGCGTTGCTACCAATGATTACGGCTTGCCGAGCTTAGGGGCAGCGTCTACCTCCGTCAGCAATGAAGAGTACCGCTTGGGCCGCGCCTGGTTGCGCCAGTTTCGTGCCCAAGCCCCCCAGTGGCAAGACCCTATAACCAATGATTATTTGCAAAGCCTAATTGCCCGACTGGCCCCGCATAGTGATATTAACGGCCTGCGCACGATCACCGTGATGGTCGATAACGCGTCACTGAATGCCTTTGCCGTCCCAGGCGGCGTGGTAGGGATCAACTCTGGGCTATTCGCGTTTGCCGAAGATGAAGGTGCCTTTGTCTCGGTGCTAGCTCACGAGCTGGGCCACCTCTCCCAACGCCACTATGCCCGTGGCAGCGCCCGCGCGGCTCAGACCCAACTGCCCGCTATGGCGGCCATGCTGGCAGGCATGCTGATTGCTGCCAGTGGCGGCGGCGACGCTGGCATGGCGGCTGCCATGGGCTCCCAGGCGGCGCTGATTCAGGATCAGCTTAGCTACTCACGGCTGTTTGAACAGGAAGCCGATAACATCGGGCTTCAGGCCATGGCCGATGCAGGCTATGACCCCGAGGCAATGGTGCGCATGTTCTCGGCCATGCAGCGCATGGCGCGCCTTCAGGGTGATACGCCACCCGAGTTCCTGCTGACCCACCCGGTCACCGACAATCGTTTAAGTGCCGCGCAAGCCCGCGCCGCCCAGCTCAATGTCGCCGATGCATATACCAGCGACACTCTCTACGACATGATGCGCGCCCGAGCGTTGCTAAGCATTTACACTAACACGCCGCAGCAAGCTGCTTCGCGCCTTGCTCAGGAAGGCGCCGAACAAGCCGCTCAGGACTACTTAGCCGCACTCATTGATGCTCGCAACGGCCAAACCGATAGCGCTCTGGGGCAGCTGGATAGGCTTGCTAACGAGCATCCCGACTTTGCCATGCTCCCCGCCTCTGCAGCCAGTGTCGCTCTGGAAGCAGGGCGCTACGATCAGGCGATTCAGCGCAGCCAGCAATTGCTACGCTTTATGCCCAACTACCTACCTGCCCAACTGGTACTGGCCGAAGCGCAGCTGCAGCGCGACCCACAGGCTGCCTATGACCTGCTGCGCGACATCACCTCCCAAAACCCGGAAAACCCTCAGGGCTTTAACCTGCTGGCGGAAGCCGCCGGACGTAGCGGACACGACAGCTGGGGGCATTTAGCCCGTGCAGAGCACCTTCAACTGACCGGCCGCGTCGATCGCGGCATTCGCCAGCTCTCCATCGCCCGGGATGCCGCGGAGCGGGAAAACAACCAGCAGGCGTTGGCAAGAATCGAGCAGCGCAGAGAAGAGTTTATTGAGTATCGTGAAGCGCTGGAAGATTTTAGTTGATGCCCTGAAGCATGCAAAAGCGCCCATGCGTTAAGCAGCACGGGCGCTACATGCTTTTAGCAGGCTCAGCCTTAAGCTATCTATGGCCTTCAAGCTATGGACTTCAAGCTATGATCTTCAATTCATGCATTGAAGTTAAGCATCCGCTCAAGGGGCTTTAAAGCCTGCAGGCGCAGCGCTTCATCCACCTGAATTTCTCCACTTCCCTTGCGCAACGCACCCGCCAGGTTATCCAGCGCGTTCATGGCCATCCAGGGGCAGTGCGCGCAGCTGCGGCAAGTAGCACCGTTGCCTGCCGTCGGCGCTTCAAACAGCGTTTTATCCGGTACCGCCTGCTGCATCTTGAAAAAGATGCCCCTATCCGTCGCTACAATCAGCTTATCGTTGGGCAGCTCTTTCGCGGCCTTAATCAACTGCGAGGTGGAGCCTGCCACGTCCGCCAGTTTTACTACTGACTCAGGCGACTCGGGATGCACCAGTACCGCGGCATCTGGATAGATGCGCTTCAGGTCTTCAACGCCCTTGGCCTTAAACTCTTCATGAACGATACAGGCACCGTCCCACATCAGCATATCGGCGCCGGTTTTGCTCTGGATATAGCCGCCCAAATGCTTATCGGGCGCCCAGAGAATTTTCTCGCCCTTGGCCTGCAGGTGCTCAATCACCTCGACTGCAATCGACGAAGTCACCACCCAGTCTGCCCGTGCCTTAACGGCTGCAGAGGTATTGGCATACACCACTACGGTACGGTCAGGGTGGGCATCACAGAAGGCGCTGAACTCATCGGCGGGACAG
Source organism: Halomonas sp. FeN2 (assembly GCF_020595105.1). NCBI lineage: Bacteria > Pseudomonadati > Pseudomonadota > Gammaproteobacteria > Oceanospirillales > Halomonadaceae > Halomonas > Halomonas sp. FeN2. Next base: position 1,373,952 of record NZ_CP074200.1, read on the forward strand.
CCAATATCCAGCGAGCAGGTGGCTTCCAAGGTGGGCATCAACACGCGCTTTTCAGGCGAAAGGATCTTGGCGGTTTCGCCCATAAAGCGGACACCGGCGACGACCAGCGTGGTGGCTTCGTGGCGAGCACCAAAGCGCGCCATCTCCAGCGAGTCAGCGACACAGCCACCGGTCTCTTCCGCCAGCTGCTGAATAGCATCATCGGTGTAATAGTGTGCGACCAAAACGGCGTTATGGGCCTTCAACAGTCGTTTGATCTCTTCAACCCGGGCCTGATCTTCCGCCGGAATGCGGGTCGGGCAGTAGGCTGTGGGTAGCGGAGCCTCAAGCTTCGCTTGAGTAGTCATAATAGTCATTGTGTCTACCACTGTGACGAACAGGGAATCCCCCTGTTAAACACTGGGCTACGGCGCAGTACGTCTTGCACATGCGCCGCTCGTAAGGGCGATGAGCCGCTGCGTCTCTCGCGATGGCCATCGCTTAAAATCTGTTCTGAACAGATTTATTCTAAACCATTTTGGCGGGGAATAGCGTTTGACTGCAAACAGAATGTCACACACAGCAAAACACCCCTGGCAGCTAAACTGCCAGGGGCGTTGAATTTGGTGGGTCGTGCAGGATTCGAACCTGCGACCAATTGATTAAAAGTCAACTGCTCTACCAACTGAGCTAACGACCCAAACTTGCTGTGCTGTTCACTGACCAGCTTTGCTAAACGTACTGTTACTACACATACCTTAAACGTTCATCACCGAGTTCAAACTGACTTTTTCCAAACTGATCAGTCGTTTGAATGGTGGGTCGTGCAGGATTCGAACCTGCGACCAATTGATTAAAAGTCAACTGCTCTACCAACTGAGCTAACGACCCGCCTGAACGGATGCATATCCTACGCTTACACCTTATTGATAGCAAGCGTTTTTTCTCTTTCACTCTACAATAATGAACCATTTGCGTACCTGCTAGCGTCACTCAATGCTGACAGGCACGCTTATCAGCCTAACTGCTAACGACTGACCACCAAGCGGTTCAACAGGCTCTGCAAGGCGCGCGTTTAGCGCGCCTTGCTCTTCGGTTTGCGCAGTGCCTGTACCGGCTTACGCTTGTGCTTATCGCGGTTCCAGCGATTCTTCTCATCTGGCGTCAGGGCGGGCACTTTGCGGCTCTCTAAGTTAGCCAGCGTGGCCAAGTCATCCACTTCATCCTGGCTAAGCTCGACCCATTCGCCGGCTTTCGCCCGCTTATCAAGGAAGATGTTGCCGTAACGTACGCGTTTAAGGCGACTAACCGTCAGCGCCTGAGATTCCCAAAGACGACGCACTTCGCGGTTACGCCCTTCCAGAATCACCACGTGGAACCAAGTGTTGATACCTTCGCCACCAAACTCCTGAACATCGGTAAAGCGCGCCGGGCCATCTTCAAGCATGACCCCATCGACCATGGCCATGATATGCTCACGCTTCACTTCACCCATCACGCGAACCGCATACTCGCGCTCCACCTGGGTAGAGGGGTGCATCAAACGGTTGGCCAGCTCACCGTCGGTAGTGAACAGCAGCAAACCGCTGGTGTTGATATCCAGGCGACCGATCGCAATCCAGCGCTCGCCTTTAAGGCGCGGCAAACGGTCAAACACCGTGCGGCGGCCTTCTGGATCCTTGCGGGTGCACAGCTCGCCTTCCGGCTTGTTGTACATAATCACCCGGCGCGGCACTTCTTCTTCTGGTCGCAGTGCCACCGGACGGTCATCAAAACTGACTTTGTCCCGCGCTTCAACGCGGTCGCCCAGCTTAGCCACTTGGCTGTTCACTTTAACACGGCCGGCGGAAATCGCCGTTTCCATCTCACGACGCGAGCCAAGGCCTGCACGGGCCAAGACTTTTTGCAGCTTTTCGCTGGCGGGGGGCGTGGTGTTATTACTCTGACTCATGGTCGTCTGACCTCACATCGGTAGTCTCCGTGCTTTCGCGCTCGTTTTGTTGGCGCTTGGCACGTGCCGCGAGCCGAGCCTGTAGGTCGGCAAAGCTCAGCGGCTGGGTTAACGCCGTCTCGGCGTGCGTGTCGGCTATCTCAGCCGAGGTTATCTGTTCTTTCTGGGGTGGCGCATCCTGCACCGTTTTGATCGTTTCGTCTAGTGCTTCATCGTCTGAACCGGGGTCATTTTCTTCCTGAATGCCAGTACCCTTCGTCACCCCCGGCTCTTCAGGTAGTTCGTTTTCGTCCCAGCTTGCCAGGGTGTGCATGGGCGGCAACGCATCGAGGGTTTTTAACCCAAAATCGTCTAAAAAGCTGCGTGTAGTGGCGTATACCGCCGGACGACCGGGCACATCACGATGACCAACCACCCGAATCCAGCCGCGCTCTGCCAAGGTGCGCATAATGGAGCTACTTACGCTGACCCCACGCACCTCTTCAATATCCCCACGAGTAACCGGCTGCCGATAGGCAATTAACGCCAGCGTTTCCAGCAGCGCCCGCGAGTAGCGCTGGGGGCGCTCATCCCATAACCGCGACACCCACTGGGAAAGCCGCGGACGAATGCGCAGCTGATAGCCCGAGACCGTTTCCAGCAACTCCAGAGCACCGCCGGAATGGCGCTGCTGCAAACGTTCCAGGACGTCACGGAACTCTCTGCGCGTTGGGCATTCGCCCTCCAGAAAAAGCGTTTCCAAGCGCTCAAGGGGCAAGGGTTCGCCTGCGGCCAGCAGTGCGGCTTCAACAATGTCATCTAAAACAGTGTCATCTAACGCGGTGACGGCGTTACTCATGGCGCCTCCTCGCCAGGTTCAAAAGCGGACTCGCCATAGGCATCCTCATCTATCTCGCTCTCATCAAAAGCGCTCTCCTCGCCGTCAGCAAGGGCAGCGCGCCGCGCGCGCACGTGAATTGGCGACAGCGGCGCATTTTGGACAATTTCAATCATGGCTTCTTTGGCTAGCTCAAGAATCGCCATAAATGTGACCACCACGCCGGCGCGCCCCTCTTCTAAAGTAAATAGCGCTTCAAAGGGGGTATAGCGCTGATGGGCGTCATCGTGACTTAGCTGCTCCATAATCCTGAGCATGCGCTCGCGAGTAGAGAGTACTTCACGACTGATCTGGTGGGCCTGCACCAGCTCGGCGCGCTTGAGGATATCGGAGAGCGCGCTGAGCAATTCATCCAATTCCACCTCAGGGTGAATCACACGGGATTCCAGTGGCGGTAAGCCCGCCTGCACGCTGAACCAGTCACGCCCCATACGCGGCAGTGTATCCAGCGTCTCTGCTGCCTCTTTAAGGCGTTCGTACTCTTGCAGACGGCGAATAAGCTCAGCGCGTGGATCCTCCTCGTCATCGCCCTCAGCCTTCGGCGGACGGGGCAACAAGGTGCGCGACTTGATCTCAGCGAGCATAGCGGCCATGAGCAGATACTCCCCCGCCAGTTCGATCTCCATAGCCTTCATCAGCTCCACGTACTCGATGTACTGGTGGGTGATGGTCGCTACGTTAATGGTCAGAATGTCCAGGTTTTGGCGGCGAATCAGGTAGAGCAACAGATCCAGTGGGCCTTCAAAGGTCTCTAGAAATACCCGTAGCGCCTCGGGAGGAATGTATAAATCCTCCGGCATTTGCGTAATCGGCTCATCAAACAGACGCCCAAACGAGGCTGCCACTGGCTCGGTGGGTTCGGGATCAGGGCTCTCTATATCAACAGTAGCGCTTGGCGTCTCGCTCACGCGGGTCGGCTCTCTTGAAAAGTGGAAATCAGCACAGGCAGACAGTTTAGCAAACTCAGCGACATTCGCGTCTCTCTATCAAGAGGGTAAAACTAGCGTGATTACCCCGCCTCCACCGCTTTGCGGTAACGGCCAGCATAGTCAAACAGCTTGTCACGGATTTGGAAATGGCGCCCCACTTTGCGGCCTACGACGAAATCAGGATGGCGTAGGCGGCGCTGTTCGGCGACGACTTCCTCGGCGCTTAGCGGCTGCCATTTACCTCCCGGTGCGCGCAGATGGTAGCGCAGAAAGGCGGCATAGAAAGCGCGCCGCTGAGCGGGGGTTTCCAGCGCGTACCACTCGGAAAGATGGGTGCCATCTTCGTCATGATAGGTGACTTTTAAGCGCGGCAGGCCGCGGCCGTTGGTGGTCGCTTCCAGCTGCATACCGCTTACCCGCAGTACCTTGGCGTCTTTCAGCTTTAGGGCGTCTTTGAGTTTATCATCCGCGTCTACCAGTAGTTTTTCGCAACCATGGCAGCGGCGAGCAGCAATATCATTCTCGGCGCCGCACTCATCGCAGACTTTGAAGCGGAACCTGAAGTCGCATTGGCGCCGCTTTCCTTCATCATCTTCAATTAGCCCCTGACAGCGACGACCAAAGTGCTCAATCACTAAATCACCGTCGCGCTTACCCCAGTAAAGATTGGCATGACCGCAGTCAGGGCACTCTACCTGAACCGGTTCGCTGTCACTATCCGGCTTCGGCTCACCCACTTCCGGTGCGTAGATATCCCAGGGGTTCCCGGCGTAATCCAGAATCAGGCAGTCGCTCTTGCCCGGCGACAGACGCAGCCCTCTGCCCACCATCTGCTGGTAGAGACTCACCGATTCGGTAGGCCGCAAAATGGCGATCAAATCCACGTGGGGAGCATCGAAACCGGTGGTCAACACCGCCACGTTCACCAGGTATTTCAACTCCCGCGCTTTAAAGGCATCGATCAGCGCAGTGCGCTCTTTAGACGGAGTTGCGCCTGTGATTAACGCGGCATCTGCCCGGGGTAAATAACCGATGATTTCTTCAGCGTGGGCCACGGTGGCGGCAAAAATCATCACCCCCTGGCGATCAACCGCGCGCTCGACGATTTGCCCGATAATGCCCGGCGTTGCACGGCTCCCCGCCACCACACGATTAAGTTCTTCCTCTTGGAACAGGCCGCTTGAAGAGGGTTTGAGTGCAGAGAAGTCGTAGCCCTCAATCGCCATATCCAGGCGCTTGGGCGCGGCGAGGTACCCCTGCTTTACCATCAGACGCAGCGGCTGCTCGAAGACGCAGTCACGAAAAAAACTCTCTTCACTGCCCCGCACCATGCCGTGATGGTGGCGGTAATAAATAACCCCCTGCCCCAAACGGTACGGCGTAGCGGTTAGCCCGAGTATTTTAAGCTGCGGATTGTGCTGGCGCAGGTGCTCAATCACCTGACGATAGCTAGCGTCTTCGTTGAGCGATACGCGATGGCTCTCATCGATGACCAGCAGGGTAAAATTAGCGTCGTTAAAGCTCTCCAGGTTACGCACCACCGACTGCACCGAGCCAAATACCACTTGGCGACTCGCCTCTTTGCGCTTTAAACCAGCGCTAAAAATGTCCGCCTCAAGCCCATACGCCTGATATTTAGCGTGGTTCTGCTCTACCAGTTCACGCACATGGGCCAGCACCAGCACGCGCCCACGCGCTAATCTTGCCAGCTCAGCAATTACCAGGGATTTACCGCTACCGGTGGGTAGCACGACCAAAGCCGGATCGCTGGAAGCGCGAAAGTGCACTACCACGCGCTTGACCGCCTCCTGCTGATAGGGGCGAAGCTGGGGTGTTAGTGAAGGGGCTTGTGAGGAGCTAGGTGTCGACAAATTAATTAGCCCGTTACTGAACCATTACGACTTTCGTCGCGTCGTAGTAGTGATGGTTTAAATAATCCCTGAACTCGCAATGTTTATCAGCGAGAAGAGAATAGTGAGGTGAGCCATGACTACCAACCATTTCAGCCCTGAGTGCCCGGAATGCAGCAGTCGCTTAAAACGCCTTCCCGCCACGCGGCGTGGCAAAGCCCATGTGTTCTGCATGGATTGCGGACATGATTTTGGGCGCTTTGAATACCTCGTTGAGCGCTACCGGTTAGAGCTTGAAACGCTGGAGGCTAAACTAGGATTGCCGCCCGAAGGAGCTGATAAAACTCCGGCTAGCGCTCCCCAGCGGCACTCTTAATGACTGTTGTCACGACTCGCGTAACTGCTAACGGCGGAAAAAATCCGCCGTTAGCATGGGCGCTTAGGCCCAACGCACTATCGGGAGCATTACTGGAATCAGTTGAGCCACACCCGAGCGTTGCGGAATAGCCGCAGCCAGGCGCCATCTTCAGTCCACTCTGCCGGGCGCCAGGAGTTGGTGACCGCTCGAGCAACGCGCTCGGGGTGGGGCATCATAATGGTCACCCGGCCATCCGGCGTGGTCAGGCCGGTAATGCCCGCAGGCGAGCCGTTAGGGTTTGCCGGGTAGCGCGTGGTCGCCTGGCCGTAGTTATCGATGTAGCGCAGGGCGATTTGGTTACTCGACTGCATGCTGCGCAGATGAGCGCTGTCGCGGAACTCCGCCTGCCCTTCACCATGAGCAACGGCGATAGGCAACTGAGAGCCTTCCATACCGGCCAGCAGAATCGAGGGACTCTTTTCAACCCGCACCATCGAAACCCGCGCCTCAAACTGCTCGGATTCGTTGCGCACGAAAGTCGGCCAGTTTTCAGCGCCAGGAATTAGCGATTTCAACTGCGAGAGCATTTGGCAACCGTTGCATACGCCCAGCGAGAAACTATCTTCACGGGCGAAGAAGGCCGCAAACTGCTCCTGGGCGCGCTCATTAAACAGCACCGACTTGGCCCAGCCACCGCCTGCGCCGAGCACGTCGCCGTAGGAGAAGCCACCGCAGGCCACAAGCCCTTTGAACTCTTCCAGCGAAACGCGTCCTTCCAGGATGTCGCTCATATGCACATCCACTGCCTCAAACCCGGCCTTATCGAAAGCCCAGGCCATTTCTACCTGGCCATTGACGCCCTGCTCACGTAGCACGGCCATGGCAGGCTTGGCAGTGTTAACGAACGGCGCGCTGATATCTTCATTAATATCGAAGGTGGGCGTGACAGATAGCCCCGGGTCGCGGATATCGAGCAGATTGTCGTATTCGTTCTTGGCGCATTCGGGGTTGTCGCGCAGCGCCTGCATACGGTAACTGGTTTCTGCCCAGGTACGCTGGGTAAGCTGGCGGGTGGTTTCCAGCAAGGGCTCTTCAAACAGTGTGACGCGCACTTGGTCATCGTAACGCGGGCGGGCGATAACGCCGCAGGTTTCGATACCTGCCACGGCAAACTGCGCCAGCACCTCTTCAGTGTGTTCACGATTGACCTGAATCACGGCACCCAGCTCTTCCGAGAATAGCGCGTTCAACGCCTCCACTGGCTCGTCGATCATCCAGTCGAGCTTGATCTCAAGCCCTGCGTGGGCAGCAAAGGCCATTTCCAGCAGCGTTACCAGCAGGCCGCCGTCGCTACGGTCATGATACGCCAGCAGCTTGCCGTCGCGGTTCAAACCCTGAATAACTTCGAAGAACGCTTTGATATCTTCCGGGTCGTCCACATCAGGGCAGTCATTGCCCACCTGGCCATACACCTGGGCCAAAGCGGAGCCACCCAACCGATTCTGACCGTTGCCCAGGTCGATCAAAATCAAATCCGACTCGTCTTGATCCAGATTGATCTGCGGCGTGAGCGTCGCCAGGGCGTTGGTCACCGGGGCAAAACCGGTCACCACTAGCGAAAGCGGCGAGGTGACGCTTTTGTCTTCGTGTTCACCCTCCTCTTTCTCATCGACCCAGGAAGTGCGCATCGACATGGAGTCTTTGCCCACCGGAATCGCAATGCCCAGCGCCGGGCACATTTCCATACCTACCGCATATACCGCATCGTAAAGGGCCTGATTTTCACCTGGGTGATCCGCCGCGCTCATCCAGTTAGCGGAGAGCTTGATATCGCTCAGCTTGGCAATCGGTGCTGCCGCCAAATTGGTAATCGCTTCGGCAACCGCTAAGCGAGCGCTGGCCGCAGGGTTGATCAAGGCGACCGGCGGACGCTCCCCCATGGCCATGGCTTCACCGGTGTGGGTATCAAAGCTTGCCGTGGTCACCGCCACATCGGCTACCGGCACCTGCCAGGGGCCAACCATCTGGTCGCGAGCCACCTGGCCGGTGATCGAGCGATCGCCAATGGTGATCAGGAAGCTTTTGGAGGCCACTGTGGGCAGACGCAGCACCCGATCCAGCGCTTCACGCAAGTCAAGGTTATCCAGCATTACACCGGAAAGCTCAGGGTCGTGACGCTCAAATTCGCGCTGCATCTTGGGCGCTTTGCCAAACAGTACACTCATCGGCAAATCCACCGGCTTGCTGTCAAAGTGGCCGTCGCGCACTTCAAGGTGGTGTGCTTCCAGCGCTTCGCCGACGACCGCATAGGGGCAGCGCTCGCGCTTACAAAGCGCGTCAAAGGTGTCCAAATCCTCGGGTGCAACCGCAAGTACGTAGCGCTCTTGCGCTTCGTTACACCAGATCTCCAGCGGGCTCATGCCCGGCTCCGCGTTAGGTACTGCGCGCAGATCAAAGCGGCCGCCACGGTTACCGTCTTTGACCAGCTCCGGCAGCGCATTGGAAAGCCCACCCGCGCCCACATCGTGGATAAAGCGGATCGGGTTATGATCACCCAGCGCCCAGCAGCGGTCGATCACTTCTTGAGCACGGCGTTCAATCTCAGGATTCTCACGCTGTACCGAAGCAAAATCCAAATCGGCGCTGGATGTGCCGGATGACATGCTGGAGGCTGCCCCGCCGCCCAAGCCAATCAACATCGCCGGGCCACCCATCACAATCAGCTTGCCGCCGACGGGGATATCGCCCTTCTGAACATGGTGGGCGCGAATATTGCCGTAACCGCCGGCGAGCATAATCGGCTTATGGAAGCCGCGACGCTCGATGCCGCCCTCGTTAAGCGACTCCTGCTCGTAGGTGCGGAAGTAGCCGGTTAAATTGGGTCGACCAAACTCATTATTAAACGCAGCGCCCCCGATGGGGCCATCGAGCATAATATTGAGCGCCGACTGCATCCGCTCGGGCTTGCCGTAATCAAACGCCTCCCAGGGCTGTACGAACTCAGGGATGCGTAGATTGGAAACGGTATAGCCTGAAAGGCCCGCTTTAGGCTTGCCGCCAATGCCGGTAGCACCTTCGTCACGGATTTCACCACCGGAGCCGGTCGCCGCCCCCGGGAAAGGGGCGATCGCGGTAGGGTGGTTGTGGGTCTCTACTTTCATCAGGATATGAATGGGTTCCTGATGAGTGGCGTAGAGTGCACGCTCGTCGTCAGCGCCTGTCAGCGGCGTGGCAAAGAAACGCCCGGCTTGGCTGCCCTTGATCACGGCGGCATTGTCGCTGTAAGCCGATAAGACGTTGTCCGGCGACGATGCAAAGGTATTCTTGATCATCTTGAAAAGCGAGTGGCTCTGCAGCTCGCCGTCGATCACCCAATCGGCGTTAAAGATTTTGTGACGGCAGTGCTCAGAGTTAGCTTGAGCAAACATCATCAGCTCAACGTCGCTGGGGTTACGCCCCAGCTCATTGAAAGCATCGACAAGATAGTCGATTTCATCTTCTGCCAGCGCCAGCCCCAGCGCCTGGTTGGCCGTTGCCAGCGCGTCACGCCCCCCCTCAAGAATATCCACACTGCCCAGCGGTGCCGGCTCGTGCTGGGTAAACAACTTAGCGGCGTCCGAGGCATCGGCTAGCACGGTTTCGGTCATACGGTCGTGCAGCAGTGCAGCCAGCGCGCCCAAACTCTCTTCGTCCGGCATAGCGGTGAAGCTGACCCGGTAATCGATGCCGCGCTCGATGCGGCTAATTTGGAGCAAGCCACAGTTGTGGGCGATATCGGTGGCTTTCGACGACCAGGGCGACTGGGTACCTAGACGCGGCACCACCAAAAAGCGCTGAGCACGCTCAGGAACCTCTACGTTTGAGTGAGTACCGTAATCCAGTAACTGCACCAAACGTTCGTGGGCAGCGTCATCTAACTCGTCGCGGCGGTCATGGGAGTGAACATCGATAAAATGAACATAGTGGGCAGACAGCGCTTCCACCTCGGGAACACGTTCACGCAGCACCGTTAACAGCCGAGCATGACGGAAGGCAGAAAGGGCGGGCGCGCCTCGCAGTTCGAGCATATCCAGAAGCCTCTAGAGCAGGGAAATTCGAGCAGGGAAATCACCGGGCCGCTATGCGACCATGCTTTTATGGTGCCGAAAATAGCCTATGATACTGGAAACCAGCCGCCACACGAAATCAACAAGGTGACAGCCTGCCCCTGGCTGGGTATCGTGGCAGCTTGTTTCATGCCGACAAGACGCCATGCTGACGTTGATTTGCCGACATTTTGTAGCCTGCGCCAGCGCTTATTATGCGCTGATAGCGATTATGCTTTTGTCGCTGGTCCCGACGCTCTCCCTGACTCCCCCCGGCGAGCACCTGACGCAGATCACTGCAAAAGATTTTATTACCGTTCATACCCGCAATACACCTACTACTTATTACGAGGGTCGCCAAGGCCCTACCGGCTTTGAGTACGAGCTGATGCACCGCTTTGCTGACTACCTTGGGGTAAGTCTTAACCTTAACGCTCGCCACCACCCTGAAAGCGTGCTGCCGGCGGTCCGGGAGAGCGGCGATCTGGGCGCGGCAGCGCTACCTCTACTCCCCAACCCTTCCGGCATTTACTACACCCGACCGATTATTCAAATGCAGCCGCTGGTGGTATACCGGCGCGGCCTTAATGGTATTAGTGAACCGAGCGACCTGGTCGGCCTGGAGCTTGGTACGCTTAGCGAAGCGGGCACCAGCGAAGCACTGCGCGACCTTCAGAATCGCCACCCAACGTTGAGCTGGAAAGAGTCCCATGAGTTGGAGGTGGCCGAACTACTCGCCCGGGTTGAGAATGGCACTTTGGACGCAGCGGTTATTTTTGAACACCAGTTCCGCTTAAATCGGCTGTTTTTCCCTAACGTAGAGCGTGGCTTTATTCTCGGTGATCCACTCTCCATGGCGTGGGCGGTGCCCAGTGGTCGAGGTTTGGGACTCCTTGAAGCCGCTAATCATTTTCTACAAGACCTGCAGGAGAGCGGCACACTGGATCGGCTGGTAAGCCGCTATTTTGGCCATGATGACTATTTAGAGTATGTCGGCACTCGCACCTTTCTTGATCACCTGGACGCGCGCCTACCTCGTTACACAGACCTTTTTCAACAGTCTGCTCGGGAAACAGGGTTTGATTGGAAATTACTAGCAGCCGTGGGCTACCAGGAGTCTCACTGGGATCCGGATGCAGTCTCGCCAACCGGGGTGCGCGGTTTGATGATGCTGACCAATCCCACCGCAAGCGAGATGGGCGTCAGTGACCGTACAGATCCGGCCCAGAGCATTGATGGCGGTGCCCGCTATTTACGCAGCATCAAGGAGCGCCTACCAGAAAGCATCACCGGTGACGACCGCCTGTTTATGGCCATGGCTGCCTATAATGTGGGCCTTGGTCATTTATACGACGCTCGCAAGATTGCTGAAATGCGCGGTGGCAACCCCGACAGCTGGGTGGATGTTCGCGCTGCGCTCCCCCTGTTACAGCAGCGTGAATGGCATAGCCAAACGCGTCACGGCTACGCCAGAGGTGGCGAGCCGGTGATATACGTTCGCAATATCCGCCGCTACTACGAAATGATTGAGTATGTTGAGCGTAGCCGCCAGCAGTTTTTCCAACTAGAACAAACGCCTGTCAACGATGATCCGCTGCTATTGTTCGAGCTTGTGCCGCCGCTTAATTAACGTGAGGATGCAATGCCTTTTCCCATTGCTCGTGCTGCACATTGGCTACCGATTATTGCTGCCTTTTGTGCCGTTACACTTGTAGCGCTTCATCCTAATATTAGCTCTATCGCGCTGATGCTTGTGGCGCTAGCCCAGCTGAGTACGCTGAGTGGTTATCGTTGGCTCACCTACCTGCTGTGCAGTAGCGCTATTGGTTTACTGTTGCCAGGGTTTATAAGCTACTTAACCCCGGAAAACTGGGTTACCACCGCTAACTGGCAAGCACTGGTCTCCTGGGCGCATCCCGCCACGTTTGAAAGTTTCCGCGCGCCGCTACTAATGACCCTGGCTCTTCAACTGAGCGCCTTGTCGATACTGCTCCACCAGCGTGCCCGCTTAGGCGCACCGCTACTGCTGGTCGCAACTCTGCTACTCATAGGTTTACAGCTCGCTGCCAGCAGCCAAGCATTTACCCCCCTGCTGCGCTATGAGGCAGACTGGCCTAGTCTGCTCACCCTGGGCATAGTGCTGCTTGGGCAATATCTGCAGTCAACTCCACACTGGCGCGGCAAACGCAGTTTGACCAAAGCTCTTTGGCCAGCCTGTGGGTTGCTCGTTGCGGTACTGCTACTCTGGGAGAAACTGCACAATGAGGCCGAACAAACGCTGTATCAGCAGGTTGAAGCGCGCGCACTGCAAGCGACCCACCAGCTCTCCCAAGAGATTGAGACCCACTTAAATGCCATGCGCGGTTTCGCCCGCATTTGGCAACTACAAACGACGCTACCGACTTCCCAGCAGTGGACGGATCAAGCGGCGGGGTACCGCCAGGACTTTACCTATTTAATCAATATTGCCTTCATCACGCCTGACAGCGTCATACGCCACGTGTACCCCATTAACACGCCCAACTTAAGCCTCTTGGGACGACACCTTTTTGACGTTCAACCGGCAGGGCGAGACGTACTTGAACCAGCACTCCGGGGGCAGCAAGAGGGCAGTACCGATGTGATTGAACTACTCCAGGGTGATCCAGGCGTCATCCACTACTTCCCGGTACTCAATGCGCAGGGCGTCCCTTTAGGCGCAGCGGCGATGGCGGTGAGTTTCCCGATGTTCGCGGAAACGCTGTTTGCCCAACTGCCTGCCGAGGAGGGAGTGGTCCGTTGGCACGACGGAACTAAACTGCTAGCACACCACGGAGACGCTACCCTCCCAGGCCCCTGGGCATACGACTACCCGGTCAATTTATTGGATAAAACGCTTACGCTCTCCTATCAACCGCGCTGGGAATACCTCGTCAGCCAGCTTTCACGCCTGCCTACGATCAGTTTGGTTACTGGGCTAATACTGACGTATTTACTCTATCTCGTGCTGTATACCTTTCAGCGCCTGGGGCAGCAGCACAGCGCCATGCAGAACAGCAACATTCATCTGCAGCAGGAGATACACCAACGCAGTAAGTTGCAGCAGGAGGTCGAATGGCTGGCGCGCCACGATGAGTTAACCGGTATTGCTAACCGACGACACTTTTTAGAACAGGTCGAAGCCTTGCAGGGGGTACGACCCATCAGTCTTGTATTGTTCGATATCGACTATTTCAAACGAATCAACGATCAATTGGGCCACTTAGTTGGCGACGAGCATTTACTCTTTTTTGCACAACTGGGCAAATCACATATCGAGCAATATGGCGGCATCTTTGCCCGCTATGGTGGAGAGGAGTTTGTTGCCTGGTTACCCAGCCACCACCAGCCATCAGCGTTTCAAGTGGCGGATGAGCTGCGTCAAAAATTGGCTGCCTCAAGCCTCTCACATGCCGACGGCAAGCCACTCACTTTAAGCGCCGGGATCGTGACCATCAGTCACCCTGAAAACGTTGATCTTGCGCGCATGATGCAAGCCGCCGACGAAGCGCTTTACCGCGCCAAGCACAACGGCCGCAACCGCGTCGAGTGCGGTGAACGCAATACCACAGAAGGGGCTTAACGCCTACTTACCGGCCAACTCTCGCCGCGCGGCAAAAAAGCTTTTTAGCAATTTTTGCGAAGCCGATGCCAACACCCCGCCAGTCACCGACACCTGATGGTTAAACCACGGCTGCGCCAACAGGTTAGCTTTGGATTCGACCATTCCCGCCCGAGGCTCAGCAGCACCGTAAACCAAACGGGCTAGACGTGCATGTATCATCGCCCCTGCGCACATCATGCACGGCTCTAAGGTAACAAATAGGGTGCAGCCCTCCAGACGATAGTTACCCTGCTGCTGCCCCGCCTCGCGCAGCGCACGAACTTCCGCGTGGCCGCTAGGGTCGCAGCTGGCCACCGGGGCATTGTAACCAACGCCAATGATTTCCCCCTGCGCATCGACAACAACCGCCCCTACGGGCACCTCACCTGCCGCAGCGGCCAAGTGGGCTTGGTCAAGCGCCCGGTACATGTAAAATTCATCGCTGCGCATAAACGTAAACTCCGCTAAGGTAGCTAAACGATCGTATGAAAGGGTTGCCCCCTGTCCTAGCAACTCACTTTCATCGACAGCATTCGATTGAGACAGCCGCAAGGATACCGAGAATGACAGACGCGCTGAATAAACTGGTAGCGTTACTGGAGCTAGAAACGCTGGAAGAGACGCTATATCGTGGCCAGAGTCAGGATCTAGGCTTTCCTCAGCTCTATGGTGGCCAGGTACTCGGCCAAGCGCTTGCAGCCGCCGCACGCACAGTACCCATTGAGCGTCAACCGCACTCTCAACACGGCTATTTTCTGCGCCCTGGTGACCCCCACCGTCCCGTTGTTTATCAAGTGGATACCATTCGCGATGGCGGCAGCTTCACCACTCGTCGCGTCACCGCCATTCAAAAGGGCCGGCCGATCTTCTTCTGCAGCGCCTCTTTTCAAAGCGAAGAGGCAAGCTTTAGCCATCAGCGCGCCATGCCGGATGTGCCAACACCGGAAGCGTTAATCGAAAACGGCGAGGCCAAGCACGACCGCTTTCCCGGCCACCCCATTGAGTTTGTACATTTACCCGGCAACCCTGACCACGGCACACCTGCAGGCCAATGCTTATGGTTTCGTCTTTCCGGCACGCTGCCAGACGACCCGGCGTTGCACCGCCATCTGCTATCTTATGCTTCTGACTTCAATCTGCTGACCACCAGCCTGATTCCCCATGGCATTGAGTACCGAGACCCCAAGCTGCGCATCGCCAGCCTTGACCATGCCCTGTGGCTCCACCAGGACACCCGCCTGGACGACTGGCTATTATACGTTATCGATTCACCCTGGGCAGGCGGCGCCCGCGGGCTGGCGCGGGGGCATATTTACAGCCGCGATGGCCGCTTAGTGGCCTCCACCGCTCAGGAAGGGCTAACGCGCTATTCACAAAACTAAATAGGCAGTCTCTCAAAACACTTACGCCCGCAAGAAGCGGGCGTAAGTAATGGCGAGAGCGCAGCGATTTAGTCGCCATAGACGTCGTTAATTGACTGCAGCGGGTAGTGTGCAGGGAAAGGCTTACGGGCGACACCAGAATCAACCGCGGCTTGCGCTACCGCCGAAGAGACACGTGCCAGCAGTCTGATATCGACCGGCGTGGGAATGATGTACTCGCGGCCAAAGCTCATTTCGGTGCGCTCGTAGGCGTCCAGCACTTCCTGAGGAACCGGCTCACGGGCCAGGTCTTTCAAGGCATGCACCGCGGCCAGCTTCATCTCTTCATTAATCCGCGTGGCGCGAACATCCAAAGCGCCGCGGAAGATAAACGGGAAGCCCAGCACGTTGTTGACCTGGTTGGGAAAGTCCGAACGGCCGGTGGCCATGATCACATCAGGGCGCACTTCCCGGGCAACGTCAGGGTGAATTTCCGGATCCGGGTTGGTGCAGGCAAAAATCACCGGGTCAGGCGCCATTTTCTTCACCTGCTCAGCAGAGAGCAGCCCCGGGCCTGACAGGCCGATAAAGACGTCAGCGTTGTCGATGGCATCGTCTAAGGTGCGCATCTCTGTATCGCGGGCGAATTCAGCCTTATATTCATTGATACCTTCGCGATCGGTATGAATAACGCCACGCCGATCCAGCATTATCAAGTTCTCTTTACTTGCACCACAGGAGACCAGCAGCCGCATACAGGCAATCGCCGCCGCCCCTGCACCCATGCAAACGATTTTGACGTTCTCAATTTTTTTGCCAGCGATATCCAAGGCATTAAGCATGCCGGCTGCTGTCACAATTGCGGTGCCGTGCTGGTCATCGTGGAAGACCGGGATGCTGCAGCGTTCAATCAGCGCTTTCTCAATTTCAAAACACTCCGGCGCCTTGATGTCTTCAAGGTTGATGCCGCCCCAGGTATCGGCAATGCGCGCGACGGTATCGATAAACGCCTGCGGGCTCTCCGCATCCACTTCGATATCCACTGAGTTGATGCCAGCAAAGCACTTGAACAGCACGCCTTTCCCTTCCATCACCGGCTTGCTGGCTAGCGGGCCAAGATTACCCAGACCAAGAATAGCGCTGCCATCGGAAATAACCGCGACCAGGTTACCTTTACCGGTATAACGGTAGGCATTTTCAGCTTCCCGGGCAATTTCACGCACTGGCTCAGCCACGCCTGGGCTATACGCCAGCGCCAAATCCCGTGCAGTCGCGGTGGGTTTGGTCAACTCCACCGAAAGCTTACCGGGAATCGGTTTCGCGTGATAATCCAAAGCAGCCTGCTTATTTGCATCCGTCATGGTCAGAGTCCAGTTAACATAAAGTAGATAAGTCGCGTCAGAATATAGAAAAAACCATAGCGCCTCAAGCGCGCCGTCAACTTACGACAAAACGCTCGTTTAACTGAATTTTCCCTTCACATTCGTCACTTTTAGCCACTATTTGCAGAAACTTATGCAAATAGCCTTTGCTCATAACGCTTTACTTATTGCTGCATCACAGCATTTATGGAAAAATTTTCCACATACGGCTCATGCAGCAAGTATACCCCATTAACAAAAAACCCACGCCGGGGCGTGGGTTTTGCGCGAGCATAGCCTTATAGGAATAACCTGATATGAACAGGCATGCTGGCGATATGGCTATCCGACTGGGATTAGCCGCGCTTAACAGCAGCGCCGAAGCGCTTGTTGAAGCGCTCTACGCGGCCACCAGTGGTCGCTTGCTTCTGCTTACCAGTGTAGAACGGGTGGCAGTTAGAGCACACATCCAAAGAGAAGTCTTGACCAGAGGTCGTGCCTACTTGGAAAGTGGCGCCGCAAGAACAGCTGGCGGTGACCGTGTTGTAATTCGGGTGAATACCTTGTCTCATTTCGAGCCTCACGAAGCTATATGCCGCCACCTGATCTCGTGCCAGGTACCGCATACGGGT
This sequence comes from Halomonas sp. FeN2, assembly GCF_020595105.1. NCBI lineage: Bacteria > Pseudomonadati > Pseudomonadota > Gammaproteobacteria > Oceanospirillales > Halomonadaceae > Halomonas > Halomonas sp. FeN2. Next base: position 1,390,957 of record NZ_CP074200.1, read on the forward strand.
TTGGAAAAAACGACTAACCGGTTAGCCGCTCTGTCGTTACGATAGGTCTTTACAAATGGATCGGTAAAGATCGTTAGGATTCAGAGCGGTCGCATATTCTAGCAAAACTAACGCCGGAGGCCAATTGGCTGACTCTTTTTCTTCACAGGCATCTTCGCATAGACCGTCTCAAAGACCTTCTCAAGCACTCGGTCAAGTGCTCAAAGTGGCCCTGCCTTCGCCGCTGCGCCGCCTGTTCGACTACCTGCCATCCAGGGAAGCTCCCCCCTGCGGCTGGCAGCCGGGGCTGCGAGTGCGGGTGCCCTTTGGGCGGCGCGAAGTCGTCGGCGTGGTCGTCGAACTAGCAGACCGCAGCGACCTTCCGCGCAGCCAACTGCGTAGTATCAGTGAAGCGCTGGATGATGCCCCGTTGCCGGAAGATTGGCTGTGGCTATGCCGCTTCGCCGCCCGTTACTATCAGCACAGCCTAGGCGACACCTTGCACCATGCCATGCCTGCGCGGCTTCGCCAGGGGCACCCCATGGCGGGTCGTACCCAGACCCTCTGGCTTGCCCAAGGCGAAGGCGCAGAAGAAATGCTCAGCCGAGCGCCCAAGCAAGCCGAGCTGTATGCGCTGCTGCGCCAACATCCTCATGGGCTGCCAGGCCGAGCGGTTAGCGCCCACGGTTTTGCCCGCGACCAGCTGTTAGCGCTGGAGAAGAAAGGCCTGGCATCCAGCCAGGAACACATTCTCACTGCCCCAACGCCCCCCAGCGGCAACTTACTGGCAACGCCGGCTCTCCCCCTTAACCGTGAACAGGCGACAGCGCTAGCCGCACTGCATGAGAAGCTCGATGGCTACCACCCCTGCTTGCTCGAAGGCGTCACCGGCAGCGGCAAAACGGAAGTCTATCTGCAGCTTATTGAAGCAATCGCCGCCAAGGGCAAGCAGTCGCTGGTATTAGTGCCGGAAATTGGTTTAACACCACAAACGCTCGCCCGCTTTAGAAGCCGCTTTCGGGTACCCGTGGTGGCGCTGCACTCAGGTCTCACCGACCCCGAGCGACTAGACGTGTGGGAAGCCGCCACCAGCGGCCGGGCGCTGATTATCATCGGCACCCGCTCGGCGATTTTCACCCCGCTGGCCAACCCCGGCGCGATTATTGTCGATGAGGAGCACGACGGCTCCTACAAACAGCACGACGGTTTGCGCTACCACGCCCGCGATTTAGCCGTGGCGCGAGCCCACTACCATAAAATTCCACTGCTGATGGGCAGTGCCACCCCCTCCCTGGAGAGCCTGCACCAGGCGCTTAGCGGCGCCTATCGCCATCTGCGCCTGACCCAGCGCCCCAGCCAGCACCCGCCAGCTAAACTGGAACTGATTGATCTACGCCATCAGCGCCGTCAGGGCGGCCTGTTGCCCGCTGCCATCAAAGCGATTAAAAGCACCTTGAGCGCTGGTAAGCAGGTGCTGATTTTTATCAATCGGCGCGGCTTTGCACCGACACTTGCCTGCCACGCCTGCGGCTGGATGGCCGATTGCCATCAGTGCGATGCGCGCATGACGCTACACCGCCAGCCTCCCCTACTGGCTTGCCACCACTGCGATAGCCGCCGCGCCCTGCCGGACGCTTGCCCCGAGTGCGGCAGCGGCGATCTGCGGGCCTTGGGTAGCGGCACAGAACGCACCGAAGAGACGCTGCAAACGCTGTTCCCGAAAACCACTATCCACCGCATCGACCGGGATAGCACCCGGCGAAAGGATAGTTTTGAACAGGTACTCAAAGAGATCCAACGCGGCGAACCCTGCGTACTGGTCGGCACTCAAATGCTCGCCAAAGGGCACCACCTACCCCACGTCACACTTGTCGTGGTGGTCAATGCCGACGGCGGCCTCTACGCCGCTGACTTTCGCGCTCTGGAGCACAGCGCCCAACTACTTGAACAGGTGGCGGGCCGTGCCGGTCGCGCCGCCCACCCAGGCCGAGTACTGGTGCAAACCCTGCACCCCGACGACCCTCACTTGGGCCAGTTGGCTGAACACGGCTACGGGGCGCTCGCACGCAACATGCTGGAAGAGCGACGCATTTCCCAGCTGCCGCCGTTCTGTTTTATGGCGCTGCTACGCATCGAAAGCCCCAAGGAGGAGGCCGCTTTGGCGCTGGCGCAACAGGCAGCCCAAGCCCTACGCCAGTGGCTAAAAGAGTCCGGCGTAGCCACCCGCTGCCTGGGGCCGGTGCCCGCACCGATGGAAAGACGCCAGAACCGCTACCATTTACACGTTATGCTGGCAGCCGATAAGCGCAGCCAACTACACCCGGCCGTTAGCTGGCTGGTGCAGTGGCTGGAAGCCAATCGCGAGGCACGCAAGGTACGCTGGTCGATTGATATCGACCCACAAACCCTCGCGTAGCGCTTATCTCTTTATCTCTTGGTACTTGTTTAGCAACACGCCTTTGAAACTGCGGCTCAATTGCCGATAATAGGCCTATTCGTCATCTAGCGTGGGCTTAAGATTAATTGGCCATTTTATGTCTCACGGTTCAGATCGAAACACTATGCCAACTATATGTTGTGGGAGGCCGCTTCAGCGGGCGATGGGTGCCACAGGCACCCTCAAGGCTATCAGGCTAAATAGTCGCGAGCTAAAGCTACCTCCCACAGCTCAGTTATCAGGCTGGCAGAAATAATTGACGAAGAGCCGATAATAGCCGCCTTGTTGGCACACCTCGTACAGATGCACGCCACAGACGTAACCGGATACCCACATGAAAGATACGATAGTTTCTCTGCTCGAAGGCGCGGTCACCGCGCTCAAGCACCAAGGCGTGCTGCCAAACGACCTTCAGCCCACCATCAAAGTGGATCCTACCAAAGACAAGGCCCACGGCGATTACGCCACCAACTTGGCGCTGATGCTGGCCAAACCGGCAGGTCAAAATCCGCGCGAATTAGCCAACGCGCTGGTAGCCGCGCTACCCGAAAGCGACGCTATCCAAAAAACCGAGATTGCGGGGCCCGGCTTTATCAACTTTTTCGCCGCCGCCGATGCCGCGGCGCAAATCGTTGCCCAGGTGCTCGACTGCGGCGACACCTTTGGCCGCAGCATGGTGGGCAAAGGCGAGAAGGTTCAAGTCGAGTTCGTTTCCGCCAACCCCACCGGCCCGCTGCACGTAGGTCACGGCCGGGGCGCGGCCATAGGCGACTGCCTATGCCGCCTGCTCGAAGCCACCGGTTTTGATGTCACCCGCGAGTTCTACTACAACGACGCGGGTGCCCAGATCGCCAACCTCGCGCGTTCTGTACAAGCCCGGGTGAAAGGCTTTGGCCCTGACGACGATAGCTGGCCAGAAGATGGCTATCGAGGCGAGTATATCGTCGATGTGGCCAACGACTACCTGGCAGGTAAAACAGTAAGTGCCGATGACCGCGAAGTCACCGCCAAAAAAGACCCGGATGATTTAGCCGCCATTCAAGAGTTTGCCGTGGCGTGGCTGCGTCGCGAACAGGATCTGGATCTAAAAGCCTTCGGCGTGGAGTTTGACGTCTATTTCCTAGAGTCCTCACTCTATGAAGATGGCAAGGTGGACGCCACCGTTGAAAAGCTGGTGAACGCGGGCCACACCTATGAAGAAGATGGCGCCATGTGGCTACGCACCACCGACTTCGGTGATGACAAAGACCGCGTGATGCGCAAACAGGACGGTGGCTACACCTATTTCCTCCCCGATGTGGCCTACCACCTGGACAAGTGGCAGCGCGGTTTCAAAACCGTGATCAACGAACAGGGTGCCGACCACCACTCCACCGTCACCCGCGTACGCGCCGGTTTGCAGGCGCTGGAAGTCGGTATTCCCAAAGGCTGGCCCGACTACGTGCTCCACCAGATGGTCATGGTCACCCGTTCAGGCGTCGAGGTAAAACTCTCCAAGCGCGCGGGCAGCTATGTCACCGTGCGCGACTTGATCGACGAAGTGGGCCGTGATGCCACGCGCTTCTTCCTCGCCGCTCGCCGCGCGGACTCACAGCTCACCTTTGACATCGACCTGGCCCGCTCCCAGTCAAATGACAACCCGGTCTACTACATCCAGTACGCCCATGCCCGGGTCTGCAGCATGCTGCGCAAGGCCCAGGATGCTGACCAACCGTTTGATCACGCCTTGGCACTGGCCAACCTAGCGCTGCTGGACAGCGACCAGGAGAAAGCCGTACTTAACCGGCTAGCGCGCTTCCCTGAAGTCGTGGAAACCGCCGCCAGAAACCGCGAGCCCCAGCAGGTTGCCCAGTATTTGCTCGACCTTTCCGGCGACTTCCACACCTGCTACAACGCCGTCAAAGTGATGGTCGAGGACGACACCCTACGCAATACGCGTCTGGCGCTGGGCCTCGCCACCCGTCAAGTGCTTCGCAACGGGCTTGATTTAATGGGGGTTAGCGCCCCAGAGGAGATGTAAGCAATGGCTAGCCCGCGCAAAAAGCCCGCCCCCCGCCGCGGAGCCACCTCGCAGCGCAAGTCCAGCCGCAGTTCAGGCGGGGGCTTTCGCCTCCCCGGCTGGCTGTGGGGTCTTGCCGGTATGGCGGCAGGTTTCTTTCTGGCTCAGCACCAGCACGGCACCGCCCCCTGGCAAGAGCAGCCGAGTGAAACGCCTCAGGCCACGGTGCTACCCAAGCCCTCGGGTAGCGAAGAGCGCGCCGCCGCTCGGGAAACCGAAGAAGCCGCCGAACCTTCGATGCCGACGTTTGAGTTTTATACCCTGCTGCCGGAAACCGAGGTCATTGCCCCCGGCGTCACTCTGCCGTCAAGCGTTGTGCGCCCGGAGGCTCCTGAACAAACAGCTGATAGCGATGCGGGCGCTGCAAGCGACGACCCTATTGCCCAGGTCATTGCTGCCAATACCCGGCCTGAAGATCAGGTATCGGCAGCCCAAGAGAATGAGACAGCCACCAATACCCCAGGGCGCTATATGCTTCAGGCGGCCTCATTTCGAGAGGCAAGTGATGCCGAACAGCTGCGCGGCCGACTGCGCAATTTAAGCCTGCTGGCGGAAATCAGCGAAGTACAGGCGGATGGCAATACCTGGCACCGGGTACAAGTGGGGCCTTACGAGGACACCCGGGAGTTGAACCGGGCCCAGGATTTAATGAATACCCAAGGTATCGAGCCCCTGCTTATCCAACTGCAAAACTAATATTCCCTCCTGGAATACCCTGCGGGCGGTTGATTTTTTATCAGCCGCCCGCATTTTGTTGTGAACGCTTAAACAATGGTCGCTTATTGAGTGGCCTGCCAGTCATCGGGAGTTCGCCTCCCCCAAGGAGTTATCTCCATGACCACTATTGTCTCCGTTCGTCGTGGTAATCAGGTCGCCCTCGCTGGCGACGGCCAAGTATCGCTGGGCAATACCGTAATGAAGGGTAACGCCAGCAAAGTTCGCCGCCTCTACCGCGGCAAGGTACTGGCCGGGTTTGCGGGTGGCACGGCGGATGCGTTCACCCTGTTTGAGCGCTTTGAAGCACAGCTTGAAAAATATCAAGGCCATTTGACCAAGGCAGCGGTGGAACTTGCCAAAGATTGGCGCACTGACCGGGCGCTGCGCCGCCTGGAAGCGCTGCTCGCCGTTGCAGATCACAGCGCCTCGCTGATCATTACCGGTAACGGTGACGTAGTCGAACCCGAGCGCGGCATTATTGCCATTGGCTCTGGCGGCAACTTCGCCCAAGCCAGTGCCCGAGCGCTACTGGAAAACACCGAGCTGTCAGCGCGTGAAATCACCGAGAAGTCGCTTTCGATCGCTGGTGATATCTGTGTATTCACCAACCACCACGTGACCCTCGAAGAGCTGTCGATTGACGATCGCTAATCAGCTTACGCGATCCCCTAACGCCGCTCATTGCACACTAAGGTTACTTATATGACTCAGATGACACCCCGCGAAATTGTTCACGCTCTAGACCAGTACATTATTGGCCAGCAGGATGCCAAACGCGCCGTTGCAATCGCTCTGCGTAACCGCTGGCGCCGTATGCAGCTCGATGACGACCTGCGCCCAGAAGTCACCCCCAAAAATATTTTGATGATTGGCCCCACAGGTGTGGGTAAAACCGAGATTGCCCGCCGCCTGGCCAAACTGGCCAAAGCCCCGTTTATTAAAGTCGAAGCGACCAAGTTTACCGAAGTTGGTTATGTGGGCCGTGATGTTGAGTCGATTATTCGCGATCTCATGGAAGCGGCGATCAAGATGGTGCGCGAGCAGGCCAAAGAGGAAGTTAGCCACCGCGCCGAAGATGCTGCAGAAGACCGCGTACTGGATGCCCTGCTGCCGCCGCCACGGGGTCAGGAAGATAAGCCGCGAGAAGAGAGCGGTACCCGCCAGACCTTCCGCAAGAAGCTTCGTGAAGGGCAGCTGGACGATAAAGAGATTGATATCGAAATCGCCTCCCAGGGCCCCGGCATCGATATCATGACGCCGCCAGGCATGGAAGAGATGACCAGCCAGCTGCAGAGCATGTTCTCCAATATGGGCCAGCAGAAGCGTGAAAACCGCCGCGTAACGGTCAAAGAGGCGCTGGTACTGCTACGCGATGAAGAAGCGGGCAAGCTGGTCAACGAAGAAGAGATCAAATCCCGCGCGGTCTACTCGGTCGAGCAACACGGTATCGTGTTCCTGGATGAGATCGATAAAGTCGCCAAGGGCAGCGGCCAGTCCAGCGGTGGCGAAGTCTCCCGTGAGGGCGTCCAGCGTGACCTGCTGCCACTGATTGAGGGCTCCACCGTCTCGACCAAGTACGGCATGGTAAAGACCGATCACATTCTGTTTATCGCCTCCGGTGCCTTCCACCTGTCGCGCCCGTCGGATCTGATTCCAGAGCTACAGGGCCGCTTGCCGATCCGGGTTGAGCTTGACGCGCTAACGCCCAACGACTTTAAGCGCATCCTCACCGAGCCCTCTGCCTCGTTGACCAAGCAGTATCAGGCGCTGCTGGCCACCGAGGGGCTGGACGTTGAGTTCACCCCCGACGGAATCGAGCGCATCGCGCAGATCTCCTGGCAGGTAAACGAAGGCACTGAAAATATCGGCGCCCGCCGCCTGCACACGGTGATGGAGCGGCTGTTAGAGGAAGCCTCTTTCCGAGGCGGCGATATGGAGAGCCCGCTGGTGATTGACGGCGACTACGTCAATGCGCAGCTTGGCGAACTGGCGGTCGACGAAGATCTGTCGCGGTATATTTTATAAGCTACGTCTGCCGTTATTATCAGCACTGGTAGCGTCAGCAACAGCAAGCCCGCTCTTGGCGGGCTTGCTGCTATGTTCGTAAGCCATGGATACTTAGCGATGAGGTCTCATCATGAATGCCCCTACCCCCACTCGGGTTCACTACCACAAGCAGAACCGCGAACTGGAACTTGGCTACGCCAATGGGGAGAGTTTTCACCTCCCGGTCGAGTTGTTACGCGTCTATTCACCTTCCGCCGAAGTGCGCGGCCACGGTGGTGACACGGCGGTACTGCAAGTGGGTAAAAAAGATGTCGGCCTGCAAAATATTACTCAGGCAGGCAACTACGCGCTGAAACTGCACTTTGACGATGGCCACGACAGCGGGCTGTTTAGCTGGAACTATCTGTATGACCTGGCAACCCATCAGGAAGCTTACTGGAACAACTACTTGCAACGCTTAAAAGAGGCCGGTGCCTCACGTGAGCCCGCCAGCATTCAATTCAAGCAACTGTGACTACCTGACTCAGCCCTATACAAGAAGCCAGGCAGACAAGGCTGGGTGGACAAGGCTACAATGGCGTTAACTTTTAATCGCGTCGGGCTTAAGGTCAAAAGACCTAAGGCCGATTTGCCACCGCCTCGAATTCGGGAGCTACTGCCCAATGAGCCCCACAGAAAAACGCACCACTGACTTTGGTTTTCAAGAAGTTCCTGTTGATGAAAAAGCCTCGCGAGTGGCCGATGTTTTTCACTCCGTGGCTGCCCGCTACGATGTGATGAACGACCTGATGTCCATGGGCATACACCGAGTTTGGAAACGCCTTACCATTGAACGCGCAGGGGTGCGCCCAGGCCACCACGTACTGGATATCGCGGGCGGCACGGGGGATTTAACGCTTAAGTTCTCCCGTTTGGTTGGCCCCCGGGGCAAAGTCGTACTGGCCGACATCAACGCCTCAATGCTCAAAGTGGGCCGCGACAAACTGATGGATAACGGCGTAGGCGGCAACGTCGAGTATGTTCAAGCCAATGCTGAAAGCCTGCCGTTTCCCGATAACAGCTTCGACTGCATTACCATTGCCTTTGGCCTACGCAACGTCACCGACAAAGACGCCGCGCTGCGCTCCATGGCCCGGGTGCTCAAGCCGGGTGGTCGCCTGCTGGTGCTGGAGTTCTCCAAACCCAACAATCCGCTGCTCTCCAAGGCCTACGATGAGTACTCTTTCCGCCTGCTGCCCAAAATGGGCGAACTAGTGGCGGGGGATGGCGACAGCTACCGCTACCTGGCGGAGTCGATTCGCATGCACCCGGATCAGGAAACGCTCAAAGCCATGATGGAAGAGGCAGGGCTTGAGCGGGTTGAGTACACCAATCTCACCGGCGGTATCGTCGCTCTACACCGCGGCATTAAGCTATGACGGTTTGCAACCTGATGTCTCCTGCCAAGAGGTCAGCATGCTGGTAACCCCGACCCTGCTGCTGGCCGGTTGTGAACGCACGCTCAACGCCCTACTCGCCCGCGACCCTGCGGCCCCCGCACGGCTAGCGGCACTGGCGGGCAGCCGTCTACTGGTGCGCCTTGAGCAGCCTCACTTAGCGCTGGTCATTCACTACCATTACGCCGGGCTCGACCTGATGCGCGGCGATGATGTTGATGAAACCGACGTAGATGCAGTGGTCGAGCTCACCCCGGAAACGTTTTCCGAGTGGATCAGCGGTGCTTCGATTGAGCGCCTTATGTTTGACGGCAAGCTGGCCGTGCGCGGGCGTATTCATCTGCTTGAAGCCACTCGAGACCTGCTCTTCGACCTGGACATCGACTGGGAGAGCGAGCTGGCCCGCTGGCTGGGCGATATGCCCGCCCACTCCCTGGCCGAGGGCCTGCGGCGCACTGCCCGTTGGGGGCTGCGCGCCAAAGACGAGCTGATGCAGGATGTGTCTGAATATGTCTTTGAAGAGGCACGCCTGCTGCCAGGGCCGCAGCAGCGTAGCCTGCTCCGCGAGCACCTGACCGAGTTAGAGGTGGCGACCGATCGCCTGGAAGCACGTTTAAACCGTTTACAGCGCCGGCTAGAACAGCTTCAGCCCGCGCCGCAGGAGTCGCGCCCATGAGCCTGCGTCTGCTGCGGATAAGTTGGGTGATCAGCCGCCATAGACTGGACACACTGCTGCCGCTAGAGCGATTGCCCTGGTGGCTTCGGGCGCTGCTATGGTTCTCTCCGCTACGTCTTATCCCCGTTGGCAAACGCTCACGGGGCGAACGTCTGCGCTTGTCACTAGAGGCGTTAGGGCCGATTTTTATTAAATTTGGCCAAATGCTCTCGACCCGTCGCGACCTGCTACCAGCAGATATCGCCGATGAGCTAAAGCGTCTTCAGGATCAGGTGCCGCCTTTTCCCGGTGATCAAGCCGCCGCTCGCGTCGAGAAAGCCCTGGAAATGTCGCTGGAAGAGGCCTTTGCTGAGTTTGACCGAGTGCCACTGGCCTCGGCGTCGATTGCCCAGGTGCACGCGGCAAGGCTCCACGGCGGTGAGGACGTGGTGGTAAAAATTATTCGCCCCGGCATTGATCGCGTGATGCGTCAGGATATGGCACTGATGTACCAAGTTGCCAAGCTATTCTCCAAAATCCCCGAGGCGCGTCGCCTGCGTCCGGTGGAAGTCATTCGCGACTACGAAGCCACGCTATTTGACGAGCTGGATCTCTACAAAGAGGCCGCCAACACCTCGCAGCTCAAGCGTAACTTTAAAGACTCACCGCTGCTGTTTGTACCCACCATCTACTGGCCCTTCACCCGCCGCCATGTGATGGTGCAAGAGCGCATTCGCGGTATTCCGGTCGCCGATTTAGATACCCTGATTGCTCGTGGCACTAATTTGAAGAAGCTTGCCGAACGCGGCGTCGAGCTTTTCTTTACCCAGGTATTCCGCGACAACTTCTTTCACGCGGATATGCACCCGGGTAATATCTTCGTCAACTGTGACAACCCCGAAGATCCCCAGTACATTGCCATCGACTGCGGCATTGTGGGCAGCCTGACCCGGGAAGATCAGGACTACTTGGCGCGTAACCTACTGGCGTTTTTCCACCAGGACTATTACGAAGTCGCTGCACTGCATATTGAATCCGGCTGGGTGGGTGAGAACACCCGCGCTAATGAGTTCGCGGCAGCGATTCGCACCGTTTGTGAACCGATTTTAGAGAAGCCGTTGAAAGATATTTCCTTCGGCCAGGTGTTATTAGGACTGTTTCAAACCGCACGACGCTTTAATATGGAAGTGCAGCCGCAGCTGGTATTGTTGCAAAAGACGCTGCTCAATATTGAAGGTCTGGGCCGCCAGCTCTACCCAGATTTAGACCTGTGGAGCACCGCCAAGCCCTATTTAGAGCAGTGGATGAAAGAGCGTGCCGGGGTCAGCGGTTTATGGGAGTCGTTAAAGCGCCAGGCGCCGGAGCTTTCGCATCAATTGCCCGAACTGCCCGTACTGGCTCATCAGGCGCTAAGCCGTATGGAGCATGAGCATCGCCAGCGCCACCAGCAGGTCGACTCGATCAACGCCATGCGCGTGCAGATGGCGCGCCAGGGAAAACGCCTCTACCGCCTTCGGCTTGGCCTTATTCTACTGGCGCTGGCACTGGCTTGGCAGCCATTAAGCGGTTGGATTGCGCTTCAAGAGTGGCCGATACTCGCGGCCGCAGCCATTGGCCTACTGCTGCTGGTGTGGCAATAGAGTGACGCACTCAACGTTTACAAGGATTCCCATGGACAGCAACGCATTATCGCCTAACAATTCGACTAGCCATACCGATGTACTGGGTACGCTCAATGAGGTGTTAAAGCAACGGCGCCATGCAGCGGCAGAAGAATCTTATGTTGCCTCCTTGCATCATAAGGGTTTGAACAAGATACTCGAAAAGGTGGGCGAGGAAGCGACAGAAACAGTGCTTGCGGCAAAAGATGCCGAGCATGGTAGCGAGGCTGATCGCCAAGCGTTGATTTCTGAAACCGCCGACCTGTGGTTTCATAGCTTGGTGATGCTGTCGCACCTGGGAATGGATCATCAGGCCGTTTTAGACGAACTGGCCCGGCGCTTCGGCATTTCCGGACACGAGGAAAAAGCCGCTCGCCAGCCTTAGTTGCCACAAATGGCTGTCGCATAGTGGTAACGCGCGTACTGTAGTACTGCTCCTAGCCATTGGGCTCGTATTCACTTGCTCAGTGGTAAAAGAGATAGCACTCAATTGATTGTTAACCTGCTCCCATGAGGAAACGCATATGTTAGGTGGTATTAGTATTTGGCAGTTGCTGATTGTGCTGGGCATCATCATTCTGGTTTTCGGCACCAAAAAACTGCGTAACGTGGGCACCGACCTAGGCGGGGCTGTCAAAGGCTTCAAGAAAGCCATGCACGATGAGGAGAAAAATAAAGACGCGGACAAAGAGGACGCCGACCAGCCCCATGCCAAAGTGAGCCATGACGAGCCGGGCAACACTTACGACGTTCAAGCTGAAGAGAAACAGGCCGCCCACGACCGCAACGAAGAGCGCAAATAAACCATGCTGGATATCGGCTTTCTTGAACTGATGCTGATTGGCGTCGTCGGGCTGTTGGTGCTTGGCCCGGAGCGGCTGCCACGCGCTGCCCGAACGGCGGGCATGTGGATTGGTAAAATCAAGCGTACGGTATCCGGTATGCAGCGTGAAATCAGCGCCCAACTGGAAGCAGAAGAGCTGCGCCAAAAGCTCAACGAACAGCAAAAGAAGCTCGATGACAGCTTGAAGAAAGCGAAGCTGGACGTAGAGAGCATTGCCGATAGCCCCTCAGACGCAGCGCCAGCGAAGCAGAGTGACACTGAGCAGCGCGTTGCCCAGGCCAGCTCTCGATTGGATGACGCCTTGCAAACGGTGCGAGAGGAAACGGTGCGTGAAGAAACATCTTCGTCATCATCTGCACCTGCCTCGACTACGCCCACCCGCGAGGCCAAACCTGAAATGCCTAACCCTGAGTCGGCTATACTTAATAAGGATCGTAATCACCAATGAGTATGTCTGGCGATTCAAAGGAGCCGCGGGAAGAGCCGAGCCAAGCCCCCCTGATTGAGCACCTGATTGAGTTACGCTCACGGCTTATGCGCGCCGTGATCGTGATTTTGGTGGTCTTTTTAGGCCTTTACTCCTTTGCCAATGATATCTATACCTTCGTTGCCGAGCCGTTAATGGCGCTACTGCCTGAAGGCTCGCAGATGATCGCCACGGAAGTCGCTTCGCCATTCTTAGCGCCGTTCAAGCTCACCCTGGTGGTCGCGGTCTTTATCGCTATACCCTTTGTGCTGCATCAAGCCTGGGCGTTTATCGCGCCAGGGCTTTACGACAATGAAAAAGCGCTGGCGATACCGATTCTGGTTTCGAGCATTGCGCTTTTCTACGGCGGCGCGGCGTTTGCCTACTACGTTGTTTTTCCGCTGTTGTTTGAGTTTTTCACCCAAACTGGGCCGGAAAACGTCGCCGTGATGACCGACATTAACCAGTACTTGAACTTCGTGCTCAAGCTGTTTTTTGCCTTCGGTGTAGCGTTTGAGATTCCTATCGCGACCTTCTTGCTTATCTTATCTGGCGCCACGTCGGTGGAAAGCCTGTCTAAAAAGCGCCCTTATATTCTTTTAGGCTGCTTTGTTGTCGGCATGTTGCTAACGCCTCCGGATGTGATTTCTCAGAGCCTGTTGGCGATCCCGATGTATTTGCTTTACGAAGTTGGGCTGCTATTTGGCCGCCTGGTGCGCAAGCGTAAAGAGGAGAAGGAGGCTGCTGAAGAGCAAGAGGCTGACCTCTAAGCACGGGTTCAACGTGCAGATATTTAAAAGCCGCCGCCGTTAATGGCGGCGGCTTTGGTATCAGCACAGCGTCGAGCTTAATCCATCATTTCTGCAATGCGATCTACCAGCTTAAAAATACCGATAGCAGCTTCGCTAATACGCGTTGCCAGCATATAGGCAGGCGTAGTGACCACGCGGTGCTCAAGATCCACCACGATATCTTCTACGCCGCAGCTACGGTGCAGGCCGCCCATGGCGCTAATGGCCCCGGAAATCGCCGGGTCATTGCCCACCGTCACCGCAATGCCCTCGTCCAATAGGCGAGGCACCAGTACGGGGGAAATACACATCAAACCAATCGGCTTGGCCTCTTCACGAAACCCCACCAAGGCCGCTTTTAAAGCCTCTAGCACCTGCATGCTGTCACCGGCACTGGCGAAGTCCGACAAGTTCTTGGCGACGCCAAAACCGCCGGGTACGATCACTGCGCCGAAGCTGTCAGCATCTAACTCCTCCAGCGGGCTGATCTCACCCCGTGCCAAGCGGGCGGACTCCAGCAGCACGTTACGCTGCGCGCCCTCTACCACCTCTTGAGTGAGGTGATTGACCACATGGTGCTGCTCTATATCTGGGGCAAAACAACGGTAACCTATACCCAACTGATCCAAGCGCAGCAGCGTTAGCGTGGTCTCATATATTTCTGAACCATCGTAAACGCCGCAGCCGGCCAAAATCACTGCCACCTGTTTGGTCATGCCTATCTCCTTATCCCAGGGTCTGCCGAACGCAATACAGCAAAGCAATCGCCCACTTTAGTCAGTCTGCCGTGTCGCCACAAGACGGCTTTCGCCGCAAGGTATGGCTGATATACTGACGCCAGGCCTTCGGGCATGTTTATTTGCGACCCTGAGTGTTCACGTTCGCTGATCTTTACGACCTCTAATGGAGAACTCCCTTGAGTACACCCACTGCCCGCCATTTTCCCGCCACGCGCATGCGCCGTATGCGCCGCGATGACTTCTCACGTCGGTTGATGCAGGAGAACAGCCTGACTGCGTCAGACCTAATCCTGCCGGTGTTCGTCCTTGAAGGCACAAATCAGCGTGAAGCCGTCGCCTCCATGCCCGGCGTTGAACGGCTGTCTATCGATTTACTGATCGAGCAAGCTCGCGAGGCGTATGAACTGGGCATTCCAGCGCTGGCGCTGTTTCCTGTGGTTGGCCCCGAGCACAAGAGTGAGCTTGCTGAAGAGGCCTATAGCGCTAGCGGTCTAGTTCAGCGCAGCGTGCGCGCTCTCAAGGAGGCGCTGCCCGAATTAGGCATTATCACCGACGTAGCGCTTGACCCTTATACCAGCCACGGCCAGGACGGCATTCTTGACGAACACGGCTACGTGCAGAATGACCGCACGGTGGATACGCTGCTCAAACAGGCGCTCTCCCATGCCGAAGCCGGCGCCGACGTGGTCGCCCCTTCTGACATGATGGATGGGAGGATTGGCGCTATTCGCCTGGTATTAGAGCAGGAACACCTGCATAACGTGCGTATTATGGCTTACAGTGCCAAATACGCGTCACACTACTACGGCCCTTTTCGCGATGCGGTCGGTTCGGCTGCTAACTTGGGCAAAGCGGACAAGCGCACCTATCAAATGGATCCCGCTAACAGCGATGAAGCATTACACGAAGTGGCCATGGATATCTCCGAGGGCGCTGATATGGTGATGGTCAAGCCAGGAATGCCCTACTTGGATATCGTACGCCGGGTAAAAAGCGAACTGCAGGTACCCACCTTCGCTTATCAAGTCAGCGGCGAGTACGCGATGCACCGCGCTGCCTTTGATAACGGCTGGTTGGAAGCGGAGCCGGTAATACTGGAGTCGCTGATGTGTTTCAAACGGGCAGGCGCGGATGGCATTCTCACCTACTTTGCCCTCGACGCAGCGCGTTTACTTCAGCAGCGCTAAGATGACAAACAGGTGACACCTATTTGTCATCTTCTCCCCGCATACTGCACTGATATACAAGTATCAGGCTATGATACCTTCGAGCTATCAACGCGGGGAGATCCACCATGGACGAACAAGCTTCAGATTCCTTACCACTATCGTCTACCGATCACACCAGCAGCGACGGCGATATGCCGCTACGGATTAATCGTACCCCGACCGGCGTCCAGGCACGTGAAGCACAGCCTGAAACCGACCTCGACGATACCCAGCTCTACTTCAACCGCGAGCTGTCGCATCTACAGTTCAATATTCGCGTGTTGGAGCAGGCGTTAGACGATGCTCACCCGCTGCTCAACCGGTTAATGTTCCTGCTGATTTTCTCCTCCAATATGGACGAGTTTTTCGAGATTCGCGTGGCGGGCTTAAAGCACCAAATTGCCCTGGGCGACGACACTACCGCCGCTGACGGCCGCCTGCCCAAAGCGGTGTTGGCAGAGATATCGCAACTTGCTCACGCGCAAATTGACCGCCAGTATCAGATACTCAACGACACCTTGTTACCCGCGCTGGAAACCCATGGGCTGCGCTTTCGGCGCCGCGATCAGTGGACTGATGAACAGAAAGCTTGGGTTAAAGATTTTTTCGATAACGAAATTATGCCGGTCATCAGCCCGATCGGCCTCGACCCCTCGCACCCTTTCCCGCGTTTAGTGAATAAAAGCCTCAACTTTATAGTTGAGTTGGAAGGTAAAGATGCGTTTGGTCGCGCTGGTGGTATGGCCATTCTACCCGCGCCGCGCTCGCTACCGCGCCTGATGGCACTGCCCAAGGAACTCTGTGAAGAGGGTTTCTCGGAGTATGTTTTTCTTTCGTCGATGATTCATGCCCACGCCGAGGAGCTATTTCCCGGCATGAGCGTACGCGGCTGCTACCAATTCCGGCTGACCCGCAACGCGGATATGAGCGTTGACCCTGAGGAGGTTTCGGATCTCGCCTCAGCGCTGCGCGGTGAACTGTTGGCGCGCCGCTACGGCAGCGGCGTACGCCTGGAAGTCGCCGACAGCTGCCCTGATGACTTAACTGATTTTTTGTTACGCCAGTTTGAACTGGAAAGCGACGACTTATATCGCGTCAAAGGGCCGGTTAATTTAACCCGTATGATGTCGGTGCTGGGTGATGTGGATCGCCCCGAACTGCTCTATCGGCCATTCACCCCCAGCATTCCCAAAGCGCTCAAAGCGGGTAGCCTGTTTGACGCTATTGCCAAGAACGACATCCTGCTCCATCACCCCTTCCAGTCATTTACGCCGATTGAAGACCTGCTGCGCGAAGCCGCCCGCGACCCTCATGTGCTGGCAGTAAAACAGACCCTTTACCGCACTGGCGCTGACTCAGCCATCGTCAACGCGCTGGTAGAGGCGGCCAGCCAGGGCAAAGAGGTCACTGTGGTCATTGAGCTGCGCGCGCGCTTTGATGAGGCCGACAACCTACAGCTGGCTTCACGTTTGCAGGAAGCAGGGGCAATCGTTGTCTACGGCATCATGGCCTACAAGACCCACGCCAAAATGCTGCACATCGTTCGCCGGGAAAAAGGTGAGCTGAGCTATTACGCCCACCTGGGCACCGGCAATTACCACTCTAAAACTGCCAAGCTTTACACCGATTACAGTCTGCTGACCGCCAATAAAGCGCTATGTGCGGATGTGCATAAAGTATTTCAGCAGCTTTCGGGGATGGGCCGGGCACGCAAAATCGACACGTTGTTGCACGCGCCCTTCACGCTACATGAGCGGCTGGTGGAAATGATCGACCGGGAAGCGCAAATAGCGCGCAAGGGTAAGCGCGGGCACATCATCATTAAGTGCAACTCGTTAACCGAGCCAAAGCTTATCAAAGCACTCTACCGGGCCTCGCAGGCAGGCGTAGAGTGCGATTTGATTATTCGCGGTATGTGCTGTTTGAAGCCAGGGGTGCCGGGGGTTTCCGACAATATTCGCGTGCGCTCGATTATCGGCCGTTTGCTGGAGCATACCCGGGTCTTCCACTTCCACAACGACGGTAAATCGGAGACCTGGTGCTCAAGCGCGGACTTTATGTCGCGCAATATGTTCCACCGTGTGGAGACCTGTTTTCCGCTGTTGGATAAGAAGCTCGCCAACCGGGTGCGTAAAGACCTGGAGACCTACCTGGTGGATAACTGCCAGAGCTGGCTTCTTCAGACCGACGGCAGCTACCGACTCCAGGATCCGGGTGACAGCGATGCCATCAGTGCCCAGGAAACCCTGCTCTACGCCTATGCATCGAAAAGCTAGGCGTCAAAAAACTAAGCGCCGAAAAGTCAGTCCCCCGCTGCTTAGAGCAGCGGGGGTGATTCTGACTTCTTCCCATTTATGCATAGCGTCGGCGTAGCACCTTCGCCGCTTCCACCATATTGGCTAGCGCTGGCTCTACTTCCGCCCAACCACGGGTTTTGAGGCCGCAGTCCGGGTTTACCCACAGCCGTTCGGCGGGAATTTTCTCCAGGGCTTTTTCCATCAAATCGACCATCCAGCTCACTTCGGGAATATTCGGGGTATGGATATCGTAAACCCCTGGGCCGATTTCGTTGGGATACGCGAAGTCCTGGAAGGCATCCAGCAGATGCATATCCGAACGTGACGTTTCGATGGTGATCACATCGGCATCAAGTGCTGCAATCGCGCCAATGATGTCGTTGAACTCCGAGTAACACATATGGGTATGAATCTGAGTGGCATTAGCCACGCCTGCGGCACTCAGCTGGAAGCTCTCTACTGCCCAATCAAGGTACGACTGCCACTCATGTTGGCGCAGCGGTAACCCTTCGCGCAGCGCTGGCTCATCGATTTGAATAATGCTGATCCCGGCCTCTTCCAGATCCAACACCTCATCGCGCAGCGCCAGGGCAATCTGGCGGCAGGTGGTTTCCCGCGGCTGGTCATCGCGCACAAATGACCACTGCAGAATCGTCACAGGGCCGGTCAGCATGCCCTTCATGGGTTTGTCGGTCAGGGTTTGGGCGTATTCGCTCCAGCGCACCGTCATCGGTGCAGGCCGCGATACGTCACCGAAGATCACCGGCGGTTTAACGCAGCGTGAACCGTAGCTCTGCACCCAGCCAAATCGGGTAAAGGCAAAGCCTTCAAGCTGCTCACCAAAGTACTCCACCATGTCATTACGTTCGGCTTCACCGTGAACGAGCACATCGATATCCAGCGCATGCTGACGCTCAACGGCGTAGACGATCTCGGCCTGCATACGGGCTTCGTAGTCGGCTAACGCCAGCTCACCGGCCTTAAAAGCACGCCGGGCGGCACGAATTACGTCGGTTTGCGGAAAAGAGCCAATCGTCGTGGTAGGAAATAGCGGTAGCTTGAGCGCCCGGCGTTGCGCCTCGGCACGCACGGTGTAAGGCGCCTGGCGCTGACTATCAGCAGGGCGAACCGCCGCCAAACGCTCACTGACCACAGTCTGGTGAATACGCGTTGACTCGCGCCGGGCATCCAGCGCTCGAGTGGCCTGATCCAGCCGCTGCTCGTCGACTGGCGTAGTGCGGTTGTCGATCAAGCGCGCCAGGGTGACCACCTCGTCAAGCTTCTGCCGCGCGAAGGCCAGCCAGCTGATTAGCTCATCACCAAGCTCTGTTTCCTGAGCCAAATCCACCGGCACATGCAGCAGCGAGCAGCTCGGCGCCAACCAAAGCCGCTGGCCCAGACGCACTTTTAATGGCAGCAGACGTTCCCGCAAGGCAGCCAAATCGGCCCGCCAGATATTGCGGCCATCCACAAACCCTACTGATAGCACCTGATGGGGGCCAAGGCGGTCAATTACACTCTCGACTTGCTGCGGTGCGCGCACGGCATCAATGTGCAACCCCGCCACGGGCAAGCGGGTCGCCAGCGAGAGGTTGTCGCCCAAGCCGCCGAAGTAAGTGGCTAGCAATAGCTTTAGCGGCGCAGATTGAAGGCGATGATAGGCACGCTCATAGGCCTGCTGCCATGCCAGCGGCAGATCCTGCACCAAAGCAGGTTCGTCCAGCTGAACCCACTCAATGCCTTGGGTAGCAAGCCGCGCTAATATTTCGCTATACACGTCGAGTACGCTGTCGAGTAGCGTCAGGCGGTCAAAATCCCCGCCTTTGGTTTTGCCAAGCCATAGCCAGGTCAACGGCCCCGTCAGGGTTACTTTCGGGGTAAAACCCGCGCGCAGCGCCTCATCCACTTCGTCAAACAGACGGTTGGATGCCAGGGTAAAAGTTTGCCCCTCGTGCAGTTCGGGGACGAGATAGTGGTAGTTGGTATCGAAGTATTTGGTCATTTCACAGGCTGCGGCGGGCTCCCCCCTGGGCGCTCTACCCCGGGCCATACGAAAGGTGGTGTCGAGATCGATATCGCCACCAGCGACCTCTGCTTGGGCGTTAAAACGTGAAGGCACAGCTCCCAGCGCCACCGAAACATTCAGCACTTGATCGTAAAAAGCGAAATCGCCCACGCTAACGAAATCCAAACCCGCATCCTGCTGCGCCTGCCAGTGGCGCAAACGCAGCTTGCGGCCGGTGCTTTCAAGCTCGCTACGCGTGCACTCGCCTTTCCAGTACGCTTCCGTGGCTTTTTTAAGCTCGCGCTGAGCGCCGATGCGGGGATAGCCGAGAATATGAGAAACTGTCATGATGAACCCTACCAACGTGAATAATTTCACACAGTCTGGTCACCACACTCTAATGAATCAAACTAAAGTTTTTAATACTAAAGATGAAAAATACTCACAATAATAGAGCCACTATATGATTGAGTTACGACACCTCCGCACGCTGCTGGCTCTGCGCGAAACCGGCTCTCTTGTCGATGCTGCCGATCGCGTGCATTTGACCCAATCGGCGCTTTCCCACCAGCTCAAGGATCTTGAGAGCCGCGTGGACAGCGCGCTTTTTGTGCGTAAAACCCGTCCGGTGGAATTCACCCGAGCGGGACTGCGGCTGCTCGCCCTGGCCGACCAGATACTGCCTGAAGTACGCAAGGCGGAGCGTGATTTAACGCGCCTGGCAGGCACCGAGCAGGGGCGCTTGCATATGGCCATCGAGTGCCACAGCTGCTTTCAGTGGCTGATGCCTACAGTGGATTATTTTCGCGATCACTGGCCGGAAGTGGAAATCGACATTCCCAGCGGTCACCACTTCGACCCGCTTCCGGCGCTTGCCCGCGAGCAGCTGGATCTGGTGATCACCGCCGACCCCCAACCTCTTGAAGGGATTCACTACGCCCCGCTGTTTCGCTATGAGGGGCTACTGGCCGTCGCCCGCCAGCACCCTTTTGCAGGCCAGGGCTATATAGAGCCCCAGGCGCTGGCCGAGGAAACGTTGATCACCTACCCCGTTGAACAATCGCGGCTGGATATTTTTACCCAGTTTTTGCAGCCGGCGAATGTGCGCCCTCGGGAAATTCGTACCGCTGAATTGACGATTATGATGATGCAGCTGGTGGCCAGCGGGCGTGGCGTGTGTGCACTACCCAACTGGGCGCTGACCGAGTATTTGCAGCGCGATTATGTGAGCGCGGTGAAGCTAGGAGAGGATGGGGTATGGAGTACGCTGTATGCAGCGATTCGCGAGGAGACCCGCGAAGCACCATGGATGCAGGATTTTTTACGCACGGCGCGGGAGACTTCCTTTGCGGTGCTAACGGGGGTCAAGCCAGCGGATCGCGGCGCGGAACCAGCAGCGTAAACCGCGCGCCGCCCAAGGTGGGACTGGTATCGATGGTCACGCTGCCGCCGTGCCCGGCCATAATTTTCTGCACAATCGAAAGCCCTAACCCGTAACCGCCAGAGCTGCGGGCGCGGCTGTCGTCCAGCCGGGCAAACGGCTTGAAAATATCCGCCCGCGCTTCCGGCGGAATGCCGGGGCCGTCATCTTCAACGTCTATACGCACCAGATTGGGTTCATCCCAGAGGTGAATCACCACCTGGGACTTGGCATGGCGGCAGGCATTGCCGACTAAGTTCTGCACCGCGCGCTGGAGATAGCGCGGCTCTGCCAGCAGCTCGATTTCTGGCCCAGGCGCCAGCGCCAGCGCTAAGCCCTTATGCAGCGGCGACAGCGTATCAATCACCCGTTCCGCCATGGCCCGACACTCTACCAGCGCGGTTTCAAGCTCAGCGCCGTTAACCGTTTCCCCACCTAGGCGTGCATAGGTGAGAATTTCATCGACCAATTCATCGAGTTCGGCAATGTCCGCATCGATACCCTGTAGCTGACGACGAATAGCGGGTTGGTCGGTCATATCCTCGACCATCTGCACGGCAAAGCGAATGCGCGCGACGGGGGTGCGCAGCTCGTGGGAAACCGCCCGTATCATTTCCTGCTGGCCGCGCAGCAGACTTTGCACCTGATTGGCCATGCCATTAAAAGCCATGCCCAAGCGACCTAAAAAGTCGCCACTCTCTACCTTCACCCGGGTTTCCAGGCGGCCACTGGCAATCCGCGTGGCGGCTAGCTCCAGCCGCGCCATGCGGGCTTCAATGCTGCGCATAATCAAATAAATAATCAGGCTGAGAACGATCATTAGCCCCATCAAAAGGGGTAAGTGCAAATTTACCGGTAGGGTGTCGCCACGGGAAATAGGCCCCGCTTGCAGCCATTGTGACTCGTCTGGCAACTGGTAGAGCAGGGTAATAGAAAGCTTATCAGAAACGAGTCGGGTGATGACGTTGCCCCTGGCCAGCTGGGCCTGCTGCGCCGCCGTTAGGCCCGCAGGCAACGAAGGCAATAGCTGCAACGGCCAACTCCCTGGGCGCAGTTGGGCAATGCGATCATCACGCTCTTGCGCGGGCGCTGCAGCGAGCCACTCACCAAGCAGCTCAATGCTGCCATGCCACTGGTGCTCGCTCCAGTCATCAAGGCGTGCTTGCAGCAGCCAGGTGTCGCCAGGCAAACGCTGCTGCAAAAGCCAAGGGTCTTCGGCAACCAGTATTCTGCCTTGCTCCAGCCGAGACCGCTCAAAATAGCCCAAATCCGCCTCATTGACGGGCTGCAGTGTCAGTTGCAAATCGAGCTGCTCTGAAAAATGCTCAAGCACGGCATCTCGACGTTCTACAGGCGTCTCGGCTAGCTGCCGCGTCATCAATGACATGGGGAGCGCGGCGAGCTGCTCACGATAGTCTTCGCGGCGTACTTGTTCGATAAAGGAACGCCCCGCTAACGCGATCACAAACACCACTAATAGCGCGATGCCCAGCAGCAAATAGAAGCGTAAAAACGAGCCGTTACTGAGCACCCGCCGCATGATGCCGTCCCTCTGAATGATCAACTATCTTTGACGAAGAGATAACCTTTACTGCGCACGGTTTTGATCCGGTGAGGCTGATTAGGATCATCGCCAATTTTGGGTCGAATGCGCGATACGCGTACATCAATAGAGCGGTCTTGGCCGTCGTACTTAATGCCCCGTAAGTCGCTGAATATCTCTTCACGGGTGAGCACTCGGCCTGCGTTACGCCCCAGTAGCCAAAGCAGGTCAAACTCGGCGCTGGTTAAATCAATACGCTCACCGGAGAGCCATGCTTCGCGAGTCGCGTTATCGATCTCGAGGTTTTCAAAACGCAGCCGCATTTCGCCGTCCGGTGCAGGCCCGTCAGCGCGACGCAGTAGCGCTCGCATGCGCGCCAGCAGCACTCGCGGCTGAACCGGCTTAGGCACATAGTCGTCAGCGCCCATTTCGAGCCCCAAGACCTGATCGAGATCGTCGGTACGCGCGGTGAGCATCATAATCGGGCCGGCAAAATTAGGTCTAACGCGGCGACAAATCGCTAGACCGTCCTCCCCTGGCAGCATTAAGTCTAGAATCACCAGATCAGGCTGCAGGGTTAAAATACGATCGACCCCTTTTGCGCCGTCTGCTTCCAGCGTTACTTGGAAGCCGTTCGCTTCCAAGTAATCACGGGTAAGCTCGGCCAGACGCTGGTCATCTTCGATGATCAAAACATGATCTTGATCGGGATAGTCAGGCGTTACAGACTCTTGCGACTCAAGCGCCTGAAATTGCTGTTCCAAATGATCTACCATCCTCTTTATGCACTCCGCTTAGGCTGTTTGTTTTCTCACCTGCTCACCCAATATCAACGCAGGCGCCCATGATTGGCACTCAGGATAACTCAAAACCACCAAAACACCCGCTTCTGTCGTTACAACTGCGCGTATTGATGGAAGCGTGTGGCCGGACACTTGATTCTTCCTCAAGCGAGGACTAATGTGTAAACGCTAACTGTCGACAATCTGACAGGGGGAGCCTGCCATGGGAAGTAGCAAAACGAAAAGTGTTATAAAACGTGTTTACGTTCCAGCCCAAGTGCGCGACCTGCCCAATGGGGAGAAGTTAAAAATCCCGGGGCATTATAAGGCGCCGCCCGGGGAAGGAAACGACACCATTGAGTAATGTATTCAGCAACAATTGCTAAAGCATATCAAAAAGGCAGACCATCGGTGGTCTGCCTTTTTTTTGGACTACTTTTCTCAACTACTTTTTCAGCTATACGCTTTGATACATTACTCGGAACGAGTACTTTTCAGCCGCTACCCTTTGGGCCCAAACAGAAACCATGCGATTAAGCCGACTAGCGGGAAAAACAGCAACACTAGTATCCATATCAGCTTACCCAGGCTACCTGCCCCACTTTTAGCCACTTTGACAATGGCCCATATCACAATGATGAGCCAAATTAATCCTAATAATCCACCTACTTCAATGCCCATAGCAACTCCTTGTCGTGTTGGCACTCGTGTCAATTTAGACAATCATATCAATGGCACATTCACAAGCTGGACTCACTGCTCGGGAAGGCTCAGAACCATCTCACCCGACTGTATTTCAATCGAAAATAAATTCAGAAAGCTCATGCCGAGGAGTACGGTGTCGCGCTCCATGCCGGGGCTGATTGACCCCTGCACATTCTGCACTTTAAGTCCGCCCAGCGAAACCTCATCGAGTTCGGTTAAGGTACCTTCTACCCGGCCATTGGCAGTATTGAACCAAGCGCTACGTCCAGGTTCGAGGCCTAGCTCGCTTGCCAAGTCGGCAGGTATGGCTACATAAGTGGCGCCAGTGTCGAGCAAAAAGGTCACCGGCTTGCCATTAATACTACCCGGCGCCTCAAAGTGCCCAGCACGATTGCGCTTTAGAGTAACCGGTTCCCCCGCAGGCAGCGTATGCACAATATTCGCATTGGGCCGCATCATCTCTTCCAGACCACCGTGAATCCACCAAGTGCCCACCGCCATTAACAGTACCCAAAAAAGCAGCATCATAACGATACCGCCACCCTGGGCTCTATGACTTGCCATGTGCGTTGCCATACTCCACCTCACTGAGGTCAGGGCGCCCTTTCAAGCTTTATAGTTGTTGATATGACTATTGGCCTCCCAGGCAAGCGCGGCCTCCCGGCCACGACGCTCGTTGACCCTGGCGCAAATCAGCATCGCGGTAACGAACAGGGCAACACATAATAGAATAGACGCTTGTAAGCCAATCAGCGTTTGCAACACCCCCAACATGACGATACCCAGAACGCCTGCGAGCTTATTAGCCAGCCCCCAGAAACCGAAAAACTCGGCTGATTTAGCCAAGGGTGAAAACAGCCCCACCAGAGCCCTGCTTGCCGATTGGCTAGAACCAAGGCTTAGCCCCGCCAGACAGCCGACCACCAGGAATACATGCTGAGCCTGCCACTGCAGTCCAAAGCGCCCGTTTACCCACTGAGTCACCTCGGGCGTTGCCCAGATGGCAATGATCGCCAGCACCCATAGCGCCAGCGTCATTTGGTACGTCCGCTTGGCGCCTAGCTGATCCTGTATCCAGCCGAACCCCAGTGCTCCCGCCGCCGCGGTGATTTGAACAATAATGAACATGATATTGCGCACGCTTTCATCCCAGCCAATCACTTGAGCACCATAAATGAAGGCGAAGGCGATGATGATGTAGACACCGGCCATTGAGAACAGCAATGAAATCAAAAACACGGTCAGATCTTTAAAGTGGCGCAATTCGTGAAAAGTGGTTGTGACGCGATTGAGAGCAATATGCCGATAAGAGACGCCGCGAGGCTGGGGCGTACCGCGCTCCTTTAGCCATAAAAAAGTCGGAATAGCGGTAATCAGAAAAAATCCGGCAGCGAAGGGCCCCACCCAACGGATGCGCTCAAAGTTATCTGCACTGGCCTCGCCTAGCACCACTAGAGTGAAGCCCGCCGCAAATAAACCACCAATGTAGCCTAACGCCCAACCAAAACCGGAAATTTTGCCCAGCGATTGCGGCGGCCCAAGCTCGGGTAAAAAGGAGGCGATAAATGACTCCCCCATGGAGTAAGCGTAGTTAGACAGCACAATCAATAATAAACCGATTATGACGTAGCCCGGTTCAACGAAGTAAAGCATCGCCGTGGTGACTACGGTGGCTAGGTAGCTAATCAGCAAAAAGCGTTTTTTCTCCGCCCGGTAATCCATCACGGCGCCGCATAGCGGCGCCGTGATCACTACCATTAGATAGCTTACCGCCAGGGCAAGACTCCATAGGAAGTTGGCAAGCCGGAAGTTATCGCCGCGATCCCCCACAATGACGGTGGTAAATAGCTCACCAAATACCACGGTAATAATCAGTAGCGTGTAGGCCTGGTTGGCAAAATCGAACATCGCCCAGCCGAATATTTCACGACGCGATGCGTAGCCATCCGTCGCCTTAGCAGAGTTAGCAGACAGCATTAGTTTTCTCTCACAGGGGAAGCCGTAAGCCTAGCAGGTGCAGCCAGGAGGACGCCACGGCTTGCGTTGGTAGATTAGAGGTGACAGCCGACCAGCGTTGCTCTAAGTTTGATTGATTGATAAGTAATATGGATAGACTGCGATGGGATTAGCCCAGCCATCTCCACGGCGATTATATCGACCAAGATTAAATAGGTTGATGGTCGTGCTATGCCTCTGGCTGGCAAACGTCGCAAACGTAGAGGCTGACGCGTCCGATACTTTGGCAACATTAACCTTTATTACTGAAGAGTACCCGCCCTACAACTATATCGATGAGCAGCAGCTGACCGGCGTATCCATTGATTTGTTGGAGGCTATTTTTGCGACGACAAAAACGCCATTAAGCCGTCATGACGTCCGCTACTACCCTTGGGTTCGTGGCTATGAGCTGGCACTAAGCCAACCTAATACGGTGCTATTTTCCACCACTCGCACCCCAGCCAGAGAGTCCAGCTTTCACTGGGTGGGGCCGATTGCTCAAGACCGGGTCGTGCTGCTTGCCCACCGTGACGCACCGATGGTGATTGCTTCTTTGCCAGAGGCGATTGATCGCAGCCTGACCGTGGCAGTCATTCGTGAAGATATTGGCGCCCAGGCGCTGTTGGAAGCAGGCTACCCAGAACGACTACTGATACCGGCCATTGATAACCGTAGCGCGCTCAATATGTTGAATCGTGGACGAGTTGACTTATGGGCTTACAGTGAAGATGTGGCTGGCTGGATAGCTGAATCCGAAGGTTATCCTAAAAGTAGTTTAATCCCGATACACACCCTCAGTGAATCTTCGCTATACTTTGCCATTAATCAAGCCACTGACCAACGCTTGGTAACGCTAATGCAGCAGGCATTAGACAGGGTGCTAGCGGAACGGCCCCGGAGGTAGTCGACGATGACTAATCTGATAACTCACCGGTGGCGGTTCTGCATGGGCGTTGCTCTGCTAACGACTGTCGGTAGTTTTTCCCTGTCACTGCACGCGATGCCGTCAGAGGCTATGTCAACGGAAGCCCTGCCGCTAACGATCAATACCGAAGAGTACCCACCGTTCAACTATGCGGACGACCAAGGGCAAATTATCGGCAGTGCAACGTTACTGCTGCGGGATGCGCTACGCCAGGCAGACATTGAGGCTCGTTTTCGGCTACTGCCTTGGGCGCGCGCTTACACCGAAGCACGCTTGCGCGACCATCACTGCGTCTACTCCACGACGCGCACTCCAGAGCGTGAAGCGCTGTTTCACTGGGTGGGGCCGCTGGTGGTTAATGAGTGGGCCGCGTTTAGTTTAGCCGAGCGCGAGCTCAGCATTGCTTCACTTTCAGGTCTACACGCTTGGCGAGTAGGCAGTTTTCGCGAAGATGCCGTCGGCGATTACGTTGCCGCTCTCGGCATTAGCGTGCTGCTTGCTCCCTCGGAGCGAGACAATATCCTGCGTTTAGAGGCGGGCCTGTTAGATGTGATTGTGACAGGCAAAGCAACCGGTGAATTTATGGCACAAGAACAGAACATAGCGCTAGCGCATTTATTTACGTTTCACCGCGCACCGCTGTATCTCGCCTGCCATCCCAGCGTGTCGGAAGCACTGCTGGCGCGATTGCAAACGCAATTGGATGCCCTGCATAGTGATATGCAGAAGGACATGCAGTGATGATCCCACGTCCCCGATTTCCTCTTTCGGCCCCTGGCGCGGGGCCTAAAAAAGGCAGCTTGACCACTAAGCAAGCGCTACTCACCCTGCTGATCGCTATGCTGATTAGTAGCGTAGCAGGCAGTATTGAACTGCTCAGCCACGCCAATAACATGCGCCAGGAAACCGAACAACGCATCCAACAGCAGTTAGCGGTGGTCAACGGCGCAGCAGCAGAAGCCGCTTTCCAGCTTAACCCCGACCTCGCCCATCAAATAGCCTATGGGCTATTTAGTGATAGTGAGGTTGCCTGGGTATCTATTCGTGACGACTTTGGCCGCTCGCTCGCTGAATATGAGAGTCCCGAGCAGGCTGATTCGACCTGGCTCAGCCAGTATTTATTTGGTGACATACTGCACCATCAAACCGATCTCGCCTACTACATGGGCAGCGATATGCCGGAAGCGGTCGTCGGCAAGATTGAGCTGATGCTGGCAGAGGGTTATTTAACCCAGCAGTTCCTGGCGCGTATTTACACGGTGGTCGGGGTGAGTATTTTAGAAGCGTTTATTTTAAGCATACTGGTGATCGCTTTTTTCCATCTGTTTATTACTCGTCCGCTGCTCAAAGTACATGCTGCTATTACCCAAACGGATCCTAATCACAGGCCAGTGGCCTAAGCCAGCGTTGCGTGGCCACCAGCATGATGAGCTGGGGCATCTGGTGGATAGTTTGGATCACCTGTTAAAAGCTTTCCAGCAAGGTTTAGAGCAGCGCGACCAGCTCCATCACCTTTCCAATATAGATGGCTTAACGGGCGTGGCTAATCGCCGCCACTTTGATGAATTTTATCAACGTCACTGGCATTTGGCACAGCAAACCCAGCAGCCGCTATCGGTGATTTTTATCGATATCGATAACTTCAAAGAGTTTAACGATCACTATGGTCATGCCATGGGCGACGATACGCTGCGCGCCGTGGCTAAAGCGCTCAATCAATGCATTGACCCCGCCAGCGACTTACTCGCCCGCTACGGCGGCGAAGAGTTTGTCTGTGTACTGCCAGGCCAGGATCATGACGATGCAGTGGGCGTTGCCAACTGTCTGCGCGAAGCGGTGCTCTCGCTGGCTATTCCCCATGCTTTTTCAAGCACCCATTCAGAGCTCACCGTTAGCATGGGTGTTGCCAGCATGTCGCCCGGCTTTTTAATCAGCGCTGAAGCGCTGATTGAGCGTGCCGACCAGCACCTTTATCACGCCAAACGGCTGGGCCGAAACCGGGTTGAAACACGCAAACGCCCGGCATAAAGCCAGGCGTTAAGCACACATATTGCGGATAGCAGGTACTTCAAAGCAGCCAGTGAGCGGCCACAGCAGCCAGGCCAATAATCATCGCCGTTAGCACCGCCACTGTGACTACCTTATCTAGCCAGCGATCGAAGGAGACTCCTTTAGCTTGCCTTCGTGTCGCTCCATGGCGCCCTTGCCGCGCCATCAGCATTTTCGCTTCATGTGTCGCTGCTCCCCATCTACCTTGCCCCGCAATCGAAGGCTTGGTCGCTTTTTATTAGTACTGATGAGTGATGCTAACTATTAATGCGCCGGTTGACCACACTCGGTGCACGACGTAAGCGCTCTTCTTCACCTAACAGCTCGGCTTCAAAAGCGTCCGCACCCACCGGCGTTTCGCCATGGCGGCGATAAAGCTGCGTTAACATCGCCTTGCGGTCTGCGCGCAGTTCCTGGACTAATACAAACACCATCATATACAGGATAAAGGTGAACGGCAGCGCCGAAAGCACCGAAGCCGACTGCAGCCCCGTCAAACCACCCGAGGCGATCAGCGTGAGACAGATAGCGGCGATCAGCACACCCCAGATGATGCGTTTGTAAAGCGGCGGATTGATCGAACCATTATCGGTCATTTGCGCCACGATATACGAGGCCGAGTCAGCGGAAGTGACCAGGAAAATAAAGATCAGCAGCATCGCGACAACCGACAGCAGGCCGGTGAAGGGCATCAGCTCAAACATCTCAAACAGCGCGACGGTTATATTATCCTGAGTCGCGGCAGCTAGGCCGATATCGGTGCCGTTTAACTCCATGTGAAGCGCCGCGCCACCGAATACGCCAATCCACAAGCAGGCGAGTAACGGCGGTACAAACAGCACCCCAAACACATACTCTTTGATGGTACGGCCACGGGACACCCGGGCAATAAAGGTACCGACAAAGGGCGACCAGGCAATCACCCAGGCCCAGTAAAAAATCGTCCAACTGCTCGCCCACTCATTATCGCTGTAGGGGGAAATGCGCAGGCTCATGCCGATAAAGTTCTGGAGATAGTCACCAATCCCCACCGTGATGGTCTCTAATATCGCCACGGTTGGGCCAGTAAACAGCACATACAGCATCAAACCGATACATAAAATCATATTCAGGTTAGAGAGGCGTTTAATACCTTTATCCAAGCCTGACCAGGTGGATGCCATATAGGCGCAAAACATCACGAAAAGAATCACAAACTGCCAAAAACCGTTTTCCGGGAGGCCAAACACGGCGTTTAAACCGCCGTTCATCTGCAGCACACCCAACCCCAACGAAGTAGCCACACCCATTACGGTGGCGACCACGGCAAACACATCCAGCCAGGAAGCATAGGGGCGAATTTTAGGATTCTTAGCCGTTATTGACGACAATACGGACGATACCAGCCCTGCCTGTCCCTTGCGGAACTGAAAATAGGCGATGATCAAGCCGACAATCGAGAAAGCCGCCCACTGGTGTATCCCCCAGTTAAAGTAGCTGTATTGAATAGCGTAGCGAGCTGCCGCTTCGGTTTCAGCGGTTCTGTCGCCATAAGGCGGCTCGATGAAGTGAAACATGGGTTCTGCCATGCCATAGAAGACAAGCCCCACACCAAAGCCTGCCGCCAGCAGCATGCTTATCCATGAAAAAAACGTATAGTTAGGCCGACTGTCCTGGGGGCCTAAGCGCACCTTACCGTACCTGCTAAGCGCCAGGCCAAACAAAAAAATCACAAACCCAAAAACCGAAAATAGATAAAACCACCCGAATAGCCCGGTAATGGTGGACAGCGCCCCCTCCGCAGCGTTGGCAAATCCTTCAGGAAATGACGCTCCAACAACTACCAAGCCAAAAATAATCACCACCGATGAGATGAATACCGACTTGCCTCCATGATTAGCCATATAACCGTCCTGTTAGATGAGCTCTGTTTAGATAAGCACGACATATTAAGCGCATGCTTGTACAACTAAACTTGTCCTGTACAGCTTAATGGTAACAGTTGAAAAACCTACTCGCACTGTACGTAAGAATTGGAGGTATAAACCCTACGTAGAACCTGACACCTAAAGAATGGCGACACTACTGCCTGTTATAGCCAAGCAGTGAACTTGCTAGAGCACCTGTGTTCCAATGGGTGCGAACAACCCATGGAGGCTCTCATGCCACAGATGAATCGCGACCAACGCAACGCTGCATGGCAAGCGGCAAACCAATGGCGCGCCCGTGCTGCGCAAACCCAGCCCACCGGCTTGGCGGGTAGCCTTAAGCTACTGTTTACATGGCTGGCGTTTGGCGCGTTAATGATTGTAGGCGTGGTACTCGGCCTGTTTTTCTTGCTCATTGGCTGGGCAATGATGCCGTTTATGCGTCATAAAATGAAAAAGCGCATGGAGCAGATGCGCGCTCAGCAGGCTCAGGATATCGGTGGTGGCTATTCTCAAGGACATTCTCAAGGGCATGCTTCCACGCATTCGTCTGCGCAAAACCGTCCTGGTCATCAGGATGTCTTGGAAGGCAGCTACGAAGTTAAAGATGATCGTTAAGTAACCAGTTAGTCACTTTTTCGTGCCACCCAGTGCTAGGTACTTTATTAAAGTGGTGCGTAAACCCAGGTAAATGCCGCGGCCAAGGTCAGCGGCATAACTACCAAACTCCCCAGGTTACCAATCAGCACCAGCGAAGCCACTTTTTGTGGCGCCAACTTATACTGCTCCGCGACCAGGTAGTTCAACACTGCAGGTGGTAGTGCCGCAAATACCAGCAGCACCGCCGCCTGCAATTCGTTAAGCGGCAGCAGCCACATCAACGGCAAGGCAATCACCAACCCGGAAAGCGGGCAAAGCACCGCCCCCAGTATCCCCGTACGCCAATCGCTAAAATCGATCTCCAAGAGCCGCACCCCTAGCGCAAATAGCATCAGCGGAATAGATACTCCGCCCAGCATGTGCATTGCCTCTAGCAGCCAGCCTGGCAGCGGTAGGCCACTGATATTCACAGTAAGCCCCGCCAGACTCGCGAGCACAATCGGCATGCGCAGCATTCGCCATAGCGAAGTGCGCGGGTTAAGCATGTAGAGCCCCACCGAAAAGTGCAGCAGCATTTCAACGATAAACACCACCACCGCAGCTGGAAGAGCCTCAGCACCAAATGCCAACACCAGTAGCGGCACCCCCATATTGCCCGCGTTGTTGAACATCATCGGCGGCAGGAAGATTTTGCTATCAAGCTTTAGCCACTTAGCCAGCGGCCACAGCACAATCCCAGACCCCAGCACCACTGCCATCGCCGCCGTGGCAAGCCAGGCGTACTCGGCTAACGGGGCTTGACGGTCGGCCAGCACGGCGAACACTAATAACGGAACGAACAGCTCCATATTGAGCGTATTGAGACTGCGAATATCCGGCGTACGGTAGCGCCCATAGGCAGCGCCACACCCTGCAATTAAAAATACCGGCAATAGCGTGGCCAGAATATGTCCAATCATGCGGGCCGCCCTGCCCTATTCCTTGTGATCACTGTTGATTCCTGGTTAGTAAAGCCGTCTACCTAGCTGTTATCAGCGGTGGAGGGTTCAAGAAAGCGCTGCCAGAGCGCGGTGACTATATCGCGATGAGAGCGGAACTCCTCGCCATCGCTGAGTGCTTTCTGACCGGTAAGCGCTGCTCGGTGCGTAGCGCTGCGATAAGCCAGATAAGCCTCGCGAAGACGTTCCGCCTCTTCAGCTGGTAAGTGCCCACTCTCCGTTAGACTCTCTAGAATGCGGATATTATCGCTATAGGTAAGTAACGCAGGCGTTTGGTGAGCAAGCGCTAACACCGCGTATTGGCAGAGAAACTCGATATCCACCATGCCGCCCGCATCGTGTTTGACGTTGAAAGTATTGCTGGTGGTTTTGCTGCCCAAATGGTCGCGCATTTTCTGGCGCATCTTGACCACCTCTTCGCGCAGTGCAGCTTTATCTCGCTCCTCGCCAAGAATATCGCCCCGCAGCTGACTGAATTTCTCGGCCAGCGCATCGCTACCCGCCACCACTCGGGCGCGCACCAATGCCTGATGCTCCCAGGTCCATGCATTCTGACGCTGATACTCGGCAAAGGCTTTGAGTGATGTCACCAATAGACCGGAATTACCCGAAGGCCGCAGGCGCATATCCACTTCATAAAGCGTGCCGGTGGGCGTTACCGCGGTGAGCAGGTGAATAATGCGCTGACCCAGGCGGGTAAAAAATACCGGTGTATCAATGGGCCGTGGGCCGTCAGTAGTGCCCTGCCCATCGCTGTCATGAAGGAAAACCAGGTCTAAATCGGAGCTGTAACCCAGCTCAATACCGCCCAGCTTGCCGTAGCCGATAATCAGAAATGCCGCCTCGCGGGCATTCAGCCCCTCAGGAACACCATGCTTACGGGTAATATGCTTCCACGCCATAGCCAACACGGCATCGAGAATGACTTCGGCGATATAGGTTAAGTAATCGCTTACTTTCATCAAATGCCGGGTACCGACGATATCCGATGCCGCTACGTGCAGGGTTTGAGCGTGTTTAAAAACGCGCAATGCCTCCAACTGGGCCTCTTCGTCATCCTCTGGCAAACGATTCAGCGTTTGGCGCAGTTCATCGGCAAGGCGCGCTTTATCGGCGGGGGTATACAACGTTTCTGGCGTCAGCAGCTCGTCGAGCAGAATGGGATAACGCGACAGTTGTTCAGCTATCCAAGGACTGGCGGCGCACAGCCGCATCAGGTGTTCCAGCGCCTGGGGGTTTTCGCGCAGCAGGGCGAGGTAAGCCGTACGCCGTAGCACGGCTTCAATCAGCGGCTGCACCCGTTCAAGCGCGGTATCCGGTACCTCATTGTCCGCCACGGCACCTAGCAGTAGCGGCATCAGCGCATCCAGGCGCTCAAAGCCAATCCGCTGCATGCTTTGCACTTGCCGGGAGTGGTAAAGACTCTGCAGCCGCTTCAAGGCTTTTTCAGGCTCGTTAAAACCCGCCTCGGCAAGGTGGGCACTGGCCTCCTCCCCCTCTAACTCGCCGCGCCAAATAAGCCGCCATTGGGCCAAGCCTAGCTGGCTATCATCGTTGGCTTCGTCGACATCCTCTTCGGGGTCGGCAATCACTGCGTCGAAGTGTTGACGAACCCGCTCGCGCACTTCGTCAAGCTGGGCGACCAGCCCCGGCCAGTCTTCATGATTCATGGCGAAGGCTACCCGTTCACGATCACCGTCATCGTTGGGCAGGGTTTGTGTCTGGCGATCTTCCAACGCTTGGAGCGCGTGTTCGACATCGCGCAGAAAGGCGTAGTCGGGCAGCAGTTCATCGACCACTTCTTGGGGTAACAGGCCTAGCTCAGGCAAGCGATTAAGCGCCGTTTTCAGCGATGTCACCTGCAGCTCCGTATCGCGGCCGCCGCGAATTAGTTGGAACGCCTGTACCACGAACTCAACCTCGCGAATGCCGCCAGGGCCAAGTTTGATATTGCTCTGCATGCCTTTGCGCTTCACTTCGCGATTGATCATAGCCTTCAGTTCACGCAGCGACTCGATAGCGCCAAAATCGAGATATTTGCGATACACAAAGGGGCGCAGCCCGGCCAGCAGCTCATCTCCGGCGTCTAAATCCCCGGCGACCGGGCGCGCTTTGAGCATGGCGTAACGCTCCCACTCGCGGCCTTGATCCTGGTAGTAGCTGGAGAGCATGGCAAAACTGCCCACCAGCGGCCCGCCGTCGCCCAAGGGCCTTAAGCGCATATCGACGCGGAAGGCGAAGCCGTCGGCGGTCATGGCGTCTAGTGCGCCAATCAGCTTTTGCCCCAGCTTGGTAAAGTACTCCTGGTGCTCTAAGGGCTTGCGTCCACCTTGGGTTTCGCCTTTTTCGGGAAAGGCAAAAATCAAATCGATATCGGAGGATAGATTCAGCTCCCCCGCGCCCAGCTTACCCATGCCCAGGATCACCAGACGCTGGGGCGTGCCATCTTTGCGTGGGGCAGGTAAGCCCCATCTTGGTGCGTAAAACTGCTCAAGCCAGGTTAATGCCGCTTCCAAGCAAATTTCGGCAAGCTCAGACACCGCCTTGGCGGTATCCCACATGCTATAGCTGGGAGCACGATTAAGGTCACGCCAGATAATCCCCAGCATCCGCTTGCGGCGAAAACGGCGAATCGCCCGCTGCATCGCCTCTTCATCTTCGGCGCTTTCCAGCGTCTCATTCAACCAGTTGGCTAGCTCATCGCGCCCTGGGTTTGCGTCCAATTCTCCGGCGATGTCCAGTTCAGCTAGCCAATGGGGGTGGCGCACCAGGGTATCCAGCGCGAAGGTCGAAATGGCCAGCACTCTCGCCAGGGCCTCGCGGCGCGGCTCAGAAAGCCCCTGCCAGCTACTGGAAGGCAACTCCTGCTGGGTCATCTCAGCGACATTATCGGCTTGAACAAGCGCATCGCTTAGCCGCTGCCAAGCAGCTTGGGTGGCTTTTTGTAACGACGCTGGCAGCGTCGACAACGGTAAAAAATCGTCGTTCCTAAGTCCTTTAAATGTTTGCATAACGACCTCGCTGACAGCGTGCTAAAAATGAGTGGTTTTAAATCAGCTTAGCCAAAGAATTTTTCCCAGCCCAATAGCCCCCAGGTAAGGCCGGCCATCATCAGCGACAGCATCACTGCTGCCGAGCCAATATCCTTGGCCCGGCCGGAAAGCTCGTGGTGCTCGGTGCCGATCCGGTCAACCACGTTTTCAATCGCACTATTCAGCAGCTCCACTATCAGCACAAAAAACAGGCTACTCACCAACAGCAGCCAACTGATAGGGCCTTCGCCAATCCACCAAGCAAGCGGCAGCAACACCGCAGTAATGCCCACCTCCTGGCGAAAAGCCGCTTCGTTTCTAAACGCCGCTTTCAAGCCTTTCCACGAATAGCGCGTGGAGTGAACCAAATGTGTTAAACCGGTATGCCCAGGTTTCATGCAGGTCGCCTCACCTTGTGAGCGTGGAGTTTGTTCAGTTCGCTAATATCATTGCTTCTAGATCCAGTGACAACGGATCCAGCACCTCAGACCAGCTTAAGTAAGGCGTGCTGCTGTTACCATTGACCATGACACTAAACACTCCCCAGCGCCCTTGCGCAGTGCGAAAATAGCCCGCCGCAGCGCGCACGGCAAAGGGTTGGTTCAGCGTGCCGGTTTTGATCATGACATTGTTTTGAAACGTGGAGGGCCCCCGCCGAATAAAGCGCATTACCCCGTTAGCCGGCGACTGAAAGGCCGCTACAAAGCTGGGAAACAGGCTGCTTTGACGAAACATGTCCTCCAGCATCACGTTAACGCCTTGAGCCGATGTGCGGTTTTCAGTGGTTAGCCCGCTACCACTATACAGCGTTAACGGGCCGTGCCCTGGCAGGCTCTGGGCATAATTTTCAATGGCTTGCCCTGCTTGGCGGAGCTGCGCCTGAGGTATCTCGACGAGATCCAGCGCCAGCACGTCGGCCATGTAGTTATTGGAGTAGTTCATGATGCGCAGCAATAGCTCTTGCAGTGGTTGACTGTCCACCGCTGCCAGACGCTGGGCACTGCTGGGCGGCTGAGACGAGCTGATGCGCCATGGTTCGCGCACTTGAATACCCGCCTGATTCAACATGCCCGTTAACACTTGCGCGGTGGTTTCGGCGGCATCGCCCGCGCCGCGGTAGACATCTCGGGCAGTAGCGTTGGTGGAGATCTGCCCCGTCAAACGCATCACGTCGCCACGCTCATCGGTAATTCGCTCAGCGCTAATCTCAGTACCGCTATTGGCTGGGCGGGTGACCACCTGGTTATCAATGGTGATCAAAGACGTCTGGCTATCGCATAGCCCCACTTGGGCAGGCTCGCCTGCGGTAATGGCTGGTGCGACATTCACGCACCAGCTACCGAAGTTAACGCCAGCCGAGGAGAGCGGCGCACTATACGCATTGGTAACGCGGGTCAGGGCATTGCAGCGGTCGGTAGTAATGCAGTCCACTGACCCAAAGCGCCACTGGCTGACCACCAAAGCGCCATCGACCTCACGCACCCCGGATAAGTACAAACGCTGCACCAAGCGCCATAGGTTTTCAGTGGTTAGTCCCGGATCTCCG
This sequence comes from Halomonas sp. FeN2, assembly GCF_020595105.1. NCBI lineage: Bacteria > Pseudomonadati > Pseudomonadota > Gammaproteobacteria > Oceanospirillales > Halomonadaceae > Halomonas > Halomonas sp. FeN2. Next base: position 1,427,764 of record NZ_CP074200.1, read on the forward strand.
CCGCCTTCAAACACTAAATCACCGCGCAGCACGCCACCTTCGACGCTACCCGCGCTGACTAGTTGGCTGGTAAAGCGGTGTTGGGGGCCAAACCGGTTCAGCGCCGCCGCCGCAAGATAGGCTTTAGTGACCGAAGCGGGTGACAGCTGGCGATCCGGGGTGATGCTGCCTAACAGCACATTGGCGCCGGCATCCAAAAGACGCGCCTCGGCACTAATCGCAAAGCCTTTATTCTGCAGTTGGCCCAGGCGGTTGAAATCGGCGAGCGCGCTGGCACTGGCGCACAGCGCCAGCGTGGCAACCCCGGCCATCAGCGACCAGCGCTGCAGACGCTTACTTGCAAAAAAACACCCCATTACGATACCTCAATGCACATTCATTTTAGAAAACACTTGCAGCATGACGACGCCCGCCACGATCAAGCTAATTCCGACCACTGCCGGTAAATCGGGCTTTTCACCGAATACCACTATGCCGACTAAGGTGACCAGCACAATGCCCAAGCCCGCCCAAATCGCATAGGCGACCCCCACCGGCAGCGTGCGCAGCACTAGGCTAAGCAAATAAAAAGCTAGCCCGTAGCCCACTACCACCACCACGCTGGGCAATGGGCGCGTAAACCCCATGGAGGCCTTTAAGGCACTCGTGGCGATCACTTCGGCCACTATCGCCAGCACCAAATAGACAAACGTCATATTCGCTCCAACTCAACGCATAAACGCCACAGAGCCTGACCACTTCGAGCATACTTAGCCTCGAAGGGAGTTAAATAGTCATCTTTAGGCGCAATTTCAGTTACCGCCGACTGCTTACCGGTTACCTGGGCCACCGCCAAGGCAAACTCTTCAACGTAGAGTGACCAGTTTGAACGCAGTTCAAGGTGCCCTCCAAGGGCCAGTAGTGTGGGTAAAACCGCATGGCCATGCCAGCGCATTTTTAAGTGCGCCGCCTTGGGGTAAGGATTTGGATAAAGCAGAAAGTGGTGCTCGGGCGCCCAGCCTGCTTGGTAGGCCAAACGCCAAAAATCGACAAGGTCGGCTCTCACCAGCAGAGCATTTTCTGGCAGCTTGCCGTGGTCGCGCCCCAGGCGATCCTCGCTGCGATCAACGCCAATCACCGCATGGGCGGGGAACTGCGCTGCCAGTTGACGTGTCGATATCCCCACGCCACAGCCTGAATCAAGTACCAAAGGCGTTTGACGACCCGCGAGCCACTCCGCCGCCAGGGCAAAGTTATACTGCGTATGCTCGGCGATCGGTTTACGCAGTGGATGCGCTAGCGCCCGGCTCACCCGGCGTGCCAAATCCTGATGCGGGCCTGGCTGGTTAGAAATCACTGGTCGAGAATTATGCTGCATGCCATTACCCGGCTGAAAAGCGTGATTCTATCAGTCTCGAACGCTTGCGGCATGACGCCGTTGCACAGCCGGTGCTATGATCACGCCTGACATAGTTATTAGTGACCTTATTAAGCGCATGGTACTGGACGAATTGTGCTCAGTAGCCATGCCAATAATTTTTATTACCACCACCGCACCACGAGGAACCCGGCTTGTCACACTTACCGGTGATTGTCGGCATGGGCGGCATCAATCCCGCTGGCAGAACCTCTGGCCATCAGGCCTTCCGCCGCACTGTGCTTGATGCTCTTCCTGCTGACCAGCAACGCCAGACACTGGAAGGCTTGGCGGCGCTTATGCGCCTAGTAGAGCACTCCGAAAAGGGGTGGCGCGACAGTCAAGGCCAACCCGTAGATGACCCGGCGCAGTCGCTGCGTGATCAGGTGCTGAAGCACACCCTGATTCGGCGCAACGAAGACCCGCGCTTTCTCGACCCCGGCATGCCGTCTAACCGGCAGGCAAGTATGCAGTTGGCCGAGCCGCTGCGCTTTACCCTGCGCCGCCGCCAGCTACCTGAAAATCTACCGCTGGATTGGCAGGTGCGCGACATTGATGCCCGCGAGGTAGAAATAACGGTGCCCGCAGGGGTGCTGGAGGTGCTGCTGCCCGACGCGCAGCTGCCCAAAGTACGCGCGGCAGCTCAGCTACCCAGCGGCTTTGACCCCGCGAACCTCTACCGCAGCGTACATCACCCCCGCGGGCTATCGCTGGCGGTGTTTGGCGCCAGCGACTGCCTGGGCGCCAGCGGCCTCTCCTGGGAGACGCTGCGACAGCAGTTGAATCCAGATCATATTGCCGTGTACGCCGGTAACTCCATCGGCCAGCTAGACGATCAGGGTTGGGGCGGCTTACTGAAAAGCCTGGTGAGCGGCCAGCGCGCCACCTCCAAGCAGATGCCCCTGGGCTATGGTCAGATGCCCGCCGACTTTTTGAATGCCTATGTGTTGGGCAGCGTAGGTGGCACCGGCGCAGCGTTAGGCGCCTGCGCCAGCTTTCTCTATAACCTGCGCCTGGGCATTGATGACATTCGCGCCGGGCGCCGTCGTGTGGTGATGGTGGGTACCGCCGACGCGCCGATTACTCCGGAAATCATTGAGGGCTTCCGGGCCATGGGGGCGCTGGCTGACGACGCCGGCCTGAAAGCCCTGGATGCGCTGGAGCTGCTTACTGACAGCGATTATCAGCGCGCCTGCCGTCCCTTTGCCCGCAACTGCGGCTTTACCATGGCAGAAGCCAGCCAGTTCGTGCTGTTGATGGACGACGCCCTGGCACTGGAAGTCGGCGCGGATATCCTCGGCGCGGTGCCTGATGTGTTCGTGAATGCCGACGGTTATAAGCGCTCGATTTCAGCGCCGGGCATCGGCAACTACATCACCCTCGGCAAAGCGACTGCGTTGGTGCGCGATATGCTGGGCGAAAAAGCCCTTAAAGAGCGCAGCTTTTTGCACGCTCACGGCACCAGCACGCCCAAGAACCGCATTACCGAATCCCACGTGTTCGACGAAATTGCCCGCGCCAACGGTATTAGCGAGTGGCCGGTAGTTGCGATTAAAGCTTTTATCGGCCACTCCCAAGGCTCCGCAGCGGGCGATCAGTTGGCGAGTGCCTTGGGCAGTTTTGCCCACGACTTGCTGCCGGGCATTCCCACGCTGGATGCGGTGGCTGACGATGTCTATGCCGAGCGGCTGCGCTTTTCGCAAACGGCACAAACGTTTCGTGCGGACGCTGCTTTTATCAACGCCAAGGGCTTCGGCGGCAACAATGCCACTGGCGTGGTGCTTTCACCTGCGGTGACCGAACGCCTGCTGACGCAGCGCCACGGCGCGGCGGCAGTGAATGCCTGGAAAACCCGTCGCGAAACCACCAGGGAAGCGGCAGCGGCCTACCTTGCCCAGGCAAACCACGGTCACTACGCCCCACGCTACCAGTTTGGTGAAGCGGTGCTGGAAGGCCCAGAGCTGGATATTCACGCTGACCGGATTCATATCCCCGGTTACGATCACGCCGTCTCATTAACCAGCGATAACCCGTTTGGCTGCCTGGACGAGGAGAGCGAGGAATGACCACGCGTAAACTGAATATCGCCGTCTACCCCGGCACCTTCGACCCCATCACCAACGGCCACTTCGACTTGATCGAGCGCGGTGCTCGCATGTTCGACAAGGTGGTCATCGCGGTGGCGGCAAGCCCTGGCAAAAGCCCCAACCTCGACCTGGAAACACGCATGGATCTAGCTAAAGCGGTCTGTGCGTCGCTGCCTAACGTTGAGGTGATCGGCTTCTCGACCCTGCTCACCACCATGATGCACGAACAGGGCGCGACGATTATTCTGCGCGGCCTGCGCGCAGTCTCCGATTTTGAGTACGAGCTGCAGTTGGCCAATATGAACCGCGCGCAGAACCCGGAGCTTGAAAGCGTATTTTTAACCCCGGCGGTGGAAAACTCGTATATTTCTTCGACCATCGTGCGCGAAATTGCCAAGCTAGGTGGCGATATTTCCCCCCTAGTGCATCCTCAGGTCGCCGAAGCGCTACGTAAGCACTACACTAGCTAGCCAACGCCATTGTTGAGTAAAACACTCAGGTATTAGACAGCCTGGGTGTGAATGCCATCCGCGAGGTATGCCCATGGCCCTGATGATTACCGACGAATGCATTAACTGCGACGTCTGCGAGCCCGAATGCCCCAATGATGCTATTTCTCCCGGTGAGGAGATCTACGTCATCGATCCTAATCTATGCACCGAGTGCGTGGGTCACTATGACGAGCCCCAGTGCCAACAGGTCTGCCCGGTGGACTGCATTCCGCTTGACCCTGAGCGCCACGAAAGCCAAGAAGAGCTGATGAAGAAGTACCGCATCATCACCGCCGCCTAAGTCGAATGCGGATTTGGGCCCTTGCCTGGCCAATCATTCTCTCCAATATCACCGTCCCGCTGCTCGGGTTGGTGGATACCGCTGTGGTCGGTCATTTACCCGACTCCCGTTACTTAGCCGGCGTTACTCTCGGTGCCACGCTGTTTAGCTTTCTCTACTGGGGCTTTGGCTTTTTGCGCATGGGCACTACGGGGCTAGTCGCCCAAGCCATGGGGCGCGAGAGCGACACAGATGTGCGCAACCTGCTGGGGCAATCGCTGATCATGGCGCTGGTGATTGGTAGCCTGCTGATTGTGTTTGCCTCGCCGCTGATTACACTGGGTTTATGGCTGTTAGATGGTAGTGAAGTAGCGACCGATCTAGCCCGCGAGTACGCCCATATCCGCCTCTGGTCAGCGCCAGCAGTACTCGCCAACTACGCCATTCTGGGCTGGTTTTTGGGCCAACAGAACTCCCGCGTTACGCTGATGATTTTGCTGCTAACCAACAGCGTTAATATCGTGCTGGATTTATGGTTTGTAGTAGGCCTGGGAATGACCAGTAACGGCGTGGCCTGGGCGAGCGTAATCGCCGACTACAGTGCCCTAGCGTTTGGTAGCTACCTGGTGCTACGCCAGCTAACCCGGCTGGAGGGCCATTTTTTGCGCGAGCGCCTGCTCGCGCTCGCAGCTTACACAGCCCTGTTTAACGTTAACGCCAACCTGTTTGTGCGCACCCTCGGCCTGCTGTTTGCCATGGCGTTCTTTACCGCCCAGGGCGCGCGCCAGGGCGATACGGTACTTGCTGCCAACGCCGTACTATTGCAATTTATCATGCTCACCAGTTACGCCCTGGATGGCTTTGCCCACGCTGCCGAATCACTGATTGGGCGCGCCTTTGGCCGAGGGGATTGGCATGAGTTTGCCGCGACCGTGCGCGCCGCCGCGCGCTTTTCATTCTGGACGGCTGGCGCGGCTGCCCTGCTGTTCGCGCTGGGCGGCAATGCGCTCATTGCACTGCTCACGGGCCTTGAAGAGGTGCGTGCCACCGCGGCGCAGTACTTGCCCTGGATGGTCGTCATGCCGCTGATTGCGGTATGGAGCTACCTGCTTGATGGGGTGTTTATTGGCACCACTGCGGTGCGTGAAATGCGTAACAGTATCTTTATTGGCCTAGCCGCCTATCTGCCCGTTTGGTGGCTAACCCAGGGACTGGGCAATCATGGGCTCTGGCTGGCGTTTATGCTGTTCACGCTGGTGCGCTCGGCGGTGCTGATCGTCTACTACTATTTTCACTACCACCGCCCCTACCGGTTAAACCATTAGCGTTAAAACAGGCGCATTTAACCTCAACTACGCTAACGTAAGATTAAGCGGACAGCTTCAACGTGAAAATTTCCGTACTCACCCGTATATTAGCTATGCCGTTACATTTCCAAGACCTTGCTTAGCCACTTCCTAATAATGAATAAAGAGAGCATCCCATGCTTAAAATGATCTCAAAACCGGCGGTAAAGCTGGTGGAGCGCTATCTCCCCGACCCGTATATTTTCGTCCTATTGCTGACGTTAATTGCCGCGGTCGCCGCGATCGCCATTGAGCGCCAAACCCCGCTGGCAGTATTGCGCTTCTGGGGCGATGGCTTCTGGGGGTTGCTGACGTTCTCTATGCAGATGCTGCTGGTGCTGGTTACCGGCTTTATGCTGGCAAGCTCACCGCCGGTAAAACGCATTTTGCAGAAAATAGCCAGCACCGCTAAGTCACCCGGCGGAGCGATCATTCTAGTGACGCTGGTCTCATTGGTAGCCAGCTGGATTAACTGGGGGTTTGGGCTTGTGGTCGGCGCGCTATTTGCCAAAGAGCTGGCTCGACTGATCCGCGTTGACTACCGGCTGCTCGTCGCCAGTGCCTACTCCGGCTTTGTGGTGTGGCACGGCGGTTTGGCAGGCTCGATCCCGCTAACCATCGCGACCGAGGGGCATTTTTCCGCCGACCAAATTGGGGTGATTGGCACCGGCTCTACGATTTTCGCCTTCTTCAACCTCGCTATTGTGGTCTGCCTGTTTATCGCCATCCCGCTGGTAAACCGCATGATGCTGCCGGACGAGAAAGATAGCGTCTACGTCGACCCCAGCGTACTGAATGATGAACCCGAGCCGGTTGGCCGCATTACACGCCCTGCGGAGCGCCTGGAGAATAGCTTTACACTCGCTCTGCTGGTCGGCGTGCCGGGGCTACTGTTCTTGCTTGATCACTTCCTGCTACGGGGTGGCGGCTTAAACCTTAACGTCGTTAACTTTATGTTTCTGTTCCTAGCCATTGTGCTGCACCGCACGCCGCGTAATCTGCTCAACAGCCTGCACGAAGCGATTAAAGGCGGCGCGGGGATTGTCATCCAGTTCCCGTTTTACGCTGGCATCATGGCTATCATGGTGCAGTCCGGGCTAGCCGAGAGCATGTCCGAGTGGCTGGTTTCCTTTGCAACCGCCAATACGCTGCCATTCTGGTCGTTTATCAGTGCGGGTATTGTCAATCTATTCGTCCCTTCCGGCGGCGGCCAGTGGGCAGTTCAGGCACCGGTGATGCTACCGGCTGCTCAGGCCTTAGGAGCTGATATTCCGCGGGTTGCTATGGCGGTGGCTTGGGGCGATGCCTGGACTAACCTGCTACAGCCCTTCTGGGCGCTCCCGGTGCTCGCCATTGCAGGCCTAAAAGCAAAAGATATTATGGGCTTCTGCCTGATTCAGCTTTTTATCACCGGCATTATTATTTCCGTCGGTCTGGTATGGTTTTAAAAAACCGCCAATGACTGCCCGCCGCTCAGTTTGCCCAGCCTATGGGTAGCGGGCAGCCGTTATTGGGCTTAAGTAACAGCAGGAGCAACGTATGACAGACGCCGAAATCAGCGCTAACGCTGCCCTGCCTGGGCAGCATGAGCTCTCCATGACCGTATTGATGACGCCCGATATGGCGAACTTCAGCGGCAAAGTCCATGGTGGCGCGATTCTTAAAAAGCTCGATGAAGTCGCTTTTGCTTGCGCCAGCCGCTATTCGGGCCACTATGTGGTGACGCTGTCGGTAGATCAGGTGCTGTTTAAGCAGCCGATTCATGTCGGCGAGCTGGTCACCTTTCTAGCCAGCGTCAATCATGTTGGTCGCTCGTCGATGGAAGTGGGCATCAAGGTCGTGGCCGAAGATATTCGTAATAAGCTGATCCGGCATACCAACAGTTGCTACCTCACCATGGTCGCGGTGGACGCTGATGGTAAACCTGCCAGCGTACCGCCGCTCAATTTAGCCACGTCGCTCCAGAAACTGCGTTTTGAAAAGGCTGCGCTACGCAAGAAGCTACGCAAACAGGCGGAAAGAGAGGAACTGCTGACCCAGCAGCATCATCAGTCCCAGGCCCACTAAAGACCCAACGATAAGGAGTTCGTATGCCCGCCAGGGATCGCTATCCGCACCTGCCTAAAGCGGTTGAATACGCCCATATTGGTTGGGATTTTTTCATTTTGACGCTGGTGGTGATTAATCTCTCGCTACTGCTGTTTGATTCGCTGTTTCTACTCGGCCCTATTAACCAGGGCATCGCCAACCTCGCTCCCGGTTTTCACACTTTCTACGATGACGTGATTCATAGCCGCTTCATCACCATCGATTTGGTATTTGTCAGCTTTTTTATCGCCGATGTACTGCTGGGCTGGTCAATCGCCATTGCCGAGCGGCGCTACCACCGCTGGTTCTTTTATCCCTTCGTACACTGGTACGACGTGCTGGGTTGTATTCCCCTAGTAGGCTTCCGCTTGCTGCGTATTCTACGTGTCATCTCGTTGATCAACCGACTGCATCGCCTCGGCCTTATTGATGTTACCCACTGGTACATCTATCAATTTGTGGCCAAGTATTACGACATTCTGCTTGAGGAGCTTTCCGACCGTATCGCCCTACGCCTGTTGGGCAACGTACAGCAGCAGATACGCGCCAGCGATTCGCTGACCGAGCGCGTGATCGAACGTGTGATCATGCCGCGTAAGGCCCAACTGATTCATGAGATCGCTCAGCGGTTAGAGAGCACTATCGGCAAAGCCTACCAGCACAACCGCCAATCCATTATGACGGCAATCAGCGATTTAGTTAGCCGTACGCTACGTGAAAGCCCCGAGATTCAGCGCCTGAATCGTTTACCCATGGGGGTGCAGGCCACCAGCGCGATGGAAGCATCGCTCAGCGGTGTTGCCCAGCGGCTCGTCGATGAGCTGCTGCTAGGCATTCATTCGGATGAGTTTAGGCAGTTAGTGGAGCGCACTGCCGACAGCGGCTTTGACACCTGGCTGACGGTTGACGAAGGCAGCAACCGGGTCACCGAACAGGTGCTGTACGACGTGCTCGAAATGCTCAAAGATCAGGTGCGCCACCAGGGCTGGAAAGACCGCTACGAGTAATTCACAACGTGACAGGGGCTAATGGGCGCTCGGTTAAACAGGCGGCGATGATATTCAATGCCTTAATCAGTTCACGGCGATCCGCCGCGGCCCCAATACATAGCCGAATCGCTTGCGGCGCTGGCGTGCTCCCCACACAAAAGGGCTCTGCGCTGCTGACCTTAACACCCCGCTGCAGTAGCCGCTCGCACAGCTCTACGGCCCGGCTCCCCTCTGGCAGCGCAAGCCATACATTGCTGCTGTGTGAGCGCCCGCTCAAGGAAAAATCTTTTAGCCATTCGGCGGCCAACTGCTGACGCTCCGCGAGCTCTTGGGTTTGCCAGTTAAGTAGTTTTTCCGCCGCGGCCTGATTAATCCAATGGCAAACCACATCGACCATTAGCGGTGGCACCATCCAACTCTGGGCGCGAAGGCTTGCCGCTAACCGCTCGTGCAAACCTTTAGGCGCACGCAGTACGCCAATTCGCAGACCACCCGCCAGCACTTTAGCGGTGCTAAATACAAACAGCGCGCGCTCTGGCGCAAGCAGGTAAAGGGGGGTACCGCGCTGCTCAGCGGGAAGATACTGCACGCCGTCTTCAATCAGCCAGATATCGTAGCGCCGTGCCAGCGTTACCAGTCGTTCGCGGCGCGATTCGCTTAAACACGCGCCGGTGGGGTTATTCTGTTCCGGCGTTAGATATATCGCTCTAGGTGGCTGCCGGGCACACTGCGCCTCAAGCAGATCCATGCGCATCCCTTCACTGTCTTGACCAATGCCTACCAACTTTAGATGCCCCTGCTGCGCTGCGCTGATGGCACCGGGATAGGTCAAGGCATCGGCGGCCAGCAGCTCGCCCGGCCTTAGCAAGGTGCTGAGCGCCAAACTAAGGCCATGCTGCCCACCCTGGGTAATGAGCAGTTCATCGGCCATCAGCGGCATACTCAAAGTATTTAACCAGCTAGCGAGTACTTCACGATGCTCATGACGCCCCTGTGCCTGTTGGTAGGTAACACCGCGCTCTAATGCTGCCCCTGATTGACTTAAAGCGAGCAGCGCTTCGCTCAACAGCGTCTGCCGTAACGGATGAGGCGGTGGCAGGCTAAGACTTAAATCGATCACACCGGCCGTTTCGTCAGCGGGAAACGTCAGGCTAAAAGCATTGTTTTGGGTTTGGCTCTTCACATAGGTGCCGCTACCCACCCTTGCCGATACCCAGCCATTGCGTTCAGCCTCAGCGTACCCCCTGGTTACCGTGCCGATAGTCACACCTAGCGCGTCCGCCAAGCGGCGCTGGGGCGGCAATCGCTGCCCAGGCAGCAGTGTTCCCGCCTGAATAGCGGCTTCAATGGCGCTGGCAATAGCCCGGTAGCGTGAACCAGAAAACTCCTTAAGCGAAGGCACCCAAATTGTCATGGTGACAATAAAACCTTTGACGTCAATTTAATCCCCATTATGCTGGTAAAAGCCACACTAAAACAATCCCCCACCCCATATTGTATGGATACAATCAGATGAACAGCGAATGGTTAATTCTCGGTCCTGCCGCGCTCTATATGATGTCGATGACGCTTACCCCAGGGCCAAACAACGTTATGTTGACCGCCTCTGGCGCCAACTTCGGCTTTAGGCGCACGCTGCCGCATATGTGGGGGATTTTAGGTGGCTGCTTTTTGCTGTTTGCGGGCATAGCGTTGGGCTTGGGCGTGCTGTTTGAAAGCTACCCGGCGATTCAAACGGCACTGCGCTGGATAGGCAGCGCGTATTTGCTCTATTTGGCTTGGAAAATTGCCAGCGCCCCACCGCCTAATCTTAAGGCACAGGCTCATAGCGTACCCTTTACGTTTTGGCAGGCAGCGGTGTTTCAGTTCGCCAATCCTAAAGCGTGGGTAATGGGACTAGCGCTGATGGCGGGGTTTCTACCTGAAAGTGGCCAACCGGTATTTAATGCATTGCTACTTGCAGGCTTTGCGGAGATGGTGGCGCTGCCCTGTATTGCGCTATGGGCCGCCTTTGGTAGTGCGATCGGGCAGTGGATCAAAACCGATGTCGCGTGGCGGGCGTTCAATATCACCATGGGCATGCTGACCGCCGCCTGCGTCGTGCTGATTTTAGGATGAAATACGTTAGCCGCAGCGCAGCGCTTCTATAACATCTTGATCATCAAGATGAATATTCAAGCGATCCGGGCGGTGATCCATGGTAGCCATATCACCAGGGCGCAGCACGCGCACCTGTCGAGCGCCGCTATCACTTTGTAACTGCGAAACGTTAGCCTCTTCGAAGGGCTCCCCAATAGCGGATTGAATAGCGTCCAGATCACACTTGGCAGCCTGCTCATCACTGGAACCGTTCGGCGTTACCGTAGGCGGCGGTGGCGCTGCGTCTACGTCGTCGTTGGCAGGAGAAATCGGCATTTGGGAACTAACGCAAGCCGTTAGCAGCAGCGCGCAAGCGCTAACAGCGGCAAATTTAACCAGCGTAATACAGGATTTCATCCTTGAATCTCCAAAAAGTAGGTTATGGGTATAGGCTATAAAACCCCACGGGCCAGGCGTTAGCCTGGCCCGTGGGATACCACTATCTTTCTAATGAAAAGTTAACTCGCAGCATCCTGGACAGCTTTACCGCCTTCTTGCACATCCTGGCCAGCGCCAGCGATGGTATTGCAACCAGTTAGAACACCCGCTGTCATCAGCAGCATAAAGCTCATGGCCAATAATTTTTTCATTTCCGTTCTCCTTAACGAGTCGTTCAACATCGGGAAACTCCACTGGCAACTTAATTTGCCACTTGGGAGTTTTTTCAGGGTAACAGCGTTTTGGCAATCGCGCTCGCTTTCCCTACTTCACTTCGCGGCTGCTATGCTAACAATTATCTAAACCGCTGCCTGGAGCCTATGATTTGATCAAATTCGAGCTAGATGAACGCCTTGCTGCTGACACCTTGCCCATCGCAGATCTGCCGTTAAGCCGCGTGCTATTGATGAATGACGCGCGCTATCCCTGGGTGATTTTAGTACCGCGCCAGGCCACTATCAGCGAAGTATTTGAGCTTTCTGGCGACGACCAGCAGCAGCTGTGGCGTGAAGCCACTCTGCTAGGCGAGGCAATGAAAACAGCGCTTAAGGGTGACAAAGTCAACATTGCCTCGTTAGGCAACGTGGTTAGTCAACTGCATGTACACGTTGTGCTTAGACGTCACAGCGATGCGACGTGGCCAGCACCGGTATGGGGCAATGGCAGTCCCGAACCTTACGATCTGGATGGTCAGGCGCAGTTAAGGGATCAGCTGCTGGCACTTATTGATGGGCTTGATGTGTAGAATACTTCTACCCCGTTAATGGGTGGCCTTGCCGAGCAGGCGGCTCATTGGGAAGCGGCCCACTGGCAGGCTGTGCGACACCCGCAACGCTAAGCGAAATCCCCAGCACTACTATCAGCGCACCGCCGGTCAGAGCCACCCAGCCGGTAGTTTTTTGTACACCGCGCTGGCTGTACTGCTGCCTAGATAAGCGCCGCTGCGCCCAGCCACGGGCAAAAATGCTCGCCAGGGCGAGCGCTGACACCGTGATCCCCGTGCCGACCGACATGGCCACTACCGACGCCACGCCCACCTCAAATTGATCCAGCAAGCTGGCCGCCCCCAGCATTAATACCGCTCCACTACAGGGGCGCATACCAATGGCGCCGACCGTCATCATCGCCGTACGCCAATCTAACGCCTGATGCGGTTCAATATGGTGAGCACCACCGCAACAGTGGCTGTGGTCATGACCATGGCTATGTTCATGGTCTTGATTATGTTCATGGTCTTGACTATGTTCATGGTCTGGGCTGTGCGAATGAGCCGCTCGCTCGGGCTGGTAGGCTCTCCGCAATTGCTTGACGGCCCGCCAGCATAGCCACGCCCCTAACGCTGCCACCAGCAAAAAACTAGCCTGCTCCACCCAGACAACGCTGCCCATGGCCTGCCGGGTTACCCAGCCTAGGCCATAAACCAGCACAACGACCAGTGCAATGGCGGTCACGCCCTGCAGTAATGAGGCGGCGAAAGAGAGTCCCAAGGCACGCTTTACCGCACCTCCGTGGGTGGCTAGGTAAGTCGCCAAGACGGCTTTACCATGCCCAGGCCCAGCAGCATGAAACACGCCATAGGCGAAGCTGATACTCAGTAGGCTTACCCATGTCGCCATGGTGGGGGTGCGCGACAGTTCGGTAATCGCCAGCGTTAGCGAACGGTGCAGATCACGCTGCCAACCAAGTAACTGATAGCTCACGCTCTGAAACCCACCTTGCCAAACCATGATGAGCACCGCCGCGACTAGCAGCAGGCCCAGCATTAACCCTAACTGACGTGTAAAGGGTCGTGTTAAGGACATCTAACCGCTCCATCGAGAAGTTGTTATAAGGTAACATGGAAATAACATAACACGGCACCGCCTGTTTTCGAACAGCGCCTAGCGACAATCAACTTGGCCGGTTTCGGCAAAATAGCGCCCCAAGCCGGGCTCACCACTCTCATCTTTATCGAGCAGCGCCGCTTGCATCACCAGCTCAGGGTCGGGGTCAGCGGGGAGAATAGACAACTCGCAACTAGGTTCACCGTGAAGAATCAGCGCATCATCCCGTGGCTGACCACCCTCCTCCTCGTGCACCACTTCGATGTAGTAGGTGGAGTCAAACACTTGGTACGTAAGCAGAGCGTCATTCAGCGCCTGGGGACTTTCCAGCGGCAGGATAAACATAAAGGTTAGCCGTCCATCCCGCTCCATGGCGGTATATTCGCTTACCTCGCCCAATGCCTGGCGTTCCCCGTTTATATTCACTTCGGTTAAATAGTGCTGCCCGGCAAGATTATCGCGAATCTCTTTACCAAGCTGATCAAGCCCCTCTTCTAGACTGGCGTTTTCCACCTGCTGTAGCTCTTCAAAAACGACCAGACTGTAGAAAGGATCCATCCGCCAGGTTTGATGCAGGCCACTCACCATGCCCTGATCATCGGTGATGACCCGCACACTCAGGTCGATCCAGCCGTGAGGGTGGGCACGGGCATCGGGACTAACCACAAGGCTACTCATGCCCAAGCAAACGGCGACTGCGCTACCTGCCCACTTCATGGTGCGACCCCCAGCTTATGCTGCAAGGCGACAAGCCAAGGATCGAGCAAATAGGGCGGCAAGGGTTGACTCCCCTTCAGCGCCGACACGCGCACGCGGCTGCCACTGCCCTCTTCACTCACCTGCAACTGCAGGCGGTACTCAGGCCAACGGGCAAGCGATGCCTCGGCGCGCCCCAAGGACAGATCCGCATGGCGTACCACATAGCCCTGCTCTACCATCAATTCCACGGCTTCGCGAAAGGTTTCCTCTGAAGAGGTAGCGTAAACCAATTCACGGGGTTCCAAAGGCGTTGTCGTCGCGCAGCCAGCCAATCCTCCCAGTAGCACCATTAACAACCAGTGGCGAATTTTCATAACGGCCTCCCGGTCGCAGGTACCGTTTGCGTAAAGCTGGTTTGAAAGCGCTGACAAAAATCGTCGTTGCTGGCACTGTAGGATTCACGCAGATCCCCCCAGTGATCGAAGCGGCGGATGTCTCGGGATATACGAATATGCGTGTCGTCCACCAATAGCGATACACGCTCCACCTCCACCGGCTGCTGGCCCACGCCACCGCCATAACCAATCCCCCCGATGCCAAAACCGACACCGGAACCACCGCGCCCTATGCCCAAACCACCAAACAGGCGCATTCCATGACCAAAGCTGTAAGCATCATCGTAAGGATCATAATAACCGTGCAGTGGCCGTTCACGGCTGGCGCTGATCAAGCCCAGGGAGGTATCGGTAGAGTTCAGAGTAAACCCCCATTCAGTGAGCACCTCAACGCTGGCTTCTAGCGCCCGTTCATGGGTGGCGGGAAAATAGCACGAGGCCGCAGGCGCTGGTTCTGCTTGCGGCAAGCGATCAGGAACCACTTGACAGCCAGCAAGCGCCAACAAGCAGGTGAAGCTAATAGGAATCGACTTCATGTTAGTCCCTCTAATGGGCGAGGTCGCTGGTTTGGCGCAGTCTAGCGCGCTAAGCTCGCCAAAGGTGGTCATACTTAACTGACATTGTAGGGTAATGAAGACACCGTCTTGAAGACACCGTTTTGCGGAGATCGTGCTAATGAATGTTTTGCTTTGCCCCGACAGCTTCAAAGATGCACTAAGCGCCCAAGACGCCGCGGCCGCCATGGCGCGGGGCGTACAGCGAGCTAAACCTGAGGCGCAAGTTCAGGTCTGCCCTTTAGCTGACGGCGGCGAAGGCAGTTTAGACGCACTGATCGCCGCCACCGGCGCCGAGCGGCGCCAGCTAAACGTTCAAGACGCCCTGGGTCGTCCACGTCAAGCGGCCTGGGGCTGGCTGAGCGACAAGCGTACCGCGTTTATTGAGCTGGCAGAAGCCAGTGGCTTACAGCATCTTGAGATTGATGAGCGCAATGCCCTCCACACTTCCACGGTCGGGGTGGGAGAGCTGCTGTTAGCGGCCCTGGATCAAGGCGCTGAAAAAGCGCTTTTGCTGCTTGGCGGCAGCGCTACCAATGACGGCGGTGCCGGTATGCTGCAGGCACTAGGTGCGCGCTTTTTAGATCAACACGGCGAACAGCTCCCCCCCGGCGGCGCGGCGCTAAACCAATTGGCTAGCTTAGAGCTCAACGGGCTAGACCCGCGATTAGCCAAGCTTACCCTGGAAGCCGCCGTTGATGTAGACAACCCACTGCTGGGCGAGCGCGGTGCCAGCGCGGTATTTGGTCCGCAAAAAGGGGCATCGCCTGAAGAAGTCGAGCAGTTGGATCGTGCGCTTGGTCACTTCGCCGATATCAGCGCTCATGCATTAGGCGATGATTATCGAACGCTACCAGGCGCAGGGGCGGCGGGTGGCATGGGGTTTGCGGCCAAGGCTTTTTTAAATGCCACGCTAAAGCCCGGCATTGAGATGATTATGCAGCAGGCCGACATGGCGTCGCTCTTGGCCCGCGCCGACCTGGTGATTACCGGCGAAGGCCGTTTGGATGGACAGAGCCTGGCGGGTAAAACGCCCATTGGCGTCTCCCGTGCCGCCAAGCGTCTTCGCAAACCCGTCATTGTGCTGGCAGGCAGCCTAGGAGACGGCTGGCAAGCCTGTTTTGATGAAGGCGTCACCGCCGCTTTCGCGTTAGCCGATGGCCCCATGACGCTAGCCGATGCGCTACCGCGCACCGCTGAGCTACTGGAAGCACGCTGTGAAAGCCTGCTTCGGCTGTGGGTGCACAGACCTTGAAATCTATGTAGACCTTGAAAAAAGCTCTTGCCGCCAGCATCTATTAAATTAGCAAAAGGTAACGACAGCGGCCTAATGTCAAAGCGCTAATGTCAAAGCGCTAATGTCAAAGCTCTATGGCAGCGATGCAAAAAACTTGTTTTGCATCGCCCCAATGACACCCTATTCTGGAAACACGCATCAACCGCCGCCTACTGTGACATAAACACTGCGGCATAAAGAGGAAGCAGGATATGACTGACACCAATAGCATTGGTCTACACGAAGGAAGCGCTAGTCAACTCGCCGAAAAGCTCAACCACCTGCTGGCCAACTACCAAATTTTCTATATGAACGTGCGCGGCTACCACTGGAATGTTCGCGGTAGCGACTTTTTCGAGCTGCACGCCAAGTTTGAAGAGTTCTATACCGACCTGCTGACCAAAGTGGACGAGGTTGCCGAGCGTATTCTGACCCTGGGTCACAAGCCGGTACACGCCTACAGCGACTACGTAACGCTGTCACGTATTCAGGAAGATAAAGACGTTCACGACGGCACCACCTGCGTCAAAGGCGTGCTGAAAGGCTACCAAACGATCATTGAACTACAGCGTGAACTGCTGGCGCTAGCGTCTGACGCCGACGATGAAGGCACCGCGGCGCAAGCCGGTGACTACATCCGCGAGCAGGAAAAAACCATCTGGATGCTCAACGCCTATTTAAGCAAGTAAGCGTCATGTTTTGATGTAAAAGCGGCACCGTCGAGGTGCCGCTTTGGTATTCGCGCGGGAGGATTAACGCTGATCGGCAAGATCTTCAATCAGCGCCCGCAGCATTGACCAAAACTCCGCCACAGAGGCTATCTCCACCCGCTCATCCGGCGAGTGAGCGCCGCGAATCAGCGGGCCAAAGGATATCATCTCCAAATGCGGGTATTTGCTGCCAAGAATGCCACACTCGAGCCCCGCATGTATCACCTTCACCTCCGGCTCACGGCCCAGCAGCGCCGCATGGCGGGCTTTAAAGGTCGCTAGAAGCTCGCCGTTCGGATTCGGCGCCCAACCGGGGTAGCCGTTTTCCACTTTTACCCGTGCGCCGATCAATCCAAACAGCGCTTGAAAGCGATCCGCCATGGCCATCACTGCACTGTCGTGGAGTGAGCGTACCAGTGCACAAAGGTGCAACCGCCCATTCTCCAGACTTAGTACGCCCAGGTTATTGGAGGTTTCCACCACGCCTGGCACATCCGCACTCATCCGTTCGACGCCACAGGGGGCCGCGTGAAGCGCGGCCAGCAACATAACGCTGGCGTCCAAGGTTAGCGGCTCCGCGTCGGGTATCTCAGTCAGACGTTGGGCGCTAACTTTAAGGCCGCTGTCGCCACTGCCTAACTCTCTTAACAGAATCGTTTCCAGCCCGGCGATAGCCACCATGGCCGCATCCACTTCATCGGCGGGCAGCGCCACCTGGGCAAAGGCTTCTCTGGGGATTGCATTGCGCAAGGTGCCACCATGGTAGCTAATCAAGCGCGCATCAAAGGCCTCCAGCGAACGCAGCACTCTGACCAACAACCGGTTGGCGTTACCCAGCGGCTTATGGATATCCGCTCCGGAATGGCCGCCCTTCAGGCCGGTCAAGGTGATTTCGATCACCTGCTCATGGTCGCCAGCAGCAGCGCTGGGCAGTTGGGCATCAACTTCAACATCAGCCCCACCTGCGCAGCCAATATAAACCTGCCCCCGATCTTCGCTATCCAGGTTGAGTAGCAGCGAGCCTTCGAGCCAGTCCTCAGCCAGGTTCAGCGCGCCGCCCATCGAGGTCTCCTCCTCCAGAGTGAACAGCGCTTCCAGCGGCCCGTGGCGTAAATCAGGGTCTTCCAGCACGGCGAGAATCGCCGCCACGCCCATCCCATTGTCGGCGCCCAAGGTGGTGCCCTCGGCGTGCAACCAGCCGTCGGCGACATAGGTAGCGATCGGGTCACGGGTAAAGTCGTGCGCATGATCGCTGTTGGCCTGGGCCACCATGTCCAGATGACCCTGGAGTACCACGCCCGGAGCCTGTTCACAGCCGGGAGAGGCCGGTTTACGCAGACGTAAATTACCGAAGGTATCCCGGTCGTGGGCGAGGCCTTGGGCATCGGCCCAGCTTTCGAGGGTAGCGACGAGTGCCGCCTCATGCCCAGAGGGGCGCGGCGTGTTACAAAGCGTTCGAAAGTGGCGCCAAACCAAGGAAGGCTCAAGCGCGTCAAGATGTGCGTTCATAAAGACTCTTCGTTATCGGTAACCGGGCTACTTTACCTCAATGAGACTATTAACAGCGAGGCGTAGGGCTTTCATGGCGTCATTGTGAGCATTTGCTAAGGCGATATTTTGAAACGCCCAGGCAGATAACTGTTGATGCGCCTGCTGTTGTGGCTCAGTTAAAGCACGGTGGCTGGCTACGCGGGCCAAGGCTTGCAGAGCTGGGCGGGCAAGAGCTGGGTCGCGATGGGCGGTCGCTACGTCCTCAATATCCTGACACTCTCGGTCACTCAGTGGCATGCTCGGCATTTGAGCCAGCAGCACTACGAGCACCTCAGCGGGCAGCGCTTTCAGCTCAAAGGCCAACAGAGCTGGAAGCGCCATCTGAAAGCGCTCACGGAGATCCCCAAGCACCGCCTCGCCCTCCGAAGTCAGCGCTTTGGCCACCATAACGGCAAACTCACCGGTGGACGTCTCCCGGGTCATCCCTAAACGTACCGGCGTAAAACCCAGCGCCAGCCAAAAACGCAGCAGTGACGCTTCAGCGCCAAAGGTCGCACCATAAAGTGCCACGCCTTGCTGTTTGGCAGCGGCCATATCCTCGTCTAGCAACGTTTGCCCCAAGCCTTGGCGACGCCGTTCGGGGTGGGTCGCTATACGCACTACCCGCCGCCAGCGAGCGGTCAGTGCTTCGCGGCTACCGACGTGGGTCGCCAGTGATTGCGCCAACAAATGCCCCTGAGGGCGTCGTTCACCGCGGGCGACCAGGTCGGCGAGGGCTGGCTCAAAGCCGCCCTCTTCACGGGTAACCAATACCGCTTGAGGCTCGCCTGCCTGCTCAATCATGCGTAGCTGAGTCCCTGGGCCGTCAAGTAGTTGGCGCAGGTCATTGGGTGAAGTGCGGTAGTGGGACTGTACCAGCAGCCCAAACAGCTTCTCCAACATAGCGTCTTGATGGGCGAGCCGAGCTCGATCAATCACCTTGGCTGCCACTGCTCCGCCATCCGTCTGAGCGCTGGGCAGCGGTGCTTTTAACAACAGCAGTTGATTGACCAGAGCTTCCAACGGGTCGCCGCTGCGCCAGCGAATGGGCGCGTTAAGCGTTAGCGCTTTCCACTGGGGCGTCAGGCGATCAAGGGTAGCGCGAAAGCGCAAGGCGAAACCTCTCCCCGACCCCTCATAGCCATGCACCGTGGTGGCAAAAGCAATACGCGGAAAAGCGGCGAGCCACTGGCCCAGCAGCGCCGCGGGAATCGCCGCCGCCTCATCGACCATTAGATAACTGCCATCACCGCCCTGCTGCTGGGCGGTAATCTGCTCGGTGAGAACATCCGGGGGTAAAAAAATCAGTTCGCTGCCCTGGGCCAGCACAAACTGGCCTGGGGCAGTGCGACGGCCGTCCGGGCAAAGTGCCGCTACCCGCTCGAACACGCTCTCCACCGCACTCAGCCGCGGCGCGGTGAGCACTACTCGTTGGGCTTTGCGGGTTAGCAGCCGAGCGCAGGCAATACCCAGCGCGGCGCTTTTGCCACGCCCACGATCAGCGGTTATGACCAACGGACGGCGGCGCTTTAAACCAACCAGCTGTTTCACTGCGTAAGCTTGATCTGAGGTCAGGCAGTCGCTATCGCCACTTGCGGTTTCGCCTGCTTTGCACACAGGCAATCGAGGCAGATACAGCGCCTGGTCAGCCCGCCAGCGCACTATCTGAGGCGCGGCCTGCAGATGACGCACCAAGCGCGCCAGGTAGTGACAGCTCAGCTCTGACCAGTGCCAAGGATGATCAGCAAAGCGTACGTAGTCCGGATCTGGTGACTTCCCCCACGGCTGCGGGGTAAGCAATACCAGCAAACCTCCGGCGGTGAGCGTTCCCGACAATGCCCCCAAGGCTTCGGGATCAAACCCGGTGCCGTGGGTGTCGAGCACTACCAACTGATGCTCTGCACCCAGGCGCGTGCGTGCCTTGCGTGGCGAAAGGTGCTCATCTCCCACCCATAACGGCGCACTCCAGGCGTGGACTTGCCATAAAGCCTGCGCAATGGACTGGCACTGCTCGGCATCGCCGCTTAGCCACACTAGCTGGCGCCAATGGCGGCGGGCTAAGCGCTGGGCATGATGAACCAGCGCCACCACCATCCGCTCTTGCGATTTATTCGCTAGCACAGGGGTATTTAGCAAATGACTCTCCATTTCAGAGCGACTGCTTCCCATCACGTTACCCTTTTAAATGTGTCAGTGTGCTGGTGAGCGTCTTATCGCGTGCCTTATGCTTACAACTTTGGTTGAACAATTTAACTCCTTTCAACGTTTTCGAGCTACTTAGCCACTCTCCTTGACGCTAAAAAATACACATAACGATTTGTTTTAATTATTTTTATAAAGTTTTTCTATACAAACCCATGACTGAAATCTCTTACATTACTGATATTGCACCGCAGCGGGGTTGATGTGCTAATTTAGCTCTGAAGCGCCAAAATACTTGTTTACGTAAACGTAACCCAGTGGCGCTGCACTTTCCTGACTTCAGGTAACCAACACTAATAACGCCACACGCCAAACCAGGAAATACATCATGAAAAAAATGACCAAATTTGCCCTCACTGGCCTCGCCGCTGGTATTGCCTTAGCGACTCTAACAACCACCGCACAAGCACAAGAACAGTGGACAATGACCACCACCTGGCCGGAAAACCTTGATCTGATCAAGATTGACCAGCACTGGGTGGAGCTGGTCAATAAACTGGCGGGCGAAGAGCTGCAGATCAACTTCCGTGCCGGCGGCACGCTAATGCCCGGCACTGAAGTGTTCGATGCCACCGAAACAGGTGCTATTCAAGCCTCTGGCGATTGGCCCGGTTACTGGGCAGGTTTAAACCCGGCTTTCTCACCTCTGGCGACCACCACCAGCCTGTTTAATGCCGTGGATTATATGAACTGGATCCAGCAGTGGGGCGGTTTTGAGCTCTATCAGGAGATCTATGGCCAGTACAATATGGTGTACCTGCCCTACGGTGTTACTAACAATGAATCCGGCTTTATGGGCCGAACACCGATCGAAAGCATCGCCGACCTAGAGGGCAAACGTCTGCGTCTTTCGGGACGCGACCAGGGACGTGTGCTTGAAGAACTGGGCGGTTCGCAGGTCACCCTGGCGGGTGGCGAAGTGTACCAAGCCATTGAGCGCGGCGTTATCGATGCCGGTGAGTTCTCCACGCCCGGCGTAGACTTCAACGCGGGCTTTGCGGAAGTGGCCGACTATTGGGCAACGCCCGGCTGGCACCAGTCGGCCAGCGTCTTCGGCGTTATGATCAACAAAGATGCCTGGGATGCCCTTTCCGAAGAGACCCAGGAAACACTAAAAATCGCTTCGAAAGCGACGATGGCTTGGTCGCTTTCTTGGTCTGAGCACGAATCAGCCGCAGCCACGCAGAAGTTTATTGACGCGGGCGTGACAATCAATCAGTTCTCCGAAGAAGACTTGGCCCGCATTCAAGACGTGACTAACGAAGTCATCTTGCGGGGCGCGTGTGAAGACTCCGATCACGCAAAAGTGTACCACTCAATGATTACTTATATGCAGGAGTATGCCCCTTGGCGTGATGTGACGGCACCGTTCAATATGACCCGCACTATCGACAATCTGCCTTCACTAGAAGAGATCGAAGCCTGCCTGTAAGGCGTTTAGGTACCGCCCCAGCTACTCTGGGGCGGTTGGTTTTGGGCTGTGGAGAGTTTCCATGAATGCGATTGCCAAGGCGATCGATGCGATTAACGAGCTGTTTGGCCGCATTATTGCGCCTTTAATTGCCATCATCACCCTGATAGTGCTGTACGACATAGTGTCCCGCTTTTTCTTTGGTCGGCCAAGCGACTGGGCATTTGATGTCACCAAAATGTTATTTGGCGCTCACTTTATGCTGATGGCCGCTTATGGGCTACGCCACCATGCGCATGTGGAAGTCGACGTGTTGAAACGATTACTGTCGCGCAAAAAGCAGGCAGTTTTAGAGCTAATCAGCTACTTGGTGTTCTTTGTTCCGTTTATTTGGCTGTTGCTAACCTACGGCTGGAGCTTTTTTGAGCGCTCGTTCAGTCGTGGCGAAACCACCTACGGCATGGTCGCTATTCCCGTTTACCCGGTAAAAGGGGTCATTGTAGTGGCAGCAGCGCTTATTCTGTTACAAGCGATCGCTATTGTGCTGCGCGCCATCATGCAGCTTCGTGAGGAGGAGACCGCATGAGCGCAGAACTACTGACCCTGGTCATGTTTGGGGGGCTGTTAGTCGGCCTGTTTATGGGCCACCCGCTGGCCTTCGTTCTCGGTGGAATGGCGGTAATAGGCGCCTATCTAGGGCCAGGTACCAACACACTTGGAATCATTATTAACAATGTCTATGGCAACGCGATGGATAACTATGTCCTGGTCGCTATTCCGCTGTTTATTTTGATGGCGCGCTTTCTTAACGACTCGGGCGTTACCGAAAAAATGTTTGATGCTATGCGGCTACTGCTAGCCAACCTTAGGGGCGGGCTTGCGCTTACCGTTGTAGTTGTGTCAGTGCTACTGGCGGCAACTACCGGCATCGTTGGAGCCTCCATTGCCGTCATGGGCATGATTGCCTTGGTGCCAATGCTAAAGTATGGCTACAACAAAGAGCTAAGCGCCGGTGTCATCATGGCCAGCGGCTGTTTGGGCATTCTGATTCCGCCTAGCATCATGCTGATTTTAATGGCTAGCTACTCACCGGTTTCCGTGGGCGCACTATTTGCGGGCGCGCTAATACCCGGCTTACTGCTCGGTGTAATGTACGCTCTGTATGTGCTGGTGATCTGCTGGCTGAAACCCAGCTATGGCCCGAAAGTGCCTGCAGAAGAGCGCGCAGAAGTTAGTACTAAACAGCTGCTGATCATGCTGGGGAAGTATGTAGTGCCGCCGATGACGCTGATTCTTGGCGTACTGGGCGCACTATTCACAGGGGTAGCGACTGCCACTGAAGCTTCAGCGATTGGTGTGTTTATCGCCTTCTTACTGTTTTTGATTTTCGGTGATCGTAAATTATCGACCTGCTATCACACGCTTATTGAGGCGGGTAAAACCACCACTATGGTGATGTTGGTACTGGTTGGGGCAACAGCCTTTACCGGGGTATTCTCGATTGGCGGCGGCATGACCGTGATAAGCGACTTTGTTCTGGCCATGCCTGGCGGCACCGTTGGCGCGCTGATCCTAATGCTCTTCCTGGTATTTATCCTGGGCATGTTCCTGGATTGGACCGGCATCGTGCTGCTGAGCTTCCCGATCATGCTGCCCATCGTCGAAACCATGGGCGTGGATATACTCTGGTTCGTGGTGATGGTGGCAGTAGTGCTACAAACCTCATTCCTGACTCCGCCCTTTGGCTATGCGCTGTTTTACTTAAAAGGCGTGGCTCCCCCCGGGGTCGAAATCGTCGACCTGTACAAAGCGGTAGTGCCTTTCGTCGCTTTGATACTACTAGCGTGTACGCTAATGGCGTTCTTCCCCTGGTTGATTACCGGCCTGCCTAGAATGCTGTTGGGTGGTTACTAGGCCCTCTGAACTTAAAGCTTAACGTGCAACCATTATGGCCCGCTTCGGCGGGCTTTTTTGCACCGCCTACCCGCCTGCAAAGCTGCAGCAGCGCAGCGCCAGTGCTACTATTCACGCCCGTCACTATTTCGTATTGAGTTTCGCATTACGTGTGCTGCGCTACTTTCCGGTTTTCTATTACTGCTTTTAGTCAAGGCAAGGAGTGTTCGCTTGCTCAGATCCAGCTATCGCGGGCTATTCGCCTTCTCCTCTTCGCTTAGCCGTCGCGCTAGCCCCTGGTCAATTGCCCTGATCGCAGTGGCGCTCGTCGTAGCGCTGCCTGTGCTGGTGGTATTTGCCCATATCGCGATGCCCACCGACGGCGTTTGGCAACACTTGGCCAGCACCGTACTTGGCCGCTATTTAAACAACACCTTCTGGCTCGTTGTGACCGTAGGACTCGGCACGCTGATCATAGGCACAGGGACGGCCTGGCTGGTGGTGATGTGCCGCTTTCCCGGCAAGCGGCTATTCGAGTGGGCGCTACTGCTGCCGTTAGCCGTACCCACCTACGTTATCGCCTACGCTTACACCGACTTTCTCCAATTTGCTGGGCCGTTACAAAGCCTGCTACGCGAGACGTTTGGCTGGGGGTATGGCGATTACTACTTTCCTAACATTCGCTCCCTGGGTGGCGCAGCAACGGTGATTACCCTGGTGCTCTACCCTTACGTCTATCTGCTGGCCCGCGCCTCGTTTTTAGAACAGTCGGTCTGCGTGCTGGATGTAGGCCGCACCCTCGGCCGCGGCCCCTGGAAACTGTTTGCCAGCGTCGCCGTACCGTTGGCACGTCCGGCGCTGGTGGGTGGGGTATCGCTGGTGCTGATGGAAACACTTAACGAGTTTGGGGCGGTTCAGTTCTTCGGCGTCGATACCTTTACCACCGGTATCTATCGCACCTGGTTTGGCATGGGTGAACAGGTAGCGGCGGCGCAGCTGGCAGCGTGCCTGCTCACCTTCGTGATTGTGCTAGTGCTGCTGGAACGCTGGTCACGGGGTAAGCGCCGCTATTTCCACACCACCAATCGCTATCAGCAGTTGCCCGAATACGTATTGAACGGCTGGCGCGCTGCAGCGGCGACACTAGCCTGCCTGGTGCCGGTACTGGTGGGCTTTTTACTGCCCAGCGGAATTCTGCTCAATTTAGCCTTGCAAGGGGGCGATTCGCTGTGGGGCTCACGCTTTATCGGCTACGCCTGGAATAGCCTGGGGCTGGCAACGGTGGCCGCGGTGATCGCCGTCGGCTTGGCCGTTGTGCTGAGTTACGGCGTGCGCATGCACGATACGACGTTTGCGCGAGTGGCTTCTCGAGTCGCCTCTATGGGCTACGCGATTCCCGGTTCGGTAGTGGCGGTGGGTATTCTGATTCCGTTTGCCTGGCTGGATAACGCCCTCAACACCTGGCTGAATAATCACTATGAGTACATCGTTGGCTTGGTCTTCAGTGGGTCGGCATTTATTTTGTTATACGCCTATGTCGTGCGCTTTTTAGCCGTCTCGTTCAATGCCGTTGAGGCGAGCTTAGGCAAAGTGACACCCAGCATGGATGCCGCCTCGCGTACCCTGGGCCAAACGGCGGGGGGCACGCTGCGCCACATTCATACGCCAATGATGCGCAGCAGCCTGTTGGCGGCAGGAATTTTAGTCTTCGTTGACGTCATGAAGGAGCTGCCCGCGACAATTATCCTGCGCCCCTTCAACTTCGACACTTTGGCCGTGCGGGCGCATAACCTCGCCTCTGACGAGCGGTTGGCCGAAGCATCGACGTCGTCATTGGCCATTGTGGTAGTGGGCATCCTGCCGGTTATTCTGCTTAGCATGGCCATGCGCCGCTCACGACCCGGGGCTAAATCCTAAGGTTTGAGCGGGAAAACAAACACCTGGGAAAGGTCGAGGTGAATATCCACCGGCTGCCCCTCAGCGGGTAAAAACACCCCTGGTACACGGGCGTGCAGGTGGGCCTCAAGACCGTTTTCACCATGAGCACACAGGTGCAGAAGGCTGGTACGGCCCAGCAGCTTCGCCATTACCACATGACTATGGCGGTGCTCATCCGCAGGCAGTTCACGTTCAACAATCCGCAGCGCCTCAGGCCGAATCATGACCTGTGCGTCGCTGCCTTCCGCTAGCCCACCGGCCGGCACCCGCCCCACTGGCGTGTTCACCGCGCCATTATGCACCTTGCCCTGCAGCTCATTGACATCACCAAAAAAGGTCACGACAAAAGGGTCTTGAGGGGCGCAGTAAAGCTCTCGTGGCGTTCCCGTTTGGACGATCCGTCCGTCCCGCATCAGCGCGATGCGATCGGCCATAAACATGGCCTCTTCGGGGTCATGGGTCACCAACAGCGTCGCCGCGCCGACTTTTTTCAGCACGTGCAGCGTGTCGTCGCGGATGCGATCGCGTAGACGCGCATCCAGGCTTGAGAACGGTTCATCCAACAGCATTAAGCGCGGAGATGGCGCCAGCGCTCGTGCCAGGGCCACCCGCTGCTGTTGCCCACCTGAAAGCATGTGCGGGTAAACATCGATATACGCGGCCATACCCAACTGCTCCAGCAGCTTGGCCGCCCGCTCTCGACGCTCGCGAGAGGCTAAATGTTTAAGCCCAAAGGTGACATTCTCCAAAACAGTTAAGTGGGGGAAAAGAGCCGAGTCTTGAAACGCCAACCCGACATTGCGCTTTTCAGGCGGCACGTGACGCTGCCCCGGGCCTGCAATATACATATCCTCCAAGGAAACGCTGCCCTCTTGCAGAGCTTCTAAGCCCGCCGCGATACGCAGTAGCGTTGTTTTACCGCAACCAGAGGGACCCAATAGGCAGACCACTTCGCCCGGAGCAACGCTTAAGTCCACCCCTTTGACGACCGTATGGCCATCATAAGCGTGGCGTACATTGTGCAAGGTTAACGCCGATGAGCGAGTTGCTGCCTCAGCATCCCTTCTTTCAATTACCTTTAGAGTTGCTGTCATAAATCACCGCTATTAATTAGCACTGCCTGAATAGCACTTTTCAGGTGAGCAAGCCGCACCTCAAGAAGAATAAACGCGGATTCAGTACATTTGTAAGTTGTTTGCATTCTATTTTTTATTGGCCGGTTATGCACGTACCACCTTTTGGGTAGGCGTTTCCTCTTGACGTAGAACAAATGAAACGCTTCAATAACAATGTTAATAATGTAACTTATTATCATTCAATAAATAAGGATGTACTTGATGAAAACCGTACGCTTTGTTGCTCCGATGGCAGCGATGATGGTGGGTGCTACGTTTGCCGGTCAGGTCGCTGCAGACGAGCTCAACCTTTACTCCGCGCGCCACTACGACTCTGACGAGCGCCTCTATGATGCGTTCACCGAAGAGACAGGCATCGAAGTCAACATCCTTGAAGGCGATTCCGACCAGTTGATCGAACGCATTCAGCGCGAAGGCGTGGCCAGCCCTGCTGACATCATGCTCACCGTCGATGCTGGCCGCCTCTGGCGCGCTGAAGATGAAGGCATCTTCCAAAGTGTCGAGTCGGACGTTCTCAACGAGCGCCTGCCTGAAGCCATGCGCCACCCTGACGGCCTGTGGTTCGGCTTTAGTCAGCGTGCCCGGGTTATTTTCTATAATCGCGAAAACTTCGATCCGAGCCAGATCTCTAGCTACGAAGATCTTGCTGACCCGCAGTTTGAAGGCAAGGTATGCATTCGCTCTTCCAACAATATTTACAATCAGTCGCTGCTCGCCGCGATGATTGAGCACCATGGCGAAGAGGGTGCCGAAGAGTGGGCCCAGGGCGTGGTTAACAACATGGCGCGGGATCCGGAAGGTGGCGATACCGACCAGATTCTGGGCGTGGCCAGCGGCGAGTGTGACATCGCAGTGGCCAATCACTACTACTATGTTCGCCTGCTGAAGTCTGATGACGACGCCGAGCGCGAAGCCGCCCGCAAAGTGGGTATCATTTTCCCCAACCAGGATGACCGCGGCACTCACGTGAACATTGGCGGCGCCGGTGTGGTGGAAGGAGCACCTAACCGCGAAAACGCCATTCGCTTCCTAGAGTACCTCTCTTCCGACACTGCTCAGGAAATTTTCGCCTCCGGCAACAATGAGTTCCCGGTAGTTGAAGGCATCAAGAAGGATCCGGTGCTGGAATCCTGGGGCAACTTCAAAACGGATGACGTGAACATCAGCGTGCTGGGTGAAAACAACCCTGAAGCGATCCGCATTTTTGATCGCGTCGGCTGGCGTTAAGCCTCCCTTCCCGCATTAAGGGAAGAACATCGCTAGACAAAAATCGCCTAAGTAGAGGCTAGAAACACCCGCAGCTGCGGGTGTTTTGCGTTATAGCGCGCCTAAACATGCTGGCACTGGCGGCAAGCTTCGGGGTCGACCATCTTCATGCAGATAGAAGGTACGCACCTGACTTTCAGGCAGCTCTAATGGTACGTGGCTAGAAATAACCAGAATCCCACGCTGAACACGGCGCACAAGGCTAGTGACGACATGACGCCGAGTTACCGCATCAAGCCCGGCTAACGGCTCATCAAGCAGCAGAATGGGCCTTTGCGCCAGCAGCACGCGCCCCAGGGCAATACGTCGCGCCTGCCCACCGGAGACGGCTGCGCCATACTCACCCAAAGGCGTCTCCAGCCCCAGGGGTAACCCTCGCGCCCAGGTGCCCAGCGCTAGATCATCAAGCACGCTCCATAGCTGGCTATCACTGGCATTGCGGTCTCCAAGGCGTAGGTTTTCGGCCAAACTCATGTCGAACAAATCCCACTGTTGAGGCAGATAGCCGACGGTACTGTTCATCGACCACTGCTCAATGGGGTAGCCGTTAAGCCAACACTCCCCGGACACCGGCAGCAACTCACCGGCCAATACCTGTAAAAGAGTCGATTTCCCACACCCAGAGGGGCCATGCAAACAGAGTATTTCCCCGCTCGTTAATGCCAGGCTTATACGCTGCGGCCCCACCAGTGCGCCGGGCAGGCGCGCTGTTAGTTGGCTGATATTTAGCTGCCAGGTGAGCGGTGTGGTTTGCGACTCTTGAGTAGCGGTTTGCGTCTTTGGCGCTGTTTCCGTCAAAGCATTGAGACGATCCCGGGCGGCAAGGCTCGCGCCCAAAGCAAGAAAACTAGCTGTCAGCGGTGCCAGTATTTCCCCTAATGCCAGGATCGCTAAAATCGCCGCCAACAGCATTGGCACCGTCAACAAACTGGCCGCTAACAGTGCCTCTGCCTGCCATAGCACGCCAACGATGCTCATACCCAGCGCCACCTGCTGCAACGCCGTGGTCAGGCTGGCAAGCAGTAATTGGCGTTCCTGATGCGCCAGGTAGGCAGCATCACAATACTTCACTCTTTGCGCCATCTCCGCCCATCGTCCCCACAGCACCAGTGAGGTAATCGACGGCAAAGGTTCGATCAGCGCCATGCGGCGGCGCTCGGCAAACTCGGCACTCTGCCGGGCCTGACCAATACCGCGCCATAACGCCAGCAGCGGCAATCCCAGCCAAGCCACCAGCAACCCCGGCATCGCGGCCCATAACAGTGGGTCACTTAGCCAGTAAAGGCCTGCCATAACGACCATCGCCATTAGCCCGGCCCACCCCCAGGGTAGTAGCGCCCGCAATACAACCTGATCCAGCTGGTCAATATCGGTGACCAGCCGATGCATGGTGCTGGCCGTGGTGTGACAGGAAGTGAGGGATGAGTGGGAATCCACCTGCAACGGTTTTTGCCCCAATGCCACAAAAAATCGACAGCGCAGATCCTTGAGCAATCCCAGCGCGGCATCATGTGAGGCTAGGCGCTCACCATAGCGCCCGGCCGTGCGAACGATGGCACACAGCCGAATCAGCGCTGCAGGGCGAAAATAGTCGAAACCGAAGGCGGTCGCCGTCATCGTACCGGCAACTGCAGCCGCGGTAATAAACCAACCCGAGATAGCCAGCAAGCCAATCACAGCCAGCAGCGTAGCGGCGCCTAGCAAGAACGCCAGCGACCAGCCGCCACGCCGAAGCAGCAGCAAATCACGCAGCCGGATGTTGGCAGGCTGTTCCGCAGAAGGTGTCTTGTTTAGCCGCAGCATGCCATGGCCTCTCTTGATGTCAGCTCTATTGCGCGGTCAACCCACTCCAACCCCGCCGACTCGTGACTGACGATGATCACACTACGCCCGCGGCTAAGCTTTCCGATCAATGTATTGAGTTGCCAAGCGGCATCTGGATCGAGATGCGCCGTGGGCTCATCGAAGAGCCATAGCGCAGCATCGCGAAGTAGCAACTGCGCCAATCCCAAACGTTGTAGCTGGCCACCGGAGAGCCCCTGTCCGCGCTCGCCCAACTGCGTGGCAAGCCCATTACCGCGCTGTAAAATCGGCCAGAGCCCGACCAGGGTCAGAACCTCAACAAGCTCTTCATCTGTTTTATCCGGGCCCGCCAGGCGTAGGTTTTCCCCAACGCTGCCAGACTGTATCGGCGGTTGCTGACTCAGGTAGCCAAGCTGGCCTTGCCAAGCGATGCGAGACCACTGGGAAAGCTCGCGACCATTCGCCTTCAGGTTGCCCTGGTAGGCGGTAAATCCCAGCAGGGCTTGCAACAGGCTCGATTTGCCCACCCCGCTTTCCCCCTGCACTAGCAGCCGTTCGCCCGCGGCCAGCGTCAGGTTAAGTGGGGCCAGACGCAGGCGCCCGCCCTCACCGCTAACACTCAGTTCGCAACATGCCAAGGCCAGGGGCTCAGCGCTGTCCACTACCGGAAATAGCGGCGCCCCTTGGGGTTGCCAAGTGTTAGCATCCAGCAGCGGCGTCAACACCTGCATGGCACCGACGGCCTCAGCACGAGCATGATAATCGCTGCCCAATTGGCGCAGCGGCGCGTAGAACTCAGGTGCCAGCAGTAAAATAAACAGCGCCCCCTGATACGGCACCGGCACTTCTGCTTTCGCCCAGGGCAACAGGCCAAGTAGCCCCAAGCCAAGGTAGAGCGCCACCAGGGCAATCGCCAAGGCAGCAAAAAACTCCAGCACCGCGCTGGATAGAAAGGCGAGTCTAAGTACCCGCATGGTACGCACACGGTAGGCGTCACTTGCCTGGGCGACCTTGGCCTCTGCTTGGTCAGTTGCTCCCAGACGCTGCAGCGTCGCCATCCCACGAACCAGGTCGAGGAAGCGGCCCCCCATACGCGCCAAGGCGACGAACTGCTGCTGACTGGCCCCCGCAGCAGCACGCCCCACCAGGATCATAAACAGCGGCACCAATGGCGCGGTCATCAGCATCAATCCCGCGGCCAACGGGCTATAAAGCGCTACCACTGCCGCTATCAGGCAGGGCACTAGCACCGCCAGCAAGCTCTGTACCCGATAGCGGCTAATGTAGCCGTCCAAGGCATCCACCTGCTCCAGCATCTGGGTGGCCAAGGCGCCATCACTGCCAAACTGACGTCTAACCGGCCCAAGGTGGCCAAGCTGCGTTAATAACTGGCTGCGTAAGGCGTCACGGGCACGCAGACTGGCCTGACGAGACAGCCATTCCCGGCCAGCGTGGAGAAAGGGGCGTAGCACGATGCAAATGACCAGACCTGCTAGCCAAGCCGTCGGATGGCCCGTCGACTCCCTACCCTGCCAAAGCAGTAACCAATGGTGGAAAAGCGTGGCCAACAGCCAACTCTGAGCAATCAGCAGCACCACGCCGATCATTGCCAGCAGCGTGGCACCCCGCAACCACCAGCATTGCGGGGCTAGGCATCGCTTCAGTCGCTGCGCTGGGTCAGTGGCTTCAGTCGCTCCGCTCATGCTCGGATTCGCCTTCATAGCCATTCACTTCGAGCCACATGGCGTTAAGAATACTGACGGCAGCGGCCAGCGTGACACCCAAAATCCAGGCGAAATACCACATACGATCCCCTCCTCAGTAAAGCGCTTTGTCGTTATCACGAATAAACTGCTCATTCAGACGACCGCGCATGACCCAGTAACTCCAGGCGGTATAAAGCAATATCAACGGCACGAAGATACACACCACCACGAACATGATTTTGAGCGTCAGCTCACTCGCCGTGGCATCCCACATGGTCAGGCTATGATTGGGGTTCAGCGACGACGGCATCACGAAGGGAAACATCGTCACGCCCGTTGTGACCACCACCATCGCCATGGCAACAGCCGAACTGGTAAATGCCAGCGCATGGCGACCCAGCTTCATGGTCAGCGCGCAGAGCACAAAACCCAGTACGCCCAGTACTGGCAGTAACCACAACAGCGGGAAGCGGCTGTAGTTGGTCATCCAGCCGCCAGCACTCACCGCCACGACTTTACCGGTGGTATCGTTGTACCCCTGGGTGTCGATGACGCTAGTCACTTGGTAGCCATCAATGCCCAGGAGCAGCCACACCCCACCCAGCACGAACAGTGCCGCGCATACCAGCGCTGTCAGGCTGCCGATGGCCGCACTACGGCTGCGCAGTTCGCCCTCGGTTTTAAGCTGCAGCCAAGCTGCTCCATGGGTGACGAACATCAACAGACTCAAAAGCCCGGCCAATAGTGCAAAGGGGTTCAATAGGCCTAGCAAACCACCCTGATACTCCAAGCGCAGATAGTCATCGAACTGGAAGGGCACACCCTGAAGAAGGTTGCCAAAGGCAACACCAAAGATCAGTGCAGGAACGGCGGAGCCGATCGTCAACCCCCAGTCCCAGCGACTGCGCCAGGTGGAGTTTTCCAGCTTGGAGCGATAATCGAACGCTAGGGGACGCAGGAAAAGCGCAAACAGCGTCAGCATCAAGGCGAAATAGAAGCCGTTGAAAGCTGCCGCGTAAACCGGCGGCCAGGCGGCAAATAGTGCGCCCCCGGCAGTCACCAGCCAGACCTGATTGCCATCCCAGTGAGGCGCCATGGAGTTGATCATCACCCGGCGCTCCTCGTCGCCATGCCCGACTATTTTGAGCAAGGTGGCAACGCCCATATCAAACCCATCGGTGACCGCAAAGCCTATCAACAGCACGCCAATCAGCACCCACCAGACAAACCTAAGTGTTTCGTAGTCCATCATCATGCCTCCCGTGTGGGGGTTGGGAGTGGATAGTCAGCGTCGGTTTCCTCATCCAGGTAACCGCTGCCGGAGGGGCCCTTGCGGGCAAAGTGCTGCATCAACCACATTTCGATAATGACGAAGGTGGTGTAGAGGATGCCGATGGCAATCAGAGTAGTGAGCACCTGTTCGGACGTTAGGCTGGAAATAGCTAGGTGCACCGGTAGGATCTCGCCGATGGCCCAGGGCTGGCGTCCATATTCAGCCACGAACCAGCCTGCTTCAGAGGCAATCCAGGGTAGCGGTAGGCTGAACAGCGCAAAGCGAAGTAGCCACGGGGACTTCTCTGGCTGACGACGTACGCTATGCCAGAAGGCCAGTGCGAACAGCAGCAGCATGCTAAAACCCGCGGCGACCATGGCCCGAAAAGACCAGAAAAGCGGCCAAACCTTGGGGATCGACGCCTCTACGGCTTGGTTAATTTCGGCTGTGGTCGCATTGGCTACATCGTCGCTATAGGCGCTAAGCAGTAGCCCATAGCCTAGATCGCTGCGCACTGCTTCGAACCGGGCCTGATCCCCATCGCGCTCCTCACCACTGCGCAGGCGCTGCATGAGAGCGTAGGCTTCCTGGCCGTTGACGATGCGTTCGCGGTGCTCTTCCTTAAGCTCGCGAATACCCATCAC
The DNA here is from genome assembly GCF_020595105.1 of Halomonas sp. FeN2. Classification (NCBI taxonomy): domain Bacteria; kingdom Pseudomonadati; phylum Pseudomonadota; class Gammaproteobacteria; order Oceanospirillales; family Halomonadaceae; genus Halomonas; species Halomonas sp. FeN2. The sequence continues at coordinate 1,461,277 of NZ_CP074200.1, forward strand.
TTCGGTATCCAGCGAGCGCGTGGCGATCAAACCCATCACGCCAGGTATGCGGATGGCAAAGTCGGTGTGCTGTTTCGACTCGTTGGGGAGCCCAAAGAGTGTGAAGGCAGCCGGCGCGGGATGGGTTTGCCATTCAGCCTCAATGGCGGCCAGCTTGACCTTCTGCACGTCCCCCAGCTCATAGCCGGACTCGTCACCGAGGACAATCACCGACAGCGCACTGGCCAAACCAAAGGCAGACGCAATAGCGAAGCTGCGTCGAGCAAAGGCAACCTCGCGGCCCTTGAGCAAGTACCAGCTTGAAATCGCTAGCACAAACACCGCGCCGGTGACGTACCCCGCTGACACGGTATGCACAAATTTGACTTGGGCGACGGGATTGAGCAGCACCTCCGCAAAGCTGACCAACTCCATGCGCATGGTGGCAAGGTTAAGCTCAGAGCCGACAGGATGCTGCATCCAGCCATTAGCCACCAGAATCCATAAGGCTGACATATTGGTTGCCAACGCCATGAGCCAGGTAACCGCTAGATGCTTCTCTTTCGACAGCCGATCCCAGCCAAAGAAGAATAGCCCGACCAGCGTCGATTCAAGGAAGAACGCCATCAAGGCTTCTATTGCCAGAGGCGCACCGAAAATATCGCCGACATAGTGAGAGTAGTACGACCAGTTGGTTCCGAACTGGAACTCCATGGCGATGCCGGTGGTTACCCCCAGCGCAAAGTTAATACCAAATAGCTTGCCCCAGAACTTGGTCATCTGACGATAAATGGTCTTACCGGTCATCACATAGACCGACTCCATGATCGCCAGCAGTATCGACAGCCCTAGCGTTAAGGGTACAAACAGGAAATGCACCATCGCCGTAAAGGCGAACTGCAACCTGGATAATTCAACAATGTCCATGAGTGACTCCCGATGGATAGCGTAAATACACCCCTCGCTCCACCGGGAAGCCGCAAGTTGAAACTCACCCAGGCAAAGCGATGGATATAAGCTTATTCCTCCACCTGAGCCAAAAATTTGACCTTGATCAACTCCTTATCCATGCACTCCACGGTTGCGACAAAATGCCCTCCAAGCCAACCTAGCAGCCTGTCGGGCTTGACCGATCGTCGCGAGAAGCACGGATTCGCAGTAGATCAGTGTTAAGTCCGACAGGCTGCTAGTGCGCCTCATCCCAATTGGCGCCACTCTCGGCTTCCACAATTAGCGGCACTTTCAGTTCAGCCGCGCCCTGCATGCGCTTTTGCACCTGCTCGATAAACGCCTCGACCTGCTTATCGGCTACCTCAAACACCAGTTCATCGTGCACCTGCATCACCATCAGCGCATCGAACTCGCCTTCCGCTAGCCATGCATCCACGTCGATCATCGCCTGCTTGATAATGTCGGCGGCAGTGCCCTGCATCGGCGCGTTAATCGCAGTGCGCTCGGCGCCTTGGCGGCGGTTACGGTTTTGCGACTGAATTTCCGGTAGATAAAGCCGCCGCCCCAGCACGGTTTCGACAAAGCCATCTTCAGCTGCCTGGGAGCGAATACGCTCCATATAGCGGGCCACACCGGGATAGCGGTCAAAGTAGCGATCAATGTAGGTTTGCGCCTGGTTGCGCTCGATATGCAACTGGCGGGACAGCCCCCAGGCACTCATGCCATAGATCAAACCAAAGTTGATCGCCTTGGCGCTGCGGCGCTGATCGCCAGATACCTTTTCAAGGGAGGTGCCGAAGACTTCTGCCGCCGTGGCGGTGTGAATATCACGCCCTTCGGCAAACGCTTCCAGCAGCCCTTTATCTTCAGATAAATGCGCCATAATGCGCAGCTCAATTTGCGAGTAATCGGCGGCGACGATACGGTAGCCGGGGCGGGCAATAAACGCCTGACGAATTTTGCGGCCCTCTTCGGTACGGATGGGAATGTTTTGTAAGTTGGGATCCGACGACGACAGCCGCCCGGTCGCGGTAACCGCTTGGTGGTAGCTGGTATGCACCCGGCCAGTAGCTTTATTGAGCAAGCGGGGTAGCTTATCGGTGTAGGTGGACTTCAGCTTGGCCAGCCCCCGGTGCTGCATAATCACTTTGGGCAGCGGGTAATCCAGCGCCAGCTCTTCCAGCACGCCTTCGGCGGTAGAGGGCGCGCCTTTAGGGGTTTTCTTGAGCACCGGGATTTTCTGCTCTTCAAACAGAATTTGCCCCAACTGCTTGGGCGAACCGAGATTAAATTCGCGCCCGGCCAGCTCAAACGCCTCACGTTCTAACTCGCCAATGCGCTGCTCTAACTGTTGGCTCTGTTTGTGCAGTAGCTCGGCATCTACCGCTACCCCGTTGCGTTCAATGCGCGAGAGCACCTTGATCAGCGGTAGCTCGATATTGTCTAACACTTCGGCCAGGCGCCCTTCGCTTTCGACCTGGGGACGCAGCGTTTGCTGCAGCCGCAGGGTAATATCAACATCTTCGCAGGCATAGGGCGCCGCTTGTTCCAGGGCAATCTGGTTAAAGGTCAACTGCTTGGCGCCCTTACCGGCAATCTCTTCAAAGGAAATGGTCTTTTCACCCAGATACTTGAGCGCCAGCGAATCCATATCGTGCCGGGTGGCGGTGGAGTTGAGCACATAGGAGGCCAGCATGGTGTCAGCAAAAGGACCTGCCACGGAAATCGCATAGTTGGCCAGCACGGAAATGTCGTACTTGAGGTTTTGGCCAATCTTGGTTTTTGTCGGGTCTTCCAGCAGCGGTTTTAGCGCCGCCAGCACCGTTTTGCGGTCAAGCTGCTTAGGTGCATCCAGGTAGTCGTGGGCAAGCGGAATATAAGCCGCCTCCCCCGCTTCCAGCGAAAAGCCAACCCCGACGATTTCTGCGTCCATGTAATTAAGGCTGGTGGTTTCCAGATCAAAGCAGAAGCGCTCGACGTTTTGCAGTCGATCCAGCCAGCGCTCGAAGTCTGCCTGTTCGAGAATGACCTGATCTTCACGGACAGAGGCTTGCACAGAAGTGCTCGCATTCTCGGATTCGCTACTAACTTCCTCGGCGCTTGCAGGCGCAGGCTCGCCACCTTTAACGTCATCCACGCCTTCGTCTTTGCCTTCCAGCAGCTCGCCCAGCCACTGGCGGAACTCCATCTCTTTATACAGGGTGACCAACGCTTCACGATCCGGATGGGCAATATCCAAATCATCCAGTCCTACCGGCAACTCGCAGTCGACTTTGATGGTGGCCAACTGATAGGAGAGAAACGCCTGCTCGCGATGCTCTTCAAGCTTCTTGGGAAGGGTTTTGGCGCCCCGGAAGGTGAGCGTTTTTACTCGCTCTAAATCGCCATAAATGGTCTCCAGCCCACCACCCATGCCTTGTAGCAGGCCGATAGCGGTTTTTTCCCCTACGCCGGGCACGCCGGGAATGTTATCGACCTTGTCACCCATCAGGGCGAGAAAATCGATAATCAATGCGGGCGGCAGGCCGAATTTTTCTTCCACGCCCGCCTCGTCCAGGGTTTCATCCTTCATGGTATTCACCAGGGTGATATGGGCATTGACCAGTTGCGCCATATCCTTATCGCCGGTGGAGATCACTGCATCGCGGCCCGCTTGGGTGGCGTGATGGGCCAGGGTGCCAATCACATCGTCCGCTTCGACGCCTTCAATACACAGCAGCGGCAGGCCTAGCGCTTTTACGCAGGCGTGCAGTGGCGCGATCTGGCTGCGCAGATCATCAGGCATCGGCGGACGGTGCGCTTTATAGTCGCTGTACAGCTCATCACGGAAGGTTTTGCCCGGCGCGTCAAACACCACGGCCATAGGGCTTTCAGGGTAATCCTTAATCAGCCGCTTGAGCATGTTCAACACGCCTTTCACCGCGCCCGTTGGCTGACCATTGGAGGTCGTTAGCGGCGGCAGCGCATGAAAGGCACGGTACAGATAGGAAGAGCCATCGACGAGGACGATCGGAGCGCGAGCCATAACCAAGTTCCATTGTTAAATAAAATTGCTTCAAAGAATTGCCAATAAGAGTGACTCATATGATACGCGTTGCACAGGCAGCCTGCAGAACCAAACTCGACTCTCTTATCACAACAACGCTGCCAACTGAGCGACCAAGCCGCTACAATAATGGGCTTAGCAACCTGGGCGAGACTCTCATGGCTGTATTTACTCCGCTTAGCGACGCACAGGTCGCCGCGTTTTTAGAAAAATTTGATGTGGGCAGTTTTGTTTCCCTTAAGGGAGTCGCGAACGGCACCGAAAATTCGACATTTTTTGTGACTACCGACCACCGCGAGCTGGTGTTAACCCTGTTCGAACAGGGCGAGCACGCGGAACTGCCGTTCTTTGTCGAACTGCTGGACTACTTGGACGAGCACCGTTTACCGGTGCCCGGCACGATTCACGATCGTGAAGGGATCGCGCTGCATAGCCTGGAGGGCAAGCCGGCGCTGCTATTTCCGCGCCTGCCTGGCCGCCATCCAGAAGCGCCCAATTTAGCCCAATGCCGTGCCTTAGGCGATACTTTGGGTCGCCTACACGTGGTCTCAAAACATTTTCCCGGCCACCGCCCCAACCCGCGGGATCTCAACTGGCTGCACGTGATGCACCATAAAGTTTTGAGTTACCTAAGCCCCGCGGATCAAACGTTGATGAAGGACGAAGTCGACGATTTCGAAAGCGCCTTTATGCAACACGGTGAATTGCCCCAAGGCGCCCTGCATGGTGATCTGTTTCGCGACAACACCCTGTTTGAGGGTGACCAGCTTGGCGGTATTATCGACTTTTATAACGGCTGCACTGGGGATCTTCTGTTTGATCTGGCGATTGTGGTCAACGACTGGGCCTCTAATGACGATGGCACGCTCAACGCTGAGCGCTACAATACGCTGTTGAGCGCCTACCTGGCGCGCAGGCCGTTAACGGCAGATGAACGGGAGCTATGGCCCACCATGCTGCGCATGACAGCACTGCGCTACTGGCTGTCACGCCTGCTGGTGGTCTATGTTGACCCTCCGGCCCACGATTTGACGCCCCACGACCCCGAGCGTTTTCGAACCATATTAACTGCGCGCATTGCCCACGGTGCACTGCCGCTACCTGAGGTTTCTGCATGAGTGTGATGGCGACGACTAGCCCTGCCCTTCGCGCACGGCGCACCTGGAATATCGATCAATGGGGTAGCGGTTACTTCGATGTTGATGACCAAGGCCAGGCCCTGGTGCGGCCGCTGGGTAGTGATGCGGAAGGCCCGGCACTACCGCTGAGCGGCTTGGTTCGTCAGCTGCAAAGTGCCGGGCTGCGCCTGCCGGTGCTGGTACGCTTTAGCGATATTCTTCACGATCGGGTGGAGCAGCTGTGTGGCGCTTTTGATGCCGCCATGAGCGACTACGACTACCAGGGCGGCTACACCGCCGTTTATCCGATTAAAGTGAACCAGCAGCGCCGGGTGGTCGAAGAAATTCTGGCTACCGCCGAGCGCGGCAATGGCCGTGTGGGGCTGGAGGCGGGCAGTAAGCCCGAGTTGCTGGCAGTGCTGGCGCTTTCCGACGGCGGCTCCTCGCTGATTGTCTGCAATGGCTACAAAGACCGCGAGTATGTGCGGCTTGCCCTGCTGGGTGAAAAACTCGGCCACAAGGTCTATTTGGTGGTCGAAAAGCTCTCCGAGCTGCAGTTGATTTTGGAAGAGGCGAGAGAACTGGATGTTACTCCGCGTATTGGCCTTCGCGCCCGCCTAGCCTCGGTGGGTAAAGGCAAATGGCAGAATACCGGCGGCGAGAAATCTAAGTTCGGCCTCACCGCCAGCCAAATTCTTGAGGTGGTAGACACGCTGCGTCGCGAGGAGGCGCTGGAAAGTCTTCAGCTGGTGCACTTCCACCTGGGCTCCCAGATCGCCAATATTCGCGATATTCAGCGCGGTCTCCGCGAGTGCGCGCGCTTCTACCAGAACCTGATGCAGTTGGGTGCGCCCATTGACACCGTGGACGTAGGCGGCGGTCTGGGCATCGATTACGAAGGCACTCGCTCACGCAGCTTCTGCTCCGCCAACTACTCGATGCGAGAGTACGCCCGTAACGTCGTCAGCGCCTTTGCCCAGCTGTGCCAAGAGGCGGATCTGCCCCAGCCTCATCTCATCAGCGAATCAGGCCGCGCGCTGACCGCCCACCACGCGGTGCTGATCACCAACGTGATTGGCGAAGAGCGTATTGATGACACCCCGCCTGAACGACACGCCCAAGAGGATACTCAAGTTGAGTTACTTTGGCGTGTGTTCGAACAACTCGCCACTGCCCAAGAACCGCGCATGTTGGTCGAAGCTTGGCACGACCTGCTTCAAGCGGTGAGCGAGTTGCAGGAACGTTTTGTGATGGGGTTGAGTGACATCACCGCCCGCGCTGAAGGCGAGCGGGTCTATATGGCCGCCTGCGCGCGACTGCGCACCCAGCTGGATACCCGTAACCGTGCCCATCGGGAAATTATGGACGAGCTGGCGGAGAAGCTCGCCGATAAACTGTTCGTCAACTTCTCTCTGTTTCAATCAGTGCCTGACGTTTGGGGTATCGAGCAGATCTTCCCGGTACTGCCTCTTAGCGGGCTGGATCAAGCGCCCACCCGGCGGGCAGTGATTCAGGACATTACCTGCGACTCCGACGGCCGCATCGACAGCTATGTCGATGGCCAAGGCGTAGAGAGCACCCTGCCGCTTCCAGAGTGGGCTTCAGAGGATGAACGCTGGCTGGGGTTCTTCCTGGTGGGCGCCTATCAGGAAATTCTTGGCGACTTACACAACCTGTTCGGCGACACCGACTCCGTAGACGCTGCGCTCAATGCAGATGGCGAGTGGACGCTATCTAACCCGCTAGCCGGGGACTCGGTGGCCCAGGTGCTTGCCTACGTCAACTTCAATGCCAATGTGCTCAAGCAGAAGCTTACCGACCAGCTAGCCGCAAGCGGCTTTACTGCTGACGAGCAAGCGCGCTTCGCAGCGAGCCTAAGCGAAGGGCTGGAAGGCTACACCTATCTTGAATAACCGATCTTGAAACTCAGTCTTGAACAGCTCGTCTTGAATAGCCCACACTAAATAGCAAGTGTTGGGTTATGCCAAACAGAAACGCCACCCTGATTTTTGGGGTGGCGTTTCTTTACGATCCCACACTGTCTAGCAATTCGCTACTCGACAACGCTGGTTTCAACTTCCAAACCGCCGGTCAGGGTTAAACGTAATTTTGAACCGCGAACCAGTTCACCAACCCCTGAAGGCGTACCGGTCAAAATCACATCGCCCGGCTCCAATGTGAAGTGGCGGCTCATTTCGGCAACCAGCGTAGGTACCGCAAAAATCATATCAGCACCTTCACCATGCTGACGTTCTTCACCATCAATCTCAAGCGTGAATGCTAGTGCATTCCAGTTAGGAACACGGCTTAGCGGCAGAAACGCCGAAAGCGGACAAGCACCATCAAAGCCTTTAGCGATTTCCCAAGGGTGCCCTTTCTCTTTTAGCTTCGTCTGTACATCGCGTAGCGTTAGATCCATCGCTAACCCGATACCGACAATCGCACGCTCGGCTTCATCCAGGGTGGCGTGGGTTAAGGTTTCACCCACCAACAACGCAAGCTCGACTTCAAAATGCATGTCACCGAGTGAAAACGGCGGATCCAGCGGTTTAGCGAGATCCACAACGCTGGTGGAGGGCTTTATGAATAGCAGCGGCTCTGTGGGAACCGGATTATCCAACTCTTTCGCATGGTCAGCATAATTACGACCAATGCAGACAACCTTGCCCAGCGGGTGGGGAAACTCCTGGCCATCGGTAAATTGTGGAACAAAACGCATGGCGGGTATTCTCCTTCTCATTATGCGTGCCGCATTTGCAACGACAGGCGCAACAGTTTACCCCACCTATACGAAGGTTCCACACCCTTCAGCCATGAATTTGTTTCCCCACTGCACGTTAGCGATATTGCTGAGCCTGCTGATCAGGGCTATGAGCCAGGAAATCAGGCCGTTGTTTAGCCGCCGCATAAGGCTCCCGGCAGCGATTGTCCTGGCGATTGAACACAAAGAATACGTTGCTACGCGGGTCAGGTGACAGGTTGGCGTTAGAAGCATGCAGCGTATTGCAATCAAACAGCAGCAAACCGCCCGCCTTGCCTTTTGGCGCTTCAATACCGTGTTCAGCCACTAGCTCGGTAAGTGCCTCGGGGCTTGGCACGCCAACTTCCTGTGCTTTCAGCGAGCTTTTGTGATTATCTTCAGGCGTTTCCCCTAAGCACGGCACAAACTTTTTGTGCGAACCGGGAATCAACATTAACGGGCCGTTGAACTCATGGTTGTCGGTTAAGATCAGCGATGCGCTAACTGCGTGCATCGCAGGCATGCCATCTTCCGCGTGCCAGGTCTCAAAGTCGGAGTGCCAGTTAAAACCCTTACCGGCAAATCCAGGCTTATAGTTAATACGCGACTGATGCACATAAGGGTCGTCGCCAATAATTTGACGAGCGGCGCCCGCGACACGCTCATCGCTGGCCAGCTTTCCCAACCGCTCAGAGAGGAAGTGCACCGCAAATAGCGAGCGGATTTCCTGGCTCTCTGGCTCAGTGACACTGAAGTCTTGATTGAGATATTCATCGTTGCTCATCAGCGCCTTCATTTCCTGGCGCAGCTCTTCAAGCTCTGCGCCTTCAATGAGGTTGGGAATAAACAGAAACCCTTTACGCTCAAACTCATCAAGTTGCGCCTGGCTTAAAGGGCCGGAAAGCTGACGCCCCTTAACCACTGCATCTTGGCGTGGCAGCCAGGTTTGTGCAGGAGCACTGGCTAAGCGCGACGGGTAGGCATCCTGACCCTGTGTCCGCTGACCCTGCGTACTGCGAACGTTCCTATTAGTAGTATGAACGTTAGGTGTATCGGCCATTTCGCTATATTGCTTATGGGCGGTTACAGCATTTAGCGGTGTGCTTTTGACTGTCATCTAATCCACTCCTTGTATGATTAGGTTTCAGATCGAACATATTGCACGTATAAAGATTAGCGTACATATAAACAAAGAGCACGGTTGTAACGTCGTGCAGGCAGTAGCCTAGACCACTAAAATTCCCTCGCAAGGCATAATTTCTGGTTTGATAACGTAGGTTACGTGAAAAAAATTGAAAAGTGGCTTGTTAGGCAATAAGTCACCTAAACAGCTCACTTCAAGCCACAATGATAGCGGCTAATGTTACTCATCTTTTTATCTAACTAAATGGGAAATCATGCTTTGAAAAGGCGGCTACCGAATTATGGATTTATCAGCGCGCTATTAATAACCGCCGGGTGCTCCTCAGCAACAATGGATACCCACGAGACAGCGCATCACCCTAATGAAGCATTGATCAACACCTACTGGAAGCTGGTGACGCTTGATGGAGCGCCGGTCGTCACCCATGAGAATTTCCGTGAAGCGCACTTGGTTCTTCATCAAGAGGCTTCCCGCTTAGCCGGCGCTACCGGCTGTAATACCCTGATGGGCAGCTACCTGATGGCAAACGATCGCATCGCATTTGGGCAAATCGCCAGCACTAAAATGGCCTGCCCTGCGCCTCAAATGAAAACTGAGCGAAATTTTCTAGCCGCACTCAAGCAAGTAACAGCATGGAGTGTGGATGGCTCAAAGCTTGTGCTGCTGGGCGATGACAGTGAACCATTGGCGGCCTTCGAGGCAGTGCATCTTTATTAGCACTATGGGCAGGCAACATTATCTTTAAGGTTATAACATTGGCTGGTTTTCTGACGTATATGCTGATGAAAGCAAGCATTATGGATAGCTCGTTATCCACAGGCATATCTAAGTAGTGGGTGTGGATAACGTCAATACTGGATAGATACTGCAGATACGAAAAAGCCGCCCTTTCGGACGGCTTAATCTAATTCTCCAACGCTTAACTTTTAACCACTAATTAGTGGTGCCGACACCAGGAGTCGAACCCGGGACCTACTGATTACAAGTCAGTTGCTCTACCAACTGAGCTATGTCGGCGCTTCACGTTTTCTTGAGAACATGATTGCTTCGCTGTTAGGCTCTACAATCAACAAGAAATCTTGTTGGCAATGGCTGGGGTACCAGGATTCGAACCTGGGAATGCCGCTACCAAAAAGCGGTGCCTTACCACTTGGCGATACCCCAGCAGTGTGGTGGCCAGAGACGGAATCGAACCGCCGACACGGGGATTTTCAATCCCCTGCTCTACCAACTGAGCTATCTGGCCGCTGCCAACGGTGCGTATTAAACTAAAAACGCCGCTTTTCGTCAACACCTTTGTGAAACTTTCTTTCGATACCGATGCTTAGGGGGCTTTTTTCCTACGCCACCGCTAGCTTGGCCTCCTGCATAAACCTACCTATAGCGAGTGTTTACAAGTCCACTGCTCAGTCACAACACTCGCCACTCAGCACGAACATTCCCTGGTTTCATGCCTGTGTCGGCGGTACATAGCCTTCGGCTTGGTCGGTTTCCTGGTTATCCAGGAAGCGCTGCATCTGATCCATTAGGTACGCACGGGATTCAGGGTCGAGCATGTTGAGGTGTTTCTCATTGATCAGGCGGGTTTGCAACGCCTGCCATGCTTCCCAGGCGGGCTTGGAAACGGTGGCCTGAATCTCCTGCCCCTGCTTACCCGGCAAAGGCGGGAACGGCAGAGCTTCCAGCTCTTTTTGGTACTTGCGGCAAAAAACGGTATTGCTCATAACGTGCTCCTGGTTCTGCGTCTTCATTCAATGATCTCATCCAATCAGTTAGCAAACGCTTAGGCGTGCCCTGGCGTTGGATTGAGGCTAAAGGGCGTTAGCTGGCTGAGCAGCGCTTTAACGGGGGCAGCAAGGCCCAGTTCGGGCGGATGGTTAACGTCGTACCATACGCCGCTTTCGCGAACACCGCCCAGCCTATCGCAGCTCACCGGCTGCGGGGTAATCTCTAAGCGAAAATGACTGAAGGTGTGGTAAAAGCTAGGTGCCGTAGTTCCCCGCTTAGGGTTAACGGCGTTGTCTTCAAGCCAGTCGTTGAGTTCGCTGTGCTTCTCGAACTGCGGCAAACTCCATAACCCGCCCCACAGACCGCTGGGAGGGCGTTTCTCCAGCCATATCCGGCCTTTAGGGTCACGCAGCATCAGCATGATCGTTTGTCGTGTGGGCAGCGCCTTTTTAGGTTTGGATTCCGGGTAGCGCTTTGGCTCGCCTTGGGCGTAGGCCAAACAGACATCGTTAAATGGACAGCTCAGGCAGTCTGGTTTACTGCGTTTACATAGCATGGCACCAAAATCCATCATTGCCTGGGTGTAATCCGCCAGGCGCTCGGCTGGAGTGTAGTACTCCGCCAGCGCCCACAGCTTTCTCTCCACATCAGGCTTGCCCGGCCAGCCGGGCAGCGCATGCAGGCGAGTGAGTGAGCGCTTTACATTGCCATCTAAAATAGCCGCCCGCTGCCCTGTACTTTGCGCAAGGATAGCGCCAGCGGTGGAGCGACCAATACCAGGCAAAGCCACTAACGTATCGATACTTTCCGTCGGCAGCTCGCCATTGTGTTCCTCCCACGCAACCTGGGCGGCTTTATGCAAGTTGCGCGCACGGGCGTAGTAGCCAAGGCCCGTCCAGAGGTGCAGCACTTCATCCTGTGGGGCCTTGGCGAGACTCTCCAGGGTAGGAAAGCGCGCCATAAAACGCTCAAAATAGCCTATAACGGTGGCGACCTGGGTTTGCTGCAGCATGATTTCCGACACCCACACCCGGTAGGCGCTTCGCGGCGACTGCCACGGCAAGTCGTGACGGCCGTAGCGGTCGAACCAGTCCAGTAGGCGCTGTTGGAATTCGCTTGCCGCTAGCCGCGGCGCGGGCATATCTGCCATGCACGCTCCTTAAACAGAAATGGGTATATGAAACAGCAACCAATAAAAAAGCGCCGGCGTTTAGGCCGGCGCAGCACTTACTGTTTCTAGAAATGCGTCACTTTACATCCTGCATCAATGCTCAGTTGAACAGACCGCGTAGGCCATCGCGAAGCTCTTGAGCAGCGCCTTCGCCAAGGCGTTCATCTAACTCATCTAAAGAGTCGCCTAGGCGCTCCTCCAGCTCTTCATTAACACGATCCCCCGCTTCATTGCGCAGCAGGTCAACCACAGCGGTTTGGAACATCTCACGGTCGAACCGGCACCACTCGGTGCGTTCATCGCCAAGATTACCTTCACAGCGTACGGGCAGCGGCAGTTGTTCCAGACGCGGATTAACTTCACAGGCCGCGTCGGCGGTGTCGACCAAGCGAGCATTAGCACGAGTATCAAAGTTCAAGCTGGCGAGATCCAACTCGCCCTCTCCACGCACATCGATGCCGGGCAGGGTGATCAGCAGGTCATCACTCTCCACTAAGCCGTTGCTAATTTGGAAGGTAGCATCAAAACGCTCAAAGCGCGTATCGGTGTGCCAATCCCGCAAAGTGCCCTGCCCCTCTAACTGAGCAACCAGTTCGCACATCTGCTTGGAGATATTGGTATTTAAAATGGCGCCTTCGTTTAGACGAGCATTAAGCGCGCCATTGAGGTTGCCGATGAGTGCTTCACGAGTATTGCCCTGACTGGTGACATCTCCGGTTAAATTAAAGCGGCCGCGCAGTGGTGATGCCTCTTCTTTTTCGCTGATCGCTTCAATCAACGGTGCCACCTGGACGTTGTTAATAGTCGGCGATAGCGCCCACTCAAGGATGGAATCCGTAGCATCAACCTGACCGGTAGCGCTGAGCTCACCCTCGTAGAAGCCTGACTCAAACGCCGTTAGCCGATGAACGCCGTCGTCGCCACGCAGTTGCAAGCGCGGATTGTTGAAGGTCAGGCCCGCAAAAATAAGCGTATCCACGCTCAGGTCGCCCTCTAGCGCCAGCCCGCTGAGCAACGATTGCGGCACTAATGTGTTGGTTTCCTGAGCAAAGGCTTTACGTAGCAAGCCGCGACTCGCCTGTTTGGCGGTGGCCTCACCGGGAAGATAGCGATCAAGGTCTAGTTGGTCACCGGCTAAATCAAACGCCAGGCGTGAGCCATTCAGCGCCGCCGTTAGCTCGCCGGTAAAGGTGCTGTCGTCGACTACCAACGAGAGGCTAGGCAAAGAGAGTTGCTCGGCATCACCTTCGATAGGGCTGGTCATGGCCACATCGCTGAGCGCAGCCTCGCCCGCGGTGGTGAGGGTAACGCCAGCACGGGCAAGCCAGGGGCGTAGCGTAAAGGGGGCAGCGGTTAGCTGACCACGATAACGGGGGGCATCGCGCAACTGCTCAATGTTAAGGTGCCCACTCACCCTTAGACCATCCGGCCCGGTGAGCTGCAAGTCTTTCAACTGCGCCGTTTGCGCCTGCCAATCGCTCTCCAGACCAAAGGCGAGCGCCAACGCCAAGCTGCCCTGCCAGTTATCCGCATTGCGCAGACCCGTCTCAAGCAGTCCCTCTTTAATAGTGAGCTGCTGCTCACCCATGCGGGCAACCAGTTCGGTCGCCTTCAAGCTCAGCTGCTGTGGCTCGCTCTCTGTACCCTTGGAGGTTCGAGTGGTCAGCGCCATATTTTCCAGAGCGAAAAGCTTATCTGCCAACCCAAGCCGCACGCGAGTTTCGAGATTGATATCGCTGGTCAGATCAGGGGCACGCTCCAATACCTCGGCATCGAGCCGGTTATGTTTGGTCAGTGTGAACATAGCCTTCAGCGGAAAGGCGCGCAGCGGGTTAACGTTGCTACCCGAGATATTCAGTTGCTGCATACGCCACAGTGCTTGGGTTTGCGCATCGCGGAAGCGAATGTCGGCGTTTTTCACTTCAACGCTGGCAATACTCAACACCACGGCCAAGCTACCGGCGTCCGCATTTGGGCCAGCACTGGCGGGCGCCAGCACCGTTTCAGCGGCGCTTTCATTGTGCTCAGAGAGGCGCTCTAACAAGGGTTCCCAGTTACCCTCACCCTGTTCATCACGCTCTAAGTTAAGGCGCATACCGTCCAAGGTTAGGCCGTCAACGGCTATTTCTCCACGCAGTAGCGGGCCGAATGCGACGCTTACCTCGGCGCGGTCAATAGCGGCAAAGGCGGCACTCTCTTCTGTCTGCTCGGGCAACCAGGCGCGGGCTTTCTCTACACTGACACCGATACGCGGGTAAAATGACCAGGTAATCGGGCCTTCCAACGCCAAGTTGAGTCCCGTTTGCTCTTCCACGACAGCAGTTAATCGGGGCTTAAAGTCTTCTGGATCCAGAAAGGTGGTCACATAGACCACGGCGGCGACCGCAACGATGGCGAGAATGCCGACCGCTGCCAGCAAGATACGTAATAGCTGTTTCATTACCCTTTCCCTTGTGGGTCTAACTCAACAAAATCACTGGTGGCGGGCATACCCGCTGCCGGCGTTTCTGGATTGGCCATTGGCCGGTAACCTAGCTTGGAGAGCAGCACACGGTCGGCCAGTGGTAAAGTGGACGTTTCAATGCGCAGGACGCGGCCTTCCTGCTTGGCTTGCTCGCCAAGCAGTGCCATCAAGCGCGAACCGACGCCACGGCGACGGGTGGTTTTGCGCACGCAGAGCTCAGACAGCCACCACGCCCGGTCTGCGCCCTCCTGAACGGCGACGGCCCCCAGCAGCCGATCGTTGAAGAGTGCGCAGGCAAAAAAGTGCTGGCCTGCAAAATGTTGCTCAATAAATGGCTCAACCGTTGGGGTGGGCATACGCTCTTGGGGCGCATCCTGGTAGATGCGCATAAGATCAAGGCGCACCTGCTCATCGGCTTCCCAACGGGCCTGGTCGACATGGTGCAGTGTCACCGGCATGGTGAAATCCTCTTCGCCAAAGCAGCCTGGCTGCTATTTCTGCCGCAATTGATTGCGGCTACATTTCGCGCATTGTAGCGGATGAGGGCGCCGATTCACTATAATGGTCGCTTCGCCACAGGCTGATCAAATCAGTGGTAAGTTGATGATCGCCACCAGCCGTCCCTCAGAGTGCGCTTCAGCGCAGGAGATGCAACATGTCAGCGCGTATTGCCACGGTTAGCCGTGACACCAACGAAACGCAGATCAAGGTCAGCGTCAATCTCGACGGCGAAGGCCGTCTTAGCTGCCAAACCGGCGTTCCGTTCCTGGATCATATGCTTGATCAAGTTGCTCGCCACGGGATGATCGATCTCGACATCAACGCCACTGGCGACCTGCATATTGACGACCACCATACCGTAGAAGACCTGGGTATTACGCTAGGCCAAGCTTTTTTTGAAGCAATTGGCGATAAGCGCGGCATTTACCGTTATGGTCACGCCTATGTTCCTCTTGATGAAGCACTCTCCCGGGTAGTGATCGACTTTTCTGGTCGACCTGGCCTGTTTATGAATGTTGAATTCACCCGCGACACTATCGGTAGCCTGGACACTCAGTTGTTCTGGGAGTTTTTCCAGGGCTTTGTCAATCACGCCCGCGTGACGCTGCATATCGACAACATCAAAGGCTTTAATGCTCACCATCAGGCGGAAACGATCTTCAAGGCCTTTGGCAGAGCACTCCGCATGGCCGTGATGGAAGATCCGCGTATGGCAGGCCAAATGCCTTCCACCAAAGGGAGCTTGTAATGCTGCGCTACATGACGGGCTGTATGACCGGCTATGCCGCTCGCCTCTTTTTGTCTACCTCCACAAGGAGCGCTTCATGACCATTGCTGTAATCGACTATGGAATGGGCAATCTTCATTCTGTAGCCAAAGCGCTGGAGCATGTGACCCATGAGAATGTCGTCATTACCCGCGACCCGCGCCGTATACTCGGCGCAACGCGTTTAGTGCTGCCTGGCCAAGGGGCCATTCGCGACTGCGTTGGCGAACTCGAGCGCACCGAGTTACGCGGGTTGGTAGAGGATATCTTAACCCGCCAGGCTAAACCGCTGCTGGGTATCTGCGTGGGCCAGCAGATGCTACTGGAGCGCAGCGAAGAGAATGGCGGCGTAGAGTGCCTGGGTTTCTTTAAAGGCAGTGTAGATCGTTTTCCTGGCGATATGCGCGACGCCCACGAGCAGCGCTTGAAAGTACCGCACATGGGCTGGAACGTGGTAGAGCAGCACCATGAACACCCTCTCTGGGCAGGTATTGATAATCGCGAACACTTTTACTTCGTGCATAGCTACTACGTTAATGCCGATGAAGATGCACAAATATTTGGTACGACCCAATACGGCAAGGTAAGCGCCCACGTTGCCATTGGCCGTGACGCGACCTTCGCGGTGCAGTTTCACCCGGAAAAAAGCTCCCGTGCGGGCCTTCGCCTGCTTGAAAACTTTGTTACCTGGACGCCCTGAGAGGATTTTGTATGTTGGTAATTCCCGCTATTGATCTCAAAGACGGCCAGTGTGTCCGGTTGAAGCAGGGTCGCATGGAAGACGCAACTTCCTACGGCGATGATCCGGTGGCCATGGCGGCGCGCTGGGTAGAAGCTGGCGCCCGTCGCCTGCACCTGGTGGATTTGAACGGTGCCTTTGAAGGCAAACCGGTGAACGGTGACGCTGTCACCGCTATCGCCCGAGCCTACCCCAACCTGCCGATTCAAATCGGTGGCGGCATTCGCAGTGCGGAAACCATCGAGCACTACTTAAGCGCCGGTGTCTCGTACGTCATTATCGGCACCAAAGCGGTGAAAGAGCCCGCTTTTGTGGGCGAGATGTGCCGCGTTTTTCCCGGCCATGTGATCGTTGGACTTGATGCCAAAGATGGCTATGTCGCCACCGATGGCTGGGCCGAAGTCTCCACGGTAAAAGCCACTGAGCTGGCCAAGCGTTTCGCCAACGACGGTGTCTCTAGCATCGTCTATACCGACATTGCCCGCGACGGCATGATGCAAGGCGTCAACGTCGAAGCCACCGCTGCGCTTGCCCGCGAAGGCGGTTTGCCGGTGATTGCCTCCGGTGGTGTGACCAACCTGGACGACATCAAAGCACTCTGCGAGGTTGCTAACAGCGGTATCCTGGGCGCTATTACCGGTCGGGCAATTTACGAAGGTAGCTTGGATGTTGCCGAAGCTCAGCGGCTGAGCGACCAACTGACGGGGGGCGGTTCATGAGCCTTACCAAGCGCATTATCCCCTGCCTGGACGTAGACGCCGGGCGCGTGGTCAAAGGCGTTAATTTTGTCGGCATTCGCGATGCCGGTGATCCGGTGGAGATTGCCCAACGCTATAACCAGCAGGGCGCCGATGAAATCACCTTTCTCGACATTACCGCTAGCCACGAAGACCGCGACACCACGGTAGAGATGGTCGAGCGCATTGCTGGCGAAGTGTTTATTCCGCTGACCGTCGGCGGCGGCATTCGCAGCTGTGACGACATTCGCACCATGCTGAACGCCGGAGCAGACAAGGTCTCGATCAATACCGCAGCGGTCACTAACCCAGAGTTTGTGCGCGAAGCCGCCGAGCGTTTTGGTAGCCAGTGCATCGTGGTGGCGATTGACGCTAAACGGGTTTCCAAAGAGGGTGAAACGCCCCGTTGGGAGATTTTCACCCACGGCGGCCGCCGCCCAACGGGCCTTGATGCCGTTGAGTGGGCGAAGAAGATGGTTGAGTTCGGGGCGGGCGAGCTACTGCTCACCAGTATGGATCGCGACGGCACCAAGGTTGGCTTTGACCTGGGCGTAACCCACGCGATTTCCGAAGCGGTGAGCGTTCCAGTGATCGCCTCAGGCGGTGTGGGCAACCTGGATCACCTAGTGGATGGCGTCCTCAAAGGTGGTGCCGATGCGGTGCTGGCCGCCAGTATTTTCCATTTTGGCGAGTACACCATTCCTGAAGCTAAGCGCTATATGGCCGAACGCGGTATCGAAATGCGGCTTTAAATGCCCTTTATCGACCAGGAACTTCGAATGTTTCATTCACACCCATGGTGGGGATGGCTAGCAGGCATGCTATTCAGCATGCCTGCTACAGCGTTCTCTGATTGGCCTCCGTCGTTGGAGTGGGATCATACCCTGGTGCAAACCAGTCTTTATACCCGCCACTTCAGCCCCGAGCCGGAACACACTAACCAGCAAGACCTGGTTAGCATTGAACTGCATAATCCGAATCACTGGTTAGCGGGCGGGGCTTGGTTCAAAAACTCTTTTGATCAACCCTCTTGGTACTTCTATGCAGGGCGGGAGTTCCCTCTTTGGCAAACCGATCAGGGGATAAACGTGCGCGCCAAACTAACCGGTGGGCTCTTGCGCGGCTACCAGGGTGAGTATCGCGACAAAATCCCGCTTAATCACTTGGAAATCGCCCCAGCAGCTCTGCCTAGCATCGGCATACAATGGGGTCAGTTTGAGTCAGACCTGATCATTTTCGGCGCTGCAGGCATGATGATAACCGCAGGAGTGCGCTTTTAGTCGCTACCCCTCAGCGTCGTCTAGCGATAAACCCAGATTGCTGATGCCACCATTGCGACCTAATTCACGCACCTCTTTCAGCGACGCCTTATCCAGCGGTTCGCTGACGGCTTCCAAGACGGCATCCTGAAAATCGTTTTCGTCGTCCATCAACGGATGGTCGCGAATAATCAGCGCTAGCTTCTGCGCGTCCACCTCGCCTTCAGTGAGTTCTATAAAGGCGCGTACGCCCGCTCGGGAGGTGCGACTCACATCCAGCACGGCCTCTGGGGAGTCGCCTTGCAGGGTGTCCAGCAGCGCTGAGACCGACACCACTGCATCCAGGGCGCGCCGGGCACCAAAGCTATCATCCTCTTCCGGCGGCTCACACTCGGCTAACTTTTCCGCTTGGCGGGCAAAGTCGATACTGGCATTAGGCACATTAAGCCGCTCCCAGACCAAACTCAGCACGGTACCTAGCGTATGGCTATCACCCTGGCCGGTGGTTTGCTCATAAAGCATATAGTTAGGCAGCAAACGCTCACACAACGCCGCCATAAAGGCTTGCTGGGCAGGTAGCGGGAGTTCTTGTAACCGTTGGTAAAAGCCCTGGGGTTTAGACACCATACTGATTTCCTGGATCGCTTGACGTGGGATATTGGTGAAAAGTAGCGGGTACGTTATCGTCTCTCTACGCTTGGGGCGGTTCCCCAGCGCTTTAATGATTGTACGGCCGGCGAGGAGATTACCATGCATATTCATCTGCTACAGCACGGCCCTGACCATGGCCCCGCCCGGTTAACCGATTGGCTAACCAGTATGGGTCATAGTTACACCGTTTTTCATCTCTACGCAGGCGAGCTAACCCCCCGCCCAAATGAGTCTGATGCACTGATTATACTGGATGGCCCAGAGGAGCTACTCAGCCAACCACCGGCGTGGTTTAAAGCCGAAGATAAACTCATCAACCGCTATCTGGATGGCCAAAAACCGCTGCTGGGTATTGGCGTAGGCGCCCATTGGATAGCCCAGGCGCTGGGCTCAGTGGTGGCACCTGGCACTTATACTGAAACAGGCTGGCATACGGTCACCCTAGCGCCGGAGAGCTCGCTGGATTTACCCGAAACATTCACCGCATTTATGTGGCATCGCTATGTCTTCAGTTTACCCGACGATGCGCTGCCCCTAGGCGGTAGCGAAGCAGCACCGCTGCAAGGGTTTGCCTGGGACAGAGGTCGTGTCATCGGCCTGCTGTGCCACCTGGAAGCCACATCGGTTAGCGTAAAACAGCTGCTGGGCACCGCCGAGTGGCCCAGTGCGTCACCTTCCGCTACCCGCTATGTTCAGGATGCGAGCCAAATATTAGCAGACCCCAACCGCTTTATTCATCTCGCGCCGCAGCTCGACCGACTGATGACCCAGTGGCTTAAAGCAGCGTAACCGTAGCAAGAGCAAACTATAAAGCCGTCAGTGGCTCCACTGCCTGGCGGCCTCTAGGCAGCTGTCCCAATCGCCCACATGAATCTCTGGCGGCGCAGCGGCGCGCTGCTTCTCTAAGTGGTGCCGGTAAAGCGGGTCATAGTACTCGGTGAGCAGCGGCGCGAGCCAGGCTTCATGGGCTTGGGGATTGCCTTGGGTATGCTCTTTGAATGCCAACGCCTGCAGCCGCTGCAAGCGCTGAAGCCGCGCGTTGCCCAAGCGCTTTCCTAGCCGGATAAGCGCATTACTTAACTGCGCCTGCATTAATTGCCAGCCCTGGTAGGCCCCATGACGAGCGGCATAGGCCTGCTCCAGGTCGATAATATAATCCTGCTGAATCTGAGCAAGGCGCCAATCCAGTGGCATTTCGATACGCACCCGCGGCGCTTGCTGCTGCGCTCGCCAGAAGCTCAAGGGAATATTGGCGTTGCCAATCTGACGGGACTCATCTTCGATGACCAGCCCTTCCGTCAGCCCGATTAACCTTTTGGCCAGTGCATGCTCGAAGTTGATTTGGGTAGCAGGCTCCTCGGGCCTGCGCCCAAAGGCAGAGCCTTTGTGGTGCGCATAGGCCTCTAGATCGACGCCGTTATCGAGCTGATTAATCAGCGCTGTTTTTGCACACCCGGTCAGCCCCGCGACCACCAACATCGGCTGGAGCGCTGCCGCATCAATACGCGCACAGAGCGCTTGGCGCATGGCTTTCCAGCCCCCCTCCAGCCGTGGCCTTGAGATACCGACTTCTGCCAGCCACTGCTGAGCAATTTGCGAGCGCAGTCCACCGCGAAAGCAGTAAATCAATGCATCTGGGTATTTGGCTAAGTACCTCTGCCACGCTGCGATCCGAGCCTGCTTGACCTCGCCACTGACTAAACGCTCGCCCAGCTCAATCGCCGCGGCTTGACCATGCTTCTTATAAGCAATGCCCACCTGATGACGCTCGTCATCGACCATCAAGGGCAGATTGACGGCACCGGGCAGCGCGCCCTGGGCAAACTCTACCGGGGCACGCACATCTATTAGTGGCCGCTCTTCTCTGAGTAAACTCAATACCGCCGGTGTGGTGGCTGGGTTTGTGGCCAGTGTCACCCGACCACCTCAACGGAGACTTTACCCTGGCGCGCCTTCATGACGCCAAATGAGCGCAATGAAAGCCCGAACTCGCGGCCAATACGCTCAACGTCATCCTCCCAGGCAGGGTCAACGCTTAGCAGTAAACCACCGGAGGTTTGCGGATCACACAGCCACTGCCAGTGGGCATCATCCATGGCCGGCAGGCTCTCTCCCAGCGCATCACGATTGCGCAGTGTACCGCCAGGCACGGCGCCTTGGCGGCGGTAGGACTCTGCCTCAGCCAGACGAGGCAACTTACGGAAATCAATCTGGGCCATGACGTTACTGGCTTGACACATTTCAGCAAGGTGGCCCGCCAATCCAAAACCAGTGACATCAGTCATGGCGTTCACCCCTTTTACATTGGCAAGCTTCACACCAATGTTATTGGGCTTGAGCATGGTTTCACGAGCAAGACCATGGTGGCCCATTTCCAACAAGCCACGTTTCTCTGCCGTGGTTAGCATACCCACACCTAACGGCTTGGTTAAAAACAGTAAATCACCGGGCTTGGCGGTGCTGTTTAGCTTGAGCTTATCCAGGTCGACTAAACCATTTACCGCGAGCCCGAAAATCGGCTCGGGCGCATCAATGGAGTGACCGCCCGCCAGGGCAACGCCTAATTCGCGACACACCGCCTGGGCGCCGGCCATTACGTCCCCCGCCACTTCAGCGCTGAGTTTATCCAGCGGCCAGCCGAGAATACCTAACGCCATCACCGGCGTGCCGCCCATGGCGTATACATCGCTGATGGCATTGGTCGCCGCGATACGCCCAAAATCGAAGGGGTCGTCGACAATGGGCATAAAGAAATCCGTGGTGGCAATCATGCCGCGGCCATCGCCCAGATCGTAGACGGCCGCGTCTTCGCGTCCTTGATTGCCGACGATAAGCCGCTTATGGCCCGCCGCTGGCCCCGCCTTGGCAAGAATGCCATCCAGCACGTCCGGGGCGATTTTGCAGCCACAGCCCGCGCCGTGGCTATATTGGGTCAAGCGAATCGAACTCATCGTGTCTCTCCTTGGCACTTGGGGGAATATCATCAGTTTAACCCAGTATCGTTCAGGCTACAGGGCATCCAGCGCATCGCTAAGCTTATCCACGGCAATCACCTCCATGCCCTTAGGCGCTTGCTTGGGTGCGTTAGCCCGCGGCACAATGGCACGTAGAAAGCCATGCTTGGCCGCTTCGGCAATGCGTTCTTGACCGCTGGGCACAGGGCGTATCTCGCCCGATAGCCCCACCTCACCGAATACCACTAGCTCTTTGGGTAGCGCGCGATTTTGCAGGCTAGAAACCACCGCTAGCAGTACTGCCAGGTCGGCGCTGGTTTCGAGCACTTTGACACCGCCGACGACGTTCAAAAACACATCCTGGTCGCCGGTAAATAACCCACCGTGGCGATTAAGTACCGCCAGCAGCATGGCTAAACGGTTTTGATCCACGCCAACCGCTACCCGACGAGGGTTACCCAGCGCGGACTCATCCACCAGCGCCTGTACCTCTACCAGAATCGGCCGTGTGCCTTCCCACACCACCATCACCAAACTACCTGGCGCCTGCTCCTCCTGGCGAGAAAGAAAGATCGCACTGGGGTTTTTAACTTCTTTAAGGCCCTGTTCAAGCATAGCGAAGACGCCTAGCTCGTTGACGGCACCAAAGCGGTTTTTCTGCCCTCGCAGGGTACGAAAGCGTGAGTCGGCGCCGCCCTCCAATAGCAGCGAGGCATCAATCATATGCTCAAGCACTTTAGGGCCCGCCAGCGAACCGTCCTTGGTGACGTGCCCCACCAGTAGCAAAACCGTATTAGTCTTTTTGGCGAAGCGCGTTAGCGCCGCGGCTGACTCGCGCACCTGAGCAACGCCACCGGGTGCAGAACTGATATCTTCCAGATGCATGGTTTGGATGGAGTCAATCACCAGAATCTCTGGCTTCTCCCGCTCAGACACCGCCAAGATGGTTTCCACGCTGGTCTCGGCCAACATTTTCAAGCCATTGGTAGGCAACTGTAGGCGGTGCGCACGCATCGCTACCTGGGAGAGCGACTCCTCACCGGTTACATAGAGGATACGCCGCTGCTGGGCCAACTTGCAGGCCGTTTGCAGCAGCAGGGTCGATTTACCCGCGCCAGGATTGCCACCCAAAAGCACCGCCGAGCCGGGCACAAGCCCACCGCCCAGCACGCGATCAAACTCTGCGAAAGTGGAGCTCATGCGGGGTACTTCGCTAAGATCCACATTGCCCAGGTCGATCACTTCGCGTGACAGATCACCCGCGTAACCAGATCGACCGGGGGCTGCGCCGCCGCCAGGGCGAGCGCTCGCCAAGTGCACTTCACTAAGCGTGTTCCACTCTTGGCAACTGCTACATTGCCCCTGCCACTTACGGTATTCGGCGCCGCACTCGGTACACACAAAGGCGCTTTTGGCTTTGGCCACTGCCATTACACTCCTACTGTTGCTGTCACTAAGTGGCAACTTACGCTTGGCTGCCGCTAGTATTCATCACTTACTGTCGCGTACTTTGTGCTCATGAGTGCCAGCAAACACAAAAGGCGGCCAGTGGCCGCCTTTTGTACTACTGGCTAACGTCTTATTGACGCTTTAGCTGCAGCATTTCACCATTTTCAAAGCGGCGACGCTCTGGATCAATCAACTCCAACGTGCTCTCATCAATACGCATGAAGTAGTAGATTTGACCATCGCCATCTGGCGTCAGTTCGTAAACAGTGGCGTCCGGATCGGAAGGCGTACCGGTTAGCACTTCCCAGTTACCCGCATAGTTTTCATCCGGCGGTGTTTGAGGATGGTTACGGTAAGAAGCGTTCAGAGTGAAGGTGCGCTCTTCAGCCGCGCCCATCTCTTCACCCACCATCGTGACGTCCAGATCAATACCATCACAGTTACGGCAAGGTAGTGAACCTTGATAATTTTGCTGTGCGGTAGCCGCCTCTTCTTGCTGTTGCTCCATGGGGCTGCTTGCACAGCCAGCCAGCAGTGCCAACATGGCCGAACCGGCCAGCAAACTCTTAAGTTGCATAGAGTGTCTCCTTAATCTCGTGTTGGACATCACATTTGTTTATGCGCAGTTGTGACAGCATAACCGTTACAAGGTGCGACGCACACCCCTAGCGATGCGAATGCTTGCGCTTCGTTAACCTTCAAGCGACCATGGTGTACCTTGCTAGGATAATCAGGTTACCCACATGAGCCAATACTGGAGTCCGGCTGTTCGCGAACTTACGCCTTACGTGCCCGGCGAGCAGCCCCGCGAGCAGCTTGTTAAGCTCAATACCAATGAAAACCCTTACCCTCCTGCGCCAGGCGTTGGTGAGGCGCTGCGCGATTATGCAACAGACCATCTGCGCTTATACCCTGACCCTACCTCTAAAGCGTTGCGCGAAGCTCTTGCAGAGACGTTTCAGGTATCAAGCAGCCAAGTGTTTGTAGGTAATGGTTCAGACGAGGTTCTCGCGTTTGCCTTTCAAGCTTTCTTTTGCCATCAAGCGCCGCTTGATGTGCCTGAAATAACCTATAGTTTTTACCCTGTTTACGCCAATCTCTATGGCGTAGAGCTGCGCAAACATCCACTCAATAAGCAGTGGGAAGTCGATATTGATGCTCTTACAAAGGGCGCTGAGCGTAGCGGCGTTATCTTTGCCAATCCTAATGCGCCAACTGGCCATGCACACTCGCTTTCGGCGATAGAGACGCTGCTAAAGCGCGTCACGGATCGTGTCGTGCTGGTGGATGAGGCGTATGTCGATTTCGGCGCTGAAAGTGCCGTTTCGCTGGTTAATCGCTATCCTAACCTGCTTGTCACCGGTACGTTTTCTAAATCACGCAGCTTGGCAGGCTTGCGCCTGGGCTATGCGGTGGGCTCAGAGGAGTTGATTGATGGCTTACTGCGGGTAAAAGACTCTTTTAACTCTTATCCAGTGGATAGCCTGGCAAGCTTAGTAGGCATCGCCGCACTCAAAGATGTCGAGCATTTTGAAGCCTGTCGCGAGCGTGTTATTACCACTCGCGAACGCACCCGCCAGCGCCTTGTAGGGTTGGGATTTGAAGTGCTGCCCTCTAAGGCTAACTTTGTGCTTGCCCAGCACCCTGACTACGAAGGCGCGCAGCTATTTGCTAGCCTACGTGAGCGAGGCATTCTGGTGCGCCATTTTAATACCTCAGACCTTAACAACTTCCTACGCATCACCATCGGCACCGATGATGAGATGGATAGTTTGATTGAGGCACTGGAGACAATCTGCGGTTAAGCGTTATTGCCTTCTGCAAGCACTCGCAAGCAGAAGGCTGCTCCCCATTCGCGCGCTAAAGCGCCCTCCCACAACCCACTCTTAACACTGTGGCTTTGATTCAGCAGCGCCTTTAGTGCGGTGGTATTGTAGGAGGGAGCTTCAGCTCGCGACAGTTTTAGTTTTACCCATAAAAAAATCCCCCAAGGCATCAGCCCTGGGGGATTTTTCATAATAAGTGCCTGACGATGACCTACTCTCGCATGGGGAGACCCCACACTACCATCGGCGCTAAGCGGTTTCACTTCTGAGTTCGGCAAGGGATCAGGTGGTTCACGCATGCTATGGTCGTCAGGCGTAACTGTTAATGCATATCATGCTGACTGTTTTAACTAAATTGTGAGCGTCTCATTGCCTGCCGCCCTGGCAGTCTGTTGCCTGGGCCACACGCTGCGTATCCGGCATTCATTCACGTCATCATTACGACCAGACCCCTTGGGTGTTATAGGGTCAAGCCTCACGGGCCATTAGTACACGTTAGCTCAACGCCTTGCAGCGCTTCCACACCGTGCCTATCAACCAGCTGGTCTCGCTGGGCCCTTCAGGAGGCTCTAGGCCTCAGGGATGTCTCATCTTGAAGGGGGCTTCCCGCTTAGATGCTTTCAGCGGTTATCCCGTCCGACCATAGCTACCCGGCAATGCCACTGGCGTGACAACCGGAACACCAGAGGGTCGTCCACTCCGGTCCTCTCGTACTAGGAGCAGCCCTTCTCAAACATCCAACGCCCACGGCAGATAGGGATCGAACTGTCTCACGACGTTCTAAACCCAGCTCGCGTACCACTTTAAATGGCGAACAGCCATACCCTTGGGATCGACTTCAGCCCCAGGATGTGATGAGCCGACATCGAGGTGCCAAACACCGCCGTCGATGTGAACTCTTGGGCGGTATCAGCCTGTTATCCCCGGAGTACCTTTTATCCGTTGAGCGATGGCCCTTCCATACAGAACCACCGGATCACTAGAACCTGCTTTCGCACCTGCTCGACGTGTCTGTCTCGCAGTCAAGCACCCTTATGCTCTTGCACTCAATGCACGATGTCCGACCGTGCTGAGGGTACCTTCGTGCTCCTCCGTTACTCTTTAGGAGGAGACCGCCCCAGTCAAACTACCCACCACACACTGTCCTCGATCCGGATAACGGACCTGAGGTGAGAACGCCAATGATGCCAGGCTGGTATTTCAAGGTTGGCTCCGCCCGAACTGGCGTCCGAGTTTCAAAGCCTCCCAGCTATCCTACACAGGCAACATCAGCGTCCAGTGTGAAGCTATAGTAAAGGTTCACGGGGTCTTTCCGTCTAGCCGCGGGTACACCGCATCTTCACGGCGATTTCAATTTCACTGAGTCTCGGGTGGAGACAGCGTGGCCATCATTACGCCATTCGTGCAGGTCGGAACTTACCCGACAAGGAATTTCGCTACCTTAGGATCGTTATAGTTACGGCCGCCGTTTACCGGGGCTTCAATCAAGAGCTTCGCCTTGCGGCTAACACCATCATTTAACCTTCCGGCACCGGGCAGGCGTCACACCCTATACGTCCGCTTGCGCGTTAGCAGAGTGCTGTGTTTTTAATAAACAGTTGCAGCCACCTGGTATCTTCGACCGGTTCGGGCTTAGAGAGCAAGTCTCATCACCCTACGCCGGCGTGCCTTCTCCCGAAGTTACGGCACCATTTTGCCTAGTTCCTTCACCCGAGTTCTCTCAAGCGCCTTGGGATTCTCACCCTGACCACCTGTGTCGGTTTGGGGTACGGTCGCACATGATCTGAAGCTTAGAGGCTTTTCCTGGAAGCGTGGCATCAGTGACTTCCTGACCGTGGTCAGTTCATCTCGTGTCTCGGCCTTAAAGGATCCCGGATTTACCTAAGATCCAAGCCTACTCACTTTCACCAGGACAACCAACGCCTGGCTCACCTAGCCTTCTTCGTCCCCCCATCGCAACCATGTCCGGTACGGGAATATTGACCCGTTTCCCATCGACTACGCCTTTCGGCCTCGCCTTAGGGGCCGACTCACTCTGCTCCGATTAGCGTCGAACAGAAACCCTTGGTCTTCCGGCGAGGGAGTTTTCACTCCCTTTATCGTTACTCATGTCAGCATTCGCACTCGTGATACCTCCAGCGAACTTCTCAATTCACCTTCATTGGCTTACACGACGCTCCTCTACCGCGAATCCATATCGAAATATGAACTCACCCGTAGCTTCGGTACCTGGTTTAGCCCCGTTACATCTTCCGCGCAGGCCGACTCGACTAGTGAGCTATTACGCTTTCTTTAAAGGATGGCTGCTTCTAAGCCAACCTCCTAGCTGTCTGAGCCTTCCCACATCGTTTCCCACTTAACCAGGATTTCGGGACCTTAGCTGACGGTCTGGGTTGTTTCCCTTTTCACGACGGACGTTAGCACCCGCCGTGTGTCTCCCACGCTCTACTCACCGGTATTCGGAGTTTGCCTCGGGTTGGTAAGTCGGGATGACCCCCTAGCCGAAACAGTGCTCTACCCCCGGCGGTAATACGTGAGGCGCTACCTAAATAGCTTTCGAGGAGAACCAGCTATCTCCGAGCTTGATTAGCCTTTCACTCCGATCCACAAGTCATCCAAATCTTTTTCAACAGATCCTGGTTCGGGCCTCCAGTTGATGTTACTCAACCTTCACCCTGCTCATGGATAGATCGCTCGGTTTCGGGTCTATATCCAGCGACTGTGTCGCCCAGTTAAGACTCGGTTTCCCTACGGCTCCCCTATACGGTTAACCTCGCCACTGAATATAAGTCGCTGACCCATTATACAAAAGGTACGCAGTCACAGAACAAGTCTGCTCCTACTGCTTGTACGCACACGGTTTCAGGATCTATTTCACTCCCCTCTCCGGGGTTCTTTTCGCCTTTCCCTCACGGTACTGGTTCACTATCGGTCAGTCAGGAGTATTTAGCCTTGGAGGATGGTCCCCCCGTCTTCAGTCAAGGTTTCTCGTGCCCCGACCTACTCGATTTCACATGATCAGATTTTCGACTACGGGGCTATCACCCGCTACGGCCAGACTTCCCAATCTGTTCGCCTAATCATTCACATGCTTAAGGGCTGATTACGTTCGCTCGCCGCTACTAGGGGAATCTCGGTTGATTTCTTTTCCTCAGGGTACTTAGATGTTTCAGTTCCCCTGGTTCGCCTCTTACACCTATGTATTCAGTGTAAGATACTGACCTTATGGCCAGTGGGTTTCCCCATTCAGAAATGTCCGGGTCACAGGTTGTTGCCACCTCACCGAACCTTATCGCAGGCTACCACGTCTTTCATCGCCTCTGACTGCCTAGGCATCCACCGTGTGCGCTTAATTGCTTGACCCTATAACCCGAAGGAGTCTGGGGTTCGCAATAATCACGTTTCATTTTGCCGGATACGCTTGCGCGTATCACAATTTAAGAAGCACTTCTTGCGAAGTGTTCTTGTCAGCATGATATACATTGTTAAAGAGCGACTGCTATAAGCAGTGATAAGGCAACGCTGGAGGCGTCTGGCTTATCACTGCTCATCAACAGCTATCTGATCAGGTAATTCATTGTGGACGCTTACCGACTGTGACGCATCGTTTAAGGAGGTGATCCAGCCGCAGGTTCCCCTACGGCTACCTTGTTACGACTTCACCCCAGTCATGAACCACACCGTGGTGATCGCCTTCTTGCGTTAGGCTAACCACTTCTGGTGCAGTCCACTCCCATGGTGTGACGGGCGGTGTGTACAAGGCCCGGGAACGTATTCACCGTGACATTCTGATTCACGATTACTAGCGATTCCGACTTCACGGAGTCGAGTTGCAGACTCCGATCCGGACTGAGACCGGCTTTAAGGGATTCGCTGACTCTCGCGAGCTCGCAGCCCTTTGTACCGGCCATTGTAGCACGTGTGTAGCCCTACCCGTAAGGGCCATGATGACTTGACGTCGTCCCCACCTTCCTCCGGTTTGTCACCGGCAGTCTCCTTAGAGTTCCCGACATTACTCGCTGGCAAATAAGGACAAGGGTTGCGCTCGTTACGGGACTTAACCCAACATTTCACAACACGAGCTGACGACAGCCATGCAGCACCTGTCTTACAGTTCCCGAAGGCACACCAGAATCTCTTCCGGCTTCTGTAGATGTCAAGGGTAGGTAAGGTTCTTCGCGTTGCATCGAATTAAACCACATGCTCCACCGCTTGTGCGGGCCCCCGTCAATTCATTTGAGTTTTAACCTTGCGGCCGTACTCCCCAGGCGGTCGACTTATCGCGTTAACTTCGCCACAAAGTGCTCTAGGCACCCAACGGCTGGTCGACATCGTTTACGGCGTGGACTACCAGGGTATCTAATCCTGTTTGCTACCCACGCTTTCGCACCTCAGTGTCAGTGTCAGTCCAGAAGGCCGCCTTCGCCACTGGTATTCCTCCCGATCTCTACGCATTTCACCGCTACACCGGGAATTCTACCTTCCTCTCCTGCACTCTAGCTTGACAGTTCCGGATGCCGTTCCCAGGTTGAGCCCGGGGCTTTCACAACCGGCTTATCAAGCCACCTACGCGCGCTTTACGCCCAGTAATTCCGATTAACGCTTGCACCCTCCGTATTACCGCGGCTGCTGGCACGGAGTTAGCCGGTGCTTCTTCTGCGAGTGATGTCTTTCCTAATGGGTATTAACCACTAGGCGTTCTTCCTCGCTGAAAGTGCTTTACAACCCGAGGGCCTTCTTCACACACGCGGCATGGCTGGATCAGGGTTGCCCCCATTGTCCAATATTCCCCACTGCTGCCTCCCGTAGGAGTTCGGGCCGTGTCTCAGTCCCGATGTGGCTGATCATCCTCTCAGACCAGCTACGGATCGTTGCCTTGGTGAGCCATTACCTCACCAACTAGCTAATCCGACATAGGCTCATCCAATAGCGGGAGCCGGAGCCCCCTTTCTCCCGTAGGACGTATGCGGTATTAGCCTGGGTTTCCCCAGGTTATCCCCCACTACCGGGCAGATTCCTATGCATTACTCACCCGTCCGCCGCTCGTCAGCGGGTAGCAAGCTACCCCTGTTACCGCTCGACTTGCATGTGTTAGGCCTGCCGCCAGCGTTCAATCTGAGCCATGATCAAACTCTTCAGTTTAAGATCTATGCGGTTCTTACCCGCCACTCGAAAGTGACGGAAGCGAACCAAACTTGGCTCAAGGTTCAAACGAATTCATTCAAAACAGATCCCAAAGGACGAATCCTTTAAAACCTTATTGCTTGAGTCGCTTGCCTTGATATTTGGTGATTTGTCACCAACATCAGCAAGCGCCCACATGAATTACCTGATCAAATTGTTAAAGAGCTGTTTCGCTGCTAGATTGCTGTGAAAGCGATCGGGCTGCCGTTGACTTGGCTTGCCTCAGCGAGGAAGGCGTATTCTACGCATTTCCTGGTGGTTGTCAAGGGCGTTGTTTTCGATGCAAACCTGGCCACATCCAAAACCGCTGGCTTTCGTAAAAGCACTAACTACCTGACAAACCAAAGCTTTTACACTTCATTCACCGCTGGTAACGCTTGGCGTCCCCGGCAGCGGATGCGTACTTTACGGATTCGCTGCCGGGTTGGCAAGGGCTGTTTTGAAATAACTTTCAAAAAAATGGAGAAAAGTACTAGCTGCTAGCTTTAGCCTTACGCATAACGGCTAATACAGGGCCTGACGCCACGTAGGTACCAAACAGCAATAGCAGCATCACCGAAGGCTCGACCGAGATCAACACAAACGCCAGCACTATGGCTAGCAGCACAACAAAAGGTACCGGCTTTTTAAAATCGAGATCTTTGAAGCTGTAGTAACGGATATTACTCACCATCAGCACACCCGCCGCAGCTACCACGACTAACATCAACAGCTTGAAACCAAAGGCATCCGCATCAAAGCTATGGAAGGTCCACACACTGGCCGCTACTAGCGCGGCTGCAGAAGGGCTTGGCAAACCGATAAACCACTTTTTATCGACGCTACCAATCTGCACATTAAAGCGCGCAAGTCGCAGTGCCGCGCAGGCAACGTAGAGAAAAGCCACTACCCATCCCGTCTTACCAATGTCTTGAAGAATCCAGGTAAAGGCAACTAAAGCGGGCGCCATGCCAAAGGAGATCATGTCAGCTAGGCTATCGTACTCAGCGCCGAATTCACTTTGCGTGTTAGTCATACGGGCAACACGGCCATCCAGGCCATCCAGCACCATGGCAATAAAGATCGCAACGGCAGCCGAGGTAAACTCACCATTAATGCCAGCAACCACTGCAAAGAAGCCGGCAAAAAGTGCCGAAGTGGTAAATAGGTTGGGCAGTAAATAGATACCTCGACGACGAATCTTTTTACCGTCCTCTACCGCCTCTTCTACCACTTCGGTTTCGCGCAAGAAGGCAGCCGCCAAATCTTCGTTGCCTACTTCTGACTGATGGGCACTATCTGGCTGCTCAGCTTTATCAGGCTGATCCGAGCCCGACGGGCCTGGCTTTGACTGATCGGAGCTTGAATGCTCTTGATCGCGAGCGTCCTGTGTCATAGGTTTCATCCATTAAAAGTGAAGTCACGGGAACAGTAGTCGCTTTCATTCTACACGGTGAGTGCCACTCAGCCAGCCAATTGCTGGATTGATGTTCTGCATCAGCGAGCTCTGACAGGCTAATAACTAAAAAGCGCCGCTCCGGGAAAGAAGCGACGCTTATGCTTAAGTGCTGACTGTAAAGGCTACGTACTTTCGTGTTTAGAGCGACAACACCTTATCGCCTCGTGCAATACCCGAGACCCCAGTGCGGGCGACCTCAAGAATGCCCACTGGTGCCATGGCCTGAAGGAAAGCATCGAGCTTGCCCGCATCGCCGGTGATCTGCACGGTATACAGGCTGGGCGTTACGTCGACGATCTGCGCGCGGAAGATATCCACCGTGCGCTTCACTTCATCGCGTGCCGCGCCTAGCGCTTTCACTTTTACCAGCATCAGTTCGCGCTCGATGTGGTTGCCTTCGGTGAGATCCACCAGCTTGACCACATCAATCAGCTTATTGAGATGCTTGGTGATCTGCTCGATCACCCGGTCATCGCCTATGGTGGTGACCGTTAAGCGCGACAGCGACGGGTCTTCAGTCGGCGCAACGTTTAGCGTTTCGATGTTGAAGTTACGCTGGGAGAACAACCCGACTACACGTGACAGCGCACCCGGTTCGTTTTCTAACAGAATCGAGATGATATGACGCATCAGGTACGCTCCGTTTTAGACAGCAGCATGTCGCGCATGGCACCTAACGGCACCTGCATCGGATAGACGTGCTCAAAAGGGTCGACCTTCACGTCAAGAAAGACCAGTTCGTGCTTATCAGCAAAGGCACGCTCCAGCGCAGGCTCCAACTCATCAAGCGTATTGACGGTAATAGCGGTAAACCCATACGCCTCAATCAGCATATGGAAGTCCGGCAACGACTCCATATAGGAGTGCGCGTGACGCGACTTATAGTTCAAGTCCTGCCACTGGCGCACCATACCCAACGACGCGTTGTTAAGGTTGACGATCTTAACGCCTACACCGTATTGCTTACAGGTAGAGAGCTCCTGCATCATCATTTGGAAGCTGCCTTCACCGGTGACGCACACTACGTCATCATCCGGGTAGTTCTGCTTGATACCCATGGCGGCGGGAAAGCCAAAGCCCATGGTGCCCAAACCACCTGAGGTGATCAGTCGGTTGGGTTTATCAAACTTGTAGTACTGCGCCGCGAACATCTGGTGCTGACCAACATCGGTAGTCACGTAGGCTTCGCCTCGGGTTACCCGACAAAGCGCTTCAATAACTTCCTGTGGCTTAAGCGCTTCACCCTCCTTGGAAGGCTCATAAAGCTTGCCTTCACGGTCGGCACGCCAGCCATCTATCTTCTCCCACCACTCAGTCAGTGCTTCAGGATGGGCAATTTTATGTCCCTGCACCAAACTGATCATCTCGTTGATAACGCTGGATGCCGGGCCCACGATCGGCACATCGGCACGCACCGTTTTTGAGATCGAACTTGGGTCAACGTCAACGTGGATGATTTTAGCGGTCGGGCAAAACTTCGACGTGCTGTTGGTCACGCGGTCATCAAAGCGCGCGCCAATGGCAATAATCAGGTCGGCGTGGTGCATGGCCATGTTTGACTCATAGGAGCCGTGCATGCCCAGCCAGCCCAAGCACTGCCGGTCACTTTGTGGATACGCACCAATGCCCATCAGCGTGGTGGTGATCGGGTAGCCCAGCTGCTTGACCAGATCAGTCAAGCCTTCGCTGGCTTTGCCCGTGACCACGCCGCCACCGGTATAGAACACCGGACGCTTGGCTTTGAGTATCATCTCAACGGCTTTTTTGATCTGCCCCGTGTGGCCACGCGTGACGGGGTTGTACGAGCGCATCTTGACCTTTTTCGGATAGATGTACTCATAACGCTCGGTGGGAGCCGTCATATCTTTCGGGATATCGACTACCACCGGGCCCGGACGGCCTGTGGCGGCTAAATAGAACGCCTTTTTGAGCACTTCCGGTATTTCAGACGGGTGGCGAATCGAGAAGCTGTGCTTCACGATGGGTCGCGTCACGCCAACGATATCGGTTTCCTGGAAGGCGTCTTCACCGATCAGGTGGCTCGCCACCTGGCCACACAGCACTACCATGGGGATAGAGTCCATGTAGGCGGTGGCGATGCCGGTGACGGCATTGGTGGCACCGGGGCCTGAGGTAACCAGTACGCAGCCGGGCTTGCCCGAGGCGCGGGCATAGCCATCGGCGGCGTGGGTAGCCGCTTGTTCGTGACGCACTAGAATGTGCTTCACTTTGTCCTGGCGGAAGAGTGCATCGTAAATATGCAGCGCTGCACCGCCGGGGTAACCATAAATGTATTCGATGCCCTCATCTTGCAAGAAGCGGGCGATCATATCTGCGCCGGAAAGCAGTTCCACTGTATTTCTCCCCTGGAGGTCTCGAGTGCGATCCGTACCCACATGGGCACGGTGTCGAGTGCGACGGTATGCCGCTGTCGGCCCTTGCCGACACCTGATGCCAAACCCTGGCAGGAGGCCCGGTTAGGGCCTGCACTCTTATCGGGAGCGTGTGAATTATGTCGACATAAATCACACGCTCCCTTTCACGGCAGTTCGCCGTGTCGGGGCGTTGGCCAGGTTGAGCGGTTAGCCCAAGCCCGGAAGTCCTTCGGCGGGTAGAGGCTTTCGCCTATCCTTCGCGCGGGAATAAGGGGTTGCCCGTTGAGTCCGCGCCCGCAAATCAGGAACCGACAAGATTCCATTAGCGCCCTCAGCCTGTCAACCTCCGATCAGTCCAAACGCAACAAAGGTCGCAAGAAGCCATTAAAAAAGCCCCGCTAGCTTTGCTAACGGAGCTTTTTACCTATTCAATTGCGCAAATTGGCGGCATCAATTACGAGCTAAACACCAACTTACCCTCTTCTGCATTGATATGGATGGTATCACCAGGGGCAAATTTGCCACCCAGCAGATCTTGCGCCAGCGGGTTCTCGATACGGCTCTGAATCGCCCGTTTGAGTGGCCGCGCCCCGTACACAGGGTCAAAGCCTACGACCGCCAATTGCGCCATCGCTTCTGGGCTAACCTCAAGTTTCAGGTCGTGTTCGGCGAGGCGCACTTTTAAGCGCTCAAGCTGAATACCGGCAATCGCCTGAATCTGCTCTTGGCCCAGGGCGTGGAACACCACCACTTCATCGATACGGTTGATCAGCTCAGGCCGGAAGTGGTTACCCACCACCTCCATGACCATATTTTTCATCGACTCATAGTCGCTGTCTTTATCAGCACTGACGTCACCGCCCATGCGCTGGATAATGTCAGAGCCCATATTCGAGGTCATCACGATCACGGTGTTGCGGAAATCCACCGTGCGCCCCTGGCCGTCGGTTAAGCGGCCATCTTCCAATACCTGCAGCAGGATGTTGAAGACATCCGGGTGGGCTTTCTCCACCTCATCAAGCAGAAGCACCGAGTAAGGCTTGCGGCGCACGGCCTCGGTCAGGTAACCACCCTCTTCGTAGCCTACGTAGCCCGGGGGCGCACCGATCAAGCGAGCCACGGAGTGCTTCTCCATAAACTCGGACATATCGATACGCACCATTGCCTCTTCGGTATCGAACAGGAAGTTGGCCAGTGACTTACACAGCTCGGTTTTACCCACCCCGGTGGGGCCGAGGAACAGAAACGAACCGTTGGGGCGATTGGGATCAGAGAGCCCTGCCCGCGAACGGCGTACGGCGTTAGCCACTGCCTCTACGGCCTCGTTTTGACCAATCACACGCTGATGCAGCGCCTCTTCCATGCGCAGGAGCTTATCGCGCTCGCCCTCGAGCATTTTAGAAACAGGAATACCCGTCCAGCGGGAGACGACTTCGGCGATCTCCTCTTCGGTGACATTAGAGCGCAGCAGCTGATGGCTTGAGGTATCCGCCTCGCCTTCCCCGCTTTCGGCAATCTTCTTCTCTAGTTCTGGAATCTTGCCGTACTGAATTTCCGACATCCGACCCAAGTCGCCCTGACGACGGGCCTGTTCAAGGTCAATGCGTGCCTGCTCAAGCTCAGCTTTAAACTGAGCAGCCCCTTGAATACTGGCTTTCTCGGCTTTCCAGATCTCATCAAGGTCAGCGTATTCGCGCTCTAGCTCGTGAATCTGGGTATTAAGTGCCTCCAGGCGTTTTTTGGTGGCCTCGTCGGTCTCTTTCTTAAGCGCCTCACGTTCCATTTTGAGCTGGATCAGGCGTCGATCAAGGCGATCCATCGCCTCTGGCTTGGAGTCAAGCTCCATACGAATCCGCGAGGCGGCCTCATCGATTAGATCGATAGCTTTGTCGGGCAGTTGGCGATCGGTGATGTAGCGGGTCGAGAGCTTGGCTGCGGCAATAATCGCCGAGTCGGTAATATCCACGCCGTGGTGCACTTCGTAGCGCTCTTTTAGGCCGCGCAGGATCGCCACGGTGTCCTCTTCGGAAGGCTCATCAACCAGCACTTTCTGGAAGCGGCGCTCTAGTGCCGCATCTTTCTCAATGTACTTGCGGTACTCATCAAGGGTGGTCGCCCCCACGCAGTGCAGCTCGCCGCGTGCCAGGGCGGGTTTGAGCATATTGCCTGCATCCATGGCGCCTTCGGCTTTGCCTGCGCCGACCATGGTGTGCAGCTCGTCAATAAACAGGATCACCCGGCCTTCTTCCTGGGAAAGCTCCTTGAGTACCGCTTTCAAGCGCTCTTCAAACTCGCCACGGAATTTGGCACCCGCCAATAGCGAGCCCATATCCAGCGAAAGCACGCGCTTCTCTTTTAAGCCTTCCGGCACTTCGCCGTTAACGATGCGCTGGGCCAGTCCTTCGACAATGGCGGTTTTACCCACCCCCGGCTCGCCGATTAACACCGGGTTATTCTTGGTGCGCCGCTGCAGTACTTGAATGGTGCGGCGAATTTCGTCGTCGCGGCCGATCACCGGGTCGAGCTTGCCGTCCAGCGCGCGCTGGGTTAGATCCATGGTGTATTTATTGAGCGCTTCACGCTGATCTTCGGCGTTAGCATCGTCCACGGTAGCACCACCGCGGAGACTGTTAATGGCAGCCTCAAGGGATTTACGGTTAATCCCCGCATCTTTAAGCAGCTTGGTAATCGCTGAATTCATTTCCAGCGCAGCCAATAGAACGAGCTCACTGGCAATAAACTGATCGCCGCGCTTCTGCGCTTCGCGATCGGTTAAGTTAAAAAGCTTGATGAAATCCCGCGATGGCTGCACTTCGCCGTCGAACTGCCCCACCTTAGGTAGGTTATCCAACTGCTGCACCAGCCCATCGCGCAGACGCGAAGGATTGCCCTCGGCTTTTTCAATCAGGGCTTTAATACCGGTGTCTTTGGTGTCTAGTAGGGCCAACAGCAAGTGTGCTGGGTCTAGCTGATTATGGCCACGGCCAACGGCCAGCGACTGCGCTTCGGCAATCGCGCTTTGGAGCTTGGCGGTAAATTTATCAAAACGCATGGAATTCCTCCTGGGGTAGCCGTGCGTTTAGACGCACCGCGTGACCCGATAACGTGTCATTAGACGTGCTAAATAACTATTAGCTTGACAAGTTAAATGGCGTCAGTTCCAGGCTTTTCAAGAGGTGGCGGTGTGAACCGCTGGCTTATGGACGCTTTAATTCACATTAATTGATCCAGATCACACTTGCCATGCGCCCTGTCTTACCACCATCGCGGCGGTAGGAGTAGAAGCGTGACTCGCAGGCGGTGCAGAAGTGGCCGCCGCTAATGTGATTGACGCCCAGTGCCTCTAACCGAAAGCGCGCCAGCCGGTATAAGTCGGCCATGTAATGACCTAGCCGGTAAGGGCTATGGTCAAAGGCATCAGCGGTATCCGGGTGAACGGCAACAAAAGCGCCGTAAACTTCCGGGCCAACCTCAAATTGAGCGTTGGAGATAGCCGGCCCTAACCACACCAGAATATCGTCTGGATCAGTGTTCATCGCGGCAATGGTTGCTTCCAGCACACCGCCCGCCAAACCGCGCCAACCGGCATGGGCAACCGCCACCTGGGTACCCGCTCGATTGCAGAACATCACTGGCAGGCAGTCTGCCGTCAGCACCACGCAAGCGTACTCATTGGAGGTCGCAAGGGCGGCATCCGCGTCGGCAGCCTCGGGCTGATAAAATTGCTGTACACGGGCGCCGTGGGTCTGGTTCAGCCACAGCAGAGGCCGCTCATCGCCAATTTCCTTTTGCAGCAAACGACGGCACAACGCGACATGATCAGCATTATCGCCGACATGGGAAGCGGGGTTAAAGGCAGCGAAATCCCCCTGGCTAGGCCCCGATTCACGGGTCGTCACAAAGGCACGCACATTGGTCGGCGCTGGCCAGTCGGGCACTAAAAGCGTTGGCCGTAAATTAATGGCATCGCTCATCGCATAGTCTCATTATCTTCGCGCAGGTAGTCCAACAACATTAACAAATCATCAGGGAGGTCTGCCTGAAAAGTTAATGTTTCGCCACTTACCGGGTGTTTGAAAATCAACTTACGCGCGTGAAGGGCCTGACGAGGAAACTCACGCAGGATCTCCTTCAGAGGCTCAGCGGCGCCAGGCGGTAACTTGGCACGACCGCCGTACATGGGGTCGCCAATTAACGGATAGCGGGCATGGGCCATATGCACGCGAATTTGGTGGGTGCGTCCCGTTTCCAGCTTACAGCGCACGTGGGTGTGGGCACGAAAGCGCTCAACCACGCGAAAATGGGTAATAGCAGGTTTACCCGAAGCCGTCACGGCCTGCCGTTTACGGTCTTTAGGGTGACGCCCAATGGGCGCGTCAATGGTACTACCCGATACAGGCTTACCAATCACAACGGCGTCGTACTGACGTGACACGCTCCGCGCCTGTAGTTGTTCAACCAGGGCCGTCTGGGCGGGCAGCGTTTTCGCTACCATCATTAAACCAGTCGTATCTTTATCCAAACGGTGAACAATGCCTGCCCGGGGCACTTCGGCAAGCGACGGCTGGTGATGCAGCAACGCATTTAATAGCGTGCCATCCGGGTTGCCTGCGGCAGGATGCACCACCATACCGGCAGCTTTGTTTATCACCATCACCGTGTCGTCTTCGTAAACGATATCCAGCGCAATGTCCTGGGCTTCAAAGCGCGTATCGTCTTCAATGGTCGCCTGAAGCGCCAGCACTTCATGGCCATGCAGCTTGGCTTTCGGCTTGGCTTGAGCGCCATCCACCGTCAATTCACCGGCGTTAATCCACGCTTTTAAGCGCTCACGGGAGTAATCACTGAACAACTCAGCCGCCGCTTGGTCTAAACGCGCGCCGGCTAGCGTAGCGGGCACGCGCTGCGTGTCTTCAACTATTCGAGACATGAAAAACCTCTTTAAGACGCAAAAACCCCCAGCAAGGCGAAAAAATCAGCCCCGACATGGAAAAATAAGCTGTGACGACACCCGACGAAACGTCGCTAAACCTGCGTTTTGAGCCGAGGTGTTTTATAGTGGGCGGACTGCGACCTATTCTACCATTTCTACTTATGGCCATCGTCGCTTTTTGGTGATCGAGGCTTGTTTGCAACGAGGATGATGATGCGCGTTATTTCAGCTGCCAACCGCTTTGGTGCTCTAGCCCTAAGCCTTGCCCTTCTAGCGGGCTGTGCGAGTAACGATACAAGTGAAGAAGAGGACGATGAATTTGCTGGGGTTCAGGAGCGTGAGCTCTATGAACTGGCCCGCACAGCCCTAGACAGCAACCGCTACCCAATTGCGATAGAACGCTTGGAAGCTCTCGATACCCGCTACCCGTTTGGTGCCCATGCCGAGCAAGCCCAGCTTGAGCTGATCTATGCCTACTATGAAAACAGCGATTGGGAAGAAGCTCGCGCAGCAGCCAGCCGATTTATTCGCCTTCACCCCGACCACCCTCAAGTGGACTACGCCTATTACCTGCGTGGCCTCTCTGCTTGGCAAGCGGGCCGTTTTAGCTTAGAGCGGCTGCGCCTGATCGATATTTCCAAGCGCGACCTGGGTGCTTCCCGTGATGCTTACAATGACTTCCGCGAGCTGATTCAGCGTTACCCGCAGAGTGAATACGCCGCCGATGCCCAGCAGCGTATCGTCTACCTACGTGAGTTGATGGCCCGCCATGAGCTGCACGTTGCCGATTACTACCTGCGCCGCGGCGCATATCTAGCAGCGGTTGAACGCGGCCGCTGGGTAATCGAAAACTACCCAGAGTCGAACGCTACCCGGGATGCCTTGGCCACCATGGTGGAAGGCTATCAAGGCCTAGACATGGATGATCGCGCCAATGAGGTGCTCGCTGTGCTGCGTGAGAACGCGCCCGATCACGACCAGTTGCAAGGCAGCCGATTTATTCCCAAGCACTTAGGTCAAAATGATTAAACCATTGCGAGCTTTCAATCGCTAAAAGCTGTACAAGACCTACCTACCAAACCACGCCTCGGCGTGGTTTTTTTATTCAAAAAACACAGTAAGCAAATAATATTAAAGAGAAAAATACAAGCAGGCTAAAGATACTATACAGGCAAACACTATTTTCTATACAAATGTTGTACATCAAGATATAATCCTCTCGTCTTACATAATAAAGCGTCTTAACGGCGCCTAAGGGAGCAATCAATGTCATTTTTTAAAGCACGTTCCAGCAACACCAAAATTAGTACGCGTTTAACGCTCGGTTTTGCTGCCCTGCTTGGGTTGCTGATTCTGTTAACCGCTGTCGGAATTTACCAGGTCAATCAAATTGACCGCGACTTATCGACAATCAACGACGTCAACGGAACCAAGCAACGCTTTGCAGTGGACTGGCGAGGCAGTGTACACGACCGCGCTATCGTGCTTCGTGACATTGTGATCACCGCCGGGAATGGCAACCTCCGCTCCTTAGAGAGTGAAATGGAACGTCTGCGTAGCGCTTACAGCACAGCCACGACAGGCATGGAGCAAGTGTCCAACGAATACGCTGGCACTGCTCAAGAGCAGACTATTATTAACAGTATCAATGACCAAGCCATACTGACACGGGAACTGACAGAGCAAGTAATAGCCGCCCGTCAAGCAGACGAGTATGCAGAGGCGCAAACGCTGCTACTTGAACAGGCAGGCCCCGCTTACACCGAGTGGCTTAACCGCATAAATCAATTTATCAATCTTCAGCAGCAGTTGAACGACGCTACTACAGCGACAGCCCGCGACACCGCCTCCGGCTTTCAAATGCAGATGCTGGGGCTAACACTCTTTGCGTTGCTGGTAGGCGGTTTGATCGCGGTGTTTCTATCCCGCCAACTGCTACGTGAATTGGGTGCCGAGCCCTACGAAGTCAAAGCCTTCGCAGAAGCCATTGGTCGCGGCGAATTAACCAGTCAGGGGCAGCTCAAGAAGGGTGATACCCGCAGTATTATGGCGTCGCAGGTTGCCATGGCACATCAGCTACAAACCATTGTGACCCAGGTACGCGCTTCTGCAGAAGCGGTAGCCAGCAACAGTGAGCAAATTGCTGAGGGTAATAACGACCTCTCTTCGCGTACTGAACAGCAGGCCAGCGCGCTCGCGGAGACGGCCTCGGCAATGGAAGAGCTCAACAGCACCGTAAAACTTAACGCTGAGAATTCCGAACAGGCAAGCCAGGAAGCCTCTAGTGCATCAAACACCGCCAAGCAAGGCGGCGAAGCGGTGAATCAGGTCGTTGCTACCATGAACGATCTCAATAAGAGCTCTCAGGAAATCGCCGGCATTATCTCTACTATTGATGCGATTGCTTTCCAAACCAATATTCTGGCGCTCAATGCCTCGGTAGAAGCCGCCCGTGCTGGTGAACATGGCCGAGGTTTCGCGGTAGTCGCCGAGGAAGTGCGTCGACTAGCACAGCGCAGCGCCGAGGCCGCGCGAGAGATTAACACCCTGATTTCCAGCAACCTTGAGCGGGTTAACCACGGCAACGAGCGCGCCGAAGAAGCCAGCAAATCGACCGAACAGATCGTCGCGGCTATCGAGCGTGTAACCAGCATCATGAAAGAGATCAGCCACGCCAGCGCTGAGCAGAGCACCGGCGTGCAAGAAGTGGGTAGAGCAGTGACCGAGATGGATCAGGTCACCCAGCAGAACGCCTCACTGGTACATGAAAGCGCCACGGCTGCTAACAACTTGCGCAAAAACGCTCGCTCTCTGCTGCATACCATGGAAGTCTTCAAATTGCCGAACGCTCTCCCAAAAACACAGCCATCGCATGCCGCACTGTCACCTGCACGTAGTCATTCTTCCAACACGCAGGCTTTGCCCGCCGCAACACGTCAGCAGGCAGCACCGGAGTGGGAAAGTTTTTAAATTAAAAATGGTTTTTCGATTAACTGTTTAGAGGGATACGGCTCCTAACCCTTAGGGGCCGTTCTTAATAGCCCTCCCCCCGAGATGACGATGAAGCCCACTCAAAGCCTATTTAAGATGTTCTTACTACCGATCTTAATGGTAGCGCTTCCTGCACTATTACTCATGACGATTGCCATGGAAATGCGGGGGAAACAGTCGCTCGACAAATTAGACACTATCGCTCAGGTTGCAACAATATGGCTGGGAATTGGTGTGATGATTGGGCTAATTGGGGCTGCTTTTTTTTTCGTCTGGCGTAGCAATAAGCGTTTAATGATCATCGGAGACGCTATTTTATCGCTCGCCAATAGCCAGCAACAACTATCCAATTTCCAAGCGATTGAACAGTTGAGCCGTCAGCGCAGAGGCTCTTTGAAGCGCATTGCCATCGCACTAATGACGTTTCAAGATGCAGAAAAGCAACGTAAGGAAGCCGAGTGTAAGATTCACCGATTGGCGTATTACGACACGCTAACCCAGTTGCCCAACTGGCAATTGATGAAAGAGCATCTTCAGCATTCGCTTGATACAAGCCAGCAGACCGATACCTACGGCGCGCTGATCTATATAGACGTTGACGATTTCAAACGCATTAACGATAGCTGTGGTCACCGTATGGGCGACAAACTACTCCAGCAGATTGCCGAGCGCCTTACTGGATTGAGAGTAGAAGGCACCACCATTGGCCGTCTAGGCAGCGATGAGTTTATGGTGATAATCGATGGCTTAGCCAACGAACAGCTAAAAGCGGCCGAGAAAGCTGAGCTATTTGCCGCACAGTTACAGCAAACGCTGAGCCCCTGCTACAGTGTGGAAAATAAAAAGCACTTCCTCAGTGTGAGTTTGGGAATCGCACTGTTTAATGGCGTTCAAGAGAGCATTGATAGCCTTTTTCAATATTCTAACGCGGCCGTTCATCTTGCCAAACTAACGAGCCCCAACGGGTTACGTTTTTACGATCCGGTAGTGCAAGCCGAACTAGAAGCCAAAACCGCACTAGAGCACGATCTGCGCTTAGCCATCGAGCGACAAGAGTTTATATTAGTTTACCAATCGCAAGTGGATAGCATTGGGCAAGTCATTGGCGCAGAGGCATTGATCCGCTGGGAGCATCCTAGTAACGGGTTTGTCTCACCGGGTACCTTTATCCCCTTAGCCGAGGAAACGGGCCTAATCGTACCGATTGGCAACTGGGTGCTGGAAGCTGCCTGCGAGCAGTTGGTCGCCTGGGCCAACGACGAGCGCACGAAGCATCTAACACTAGCAGTTAACGTCAGCGCCAAACAGTTTCAACAGCCCGATTTCGTGGACACTGTTTGCGCCTCGCTATCTAAAAGCGGTGCCTTGGCACATCGCCTAAAGCTAGAGCTGACCGAAAGCACAATGATCGGCAAAATAGATAACATCATTGCCCGCATGCACCAGCTCAAGTCGTTGGGTGTTAGCTTTTCCTTAGACGATTTTGGCACTGGCTACTCGTCGCTGCAGTACCTCAAACGGCTCCCTTTAGATCAAATCAAAATCGACCAGTCGTTTGTGTTCAACCTACATAA
The DNA here is from genome assembly GCF_020595105.1 of Halomonas sp. FeN2. Lineage (NCBI taxonomy): Bacteria > Pseudomonadati > Pseudomonadota > Gammaproteobacteria > Oceanospirillales > Halomonadaceae > Halomonas > Halomonas sp. FeN2. Next base: position 1,504,995 of record NZ_CP074200.1, read on the forward strand.
AGACACGGACGATAAGGCCATCGTACAAACCATTATTGCCATGGGGCGTTCGCTCGGATTGCAGGTTATCGCCGAAGGTGTAGAAAACAAAGAGCACTGGCGCTACCTAAGCGAACACCAGTGTCATGCTTTTCAAGGATATTATTTTTGCAAACCGATATCCGCAAACGAGATGGTACAGCGTAGCTTGGGCCCACCACCAATGCTCGCCTAATACGGAGGTAGTACTCGTTATGAAGCAGTACCCGGCTACTCGCCGGGCTGCCAGCCGTTGACGATCGGATAGCGGCGATCGCGACCAAAGCCCCGCGGCGTCACTCGGACACCAATGGGCGCCTGGCGGCGCTTATACTCACAGCGGTCAACCAGTTTCACTACTTTATAAACGTCTTCAGCGTCAAAGCCACCGGCGATGATCGCTTCAGCGCTCATGTCGCCTTCGATATAGCTTAATAGGATTGCATCGAGCACGTCGTAATCAGGCAGCGAGTCGCTATCCTGCTGATCCGGCGCCAGCTCCGCGCTGGGTGGGCGCTCAATGACCCGTTCGGGGATCGCGGGTGATTGCGTATTACGCCAGCGGGCCAAGCGATACACCCAGGTTTTATACACGTCTTTAATGGCATTAAAACCGCCCACCATATCGCCATACAGCGTGGCGTAGCCCACCGCCATTTCGCTCTTGTTACCGGTCGTCAGTACCATCAAGCCTTTTTTATTGGAGATCGCCATCAGCAGCACGCCGCGACAGCGGGACTGCAGGTTCTCTTCGGTGGTATCTCGCTCAGTTCCTGCGAAGCTCTCTGCCAGCGTGCCCATAAAGGCTTCTACCATGGGCTCGATCGGCATGATCTCGTAATGCACGCCGAGCATTTTGGCCTGCTCTGCAGCGTCCTGCTTGGAGATATCCGCAGTGTAGTGGTAAGGCATCATCACCGCCTGCACCCGCTGTGGGCCCAGGGCATCAACGGCAATGGCCAAAGAGAGCGCCGAGTCGATACCGCCGGAAAGCCCTAACACCACGCCTTCAAAACCGCTCTTGTTGACGTAATCGCGCAGCCCGGTGACTAACGCGCAATATAGGCTCTCTTCCGGTTCTACCTCGGGGTCAATCTCTCCGGCTTGGGGTTCCCAGACCCTCGCGCTGGTTTGTAAAAACTGAACTGGCATCAGGCCCGCCTGCCAATACGGCGCCAGCACCTGCAACTCACCGCTGGCGTTAACGCAGCAAGAGCCGCCATCAAACACCAGCTCATCCTGACCACCGATAGTGTTCACATACACAATCGGACGATTGACGTCTTGGGCGTGCTGCTCCAATAAGCTCAGTCGCTCAGTGGGTTTATCCTGGTGATAGGGCGAGGCGTTCAAGGTGATCAGCACTTCAGCCCCCGCTTCCTTGGCAGCTCTAACCGGCGCACCATCCCATAGATCCTCGCAGATCACGATGCCAAGCTTGGCGCCTTTATGCTCATACACCAGTGTTTCAGTGCCGGGCGTAAAATAGCGCTGCTCGTCAAACACTTGGTAGTTAGGCAACGCCTGCTTGGCGTATTCAGCTTCCCACTGACCGTTGTAAAGCAGGCCCGCCAAGTTGTAACAGCGGCCTTCACGCACGCCGGGATAGCCAATGATCACCAGCACATCACTGGCGACCTTCGATGCCATTAGCGCGCGAGCTTCACGCAGGCGGGTTTCCATTGAGGGGCGCAGCAGCAGATCTTCCGGCGGATAGCCCGACAGAAAAAGCTCTGGAAAGACAACAATATCCGCCCCATGCTCAATCCGCGCTTCGCGCACTGCTTCAATCGCGCGTGCGGCATTGCCGGGAATATCCCCGACCAGAGGATCGAGTTGGGCCATTACCAGCGTTAAGTCTTGCATGGGCGTCAAAATCTCTTGAGAATCTTTAAAATAGGGTTACACCGACATAGTCGTATTGTCCCGCAAGGGCCGCCAACTGGCAAAGGCTGCGGGTCTATCCTAACGCCTTGTGCCTAGATTCCCACTTTGGGAGACACAAAAGGATGAACCTCTTGATCATTCGGCTGATTATCTTCGCCGTTATATTCTATGCCGGTTTAAAGCTATACGGCATTTACCGGCAACGTAAGCTTGAGCATGAAGCGCAGCATAAAAAAGTCAACCGCCACGAGGGTGGCAAAATGGTGCGCTGCCGCTGGTGTGAGGTACACGTTCCTGAAGACGAAGCACTGCGTGACCAGGAACAGTGGTTCTGCTCCAGCGCCCATCGCGACCGCTTCCTGCAGGAGCAGCAGGACAAGGACGGCACACCTTAAACTTGTACTGGTCTTAAGCTTGTATTAGCCGCCCTGGCGTAGGCTGGTAAGGCGCGGGGTCAATCAGTGGCGCGCGCCCCAGCAGCTGATCCACCAGTAAATGGGTCGAGGCAGGCGCCAACACCAAGCCGTTGCGATAGTGCCCGGCATTGACGAAAACATTTGGCCATTCAGGAAGCGCGCCGATAAAGGGGAGGCCCGTTGGTGATCCAGGCCGCAGACCGGCCCACTGGTGCGCTACCGGGCACGTTGCCAAAGCGGGCAGGATAGCTTCAGCACTCTGCTTTAGCGACGCCAATGCCGCCGTATCGGTGCGCTTGTCAAAGCCCACCTCTTCCAGCGTAGAACCAACCAATAGCAGTCCATCTGCACGCGGAATAATATAGCGCCCATTTTTTAACACCACGCGCTGCACCAACCCTTTGGGTGCTTGGTAAGCAATCATTTGACCTTTAACGGGTCTTACCGGCAACTGCACATTCAACTGCGACAAAAGCTGTGCGGCCCAGGCACCGCCGCAAACAATAATGCGTTCAGCCGTTAACGGCCCTTGCGACGTCACCACGCCTTCCACTTGGCTACCGTGCAGGATAAAGCCACTGACCTCACACTGCTCTTTCAGCGTTACCTGGGGCATCGCGGCTAACCGCGCCTTCAACGCCTTGGCTAACCGCGGATTGCGCACGCTACCCAGTGTCGGCATCCACAGTGCGCTGTCGTTAGCCATTGCCACACCAGGCTCTTTTTCGTGAACAAAGTCTGCCCCTACCCGCTCTAGTGGCTTACCTAGCTGACGCGCCCATCCCAGCGCTTTGTCGTCATCATCCACATTTAGGTAGAGCAGCCCTTTTTGGCGATATTCGGGGTCAATACCGGTCTCTTCCAATAAGCGCAGAGCCAAAGAGGGGTAAACACCTTCCGACCAGCGGGAAAGTTGCGATACCGCAGTATCGTATCGCCAGGGATAGAGCGGCGAAACGATACCACCGCCCGCCCAGGATGCCTCTTTACCGCACTCACCACGATCGACCAGCGTGACCTGCTGCCCCGCATCGGCTAGCTGCAGCGCCGTCATCATACCGATCACGCCACCGCCAATAATTAAGAAATCTCTCACAACATTGTCCGTTTTGGCTTACATAAAAAAAGCGTAGCGTCGCCTAGGATGACCTATTAACGACGTTGTGTTCGCAGCTGGTAAAGGAGAGTGAGCATAGCGCGGGCGATAACAAGGTCAAGTAAGGAGAGACGATGAGCCGTTTTCACGTCAAGACGCACACCACACCTGAAAGCGGGTTTACGCTGTTTGAGCTACTGGTCACGCTGCTGCTGGTGGGTATTATCGCCGCCTGGGGGCTGCCCAATTTTCAAGCACTGGGGAAGCGTGCTGCACAGACCAGCGAGATTAATCGATTCCAGAGTGCGTTTTCGTTAGCGCGCAATACGGCGATTAGCCAACGCCGCCAGTTGACGCTTTGCCCCGCCTCTGCAAACCACAAGGCCTGCGCTAATGACTGGAGTGGAGAACTAATGATCGTGCGAGGCAATAAAACCGAGAGCATCACTGAAGACGATATTTTGCGTATTGTCCCCGCGCAACAAGGTACGCAAGTGTCTTACAACCGGGGCTGGTCGCGTATCCGTTACAGCCCGTTAGGCTATACCAGCGGTTACAACGGCAGTTTTGCTATTTGCTCAGGCAGCGGCGCCAAAGGTAAGAAACTGGTACTTAGCCAATTGGGCCGCTTGCGTGTTGATGGAGCGCCTATTGATTGCTAAGGCCTGTTGACGCTCCACGTGACTAAGGTTTACCCGGCAATACCGTCTAAATAGCGCTCGGCATCCAGCGCTGCCATGCAGCCACTGCCCGCCGAGGTAATCGCTTGACGGTAAATGTGATCCATAACATCGCCACAGGCAAACACGCCCGGAACGCTGGTCGCGGTGGCATTCCCTTCAAGGCCTGAGTGCACCTTGATATAGCCGCCGTTCATGTCTAACTGACCAGCAAAGATCCCCGTGTTGGGGCTATGGCCAATGGCAATAAATAGACCAGGCGCATGGATCTCTTTGCTTGAACCATCTTTAGTGGATTTAACCCGCACTCCCGTAACGCCGGAGTTATCGCCGAGCACTTCTTCGACTTCCTGGAACCACTCAAGGGCGATTTTGCCCGCCTCAGCTTTCTCGAACAGCTTATCTTGGAGAATTTTTTCCGCCCGCAGCGTGTCACGGCGGTGTACCAAGGTCACTTTGGAAGCGATGTTAGAGAGATAAAGAGCTTCTTCCACAGCGGTATTACCACCGCCCACCACAATGACTTCCTGGTTGCGGTAGAAAAAGCCATCGCAGGTAGCGCAGGCAGATACCCCTTGGCCCATGAACTGTTGTTCTGTGGGCAGCCCCAAGTAACGTGCACTGGCACCGGTCGCCACGATCAGGGCATCGCAAGTATAAATGCCGCTATCGCCTTTTAAGGTAAAGGGCTTTTCACCTAAGCTAACCTCATTGATGTGATCAAACAGCACCTCTGTATTGAAACGTTCGGCGTGCTGCTTCATACGCTCCATCAACTCCGGCCCTTGTACGCCTTCAGCGTCGCCGGGCCAGTTATCCACATCGGTTGTGGTGGTCAATTGGCCACCCGCCTGAATACCGGTAATCAGCAGTGGCTTCAGGTTGGCCCGTGCGGCATACACAGCAGCCGTATAGCCGGCAGGGCCGGATCCAAGAATAATTAAACGCTCATGACGAGTTTCCATGACACCACCTTGTAAATATCTGACTGATAGCTTTGTCGCTAGCTGTGTTAATAGCTTTGAAAAAATTAGCCACAGAGTCTGCCTGAAATGGTGTCAAGTACAAGCTATTGCAAGGTTTCGTCTACGCTATTAGGCGAAGAAACCTTGAAAGCCCTAGTGTAAAGACCCATGTGTTATTACTAAATCAACGCCATACTGGGGGAAACCCATACTAAAGAAAGATCGTGACCGTACCGCTGAGCTCAGCGCTCAGCAACCAGAGGAGAGAGATATGAGCAAGATACCCGATACGCTAAGCACCCTAGAGGTTGGCAGTAAAACGTATCACTACTACAGCCTGCCCCAAGCGGCCGATACCCTGGGCAACATTGACCGGCTACCCAAGACGCTCAAGATTCTACTCGAAAACCAGCTGCGCTTCGCCGATGACGAAAGCGTAGATCAAGAAGATATGCAGGCCCTGGTCGACTGGCAGGCCGAGGGCAAATCCAGCCGCGAAATCGGCTACCGCCCGGCACGGGTACTCATGCAGGACTTTACCGGCGTGCCCGGCGTGGTGGATTTAGCCTCCATGCGGGCCGCGGTTGAAAGCCTGGGCGAAGACCCGGCGAAAATTAATCCGCTTTCCCCCGTCGATCTTGTGATCGACCACTCGGTAATGGTCGATAAGTTCGGCAACCCGGCTGCATTTCAAGAGAATGTCGATATCGAAATGCAGCGCAACCGCGAGCGCTATGAGTTTCTGCGCTGGGGACAGCAGGCGTTTGACAACTTCAGCGTGGTGCCCCCCGGCACCGGCATTTGCCACCAGGTCAACCTGGAGTACCTAGGCAGAACGGTATGGGTCAAGGACGAAGACGGTAAGACCTTTGCCTACCCCGACACCCTCGTCGGCACCGACTCCCACACCACCATGATCAACGGCCTGGGCGTGCTTGGTTGGGGCGTGGGCGGCATTGAAGCCGAAGCAGCCATGCTCGGGCAGCCGGTGTCGATGCTGATCCCCGAAGTGATTGGCTTTAAATTAACCGGCAAGCTTCGCGAAGGTATCACCGCCACGGATCTAGTACTCACCGTTACCGAAATGCTGCGTAAAAAAGGGGTAGTGGGTAAATTTGTCGAGTTTTACGGCGACGGTTTGAAAGATCTGCCGCTAGCGGATCGCGCCACTATCGCCAATATGGCCCCTGAGTATGGTGCTACGTGTGGTTTCTTCCCGGTCGATGATGAAACGCTGAACTATATGCGCTTAACAGGGCGTGAAGATGAGCAAGTCGCTCTGGTGGAAGCCTACAGCAAAGCCCAAGGGCTATGGCGTGAACCCAGCGATGAGCCGATCTTTACCGACGCGCTGGAACTGGACATGACCGAGGTAGAGGCCAGCTTAGCGGGCCCCAAACGCCCTCAGGATCGCGTGGCGCTGAAAGACATGGCGGCGGCCTTTGATAAGTTCATGCAAGAAGACGTCAACGCGGATGCCAGCGCAAAGGGGAAACTCTCCTCTGAAGGGGGCCAAACCGCCGTGGGGGTGGCGCGCAGCTTCGAAGATGACACCAGCCAGACCGTCAAGCTTGACGATCATGATTTCAGCCTTGACCCAGGGGCGGTGGTGATTGCAGCGATTACTTCGTGCACCAACACCTCTAACCCCAGCGTAATGATGGCCGCCGGTCTGCTGGCACGTAAAGCGCGTGAAAAGGGGTTAACCACCAAGCCCTGGGTAAAAACCTCCTTAGCACCGGGTTCCAAAGTGGTCACCGATTATCTGGAAGCCGCTGAATTAAACGACGACCTAGATGCATTGGGCTTCAACCTGGTCGGCTACGGCTGCACCACCTGTATCGGCAACTCCGGCCCGCTGCCCGATGAGATCGAAAAAGCGATCAACAGCGGCGACCTCGCCGTGGCCTCTGTGCTCTCCGGTAACCGTAACTTTGAAGGCCGCGTACACCCGTTGGTCAAAACCAACTGGCTGGCTTCACCGCCCCTGGTGGTGGCTTACGCCCTGGCCGGCAATGTCCAGCTTGACCTTACCCAGGAGCCACTGGGCAACGACAGTAACGGCGACCCGGTCTACCTCAAAGATATCTGGCCCAGCCAAGCCGAGATTGCCAGCGCCGTCGAACAGGTCAACACCGCCATGTTCCGTAAAGAGTACGGCGCGGTGTTTGAGGGTGACGACGTCTGGAAAGCCATCGACGTGTCAGAAAGTAAGGTCTATCAATGGCCTGGATCTACCTATATTCAGCACCCGCCCTTCTTTGAAGGCATGGGCCGCGAACCGGATGCCATTGAAGATGTGCACAGCGCCCGTGTACTTGCCATGCTGGGTGATTCGGTGACCACCGACCATATTTCCCCAGCCGGTGCCATCAAGCCTGACAGCCCCGCCGGGCGCTACCTGCAAGAGCACGGTGTCAAACCAGTCGACTTCAACTCCTACGGCTCACGCCGGGGTAACCATGAAGTCATGATGCGCGGCACCTTCGCCAACGTGCGAATCAAGAATGAGATGCTCGATGGCGTGGTCGGCGGTGAAACACGCCACGTACCCAGCGGTGAGCAGATGGCTATTTACGATGCGGCCATGAAGTACAAAGAGGAAGGCAAACCGTTGGTAGTCATCGCCGGTAAAGAGTACGGCACCGGCTCTTCAAGGGATTGGGCAGCCAAAGGCACTCGTTTGCTGGGTGTCCGCGCGGTGATCGCCGAATCCTTCGAGCGTATTCACCGCTCTAACCTGATCGGCATGGGCGTTGTACCGCTGCAGTTTGCCGAAGGCGAAAGCCGTCAAACGCTGGGATTAACCGGGGATGAAGAGATTTCGATTGCCGGCTTAAGCGACCTGACGCCAGGTGGCAACGTCAAAATCGTGATCAAAAATGCCGACGGGGAACGTAGCGTTGATGCCAAGTGCCGAATTGATACGGTAAACGAGCTGGCTTACTACCGTCACGGTGGTATCCTTCACTACGTGCTGCGCAAGATGATCGGCGCAGCCTAAAGGGTAAAACCTACCAATGCTTGCATGCCCCCACCTCGGTGGGGGCTTTTTTTTAGCCGAACGCTTAAAAAGCGCGACGACGATACGTGCGGTAATCCGGAGTCCAGGACGCTTTTTCGATTAACTCGCGCAGCGTCGTACCACTGGTTTTTAACGCCACCCCGTTCTGCTGCGCCTGAGCAGCGACTTCAAATGCAATCGACTTGCTGATATCGCGAATACGCGACAGCGGCGGCAGCAAAGCACCCTTGCCCTCTTTAACCAGCGGCGCTTCACGGGCCAGCGCCCGTGAGGCACTCATCAGCATCTCGTCGGTGACTCGATTAGCACTGGCAGCAATCACGCCCAATCCAATGCCCGGGAAGATATAGGCATTGTTGCACTGGGCAATCGGATAAGTGCGACCGTTGTAAACCACCGGCGCAAAGGGGCTACCGGTCGCTACCAAGGCTTGGCCGTCGGTCCAGCGAATAACATCCTCTGGCACGGCCTCTGCCTGGGAAGTAGGGTTAGACAGCGGCATGATGACCGGGTGTTCACAGCCCGCATGCATGGTGCGCACCACCTGCTCGGTAAAGATACCGCGCTGGCCGCAAACGCCGATCAATACCGTCGGCTTGATTTGAGCGATCGTCTCTTCCAGGCCCTGGCCGTTCCACTCCGCGACTAGCGAAGGGTCATGGGCTAGCCGGCGCTGGAAGTCGCGCTGCCACTCTTGATTGCTGGTCATCAAGCCTTCGCGATCGACAATGTAAATGCGCGATCGCGCTTCGCTTTCGGTCAAACCCTCCGCTTCCATCGCTACGACCACCTGCTCGGCGATTCCACAACCCGCCGAACCGCCCCCCACAAACACTACCCGCTGCTGGGCAATGGTCTCTTCCCGGGCCTGACAAGCGGCCATCAAGGTGCCGACCACCACAGAGGCGGTGCCCTGCACATCGTCATTGAAGCAGCAAAGCTCGTTGCGGTAACGCTCTAACAGCGGCACCGCATTGGCCTGGGCAAAGTCCTCAAACTGCAGCAATACATTTGGCCAACGACGCTTCACCGCGGCAATAAATTCCGCCATGAACGCATCGTACTCTTCTTGCCCTACCCGCTCCTGGCGCCAGCCCATGTACATGGGGTCATCCAGTAACGCTTTGTTATTGGTGCCCACATCAATCATGATCGGCAGCGTGTAGGCGGGGCTAATGCCGCCACAGGCGGTATACAGCGCCAGTTTACCAATCGGGATACCCATGCCCCCGATCCCCTGGTCGCCAAGGCCTAGAATACGCTCACCGTCCGTCACTACGATCACTTTGACGTTATCTTTAGTGGCGCTGCGCAGGATATCATCCATATGCTCGCGGTCAGGGTAGCTAATAAACAGGCCGCGGTGGTTACGGTAAATATTGGAAAATTCCTGACACGCCTGCCCTACCGTGGGGGTATAAATAATCGGCAGCATCTCTTCAAGGTGCTGGGATACGAGACGGAAATAGAGCGTTTCGTTGTCATCTTGAATGGCGCGAAGATGTATATGCTTCTCAAGGCTGCTATGGCACTGCTGGTACTGGCGATAGGCACGCTCAAGCTGGTCTTCAATGGTTTCCACCTTTTGCGGCAGCAAACCAATCAGGTTAAACGCCAAGCGCTCCTGCTGAGTAAACGCGCTGCCTTTGTTCAATAGCGGCATTTCGAGCAAAGAAGGACCGGCGTAAGGAAGGTATAGGGGGCGTCTACTCTGGGTAGTCATAAGCACTCTCTTTTTTATGTCAATCACTGCTGCAATGCAGCAACATCGGGCGTTTGCGGCGTTTGAGCGTAATGTAACATGCTCCTGCGACAAAGGTGGAAGAGAGCGACCATGTTGACATAAAAACGCCTCGATTTAGGGCGACTAAACCGAGGCGTAATGACACTATTAACTATTCCCTTACCGATGCCATTAGCTAAGTTATCAGCTATATCATCAACAACGCCTTAGCACGTTTTAGCGGTAGGTTTGCGGCCCTCTACGCCAGCAAAAAAGAACGGCCGCAGCTTAACGCCAAACATGTTGCCTGCAAACGCTGCTACCAACCATACCCAACCGTGGAGGCTGCCAGAGGCAATGCCGCTGAAGTAAGCACCAATATTGCAGCCAAACGCCAAACGCGCGCCATAACCCAGCAAGATGCCGCCAATGACTGCGGCCAAGATAGATTTCAGCGGAATCCTGAAGTTAGGCGCAAAGCGCCCCGCCAAGCTTGCAGCAGCCAGCGCGCCCAACATAATGCCGACGTTCATTACCGTGGTGATATCGCTCCATACGCTGGCTTCAAGAGCCGCGGCGTTACCTGGGGACTGCCAATAGCCCCACTGGCTGACATCGCCGCCCACCAGCTCAAAGCCTTTAGCCCCCCACAGCGCAAACGCAGAGGTAATTCCCCAAGGGCGGCCCGCCAATGCCAAGGTGACAAAGTTGAGCAGCGCCAACGCCACCGCGCCAGCCACTAACGGCCAAGGCCCAGTCAACCAGCGCTCATAGCCATGCTTATCGACCATAGGCGCCTGCTCTAACTGACCATGGCGACGCTTCTCCATCACCCAGGTAAACGCCGCAATAGCAGCAAACAGCACCAGGCTAATGGCGATCCCGCCACTGACCCCGGCGACATTAACCAGCGATACCGGTTGAAAGGCCGGTAAGCTCTGCCACCAGGCAAAATGCGCGCTGCCAATCACCGAGCCGACAATAAAAAACACCAACGTGATCAGCATGCGTGCGTTACCACCGCCCGCAGTAAACAGCGTGCCGGAGGCACAGCCGCCGCCCAACTGCATGCCCACACCGAACAGGAACGCCCCCACAAGCACAGAGATACCAATGGGCGCCACAAAGCCCGACACCTCGTTGCCAAACAGGGAGCCCGCCCCCAAGGCAGGGAAAAACAGCACCACCGCAATGGCCAGCATCACCATCTGGGCACGCAAGCCACGCCCGCGCCGCTCAGTAATAAATACCCGCCACGCTGAGGTAAAACCAAACGCAGCGTGATACAGCACCATGCCAAACAGCCCGCCGACGATCATCAGCAGGCCAATATTGGCGTCAAAGACAACCCCAATAAGCAACGCACCCAGCACAATCGCCGCTGTGGCTATCAGTGGTACGCGATAGCTCTGCGGCACAGCAGCAGTCGTTGTAGACATACACTCACCTTTTGCAATGCCAAAAGCGCCTGTTAACAAACAGGCGCTTTTGGTAGACGTGGACAATAGTTATAAGCCTAACGATAGCTGTAGAATGCGGGAAATTCTTTATTGAAAGGTGGTTATATCATTATGGCATAAATAATATTAAAACTGCTCCCAGACCGGTACCATCAGCCACTATGAGAATCCTTTTCACTGTCTCACATCCCACTGAGCGGGCGCTTCGTAGCTCGCTACCTCAAAAGCATCAACGTACATGCGCTGAAATCCCGCCGCTTCCAGGCTTTGAATCGCCGTGTGGCAGCCCAGCGGTAGCCGCGTTTGTAGCGGTACGCCGCTTAGACTCAGCCGCGCAGCGGTCAGCAGGCGTGCGCCATGGCCGCTGCCTTTCCACTCTTGGCTGATAAAGAAGAAGCGCAGCTGCCAGGCGGCTTCGTCATCGGGTCGGCAGGCCAACACCATCCCCAGCGGCGGGCCATCCCCATGGCGCAGGGCGAGTAAACGCCCCTGCCAGTGTTCAACGTGCTCTTGCTCGCGCTGCAACCACACCTGGCGATGCAGGGTAAATTCCAGCGCGCGACGCAGCGTATCCAGGTAGGCCTTGTCACGCAGTACCCAGGGCGAATGCCCTTTTGCATCGGCACGCTGGACGGCTTCGATAAAACTATCGATATCCCCTTCGCGGGCGTTTTCAAGTGCACGCGAAGATGCTTGGCCATTAACATTAGGGCCGCTATCCGCATGGCCACCTGGGTGGCCATGGGTCGCGCTAGGTGAGGGAGAGAGCCACTGCTTAAGTTTCGTCAGCATAGGGGCCTCGTTCTGCATAGAGTGCTGACGGTAGCTGGAAGCCTGCGGCGGGCGAACGGGTAAAGGGATTGGGGGCGCTATCGGTAAATAGGCGATAACGCATAGCGCCCCCGTCAACGTTGAAACGTAGCTCTAACTCACGCTCATTAACGCTGGTGATGTTGGCCTCTTCCAACAGCCGGAACCAGGCCCAGGCGCCATCGCGGGTCATACTCCGCGGCGAGCGGTTTACCTGGCTGGGCACCATGGTAATGCGGCTATCAGTGCCGCCACGCAGCGTATTAGGCCAAATCATCGATACCCGGCTGCTGGCACTATGGGTGTACTCGATGAGCTGGCCATCGGCGCTGATCACACTGCGCCGCTTGTCGGGGCTTAAGCTGATCGGCTCAAGAGAGAACTCGACGTCTAGCGCACCATCAGGGCCAAAGTAGGCACGGCGAATTTGTTCCGCCTGTGACACGGCGGCAAACACGTTTTCACGCAGTAGCGAATTGCCCTGGGTATCCACCAGTTGCTCAGGCGCACCTTCGATAAAGGGCTGCAAGTTATCCTGATAGAAGTTGTCGAGGATGCCTTCAGGGGCAAAGAAGGCTTCAAAGTCGCTTAGCGAAGCATCCCGGCTTGCACTGGGCACCAGCGGATAGCGCCCGGCTAAACGCTCTTGATAGGGCGCCACTACCTCATCTATCCAGATATTTTCCAGGTGACTGATAGCGCTTGCCATGATGAGCTGCCAGCTTTGATCCGCCAGGCTTTTCAGCATGCCCGCCACCGGCTCGGGAGAGCTGTCAGCGATACGTTGCAGGCGATAAATGGGATCATCGCCGCGCAGCGATAAGCGGTCACGCGCACCGATGAAAGCAGCACGCCCTGGGTCGCTGGCCTCTTCTATATCGAGCAGGTAATCGCGCAACTCCGTCACCGCCGATTTGATCTCCTCCAACGAGGAGGGATCCCCCTCTTGAGGATTGGAGAGCTTGTTAATCGCGGTAAACTGCTGCTCGATATCGTGAGCAAGCTGATAGCGCGGTGAGCGCTGTAGCGCTTCACGTGCTTCCTCGTCATCTTCAGGCAGTTCGGGATAGAGACGGGTATTCTGCTCGACCGCTGCTAACAGACGGTCTAACGGGCGCTCTGCGCTGACCAGCGCATCGGCGACCACCGCTGCCTGGTGAATATCCGGCAGGGGCACAAGCTGGGTGTTGCGCAGGGCATCACGCCAACTCACGCGATAATCACTGACATAATAGTCACGCAGGGCGTCTTGCAGTTGCTGCCGGTCAGCGTTGCTGAAGTTGATGTCTTCGCGCTGATCCAAGACCCACAGGTCGATAAGCGCTAGCTCGGTTGCCCTATCAAGCTGTTGCAGGAAGTGATTTTCAAAGCCTCCCCGGGTAACCAGATACGGCAGTTGAACATAAGACGGCTCATCGTTACGCGCCATAAACACCGTGTTGAACATCGACCCCACCTGACGGCGCAGGTCGAGAGGATCACCGCGTCGGCTACTGTCAGCTTTCATGGTGGCGTAGACCCGCTCATCCATCGGCAGGCGTGATAGGTCGTCAATTGCGGCGACTAAGCTGCCGCGTAGTGGCGCCATGGCATATTCAGCGCGCCGATTACCAGCGGCAACCCGGCTTTCCAAATCGCTGTGCTGCAGGGCGTAATCTAAATGAGCCAGTAAGCGGTCTTGGATTTCACCACGCTGGGGGAAATCCGACTGCCAACGCTGCGCCATAAAGTCGTGTACGCGTTCGGGCTGGCGGCCGCTGGCGTCAGACATCATGCGCAAAATGCGCAGCAGCGCCAGCTTGGCGTTACTGCCCTCCTCTTCGCGATTCATGTCATCCATGATGCCCACCATCAACGCCGGTAGGAATTGGTACTCCAGCATGGCGAGGTAGGCGTTTTCTAACTGGCCACCAATAATGTGGCCTTGATACAGCCCCATATCAGCCAGGAACGGCGTGTGCGTTCGGTAGTCTTCAAAGGTGTGCATCGCATCGCGCAGGCGATCCAACGGCGCCAGCATTTCGTAGCCCGTTGGGTCGTCGCTCTGAAACTCTTCGGGATGGGTGGCCAGGAAAGTTTCCGCCCGGTGCTCGACGGTGGAAAGCGAGGTCGCGTTTTTCTGGTAGAAATGACTCCACCCACCGATCATTACCGCACTCACTAACATGCAACCGACGATGCACGCCTGGCGAGTGCGCTGGCGACGGCGGGCGACTTTTGCGTTATCACCGGCCAGCCCCGCTTCTGGATAAATGACTTTCTCAAACAGTTCTTCAGTGAAATACAGGGCGCTGCGCGTGGCACGGTGCGCAGGCTGAACGCTTTCGGACATGCCATAACGGCGGGCCGCTGCATCAACGAAAGGATCTTCAGGCACCCCCTGCTGATAAACCGAGGTGAAATACGTGCCGCGTACAATCGCCGCGGTGGAAAAGCGGTCGCTGGAAAGCGCCTCGCTGAGGAAGCCGAGCAATACATCACGCAGCCCTGCTAGCTGGCGCACAAAGCGAAATACCGATTCCCGTTCTTCCCGGTCGCGGCACTCTGCCAGCATGGTAGGCATTGCGCGATTAAGGCGTTCCAGCATGTTGTCGTAAGCGGCGGCGAACTCTTCTTCCCACTGTCCCGGTGTATCGATGGATTTAGCCGAGAAGGTAAAGCCTAACGGCGCCCGCCGTGCAACACGGGAGTAATGGCGGAAAAAATCGTCAAAACCGTGCAGCAAATCCATTTTACTGAAGGTGACGTAAACCGGTAGTCGGCTGCCGTGGCGCTCCATCAACTCGCGCAGGCGGCTGCGTAACAGCGTCGCGTACGCTTTACGAACGGCTACCTGGGCGTGGCTAAGACGGGCTAGATCCAACACCAGCACAACGCCGTCCAGCGGGCGGCGTGGGCGGTTACGCTCTAGCCACTCGGTGAAGTGATCCCATAGGCGGCTATTCAGTTCGTCAGGCTCGCCCGTTTCCAGTGCGCCTTGAGTCAATAACTCGCCATCAGGGTCGATGAGTATCGCTTTATCGCCAATCCACCAGTCAAAACCAAAGCGATTTTTCTTGCTGCTGATGCCAGAGGCTTTCATGACATTGGACAGAGCGAAATTTTGCCCCGAGCGATTGACCAAGCTGGTTTTGCCCGCGTTTTCGACCCCCATGACCAAATACCAGGGAAGGCGATAGCGGCTGCTGTCCCCACTGCCAACACTATCAATAATTTCGGATAGCACGCTGTTCAGCGAGGTTTCCTGCTGGTCGATACTTTCCTGGATGGGGTCTGCCTGCTGCGACTCCATATCCTGCGCGAGCTCATCGGCTTCGCGCAGTCGACGGGAAAGCCGAACGCCCCAAATCACCGCCACTAACGTTACTAGCGCCAAGGTGGCCAGTAAACGATTGACCCAGGGGCCTAATGGGTAGCTGTCACGCACTTCCCAGCTAGGCCCTAACCACCAGATGGCCACTAATAGGAGCACGATTAATACGCCCCACATGGCCATGGAAAGCCGCCCTAACCCCTTGACTCTGTTAGCTTGCGCTTTGGCGCGATTGTGAGTGCTCTGTGCACGTGAAAAGCCGGGCACCCAGCGGCTCAGCCTTGATTTCAATGTTCCCCACATGAGCCTTTAATCCTCGTCCCTAGTGATAAAGTCGATCATCGTTGCCATACCCTGAGGTCATGTCCTAAGCGATGCCTGAAGCCGCGAAACCAGCGCTGGTTCCCACTGCTCTAAATCAAGTTCATTAACAGTTTGGTGCAGCGTGCTGTAGTGCTGCTGGGCGAGCGTTTCTAGCCCCGCCTCCTGCAGCAAATCAGCGCTGGCCAAGCGCCAGTACGTGCTCTCGCGCAAGGAGCGTGCCGACGCTAACCCCTGGTCAAGCACCTGCAAGGCAGGCCCTAACCCTTCACTCCCCATATAGCTACGCGCTTCCTCTAACCCCGCGTGCCATGCTTCACCGCCACCGGCGCCGTCATTTGCGCCGTTGCCAGCGCCGCTATACAGCCACTGCTGCGTTTCCTTATCTAGAAAAGGCGAGCCATCGTTAAACGTTAACGACTCAATACCGGGGAGCCTTTCCACAAACCGCACCGACTCATCGCGAATAGCCTCAGCGCACCGCGGCCGCCCTAGGCGCTTGGCCAGCTCGGCACTCAAGCGATGCCCTTCTAGCCAGTAGGGGCTGACCGCAACGCTTTTCTCTATGCGCTGCCAAAGCGCTTCGTCACCGCCCCGGGAAAGCGCCTCTCGATAATCCGCCACCCGGTCAGCAGCTACAGGGGCTAACTCGGTACGCCCGCCTTCCCGAGCGGCAGGTAACGCCTGGATGGCGCTCCAGATGGCATAGCGACGCAAGCGGTATGCCAGCGGCTCGCCCGGGTTTTGCTCGTTTAGAAAATCGGCCATTTTGAGCAGAGACTGGCGGTTGGCGCGCTCATTGCCCGCCTCCAGACGCAGTTCGGGGACTTTTGCCCCACCGGGCTGCTCAACCTTTTCAGCACCACTGGAGGAAGAAGGCGCAGCCGTCCGTGCATCGCTACCGGAAGCGTCGCCGCCTTGAGAAGCCGATGCAGCACGGTTTTGATTAGGCTGCTTTTCATCCAGCAGGCGCATCAGCTCGTCAAGTGAGTCAGCGGGCAACTGCTTGTCCGCGGCTAACGTTTGCAGCTTCTCCAGCGAGTGGCGGCAGGCCAGAAACTCATCCTCGGCATTATGAAAGTCGAGGCCCGCGGCAAGCTTCAGCGTGCGTTGGGTAAATTGCTGGAACAGCCTGGGCCGCAACTTAGCCCCACGTGTGCCATTGAAGGGGTATGCCAACGCCCACCAGGCTTCAAGGCAGCCGGTCAGCAGCCTTAGGGAAAGCGCGAAACGCACGCCATTGCCTTCATGCTGCAGGCAGTGCAGCAAGTGTCCCAACACCTTTAGGTCTTTGCCTTTGCGGCTGAGCATAGTGATTGCTAATGCTTCTGCCGTATCCCAATCAACGTCTTGGTGCTGCAATGAACCGACCTTCATCATTTCAGCCTCAAGACGCAGGTAATCGGCGCTGTCCTCCAGCACAACGCCGATCTCCTCGCCCTGCTCATTGGCAGGCAGAGGTGCTAGCAGGGGTTCAAGGTGGCTATCCGCCGTTATACGCATCACGAACTCCTCTACCCACTACCAGCGACAAGCGCTGCGAAGCGGTTGAATTTGCTGACGCAGTCCTGATACATCAAAACGCAGCCCGTCCAGTGCCGCTGCGTCGCTACTCAACACAAGCTCGTTGGCGCTCAATAATTGCCGCAGCGTTTCAATGGCGGGCAGGCCGCGCCCACCGCTTACCACGTGGCCGTCATCGCGCACTCGCCACTGTTGAGAGACATCACGCCCATCCGCGACGACCCGCAACGACACGCGGGGGGTATCCAAGGCATTGGGCAGGTGCACCTGGAAGCGGGTAATTAACTTCTCGCAGGCCAGTACCAAGACGGGCCGCGGAGGCGTTGTGCCCCGTGCGGGCACCGTCATTAATACTTGGCTTCCCTCGGCGCTCACTATCAGGCCAAAGTCATCGGGATTGCGTTTCTCCTCTTGGCTGACAACTGCGTGCCAAAGTGGCGGGAATTCAGCGCTATCACTCGGTGTGCTCTGCTCGTCCAGGAACAGATTGTCGTAGCACCCCAGGCGATCCAAACGCGAGTTTTCTTGGCCGCACTGATGCGCCTGTTCCAATACAGCTGCGCTATCCTCTGCTTGTAGTGCGCTGCTCATGCTTAATAGCCAGAGGCAAATCAATAGCCTGTGCAGCCATCGGCAACTTACGAATGTCACTTTCATTTAGCATCCAGTTCTAGCAATTGGCATTTATGGGAGAGCGTTCGCTTGGGTATTCCCAGGCTCTCTGCTGCAAGGGCACGATTCCCGCCGTAGTAAAGCAATCGCTGGCTAATCAATTGCGCTTCATAATCACGAACCGCTTGGCGCAGATCATGGATCTTACTCAGCGTGCCGCTGGTTTCTGGTGTCGCTGAATCAGCCCCACTGGCGGTATCGCTGGGCAGGAGCAAGGCTTCAATATCGCCACCGGCAGGGGTCATGGCGCAGGCATAATCGATCAAGTTTTTGAGCTCGCGCACGTTGCCGGGGTAATCACGCTCTTTTAGCTGTCGCAACGCGGCAGGTGTGATGCCCATCTCACTGCGTTCTTCCCGGGCACAGAAATCAGCAACAAAGTGCTCGGCCAGAAAGGCGATGTCTTCACGCCGTGCCGACAGCGAAGGCAGCGAAAGCGGGAATTGGCCTAAGCGATAGTAGAGGTCAGCGCGAAACCGCTGCTGTTTGATCTGCTCGCGTAGCGGCTGGTGGGTAGCCGCTATCAGACGCAGGTCTGCACAGCGTTCTTCGTTCGACCCTAGGGGCCGATAGCGGCCGCTCTCCAGCACCCTGAGCAGTTTGGCTTGCAGCGCTAGCGGCATATCGCCGATTTCATCCAGAAACAGCGTACCGCCGTCGGCTTGGGCGATGAGCCCTGCCCTGGCCTGGTCAGCGCCTGAAAACGCCCCTTTAGAATGGCCGAACAGCTCCGACTCCAGCAGCGACTCAGGAATCGCGGCACAGTTAATCGCCATGAACGGCGCCTTGGCGCGTGACGAGAAACGGTGGATCGCTCTCGCCACGAGATCTTTACCAGTGCCGGTTTCACCCTGGAGTAGCACCGCTAAATTGGTTTCGGCCGCACGAATCACCTGCTGCCGAAGCTCTTGCATGGCGATGGAGTTACCCAGCAAATCACTCGCCAGCTTGGCCGCTAACCCCTGGCGCCGGGTGTTGTCGTTGAGCTTGGCTAACGAGTCACGCAATACCGCTGATTTCTGGCGCTCTCCCTGGCTACTTGCCAGGCGCGACCACAACCGGCACAGCAGGGCCTCAAAAGCGACAAAACCGCTGCACTCCATGAGGTTCGTCAAGGTTGCCGCTTCCGTTACGAAGGCCAGCACGCCTAGCCACTCACGGGAACTGTCCTGGAGTCGTAACGGCCTCACGTGTAGCCGCAAATCACCGCTAAGGGAGGCTATTTGGGCTTGAAAACCGGGATGATCAAGCCGGGTACGCGCCTCCCCCACGCCCAGTGTCACCGGTTTACCGGTGCGGATGGCATGGGCGTAGGGGTGACTAAACTCATCACAGTTGAAGCGCGCCTCACTATTATCACGGCCCACCCAGCGACCGCTGCTGTCCAGATAGAGGCACTCTACCCACGCCAGACCCAGGCTATTACCCAGCAGTTGGCGGCTGCGTAAACGCAGCTCCCGTGGAGTGGTACTTTCAACCAGCGCAAGCGCCATGGGCATAGCCGCCAGCCCGGCTAAAGGCTGTGCATCGCTAGCGGAGCGCTGGTCAAGAGCCTTTACCTGCATGGCGCTATGCCACCTCCGCAGTAAAGACGCCGCTGTCGGCATCCGTGCCCAGCACTACCCGGCTGACGTTCTCGCGCCGCGCCATACGCTCAAGCAGGGCACGGGAAAGCGGCGGCAGCAGTTCACCATCGATCACCGACTCCAGCATCCGCGCGCCGTTTTCACTCCGCGTCGCACGTTTGCAAATTGCCTCGGCCAGGCTGTCATCCAGCACCACTTCGGCATGGCGATGGCGCTCACGGATGCGTGTTGCCAAGGTATCCAGCTTGGCCTTGACGATGTCGCGCAGGGTATCGCCGTTCAGCGGCAAGTAAGGCACTACTTCCATACGCGCTAATAGCGCCGGTTTGAAGAACTCAGCCAGCACCGGGTAGAGCGCGGCATCCAGCGCCGCGGGGTCATCGCCATAGCTAACGATGGCTTCGTAGCCCAGGTTAGAGGTCAGGAAAAACAGCACGTTTTTGCAATCGATCACGCGCCCTTCCCCGTCGGCCAGTTCGCCTTTATCAAACGCTTGGTAGAAGAGGTTAAGCACATCGGGATGGGCTTTTTCGACTTCGTCCAGCAGCACCACCGAGTAAGGGCGCTGGCGGATCGCTTCGGTGAGTAGCCCGCCTTCCCCAAACCCTACATACCCCGGCGGCGAACCAATCAGACGTGAAACCGTGTGCTTCTCTTGGTATTCCGACATATTGATCGTGGTAAGAAACTGACGACCGCCATACAGCTGGTCGGCGATTTGCACCACGGTTTCGGTTTTACCCACGCCGCTGGGGCCTACCAGCAGAAATGCGCCCAATGGCCGCCCCGGGCGGCGCAGATCCGCACGCGCGGTTAGCAAGTGGCGATGGATACGCTCAATGGCACTGCCCTGCCCCTGGATTAGCGCATCCAGATGGGTCGGCAGTTCGGTGAGCCGGGTTAGCTCGTCGCTGGTCATGCGCTCGACCGGCACACCGGTCCAATCGCCAATCACCTGAGCAATTTGCGCCTCTTCAACGCTAGGATTAACCAGTGCAAACGTCTCTTGCAGCTGGGCCAACTGCTGCTCCCGTTCGGCGAGTTCTTGATGAACGCCCTCGGGAAGTTGATCAACGGCATCGCCCTCCGTTGCCTCTAGCAGCTGGCGATGTAGCGCCACAATGGCATCGACGCATTCGCGCTGCGCTTGCCAGGCGGCTTCCAGGCTTGCCAACTCCTCTTCCAGCTTGGCTAAACGTTCGGTTAAGTCGTGGTGGCGCTCGCTATCGGGTTCACGCCCCAGCAGACGTTCACGCTCGACCTGGTCACGCTCACGTAGCGCGGCGATATGCTCACTCTGTAAGTGGCTTAGCTTACGGGGCAGGGTATCCAGGGCCTGCGCCAATCGGGTACAGGCGGTATCCAACACATCAATGGCCTTATCGGGCAGTTGCCGACCGGCCAGGTAACGGGCAGAAAGCGCAGCAGCAGCACGCAGGCCGCTGTCGCCGATCAGCACGCCATGGGCGCGCTCATACACATCCCGCAAACCGCGCAGGATGACCAGCGCTTGCTCAACGCTTGGCTCGGAAAGCGCAATGGGCTGGAAACGCCGCGAGAGTGCCGGGTCTTTTTCAAAGTACTTTTTGTACTCACGCCAGGTAGTAGCGGCGATAGTACGCAGTTCCCCACGGGCCAGGGCAGGCTTGAGCAAGTTGGCCGCGTCACCGCCGCCTTCCTGGTTACCAGCACCGATCAGCGTGTGCGCTTCATCTATAAATAACAGCGTAGGGCGCGGAGCATTTTTGACTTCGTCAATCACCGCTTTCAGGCGCTTCTCAAACTCGCCTTTCACCGCGGCACCGGCTTGCAGCGCACCTAGGTCAAGGGTCAGCAGCTCAACATCTGCCAGCGCAGCGGGTACCTGCCCAGCCACAATGCGTGCCGCTAAACCTTCTACCACTGCACTTTTACCCACCCCGGCATCGCCAATTACAATGGGGTTGTTTTTGCGCCGACGCCCCAGGATATCGAGCATTTGGTCGATTTCCGGGTCACGCCCAAGGACAGGGTCAAGCTCACCATTGCGCGCCTGTTCGGTCAGCGAGGTAGCAAAACGGGCAAGCGCACTGTCATCGCCAGCAGGCTGGGCAGTTTGGCGTTGTTTAGCGTCGGCACCGTCCCGAGGCGCTTCGGCTGAATCGGCCGTAAGACGCTCCAAGTGGCGGCGTAGGTTTTCGCGATTGATCTCTTCCAGCAGCGCCGTGCTCTTCGGCCCTAAGTAACGCGGGGCGTTGTGCAGTAGCGCCGTGAAAAGCACGCCGCTGCGAAGCGCTTGATGTCCGTACTCGGTGGCCGCTAGTAACCACGCGTCCTGCAGCAGCTCTACTAATAACGGCGAAAAGCTGGGTGTCGATACCTCAAGGTCACGCGGCGGACGGCTCTCCTCAGCCATTCTTGCGCGCAGCTCCTCGACATCAATATCAAGCGTTTCCAACAGTAAGCGCACATCACATAGCGGCTGGTCGACCAGCGCCAGCAGCAGGTGACCGGTGGTCACCTCCGGTGCTTGCTGCTCTGCGCACAGCACGGCGGCCTGCTCGAGGCCATGACGAGAAATTCCATTCAGTCGACTAATAAGCGCCGGTAGCTCTACCCTAAGCATGCTATCTCCTAACGATAAATCTGATCGAGTAAAGCTCTGACTTGCTCAGCCTGCTGATCCAGCGACCAAGAAAGCCCCAAATAAATACCCACCAACGTAACGCCGAACAGAGCAAAGATGGCCCACAGCGGTAACCCCTCGTGCATCCCTTTACCACGCCCTTTCACCACATGCCTAAGTGGCTGGGTCAGCATCTCATCTGGCGGTTCATCAAGTGACGCCAGTTGATCGCCAAGCGCGCGTACAATTTGGTCGTACTCTTCACGACCGTGGGTTTTCACCCGGTAACGCCCCTCAAACCCAAGGCACAGGCACAAATAGATAAAGGCCAGCATGTCGCGATAGCGATGAGGCTCTTGCTGCAGCCGCGCGAGAATAGAGAAGACTTTTTCGCCACCCCAGGTCTCGTTATGAAACCTTGCCAGCAGTGAGTGTTCGGCCCACTTACTTTGCCGCCCCCAGGGCATGCCCATCACGGTTTCATCGATAAATGAGCAGAGCACATAGCGGTAGGCGAGCAGTGTCGGGCGGTCATACCCTTGCTCGGTTAACTCAATTTCGATTGAGGCAATCTCGTCCACCACCTGGCGATATAAGCGCTCGATATCATCAGCGCCGTCCACCTGACGGACGCGCACCGCCATGCCCAGCAGGCTGCTCGATGCATCGACCAGCGGGTTTAAGTTGTGCCCGCGCAGTCGAAACCAGTAATCCTCGTCAGCATTCAGGTGTTGGGCATGGCTATGCACCAACTGCTCAACGCCGCTGTCTTTTATATGGTCTTCATGGCGAACCGGCTCACCCATCGGGTAGTCGTTTTTGGCGTCATTTTGATGCGTGGCAATATCTTGCATGGCTTAACTCCTGATCGCCCAAAACTGCATCTCCAACCCGGGAAATTCGCCCGCCACGTGGAAGGCAAAACCGCTTGCACCATCCAGCATTCCCCAGGCTTCGCTTTGTCGGCTGAGTTGGAAGTAGGTGTAGCCCGCGTGATAAGGCAGTTCGCGGGGGGCCACCGGTAACGGCTCCAAGGGCACACCCGGTAATTGCAGACTAATAAGGTCGCGAATACGCTCGACGCTGGCCACTTTGGTTTGCTGTAGAAACTGCTTACGCAGGCGTTCGTTAGGCATATCGGCACGCACTGCCAAAATGAATTCGGCTGTTTCAAACAGGCTGGTATCCGAAAGCGGCGCCACCAGTAAGCCAAACTTCCGGGCCTGTATCTGAATGGCGATAGCGCGGGGTTCAAGCACGGTGGAGAGAGCTTGGCGCATCATCTGCATCAAGGGCCGGAATCCGCGCTCGGGATGCTCATGGTCATAAGCAGGACACTCAGGCGGCAAACGCGACTCATCGGTAAACGTCACCAACTCACTAGCGATTTCATACATAGTGTCGTAGAGCCGCTCCGGGTGAACTTGCCCCAAGCGTGACAGATGCTGAAACCGTGGCTGGGCGCGGTTCAGTAGTTGTAAAAGCATGAAATCGGTCACGTCGGCAACCCCTGCCTGGTTAGGCGTCGACAGCCGCTGAGCAATATTGCGCGCCCGCTCTCTCATCAAACCGGCCATTTCCCCCACAAACCGCTGCAGGCTTGGCGCTGCTTGCACGTTCAACAAGGTGGGAATAAATTGCTCATCCAGTACCAAGCTACCGTCGGGGCGGCGCTCTAGAATGCGCGTAACGGCCAAGCAGGCATAACCACTACGATCCTCTCGCTCTAATAGCAAGCGCGGTGAAACGCGCGCCACGTCCAGGTCAGCCATATCACCGTCGCGGGAGTGCAGGTCACGCACGCTGCGAGGCGAAAGGCGATAACGTGCGGGCAGTTCGTCATCGGGCCAGCGCACTTCCCCAACGCTATCCGTGGCTAGCGGCAAGCCTAAATACACCACCTGGTTAGTAATGCCGGCATCAACAACTTCCAGCGCAGAGGGCTCTAAATCATCTTCAGGCAACTGGAAGGCAACGCCATCAGGCATGACACCGCTCGCCCGGCTAATCGCAATCCGGCCAAAGCTTAAAAATTCGTTGTTCAACTCAAGGGTCAAAAATCCGTACAGATAGTGACTAACCCCTTTAAGCCGCGTATCAATCAACCCTTCGAGGCTGCGCTGCTGCTGTTGAAAGTGCTGCGGCTTGATAAATAGCCCTTCACTCCATACCACGCGATTGCGACTGGCCATCACTCTTCCTTCCTTAGTTCTACTTCACTGTTGCGCAGATGAACCAGCAAGTGATAATTCTCTGAACTGGCTTTCACTTTGACGACTTTCTTCCACTCCGCCTCGTTTGGCTGAGCGTAGAACGCAATCAAACCGATATAGCGCGTGTCCTCTTCAATGGCGAAGGGTTCGTAGAATTTCCACTGGCCAGGTAGCAAGGTGAAGTCGTCATGGGTCAGATAGTTCGTGCCCAATGCTGCTTCCAGATCCTCCCTTAACTGATCCATGTCAGCCGCCATTAGCATGGAGTCATCTTTAAGCTGCAAAATTTGAAAGCGCAGCGGCGTCCCCTCGCCATCGATGTTCGGGTTCACATCGGGTTCTGCGACCATGCTTAAATCGACCAGAGTGGGCTGATCTTCCGGATAGCCCACCGGTATCGAGGGGTCTAGCATGACTTCCCAGGCTTTACCGGCTGCTTCACGGGTCGAGGCACAGCCCGTGATTGACAGCAGCACTAAAAGCACCCCAACAAGCCCGAGGCTCTTGGCCTTGCTCATGCGTCCTCCCGCTGCTGGCGACGAACAGACTGGTCATACGCCTGCTCGAAAACTTCCCAGAACAGTTTTTGGAAGCCTAGCTGGCGGCCTGAGTTAAGCTCGTGGTAGTAGTGGCGGTACATTTCCCAGGCCCAGCCGTTTTCATCTTCAATGCGGGTTCCTGCCCCCCGATATGCATGGAAACGTTTGAGCAGCGCTTCAGGTGAAAAGGCGTCCAAAATAGCGGTTAGGGCATACTCGATGGCTTCCTCAACTGCCGCTTGGTGATGGCCTTGATGACGAAGGCACTCCCCCACTGCTTCCGGCGCCGAAAGGTGAACCGGGCTACGCTGGGCCGAAAACATCGTCTCGACAGTGGCCTCGTAAGCCTGGCCAAGGCGCAGGGGGTTATCTTCGATAGGCTGTAAACGACGATCCCGGAGGGGGTATTTGCTATCGTTTTGGGTTTGCTGCAGAGCACGTAAGCCATTAATAGCAGCCCGTAACGTATGGCCCGCTTCTTCAAGAAACGCCTGCTGCTCTTCGCTATCACGGAAGGGAATGTCGATATCCAACCCCCTTAATAGCGGGTCGGCCCCCACATGGCCAAGGGAACGGCCACTAGGCTTTTGCCAGCGATCCTCTAACTGCTCGCCAACGGAACGTTCGAGGTCATCTATTGCCCGCTCATCCATGCTACTGCTCCTCTCTGTCTGGTTGCCTGCTGTATAGCCGTTTGGCGAATGACTGCTTGGTGAATAACCGCTTGGTGAATAGCTGTCCGGTGAATGGCTGCCTGGCTTGCGTTTGATCGCTGGCATGCGCACTGCGCCTTCGCGCCGCTCTTGTTGGTCACGCCCCACACTTCCTTCAACGCGCCGCTCGGAACCCAGCAATTCGGGCATCTCTTCAATGGATTCGGAAAGCTGAGCATTGGCAGAACGGGGGTCGAGAGCGGCCATTGGGTCTTCGTGACCCACTCCACGCGCTACCCCGCCAAGTGCCTCCATGGGATCTTCTTTTTTTGCGGCTTCCGCACGTAGCGGCTGGTCTTCTTGCACTAAAGGACGGCCATACGCATCTACCGCCTCCTGCTCTTCATTGACTAACGAAGCAAGAGGTTGAGCACCGGGTTGAGTGCTCTGCCGATCACCCAAATGCACTTTAAGGCGGTACTCACCGACTAACAGCTCATCGCCCTCACTCAAGGCAACCTTGCGGTTTCGCCCGATCGGTAGAGTGGCGTGATTGATAAAGGTGTGCCCGCTGCTATCAATCAGGCAGAACTTGCCGTCAATTTTGCTCACTTGGGCATGCTGCGGGCGAATGCGGCCGGCGTGATCTTGCAATAACCAGTCATCATCGGTTGAGCAGCCCAGGGTGCCGCCGATTTCATGAAAGACATGACTGCTTGTTGAACGGCCTTCTAGGCGCTCACTATTGGCAATGACCAGCGTTACAGCGGAAATTGGGTTGGCGTTCATTGTTTAACCTGTCATCTGAATACGCACTCGGCGGCGTTTTGAGGCGCTGCCGGACTCGGGATTAACAAAGGTGGTCCAGCCGAGCTGGCAGGTGCCAGCATCGCCTAACCGCATCGGTTTTACGGCGCTGGGTAACAGCTCTAGCTCGAGGTCGTAGGCCAACGGCTCGCGTAGCACAAATTCAACCAAGGTGCGCAATGGAGCATGCTCCCTGCCATCGGGTAGGAAGTCGCGAAAACGCTCCAAGGTAAGGCCAAATAAACCCAGCACGAATTTGCCGTTAACATCAGCAACGCGCTCACCGGCCACTACATCGCTGCCTAAGGTCATTGCTGCCATACCGCTTCGGCTGCGTTGATCCATCGGAATCTGAACCCAGCGATGTACCCACTCTTCAATCTGCACATCATCAAGGTCAAAGCAGTGCCCGACGATGCTGCAGACGACCTCGGGTGAACGCGAACGGCCTGCCAGCAAACCGGCATAAGCCAGCATCTTGCTCCAGTTGATAGGCGTCTCAACGCGCAGGTCACTGTCCGCCAATCCCACCAAAGCAAAAATGGCCGCCGAAAATCCATCGCTAGCGCCATCCTGATAGCGGATGTAGTGGCGATATTTACGCCAACTGCGGTGCACTAACGCCAGTAAGCGGTTATTGAAAAAATCCAGGAAATCGCCTGCAACACCGTCGTGGTGGGCGGCCTCATGCGCTAATGTTTCAAGGTAATAGCTGGGCAACGGCGACTGAGAGCCCTGCAGGCCCAAGAAGCTAACTTCCAGTTCATAATGGCCCTCAGGCTGAAAAGCCAGTGAGAGCACATCACTGCTGGGAAAGCCTAGTGACGCGGAGGCGCTGTAGCGCACACGCTCAAAAGCGGGCGCGCCTCGCTGGCCACACTCAAGGTCATCGCCGTGATGACGATGCAGAAGCTCTACTAGTTGATAAAAATCGTAACGCCGCGCCTTTGCCATCAAAGGGGCAAGCGCTACATCAGAGGCTGTTGCCCCGACTGTAAGGTCCATTTGTAGCGCTCGTGATTTTGACGGTTAATAACATGCAGCTCATGAAACGAGTTGATACTGGCGTACAGAGAGAAGAACCGCGCCAGCACAATGCCAAATAAATACAGACTCCCTTCGTCGCCAAAGGCATCTTGATCTAGCGTCATTACCGAACGCAGACCACGAATGGGCAGTCCTTTTTTCAGCCGATCAATGGGTTGGGTTTCAATGCTAACAATGCCTGCCAGTCGCTTTTGAGCCACTCGCTCGGCCTGCCTATCGACTAAGGCACGGAAATCGTAAGCACGCAGCACAGAACACAGCGCATCACGCTCCAGTAGCGATAAGTAGTTAAGCGATAGATTAGAAATCAGTGTCCATAGCAAACTGCCGTCCAGCGTGGGGCGCAACACTGGCGTGGGGCGGGTGATATTGCGAAACATTGCATAAGAGGGGCTCTCTTCCGTTGAGTAGCAAATATCGCCTACTGTCAATCGCTCAGGCAGCTCACGGTTACTACACGTCAATCCGAGCGAGACGGTTTCGGACATACCTATGTAGCTGCGCTCATCTCCACGCACAAAGGAGATGTCGTGATCAAACCCGTCCCCACGCAAGCTGTCGCGCACGCGTAGCCGGTAATAGGAGGCATCGTTGCCACGGTCTCTCTTGACTTGGTGTTGAAAGCTTTCAAAAGGCACATATTCACGCGGCGTACCACGCCCCTTACCGTTCTC
Source organism: Halomonas sp. FeN2 (assembly GCF_020595105.1). Lineage (NCBI taxonomy): Bacteria > Pseudomonadati > Pseudomonadota > Gammaproteobacteria > Oceanospirillales > Halomonadaceae > Halomonas > Halomonas sp. FeN2. The sequence goes on from NZ_CP074200.1 coordinate 1,533,029, forward strand.
GCTCTCTAACCAGCCCTCGACCTTATCGACGCTAAAAATTTCATAGTGTCCGGGAGATCGACTATTGGGATGAATGCGGTATTCACTGCGCTCACCGCTAACATCGACAGGTTCTGCATCATGAGAGAACAGGTTGATCGCCGGCGAGCAATACAAAGCAAAATGCTCGTCTTTCACCCTCGCGTCGGTCGGTAAGGTACGCTCAAACTCTAGGCGCAAAATAAGTTTGTCTGCGGAAATGGCAGGCAAGTGTTGGTTCAGAGCGGTTACATCAAAGAAGTGGAAAGCTTCAGGAAAACACAGATATTCCTGCAGTATCCGATACCCTTGATACACATTCCGCGGGTAGGGTAGGAGCGCATGGTGACGGTCAAATCCCACCGGCTGCAGCAACTGCTTGGGCAGGGGCAACCGCTTACCATCAATTTCCAGCTCCACACGGGCTAAGTAATGGCTCATCCACAGGTAAAGCGTGCGCGCTGTATAAGCGTCTCCCCCCAGGTGCAAACGCAATGTATCAATCCCCATCGCGCTGAGAGGCTGATCGCTATGAACATCAAGCGCCAACTCAACAATGGAGGCATCACGTGTATGGCGTGCCTCAACCCCCGCATGCTCCAGCGGATAGAGCGTCACGTCATGACAAGTGCGAAACATGCAGGTAGTGCCGTCCACTGGCTTACTGGCTAATTCCGTACCTCGCTCCAGGAGCTGATGGGTACTCAGTGCATGCCACGTAGGGGTAAATTGCACCACCGTCATGCTAGGCACCGGGCGCAAATAGTTCGGCCATAGCATGCTGATCAGCGAATGGGTAAGTTCAGGGAACTCATCCTCCACTTTTTCACGCATGCGGCCGGTTAGAAAGGCAAAGCCTTCTAGTAGACGTTCAACATCAGGATCGGTACTACGCTCAGACAAGAAGCGACTCAGGCCGGGGTTGCCCTCCGCAAATTCTCGCCCTTGGCGCTTCAGAAAATTGAGCTCGTCCCGGTAATAGCGATTTAGCATTCGGGCCTCGCAAGCCTATCAGTTAAGACACTGATAGCGCTTATTATTGAGCAATAAGTCGATCGTGGCGTGGGCGTTATCTCGCCCTAACGCTACGGTGGCATGTACTTGAAAATGCAGTTGTAAGGGGTCGCCATTATTGGGTAATGACTCAACTTCAACGTGCTGAACCCGAGGCTCAAAGCGTTCGATGCATTGCCGAATGGCGCGCTGGATATTCAGCTCTAAATCCAGCACGCCGATCGTTGCATCATTGAAGTCCAGCAACCCCAACTCAGGCTCACAGGCGCTATTGCCCGGATGACTGTTGAGCAACTCCACTAAGTGGCGTTTGATCGACTCAACAGTTTCCGCCAGCCTTTCATCCTCCCCATGCGCTAACGGCTGTTCAGGCATCGCAAGACGCTCAAATAGACGGCTACCTAGCAGGCTGCCATGGTTAATAGCCATGATGGAGAGGTTCCCTTATTCCTTGTCGAGACGTCCGACTAACGACAGCTCAAAGTTGGCACCCATGTACTTAAAGTGCGGGCGCACCGACATAGATACCTGGTACCAACCCGGATCGCCTTCGACATCCGACACCTGAATAGAGGCGGCACGCAGCGGGCGGCGGCTGCGTACATCGGAGGGCGGGTTCTCTTGGTCGGCCACGTATTGGCGAATCCAGGTATTCAGCTCACGTTCAAGGTCTTGACGCTCTTTCCACGACCCGATCTGCTCACGCTGGAGCACTTTAATGTAGTGAGCCAGACGGTTGATGATGAACATATAAGGCAGCTGAGTACCCAGCTTATAGTTGGTCTCAGCGTCTTTGCCTTCGGGCGTGTTCGGAAATACCTTGGGCTTTTGTACGGAGTTTGCCGAGAAGAAAGCAGCGTTATCACTGCCCTTACGCATCGTTAACGAAATAAAGCCCTCTTCGGCCATCTCGAACTCGCGGCGATCCGTCACCAGCACCTCGGTGGGGATTTTAGCCTGCAGCTGGCCTAGCGCTTCGTAGGTATGGACAGGCAAGTTTTCAACCGCACCGCCGCTTTGGGGGCCAATAATGTTCGGGCACCAGCGGTATTTTGCAAAGCTGTCGGTCAAGCGCTCGGCCAGCAGGTACGCCGTATTACCCCAAAGATAATGGTCGTGATCTTCGCTGACGGTTTCACGATAGTTAAATGTCTTGATGGGGTTTTCGACCGGGTCGTAGGGCATCCGCAGCAAGAAACGAGGCGCCGTCAGACCTAAATAGCGCGCGTCTTCTGACTCGCGCAGACTACGCCAGCGCGCGTACTTGGGCCCTTCAAAGATGGCTTTAAAATCTTTGATATTGGGCAGCTCTTCAAAACTATCGATGCCGAAGAAAGAAGGCGCTACCGCTGACAGGAACGGCGCATGGGCCATCGCCCCTACAGCAGCCGTGTGCTGCAACAGTTTCATATCCGGGGTCGAGGGGGTGAAATCATAATGCCCGATAATCCCTGCTACCGGCTCACCGCCAAACTGACCATACCCACCTGCGTAAACGTGTTGGTAAAGCCCGCTTTGGGTAATTTCCGGGGCAAACTCAAAGTCATCCAGCAGTTCTTCTTTGGTGGCGTGAAGCACATCAAGTTTAATATTTTCGCGGAAATCGGTGCGATCAACCAACAGCTTCAAGCCACGCCATGCAGACTCCAGCTGCTGAAAGCTATTGTCGTGAAGAATCTCATCAACTTGATGACTAATTTTCCGGTCAAGCTCAACGATCATGCTATCTACAACGGCTTTATTAACCTGCGGGGCAGCGTTCTCGCCGCTTAACAGTTCGGAAATAAAAGCGGCAACGCCTTGCTTGGCAACGTCGTAGCCTTCATCCGCTGGCGCCATACGCGTCTGCGCCATCACTTGATCAAGTAAAGAAACCTCTTCCTGGGTTTCCACCGTTTGGCTTTTCTTTTGCGCCGTATCACTCATAGAGATGCCTCGAATACAATCCGGTTACTGGACTAGCACGAAAATAGCGATGCTTATTCGTTACGATTAGGGTCAGAATCAAGCAGCTCTAGCTCCGCCAACAGTTGCTGACGCGTTTCGTCACTTTCGAGTAGTTTCTGCAAACGATCACGAAAAGCAGGTACGTTGCCCAGTGGCCCCTTCAAGGCCACCAACGCCTCCCTTAATTCGACTAGCTTACGCAGCTCAGGCACCTGCCGAGCGATACTGTCGGGCGCAAAATCATGGAGAGATTTGAATTCCAAATTGACGGCCAAATCGCTTGCTTCACCCTCTTCTTGCAACCGATTGGGAACCGCAGCCTGCAAACCAAGGTTCGCCTCGCGCATAACAGACTGGAAGTTGTTCTTATCAACAGAAACGGCTTCGCGCTCTTCAATGGAGGTCTCTTCCTCTCCACCTTTGAAGTCACCGACCACCAATAATTTTAACGGCAGTTCCGTCTCGGCCTGCTGATCACCTGTAGCGGGTACATATTTAATATTGATGCGCTCTTTCGGCGCGACCGTTCCTTGCTTAGCCATGGTTTTCGCCCGTAAAAATTAGAACATTTTCGATTCAAAGAAGAATGCTTATTAATCGCGGGAAGTTACCGGATTTACGCCGAAAGTACCAAATGGCCCTAAGTAGACATTGCGGCAATCTGAGGAAAGAAGTTTTTCAAGATGACGTTTTTTAAAACCATTTTCGAGGATTTTAGAAGCAAAACAAAACATACTAATTAAAATTGGCCTTTTAACGCCGCATTTGTAAGAGATCTCTTACAAAAACTGTCACTGATTTCTTACAAAACGACGAGCAAAATTCATACAAGAGAGGTGCTTAAATGGGCAGTACCGTCATTTTTTTGCGGCAAAAATATTGCTCCGCTGGCCCTGTTTCTGCTTAAAATTCCAAGAAAAGCTTTAGCCATAAAGCAAGGTAACGGTAGATGCAACCCAGCGTTACTAAGCGCATATAGATGTAACAAGTAAGCAAGCAAGTTCTTGCCCTACCAGGCAATATCTTGCCCAGCGCAAGCAACTCTTTGCCCCAGAGAAAGAAGCGCCACACCATAAAAAAACATAAATTATTGATATATAAATAATTTAATAAACCTGGCCCTGAAGCTGCTCTGTTGTTTGAGTCCACGTGACATTTCTTTAATTTTTCAGTCAAGGAGCAGACCATGCCAACACCATGTTATATCAGCATCGAAGGCCAAACTCAGGGCAACATCACCGCCGGCGCTTTTACCCCTGACTCCGTAGGTAACATCTACGTTGAAGGTCATGAAGACCAGATGCTGGTGCAAGAATTTAAGCATGTCGTTACCGTACCTACTGACCCACAGTCTGGTCAGCCGTCCGGCCAACGTGCACACAAGCCCTTTATCTTTACCGTTGCCCTAAACAAATCAGTACCGCTGATGTACAACGCCCTAGCGTCTGGCGAAATGCTGCCCAATGTTGAGCTGAAATGGTACCGCACCTCTGTTGAAGGTAAGCAAGAGCACTTCTTCACCACCACGCTGACCGATGCCACCATCGTTGACATCAACCTGCGTATGCCACACGCACAAGACATCACCAAGTCTGAATTCACCCAGTTGATGGATGTGTCACTGGCTTACCGCAAGATTGACTGGGAACACACTGTCGCTGGTACCTCTGGTTCCGACGACTGGCGCGCCCCGATCGAAGGCTAAGCTGTTGCTCTTGGCCTAGATCAGGTCTGAATAACAAGGCCTCAAACAAGCGAAGCCCCTTCCAACCGGAAGGGGCTTCGTCTTTTCTGCTTCTCGTAACAGGCATTTTGCTATGGGTATTGCAGCGAGGCTTAGGGATTAAACAAACCGCCCCAAGCCAACAGCCGCACGTAAACGATCCATCGTTACAGCGGCTTCTTCACGGGCTCGCTCAGCGCCTTTCTGCAGTACCGCCTCAATATGGGCGGGGTCTTCCATCAGTGCGTTATAGCGTTCACGCGGCGCGCTCAAGTGGGCGTTCAAGTACTCAAAAACTTGATCCTTAGCTGCACCCCAACCAATACCGTTTACGTACTGCTCACGCAGGCTAGCGGTCTCTTCAGACGTCGCAAAGGCGGAGTAGATTTGAAACAGCGTGCAGGTGTCTGGATCTTTCGGCTCACCGGGTTCCAGCGAGTTGGTCTTAATCTTACGTACCAGCTTTTGCAGCTTCTTCTCAGTCACAAACAATGGAATGGTATTGTCGTAGCTCTTGGACATCTTGCGCCCATCCAACCCATTCAGTAGCTGTATTTTGTCGTCTACCACGGCCTCAGGGAGGGTAAAGTGCTGACCTTTGTAGAGGTGGTTAAAACGCCCGGCAATATCGCGGGCCATCTCGATATGCTGAATCTGATCACGCCCTACCGGCACCTTGTTGGCGTTAAACATTAAAATATCCGCGGCCATCAGCACGGGGTAACCAAAAAGGCCCATCGTAATGCCTTTATCAGGATCCTGGTTTTCCGCCTCTTCGTTCTCTGCAACCGCTGCTTTGTAGGCATGGGCGCGATTCATCAGGCCTTTTGCACAAACGCAGGAGAGCATCCAAGTCAGCTCTGGGATTTCTGAAATGTCCGACTGGCGGTAGAAAATCGCATTATCGGTATCCAGCCCCATTGCCAGCCAAGTAGCAGCAATTTCCAAGCGAGACGCCTGCACACGTTTGGGATCCGGACACTTGATCAACGCATGATAGTCGGCTAAAAAATAGAAAGACTGTACGTTGGGATCCTGGCTTGCCTCAATGGCGGGCTTGATCGCCCCAACGTAGTTACCTAAATGTGGCGTACCGGTGGTGGTAATGCCGGTGAGAACGCGGGTTTTGGCAGACTGACTCATGGTTTTCAGACTCTTAAGCAAATACCCCTATGATAACGCGCACTTGAGCACGTGGCGAATGGCGTTATTGCCAACCTACTAGACTCCATCCACTGCCACTTCCAGGAGATACATCAGATGTCTCCCCTGAAGTGCCCACTCTATAGTCTGCGAGTTCCGGCACATACTCTAAACGACCCGACCCGAACATCTCTACATTTTGGGCACGTAAACTGCCATAAAGAGCACCGCTGCCTCCGATATCCACATTGGAACCTGGGGCATAAATAGCCGCATAAGTATTGTTACTACCGCCGATTTTAACGCCACTTTGACTGCCAGCTTGCTGATATGCGCTATAAATGCTCACTGCTGGCCGCTCAACCCCAGCGCTATCCTGACGCATAAAATTTTCTGCGCCCAGTGCTAATTCGCTCCCAGCAGATAGCGTAACCTTACCGCTAACATATAGGTTCAAGACTGCGTCTTGTGAAATTTCAAGTGAAGTATTACCGCCTAGATCAAAGTCACCATCTACAAAAAGATTGACAGTCCCATCCACTACTAATCGCTGCAAGCGCCCACTCGTCCTTAAATTTTTGTTAATGCTTAGAGATGTTTCGATACCTGGCACACCAAGATAAGAGATAGAAGCATCCTGGTTATTCCGCCCTCCAGTTAAGGTAAAAGCATTGTCACTTTCTTCAAAATAGTGGTCTCGCCCTTGTTCTTGCAACCATTGAGCGGCACCTACAACATCTCGCTCAGCAGCAATTGCTTCAAAAAAGGTACGACCATTTTCATCTATATCTAGTATGCCTAAATTGTCGCATGTCTCGGTAAACTCATAACCATCGCTGCTGTCTTGATAATTCGCAACTGCCTGTCCATTTTGATTCCGCCACCAGTTTGGAGCAATAATTTTACCACCTGCGAAAATACTGTCCGGCGGTGCGGGGTTTCCATCAACCACTACATTGTTCCCAGCCAACACCCCCCCGGTTATCCTGGGACTACCTTTGAACGTTATATTTTGACATACCGTCACCGCTGAACTGAAAGGAGTCACCGCTTCATCTTCACTATCATCACCGTTACCACCACCTCCTGAACCAGGGTCTTCATCTCCGCCCCTACGATAAGTGGCAATCGTTTCTCGAACGGAATTATTGTTAGTACCCTGATCTCTTGTTATTACAGTGATGGTTCCTTTTTCTTTATCGACACGTATATCTACCGCTTTCGAAAGGGTTTCAATTCTTGTGACCGAGTTTAAATGGTTCAAAACGTCACCTTCAAAACCTTGATAACACTCCTGTGCACCATCACACTCTGTATTATAAATGTCATCCAATAAGCCTGATGATGAGCCTGAATAATTTCTAAACTCTGACATCATACTGTCAGAGTTCATTTGCGCTTGGACTGAAGCACGATAATTCCCCGCCAACCGCTCGTCAATCAACGCACTCTGCATACCCGACATACCTAACATCAACGCGCCGGAGAGCAGCGCCATAACAATCACTAACGCAGCACCTTGCTGATGTTTCATATCATCACCTATGAAAATACGCTTATTCTATTTTGAATGTGAATTACAAACTCTTCGTAATTTTGACCTTTTTCAGTAGCAAGCCTGATTGTCAGCTTGTAAAGCCCATCATCAAGCTCTTCAACCGAGAATGAGTCGTCACTAGCGTCATAAAAACCTTCTACAAGCGGTTCAGAATTACCCCAACTATTTTCGTTTGCACATTTCCTTCTTATACTTAAAGAAAAACTTTCGTTTGATTCAGTTACAAAATATCTCTTATCCAAAGGCTCACCTTCATTGCAAGCCCCATTTTGAGATAATATCGAAAGCTCTACAGTGCCGTCATCTAGCGCTAGACTGATATCAGTTGCAGACCGGATATCTTGAGCCATAGTTCCTGTTATAAAAATTAATGCTTCTTGCTTACGGCTTAACTCATCCACTGCTCTAAATGTTTGAAAAGTGGTCAGAAAAAGCTGCCCTGCTCCCAGTATAATGACAGTACCAATCGCCATTGCCACCATCAGCTCGACAAGCGTAAATCCAGTTTGTTTATTCAACATCATTGCCTTCATCCAACTGAGGGAGAAGAAGCGTATACGTCAGTTCGTATGATTCCTCATCACCAGGCTGACTACTTAGATCAATGACAATAGTAAACTCACACCCATTCGGCACTATGGCACTCCCCTGCTCAGTCACATTACGCAAAGGCTTCGCATTCTTATCTGCAAACCAATGAGTCTGCCAATCCGCTTCAACATCAATATCTGCGCAACTATTTACATCATCTCTTGCCCATTCCGCCCAAATCCTTTCCTGTGCATCCACAGCCGCCACGCTTGCCACCGAACGCTGGTAGCCAGCATTTGCGCTTTGCAGCGCTTTAAGCTGCATGGCGGCCACACCGATCAGGCCAATCGAGAGCACCACCAGTGCGATTAGCGCTTCTATTAAGCTAAAGCCACGCTGAGAGCTCATGACTCACTCCCCTTCCTACGAATGCTGCCCGTTGTACGAATCACCAACGTTACAGGACTAGTTGATGCACTTCCCCCAGTGGCTTTTAGCGTCATTTCGCAGGGTGAGTCCGGACAACTGGAGATATCAGCATCGCCCAAACTTTGGAAAGTAAGCGAGAATTCTTGCTCTGGCGAGCTAATGTTGGTCGATTGTCCTACTCGTAAGATCTCATCAGGTGCGACGCTCTTTGTGACCCAATAGCACCCTCCCGAATAACGGTAACGAGCGCTCCCTTGACTGTTTTCAGCCGAATCTTCAGCGATTTCGTTATCTCGACAGGATTCAGGGCGACGGTTAGAAGTGATGGCATTGGAGGGGGAAAAGTTAACGGATATATCGGTGCGTTGTTTGATCGCCTCACTGCGGGCAAAGCTCAAGACAGAAATTATCTCGTTGACCTCGCTGGCTAGCTGCTGACGAGCAAGAAAGCCGGTGAAAGCAGGAACTGCCATAATAGCGATGATAGTTGCGATAATCAGCGTGACCAGCAGCTCAATCAGGGTAAACCCACGTTGTTGTCTCAGCTCACCAACAGGCATTGGGTAACCTTTCGCCACTCGAATTTAGCGTAATATTATCTTCGCAGCCGTCATTCTGATCGGTACTGGCGGTCAATAGATAGCCGTTGCCACTAACATTTACCGCAATCGTATAGTTGCTTTCAGGAGAGGAGTTACTGATAGGGCAATCACTATAGGTGTAAGTCCGCGTATAGCAGCGCTCAAGCTCGGAAGCAGCCTGCATAAGGCCCGCATGAGCGTCGGTTCGCACTGATTTTTGCACGTAGCGGGTATAGCTGGGGTAGGCAATGGAGGCGACGATGCCGATAATCACCAGCACAATCATCAATTCAATAAGGGTGAAGCCGCGCTGGCCATTCAGTAAAGAACGGCCACTCAGTAAAGAACGGCCATTAGAAAGATTAGAGACATAAGACACGCGGCTTCGCTCCCGTATTAGTTGGCTCATACTGTTTCAGTATGTCGCAAACCAATACGCTTTGCATTACGAAGCGTGCGATCAGCTGCTGGCGATGACCTTTTCACGCAGCTCTTTCGGCATAGAGAAGGTAATAGTCTCTTCGCGGCCCTGTAGCTCTTCAGGTAATGCGGCGCCCATGGTTTGCAGCTTGGCAACCACACCTTTAACCAATACTTCGGGAGCACTGGCACCAGCTGTTACTCCGACGCGCGCTACATTCTCAAGCCATTGAGGATCGATTTGATCAGCGTTATCGATCAAGTAGGCGGGCGTACCCATACGCTCAGAAAGCTCACGCAAGCGGTTAGAGTTAGAGCTATTGGGGCTGCCCACTACCAGCAATAGATCGCTCTGGGTCGCTAGCTCACGCACCGCATCTTGTCGGTTCTGCGTTGCGTAACAAATATCGTCATTGCGTGGCCCCTGAATCTCGGCAAACTTACCACGCAAGGCGTCAATTACCTTGGCGGTGTCATCCATCGACAGCGTCGTTTGGGTCACGAAGGCCAGCTTCGAGGGATCATTCACCTCCAGCTTAGCAACGTCTTTTTCATCCTCTACCAAATAGATACGCCCACCGTGGGAGGTGTCATAACGCCCCATGGTGCCTTCGACTTCCGGGTGGCCTTCATGGCCGATGAGAATGCACTCCTGGCCACGCTTGGCATAGCGCAAAACTTCCAGGTGCACTTTAGTGACCAGCGGACAGGTGGCATCGAACACCTTCAACCCCCGCCGCTCAGCATCGGCTTGCACCGCGCGGGAGACGCCGTGGGCGGAGAAGATAACGATGACATCGTCTGGCACTTCATCCAGTTCTTCAACAAACACCGCTCCGCGGGCGCGCAGCGTTTCAACCACAAAGCGGTTGTGCACGACCTCATGGCGTACGTAAATCGGCGGGCCAAACACATCCAGTGCGCGGTTGACGATATCGATGGCGCGATCCACACCGGCGCAAAAACCACGCGGATTGGCCAATTTAATCTGAATGGGCTGTGCTTGCGTCGATTGCATAGTATCGCCTTGATGCGTAAGCGGCATCGCTTAGTGAATTAATGCGTTGTCACCGGTTTAACGTCGAGTACTTCGACCTCAAACGTTAGGGTACGCCCTGCCAGAGGGTGATTGAAGTCCACCTCGATACGATCACCGTCAATGGTTTTGACCACACCTGGCAATTCCGTTCCCGCTTTATCGGCAAACGACATCACCATACCAATTTCCGGGGCTTCATCGCCAAAATCTGCCCGCTTCAGGGTCTGAATATTTTGCGGGTTGTGCTGGCCGAACGCATGCTCAGGGGTTATCTGAAAGGTAGCATCCTGACCTGCGGCCATGCCTTTGATAGGATGCTCAAAACCGGGGGGCAGGTTTCCGTCGCCAAACTCGAAGGTGGCCGGTGCTTTGTCTTTGGTGGAGTCCACCAAGGTGCCATCTTCCAGCTTTAAGGTGAAGTGCAGCGTCACTTCCATGCCGTCATCGATCAAATAGTCGCTCATTGCAGTTCTCAACGTTCGATTAATGGGAAGTCTTGGCCGCTTTTTTGCGCCGCCGCTCGCCCATAATGGATTCCCAGATTAAAGCGACCGCCCCCAGGGTAATCGCTATATCCGCCACGTTAAACGCCGGGTAGTACCACCCAGCGACGTGAAACGATAAAAAGTCGACCACATAGCCATGCACCAGGCGGTCATAAAGATTGCCTAGCGCCCCACCAATAATCAGCGGCAGAGCTATCGCCAATAGCTTTTCATCGTTTTTGATGCGCGAAAGCCACACCGTCAGCGCCACGCTTGCACCTATGGCAATCAATGCAAAGAACCAGCGCTGCCAGCCGGGATGCGTGGCTAAAAAGCTGAACGCCGCGCCAGTGTTGTGTAGCAGCGTCAGGTTAAAAAACGGCAGTACCTCGACCGGCTGAGCGTAGCCCAACTGACTACTGGCCACGTATTTAGTGGCCAAATCTAACACGATCACTGCCACTGCTAGCCATAGCCAGCGCAGCGGCCGCTGCATCGTCGGCCGCGCGCTTGCATCAGACGTGTTTGTATCGCTCGGCGCGTTTTTATCGTTAGGCATAGTAGCGAATCTCACCGCTGCCTTCGGGGAGATTGCTGATACAGCGACCACATAGATCCGGATGATCAGCATGAGTACCGACATCTGGGCGGTGATGCCAGCAGCGCTCGCACTTGGTGTTATCGCTGGCTTTGACGGCGACTTTCAGGCCATCAAGTTCCGTCGCCTCAGCGTCACCTACCTCACTAGCATCAGAGAGAGGCTTGAGAGTGACTTCACTGGTCAAGATGACAAAGCGCAGCTCGTCGCCCAGTTTAGCCAGAGTCGCCTGCAGGTCATCGCTGACATACAGCGTGACTTCAGCTGCCAAGCTGCCTTTAATGACTTTGGCATTTCGGGCATCTTCAAGACACTTGTTGACCGAGTGCTTGACTTCCAGCACTTGCTCCCAGAAAGCACGACCCAGTTCAGCGTTGTCGTTCAGGCTGCCAAGGTTAGTGTAGTAAGTCTCCAGCAGCACGCTGTCGCCGCGCTTACCGGGGATGTTTTCGTGAATCTCCTCAGCGGTAAAGGAGAGAATCGGCGCAATCCAACGACTCAGCGCTTCCACCACGTGATAGAGCGCGGTTTGTGCACTGCGACGCGCCAACGAATCGGTTTGCGTGGTGTACTGGCGATCCTTAATCACATCCAGGTAGAAGCCACCCAGCTCACGGGCGCAGAAACCATGCACCTGTTGGTAAACATCCAGGAAGCGGTACTCTTCGTAGGCTTTTTCAATCCGCGCCTGCAATTGGTGGGCACGATCCACCACCCACTGATCCAGCGCCAGCATATCGCCAAACGCTACCTGGTTTTGCTCAGGCTCAAACCCGTTAAGGTTCGAAAGCAGGAAGCGAGCAGTGTTGCGAATCCGACGGTACACATCGGAAGTACGCTTCAAAATCTCGTCCGAGACGGCCATTTCGCCAGAGTAGTCGGTTGAAGCGACCCATAGGCGCAGAATATCGCCGCCCAGCTTGTCCATCACTTCCTGGGGCGCGACTACGTTGCCCAGCGACTTGGACTGCTTGCGGCCCTGGGAGTCGACGGTAAAGCCGTGGGTCAGCAACTGACGATACGGCGGATGGCCGTCAATCGCCGAGCCGGTGAGCAGTGACGAGTGGAACCAACCGCGGTGCTGATCGGAACCTTCCAGGTATAGATCCGCCCGCGGGCCGTTTTCGTGGCCATGGGGGTGCGAACCGCGCAGTACGTGACGGTGAGTGGTGCCAGAGTCGAACCAAACATCAAGCGTGTCAGTGACTTTGTCGTAATCCGCCGCTTCCGCACCCAGCAGCTCTGCCGGATCGAGTTTGAACCAGGCATCGATGCCTTCCTGTTCAACGCGTTTGGCCGCCTCTTCCATCAACCCAACGGTGCGCGGATGCAGCTCACCGGTTTGCTTATGAAGAAAGAATGGAATCGGCACGCCCCAGTTGCGCTGGCGGGAGATACACCAATCAGGGCGGTTAGCAATCATGCTGTGCAGACGCGCTTGGCCCCAAGCAGGCGTAAACGCCGTCGCTTCAATGCCTTCAAGAGCACGTTCACGCAGGGTTTTGCCGTCTTTGCCTTTGATATCCATGCCCACAAACCACTGCGCCGTGGCACGGTAGATGACCGGCGTTTTGTGGCGCCAGCAGTGCATGTAGCTATGTTTGATCGGGATATGCGCCATCAGCGCACCCACTTCGCGCAGTTTTTCGACGATATGGGGGTTGGCTTTCCAAATCATCTGGCCGCCAAAGAACGGCAGGTCGTCAACGTAAACGCCATTGCCCTGCACCGGGTTGAGCATGTCGTCAAACTCCATGCCATGCTCACGACAGGTGATAAAGTCATCCATGCCATAAGAGGGGGCGGAGTGAACGATACCAGTGCTACCCACCTCAGACTCGACGTACTCTGCCAGATAGACGGGAGAGAGACGATCGTAGAATGGGTGACGGAAATTGATCAGATCAAGATTCTTGCCTTGAGTAGTAGCAATCACTTCGCCTTGCAGGCCAAAGCGCTCTAGGCAGCTCTCCACCAACTCTTCCGCCAGCAGCAGCAAACGCTCACCGGTATCGACCAGTGCATAGGTGAACTCAGGGTGAACGTTAAGCGCCTGGTTGGCCGGGATAGTCCACGGCGTGGTCGTCCAGATCACCACTGCCGCAGGCTTAACCAGTTCACTTAAACCAAAGGCAGCGGCGAGCTTGTCGGCATCTTCTACCGGGAAGGCGACGTCGATGGCGTCGGACTTCTTATCAGCGTACTCGACTTCGGCTTCCGCCAGCGCCGAGCCACAGTCAAAGCACCAGTTGACCGGCTTCAAGCCTTTAAACACATAGCCCGCGTCGACCATCTCGGCCAAGGCACGAATTTCGCCCGCTTCGTTGGCGAAATCCATGGTGCGGTACGGGTGATCCCAGTCGCCAATAATGCCCAAGCGCACAAAGTCGGCCAGCTGTGTTTCAACCTGGGCAGCGGCGTATTCACGGCAAAGCTCACGGGCGTGTTCCGGTGCCAGGTGCTTGCCATGAGTCGTTTCCACTTTGTGCTCAATGGGCAAACCGTGGCAATCCCAACCCGGCACGTAGGGGGCGTCGAAGCCAGCTAAATTCTTCGATTTAACGATAATATCTTTAAGGATTTTATTAACGGCGTGACCAATATGAATACTGCCGTTTGCGTAGGGAGGGCCATCGTGCAACACAAACAGCGGCGCACCCGCGCGCGCTTCTCGCAGGCGCTGGTAAATGTTCATATCCTGCCACTGGGAAACCCGCCCTGGCTCCTGCTTTGGGAGCATGCCGCGCATGGGGAAATCAGTTTCAGGCAAATTCAGCGTGTGCTTGTAATCCATAGTCCGGTCAGCCGTCGTTAGCATCAGCGGAATTTCCCGCCGAGGAAGAATCAGAAGAAGCGGTCTCACGCCCAAGCGGGGCCGAGGCCAGCGGAAGAGAATAGTATTGTTCACCATCGTCTTGCTCAGCATCGTGGTGCTGAGCACTGTCTTTCTCACCCATCGCCGCCGTTAAATAGTGGCGTGCGCGGTTCTGGTCACGTTCAATTTGCGCTTTCAGCGCTTCAAGGCCGTCAAATTTCACTTCGCCCCGCAGGCGTGCGCAGGGAAACACCGTCATACGTTGGCCGTAGAGATCCCCTTTAAAATCCAGCAGGTGCACCTCCAGCGTTGGCCGTTTCGAACCTACCGTAGGGCGGAAGCCAACGTTAGCCACCGCTGGGTAGCGCTCGCCGTTTTCAAGTTCAGCCACTACCGCATAGACCCCACGTAGCGTTAATGGCTGGGGCATCAGCGGCAAATTGGCAGTCGGCACACCAATGGTGCGTCCCAACTGCTGGTCGCGTACCACACGTCCATGTAACGAATAGGCTCGGCCCAGCAAACGCGCAGCGGCAGAAAAATTGCCGCTGGCAAGCAAGGTACGCACCCGCGAACTGGAAACCCGCTCGTCATCCACGGTAAAAGTACGCGTGTGCTCTACACCAAACCCCTGCTCACGCCCGACCTCCGCCAGCAGCGCGAAATCACCACGGCGATCGCAGCCAAAGCGAAAATCGTCGCCCACGACCAGGTGCTTAACGCCCAGGCCACCAATCAGCACCTGATCGATAAACTCACGCCCGGTAAGACTACGCAGCGCATCGTTAAACGGCAGAACCAGCACTTGCTCAGCGCCAAAATCGCGCAGTAGCCGCACTTTTTCGCGCAGCCGGGTTAAACGCGGCGGCGCTTGATCGCCGGCAAAAAACTCCCGCGGCTGGGGCTCGAATACCACCACTGTCAGCGGCACACTCCAGCGCGCCGCGTGCTCGCGGCACTGCTGAAGGATGGCTTGATGGCCGCGATGCACCCCATCGAAATTACCAATGGTGGCAACGCAACCACGATGAGCCGCTCTCAAGTTGTGCAGACCTCGAATGACGCGCATGGCACCTCAGCCGTTGGAGGACATAAAGCCTCTGATTATAACGAACCCACACCCCAGGATGCAGTGTTATGAGTGCATTTTAAAATGACGAACGCGCAAACCCAGTGCAGCCAGCCACGCGAAGTAGAGCGAGCCGCCCAGCACCACTAACCCGGTGACCCAGCTTATTCGCTGCCAAAGGCCAAACGCTAGCCATGCCTGCCAGTCGGGTGCGATAAAATAGAGTGCTGCACACATTAACCCGCTTCCACCCAATAGCTGCACTGAATAGCGTTTCCAACCGGGCTGAAAGACCAGCACTCCCTGCTTATGCAGTAAGTAACCCAGCAGGCCCGCGTTTAAGAAGGCAGAAAGTGCGGTGGCTAACGCCAACCCTGCGTGGGCCAGCGGCCAAATCAGCAACAGGTTAAGCACCATATTAGCGACCATGGCAATAATGCCTACCTTCACCGGGGTTTTGGTGTCTTGGCGAGCAAAAAATCCCGGTGCCAATACTTTGATCAGCATAAAGGCTACCAAGCCAAAGGCATAAGCACGCAGACTCATGGCCGCCATCTGGATGTCGTTGTCGGTCATTGCCCCGTAATGGAACAGCGTAATCAACAGTGGTTCGGCCAACACCGCCAGCGCCAGCGCCGCAGGCAAGCCTAACAGCAATACAATGCGGATAGCCCAATCAAGCATCGCCGCAAAGTGCTCCTTGGACTGGTCAGCATGGCGTTTAGAGAGTGCCGGTAAAATCACGGTACCAATGGCCACCCCAAACACACCCAGCGGCAGTTCCACCAAACGATCCGAGTAGTAGAGCCACGATACGCTACCCGCCGCCAGCAATGACGCCAAAACGGTATCCAACAGCAGGTTAATTTGCGATACCGATACCCCAAACAGCGCAGGCCCCATGAGTTTCAGTATGCGTCGCACGCCCTCGTGGGCAAAATTAGGCCAGGGCGTGGGCATCAATCCCAAGCGCAGTAAAAAGGGCACCTGAAAAACCAACTGTGCCGCCCCGGCGATCAACACGCCCCAGGCCAACGCCATGGCGGGCTCTTCCATTAGCGGCATTAAAAACAGCGCCGCCCCAATCAGCGAAAGGTTAAGCAGCACCGGGGTAAACGCGGGAACCGCAAAGCGGTTCCAGGTATTCAGTACGCTACCGGAAAATGCGGTGAGCGAAATCAACAGTAAATAGGGAAACGTTAAGCGCAGCATATCGGCGGTCAGTGCCAATTTTTCCGGATCACTGCCAAAGCCAGGGGCGAACACCCAAATCAGCCACGGCGCACAAAGCATCGCCACGGCGGTAATCAGCGCCAGTACCGCCGTTAAGCTACCAGCAGTAGCATTCAGCAGCGCGCGTATTTCCTCCCGACTTCGCTGGGTGGAGTACTCCGAAAGCACGGGTACAAAGGCTTGGTTAAACGCCCCTTCGGCAAACAGACGGCGCAGAAAGTTAGGAATCTTAAACGCCACGAAAAACGCATCGGCACCATTCCCCGCCCCTAACAAGGTAGCGATCACAACATCCCGCGCCAGCCCCATCACTCTCGACAGCATGGTCATGGCACTGACCACAAGCCCCGAACGCATTAGCCCACGGCGCACGATTGCGGTGCCTGAAGATGTATTGGGCGCTTTCTTCGCTGTCATAAGCTATCCGGAAAAACCACCTAGAAAAACCATTCAGAAAAAGCATCTGGAAAAATCATCCAGACACAAAAAAACCGGCCGCAGCCGGTTTTTTTATGGCGCCTGCCGGCTTACGCCGCCAGTGCCTTAATACGCTTGTTCAAACGGCTCTTCAGGCGAGCTGCTTTCTTCTTAGACAGCACGTCTTTGTCTGCAATACGGTCAACGACCGGCTGCATTGCCTTGAACTCTTCCATTGCCTTGGCGTGGTCGCCGGTGCCGATCGCTTTCACTACACGCTTGATGTAGGTGCGAACCATGCTGCGCTGGCTGGATTTCAGGACGCGACGGTTCTCGGCCTGGCGGGCGCGCTTGCGAGCTTGCTTGCTGTTCGCCACAGGGTATCTCCTTGGAGAATAAAGGTTGCCGATAAAACGGCAACGAAATTAAATATGTGTTCGTCGGCTACGCTGTCATAGCACGACGTTTCCGCAACACGACACTTCTATAAAACCTGTTGATTTGGCAGGCGTTTTACCCTACCAAAACATATCGCGGACAGTTAAATTAAGCTGCCCGCTCACGGGTCTTGTCTGAGAGGATGGCATAGTCTATCACGCGCTAGCCGCGCTTGCTAGCAGCGCATGTACCAGCGTAACGTATAACGCTAAAGCAGGCTGCCTTCGGGTGAACACCTACTTACAGGAAACATGTCAGTGTCATTGCGGCGTCTATATATTCGCTTACTGCTAGCCATTTGCATACCGTTGATTCTCGTATCGGCAACGTTGCTGCCTGTGCTCCATGTCCATATGGAATCCCGACTAGATAGCCTTTATACCGAAGCCGATGCCTTGTTGAAAGTTGGGCAAGAGGCGCTAACACGCGATATTAATGAAAGCCTCAATTACGCGCTGGCGATTGCCGAAATGCCGGCATTAAGGCGGTACCTGACAGGGCAAGACGAGACATTAATAGTTGACCAGCACTATTCTCTAAGTGACTTATCGCAGCTCTCAACGTTTTTAAACACGCTGATCAATCACAACCCCCGCTATACCAAGCTGGTACTGATCGATAACCAAGGGCGCGAAGTACTCCGCGCCCCCACAAGCAATGAAACAGGGCCGCGAGTGACGGGCAACTATCATGCTTATACCGACTACTTCGGAGAAGCATCCTCACTGCTGCCACGCGACCTCTATATCTCACCACCGGGTCGCAACCTGCAATTTGAGCTATTGGGTAACGACGTGATCCCGGTGGTCAACGTTTCCACCCCCGTCTTTGATGCGATGGGTGTACGCCGTGGCGTGGTGCTTTTAAGCCTCAATTGGGGCTACCTCACAAACGCTTTACGCCAAGCCATGCTGCTTGACCCAAATGCGAATGCAATCCTGATCGACGCTCAAGGCCGTTGGCTGCTCGACGAAGGCATACCCCCCCTCGACGCCGCCAGCTTTGGTGGTGATTTTGCCTCCCTAGCCCCTCACTACTGGCAAGCTATCCAGCAACGCAATGCAGGTCATGCCAGCGTAGATAATCATCTATTACGTTTCCAGACCGAAGATATACGAACCCTACGCTACCGTAGCCTAGCGGGCACTATTTTCAGTGAAAACGACTATCACCCTTGGAAGTTAGGCGTGACACTTCCACAGCCCTCTTGGCGCTCACTGATTGAAGAAGAGACCACCGTTCTCTGGTTTCTGCTGCTTACCTACAGTGTCGCCGTCGCTTTTGGAATATTCTGGGCTCTCAGCAGCCAGCGTCAGCGGCAGCTTCGTAAGGCGGCTCAGCGCCACGCCCATGAAGTCAGCGACCTATATGAAAATGCCCCTTGCGGTTACCACTCGCTCGATAGCACAGGACGGATCATAAAAATGAACCGCACCGAGCTCGCCTGGCTAGGTTACGCCGAAGAGGAAGTTATTGGTCATATCACATACCGAGAACTGATCACGCCAGAAACGCGCGACCGGTTTGATAAAGCCTTCGAAAATGTCAAAAACAATCATCCTGGTAGCGCCGAGTGCAGCCTATTAACGCGAGACGGAGAGCAGCGCCACGTTATGATTAAGGCCTCCGCCTATTATCGCAATGGCCAATTTGTCCATTCACGCGCCACTGTGTTTGATCTTACAGAACGCAAAAGACTCGAAGAAAAATTACGCGCCCAAGCCATGTCCGATCCTCTAACGGGCGTATTCAACCGGCGCTATTTACAGGCCCAAGCGACGACAGAAATATCCCGGGCGCGGAGGCAACACCACCCAATCGCACTCATCGCTATTGATATTGACCACTTTAAACGTATTAACGATACGTATGGTCATGACGTTGGTGATGACGTCCTAAAAAGCTTCACAAAAATAGTGACCGAACTGCTTCGCCAGGAAGACTTACTATGCCGAGTAGGCGGTGAAGAGTTTGCGATTTTGCTTCCCAACACCTCGCTTGCACAAGCGGAACAGGTAGCCGAACGCATACGGAGCAAAGCTGCTTCCACCCCCATTAACATCTCAGAAGAGCACTCAGAAAAAGTGCTCAGGCTGACCGTATCACTTGGGATAACCGCTATATTGGCCACCGAAAAGGCGCTGAAACCTGCCCTTAAACGCGCAGACATCGGCCTATATCAGGCGAAAGCAAACGGCCGCAATCAAGTAGTCGTTAACGCAGCGTAGACGGCCGACCCCACACGACAAAATCGGGGTTGAGCACTTGCACGGGAGTGGCATCTTCTAGCATGGCATAGCCCAACGGCTGGTCATCAAAAGTAACCACCCGCCCCCCGGCCTGCTCAACAACCGCTTGAGCAGCACCGGTATCCCACAGACTGGTTGGCCCAAACCGAGGGTATACATCGGCATTTCCTTCAGCGATAAAACATGCCTTCAACGAACTGCCCATGGGCTGAAGATGATACTTACCCAGTTCGCCAAGCCAAGACGACAAACGGGAATCCGCATGTGAACGGCTTCCCAAAACACGCCACGGCTGCCCTTTTAACGGAGGCGATGCCGCCCTAATCGGCTGCCACTGACCATCATCATCCGCTTTAAATGCGCCTAAACCTCTGGCGGCGAGATAAGCAAGCTTTAAGGCGGGCGCCACCACCACGCCGAGTACTGGCCTCCCCTCTTCAATCAAGGCAATGTTAACGGTGAACTCATCGTTACGCTTGATAAACTCTTTGGTGCCATCCAACGGGTCGACCAGCCAATAAAAACCCTCGGCGTTGGCACCCTTAAAGCTTTGGGTATCCTCTTCGGAAAGTATCGGCACATCAGGAGTAAGCGCCTGCAAACCGCGGGCAATAATCGCATGAGCCGCTTTATCCGCCTCGGTGAGCGGACTATTATCAGCCTTTATCTCAACGGCGAAGTCACGGCGATATACCTGCATGATCGCCTCGCCCGCTTCCCAGGCTAACTGCTCAATGCTTTTTAGCAATGCCTTGTTAATCGTGGGCATAGTAACCTCAGGCAGTAAGGATTTAGGCTTTAAGGGACAGCCTGCCCGGTAGGCGCTAAAATTTTGCGCAAGAAGTGACGCGTTCGATCATCTTTCGGCGCAGTGAACAACTCCTCTGGCGGGGCTTGCTCGACGATGCCGCCTTCGTCCATAAACACCACTCGGTCTGCCACATCCCGGGCGAACTGCATCTCGTGGGTGACCACGATCATCGTCTGGCGTTCTACTGCTAACTGCTTCATCAGGCTCAATACTTCCTCTACCCACTGAGGGTCAAGTGAAGAGGTGGGCTCGTCAAACAGAATTACATCAGCATTGGCCGCCATCGCCCGACCAATACCCACCCGCTGCTGCTGACCGCCGGAGAGCGAAGCCGGGTAAGCATCCGCTTTATCCGCCAAACCAATGCGCTCGAGAATCTCCCTGGCACGGGCGTGGGCCTTAGTTTTCGGCAACTTATCCACCACGATCATCCCCTCGCTGATATTCTCCAGCGCGGTTTTGTTAGCGAACAGGCCGTAGTTCTGAAATACAAAGGCGGTACGCCGGCGCAGTGCCAGGATATCAGCCCGGCTGGCATGCTGGGTATCAACACTCAGATCCCCCACCTGCAAACGGCCTGCATCAGGGCGCTCAAGAAAGTTAATGCAGCGCAGCAACGTCGACTTACCCGTCCCGGAAGGCCCAATGATCACAATGATCTCGCCCTGAGCAAGGCTCAAGTCGATATCTTTAAACACCGTATGGCCACTAAAACGCTTGGTAATGCCCTGCAGCGAAATCATCGTTGGTAGGCCTTATTCAGATAAATTTCTAACCGGCGCTGCCCCCAAGAGAGCACTTCCACAATCGCCCAGTAAATCAGCGCCACCAGCAGGAATGCTTCTAAATAGAGAAAGCTGCCCGCGGCCTCTTTTTGGGTAGCGCCCATTAACTCGGTCACCCCCAGCGTAAAGGCCAACGAGGTCGCTTTGATCATATCGATGAAATAGTTCATTAGCGTCGGCGTTGCCACACGAGTGGCCTGGGGCAAAATGATACGCCGCATTAACTGCGACTGAGTCATCCCGATGGAGAGCGCGGCTTCCGTCTGGCTGCGATCAATCCCGACAATCGCCGCACGAATAGACTCGGCCATGTAAGCAGAGAAGTGCAGCGTCAGGCCTAGCACGGCGGCGGTAACGCCGGTAATCGAGATTAACGCGCTGATCAACTGCGGCAAGCCATAGTAGAAAAGAAATAGCTGAACCAGCAGAGGCGTACCTCGGAAAAACGAGATAAACAGCAGCGAGAAACCGTTCAAGAACGGCACTTTTGATACGCGAACCACCGCCAGCAGGCACGCCAAAACCAGCGCAAAAAACATGGCAATCGTTGCCATTTGAAGGGTGAGCGGCAAGTAGCGCAGCAGAACCGGCAACAGCCCCCACATATATTCAAGATTAAGCATATCAAGATCGCTTATAAGCAAACGGCCGTGGCAATGCCACGGCCGCGTTATACGGATGATCCCAGCGGTTAGGGCTGAGTGATATCACTATTAAACCACTTTTCCGATATCTCGCGCAGCTCACCGTTTTCGCGAAGTTCAGCAAGGGCTGCGTCTACACGATCGCGTTGCTCGCGGCCCGCCTCGTCGTCACGGAAGGGTAATGCGTTCTCAATGGTCGAGAAAGGCTGGCCCGCCAGCTCTAACGGCAGGCCTTTCTCTTTAATGACCTGCGTAGCACTAACACGATCCATCACAAAGGCTTCTACCCGGCCCAATGCCACATCCTGCTCGATATTAGACTCATAGGTGCGAATGTCGATTTCATCTGCGTTCGGCTGCTCACGCAGTAACTGTTCGTAGTTAGAGCCCAGGTTGACGGCCACGCTTTTACCGGACAAATCCTCAACACCTTCAATGGTGTCATTGCCTGCTCGCACCACGACCTGAGCACCGTCATACACGTAAGGCGAAGTGAACACATACTTCGCTTCGCGATCTGGGGTAATAGTGATCTGATTGGCAATGGTGTCGATACGGCCAGATTCAAGCATCCCCGCCAGGCCCGAGAAACTCGCGGTGACAAACTCAATGTCATCACCGGTGACCTCACCCACGGCATTCATGACATCAACTTCAAAACCCTTAAGCTCATCCTGCTCAACAAAGGTAAAGGGGAAGTAACCGCCGGACATGCCCACACGGAGCGTATCGGCTTGGGCAGCCACTGATAGCACACCACCCACCATGCTAAGTGAAAGAGCAGCAACGGTTCTTTTCCAGCGGCGTAGATAGGCCATTATCACTTTCCTCTATGAATACAAATAATCTGATGTAGATATAGGCGCGGGGTAAGTCGCTTATGTCTCAAACACCAGCAGAATGGCATCAAGATAGCAGCAAAAAAGAAATAATAAACCGTCTTCTTATATTTTTTTAGAATTAACACCGATCAGAGGCGCTATGTGATCCTTCACTTCACGACGCTAGCGTTTCTTTCTCCAACTCCGCTACCTGGTGTTGCTCGCGAGAGAGTTAGACGGGCATCAAGTGACCTAGTTGCTACCTGGCACTTGTATTGTTAGGTACAACCTTAAGGAGTGCGGAATGTTCATGCTGTTGTTAAGAAAGCATCGCCTTTGTATGCTCCCGCTGCTGCTTGACGGCATCATCCAAAATATCCAGTAATTTAATATAATCGTCAGCCATCTCTATATCCATGCCTTTCTGCTCGAAACAGGCAAGCGTGGCTTGTGTGCCGTCGATTAGCAATTGAAGCTTGTCGATAGTAAGTTGGTGTTGGCTATTGTTCAATCACACTCCACCCCTCTCCTCCATAGTAATTGGCCGTCAATTTGATACTGACGGCCATATAAATTTATTTAACGCTGACCACAAAACCACTTACTGCAGCCACAGATTCCCCCCATCGCCCTCTTCACCTCGTGTCTTTTTTCAATGTGAATAAATCTTTATCAATTGACTCTCTTTAAGTAACCATCTGGCGCAACTGTGATCATAAGCTTATCGTGAATATGCTTATCAATCTCAAATTCACTATGCTCTTTTAAGTATTCCCACACAGCCGTTTTTGGATTATTGCCCGGCCCCCAGGGACGATCAGGGAACATATCAGCTGGCATATCTTCAACGATGGTGTCGAATACTACACAGTAGCTTCCAACACTGGTCAACGGCGCATAAGCTTCCAGCTCTGCCAGTACATGCTCGTGAGTGTGGTTGGAATCCAGGCAAATCAGCACGCGTTCGTATCCCTTGGCTATTTGTTGAACCTGCTCAACCACGTCAGGGGCAATGCTTGAGCCTTGGATCATTTCAATACGTGAGGCCATGGGGTGGGCTTCAATAGCTTCTCTGTTGTGCGCGCGAATGTCGATATCGATACCCAACACTTTACGTTTAGACAGCCTGGGGTCAATCACTTCGCCTGTTTCAATTGCTTCGCACATATCCAGCAGCGCTAGCATGGATGCACTTAGCACTAGCGAACCACCATGGGCGATGCCTGTCTCGATGATCAAATCCGGTTTTATTTGCCAAATAAGCTCCTGAATGGCAGTCATGTCAACCGGCGTTTGAATAATCGGCCTACCCATCCACAGAAAGTTGTACATGTACCTTTTATCAAAGGCTCTCACTAGCCATTCATTCGATTGACGATTCCACTCAGCTTGAGAAGAATAACTACTCACTGAGTCATGACTTTCTTGTAAAAACTGTGCAAATGGATTATGGCCACTGCTTTTCATATTCATCCCCATCACTTATATTAAAAAACTTATTAATGCTATAATTTAAAACTAATTCAAGCTATTCCTGTGCACGATTCATTAGCACAATAAATTTTAGAAAATCAATCATCTATACAAAATAAAGAAAGACTTGAAAATCCTAAAAGCTCCTAATTTTATCCACCACTGATACGAAAAATCATGCACATTCGCTTAGCTTGAGCAATTCTCTCATCAATTTTAACGGTGGTACTTCATATAAAAAAGTGAATCATCTGACGTCACGGCATAGTCTTGTAGAGGGGTTTCGCTAAGCTCTACAAGCTCACCTAGAGATCCATTTATTTCATACAAAGGCGCTTCAAACTCTACTGAAAACCCACACTGATTATAAAACTTAACAGCCGGATTGCTTGATCGAACCCTAACCCACACCTCTTTGATACCTATATCAATCATCACCCATTCAACTAAGCTAAGAAATGCCGCACGCATTAAGCCAGGGCGACTGATGTCGCTAAAACGAACAATTGCGTCCCCTTCGATACGCCCCCCACCAGCATCGCCATAGGCAAGCCCCATATAGCCATAAAGCTCTCTTGTTCCAACCTCCCTTAGTGCAAACAGGATTCTTGTGTTGTCTTTGGCAACAGAACTTGTAATCCAATGAAATGTTCGTTCAGGAGTAGCTTCGAAATACGTCAGAAATGAATCACGATTTCTATTTCGAGCCTCAGTCAACATACTCACAACAATCTCATCAACACAATCAGGATTACAATTGATGGGATACAATGCAAAGTCTGTTTCAGCTACAGGCAATGCTAGGGCAGACAAATCTATATCACCAACCCCTTTCAGCGCTTGAAAGATATCTTGATATTTCATTTTCAACCTTGAAAAGATACAATAGATTGAATAATGCGTCTCTGATCTTCATCGCTCATACAACTATGAAGAGGAAGAGATAAAATTTGATCAACAATTTTTTCAGTTACAACTAGATCTCCTCTGCGGCAATCCTTAAAATATGTAAATTCATGGCCTGCCTGCCAGTGAATACCTGTATCGACTCCATGTGATTTCATATGCTCACGTAGCTTATTACGACTACCATTCAGAACCCTAATATAATAAAGAAAAGGACTAACTTTCTCAAAGTCACCTTTAGGAGCTTCTAACCAATTAATTGGAGAGAGCTCATCATAATATTTCTTACATGCTTCCTGTCGAGTACTTCGGATTTTATCAAGCTTTGAAATTTGGGAAAGTCCTATCGCAGCATGTAAGTTAGCCATGTGATACCTAAATCCTAGCCCTTCAATATCATACGTCCAAGCCCTTGAGTTTGTATACATTTGCTCAGCAGACTGAGTCATACCAATCAAACGCATCGCTTGTAGGCGCTTCATATTTTCCGCACCCTTAATGACAATAGCTCCTCCATCAATACAGGTCACTGCCTTAACAGGATCAAAGCTAAACATGGTATATTCATGCTGATTACCCGTGGGTCTGCCCTTATAACACGAGCCAAAAGAGTGTGCAGCATCATGGAGAATTGGTATGTTGTGTTTTTTTGAAATTGTACTCAATGCATCATGATCGCAGAGAAAAATATCATAATCCATACAAATAATACATTTGGTTTTATCTGTTATCAGGCCCTCAACCTTATCAACATCAATACAGAGTGTATCTTCTTGTATGTCAACAAAAACTGGCTCTGCTCCGCAGGCGCGAATTGCTTGAAAATCAGCTGCATTATTAAATGATGGAGTTATGACTTCATCACCAGAATTCACACCTATCATCAACAGCGAAAGATGAAGTGCTGCATGCCCTGTACTGACAGCTACAATATGGCGATCTTCGTCGGGGGCAAAATCACAGACCCGAGATATTGCAGCCTCAAAGTCTTTTACATAGCTTCCCATGCCAAGCCAACCCAACTCCAGCGATTCAATTGCTGCAGCGATTTCGCTCTTTTCGATAAGAGGCCTGAAAACCGGTATCTGTGGTTCAATTTTATTTTTCATTTTTTTCTCATAAAATTCGAAGTTCTGGAACAGCAATAACAAATGCCGTTCCTCTTTCTTGGATCTCGCTATTTATCTGCTGTACTTCCTCTGCAATATTCCAGGGTAAGATCAGCAAATAGTCTAGCTGTTTATCCGCAAGTTGCTCTGGCGACAAAATCGGTATGTGACTGCCAGGCATAAATTTTCCTTGTTTGGATGCCGCAGCATCACACACGAAAGGAAGTAAATCTGGCTTGACACCAGCGTAGTTAAGCAAGGTATTGCCTTTAGCAGCAGCTCCATAGGCAGCCACTTTTTTTCCTGCGCGCTTTTGCTTGATAAGAAAATCTAGTAGATCATCTTTTATTTTGTTTGCGCGAGCCTGAAAGTCAAGATAGGTCTCCAATTGTTGCAAGCCACGGTTTAACTCCAACTGCAGTATTGCTGTAACTGATTTATGATTTTCCCTCTCATCCTCATCATGACAGCCAAATATACGCAAACTCCCTCCATGTGTATTCAGCTCTTCAACTTTCCAAACACGCAGGCCTGCAGACTGGAAGATACGACTTACCGCGGAGAGCGATAAATAAGAGTAGTGTTCATGATAGATAGTGTCGAACTGACATTGCTCAAGCAAGCGCATTAGGTGAGGGAATTCTATTGTAATCGTTCCGCCTGGCTTAAGTACCGCCTTAAGACCTCGGGTAAAGTCGTTAATATCCGGCACATGGGCGTAAACATTGTTACCAACAACTAGATCTGCTTGTCTCTCCTCACAGGCTAGTTGCTTACCCAGCACTTCGCCAAAAAACTCACGTAGGACAGGAATGCCTTTCGCTTCCGCGACCATAGCGGTGCTGTCTGTTGGCTCAATGCCAAGGCATGGGATCCCCATGGCAACAAAGTTTTTAAGCAAATACCCATCATTTGACGCCACTTCTATAACTAGGCTCTCAGAATTAAGATTCAGCTCACTGGATACCTGTTCAACATAATGCTCAGCGTGGCTCACCCAGCCGCTAGAGGTACTGGAGAAGTAGGCGTAGTCAGAGCTAAAGAGTTCATTCGCCTGAGTATAATCCTCGGTCTGCACTAACCAGCACTGGTCGCAAACCTTCACTTTAAGGGGAAAATACTTCTCGGGCTTAAAAAGTTCGGCGGAGGTAAGGTAGGCGTTTGATGGCGGGGCAAACCCTAGGTCAAGAAACGTATGACTTAACGGGGTTGCACAATGCCGACAGTTCAAAGCACGACTCCTTCAAAGTTTTTATCAATCAGCTTGTGAGAAGCATCTCGATCCGACAATTTGTTAATAGGGAGTGGCCAAGTGATAGCTAGACTAGGGTCTTGCGGATGCAAACCTCCTTCCATGGTTGGCGTGTAGCTTTGGGAATGGCAATAGAGCATTTCAACGTCATCACTTAAGGTTTGGAAACCATGCGCAAATCCTTCGGGTATCAGCAGCGACCGTTGGTTCTTTGCACTAAGTTCTTCCGCGTGCCAATGGAGAAACGTAGGAGTACCGGGACGTAAATCTACGGCTAAGTCCCACACCGCCCCTCTCAAGCAGGTTACCAGTTTCATTTCAGTATACGGCGCGTATTGAAAATGTAGGCCACGAACAGTGCCGCAGTGTTGTGTAAAGGTATGATTGATTTGCGCAATAGGAGCATGCCAACCAACCTGCTTTAAAAAATCACCGCAAAAAAGCCTCTGAAGAAAACCTCGGTGATCTCCAACTTGCCCTCTTTGCACAAGCATCAGTCCATTTAACGGGGTATTGCTCACAGTCAGTAGGCCCATTATGCTTTCATACCTTTTATTGTGACTCATAGGCAGTGATATTTTCTAAACACAGCGCTTGAGCTGATTCCCCTGCAAGCTGGCGTCGATACCAATTCATAGTGTAGTCTACAGCTTGCACCAACTCCCAATTCGGCTCAATGCCCAGTATAGTTCGCGCCTTGGCAGTCTCTAAAGCCAACCAATTTGCTTCATGTGGCCCTGCACGACCATCGCCCCATTCAATCTCACCGCTCCCAAATGATTTGCACGCCTGTGTAATAACGTCTTCTACTGTAGCTGCATCATGAGGGAGAGGACCGAAGTTATAAGCTCCTGCTTTTTGCGGCTCCACATAGAGCTGTTCGGCCAAGCGCATATAAGCTGAAAGCGGCTCTAACACATGCTGCCAGGGGCGTACTGATTCCGGCCGTCGAATATACAAAGGCTGCCCGGCACTCCAAGCGCGCGCAGCATCAGGCAATAAGCGATCTTCAGCCCAATCACCGCCGCCAATAACGTTGCCAGCTCGAGCAGTAGCCACAGCAACCCCTTGTTCCTCCAAAAAAGCATCCCGATAGCTTGCAACCACCAACTCTGCGGCTGCTTTACTGGCACTATAAGGATCATGCCCACCAAGATGGTCGGTCTCGCGATAGGGGTATGGCTGCTCAAGATTGCGATACACCTTATCGGTGGTAATCGCCACAACTACCCGTGCTTGCTCCAATCCGCGTAGGCTATCCAACACATTGGCCGTACCTTGGATATTAGTAGCATAGGTAGCCAATGGATCTCGGTAGCTAGCACGAACCAATGACTGCGCAGCCAAGTGAAAGACTATTTCTGGTTTAGATTTTTGTATGGCGCGCGAAACTTTATATGCATCGCGGATATCACATTCGTAGCTCTTCAAGTTGTTACTTACATTGGCAAGCGTAAACAAGTTGGGGTGTGTATTTGACGCCAAAGCAACCCCTGTTACTTCCGCTCCTAAGCGCTGCAACCACAAAGTCAACCAGCACCCCTTAAAACCTGTGTGACCGGTCACCAGCACTCGTTTACCTTGCCAAAACGGTAACGACAATTTATTCATGACCATAATTTCCAGGGGGCTTTTCCTGAATCCCAAAGATGCTCTAGATGGTTTTTTTCACGCAGAGTATCCATGGGTTGCCAGAATCCAAGATGTTCAAAAGCTTCTAACTGCCCATTATTGGCGATGCTCTCCAATGGATGACCTTCCCATGAACACTGGTCGCCATCAATAAAGTCCAGAACTTGCGGGTTTAGGACAAAAAAACCACCGTTGATCCACGCACCATCGCCAGGGGGTTTTTCCTGGAAACCACGGACGGCAGTTCCGTTACGCAGCAATGCCCCATAACGACCAGGAGGTTGTACCGCAGTTACAGTAGCGAGCTTTCCATGCTGCTGATGAAAAGAAAGTTGAGCACCAATATCGATATTGGCCACTCCATCACCATAGGTAAAGCAAAAAGCTTGCTCATCTCGGACATAATTGGCGACCCGCTTAAGACGCCCACCGGTCAGCGTTTCCTCTCCCGTATCGACTAATGTAACCCGCCATGGCTCTGCATGTTTTTCATGCACCTGCATCGTATTACTTGACATATCAAACGTTACATCAGACATATGCAAAAAATAGTTAGCAAAGTACTCTTTAATAACATAGCCTTTGTAACCACAACAAATAATGAAATCATTCACCCCATAAAAAGAGTAAAGTTTCATTATATGCCAGAGTATTGGCTTGCCTCCTATTTCAATCATCGGCTTTGGCTTTAAGTGCGTTTCTTCAGAAATTCTGGTACCCAAACCACCGGCTAGTATGACACATTTCATAATCTCACCCACCTATAAAAACCTAGCTTTAAGAATACCCTTTATCTTATTAGAAAAACCCTTACCCAAAAAATAGTTAGACTCATTAGCCAAACCATTTAAATCATCCAAGTAATACTCAAAAAAATCTTCTCTATCTAGCTTTACTTCGCCACCGCTAACTCTGTTAGCTTGACTTTCACTCCTAGCATCAAAATAGCGTCTGAAATAGCTAGCGCCGTCTATATTCTTCAATTTTCCATACCAAAGAAGGTGGCTGATTAAGACATGGTCAGGAGATACAGTTACCCTAAATTCAAAATCCTTTAACGCTTCTCTAACAAACACAGCATGCACCACGGTACAGTTTGCAAGCTCAGCTACCGACTTCAGATAACGCTCTTCTCTTTTATTACTAGTAAAATCATAAACAGCATCTTTCACAAAACCTATCAGATTAGATGTTTTACTTATTGCCATTGGTTTACCCATAACCATAGCGACATCTGTAGTCTTATCTATTTCCTCAACAGCCAATGATAAATATTTCTCTGACAAAACATCATGTGCCCCTAACCACATAAAGTACTTTGACTTAGTGTTTGAAATCAAAAATTCAAAATTTCTTGATGCACCTATATTTTTAGGCTGTTGGAATATTTCAAAGCGATCATCATCTGCTGTTTCTTCGCAAATGATATTCAGCGTGTCATCCGTTGAGCAATTATCCGCAATCAAAAACCTGACATTCTCAAAATCTTGGTTTTTTAATGACTGAATGGTTTCGCGAATATATTTCTCTTCATTGTAAACCGGCACCCCTACACAAAGAGTAAATTCACGTTGATTGCACTCAAGCTGATTGGGATCATAAATCACCTCACGCTTCATAGCAGGCACTAGCTTTTTATTAGCTAAGCCTTCTTCAATCAAATACTCCTCCGCTTTATCCTCATTCACTCTAGCCAACAGCGAATATGCCATATCTTTGATGCCATACACGGTATGCAGCAGGAAAGCTAGCTTGGTGATCTGGTTTTCACTTAGCTCGGCCAACCGCTCGTGAGTGGGCAGGAAAACGGCATCGACACTTTGCAGCTCGGTAGCTTGACGAATTTCTGCAGGTACGCTGTCTGGCAGGTGGCTTAAGTGCTGCTGATTGTTGAAACGGTATAGACGGAAACCATGGCGTGACATCCAGTGCTGAATTTCGGTTAAGTTTGGCTGTCGTTTATGCGTCGGTTGAAAGGCAATACGCACTTGGATGACTAGCGTATCTTTAAGGGCTTTTTCACCATTCTCAAGGATTGCGGCCGAATCACTTAAATCGTCCAGAATCAACCAATCCAGACTATCCAGACCTTCGATGCTATCTAACGCGATAGTATTGATTGGAAGCTTAGCAAGCACGCTTGCACCAGCAGGGTTAGCTCCGTACTGTTGTTCCACTGGCATCGGTTCCAGGGTACTGCTCAATGCTGGATCTAAGCACGAATAAAGCGTCGCCGAACTACCATCTCCTAAAACAGCATGGGTAAAAACCTGCACATCTTTGCTGCCCTCAAACCGCTCAGTATTTATTACTTGGCTTGCTGGGTCGAAGGCGACTATACCAAATGAATTTAACTTCCTAAGTGTATCAATACCTTTTTCAACAACTAGTTTTGAACCATTATCCAGCGCTATAATCTTGCTGGGTAGTGACCAGTGAAAACCAGCCGTTTCGACTTCCAGGCTCTCTGCATAAACAACATCTACGGGCGCTTCTTCATCTTCAAATTTCGCTAGCCCAGTTTTATCGAACGTTAGCGCGGCAGGTTGCTTCCCTTCACAGTGGCGTTGCCAAATAGCGCGCATTGCATCAGTAAAATGTTTTGCAAACCGGGTAGCATCGCATACCGGCGACTCTAATAAGACTTGACGAAGGTGCTGCCTAATAGTGGCAAGGCTATCTAAATCAGATGCAAGCTCTAAAACTCTTTCTCGATACTCCTCCCAAGAACCAACGACAAGTTCTGGCATACCCACATTAATCAAATGAGTAGCACTGTGGCGTCCTGCAAAGGTGGGGCCAGGAAGAGAGACTACTGGCACTCCCATTAGCAACGACTCACACGTCGTCAAGCCACCGGAGTAAGGCCATGGATCTAAAGAAATATCTACTCGATTATACGTTTCTAATAACTCAGCATGCGGTGAAGGCCCCTCAATCAATAAGCGCTCTTTTTCAATACCATTCATGACCATTAAGTCAATAATTTTTTGTCGCCGCTCTTCACTCTTATACTGCATACTTTTCAAAAGCAACTTTGAACCAGGAAGGCATGTCATTATTTCTGCCCACTGTACTAAAAGTATATCATTAAGCTTGGCGGCATTATTAAAGCAGCCTAATGTTATGTAACCATTCCTTTGTGCAGGTAATGTCCTTACACTTGGCTCGTATCCATTAGGTGGGACATAGCAAACATAGTCATCAGGCAAACGTATTAGCTTTTCCACATAATCGTTATCTACACCCACAGGCGTTTCAATGCTATCACTGATTAAATAGTCAATGGCTTCAACACCCGTTGTATTGATCAACCCCCCTACCCACTTAACCTGTAGCGGTGCAGGGCGCATTGCAACTGACAATACACGGTTGCCGGCATTATGTCCGACAAGATCAATCAATATATCAATTTCATCGTTAGCAATTTGTTGTGCCACTTGCTGATCTTTAAGCGGCTGAACACTCATCCATTTTTCTGATACTGCTTTTAGCCTTTCAGTAATTCCATCATTAACATTATTTGTGCTATAACAATAGAACTCAGCTTGACTTTTAGGAACCTGCTCTAAGGCCGAAGTTATCATTCTACCAACAGGATGACCGCGAAAACCGTCAGATATTAAGCCAATACGTAGTTGCTTACTGGCTATTGGCGTTGATCTAGGCAGAGGGATCATCACCTCAGGAGAATATTTACGATGCCACTGCTTACATAGCACTGTAATTTCTTGTCCTGTTTTATTCGGATGATAGTGATAGGTTGTAATAATATTAGAAAATGGCCCTGGAGCCTGGGGATTTACGCGATGGGCTTGCCAGTAACTTTCAAGGCCCTTATCAAGATCACCAATAGCATTATATACATTACCCAGATTATTCCACGAAAGGTAATTTTTAGGTGCTAATTTTACGGCTTTTTCAAGTGCATCTCTAGCTCGGGCATAATCGAAGGTCTGCATCAACGTATTGCCTAAGGTATTGAGCATATCGACATCACCTGGCATTAACTCACAGGCAATTTCGGCATGTTTTAGCGCTTCATCAAAACGTGCCTGGGTGTAATAAATATAACCAATATAATGCTGTGCTTTGGCGTATTTAGGGTTGATCTCGATTGCACTGTGTAAAAATGCCAGTGCTCTTACTGGGTCACCAGCTTGATGGGTTATCCGGCCCTGAAGAGCCAATGTTTCGGCATCATCAGCAACCAGTGAGCTGGCTCGATCTAGAGCTTCTAATGCTTCTTGAAACTGACCGGCTTCTGAAAGCTCTGCCCCCAACTGTTTCCATGCAGCCACACTGGCTGGCTGTTGTACCGTGCGATCTTTGGCTTTTTTTAATGCCTGTGCGGTTCCCCTAGCACCCAAAGTACGTTGGCGAGCATTTTGTGAAGGGCGATTGGGCTTTTTATTCGACATGGCAGAAACGTTCCTGATGGCAGCGACACTAACTTTTTATCATAGCAAAGGGGCCAACTGAACTAAGGGGGGAAAAGCGTCCAATAACCCAGCCAACTGAATAGAGCAATGTCCTAAATAAAAAAACAGGCCTCCATCGAGGAGGCCTGTAGATAATCCGAACGATACGGATAAGTAGCTTGAAGGCTTAGCCCAGCAGAGAAAGTACGTTCTGCGGAGTTTGGTTAGCCTGGGCCAGTACAGAGGTGCCAGCCTGCTGCAGGATCTGTGCACGGGTCATGTTGGCTACTTCACTTGCGTAGTCAGCATCTTCGATACGCGACCGAGCAGCGGAAAGGTTAGTTTCGTTAGTCTGCAGGTTAGTAATCGCTGACTCAAAGCGGTTTTGGATCGCACCCAAGCCAGAGCGTAGCTCATCGACTTGCTTGAGAGCCTTATCAAGCTGCTCCATCGGGTTAGCAGTCGCGCTGCTAAGCAGGTCTTTTGCACCCAATTCAGCACCAGGAACAGTATATGCAGCAGTGGTGTTTCCCGTAGTTACAGCTGCTTCAGAAGGATCAAGCGCTACTTGGAAGGTAACTGCGGTACCAGAAGTGGCTTCGATACCTTGCAAGCTAAGAGAGTTCGCTTCTGCATTACTTTGAGCAGTAACAGTAACGTTAACGTACCAGTTGCCACTATCATCAACTTGCGCTGTAGCAGCGCTATCTACTGCTGCCGCGGAAACACCCAAGTTAGTGGCTAAAGCACCTGAGAAATCATTGACAGTATTGCTGGTTACGCCAGTACCCTCACCATATGCTGCGGTATAGTCGGCAGCTACGGCAGCGCCAAGATTCGCACCTGGACCGTTTACGTTGAAACTAGCCAAACTCAGTGTGTCAGCAGTGATTTTTTCCAGCGCAACGTCGATGGACTCACCGTCGTTGGCACCTACCTGGATAGACAGGCTGCGATCTTGGGCCAGAACTTTAACGCCGTTGAAGTCAGTCTGCTCAGAGATACGATCGATTTCGGTCAGACGCTGAGTAATTTCGTCCTGGATGGAAGCACGGTCGTCAGCAGAGTTGGTGTCATTCTGAGACTGAACGGCCAGTTCACGAATACGCTGCAGGTTGTCGTTTACCTGGTTCAGGGCGCCTTCAGCGGTTTGCGCAACGGAGATACCGTCGTTGGCGTTACGCTGAGCCTGTGACAGACCAGTGATCTGTGAAGTCATACGGTTGGCGATGGCTTGGCCAGCGGCGTCATCTTTAGCGCTGTTGATGCGCAGGCCAGAGGACAAACGCTCCATGGCGGTAGACAGTGCGTTCTGTGATTTGCCAAGGTTGTTTTGGCCGATCATTGCTGTGATGTTGGTATTGATCACTGACATGGGATGATACTCCTTGCTTTGGACACTGGCCCTGAGGCCTGCTTTCGGCCACTGTTTGTGCCGTTATATTAATTAACGGCAGCGCGTGAGGTTTCTTTAGGGGAAGTGGTAAAAAAAGATGTAAACGTTGGTAACTGAATAGTGAAGAGTTTCATGCTTGGGCGGGGTGGCCGTGAGAGTATGAGATCGCTTCACTGGATTTCGCGCTTTGGTCGCGAGCTAAAGCTACCTCCCACAATTGCACCAGTCCAGCTGGAAGCAAAAAGCGTCGCGAGCTAAAGCTACGTCCCACGATTGCAACAGTCCGGCTGGAAGCAGAAATCTCCGTGAACTAAAGCCGCTTCCCACCACAATGACAAAACAGCGCTAAGCGCTGTTTTGTCATTTTAAAACAATGCCTGCTGAGATGGCTCTACTTTTTGCGGCCTAACTGAGCGTCAAGTGCATCAAACTGCTGGGTGAGGTAAGAGCTGGTTTGGTTCATTTGCGCGATCATGCCATCCAACTGACCAAACTGTTTGCGATAGCGGTCGATGGTGCTCTCAATGGTCTTTTCCATACGTGCGTAGCGCTCATCTAAACTTTTTACGCGATTCTCCGCTCCCGTAATGGCCCCTTTGATAGTCCCGTTATCGCTCAACAGGTTAGTTAACGTCGTGGTTAGCTGCCCAGCCATGCCACTCGCTTCATCTTTGCCTGCAAAAAAATCGCTGAGCGAGTCAGGACTGTTGGCCGCCAGATCACTTAACTTGTCTTCATCAAGTTTTAGCGTACCGTCACGCTGCAAGGTAATACCTAGCTGGTTAAGGGTAGAAAGCTCACTGCCTGCAACACTTCCTATCATCACACTGCGCAACCGAGACTCTATGGTGCGCACCGTGCTGTCTCCTAGCAGCTTGCCGGCGGTCTGGGTTTTACTATCGTATTTTGTCAGGTTATTGATTGTGCCTTCTAAGCCGTTATAGGCTTTGACGAATGCACCTACCGCCTCGCGCACCCCCAGGGTGTTTCGTTCAACACTTACCGTACTGGTAGCCGTCCCGCCGTCTTCCAACGCTAAACTTGCAATGTTGAGTGTGACGCCTTGAATCGCATCTTCAATTTGGTTACTGGCACTGGTGATATCAATGCCATTGACCTTCAACATGGCATCTTTGCCCATCTGCTGGGTAGCCGCATCTTCACTAAAGGGGCCAGCCACAGCCACACCACCGGCATCTACAAAACTGAAACTATTGATTGAGGCCTCAGCGCCGCTTTCCTTGGAACTCAGCGCCAATCGATAGCCCGTACCGTCATTGATGATAGAGGCACTGACTCCCGACTCTTTGTCAGCATTAATTGCATCACGAATATCGCTTAGACTGCTATCGGCTGTTAGGGCAATATCGACACTATCGCCATTGCCGAAGCTAAGCTTAAACGCAGTTGCACCTTGTAAGTCGAGCGCTGCATCTTGAGCGGTAACGCGGGTAGACGCGAGCGTGCCTGCGGTGGCCAACTGGCTAACTTGAACGCGGTAACTGCCGGGCAATGCATCGGCGGTGGCTGTTGCTTTTACGCCCTCTCCCTGCACATTGGCAGACAGGCTCTGATAGAGTTCAGGGTCGTTGATTTTTCCTACGGCGTCTTTAAAAGCGTTCAGCGATGTTTGCAGCTGGCCATAGGCCGAAACCTTGGCTTGCTGTTGTGTTTTCTGCTGCGTAATGGGCGCAAGCTTGCCGCGCTCTGCTTTCTGCAGTTGATCCAATAGGCCAGTCAGGTCAAGACCCGAGCCAACGCCAAGGGAGGTTATCGTCGCCATATTGACTGTTCCTCAGTAAAAAAGGCTAAACCTGAAACATTCAGCGCATGGGCACGCTGGCAATTGTGGTATGTAATTTTATCGGCTGATTAGCGGGCAACTTTAGCGCTTTTTCTTTCGCTAAGTTAATTATTCTTCTTTTGCTAATAAAAACGCCTGCTTAGCGCAGGCGTTCATTGGGGACGAGGAGGGAAAGCAACAGAGCGGATTAGCCACGGCCTAGTTGGGCGTCTAATGCATCGAACTGTTGGGTAAGATAGCTGCTGGTCTGGTTCATTTGCGCAATCATGCCATCCAGTTGACCAAACTGGCTGCGGTAACGAGACATCGTCTGCTCAATTGATTGCTCCATACGGGTGTATTGCTCTACAAGCGACTTGTTGAGATTTTCCGCCCCGCTAATCGCTCCTTCCACGCGGCCATTAGAGCCAAGCAATTGTTCGACAGCTGTATTAATTTGCCCTGCCATACCCGCCTCATCCGAATCGCCTGCGAAGAAGGTTGCAAGCGCACCTTGGTTATTAGCAATGGCATCATCAAGCTTGTCTTGATCGACCTCAAGTTTGCTATACCCCAGCCCGCTATCGTACTTGTGCGAAATACCGATATCGCTAAGAATGGAGAGCTCACCCTCCACAGCCCCACCCAGCACATCACGCAAGCGAGACTCGACGGTACGGACGGTACCGTCTCCCAACAGCTCGCCTGCCTCGCCGGTTTCAAAATTGAAGCTGGTTAAATCGCCAATTTTATCTTTGAGACCGTTATAGGCCTCTACAAAATTGGTAACAGCCTCGCGAACAGCGCGGGTGTCTTGCTCAACGGAGACCGTGCTATCACCCTCTTCTTGAAGGTTTAGCGTCACGCCCTGGATAGCGCCTTCAACTTGATTAGTGGAGCTGGTGATATCAATACCGTTAACGGTAAGCGCTGAATCAGTACCGCTTTGCAGCGTATTAGCGGTATCTGAAGTGAACGGGGCAGCACCGTCAAAACTGAAATCGGCAATAGAGGCATCTGCCCCGGTTTCACTAGAGCTAAGTGCGAGGCGGAAATTGGTACCATCATTAATAATAGTCGCGTTCACGCCAGCGTCTTCAGTGGCGTTAATCGTATCGCGAATACCTTCCAGAGTGCTGCCTGACGCTATATCGATCTCTTGGGTGGAACCATCAGCGAAGTTCAGGGTTAATTTTTGGTCAGCAGCGGTGATGCCCTCATCTGCGGCGGCTACCCCTTCTGAAGCAAGCGTGCCGCGAGTGGCTAGAGTGTCGACGGTAACATTATAGCTACCTGGCTGTGCTTCCGCATCAGCAGCGGCAGTGATGGCTGAACCACCCACATTAGTGGAAAGGCTTTCGTAAAGAGTGCTGTCATTAAGCGCATCAGCGGCAGTTTGAAACTGAGAGAGCGCGCTCTTCAACTGACCATAAGCGGAAATTTTGGTCTGCTGTGTTTCCTGCCGCTCAAGAATCGGCACAAGCTTCTGTTCCTCGGCCTCTTTCAACTGATCCAATAAACCGTTGAGATCCAAGCCTGAGCCAATACCAAGTGATGAAATGGAAGCCATACTTTACCGTCCTCTTTTATAACGTCATCACGCTACTGATTACACTGCTCGTGAAGTAATTTATCATCCTAGTAGTTAATAACTATCGACCATTTAACATTAAACTTAAACCTTTTTTTAGCTCGCTACCTAATCGTGGCTTTTCCGCCCCACCCCTATGTAACGCAGCCCCGCTTCTTCAACAGCACTTGGCGTGTACAAGTTACGCCCATCAATGACGACTTTTTCAGCCAGCTGGTCGGCTAGCCAATCAAAATCGACACTGCGAAACTCTTTCCACTCGGTGCAGATAACCAAAGCATCGGCACCTTTAACAGCCTGAATCCGATCTCCTGCCAGCATTAGGTCATCCCGCTCGCCATAAATGCGGCGGCACTCTGTCATGGCTTCAGGGTCGAACGCCTGCACCTTAGCGCCCGCTTGCCAGAGTGCTTCCATTAACGTGCGGCTAGGGGCTTCGCGCATATCGTCTGTGTTGGGTTTAAAGGCCAAGCCCCAAACAGCAATAGTCTTGCTACTTAGACTGCCTAGGTTGTCTTGCAGTTTTGTGAACAGGGTTTGCTTTTGACGCAAATTAACCGATTCGACGGCGCTGAGCAGTTCCGGCGTATAGCCTAGTTGACGCGCTGCCCGCTCTAATGCCTGGACATCTTTGGGGAAGCAAGAGCCACCGTAACCGCAGCCAGGGTAGATAAAGTGGTAGCCAATACGTGGGTCGCTGCCAATCCCTCGGCGCACGTCTTCGACATCCACCTCAAGCCGTTCGGCAAGATTGGCGATCTCGTTCATAAAGCTGATTTTGGTGGCGAGCATGGCATTGGCGGCGTATTTGGTTAGCTCGGCAGCCCGCACGCTCATAAACATCAGTTTTTCGTGGTTGCGGTTGTAAGGGGCGTAGCACTCTTGCATATGCGCTTTCACCCGCTCGCTTTCTGTACCGACGATAATCCGCGCGCCACGGGTAAAGTCATCTATCGCTGCCCCCTCCTTCATAAACTCAGGGTTCGAACACACATCGAACGCGAGCGATACACCGCGTTGTTCGAGCACATCGCTGATAGCAGCGTGGACTTTTTCTGCAGTGCCCACCGGCACGGTAGACTTATCAATCACCAGCTTATAGCTATCCATATGCTGGCCAATCGTGCGCGCCACCTCTAGTACATAGCGTAGGTCGGCACTGCCATCTTCGTCGGGCGGCGTTCCCACGGCGATAAACAGCAGTTCGCCATCGGCTACCGCCTGGGCAGCGTCAGTAGTAAAGCGTAAACGGCCAGCCGCCACGTTGTGGGCAACGATAGTGCTTAGCCCTGGCTCAAAGATCGGCACCTCTCCGCCCTTAAGCTGATCAATTCGCTCAGCATTAACATCCATACAGGTGACTTGATGACCAACATCGGCTAAGCAGGCGCCTGCGACAAGGCCGACATAACCGGTTCCGAATACACTGATATGCATGACTTATTAACTCGCTAAAATATATGGTAGCGAGCGTAGCACATTGACCCACCGTTGATGAGTTCAATAGTGGGGGACTCCCTCTAAATTATAGACCTTGGTCTAACATCGACCTTGGTTTATAATGCGCTGCAACAAGCCCGATTTGGTGCTGACCGCTGGAGAACATGCAATGACTCCCGAGCTTACGAAAGAACACGCTGCCCCCTCGTCACATGGGCTGTCGACTACTGCGAACGTTCAACGAAGCCTTCGTCAGTGTTTATCGATTGCCGCTGAGCTGCTCTATGACAATGGCCATGTGCTTGAAACCATTACCTTGCCCCAACGCGGTTTAGCGCACCGTGAATTGCTCACACTTTGTGCCGCAGCGCCCACCTGGGCAACCTGTCAGAAGGTCATGGAAGCCAGTGAAGCGGCCACTTTCAATGAGTATGGTCGCTTTGTTTTGACCCGTCTTGGTCGTGAAATAATGTTTGATATGTTTGGCCAGGGGGCTGCTGATTGCGCTTAACGTAAGCTGTTGCCTAACATTGCTGAACACAACAGCTCATAAAAGATGCTCATAATAAAAACCGCCCGTAAGCAAACGCTTCGGGCGGTTTTTATTGGCATGTTTTTTGTAACGAGTACCTAGATATTAGCGCAGACCGAGCATCGAAAGAATGAACAGCACAACCACGATAAGACCAATAATGTAAATAATATTACGCATAGGGCGCTCCTTGCTTATTGCGTTTTAGGGAAATCAAGGGCTTGCTTGCCCATGAATTGACACTCCTAGCCTAGCAGGCTTTTTCAGTTTTTGCGTAATATCGCTACATTTCCCTCTTAGAAAGTGGCTGTATTAGCGTGGCCGCATTGATAGCGTTATCCGAGACGCTGGCGTTTCTCGTCGAATGCTCGCTGAATCATTTTCTGCTGCTTTGCATCGATTTCTAATTCTCGGCAAAGGAATGACCATTCGGATAGAGCATCAAGGGTTTGCTCAATATAGAGATCCGGGGTTAAGTACCTGAAAGGGGCGCAAACCTGTTTGAGCTTTTTACGTGTAGCCAGGCCTGCCCCACTGAAAGATGTTGTATGCTCATCTGCATAGCCCCGGACAGGGGAATAAGTCAGGTCGTAAGCAGGAGCTAGTGTCCATCGGCCTTGGTCATACAAAAAAGCAAAGTTCTTAGCGTGGTCATCGTGATAGCAGCATTCCCCAGCCATCAGGCAGCGAGTCAGCAAATGCTCCCGGTAGATCAGCAAAAAGAAGTGGATCTGGCGCCTTCTGTGGTTGGGTAGTAAAACCCATGTTCAGAGGCGACAAATTGAAGCCTTCCGCCACCCAATGAGGGTGGTAGGCAAAGTAGATGCCCTGTCGGCTAGCGACCAGCTCCCCCACAGGATTACCCGCTAACAGCACCTCTACGCTGTTGATACGCTTCATTTTCGCCCCCGGGTACGCCCCGTCTGCTTGATCTCTTCAAGTGAGACGGGGTGTTCCTGCTCGAATAGCTCGGCAATTTGGCGTGTGGCGCCCAGCGCTGTGGCAATGAGCACTAGACCATCGAGAGTTATTTGCCCACTGGATTCGAATCGTTTAATGGTGGACTCGGAAACACCTGCCATCTGCGCCAAGGTTTTACGGGAAAGGTTCTGCGCCAGTCGCGCTTCTCGTGCATTGGCACCGACCTGCTGGGACAGTTCGCCAGGAGCAAGTAGAGAGTGAGTCAGGGCCATAGAAAACCTCTAAATAATGGCTCATTTATAACCCACTATATACTGAAAATGACCATAAAAGTCCAAATATGAACCTTAAAACCTCAGAAACATGGCCCCAGACTCAGAAAGTACTACCTGATCTTACTTCTAGCGAGTATCGGTTGTGGAACCTCAGCCACTTCTACACCTCGAACCTTTGCCACTTACTTGCCTAAGGTGTTGCGATGCGCGCTACTGCTTTGCTTGTTTCGTTTGCTGTTACTTCGCTATTACCCGCCACCTATGCAGCCGCTAATGAGCCTTCTACAAACGCACTTCAGATACTAGACCAGCAAACCGGCCAGCTTGAACGCGTACACAGCGTGGTGGTGGCCTACGACGGTGAGATTATCCACGAACTTCACCAGGGTGGGCCGGGAGTGGCCTCACCTGCGAACATTAAATCGCTGTCGAAAACGGTGCTGGCTGCCATTACTGGGGCGGCGATTGAAGCAGGCATCATTGAATCAACTGATCAACCCATGGTGGAGCTGTTTGGCGAACATCTACCTAGCGGTATTGATCCACAAGTTGGGGACATTACCGTGGCCCACCTGCTCGCCCAGCAGGCGGGGCTTGAGCGCACTTCTGGCAGCAACTATGGCGCCTGGGTGGCCAGCGCCAACTGGGTGAACGATGCGATGACGCGCCCATTCGTCGATGAGCCGGGTGGGCAGATGCTCTACTCCACCGGCACCAGCCATCTACTTTCCGCTGCGCTCACCCACGCCAGCGGCGAAACGACCCATTCCCTTGCCCAGCGCCTATTGGGAGATCCGCTTAATATCACCATTCGCCCCTGGCTACGCGACCCGCAAGGGATCTATTTTGGCGGCAATGATATGCAGCTCTCACCACGGGCATTGATTGAGGTGGGCGAGCTGTATCGGAATGATGGCATTGTGGTTAATGGGGCAGGAGACGAGCAGCGCGTTCTGCCTGAAGGTTGGGTAGAAGAGTCGTGGCAGCCGCGCGGTACATCGCGCTGGACTGGCGACGGATACGGCTTTGGTTGGTTTATTACTCAGTTGGCAGGCGAAGATGTGTACTACGGGCGTGGCTACGGCGGTCAGGCGCTTTATGTTATTCCAGAACGGGAGATGACCGTAGTGATCACCTCAGACCCTAACCCACCCTCGCCGGGTGGGCAGTTCCAACAGCGGTTAAACAGACTGGTAGACGGTTTGTTAGCTGAAAATGACGAGTAGCACAGGCACGCTTACTCGCCTTTGTGGCCTAGGCTCATTAAATAGAGCGCGGCCGCCAGCGCCAATACTGAAAGGGCTAAATAGATAGCTTCCAGGGGCGTGGCAAAACGGATATCTACCACGGCGCGGAAAAACTCAATAATCACCGCCAGAATCACCACCCGGGCGATTTTATCTTTCAGTTGGTCTAATGAGGCGACATTAAAGGGATGGCGCAAATTACTCTCTTCAGCCTGATCAATGCGGGAGACAAACAGCCGGTAAAC
This sequence comes from Halomonas sp. FeN2, assembly GCF_020595105.1. Classification (NCBI taxonomy): domain Bacteria; kingdom Pseudomonadati; phylum Pseudomonadota; class Gammaproteobacteria; order Oceanospirillales; family Halomonadaceae; genus Halomonas; species Halomonas sp. FeN2. The sequence continues at coordinate 1,576,020 of NZ_CP074200.1, forward strand.
ACCTAAGCCGAAAATCAGCAATACGATCGCAATCAGATAGATATCCACGGCAATGATGATATCCGGCACCAGGCTGTCGTGAATGTCCTGGGTGCCACCCAGTAGGTAGTATCCCATCACATCAGCGACTACCTTGAAAATATCCACGGTACCGACGATAAACAGCATCAACGAACCCAATAAGCTGGGTACGACCGCCAACATCACCAAAAAGCGCGAATTCCACAGCGCCGTTTCAATGCGCCGCTCCCAGTGGTGCTGGCTCTCTGGGGGTTTAGGCGGCGGCGTTGAAACCGGATCAGACATGCCGATACTCCTTTTGTTATCTCAGGTTTTGTTATATCAGGCTCATCGTAATGAAGGCGCAGGTGGCGCCGAACAGCACGAACCCCAGCAGTAGCACGATACCATCACGGGCAACCAAGCCTAACCCTAACAGGGTAAGCGCAAGCCCCGCCCCGTTGGCCGAAAAGGGAATAAACTCCATCGGCGGCATGGCCAAGGCAATCAATAAACACACCACGGCTGTTACCCGAATACCGATATAGCCCGTCAGCCAAGGTAACCGTACCCGCAATAGCCCATCTATCCAGCGGGCAGGCTTTTTCATCAGCTGAATGCCTTTATCGAACTTTTGCTGGGAAATCGAACGCTTCAGCAGCCAGCCGGGCAACCAAAATGCTTCACTCCCCGCTAGCAGCTGTACGGAAACCAACAGTACCAGCGCAGCCATTAACGTCGGCATGCCGGGTATATCACCGATAATGGGGGTGAGCGTAATGATCCCAGCGACCAACAGCAGCGGCCCAAACGAGCGCCGTCCAACGGCGTGAACAACATCGTCAACGCTGACCCGCGAAGCATCCTGCTCCATATGCTCAATCGAGCTGATTAGATCCATTAAATTCGAGTCTTCGTTACGGTTATGCATCGGGTTTATTGCGCTCCTCTACCTGCAGTTTGGTACGGATAAAATCGCTATGGCTAACATGCAGTAAGTCTGCCAAACGACGAATACGGTGTTCTTCTAAAGGGTCAACGTTGCCGTCGGCCCAGGCCAGTTGCCACATCTGCGCGACCAGCTCACAGCGCTGATCGTAGTTATAGTGCTCTTTGATCAAGCTAACAAACTGGTAGTGATCGACGGCATCATCTACTTCGGCTTGCGCCAGCGCCATTAACTCGTCCACATCGCTTGCGCTTAGACGATAGCGCTCAGTTAGCATACTACGCAGCGCGGCAAGCTCTTCGTCGGTGTTTTCGTAGTCGGCGCGAACGATTTCACACAGCAGCGCGGCAGTGGCCAGCTCCAACGTGAGCGTTTGATTTTCGCGCTGCTCGGGTTGCGCCAGGGTGCGCTGGAAGAAATCACTAATGGCGTTCAGCATAGGGGGCTCCTAGGTAGCTACAGCGTCGTCCTTACCTCAATCCTTCTTGGTAAGCTGCTCTCTTAACTGCTTGGGCACTTGCTTGATAATCAAGCGATCCTGAGTGGCGTCGTATTCGATGCTAGAACCCAGCAGGTGCGAATCAAAACTAATAGAGACGCCACCCGCTCGGCCGGTAAAGCGGCGGAACTGACTCAAGGTGCGTTTATCAGGGGGTATCTCCGGCGAGAGCCCGTAATCGGCGTTGCGAATATGGTCGTAAAACGCTTTCGGCTGCTGTTCGTCCACCAATCCCGAAAGCTCTTCCAGCGTCATTGGCTCGCCGCGGCGCAGCTGTTCATTGGCGTAATCCACCAGCGTGTCGGTTTTTTCACGACTCACCTCGTCGTCGTAATCCTCTTTCTCAACGTAGTCGCTAAACGCTTTCAGCAGCGTGCGGGTTTCTGCCGGGGCATCGACGCCCTCTTCCATACCCAGCAATGCCACCAAGCCCTCGGCGAGTTTTTTACCGCCGCGATCTTTAAGGAACGAGACATACTGGGCACTGGGTGCCTCGCTCTGCCATTGGGTAAGGTTGATACGCGCCGCCAGGGTAAGCTGGCCGGTGTTGAGCTGGGCAGCAGGCACCGCGTGGTGACCCTCATTAATGCCAATCCCTTCGCGCTGGTGCACCAATGCCATCAGCAGCGTTTCAGTATCGCCCTGGCGCTGGTGGCTGAACACTAAGTAACCACTTACTGACAGCTGCTCCTGAAGCTGCTTGGCGAGCCTTTCGGCCAGCGCAACAGAAAGCTCAGCAAAGCTTTTATCACCCGCCAAATAGTCGCGCAGCCACATGGCCAGGGGCCCTGCCTGTTCGCCCTCTTCGGCAAAGCGCCCCCAGCCTTTGGGCTTGGTGTTGTAGGTGTCGTTAAGCGCACCCACCAGGCTCGCCATCACCGAATCGTCACTGGGCGCTGCCTGCTCTGATTGGGGCGCGGCGGTTAGGGTTAGGCGCTCACCGTCAAGCGTCGGATCGAGGCGGTGCACAATACTTTGCAGTAGTGGCATAAAGGTCTACTAGCTTCCAGGGTTTAAAAAAATCAGGGTTTAAGGCGGTAACCGGTACGGAAAATCCAGCCAATGGCGACCAGGCAAGCCGCGAGAAAGAGGGCAATCATGCCCACACTCGCGGCAAGGCTTACATCGCTGATACCGTAAAAACTCCAGCGAAAGCCGCTCACCAGGTACACCACGGGGTTAGCCAACGTGATGGTTTGCCAGAACGGCGGCAGCATATCGATGGAGTAGAAGCTGCCCCCTAAAAAGGTCAGCGGGGTAATCACTAGCAGCGGCACCAGCTGTAGCCGGTCAAAGCCATCGGCCCAGATGCCGATGATAAAACCCAGCAGGCTAAAGGTGACGGCGGTTAGCACCAGGAAGGTCAGCATCCAGAACGGGTGGGCTATTTCCAGCGGTACAAACAAGCCCGAGGTAGCCAAAATAATCAGCCCCAGCAGAATCGATTTCGAAGCCGCCGCTCCCACGTAGCCGATCACAATCTCTAAATGCGAGATAGGCGCCGACAGCAGCTCGTAAATACTGCCGGAAAACTTGGGGAAGAAAATGCCGAAAGAGGCGTTTGAGACGCTCTGGGTGAGCAGCATTAGCATAATCAGCCCCGGCACAATAAAGGCGCCGTAGCTAACCCCGTTGACCTCACTGATTCGCGAGCCAATCGCGGCACCAAAGACGACGAAGTAAAGCGACGTGGAGATGACCGGCGAGACAATACTTTGCAGTAGCGTGCGGCGCGTGCGCGCCATTTCCGCCATATAGATAGCGCGAACGGGATGCAGGTTCATGCTCGCTCCTTAACCAAATCAACAAAAATATCTTCAAGCGAGCTTTGCCGAGTATTCAGATCTTTAAAGGTGACGCCCTCTCGCTCAAGTGCGGTCAATAGCTCCGAAATCGCGTGACCGTCCTCTTCCTGGCTACCGTCGTAGGTATAGATCAGCTCATGCCCTTCAGCGGCCAGGCTTAGCTCAAAGCGCTGCAGGTTTGCAGGTATCTCTGTCAGCGGGCTGTGCAGGTTCAGGGTTAGCTGTTTGCTGCCCAGTTTGCTCATTAACGCCGCTTTTCCTTCCACCAGCACCAGCTCACCGCGATTGATAACGCCGATGCGGTCGGCCATCTCTTCGGCTTCTTCGATGTAGTGGGTGGTTAAAATAATCGTCACGCCGTTATCGCGTAGCTGGCGCACGACTTCCCACATATCCCGGCGCAGTTCAACGTCGACCCCTGCGGTGGGCTCATCCAGAAACAGTATGCGCGGCTCGTGGGAGAGCGCTTTGGCGATTAGCACACGGCGCTTCATGCCACCCGAGAGTGTCATCAAGCGGTTGTTGCGCTTATCCCAAAGCGCCAGCGACTTGAGCACTTTTTCGATATGCGCAGGATTGGGCGCTTTGCCAAACAGACCACGGCTGAAACTGACGGTGTTCCAGACGGTTTCAAACGCTTCGTTGGTCAACTCTTGGGGTACTAGCCCAATACGCTCACGGGCTTGACGGTAGTGGGTAATATTATCGAAACCGTCTACCAACACATGACCCGCGGTGGGATTAACCAATCCGCAAACCACACTAATCAGCGTGGTTTTACCCGCCCCATTGGGGCCAAGCAGAGCAAATATCTCGCCGCGCTGGATAGTTAAATCGATATGGGTCAACGCCTGAAAGCCACCCTCGTAGGTTTTGTTCAGGCCGTTAATCGTAATAATCGGGTCGTTCAAGGCGTACTCCTCACGTTGCGGTCGAATGACCGCAACGCTTGACGGCCTTTTAGGCGCAATTAAGAGCGTTTGGTTAGGAAAAGTTAAGTGCGTTCGGTAATTTCCAACAGATGGTAACCAAACTGGGTTTTCACCGGGCCGTGTACCTGACCTACTTCGTCGTTGAAGACAACCTTATCGAACTCGGGCACCATCTGGCCGGGGCCAAAACTACCGAGATCGCCACCTTGACGACTAGAGGGGCAACTGGAGTGCTCTTTAGCGACTTCGGCAAAGTCGCGGCCATTTTGAATTTCTTCTTTGAGTGCTAGGCACTGCTCTTCACTGCTGACCAAAATGTGGCGGGCGCTGGCGCGTGTCATAGGTTACTCCTAACTAATGATGTTCTAAGGGGTCATTCGGGGCGGTAGTTTACCACGCCTTACCCAGGGCTCCGCTATAACGCAATGCTTCGCCCACACGGGCCAAGGCGCGTTCGTGAGCGCTTACCGCCTCTGGCCCGCGAGTACAGGTGACAATCACCCAGGGCCCTTGTGTTGCCATAACCGCGTTAGTGCGCTCGGCTATACCGGCATCGCAGCTACGCCGCTGCTGAGTACCGGTTTTGTGGGCGAAGCTTATGACGCTCCCCATACCCGCCTGAAGACGCTGTTTACCGGAACGGGTTCGCAGCATCAGCGCCAACAGTGTTTGCCGCTGCTCGTCATTTACATCTTCCATGGCACCTGCTTGTCGAGCAGGGTGCAGGCTGGCAAGCAGGTCGCCAAAGGCGCTTAGGGTGCCCACGTTTTCACCGGTGGCTTCGTAAGCATCAAACGCATGGTCGTAATCAGGCTGGGCGAAAGTATCAGTGCTAACGCCTAACACGCGCGCTAACGCCTGCCCGCGCTGGCTCACCGAGTGCTGTCGCAGGGCGATAAAATCCATTCCGCCAAGTTCTCGTGCGTCAGGGTGGAGTTCACCGTAAACGCCTTGGCGCACGCCGACCAGTTTAGAGATAGGGCCCATCTCATCGGGGTTACCGCCGCTTGCGGCGATCATCGCACGGGCGCGTGCGTTAACTGCCGCCAGCCCCACGCGGTCAATCAGCATATCGGTGGCGGTGTTATCGCTGACGGTAATCATCTGCTCCATCAAGTAACGAATGGAGATAGGCGTGCCGGGGTCGTGCCAATTAGTAGGCCCCGCGCCATCGACAAAGTCACTGCGCGCCAGCGTTAACCGATCATCCAGTGTTAGCGTGCCCGCCTGACGCTCTGCGAGTACCTGTGCCGCCACCGGTATTTTAATCAGCGAGGCTAAATACCAAGGGTCATGGGCACGCCATGAAAACGCTTCGCCACTGGCGAGGTTTTGTACATAAACGCCCAGTTGACCCTCAAAGACACCTTCAATGGCCTTCAAGCGAGCGGTTAAATCACCCTGCCAAGCGCTCTTTTTATCGACCTCATAGTACCAATTTGTATTATACCCATCTGCGTAAATCGGGAGCGCAACCAGCAGCGCTACTGCCATTAGTCCACGTTGTATCCAGTGTCGCAATTGGTCACTCCAGCAGTTATTGATTGCTTTTAACGATGGTTCGCCATCCAGCGGGTCACCCAAATCCACGCCGCGGCGCCAAGTATCAACAGGCCACCTACGCCCAGTGCCTGTGGATAGGTGTACATCCCCTCGCCTTCCCACAAAAAGCGCAGCACTAAGAAAACCATCACAATATGGAAAATAAACGCTTTAAGGGCATCTGAACCGACCATCGTCAGCGGCAAAAGTGCCTTCGCGGCTTTGGCGCCACCGGCTAACGCAAGGGCTAACAGCATCAGCGCACCGCCCACGCTAAACAGCATAAACCCAAGCCCTGGCGGGTGTTTGCCGACATTATTGGCCACCGCTAGCATCGCCGCAGGTACATCGCCGCTGGCAAATGCCAATGCATAAAACCCCGCCACCATCAGCGCACCCAGGCTTAACAGAGTGAGCACTAAGCGGCGCCGTTTGGCGGAGTCGAAGTAGCAGCGGAGCAGCGCTTCGCCGATAAGCAGCCCGACGAGAATCATCGGCGCACGGCTAATTTGCCCCCAGGTGTAGTGGTCTTCATGATCGACCAGCAGCGCCTTCAGAATATCGTTGCCGCCAAACGTAAGGCTTTGCAGCCAAATAGTCAGCGCGATTAACGCGCCAATGGTGGCAAGTCGACCCCAGAGCGGCGCCCGCGCCCATAGTGGCAACATTAGCGGCACCCAAAGCAGCGCGATGGCGTAGAAGCCTAAGATTTCGACCCAAATCGCAAAACGGCCATAGAGGAGCGCATCGACGATTTCGTTGGGCGGGTAAAAGGGCAGCATTTCGATGACCAGCAGCGCCTTATACCAAAACCATACTTCTACGGCGCGTAGCCATAACTTTAACCGACGCTTAGGCCAGTCATCGCTTTGAGTGTAGGAAAGAAACGCCACCGCCAGCGCAATGCCAAAGACCAGAATAAACAGCGAAGAAGAAAATTTGGTCAGAAAATGGATCGGCACCATGCCCCAATCAGGCACGTTGCGAATACCCACTAATCCGCTGACCGAGTGGCTGACAATCATCAAGCCTATTGCGATACCACGGGCTAGATCAATCGCTGCTATGCGGCCCTCGCCCTTGGGCAGTTGGGGCTTTTCTGTCCATTTTAGGGGCGACCAGTTCGGGGGCATCGAGACATCCTTGTGGGTAGCGTCGTCAAATTATTAAGCTCGCCGGTGCTTAACACCTTAGCGCGAAATTATATCGTGCGCTTTGGTTGATGCTGTTAACGGCCACACACAAAGATGCCCCGCAGTGGGCGGGGCATCCATCGACTCATCCTTGAGCCCGAGAAAAGTTATTCCTTAAAGATTGCAAATTACCAGCCGGAATCATCCTCCTCTTCATCGGTGGCGGGTACTTCTTGCTCCTCTTCCTCTTCTTCGTAAGTGAATTCTTGCTCTTCCTCTTCGTACTCAGTACCTACATCCGAACCTTTATCTTGCTCAGTGTCGTAACTGTTGTAGGTGCCTGGATCATCCTGCGTCGTTTCTTCCTGTGGGGTCGGTTCGTACTCGTCGCTGCTGTCGACTTGAGCAAACGCAAGCGGGCTGGCCAACAGGCCAAATGATACACCTAGGATGCCAAGTTTCTTGAGAGATTCCGTCTTCATCATGATACTGCTCCTATCAAACGTTGCTACTTAACATCGGTGCGAGCATCGCACTGAGTTTAATGGGTAAGAGCGTCAGGTCGTCCTACCTGTTCCACTCTTACCGACTGCATTGCAGTGCCCATGCCAGCCTGTGCCAATCGTTAACAAAAAGCATTGTTAAACAATTGCTTATATATCTCAAACACACAACAACCTTTTGATTTTATTAACAAAAACTAGCCCTCTGCTGTTTAAAATAGGCACATGCCCCCCAATGAATCAGGCCATCATGGCAATAAAGGAAGGTTTTTAGAGCTGATGCCCTACCAACGATCATTACCTTTCGTGCCTACCCCCAGCCAGCATCAACCGCCAACTCCTGGCCGCTGATGGCTAGGCTTTCGTCGCTGGCTAGAAACAGTACTGCAGGGGCGATATGCTCAGGCTCAAGCCTTAATTTGAGGCACTGGCGGGTTTGAATGGCGGCTTCATCGTCGGGGCCAATCCACTTTTCAAGCTGCCGCTGGGTCATGACCGCCCCCGGTACCAGGGTATTGACGCGAATATTGTGCTCACCCATATCGCGCGCCAGGCTACGGGTTAAGCCATGCACTGCCGCCTTGGCGGTGACGTAAGCGGGCAAGCCGCCCAGCGCCATCTGCACGCTGACCGAGCCGAAGTTAATAATCGAGCCGCCGCCTGCCTGGATCATCTGTTCAGCCGCCGCCTGGGCGGCAAAAAACATTGGCCGCAGGTTGAGCGACATGCGCTCATCCCAGTAGGCAACATCGACATCCTGCCAGCGATGACGATCATCACTGGCGGCATTGTTCACCAGGGTATGAATCAGCCCGACGTTTTGGCCGGTATCGGCGATGACCTTTTGCAGGCTCTCCACATCGCGAATATCGCAGTGGTGGTAAAGCGGTGGTTCCCCGGCTTCGGCGCTCAGCTCGGCGACCAACGATTCGCTTGCTTCGTCGTCAATATCGACAAACACCACCTGGGCGCCCTGATGATGAAAGGCACGGGTAAGCGAAGCGCCAATGCCGCTCCCGCCGCCGGTAATAAAGACCACACGCTGCTCAAGGCACCCATAACGCGCTAAGTGCTGGTTCATAGCGGCTCTCTCTTGATGTTGTTGTTATCTCAGGCGGCCGTCTTCACATATCCACCCACTGCCCACCGGCGGCGGACGAGGCCAGCGCGCGGGTAATAAAGGTTAGGCCTTCGACACCGTCGGCTACCCCCGGTGTTTGCATCGCCAGTGCCTCGGCGCGTTCACCCCGTTGATGGGCGTGAATTTGCACGGCGAAATCGCGATAGAGCTGGGCAAAGGCTTCGAGATAACCTTCCGGGTGCCCGGGTGGGATTCGCACGGCCGCCATGGCGGCTTCGCCCAGACCAGGGCCGTTGCGGGTCAAGATCCGCGGTGGCTCTCCAAGTGGCGAATGTACTAGCTGATTGGGCGTTTCCTGGCGCCAGGCCAGGCCACCTTTACTTCCATAAACGCGTAGCTGCAGGCCGTTTTCGTTGCCCGGCGCCACCTGGCTCGACCACAGCATGCCCCGCGCGCCGCCCTTGAAGCGCAGCAGCATATGCACGTTGTCATCCAGCGCGCGTCCTTCCACAAAGGTGTGCATATCGGCGGCGAGGGATTCGAGCTCCAGGCCGGTCACATAGCGCGCCAGGTGGTAGGCGTGAGTGCCGATATCGCCCAAACAGCCCGCCGGGCCGCTGCGTTTGGGGTCGGTGCGCCACTCGGCTTGCTTGACGCCGCTCTCTTCCAGGCGGGTGGAGAGCCAATCTTGCGGGTACTCCACCTGGACGACGCGAAGATCACCCAGCTCACCGTTAGCCACCATCTCTCGCGCCTGGCGAACCAGCGAGTAGCCGGAGTAGTTATGGGTCAAGCCGAAGAACAGCCCCGTCCGTTCCACCAGCTCGGAGAGGGTTTGCGCCTCCTCCAAAGTAATCGTCATCGGCTTATCGCAGATGACGTGAAAGCCCGCCTCAATAAAGGTGCGCGCCACGTCGAAGTGCACATGGTTGGGGGTCACAATGGCGACCACGTCGATACCATCCGAGCGGTTGCGCTCAGCTTCGGCCATGGTTTGGTAGTCGGGGTAGGCGCGGTCGGCGTCAACGTGGAGCTCCGCGGCGGCGGCCCGACTGCGCTCGGGGTCAGAGGCAAAAGCCCCGGCGACCAGCTCGTAGTGGTCATCCAGCCTTGCGGCGATGCGGTGTACCCCGCCAATAAACGCCCCCTGGCCGCCGCCGACCATGCCCAGGCGGAGCCGACGCGGCGTGTCGTGTTGATTGCTCATATCGCTTTGTCCTGTCGTCTAGTGGAGGCCCAAATCGCTAAAGACCTAAGATGCGCCGATTGGCGGCTTGGTCTGAGCCGCTGTCAGCGAAGTCATCAAACGCCCGCTCGGTTACCTCAATAATGTGATCGCGGATAAAGGTCGCGCCTTCCCGTGCGCCGACTTCCGGGTGTTTCAGGCAGCACTCCCACTCCAGCACCGCCCAACCGTGGTAGTCGTTGGCCGCCATCCAGGAGAAGATCGACTTGAAGTCGATCTGGCCGTCACCCAGGGAGCGGAAGCGGCCCGCGCGCTCCGTCCAGGACTGATAGCCGGAGTAAACGCCCTGCTTTGGGCTGGGGTTAAACTCGGCGTCCTTAACGTGAAACATCTGAATGTGGTCGCGATAGACGTCCAGAAAGCCGCGATAATCGAGCTGCTGCAGAATTAGGTGGCTGGGGTCATAAAGAATGTGGCAGCGCGGGTGGTTACCGACCCGTTCTAGGAACATTTCAAAGGTGATGCCGTCGTGCAGGTCTTCGCCGGGATGAATCTCGTAGCAGAGGTTCACGCCCGCTTCGTCAAAGGCGTCCAGAATCGGTCGCCAGCGATTCGCCAGCTCGTCGAACGCCGTCTCGACCAACCCCGCCGGGCGCTGGGGCCAGGGGTAGATGAACGGCCATGCCAGCGACCCGGAGAATGTGCCGTGGTCGGTGAGGCCGAGGTTTTGCGATGCCTTGGCGGCCAGCTTGAGCTGATCAACCGCCCAGGCCTGGCGCGCCTTGGGATTACCGCGCACTTCGGGCACCGCGAAGCCGTCGAACATCTCGTCGTAAACGGGATGCACGGCGACCAACTGGCCCTGAAGATGGGTGGAGAGTTCGGTGAGCGTCAGGCCGTGCTCGGACAGGGTGCCTTTGACCTCATCGCAGTAGGTGCGGCTCTCGGCGGCGCGTTTGAGATCGATCATGCGTGCATCCCAACTGGGAATCTGTACGCCCTTATAACCCAGTCCCGCCGCCCAGGCAGCAATGCTGTCGAGGCTATTAAAAGGGGCGTCATCACCGGCGAACTGGGCGAGAAAGAGCGCTGGCCCTTTGATTGTTTTCATAGGACTCTCTCAATATCGTTTGGATAAAGTGCTTGGGTAGGCGCGGGAAGGAGAGGTGTGTTTTTACCCGCGCCTATTAATCACTACGCAATCAGAACGGCGAGTCGGGGAAGTAGTACTGCTCGGCGTTCTCCTGGGTGATCAGCGGCGAGCCCAGAATGTACTCGCCCAATACCGGGCCATTGGAGACAAAGTGCTGCACGGTGAGATCCATGGCCGTGGCAATCATGGCGGGCGGATAGAGCACGTCCACCGGCACCAGTTCGTCGCCTTCCATGACTCGCTTGATGATGTCCTTCATGCCCGCGCCACCGACGATAAATAGCTCGTCTTCACGATCCGCCTGACGCACGGCTTCAATGACGCCAAGGGCGATATCATCATCCTGGGCCCAGACGGCGTCGATGTTATCGAAGCGCGATAGGTAGTCCTGCATGACTTCAAAGCCATCGTCGCGATTCCAGTTGGCGTGCTGCATATCGAGAATATTGACGTCGGAACCTTCGATCGCTTCCTGGAAACCTTCCACCCGCTCATCGTCGATCACGGTGGGAATGCCGCGCAGCACAACAATGTCGCCTTCGCCATCCAGGCGATCGCGGATGTACTCGCCGGACACGCGGCCTAACTCGTGGTTATTGCCCGCCACGTAGAGGTCTTCGATGCCCTCTTGATTGAGCCCGCGATCCACCACGGTCACAAACACGCCCGAATCCTTGACGCGCCGTACCGGATCGGTCAGCGGGCCGGATTCAAACGGCAGCACCACCAGCGCGTCGATGTTGCGCAGCGACACCAAGTCTTCGAGATCATTGGCCTGCTCACCCGCCGTGCCCGCTGTGGAGATGGTGATCTCAATATCGGGATAGAGCTCCTCAAGGCGTTTTTTGGCTTCTTCGGCATGGTAGTTAACGCCCCCCGTCCAACCATGGGTGGCGGCAGGAATGGATACGCCGATGGTATATTCCTGGGCAACGGCGGCGCCGGAAAGGCCTATTGCTGCGGCAGTGACGCAGGCCGCCACGGCTGTTTTGATGATTCGCATAGTGGTGCTCCTTTCATGTTTGTAATTGTTTTGCTGTTTTCACTTGCTGTGTTGCGAGCTGCTAAGGGTTGATGTTGCGGACGTTCTCCCAGTTTTTACATTTGCTGCAGTGCCTTAAGGCGCTGATTTCCTCCACGATGCACGCTGCAAGTAGACCGCCACAATGATGATGATCCCCTGCACCGTACCGTTGAGATAGTTGGAAATGGCGTCGGTCAAATTGAGAATATTGCCGATCATGGTGAGCATGATGGCCCCCACCACCGTGCCCCAGATGCGTCCATGCCCACCCTTGAGCATGGTGCCGCCGATGATCACCGCGGCAATTGCCTCCAGCTCCCAAAGCACCCCGGTAGCACCCGATGCCGATCCCAGCCGGGGTACATAGATAATCGTCGCCAAGGCCACGCACACGCCCTGCAGCATGTAGGTCATGGTTTTGATGCGGTCGACGTGGATGGCGCTGTATTCGGCGACTTTTTCGTTGGAGCCGATGGCAAAGCAGTAGCGCCCGAAGCGGGTATAGTTGAGCAGGATATAGCCAATAATCGCGACCGCCAGAAACACCCAGACCGGAATGGTGATGCCCAGGAAGCTGCCGTAATAGACTGGGCGATAGATATCGCGCACTGCCCAGTCCAGGGTGAGGGTGCCGCCATCAGCGAGGTACGTCACCAGTGAGCGGTAAATCCCCATGGTGCCGAGAGTGACGATAAAAGCCTCGATCTTGCCTTTGGTGGTCACCATGCCGTTGATAAAACCCGCGCACAGCCCCAGCAGCAGCGAGGCGCCCACGCCCAGCAGCACGGTGGTCAGCCCCGCGCCAAACTGCTCGACGAGGCTGTTCATCAAAATAATCATCACCCCGGCAATAAAGGCCGCCATCGCCCCTACCGAAAGATCCAACCCACCGGCGGTAATCACGAAGGTGGCGCCGATGGCGATAATGCCGATAAAAGCACTGCGGGTGAGCATGTTCGAGAGATTATCCAGCCCCAAAAACGCCGGATTGATCAACACGCCCAGTAGCGCCAGAGCCACCAGCGCCACAAAAGGCCCCCAGGTTTTCAGGTCTATGGCGAAGCCTTTCTGCTTGGTCATTTTGTTAGCTGCTTTGTCAGTTGTTTTGTTATTAGCCATAACGCTGCTCATCGATCCCGGCTCCCTTGATACCCGATGCGTACTGCATGATTTCGTGTTCGTTAATTTGCTCGCCTTCAAGCACCCCGGTGAGTACCCCGGCGCACATTACCGCTACCCGGTGGGAAAGGCCGATCAGCTCACCCATCTCTGAGGAGATCAATATCACCGAGCAGCCCGCCTCGGTTAATTCATGGATAAAGTGATAAACCTGGTGCTTGGTGCCCACGTCGATGCCCCGGGTCGGCTCGTTGATAATTACGATTTCAGGGTCAATGGACATCACTTTGGCGAGCAGCAGCTTCTGCTGGTTACCGCCGGAGAGTTCGGCAGCGGTGCGCGCCGCCGTACGCAGGCGGATATCAAAACGCTGGATAGCCTGTTGAAAGGCCTGCTCTTCACGGCGGCGGTCAATAAGCGGGTGACAGTGAGCGCGTAAATTGAGCAGCGTAACGTTGGAGCGCAAGTCCATATTGAGCACCAGGCCTTTTCCCTTGCGATCCTCGGTGAGATAGGCGATTCGCTGATGCACCGCATCGCGCAGGTGGCGCAGCACCACTGGCTGGCCGTTGCGCAGCACTTGACCGGCGCTTTTACCGCGTAGCCCCAGCATGGCTTCAAGCAGCGCGGTGCGGCCAGCGCCCACGATGCCGCCAAACCCCAACACTTCTCCTCGACGCAGGGTAAAGCTGGCCTGTTTAACGGCACCGGGCACCACCATATCTCGCGCTTCCAGCACCACCGGTGCATCGACAGGAAGCTGAGTGCGCGGTGGGTACATTTCCGTGATTTCACGCCCCACCATCAGCCGCGCCAACTCCTCTTTGCTGCGCCCGGCCATGGAGCCGCTATCCACCAAATGGCCGTCGCGCAATACCGTCACGCGGTCGGCGATCTGCTCAATTTCAAGCAGCTTGTGGGAGATATACAGAATCGCCACGCCCCGCTTTCGCAAACGGTCAATCAATGCGAACAGCACCTTCACTTCATTTTCAGTCAGGGTCGCGGTGGGCTCATCCATAATCAGCACACGTACATCCCGGGTGATTGCCTTGGCAATTTCCACCATCTGCTGATCAGAGGTACTCAGGTCTTTCACGCGGGCGCGTGGGTCAACGTCGGTCTCAAGCTCCGCTAGCGCCTCCCGGCTTTGTTGCCGCATGGCTCGCCGATCCAGAAACATGCCACGCCGCAGTTCGCGGCCCAGGAAGATGTTCTCCTCCACGCTGAGCTGTTCCGCTAGCGCCAGTTCCTGGTGGATCATTACCACGCCGTCGGCCTCCGCCTCACCGCTGGAGCGGTAGTGCCGTTGCCTGCCGTCTACCCATACCTCGCCGGCGGTGGGGCGAAGATAACCGGCCAGAATTTTTACCAGGGTCGATTTGCCAGCGCCGTTCTCACCCAGCAGGGCGTGCACTTCGCCCGCCTGCAAGTCGAGATCAACGTCGAATAACACTTGGTTTTCGCCAAACGAGCGGCAGAGTTTGCGCGCTGATAACAGCATGGGGCCACCTGATGAAGTCTGTTGTTATTGTGTTGGGGGCTTATCAACATCGATTGCTTTAGACTGATGCTTGATTTACTTTAGGTGCTAAAATAAATATCTGCATATGCAACTTAGGTCGTATTTTGGCATTTGCGCTCAACCCCCACGATGAGAGCGCTCAGCAAAGTGCAGCACTGCTTTTTTTCAACACGAACTATAACGGCGACCCTATGGCCCTACCGTCGACTGATACCAGCCGCCTCGATAACACTCTGGCGGTGATCCGTACTCTGCGTGACCAAGGATCGGTGGCACGCATCGACCTGGGCGCACTCAATGGCATTAGCTCTGCCACCGTCACCTCGATCAGCGCCGAACTACTCCAGCAGGGATTGATCTGTGAGCGGCCGCCCGAAACACCCCGCCCCACCGGGCGTGGCCGACCAAAAACCTTGATTGAACTCGACCCTAATGCCGCCTGCGTGGTGTGCATCAAGCTATCGATCAATGAGATCCAACTGGTGGTGGGCGATTTTTCGGGTCAGGTACGCCATAGCGAGCACCACACGGTGCCCACCCTGACGCTGAGCGCCGACGATCTGGAAGCGTTGCTGGAAGAGAAGATCAGCGCTGTTTGCGCGCAACAGCTAAAAGGGTTTCAACGCTTGGCGGGGATCTGTTTGGCCGTGCAGGGGGTGGTGTCATCGCAAAGCGGGTCGATTATCTGGTCCCCCGCTTTAAGCTTCCGGAACGCACCTATATCGGCTCGTTTAGCAGAACGTTTTCACTGCAGCGTACTGCTGGAAAACGATGCCAACTGCATCGCCAGCGTGCTAGCGGCACAGCCCGCCTATGCAGACTGCCCCAACTTGGTGGTTATTATGCTGGGCTATGGCATCGGCATGTCGGTGTTGATTAACGGCGTGCCTTATCTCGGCGCCACTGGCTCGGCGGCTGAGTTTGGGCATAGCAAATACCAGCCCGATGGCGCCCTATGCGCCTGCGGGCGACGGGGCTGCATTGAAGCTTATGCCAGCGATTACGCGCTCTATCGCGAAGCCGTTCGCCATTTGGCGCTGTTTAATAGCGACACCGCGTACCCTTCAGAACAGCAAATGCAGGCCCTCACGCAAATGGCACTGCAAGGCGACCCGTTGGCACAGGGTATTTATGCAAAAGCGGGCCGCGCGCTGGGGCATGGTATCGCCAACGTGCTGGCGCTGTTCAATCCCGATCTAGTGCTGATTACCGGCTCTGGCGTGCGAGGCTTTGAAGCCATGCAAGCCGCCATGCATAGCGCCATTGACGAAGCGCTCGTTACAGAGCTGATTGGCACCACCCGCATCGAGAGCTGTGCCTGGGATCGCGACATGACCTGCATGGGCGGCATCGCACTGGCGCTACACGCCACCGATGCCCAGACGCTGTTAGATAGTCAAACCGCTAGGGAGGCTTAACCAGATTGGGAGTGTTGTAATACGTTAGCGACGGGAGAGCGGCTAATGCGAGTGACGCGGCACGTCAGAACCCCGACAGCCGACCAGGAAGTCGAAGTCGCAGCCTTCGTCCGCCTGGAGCACCCGCTCGATATACAGCTGGCGATAGCCGCCCTGGCTGGCGATCAGCGTCGAGGCGGCGGTGGGGTCGCTTTCGGCCAGACGCGAGGCCAGTTCTTCATCGCTGATCTCCAGATGCAGGCCGCCGCTGGCGCAGTCGAGTTCGATCCAGTCGCCGTTGCGTACCGCCGCTAGCGGGCCGCCGGCGGCGGCTTCGGGGGCTACGTGCAGCACTACGGTGCCGTAGGCGGTGCCGCTCATACGCGCATCGGAAATACGCACCATGTCGGTAATCCCCTGGGCGAGGATCTTGGGCGGCAGGCCCATGTTGCCTACCTCTGCCATGCCGTGATAACCGCGGGGGCCGCAGTGTTTCATGACCAGGATGTCGTTGGCTTCCACGTCCAAATCCGGGTCGTTGATGCGTGCTTTGTAATCGTCGAAGTCTTCAAATACCACTGCGCGACCGCGATGCTGCATCAGCTCGGCGGTCGCCGCCGAGGGCTTGAGCACCGCACCGTTGGGGGCCAGATTGCCGCGCACCACGCATATACCACCGTCTGCGGTGAGGGGGTTGTCCAGCGGACGAATGACTTCATCGTTGTACAGTGGGGCGTCCTGAACGTTCTCCCAAAGTGTTTTGCCGTTGACGGTGAGTGCGTCCTTGAAGGGCAGCCGGTCGGCTTCACCCAGGCGCCTGAGTACCGCCGGTAGGCCTCCAGCGTAGTAGAACTCTTCCATCAAAAAGCGCCCGGAGGGCTGCAGGTCGACCACCGTGGGGGTGCCGCGCCCGACGCGGCTCCAGTCGTCCAGGGTCAGGTCGACGCCGATACGCCCAGCAATGGCCTTGAGGTGAATCACCGCGTTGGTGGAGCCGCCAATCGCCGCGTTGGTGCGAATGGCGTTATCGAAGGCTTCCTTGGTGAGGATCTTGGACAGCCGCAGGTCTTCGTTGACCATCTCGACAATGCGGTTACCCGATAAATGGGCCAGCACGTAGCGGCGGGAGTCCACCGCGGGAATCGCCGCATTGTGGGGCAGCGAGGTACCCAGCGATTCAGCCATACAGGCCATGGTGGAGGCGGTGCCCATGGTGTTGCAGGTACCGGCGGAGCGGGACATGCCTGCCTCGGCGGCCATAAAGTCGTGCAGCGAAATCTCACCCGCTTTGACCTGCTCGGAGAGCTTCCACACCACGGTACCGGAGCCAATATCCTTGCCCTTGTGCTTGCCGTTGAGCATCGGCCCGCCAGTGACCACGATGGTGGGGATATCGCAGCTTGCCGCGCCCATCAGCAGCGCCGGGGTGGTTTTATCGCAGCCCACCAGCAGTACCACGCCATCCATGGGGTTGCCGCGAATGGCTTCTTCCACGTCCATGCTGGCCAGGTTGCGGGTGAACATGGCCGTGGGACGCAGGTTGGATTCGCCGTTGGAAAACACCGGAAACTCCACCGGATAGCCGCCCGCCTCCAGGATGCCCTGCTTCACGTGTTCCGCCAATTTGCGGAAGTGGGCGTTGCAGGGCGTCAGCTCCGACCAGGTGTTGCAGATACCGATAATCGGCTTGCCCTGAAACTCATGGTCGGGAATCCCCTGGTTTTTCATCCAACTACGGTACATAAAACCGTTCTTATCGGCGGTGCCGAACCATTGGGCGGAGCGTAGGGGCGGCTTGCGATCAGACATGGGAATCTCTCCGGAAAAAATCGGTGAAAAAGTTCATGGTAAAAAAGGCATCGATATGTGGTGTTAGGCCCGCTGACGACGAGTGTGTTTCCAGCGGTCAAACATCACGGCCAGCAGTAGAATTCCACCGCGTACTAGGTACTGGTAAAACGTCGGCACGTTGAGCAGGCCCATGGCATTCTGCACACAGCCCATGATCAGCACCCCGACCACCACGCCGGTGATGGTCGCCACACCGCCCGACAGCGCGACCCCGCCCAGCACACAGGCAGAGATTACTGCCAACTCCAGCCCCATGGAGGTATTGGGGTCGCCCAGCCCCATGCGCGAGGCCAGCAGCACCCCTACGATGCCAGCCACCACACCCTGAAGACCGAAGACAATAATTTTGAGGCGGCGGACGTTGACCCCCGCCAGCGCAGCGGCCTCGGAGTTACCGCCAGTCGCCAGCACATTGCGTCCGAAGGCGGTCATATTGAGTATCACGCCAAAGATCACAAAGCAGGCCAGCATCGTCCATACCGGCAGGGTTAGACCGAGAAAGGAGGCGCTGCCCAGATCAAAGAAGCCCGGCACGGTAATCATCACGGCGTCACCACCAGAGGTGATGTAAGCCAACCCGCGCACAAACTCCATTGCCGCCAGCGTTGCGATCAGCGAGTTAATGCCGAACTTGGCAATGACCAGGCCGTTAAAGGCACCTACCGCGCCCCCAGCCACAATGCCCCCTATCACGCCAATAAACACGCTACCGGTGCTGGTGGTCACCGTTGCGGCGACCACCCCTGCAAAGGCCACCGTGGAGGCCACCGAAAGATCCACCTCACCCAGCGCCAATACCAACATCATGGTGGCGGCTAAACTGCCGATTAAGGTCACCGACAGCAGCAACCCGACCATATTGCGGCCGGTTAGGAAGTCAGGGATGAGCACCGCTAGCGCGATAAACAACAACAAAAAAATCGCGATCATGCCCGAGGTATCGAGCAGTGTACGTAGCGGCTTGATAAGCCCTTGGCGCCCCGCCGGGCGAGCGGGCGCTTTATGGCCATCGCTTTGGGTTACATCGTTCGTTGTCATGATTATCGTCCTGAGCGTGTTCTTTTAAGAGCGAGCGTGCTGAAAAAAAGCCGACTTAGGCGGGCAATGCCAGCCCCAACAGGCGTTCGGGGGTGGCCGATTCCCGCGGCACCACGTCCACCAGTTCCCCGTCGCGCATCACCGCGATGCGGTCACAGATGGAACTGACTTCCGCCAGGTCACTGGAAATCACCACGACGCTTTTTCCCTGTTCGGCCAGGTCGTAGAGCAGCGAGTAAATATCTCGCCGCGCGCCCACGTCGATGCCTCGGGTCGGCTCGTCCATCACGAACAGATCAATCTCTTCAGCCAGCCAACGGGCCAGAATCACCTTCTGCTGATTACCGCCCGAGAGCTTACCAATGGGCGTTCGCGGGCCCGGCGTTTTAACGCTGAGTTGCTGGATATACGACTCGGCATTACGCCGTTCACGGCCAGGGTGGCGGAACATTCCCCAGCGTTTAAAAAAGCGTCGACAGCTGATATTGAGGTTGTCGGCGACGCTTGCCACCGGGAAAATACCCTGGGATTTACGATCCTCCGGGCACATGGCAATCCCTGCACGAATGGCATCTTGAGGGCTTTTAAACCGTCGCACCTCACCATTGAATTGCACGCTACCCGCTTTGGGAGACTCGACCCCGCAGACCAGCCGCAGCAACTCGCTGCGTCCGGCGCCGACTAGACCAAACAACCCAAATACTTCACCGCGCTTAACGGAGAAACTTACCGGTGCCTTAAGGCCACGCCCCTGAATGCCCTCGACGTTCAATATCACGTCGCCATGCTCGCGAGGGCGATAGCCGTAAACATCGTTGATATCCCGGCCCACCATCTCACTCACTAGGAGGTCGTGATTCAGAGCCGACATATCCTCGTGGGTGCGAATATGCTGACCATCGCGGAAGATCGTCACCGCATCGCACATGTCAAACACCTCTTCCATACGGTGCGTCACGTAGAGCACCACCCTACCCTCGTCACGCAGCCGTTTGACGATGCGCTTTAGCTGGCGAGTCTCTTGAATGGAAAGGCTGCTGGTAGGTTCATCAAAGGCGATAATCTTGGCGTCGCGCAGCAGTGCACGACCAATCTCAATCATCTGCTGTTGGCCGATCGAGAGATCGCGCACCTTGGTCGAGGGGTGGATATTCCCCTCACCAAGGTCGGCCAGAATCGCCAGCGCTTTTTCGCGCAACTGGCGACGGTTAACAAAGCCCCGCCGCGTAGGCAGTTGGCCCAGCAGCAGGTTCTCGGCCACCGACATATTGGGCGAGAGCGTCAGCTCCTGGTAGATAATGGCAATCCCTTCCCGCAGCGCTTCACGGGCGTTACTGAACACGTGGCGCTGGCCGTTGATCCACAACGCCCCTTCCGCCACGCGGTTAACACCACTCAGCACCTTGAGCAGGGTTGATTTACCCGCGCCGTTCTCGCCCATTAGCGCATGCACTTGGCCGGTGTGAGCCGCGAAGCTCACACCATCCAGCGCCCGCACTCCAGGGAAGACGACGCTAATCGCGTCGAAACGTAGATAAGCATCAGACATGCTTCAATTACTCCCGCGGTCACTTATCGTTACAGACGCCGTTTTCTTATAGACCCAGGTCTTCGCGCACTTCCTGCCAGTTCTCACGCGTCATCAACACGCCTGAGGTTTCGGTATTGGCTGGCGGTTGTTTGTCCTCGCTAATCCAGCGATAGAGATCTTCAGCGGTCTGACGTCCGTGCATAGTAGAGCTGACAGCCACGGTA
Source organism: Halomonas sp. FeN2 (assembly GCF_020595105.1). NCBI lineage: Bacteria > Pseudomonadati > Pseudomonadota > Gammaproteobacteria > Oceanospirillales > Halomonadaceae > Halomonas > Halomonas sp. FeN2. Next base: position 1,596,512 of record NZ_CP074200.1, read on the forward strand.
CCGTGAAAGCCCGTGGGGTTATCGCGTGAGAACTCCGCAAAGGCAGCACCGGAGCCGTTAATACCTACGCCGATCACATCTTCTGGTGCCAGACCGTATTGCTCGGTAGCCCGGACGCCACCCAGCACACTTTCCTCGTTAAGGGCATAGATCACCCAATGCTCATAATCGCCACGCTGCGAGAGCACCGGGGATGCGGCCGAGAAGGCGCTGGCGGTATCGCTGTTCTGCTGTGGCGCATCAAAGATATTGCCTTCAGGGAAGCCAGCGTCAAGTAGCGCAGCGGTGGCACCATCAGTACGCTCAACGGCGGTGGGTAGCTCGTTATTGGTGATGCGTAGCGCGGCCACCTCTTCAGGATTCCAGCCGCGCGCTTCTATTTCGGCGGCAATCGCATCGCCTACCTGCTGACCAATCTTATAACCGGACATGCCCAGGTGCGGTACGCCTTCCATCGGTTCGCCGCTCGAGTTAACGAACTGATCATCTACGGTGACTACTTTCATATCGTACTGGTTAGCACGGTTCATGATGGCGGGCCCCAGACGCACGTCCGGCGGACAGATTACAAAGCCTTCAGCACCCTGGGCATAGAGGTTATCAATGGCGGTGAGCACTTCCTGGCCATCTTCGCCGCTTAGGCGTACCACGTCGAAACCAAGCTCTTCGCCGACTGCCGTCGCGGCCTGTTGTTCGTTAATAAACCATGCCTGCTCTGGTTTTTTAACGATAAAGCCAATCTTCACCTCGTCTTCCTGTGCCTGTACTGACCCCAGCGAGGCCAGCATGATGGCGCTGCCGAGAGCTAAACGAGTAAATGTTTTGGTTAGTTGCATGGTCTTACTCCTACTTTTATTGATTATTTTTGCGTCGCTGTGAATGAGCTGTTTTTAATTGTGGCGATTGTTGCTTGCTCAGGTTGCTAGTAACGAACGCTGCGCGTTACTCATCAAAAGATTCCTGGGCGGAAAAACGGTATACCGTACGAGAAAGGTAAGTATCATCGGGCTCTAGGATGGTGCTGGGAAACGCATCCTGATTGGGCGAATCAGGGTAGTGCTGGGTTTCCAGCGCAAAGCCAGAACGGTGGCCGTAGGCCTTACCCTGTTTACCGGTCAGGTCGCCGTTAAGAAAGTTGCCCGAGTAAAATTGGATCGCGGGTTCGGTGGTAGTGATTTCCACCATGCGTCCGCTCTGCGGCTCCCACACCTTGGCAGCCAAGACCAGTTCATCCGATGCTGCGTTATCACGGGCCAGCACAAAGTTGTGGTCATAACCGCCGCCAAAAGAGAGCTGTTCGTTGTCCTGCTCAATCCGTTCGCCGATAGGCGTCGCCTGGGTAAAGTCGAACGGCGTGCCATCTACTGCGCGAATCTCGCCGGTAGGGATCAGCGTGTCGTTAACCGGGGTAAACGCAGGGGCGTTAATCATTAGCTGATGATCGAGAATGGTGTCACTACCTTCGCCCTTTAGATTGAAATAGCTATGCTGAGTAAGGTTAATCGGGGTGGCTTTATCGGTTACCGCCCGATAATCCACCATCAGCTCATCATTATCGGTCAGCGTATAGGTAACTTCGGTCTCCAGCCTGCCAGGATAACCTTCCTCGCCATCTTCGCTGGTATAGCGCAGCACAAGCCCCGTGCCTTCATCACTCTCGAACGGCTCGGCCTCCCATAGCACTTTATCGAATCCTTGATCACCGCCGTGGAGATGATTGTTGCCATCGTTAGTGGCTAACGAATAGGTTTCCCCGTTAAGAGCGAACCGACCACCCGCAATACGGTTGCCGTAACGCCCAATGATCGCCCCGAAGTAGGGGTTAGCCTGGCGGTACTCTTCTGAGAGATATGTCTCAAGAGAGTCGAAACCCAGCGCTATGTCATCAAACTCACCCGCTAAGTTGGGGGTTTTCAGCGACAGGATGATGCCGCCGTAGTTGGTCACCCTCAGTTCGATACCATTGGCGTTGGTAAATTGATAAACATCGACCTGGCGACCATCGGGCAATTGACCAAACACCGTTACCTCCATGCCACTCTCAGCGGCTGTTTCGGTTTGTGCCTGAGCTGCATTGAACATCAATACAGCCAACCCGACGCCTAACAGTACTTTTGATCCAACGCCAGCTTTCTGGACGTATATGAGAGACATAACTTTCTCCTGAAGAGCATCATTGTTGTTATGGGAGTGTCGTTATTAGAACGGCATCGATACCGTTGTTACAGCCCTTACAGTAGAGAACTCCGCCATAACCAACCAATATACAAACTCATCAACATTGATACACTTCTCAATATCAACAACAACTCAAGGCTTATCCTATGGGCGTTCTCGGCGATAACTGGTTTCTAGACGTGCGACTAAAGTTGCGGCATTTTCAACTTTTTTTGGCGCTGGAAGAGCAGCGCAACATGCATCGTGCAGCGAATCAGCTCAATATGAGCCAACCCGCCGCGTCAAAGCTATTGAGTGATCTGGAAGCCCACCTGGGAATTCGGCTTTTTGATCGCCACCCCCGCGGGCTAACGCCCAACTGGTACGGCGAAATTATGATTCGCCACGCGCACAGCATGCTTTCAGCGCTACGCCACACCGGTGAGGAACTGAATGCTCTCGGGGCGGGCAGTGCTGGCACGGTAGCCGTCGGCACGGTAATGGCCCCGGCGGTTACGCTGCTCACTAGCGCTATCGAGCGAGTGCACCGCGACCGGCCAGGGTTAAAAATCAGCGTTGATGTGGATGTAAGTAAAGTGCTGGTACCGCGCCTACTGGAGGGCGAGCTGGATTTCGCGATTACTCGTATACCCTCAGGCATCGATACCGAGCGCTTTATCTTCGAGGAAATTGGCGAGGAAGAACTCTGCTTTGTGTGCCGCCAAGGACATCCATTAGCCGATAAACAAACACTGAGCCTTGCTGATATGGCGGGCTTCCCTTGGTCACTGCAGCCCGCTGGCGCGTTGATGCGCCAGCGGGTAGATAGTCTATTTCTTCACCATAAGGTCGTGCCGCCCGGCCAGATCGTCGATACCGCGGATCTACTGTTATCGCTGGCGCTGGTGGATAAATCCGACACCATCACAGTAACTACCCGGGAAGCCGCCGACCTGCTGTGCCACCCGCAGCGCTTTCATCTATTGCCCTTCAGCGAGACGCTGAGCGTTCAGCCCTATGGGCTGGTGAGTTTGCGCCACCAACGCCTCTCACCTGGTGCCGCTGCGTTAATGAGTACCTTGCGAGAAGTGATTGCTCAGTCCAGTTAATGCGAATGACGCGGCACGTCGGACCCCCGGCAGCCGACCAGGAAGTCAAAGTCGCAGCCTTCATCCGCCTGGAGCACCCGCTCGATATACAGCTGGCGATAGCCGCCCTGGCTGGCGATCAGCGTCGAGGCGGCGGTGGGGTCGCTTTCGGCCAGACGCGAGGCCAGTTCTTCATCGCTGATCTCCAGATGCAGGCCGCCGCTGGAGCAGTCGAGTTCGATCCAGTCGCCGTTGCGTACCGCCGCTAGCGGGCCGCCGGCGGCGGCTTCGGGGGCTACGTGCAGCACTACGGTGCCGTAGGCGGTGCCGCTCATACGCGCATCGGAAATACGCACCATGTCGGTAATCCCCTGGGCGAGGATCTTGGGCGGCAGGCCCATGTTGCCTACCTCTGCCATGCCGTGATAACCGCGGGGGCCGCAGTGTTTCATGACCAGGATGTCGTTGGCTTCCACGTCCAAATCCGGGTCGTTGATGCGTGCTTTGTAATCGTCGAAGTCTTCAAATACCACTGCGCGACCGCGATGCTGCATCAGCTCGGCGGTCGCCGCCGAGGGCTTGAGCACCGCACCGTTGGGGGCCAGATTGCCGCGCACCACGCATATACCACCGTCTGCGGTGAGGGGGTTGTCCAGCGGACGAATGACTTCATCGTTGTACAGTGGGGCGTCCTGAACGTTCTCCCAAAGTGTTTTGCCGTTGACGGTGAGTGCGTCCTTGAAGGGCAGCCGGTCGGCTTCACCCAGGCGCCTGAGTACCGCCGGTAGGCCTCCAGCGTAGTAGAACTCTTCCATCAAAAAGCGCCCGGAGGGCTGCAGGTCGACCACCGTGGGGGTGCCGCGCCCGACGCGGCTCCAGTCGTCCAGGGTCAGGTCGACGCCGATACGCCCAGCAATGGCCTTGAGGTGAATCACCGCGTTGGTGGAGCCGCCAATCGCCGCGTTGGTGCGAATGGCGTTATCGAAGGCTTCCTTGGTGAGGATCTTGGACAGCCGCAGGTCTTCGTTGACCATCTCGACAATGCGGTTACCCGATAAATGAGCCAGCACGTAGCGGCGGGAGTCCACCGCGGGAATCGCCGCGTTGTGGGGCAGCGAGGTACCCAGGGATTCGGCCATACAGGCCATAGTGGAGGCGGTGCCCATGGTGTTGCAGGTGCCAGCGGAGCGGGACATGCCTGCCTCGGCGGCCATAAAGTCGTGCAGCGAAATCTCACCGGCTTTGACCTGCTCGGAGAGCTTCCACACCACGGTACCGGAGCCAATATCCTTGCCCTTGTGCTTGCCGTTGAGCATCGGCCCGCCAGTGACCACGATGGTGGGAATATCGCAGCTTGCCGCGCCCATCAGCAGCGCCGGGGTGGTTTTATCGCAGCCCACCAGCAGTACCACGCCATCCATGGGGTTGCCGCGAATGGCTTCTTCCACGTCCATGCTGGCCAGGTTGCGGGTGAACATGGCCGTGGGACGCAGGTTGGATTCGCCGTTGGAAAACACCGGAAACTCCACCGGATAGCCGCCCGCCTCCAGGATGCCCTGCTTCACGTGTTCCGCCAATTTGCGGAAGTGGGCGTTGCAGGGCGTCAGCTCCGACCAGGTGTTGCAGATACCGATGATCGGCTTGCCCTGGAACTCATGGTCGGGAATCCCCTGGTTTTTCATCCAACTACGGTACATAAAACCGTTCTTATCGGCCGTACCAAACCATTCAGCACTGCGCAGCGGACGTTGACGTTGGCCCATGGGGTTAACTCCTTGTTTTAGTTTGGTGACGGCTGACGACCTAAGCGTTGCGTCGAGAGCAGTTGTTGAATGCGCAAGACACTAAACTACCTCGCCAATCTAGTCGACCATACAAAAGTATATGTTGAACAATTGCTCTTAATGTTCAACATTACCCTTCCACACGGGTTATTGGCCCGTTGCATCACACCCTTAACCACCACGCTCTTCACAACAACAATCTTGAGGAATAGTGCCATGCTCAAATCGAAATACAGTTCAATACTCACCGGTTCCGTACTACTGCTAGGTCTCTCCGCGGCCCAGGCAGCTGAGTACGAATGGAAATTTCAAGCGTCAGAAACCTCGGGCGAACCCAGCTTTAAGATCAAGCAGGAGTGGGCTGAGAAAATCACGGCAATGACCGATGGTCGTGTCGAGATCGAGGTAATGCCGATTAATTCAGTGGTGGGCCCCACCGAAACGCTGACAGCCGTTAGTGCCGGCATCTTGCAAGGCCACATGACTGATCCCAGCTACTTCTCAGGCCAGGACCCCGCCTTCGGCATGCTCGGCAATCTTGTCGGCGCGTGGCAAAACCCCTATGACTTCCTTGAGTACATGAAGTACGGCGGCGGTGAAGAGCTCTACAACGAACTGGTCGAGCCATACGGTGCGCATTTGATCAGTGCGGCGACCTTCCCATTGGAGTCTGTGCCTTCCACGGTTCCCATCGAATCCATCGCTGATTTTGAAGGGCTAAAAATCCGTGCTCCCCAAGGTATGGTCTACAACATCTTCGAGCGCATTGGCGCCACGCCTGTCAACCTGCCGGGCTCTGAGGTGTATACCGGTCTGGAAAAAGGCGTGATTGATGCCGCGGACTCCACTGTGCTCTCGAACAACGACGCTATGGGTCTGCACGCTTTCGCCCCCTACCCGCTCTATCCTGGCTTCCACTCCATGCCCATGATCGCTGTGTCGATCAACAAAGACATCTGGGATGGCTTGCCCGAGGAGCTACAGACGACCCTAAATACCGCTTTTGATGGCATGGCCTACGACCTGATCGCCCGGCTCAAGGAGCAGGATATTGAGACCCTGCAACGGCTTCAGGATGACCCAGATGTTCACCCCTTCAACTTGCCTGAAGAAGAGCGTCAGAAATTCCGCATCGCGGCTGAGCAGGAGTGGCAAGAGTGGGCGGGTGAAAATGAAATGACCCAGAAGGTTTATGATTCCGCGACCGCCTTTTTGCGCTCACGCAATCTGCTTTAACGCTCTGCTCTCAACGTTGCTTCATTAACCTAACCAACGCATCGCTCGGGAAGCATCCCGAGCGATGCGCGTAGAGTCGCGCCATGTCTCAAAAAACACCTGACAATCAATACCGTTCCCCACCCACCCATGATCTTCCTGAGATCCTCGAAACGGTGGAGGAGATCGCACCTGAACGTAATGCGTTAGACCGCCTGGTGGCACGGGGTGGCCGCGCCGTTTCCTGGTTGGTGCTGGTAGCGATGGGCATCAGCGTCATCGAGGTATTCATGCGTTACGGGTTCAATAACCCCACCTCCTGGGTTCACGAAACCGTGGTATTTCTGATCGCCGTTATCTTTGTACTGGGTGGCCCTGCGGCCATGGCGCGCAATAGCCATATTCGCGTCAAGGTGCTGTACGACAGCGCCGGCCCCCGCTTGAAATGCTGGATGGATCGTTTCAACGATCTGCTCACCCTGATTTTTTGCCTGACAATGAGTTACGCCGCTTTTCATATGTTTTGGGGAGCGTCACATAACCCGCTTGGCGAATGGTCGCTGGAGCGCTCCGGCACCTCCTGGAATCCACCTTTTCCGGCCATGGTCAAGGGCATGATTCTGTTTGCCCTGACGTTGATGGCACTGCAGGCCACACTGCATCTTTGGCAATCGATTAAGGCGAAACCCCGCTCCGAGGAGGCGCGCTGATGGATATTTCAACCGCTACGATCCTCATGGTCGGGGCGATTTTTGCGCTGCTGGTCACTGGTCTACCGCTGGCGTTTATCACTGGTTTGGTGGCCATGGCCTTCACCTTCGGCTGGTTCGGCGAGGCGGCACTGCCGCTGGTCACCAGCCGGGTCTATGGGTTTATCACCGAGTATTCGCTGGTGGCGGTGCCCATGTTCGTATTGATGGCATCACTGCTGGATCGCTCCGGCATCGCCAAAGACCTGTTCAACGCCATGCGCGTCTTCGCCGGTCGCCTGCCAGGTGGCGTGGCGGTGCAGACCATCGTCGTGGCGTTCTTCCTGGCCGCCCTTTCGGGCATCATCGGTGGTGAAATCGTGCTGCTGGGGATTCTGGCGCTGCCGCAAATGCTGCGCCTGGGCTATGACAAGCACCTGTCCATCGGGGTGGTGTGTGCCGGTGGCGCCTTGGGCACCATGATGCCGCCCTCCATCGTGCTGATTATCTACGGCCTGATCGCCAGCGTATCGATTGCAGACCTGTTTGCTGCGGCCGTAACCCCAGCAGTCATTCTAATGGGCTCCTACATTGCCTATGTACTGGTGCGCTGCCTGAGGAATCCCGCGCTAGGCCCTCCGTTGGATAAAGACACTGAGGATAACCCTTTCGCCAGTAAGCTGGAGGCAGTGAAAGCCATTCTGCTGCCCGGCCTGATTGCCTTTTTAGTACTGGGCACTATCTACGGTGGTATCGCCTCGGTCACCGAAGCAGCCGCCATGGGTGTCTTCGGCGTACTGCTGGCGACCATTGTGCGCGGCGAGTTTTCTCCCGGCATGCTGCACCATAGTCTGGGTCAGACCATGAACACCTGCGGCATGATCATTTGGATCGGCATAGGTGCCGCCGCCCTGGTGGGCGTCTATAACTTGATGGGCGGCAATCGCTTTGTTTCGAGCCTGATTCTCGGGCTCGACGTCGCGCCGATTGTGATCATACTTGTGATGATGGCGATCATGCTGGTGCTCGGGCTGTTCCTCGACTGGATCGGGATCGCCATGCTGGCCCTGCCCATCTTTCTGCCTATCGTTATCCAGCTCGGTTTCGACCCGATCTGGTTCGGCATTCTCTTCGCCGTGAATATGCAGGTATCGTTCCTGTCGCCGCCCTTCGGGCCGGCCGCCTTCTACCTTAAAAGCGTAGCACCGCCGGATATCAGCCTGAAGGATATCTATTTGTCCGTACTGCCCTTTATGGCCATTCAGCTGTGCATACTCGCGGCGCTATTGATGTGGCCGCAACTGGCCATTTGGCCGCTCTGATAACGACAAAACTGGCTTCATGAGGAGACCACCATGCGACTGATTCAGTGTGACCACCAGGGCCAGGTTCGCGCCGCTCTGGTCGAGAGTGAAGAGCAGGTAAGACTGCTCGACTGTGATACCTACACCCTGGCCAACCGGGCCATTAGCGCCGGTAAGCCGCTTAGCGACATGCTGACGGAAGCGCTGACCGACACGCGCCTGGATTATCAAGCGCTGGTCGATGCCAAGCAGCTGTTGCCTCCATTAACGCATACTGACCCGGCCCACTGCCTGGTCACCGGCACCGGCCTTACCCACCTGGGCAGTGCCGACACGCGCTCGGCGATGCATGCTAAAGCCCAAGCTGCTGAAGAAGACATGACCGACTCCATGCGCATGTTCAAGCTCGGCGTAGAGGGCGGCAAACCCGACGCAGGCCAGCTTGGTGCCCAGCCTGAGTGGTTCTATAAGGGAGACGGCCAGTGCGTGGTGGCGCCAGAAGCAGAGATTCCATCCCCCGCCTTCGCCGAAGATGCAGGCGAGGAGCCTGAGCTAGCGGGCCTCTATGTGATTGGTGATGACGGCCAGCCCTGGCGGGTCGGCTACGCCATCGGCAACGAGTTTTCTGACCACGTGACCGAGCGCTTCAACTACCTGTGGCTAGCCCATTCCAAGCTACGCGCCTGCAGCTTTGGTCCCGAGCTTTTGATCGGCGAACTGCCAGAAAATCTCGAAGGCACCAGCCGAATCCAGCGTAGTGGCGAAACACTGTGGGAAAAACCCTTTTTGACCGGTGAGGCCAATATGGCTCACAGTCTGGCCAATCTGGAGTATCACCATTTTAAATACCCGGGCTTCCGACGCCCCGGCGATGTGCATGTACACTTTTTCGGCACCGCGACGCTGAGCTTCGCCGACGGCATTAAGGTGCGCGAAGGCGATCGTTTTGAGATCAAAATCAATGAATTTGGCCGCGCACTGCGCAACCCGCTACGGTTGGAAACAGACGCTCGGGCCATCAGCGTAAAATCGCTTTAACACCCGCATTTTTACACCAGCAGGAGGTTGCATGACTCTGGAAGGCAAACTACTTATTGGCCAGCAGGCCATCAGCGGCCAACAGGCTGACATTCAAGCGGTGAATCCCGCCACCGGCGAGACCCTCGCGCCCGCTTACCCCGGCGGCAGCAAAGCGGAAGTCGAGCAAGCGTGCGAACTCGCCGAAGCGGCGTACGCCACTTACCGCGAAACCTCGCTTGAAGAGCGGGCCGTTTTCCTCGAAACCATTGCCAGCGAGATCGAGGCCATCGGCGAAGAGCTAACCGAGCGTGGCGTCGCCGAAACCGGCCTCCCCGAAGCCCGTCTGCAGGGCGAACGTGGCCGCACCTGCGGTCAGCTACGCTTGTTCGCCAACGTGGTGCGGGCTGGCGAGTGGCTCGATGTGCGCATCGATCCCGCCCTGCCGGATCGTGAGCCGCTGCCGCGTGCCGACCTGCGCCAGCGCCATATCGCGCTGGGCCCGGTGGCGGTATTTGGCGCCAGCAACTTCCCGCTCGCCTTTAGTGTGGCCGGTGGCGATACTGCCTCAGCACTGGCGGCTGGCTGCCCGGTTGTGGTCAAGGGCCACTCTGCCCATCCCGGAACGTCTGAGCTGGTGGGTCGTGCCATTCAACGCGCCGTTGCCAAGTGCAACCTGCCTGAAGGCGTTTTCTCACTACTGTTTGGCTCAGGCCGCGACATCGGCCAGGCACTGGTCGCTGACCCGCGCATCCAGGCGGTGGGCTTCACCGGTTCACGCAATGGCGGCACGGCACTCATGGCCACTGCCCAGGCGCGGCCACAGCCAATCCCCGTTTACGCCGAGATGAGCTCGATCAATCCGGTCTTTCTGCTGCCGGAAGCCCTCAAGGCACGCGGTAAAGCGATTGCCGAAGGGTTTGTCGGCTCACTTAACATGGGCGCCGGGCAGTTCTGCACCAACCCTGGGTTGGTGATTGCGATTCAGGGCCCGGAGCTGGATGCCTTCGTTGAAGCGGCCGGTGAAGCGGTCAAGGCCAGCGCTGCGCAAACCATGCTGACGCCGGGCATTCACGACGCTTACCAACAGGGTGTTGATCGGCTCGCCAACCACGCCAAGGTCACCGAGATCGCACGTGGTCAAGCGGGTGAAACAGCGAACCCTTGCCAGGCGGGACTGTTCGTTACCCAGGCCGAGGCATTCCTCAACGACCCCGCCCTTCAAGAAGAGGTGTTTGGTTCAACTTCGTTGGTGATCGCCTGTGCGGACGCCCAGGAAGTGGCGCGTGTGGCTGCTCAGTTGGAAGGCCAGCTCACCATTACGCTACAGATGGATGACGGTGACTTGGCGACAGCCAAGCAACTACTGCCGACGCTGGAGCGCAAGGCGGGCCGTATTCTAGCCAACGGCTGGCCGACGGGTGTAGAAGTGTGCCACGCCATGGTACATGGCGGCCCCTTCCCAGCAACCTCGGATTCACGCACGACCTCAGTAGGTAGCGCGGCCATTTTCCGCTTCCTGCGCCCGGTATGCTACCAAGCGCTGCCGGAAGGATTACTGCCCGAAGCGATCCGTGACGGTAACCCTTGTGGAGTATCACGCTTGGTCGATGGCAAGCGTGAATAACTGGCGTTACTCGATAAAGGCGTCGGTGGTTTCACGATGACCGTATAGAAACGCATCGGCGACCTGGCGCAGCGGGGCAACATCCACCTCGCTGCGCTTGTTTGCGATCAGCTCGGCAAAGCGCGCATATAAACCTTGATACTCGCGCTCCTCCTCTTCAATGATCAGTTCATCGTCGATGACCAATCGACAGCCACCCTGGGTGAGACTCAAGCGGCTGCCATCGCTATCGATATGCATATCCCAGGTCGGCGGGCCACTTTGCAGGAAGTCGAAATCGGCCTCGATCGCCGCCCCTTCTGGGTCGGTAAAGGATAACTTTGCCGCAATTGGGGTTTGCGCATTGCTCGGCACCAGCAGCCGCGCCTGTTGCAGAAAGAACGGTTGGGGCAGGATTTCAGTCGCAATTGACAGCGCATTGATACCGGGATCAAAAACTCCCATGCCACCGGGCTGCCAGATCCACGCCTGGCCTGGATGCCATACCCGCACATCCTCCTTCCACTCGATCTCTACCCGCTGTACCTGCCGTTCGGCAAGCCACTGCTGGGCTTGGGCCACGCCGGGGGCAAACCGCGAGTGCCAGGCTGCAAATAGGCTAACGCCCTGTTCTTTGGCACAGGCAATCAAGTCCTCCACTTCGCTTAACGTTGCCCCCGGTGGTTTCTCAAGCAGCACGTGCTTGCCTCGCATCAGCGCCGCCCGCGCCTGAGAATAGCGCAGATGTGTCGGCGTGCAGATTGAGACAGCGGTGATTTCAGGGTGGGCGTCTAGCATCGATTCCAGGTCTTGATAGCCGGGTAGATCCGGCAGCGAGGCGTAGGGATCCGCCGTGGCGACAAGATGGCAGTTTGGGGTGGCGGCTATGGCCGGGAGGTGTTGGTCGCGGACGATTTTGCCCACGCCCACTAAGCCGAGGTTGAAGTCAGACATACGCTTGCCTTTGTTATTTACCATTGAAAATGGGGTCAGGAAGAGGTGTGGGGCAGCTCAACGCTGAGCCCCAATGAACTGACGCTGTGCTCAAGCCCCAACGCGGCGGCGGTGCCCGCCAAAACCGCTTGGGACGCTAAAAACGCCTCCCGAGGGCGGCGTAGCCGAATGCTCTCCATCAGCTGGCGGTGGCGCTCAAGGCTCTCTTCAGGATCCGGGGCGTTCTCATTGGACATGGAGATCAGCATATAGATGGAGGGCCGCAGGATATGCGATAGCTGCGCCCAGACGATATTGTGGGTCGCCTTAAAGATAGCTTCGTGAAAGGCGACATCGCACTCGCTGTGCAGCCGTCGCTCCTCTTCGCAGGTGGCATTGCGCAGATTCTGCCCCAGCCCTTCGAACGCCTCTTCGATAGCAACCAAATCCCGCGCCTTGGCGCGCTTGGCGGCGGTCATCGCCACATAGGGTTCAACGTCAAGGCGGAAGGCGAGGATTTCACGCTGAATGTCTGGGTTGGGCGCTGCGTAGCGGGTTAACCAGTCGGTCACCTGGGCGTCGAGAATATGCCACTCGGAGTACTCACGCACCCTGGATCCGTGGCCGGAGATACGCTCGATAATACCGGCATCGACCAGTTGGCGCAGATCACTGCGCACCGCTGAGCGGTTAATGGCGAATCGCTCGCATAGATCCATTTCCCGAGGCACGAGATCACCGGGGTGGTAGCGCCCACCGAAGATCTCCTCGGCAAGATGTTCGGCGATACTGGGGCGAGCGGCTGGCTTGCTGGGAGATGACGTCACTGCGATAAGACCCTATTTCGATTCCTGTCAATCATAACGTACTTGACCGGTCTACTGTTACCGATGGCGAAGGTTCGAGTCCGGCGCGCATCCTTAGCTCTAAGCGCCGCTCATAGAGACCCTTGGCACCCAAAGTACCCAACACCAGCACGCCGCCTACCATGGCCATCGGCGCGGGCTGCTCCGCCAGGATCCACCAGGCCAAAAGCGTGCCCAGCACCACTTCCAGCAGTATCAGTAGGCCCACCTCAGCGGAGGGCAGGTAGAGTGGTCCGCGCTGCAGCAGCGTCACGCCGCAGGGCACAATAATCAGGCAGAGCAGGATCACCACAGCCAGCTGGTTAACAGCGGGCAGTGCGGGTTCGCTCCCCGCCAGCCAAAACAGCCCAGCAGTGCTGCCAACAATCAGGCCGTTAAACACCAGCATCGGGCTCATATCCACGCCCGGACGCGTACGGCAGAGGGTAAAGTTAATCGCCAGGGTTGTTGCCGCCATCAAGGCGAACGCATTGCCGATCCAGGAACCGGCCCCTGCATCATCGAGAGCAATCATGGCGACACCCGCCATACACAGCAATATCGCCAGCCAGGTACGCCTGGACAGGCGCTCTTTGAGGATGATCCAGGAGAGCACGGCCGCGATTAACGGCGAACTGGCAAGGATCATCAACACGTTGCCCGCCTTGGTGTACTGGTTGCCCAGCACAAAGCCACAGGTGGTCAGGCTGAACAGCAGCGCGACGGCGATGCCCGTCCAGCCGCAGCGCCGATAGGCCGCCAGGATGCCGCGCCCATAGCGCAGCAGGGCAATCAGCAAAAATCCCAGCCCAGAGAGAAAGCCGCGCCACATCAAAATTTCTGCATCTGGCAGGTCGGCTACCTTAATCAGCAAGGCATCCGGCGCCATGATCATCGCGCCACCACCGGTCAGTAGCAGGCCCTGCTGGCGGTGCGACAAGGTACTCCAACGACTCATCTAAGTGCTCGCCTCTTTAATGATTATCCCTGGGCGGATGCTGGCGGGCCACATCGCGATATTTGGTGGCGGGTTCTAGCGTCATACCGCGATCCAACGGTTCGACCATGCTGCGCTGAATCTCCTGCCAGGGAGTCTGGTGACCTGGGTAGCGGTACCCGCCCAGCTGGGCTAAACGCTCGCGGCGCGCTTCCAACTCACTATCCTCGATCAGTAGCTGTACCTCGCCACGCTTAAGATCGACCCGCAGCCGATCGCCGCTCTCCAGTAGCGCCAGGCCACCGCCGGTGGCTGCTTCTGGAGAGGCGTTGAGAATCGACGGCGAGCCGGAAGTGCCCGACTGGCGGCCATCGCCCAGGCACGGTAGCGATTCGATGCCCTGTTTGATCAGCGCCTCCGGTGGCTGCATATTGACCACTTCCGCACCGCCAGGGTGGCCTACGGGGCCTGCTCCGCGCATTACCAGAATGGTGCGTGAATCAATGTTCAGCGCCGGGTCGTCGATACGGGCGTGGTAATCCTCGGAGCCATCGAAGACCACCACCTTGCCTTCAAAGGCTTCAGGGTCGTTGGGGTCATTGAGGAAGCGCTCGCGGAAATCCCGCGAGATCACGCTGGTTTTCATCAACGCCGAGTCGAACAGGTTGCCCTTGAGATTGAGGAAGCCTGCGTGGCTCACCAATGGGTCGTTATAGCGACAAATCACATCGGGGTCTTGAGTTTCGCGGCCCTGCAGATTATCGCCTATGGAGCGGCCATTGACCGTCAGCGCATCGCCGTGCAGTTTACCCGCCGTTTGTAACTCGTGGAGAATCGCAGGCACTCCCCCGGCGCGGTAGAACTCTTCGCACAGGAAGGCACCGGCAGGCATCACGTTGGCCAGCAGCGGGATTTCATGGCCCAGGCGCTGCCAGTCGTCGTTATCCAGTTCAATACCCGCATGGCGAGCAATTGCATTGATGTGCACCGGCGCGTTTGAAGAACCACCCAAGGCCGAGCAGGCCACAATGGCGTTCTCAAACGCTTCGCGGGTCAGAATATCCAGCGGGCGCAGGTCTTCCCAGACCATATCGACAATCCGCGTGCCGGTATCAAAAGCCACCATCGCGCGCTCTTTATAGGGTGCGGGTATCACCGCCGAGCCGGGTAAGCTCATGCCCAGCACTTCGGCCATGGAGTTCATGGTGGACGCCGTGCCCATGGTATTGCAGTGGCCGATCGATGGCGCCGAATCGCTGGCGCGGGAGAGAAACTCGGCGTAGTCGATATCCCCCGCCGCCAGGCGCTTGCGTAGCTCCCAGATGATGGTGCCCGAGCCCACCCGCTCAGCGCCGCGCCAGCCGTTGAGCATCGGCCCGCCGGACAGCACGATGGCGGGGATATTCACCGTTGCAGCGGCCATCAACGCCGCCGGGGTGGTCTTGTCGCAGCCAGTGGTCAGTACCACACCATCCAACGGATAGCCGTGCAGCACTTCAACGATGCCTAGATACGCGAGATTACGATCCAGCGCGGCGGTGGGGCGCCGCACGTTCTCATGGATGGGATGCATGGGGAATTCAAACGGCACACCGCCCGCCGCGCGAATGCCGTCTTTCACCCGTTTGACCAGGTCGATGTGGTGGCGGTTGCACGGGGTTAAATCAGAGCCCGACTGGCAAATACCGATAATCGGCTTGCCGCTGGTCAGCTCGTCCAGGGTAATGCCGTAATTAAGGTAGCGCTCGATGCACAGCGCCGTGGTTCCAGGGTGATCAGGGTTATCGAACCAGTAACGTGAACGTAACTGCTCAGGCGTTATTCGCTGAAAATTGGCCATGGTTCCGCTCCACGCCTAAAGTAAATATAAAAGTCAGTCGGCGCGTAGACACTGAAACTGCCCCACCGACATTATCGATTAAGTAAGCTCCCTAAAGTGTAGGGGAGAGTTGGCATGACGGTACGCTTTCTTCCCTGCGACGTCGATACATACAAAAGTATATGTTGAACATATATTGAAAACATTAGACATTCACCTAAGGGTTGCGGCGCTCACACCTCTAGAAGCGAGCGCCGTTTACACAACAACAATTAACCACGCTGCAGTCCGCTTGGAAGACACCCTTAGCGAAGCGGTCTGTAGCTCGCCAGGAGAGTGACGACTATGCACCACCTTTGGAAACGTACTCTATTAATAACCGGCGCTACGCTGCTCAGTTCAGGTATCGCCAATGCGCAAACCCCTGATCTATCTGACCCGCCAGCGATTGATGGCGATATAGTGGGTGACCACGGCAGCGTCACCCTGCGTATGGGGCTAGGCTTAGCGGAAAGTTCGCCCCAGTACATCTCCAGCCAGTACTTCGCGGATATTCTTAACCAGCGCAGCGAAGGCCGCATCAGCGTTAATATCTTCCCTAACAGCCAGCTTGGCGACGATGTGCAGATGATGGAAATGCTGCAGACCGGCACGCTGGATATGACTTATCCCTCTTCTTCACCCGCTACCGGCTACGTTGAGGAGCTGGCAGTTTTCGACCTTCCCTTCTTGCTACCTACCCGGGAAGCGGCTATTGAGGCCATGCGTAGCGATGCTGCTCAGGAAATGCTAGACGCCTTCGATGGTAGCGGCATCAAAGCCTTAGCATTTTCTGAGAATGGCTTTCGTCAGCTCTCCAATAGCGCGCGGGAAGTCTCCTCTCCAGAGGATGTGGCGGGCCTAGACGTTCGCGGTCTATCAATTCGCACCATGGAAAACCCGGTGCACTTAGCTATTTGGGAAGCACTGGGCGCCAACCCGACCCCGATGGCATTTGGTGAGCTCTTCTCCGCCATGGAACAAGGCGTGGTCGATGGCCAGGAGAACCCTTGGAGCACCATTCTGACCTCCAATTTCTATGAGGTGCAGGACTACGGCTCCGAAACCCGCCATGTTTACACTCCCTTCATCAAGATGATCTCTCAGCGTACCTGGGATCGCCTCGACCCTGAGTATCAGGAGCTTGTTCAGGAAGCGGCGCTGCAGGCTGCCGATTATGAAATCCAGCTTTCCAGCGAGTACGACGACTGGGCTCGGGATCAACTTGAAGAGCGTGGTATGCAAATCACCCGCCTTGATGACGAGCAAATTGCCGCCTTCCAGGAAGCCGTAGAGCCGGTTTACGAAGAGTGGGCCCCGCGTATTGGTGAAGATCTAGTGGCTGAGTTTCAGCGCATTGCTGAGTCGTCTATGACGGACTGATCACTTCAATGCTGGAACCTCTCCCGTTATCAAGCATTTAAAATAAACTCATTCATGAGTATTTAAAGGGACGGCTTCGGCCGTCCCTTTTGCGTTTCATGATGACTTGCAGAATATTGGCAACTGCCATCATCTAGGCCATACTTAGACAAACATCATCCTAGCATCCTGTCATACCATATGACTTTCGTCATAAAGGTAATTACCGCCACTGACGCAGTGGCTAATGCAATAGACCATCAAGGGGCGCTAATAGGATCAACAGCAGTACCGGATCAACAACAACCACACCGGGAACCGCCATGCGACTTAAAGACAAGACGGCTCTAATTACCGCTGCAGGCCAAGGAATTGGCCGGGCTACGGCACTGCACTTTGCCGCAGAAGGAGCGCGGGTCATTGCCACAGACATCAACACCCAAAGCCTCGAAGAGCTGGCCGCGACACCTGGCATCAACACGCGCCAGCTCGATGTGCTGGATACCGCCGCCATTGACGCATTAGCCGCTGAGCTGGGCGCCGTCGACATCCTCTTCAACTGCGCTGGCTTTGTGGCCAACGGCTCGCTACTGGAAGGTAGCGATGACGACTGGGAGTTATCGCTATCACTCAATGTGATGGCGATGATGCGCATGACGCGCGCCTTGCTGCCGGCCATGCTCAACAACGGCGGCGGCAGTATCATCAATATGGCTTCGGTGGCCTCAAGCCTCAAAGGCGTGCCCAACCGCTGCGCATACGGCACTACCAAGGCGGCGGTAATTGGCCTGACTAAATCAGTGGCCGCCGACTACATCGGGCAGGGAATTCGCTGCAACGCCATCTGCCCCGGCACGGTGGACTCACCTTCGTTACGCCAGCGCATTGGCGAACAAGCCAAGCGACAGGGGCGCAAGGAGGGGGATGTCTACGCCGAGTTCATCGCCCGTCAGCCCCAGGGGCGACTGGGCAACCCTGAAGAAATTGCTGCCTTGGCCCTCTATTTAGCTGCCGATGAGTCTAGTTATACCACCGGTACCACCCAGATCATTGATGGTGGCTGGCTGATCTGACCGAGTGAGCGCCGAGCTCCCCATCTCCAATGCGATGTCGGTTTGTAAGACAACTAACTCTTAGCAACTAATTCTTAGCAACTAGCGCTTAAAGCTAATTTTCTGAACCACAAAGGAACGGATCAATGAAATTTTTACGCTTCGGCCCCCGCGGCCATGAAAAGCCCGGCTTGTTGGACGACAACGGAGTGATTCGCGACCTGTCAGCGCATGTCACCGATCTGGCCGGAGAAGCTCTCGACCGCCACGCCCTCGAAGCGCTTGCTGCGCTTGATCCATCGAGTCTGCCCGAAGTGCCCGCCGATACGCGTATCGGCCCCTGCGTTGCTGGCGTGGGCAAGTTCATCTGCATTGGTCTTAACTACTCTGACCACGCCGCCGAAACCGGCGCTCAGGTTCCCCCGGAGCCGGTGATTTTCAATAAATGGACCAGCGCCATTTGCGGCCCCAATGACGAGGTGATTATCCCGCGTGATTCCGAGAAAACCGACTGGGAAGTGGAGCTGGGTGTCGTGATCGGCAAGGCTGGGCGTTACATCGTAGAAGCCGATGCCATGCAGCACGTTGCTGGCTTCTGTGTGATCAACGATGTCTCCGAGCGCGAGTTCCAGCTCGAACGCAGCGGCACCTGGGATAAAGGCAAGGGCTGCGACACCTTCGGCCCCCTGGGTCCGTGGCTTGTCACGCCCGACGAGGTTACAGACCCCCATCAGCTCGACATGTGGCTCGACGTGGATGGTAAGCGCTACCAGGATGGCAACACCCGCACCATGGTCTATCAGATCCCGTTTCTGATCAGCTACCTGAGCCGCTTTATGAGCCTACAGCCAGGTGATGTGATCTCCACTGGCACCCCGCCCGGTGTCGGCATGGGGCAACAGCCGCCGGTCTACCTCAAACCTGGCCAACGTATGCGCCTGGGTATCCAGGGGCTGGGTGAGCAGCAGCAGACCGTCGTAGCCGACCAGAAACGCTGAGCCAGGAGGCCAAGATGCGAACTGTCGTATGTGCCGAACCGGGTTACATGGCTCTTGAACATCGCGATCCCCCCCGCTGCGGCAAAGGGGAAGCGCTGCTGAGAATTCGTCGTATCGGTGTGTGCGGCACCGATATACACGCCTACGGCGGCAATCAGCCCTACTTCAGCTATCCACGCGTACTGGGTCATGAACTGGCCGGTGAAATCATCGAGGTGGGTAGCGAGGGTGACCCCAAGCTGATTGGGCAGCGCGCCTATGTGATTCCCTATCTGCACTGCGGTCAGTGCCGCGCCTGTCGCAAAGGACACAGCAATTGCTGCCAGCGGATACAAGTCATCGGAGTTCACCGGGATGGCGGCATGTGTGACACCCTGGCGGTTCCCCTCAACCATCTGGTGGTTTCCGAAACCCTAGAACTTGATCAACTGGCGCTGGTCGAGTGCATGGCTATCGGCGCCCATGCGGTGCGCCGTAGTGGGCTAGTCCAGGACGAACTGGCGATAGTGACCGGCGCTGGGCCCATCGGCATGGGAGTAGCCCAGTTTGCGCGTGAGTGCGGTGCGCGGGTGGTAGTGATTGACACCAACGCCGAGCGCTTGGCCTTCTGCCGCGATAAGCTCGGCATTGAAATGACCCTGAACCCCAGCGAAGACGACATCAATGCCGCTCTCAAGGCCTTGAGCGATGATGAGCTCGCCGATGTGGCGTTCGATGCCACCGGCAGTCCCGCCGCCATGCAGGCCGGATTCGATCTATTGGGGCAAGCTGGGCGTTATGTACTGGTGAGCATCGTCAAGTCTGATATCAGCTTCCACGACCCTGACTTCCACCGCAAGGAGCTGACCCTAATAGCCAGCCGCAACGCTACGCGTGCTGATTTCGATCACGTGACCCACTTGATGGAAAGTGGTCGTCTGAAGGTCGATGCCATGATCACTCACCGTGCTGAACTGGCCGATGTGCCCGAGCGGATGCCCGCCTGGTGCACGCCAGCCACCGGCGTAGTTAAAGCGATGATCGAAATCAGTGACACGCCTCGACTATCCATACAGAGATCTTCCTCATGAGCCAAACCATCGTCAGTGACAGCGGCCAGCAAGACTCCCTGCGTGTGCATGCCGCCGACAATGTACGTGTCGCCTTGAAGGATCTTCCTGCCGGCACCATCGTCGCCGACAACGACCAGCGCATCGCCCTCACCGAGGCGGTTCGTCACAAGCACAAGTTCACCCTCGCGGCCCTTGAGCACGGGGACAGCGTGATCATGTATGGGGTGACTGTGGGGCGTGCTACCCGCCCCATCGCCCAAGGTGCGGCCATTACCACCGAGAACGTAGAACACAGTACCGCCAGCTCAACGCCTCAGGCGAAACGCGGCAGTTGGCAGGCGCCGGATGTAGCGCATTTTCAGGGAGCCACCTTCGATGGTTACCACCGCCCGAACGGCCAAGTCGGCACCGCCAACGTATGGCTGGTGGTACCGCTGGTGTTCTGTGAAAACCGCAATATTGAGGTGCTGCGCCAGTGCGTCGCTGACGCCCTTGGCGAAGACCCCTACCGCGACTATAAGCAGCTGGCCCGCAAGCTTCTGCATGGCGATGCAGCTGCGCAATCACCGCCACCCCGTGAACGACTGTTTCCGAATGTCGATGGGGTTCGATTTCTGACTCATACCCTGGGCTGCGGTGGCACAGATGGCGACGCCCAAGCGCTCTGCCAATTGCTCGCTGGGTATATCTGCCACCCCAACGTGGCCGGTGCCACGGTCTTGAGCCTTGGCTGCCAGAAGGCGCAGATCGACATGATCAAGGCGGCCATCGAGACGCGCGATCCCGAAGGGCTGAAGCCAGTGCACTATCTCGAACAGCAGGCCAGTCAAAGTGAGCAAGCACTGATTCGCGAGTCACTAACCACTATCTTCGATGGGCTAGCCACTGCCAACCAAGTCCAGCGTGCCCCGGCGCCATTGTCGAAGCTCAGCATCGGGGTGGAATGCGGTGGTTCGGACGGTTTTTCAGGGCTTTCCGCCAATCCGCTGGTAGGTGCGGTGATAGATCGCTTAGTGGCGCTGGGCGGCAGCGGCATCTTAAGCGAGTTCCCGGAGCTATGTGGCGTGGAACACGAGCTTGTCGCCCGTTGCAGTGACGATGCAGTCGCCCAACGCTTCAGCGAGCTGATGGAAGCCTATCAGCGTCACGCGGCGCTGGTTGGCGCCGACTTCTCTATGAACCCGTCACCTGGCAATATCCGTGACGGCCTAATCACTGATGCTATGAAGTCCGCCGGTGCCGCTAAGAAAGGCGGTGACAGCCCGGTGGTCGACGTACTCGACTATACCGAACCACAAACACGCGCAGGGCTGAGTCTTCTGTGCACACCCGGCAACGACGTGGAATCAACCACTGCACTTGCCGGCTCCGGTGCCAATCTGATCATGTTCACCACAGGACTTGGCACACCGACTGGGAACCCAGTCACGCCGGTACTTAAAATCGCCAGCAACAGTGCGCTTGCCACGCGCATGAGCGACGTCATTGACTTCGATGCGGGCCCGATCATTCGTGGCGAGGTAGAGATCGGCGAGCTGGCCGACCGCTTGCTAGAAATGTGTATCGAAACAGCGTCAGGGCGCTATAGGCCGCGTGCGGTGGAACTTGCTCAGTACGATTTCATTCCCTGGAAACGCGGGGTGTCGCTATAGCATTACCCAAGACGCTCCAATCACAATGCTTTGAAAAGCCCTGCTCTGAAAAGCCGTGCTCTGAAAAGCCACACACCGAAACGCTTCGCACCGAAAAACCATGCTTCCAAAAAAGCGGCCCGCTTTTAAGCGGGCCAGGTTTTTATTGCATGCAAAGCTCGTGTGGCAGGCCGTATCAATCAGGCTTGGGTGCCAGGCGCTTTTTAAGCTGCATGTAAGTGCCGTAGTGGCGTTCTAAATGACGGCGCATCGCCGCCTCGGCGGCGTCTGGATCACGCGACTCAATGGCCTCGATAATCTCAGTATGCGCGGCGGTGGCGGCTTTATCTTCATCCTTCTGTTGCAGCACCTGGGCACGTCGGTCATCCAACCATTCCGATAGCGCCACGTGGATGGCATCGAAAATGGGGTTGCGACCAATGCTCGCCAACACGCCATGAAAGTCGTTATCGGAACGCTTGAAGCGTGCTTCATCGCCGATGGCATCGCGATTGTCTGCCAAGGCGTCCCGTAACCTGGCCAAATCCTCTTCGCTGGCATGGCTAGCGGCGTAGCGAGCCAACGAAATCTCGAACATGGCTCGCGCTTCTTGAAAGTACTGCTGGCCATCAGGCTTAGCAAGCAGCTGCCGGGTTACCCCGGAAAGTCTGGCCATCACCGCCTCGGCGGTGGGACGAATAACCCTGGCACGGGTACCACTGTTTATCGCGATAAGCCCTAGCTGTTGCAGGTGGAACAGCGCTTCACGCACCGCGGGTCTGCCAACACCAAACTGCTCCATCAACTCCCTCTCTGAAGGCAGTTGATCATTTTCACTCAGCCGCCCCTCGAGAATCTCCGCTTCAAGCTGTTCAGCGACCTGTTCGGACAGCGTTTTGCGCTCGATCCGGTATCTGCTCATAGGCAGTCACCCCTGGTTAACCTGGAATTTCCCGCCATTTTACTGCATTTCAGGTCATTATCCTTCAATCCAGTCGAGAGAGCGGCGCTATGTGGTACTGATCGGCAATTTCGGCATAGGCTCTTTGATTGGCAGAATCGAGCGGAATGCCTTCGGCATCACGCTGGGCCTGGCATCGCCATTCACGATCCCCAGGTGCCATTACCAGGGCATTGGGTACAGCGGGCTGCGCGCGCAGGTCGGCTAGATACTCGGCCATTGCGCGCATAAAAGTGCCTGCATCCGCAAACGCATCCGGTTTCATGACCAGGAAAAAGTGCCCTACCCCGCGTGGCGTCGACATGTCAGGCCCGCCCATGGGCAGCAGCTTGAAGCCATGCTGCATGCCCGACAGCATCGAACTCAGAACTTCAACCATGCCCCCCAACCCCGCGCCCTTGAAGCCGAAACTACTCCCCCCCAGCGGTAACAGTGCGGCCACGTCACCGGGAGCGCGGCTTACCTTCCCGGCAGCATCCGCCGCGACCTGATCAGGCAGTTCACGCCCAATCGCACCATACTGTTGCACGCGATTCCAGGGCACCGAGCTTGTCGCCATGTCCAGCAGGTATGGCGCCTCACCCTCTACAGGTGCCGCAAAGGCGATGGGATTAGTACCGTGAAAGGGCTTAGCGCCCTCATGCAACAGCACAAAAGGATCCGAATTACAGAACGCCATACCCAGATAACCGAGCTCAGCCGCCGCCAATGCATAACAACCTGCCGCGCCGAAGTGCGAAGAGTTGCCCACCGCCACAGCGCCCATCCCCACCTTCTCTGCCATCGCCATGGCGTGTTCCATGGCGGTGTAACCCGCTAAGTGGCCAAGCCCGTTGTCAGCATCCAGAAAACCGGTCGCCGCCAGGCGCTGGTGGAACTGCATTTCGGGCGCGCCGTTGATCCGCCCGCCCTTGAGCGCCTGCAGATAGTGTGGCAGCAGTCGCAGGCCATGGCTGTCGGTTCCCATACGTGAGGCGGTAATCAACGCGCGAGTGACCGCGTTTGCTGATGCCTGATCGGCACCTGCCGCCTTCAGAACGGCTTGCATGAAGCGGGCAAGGTCTTCGCGAGCGACGCGAAAATTTGACGATGTATCTTTCATTAATCAATAGCTCCTGGTGCCAGTCGGGCTATTAGTTGACCTTTGGCCAGCCCCGGTAATGCTTAACGATAAATCAGTGTCGGCAGCCATAGCGAGATGGCTGGAATGAAGGTAACCAATAGTAAAGCGATGACCAGCGGCACTAGGAACGGCAGCGTGCCACGCATGCACTTCTCAAAGGAAATTCCGGACACTCGCGACAGTACATACAGCACCATGCCAACCGGCGGCGTTAACAAGCCGATCATCAGGTTTAGCACCATGATCACGCCGAAGTGCACCGGATCGACACCCGCAGTCACGGCCACCGGCAACAATACCGGCACCAGGATGGTGATCGCCGCGATGGTCTCCATAAAGCAGCCCACCAGAATCAGCACAAGGTTGATAATGATCAGCGTGGCGATGGGATTGTCGGCAAACGGCCCAAGCAGGGTGACCACATGCTGGGTGACCTGGTTGCTGGTCAATATCCAAGCAAATATCGAGGCACCCGCAACGATCAGCAGGATCACGGCAGTGGTTTCAATAGTTTCCATGCTCACCTTGAGCAGGCGGCGCCAGGTCAGGCTACGATAAACCACTCCCCCCAGCACCAAGGCGTAAACCACCGCAGCAATCGCCGCTTCGGTAGGCGTGAAGGCCCCCGACATTATGCCGCCGACGATGATGACCGGTGTTAAGAGTGACAGGAAGGCACGTTTGAACGTATGACCAAGCACCGGAAACGAGAACACCGCATCGCGGGTATAGCCGCGCCGCCGTGAAATGATCGTGATCATGGCCATTAACACCAGCCCCATCAACAGGCCCGGCACCAGGCCGGCGACGAACAGTTGGCCGACAGACACCGAGGCCATTACGCCGTAGATGACCATCGGCAGGCTCGGCGGAATAATCGGGCCAATGGTCGAAGATGCCGCGGTGATACCCACCGAGAATTCCTCGTCGTAACCGGCATCTTTCATGGCCTTGATTTCAATGGTGCCTAGCCCCCCAGCATCGGCGACTGCGGCTCCTGACATGCCGGAAAACACAATACTGGCGCCTACATTAACGTGCCCCAGACCGCCACGCATCCAGCCCATCAACGCCTTGGCAAAATCAAATATCCGCACGGTAATGCCGCCGTTGTTCATCAGGTTACCGGCGAGTATAAAGAACGGAATCGCCAACAGGGGAAAGCTGTCGACACCGTTGATCATGCGATGCATCACAACAACATCGGGTACTCTGCCGGTCAGCAGTACATACAGCAGGCACGAGCCAGCAAGACTAATGGCGATCGGCACTCCCATCACCAGCAGGGTAAAGAGTGCTGCAAACAGGAACAGTAGATAGTGCTGGGTGACGGCCAATGCGATACAGCCGAGTATCGCGACAGCCGCGACCAATGGCGGCACTATCGCACCGCCGCGCCTCACAGCCAGAATGTTAGGCATTGGGGTGATCTCCGAGAGTAGCGTGTTGCCGTGTTGTTATTGGGTATTGAGCAGTTCACTGGTGCCCGAGCGCCAGTGACGAATAGCCACCTGCACCCCTCTCACCAGCATTACGATAAAGCCCACCATCACCAGGTAGTAAAGCCAGCTTTTAGGGATATCCACCGAGGTCATCATGGCACTGGTACGGTCAGCCAGTTTGAAGGTGATCCAGGCCATGCTGGCGAAGAAGGCAATATTGATCAGGTCTACCAGCGTCGACATCAAGCGTCCCAGCCACCCAGGCATGTAGCGATAGAAAAATTCCACTGCGATATGCGACCCTTTTCGCACGGCCATGGTGCTGCCCATAAAGCCCACCATGACCAATAGATAACGCGCCATCTCCTCCGTCCAGGCGATGGAATTACCCAGCACATAGCGGCTGAAAAACTGCATAAAGACATCCAGTGCCAGCAGCCAGAAGATCCCAAGCGTCAGGAAATCTTCCAGGGCATAGTCATGAATGTTAAAAGAATCATCGTCGAGACCTGCAAGGCTGGTCTCGTCAGTGGGGTCGGTTTGGCTCATGGAAGGCTCCCGCTTCGCCCCACCCAAGGCCTGGGTGAGGCGAGTCTTGGTCTACGAAAAAAACGATCCCGGAAACGTAAAAAGCCTGGAAAACTCAGGCCTCACGGTATTACAGGCCGATAGCCTGCAGGCGATCATAGGTTTCCTGATCCCAAGTAGCCGCTTCACCGTTATGGGCAGGAATCGTGGCTTCGCGGAAGGGTTCTATATCGACTTCGTTGACGGTCACACCCTGCTCTTCGAACCAAGCCACCAGCTCTTCCTCGGACGCCAGGATATCTTGAGTGATGCGTTCACCGGCTTCGGTGTAGACCTCACGGAAAATCTCGCGATCCTCTTCGGAGAGACGATTCCACAGCGGGCCACCGGCGATAGTGATTAGCGAATCAGTGATATGCCCGGTCAGATTGATATAGTCCTGCACTTCATGGAACGCCTTGGCGCGAATGGTCGGCAGTGGGTTTTCCTGAGCATCCACCACACCTTGCTGCAGCGCCAGATAAACCTCAGAGAAAGCAATCGGAGTGGGGTTGGCGCCCACCGCTTCGGGGAACATCATGTACATAGGCGCATTGGGCGTACGAATTTTCAGGTCTTTCATGTCCTCCGGCGTATTGATCGGTTTATTGGAGGTTACATGGCGGCGCCCGTAGTAGTTCATAGCCAGCGGTACGTTACCGGTTTCATCCTGGTAGCCCTGGGCAATTTCCTTGAACAGGTCGCTATCGGCATAGGCCTGCCAGTGATCAAAATCGCGGAACATATAGGGCGCGCCAGCGATACCCACCGGGCCATAGAAACGTCCGGCAAATTGGTTGCCGGTGTAGATCAGATCAACCGTGCCAAGCTGTAAACCTTCGTTGATGTCCGCCTCCTTACCCAGCGACGACGCCGCGTGGACACCGATCGAATAACGGCCATCAGTACGCTCCTCGATTTCATCTGCCGCCCACAGTGCCCACTCGTGGTAAGGCTCGGATGTCTCATAGACGTGAGCAAAGGTGAGTTCTTCTTGCGCATGCACAGCACCGGTCACTGAGAGACCACCGGCGATAAGCGTAGCGGTCAGCAGGCGGGCCATGTTAAGCGAGTGTTGGCGTTTGTGGCTCATCGTGTACTCCTCACAACCATTGGATTTGTTTTTGGGTAGTGTGATTTGCTGCTATTTATTGTGGTGTATTGGTTATTTTTTAAGCGGCGGCAGCCAGCGTAACCGATTGTAGTGCTGTATACGTGTCATACCACCAGTTTCAAACTTAGTTGGCTACCCGCAATCGCGCAACTATCCAGGTAACGATTTTCGTAGTGCCGATGATGATTCAAGCCGTCGCGACCTGATGGTGTAAGCGCACCAGCAACTGAGGATCGCCAAAGCCACCCGCTTTAGTCATCACTTGCTTTCGCCTATCGCCATCCATACTCCCTAGTGCCACCCCAGGTGACCACTCCGTCTCGACAGAGATATAGCTCACCCCCAATTGGGTCAACACGGCCATGGCGATATCCCCGCCGGTTAAAAATAGCAAACACGCATCATCTTCCCGCCAGGCAGATGTAATGTCGGCCACATTGGCCGCTATCGACTCGGCGACTTGGCTTGCCGTGCGTTCCTCACCCTCTCCAGGCACGACCGCACAAGCATTTAAAACGGGGCTGCTGTTACTGGGTTGGCAGGAAGTAGCAAAGGGATTGGTACACGCTTTAATCACGGCCAAACCGGGCACATGTCGGCGCAACTGTTGAAGCTGTTCGGCAGCACGTGGGCTTCTGGAACCGATGGCATAAAGCACTGCATTTACGTTACTCAACCTTCGAAACGGTGCATCGGGGCGCCCGAAAAATTGCTGGGCGATAGCCGTTGCCAGCCCTGCAGCCCCCGCCATCGCTCGGCGGCCACCAGCACTCAGCACGAGCTGATAGAGCACAGAAAGCTCCTCGTCACTTTCTGCATCGGCGATGCAGTCGCCATTAGGGAGTTGAACGTCACGCTCAGGTTGATAGCGCTGCAGCGGCAAACCACTGACGGCAAATGCCTGATCAATGGGGCCGACCAGGGGTGTTGAGAGAGCATCCTGTTGGTAGGTGGTATCGGCCAGTGGAATGCCGTCCACCCACACTTCGGCATGACGCACCGTTCGCCCCTGGGCCGGTACCGCGGGAGCCAGCAGCAGGGGCAAACCAAGCGCTTCCCGCAGTGCCGTGCACTCGGCGACGACGTTGCCACGCAAGGTTGAATCGACTTTCTTAAACCACTGCTGCGGCGCTACTCGCTTGAGTAAACGCACTGCTTCACTCACCCGAAGCGCTGCCTCATCGGATGGCAGATGGCGGGATTGAGTATTCACGGCAATGACCTCTGGCCACTGGCCTTGCCACGCCTCTAGCGTTGTCGCTAATGCCTCCAGGCTGATCACCACCCGGGCATCTGCGCCCCGCGCGGCGAACGGTGCGGCAGTGTCCAGCGCGCCTGACAGGTCGTCGGCAATAATCACCAACCGGCAGCGACTCATTCCTTTGCGCCACTGGCTAATCGCCGGGCGTAGGCAATCGCTGATCCCATGTTGGTCGCGTCGGCTTTGCCCTGCCAGGCAATATCAAAGGCAGTGCCGTGATCCACCGAGGTACGCTGAAGCGGCAAGCCGAGACTGACATTCACCGTGGTATCAAAGGCGATTAGCTTGACGGGGATATGCCCCTGGTCGTGATACTGGGCAATCACCAGGTCGAACTCGCCTTTTGAGGCGCGGTAAAACACCGTGTCTGCCGAGATAGGCCCGCTCACATCGAAACCGCTCTGGCGTAAGTGCTCCACCGCCGGGGCGATACAGCGGCTATCTTCATCGCCAAAAATCCCTCCTTCACCACAGTGGGGGTTAAGCCCGGCGACGGCGATACGCGGGGCACGCATCCCCAGCGCAACCAAGTGCGCATGCCCCGCCTCAACGGTGGCAATAATGCGCTCGGGGGTGACCCGATCAATCGCATCGCGCAACGATACGTGGGTAGAAACATGCAGTGTCGAAAGTGTCTCTGATGCCAGCAGCATAAACGACGAGGATGCACCGGTCAGCGATGCCAGCATCCCTGTGTGGCCATCGTAATGGTGCCCGGCCGCATGCAGCGCCGCCTTGTTCAGTGGCGCGGTGACAATCACCTGCGTCCGCCCAGCCTGAACCAATTCCACGGCTTTGTGGACGCAGCGAAACGCCATGTCACCCGCCCCGGCGCTGATTTGACCATCGGGAATCTCAACGCCTTCCGGCACCTCGACCACGCCGACCGCCACATGATCCTGACCACTTTCTGCCTGCTCCAATGGCACGAATTCCAGCGCGGCACCAACACTCACCGCTGCACGGCGATAAATAGCCGGGTCACCTATGACCATCGCGGTGGCGCGTTCGGTGGCGGACATAGCACTCAGTGCACGGCAGATGATCTCCGGACCGATGCCAGCAGGATCCCCCATGGTGATCGCAATTTCATAACAGCGTGGG
Source organism: Halomonas sp. FeN2 (assembly GCF_020595105.1). Taxonomy (NCBI): domain Bacteria; kingdom Pseudomonadati; phylum Pseudomonadota; class Gammaproteobacteria; order Oceanospirillales; family Halomonadaceae; genus Halomonas; species Halomonas sp. FeN2. The sequence goes on from NZ_CP074200.1 coordinate 1,625,612, forward strand.
GAGACATTCATGGCATTAACTGCCCGCCGTTGACCTCGATAATTTGGCCCGTGACGTAGCCACTGAGCGTATCGGTGGCCAGAAAAACGTACGCGCCCACGCACTCTTCCGCCGTGCCTAACCGCCCCATAGGAATTGACGCTCGTGCCGCGGCTAAATGGGCGTCGCTGGAGTGGCGCTCATGGAAATCGGTGGCAATCGTGCCGGGGGCAACGGCGTTGACGCGGATATTATCCCCTGCCAACTCCTTAGCCATATTACGCGTTATCGTACTTACAAAGCCTTTGGCAGAGGCGTACAACCCGGCACCTCCCCCACCGCCGTTGCGCGCGGCAATCGAGGTAGTGTGAATAATATTACCCCCGCCTGCGCGCCGGAAATGCGGTAGCGCCGCCCGGCTAGCCATAATCACTGAACGGGCATTGAGATCCATGACCCGGTCATACTGGTCATCGTCCATCTCATCCAAGCCAACACGGCCCATCATGTCCCCCGCGTTATTGATCAGCAGATCCAAACCGCCCAGACGCTCGGCGGCATCATCGACAAGTTGTTGGGTCTCGCTAGTGCGGCTGACGTCTGCTTTAAGGGCAAAAGCGTTTCCACCCGCATCGCAAATAGCGTTAACCACCTTTTCAGCGGGGGCTTCACTGCTGTGATAGTGCACTGCTACGTGCGCTCCTAACGCCCCCAGCTGTTTCGCAACCGCCGCACCAATGCCACGACTGGCACCGGTGATCAGCACGCGTTTCCCTTTCCACTCGTCTAACATGAAATTCTCCTTACCACTTTTTGTTTTATGGTGAGCGCGCTGCTAAGCGATACCGTCTTCAACCAGATAGATTTAACTATCGACCCGAAATGGAGCGGTGCGCTAAAGTAAGCCATGAACTGGCATACCTGTCATACAACACGACATCTATAACATGATAGCCGATGGTGTGTTTAGCGCCAGTCGTACCCCGTGCTAAAGATTTAAACTAATTCTAAGAACGAATGGAGAAGTACATGAATCCACTTTCATCGACGGACACACTTCCCGACGACCTGGATAACGCGCTGCTGGTTGGCCGGGTATGGCTGGACGGTAGCCATTCTGGCCCTGCGCTGGTGACTGTCAATAACGGCCAGGTGATCGACATCACCGCGTTTGGCCCGACCATGGCAGACCTGCTGGAACGTGATGACCTACAAGAGGTCGTGCGACGGGCGGAAGGTCCTAACCTGGGCAGTGTCGAGGCTCTGCTGGAAAACTCTCAGTTACCCCAACCACAAGCGCCCTACCTGCTCGCTCCCTGCGATGTTCAGGCCGTTAAAGCCTGTGGCGTCACCTTCGCCGTCAGCCTGTTAGAGCGAGTCATCGAGGAGCAAGCGGGCGGCGACCCGGCGCGGGCAGTGGAACTACGCGATGACTTGCAGGCACTGATCGGCAAAGATCTTTCTAAAATTAAGCCCGGCTCTGACGAGGCCATGTCGCTTAAAAAAGCGCTTCAGGCGCGCGGCGGCTGGTCACAATATATGGAAGTTGGCATCGGCCCGGATGCAGAGGTATTTACCAAGTCTCAGCCGCTCTCATCGGTAGGCTTTGGCACACCGGTGGGTTTGCACCCGTCTTCAAAATGGAATAACCCCGAGCCGGAAATTGTCCTGGCAGTAGACAGCCGCGGCCAGGTGCGCGGTGCGACTCTGGGCAACGACGTTAACCTGCGCGATGTGGAAGGGCGCAGCGCCCTGCTGCTCGGCAAGGCAAAAGATAACAACGCCTCCTGCTCCATTGGCCCCTTCATTCGCCTGTTTGATGACCACTTCGATATCGATAGCGTGCGCAATTGCCAGGTCTCGCTGCGCATTGAGGGTGAGGATGACGATTTTCTACTCCAGGGCGAGAGCGATATGCGCGAGATCAGCCGCGATCCTCTTGACTTGGTAAGCCAAACCATCGGCGATCACCACCAATATCCGGACGGTTTTATGCTGTTCCTCGGCACCATGTTTTCGCCCATTCAGGATCGCGACGGCGAGGGTCAGGGCTTTACCCATCATCTGAATGATCGTGTCACCATCGCCACGCCTGCTCTGGGCGCCTTGGTCAACCGGGTAGGTAGAAGCGATCAGTTGCCGCCCTGGACTTACGGTATTCGCGAACTGATGCGCCACTTGGCGCGCCGCTGATCGTAACAATCAATACGCCACTCATATCACTACCTAGGAGCGCACCATGACAACCATCACTCGCGTCGAGATCCAGGATATCCGCTTCCCCACCTCGCGCTCGCTGGATGGCTCGGATGCCATGAATGCCGCGCCGGACTACTCCGCCGCCTACGTCATCCTGCACACCGATGATGACAGCCCCGAGGGGCACGGATTAACCTTTACCATTGGCCGCGGCAACGAGATTGTGGTCACTGCTTTACAGTCGTTGGCGCCGCTAATTGAAGGTCGCTCGCTGGCCTCTATTACCGACAATATGGGCACCTTCTGGCGGGAAATCACCGGCGACAGCCAGCTACGCTGGATCGGCCCCGATAAAGGCGCGATTCACCTGGCCACCGCCGCCATCGTCAACGCCGTATGGGATATGTGGGCGAAAAAAGAAGGCAAACCGGTGTGGAAGCTGCTAGTGGATATGACGCCGGAACAGCTGGTTCGCTGCCTTGATTTCCGCTTCGTCACCGATGCGTTAACGCCGGAAGAAGCGATCTGTTTGCTGCGCCGTCAGGCCTCCGGCAAAGAAGCCCGCGAAGCCGAAATGCGCCGCGATGGCTACCCTGGCTACACCACGTCAGCGGGTTGGCTGGGCTATAGCGACGAGAAAGTCCGCCGCCTGGCGCGGGAAGCATTGGCCGAAGGCTGGACTCACTTCAAACAGAAGATTGGCGGCGATATCGAAGAAGACGCCCGTCGGGCAGCGCTGCTTCGCGATGAGATCGGTTGGGAAAACGTGCTGATGATGGACGCCAACCAAGTGTGGGAAGTCGATGAGACCGTCACCAAGATGCGTCGACTGGCCGAGTTTGATCCGCTGTGGATCGAAGAGCCCACCAGCCCTGACGACATTCTCGGCCACGCCGAAATCCGCCATCGGGTTGCGCCTATCGGCGTCGCCACCGGCGAGCACTGCCACAACAAAGTGATGTTCAAGCAGTTCTTCCAGGCAGATGCCATCGACTACTGCCAGCTAGATGCAGCGCGTTTGGGCGGGCTTAACGAAGTGATTTTAGTAACGCTCATGGCCGCCAAGTTCGGCGTGCCGATTTGCCCCCACGGCGGTGGCGTTGGGCTTTGCGAATATACCCAGCATATCTCACTGTTCGACTACATCGCGGTATCCTGCAGCCTCGAAGGTCGTGTGCTGGAGTACGTAGATCACCTTCACGAGCACTTTATTGATCCAGTGGTCATCAACCGTGGCCGCTATCAAGTGCCAGAAGCGCCAGGTTACAGTATTGCCATGCACACAGAATCCCAAGCACAGCACCGCTTCCCCGAAGGCGCGGCCTGGCAGGAAGAGCATTAATGACCGACACGACCACCTTTTTAGATGAACTGACCCACCTGCTCGGCGAGCGCGGTCTGCTGCGCGAGCCGGACGCCATGGCCCGCTACGTTAGCGACTGGGCAGGGGATACGCTGGGCACACCGCTGGCGGTAGCGCGCCCAGCTAGCACAGAAGAAGTCGCCGAGGTGGTAAAGCGCTGCTACGAACAAGGGGTCGCGATGACGCCTCAAGGGGGCCATAGCGGTCTGGTGGCAGGCGCACTGCCCGCAGCAAACGGTCAGGAACTGGTGATCAGTCTTGAGCGCTTAAATAGCGTGCGCGCCATCGATCCGATTAACTTCACCATTACCGTAGACGCCGGCTGCATCCTTGAGAACGTCAAGCTGGCGGCTTTTGATCATGACTGTGACTTTCCGCTCTCGCTGGGCGCTCAAGGCAGCTGCCAGATTGGCGGTAATATCGCCACCAATGCAGGCGGGCTTAACGTACTGCGCTACGGCATGATGCGCGAGCTGGTACTGGGACTTGAGGTGGTTCTGCCCGATGGCCGTGTATGGGAGAGCCTTAACGCGCTTCATAAAGACAATCGCGGTTACGACCTTCAGCAGTTGTTTTTGGGCAGCGAAGGCACTCTTGGCATCGTCACCGGTGCGGTGTTAAAGCTCTGCCCGCGCCCGACCCAGAACCGTACCGCCCTGCTGGGCCTGCCCTCCGTTCAAGCGGTGATCGACCTGTATGGCCTGGCGCGCCGCGACTGCTGTGATCTGCTAACCGCTTTCGAGCTGATTCCCCGCCGCTGTATCGAGCTGGCCATGGAAGCAACCCCCGAGCTACGTGACCCGATGGACAGCCCCTACCCCTGGTACGTATTGATGGAAGTGGCCGCCACGGGGCCGGTGGATCTCGGTTCGATGCTGGAACAACTGCTGGAAAATGGCATGGAAAGCGAACTGGTATTGGATGGCGCCCTAGCGTCCAGCGACACCCAGTCCGCTCAGCTATGGCAGTTCCGCGAAAGCATGTTAGAAGGCCAGCGGCGGCGCGGAGAGCACCTGCGCACCGATATTTCAGTACCTATCTCGGCGATACCGGACTTCGTCAGCCAAGCCAGCGACGTGGTCATGGCGGCGTCACCCGAGTGCGAAATTATTGCCTACGGGCATGTGGGCGACGGCAATCTACACTTCAACATTCTACCGCCCATGACAATGGCGGATAGCGATAAGAAAGCCCACCTGCACGACCTGGAGGAGCGGCTGTTTGAAGTGCTCGATGATTTTCACGGTAGCATCAGCGCCGAGCACGGTATTGGCCGCACCAAGCAGGCACCCTACCTGGCGCGGCTATCGCCGATTGAGCGAGAGATGGTCAGCGGTGTTAAAGCGCTGTTTGACCCTAAGGGCCTGATGAATCCAGGCAGGATTTTGCCTGCCGAATAGGCGTATTAATAGCTATGCCCACCTGCCCCGCAGAAACAACCCTGCGGGGCTTTTGCTCCAGGTAAACACTTTGATCAATAGCCCATGATATCCGGCAGCCAAGTAGCCAGCCCCGGCACGGCGATGAGCAGCAGAATGGTGGCAATAATTGGCAGTAAGAACGGTATGATCGCCGTAACAACCTGGCCGTAGCGAAGCCGCGTGATCCCAACCATTAAAAACAGCACCGTACCGAAGGGTGGGGTAATGACCCCTACCGATAGCGTAATGACCATCACGATACCGAAATGAACGGGATCTAACCCCGCACTCAGCGCTGCTGGCACCACAATCGGGGTGAATATCAGGATGCTTTCGATCACCGACATAAAGCAGCCGATCAGCAGGAAAAACAGCGCAAAGCAGAGGAGTAGTGCAAACATGGGCATATCGATGCTGGCGACTTGGCCCGCCAACGCCTGAGGGATCCCCATGCGCACCAGTATCCAACCGTAGAAACTGGAGACGGCGATAATCAGTAGGATGACCGCACTGAACATCAGGGTACGCCGAAAGGCATTGAATAGATCTCGCCAATTCAGGTCTCGATAAACGAGGCCACCGAGAATCACTGCGTAAAGTGATGCAATCGCCCCCGCTTCAGTCGGTGTAAAAAAACCACCCCAGATACCGCCAACGATAATCGCCGGCATCATCAGCGGCAAGATGGCACGCTTACCAGTGCGGACGACTTCGCAGGCATCAAAGGGTGTCGGCTTAGGCATCACCACCTTGCCACTGGCAGACAGCAGAATGGTCATCCCCATGAGTAACAGCGCCATCAATATGCCCGGCACCAGTCCCGCCATAAACAGACCGCCAATACTTACATTGGCCAACCAGCCATACACCACCAACGCGATACTGGGGGGGAGAATTGGCCCAATAACGCTGGAGGCGGCAGTGATGCCCGTCGAGTAACCCAGCTCATAGCCACGCTCTTTCATGGCCTTGATTTCGATGCTGCCAAGACCTGCGGCATCGGCAACGGCAGTGCCCGACATGGTGGCAAAAATGGAGCTGGCCACCACGTTGGCGTGGCCCAGGCCGCCCTTGGTAAAGCCCACCAGCGCAGTGGCAAAGTCAAAAATGCGCGTGGTGGTAGAGCCGATATTCATGATGTTGGCGGCCAGAATGAACAACGGAATCGCCAGCAGCGTAAAGTTATTGAGGGTTTGCACCATGCGCAGCGGAAGCAGCTCGACAGGTAACCCGCCGGTGCCGGTTACCACCAGGGCGATAAACGAGGTCACGCCAATGGCGACCACAACGGGCAAACCAATGGCCATCAGTACCAACAGGCCACCGACAAAGATCATAAGTTCGGTCATGGTTGAGAGATCTCCTCTTCATGGGATACTTCCAACCACACCACTGGGCCACGCAAGCATTGCCAAAGGGCAATCAACGCCATGCCCACAAAGCTGAAAAAGATGCCGTAATAGAGGTAGCTAAAACTAATACTTAACGAGACGGTTTTATTGTTGGCACTCATGTCCGACATGATCCACGCGCCCCAGGCGGCAAGCGCGAAAAAGCCGCATGAGATTAGGGTGGTGAGACGGTATTGGATATTTTTACCTAAACCAGAAAGCTTATGGCTAAACAGATCCACCGCCAGGTGCTCGCTGCGTACCCATGCAGACAGTGATCCAAAGCCAATCGCGTAGATGGCCAGCATAGACGCCATCTCCTCGGTCCAGGGCATACCGATTCCGAGCAGGTCACGGGCAATGACGGCCGCCACGATTAACAGCAGAATAGCCGCCATGAGCGCCACGCCCACCCCGTCACAAAGACGAGTAACGCTGCGCAGCGTATAGAAAGCAATTCGATCCAGGCCCTTGTTGGGCGCTACGGCGTCTTCCACAGGAGAACTCCTTACCCTGACGTCTTCTTGGTCGTCAATGACAACTTACTTGGCTGGTAAAACAACGACGGCCCAATGGGCCGTCGTTGCGTCTGTCCGGTGCGTATATTACTCGCTGTCGTTACCCAGCGCATCTTCACGAACGCCGTCGGCCATTTCAGCCATGACACGATCGATGGCCGGTAACGCCGCTTCGCGGAAAGGCGTAACATCCGGCTCAATGACAGTCATGCCTTCCTCCTGAAGCGCATCCAGATAGAACTCATCAAGTTCACGCTCTTGCTCTGATCCGTATTGACGAGCTACGTCGATCGCCTCTTCGATCAGCGCTTGATCTTCCTCTTCTAGTCCCTCCCACCAGCGAGAACTAGCCACCCAGCTCCACGGAAACTGCACGTGGCTGGTCATGATCAGGTAGTCCTGCACTTCCCATAAACGACGGGTATAGGGTGAGGAAAGCGAGTTCTCGTGGCCATCTACCTGGCCGGTCTGCATGGCGAGATAAATCTCTGGCGCTGGCACGTTCACTACCTGAGCGCCGATCTCTTCCCACACTTCCAGCCATACTGGTAGCGAAGGCAGGCGCAGGCGGAAACCTTCCAGATCCGCCGGCGAGTGGATCTCCTTGTTAGCGGTCATGTGGCGGGGCCCGCGGTGCTGCAGACCAAAATACTTCAGGCCGCCCTGGTTTTCTGCTTTTTCAACCAGCGCTTGGCCGGAAGGACTCTCCATATAGGCGTCGACTTCATCCCAGGTGGTAAAGACAAAGGGAACCGTAATGGCGTCATACTCAGGCGCATACTGTTGACGCCAGTTACCACCGGTCAGGGAGAGCTGGGTTTGGCCCAGGTTAAGCAGCTCCAACACGGCATTCTCACCGCCCAAAGAGCCCGCCAAAAAGGGACGCACTTCAAAGCGGCCTGGCGCCTGCTCTTCCAGATACTCAGCAAAGCGTTCCACCGCAGCGCTTTCCGAGCCGCCTTCACTCATGGTGTTGTTAACTTGAATTTCGATGGGGTTAGCTAAAACGAACGGGGCCGTCGTTATCATGCCTAGGGTAGCCAGCGTGGCAAGCAGTTGTTTCCGCATGGGATAGACTCTCTACGGTTGTCGTTATTGGATGTGGTTCTTGTAACTTTCAGGTAACGCTTACGTGATCTTGAAACATGCATCCCACGGGCTCAAATCGACGTTCAAGAAGGCTGACTTCGTAAAATACGATGGCTAGAAACGCTGCTATAACGGGCTTTTAAATCCGCCCCATCACGGCCGTACGACCAAAGATGAATACCGAGCTCCTTTAATCAACCGCTGTTTAGCTTGGTTTAGGCCATTGAAAGGGTAGCTATTGGTGCTTTGCTTTCTCAAACCACGAAGTCATAAGGAGAATTTCTTGAGCTATTGCTCATTCTCTTTCAGGGTAAGGTGATCCACCAAATGCCGGGCAGTCACGTGAAGCGAGGCGTAACGGCGCATGCCAATCACCAGTTCTCTCTGGGCCCAAGGGTCGCTCAGCGGGATGCTTTTCAGCTGCAGATCGCCTAAGTCACGGTAGATGGTTTGCTCAGGCAGTACGCCAACGCCCATACCATGGTGGATCATGCGGCAAATGGCATCGAAACTGCGCACTTGAATGCGCATGCGTAGCGCTTTACCTGCTAGGTTAGCTTGCTCATTCAACAGCGATTGCAGCGAGGCATCCTGCTGTAAGCCAATAAAATCGAAGGCCAGCGCTTCATTAAAAGCGATGCTCTCGCGCCCAGCCAAAGGATGATCGATAGGGGTCATCAACACGAGTCGATCTTGTCGATAGGAGAGCTGCTGAAGGTCGGGCGCCGCCACATGGCCGGCAAAGATACCGATATCGGTCAGGCCATCGCGAACGGCAGCGATAATTTCACTGCTGACCCGCTCCTGAAGATCAATTTTGATTTCAGGATAGAGGCGAGAAAAGGCGCTGAGATCCTGGGGAAGAAAGGCAATGATTGCCGAGGTATTGGAGTGGATACGCACATGGCCGCGCACGCCTTCCCCGTACTCGCTGAGTTCGGCCTGCAGGCGCTCAATGTTATCCATAATACGGCGGGCATGGTGAAGAAACGCTTGGCCTGCGGGCGTCAGCTCCACCCCTCGTGGCCGTCGATAGAGCAGCGTGGTGCCCACCAGCGCTTCCAGGTCACTTATTCGCTTACTCACCGCAGCTAGCGCTAAGTGTTCACGCTCCGCTGCCGCCGTCAAACGACCCTCATCCGCCACGGAGATAAACAGTTTAAGGGTGACAAAATCAAAGCGGCGCATCCCACGAACTCCTTGAAAGCAAGCTCCCTATGGTAGCCCACACCTTCGCCAGCCACGAACCCTTTGTTACCCATTGCCTAATTGTCCCCTCTAGTTAGCTCACGCATGCTGGCAACATAGTAATAATCCAATGATAAGAGAGAGCCTTAATGAATGCTTCCGAAGCGCGCCAGCTTCCGCTACAGGGCTTAAAAGTACTTGAGCTTGGCCAACTGATTGCAGGGCCTTTCGCCACCAAACTGCTGGGCGAATTCGGTGCCGACGTGATTAAAATCGAGCCCCCCGGCACTGGCGATCCACTTCGCAAATGGCGAATGATTGAAGACGGCACCTCGCTGTGGTGGCACGTCCAAACCCGCAACAAGCGCTCGGTCGCGTTAGATTTACGCAGCGAAGAGGGCCAAGACCTGGTGCGCCAGCTCGCCGCCGAGGCCGATGTGGTGGTGGAAAACTTCCGCCCCGGCACGTTAGACAACTGGGGGCTGGGCTGGGAAGCGCTCTCTCAGCTCAACCCACGGCTGATCATGGTGCATATTTCCGGCTACGGGCAAACGGGGCCCTACCGCGACAAGCCTGGTTTTGGCGTGATTGGCGAAGCCATGGGCGGGCTGCGTTACCTCACCGGCCAGCCGGGAGAGCCTTCGGTGCGGGTGGGGGTGAGCATCGGCGACTCGCTTTCCGCGCTCTATGCCGTGATTGGCACACTACTGGCGCTTCAGGAGCGCAACCGCAGCGGTCTGGGTCAAGAGATTGATGTCGCGCTGTACGAGTCGGTATTTGCCATGATGGAGAGCCTGCTGCCAGAGTTCGATGCCAGCGGCCAGGTTCGCGAACCCAGCGGCAGCGCCCTGCCCGGCATTACCCCCTCAAACGCCTACCGCTGCCAGGGCGGCGATTACGTACTGATTGCCGGCAATGGCGACAGCATTTTCAAACGCTTAATGGGCGTGATTGGTCGTGATGATCTCGCCAACGACCCGGCACTGGCACACAACGATGGGCGCAGCCAGCAAGCCGATATGATTGATGCCGCCATTCAAGCCTGGACAGCAGAGCGACCACGGGATGCCATTCTGCAAGCCCTGGATGACGCCCGCGTGCCCGCAGGCTACCCCTACACGGCCGAAGATATTGCCTTTGATCCCCATTATTTGGCGCGGGAGATGATTCAAACCTTTACCCGCCCTAACGGTAAACCGTTAAAAGTGCCCGGCGTACTGCCCAAGCTAAGCGCTACCCCAGGGCGAATCGGCGACGGCGGCCCCACGCTTGGCCAGCATACCGACGACGTATTGGATGAGCTGGGCATTGACCACGAAACTCGCGCCAAGCTTCGCCAAGCGGGCATTATTTAAGGAACGCATCATGACCCAGCCAATCCCATGCCCCACTAAGATCGAGATCAACGAAGTTGCCCCTCGGGACGGCCTGCAGATTGAAGCGCGCTTTGTGCCGACGGAAGAGAAAATCCGCTGTATAGACGCACTCTCCACCACAGGCCTACGGCGAATCGAAGCAACTTCGTTCACTTCACCGAAAGCGATTCCCAACCTGCGCGATGCTGCTGAAGTGGTGACCGGCATCCAGCGTCGGGAAGGGGTCGATATCACCGTTCTAGTGCCCAACGTTAAGGGCACCAAGCGGGCGCTTGCCTGCCAAGTGGATGAGATCAATCTAGTGATGTCTGCCAGCAATAGCCATGGGCTGGCCAACCTGCGCATGACGCCGGAACAGTCCCTTGAACAGTTCGCGGCGATATTGGAAGTGACCCAGGGAAGCGGCGTGTTTATCAACGCCTCGCTATCGACGACCTTTGGTTGCCCATTTGAAGGCGAGGTACCCGAAGCGCGAGTATTAGAGCTTGTTGAAAAGCTCGTGGCTCTTGGCATTCAGGGCGTCACGCTCTGCGATACCACCGGTATGGCCAACCCTGCCCAGGTCAAACGCCTATGCAAAGCAGCACTGGAGCGCTGGCCGGAAACGCCGTTCACGCTGCACTTCCACAACACTCGCGGCATGGGCTTAGCCAACGCCCTAGCGGCGTGGGAAGCAGGTATTAGCCGATTTGATGCCTCACTAGGTGGGCTGGGCGGCTGCCCCTTCGCCCCAGGCGCTAGCGGTAATGTATGCACCGAAGACATAGTGCATATGTTTGAAGCCATGGGCGTCGATACCGGCGTCGATCTGGATGCACTGCTTGAAGTAGCTGCCACCCTTCCCGACCTTATCGGCCATGATGTGCCGGGGCAGGTTGTAAAAGCCGGGAAATCGACTCGGCGTTATGCGATGCCTGTTCGCGATGCTTAAGCCGGCCCAATCACATGCTTCACTTCCAGATAAGCACTTAGCCCCCAAGGGCCTAGTTCACGCCCAATACCGCTGCGCTTGAAGCCGCCCCAGCCGGTTTCGGGTAGCACCAGCTGCTCGCTGTTGTACCAGATACTACCGGCTTTAAGCTGGCGGCCAATGCGTTTTGCCCGCTCGGGGTCACCGCTGATCACCGTGGCGGCTAGGCCATAGGCACTGTCGTTGGCAAGCTGAATCGCCTCGGCTTCGCTTGCCACACTGTGGCCGCAGAGCACCGGGCCGAAAATCTCTTCCTGCCATAGGCGGCTTTCCACCGGTACATCACGGTACAGCGTGGGCGCGAGGAAATAGCCTTGAGCAGGCAGCGTGCGGTGTTTGCCATCGCGCACGGCTGTGAGCCCTTCCTGTTCGGCCAGACCCAGATAGCGCTGCACGGCGTCGCGCTGTTTGGCGCTGGTCAACGGGCCTAAATCCGTGCCTGCGTCGAGGGGGTCGCCGAGGGTAAGAGCATCCATACGTTCGGCGAGAGCGGTATAGAGTGCCTCTGCTACGTCTTCGTGCACCAATAGCCGCGAGGTCGCCGAACATATCTGGCCGGCGTTGAAGTAGATACCGGCCATTACCCAGTCAGCGGCTTGTTCGGGGTCGGTGTCTTCCATCACCAGGATCGGCGATTTTCCGCCCAGCTCCAAGGAGACGCTGGCGGTACGGGCGCTTGCCGCTTGCATCACCGCTTCACCGACGCGGTTGCTGCCGGTAAAAGAAATTTTATCCACATCCGGATGGTTGGTCAGCGGTGCACCGATGCCCTCACCGTCGCCGTTTAGCAGGTTGAGCACCCCAGCAGGTAGGCCAATTTCCAGGGCTATTTCTGCCAGCACCCGCTCGGGGAGCGGAGTGACTTCGGACGGTTTGAGCACCGCGGCACAACCGGCCGCCAAGGCGGGCGCCAGCTTCCAGGCGCTGGTCACCAGCGGGAAATTCCACGGCGCAATCAGCCCCACTATGCCCACGGGGTCGTGATAAGTGCGCGCCTCAACGCCCTCCATTTCCACGCTGACCAACTCGCCCTGGCGGGCATCCAGTGCCTTGGCCTGCCCGGCGTAGTAGCGATAGCAGGCAATCGCGTCGTCTAGATCGATCTCCGCTTCTGCCAGCGGCTTACCGTTGTTGGTCGCCGAAAGCGTGATAATCGGATCTCGGCGGGCTTCCAGCGCATCGGCAAACCTCTCAAGGTATTTTGCCCGTGCGCTGCCGCCCAGCGCCTGCCAGGCGGGCTGCGCCTGCTTTGCGGCTTTGACGGCAGCATCGACATCCGCGGCGTCACCTGCCGTAACCTGGGCAATCCGCACTTCGCGGTAAGGATTCATCACGTCGAGCAGGCGGGTGCCCGCCGAGGGCTCCCACTGGTTGTTGATGAATTGGTGGTCAACAACCGAAGGGTAATCAATCAGGGAGGTCATGGGCATTATCGTGGCTCCTTTATAGGTCGTGTTGGCGAAGCCAATCATCGATGAGCGTTGTGAGATGCTGGCCGCTAAAGCTGGGGAAATGGCCGCCGTGCACGGTGCGGACGGGCAGCCTGCGCAGCCGCCGCATGCTGGCAGCGTAGTCGGTAAGGTCGCTGTGCCAGAGGTCTTCAATGAGCGGGCCATCGTAAATCAGATCGCCCGAGATCAGCGTCTGGGTGGCCGCCTCCCACAGGGCAATGCCGCCGGGGGAGTGACCCGGGGTATGGATCACTTCCCATTGACGGTTCCCTAAGTCCAGTATTTCGCCATCCGCCAGCGGGCACACCTGCTGCGGTGCCGTGATGCGGTAGCGGCTGTGCGAATAAGGCTTGGCAGGCAGCGCTTCAAACATGTCATCGCTGAGAAACAGGTCAGCCAGGGTGCGCGTGTTATCGGGTGAGGCCAGGATGTCCGCCTCAGCGGCATGCACATGGCAACAGCCAAACTCGTGGGCGGCGCCGATATGGTCAAAGTGCGTGTGGCTGGCCACCGCCAGCAGGTCACGCTCGGCAAGCTGTGCCACGTGCTGACGTAGCGGCACTGCTCCCAGGCCAAAGTCCACGACCATGCCCCGCTTGCTGCCCTGGACATGCCAGATATTGCAGCGATAAAACGGCTTGATCCACGGCTCGTCGATCAGGGTGATACCGTCTGCCTTGCTGGCAGTACGGTACCACTGCTGGGCATTGATGCGCTCAAGGCTCATGCGGGCACCCGCTTGGCGAGGGCAACCTTGCTGACCACAAAATAGAGCGCACCGGTGATCACGAAAACCGGCAGCGACGCGCCAAAATCAAGCGGTGCGACCCAGTTCCAGTAGTAAGCAAGTAGCGCGCCGACCGCGTAGCTGCCCAGCGCCAGCCAGTTGAAGGCGGGAAGGCTATGTTCAGCCTGGATCAGCTGTGCCGAGGTATAGCGCTGGCGCCCCAGCAGGTAGTAATCCACGATCATCAGCGAAAAGGCCGGAATAAAGACGCTGCCGATAATCAACAGAAAGGTCTGGAACTGGTCAAGAATGCCGGGGATGAGCGCACCGATGACCGACACCACGCCAATGATCAACGCCGGTTTCCAGAACGGCACCTTCGGGCGCACGCTCATGAACGAAAGCGTCGCGCTGTAGACGCACATCACGTTGGTGGTCAGCACTGAAAAGAAAATCACCAGGGCGGCGGGCAGTCCGAAACCGAAGCCGCTGAGCAGGGTCGTCGGGTCGTAGGTGGGCTCCATACCCACGCTGATCGACAGCGCTGATACCGTCGCACCTAAGCCCATCGCCACCAGCGTTGCCACCACGTAGCCGCCCCAGGTGCCCACAACGGCAGCTTTTAGCGAGCGGCAGTGGCGGTTGTAGTCCGCCGCCAATGGAATCCAGGAGAAAGCCGTCGCGACCACGATATCGAACACCACGCCGCCGCCCAACACGCCTTCGGGTTCCAGCTGGGTGATGCTCGGCAGATCGTAATGGCGATTGAGCGCGAACAGCACCACCGCCGAGAGCCCCAGCATCAGCAGTGCCGCTATCTTCTCGACTTTCTCGATTCCCAGGTGGCCACGCAGAGCAATCAGCACCACCAGGGATTCACAAATGACCGTGAAGAGCGCCACATTGGAGTAACCGGTCAGGCTTTCCACGGCGTAGTCCAGACTCATGCCGGCGAGCAGCGCCTGAATCCAGCTCCACGCTATCAGCGCCAATAGATTCACCCAGGCGGGGAAATTAGCGCCTTTTCTGCCGAAGGTGCCCCGCGCCAGCACCATGGTGGTCATGCCGGTTTGCTGGCCCATCACCCCGATCAATACCAGCGGGATGATGCCGATTGCCGAACCAATCAAGATCAGCAGCATGGCATGTTGGAAGGTCAGGTCAGGGACTAAAAACATGCCGGTCAGGATGGTGGTGACCACCACGTTGGCGCCGAGCCACAGCGCAAAGGTTCCCGGCAGCCCAAGGCTGTGTTCAACGTCGTCGGCTGACAGGGTGTCCTGGCCGAGCACATGATTATTCTTCATTGTTATCTCCTGGTAACATCAGGTTTTTCTGCCAGGCAGCGGCGTCAATTTCGATCAGTAACGGCCCGGTCGCTTCACGGTTGGCGAGCGCCTTGGCAAACTCAGTGGGGCTTTCTACCAGTACGCCGGGACAGCCAAAGCCTTCGGCCAGGGTGAGGAAGTTGGGTGCTTGAATATCCACGCCCAAACGCGCCACACCGTTGGCATCCATATAGCGACGAATCTCTTCGTAACCGGCGTTGTGCCAAAGCACAATCACCACCGGCAGACGCGCTTCTACCGCCGTTGCTATTTCCGAGAGCGTAAACATCACCCCGCCGTCGCCCACCAGTGCCACCACCGGCAGATCCGCCCGCGCCAGCTGTGCGCCCAACGCCGCCGGTAGCCCATAGCCCAAGGTGCCGTAGCCCGTTGAGGCATTGAAATAACGCCTTGGCGCGGGCTGGCTGACCAGATGGTTACCGGCATACACCGGCGCGGTGGAGTCGCCCACCAGAATGGCCTCAGGTAGGTGCTCGGCAAGCGTTGCATACAGCGGCACAAAGTCGCTGAAGGCCGGGTCGTTGGGTAGATTCAGCGCGCTCAATACGGCAGCGGTTCGCACCTTGCCGTCGCGCTGCAATGGCTCGGAGAAATGGCCCAGTAGAAGCTCAAGGCTACGCCCGGCATCGCCGACTAGCCCCAACGCTACGCGCTGGTTGCGCACCAGCTGCTCTGGGTCGAGGTCAATACGAATCAACGTGCCGTTGAGATGAAAGCCACCATCAAACACCACGTCATAGTCGGTCTCGCCAAGTTCAGTGCCCACCGCCAGAATCACATCGGCGTTGGCCGCCAGCTCGCGCACCGCGGGCAAAGCTGCATTGGCACCCAAATCCAGCGGGTGGTCACGGCCCAGCAGGCCTTTGGCGTTGATCGTGGTCGCCGTAGGCGCATCGAGCTTTTCTACCAATGCTCGTGCCGCCTCGGGTGATGCCGCGCAGCCACCGCCCAGCAGCACCAGAGGCTGCTTCGCCGCCTTCAGCAGGCGAGCAGCTTCGACAAGCCCTTCCGGATCAGGCGCGGCGCGGTAAAGCCTCGGCGCCTGCCAACTCACCGGCGCGTTCACCGGTGCATTGAACAGGTCGATGGGGATTTCGATGTGCACCGGGCCCGGCCGCGCGCCGTTGAACACGGCAAAGGCGCGGGCCAGCACCTCGGGTAGCGTATTGGCGTCCAGCAGCGTATGGCTGAACCGCGCAACGCCGCTGATCATCTGCTGCTGGCTGGGCAGCTCGTGCAGCCGCCCTTGGTCCATCCCAAGCGTATCGCGACGATTCACGCTGGAGATCACCAGCATGGGGATCGAATCCGCCAGGGCCTGGCCCATGGCGGTCGCCATATTGGTCATCCCAGGCCCGGTGATAATCAGGCACACCCCCGGCTGTCCGCTGGCGCGGGCATAGCCATCGGCCATAAACCCCGCGCCCTGCTCATGGCGCGGGGTTATATGCTGCACATTGCTGCCTTCCAGACCGCGATAAAGCTCCACCGTGTGCACACCTGGGATGCCGAACAGGGCCCGCACCCCGTAAGTATCGCGCAGCAGGCGGATCAGCAGTTCGGCACAGGTCATGGTCGATTGATTGCTCGTTGCATCAGCGTTCATTGCAGGCCCCTTAGAAGAAAAACGTGTGGGCCATAAAGGCAATGATCGGCAGCGTAATGGCGGTACGCAGCAGGAAGATGGCGACCAGTTCCCAGAGCTTGATGGGGATTTTCGACTTGAGCAGCAGCGCGCCGATTTCCGACATGTAGATCAACTGGGTGAGCGACAGGCAGGCAATCACAAAGCGGGTGAGTTCGCTTTCGATATTGGTCGCCAGCACCGCGGGCAGGAACATATCGGCAAAGCCCACCAGGGTGGCAGGCGCCGCCGCTTCTGCCTCGGGAATCCGCAGCAGCTCAAGCACCGGCACCATGGGGTAGGAAAGCCAGGTAAACAGCGGGGTAAATTCCGCCAGAATCAACGCCACCGTGCCAATGGCGAACACCAAGGGAAGTAAGCCGAGGAAAATATCCATCACGTTGAGGAGCGCCAAACGTGCCAGCTCTCGGGGCCCAGGAGCTCCGGCGGCGCGATTGGTAGCCTGAATCAAGCTGTAACGAAACAGACCCACTTTTTCAGTGCGCTCTTCGCTCAACTGGCAGCCCACCGGCTCGTAATAGTCATTGGACTTGCGCGACAGCGGCGGCAGGCGCGGCACGATGACCGCCGCGATCAATCCGGAGACCACCACCGTGAAGTAGAACTGCACAAACAGGTGGTTGATATCCACGAAGCTGGTGACGAGCAGCGCAAACGCAATCGAGACCACCGAAAAGTTGGTGGCAATGACCGAGGCTTCGCGGCGGTTATAGAAGCCCTGCTCGTACTGCTGCGTGGTGATCAGCACGCCGACGGTGCCCGATCCCATCCAGGAGGCAGTGGCATCGATGGCGCTGCGCCCCGGCAGGTTAAAAATCACCCGAAATGGCTTACGTACCATACTGCCGATGAACTCCATAAAGCCAAACTCGACCAGAAACGGCAGCAGCAGCGCGGCAAAGAAAAAGAAGGTGAGCAGTACC
The DNA here is from genome assembly GCF_020595105.1 of Halomonas sp. FeN2. Taxonomy (NCBI): domain Bacteria; kingdom Pseudomonadati; phylum Pseudomonadota; class Gammaproteobacteria; order Oceanospirillales; family Halomonadaceae; genus Halomonas; species Halomonas sp. FeN2. The sequence goes on from NZ_CP074200.1 coordinate 1,643,201, forward strand.
GGCGCCAAGTCATTGAGCATCACGCCACCGGTAAAGGAAGCGGTCACGAACTCAGGCCCGAACTGAAAATAGGTCATCACAGCAAAAAGCGCGCCTAATACGCGCATCGCAAGCCACACCGGGCCAACATGAAACATTTCGTGCAGCATGCCCTTTTTGGCCCAGGATGGGTTAGCTAACTTGGCGTAAATCGTCGCTACCACCGATAGGCAGAGTACCACTACCGCAATAGCTGGCAGCGCCGAGCCCAGCAAGGCCTGCAAACTATCGGCCATGAGCCCCATGCCGATGTTAATGGTATCGCCCACCTGAAAAGGGACGAGAAACAGCAGCACCCCAATTAGCGAGGGAATGATAAACTTCAGTAAATGCGCGAGCGGTATCGGCGCCGACGAGGTCGGCTCTTCCGATTTAATGTTGCTATACGACATAGGATTCACCCATTGGAAGTGATTATTGGAGGTGGGCTGGCGGCGTTGTTAGGTCAGTACGTTTATTATTTAATCGCTATTTCTTTGATAGCTATTCGGTTAGCGTCACTCGCCACGCTTTACGCCCGGCAGTACGCAGAGCATTTCATACAGCAGCGTGGCGCCCATCAGTGCAGTGTTGCCGCTGGGGTCGTAAGGCGGTGATACTTCCACCAGGTCGCAGCCGACAATATTCAGCCCAGCGGCACCGCGAACCAGCTCCAATCCTTGGCTAGAGGTCAGTCCCCCCATTTCCACCGTGCCGGTGCCGGGGGCAACAGAAGGATCCAGGCCGTCGATGTCGAAACTGATGTACACCGGGATATCGCCCATCTGCTCGCGCACTTCCTGCATCAACGGCGCTAGAGAGCGATACCAGCACTCTTCGGCGGGAACGACGCGAAAGCCCTGATCGCGGCACCAGTCAAAATCCTCAGCGGCATAGCCGGTACCGCGCAGGCCGATTTGCACTACCTTGCCATGGGCCAATAAACCCTCCTCCTGGGCACGACGAAACGGCGTGCCGTGGGCAATTGGCTCGCCGAACATGTGCTCATTGACATCGGCATGGGCATCGATATGAATCAGCCCCACCGGGCCGTGCTTTTTGGCCATGGCGCGGAGGATAGGCAGCGTGAGCGTATGTTCTCCGCCCAGGGTCAGCGGAATGCAGTCATGTTTCAGCACCTCATCGTAAAAGGCGGTGATGATGTCGACGCTTTTAGGCAGGTGGAAAGTATTGATGGGTACATCGCCGATATCGGCGACCTGCAGGCTTTCAAAGGGCGCGGCGCGGGTCGCCATATTGTAGGGGCGCAGCATGCGCGACTCGTCGCGAATCTGGCGCGGCCCAAGCCGCGTGCCAGGACGATTTGAAGTGCCAATATCCATAGGGATACCAATAAATGCCGCGTCTAATCCCTCGGCGGTTTCTTGAGTAGGCAGGCGCATCATGGTGGCAGGGCCTGCAAAGCGCGGCATGGTGTTGCCGCCCAGGGGCTGATTAAACTCCGACATACACATCTCCTTATATTTTTTGGCGGTGAGCACGGTGTAGGTATTGGCCTAGCTCTTTTCACTCATCTTCTAAAGACACTGCACAGACCGTGCCAAGTCGAAGATGCCCATAAAGTGGTGGGATTAGCGACCAAACGATGCAAAAATGAATCAAATAGAAGCTTTTTCAATTCATTCTTGAATCAAAAATTCAAAAATGAATCACTCAGAGGAGGCGGCTGCGATGAGTGAAATAGACAGGCGCGTGCTGCGAACCATTGTGGAGACCGCAAACGACCACTTCTTTATTGTCAGTGGCGATGGGCAAATAGTGGACATCAGCCCAGGAGCCGAAGCGGTTTACGGAGTATCCAGAGAGGAGTTGCTCTCCAGCAGTGTGCAGCAACTGCAAGCGGCCGGGGTACTCAAACCCTCCATCACCATGGAAGTAATGCGCACCCGCCGGCCTGCGCAGCTTATGCAGGTCACCGGAACAGGCCGCCGGGTGATTGCCGAAGCCTACCCAGTGTTCGTCGACGGCAAGCTTGAGCGCATTATCAGCCGCTCGCGGGATTTAACCGACTTGCAGCTATTGCAGGACGAGTATGCGCTGCTGCAAAAACGCTTTAGCGAACACTTAAAGCGCAGTCAGGCAGCGCCAGACGCGGAAGAGCAGGCGCTGGATGACGCCCTGGACAATTTGCAGGTGCGCAGCAGCGTGATGCGTGAAATTGCGCTGCTGCTTAAACGGGTCGCCCCTTCGGATGCCAACGTGCTGATGCTGGGGGAATCAGGTGTGGGTAAAAGCGCCTTTGCCAAACAGCTACACCGCTGGAGCCAGCGCTGTGACGGCCCCTTTATTGACGTTAACTGCGCGGCGATTCCCGAGAATCTGTTTGAATCCGAGATGTTTGGCTACCAGCCCGGCGCTTTCAGCGGTGCCGCTCGCCAGGGCAAAGCCGGGCTGTTAGAGCAGGCCGAGGGCGGCACGCTGTTTTTGGATGAAATAGGCGAGCTGCCGCTGCTAATGCAAACCAAACTGCTCAAGGTGATCCAGGACGGTAGTTTGACCCGACTGGGTGACACCCGATCACGCAAGGTCAATTTCCGCTTGGTTGTGGCGACCAATCAGGATTTGGGCAAGCAAGTAGAGGCCGGACTTTTCCGTCTGGATCTTTACTACCGCCTCAATGTGATCCCCGTGACCCTGCCGCCGCTACGTGACCGGCGGGAGGATATCCCCGACCTGGTTGAAGCGTGTTTAAACCGGCTCAACCAGCGCTATGGGCGGCAAAAAATCCTTGATACCCGCGTTTGGTCGACCCTGATGGGCAGCGAATGGCCGGGGAATGTCCGTGAGCTGGAGAATTGGCTAGAAAGAGCCTGGCTTTCCAGCCCCACCGATCAAATCGAGGTGCCCGCCGCACTCCCTCACGCCGAGCAGCATCCGGCCAACTTGCCGAGCGCCTCGCCAGCAACGTCGGCAGTAGCACTCGAACCCCAGGAAACCCTCAAGCAATACCTAGCGCGGCTGGAGCGTGAAACCCTTGAGGAGCTGTGCAACACACTCCCCAGCACCTACGCCATTGCCGAACGACTGGGCATTAGCCAATCCAGCGTGGTGCGCAGGCTGCAGCGTTATGGCATTAAGGTCGCCAGGTGATTCTCTGCTTGACACAACTGCTGTCATCAACCATCCATGTAAGTGTCATGAAACGGCAACACCTTCAACACAAGCTGAACCAATAACAACCAACAGCCGGTGATGTGTGTGCTATGTCAAACCAATCGCGAATACGCTTAGAGGGCGTCACTAAACGTTGGGGCGCCTCTGCGGCTGTGGATGGTATTTCGTTTGATGTTACCCCAGGGCAGTTTGTCATTCTGCTCGGCCCTTCAGGCTGCGGTAAATCCACCACGCTACGCATGATTGCAGGCTTGGAAGAAGCCAGCGACGGCCAAATTCATATTGGCGAACGCGACGTCACGCGCCTGCCGCCCGGCGACCGTGGGCTAAGCATGGTATTCCAGTCCTATGCGCTGTTTCCGCATTTGAGTGCGGCTGACAATATCGTGTTTGGCCTGCGCAGCCGCAAAGTCCCCAAAGCCGAGCAGCGCCAGCGACTGGCCAAGGTCGCCGAACTGGTCGATTTAACCGATTACCTAAACCGCAAACCTGCCCAGCTTTCCGGCGGCCAACGCCAGCGGGTGGCTTTGGCGCGCTCGGTGATCTCCGAACACCCGATCTGCTTGATGGACGAGCCACTCTCCAACCTGGACGCCCGGCTGCGCAGCGATATGCGCCGGGAAATCAAAGCACTACAAAGCCGCCTGAACATGACGGTGATTTACGTCACCCACGACCAGGTGGAAGCCATGAGCATGGGTGATCGTGTGATTCTGATGCAGCATGGCAAAATCGTTCAGGACGGCACCCCAGACGAGCTCTACAACCGCCCCGCTAGCGCTTTTGCCGCCAGCTTTATTGGCAGCCCCGCCATGAATCTGCTGCCATTAGTGGCCGGTGAGAATGGCGCCGTTATCGAAGGTGAACCCAGTACCCCCGTAGCCCCCTTGGAGGCCGCTGGTTGTCACTTGGGCATCCGCCCGGAAGATGTTGAGCTGCGAATTGCACCCGGTTCCGGCGTGCCCGCTAACGTATTAAGTGAAGAGTACTTGGGAGCGGACACTATTGCGTATGTCGCGGTGGGTTCGCACACCCTACGCGTGCGGCTTAGCGGCAAGCAGACACTAACAGGCCAGCCATGCAGCCTCTATTGGACGTCAGAGAATACACACCTTTTCGATGCCGAAGGCCTGCGGCGGGATGACCTGACGCCGACCCCATTACCCAGCTCATCTCGAAGCATTCCTCGTCCACCGGCGGTGGGCTCTTTCCAACACTGACAGCAGTATTGACACTTGCGGAGTCTCTTATGCGTTTGCGTACCCCTTTTGCAATGACCGCCCTGGCAGCGGGCTTGTTAAGCGCCGCCCAGGTAAACGCGGATAGCGTCGATCTGACCATGTACTACCCGGTCGCGGTGGGCGGTGCACTCACCGACGTGGTTGATAACCTGGTGGAAGAGTTTGAGAGCGAATACCCCGATATCAATGTGGAAGCGATCTACGCCGGTAACTACGACGACACCCGCGTGCGCGCCATGTCGGCGATGGAAGCGGGTGATACGCCCCAACTATCGGTCATGTTCTCCATCGACCTGTACGAGCTGATTGAGCAGAACGCCATCGTCGCCTTTGACGACCTGGTCGAAACCGATGAAGAGCGCGAATGGCTCGATGGCTTCTACCCAGGGCTGATGGAAAATGGCCAGCTGGATGGCAAAACCTACGGCATCCCCTTCCAGCGCTCCACCATCGTACTGTTCTGGAACAAGGACGCCTTTGAAGCCGCTGGCCTAGACCCCGAAACACCCCCGGAAAACTGGGAAGAGATGGCCGAGATGGCGTCGACCGTGCGCGAAGCCTCCAATGGCGAGCAGTGGGGCGTGATGGTGCCGTCGACTGGCTACCCCTACTGGATGTTCCAGGCCTTCGCCTTTCAGAACGGCCACCGGCTAATGAGTGAAGATGGCACCGAGGTCTACTTCGACGACCCCGCAGCGGTTGAAGCGCTGGAGTACTGGGTGTCGCTGGCCACCGAGCACAATGCCATGCCCGACGGCACCATCGAGTGGGGCACCCTGCGCCAGAACTTCCTTGAAGAGTCCACGGCGATGATGTGGCACACCACGGGCAACCTGACCGCCGTACGCAGCGAAGCCAATTTTGATTTTGGCGTCGCCATGCTGCCGATGAAAACCCAGCGCGGCAGCCCCACCGGCGGCGGCAACTTCTACATTTTTGAAGATGCGACGGAAGAAGAGCAGCGCGCAGCGATGACCTTTATTCGCTGGATGACCGCTCCCGAGCGTGCCGCTGCCTGGTCGATTGAGACCGGCTATATGGGCGTTAGCCCCGCCGCTTATGAGACCGACGCGCTGCAAAGCTACGTGGAAGAGTTCGCGCCAGCAGCGGTCGCCCGCGACCAGCTTGAACACGGCACGGCAGAGCTTTCTACCTACCAGGGTGGCCGCATTCGCCGCGCCTTGGATAACGCCGTACAGGCGGCACTCACCGGACAAATGACACCGCAAGAAGCGCTTAGTCAGGCGCAGCAAGAGGCCGACAGCGTGTTGCGCCGCTACGCCCGCTAATCGTTAGGCATTTCACTGTTTGCCGGGGCATGCCCCGGCTTTTCCAACGTGCGGTACGTCTCTATGTCATTCACCAACCACCGCAAAATGCAGCTCTACGGCGCGCTTCTGCTGCTGCCCGCTGCGCTACTGCTGACGACGTTTGCTTATTTACCAACCGTGACAACGGTCATTAACAGCCTGTTTTTACCCGGCTTTCGCGATGCACCCACTGAATTCGTAGGCCTTGAAAATTATCAGGTGTTGTTCGATGACCCGACGTTTTGGAAAGTAGCGCGTAACAACTTAATTTACGCCGTCGGTACGATTCCTACGTCTATCGCGCTGGCCTTGGGTATGGCGCTGTTCGTCAATGGCAAGCTTCGCGGGCGGGGCTTTGTGCGCATGGCCTACTTTACGCCGACGATTCTACCCATGATCGCCGCGGCCAATATCTGGATGTTTTTCTACGCGCCGCAGATTGGCCTGTTCAATAGCTTGCTCGGTGCACTGGGGTTTTCAGGGGTGAACTGGCTCGGCGATCCAAGCGTTGCGTTAAGCTCGGTGATCGTGATGTCGGTGTGGAAAGAAGCCGGTTTTTTTATGATCTTCTACCTGGCGGCGCTACAGAGTGTGCCACCCGAGCTAAAAGAGGCAGCTGACTTAGAAGGCACTAGCCGCTGGAGCTTCTTCTGGCGGGTCACATTTCCGCTACTCATGCCCACCACGCTGTTTGTGCTGATCAATGCCCTGATTAACTCGGTGCGGGTCGTGGATCACCTATTTATCTTGACCAAGGGCGGGCCCAATAACGCCACCAACCTGCTGCTCTACTACGTTTACGAGAATGCGTTCTCGTTCTTTGACCGCACCACGGCAGCCACCATTACGGTGGTTATTCTGCTGGTGCTTGCGGTAGTGGCCACGCTTAAGTTCACGATTTTAGATCGCAGGACGCACTATCAATGAATACAACCACTACCTATGCGCCCCGCTCCCTTTTCTTCTCAATTCCAGCGCTGGAAACCGTGGCCGCGTGGCTACTGGCGATTATTTGGATTTTTCCGCTGCTGTATGCCTTTTGGGCCGCCTTCCACCCCAGCGAATTTATGGTGAACTTTGAGCTCTTCGCCCCGCTGACACTGGAGAACTTCACTAACGCCTGGTCTCAAGCGCCCTTTGCCCGCTACTACCTGAACACCTTTGCGCTGGTGACAGGCGTGGTGATCGGACAATTTATCGTGTGTACCCTGGCAGCGTTTGCCTTTGCGCGCTTTCCGATTCCCGGCAAAAACGTTCTGTTTATGCTGGTGCTGATTCAGCTCTTTGTGTTCCCCGAAGTGCTGATTGTCGAGAACTACCGCATCGCCAGTGAGCTGGGGCTGATCAACACCATCACCGGGATTGGCTTACCTTATGTGGCTAGCGCCCTGGGTATCTTTCTGCTCCGCCAAACCTTTAAAACCATCCCTCGTGAGCTGGAAGACGCCGCCCGCATCGAAGGCTGCAACTGGCTGGAAATTTTGTGGAAGGTGTACGTACCGCTCGCCAAGCCCACCTATTTGGCTTATGGCCTAGTCTCGATCAGCCACCACTGGAACAACTTTATCTGGCCGCTAGTGGTCACCAACTCGGTAGAGAGCCGCCCGCTCACGGTGGGGTTAGGTGTCTTTTCTGCGCCGGAAACCGGCGTCAATTGGGCGACTGTGAGCGCCGCAACGTTGCTCAGTATCGCGCCCCTGCTAGTAGCTTTCCTGCTATTCCAACGTCAGTTCGTGCAGTCGTTTTTACGGGCGGGGATTCGCTAGGCAAAATCCTTTGAGCTTTCGTGCGACAATTCTCCCTCAAGCACGCGATAAGGAGAGCATCGATGCACGGCGACCCTCACCCGGCAGCCCTCAAGGTACTGCAGGAGGTATTTGGCTACGACAGCTTTCGCGGCCCGCAGCAGGCCGTCATCGAACATGTAATGGCCGGTGGCGATGCGCTGGTATTGATGCCCACCGGCGGCGGCAAGTCGCTGTGCTATCAGATCCCTGCACTGCTGCGCGAAGGCACCGCCATTGTGGTCTCGCCGCTGATCGCACTGATGCAGGATCAGGTCGCGGCGCTTAAGCAGAACGGGGTCAGGGCGGACTACCTTAACTCCAGCCTCGATTACCATGAGGCGGTCGAAGTAGAGAATCGCCTACGGGCTGGGGAGCTGGATCTTTTATATGTCGCGCCCGAGCGGCTGGCTACGCCGCGTATGCAGATGCTGCTGGAGCAGACCCGGATTGCGCTGTTCGCTATTGATGAAGCCCACTGCGTCTCCCAGTGGGGCCACGATTTTCGCCCCGAGTATCGCCAGCTTTCCCAGCTTCACCAGCGCTTTCCCCAGGTACCGCGCATAGCCCTGACCGCCACCGCCGATGTGCCCACCCGGGGCGATATCATGGAGCATCTGCAGCTACAGGAGGCAGCGCTTTACAACAGCGGCTTTGACCGGCCCAACATTCGCTACCATATCGCTGAGAATCAGGGTAACGCCAAGGAACAGCTGCTGCGCTTTATTCGCGAGCACCACGACGGCGAGGCGGGTATCGTCTACTGCCTTTCCCGGCGCAAAGTGGAGGAGACCGCCGCCTGGCTGGAGCGCCAGGGGCTGACGGCACTGCCCTACCACGCGGGGCTTCCCCCGGAGCAGCGCCAGCACCACCAGACCCGCTTTCTACGTGAAGATGGCGTGGTCGTCGTGGCCACCATCGCCTTTGGCATGGGCATCGACAAGCCGGACGTGCGTTTTGTGGCCCACCTTAACCTGCCCAAGAGCATCGAAGCCTACTACCAGGAGACCGGCCGCGCCGGGCGTGACGGCCTGCCCGCCGATGCCTGGATGGCCTATGGACTTCAGGATGTGATCACGCTGCGCCAGATGCAGCAGGACTCCAGCGCCGCCGACCATCAAAAGCGCATCGAACAGCAGAAGCTCGACGCCATGCTGGGGCTGTGTGAAATCATCAGCTGCCGTCGCCAGGCGCTGTTGCACTATTTTGGCGATCACCTGGACGCCCCCTGCGGCAACTGCGATAACTGCCTCACCCCACCCGAGACCTGGGAGGCCACCGTGGCGGCGCAAAAGGCGCTCTCCTGTGTCTACCGCACCGAGCAGCGTTTCGGCGTGACCTATCTCGTGGACGTGCTGCTAGGCAAAAGCAACGAGCGCATCACCCGCTTTGGTCACGACCGCCTCAGCACCTTCGGCATTGGTAAAGACCTCGCGGCCAGCGAATGGAAAGCGCTCTTTCGCCAGCTGATTGCCAGCGGCTTTTTAAGCGTGGATATGGAGGGGCACGGCGGCATTAAGCTCACTGCCAATGCCAAGCCGGTGCTACGCGGCGAGCAGCCCCTAACCCTGCGCAAACCAAGCAAAGCCAAAGCAACTCGACGGGGAAGCAAAAGCGCTTCTGCGCCCCAGGGCCACGGCCCGCTATGGGAAGCCCTGCGCCAGCACCGCCGGGAACTGGCTGAAGCCCAGGGCGTACCTGCCTATGTGATTTTCCACGACGCCACCCTGGCCGAGATGGTCGAGCAGAACCCCCAGAGCTTAGCGGCTCTGGGCGCGATCTCCGGCATCGGCGCGCGCAAATTGGCGGATTACGGCGAGGGCTTTCTGGACGTCATTCTGGCGCATCAGGACAGCGAGCAAAACAGCTAAACCAGCGTGCCCACAGGCGGTATCGCCATTTAGTTCGGCGTCCTGCTTTTCCAGCACTAGCTCGTGCAGTCTTTGTTAAGGGTGGGAATTAGATAAGCTCAAATGGTCGATATTTTCAAAACTCGCTCACTTGGCGTAATGTATAGATAAGTGAGGAGGAAAATATATGGCTATTCAGCACAAAACAGCCGACAAGCGCCGCGAAATGGGGGCCGCTGCGATGCGTACCTACCCCAATATTTCACACGCATGGGGGTTGAAAGAGAGCGAAGCCGCTCTGCTGCTAGGGGTGCCTGATTCCACCTATCGGCGTTGGAAGCAGGCACCAGAGAATGCCCGACTGGATGCTAATCATCTAGAGCGGATGTCGTTGATTCTCGGCATCTACAAAGCACTGCATATACTGTTGCCCAATAAAGAGGCGGCTAACAGCTGGTTGCAGCGAGCCAACCGTAACCCTCTTTTTGCTGGCCACACACCAATGGAGCGTCTGTTGAATGGACAAGTCTCCGACCTCTACGTTGTTCGCCAACATTTAGATGCCGCGCGTGGTGGGGGTCATGCATGACATTCCCGCTGAGCAACGTTACGTGGCGACCCAGCTACCGGGTTATTCCCTCGCGATTTCCTCCCATTGATTTATTCGAAGGCGTCAACAGCAACGCTGATGACCGGGACTTACTCAATGAGCTGGAGGGTGAAACCTCCGCAAGGCTGCGTGAGGAAGCGGGAGCTATTCACTTGGTTCGTGATGATGACCGTCGCTACGGCCCCGGCTGGACGCCCGTCATGGCGGCCTTCTGCCACTTCCCTGTGACCGGTTCGCGTTTTAGCGATGGCACCTTTGGCGCCTACTACTGCGCACTCACCGAAGCCACCGCCATTGCCGAAACCGTTTACCATGCAGAACGCTTTATGGGCGAGTCGAACCAGCCACCTTTGATGCTTCAGCAGCGTGTTTACCTGTCGGATTTAACGGGCCAACTGATTGATTTACGTCGGCAGGATGCGGCCCAAACGCTTCTTAGACCGGATAGCTGGGCAGCCGGACAAACCTTGGGTAAAAAAGCCTGGGAGGAACAAACCGACGGCATCGTTTACCCTAGCGTTCGAGACCCTGAAGGCGAGTGTGCCGCGGTGCTTCGTCCCCCCGTGCTCTCCGCCACACGGCAAGGGCGGCATCTTGGCTACGACTGGGATGGTCAGCACATCCGCCATGTCTATGAGCTAACGCTATTGGGTTAGCGATTAACTTTCGCCCCGCCCCAGGCAGTGTTCGCCGCGTGCGATCGCGGCGGCATCAAATACGCCGGTGTCCAATACCCAAGCCGTCACGAGCTTGGCGGGAGTGACGTCAAAGGCGGGGTTCCATACCGGGGCGTTGTCGGGTGCCCAAGTCACCTCACCAAAGGCACCAGCGACGCCGCGGATCTCGGCGGGATCACGCTGCTCGATAGGAATCTCGGCACCCGTGGCACAAGCGGGATCAACAGTAGTGTAGGGAGCCACCACATAGAACGGCACCTGGTGGTAGTGAGCGATCACCGCCAGCATGTAAGTACCCACTTTGTTGGCGAAGTCGCCGTTGGCGCAGATACGGTCGGCCCCCACCATCACTTTGTCGACTTTCCCTGCGGCCATTAGGCTTGCAGCCATGCTGTCGGTAATTAGCTGGTAGGGAATGCCCAGGTCGGCCATTTCCCAGGCGGTTAAACGGCCGCCTTGCAACAGCGGGCGGGTTTCATCTACAAACACATGCAGCTCTATACCGCGCTGTTTGGCCACTGCCAACGCACCAATGGCCGTACCCACCCCTGCGGTGGCCAGTGCGCCAGTATTGCAGTGGGTGAGCACGCGGTCGCCCGAGTGTAATAAGTCAGCGCCCCGCTCGGCCATGCGTTGACATAGCGAGCGGTCTTCTGCAAACAGTTCAGCGGCACTTTTGGCCAGGGCGTTGACGCCTTGCTCAAAGCAGGCTTCCATGGCATCCAGGCAGTACATTAAGTTAACTGCCGTGGGACGCGTGGCGCGTAAGCGATCGCTCACCAACTGCCAATCACTTTGTGGGTGGCGAGCGGCGTATTGGGCCAGCACGAAAGCGGCGCTCAAACCAATCAGCGGCGCACCGCGAATCGCTAAGCTTTTTACCGCTACCTGCCACTCTTCTGGCGAGTCACAACGCACCCACTGCTCCGCCTGAGGCAGTTGGGTTTGATCCAAATACTCAAGGTGGTCGGCATAGATCCGCAAACTGCGTGATTGAAGATGAGGCATTGATGGGCTCCTTGAGCACTTGAACTTGACTAGCAGAACAACAGCGCGGCTTATCAGGCGCGAAGCTTATCATATAGAATGGCTGCCACTAGAAGAGGCGACGCAGATCCTATGATGACGCTACAAACTGAACTGCTGGACGCCATTTCATGGGCGGCGCAGCAAGGCTGGACACCCGCCACTGGCGGTAACTTTTCCGCCCGTACCGAGGCGGGCTATCTTGTCACCGCTTCTGGCCGGGATAAAACCCGCATTAAGGCCGATGACCTCTTGCTCTGCAACCTGGATGGCAAGGTGCTATCCGGCGATGGGAAACCTAGCGCGGAAAGCGATCTGCATGCCGCCCTCTATCGTTTGGACAGCACCATTAACTGCGTGTTGCACACCCACACGATAGCCAGCACGGTGCTCTCGCGTCGCTTCCCAGAGGGTATTGAGCTAAGCGGCTTTGAAATGCAAAAAGCCTTAGCGGGTAACGTGACCCACGAGGCTAGCATCCGGTTACCGGTGGTACCCAACTCCCAGGATATGCAAGAACTGGCCAAGCACGTACGCAGCGGCTGGCCGATGCCCTGGGGCTTTTTGGTCGCGGGGCATGGCATATATGCCGTGGGCGATAGCATTGCCAGCTGTCGCCGCCACCTGGAAGCGATTGAGTTTTTACTTGCCTGTGTTCTTGAAGAGAGTCGCTGGTCTTAAATGAGTAGCCTTAAATGAGTAATTCAACTGTTCACGCTATTGTGACCGATATTGAAGGCACCACCACGGACATTAACTTCGTTCATAAGGTGCTATTTCCCTACGCCCACGCCAAACTACCAGACTTTCTTCGCGCGAATTCAGACACACCTGCGGTTGTCGAGCAGATCGACGCCGTGCGCAGTGAAATGGGTGCCCCTGATGCCACGCTGGAAGCAGTCATTGCGCAGTTACTACATTGGATCGAGACTGACCAAAAAGTAACTCCGCTGAAAGCACTGCAAGGTATGGTGTGGGCCGATGGCTACCAGCGCGGCGACTTTAAAGGCCATCTCTATAGCGATGTAGCCCCTACCCTGCGTCAGTGGAAGGACTTGGGCAAGGCGCTGTACGTCTATTCATCTGGTTCTGTTCAGGCGCAGAAGCTGCTGTTTGGCTATAGCGATGCGGGCGACCTAACCCCCCTATTTAGCGGCTACTTTGATACCCATATTGGCCATAAGCGTGAGGCTACTGCCTATCAGCGTATTGTCGCCGAGCTTGACCTGCCACCGGCAGCGGTGCTGTTCTTGTCGGACGTGATCGAAGAATTGGACGCCGCCAAACAGGCAGGCATGCAAACCCTGCAGTTGGTGCGCGAAGGCACCCAGCCTGGCAACACCCATGCTTGCGTTACTCGCTTTGATGAAATTGCGCTTTAGGAGAACCGACGATGTCGCAACTGAAAGTATTTGCTGATCAGAACCCTAACAATGCCCTGATCGACACCACCGACGGCGAGCAGATTACTACTGAGCTAAACAAAGTGGGCGTGCTGTTCGAGCGCTGGGCAGCGCCGGGCGAAATTGCCGACGACGCCACCCAGGAAGATATTTTGGCGCTTTATCAAGACGATATCGACCGCGTCAAAGCCATGGGCGGCTATCAAACTGTCGATGTGTTGCATATGGTGCCAACGCACCCAGACAAAGACGCCATGCGCCAAAAGTTCTTGAACGAACATCGCCACCATGAAGATGAAGTACGTTTCTTCGTCAAAGGACAAGGGCTATTTTGTCTGCACATTGATGACAAGGTGTATCAGGTACTGTGTACCCGCAATGACCTGATCAGCGTACCCGCCAACACACCCCACTGGTTCGATATGGGCCCAGCGCCAGAATTCACCGCGCTACGCTTCTTCGATAATGTGGAAGGCTGGGTACCCCACTGGACTGAAAGCGATATCGCCGGGAAATTTGATCGCCTGGATCAGTTGTAAGCTGCCGGTAACCATCATCTATAATGGATGCAGCTTTAGCTCGCGAACCGCTAAAGCTGCTATTGGACAATCAGCCCTTGCTACAACACTTCTTGCTGGTTATATGCCCTGGCTAAATCCGCCAGCGCGGTAAGGTCACTATAGGCTTCCGGCTCCATAATCAGCGTTTGACCCATCAGCACATTGCGCGCTTCAAGCTTGGCGCGCAGCGCGGTGTCTTCTATCTCTTCAAAGTCCGCGTTGTGGGCCAGTGATAAAACACGGCGGTGCATTTCGATGCCGCAGTAGGCCAGCGCATCCAGGCGGATCTCTTCAAGCAGCGCATCACAAGCGTCATCGGCGCTATTGCCCTGCTCTTCAAACAGCGACTTGGGAAAAAGAATGCCCGTCCGCTCGGTTTGCCAAAGGTGACGGAACTCGGCATTAAAGTGGTTAAAGCACGCCTCAATCACTTCAAGAATCCACGCCTGATACTCATCAAGCTCGCTCTCTTGACGGTGAGCGGGCTGGCTGAAATAGGCCATTAGGAAGTTGGCTACCGCCATGCCCAGGTCAAAGGCCATCGGCCCGTACTGGGAAAACTCGGGGTCGATCACGCGCACTTCAGTATCCGTGGCCATGATCGAGCCGGAGTGCAGGTCACCATGAAGCATGGTTTCAGTGTTGGCGGTGAACTTCATCAACAGCCGCTGCACTTTGGCTTTTAACCGCGCATTGCGGCGCAGTTCGTCCACCACCGGCGAAAGCTCCGGCGTGTGGTGATTCATTTCGGCGCCGTAATAGGGGTCGGTAAATACCAGCGATTCGGTAATAGCGGGAATCGCCACATTGCCGGAAAACAGCCCTACATCCGCCTTTTTCTCAGGGCTGCTCAGCGAAAGCTCCGAGCCACGAAACGCCGTGCGGGCGCAGAATTGGCCAATGGTTTCGCCAAGCTGGTCAACGCGCTCACCGTCGATCAGCTTACGGCGCAAGATTCTGTGCGGGTGGAGATACTCCATCACTATCAGCGCCTGGGGCTTGTCGAAGTAGTAGACTTCAGGGGCAATCCCCGGCGCGCGCTTGGCCTGGCGCACCAAGGCGTAGTACTCAAAGTGGGCGCGATAGATAGGTAGCGGCCAGCTCTCGCCGACCATACGTACATAGGGAAGCGCCTGCTTAACCACTACACTGCCCACGTCACCGGAGACAATAAACACAAGGTTGAGGTTGCCGTCACCCACCTCGCGAATGCCCCAGCTAGCGGGTTCTCCGCCCACTCGACTAGCCACCGCGTCAACACCACCAAGCCGCTGAGATAGGGTGTCGACACTGAGCGCGCGGTAATCTTGATCAATCTCCAAAGGTCATTCCTCACAGAACGTTTAAATGTATTATTGGCCACACTGCCCGCAACTACCGTGCTGATACCCCTAAACCACCAACAGCGTCATCGGCGGAGGGTAAATCAACCACACTGGCCTTCCTGATACGGTTACGGCCCTGCCGTTTAGCTTCATAAAGCGCTTCATCTGCTTTTAACAACAAGTCGGTGGGCGTAAGGCCTACTGCGGGGCGTAGCAACGCAATACCAATACTGATGGTAACAACGCTATGTGCCGAGCTACCGTGATTAGGAATCCCTAAGGCCTCCACGCTGCATCTTATTCGCTCTGCCGCGGGTATTGCCGTTTCTGGTGTTGCATTGGTCATCAGCACTAAAAACTCTTCACCGCCAAAGCGTACGACTAAATCGGAGTCACGGCTATTGGCCTGCATGGCCTTTGCCACTTGCTGCAAACAGACATCACCTTGGGGGTGTCCATAGTAATCGTTGTAAGCTTTGAAATGATCGATATCAATAACCATCAGCCCTAAACAGAGACCTTTATCGGCGGCCTCCTGCCAGCGCACAGGGAAGACCGCATCGAACTGGCGTCGATTGGCAAGGTTCGTTAAGGAATCGGTGACCGACATCTGGGTCAACTTTTGATTGTCTTGGAAGTAATAGCCCGCCCGGAGCTTTTCTTTCAACACATGCAGGTAAGAGGTTCGCTCGCTTCGCTCGAAGCGATAGTTAGCCATTAAGGTGAACAGCGCCTGAGCGATGATAGTAAAGATAGCTAGCCGCTTCACTTCTGGCGGCATTGGTTCGTAGTGCAAAACAAAACCTAATATTATAAATATACTAATGGCGGATGACACACAGGCATAGCTAAACCGCAATGAGTAAACGATATTACCTACCAGAAGGATAAGACCGAAAGAGAAAACGTCCAAATACGAGTAGGCAACACTGGAGCTCACAAATATTAAGCAGGAGACAACCGTAGCAACGATTACAGTGCTTGCCATTAAGGTCTCACGAAGGGGCGGGGGCACGCCTCGGTAGACCCACCATAGAATGGGCAAGCCAATAGGCAGCATCACCCCAATGCGTAATATCAGGGCTGTGGTAAAAGAGTCGGGACGAAAGCTGTAGTCATTGATCAAAAACACGCAGTAGATGACCGCCGATATCAAACCTGCCACGACCAAGCTACGGCTTCGTTTGCGCTGGGTATCAGCTTCAAAACGCGCCTCCAATTCATCGCTAAAGCGTAACCGCCAAGCCCTCCTTTCCAACTCGTCTTCCACCGCTGTCAGCAACGTGTCATTGAACATTGTCGCCCTCAATGCTTCATCCGATTACCTACGGCTTTCATGCATCATTAATAAACACCAGAAGCCAACCGTTACCTTTGAGTACAAAGATAGTGTGCCACAATAGCGTTTAGTTAAAATGAATGTTGATACAAACGTTAAACGAAACTCATCCCAATTTTCATTAATTGAGCATTCAACCAGGAGGCTAATGATGCAGCGTCAGCAGGATCCAATGACCAACGACTGGACTTTCATCATTGGGCATCGCGAGCTCGTTGTGCACCAGCGCTATGAAGTGCTTAGCATGATCAATGACTTTATGCTGGGTATTTGGTTTACGATCGGCAGTGTCTGCTTTTTTTACCAGGGTGCGATTCAAACTGTCGGCGTGTGGCTGTTTGTGATAGGCAGCATCCAACTGCTGATTCGTCCAGCGATTCGTCTTCACCGCTATGTCTATTTTAAGCAGTTACCGGACACCGACCAGGACGCTTAGACGTACGAGGCTTAGCATTGGCGGCTTCAGCTAATGTTTAAAGTAGGCATTACTTTTTCAGTAATGCCTGTATTAATGAGGCGCATTAAATCCGTGAAATACAAGCCCGTTCATCTTAGCTGGCTATCTTTACTGCCACGACGGTTATAGCCACTAAAGGCCGACTGTTTTTTATCTAACTCACCCTGACACACCACGCACAGCCGAACGCCCGGAATCGCCTTACGGCGCGGTTCCGGAATGGGGTCGCCACACTCCTCACAAGTCTCAAGACTTTCTCCCCGAGGTAGTTGGCTACGGGCACGCTGCACCGCATCTTCCAGTGTGCTTTCCATCTGCTCTTGTTCGGCGCCATCTTTTGCCCATCCACCTGCCATGGTGTCCTCCCTCCTTTTTTTCAAAAACAACTGTGCAAAATCTGTCTTTAAGCATAGCAGTAAGCTGGGCGACTCACCGTTAGGGAACCTCTAATTAACGTGATGGGCGCAGGCGAGACAAGGCAAAAATCAACGAAAAAGCGGAGTTTACGGGTTGTAAATGAGCATTTTGAGGCGATTTTTAACGCCGTATGGGCAAGCGCAATAGTTAATCAGAGGTTTCTTAGCCTAAAAACCGAACGCCTTGAGCAGCCAATGGGCTGCGAAGCTTGTCTGGCAGCGGCACATCGGTCACTACGGCATCATAATCACCCAGCTGACCCGCGGCGCAGCGTAGTGGCAGGTCGAACTTGGTTTTATCCAGCACTAACACGCGATAACCGGCATGGGCCAACAGCGCC
This sequence comes from Halomonas sp. FeN2, assembly GCF_020595105.1. Classification (NCBI taxonomy): domain Bacteria; kingdom Pseudomonadati; phylum Pseudomonadota; class Gammaproteobacteria; order Oceanospirillales; family Halomonadaceae; genus Halomonas; species Halomonas sp. FeN2. The sequence goes on from NZ_CP074200.1 coordinate 1,660,693, forward strand.
TCACGGGCCATCACTTCGTCGTCGTTATAGTCATAAAGCTGGCCATGGCTATCCATTCCCCCCACCGAGACAATCCCCACATCGGCACGGTAGCGTTGAAAAAAGCGCCAGGCATCGCCGCCAATCACATCCTGATCGCGCCGACGCACTCGCCCACCGGCCACCACTAGCTCGCACTTCAACTGGCACAGCTTAATCAGCGCATGCAGGTTATTGGTCATGATATGCAGACCTTGCTTATCACTCAGCGCATCGGCCAACTGCTCAACCGTGGTGCCCGTGCCTAAGAACAGTGCTTGATGATCCTGTACCAAGCTCGCTGCCCGGGCCGCGATCTGCCGTTTACCCGCCACGTTCACAATCTGACGCTGGTCGTAGCCGATATTTTCCTGCTCGGGAAACGGCAGCACCTCCCCTTGGCGACGCAACACCAGGCCCTTATCAGCCAGGTGGCGAATATCTCCACGCAGAGTTTGCACAGAAACCCCAAACTCGCCTGCCAGGCTGTCTACCGATTGGCGCCCCTGTGAGTGGATTCGCTGCAACAGCTGTTGTCGACGTTCGAACTGGCGCATAGCCCCTCTCAGCACAACGAAAGCAAAAAGTGCGGTAAACGAAAGCCATAAAATGTTGAACGAAAGCATAGTGTCACTTTGTTGTAAGCAGATGACAGTAGCTTAGGTGGGGTTCACTCACTGGAGGTTTACCCATGTTGAAGCGCCCCCTGTTATCTATTCCGACATCTGCCCTTACTGCTGCTGTTGCGGTAGCCAGCTTTTCCCTTTCGGCTCAGGTAGCGGCGAACGAAACGCTAACGCTCTACACCAGCCAGCCCAATAGCGACGCCCAACAGACCGTTGACGCCTTTGAAGCGGCCTATCCCGACATTGAAGTGGAGTGGGTACGCGACGGTACGACGCGCTTGATGACACGGCTGCGCTCGGAGCTTTCAGCCGGGGTGAGCAACCCTGACGTACTGCTGATTGCCGACAGCATGACCATGGAATCACTCAAGCAAGAAGGCCATTTACAGCCTTACCTAAGCGATGAGCGCCAGGCCTATGACGCCGACCTGTATGACCCAGAAGGCTACTACTACGGCACCAAGCTGATCACCACCGGAATTGTCTATAACACCGGCGCCGAGCATCAGCCGCAAAGTTGGCAAGACCTACTGGGGCCTGACTACGAAGGATTGGTCACTATGCCCAGCCCACTCTACTCCGGCGCTGCGCTGATCCATATGGCGGCGATCACTGCCAACCCTGACCTTGGCATGGCGTATTACGAAGCGCTTCATGAAAACCGCACCGAAGCCCAGGGTGGGAACGGCGGCGTATTTAACGCCGTGGCCGCGGGCACCAAGCCCTACGGCATCGTGGTGGATTTCCTGCCAATTCGTGAAGCTGCCAAAGGCTCGCCGGTCGAATTCGTGTTCCCGGAAGAGGGCGTGAGCGCGGTGACCGAGCCGGTCGCTATTATGCAGGGTGCAGAGAATGTCGATGCCGCGCAAAAGTTTGTTGATTTCGTGCTCTCCCAGCAGGGCCAGGAACTGGTCAGCCAGCAGGGCTACCTGCCTGCCCACAACGACGTGCCCCCACCTGAAGGCTTCCCCGAGCGCGATAGCATTACCCTGATGCCGGTTGATACCGAGCAAGCATTGGCGCAGGAAGAAGAACTTAAACAGCGTTTTAGCGACCTCTTCGGCGGGTAATCATGACGCCCGCTCTCATCTTTGACAACAAGACCGGCAGCGGCAACAAGTACGGCAGCCAGCACCGCTGGCTGCTTTCAAGCCTGCTGATCGCCATTGTACTGCTGAGCCTGGCGCCCAGCCTGCGCCTGCTGATCGAGGCGTTGAGCGACCTTACCCAAGGCCGCCAGTCACCTCTGTGGCAGGTGCTCAACAGTGCCAGCACTTGGCGAGCACTGTGGCAGAGCCTGTATACCTCGGGGCTCGGCATGCTGATCGCCCTGATCCTGGGTAGCCTGTTCGCCTTTGCCATCACGCTCACCAATGTGCGCGGCAAAGCGTGGCTGGTGTTCTGCTTTATGCTGCCGATGATGATTCCGCCCCAGGTTACCGCCTTGAGCTGGCTGCAGCTCTTTGGCCCGGCCAGTCCGCTACTGAAAAGTATGGGCATAGCGCCGCCGCTAGGCAGCCCGCAACCGCTCTATTCCGCTGAAGGCATCGCTTTACTGCTGGGCATCCAGAGCGCGCCACTGGTGTTTCTGGCCCTGCGCACCAGCCTGCTCTCGCTGCCCCGGGAACTGATCGAAGCCGCCCGCATTAGCGGTGCCAAACAGACCCAGGTGTGGGGCCATATTATTCTGCCCGTGACCCGTAGCGGCTTGATCGCCGGGGGTGCGATGGCGTTTATCTCGAGTCTTGGCAACTTCGGCATTCCTGCCATGCTAGGCATTCCCGCTGGCTATTACGTGCTGCCCACGCTGATCTACCAGCGTATGGCCAACTTCGGTACCGGCGTGTTGGCAGAAATGGCCGCCCTATCACTGCTGATTGGGTTGCTGGCGCTGGCCGGGGTGGCGCTGCAGCAGCAGCTTATGAACCGCAGCCGCTTTGGGCTGGGCGGCCATAGTGGACGCTCCCACGATTTTACCCTGGGCCGCTGGCGCTCGCTGGTGACCGCCACGCTCGTCGGGATCTTACTGATTATTCTGGTCGCGCCGCTGCTTGCGCTCATTATCAGTTCGCTGGTGCCGGCCATGGGCGTGCCGTTAAACGCCGAGACCGCCACCCTGAACGCTTACGCTGAAGTGATGGGACGCCAAGGCGCCACATGGCGAGCGGTGAACAACAGTCTGTGGCTGGCGGGCAGCGCGGCGGTGGTACTGATGCTGCTGAGTCTGCCACTGGCTTACCGGCTACAGCGTCTGCCGGAACGTTGGCGGGGGGCGGTACTCAGTGCCATCGAGATTCCCTATGCGCTTCCCGGCGTGGTGTTGGCGATTGCCTGCATCCTGCTCTTTGTCCGCCCGCTGCCGATTATCAATGTGGCGCTCTACGGGACCCTGGGGCTGATTTTTATCGCTTATCTAGCACGCTTTCTGGTGGTCTGCGTCAAGACTGTCGCCACCAGTCTGGCGCAGCTGGATCCTTCCCTTGAAGAGGCAGCACAGCTCGCGGGGGCAGGCCCCTGGCGACGCCTGGGCAGCATTATTTTACCCCTGGTCGCGCCCGCGCTGTTCGCAGGCGGCCTGCTGGTGTTTCTGCTGGCGGTCAACGAACTGACCGTGTCAGCCCTGCTATGGAGCGCCGGTAACGAAACCCTCGGCGTGCTGATTTTCAACCTCGACGAAGGCGGCGAAAGCGTGCTGGCCTCTGCGGTGTCAGTGCTGGTGGTGATCATGGTCGCCTCGCTGATGCTGACACTCAGTTTACTGGCGCCGCGTTTACCTAAAGGAGTCATTCCATGGCAGAGTTAGGCATGGCAGTGCCATCTAGTGCAGGGCTATCGATCGATCGTGTTACCAAGCGCTTTGGCGAACAGACGGCCGTTGATGCGCTGTCGCTGACGATAAATCCAGGCGAGTTTGTCGCTCTGCTCGGCCCCAGTGGCTGTGGTAAAACCACCATGCTGCGCATGTTGGCGGGGTTTGAAACCGCCAACGACGGCACGATCCAATTAGCCAATCGTACCCTGGCCAGCGCCGATATCCATGTGCCCCCCGAGCAGCGCAATATGGCCATGGTGTTCCAATCCTATGCGCTTTGGCCGCATATGAGCGTGGCGGACAACGTCGGCTACCCGGTCAAACTGCGCGGCCTGCGCGGGGCGGCGTATCACCAAAAGGTGCAGCAGGCCCTGGCCCTGGTGGAGCTCGATGCTTATGCCGACCGCATGCCCCAGGCCCTCAGTGGCGGCCAGCGCCAGCGCGTCGCCCTGGCGCGCTGTTTAGTGAGCGACCCCTCTGTGGTGCTGCTGGATGAGCCGCTGGCCAATCTTGACCGTCACCTGCGCGCCACTATGGAGCACAGCTTCCGCGATTTTCATCAGCGAACGGGCGCAACGCTGGTCTACGTCACCCACGACCAGACCGAAGCCATGGCGCTAGCGGATAAAATCGCGGTGATGAAAGCGGGCAAGCTGGTTCAGTGGGGCACCCCTGAAACCCTTTACCGGCAGCCGAGAACCGCCTGGGTGGCGGGCTTTATCGGCCAGGGCAGTCAATTAAAGGTCGCCGCCGGTCACCCTGGAAAGCGCCTTGAGAACGCGGCCCTGATGCGCGGGCTGAACGCCATCACGTCCGAACGAACCCAAAGCGTGCTGGTGCGCCCGGAGCACATTCAGATCACCATGCCACCCGCCTCCTCCACGGCTCCCTCGCATAGCCAGCTTGTCGCCCAGGTGGAAAGCGTGATTTTCCGCGGCGAGCGCTATGAGCTCACACTGCGCCTGCCCAGTGGGGAAACACTACTGGCCTACCACCAATCCGCGCCTGACCTGGGTAGCCAGGTTGTCGTCGACCTTCAGCAGGGCTGGTGCCTGGAGCCCGACCAATGAGTGTCAATATCAAGATTCTCAGTGGCTTAGGCGCCAAAGGCCCTGCCGCGATAGTGGTAGAAGCCCAGGGCAAACGCCTACTCCTGGACGCAGGCGGTGCACTCCACCCGGATGACACCATTACCTGGGCGAACAGCCTGGATGTGGATGCCGTACTGATTAGCCACGATCATATTGACCATATCGGCGGCGTGGCCGAGCTAGCGGAGGGCATGCCGCTTTATTGCACGCCGCTGGTAGCCAAGGCCTTGCCTCACAACCGCGCGTGGCGCTCCTTGCCCGAACGCGGCACGTTAGAGGTGGAAGGCATCACCGTTACCACCGGCCAGGCGGGGCACTCGCTAGGCGGTGTGTGGCTACATTTAGCTGTAGGGGGCGGTGTTTACTATAGCGGCGACGCCTGTTTTGAGTCGCGACTGTTTCCCTTTGATACCCCGCCTAAAGCGGCTATTGCGCTACTGGATGCCTCCTACGGCTGCTACGACCAACCCCAAACGCAGTGTGTGCAGGCTATTAGTGAGCGCCTTGATCAGCCGCTGGCGTTTCCGGTGCCGGAAACCGGCCGTGCGTTGGAAATGGCTCTATGGCTGGTTGATGAGGCTTCGGCGCGAGGGTTAACACTCGCCATCGACGCCGATATTCGCACCAATCTTGCCGCCCTACTGGCAATGCCTGAGACGCTGCGGCGCCCTGGCACTAATGACGCTATCGCCAAGGTATTGGCACGAGGAGACGATGAAAATGCCACGCTAAGACTAATGCGTGATCGCGATGACACCCCACAACAGTGGCCCGACCATCGCCTGCTTCACACCGGTTACTTAACCCCTGATCGCCGCGCCGAGCTAGCGGCAGGCCAAATCAGCTGGCAGCGCTGGAATGTGCACCTGCGCGCGTCACACCTGGTGGCGCTCGCCGATCAGTTGGGCGCTACTCAAGTGGTGCCGCTATTTACCCAGCTTGCCAATAACGAATTGAATGCCTGGCATGGACTACTAGGCGAGCGCCTCTGCACTGCCCAGCGTTTATCCGCTCATTCACGTCTAGTCACCCTTTCCAGTTTAGGGAGTTTTGCATGTCCGCAGTAATTGTTGATGTTGACGGCACCTTAGCCGAGTTTCACCCCCATCAGGTCAGTGACTGGGTGCTGGGCAGCCAAAAACAGTGGGAGCCCTTCTTTGCCCATATGGCCGAAGCGCCGGTGATCGAAGCGGTGGCCAAGCTGGTTAAAATCCTGAAGGCCCAAGGCCAGCAGATCGTTATCTGCAGCGGTCGCCCGGATAGCCACCGTGAGCATACCCAGCGCTGGCTAGAGCGCCACACCATCCCCTTTGATGCCATGTACCTGCGTCCTAAGGGCGATGACCATGTGGATGATGAAGCGGTAAAAGAGGCGTTACTGGAGCGCATGCGCAGCGACGGCTTTGCGCCTTGGCTGGTGCTGGATGATCGTGATGCCGTGGTCGCCCAGTGGCGCGCGCTCGGGCTTACTTGCCTGCAGTGCGCGCCGGGGGATTTTTAAGCGTTTGCCAGCCGGGTTCGGTGCTGCCACACCAGCACCGCCAAGGGCACCAGCGCGATGGGGATCAACACCAGGTTAAGCGTCGCCCAACCTAAGCCGCTGACCAAGGGCCCAGCGAGCAACGCAGTGATCGCGGCGGTGCCAAAGACTAAAAACTCGTTGGCGGCCTGGGTGCGCGCTTTATCTACCGGGCGGTAGCTCTCGGTGAGCAGCCCGGTGGCGGGCAAAAAGGTGAAGTTCCAGCCCAGGCCCAGCAAAATCAGCGCCACGTTGAAACCGGCCAAACCGATACCCAACTGAGCGACCAAGGCACTGGCCACCAGCAGCAGGCAGCCTGCCAAAATGACCTGCTTAGCGCCGAAGCGGGTGGCCAAATGGCCAGTAAAGAACGAGGGTAAAAACATCGCCACCACGTGCCACTGAATGGTCATTGAAACGTGGTTAAAGTGGTGCCCCGCCCCCGCCATGGCGAGCGGTGTGGCGGTCATGGCCAGATTCATTACGCCGTACCCGACCATTGCCGCGCTCACCGCCACAATAAATCCAGGCTGGCGGAGTATCTTACCCAGCGGCAGTGCGGTGCCTTCACCGTGGGTACGGGATGCAGGCGGCAGTTGCGTCAGCATCAGCACCACCAGCGCCAGTGCGTAGAGCGCTGCCAAGCCCACAAAGCTGCCCAGAAACGGCACCTCACCCAGCTCACGGCTCACTCTGGCCAGCCACGGCCCGGCAAACGCAGCCAGCACACCACCCCCCATCACCAAACCAATCGCCCGATCACGCATCGGCGTAGGGGCAGCTTCTACCGCGGCAAAGCGATAGAGTTGACCAAAGCCAATGCCGATACCAATCAGCCAGGTTGCCAGCAAGAACAGCCCAAAGCGCTCGCCGATTAGCGCCTGTACGGCGAGCAGTGCGCCCACCAGTCCCACCAGGTTGCCCAGCATAAAGCCGCGCTTCCGGCCCAGCCTGGCCATAATTAACGAGGCGGGAATGGTCGCACACATCAGCCCCAGCCACTGGGTGGCGACAGGCGCGGTAGACCAGGACGCACTTGGCGCCAAAGACGCCCCAATCAGCGGAGAAACGGCAATCAGTAAGACATTACCGGTAACCAGTAGCGCCTGGCAGAGCGACAATAGGGTGACGGTTAAAGGCATGAAACTTTCTCCTGAATAGAATCATCTGTTTGGGAAGACGCAAAGCGCTGTCGATATACCGAGGGTGATACGCCGTAGTAACGCTGAAACTGGCGGCGCAGCTGCTCCGCGCCGCCCAGCCGCCAGCGCTGTGCCAGGCGCTCAAGGGATACGTTTTCGCGCCCGTTGAGCAGCGCCAAGCGCGCTTGTTCAAGGCGTAGCTGGGTCAGGTAAGCGCCGGGGGTGGTATTTAAGTAGCGCCTAAATAGCCGGGTTAAATGGCGCGGGGAGACCGCCATCAGGTCGGCCATGCTCTCAAGCCCGTGATCTACGCTGGGATCGGCGTGGAGTTGATCCAGCAAGCGGCGCAGTGGCCCCGCCTCTTGTTGGTGTCGCAGTATCTCGCTGAACTGCGACTGCCCACCTGGGCGCTGCAAAAACACCACTAGCTCACGGGCCACTCGCCCGGCTAGATCAGCACCGTGATCTGCCTCTACCAGCGAAAGCGCCAAATCAATCCCCGCCGTTACACCGGCGCTGGTGTAGCGGCCGTTGCTTTCGATATAGAGCGCATCCGGCTCGACGCTTAGTGCGGGGTATTCATCTGCCAATTGAGGTGCATGGCGCCAGTGGGTGGTGACGCGGCAGCCATCCAGCAACCCTGCAGCGGCTAACAAAAATGCCCCGGAGCAGATCGAACCTAGCCGCCTCACCTCCGGGGCGACCTCACAAAGCACCTGCTTCACTGCGGCTATTTCACGCTGCTGCAACACGCCACTGCCGCCCGCCACCAACAGTGTATCCAGAGGCAGTAAATGCGTAAGTTGGTGGTAGGAGTGCGTAGCGTGCACAGCTAAGCCGCCGTTGGTGGCAACCGGGCCGACGGCGTCGGCGACCAAGGTCAACTGGTAGAGCGGCTGGGGGCTTAGCGCATTGGCGCTGGCAAACACCTGCCAGGGGCCGCTGACGTCCAGCAGTTGGCAGTCGGGGTAGGCAAATAGAGCAATATGGCGAGTCACAGTCTCTCTCCGCTAACGGGGATTCGAAGCATTAGAGAGAGTGTCAGCGCTGCGCCCTATGTCGGCAAGGACGATTACCCAACCGATTCGGACATACTTATAAAAACCGATACATTCGGATCAGCCCGTTCTCTCTAACGGTGACTCCATCCTGCGTACACTGGAAACAAAATCGCTAAATCGCTCGCCCTGAATTAATACATGGTCGCTCAGTGCTTGCTGAGCGACCACAGAGTCACCCCGCTCAATAGCCTCGACGATGGTTTGGTGCTCGCTGAGGGAAGTATTGACCCGCTGGCGCACCTGCAGTTGTAGGCGCCGGTAGGGCTTTAGGCGCTGCTTTAGCTGACGCGCTTCGCTGGCCAAAAAGGCGTTGTGGCTAGCGGTGTAGATACAGTCGTGAAAGCCTTCGTTTTCGTAGTAATACTCGTCGCTGTCACCGGCCAGGGCCGCTGCTTCACAGCGCTGATGTGCTTCGCGTAACGCGGCCAACTCCAGCTCAGTAATCCGGCGTGCCGCCAAGCGGCCGCACATGCCCTCCAACTCCGCCATCACCTCAAACATCTCAATCAGTTGATCAATCCCCACTTTCGCCACGAAGGTGCCCTTCTTAGGGGAAACGGTGACCAAGCCGCTGGCGACCAACTGTTGAAAGGCTTCGCGCACTGGCGTTCGCGAAACCTGAAACTCGCGCCCCAAGGCCTCTGGATCAAGGCGCTCTCCCGGTAAACGGCGGCCATTGATGATGTCATCCTCAAGAGAATCTCTTAATTTCTGAGCGTTGGATCGCTTGGTGCCCGTCATGTTTTACCTCCTTGGATCGCAACTCACCTTTACCGTTTTAATGCTGCCATAGAGTTGACATTAGCATACGCAACGCCTATTGATATATATATCAGCTCGACTGATAGATACATATAGTCAATCCAAACACACAACAACAACTGTTGGAGACGCCAAATGCAACGCTATTTGATCTCAACTGCTGCCGCCCTCGGTCTCGCCATTGCCGCTTCCCACGCCTCTGCCGATACCGTGCTACGCGCATCGCATCAATTCCCCGGGGGTCAGGGAGATGTTCGCGACGAAATGGTGCAAATGATGGCCCGCGAAGTAGCCGATGCCGGTGTAGGGCTGACCATAGAAGTTTATCCGGGCCAATCGCTGTTCAAAGCGCGTGAACAGTGGGGCGCTATCGCTCGTGGTCGCCTCGATATCACCTCTCTCCCGCTGGACTACGCTAGTGGTCGGCATCCGGAATTTTCGGCTACGCTGATGCCGGGCTTAGTGCGTAATCAGGCCCATGCTCAACGCCTGAATGACTCTGAATATATGGACATGATTAAAGAGGTCATTCGCGAAGGCGGCGCTCGAGTACTTGCAGACGCCTGGTTATCCGGTGGCTTTGCATCTAGTGAACAGTGCGTTACCTCCCCGGATACCGTCGAGGGCCAAAATTTCCGCGCTGCCGGACCTGCGTTTGAACAAATGCTTGAGGCCGCTGGTGCCTCTATTGCCTCCATGCCCTCTTCCGAGGTGTATACCGCCATGCAAACCGGCGTATTGGACGCCGCCAACACCTCGTCGATGTCGTTTATCTCCTATCGGCTTTACGAGCAGGTCGAGTGCCTGACAGAGCCAGGCGACTTCGCGCTCTGGTATATGTACGAGCCGATTCTGATCTCCGAACAAGTGTGGCAGGGGCTTAACGAAGAGCAGCAAGCAGCACTGATGGAAGCCGGTGAAGCCGCCGAAGCGTTCTTCGCTGAAGAAGCAGCCGCCATTGACCAGGAGATGGTCGACCTTTACGAAGAGAACGGCGTCGAGGTGGTCAAAATGAGCGAGGCCGACTACAACGCTTGGCTCGATATCGCCAAGGAAACCTCCTACAAAAACTTTGCCGACAATGTTCCCAATGGCCAAGCCATTATCGATGCAGCGCTGGCCGTCGAGTAAGCAACCCATTAATGCCTAACGGCTCGGCTGCCCTTCGGGGTGGCCGTTTTCAACTGATGCTTGCTTAGCTTGGTGAAATAACCAGCTTGACGAGGGAAATATGGCACCTGCAACGACACACAATGCTCTGGCGCGAGGGGGCATTATCGGCGGCTACATTCGCGTCATGGATAAGCTTTCGCGGCTTTCCGCCTATTTAGCCTGCGCCATGTTTATCGCTGGCGTATTAGTGATTTGCCAGATGGTATTTATTCGCTACTTACTCGGAATGAGCACCAGTTGGCAGACCGAATTTACCATCTTCTCAGTAACCGCTGCGATGTTGATGGGGAGCCCTTATGTGCTGATGACCGGCGGGCATGTGGCTATCACCATTGTTCCCGATGCGCTGGGCGGTATGACCCGCACCATCATGCGCTTGATCGCTTCCTTGTTTGGATTAGGTTTCTGCGCCGCCCTGGCGTATGCCAGCTGGGTCTATGTTTTTGAAGCACTTCACGGTGAGTGGACGACGGGTTCTGTCTGGAATCCACCACTGTGGCCAGCCCTGCTGCCTATGGCCGTCGGCGTCACTGTGCTGTCACTGCAGTATGTGGCTGAAATTTTGCGTGGGGAGAACTAAGCATGGATCCCATTACCTTAGGCATTATTGTCGCCATCGCACTGATTGCGCTGATGGCCATTGGCACCCCTATCGCTTTTGCCCTGGGCGGTGTATCGCTGCTGGCACTGATTTATGACCGTGGTCTTTCCGAGCTCACCTATTTCGGTGAAACCTTTTTTGACCGCATCGCCGAGTTTGGTTTTGTCGCCATTCCGATGTTTATTCTGATGGGCGCTGCGGTAGCCTCCTCCCCCACCGGGCGCGATCTGTATCGCTCGCTGGATCTATGGATGGGCAAACTGCCCGGCGGCTTGGCGGTTTCCAATATCGGCGCCTGCTCAATCTTTGCTGCGCTCTCGGGATCGTCACCGGCCACCTGTGCGGCGATTGGTAAAATGGGCATTCCCGAAATGCGCATGCGCGGCTACCCGGATGGCGTAGCGGCGGGCTGTATTGCCGCGGGCGGCACCCTGGGTATCCTGATTCCGCCGTCGGTCACCATGATCATCTACGGCATCTCCACCGAAACCTCTATTGGTCGACTGTTTATTGCCGGGGTAGTGCCAGGCTTTATGCTTGCGGGCCTGTTCATGATCTGGACGATGATCGCCTGCAAGATGGCCGGTGGCTATAACAACCCGATGGCGGAGTCCGTCGAACGGCTAAAGCAGAACGTTAAGCAGAATGTTGATACCAACCTGAAAGCGCTCGTGCGTGTTCTACCTTTCCTGGGCGTGGTCGCGGGTATCCTGTTTGCCTTGTATGGCGGGGTGGCAACACCTTCGGAAGCGGCGGGCGTGGGTGCCTTCCTATGTTTGGCGCTAGCTATCCTGATCTACCGCATGTGGCAGTTGGGCCCAATCAAATTGATTATGCGCGACTCACTGCGCGAAAGCGTGATGATCATGCTGGTGATCGCCACCGCCGAAGTGTTTGCCTACGCACTCTCTTCCATGTTTATCACCCAAACAGTAGCCGCCGCTATTGCCGATCTTGAAGTTAACCGCTGGGCGCTGATGGGGGTGATTAACCTCTTTCTGCTGGTGGCCGGTTTCTTCCTGCCCCCCGTGGCCGTGATCGTGATGACCGCGCCCATTCTGTTACCCATCATCCTGGCAGCTAATTTCGACCCCTACTGGTTTGCGGTGATTTTGACCATCAACCTGGAGATCGGCCTGATCACACCGCCGGTGGGTCTCAACCTGTTCATTATTAAAGGCATCGCGCCGGATATTTCGCTGCGCGACATTCTGATGGGGAGCTTGCCCTACGCGCTGTGCATGGTGCTGGGTATCTTGCTGCTGTGTCTCTTCCCAGGCATCGCGCTTTGGCTACCTAACTTGATCATGGGTTAAGGAGTTCGACCATGAACATGCTGTTTTTGCAGGAGCTGTTCAACAACATCACCCAGCGTGATGCCCTGTTGCGGCGCCGCCATCCCGAGACCTTAACGCCCGACCATGGGCAGTTGGTTCATGCCTGCCAGAAACTGTTGGAAAGCGATGGCGAAGCCTCTAGCATCGCGCTGGCGAGCCGCGCTTTGGCGATTTACCAGCGCCTTTCGGCAGCTGAAAAAAGCAGCTTCTTTGCCCGCCTAACGGCTGACTTTGCGGCCGAGCCCGGCCCCATTGACGCGGCCTATCTGGCATATCAAGAGGTGCGCGACAACCAATCACTACAGCGCCTGTTTGAGGCCTGCGAGCCACGGCGCCAAGAGCTTTTCCGACGGTTAAACCTGGCCAGCGACGGCACCTATGAGCTGGTTAAAATGCGTGAAGACCTGCTGGGGCTACTACGCGAACAGCCGGAATTAGCGCCCATCGACGACGATTTCGCCCATCTGTTCGGTTCCTGGTTTAACCGCGGCTTTTTGATGCTCAAGCGCATTGACTGGAACACGCCCGCTTCAATTCTAGAGAAGATCATCCGCTACGAAGCGGTGCATGAAATTCAGGACTGGGACGATCTGCGCCGGCGCCTAGATGCCCGTGACCGTCGCTGTTTCGCCTTTTTCCACCCGGCGATTGGCGACGAACCGCTGATCTTTGTGGAAGTGGCCCTGCATAAGGGTCTGCCAAGCCGTATTCAGCCCATCCTTTCTGGCGAAAGCAGCTATAGCAAAAAAGGTATCGACGACCCCGAAGATGCCGATACAGCAGCGTTCTTTGGTATCAGCAACTGCCAGACCGGGCTGCGCGGTATCTCCTTCGGTAACTTTTTGATCAAACAGGTGGTGCAAGAGCTCTCCCAGGAGCTGCCGCAGCTTAAATACTTCGTCACCCTTTCTCCGGTGCCTGGCTTCGCTCAGTGGCTTCAGGAGCAGCGAGAGGATGAGCAGCTTCCCGCGTCGCTGCGTAAATCACTCAAAGGGCTTGAAACACAGGGATGGCATCAGGACAAAGCCCGCGAAGAGGAGCTCAAAGCCATTATTCGCCCGCTGGCTGCCCGTTACCTGGTCGAAGAGAAGAACCGCCACGGCCTGCCGCTCAACCCGGTGGCCCGCTTTCACCTCGGCAATGGCGCCGAACTTCACCGCATTAACTGGTTGGGCGATATCTCCGAGAAGGGCTTTAAACAAGCCGCCGGACTGATGGTTAACTACCTGTATGTGCTGGACGATATCGAGCGCAATCACGAAAACTATACAGCCAAGGCGGCCGTTGCTTGCTCAAATGAGGTGCGTGACCTCGCCAAACGCGCCCGCAAACTGGCCAAGGGAGAGACCACCAAATGAGCCACAATCTATTTGAAACCTTTGCTGCCAAAATGCGCGAACGCGCAGAGGCCGATTTTATTACCACCCGCGACGGCCGCCGCTATCGCTATGCCGATGCGCTGACCATCAGTGCGCAGCTTGCTGGCGCACTAACCGAGTTAGGCGTTAAGCAAGGCGATCGCGTTGCCGTCCAGGTCGATAAAAGCCCTGAAGCGATACTGCTCTATTTGGCCTGTCTGCGCATCGGCGGTGTCTATCTACCGCTTAATACGGGCTATACCGGCGATGAGATTCGCTACTTTTTAAACGATGCAGAGCCTGCGCTGTTCGTTTGTCGTCCCAAGATAGAAGAGCAAGCGCGGTCGCTTGCTGCTGAAACCGGCTGTCCGGCGGTGGTCACCCTGGGCAACGCCGCCGATGGCAGCCTGATGGAAACCGCCCAAGCGGCAACGCCGCGTGAGGATATTGTGGCACTTGGCGAGCGCGACCTGGCTGCTATTCTCTATACATCGGGCACCACCGGGCGCTCCAAAGGCGCCATGCTAACGCACAAAAACCTCGCCTCTAACGCAGAGACACTGGCCAAAGCGTGGCATTTCAGCGCTGATGATCGGCTGATCCATGCACTGCCGATTTTCCACACCCACGGCTTATTCGTCGCCTGCAACGTCACCTTGATGGCGGGTGCCAGCATGCTCTTCCTGCCTAAGTTCGATGCCGATGTGATCTTCGAAGAGCTGCCCCATGGCAGCGTGATGATGGGCGTACCCACTTTTTATACCCGATTGGTGCAGGACGAGCGCCTGACCCCAGAAGCTACCGCCCATATGCGGCTGTTCGTTTCCGGCTCCGCCCCGCTCACCGCTGAAACCCATGAGGCATTTGAAGCCAAAACGGGCCATGCGATTCTTGAGCGCTACGGTATGACCGAAACCAATATGAACCTCTCCAACCCCTATGACGGCGCCCGCCGAGCAGGCACCGTAGGCATGCCGCTACCCGGGGTGGAGATGCGCATTACCAACCGAGAAACCGGCGATGAAGTGCCTTTTGGCGAGATTGGCATGCTGCAGATTCGCGGCCCGAATGTCTTTATCGGCTACTGGCGAATGCCCGAAAAAACCCGTGAAGAGCTATTAGACGATGGCTTCTTCATTACCGGCGATCTCGCCATGGTCGATGATCAGGGTTATGTGCATATTGTTGGTCGCGACAAGGATCTGGTAATTTCCGGCGGCTACAACGTCTACCCCAAAGAGGTGGAGCAGGTGATCGACGAGCTTGACCAGGTCGCAGAATCCGCAGTGATCGGTCTACCGCACCCTGACTTTGGCGAAGGCGTTACCGCAGTGGTCGTTCGCCAGCAGGGCGCTGATCTTGGAGAAAACCAGCTTGAAGAGGAGAAAGTCATCGCCCATTTAGATGGTCGCCTGGCTAAGTATAAGCAGCCCAAGCGGGTCTTCTTTGTCGATGAATTGCCGCGCAATACCATGGGCAAAGTACAGAAAAATGAACTGCGCAAGCGGTTCAACGACACTTACCGAACCTCCTAACTATCCGTCTTGAAAGCACAATTCTCCCAATATTTTGCCCCGCAGCATGCGGGGCATTTTTTTGCGAAAAGGAACCATTTGCTCTACGAAATGTTAAGGTAAGGTCACTTAACAAACGATGGAGCAGATTGCCTTGACTACGCCTACCGTTACCAACGGCATCACCGCCACCGAGCTATATAAATTAGTCCACCAGCCAGCGAACAACAACGACGGAGATGCGTCCCTTGAGTGGCCTGAGGGTACTATCAGTCTGGATGAAACGAATCAGACCCTGATCTGGGAGCTTAACGACTACGGCAACTTGCCGATTACCCTTTCGCGCAGCGAAAATGAGTGGGTCGCCATGGCGCCTATTGTGGCCGTAGATAGCGTCAACAATACCGCTGAACTCAACGAAGTGCTGCTGCGCCAGGGCATTGCGTTACCGCTGGCTTCCGTGGGTATCGTCGAAATCGACGGTCACGACTTTTATGTGGCTTACGGACAACTGTTTGGCGACTCAAAGCTTGAATCGATTTGTGCCGAGCTACACGCCACGGCCAGCGCGGCCATGGACGTCGCCGAACTGATTCAAACGCACTTCGCCTAGGCCTAACAGGGTTTATCGAAGACAGAGTTAATCGGTCATAGCCACTGATAGCGGCACCAACATTTATATCGACACAGTGGCGCTTTATTTAAAGATATTCTTAAAAGAGACACTTATATGTTAAGCAAAATCATGACAGCCCTGCGTGGCAAAGCGAATGAAACCGGCCAAGCCGTGGTGGATTCCCAGGCACTGCGTATTTTAGATCAGGAAATCCGCGACTCGGAAAATCACCTGAGCCAATCTAAAACCGAACTCACCCGACTGATGGGCCAGCGCCAGTTGAACAGCAGTAAAGCCGACACGCTGGAAAGCAAAATCGCCGAGCTGGAAAAAAGCGCTGAGGCTGCGCTGGATAAAGGCGAAGAACAGCTCGCCGTTGAAGTGGCAGAACGTATGGTGGCGCTTCAGGATGACCTGGAAGCGGAGCGCGCCATTATTAGCGAGTACGACGCCAGCATTGAAAAACTGCGTGGCGCAATTCGCGGTACCGACAACCAGCTTCGCCAGCTCAAGCAACAGGTGAGCGTCGTTAAGGCGACTGAGTCAGCACAAAAAGCCCAATCTGCCGTCGCGGCTCGCCACTCTGGCCAGAATAGCGCCATGAGCAGCGCCATGGAATCACTCGAGCGCATTAAAGAGCGCCAGCAGCTTAATTCAGCGCAAATGCAAGCCGCTGACGACATGGCGGCAGAAGAAAGCGGTAGCTCGCTTGAAGCACGCCTGAAAGCAGCCGGCGTGGGTGGCCAGAATCGCAAAGCAGACGACGTGTTAGCGCGCCTAAAAGCGAAGAAAAACGCCGCACAGGAATAAGCGTTAAGAGCAAGTCAGCGTTTAAATTTATTAGGGAGCCAGGCCATGTTTAACACCCTCAAGGCACTTTTTCGCGCCACCACGGAAAAGCCGCCCGAGCCTAACACAGGCCGACCGGTAGCCGCGGGCCTACCTATGGGTATCAGCCAGGAAGACCTTGAGGACTTACGCCTGGATGGGCGCGTCAATATTAAGCTGATCGGCCTGCGTGCCCACCCCGATGCGCTGTTTCGCTGGAACGACGATGCCTACCATCATATTGCTGCCGTGGGACACGTCGATCTTGGTCAAGGAGCGCACTTGGTGCGCTTCTATCTGGATAACGACACCTGGCTGCAGGCCAACATTGAGAATGGTCAGGTGCTTGAATATAAGCTGTTCGACTTTTACCGTGTTGCCCATCTTTCAGACACTGAGTTTGATGACGCCATCAACGGAAAAGATAAACAGCCCGATAGCATCGGCGCCCAAACCATCGCGCTCACCTCAACCACTGAGGAGGCGCGCAGTTGCACCTATCAGCGAGTGTGGGGGAATGGTGACAGCCTGTGGTCGCCGCCGGTGGTTTTCGAAGAGCAGGTAATGACCACCGAGAGCGTGTCGGCGCGCCATGTGACCCACCATGCCATGCTCTATGAGCGCCCCATCGAAGGCGCTGAACGTATGGAGTACTTACTGCTGAGTGCTGAAAACGATGGCGAAGGCAGCTTTATGGTAGTGCACAACGTGGGGGTAGATGTGGCCTCTGTCGATATCGACGCGATGTAGTCTCCCGATTTTTTTACGACACGCTCTTATCGGTTCCTCGTTACTCAGTTATGGAATTAACTCTGCCAAATCTGGTAATTGCACCCGTGGGAGGTAGCTTTAGCTCGCGACCGTTTAGGCTGCCAGAATGATAAAACCTGGGTACCTTCGCCAACTGAAGTTGCCTCCCACAACAGGTAGCTAGTTGAGTGGCTTCATCTGGGATCCCGAGGCGCAAAATAGCTAATTAATATTAAATCCGCATAAGATAATGAAGAACGCTCTTTTAAGACATACTCTTTTAAGGCATCGCTTTTTTCAGCACTAAAAAGGAAACTGCCACCATGGTGAATTATCTCTACGGCCTGCCGTCATTTATTGCCTATCTAGTCACGGCGATTGTACTGCTCGCTGCCTTTATGTACTGCTACAGCCGTATTACCCCGCACCACGAGTGGACGCTGATTCGCGAAGGCAATGCGGCCGCGGCCTCTGCCTACGGCGGCTCCATTTTAGGTTTTACCATTCCGCTGTATAGCGCGATGGCCCATTCGATCAACTTTATCGATTTTGTGCTCTGGGGCATCGTGGCCTTTATTGTTCAGTTGGCCACCTTCTTCGCGGTTAAGCTGTTTCTGCGTAAACAGGGCGAAAGCCTGTCTCAACACATCACCGAAGGTCACCAGGCCTACGGCATTTTGATGGCCAGCGTGGCTGTGGCAGTCGGCTTGCTCAACGCCGCTTCGATGACTTGGTAACGACGACGTGGTAAAGGAGAGCCTGCATGTCTAAACACGATAGTACCCCTCATCTGCCGCGCCGCAAGCGCAGTGGGCGCTTGTCACTGGCGATGATGGGCGCCAGCGCTTTTGGTCTTACCGCCTGTGGCCAACCGCCCCAGGAAGAGCAAATCACCGATATAGAGTTCGATCAGCCGCGCAGCTTTCAAAGCGTAGAGGATTGCGTTGCGGAGAATGTCTATACTCGCAGCGCCTGTGAAGACGCCTACGAAGCCTCGTTAAAAGAGGTGCCGCGTTTCAGCACCCTTGAAGAGTGCGAGGCCGAACATGGCGAAGGTGCCTGTACTGCACCGACCGAAGAGCAGTCCCAAGCAGCGACTGGCAGCACTGGGGGCAGTTGGTTTATGCCCGCCATGATGGGCTATATGGTCGGCAGCATGATGTCCAACACCAACCGTGGACGCTCCTTCGAGCGGGTATATCAGGAGCCGGTGTACCGTAATCGCCAAAATCAGGGCAATTGGAACACCGCGACCAATCAGGCGACTCAGCGCGTCACCCAGCGTAACGATGCAATGCGCAATTCGGTGGCGACGTCTCAGCGCAGAGGCTTTGGCTCGCGCTCTTCTGCACGGGGTGGCTGGGGCTCTTAAGCCGCCAGCAAAGGTCTCTATGCTGCGAATCGATATCCCTGAACGAAGCAATTGGAAAGCCCTGGCCCACGAGCTGGGCTTTCATTTTCATACCATCGACGGGGAGCCCTACTGGAAAGAGGACGCCTACTACCAGTTCACGATGGAGCAGGTAGAGCGCGACATTGAAGCGCCTACCGAGGAAGTGCATGAGATGTGCATGGAACTGGTGGATAAGGTCTGCCACTCCAATGCACTCATGCAGCGTCTGGCGTTGCCTGAACACATGTGGGACAGCATCCACAACTCCTGGAAGTCAGGTCAGCCGCACCTCTACGGGCGAATGGATTTTGCCTATTCAGGCGATGGCCCGGCGAAGCTGCTGGAACTCAACTACGACACCCCTACCTCGCTCTACGAAGCGGGCTTTTTTCAGTGGGTGTGGCTTGAGCAAGCTATCCAGCAAGGCATCCTGCCCCGCCATGCGGATCAGTACAACTCGATTCAAGAGCGTCTGATCAATGCCATGGCGCACCTTGGCGACCGCATTGAAGCGCGCATGCTCTACTTCTCCTGTATCAAAGATAACGCCGAAGAGCGCGCCACCGTGCATTATTTACAAGACGTGGCGGTGCAGGCAGGCCTCAATGCGCCCTTTATCTTCACCGAAGATATTGGTCTATACCCAGGCGCGGAGCACTTTGTTGACCTTGATGACAAGCCTATCCACGCCCTGTTCAAACTCTACCCCTGGGAAGAGATGGCCGACGATGCGTTTGGCGAATATATCCCGCAGCTAAACACCCACTGGTTTGAGCCGCCCTGGAAAGCGATTCTCTCCAACAAGGGAATTCTGCCCCTGCTATGGGAGCATTTTGAGGGCCACCCCAATCTACTACCGGCGTTTTTCGAGGATGCCAACAGCCCGCCGCTGCCCGCAGGCTGGGTGCGTAAGCCGTTCTTTTCCCGGGAAGGCAGCAATGTGGAACTCATCACCCCCACCGGTCAGCGCGAGGCCGTGGACGGCCCCTACACCGACAGCCCATGGATTCGTCAGGCCTACCACCCGATGCCACGCTTTGGTAATAACCACGCCTTAATTGGCAGTTGGGTAGTGGGCGACCGCGCCTGCGGCATGGGCATTCGCGAAGACGTTGGCCGCATTACCAAAGACTCCTCCTGCTTTGTGCCCCACGCGATCGTGTAAGCGCAAGTACCAAAACACGCTTACCTAAGCTAGACAACCTTCATAAAAAAAGCTGAAATCGTTGCCACTACCCTAAGTAGAGTGGTAAGTATCACTCTACTTCTCACCCTGAGCGCTATTGAGCAGCGTCGTTAGGGCCACCGTTTACTTTGGAGCAACGGCGAACATGATGGCGCGCTGGAAATCCCTACCTCTACGGCTTCGGCTATTTCTCTCCTTTGGGATCGTCTTAGCACTGGCGATGCTCCTGGCGCTCTATCTTCAAGCACGCTCCCACAGCCAAGCGCGGCTGAACAACCTGCTCAACCAAGAGCTGCCGGCACAGGTCGAAGGGCTAGCCGCGCATATAAACCTTAACCTTAGCCAGGATCTCGCCATTTCCGAAAGCCTGGCCAATAGCTACTTTATTGAGCAGTGGGTTCGCGACGGGCTGCCTGAAGAACGACAAAACGATATTAACCGTTACCTTGCTCGCCTAATGGAGCAGTTAGATACCGAGCTGCTGTTTATCGCCGCTCAATACCAGGGGCGTGGCTACTATTTCCAACTGCGCAACGGTGAGTTTCTGCAGCGTGTTATCCAGCCGCCGGGTAGCGAAGATGATTGGTACTACAGTTTTACTGAAAGCGGTAACACTTACGAGCTGAATTTAGATAGTGACACCTTTTCTCCCGACGATGCCTTCGTATACGTCAATTACCGCAGCGCGGTAAATGCCGCCAACGGTCGACCGCTGGTCGTGGCTGGAGCGGGACTTGATCTCTCCCAGGTGGCCAGCTTGATTGATGACTTTCGCTTAGGTGGCATAGGTCACGCCTCGCTGCTCAGCGCTGAAGGTGAACTGCTCGTTCGTAGCGGTGAATATAGTGGTGAAAGCATTCGCAGTGATGAAACGGCGCCCATTGGCGAGACAGCAGCGGAACCCTTACCAGAGCAAGCGTCGCAGCGATTGCTGCGTGATGAACAACTTCAGCTACAAGAAGTTGAGCGCGACGGCCAGACTCTTTTGATTAGCACGCGTTGGCTACCCGAACTGCAGCGCTATTTGATGGTGGAAGTCGACAAAGAGGCCTACTTGGCGTCCACCCGCCAGCGCTTTCTTGAGTCCAGTGGTATAGGCTTGCTCATTTTGCTTGTCGGATTACTCATTCTCTACCCGCTGACCGGAAGCCTCATACGTCCGCTGATTGATTTCCAGCGCCAGCTGAAAGACATCACCCACAGCCTGGATCTTTCTCGGCGGGTCAGCACCGATGACAAAGCAGAGCTTGGCGATTTGGCCAATCAAACCAACGAGCTTCTTGAGCGTCTTTCCCGGGCGATTGCGGCAGTGGCCAAGAACGCTCAGGCACTAACGCAAGTTGCCGACCGCCTGGCGAAAACGGCTGGCCTTTCCGGTGTGCACGGGAGCGATATCGATCATGAAGCCAGCCAAACCATGGCCGCAGCGGTCGAGGAGATGGCCTCTTCAGTCGCGGAAATCACCTCCACCATGGAAGAGCTCTCTACCTCGTCAACCCAAATCGCCGATCATTCCCAGTCGGTGGTCGACGTTGCAAATCAGACGCTGGAGCGTAGCCGTAAAGGCAGTTCGGCCATGCAGCTGCTACAGTCAAAAATGCAGGATATCCGTAGCGACAGCGAGCAGAGCCTGACCGAGATCATGACGCTGGGGGCGAAGTCTAAACAGATCAACAAGGTTATGGAGCTGATCAACACCCTGGCCGCCCAGACCAAGCTGATCGCTTTTAATGCCGCCTTGGAAGCTTCAAGCGCGGGGGAGTCGGGCCGACGCTTTTCGGTTGTCGCCAGCGAGATACGCCGCTTGGCTGACAGCGTAACCGACTCAACCCAAGAAATTGAAGCGCATACCGATGATATTCAGACGGCCATTAATCGCTTAGTGGTGGCCTCTGAAAAAGGTGCCTCCTCCATCGAGCAGGGCGTAGAAGCGAGCATGAGCACCGCCCAGGATCTAGAGGCACTGCTCAAGGCGGCGAGTCAAACCAGCAGCGCGGCCCAGCAGATATCGCTGTCTACTCAACAGCAAAAAACCGCCAGCAGCCAGGTGGTGATGGCGCTGCGCGATATCGATACGGCCAGTTCACGCAACGCACACTCAGTGCGCAGTATTACCGATATCAGCCAGGACATGATCCATATGTCGGCTGAGCTTAACGCGCTGGTGCAGGAGTTCACCCTAACAAATAAAGATCGCTGATAAGGATACCGGATGAGTGTAATTCGGGTAGTCATTGCCGACGACAGCCAGGTAGCCCGCGACGTGCTACGCGATATCCTCAGTCGAGACGGTGATATTGAGATCGTGGGTGAAGCCACTAATGGCCGCGAAGCGGTGGAACTGGCCAAGCGCCTGGCACCGCAGCTAATCACCATGGATCTCAATATGCCGGTGATGGACGGCTTGTCCGCCATCGAAGAGATCATGTACAGCAAAGGGGTGCCCATCCTGGTGGTCAGCGACCGCTCCGATGCGCAAACGGCCTATCAAGCGCTAGAAGTGGGCGCGCTGGAAGTAATGCCCAAACCCACGTTGGAAGGAACCGACGCCGAGCGCCTTTTGGAGCGTGTACATCTGTTAGCCGGTGTCGCGGTGATCACTCGCCTACGGCGACGCGTCACTACGCCGGCCCCCATCATCACTCTGCCTAGCTTTCCCGTCGCTCCACGGGGAGTCCCGCGGGATTTTCAACACGTGGTGGCGATCGCGTGCTCCACCGGGGGCCCGCAAGCCTTAGTGCGTCTGTTGCGCACGCTACCTGCTGGTTTTCCAGCACCTATTGTGATCGCCCAGCACATCAGTCATGGCTTTATCGATGGCATGGCACAATGGCTGGGATCGCTGTGTGCCATGCCGGTCAGCGTGGGCCAGGAGGGTGAGCAGTTACGCCCTGGACATATTTATTTGTCACCTTCCGAGCGTAACTTATGTGTAACCCCCCGCCACCGTTTTCAGCTTCAATCCAGTCCCGAGACGTTTCTCTATCACCCCAGCTGCGACGTACTGCTGCAGAGTGTCGCAGAGGTCTACGGCAGTGATGCAATCGGCATTATTTTGACCGGCATGGGACGCGATGGTGTGAATGGCATCCGGGCTATTTATCAGGCTGGCGGTAGTACTTTTGCGCAAGATGAAGCCAGCTCGGTTATTTACGGCATGAATCAGGAAGCTGTTAAAGCGGGCGTCATACAACATGAATTACCACTTGATAGCCTGCCGGATCGGCTGTTGCGCGATGTTCGTGGCTACTTAGATAGCCGACCGGAGCCTCTGGCATGAGCGCGTTTGCCTCCTTTAAGGCCCTGGTGCATCAGCGCTGCGGTTTACACCTGGAAGGCTTAGCCGAGGCCCGCCTATTCCGAGCGGTGGCCAGCTTACAAACCTCCACCGGGCTAACCGACAACACTCAACTCCTCAAGAAATTAACCAGCGACCCAGCGCTATTCGATCAGTTTGTTAGTCACTTAACGGTGAATGAAACCTATTTTTGCCGCGAACCGGACGCCCTGAACTGGTTGGTCAGCACCTACTTACCTGAACGTTTAGCGACTGAGGAGCCGCCGCTCTCTATCTTTAGCGCAGGCTGCTCATCCGGCGAAGAGCCGTATAGCGTGGCGATGATGCTGTTTGAGCGCTTTGGTGAGCGGGCCAAAACACTGTTTACCCTCACCGGCGGAGACCTGGATCACCAAATCCTCGCCAAGGCACGCCAGGCGGTTTATAGCGGCATGGCATTTCGTGCCCTCTCGCCCGCCTTTAAAGAGCGTTACTTTAGCCCCTACCAGGGCCGCTACAAGCTTCACGAATCGCTGCGCCAATGGGTAACTTTTCGACCGTTTAACCTGTTAAACGCCAATGAAGACAGCCCCGGTGGCCCTTTTGATGTGATTCTGTTTCGCAATGTCTCCATCTACTTTGATCAGCAGACGCGGCGTCATATTCATCAGCAGCTTAGCCAATTGCTGGCCCCGAACGGTATTTTACTCTGTGGCGTCACCGAAACCTTCGGTAACGATCTCGGCGTGTTTGAACTAACCGAAGCCCGAGGCGTGTTTTACTTTCGCCATGCAGAGCAGCCCGGGGCAGTGCCAACGGCGTCCCTGCAGCCCCCTTTGCTCTCGGTAGACAACAGGGCTGGTGACAACATTGATAACGGTGAAAGCGCCACTATCGCGCTAACCAGCAGCGCTGGTTTAGCACCCGCTACGCCGACTGAGCAAGCAGCGAAAAATACAGAATTAGAAAACACAGGGTTAGAAAGCTCAGATTCAGAAAACAAAAATTTAGAAAACAAAGAGTTAGAAAAAACAGCAACGAACAGCATTACCCACCAACTGCACACCGCCCATCAGTTGCTCAACCAAAATGCGTTTGACGACGCCGCGACGCTGCTTGAGGAACTGCTTAAGCAACAGCCGTGGTCTATCGATGCCCTGGTGCTGTCAGGGTTAGTCGCCCGTTGGCAGCAGCAGCCTCAGCAAGCCTACGACTATTTCAAAAGAGCCATTTACGTTGCCCCGGATTGCTGGCCTGCACACTTCTATCTAGCCGAACTTTATCGCCAGGGCGAACTGACCGACGAGCCATTACAGCGCAAGCAGCGCTATGCTGCAGTAGTTCGTTTGCTGACCACCGCGCCCACCTCTGATGGAGGGCTAGAGACAATCACCCCGCCGCTACCGCCAGGCGATGCGCGCTTTCTTGCCGAACGTTATCTAAATACGGTGGACATCACACTGGCAACCGCAAGTACTACGCAGGGAGTGGGTTAATATGGCGCTGGATATTCGCCGCTTTATACAGCGCTTTGTGGAAGAAGCGGCCGACCACCTGCCCCGCCTGCGCGAAGGGATCAGCGCGCTGGAACAAGGCCACGCTGATCGTGAACAGGTCAACGAGCTGTTCCGCGCTGCGCATACGCTGAAAGGCTCGTCGCGAATGCTAAAACTGGTGCCGATTACAGCACTGGCCCATAGCACTGAAGAGCTGCTCAGCGCCCTGCGCGACGGCACGCTAACCGCAACGCCGCCGGTTATCAGCCTACTCAGCCAGGCAGTTGACGGGCTGGCAGACCTGGTCGGTCGGCTAGCCGAAGGGGCGACGGGTGACGACCTACCTGCCGCTGATGAGGCGCTATGTAGCGCTCTGGAAGCGACGGCCCTCGGACAGGCCCCACCTACTACCGCTGTGGTTACGCCGTCCTCTGAGCCTGCGCTATCGTCCTCCTCAACGCCTCATTCCTCCGCTGCACTAGTGACTGAGAGCGAACTGCGCCTTAGTGACACCGTACGGGTTCGTTTGGATCGACTGGACGATGTTATTCGTTTGATGGGGGAGGTGCTTTCAGGCCACCACCACTTACATGGGCTGGTTGATCAAGCCCGTGAGCTAAGCGCTACGCTTCCTG
This sequence comes from Halomonas sp. FeN2, assembly GCF_020595105.1. Taxonomy (NCBI): domain Bacteria; kingdom Pseudomonadati; phylum Pseudomonadota; class Gammaproteobacteria; order Oceanospirillales; family Halomonadaceae; genus Halomonas; species Halomonas sp. FeN2. Next base: position 1,685,888 of record NZ_CP074200.1, read on the forward strand.
CCGAACAGCAAGGGCCTTTCCATGCCTTTCATCGTGAGCTGAAAGACAGCGTTTTAGGCCATGATTCGCTAATGAGCGACCTACACGACCGTGCGCTGCAAATGCGCATGCTGCCGCTAAGCGTGGTGTTTGACCCGCTCGCGCATATGTCCCGGGATCTGGCCCAGTCACTGGGCAAGCAGGTCGACTGCCGGGTGCGAGGCAGTGAAATCGAACTCGACCGTCAGATGATCGATCGCCTATCTGATCCGCTTATTCACCTGCTGCGTAACGCTTTGGATCACGGCTTGGAGCCACCTGCCGAACGCCAGGCAGCGGGCAAATCTCCCCGAGGGCAATTGATTATTGAAGCGTGGCAGGACGCTGACTGGGTGGTGGTTGAGATGCGTGATGATGGCGCTGGGATTGCGCTGGAGGCGGTGCGTCAGAAAGCACTCGCCAAGCAGCTGGTCAGCGAAGAGCAGTTGAATGCGCTGAGCGAACAGGAGACGCTGGAGCTTATTTTTCTGCCGGGCTTCTCTACCAAAAGCATGATTACCGATTTTTCTGGGCGCGGCGTAGGTATGGATGTAGTCAAACGCACCGTGGTGGACGAGCTCAACGGAGACCTGCAGCTTGCCAGCGAACGCGGCAGCGGCACGCGCTTTACCCTGCGCCTACCGCTCTCGCTGGCGATGATGCGGGTACTGCTGGTCAGCGTTGGGGGCGTCAACCTAGGGGTAACCGCGCCTTACGTATCAGAGTTGGTAGAGTGCTCATCACACTCATTCATTGATGCCGCCGGACAGCGCACGCTGATTTTACGCAACGAATTTGTGCCGGTGGTATCACTAGCCCAACTGCTTGAGCTACCCGCGACGACTGCAGCCGCTGATAACACCCTACTGCTGGTCGTCCACCAGCGGCACCAGAAACTCGCCCTGATTATCGACTCACTGATTGATGAGCGCGATATGGTGATCAAGCCTCTACCGGCGCATCTACGCTATTTACCACTAGTCTCGGGCATGGTTTCCATGGGACGCAATGCGCTGGTCAGCCTGCTGCATGTACCTGCCTTGCTGGAAGTCTCCCGGCATGGTACCCAACGCCCTAACGAAGAGCGCGCGACCGCCGCTCTCGCGAAACGCATTCTGGTGGTCGATGACTCACTAAATACCCGTGAAATAGAAAAAGACGTGCTCGAAGCGTGGGGCTATCACGTCACGCTGGCCGAAAATGGTCGCGATGGTTTAGCCAAAGCATTGGCAGAACCGTTTGATGCCATACTTACCGATGTTGAAATGCCGGTAATGGATGGTTTTGCGCTGACTGCCCGACTGCGCGAAAATGAGGTTTATCGTTATCGGCCGATTATTATCATCACCTCGCGAGAAAAAGAGGCTGATCGCCGACGCGGTATTGAGGTCGGTGCCGACGCCTACATCGTCAAGGGCAGTTTTGATCAAAACAATTTAGTAGAGACGCTCCAGGCCCTGCTGGGCTAACGACGAGCGTTACTGACACAACCGTGAATGACACAACAACCATGAGGTCATGGAATGCATATCCTGGTCGTAGACGACGATCCGCTTGCTGGGGAAATGACGGCGGCACTGCTTGAGTCTCAGGGCCATGAGCCTCTGCTGGCCAATGATGCGATGGAAGCCGTCGAGCAGTTAGACACTCACAGCGATATCCAACTGATCGTTAGCGATATGCATATGCCCCTGGTCAGCGGGTTAGCCCTATTAGCGATGCTGCGCGAACAGGGTAATAACCTGCCGTTTATTTTACTCACCGGGGACACGCCGGATGCAGCGCTTCAACAGACACCGGGCCTGAACGCCTGTTTGCGTAAAGATGCCGAGCTGGCTTGGAACCTGGAAGTCGCCGTGAGGCAGGCTCTAGCACTCCACGGCTAAGCCACGCTCGATGCGATGGAATGGATTAAAGATGGAATGGATCGCCGCTTTCGATCACTTACGTAGGTAGTTTGATGTCTAAGCCCGCCCCCTCGCTGCACGATAAGCTACATCAGTTGCGTGAGCGTTTTATTGAGCAGCTTCCCTCACGCTTAGCGCAAACCGCCGAGCTGTGGCAGCAGAGTCGCACGACGAGCGAAGAGCAGGCGCGGCTCGCGCCAGAGCTGCACCGCTTCTTTCATAGCTTAAAAGGAACCGGGAGATCCCTGGGATTTGAGCGACTTGCTCTACTGGCGGATCAGGCGGAGGAGGCACTCACTACCTCTCCCGCCCGCGACGATATCGATACGTTTATCAGCCAGCTGCTACTCCAGCTAGGCCGCGAGCAGCAGCACCTGCGTTCCCACCACGGTCAACAGCAAGCGCTGGCGGCCGTAAACAGCTTCGAGCTCACCAGTCAGGTTGAACCACCCCTGCGCAATAAGCGCCAGCGGTTAATCTATCTGTGCGATGACGAGCCCGAGCAGGTCGACCAATTGATTCATCACCTACGCTGCTTCGGTCATGAAGTCGTTCAGTTTATCGATACTGAAACATTCTTTAACGCCGTACTCACGCGTCGCCCTGATGCGGTCATCATGGATGTGCAGTTCCCTCAGGGCCAGACGGCAGGGACTGAAACTCTGACCAGTTTGAACAAACTAACCGGCCAGCCACTTCCCGCCATCGTTTTGTCGGCCCACAGCGACTTTAATTCACGCCTGAGTGCCGTTCGTGCAGGCTGCGGAGGTTACTTTACCAAGCCGGTAAAACCACTGGATCTTATGTTGGCAGTGGATGAGCTCACTGCTCCGGCGGTGGAAGAGCCGTTGAAAGTGCTCGTAGTGGATGATGAGCCCGAAGCAGCTGCTTACCACGCCTTACTGCTTGAAGAGGACGGCATGAGTGTTCATCAAGTGCATCATCCCGCCGATGCGCTTAATGCGATGGAGCGCTTTAGCCCTGATTTACTGCTGGTCGATGTCTATATGCCGGTGTGTTCGGGTGAAGAGCTGGCGACGATTATTCGTCAGCAGCCGGAATATCTGGGCCTACCGATTATCTACCTCTCTAGCGAAACCGACAGCCAAAAGCAGATTTCCGCCATGTCTGCGGGTGTTGAAGCCTTTCTTACCAAACCCGTGCAGCCCGATGAACTCGTTTCTGCCGTGCGTCTGCGTGCCGAACGCCTGCGTCTGCTGCGCTCATTAATGACCCGCGATAGCATGACCGGGCTGTATAACCACAGCACCACCACCGAGCTCATCACTAAAGCCCTCGCCCAAGCTCACCGCGAAGATAACCAGCACGCCATGGCGATGATCGATATCGATCACTTTAAACATGTTAACGATACCCACGGCCACTTAGCGGGCGATCAGGTGATTATCACCTTGGCGAGGCTATTGAAGAGCCGCCTGCGGCTATCTGATATTATCGGCCGCTACGGCGGTGAAGAGTTTGTTGTGCTGCTGAAAGGCATTAGTGCAGAGAAAGCCGCAACATTAATCGACAGCCTGCGCGAGGATTTTGCGCTGGTTGATTTTCACGCCGGCGACGTTCGCTTTCGCTGTACTTTCAGTGCAGGCATCAGCCGCTTCCCCGCGCACCCCTCTACCGAGTCGCTGCGTTTAAGCGCCGACCAAGCGCTCTATCGCGCTAAACACCAAGGGCGCAATCAGATAGTGATATCAACGGAGCTAGCCGATGAGCGCTGAATATTCCCGTGACGGCGAAGCAAATGAACGACCAATCGCTACACAGACCTTGGAGGAGGCATTAGCGCTAAACGGCGATACTGAAACGGTAGTTGATGTTGATGAACCCACCCAACAGCTAGTGCTCTTTCGACTCAATAACCAGCAGTTTGCGCTACCCGGCAGCTCGGTGAGTGAAATTTTATCCAGCGACCAGCCCGTCTATTACGTACCAGGGCTGCCCACCTCTACCGAAGGCGTGCTGCACCTGCGAGGCAAAATTGAATCCGTCATTAGCCTGCACCAGCTGCTCGGTTTACCTGCACCGGAAGGCACATCTAAGGGGATGATTTTGTTAGTCCGCACAGCGGGGATTACTAGCGGTGTGCGTATTGAGCAGCTCGACGACGTGTGCGAGGTCGCCCAAAGTATGCTGCAGGCTCCCCCCGAAACACTTCCCGGCACGCTGCGCCCTTATGTTAGTGCACTGTGGCAGATAGATGAGCGCCAAGCGCTTGCACTGCTTGACCCAGAGGCACTGTTCGACGCCTACCAGCAGGGACTGGGTTAAAGTGCCCTTGCATCACGGCCATCATGAGCAGGCCCAGGTTGCCTTGGTGCTGTTTTGCGTAGGGCCTTACCGTGCGGCCCTGGAGGCATGCCATGTGCTCGCGATGACCGATCATCCCACGACACTGCGCACTGCCAATGCTCAAACGTTGCTCTTCGAAGGTGGCGACCATGACTCTCCGCCTAGCCGCTGGCTCACCCTGCGCGACACTCAAACAACTAGTGACCACCAACACATTTGGCAACTGGGCGTAAGCGGCGACATTACCTTGCAGCAACTCCCTGTCAACACGCTCTACCCGCTGCCTAAACTGCTGCTTTCACGCCGATTTTCAACGGCGCTATGCGGCTTAACCTTCGACCAGCAGCAGCTAGTACTGCTACTGGATGCCCGCCAGCTTAGTCCTTCGCTTTCTCAGGCCCCTGCTCTTAGCCAGTCAACCACAAACAGCTAATGGCATCGCCCTCGGCTATGTCGCTATTGGCGGGAATGACTGCAAAGGCGTCGGCGTTGATACACGACGAAAGCACGCCAGAATTCTGATCAGCAAAGGCCGTCGCCATTACGCCGCTGGGCGCGAATTCGAGCGTCACGCGCATATAGTGCTCACGTGGCCCCGTTGAGGTAGCAAACCCAGCTTTCGCAGTCACCTTCGGCAGCGTTTTTAACGCCGGACAGCCGAGCATTGCGCCCAGCAAGGGGCGTAAAAACAGCCAGGCGCCGACAAATCCCGATACTGGATTGCCCGGCAGGCCAACAAATCGTGCCTGGCTGCCGTCATCGCGGGGCAGGCGGCCCAGTGCTAACGGCTTACCGGGTCGAATCGCCAGCTTCCACATGTCGAGCTGGCCAATCGCTTCCAGCGCGGCTTTGACGTGATCCTCTTCGCCGACGCTGACGCCGCCGGTGGTGACCACCAAGTCTGCTTCAGCAGCAGCGGCCGTTAACAGTGCCACGGTGCGGGCGTAGTCATCCGGTACGCTAACGGTACTCACCACCTCGGCGCCAAAGTTCTCTAACAGGCGCCTAAGCATCGGTCGGTTTGAGTTGTAGAGCTGCCCCGGCTTGAGCGGAGTGCCCGGATCAATAATCTCATCGCCGGTCGAAAGCAGCGCCACACGGGGGCGACGGCGGACGCTGACCTGGGTAATCCCCTGACCTGCCAAGTGGCCAAGAGCCGCTGCTTCGAGCCGCTCACCAGCATCTAACAGGATGCTACCCTGGCGCACGTCACGCCCTTGGCGGCGGACATTATCACCTGCGGGAACGCCCTCAGGCATCAGCGCACGATCACCGTCAACTTGTACGCGCTCCTGCATCACCACGCAGTCAGCCCCGGGAGGAATCTCACCGCCGGTAAAAATACGCGCGCAGCTACCGGGTGCAAGCGCTTCAGCCTGCGTACCTGCAGCAATACGTTGACTCACGGGCAGCCACTGCCCCGCATCGGCAGCGTGCAGGGCGTAGCCATCCATCGCGCTGTTATCGAAGGGTGGCACATCCAGCTCCGCGGTGACGGCCTCGGCCAACACACGTCCACCGGCGGCTTCCAGCGGGATACTCTCTGCAGCGAGTGCGCTGACGTCTGCTAGCAGCGCCTCAAGCGCGGCTGATATTGGCTGTAAATCAGCCATGCTGCCCCCGGCCTGGGATGACCAGGTTGGCGAAGTTGCAGGGCTTGTGGCGACTATCTAACTGCTCAGCCAGTATGCCATCCCAGCCGGTGCGGCAAGCGCCGGTTGAGCCGGGCAGGCAGAACACGACCGTGGCATTGGCTAGGCCACCGAGGCAGCGGCTTTGAATAGTGGAGCTGCCGATTTCCTCACCGCTTAGCTGACGAAAGCGTTCGCCAAAGCCTTCGATGCGCTTATCCAGCAGCACCGAGATGGCTTCAGGGGTAGAGTCACGCCCAGTGAAGCCAGTGCCTCCGGTGGTGATAACTACCTGCACATCCGCCTCGGAGATCCAGTTCGCCACCACCGCACGAATACGATAGACATCGTCAGGCACGATGCGCTTTTCAGCGAGAGTGTGACCGGCGTTGATTAGCCGCTCGACCAGGGCTTGACCGCTACGATCCGTCTCTTCCGTGCGGGTATCCGAGACCGTGAGTACGGCTATGTTGAGGGGCACCATTGGCTCACTCATCGACATCACCCTTGTTTGGCTGCTTTCTTTTTGGCGTGGTGAGCTTCCCAGGCCGCCATTTGCTCAGGCGTAGCGGGCGGCTGATAAAGCTCCTTCCACTCGCTGTAAGGCATACCGTAAACGTACTCACGTGCCTCTTCGTAGTTGAGGTTTTCATCCCGCGCTTCAGCGGCACTCACCAGCCATTTAGATAAACAGTTACGGCAAAAGTCCGCCAGGATCATCAGATCGATATTCTGGACATCTTTGTTATCGTCCAGATGCTGTAGCAAGCGGCGAAACGCGGCGGCTTCAAGCTCGGTGCGCGTGGTTGGGTCTAACTCATCAAACGCTGACATAACCGTTCCTCTCATACATGGCTTGGGTTATTTAATAATTTAAGGTGAAGCATAACAAAAGACACCGCCGAAAGGCGGTGTCTTAGCGACCATTAAATGCTTATTAACTGGTTCGCGTTGCCGACGGCTCATTGCTGCCGCCAGATGACTTGCGGGCCGCCACCTCTTGTTCCGATAGCGTTTGGTCTTTGACCTCTTCGTACCAAAGATTATGGTGCTCTTTGGCCCAGGTCTCATCCACATAGCCCGTGGTCATACCTTCTAGCGCGCCTTCGGTACCCAACGTGCCGATATAGATATGTCCGAGGGAAACCGCCGTAAGCCCCAATGCGCCAACTGCGTGGATAATATTGGCCCACTGCATGGTGTCACGGCCCTGGTCGAAGTTGGGGAAGTCGAGCACGAAGCCACTGGCAACCACTAAGATTCCCACCGTCGCTAACAGCCAGTACCAGGCTTTTTCACCACCGTTGGCAAAACCAGCATCCACATGCTTTTTGCCAATCATACCGCCGCCTTTCTTGAACCATACCCAGTCGTGCTTTTTGGGAATATTGTCTTTGATCAAGCTGACCAGCAGGATCACCAGCAGAATGCCAAAGATCGGCCCCAGGTAGTTATGCAGCACTTTTGTCGCCGCAATCATCCAGGCCCAAATCCCATCGCCAAACAGTGGACGGAACACGAATTTCCCGAACAGCAGCGTCATCCCGGTCAGCGCCAGAATGATAAATAGCGTTGCTACCGTCCAGTGCAACGCGCGTTTCATCAGCGTCCAACGCAAGAGCAGACGCCCCGTGCGCGGCGCCTCAAGCTCTTTACGCCCAACAATGAAGTAGAACAGCGCGATCAGCGCCGCCATGCCAAATACCGCGATCAAACCAAACGGCGATACCCAGCGGTTACGAATCTGCCGCCAGGTTTCACCGCTTGAATTGATCAGGCTGTAGTTACTGTCAGCGCGTGAATCACGGTAATTGGGCCCGGTTTCTCCACTACGTACCTGGCGCCACTGGTCGGCGGTAATGCCGGGGGCTGCAGTGGTCATCTCGCGATCAGGATCCGCTTGGGCAACGGCCACTTGCGTGAAACCGAGGCTTAGCACCAGAGCAAGCGCCACCAACATAAAGCGCCAAATACCCAGGGCGAGCCCTTTACCTGAGCGCGGCACCCCACCGGGTGCCTGTGCAGTCAACAGGTTCATGACACGCCTCCTTACCCTTTATGGGCAGCATCATAGGCTAGGTTGTCGGCACTGGCCTGAGGGTTATTAGACCAGGCGCCATCTTTGTGCCCGCGATGAACCACGCGCTGACGGAAGATATCGGCCACATCTTGCGCATCACCGGCAAGCAGCGCTTTGGTGGAGCACATCTCAGCACACAGCGGCAGCTTACCTTCGGCAATGCGGTTGGAGCCGTACTTCTCGTACTCCTCTTCTTTGCTTTCGGCAGGGCCACCCGCGCAGAAGGTGCATTTGTCCATCTTGCCGCGCTCACCAAAGGCATCCTGCTGGGGAAACTGCGGGGCGCCAAACGGGCAGGCGTAGAGGCAATAGCCACAGCCGATGCAGAGGTCTTTGTCGTGCAGCACGATGCCGTCATCGGTTTTGTAGAAGCAGTCGGTGGGGCACACCGCCATGCAAGGGGCGTCATCGCAATGCATGCAGGCCACTGAGATAGACATTTCACTGGCTTCACCGTCATTGAGCGTGACCACGCGGCGGCGCTGAATGCCCCACTCGACATCGTTGGCATTTTTACAGGCGGTGACGCAGCCGTTGCACTCAATGCAGCGTTCGGCGTCACACATAAATTTCATTTGAGCCATGGTGTTCTCCTCATGACGGTGCGGGATGGCTCCCGCACCGTCGTGCTGTCAGGTCGGTCGGGGCTTAAGCGCGCTCAATGCGGCAAATGGTGCACTTGGTCTCTTGCATAAGTGTCACCGGGTCGTAGCCATAGGTGGTGGCGGTATTGGCCGCTTCACCGATGATGTATGGATCAGACCCATCCGGGTAACGGTCGCGCAGGCTTTCGCCCTGGAACATGCCGCCAAAATGGAACGGCATAAACGCCACGTTACGATCAACGCGCGGCGTGACCAGCGCTTTAACTTTCACACGGCCTCCTTCAGCCCCTTCAACCCAGACATCGTCGCCATCTTTGATGCTGAGGTCGTTAGCGTCCGCCGGGTTGATCTCGACAAACATCTCCTGCTGAAGCTCGGCAAGCCACGACATAGAGCGCGTCTCTTCCCCGCCCCCTTCGTACTCAACCAGTCGCCCAGAGGTAAGAATCATCGGATACTCACCGGTGTTGTCGCGATCCTGAATGGTTTTGTACATGGTCGGCAGGCGCATGATGGAGTCGAAATCGTCCCAAGTAGGGAAGCGTTCAACCAAATCGCGCCGCGTGGTGTAGAGCGGCTCACGGTGCTTCGGCACCTGGTCCGGGAAAGTCCAGACCACGGCGCGTGCCTTGGCGTTGCCGTAGGGCGCACAGCCATGCTCAATGGTGACACGCTGGATACCGCCCGAGAGATCGGTTTTCCAGTTTTTGCCTTCCGCCGCCTGCTTCTCTTCGGCAGTCAGGTCGTCCCACCAGCCTAGGTCTTTGAGCAGTTGGTCGTTGAACTCTGGATAGCCGTCGTCGATATCGCCGCCCACCGGCGCTGAACCTTCCGCCAGAAGGTTGACGCCATCCCGCTCGATACCAAAACGAGCGCGGAAGCCCATGCCGCCTTCCATCACTGGCACGCTGGTGTCGTAAAGATTGGGCGAGCCCGGGTGATTAAACTCAGGCGTTCCCCAGCAGGGCCACGGCAAGCCGTAGTAGTCACCATCCGCCGGGCCACCCTCTGCGCGCAGGTTCTCGAAGCTGAACGTGTGCCAGTTTTTCTGGTGCTCTTTGAGGCGTTCGGGGCTTTGCCCGGTGTAGCCGACCGTCCACATACCGCTGTTGATTTCGCGCAGAATGTCGTCGATCAGCGGCTCGTCACCGTTCATCTGGTAGTTCTTGACCAGCTCATTACCGAAGCCCAGCTTACGAGCGAACAGGTACATGATTTCGTGGTCGGGCTTGGACTCAAACAGCGGCTCAATCACGCGGTCACGCCACTGAATCGAACGGTTAGTCGCGGTAACACTGCCTGTGGTTTCGAACTGGGTGGCCGCTGGCAGCAGATACACGCCGTCGCTGCGGTCGTGCATCACTGAAGCAACGGTGGGATAAGGGTCAACGATGACCATCATCTCAAGCTTCTGCATCGCTTTTTGCATTTCGACGCCGCGGGTCTGGGAGTTAACCGCATGGCCCCAGTAGAACATCGCTTTCAGCGCGGTACGCTGGGAGATGTTCTCGTCCTCTTCGAGCACGCCATCGACCCAGCGCGACACGGTAATACCGGCGGTGTACATGGGCTTGCCGTCGGCGTATTCGGTATCGTCATAGCGGCCTTTTAGCCACTCATAGTCGAGATCCCACACCTGCGCCCAGTGCTGCCAGGCACCCTCTGCCAAGCCGTAGTATCCCGGCAAGGAATCGCAGCCAAGGCCAAGGTCAGTTGCGCCCTGGACGTTATCATGGCCGCGCAGGATGTTTGCGCCGCCGCCCGCCACACCAATATTCCCCAGCGCCAGCTCAAGAATGCAGTAAGCGCGGGTATTGTTGTTGCCGGTGGTGTGCTGGGTGCCGCCCATACACCAGACCACACAGCCAGGCCGATTGTCGGAGAGGCGTTTAGCGACATCGTACATCTCGGCTTCTGGAACGCCGGTGACTTCTTCTACAACGCTGGGCGGGAAGTTGGCGACTTCAGCGCGTACTTCATCCATACCGTAAACGCGCTGATTGATGTACTCGTTGTCTTCCCAGCCATTTTCAAAAATGTGCCACAACAAGCCCCAAATATAGGCGACGTCCGAACCGGGACGTAGACGCACGTATTTGTTGGCCTTGGCCGCAGTACGGGTAAAGCGCGGGTCGGCGACGATGATGTCGCAATTGTTACGCTCTTTGGCGATCAGGATATGCTGCATCGCTACCGGGTGCGCTTCACTGGGGTTGGAGCCAATGAACAGAATCGCCTTGCTGTTATGCATATCGTTGAGCGAGTTGGTCATCGCTCCATAACCCCAGGTATTCGCTACGCCCGCCACGGTGGTGGAGTGACAAATACGCGCCTGGTGGTCGGTATTGTTGGTGCCCCATAGCGAGGCAAGCTTGCGCATTAAATACGCCTGCTCGTTGTTGAACTTCGCCGAGCCCAGCCAGTAAACGCTGTCCGGGCCGTGCTCTTCGCGCAGCTCAAGCAGTTTGTCGCCAATCTCGTTAATGGCGTCATCCCAGCTCATACGTTCCCACTCACCCGCGACTAACTTCATCGGGTACTTGAGGCGCCGCGTGGAGTGGCCGTGCTGACGCAGCGAAGCGCCTTTCGCGCAGTGCGCACCACGGTTGATGGGGTGGTCAAAAGCGGGTTCTTGCTTGGTCCAAATGCCCTCTTGAACTTCGGCATACACGCCACAACCCACTGAACAGTGGGAGCAGATAGTGCGTTTGGTCTCGACCGGCGAATCCAGCACGGGGGTTTTGTCGGCTGCTTCTGAGCGCTGCATCATGGGCGCACCCATAAAGCCAACGGCGGCCATTCCACCAGTGGCTGCACCGCTGCGTTTGAGGAACTGGCGACGGGAAATACCCAGCCCTGAGGCCTTGGGGGTGTCTGTTTTGCGAGTTAAGCGCATGGCAAATCTCCTGGCATTCCGCCGTCAGTCACGCAGCGAGGCGTAATAAGCACGGACGTGATCGGTCTCACGGTAGTTAACCGTTGGTTTTTTGTTTTTCACCGGGGCAGTGTCAGCCTGTGCCAGAGTGACATGACCGACTGCCGCCGCGGCGCCAGCAGCGGCGGTTCCCAACCCAACGGTTTTCATAAACCGGCGGCGCTCAGCGTTGTGTGACGGTTGCATGGGTTTCTCCTCTTGCATGCTTTTTTGTGCGGGTCTTTTTATGCTGTTTTTTGCTTTTTTGCTGTTTCTTTTATGAAGCCTGCGTTAAGGCTCAAGAATACGCACTGGCGTATGGCCCGCATCAACCCTCAAGCGAGCCTGTTCACTCTCCATAAAAGCGCTACCCAACTGCCCCAGCGCTGCATAGAAAGCGGTGTCTACCTGCCCAAGGTCGGCAAAACAGCTGGCCGCCCAGGGGGCTAAATGTTGGCTAAAGAAATAGCCCTGCTCTGAACTTTCAACGTCAATCAGCATCGCCATGACTTCACACAGGGCCGCCAGGTGATCCTCAGGATCCCGAGTATGCTCACTGCGTTCAAAGCCGAGCACTTTTAGGTCTTGGCGCAGCGCCACCAGCGCCGCTTCCATCAATTCGCCGTTGCGGTACCAGGAGGCATAGGGCACAACCTCGCCTTGAATCACACCTACCAAGTGGCGAAAGTGAGCTCGCTGCAGTCCCTCAGTATTCGCACCGTTGGCGGCTACTGCCAACGACTGCCAGCACTCCGCCAAGCGGCTGCCATCTTGCTCGATGGCTAGCTCAGCCAACCAACTGAGTAACTCAGTATCCGGCGGTTGGCGGAGTAGCGTGGCTAACAACCGGTAGATATCGGCGCGTAGCGCATCTGCTTCTTTGAGCGTGGGCAGTGCATCCGTCATCGGCTTATACCTTCAGTTGCGCGTCTGGATCGCGAATCATGGTTTTCCAGACATCTTTTACCCGGCAGTCTTCGCACATTTCCAGGCGGATCATCGCCTCGCCGGCGAAGTAGGGGTGGTTCGCCAGCTTCTTTTTAATAGTAGCGACCGTGCTGACAGTGGCAAATGGCTTACCGCAGTTGATGCACTCAAAGGCCGCTTCTTCGTGGCAGATCTGGCGCGTTTCGCGGGCATTGGATGCCAGGAAGCCAGGCATCAGGGTAATCGCATTTTCCGGGCAAGCCTGCTCACACAAGCCGCACTGCACACAGTCCGCTTCAAGGAAGCTCAGCGCGGGCGTGTTGCCGCCTGACTTTAATGCCGGGGTCGGGCAGTTGCTGACACAGGCGTGGCAGAGCGTGCAGGCGTCGCTATCGACTTGAATGGCGCCGTAGGCAGCGCCTGCCGGTACGGCAACCCGCTCGCCGCTAGGGTTACCCAATTCAGCCAACCGCGCTAGCACACGGTTCAAGCGCGCACGCTTTTCTGGCTCAGGCAAGCTTAGCGGCGACTCTGTCAACGGGGTGAGTGCCGGTAGCGCATCCCGGGCCGCATCATCGGCTATCTCGATCAGCTTTACGCGAGCGCGATCATGACCTAAGGCGTCTAACAGGGCATGCGCCTGAGCAACTTGATCGGTCAAAAAGGCACTCAAGCGGGCAGGCATATTGGGGTGCAGTTGGATACGCACTTCGGCGGCCCCTGAGGCCAGGGCAGTTAACCACTGGTCGTGACCCGCGGCTCCCAGCTCCTCAAGCGGTGCATCTATGATATGACCTGCGGGCACTACGCCCGCCGCGCGTTCAGCGTCTTGGGAATCATGGGTAATAAAACGCAGCACCGGCGCTTGACCACCCGCTTCTCGGTAGGCGCCCAACCAAGCGGAGAGCGTATCCTGTTGGCGGCGCGTTTCCGGTAGGCGAAATTCGATAGCGCCGGTGGGGCAAGCGCTAGTGCAACTGCCCACGCCTTGGCAGAGGAAAGGATCAATCTCGATGTGAGATTCAATCCGCCCCTGGATGCCGGAGATAGCATCCGCCGGGCACACATCCAAACAGCGGGTACAGCCAATATTGCCGCTGGTGGAGTGGGCACATAAGTCGCTATTGACCTGAAAATATCGCGGCTTGTCGAATTCGCCCACCAGCCCCACAAAGTCATCGAGGATATCGCTGCGCTGCTCGACGTTCTGCCACTGCATTACCACATAGCCAGGCGGTGATAATTCCACTGGTAGGCAAGGAGTAGCATTTAAGTCCAGGATTAAATCAAACGCCTCTCGCTCGATCAGCGCCTGGGCAAGATCAAGCGGTTCATCGCCATCAAGCAGCGTTTTAAACATGCCTAGATGACCGCTAATACGCAGCTTTTCGGCCTGGGCACGGGTTAGCGCCTGAGTGGTGAGGATCTCGGTGGCAGCGAGCAAGTCACTATCATTAACCCCGTCGTCAACGCCTGCGGCGTTGGGCGCGGTAAAAACCAGCGTCAATGAAGCCAAACCACGCCCTTGCAGAATGCGCGCGGCTTGTCGGGTATCCCGCTCACAGCCGAGTAGCAGCGCATGACCACGGCTGTGATAGGTCACATTGGCAGGCGTTAGGTTAGCGGGCCAGGAGATACGCTGGCGTACCGTCTCCCGAGCCTCGGCATTGCGCTGGTCGTCTAGCGACGCCAGTTGGATTCGTTGGTTCATGCGCTCTCACGGTCAGGGAATAATTCTTATTATATTTTTGAGTCATATTGATTAACTATTGTGGCATAACAATGCGTTAAAGCTAAGTTCAGCCTATGGCGAAATCCACAATTTGCCAACCTGATTACCGTCAACGCTACCAACGCTGGCGACCGCTCACATACCCAACACGTTGACTTTTATAAATTTAGCGTCGATCTCATGTTTTCGTCTTAGAGTCAGATAAATAATCAGACTGGTCGTCTAGCGGCGCTTTTTTTACAATTGTTTCCCTTTCAGCGCCAGGCATTGAGGTCTCTTCCTCAAGCGCGACCGGATTCTCTTCTGTTTGCTCGTTCTCTGCTAACCCTTTTGGGGACTCGGGCTCGTCTAGTGACTTATCAACCGTCTCTTCCACTTTATGCGTCCAGCGGCGCAGTTTGCTGGCGAGCTCGGAGTCCATGGGCTTTAACAGCTGATTGTAGTCGGCATCGTAGTCATCCAGGCCATCGCGAACGTTATAGTTACCGGTGGTCCACAGGCGTTTCAAAGCACGCCGTCGCAGGGCTCCGCTTACTCCTGGCACCATAAAGGCGCTGAAGTCGCTGCCCGCTTCCAGCGTTTCAGGGTCGGGCAAGGTGTGGTCTAAGCTGCCGGGCTTAGGTGCTGGTTCTGAAGACGATTGTTCTGAAGGTGACGGCTGTGGTGATGACGGCTCTGGCGTTTCCTGAGCGGCATCAGGTGAAAGATCCGATTTAGCCGCCAGTTCATCATCAGACTTTGCAACCGGCGGCGCATCTTGCTCCTGGGGAACGTTGCGTTTTAGTCGCGACCAGCGCTCTAGGCGGCTCATTGTGGCTGCTCCTTGGAGGGGGTCTCTTTGGCGCGCCCCGCACCTTTGCGTTTTTTCTTGCGCATTTCCATCGGCGCTTCGCCGTGACGCGCGAGATAGCTCTCAATCCAGACCTCAATGGCCATAGGCATCGGCGCTTCAAGCACCTGCTGCTCGCCGTCCATCCAGCCGGCCGCCACGTCCTGGCTCGCGGTAATCGCATCAGGCTTGGGTGTTTGCCCAGTAAAACCCGCCCGCACAAATAGTCGTGGAGTAGCAGACGTCAGGTTGAAACGGTAGGCAGCACGCTCGGTCATCGACAGCTGCAGGTTAAGCACATTGGGCCCCTGATCACTCAGGGTAAGCTCTGCAATACGCCACTGGGTTAGCGTAAAGCTTTTCACCTGCTTAGGCTCGGCGACCAGGGTGATACTCAGTGAACGTAAATTATCAGACATCGCGTAAAACCCCTTAGCGAAGTATCTAAGCAAAGTACTTGAGTACAGAACTTAAGCACAGTACTTAAGCGAAGCACCTAGACTTTGAACGGATAGCAGTTGAACAGGTAGACAAGTAAGCCTCTCCAGCGCCATCATCGTCAACTCTGACCTTTTTACTCAGGTATTTTATCAGGGTCAGATGCTTTCATATTCAGCAGCGAGGATTGCGGATGCACGCCCTTCAGTTAAGCCGAGCCCGCTTACCGGCCACCACCGAGATCAGCATCGTGGATGAGTATGGCGATTCGCGCCAGCAGGCGATTGCCGCTGAAAGAGCGTTGACCGTCTACCTCAACAAGCGTGAAATTGTCACTTTGATGACCTTGGGTGACGACCCGGAGGCTCTGGTGGTCGGCTATTTGCGTAATCAGGGGCTGCTGAACGCCGCGGCTGACTTAGAAGCCGTACAAGTCGATTGGGAGGTAGAAGCGGCGGTCGTGATTACCCGCCACCTGCCCGAGGATTTAGAAGCACGTTTAAGCACTCGTACGGTCACCACCGGCTGCGGCCAGGGCACGGTATTTGGTAAACTGCTCGACCAAACCGCTCTCACGGCGCTGCCCGATACTCAATTGGCACAATCCACGCTTTATCAGTTGCTGCAAAACCTTAACGCCTATAACGAGACCTACCGCAGCGCTGGCGCAGTTCATGGCTGCGCACTGTGCCAGCAAACCGACGTGCTCGACTTTGTTGAAGACGTAGGACGGCATAACGCGGTGGATACCCTGGCCGGGCGTCAATGGCTACAACAGGCCGACAGCGCCAATGCGGACATTTTTTACACCACCGGACGGCTAACGTCGGAGATGGTATTGAAGGTAGCGCAAATGGGTATTAGCGTGCTGGTCTCTCGCTCAGGCGTCACCCAGAAAGGCGTCGAACTGGCCGAACGCTTTGGCGTGATGCTAATCGCCCGCGCCAAAGGGCGCCATTTCCAAGCAATCAACACCCAAAACCGTTTAGCCCTGGACGCTATTCCACCGCGCCCATCCCATGCCCGTTCATCGCAAGAATATCGCTCATCAAAAAAGGCAAGCTCATGATCCCCACTCACGACCTCACTGGCATGGTTCTCGCGGGCGGCGAAGGGCGCCGAATGGGCGGCCGTGACAAAGGGCTGGAGCCTTTTGCGGGCCTGCCACTCGTCGGCCATGTGGTGAAGCGCCTTGAAGGTCGGGTGGCCGAGCTACTGATTAACGCCAACCGCAATGCTGACGCCTACCGCTTTTTCGCCGATCGCGTTATAGCGGATGTTGTAATGGACGGTGCCGAAGGCGGCTTTAAAGGCCCGCTGATGGGGATCTATAGCGGCCTACGGGCGGCAAAAACGCCCTGGTTACTGGTCGCTCCCTGCGACTCCCCCGCCCTGCCTGACGACTTAGTGGCGCGCATGGTGCAAGGCGTTGGTCAGCATGATATCGCCGTGGCTTTTGACGGCGAACGGCTTCACCCGGTAGTTGCGCTGCTGCGCACTTCGCTGGCCGATGATTTGGCCGCCACCCTGGCCGTGGGCGAGCGTAAGATCGACCGTTGGTACGCCCGCCACAACTGGTGCAAGGTTGATATGTCGGACTGCCCTGATGCCTTTGCTAACCTTAATACCGAGGAAGAGAAGCTACACCTGGAAAAAGTACTAATGGGTTCTTCGAGCAAGGAGGTGAAATGACCCTCTCCTGCTTTGATCTTGGCGAGCAGATGCTCAGCGTGGACGAAGCGCGCCAAGCGCTCGCCACCTTGATTGAACGCCCGCTGGGCAGCGAACAGATCCCGCTGGCGCAGGCTCACGGCCGCCGCTTGGCCACAGCCATTCAGGCCCCCATTAACGTGCCGCAAAATACCAACGCGGCCATGGACGGCGTAGCGCTAGCCCTGCCCAGAGAAGGGGTTGGGGCCAAACAAACTCTCTGGCCGCTGGCCGGTGAGGTGCTGGCCGGGCAGTATCGCAGTGAACTGGTACCTGCCGGTCACTGCGTGCGTATCACCACCGGCGCCCCGCTGCCGCCGGGCACCGATACCGTGGTGATAAGTGAACAGCTGCGCGAACCGTTAGATGAGCGCCCGAACCATGTGATCATCGAGTCGCCAGAACTCCTCAAACACGGCCAACATGTTCGCCAGGCCGGAGAGGATATTGCCATGGGTGACACAGCCCTTCATGCAGGTGCACGGCTCGATGCGGCGGCCCTTGGGCTTTTAGCGTCGTTAGGTTACGCAGACGTTGTAGTGTGCCAGCGTCCAAGGGTGGCGATTTTTTCCACTGGCAATGAAGTCGCTGCACCCGGGGAGCCGCTGCCCAAAGCAGGTATTTACGACGCCAACCGCTTCACCCTGATGGGTTTGCTTGCCGAACACGGCGCCGACGTCATTGACCTGGGCATTTTGCCGGATGATTTAAACGCCATTAAAACGGCTCTGGAAGACGCTGCGGCGCAAAGCGACTTGGTGATCACAAGCGGCGGCGTTTCCGTTGGCCAAGCTGACTTTACCCGTGAGGCTCTGGAACAGCTAGGCCGCCTAGCCTTCTGGCGGGTAGCGCTGCGACCTGGCCGCCCGATGGCTTGCGGCTGGCTGGGTGAAAAGCGCACGCCGTTTATTGGCTTGCCCGGCAATCCGGTGGCGGTCATGGTAACCTTTCTACAGTTTGTGTCGCCGCTGCTGGATCGGCTTTGTGGGCAGCCAACATCAACGCCCCGTCGCCTTACTGCTATAGCCGATGACGCCTTAAAAAGTCGCTTGAAGCGCACTGATTTTATCCGTGGCATTTACCATACTGATAGCGAAGGACGGTTACTCGTGCGTAGTACCGGCGCCCAGGGTTCGGGCATTTTAACCTCGATGGTGGCTGCTAATTGTTTGATTGAACTTGCCGACGACCAGGCAGGCGCCCAGCCAGGCGAGGTAGTCAGCATACAACCACTAACGGGATGGCTATGACCGAGCAACGACCCGCACAACCTCAAGCTAATCAGCAGCGATCTGTCCAGCCAGACGCTGACCAGCAACTGATCGACGACTTTGGTCGGCGCATTAGCTACGTGCGCATCTCGGTCACCGATCGTTGTGATTTTCGCTGCGTATACTGCATGAGCGAGGAGATGACATTCCTACCCCGCGCCCAGGTGCTGACGCTGGAAGAGATCGCCATGGTGGCGCGCGCCTTCACCGAACTCGGCGTGGAAAAAATCCGCCTGACTGGCGGCGAACCGCTGGTACGCCGCGGCATTGAGCAATTAGTCGACGAGATCGGCGCCATGCCAGGTCTTAACGACTTCACCATGACCACCAATGGTGCCAGCCTACGCAAGCACGCCAAGCAGCTTTACGCCAGCGGCCTGCGGCGGCTGAACATTAGCCTGGATTCACTGGATGCAGAGCGCTTCAAGCAGCTAACCCGCACCGGCGATTTGACCAAAGTCATCGACGGCATTCACGCTGCCCAGGAAGCGGGCTTTAAACGCATTAAGCTCAACGCGGTAATCTTAAAAGGTCGCAACGACGACGAAGTGATCGATCTGGTCACCTTTGCACGCCAGGAAAACCTCGATATTAGCTTTATCGAAGAGATGCCGCTGGGCGATGTCTCCGACCACTCACGGGCGGAAACCTTCTACTCCAGCGATGACGTTCAAGAATTGATCGAAACGCGCTATCCGCTGATCCCCACGACCGAAACCACACCCGGCCCATCGCGCTACTTCAAAATGGCCGATAGCGACAGCCGGGTTGGATTTATTTCCCCCCATAGCCACAACTTTTGCGATACCTGTAACCGGGTGCGTGTAACCGTGGAAGGCCGTTTGCTGCTTTGCCTAGGCAACGAACACTCGGTGGATCTGCGCGCTGTGCTGCGCCGCCACCCCGGCAACATGCAGGCACTGAAAGAGGCGATTATCAACGCCCTGCCGCTTAAGCCGGAACGACATCACTTCACCACCGATGGCGATGTGCAGGTGGTACGCTTTATGAATATGACGGGGGGCTAAGCGTTGGCAGGGGTGGCAAAAACAGCAAACGCAAAAGTGCCGGTACATATTATTACCGGCTTTCTCGGCAGCGGCAAAACCACGCTTATCCACAGCCTCATCGAGCAGAAGCCTGTGGATGAAAAGTGGGCCATCCTGGT
The DNA here is from genome assembly GCF_020595105.1 of Halomonas sp. FeN2. NCBI lineage: Bacteria > Pseudomonadati > Pseudomonadota > Gammaproteobacteria > Oceanospirillales > Halomonadaceae > Halomonas > Halomonas sp. FeN2. The sequence goes on from NZ_CP074200.1 coordinate 1,705,425, forward strand.
CAATGAGTTTGGCCAGATCGGCATCGACCAGGCGATGTTTGACGCCCGTGACGATGTGGTAGTGAAAGGCCTTCCCGGCGGCTGCCTGTGTTGCCAGCTCGCCTTTGTACTGCAAGCGGCACTGGTGAATTTACTCGCACGCAGCAAGCCCGACCGGGTAATCATCGAGCCCTCAGGCCTCGGCCATCCCGCTGGTCTGTTGGATCTACTGCGTGGGGAAGCCTTTCTTGAGGCGGTCGAAGTACGCGATATTATTGCTACTCTTGACCCACGCCGATTAGATGACGCCCGCGCTCGACAGCACGACACCTTCCGCGACCAGCTCGATATGGCCGATGCGGTGGCACTCACTATGCTCGACCAGAGCACACCCGAGCAGCTCGGCGCCGCTCATGCGTTTGTGGCGCAGCGCTGGCCGCCGCGCAAATGGGTGCAGGAAGCTCCCCAAGGTGAACTACCCATAGGGCTGCTGACCCAAAGCGGAAACGCAGAAGCAAGCGATATGAACGTGCCCGCAAACCATCAGCAGCTGTCCGCAACACCCAGCTTAGCCGGGTCTTTTTTTGATTTTCCGCCCCCGCCCGGCAAGCCCCAACGTGAAATCGGCACCTCGCTGGGCTACACCAGCACGGGATTACGTTGGCACCCAAGCGAGCGCTTCGATCTGGATAACTTGGCCGCCTGTTTGGGAGAGCTACCCAGCAAGGCGCGCATTAAAGGCGTGTTTCATACCGATAGCGGCTGGAAACGCTTTAACCGCGCCGATGGTACGCTCAGCGTTGAAAGCAGCGCGTGGCGGCAAGACTCCCGGCTGGAGGTTATCCTTCCTGATACGAGTCCCGCTCTCGATATCGAAGGCCGACTCCGCTTACTGACGCTGGGTTAAGCGCCCGTAATCAATCTCTCGATGGCTTCTGCTGTGACCGGTCGCCCAAACAGATAACCTTGGTAAGCGTGACAGTCGTGCGCCAGTAACCACGCCTGCTGCGCTTTGGTCTCTACCCCTTCCGCAATGACCTCTAGATTAAGGCTCTCTGCCAGGGCAATGGTACTCTCGACAATCGCCGCGTTGGCTTGGCTTTCGAGCACCTGCTGCACAAATGATTGGTCGATTTTAAGCTGATCCAGCGGCAGTTGCGCCAAATAAGCCAGTGACGAGTAGCCAGTGCCGAAATCATCCAGAGAGAAACGTACGCCTCGCGCTTTAAGGGCAAGCATTTTATCCCTAGCGTCATCTCGCGCTTCCACAAACAGCGACTCGGTCACTTCCAGTTTTAGCCGCTGAAGCGGCGCCTGTGTGCGCGCAAACACCCCCTCTACGCGGGCCAAAAAGTGCTCATCGCGAAACTGTAGCGGACTGATATTCACTGAAATGGTCAATTTTCTTAGCTGCGGGTGCTGTGCCCAACGCGCTAATTGATAGCAGGCATCTTCTAACACCCATTCGCCGACATCGTTGATCAGCTCATTGCTTTCCAACAGCGGAATGAAATCCCCCGGAGAGACCATGCCGCGTTCGGGATGTTGCCAGCGCAGTAACGCTTCCACGCCGGTGATCCTACCGTGGTGATCCACCTGAGGCTGATAATAGAGCTGCCACTGCTGACTTGCCTGCGCTAGGCGTAGGTCCGCCTCTAATTTCACATGGGCAAGAAGCGCTGCCTGCATTGAGGGATCAAAAAAACACACCCCATGGCGGCCGTTGCTCTTAGCCTGAAAAAGCGCCATATCAACCTGCTGCAGATAGTCATCAACGCCGTACTCATTGCTCGCCATAATCGCAATACCAATACTCCCCGTCACCGTGATGCTCTCTTCGGCCAGGGTGATTGGCTCGTTGAGCGATGTCAGCAGCTTATGCGCGATGCGCTCGGCAAGCAGAGTGGTTTGGGCGTAACTGCTATCAACGCCTTCAATCAATACCGCAAACTCATCACTCCCCAGGCGCGCCAAGGTATCGGTATCACGCAGCATCTGACCCATCCGCCTAGCAACGCTCTGTAACACCTGGTCTCCCGCATAGTGCCCCAAGGTGTCATTGATTTGTTTAAAGTTATCGATATCAACAAAAAGCAGTGCGCCGCAGCGCTGATGGCGCTGTAGCTCTTTCAGGGCAGTCCCTATACGATCCATAAACAGCCGCCGATTGGCCAATCCGGTTAAGGTGTCATAAAACGCTAGCTGATGAATCTCCTGCTCAGCAGCTTTACGCTCGCTGATATCGCTCATGGTGGCCACGTAGTGGGTTAATGTGCCCTCAACGCTATACACCGCGCTAATGGTTAGCCATTCAGGGAAAAGCTCACCGTTTTTGCGCTGATTCCATATCTCGCCTTCCCAATTGCCTGTTGTAAGCACCTGTTTCCACAAACGGCGATAAAAAGCTGCATTTTGTAACCCAGAGCTGAACATACGCGGATTTTGACCCACAATGTCGGCTTCGCTGTAGCCCGTAATACGGCTGAAGGTCTCATTCACCTTGAGAATGGTTCCCTCTGGGTCAGTAATCAGAACACCCAAGTGCGTTTTAAAAGCAGCGGCGGCAATTTGCGCCTCCGCACGGGCCTGTTCGCGCTCCTCAATACGCTGTCGCAATTGATGCGCTAACGCTAAACGATTCAGGTAGTGACGCGCGCCCCAAGCACCCAGCAGAGCAATAACTGCCATCACCAGTGTTAAAATCAAAGCACGCTGTCGCCACCCTGTTAGTACCTCGTGTAGGTCAACGCCTACCACGGTCAGCATGGGATACTCGCCTACCCTCAGCATGCGAAACAGACGCTTACGGCCATCAATAGGCGAGTCAACGTTAATTGACCAAGTAGCCTCACCACGGGTAAGCCACTCAGTTGTTTCTGGACTATCAATTTGACTGCCAATCGAAAATGGCTCTTCTGGGGTCGGGTAGCGAGCAATAAATTTTAAACTGGGGTCAACCAGGGCAATGCTCTCGCCGTCATAGACACTCATCTGCTCCAGGGCGTCGGCAAACACTTCAGGCACAATGCTAGAGATGACCACCCCAGCAAACTCGCCGGACGAGGTTTCTAATCGTCGACAATGGTACAAATAGTAGCGTTGGTCGCTGATAGACCAGTAAAGCGGGGTAATCAGTTCCTCTTGTCCTGCTTGCTTAAAGGCATTAAACAACGTCGTATCGCTGATATCAGCACCTGCTCTTCGGCTACTCGCCATTACTCTGCCTTCGGCGCTCAACACAGCGATTTCGTCCACCATGGGCACATACAGGGTCAGGTTTTCTAGCGAGCGCTGAAGGGCCTGGGCATTCTCGCTATCTGGCATGCCTTGCAGGGTTAGCATCTCAGCAAGCCCAAAAAGCGCTTGCCCGCTTTGTGCAAATACACCTTTTGCCCACTCAGCGACCACATTGGCACGAGCGGTAATACGTGACTCAGCAGCCTCAATTTCTTGCTTATACTGTTCGCTCAACAGCCAACCAAAAAGTACCATCATGACAAGCAGTGCGAGTAGATATAGCGCAATCACATGGCGGCGCTGTTGGCGGTAAGTCTTGGTAGCTTTCAAAACATCATCATTTACATCATTGGAGGTAGCGGACATCGCATAGAAGCCTTATCCAGGTAACCCAGCATGGCACCTGATACAGTGTAAAAAGTAACCAAAAACGATACATAACACGCGCTGACACGTGGCTTGATACGATAGTGCCGCGGCGCTTTTAGGATGTATATCAGTTTTTATCACCGTTAATGCCCTAAAAAGCGTGATGTTATGCATTGATAGCCTATCTACCAGGGAATTGTTATGGCATCGCTGGGCCAAATGAGTGACTACGAGATACGGCTAATCCGTATTTTCAAGACAGTCGTTGAGTGTGGTGGCTTTACCGCGGCTGAAACCACGCTGGGTATCAGTCGTTCGGCGATTAGCCAGCACATGAACGACTTGGAGGGGCGGCTGGGGTTTTCGCTCTGCCAGCGGGGGCGTGGCGGGTTTAGTTTAACCGAGGAGGGTAAAGAGATTTATCAGGCAGGGTTGACGCTACTGACTGCGCTTGAAACATTTAAAAGCGACGTCAATGCCCTGCATCAAACAATCAAAGGCGAGCTGAATATCGGCATTACCGACAACCTGGTGACGCTGCCTGCCATGCACGTCACCAATGCACTGGCGGAACTTAGCGCGCCGGAGCATGAGGTAACGCTGCATATTCATATGGAGCCTTCTGACGCGGTCATTCGGGGCGTCATGGATGGCCACTTGCACGTCGGCGTAGTACCTGCAGTGAACCTGCCCACCAGTTTAGAAGCGCGGCACCTTTACGATGAGCCATCGTATCTTTACTGCGCGGCAGGCCATCCGCTGTTTACGGAGGATGATAATACGCTTAGCTGTGCAGATATCGCTCAACACTCGGCTATTTCGCCCCGCTACCCGCTGCCGGTTGAGGCCCGCCAGGCCCATGATGCGCTAAGCCTGCGTGCCTCGGCATCCGACCGTGAAGGCGCTGCTTTTTTGATTCTTACCGGGCGCTTTATCGGTTTTCTGCCTGAACACGTCGCAGCACAGTGGGTGGCAGCGGGCAAGATGCGGGCTCTACACGCCAACTCGCAGCACTACCGCATCCCCTTTGTACTGATCACCCGACATGATCGCCGCCCCAACCGAGTGGTCGATGCGTTTCTACGTTTAATCAAAAGCAGCTAGGATAGAGAACCCGGCACGAAGCCGGGTTTCAACTGTTTAACGCTGCTCGGCTGCCTCATTGGCCATTATTGGCGCAGGCCCCGCCTGAGGCGATGATGCCAGCACTTGGCTGGCGACAAAATAAACGATGGCCCCCAGCGCCGAACCGGTGAACCAGCCGTAATCGTAGAACCAGTTCATAGTGCCTGTTAACAGCGATAGTAAAGTTAGCGCCACGGGCACACCGAAGGCGATGAAACCGGCGACATTTACAGCAGGATAGGCATGGCTATCCATATATAGGCTGGGCACATCCAGGCGCTGCTTTTTAATCAGGAAATAATCCACCGCCATAATGCCCGCGATGGGCCCCAGCAAACTGGAGTAACCCAGCAACCAGTTGGAGTACATCTGCTCAAGAGAGACACCTGGCGGAATAACGCCCGCTTTTTGTAGCAGATCGTAGCCCATCAGTAGCACGCCCACCGCGCCGGTCATTAGCACGCCGCGCGTCTGGTTAATCAACTTGGGGGCAATGTTCTGAAAATCGTTGGTAGGCGACACTATGTTAGAAGCCGTATTGGTGGAGATCGTAGCAATAATGATCAACAGCATCGCCAGTACCACCCAGAAGGGGCTGTCGATATAGCCAATCAAACGTACCGGGTCGGCAACGGTTTGGCCCACCAGCGTCTCGGAAGCCGCTGTTAATACCACGCCCAGCGCGGCAAAGAAGAACATCGTTAGCGGTAGTCCAATCACCTGACCCACGATTTGATCTTTTTGGCTTTTGGCAAAGCGGCTGAAATCGGGAATATTCAGCGACAGCGTAGCCCAAAAACCCACCATGGCGGTTAAGCCCGCGAAGAAGTAGCCATAAACCGACGCTCCTTCAGGCCGCGACGGCGGCTGCGCCAGTAGTTCGGTCATCGACATATGTGGCCACGCCCACACCATCAGACCAAACCCAACGGCTAGCAGCAGGGGCGCCGCCAGGGTTTCCAACCATTTAATCGACTCTGCCCCACGAATCACCACATAGAGATTCATCGCGCCGAAGACAAAAAAGCCGATCACTTCACCTACGCCGCCAAGCGCTGCCCAAGCGGGAATCAACTCGGAGAGCAGCAGATGAATGGCTAAACCACCAAACATGGTTTGAATACCAAACCAGCCGCAGCCGACTAAGGCGCGCACCAGGCAGGGAACGTTGGAACCTAAAATACCGAAAGACGAGCGTAAAACCACCGGAAAGGGGATACCAAACTTAGTACCGGGAAAGGCATTTAAGGTGAGAGGAATCAGCACGATTACGTTGGCCAACAGAATGGCAAACAGCGCCTCCCCCACGCTCAGCCCGAAGTAGGCGGTTAATACCCCGCCTAGGGTGTAGGTGGGCACGCAGATCGACATGCCTACCCAGAGTGCCGCAATATTCCACTTACTCCAGGTGCGCTCGCTGGCCTGGGTAGGCGCAATATCCTCATTAAAGCGAGAACTGCTGCGTACATCGTCCCCTACATCAAGCTCTATCAGCCCACCTCGATCCACCATCTGAGAGGTTGTTTCGGTCATTTTTTATCTCCTCAGCATTGCGTTATTGCGCTGTCTAGCTCCCACGGCCAGTGGAGCTTTTCAAAAAGGCGCTTAGAAATCATGGCTTTTAGAAAGCATTGTTTTTCAAAACCATCGTTCTTAAAAACCATAGCTTTTAGAAAACAAGCAATAAGCATGCCTACTTGAAAAAGCAGGTCAATTAACTCATTGATTAAAAAGCTGCCTTTCAGGACAACAATATTATTGTTAGCTTGTTATCTTTATATTTCCCCTACCTCAAACAAAAACCAACTAAACCAAGCTAGATCAAAAAAAATATTTGCACCAACTTTAAACAACAAAAATCTAAACACAGACATTAAAAACACACTAACCATCTGATTTAAAATAAATAAAAATTTCTTCCAAAATAGTGCAGAGGTTCACCAAAAAAGTGAACAGCGCCAAATAGAACAATAAAAACAAGTAAACTCAAAGAGTTAAACACAAATTAACAAATCTCCTCTAAAGACTTGCTAAAACCACCCACCCAGCGCTACTTTCAACAAAAGCTGTCTCTTTCGTCAGCTTTATAAAACTAGTTTTGAGAACACTACAAACATACGCTACATATCAACAATCAGAGGGAGCGTCTCATGCAGAAGATGAAAATCGGGTTGATTCAGATGGGCCTGAAAACCAGCACCGATCTTGAACCAGAAGCTATCCGCGACGCCATGAACGAGGCACATCTGCCAATGATTCAGCAAGCGGCTGATCAGGGCGTGCAGGTGCTTTGCTTCCAGGAAGTGTTTAATCAGCCCTACTTTTGCCCTAGCCAGGACGGCAAGTGGTACGCCGCCGCCGAGCGGGTGCCAGAAGGCCCCACCTGCCAAATGATGCAGAAACTCGCGGCTGAGCACCGTATGGTGATTATTGTACCGGTCTATGAAGAGACCGAGACCGGCGTTTACTACAACACCGCCGCGGTGTTCGATGCCGACGGTAGCTACCTGGGCAAATACCACAAAACCCACATCCCTCAAGTGGCTGGTTTTTGGGAAAAATTCTTCTTCAAACCGGGAAAATCCAACTGGCCAGTGTTCGATACTGCCTACGGCAAAATCGGCGTGTATATCTGCTACGACCGTCACTTCCCTGAAGGCTGGCGGGCGCTTGCTCTTAACGGCGCGGAGGTGATTTTCAACCCCTCCGCCACTGTAGCTGGGCTTTCCCAATACCTGTGGGAGCTCGAACAGCCCGCCTCCGCCGCCGCCAACGGCTGCTTTATCGCTGCGATCAATCGGGTTGGCACCGAGGCCCCCTGGAACATCGGCGACTTCTACGGCTCCAGCTACATCGTTAACCCCCGCGGCAAAATCGAAGCCCAGGCCAGCGAAAGCGAAGACGAGTTGCTGGTACACGAGATCGATTTGGACATGGTGCGGGAGGTGCGCAACAACTGGCAGTTCTTCCGCGACCGCCGCCCGGAAACCTATACCCGCCTCACCGACGGCGAATAAGCCCTGTTAATTAATTTCCCAAGGAGTAAACCATGAGCTTATTAATCAAGGGCGGCACCGTGGTCACCCACGCTGACACTTACCGCGCTGACGTGCTGTGTGTTGACGGTAAAATCCATGCGATTGGCACCGATCTAGATGTCCCTGAAGGGTGTGAGATTGTCGATGCCAGCGATCAACTGGTGATGCCTGGAGGCATTGACCCCCATACCCATATGCAGATGCCTTTTATGGGGGCCGTCGCCAGCGAAGATTTTTACACTGGCACCGCCGCGGCCATGGCAGGCGGCACCACGACGATTATCGATTTTGTGATTCCCAGCCCCGGCCAATCACTGCTAGAAGCCTTTGAAACCTGGCAGGGATGGGCGGAAAAAGCCGCCACCGACTTTGCCTTCCACGTGGCGATTACCTGGTGGGATGAGAGCGTCAAAGAGGAGATGGGCACGCTAGTGCGGAAGCACGGGGTCAATAGCTTCAAGCACTTTATGGCCTACAAAGGCGCGATTATGGCCACCGATGACATTCTGGTAGAGAGCTTTTCTCGCTGTCTGGAACTGGGCGCGGTGCCGACAGTACACGCTGAAAACGGCGAGCTGGTGTATCACATGCAGCAGAAGCTGTTGGCACAGGGGATCACCGGGCCAGAAGCCCACCCACTTTCCCGCCCGCCTCAAGTCGAAGGCGAAGCGGCCAGCCGAGCTATTCGCATTGCCACTACCCTGGGGGCACCGGTGTATCTGGTACATGTTTCCACCAAAGACGCAGTGGATGAGATCGCCTACGCCCGCCAGCAGGGCCACCCAGTATTTGGCGAGTGCTTAGCGGGCCATTTGGTCATTGACGACAGTGTCTATCAGCACCCCGACTGGGCAACCGCCGCGGCCCACGTAATGAGTCCGCCCTTCCGCCCTAAAGGCCATCAGGAAGCCCTGTGGCACGGCCTGCAGTCGGGCAATCTACAGACTACCGCTACCGACCACTGCTGCTTCTGCGAAGAGCAGAAAGCTGCCGGTAAAGATGATTTTACCAAGATTCCCAATGGCACCGCTGGCGTGGAAGATCGCCTCGCCGTGCTATGGGATGAAGGCGTTAACACCGGCAAGCTCTCGCCTCAGGAGTTCGTCGCCGTGACCTCCACCAACACCGCCAAGATATTCAACCTCTACCCCCGCAAAGGGGCAATTCAAGTGGGTTCCGATGCGGATATCGTGGTCTGGGATCCAAACGGCACCCGCACGATTTCTGCCAAAACTCACCACCAGAACGTCGATTTCAACATTTTCGAGGGCAAAACGGTGCGCGGCATTGCCCGTCACACTATCAGCAAGGGCAAGTGGGTGTGGCGGGATGGCGAGCTGCGCGCCGAGCGCGGTGCGGGCCGCTATTTAGAACGCCCCGCCTACCCCGGCGTCTTCGAGCTGCTGGCCAAGCGTGCCGAGCTTAACGCCCCCGTCGCCGTTAAACGATAACCGGCGCTTAATAACTGTTGTTTCTATAAAACAGCGGAGGCTCTACCGTGACTAGCCAACTGAACCATCTACCCAGCGCAAAAGAGGTCGGCACCTACGACCCGCATACGCTGGACAGCAATTTTAGCGATCTACACCCACCGTTAACCTCGCGCCAGGCGATGATCGAAAGCCAGCGCTGCCTTTACTGCTTTGATGCGCCCTGTGTGGAGGCTTGCCCGTCGGATATTGATATTCCTAGCTTTATTCGCCAAATCAGCGAGAACAATATCAACGGCGCGGCGGAAACCATTCTGGAAGCCAATATCCTAGGTGGCAGCTGCGCCCGGGTGTGCCCTACCGAAATTCTCTGTGAACGCAGCTGTGTGCGTAACCACGATGCCGAGTGTCAGCCAGTACTGATAGGCCTATTACAGCGCCACGCCACCGATAACATGCAGTTCGAGAGCCACCCGTTTAAACGCGCCGCCAGCACAGGCCGCCATATTGCCGTCGTCGGCGCTGGGCCCGCGGGGCTCTCCTGCGCTCACCGCCTGGCGATGCTGGGCCACCAGGTAACGATTTTTGAAGCTGAGCAAAAGCCCGGCGGGCTGAACGAATACGGCATCGCCCGCTATAAAATGACCGATGACTTCGCCCGTAAGGAAGTCGAGTTTTTGCTGGAAATTGGCGGCATCGAGATCCAGTACGGCCAGCGTCTGGGCGAAAACCTGGAGCTTGCTACGCTTCGCAAGCAGTACGACAGCGTGTTTCTCGGTTTGGGCCTGGGCGCCAGCCGTGCTCTTGGTTTAACCGGGGAGCAAGCCCCCGGCCTGATGCCTGCGGTGGACTACATCAAGGTTCTCCGCCAAACCAATGACCTAAGCAGTTTGGCCGTGGCCAAGCGCTGTATCGTGATTGGTGCGGGCAATACTGCCATTGATATGGCAACGCAAATGGCTCGCTTAGGGGCAAGCGAAGTAACGCTGGTCTACCGCCGTGGTGTTGAAGCCATGTCCGCCACCGACCATGAGCAAGAGATCGCCAAAGCCAACGGCGTGCGAATGGTGACCTGGGCCCAGCCCGACGAAATTTTGCTCAACGATCAGGGCCGAGTAGCCGGCATGCGCTTTGCCAAAACCCATGATCAAGGGGGCCGCTTAGCCCCTAGCGGAGAAACCTTTGAAATCACCGCCGACGCTGTTTTCACCGCGATAGGCCAAGGGTTCGAAGGCGCGAGCCTAAGCGATGCCACCGCGGCTGAGCTTGATCGGGACGGAGAACGCATTCACGTTAACGAGATGTTCCAAACCTCACTGCCCAATGTGTACGCTGGCGGCGACTGTGTAAAACCCGGCCAAGATCTCACCGTACAAGCCGTGCAGCACGGCAAGCTGGCGGCCCACGCCATTCATCAAGCACTCGCCGCTAAGCAGGAGGCCGCATGAACACGACGCCTTTCAACACCCTCTCTTTTCCAGGCAAGAAAAACAGCGGCGACAGTGTCGTTAACGGCGTTGACCTATCGGTGAACTTTGCCGGCATCAAAGCCCCTAACCCCTTCTGGTTAGCCTCCGCCCCGCCCACAGATAAAGCCTACAACGTGGTACGCGCCTATGAAGCTGGCTGGGGCGGCGTAGTATGGAAAACCCTTGGTGAAGAGCCACCTGCGGTGAATGTCTCCTCACGCTACTCGGCCCATTACGGCAAAAATCGTGAGGTCATCGGTTTTAACAATATCGAGCTGATTACCGACCGCTCGCTGGAAATCAACCTCAAAGAGATCACCCAGGTGAAGAAGGATTGGCCTGATCGCGCGCTGATCGTCTCCATCATGGTGCCCTGCAACGAGGAAGCCTGGGCTTATATTCTTCCCTTAGTAGAAGCCACCGGCGCGGACGGCATCGAGCTAAACCTGGGCTGCCCCCACGGCATGCCGGAACGCGGCATGGGCGCGGCGGTGGGTCAAAACCCCGACCTGATCGAAAAAGTCACCTACTGGTGCAAGAAGCATTATTCAAAACCAGTAATTGTAAAACTTACGCCCAATATCACCGATATTCGCGTGGGGGCCCAGGCAGCACTGAGGGGCGGCGCCGATGCGGTGTCGCTGATCAATACCATCAACTCGATCACCAGCATCGACCTGGACAATATGGTCGCTAAGCCCACCGTGGGCCACCAGAGCACCCACGGCGGCTACTGCGGCAGCGCCGTCAAACCCATCGCCATGAACATGGTGGCGGAAATCGCCCGCGACCCGGCCACGCCAACGCTGCCCATTTCCGGCATTGGCGGTATTTCCACCTGGCGGGATGCGGCGGAATTTATCGCCCTAGGCGCGGGCAGCGTGCAGGTATGTACCGCGGCGATGCTCAACGGCTTTCGTATTGTGGAGGAGATGAAAGACGGGCTTTCCCGCTGGATGGCGGAAAAAGGCTACGACTCGATCGAGGCGTTCTCCCGAAAGGCGATACCGCAGACCACTGACTGGAAACACCTGGATATCAACTTCAAGACCATCGCCAAGATCGATCAGGATCTGTGCATCGAGTGCGGCCGCTGCTATATCGCCTGCGAGGACACCTCCCACCAGTCGATTGCCAAGCTCACCGAACAGGACGGCGCTCGCCGCTATGAAGTGATTGAAGAGGAGTGCGTAGGCTGTAACCTTTGCCAGATCACCTGCCCAGTGGAGAACTGCATCACCATGGTGCCCCAAGAGACCGGCCAACCCTTCCTGGCCTGGGATAACGACCCACGCAATCCTTTCCGGGTCGCTTCTTAAAGCCGTCTATTAATTTCCTCAAGACACTACCCTCCGCCCTCAGCTTATGAGGGCGGTCGCGTTTTCTGCAACATACTGTTCCCTCACCCAATAGCGACAAGAGACAGCATTCCTGAGAACATGAGAAAATATCGCATATAGAATATTTTCTCATAAAAGGAAGTTCAATGAAGTTCGCTATCACTACCACCGCTATGCTCTTAGCGGCTGCCAGCGCTACTGCGAGCGCCGACCAACGAATCGCCACCTTCGATTTAGGCAGCCTGGATACGCTGGATGCACTCGGTTTAAAAGAGCAGGTCGTGGGTGTACCGAAAGCCAGCCTGCCTGACTATCTTGAGCAGTATGCAGCCGATGACGTCACCAATATCGGCGGCCTACGCTCACCGGATATGGATGCCCTTGGCGAAAGCGAGCCTAGCCTCATTCTCTACACCGGACGCCAGGGTGAGTGGGAAGAGGAACTTAGCGAGATCGCTCCGCTGCTCAACACCAGCCTTCAGGGTGACGACTACCTGACTGCTTTTGACGCCAACATACGCGAACTGGCGAGTCGTTTAGCGGTGGAAGGCAAAGCTGAAGAGGCGCTGGGAATACTGCACGCCGAGATTGAGACCCAGCGCGAAGCGCTAAGCAACGCTCCTAGCACGCTGGTGGTAACCCACAACGGCGGTAACCTGATGTTGAATCAGCACCCAGTAGTTCACGACGTGCTGGGTGTAGCTACCGTTGAGATGCCTGCTAGCGTGACATCTGAAACCCGCGGTACCCGTACCTTTACCCCGCTTTCACCTGAGGCGATTAGCGAAATTGATCCAGAGGTCTTGCTGGTAGTTGATCGCAGCGCCGCGATTGGCGATGAGCCTGCCGATGCAGATGCCTTAGCGAAAACGCTCTTAGATGCGGGTGCTGAGAAAGCGCAGGTTGTTATGCTAACCCCCGCGCTGTGGTACCTCTCCGGTGGCGGCCTGCAGAGTCTGGCGCTACAGGTTGAAGAAGTCGCTGCCGCGCTAAACTCGTCAGGTAACTAAGCGCTCACGAAACCATTACCCCCTCTTAATGAGGGGGTAATGCAGCCTAAATAGCGAGAAACCTACATGACGCGAAAGTTAGCTTAAAAGGCTTCCCAATCATCTTCAGTGCTAGCCGTGGTTTTGCTGCTCGCTTGGCTGCGTGGCGCAGGCCGCATCAGCGCGGGCTGTTGTTGAGATAAATGTTGAGATGAGCGCTGTGGCGAGGCAAGTGGGGCGTGTTGTGTACGGCTCTCCCCATCAGCTAAACGAAAGGCTGAAACAACGCTTTCAAGCCGCGCCGCCTGCTCTTCCAACGAGCTGGCCGCTGACGAAGCCTGCTGAACCAGGGCCGCGTTCTGCTGAGTCACTTCATCCATCTGGGCAACCGCTTGATTGACCTGCTCAATGCCCGAACTCTGCTCCTGCGAGGCCGCGGAGATCTCATCCATAATATCGGTCACCCGGCGCACCGAGGAGACCACATCCCGCATCGTCGCACCGGCGCTTTCGACTAATGCTGAGCCCTCTTTCACCTGGCTGGACGACGCTTCGATCAGTGCTTTGATCTCTTTGGCCGCATCGGCACTGCGGCTGGCCAGGTTACGTACTTCGCTGGCCACTACTGCAAAGCCCCGCCCTTGCTCACCTGCCCGCGCAGCCTCAACAGAGGCATTAAGCGCCAGGATATTGGTCTGGAAGGCGATAGAGTCGATAACGGTAATAATATCCGCCACTTTCTGCGAGCTGCTAGAGATACCGTGCATGGTGGTAATGACTTTCTCAACGACTTCGCCACCGTTGCTTGCGGTGCTTGAAGCATCGTTCGCCAACTGGCTGGCCTGGCGTGCATTGTCGGCATTCTGTTTAACAGTAGCGGTTAACTGCTCCATGCTAGCAGCGGTTTCCTGCAGCGAAGCAGCCTGCTGTTCGGTGCGTGACGATAGATCCGCATTGCCACTGGCAATTTCACGTGCACCGATATGAATCGAGCCGCTGCCATCGCGTACTTCAGAGACTGTCTTAGCCAAATTACTCTGCATATACTGCATGGCGCTGAACAGTTTACCGATCTCGTTACGGCCACGGTCACTAACCTTGCCCGACAAATCGTTTTGGGCAATTCGCTCAAAGTGCGCCACTGCCTCGTTAAGCGGTTTTACGATAGAGCCCACCATGGCGATACGCACAAATATAACCATCAATGCTGCAAATAACAGTACGGCGATATCGATATAGCCAATCAGCTGCATGTCACTTTCATAATCGGTGACCATAAGCTTGTTTTGATCCGCCATATAATCGTTGTAAGCCCTGCTCGCCTCGATGAACCGCTGATTCAAATCACTGGCCGATTCTCTTGCGTTGCGAAAAGCGTCCTCGTCCCCGGCAGCCAGCGCCGCTTCCTGGGGCATAAGCCCCTGTTCGATCAAGCGGTCGAAGCTTGCTATCAAGGTGTCTACACGGGGCGCCGGCACCGCGATCGACTCAAATTGGTCAAAATGATCTCGTGCACTTTCCTGCATGTCCTGGGCCTCTGCCAAGTATTGACGGGCCGAACGAGCATCGCCTTCATAACTCGCGACAAAACTGTTTACATAAAAAAGCTGTGCGTTTGCTACCGATAACTGGCCTTGGTTAACCGCGCGCATTTGATCCGCCGCACGGTCGACTTCTCTAAGCGAAGAGCTACCCTCTTCGCCAGCTCGATAACCAAGAAAGGCGATAACGATAATTAATAACGAAAAGACAGCAAGAACGAGGGTTAACCCCATCTTGACGGACACATTGCTGAGTAGACGGTTCATGGTGCGGTACTGCTCCTGGCTAGGTATATTCGCTTTAGATGATCTTGATAACCTAGCAGCAGGCTGACCGATGGCTTGGATTATAAGAACAATCTTTTATCTTGCGCGCAAAACTTTATCGGCCAAGATAAGTTTCACTTTAGCAAAAACCCAAACTTATTTAAACACCCAACTCTTTTTAATCAGTCAATAACCAGAGACCGTTAATCTATGAACAAAACATTAAACTTAATCTATGTTATCGAATAATATTCAATCATATGAGTTTGAACTATAACGGTACTTATTCCATGATTTACTAATATATTTTTGGCACTGCCGCTTCATCACGCCGGGGGCACTATCGCGCCTAGAGAAGAATGAAATAACGGCGTTAAGTCGTGAAGCAGGATCGTGAAGAGAAGAAAAAGCGCTGCCCCAGTGGCCGAAGCGACGAGGGCAGCGGAGGGCATAAGACCCTGGCAGGGTTATGAGTCGGCGTGAACCTTGATCCGGTACAGTACGCAATAAACCACCGGCAGCACTATCAGGGTTAACAGCGTGGCGACACCCAGGCCACCGATCAGCGCGACCGCCATGCTGGCGAAGAAGGCATCGCTAATCAGCGGGATCATCCCCAGCATGGTGGTTAACGCAGCCATGGCGACCGGACGCACGCGGCTGACAGCTGCTCGCACTACCGCATGGTAGCGGTCTTGGTGCAGCGGCAGTTGCACGTTGATCTCCTCCACCAGCACGATGGCATTTTTGATCACCATACCGATCAAGCTCAGCGTGCCCAGCAGCGCCATAAACGAGAAGGGCATCCCAGTAATCAACAACGCGCCCACTACGCCAATAATCGTTAGCGGTACCAGCGACCAAATAGCCAGAGGTTGGCGGAAGTTATTGAACAGCACTACAGTGAGAATAAACATCATCACTATGCCCAGCGGCAGTGAGGCAAATAAACCACTCTGCGCTTCACCAGCGGTCTCAAACTCACCACCCCACTCCAACCGGTAACCTGCCGGTAGATCCAAAGCCTCTACCCTCGGGCGAATGTCGGCCAATACGCTGGCTGCTGTCACCCCGCTTAGCGGATCCGGCTCACCGTACACCGCCAGCATGCGTTCGCGATTGCGACGCATAATCAGCGGATCCGACACCTGTGTGGTGATATCGCCGATGACTTGATCGGCGGTGATATAGCGGTTTTGCTCTCCGCTCCAGACGTTAAGCGAGCCTAGGTTATCCACATCGTGACGCTGTTCGGGGATTGCTCGCGCCACTATCGGAATCAGGTCGCTGCCGTCGCGGTAAATGCCCACTTGGCTGCCACTGGTACTCAGCGCCAGGGTGCTGGCCAGGTCTTCACGGGTCACACCCAGCCTACGTGCAGTATCTTCAAGAAAAACGGGCTCAATCGCCTGCACGCGGTTACGCCAACTGGTGCGCACGCTGGTCATGTTCGGGGTATCGCGGAACATGGCCTCAACTTGATCGCCCAACTGGCGAAGTACCGCCGGGTCGCTGCCGTAGAAGCGTGCCTCTAGCTTGGCTTTAGGCGAAGGGCCGACCTCCAACGGAGCGATTTTATAGTCGATATCGCTATGGTCGCGCTCCAACACTTGCTCTACGTCAGCCATGCGGTCGTGTTGCGTCGCTTTATCGTCGGTTTCGACAATCAACTGCGCATAGCTTGCGTAGCGGTCTTCCGGTGAATAGGTGAGGGTAAAGCGCTGCGCCCCGCCGCCCACTGTGGTTGTCAGGTGGCGAACGCCGTCCATCTCCATCACGCTCTTTTCAAGCTCGCTTACGCGGCGTTGAGTTTCGAGGATATCAGTGCCTTCCGGCGTGCGATAATCGACAAAAAAGATCGGCGTATTAGAGGCCGGAAAGAAGGCATTTTTAACCGAACCAAAGCCGACCACCGCGCCTGCTAATATCACCGCCATCAGCGCCAAGGTTAACCAGCGCCAGCGAATACCGGTGGTAATGACACGGCCTACAAAACGATAAACCACGCCTTTGTAGGGGTCTTCCTGTCCATCGCCGGGGGCCACATTGCGGAAAAACAGCTTGAAGTAGAACGGCGTCAACGTCAGCGCCGTTATCCAGCTCAGCAGCAGCGAGTAGAGCAGCACGAAAAATAGCGAGCCGATAAACTCACCGGTGGTGTCTGGCGATAAACCGATGGGCGCAAAGGCGGCAATCGCAATCAGCGTTGCGGCCAGCAAGGGCCAAGCGTTTTGGCGGATCACTTGGTGTGCAGAATCGCGAATCGTGCTGCCGCGCTTTAACCCCACCAGCATGCCTTCAGTAACCACAATGGCGTTATCTACCAGCATTCCCAGGGCAATAATCAGCGCTCCCAGCGAGATTTTCTCCAACTGCAAACCGTGGAAGCGCATCAGCATAAAGGTGCCGATAATGGTGATCAGCAGAATAAAGCCCATTAGCAGACCACTGCGCCAGCCCATAAACAGCATCAGCACCACGATGACAATGGCCACCGCCTGGATCAAGCTGACCAGGAAGCCGGATACAGCGTCGTCAACCACCTGGGGCTGGTTGTAAACGACGTTCAGCTCCATACCCAGTGGCGTGCGTGTTTGCAGTGCATCCAGACGCTGCTGTAGCCGTTCTCCTACCTCGACAACGTTCACCCCACTTTCAAAGGAGACGCCCAACGAGATCGCCGGCCTGCCCATATCGCGGTAAAGCTGCTGGGGCTGTTCCGCAAGCTCGCGGCTCACATCAGCAATATCGCTCAGCCGCACCAGCTCGCCATCGCCCTCACTGACAATCAGGGCGCGCAGAGCTTCAATATCTGCCGCGCTGCCCGTGGGGGTGATACGAAAACGGCGGCCATCCTGTTTAAGATGCCCTGAGTCTGCCACTGCATTTTGGGTCTCAAGCAGTTGCTGTAATCGTGTTAACGGAATATTCAGTGCGCGCAGGCGTTCGCGATCAACTTCGATATAGATGCGCTCTTCGTGCTCACCGCTTAGCGACACCTTCGCGACGCCCTTCACCAAAGCGAGCTCGCGCTTGAGAAAATCAGCATGGTCAGCCAGATCCGGCATGCTATAGCCGTCGCCCGTCAGGTTGACCATAAAACCAAATACATCGCCAAAGTCATCATTTACGCGGGATTGACTCGCTCCCGGCGGAAGCGCGGCTTGGGCATCCTGTACTTTACGGCGCAGCGAATCCCATAATTGCTCCAACTCCTCGTTCTGCACCGTACTTTCGAGCTCAACGGTGATCTGCGATAGGCCATCAGAACTCACCGAGCTAACCCGTTTGATCGATGACATCGCCTGGATAGACTCTTCCAGGGTCGAAGTGACTTCCTGCTCTACCTCTTCAGGCGTCGCGCCTGGGTACTGCGTGGTAATCAGCGCATTGCGGATGGTAAATTCGGGAAACTCCAGTTGACCCATGCCTAAAAAAGACAGCGCGCCGCCCGCCAGCAGCACCACGGTCATTAAATAGCTGGCCGCTCGATGGCGTAGAAAGTAGTCGACCATTTTAAAGCCCCTGCTCTTTTTCCCACGGGGTCACCTTGGTGTCCACGGTTAAACGGTGGGCTCCGGCCGCCACAACGCGATCCCCCGCGGCCAAGTCTCCGCTGACTTCCAGGCCGTTTGAGGTCAGCCGACCAACCTCAACCGGAACCGCTTCAACGTTTTCTGGCTCAACGAATCGCCATACCTGGGCCTGGTCGGGATCATCACCAGCATAGCTCACCGCGTCAGCGGGCAGCAGCCACAGCGGGACGCTATTCTCGGTTTGCAGCGAGCTCAAATCGAGCCGCACATTGGCACTCATGCCGTCTAAAAGGGTGATATCGTCCGGCTGGGGCAGCGTTAGGGTGACTTCATACGCCAAACTCTGCGCGCTGGCCTGGGTGGTGTAAGAGGCTAGCTGGGCGAGATAGGGTTTATCGCTATTGCCAAAGCGCACTTCAAACGCCAACGCGTCTCCGAAAGGCGTTCCATTGCTTCGCGGTATGCGCTGTACTATCTGCTCTGGCAGATGGAACACCACGTCTAACTGCCCCGGTTGCTGGATCACCGCGACCGTTTCTTGCACCTGAACAATCTGGCGATTATCCACCGGCACTTGGGCAATCACACCATCGTATGGGGCACGTAGCTTTGTATGCTCGACCTGCTCTTGGGCCTGTTCGAAGGTGGCCCGGGCGGCCCGCCACTCACTTTCCGACTCATCAAATTGGGATTGGCTGACCGCCCCACGCTGCAGGGTATAGCGCATGCGTTCTAGCGTTGCCTCGGCTAGCTCCAAGCGCGAGCGGGCGCTGTCCAGCTCGCTTTGCACATTGCGATCATCAATGCGCGCAATCACCTCGCCTTCGCTCACCCGTTGGCCGGGGCTCACATTGAGCTCCAATAACTCCCCGGCCATACGAAATGACAAATTGCTGCGGGTGGAGGCTTCCACCCGCGCCGGAAACTGCCGCAAGGCCGCGGCATTTGCTGACTGTAATGTCATCAACTTTACTGGCCGTGTGGCGTCAGTCGACTGCGCCTGAGGTTGCTCGCAGCCCGTTAGCACGAGTAGGGCCAGTATGACGGGCAGCGAACGGAGAAGAGTAACGGGCACGATTGGCTCCTTGATGGCGGACAGTGCGAATTTTCAACCCTGCATTCAGAACATACATTGAGTAATATAGTCACTTCACTGACATTCATGAATGTCAGTGAAGTGTATAATAATCACCAACCGGCGACTTTGCTATTCATCACTGCCAAAATACCGCTAAGGAGCCTCTGATTAACGTAATGAGCGAAGGCCAGACAAGGCAAAAATCAACGAAAAAGCGGAGTTTACGGGTTGTAAATGAGCATTTTGAGGCGATTTTTAACGCTGTATGGTCGAGCGCAATAGTTAATCAGAGGTTTCTTAATTTTATTAATAGGAGCCGCTATGTCCCGTCGTAAGGCCGATGCCGAACGTACCCGAGAAACCATTCTGGACGCGGCAGAGACCACCTTTTTAGCCCAAGGCGTTTCGCGTACCACCTTGGCGCACATCGCCCAGGCAGCAGGCGTGACACGTGGGGCCATTTATTGGCACTTTGAAGACAAAGCCGCATTGTTCGATGCACTCTTGGAACGTGTGCGTGTCCCTCTGGATGAAATTGTCGATGAGGTGGTGGCGCGTCTAGGTTCAGCACCGGCAGACTGCTTACGCGAGATTGCTCTACGCTCGCTGGCAGCCATTTCTCACGACCTGCCTCTGCAGAGGGCAGCCACCATCGTGCTGCACCGCTGCGAGAAACTGGAAGAGGAACACCCGCGGATTTGCATGATCACTCGACTCTCTGAGCATGCAGAGGCACGAGTAGAGCAATTGTTCGAACAGGCCCAGGTAGCGGGCACTTTACGCGCTGACCTAACCCCAGCCAGCGCCCGACGCCAATTTCATGGCTTTTTGATTGGCGTCTGTTTCGACTGGCTGCAGGATACCCAGCAGCATTCTCTGGCGGATGAGAGCAGCGGCATCGTGGAAACGTTAATGCGTGGTTTATTGGTGGAAAATAAGCCGTGAAACATTGAGTATGACTTGGCACGCGGGTTGCTTATATCAACAGGATAATATTACCTGGAGCTTACCATGCACCATTCTGACTACCCCCTCAGTGAAGTCCCTACCAGCGCCCGCAAGGGCCTGCTTTCTACCTCGGCAGTGCTGCTTGGATTTACGTTTTTCACCGCCACCATGTGGGCGGGCGGCACGTTAGGCCAAGCCTTTCCGATTGGCCAACTGCTATGGATCATAGTGATTGGCAACCTCCTGCTGGGAATGTATGCGGCAGCCCTCGCCTATATTGCTTGTAAAAGCGGGCTCAATTCGGTGCTGATGGGACGCTTCTGCTTCGGCGAAAAAGGCAGCAAGCTCTCTGACTTTATTCTCGGTTTTACCCAGATCGGCTGGTACGCCTGGGGCACCGCCACGATTGCTCTGGTGTTAGTACGCACCACAGGGATGCCTGAGTGGCTGGAAATCCCCTTAATGGTGCTCTTTGGGTTTGGCTTCTGCGTCACCGCCATGATCGGCTACAAGGGCATGGACTGGCTCTCGCGCTTTGCCGTCCCCGCGATGATGCTGTTTATCTTAATCAGCCTGTTTACCGGGTTGGTCGATGTGCGCGGTTTTGCGGGACTGAGCCAGCAAACGCCCACAGAAAGCATGAGCGTAGCAGCGGCGGTTACCGTCATCATTGGCACCTTTATCAGCGGCGGCACCCAAGCCACTAACTGGAGCCGCTTCGCCAAGACACCAAAAATTGCCGTCATCTCCACCATGGCGGCTTTTTTTGTAGGTAACGGCTTAATGGTACTGACCGGCGCGCTGGGCACCATGATTTACCAGCAGGCTGATATCGTGGATGTATTGATCGCCCAGGGGTTTGTCACCATCGCCGTGCTGATGCTGTTTCTGAATATCTGGACGACCCAGGACAACACCATCTACAACTTCGCCGTGGCGGGCTGCAATTTACTGCGCACCGAAAAGCGCCGTTTGGTCACTGTGGGCGGTGCAGCGATTGGCACCGTGCTGGCGGTGGGCGGCATGTATAACCTACTCATCCCGTTTCTGGTGTTACTCGGCACCTTTATACCGCCCATGGGCGGGGTGATCATGGCGGACTTCTGGCTCAAGCATAAAGGCCGCTACCCGTCGCTTGCGTCTGCGGCACTGCCCGATTTCAACCGCCGGGGTTTAGCTGCCTATGCCATCGGTGCAGGCGCGGCTTACTTTTCCCCATTACTTCCCCCGCTGGTGGGCGTGGCAGTGGCGGCAGGCAGCTACGCCGTGCTGCTTCGTTTAAACCACGCTACGCTGAGCGATACACTTCCTTCTACTGCTAAACAATAAGTGAGCCCTTTTTCATATGCCCATGCAGATCATTAACGCCCGCCTTCGCCAGCGCCCAGAGCTTTACCGAATTGAGATTGAGAACGGCACGTTCACTGCGATTACCGCCCAAGATACGCCGCAAACAGCAATTGAGGGGCAGATTGATGCGGGCGCCAAGCTGGTTTGCGCGCCGTTTATTGAGCCCCATATTCATTTGGACGCCGCGCTTACGGCGGGCGAGCCTAGCTGGAACCAGAGCGGCACGCTGTTTGAAGGCATTGAGCGCTGGGGCGAGCGTAAGCCTATGCTCACCGAAGCGGATATACGTGAGCGAGCGCTGAAAACGCTTAATTTATTGATCGGCAATGGCGTGCAGTTTGTGCGCACCCACGCCGATACCAGCGACCCGAGCCTGATTGGGCTTAAAACACTGTGCGCTTTGCGCGACGAGTTAAAAGATAAAATTGATATTCAGGTAGTCGCCTTCCCTCAAGACGGCCTCCTCTCTTATCCAGGCGGTGACAGGCTGATGGAAGAGGCGCTGGAGATCGGCGCCGATGTGGTGGGCGGCATTCCCCACTTCGAATACACCCGCGAGCTGGGTGTCGCTTCCATGAAGCGAGTGATCGAACTGGCAATCAAGTACGACCGTTTGGTAGATGTGCACTGTGACGAGATTGACGATCCCAACTCGCGCTTTCTCGAAGTACTGGCCTGCGAAGCGCTGTTTAACGACTTAGGCAGCCGCGTGACCGCCAGTCACACCACGGCGATGCACTCCTACGACAACGCTTACTGCTCCAAACTGTTTCTGCTGCTAAAACGCTCGGGTATTAACTTTGTCTCCTGCCCCACCGAAAGCATTCACCTGCAGGGGCGCTTTGACACCTACCCGAAACGGCGCGGCGTGACGCGTGTTAAGGAGCTCAACGCAGCGGGCATTAACGTCTGCTTTGCCGAGGACTCCATCTTCGATCCCTGGTACTCACTGGGTAACGGCAAACTACTGCGAACGCTGGATTTTGGCCTGCATATCTGCCAAATGATGGGCTATCAGGACTTCAGCCAGGCCCTGTCACTGATTACCGATAACAGCGCCCGCACGCTCAATATTGAAGCGCGTTACGGCATTGAGGTAGGCAAGCCTGCCAGCTTCAATCTGCTGGAGGGTGAGGATGACTACAGCGTGCTACGCACCCAAGGTGAGGTGCTGCTTTCCGTACGCCACGGCGAGATCATTATGCAGCGTGAGCCAGCCAAAATTACGACGCCCCCGTGGCTTGGCTAATGTAGCAAGGGCACGTTAGATTAGTTATTTGACCGAGAACGTTAATGCCGACTGTTAATAACCGGGGGAAATCCACGATGGGCATCGAAACCGTTCGCCAGTTTTTTGCCGAGCACGCGCCGGATATAAAAATCGAAGAACTTGATACCAGCACCGCTACGGTGCAGTTGGCCGCCGACGCCCACGGCGTAGTGCCAGGGCAAATTGCCAAAACCCTGGCATTCAAAGTCGGTGAAAAACCGCTACTCATTGTCGCCAGTGGCGATGCGCGTATCGACAACCGCAAAATTCGCGATACCTTCGGCGGCAAGGCCAAAATGCTCGACGCCGAGACGGTCATGGAGCTCACCAGCCACCCAGTCGGCGGCGTTTGCCCCTTTGGGCTTGCCACTAACCTGCCGGTTTACTGCGATGAATCGCTCCACGCCTATGACGAAGTGCTACCCGCCGCTGGTTCGCCCACCAGTGCCGTGCGCCTAAGCCCAAAGCGATTGGCCGAGCTGGTCAATGCCAAGTGGGTGGATGTGTGTAAGTTGCCGGAGAACGCCACTTAAGCACGCACCTATAACGCCGTGTTATTTAATATCGAGTAAATAACCGTAAAACGCCGTATTACGCTGCCATCCCAATGATTCATAAAGGTGTTGGGCGCGTTCGTTCTCTACCTGCGTCATTAATATTAAGCGTGAGACGCCGTGATCATGGGCAAGCTGGGTGGCAGCTTCCATTAATGCTCTCCCGGTGCCTTTATCACGGCACTCCGGCAGCACAAACAGATCATTTAGCGTCCAGCGGGCATTTAAGCCCACCGTGGAAACCCCAGGATAAAGTTGCACAAAACCGGTGAGCCCACCTTCAGCATCCTCACTCACCAGGATGCGTGAATCCGCCCGACCAAAGCGCTGGCGCAGAAAAGCACGCGCCGCATCGACATCACTCGGCTGCTGATAAAACTGGCGATAGCCATCCAACAGCCTTGTTAAAGCGTCAAGATCGTTAAGAGTAGCTGAGCGAATCGTGTTCATGGTGGGGCCTCCTGACATGCTTACCATTGAATTAACCGTCTAGGTCTAAACATTGAGTAAACAATGTTTAGACAATGGAATACAGTATAAACAACGCAATCAGAGACGTTACCATGCTCGATTTTATCGCCCCTCACGGATACCCCCGCTGCCAATGGTGTGGCAGTGTGGCAGCAATTTAAGCGGCCGATATAAAAAAACAGTGATAGGGTATGGTTTTTTAACACGCCTACCAATAAATCGCACAGTAAGGGGACACCACGTTCCCAATGGGGTTAATGTGGCTCAACCGCTCTCTTCGCATACAGAATCCCGCGCCTCGATATGGAAGGCATGGAGCGTGCATATATTTACCGCTAGCGGTGTGCTGCTGGGTACGATGGCACTGCTCGCACTGGTCGACGATAACCCGGTCGCCTGTCTCCTGTGGCTAGGCGCTGCGATGATGATTGATGGTATCGATGGCACCCTGGCACGCAAGTATGACGTAAAGGTCATACTGCCCCATTTCGATGGCTCAACCCTCGATATGGTCATCGATTACCTGACCTGGGCTTTTATTCCCGCCCTGTTTATCTATTACTTTATTGCATTACCACCCTATTTAGGGCTGCTATCCGTATTTATCATTCTGTTGTCATCGATGTTCTGTTTCTGCAATGTCGATATGAAAAGCCAGGATAACTACTTCGTTGGCTTTCCTGCCGCCTGGAACATCGCCGCCGCCTATTTCTATGTTCTCGACCTTCCGCCGTTCATCACGTTTGCCACTATCGTACTGCTGGCTGTCCTCACCGTGACACGAATGAAGTTTCTGCACCCCTTTCGTGTGCGCCAGTTTATGCCGCTCAATATCGCCGTGACGCTGGTGTGGTGTGTATGCGCTACGTCACTGGTGCTCTCCAGCCCCGTTCATGCCAGCTGGGCACTATGGGGATGGGGAGTAACATCGGCTTATTTCATCGGTATGTGCCTGTGGCGCACCGCCCAAGAGTGGTTCGATTAACGGATGGGGATCTGATGACCAACGACTTTATCGCCCCCGACGGGCACCCCCGCTGTCAGTGGTGTGGCGGCGCGCCAGAGTTTCTGCCCTATCACGACAACGAGTGGGGCTTTCCCGTAGACGACGATCAGCGGCTGTTCGAGAAGCTGTGTCTAGAGAGCTTTCAGTCGGGCTTAAGCTGGCGCACAATTCTCAATAAACGCGAAAATTTTCGCGCTGCTTTTCACCACTTCGATTTCCACCAAGTCGCCCGCTTTGGCGAAGACGATGTGCAGCGTTTACTTCAAGATGCGGGAATTATTCGCCATCGTGGAAAAATCGAAGCAGCCATTAATAACGCCCAACGTGCAAAGGAAATGGTCGAGCAGGAAGGCTCGCTGGCTGCTTTCTTCTGGCGCTATGAGCCTGTCGCGTTAGCGGTGCCACAAACACAGACCACCTCGCCTGAATCTATCGCCCTTGCCAAGGAGTTGAAAAAGCGAGGCTGGAAATTTTTCGGCCCCACTACCGCCTTTGCCTTTATGCAGGCCATGGGGTTGCTTAATGATCATGCGGAAGAATGTGTCATTCGCGAACCAGTAACTCGCGCCCGAGAACGTTTTATACGGCCATCTGATCGACAAAAGCCCACCGCCTAGTAAGCCAGGCGGTGGGTAAACGTAATCTAAAACGAATAACTGTCATTATCCGTTGTGTGCTTAAGCTTTAGGGCATCAATACGCTATCGATTACGTGGATAACGCCATTCGACTGCGCGACATCCACGACAGTAATGTTGGCACTATTGCCCTGGGCATCCATGACCATCAGGTTATTACCATTGCGCGCTACGGTAAGGTACTCGCCTTGTACGGTTTTGAAGGCCACGGTGCCATCGTTTTCCATGATTTCTTCCCACAATGCGTCCCGGTTCATGTTGCCAGGCACAACGTGATAAGTCAGAACGGTCTGTAACTGCGCTTTATTCTCAGGTTTCAGCAAGGTATCAACCGTACCTTCTGGCAATGCCGCAAAAGCTTCATCGGTCGGAGCAAATACAGTAAAGGGGCCTTCCCCTTGCAGCACATCAACCAGTTCAGCCGCTTGAACGGCGGCCACTAGCGTTTTATGGTCACCCGAATTAACCGCATTTTCGATGATATTGCGCTCAGGAAGCATGCTAGCGCCGCCTACCGTAGTAGGTCCATGATCGGCAACGGCAGCACCGGTATAGAGGGCAGCAGCAAACAGGCTAGTAGTAAGAAGTTTGAGTTTCATTGGGGCATCTCCTGGTTGTAATTAAAAGAGCTCAACCATGCAAGCTCACTAACACTTACGCGCCTGATGCCAAAGCGGATGCAAGTTATCTCAAAAATATTTTATTCGCTGCTTACCCCTCGCCTATTGCCTTCAACGGCGGGCTCACCAAGACTGACGTTTCGGTTTACTGTGCTGAGATGCCTGAATGCTAGATGCCACACAACGCCACCAATATCTTATTGAACAACTCAACGGCTGCGCCCAGGGCGACCGCAACGCATTCGAGCGCCTTTATCGTGCCTCCAGTGCGCATCTATATGCTCAGTTGCTGCGTATAGTAAGAGATGAAGGTGCCGCACAGGATTGTCTCCAACATGTTTTTATCAGAATCTGGCATGCTGCCGACCAATACGACGCCACACGAGCCAAGCCGATGACCTGGCTGTCCACACTCGCTCGCAATATTGGCATCGACTGGCTGCGCCGCCAGAAACCCCAAGACGCCACCACCGATGAACCCTTGTTAGCGACGCTACAAGGCACCGACGACCCTGAAGATGACAGCATCAGTCATCAGCAAAGCGCCAAACTGAATGACTGCCTCGACACACTCAGTGGTAATCAGCGCCAGTTAATGGAAATGGCCTACTTTCAGGGTATGACTCACAGCGAGCTTGCCAGCTCTCTGTCCCAACCGCTGGGCAGCGTCAAAAGCTGGATCCGCCGTGGACTCGAGAGGTTAAAAACATGCCTAACCAATGGGATTTAAGCGACCCTGATGATCGCCACCTTGCGGCTGGTGAGTACGTACTGAGCGTATTGGATCGCGACCAAAAAGCGCGATTTGAAGCGCTGTTGGCTGTCAGCCATGACCTACGTAATGACGTGGAAGCTTGGCGAGAGCATCTCCACTTGTTCAACGAACGCCTGGATCCTAAGACACCGCCAAAAGAGGTCTGGCAGCGCATTACAGCGGCGACCGGGGCGTTACCTTTACGCTGGTGGCAACGCCTGGGTGCATGGCAGGCCATGGCGGCCAGTTTTGGGGTAATGGCGGTCGCGCTGGGCCTTCTTTGGCAACAAGCTGAACTGACTACGCCGCCAGAGGGAGAAGCGGTGTTCGTGGTTCAGGACGAATCGCGCACGCCAGGCTGGATCATTAGCGCCACCGAGGGGGGAGAGCTGATCGTGCAAGCGGTTCAACCAACCCAGGTCAATAGCGAGCAGACCGGCGAGCTGTGGTTGATTGCCGATGGCACGCCCATTTCTCTAGGCCTGCTGCCGGAGCAAGGCAGCCTACGTCTCCAACCCAGTGCGGAGCTACGCGCCCAATTATTCAATGCCGATTTAGCCGTAAGTGTTGAGCCTCAAGGGGGCGCTCCCGGTGGACAACCAACCGGGCCGATTATCGACCATGGCCGTTTGACGCCAATGGCGGGTAGTAATTTCAATTTATAAGACAACCTCATGCGCCTGCGCTTCTTCCACCATCTCCGTGGCTAGCGCCCCCACCGTTCGCACGGCCGCTTCGATGCTAGGCGTTAGCGTAAACGCATAGTTAAGGCGCAGGCACTGGCGAAACTTGCCCGAGGCTGAAAACAGCGATCCCGGTGCTACGTGGATAGCACGCTCCGCCAAGCGTTCATTCAAACGCACGCAATCCACGGCGGCGGGTAGCTCTACCCATAGCAAAAAGCCCCCTTGTGGGTAGCTAATACCCGCTCCCTTGTGGAAGTAGCGCTGAACCCAACTGATCATGATATCGCGCTGGCGCTGATATTGGCGGGTAGCGTAACGGACGTGGCGCTCGTAGTGTCCTTTGGCGACGAACTCCGCCACTGCCAGCTGCGGCAACGTCGCCGAAGCGCCGGTGGAGACATACTTCATATGTAACGCCTGATCACGATAGCGCCCTGGCGCCAACCAACCCACTCTTAACCCCGGCCCCAAGGTTTTGGAAAAGCCGCTGCACAGCATCACGCGCCCGTCGTCATCGAAAGATTTCACAGTGCGCGGCCTTGGAAGAGTAAATGACAGGTCGCCGTAAATATCGTCTTCGATAATGGCTACATCGAAGCGTTGAGCAAGCTGAAACAGCGCCCGCTTGCGTGCTTCAGGCATGGTGTAACCCAGCGGGTTGTTGTAAGTAGGCGTGACCTGTATCGCGCGGATCGGCCACTGCTCCAACGCCAACTCGAGGGCTTCCAGACTGATACCCGTTTGCGGGTCGGTAGGGATTTCCAGGGCTTTTAAGCCGTTGGCCTTGAGTATCTGCATGGTGCCGTAGAAGCTGGGCGAATCGACAGCCACCACATCACCCGGCTGGGTTAGCGTACGCAGCGCAATCGAGAGTGCCTCCTGACAGCCGGTGGTCACCATAATGTCGTCTGGGTGTAGCAAGCAGCCGGAAGCAATAGCCAATCGCGCCACCTGCTGGCGCAGCTCGGGACTGCCGCTCAACCTATCGTAATTGAATCCGTGCAGGTCATTACTGCGATGAAGGCCAGCGAGGATTTTCGACAGCGGCCGCAGCGTTTCATACTCAAAATTCGGTATGCCGCGCCCCAGCAGCAGCCGCACGTCATCACGTTGGGTGGCGACGAGCTCCAGCACTTGATCCCACTGGGAAATATCCAGCGGGCGCTGCGCGGGTCGTGAGACCGACGGCAGCACCGATGGTACGCGGCTAGGCAGTACGAAGTAGCCCGATTTTGGTCGAGACTCGATCAACCCCACGTCCATCAGTTGGCGGCAAGCCTCCTGGGCCGTCGAGATGCTAACGTCCAGCTCCTGGCACACTGCACGGATAGAAGGCAGGCGATCACCCACACGGTAAATACCGTGTTCGATACGCTCGCGCAAAATGCTGGCGACTTCTTCATAGCGCGTCATGACACTCCCCCTAATGCAGCCTGATAACAATACAGATGACCTCGACATCGGCCATACAGAGGCATAACACACCCTTCTGTATCTTAAAAACATTAAACTCTATATCTGTATTCAAATGATAGCACTGAGTAATCTGGTTGGGCATATAACACGGAGGATTAGCCATGCCACGCTTCAGCCTCACCCAGCTTCGTTATCAGCTAAGATCTCAACTACGTCAGTACCGCCACTACCGTCGCAGCCGACGCCAACTGCTATCACTTGATGACAGACTACTTGAGGATATCGGCATTGACCGCACACAGGCGCTCAAAGAGGGACATAAAGCGTTTTGGAAGCATACATCACTCGATGAGGGGCCTTATGAAAACCGCTGAGTATTACCTACTCGACGTCTTTACCGACCAGCCGTTTACCGGCAACCCATTGGCCGTCTTTCTAGAGGCTGATGGGTTGGCAGCCAGTACCATGCAGGCGCTGGCTAATGAGCTAAACCTGGCCGAAACGGTGTTTTTAAGTTCAGCCGCTGAACCGAATCACTACCCGATGCGGATCTTTACGCCTACTCGTGAGCTACCTTTTGCAGGCCACCCTACGGTAGGCACCGCGCACCTGCTAAGAGAGCTGAATTTAGTGAACCGCGAGCAAGGCGTTGTCCTCCAACCTCCCATCGGCGAGCTAGTGGTTAATTATGAACAAGATAGCGCAACGTTTAAGACAGCCCAGCCAGCCATGATCACCGACAGCACTATTGATCGCACCACTGCCGTTGAGCTGCTGGGATTGGACATCCATCAGGTTATTGGTGATCCGGTGATTGCTTCCTTTGGGCTACCCTTTCATTTGATCGAACTCACTGATATGGCAGCGCTAGAGAGCGTACGTATTGCTACGACGGCTTGGGCAAGTGCTGTTATGGCTAGCAGTGCCGTCCAGATTTACCTGTATGTTATTGAACAACAAGGCGGGGCAGAAACGATTGTTCACAGCCGCATGTTTTGTATGCATGCCAGCATTTGCGAAGACCCCGCTACCGGTAGCGCCGCAGCTGCTTTAACCGGCTATTTGGCCTCACTTCAACCCGATGCTTTGCATTGCAAGATTCATCAGGGTGTTGAGATGGGGCGGCCTAGTGTTATCTACACAGCAGCAAATGGCGGTATCAAACCCGGTTTTGTGCAGGTTGGCGGTAACACAGTGGTAGTGGGTAAGGGAGAGTTTTACCTAGAACAGTAACCAAAAGCTGAAACAAAAAAAGAGTGCCCACGTTATCGCGGACACTCAGCATCTATTCTCAGTTGGCTAACGTTATGCTGCCTGTACCTCAATACGGCGTATACGGTGGCTATCTTTCTTGGGCAGCGTTAGCGTCAGTACGCCGTTGACGAGAGTGGCGCTAATGGCATCACTGTCCACTTCGTGACTGAGGTTAAAACGCCGCGCAAAACGCTGGCCGCGAACCTCGGCGTGCAGCGCGCTCAGCCCTTCGGGCATATTTAGCGCTATCTCACCCTCCAAGCTCAGCACGTTGTTGTCGAGCTCTATTTTCAGCGTCTCATTAGTCACGCCGGGCATATCCGCCACCAGTTTGAGCGCGTTAGACTCCTCAATAATATCCACCGCTGGCAGCAGGGTTTCTTCACGGCGTTGCTCTTCGCCACCTTGTTGCAGCGGGGAGTGGTTGGATGAACGAACAACGTTATTCATGATTTATCCCTCCTTCTTCAAGGTTAACAAACATGATTTACGCCGCCTGAACATCAATACGCCGCGGCTTGAGTTCTTCGCGTTTAGGCAACACGATCTCGAACACACCATGGGCATGGCGTGCCTCTGCCCGTTCGGCATCGAGACCGTCGGGGAGCGCAATCGCTCTAACAAACTCACCGCTGGCGCGCTCACGACGAAATACCGGGCGGGAGCTGCCATCTTCATTACTGCCCGTCACAGCATCGCGTTTGCCACGCAGTGTCAGCACATTATCCTGAACATCGATGGTCAAATCCGAGGGTGCCAGACCCGCCGCAAACACATAGACCCTCACGGCATCGTCGCTCCGGGCGACATTGATCATCGGGAAACTACCACGCGGCACCGCGCGAATATCCATCGCATTGGTGTCAGGCAAGAAGCCATCCAGCAACTGGCTAAACCAGTCAAACTGGCGAGGCAAACCGGTTTCAAAACGCTTGAGATCATCGAACATATCGAACACCTCCTACGTTAAGCAGACTATGAAAGTTGTCATAAGAGGCAGCCTCTTACGCAACCCACAGAAGCAGCCTCTACGCTGTAAAAAATAGGAGCGGTCAGTCGATTTTCAAGGGTCTGGATGGCAATTTTCAGGCTTTTTTAACGGCCGCCAGCGCTCTGATCAGAGGGGGCAGCAATCACTACTTACCGATGATGACCGTCCCCGACCCGGTGATGACTACATTACCGTGGGCACCCACACTGCTCAGGACAGCAGCAGGCTTACTATTGACGAATACGGTGGACGAAACCTCGTGGGTAATAGGACTGCCACATGCAGATTTATCGTCTAGTCTTGCGGCAGACAACCCATCGTAAAAAACATCAGGCGAGCCACTTACCAACGGGTTTGTTCCGTGCCCTGGTATAGGGCACGCGGTAAGGTCGGTAATACGTGCTGCAGGCTTTCCACTCATGATATAGCTCCTTAAGCGTATGCCGTTTTAAACATCTCAATGCGACGATTATTTAATATTAATTAATATTCATCAAGTTTACTGGTGCTCGTTTAAGGTCTACGGTCAGCCAATAGCCAGCTTAAGCGACCGTTACATCGGTAGAGAGATAGACATCCTGAATCGCATGCAGCAGCTCAACGCCTTCCTGCATCGGTTTTTGGAACGCCTTACGCCCTGAGATCAAGCCCATACCACCGGCACGTTTATTGATCACCGCCGTGCGCACCGCTTCTCCAAGATCCGAGTGACCTTTGGAGCCGCCACCGGAGTTGATCAAACCGGCGCGGCCCATAAAGCAGTTGGCGACCTGGTAGCGGGCCAGGTCGATGGGATGGTCAGTGGTCAGCTCGCTGTAGACATTATTGTGGGTATGACCAAAGCCTACCGCACGGTAGCCACCATTGTTCTCGGGCAGCTTCTGTTTGACGATATCAGCTTTAATTGTCGCTGCCATGTGATTAGCTTGACTGGTGAGGTCGGCGGAGACGTGATAGTCGGTACCGTCCTGCTTGAAGGCTGGATTGCGCAGATAAGCCCACAGCACCGTTACCATGCCCAGCTGGTGAGCGCGCTCGAAGGCTTCGCTAATTTCCATGATTTGCCGACGGCTCTCATGGGAGCCAAAGTAAATCGTCGCCCCCACCGCCACGCACCCCATATCGTGGGCCTGGTCTACATCGGCAAATAGCGTCTGATCGTATATCGCCGGATGGCTCAATGTTTCGTTGTGGTTAAGCTTGAGCATCATCGGTATCTTGTGGGCATAACGCCGCGCCACCGATGATAAAACACCCAGCGTCGACGCCACGCCGTTACAACCACCTTCGAGTGCCAGTTCAACGATATTGGCCGGGTCAAAGTAGCGCGGGTTAGGCGCGAAAGAAGCGCCCGCTGAGTGCTCAATGCCCTGATCTACTGGCAGCAAGCTGAGGTAACCGGTGCCCGCCAAACGGCCGTGATTAAAAAAGCTCTGCATATTGCGCAGCACCGCTGGGCTGCGGTCGCTATCCGCCATAACACGGTCAATAAAATCTGGGCCCGGCAGGTGCAAGCTATTCCGGGGTACGCCCTGGCAGGTGTGATTAAGCAAACTATCGGCGTCACTGCCAAGCAACGCGGCTATATCAGTCATGATGAGCTCCTTTATATTTATATGTAACAAAAAGTAAGTGTATGCCAAAAACTGCTTAAATGAAGCGTATCGATTTAATAAAGCCTAGGCTTTGTCTGAAAAGTCGGCGAGCGAAGGCCAGACAAGGCAAAATCGTCGAAAAGACGGAGTTTACATGGTGTAAATGAGTACTTTGAGCCGATTTTTAACGCCGTATGGTCGAGCGCAGCCAGTTATCAGACAGAGCCTAGCGCTTCAATAGACCATAGGGGAAGCACCACCGCAATCAGGTAGCACTAGGTTTCTCAACAGTTGGCAAGTCTACGACTAAAGGATGAACACACAGTAAATAATGAGTTTTATTCTCAAAGATGGATCTTTTTTCTTCGTGTCATACTGGGCATCACTTTATTCTAAGTACCTATTTTTCGGCGCAACAACTTGATCTTAATTAATCTTTGTGACAACTTTCATATATGAGAAAGATATCATGAACTTAGTAGTAGGAACGCGCCGATGAAATGTACCGCATGCCAGAGCAGGGAAACTTAGTTCCCAGCTTTATTGATGCCCTTTTCCGTAGCCATACTTGCGACAACTGCGGCGGCAACTGGATCTTGATTGAAGATTACATTAGCTGGAAAGAACGTCACCCCGAACATGTATTTGATGATATTGGTGTCGAGAGCGTTGAGGCGGAAGATACGGTAGGCGCGCTTATTTGCCCGGTGACCGGCGGCATTATGAGCAAGTTCCGAATCACCAAAGATAATTCCCACCGGATTGACTATAGCGCTCGTGTAGGCGGCGTTTGGCTGAATAAAGGCGAGTGGGAAATGCTGGTCGCCGAAGGACTTGCAGGTAACCTTAACAGCATACTGACAGACGCCTGGCAAAAGCGGATACGTCAGGAAAAAACCAGTGACACCTTTGAGCAGCTCTATCGCAGCAAGTTTGGTGATGTTGACTACCAAAAAGCCTGCGACGTGCGCGAGTGGCTGCATAGCCACGCTCAAAAAGCCGACTTACGCGCTTTTTTAATGGCAGAAAATCCTTACTCGGCTATTGAGTGAGTGCTTTTAGATAAATGATTAATCAGCCGCTGATAATCAGCGGCTGACTTTTAACGATTAAGTATCTCCAATCAATGACTCATGATTAGTGTTCGGGTAGTTCCTCCAGCAACATTATCCATCCTCCGTTCTTACCTTCCCCCACTGCCCAACCCCTTCGGCAATTAAGCTCAGTTGGCGCACCACAAGGGCACCGGTCTCTTCATTGCCACCGGTGAGTTGCCGACGTTGGAACTCTCGTTTGATATCTTCCCAGCGCTGCTTATCCTCTTCGCTTAGGGTGCCTCTAAGCTCTTTCAGCTTGAGTAGATTCTCTTCAGCGCCGTGGGTTAACAGCTGCGCTTCGCCGACGTAGTGGTCATCAATGATCGCTTCAAGCTCGTCGTCGCTGAGGATTGGTGACATCTTCTCCGCCAAGCGATTCATATTGCGATAGCTGCCCTGGAGGCGGAATGATGGCTCGGTACGGTACTCATCGGCCTGGGCGCTGGAGGCGATATACTGCTGATTGACGCGCAGCACCACTTCTCGTGCTTTAAACATATTCTTCAACACCGCCACGATCTCTTCGCGCTCTGCGGCGCTATAGTCGTGTTCAAAGTCGGTGCTCGGCACCTCACGGCCCATGGCGATATCAACAAAGCGGTAAAAATCGTCCATGCCCCGCGTGGCCAAAGAGGCAAGCACCGTATTGGCACTCATGGCGTTCTCGATGTAGGAGAGCGCAAACACCTCCTCCATGCCGCTTAATACATCGCCCAGGTTATAAACATCGGCGCGGTTGGCCAGCATGTCGGGCACTTTGAACACGTCGCCGCTTTCGGTGTAGGGGTTACCCGCCATGGCGATGCAGAAGCGCTTACCGCGCATATCGTAGGTCTTGGTGCGCCCGTTCCAGATACCGTCTACCCGCCGGCTGCCGTCACATAGCGAGATAAACTTCTGCAAAAACTCCGGGTGAGTATGCTGAATATCATCCAGATAGAGCATGACGTTGTTGCACATTTCAAACGCCAAGTTGAGCTTGATCAGCTCGGCCCTGGCGGTGGAGTGGGTAGCCGCGTCAGGATCCAGCGAGGTCACATCATGTCCAAGGCTGGGGCAATTAATCTTCATAAAGATCAGCCCCAGGCGGTTCGCCACATACTCCATCAGGGTGGTTTTACCGTAGCCGGGGGGCGAGATCATCATCAGCAAACCACTATTATCCGTTCGCCGCGTATCTCCCACCGTGCCCATCTGCTTAGCCAGGTTATCGCCAATAATGGGTAGGTAGCTTTCGGTAATCAGCTTGTTGCGCACGAAGGAGTTTAGCGGTTTAGGTAGGTACTCTTCGAGCCGCAACCGTTCCCGCTGCTCGCGTAAAATCAGCTGACGACGCTCCTGCAGTGCCGTCCAGTCGCGTATCACGACCTGCTCGTGGTGGCGCAGCCGCTCCTGAAAGTCATCGAGCTGAAGCGACAACTCCTGCTGTTCTAAGCGCCCGTGCTGCCCCAGCAACCCGGTGACGGTGAAGGCTAGCTCGACATTATGGGTCGCGGTACTTAACCGGTCAGCCGTATTGAGCATAGCAATCGCTTCAGGCAGGTAGTGTAGCAACGCCTCTTGCTTGGCTTGCCCCGCGTGAGCCTGCAGCCAGTGGGAAGTGATCACCCAGCGGGCGCCGGGGTTACCCGCCACCACCGCCAAGGCCTCTTGGAAGTGTGCGTAATGCCCCTGCTGCTGCATGGAGGTGGTAAAGCTCTCCACTAAGCTGGCAGCGTACTGGGTGACCGGAAAACGCTCGCCCTCTTCAGCCAACTGGCGCACCAAAAAGTCAGTGGCACTGCTTATCTGACTCACCGAGCACTTGATCTGTTGGGCCGATACAAAAGCATCAAGCTGCGGCTGTACTTCCTGGATCAAGGCGTTTAGCAGATCGTCGTTATTCATAATGCGGCATAGAATGCCTGCCGATAGACAGCGGGCGCGCAGGTTGCGGGTCGCGTCTTCATCATGAATACGGTCGGCCCAGAACAGCATCGCCAGCGCCCGGGGCAGCGGCCCAAAGCCTAGCAGACCAGCACTTTGGCGAGCCGGCCACAGGGTGCGTACGATTAACGCGGCGTCGTGGTCGTGAATGCCTTTTTCGTAGCTTTCGCGATAGCGTGGTGAGGCAAAATTGGCAATCTGACGCTGCAGCTCGCTGAAATCTTCCACATTAATGGGCTTGGCACCAGGCTGCGCCAGTTCACCCATAAAGCGATAGGCAAGGTACTCGGCGCGATAAACAGCGGGGCTTTCGGAAGGCAGCAGCATCCCCCAGTAGTCTTTCAGCTCGGTCAACCGCTCGTCTTCCAGTGGCTCGTAATACTGGGTGCCCGTCAGGTGCAGCATGATGCGCTCTTGGCGCGGCACCAGGGTTAAGTCGAGATGCTGTTGGTTGACGCTGAAGCGGTGACGCGGCCCCAAGCGAATAACATCGCCACCGGATTCATAGATATCGGAACGGTCGCGCACGCTACGCATGGCGGCGTCTTGAGAGGAGCGTAGCCGCCCGGCGATATCGTCCGCCTCAAGGTTACCGCCCATCTCGCGTAGCTCATCGATCATGCTACGCACTTTGCCCACCATGGCATCCGCTGCGAAGAAGCTATGCAGCTCTTCCAGGGTTTCAAAGCGCTCAGTGCGGCGCTCCACATTGGCCAGAATCCGCTGGCTGGCGTCCGTTAGGGTAGAGACACGCCGTTGACGCTCATCCTGCAACTGCTGGCGACGTGCTTCGATACTTTCGTGGGCGCTTTCACGCTGTTCAAGAATGGTGGTTAAAAATTCATCAAATTCACCGAACTGACTCTCCAGCTCCTGGAGCTGATCGAGCATACGGGTCATTAGCTGATCGCAGTCGTCGGGCTCGCGCAGCGCGCCGACTCCGTTGGCCAGGCTCTGCTCAAACAGGCGGATCTGCGCCGCAAACTGCGCCTGAGCCTCTGCGCTCCCCTGCTCTCTTAAACGGATCTCCGCTTCGGAGCGCTGCTGATTAATCGAGGCGTAGATGCTGGAGATATTCTCGGTAATCCGCGTTTGTTCAATAGCATCGCCGCCGGACATCGACGACAGCAGCCCTTGAATCATATCTAGGCCCGCGGTTAATTCGCGATAGCGCTCCACGCACTCCGCCAGTTGCTGGCGATTCTCTGCCTCACCCACCTGCTCTTTCAATGTCGCCAGGGTTTCCCGGTAGCCGTCCAAGGCTTCTGGCTGAGCAAGAAAGCTAAAAGTCTGCTGGGTTAGCGACTGTTCCGCTTTATCCAGCGCTTGCTCTAACGTTTGCAGGCGTTCCTCATCCAGATAGCGGCGCTCGCGCAGCGCCATCAGCCGACCACGATGGTCGCGTAAGTGCTTAAGGTAGGTAACAAATAAATCGGGGGTTTTCCAACTACTGGGTTTGAGCTCCCGCAGCAGCGTCGCCTGCTGTTTTTCAACTTCGTCTAGCGCCTGGGCTGTCTGGGCACGAATTGCCTGGACTTTCTCATACTCATCGAGCATCAGTTCAGCGGTGTGCTTTAGCTGTTCAAGCGCGGCGTGAATGGTTTTAAAGTCAGCTTCACCAATCCAGTGGAACTGGTTCAGCGTGCGGTCGACCCGACGAATAATGGCGTTAAAGTGACGCTCGGACGCCTGCTGCTCGTTAGCGAGCTGCACAATGCTATTGAGCTCGGCAATACCGCGCACCAGATCAGGGTTGCCGATTCGGCCGAGTGGCGTGTCGTTGCGCACCGCATCCTGGGCATGAAAACGCTCCGACATAAAGGGCGTGGCCCATACCTGGATAGGATGCACCAACGTGGGCTCGTCTTCAGCGTAAAAAATCGCTAGGTGACCGTTTTCAAGTATCGCCGCCCCGTGTCCCACCATAGGGGTATCGACCTGCTTGCGGATCAAATTGTAGCGATAAAGCACCACCTGTCCGGTTTGCGGCGCGTAGAAAATGTAGAGAACATCTTCGCCGTTTGGCGAGCGCACCATGCGCTTGAAACGCAGGTCTTCCTCGGGGACTTCGTAGGTGGTCAACTCACCGGTATTTAAGTAGTAGCCTGAAGGAAAAATCAGGCCGTGGTTTTCCGGCAGCTCAACCACCGAGCCCGCCATGGCATCGACACGTTTAACGTGCTGCTCGCCACGATTAAAAAGGTAGTAGCGCCACTGTTTCTCATTGAAGGGCAAAATGCGGATCAGCACCACTGCGCCGAGATCAGCATATTCAAAGCTGGCATCGTCCAGCGACTGGGAGTCAGACTCCACCGGGTCGGCAAATACCCCCTCGCCGCTGCTGGTGTTGTTCTCGATCTTGAAGGTAATGTTGCCGCGCAGGTTATCAACAAAGACCGTATCGAGGATATTCAGGTGGGGAGCGCGGCCTTGCTCCTGCATATCCCGACCTGCTGTCTGCCAGGGGAAGGCGAAGCGGTCGGGGAACACTAGGTCGCGCTCGCCGCGGTTATCGATATAGCGGCTCACCTCGCCGCTCGCGGCTAATTCCCAGCGGAAAACGCGCAGGTCGCTAAGTTTTTCACCTATTTGAAAAGCGATCAGCAGTTTGTTGTTCAGGGTGATCAGTTGAACCAGCGTAGCGTGACTGTAGTATTTCTGGAGTTCTTTGAAATCCTGAACAAAGCGGCTCTCGGTGAGGAAGCTATTCTCGAAAGGCGCTTCACTTAACTCAAGCCCCTCTTCATCGTCTTTAAGGTAATAGAGCGCAAAGATATCGTTCGCTTCCAATGCCTTACGCAACCCCAGCTGAACATTGAAACCAAACAGGATTTGCTCACCAATGCGCACCATATCCCGCGCAATGGCGTTATTTTCGGTACGTACCCGGGCCCTGCCCAACAGCGCCATACTACTGCTACCAAAAACATCAGCACGAGCTTCGTTCAGCTTACCGATCGAAGCACCCAGTTCGCCGCCCTGGGTTCTCAACCGCCGCTGAATCGTCTCGAATGCGGTGCTTTCTCTGACGATGTTTTCAACCGAAGAGTGCTCCTTCGACATAGTAGTCATCCTGAAAAAGTGCTCACTAGAAATAGCAAAGACCGCAAAGGGGTGACGATTGCGGTCTTGGAAAGGTGTCACCGGCCGCTTGGAACGACATAGGCCGAGACTCTCTGCATAGGAGGGAAAGCGACTCTCCGCATGGAGAGTCGCCCTGCCCTTTAGACAGATTCGGAGGCTTTGCCAGCGTCAGCGTTCAGGGCACGATTCGCCAAGCCCGCCAGGGTAGCTTGCAGCGCTGGTGACTTATCGAGCACACCTTGTACTGCCTTACCGTAGCCCAGGCCGGCGGTGAGTTTTTCAAACACATCGCTGTCGCCACCAATCAGCTCAAATTTGGCATTTTGCATCGCGGCAGCCATTACCTTGCCATTTTCGAGCATACCGATGCGCTGGGCTTCGATTTGCGCCATGACTTCTTTCTCGTGGACTTCCAGGTTCATACGGAACTCTTCGAAGTGGCGCGCCTCTTCGGACATATTGTCGTAAGCGCGCAGCTTCTCGACCAAGCCATTGGCTTCGGCTTTGGCCATTGCTTCCCGGGCCTGCGCTTTCGCGGTGCCCAGTTTTTCCTCGCCCATCGCCTCGGCTTCAAGGCGCTGTTCAAGAATACGCACTTCCGCCAGTCCAGCATCTTCATCGGCTTTCGCATTGGCCGTTTTAACCTCGGCCTGGGCAAAGCCTTCGCTGCGCTGGGCGTGAGCACGCGCTTCGAGCACTTGCGCTTCTGCCAGCCCGTCTGCCGCGGCAAGTGCTTGTTGGCCGCGCGCCTGCTTCTCTTCTGCGGCGGATTTCTTCTCTGCCGCATCCAGATCAGCTTGGGCGCGAATAACCGCTTCTTCCGCTTCCAGCTTGGAGCGCTCGAAGACTGCTTCCGCGGCGCGCACTTCTTTGAGCTTGCGCTCTTCCGCTTCGGCTTGAGCTGCGGTCAGGCGTGTGACCTTCTGACGCTCAGCTTCAGCGCGGTTGCGCACATCGTTAATATTCTCTTCTTCTTCAGCCACGCTGCGCTCAACCGCAATACGCTGGCTGGTAATGTCGGCAATCTCTTTGCGCTCTTCTTCCAGCGCTTTCTCCATACCGATTCGTTCAATTTCTACCGCGCGCTCGCGGGTCACATCCTCAAGCTCTTTCGCCTGACGAATGCGCACCTCTTCGATCTGGACGGCACGCTCGCGGGCCTTGGTGGCCATTTCGATCTGGCGCTGCTTGTTCTCTTCGGCAATCGCCAGCTCTTCATCGGTTTTAATCCGCGCGGCTTCGCTTTTCGCACGTTCTTGCTGAAGCACCTGCTCGGCTTCAGACTGCTCACGAGACTGCAGGCTTTCGATTTCACGACGCTGACGCGCCTCGGCATCGGCCTGAGTTCGCTCAAGCTCTAATGCGGCTTCACGAGCCGATACATTTTTGCGCTGAATTTCCAGCTCTTGGTCGCGCTCCAGGCGGTTGGTTTCAACATTGTGCCGGGCGGTAATCTCGGTGATGCATTTGATACCTTCTGAATCCAGAATATTGTTCGGATCCAGCGAGCTTTTTGGCGTCTGCTCTAAATAATCAATGGCAACGTCTTCGAGAATATAGCCATTAAGATCCTGACCAATGGTCTCAACAATGGCGTCGCGGAACTGCTGGCGCTCTTCGAAGAGCTGCATGAAGTCCATCTTTTTACCGACGGTCTTCAATGCTTCGCTGAACTTGGCGTTAAACAACTCATTAACGGCATCACGATCGGACGCACGACCAACACCTACGGATTTAGCAACGCGCAAGACGTCTTCGGCAGTGGCATTGACGCGTAGGTAGAATGCTACGCTAATGTCGGCACGCAAATTATCGCGGCAAATCAGCCCCTCTTTCCCGGTACGATTGAGTTCCAGGGTGATCACCGACACCTTCATGGTTTCGGAACGGTGAACAACGGGCAGCACCATAGCCCCAGTAAAGTAAACCTTGGGCGTTGAGGAAAGGTCATTAACGATTAATGCCTGGCCTTGATCTATTTTTCGATAAAAGGCTTTAAACAGTGCCAGTATCGCAAGCAGTGCAATAACAATCACACTGACAGTCACCAGTAGTGGCATGATCCACGACAAATCCATCTTTATCTCCTGCACCAAGGCAATTAATCGGCTAAGCCGGCTTCAAAATCTTTTTCAGATACCACCCAATACGCATCTTCCGTCAACAGGTACTGAATAATGATGGCGCGCTCACCGCGCACCAGCGCGGAGTCGCTTCGCACTTGCAAAATAAGATGATCGCCATCGATATGCGCATCGGCGCGACCTTCCTCTTTTGTCACCTCTGCCGAGCGAACCGTGCACTGCTTACCTGTCAAACGCTGCTCAATAGGCAGGTGCTGAGCGGGTCGAAAAAGGGGCCGCAAAGGGCGAATCAGAAAGGACGTTACGATAGTGGCGACAACAAACCCTAATACCAGCGCGACGCTATTAAACACCCACAGCAACAGGCCTGGGCTTAGGTGGGTTCCTAACAACAGCATTGCAAAATAGCTAAACAGCCAGCCGGTTAATGCCAGCAGCGTAATCACTAGCGGCAGGGGAACGCCGTGTAAGCCCAGCGTTGCCAGTAAACCGCCCAACGCCAGCGAACCGCCTTCGCCAACATCACCCTCGACTACGTCGCTATCGACCAAACCTGATAGCGAAATTAACCAGTAAAGAACGGCAACACTTAGTAGTACCGTAAAGATGACGGTAGGAAAGCTGGTGATAATCGAAATAAATAGGGGCATGCGCCTGAAAACCCGGTAAGGCTAAATATAAGCGCCATCAATACTGAATGCCGCCATGAGTGATCAACCCTTTTCATTTTGCTGAGAAAGGGCTTTTCAATAAAAAGTCGTATTAAGTCGATGCCACTTACTTGCTCGAGACTTTAGCTCTGCTAACAACGCCAAGAAAAACTACAGCATCTCCTAGCGAAATCAATTCAGTCATCGATTTTTAAGAGATATCTTACAAAACCAATAGCGAATGTCTTACAAAATCCGCCCTTTTGGGCGGCTAGGTCTGATCACCAACGACAAAGTGGTGTTCAAACAAAGAAAACTTGGCTAAGGGGTTTACTGTCTCTTACGTTCATCTAATCAAGCAGTGAACCTAGGCCAACGGGCAATCATTGCGGTGACAATAACGGCAAAGAGTAGCCTTGCCCACAAGATGCCCGCTATATCGGCCCCGAGCATCAAAATCAGCAGCGTGTCTTCTATAACGCTATGGCAGAGGCCGAGAAAGCATAGTGCAAGCGTGCTATCCCGCTTGTTAAGCACACCGTTTTGCACATCCCGAATCAGCAACCCTGCGCCGTAGCTTAATCCCAACGTGAACCCAATCACGGTAACGTTAGCCGCCGAACGGCCAATGCCTAATAGTTTGAGCAACGGTAGCAAGCCAAGATGAATCCAGCGCTCCAGGCCGAGCTTTTTCAGAAGTTTTAGCAGCACAATCAGCGCTAAAATAATCACGAAGATAAGCGCTAGGGTTTCAAGCTGTGCTATAGCCCAGCTGCTTAGCGTCGGCTCTGGTGACAAGCTTGGTTGCCATACCAGTGCTGCTGGCGCTTGCAACAAACCAAAATACGAATAGAAGCAGTGCAAGAGCCAGGCAAGCAGCAAAGCCCCACCTACGCGCAGGAGTAACGTAGCCCACCATGGTACGCCAGCGCGCTTGGCAACGGCCCCTTCAACAGGAATTGAGTGCCCTACCAGCATTAGCGCACCCAGCACCGTTACTTGTTCGGCACTCAAGTGCATATCACCGGCTACTTGAAGAAAGACCGCAATGGCGGTGTACAAGTTGGTAAAGAGCGCCGCCGCCCACACAACGCCCAACTGCTCGGGTAAACCGAGTATGCTCATTAATGGAGCCAATACCGTTCCCAGCCAGCCGATAACACCCAAGAGTTCTAATCCTTTGACGATAAGCAATGCCGGAATCAGGATTTT
Organism: Halomonas sp. FeN2; assembly: GCF_020595105.1. NCBI lineage: Bacteria > Pseudomonadati > Pseudomonadota > Gammaproteobacteria > Oceanospirillales > Halomonadaceae > Halomonas > Halomonas sp. FeN2. Next base: position 1,748,428 of record NZ_CP074200.1, read on the forward strand.
GAGCAACGTCAGGTACACGCGCAGCGCGTCTTGTAATAGGTGGGTTATCCAAGCCAATAGATGGTGAATTGTTATCTGCATCAAGCCTCCGTTGCCATCCTTAGAACAACGGTTATGATAATGGGGCTTACGCAGAATCTTCTTTTCAATTCCGCACTAACAGTCACTATTCGTTCTTTATAAGCGCAGAAAGGACATTTTATTTCATGGACGCCATTGATCGACGAATCCTTGACCAGCTTCAGCGTAACTCCAGCCTGACCAACCAAGCACTAGCAGACGAAATAGGACTTTCACCCTCTGCCTGTTTAAAGCGCGTTAATCGATTACGCAATGCTGGAATCATTGAGCGAGAGGTGGCACTACTCAACCCTGACGCCCTAGAGCAGTGCCTACACATGGTGGTAGAAGTCACCATGGAGCGGGATAACAAATCACTCTACCAGCGTTTTCTAACAACAGCGCTGAGCGCCCCTGAAGTGAAGCAGTGCTATCAGGTAACCGGCGAGTGTGATTTTGTATTGATCGTAACGGTGGCTGATTTAGATGAGTACGACCGTTTCTGCGATCGTGTACTTTATGGCGACGACAATATGCGTAAGTTCCGCACGCTACTGTCACGTAAGCGGCATAAGTTTGATACGTCTGTGCAGCTCAGTCGTTGAGTGCTGCTCACGCCGTCAACCCAATCCCGCGCAAAATCACCGAGGTCACCGACTGCACGGCTTTTTCGAACTGTAAGTCGTCCAGCGGTTGGTCGTCATTAAGCAAGCAGATTTGGTAGTCGAAGTCGGCGTAGTGCTGGGTGGAGGCCCAGATCATGTATAGAAGGTAGGAAGGCTCGACGGGGTTGATTTGACCTGACTCGACCCACTCGCGAATTTTCGACTCTTTCAGCTTGGCCCATTCATAAAGGTTGTCGCGCAGGCGTTCTTTAAGGATCGGCGCGCCCTGCATGACTTCGGCCGCCCAAACTTTCGAGCCGTGGGCGCGGTTGCGGGAGTGGTTCATCTTGGCGCGAATATAGGTGGAAAGCACCACGCGAGGATCATCGTAGAGCTCGAAGCAGAGCGCATCCTGTTTCCACACCTCGAGAAGCTCTAACAGAACATCTTGATACAGCGCTTTTTTGGTCGAGAAGTAGTAGTGCACGTTGGACTTGGGGATCTCTGCCAGTTGTGCGATTTCGCCCATGGAAGCACCGGCATAACCCTTTTCGGCAAACAGTTGCTCTGCCGCCTGAAGAATCTTATTAACGTTGGTCTGGCGAATTTCGTCCTGGGTTCTTGCCACGTTGTACTCGTCCCTTACGTCGAAGATAGGCACCAAAAAACAGCACCGTCGCAGAACGACGGTGCTGAGAAGATCTCCTATTTACCTTAGGACGTCAACTCTGATTGGCAGGGAACGAGAACTCCGCCTGCGTCGCTTCGCTGACCGAAGGCCAGCGCTGAGAAACTGCTTTGCGGCGGGTGTAGAAGCGTACCGAGTCCGGCCCGTAGGCGTGAAGATCCCCAAACAGCGAGCGCTTCCAGCCACCAAAGCTGTGGTAGGCCACGGGCACTGGTAGCGGCACGTTCACCCCGACCATGCCAACCTCAATACCATCGGTAAAGCGACGGGCAGCTTCGCCATCGCGGGTGAACAGGCAGGTGCCGTTGCCGTACTCGTGGTCGTTGATCAGTTGCATGGCGTCGTCCAGGCTAGCGACCCGCATGACGCAGAGCACTGGCCCGAAGATCTCTTCTTGGTAAATGCGCATATCCGCGGTGACGTTATCGAACAAGCAGCCGCCAACGAAATAGCCCTCTTCATAGCCTGCGACTTTCAAATCACGGCCATCGGCGACCAGCGTCGCGCCAGCCTTTACGCCATCTTCGATATAGCCGAGGACTTTATCGCGGTGCTCAGCGGTTACCAGCGGCCCCATATCCAGATCTCGCTTGGTGCCGGGGCCGACTTTTAGCTGAGCGATTTTCGGAAGTAGGGTTTCAACCAAGCGGTTTGCAGTTTCGTCGCCCACGCATACCGCTACCGAGATCGCCATGCAGCGCTCGCCGCAGCTACCAAACGCTGCGCCCATTAAGGTATTGGCGGCGTTTTCCAAATCGGCATCCGGCAGTACCACGGCGTGGTTCTTCGCCCCACCCAACGCCTGAACGCGCTTGCCCGCAGCGGAACCGCGCGAATAAATCGCTTCGGCAACTGGCGTTGAGCCGACAAACGAAATGGCTTTAACTGCCTTTGCATCAAGCAGCGTTTCCACCGCTTCGCGCCCGCCGTGAATTACATTCATGACACCTTTGGGTAGCCCCGCTTCTTGAAGCAGTTCAGCTACGGCCATGGCCGCTGAAGGATCTTTCTCTGAAGGTTTAAGGATGAAGGTATTACCGCAGGCAATCGCCATGGGATACATCCACAGCGGCACCATGGCGGGGAAGTTAAACGGGGTAATACCTGCCACCACACCCAACGGCTGGAAGTTTGACCAAGCATCAATGCCCGGCCCTACATTGTGGGAGTACTCACCTTTTAGCAGCTCCGGCACACCGCAAGCATACTCGACGTTCTCGATGCCGCGCTTGAGTTCGCCCATGGCATCTTCGGGGGTTTTGCCGTGCTCTTCGCTGACCAGCTGTACCAAGCGGTTAGCATTATCTTCGAGCAATTGCTTAAAGCGGTACATCACCTGGGCGCGCTTAGCGGGCGGCGTATCTCGCCAGGCGGGAAACGCCGCTTGGGCGGCGGCAATGGCGCGCTCTACATCGGCGGCATCTGCGTCAGCCACTTGGCGAATCACTTTACCCGTTGAAGGGTTGGTCACATCCAGCGTGCGCTTACTTTCAACTAACTCGCCGTTGATCAGGTGGGAAACAACACTCATATTTAAACTCTCTGAAATTTAGGTCAGTCGGTTATGCCAACGACTCTTAGGCTAACGAATCCAGGGTGGTGGCCACCGCGTCGAACAAGCGCTCCAGCTCGGCCTCGGTAGTGCCAAAGGGAGGGCCAAACTGCAGCGTGTCGCCGCCGTAGCGCACGTAGAAGCCAGCCTCCCAAAGCGCCATATGAGCATCCCTCGGGCGAATGATGGGGTCGCCGTCCCGTGGCGTTAGCTGAATGGCACCCGCTAAGCCGTAGTTACGAATATCGACAACGTGATTGCGGCCTTTCAGGGCGTGCAGTTTCTGCTCAAAGGCAGGTGCGATGGCGCTAACCTGAGCTGGGAAGTTTTCTCGCTCCATCATCTCAAGCGCAGCCAGACCCGCCGCGCAGGCCACTGGGTGGGCGCTGTAGGTGTAACCATGGGGGAATTCAACGGCGTGTTGGGGGCCACCGGCGTGCATAAAGGTGTCGAAAATCTCGCTGGAAGCGATCACTGCGCCCATGGGGATGGCGCCGTTGGTGATCTGCTTCGCCACGTTCATGATATCCGGCGTTACGCCAAAGGCTTGGGCGCCGGTGGTCGCGCCACTGCGCCCAAAGGCGGTAATCACTTCGTCAAAAATCAGCAGGATGTCATGGGCAGTACAGATCTCACGCAGCCGATCCAGATAGCCTTTTGGCGGCACGATAACACCCGCAGAGCCGGACATTGGCTCAACAATCACCGCCGCAATGGTGGAGGCATCGTGCAGGGCGATTTGATCGAGCAATGCATCGGCAAGCTCGGCACCGGTTTCCGCTTGGCCACGAGTGTAGGCGTGACCCGACTGAAGGGTATGCGGCAGATGCGTTACGTCCATCAACTGGCCGTAGTGTTTGCGATTGCCACCAATCCCGCCCAGGCTGGTACCGCCAATATTCACCCCGTGGTAGCCCTTGGCGCGGCCGATCATGCGGGTCTTCTCAGGTTTACCTTTTAGCCGCCAGTAGGCCTTGGCCATCTTCACCGAGGTATCGGCGGCTTCCGAACCTGAGTTGGTGAAAAACACATGATCCAGCCCGGATGGCGTAAGGCTGGCCACCTTTTCCGCCAGTCTGAACGCCAGCGGGTGGCCAATTTGAAAACCAGGTGCAAAGTCGAGACTGCCTAGCTGTGCCGCTACGGCTTTTTGGATCTCTTCACGGTTATGCCCCGCGCCGCAGGTCCATAGCCCGGAAAGCGAATCAAACAGCTTACGGCCCTGGTCATCAATGTAGTAGCGCCCTTCCGCCCCGGCGATAACCCGAGGATTGGCATGGAAGTCGCGGTTAGCACTAAACGGCATCCAGTAGTGCTGATTAAGCGCCGTTTTAGAAGACCCCTCCTCCATAGAAGAGCTCGATGCTTCAGGCTTCGTTTTGCTTTTTATTCCAAACATGCTGTCCAGCTCCATCGCTATAAGACTTGGTCTCAGCATGCGCCAGCAAACACGTTTATAAAATTACACTTTTCTTTTGTTCACGTTAGAGAATCTATACGTAACGTCGGCTTTTTTATCTCTACTCTAGCAATGAGCCAAACAATAATCGGGGAGTCGCCAGCTTCCTCCGTGCTCAATAAAAGGAAGTCATATGAACTCGTTTGCTGAACCGAAAATCGCTACAGCTGATTTGCGCACTGACAGTGACCGCCTCTGGGAAGCACTAATGGAGATGGCCAAACTAGGCGCCACCCCTAAAGGCGGCGTTAATCGCCAGGCGCTTACCGATCTAGAACGCCAGGGGCGTGACCTCTTTATCCAGTGGTGCCGTGCCGAGGGCTGCACGATTCGCATTGATAATATCGGCAATATCTTTGCCCGTAGGGAAGGCAGCGATCCAACCGCCAAAACCGTCATGGCCGGTAGCCATCTTGATAGTCAGCCTACCGGCGGCAAGTACGACGGCTGCTTCGGTGTACTCTCCGGTCTGGAAGTGATTCGCACCCTTAACCAGCACAACATCACCACGCAATCCCCAATCGAAGTCGTAGCCTGGACTAACGAAGAGGGCTGCCGTTTTCCGCCCTGCATGATGGGTTCCGGCGTATTTACCGGCGAGCTAGAATTTGATGCCATGATGGCGCGCACCGACGCTGATGGCGTCACGGTAAGCGATGCCCTGGACGCCATTCACTACCGCGGCAGCGACAGCGTCTCGCCAGATGAGATCAAAGCTTACTTTGAACCACACATTGAACAGGGCCCGATTTTGGAAGATACCGACACCACTATTGGTGTGGTTATCGGCGGACTTGGGCAGAAGTGGTTCGACTTAACGCTGACTGGACTTGAAGCCCACGCAGGCCCTACACCGATGAACCTACGTCGGGATGCTATGATGGGCGCAGCAGAAGTCACCCAAGCGCTCAACCGTATCGCCTTTGAACATCAGCCCCACGGCCGTGGCACAGTGGGCTGCATGACGCTGCACCCCGGTTCACGTAACGTGATTCCCGGCCAGGTTAAAATGACTCTGGATATGCGCCACTGGGAGCCTGAAGCCCTTATCGCAATGGGCAAGGCGGTGGCCGCCGCCGTGGAAGACATTTGCCAACGCCACGGGCTGGCATATGAATTAACGCCCACAGCGGATTTTGCCCCGGAACACTTCAACAAAGAGTGTGTTGATGCGGTGCGTGAAGGGGCGAAGCAGCTAGGCCTATCGCATATGGACATCATCAGCGGCGCGGGCCACGATGCGATGTTTGTAGGCCGCGTAGCTCCTGCGGCAATGATCTTTATTCCCTGCAAGGACGGCATTAGTCACAACGAGATCGAAAGCGCCACGCCGGAACACGTTCATGCAGGCTGTAACGTTCTGCTCCACGCCATGCTGGACGCTGCTGGCCTAGCGGAATAGGTATTAAGTCACCAATGGGTTGCGCCGCTAAACGGTAAAATCCACGCGTGCCCGCGCCAGCTCAGCAAACCGCGTGCGGGAGGGTTTAAAGCCCACTCCAGGCGGCCAAGCTAGCCAGGCATCGGGCACCATAAAGCCGGGTAACGCTTCGCGTACCCAAGTGCTTAGCGCCTGTTCTGTCACGCCTTCTCCATGCCAATCGATAAACGCCACCGGGCGCTCCCCCCACTCGGGGTGGGGCACCGGTACCACTAGCGCCTGGGCAACGCCGGGGTGGTCGACCAAGCGCTGCTCGATTGCTTCTGGCTGAATATTCTCGCCACCGGAGATAAAGCCGTTATCGAGCCGACCTTCCACCACCAGCGCACCTTCCGAAGTGAAGTGCCCCTTGTCGCGGGTGGCAAACCAGCCTTCGTCATTGAGGGCTGGATCAATCTCGCCATTATTCAAATAGCCACAGAACAGGGTCTCTCCACGCACCTGTATCTCCCCCTCAACAACCCTCACTTCACGAGCCGGCAACGCCTTACCGACGACGCCCGGCGCGGTGGGTATACCAGTGCAAACTTGGCTGGCCATTTCCGATAACCCATAGCTGACCTTCGGTGTTAGCCCCAAGGAGATCATCTTCGCCACCAACGGAGCGGGTATCGTCGCGCCGCCCAGCAACAGTTGCCGCAACTGAGTGCGCTGGGGCGAAAAGCCCGCTTGCAGCAACCGCCAGAGCTGGGTGGGCACCAGGGAAAGGTGGGTAATCGGCTGCTGCTCAAGGCGTGCGGGGAGCGTTTGCGGATCGTCATCGAGAATCACCCGCCCACCAGCAAGAAAAACGCGAAATGGAATAGCGTAGCCACCGATATGAAACAGTGGCAGCGACAACAGCCAGCCACTGTTTTGATCAACCGGAATAAACGACGCCGAGCCTCGCGCGGAGGCCAAGTGATTGGCCACACGATGCAGCACCGCCTTGGGCGTGCCGCTGGAGCCGGAGGTAAAAATCGTGTTGCACAGCTGGTTGCTATCCAGCGCCGGTGGCTCTCTCACATCGGCTTCCGTCAAAAAATCGAAGCTAACCGGTGTAAGCTCGGCAGGGTAATGATGGTCGCTTTCCGTTTGGCAAACCAGCCCAGCCTGCAAGCGTTTGGCTAGAGTGAGCTGCTGGGAAATAGGGAACATAGGGTTCAGCGGGCAGAAAACAACCCCGGCCCGCAGGCAGGCCCATGCCAGCAGCAAGGATTTAAGCGAGCCTTTGGCGGGCGCCACTAAGCGATCACCCGGCACAAAACCTGCGCGCGCAAGCTGCTGCGCTAAAGACGCCACCCGGCGATTAAGCGTTCGGTAGCTAAGACGCACCGAGCCAGCCTCTACCGCAATATGCTCAGGGGTCTCTTTGGCCCAGTAGTGGATGGGGCAGGTGTCTAGCATGTAAAGCCGTCATTGCTAATCATACTTAACTGACAAGAAAGCTGGCTTAACACGACGTTAACTTGCATGAAGCCCTGTGCACAGGTACCAGTGCTCCAGTTCTGAGGGTTCGCAAAAAAAATACCCATTCTGTAGGTTATTAGAATCTCTTTTCTCTTTAATGGCGTCTTCTATAGAAGGTACTACTTCTGCCTCAATCCCTCCGCTTGGCGCATATTGCAGATACCACCAAGGCGTATAAATTGGAAGAAATGCGGCTTCAAAAGGTCTGTTAATATAAAAAATGGCATTCAAATAGCACTTTGATCGACAAAGGCGTTTAAAACTTGCATGTTTTATATTAATTTTTGATTCTTCTATGCTCTCTATAATAGACACTGGAAGCATCTCTCTCAGCTCAACAGTCTTCCAACGCCATCCATCAAGCACAAAGGCTTCGGCCTTTCCATTCTTTATTAAAACGCGCCCTATATCATTTTGAATTATGAACTCAAAAACAGCTTCAGTTGGCTCTGTGAGATTTGGATCTGGCCGATAATCCATTGTCGAAAATATATAATTCTGCCAAATTACAAAAGTAGCAATGATAATGATCGGAACGAGAAATATTTTACGGCGATAAAATGGCATTAGCTTTATCGACTCCTTGCTTTCTGACAATCATGGGGAATTTTTGAGTCTCTTTCGATTGGATAATCTACGTGAGAAATCTCATTCATTAGAACAGAAGCCGTTAGCTGGTGCGGAGAAAAACTCTCAAACAATGATATTCCCAAACGGACAGAAAGGTAGTCGGTTACATCGTCAAAGCGACGGAATCCAATGCCATTAGTATCAACTCGGTCAGTTGGAATGCTGCGATTTGCAATATCGCTTCCGAGCTGCGCTAGCCCGGCACCGTCCAACAAACTATCTTCAGAGAAACCTAGGTAGCGGCCAACGTAACCGTAGTGAATATTAGACCAAATGTCATAATAGTACTCATACCCTCGGTATTTGTGGTGCCAAGGATAAGCTGAGACCCCCGTGCTGTTAAATTCGTCATACTTCTCACCACCTTCTTGAAAGTACTGTTTATGATCCCACACGCCATTTGGCCTCACCAGCCAAGTCCAACCAGCAATTGCCGCCCTTCGGGCATTTCGTTCGATCTTCATGAAATCAGGCCTTGCCATATCACGGGCAAGGCGTTGGATGCTATTTAACGTTTCACCTTCCCTCCGCCAGCGCTCCATTGCCTCCTGAGCGTTGTAAGCGTTTTGCTGTTTTATGCGTTGGGCGGCTTCGGATTCTACGTTGGTCTGGATTTCTTCGACTATCCAGGCAGCGATATCAAGCGCCTGATCTCTATGCGGGCAAGGCACAGTAACGATAAAGGGATCATCCAGTGTTTCTGGTGTGGTGACTGTTTGCGCGATACGTTGCCACTCGGCCATTTCAGTTGCCCCTAATCAGAATATCTACCACCTTGGCGGCAAGGTCTGAATCCATAAGATCGGCTTCCCCCTGAGCGTTGGTTTGCCCCTCTTTTGTATCACCACCTTCAAGCACCAGTCGGTAGGGTTCATGAGCCAGAGGAGCGCCGAATTCGTCACGAAACACCACTCGACGGTTGTAGCGCGGCGGCGGAACGGCAGGGAGTGTGGTGCTTGCGCCACCTCTCGGCTGGCCAGTGATCGCACTAGCCGCCGCAATAACCACCCCACCGCATGAGGTCTCGCTGCCATGAATAGCGGCCGCAGCACCTTCAATGGGATACCAATCAAGACCGCTGGTGATACTGGCACCACAAGAGCTGCGATCGCCAACACGTGCGACGGGTATCCCATCAACAAAGGTGGTGGAGGCCGCACTAACAATACGGTGAGGGCCTCCGTTACAGGGGCAGGCAACCTGATCGCCCAATTTGGCTTGTTCAATGGCGGTATAATCGTCCTAATAAAACCGATAGACGGTTCCAACAAACTTAGTCCATTTAAATTGAACTGATTATTATTCAAAATACCAGGATGATCTTGTGCAGTAAATAATGATATTAATAAAACTGAGCCTGAGAAACACGTGTGGAACTGATATCCCTTTAGCGGCGAGGAGTTAAAGATCGGAACACTCATTATTCAGATAAAGGCAGTGCAGCGAGTCAGTCTTCACTTCGCCCGTTTCAGTGGTCACGCGCTCGGTAAGCCAATGGCCCGTATCCAGTCCCGGCGGCTCATGGGGCGCCCACTCGCTGGCCAGCCGACTCAACAGCCCAAGGCCCAGATCGGACTCAAAGCTAGAGGAGATCACCACGCGAAGGTTACCCGCCCTTGCTCGTTGAACGAGTGCCCCGCAGATGCTTAGCGAGCCGACCAGCGAGGGTTTGATCACCAGGGCTTTAAGCTGCGGGTGATAGTTCCACTCCTCCCCGCGCGTTAGCGTTTCATCCAGGGCAATGGCCACCCCGGTGGCTTCTGCAACAGCGATAGTGTCAGCGAAGGTAGCGCAGGGCTCTTCCAGGTAGTCGATCTGTTTAAGGGGCAGGCGCTCACAGAAGCGCTGAGCTTCTTGCCGTGTCCAGCCGCCGTTGGCATCCAGAATCAGCTTGGTCGTCGGCAGCCGGGCGGCAAGCTGTTCGATCAGCGCTAGCTCCTCTTCCATAGCATAGCGCGCCACCTTTAGCTTAAGCCGAGACGGTGGCGACGCTTGCCAATCGGCGGTTGGAAGAGACTGGATTAGCGCGGCAGGTGCACCCTGGAGCAACGGGTAGGGCGGCAAAGAAGCAGGAAGATTGCTTGGCCAAGAGCGTTGGGCGCAGTCAAACCCAAACTGCACCGATTGCAGTGCTGGGGAGACTTTTTCGCCTCGGCTCAACGCAGCCAAACAGGCCAGACTTTCGGCTTCAGCTTCCGCCAGCGTTTCAGTCGAGAAGCCAGGTAGCGGGGCAATCTCGCCCCACTGCCCGTTAATGGAAACTAACAGCCCTTCTCTATTCGCCAGCCGCTCTCCTTTAAACACTAACGGCTGGAGGAACGGGAGGGAGTAGCGATAGAGCGCCAGCTGCATTAAGGGTTACGCGGGTAGCGGGAGAAGTCCGGGCGGCGCTTTTCGTTAAAGGCGTTACGGCCCTCCTGCCCCTCTTCGGTCATGTAGTAGAGCATGGTGGCATTGCCCGCCAATTCCTGCAGCCCGGCCTGGCCGTCGCAGTCGGCATTGAGCGCGGCTTTTAGGCAACGCAGCGCCATGGGGCTGTGCTGTAGCATTTCCCGGCACCAGCGCACGCTCTCTTTTTCCAGTTCGTCCAATGGCACCACGTGGTTCACCAGCCCCATTTCCAGCGCTTGGGCGGCGCTATATTGGCGGCATAAAAACCAGATCTCCCGGGCTTTTTTCTGGCCCACAATGCGCGCCATATAAGAAGCGCCGTAGCCGCCATCGAAGGAGCCGACTTTAGGGCCTGTTTGGCCGAAAATCGCGTTGTCGGCGGCAATGGTCAGGTCGCACATTAGATGCAGCACGTGGCCGCCGCCGATGGCGTAGCCCGCCACCATCGCCACTACCGGTTTAGGGCAGGTACGAATATCGCGCTGGAAATCCAGCACGTTGAGGTGGTGGGTGCCCTCTTCATCCTGGTAGCCGCCATAGTCTCCGCGAATGCGCTGGTCACCGCCGGAACAGAACGCTTTGTCGCCTGCGCCAGTCAGCAGAATGGCGCCAATAGCGCTGTCGTGGCGGGCGCGGTTAAGCGCTTGGGCCATCTCGCTAACCGTTAGCGGGCGAAAGGCGTTGCGAACCTCTGGCCGGTTGATGGTAATGCGGGCAATGCCATCGGCAGTGGTGTGGTACAAAATATCCTGATAGCCATCGGAGCGATCCTGCCACTCGACTGGTGCATAGAGTTCCGTTTCAGTGAGTCCGTTGATCATGCCAGTCTCTTTTTATCTGTTGAGGCGAAATGCTTGCAGCGAGCCGTTTAACCCAGGAAGCCCGCCACGACTAAACCCAGCGCCACAATACTAAGCAACGCAGCCCCACCGTACATTAGTTTTTTGTTGATTGAGTCATTACCCACGCTGATATCAAACATCCCATGGCGCAGGCGGTGGGCGGCGTGAAAGAGCGGCAAACAGACCACCGCCCCAACAAACAGAAAGCCCGGTACGCTAAACAGCAGTGCCGATGCGCGCTCATAGCTCAGCGCTTCGGCAGGCAGCAGGCCAAGGGGCAGTAGAACGGCGATAAAGAGAATCACGGCGGGCAGCAAGACGGCAAAACAAACGCCGCCCGCGCTAAACAGCCCCCACCAAAGCGGCTCATCAATGGCTTGTTTATGCCGATTGTCGTGTTTATTCATGGCTATTTTTTCCATACTTAGGCCCTCCCCAGTAGCCAGAAAAATAGCAGCGCAACGACCACCACTCCCGCCCACTGTCCGGCAACAATGGCCTGATCAGGCAGGCTGCGCCCGGCGATACGCAGCGGCATTACCCGGGGAAACAGCACAAAGAAGGTGGCGGCGTGAAACAGGCTGGCGGCCAGCGCGAGAAGATTCAGCACTAATACGATGGGAGAGCCCATAAAGGCGATCCACCCCTGCCAGCTATCCGCCCCCTGCAACAGGGCAACCATACCGGCGAGCAGGCAGAGGGTAAAAAACACCAGCGGCAGCACCGTGGCTTCGCGCAGCATATAGAGTTTAAAGAAGCGGTGTTTCAGCCACCAGTTGCGTTTCAGCGGCGGCAGGCGTTGTGTTGATAATTTATCCATGACGTTCCTCCCCTACCCTTTGAACAGCGCAATGAGTGTGTGTTTGGCTGCCTCGACCTTGCCCTGATTCACAGCAGCGGCCGGGTCAACGTGTTTGGGGCAAACCTTGGAGCAGAAGCCCACAAAGGTGCAGCTCCACACCCCCTCATGGCGGTTAAGTTCGGCCATACGCTGCTTCTTGCCATGGTCGCGGCTATCCAGGTTGTAACGGTGGGCCAGCGTTAGCGCCGCCGGGCCAAGGAACTCAGGATTAAGTCCAAACTGCGGGCAGGCGGAGTAGCAGAGACCACAATTAATGCAGTTGGCGAACTGCTTATAGCGGGCGAGCTGTTCGGGAGACTGCTGATAGGTTTCCGGTGCCTGGGGGTCGTAGGGTTTTACTGGGTTGTCATCGATCAGGTAGGGCTTAACCGCCGCCAGGTGCTCAAGGAATATTTCCATATCCACTACTAAATCCCGCTGCACCGGGAAGTGGGATAGTGGCTCGATGCGGATCTCGCCTTCGTAATCGCGCAGGAAAGTTTTACAGCCGAGCTTGGGAATGCCGTTCACCATCACACCGCAGGAGCCGCAAATCGCCATTCGGCATGACCAGCGGTAGCTCAAGGTACTATCGAGCTGCTCTTTAATATGGTTTAGGGCATCCAACAGCGAGGTGCTGTCGTCCACCGGCAGTTCGTACTGCTGCCAATAGGGTTCAGCCGAGCTGTCGGGCATGTAGCGCTTGACGCTGATGTGTTTGGTGATGATCTGCTGAGTATTCATGCCTTGCCCCCCTTGCCTGCATCGCCATAGGCCCGCTCAGCCGGTGCGGAGAACCGCACATCGACATCCTGCCAGCGCAGCTCGGCATTCGCCTCGCCTTGGTAAAACACCTGGCTGTGCTTGAGGTAGTTAACGTCGTCGCGTTTCTGCATGCCTTCATCCAGGCGCTGATGGGCACCGCGGGATTCACGGCGCTCAAGAGCACTCAAGCAAGAGGCTTCGGCAATATCCAACCCATAGCCAAGCTCGATACACTCCAGCAGCTCGGTATTGAATATCTTGCTGGTATCTTTAACGCGTATCTCATTGAAGCGAGCGCGCAGTTGGCGCATGGTCTCAAGCGAATGGCGCATGCCCTCTTCAGTGCGGTAAATCCCGCAGCCGCTCTCCATGGCCTGCACCATGGCGCGCTTGAGTTCGACCCAGTTCTCCCCACTTCCGGCTCCATCACAAAGGCGCAGCAGCTTGGCTTGCTGGCGGTCGCCCTGGGCTTCCAGCAGCCGCTCAGCGGCCCACTCGGTTTGTGCTGCGCGCTTGCTTGCCTGCTCACCGGCCAGGCGGCCAAACACTAACAGCTCAGTTAGCGAGTTAGAGCCCAGACGGTTCGCGCCGTGCAAACCGACAGAGGCACACTCTCCTGCGGCGTAGAGCCCGGCGATTGAGGTTTCGCACTGTGGATTGGTTTCGATTCCGCCCATGGTGTAGTGCACCGCCGGGCGAATAGGGATGGGCTCTTTAACAGGATCGACATTGATATAGGATTTAGCCAGTTCGCAGATAAACGGCAGGCGCTCCAGAATGTACTTTTCACCCAAGTGACGCAGGTCGAGATAAACCACGTCGCTGTCGCCAAACTTGCCGGTGCGGCCCGCCTGCTGTTCCTGCCAGAAGGCTTGGGAGAGTTTGTCCCGCGGCCCCAGCTCCATGTATTTGTTTTCCGGCTTGCCCAACGGGGTTTCCGGTCCCAGGCCGTAATCCTGCAGGTAACGGTAGCCTTCTTTATTGAGCAGAATGCCGCCTTCGCCCCGGCACGCTTCGGTAATCAAAATGCCGGAACCGGGCAGACCGGTGGGGTGGTACTGGACAAACTCCATATCCCGCAGCGCCACACCGTGACGGTAAGCCATCGCCATGCCGTCGCCAGTGACAATGCCCGCATTGGTATTGAAGCGGAACAGGCGCCCAGCGCCGCCGGTAGCGAGAATCACCGCTTTAGCGCGTAGCAGGGTCAATTCACCGGTAGCGATCTGCAGGGCAATTACGCCGATTACCGCACCTTCGTGAACGGCCAGATCGAGCACGAAGAACTCATCAAAACGCTCAATCTCAGGGTATTTCAGCGAGGTCTGAAACAGGGTGTGGAGCATATGGAAGCCGGTTTTGTCGGCCGCAAACCAGGTGCGTGCGGTTTTCATGCCACCGAAGCGGCGCACCTGCACTTGGCCATCCTCTTTACGGCTCCAGGGGCAGCCCCAGCGCTCCATCTGCACCAGTTCTTGGTAAGCGTGATGAACAAAATAGTCGACGACGCCCTGCTCAACCAGCCAGTCACCACCAGACACTGTGTCGTCGAAATGCGCCTGGTGGGAATCTTCGGCACTGGTGACGGCGGCGGCGCCGCCTTCAGCCGCCACGGTATGGGAGCGCATGGGGTAAACCTTGGACAGCAGCGCTATGCGCTGGGGAGTGCCCTGCTCCTTGGCCTGCTCAGCAGCCCCGATAGCAGCGCGCAAGCCTGCACCACCCCCACCAACAATGACGATATCGAAATCTCGCTGCTGCATGAAAAGCCCCTTCATTAGCCAAGTCAAAGGTGGTACTGGCGGCAATCTGCGCTGCCGTCTTGTCTATTCGAACTTACCATACAAGAGGAAGGCCCTGTTCATTAGTCCAAAGGACTATTGATGTACATCAAGAAAGGAAGGAATCGAGCTAGCATCGCTTTTACCCTAGTGCTGCACCGCCTACTCTTCAAGTCACTCACTGCCGGGCAGACCACTGCCCACCAAGCAAGAAAAGAGCACACTACTAACACTGAAGAGAGGTGCTGCATGACGACCAATGCTCAACCCTCACCGCGATGGAAACTGTTAGCGCCGCTAGCAATCGCTATCATCGTCGCGCTAATAACCACCCCCCCGGGGCTTTCGCCTCATGCGTGGTACTTTTTCGCCATTTTCCTCGGCTGTGTCGTTGGCCTTATTCTTGAACCGTTACCGGGCGCAGTGGTGGGTCTGGTCGGCGTTACCCTGGTGGCACTGCTTTCCCGGTGGGTGCTGTTCTCGCCGGAGCAACTAGCGGCTGACGGATTTAATGCCGCGGGCCAAGCCTTTTCCTGGGCGGTGTCAGGCTTTACCAACTCCACCGTCTGGCTAATTTTCGGTGCCTTTATGTTTGCCCTGGGGTACGAAAAAACCGGGCTCGGGCGGCGGATATCGCTCTGGCTGGTCAAAGCCATGGGGAGGCGCACCTTGACCCTTGGCTACGCGGTGATGATTGCCGATGGCATTTTGGCGCCGTTTACGCCCTCGAATACCGCGCGCAGTGCGGGCACGATCTATCCCGTCATTCGCAATCTACCGCCGCTTTACGATTCGCACCCCAATGACCCCAGCATGAAGCGCATGGGTAGCTTTTTGATGTGGACCGCGTTGGCCTCGACCTGCGTAACCAGCTCGCTATTTTTGACCGCCCTGGCCCCCAACTTATTGGCTATCGCGCTCACCGAAAGCACCACTGGCATCCAAATCAACTGGGGACAGTGGTTTATGGCGGTCGTGCCGGTGGGCATCCTGCTGCTTCTGCTGGTGCCGCTGCTGAGCTACTGGCTATGCGCCCCCGAAGTGAAGGCAGGCGATGAAATTTCCGACTGGGCGGGAAAGGAGTTAACCAAGCTGGGGGCACTGACCCGCCATGAAATAATGTTGGTCGCTATGGTGGTCACCGCCCTGCTGCTGTGGATTTTTGCCGGCAGTGTTATCTCTGGTTCACTCGTGGGCCTAGTGGTGATCTGCGGCATGCTGTTAACGGGCATCATTCACTGGGACGATATTCTTAATAATCGCGCGGCTTGGAATACCTTTGTATGGTTTGCCACCCTGGTGGCACTGGCAGGCGGTCTCAGCCAAGTTGGGTTCGTCAACTGGTTTGGCAATGTGGTGGGCGGTCAGATAAGCCACTTCGACCCGCTGATGGCTATGGTGGCGCTGGTAGTCATCTTCTATTTACTTCACTACTTTTTTGCCAGCGTGACGGCCCACGTGACCGCCCTGCTGCCGGTAATTCTGGCCGCGGCATCAGGCATTGCCGGGCTGGATATGCAGATGTTTATTCTGCTGCTGCTACCCACACTTGGCTTTATGGGCATTCTCACCCCCTACGGCACAGGGCCAAGCCCGGTCTACTACGGCAGCGGCTACTTACCCAGTGCACTGTTTTGGCGGCTGGGGGCGATCTTTGGGCTGCTCTTCCTGGTGGTTTGGCTGGTGATTGGCCTGCCCTGGTTAATGGTGATCAGCTGATCAGTGTTTTAGCCAAGCGTTGAGCTGCTGAGCAATCATCTCCGGTTGCTCAGCATGAAGATTATGGCCCCCTTCCAGCGTGATATGGCGCAGGCGCGGGGCCATTGTTGTCAGATGAGACGCCAAAGAGTGGAACTTGGCATCCCGCCGCCCCGAAAAGTAGCTTACCGGAAGCGAGGTACTTTCCAGCCACTGCCAAAGCGAAGGCTGTTGGCCTAAGGAAGTTGATCGCAGCATGCTGGCAATGGCTGGCCCGTGATTCGCTAAGCGGCGTTGAATCTGCCGAGTGCGCTGGGCCTCGGTTAAGTCGGCGAACACCGGCTGCCGATACCAGTCGGCAAGTACGTTTCCCAATGGCTCCCGCTCGAAACGTATCGCCCAGCGTTCATCATGGGCAATACGGTCAGCACGCTCACTGGTGGGTAAACCAGGGTGAGCGCTCTCCAGCCAGAGCGTTTCCAGCCCCAATGGCTGACGGCTGGCATGATAAAGCGCCAAACGCCCGCCCAGGGAGTAACCCAGAAGGCAGTAGCGGCTAACCCCTCGGTCACTCAGTGTGTCGCAAAGCCAATGGTGAAATGCCTCAAACGAGGCCAGCCGTATCTGGTGATTCTCACCGTGGCCCGGCAGGTCTAACGCTAAGCAGTTAATGCTTTCCAAGCCAGCGATGACCTCATCCCAATCCTGACGATCCCCCAGTAAGCCATGGAGCAGTACCAGGGTAGGTGCCTGCTGCTGTGATTTACTGCTCACGCGGCTCCCCTCGAATCGCTTCGCCAAGGGCCTTTAGATCATCGGCGACCTGCTGATGGGGCACGTTAACCTCGATCAGTGAAACGCCTACCTCTAACGCCTGGGTATAAGCCGCCGCGAAGCCCTCCAATGAACTGGGCGCCGAGTAGCCAAGTCCAAACATCTTCGCCGCATGCTCGAAGCTCAAGCCATGAGGCTGGCGATAATAGCGCTCCAGTAGTTCGCCCTCTTTGGGCACCGGCAGCATATGGAAAATACTGCCGCCATCGTTATTAAGGATAATCACCACCAGAGGTTGGGAGGCCTGTTTCAGCAGCGCCAAGCTATTGAGGTCATGGAGTGCGCTGGTATCTCCCAGCACAATGGTGGTGGGCTCCGAGCGTGTGCAACTGAGTCCAAAAGCGGTGGCAATTAAGCCATCAATCCCAGAAGCGCCGCGATTGGCCAATACCCGTAGCGGCGTTTGGCGATGCGTACCCAGCATATTCATTAGCCGCGCGGGTAGGCTGTTGCCTATAAATAACTGGCCTTCAGCCAACTGCGCTAAAAGGTGACAAACTCCCAGCTCTGAGAAGGCTGTACAGCGCTCTTCAACAAGCTGAGTAGTGCGTCGTTGGAGGCTAGCCAGCTGATGCCAGGGAGGCTGCTCAGGTATCGTTGGCAAATCATCTATAAAGCTGGCGGGCGAGCATATCAAACGGCGCTTAACGCAGTAGTCGGGATCCAGTCGCTGGGGCAACGAATCAACCAACCAGACATCCTGCCAGGGCTGCTGGGCAATAAATTGGCTTAATCGCTTGGAGATTAACCGGCCACCAAACTGTAGCAACACCTCGGCTTTGGCGAGCTCAGCGCTGAAACGCTCATCATGCAGCGCCAAGTCAAAATGGATTAGGTTGTGAGGGTCAAACCGAACCTGGCTCTGTATGTCGGCCAGCAGCGGCCAGCCCAACTGCTTGGATAGCTCAACAATCTGCAGCGCCTGCTGGGAATTATCAGCACTGTCTTCAACCCTGCCAACCACAATCAGGCCACGCTGTTGGGCAAACGTTTCCCACTCGTTGTTGATAGCAGGAACCGTAGTGCTGGATGACCAATCACTCCACGGCTTTGAAGTCGTCAGCCAAGCCCTCAGCGGAGCAAGATAATCACCGGCATCCACCAGGAAGCTACCGGGGTAAAGCGGTTCGCGATAACGGCAGTTAATGTGAATGGGCCCAGGGGTACGACGCTGCTGGTCGACGGCTTGATCAAGCGTGCTGAGTAGAAACGCTGCTTTTATCTCAGCATCCGGCGGCGGCAGGTCGTGGTGAACAATGGTGTGGCGGGAGAAAATATCCCGCTGGTCAATCGCCTGATTGCTGCCGTTATTCAGCAGCTCAATGGGGCGGTCGGCGGAGAGCACAATCAGCGGTACGCCGAGCAGCTTGGCTTCCACCACTGCCGGGTAAAGGTTGGCTACAGCGGTGCCTGAGGTAGTGATAATGACGACCGGGCGCTGACTGCCCCGGGCAGTACCGAGCGCCATAAACCCCAGCCCACGCTCATCAAAGTGGCAGTGGCAGCGCAGCCCGGCATGCTCGCTGGCCACCATGGTTAAAGGCGATGAACGAGAGCCTGGCGCCAGTACCACATCGCGCACGCCTAAGCGGTAGAGCTCTTCCAGCATCAGCGCCGCCCACACATGATTAAAGGTGGCGTACTCTTTCAAAAAACCACTCTTCGTAAAACCGTTCGATGTCAGCGCTGTCATCTACGTTATCCCATCCCAAGCAGCGACATAATGTCAGCAATTTTCGTATCCAGTTCGTGCCACTCCTCGTCTGGTTGGGAGCCTGCCACAATGCCTGCACCGGCATACAGGCGAATCGCTTCTGGGCCGATATGGGCGCAGCGAATAGCCACGGCCAAATCGCTGCTGGCGTGGCTAATTCGGCCGAAAACGCCCGCATACCAGCCGCGTTGATGAAGCTCATGCTGGCGAATAAACGCCAGCGCTGTTTCGCGGGGAACACCGCCTACCGCCGGGGTAGGCGGCAGCACTGCCAGCAACTGCTGGTCGGTGACGTCTCGGTGCAACTCGGCGTGAATCAGACGACGGATATGCTGCACCGAGCGCAGCTTAACAATATGCGCCTCGCCCATCTGGACTTGAGAAGAGAGCGGCTCAAGCTGGATCAAAAGCTGCTGATAGACACACTGGTTTTCCAGACTGTTTTTCTTATCGGCAAGCAGTTCATCGGCAAGCGCTTGATCTTGTTGGGCATCCTGCCCACGACGCGTGGTACCCGCCAGCGCCTCGGTCATTAAATGCCGTCCTTCACGCTTGTAGAGCCGTTCCGGCGGACAGCCGATAAAGGCCTCATGGGGGGTAAACTGGACGCCAAAGTGAAAACAGTCGGCGGCACCCGCCTGCCAGCGGGCTAGCAGCGCCCAAGGGCTAGGCGTTTCAGGGGTCGTCAGGCAGGTCTCCCGGGAAAGCACCACCTTGGGCGTATGCACTAGGTGGTCGGGGTTCGTCACCTGTCCCACCCAAGCCACCCACTCTTGTTGGCTAGGGCGATCTTCACGCTGGTAAACCAAAGGCTGCAGGCGAGGCAGCGGCTGCTCTGCTACCAACGCGTCTAAACAGGCATAAGCCTGGGTGATTTCGGCACCGGGGGAGCGGTCATCGAAACGTAGATTAAGTGATAGCGTCGCGCCACCTTGATGGCGTTTAAGCTCGATACGCGGCAGCAAAAAGTGGCAGGCTGGAAAGTGCTCCCACCCCGGCGTACCAGGGTCGAAGGCCATGCCACCAAAATAGTTGGGCTGTTGGCAGCCTGCTTGAGCCAGCGCAGCAAGATCCGCCTGCAGCGCCGCTAACGAATCAAACGCCTTAATCGCCCCCAACACCGCACACTCAACGGCGTTCGTATCACGCGCCTTCCAATAGAGGCGGGGATAAACGCTCTGCACGTTTAGCCACCCCATCAGGTTACCCACCTGGCAGGGGGTAGTTAGGCGGATAAACCCTGTTTTATCGGTTTCACAAAGCGTATCAAGCTGATGCTTGAGGGCTTCAATAGGGTTAGATTGCATAGTTCGCCTGTTAGGCCAGCGTTTTCAATTACCTGCTAACGCCAGCTTGGTACGTTAAGCCTAGCTTCTTCTTTATATAAGGTAGCACCCACCGATCACCGCCAAGCCGCCCTGCATTGGCACCCGCCACCAGTAAAAAGAAAGTCAGCGCAATCATCCATGGATTAGTGGACACCGTGCCTGCCATCAAAAACGACATGTTCATCATGATGGCAAAAAACGCAGCAAATGAGGTCAGTACACCAACGATCAACCCCAGGCCCACTAACACTTCTCCCAACGGTATAATGAAATTAATGACATCCGCATTGGGCAGCGCAAAATTCTCTAGAAAGGCAACATAGTTAGGGTAAACCGCGCTTCCCTCACGCATCACAGGGTTGGCAACAGCATTGCTTAAGAAGCCCTCGGCGTTAAAGCCGCCGGTCATTTTACCAATGCCCAAGGTTAGCCAGGTGATGCCTAAATAGAGCCTTAGCAGCAACCAAACTACCGCCATATATTTGTTATGTCTAAATAAGTCGCCAATCATCGCGTAAACTCCTACTCAAGGGGTGCTTGCAGTGTGAGACAAGATGACGCGGCATATTTTGACTTAGATCTACTTTTCCGCACTTAATCATACATTGCCGAATGTTTATTAAATGAAAACGGTCAACAGGAATATCAACGGAATGGGACAAAATAGTAAGCGCCGCCACTACCAAGCCTGGGTGTTAGCTGCTCGCCCCCGAACGCTCCCGCTAGCCTGTGCTTCCATTCTGCTGGGCAGTGGGCTAGCCGCGAGTGTGGGTGCTCTAAATATGGCAGTACTTGTACTTGCCCTGCTGACCGCTATTGCGCTTCAAGTGCTGTCTAATTTGGCCAATGATTATGGCGATGCCGCATCGGGTGCCGATGACGAACAGCGTATAGGGCCTGCAAGAGCGGTCTCTTCTGGTTTGCTTACCGCGGAAAAAATGCGCACGGGAATGATCGCCACGGCCACGGTTGCCGCGTTATTGGGGCTGTTACTGCTGGTCGCCGCGTTTGGGAATCAGTGGGGGCAAATTCTCATCTTCATTCTTTTAGGGGCTGCTGCCCTGCTGGCAGCGGTAAACTATACCGTTGGGCTAGGGGGAACTCCTTATGGCTACCGAGGGTTTGGGGACATTGCGGTCTTTATATTTTTTGGTCTGCTTGGCGTATTGGGCACCTACTATTTACATGTACAGCAGCTAAGCTGGCTGCCATTTCTACCTGCCGCCGCCTGCGGCCTGCTGGCCACCGCCGTGCTCAATGTGAATAACGTGCGCGATATCGAAAGCGATGCTCGTAACGGCAAGATCACCCTGGCGGTGCGGCTTGGCCGCACTAAGGCGATTAGCTACCACTGGGCGCTGCTGGGATTAGCGCTGCTGCTTACCTTGATCTATTTAGTTGCGCTGCCGGTGCCGTGGGTGGGATGGAGTTGCCTGCTGGTGACCAAACCACTGACTGATGCGGCAAGAACGCTAAGCCATACCCGTGATGGCGAGATGCTAACCAATATGCTGAAGAAAACCGCTATTTCGACGCTGCTCTACAGCGTGCTGCTGTCGATTGGCTTGGCGCTGTTTTAAAGCCCCCAAAGCGGGGCAAGCGCCCCGCTGCCAACCTGCTTCGTTTAGCCGTGCCGCCTTACAGCACCACCTCATAACCTTCAAACTTAGGCGGGCCAAGATAAATACCTTCGGGTGACTTGGCATTTGCATGGGCCTTCCGGAACGCGTCTGACTTAGTCCAGGCGCGGAAGGCTTCTTCCGATTCCCACACGCTGTGGGAGATAAACACGGTGTGATCTTCCTGGCTTTCGCCCTGCAGCATCTTGAACTGTTTGAAGCCCGGCACTTCATCCAGGTGAGAGTCGCGGTTACGCCACACCTCTAAAAAATCCTCTTCACGGCCTGGGGCAATCCGAAAACGGTTCATGGCGATATACATCATTACTCTCCTACGGGTTTGTTCCTGCAGAGTTGATCCTGCTGGGTTGGCCCTGTTGGGTTGATTTGGCAAACGGTAGCTTGATGGTAACGTCACATTTCAGTGGCGAATAGACTTAGCGGCGAATAGCTCTCAACCGTCAGGTATCAGTATTATTAATGGCTAAGGCACCTATCCAGGTCGTTTGGTTCAAACGCGATTTACGTATTCATGATCACGCGCCGCTTTCTAATGCAGCGGCGGCTGGCCCCGTGTTGCCCATATTCGCTATTGAGCCAGAGCAGTGGCAAGCGCCGGATAGTGCCCTGCGCCATTGGCAGTTTGCCGCTGACTCACTTGTCGATCTTTCTCACGCTCTGGAGACACTTGGCCTACCGCTGTGTATTTGGCAGGGCGATATTATCGATTTGCTGAACGCCCTGAAAACCCATTACGGCGAGTTTGCTCTTCACTCCCATGAAGAGACAGGCAACACCTGGAGCTTTGCCCGCGATCTTAGCGTCAAGGCATGGTGCCAACAGCAAGGCGCGCCATGGTATGAAGCACGCCAGCACGGCGTAATACGCGGCCTGAAATCACGGGTGGCAGAGCGCGATGCATGGGAAAAACAGTGGGAAGCGTTAATGACCGCTCCTACCTTCTCAGCCCCGCAAAACGCTCAAGCGGCCGAAGGCTGGCAAGCCTTTCACCATATTGACGTCGAACACCTTCACGGCCTGACGCTAGGATTTGATGCCACGCCCTGCCCCGAGCGCCAGCCTGGTGGCCGCAGCGAAGGCCGCGCAGTGTGGCGCAGCTTTGTAAGCCAGCGCGGGCGGCGCTATCGCGGCTCGCTGTCTAAACCGTTGCTGGCATGGGAATTTGGCTCGCGGCTTTCGCCCCACTTGGCTTGGGGCACACTCTCCATGCGCGAAGTGGTGCAGTCGCTGCGCCGCCAGCGAAAAAAGCATGCTGAAGACACCGCTTGGTCCCGCTCGCTGCGCGCCTTTGCCTCCCGGCTTCACTGGCACTGCCACTTTATTCAAAAGCTGGAAAGCGAGCCGAGCATTGAGTCGCAAACCCTGCACCCGGCGCTGCGCGGCCTGCGAGAGCGTGACCCCGAACATCCTAACCTGATCGCCTGGAAGCGCGGCCAAACCGGCGTACCGCTAGTCGATGCCTGCATGCGCAGCCTGATCGCCACCGGCTGGATCAATTTTCGCATGCGCGCCATGCTGATCTCCCACGCCACTTTTGGCTTAGGGCTGCACTGGTACGAACCAGCATTGCACTTGGCGCGGCTATTTACCGACTTCGAGCCCGGCATTCACTACCCCCAGGTGCAGATGCAGGCAGGCGCAACGGGCACCAACGCACTGCGGGTGTATAACCCCATCAAACAGGCGGAGGATAATGACCCTAGCGGCGAGTTTGTCGCCCGCTGGGTGCCGGAATTAACGGCTCTGCCGTTAGAGTGGCGCGCAAAACCCTGGGCGCTGCCGGAAAGCCTACGCCACCGGTTCGGCTTTCAACCCGGCGAGCACTACCCAATCCCCCACGACTTTGAAGCCGAAGCACGCCACTGGAAGAAGATGCTGTATGAGCTGCGTCGTACGCCGGAAGCCAGGGAATCAAGCCAAGCGATTGTGGATAAGCTCGCCAGCCAGCGACGACCGCCCGCTCAGCGCGCTAAAAAAGCAAAACCCGTCAATCGTCAGCAGCTTTCGCTGTTTGATGATGGAGGGTTGGAAGATACGTAGCGGTTACTCTTGGATAGGTCTCACTAATCTCTTCGACAGAGGGAGTGACCGCATTAGCACCGACTCAACATAGCTGATTAAGCGACCCAGTGCCGGTCATACTCTATTTAATGACGCCATTACCTACTCGCGCCGCATCGGGAAAACCACGACATAAGCAAAACGCTTTTGCTTGTGAGCTTACCGCCTTAATATCTCTAACCAAACGTTTAGGTACACGGTTTTACCTTCCCTGCGTCTCGTTCGAGAAAGATCCGAAATGTACTTGCTCAGTTGACAAGAAAGTTCCTAACGCTTGCAGCATGCGCGCCCATGAAATGGAGCCGAAAGCGCAATGTAATTGGCGCCGCCGTGCCTGCACTGGTTATATTTTGAATGCACGAAACTCGTTGCTTTGCGAAAGATTACAAAGCCCTTTTACCATCCCACATTCTCTGCATTCAGAAATATGCTTATCAAGTAGCTCTAGGGTTAGCAAATCAATCTCCGAAAAATATAATGACTTGGCTTTGCGGCGTGTCGGAACGCCAGCGAATATCCGTCCGCCAACAGCCGCTGGTTATGTGATCTTAGTCTACTCTGGCAGGCCCTCGAACTCTGGTACGTCAACAATCGCCTCGTCCCAAACCGCTCTGCTTGATGTGAAGATGTGCGCAGTTGGCAACACAGATATTTCAGTATCCAAACACCCTGCAGGAACAACGAGCAGGTCTGTAAGTTGGGGGCTTGGTAATGCTGAACCACACGATCTACAGAAGCTTTTGTTGTGGCGAGTACCCGGAAGATTAAAGGAAGTTACAGCATCTACACCCGCCAGCCAGGTCAGTTTAGCTGACTGCGAGAACAAATTTGCCGCATGAGCAGATCCTGTATCTTTTTGGCAATACTCACAATGGCACAGGTAAAAGCTGTCGAAGCCCCCATTGACCTCAAATCTAACTGTGCCACACAGGCAAGAACCAACATGCTTAGTCATAGGATTACCTTCTATGGCTTGCAGGTTACGCACACATAATAAGTATTAGACAGCGCGCTCTATGATTGGATGATCGCATCGGCATGATTGTCCAAAAATGCAGCCTGTCATATTTCCCCAAGTCTTTTATTTTTATTAGGCTGAGTATCCAAAACTCGCACTTCTGCTACATTTGCCAGTGTTCCACGTTGAAAGGGTATCTGTCTTGCTATTTTTAGCATCCACCCTACCAACCCCAGATTAGCACAGGGTACTTAGTTCGACTGATTATCTTAGGTCTAGGCTTTGCCCATAAAAAAGCCCGCCCTCGCCAACAGCTATTGCTGCTTGACGAGGGCGGGCTCGGTACTGCTTAAATGCTGTTAGCCAAGCGCTTCCAGCGACTGCTCGATAATGCTCAAGCCTTCTTCCAACACCGCAGAAGAAACCGTCAGCGGCACCAGAATGCGGATGCTGTTGCCGTAGAAGCCACAGGAAAGCAGGATCAGGCCTTTCTCGCGGGCTTTGGCACAGAGCGCACCGGTGAGCGCTGTGTCAGGTTTTCCTTCGCTATCGAGCAATTCGAACGCCGCCATGGCGCCTAGCTGGCGACCGTGGGCTACGGCGGGGAAGCGCTCTTCCCATACCGCGAAACGCTCGGCCAGCATCTTGCCCATCTGCTCGCTGCGGGCCAGGATATCTTCCTCTTCGATCACCTCAATCACCGCCAGCGCTGCCGCGCAGGAGAGTGGGTTGCCGCTGTAGGTGCCGCCCAGGGAGTTGGGGCCGGAGGCGTCCATTACCTTGGCGCTACCCACCACAGCCGAGAGCGGCATGCCGTTCGCCAAGCTCTTGGCGGTGGTCAGAATATCCGCCTCGATACCGCTATGTTCGAGGGCAAATAGCTTGCCGGTGCGTGCAAAGCCAGACTGCACTTCGTCGGCGATCAGCAGAATGCCGTGCTCGTCACACAGTGCGCGCAGCGCTTTAAGGTAGTCAGGTGACGCAATATAGAAGCCGCCTTCACCTTGAACCGGCTCAATCACGATGGCCGCTGTACGGTGCGGGGCGATATCGGTTTTGAACAGCGTGCGAATGGCATCCAAAGACGCTTCTTCGCTGATGCCGTGCAGCGGATTCGGGAATGGGGCGCGGAACACGTCGCCCGGCATCGGGCCGAAGTCGTTCTTGTACGGTAGCACCTTGCCGGTCATGGCCAGGGTCATCATGGTACGGCCGTGGAAAGCGCCGTCGAAGGTAATAATGCCGGTGCGGCCAGTGGCAGCGCGGGCAATCTTCACGGCGTTTTCCAGCGCTTCGGCACCGGTGTTGACCAGCATTGCCTTGCGCTCGGGGCCGCGCACCGGGCTTAGTTCGCAGAGCTTTTGGCACAGCTGCACGTAGGGCGCGTAGGAGATGACTGCGGCGCTGGTGTGCATGACTTTTTTGAGCTGTGCTTCAACCGCGGCAACGATTTTCGGGTGGCGGTGGCCCAGGTTCAGCACGCCGATACCGCCGGCGAAATCGATCCAGCGGTTGCCGTCTGCGTCCCACAACTCGGCGTTTTCAGCGCGCTCGGCAAACTGGGTGGTTGGCGTCGCGGCACCGTTGGCCACGTAGCGGTTTTTCAGGTCGTTCAATTCTTGGTTCGTCATCATCATTCTCTTTATAAGCCGCCAACGCAGACGTATTTCAATTCAGTAAACTCATCCAACCCGTGGTGAGAGCCTTCGCGGCCCAGCCCGGACTCTTTTACGCCGCCAAACGGCGCTAGCTCGGTGGAGATCAGCCCTTCGTTGACGCCGACCATGCCGTACTCCAACTGCTCCATGGTGCGCCAGATGCGGCGGTAGTCAGTGGCATAGAAGTAGGCGGCCAGGCCGAAAGGCGTGTCGTTGGCCATCTGGATGGCCTCTTCGTCACGCTGGAAGCGAAACACCGGCGCTACCGGGCCGAAGGTCTCTTCGTCGGCCACCGCCATCTTGGTGGTGACATCCGCCAGCACCGTGGGGGTAAAGAAGCGCTCGCCCGC
Organism: Halomonas sp. FeN2; assembly: GCF_020595105.1. Classification (NCBI taxonomy): domain Bacteria; kingdom Pseudomonadati; phylum Pseudomonadota; class Gammaproteobacteria; order Oceanospirillales; family Halomonadaceae; genus Halomonas; species Halomonas sp. FeN2. Next base: position 1,775,173 of record NZ_CP074200.1, read on the forward strand.
GGAGTGGGGCTTGCCGCCGCACAGTACGCGCGCGCCGTGGCTGACGGCGTCATCAATATGACGCTGTACTTTATCGACGGCCGCTTGGTTGATCAGCGGGCCGATAACGCTGCCTTCTGCTAGGCCATCACCCACTTTTAGCGCCTTCACACGCTCAGTGAGCTTAGCGACGAACGCATCGTAAATGCCGTCCTGCACCAGAAAGCGGTTGGTGCAGACACAGGTTTGCCCGGCGTTACGGAATTTGGAGGCGATGGCGCCATCAACAGCGGCATCTACATCGGCGTCGTCAAACACGATGAACGGCGCGTTGCCACCCAGTTCCATGGCGGTTTTCTTCACCGTGCTGGCGCACTGGGCAAGCAAGTGCTTACCCACCGGAGTAGAGCCGGTAAACGAGACTTTGCGCACCCGTGAATCTGTTGTGAGCACATCGCCCACTGCAGCTGGTTTAGAAGCGGTAATGACGTTAATGGTGCCCGCGGGCAGGCCCGCTTCCAGGGCTAGGTAAGCAGCAGCAAGCGCCGTTAACGGCGTGGCTTCAGCAGGTTTGATCACCACGGTGCAGCCCGCGGCCAAGGCCGGGGCGCACTTACGGGTAATCATCGCCAGCGGGAAGTTCCACGGGGTGATCGCCGCGACCACGCCTACCGGCTCGCGCAGAACCAATAAGCGTTTGTCCGCGCCGTGACTAGGCAGGGTTTCCCCTGCCATGCGCTTGGCTTCTTCGGCGAAAAACTCAATAAACGAGGCGCCGTAGGTCACTTCGCCTTTGGCTTCCGCCAGGGGCTTGCCCTGCTCCAAGGTCATCAGGCGGGCCAGGTCGTCGGCGTGCTCATTAATTAGCTCAAACCAGCGACGCAGCAGCGCTGAGCGCTGCTTCACCGGCGTGGCGCGCCAGGCAGCACCGGCGTTGTAGGCGGCGGCCACGGCATCACGGGTATCGTCGGCACCCATATCCGCCACCCGGGCAATGGTTTCACCGTTGGCGGGGTTATCCACCGCAAAGGTTTGTTGACCTGTACGCCACTCGCCCCCCACCAAGGCTGGAACCGCATCGTGCAACCACAGTTCGATAAAGCTCATATGTTGCTCCTAAAAAAGCTTAAGTCCGGAAATCTTGTAGGACGGCTTACAGATCCGCTTTCATATGGCGATCGCTGTAGTCACGCCCATAGGTGCGCAGGGCGTGGACATATAGCGCCAGGCCAAGCAGTGACCAACCGACAAAGATGATCCACTCAGCAACGCTCAGCGCCGCCGGGCTACCGGGCAGGTAAAGGCACGCCATACCGAAAGAAAGGATGATGGCGAGGGTGCCGCACAACTTTCCGTTGCTCACCTTGAACGGGCGGGGCATATCCGGCTCGCGCACCCGCAGTACCACAAAGGAGATCGCCACAAACAGGTAGGCCAATACGATGCCTAAGCCACCCGCATTAACGATCCACACTAACGCTGGGCGGCCAAAGAAGGGCGCCAGACAGGAGAGAAAGCCCATCATAAAGATGGCATTGGTTGGGGTTCTGTAGCGTGGGTGCAGCTTGGCAAACGGCGCAGGTAGCATGCCTGCTTTAGCGAGGGCATAGATCGCCCGGGAGCCGCCAATGTAAAAGGCGTTCCAGCTAGTAATGATGCCCGCGATACCCGCCATGACCATTAAGTTGCTGGCCCACGCGGCGTTAAACAGGCTGCCCATGGCATCCGGCACGCTAAGCGAGCTTGCTGCCAACTCATCACTATTGAGTGCCAAGCTGGTGGCCAGAATAATCAGCGCATACCAAACCACCGCTAGAATCACCGACATCATTAGCACTTTGCCGATGGCCTTATAGGGCAGGTTAATCTCTTCAGCGGCCTGGGGAATAACGTCAAAGCCCACAAACAGGAACGGCACCATCACCAGTACCGCCACAATGCCTGCGAACACGCCGCTATCGGCCTGGGTGAAGAGCGGCATCATATTGATGGTTTCGCCTTCAAACAGCGAACCGGTGACAAACATAACGCCCACCAGCAAAATTAACCCAGTCACTACCTTTTGCAGCAGCGCAGCGGTCGTTACACCGAAGTAGTTAATCACCATCATGGCCAGCGAGCCGCCCACGCCTACGGCTACCCAAGTGGCTTTCACTTCCCACCCGGCAATCGTCCACAGATGACCGACGGCATAGTTGGGCGCCAGGTGTTCAATCACCGTGGGAAGTGCTACCGCTTCAAAGGCCACCACGCTTAGGTAGCCTAAAATAATCGCCCAGGTGCATAAGAAAGAAGGCAGATGGCCCAAGGCGCGGTAGCTGTAGACGTGCTCGCCACCCACTTTGGGCATCGCAGCGGCAAGTTCAGCATAGGTTAAGCCAACTAATACAATCGCTAAACCGCCGATAATAAACGCTATAATGGCGCCTAGGCTGCCAGCGGATTGAATGGCGGTACCGGTGAGTACAATCCAGCCCCAACCGATCATGGCACCGAAGGCCAGCGCTAATACGTCGCCACGGGCCAATACCCGGACGAGCCCTTCCTGTTCTGATGAGGGTGTGGTCATTTGAAATGTCCTGCGAGTTATTGGATGTTGTCGTAGGCGCTCAGGGGCGCAGTATCCTGATCCTGTTTTAACCGCTTCTCTTTGAACGGGCATGTTTTAAACGGTTTTGTAAAACAGGATAGCAACACGCTAGCAGGCGGGAGAGAAAACACGAATGCACCACTTTGGCGTTCGACTAGACCACTTTTTATGCGCACCAAAAGGGTGCGCCATTTTCATACGGCTTTCGTCTAAGTGCCCGTCGTTAGCGGGTTAAGCGGGATTAAGGGGAGTCCAAATGGATCGCAAGGAGGTGGTGCACCAACTTGTACAACTTTATGCACTCCAGCCAGAGCGGTTGAGTAAGCAGGTGCGTATAGAGCAAGCATTGCGACAAGCCATTACCCAGCAGTGGCCTTCCGGGCTGCGGCTGCCCTCCCATCGCCAGTTGGCGGATGCCCTTGGCGTTGCACGTCAAACCCTGGCGCTGGCGATTCATACTCTACTTGAGGAGGCCCTGCTTAAAACCGCCCACGGCCAAGGCACCTGGACGTACCGCCCCGTGACCCCAAGCCATTCCTTGCCTGGCAACGCGCAGCTCTCATCACGCGCACAGCGGGTATTGGATGGCCCAGGCGCTAGCATGATCCAAAGCGGCGCCTTCGTGCCCGGCATTCCCGATATCGCCCAGTTCCCGATGCGAAAATGGCGGCAGCTCTACGCCAGCGTTACGGTGCCGCAAAATGCCCTGCTGCTCTCCTACTCCACCGGTGGTTACGGCCCATTGAAGCGCGCGATACGCGATTTCCTGGCGCGCTGGCGTAATATTAGTTGCGACACGGAACAGATCATCATCACTGACGGTACCCATAACGGCATTGAGCTATGCGCCGTAGCGCTGGCCGATGTGGGCGACACCGTTGCCATGGAGTCACCCTGTTACTGGGGGGCGCGCAATGTCTTTACCGCCGCAGGTTTGGAAATCGAACCGGTGGCGTGGCTGCCAGGTCAGGGGCACATGCTTCCGCCTGATCCTGGCCCGGTAAAGCTGGCCTATCTGACCGGCTCGCACCATTACCCGCTCAGCGTACCCACCCGTGCAGTGGATAAACAGCGCTTATGCGATGCCTTAGCGCCCGCGTATATTGTCGAAGATGATTACGAGTTTAACCGCGACGACCATTCCAATCTGCTTTTCTACCCGCACTCGGAGCGCCACTTGCTGGTGGGCTCGTTTTCCAAGATGATGTTTCCAGGTCTGCGCTTAGGTTATTTAGTGGTTCCGCGTCATTTAGCGGGGCCAATGAACCGCCTGCGCAGTGAACTATTCCGCGAAGGACGCATGCTGGATCAGGCAGTACTAGCACAGTTTATTTTTGATGGTGATTTGGATGCCTGGTGTCGGCGCATTCAGCGCGACTACCTAGGGCGCCAACAGGTGCTGCATGATCAGCTTCGCTCATTGCCGCTAGTGCGCAGCGTTTCGCCGCCGAGCAGTGCCATCAGTCTATGCGTCGAATTTGAACCGCATATCAATGACGTGCAGATTGCTCAAACGCTATTAAAAGAGCACTTAATTGTGCGTCCGTTGAGTCCGGTATGCGCTAAGGGCGACTCACGATCTGGTCTTGTAATGGGGGTGGGTATGCTTTCGGGTGAAACGTTAGTGCGCGAAGCTCAACGGCTGCGCCGCTGCTTAGAGGTGTTGTTACGCTAGGGCTATTGATCAAACAAAGTTACCCAATGGTTACCCACAGGCTTCCAAGGGTTTATCCACAAGAGTCTATTCATAAGAACCAATCCACAAAAGATAATTCACAAGGACTTGCTATGCGTCACCCGGTTGATGGTATCACTGAGCACTTTAGCGCTGATTTCTCGTCTTGCTTCCCAGCGACTTTCACTAAGCTGCGCCTATGGGTAACGCTGAGCCTTTTAACGCTGCTTTCCGGCTGCGCCACTTTTGCGCCAAACCCACCCCAGGATCAAAGCAATATCTGCGAGATCTTCCGCGAGCAGCCAAGCTGGTACGACTACGCTCAGGAATCCGAGGAGAAGTGGGGCACTCCGATCGCCACCCAGATGTCGTTTATTCAGCAGGAGTCTTCGTTTCGTAGCCATGTCCGCCCGGATCGCAAGTACTATCTAGGTTTTATCCCCGGCCCACGTCCCTCCTCCGCCAAAGGCTACGCCCAGGCCCAAGACCCCGTTTGGGAAGAGTATGAGGATCAAGCGGGCAGCCTGTTTGCCCGGCGTACTCATATGAAACACGCCACGGACTTTATTGGCTGGTACAACCGCCGCTCCCAGCAGCAGGCGGGTATCTCACTAAATAATCCTGAGCACCTCTACTATGCCTATCATGAAGGCGCGGGGGGCTACCAACGGGGTACTTACCGCGGGAAGTCCCACGTATTGAGTGCGGGTAGACAAGTGGCGACCCGCGCTAACCGTTACCAAGCCCAGCTCAACGCTTGCGAAGCGGAGTTCCAATGCCGCAAGTTTTACCAGGTCTGGCCATTCTGTCGTAGTTAAGGACGCTGACGATGTCACTATGGATGGGTGCGGCCCTGGTTAGCGTGGTGTTCTTCACCTCAATGCTCTCCGGGGTATTTGGTATGGCGGGCGGATTGGTACTGCTATGGTTTCTGCTGCTGATCTTTCCCGCCGGCACGGCGATGGCCGTTCACGGGGTTATTCAACTCACGTCTAACGGTTCGCGGGCGTGGCTGTCACGGCGCTATATTGCCTGGCGCATTGTCGCTTTTATGACGCTGGGTGTACTAAGCGCCGCTGGCCTGCTTCTGCTGTTCAACTACAGTCCCAATGCCGCCAGCGTCTCTATATTGATTGGCCTAATGCCGATTTTGGTATGGCTGCCCAAGCGCTGGTTTCACCTGGATGCCAACCGCGCCAGCCACGCGCTGTGCTGCGGCATCGCCTCTGGCGGTTTGACGATTGCCGCAGGGGTTTCCGGGCCGCTAATCGATATCTTCTTTGTCCGCTCACGTATGGATCGCCGCCAAGTCGTGGCGACCAAGGCAATGATTCAGGTAGTGGCTCACAGCATTAAAATCATCTTCTATCTCGGCGCCGCCATGGCGCTTAGTACCGGCGAATGGGGCATTGTAATGCTAGCGGCGCCGTTTGCGATCTTTGGCACCCACACCGGCAACCGCATTTTACACCGTCTCACCGATGCCAACTTCCGCACCTGGACGCGCTGGATCGTGACCGGTATTGGGGTTTTCTATTTCCTGCAAGGGCTCTTTCTACTCACTCGCTAGCGTTGAGGCAGATAAAAGCGAGCTTAAAGCAGGTGCCTATACTGACCTTATCTATTGATGGAGGTCGCTATGGATTACCACCACTACCGCACCACCCTTGCGGAAACGCTCGCCCAAAGTGAGCTGCCTTTTCCCGCTGCCGAATACCAGGTGCGCCTGGAGAAGGTGCGCAAGGGTATGGCAGAGCATGGATTAGACGCGCTACTGCTTACCGACCCCGCCGATATCAATTACCTCACCGGCTATCACACTTTTGAAGTCTCGGTGCATGCCTGTTTGGTTTGCACCCAAGCACGGCTAGTGCTGCAAGTCGCCTCAATTGAAACCGGTGCGGCAGTGGTCACCGCCCGGGTTGATGAGATCATCGGCTACCGCTGGGAAAACCTGGATGAAATCATCACGCCGCTGGCAGACCTGCTTTCTCCTTGCTCGAAAATTGGTATTGATGGCTGGAGCAGCGGCATGCGTTTTGGGGTGATTGATGCGCTGATGCAGACTATCGGCCGTGAGCGTTTTAGCGAAGCAGGCGTGGTGGTTGATGCGATTAGGATTGTCAAAAGTCCTGCCGAACTTGAGATGCTGCAAGAGAGCGCACGCATTACCGCTCTCGGTTTAGAAACCGCGATGCAGAGTATTCGTCCCGGCATGACCGACAACGATATTGCTGCCGTGGGCGCCAAAGCGCTGCTCGAAAATGGCAGCGAGTTCATGAGCCTCCAGCCCATTGTGACCAGCGGGCACCGTATAGGCGTAATTCACGTTAATCATAAGCGGCGTGTCATCCAGGCTAATGAGCCAGTGTTCTTGGAGTTTGGTGCTGCTTATCAACGCTATACGGCACCCATGATGCGCACTGCGGTTACAGGCGTGCCAAGCCCAGCTCTCTCGGCCACCCGGGATCTATGCCGCTCAATTTTTGAAGCGCTCTGCGACGCCATGCGGCCTGGCAACACCTTTGATGCCGCTGCCCAGGCGGCTGATTCCCTACTCGCTCCCCACCGCGACCAGTATTTCTTCTCCGGAGTCTTTGGCTACGCCGTGGGCGCACAGTTTCCACCTAGCTGGGTGGAGGGCACCGGCTTTATTGCCAAAGGCCAGGCCCGCACTTTTGAAACCAATATGGTTTTTCACCTGCCGCTCTGTCTACGTGTGCCCGGCCAATGGGGCGTTGGCATAAGCGACACTGTGGTGGTTACTGAAAATGGAGCAAAACCACTGACCAATAACGACTGGCAGCTGTTTGAGGCGCGCTCATAAGCCACTGCGCCTTATAGCCATAGCATTGACAGGTCGATGGAGTAGCGCTATCGTCAACATAGATGCAAATGAGAAACACTCTCCTTATTCCATTAAGAAGAGTTTAATTAAGCAGACAGTCAGGCGTGAGGGATTAGTGGGATGACTAGCGAGCAGCGGCAACTTCGCCAAACGGTCATATTTTTGCGCACCTCCTTTGAAGCGGTGCAGCACTCTATTGCCGGCCGCCTGGAAGACCCGCTGCCCTGCTGGATGGATACCAGCATGCTTTCCATGCTGTCGCGGGAACTCACTCGCTGCTGCCAGCAGTCCAAGCCGCTGTTTGCCCCAGCCGTCACCGAACAGCTCTATATCGCCTCGCAACAGTGCGAGCTGCTACTCAAACAGTGCCCAGGGGTACTCAGCAGCGCGGTCTGCTATCGCCAGCTGGGTGCCATTATGCTGCCACTATCTAGTGCGCTCCAGCAGATCGACACTCCTGCCAAACGGCGCTGGCCTTGGGCGAAGTGGAATTGAGAGAGCATTGGGGGCCAGAAGAAGTATCTATTGGCGCTTGCCAGCATGCCCCCGGTGTCAAGATAGCAGGCAATAGAGAAGCTCCAAACCTTGGAAGTGATAAGGGCGGTGTTTATTGATGCGTATTCTTGGTGGCAAGCACTTGCTTACCTAGGTCTGTTAATCGATATTTTTGGGTTGGACTACGCGGCGAGTGAGGTTGCGTCATTTCAATCAATGTCAGTGCCAATGCCGGTTGTAAATAATTTTGTAAAAACGTGGGGCGATGCGTGAGTGATAACGCTTCAAGAAGTGCTTTAGTGCTCATTGGTTCTTCAAGCAGAGCTTGCAATAACCTCATTACTTGTTCGGTTACTTGTTCGGTTACTTGTTCGGTTACTTGCTTAGTTGCTACAGAGGCTATGTCCTCATCTACCAAAAAACCTTTATGAACGGGTAAGCGAATCAAAAAGTAACTGCGTTCATCATCGGTTTCGAACACCGGCTCTGGAGAACCGTTCGCCTTCATGACCCGAAGAATTTTTGGCACGCCCGTTGAACGACCTTCGGTTAAATCCAGCTCTTTCAGAAACTCGCCGATACGCCGGTTGCGGTAGCGGCGGCTGACTGCTTTACCTGCTTGCAGGTCTTGCAAGCGAATAGATAGATCTGGCCCTGGAAAGCTGAGCACGACAAGCTCCTGGCCATCAATACGGATTTCAATGGGCTCACGAATTTCATAAGAGCGGTGATACACCGCATTCACCACCGCCTCTTCAATAGCGATCAGCGGAAAATTCCAGAAACGCTCGGCCTCTGGGCGGTCAGCATGTTTTGTTACGCCCTCTTTTAAATAGTTTCGGTTAATGTAGTCCAATGCCGTGCGGGTTATGCGCCCCAGCGGCCCCTTGAATATTTTCTCTTCAAAATGATCGCCACCGGCACCATCTGGAAAATACACCACATCGATCTGAGTCGCGGGGAAAAACTGCTCGGGTTGCTCGTTAAAGAACAAAAGCCCTACATTTTTAGGAAAAGCCATTTCGCTTGGCCCACCAACCACATTCATTCGGCGGCCCAGGGTTTCAATATCCAGGTCACGGGCTTCACCCACTAACTCGCTGCTAATGTCGTGCAAAAAATCACGCATCAAATAGGGAGAAAGATCGCTTAAGTTCGCAGTTTGGCGATAGCGATCATCAAAGGGCACGGTTGCCGCCAAATTTAGCAGCTCGCGCTCATCCCGCCCCGATGCTTTTACCGTGCTGGTATGTTTGCGCAGGTAATAGGCCCAATCACTCTTCTTACTCAAGCTGGTTTTAGCTTTATAGGGGCGTGTTTCACCGCCTGGAGCCCATAGCACCAGAATTGTTTTGCCCTGGATCTCATAGGTCGCGGTTAACGGATGATAGTGCGGCGCAATCGCTGAGTGCCCAAGATTTAACAGTTCTTTTTGAATAGCATCGATTTGCTCCGGTAATAAACCAGCAGGCGGTAGCTGCGGTTGGCCATTCTTTTCAGCAACGCCCACCAGTACATAACCGCCACCCAAATTGTGAAAGTCATTAGCGAAGGCACACAAGGTATGCAGGATGGACTCAGGGTTCCATCCTTCCTTGTATTCAATGCGTTCGCTTTCCACCGTGCGGTGATGGAGCAAGTCATCAATGTTGATGGGGAGTTTAGGTGTCATGCCGCCTGCTCAAGCGTTTGGTTGACGTCATACAGCACGTGTAAGGCCATATAACGTTTAAGTTAACCTCATGATGTAGAACGGTGCATGTAAATGCAATTTTGGCACGAGCGGCATTCCCCTTTCTGATGAGCGAGGCACTAACTACTAGGGTTGCAGACAGTTTATCGGCGAGTTCCTACCATTTGAAAATTCAGCCTTGCTTGACCCTGCTATTTATCATGATAAATTCAAGATGAGGCGCCAACGAGCGTCAACGCTGAGACACATCACAAGACAGGGTATCCTCATGGCTGAACAACAAACCGCGGCAGCCTCTGGCTCGCGTAAAAAGTGGTATCAGGCGGTTCCCGACCCCATGGTGCTAATCTTTATTATTCTGGTTGCTACCTATTTTCTGACCTTCATTATCCCCGCAGGTGAATTTGAACGAGTTACCCAAGATGGCCGAACGGTGGTGGTGCCGGGCTCTTTTGCCTATTTAGAAGACGTTGCCAACATCCCCCTCTTCAATATTTTTGTGGCGATTCCTGAAGGGCTTATCTCCGCCTCGCAGTATCTATTTATCGTCTTTATCGCCGGTGGTCTGTTTCATATTTTGCAAAAGACCGGTGCGTTAGAGAACGCGATCGGCGTAGCGGTTAATCGTGTTGGCGTTGAGCGACGTAACGTGATTATTGTCGTCGGTACCTTTATCTACGGCTTTTTTGGTGTAGCCGTCGGGTTTGAAAACAACATTGCATTAGTCCCCATTGCGGTTCTCATCGCCAGCGCTATTGGCTGCTCCAGTTTGGTGGGTACCGCTATGGCCGTTGGTGGTATTGGGATCGGTTTTGCACTCTCGCCCATCAATCCCTATACCGTGGGGGTTGCTCAAGGGATCGCGGAACTGCCGACCTTCTCTGGCGCTTGGCTACGTACGTTGCTGGTGCTTTCGTCACTGTCACTGCTCTCGCTGTATATCTGCAAACGCGTCGTCAAAATGGAGTTTGAAGAGCCGGATAATGCGGAAGCACTGAGCAAGCCGCTTAGCGAATACTCTCTCACCAAGCGCAACATCCTGACGATGGTCGTGTTCGTGGGTGGTCTGGTCGCTATGCTCATTGGCGTGTTCACTCGCGGTTGGTATATCAATGAAATTGCAGGCACTTTCCTGCTGCTGGCGATCATCATTGGCGCCTTAAACGGCCTATCGGCGAACGGTATTGTTAAACAGATGATGGAGGGTGCTGCCAGCGTAACCGCAGGCGCGCTTGTGATCGGGGTGGCGGCCTCAATTCAGGTCATCCTTGAGCAGGCCGTGATTATCGACACCATCGTTAACTCGCTGAGCGCAATGATCGACGGCATTCCGTCAATATTTTCCGCGATTATGGCCAGTGTGGTGCAGGGTATTATCAACCTCTTTATCCCTTCCGGTTCTGGTCAGGCACTAGTGACAATGCCCATTCTGATTCCAGTGGCGGATCTTGTGGGTATGAGCCGTCAACTGATGATCACTGCGTTCCAAGTCGGCGACGGCTTAACGAACCTGATTGTTCCCACGTCTGGCGGCACACTCGCCATGCTGGCGCTGGGTCGCGTCTCATACGCCCAGTGGTTGAAGGCGATTATGCCCTTTATGGCGTTGGTGTATGTATTAGCCTGGGTAGGGTTGGTGATTGGCCACCTGGTGGGTTACTGAACAATAGAGGCAACCGCGATGACGCTTTCTCTCGTTCATTGCAATCCTGCCACAGGCACCGTTGCGGCCATCACCGCTACAGGCGGAGTGGCGGTGGGAGGCTATGTGCATCACTGTTGGCGAGGCACTGGGGCATGCGTCACCCAAGGGCGCTTTACCAACCCGTGGTACCCAGCTCGGATATATGAAGCACTTGCCGCGGGCGCCAGCGCCCGGCAGGCGCTTCGCGCCGCCATTAGCGAGGACAACGACTCAGGGTTCCGCCAATGCTTGGTGATGGATTCTCAGGGCCGCACATCAGTACATTCAGGTGCAGAGAATGTGCCTGAAGTGGCTGAAACCTGCTTTCCCAGCGTCGCTGCCGCTGGGAATATGCTGCAGAGCACCGAAGTCGTGCGGATTTTTGCAGAGCAATTTTTACGCCTTAGCGCCACTAATAGCAGCGCTGCCATTCAACGCAACGAATCGCCCCGCTTCCCTATTCATCACGACCAACATCTGCTTACGCATCTGATTGACGCTCTCGATGCTGCTCTATCAGCGGGCGGCGATAAACGCGGTGCACGCTCGGCCGCGCTGCGTATCGAATCTTTTCATCAAGCGCCTATCGATTTGCGCATCGACTGGTCGGAGGACGTCGTAGGCGCATTGCGGGCGTTAGTCGATGAGTTTATGGCCGAGAACTTTCAAGCCTTTTGGCGTCAACTGCCGCTGCGCTAAAAGCATTTCTACTCTTTTGCTGGCCCCTCTGCCAGCGCCTATTGGAGAGTTTATGACCAACACGGTTGCTCACACTGCTTTTAACCAAGGCGAACTGGGAACGGCATTGATTGAACGCCTGGACGAAGCTGCCCAATACTCTGAGCCAGGCCCTGGTGTCACGCGACTGTTCTGCTCCCAGGCGCATCGCCAGGTATTACCGTTAATCAGCCGCTGGATGGAACACGCGGGGCTTACTCCCCAACTGGATGCCGCTGGCAATCTTGTGGGTCGCTGCCCCAAAGCTCAAGCGGGTGAGAAAACCTTCATTATGGGATCTCATCAAGATTCAGTAATAGAAGGGGGCAAATACGACGGCATGCTAGGCGTGGCCCTACCGCTATTGGCCTTGGAGGCGCTTAAACGCGAAGGCGTGACGCTGCCATTCGGGGTAGAAGTGGTCGCGTTTGGCGACGAAGAAGGCGTTCGCTTTCCGACCACGCTGGTCGGCAGTAAAGCGCTGGCGGGGAGCGTGACACCCGACCAACTGGAAGCCCAGGATGCAGAGGGAATCTCTCTGCGAGAGGCATTAATGGCCTTCGGTTGTACACCTGAGGACATTCCCGCTACCGCCCGCGAACCTGCCAACACGCTGGGGTTTTTAGAAGTACATATTGAACAAGGGCCAATCCTGGAACAGCGTGATCATGCTGTGGGCATTGTCACGGCGCTAACGGGTATTGAACGCCACAAGGTCACGCTAAGCGGCAAGGCCGGTCATGCCGGTACTACGCCGATGAACATGCGACATGACGCGCTAGTCGGCGCGGCGGAAATGGTGCTTGCTATCGATAGCGTACTGCAGAACACCGATGAGTTGGTCGGCGTGGTGGGCAGACTCGATGTCCATCCCAACGCGGTCAATGTGATTCCCGCCCAGGTAACGTTCACGGTAGAGCTACGCTCTCCAGAGTCGGCGACTCGCCAATATGGAAGGGAAGCCGTAACAGCAGCGTTGGAGGCAGTGGCGAAACGCCGCGGATTAACCATTAATATTGAAAACACCTACAGCGCCGATGCGGTGGCCTGTGCCGACTGGATGATGACCGCCCTCGAACAGGCGTGCACCCAGGTTGGCCAACCGGCAGAGCGAATGTTTAGCGGCGCTGGGCATGATGGCTTAGCGATGCAGGCATTAACCGATATCGGCATGCTGTTTGTACGCTGTAAAGAGGGGCTTAGCCACCACCCAGACGAAGCTATTACCGCCGAAGACGGCGAAGCCGCGACGCGAGTGGTCATGGCATTTTTACAGCAGCTGCCACGTCCATAGCGTTTTCCGCCCTTAGCCCGTTACGCTAGTGGCTCAGGTAAAAAGCCTCGGCGTACCTGAGCCTCCTGCTGATTCATCACTTGTTGGGCATCAAGCATATGCTCGCGCATGATGTTATAGGCGCTTTCGGCATCGCCAAGCTCAATGGCATCCAAAATTTCTGCATGATAGCGACAGCCAGTCTGTCCTAAATCGTGGGTAACTGGCTCATAGAGACGGTGATAAATCGTCAGATCTGAGAGCACCTGTATGGTGAAGCGGATAATAAATGTCAGCAGCTGATTGCCACCGGCTAGCTCAGCGAGCATCAGGTGGAAATGCAGCGAATCAAGGTGTTGCTGACGCTCAGTCTCACTATCGTCCGCAGGGTCTGCGTAACTATGCAGACTTTCACGTAAACGCACCATATCACTGGCAGCCACTTTACCGGCTAACGAAGCGGCTAGTTCAGGCTCTAACGCCAAGCGTATCTGATAGATATCCTTGATTGATATCTCTTTGAAAAACAGGTAATTGCTTAATAGCGATATCGCTTTGGCCTCACTCATCTCACGCACAAAAGCGCCGCCTCCGGGCCCTGTGCGAGTTTCGACCAACCCCTGGGCTTCCAGTACTCGCGTGCTCTCTCGCACTGTCCCTTTCGAGACCTGCAGGGTCTCCATCAGCTCCGACTCGCTAGGTAGCCGGTCACCCGGCTTTAGGTGCCGATCCACGATCCAGCATTTAATGGTTTCCGCCACCTGATAAGGGCGGCGCTGAGAGGCGTTTTTTAACATGCTATCAACAACATCCTTGGTAATAAGCAGCAAGAGTACCAGAGAGATCGCGAGTTTGGATGCCACATAAAAGGTTATCGAGCGCATAAATACGTTTAAAAATATCTGGCTGGCACTAACTAGTAAACTGGTCTATTCTGGTGCGTACTATTTCATCGAAGCATTCAAAAGGAGCTTAATTGATGGCTTTCGAAACACTGTTTACTCCCCTCCAACTGGGTAGCCTATCGGTTCCTAACCGGGTTGTTATGGCGCCGCTGACACGGGCGCGTACACCCGATAGCGTACCGGGAGAACTTCAGGAAGCTTACTACGGCCAGCGCGCAGGAGCGGGGCTGATCATCAGCGAAGCCACCAATATCTCTCCCACTGCCCGTGGCTATGTGTATACACCCGGTATTTGGACGGACGAGCAGGAAACAGGCTGGAAAGGCGTTGTTGATGCAGTACACGCCAAAGGTGGCCGTATTGCCCTGCAACTGTGGCACGTTGGGCGAGTTTCTCACGAAATGGTTCAACCTGACGGCCAACAGCCGGTAGCACCGAGTGCCTTGAAAGGCGAAGGCGCCCAGTGTTTCGTAGAGTTTGAAGATGGCACCGCAGGTCAGCACCCCACCAGCACGCCACGTGCGCTGGAAACCGACGAGATCCCAGGCATTGTTGCCGACTATCGCCAAGCGGCCGAACGCGCCAAGCGCGCTGGCTTCGATATGGTCGAAGTCCACGCCGCGAACGCCTACTTGCTTAACCAGTTCCTGGCGACGGGCACCAACAAGCGTACCGACCAGTACGGCGGTTCGCTGGAAAACCGTGCTCGCTTCCCGCTGGAAGTGGTTGATGCGGTGATTGACGTTTACGGTGCTGACCGGGTTGGCATACGCATGACGCCGTTTATCGAACTGTTTGGTTTGACCGACGATGAGCCGGAAGCGATGGCATTTTACATGGCCGAGCAGCTTTCCAAGCGCGGCCTTGCCTACCTGCATCTGAACGAACCCAACTGGGCCGGTGGCGATATCACCTTCCCTGACGGCTTCCGCGAGCAGATGCGTGAGCGCTTTAGCGGCAGCCTCATCTACTGCGGCAACTACGATGCAGAGCGCGCCGAGAAACGTATCAGCGAGAACACCACCGACGCCGTTGCCTTTGGCCGCCCCTATATCGCCAACCCTGATTTACCCGAGCGGTTCCGAGTTAACGCGCCACTGACTGAGCCGAACCACGAAACGTTCTATGGCGGTGATGAGAAGGGTTACACCGACTATCCATTCATGGATAACGGGTATGATCGCATGAGTTAAAAACAGCACACCACTACTGCTGCTACTCCCTTACGTTTGAAAAGCATCACTTAGGTGATGCTTTTTTTATATCTGCTTATAGTAAAACGCTGCTAGGCTATTGATACTTTCGTTTGAACATACAGGTGATGAATGCTTGGTTCGCTATTAGCGCTGCTGGTGTCTCTACTGCTCGTCGGCCTTACCGCCTCGACTGGTGCGCGCTTTCGGCCTGATGGTTGGTATCGCGAACTAAGTAAGCCAAGCTGGACACCTCCAGATATCGCTTTCCCTATTGCTTGGGGCATACTGTATTTGTTGATGGCTATCGCCGCATGGCGTATTTACATGGCGGATGACTCAGCATGGCGCTCAGCAAGCTTAGCGGCTTACGCGCTGCAGCTCATGGTCAATGCCGCTTGGTCGTGGCTGTTCTTTGGGCGTAAACAAATTGTCGCTGCGCTGGTAGATATCATGGGGTTACTGGCATTAATTACGGCCACCATTGCATTGTTTTCCCAGGTGGACACCCTAGCCGCGTGGCTTATGGTGCCCTACGGGCTCTGGGTAGCACTTGCGTTAGCCCTCAATGCCACTATTTTTCGGCTAAATAAAGCCTGAGCGTTGATTAAAAAACAAAGGGTTCTGAGAGTATGGATCGCACCACGACTATAATAGTACTCGCCTTCGCATCGCTGGTATTAGCCGCAATAGCAACAGCGATATTTATATACGTCATTGTGCCCTGGCGCCGCCGACGGCGCGCAGCGAAAGCCGCTGCCTCTCGTCCGGTTCAATTAGACAGCTCTGAAGAAGCTCAAGAACCTGACGCCCATGCACCTTCAAAGCAAACTAAAAAAGTTACGCAGCATTCGCTTTTTATAATCTTTGATCAGCCTAGTGAAGATTCAGACGAGCGCCTTACCCAGTGGCTACGGGAGAAAGACGCTCACTACGACGCGCTAAAAAAGATATTTTTAATCGACGGCCAACAGCCGTCGAACCCCATCACTATCGCCAACGCCTTTCCACCGGGGGAAATGCCTGACCTGCTGCGCGGGGAAACCCATGCTCCCATCAAGGGTATTAGTTTATTAGTGAAACCACCGCTACGTAAGCGACGTAATCAACAAATGCATGTCTACGTAGAACTCGCCAAAGAGATGCAGACGGTGTTTAGCGGCAAAATGCTCAATGACGAGCGCGAACTCGCCACCGACAGCACCTTTGAGCAAATTATCGGCGAATAGACTTACAGAGCTATTCTTACAAAGAACCATGCTGAAAAAAACAGCGTTAGACGACTCCCTGGCTGCGCAGGTAATCGTCGTAGCTGCCGCTGAAATCGACAATGCCTTCCGGCTGCATATCAATAATGCGCGTGGCTAGTGACGAGACGAACTCGCGGTCGTGGCTTACAAACAGCAGCGTGCCGGGGTAGTTCTCCAGGGCCAGGTTCAGCGCCTCGATAGACTCCATATCCAGGTGGTTCGTCGGTTCATCCATCAGCATTACGTTGGGCTGAGTGAGGATTAACTTACCGAACAACATGCGCCCCTGCTCGCCACCGGAAATCACCTTCACCGATTTGCCAATATCGTCGCTGGAAAACAGCATCCGCCCCAGGGCACCGCGAACTACTTGCTCGCCACCTTGAGTCCATGCCGACATCCACTCAAACAATGTGGCATCGACGGCAAAATCATCGCTGTGATCCTGAGCAAAAACACCCACCTCGGCGGCTTCGGTCCACTTCACTTCACCAGCATCCGGGTGCAGCTCGCCCGCCAGGGTTTTCAGCAGCGTGGTTTTACCAATGCCGTTGGGGCCGATAATGGCAATCCGCTCGCCGGCCTCTACGGTCATGGAGAGGCGCTCGAACAGCGGCTTGTCGCCCTCATAGCTCTTGGTAATGCCATCCACGTTAACGGCGTTGCGGTGGATTTTCTTGGCTTGATCAAAACGGATAAAGGGGCTTACCCGACTGGATGGCTTGATGTCTTCCAGTTTGATTTTATCGATTTGACGCGCCCTAGACGTAGCCTGCTTAGCCTTGGAGGCGTTCGCGGAGAAGCGGCTCACGAACTGCTGCAGCTCGGCAATCTGAGCCTTTTTCTTGGCGTTATCCGAATGCTGGCGCTCACGAACCGCCGTGGCAGCGGTCATGTAATCATCGTAGTTACCTGGGAACAGGGTGATTTCACCGTAATCCAGATCCGCCATATGCGTACAAACGCTGTTCAAAAAGTGGCGGTCGTGGGAGATGATGATCATGGTGCTGCTGCGCGCTTTAAGAATATCTTCCAGCCAGCGGATAGTGTTGATATCCAGGTGGTTGGTCGGCTCATCCAGCAGCAGTACATCCGGGTCGGAGAACAGCGCCTGAGCAAGCAGCACGCGCAGCTTCCAGCCAGGTGAGACTTCGCTCATCGGGCCGGTGTGTTGCTCGATGGGAATACCCAAGCCCAGCAATAGTTCACCTGCGCGAGACTCCGCGGTGTAGCCATCCAGCTCGGCAAATCGGACTTCCAGATCAGCGACGACCATGCCGTCCTCTTCGCTCATCTCGGCCAGGGAGTAAATGCGTTCGCGCTCGGCAGCCACCGACCAGAGCTCTACGTTACCCATGATGACGGTATCGATAACGCGCTCGTTTTCAAACGCAAACTGATCCTGACGCAGCTTACCCAACCGTGTACTGCTATCCAGCATCACTTGGCCGGAAGAGGGCTCCAAATCGCCACCGAGAATTTTCATAAAGGTGGATTTACCGCAGCCGTTCGCGCCGATCAGGCCGTAGCGGTTGCCGTTATTGAATTTAACGGAGACATTTTCAAACAGGGGCTTGGCCCCAAACTGCATGGTGATATTGGCGGTAGCGATCACAAAAGGAGCCCTGGTTAGCGCATTGTCGGTAACGACAGCTTACAACGAATAGAAAGGCTCGCGATTCTACGCGCTATTTGGCCTGTATTCACCCATCAGACTTTAGGCTTTGCATGAAAACTGACTGCGCTCGGCCATGCGGCGTTAAAAAACGCCTCGTGCGCGAGTCCGATCAAAATGCTCATTTACACCCAGTAAACTCCGCTTTTTCGCCGTTTTTTGCCTTGCCTGTCCTTCGCTCGCCGACTTTTCGTACAAAGCCTCGTCACATCAGGTGATTGCTGGGATATCGAGTAGAAAGCGTTGATCATCAAGCGCTTGGCGTAGTCGAGTGGCAAGAATATCGACAATGCCCGGATGTTCACCCACCAGTTTGGTCGTGGTAACGGAAAGCCCTGGATGCTGCTGTTCAGCCGCCGCGCAAATCTCGGCAATATCGCCGCCCTCCCCGGCGTGGCGCCCCGGCGAAAGAAACAGCATCGCCAAGATAACCGGGCCTGTCTTGAACTCGGGTGTCACCAGCAAGTTTTCCAGCAGCGGCTCGTTAAAGCGGTACTCATCGCCCTCGCGCCGCTCCATGGAGGCAGCGGCAACACACGCTACGTCATCGGCTAACAGCACGCTTAGCTGCCCCGCCAGGCGGTTGCGTACGGCAGTGACTTCAGGGATCGGGCTGCCGTGATCCACCAGCGCCACATGCGGCTTAGCACCTGGCCGAAGCTTGTCGCGCACGTTATCGGCCAGCAACTGTGCTAAACGCAGGTCGTTATCGCCGAACTCATCCACCAAGGGTTGGGCTACGCGCACTTTAACCTGGGGAAAGCGCTCCTGCAGTGTGGCCATACGCTCGGGCAGATAGCCCGTCAGCGCTTTGCTGGGACCAAAAAAGAACGGCAGTACGATGATCTCCGTTGCTCCCTGTTCGGCACTGCGTTCAGCGGCGGGGCCAAGGGTAGTGGCGGGAATGCCTCCCACCTCTTCTGCTGGGATCTTGTTGGAGTGCAGCAGCGAGGCCGCCTGTACGGTTTCGCCTAACAACTCGCTAAGCGAAGCCGCCACGTGGCGTAAATTCAGCGTTGCCTGCGCTCGTAGCGAGCCGTTATCCACTAAAAAAATCGCGCGCATGCTTGCCTCTACTAATTGGGGTTGAGTGAGCTGTCGGGTCAGTGATCATCAGTGGCATGGTAAGATGGCGGCTTTACCACGGGTGTCGCCCACGATGCTATTTGATAACGATATGTTGCTTGATAACGATGCTTGATACCACTGCACTTAACCAGCAAAGAAACTTCTTCGAAGGCCATGCGGCTATATGGCTATTCGGCTACGGCTCGCTGATTTGGAAGGCTGACTTTGCCTACCTGGAGCGCCGCCCGGCGTATATACACGGCTGGGAGCGGCGATTTTGGCAGGGCTCCCATGATCACCGCGGCACGCCTGAAGCACCTGGGCGGGTGGCAACGCTGATCCGCGCCAAAGATTCGATTTGCCACGGCATGGCCTACCGCATTGCCCCGGAAGTGCTCGCGCCGTTGGATGTGCGGGAGAAGAACGGCTATTTGCGGGAAAAAGTACTGCTAACGTTTATGGATGAGAAGACGCCTGTTGCTGAGGAGAGTAGCGGAACCGAACAGAGCGAAGGGCTTATTTATCTGGCCAGCGATGACAACCCGGCCTTTTTGGGCGACGCACCGCTTGACGAGATCGCCCAGCAAATTGCCAACGCCCACGGCCCCAGCGGCCCCAACCGCGACTACTTGGTCAACCTCGCCAAGGCGCTTCGGGAGCTAGGTGCCAAAGACGCCCATATCTTTGCTCTGGAGCAGCAGTTGAGCCGCTTTTAACACTACCAGTAGCGTGGATAACGACGATGCCGGGCAAGGTTATTGACCAGTATGGCGATTACCAGCATCACTATACTGCCCGCTCCGATTGGCAAAAGCGGATACCACCACCCCAGTTGATGAACGCTGGCGCCCCCGCCGACCGCAATCAGGGCCGCCGCGGCTCCCGGTGGGTGAACCGTATGGGTTAGCTGCATACCCAGCACCGACAGTGATACGGCCAGCGCCATTGAGAGCGGAGTCGCTCCCAGCAGTTGGAAGCAAGCAACGCCAATACCCGCGGAGAGCACGCTGCCAAACAGTACATGGCTGGGCTGGGCAAAAGGGCTTTCAGGTGCCGCATAGATGAGCACCGAGGTTGCGCCGAAGGAGCCTACAATGAGCAGTTGTTGTGACAGCCACGCCGAGCTTAACCAGCAAATAACCGCCATACCGGTAAAGGCTCCGACCCATGACCAAAAAGCATCCTGCCAGCCTACCCAGGCACGTTTGACTGGCTGCCCCCGCATCTTGCCAAGATAAGTTTTCATTACACTCGCTTTGCACAAAATGAGTGCAAATGATGCCAAAATGCACCAAATAAGCAAATGACAATCTATCATGCCTCTGATGAAACTGACTCAAGGGGAACGCGATTGCTCATCATCAGTGTATGGGGTGTTAACCAAGGAGAGAAACGGGGGGCATTATTTTATGACATTTCTTATAAACAATACCCGAGTTCGTTCGTCATACTATACAGAGGGATCAAACAGCTTAACTTCGCGTATATCGACCCGCTCCCAGACACGCTCAGTCATATAAGGCTCTTGCGCCAGCCAAGCCTCTAAATCTTCTCGAGTAGCAAATCTGAAATGTGCATTTGAACCGATCATTTTACCTTCATCGTTCAGCACCACCCCACCACTTACGAAATTACCCGACCGATAGAGAGTACGGAGCCCCTCCAAGTGCGGCTCGCGACAAGCCAAGCGGCGGTTTAAGGCACCTACATCAGTGTAATCGTAGGCGACCAACGCAAACTGCTTCATCTACTACCCCTCTTAGTGTGTCTACATCATCAACCATGAAAGAATAAACAGACCCAATACGGTACGTACAATACCGCCGATTAGCGAGCCACGCAGAAAAGCGCGCAAACCGCCCCACAGGATCAGTAGCCCAACCACTAAGACGGCAATGCTGAAAAAGGAATCGTTGATCCCCAGCGAGCGCGTTAGACCATCGATGAAATCGCCGAACGCACCGAAGAAGTTGGTGAAAATACCCAGCAGAAACTCCACCACCACGCGGATGGCTTCACCGATCGTTTCGCCAATTTCGTCAAAAAATCCGTTTGTCTGCATCGCGTTTGCTTGCATCGATAGTAACCATGACTGAGAAGGATAAGCGGCATTGTCGGTTAAATACGCTGACTGAGCAAAGCAGGACCCATCCCTCCCCCTTTTCGCCCTCCGTTTTTAGCGACTTTTCCGTCCAGCAACTACGCTCTCATAAACGCTCCAAAATATATGAGCCGTAAAACATTAGCTGAAACAATCACCCTATATCCTCGTTACGCGCTAGGTGCCAGCTATGAACCATCATTACCCCCTGGCCGATCAACTCCAAGCTAATACCCATCAGGTGGAAAACCAGCCGCCGCCGCTTGCAAACTACAATAGCTATACGGCTGATCGCGCACTTCAGGAAGGCGTTAACCGCGAAAGCGGGTCTGACGACGATGCCCCACTCAAGACATTTGGTCAGTGGGCGGGATCCGCCGAGGCGATTGCCTTAGGGGTTGAGGCCAACCGTTACTCACCCCAGTTAGCGACCCACGACCGGCAAGGCCATCGGGTCGATTTGATCGAGTTTCATCCCGCCTATCATCAACTTATGCAAACGGCGATAGAGCACGGCTTGCATGCCAGCCCCTGGAGAAAACCTAAGCCCGGTGCGCATGTTAACCGTGCCGCCCGCTATTTTTTACAGGCCCAGGTAGAAGCAGGCCATGGCTGCCCGATTACCATGACCTTTGCCGCCCTGCCAGCGCTTCGCCACCAGCCCAGCTTGCTCGTAGAGTGGGGCGATAAAGTCACCGCCCCACATTACGACCCGCGCAACGTCCCTTATTATGAGAAACAGGGCCTCACTCTCGGCATGGCAATGACCGAAAAGCAGGGCGGCTCCGATGTGCGTTTGAACACCACTCGCGCCTACCCGATTGATCAAAGCGGGCCGGGTGAAGCTTTTGAGCTGGTGGGGCATAAATGGTTTGTCTCCGCACCAATGTGCGATGCCTTTCTGGTACTCGCCCAGGCGCCCGGCGGCTTGAGCTGTTTCTTGCTGCCGCGCTGGCGGCCCGACGGCAGTAAGAACCCGCTTCATATACAGCAGCTAAAACGTAAAATGGGCAACGTATCGAATGCTTCCAGCGAGACCGAGCTGCGGGGTGCCTTTGCCTGGATGGTGGGCGATGAAGGCCGCGGCGTGCGCACCATTATTGAGATGGTCGCCATGACCCGCTACGACTGCATGATTGGCTCAGCTGCCGGCATGCGCCAAGCCACCGCCCAAGCCATTCACCACGCCTCTCATCGCCATGCCTTTGGGGCGCGCCTAAGCGACCAGCCGCTGATGCAAAATGTGCTTGCTGACTTGGCCATTGAGAGCGAAGCCGCCACTACCTTAATGCTGCGCATGGCCAGAGCCATGGATCATCAGGACAACGAGCATGAGCGCCTGCTTTCGCGAATCGCCACCCCCGTCGGCAAGTACTGGATCTGTAAGCGCACGCCCCACCACGCTTACGAAGCAATGGAGGTGATTGGTGGAAGCGGGGTAATGGAGACCCACATAATGGCGCGCCTGTTCCGCGAGTCGCCCATCAACGCCATTTGGGAAGGCAGCGGAAATGTGCAGTGTTTGGATATCCTGCGCGCGATTGAAAAACAGCCCGAAGTGCTCGACGCCTACTTCGCCGAACTTGCCAAAGCGCAGGGCGCCAATGGGCATCTTGACCGCTTTATCCACCAATTACAGCGGCAGATGCAGGATACCCAAGCGCTCCAGTACCGCGCCCGGCAGTTGGCGGACGGCATGGCCCTAGCGTTACAGGGCGCCCTGATGGTGCAGCACGCCCCTGCCTACGTGGCTGATGCATTCTGCGCTGGTCGGCTTGCCGACCGCAGTGGCCTCAATACAGGCACGCTGCCCACCGGGCTGGATTGCGCGGCAATCATCCAGCGTGCCCGGCCCGTGGAATAAGCGTTCACGACTATGGTCGTCTTCCATGCTAAAACTGATCGCGTAAAACTAATCACATTAAAAACTGTTTAATTAAAAGCCAGCAGCAATGTAATAGCGGGAGAGCTTGGCGCATCGCTAGCGATGACGCCAGCGCCGAAGGAGCAACAGCCCCGGAAACTCTCAGGCAACCGGACCGCTATCACCATCACTTTCCGAAGAGCGGCTGATGACTGCGTCACTCAGCCCACCGAAGGAGCAAGCGCCCCTCACGGATGCGCGAATCTCTCAGGTTCCATGACGGAAGGGGTACGCCCAGCAGCAGCTACGCCGTTAGGCGGGATCCCCGACGCTCATACAATCTGGAGAGAGTTATGCAACGCATTGCCGTTATCGGTGGTGGTATCACCGGCATTACCAGCGCCTACGCCCTGGCCAAACGTGGCTATGACGTCACCGTCTTTGAAAAGCATCGCTACGCCGCCATGGAAACCTCATTCGCCAACGGCGGCCAGCTATCGGCCTCCAATGCCGAAGTGTGGAACCACTGGCCAACCGTGATCAAGGGCCTGCGCTGGATGCTCAGAAACGACGCCCCGCTACTGGTCAATCCCCGCCCAAGCTGGCACAAGCTCAGTTGGTTTGGCGAGTTTATCGCCTCGATCCCCCGCTACGCTGCCAACACTACCGAAACCGCCCGCCTGGCCATTGCCGCCCGAGAGCACCTGTTTCAGTGGGCAAAAGACGAGCAGATCGATTTTGACCTCAAGCAGAAAGGGATTTTGCATATCTACCGCGATAAAGCGGGCTATGACCACGCCGCCAAGGTATCGCAGCTGCTTAGCAAAGGCGGACTGGAGCGCCGGGCGGTCACCCCCGACGAGATGCGCGCCATCGAACCTACTCTGGCGGGCAGCTACTACGGCGGCTTCTATACCGAAAGCGATGCCACCGGCGATATTCATAAGTTTACCCACGGCCTGGCTCAAGCCGCCGAGCGCCGCGGCGTAACGCTTAAATATGGCCACAACGTGCAGGATATCGGCGCAGACGAACAGCACGCCTGGATCACCGCCACCCTTGAAGGCGAGGCTAACGCTGAACCGGTGCGCGAAACCTTTGATAGCGTGGTGGTATGCGCAGGCGTAGGCAGCCGCGCCCTGGCCGCCAAGCTGGGCGACAGGGTCAATATCTACCCGGTAAAGGGCTATTCGATCACCGTGCAGCTTGATGATGCCGCCTCACAGCAGGCAGCCCCCACCGTGAGTCTGCTGGATGACGAAACCAAGTTGGTGACCAGCCGCCTGGGCGATGACCGCTTCCGTATCGCCGGCACCGCCGAGTTTAACGGCTATAACCGCGATATCCGCGACAACCGTATCCGCCCGCTAATCCGCTGGGTGGAAGAGTGCTTCCCCGGCGTCAGCACCCGCCGTGTTGTGCCCTGGGCGGGGCTGCGCCCGATGCTCCCCAACATGCTGCCCAAAGTCGGCCCCGGCAAACTGCCCACGGTGTTCTACAACACCGGCCACGGCCACCTGGGCTGGACGCTCTCCGCCATCACCGCGGATATGCTGGCGGATGCAGTACAGGATACAAACGTCCACTCTCAGCAAGCCACCAAATCGCTAATCTAGACCCAACACAACAACCGCGCTTGCTGTGATCCTCCGAAAAGGTTCGCTCAGGCGCGGCTTTAGGTATTGCATAGTCAACATAACAATAGGGGCTGGAACCTTACCGGCCCTATTTCCTGTGTTTCATGAAAGGCGCGTTGTTTGAACGTGTACCAGTGGCTGATCACCCTGGTGATTGCAGCGGGGGGGTGCCTGGGTCAGCTATCGCTATGCACTCTCGGTCAGCATGTTTACCACATCTGGGCTCGGCATTAGCCGCACGGTGCCCCTCCTCTCGCTACCCGTTGGCTTTTTATTACTGGCTTGGCATGCGCTTCTCTATGGCCCCGCGCCGCTTAAAACCGTTGAGGACTCTCCATCCACAACCGTTGAGGACTCTCTATGAAGACCGTTGAAGACTCCTTATGATTGTGACGATGCTGGCGGTTTTCCTCGGCCACGTTCTGCTTGGGCTTCCTCTTTTCATCGCGCTGCTGACCACGGCGATAGTGGGCTTTCTGTTTGTCGACCCCCCGATGATTCCACGTATGCTGCCCCAGCAATTCTTTAGCGGTATCAATGTGTTCTCCTTAATGGCTATTCCGCTATTCATTTTCGCTGGCAACCTGATGAACGTCAGTGGCTTAACCGAGCGCTTGATGGGGTTCGCCCGCCTGATAGTGGGCCACTTGCGGAGCGGCATGGGCCACGTCAATGTGGTGTCGAGCGTTTTCTTCGCTGGCGTCAATGGCTCAGCGGTGGCGGACACCTCGGCACTGGGGTCGCTGTTAGTACCTGCCATGGAGAAAGAGGGCTACTCACGGGCCTTTGCCGCTGGGTTGACCGCTGGTAGCTCGCTGATCGGCCCGATTATTCCACCCAGTATCTTTATGATCCTCTACGCCTCACTGACCAACACCTCAGTAGGCGACCTATTTCTGGCGGGCGTGGTGCCAGGTCTGCTGCTGGGGGTTGCCTTTATGGGCATGAACGCCTGGTATGCCTGGCACCACCGACTACCTAAAAGTGGTCAACTGCCCTCGATCAGCCAACTTGGCATAGCCTTCGCAGCCGCTCTGCCCGCGCTTATCGCTCCCTTTATTATTGTTGCTGGTATCGTGCTGGGCTTCGTTACGCCTACAGAATCGGGTGCGTTGACAGCGCTGTATGTGGCCTTATGCGGCTTTGTGCTGGGAGGATTACGCTTTAAACAGTGCTGGCAAGCCATCCTCGATACGGCACGCTTAACCTCGGCGATTTTTCTCATCATGGCGGCCTCGGCGACCATTAGCTGGCTGCTCTCCTATGCGCAAGTGCCTGCGCAATTTGTCTCGCTTTTATCTCCGTACATAGATAACGCCGTATTAATCCTACTGCTACTTAGTGCCATCACCTTTATAACAGGCATGTTTATGGAGGAGGTGTTAGCGTTGGTGCTACTGACGCCTATCTTTGCGCCAGTGGCGATGATGGCAGGTATCGACCCCATTCATCTGGGCGTCATCATCACACTGAACATTACCATTGCTTTGATCACGCCACCGCTTGGCGCCTGTGTATTCGTGGCCGCCGCGGTTAGTCGCCTAGAGATTGTGTCGCTGTTCAAAACCATTTGGCCCTTTGTGCTAACAGCGATTGCGGTACTTATTCTATTAATCCTTTTTCCATCGCTGACGCTATGGCTGCCGACTCAATTTTGATAACACCCTCCTTGGATAACATGATGCCTTTGAACACACTATTGAAGGCCTTGCCGCCTATCCCCAGCCACCCTGCCCCCTGCTGGGAAAAGCTGCGCCGTGCGCCCATTAAAGATAACGGCGAGCGCCTGGTACCGATGAGCCTCGCCCCGGCACCGGTCAGCGTGTTCCCCGCCTATGCTAGGCTGGGCATTCCAGGTGCAGTACCGGAGTGTTTCGTTCGTGAGGGGGTTTATCGCGCGCTACTCGCTGCAGCACGCAGCTTACCCGACGGCATCGGTTTAATCGTACTAGATGGCTGGCGGCCATGGCGGGTGCAGCAGTACTTGTTTGATACCCTTAATGAAGCCATCCACCACCACCATCCAGATCTCAGCGAAGCGGAGCTATTGGAACGCACGCGGGAGTTCGTATCGGTACCCAGCCGCGACCCTTTAGCCCCCAGCCCGCACCTCACCGGCGGCGCCGTCGATGTCACGCTCTGTGATGCCGATGGCCTGCCGCTGGATATGGGCACCCTATTTGATGAAGCGATTCCCGCCTCCCATAGCGACTATTTCGAAACGCTGGAAATGCTTACCCCGCAGCAACATAAGGCGCGGGATAACCGCCGCCTGCTGTATCACACCCTGCATCAACAAGGCTTCACCAACCTACCCAGCGAATGGTGGCACTTCGATTACGGTGATCAATTATGGGCCTACTACGGAGCGCATGATCATGCGCACTACGGCCCGGCAGAGCTGGATACCATTGAGAACCGCTGGCGCAGGCAGTTGGGGTAATTATTAGCTAAGGGTATTCCTGGCGTGCGTGCAGGACGTTAACGATCTCAATACAGCCTGCTGCTAAGCGGTAAACCACAATATAGTTTGGGTGCACCACGGCTTCTCGGGTACCAACCACACGACCTGGGCGATACAGGTATGGATGCTGAGGTAGCGCCTCGGTCGCTTCTTCAATGGCTTGATAAAGTGCTTCGGCGGCGTAGGGGTTACGTTGGCTGAGATAGTCGAGGATCGCCCACAGCGATTCGCGGGCTTGGGGGCGCCACTCAACTAGCAGCATCGCGACGTTTAGCGATCAATTCACGCATTTCACCCATCACGTCATCGTGGGGAATTGAAGGCCTGGGATCATCCAGGCTGGCTTGTACGCGCTCGCGGAACCAGCGTTGGTAGCTGTCTGCCTGCTCCTGCGTCTCAAATTCGCTGATGATCGGATCCAGTGGGGTGCCCATAAAGCGCCTCCTGTGTATGTATATCTCAGTCTAGTGCAACGCTGCCCCTTCTGTCAGCCTAGATGCTCTCCAGTTAGCGATATCCCGCTCAATTTCGCTGAGATCAATGCTTGACTCACACCGCTGGCGCCTCAAGTTCCAAAAAGCGCCTTACTCGGTCGGTTTTAGGGTTCTCGAAGAACTCGCTGGGGTGGGACTTTTCAATAATGATGCCTTTATCCAGGAAGACCACTTGATCGGAGACTGCCCGGGCGAACTCCATTTCGTGGGTCACCAGCACCATGGTGTAGCCCTCTTTGGAGAGGTCTTTGATGACCCCAAGCACTTCCCCCACCAGCTCAGGGTCGAGGGCTGAAGTGGGCTCATCGAACAGCATCACCTTGGGCTGCATGGCGAGAGCCCGGGCAATCGCTACCCGCTGCTTTTGCCCGCCGGAAAGCGTGTAGGGGTACTGTTCGCGTTTGTCGGCCATACCGACTTTTTCGAGCAGCGCCATCGCTCGCTCGTCAGCTTCGGTTTTGCTTAGCCCCTGAACATGAACAGGCGCTTCGGTGACATTACGCAGCACGCTTAAATGAGGCCAGAGGTTAAAGCCCTGGAACACCATGCCCAAGCGCGCTCGCATGCCTGCCAGCTCACGACGCGACATCGGTTTTCCAGTGTCACTCACGCCAATGCGATCACCGGCAATACGGATGTCGCCCCGGTCGGGTTGCTCAAGCCAGTTAATGCAGCGCAGCAGGGTAGATTTACCCGAACCTGATGAGCCCAAAATACTCACCACTTCGCCGGGCTGAACTTCCAGCGATACATCCCGCAGCACTTCAGTGCCATCGAAGCTTTTGGAAAGGTTACGAATACTAACAGCGGCGGTCTCAGGCATTTTCGAATCCTCGCTTGGCGCCAAAACGGCCAATCATTTTGATAAACAGTTCTAAACCAATACTGATCAGCCAGTAGAAGCCAATCACCACGATGAATGCTTCCATGGGAATGAAGTAGGTGCTCGACAGGCTGCTCGCCGCCGCGGTGAGTTCGCGCACGGTGATAATCACCAGAAAGGCAGTATCTTTGAGCAGGATAATCAGTTGATTGCCCAGCAAGCCGCGGGTTTTCAAAATCAGCTGCGGCAAGATAATGCGCATAAACATTTGGGGCTGCGAAAATCCTTGGGCGATGGCGGCCTCTACCTGCCCTTGGGCGAAGGTAGCCCGGCAGCCGCGCAGAATCTCCGCGAAGTATGCACCGTGGTAGATCACCAGGGCGATAATCCCGGCCGTCCAGGCGCTCATGCGGATGCCTGCACTGGGCAGGCCGTAATACAGCAGGTAGGCCAGGATCAAAAATGGCAGCATGCGCATGCCATCGATAAAAATCCGCAGCGGAATCTTTAACCGTGGGCGAGACCCCTCCAATAAAAACACCATGGCGCTACCCATTAAAAAAGCCAAGACAGCGGATAAACCAAATAGCTTTAAGGTGTTATAAAAGCCGCTTAAAAACACATCGTAAGATGACCAAAGAATTTCCCAGTTGCTCATAGAGACTCCCTAAACGACCACCTTAGACGGCCAGCCGGCTGGCTTTGCGCTCAGCCACACGTTGAAACCACACCAACAGACTGATAATCAGCATATACAGCGCCGCAGCCGCTAAAATGGGTGGCAGTGGGTCGTAGGTAACCGCTGAAATACGGTTGGTCACACGGGTAAGGTCGACCACGCCGATGACGGCAATGGCGGGACTGCCTTTGATTAGGAACGACATCTCGTTGACCAAGCCCGGCAGGCTGGTAATGGTAATTTGTGGCAGCATAATGCGGCGGAAATAGACCCATGGGGTCATGCCAATCGCCAGGGCCGCTTCACGCTGCTCTTTGGAGAAGTTGTTAAAGGCAGAGCGCCAGATTTCAGCGTTAAAAGCAGTGGTATTGAGGGTTAACGCGATAATACCGGCCACATTGCGGTTGAGATTAACGCCCATGGTCGGTGCGGTTAGGAATATAAACAGCACCAGCGTTACCAGTGGCGTGGCCCTTGCCAGGCTGATGTAAACGCCTAGCAGTTGATGCAGAACGGGGATTTTGGCCACTCTTAACAAGGCAATCAGCAATCCCATTACCACACCGATGGCAATGGATATGCCGGATATCCAAAGCGTTGTCCAGGCGCCCTGGATGAGAAGCCCCCATGCGCTACTGTCCATGCTCACCCCCTAATTCGCGATAAGAAAACCGCCGCCCAGGCTGGGCGGCAGGCGAATGTGATGGCTTACATACCGGCCATTTCGTGGAACTCTTCCACTGAGGTGATAGGGGTTGTCGGCAGGTCATCAAAGGACTCGCCAAACCACTTTTCCTGCAGCTCGGCTAGGCGGCCAGAATCACGTAGGTGGCTCATAAAGTCGGTGATATAGGTCAGCAGTTCTGGACTGTCTTTAGGCATCGGCCAGGCCACGAAACCTGGGCCGGAAACGGCTTGACCCGCTTCAAATACATCAGGCCGCTCACGGATCAGGTCATTAACTGGCACGATGGAGTTGATGACGTAATCAACACGACCGTTGGCCAGGTCAGCGTAGATTTCTGGATAGGCCTCATACTGCATCACTTCGCCCAGCTCGCCACCGCTCTCTTCCAGCATTACCTCCAGCTCTGGCAGGCGCGATAGCAGAGCACTGCCCGCTTGAACCCCCAGCGTCATGCCGCTTAAATCTTCGACGCTGTTGATACGGTCATCGCCCGCGCGCTTGATGTAGAAGTGTTGGGCAGAGGCAAACGGCGGCGCGTAGTTAAACACCCGCAGGCGTTCGTCGGTCACCGACGCGCCGGTAAGTGCCATATCGTATTGGCCCGATGAAACCGACGCCAATAGCCCCGTCCAAGGCAAAATATCCTGGCGGACTTCGAAGTCAGCGTACTCTTCCAGTTCAATCAAGATGTCTTTGATAAAGCCATCCGGGTCGCTGCCACTCATAAAGTTAAACGGCGCGTAGTTATCTTCGGTGGCCACGCTCATATAGCCACGGCTCTCTATTTCGTCTAAATCCGCAGCGGAAACGGTCAATGAAGCACTTAACGCAAGTGCGCCAAGATTTAATGCGGAAGCTAAGGCAGTTATTTTTTTCATCGTCCGATATCCCCTAAGTTTTTGAAAATAGGTTTTCAAAAATACGCTTTTAGAAAAATACGTTTCAAAAAAGCAGTCAAAACATCGCTCGCCTTTGCGTTTGCAGTGGGTCTGCAAACAGTTGGGCGATATGCAGAAGCTGACTTCACCCTAGATTTTTATCCTCTCAGCGATTAGAGCCAGTTAGCGCAAATTAAAAGGACAGTTACCGCTAGCCATTGCCGACATGAGAACTGGCACGAAAGATGCTTCCGTTAGAGAGGTGCTTGAGTGAATGAGCTATACAGCCAGGATTTTGAAGAGGAGATGTGCATGACAACGCTGTGTCTTGAGGTCGACCCTAACGCTGGCCCGTGCCTGCAAGAACAGCTACGCAAAACGCTGCTGGAAGCGATTCGCATGGGGAGTTTACCTAGCGAAGATGCGCTGCCCTCCTGCCGCAAGCTTTCGCAACAGCTGGGTATTTCGCGTAATACGGTGGCGATCGTTTATGAAAAACTGGTCGAAGATGGTTATCTGATTAGTCGCCCAAGAAGTGGGTATTTTTTGCACCCTGACTATAACGAGGGGCATTCCCCATTAACGTCGCACTTATCAGGGTTACCTGAGCTAAATGACGACGCGACAACCGCACTAAATTGGCGCAAGCGGATTATTCAGCGCCCTACAGACTTCCAAGGCATCCTCAAACCCAGTAACTGGTCAGAATATGCCTATCCATTTATTTACGGCCAGTTAGATACGCGACTCTTTCCGTTAGCCCAATGGCACGATGTTTCTCGGCGCTTATTGAGTTCGCAACGCGATAAACCCTGGCTGCGCGACCGTATTGACCAGGACGACCCGCTCCTGATTGAGCAATTGCGCAAACGTATTTTGCCGCGCCGGGGAATTTTTGCTCGCTCAGAAGAGATTTTGATTACCATGGGAACGCAAAATGCGCTCTATCTGATCGCACAACTGCTCTGCCATCGGGGCACCCGCGTAGCCCTGGAATCTCCCGGTTACCGCGAGGCAATGAATGTATTTGCCCAGCGCGGCGCCAGCCTGCAATTCCAAACCATGGATACGCAAGGCATGCGCCTTGAGGGGTCTCAGCAGTGTGACTATCTGTACGTCATGCCCAGTCATCAGGTGCCCACAGGGGTGACCATGAGCCGCGAGCGGCGCGAGGCATTGCTGGCCCAGCTACCCCATCGCGACCAAATCGTGATTGAGGATGACTACGACGCTGAGATTCATGGCGACCAGTTCGCGCTGCCAGCGCTCAAAGCCAGTGCCCAGAGCGCGCGAATCATCTACATGGGCAGTTTATCCAAAGCACTCTCGCCGGGGCTGCGCATGGGTTATGTAGTAGCCGATGCCGAAGTGATCGACGAGCTGCGAGCGCTGCGCCGCATGATGTACCGACACCCACCCGCCGCGTTACAACACCAGCTGGCACAGTTTATTTCTCAAGGCTATTACGAGCGCTACCTCAAACTTCACGTAGAGGAGATCGACCGGCGGCGGGACGCGATGCGCATTGCCATTGATCAGGCCTTGCCCGGCTGCCTCAGCCATAGCAGCAATCGCTCCAGCGCCTTCTGGATGGAAGCGGATGCTAGCATCGATACTCAGCGGCTAGCCTGGCATGCCGCACAGCGGGGTGTGCTGATTGAACCCGGCTTCCAGCACTTCTTCGATGCCGCCCCGCCGCGGCGCTTTTTCCGCTTAGGGTTTGGTGCGATTGAAAGAGAGCGTATCGACCCAGGCATACAGCGCCTGGGCCTCGCCTACGATAACGCCCTGAGTACTTAACCTATCATCTAGCGTGATGCCGTATAGTTGTTCAACACGCGATCTAAGATGGCTAATCCCTCCTCTACTTCAGCGGCCGTTATGATACACGGCGGCACCACATGGAGGCGGTTCTCTACGGTAAAGACCAGCAGCCCGTTTTCCATTAATTGCTGCTTGAGTTTTAATACTTCCGCTCCTGGCAGTGGCGTTTTGTAAACCGGGTCGCTGACAAGCTCCAAAGCATGAAACACACCAACACCCCGCCAATCACCGATGATGGCATAGCGCTCGGCAAGCTGTTGCAAGCCTGCGGCTAACGGGCCATTACCCACCGCGTCAGCGTTTTCAACCACGCCCTCAGCTTCCATCGCATCCAGGGTCGCGACTATCGCCGCCATTGCCAGCGGGTGGCCGGAATATGTTAGGCCGCCGACAAAAAAGTGGTCATCGAAATAGCGTGAGATGGGTTCAGAGATAATCACGCCCCCGGCGGGTACATAGCCCGAGTTCACCCCTTTGGCGAAAACGATTAAGTCCGGCGCCATATCGTAATGCTCAAAGGCGAACCAGCGCCCCGTGCGACCGAAGCCAGCCATCACTTCATCGAGAATCAGTACAATACCGAACTCATCGGCGAGTTTTCTAACCCCCTGAAGATACGCCTTCGGGGGTAACAGCACGCCAGCAGTACCGGGAATGGTTTCCAACAGGATGGCCGCGACCGCATTAGCACCTTCGCACTCAATCACCCGGCGCAGGTGTTGCAGCGCCCGATCACACTCCTCCTCTTCATTGCGTGCCCAAAACTCGCTGCGATAGAGGTAAGGGTTGAAGAAGTGCACGTGGCCGCTGGCATACTCGTTGGGCACACGCCGCCAATCGCCGGTGGCGGCAATCGCTGAACCGGTATTGCCGTGATAGGAGCGGTAGGCGGAAAGGATTTTGCTTCGCCCGGTATAAAGACGCGCCATGCGAATAGCATTTTCATTGGCATCCGCGCCCGCATTGGTGAAGAACACCTTACTAAACCCAGCGGGCGCCTTAGCGATAATACGTTTGGCCGCTTCGCCCCGGGCTAGGTTGGCATGGGCTGGGGCAATGGTACACAGGCTTGCGGCCTGGGCTTGAATCGCGCTTACCACCTTGGGGTGCTGATGGCCAATATTGGTATTGACTAACTGGCTACTAAAATCCAGATACGAGCGCCCCACATAGTCCCACACGCGACACCCTTCAGCCCCTGCAATCACCATAGGGTCTAAACTGCCTTGCTGGGCCCAGGAGTGGAACACATACTGGCGGTCTAAGGTGTGTACATAAGTATTATCCACACCGCTTTCGGGTGGATGTGAAGCGGCAATATTGGTATTCATAGCAAGCACCCTAATTAATCCATTAAGAAAAAGCGTGCTTGCCAGCCTAGTGAGTCAACCGGTTAGGCTGTAGGGCCAGTCGTTACGTGCCAACGGGACAGGCGCATTGGAAAACAGCGATGTCACAGTAACAGGCACGAACTGGCCCTAAAGGCTTGAACCAGCGTTGCTTACAGTGATGTAAGAACGCGCCCATCGCCTTTAATTATTTGCCTTTAAATAGCTTGAATAACGTGGAGAGATTGCAATGCCTAGCGTACTTATTACCGGAGCGACGTCAGGGTTTGGCAAAGCGGCTGCCCAGCGCTTTGCCAAAGCGGGCTGGTCATTGATTTTAACCGGGCGACGCGTAGAGCGCCTCAAAGCACTTGAGGAGGAGCTTTCCAAGCAGGTGCCCGTGCTAACACTGGCGCTGGATGTCCGTGACAGTGACGCGGTAACAGCGGCGATTAGTGATCTGCCAGAGGAGTTTCTGCCGCTCACCTGCCTGATTAATAATGCAGGGTTAGCGTTAGCACCGGAACCGGCGCAAAAGGTGGCGCTGGAGGATTGGCACACCATGATCGACACCAATATCACCGGGTTGGTCAATGTGACACACGCGGCGCTGCCGCTGCTGCTGAAAACCGGTAAAGGCGCGAGTATTCTCAATCTCGGCTCGGTGGCGGGTCAGTGGCCGTATCCAGGCGGGCATGTGTATGGCGCATCGAAAGCCTTTGTTCAACAGTTCAGCTATAACCTGCGCTGTGATCTATTAGGTACTGGCGTGCGGGTCACTGATCTAGCGCCCGGCATGGCAGAAACCGAGTTCACGTTGGTCAGAACGAAAGGCGACCAGGCCGCTTCGGATGCACTTTACCGGGGTACGACGCCACTTCAAGCGGAAGATATTGCCGAGCAGCTTTACTACTTGGCCACGCTGCCCGCCCATATCAACATCAATCGTTTGGAAATTATGACCGTTCGTCAGGCATGGTCAGCGTTTGCTATAGATCGCGACCCGGCTTAAGCCTGCTTCGCCGGGTTTAATCAGCTATAGGCTAAAACCACCAAAACGTTCAAGCTGCCAACCTGAGGAGGCTAAGGGCAGCTTGACTAGTGGGAGGGAGCTTTAGCTCGTGATGATAGGGGCACCGTTGCCCCGGCAGTCTAAGGGCGGCTATCGCCGCCGTCGCCCAATCAATTGGCCTCCCACATGGGCTTTTCGCCACGCGATAAACCGCTGTAGCCGTCGGTTATGACGGTTGTTTTTGACCGATTGTTGATACGGTCTATTGACTCATCCTGGTAAAATAGTTGTGCGCTTATGGTGCTAAACGTCAGCAGGTCTCGATACCCATAGCCGATAAAGGGCGGGGGTAAAGAAAAACGACACCAGCGTCGCTAAGAGTAGTCCAAAACCAACGGTTTGCGCGAACGGGGGCCATAGCCCGCCGGTAGCCAACATCAGCGGAATTAAGCCTGCAAAGGTAGTGACCGTGGTCGAAACGATATGCCGGCTGGTGGGGCCACTGATCACCGCTAGCATGGCATCGATATCGCCTCGGCGGGCGGCTTCATCGTCATCAAAGGCGGCAATAATGATAATGGTGGCATTAATCGCTACCCCTACCAGCCCCATAATGCCGACGATAATCACAAAGCCAAACGCATGTCCGCTTAGTAGCAGCGCCACAATGCCCATACCCATCGCCTGGGCGCCGGCAATAAATACGATGGCGGCACGGCGGAAAGAGTTAAATGCCAATACCACGGTGGCCACCATGGCGATGACCAACAGCACCACCGAGGCAAGCAACTTGCCCACGGCTTCATCTCGCTCGGCGGCTTCACCACCGGTTTCGATTCGGTAACCTGGAGGCAATTGAAACGCTCCCGACGCCAACGCCGCCTGAACCTTGGCATCCAGCTGGGCCATGGAGACCGCCGGAAGAGCGTCGGCCACCAGGTACCCTTGTACCAACTGCACCCTCTCCGCGTTACGCCGGGTAATCACGCTCCAGGCAGGCGTGAGCGACACCTCTGCCACCGCCGCCAGTGGCAGGCCCTCAGCCACTTGGTCGCTGACCAAGCGTAGCGCCGCCAGCTGTTCAGCGTTAGTACGCCACTCATCGGCGTAGCGCACCCGCACCGGCAGTTGCTGGGTGTCCTCCAGCAGCATGCCGGCCGATTGCCCCGAGAGCGCGGCCCCCACTTGTTCCGCTAGCCGCTGCGGCGTTAGCCCCACATCACTCAGTGCGGTGTGGTCGATATCCAGGGTTAACCTGGGCAAATCACGCTGCATGCCAGCGCGCACATGGGTCACCTGAGGCAGTTGATGCATTAGGCCCGCTAGCTCAAGGCCCAGCGATGAAAGCACTGCTAAGTCATCACCATAGACACGTAGTTCAATGGGGGCTTTAAACGGCGGCCCCTGCTCATACTTGCGCACTACGCTTTGGGCCTGGGGGAAACGCCGATCGAGCGCCTGCTGTAAGGCGGGCACCCGTTGGTTAGTGATTTGTAAAGACGCTGTGTCCACAATCAGGTGCAAAAATGCCGGGTTGTTATCCTCATTGGTAAGCACGTTGTAGTACATCATTGGCGCGCTTTCACCTACAAACGCCGAGACGCGGGCGATGCCCGGCAGCTCACGAATCATGGCATCGACTTCATGGGCCAGTGCTTCGGTGTTGGCCATACTGCTGGCGGGGGGCAGGCGCACCTCAATGTGAAACTGGTCGCGGTCGGCAGGAGGAAAAAACGCCACGTCCAGCGTGGGCATCAACGCCATGCCACCCACTGGCACGCACAGGGTGATGATCATGGCGGCCCAGGGGTGACGCAGCGCGCTGCGTACCGTACGGCGGAAGCCGCGCTTGAGCATGCCACTGACGCCGTTATTTCGAGGCGCTGGTGGTTTATCAGCGACCCTGGCTAACAGCATGGGTGACAGCGCAGGCACCAGCAGCAACGAAACCAGATAAGAACTTACCAGCGCGACCATCACCGCCATGGCCAGGGGCCCTACGAATTCCCCCGCTGGGCCAGGCATCAACACAATCGGCATAAACGCCAATATGGTGGTTAAGGTGCTGGCCAGCAGCGGCACCGCTAAGTGGCGCAGCGTGTCCCGGGTAGCCGCAAGCGCTGAATCACCTTTCAAAAAACGCTCGCGCAGGGCGTTGGTCATCACAATGGCATTGTCGACCATTAGCCCCAGCGCCACGATAATGCCGGTAATGCTCATCTGGTGGATATCGATACCCAGCGGCTTGAAGAACGCCAGGGTGAGCAGGGCCGTGGCGGGAATCGCCAACCCCACCGTCACCGCCGAGCGCCAGCCCATGGTCAGAAATAGAATCGCCACCACCAGCACTAGCCCAATCAGTAGACTGCCAGCCACGTCACTTAAGCGCTGGTTGGTGTAACTGGCCTGCTCGAAAACCTCTTCAACCGCGATACCGACAGGCAACTCATCGGCGAACACCGCCAACTGCTGCTGGGCTTTCTCCACCCAGCTATCAATTCGCTGACCGGGTGCCATGCGTGCGCCGACATACACCGCTCGTTCGCCGTTAAGCAGTGCCACCGCGGCTGGCGGGTCTTGCACGCCCCGGCGTAGCTCAGCCAACTCGCCAAGTCTTACGGTGTGCCCCTGCCGAGTTGCCACTTCTATCTCGCGCAGCCTATCGAGCGCATCAAACTCACCGCTTAGCCCCACCGTCAGCCGGTGGCCGTCGGTGACCACTTCACCTGCGGTACGTCGTCCATCGCTTGCCTCAATCGTGGCCGCTAATTGCCCTACGGAGAGCCCCAAGGCGTTCAGTTCAAGCGGGTTAACCCTTACCTCTACCTGCTCCCCCGCCACGCCAAAGCGGTGGGTATACTCCGTGCCAGGGACGTTTCTAAACGCTGCTTCCAAGCGCTCGGCGTAGCGCTCCATCAGTTGGGCATTGGGTGGGGAGTCGAGTGTCCAGCGCAGTGCGGCCACGATGCTAAAGGCGTAGCCTCGATCATCCAGCAGCTCCGGCGTTTGCACGCCGTCAGGCAGTGTCGGGGCGACATCAGCCAGCTTGTCACGTACGCGGCTCCACACCGGCGTCACGTTAGTCACTTCGTCCTCAAGCTCAAGGCTAATCACCGCAATGCCTTGGCGTGAGGTGGATTCCAGCACGTTAATCTCAGCGATAGTGCGCAGCTCATCCTCAATGGGACGCGCCACTAACGCTTCGACCTGCTCCGGGGTCGCACCAGGAAAAGGCGCCAGCACGGTGGCCATGCGCGCCACTAAATGGGGGTCTTCCGCGCGTGGCAGCGTTTGAATGGCCGACAGCCCAGCGACAATGAGAAGGCCCAGGGCGAGCGCTAACAGTCGACGGTTAAATAACCACTCAAGGCGCTTCATGGGTCACTTCCTCGCTTAGCGTGACCTGCTGGCCCGGCGTTACACGGTGGGTACCACCGGTAATCAGCCGCATGCCCGGCGCCAGCGTGCCGCGCACAAAGGCTTGGTCGCCTTCGCTATGCAGTAGCTCTACGCTGGCCTGGGCCACACGGTAGTGATCGTTCTCTAACGGCTCGGCCACCAATACGTTCCACAGGCCACGGTCAGCGGCTTGTAGAGAATCCAACGGCACCCAGTAGCCGTTTGCGGGCTCTGTGATCGTGTAACGCAGTTCGGCCAGATCGCCGGGCACGGCGTGGTCTGGGGCTTCCAGTGACACCACCAGCGTCTGGGTGCGGCTGTCGCTATCAACTTGAGGGAGCCGGGCACGTACCTCGCCGCTGACGTCCTCACCATTCACCATCAGCTCAACGGCCTCATTAGGAGCAAACGTCGCGGCCAGCGCTGCGGGTAGGCCAAGATGCGCTTCTAACTGCTCGACGTCGATAAGATCGAAAGCGGTAGTGCCGCTACTCACCAAGCTGCCGACACTGATATGGCGCTCAATCACTCGCCCCGCAAAGGGCGCTTTTAACGTGCTGTCATCCAAATCGGCGGTAAGGCTATCGCGCTCGGCTGCTAGCGCCGCCAGGCGAGCCTGGAGGGTGAGTCGATCTGTCCGGGCCTGATCCAGCGCCGTGCGGCTGGCAAAGTTATTCTGGTTGAGCTGTGCTTCACGCTCCTCCTGGCGCTGAGCCAGGGCGAGGCTGGCACGAGCTTCTTCACTGCGTGCAGCTACCTCCGCTAAGCGGCTTTCCAATCGGCGGGTATCCAGCGTGGCAAGCACATCCCCCTGTTCAACCGCATCGCCTCTGTCTACTGATACAGCACTAACCCGCCCCGCGGGTTCGAACGCCAGCGATACCGACTGGCGCGCCACCACACGACCGGTTAAGCGCACATCTCGCTGCAGTTGCTCGGCTTGCTCCAGGGCCACTGTCGCCACCTGGAGCAGGGCGTTATCAGAGCCTTGCTCGTGGGCCTGCTGAGCACTGCTGTGCTGGCTGGAGAGGAAAGACACCGCCGCCAGTGTGGCACCTAGCATCAACAGCACCGCCAGCGTGCCGCCCAGTCGGAGGCGCCAAGAAGACGCTAATAACCTACCCATAATGGCCTCGAAATGGTTTATTCTTGAACGATACCGTTCACTATAATATTTGTACGCGTACGTTCAATATTTATTTGCTCGATGAGCATGGATTGCATCGCATGACAGATTTTCAACCTACATCGCCTCAACCAAAGCGCCGCGCTGGCCGCCCCAAGGATATGGCTAAACGGAATGCCATGATGGATGCGGCGGCGTGTCTGTTTTTCCGCCACGGCTTAGAGGGGGTAACGATGGAAGCCGTTGCCCGAGAAGCGGGGGTTTCCAAAGTTACAGTCTACGGCCACTTTGTGACCAAAGAGGCACTGTTTGGCAGTGTGATACGCCGCGAAACTGAGACCATCCGCAACGGATTAAATAAGCTGCCCGACACCCACGAGGCAGTGCGCCAATCGCTGATTGAGGTCGGCATTAGCCTAGTACGCTTTTTATTAGAGCCCCAGGTGCTGGCGGTTGAGCGAGCAATGAGCGCCCAGGGCGAGCAGTACCCGGAGCTGTTAAAGGCTTATTTCGAGGCAGGCCCCTGGGCCATGCAACAATGGCTACAGGAAAAGCTAGAAAGACTGGCCAACGCCGGGCATTTAACGCTTGGTGCGCACACCCTTGCCGCCGACCAACTGTGCAGCATGTGGCAAGGTATGCTGGTCACAGAAGTCAGCATGGGTGTACGTCAATCGCCCAGCGATGAGGAGCTTCACCGCCAGATCAGTAGCGCCGTGGATGTGTTTTTGGCGGCGTATGGAAAGGCCAGTAGAGATAACAACGGTTGAGTCATTCTCTACCTTAACGCCGCTCAAGCACACCGATTAGCGCGGGTATTGGAAGGCTTTGATCTTCAACCGATGTATACAGGTTGTGAACGGCTTCGGCGATACCTCCCTCTACGGCGAGATCTTCGGTCATGGTGTGGTAATAACCCAGGTCTTTGCTGGCATTGGCAACGCTAAACTTAAACCCTGAAGGGTCATTGTCAGCGATGTAGGGGCGTAGCCGCTCGAGCACGACCCCACCACCGCCACCGGCTCCCAGTACCTCTAGCAATGCACTATCACTGATACCCGCTTTGCGAGATGCAGCCGTGGCCTCAGCCAATACGGCCGAAAAGCCCAAAGAGACAAAGTTATGCAGCAGCTTAAGGGTGTGCCCCGCGCCAACATCGCCCGCATGGGCAATGTTTTCAGCAAAGCTCTGCAGTAGTGGCAGCGTTTCATCAAACAGCGCCTTCGGCGCGCCGACGATCAAGTTAAGCCGCCCCTCAGCTGCCTCTTTGGGGGTGCGCGTCATGGCGGCATCCATAAAGCGCCCGCCCGCAGCAGTCACGCGAGCAGCGACTTTTTCGGTTGAGCTGGGCAGCGCGGTGGAGCAATCCACCACGACACAACCGGGCTTTAACCCCGCTAATACGCCGTTGGATTCAAACAGTACGGCTTCTACTTGAGGCGAGCCGGTGACGCACAGAATCACCACCTCAGCGCTCTGGGCCACCTCCCGTCCTGTATTCAGCGCGCTGGCACCGGCTGCCAGTAGGTCATCTGCTGGCTGGTTACCGGAGTGATTCAGAAAGCTAACCTGATGGCCTGCGCGTAGGAGACTGCTGGCGATCCCATGACCCATCAGGCCGACGCCGACGAGACCTACCTGGCGAGATGTTTTCATTGCGGTTGTCGTTGCTGTTGTCATTGTTAGCGCTCCATTTGTATGCACCGGCCATTCTTGTGAAATAGGTGCTAGTCGTGCTTGATCGCCACTGTTTTGATTCGTGTGTAGCTTCGCAGGCCCTCAAAGCCTTTTTCCCGACCGTGCCCGGAACGGCCAACGCCACCAAATGGTAGCTCTACACCGCCGGCGGCGCCGTAGTTATTGATGAATACCTGACCGCTGCGAATCCCTTTGGCCAAACGGAGCTGAGGGCCGCCATCGCGCGTCCAAATACCGGCACAGAGGCCAAAATCGGTGGCATTAGCCAGCGCCAGCGCTTCCGCTTCGTCCTCAAACACCTGCACCACCAGCACTGGGCCAAACAACTCTTCTTGAAGCACTTCATGCCCTTCGGGAATATCGGTGAGTAGTTGAGGCACTACGAAGTGGCCACCACTTGGCGCGCTTGCCGCTAATTGGCCTTTTGCCGCCACGCGAATACCGTCAGCTTCGGCGGCCGCCAAGCGCGCTTCCAGCTTGGCTTTTTGACGTGCATTGATCAGTGGGCCGCAGTCAGCGTCCGCTTCGCCGGCATCACAGCGCAGGGCAGCGAAGCGCTCGCAGAGGTTAGCGACTACGCTTTCAGCGATCTCCCGCTGCACCAGCAAACGGCTGCCTGCGGAGCAGGTCTGCCCGGCATTCTGGATAATCCCGCGCACTACTGCGGGCAGCGCGGCATCAAGATCCGCATCTGCAAACACTAACTGAGGAGATTTGCCGCCAAGTTCCAGGGTGACGGGTACATGGTGCTGCGCGGCCGCCTGGGCGACACGGGTGCCGGTCTCTGGCGAGCCGGTAAAGGAGAGATGATCAATATTTGGGTGGGCAGCAAGGGCAGCGCCCGCTTCAGTACCAAGCCCTGGCACCACATTGAGTGCACCCGCCGGAAGGCCATGATCCACTGCCAGTTCCGCTAAACGTAGCACGCTCAAACAGGCATCCTCTGCAGGCTTGAGCACAACGGTATTACCCGCGGCCAACGCCGCGGCCACACAGCGCCCGAAGATCTGCGATGGATAGTTCCAGGGAATAATTTGCGCACACACGCCGTAGGGCTCACGCAAAGTCATGACCGCGAAGTCTGTCTCAAAGGGGATGGTTTCACCGTGAAGTTTATCCGCCGCCCCGCCATAGAAACGAAAGTAGCGTGCGCAGGCACCAATATCGCCCCTGGCTTGAGTCATGGGCTTCCCGGTATCAGCACACTCAAGCTGTGCCAGTTGCTCGTGATGCGCCTCGATAATATTTGCAAAGCGTAGCAACCATTCGCTGCGCTGCCTTGCAGACCACCGGGCCCACTCGCCTAGCTGGCCAGAAAAGGCCCGCCGTGCGGCCTGTACCGCCGCCGCTACGTCGTCTACTTGGCAACGGGCAATACGGGTCAGCGGTTCGCCACTGGCTGGGGCTTCCACCTGTAGCGTTGTGGTGGTGTTCACCCACTCTCCAGCCACCAGCGCCTGCTGCGGTGGCAACGTTAATGCATCTGGCATATCGCACTCCTCTTATTATGATTGTTTGATTAACGCTAAAAACGGCGGGGTTAACCGTAAAAAGCAGTCACCAGCCCCATGGAAATCCACGGCATATAGGTAATTGCCATCAGGCAGGCCAGCACCACCAGCACAAAGCGCACCAGCCAGGGCAACATTTGATCGATCGATATTTTGGCGACCGCACAGGCAGCAAATAGGTTTACGCCTAGGGGCGGAGTGATCATGCCAAGGGCCAGATTAACCACCATGACTAGGCCAAAATGAACCGGGTGAATACCGAACTGAATAGCGATCGGCGTTAAAATCGGTGCCAACACTAAAATAGCGGCGGAGGTTTCGATAAACATCCCAACAACCAATAGCAGGGCATTGACCACCAACAGAAACATCAGCGGGTCATTGATGGTATTGGTGACCAGAGTGGCAATTTGCGCGGGCAGCCCTGTGCGGCTTAGCAGAAAGCTGAAGAGCGAGGCGGCGGCAATAATCAGCATGACGGCAGCTGTTGAGACAACGCTCTGGCGCATAATCGGCCACAGGTCATCGACCTTCAGTTCACGGTAGTAGAAACCTCCCACGATCAGCGCAAAAAACACGGCCACGGCGGAGGCTTCAGTCGGGGTAAATATCCCGCCATAGATACCGCCGATCACGACCACCGGCATCAGCATCGCCACCCAGGCACGCTTTACCGAGATCATAAAGCCGGTGCTGTCTTTATAGTCGTCCTTGCCGTAACCGCGCACCTTGCAGAACAGGTAGAGAAAGAGTATCAACGCGCTGCCAATCAATATGCCGGGGCCAATGCCGGCGAGGAACAGCTGACCAATGGAGGTATCAGTACTCACGCCATAAAGAATGAGAGGAATCGACGGGGGTATAAGCACGCCCAGCTCAGCGGATGACGCCTGAATGGAGGCAGCCAATGGCTTAGGGTAGCCATGTTTCACCATCGCCGGAATCAGGATGGCGCCAATCGCAAAGGTGGTGGCCACACTGGAGCCTGACACCGCCGCAAACATCATGCAGGTCAGTACGCAGGACATCGCCAAGCCGCCCTGCACCTTCCCCACGATAGATTTGGCTAAGTCCACCAAACGCTGGGAAATTCCCCC
The DNA here is from genome assembly GCF_020595105.1 of Halomonas sp. FeN2. Taxonomy (NCBI): domain Bacteria; kingdom Pseudomonadati; phylum Pseudomonadota; class Gammaproteobacteria; order Oceanospirillales; family Halomonadaceae; genus Halomonas; species Halomonas sp. FeN2. Next base: position 1,818,841 of record NZ_CP074200.1, read on the forward strand.
TGCGGCCATCAAATTCCCGGCAAGAATAAAAAATGGGATCGCCATCAGCGGAAATTTATCGATGCCGATAAACATCTGCTGCGGCACCAGCAACAGCGGCAAGCGAGTAAAGAATTCGATACCGATAATCGATGCCAGGATAATCGAAATCGCGATCGGCACGCCGAAGGTGAATAGAATGATCAGCGACAGGCCAATAACCATATTCATGACTTCGCCCCTCCTTTATGGAGTTGGCCATCTTCAACCAACGCCTCCTCAGGGGTAATTTCGCTATTCTCCGGCCCCACCTTTTCACGTCCACTGAGCTGCGCTAAAAGTCGAGCTGCAACAGCCACAATGGCAAAACTTGAACCTGTGGGAATCGCCGCATAGGCCCAAGACATCGAAATATTCATTCCCGACATGGTTTGATTGCTCACCCGCATCGTCATTTGGATGCCGTAATGGATCAGCACCCCAAGCACCAGCAGGCAGCACACCACAATGAGCACCTCTAAAAGGGTGAGAAAACGCGCAGGCACCACTTTATAAACGACTTCCACCGCCATCATGTAACCGCCCCGAAAGGTGGCGGCAGCGGCCATAAATACGCACCAGATCATGGCAGCGCGGGAGGCGACTTCCGTCCAGGTAGAGGGGGCGTTAAACACAAAGCGGGTGAGCACCTGATAAAAGCTGAGGGTCACCGATATCGCCAGCATCACCACTGCGATCAGCATTGCAAGCCGGGTTAACTGATGCTCAAAACGAAGAAATACCGCTAGCATAAGAGATCACCATGCCAAAGCAGCCTCCGGCGTTTCCGGAGGCCGAGGAGGGAGAAGCGCTCAGCAACTGCTGGCTTTTTCCTGAATGCGATCCAGCATTTCCGTGCCGTGCTCAGAGGTAAATATCTCGTAGGCGGGCTGAACCGCTTCCTGGAACGGAGCAACATCAACATCAGTTTTTACCGTCATACCGTTCTCTTCCAGCAGCGCCACACCTTCACGCTCTAGCCGCGAGACCTCTTCACGGGTTGCTTCAGCAGATGCGACAGCGGCTTCCCTAAACCAGCCACGCTCTTCGTCACTTAAGCCATCCAGCAGAATCGGCGACCCCAGTACGATAGCTGGCGAGTAGACGTGTCCGGTTAACGAGAGGTAATCCTGAACTTCCCAGAAGTTGGTGGCGACGATGACGGTAATTGGGTTCTCCTGACCATCGACGGTGCCCTGCTGAAGTGCGGTAAACAGTTCCGGGAAGGCCATCGGCGTTGGCCGGGCGCCCATTTGGCGGAATGCTTCCTGATGCACCTCGTTCTCCATGGTGCGCACGCGCAGGCCCTCGGCATCTGCGGGTGTGGCGATTTCTCGCTGGCTATTGGTCAGATGGCGGAAGCCATTTTCTGTCCACGCCAGGCCGATCAAATCGTGATCGCCCATTTTTTCCAGTAGTTCGTCGCCAAGCTCACTATCCAGCACGCAGCGCGCCTGGTCGTAGTTCTCAAACAGGAACGGCAGGTCGAGCACGTAGGTTTCGGGAACGAAATTACCTAGCGGGCCGGTGGAGGTAATCACCACATCGACGGTGCCGATTTGCAGTCCTTCGATCATTTCCCGCTCGCCGCCAAGCGACCCCGAGGTGTGCTCAGTTACCGTAAACTCGCCATCAGACAAACGCTCCAGCGCCTCTTTAAAGGCGTCTGCACCCACTGAGTAGTGAGAGCTGTCAGAAAGGGTGTGGCCCAGGTTCACTTCCGTCGCCGCATGGGCCTGTAGTGCTATACCGACAGTAGCAATACCGCTAATCGCCGCCACCAGGGCATGGCGAGTAATTGTGGGTGTCGTTGTAGAGTGTTGCTTAGTCATTGAAGTGCCCTCTTTATGTTGTTGTGAGGGTGGAGTGTGGAGCGACAAACGCTATTGCTAACGTCGCCCCAGGCTGTTGCCTGCCGCATGCCATGCGGCAGACCGAAACTCACGACGGTTCAGTAACGAATGCATCAATAATCTGTTTAAAGTTGTCATCGCCAACAAAACCCAGCTGTTTGGCTTTCGCGGTGTCAAAACGCGCAGGCCAGCTCGCCACAATGGCTTCAATGCGCGGGTCAGGCTCATGGCGTACCAGCGCAAACGCTTTCTCGCCGGCCACATCGCGCAATGCTGCCAACATTTCAGCCACAGTGACGGTAATGCCCGGCAGCATAAAGGCACGGAAAGGCGCCAGGGCTTCGCGTTGCACCTCCGCACCATGGATCAGCGCCGCCACCACTCTGTCCGGCGACATTACAAACATCGGCAGCTCGGTAGGCACCGGGCAAACCGCCGCCTCGCCATTGAGCGGCTCACGCAGGATACTGGAAGCAAAGCTGGAGGCCGCCGCATTAGGTCGGCCGGGGCGAATCACGATCGTTGGTAGGCGCAGCACTAACCCATCGATGAGCCCACGACGGCTGTAATCATTGATGAGCAGTTCGCACATGGCTTTCTGGGCGCCGTAGGAGTTTTGCGGATGGAGTGCCGTCATATCACCCAGCACCTCCGGTAACTCACCGCCGTAAGCCGCCACCGAGCTGGCCATAATCAAGCGTGTATCGGATAGCTCCTGCTCCCGACAGCCTTCCAGCAGCGCGCGCGTGGCATCAAAGTTAACCCGCATGCCGAGTTCTAAATCGGCCTCTGCTGCGGAGCTGACGACCGCGGCTAAGTGATAAATAACGTCGGGCCGTTGCGCCAGCACGCTATCCAGCGCGCCTGACGCGGTAATATCCAGCGCCACTGATGTCACCTCAACGCTCCCTGCGGCGGGCTGCGGCGCTTCCACTTGGTCAAGGAGCGTTAAGCGGGTAATCGGTTGCTGGCGAAGCTCACCGCGCTCAAGCAATTGCTTGACTAAACGCTGGCCGAGAAACCCGGCTGCACCGGTAATGGCAATATGCATCGTGAGGATCCTGTTGTGGTGTTGTTATTGTTCATTCAGTTAGGTTAGGTCAGTGGGCGTCGATCAGTGGGTTGTTAGGCCCCATGCCTCGCCCCACCCCAGCCCCGCGCGAGTGCCGGCCTGGGGTCGATACTCACAGCCGACCCAGCCGCTATAGCCCAGTGCGCTTAAGCGCTCGAAGATGGCGGGATAGTGCACTTCTCCAACATTTGGCTCGTGTCGCTCGGGCACACCCGCGACTTGGATATGGCCGATGGCGCTGAACTGGCGTTCAAGGCGATGGATCAAGTCGCCATCCATGATCTGGCAGTGGTAGAGATCAAACTGAAGCTTGAGATTTTCCGCCCCTAATGCTTTCAGCACTGCCATGGCTTGCGCTTGGCGAGACAGAAAAAATCCCGGCATATCGCGGGTATTAATGGGTTCGATGAGCACCTCTCGGCCGACTTTCGACGCCTCAGCCGCCGCAAAACGCAAATTTCGAATATAGGTCGCTTGGTGGTCAGCTTTCGCCGCGGCATCGGCACCCTCAGGTAAAAGTCCTGCCATGGCATGCACGCGGGGGCAGTTAAGCGCCTCGGCATAACGCAGCGCCTCTACAACCGAGTCGCGAAACTCCCCTTCTCGGCCAGGCAGGCTCGCCAGCCCCCTTTCCCCGCCATCCCAATCTCCCGGCGGCAGGTTGAACAGCACCTGTTCCAGCTGTGTTTCCTTCAGCGCATGGCGCAAATCCTCCTGGGGAAACGCATAGGGAAAGAGATACTCGACACCTTTAAAACCCGCGTCCGCAGCGGCCGCAAAGCGGTCAATAAAGGCGTGTTCGTTAAACAGCATGCTGAGGTTGGCGGCTAATCGAATCATCGTGGTGCTCTTGTTATGGATTGCATGTTTATTGATGGTAAAAGCGCCATTAATCTCTTGGAAAGCGCGCTTCTAGCTCAGCCACCTGCTCCGGTGTTAGTCCGCGTGGGTTATTGCCTCGCAATAGCAGGTAGAGCTTGGCGGTCTCTTCCAATTCTTCGGTGGCATAGACCGCTGCCTCAAGGTTTTTCCCCGCCACTACTGGGCCGTGGTTGGCCAGCAGCACCGCGCTATGCTTGCCCGCTAACCCCCGCACTGTATCGCCCAGTTTGGGGTCGCCGGGAATGTGATACGGCACCAGCGGCAGCTTGCCGACCCTCATGACATAGTAGGCGGTAAGCGGTGGTATACAGTCACAGGGATTCACATCGGGTAGGCAAGAGACCGCCACCGAGTGAGTGGAGTGCAGATGCACAATCGCACCGGATTGCGGGCGCTCCTCGTACATCGCCATATGCAAAAACTGCTCTTTGGTAGGCTTATCGCCACTCAGCAGTTGGCCGTTGTTATCCAGATGAGAAATCCGCGCAGGATCCAGCCGCCCCAAGCAGGCGTTGGTGGGCGTCATCAGCCAGCCGCCATCATCTAGCCGCACGCTGATATTGCCGCTGGAGCCCATGGTCAGGCCGCGGTCAAACAGCGACTTGCCCAGGGTGCTGATCTGCTCCCGCAAACTGTTTTGGGGATAGCGATGCAAGTGAATGCTCATACCAGCACCTCAAACGCCCAGGTAAAGAAATCGACGCCGCCGAAGTTGCCGGACTTCAGCGCCAACGACAGCGGTGCTTCGCGACCCGCCATTGGGGTTTGCGTCCAGGGCACGCCGGGGTCGATCTGCTCACCAATGCGTAGAGTGGTAATGCCCAACGCCGAGACCACCGCGCCTGACGTTTCGCCCCCGGCGACCAGCAACCGGCCAACGCCTTCATCTACTAGGTTGACAGCCAACTGGCTCAGCGCCTCTTCCACTAACGCACCCGCATGCGCAACGCCAAGGGCTTTCTGGGCGGCGTTAACCTTTTCAGTATCCGCCGAGGCGTAGAGCAGTACCGGCGCCTCTTGAGATAAGCGCTTGCGGGCAAAGGCCAGCGCCTGCTCCTGCTGTTTTCCTCCTTCGGCCAACGCCAAGGGATCCAGGGCAAAGCCACCATCAGGGTACTTGGCTAGAAAGTCCGCTACTTGTGCCAGCGTGGCCCGGGAGCAACTGCCAGATAGCACCAGCGCACCGCCCGAGGCAGGCGATAAGCGCCCCGGCTCACTGATCGTGTCTAGCCAGCCTTGGGCACGGTACTGGGCGGGCAACGCCTGCCCCAGACCAGAACCGCCGGTAACCAAGGGCATCGCAACCGTAGCTTCGGCAAGTACATCTAGATCCTGCTCATCCAGGGAATCACAGATCACATGGCGGACGCCCTGCTCTGCCAACGCCGATAACTGAGCACGCGTTGCATCAGCGCCTTGCGCCAACACCGTGCGGTTGACTAAGCCCACCGGGTGCGGCGTTTGGCGTGCGAGTACTCGCATGAGATCCGCGTCCTGCATGGGGTTCAGTGGGTGGTGCTGCATACCGCTGTCGTTGAGCAGGCGGTCGCCCACAAACAGATGGCCCTGGTAGACCGTACGGCCGTTAATCGGGAAGGCGGGCACCATCACCGTTTGATGCGCTCCTAGCGCTTCCAGCAGTGCATCCGCCACCGGGCCGATATTGCCCTGGTCGGTGGAGTCAAAGGTGGAGCAGTACTTGAAGAACAGCTGCCGGGCGCCCTGCTGGCGAAGCCACTCAAGGGCAGCGAGTGAGTCCGCCACGGCTTCGTCTACCGGGCAGGAACGTGATTTCAGCGCTACAACCACTGCATCGATACCAGTGAGATCGACCTCTTGCTGGGGCACGCCAATCACCTGTAGGCAGCGCATACCGCCGCGCACCAGGTTATTGGCAAGGTCTGTCGCGCCAGTGAAATCATCGGCAATGGCGCCCAGCACGATGTTCGCTCCCATCCCCATTTTATTCGGCTCCCTGGGCGTCGTTAGCGGCTTCTGGCAACGCGATGCCCGATAGCCGCTGATAAACCTTGATCACCGCCGAATCATCTTCGCGACCAAAACCTGCACCGCTGGCAGCGGTAAACTGCTGCAGTGCACTTGAAGCAACGGGCGTTGCCAACGCCAGCTCGCGGCCGGTTTGATGCACAATGTTGAGATCTTTGACGAAGATATCCACCGCCGAAAGCGGCGTGTAGTCACCACTCAGGATATGCGGCACGCGGTTTTCGAACATCCAGGAGTTGCCCGCCGAGTGGGTAATGACGTCATATATCACTTCGGGGTCGAGCCCCATACGAATGCCCAGCGCCATGGCTTCAGCGGCGGTGGCAATATGCACACCTGCCAGCAGTTGATTGACCAGTTTCATACTTGAGCCAACGCCAGGGGCATCACCAAGTCGATAAACCTTGGCAGCCATGGCGTTTAGCACCGCTTCGGCGTAGATAAATGCCTCCGTTGCCCCGGATGCCATTACCGATAGTTCACCGCTTTTGGCTTTAGCAGCACCGCCGCTAATCGGCGCATCCAGCAGCATCAAGCCCTGTGCCACCACACGCTCACCAAGCTGTTTGGCCTGACTGGGCGCCACCGTGGCGCACTGTATGATCAGACTGCCTGGGGCCAAGTGGCTTACCACCCCCTGTTCACCGAACAGCACTTGCTCAACCTGCACCCCGTTAACGACAACCACCAACACGATATGGCAGTGAGCAAGCTCAGCAGGAGTGGCTACGCTTTGCCCCCCTGCTGCCACGAAGGCATCGCGTGCCCCAACGGAAATATCACACCCGGTCACGTTAAATCCCTGTTTGAGCAAAGCGGTGGCCGTACCCATACCCATGGCGCCCAGGCCAATAAGACCTACTTGAAGTGATTGCTTATCGTGTTGACTCACCAGCCGACACCTCGCGGTTGTTGTGCATTGCTGTTGTGTGTCTTGCTATCGTCGCGGTGCTTTTCTCTTGCTTTGCTTTTCCTTCGATCATCGCTACCAGGAAAATGGTAGCGCTATCATGATAGCGCTACCATTCGTTTTAGATTATTGTTGCCATTACGACAAGCTTAAAATCAGGGACGTGCGACCAATGTCTAAAGACTCTCCCAACGCTGCCTCTCCCAGCCCTACCAGGCAGCGCCGAAGCTCCGATCAGGTCACGCTCAGCCAAGTGGCGCAAGCAGCAGGGGTATCACCGATTACCGCATCGCGAGCACTGAACTCCCCTGATAAGGTCAGCGATAGCGCACGCCTGAGTGTTCTACAAGCCGTAGAGAAACTGGGCTACGTACCCAACTTGGTAGCCGGTAGTCTGGCCTCTTCCCGCTCGCGGCTGATTGCGGTGATTGTGCCATCACTGATCAATAGCGTGTTTGTGGAAGTCATCAAGGGGCTGCAGGAGACGCTGGAAGCCCAGGGCTATCAGATACTGCTGGGTAACACCGACTATGATCTAGACCGTGAGTATCAGTTGGTGCGCACTTTTCTGGGCTGGTCATGCTCTGCACTGGTCACCGCTGGGCTGCGCCATAACAAGGCGTGTCATACGCTGCTGGCGAACTGGGATCACCCCATTATGGAGGTGATGGAGCTGGGCAAAGGCATGGATCTTAACGTGGGGCTAGATCACGTAGCGGCAGGCCGCTGTATGGCCGGCCATCTAATCGACAAAGGGTACCGCCATATTGTTTATGTGGGTGCACGGCTGTCGCAGGATTATCGCGCCAGCATGCGTTTTGATGGACATAAAGCGGTGCTAAAGGAGAAAGGGATCGACGCCCCACTACTGGAACTAGACACCCTGGGCAGCCTGCAAGCGGGCGCTGAAGGGCTGGCCCAGGTGCTCTCGCAATACCCTCATACCCAAGCCATTCACTTTGCCAACGACGACCTTGCGGCAGGTGCCCTGCTGGCTGCTCAACGTCAAGGGCTAAACGTGCCAGGGGATATCGCCATTGCCGGGTTTAACGGCCTGCCACTTGGTCAACACGTAACCCCTCAGCTCACGACCATTCTTTCGCCCAGAGAAGAAATGGGCCGCCTAGCCGCCAAAGAACTTATTCGGCGGCTAAGCGGCAAAAACGTCTACCGCCGCCAGCACGATGTTGGCTTTACGCTTCAAGCCGGTGGGAGTACTTAGGCCGCCTCAGCGCTCATATCGATGGCGGTTGACCAAGAACCTCCAAGCCTGTGCCCAGTTCGTTTTCAATCGCCTGACCAATGGATAAAAGCTTCGCGTCCTGCCACGGCCCGGCGAGCACTTGCAGGCCAACCGGCATACCCACAGCGTCTTTGCCAACCGGGAGCGTTAAGGCACACAGGCCTAGGAAATTAGCGATCACCGTGTTGCGCAGGGCATGCATGTTGGCTTTGGGATAGGCGCCTTCTGGCTCGAGGCTTTCGATAGTGGGCGGGGTAATCGCTACCGTGGGAGTCAGGACTGCATCTACATCGTCCATGCGAGCGGCAGCAGAGGTGGCAAGCGAATCAAGCACTGTACGGCGACGTACGTACTCCCAAGCGGGCATATCATCAGCTGCTTTGACTCGGGCGGCAACGTTGGGATCGAGAGAATCAATCATCTCAGGTAGTTCGGTTTTGAGAAACGCTGCCAATTCCGGCGCAGCCACACCGCCCAGTTTGAAGAGTTCATATGCGTCGTTGATACCGGGCAGTTCCAACGTCACTATTCGCGCTCCGGCGGCTTCCAGCTGTTTAATGGCCGCTCGAACGGTTTCGGCAATGCCCGGGCTGCAGTCGTCCCAGAAAAACGTTTCTGGCACGCCGAAGGTCAGATCCGCAAGGGAGGGCGTCGCCGGGACTCGGTTATCTTTACCACCAATGCCGGGATCCAGCGCATCAAATGCGAAGGCAATATCATCCACCCGTCGCGCCAGTAACCCTGGGGTATCCAGCGTGCTTGAGAGCGGTACAATCTGCTCAGTCGACCAGCGCCCAGCGGTGGTTTTCAATCCTGCTACGCCGGTCATCGAGGCAGGTATGCGCACTGAACCGGCAGTGTCGGTGCCCAACGCTAGGCTCGCCGTGCCACCCACTAACGAAACACCCGCGCCTGAGCTGGAGCCTCCAGGCGTGCGGTGCTGATGAACATCCCATGGATTGCGCGGCGCGCCCCAGTGGGCATTGGTACCCAAACCGCCAAAGGCAAACTCAACGGAGTGGGTTTTACCCATCACAGAAGGCAGCTGTTTCAACAGCGCGCTCACCATCGGGCCAGGACGCTCCCAGCGTTTAGGCAGCCGCTGAGAAGAGCCCGCGTAGGTAGGCATCCCGGTCACGGCGTAGATATCCTTGATCGAGACCGCCATGCCCATTAACGCCCCCGCATCACCGCCCTGAGCGAGCACCGCATCGGCAACTTTTGCCATTGCCAGTGCCTGCTCTCCGTTCCAGGTGAGGTAGGCATGGTCGTGTTTGCCGCGTTGTTGGTAAGCCGCTATAGATGCCTCGGCAAGCTCGGTCGCTGTGAGGGTGCTTGCACGCAGGCGTGCACGCTGCTCACGTAAGGGTAGAAAAATGGGTGAATCCTGCATGCTTTATGTGCCTCCATTAGGTGCTATATGCACCTCAAAACTGCATCATTCAAAGCGCTGGCTGATTTATTAACGGTTCCACCTTTAATAAATCAGCGAAGGCAGCCAAGTACTTAACCATGGGACGTAGGTGATGATGATCAGCGCTAACAGCATCAAGCCAATCAGCGGCAAACAGGCCTTGAACACTTCCTGCAGCGACATCTTGGAGATCGCCATGGCGACGAACAGATTTAACCCTACCGGCGGCGTAATCATCCCCACCGAGAAGTTAATCAGCGTGATCACCCCAAAATGCACCGGATCCACGCCTACCTGGGCTGCAATCGGCTGCAGCAACGGCGAGAGCACAATGATGGCGGAGGCGCTATCGAGGAAGAAGCCAGCAACGATCATCACGACATTAAACAGTGCCATGACCTGAAACGGATCGTCTGTCCACGACAGCACCTCGCCTGCCAACTGGCTAGGCGTACCGGTAATGGCGAGCAGCCAAGAGAAGGCAGAGGCACCCGCAGTAATCAGCAGCAGCGTCGCGGAAATCAACCCAGAGCTTCTTAACGTTCCTGCTAGCTCCTTAAGGTTGATAGTGCGATACACCACCATGCCGACAAACAAACCATATACACAGGCCACCGCTGCTGATTCAGTCGGGGTGAATACGCCACTGTAGATTCCCCCAAGCAGAATTACCGGCAGCCCAAGGCCCCAGGCAGCATCTTTAAAGGCCACTAAAATTTGCCGCAGCGAAGGAAAAGGGGCGCGTTCATAGCCTTTGATGCTGCTAAAGACAATGCAGTAGGCGATGAGAATAGAGGCAATCACAATGGCGGGCAGCAGACCCGCTGCGAATAGCCGCCCCACCGAAGTACCGGTCACTGAGCCGTAGATAATCAATGCAATGCTCGGCGGCACAATAGGCCCCAAAGTACCGGCGGTGGCAATCAACCCAATCGCAAAGCGTTTATCGTAGCCAGCCGCGACAAGTGCCGGGAACATGATTGAGCCAATCGCCACCACCGTGGCCGGGCTCGAACCGGAAATGGCCCCAAAGAAGAGACATGACAGCACCGTGGCCGCTGCCAAGCCCCCTGGCACCCACCCTACCAACGCCTTGGCAAGATTTATCAACCGGTCGGAAAGCCCGCCAATCCGCATCAGCTCCGCCGCCAGAATAAAGAACGGAATCGCCATCAGCGAGAAGTTGTTCATGCCGGTAAACATGCGCATTGGCACGATGACCGGATTGGTGGCACCAAAGAACTCAATGGCAAGAAACACTGCCAATGCCAAAGAAGCGAAGATGGGCAGCCCAAGCAGTAGAACGGCAAAAAAGATCGGTAATAACGCAGTAATCATGGTCGTCCTCCAGGGTTAAATGAGCTTATCCGACTCAGCTACAAGCTCTTCGGAGAGACTCACCGGAGGCTTTTTCCAGACTTCATTGATGACCCATAGATAACGCAGAATCAGTAGTACACCGGAAACGCCAATCGGCAGATAGAACCATGCCATCGGCAGGCGAAGTGCAGCGGTTAACTGCCCGCGACCCAGCGTGCTGAAATAGAGCACAAAGCCGTAATAGGTCATGAAACCAGCGAACACGATACCGATCAGTGCTGCGATCATGTGCAGCCAGCGGTTCACAGCAGGCGAGGCAATGGCATTCAGCACATCCACCGAAATATGCGTGCCATGGCGCACACCCATACTGGCGCCTACAAAACTCATACAGATAATGGAGTAAATAACGACTTCTTCAGCCCAAAATAGCGAACCGCTAAAGCCGTAGCGATACACGACTTGGATGGTAGTGAGGATGGTCGCAATCGACATGAAAACGACCATCGCCACACTTTCCAAGCGATCAAGACATTTGTTGAGCGCTTCGAACATGAGATATCCACACCCTGAAAGGGGTAAGAAGAGAGGAACCAGGCCTTAGTAGACCCGTTGGATCAATACTCGATACCCACAGCGTCATATACTTTATGCAGCAACTCCGTGGTGACGATATCTTCATACTCTTCGTGCACCGGCATGCTGGCTTCAATAAAGGCGTCGCGCTGCTCTGGGGTGAGTTCATTGATCGCAATGTCGTCTTTGATCTCTTCCATGATGGTCTCTTCGTCCTGCAGCGTTAGCGCACGGGACGTGTCTCGACCGTTGTCGAAGGCTTCCAGCATGACCGCTTGCAGATCTTCCGGCAGCGAGTCCCAGGAGTCCTGGTTCATTACCGCCGCATAGGCGTGGTAAGCGTGATTGGTCAGCGAGAGATAATCCTGCACCTCATGGAAACGCATGGTATAGATGTTGGCCAGTGGGTTTTCCTGCCCCGACACCACGCCTTGCTGCAAGCCATTGTAAACCTCGGTGAAGGCCATTGCAGTGGCGTTAGCGCCCAGGTTTTCATAGGTGGAGATGATGATAGGCGCCTGCATGGTGCGCATGCGGATACTATCCATATCCTCGGGGGTTTCGATCGGGCGATCATTGTTGGTGATATGGCGGAAACCCGCTCCCCAGAAGTTGACGCCGTACATGTTATGGCCATTCAGGGTATCGAGGATTTCGCGGCCCACTTCACCATCCAGGGTTTCCACCATGGTGTCGTAATCGGCAATCAAGAACGGCAGATCCAAAATCTGCATGCGCGGCTCAAAGTTGCCCAGGGTAGCCGTTGGTGGGATACCGATATCGACCAGGCCCATCTGAATCTGCTCAATGATTTCAACGTCGCCACCCACCTGAGCGGCGGGAAGTACGTTAATCTCGATACGACCGTCGGACTTCTCCTCTACCTCCTCTTTAAAGCGCAGCGCCGCCTGACCGTTCGGCGTCTCTTCAATCAACACGTGGGCGAAGCTGAAGGTATAGTCGGCCGCATGGAGTTGAGCCGTACTGAGAGAAGCAACGGCAATAGCAGCGGCGAGAGTGGCTTTTGTCAGCGTTAGTTTCATGTCCAGCACCTTATTTAGTTATGGTGATTTGCTTTTTAGTTTCCTGTTACTGCAGTTGAGCAAGGTTAAAAGGCCGCTCACGCCATCAAGCGTTCCATCGCATCCCCCAGCGCTTCGCGTGGGGTACTACTCAGCAGCAAGGCAAGTGCAAGCCTTGCCTTACGTGCGCTGATATCGTTGAGCGCGATCACCCCAGCCGACATTAAATCGGCCAGGCTGCCGCTAAACTCATAACTGGTGTTCACCGGCCCTTGAGCGCAACTACTCACGACCGCTACAGGGACACCTGCGCTAACCAATGCTCGTATTTCGTTCATCCAGCCAGGTGGCACGTGGCCCCGGCCTAAGCCATTGATCACCACCCCCTTCGCGCCACTCTCTACGCAGGCTTTCAACAGCGTGGGCGAAGCATCCAGATAGGCGGGCAGTAGGTCGACACGCGGCAGCGGGGTATCCCACCCTTCAATGGGGGGCGCTATCGCCGTTCCCGTGTGATAAAGCTTGAGCCGTTGCCCGTCGATATACCCCAGCGCACCAGCGCCGGGGGCGTCAAATCCATGCAACTGGAAACTGCTCACCTTGCGGGCATAGCGCGCAGCAAACAGCGACTCGTTGAACACCACGACACAGCCAAGCTGACTCAGTTGGGGGCTGGCCGCCGCCACGATGGCATCACAGATATTTTTAAAGGCGTCGGTACCTAACTGGTGAGGCGCCCGCTGGGAACCGGTGATCACACAAGGTTTATCCGCTGGCAGCGTGAGCGATAGAAAGTAAGCGGTCTCTTCCAAGGTATCGGTACCGTGGGTGATCACCAGACCGTCCACATCGGCTCGCGACAATGCTCTCCGCCCCTGGCAATGGAGTTCAGCAAGATCGGCGAGAGTGACGGCATTACTGGGTTTCTGCAGGATCGACATCACCTCTAACGTGACGTCGACGCCCTGCGGCAGCGCCACCTTCTCCAGTAGCTGCTCGCCGCTTAATGCCCCTGACTGGCTGCGCCCTGAATCACTGGGCTTGCTGGCAATAGTGCCGCCCGTGGTCAATACCACGATGTGCTTTTTGGTCATTCAGGTTCTCATCTTTTATGCTTTTTGCCACATACAACAGACATCAGATGTCTGATTTCAGACTAGACTAAAGAACAAACTATTAGCAAGGCAGTCGCATAAAACAATGGAAGATAAGAATATGTCTTTTAAATATATGCAATCGGCTGCCTTAAGCCGCTAGGCTTAGAGCATTGATAAAATGCAGGAAACACCGATGAGCCACGCGAGGCCCTCATGAGTTTTAAACGCCAGCCCGAGATTAGCTCGACCCGTACAACCTCTTTTGGAGATTCGATGGATCGCAGTTCAGTTGCGCTGCAACTGCTAGAGCGTATTAAAAGCGCTCTTATACGAGGCGATCTCAAGCCAGGGGATTACCTGCCCTCGGAAACAGAGCTCACTCACACCCTGGGCATTGGTAAATCCAGCGTGCGTGAAGCCATCAAGATGCTGCAAGCGATAGGGATCGTTGAGGTCAAACGGGGTCAAGGCACCATGATCCGCCGCGAACCAGGCACGCCGCTCGTCGACCCGATGGCGTTCGGGATGATCCTGGCGCGAGGCATGACGCGGGATGTACTGGAGTTTCGCCGTATGTTCGAACCGGCTTACACGCTTCAAGCAATGAACGGGGCAACGGCAGAGGATCATCAACGTATTCAGCAGAGTATCGACGCCATGGAAGAAGCGATCCGCGCGGGTGCTCAAACCTCCAAGCACGATATTGCCTTCCATCGCGCCATTCTGCACAGCACCCATAACCCCATGACCATCCGCGTCGGCGAAACCTTGCTGCAACTGATCGAAGCCGCACTGGAAACCTCCATGCGCTCACTACCGGAAACCGCCTTGAAGGATCATAAAGCTATCTATGCTGCCTTCAAAGCAGGCGATACCGCCGGTATTCATGCAGCGATAGCCGTTAGCAGCGAAAGCTGGGAAACCAACCTAACATATGAAAGTGACAGTGAATTAAGTGCAGCACCCCGCTAGGACTCTCTTTGTAACCAAGCATCAAAAAAGACCATAAAGGCGCGCGCTTTAGCGGTTATGTGCCGTCCTGGCGGATAGACTGCATAGACGCCGCCTTCCGGCAGTTTCCACTCTTCAAGTACACGCACTAAGCGTCCAGCAGCGATCTCTGGTGCAGTGGTCATGTCCGGCATTACTGAGAGACCACCACCTGCGACCATTAGCGCGACTAAACTCGCCGTTGAGTTGGCTGCCAAACCCGCGCTCATTTGCACCTCATACCGCTCATCGCGCCGCTGGAAAGCCCAGGTTAACGGCGCCTTTAACGGCGTAAAAGCGATCCATGCATGATCTTCCAGAGCATTGGGGTGTGTGGGCGTGCCGTGGCGTTTCAAGTAATCAGGCGCAGCCACAACGTGCTGCTGAAAGGTGCCTAGCCGACGGGCACGCAGCGTGGAGTCTTTTAACCAGCCTAAACGAAATGCCAAGTCGATACCCTCCTGCACCATATCGCTTATCTGGTCGCCGCTGCGAAGCTCTATATGCAGCTCAGGGTGCAAGCGACTAAACGCCACCACCGCGTTGCTCAACACCCCGGCGGTGTAATCTTCGGGGGCCGTGATACGCAACTCGCCGTGCAGCTGTTGAGTGTTACTCACGGCACTGGCAAGCGCCCCCTGTAGATCTATCAACAGCGGCTGACACTGATGGTAGAGCGCTTCTCCGGCCTGGGTGAGCTGAACCCGCCGTGTGGTGCGGAAAAAAAGCGTAACGCCCAGGCGCGTTTCCAACTGGCGAATTTGCAGGCTTACGCGGGTTTTCGTACAGCCTAGCCGCTCCGCTGCCTTGGTAAAACTGCCAGCTTCCACCAGCGCGACAAAGATCGGCAAACCGTTTAAATCGAACTCGTTGGTGGTGGTCATTTATCGCCCCACTGTTATGAAATCAATAACAGTAAATTACGTTAATCGCTATTTTTCAAATCAATAAAGCGTCCGACAATGCAGCGACTACCTACTTAAGGAGTACTGCTATGAAGATTGCACTGATTGGCGCTAGCGGATTTATTGGTTCCACCCTATTAACTGAGGCGCTCTCCCGCGGCCATCACGTGACGGCGTTAGTGACTCGGCCCGAGCGGGTAGCGCCGCAGGAAAATGTCGTTAGCATTAAAAGCGATGTGTTAAACACCGATGCACTGGCCGAGCAGCTACGCGGTGCCGAGGCCGTTATCAGCGCCTTTAGTGGCCACGCCCAAGAGGATGTTTACGGCTATTACCTCAAAGGCTTTCACTCGATTTTGTCAGCCACTCAAAAAGCTTCGGTACCTAGGCTACTGATAGTGGGTGGCGCGGCAACACTCGAGGTAGCGCCGGGTAAGCTGCTGTTAGATGCACCTGGTTTTCCAGCAGAGTACCGGGCCACGGCGGAAGGGGCGCAAGCTGCCCTTGAAACACTGCGCACCCAAACGGCTCAAGCATGGACGTTTCTCTCCCCCGCTGCTGAGATTTTCTCCGGTGAACGCACGGGCAACTTCCGGCTGGGCGGCGATACGCTACTGACCGATAGCGAAGGCAGCAGCCGTATTTCCGTGCAGGATTACGCCATCGCCATGATCGATGAGTTGGAAAACCCACGACACAGCAATCAGCGTTTCTGCGTTGCGTATTGAGCAAGTTCCCAGAACCTCTCACCAGCGATAGGTGAGAGGTTACCTCCCTCTCCTGTTATAGCTTTGCTTGTCCTGCCTTACCTTGCCTCTACTTCTACCCAAAGTTAGGCATCTATATTGATTAAAACTAATCAAAGCAAAAAAATCGGCCAGAGTAGCAATCTCCAGCCCCTTTTCGGCATTACCTGTGCCACCGCTAGAGAACTGAACCAACCCTTCAGTGTATCGGCCGCTCTTGTGCATGAAGCCGCCATCGGCAGAGCAGCAGAGTCAAGAGCATGAATGGGCACAGTTTTTTTGATGCTGGACATCTTCTGAAAAACCGTATTGACTATTTTCGTGAAGCCCTGTGCTCGGGTGGTGATGTTATTAAAGACCCCGTTATCTGAGCATCAGGATTTCTTTAAAACTGTCCGAATCATTGAGATATATTTTTTGCAGCTCGGGGAAAGGTCGTCACCCAGCATGGCTTACATCACATTTTCCACCTCAAACTATCCTGAAGCAGAGCGCCTTGAGGCCTCCCAGGATATCTACGCGGCCATGGCTAACATCGATGTCTCGCTGCCTCGGGGCAACGCTCCCGAGATCGAGACCCGCATTCGTCTGCTGCCCGGCATCTCCATCGCGCTGATAAAAACGTCCCCCCTTACCGTCAAACGCCGCTCACGGCAGATTCAAGACGGCAACGATGACTTCGCCCTGCTGCTTAATCCAGCTGGGCGATCCGCCTGGCGCTCTGAACTAGATGGCGTTGGCGAAATAGAGTGCCTCCCAGGCGCCGGCTGCTTCAGCTTCAACGACCGGCCCGGTTCTATCGAGTTTCACGGCAACCGCACCTACATGCTCAATATCTGTTTTTCGCGTGCGTTGCTTGGCCCGCTGGTCAACGATCTTGAGAACGCTAGAAAATCACCGCATCTGTCCAGAGAAACCTTCTACCTTTTGGCCCAATGTGCGACCGACCTGGTTCGTGAGCCAGGCCCGAAAGATCCAAGCATCATTGCCGAAACCAACCAACTGCTTGATCTCGCGGCGCTATCCGTTGGCGCATCGCGGGATATTGAAATCACCGCCCGGCATCGCGGCCTCAAGCAGGCCAGACTACGCGCAGTCAAGGCTGATCTGCGTATCAGTGCATGGCACGGCGATACCTCCCTAAGCTGGCTGGCAAAACGGCACGGCGTTTCGCCCGGCTACATTCGCGCCATGTTCGAACAGGAAGGCCAGAGTTTTACAGACTACCTATTGGGGATACGCCTGGAGCGGGTATTTCGGTGCCTACGCAGCCCCGCACATGCCCACAAGAAGGTTGCAGACATTATCTACGACGCAGGTTTCAACAACCCCTCCTGGTTTTATCGCGCCTTCAGGCGTCGCTTTGGTCTGACACCCGGCGAAGCCCGGGAACTGTCCGACACCCCACGGTATGACAAGCTACCTGCCTGACGGTCAGCACGATTCACGTTGTGGCGCTGAGTGGAAGCCACCACAAAAGCGCATTGCTAATCTCCCCGCTTTCTAATAACGCAAAGCGTCACTAGGGACGGGGAAACATCGTGAACAAACTGACCGCCGTATCCAGTTTGCAGGCCCTTGGCCTGATGTCGTGCTTTATAGCAATGCCGCTGCAGGCAGCCGAAACCGTAGGTGGCGCACTGCGCGACCTGGAAACTCGACCGTTGAGCCTGCCACCCGAGCCGCCCACGGATACCCCAACGTTGACGTCCCCTGACGTAACGGAACAAGACGCCGGCGGCCAAACCGTCGATATTCAGGGCTTTCGCTTCACCGGCAACTCAGCATTCAGTGATGAGCAACTGGCTGCCGTGCTGGAGAACCTACATAGCCGGCCTCTCACCCTTGGCCAGCTTCAACAGGCGGCCGACCGCATCACGGCCTGGTATCGGCAGCATGACTGGCTACTCGCCCGCGCCATCCTGCCGCCGCAGGAAATCGATGACGGCTATTTGACGATTCAAATCGTCGAAGGCAAATACGACCGCGTTCAACTGAACAACCAAAGCAACCTGCCGGATCGCCTGCTGCGAAATGCCACTCGCGGCCTGAACGCGGGAGACGGTGTGCGCGCAGGTACACTGGAAAACGCGCTGATGAGTCTCGATGCGCTGCCCGCCAGCCAGGTCAACTCACGCCTTTCGCGTGGTGATGCGGCCGGCACCACGGCGCTGGATATCGATGTCGGCAACCAGCCTCCCCTCAGCGGTCATTTGGCGCTCGACAATTATGGCAACACCTACAACGGCGAATATCGCCTGAGCGGCGGTATCAACGTTGCCAACCCCTTAGGGCTAGGTGACAGCCTGCAATTGCAAGCGCTGGTCTCCGACGGCGATCAGCACTTTTTGAACACCCAGTACGAGCTACCGGTTGGCCCGTGGAACACCCGCGTGGGTGTGAGTTTGTCCTGGCTTAACTACGAACTGGGCAAAGAGTTCGAAACACTCAATGCAGAGGGCAGAGCCACTAGCGGTAGCCTGTATGCCAGCCAAAACTGGTGGCAGCAACGCCGTTGGGGCGTGTCAAGCCGCATCGAATGGCGCTACCGCGATCTAGAAGACGAGCAGCTCGGCATAACCAGCGAGAAAACCTTGCGCAGCGTCACCCTCGATCTCGTCAACGGCTACTGGCGTGACGAGCTACTAGGCGGCGGTGCCAACAGCTACCGGCTGAGCTGGACCCACGGCGAGCTGTCGATGGACAGCCCCTATGCCGCCGCAGCCGACTTTTATGGCACCGAAGGCCATTACCACAAGGTCAACCTGGCCTTGCTGCGTCAGCAGCGGCTGAGCCAGCGCTTCACACTGAACATGAATCTGCGCGGCCAGCTAGCCGGCGGCAACCTGGATTCGGTTGAGAAAATGAGCCTGGGCGGCGCCTACGGCATCCGCGCCTTCCCGCAGGGGGAAGCCTCGGGTGACGAGGGCTGGCTGGCCAGTGCCGAACTGCGCTACGCCGTGAACCCACGATGGCAGCTCGGCACCTTCCTCGAAGCGGGCGGCATTACCTATAACAAAGACCCGCTAGCCACCGGTGATCGCCATCGTCACCTCAAAGGCGCTGGGGTATCCGCCTACTGGCAACCCCATCACCAATGGCAAATCAGTGCCACCGCCGCCACCTCGATAGATGGCGAAGAGGCCATCAGCGACGAGCCGGAAGACGTTTATCTATGGGGGCAAGTGCAATGGATGTTCTAAACCGAGACGACAAACGAACGAAAGGCCCTAGGCAGTCAGCCGCAAAGGTACGTCATATGTCCCCTTCAGCCCCCACCTTCACCCGCACCGCCCTGGCCATCGCCATCAGCCTGGCCTCTGCCCACCTGCACGCCGCCGACCTGCCCACCGGCGGCAATATCGTCGGCGGCTCCGGCAGTCTCCGCCAGGAGGGCAACAGCCTGGATGTGCAGCAGAACAGTGACCAGCTGATCACCCACTGGGACAGCTTTGATATTGGCGCAGGCAACACGGTCAATTTTCACCAGCCAGGCAGCGACTCGGTAGCGCTGAACCGAGTGATCGGTGAAGACGCCTCGGCGATCTACGGCAACCTCAATGCCAACGGCCAGGTGTTTCTGATCAACCCCAACGGGGTGCTGTTTGGCGAGGGCGCAGCGGTCAACGTGGGGTCGCTGGTGGCCTCGACCCTGAGCCTCAGTGATGAGGACTTCAATAACGGCCATTACCAGTTCAGCGGCGACGGCAACAATGCTGCGGTTGTAAACCACGGCACCCTCAATGCCGACGGCGGCGCGGTCGCCCTGCTCGGCGGGCAAGTCAGTAACCACGGCATCATTCAGGCCAATCAGGGCACCGTGGCCCTGGCCGCTGGTGACCAGATCACTCTAGACTTTGCCGGCGACGGCCTGCTCAACGTGACCGTGGATGAAGGCACCATCGACGCGCTGGTGGAGAACCACCAACTGGTTCGCGCCAACGGCGGTCAGGTGGTGATGACCGCCAACGCTACCAACGCCCTGCTACAAACCGTGGTCAACAACACCGGCATCGTCGAAGCACAAACCCTGGACAACCAGAACGGCACCATTGTGCTCAAGGGTGGCTTTAACGGCGGTACGGTCAACGTCGCCGGTACACTGGATGCCTCAGCGCCGGACAGCGGCGACGGCGGCTTTATCGACACCTCTGGTGCCCACGTCAAAATCGCTGGCGGCACCCAGGTCACTACCAAAGCCAACAGCGGCACCACCGGCGAATGGCTGATCGACCCGACCGACTTCACCATCAGCGATAGCAACGATCCGCAAACCGCCAGCGGCATTGGCGCCGATACGCTATCGGCCAACCTGGCTAACAACAGCATCACCCTGCAAACAGTGGCCAGCGGTAGCGAAGCGGGCGACATCAACGTCCAGGCCGCCGTTACCTGGAATGCCGACACCACGCTGACGCTGAACGCTCATAACGACATCAACATCAACGCCGCCATCACGGCCCAAGGTGCAAACGGCAAAGTCGCCTTGCAATACGGCCAAGCCACTACCGATGGCGGCACGGCGGACTACCACATCAACGCCCCCATCAATCTGCAAAGCGGCAACAACTTCACCACCCAAAAAGGCTCGACCGGCAGTGTGATCAGCTACACCGTGGTCAACGATGCTGCGGCGCTGCAAGCCATGAACAGTGACTTGGCCGTCAACTATGCTGTGGGCAGCAATATTGACCTGAGCAGTATCAGCAATTGGCAGCCAGTGGGTGAGAGCGATCGATTCACCGGCACGTTCAACGGCCTGGGCCACACCCTCAGCAACCTCACCATCAACCGCAGTAGTACGGATTTTGTTGGCTTGTTTGGCGCTACCGCCAGCGGCAGCGTGGTCCGCGATATTGGGCTGGTAGGTGGCAGCGTCTCCGGCCGTAACCATGTCGGCGGGCTGGCCGGCGTCAGCTCAGGTATCATCAGCAACGCCTATGCCACCGGCAGCGTTGAGGGCCGTGAAAGAGTCGGCGGGCTGGTCGGATTTAACCAATCGGGAACCATTAACAACGCCTATGCCTCCGGCAGCGTTGAGAGCTTAAGCAGAGTCGGCGGGCTGGTCGGATTTAACCAATCGGGAACCATCAACAACGCCTATACCACCGGTAGCGTTAAGGGCAGTATTAATCAAGTCGGCGGGCTGGTCGGATTTAACCAATCGGGAACCATTAACAACGCCTATGCTACCGGCAGCGTTGAAGGCCTTGACTACGTCGGCGGCCTGGTGGGGTACAGCCTTGGAACCATCAGCAACGTCTATGCCGCCGGCAGCGTTGAAGGCCGTGACTACGTCGGCGGGCTGGCTGGAAACAACTACGATGACACCATCACCAACAGCTACTGGAACACCGAGACCAGCGGCCAGGCCAGCGCAGTGGGTGCAGGAAGCTCCGCCGGCACCACCGGCCTCACCACCGCGCAGATGTTCGACGCCGCCAACTTCACCGGCTTTGACTTTGCCGGCACCTGGGCCAATGCCGACGATCAAACCACCCCCTACCTGCGCGCGCTGGCCGGCAACCGGGTGTTCAACAAAAACGACCTGCCCACCGGCACCCTCGACGCCACCAACCGCCCGGCGCTCTATACCGTGATCCAGAACGTCGAGCAGCTACAGGCCATGCGCAATGACGTCACGGCCAACTACCTGCTTGGCAACCACATCGACGCCGCCGATACCGCCAGTTGGAACGGTGGAGCGGGGTTTGTGCCCGTTGGGGACGGGACTTACGGTTACAGAGGCGTCTTCGACGGCCTTGGCTATAGCATCAACGGTCTGACCATCAACCGGCCCAATACAAATAACGTTGGCCTGTTTGGAGTGACACTCGGCGGTAGCCAGGTTCACAATATCGGCTTGATCAACGCCGCCATCACCGGCGGTGGCAATGTAGGCGGGCTTGTCGGCGACCTTAACGGGTCTATCAGGCAGAGCTATGTAACCGGCCGGGTCAGCGGAAGACAGTTTGTCGGTGGCTTGGTCGGCCAATCAACTGGTTCCATCAAACAGAGCTACAGTTCGGCTGATGTAACCGGTAGTGGTTCAGATATCGGCGGTCTGGTCGGATACGCCAGCGAATACGGCGCAATTGAAGAAAGCTACGCCACAGGACAAGTCGGCGGCACCGCGCTCCGGATTGGCGGTCTAATAGGTCAATTGCACGGTGATATTGTCAATACCTACTGGAACACCGAAACCAGCGGCCAAACCAGCGCTGTTGGCTCTAGTAGCAGAGGCACCTCTGGTATGACCGGCCTGACCACCGCACAAATGCTGCAAGCCGACAGCTTCACAGGCTGGGATATTGATGCGCAAGGCGGCACGGGCAAGGTCTGGCGTATCTACGAAGGTTATACCGCCCCGTTGCTGCGGCACTTTTTGACCGCCCTTGAAGTCACCGGCGACGACACCAGCGTCACCTATAACGGCACGGAACAGGGCGGCAGTTGGAGCGCCGCTGGCGCGTACGATGCTGATCGCATTTTCGGTCAACCCGTCGGCGGCAAAAATGCCGGTGCCTACGCCCTCGGTATGAACGGCCTGTACTCGGATCAACAGGGCTACGACCTAATCACCACCAGTGGCGGCACCCTGACCATCGACAAAGCCCAGGCCACCGTCACCGCCAACAGTGGTACTACCACCTACAACGGCACAGAGCAGAGCGTTAGTGGCTTTACCGTCGACGGTTTGGTTAACGGCGAAGATGCCAGTGTGCTGACTGGCGTGACCACTAGCGGCGGTAAAGGCACCAATGCGGGTAGCTATGTGCTCACGGTTGGCGGCGGTACCGCCGATAACTACGAGCTGACCTTTGTCGATGGCAAACTGACCATCAACAAGGCCCAGGCCACCGTCACCGCCAACAGCGGCACCACCACCTACAACGGCACAGAGCAAAGCATCAGCGGCTTTACCGTCGAGGGTCTGGTTAATGGTGAAGATCAAAGCGTACTGACTGACGTCACCGTCAATGGTGGCGGACGCAACGCCGGCAGCTATACGCTGACCGCCAATGGCAGCGACGGCAATTACGAGCTGACTTTTGTCGACGGCACCCTGACCATCAATAAGGCCCAGGCCACTGTCACCGCCAATAGCGGCACCACCACCTACAACGGCACCGAGCAGAGTGTTGATGGCTTTACTGTTGATGGCTTGGTTAATGGTGAGGATCAAAGCGTATTGACTGGCGTGACCACCAGCGGCGGTAAAGGCACCAATGTGGGTAGCTACACCCTGACTGCCAGTGGCACCGACGGCAATTACGAACTGGCCTTTGTAGACGGTACCCTGACCATCAATAAGGCCCAGGCCACCGTCACCGCCAACAGCGGCACCACCACCTACAACGGCACCGAGCAAAGCGTTAGCGGCTTTACCGTCGACGGCCTGGTGAACGGCGAGGATGCCAGTGTGCTCAATGGGATCACCACCAGCGGCGGCACGGGCACCAACGCGGGCACCTACGTATTGACCGCCAGCGGCAGCGACGGCAATTACGCGCTGACCTTTATCGACGGCGCTCTGACCATCGAGCGTAAGGCCATCGCCGCCGATATCCTGGCTCAAGACAAGCCGTTTGACGGTACGCTGACGGCGGTGTTGGAAGGGGTGCTTAACGGCGCCATCAGTGGCGACGACGTAGAGCTTCAGCTCAGTGGCCTGTTCGCGGGCCTCACACCGGGCGAGAACCGTGTGCTGGTTGATGCTTCATTGACCGGCGCTGACGCAGGCAACTATCAGCTCATCATCCCCGACTCGGTGCCTGCCAACATGCAGGGCTTTGTTCAGACCGACGATTATCAGTCAGCTATCGTCAGCCAACCATCGGGAAAACCTAAGCTGAGCGCACCGACCAACGGCGACTACGTGCTTAACGTTGATGATGACGCCCTTATCCTGCCGAACTCAGAACAGTAACTTGCCAGGAGATCGGCCCAGGTACGGGCCGATACAACTGCCATTAAGGGTCAAATGCCATTCAGGCGTTAGAAGCCCGACAGAAAAAGTGTCAGGCTCACCCAGCCTGGAATAAAAAAGCTTCGAACCCGAGAGAGGTTCGAAGCTTTAACATAGCGGCGTCTTAATAGCGGCAGCGCTCTGCACTCAGCGCGTAATTTTAAACCCCTATTGGCCCGCCATCGCGCTTCTGAATAACAACGGTTGATGCCCGTGGGCGGACTGGGCCGCTAGCCGCAACGGTGGCGTCTTGTGTCAGCGCGCCACCATCGGCAGGCCAGTTACCGGGGTGTTGAATGTTAATAAACAGCGCGGTTTTATCCGGCGTGGCAAAAATACCGGTGACTTCGCAGCCGTTAGGCCCTACCGCAAAGCGTTTAAGCTGCTGCTGGTTGCTGCGGTTAATCACTGGGCCGGTTCCCTGGATGTCGTCTAGCCCATTAGGTACCACGGCAAGCAGCTGATCGTTGGTGTACTCGGTGACCCCATCATAACCGTTATCAGTCTGGATCCAGAGGATACCCTGACCGTCTTCTCGCTCGTCGAACCAGAGCCCGTCGGGGCTGGCGAACTGATTCATTTCTGTCAGGCCTGAGTGGTTATCTGCATCGTCAGCGGCGGCGCCGAACACAAACACCTCCCAAGTAAAGGCATTGGGCAACCGGCTTTCGCGCCAGCGAATAATATGCCCCGCTTCGTTATTGGCGCGAGGGTTGGCGGCATTGGTAGGCGCTAAATCGTAACCAACACCTACCTGTTCCAGACGCTCACCGTCATTAGTGTAAGTTGGGGATGTCTCTTCAGCGGTACGCTGCGTGTTATTGGTGAGGGTGAGATACACCTCACCGGATGCAGGATCGACGGAAGCCCACTCAGGGCGATCCATTGGCGTGGCACCCAACAAATCCGCTGCATCGCAGGTGTTGATGATGATACCTGCCGCATCATCGTCGGCTAGCCCCAGCGCCGCCGCCAGTGTGCGACCATCGCGCGTTTGGGTGCTAGGCGTTAGCGGCAGCCATTCGCCGCTGCCGTCAGCGTGGAAACGGGCCACATAGAGGGTGCCGTTATCCAAATATTTGTTGCCAATGGCAAGACGATCGTACTCTTCACCTGGGCGGTTGGCATCGGCGGGATCCCAGGCGGCATCAGAGACATATTTATATACGTACTCGTTGCGGGCATCGTGCCCCGAGTAGTAAACCACTGGCTGACCGGCTTCCAGCTTGCCTAACCAACACCCTTCATGGCGGAAACGCCCAAGCGCCGTTCGCTTAACCGCCAATGCATCACTATAGGGATCGACTTCCACCTGGTAGCCGAACGTGCGTGCTTCATTACGGTAATCGTCTTCGGCACGCTCGCCGCGCGGGGTAATATCGAAGCGAGCAAATTCGTCATTCTGTTCAGAGGCATCACCTGCCGAAGTATCCCAACCATAGCGGCTTTTATCGGTGGGAATACCAATCCGGGCATCGTCCTGGAAGCGTTCGCCGCGGTTCACAAAGATATCGGGCCAGTTCTCTTCACAGGCAATATAGGTGCCCCAGGGCGTTACCCCGTTACCACAGTTATTGTTTGTACCACGGGTTTGGGTGCCCTCAGGCGAAAAGCGCGTTTTGACGTAGTCACTGCCCGCCACTGGCCCGGAAAGCTCCATCGTCGTCGCACTGGTGAGGCGCCGGTTATAGCGCGATCCCGGCACGTGCGCCCATTGGCCGCTGGCGTTCTTTTCGACCTCAACAAGGGTAACACCGTGAGCGTTGATTTCGGTGCGCGACTCCTCTGCTGGCCGCTGGCCTTCATCAGCATTAGTGGGGCCACCTTGGGGCGCCCATAGCGCGGCTTGATCGATATACTCATTGTTGAGCGCCAGCACAAAACGACGCGAGGCGTTGTCGGTATCCAGGGCAAAACCGGCCATGCCGTCATGGTGCATACCCACACTCTCCGCCTGACGCTCAGCGGTCATCGGCTGTTCGGGCTGCCAGGTAATATTTTGGTTCAGCGGCGTGCCCCACGGCACCAAGACTTGGGCCACATAACCTTCTGGCACCACCACGGCATCGGTGAGCGACCCATGAACCGCTTCAAACGCCAGTGTCAGGGGTGTTTTTTGGTTGCTGCTTGAGGCAAGCGCTTGCGCAGCACCGCCAAAACTAAGCATCGAGGCAGCCGCCATGCTCAAACCACCGCGCATCACATCGCGCCGGGATACATGGCGCGCCAATACTTCCGCAAAAGGTTGATTGCCGCTGTGGTTAAACAGGCGATGATCTTCGATCTCTTTACTCATTTTGGTCTCCCCCTGATCGTTTGTAAGCCAACGATTGAACGTTAGGAGACACTAAAGAAGCTTAATGACAGCACGATGACGGAGCGCCTGCATTTAGATGAAGAACGGTCGAATGCTAGCCACTTTTACTCCCCCAACCCTATTGAGGGATGTCTGCAACTCTGCTAAATTAACGCTAATAGTTATCATTAACACAGGAGTTACTCTCTCATGCAGTTACCCGCCAAGGGCACTGGCCAGGGAGATACGTCGGCCTCGACGCCCCACGAGGTGAATAGCAAAGAATTACTTGGTAACTCAGGCCAGCTGGTTATTCACCATGAACAGCGCCGCTATGTGTTGCGCCGTACTAAAAACGGCAAGTTAATCCTTAACGCCTAACGCCCTTAACATCTAAGCACCTAATTAATTTAAAGATTTATACAGCAAAGCCAGCCAGGTAGCCCATCGCACCCAGCCAGCGACCTCTTCCACTTATCCCTGTTGGAAATCTCTGGCTTATGAACCACACACGCGCTTTTGGTGGCCTCTGTTTAACGCTGCTCCCACTGCTAGCCGCCCAAGCAGACGATGCCGAGCTGAACCCAGTGACGGTCACCGGCACCCGAGCACCGACTGACCTTTCCCGGGCGCCGCTAATTATCGATATTATTGATCGCGATGATGCGGTGCTGGCCACCGCCAGCCGGGTCGAAGACGTACTTAGCCGCCAACCCGGCCTGCATGTGGCTGGACAAGGGCGTCGAAATGGCCAGACCTTAAGTATGCGCGGTTTTGGCAGTAAAGGTGTGCTGGTGCGATTAGACGGGGTACGCCAGGATATCTCCACCGGTCATATCGGTAACTTCTTCCTCGACCCTGGCTTGATTCAAGAAGTACAGATAGCGCGCGGTGCGCTCTCCAGCCTTTACGGCAGCAATGCCATGGGCGGAGTGGTCAGCTTCACCAGTGTGGATGCCAACGACCTGCTTGCTCCCGGCGAAGATAGCGGCGTACGCCTATCGGTAGGCGGCACCACTGCCAGCGATGAGCTGCGGGGCAGCCTGACGGCCTTTGGCCGCCGCGATACCGCCAATGGCCAGGTGGATGGTCTCTTTTCAATCGGTCGCAGTGAATCCGGTGATATTCGCCGCGCCGGGGGCGATGAAGCCGAAGAGGATGCAACGCTCAATAGCCTGCTGCTAAAAGGCGGTTGGGAGCCAAGCGACGATCAGCGGCTATTTATGAGCTGGCAGCACTACGACGAACGCGCCACCCAGCCCGCCAACCCACAGCAGCTTTCCACCGATGCCAGCAATCCGCTGCGCGATCGCGATGTGGAAAGCAACAACGTCCAGTTGGGCCACCGCTGGCAGCCCAGCGCTGCAACCGAAGTCACTTCGCAGCTTACCTTTAGCCAGCAGGATATCGATGAGCCCCAGGCCAACCGCACCTTAGAGCGGGTCGGTCTCCAGAGCGACGGTTTCCACACCATGGATCACGGCTGGCTCTCGCAAACGCTTGTGTTCGGTGCCGAATTGGAGCAGGCACGCCAACGGCCAGGTGGCGAAGCGAATGGCTTTCCTAAAGCCGATATCGACACCGAGTCAGCCTATCTCGACACCACGCTTACCGCTGGACGCTATCTATCCGATGGCGGCGCCGGCCAGTTTGATGTTGGCCTGGGTGCCCGCTACGACCGCTACGACGCCAGCGGTAATGAAGCCGATAGCGTCCACGACCAGGTATCGCCGCGTTTTCGCCTCGCCTGGCGGCCCGATGACGCTTTGATGCTGTTCTCGGGCTACGCCGAAGCATTTCGCGCGCCTAGCCTTTCCGAGCTTTACGCTAACGAGCGCCACTTTGCCGGTTTCTGCGCCGGGCCAGCCTTCTGCACACCGGACAATTACTGGATTCCCAATCCCAACCTCTCGCCTGAATCCAGCCACACCTGGGAAAGCGGCATGGTCTGGCATCAGGGCGACTGGCAGGTGCGTGCCAGCTACTTCGACACCCGCGCCGACGATTTTATCGACACCCACGTCGACATCATGGCGGGCACCACCCAGGCGGTGAACGTTCAGCGCGCCCAGCTATGGGGCTATGACGCCCGGGTGACCTGGCAGCCCAGCGCCTTCCCACTACTCACCAGCTTTGTGGGCCTGTCGGAAGTCTCCGGCAAAGACCGCGATTCTGGCGAGCCCCTAGGCAGTCAAACACCGCTGGAAGCCACTTTGGGTAGCGAGGTGGCTCTGTACAACAGCGATATCCGCCTGGGCTGGCAAGCGCGTTTTGCCCAATCTTTCGATAAGCAGGGCGATGACGAACGCCTGCCCGGCTATGGGTTGCACGATGTACACCTTGCCTGGCAACTCACTCCGGCCGTGGATACCTCGCTGCGCCTTGCCAATATTGGCGACAAGGTGTGGTACCGCCCCGACGGCAGCCTGGGCGATGGGCGCAGCCTGTTCGCCACCCTCAACTGGCAGTGGTAAATCCATGCAGTCAACCCGATAGAGGTGCGTCATGATTCCATCCCAACAGATCGCGATTATCGAAGCCTTTGACGCGGCACGCGCCGCGCAGCCGCGGCTACCTGCGATTGAGATTGCCGAACGCTTATCGATCAGCGAAGGCGAGCTGCAGGCCGCCCGTTTAGGGCGCGACGTATGGACGCTGCCGCTCTCGCCCAGCGATATCGCTGCCTACCTGCCCCAACTGGGGCGGGTTAAGGCGTTGACTCGCTCCCGGCTGGCCGTGCTAGAGCAAACCGGCGACTACCCTGAGCTTAGCGGCGGGGAGCATACTGGCCTGCTGCTCGACCCTGGCGGCCTGGATTTACGGCTGCTCTACACGAACTGGCACTGGGCCTGCCTGATTCGTGATCCTATGCCTGCCACCAGTGCGCAAGAGGCGCAGTGGCGCTGGAGCCTGCAGATATTCAACCAGCATGGCTGCGCCGTTCACAAATGCTTTGCCCTGGAGAACCCACTGCCGCGCTCTTGGGGTGCCTTAGCGGCCTTGGGCACTCGGGATACGCCGGCGTTTACCCAGAGCATGCCCCGCCTACAGCGGCCGCTGCCCGAAGCGCCGACCCTGGCCAGCGAGTGGGGTGCGATGCGCGACGTGCACCAGTTCTTTGCCCTCCTCCAGCGCCATCATCTGGAGCGTATTGAGGCCAACCAGTTAATGGAAGGCCGCTATACCCGCGCGCTGCCCCTCAATGCCCTGGAAGCAGTGCTGCAGCATGCAAGCCAACGCGCGCTGCCGTTGATGCTGTTTGTCGCCAGCCCCGGCTGCGTGCAGATTCGCACCGGCACCCTGCCCACCCCGCAACGGGCTCGTGGCTGGCTGAATCTATTTGGCGAGCAGTTCACCCTGCACCTTGATGACACCGCGATTGACCAAGTGTGGCAAGTCAGCAAACCCAACCGCGACGGCGGCGTGACCAGCATTGAAGCCTTTGATGCCGAAGGCTCGCTAGTGCTGCAACTTTACGCACAGCGCCAGGAAGGCCGCGCGGAGCGTCGCGAGTGGCGGCAATTGCTGGATGAACTCGGTCGCCAAGAGGCGGTGGCATGAACGCAAAACGCCTAATGCGCCGCTCACTGGCACTACTGCTGATGGGGTGGCTAACCACCGGGGCCGCATTGGCCAGCGAGCGCTGGGTGGTGCTGGGCGGCGATATCGCCGAAACCCTGGCCGCCCTGGATGCCGATATCAACGTTATCGCTCGGGATGACACGGTCGTGCATCCACCCGCCATGGCGGAGCTGCCCTCGGTGGGTTACCTACGCCAGCTCTCCGCTGAAAGCGTCCTGTCGGTTAAACCTAACCAAGTGTTAGCAGCAGGACATGCAGGCCCCAAGGAAGTGCTGGCGCAGCTTGAGGCGGTGGGGATCGACGTCGCCACTATTAACGCCCCGCCAACCCTTGATGCCATTGCCGATAAAGTCCGTGCCGTCGGCCAATTAACTGATCGCAGTGACGCAGCAGGGGCATTGGCAGACGCTTTGGATGAGAAACTTGACCGACTAGCCAACCTGCCTACCCTACCCCCGACCAGCGCTATGTTTATCATGCAGCATAGCGGCTTAACACCTCGGGCGGCGGGCAGAGATACCGCAGCGCATAGCGCGCTCGAAGCGGTGGGCCTGACCAATGCCTTCGCCGCGATGCAGGGCTACCACAGCGTGGGCGCCGAAGCCCTGGCCCGGCAAGCGCCGGAGGTTGTGATTGTCTCCGAACGGGGCCTGGCGGCAATGGGCGGCGAAGCCGCGCTATGGCAGTTACCCGGTATGGCGTTAACGCCCGCAGGTCGAGAGCAGCAGCTGATTATCATTGATGACCAAGCCTTGCTTGGCTTTGGCCCGCGCACGCCCGATCAGCTACTCACCCTGCGCCAGGACGTTGAAGCGCTATTGAGCGCACCAACTAGCGCCCAGCTAAGCCCATGATAGCCATTCTTAACACTGACCGTTTCCGAGTGCGGCTGCCGGTGAGTCGCACTACCCGCGTGCTCGTCGGATTAACCGCTACGCTGCTGCTGGCCTTAGCTTGGGCGGCCGCCTCTGGCGCGTTGGGCATTTCCCCCTGGGGACTCATCAGCGGCCAAGCCGACTCGCTCAGTATTCAGGTGTGGTGGCAGCTGCGCCTGCCGCGCTTACTGCTGGGCGTGGCAGTGGGTGCAATGCTTGCCGGTAGCGGCGCCGCCATGCAAGGGCTGTTTCGTAACCCGCTGGCCGACCCCACCCTGCTCGGCCTTGCCAGTGGTGCCGGGCTTTTCGTAGCCGTGTGGATTGTGCTGTTTCAAAACAGCGGCGCAGGCAGCCTTTACGGTCAGTTTGCAGCAGGCTTTCTGGGCGCCTTATGCGTCTGTTTGATTGTCTTTGGCATCGCCAAGCGCCAGGGCGGCGGCAGCGCCGCTGTGATGACCCTGTTACTGGCTGGTTTGGCCATCAACACCCTAGCCGGAGCTGGCGGTGGGGTTTTAGCCTTTATCGCCAGCGATGAACAGCTACGCCAGCTTAGTTTATGGGGCATGGGTACGCTCACTAACGCCCTGTGGCGCACCACGGCGTTAGCCCTCGTCCTAATTGCCGCTGCTCTATGGCTGTTAATGCTTAGCGCTCGTGAACTCGACCTGCTCCAGCTGGGCGAAGCTACCGCCCATGCGGCGGGACTGGATGCGGCGCGTTTAAAACGCCGGGTGGTGATCGCGACCTCATTGGGAGTAGGAATCTGTGTGGCGCTTACCGGCGTCATTGGCTTTTTGGGCCTGCTGGTGCCCCACTGCCTGCGGCTTTGGCTAGGGCCTGGCCACCGGCTGTTGTTACCCGCTTCGATGCTCGGCGGCGCGCTACTGCTGGTCGTGGCTGACACCCTGGCCCGCACCGTCGCTGCCCCGGCAGAAATCCCCGTCGGGCTGCTGACTAGCCTGATCGGCGGCCCTTACTTCCTGTACCTACTAATGCGTAGGAACCGAGCATGCTAACGCTCCATCAGGCTGGCTTAACCACCACACCTACTATCGCCCCACTAGATGGCACGATTCGACCCGGCGAGCTGCTAGCCATTGTCGGCCCCAACGGCGCGGGCAAGAGCACATTGCTCAGCATGCTTTCAGGCTTTCGCCCAGCCGAACAGGGCGAACTACATCTGGATGGCACACCCTTGCGCGAATGGCCCATCGCCGAACTTGCCAATCGCCGAGCGTTGGTCGCCCAGCAGGAGTTACCCGGCTTTGACTGGCAAACCGACGAGCTGTTGAGTCTAGGCAGTAACCCGGCTAAATCACTAGTAGCGGCGCTACTGGATGATCTGGATCTAACCCGCCTCGCCAAGCGCAGCGTACTCTCGCTGTCCGGCGGCGAACGCCAGCGGGTGATGATCGCGAGAGGCGCCTGCCAGCTACTCTCAAGGTGTTCTCCCACCGCCAAGGATGGCGGTATTTTACTTCTGGATGAGCCTACCAGCGCCTTGGATATCGGCCAGCAGCAGCGCCTGATGCGCCAACTGCGCGGTTGGGCCACGCAGCACCACATGGCCATTGTTTGCGTGCTCCACGACCTTAATCTCGCCAGCACCTACGCTGACCGGGTATGGTTGCTACATCAAGGGCAGCGTATTGACCATGGTCTACCCAACCAAGTACTCAACCCCGCAACCATCGCGAAGATTTACGCGGCCGAGTTGCAGCACATTGAGGGCGGCCCCCATGGCAAGCCCCTGCTCGCCCTGGCGCCTTAAGACGGCTTTCAGCAGCCAACGAGTCGAGTGGCAAAGCCCTCATATAAGTCCATACTTATCCATACGTAAAGGGCAATATAGGCATCACCGTGCCAATTGGGGAGCAAGAATGAGACTGATCAGCCTCATGTGGGTAATGCTGGCAGGGATGAGTTTTAGCATCGGTGTGTTAGGCATTTTTCTACCCCTGCTGCCGACCACCGTGTTTATGCTAATGGCTGTTTACTGTGCCTCCAAAGGCTCACCGCGCTTTGAGGCATGGATTCGCTCCCGCCAGTATGTCGGGCCACTGCTGGTTAACTGGGAGCAAGAGCGCGCCATACCCCGGCGCGCTAAGTTGGCGGCTGTTAGCATGATCGCATTGAGTGCACTGATCACGGCTTGGTCGCTCGGCCCCGGCTGGACACGCTGGGGCGTGATCGCTCTACTAATGCTGATTGCCGTTTGGCTGGCTACTCGGCCAGAGCCTTCGTCTTCTAATGAGTAAAGCTTGGCAGTGGTGGCTAACACGGCTTTAACGCTACAAAATTCTGCGCTGTTAACGCCTAACATTTCGCGGCAGCGGCCTGCTATCTAACATCTTCGTCTAATAGCGCATTCAGCGGCATGCCATCGAGGGTGGTGGAGTCTAGCCCCAGCAAGCGTGCGAACGTGGCCCCGGCATTGTCCATTCGCTGGATGCCGCGTTGGGTATCGAAGGGTATCCTGGAGCCGGGCAGTATTCCCTCACCGTGCAGGATCGCCAAACCATGATTGGAGGCGAATGCGGTGCTGGCGGACGGTACCTGAGGGCCGTGGTTAGCTCCGGCGCTTTCAACGGCAGCCACGGTATCACCACGTCTATTGACACCCCATACGAACCCGGAGGCATAGGCGAACATTACATCCCCGGCGTTTTCACCCCAGTACCCCAATACACTGGCATCCTGCTTCTTGAGAGCGAAAGCGACCACGTTACTCTCGCCTTGCTGGGTATCGATATACCACGTGCTCAACGCCTTGAGGATGCGTGTCTGCACCTCGGCCACATCAGCCTCGGAAACGATTCCCTCGTCCAGGATGTCTCGATTGACAAAGACCTCCAGGCCACCGCGCTCATCCTTAAGGAAGGCCTGGCTACGCTGACGTATTGGTCGGCCATTTTCATCGAGTGTACAGAGCCCGAACGCAGCCAGTCGCCGGTGGATATCACAAAGGTAATGGTTCGGCACGTCACCATGATCCGAAGCGAGCACGATCACGGTGTCCTCGCGGCGCCCGGCCAGCAGGCGGCCCACTGCATCGTCGAGCACTTGGTACGCAGTACGGATGGTGTTCAAGTAACGTTCCTGCCCATCGGAAGTGAAGAATGGGGATTCCGGGTCGCAATAGGCCAGACAGGTATGATGGGTTTCGTCATTGAGACGGAACACCGTGGCAAACAGGTGAAAGTCCTCCTCGTTCAGCAAGGTCAGGGCACTATCGACGAGCCAATCCAGTTGGTAGCGACCCTCTTCGAAGCTGGTCTCGAAATAGGGCGTGTCGGGATCCGCTGACACGGCCCACTTGGAGATGAATGGCCCGTGGCGTTGTGTCAGCTTCTCGGCCAGGGCCAGGTGGTTGCCCAGCCGTTCGGGCATGGTGATCTGTGATTGCAGCAGATCCACGTGCCTCCGCTCGGCATCGTAGGCCAGCAGCTTGAAGCGCACATGCCCCCGCTCGTCTCCGGCCTCGATGGGCAACCAGTCACTCCATTCGCCGACGCCCAGTGTCGCCGCACACTCGTTTAGCGTCAGTCGGAGCCGCGTGTCGGCCACTGGGCTCAAGGTCACTGCCAGACTAGCGCCGGCATTGAGCCGGATTAAGGCGTGATAGCCATCCTCCGAGCGCTCGATTGCGTGGCGGTTGTGCTTCTGGTGATGGGCTAGGCTACCGCTGGGTGGCCAGCCCAGCGCCTCGTTCTGGGCAACGTTGGGCCACTGGGAAAGATCCGTGCTATGCACGCCGGCCGGGGCCATCTCCATGGGGGCCGGGCCTTTACCGCTCCAGAACGGCGCCAGACAGAGATCGTTCTTGCCGGTGGGCTTGAGTGACTCGGGGAAGTGCACCAGCGCACAATTTTGTCCTGCTTCGGTCATCAACTCCAACAAGTGCCGCGTACCACTAGGAGAGATGCGCTGCCCGACCCAACTGTTCCCTGGTGCCTGCCCGGTCAAGAAGTTGACGAAGTTGGTGTCTCCCCAGGTCGAGATATAGGGCATAAGCCGGGTTGTTCCACCCTCGCGACGCAATCGATCAATATGGGGAAGTACACCTTCATGGCAAAACCTATCGACCAACTCGGGAATCAGACCGTCGACGCCCAGCACCAATACTTTTTTCGCGTTGTACATACATTGCTCCCTTGGCTAGAACATGCGTGCTTCAGAGTCGATAACGGTCGATGACATTTCGGTCGATCTCGATACCCAGCCCAGGTTTGTCGGGGATCTCAACATAACCCCGTGCGTTGAGCGCGAACTCACCACCAATCAGTTCCTGACGGAAGGGGTGCGCTGATTGGTCGTACTCGAGCATCGGTTCGTCCGGGTTCAGCGACAGCGGCTGTGGCGGCAGTGTGGCAATGAATTGCACGGCAGCGGCGAGGCCGATGCCGGTGCCCCACACGTGTGGAATTAGCGGCACGTGCCAGGCCTGGGCTAGCGCGGCGATCTTGCGGCACTCCGTGAATCCGCCGGCGGCTCCTAGGTCAGGCTGGATAATATCCAGCGCGCCCTCGCTGATCAGCTCGCGATAGCCAAACTTGGTATACTCGTTCTCACCAGCAGCCACATAAGTGCGCGACACGCCCTTGAGCTCGCGGTAACCATGACGATTCTCGGGGCTGAGCGGTTCCTCGAAGAAGTGCACCCGCGTATCTTCGAGTTCCATGAGGATGCGACGTGCCGCCGGCACGTTATAGGCGCAGTTGGCATCCATCATCAGTTGGACATCGTCACCGACCGCTTCCCTCACCGCGCGCATGTCACGAATGTCCGATTCGACACCAAAGCCGGTCTTGATCTTCATTGCCCGATAGCCGTTGGCTTGGTGGCGCAATGCCTCTTCCACAATATCCTCGGGGTAGCATCCGTCTTTGCGGCGATAGAAGCCGGTCGCATAGGGACAGATCTCTCGCCGAAACGCGCCGCCCATGAGCCGATGAATCGGCTGCCCCAACGCCTTGCCGAAAAGATCCCATAGGGCAATGTCTATCGCTGCTATGCCAAACAGCGCTGCCCCTTTCTGCCCATAGGGCCGAGTGTGGTTATACATCTCTTCCCAAAGCACCTCGTGATCGAACACCGAGCGACCCATCAGCAAAGGTTTTAAAGCATACTCCACGACGGCCTGGGCGACCTGCGGCGGCTGAAGGCCATGATTGATCGACTCACCCCAGCCGATCAGACCATCTTCTGTATGAACCTCAACCAGCATGGCAGTGCGCTGATGAACCCACCCTTGCGAGAAGGCGAAGGGTTGTTCGAGCGGGGCGGAAAGCACGTGTGTTTTGATGTCGGTAATGATCATGTGGCGTATCCAGTAACGAATTCGAAAAGGGCCTTACTTGGCTGAGTTGCTCTCGGCGTGCCGGGAGGCGGTCGATGCCTGGCGCTGCTGGGCGATGCTCGACCACACGGTCCAGACGATAAACAGCGCGAGCAACGAAAACAGTGTCATGGAAATCCCGCTATGGGTGAAAAATTCCAGGAAGTCGCCGCGTTTGATCAGCAGGCCGCGACGCAACGAACTTTCCAGCTCTGGGCCCAGCACCATACCTATTACAAGTGGTGCCATCGGATAATCAGCGCGGCGCAGGGCGTAAGCCAGGATGCCGGTCATAGCGGCTACCACTAGATCGAGCGGATTGCCGCGCACCGTCGCGGCACCGATGAAGCTGAAGATCACGATGGCGGCCATGATGTAGCCCTGATGCAGCCGGAACAGGTAGCGAAACAGGCCAATGGAGGGTTTGCTAAGGATCAGCATGGCGACGTTGACGATGATCAGCACGATGAACAGGGAGTAAACCGTCTGTGCTTGATCGACCATCAACCGCACACCTGGCGTTATGCCATGGATCACCATCGCGCCCATCATCATCGCCGTGACGACATCTCCGGGAATGCCTAGCGCCAGCGTGGGAATGAACGAGCTGCCGGTCACCGCGTTGTTGGACGACTCTGAAGCAATGATGCCATCCGGCTCACCTTTGCCCAGGCGATCGCGGCGTGGGGACAGCTTTTGCGCTGTGGCATAGCTGATAAACGCTGCAGCGGCCGCCCCGGTGCCCGGCAGTGCGCCGATAAAGCTGCCGATCAACGAACCACGTACCAACTCCACCAAGCGCTTGAACCACTCACTTAGCTTGGGAAAGCGCAAGGTGGCCTCAGGGATCTTCGCACTGGGGTCGTCTCGCGTGGCAAAGCGCATGAAGATTTCCGAGAGTGCGAACGCACCAACCACTACCGGAATCAGCGTCAGCCCCGAAGACAGGGCGTAGCTGCCAAAGGTGAAGCGGTCGGCTCCGGTGATGGGATCCGATCCCACCATGGAAAGAAAAAAGCCGACCATGCCACAAACCAGCCCCTTCATGACGCTACCCTTGGACACGCCCACGATGCACATCATCGCCAGGCAGATGAGCGCGAAGACTTCTATCGAACCGAAGTTGACGGCGAATTTAGCGAGTTGCGGCGCGCAGAAAATCAAAATTACGCAGGAGAATACACCGCCAAAGAAGGACGCGAACGTCGCCCAACCCAGTGCTTCGTCGACACGCCCTTGCTGTGTCATAGGGTAGCCGTCAAAGGTCGTCGCTGCCGACTGGGGCGTGCCAGGGGTGTTGATGAGAATAGCGGTAATCGACCCACCATAGACCGAGCCGCAGTAAACACCGATCAACAGCGCCATACTGGTAATGGTGTCCATGCCAAAGGTAAAAGGAAGGAAGATGGTCAGCCCCACCACTGATCCGAGGCCAGGCAGACCACCGATGATTATCCCCGCCCAGGTACCTATGACAATGGCGAGCAAAGCCTGCCAAGTGAAGGCATCACTCACCGCGGCAAGAATGATATCCATGTCACAGCGCTCCACTGTTTAAGAGTGTCGGCAATCGAATCAGCAACACATGGTGAAACAGGAACCACAGACCACCGGCGATCACCAGCGTACCCACCGCCAACGGCAGTGGGCGACGCAGGCGAAACATCCAGAGAGTCAAGGCGACGAGCGGCAGCGAGGGGATCAGAAACCCCAGGCTCGCCACGGCGATGGCAGCGATGAGTAAGGCCGCCATCAATACGGGGAGTGTCGACAGCGACCCGCTGCCCATCCCCGATACACGTGAAAGCTCTACGAGCGTGATCGCCAGGGCGATCACGCACCACAAGGTCAAGACAATGCGCGGAACCAGCATGGCATCGGCGGGACCGCTCCAGGCATGGAACGCTAGCACGACACCGATCAGGAACAGCCCCAGAGCCAGCAATACCCTGGGGTGGGCCAATCTCGCAACCATGATGCTTACCTCGCTAAATCGTTATGCCTTGGTCGTTTCAATCAAGCAGGCCTGCATCACGCAGCACCTGCTTGTTGGCCTCGAAGCGTTCCTTCACGAACGACTCGAAGTCGTCCGGCCCGAGGTAGGCAATGTTGACGTTGGCCCGTTCGGCAAAGCTCTTGAACTCATCGGACTCCATGGTGGCCTTGCATGCCTGAGTAAACTGATCGGCACGCTCCTGGCTGATGCCCTTAGGCGCCACGACACCCTGCCAAACGGAGAAGTCCATGTCAGGCACACCCTCGAGTTCGCCGATGGTCGGCACATCGTCGTAGCCTTCCAGGCGTTGCTCAGCGAATACCGCCAGAGGCCGGAGGTCGTAATTGGTGAGTACGGTCTCGGTGTCCGCGAAGATCTGGATTTCATTACCCGCCAGCGCGTTCATGGCCGGGCCGGAACCGCTATAGGGGATATGTGCAGCATCAAGATCGCTTTCGCTTACCAGGGCGGCGACCGCCAGTTGGGGCAAGGTGCCGGGGCCGGATGAGCCATAGAACAGCGGTTCCTCCTGGGAGGCGGCAACGAGCTGATCGAAGTTCTCGATATCAGAAGACTTCGACACCATCAGGAACATCGGGTTAGACGTGGTTCGGCAGATATAGGTGAAGCTTTCCGGCCCGTAGGAAAGGTCTTTCAACGATGGCTGAATGCTGAGCGCGCCGGCCGGTTCGTAGCCGATTATGTTGGGGTTGCCTTCACTCTTGGCGACCTCGCTGGTGCCAACCGTGGCGCTGGCGCCGGCAAGGTTGCGAACGACCGAGGTGACGCCAAGCTTCTCGGAGAAAATCGGTTCGAAACTACGTGCGACGATATCCGTAGCGCCGCCCGCCGCGAATGGGACAACGATTTCTAAGGTCTCTTGGGCTTGAACAGCATGTGAGGCCCCGATGAGAACCATCAGAGCCAGGGAGTGGCGTATAGGCTTCATTATTGTAATCTCCTTTTCGTATCGCTACGAAATTTTCCATAGCTGATGCTTTTATTTTGAATTTAACGTCAGTTTCTATCATTTGCGTACTTTCCACGCTTTAATCGTAGCGCTACGATATGGGAGGTCAATAATGAAATGATTGTCCATTGGTCGAATAGCTAGCTATCGGGTTATCACTCAAGGTCTGCGCTAATACCGCTACCAGCACGCGCTTTATCCAGCATGATCAATTATGAATTCAACGTTATGAGATAACTGTTCAGCCTAATCGAAAGCATGCAAGGATCTGTTTCGAAAAGAAAACGGGTAGAGAGGGAAAGTGAAAAAACGCAAACGAAGTTCACAACGAGCCACCATGAGCGAAGTCGCACAGCTCGCGGATGTTTCTCCAAGTACCGTATCGCTGTATTTGCGTCGTCCCGATGAGGTCTCTTCTCGTAGGGCCGAGCGGATCCAAATGGCGATTGATAAGCTGAGCTATCTACCTAACACGATGGCTGGTGGTTTAGCCTCATCACGCTCCAATATCATTGGTGTGATCGTTCCCACGATAACCTTCTCCTTCTTTTCGGAGACGCTAGAGACACTGGAAAGAAACCTTCGCGCAGCCGGCTACCAACTATTAATAGGCAACACCGAGTTCGATGCTTCGCGTGAGGAGGAACTGATCCGCTCAATCCTAAGCTGGAATCCTTCAGGACTCGTATTAACTGGTTTTTCGCATAGCAGAAAGTCAGTCTCACTGCTGAGTAATAGCGATATTCCAATCATTGAAATGTGGGATTACGGTCAGGAAGGATTGGACATGGTTGTGGGCTTTTCGCACCGCACCTGTGGGCGACTGGTGGCGGAACACCTCATGCGTAGCGGGTATCAGCACATGGCTTTTTTGAGCACCAACTTCCAGCGCGACATCCGTGCCAACGAACGCTATCAGGGCTTTCACGACGCGATCGCCGCCACTGGCGGCTCGGTGCTAGTTCGAGAACTTACCGGGCGAAGCAATACCGCAGAGGCTGGCCAATTGCTATGCACTCTTGTCAACGACCATCCTGAGATTCAAGCAGTGTTCTGCTCCAATGACATGGTCGCCCTAGGCGCAATGCTTGAATGCCAACGACAAGGCTGGGCGATACCCGAGCGTTTGGCTATTGTGGGATTCGGCAACCAAGACTTCACTGACAGCACAGTGCCGCCAATGACCACGGTGGAGCCTCCGCGACAAGCAATTGGCGAGCATATCGCGAGATTGCTACTTGATCGGCTCAAGGGAGGTAACCCAGAAAAGAGGATTGATTTAGGCATCAAGCTAATCGTAAGAGAAAGCACCTGAGGTTCTTTTACTTAGTTTGCCTCTGGCTGATTACAAAGAAAAGAAAACGTTGTGCGAGTACCTAAGGCAAAGCCTCCCCATTAGCATACTTAACCCACGTCTTGCCCAGATGATTGCGTAGCTCGTGCCCCACACGTTTACCATCCCGCGCTTCCAAAGCAGCAAGAATAGCTTCGTGCTCTTCCATCGCCGTTGCCCACTTTTCATTTTTTTGATTTGAAAGGTAGCGGACACGATATAGCTGACGGCTGAGGTTGGCGTGCATATCAATCAGCGTCGTATTTCCCGACAGTGCCACAATCCGGTTGTGGATATCTTGGTTTAGGCGGAAATAGTTCTGCCGGTCACGTCGTAAGAATGAAGCCTTCATCTCATAGTGAAGCGCCTGCAACTCCGCAATATCATCATCACTGGCGTTGGCGCACGTTAGCTCTGCTGCGGCCTGCTCAAGCACACTCAATACATACGCTTTCTCTTTCATATCGGCGGGACTTACATCCGCCACCACGGCCCCCCGGTTTGGCAATATCACCACCAACCCTTCCGCAGCAAGTATCTTCAGGGCCTCGCGTAACGGGGTACGCGATACTTGAAGTTCAACCGCCAATGTTCGCTCGGGTAAACGTTGGCCAGGCTGAAAATGGTCCATCACGATATGTTCACGTAAATAATTCGCGACTTTCTCCACAAGTCCGGGCTGATTTGGCTGGGCGACTTCTTCCATTGGCATGTTCACATAGTAAGCGAACACCAAGAATGGCATACCAAAAAAAACCTTTCAAACAAATTACGTTAAAACGATTATT
This sequence comes from Halomonas sp. FeN2, assembly GCF_020595105.1. NCBI lineage: Bacteria > Pseudomonadati > Pseudomonadota > Gammaproteobacteria > Oceanospirillales > Halomonadaceae > Halomonas > Halomonas sp. FeN2. The sequence goes on from NZ_CP074200.1 coordinate 1,860,043, forward strand.
TTTTAAATCCATATTTATCAATACTATAAATAAAAAAAAGAGCTACTCAATACCAAAGTATTAACATCAGCCAATTGACCTCTAAAATGGTATACCACTACATTTCATTCATAGAATTTCTGAAAGGCTTACCTCTTTAGCGCCATGACGATAGAAAATGTCATCGCAGCAGTTTTACCAGTAAAGGGAATACCAACACCTTATGAACTACTTACAACATTTTGAAAAAGGCAAGGTTGTTGAGGCCTGCATCGCGGGCGCTGGTGACTTTGGGCGTGGCGTTTTGCGACAAGCGCGCCAAATGGAAAAACTATCAGCACGTATTGCAATCGACATTAATCCTGAAAAAGCAGCTGATGCGCTGCGTCATGCTGGCATCCCTAACGATCAGATAATGGTATGCCATTCTCAAAATGATGCTGAAAAAGCTTGGCAAAAAGGATTATTTATCGCTACGACTGCCTTTGAAACTATCCAAGCCCTGCCTTTCGATATTTTAGTGGAATCTACTGGCATACCTGACGTAGGAGCGCACTATGCAGAAGCCGCTCTGCTCGCAGGTAAACACGTTGGCATTGCCACCAAAGAGACGGAATCTGTGGTTGGCCCCTATTTGACTAGCCTTGCCTATCAACAGGGTCGCCTCTTCACTCCTTTGGATGGTGACCAGCCTAGCCTGCTTATTGGCCTACTTACTTGGGCCCGCACCCTTGGTTTTGAGATTATTGCAGCAGGTAAAAGCAGCGAATACGACTTTATCTGGGATGAGGCAAACGAGACCGTTACTTGCAACGGTACCGCATTTCCTGCCCCTGGCTTGAGCGGACTTTGGGAATTACCGGCAGGCCGCGAACGCGATGTGGTGGAAGCGCGTGGCAAGCTACTCGCTGCGATTCCTCAAATTTCAGTGCCTGATCTGTGCGAAATGGTCAACGTAGCCAACGCCACGGGGCTAAGTCCGGATCGCCCTGAGCTTCATGCCATGGTGCTGCGCACCACGGAAGTACCGACCCTGTTGGACATTCAAAATCAAGGTGGGGTACTGCAAGGGCTTGAGCGCTTGGAAGTGTTTAATTGCCTACGCCGACCAGATGAACTGAGCTTTGCAGGAGGCGTTTTTGTAGTGGTGCGCTGCGAAGATGCGCATGTTTGGTCCCTACTGAGGGATAAAGGCCATGTGCTTAGCCACAGCGGCAGTAGTGCGATGATTTATCTGCCTCGCCACTTGCTTGGCTTAGAAGCACCAATTTCACTTCTCGATGTAGTCATCAATGGTCAAACCTCCGGCGGTGGTCACGCCACGACACCCAGGTTTGACCTAACAGCGCGGGCAACCCAGCACATGAAAGCGGGCCAGCACCTCGAAATGCGCGGCCACCACAGGCACATCGAAGGGCTACGTCCAGAGCTGCATCCCGCCGCGGCGCTAGCACCAGAAGCAAAAGTGCCTTTTTATCTACTGCCAGGCGCTCAAGTGATCCGAGACATTGCCCCCAATCAGCCCATTACCTTAGCGGATGTGGCACTGCCTGAATCAACCTTAAAACAGCTTCGTGAAAAGCAGGATCAGTTGTTTCAACAAAATACCTTAGTTCCTAAAGCCGCTATCGACAGCGCGCTAAATTAAACTTCCCTAACGGGAATTAAAAGCAATAACAATCAGATAGGAGAAACACTATGCTCACTAAATCCACTCTCAAAATGGCAACGCTCGGCGTCGCGCTGGTTAGCGTCGCCACAGCTGTCAACGCTGATGATGCAGCGGATTATCCGACAAAGACTATCCAGTTTTTGGTAGCGGCAGGCGCTGGTGGCGGCACGGATAACTTCGCTCGTGTGGTTCGCCCGATGTTTGAAGAAGCCCTGGGCGGCGCAAATATTACAGTTATTAACCTGCCCTCCGCCTCTGGTGCATTAGCTCACCAGCGCACCGCTACTGGCGCAGCTGACGGCCATACCCTTGATTTCGCTTCCACCACCCTAGTGACGTCTTTAGCAGCGGGACAAAACCCAATCGGCTTAGATCAGCTCACGCCAGTGGCACGGATGCAGTCAGATGTAATGGCATTATTCGTCAATCCAGAGCGTTACCCGGATTTTGAATCGTTCTTGGAATACGCCAAGGAAAACCCAGGCGAAGTCACTGTGGGCGGCACCCACACCGCTAGCCCTGACCACGTTTCATTTCTGTCGTTGCGTGATGCATCAGGCCTGGATATGAATTTCATTCCTTACGACAGCACAGGCAATGCCACCGCTAATGTTCTGGGCAACAATATCGACGCGACCACCACGTCACTTAGCCCTTTGCTGAGCTATATGGAAGCGGGCCAAATGATGCCAATCCTGGTATTCAGCGATGAGCGTTTGGCCGATTATCCTGATGTTCCAACTACAGCTGAATACGAGTGGGATCTAACCGATGGCAACGACCGTGCCATTTTTGTCCATGCCGATACACCTGAACCGCTTCTGAAACGCTTAGAAGATACTTTCAAAAAGGTTTACGACTCTGAGGAGTACCAGACATACGCCGAGCGAGTAAACCTTACTTATCGTGAAGGCTGGATGGGCAGCGACGAATATCGTCAGCGCCTAGAAAATAACTATGAACTCTATTCGCGCCTACTTAATAACGATCAATAAAAATCGAATTAAGTGCTAAGTGAAGGCAGGCAATAAATTTGCCTGCCTTTTAACTCACTGGCTGGGACTATTTTTCTCAGGTAGGCCCTGCCACGTTCCCTTCGGGGTTTATCATGCACGCCAGGATTTCTCTCTTCGCATTCGCGGTGGTGCTGCTTGCACTGGTCAGTTTAGTGCCCACACTGCAGTTTCCCAGTTCCGCTGAGGTTTCTACCTTTATCGGCCCTCGCGTATGGCCTCTGACGCTAGTAATTGTGCTTTTTGGGTTGGGTAGCGCACTACTACTGATCACTTGGCGTGATGTGCGGCGAGGCAAAATTTATGGCGATGAACCGGAAGAAGCTTCTCGTCCTCAGAACGATCCCGTCACGGCTCAACGCTTTGCCCTAGTGTCCACGCGACACTGGTGGCTGATTGCCGCCACCGTTATCTACACCTGGTTAATCAGCATAGTGGGCTTTTTAATCGCCAGTATCGCTTTCACATTGGTAGGTACGCTGCTGCTTGGGGCTCGCTCCTGGCGCACGATTCTAATTACCGTGGTGGTTGCCACGCTGCTGATGCAGGGTGTCTTCGTCATGCTGCTTGGCATCCCGCTATGACACTTGTTGTTAAGAAGCTTGCCGATAACCGCTACTGCTACCTGTTTAGGAGTTGATGATGCTAGAGAATTTTCTAGGCGGGCTGGCTGTAGTGATGCAGCCACTCAACCTGCTACTACTTACTTCAGCCGTTTTTATCGGATTTATCGGTGGTGCGTTACCCGGCATCAGCGGCGTTATTCTGGTGGTTATCCTGCTACCCGTTACCTATGGCATGGACTCCACGACTGCCTTTATGTTGCTGACTGCCATCTACGGCGCGACTGTTTTTTCTGGTTTGATCACCGCTATTCTCTACCGTGCCCCCGGGACGCCAGAGGCGGTAATGACTGCCTTCGATGGCTACCCGATGACCCAGCAGGGCCAGGCAGGTAAAGCACTGGGCATTGGCGTACTAAGCTCCGCGATTGGCGGCTTAGTGGGTACCATTGCGCTGATTATCTTTACCCCCATGTTGGCCACAATGGCGCTAAGGTTCTCCTCCCCCGAGTATTTTGCCCTTGCCGTGCTTGGCTTAACCGTTGTTGCCTCTTTAGGAGGCCGCCTGATCTACGGACTGATTGGCGCCACTCTTGGCTTGTTTATCGCCACCGTTGGTATTGACCCACTCACAGGCACCAGCCGCTATACCTTCGATAACCTGAACCTTATGGAAGGGGTGGGACTGATACCTATGATTGTGGGGCTGTTCGCCGTTTCTGAAGTGATGAAACGCTCCCTAGATCAAGACAGCCATCAGCCGATTACGAAAGTAAAAGTTAAAATCTTTGATCTACCTATCTTGCGCCAAATCGGCACAACGCTTACGCGCTCTTCTATTATTGGCGTAATCATTGGCATCTTACCGGGCATTGGCGCTAGTACCGCTGCCATGGTGAGCTATAGCGAAACAGTGCGTTGGTCTAAGCATCCCGAGAAATTTGGTAAAGGGGCCCCGGAAGGTATTGCAGCGCCAGAGTCGGCGAACAATGCCGCTGCCATGGGCGCCTTAGTACCGTTGTTTGCCCTGGGCATTCCAGGTAGTGGCACCACAGCGGTCATTCTTGGGGCATTTATCATGCACGGCCTGCAGCCTGGCCCAATGTTTATGATGACCCACAGCAGCCTAATCTATGCCGTGTTCGCGGGTCTGTTTATCGTCAACTTTATGATTTTGTTGTTCTCCAAGCCATTTATCACCCTGTTCACCAAGCTATTGAATGTGCCCTACTCGGCGCTCGGCCCGATCATTCTTATGTGTTGCATCGTGGGTACCTACTCGGTGCGCAACTCTATGTTTGATGTGTGGTTGATGCTTGGCTTTGGCGTCATGGGCTACCTGCTGGAAAAACTAAAATTCCCGCTGGTTTCGATCATCCTAGGCCTAGTACTAGGCCCCATTGCAGAGAGCGAGCTGCGCCGTGCGTTGTCGATGTCCCAGGGAGATATATCGATCTTCTTTACCCGCCCCATCAGCGCCACCTTACTGGCCATTGCAGCACTACTGTTGGCAGTGACGATTATCTCGCCACTGATTAAACGCGCTCGCATGAAAGCCGCCACTCCCTGACCCCTGATAACGGATGCAACCTATGACAATTGTATTAGGCGCTATTGCCGACGACTTCACTGGGGCCACGGATCTTGCCAATAACTTGGTGCGCGGCGGTATGCGCTGCCTGCAGGTAATTGGCGTGCCCCAACAAGAGATCGACCTCACTGATATCGATGCGGTGGTCGTGGCGCTGAAATCGCGTTCCTGCCCGGTGGGCGAAGCCGTGGCGGACTCTCTGGCCGCCCTTGAGTGGCTTCGCCAGCAGGGGGCCCGGCAGTTGTTCTTCAAGTACTGCTCCACCTTTGACTCCACCGACCAGGGCAATATCGGCCCGGTTACGGATGCGCTGCTGGAAGCGCTAGGAGCGCATCAAACGGTGATGGTGCCCGCTTTCCCGATTAACGGCCGTACGGTTTACCAAGGCCATCTGTTTGTGGGCGACCGCTTGCTCAACGACAGCGGTATGCAGCACCACCCGCTCACGCCGATGAAGGATGCCGACCTAGTACGAGTGCTCTCTCGCCAAACACCACACCCAGTGGGTTTAGCCAATCGCGCCATACTAGCTAAAGGATCGGAGGCCACCCGTGCGCATTTATTATCACTGGCCGAGCACGGCATGCGCCATGTGATCTGTGACTCCTTGGATGAGCAGGATTTGGACGTGCTGGCCGACGCTACCGTCTTGATGCCGTTAGTCACAGGTGGGTCTGGTCTGGGGCAGGCGCTGCCAGCTCAATACCGTGCCCAGGGCTGGCTAGAAAGGATCACTGAGCCGGGCCGTTTATCTCCTGCTTCAGGCGGTGCGCTAGTGCTCTCCGGCAGTTGCTCCCGTGCGACGCTGGCCCAGGTGGCGGATTTTTTGGCCAAGTACCCCGACGGTGGCTTTGCCCTGGATCCGTTATCGCTAAGTGAAGGAGACAAGCAGTGGGAGCAAGCGCTGGCCTTTGCTCTGGAGCGTTTATCCAGCAACGCTCCGGTATTGATCTACGCCTCAGCGGATCCAGAGAGAGTGAAAGCCGCACAAGCCGAACTGGGCGTGGAACGTGCAGGTCATCTAGTCGAAGAGGCTTTGAGCCAACTGGCTGTCACGCTGGTCAACGAAGGCGTGGGCCGCTTGCTGGTCGCCGGGGGTGAAACTTCCGGCGCGGTGGTCTCAGCACTCGGCATTACTACCCTACGGATTGGTGAGCAGATTGATCCAGGCGTACCTTGGACTCAAGCCCCACTGGCGGTACGCGAGGCACCATTGTCGCTTGCGTTGAAGTCTGGCAATTTCGGCGGCGTCGACTTCTTTACCCGGGCGTTTGAGGTGTTGGCATGAGCATCCACTTGCATCGCCATTCTCAGAACAGCATGCGGGAGCAGATCAGCACGCTGGGGAAATCGCTATTTGACCGCGGCCTGACCATGGGTTCCAGCGGTAATATCAGCGTGCGCCTGGACGATGGCGGCTGGCTGATGACTCCCACCAACGCCTGCTTGGGGCGGCTGGATCCTGCACGAATATCCCACCTGGATAACAGCGGCCAACTGCTGAGTGGAGACAAGCCTACCAAAGAGCAGTTTTTGCACATGGCAATGTACGAGGAGCGACCGCAATCCGGAGCGATTGTGCATCTGCACTCCACTCACTCTGTAGCGGTCTCTTGCCTGCCCGAAGTGGATCCCTGCGACTGCATACCACCGCTCACCGCCTACTACGTGATGCGGGTGGGCAAGCTACCGCTGGTGCCGTATCACATTCCCGGTGACCCAAAGCTGGGCGATGCAGTACGGGGATTAGCGGGCAAGCATAGCGCGGTACTACTGGCCAACCACGGCCCAGTGGTGGCAGGGAAAAACCTCGAAGCTGCGGTGTATGCCACTGAAGAGCTGGAAGAGACCGCCAAGCTCTACCTGCTGCTACGGGGCGAGAACCCGCGCGGGCTAACGCCGGAACAGGTGGTCGAGCTGGAAGCACGCTTTCCAAGAGACTAAACCAGCACTTTATGGGTAGAGACCACCTGTCGCAGCCCCATAAACGAGCGGATCTGGCGCACGCCGGGTAGGTAGAGTAGTTGTTCAGCGTGCAGCCTGTTAAAGCTTTGGCTGTCCCGGGTGCGCACTAGCATAAAGTAATCAAACTCCCCGGTGACCACGTGGCACTCCATACAGCCAGAAACCTTCTGGGCCGCCTCTTCAAAGGCGGCGAAGGATTCCGGCGTCGAGCGATCCAGCACCACGCCAATCAACACCACCATACCTGCCTGAAGCTGCTCTGGGTCTAAATGCGCCACCACTCGGCTGATGACCCCATCCCGCTTGAGCCTTTCCACCCTGCGTAAACACGCCGCCGGGCTCAAGTTCACCTGCTCCGCCAGTGCCACATTGGAGAGCGTGGCATCTTCCTGAAGTAGTTTAAGGATACGCCGATCTGTTCGATCTAGTTCAGCGGCCTGATCATCAGGCTCAGGGCGTGAACGGGAGGTTTTTGCACACACTATTATTTACCTTATTCATCTATAGACACTATTCAAACCCATATAAAACATGTTTTAGAAACCTTTATTGCTTTAAACCAGCCAAATTTGCAACACAAAAATCATAGCTAACACTTACTATAAATAGCAGAGAGCACGCCAATTGTTCACAACAACCTTAGCCGCCCTATATCGCACCCAATGTTTTAAAGCTGGAGATTGCTATGAACCTCGAACGCTTCCCACGTTACCCACTCACCTTTGGCCCCTCTCCCATTACGCCGCTCAAGCGGCTAAGCGAACATTTAGGCGGTGAAGTAGAGCTCTACGCCAAGCGTGAAGACTGCAACAGCGGTTTGGCCTTTGGGGGTAACAAGACCCGCAAGCTTGAGTATCTGATTCCTGAAGCGCTGGAACAGGGCTGCGATACGCTGGTATCTATTGGCGGTATTCAATCCAACCAGACCCGCCAAGTCGCCGCCGTGGCCGCTCATTTGGGCATGCAGTGTGTGCTGGTACAGGAGAACTGGGTCAACTACTCCGACGCGGTGTATGACCGTGTGGGCAATATCGAGATGTCGCGCATCATGGGTGCCGATGTACGCTTGGATGACGCCGGGTTCGATATCGGCATTCGCCCCAGCTGGGAGCAGGCCATGGAAGATGTTCGCCAGCGCGGTGGTAAGCCATTCCCGATTCCCGCTGGTTGCTCCGAGCACCCTTACGGCGGCTTAGGCTTTGTAGGCTTTGCTGAAGAGGTGCGCCAGCAGGAGAAAGAGCTGGGCTTCACGTTTGACTATATCGTGGTGTGCTCGGTTACCGGCAGCACCCAGGCGGGCATGGTGGTGGGGTTTGCCGCCGATGGCCGTGCCCAGCGAGTGATTGGCATTGATGCCTCTGCCAAGCCTGAGCAAACCCGTGAACAGATCCTGCGCATTGCGCGTAATACGGCCGAGCTGGTGGAATTGGAAGGCGGTGTTAGCGATGACGATGTCATTTTGGATACCCGCTACGGCGGCCCCGAGTACGGCCTGCCCAACGAAGGCACGCTGGAAGCCATTCGCCTCTGTGCTCGTCTGGAGGGTGTGCTTACCGACCCGGTTTACGAAGGTAAATCCATGCACGGCATGATCGACATGGTGCGCAACGGTGAATTTCCGCCAGGCTCCAAGGTGCTCTACGCCCACCTAGGCGGCGTACCTGCGTTAAATGCCTATAGTTTCCTGTTTAGAAATGGATAAGGAATAAAATACCTGCCTCGAACCGTCTGATACAGCGCCTCAATGACGCCGATCAGGCGGTTACTGCTGTACAAATAATGCACACCCTTTAGTCTTGGCGTATAAGATGCTCACTCATGAGGATACGCCATGTCTTCAACGCTTCCCGCACATCTCACCCTTGAAGAACTAGCGCAATGTTCCGCACCGCTGCCCGATGTAGAAGTACACGGACTCGATATGGGCTGGTACATCGTGCGCCTGCATCAGGATAACGCCATCAGCGTGCTTACCGACCAGAATGGTGAGGCGCAACGCTTTACCGGTACGCAGTGGATTGGTCGCGCGCTGGCGCCGCTGGGTTTCACCCACGGTACGCTGACCTGGGCCGACGCCGATGATGAGATGATTGGCACCGACGTACCGCCCGTTTCTGCCCAGCAGCGCATGGTCTATGGTGTTCGCGTGGCGTTCAACCATACCTGTCTATAACATTCATAAAGCGAGCCGCCAGGAGTTTGCACTTCTTTAACACTTAGCTTCCAACAAGGACGGACTCTATGCGCGATGATGAAAAATACACCAATTCCGAAGAGCAGCTACTCTACCTTCAAAACCTGCTAGATGACCAAGACACAGCGGCATTACAAGCGTATTTCTCTGAACTCGATATTTTAGACATCGCGCGAACGCTGGAGTCCTTCCCGGCCAAAACGCGAGATTTTCTTTGGGAGTATGTCCCCGACGATTTAATCGGCGAGGTTCTTGCTGAAGTTGACGAAGACATCCGCGCTGACTACATCGAAGACTTATCGGCCAGCGATGTAGAGCAAATTGTTAAAGGCTTGGATGCTCAAGAAGTTGCTGAAGTTTTAGATGTTGCCGATGAAGCCATAAAAACCAGCGTTTACGCTAGCTTAGAGCAAGAAATCCGCGCCCAGGTTGAGAATCTTCACGCCTATGAAGATGACGTTGTTGGCCGTTACATGGATCCCGAGACGGTCAATGTAAAACAGGGCGTGTCGTTAGAGGCCGTACAGCGCTATATCCGCATCCACCATCTGCTCGACGATGAGTCGCAACAGATCATGATTACGGATAAAGACAAACGCTTACTCGGCACTTTGACCCTGATTGATTTAATCAAGCAACCACAAGATGCGATGGTTGATGATTACATGGATGACTTTTTTACCCTAAATGATCAAATGAAAGTCAGTGATGCAGCGGCGTTATTGCGCTCTAAAGAGCTACACTTTGTGCCCGTGTGCGATAGCGATGGGTTACTAGTAGGTCAGCTAAACGCCGCCGACGTACTTGAAATCACCCAAGACGACGCTGACATGACGTTAAAGCATATGTCCGGCGTCAGTAACGAAGAGGAAGTCTTCACGCCCGTTTTACGCAGTGCGAAAAGTCGCGGCATTTGGCTGGGTATTAATCTGTTAACGGCTTTTTTAGCCGCCTTCGTTATCGGGCAATTTGAAGCGGCCTTAGATCAAATCGTGGCGCTGGCCATTTTGATGCCGGTGGTGGCGAGCATGGGGGGTATTGCGGGTAGCCAAACCCTCACCGTGGTTATACGCGGCTTGGCGCTGGGCCAACTTGCGGGCAACAACGTCCGCTGGCTGTATAACAAAGAGATGTGGGTGGGTATGAGTAACGGTTTGGTGTGGGCATTAGTGGTCGGCTTGATTTCCCATATTTGGTTTAGCGACACCATGATTACGCTGGTGATCACCCTGGCCATCTTTATCAATATGAGCCTCGCCAACTTATCCGGCGTACTCATCCCCATGGTGTTGAAAAAACTCCAGATCGACCCCGCGTTATCCGGCGCGGTTATTTTGACGACCGTTACCGATGTGGTCGGCTTTTTATCCTTCTTAGGACTCGCGACGCTGATTATTCTGTAACTTTTTCCTCCCGGCAGGCGCCTGGGCGTTGATTTAAAAGCCCAGGCGCTCAAGGCAGAAGCAACTACGGTACCGTCACCCACTGCCCCGTCTGATCTGACGTTTCGATGGCATCTATTAATCGATTCACCCGCGCGGCTTCGCGGAAGTCTGGATAAAGGGGGCGATCGTTGATGATGCCTTCGACCAGGTCGCGCACCTCGATAACCTTCTGATCGTTATAGCCCAGGCCGTGACCCGGCGCGGGACAGAACGCCGCATAGTCAGGGTGTTCGGGGCCCGCCAACAGGGTGGTGAAGCCGCGCCTGCCGTGGGCATCCCCATGGCGATATAGCTGCAGCTCGCTCATGCGTTCCTGATCAAACACAATGGCGCCTTTGGTGCCCGTTAGCGTGTAGGCCAGGCCCATTTTGCGGCCAGCCGCCACCCGGGAGGTTTCGATATTACCGATTAATCCCTGGTCAAAGCGCAGCATGGCTTGGGCTTGGTCATCGTTCTCTACCGCCGCCATACCGCTACCGTCGGCCTTGGGCCGAGTGGGGATAACGGTTTGTAGCTGACCGCATACCTTGGCAATGCGCTGCCCGGTTAAAAACTCGGCCATATTGAGAATATGCGAGCCCACATCGCCCAGCGCACCGGCACCTGCCGTTGCCCGCTGTGTATGCCAGTCGTGGGGCTTTTCCGGGTCGAGCAGGTAATCCTCGTTGTGCCGCCCACGAAAGTGAATCAGCTCACCAATTTCACCGCTGGCAACAACCTGGCGGGCCAGCTGGGTGGCGGAATTGCGAATATAGTTAAAGCCCACCAGGGTTTTGACGCCCGCCTTTTCAGCCGCAACGACCATCTCGTCGGCGTCTACCGTGCTCAGCGCCAGCGGCTTTTCGGCGTAAACATGTTTACCGGCGGCAATGGCGGCCAGCGCCATCTCTTTATGCAGGAAATTGGGCGCGCAGATATCCACCACGTCCACGTCACTGTCGGCCACCAGGGCGCGCCAATCGCCGGTGGCGCGGGCAAATCCCCAGGCCCGCGCTCGGCTCTCTGCCGTGGCGAGGTCGACATCCGCCAGCAGTTCGCAAACGGGCTTGGCGGGCAGTTCAAAAACGCTGGACGCCGCATTAAAGGCAATGGCGTGGGCTTTGCCCATAAAGCCGGTGCCGATTAGGCCAATTTTGAGGGTTTTCATTGTGGTTATCCCTGCTAACAATTTCACTGCCAGTAAAATAAAGACTCCATAAAGGTGGTGTGAGAGCAGGTTGAAGCGAGGGTCTTTCGCCATGGATGGCGAAAGTAGCGCCCATGGACGGGTTCACAGCGCCCTCGCGGAAATCTGCCCTCATCACCAGATATACTGGCCTGTTTTAGTGGCCCACTTTCAGGTTGTTTACATGGTCGGCATGGTGAAGTGGTTGGTCTCTTCACGAATGCCGCTGGGCCAGCGCTGGGTAATGGTCTTCATGCGGGTGTAGAAACGTACACCGTCGGGGCCGTGCATATGCAGCGGGCCAAACAGCGAGCGCTTCCAGCCACCGAAGCTGTGGAACGCCATAGGTACCGGGATTGGTACGTTAACGCCGACCATGCCGACCTGGATCTGCTCGCAGTACTGACGCGCCGCATCGCCATCCCGGGTAAAGATCGCCGTACCATTGCCGTATTCGTGGACATTGATCATGCTGACCGCCTCGTCGAAGCTGGCCACGCGAGCAATCGCCAACACCGGGCCGAAGATCTCTTCGGAGTGAATACGCATGCTGGGCGTGACATGGTCAAACAGACTGCCGCCGATAAAGTAGCCATCCCCTGCGCCGTCAATCGTGGTCTGGCGACCGTCGACCACTAACTCTGCGCCTTCATCCACGCCGGTTTGGATATAACCCGCCACTTTTTCGCGGTGCTCGCGGGTGATCAGCGGCCCCATATCGTTATCCGGGCCATCGACCAGGCCAGGCCCAACTGTCAGCTTATCAAGTTCGGCCACCAGTTTTTCGCGCAGACGGTTGGCGGTCTCTTCGCCAACGGGTACGGCCACCGAAATCGCCATGCAGCGCTCGCCTGCCGAGCCATAGGCCGCCCCCATCAGGGCACCCACGGCCTGATCGAGATCCGCATCGGGCATGATCACCATATGGTTTTTGGCACCGCCCAGGGCCTGAACACGCTTGCCATGGGCTGATGCGGTAGCGTAGATGTACTCGGCAATTGGGGTAGAGCCCACAAAGCTAACCGCTTGAACACGCTCATCAGTAAGCAGTACATCCACCGCTTCTTTATCACCATTGACGACATTAAAGACACCATCCGGCAGACCCGCTTCTTTAAGCAGCTCGGCTAAGCGCAGCGGCGTAGAGGGATCTTTTTCCGAAGGTTTCATGACGAAGGTGTTGCCGCAGGCCAGCGCAATGGGGAACATCCACATGGGCACCATGGCGGGAAAGTTGAACGGCGAGATACCTACACACACGCCCAGCGGCTGCATCATCGAGTAGCTATCCACGCCGGTGCCGACGTTCATGGAGTGCTCGCCCTTCTGCAGGTGGGGAATGCCACAGGCAAACTCGACTACTTCCAGGCCGCGGGTCACTTCGCCTTTGGCGTCAGAAAACACCTTGCCGTGTTCGCTGGAAATCAGGCGCGCCAGCTCATCGGTATGCTCCTCAACCAGCGCCTTGAACTTAAACAGGATACGCGAGCGCTTCAGCGGCGAGGTTTTTGACCAGGCGACAAAGGCCTCATCGGCGATACGCACCGCTTCGCGGGTTTCGTCAACGGTGGCCAGCGCCACCTGGGCGCTCTGCTCACCGGTGGCTGGATTATAAACCGGCGAAGTGCGCTGGCTCTGACCGGTGGAGAGCTGACCATTAAGATAGTGGGATAACGTTTGCATATAGGCTCCTGATTAAAAGGCGCCGCTGGCGCTGTTTAGCTGGCAACGTCGAAGCCTGCCTGCTCGGCAAGTTGACGCAAGTTGCGGTAACCCAGGCGGGCGTATGTCAGCGGGTGGGCGACTTCCGGGTCTTGTTCGGCTTCAACCACTAACCACCCCTGGTAGCCCTGTTCGCACAGGTGGGTTAAGGCAGGCAGGAAATCCACATTGCCATCCCCCGGCACCGTAAATAGGCCGTCTAACACGCCGTTTAAAAAGCTTTTGTCGCGGTTGCGCACCGCATCCAGCACCGGGAAACGCAGGTCTTTGCAGTGCACATGATGGATGCGCCCACTGTAGCGTTTGGCGACGGCGAGAGGGTCACCGCCAGCACCTCGCAAATGACCAAAATCAAGCAGCAGCCCCACGCCTTCGCCAGTGTTGTCCATTAAGCGTTCAACGTCGGCTTGACTTTCGATCACCGTGCCCAGGTGGTGGTGATACACCAGTTGAATACCCTGGGATTTCAGGTAGTCGCCCACGACATCCAGGCCATGCAGCAGTCGCTGCCACTCTTGCTCGGAAAGGTGCGGACGCTGGGAGAGCGGTCGCTCCTGATCGCCGTGCACACAGTGGGTGACTTCACACAGCACCATTACCTTCGCACCGCATTCCTTGAGCAGGTTCATGTGATCCTGAATGGCGTCAATCTCTTCTTCAGGAGTGCGCTCCAGCAAGCGTGCGGAGTACCAGCCCGACACAAGCGCCAGGTCGTGGGCGCTCAGCACCTGATTCAAGGCGTCGGGCGTGCGGGGGAACTTGTTACCCAGTTCAAAGCCGCTAAAGCCTGCTTCGCGGCCCTCTTTCAAACAGGTTTCCAATGGTGTTGCGCCGCCCAGGCTGGGCAAGTCATCGTTCGTCCAGGTGAGCGGGTTGATGCCTAAAGTAACCGTTGGCATAGCGTATTCCTTGTGATTATGTTTGTTGGTATTAGTGGCGTTGGCGCTGCTTGGCCTCGCGATAGCCCTGATAGGCTTTATTGACCGTTTCCCGCTCGGAGACCTCGGGCACAGCGACGTCCCACCAGGTACCGCCTTCTTGGGTGCTGGGTAACGGATCGGTGTCCAGGGCAATCACATAGGTCGAGGTGGCGCTGCGAGCGCGCACCAGCGCTTGCTCCAATTCCGCAATACCGGTGACCGCTTCAGATTCACAGCCCAGCGATTTGGCGTGGGCGGCAAAATCGGTTTTGGGTGCACCCGCTTCCACAGTGCGGCAATCTTGCAGCAGGTTGTTGAACCCGGCGCCACCAGTGGCCTGCTGTAAGCGGTTGATACAGCCATAGCCGCGGTTATCCAACACCACTACCGTCAACTTGTGGCCCAGCATCACCGAGGTCGCCAGCTCCGAGTTGTGCATCAGGTAGCTACCGTCGCCGACCATCACCACCACTTCCCGCTCTGGCTTGGCCATCTTGACGCCCAGCCCGCCCGCTATTTCATAGCCCATGCAGGAGAAGCCGTACTCCACGTGGTAGCTGCCGGGGCCGGAGCATTGCCAGAGCTTATGCAGCTCGCCGGGCAAGCCACCGGCGGCGCATACCACGGTAGTATCATTGCCAGCCTGGCGATTAACCGCACCGATCACCTGGGCATCGGTGGGCAGCGCCAGCCCTTGATCAGCGGTCACGTTGTGCACGATTTCGGCCCACTCGCGCTTGAGCGTGCCGGTTTGTTCGCGCCATTCATCACCGCCACGCCATTCTCCCAGCGCCGCGTCGAGTTGACTCAGCCCGACCAAGGCATCGCAGCTTAGCGGCAGTGCTTGATGCTTGAGGCTGTCGAAGCGGCCAACGTTGAGGGCGATCAGCGTTTTATCGCTGCTTTCAAACAGCGCTCTGGAGCCGGTGGTAAAGTCCTGCAACCGCGTACCCACCGCCAGAATGACATCCGCCTGCTCTGCCAACTGGTTGGCGGCTGCGCTGCCGGTCACCCCAATAGCACCTACCGCACAAGGGTGGCTATCGGCCAGTGCGCCTTTTCCGGCCTGGGTTTCAGCTACCGGGATGCCGCGTGTTTTGGCAAACTCGGCCAAAGCGTCGCAGGCAGCGGCGTAATGCACGCCGCCACCGGCAATGATCAGCGGACGCTTGGCCTGCTGTAGCGCGGCGATGGCTTGACGAAGCTCGTAAGCATCCGGCGGCGAGCGGCGAATGCGATGCACCCTGGGGGCAAAAAAGGCCTCCGGGTAATCGTAGGCAAAGGTTTGCACATCCTGGGGCAGCGCCAGGGTCACGGGGCCGCAATGTTCAGTGTCAAGCAGGGTGGCAATAGCCTGGGGCAAACTGGTCAGCAGCTGCTCGGGGCGGTTAATGCGGTCGAAGTAGCGCGACACCGGGCGAAAACAGTCGTTAACACTAATGGTCGGGTCGCCAAAGTGCTCCACCTGCTGGAGTACCGGGTCGGGTTCGCGGGTAGCAAAGGTGTCCCCCGGCAGCAGTAGGATCGGCAAACGGTTGGCGTGGGCGAGCGCCGCAGCGGTGACCATATTAGTCGCCCCTGGGCCAATCGAGCTGGTAGCCGCCATTAAGCGCTGGCGGCCATTGGCTTTGGCAAAGGCAATCGCCGCGTGGGCCATGGACTGTTCGTTATGGGCGCGAAAGGTCGGCAGCGTGTCTTGCACGTGGTAGAGCGCTTCACCCATTCCGGCCACATTGCCATGACCAAAAATCGCAAATACGCCTTCAAACAGCGCCAATTCTTGGCCATCCACCTCTATACGTTGTGCAGCAAGGTACTTGACCAGCGCCTGGGCCATGGTGAGTCGAATGGTGCTCATCTTACGCCTCCTCCGTGTGAGCCAGCGACTGTGGCTGCCTTAATTGCCGCCACGCCTTTATCAGTTCGGCATAGTTCTGGGCGACCCGCTCTACCAAGCTGGCGTCGTCGATACGCCCGGCCAACCAGTCACGACTCGCGCTGGCAAATAGCGTGCGCCCAACGGTGAACCCCTTACAGCAGGCATGATTGGCCGCTGCTTCAAAGCCGCGTTTCATGTCGTCCATAGGGGCGTCGAGCCCAAGCAGTACGACCCCACGGCAGTAGACATCTTCGCGCTCAATCGTCTCGCCCACCGCCTGCCAGGCAACATCCGTCATTGAGGGTAGCTTCCACCAATCAGGGCGAACACCCAGGTTGTAGAGTCGCTGAAGGCTGCGCGGCAAGGTGGTGTCGTCATTGGGCATGTCGGCGGGCGGAATGACTTCAATCAGCAGCTCCAGCCCATAAGCACAGGCCGCCTGGTAGAGCTGGCGTAGCCGCTCCTCCTGCTCCAGGCGCAGCGAGAGTTCATCGTCGGGGTGGTAGAACACCAGGCATTTAATGATCTGCTCTCTAGGCCAGTTGCGCAGGCAGGCACCTAAATCATCGCCATGCTGGAAGCGCAGCGGGCGTGAGCCTGGAAGCTCTACCGGGCGACCAATCCACCAGCCTTTTCCACTGGCTCGATTGAGCGCGTCCTGACCCAGCACGTCGTCTACCAGGATCGCGGGCGTGGAAATACCGCCCAGTTTGGCACCCTCTTCGGCGGCGGTGACCAGCAGTTTTTTGAGTGCTGGCAGCCGCGCGCTGTCGGCATACTCTTCGCGGGCCATATCGGTGAGCTGGCGGCGGTGGTCAAATGCCAGCCCGAGCACTTCAGGCCACTGAGCAGGCACTCGGGTAGTGACCCGGTGTAAATGGTTTAGCCGCTGATCGATATCCGGACGGGGTACCTCGTCGCGGCGCGCCAGGTAATCAAATAACTCGTCTTCGGTGGGCATGGCCGGGGCACAGCCGTGGCGGGAGACCACCAGCGCACCACAGGCATTGGCGTAACCCGCGCTGGTTTGCCAGGGTTCATTGCGTAGCCAGCCGCGTAGCAAGCCACTCATAAAGGCATCCCCGGCGCCCAGCACATTGAGCACCTCGACCTGTACACCCTTGACCAGAATGCCGTCTTCAATACGGTCAGGAATGGCGCCTTCAAACACCACACAGCCCATGGGCCCCAGCTTGCATACCAAGGTAGCTTCGCTAACCCCACGCACTGCGCGCAGAGCCGCTAAGGTGTCTGTGCTGCCGCCGGCAATATGAAACTCCTCTTCAGTGCCCACAATCAGATCAAAATCCGGAAGCCAGCGCTGCAGGTCAGTGGTGACGGTTTCGTCGGCGATAAAGCGGGTTTCACCATCCCCAGGGTTGGTTAGCCCCCACAGCACGGGGCGATAGTCGATATCCAGCACCCGCTTCACGCCATAATGGGCGGCGGCGTCCAGTGCCTTGCGGCAGGCTCGGCGGGTGGTATCGGTAGAAAGGTGCGTGCCGGTAATCGCCAGCGCCTTGGCCCGGGCGATAAATTCAGGGTCAATGGCGTCGGCGTCGATGGCCATATCAGCACAGTCGCGGCGGTAAAACAGCAGTGGGAAGCTCTCGCGGTCTTTTAACGCTAGCAGTACCAAACCGGTATGACGTTCGGGGTCGGTTTGTAACGCTGAGGTATCTACCCCCACCCGTTCCAGCTCTTCGCGTACAAAGCTGCCCATCTGTTCGTCGCCGACTCGCGAAAGCATGGCGGACTTCAGCCCAAGCCGCGCAGTGCCGTAGGCCATATTGCCCGAGCTACCACCCAGGTACTTGGCAAAGCTGGCTACGTCTTCTAAACGGCTGCCAATCTGTTCGGCGTAAAGATCGACCGCCACGCGCCCAAGACAAATCAGGTCAAGTGGTCTGTGTTGACTATTGTTATTCAGCATAAACGTCTCCCCACGTCACAAATTCGTGGTATCGGGCAAAAGATGGCACTGGGCATACAAGCGTCTTGGGCGGCAATCGATAAGGCTTATCAACCGTGGCTTAAAGTGAGAAGGCAGCACGGAATCGGTCGAGCGCGAGGTCGTCATCCCCAGAGGCCCAGCCTTCCAAGCCCACGGTGCCGCGATAACCTATGTCGTTCAGCGCTTTGGCAATCGCCGGATAGTTAATCTCGCCAGTCCCTGGTTCGCAGCGCCCCGGCACATCAGCCACCTGCACTTCACCAATGTACGGCCCGCAGCGGCGAATCAATTCGATCAGATTACCTTCGCCAATTTGGGCGTGATAAACGTCCAACATAATGCGCAAGCTGGGCCGATCAACACTTTCCACCAGCGCTAGAACATCTTCCAAGCGCGCAAAAGGCACACCTGGGTGATCAACGTCAGTATTGAGGTTTTCAAGCACAAAGGTGACGCCGTGCTGCTCGCCGAGATCCGCCAGCCGATTGAGGGTGTCTCGGGCTTTTAGCCACATAGCGCCGGTCATCTGTTGGCAAGGTTTTACGGGAAGCCCATTACCATCCAGCCCCGTGCCATGTAAATTAAGACGCGGAATACCCAGCCGTTTGGCCACTTCAACCGACTCAGCGGCGGTGCGTAACATTTCATCGGCCCCGGCGGCATCGGCCAGGGTACCGGTGACATAGCCGGTCATGGATGAAAACGTCGCCCCGCTGTTCGCCAGTGCGTCAATATCGTGCTTGGTCCAGTCCCAGATTTCGACCTGAAAACCCAAATCAGAAATGCGCTTAATTCGTTCCAACACGGGTAAATCGCGGAAAACCATTTCAGCGCAAACGGCCAGCGTGAACGGGGATGATGGGGTAGGTTTATTCATCATGGCTCCTTAATAGCCGCTCGCCGTTCGCGGTGAAGGGGGCTCAGTGCTGCTTGTTTCATTCACGGGCTGGGCGTCTTGTTCGGCTAAGCTGGCCTTCTTGGCTTTATCGTCACGCTGGAATTCCGCGAGCTCTGCGTCCAGGCTTTCAAGCTCAGCGCCACCCGCCATCATGTTGAGCACCTCTTCGCGGCTGACCTCTTCTTTGCGGAAGGAGCCCAAACTACCGCCGCGTGACAGTAGGGTGAATGCATCAGCCACGGGGTAAGCGTGGTGGACGTTGTGGGTGATAAAAATGACCGCAAGGCCATCCGCACGGGCTTTGGCGATGTAGCGCAGTACAACGGAGGCTTGCTTAACCCCAAGCGCTGATGTTGGCTCATCCAGAATCAGCACTTTGGCGCCAAAGTAGACAGCGCGGGCAATGGCCACACACTGGCGTTCGCCACCGGAAAGGGTGCCCACTGGCTGGCTTGGGTCGCGTACATCAATACCGATTTTAGCCATTTCCTCTTTGGCAACCCGGTCGGCATACTTCCAATCAATCCGCTTTAAAGGGCCCCAGCCCACCGTCGGCTCGCGTCCCATAAAAAAGTTACGGGTAATCGACATCAACGGCACCATGGCCAGATCCTGGAACACAGTGGCGATACCGGCGTCGAGTGCGTAAGCCGGGGATTTGAAACGGGCGGGTTTGCCATCCAGTAGCATCTCGCCATGGGTGGGCTGGTGAACACCGGAAAGGGTTTTAATCAACGTTGACTTGCCAGCACCATTATCCCCCAGCAGGCACATCACCTCACTGGAATAGACCTGCATCGAGATATCGCTTAAGGCGATCACACTGCCGAAGTGTTTGCTGACACTGCGCATTTCAATCATTGGAGTGCGTGTAGTCATGTTATTTAGCCTCCATCGCCTTCTTGCGCATGTAATTGTTGAATAGCACCGCCACCAGCAACATCACACCCAGGAAAACCTGGAACCAATCCGTGTTAACGCCGGTGTAAAAAATGCCCATTTGCACCATGCCGAAAATCAGCGCACCAAGAGCTGCCCCTATAGCGGATCCATAGCCACCGGTCAGCAAAGCGCCGCCAATAACCACCGCAATAATGGCCTCCAGCTCTTTTAATAAGCCGCGAATGGTGTCTGCCGAACCGGTATCCATGACCTGGATGCAGGCAAAGATGGTGGCGGAGAAAGCGGTGAACATGAAAAGCGAAATCTTGACGCGTTGAACGGGGACGCCTGAATTGCGCGCCGCATTGGCATCGCCACCGCTGGCGAAGATCCAGTTGCCATAAGGCGTACACAGCAGCACCCAAGTCGCTACAGCGGTTAAGCCCAGCCACCAGACGATCGAGACGGGAATACCGGTGACCGTAGGGTTGCCCGCAAAGTTGGTCGCCATCCAGCCATTTTCCGCCATCCAGCTAAATAGCCCCGTAGCGACTTCTCCAGAGAAAAGCGCCGCGAACCAATCTCCGGGGATATGATCCTGAACTCCCCCCACCTGAGTACGTCCTGTCAACAACCGACTAGTACCGATAGCCAAACCACGCAGAATGAACAGGAAGCCCAGAGTAACGATAAATGATGGCAACCCAGTTTTATTGACCAGATTGCCGTTAATCCAGCCCACCAGCCCCGCACAGGCGAACGCCAATAAAATGGCGGCCCATAGTGGCCAGCCATACTCCACCGCAGGAATAGCAATCAGAATGCCTGCTAGGCCAATCATTGAACCAATCGAAAGGTCGAACTCCCCGCCGATCATCAGCAATGCAGCCGCCGTGGCGATAATGCCGAGCTGAGCGGCGACTTCAAGAAAATTAATAATACCTGCAGGGGTAAACATCCCAGTGCCGCTGGAAGCAGCGATAAAAAAGGCAAGCACCAACACGGCACCGGCCAAAGCCCCCAGCTCTGGGCGATTAAGCGCCTTCTTCCAGAAAGAGACTCTCTGGATACGCTCATCTTGATCAGCCGCTGCTGGCGCAACCGATTGCTTCGTTTCAGTGGAATTCATGGCGATCGACTCCCAAGGCTCGACACCGTCGAGCCTTTTCCGATTAGCTCGTTATCAACGGATGCCCTGGCTACTCAGCTCAATGACCTGTGCTGCGTTTTCCTGAGTGACAAATCCTGGGCCGGTGGCAACATCCCCTGCGGGTAGTAGACCGTTCTTGACGAACTGATCTAGGAACATGACAGGCAAGTAGCCCTGCATGTACTGCTGTTGGTCAATCGCAAAGTTCAGCTCACCCGCATCCAAGGCTTCTAAAATACCGGGTGAAAGATCAAAGGTACCGAGGGTGAACATATCGGTAGCTCCCTGCTCACGCATGGCCTGAATCATCGGTTCAGCAGCCAATGCCCCCAAGGTCAGTACACCACGCACATCACTGTTCTCGTTGAGGTAAGCGACAATGGCATTGCGAATGTTGGTGGGGTCGTAGGTCGTCGCTAGCTGCTCCGCATTGCCGTCAAAACCCTCGACAAAGCCATCGCAGCGCTGATCAAGTCCCTGGTTGCCTTGTTCATGGTTAACGCAGACGCCTTTCTCGACGCCCATTTCTTGCATGCGTTCAGCAGCCTGCTTGCCTGCTTCGTATTCACTCTGCCCGATGTGCAGGCGGGCACCATAATCCCTCGCCACGTCGCCACCGGAGTTAATAGTGATCACTGGAATGCCGTTATCGACCGCATTTTGGACAGCGCCGCCCAGGGCATTTTCGTCGGTAAAAGAGAGGATCAAGCCATCGGGGTTAGAGGCTACCGCTGCCTCTACAAGTTGCTGCATTTTGGCCATATCAAAGGTAGACGGTGCACGGTACTCCAGCTCAGCGCCTACGAGATCCGCGGCCGCCTCTGCGCCGTTTTTCACCACTGACCAGAAAGGATCAGAGGGGACACCGTGGGTCACCATGACGAAACGGCTCGCGTCTTGCTGCGGTTCTTGTGCTTGTGCTGCTCCTGCCATTAATGCCGTGGTGGCGGCAGTAGCTAGAAGCCATTGAGATAGACGTGCCATAAATAATTCCTCATAACGTTATCGTTGTTGGAAGGGAAGTGGCATTAAATGCCTTGGCGCTATGGAATATAGATTCCAAATAGTAATTACTGCAAATTATTTATTCTATACTTTGGTATAAATGGAATATTTATTCCACTCAACTAGACTGCATAGCAACTAGTAATTTCGCCTACTACTGATAACCCGTAGTGCATTAGCAAATGGGTGCTAAATGGGCCAACGCGAAGGAATTTGTATGCCTCAACCGCCACAAAGCTACCGTGAGCTGGAAACGCTGATCACTGCCGAATACGCCACTTTAAGCAAACGTTTGCAGCAAACAGCCCGTTTTATGCTTGATCACCCCCAAGAAGTTGCTTTAGCGACCGTGGCCAAAATTGCCGAACAGGCGGATGTCACTCCATCCACCTTAATTCGCTTGGCCAATAGTTTGGGCTTTAAGGGCTTTTCAGAAATGCAGCAGCTGTTTCGCAGCCGCCTAGTCGATGAGTTGCCTAACTACACCGAGCGAATTCGCGCGGTACGCAGCGCCACCGGAGAAACACCGGATAGCACCCAGCTGTTATGGGAGTTCGCTGACGCCAACCGTGCCGTGCTTGAGCAGCTTCCCAGCCGCATTAATCCAGAGAGCCTGGAAAAAGCGTTAGATATTTTTGAGAAGGCGCACGCCATTCATGTGATGGGCGCACGGCGAAGCTTCATGGTCGCCAGCTACATGACCTATGCCTTAGCGCATGTGGATAAGCCTGCGCTGCTGGTTAATGGTTTGGGGGGCATGTACGGCGAGCAGCTGCGCGCTATGAGCCAACACGACGCCCTACTGACCATCAGCTTTTCCCCCTATGCAGAAGAGAGCCAAAAAGCCTGCGAAGACGCCCATCAGCGCGGTCTACCTATTGTAGTGATTACCGATTCGAACCTCAGCCCGCTGGCCCGTTTCGCGGATGTCGTCTTCGTTGTCAACGAAGCCGAAGTGAAAAGTTTCCGCAGTTTGACCGCGTCGCTCTGCTTGACCCAGACCTTGGCAATTGCCCTGGGCGTGCGGCAAGACAAAACACGCGACAAAGAAAAGGGCCGTGACAAACAGCATAAGGCCTAAACATCCAAAGCAAGCCAACAGCAAAAACAAAACAGGAGAGCTTATGAAACTCGCACTTATCGGCGCTGGACGCATCGGCAAGGTGCATGCCCAGGCCATTTATTCACACCCAAACGTTACACTGGCCGCCGTGGCCGATTTTCATCAGCCTGCCGCAGAAGCGTTGGCCGAGCAGTACGCCAGCCAAGCGGCCTCTGTGGATGAAATCTTCGCGGATGACACCATTGACGCCGTACTGATTGCTTCAAGCACGCCTACTCACGCGGAGTATCTGGAGCGTGCCGCCCGCGCGGGCAAGGCTGTTCTGTGCGAAAAACCCATCGCCCTGGATTTAGCCCGCACACGAGATGCTCTGCAGGTACTCAGTGAACATCCGGTGACCTGCGCGTTAGGCTTTAACCGCCGCCACGATCCTCAGTTTTCGGCACTGAAAAAAGCGATTACCGAAGGGCGTATTGGCGCACTTGAAACGCTAACGATTATTAGCCGCGACCCGTCTCCCCCGCCTGCCGAGTACGTGGCTGAGTCCGGCGGCCTGTTCCGAGACATGATGATTCATGATCTGGACATGGCGCGCTGGCTACTAGATGAACCCATCGAAAGTGTCTTTGCCGTTGGTAGCAGCATTATTGACCCTGCTATTGGCGAAGCGGGCGATGTGGATACCGCCATGGTCACCCTTACCACCGCCAGTGGAAAGCTGTGCCAAATTAGCAACTCACGACGCGCCTGCTACGGCTACGATCAACGCATCGAAGCCTTTGGTAGCCAAGGCATGCTGCAAGCCCAGAACGAGAGTGATACCCGGCTGCGCTTCACCGGTGAAGCAGGCCAAGTGGAAGACAAACCCAAGTGGTTCTTCCTGGAGCGTTATGCCGAGGCTTATCGATTAGAGATTGGCGACTTTGTCGAAGCTTGGCGAGAAAAGCGCGCCCCTCTAGCAGGCGCCCAAGATGGCCTAGAGGCGTTGCGCTTAGCCGACGCAGCGGAGCGCTCATTGCGGGAAGGTCGCAAAATCCTGCTTCAGGCTGATTCCAACCTTGATAAATAAAGGAGCAACGTATGGCTTCCCTACTGGTACGCCCCACCGCCCCAGATGCCCAGGGCACCGTGATTGACGTTACCCCTGAATCTGCTGGCTGGACGCACGTTGGCTTTCGGGTGCATAAACTCGCCAAGGGCCAGCGCCTGGAGGCCAGCAGCGATGATCAGGAAGTGTGCCTGGTGCTGCTCACCGGTCGCGCCACGGTAACCTGCGGCGAGCACCGCTTTGAAGATATCGGCCAGCGCATGGATATATTTGAACAGACCCCGCCCTATGCGGTTTACCTGCCTGACCATGTTAGCTACGCTGTGGAAGCGACAACGGACTTAGAGCTAGCCGTGTGCGCCGCCCCTGGGCATGGCAATCACGCCCCAAGGCTGATCGCGCCTAACAGCATCAAGCAGAGCACTCGTGGCCAGGGCACCAACACCCGCCATGTTCACGATATTCTGCCGGAAACCGAGCCCGCCGATAGCCTGCTGGTCGTCGAAGTATTCACACCCGCGGGCAATTGGTCGAGCTACCCGCCACACAAACACGATGTGGATAAATTACCCCACGAGTCGCTGCTGGAAGAGACTTACTACCACAGGATCAATCCCTCACAAGGCTTCGCCTTCCAGCGCGTTTACACCGATGACCGAAGCCTTGATGAAACCATGGCGGTGGAAAACGGCTGCTGTGTGTTAGTACCCAAGGGCTACCACCCCGTGGGAGCACCCCATGGCTACTCGCTCTACTACTTAAATGTGATGGCGGGGCCCAAGCGGGCATGGAAATTTCACAACGACCCGAATCACGAATGGCTGATGAACGCTGGATAGATCGACACTTCGCCCGCTAACGTTTATCTAATGCTATGCTAACTAGCCCCGCCGATGCGGGGCTTTTTTGTGGTTCACTTTTTTGAGTATCCAGAGGCCTCAATGCTCCCCGACTACTCCGTCATCGCCTGGTTGTTAATTGCATTTTCCGTTTACCTGACCGGCGTTTCAAAAGGTGGCTTTGCGGGTGGTTTTGGTACGCTCTCGGTACCGCTAATGGCGCTGGCGATCAGCCCCGCCCAGGCAGCGGGCTTGCTGCTACCACTGTTGCTAGTGATGGACGTGTTTGCGGTGAAAGCATGGTGGGGCAAACAGGACGCCACTGAGGTCTGGCGCTTTGTGCCGGGGCTGTTTATCGGCGTGACGGTAGGGACGCTGCTGTTTGGCAGTTTGAGTGAACAGGGCTTACGCCTGACGCTCGGCGTGATTACCCTGCTGTTCGCCGCTTACATGTTGCTCAAGCCCGTTGCCAAGAAACCGATCTCCCCCCGTTGGGCTTTGCCAGCGGCAAGCGTTTGCGGCTTTACCAGCTTTATGGCTCATGCGGGCGCGCCGCCGCTAAACGTTTACCTACTGCCGCGCAAACTATCGAAAGAGACCTTTATTGCCACCTGTGCGGTGACCTTTGCCGTAGTCAACGTGATCAAGCTAGTGCCCTATGTGTGGCTTGGCGAAATCAACGTCACCAGCGCCTGGGCATCGCTGCTGCTCGTACCCATCGCCTGGATCGGTGTACGCAACGGCCTGTGGCTACAAAGCCGCGTCAACGAAGCACTGTTTTACCGTTTAGTGATTCTGGCCATGTTTTTAGTCGGTTTTAATCTGATTTGGCAGGCGCTGAAATAGGGTGGTATTCAGTTACGGAGTGTCACTCATTTTTAAGCCAACCACTTTTTAAACATTTTAGCTGTAAGCCATCACTTAAAAATTTGTAAGCGATGGCTTACGCATGTAAGAGATATCTTACATGCGTGTAAGAGATCCCTGTCACTTGCCCTTCAGGCCTTGCTCTCTGGCCCCCGCTCGCTATCCTGATCGTTTCTCATTTACTCGTGATGATCCAAGGAGCGGCGCAATGGCAGACGGCACAGGCCTACAGTTTACCCTGACCCTACCCGGGGCCGATGACACCGCCGTGGTGCGCTTTACCCATCGTGAGGCCCTGTCTGAGCCGTTTTCGCTCTCGGTTGAGTTTGCCAGCCGTACCCACGACCTGTCGCCCAGCGACTGCTTGGATCAAAACGCCACCCTGACCATTTGGCAGGACGGCGAGCCGCTACGTCGTGTCCATGGCATGGTCGCTGAGCTTCACCGCGGCGACAGGGGACACCGGCGCAGCTTCTACCGGGTGGAGATTCGTCCCGCGCTATGGCGGTTATCGCTGCGCCATAACTCGCGGATCTTTCAGGACACCTCGCCTTTTGACGCCATCACCACCCTAGCCAGCGAACGCAGCCTCACCGATATCGGCTTTGCCACTACCCGCACACCCCTTGATCGGGAGTTTCTGGTTCAGTACCGCGAGACCGACCTGGCCTTTATCGAGCGTTTAGCCGCCGAAGAGGGCTGCTTCTATTTTCATGAATTTGAAAATGCCGAAGGTGGTAAACACCAGCTGGTGTTTGCCGATGCCACGGTGGTCTTGCCCAGCGTGGGTGAGCGCACCTACCACAGTCGCGCCGGGGGCACGCCGCCCCGACGACACCTGCGCAAATTGCGTCAGGCCAACCGGGTGCGCCCTGCTTCGGCGATGCTCAAGGACTACACCTTTAAAAACCCGCCCTACGCCCAGATCCACGAGCACCTCGCTCCCAACTTGGGCGAACACGCCCAGCGGGAGGATTACGAACACTTCGACTACCCCGGCCGCTACAAGAAGGACGCCTCCGGCAAGCCCTTTACCCGCCACCGCTTAGAGTCCTTGCGCGCCGACGCCACCACCGCCGAAGCGGAGAGTGACCTGCCCGAGCTCGCCCCGGGCATCTGCTTTACCCTGACCGACCATGATATCGACAGCCTTAACCGTGCCTGGCAAGTAGTTTCTGTGGTGCACCACGGCGAGCAGCCCCAGGCCCTGGAAGAGGACGGTATGGCGCGGGGAAATAACGGGAGCAGTGCCCAGTCAGGCGAGCTGATGACCCGCTACCACAACGACGTGGTGATCATGCCCCGGGATCAGACCTTTCGTCCGGTGCCCAATCCTAAGCCCCGCGTTGACGGCCCCCAGGTGGCCTTTGTGGTCGGCCCCGAAGGCGAAGAGATCTACTGCGACGAACACGGCCGGGTCAAGGTACAGTTCCCCTGGGATCGTTATGCTGATCCTGATGAGACCGCCAGCTGTTGGATACGGGTCGCCCAGGGTTGGGCAGGCGGCGGCTACGGCAGCATGGCGATCCCGCGGATCGGCCATGAGGTCATTGTCTCGTTTTTAGAGGGCGACCCCGATCAGCCGCTGGTCACCGGGCGCACCTATCACGCAGTGAATACCCCGCCCTACCCGCTGCCGGAGCACAAGACCCGAACGGTGATCCGCACCCAAAGCCACAAATCGGAAGGCTTTAACGAACTGCGCTTCGAGGATGCCACCGGCGAAGAGCAGATCTGGCTCCACGCCCAGAAAGACCTGGAGCTGCTGACCCTTAACGACCGCACCGAGGAGATCCGCCGGGACAGCCACCTCAAGCTGCATCGCAACCGTTTGAGCGAAATCCATAACGACGACCACCTCACCGTCCACGGTAAGCGCTACACCCAGATCAAGGGCGACGATCACCTCCAGGTCGATCAAACCCGCCATGAGGTCTACGGTGAAGCCCAACTGGTGGAGACCGGTCGCGAGCTGCACCACAAGGCGGGCAGCCAGATCGTCCTGGAAGCGGGTAGCGAGATCACCCTGAAAGCCGGGGGTAGCTTTATTAAGCTCGACCCCGGCGGGGTGACCATTGTCGGCCCCCAGGTCAAGATCAACTCCGGCGGTAGCCCTGGACGTGGCCAGGGCCAAGCGATTGTACTGCCCCGCTTACCCTTTGAGGCCGAGCCCGAGGAGAGCGAGGACGTCACCCTCGAACCGCACCAGACGCCGCTGCTGAGCAGTGAGATTGCCGCCGCGACCCCGTTAGCGTTGGACGATATCGATATCACCGATGGCCTGGCCGACGACTGCAGTGCCTGCCAACCCGCGGTGGGTAGCCCGGTGAACCCGCTGCTGGGCGCCAAGCTGCTGCCCGCCGAGACCGATTTTGCCCTCCCGGCGCCACGGCCCTTTGTGCTTAGCCGGGGTTACCTCTCCAGCAACGGGCGGATTGGGGTACTCGGCCAGGGCTGGTCGGTGCCAGGGGAAAGTCTCGCCATTACCCTTAACGATGACGCCTGTATCGTCCACGATGCCCAGGGCCGTGCGATTACCTTTGGGCCACTGGCCCCCGGCCAGGCGCGCTTCTCGCCCACCGAGCAGCTGTGGTACGTCGTGGAGGCGCCTCAGCCGATGAAGAGAGTAACGCGCCTCGCTGGCAAGCCCTGGACGAGACGCTGCGCCAGGATCCCGAACGTATTGTTCTTAGCGATGCCAGCGGGCTTTACTATGTGTTTGCCCATCCAGCAGACGTGGCGACAACCTCGGATACGCCTTCAGGTGATAGTTCAAAAGATAACGCTGCTCGCTGGCCCTTAATCGAAGAGCGCGACCGCAATGGCTACACCACCCAGTACCGCTGGGAAGGTGGCCTGCTGGTGCGAGTGATCGACAGCGCCCAGCGCCACTACCAACTGGTTTACGATGCGCTGTTACCCGCCATGCAGGGCGATAGCGGGCAACGCTTAACCGGCGTTAAGCTGGTGCAGGCCCACGACGGTGAGTCGGCGGACGAGTGGTTGGTACGCTATTCGTTTAGTCCCGCAGGCGACCTGATTGCGGTGCGCCACCGCCACGGTGAAGTGGTACGCGAGTTTGAGTGGCAAGACCATATGCTTACCGCCCACCGGGTGCCCGGGGGCATGGAAGCCCACTACACCTGGGATCGTCACGCCCCGGATGGTCGCGTGGTGGGCCAGCAGGAAGCCGGTGGGTTGGCGCGGACGTACAGCTACCAAGTAGCTCACACCCTGGTCACCGACAGCCTGGGCCGGGAGGAGCGCTACCACTTTGTGGGCAGCGGCCCCGGCCGCCGCTGGACGGCCCATACCCGCGCCGACGGTTCGCGGATAGAGTTTCGTTACGACCGTGCGGGGCTCAAGATAGCGACGGTGGATCCGTTGGGCCACGAGACGCTGATTGAACGGGATGACCACGGGCAAGTGATTACACAGACCGGCCCGGACGGCACCCGCTGGGCCATCGAGCGGGATGCCCTGGGCCAGCCGGTGAGTATCGAGCGGCCCGACAATCAGCGCTGGCAGATCACACGTAACGACCTCGGCCATCCGCTGGAGGTTACCGGGCCAGAAGGCACTACCGCCTTCACCTATGAGAATGAACAGTTACCTGACCGCCCGACTACTCTCACCGATGCGGGTGGCGCCACCCACCAGCGGGAGTGGAACGCTCTAGGCCAGATGACCGCCCAGATCGACTGCTCACAGCAGCGTAACGAGTACGCCTATGACCGAAACGGCTATCTGGCTAGCGTCACCAACGCCTTGGGCGAGACCACCCGCACCCAGCACGACGAGATGGGCCTGCGTATCGCCACCCAGCTCCCCGACGGGCTCTACTGGCACCACCATGTAGATTCTCTAGGGCGGCCGGTAGAGCTGGAAGGCCCGCAAGGGTTTAGGCAGCAGTTCTTCTTTGATGACCACGGCCGCCCTGTGCAACGCATCGAGGCCGACGGCAGTCAGCAGTTTACCGCTTATGATGACGTGGGCCGCTTAAGCGAGCTGACCCTGGGCAACGGCGCCGTCTACCGCTTTGCTTATGACGACATGGATCGCTTAGCCAGCGAGACCGGCCCCGATGGCCGCGAGCAGCAGTACCGCTACGATGACGCCGGACGACTGGTCGAACGCATTGAAGCTAACCGCAAAGGCCCGGACGGCCAGCCGCTGGTCACCCGTTACGACTATGACCAAGCCGGTCGCCTCACCGCCCGCCATCTACCCGCGACCGAGCACGCCCCGGCCAGCACGGAGCAGTACCAGTGGGGTACGAATGGCCAGCTACTCAGCGTCACCAACGACCACGGTGAGGTCAGTTTTAACTACGACCACGCCCAACGCTTAATCGGCGAACAGCAGCAACATGCCGATAGCGGCTGGCAGTGGCAGCACCAGCACAGCCTCACGGCTACCGGCGCGCCCCAGGCCAGCCAGTTCGGCGACCTACCCGCGCTTAACTGGCACACCTACGGCAGCGGCCACCTGCACGGTATGAGCGCCCCCGGCCTGGATCTTGAGATCGCCCTGGAACCCGATGCCCTGCACCGGGAGACCCAGCGCCGCCTAAGCGGTAGTGAGCAATCACAGCCGCTGATTTTAGAACGCGGTTACACCAACCTCGGCCAGTTAGACCACCTTACCCTGCGCGGTGCCAACAGCGCCGCCAGTGAACAGCAGTACCAGTACGACGCCCTGGGGCGCATGAGCTTCCGGGCGCTACAAGGCGATCAAGCATCAAAAGTCATCGCCTACAGCTACGACGCCGCAGGCCGCTTAATCGGCAGCCAACACGGCGACCACGCCCACCGCTACTCGGTGGACGCGGCGGGTAATCGCTTAGAGCAGGGTGTAGACAAGCAGCAAGGACTGACGGATAACCGCCTCACACAACTCAACGGCGCGCGCTACCGCTACGACGGTGCCGGTAACCTGGTCGAACGCCAACAGCCCAACGGCGAACGCCTAACCCTTGGTTACGACGGCGCCAACCGCTTAGTGCACCTGATCCACGCCAGCGAACTGGGAGCGACCCGCGAAGCCACCTACCGTTACGACGGCCTGGGAAGACGCATTAGCAAAACCGTGCGCCACACCAACGGCACTACCGCCACTACCCACTACGGCTGGGACGGTGATCGCATCGTGCGCGAAGAGACCGACAATCAGCGCACCACGGTGGTCTACGAGCCGGGCAGTTTTGTGCCCATGCTCAGAATTGATGATACCCAGCAAGGCCAGCTAGTCAGCGCTTACATCACCGACGCCCTGGGCACCCCCATGCAACTGGTCACCCCCAACGGCCATCCCCGCTGGCTCGCCGAACCCGACGACTGGGCGGCCGTCAAAAACCAACGCGCCGTGCGCAACGTCACCCAACCGATCCGGTTCCAGGGCCAATGGCACGACGAAGAATCAGGTCTCTACTACAACCGCCACCGCTATTATGACCCGCAGCAGGGGCGGTATATTAGCCAGGATCCGATTGGACTGCGGGGTGGTACTAACATGTATCAATATGCGGTTGCTCCAAGCATCGAAGTAGACCCACAAGGGCTAAGTGGAGTCTATGGCCTGGGCAACGGACCTTATAGCCAATCCAACACTGTGAGTAGGGCTGCAGAAAATATTGTTATAACCGGCGAAGGAAATGCTTCTGCAGAAACATTCGGCGGTGTATTTGGCCAAACAGTGTCGACGGGCTTAAAGTTCGACAATGTTGGTAACGCTGCATGGGTAATAACTGAATGCCAACAGTATGGTCTAGGTATATTTAGAGGAGCAGGCGTTGGAGGAAATGCGAGTGTTGGCTCCGCTCCCCTTGAAGATGGTGTTTCAGAAACTTGGGGACCTTTTGTACGCGGTGCTGTTATTAAAGGAGGCGGTGCATCTATTGATGTTGGTGGAGGAGCTATAGCTGGAGCGAGCGGCTGGCTTGGGCCTAGCTTAGGCCTAGCAGGTGGAATTCAGCACTGTAAAACAACAACTACAGTTTTAAGGAAAGGAGATAGTGAGCAATAATATGAATTTAATCCATAAAGTACGACTTTCATCTTTTGTGATTTTTTTTGCGAGTGGCGCCATACTAGCGCTTGGATCTGATAATAGTTCCGTAGTGGAGAAGTGGGAGCTACTAATGTGGATATTAAGGATCTCCGGCGTAATAGCGATTGGCACCACATTCATACTTCTCATACAAGGCTTCGGTGACTACCTAGATAAATATCAAAAAGGAAAAGACGTAAAAAGGGATAAAAAAAATCGCCGATAAGTCGCTCCTGAGCCTACGCAATAGACAATAGCAGCACGTATCGCTGTAGCTTGTTCGTCAGGGAGAGCCGAGCCTTCCTTTCATATTACCAGACGACAATATACCTACAAGCCAACTCACCCTAGCACCATGGCTCACACCATCGACCAAATACTCGCCGCCAACCGAGTAGCCGGTGACTTAGAGGCCTGCGACACTAGGGTTCGCTATGATCAAGCCCAGCGCTTAATTGGCGAACACCAGCGCCATGCGAGCCTAGCAGGTGAAAGTGGCTGGCAGTGGCAACATCAGCACACCCTCATCGCCAACGGCGCGCCCCAGGCCAGCCAGTTCGGCGACCTACCCGCGCTTAACTGGCATACCTATGGCAGCGGCCACCTGCACGGCATGAGCGCCCCCGGCCTGGATCTTGAGATCGCCCTGGAACCCGATGCCCTGCACCGGGAAACCCAGCGCCGACTCAGCACCGGTGCCAATGCGCACAATCAACCGCTGGTGCTGGAGCGCGGGTATACGAACCTGGGCCAGCTGGATCACCTCACCCTACGCAGCCCGGACACCACCAGCCAGCAGAGCTACCAATACGACGCCCTGGGCCGTATGAGCTTCCGCAGCCTGCAAGGTGATCCAGCAGAAAAAGTCATCGCCTACAGTTACGATGCTGCCGGGCGCTTGATCGGCAGCCAGCACGGCGACCACGCCCACCGCTATAGCGTGGACGCGGCCGGTAACCGGTTAGAAGGCCAACAGGCCCTTTCTGATAATCGCCTGGGGCAGTTAAACGGTACCCGCTACCGCTACGACGGTGCCGGTAACCTGGTCGAACGCCAACAGCCCAACGGCGAACGCCTAACGCTTGGCTACGACGGCGCCAACCGCTTAGTGCACCTGATCCACGCCAGTGAGCTGGGGGCGACCCGCGAAGTCACCTACCGCTACGACGGCCTGGGAAGACGCATCAGCAAAACCGTGCGCCACCCCAACGGCACCACCGCCACCACCTACTACGGCTGGGACGGTGATCGCATCGTCCGCGAAGAAACGGACAACCAGCGCACTACGGTGGTCTACGAGCCGGGCAGTTTTGTGCCCATGCTGCGTATTGATGATACTAAACAAGGCCAAGTGCTCAGCGCCTACATCACCGATGCACTGGGTACGCCCATGCAACTGGTCACCCCCAACGGCCAACCCCGCTGGCTCGCCGAACCGGACGACTGGGCGGCAGTCAAAAACCAACGCGCTGTGCGCAACCTCACCCAACCGATCCGGTTCCAAGGCCAATATGTATTCACTGCTATTATCCTGACCAACTTATATTCCAATGCTTATCAACCAACTGTCAGCCCCCAAGCGGAATCAGTTGGGGATGCCCAATAGCGCCGCCAGCGTAATGGTCTAAAGCGCCACCAGCACCAGCCCTGCCAACATCACCAGCGTACCGGCGGCTTTTGCCCTGGATGCTGGCTCCTTCAGCCACAGCACACCCATTAGCACGCCGACTGGAATAGAGAGCTGGCGCAGCGCCACCACATAACTCACCTCGTCGGTAAGCGCCATGGCGATTAATACCAAGCCATACGTGCAAGTCATCATCAGCCCGGTAACAACCAGCATGGTCAGCCCCTGCTGGCGAAGCGCAGGCAAGCGGCGTCGCTCTGCCGGTAGCAACGCCATTAGAGGTACTGACCAGGTTAGTGTCATCAGCGCTTGCAGCACCATAAACACCGCCCCGGCGGTTAACCCGCTGTGCCCTGCCCCCTGCATTAGCCCGAGGGCCTGCTTGTCGATCAGCGAATAGCCAACGGTGCCTGCTGCCGCTAGTAGCGCAAACCCCATGGCCGGGGTGAGATAGGTGGATATCCTGCGCGCCTGCGGATGGCTAAGCGGCAGGCAAAGCGCGCCTGCCACGACTAGCACCATGCCAAGGCCGTCCCAGCGATCCAGCACCTGACTACCCAACAGCACAATGGATACCAGCGGCACTAGCACTACCGGCAATGCCCGGGCGATTGGGTAGAGTACGCTAACGTCCCCTCTCGCATAGGCCCAGGCCAAGCCGCCCATGTAGAGCATTTGACACAGCCCAGAAAGCGCCAGCCAGCCCCAGAATGCACTTGGTAACGCAGTGAGCGACGGCCCAAACAACACCAGCGGCAGCATCACCGCCCCACCCGCGCCGTAAGCCAGGGTAAAAGAGGCTAACGACGGCGCATTGCGTTTGCCCAACACGTTCCATCCGGCGTGCATGCATACCGAGACTAACACCAGAGCAAGCGCGGCTGAACTCAAGGACGCTCTCTGTATTGAAGACGTGTATTGATGGCATCAGACATGCGCCGATTTTCCTGGCAGAGCATTAGGCGACGAAGCGCTTGTGGGCGTCCGCCAGTCTAAGCGCCGCCAACCTTCAACGCTAGCCACCTCAGCGAGTACTGGATCGGGGTTGACCGCTACAGGGCAATCCACGTACTGCAGCAGCGGAAGGTCGTTGCGGGAGTCTGAGTAGAAAGTCGTGTGGCTGGGGATGACCTGCTGTTCGGCCAACCACTGTTTTAAGCGCAGCACCTTACCGCCGCGATAAGAAAAAATACCCTCGCTGCCACCGGTGTAGCGCGCGTCTTCATTGATACCGTGTTCCACGCTCAACTCGACCGCCAGCACGTGCTCAATGCCTAGCGTGGTCGCTATCGGCTCGACCAGATGGCGTGACGAGGCAGAAATCAGTACCAGGGTATCGCCTGCCTGACGGTGCGCTTCCAGGCAGGCCCAGGCTTGTTCAAAAATACGCGGTTGCAGGTGTGTGGCCACAAAACGCTCGACCTCTTTTTGCACATCTTTCACCCGGCGCCCTCGCAGCGGCGCTAGGGTCATGGCCAAATACTCTTCAAGCTTTAGCTTCCCCGCGTGATAGGCCTGGTGCATTTGCTCCGCCCGCGCCATAAAGGCTTCGGCATCGCTGATCCAACCTTGCTCTATCATCCATAAATTCCAGCGGTCGCTGCAGTCTCCATCCAGGAGGGTATCGTCAAGATCAAACAGGGCCAGGCGCATGGGGCACTCCTTTCATCGCGGGTTGGCGGCGCGTAGGGTATGCCAAAGGTGATGACAAGACGATGACGCTAAGTGAAGGCTACGTCGTCAACCACTGCGCCGCGAACTTATCCGCCGGTAGCGGGCGACCAAACCAGTACCCTTGCGCCTCATTGCACCCCATTTCAGCAAGTAAACTCGCTTGGTCGCGGGTTTCAACGCCTTCCGCCACGGTTTTCATCTCTAGCGCTTGCGCCATGGCAATGATGGTCTGAACGATGGTGCGGTCATGGTGGTTATCGAGCATCTCGCGCACAAAGGAGATATCAATTTTTAGTGCGTCGGCAGCGAAGCGCCGTAGGTAGGAAAGCGATGAATAGCCGGTGCCGAAATCATCGATAGAGAGGGCATAGCCCGCTTGGCGCATGGTGTGGGTGATCTCAACGGCCTGATCCGGGTCGCGCATAAAATCACTTTCGGTGAGCTCCAGAGCGATAGCGCTCGGCGAAACGCCAGCGGTGAGTTGCCCGATGTGGCTGGTGAGTTCTGGGTCGGCAAACTGTTGGGCGGAAATATTGATCGATAGCCTCCCAGGCAGCCCGCCCTCAGGCTGTTCACGCCATGCCAGTAACTGCCTTGCCGACTCTTCCAGCACCCAGTCCCCCAGGGCACGTATCAAACCACGCTCTTCGGCCAGGGGAATAAACTCACCGGGGCTCACCCAGCCCCACTCGGCGTCGTGCCAGCGGCAAAGGGCTTCTGCGCCGGTCAGTTGACCGCTAGTAAGGTTTACCTGGGGCTGAAAGTAGAGCTCTAATCGATGTTCAGTGATAGCAGCGCTGAGTCGCTCAGTCATCCTTTGGCGTCGCTGCAACGCGTGGCGCATCGTTTGAGTATAGGGGCAGATACTATTTTCACGCCGCTTGGCGTGATGGAGGGCAATGCTGGCAGCGTTAAAGAGTTCGCCTGCTTCGCTTACATCCTGTGGATAATGAGCAAAACCGATACTAACATCGAGGTGAAAGACGCGGCGCTCCAGATGAAGTGGCGGTTTCACCGCTAATCGTAGCTGTTCCGCGAGGTCGCCTATGCCACTGGGGGTGGTATCGGCTACCAGCAGGGCAAACTCATCTCCTGATAAACGTGCCAGGGAGCCGTATGAACGGCTGAGCTTCGCTAAGCGATCGGCCACTGTCACCAGCAGTTGATCGCCCACCTGGTGGCCATGCAGGTCATTGACCTCTTTAAAACGGCGGATATCCAGCAACAGCAGCGAAAGCCCGCTCCCTGCTTGGTGGGCTTCTTTCCACATCTCCGCTAACAACTCCATAAAACGGATACGGTTCGGTAACCCAGTGGTGCTGTCGGTATAGGCCAGTTGATGCATGTGACGATGGTCGCGACGGCGTTCAAGCTCTGCCGCAGCACCGGTCGAAAGAATTTGCAGCACCGAAGTGGCAAACGCATTAGTGGTCAACGGCTGGCGATAAAACACCATCATCACGCCAATGGCTTCCCCATTGGCATTATCTAAACGCCGCCCAATCCATGCCTTTGTGGGTAACAGGGTGCCTGGCAATAGCAACGGTGGGCCATCATGCATAACCGCTTCACGCTCCAGCACTACCTGCTCGCTGGGCGAGCCTCTCAGCGCAAAGGTGTACGGTTCACGCTGAGCCCCGTCAACCACCATGCTGACGGTGGTTGCCTTTCCATAGACGCTTTCATTGCCCTGGGGTGAGGTGTGCAGCAACGCAATAAAGCCTGCGTCGGCTTCCAGTACCTTGACCAAGGTAGCAATCAACTGCTGAAAATAACCATCCCCCACCTGGGTAGTCACCGTAGAAGCCACTTGAACCACCGCGTTTTGCACCCGCTGCGACTCTTGCTGATCGGTCATATCAGAGATAAAGCCTTCCAAGCATATGATATCGCCCGCCTCGTCCATGACGGCCTGACCCTGCTCCCACATCCAGCGGTAACCGCCGTCGCGATGGCGCAGTTGGTAAATCACACGGTAAGGGCGCCTGTTGGCAATAGCCGACTGTACCTCATGGAAGACCTTGTCTTGATCATCAGGATGAATCAGTGCCGCGAAGCTGATTAGCCGATTACCCTGTAGCTCGTCAGGCCGATATCCGGTTAGCACCTCCGCACCCTGGCTAACCAACTGCATCGTCCAAGCGCGGTCATTCAGACAGCGATAGGCCATTCCCGGCAGATGGTTGAGCAGCGTATCCAAACGGCGCTCGCTTTCCCGCGCGACCTCTTCGCTCTCTCTTAATGCCTGCTCCGCTTTTTGTCGGCCCAACTCCGCACCCGCCTGGGCGGCGGCGATGTGCAGTATTTCATTGGCTAAGCCCCCCTGCTGCATAGGGGAATTTTTGAGCACTGCTAGTAGGCCAATCAGCGCGCCATCCACCGCATAGAGCGCCCGCCCTAAGTAGCTTTCGGCTCCCAGCTCACACAGCAGTTTATCGTCAGGAAAGCGTGACTGAACATCACGGGCATAAAGGCAGCACTCGCGCCCCAACGCGGTCTCGCAAGGGGTGCCGGCCAGCGAATAAGTAATGTTGCTGACTAATCCCCCATTTGACCAGACAGCCAACGTCTCAGCCCGATGCAATTGAGTAACATCGGCGACTAGCACATGATCGACGCCCAGTATTGTTGCCAGGCGTTCCACCAGCGTTGCATAAAAGCGGGGGCTCCCGCTGTTCCCTACGCCTTCTGCCAACTGACGAAATATATCGGCCGCGTCGTTCTTTGTGTGCATGGTTGCACTCACTTTTTTTAATTCTGGAGCAGTTGGGGCGCCTGCTACTCACCTCAGAAAGTATATATAGCGACCTACAAAGCATAAACCGTTCTTTTCCAACTATAACAACGTCAACACTCGCTGGGTATATGGTAAACTTAGGACATCACCTCATAATGGCTGGCAGCTACGCTACAAAGTGCGCAGGAGATAACGTGACTAAAACATCGACAAAGGATGAAGCACTGTATGTAATGCTAACTGAAGCACTGCCTGGTTTTCTGATCAGCGATTTTCTAAAGTGCCAGCGCTTGCCTTCGCTTCCCTCAATCGCATTACGCATCCTCAGGTTAACGCAATCTTCAAAAGCGACTATCAACGATGTTGCCGACACCATTGAACATGATCCAGCCTTAACCGCTCGGTTAATATCCCTCGCCAATAGCGTTCACCACACCCGCTCCGCCAATTCCACGCAAACGTGCCTTGAGGCGATCCAGCGTTTAGGGCTAGATGCCACATTGACCGTAGTGTTGAGCTTCAATCTTTTTCAGCACCCCAGTAAGGGGCCACAGCATACGCATATTTGGCAGCGGTCTATTCTGTCTGCGCTGATAGCACGCCAGTTGGCTGAGCAAGC
Source organism: Halomonas sp. FeN2 (assembly GCF_020595105.1). Classification (NCBI taxonomy): domain Bacteria; kingdom Pseudomonadati; phylum Pseudomonadota; class Gammaproteobacteria; order Oceanospirillales; family Halomonadaceae; genus Halomonas; species Halomonas sp. FeN2. The sequence continues at coordinate 1,898,562 of NZ_CP074200.1, forward strand.
GTGCCCCAAACAGGCAGGTAATGCTTTTACGGCAGCACTGTTGCAGGATATTGGCATATTGGCTCTGAGTGCGACGTACCCTGAACAAGTAGACGAACTGTATATCGATAGTGCTATTCCACATGCTCGTCTTATCGAGGAGGAGCAGCGTTACTTTGGTTGTGACCACACCATTATTGGGGCTTGGCTAGCCGCTAAATGGGGTATCCCATCGGCGATGGTTAACACCATACGCTTTAGCCATGCCGGTTATGCAAGCGATAGTTTGATGGAAACCTGCGTTCGCATATCCGGCCCCACGGCAGATGCCTGCTTATCAAGCGCACCAGAAGAGCAACTTGCCGCCCTGCTATACGATTTAAGCACGACCGCAGGTGTGCCCTCTTTCTCATTTAAAAGCGTTCTACAAGAAGTTCAGCCTAAAATGGAGTTGATCGCTAAAACGCTGATGATAGACACCCCCGCGACTATTGAACCCAAAGAGCTGCTGGAAAATGCTCAGCAACTCTTGCTAAACCATACGCTTATACTCAATAGCCGTAGAGAAGCCCAACACAAAGCATTAACGATGTTGCGTAAAGGGTACAGTGACCCTGATGGATTCAACAAAGATATTTCTTTCAAAAAACTCAATAAACAATCCCGTACTCAGTCTTAAATTGCTGGCCAGAGCATGCATGCCATCAAGCGCCCCGGCCAGAGCGTTTTTTTCTACTTCACGCTGAACACTTTTCCTTTTATAAACGCCTCACCGAGTCATTGCCTCAGGTAGATAGAGAGCGATACCCGGAAAGAGGTGCATTAAGGCAATCGCTAACAGCATTAATAGAAAGAACGGCAGCGTGGCTTTGGTGATGGTCAGAATATCTTTACCGGTTAGCCCCTGGATCACGAACAGGTTGAAGCCCACCGGCGGGGTAATCTGCGACATCTCGACCACCACGACCAGATAAATACCGAACCAGATCAGATCGAAACCGGCAGCACTCACCAGCGGCATGATAATCGCGGTGACGAGTAGAATCAGCGAGATACCGTCGAGAAAACAGCCCATCACCAGCAGCAGCAAGGTCAGCGCAATCAGCAGCATGGTCGGCGAAAGCCCCATCTCACCAATCGCCTGCGCCAGCTTCATCGGCACCTGGGTAAAGCCCATGGCCGAGGTCAAAAACGACGCGCCGGCAATAATAAAAGCAATCATGCAGGCGGTACGTACGGCGGCAAACAGCGAGCTTTTAAAAATGTCGCGATCAAAGTGACCGTTAAAACGCGCAATGACAATCGACAGCACCACACCAACCGCCGCGGCCTCGGTGGGCGACGCCAACCCGCCATAGATCGAAAAGATAATCCCACCGATCAATAGCAGAATAGGCACCAGCGACCAGGTATTACGCAGCTTTTCAGCAAAGCTCATACCGGATTCATCTTCGCCGGTAAGCCCTTCACGATTGCCCTTGAGCAACGCCCACAAAATGAGGTAGCTCATGAACATGGCCAGGATCATCAGCCCCGGACCAATACCGGCCATAAACAGCCTGGAGATCGACTGCTCGGTGACCACACCGTAGACGATGAGCACAATGGAAGGTGGAATCAAAAGCCCTAAGGTGGAGGCGCTGGCCAAGGTACCAATCGCCATATTGCTGTCGTAGCCCCGCCGCTCGAGCTCTGGCAGGGTCATTTTGCCCACCGTGGCACAGGTGGCCGCCGAGGAGCCACAGACCGCCGCAAACATGCCGCTGCCAATAATATTGGTATGCAGTAAACGTCCCGGCAGGCGGTTTAACCAGGGTGACAGACCACGAAACATATTGTCCGCAAGCCCAGAGCGAAACAGAATTTCCCCCATCCAGATAAACATAGGCAGCGCGGTGAGATCCCAACCGTAGCTGGCGCCCCAAAAATCGGAGGCCAAAATAGAGCCCGGCGAGAACGAGCTAAAGAACTCTAGCGCTATCCAGGCAGTGCCGATTAGCGCAAAGGCGATCCACACCCCGCTCCCTAGAAGAACCACGAGGGTGAAAATAGTGGCGAGACTTAGTAGCAGCACGAGGATCTCTCCAGTTTATAAGGCAGAAGCAGCGTTAACAGTGATCCAGCTAACCGCGACGTACTCAACCAAGACGACGTACTCAACAACAACATAGCTAACGTCACCATTTAATCGCCCTCGCTTTCATCTGGGGCCGTCGCTTCACGAAAGCTCGCAGGGTCTCGAATGGCAATCCGTAGCGCCATAAACAGGGCTTCAGCCAGCGCTAAACAGAGCAGCCCTACGCTGGTCGCCAGCACAAGCTGGGGGATCCAGAGCGGAATCGACACAAAGCCCGAAGATACATCGTTGTATTGCACACTCTCCCTCGCCAACCCAATGAGGCCGTAACAGAGCATTAGGCTGATCGTTAGGGCGATGATCAAACCAAACACTTCAAACCACACACGGATTGCCGAAGGTAGCCGGGTAATCAACAGCGTCACGCGAATATGGGCGTGATGCACAAAGGTGTAGGCCAACCCCAGAAAGGTCGCCCCCACCAATAGATAAGAAGCGATTTCCGAAACGCCGGTAATACTCAGGCCCAAGCGGCTCAGGCCCACGAGCACCAGCAGGGCGTCTACCAGACGAAAGGTCACCTGAAGCGCTATCAGCGCGCAAATAGCAACCATGCAGGCCGCCGCACCCCAAGCACCCAGGCGGTAGAGCTTGTCGAATTTAAACGTCATGTTCGCAGCCTCACGAAGCACATGGGAAAAAGCACGCGGGAACAGCAGCGGAGGCGTTGCCACCCCCGCTGTAAGAGACATTACAACAGCGTTTAGCTGTCGCGCTGCTCGCGATAGGATTCCAGCGCCTGTTTGGCTTCGTCATCAGCACGCGACTGCCAATCTTCAAACAGTTTGTCACCGGCTGCCTGGAGTGCCTCTGAAACGGCGTCGTTAGGTTCTGAAACAGAGATACCGTTCTCTTGCAGAGCTTCTAGGCTCGCCTGATTATCTTCGCGGCTCATTTCCCAACCACGTTTTTCAGCCTCAGCGGCGGCTTCCATCAGAGCTTCCTGAGTCGCTTCATCCAGGGCATCAAAACTGCGTTGGCTAATGAAGACGATATTTTTGGGCAGCCATAGGTTAGCGTCGGTGTAATCAGTCACGTAATCCCACGCCGCCATGGAGTTGCCGGTAGAGCTTGAGGTAATCATGGCATCCACACGGCCAGTGCTGAACGCAGTGGGTATATCAGACTCTTCGGTTTCGGTAGGGCTACCGCCCAGGTTATCGACAAAACGCTGGGTATTGATGTTAGGAGCACGAACGCGCAAGCCTTCAAACTGCTCCGGGTCAGTAAGAGGTTCAGAGGTATAGATACCTTGCGCAGGCCAGGTGACGGCGTAGAGCGGAATCAAGCCTTCATAGGCAAACAGCTCTGTGATCATCGGCTTGGTGGCTTCCCACAGTGCATAGGCATCTTCGTAGCTGCCCGCCACACCGGGCAAGGTATCCACTTCGAAAATGGGATCATCGTTGGAAAGAACGGAGAGGAATACTTCACCCGCATCGATGGTGCCACGGCGAACCGACGGCTTGATTTCACCATGAGAAACCAGCGAGCCGCCGCTATGAACGGTAATGGTCAACTCCCCGTCGGTGGCTTCAGCCACATCCTCGGCAAACTGCTTGTTGTTTTGGGTATGAAAGCTGGCATCACCGTAAGGCGTGGCCATAGTCCATTCCGCAGCGTGAGCCGTCACCGTTAAACCGCACGCAGTTGCCAGTAGCAATGAAGTCGTTATTGTCTTGCGCATCATAAGAACCCTCTTATTTCTATTAATAGTATGGTGCTAATAGTGTGTTGCTTCGGTGGTACCAGAGGAGGCGCTGGCGGTAACCCAGCGCCCGGAGAAAAGTGTTGTTGTCATATCGGCACGGCGCGCCTGGGCATAGCTGCAGGCACACTGCTGGGCCAGGCGGGCCACCCCACGACAAAAGCGCGGGTGGTTAGCGTTGCGCCATATCACATCATAGTGCATGGCCGGTAACGGCACCGGTAGCGAGAGACGGTAGAGCTCCCCACGCTGCCACTCATCCAGCACGGTGGCGACGGGCAGCGCGCCAATCCCCAGCCCTTCGGTGGTCATGCGCACAATGGTCATTAGCGTGCTGACACTATGGATACGAGGATTAGCGACTCCCAGCTCTGCCAAATAACTCACCAATTCTGCATAGGGTCGAGCCTGCTTACCAAATGAAATAAACGGCAACTGCTTGCCCCAAGTGTCGGCACTCTCGCTCAGCACCTTGACGTGGCGCGGAGAGACAAACATGCCCATTTCATAGGGGCTCAAGGACTCGTACTCGATCTGCTTTTGCGGTGAATAACCATTCATCGCCAATACAATGTCCAGTTCGTTGCCCAATAGCCGCTCATTGAGCACCGGCGAATAATCCACTGTCAGTTCAATGGTCAAACGCGGATACCGTTCGGTTAAACGGCGCATAAATTCGGGAAACCAGCTATGGGCGATGGTTTCAATTGTGCCGAGCCGCAATGGTGCAGAAAACGCCTCTTCATCATCGAAAAGCTTCATCGCCTCGTCACGCTGGTGCAGCATCCGCTCGGCGTGCACAAAGAACTCCCGGCCTCGCATAGTCGGCTGAATAGGCCGGGCGGCTCGCTCCAGCAGCAGCTCTCCTACCGTGGTTTCCAAGCGTGAAATACGCTCAGAAACAGAGGGCTGAGTAAGGTGCAGGCGGGTCGCCGCCTTACGGAAGGAGCCGAGCCTCACTGCCCACACGAACGCCTCAAGTTCCTTAAAATCGAGCATAGTGACTCGCCTGCAAATGACTTTCTGGGGTAAAAAATCGCTGTCGAGCTGACACGTAAAGAGAGCTGCGGAGTGCTAACGCTCATGACGGTCTGATAGCTACGCAACTTGAAGAACACTATGCAACTTTAAGACCACTCCCAGCAGCGCTATTTCACCAACGTTATTATCACGCCCCGCTTCTAATGTGATAAGCGTATCGTGCCCAAGCGTCAACCCTTTTTCCAATAAATAACAATATGATAGAAGCGTCCGATAGTTAGTATCGTCAAAAACGATTGGCACTGGGCAAGCCATGTTCATATATTGGTGATGGTCTACAATCAGCGCTAACCCATCAAACGCACCACTGCATCGACACAGGAGTCGCTATGGCCATCCCCCTGCTTAATTGCGATATGGGCGAAAGTTTCGGCAACTGGCACCTCGGCCTGGATGCCGAGGCGATGCCTTTCGTCGACTGCGCCAACATCGCCTGCGGCTTCCATGCCTCAGACCCCCATGTGATGCGCCGCACCGTCAAGCTAGCGGTGCAAAATGGCGTTCGCATTGGCGCGCACCCAGGTTACCCGGATTTGATGGGCTTTGGCCGCCGCTCAATGGCCTGCTCGCCGGAAGAAGCGGAAGATATGGTGCTCTACCAAGTAGGGGCTTTGGCGGGCATCTGCCAAGCGGAAGGCACCCAACTGAGCTACATCAAGCCTCACGGTGCGCTGTACAACGACATGGCCGCCAACCCGGCGCTGCTCGAAGGCGTCATGCGCGCGGTGCGTGCTTATGATGCCAGCCTGCCGTTAATGATTATGTCCACCGCCGACCCCGAGCCGCACCGCGAGCTGGCCGCCAAAATGGGCATTACCCTCTGGTTCGAGACCTTTGCCGACCGTGCTTATGATGGCAACGGTCACTTGGCCTCACGACGCCTGCCTAACGCTGTACACCACGAACAGAACACCATCGTCGATCAAGCGATAATGCTGGCCAAAGGCGAGCCGCTCACCGCGCTTGATGGAACACCGCTGCACCTAGCCTGCGATACGCTCTGCGTTCATGGCGATAACCCCGAGTCAGTGGCCGCCGTACGCGCTATTCGCGAGGCCTTTCAGGCGCTGGAGCAGGCGTGAAAGCCAATATTGAAAAAAGCATTGAAACCGCCGCCATGGATGCCCTGATGGTGCGCCTGTTCGACGCCATCGACGAAGCCAATATGGCCTGGGTAATCGCCGCCGACCAGGCGCTGCGTAACGCCTTTGGAAGCATGTTAATTGACCTGGTGCCCTCTTACACCACGCTGTTGCTGCATTACGACTGCCAGCAGTTAACCCATAGCGAGGCGATTCAACTTATTCACAAGGCGCTTTCTGGTCTTACCCCTGTGGATACTCAAGCCGGTGAGCTGCACGATATCCCGGTGTGGTACGACGAAAGCGTGGGCCCCGAGTTGCCCCTGGTCGCCAAGCGCGCAGGTTTAAGTATTGACGAGCTTATCGAGCAGCACTGCAACCACGACTACTGCGTGTTCGCGCTGGGGTTTGCCCCCGGTTACGGCTTTATGGGCTTGGTAGACGAATCTCTCGCGACGCCGCGCTTGAAAACACCGCGCCGCAAAGTCGCCGCCGGTAGCGTGGGCATTGCCGATCGCCAAACTGCGATTTATCCGCTGCTTTCGCCGGGGGGCTGGAATATTCTGGGTCGCACCAACGTGCCGCTATTCGAGCATGCCAAACGCGGCGAGCCGCTGTTTCGTCCGGGCGACAAAGTGCGCTTTAGAGCGATCTCCCGGGAAGAGTTTGCAGCCGACGGTGGCGATACTACGCCCATGGAGGAGCGCCCATGAGCCAAGTCGCTATGAATGAAACACAGAAGGGGCTAGTGGTTAAGCAAGCGGGGCCGCTGGCGCTTATCCAAGATGCCGGTCGGTTTGGCGTCGGCCACTTAGGCGTTACTCAGGGCGGCGCTGCCGACTGGATCTCTTTTCGCTGGGCTAACTGGTTGCTGGGCAACGCTTTAAACAGCGCCGCTTTGGAAATCGTCATGGGCGGCGGCTTGAGCTTTGAAACCGAACGCGAGGTGCGCCTGGCGTTGACCGGCGCCGATCTAGACGCCCAGTTGGATGGCAAACCGCTAGCACCCAATACCAGCTTCAAGCTACTGCCGGGCCAGCGTCTGGAATTTCGCCAACCACGCCAGGGTTTGCGCGCCTATCTCGCCTTTCCCGGCGGACTAAATGCGCCTGAGGTGCTGGGCAGCCGCGCTTGCACCGCCCGCGAGCAACTGGGTGGCCTGGATGAAGATGGCAAGCCGCTAAAAGTGGGCGACCGGTTAATCTGGAAAGGCACCGCCCCTGCTGTACGCCGCATTCCTGAAAGCCAGGGCCCATGCATGCCTGCGTCTGGCTGTCGGTTACCCATCGTGCTCGGTTCGCAAATCGCCTCTTTCAGCGGCCGTGCGCTGTTCCAAGCGTTCAACCAACCCTGGACAGTGGATAATCGCGCCGATCGTATGGGCGTTCGCCTCACCGGCCCAGCCCTACACGGCTCACTCACGGGGATTATTTCCGAAGGCATTCCGCTGGGAGCGGTACAGGTTCCGCCAGACGGCCAGCCTATCGTGCTGATGAACGACCGCCAGACCATTGGCGGCTATCCGCGTTTAGGCGCCCTCACTCCCATCGCCTGCGCTGCGCTGGCCCAGTGTTTACCCGGCACTGAAGTGTGGTTAACCCCTTTTAGTGCCAGTCAGGCGCAGGAAGATTATCGTCAGCAGTTAATGGTTTGGAAGAAGTAGCCGCAAAAGCAACCCAACGGTCTGCACAACCCTACGCGGGGGCGCTGTGAACCCATCCATGGGCGCTACTTTCGCCATCCATGGCGAAAGACCCCCGCTACGGGTTGATTCCGACCTCAGTGAATAGTTAACGCTGGCTTTTTATCAGTATCACTACTTATTAGCGTATTAACCCCTAGCCATCTGCAGCTCTTTAACGACGATATCTCCATCAATAACAATGGGCTCATCGTCCAGGAAGAGCGAGCAGTTGCGCATGGGAATATCCAGATGGCAGGCGGTATCGTTGGATCCGCCCAGTTCGCTGTTAGGGCCGGTGGAGAACATCACGTTGCCATAGAAGCTGCGCGGTTCCATGCCCATACCACCCGGGAACTCGCCGGGCACCATGCGGTGCCACTTGGCATTAGGGTTCATGCCCCAGCCCACGTGGCTCATGCCCATGCCGCGCGGATCGTTAAAGCTATCCATATAAGATTTCACTAGCTCCGCATCCAGCCCACCGCGTATGTCGGTAATCCAGCCCTTTTCAATGGTGTAGGTAATAGGCTCTCGAACATACATGTTCTGGGGTAGCAGAATATCGCCCGGCGCCACCACAATGGTGCCATCAACGCCATCATCATCACCGCCGGTGAACACAAAGCCAGAGGGCCAGTGATCCCAACGCCCCGGTTCGTCGGTACAGGCATACTCAGCAACGGTCTCATAAGTATTCAGTTGGTAGGTGACATCAGTGCCGTGGGGCGAGGTGATGCGCATCACTTTGGCTTTTTCCAGCAGCGCGGCGGCCAGTTCGACCTTTTCCCTTAGCTCCTTGGTGGGCAACATTCTGGCCAGCAGTTCTGGCGGTTCAACCGCCGTCAGTATGCGCGTACCTGCGGCTTGAATCGCCATTTGTTCGGGAGAGAACAGCAGGAAAATACAATCGATCAACATGTCGCAGTTTTTAAGCGCTTCCACCGCATCGGGCATACTGGCAAGCCCCGTTGTTCCCACGGCCCAGCCACCGGTAGGTAACGGCGCGGGCAACCGCATGTGGTACATATTGGCGCCTAAACGCTGCCCCGCCGCCATAAAGGCATCCGCATAATCAAGGCGTTCGCTGCCCTGGGTCAGTACAACGAGTTTTTCGCCTTCATGTACGCCGGACATTTTTAGCTGATGGAGGCAAATCTCGGCAAAGCTTGCGTGATCCATAAAGTCTCCTAACTTCCCAGGCCAAAGCACAGCTATACCGCACTGGGAAGTGTTAGCTGAGAGCGCTCGTGCTCGCCTTTGGGCACACCAAGCGCTCTATGGTGTTATCGGTTCAAAGCTGAACGTCAATTAGGCAGCCGCCTCTTTCGTCGCTTGATCGGTGGTAGTACGGCGCTTTTTACCCAGCTCTTCCGCTATGGCGGTAAAGAAGGCGTCCGAAGAGGCTTGATGAGGTTTGGTCATAAGGCTAACGCCAACAAACAGCACACTAGCGACCACAATGCCCCATACGCCAGCGGGCAGGCCCAGCAGTGAATTGCCAGTGGCATACATCAGCAGTACAAAGGCGCTGGTACCCACCACGCTTACCAGTGCACCGACGCCAGTACCGCGCTTCCAATAGAAGGCACCGATAAGGGCGGGCACCATGGCGACCAGACCAGAGGAAGCAGCCACCGACAGCACCGCAATAAGGTCAAGCTGCAGCTCGGCAAAGGCCAGCGCCAACAGTGCGATCACCGGCACCACGAACTTGCCCACCAGCAGTTGGCGCTTTTCACTGACGTTCGGTTTAACGTTCGCATAGACGTCCCGGGAGACCATGGACGCCAGCGTCAGCATGATCGAATCGATAGTAGAGACGGCAGCGGCCATGATTCCGATCATCACAATCACCCCTAATACTGGCGGAACAAACTCCGAGGCCAGCAGCGTAGGCGTGGCTAAATCTGCGCGCTCAAGACTTGGGAAAGCGGCTAAGGCAGAGAAGCCCCAAAGCACAGAGACCATGGTGTAGATAAAACCAAACACCAGGAAGCCAATCAGCATGTGGCGCATGGAGCGCAGCGAAGAGGGCATAAACAGGCGTTGACTGACCTGTGGGTTGGAGATACTAAAGAAGAACCAGGGAATGGTGAGCCCCAGGAAAGTGACAAAGCTGAACAGGCCAGGGCCGGGCACCGTCAGCGACTGCGGATGTTCCGTTGCCAGCGTATCGAATAGTGCGCCGAAACCACCCAAGCCCTGGATCACCAGGAAGGCCACCAAGGTTGAGGCGACAATCATCATGATGGCCTGGAGCGAGTCGGTCCACATTACCGAACGAATACCCGCGATATAGGAGAAGAAGATGGCGATGACCGTGGCCAGCACCACCCCGGTAGTAAAGGTAATCGCGCCGTCAGTAATACCCTGCAACAGGTAACCGACACCCGCGAGCTGAACGGCCGAGTAGGGAATCAGGAAGATACAGCTGGCAATGGAGACAGCCATGGCCACATGTTTGCTGTTGTAGCGGTGGCCGAGCATCTCACTGGGGGTTACAAAGCCAAACTTCTTGCCCACCGCCCAGAATTTGGGCCCGAAAATAGCCACCAGGGAAACCCCAGCAAAATAGATAATTTCAAAGCCTAGGGCGCCAACGCCGCCGGCATAGGTAAGGCCTGCCAGGCCCACCATCATGAATGCGCTATACGTCGTGGCACTGTAGCTCAGCGCGGAGACAAAGCCGTTCATTTGTCGGTTACCCAGGAAGTATCCCGACATACTTTCGGAAGGGCCTTGGCGAGACATAATCGCAATGCCAATAGCGATCAATAAGTAGATGGCAATGGACCACCAGATGAGTGACTCAGTCATTGCTGTGCTCCTCAAAATCTTTAGTGATAAACACATTCAGCGCAATGATGGCCAACCCTGCCAACATCCAAAACAGGAAGCTGCCGTACCAGAGCGCGACCCCGCTCAAGAGGGTGTAAGGCACTAAATAGCTCAGTAAGACGACGGCCCATACTAGCCATATCCATTTACTACGTTTCATAATCCACCTCGTTTTATTACGTCAGGGAGTAGAGTGAGTGTTGTTGTGGTGAGGCTGGCGTAACTCTGCGGTACGTTGTTCTACTTGTTGCCAAGGCGCTTTCTCTGGGGCAAAACGCGCTCGGAGGTAGGTCGTCAAATCAGCGACCTGGGTGTTACTAAAGCTGTCGGCAAAGCCTGGCATGCTACCGATACCGGGAACGTGTTCGGCGTGAACACCGCCCAAAATTGACTGAATAACGTTATCGGGATGATCGCTGTGCAAATTGGTATTCAGCGCCAGATTAGTGCTCGCCCTCGAAAAGGTAGGAACGCCAGAATCGACATGGCACGCCGCACAGGCGCCATCGAAGAGCCGCTCCCCTGCCTCCATCCCGGTTGAGCTAACGGCTGCACTGGTCACGCGCTGCGTAGCCTCCGCCATAGCCGCATCGCTATTACCTGTTGGCGCCTGCATCTGGGTGGCCACATAGTGAGCAATGGCCCGCACATCGTATTCAGGCAGCTCAGCCAGCCCCGCTACCACCGGGGCCATAGGGCCAGAGGCAACGCCGTGTAGCGCAGATTCGCCGTGGCGCAGATAGTCGTAAAGCGATGTTTCACTCCACGGGATGGGCGCACGCGACAGCGTATTAAGCGGTGGCGCTTCCCAACCATCTACAAAGGCACCGGCAAGGTACGACTCGCCGTTTTTCTCAGCGCCCATGGCATTGCGGGGACTATGGCAAGCGCTGCAGTGACCTAATCCTTCGGCAAGGTAGGCTCCCCGGTTATACAGCTCGCTTTGCATGGGGTCAGGCTGGAAAGGCGTTGCATCGTGATAAAGCGTATTCCAGCCTGCCATTAAGCTACGCACGCTGAAGGGGAAAGTGAGCGCATTGGCGTTTTTTTCAGTCTCTACAGGCGGCTGAGCCATTAAATAGGCGTAAAGCGCCTGTAAATCGGCATCACTGGTCTGGGCAAACGCCGTATAGGGGAAAGCGGGATAAAGGTGGCTGCCATCACGGCTAATGCCGTGGCGCATAGCGCGCTCGAAGGCTGCGTAAGACCACTGACCAATCCCCGTCGCCTCATCCGGCGTAATGTTAGTGCTGTAGAGCGTCCCGAAAGGGGTTTCAAACCCGCGCCCACCGGCATTGGTCACGCCACCTTCTGTGGTATGACACGCCGCGCAGTCGCCTGCAGCCGCAACGAGTCGCCCGCGCTCAATGGTCTCGGCGGAGTAGAGGTTGGCGGCTGGCCGTGAGACAGGCGCAATGGCCCCTTTCCACGGCCACGCCACGGCCGCAGTGCCCGCAATGGTGGTAAACGCTGCAGCGGCTAACCAGCGCCGGTTCATTGACCGCGGCGGTTTCAATTTAGATGGGCGCCCTGCCTTCTCGATGGACGAAGCTTCGAGAGCTTGGCGTACGCGATTGGCGGTAAACGGTGGTTGGCGAAAACGCAGGCCGGTGGCATCAAAAAGCGCATTGGCTATTACCGCAACACCCGGCGATAGCTCCGCACCGGTTAATACGTCTTCACCGACGGTTTTATTGATGCCTTTATCAGCAGTGCTTGGCGCAGAAGCGGTGGGTGGCAATACGGCGGAATATTCACGTTCCGTCAGCGCACGACTGCCATCACCCCACTCATCGAAACTGGGCGCTTGCCCCAAAAGGGGGCGCGCTTCACCCAAGACCCGGGCCTGTAGCGTTTGCTGAAGGCGATTAGTATCCACATCAGGGCCAGCGTCCTGCCCCACCACCAAACGGGTAAGCTGAACATCGCCGGTAATACGATTGACCTCAACATCGGCAATCCAGGCAGAGCGCACTCCCGATTCTACGCGTTGTTCGCGGTCAGGTAGTTGGGAGTAGGCAAAACCCCGCCCGCGCAATAGATCCTGGGGTAAAGAGTCCGCTGATGGATTGGACGCCCTTTGCCACTCGGCCCGTTTAGCAACGGACTCAACCAGCTCAATACCACGCGCATCGTCAAGATGGCGAAGTCGCAGCGCGACAGGGTCTTGGTCACTCTCGCGGGCAACCTCATCTAAAAAAGATTCCCGAGCGAACGTCTGCTGTATACCCATCAAGGTGGAATTGGTAGAGAGCGAGTCTGGCTGGGAGCGTGCGGCAAGGTATTGATCGCGAAATACATAGGGCGAGAACGGCGTTGTGTCTTGCTCGCCGGCGGTGGCCTCAGCGCTAGGCGTTGTTATCGCGGCCCTACCACTTAACAACAATCCTACGGCAGCCACCTCACCGGTGAGATTGGCCTGCTGATAGTGATAACGGGCTATCTCACCACTACTGGCAATATCCGCGTTTAGGCTAATTCGCTGCGCTTGGCCCAATGCCTGAACATCCTTGGCGTAGCGGGCATCCAGCCAGACAGCTACCGGGCCGCCCACCGTCCGCGACATCAACGCCGCATCTACGGCGGCATCGTCACCGCAATGGCGACCCAGCCCTGAGGCCTGACTTGATGCGTGCTTACCATCAACTCTGTAAAGCTCAATCTGGCTAATATCCAGCGCGGTTAACCGGCTTAGATCCTGTTTCAGCGCCGCTGGGGTGACAGTTTGCCCCCACACACTCAATTGCTGGTCGCGACAATCGGCAATTACCCAGCTAGGGTGATTGCCCCAGCGCATGCGACTCGGCCAGCCATACCCATGGTTCGAATGCATGTATGACTGGCCAGACTTAACAAGAGGCGAATCAGAGGGCGCTTGATCGCTTTCAGGCGCTTTTTCGGGCGTCTGCTGAACGGCCTGCCACTCAACCTTCAGCTGTTTAGCGGCATCGGTCGCCAAGGCCAAACTATCGGCAACCACCCCCACAAAATTCCCTTCCACCACGACTTCAATAGATCCAGGTAGTGAGGCAATGCTGCTGCTATCGAAGCCCACTAAGCGATCACTCTCAAAACGCTCACCACTCCACCGGTAGTAAGGTGGACGCACGGCGACACCAAAACGTGCCTGCGCCAGCAGCGCGGGGATGCCGGCCTTTTTTTGCTGGCCATGGAGCATCGTCCCTTCAGTCATGAGGTGCCTCCTGCAACGCGGCCGCGTTAAGGATCACGGCACGCTCCGCTGCCTGCAGAATTTCAACATGGGTGCCACATCGGCAGAGGTTATGCTCTAAAGCGGTGCGAATCTGCTGCGCAGAGGGTTGAGTATTATGATTTAGCAGCGCACGAACAGTGATGATCATACCGTTCAAACAGTAGCCACACTGGGCTGCCTGAGCATCGATAAAGGCTTGTTGTACAGGGTCAAGCTCACCATTCTGGGAAAGACCATCAAGGGTGGTTACCTCATGACCAACGGCAGCAGACACGGGCAGTACGCAGGTGCGTGCTGCCATGCCATCAATCAATACGCTGCATGCCCCACACTCGCCCAAACCACAGCCATACTTAGGCCCATTGAGCGCCAGGTCGTTACGCAACACATTGAGCAATGGTATCTGCGGCGGCACGGCCAGCTCATGTTCTTGTCCATTGATAGTTAGCTTTAGCGTCATAGGGGATCATCATCGTTATTGTTAAGCCCGCACTCTTGCTCTGGATAGGGCTTGGATATGACTTAGATTTTACTAATAAATACTGCCTGCCAAACACGCTTCGTAGCACCTTAAACCAGCCTATTTTCATCTCCCTTTCACATGCGGCCAATCGACTTGCACCAGCTAAGTGCAGAGCTAATACCCATCGAGCATTAAAGGTGCATACGCTATAAAAACAAGCCTAATAAACGTATAGCACTCAATGGATGCGTTTTTCAAGTTTTTGCACAAAACCAAAAAAACAACTATAAATACATTAAATTCATACACTTACTTAAAAACAACGCCCTATTCTTGTTAAAAAATAATTTCGAAACTAATTCTTGACCAAAAAATAAATGGTGTATACGTTGTTTTATAGCATTCACGAACGCATTCAGAAACGAGTGATAGGCGAATAAAACAGCGAGGAAACCAGTATATGAACAACAAACCCACCATCGCCGTTATTGGCGCAGGCCTTGGCGGCGCCGCTGCAGGTGCGCTGCTGCAGCAAGCGGGTTACCCCACCAAGGTGTACGAACAGGCACCAGCGTTTGCGCGTCTAGGGGCAGGCATTCACCTTGGCCCCAACGTGATGAAAGTGATGCGCCGGATCGGCATTGAGGAGAAGCTCAATGCTATGGGCTCACACCCCGACTATTGGTTTAGCCGCAACGGTATGACCGGCGAGTATCAGTCGCGCATCCCGCTGGGCGAGTTTGCTCGCGAAAACTATGGGGCGGCCTACATCACCGTTCATCGTGGTGATCTGCACGAATTGATGGTCAGCACGCTCGACCAGGACAATCTTCATTTTGATAAGCGTCTGGTCGATGTGGATGACAGCGGCGACAAGGTCGTTATGACCTTCGCCGATGGCTCAATCGAAGAAGCCGATTTGGTAATCGGCGCTGATGGCGTTAATTCACGCCTGCGCGAGAAGCTGCTCGGCCCTGAAGCCCCGATCTATAGCGGCTGGATTGCCCACCGGGCAATTATATCAGCAGAAAAACTCAAGGCTTATGACCTGGATTTTGAAGCCTGCGTGAAGTGGTGGTCGGAAGATCGTCACATGATGGTGTACTTCGTGACCGGCGACGAGAAGGAGTACTACTACGTCACCGGCGTACCCGAGCCCGACTGGAACCATGGCACCTCTTTTGTTGATAGCTCTCGCGAAGAAATGCGCAAGGCCTTCGAGGGTTACCACCCCACTGTGCAAGCGCTGATCGACTGCACCGAAAGCGTCACCAAGTGGCCGCTGTTGGAGCGCAACCCGCTGCCCCTGTGGCATGAAAACCGGCTAGTGCTGCTGGGTGATGCCTGCCACCCGATGAAGCCTCATATGGCCCAGGGCGCCGCTATGGCAATTGAAGATGCTGCCATGCTAGTGCGCTGCCTGGAGGAAGTGGGCGCCGAGAACTACCAGCAGGCATTCGAACTTTACCGCACCAACCGTTTTGAACGCGCCTCGCGGGTTCAGCAGGTTTCCCACGACAATACCTGGTTACGGGAAGATGAAGACCCGGCCTGGGTATTCGCCTATGACCCCTTTGAAGTACCGCTGAAGCAACCAACCAGTCAAGGGAGCCCAGCATGAGCAGCACCTATCTCTATGGCGCCAACGTGCACGCCAATGGTATTCGTCAGCACTACCTGCGCTTTGCCGACAGCGCCGAGACTTCGCGCCAGCCGCTGGTACTGATACCGGGCATTACCAGCCCGGCCATCACCTGGCGTTTTGTGGCCGAGCGGCTCGGTCAGCATTTCGACACTTATGTGCTGGATGTCCGTGGACGCGGCTTGTCGTCCACCGGGCCTGACCTCGCCTACGACACCGACACCTGCGCCGACGATGTGATCGCCTTTATCGATGCGCTGGGTCTGAGCGATGTCATTCTGGCGGGCCACTCCATGGGTGCGCGCTTTGCGCTACGCGCCATGAGTCGCGGCGCCAAAGGCATCGACAAACTGGTACTGATCGACCCACCGGTTTCAGGGCCAGGACGCCGTGAGTACCCCAGCAAGCTGCCCTGGTACGTGGATTCGATTCGCGATTGCACCCGGGGTGCCGATATCGAGACCATGCGCCACTACTGCCCCACCTGGAGCGACGAGCAGCTGCGATTACGCGCCGAGTGGTTACACACTTGCTTTGAGCCCGCCATCGTTCAGGCGTTTGAAGAGTTCCATAGCGTCGATATCCACCAGGATCTCCCCGATATCACAGTACCCACGCTGCTGATGTGTGCAGGCAAGGGCGGGGTTATCCAGGATGAGGATCGCGCCGAAATACGCACCCTGCTACCGACGGTTCGTATTTCTACCGCAGAACAAGCGGGTCACATGATTCCCTGGGATGACTTCGAGGGCTTTTTTGCCGCGTTTGAAGACTTCCTGGGTACACAACTCTAACAAAGGCCAATAATCATGACCTCCAGCGCTACCACTAAAACATACCGTATCGGCCAGATCGTTCCCAGCTCCAATATCACCATGGAGACCGAGATACCTGCCATGCTCGCTGCACGGCAGTTGATTCGCCCGGAACGCTTTACCTTCCACTCCAGCCGTATGCGTATGAAAACCGTCAGCAAGGACGAGCTGGCCGCTATGGATGCGGAGTCTGACCGCTGTGCCTTGGAGCTCTCCGATGCAGCAGTGGATGTGATGGGGTATGCCTGTCTGGTTGCCATTATGGCGATGGGGCCCGGCTACCACCGAGAGTCGCAAAAGCGTCTGCGCAGCCGCACCGAAGAGAACGGCTGCGATACGCCGGTGGTCACCAGCGCCGGTGCGCTGGTTGATGCTCTAGGTGTGATGAAAGCCAAACGTGTGGTGGTCGTGGCGCCTTACATGAAGCCGCTGACCGAAATGGTGGTCGACTACATCCGTCAGGAAGGCATTGACGTGCTCGACTACCGGGCGCTTGAGATCCCCAACAATCTGGACGTTGCTCGTCACGACCCCGCCAATCTCCCCGAGATCGTCGCCAGTCTCGATTTAAGTAACGTGGACGCTATCGTCTTGTCAGCCTGTGTGCAAATGCCGTCACTACCGGCCGTCGCCAAGGTCGAAGCCCTGACCGGCAAGCCGGTGGTTACCGCAGCTATCGCGACTACCTATGCCATGCTCAAGGCGCTCGATTTAGAGCCTATTGTCCCAGGTGCAGGTGCTCTCTTATCAGGAGCTTACTAGGAGATAGCGCTATGACGACCCCCAACCAGGCAGCCAGCAGCAGCGGTGCTGGAGACAGCTCTTTAGATGACAGCTTAGATAACAACTACAAAGGCGTCTGGGATGGACGCATTGGTTTTGGCAAAAGCCCCGCGCTGCTGGTGGTTGATTTTATGCAGGGCTACACCACGCCCGGTTCGCCGCTATTTGCCCAGGGCGTGGTGGATGCGGTGGCCAATATGCCGCCGCTACTCAATACCGCACGGCGCACTGGCACGCCTGTTATCCACACCAACATCCTGTATCACGCCCCGGATCAAATCGATGGCGGCATTTGGGTCAAGAAGGCGCCGGTCATGCGGGCGATGGTGGCGGGCAACCCTTACGCGGAGTTCTGCCCCGAGGTGGCACCCCGTGAAGATGAGCTGGTAATGACCAAGCAGTATGCCAGCGCCTTCTTTGGTACTTCGCTGGCTTCCACGCTGGTCGCCATAGGGATCGATACGCTGATCATTACCGGTTGCTCCACCAGCGGCTGCATTCGCGCCACCGCCGTTGACGGCGTACAGCACGGCTTTCGGGTGATGGTGGTACGTGACTGTGTGGGCGATCGCCACCCCGCGCCCCATGAAGCTAACCTGTTTGATATCGATAGCAAGTATGGGGATGTGGTTGGGCTGGATGAAACGCTGGGTTACTTAATGAAGCGTTAGGCGTACCCCAAAAGCGCGGGAGCGCGAGCCTCTCTTTTGGCTCACCCATCCGCGTTCATTTTTTCCAGCAGATGCATCAAAGCGATCCGCTCTGCCGGGTTGAGATTTTTCATGGTCTGATCGCTAATTTGCTTGGCGCTGGGCACCATGCCCTCGACTAATGCCGCACCGGGCTCGGTGATCACCACCATGACTTTGCGTTGATCATTGGGGTCGGTGGTAAGCGAGATCCACTCACGTGCTTTAAGGCGTTTAATGACGCCACGGATGGTGGCTGGATCAATCGCCGTGGCGTTGACGATATCGGTTAGCGAGCTGGGGCCTCGCTCCATCACCGTGCACAGCGTGACAAACTGAATAGCAGTGAGCTGTTTATCGCTGCTGTAGCGCTGAAAAATAGCCGTATGCCGCTGGTAGGCTTTACGCAGTAGATGGCCTACTTGCTCAGAAAAATCATACCCCTGCTCTGAAGGTGTGGGGTGTTCGCCGGTAGACGAGTGTTTGAGCGCACTATCCGTTGTCATTCCATATCCTTAATCTATTAGCGACGATGTGTATCGAGTATGGCACTGGTTAACAAAATGATGCATCAACGCATTAAATACTGCTTGCGCTGGATCAATTCATCATGCTTTTATGGCGCACACGCTATAATTTTACCTTAGTTATCGCTCTTTGATCATCTCAAATTAATCTGCACTGATTACCTAAAACGCTAGCGTGGGAGGCAGGCATGGCTGATAAATCAGACTATACAAGAGAGTCACTGCTGTATGGGTCTGATGTTCTGGTGATCTATCGTGACCCGGTTACACCCCCCAAGCCCGCGCCCGGACAGCCAGGTACACACTCAAACTTCACCCCCCATGAGCCCGAGATATTCATTGCCGTGTTGAGCGATAGCCAGATCGTGGCTTTCAACGGCCACGTAGACCTGGGCACTGGCATACGCACGGCGCTCGCTCAAATTGTTGCAGAAGAGCTTAGCGTCGCGTTCGACAGCGTCACCATGGTGCTGGGCAACTCCGTTGAAGCCCCCAACCAAGGCCCCACCATTGCCAGTGCGTCGATTCAGATCACTGCCGAGCCTTTACGCCGAGCTGCCGCTCAGGCGCGGGAGTACCTATTAACACTGGCAGCAAAGCACTTTGACACTGAGCGCTCACTACTTAGCTGCCAGAACGGCGCTATTACGCCAAGTGATAATAACCGCTCATCCGTTAGCTTTGGGGAGTTGCTGCGGGGCACCCGTCATGCATTAAAGCTTGCCGATGGGGTGCCGCTTAAGCCGGTCAGCCATTATACCCTGGTCGGCCAATCGACCTCCCGCGTGGATATACCCGCCAAGGCCACCGGGCAATTGACTTTTATCCACGACCTACGCCTGCCCAACATGCTGCATGGGCGAGTGATTCGTCCGCCTTATGTAGGCCATGATAGCGGCGACTTTATTGGCAACAGTTTAATCGCGGTAGATGAAAGCTCTGTGGCTCATTTGCCAGGTGTGGTAAGTGTCGTGGTGGTCGGTGACTTTGTTGGCGTGGTGGCCGAGCGTGAAGAGCAGGCCGCTGCCGCAGCCAAACAGCTAAAGATCCAGTGGCGCCCAATCGAAGGCTTGCCTCAGTTGGACAACATAGAGCAAGCACTGCTCGACCTGCCCAGCAAACAGCGCATACTCCTCGAAGAGGGTGATCTCGACAGCGCTCTGGCCGCCGCGCAACATCCGCTCAATCGTCACTATGTGTGGCCTTTCCAACTGCATGGCTCCATCGGCCCTTCGTGCTCTGTCGCCGATGCCAACGAAGATGGCCTTCACGTATGGTCGGGCACCCAAAATCCACACAGCCTGCGCGCCGACCTCGCCCGCCTTACCGGTTTGGATGAAGGCGTTATCACCATTACCCGCATGGAAACCTCAGGCTGCTATGGCCGCAACTGCGCCGACGACGTTGGCGCGGATGCAGTGCTGCTGTCTCAGGCGGTGGGTCGACCTGTTCGTGTGCAACTAACCCGTGAGCAGGAGCACACCTGGGAGCCTAAAGGGGCTGCTCAGTATATGGCCATCCAGGGCGGCTTGAACGCAGATGGCAGCCCGGCAGGCTATCGCTTTAATACCCGTTACCCCTCTAACAGTGCGCCCACTCTGGCACTGCTGCTGACCGGCGCCGCCTCCCCCATTGATATCCCCTTTGAGATGGGAGATCGAACGTCGGTACCGCCCTACCGCTACCCTCATCGCCAAATAGTGTGCGACGACGTCCCGACCTTGGTGCGCGCCTCCTGGCTGCGGGGTGTCTCGGCGCTGCCCAGCACTTTCGCCCACGAAAGCTATATTGATGAACTCGCCTACTTGGCGGGTGAAGATCCTGTCGCCTATCGGTTGCGCTACTTAGCCGATAACCGCGCCTGCGAGCTTGCCGAAGCGTTAGCCGAACATGCGAACTGGAAACCCTGTACCGCCAACACCAACCCGAGAAGCGATGGAGAGTGGCACTACGGCCGAGGCTTCGCTTACGCCCAGTACGTACATAGTAAATTTCCAGGCTTTGGTGCCGCGCTCGCCGCCTGGGTGATTGAGCTAAAAGTCAATGTGAAGAGTGGGCGGGTTGTCATCGAGAACTTATATGTAGGCCAGGATGCAGGCTTGATGGTGAACCCCGCCGGCGTTCGCCATCAGGTGCATGGCAATGTGATCCAGATGCTCAGCCGCACGTTAAAGGAGCGGGTAACCTTTGAGGATGGTTTACCGACCAGCAGAGAGTGGGGTGGCTACCCCATCCTGCGTTTCTCGGAGCTTCCTCCCATCGACGTCATGCTGCTTGATCGCCCTGAACTGCCCCCACTCGGTGTTGGGGAGTCCGCCTCACTGCCCGGCGCTCCCGCGATTGCCAACGCGCTTTTTGATGCCACGGGGGTACGCTTTACCCATCCCCCTTTTACCCCTGACACCATTCGCGATGCACTGAAAGCCGCCCTTCGACTTCCCCTGGAGGCGGCGAGTTAATGCACCATCTTGATCTACAGGTTATCGAACGGGCGCTGAAGTGGGTCAACCAGGGGCTGACCGTTTGGCTGTGTACGGTGCTAAAAACCTTTGGCTCAGCACCCCGGGAGCCGGGTGCCATGCTGGTAGCATGTTCGACAGGCGACTATCTGGGGTCACTGTCAGGTGGCTGTGTCGAAGAGGACTTTATCGCACGGCTTCAAAAGGGTGAGTTTAACGAACCGGTTCAACGGGTGCGCTATGGCGGGGATGCTGGTTCAGCGAATATTCGTTTACCCTGCGGTGGTAGCCTAGAAATACTGGTTGAACGGCTAGCGCCCAACACCGAAAACCTCACTCACCTAGAAGTGATGCATGCCACGTTACTGGGTCGCCAACCGCTAACCCGCTGTATCAAGTTGGATGGCAGCGGCAAGCGCTTTAACCTCTCGAATAACACCGAGCCCGCCGTTACCTTCGATACAGCTAGCGTCAATATTCGCATAGGCCCTGCGCTACGGCTGATTATCGCGGGGATCTCCGCGATCTCTGCGCCATGCGCCCTGTTTGCCCAAACGCTGGGCTTTGAGGTGATTGTCTGCGACCCCAGAGACGAAGCTCGGAAAAATTTCGATGTCGCCGGAGTGGAAGTGCAGGCGGTACTGCCCTCCGTGTTTATCGCCTCAGGCGGTTGCCATGCCAATACGGCGGTTGTCGCCTTGACCCACGACCCGCGTATCGATGATTTAGCAATGATCGAAGCCGTCCGAACGGAAGCCTTTTACATTGGCGTTATGGGCTCCCAGCAAACCTCGCAACAGCGGGCAGAGCGGCTATTACGTTCCGGCGGCCTGACAGAAAGCCAGGTAGCAAGAATTGCCATGCCCATTGGGCTTAATCTGGGTAGTAAAACTCCGGCTGAAATTGCGCTAGCCGTGATGGCCGATATTGTTCGCCTCTCTCGCGGAAAAGAACGCCATGCCTTGTAGCGATATCATGGCCTTCGTGATGGCGGCAGACCAATCAAGCCGCTTTGGCAGCGCTAAAAGAGTCGCCACATTGAACAATGGGAACACACTACTTAGTTCCACTTTACTAGCTATTAAAGTGCACTTTCCCATTAGCCGCGTTGCCATTAAAACCGAAGGCTTAGTTCAATTAAAAATAATAAAACTAGCAAACATTAAGAGTCATCGGCTGTTAATGACTAGCGGCTGTAAAAAATTCCAGGGAACCATAAAACAGCCAGAACATGACACTCACCAATATTCTTGTGATCAGCTTCTGGCCAACATATCGAGGCAACAAATGAAAAAAATTTCTCGTCTCTCACTGACGCAGAAACTGCTGGTCGCTGTCGCTATTCCTCTCTTAGTGGTAGCCGTTATTTTAGGCTTTGTGGTCAATCAACAGCTTAACCAGGCTATTCCAGCGTTAATCGATAATGCCGGTAAACGGCAAGTAGAAGCACGGGCCGATGAGATCAGCCGATGGATTACCGGGTACCGTAATTGGATCTCCGTACTTGCTCAGGATGAGCGTTTGGTGGAAGACGTGCCGCTTGCCTCTCACCGCGATTGGCTCGAAAAGCGCTACCCGCCGGGGGGCACCATCGAGTCACTGTTCTTCACTGATGCCACGGGTGCTACGTTAACGCACGCTGGCGTCAACTTGCAGATAGGCGAACGTCCTTATTTCAAAGCCTTAGTGACGGACGGCACCCAGGATAGTCTGCTCAGCGATCCGGTTATCTCCATGGTGAGCGGCCTACCAACGGCTATTGTTGCTGATACGGTATTCGATGAACGCGGCAATCGAGCGGGATTGCTGGGCATGACCGTTTCCATGGCCGCGGTCTCTGATATCACCTCCGATATTAATGTGGGCGAAGGCAGCTACGGCTGGTTAATCGACAGCCAAGGGCAGGTCATTGCGCATCCGGTTGAAGAGTACCGCATGTCGCTCAATTACACCGATGCCGACCAGCAGGGCTATCAAGGGCTGGATGCGCTAAGTCAGCAGATACTCAGCGGCACGGCGGGCTCCGGTGAAATAACCATGCCCAGTGGCGAGCAGACCATGCTCATGTGGAGCCCAGTGGAAGGCACTTCCTGGGTGGTCGGAGTCACCGTGCCCATCACCGCCTTTACGACCGTGACGAACAGCCTACTGCAGTCGCTGCTGCTGGCCGGTGGGCTACTGCTGATCTTATTGTTGGTTGTGGTTGCCTATGCGGCGCGACGCTCCCTCGCACCGATCAAGCATACCGCTAGCGCCATGGCCGATATTGCCAAAGGAAAAGGCGATTTGACACGCCGATTGGAAGCCAAAACCCAGGATGAAATTGGCGACCTCGCCCACGGCTTTAATGCCTTTGTGGAGCGCATGCAGTCCACCCTTCAGGAGGTACGCCAAAACGCTCGTACGGTATTATCCGATGCCAGCGATATGGCGGATGGTACCCATGAGCTTTCATCGCGTACCGAACAAGCGGCGGCTAACCTCCAGGAAACCTCCGCCTCAATGGAACAAATTCATTCCACGGTAGCGCATACTTCCCAGGCCTCCGAACAGGCGAATAGCCTCGCGCTAGAAGCCGCCAGTGCCTCAGAGCGTGGCACCGAGTCCATGAGCCAGATGGAAGCTAAGATGGCCGCAATCAGTGATTCGGCCAATAAAATAAGCAACATTATTGGTTTGATTGACTCAATTGCATTTCAAACCAATATATTGGCACTCAATGCGTCAGTGGAAGCTGCCCGCGCCGGCGAGCAGGGCCGTGGGTTCGCTGTGGTTGCCAGCGAAGTGCGCACGCTAGCCAGTCGATCAGCCTCTGCGGCGCATGATATTCGTGCGCTGATTGATATGTCCGTGAGCCACTCAAGAGAAGGCAGCGATATCGTTAAGGCGGCGGCTGAACGTATGAGTGAGATTCGCCACAGCGTTACCCAGGTCTCGGATGTCATCGCCGAGATTGCCGCCGGCGCACGGGAACAAACCACAGGCATCCAACAGGTCAACACAGCAGTGGCAGAGATGGATATGATGACCCAGCAGAATGCTGCCATGGTCAGCCAGAGCGCCACGCTTGCCACCAATATGCGCGACAATGCGCAACGGCTGGATCAACTGATGAACGAGTTTGTGCTTAGTGAAGGTGGCGCTGAGAACTCTGCGCTACCCTATACGGCAGCACATAAAGCGCGGACAGGCACTGCACTACCTCAAGCGCCTAGCCGCCCTCCCCAGGCCACTCAGCAAAAGCATGCAGTAGCGGAGTGGGAAGAGTTCTAATTTCTCATCATGAATAAGGCTAAGAGGCACCCGCTTGGGTGCCTCTTAGTGAGCGCCCAATAAAAAGCCTGCATCCTAAGATGCAGGCTTACTTACACAAGAACTACAGTGCCCAGTACTTAGTGTGAGCGCTTAGGCGACGTCAAAGCGATCCGCGTTCATCACTTTCGTCCAGGCGGCGACGAAGTCTTTGACAAACTTCTCGTCGTTATCATCCTGGGCGTAGACTTCCGCGTAGGAGCGCAGCAGCGAGTTAGAGCCGAACACCAGGTCAACGCGGGTAGCCGTCCACTTCACGGCGTCGGTTTGACGGTCGCGGATCTCGTAGGCATTTTTGCCCACCGGCTTCCAGCTGTTGCCCATATCGGTCAAGTTGACGAAAAAGTCGTTAGTCAACTGGCCTTCACGGTCGGTGAATACGCCGTGCTTGGTGCCACCGTAGTTGGTGCCGAGTACACGCATACCGCCCAGTAGCACGACCATTTCCGGCCCGGTCAGCCCCATCAGTTGAGCGCGATCCAACAGCAGCTCTTCCGGCTTGACCACGTACTCTTTCTTCTGCCAGTTGCGGAAACCGTCAGCCAGCGGCTCTAGCGGCTCGAACGATTCGCCGTCGGTCATCTCGGCAGAAGCATCGCCACGCCCTTTCAGGAAAGGTACGCGAACGTCGTAGCCTGCGGCTTTAGCGGCTTTTTCGATCGCAAAACTGCCCGCTAGAACAATTACATCCGCAAGGCTGGCGCCGGTGTCAGCAGAAATCTTCTCGTACACTGCTAATACGCTGGCGAGGCGCGCAGGCTCGTTGCCTTCCCAGTCTTTCTGAGGCGCTAAACGAATGCGGGCACCGTTGGCGCCGCCACGCATGTCAGAGCCGCGGTAAGTGCGGGCACTGTCCCAGGCGGTGCTGACCATGTCACTGATGCTCAGGCCGGCCTCGGCGATTTTCTGCTTAACGACTTCTTCGCTGTAGTCAGTGCTGCCAGCCGGAATGGGATCCTGCCAGATCAAGTCTTCAGCGGGCACTTCCGGGCCGATGTAGCGCGCTTTCGGGCCTAAATCACGGTGGGTCAGTTTGAACCACGCTTTGGCGAACGTTTGCTTGAAGTACTCAGGATCCGCCATGAATTTTTCGCAAATGGCTCGATAGGTCGGATCCATTTTCATGGCCATATCCGCATCGGTCATGATCGGATTGTGGCGGATAGAGGGGTCACTGGCGTCAACCGGCTTATCCTCTTCCTTAATGTTCACCGGCTCCCACTGGTGAGCACCGGCCGGGCTCTTGCGCAGCTCCCACTCGTAGCCGAACAGCAGGTCAAAATAGCCCATGTCGAACTGGGTCGGATTGGTTGTCCAGGCGCCTTCAATGCCAGACGTTACGGCATTGCTCGCCTTGCCAGCCATGGTTGGGTTGCCCCAGCCAAAGCCCTGGTTTTCAACATCTGACGCTTCGGGCTCAGCCGCCAGCGCTGCCGCATCGCCGTTACCGTGACACTTACCTACCGTGTGGCCACCGGCTGTGAGTGCAGCGGTCTCTTCGTCGTTCATCGCCATACGGGCGAAGGTTTCACGTACCTGCTGGCCAGTTTTCAACGGGTCGGGCACACCATTAACACCTTCAGGGTTAACGTAGATAAGGCCCATCTGCACGGCAGCCAGCGGGTTTTCCATGGTTTCCGGCTTTTCAACGTCCGCGTAGCGCTCGTCGGAAGGTGCCAGCCACTCTTTCTCATCGCCCCAGTAGATGTCTTTTTCGGGTTCCCAGATATCCTCACGGCCAAATGAGAATCCGTAGGCAGGAAGCCCCATAGATTCATAGGCAACGGTGCCGGCCAGAATCATCAAGTCCGCCCAGCTAATTTTGTTGCCGTACTTCTTCTTGATCGGCCACAGTAGACGACGCGCCTTATCAAGGCTGACGTTATCCGGCCAGGAGTTGAGTGGTGCAAAACGCTGGCTGCCGGTACCACCGCCGCCGCGGCCGTCGGCAAGACGGTAGGTGCCCGCAGAGTGCCATGCCATGCGGATCATCAAGCCGCCGTAGTGACCCCAATCAGCTGGCCACCAGGACTGGCTGTCGGTCATCAGCGCGTGGACGTCTTGCTTGAGCGCGTCAAAATCGAGCTTTCTGACCTCTTCCCGATAGTCAAAATCTACGTCCATCGGGTTTGATTTGCGGTCTTGCTGGTGCAAGATATCCAGGTTAATCCCTTCCGGCCACCAGTCTTTATTAGACGTGCCCGTGGAGGTATTACCACCATGCATTACAGGACATTTACCACTCATAGCTCTCTCCCTCTAACGTCATTTTGTCTTAACTGCTTTTGTCTTGGTTGCGTTCGTCTTGGTTATGGTGAAAGAGCCGCTACCAAGTCAACTGACGGTGAGCGCCCTTATCAGCGTGCTCAAACAGCAACGTGTGATAAAAGGACGCGTCACTCACTTGGTACATTTTTAGCCCACATCTATCATAGGCACAATTTGCTTTTAGTGACTGATCTAATAGTTTTTATACATCGCCAATTTACCTGCATTACTGTGACTCAAACTCTTCCGTATCGATGTCCGCTTGCTGCGCCTCACTGTATCGCGCCCCCGCAACTTGGTCTGGCGTCATCATGGCATTCAACTGAGACAGGGTGGTGACATCGAGATGTAGCGTTTCCGCGGCTAAATTTTCCCGCATATGATCAGGTGAGCGGGTGCCGGGAATGGGAATGACATCGCCGCCTTTGGCTTTTAGCCACGCCAGCGCCAGCTGCCCCGGCGTGACGCTTAAGGCCTGCGCCAGCGTCGCAAGGCGTTCAAATAGTTTTATATTATGCGGGTAGTTTTCGGCGCTGAAGCGCGGCATGTTACGGCGCATATCGCCCTCTTCAAGACGCGCGGGGTCTTGAATGGCGCCGGTTAGGAAGCCTCGTCCCAGAGGGCTAAACGCGACCAGGGCTGCTCCCACCTCGCGGCACGCATCAATCAGGGCGATTTCAGGGTTGCGCGTCCACAGCGAGTATTCCGACTGCACCGCTGCGATAGGATATTCAGCTGCCGCACGGCGCAATGTTAGCGCAGAAATTTCAGATAACCCCACACCACCGATTTTGCCTTCTTCCACCAGGCGCCCCAACGCACCCACGCTCTCTTCAATGGGGACTTGGCGATCCAAGCGGTGCAGGTAGTAGAGATCCAAATGGTCGGTACGTAGGCGTGCAAGGCTGGCTTCGCACTGCTTGCGCAGGGTTTCCGGGCGGCCATCAATGACCCGCTTGCCTGATTCAGGATCCATCGCCATACCGCATTTACTAGCTAGAAAGAGCTGATGCCGCTTACCCTCCAAAGCTCGCCCAACCACACTTTCATTGGCGGTGGCGCCATACAGCGTGGCGGTATCGAAGTGGCGATAGCCCATATCAAAGGCCTCATCCAGCGCCCGTAAGGCTGCGCTTTCCGGCACGATGCTACCGTAACCGTGGGAGAGGTTCATGCAGCCCAGGCCAATCGAAGGGGCATTAACGGCATTCAGGCGCTGAAAGAAACTCGACATCGGTATTCCCATCGTTAAAAGAACCGTTTTATAACGTTTCACCGCCAAACTGCAACGCGGCTAAATGACGATAGAGCGCGCTGGTGGTGATTAATTCAGCGTGGGTGCCCGCCGCTACCAGTTCCCCACCCTCCAGCACCAACAAGCGGTCAGCGGCGATGACAGTCGCCAACCGGTGGGCGATCACGATGCTGGTGCGGCCCACCATCAGCCGATCCAGCGCCTGCTGCACCAGCCGCTCGCTCTCCGCATCCAAGGCGCTGGTGGCTTCATCCAACAGCAGCACCGCGGGGTTTTTAAGTAGCGCCCGGGCAATAGCGAGCCGCTGACGCTGGCCACCGGAGAGCTGCACCCCACCTGGCCCCAGGGGCGTATCAAAGCCTTGGGGCAGCGCATCAATAAAGTCGAGGGCGCTGGCATCCTGGGCGGCAAGGCGCAATCTATCGATATCCGCCTCGGGGTCTCCGTAGCGCAGATTCTCGGCCACCGAGCCACTAAACAGCACCGGCTCCTGCGCCACCAACCCCATGGCACGGCGCAAGGCGGCAAGATCTAGCGTACGGACATCCCTATCATCCAAGGTAATGCGCCCCTGGCTGGGGTCATAAAAGCGTAGCAGCAGCGCCAGCAGCGTGCTTTTACCTGCCCCGGAAGGCCCCACCACCGCTACTCGTTCTCCCGGTTTAATGTGCAGGTCAAACCCGTTCAGCGCTGGGGTTTCCCGACCAGGGTAGGTAAACGTGACGTTCTCCAGGGTAATCTCACCACGCGAAGGGCTTGGCAAGCGCTGCGGATTTACCGGCGACTGGATAGCGGGCTGCGTATCGAGCAGCTCCAATAAGCGCTCTGCAGCTCCTGCCGCGCGCTGCACATCCCCGGCGACCTCGGCCAGGGTGGCAATTGCCCCTGCTGCCAGCACGGCGTAAAAGATAAACGCCGATAGCTCACCCGCGCTCATGGTGCCGTCTAGCACCGCCTGACCGCCCTGCCAGAGCATTAAGCCAACCGCCGTAAACACCACTAACATAGCGACACCGGTTAACCAGGCGCGCTGCTGAGTGCGCTCTACGGCGCTGCCAAACGCCTGTTCAACCCGCTGGCCATAGTGGCTTTTATCCACCGCCTCGTGGGTAAATGCCTGAAGCGTTTTAATACCGCTCAGCGCCTCCTCAGCATAGCGACCCAGTTCGGCCACGCGATCCTGACTGGTACGCGAAAGCCGCCGCACCCGACGGCCGTACCACACGATGGGCAGCAGAGTGGCGGGGATGCCAATCAGCACCATTGCCGAGAGCCACGGTTGAGTGACCAGCATGAGCACCACGGCGCCCACCAGCATGACCAGATTGCGCAGCGCCAGCGATACCGAGGAGCCAAACAGGCTCTGT
Organism: Halomonas sp. FeN2; assembly: GCF_020595105.1. NCBI lineage: Bacteria > Pseudomonadati > Pseudomonadota > Gammaproteobacteria > Oceanospirillales > Halomonadaceae > Halomonas > Halomonas sp. FeN2. The sequence continues at coordinate 1,927,825 of NZ_CP074200.1, forward strand.
AGTACGCTGGTGTCCGCCGTCAGGCGTGATGCGATCTCCCCCGCGGCACGGCCGTCGCTGGCGCTTTCAAAAAAGCTTGGCTCCAAGGTGAGCAAATGATCAAACACCCGCTGGCGCAGGTTGGCGGCCAAGCGCTCGCCAATCCAGGTCACTTGGTAGTAACGCAGTGCAGAGGCAAGCGCCAGCACCGTGACGACGGCAAGCATTAAACCCAGTGTTTGGGCCAACGCCTGCTGATCAGCGGCGAGAAAGCCTCTGTCGATGACCAGACGCAATCCATTCCCCAGCAGCAGCACGCTTCCCGAGGCCATGAGTAGCGCTAGGCCAGCCAGCGCCAACCGCGTGCGGTAGGGGCGCAGTAGACCCAGCAAACGCAGCAGTACTCGGGGGTTGGGGCGTTGATCCATAGTAGCCATTGCTCAACACATAAGGGGGTATCCGACCATAGCAGGAGTAGCCGCGCCCTGCACAGAAACTAAAAAGCCCGCGATTGCTCGCGGGCTCAGTACCTAATGGCTTTTAGTAGCCTAGCGTCCAGCTAAGTTGCATGGGTAGCTAAAACACAAAGGCCTAATCGATCAGCGGCAACAGCGTATTCAGGCTATCCCGGGCATCACCGTAGAACATCCGCGTGTTGTCTTTGAAGAACAGCGGGTTCTCGATACCGGAGTAACCGGTGCCCTGGCCGCGTTTGCTGACAAACACCTGCTTGGCTTCCCATACCTTCAATACCGGCATGCCAGCGATAGGACTATTGGGGTCTTCCTCGGCCGCAGGGTTCACGATGTCGTTGGAGCCAATCACGATGACCACATCGGTGGTGGCGAAATCGTCGTTGATTTCATCCATTTCCAGCACGATGTCGTAAGGCACTTTGGCTTCCGCCAGCAGCACGTTCATATGCCCTGGCAAGCGGCCCGCCACCGGGTGGATACCGAAGCGCACGGTCTTGCCCGCTGCACGCAGTTTACGCACCAAGTCGCTCACTGCGGTTTGCGCCTGGGCCACCGCCATGCCGTAACCCGGCACAATAATAACGCTGTCGGCGTCGTTCAAGGCGCTCGCTACACCACCGGCGTCTATGGCCACTTGCTCGCCTTCAATCTCTGCCGCGGGCCCAGTGCTTCCGCCAAAGCCGCCTAGAATCACATTGACGAAGTTGCGATTCATCGCCTTACACATGATGTAAGAGAGAATCGCACCGGATGAGCCCACCAATGCACCGGTCACAATCAGCAGGTCGTTGGAAAGCGTGAAGCCGATAGCCGCCGCCGCCCAGCCAGAGTAGCTGTTGAGCATGGAGACCACCACGGGCATATCGGCCCCGCCAATGCCCATAATCAGGTGGTAACCGATAAAGAACGCCAGCGCCGCAAGCACCAACAGCGTCCAGAAGCCAGCACCGTTCAGATAGAGAATCGCCAACAGCAGCGACAGTACCGCCGCCCCAGCATTCAGCATATGCCCGCCGGGCAGCTGACGTGGCTTGCCATCCACCTTGCCTGCGAGCTTGCCAAAGGCAATCACCGAGCCGGTAAAGGTCACCGCACCGATGAAGATACCCAGCACCACCTCAACCTGCAGGAACATCAGCTCATCAGGGGCTTTTGTGGCTACCAGCGCAGCAAAGGCGGAGAACTGATCCAAAGACGCTTCGGCGGCGCGCGCGGCCATAACACGGCGACGCTCCAAATCGGCGCTCCAGGCCACAAATACCGCTGCTAAGCCTACAAAACTGTGTAGCGCTGCCACTAGCTGAGGCATTTCGGTCATCTCGACCTTGCCCGCTACATAGGCGCCGATGCCTGCGCCGATCAGCATCATCGGGATCAGCCACCAGTAGCCGCCAATACCTGGGCCGAGGGCAGTGAAGAACACCGCCACCGCCATGCCCACGATGCCGTACCATACGGCCCGCTTGGCTTTCTCCTGGTTACTCAAGCCGCCTAGCGACAGAATAAACAGTACGCTCGCCGCGATTGCCGCGGCAGATACGAATCCTTGCTCTAACATATCGTCTCTCCGCCGCTTAGGATTTTTGGAACATGGCCAGCATCCGGCGTGTCACCAGGAAGCCACCCACGATATTGATTGACGCGATAAGCACTGAGATCGCCGCCAGCACGCTAACCACTGCGCTGCCGGAGCCAATCTGCAGAATCGCCCCCAAAATAATGATGCCCGAGATCGCATTGGTTACCGCCATTAGTGGCGTATGCAGCGAATGGCTCACTTTCCAAATCACCTGGAAGCCGATAAAGCAGGCAAGAACAAAGACAATAAAGTGCTGCATAAAGGACGCCGGCGCCACTTGGCCCAGCAGCAGCATCAGTACGCCGCCAACAGCCAGTAGACTCACCTGCCGCTTGGTTTGCGCTTTGAAGGCGGCAAGCTCAGTGGCCTTTTTCTCTTCCGGCGTGGGCTCTTTCTCTTTCTTCTTCGGCTTAGCGGCAGCAATCGCTTTTACTTTGGGCGGCGGTGGAGGGAAGGTTATTTCGCCTTCGTGAGTCACCGTGGCGCCACGAATCACGTCGTCTTCCATATTGTGATTGATCACGCCCTCTTTCTCGGGGGTGAGATCGGTCAGCATATGGCGAATATTGGTGGCGTAAAGCAGCGACGCCTGGGTGGCCATGCGCGAAGGGAAGTCGGTGTAGCCGATGACCACTACGCCATTATCCGATACCACTCGCTCGTCAGGCTTGGTCAGATCGCAGTTGCCGCCCTTCTCGGCGGCTAAGTCGATAACCACCGAGCCCGGCTTCATGGCCTCGACCATGTCTTCCAGCCAAAGCTTGGGCGCGGGCTTGCCGGGAATCAGCGCCGTGGTAATGACGATATCCACATCGGCTGCCTGCTCGCGGAAGCACTCAAGCTGTTTCTCGCGGAACTCCGGGCTTGAAGGCGAGGCGTAGCCACCGCTCTCAGAACCATCCTGGCTATCCTCAAAATCGAGGAACAGGAATTCAGCGCCCATGGACTCGATTTGTTCAGAGACCTCAGGGCGCACGTCAAAGGCTCGCACAACGGCACCCAGGCTGGTAGCGGTACCGATCGCGGCCAACCCTGCCACGCCAGCGCCAATCACCAATACCTTGGCCGGGGGCACTTTACCGGCAGCGGTTACCTGGCCGGTAAAGAAGCGGCCAAAGTTGTTGCCCGCCTCAATCACCGCGCGGTAGCCCGCGATATTAGCCATGGAGGAGAGCGCGTCCATCTTCTGGGCGCGCGAGATCCGCGGCACCATATCCATGGCAATAACGGTGGCGCCCTGAGACTTGCACTTCTCAAGCAGCGCTTCGTTTTGCGCGGGCCAGAAGAAGGCAATCAAGGTTTGGCCTTGCCTCAGCCGCTCGGCCTCTTCATCCGAGGGCTCGCGGACTTTAATGACCACATCGGCGTCTTTCCAGAGCGCGTCGGCTCCTTCCACTACGGTAACGCCCGCATCGCGATAAGTGTCGTCATTAAAGCCCGCCGCTAGGCCCGCGCCGGATTCTACTAAGCACTCGTGGCCTAGCTTCTGGATTTGCTTGGCGCTCTCGGGGGTTAGCGCAACACGCGCCTCCCCCCGGGCACTCTCCTTCGGTGCACCTATTTTCACTCGTGTTCTCCCTTGCTTAACCTTATTGCAGTGCCACAGTTGTTCAACGGGCACCGTACCTTTTGCGGCGTTAGTGATAACGCCTTAGTAGCAGTCTAGGATCTAACGGGGTGGCTGCCAGATACTATTCAACCTTTGATGCAACAGGGTTGTTTAATTACAACATGGGCTAGTGTGCATGATGGTTACCCTAACGTCTAAAGTCGTTAGCAAACTCAACAAGCACCTTATGGAGCCATGCATTAGCAGGATCATTGGCATAGAGTCCATGCTGAATCAATGTCATTTTTAGTGCGGGAAGCTCCTTAGGCGGCTCTACCAAACGCACTGGCAGCATAGCAACGAACCGTTCAGCCATTTGACGTGGGAGCGTCATGATCGCTTCCGTGAGCGCCACTACCCGCGCTGCGGCGATGTAGTTGAGGTTTTTAGAGATCACCCGGCGGGTTAATCCGTGCTGAACCAGGCAGCTATCAATATTACTGGGCCTTAGACCACTGATGTCAGCCAGCTCCACATGGGGCTCTTGAGCAAACTGAGCGATATCAAGCGCATCACCCACGCGGCCATTATGGGTAGCGACCAAGCAGACCAGTTCCTCATCCATCCAAGGCGTCTGAATCACGCCACTGGGCAACGCGCTTTGGTTATCCAGCCCTACCACCATATCAATTTGGCGCTGTTCCAGCCCCTCACTTAACACGTCCGGGGTAATTAGCTCAATGGAGAAGCTAATGCCCGGCGCATAGGCCAACAGCTGACTTAAAAAGAGCGGGTACATGACCTCTTCAAAGTAATCCGTAGTGGCGAGCGTAAAGCGTCGCGTGCTGTTAGCAGGCGAAAACATCGCGGGGGGCGCAAGCCCTTGCCGCAGCATCGCCAGCGCCTGTTGCACCACGGGCAGCAGCGCGAGTGCCCGGGGGGTCGGCTGCATACCGTTTTCGGTGCGCACAAGCAGCGGATCATCCAGCGACTCACGCAGGCGTTTTAAGGCATGGCTCAAGGCGGGTTGGCTTAAATGCAGCGTTTCTGCCGCACGAGTGACGTGACGCTCGTGCATCAGCACCTCAAACACCAGCAGCAAGTTTAGGTCGAAATGGCGTAGTAAGCGCATAGTCTCTCATTATTCACATCACAAATGACTAAATTCTAAACATTCATTTAATTTATCACTAGTAATTGCTTATTGTCTGCTGCTTATTCGCCCGCCCGCGACTATTAACGATAATCCAGCACGCAAGGAGAAGCACACCGGTGACCCACCCACAAACTCAAACCATGCCCAGCCTTTATGGCGATGTGATTTCTACCTTTATGGGCGTAGCAAAAGCAACGGATCCTAAGGCAACCGACGCCGACGTTGTGGTGAGTGGCGTTCCCTTTGACCTTGCTTGTTCTGGCCGTTCGGGCACCCGTATGGGGCCAAATGCTATTCGTCAAAGTACCGCCAACCTGATCTGGGAAGGCAAGCGCTGGCCATGGGACTTCGCCTTGGAAGATCGCCTCAAAGTATGCGATGCAGGCAACGTTGATTACGCATATGGCGAGCCCGAAAGCCTGGTCGATAACCTGGAAACCCACGCCAACCGCTGGTTAAAGGCGGGCAAAAAGATGCTCACCCTGGGCGGCGACCACTACATCAGTCTGCCGCTGCTGCGCGCCCACGCCCGAGAGCACGGCCCGCTGGCGCTGATCCATTTCGACGCCCACACAGACACCTACGAGCAAGGCACCCGCTTTGACCACGGCACCATTTTTCACCACGCTTTAAAGGAAGGCTTGGTAGTACCCGAGCACTCGCTGCAAATCGGTATTCGCACCAGTTACGACCGCCACAACCACCCTTACGAGGTATTGGATGCGGACTGGGTCAATGACCACGGTGCAGCGGCCGTGCTTGAGCGCATTCGTGCCCGCGTGGGTTATCACCCGGCCTACGTCACCTTGGATATTGACGGTCTCGACCCTGCCTTCGCCCCGGGCACCGGCACGCCGGTCTGCGGTGGTATGTCCACCGACCTGATGCTGAAAGTGATTCGTGGCATGGTAGGCATGGAACTGGTCGGCATGGACGTGGTGGAAGTGAACCCCGCCTATGACCACGGCGACATTACTTCGCTTGCCGCCGCGACGCTGGGGCTTGAGTTTTTGTATACCCTGGCGGCTTCTAAGGGCGTTTAACGGTTCGCCTCCGCCATCTCTAGACTTATGGTACTGAGATGGCGGGGGCGGAACAAACTACCCTTGAGAGGCCGCCAGCGCTTGATCAATATCCGCCAACAGATCGTCGATATGCTCAATGCCGATCGACAGGCGCACCATATCCGGTGTGACACCAGCGGCTTTTAGCTCCTGCTCGTTGAGCTGGCGGTGTGTGGTTGAGGCGGGAATGGAAGAGCAGCTTTTGGCATCGCCGATATTCACCAGGCGGAGAATCAGCGCCAGCGCATCATAGAAGCGCTCTCCGGCGGTCTGCCCGCCTTCGATGCCAAAACTAAGAATTCCCGAAGCATGGCCATTCATATAACGCTGGGCCAGCGCATGATCCGGATGATTTTCCAAGCCAGCATAATGCACCCAGGTGACTAATGGATGGCTTTCCAGATGCTTGGCAACCGCTAAGGCATTGGCACAGATACGCTCGATCCTTAGTGACAGCGTTTCCAGCCCCTGGAGCAGGTTCCAGGCCGCCTGAGCAGAAAGCGCCGCGCCCATGTTGCGTAGTGGCACCACCCGGGCGCGGGCAATAAAGGCCGCATCGCCCACATCACGGGTATAGCTCACACCGTGATAGGAGACATCAGGCTCATTGAGCAGCGGAAAACGGCTGGCATTCTCGGCCCAGGGAAAGGTGCCCGAATCAACGATCACACCGCCCACCGTGGTGCCGTGGCCGCCGATATATTTGGTCGCCGAGTGGACAACGATGTCCGCCCCGTGCTCAATCGGCCGACATAGGAAAGGCGTCGCCGTGGTGTTATCGACAATCACCGGCACTCCATGACGATGTGCCGCTTCGGCCAGCTTTGTTAGGTCGACCACGCCCCCCGAGGGGTTACCAATGCTTTCGCAGAAAACCGCTTTGGTACGCTCATCGATCAGCGCTTCGATGCCATCAATATCGTCTTTATCGGCAAAACGCACCTGAATGCCTTGACGCGGCAAGGTGTGGGCAAACAGATTGTAGGTACCGCCATACAGCTCGCTGATCGAGACAATGTTATCGCCCGCTTCGGCAATGGTCTGGATCGCGTAGGTGATCGCAGCCATTCCCGATGCCACCGCTAGCCCGGCGATACCGCCTTCCAACGCGGCTACCCGCTGCTCCAACACGGCGCAGGTCGGGTTCATAATGCGCGAGTAAATGTTTCCTTCGACTTTAAGATCAAACAGATCCGCCGCGTGCTGCGCGTTATCGAATGAAAACGACGTGGTTTGATGAATCGGCACCGCCACGGCGTTTTGTGAATCAGGCGAATAGCCATGGTGAAGAGCAATGGTTTCAGGCTTCATGAGAACAGCTCGCTATTTTTTTGTTGAGATCCGCTAGTGATCCTAAACAAGCGCTGACGGGAAGGCCAACAATCGTTTAGCCTTCCGAGCCAACGTCATGTTTAAAAGTGAAGGCTCTCACCCATGCTGCGCGCCACTGCGTCATGGAGGTGGAGACTTTTGGCATGCGCGCTTTTAACGATGCACCATAGCCATGCCGAGCCTAAGAGGATTTCATGGCTGTACATTATGTGTTTAGTTTAGGATTAAAAGTATCGTGGCTAGCTGGGTTGATCTGCAATACGGGAAGCGACGGGAGGACTTTGTTATTTCTAGGTAGGTAGATATCACCATGATTAATCGTGAAGGCATTCATCAGCGACCAGACCAAGTGATTGATATCACGAGTTGGGATGTTCACCAAGATTATGAAGTCTTTCCAGTAGGCGCTCGCGATAAATCACTCCGCGTCTGTCCTGACCCAGCTCCTTATGATTTTTGTATGCCTGGGCACCGTTATTTATTTAAAGAAGCTATCAAAAGCGCGAAAAACTCAGATAAGCCTCGCTACCCTGACCAATACTGGTCTGAGGTGATCGCCTTTCATATTGGCCGATTAATGGGGCTTACGCTCCCTCCCGTTTTTATTGCCATTGACTCGTCTCGAAACGAACCAGGTACAGTCAACGAATGGTTCATTGGCTATGATGATAGTAGAGAAGATCGCTATGTTGCTGGCGTAGATTACTTGCAACGGCTGATACCCGCTTTTGATGTAGATAAAGGAAGGCAGCATAATTTAACATCAATTATCGAACTAAGCCGTGTGCTAGAGAGAGGCGGATGGCTTACCCATGATTGGCGACAATACTGGGGGCTTTGCCTATGTTTTGATGCGTTAATTGGCAACACTGATCGCCATCAAGAGAATTGGGGAGTGATTTGGGGAGAAAACGGCCCAACTGCCCGTTACACGCCCTACTTTGATAATGGCACTAGCCTCGGTCACGAGTTGCAGCCCCAGAAAATGCAGCGCATGATGCGCGACCATAACGAATTCAATGCCTACCTTAAAAGAGGGCAGCACCACATGCGCTGGGCCAAAGGCGACAAAAAGCGCCTACCGCTTATTCAGGGCGTAACTCAGTATTGTCAGCAATTCCCTGCTATTCGACCAATACTGATAGAACGCTTACAACGTTGGTGCGATGATGACCTTAGAGACATCCTGAATGACTTAACTTACTTTGACATCCCACATCCCATTACCCAACAGCGTGCTGACTTCATTGCGTTTTTGACTCTGACAAGGAGAGAGCGCCTTTTACAGGCTCTGGAGAACTGATATGACCCGCTTAATCGAACACTTGGTGGAACCACACCGGCTGCTGCTTTATTGGCAGGCACGAGAGAGCAAAATGCGCTCTCGCTATCTAGTGGGAGAATTGGTCAAGCGGGACAATAACGTGGTTCTGGTGTATGCCCTGGATAGCTCAGAGATGGCAGAAGCAAAGCTTTTGGGCTTTCGAGGCTACCCGGCATTTTCTATGAGGCAAGCAGAGCACAATCATCAAGTACTGGAAGCTTTCACTCGCCGCTTGCCGCCACGCAGTCGCCGTGATTTTGGGCGTTATCTGGAACTGCGCGCTATCCCAGAGGATGCCAACATTAGCGACTTCGCTTTACTGGGTTACAGTGGCGCCAAGCTACCCAATGACGGTTTTGAACTTGTTCACCCTTTCGACAATCCACCTGAAACCTTCGAGGTATTAATCGAAATAGCGGGGTTCCGTCATGAATCACAGCTTGAAGCAACCGATTTACCAGTAGGCAGCAGCATCCAACTTCTGCCCGAGCCTGAGAACCCTGTCGATGCTAGCGCCATCCGTATCGAAAGCACCGGTCACAAACTGGGCTATGTGCCGAGGGGGCACCTCGACATGCTTCACCGCATGTTAGAAGAAGGCGCTACCCTCGAAGGGGAAGTGTTCCGCATAAACGGCACATCAGAACGCCCGCTTGTCTATGTTTTGACACGTATTTCAAAGGGCAACCTACCCTTTCAAGTGTTGAAAATGCAGGCTTAGGCCCTATTGAGGTTTCGAACCTAACGTTTTCGAACGACTCTTCCCGCTGCTTGCGCTTTGCATAGAGCGGGTAGGCCAGAGCGGCCTACCCGCAATCACCAATTCCACTCACTGCGCGCCACCGCGTCATGGGCATGCAGGCTTTCAGCATGCACGACCTTGAGCTGAAACCCTGACACCCTCGGCGCTTGTCGTAGTACTTTATCCAGCCGCCTTGCCGCGTCTTCACAGAACATCAGGTTTTGCCCATTGGCGAGGGCAAAGGCCTGTTCATCGATACGTTTTACCGCGGTTTGCAGCGCGGTACCGAGTGCTCGTTCGATACGGTCAATCGAGTTTTCTATCGAATTCGCGAGGGGCCATTCTCCGTTTTCGCTTTCAGATAAACGCAAACTGCATTCGACACTGCTGCGCTGACTATGGGGCGTTGCGAGTATCCCTTCTTCGCTGCCTAGCCACGCAGATACCGCAGATTTGGTTAACGGGATTTCTGAAAAATCCTCCTCAAAGGCCTGCTGAATCAGCTGCCTTGCCAGCGCCGCCGAGCAGGGGCAGGTGGACGAATAGCCCACTGTAAGGTCGAGTTCAGCCTGAAAGCCAGCGGGCGTTAATTGGCAGCGCAAGGTGAAGGGGTAACTTTTCCACCCGGCTAAAGGGCTGATCAAGGCTTGCCGCTTAAGCGCAAGCTCGCCTTCGATGCTGAGATAAGCATTCTGAGATAAGCCCTCTTGGCTGGTTAAAAATGCATTCAATATGTCCTTAACCGCTGGAAGTGTCAGCGGTGCTTCTTCAAGCGGTGCCAGCGCCAAATACAGCCGGGACATATGGATTCCCCGTGCATCAGCGTCATCCAGGCTAACCCCTGCACTGAGCTTGGCCGTCACACTGCGGCTGCCTAGTCGGATGGGGAGTGCGATGCCCTCCATGCCCACCCAGGTCAAAGCGGCCGGAGAGCGGGCGGTTTGGCTGGCTACATCAGGCAGGGTTAAAACAGTCATTTCGTTACCTCTTGGGATAGACGTGAAGCGGCGAGCAAACGCAGCCATTGCTACCACCGCGCTATTTATCGGAATGACAGGACGCGGGCTGGAGGCGCTGACGCAACAAGCGCCAGCCTTGGGTTGCAACCGTGGCCAGGGTGAACAGCACGGCGGCTAGCGTGACAATCGTCGGGCCAGTCGGCGTATCCATCATATAGGCGGCTCTCAGCCCTGACGTCACCGCCAGCATTGCAATCCCCGCGGCCAGAAGCGCCATAGATTCTGGCGTACGGCAAAAAGGCCGGGCGGTGGCCGCCGGGATGATCAACAAGGCGGCTATCAGCAGCACGCCCACTACTTTCAGCGCCACGGCGACGACCACTGCGAGCGCCAGGGTGAGCACCAGCTGTTCGCGCCGGGGTTGGATGCCGCTGGCATAGGCAAGCTCGTCGCTTAACGTGGCGGTCAATAACGATGACCAGCGCCAGAAAAGCAGCGTCAGCACCAGCGCCACTCCGCCGCCGATAATCCAGATATCCGTTTTCCCAACGGCCAGAATATCGCCAAACAGATAGGCACTCAGGTCGATGCGCACCCCGGCAAGAAACGACACAGCGACCAGGCCGATGGCCAGGGCCGAGTGCGCCATTACCCCGAGCAGGGTATCCATGGCATAGCCACGCCCACTGAGCATCGACACACAGCTTGCCATCACCAGGGCGACCGTCAGTACGCCCAAGAAGATGGAGACGTCCAATAACAGCGCTAACGCCACGCCCAGAATGGCGGCGTGGGCGGTCGCATCGCCGAAGTAGGCCATGCGCCGCCACACCACGAAACACCCCAGGGGCGCGGCGGCCATGGCTACCAATACACCGGCGATCATCGCCCGCCACATAAAATCATCCAACATTAGCGGCCTCCTGATGATGGTGGCGGTAGAGGGCTAAGGTCTGGGCGGTCTGATCGCCAAACAGCGCCTGATAGTCCGGCGATGAGGCCACTTGCTCGGGCTTGCCCTCGCAACAGATAACGCGATTCAGGCACAGCACGTGGTCAGCGGTACGCATAACGACGTGGAGATCGTGACTGACCATCAACACGGCGCAGCCATAGGTGCGGCGCACGGTTTCGATATGCTGGTAGAATTCTGCGGTGCCTCGGTGGTCGAGCCCTTGTGTCGCTTCATCAAGAATCAGAATGTCGGGCCTTGTCAGCAGCGCCCGGGCCAGCAGCACGCGTTGAAACTGTCCCCCCGAAAGTTCGCTCATCGCCGCATTGATCAAAGCCCCGGCACCAGCATCTTCCAGCGCCTTTTGCACATTGCGATTCGGGTTGCGACGCGGCAAGTTGATAAAACGCTTAACCGTCATGGGCAGGGTGGGATCCAGGTGCAGCCGTTGGGGCACATAACCGATACGCTGCTGCGGGGCGATGGTCACCTGACCCGATGTGGGCCTTACCGCACCGATCAGCGTTTTCACCAGCGTGGATTTCCCCGAGCCATTGGGGCCAATCAGGGTCACCACCTGCTCTCGATATAAATCGAGACTGATATTCTCAAGGATATGCTGTCCGCCGAATCGAACGTTCAAGTGGCGAACGTTCAGAATCGCATCGCTATCAGGAGGCTGAGCAAGCCGCATAATCGGAGGTCGTCTTTTGTGTATTTGTTATGTTATATCATATGATTAAAATATAGGCGAGTGTCAATGCCGATGGTCGAACCGAGAAAGGTCATATTTGATGATGAGGAGAACCTTAATGAATAACCGTTTAGCTCGTTTGTCTTGGCCGCTATTAGCGGCTTTTCCGCTGGTTGCCGCCGCAGACGCGCCGCGTGTGGCGGTGGATATTCCACCCGTGTATTCGCTGGTCGCCAAGGTGATGGGGGAGCGCGGCGATCCTGAGCTGTTTATTCAGCCCGGTGCCTCGCCGCATGGTTATTCGCTACGGCCTTCCGAAGCACAATCCCTCGATGATGCGGATCTGGTGGTATGGGTAAGCGACGGGCTGACGCCCTGGCTATCAGGCCCCATTGACAACCTGGCGGGTGATGCACGCCACCTTGAGCTAATGGATGTGCCTGGCATCACCACATTGGAATACCGCGAAGGCGCGACCTTTGCGCTCAACGATGGGGATGAACACGGTCACGGGCACCATGATCACGATCATCATGAGCATGATCACGGCGATCACGAACACCACCACCATGAAGACAGCCATGACGAAAGTGGGCACGATCATGACCACCACGGTCATGATCACAGCCATACTGGCATGAATCCCCATGCTTGGCTGGATCCTGCTAATGCCCGCCGTTGGCTGGATGCCATCGCCGAACAGTTAAGTGAGATCGACCCTGATAACGCCGCTTACTACCGCAACAAGGCCGCCCAGGGCAAGAAGGACTTAACCAGCCTTCAGGAGACTCTTCAAGACCGTTTAGCCAACAGCGCCGACACCCGCTTTATTGTCTTCCATGATGCTTACCAGTATTTCGAGGAAGCCTTTAACGTGCACGCGGCAGGCGCCATTTCCATCGGCGATGCATCGTCACCCAGCCCGGCACGTATTGAGGAACTACAAACGCTGGTGAATGACGAAAATATCCAGTGCGTTTTCAGTGAGCCCCAGTTCAATCCGCAGATGGTCAATAATGTCTTTGGCGATACGTCCGCTTATATCGGCGTCATGGATCCCTTGGGCGTGGGCCTGACGCTGGATGCTGGCCTTTACGAAGCGCTACTGGATCAGCTGGCTAATGAGATTGCGCGCTGCACCGATGCCTAAACAGCGGCTTCCTTAAACAGCTTTTTTATTAAATAGCTTTTTTCTTGAATAACTCTCCAAGTTGATAAAGGTCATGCATATACCGATCCAACGTTGAGATAAGGAAGGTCATGAAGATAAAGGCATAAATAACCAGCATGACGATCAGGGGTTCGTTTAGCCAGGCCAGAAAAGGCGTCGATATCGGATAGCTAATCGTGTAGACAGTCATGGCCGCTAATAGCTGAACCAGGAAACAATTAACAATCACCAGGGTAATCAACGCTGCTCGTATATTCACATTCGGCAGCGTTGTTTTCCAAAACGGCAAGTGGCGTACTGTTATGCGGTTTCGCTCAGCACTTTCTCTAACGCCGTTAAAACTCAATCTGTTTTTACGCCGCAGTAAAGGGATTGCATAGCTGCCTGCTTCCTCATCAGAAAACGCTGCCAAGGCGATATCCCGATCGAATTCAGCGCCCAAGGCATTGGCCGCCACTTGATCGAAATCTGCCCACGCATGGTTTTGTTGGGCGGTTTTAGCTTGGTCAGAAAGCGTTTTTAAGCGGCTTTTATCGGCCTTCGATAACTTCTTATCGTTGCCGACGTTTATATTGTAATGAATTTCGTAGACCTGATATAAAGCAACGGTCACACCCATAAAAATCATAAAAAACACAATATATATCAACATGCTAACAGGCACCTCCTAAACAGAACCGAATCAGCTAGGCGAAAACAATTTTGTTAGCCTTCAAACTAACTCAAGGACTATGCCTGTATACGGCTGATAAGTACAGGCTCAGAAAGCCTCAGAAAAAGCAGATCAGATCAACTGACGAGTGGTCGCCCCTCTACAAAAACGCCGGATTCCTGCCTCAGCAGGTATCCGGCGTTTGTCGCTACTCCAGCAGGCGCTGGTTAACACTCAATGGCATTAACCGCCAATCCACCTTTGGATGTCTCTTTATACTTATCCAACATATCTCTCCCCGTATCGCGCATGGTACGAATCACTTTATCTAGCGATATAAAGTGAGTGCCATCGCCGCGCAGTGCCATCTGAGCGGCATTGATCGCCTTTACCGTTGCGATAGCGTTGCGCTCAATACAAGGGACTTGAACCAACCCTCCAACGGGGTCACAGGTTAACCCTAAATTGTGCTCCAAGCCGATTTCGGCCGCATGCTCGACTTGTTCGGGAGTGCCCCCCATCACATCAGCCAAGCCAGCGGCTGCCATGGCACAAGCTGAGCCAACCTCCCCCTGGCAGCCCACTTCGGCGCCGGAGATTGAGGCATTTTTCTTACACAGAATGCCAATGGCGCCTGCCGCCAGCAAAAAATCCACCACGTTTTTCTCACAGGCGTTGGGCTGAAACTTCATATAGTAGTGTAAGACGGCGGGTATGATGCCTGCGGCACCATTGGTGGGCGCAGTGACCATGCGCCCACCTGCGGCGTTTTCTTCGTTGACGGCGAGGGCAAAGATATTCACCCACTCCATCGCTGAGAACGTCGAGGCTATCAGGCAATCATTCTGCTCTGCCGCTTGAAGACGCTGGTGAAGCAGCTTAGCCCTTCGCTTAACTTTTAACCCGCCCGGCAGTATCCCTTCGTGGGTTAATCCATTGTCGATGCATTCACACATCACTTGCCAGATACGCCACAGTTCGTTTCTGACCTCCTCCTCCGTCCGCCATACTTTCTCATTTTCCAACATCAGCCGACTGACACTTAGCTGCTCTTTTTTACATAGCGCCAAGAGCTCGTCTGCTGTATCGAAGTTATAAGGAATGGTTACGCCACCCAAATCGTCCAGCGGCATATCCACCTGGGCCTGTTCAACCACAAAGCCGCCGCCCACTGAGTAATAGGTATTTTCGTACACCAAGTCGCCCTGATGCGTAAAAGCCGCCAGCTTCATGGCATTGGGGTGATGAGGCAAACTCTCCTCATGAAAATAAAGGTCACTCTCCCAAACAAACTTCACTGCTTTTTGTCGACCCAGCTGTAATGACTGGCTCTCTTTAAGCGCTTCGATGGCTGGCTCAATAATCGAGGGATCTATTGTGCTAGGACGTTCCCCCATCAATCCCATAATAATGGCGTTATCGGTGGCATGTCCGATACCCGTGGCGGATAACGAGCCATAAAGATGGACTTCAAGATGCCCTACCTCATCGAGCAGGCTGTTTTCGCGCAGGGTTGTGACATACTTAAAAGCCGCCTGCATGGGCCCGACGGTATGGGAACTGGAGGGGCCTACTCCAATCTTAAAAAGGTCGAAAACACTGATAGGCATTGGAGCACCTCTTGACGTATAAACAGGGGAAAATCAGGCGAAGCCTGAACGTTTTTATAAGTTATTTGATGTGGTGATAAATAAAACTAAACTATCTTTTATTGACGATATATTTATGGCTTTTCGTTATTCGTATGGAATCATTTCTGCCAGCCTAATAGCAGACCTGTGGGAGGGAGCTTCAGCTCGCGAATATTTGAGCTTATCGCCCGCTGAAGCGGCCTCCCACAACAGGTAGCTGGCTTAGTGGCTGCGATCTGAACCGCGAGATACAAAAAAGCCGATCAATCTCAAATCTACATTAGATGACGAATAACCAAAATTAGTTACCAAACACCACCGTACGCCCTGAATAAAAGAACACACGGCGTTCCAAGTGGTAGCTAATCGCTCTCGCCAGCGTCAGGCACTCGATATCACGCCCCTTGGCAACCAGATCCTCTGGGTAGTGGGTGTGATCCACTGGCTCGACCCCTTGGGCAATAATGGGCCCTTCATCAAGGTCATTATTAATGTAGTGGGCCGTTGCGCCGACTAGCTTAACCCCTTTCTCATACGCCTGATGATAAGGCTTGGCGCCTTTAAAACCGGGCAGCAGCGAGTGGTGAATATTGATGGCCCGGCCGGCTAAGAGCTCACACATAGAGGGCGAAAGCACTTGCATATACCTTGCCAGCACCACCAGCTCAGCGTCGGTATCCGCGATGATTTCGCGTATCTGCGCTTCCTGCTGCAATTTCGTCTCGGGCGTGATCGGCAGGTAGTGGTAGGGCAAATCGTGCCATGCTGCCAACGGCTCCAGATCAGGATGATTGGAAATCACCGCCTTAATATCCAGCGGAAGCTGGCCCGTCCGATAACGGTAGAGAAGATCATTCAAGCAGTGATCGGCCTTGGAGACCATAATCACGGTGCCGGTGCGTTTGCCAGGGGCCGTCAATTCGAACTGCATATCGAATTCGCTTGCCCGCGCTGAAAAATCGGTGTGAAAGCGCTCTTCATGAAACTCATCTTGCTCTGGGCGAAACTCGGCGCGAATGAAAAAGCGTCCGCCGAGCCGATCATCGAAAGAGTTGAGTTCAGTGATATAGCACTGCTGCTCTTTTAGAAAGCGCGTGACGACGTCCACCGTTCCCAAGCGGCTGGGGCATTGGGCGGCCAGTATCCAGGTATCACTCATTCGGCTCATAGTGCATGCTTCTCAGTTAGCGGCAGACCGTTGCGGAAGATCATAGCGGCCGGAACAGCGTTCCGGCCTGCCCGCTTATTGTTGTACGTTGACGCCATACTCTGCCGCTGCATCCAGCAACCAGCGATAGCAGTAGTCGGCAAAGCTGCGCCGGATCACCAGCTCCCAGCGATCTTCACTGGGACGGCGAATGATGGTAGTTGCCTTGCCGAAGACGGTAGTGACACCCTTCCCCACCGGGAAATTGCTGGGATGAACGTCGTAGATCACCGTTTTCATCAACAGCTCTCGGGCCGCCTCGCCGGAAAGCTCTAGCACTGTTTGTCCACCACTAACGTCACTAATCGCGAAGTGGGCGTCTCCCAGACGCTCACGCAGCTGCGTCTCCAGTGGGAACTCTTCCCCACCGGGTACAATCACCAGCCACTCGTCCGGGGAAAGCCACTGAATGGAGCGCTCGCCGCTGGCATCAAGCACCAGCGCCTGGGGTTTGCCAGGCAGGCTGATCCCCAGTACCTCGCGCACTGCCTCATCAAGCACGATGGCGCCACCACGCAGGATCAGATGCCCCTGCATTGCCCGCTCGCGTAGCTTAAGACGGTAACCGCTGCCCCGAGGAGCGCCACTGTGACGATAGCTATAAGCTAACGGGGACTCTACCGGGATCGCGGTATCAGTACGTGTGTCGAAAGTAGCCGCGTTAGACATGCTGGCGCTCTCCCTTGGGATCGTAGAAAACAGTGCTGACGATTTCAGCTTCATGGGTCTGGCCGTCTGCCATGGGCAGGTAAACCGTTTCACCCAACTTCTGATGGCCACCCTTAACCACCGCTAGCGCAAAGCCTGAATCCAGAATCGGGCTGTAGTAGCTGGAGGTAACATGCCCCACCATCGGCATGGGAATCGCATGCTTGGGATCAAGCACAATCTGGGCCCCCTCTTCGAGGATCACCTTCGGATCCTTGGGCCGGAGCCCCACCAACTGCTTGCGGTTTTCGCGTTTGGTGTCACTGCGCGTCAGGGCCCGCTTACCAATCCATGAGTAGGGCTTGTCGTAGCCTACGCACCACTGCATACCCAAGTCTTCCGGCGTCACGGAGCCGTCGGTTTCCTGTCCCACGATGATGAAGCCCTTTTCAGCACGCAGAACGTGCATGGTTTCGGTGCCATAAGGCGTCAAGCCGTACTTCTCGCCATGTTTGAACAGGGTTTGCCACACGTGCATGGCATAATTGGCTTGCACGTTGATCTCGAAGGTCAGCTCGCCGGTAAAGGAGATGCGAAAGACCCGTGCCGGCACGCCCGCCACTTTCCCGGAGCGCCAATCCATGAACTTGAAGCTATCGCGGTCAAGATCGATATCACTGATCTCGGCGAGCAGCTTGCGCGCTTCCGGGCCAGTGATGGTCATGGTGGCCCAGTGGTCAGTCACCGAAGAGAAGTAGACATCCAGTTCCGGCCACTCGGTTTGATGCCACAGCTCCAGCCATTCCAGGATCGCGGCAGCGCCACCGGTAGTGGTGGTCATCAAAAAGTGGTTTTCAGCCAGGCAGCTGGTCACACCGTCGTCGGTGACCATGCCATCGTCTTTACACATCAGGCCGTAACGGCATTTACCAACCGCCAGTTTCTCCCACTTGTTGGTGTAGACCCGCGCCAGGAATTCACGCGCATCCGGCCCCTGGATATCGATCTTGCCAAGCGTTGAGGCATCGAGGATACCGACCTTCTCGCGCACTGCCAGACACTCGCGGGCAACCGCTTCATGCATCGTCTCGGTCTTGCCATTCACCTTCTCTGGGTAGTACCAGGGGCGCTTCCACTGACCGACGTCCTCGAACTCGGCGCCGCGCTCTACGTGCCACTGGTGCAGCGCGGTGTAGCGCTCGGGGTCGAACAGGTCACGGCAGTGGCGACCAACGATGGCGCCAAAGGTGACCGGGGTGTAGTTAGGACGGAACACCGTAGTGCCCACCTCGGGAATGGAGCGATTCAAGCAACGGGCGGCAATCGCCATGCCGTTAATGTTGCCCAGCTTGCCCTGATCCGTACCGAAGCCCATCGCGGTATAGCGCTTGATGTGCTCGATGGACTCGAAGCCTTCCCGGGTTGCCAGCTCGATACCCGCCGCGGTGACGTCGTTCTGCAGGTCGACGAACTGCTTGGGGCCGCGCAGCGTTGGCTTCTCGTGAGGCACCTGGAAGAGGGCCACCGCAGGCCCTTGCTGCAGACGCTCAGCGCTCGGCAGAGTGACCGTCTGAACGGCATGGCCCATGGCGGCCGCTGCCTTGATGCCCGCCTCGACACCTTCTGCCAGCACGTCACCCAGGGCATAGCAGCCGTTGGCACCGCCACAGGCCTGAACGCCCTTCACCAGCCCCGGCACGAAGCCAATAATATCGTCGCGCCAGTTAGGCCGCGCCCCGGTGTGAGAAGCCAGGTGAATCACCGGGCTGTAGCCGCCGGAGCTGGCGATGGTATCGCAGGCCAACTCCTGAACCGGGCCGCTCACTTTAAAAGCCTCAATATCGATCTTGGCGACTCGTGCCGCGGTGACCCGATTGCTGCCCTTCGCCTCGATAACGGCGCTGCCGGTAATAATTTTGATGCCCTGAGCGCGAGCGGCATCGACCCAGTCGCCCGCCGGCGCCTCACGGGCGTCCACGATAGCGACAACCTCGCAGCCGGACTCTTTCCAGTCCAGGGCAGCGCGGTAGCCGTAGTCGTTGCTGGTGGAGAGCACCATCTTGCGGCCCGGTGCCACGCCATAGCGGCGAATGTAGGTCGACACAGCGCCAGCCAGCAGGTTCCCCGGCACGTCATTGCCCGCGTATACCAGCGGACGCTCGTGGGCGCCCGTGGACAGGATCACCTGACCAGCGCGTACCCGGTGCAGGCGTGCGCGTACCTGACGGTGGCCATTTTCCACCGGTGCAGTATCGCCCAGGTGTTCGGTGCGCCGCTCATGCAGGGTAACGAAATTGTGATCGTGATAACCGTTGGCCGTAGTACGTGGCAGCAGCGTGACGTTCTCGCAGCCCGCCAACTCGTCCATCACCCGGGCAACCCACTGATCCGCTGGCTTGCCTTCCAGGGTTTCACGACTGGCCAGCAGCGAGCCGCCCATCTCTTCCTGCTCATCGGCAACGATCACCCGAGCGCCGCTGCGCGCGGCGGCCAGCGCCGCCGCAAGTCCTGCGGCGCCTGCGCCAACGACCAGCACATCGCAGTGCTGATTGAAGTGATCATAGTTATCCGGATCGGCTTCCATGGGGCTGCGACCCAGCCCCGCCGCCTTGCGGATGTACTTCTCGTAGGTCAGCCACATCGAGGCCGGTGCCATGAAGGTCTTGTAGTAGAAGCCCGGCGGCATGAACTGACCGCCCAGCTTGCCGAACAGGCCCATCAGGTCGCGCTGTACGTTCGGCCAGCCATTGGTGCTGCTGGCGGCCAGGCCGTCATATAGCGCCTGCTGGGTGGCGCGTACATTGGGCACCTGGGCCGCTTCACTGCTGCCTAGCTGTACGATGGCGTTGGGCTCCTCAGCACCCGCAGCGACAATGCCGCGGGGCCGGGAGTATTTAAAGCTGCGGTTAACGATATCCACACCGTTAGCTAGCAGCGCTGAGGCCAGAGTATCCCCAGGGTGCCCTTGGTAACGCTGGCCGTTAAAGGTAAAGCTCAACGTGCGGGAGCGATCGATACGGCCGCCCGTGTTAAGGCGGTACACTTGTTGCTTGGACTGACTCATGCCCGCACTCCTTCTTGTTGGCTTACCGCAGCGCCCTCGCGAGCCTGGCTCTGGCTGTCGGCGGTAATCGACGGCTGCTCGCCCATTTTGTAAGTCTCGAGAATTTCGTAGCTCACGGTGTGGCGCGTCACGTTGAAAAACTTGCGGCAACCCACCGCGTGCACCCACATTTCATGGTGAACACCACGGGGGTTGTCACGGAAGAACAGGTAGTCACCCCACTCTTCGTCACTACACGCCTCGGGCTCCTTGGGGCGCTCGATATGCGCCTGGCCCTTGGGGTGGAACTCCTCTTCCTCACGGTGTTCGCCGCAGTAGGGGCAGTAGATATAGAACATGCGGATATTCCTCTCGTATGAACCCTAGTGGGCCACGCCGGCAGCGCCGTGTTCGTCGATCAGCGCACCGCTATGGAAGCGGAACATGGAGAACGGCTCGGCAATGGGGTGCATCTCCCCCTTGGCTAGGCTGGCGGCAAACACATGCCCCGATCCCGGCGTCGCCTTGAAGCCGCCGGTGCCCCAACCGCAGTTGAAGTACAGGCCTTTCACTGGCGTTTTGGAGATAATCGGACAGGCATCCGGGCAGGTATCAACAATACCGCCCCACTGACGATTCATGCGCACCCGCGAGAAGATCGGGAACATCTCGACGATCGCCTGAAGCGTGTGCTCCACGGTAGGATAGCTGCCGCGTTGACCATAGCCGTTGTAGCCGTCGATGCCCGCGCCGATCACCAGGTCGCCCTTGTCGGACTGGCTGATGTAGCCATGCACCTGGTTCGACATCACCACCGTATCGAGAATCGGTTTGATCGGTTCAGACACCAAGGCTTGCAGCGGATGGGACTCTAACGGCAAGTTAAAGCCGCCCATCTTGGCCAGCACAGAGGAGTTACCGGCAGTCACACAACCGACGGTTTTGGCTTCAATATCGCCACGGTTGGTGTGTACACCGTAGATCTGGCCATCACGAATCTTGAAGCCAGTCACTTCAGTCTGCTGCAGAATGTCCACGCCGTGGGCATCGGCACCGCGGGCATAGCCCCAGGCCACCGCATCGTGGCGGGCCACGCCAGCACGCGGCTGCCAGGAGGCACCCATGACCGGGTAACGCGCGTTTTTGGAGCAGTCCATAATCGGCACCAGCTCCTGCACCCCTTTGGCGTCTAATACTTCGCCGTCAATGCCATTCAGCCGATTGGCATTCACCCGACGCTGGATATCGCGCATGTCCTGCAGGGTATGCCCCAGGTTGAGCACCCCCCGCTGGGAGAACATGACGTTGTAGTTAAGGTCTTGGGAAAGCCCTTCCCACAGTTTCATGGCGTGCTCATAGAGAGCGGCCGATTCGTCCCATAGGTAGTTGGAACGTACGATGGTGGTATTACGGGCGGTGTTACCACCGCCCAGCCAGCCTTTTTCGATCACTGCGACATTTTTGACGCCGAACTCTTTGGCCAGGTAGTAAGCCGTGGCCAAGCCATGACCACCACCGCCAACGATGATCACATCGTACTGCTTCTTGGGCGTTGGATTACGCCACTGGCGCTCCCAGTTCTCGTGGTGGCTCAGCGCGTGCTTGACCAGGCCGAAGCCGGAATAGCGTTGCATAGGTGTCTCCTCAGTTCAGCCGCGCCGGGCCCTGCCGGCAAGCCAATTCAAGCAATGGATTCGACGGCTTCAGCGGCGGACTCAGCGTAGACAGGGTGCTGGGCACACACGTCGGTCACTTTGGCCTGCACCTCAGCTTCAATGGAGGTCGTGTCTTTGCCTGCCGCCAATTCGTCTAAGATGTCGCAGATCCATCCAGCCAGCTCGCTACACTCCTCGGCATCGAAGCCACGCGTGGTGACCGCGGGGGTGCCAATACGCAGGCCAGAGGTCACAAAGGGGCTTTGCGGGTCGTTGGGCACCGTGTTTTTATTCACCGTGATATGTGCGCGGCCAAGGGCTGCATCCGCATCTTTACCGGTAATGCCTTGGCGTATAAGCGAAACCAAAAAGAGGTGGTCGTCGGTGCCGCCGGACACCACGTCGTAGCCGCGCTCCATAAACACTTTGGCCATGGCCTGGGCGTTATCGATCACCTGCTGCTGGTAGCGCACAAACTCCTGGTTCATGGCTTCCTTGAACGCTACCGCTTTGGCGGCAATCACATGCATCAGCGGGCCGCCCTGCTGCCCCGGAAATACCGCCCCATTGAGCTTCTTGTAAAGAGCCACGTCACCATGGGCGGAGAGAATCAAACCACCCCGTGGGCCGCGCAGCGTTTTATGGGTGGTGGTGGTGACCACATGCGCAAAAGGGAGCGGGCTCGGATAGAGGCCAGCGGCCACCAAACCAGCCACGTGGGCCATATCGACCATCAACCAGGCGCCTACCTCATCGGCAATAGCGCGAAAACGGCGCCAATCCACCACGCGAGAGTAAGCGGAGAAGCCCGCGATGATCATCTTCGGCTGGTGCTCGCGAGCTAAGCGCTCGACTTCTTCGTAGTCGATCTCGCCGGTTTCTGGCTTGAGGCCATACTGTACGGCGTTGTAGTGCTTACCCGAGAAATTGGGGGCAGCACCATGGGTTAAGTGCCCACCGTGGGCAAGACTCATACCCAATACGGTATCGCCCGGCGATACCAGCGCCATAAACACAGCGGCATTGGCCTGGGCCCCGGAGTGCGGCTGCACATTGGCATAATTGGCACTAAAAAGGTGGCAGGCTCGCTCAATGGCCAAGGCTTCAACCTTGTCCACGAACTCACAACCACCGTAGTAACGGCGACCTGGATAGCCTTCTGCATACTTGTTGGTTAGCTGTGTACCTTGCGCTTCCATGACAAGTTTGCTGGTATAATTTTCGGAGGCGATTAATTCAATATGCGCTTCTTGGCGAGTCGTTTCTTCAGCAATTGCTTCCGCAAGCAAGGTGTCGTAACTAGCCAAACGTGCATTAGGGGAAAAATTATTTTGAAGCATTACCGCCTCCTCATTAGTCACTTTTTTATTAAGTGCTGGACATACTCTTTAATGCTGATAAACCCAGGTCGCTTTCAACCAAAGTCCCTATCAACGCGTTCTTACCGCGATACTATCGTTGGAGTCCGGGCCCAAGATGCTTGCCGACGTCACCACGCGATGTATTTGCGACATCGGCAACATTTAGCCGATACCACGCCTGACGCTGCCAAAAAAGCAAAGCGCCCTAGACGGACGAGTAACCGTTTAGGGCGCTTATAACTCAGCAGTTAGATGCTTGTATGGGCTAGAAATCGACGACCAGATCTCCTTTCGGCCGACTGCAGCAGGACAGAATGTAGCCTTCTTCAACATCCTCCTCCGTAATACCGCCGTTATGTTCCATTTCCACTTCACCCGACTTAAGCTCTACCCGGCAAGTACCGCAAATTCCCATACCACAAGCCTTGGGAATATGCAGCCCCAGCTTGGCCGCCGCCGCATGAACCGTCTCACCCGGCTGGATACGCACACTTTTCCCTGAAGAGGCGAATTCGATGCTGTGCAGATCGCTGACATCGACATTTTCGGCGTCGACCTCTGCCTGTTCGGCCAGCTCAAGTACATCTTCACGTACCTCAACCGGCGTAGCGCCAAACGACTCTTCATGGTAGTGATCCATATTGAAGTTGTTGGCACGAAGAATATTTTTGATGGCGTTCATGTAGGGGGTCGGGCCGCAGCAGAAGATTTCCCTCTCCATAAAGTCCGGCACAATGAGCTCGAACAGCGGCTGGGTCAGATAGCCACGGTAGCCGGCCCAGGCCTCGCCAATATCTTCCTTGCTCTCGCAGATGATATGCAGCTTGAACTCAGGAATGCGCGAAAACATATGCACCAGCTCGCGGTGATAAATCACATCACGGGGGGCTCGAGCGCTATGGATGAACTCAACGTCAACAGCGGCGTTGGTATCAAAAAGCCAGCGTGTCATGGACATCAAGGGGGTAATGCCCACACCGCCAGAGAGAAAAAGCACTTTTTCGGCAGGGAAATCGATAGAGTTGAAATTGCCTACCGGCCCGTGCACTACCAGCTCATCACCTACTTTTAAATTTGCGTGCAGCCAATTAGAGACTTTACCGCCCGGTACTTGTTTAACGGTGATGGAAAAGCTGTAAGGAATGGAGGGCGAGCTGGAAATCGTATAGGAGCGCATGATCGGCTGATTATCGATCTCAAGCTCGAGGGTCACGAACTGACCGGGCTTGAAGAAGAACAGCACAGGTTGCTCAGCCATAAAACAGAACGTGCGTACATCCTGGGTTTCCTGGATTACCTTAACGCAACGTACCTGATGGCGGCCGTTGGTCCAGGTTTGGGTCGTGACCGGATTGAAGAAATTAGTTGTCATTATCGCCTCTGCCTGACCAGCCTTCATCACTATTCATCACCGAGCCGTATTTGCTGTACGGCCAGCACCTTTGAGCTGCATTTTGAGGACGCGCCTCTTAGCCGACTTACCTGACAGCGACTCGCACTTACCTCGTGCCACTCTTTATCGTTTAGAAACCTCTTTTTGAGTCGCCACTACGCCACCTAATGTCGCGGGTAGATAACTGGCAGGGGCTAGCCTGCAACACAATCTCTCCCTGACGTCAGACCACATTTGAATAAAACGCCAGGTTACGCAACAGAACAACAAGATAAGAAATCTTGACTAACGGCCGTATCGCAGCCCTTGAGGGGGAAGCGGTGGTTTACGAGGATACTGGTATGGAAAAAAGTACTTTCACTATGATGGACGACCCACTTGCAGCAGCTCGTGAGTCAACGGCCCAGATGTTGCAAACACGGGGGCGCACCTTTTCGCTTCCGCAGCCGTTTTATAACGATGCCCGTCTGTTCGCTCTTGATATGCAAGAGGTCTTCGAAAAGGAGTGGCTGTTTGCCGGCATGACATGCGAGATCCCTACCAAGGGTAACTTCATGACATTGGATATTGGCAACAATCCCATCGTCATTGTGCGCGGCAATGAAGGCGTTATTCATGCATTTCACAATGTTTGCCGCCACCGCGGTTCGCGTCTTTGTGTAAAGGATAAGGGTAAAGTTGCAAAACTCGTCTGTCCGTATCACCAGTGGACCTACGAACTTGATGGTCGCTTGCTGTTTGCCGGCAGCGACATGGGCACTGACTTCGACCTCAACCAGTTTGGCCTCAAGCCGGTCAACGTGCGCACCGCCGGCGGCTTCATCTTTATCAACCTGAGCGATGAACCGCCCGCGATTGATGATTTTCTGCAAACGCTTGAGCATTACCTTGAGCCGTACCAGATGGACAACGTTAAGGTCGCCGTCGAATCCAGTATCGTCGAGCAAGCCAACTGGAAGCTCGTGATCGAAAACAACCGCGAGTGCTATCACTGCAACGGCGCGCACCCTGAGCTGCTGAATTCATTGCAAGAGTTTGATGACACTGAGGATCCGCGTGCAACGCCCGCCTACAAGGAACTGGTGGCATGCAAACAAGCAGATTGGGATGAGGAAAAAGTTCCCTATCAGTTGAAGCGCTTTGGCAAACGCAACCGCCTGACCCGCACGCCGCTGCTGGATGGCATTGTCTCCATGACAATGGACGGTAAACCCGGCTGCAAGAAGCTAATGGGTCGATTAACAAGCCCCGACATGGGCTCTCTGCGCATCCTGCATCTGCCCAATTCATGGAATCACTTCATGGGCGATCACGCGGTGGTATTTCGCGTTCTACCGCTTGGCCCGCAGCAAACCGTGGTGACCACCAAGTGGCTGGTTCATAAAGATGCCGTAGAGGGCGTTGACTACGATCCCGACCAACTACGCCGGGTGTGGGATGCGACCAACGACCAGGATCGCCAACTCGCCGAAGAGAACCAGCGTGGCATTAACTCCAAGGCTTACCAGCCCGGCCCTTACTCTGAAACCTATGAGTTCGGTGTTATCGACTTTATCGATTGGTACGCCGCCCGGATGCTTGAGAATTTAGGACAAGACACCCCTTCGCTACAGTTAGCGCAAGGTTAAAACTTGAAAGATCAAGGCAGCGACGCTTACCGTCACTAGGACTTAACCATAGTAGCTGCAAAGTGTACACATAAGAGACACCTGTGTACACTTTGCCACACTATACCTAGACTATTCTTAGAGACCTGCCTCAATGCCATCCACCGATATTCCCGCTGCCAAGGGTTCTCAAGACGTCTGGCTTGATGCGGCGTTTGAGCTGCTACTGGAATCGGGCGTCGATAGCGTGCGCATTCTTTCCCTGGCCAAGCGACTAAAGCTCTCTCGAACCAGTTTCTACTGGTTCTTCAAGGATCGCGAGGCCCTACTGGAGGCACTGATTGCACGCTGGCGTGAAAAGAATACCCAAGGGCTAGTGCATCAGACCGAAGCCTATGCCGAGAATATCGTCGAGGCGATGCTCAATGTCTTCGACTGCTGGCTGGATCCTAAACTGTTCGACTCCCCCCTAGAGTTCGCCATGCGCAGCTGGGCGCTCCAGTCAGCGTCAGTCGTGAGTGAAATCGATGCGGCTGATGCCACCCGTATCGAAGCACTGGCGCGAATGTTCCAGCGTTACGGCTATGATCCGCTGGCGGCCAACGTTCGTGGTCGCACCATCTACCTAACCCAGATCGGCTATATCTCGATGAAGACCCAGGAACCGCTCGAAGTGCGCATGCAGCGCATCCCCGCCTATGTCGAAATCTTCACCGGCCAGCCGCCTGGTTCCAGAGAATTGCAACGCTTCCATGCCCGCCATGGATATTATTCTCCTACCGGCACTTACTAGCCCACAGCAAGCCTGATCGGCTAACACCACCTACCTCCCAGCCGTACCAGCGGTTAAACATGCTCGCCTCGTAATGTACATCACTGAACATTTAATTGACAACAATGAACAGTAGCGCCTAGATTTATTAAATACACAATAAAATAGAGCGTTACCCATGGTTAACGATCCGCTGCTGCAGCCCTTCCAGCTCAAACATCTCACCCTGAAAAACAGGCTGATGATGACAGCCCATGAGCCTGCTTATCCTGAGAATGGGATGCCCAAGGCACTCTACCGTGCCTACCACGTCGAGCGCGCCAAGGCAGGCCTTGGCCTGACCATGACTGCCGGATCCGCGGCGGTGGCCAAGGACAGCCCTCCTGTGTTCAACAACATCCTCGCCTATAAGGATGAAGTAGTGCCCTGGATGCGTGAGCTGACCGACGCCTGTCACGAGCACGGCACCGCAGTGATGATCCAGCTCACCCACCTGGGCCGGCGCACCCGTTGGGACAAGGGCGACTGGCTGCCAGCGGTGTCGCCTTCGCATCGTCGTGAGGCGTCCCACCGCGCTTTTCCCAAGCAGGTCGAGGATTGGGATATCGAGCGCCTGATCCGCGACTACGCCGATACCGCCGAGCGAATGCACGCCGCCGGTCTCGATGGCATCGAGTTACAGGCCTATGGCCACCTGATGGATCAGTTCTGGTCGCCGCTGACCAACACCCTAGAGGCACCCTACGGTGGCGATCTCGACAACCGGCTGCGCTTCACCTTCGAAGTGCTGCGCGCCATTCGCCAGCGGGTCGGCGAGGCGTTCATCGTCGGCGTGCGCTACACCGGCGACGAGATGCTGCCGGGCGGGCTGACCTCCGGCGATGGGATGGAGATATCACGGCGCTTGAAGGGTAGCGGCCTGGTCGATTTCCTCAACGTGGTTCGCGGCCACATCGACACCGACGCAGGGCTCACCGACGTGATTCCCATCCAAGGGATGCCCAGCGCCCCACACCTGGATTTTGCCGGAGAAATACGCCGCGAGATCGACTTCCCCACCTTCCATGGCGCCAAAATCCAGGATGTCGCCACTGCCCGTTATGCCATCGCCTCAGGCAAGGTCGACATGATCGGCATGACCCGTGCCCACATGGCCGACCCGCACATTGTGCGCAAGATCGCCGAAGGACGGGAGGAAGAGATCCGTCCCTGCGTTGGCGCCAACTACTGCCTTGATCGCATCTATCAAGGCGGTGCCGCCTACTGCATCCATAACGCCGCCACCGGGCGCGAAACCACCATGCCCCACACCATTCCCAAGGCGGCACAGCAACGGCGAGTCATCATTATCGGCGCAGGGCCAGCGGGGTTGGAAGCCGCTCGTGTTGCCGGTGAGCGTGGCCATTCGGTGGTGGTATTCGAAGCCGCCAGCGATGCTGGAGGGCAGGTACGTCTTACGGCGCAGAGTGAGCGACGTCGCGAGATGCTGGGCATCATCGATTGGCGCCTGGCGCGCTGTGAGGCACTCGGCGTCGAGATCCGCTACAACGTCTGGGCCGAGGCCGAGGACGTGCTCGCCGAAAAACCGGATGTGGTGATCGTGGCCACCGGTGGCTACCCCATGGAAGATCAACCCACGGTCGGCAGCGACTTAGTCGTCAATACCTGGGATATTCTTTCCGGGCACGTACCACCGGGCAAACGGGTATTGCTGTTCGACGATGCAGGCGACCATGCAGCCCTGCAGGCGGCAGAGATCATTGCCGCCGCGGGGGCCGAGCTCGAGATTATGACGCCGGATCGCACCTTCTCCGCAGAGATTATGGCCATGAACCTAGTGCCCTACATGCGCTCCCTGCAGCGCTCCAACGTCACCTTCACGCCGACTTACCGGCTGAAGTCCGTGCAGCGCGACGGTAGCCAACTGCTCGCCGGAATCACCAGCGATTATGTGGTTCATGACCGGCAGGATATGGATCATGAGCGGCGTATCGACCAAGTGGTCGTCAACTACGGCATCACACCGATGGCCGATATCTATTTCGAGCTAAAACCGCACTCCAGCAACCGCGGCGAGGTGAATTACGATGACCTGATCGTGGGCGCCCCCCAGAGCGTGACTAGCAACCCGGATGGCCGCTTCCAGCTCTTCCGGATCGGCGATGCCGTCGAGTCTCGGAACACCCACGCGGCCATCTACGACGCGCTCAGGTTGGTTAAAGACATTTAGTTTTCTCATCAAACCAACACGGTATCAACGCTGTCTGGGCTTACCCGGGAGTGACTCCCCGAAGTCGCTCGCCGCGACGGCGTAACAGCTCAAGGGTGGTGAGCAGCAGCATCGACAGCAGTACCAGCAGGGTGGCCACGGCAAGGATCGTCGGGCTGATCTGCTCGCGAATGCCCGACCACATCTGGATCGGCATGGTGCGCTGTTCGGGCCCCGCAATGAACAGCACCACCACCACCTCGTCGAAGGACGTAATGAAGGCAAACAACGCCCCCGACACCACTCCCGGTGTGACCAGTGGCAGCACCACCTTGAAGAAGGTTCGCGTGGGATTGGCGCCGAGGCTGTGCGCGGCTCGGATCAGCGTGGTGTCGAAGCTCGATAGCGTGGCCGTCACGGTGATGACCACGAAGGGAATGCCGAGCGCCGTATGCGCCAGGATCACGCCCACGTAGGTCTGGGCGAGATTGACCTTGGAAAAGAAGAAGAACATCGCCGCTGCGGAAATGATCAACGGCACGATCATCGGCGAAATCAACAGCGCCATGATCGCGCCACGCGCAGGCATATGCCGACTCGACAATCCCAGCGCCGCCACCGTCCCCAGCACCGTGGCCAGAAACGTCGACGCGATGCCGATGATGAAGCTGTTCTTGATGGCATTGAGCCACTCGCTCGAGGTAAAGAAATCCTGATACCAGCGCAACGAATAACCGGCCGGGTCGAAGGTCAGCATTTCCTTGCTGAAGGTGAAGTAGGGCTCCGCATTGAAGGACAGCGGTATGATCACCAGTAGCGGCCCGATCAGGAACAGGAAGACCAGGCCGCAGATAACCAGAAAGACATAGTGCCAGATGCGCTCGCCACGGGTGGCGTAGGAAGGAATGGCCATGATTTACCCCAGCTTGACCTTGTCGACGCCGATCAGACGATTGAACACCAGATAACAGATAATCACCACGAACAGCAGGATGGAGGCAATCGCGGCCGCCAGCCCCCAGTTGAGCGATGTCTGCATATGGTAGGCGATGTAATTAGTGATGAAGCGCCCCGATTGCCCGCCCACCAGCGCCGGCGTAATGTAGTAACCGATTGACAGGATGAACACCAGAATGCCACCGGCGGCAATACCCGGAATCGTCAGCGGGAAATAGACCCGGCGGAAGCTCAGAAACGGCTTGCCGCCCAACGAGCGTGCGGCCCGCATGTAGCTGGGGGGGATGGTCTTCATCACCGAGTAGAGCGGCAGAATCATAAAAGGCAGCAGAATATGCGTCATGGCAATGATCGTGCCCATCTTGTTGTGGATCATCTGCCAGCGAGCCTCATCGGCGATCACACCGAGGGCCACCATGACGTCATTGAGCACGCCCTGGGACTGCAGGATGGCGATCCAGGTGGTGGTGCGCACCAGCAGCGAGGTCCAGAACGGCAGCAGCACCAGAATCATCAGCAGGTTGGAGTGACGCATCGGCAGATTCGCCAGCAGGAAGGCCACCGGAAAGCCGAGCACCAGCGTCAGCCCCGTGATGACGGCGCTCATCCACAGCGTTCGCCAAAACAGCGTGGCGTGAATCTGCATATATTCCGGCACCTTGACGATCTCGCCGTCCGGGCTCAACTGGCGATCCATCGCCGCCAGATAATACGACACCGTGTAAGGAGACGCCTCGCGCTGGATCAGCTTCCAGGTATCGAGCTCTCCCCAGGTATCGTTGACCTCAATGAGCGACTCACGATAGGGCGGCTCCAGTGTGCCGACGCGGCGCGCCGTGCGGCTGATGGTCGAACGCATGCCCGACTTTTCGTAGTTCAGTCGGCTGGACAGAAGCCCCAGATTGCGTTCCTGCTGGCCTTCGCGGAGATCCTCGGCCAAGGCGGCAAAGACGGCTTCATCGGGTAACGACTCACCGTTCCAGCCTTCCAGCGCGGAAACGGTGCGGGACAAATGGGTAGACACTTCCGGGTTATCGACACTGCGCCAAAGCATTTCGAACAAGGGCATCAGAAAGGCGATAAACAGGAATACCAGTAGCGGCGCCACCAGCAACAGCGCCTTGATTTTCGAGCGTCGCACGGTACGACGCAGACTGACCTTGAGCGGCACACCATCGGCCGTTGTCAGAGGAGCGGCAGGCGGTTCGGACACGTAGGTATCTCCGTCAGGCGAAAGAAGCGACCAGCAACGGTCGGCTATCGGCAGGCCGCCGCCCGATGGTCACCGGGCGGCGGCAGCGCCTTACTGGGACAGCCAGGCGTTGAAGCGCTGGGTCAGCTCATCGTTGTAGTCGGCCCAGAACAGGTCGTCTTTCTGCAGTGCCGTTTCGAAGTTCGGCCCGTAGGTCGGCATGTGCGGCGTCATCTCGATACCGGTTTCGGCATGGGTGGACACCAGCTCAGAGGAAGACTTGCGCGCCGGGCCATAGGAGATGTACTGAGCCTGATCAGCAAGGCGCTGGGTATCGGTGGCGAAATGCAGGTAATCCTTCACCTTGTCGAGCTTGCCGGTGGGCACAACCCAGCCATCCAGCTCGAACACCTGCGCATCCCAAATGATCTCAAAGGGCTGGTCTTCGGTGACCATGGCATTGAAGATACGGCCATTGTAGGCAGAGGCAAAGGCGACTTCCTGATCGGCTAGCAGCTGAGGCGGTTGGGCACCCTCTTCCCACCAGATGACTTCATCCTTGATGGTATCCAGCTTGGCGAAGGCACGCTGCACGCCTTCTTCGGTCTCAAGCATGGCGTAGACCTCATCACGATCGACGCCATCGGCGATCAAGGCCCATTCCATGTTGTTGATCGGCTTGCGCAGCAGGGCCCGCTTGCCGGGATAGTTTTCCAGGTCGAAGACATCCTCGATGGTGCTGGGCTGATCGTCCTCGGGGAACATCTCGCTGTTGAAGGCGACGATATTGGAATAGACGATAGAGGCCACGAAGCAGTCACCCAAGGCACCGTCGACGAAGTCCTCGCTGGGCGGCGTGCCATCCGGCGCGTCGGCCAGCAGTTCATCATGGTCGAGCGGCTCGATAAGACCTTCGGCACAGGCGATCATGGCATCGGCGGGGAGCATGTCGACCAGATCCCAGGTCACGTTGCCGGCCTGGGATTGCGCGCGCAGTCCGGCCAGGGCATTACCGCTGCGGTCGATATTGACGATCTCGTCGCCGGTCTTCTCCATCCACGGCTTATCGTAGGCCTCGTGCTGGCTCATGCTGTAAGCACCGCCCCAGGACACAATGTTGAGCGTCTGCTGGGCATGGGCGCTGACCGCCACGGCCAGTGCCGAGACCCCCAGGGCAGCGACACCTGTCTTGACAATGCGATTGCTGATGTTGATTTTCATAATAATTCTCCGTTTATTGTTGCCATCGCCGCCGACACCATGAGGTGCCGATAAACGGCGTACTTGACTGCCGTCCTGCTCATGCATCCAGCGCGCGGCAATCGGAACTCGACCAGCCAACCTGAATGTGCTGGCCAGGACGCATAACGCCAAACCCTTGGGCATTGGGCGTCTTGAGAATAAATTCATCATTGCCGCACACCGAAAGGCGCGTGCGCAGGTGGTCGCCAAGGTAGATGACCTCTTGCACCGTGGCGGTGAACTGGTTATCGAATTGCTCTTCGGCGTCGTTGCGCATAATGCTGACCCGCTCGGGACGCAGCGATAGCGTCGTCCGCGAGCCCACGCCGCTCACCGCCACCGGTTTAGCAATCACGGTGTCGCCGCTGTCGAGTCGCACCTTGCAATTATCGCCGATGCGCTCGATGACCTCGCCAACCAGCCGATTGTTCTCACCGATGAAATACGCCACGAAGGCATTTTCCGGTCGTTCGTAGAGTTCATCCGGTGAGGCCAACTGCTGCACAATGCCGTCGTTGAAGACCGCTATGCGGTCGGACATGGTCAGTGCCTCGGTCTGGTCGTGGGTGACGTAGATCATGGTCACCCCGAGGCGGGCGTGAATGCGCTTGATCTCGTACTGCATCTCTTCGCGAAGATTCTTGTCCAGCGCGCCCAGCGGCTCATCCATCAACACCAGCTCAGGCTCGAACACCAACGCCCTGGCCAATGCCACGCGCTGCTGCTGGCCGCCGGAGAGCTGCGCAGGGCGGCGGTCACCAAACTCTTCAAGGCGCACCATGGCCAGTGCATTGGCGACTTTTTCCTTGATCTCCGCCTTGCTGAGGTGGCGCACCTCGAGCGGGAAAGCAAGGTTCTCGGCCACCGTCATGTGCGGGAACAGCGCATAGTTTTGAAAGACCATGCCAATGCCGCGCTTGTGCGGCGGCAAGCCACTGATCGGCTCGTCTTTGAGCAGAATCTCGCCGTGGGTAGGGGTTTCGAAGCCTGCCATCATCATCAGGCAGGTGGTCTTTCCGGAGCCCGAAGGCCCCAGCAGGGTGACGAATTCACCCTTTCGGATATCAAGATTGAAGTCCTTGACGACCAGTTCGACACCGTCATAGCTCTTCTGGACATTGACGAAGCGGGCAAAACTCGACGGCTCTTCCGTGGTTGCCGCACTCGCCTCCCCAGCGTCTGCAAGGGTCTCGTTCATGCACATTCCCCGTTAAAAGTTCCGTTGCGCCAAGGTCAGTGCGCGACTCCACATACCTGCCCCACGCACCCTTTGGAACTCTGTTGATTTATATTTTTTTACTAATGCTTGGTAACGACCATAAGGCGAGATTACATCGCATTACAATTTTTGAGGGGACAATTAGCGTTGAATATCAACCTGTCACAAGCGCAGCAACGTCAACTAGGGAAGCGGTTTGACCATGCCTGGAAATAAAAATGCCCATGGAATCTTCCTCCATGGGCAGGGGTGGGGAGTCGTGATCGATCAGGCCACGTCCGAGCGGCTCAGTCGGCAGGCGGCGTACTTGAACTCGGGAATTTTCCCGAACGGATCCAGCGCCGGATTGGTGAGTAGATTCGCCGCCGCTTCGCCGTAACAGAAGGGCACGAAAACCATGCCTTCGGGCATTCCCGGGTCGGTTCTCGCCTTGAGGGTGATGGATCCTCGCCGGGTGGCAATGGTCAGATCATCGCCCGGGGCGATACCCAGTCGGATAAACTCAGCGGGCGCCAGGCTCGCCACGGCTTCCGGCTCCAGGTCATCGAGCACTTTGGCACGGCGGGTCATGGAACCCGTGTGCCAGTGCTCCAGCTGGCGACCGGTGGTCAGCACCGTAGGATAGTCGTTATCTACCGGCTCATCCGGTGGCAGCGGGCGCGTAGGCGCGAACTTCGCACGACCACTGACGGTTGGGAAGGCCTCGCTGAAGACCACGTCGTGCCCAGGTGCGTCCTCCGCTGGGCAGGGATAGGTCACCGACTGCTCGCGCTCCAAACGCTCCCAGGAAATATGGTCGAGAGAGGCCATGCCTTGTTTCATCTCGGCGAAGACGTCCCGTGGATGCTGGTAATTCCAGTCCAGGCCAAAGCGTTTGGCGATTTCCTGGATAATCCACCAGTCCGGCTTGGCCTGGCCCGGTAGCGGCAACGCCGCACGTCCCATCTGCACTTGCCGATTGGTGTTGGTGACGGTGCCGTTTTTCTCAGGCCAGGCGGATGCAGGCAGGATGACATCGGCAAACTGGGCAGTCTCCGTGACAAACAGATCCTGCACCACCAGATGTTCCAGCTTGGCCAGGGCGGCCCGGGCATGGGCCAGATCCGGGTCGGACATCGCCGGGTTTTCGCCCTGGATATACATGCCGCGAATGGTGCCCGCGGTGATGGCATCCATGATTTCCACCACGGTGAGACCCGGCGTGGGATCCAGTTTGGTATTCCACAGCTCTTCGAACGCCGCACGAACCTGATCATC
This sequence comes from Halomonas sp. FeN2, assembly GCF_020595105.1. NCBI lineage: Bacteria > Pseudomonadati > Pseudomonadota > Gammaproteobacteria > Oceanospirillales > Halomonadaceae > Halomonas > Halomonas sp. FeN2. Next base: position 1,962,847 of record NZ_CP074200.1, read on the forward strand.
ATTGACCGGCTGGTAGTCGGGCATGACCATGGGAATCAGGCCGGCATCAGAAGCCCCTTGAACGTTGTTCTGCCCCCGCAAAGGGTGCAGGCCGGTGCCAGGGCGACCGGTCTGGCCGCAGGCCAAGGCCAGCGAGATCAGGCAGCGGGCGTTATCGGTACCGTGGGTGTGCTGGGAAATGCCCATGCCCCAGAAAATCATTGCCCGCTCGGCGTTGGCATATAGCCTGGCCACTTCGCGAATGGTCTCGGGCTCAACGCCGCACAGGCCGCTCATCGCTTCGGGGGTCATGTCCACAGTATGCGTCTTCAATGCCTCAAAGCCTTCGGTATGCTCGGCGATATAGGCCGTGTCATAAAGCTCTTCGCTGATGATCACATTGAGAATGGCATTAAACAGCGCCACATCGGCGCCGGGTGAAAAGCGCACGCTCAGGTGGGCATAGGCATCCAGCGACTGACCACGGGGGTCGAGAATCACTATCTTGGTACCGCGTTTGGCGGCCTGTTTAAAGAAGGTGGCCGCCACCGGATGGTTTACCGCGGGATTACAGCCGGTAAGAATCACCACGTCGGCCTGGCTGGCCTGCATAAAGGAGGCGGTTACCGAGCCTGAACCAATACACTCCATGAGTGCCGCCACGGAGCTTGCGTGGCATAAGCGGGTACAGTGATCCACATGGTTGGAGCCAAAGCCGGTACGCACCAGCTTCTGGAACAGCCACGCCTCTTCGTTGGAACACTTGGCGCTGCCGAACCCCGCCAGGGCATCAGGGCCATGGGCCGCTTTAAGGTTCACAAGCCCGCTGGCGGCAGCCTCCAGGGCTTCGTCCCAGCTCGCCTCGCGGAAATGCGTCAAGGGCTTGGCTGGGTCGAAGTCCGGGTCGATTCCTTTTGCGACACCCTCGCGACGAATCAGCGGAGTAACAAGCCGGGATGGATGGCGCGGATAGTCATAGCCGAAGCGGCCTTTAACGCATAGCCGGTTCTCGTTAGAGGGGCCGTCGCGGCCCTCCACATAAAGGATCTCATCGTCCTTGATATGGTAGGTGAGCTGACAGCCAACCCCGCAGTAGGGGCATACCGAGTCGACCTTACGGTCGGCGACGGCAGAATCGCCGTGGCCCGCCTGATCGACCAGGGTAGCGGGCATCAGGGCGCCGGTGGGGCAGGCCTGAACGCACTCGCCACAGGCCACGCAGGTGCTATCCCCCATAGGGTCGTCGAAATCAAACACGATCTTGGACGCCGCCCCCCGGTGAGCCAAGCCAATCACGTCGTTAACCTGTACTTCGCGACAGGCGCGCACACACAGGTTGCACTCGATGCAGGCGTCAAGATTGACGCGCATGGCCGAGTGGCTGCTGTCCTGCGCCATGCTATCCGCCCGGGACGCCACATGGTGCACGGTGGGCGCCTCACGCTCTTCGCGCCTGGGCAGCTTGCGGCGCACCGCCGTGGCATCAATGGCGAGCTGGTCAGCCATGGCCCAGAAATGGCTTGAGCTGTCGGGGCTCGCTTCCCGCTCGGGCTGATCGACCACCAGCATTTCCATGACCATCTTGCGAGCGGTGTGCGCGCGTTCGGAGTTGGCGCTCTTGACCACCATACCGGGGGCCGCTTCGCGCAGACAGCTGGCGGCTAACGCCCGCTCGCCCTCGATTTCCACCATACAGGCGCGGCAGTTGCCGTCGGCGCGGTAGCCGCTGGCATCCTTGAAGCACAGGTGGGGAATGGTCTCGCCGGCGCGCTTGGCTACCTGCCAGAGGCTTTCACCGGGGTAAGCGCTGATTTCAACGCCGTCCAGCGTCAGGGTAAAGCGGTTGTTTGCGTTCTGTTCGCTCATGCTGGCCTCCTTTATCCCTTGACGATGACGTTCTGGGCGGCAAGTTCGCCGCGAAAATCCTTGAGCAGCCCCAGCACCGGGTTAGGCGCCGCCTGGCCGAGCCCGCAAATGGAGGCATCGATCATTACCTGGGAAAGCTGCGTCATCAGCCCAGCATCCCATTCGTTGCGCTCAAGCAGGGAGAGCATTTTTTCCGTGCCCACCCGGCAGGGTGTGCATTGCCCACAGGACTCGTCAGCGAAGAACGCCAGCAGATTGGTCGCGACCCCGCGCAGATCGTCCTGATCGGAGAGTACGATTACCGCCGCGGAACCGATAAAACAGCCGTGCTCCTGAAGGGTGTCAAAGTCGAGGGGGATATTGGCCTTGGCCGCCGGCAGAATGCCACCCGAGGCACCGCCGGGCAGATACGCCGCTAGTCGGTGGCCGTCAGCCATGCCGCCACAATACTCGTCAACCAATTCGCTGAGCGTAATCCCCGCAGGCGCTAAATACACGCCTGGGCGCTTAACCCGGCCCGACACCGAGAAACTGCGCAGCCCTACGCGGCCGTGGCGCCCCTGACTGGAGAAAGCCTCAGCGCCGCGCTGCCAGATCATCGGGATCCAGTAGACGGTCTCGACGTTATTGACCAGCGTTGGGCGGTCAAAGAGCCCCTTCTGAGCCACAAACGGAGGACGATGGCGGGGCTTGCCCGGCTTGCCTTCCAGGGACTCGATCATCGCCGACTCTTCGCCGCAGATATAAGCCCCCGCGCCGCGGCGCAGCACGATGTAACCCGGCGTCACCAGGCCCGCGGCTTCAAGCTCGCCAATCGCCTCGCGCACCACGCTATGTAACGCTGGGTACTCATCGCGTAGGTAGATATACAGCGCCTCGGCGTCTACCGCCCAGGCACTGACCAAGGCCCCTTCAAGAAACTGGTGCGGTGAGCGCTCCAGGTAATAGCGATCCTTGAAGGTACCGGGCTCGCCTTCGTCGGCGTTGATAGCGCAGTAGCGGGGGCCGGCCTCCTGGCGCACGAAATACCATTTTTTGAAGGTAGGGAAACCCGCGCCCCCCAAGCCGCGCAGATTGGCCTGCTGCATCGCTTCCATCAACGCTTCTACTGTAACGCTGCCGTCGCGACAGGCCTGGAGCAACGCCATACCGCCCTCGCGGCGATAGTCATCCAATCGCTGCCAGTCGACGGGATCCGGGTGAAAGTGGCCCTTTTCGATCACCGACGCGATCTGCGCCTGGGTGGCGAACGGCACATGGTGGTGGCCTACTTCGACTACCGGCGCCGTGTCGCAGCGCCCCATGCAGGGCGCCCTCAACACCCGTACCTGCTCGATATCCACGTTCGCTTCAAGCTGTGCCTTAAGCGCCTCAGCACCGGCCAACTGGCAGGTGAGGGAGTCGCAAACGCGAATGGTCACTGCCGGCGGCGGCAGCTGATCGTCGTGGACGACGTCAAAGTGGGCATAGAAAGTGGCCGTTTCGTAGACGGTCGCCATGGGCAAGTTCATGTAAGCCGCCAGGGCTCGCAAATCCGCCAGCAGTAGATGGCCTCGGGTGTCCTGAATGTTGTGTAAATGTTCAATGAGTAGGTCGCGGCGGCGCAGCGTGGCGTTCTGTCGTTCGTCGCCCAGCAGTTCACGCAACCCCTCAAGAAGACTGGGATCGAGATCACGGCCGCGGGGCTTGCCGCGAAAGCGGCGCTTGGGGGTCACGGTCTGGACGGTCATGGGGTACTCATTATTATCTTGATCGGTTTTATACCGAATGAACAAAAACGGCACCCCGCGGGGCGCCGTCTAGGGTCGCACTAACCTGCCCTAAGCCAGGGGTCAGGGCTTGTTACTCAGGCCTTGTTGCTCAGTACTTACTTACGCAGTACTTCTTAAATAAGCTATTAAGCCACGCTGCCATGGGGGTCAATGACGAATTTCTTAGCAGCGCCGCCATCGAAGTCGGCATAGCCCTGGGGTGCCTGATCCAGAGTAATCATCTGGACATTCACCGCATCGGCAATATTGACCTTGCCAAACAGGATTGCCTGCATCAACGGACGATGGTACTTCATCACCGGGCACTGTCCAGTATGGAAGCTGTGAGACTTGGCCCAACCCAGACCAAAGCGCATGCTCAGAGACCCCTGCTTAGCGGCCTCATCCTCCGCACCTGGGTCTTCGGTCACATAGAGGCCCGGAATGCCGATCTGCCCACCCGCGCGGGTCAAAGACATCGCTGAATTGAGTACCGTGGCGGGCGCTTCCTTACCGTGATTGCAGCCACAGGCGTGAGCCTCGAAGCCGACGCAGTCGACAAAGGCATCGACCTCACGCTCGCCGAGGATCACCTCGATCTTGTCGGCCATATCGCCGTCCTGGGTCAGGTCGATGGTCTCACAACCAAAGCTGCGCGCCTGGGCCAGACGCTCTTCGACCATATCGCCGACGATCACACAGGCCGCCCCCAGCAGCTGAGCGGAAACCGCAGCCGCCAGACCTACGGGGCCAGCACCGGCAATATAGACAGTGCTGCCGGGGCCAACACCGGCAGTCACGCAGCCGTGGAACCCCGTGGGGAAGATATCGGAGAGCAGGGTCAGATCCTTGATCTTCTCCATGGCCTGATCGGCATCCGGGAACTTCAGCAGGTTAAAGTCGGCATAGGGAACCATGACATATTCGGTCTGGCCGCCTACCCAGCCGCCCATATCCACGTAGCCGTAGGCGGCGCCAGGACGGGCGGGATTGACGTTGAGGCAGATACCGGTGCGGCCTTCTTTACAGTTGCGGCAGCGACCGCAGGCAATGTTGAACGGCACAGAAACCAGGTCGCCGGGTTGAATAAACTCGACGTCGCGACCGCACTCGACGACCAGGCCGGTGATTTCGTGACCAAGCACCAGGCCCGATGGTGCAGTAGTGCGGCCGCGTACCATATGCTGGTCGCTGCCACAGATGTTAGTGGTAACTACCTTGAGAATCACGCCGTGATCGCACTTGCGATTGCCGAGGGCGAGTTCAGGATAGGCAATGGACTCAACGGCGACCTCTCCCGGCCCCTTGTAGACCACTCCGCGGTTGGCTGCATTCATGGCTGGCTCCTGTGGCTTATTGTTCTGTTCATGATGGTTGATTGCGCTATCCCACCCTATCCCCTCCGCGCCTTGGGACTTACCCCAAAAAGGCACTCACATATCTATTCAAGACATCCTAGCCAAGATGAATAGATAGAGGTCGCTTTCACGACACTCCCCTTTTGCGACAGGCCCAACAATTCATAGCGTCGGCAATGTAATGCAACGCCGACATCTAACAAGAGCCACCAAGGAAACCCAATGAAAAACAATGACGACCCGGTTCTGTCGCCTGGACAGGACAATACCCAGATATTGGGGTTGGACTTTCATAACCCCGTTTTTCCGCTTTCCGCTCTAGCCATCTTACTGTTTATTATCTACGCGCTGGTCTATCCAGATGCTGCTAATACTCACCTAGGGCTTGCCAAAAACTGGTCGATCGAACACTTCGACTGGCTGTTTATGATTGCTGGCAATATTTTTGTGGTCTTTTGCCTTGTACTGATCTGCCTGCCACTCGGGCGGATTCGACTAGGCGGCAAAGATGCAAAGCCGGAATACTCGCGCACCTCCTGGTTTGCCATGCTGTTTGCGGCGGGCATGGGCATCGGTTTGATGTTCTGGAGCGTTGCTGAGCCCGTAGCCTACTACACCGACTGGTATGGAACGCCCTTGAATGTACCGGCTGGGACGCCGGAGGGCGCCAGCGCCGCCATGGGGGCGACGATGTTCCACTGGGGTCTGCACCCCTGGGCCATTTATGGCGTGGTGGCACTCTCGCTGGCCTTCTTTTCCTATAACAAGGGCTTGCCGCTGACGCTTCGCTCCGCTTTCTACCCCATCCTAGGCGAGCGAACGCGTGGCTGGGCAGGTCATATCATCGATATTCTTGCCGTACTGGCCACCATTTTTGGCTTGGCTACCTCACTCGGGTTTGGCGCTACCCAGGCAGCTGGCGGCCTCGCCTATCTGTTCGATGTCCCTAATACCATCGGTACCCAGCTGGCAATTATCGTGGTGGTCACGGTAATTGCGCTGATCTCGGTATGGCGGGGTATCGACGGTGGCGTTAAGCTGTTCTCGAATATCAACATGGTCATCGCGGCGGCGCTGCTGCTGTTTGTGGTTGTGGCGGGGCCGACCCTGATGATTCTGACGGGAATTGGCACCACGGCGCTGGACTACGTGAGCCACCTGCTGCCGCTGTCGAACTGGATTGGCCGCGAGGACGACACCTGGTACCACGGCTGGACCGTCTTCTATTGGGCTTGGTGGATCTCCTGGTCTCCGTTCGTCGGCATGTTCATTGCCCGCGTTTCCCGGGGACGCACGGTGCGTGAGTTCCTGATCGCGGTGCTGCTGGTACCCACAGTGGTCACTCTGGTGTGGATGAGCGCCTTTGGCGGCACGGCACTTTTCCAGGCTGCAAACGGCGTAGGAGAACTGGCTAACGGCATTGGCGACGTTTCGCTTGCCATGTTCCATATGCTGGAACAGCTGCCCCTGACCAGCATCACGTCGACGCTGGCGATTATTCTGGTGCTGGTGTTCTTTATTACCTCGTCAGACTCCGGCTCGCTGGTCATCGACAACATCACCGCAGGTGGCAAGACCGATGCTCCCAAGAGCCAGCGGGTATTCTGGGCAACACTTGAAGGCGTGATTGCCGGCGTGCTGCTGTATGGCGGCGGAAGCACCGCACTTAGCGCACTGCAGGCGGGCGCAGTGGCTACGGGACTGCCCTTTACGTTGGTTCTCTTGCTGATGTGTTTCAGCCTCTACAAAGGGCTTCACAAGGAGTGGCAGCAGATCAACGCGGTGCCCAAAATCGCTAGCTAATCAACTCTAAACCGCCCGCCTATTCGGCGGGCGGTTTTCTTTTGTGTCAACCGGGAGTAAGACAATGCAGTCAAGCCCTTACCAGCGCGGTCTGCTCATGGTGGTTCTGGGCGTCGTGTTTCTCAGCTTTGACGGTTTGCTGATCCGCCTAGCGCGCGCCGACGGTTGGACCATCGTGTTCTGGCGCGGTTTATTGATGTTCTGCGTGCTGGGACTTTTATGCTGGGCGGGCAAACGGCTGGTGACACTGAGCAGCAACCCGTTCTCCTCACTGGCATCGGCGCTGCTGCTGGGCCTGATATCCAGCCTGTTTGTGCTGGCGGTCATGAACGCCAACGTGGCCAATGTGGTGGTAATCCTAAGTACAGCGCCGCTGTTTGCCGCGCTGTTTTCACGGATTTTCCTGGGCGAAAAAGTCGCGCTGCGAACCCTGGTGGCCATTGCTGTCTGCATGCTGGGCATGGGTTTGGTGTTTATGGGCGAGGGGGCCATGGGGATGCTGGTAGGTAATCTTTATGCCTTGGCGGCCGCGGCAGCTATCGGCGGCAACCTGACCCTGCTGCGCCGCTATCCAGCGATTGATCCTATGACGGTGATTGCCGGTGGTGGGTTGCTCTCGGCGGCGGTTGCCCTGCCCATGGCCTCGCCGCTGGAGCTGGATGCCCAGCGTTATGGCGTAATGGCGCTGATGGGGCTGGTGCAGATGCCCTTGGCCACGGTGCTGATCAACAGCGCCACCCGCTACCTGCCGTCTACTGAGGTGGCGCTGTTTTATTTGGTCGAAACCGCATTGGGCACGCTGTGGGTGTGGTGGTTGTTAGCGGAGACACCCACGACCTCGACACTACTCGGTGGTGGTGTGGTTATCCTGGTGCTGGTAGTGCATGCCTGGATAGGCTTGCGTCTGGAAAGGCAGCGCCTGCGGCTTTATCCGGGCTTTACCGGTCAATAGAAAAACCCACCTGAAAAAGGTGGGCTTGAGTGATGGTTAGCGGCGTGATGCACAGGCTGGTTCAGCGCAGCACATCCTCTTCCTTGAGCAGCTTGTAGATCGCCTCGGCGCCCTGTTCGGGGGTAACGTCGGTGAGCACCTGCCCGCCTTTGCCCTCCGACTTGGAAGCTGCCGCCTTGAAGCGATCCCTGGCTGACGCAGCTTTAACGATTTTCAGACGCTTAGGCCGTTTACGTGCAGGGGCCAGATGCCACTGGGCCAGCTCGCTGTCGGCTTCGGAGGTAGTGGTCGTGATCGCAAAGGTGGCCCGGCGCGCCGGGCCGAAGGCACTCTGGCGCGCCACCGGCGCTGCCTCATCCACGCTAATGATGGCGGGCAGGCGCACCTTGAGACGGCGACGCTGACCCCTTGGCAACGCCTGAAGCAGCGTTACCACGCCATTTTCCACCTTTTCTACCGACGCCAAACTATTAACCAATGGCCAACCGAGATGCTCTGCTAACGCATAGGGCAAAAGCCCAGAGCCTTCACCGCGCTCTGCCCGGGCGCCGGTGATCACGAGCTGAGGCGAGGTAGCGGCTAAATGTTCTACCAGGGGCAGAATGGCATCGCTGCCCTCGGGCTGTTCGAGCAGGGTCATGGACTCGAGCCCCATGCCCAGGTAGCCGCGCAGAGCCGCTTCGCTGCTATCGTCCTGGGAACCCGCGTGGAGCATGCTGATCCGGGTGCCCGGCAGCTCGGCCTCTATGGCCAGCGCAAGCTCCAGGCCCCGTGCGTCCTGTTCAGCACGCCTCGCACGGCCGGTGGTAGGGTGACGGCCGATGGAGACCAGCACCGCCACGTCGATTCCCTGTTGTTGCTTTTGGTGTAGATCAGGCTGCATCGCGCTGCCCTCCCCGCTGCTGTTCCACCATGGCCACTAGCGCGGCCAGAATTTGCGTGCTGTCACCAATCACCGCCAGGTCGGCACGCTTGATGATGTCGCACCCCGGATCGAGATTGATCGCCACCACCTTGTCGCAGCGCTGAATGCCCTGCAGGTGCTGGATAGCGCCTGAAATACCCACCGCCATATAAACTCGGGCGGTTACCCAGGTGCCGGTAGCGCCCACCTGGCGATCGCGGGCCATAAAGCCGTCGTCTACCGCGACACGCGAGGCCCCTTCGGTAGCGCCGAGGACTTTCGCAGCATGGTGGAAGGCGTCCCACTGCTTGACGCCGTTGCCACCGGAGAGGATGAACTCAGCCTCGGCCAGCGCCACGCCGGCGGGATCCACCGCCACCTGTCCCAGGTCTTCAATGCGCGATAGAGTGGTGGGAATTGACGCTGTCAGAGTCAGGTGCTCGGCCGCATGCCGGGTCTCATCCACCGGTTCGGCGCACTCGGCCAGCGCCAGGGCAACCCGCGGCAGAGGGCGCTGGATATCCAGGCTCCCAGCGCCGCCACGGGCCGTACAGCGCCAACCCAAAGAGGCCTCATTATCCGCTTCCACCTGCCACACCCCAGTGGCAGCGCGTTCACCCAGACGTAAGGCAAGCCGCCGCCCCAGATCGGCTCCGCCCAGGGGTGAGTCTGGCAATAGCCAGAAGCGCGGCGTCATCTCCCGCTCGACGGCGCTTAAAGCCGCCAGACGCGCTTCAGGCGCAAACCCTGCGTAAAACTCATCATCAAGATGCACGACGCGATCGATACCGGCTTCGCCCAGCGCTTCTTCCTTATGCTCACCAAACAGGATCGCCACCACGGCGCCGGGCTGTTCGGCGTCGGCATCCGCCACGCGCCGGGCCAGGCCCAGCAGATCCTTGTCATGCCCGGAGAGACGCCCGCCGGTCAGGTCGGGCACCACGGCCACCAGGAAGGCGGGCTGATCAATGGTCACCGTGCGGCGGCTATCGCGGGCCGCCGTGGTGGCCGCGGTGGCCTGCCCCCCTTGCTGGAGGCCACTACGATCAATCCGTTTGACGCCATTGGGGCCGATAAAGCCGACGGCACGAGGATCTTTGCGCACCACGCCGCTGGGGCCCATCCATTCGCTGACCGCTCCGCCGGCCCTGTTTACACCCAGGGCGGCCAGCACGGCGGCGTTGTCGGGGTGCAGACGGTTTCGGGCGATCCACTCACGACGTGGGTCGCGGCGAATAATTTCACTCATACGATCACCTCTTCAGCAGTCGTCGATGCAGTGGTGCGGCGGGATGCGCCGGACACATCGTCAGCGGAACGCTCAACCAGCGCATCGGCCACCAGTTCGGCGATATCGCGCACTTCGGCGCTGGCATCCACCACGCCTTCCAGCATGGCGGTACACTGCGGGCAGCCCACCGCCACCAGCTCAGCACCGCTCTCCTTGACATCGTTCATGCGCATATCGGGAATCCGCCGTTCACCGGGAATATCGGTAATCGGTGCCCCGCCGCCACCGCCGCAGCAGCGCGAGCGGAAGCCGGAGCGTTCCATCTCCTTGACCTCGATGCCCAGCGCCTTAAGCACGTTACGGGGGGCATCAAATTCACCGTTATAGCGCCCCAGGTAACACGGGTCGTGATAGGTAACGCTGCCACCTTTCCAAGGGGCAAAGGTCAACCGACCAGCATCAAATAGTTCGGCGATAAAGGTACTATGGTGACGTACCTCGTAATGTCCGCCTAGCTCTCCATACTCATTGCCCAGCACATGAAAGCTGTGGGGATCGCAGGTAACAATCTGCAGGAAGCGATACTTGGCCAGGGTGTCAATATTGCGCTTCGCCAGGGATTGGAACGTCGCCTCATCGCCCAGACGCCGGGCCACGTCGCCGCTATCGCGCTCTTCGGTACCCAACACCGCGAAATCGACTTCAGCGGCGCGCAGCACTTTGACCAGTGCGCGCAAGGTGCGCTGGTTGCGCATATCAAAGGCGCCATCCCCTAGCCACAGCAGCACATCGACCTGCTTAATATCTGACATGAGCGGTAGGTTAAGATCCGCCGCCCAGTTGAGTCGCGAGCCAGGATCGAAACCACCGGGATTGTCGGTGGCGATCAAATTGTCGAGCACCTCGGCACCTTTATTGGGCGTTTTGCCGCGCTCCAGGGTCAGGTGGCGGCGCATATCGACAATCGCATCCACGTGTTCGATCATCATCGGACACTCTTCCACGCAGGCGCGGCAGGTCGTACACGACCAGAGCGTATCGGCGTCGACCAACGCTTTTCCTTCCAGCGCCACGATGGGCCCATGAGGAGAGCCTGCGTGCTCACCTACCGGCTTGCCAGGGTAAGGGGAACCGGCATAGGCGGCATCGCTGCCCCCGGCCATACCCACCACCATGTCCTGGATCAGCTTCTTGGGGTTGAGCGGCTGACCGGCGGCAAATGCCGGGCACACCGCCTCGCAGCGACCGCACTGCACGCAGGCGTCGAAGCCCAACAGCTGGTTCCAGGTAAAGTCGGCGGGCTTTTCCACGCCTAGAGGCGCCGCTTCATCCTCAAGGTTGAGCGCCTTGAGGCCCGTTGAGCGGCCAGCGCCGCCTTTTTTCGTGGAGAAGCGCTCGGCGCGGCGATGGAAAGCGAGATGCAGGGCACCGGCAAAGGCGTGCTTCATAGGCCCGCCCCAGGTCATGCCAAAAAACATTTCCCCCAGACCCCAGGCCACGACGCCCGCTAATACCAGCGCCAGCAGCCAACTACTGCTCCCTTCCAGCAAACCTTCGGGCAGCAGACCTACCGTGGGCAGCGTGATCAGGAAGACGCCTATCGAGAACGCCATCAGACTCTTGGGCAGGCGCATCCAGGGGCCCTTGGAGAGCCGAGCAGGAGGGTTAAGCCGCCGCCGTGCCACGAAGAGGCTACCAACGAACATGGAGGCGCTCGCCAGTAGCAGTAATCCGCCTAGCAATGGGTTGGCGATCCCCAGACCGTGCACCAGGATCATCAGCACGGCGGCGGCCACGAAGCCACCGGCGGTGGCCACGTGGGTGTTGGAGATCATTTTGTCGCGCCCCACCACATGGTGCAGATCCACCAAATAGCGGCGTGGCAGGGCCACCAATCCCTTGAACAGGTTCACCCGCGATGGGCGCCCCTGACGCCACAGGCGTATACGGCGTACAGCGCCGATTACTGCCAGGGCCAGGGCAGTAAAAATCAGTATCGGCAAGAGCGTTTCGAGCATGGTGCTCACCTCATCTTTGTTGGCTTTGGCGGCGGCGCTGCTCCGGCGGCAGACCTACGCGAGGGCGCTGTAAACCCATCCCTGGGCGCTACTTTTGCCATCTGACCGCCATGGATGGCGGAAATGCCGTAAACGTATGGAACTGTTTTACGGCCCTGGCAAAAGACCCTCGCTACGGCCTGCCCCCGGCGCCCCGGCTCTCGCTCAGGTCAAAAGTCCTTGCAGATTCGCAAGGCATCGTAGATGGCCGCATGGGTATTACGCGGTGCCGTGCAGTCGCCTAGTCGGAACAGCAGGAAACCATCTCCTGACTCGCTCAGACAAGGCTGCGGCTGGATTGCATAGAGTGCTTCCAGATCCACCTGCCCTCTGTTGCGGGACTGCTCTTTGAGGGCGTAGTAGAGCGCTTCATCAGGGCGCACGCCGTTCTCGACCACTACCTGATCAACCACGCGCTCTTCCAAAGCCCCGGTGTACTCATTTTCGAGCACCGCCACCAGGCCATCGCCCTCGCGGTAAACCTTATGCAGCATCAGGTCGGAGGACATGATCACCTCCTTCTCGTAGAGGCTGCGGTAGTAGGTGGGGAAGGTGGTACCGCCCACCGCCGCGCCGGGCTTGATATCGTCGGTGACGATCTCCACCTTGGCGCCCTTATCGGCGAGAAAATCCGCCGCCGAGACGCCGGAGAATTCGCAAATGGCGTCATAAATCAGCACGTTCTTACCTGGCGCCACTTTGCCTGAGAGAATATCCCAGGTGCTGACCACCAGGCTCTCCTCGGCATTCTCCGAGTAGCCCCACTCTGGGTGCTGGCTAAGGAAGGGCTGGCCACCGGTGGCAAGCACCACGATATCCGGGCGCAGATCGAGCAGCGTCGCCTCATCGGCGCGGGTGCCCAGACGCAGGTCGACTTTCAGCCGCGCCAGTTCTAGCTGGTACCAGCGGGTGATACCAGCGATCTGATCGCGCTGTGGGGCCTGGGCGGCAATCGTGATCTGCCCGCCCAAGGCGTCAGCGGCCTCAAACAGAGTGACATCGTGACCGCGTTCAGCGGCTACCCTAGCTGCCTCCATACCGCCGGGGCCACCGCCTACTACGACGACTTTGCGTTTGGCGCCCTCGGTTTTCTCAATGATGTGGGGCAGGCCCATGTATTCACGGGATGTCGCGGCGTTTTGAATGCACAGTACGTCAAGCCCCTGGTACTGGCGGTCGATGCAGTAGTTAGCGCCCACGCACTGCTTGATCTGATCAATCTGGCCCATCTTGATCTTGGCGATCAGGTGAGGGTCGGCAATATGTGCTCGGGTCATGCCCACCAGGTCGACGTAGCCCCCTTCGAGGATACGCTGGGCCTGATTGGGGTCTTTAATGTTCTGGGCGTGGATCACCGGGACGTTCACCACTTCCTTGATCCCCGCCGCCAGGTGTAGGAAAGGCTCCGGCGGGTAGGACATATTAGGGATAACGTTGGCCAGGGTGTTGTGAGTGTCGCAGCCAGAACCGATAACGCCGAAGAAGTCCACCATACCGGTGGCATCGTAGTAGGCGGCGATCTGCTTCATATCGTCGTGAGAAAGACCGTCTGGGTGGAACTCGTCGCCGCAAATGCGCATGCCGACACAGAAGTCGTCGCCCACTTCAGCACGTACGGCTTTAAGCACTTCCATACCGAAGCGCATACGGTTCTCGAAGCTACCGCCCCACTCGTCCTCACGTTTGTTGACCCGTGGGCTCCAGAACTGATCGATCAAATGCTGGTGCACGGCAGAGAGCTCAACACCGTCGAGGCCCCCTTCCTTAGCCCGGCGTGCGGCCTGGGCAAAGTCGCCGACAATACGCCAGATCTCTTCTTCCTCAATGGTCTTACAGGTCGAGCGGTGCACCGGCTCACGGATACCGGAGGGTGATACCAGGGTCGACCAGTCGAAACCGTCCCAGCGGGAGCGGCGCCCCATATGGGTAATCTGGATCATGATCTTGCCGCCATGCTTATGCACGGCATCGGCCAAATTCTGGAAGTGCGGAATAATGCGATCAGTAGACAGGTTTACCGAGCTCCACCAGCCCTGAGGGCTATCGATGGAGACCACCGATGAGCCACCACAAATACACAGGCCACAACCACCTTTGGCCTTCTCCTCGTAGTACCTGACGTAGCGCTCAGTAGTCATACCGCCGTCGGTGGCATGCACCTCGGCGTGAGCGGTGCTGACCACACGGTTGCGGATAGTCAGCTTACCGATCTCGATCGGCTCGAAAATTGCGTCGAATGCCATGTTTGTCTCTCCTCGTACCCCAGTTAGCGGGCAGCGTCGGTCAGCGGCTGGACGGCGAAGATGCCTACATCACAGCCAGGTTCGGCTGCACTCTGCGTCTGCTCAGCAACGGTACGCAGTGAACTTCCGCGGGCAGCGAGGATTTGATCCATGGCACCGGCGAACCAACCGGTGAACATGTACTCTTCCTTGTTCCCGGTTTTGCCAAGCTGGTAAACAAAAGCGCTGTGCTCAAGTCGTACTTGAGCAGTGCCCGAGTCGAGATCAATCTGTTCAGTAATGAATAGCCCCCAACCGCGCTGGGAAAGGCGGGTCATGTAGTGCTCAAATACCGCCTCTCCGCTAATGTCGTGTAGCTCGGCCTCTTTCTCACACCAGTGCCAGGCGCTCTTGTAGCCTGCGTGATAAAGAATTTCGGCATACTTCTCAGCACCTAGCGCCTCTTCTACGGCTACGTGGTTATTGATAAAGAAGTGCCGTGGCACATAGAGCATAGGCAGAGCATCGGTCGTCCAAACACCTGTTTCGCTATCCACTTCGATGGGCAGTGCGGGGGCCAGTTTGGTCACGGTTGTATTCCTCAAATCTTGCTGATTGTTATGAAGTAGCTAAGCAGCCGTTCTGCAAGGGAAGCGGCACCGGGGATAGGCCGTAGAGGGGGTCTTTTGCCATGGATGGCAAAAGTAGCGTCCAGGGAGGGATTCACAGCGCCCCCTCGTAGGCCTATCGCCGGTAAAGCCGCGTGTCAGGGCACTATGCGGCTTTACCTCTGGCGCCCGTCCCTTGCTATGGCGGTATCCTCAGGCGCCCCACACATCCTTGAGTACGCGCACCCAGTTCTCTCCCATGATCTTGCGCACTTGGGTCTCACTTAAGCCGCGCTTGAGGAGTGCCTCGGTGAGATTGGGGAACTCCCCAATGGTGCGGATTCCTTTGGGATTGATGATCTTGCCAAAGTCAGTGAGGCGACGGGCGTAGCCCTTGTCGTGGGTCAGCCACTCGAAAAACTCTTGACCATGCCCTTGGGTGAAATCGGTACCGATGCCGATAGCGTCCTCACCGACGATATTCATGACGTACTCGATCGCCTCGCAGTAGTCTTCGATGGTTGAGTCGATGCCCTTTTTGAGGAACGGCGCAAACATGGTGACACCAACAAAACCGCCGTGGTCGGCTATGAACTTCAGCTCTTGATCGGATTTGTTGCGCGGATGCTCTTTGAGGCCGGAGGGCAGGCAGTGGGAGTAGCAAACTGGCTTTTTGGACTCAAGAATGACCTCTTCAGAGGTCTTGGCACCGACGTGAGAAAGGTCGCACATGATGCCAACCCGGTTCATCTCGGCAACGATTTCGCGGCCGAAGCCAGACAGGCCGCCGTCACGCTCGTAGCAGCCGGTCCCCACCAGATTCTGGGTGTTGTAGCACATCTGTACGATACCCACGCCCAGCTGTTTGAAGATCTCAACGTAGCCAATTTGGTCTTCAAAGGCATGGGCATTCTGAAAGCCGAAGATGATGCCGGTTTTGCCCTCTTCTTTGGCGCGAGTGATGTCAGCGGTGGTGCGAACAGGGCGCACCAGGTCACTACACTCCGCCATCAACTGGTTGGACTTGACGATATTATCGACCGTGGCCTGAAATCCCTCCCAAACGGAGACAGTGCAGTTAGCCGCAGTAAGACCGCCGCGACGCATGTCCTCAAGCAGCTCTCGGTTCCATTTGGCGATGATCAGACCATCAATGACAATGGCGTCATTGTGCAGTTCAGAGGGGGTCATAGCTAAGCTCCAACATTGGTTAATGTAGCGAGCATAGCGCTGACGTTGGATTGGACTGCTCTTGGAAACGACGGCGGAAATTCCAAAAGCGTCATAGTGTCGTGAACACGACCACTACCCACGCACCCGCTATCCTTTGTAGAGGAGGAGGAGTACTTTAGTGATAGCAGCTACTAAAAAAACCTGCTGCCCGGAGGTGGGCAACAGGTTTGAAATAGTGGCGACGAAGTACCTATCAGCGCAGTAGCGGCACGCTGGCAAAGGTAGGCTCACCCTGGGCATGGGCAAGCGCCTGTTGGGCACTCGAAAGAGGTTCGCTTTTGTAAGGCTCACCCCCCCATCGCTGAATTAACGATGGCGACTTAGCAAGGTTACTTCCTTGCCGGTCATGCACCCCCAAGCGCTCATTTCTCGGCGGTACACCAAAGTATTCACGATAACACTTGGAAAAATGGGGCGTGGACACAAAACCGCAAACAGAGGCAATCTCGATAATCGACAAGGGCGTTTGCTTGAGCAATTGCCGCGCGCGCACCAAACGCAGCTTGAGGTAATAGCGAGATGGTGAGCAAAGCAAATAACGCTGGAACAACCGCTCCAACTGGCGCCGTGAAACATTCACATAGCTTGCCAGTTCATCGAGCTCGATGGGCTCTTCCAGGTTGGATTCCATCAACGCCACAATCTCTAACAACTTAGGCTGAGTGGTGCCCAACACGTGCTTCAGAGGTACCCGCTGCTGATCCTGCTCGTTACGCACGCGTTCATAGATAAACATCTCGGAGATGCCTGCCGAAAGCTCGCGCCCATGGTCGTGAGCAATCAGGTTGAGCATCATATCGAGCGGCGCAGTGCCGCCAGAAGCGGTAAATCGATCACGATCAATAGAGAAAAGGTGCGGCGTCAGAATGACGTTGGGGAACGCCTCCTGCATGGATGCCAAACACTCCCAGTGCACACTGGTTTGATAGTGATCCAGCAATCCCGCCTGACCTAGCGCCCAACTGCCCGTACATACCGAGCCTAAGCGTTTTAACTGACGCGACTGCGACTGAAGCCAGCGCACATGCTCGCGATTGACACTGTGATGAGGGCCAACCCCGCCACAAACAACCACCCACTCAAGCGATAGAGGGGTATGCATAGAGGCATCCGGCGTCACCTGCAGGCCATCACTGGCGCGTACGGGAAGGCCATCCTGTGTCAGGGTATACCAGCGATACAGCTCGCGCCCAGCCAGTTGATTAGCCATCCGCAAAGGGTCTATTGCCGATGCCAGAGAAATCAGTGTGAAATTATCTAACAGTAGAAAGCCAAGGGTTTGCGGTTCGCCCGCACGATTGGTATTTGCTGTCGGGTCTTTTGCTTGATTTGATGTCATGGTTTTACCCTCCGTCACCTTTACATCATCGATTTTTTTCTTATTAGTATATAGGTG
This sequence comes from Halomonas sp. FeN2, assembly GCF_020595105.1. Lineage (NCBI taxonomy): Bacteria > Pseudomonadati > Pseudomonadota > Gammaproteobacteria > Oceanospirillales > Halomonadaceae > Halomonas > Halomonas sp. FeN2. The sequence goes on from NZ_CP074200.1 coordinate 1,980,207, forward strand.
TCGCTGGCGTCTTTTAGTTTCCTATCACAGCAGTGAATACTCACTTGTGCAGGGGTGGCATTGCTCTTTGGTCGTATATTGGCATGAACAGGACGGAAAGCGACAACACTATCACGCGAATCTGGCGATCAGTCGCAAATGCAACACTGGAGGTCGCTTCCGAAACCATTGAGAGGGGAGGAAAGATACGCCTTGTAGGCGGTGTGGGAACAGAGCGCCTTGGTAATGGCGTCGTTAGCCTGCGAAGCGTCTCAGCAGGCAGTCTCCGTACATAATGAGCGTCAGACAATCGGCTAAACGACTGTCATCGCGCCTGCAAATGCCGGTGCGCTCCGAGCAACCTGCTCCTTTATTCAGCCTGCCATAAAATGAGGTAGCCAAAGCGCCACTTGAGGCCAAATACTTATGATAAGCGCAGCAAAACACATTAGCAGGAAGAAGGGCAACGAGGCCCACGCAACCCGGCTGATGCTTTCGCCTGTCAGACTCTGTAACACAAATAGATTAAAACCAACCGGTGGCGTGATTTGGCCCAGTTCGATCATGATAATCAGGAAAATACCGAACCAAATTGGATCGAATCCTGCGAGCAGGACAATCGGCAGCGTGATCGGCAGGCTCATGACGGTGATGGAAATACCATCCAGAAACAGGCCCAATAAAATATAAAACACGGCCAGTGCCAGCAGTAATAACATTGGGCTCAGGTTCTGTGCAGCAATCCAGCTAGCCAGCTCTCGCGGCAAGTGCAGATACCCCATCGCCGTTGATAACAGCATGGCTGTCACCAGCAGGCTACATACCATAATGGTCGTCATCAGGGTTCCTCGAAAAGCCTCGATGAGCAAGGAAATATTGATTTGCCGCTCAATAGCCAGCAGAACCAAGGTAGCGGTCACGCCCACGGCAGCAGCCTCTGAGGGGGTAGCAATACCGCTGTAAATCGAGCCAATAACGATGAAAATCAGCACCAAAATGGGCAATAGCAGTAACAGTGACTGTAACAGCGTTTGTCCGGGAATTTCCTGCTTTGGGGCAAGCGAGGGGTTCTTCCACGCACACAGAATAATGTATCCACTATAAAGGGCGGCGATCAGCAGGCCTGGAACGACGCCAGCCATGAACAGTTGGCTTATCGATACTTCAGCCTGGACACCGTACACAATCATGACGATCGATGGAGGAATGAGTAAACCCAAGCTGCCTGCGCCAGCAAGCGAGCCGATCGACAGGTTGCGGTTATAACCTCGCGCTTTCAGCTCTTGGGTCGTGATTTTACCGATAGTTGCAGTAGTTGCCGCGCTGGAGCCGCTAACCGCTGCAAATAATGTGCAACCCAGAACATTGGTATGCAGTATGCCGCCTGGGAGGTGGCTAGTAATGGGCACTAGCCCCTTGAACAAACGCTCGGAGAGATTGGAGCGAAAGATCAACTCCCCCATAAGAATAAACAACGGGATTGCTGAAAGCTCCCAGCTATTACTGGCGCGATACAGAATACGGGAAAAAATCAGGCCGATTCGATCCGCGTCAAAGTCCCCAAGCAGCCAGAGCGAGCCTATGGAAACCGCCAGCATCGAGGCAAAAATCCAAGTTCCCATCGACAGGAAAAACAGCAGTAGAGCAGCAACGCCGACGGCAACCCAAAAAATCTCCATGATCGCTACCTTGTCAGTTTGTGGTTATGGGGCGTTTGCTAAATAACGCGAGCGTAGTAAAACGATCTTGATTGCGCGGACGACCAGGGTTAGCGAGATTAACCACATGCAAATAAGAACCGCGCCCTCCGGCAACCAGATAGGGGTTTCAGCAAGGGTATCGCTGGTAACACCCCTGCTATAGCTGCGCTGTACGTTTTGCAACCAGAATAGGGAGATCCAGATAAAGCAGCTTGCCGTTATCACGCTGCTGAATAGCTCCAGCGGCCAGTGGTATTTCTGGGGAACGCGATCCAGGATCAGGGAGACCCGAATCAGACCTCCCCTTTCAAGGACATAGGGCAGGCCTAAAAACGTCATGATGGCGACGGCATAGCCGATGTATTCATCCATGATAAAGGTGGACTTACCCAGCGACCGCAGAAGTATCTCCAGCATGATATGGCCCAGCATATAGATGATCAGAACCACGGCAATCAATGCGCCGACACGGTTCAGCAGCATCGAAAGGCGCTCGGCAAATCGAAATAAGCCCATCATTCACCCCGGAACTGGCCCAAGATCTCCTGGCCCCTATCACCTGCAGATTCCAGCCAATTCTCCACAACGCTGGAGGCTGCCTGAGCAAGGGCATCGGTAAGCGCGGGCGAAACGGCATCATTGATAGTGACATCATGCTGACTGAGTGTTTGGTAGTTTTCAGCGGTGCGGGTTTCGACCGTTTCCCAGTTATGCAGGTCGGTCAGCCGGGCTGCTTCAAGAATGGCGTCCTGCTGCTCGGCACTTAATGCATCAAACGCGCTCTTGTTCATATGAACCATGTTGAGCGGAATAGCATATTGAATGGCGGCAAAGTGATCCTGGTGCTCCCAGAAACTGCCATTGGCGCCGGCTTCGGCCGAGGTGAGAACAGCGGTAATTCCCCCGGTCGCCAACTGTGGAACCACATCCCCCCAGGAAAGGCTGACAGGGGCGGCCCCCACATTGCGGAAAGTTTCGGTTCCGTTACGGTCAAAGGTGCGTATCTTCAGATTACTTAAATCAGCTTGGTCGTTGATGGCATTTTGCGACCAGATGCCACTGGGCGGCCAAGGCGAAGCATAGAGCAATATCTGATCATTCTCTTCGAACACGGCTTCGTAATGGGGTTTAGCGATTTCATAAAGGTGGCGCGCATCCTCAATGTCTTCAACGATAAAAGGGAGTGAGGAAAGCAGGAAAATGGAATCAATACCGCTCATGGTGCCAGACAGCGTATCGGCTATTTCAATCGCGCCATCGGCCACCGCGTAAAAATGGTCTCCGGAATTAAAGCCAAGCGCGCCGCCCGTATGCAGCGTGATGTTTACGTCATCGTTGGTCAGTTCGCGTACGCTATCGATAAAATACGCATCGCCCTGGGCATGTATCGAATTAGCGTTATATTCGTTGGAAAAGTCCATATTCACTGACTGGGAATAGGCTTGCCCGCTAACAAAACAGGCGCCTAAAACAACAGCGACACTGAAAATACTTTTAATATTACACTGGGCAGGGTGTTGTGAATTATGTGCCATCAGGAAAGTCCTAGCGTTGGATAAACACTTTTAGACTAACCAAATGCGCAAAAGCGGCCGCCATCAATACGACCTGTAGTTACTCTTATACGCCCTGAAACAGCCATTCCCTGACCAACTTATCCCCACCGCCTAGCTGGCAAGGGGTGAGGATAAGTTATCAACGCCTGCTTAGTAACGACCACGGCTGCCTTACAGCCAATCTCACCAATGTGTTTTATCGCGCCATTGCATTGACGGGTGGCAGCTTATTTGCCCAAGGGTGCGAGCTTTCCAACTGAGCGGCTAATGAAAGCAGCGTGCTCTCGTCCCCAAACCGAGCGGCAAAATGGCTGCCTATTGGCAGGCTGTCACTGGTCCAATATAACGGTACTGACATGGCCGGCTGACCGGTCGCGTTAAAAATAGCCGTAAAGGGTGAGTAGCTATGGAATTGATTAATGATGTCCTCAAGGCAAAGGGTATCGTCAAAGGCATCCAGTTCCCCAATGAGCGGCGGCTTACGCGTCAGGGTCGGGGTTAGAATCAGGTCGTAGTCCTCCATAAAACCTGCCATCGAACGGCCTAGGGCATGCATGTATTCAATGGCGGCGACGTAGGTTGTTGCGTCGATCCGGCCCTTCTCCCTCAACATCACTCTGGTACGGGGCTCCAGTTCGCTATCCATTACAGGGGATCCACGCATCTCACCGAGGGTATTTATAAAATTCTGTGTATTGGGCGCGATGATGCTGAAGGTATTATGAATGAACTCAGGTAAGTTCACCGGCAGCGTTACCGATTCGACACGATGCCCCAGTGACTCGCACAACTTGGCAGTAAGCTGGACAGCTTCTCGAGCTTCGGCACCCGACTCCCAGGGCGTCATGCTTTCCACCAGTGCGATACGCAGCGTACCAGGCGATCTTCCTACGGCGCTCAAAAATGAGCTTCGCTGTTCCGGAGCGGCATAGGGTGCGCCTAGATCAGCACCGCTGGTAGCATCGAGTAACGCTGCGCTGTCGCGTACAGACACTGTCATCGCATGAGGCGTTCCCATGCCTCCCCAGCCCTCTCCCACCATCGGGCCTGATGGCATTCTGCCCCGCGTGGGCTTAAGGCCAAAAATGCCGCTGCAAGATGCCGGCACCCGGAGGGAGCCGCCGCCATCATTGCCGTGTGCAAAAGGCACCACTCTTGACGCCACCAGAGCAGCGGCCCCGCCACTCGAGCCCCCTACGCTTCTCTCCAGATTCCAGGGGTTACGGGTAGCCCCAAACCGGCTGGACTCAGTCGTGTAAGAAGTGCCAAACTCAGGCGAGGTACTAGTGCCCACAAAGATGCAGCCCGCCCGGCGCAGCCGCGCTACGGCCTCAGAATCGATTTCCGCGCGCGCCTCTCCCAACGCAAAGGAGCCGCTCGCCATCCTGGCGCCATTAAGAGGCGAAAAAAGATCTTTCACAAAGGTAGGCACACCGCAAAATGGCTGCTGCGTATCGATCTCTCCTTTAGCAGCATTCAGCGCTTGCTCATATAGCGGCTCTGCTAATGCATTGAGTTTAGGATTGACGGCTTCCAAACGTTCGATGACCGCCTCTACCAGTTCAGTCGACTTGACTTCCTTTTGCCGCACCTTATCAGCCAGGCCAACGCCATCCTGGCTATCCATTATCGTGTGAATATCGCGTGTCATTTTAATATCACTTATGAGCTGTGGTAGTTAAAGGAGAAGTGCCGCTCTGCTTGGCAAACAAGGCGTAAATTAACCAAACTGCCCCTAACCCAAAACCGATGACTGCCAGCATGGCAATCGCATGCGTCAGGGCGCCGGTCAGCGAAATCAGCAGTGCCACACATAAAGGACTCACAAACTGGCCTAAATAAAGGCAGGAGGTGAACCCGCCCATTCCCCGCCCATTTTGGCGCTTGTTTAACGCATTCATTACCGGGGTAATCGCATTGGGGACTAACAACCCTGCGCCTAAACCATGTATGACCACCGCAACAAGAATCCCTGTAAGTGAGCCGGCGTTGATAAGGAGCATAAGCCCCGAGGACATGAACACGAGTAGCAAGGCGTTGGTGCATTTAATACCGATGGTTCTCCTGATAAGCGGCCACACCAGGGCGCCCATGAGCGATGCCAACAGGCCGGCGCCTGTCGCCATGCCAATCAGCGTGCTTGACAGAATACCAAGCTGAACCATTAGTCTCGGCGTTTGCACTGGCACGACAAAGCTCAACACCATGCCACCAAAAATCAACAGGTAGCCGACCACCAAAGCAACCACATCAATGCGTTTGTTATCGGGCTCAACCCCCTGTTCCGAACGCGAAACAGGCTCCCATAGCAGCTTCATCATGGGTATAACGAGCAGTAGAGGAAGCAGGTAAAGGTAGAAAGGCGTACGCCAGGATTGCTCACCCAAAGCGCCACCAATAACAAAGAACACAGACCCCACAAGCGCAATAGAGATTACCTGAGCGTTGATATAACGGAGCCTGCGCTCACCCTGCCAATAGTCGGCAATTAACGCCGTACAACAGGTCATCACCATGGCTTCGCTAATACCAAAAAGAAAGCGGGCAATAACGATCGACTGAAGATCATTGAGTAGCGCGGGTGCAGCGCCTAGCAGCGCATAAAGCAACGTCGCAAAGATCAAAATTAGTTTTCGACCAAAGCCATCCGCCAGCCAACCCGCCAATGGGGCGAATAAAGCAATGGCTAATGCCGGGCCGGTAATCGCCAGCGGTGCAAGCACCTCGACGCGAGGTTCGCTGGCCGCAAATTCCGCGATCAGCTTCGGAATGATGGGCGCCACCATGACGGATCCCATGATGGTCAGGCTGCTACCCAGCACCAACACCGCCCCCTGAGACCGCCCCGCTTCACGGGTTAAAGGTATATTGCTCATTAGAACCCCCTCAGAAACTGAATGACGTTGTTAAAGCAATGTTGTAGCCCTCGGTACGGTTCTGGGCACCAAACTCCTTATATGCATGGAAGCGTATTGGCGGAATTGACGACCCTGGGTCAAAGAAGCCAATGGCAGGTCCGGCAGCAAAGACCGAAGCACGATTACCGCCTTCCAATCCTGGGGCATCATCATCGGTAATTTGCTGGTAGTGATAGCCGCCGACACCGACTGTCCACGGACCAACATGCTTGCCAACCGCGAACTCATGGCGATACTCAGTACCACTCCGATAGTCGGTGTCTTTATTACGCGTATTAAAGTCAAGCTGGAAAGAAGAAGAGACCTCATATCCCTGTTCGCTGACATAGGTAAACGCCGCTTGAGGCGTAAATGCCCAACGATTTAATCCGGGGGAGACGAGACGCTCAGAGTCGTAGTCACCTGTAGGCGTCTGAATCTGGAACAGAGCAAGAACCGATAAATTAGGACTTGGCATCCACTGTAGTAACATTGGTAAAACCTGGATATCCGCCAGTTCAAAGACATCTGCTTCGTCACTGAACAGCGTCATTCCGCCACGCTCTACCTGTAGATCGGCGTCCATTTTGAAAAAAGGGGCGACTGCCCCAAAGCCGTACCGGGCGCCTAGCACTTTTTGATCCGTCATATAGATATAGGCAAGCGAGAGCGAAAGGACATCTAACGAGAAATCATTACCCGTATCATTTCCATCGTTATCCTTTTGGGCATCCGTTGAGTAATACGCCGTTCTAAAACCCAGGGTTCCATTGTCGGTTGTGGGTGGTAGGTAGCCTGCGCCAAAATCAAGCAATCCCATTGCGGTCGTCGGCGAGCCATTCTCGGTTGCCAGGGAAGCCGCTGAATAGCCGAAGGTTAGTGTCAATAAAATGCGGGTTAGCATTGTTTTTCTTGGAGTCATGATATTGCCTCTATGTCTCTGAATGAGCCATTTCAGCTTATGACGACCCCAACAAGGGCGTTATCCGAGATTGGCAAACTTGCTTTTTGTTCTGCTGCGCGTATCTGAGGGGCGTTCCCCAAATAGATTGCGGTAATCCGAGGTAAAGTGGCCCAAATGCCAGAATCCCCACTCTGCAGCTATATCCTGGATCTGCTTCTCTTCACCCCCAGTGCATAACGCTTTATGAACAGCATTGAGCCGGAGAATACGCAGGAACGACACTGGGCTAATGCCAAGTACATCCTGAAAACAGTATTGCAGTTTTCTTCGACTGGCCCCTACATGGTTGCATAAGTCCATAATGGAGAAGGGAGTGTCGCTATGCTCAATCGCGTAAATTCGAGCGCGATCAACCATCTGCTTTTTTCGTGTCGAAGAAATGGGAGGCAAACAAGCCGTTTCACTCGCATCCAGAAGGTGCAACAACAGTAAATCCTGAGCATTTTTCTTGTGTACCGGTTTTACGAGTTTTCCCTGCTTACTTAACAAGAAGATTCGCTCAGTGGCCTGGGCTATCACTTTCTGGCCTTGCGAATTATCGAAGGGGAAGAAATAGGGAGAACAGCCTGGCTCAAATGCCAAATTCTGCTTAACTATATACTCGATTAGCAAATCCTTTTGCACACTTAAGTTAAACACTCTCAACCCCGCAGGTGTTCTTAATTCAGGTAAGTTCTGGGAATCGGAGACAAGAAGCCCGGGGGATGTAAAAACATTGCCGAGACAAACCAGGTCGGATGGGCTTTGATTAGTTGAAACACTAAAACAAATTGAGTTTTTAAAGGCTTCTCCACTTTTAATCATCGCCTGATTGGTTTTATCTTCGATAATTTGAATATTAGGTAGCTGTAATTGACACACTTGCCCTAAAAACTTACCGGCCGACACCTGTTCATAATTGAGCGTCCACCCGCTGGGCGTCTGTGCATGCTCAATTATATCGTGGGTTTGGCACTCGAAGAACGCGCCACTGGTTGCAGGTTCTTGGATAAGCAATTGCTCAACGCTCATCATGACTCTCCTTGACCGTAAGGTTATTGTAAGTTTTTTTAGTCAAGCAACTTACGCGCCATATTAACGGATTAGCTTTATATAATAAGAATATTTAACGCACATTCATCTTAGATATAAAGTATTTAAGCCGTAGATTCTTGTTGATACTTGCCAGCATTTTTGCTCTAGAGTGCCGTATGCAGAGCTCAGGATGCATGGCTCACTCCAGGACAATGACTCCACAACTTCCCGCAGATGTTGTGTGCACCTTAATTGCGCATTCCAAACCCAATTAGCAGGAACTCCCACTGCTTGCCTCGAACGGCTCAGGTTCCGAAACCCCGCTTGATGCACTTCCAGAATAATCGCAACCTTAAAGCTGAAGTACAGATCACTGGTAAGGTTTATGGTATGTCGATAATCACATCTATTACTTTATAACATCTTTATTTTCAAACAACTACACGAAATACAAGGTGTGTAAAGACGTAACATTACTTTCTTACCAATGAGTCACCAATTGCTTTTTTAGGTAAAGGCAATACCAAGACTCAAGTCATAAACCGCATTAAATATGCATGAAAAATAATGTAGAAAGTTCCGTATTCTCCTGTTACTCAGATCTACTTTTTTACAACTACAGGCTACCTGAATCAAGTTTTTGGCACGCTAAGACAAGAAACAAATATAGGCAAATGAGAAAAAGGACAAAATCGATTTTTATAAATAAAACGATAAAACCCGTTCTCATATATTTAAAACTTAAAAATCAACATATTAGGAGGCCTTATGTTCGGGGATTCACTTTACTATCCTAACTCGTCACGCCGCATGGTAAGCATGAGCAATCAAGGGATGGTTGCAACGTCTCAGCCCATAGCGGCTCAAGTTGGGCTGGAAATCCTTAAAAACGGCGGAAATGCCGTTGATGCAGCTATCGCGACAGCCGCAGCTCTTACCGTTGTTGAACCTACATCAAATGGTATCGGCGGAGATGCATTCGCCATCGTTTGGATAGATGGTGAAATGCATGGCTTAAACGCTAGCGGCAAGTCACCAGCGTCAATTTCAATTGATGCTGTTAAAGCACTGGGCCATAAGGAAATGCCCTTGCATGGTATGGTTCCCATTACGGTTCCGGGGGCTCCTGCCGCCTGGATTGGACTATCAAAACGGTTTGGAAACCTTCCGTTTAAAGAGTTGTTAACGCCTGCCATTGAAATAGCCCGTCGCGGCTTTCCCGTGTCTCCCACCGTTCATCAACTGTGGGAAGAAGCCTATGACGAGTACAAGGTTTACCAAGACCCAATATTTGACGCTTGGTATGCAACCTTTGCTCCCAATGGAAAAGCCCCATGTCCCGGTGAAGTTTGGAAGTCGGAAGATCATGCAAACACTCTCACCTTGATCGCGGAGACAGAGGCAAAGGCTTTTTACCAAGGGGAACTGGCAAACGAGATAGAAACGTTTTGTCAAAACAGTGGAGGGTTCCTAAGAAAAGATGACCTCATGAAAATGACCCCTGAGTGGGTAAGCCCTATATCTACCCGCTTTCGTGGTTACGACATTTGGGAGATCCCTCCCAATGGTAGTGGCATCATCGCTCTACAAGCACTAGCCATGTTAGATAGCCTGTCTGAGAAAGTCTCAGGTGATCCTGTAGAGACTTTGCATCAGCGTATAGAAGCCACAAAACTTGCATATGCTGACGGCTTAAAGTTCGTCACTGAACACTCAGCAATGGGAGTAAGCGTAGAGGATTTACTCTTACCGAGTTACTTAGAAAAAAGAAAAGAGTTGATTAGCCAGGAAGCAATTGACCCAGTCAATGGTAACCCCATCACAGGTGGCACGGTTTACTTAGCCACAGCAGATAAAGATGGCAACATGGTGTCGTTCATTCAAAGTAATTTTAAAAACTTCGGTTCCGGAGTGGTGGTACCAGGGACAGGCATCAGCCTGCAAAACAGAGGGTGGTCATTTTCGCTAGACTCCAATCACTATAACTCACTACAACCTGGCAAGAGAACTTATCACACTATTATACCTGGATTTATAACTAAAGCGGGAAAGGCTATCGGCCCATTTGGCGTCATGGGTGGTTTTATGCAGCCCCAAGGCCATGTTCAATTATTAGCAGGTATGTTTGTAGATGGTTTAAACCCCCAAGCTGCGCTAGATACTCCTCGATGGAAATGGGTTAAAGGCAAAACAATTGAAGTAGAGCCTCACTTTCCAGACCACCTGGCTCAAGCTCTTTCGAGGCGCGGGCACCATATAATCAAGAGTACGGATTCAATCACGTTTGGAAGAGGTCAGGTTATCTTACGAGACCCCAACACGGGCGTACTTTATGGGGGGACTGAGCCTAGAACCGACAGTTCTTTAGCAGTTTGGTAGAGGTTGTAAGTAAGCGCCAAATACCCAGCATGTATTGAATGCAACTCACCACCGGAAGAGTAAAAGCCATGACTTATAAAGACTATACAGAAAAAGAGCCAAAAAGTAGAGGGAGAGATTGGAGCTCGAGCCTCAAATCCCTAGGGCCCGGTCTACTCTTCGCAGGGGCTGCAGTAGGCACGTCTCATATTGTACAATCCACACGAGCTGGTGCCGAGTATGGCCTAGCTCTTCTGCCCGTTATTATCTTGGCTATTGTCCTTAAATATCCCGCCTTCTGGTTTGGCCCCTTTTATGTAGGAACAACAGGCAATTCGCTCATTGAAGGTTACCAAAAGACATTTGGAAAGCCAGTTGTAGGTCTTTTTATCCTATTACAAGCGCCCATTATGACAATGATTACTGCCGCTATGGCAATCACCACGGCAGGGATAGCTGGGAGCATTTTTTCAATCTCACTTGAAGCCTCTTTCATCGGAACCACACTAATATTAGCGTGCTCTCTGCTGACATTTTTTGGAGGATACAAGGTAATTGAAAAATTAAATAAATTTTTCATTATCACCCTTTCCCTAGGGACTTTAACTGCGACAGCACTCGTTCTACCCAACATTCAATGGAGCTTTTCCACAAGCGATACGCCACTTTTTTTTAGTCTTGCTACTTTTGCCACTATTATAGCAGTGACAGGGCTAATGCCATCCGACATAACGCTTTCAATCAACAACTCACTCTGGTCAGCAGCAAAAAATAAGACACAAGGTCGAAAGCGCTCAGTATTAGAAGAAAAAATCGACTTCAATTCCGGCTATATTGGCACTGCGGTTTTGGCCGTGTGTTTTTTACTGATGGGATCGGGGTTACTGCATGGGCAAAATGTTGATCTTTCAGGAGGAGCAGTAGGATTCGCCAGCCAGGTTATTTCTATTTATTCTTCATTGCTAGGTAAGTGGATAGGGTACCTAGTCGCCTTATCTATGTTAGCCGTTATGTTTACCACATTAATGGCTGTATTGGATGGCTTCCCTAGGATTTTGACAGCTTCTTATTTCGCAATAACAAACTCCTCAGGGGACGATCATGAGACAAGATCTATTGACAAAAGCCTACCATTCTTTTTTATCTTGTTATCGATCGCAACGTTGGCATCGCTTGTTATAAATTTCATGATGGGTGAATTCATCACATTCATGAACTTTGTGATGACACTCGTATTTATCGCAAGCCCTATTTTAGCCACCCTAAATCATTTCACTGTCAATGGAAAAACAGTTGAAAAGCATAAGCGTCCAGGCAGGCTGATGAATTACTGGAGCCTAATTGCAATAATTTCACTAACGCTTCTTTCAATTGGTTTTTTTTATGTCAGACTATTCCTCTAACCGCTTAATGACGGCAGCCTGCTGGCGACACTATCTCTGCCCAAGAAAGCCTAATGGCGAGCTCACGGGCCATGACTTTCAGCCATTGCCTTTTTCTGGGTCAAATTCAAAATGAATACAGGCCTGTTCGAGCCGGATATGAGCGATTAAAGGCTACACCCGCCATTCAAGATAAAGAGCGCGCCCCTTATTAGTGGCGCGCTCTTTATTGCGGATGATGCGTTGTTTATTGAGCGGCAATCAACAGATCCGCAGCTTTTTCAGCCACCGCAATGGTCGGGGCATTGGTGTTCCCCCGGGGTAAACGCGGGAAAACGGAGCAGTCAATAACGCGAAGACCCTCAATGCCATGGACACTCAGATCAAGATCCACCACTGAGCGCTCGGCATCAGGGCCCATTCGGCAGGTGCCTACCGGATGGTAAGTCGTTTTGCAGTATTGGCGGATAAACCCTTCAAGCGCCTCCTGGCTCCCGGCCACCCCCGCCTCTAGCAACTGACGCGCTTGTGGAGGGGAGAAAACCTCGTCAATAATGCTAGAGAGCGCAGGCGTTTCAAGAAACGCGAGCCCGGCGCGCAGCGAGCGCACCTGGTGCTGTAGGTCTTCAGGCGCCTCGAGGAAGTTGGCGTTGATCATCACCTTGCGGTCATGATGGGGGCCGCTGAGACGCACATTACCACGGGAAGCCGGTTGGAGGTGGCCCACCTTAAGCGTGATGCCATGAGTGCGACCTTTACCAATACCGTTAGGGTCATCCCAAGTATCGAGTACCGGCATGAAATGGATCTGGGTATCGGGGCGCCCCTCGTTGGCCGTATCCAGAAAGGCCCCACCTTCCAGCACGTTCGAGGTCATAAGCCCTTGGCGATAAAGCAGCCACTCGGCACCGTGGCGCAATGCCTTGATGCCGACATCTTCACCGTACAGCGAATTAGGTGTTTTCAAGGTGGCGTTGATCGACATGTGGAGATGATCCTGGAGGTTGTCGCCAACGGGCAGATCTCTCAGACACTCAATCCCCAGCTCTTCCAAATGCGTCCGTGGGCCGATGCCCGAATGCATCAGGATCTTGGGGCTGCCAATCGCACCGGCGCTCAGAATAACCTGCTGGCGTGCATGTAACGTTAGGGCCCCCTTCTTGAGCTGGCGAGTAACCACTCCCGTGGCCCGACCGCTTTCGATGATCACGCGGTCTACTTCAGTGTCGGTCAGAATGGTCAGACGCGGGTGATGCCGCAGGCCGCTCAGATAGGCCTTGGAACTGCTGTAACGCTCGCCGTTGAAAGTGGTCGTCTGATAATAGCCGACGCCTTGGCGACCGTTGTCATTAAAATCGTTAACGTATGGCAGGCCGACCTCCTGCCCGGCGCGGATGAAGGCCTGGGACAGCGGGTGGCGATAGCGATTTTCACTCACCTTGAGCGGCCCCTGGGTACCGTGCAACGGATTGGATAATGATTCGTTACCCTCACTGCGCACAAAGTAAGGCAGCAAATCGTTGAACCCCCAGCCCTCACAGCCTTCGTCACGCACCCAGCCATCATAGTCTTCACGATGACCACGGATATAGACCATACCGTTAACAGAGCTACTGCCGCCCACCAGCTTGCCTTGCGCGATCGACATAGAGCGATCCTGCGTCGCGGCATGGGGCGTGGTCATGTAAGGCCAGGTTCGCGTGGGAATGACTTTGCCAACCGCTGCTGGCATGCGAATCAGCGGACTCGAGTCCTGGCCACCGGCTTCGATAAGCGCCACGCGGCCTTGGGTTTGCTCAATAAGCCGATGGGCAATCACACAGCCAGCCGAGCCCGCGCCAATAATGATGTAGTCGTACTGCTCTTGCATATTGTTGCTCCTGCCCGGGGTCGATACGTGCCGGGGTAGGCGTTAGCCTATGAAGCACAACACCACAAGAATTGACGCTTTGCGCCAATGGCTTGACTATCGCTGACATGGCTTTTTATTTATTAATTAACAGCGAATTAGCCGTTAGTGCTTTAGTCGAACAAACCAGCGTTACGGTCTGACGAAGGACTAGGGACTATGGGCGCGCTTACGGGTATCGGAAGGTAGTTCTTTGAACAAGCGGCAGTACTCACGGCTAAAGTAGCTATGGTGGAAAAACCCTTGAAGAGCCGCCGCATCCGCCACCCCGAGCCATGGTTCTTGCAAAAGGGAACGGCGAACGGCGTTAAGCCGCAAGGCACGCAGGTAGTGCACCGGCGACTGCCCCGTTTCAGCCTGGAAACTGTATTGAAGGGTGCGCCGGGAAATATTCAGTTGGTTGCAAAGCGTCATGATCGACGGTGGATCCTCCGCTTGGGCCTTGGTCAAGGTATGGCAGCGATCCACTATATAGCGCCGGGTTCGGTAACACTCCTCATCGTGTTTTAGCGACCTTATGTCGTTATTGAGTAATAAATCTATCCCCTCTTCCACCTGCTGCAAGAGCACCCTTTGAAGTGCGGGCGTTGGCTCTACGTTAGCCTGCTCCATCCGCAGATAGTTGGTCATGGCCTGCCACTGTTGGCGTACGGCAACCAAACATTGTGCGGGCACTTCCAGCGTACGCAAGCGCTGGTCATCGCGCTCCAGCCAGCCATAGCGGCTGCGGTCAACGGACACCACCATAAGATCGTAGTGAGCAGATGCCACGCTCCAGAACTGCTCGCAGCGCGGTAAGACCGTGACCGTATCAGATCGGTAAATCGAATTATTTGGCCAATGGATAGGAATAACGAGATGCCACTGATGAGGGGGAAACTGCATTGATTGGGATATGGCTAAATTAGCACTTTCACGAACAAGTCGTATCTGCTCTCCGGCGATGTCCACAATATCACCCGAAAATCGCCCTTCCTGGACTTGGTCAAACTCCTGCTGCCAGCCCGCCAGACTTAGAGCGTGCTCGGTAACATCCCCACAATGCTTAAGGGTAACGGTCATAAAGATAGCCCACGTAGTTCATGTTGTTAGCCGGGGCGAGTCCAGCCGCCATTATAACCTTACTCATTTTTTGAATAATAAAAGGTAGTGTATCTGCTTACTTTTGCCTAGAGTATAGGCATAGTCATTAAAATGTTAACAAAATTAAAAATGAGGAAAACCTCATGCAAACAGCGAACACAACAACACGCTCTTTTGATGCTTGGTTAGCCGCATTGCGTGACGTATGTGGCAGCTTTGACTCCAAACCGGAATGGCGGCAACGCTTTCAAGGCAGTGTTTCTAAACGCCATCAGGCGGGGATCGAAATTGCAGGTATCACCACTAACGTCGAGCGTATCTTCCATCGTCAGCCGCCTTCAACAAGCGATGAAACGGAACACTGCTTCCTGGTCGTCCAGAAACAGGGGCAGGCCACCCTGGTGCAAAATAACCAGCAACTCAAAATGCGCCCAGGCGAAATGGCGCTGCTGGATTCTGCGAAAGCGTGCGAAATACTGCCCCATGGCCTGATTGAGCACGACTCTTTCCACTTGCCCCGTGAAGAGTTGACACGGCATTTTGGGGAGCAGCCTATCCCCTTTATGAAAATTTCGGCTAACTGCGCTAGTGGCCAGATATTGCAGCTGATCGTTAGCCGCATGGTCACAGGGCAAATTACCGCCACTGAAACCGAATCGATCAGCCATAGCGTCACCAACTCATTAATTTCCCTGCTACCCGCGATCTACCAAAACCAGCAACCCTCAGCGATGCTTTTGGAACAGGCAGGCGATACCCTTTATGAGTGCATTTTGCGCTTCATTGACCATCACTTGCATGAAGATGAACTGGGCCCAGCCCTGATGGCAAAGCAGTTTCATATTTCAACCCGCCAGCTCTACCGACTTTTCGAACAGCACGACGAATCCGTCTGTCGCTACGTACAGTATCAACGCCTGGAACGCTGCGCGGAGGAGCTTGCCAGCCAGCAGAAATGCCAACAGTCGATCACCCAGATTGCTTATAAATGGGGCTTCACTGACTCTGCCCACTTCAGCCGTTCATTCAAGCGTCGCTTCAACAGCTCGCCCCGGGAATACCGGCGAATGAGTTTAAACAACGCTAGCTAGCCGATAAGCAGCGCCTGCTGCGGTACAGGCGCTGTTGTCGTTTTAGTAAGCGATACAAATGGACTTAAGCTTGGTATAGGAGTAGATCGCTTCCTGCCCAAACTCTTTACCAATGCCTGACTGTTTAAAGCCACCGAATGGCAGGCTGGGATCCAGGGTCACATGGGTGTTCACCCAAACGGTGCCCGCTTCAATCTCTGGCGTTAAGCGCATCGCTTCGGACAAACTCTCTGTCCATAGGCTGGCGGCTAGCCCCAGCTCGCTGTCGTTAACCATAGCCAGCGCCTCATTCACATCATCAAACGGAATCACTGTCAGGATCGGCCCAAACGCTTCCTCACGCACAATATCGAACGTTTGCTTGGCGTCACTGATGATGACCGGCGAAACATAGAAGCCCTCTTCGGGCACCTGGACGCCGTAATGTACGTTGGCGCCCTGAGCTTTGGCGCGCTCAAGATGCTGCAGGATACTGCGCTGATGGCGTTGCGAAACCACAGGGTTGACCTGCGCCTGAGGATCCATACCTGGGCCTACAGACATCTGGTCAACCACGCTGCGCAACCGGCTGCAGAATTCATCGTGCAGGCTACGGTGCACGTAAAAGCGTGACGCGGCGGCACACACCTGACCTTGATTAAGCAATCCGCCCATGAGCGCACCGTTGACCGCTTTCTCGATATCCGCATCTGCCAACACCAGCATGGGGTTTTTGCCACCCAGCTCCAGCGAGAATGAGGCCATATGATCAACCGCGGCATGACCAATCACTTTACCCACCTCAGTACTGCCGGTGAAAGTGACTTTGTCCACATCCGCATGGCCCGCTAAATGCTGCCCCACCACCGAGCCTGACCCCAGGATCACATTGAATACGCCCTTAGGCACACCCGCTTCAACGGCAAGTTCAGCCAGCCGAAGTACGGAAAGCGGAGTCTCAGAAGCAGGTTTTACAACCACAGAGCATCCGGCGGCCAGCGCTGGGATCGCTTTCCACAGCGCTATCATCATGGGGAAATTCCACGGCACGATCGCAGCGACGACACCAACAGGCTGGCGGAGGGTATAGGCGTTAAAGTTAGCGCCTTCAGGCATGCCAATCGACACGTCGCCGGTCTTGCCTTCCAGCTTCGTGGTCCAGCCCGCCATGTAGCGGATAAAATCAACTGAAAAGCCGGCATCGACGGCCCTGGAGATATTGATCGACTTCCCTTGGTTGAGCGTTTCAATCTGGGCAAGCTCTTCGCTGTGCTGTTCAACGAGGTCAGCAAATTTGAGCAAAATGCGCTCCCGTTGCGCCGGGCTCATACCTCGCCAGCGCCGATCATCAAAGCTGCCCTTGGTGATAGCGACCGCTTCGTCTGCCAGCGCCACATCGCCCTGGGCCACCGTGCTTAATTGACTGCCATCCGCCGGGTTAATAATGGCAATAGGATTTCCCTGCTCACGAAATCCTCCATCAATGAAAGACCCACGGGCACGCTGTAAAAAAGCCTCTACGTCAGGTAACGCTACGATTAACTTATTAGTCATATCAAAATCCTCTTGATCAATATTCAAAACGCTCAACCAATGGATGGCATGTAGCCCTCACGTGGGCACTGCCACCCAAGTTCTCCTCGCGTTTGTTACCTCAGAAATTAAATCCCAGCAGTAATTGGGTATACAGGTTAGCGCTGTCTCTGCCGATCTGGCTGCCACCGCCTGCGGCAGAAGTATCCGGGTCATAACGCCCGATCAAAGGCATCACCCACCAGCGTTCACTGGGCGCCCAAAAAGCGTAAAGATTGACCTCCTGCCCATCCACGTTGGGGCCTGCTTCGCTAGACAGGGTATGGAAGTCGTAAAGCATAGCGCCCAGACTCAAGCTGTCCGATGGTGTAAGCGTCACGTTAAGCTGCTGGACGCGGGAGTTCGAATTGAAGGGGCCGGCATAGTTGGCCGCCACCTCTCCCTGAAACCAGGTGCCCAACGCTCGGCCGTTACCATAGAATAACGGGTCGTACTGATCGGAGAAGCGGCTGAACCGGTAGCTAACGCTAGGCGTCCATGGCGCGTCTGAGAATGTCCAGCCTGCTTCCAGGTACCAGGCATTTTCGTCCTCTGAACTACCATTTCGCTGTAGTGCGTACTCACCAGAAAGAAACAGGTTTTCGACACCGGCATTGCCTTGCCCCCGCACGCTATAGACCTTAACGTTTTCGCGGTCAGGGTAGAGAAAAGCATAGTCGTCGTCCGTACTCAGTACATCAAGATAGGTAACGCCAAGCGTGCCGTTGTCGGTCACACGCTCAAAATTCGCAATCCCCAGCGCCGGTTTGGCCTGAGCTGGATTGTCTGACTCCAGCCACATAACATCCCCGCGCCAGCCTTGCTCGCCCCCCAAGCGTAGAACAGCGGTTTTTTCAAACGCTTGTCGCCCAGCTAAATAGTAGGCACCTCCCCGGTCTAGGTCGCCACCTAGCACACCCTCACCAAAGCTGAGGGCATCCCCGGAAATCAAAAAACCATCGCCGAGCTGGATACGCTGACGGCCCAGTGAGAAATCAAGGCCGTCTTCACCCAGGGCGGCCACGGTATCGCCTGATTTCCAGCCGACATAAAGATTTTCAAGTCGCGTTTTGCGCTCGTCCCCGGTCGTAAAGCCAGCCGCGTCTCCTTGACCAAGCGTCGCGCTGGAAACCCAGGCCACATTGGCATAAAGCGAGCTGCGTTGAAGCGAATGGGCGGCGTCCAGGCCGTATTTGGCGTACCCCTCCTGCCAGTCTCGCCCGCCAGCCTTGCTCGTTTCGGACTGCGCATAGCCCTGTTGACTATGAAAGGCGCCCACCACCACCTCAACGTTGGCCTCTATGTGGGTAGTCTCGTTATCGACCAGCTCAGCGGCACGGGCGCTGTTTAACGAAGCGGTTAGCGCGCCAGTGGCAATAGCGGTCACAGGCAGCAAGGCGGAATAGCGTAGCTTCATCATGAAGAGATCCCTTGTTATTTTGCACGGCTTGCTTGGATATTAGGCACTGCGTATTGGTTAACCTGACTCAGATTATTCAGTCACGCAGAGCATCTCTTGTCATTGTTTGACGAAAAACTGCCTCTCCTTGCCTGCGTCCTTTACTGGCGACCATGGGGAACAAAAAAACCGGCGCTGAGGCCGGTATAAAGGTTGGATGGAAGCGCGCTAAAGCAGCGTGGTTTTCATAGCCATGCTATAGCCACACCAAGGAGAGAGCGGGGACAAATACGACAATCGCAATACGCACCACGTCCGCCCCAATAAACGGCAAGATACCTCGATTGACGGTGGCCAAAGACGCGCCTCTGCTATATTTCTGCACGATAAACAAATTCATGCCCATCGGCGGTGTTATCAGGCCAATCTCCACCACCATCAGCGCGACGATACCGAACCAAATTGACTTTGCACTGGCGTCCAGACCAAATAGCTCCAGCCCCATGACAATGGGGTAAAAGATAGGGATGGTTAACATGATCATAGACAGCGAATCCATCACACAGCCCAGCAGCAGATATATAAGCAAGATGATCAGCAGCACCGCCAGCGGTGCCAAACCGCTGCTGAGTATCCACTCTGCCAGCGTACTCGGTAACTGCCCCAGCGCCAGGCCGCTGTTCAACAGGTCAGCGCCGATTACTACCAGATAGATCATGGCGGTCGCTTCCGCCGTCCCTACCAGGCTTTTATAGACTCCTTGCCAGCGCATGCCTCCACGCCATAGGGCATACAGACCACAGGCCGCCGCCCCAATGGAAGCGGCTTCGGTTAAATTTGCCCACCCCCCATACAGCCCAAAGATGACAACGACAAAGATAACCAGTATCGGCGCAATGTCGCGCAAACTGATTAACCGCTCGGCCCAGGAGTGGCGAGGGGCTCTGGCAACACCACGCATCGTCCTGATGGCCATGATACGAATAACCAGCAGATAGCCTGCCACCGCTAACAGCCCAGGCACGATCGCCGCCATAAAGAGCGCCGCAATCGATTCCTGGGTCAGTACCGCATAAACGATTAACGGCACAGAAGGGGGAATCAGGATGCCCAGGGTGCCGGCTGCTGCCACGGTACCCGTCGCGAGGCGCTGTCCATAGTGATAGCGCTCCAACTCTGGAAGAGCCACTTGACTCATGGTAGTGGCGGTCGCCAAAGAGGAGCCGCAAATGGCACCGAAGCCTGCACAAGCACCGGCCGCCGACATCGCCAAACCACCTCGCCAGTGGCCTATCCAACTAGCACAGGCCCGGAACAAGGCAGCGGATAAACCGCCGTGAATGGCAAACTGGCCCATCAAGATGAAAATCGGAATGACCGCCAGGTCATAGCTGGAGAAACGGGCGTAGACCAAATTGTTAAGCGTAAAGAGCAGTGACCGGGTATCACCGCCATTCACTAACCAGTAACAGATCGCACCGGCCACCAGCATGGCGACCCCAACGTGCCATCGCACCCCCAGCATCACCAATAAGATGCCCAGCGAGATAGCACCTATTTCAAGGCCGCCCATCATAGACTGTCCCCCTCTGACGCTGCCGCTTCCACATCGTGAGCAACGCAGTAAATGCCCTGATAAAGCGCGCACATGCCCAGCATGGCAATGCCAGGAAGCATGGCTGCCTGAGGAATCCACTGAGGGATACCAAGCTGAACGCTTTGGGCGTTATAGGTCAGGCTGTCGAGCGCTAACAGAGCCGTTCGCCAAACCAAGAGCCCGCTCACCAGAGCGAGCACTAAATGGGCAATCGCCAACAGGACGCGGTTAAATAGCGCTGGCAAGAACGTTCCGACGATATCCACGCGGATATGACGGTCGTTGATCTCACACAGCGGAAGAAAGCAGGCCACTGCGACAGCAATCAACATTTGCAGCAACTCAATATCCCCTGATATGGGGGCTGACCAAAGTCGCCGCCCTAACATCGACAGCAGAGAAATACCGATGGCCGACAGCAGTAACACACCGCCTGCCATCGCCATCGCAATGGCTAACCGTCTCAGTACTATTCTTGTCATCACCCTCTCCAAACGGCTCGACTCGCCCTACTGATCTGACGCTTTCAGGCGTAGGTCTGGAACCTGCTCGTCAACCATTGCGGCAAGCGCCTCCGCCAAGGCGCGACGATCAATACCGTCGTCGCTATTGTCCATCCACTCGGTAGCGATACCGCGCGTCGCTGAGTTCATTTCCTGCCAAGCCGCATCGTCCAGGGTGATAATCGTATGCGCCGGGTCAGCTTCAATGCTGCTTCGAGCGTCGCTGATGGCCGCATCCCAGGCGCTGCCGAAGCGTTCGGAGAGCACCTCACCGCTGAGCGAGTCAAGCACCTCCCGCGCCTCATCCGGCAAGCGGTCATAGCTGCGTTGATTCATCAACAGCGCCAGCACAGTCACGGTGGCAGTCGCCTGGTCGTCGGCATTTTCGGTGTGATAAAAAGTCACTTCATTTAGCTTGGTCGGTGGCACCACTTCCCATCCGGCCGTAGCTCCATCGATAACGCCTTTGGCCAGCGTATCGGCGATCTGTGCGGGCGGCATGCTGACTGCTGAGGCCCCCATTTCATCGATAATCCTGGATGCCATACGCGTAGGCGATCTGAGCCGTTGGCCACTCATACTCTCAAGGTTACGAATTGGGGTTTCCCGCGTATGGAGCACGCTGCCACCATCACTGTGCACCGCTAAGACTTTATAATCTTCAAAGTCTTCCGCAGCGTGCTCTTGGGAGAACTGCCAGGCAATGCGGCTCGCTTCAACGCCACCAGAAGGCAGTACAAAAGGCAGTTCCATCGCCTCGCTGCGAGGGAAACGACCAGCGGAGTACCCCAACGCCGTCCATGCGATATCAACCACGCCGTTACGAACGGTATCGGCAAGCTGGGCGGGCGTTCCCCCCAGTTGCATTGAGGGGTATATCTGACAGCGCAGCTCACCCTCAGATTGGGCCTCAAGATCTTCGCACCATGGTTCAATGACCTGCTGCTGAGCATTCGACATAGCAGGCAAGAAATGCATGATTCTTAAGGTTGTTGCCGCTTGAGCGGGCAGCGACGCGGCCATGGAAGCCACCACAGCTACGCCAAGGCTGAGACGTAGGCGACGGGGCAGGAACGGGGATTGAGGCATGACTTTCTCCATTACTTATTATAGATACCAGAGGTTTATTGGGGTGGTCACTGCTAAATTATCATTTTGTTAATATATAAACAAAAATAAGTGAGAGCGGGAAGCCATCCGTTAGTCGTAGACAATTAAAATATTGTTAATATTTTAACAATATCACAATCAACATCTTTAAAATAATCTAACGATGCCCCTTAAACGTGAAGGAGCCAGCGCTTAGCGCTGGCTCACAGGCGGGATCATTCTGAGCGGCTACTATTCATACGCCAACGGTGAAGATGGGTTTAAAGAAAGCGGCGAGCTCTTCGGTGGCCGATAGCGGCAGAACATGGGCCACATATTGATCAGGGCGAACCACTACCACGGCACCATGACGGTCAATGCTACGCGCACTGAAAATATCGTCGTCCGGGAGACACCCGAAAACATTTTCTAAATTGACCAGCGCAAAGGGGCCGACTTCCGGCTTGAAAGCTTCAGGCACCCGTGTGATATCAATCTCCTCGTGCGGCTGCTGATAGATCACCTTGACATCAAACCAGGTACTCACGCCCTCAGTCTGCGGCGCCACCTGCAGCGGCGATTGTGGTGACGTCTTCAACCACGTGGCAAATTCATCGATGGCCGAAGGCGTATCGACTGCCGCTGAGTCGGCAAATACATACAGACGCCAGCGCCCATCGGCTTCAGCCAGATGCCCCAGCTGCAGCGGGTTAGCGTCACACACTCGGATCGCTGGCGCCGACTTAAAGCGTTTGCCGACTGGAAACCCAGCGGCAAGGGCTTGATAGGTTGTCTCCCCAATGATCATCGATGGCTGATATTCCGTCATAAAGCCAGCGGGGAACTCAATGGTCCGCATGTAGAAATCTTCCAGCTCGGACGGGTCTTCAAACTCCTCCGGGCGCTTGGCCATCATCGACGACCACTGTTTATCAAAGTCGATTAAGTTTTTAGCCACCACCTGGCGCTCGGCGGAGTAGGTAGATAACAGGCTGGCGGGGCTGACGCCGGTCAATACATGGCCTAGCTTCCAACCTAGGTTGAAACCATCCTGCATGGAAACATTCATGCCCTGCCCGGCCTTGGCACTGTGGGTGTGGCAGGCATCGCCAGTAATGAAAACCCGGGGCAGGCGACCAGCATCCGGATTCTCGACGTCATCGAAGCGGTCACTGAGGCGATGCCCCACTTCGTAAACGCTGTGCCAGGCCACATGGCGTACATCCAGTTGGTAGGGGTGCATGATTTCATTGGCTTTGGCGATGATGGTGTCAATCGGCGTTTCGCGCACTTTATTGCTGCCATCCGCCGGCACTTCACCGAGATCCACGTACATTCTGAACAAGTGACCACCTTCGCGGGGAATAAGTAGAATACTGCCCCCCGAGTGCGACTGAATGGCACATTTCGTACGGATATCGGGAAAGTCGGTGACCGCCAGTACATCCATGACCCCCCAGGCATGATTCGCCTGATCACCCGCCAGGGTGCAACCAATGGCTGAGCGTACACCGCTGCGCGCCCCATCACACCCGACTACGTATTTAGCCCGTACCGTTCGGCTAAGCCCCTCCTGCTCACCCGCGGTATGGCGTAACGTCACCGTGACCGGGTACTCATCATTTTCAGCGATATGCAGGCTATCAAAAGCAAAACCATAATCGGGACGAATGCGCGCAGGCCCGTTCATGGCGGCTTCGGCGAGATAATCAAGCACCCTTGCCTGATTAACGATTAGGTGAGGAAACTCGCTAATACCCGCAGGATCGTCAGGGGTACGCGCGGTGCGCGTAATGCAAGTCGGCTGACTGATATCCGGCTTCCAAAACGCCATCTCGGTGATGCGATAGGCTTCGGCAGTGATGCGATCAGCAAAACCAAAGGCTTGAAATGTTTCAACGCTGCGCGCCTGAATGCCATCTGCATGCCCAATTTCAAGTCGCCCCGCCCGTCTTTCGACAATGCGCGTTGTTACCTCGGGGAATTGAGCCAGCTGGGCCGCCATAATCATGCCAGCAGGCCCGGTGCCCACAATCAGTACATCCACTTCCTCAGGCAGCGATGCCGCACGGCTTACACCGCTACCCGCTGCAGGTTTGATACGTGGGTCGTGGGAAACATAGCCATAGTGGTGGAACTGCATAATATCTACCTCGTAAACGTGATGGCTTGGCATTTTTCTATACTGGATCAGGCAAACACTCGTGAGGATGTGTTTTACACAGCCTTCATTGTACTTTTCATAATTACCCCACCTACCTTAGTCGACAACCATTAATAAATTAAAAAATATTGTTAATCTATTAATACAATTCACAGCGGCAGTGTTAAAAAACCATCTACAAGAGATGGAGGTCTATGTCTTCGTGCTAAAAAAGGAGTCCGTGAATTTTCAATTTTCGCTCTCTTGGCTATACAAAAGGCTATGCGAAAGGCTATGTAAAATTCATCTTGACAGGCGCCTTTATTTTTTCGTTAATACATTAATGAAAATAAGCGTGTCATTTTAAAAACCACTGCGCTACTCAGGTCAGACTGCTTCTATGCGCTAGATAGCCCAGTATTTTCAAGGAGTTACAACGTGCCACACCTGCATATCGAGTATTCGCCCGAGGTGGCAACACTGGTTAACGTACAAGATGTATGCCTGGCCGCCCACAAGGCAATGAAAGAGAGCGGTATTTTTCCTATCGCGGGTATCCGGGTACGCGCCTTCGCCGCAGACCACTGCATCGTTGCCGATGACCACCCCGACAACAATTTTATGGCCATGACGCTCTCTGTGGGCGCAGGCCGAGAACGGAGTGCGCTTAAAGCTGCCGGCGACCTGGTGTTTGCAGGCGTACAGCAAGCTCTGGCCCAGCCGCTCGCCACGCCCTACTTCGCCTTATCACTGGAAATCCGCGAAATCAGCGCCGATTTGAGTTGGAAAGACACGCCTATTCACTCCCGACTGTCGTCATAACAGGAGCCTTCACTATGAGCACTTTGCAAGACAACATCGCCCGGGCGCAGCAGTATATGCAGCGCTTTAAAGAGCAAGGGGTACTCAACCACATCAACGGTGAGTCGGTACCCGCACAGTCGGGAGCCACCTTCGACACTATTTCTCCCGTTGACCTCAAGCCCTTAGCCAGCGTTGCCCGTGGTGGCAGCGAAGATATCGACCGCGCCGTCAAAGCCTCTCAGGAAGCCTTTAAAACCTGGAGTAAAACGCCAGGTAAAGAGCGCCGCGCTATTCTGATCAAGGTGGCCGAAGCCATCGAAGCCCGTGCAGAAGAGATCGCCTTCACGGAGTGCATGGATACCGGCCAAGCGCTGCGTTTTATGTCGAAGGCAGCTATTCGTGGTGCGGCTAATTTTCGCTACTTCGCAGACAAAGCCCCCGAGGCCGAGGATGGCCTGGCCCTGCGTAACGACACCCAAATGAACGTAACCTCCAAGCGCCCGCTTGGCCCAGTGGGAGTGATCACACCGTGGAACACGCCGTTTATGCTCTCCACCTGGAAGATAGCGCCCGCCCTGGCGTCCGGCTGCACAGTGGTACACAAACCCGCCGAATTTTCGCCGATGACAGCCAAGCTGCTGGTTGAGATCGCAGAAGAAGCCGGGTTACCGAAGGGCGTACTCAATCTGGTCAATGGTTTCGGCGAGGACGCGGGTAAAGCGCTAACAGAGCACAAAGGCATCAAGGCAGTGGCCTTTGTGGGTGAAAGTCGCACCGGGCAAATGATCATGGCCCAGGCAGCTCCCACGCTGAAGCGCTTCCATTTCGAGCTCGGCGGTAAAAATCCTGTCATTATTTTTGACGACGCGGATATTGAGCGTGCGATAGAAGCCGCCACCTTCATGATCTACTCGCTCAACGGTGAGCGCTGCACGTCCTCTTCACGCCTGTTGGTGCAAGACACTATCTACGGCGAGGTCACTCGCCGCGTTGCCGACATCGCCAACAACGTCAAGGTCGGCCACCCTCTTGACCCGGACACCGTCGTCGGCCCGCTGATTCACCCTGAGCACGAGAAAAAAGTGCTGTCCTATTTTGACAAGGCTCGCGCCCAAGGCGCCACCATTGCGGCCGGTGGCGAAAAGGTCGGCGAAGAGGGCTGCTTCGTGCGCCCAACGCTATTTACCCAGGCCAACAACGATATGGCCATCGCCCAGGAAGAGATTTTTGGCCCGGTGCTGACCGCCATTCCGTTCACAGACGAGGACGACGCTCTGCGCATCGCCAACGATACCGAGTACGGCCTGGCTGCCTACCTGTGGACCAATGACCTCAACCGCGCCATGCGTTTAACCGATCAGCTTGAAGCCGGCATGATGTGGGTCAACTCCGAGAACGTGCGCCATTTGCCCGCACCCTTTGGTGGCGTTAAGTCCTCCGGCATTGGCAGGGACGGCGGGGACTGGTCTTTCGACTTTTATATGGAGACCGTCAACGTATCCTTCCCGCGCAAGGTGCATCAGGTTCCGAAACTCGGCTAATTAATGCCCGAGACGACACCTCTGGCTCACACCGCTTGTTTAGATGGTACATGGAGAAACACAATGCCCACACCAGCCCCTAACTTATATCCTGAATTCAATATTATACGCTTAAGCCATGTTGTATTCGGCGTGACCGATCTGGCCAAGAGCCGCCACTTTTATGTGGATACGCTCGGCCTTCAGGTCACCGACGAAGACGACCAGCGCATCTATCTACGGGCCATGGAAGAGCGCGGCCACCATTGCATGGTGCTCGAAAAAAGCGCTGAAGCTAACGTTCAGGCGCTCTCTTTCAAGGTTTTTGATGAGAGCGAATTAGACAAGGCGTACGCATGGTTTGAGCAGCAGGGTAAGCCCGTCGAGTGGGTAGAACGCCCCTATCAAGGTCGCACGCTGCGCACCGTGGACTGCTTTGACACCCCTATCGAGTTTTATTACCAGATGGAACGGCTAGCGCCTATCCATCAACAGTACGCTCTCTACCGGGGTGTCAAACCGCTACGCATCGACCACTTCAACCTGTTTTCTACCAGTGTCGATGACGCCGTGGCGTTCTATAACAGCATGGGATTCCGGGTCACTGAATATACCGAGGATGAAGAGAGCGGCAAGCTATGGGCGGCCTGGATGCATCGTAAGGGAGGTGTCCACGATATCGCCTTCACTAACGGTGAAGGCCCGCGCCTGCACCACACTGCATTCTGGGTGCCCACGCCACTCAATATCATCGATTTGTGCGACCTGATGGCCACCACCGGTTACGTCAGCAATATCGAACGTGGGCCCGGTCGCCACGGCATCTCCAATGCATTTTTCCTGTACATCCTCGACCCGGATGGCCACCGCATCGAAATCTACTGCTCTGATTATCAGACCGTTGACCCGGATCTAGAACCAATCAAGTGGGACTTGAAAGACCCCCAGCGGCAAACGCTATGGGGGGCGCCAGCGCCGCGCTCCTGGTTTGAGCACGGCTCGCTGTTTAAGGGTGTCGAGACCAAAGCATCTCAGCTAAAGGCCACGCCGATCATCGCCCCTTAACAGCGCCTGGTTGCATCTTCCAGGTTTCGCAGCAAACGGCCCGGCTCAGCCGGGCCCAGGAGAATATGTCATGAGTGCACCCCTGCCCCCACGGCTGGCCGCTTTTCACGCTAATGGCGCGGATCGTTACGGCGTTGTTACCGCTGACGGGATCATTGATCTACTGCCAGAGTTTGGTCATCGGTTCAAAGGTCTTAAAGAAGTTATTGAAGCGGGCGCGATCGACGAACTGTTGAACGCCGCAGAAGGCCGCCGCCCAAGCTATCGTGAAGAAGATGTCACTTATCTGATTCCCATCGCCAACCCTGAGAAACTGATCTGTGTCGGCGTTAATTTTCCGTCACGTAATGAAGAGTATAAAGACGGCCAGGCCGCCCCCAGCAAGCCTTCCTTGTTCATTCGCTTCCCGCGCAGTTTTGTCGGCCATCGCCAGAACCTGGTACGCCCTCCCGAGAGCGAGCAGCTCGACTATGAAGGTGAAGTGACCATCGTTATCGGCAAGGGCGGCCGGCGTATTTCAAAAGAGAAGGCTTACGAGCATATTGCCGCGCTTACCCTATGCAACGAGGGCACCATTCGTGATTGGGTACGACATGCCAAATTCAACGTCACCCAGGGGAAGAACTTTGACGCCACCGGCGCTATCGGGCCATGGCTGGTGCCGTTCCATAACGCCTCTCAGTTAGACGATATAGAGCTGACCACCCGGGTCAACGGCGAAGTACGCCAGAACGACCGCACCTCGCGCATGATGTTCGATTTTCGCTATATCGTGAACTACGTCTCCACGTTTACCACCCTGGTGCCCGGCGACGTTATCGTCTGTGGTACGCCTACCGGCGCCGGTGCGCGCTTCGATCCCCCTATCTGGCTGAAGCCTGGCGATGTCATTGAGGTCGAAGCGGAAGGCATCGGCAAACTGGTCAACGGCGTGGAGGATGAGAAAAATGCCATTAACTGACGCCCAGATATCCGCTGCCGCCGAAGCACTTCTGGCGGCGGAAAAAAACCGCGAGCAGATCGGCCTACTGTCGCGCCAATATCCCGACATGACGCTGGATGATGCCTATGCCATCCAGGCGGCTCAGCTACAAAAAAAGACCGAGCATGACGTCATTGGCTGGAAAATCGGCCTGACTTCCAAGGTAATGCAGGATGCCCTGGGGATCGATACACCTGATAGCGGCGTGCTGTATGACTACATGCGCTTTTCGACAGGGGCCGTGATTGCCAAGGATCACTTTATTCAACCCCGCATTGAAGCTGAAATAGCCTTCGTCATGAAAGCGCCCCTGGAAGGTGAAGTAACCCGAGAGGACGTGCTGGCGGCCACGGATTACGTTGTGCCCTCGCTGGAGATTCTGGATACGCGCATCGTTCGTCAGGATGCTGCTACCGGCCAGACACGCCTGATTGTCGATACGGTATCCGACAATGCGGCCAATGCGGGCATTGTGCTTGGCAACGAGCGTCACTTGCCGACGGCTTTTGACCTGCGCTGGGTGGGTGCCATCGTCAAGAAAGATGGCAACGTCGTGGCCACCGGCCTGGGAGCGGGCGTGCTGGACGATCCGGTAACCGGGTTAGTCTGGCTGGCCCGCCGCATGGCCACTTATGGCCAACGTATTGAAGCAGGGCAAGTGGTGCTGTCGGGCTCTTTTATCGGCCCGGTGGAATGCCCTTCCGGCAGCGACATTGACGCCGACTTTGGCCCCTTTGGAACGGTGAAGCTGCGCTTCGATTAAAGGATGCCTCGTCAACGCCTGCTCACGACTGGCTAAGCTGATGGTGGCGGTAATTTGAGGGAGTGGTATCGGCATGACGAGCAAAGAAGCGACAAAAGTAGGCGGGATCCTGGAAGCCCAACTGGTAGCCAATCTCGTTGACGGTCATACCGGTAAAGGTCAGCATCCGGCGAGCTTCCTGCATCAGCCGCTCATGCACCAGCCGCTTACTGGGCACCCCAGCGATACGACGGCACACGCTATTGAGCCGCGCCTCGGTCACGTTAAGGGCCGAGGCGTACGCCGACAGCGTCCAGTGCGCTTTGAAGTGGGCTTCGATTTCCAGATTGAAGCGGTGAAACAGCATCAGCTCGTCATGCCGTGCATGCTGCGCTTTGAGGGAGTTGGCCGAAAGCCGAAACAGGCTGATAAACAGCAACCGCGTCAGGGTCGTCAGCGCCACGTCACGCCCTTTACGCTCGGCAGCAAACTCCGCCCCCAGCTCATCGAAAAGCCGCTCAATGCGGGCAACCTCATGGCGGGCCTCCGAGCTGACGTGGCCGGTGGCAACGCAAACGGGCGTAATCTGCCCAATACTGCCAAGGTCAGGGCACTCATCAAGCAGCGACCATACCAGTTGCTGGCGCACCGTCAGCACATGGCCATCGCTGCCCTCTTCGGTGGTGAACGAATGGGGAATTCCGGGCGGCGTCAAAAAGAACATCGGCCCTTGCTGATGATACTGCCGGTTATCCAGGTAAACCCTGACCATGCCGCTGTTGATGTAGTGCACCTGAAAAAAGCGGTCATGGTGGTGAACCGGCATGTTGCGCCCGAAGAAGTCAGCCATCGGCCTGAGGGCATCGTAATGCACCGCCGCGTCAGCATACCGCTGATCGTACTCCTGACCGATCGTGATATTGGGAATGGGGGTCAACGCCATGTGTCTGCTCCTGGGTGGGCGCGTCTTAACCCTAAACGCTGTTCATATATTAACAAACTAACGAGGCTACTCTCCATGGCGACAAGCCACCCGCTGGAGATAGCCACTCGTATTTCAAGCGCCACGCCGCACTGAGAGGAATAAAATGGGCGAAATTGTTTTAGCCGCCAAGGTGACCCATGTCCCTTCGATGTACCTATCCGAACAGCCTGGCCAACACCACGGCTGCCGGGCTGAGGCCATTGCCGGGCACAAGGAGATCGGCCGTCGCGCCCGCGAATTAGGCGCAGACGTTGCGCTGGTGTTCGATACCCACTGGCTGGTCAACAGTGGGTATCACATTAACTGCAGCAATCACTTTGAAGGTATCTATACCAGCAACGAACTGCCCCACTTTATTCAAGACATGGCCTACAACTACGCAGGCTGCCCCGACCTCGGCGAGCTGATCGCCATGGAAGCGAACCGCTCAGACATTCGTACCATGGCGCACAATATCAAAAGCCTGAAGCTTGAGTACGGCACCCTGGTACCTATGCGCTATATGCACATGGGAGTCCCTGAGGAGCAGGCGCTCAAAGTGGTGTCGATTGCGGCCTGGGATGCCTGGCACGACCTGAATGAAAGCATCAAATTTGGCGAAGCCATACGCCGCGCCATCAAGGCCAGCAATCACAACGTCATGGTGTTGGCCTCAGGGTCTCTTTCCCACCGCTTTAGTGATAACAGCGATGCAATGGAAAACATGCACCGCTGGACGCGTGAATTTGACCGCCAGATGGATATACGTGTGGTTGAGATGTGGCGGCAGGGGCACTTCAAAGAATTCCGCACCATGCTGCCGGAATATGCCCAGCACTGCTACGGCGAAGGCGGTATGCATGATACCGCCATGCTGCTTGGCGTATTAGGCGAAGAGTACGACACGCCTGCCGAAATACTCACTGAGCCTTTTGGCAGTTCTGGCACCGGCCAAATCAACGCGATCTTTCCCCTTTAGGCAGTCTCGAGGTAACCGTCTGGCTGGTTCGGCGCCCGGGGCGGTAACGAGAGCCACTCATTACACAAGCAGGAGATATGGCATGGAGATACCTACCAATACGTTCAAGCAGGCGTTAGCCAATAATGAGCCGCAAATTGGTCTATGGCTGGGGCTAGCCAATGGATACTGTGCGGAGCTCTCTGCCAATGCGGGCTTCGACTGGCTATTAATCGACGGCGAGCATGCCCCCAACGACCTGCGCACAATACTGGCTCAGCTGCAGGCCGTCGCGACTTACCAAGCTCACCCCATCGTGCGCCCGCCGGTCGGCGACACCGCGCTGATCAAGCAGTATCTGGATATCGGCGTACAAACGCTATTGATCCCCATGGTCGATAGCGCCGAACAGGCCCGCGAGTTGGTACGTGCCACTCGCTATCCGCCAGAAGGCATTCGCGGCGTCGGCAGTGCACTGGCACGCGCTTCGCGCTGGAACAGCATCCCCGGCTACCTGGATAAAGCGGATAACGAAATCTGCCTGTTAGTCCAGATCGAAACCCAGGAAGGCCTTAAGCACCTTGATGAAATTGCCGCCGTCGAAGGGGTGGATGGGGTGTTCCTCGGCCCCGCCGACCTCAGCGCATCCCTAGGGCATCGCGGTAACCCGGGTCACGAAACGGTGCAAAACGCCATTGAAGACGCCATCCAGCGCATTCAGCAGTCAGGCAAAGCGGCCGGCATTTTATCGGCAGACCGCCAGCTCGCAGCACGCTATCTAACCTTAGGTTGCACCTTTGTCGCCGTCGGCGTCGACACCAGCGTCTTGATGAACTCACTGAAAGCGTTGGCCAGCAGCTTTAAAGACGACGGTGATACCGCACCAGCGGTGGCCACGCCCCCGTCGGTTTACTAACGTCACCTATCACCGCTTTTTTAACCCACTGTCTATTTTACGTTAGGAATCATTCATGAAACTGCACGACTCACGCCTACTGCGCCAACACGCTTTTATCAATGGCCAGTGGGTCAGCGCCGATAACGGCGAAACCTTCAGCGTCACCAGTCCCGCGGACAACACGCCGATCACCGACGTTGCCCGGGTTGGGGGCGTGGAAACACGCCGGGCAATAGAAGCCGCTGAAGCCGCGCTGCCAGCCTGGCGCGATAAAACGGCGAAGGAGCGCGCCGCTATTCTTCGCCAATGGTTCACCTTGATGCATGAACACAAAGAAGACTTGGCCCGCCTGTTGAGCTGGGAGCAGGGTAAGCCGCTTGCCGAGAGCCGAGGCGAGATCGACTACGGCGCCAGCTTTATCGAGTGGTTTGCCGAAGAAGGCAAACGCGTTTATGGCGATGTCATCCCTAACGATAAACCGGGTCGTCGCCTCGTCGTTATCAAACAGCCGGTGGGGGTAGTTGCCGCCATTACACCGTGGAATTTCCCGGTGGCAATGATTACCCGCAAAGCAGGCCCAGCCCTGGCAGCCGGCTGTACCATGGTGCTCAAACCCGCCTCCGAAACGCCACTTTCGGCGCTGGCCTTGGCCGAACTCGGCGAACGAGCGGGTATCCCCGCAGGAGTGTTTAATGTGGTTACCGGCCGCGCCGGTGCTATCGGCAGCGAACTCACTCAACATGCAAGCGTGCGGAAACTGTCGTTTACCGGCTCCACGGAAATCGGCCGTCAGCTAATGGAAGAGTGCGCCGGTACGATTAAAAAAGTCAGTATGGAGCTGGGCGGCAATGCCCCCTTTATCGTCTTTGACGACGCCAACCTGGATGATGCCGTTGAAGGCGCTCTGGCGTCCAAATTCCGCAACAGCGGGCAAACCTGCGTCTGCACAAACCGCTTTCTGGTTCATGATGCTGTCTATGATGCCTTCAGTGAGAAATTGGTCGCCGCCGTTCGTAAACTGAAGGTTGCACCCGCAGAGGAAGAAGGTGCCCAGCAAGGCCCGCTTATTAATCTAAAAGCGGTCGATAAAGTGAAAAGCCATATTGAAAATGCGCTAAGCCAGGGCGCTAAAGTGTTATGCGGCGGACAATCCCACGCTTTGGGCGGTAACTTCTTTGAACCCACCGTGCTCGGCGATGCCACGCCAGCCATGGACGTCGCCAACGAAGAGACCTTTGGCCCCCTGGCGCCGCTGTTTCGCTTTGGTACAGAAGCAGAAGCGATAGCCATGGCCAACGACACTCCCTTTGGTCTCGCCGCCTACGTTTATACGCAAAACATTGGCCGTTGCTGGCGTGTAGGGGAGGCTCTTGAGTATGGTATGGTAGGAATTAACGAAGGTATTATCTCGACGGAAGTGGTTCCTTTTGGCGGCATCAAGGCCTCTGGCGTTGGCCGGGAAGGATCTCATTACGGTATTGAAGATTATCTCGAAATTAAATATATGTGCATGGGCATTAAGTAATACTCCCAGTGCCACCAGGCAGCTTGTCCTGGTGGCTATTTAGAAAAGGCAACGAATGGCACGCCCTACTCCCTCCTTAACGTTGGCGTTGATGCAAGCCCGTGAGTCCGCGATGGACTTCTTCAGGCCCCATCTCAACCGCCACAATATAACCGAACAGCAGTGGCGAGTGATTCGCATCCTGTGGCAGTCGGAAGATCAAACCCTGGAAAGCCACCGGCTGGCGAAACTCGCCTGTATACTGCCACCCAGTTTGACTGGCGTGCTGGTTAGACTTGAACAGAATGGCCTGGTGGAACGCTGGAAACCTGCCACCGACCAGCGCCGCCTGTGCGTCACGCTAACCGGAAAAGGCAATGCGCTATTCGAGGAAATGAAAGTTGAAATGATCAGTCAGTACAAGAAGATTCAGCGAGCGCTGGGGGAGGAGAAGTACCGTACCCTGATGAGCCTGCTGAAAGAAGTGCAAGAGCTTAATCCAGATCAACTGCCTTCCGACCCTGATACTTAACGTTCAATGGTAAGTTATCATCACGGCTGCGGGCCCTTTTATGCAATCCTCACTGCTTAAAAGGGCCTCCTTGTCTAAACAGCTCATCGTTAAACGTTTTGCTGCTCCTGAGAATCCAAGACTTCTTGAATGCGTTTCGTGGCATCCTGCGTTTGGTTGGCCAGTTTTTTGACTTCATCGGCGACGACCGAAAAGCCCCTGCCTGCCTCGCCTGCCCGTGCCGCTTCAACCGCAGCATTGAGCGCCAGTAGATTGGTTTGAGCGGCAATCTGGCTGATCACATCCACCACCTCTGACACCTGGTGGTAGGTCTTCTGATTGTTAACCACGATGGTTTCATGGGCAGACTTGGCCGACCGCTCATCCTCAATGTTACGAACCGCGCCAATGACGCGTAACAGTTGACCATCTTCGCCCCTGATCGCGCGGCCACGCTCCCTAAACCAGCAATAGCCATGGCGTTTATGGTACATACGGAATTCTTCTACATATTCGCCCGAGCCTGATGGCGAGAGAACTTCCCTTTCAAACGCTGCTAAAATATTGGGCAAATCATCTGGATGGGTGATATTCGCCTGGCTGTCCATTCCATTAGGCAGCTCCTCCCGGGTATAGCCCAAGAGGCTCCTAAACTGATCAGTGATGACCATCTCACTTGCCGGATCTTCTACATCACCGTGGTGAACGATAAAGTCCCATACGCCTTCGGTGAGCGTCAGTTGTATCATCTCCCATACCCTTTGCTCCCCCGTCAAGCGTTGGCACTCTGCTTCCAGCGAGCGAATACGGTCGTCTTTTTGGCGGACAAGCTCTGCATGGTGCCTTTCCATTTCTGTAAGGCTTTGCGACGCTGAGGCCAACTCGTTGGCAAGCGCATTTTCTGACTCGGATTTACGGTCAATAAATGATTGTATGGTTGAAAACAGGTCTGCATTGCGACGTAGTTCACTAAAAATGGAGCTATCAATGGCGCCTTGGGCACCCTCTAACTGACCAAAAAAACCCAGAATGTCGTCCGCTAGCCTTTTGGAAGATCTTATATTTAACATTATCGCTACCCTCTCCAGATTTGGCGCACGAAAGCAGCACCTTATCGTCGGTTTTCATGCACCGAGTGATCACGGTGGGTAGCATTACTGTGAGCATTGAAGTCGAGAGTTTCTTGTGTATAGGTGACAATCATTTGTACCCTCCTGCCAGAAGGTCGAGACAAAAACCATCCACCCCCTGAATGTGCACGCCCCCCGTTGAGGCGTACTGCCCCGCTCAATCAGCTTCCTCACCTAGCGTTTTGCCGGTGTGCCGGCGTCAAAGCGCTGCATTACTACTCCCCATAAGGCCCCAGGAAAGGTATTTTGTTTACGCTCGTAATCGAAGGGTCATCTAAGGCAATAAAGCGAAGCTCAATGGGCTGGCTGGGCTGAGTCAGGTCGCCCGCCTCTACCGTTAACCCTAGGCGTAGGCTGCGCGTCTCGTTTGCCAATACCTCGATGGTGTCCATACCCTGCAGACGAAGCCCTGGTAATCCCGCTACCGATAACGCGTAGCGGTGGGCCTGGCCATCTTGATTGCGCAGCGTCACGTTGTAGTAATTGATAATGCGACCCTCGGCCGTGCTTTCAAACAATGTCTGGCGGTCGCGCACAACATCGACATCGATGGGCACACGGGAATTCAAGAAACCGACCAATAACACCACCATAGAGAGTAGCGCCGCTGAGTAAGCCAGCAGTTGAGGTCGCCAAAAGCGGGTCGTTTTACCCTCCAGCTCGCGCTCGGTGGTGTAACGAATCAGGCCCAGCGGTTTATCGACCCGCGCCATAACGCTATCGCAGGCATCGATACATGCCGCGCAGCCAATACACTCGTACTGTAATCCATCGCGAATATCGATACCGGTGGGGCATACCTGAACGCAGAGTTCACAGTCGATGCAGTCACCGGCTCGAGTTGCCTCTACGCCCTTTTGAGGCGAGTTCCGACGCGGCTCGCCGCGGGCGGCATCGTAGGAAACAATCAGCGTATTGGCATCAAACATCGCCGACTGGAAGCGCGCATAGGGGCACATATGCAGACAAACCTGATGGCGAAGCCAACCGGCATTCAAGTAGGTAAACAGGGTAAAGAAACCGATCCAGAACAGCGCCAAAGGGTGCATATCCAGAGTAAACATATCCACTACTAACGCTCTTATCGGCGTGAAGTAACCAACGAAGGCTATTCCCGTTGCCAGCGCAATCAGTAGCCAAGCCGCATGCTTGGCGGTTTTTCGCCATAGCGTATCCAAATTTCGGGGCGATTTATCGCGCCGAATGCGACGGTGCCGTGGCCCTTCCAGGCGATGCTCGAACCAGATAAACAGAAACGTCCAAACGCTTTGCGGGCAGCTGTAGCCACACCACACCCGCCCCGCCACCACCGTGATCAAAAACAACCCAAAGGCGCACAGCACCAAAATCCAGGTGAGTAAGATAAAGTCCTGGGGGTAAAACGTTGCCGCAAACAGGTGGAACTCCTGGGCAGGGAGGTCAAACCACACCAGCGGCCGGTCACCCCAGTTGATCCACGGCAAACCGAAATAGAGCGCCATCAACAGCCAGTTAGAAAAACGCCGGATACGCTGGAAAAAACCGCCTATTTCCCGCACATAAATATGCCCCAGCTTAGTGGAGTGAGAGTTAGGCGGTTTATTATTGGAAGGCTTAGAGGAGGGCGATTGGTACTCAACCGCCGCCTCCGTGGCCAGGTCTTGCAGTGGAATGCGTTGCGTCATACCGAGATCCAGAAAAGAGGGAGTAGAGGTCTATGCGGTCGAGGGACGTCATCGAATTAGCCGCTACTATGCCTTTCTGGCCGACAACTAAAACAGACGCAGTTTTAGAGAAAAAAGCAGTATCAGTTGGTAACTACCGCCGAATATGGCTCTATCTGATATGCTTTTAATTGAGAGTATCGAAGCTGTTTATTACCCTACGCACCGACGGTTTATGCCATGAAACGCTACGAACAGTTTGCCGATGAGATAGCCACGTTGATTCGCCAAGGCGTGCTTGGCCCAGGGGAGCGTATACCTTCGGTGCGCCAGGCGAGCCGCCATCACGGCATTAGCCCCTCTACGGTGTTTCAGGCTTACTACTTACTGGAAAACCAAGGGCTTATCACTGCACGAGCACGCTCGGGCTATTTTGTCCGTGAACACGCCCGGCGCCTGCTGGACGAACCCCGCGTAACGCTGCAGCCCACCGCCCCGGCAGAGGTAGAAGTCAGCGCGTTGGTGTTCTCGGTGCTTGACTCGCTTCAGGATGACCAAACGGTGCCCTTTGGCTCGGCTTTTCCCAGCCCTGAGCTGTTTCCGCTTTCGCGCTTGAGTATCAGCATGACCCGGGGGCTGCGGGCGCTTTCGCCCCAGCAGGTGGTGGCCGATATGACCACCGGGCATACTGACCTGTGTCGGCAAATTGCCCTGCGCTACATGCTGGGTGGCATTCAACTGCCGATGGAAGAGCTGGTGATTACCAATGGTGCAA
This sequence comes from Halomonas sp. FeN2, assembly GCF_020595105.1. Lineage (NCBI taxonomy): Bacteria > Pseudomonadati > Pseudomonadota > Gammaproteobacteria > Oceanospirillales > Halomonadaceae > Halomonas > Halomonas sp. FeN2. Next base: position 2,017,918 of record NZ_CP074200.1, read on the forward strand.
TGGAGGGGCTTAACTTGGCCCTGCAGTGTGTTACCGAGCCGGGCGACCTAGTGGCGATCGAGTCCCCGGCCTTTTATGCCAGCCTGCAAGTGTTGGAGCGGTTGAAACTGCGCGCGGTGGAGATTCCGGTTCACCCACGGGAGGGGATCGACCTGGAGGTGCTGTCAGAGCGACTAGAGACACTGCCGATCAAAGCCTGCTGGTTTATGAGCCACCTGCAAAACCCAATCGGCGCCAGCCTGAGTAAAGAGCGCAAGCAAGCGCTTTATCAGCTGTTAAAACAGCACCAAATACCCATGCTAGAGGATGATGTGTATGCCGAGCTGTACTTTGGCAGCACGCCGCCTGCGCCCGTAAAAGCCTTCGATGATGAGGGTTTGGTCATCCACTGCAGCTCCTTCTCAAAGTGCTTGGCACCCGGCTACCGGGTGGGCTGGGTGGCAGGCGGTCGCTATGCCCAGGCTATCTCGCGGCTCAAACTAATGACCACGATTTCACCTTCCGTGCCCGCTCAGGCAGCCATCGCAGACTATTTGCAGCACGGCGGTTATGACCGCCATTTGCGTAAGCTCCGCCATGCCCTGGAAGCCCAGCAAAGCAGCATGCTGGCAGCGGCGGATCGCTACTTTCCTGCCAATACCCGTATTACCCGCCCTGCGGGCGGCTACTTTTTATGGGCGGAGTTTCCCGAGCAAGTGGATTCACTGCGACTCTTCAATACGGCGCTCGAACATGGTGTGAGCTTAGCGCCAGGCCCGATCTTTTCCGCGACCCAGCAGTTTCGAAACTGCGTGCGCTTAAGCTATGGCCACCCCTGGACGCCACGCAGCGAGCGCGGCATGGAAACACTAGGCAAGCTATTGACCCTCTTTTAACGTGAACATCCAACGCAGCCTTTCGCCAAGCGCCTAGGCTGGCTAGCCGCACACGTCAGCTAAGGGTCTCGGCATCTTCAGCAACAGGTTCGATGGGATCACCGTTTTCATCCAGCAACTGATGATCGTAAGCGGCCTGGAGGCCAGTATCTTCAGCCTCTGTCGGTTGCGGCTCTTCTTCCTCTGTCAAATAGTCGATATGGCCCGGATAAAGTGGTGATAGCACCGCGACCAGAATGCCGACCACCGAAAAGATCGCAAACGCATCCGCATACCCAAGCCTGTCGACCAGCACACCAGTCACCGGCGAGCCCACCGCCTGCCCAAGCGCGCAGGCCATAAAAGGTAATACCGGCCCCATCGATAGCCGCCCAGGCAGCAGCCGGATGCCGGTCATCAGGTACAGTCCTGTCAAACTCATGTAGGCAAGACCGAAAACCATCGCGGAAAACATCGCCAGCGCTAATTGACCAGGGCTAGCGGCCAGCAACACCAAGCTTGAAGACAGCATCATCAACATCAATGCCTGGGTAATGGGTGGGTTATTTCGGTCGGCTAAATCACTTATTACAGCGCCGCCGAGCCCGGCGACCCCTACCGCGAACCATAACCAACCGGTGTGTCCTGGGGACAACGCGCCAAGGGTAACCGCCAGATCCGGAGCAAAAAGCCAGTACGGCGCAGATACAAAGCCCATGGCGAAGGCAAAAATCGTCAGCCGAATGAGGCGCGACCATTGCGACCTAGTGATGGGCGGTGGTGGTGCAGCGTTGGCTGGAATGACTCGTGACACGGAAGGGATGAAGTACCATGCCGCCACGACTCCCATAGCGGTAAGCGCAGCAAATATCGTGTAGGTCAGTCGCCATGCATCCGACAAGAACACAACGGTCGGTACCGCCACGATGATACCGATGCTAGTACCGGCATTCATAATCGAGCTGACCCGCCCATGCATTGCGCGGCTCACCAGCGCCTGCATCGCAGCGGTCAGCGCGGGCATCATTAAACCGGTGCAGATACCGCAGATAAATACACCCATACCCAGCGATAGCGCGTCTGACGACTGGCTGATCAGCGCTAAACCGCCAACACCGAAAGACCCAGAGAGAATGGCTAAGTTACGCGCACCGAGCCGATCAGCGGCAAGCGGCGCGACCAGTGTGGAAAGCACAAAGCTAATAAACGGCAGCGCCCCGATAATGCCGACCAGGTAAGACGTCAGCGAAAGTTCAGCACTGATAGAAGGTACAAACAGACCAAAGGCAAAACGCGCAAGCCCGTAACTGATCGCCACCAGCGCGGCTCCAAATAGGGCAAACCCCATGCTCGACAACGCTTTCATACGGAGCCCTCCACTGCCATTGATTGCATGTATACAAGGTCGCTTTGAGCATTGTCGTCGCAACTTCCGCTATGAGCAATGCAGATTTTGAACAGCTAGCGGGTAACCTCCAGTGATCATCAGGACGATAAGTGGAGTTAAGCAGGCAGCCTTTGTTGAATGACCGCTTTCAGACTTAAGGAAGCCACCACCAAGGACTACCAGCCATCTCTGCTTTCCTTCACATAGGTGAGAAAATGAACACTGAACATAATTGCCACGCGGCGTTCCAGGGCTTACAACTATACGGCGAGATAAAGTTAATAATTCACCAACAGGAAGATTAACGCTATGTCGATTGAGCTTTGGCTATCGTTTGTGTTGGCTTCGTTTTTGGTCATCGCGTCCCCCGGCCCCGCCGTTGCTCTACTGGTAGTGACCGGCATCAATCAAGGCCGCAAAGCTGCTCTGGCGATGTTGCCTGGCTTTTTCTTGGGTGACCTGGTGGCGATGTCACTTTCGTTTGCAGGCGTAGGCGCGCTGCTGATGGCATCGGCGGAGCTATTCGCCATGGTTAAATGGCTAGGGGTTCTCTATCTGCTTTACCTAGGCATCAAGATGTGGCGTGAATCTGGCCAGTTAAATGACCTGGAAGCCTCTGGGGTGAACGTTCAGCAAGGTACCGCAAAGGCATTTTGGGTGACGCTGCTAAACCCCAAAAGCATTCTATTCTTCATGGCATTCATGCCGCAGTTTATTAACCAAACCCAGCCTCTGGCGCCCCAGTTGGCGATTCTGTTTGCTACGTTTCTTGTGATCGGTGTCATCTCAGACCTCGGCTACACACTGTTGTCGACCACTAGCCGACAACTAATGACCGCCAATTTTCGCCGCCTGCTACACCGTTGCGGTGCAGGTAGTTTGATTGGCGCGGGGGTATTGATGACCTTAATGCGCCGCCCGACTAACTAATCCAATCGGAGGTTATTTATGCCACACCCGATAGTAAAGCAGGACTTTCCTGTTTCCAACGTCAGACACTTTCTTGAACCTGGCCCCATTGTGCTGGTGTCATCACAATGGCAACAACACACCAACATCATGACCATGGGGTGGCACATGGTCATGGCGTTCTCCCCCTCACTCCTAGGCTGCGTTATTGATGCAGGCAATCACTCCCATGCGCTGGTGTGCAACAGCGGCGAATGCGTGATCAATATTCCTTCGGCATCACTTGTCGATAAGGTCGTGAGTATCGGTAACTGTTCAGGAAGCGAGGTCGACAAGTTCAAAGCGTTTGAGCTAACCCCAGGCAAGTCAGAAAAGGTCGGGGCGCCACGGATAGAGGAATGCTATGCGTCTTTCGAGTGCCGCTTGCACGATGACGCCATGATTGAGCGCTACAATCTGTTTGTTTTTGAGGTCGTTAAAGCCCACGCAGCGCCTTCGGCAGATGAGGAAGAATCGCTGCACTACCGGGGTATGGGAGAGTTCATGCTGTCGGGTCAATCCATTGACCGTACGGAACTGTTTAAGCCATCAATGCTTATTTGAGTAGCACTGCCATTGAGGCTTTCGCCACTCCCTTTCTGTTAATTTAGCCAGCTAGGTCGGCTCACTAACTTGCTGCAATAGCGTCCCGTTGCGGACTCATAGACTGACCAATGACCTCGGATAGGAACCAACAGGGGTATCATTGATGCGTAAGATGCAGCAGAAAAGATATTGATGACCATGATGTGCCGCCCGGCAGAGTAGTATCAAAATGGTGTTAGCCCTACGACAACGCCTTCCTCTGTTATCGTAGGGCGGAGAGGGTTACAGGGTAAGGCCGAGCAACAGATACATGGACAGGGAAAGCAAGGCAACGGCTAGCGCAAAGGGAATTTGCGTTTTGATATGGTCGATATGGTCAGAGGCGGCCCCGGTCGAAGCGAGCACAGAGGTATCCGACAAGGGTGAGCAGTGATCACCGAAGACACCGCCTCCCGCCACGGCGGCCACTGTGGCATACACCAGCGGTGTAATCATATCGCCGCTGAAGTTAAAAGCGAGCGGAACAGCGAGTGGCATCATGATCGCGAAAGTGCCCCATGAAGTGCCGGTGGAAAAAGCGATAACGGCGGCAATAAGGAACGTCATGGCCGGGAGCAAAGCAGGTGTTAGCCAGCCGGCGGTGGCTTCGACGATATAGTTGGCCGTCCCCATGTCTTTGGACAGCTGATTCAATGAGTAGGCTAACGCCAGAATGATAATGGCTGGCATTACTCCCTTCATCCCCGCCATCGAGGTTTTCATAATGTCGCTAAAGGGAATGCCCTGAAGGCGCATAACGATACCGAGAAACACAGAAGCTGCCAGAAATGCCTCCATGGTCTTGGCTGAGTCCATCACGATAAAGGTGCCCACGGCAACGCCGATCACTATCAGAACCGGGGCGAAAAAATTCCAAAACAGGCTGGTACGTGCTCCTTCATAAGGCGGAATTTCCGTCAGTTCCTCACCCACCAGCGGTTCTGCCCCATCGCGCAGGACTTTGCCTTCTTCCTGAGCCCGACGCTCAGCTTCACGCATCGGGCCGAAAAGCGGAATGACGCCTACGATCACCAGTCCGACCACCAACACCGATAGCCATGCATAGAGATTGAAAGGTATGGCATGCAGAAATACCCCCATCGCCTGGGCAGCATTTTCGATGGGGCCCATGCCGATCAACAAACCGGAGATAAACACTGCCCAGCCAGTGATAGGCACCATTACACTCACCGGAGCCGAGGTGGAGTCGGCGATATACGCCAGCTTTTCCCGCGAGACCCGGTAACGATCCGTCAGGCCACGCATCGTGCTGCCGACAAACAGAGGGCTGAAGTAGTCGCTGAAAAAAACGAACATGCCCATCACCCAGGCAACCAACTGAACCCGCACCCGCGATAAGGCACGGCGTTCCACCCAGGCAGTAAAGTTCTGAATCGCCCCGGTGCGTTGGAAAAAAGCGATCACCGTGCCAATGAATAGCTCCAACAGCAGTATCCAGGAGAAGCTGGTGGTGCCCAGGGTTTCCTTTAACAGCGTCGGAAATCCCATCAGCCCATTGCCCAGGGTAATCACCCCAACGAAACAAGCAACAGCCAGCGAGAAAACCGTATTACGGGTGACAAATGCCAGCACGATGGCCAATGCCGCCGGCATGATGGACAGCAGCCCTATATGATCTTGAGGATCCATTGTCATCTCTCTTTTTTTATAGTGGTGGGAGGAGTCAGGTTTCGTTTTTTGCCTTTCGGCGCTCCATTTCACTGGTCAGGTAGAAACCCAACCGACGTACGGGATCGGGCGGCATCCAGCTCGCTTTGCCGAATAAAGACGCAATATTCTCGACCGGCTGGCCGAGCGCATGGCGAGCTAAAGCATCCCCCAAGAAGGTACCCTTAACGATACCGCCGCCATTGCACCCCGCTGACACATATAACCCAGGCTGGATCTCGCCCCAGAGGGGAGCGCCGTTATAGGTCAACCCGGTGGTTCCTCCCCAGACCTTGTCGAAGCGTACTGGGGTAAGCTCGGGGTAGCGGGCCTCAAGGCTCGCTTTTAGTTCGGCCTCGATACGGGCGTTATCCGCTTCGCGTTCATAGCTGTAACGCGAGCGGATCATCAAACGTCCGTCGGCGGTGGTGCGCAGCGTACAGCCTAAGCGGTGTGCGGGTAGCAGCCCCCATGTCGTCGCGGCGATGCGTTGGCGCTCGGGCTGCGGTAAAGGATCGGTAATGGCGGCATAGGTATAAATAGCGGTTAGCCGCGAAGGGTCTGCGCCCAAGGCCCTGGAAAAAGCGTTATTGGCCAGGATTACCTGTCCAGCCGTTACTTCGCCTTCGGGTGTAGTCACACGCCACTTTTTGCCATCAGGCTTTATTTGAGTCGCGGGCGAGTGCTCATGCAGTTCGATTCCGGCTTCCAATGAATCCGCTAAACCCACAATCAATGCTGCGGGCTGAACGAGATAGCAGTCCGGTGAATAAATACCCTGTGTGTAGTAGCGCGTGCCGATTCGCTCAGCGAGTTGGTTAGCGTTCAAGGTCTGGTAAGACAGACCGGCAGCCTTAAGAAACGCTTCATACTGTCTCAAGGCACGTTGGCCTATCGTGCTACGGGCAGCGCGATAGGTGCCGCTACGCTCGAGTTGGCAGTCAATGCCTAGGCGTTCGACGCGCTCGCGCAGTAACGCCATGGTTTGTCGGCTTAACGCGTTCAGCTTCTCCATGCGCTCAAGCTCTTCGGGGCGAGCATCATTGGCCAGAGCAATTTCCAGCATAAAGCCCGAGTTACGCCCTGGGCTCCCTTCACCTACCTGGTCAGCTTCGAGGATTTTGATGCGGTCTTCAGGGCGCGCTTGGTGCCAGGCCGAAGCTGCCGCAAAACCGGTATAACCAGCCCCGATGATGACGACATCTGCCTCAGATTGGCCACTTAAGGCGGGGCGCGGCTGGCGCTCGGTTAACCAAGCGTTCCAGCCGCAAGGGCGCTGATGGGACGGGTGCGTAGTGTGTGACATAGCGCGTTAATCCAGATACAGCAGGCCGTGGGCCTGATTGACCATGGCAGCAACCTCTTCCTGCATGCCTTGGAGGACTTCCCGCTTATGGCTCTTCGTCATACGCGATTTGAGCATTGAACAACTCATGGCACCCAGGGGGTGGCCGCTATGATCGAGGATAGGAATGGCCAGGCCGCTGTATTCCGGAAGCAAAGAACCTTCTACGCCACGGGCGTAACCATGTTTCAGTTGGTGGGAAATTTCGGCTTCGATGTCGGCGATGGCGATCGCGTATTCGTCCATCAGCCGTTCAGCGTTATGGCTGAGTATTTCGCCTCGCTCATCAGCCCCCAGGTAGGCAAGCAAGGCAATCGACGCTTGACCAACACCTAGCGGCAAACGTCCACCCGTCGCTCTAACAAAGCTGCCCACGGGATAAGCGCCGTTCTGCACTTCCAGGCAAACGGCATTAACGCCATCGCGAGCGAACAGGTAGAAGCTGTCGCCCCAGCGCTGCGCGAGTGCCAGCAACCTTGGTCGGGCCAAATCACGCAACCCAGCACCATTCCCTGCCTGGGCTCCAAGCACCAGCAGCTCATAACCCAGCAGATAGCGCCCACGAATGGGAGAAGAGCGTAAGAATCCTTGTTGCTTGAGACCTTTTAACAACCGATAGAGCGTAGGACGACTGAAACTCAACTCATTCAGATAATCGTCTACGCTAGCACCGCGGTGGCCGCCACGTGCGGTAACCTGCAATATCTGCATGGCGTGAACGAGAGTGCTAGGACCTGATGTGGTGGTGCTTTCATTTACCGGCATTATGTTTATCGTTATTTGTCTATTTGAACTAAAACATAACAAGACAAATTCACGAGTTCATCTCACTAAATGAGACATAGCCGCTTTAGCGCATACAAGGTAGATGTTGGCAGGCCTACTTACGTCGACATTTGCGGAGCGCACTTTTTAAGTTACGCATTATCGACCTACCCCGGATGCAGCCAATTTTCGAACGCCGCTGGCGATAGCGGCTTGGCGATAAGATAGCCCTGAGCCTCGTCACAGCCCAACTGAACGAGGCGGCGGTAAACAGCATCGCTCTCTACCCCTTCGGCCACCACGCGGTAGCCCAGATCATGGGCCATTGAAATCATCGAGTTGACCAGCGTCGCAGCACGCTCATCACTGTCTAGATGGGTGATGAAAAGGCGATCAATTTTCACGGTATGGGCGGGAATCTCGTGCAGATAGGAGAGGCTGCTGTAGCCGGTACCGAAATCATCAATGGCGATCCGCACTCCAGCGGTTATCAGCGCTTTGAGCTGGTCAGTCGCCACGTCTCCCTGGCTAACCAGCGCACTTTCAGTCAGCTCCACCTCCAGGCTGGCTCTCGGTAGTCCCATGTGCGCCATCTCACCCAGTAGCTGTAGGGCAAAATGCTCTTCCTCAAGATTGGTCGCCGACACATTGACCGAAATCTGCAGTGTCTCGCCTTGCCGATGCCACGCTGCTGCCTGACTAACGGTATGCCGCAACACCCATTGGGTGAATGGCTTAGCCATCGGCGTATGTTCGATCAATGGGATAAACTCGTCTGGCGATAAGTCCCCCAAGACTGGATGGCGCCAGCGCAACAACGCTTCTGCTCCCGAACACTCGCCGCTATCAAGGCGGACACGCGGTTGGAAGACCAGGTAAAGCTCATCCTCGTTTTCCAGCGCCCGGCCAATGTCGTTCAGCAGCATATAACGCCGCTGGTAATCGGCATCCAGCTCCGAGGAAAAGAGCCCCGCCCCTCTTCTCGCTTGGCGAGCATCCAGGCAAGCGGCATAGGCACTTCGCAAAATATCCACAGTCGCGATCTTGCCTAAACAAAATGGTGCGATACCCACGGTGGGCCGAACCAATACCGGCACTGCGCGGGCAGATTCAAGCGCTAGCAGCGCCTGACGAAGCCGCAGCGCCTCCTGGAGCAAGTGCGTATCGCTGGCGTGGTTCACCAGATGCACGAACTGGCAGCCACCCAGGTGGTAAATTTTCATTCCCGAACCGATGGCTTGTTGTAAACAGCGGGCGGAAACCCTTACCAGCTCGTCAAGGTAAGCGGGGCCCAGGGTACGGTGAAGCGCGCTTATCTCACTGACATCGACCACCTCGGTCAACAGCGCGACTCTCCACTCGTGTGGCGAGTCACGCTGCATATCCTGTAGGTCTTCAGCAAACTGGTTTCGGTTAGAAAGGCCAGTTAACGGGTCGACCCTGCCAAAAGCGTGCTGCAGCTCGATCTGGGCCATGACCATGGCGGCTAGATCGCGGAGCATTGTTTGCTCCTGCTCAGAGAGCTCGTTTGGCTGGGTGTCTAGTACGCACATCGCGCCCAGAGTGTGACCTTCTCGCGTGACCAACGGTGCACCCGCATAAAAACGGATACCTGACTTTGCCAGGTAGCTATTTCGGTAACAGTCCGAGGCAAGCAGATCGGGGATGACCAGGACTTCCGAGGCATCGCAGACCTCCCCGCAGGGAGCCGTTTCACGGGGAATCTCCCAATGATCGACCCCGACCCGGGACTTGAACCACTGGCGGTTCTCGTCAGTGAGCGATACGGCGGCGATCGGCAAACCGAATAGCTGGCTAGCCATCCGTGTTATGCGATCAAAACTCTCACTGGGGGAGGTATCCAGCAGGTTTAGCTGGCGGAGCGCGAACAGACGATCCTGTTCCTGGGCATTCATGTACGTAAACCTACGCCGAGATGAACACTGATTCTTTAATAATATATATCAGCCCCATAAAAAAATTGCATTTGATAGCGCTCATTTTTCTGATGCCATTATTTGTTTTTCAGGCTGAGAGCGCGATATTCACAGGCCAAGAACACCAAGCATAAGATCAAACCCAACATCACAATTGCGCAAGCATGATGACATGTACCTACCTTCCTTTATGGCCCAGCGATGAGTTCAGCGTTGACCGTGGACAGTTCGCTAATCAGGAGATTGCCATAAGATGGCGAAACGCATCTAAAGGATCAGATCCATGACAGACAACGTGTCATCAAGAGCTATTGCCGCGCTTAGAAACCTTTTTATTGGTGATTCACTAGCGATGCCGGTGCACTGGTTCTACAACGTTCACGATATCGACCGTGCGTTTCCAGACGGAATAACCACCTTTGAAACGCCGCCGGAATTCCATCCGTCATCGATTATGTCAATGCACTCCACCAGCGGTGGTGGGCGCAAACGCACTGATAGCCCTACACAGAACGAGATCGTCGGCGGTGTGATTCTTAAAGGAAAGCAGTCCTTCTGGAACCGCCCGAACGTTCACTACCATCAAGGTATGAATCCAGGGGATAACACTCTTAACGCCTACTGCGCATTGACCCTAATGCAAACGATGGGCGGCCCTGACCAACACTATGACCGCGACACCTTCCTGCAAGCCTATATCCAGCTAATGACCGCAGAGGAACCGGCTCACCCGGACACCTACGCCGAGTCTTATCATCGCGGCTTTTTCGCTAATCTTGAAAAAGGCCTGTCGCCTCACAAGTGCGGCGCCGTCACCCACGACACACCTTCCATTGGTGGCCTGGTAACGATTGCCCCGCTAGCAATCGGCGAGCGCTTAAGGGGTCTTTCGCTGGCAGATACCCGCAAGCTTTGCCGCAGCCACTTAGCACTGACCCATCCAGACAACTTTCTTGCCGACATTTGCGACGCCTACGTTGAGCTAATCGACGCGCTACTGTTCCGCGATGACGATACCAACGTGCAGGAACTGCTGCTGAAGGCGACCCGCGGCTTATCCCGTAGGGACTTAACGAAGCTGGTGGAGAGCAATCGCCCCGAGCGAGAGGTAATAGGCAGGGAACTATCAACCGCTTGCTACATTACCGACGCATGGCCTGCGGTGTTATACCTTGCCTGCAAACACCACCAAGAACCTTTGCGGGCTTTACAGATTAACGCAGAAGTTGGCGGCGATAGCGTACATAGAGGTGCCGTACTGGGCGTGTTGTTAGGCTTAATCAATGGCGAGGAGGCAGGTAACCTATTTGCCCGGTTAACCGAGCAAACGTCGATTAACCGGGCCATTGAGGACTGTGTTTTTTAATAGCGAGTTTTAAGAAGCGCTAAGAGCGACGTTCCCACAGCGTGACTTCCGAGAGGCTATGCTGATATTTGTGCATGGTCTCACGGATCACGAAGGGCACTTTCTCGGGATCGCTGATCATCCGGAAGTGGGGCTCAAGCAATTCCTTCAGGCCATCCAGCGTGCTGAAGTTTTCGCCATTTTTCTTGAAGCCACCGATCCACTCCTCCATCGGCGTGTACTCTTCCAGCCAGGTATATGGCGACGCTATCATCAGGATGCCACCGGCATTGATACGCTGATGAATGGTCTGCAGGAACTGGGCAGGCTTATACAGCCGATCGATCAGGTTAGCTGCCAGCACCAAATCATAATTGCTGAACTGCGGCTTGAGATTGCACGCATCCCCCTGGTGGAAGCTAACGCGGTTGGCCGCTTCTTCCAACCCCAGGCTTGCCAGGGTGCGCTCCTGATAGCTAACCAGCTCGCCCTCTTCGGTGCGGGTGTAACGCAGCACTTTCTGCTCCGCCATTTCCACGCCCTGACGGATAAAGTTGGCCGAAAAGTCCACGCCATCGACATGCTCAAACTCGCGGGCCAGCTCAAAGCTGGAGCGCCCGCTGGCGCAACCTAAATCCAGAGCGCGTTTTTTCTGGCGGCCGGCCATGCTGGCTAACGCCTTGTTAGCCAGTACCTGCGGGAAGTTGGCAACACCAAACCACTCGTCGCCGTAATGGAATTCCGCGTACTCCGCCATGCGGGCATTACTTTCGTAATAAGCGCTGGGCAGCTTGACCTCCGCATCTGATACTACGTAGCGGAACCCCGCATGCTGAAAGAAGTGGCGCCGGAACGCGTAGCGCGCGCTAAGGCGGGTTTCGTTACCGCAGGATATCCAGGAGCCGCCTTTGATCAGGTTGTGCTGGTTGTCGAAAGTCGGCGTTGTGAAATCATCGTACAGTGGGTGCACATCAAACCCTGGGAATGGGTAGGTAGGCGTTTCCATCCACTGCCATACGTTGCCTACCACATCGAACCACTGGCCATGCTGGAATCGCGTGACCGGGCAGGAAGAGGCGCCGTGATCCAAATGCAGGTTGGCGTTGGCGGGCTTGTTACTCTCAATCTCAGAGACACCTGCTTCTTCCACCAGACGATGCCACTCATCTTCCGTTGGCATGCGCACGGGCTGACCCGTCTGCTGGCTTTTCCAGTTACAGAAGGCTTTGGCCTCGTGGAAATTGACCTCGACAGGCCAATCCCAAGGCATCTCAACCTCTTCGGTCATTAAGCGCAGCAACCATTCGTTTTTCCACACCCAGAAGGTGGGATGAGTCGCCTTGGCAAAATTACGCCACCCCAAACCTTCTTCTGACCAGAAGGCGTCGGTCAAGTAGCCACCGGCTTCGACGAACTCTAGGAACTCATTGTTGCTAACCAGAAACTGGCTGGCTTTAAACTCTTCCACGTCGGCGCGGTGATGGCCGTACTCGTTGTCCCAGCCATACCATGGGTCGTCAAACGACTTGCCTAACACCACCTCGCCTTGAGGCACCGTAATCAGCGTATTTTCCGGCGGCTCGCCGGTAGTGCGAATAGGCTCCCAAGCCGGCTGGGGCGTGACCAGATCGAGCGACTGCTGGCGAATCAGAACAGAAGAGGTTTCAAGGTGAATGCGTTCGTGCTCAATGCCCATCACGATAGGCCAGAATGGGCTATCCCAACCGATGGGCAGCGATACGGGCAGCTCGCGGATCAAATTAAGCACCGCCGCTCGCACCTTGGCGCGGTACTCCATTACCTCACTGACCGATGGCCATGAGTAGTGAGCTTCGTTGAGATCATCCCAGCTCATTTCATCGACACCCACCGCAAAGATAGACTCCATATTGGGGTCTATCCGGGCAGGCAAGAGCTTCGCCAGTACCAGCTTATTGACGAAAAACGTCGCGGTATGGCCGAGATAAAAAATCAGAGGATGCCTGAGAGCAATAGGCTTACGCACATAGGCTTCTTCGCTTGTCAGCGTGGTAAACAGTGACTCATAGCGGTCAAAGGTGGCAGTGAAGCAAGTCTCTATTTCTCGACGCGTTGCTTCAGGGTCGTTACCTGCCAACATCACAGTGCGGGGAAATAGGTCGGATGAGGTCGTGTCTTGTAGACCCAATGGCGAGCTTATGGAAGTCATAGGTTAGAGCGCCTTTATCTTTAAACGACGATGATTCGCCTAGGTAAACATATAAGGACATTAAAAACCAAAAACTCATACAAAAGCTACCATTAGTTGTACAAAACTGTTCCATCATGACCTTGCTCTTTGCGGATGAAGGGCGACAACCGGCTGAGTGTTAGACTGGGGCTAGCTAACCCGACTTCTTCTAATATGTTCATGAAAAGGCGAATTGATGACCACCGTTGCCATATTTGTTGATATTCAAAACGTCTATTACACCGTGCGCGAAGCCTATGGCCGAAACTTTGATTACAACAAGTTCTGGGCACGCGTAACCGCTAACAGAGAGGTTATTAAAGCTGTTTGCTATGCCATCGATAGGGGTGACCAAAAGCAGCGAGAGTTTCAAAATATACTCAGAGCGATTGGTTTTGATGTGAAATTAAAGCCCTTTATCCAGCGCTCAGACGGTTCCGCAAAAGGTGACTGGGATGTGGGCATCGCCCTCGATGCGATGGAGTATGCGGAACAGGCAGACGTTATCGTGCTGGTATCCGGCGATGGTGACTTCGATCTGCTAGTCCAAAAAATCCGTGCGAAGCACGGGAAAAAAGTCGAAGTGTATGGTGTTCCCCAACTGACGGCAGCGTCGCTGATAAATGCGGCCAGTGAATTTATAGCGATAGATAAAGGGCTTCTGCTGGGTTAAATTTCATTCAGAAATATTTATCCCTGCTGCTCTAGAGAACACCTCTCTCGTTGACAGTAACCACTTGCGGCATTGTTGTTAGCAAGTACTGCAAATTTCACATCCGGGCCATAGTGGCCCGAATTCATATTCCTATTGTGCCGACGTCCAGCCCGATACGGTGTAGGCGCTTTCCATCAAGCGCAGCGTCTCGAGATTGTCGAGCCGATCCGTCGGGAAAGGCGTCCCCTCGCGAAGCCCCTTCACAAAAGAAGCGATAAGCCCCGAGAAGCAGGCTTGGTAGTTTGCCTTTAAATCATGTTTCGTGCGGTTCTCGGGATCGCTGACAAGATAGATCTCATCACGATCCATAATAAGGGTATCCCGCGAACCGATCACCTCGAGTCGATCCGTTGGCAGCGGTGGATAGCCCATGGCAGAAATATTGGCATCCAGCACCACCGAGGCACCGCCCTCCCGCTGACGCATAAGAATGACGCCGGTATCCTCGCCTTTGAGCGCTGGATTGGTTTGCGAGACACTCGCCGAGGTGACATCCAGCTCACCGAGCATAGCGCGGAGCGCATCCATCTGATGGATCAACATTTCGAAGATCAATAGATGAGGAAAGTCAGCTAGGTAGGGCTGACGGCCGAGTAGAAAAGGCGTTTCGCCCTCGGCGGCGACCATCGAAGCCGAGCGCATGGTGAGACGAACATGCTGCACTTCGCCGATACGCCCCTCAGCAACCCATTGGCGCACCTCGGCGTAATGGGGACGGAACCGGTAATTCTCATGCACGCAGAAACGCACCCGATCACCGATATCGCGGATTAGCGCTTCAGCCTCCGCCACGGTTGGGGTCATCGGCTTCTGACACACCACGTGAACGCCGTGTTCGGCAGCCAACCTAACCAGAGGTGCATGCGAGCCTACAGGCGTAATGATATCGATAGCGTCCAAAGACTCAGCCGCCAGCATCTCGGCAACATCGGTATAAACGCCAGGAATGCCGAATGCCTCGGCGCGTTCCCGGGCACGCGCCTCGTCAGGATCACAAATAGCGACAACATCAATGCCCTCGACCTCGCCCCAACCAACCAAGTGGAACTGGCTGATGGCTCCCGCGCCAGCAATGCCAACACGAATAACTGGCTTATTGAGAGGTTCGATCATTGGGTGGTCTCCTTGGAAAGTGCGTGGTGAGTCGATAGTGAATAAGTAGTGTAAGCAGCAGGCATCAGACAGCGACCCGGCGGTGCTTGCGCAGCAAGCGCAGGAGTGACGGCGCTAACAGGGCAGCGATCGTCAAGCAAGCCAGCACTGCAGAAGTAGGTCGCGTGAAGAAAGGCGTTACGTCACCCCCGGACTTGATCAGTGAGGTGACCAGGTTCTGCTCCACCATCGGCCCCATCACCAGCCCGAGTACAAAAGCCGCGACCGAATAACCGTACTTATCGAGGGCATAGCCGATCGCACCGAAGGCAGCCACCACCACGATCGAAAACAGGCTATTAGAGACGGCATAGGCACCGACGGCACTGCATAGCAAGACGGTGGACATGATCGTCCAGCGCGGCACGCTCAGCACATAGGTAGTGCTACGGATCATCAGCAGACCCAGAGGAACCATGATGATGTTGGCGATCAGGAAAACCCAGTAGAGCGAGTAGAGCGAGGCCGCATTTTCGGTAAACAGGGTAGGCCCTGGGTTTAGCCCTTTCATATACAACACGCCGATAGCAATGGCGGTGATCGTATCGCCCGGAATACCGAACAGTAGCGAAGGCACCCAACCACCTGCCAGCGCCGAGTTGTTAGCCGAGCTTGCTTCGACCAGCCCCTCGGAGTGGCCAGTGCCAAACTTCTCAGGAGTGCGGGAAAAGCGTTTGGAAGTAGCATAGGCGACCCAAGCAGCCATATCTGCCCCGGCACCGGGCAGTGCACCGATCATTACGCCTACCAAGTTTCCGCGCAGCATCTGCTTCTTGTAGCGCAGTGTCAGCGCCCACTGTTTGCCCAGGATGCTGCCAAACCGGCGGCGCGAAGCGGCGGGGGTGTCGGGGGCAGTCATGGCGCGCATAACTTCGGCCACCGCAAAGACCCCCACTAGAGCAGACACCACATCAATGCCGGAATAGAGCTCATAAGAACCGAAGGTGAACCGCGGCACGCCGGCGGCATTGTTCATCCCCACCGTGGAGACCAACAGGCCAAACATCAGCGCCGCAAACGCTTTTATCGGCGGACCGTTGGATACCAGGGTCGCGCAGAGCAACCCGAGGCAGCCTAACCAGAAATATTCGTAGCTCGAGAATTGAAGAGCGATGGAGGCCAGCAGGGGCGCAACCAATACCAGTATCACCGTGCCGAAGATGCCCCCAAGTGCCGAGAACCATAGCCCGGTGCCCAACGCTGTTTCGGGTTCGCCCCGTCGAGTAAAGGCGTTGGCCTCCTCCATATAGGCAGCAGAAGCAGGAGTGCCTGGGATACGCAACAAAGTGCCAGGAATATCCCCGGAAAAAATGGCCATCGCCGAGGCCGAAATGATCGATGCTATGGCGGCGACGGGCGACAGATAGAAGGTGATCGGCACTAGCAGGGCCGTCGCCATGGTGGCCGACAAACCCGGAATGCAGCCCACCAGCATGCCGTAAGCGGAGGACAAAACAATGACCATCATCACTTCGAGAGTGGCGACGGTCTGGAGCGAAAGGATGATATTTTCCATGAGATGCTTCCGTTTACCAGGGCAGCGAGAGTATGCCCGCGGGCAGCGGCACTCTGAGCAGGCTGGCGAAGATCGTATAGATAACCACCGTCATAACCGCGGAGAGCAACAGCGAGCCGACGACCGAGCCCCGCAGCAGCAGGGAGATAACCAACACAATCAAAAAGCCGGTCACTAGAAAGCCCAACGACTCCATAATGAGGTAGCCCAGGATCAGTACAGCGACTGGCGATAGCAGGCGCAGCGTGCCGATGACACTCAAGGCTTCAAGCTGCTGGGTCTCTTGGGCTGGCTGGCGCTCCGGCTTAACGAAGATAATCAGCCCTGAAAGGCCAAGTGCCACGCCAAGCACAGAGGGGAATATCGCCGGCCCCACGGGCTGGCCTGGGATGGCAGGTAGGCCCAGCGAGGCGATGACAACCGCCACCCCGAGCGTTAGGAGAACTACTCCACCGATTCGATCCGGCAGTGTCATGGGCACCTCCAAGCCAACAGCCAGCCGGGCAGCGCCCGGCCGGCGACAGTCATTTTGCATGGGTTATTCGGACGTCATGCCCGCGGCGCTCATCACTTCGCCGAACTCGGTCTCTTTCTCGACGAGCCACGCTTCAAGCCCGGACGCATCGGCCCAGATCAGCCCGTATTTCCTGGCTTGCATAAAGTCTTGATAATCAGCGCTCTCGTAAACGCTCTTCAGTGCTGCCTCCAGTGTGGCAGCCACATCATCCGGCGTGCCTGCTGGGGCGACGATGCCGCGCCAGGAGGATGCCACGGTCCAATCCACGCCCACCTGCTCTTCCAGCGTCTCAAGGTCGGGGTAGTTAGCATCGCGCTCGTCCGCCATCAGGGTGATGGTCTCTGCTTCGCCCGCAGCCACCATGGCCTCAGCCTCGGGAACCGAAGACAACACCACTTCAACACCACCTGCAGCAAGTTCTTGCATAGCCGGTGCAGCGCCTTGACTGGGTACCCAGATAGCATCAGCTGGGTCGACACCCGCTCGCACTAACATGCCCGCCATGGCTAGGTGCCAAATGCTGCCCTGGCCCGAACCAGAAAAGCGTACGGTCTCACCACCCTTGATCGCCTCAACGATGTCGCTGGCACTCTCAAAGTCCGAATCGGCTGCCACGTGGATACTGGCTGGATCAGTGTTGACCAGCGCGAGGGGACGATAAGCCTGGTAAGTCAGATCAGTCAGGCCCTGGCGATGCATCATGTTGATCTCCGCCGTAATGAGTCCGATCGTATAACCATCGGGACGAGCCATGGCGATGGACTGGTGTCCCACCACGCCGTTGCCACCGGTGCGATTGATCACGTTGACTGGCGTGCCAAGCTCTTTCTCTAGCCCGCTGGCCAGAATACGCGCGACAGCATCTGAGCCACCGCCAGCACTCCAGGGCACTAGAAGAGAGATTGGGCGAGTCGGATAATCCTGGGCTACAGCCACTCCAGGAATGCTCATCAAGGCAGCGCACGCCACAGCGGCCGCTACGAAGCTGCGTCTCTTCATCATCAGTCTTTTCATTGTAATTCTCCTAGTGCTTTTCATTGTCATTCCACTGGGGCCGAGCCCCTGCTGAATACGACCAACATGCCTTACAACTTTTCAGAAATGCGGCCAAACAGAGTGTAAGTTTTAATATACTTGTTAAATGTTGTAAATCACTTTCACTACAATAAGTTAGTAGACTTTGGTATGACTATAGACGGCAACAAGGCACTTTAATGGCCATCATGAGCGTAAATTTGACGAGAATATTTGTAAAATTTTAGAGTATTTGTAATTATTAGTCATATCAATCAGCCAGCGACTGCTGGCCCAGGACGAGGACAGCACCGCAATGAAGACGACCATCACCCTTGAAGACCTAACGAAATCGGTTATCGCCGTCCCTCCGTTTGCCTACGAAGGCAACGCGGACGAATCAAACCATTCGTTAATACGTCACATCGAAGCAGGCGGTGTCTCAACACTGCTCTATGGGGGCAACGCCAACGTGCAGAACTGGCCAGTCTCGCGATTTGGCGAGTGGTTAGACACGCTGGCCAAGCTGGTAGCTGACGACACTTGGCTGATCCCATCGATTGGCCCTGACGGCGGCAAGATCCTGGATCAAGCGGCGCTGCTGGCAAAGCGGAACTTCCCTGCAGCCATGCTGCTGCCCTTCACTGGCCCAAAGACCGATGCAGGGTTTGCCCGCTCGGTTCGCGACTTTGTCCAAGCATCCGGCACCCAAGCCATCCTTTACATGAAGAGCGATGGTTACTTGTCCCACGAGGTGATCGAATCGCTGGTGACGGATGGCAGTCTGTTCTCAATCAAGTACGCCATTCCACGCGAGAATACCGCCATTGACCCGGTATTAGACGACCTAATTGCGGCGATCGGAAAAGAGCGGATAGTTTCAGGCTTTGGCGAACCGCCAGCGCTGCCGCACCTTGAGCACCATAAGCTTTCCGGCTTCACCGCTGGCTGCGTCTGCATAGCGCCGAGCCTATCGCAAGCTTTCCTGCGCTCCCTTCAGTCCGGCGACTTCGCGAAAGCCAGGGCTCAGCTTAAGGCCTTCGAAGCACTCGAGACGCTACGCGACGCAGGCGACCCGATCCGCGTCCTTCACACTGCGATTACGCTGGCGGGCATCACCGATATGGGCGCGCCACTCCCTTTCCTGACCGCAGCCGACGAAGCTCTTCATCCCCAGATCGAGGTCGCCGCCAGGGAACTGCTGGCTGCCGAGATGCAAGCGCGATCCATCGCCGCCTAGAGGAAACGAGACATTATGAGCGATTTTTACGGGTTCACAGGGCGTACGGCTCTCGTCACGGGCGCAAGCTCAGGTATCGGCTTCGCTGTGGCCGAAGCGCTGGCGATGCATGGCGCCTCGGTTGCTGTGCACTACAACAGCAACGGCAGCGATGCCATGGCCCTGGTGGAGCAGCTGAAAAGCGAGGGGAAGAACGCCGTAGCGCTCCAGGGTGATCTATCCCAGGACGACGGGGCAAGCCGCGTCGTAGCCGAAGCCGTCGAGGCGCTTGGCGGCCTAGACATCCTGGTCAACAACGCCGGGGCCATGGGCACACGAGCCCCCTTCGCCCAGGCTGGCGGCGAGCAAGGCGCGAGCGTTTTCGACGTTAACTGTCGCTCCTTGCTACAAGTAACCCACGCGGCGCTACCCTGGCTTGAAAAATCCGACGCCGCGGCCATCGTCAATACTGGCTCCATTGCAGGATGGAACGGCGGTGGCCCCGGCGCGGGCTTTTACGCAGCCGCGAAAGGCTATGTACACACCGTCACTCGCGGCATGGCGAAAGAGTTTGCGGCCAAAGGCATCCGGGTCAACGCCATCGCCCCCGGTGTTATTGTCACCCCCTTCCATGACACTACCCCGCCCGACATCCTCGCCTCCTTTAAGGCGGCGATCCCCATGGGCCGGCTGGGTGAGCCTGCTGATTGCATCGGGCCTTATCTGTTCCTTTGCTCAAGCAAGCTAAGCGGATATGTTACAGGTCAGATCCTTGACGTAAACGGTGGGCAGTACATGCCCTGAAGGGAATGACCAGACGATGAGCACCACGAAACAAACCTCGGAAAAGAAGCTGGGCGATCTCGTCTACGACGGCATCTTCTCGATGATAGCCTCGGGGGAAATAGCGGAGAACGTTAGGCTTCCCAGCGAGGTGGAGCTTGGCCGTCACTTCGGCGTATCCCGCCCGGTCGTGCGCGAGGCGCTCGCTCGGCTGCGGGATGACGGACTAATCCAATCGCGGCGTGGCTCGGGTAGCTACGTGATGCGCAAACCCGATGCCAACGTTTTTCGCTTCGTCGAAATCGGCTCCGTCAGTGATATCCAGCGATGCTACGACTTTCGTGTTGGGTTCGAGGCGGGTGCCGCGGGCCTGGCCGCAACCGCTTGGCGGGCTCAGGAAATGGTGGAGCTGGAGAGCGCTGTCGCCGAACTCTCCCAGGCGCTTTCCAAGGGCGAACTCGCCGTTGATGCTGATTCCCGGTTCCACCGGGCGGTTGCCGCCGCAACACGCAACCCCTACTACATTTCGGTTCAGAACTCTCTGGATCAGAACATACGCTTCGGGATGAACCTTGCCCTGAATCTCTCGCTGCTCAAACCGGCGACCCGGAACAAGATTGTCGTTGAGGAACACGCGGAAATCATTGAAGCGATCCGCCAACGGGACGCCACCGCGGCTTCGCAGGCAATGGCGAAGCACATCGAGAATGCCCGCAAGCGTATGTTCGAAGGCTGCGAGACAACGTAACTGACGCTCACTTAGAGTGTTAAGGAGACCAAATGCCGTACACGCCATCCGGAAAACACCTCATTGCAGGTGAATGGGCCGCAGAAGCGAACACCTTCACCTCATCGCCAGCCCACGGCCCGGCCCATCCCTTTAGTATCGGCACGCCTGAACTGGTGAATCGCGCCTGCGAAGCCGCCGAAGCTGCCTTCGAAAGCTATGGCTACAACTCCCGTACCGAGCGCGCGCGCTTCCTGCGGACTATCGCTGACGAAATCGACGCGCGTGGCGAGGCAATTACCGAGATCGGCACCCAGGAGACCGGGCTACCAGAAGCACGACTACAGGGTGAGCGAGGCAGAACCACCGGCCAGCTACGCCTGTTCGCCGATCACATTGAAGCAGGCGCCTACCTGGACAGCCGCTTCGACCCGGCAATGCCTGACCGCGCCCCTGCCCCACGCCCTGAGATCCGCCTGGTTCAGCGCCCAATCGGCCCCGTGGCGGTGTTTGGCGCTTCGAACTTTCCACTCGCCTTCTCTACCGCTGGCGGCGATACCGCCTCAGCTCTGGCTGCTGGCTGTCCGGTGGTGGTCAAGGGCCACTCAGCCCACCCTGGCACCGGAGAGATCGTAGCTGAAGCCATCGCGGCGGCCATTGCGAAGTGTGGCATGCACCCCGGCGTATTCAGCCTAATTCAGGGCGGCAACCGCGCAGTGGGCGAGGCGCTGGTGACTCACCCGCGCATAAAAGCCGTGGGCTTTACCGGCTCCCTGACCGGAGGCCGTGCGCTGTTCAATCTCTGCGCCGCTCGCCCGGAACCCATCCCGTTCTTCGGTGAGCTCGGTTCGGTGAACCCTATGTTCATCCTGCCTGCAGCACTCTCCAGCGATGCTGAGGCCCTCGGCAAAGGCTGGGCTGGGTCGCTGACCATGGGTGCTGGCCAATTCTGTACTAATCCCGGCATCGCCATTCTAGCCGAGGGCGAGGCAGCTGACCGCTTCGTTGCTGCCACCCGGGAAACCCTTGCGGCCAGCGCACCGCAAACCATGCTGACCGACGGGATTGCCGAGGCCTACCGTAAAGGTAAGGAACACTTTGAAGAGCGCAGCACCGTTCAGACCGTGCTGGCCACTCAGCAAGAGGGCCGCACCGCCTCGCCTAATCTTTATGAAACGAGCTTGGCAGAGTTCCTCGCCGACGAGACGCTGGGGGAAGAGGTCTTCGGGCCGCTCGGCCTGGTCGTGCGAGTCAAGGACGCAGACGAGATGCAGCAGGTGGCGCGTAACATCGAGGGCCAGCTCACCATCACCCTGCATATGACCGACGACGACACACCATTGGCAAAATCGCTTATGCCACTCATTGAACGCAAAGCGGGTCGGCTTCTTGTCAACGGCTTTCCAACCGGAGTTGAAGTGGTGGACTCAATGGTTCACGGCGGCCCTTACCCAGCCTCGACTAACTTTGGTGCCACCTCAGTGGGCACAATGGCCATTCGCCGCTTTCTGCGCCCAGTAAGCTATCAGAACGTACCCGTTGATCTCCTCCCCAAAGACTTAGCAGCCACAGAATAAGTGCAGAGAGTCTTTGTCTTAGTATGCCCCACGCGACCTGAGCACGTGGGGCTTACTTATTTCGCCAAAGAACTCTTTCCAATAGCAAGCCACCACAGGAAGGCCAAAATTGGCCCTGTTTTCGGCTGAAAGCAAACTTAATCGCTATAAAAACGTTTATGCATCGTTTATTAGATTTAGAAAAATAAGCGAGGCGAACCTATCAAACGCATACTTTAGTCTAAACCCTCCATCATATTTGCCCATACCGAACCGGCATAGGCTATGCACAGAAGCATGCTGCCAGTTAAATATTCTAACGCTCTGGCCAGCCAATACTCTGTTGAATAACCATGATGATATGCTCCAATGCCCTACGTTCACGATACGCTGACACGGCTTAATAAAAGCAGCCCTGCACAGTCAGAATTTTATCAAGCCACTGAAGAAGTGCTCGAATGCCTGCGCCCGCTACTCGAGCAGAGTGATTACTATCATCACCACAGCATTATTGAGCGAATAGTCGAGCCCGAACGGCAAATTATGTTCCGGATAAGCTGGGTAGATGATGCTGGCAAAGTGCGGGTTAACAAAGGCTACCGCGTTCAGTTCAACTCTGCCCTTGGCCCTTACAAGGGCGGCTTACGATTCCACCCCAGCGTTACCTCGGGCACCATCAAGTTTCTCGGCTTTGAGCAAATTTTCAAAAATGCGTTAACCGGTTTGCCGATCGGCGGCGGAAAAGGCGGCGCCGACTTTGACCCCAAGGGAAAATCAGATAACGAGATCATGCGCTTTTGTCAGGCGTTTATGAGCGAGCTCTACCGTCATATTGGCCCTCACTGCGATGTGCCTGCAGGGGATATCGGCGTTGGTACGCGTGAAATTGGCTATCTCTTTGGCCAGTACAAGCGACTCACTGGCCACTATGAGGGCGTGCTAACAGGTAAGGGGCTTAATTGGGGAGGCTCGCTAGGCCGTAAAGAGGCCACCGGGTACGGTGCAGTGTACTTTGCACAAAACATGCTGGCTGCCCGCGGAGAAGAGCTGCGCGACAAGACCTGCCTCGTTTCCGGCGCTGGCAATGTAGCCATCTATACCATTGAGAAGTTATACGAACTGGGGGCTAGACCAGTCACCTGCAGCGATTCACGTGGCACCATTCACGATGAAAACGGTATTGATTTAGGCTTACTCAAACAGCTCAAAGAAGTGCAGCGCACCTCTTTAGAAGCCTACTTACACGAGCACCCTGACGCGCACTACATTTCTGCACGTGACTACCCCCAGGGTGGGAATGCCGTATGGCGTATTCAAGCTGATGCTGCGTTCCCCTGCGCGACGCAGAATGAACTGACCGAAAGCGATGCGGAAATCTTACTCGCTAATGGCATAACGTGTATCAGTGAAGGGGCCAACATGCCTTCTACCAAGGAGGCCGTCGACCTGTTTCTAGACGCTAAAATTGCCTATGGGCCCGGCAAGGCGGCCAATGCAGGTGGCGTTGCTACCAGTCAGCTAGAAATGGCACAAAATAGCAGCATGGAGCAGTGGCCACTGGAGAAAGTCGACCAAAAATTAAAACAGATTATGGCCAATATTCACCGCCAGTGCGCCGACACAGCCGAAGAGTTTGGTGATAAAACCAATTTGGTACTCGGCGCCAATATTGCAGGTTTCAGAAAGGTGGCTGATGCCATGATTGAACAAGGCGTCACCTGATCGTCTTTATTTTATAAATCGCTTATACTGTAAAAAGCACGCAGTCCTTCCTTTATTGGGGAAGGGCTGTTTTTTATTGGTTTAAACTTATTGCGTTCCAAGGAGAGTAATCATGGGACAACGTCCTGCTATTATTATTAATCGTCTTGATGCCGAACGCCTTCAGCGCTTGATCGACAATGCATCTGATAAAGACATGGCCGTGGCTCAGCTACTTGAGGAAGAGCTAGCACGAGGTGAAGTCTGCGATCCCGAGGATATTCCGGATGACGTGGTCAGCATGAATAGCCAGGTTCGCTTCACCGACCTCACCCGCGGGCTTAAGATGATTCGTACCCTGGTCTATCCGCACTCCCTGGAAAGCGTAGCGGACGGCATTTCGGTCATGGCGCCTATTGGTGCTGCATTGATTGGCCTTAAAGTGGGCGACATCATCGAATGGCCGTTACCCAACAATACCGAAGCACGGCTCCGCATCGATGCTATTTATTGGCAGCCCGAACGCGAAAAGCAGTTCCATCGATAAGACGCGCTAAAGAGTGAGCTGGCTCCGCTAGCTCATGGTTAGGCCAACTATTTTATAGAGACAGATAGAAAGCTTTAGCTAAGAACCATTTTGTTGTGCAAATTTATCAAGAGCTCCCTATTGCAAGGAACTAGATTCAAAATGAGACAACCATGGGCATTTTTAACCATTATTTCAGCTGCCGGTGGACTGTATTTCCTCTATCTATCTGCTAAATATGGATTCAGCTATTTTTCTAGCCCTCTGAACCCACATAGAATGGAGTCTATGCAGGGTGCCATACTGTCATTGATTCTCGCCACACCCTTTTGGTTTGCAGCATCAGCATTCACATACCCCCTTCGGAAGACTATATCTAAGCGGCTCTTTATCGCATTAAACACACCGTCCCTGCTCTTAGTCATAGTCATGGTACTCCTCACAATCCTTCCGGTCATAATGTACACACTGGAAGGCTACCTTAAAACCTGAATTGGCAAAGCATTACAGCGCTCATAGGCGCCCTTACGCCAGGAAGTGGACGCAGCGACTTCCGATCAAGAGAGGGTCGACTCAGGCCAAACGACAAAAAAACGTGATACGATAATCTTTTGTATTCGTCATATTTTCTGTCGTTTTTAGAGACAACCTCACCGCAAAGGGAATCAGCTTTCACCATGTCGTCAGCTAAAGAGTGCGTCGCTACGCTTATTGATGACTTTCAAAAGCGTCGGCCAATTCGCGCCGGTTCATTGATTATTACCGTCTATGGCGACTCTATCGTTCCGCGGGGCGGTACCGTTTGGTTAGGCAGTCTATCGAAACTGGTGGAGCCCATCGGTATCAACGAGCGGCTGGTGCGCACATCGGTTTACCGGCTGACCAATGAAACCTGGCTACGGGGAGAGAAGATTGGTCGTCGCAGCTACTATCGGTTGAGTGGCCCTGGTCGGCGTCGTTTCGAACAAGCCTTCAAGCGTGTCTATCACGGCGCCCAGCCAGCTTGGTCGGGACAGTGGACATTGGTATTGCTGACACAGCTTCCCCCAGACCGGCGCCAACAGATTCGTGATGAGCTCGAATGGCTAGGCTTTGGTAGTTTTGCTCAGGGTGTGCTGGCGCATCCCACGCTGTCATGTGCAGAGACCATGGCGGCCTTGCAAGAACTGGATGCAGCAGACGATACGATTGTAATGCAAACGCAGACCATGGAGCCCATGACCAGTAAGCCGCTGCGTCTCCAGGTCAGAGAGAGCTGGAACCTCGACGAATTAGCCGAGCTCTACCAACGTTTTCTGGTTAAGTTTCGCCCACTCTGGAATGCACTCAACGCAGAGAACCATTTGGGGCAGGAAGAGTGTTTCATTGCCCGCACTTTGCTTATTCACGAGTATCGCAAGGTTCAATTACGCGATCCCCTCCTGCCTGAGGAACTACTCCCCACGGCGTGGGAAGGACGCTACGCCCATCAGCTCTGCCGCAACCTTTATCGTTTGCTCTCCGAACGTGCAGAACGCTGGCTGGATCAACATCTGGAAAACGCCGAGGGCCCACTACCCGCCCCCGGCCCCAGCTTCTACCAGCGCTTCGGCGGGCTGGATTGAACGCCAAACGAGCACGATGAATCAGTCGTCACATCCAGTGGGGCTCACCCCAACCGTCGATAGAGCGTCGAGCGACTGATGCCTAGCGCCCGGGCGGCGGCAGTCATGTTGCCGTCGTGGGCTTCGAGCGTGCGCACCATATGGGCCCGCTCCATTTCGCGCAGCTCCTGGGAGCCGTTGCACACATCCTCCGATGTGGCCGTACTGTCGACACCACTCTCCATGGGCTGAGTCAGCTTGCGCTGCCAGCGTGGCGAAAGCCCTTCCATGGTCAGCCGTTGGCACTCTGGTTCGGCTCCCACCAGAGCCGCTTCCAGGCAGTGTTCCAGTTCCCGCCAGTTGCCAGGCCAAAGGTAGGCGGTCAAACGCTCTACCAAGGTCTCATCCAAAACCAAATGGCGGCCATGATGGCGGCATAGCGATGCCCAACGTTCATGAATCTGTCCAGCTAGATCGACCTGCTCGTTCAGCGTGGGAAGCTCTACTACTACTCCAGCCAGGCGGTAATAGAGATCCTCGCGGAAGTCACCGGCCGTCACCAGGATCTCTAGATCGCGATGGCTAGCGGCTATTACTCGGCAGTCGATAGGTACCTCGCGGTGATCGCCCAGCGGCGTCACCACTCTCTCCTGCAGCACCCGCAGTAGACGGGCCTGCAGCGCCAGCGGCATGTCACCGATCTCGTCGAGCATTAAAGTGCCACCATTAGCCTGCACCAGCCGCCCGCTGTAGCCCCCCTTACGGGCGCCGGTGAAGGCACCTTCCCCATAGCCAAACAGCTCTGCCTCGATAAGGCTTTCGGGCAGGGCTGCGCAGTTGAGTGCCACGAAGGGCCGCTGCTCACCAAGACTGATATGCAGCGCTCGGGCCAATTGCTCTTTTCCGGTACCAGTTTTGCCCTGCAGCAGTACTGGCAGGCCTACTTCCAGCGCCCGACTAGCCCGGCGTGCCTCCCGGGCCAGAGCCATGGGCCACTCCTCAACCAGCGCCTCAAGATCACGGCAGAGGGATGGTTCGGGCGAAACCGGCACCACAATGGCTTCGTTGCTCAGAGCCGCCGGCTGCCACTGGTCAGGGGGATTGAGTCGCCCTACCAGTTGGCCACCGGTGAGCGGCAGCCCCAGCAAGGCCGAACAACTTTCGCATTGGCGACAGATCTCCTTCCAGGAATTACCCAATAACTCTTCAATATGACGGCCGATTAATGCGGCGGAGGCCTCGCCAAGCCATTGGGCGGCCTGGGAATCAACCGCCAGGATCAGACCGGTCTCATTCAGTGCCACCAAACCGCAGCTCACGCTGTCCAGCTCGGCCAGCGATGCGTGCACCTGGAGCACCCAGTGCTGCTGGTAGTGGCGGAAAAAAAGCCGCTGCTCCAGCGCCCCGGTGAGTTGCTGCACTCGGCGTAGAAAAATTTCGGGGCGGGGGTGGTCGGCCTCGAAAGTAAGATCGATCAAGCCTAGACAGTCACCGTTGAGATCTAACAGCGGGGCAGCTACACAGGAGACCGGGTTGTCGGGGAATAGCAAGTGCTCGCAGGATTTGACCAATACCGGTGCCCGCTCGATGAGCGCCAGGGCCGGTGCATTGGTACCGAACCAGCGTTCGTCCAGGTTGATGCCGGCCCCGATGTGAAAGCGATCATTAAGCACGAAGCGCTGACCATAGCTCTTGAGTACGGTGGCATCTGGGGTGGCCAGCAGCAACTGGCAGCCACGTAGATCCTCGGCCACTCGCCTGATCAGGGGATCAGCCAGTTCGATCAGACGACGATGCGTCTCACGCTGAGTGCGCAGTTCGCTACTATCGAGCCGCGGCAGCTCAGGCCGGGTACCAGGCTGCAGCCCGTGCTCCATACATCGCTGCCACGAACGGTCGATACAGGCATCGAGCATGCCTAACGGTAGCTGCTGGCCGCGGAGCAGATGCTCACGGGCCTGGCGAATCACGTCAGAGGTTCTCAGGGCTGCTCTGGAGATCATGGTTCTCTCCCCGCGAAGTTGGCGACCTGTCCCAGGATGCGACAGCTGTCGTGTCCGACGACAAAACGACGCAGGAACAACGACAGAGCATCTTCAAAACCGATCTGCAACTCGCTGATTTTGTTTTGATTATATTGTACCCCTGAGCTGGCACGGGGCTTGCTAGGGAGTATTGGAGGCGTGCAATGACTGGCACGCTCTCAAAACAATCATAAATCAGCCTAACAGGAGCACAACCATGACGCAGCACTCCACCGCCATTCAAGCTTGGCTTGACAAGAGCCACACCCTCTTTATCGGCGGCCAGTGGCGTCCTGCCACCAGCGGCCAGACCCTGGATGTCTATAATCCCGCCACCGCCGAGGTGATCAGTCGGGTTCCGGCGGGCGATGCCAACGATATCGACGCCGCGGTCAGTGCCGCCCGGGAGGCCTTGCGTGGCTGGCGCAAGTCGCGCCCCTCCCAGCGGGAGAAGCTGTTGCTGGATCTCGCCGACGCTCTAGAGGCCCGCGCCGATGACTTCGCCCTGCTCGAGACCCTGGACAACGGCAAGCCGGTGACCTTTTCACGCCATATGGACGTCGCCCTGGCCATCGACTACATCCGTTATACCGCGGGCTGGGCCACCAAGATCGAAGGCCGCAGCATGACCCCCTCCATGCCCTTCCTGCCCGAAGACAAGCAGATCGTCGCTTATACCCGCCGCGAGCCCATAGGCGTCGTGGGCGCCATCATCCCCTGGAATTTCCCGCTGTTGATGGCAGCCTGGAAGGTGGCCCCAGCCCTAGCCGCCGGCTGCAGCATCGTGCTCAAGCCCGCCGAGGACACCCCGCTCACCGCCCTGTTGCTGGCGGAGCTGGCCGAGCAAGTGGGCTTCCCGGCCGGCACTCTCAACGTGGTCACTGGTCTGGGTCATACCGCTGGAGCAGCGCTGGCTGGCCACCCAGGTATCAACAAGGTGGCCTTTACCGGGTCGACCCCTGTAGGCAAGCAGATCGGGCATTCCGCCATGGAGAACCTGACCCGGACCACCCTGGAACTGGGCGGCAAATCACCGGTGATGGTGCTGGCCGATGCCGATATTGAGGCAGCCGCTGCCGGCGCGGCTCAGGCGATCTTCTTCAACCAGGGGCAGGTCTGTACCGCCGGATCGCGGATCTATGTGCATGAGTCGATCCACGACGCCTTCGTCACCAAGCTAGCCGAACAGGCCCAGGGCCTGACGCTAGCGCCGGGTTGGGAACCCACTTGTACCCTTGGCCCGCTGGTCTCTGCCAAGCAGCAGCAGCGAGTACTGGCGTATATCGAGCAGGCACGCAGCGACGGCGGCACCATCGTTACCGGCGGCGGTAAGGGCAGCGAAACGGGCTACTTCGTAGAGCCCACGGTGATCACCGGCTTGGCCCAGGAGAGCCGCTGCGTGCAGGAAGAAATCTTCGGCCCAGTAGTGGTGGTACAGACCTTCCGCGAGCTGGAAGAACTGGTGTTACTGGCCAACGACTCTCCCTATGGGCTGGCCGCGAGTATCTGGTCCAACGATCTTGCCGCGGTTAATCGTCTGGTGCCGGAGATTGAGTCCGGCAGCGTCTGGATCAATGGCCACAACCTACTGGATGCCTGCATGCCCTTCGGTGGCTTCAAACAGTCGGGCATTGGCCGCGAGCTTGGCGATTCACTGATCGAACATTACACAGAGCAGAAATCGGTTGTGATGATCGTTTGATGTAGCCCTGTCCTGGCATCGTGATTGGCCTTCCACCTCCAAGGGAATATCCAATGCATAAGAACAACTTTAACTCGCGTTTCTCCGGCTCCATAGGCGGACTGATGCTGGCCGCCACACTCCCTGCTCAGGCCTACGAGATGGCCGATCTCGGCCACTCCACCGTGAATATCGATATTCAGGCGTTGCTCGGTACTTTCCATAGCGACCGGGGGTATGCCACCGGGGCCGCCGAGGCGAAGCGTCACCGCTGGCAGGAAGGAGTGCTGACCCTGGGCGCCGAACTCGCCCCCAAGGCGGATGGTCTCTATGGCCGAGTTAGCACCGTAGGCACCGCCACCTGGGGCGACGGCGACGCCGCTGGCTTTACCTCTGGCAGCGAGCGTGAGCTCGATCTCGAGGACGCCTTTCTCGGCTACCGTAGCGAGTCACAGGGCGACTCCAGTTTGCCCTGGCGCGTGGATGTTTCCGCGGGACGCCAGCCGATTACCCTCGGCGACGGCTTCCTGGTGGCTGGCGATGCGGTCAGCCTGGGAGACTCCTTGGGCGATGAGCTGGATCGGGGCGGCGCCTACTACCTGGCCGGGCGCCAAGCCTTTGACCGCACCGCAGTGGTAGCCCTGAGTCACGCAGGCTGGCAAAGCCAAGTGGCCTGGTTCGAGTCGGACAATCCGGCACAAGCCAGCACCGAGATGGCCGCTCTCACCCTGGCCCACGATCACGGTAGTGGATTAGTGGAGGCGACCTATTTGCGCGGTCTGGGAGTTGACAAGGCCCAAGCTGACGACTTCCTGGCCCAGCGCGATGGTATGGATGTCTATGGACTGCGCTTCGAACAGCGCATGCTGGACGACGCCTTGACCCTGCGCGGAGAGCTCGCCCATCAGCGCAAGAACACCCGTGAGAACGCCTGGGCACTAGAGCCTGCCTGGACTTTCAGCGAGCTACCCGGTCAACCTACCCTGTCGCTGCGCTACAGCCGCTTTTCCGAAGAGTGGGATCCACTCTTCTACGGTTTCACCCGGGGCTACGGAACCTGGTTCCAGGGCGAGGTAGCAGGAAACTATGCCGGCCCCTTCAATAGCAATACCGAGGTGTGGCGGCTGGGTCTGGAGGGCTCGTTGAATGAGAGCCTGCACCTGGGACTCCTGGCTTACGACTTCTCCAGCCGTGACACCACTAACCAGCCCGACATGGGCGGGCGTGAGTTCAATCTCTATGCCGAGTGGCTGCCCACCGATTGGCTCTATGTCTCACCACTGCTCGGCTGGTACAGTCCGAACAAGAGTGCGGCCCAGGGCGGTATTCAGCTTGGCGACGACGACACCGCTTTCTATGCCCAACTACTCGTGGGATTCTTCTTCTGATGCGCCAAGACGTGGATAGCGAGATAGTGATCGCCGGAGGCGGCCCCGCCGGAGCAGCTCTGGCCATGCTGCTGCATCGCGCCGGTCGGCGAGTCACCCTGGTGGGGCGTGTCCGCTACTACCGGGCCATCGAGGGCATTGCCCGGCGCAGCCTCCAGGCCCTACACAGCCTGGGACTGCATCGGGCCGCCGACTGCGCGGTGGGGCCCCTGCCGCGGCGGGTTATCTGGGGTGGTGAGATTCGGGCGCCCAACGCCGAGTGGCTGCTGCCGCGCCCGGCCTTCGATGCCGCCCTGCTGGAAGATCTTCACGAGGCAGGTATCCCGGTGATCAAGGCGCGGATCACGTTCCTGGAGAGCCTGAAAAGTGACGTTCGCCTTGGTTTGGCAGATGGTCGCATACTGACCGCTTCCTGGGGCGTGGAGGCCCGGGGTCGGGCGGCGGCGCGGCGCCAGTTCCGCGACGCCGCCCCCTGGTCAACCCCGGCCTGGATCCTACGCGGCGAGGCCGCCGACTCCGCCCCCGCCAGTGCCGCCCTGTCGTTGCCCGGCGGCGGCTGGGCCTGGTGGTCGCGGCTCAAGGGCCAGCAGTATCTGCAGCTGGCCCTGACGGAAGCGTCGCTATGCCAGGCGCGCTGCGACCCCGACGCCTGGCTCGCCGCCCAGCCCGATCTGGCCCAGCTCTGGGGCCAAGCCAAGATTCGCCACCACTACCAGCGCCCCAGCCTGCTGGGGCGCACCCAGGTGAGAGAGGGGCGCCTCTGGCGCCTGGGGGATGCCGCCATGGCTATCGACCCCCTCTCTGGACAGGGCATTTTCAATGCGCTCTCCTCGGCCCACGGCTTGGCACCGGTTCTCAATAGCCTGTTCGAAGAAGCCCGCATCGCGCCCCTGGAGCGCTTCCATCAACGCCGCCAGGATGCCCAGTACTGGCGCTTCGCCCGGGCTGGCCGCGACTTCTATCGCCAGGCCGCCTACCAAGAGTCGATAGACATCGATCCGGCGCCCTACTGGACAGCACGCTGTCACTGGCCCGATCATCAACCGCTGCATCTACCGGAGCCCTGGGCCCAGGTAAGAGTGGGCCGCGGCCTGGCCATCATCGGTACACGATTGGCTGAGCGGGAGCTGGTTTTTACCCCGGATCAGCCATTGGGGATCCAGGCAGTGGCGGGAATCCCCCTGGCGCCCCTGGTCAAGGCCATGCAGGAGGGCGACCACGACGCGGCCCGGGCGCTATTGGTGGCCGCTGGCCCCGCAGCCATGGCGGTGGCCCGCTGGTGGGCCGATCACCCCGACTGGCCGACGCTACCCGAGCCCGCACCCCACTCTTCCGGCGTCACCACCCCTTCAACGGTCGATTCCGCCAGCCAATAGCCCAGGGCATGGGCGACGGCGAAGCTTGACCCACCCTGCGATAGTGGCGTTCCCGCCGGTGGCGGCCCCACCTGCCAGGGCTGCCAGACCTGGCCTTCCTCGGAGTGCCCTCGGCCCGCCCAGACGCAGGCGTACCAGCGGCCATCCCGGTCACGTTGGGGCGGGCCCGGCATCAGCCCCGCGGCGCCGCTCACCGCTATCACCCCGGGCCAGGCTGCAGGGTAGACCGGCGCCCCGAAACGCGGACTGGCAGCGACGATGCGGGTGCCCGCAGCCTGAAGCCTCTGCACCGCCGCCTGCAGCCGTGCATCGGCCCGGGGCAACCCCAGACTACAGAGCACCCAGGCCGGTGGCACCTCAGCTTGCCACTCGAAGGCCGCTGCCAGGGCATCGGCGTTAGCGGTGAGACGCTCTTCGAATAGCTTGTAGAGGGCGATGTCCAGCCGCGTCAGCGGCAAATAATGCCCCAGGGTGGCGAGGACCGCCCGACCATGGCCAAGGCGATCCCCGGGGTCGGCACCACTGGGTGAGTGGAAACGCGCCAGGGCCGTACCAGGAGGTACCCCGCTATCGATCACGCCCAGGGTCGGACTGAGGGCCGATATTAGAGACATGATGCCGCCTCCACCGCGATCAGCTGCCCTCGCCGGAGTCGATAGCAGGCATCCAGATTGCCAAAGTGGTCGCTCTGGTGGCTGATGATCAGCCGGGTGGTATCCCCCAGCACCTCGTCAAGCAGGACATCGAAGGCTCGGGCAGCCGCCGGATCCAGCGCCGCGATGGGCTCGTCCAGCAGCACTAAGCGAGGCTTTTTTAGCAGTGCCCGAGCCAGGGCCAGGCGCGAGCGCTGGCCGCCAGAGACCTTGCCACCCAAATCGCCCAACTCGCTCTCTAACCCTTCTGGCAGGGTATCCAGCCAGTCGGCGAGTCCAACGCGGGAAAGCGCATCGATCAGTTCGGTGTCACTTGCCTCGGGGGCCAGGGCGCGCAGGGTCTCGGCCAGGCTACCGCGTAGCAGGCTGGGGTGTTGCTCCACCCAGGCAACCTGCTTGAGCCAGTGATGGCGGGAGAGCGCGCCGAGCGGCACGCCATCGACACGAATCTCACCCGACTCGGGCGACTCCAGCCCCAGCAGCAGGCGGATTAGGCTGCTCTTGCCGGCTCCGGAGGGACCGGCGATCAGCACCTTGCTGCCCGGCGGAAGCGCGAGATCGATGTCATCCAGAAGCCAATCGGCTTGGCCAGGGTGGCGGAAACGCACACCCTCCAAGCAAAGTTCACCAGGCCCGGCAGGACGGCTGCCCCGGTAGGGATCACGCATGGCGGGCTCATTGAAGAGTTCGGCCAGGCGGCAAGCGCTGACCCGGGCCCGTTGCCAACCTCCATAGAGTCCCAGCAGGCCGCCGATGGGGGCCATCACCATACCGAGATACGCCAACAGGGCCACCAGCTCACCGAGTTGCAACTGCTCCTGAATCACCAGATAGCCGCCCAACAGCAGCACCCCGGCCCGGGCCAGGGAGAGGATCAGTTGGGGGCCCACGTCGCTGAGAAAGCCCACCTGACGCACCTCCAACAGGCGCCGCAGCTGTTCGTGGCCAAGCCCCTGGAGGCGATTGAGGCGCGACGGCTCCAGCGCCTGACCTTGAAACCAGGGGCCATGGGCCAGGGTATCCTGCCAGAAGCCGGAGAGTTCACCGCTCTGCTCACGGAGCGCCTGCTGACGACGAGTCAGGGCCGGGCGCCAAGCGCGCAGCCACAGCCACTGGATGGGTACCAGCACGGCAACCAGAGCCATCAGCATGGGGCTGAACAGGCCAATCATGGCCAGCGCCCCCACCAGCCCTAACAGGTTAGAGAGTCCGCTGAGCAGGCCGTCCAGGGCGAACCCCTGGAGGATAGACAGGTCGCCATCGAGACGGCTCATTAGATCGCCTCGCCCTCGGGCCTGCCAGCGGGCCGGAGCCAGGCGCAGCAGATGACGCAGCAAGGAGCGGCGCAGTGACAGCAATAGTCGGGCGGAGAGCGCCACATGCTGCAGCCGGGTTAGTCCCTGTAGAGCCAGGGCGGCGAGTCCCACCACCACCAGGGCGGCGACGTAGGTAGCAACCGTGTTGAAGTCCCCCTGCATCAGGCCGTGATCGATCAGCCGCTGGGTGAGCAGCGGCGGCAACAGCGCCAGCAGGGTCGCCACCAGGCTCAGCGTCAGCAGCCGGGCCAGGGCCAGGCGCCGCGCCTTGAGGGGGCGGTAGAGCCAGCCCCAGGGCAGCGCCCCTGTGTCGCGAGTGAAGTCAGGCTCACGCATCGACGCTCTCTTCATTCATCATTCATAGGGGCAGCCCCCAGCAAAAAGGGCCGGTCGCTTTAGCAAGCGCCGGCCAGAAGGATCATGTAACGGCAACCTAGAAGCGTGCCACCTTCAGCGTTGCGGTGCTCATATCACCGGGCAGGCGGATGCGTCCCAGATCATTGAAGTCATCATCATAGATGGCGATATCGCTGGAGGCGCCGCCCAGGTAAATCCGCGAGCCGTCATAGGAAGTGTTGATGCTGTAGTAAGTATGATCAAGATCGATCACCTCCACGATCTCTTGGGTGCGGGCATCCAGTTTGCTGAGTTGGGTGTAGACGCCGTAAAAGACGTCCCTCTCCCGGGGATCAGAAACCATGGAGAAGATGATGAACTCGAAAGGGACAATCTCCTTGTTCTCAGTCTCGCCGGTGGCTAGGTCGACTCGGCTGACGCCCCAGTGCCAGGCCTCGTTCTCCTCGCCGGGATGCTCCGCCACCGTGTAGGGGCGCAGGAACTCGTTGGTTACCTCGCCCATAGACCACACGGCTAAGGAGTCTGGTGGGCTAAAGCTGGGGCGATCCCAATTCCGGTTGGCGATGGCGATCTCAGTCTCGCCGCTTTCCGGGTCGACCCGATAGATATCAGCGCCAGCGAGATAGAGATAACCGTCCTCGGCGGCTCCCATGGTCGTCACCTGGCGCGGTGCCGGGAAGGTGGTCAGGGGCTCGGCAGCGAGACCCGCTGTCGTGTCATAGACCGCCAGCTGTGGCTCCAACACTTCGTAATGGTCGATACCTAGCCGCACCCGATCCCAGATGCTATAGAGTCGGCTACCGTCCGGGCTCACGGCCAGGGAGGCGATGGATTTAGCGCGTATTGAGTTGCCTGAGCCGCTGGCACGGAAGACTTCCTCACAACTGGTGAGGTCGATGCCCACCACGTCTTCCCAGCGGTTGTGCAGCACATAGGCGATCCGCTCATCCGGTGATAGCTGCAGAGTGCCGGAACCGAAGTCGCCTTCTACGTCACAGGTGCGCACCACTTCCTGGGCCTCTGGGTCGATCACGTAGAGCTGGTTGGGACGGGCCATTGTTACCAGATACTCGCGTACTCCGTCCGCGCTGGCTTCACCGGCGACAGCAGCATTAACCACCAGGGGCTGGGCAGCGAAGGCCAACAGCCCTATTAGGGGCAGGGTGAGCCGCTTCATTTCTGAGGTATTCATCACTTCTCGTCTCCCGGATAGACGCTATCGAACTTGCGCCAATCATCCTCAGCGCGGTCGGCCCCATCCCCCCAGTGAGGGTAGGTGTTCATGGTGTCCGGTACCTGAGCAGGCCACCAGCAGGGGTCAGCGCAGCCATAGAGATCTGCCTCCATCGGTTGGCACAGCGATGCCACGCCGCCGAAGGGATCCACTTCCCAGCCCGGGTCGAAGCTGGAAGTGCACCCGGCGATAGTCTGCATGGCCTGCACTTCTTCCAGGGCCTCTGGGCTGGCGGCCCGCTCCATTTCGCGGGCCTTGCGGTTGAGGGGGGCCAACCCCAGTGCGGTCAAGTTCTTCTTGTTATTCGTCATGCTGTTTGCCTCCCGGCCAGGGGGCCGTCGAGAAAATCGGGGTTATGCCGCAGGATGCGAGCATAGGCCTGAATGCCGAAATCGACCCAGTCGCGCATCAGGTCGCAGTAGTGATAGGTGGGGGTCATGGGGTCGCCATAGCGAGCGTAGCTCTCGTGGTAGCAGCCACCGGAGCAGAGGTTGCGGATCCGACAGTTGCTGCAGCCACGCTCGGAGCGATCGCTCCTGGCTTCGATAAACTGCTTGAGACCAGCGTGATCAAGCCCCTCCTGGACGCTGCCGAAGGTAGGCATCTCTGAGCCAGTAAAGCGGTGACAGAGGTGTACATCGCCCGCATGATCCACCGAGACCAACCCTAGGCCTGCGCCGCAGGGCACCGCCTTGCTGCGTCCTTCCCAAAGATCGGTGAGCAGTTGGTTGAAGTTGCCGAAGCCGATATCGCGCCCCTGAATGGCGGCTGCCACGGCCCGCTCACCGAGCTCGACCATACCGTCGAAGACCCGCTTGAGCTCGTCGCCGGTAAGATTGTAGGCCGCCATATCACCAGAGGTGACGGGAGCGAAGCCCGCTTCGGCGAAACCCAGCTCATTGACCAGGTGGTCGTGGATACCGATGACGTCGGTGATGCCACGAGTCAGGGTCACCCTGGCCCCCACCGGCCGTGAGCGATAGCTGGCCAGCAGCGGTTTAATGCGCTTGGCCACCAGATCGTAGGTGCCCTGGCCGTTGACCGCAATGCGGTTCTTGTCGTGGATCGCTTTGGGGCCGTCCATGCTCACCGTGAGTCCAAAACGATGGGCGTCGAAGAAGGCGATTTTCTCCTCATTCAGCAGGGTGGCGTTGGTGGTCAGCGTGAAATCCACTGCCTTGCCGAGCCCGTGGATGCGCGCCTCGGCCCAGTCGACCACCTGGCGGATCAACGGCATGTTGCTGAGCGGCTCGCCGCCGAAGAAGACGATGTTGTAGCGATCCCGCTGGGGGGCCTCGCGCAGCATCATCTCGATGGAGGCCTGGGCGGTGGCCAGATCCATCTTTTTGCCGTCCCGGGGGGTATCCAGGTCTTCCTTATAGCAGTAGCTGCAGCTCAGGTTGCAGCCGGTATTGACGTTGAGCACCAGGGTAGAGAGCGGGAACTGCTCCACCTTTACGCTGGGATTATAGGCCTGGACGACTCCATCGGTGATCAGCTTCAGCGCTTTGAGCTGTAGCAGCCGCTCCTGAATATCATCGCCGCTGACCTGATGTGTCAGATGTCCCGGCAGCGCCCCGCTGTCGAGCCCCTCCTTTCGCCCGGCCAGAGCCAGCAGCTCCTCGCTGAGGGCATCCGGGGCAAACAGGCTGGTGGTGGGGATATGGAACCACAGCGGCTGGCCTTCCACTTCCATCCGATGCAGGTTCTCGGGTATGGCTTGTAAGATTCCCATGGTGATCTCCTAGCGAAGCGGTGGGTTGTTCCAGCGTTGCACGGTAACGATCAGTTGGGCTTCGTCCTGCATCGCCTCCTGCCCCACCACGCTGGCGGTCACTCGCAGGTTGCCCACGCTGTTGGCGTTGTACTGGCGCAGCGGGTTGGGCCCGGCCCCGGCCGGCGAGAAGATCCCTGTGGCGGCGTCCAATATGCCAGCAAACCTGGCATCCTCGTCGCGTTCGGCGATCTCGTCCCAGGGGGACACGCTCCAACGTACCGGTACCTGACCCAGCGGGATGGCCTCATCGGCGCCATCCAGATAGCCGGCGGCGGTGAAGACGCCACTCACTGGCGGGGTCTTGTCGTTGCCGATGCGAGCCACTCCCAGCGCTGGACTCACCTCCAGGCGATCCACCGTGCGGTAGCCGGCGAGCAGTCTCTCAGCGCTGATCTCGCCAATCTGCATAGGCAACCAGCCGGGCGTAAGATCGGTGCTGGCCTCAACGTCCAGCACCAGGCGCATGTCGCTACGTTCGACCAGGTTACGCACGGTGACGCCCTCCCCCAGATTGATCTCTCCTTCCCCAAGGCCGTAGCCCAGCAGCACCAGCCGGCTGCGCTCGCCGGCCTTGAGCGAGGCGGGCAGGCTGGCCAACACCGCAGGCTCGGACGCTTCGTGAGGCACCATTTCCACCATCATGCCAAAAGCCTCGTCATGGTCGTCGAAGATGCGCCCGCTGGGCTGTGCGCCGGAGAAATCCAGCACCTGCTTGAGATCACGGCCGTTGAGGTTAAGGCTGGCGCGCCACTCGTAGCCGGTATAAACGATGGCCTGGCCCTCGCCACTGAGCGGACGACCGCTAGTGAAAGCACCGTCCAGGCTAAGGGAGTAGGCATCCTCGCCTTCAGCGGCGTTAATCGTCACATCTGCGTAAAAGTCGCCTTCTCCGGGCCAGTACCCCCAGAGCTGCCAGTCGCCCTCAGGAGAGGTCAGCTCGGCCTGCTGCCATGCCTCCCAGGCGTCATTTTCGAGACTTTGAGTCTCGGCCAGCCAGGGAGCGGTCTCGTTCAGGGCGAGATCGAACCAGTCACGATCCCGTGCCATGGCCTGGTACTCAATGGTCTGGAACTGGCCCACATGGAAGTGCACCAGACTCTCCCACTCTTCCAGGGGACGGCGCTGAAGTTGGGCGCGGCCGCCAGTATGGCAGCGGGCACACATTTCCTGATAGCTGGGATGGTCGAAAGACTCGATACGGTTGAGGCGTCGCTCGATCAGCTCACGTTGGGGCGCGCTCTCCTCAGGGGCCAGGCCGCGGGTATCGGCGAGGAACTTGACGATATCCCGGCGCGCCTCCAGGGGCAGCTCCAGGCCGTGCATGGTCTGCATGCGCGCGATCGTCATGTCCCAGCCTTCCGGGGTCTTGCGCTGTGCACTAATGCGGCTCCAGCTCTGGGGGCCACTTTGGGTCTGGTGGCAGGCTGAACAGTGCCTGTCGATAGCTTCGCTGCCAGCAGAGGCCAAGACGATGCTCGTAGGCAGCAGCAGGGCTAGGCTACAGAGTCCTATGGGAAGTGCATGTCTCATCACGGAGAGTTCTCCACGCATTATTATTGTCGTGATGTTCGTCTGCGGTTGTCTTCGTAGGCGAACATCGAAGGTATGTGCCAGTACCATTCAACCTGCATTGACCGCGCCGACTATCAACAACTTCTTTTTATTCATGTGGTTGGAGTGATTTGCTTGCCCGAGCCTTGTTAGATTCTCGGTTCGCAGGCGACCAGCGGTGCCCCAACTTGCAACAGTCGCGTATGGTCTTGAAACACTTTGCCTCTGCGAATTTGGTCATCATTGACCGTGGCGGCAGCCGAATTTTCCGGCCGACTCAGGTTTGAGACCTGCCTCTCAAGGGGGATGGGGTTATGGGGCCGCCGACCAGAGTGCACTAGCGGTGTCGTCTAGTGCGGCGTAGCGGCCCCAGGGGAACCAGACATTGATCCGGCCGTGTTTGTGGCAGTGAATCTCTTCAACTTCAGGGGCGACCACAAAAGCCGTTTGGGGCCATCGACCCATGGTTGGGTGTGGGGGATGGCCCGCCAGGGGAGGACGTGGTTGTGGTGGCGAGCCATACCAACAGCCTCGCCTTGCCACGCTATGCTAAGGTCTGCTGCTTGGGTTGAGTATCACCAGCCAGCAAGGTTGGACGATCAGCATCGAGTTCTGCCAGCGGTTCACAGGGCTCCAGGCTGTCCCGACAACGGCCCACTAAGCGCTGATACTCCTGGGTACCCTGCTGTTTCCAGGCGAACTCTTCATCACTCAGCGCGCGCTTAACCTTTGCGGGCGCCCCCATCACAAGCGACTGGGGCTCACACTCGAAGCCCGCCTTGACGAACGCTGCTGCCGCAACGATAGAGCGTTCAGCAATATTGGCGCCATCCATCACGACGGCGTTCATACCAACCATGGCATCACGCCCAATCACGCAGCCATGCAGTACCGCGCCATGGCCGATATGACCATCCTTCTCAACCTTGGTGACGCAGCCAGGGAAGCCGTGCATCACACAGGTATCCTGAAGGTTAGATCCCTCTTCCAGCACCAACCGCCCGAAATCACCACGCATCACCGCGCCGGGGCCTACATAACAGTTAGGGCCCACGATTACGTCGCCAATTAACACCGCAGTAGGATGGACATAGGCGGTCGGGTGTACCACCGGCGTCACCCCTTCAAGTCGATAGTAAGGCATAACACTCTCCGTTAGCTTGATTGGCCGTGTGGGGTGCTGCCCCCATCGCCCGCTCCTCGAACTGTTCGGCCCCTGCCCCATCAGTTGTGTAGCACCTAGGGGTATCGCACCGTTGCTGCACTGATTGCGTCATGGGGCGCTCCTGTGCTCAATCCATCTTGATACGCAATATTATCGAAGATTATATTTTACGTAACAAAACATCAAACACTTTACCTGTCACCGTCTATTGAAGAATTGGCACAACGCTATCTAAAAACTCGACGCACCCTGCTGTAAGTCAGTCTTTGACGACCTTGGTTCTTTTATACCATCGTCTAACCATTATCTTATATTCGTAAAAAATCATCACAAGCCATTGTTAGCAATGCATAAATTATCAAAAACAACAACAAGCGACACACTACATACACCCATTCAATATTGATGTGTATCAAAATAAATCTATACTCGGCAGAGATTCACCCTGTGCACCACAGGCCGAACGGGCGCTGGCGGGCACCGCCGATCGCGAAAAGGGCATGCGCCTTCCAATAAAAACGACCTGCCACTTTTCAAGGGCACTGACACAAGGACATTACCCATGAGCCAAGCGCCCCTGCTTTACAGCGTGGAAGACGGCGTCGCCTGTATTACCCTGAACCGCCCCGAAAGCTTGAACAGCTTCAATACCGAAATGCATGCCGAGATGCGCAAGGTGCTAAAAGCCGTGCGCCAGGACTCAAGCGTTCGCGCTTTGTTACTGACGGGCAACGGCCGAGGTTTCTGCGCCGGTCAGGATCTTTCCGACCGTAGCGTCGCGCCCGGGGAGCAGGCCCCCGACCTCGGCGAGTCGCTGGAGAAACGCTACAACCCTATGCTGCGTGCTCTCAAGGACATGCCGTTCCCCACCATTTGTGCGGTGAACGGTGTAGCAGCTGGCGCTGGGGCCAATATCGCCCTGGCCTGCGACATCGTCTTGGCGGCCCGATCGGCAAACTTCATTCAAGCCTTCTGTAAAATCGGTCTGATTCCAGACTCTGGCGGCACCTGGACATTGCCTAACTTAGTGGGCATGGCTCGCGCCAAGGGCCTGGCGATGCTGGGCGACAAGCTCCCCGCCGAAACCGCCGAACAGTGGGGCATGATCTGGCGCTGCGTCGACGATGAGGCGCTCCAAGAAGAGGCCATGAACATGGCGCGCCACCTGGCCACTCAACCCACCCGTGGCATGGCACTGATTAAGCGCGCTCTGCATGCCAGCAGCGATAACAGTTTCAACGAACAGCTCGACCTGGAACGCGACCTTCAGCGGCTGGCCGGGCGCTCTGAAGATTACCGCGAAGGTGTCAGCGCTTTTATGGAAAAACGTCGCCCCACCTTTAAGGGAGAGTGATATGCCAGCCCTTCTCTCTACCGCCACTATAAGCATCATCAGCACAGGCGCCATTAATGCCTTGACCGATAGCCGTTTGGTTATCGAGGCTATCGTCGAGCACCTTGAGGCCCAACGTCAGGTGTTTGCTCGTCTCGAAGCTCTACACGAGGAAAGCTTTCATGCATGATTCCCAACTGACCCCGCAGCAATTGGCGGAAGCCTGCGCCGAGGCAATGTTTTCCCGCGACCATGCCAGCCAAGGGTTGGGGATGCGCATTACTCGCGTGGCTCCCGGCTTCGCCGAACTGACCATGACCGTGCGTCAGGACATGGTGCAGGGGCACGGCAACTGCCATGGCGGATTTCTGTTTGCCCTGGCTGACTCAGCCTTCGCGTTTGCCTGCAACAGCTACGACGAAGCCACAGTAGCTTCCGGTTGCAGTATCGACTATCTCGGCCCCGGCCAGTTGGGCGACGAGATCACCGCCACCGCCGAAGAGCGCAGCCGCCGCGGGCGTACCGGCATTTACGACATTACGTTGCGCAATCAGCACGGCGATACCGTTGCCTTGTTCCGCGGGCGTTCCTACAAAATTCGCGGCAGCGTACGCCGCCTGGAAGACACCGCTGCTGGCGATAAACAATGAAAGACGCGCTGATCATTGAGCGCTTATAAGCCCATTACTAAAGCCATTTCATCGCCCATGGCGCATTTAGAAACTAGTCCAATAACAACTAGCTTGATCGGAGACCCCTGATGAATCAGCCCGCAACGCGTATCGACACTGCGACTCTCGATCCCCTGGAAACCGCCAGCGTCGACGAGCTGCGCGCCACTCAGGTCAAGCGCCTGAAGTGGAGCCTGAAGCACGCCTACGACAATGTGCCCTTCTACCGCCAGTCTTTCGCCAAGGCTGGGGTGCATCCCGACGATATCCAGACGCTAGCGGATCTCGCCAAACTGCCTTTTACCACCAAGGCAGATTTGCGCGACAACTACCCGTTCGGCATGTTGGCCACGCCGATGAGCGAGATCGTTCGCATCCATGCCTCCAGCGGCACCACCGGGCAACCGACGGTGGTGGGCTACACCCAGAGCGATATTGATGTGTGGTCTGATGTGATGGCACGCTCGATCCGCGCCGCCGGCGGCAGCCGCAACGACAAGGTGCATGTGGCCTACGGTTACGGCCTGTTCACCGGCGGTCTGGGTGCCCATTACGGCGCCGAGCGCCTGGGCTGCGCGGTGATCCCCATGTCGGGTGGCCAGACCGAGAAACAGGTGCAGTTGATCCGTGATTTCGAGCCGGACATCATCATGGTCACTCCCTCGTATATGCTCAATATCGCGGACGAGATGGAGCGCCAGGGCATCGATCCCCACACACTGCCGCTGCGTACCGGCATTTTCGGTGCCGAACCCTGGACCGACAGCATGCGTACTGCTCTTGAGAAGCGCCTGGGTATCGACGCATTGGATATCTATGGCCTGTCGGAAGTAATGGGGCCCGGCGTGGGCATGGAGTGCCTGGAAACAAAAGATGGCCCGACTATCTGGGAAGACCACTTCTATCCTGAGATCATCGACCCGGTCAGCGGTGACGTCTTGCCAGATGGCGAATATGGCGAGCTGGTGTTCACCACCTTGACCAAAGAAGGCCTACCGGTGATTCGCTACCGCACCCGTGACCTGACCCGCCTGCTGCCGGGCACCGCGCGCCCTATGCGACGCATCGACAAGATCACTGGCCGCAGCGACGACATGCTGATCATTCGCGGAGTGAACGTGTTCCCCACCCAGATCGAAGAACAACTGCTCAAGATCGCGTCGCTTTCTCCCCACTACGAGATCGAAGTCAGCCGCCAAGGCAATATGGACATGGTGCTTGTTCGTGTAGAGGCAAATCATCATGACATCGCCCGCGACCCCGTAGCTTGTGAAGAAGCCGCGCTACAGCTCCAGCATGCCATCAAAACGCACATTGGTATCAGCACCCAGGTCGAGGTGTGCCCAGTAGAAAGTGTTATGCGTTCGATGGGTAAGGCCAGGCGTGTAAAAGATCTTCGCTGATTCAGCCTCTCTAGCGCCTTGCCGCCGTTTAGCGCCCCCTCTTGTCAGACAAAGCCCTTTAAAGAACTCCTTTAAGGGGGCTTTTTTGCCCTCAAACAGTCATCTCTGGCTAGAGAACGCGACACATTAAGAATCACTTATTCCTAGCCAATTTTCCTTTATAAATCAATAGTATTATATTTATATACTATCACAAAGTCTTAAAGTGACACACAAAAATACTTATTGATAAAAT
The DNA here is from genome assembly GCF_020595105.1 of Halomonas sp. FeN2. Taxonomy (NCBI): domain Bacteria; kingdom Pseudomonadati; phylum Pseudomonadota; class Gammaproteobacteria; order Oceanospirillales; family Halomonadaceae; genus Halomonas; species Halomonas sp. FeN2. The sequence continues at coordinate 2,062,134 of NZ_CP074200.1, forward strand.
ATTTCGTGTCACTATACTTTAGGGAAGATAAGCCACACTCCCTGATATGCCGACGCCGCGGAGGTATCTATGTACGCGCAGCTCGTTGAAACCGGTTCTAACAAACTCAAAACGCTTGATGAGATGAGCCCTGAGGAACGCCAGTTCCAGGAGCGCATCAATGATGAAATTAAAATAGAACCCAAGAACTGGATGCCGGACGCCTACCGCAAGACCTTGATCCGCCAGATCTCGCAACACGCCCACTCAGAAATCGTCGGTATGCTGCCGGAAGGCAACTGGCTGACACGGGCACCAACCCTCAAGCGCAAGCTGCAGCTAATGGCCAAAATTCAGGATGAGGCAGGTCACGGTCTGTACCTCTATAGCGCTATGGAAACCCTCGGTGCCGACCGCGACGAAGAGATCGACAAGCTTCACGACGGCCGCGCCAAGTACTCCAGCATCTTCAATTACCCAACACTCAATTGGGCTGATATGGGCACCATCGGCTGGCTGGTTGATGGCGCTGCCATCGTCAATCAGGTACCACTACAGCGCACCTCTTACGGCCCCTATGCACGTGCCATGATTCGTGTGTGTAAGGAAGAGAGCTTCCATCAGCGCCAGGGGTATCAGATTCTGCTGACCATGATGCAAGAAGGCACTGACGATCAGAAAGCCATGGTGCAGGACTCCATTAACCGCTTCTGGTGGCCAGCACTGATGATGTTCGGCCCCTCCGACGAAAATTCTCCTAACAGTGCCCAGTCGATGGCCTGGAAGATCAAGCGCCACAGCAACGATGAGCTGCGCCAGCGCTTCCTCGACCAAACCGTACCGCAGCTAGAGCTGCTGGGCTGCACCGCCCCTGATCCGGATCTCAAATATAACCAAGAGACCGGCCACTACGAGTTCGGTGAAATCGATTGGCAGGAATTTTTCGACGTGGTGAAGGGCAACGGCCCCTGCAACCGCGAGCGTGTCGAAGCACGCCGTAACGCTATCGATAACGGCGCCTGGGTACGTGAAGCCGCCGTGGCTCATGCCGCCAAACGTCAACGCCGAGCGGCCTGATCCTTAAGACCTGATTTTTGATTCTTAAAAAAATCGAGAGCCCTGCGACACGGGGCTCCTTTGACCACAGAGGCTTTCCTCATGGCTGACTGGCCCCTCTTCGAAGTTTTTATACGCAGCAAGCACGGCCTTAATCACAAGCACGTTGGTAGCGTACACGCCGCCGATCGCCGCATGGCCATTGAAAACGCCCGCGAGCTGTACACCCGTCGCAATGAAGGGGTGAGCATCTGGGTGGTTCCGGCCAGCGAAATCACCGCCTCTTCTCCCGACGAGAAAGAGGCGCTGTTTGACCCGTCTAACGACAAGGTCTATCGCCACGCATCCTTCTACAAACTGCCGAAAGAAGTCGGCCACATGTAAGGAAGGTAGCGATGCAAAACATATCTCATCAAAGCGTGGCTCATCGAAGCTCGGCTCAGAAAAACACAGCTCAAAAAACACAAACCCCGTTGATCGAATACCTGCTGCGCCTTGGCGACAACGCCTTGGTACTCGGCCAGCGCCATGCACAACTGTGCGGCAAGGCACCAGCATTGGAAGAGGAACTGGCCTTAATGAACGTGGGTCTCGACCTCTTTGGTCAGGCCCGCAACTGGCTGGGCTATGCTGCTGAACTGATGGCTGACAAGATCGATGCCGACCATCTGGCCTTTCGCCGCGACGCTCAGGACTTCCGCAACCTGTTGCTCGTTGAGCAGCCCAACGGCGACTTCGCTGACATCATGGGACGCCAGTTTCTGTTCGATGCATGGCACGTACACCTGCTCGATGGGCTGTCTCACGCCAGCGACCCGCGCATTGCAGAAGTGGCGGCCAAGTCGCTAAAAGAAGCGACGTATCATCTGCGCCGCTCTTCTGAGTGGGTTATTCGCCTGGGTGATGGCACCGAAGAAAGTCACACACGCACGCAGCGCGCACTCGACAATCTCTGGCAGTTCACTGGCGAGCTGCTGCAGGTCGACGAGATTGATCAGGCCATGCTGGAAGCCGGTATTGCGCCAGACCCAGACACGCTGGCCACCCGCTGGAAAGCAACAGTGGAAGAGGTACTTGAGGAAGCTACCCTGGCACGCCCTGCCTACGATTCCTGGATGTATACCGGCGGTAAAGTCGGTCATCACACCGAGCACCTGGGCTTTCTATTAGCGGAAATGCAATACCTGCCGAGGGCATATCCCGATGCAACCGTCTGGTAACCATCCGTCTGCGTCTAGCGATGACAAGCTTATCGATGACTGGCCCTCCAGCGACTTGATCGGCAGCGACCGCAGCGGCCTGCCGCCAGCCGGTGATGAAGGCGATGTCAACGCCGTGCTGGCTGTACTACAGGAAGTGCCAGACCCGGAAGTGCCGGTGGTTAGCGTGGTGGAGCTGGGCATTGTGCGTGATATCGACTGGCTGGATGGCAGGTTAGCGGTCAGCGTGACCCCGACCTACTCCGGCTGCCCGGCCACGGAAGTTATCGAACAGCATATCCATGAAGCGCTGGTGGCCGCTGGCTATTCAGACCCGCTGATTCAGCGCCGCCTGTCCCCCGCCTGGACTACCGATTGGCTTTCAGAGGCCGGGCGCGAAAAATTGCGCGCCTACGGCATCGCGCCACCGGTGGAAAGTGCTAGTAAGCGCAGCCTGACGGGCCAACCTGATCCGGTAGTGCCCTGCCCTTTATGTGGCAGCAACGCCACCGAACGCGTTAGCGAATTCGGCTCTACGGCTTGCAAGGCGCTCTACCGCTGCCGTGATTGCCTGGAGCCTTTCGATTATTTCAAGTGTCTGTAAAACGACGAGACCATTTCCCATGAGCCGATTTCACGCCCTGACCGTCAAGGATGTGCGCAAGGAAACCCATGATGCCGTTTCCATTGCCCTCGACGTGCCCGATGACCTGCTGGACGCCTTTCGCTTTACCCAAGGGCAGTACCTGACGCTACGCCGCGACATCGAAGGCGAGGATATCCGTCGTTCTTATTCGATTTGCACCGGCGTGCACGAACATGAGCTAAGAGTCGCCGTCAAGCTGGTGCCCGGCGGCAGCTTTTCCACCTTTGCCAATCAGCACTTGCAGCCCGGCGACCGCCTGGAAGTGATGCCACCCCAGGGTAAGTTCTTCGTGCCGCTCGACCCCAGCCGTGAAGGGCACTATTTGGCGGTGACCGCTGGCAGTGGCGTCACGCCCATTATGTCGATTGTTTCCACCACGCTGGAAAGCGAGCCAAAGAGCCGCTTTACCGTCATCTATGGCAATCGTTCCACCACGGGTACGCTGTTTCGCGAACGCCTTCAGGATCTCAAGGACCGCTACCTGGAACGCCTCAACATCATTTATGTGTTCAGCCGCGAACAACAGGAAATCGATCTATATAACGGGCGCATAGATGCCGACAAGTGCAATGCCCTGTTTGACCGCTGGGTAGACGTACCCAAGCTCGACGCCGCGTTTATCTGTGGCCCGCAGGAAATGACCGAGATCGTGCGTGGTGTTCTGAGCCAACATGGAATGCCGAAGGAAAAAGTGCACTTCGAGCTGTTCACCACTGGGCTACCGGCGGCAGGCGCCAAGCGCCGCCAGGCGACGAAAGCGGCCCAGGTGAAAGCAGAAACCTCGCACATCAAAGTGATCATCGACGGCCGCACCATTGAATACGACCTGCCCCGCAATACCCAGAGCATTCTGGACGCAGGTAACGAGCACGGCGCGGATATACCTTTCTCATGCAAGGCTGGGGTGTGCTCCACCTGCAAGTCAAAAGTCATCGAAGGCGAGGTGGAAATGGACGCCAATTACGCCCTGGAAGATTACGAAATCGATGCCGGCTACGTGCTGTCCTGCCAGTGCTATCCGATCAGCGACAGGGTGGTGCTTGACTATGACGAGGTATAAACCCTAACCCACCTACTTCCAAGCCGGCGACCGCGTCGGCTTAGTCTATGTTTTGCGGGAGAGTACGCAATGTCAGTTTTACAGAGTTACATCGCAGGCCAGTGGTTCGGAAAGACCGAATCCAAAGCACTGATTAGCGCCATTAACGGCACAACCGTTGCGCATACCCACCAAGAAGAGATCAACTTTCGTGAAGCGGTGGCGTATGCCCGCAACACCGGTGTGAGAAATATGCTGGCACTGGATTTCCAGCAGCGGGCCGCCACTCTTAAAGCGCTGGCCGCCTATATCCAAGAGCGTAAGCGTGAGCTGTATGCCATCTCTCACCACACTGGCTGCACCAAGGCCGACTCCTGGATCGACATCGACGGCGGTTTCGGCACCCTATTTACCTACGCCTCCACGGGCCGCAAGGAACTGCCCTCCGGCAATGTGGCCCACGAAGGCCCGGTGACTCAGCTAGGAAAAGAGAACCACTTCAATGGCACCCATATTCTGGTGCCCCGCCGCGGCGTCTCTGTACATATCAATGCGTTTAACTTTCCCATCTGGGGCATGTTGGAGAAGTTTGCCCCAGCCTTTCTGGCAGGCATGCCGTGTATTTTCAAACCGGCAACCGCCACTAGCTACCTGACCGAAGCTGCTGTACGCGTCATCAACGACTCTGGCCTGCTGCCGGAAGGAGCGCTGCAACTGGTTATCGGCGGGGCCGGTGACTTATTGGATCACCTGGAAGAGCAGGACTTTGTCACCTTTACCGGCTCGGCAAACACCGCTCTCATATTAAAAAGCCACCCTAACATCATGGCCAAGAGCATCCCCTTCAACGCCGAGGCGGACTCGCTCAACAGCGCCATCATGGCTCCGGATGTTAGCCCGGAGGACGAAGAGTTCGAGATCTTTGCCAAAGAAGTGGTCAAGGAGATGACCGCCAAGGCAGGTCAGAAATGTACCGCTATCCGCCGAATTTTAGTGCCCGCCGCGCATCTGGATGCCTTGGCGAACACGCTTAAGTCGCGGCTTGCCAACATCATAGTCGGTGATCCTCATGAAGAAGGCGTGCGCATGGGCGCGCTCTCTTCCCGTGACCAATTGAGAGACGTTAATCATGCAATTGAACAGCTGCTAGAGACCAGTGAGTGCGTCTTCGGCAGAGACGGCAGCTTCAAGCCTGTCGGCCAGGGTGTTGAAAACGGTGCCTTCATTACTCCCCACTTGCTGATCAACCGTAACCCGTTGAACGACGGCGGCGCTCATGACATTGAAGCCTTTGGCCCCGTCGCGACGCTAATGCCCTACAGCGGCATCGACGAAGCCCTAACCATCGCCGCCAAGGGCAAGGGCAGCTTAGTGACCACGCTGACCACAAAAGACCCCTCCATTGCGGCTGAGATGATCCCCGTTCTGGCCGCCCAGCACGGCCGCCTGCAGATTCTGGATGCTCAGGCAGCAAAGGAATCCACTGGCCACGGCTCTCCGCTACCGATGCTCAAGCATGGCGGGCCCGGCCGCGCAGGCGGTGGCGAGGAACTCGGCGGCATTCGTGCGGTTCACCATTATCTGCAGCGCACCGCCATCCAGGGCTCTCCGAGCATGCTCGCGGCAGTCACAAAGGAATATGTGCGTGGCGCCAAGGTGATCGAGACTGACGTCCACCCGTTCCGCCGCCATTTCGACGACCTGCAGGTTGGTGAGTCACTGTTAACCCATCGCCGTACCGTCACTGAAGCCGACATCGTCAACTTCGGCTGCCTCTCCGGCGACCACTTCTATATGCACTTTGATGACATTGCCGCCAAAGAGACCCAGTTCGGCCAGCGCATCGCCCACGGCTACTTTGTGCTGTCTGCCGCTGCGGGTCTCTTCGTTTACCCAGGCGAAGGCCCCGTACTGGCAAACTACGGCCTGGATACACTGCGCTTTATTACACCGGTGTTGGTCGGCGACACTATCCGCGCCCGCCTAACCTGCAAGCGCAAGATTGATCAGGGTCGGACATCTCCTGACGGGCACCCACAAGGGGTGGTGATGTGGGACGTAGCGGTGACCAATCAAAACGATGAACTGGTCGCCAGCTACGACATTCTAACGCTGGTGGCAAAGCGGCAGTAACGCCTCAGCCGACACAGCCAGACAAAAAAGTAATACAAAAAAACGGATGACAGGACACTTACCCTGTCATCCGTTTGTTTAGCAAGGACGTTAATAGAACCGTATTAATAGCATCGTTTTAATACAGTAACTGCGGCAGGAAAAGCACGATCGCTGGGAATAGAAGCACGAGCAGTGCGCGTAGGGTACCCGCTACCCAGAAAGGGGTGACGCCGCGGAAGATAGTGCCGGTTGATACGTCCGGTAATACGGCACGTAGTACGAACACATTCATCCCGACAGGTGGCGTTATCAAACTGATCTCGATGACGATAACCACCAGTATGCCGAACCACACCAAATCATAGCCAAGCCCCGCCACGACCGGGAAGAAGACCGGCACGGTCAGCAGCATCATCGACATGCTTTCAAATACACAGCCCAATAGTACGTAAATGGCCAAGATGACGAGAATAACCACGAAGGGGGCCACGTTCAGCCCAGTGACCAACGCCAGGAGGTCATTGGGAAGCCCCGCGCGGTTAATGAAATTAGCAAAGATTAGCGCCGTCAACACCACTGCAAACAGCATCGCTGTTGTACGCACAGTGTCCATCAGGACATTCATGAGTATCGTCGGCGTCAAAGCACGTTTTAGTAGGGCAATCACAAAGGCGCCCATTGCGCCAATACCCGCCGCTTCGGTTGGGGTGAATATACCCAAATAGATGCCGCCGATAACCAATACAAACAGCGCCAGGGTACTCCCCACATTTTTTAGGGCCGCAAGGCGCTCGTTCCAGGGTACTTTTTCAGCCGCTGGCCCAGCGCTGGGATCACGCCACAAAACCCACTTGACCGCGCCGAGATACATCACAATGCCCAATATGCCGGGAATAAAGCCCGCCGCAAACAGTTCACGGATGCTGGTCTCAGTAATGATGCCGTAGATCACCAGCATCACGCTGGGAGGGATCAGTATCCCAAGGGTTCCGCCCGCGGCAATGGAGGCTGCCGCCAACGAGTCCTTGTAGCCATACTTACGCATCTGGGGCATGGCAACACGCCCCATGGTGGCACAGGTCGCAAGGCTCGACCCACAAATCGCGCTAAACCCACCACAAGCCACAATGGTGGCCATCGCCTGACCGCCCTTACGGTGACCAAGAAAGCCATTGGAGGCTCGGAATAACGCATCAGAGAGCCCCGCATGGGACACCAGGTTACCCATCAAGATAAACAGTGGTATCACCGACAGACCGTAGTCCCTAGCGGTGTCGACCACCCGCCGCGACGCCATGGCTTCAGCCGCGTTCCAGTTACCGGTCAGGTAGTAGAAGCCCACAAAACCTACGATCCCCATGGCAAACGCCAGAGGCATGCGCAGGAATACCAATATCAACAGCGCTGCAAACCCATAAAGTGCTTCAATCATGCTTATCTCCCTGGCTGACTGGTCCACCGCACTTAATCACACCCACGCCTTCTAGCAGGTAACTCACCGCTCGGCCGAGGGTAAGTAGAGCGGAAAGAAACAGCATGATGGCAATCAGGTAAATAAGGTAACCATCGGGAATGCGTAGAAACTCAGTGACATCGCCCCACTCGAAAGCGCGCACGCCCAGTGCCCAAACCCGTGTAGCGATCACCCACAAAGCCACTGCGATAATTACGTTGACGATCATCTGGCGCAGCCATATCCAGCGCGCAGGAAATATGGCATCCAAGAGATCCACGCTAACGTGCTCTTCACGCCAGCATGCTACTGGCAGTGACAGAAACACCACAGCGGCCAGCATCTGCTGGGTCAACTCGACGGTTCCAAGGATAGGTAGATTAAAGAAATAACGGCCTACTACATCGGCAGTCGTCAGCAGCATCAAGGCAAAGAGGGTGGCACCCGCCACCCCCTCCAGCGCCAGCTGCATGACCCTACCGACATTTGACCAGCGAGTCGTCAGGATCTGCATAGTCGCCCTCCACTTGGCGAAGGGTAATTATGATTGTGGCACTAAGGATGCCACGCTCTCTTGTGTAGCAGCTTCTTCAAGCTGTTGGTGGAAGTAATCGAGCGCCGCCTGCGCATCGACACCCCGTTCACTTACGTTCTCGGACCAGGTGTCAACCAGGTCATTACTGATGCCGCGCAGCGTCTCAAGATCTTCGCCGCCAAGGGCTGTAAAGGTATGACCCTGCTCTTCGGCGAACTCGACGCCCCGCTCATCGGATACATCCATCATGTGGCCGAATAGTCGCGACAGACGCTCACCCGAGACTTCTTCCACAGCGGCACGATCTTCAGCAGACATCTCATCCCAGATACTCGGGTTAACCACGATGGTGAAGCTGCCTCGATAAAACCCACCATCCACCGTCAAGGTATAGGGAAATACCTCGGCTACCCGAAAGCTTCTAAGGCCTTCCGGCACCAGCATAGCGCCATCAATAACGCCCTGAGAGCCAGCTTCATAGACCCCGGTTGGCGGCAAAGCCACGCCGGTCAGGTTCAGGGCATTAGAGAGATCTCCCATCACCCCGCCACCGACGCGAATACGCTCATTCTCTAAATCAGCAAGGGTTTGGTACTGCTCGCTACTAAAGATCCAACCCGGGCCGTGCACACCCGCAGCCACTACATCAACGCCGCGGTGTTCATCAGCTTGGGCTAAGTGCTCCTGGTGAGTATGCCAATAAGCAGCAGATGCGTTCTCCGAGGAGAAGTCTTCAAAGGTAGGAAACTCGGGTAACTGGGTGGCCAGAAAACGCCCTGCGTTATAGCCATGGAACACCCAAGTGGCGTCAGCAATGCCGTCAGCGACCATCTCCATCTGTGAGGCGGGGGGGCCGAGATCGTGCACAACGTCTACAGTCACGCGCCCGTCAGTGGCCTCTTCAATCCACGCTTTCCACGTTGGCCATACCATGGTGTTGATGCCGTGATTAGGGCCAGCCCAGGTACTCACGGTGATTGTCGTTTGTGCAAAGGCGGAGGTGCTGAGCGTTGCAGCGGCAATAGCACCGAGCATCAGGTTTGTTGTTTTATTCATTTCACTTTCCTCTGGTCGTCACGAACTGGAGCGCAAACGTGACACTTTATTTTTATAATTAAAAAAATATTCGAATCACGTTTATGATCACAATGCCTCCAGATACGTGAGTCATGCAACGACTGATCGAGCAATAGATACTAATACTTAAGTAGCATCATGAAAAATATACATTAATTACATGTAGTTACTAAAAACACCATCTCCTTTGAAGAATTATCAATGACGGCAGGGGATAATTTACAGCCAGACCTTTCGTTACATAAATCATATCATTACCGACACCAATGACACGCTATTGACATAATGTAGCCTATCATCGGCCACCCTGACTCGACTTTCCTGCGTCAAGCCGCTAGCCAATTCTCTCCAATTGCCGTTCAAGCTTGCGCATTGTGTTAAGCAGATCACGATATTCACCAACGCTCAGGGTCGACACCAGATCGGCTTCCCACGCCTGGGCTTCGGGTACTAACTTATTGAGTAACGCTTGCCCGGCGTCTGTCAGCTGCAAGTCATGTAAGCGCTGGTCTTGCTGTGATGGCGTGCGGCTTATCAGTCCACGGTCTTCCAACGACTGAATCGCGCGAGACACGCGAGCCTTATCCATATTGGTGTAGGCACAGACCTTCTTAGCGGTTAAATCATCACAATGGCTAAGCCAGGCAAGTACGCGCCACTGGGCAATGTTGAGCTCATAAGACTCGGCATAAAGCTTCTCTAATGCCTGGCTGATTCGGTCAGCTAACCGATTGAGTTGGTAGGGTAAAAACTGATTGAGGTCTAACTCTGCCCTAGCTGAAGACACCAGTGATGCATCGCCGCCTGCTTTATCCATCGTCATTGTGTTTCTCCTAGAGCCACCGTTTATCAGGGGTCGTGATGACAAAAACCAGCACGATAGCTGGGAATATGGGCACCAGCAACGCGCCTATCACACTGACCATCAATGAGATGCAAACCAGCTCGCTGTAATGGGGCTTAGTATAGGAAGAACAGTGCCTCGACATAATCTCTCTTGCAACCAATTCAGCAATAAAAACCACCACACCAAAGTATCAAACTTCGACAAACAACTGATATTACGAAAATTGTTACCAAAACTTTTTAAAAGGTAGTCTACACGTCGCGCTGAATACTGGACTTTTAGTTTCATAAGAAACTATTCTATCTAACATATAGCTGGCAAGCACCGTAGGCATCATGAGCCAGAAGCTCGCATCTCATCCTGGGTTAGTGGGCGATAAGCAGCCGCCATCATTTATCAATATACGTTCAAATAAAGCAGGTCTTAACAATGACTGAACAATTGAAATATCAAAATGGCTTTCATAATCACTTTTCAACCGAAGCGCTGCCGGGAGCACTGCCGATTGGGCAAAACTCACCTCAACGCTGTGCTTACGGCTTATACGCGGAACAACTAACCGGCTCCGCATTCACAGCCCCACGTCATCAAAACTTTCGCAGCTGGCTTTACCGCATTCGCCCTTCTGTCGTTCAGAGCGCGTATCAGCCACTAGAAAATAACAGCGTACACACGGCCCCGTTAGACAAGCCAGCGGCGGACCCTAACCAAATGCGCTGGGATCCCGTCTCTCTACCGAGCGAGCCGACTGATTTTATCGACGGCTTATTTACCATTGCCGTCAACGGGGATGCGGGTACCCAAGCGGGTGTGGGCGTGCATGTCTACACCTTTAATCAGGACATGACCCAGCGGTTTTTCTACAACGCTGATGGGGAACTGCTCTTCGTTCCGCAAATGGGGGCCATTCGTCTACGTACCGAATTTGGTGACATTGAGATCGATAACGGTGAAATTGCCGTCATTCCTCGCGGTGTGAAATTCCAAGTGCGTAGAGCTCAGGGCGTTGAGGCTGCACGTGGGTATATTTGTGAGAACTACGGTAGTCCTTTAGAGCTTCCAGGCCTCGGCCCCATCGGGTCTAACGGTTTAGCCAACCCGCGTGACTTCCAAAGCCCCGTGGCATCCTATGAAGACCTGGAGGGCGACTACCGCCTAGTGGCTAAGTTCTCTGGTCGTTTCTGGGAGAGCAAACTCGACCATTCGCCGTTAGATGTCGTGGCGTGGCACGGCAACTGCGCGCCTTATAAATATAATCTCGCCAACTTTAACACCATCAATACGGTGAGCTTCGATCATCCGGATCCGTCAATCTTCACCGTATTGTCGTCCCCCTCCGATACGCCGGGAATGGCGAATCTTGATTTTGTCATTTTCCCACCACGCTGGATGGTTGCCGAGAACACCTTTAGGCCACCCTGGTTCCATCGCAATCTAATGAGCGAGTTTATGGGGCTTATTCATGGCGAGTACGACGCAAAAGCGGAAGGCTTCACCCCTGGCGGCGCTAGTCTACATAACTCAATGTCGCCCCACGGCCCCGATGCTGAGACATTTGAGAAAGCCTCCAACGCTGAGCTTAAGCCCCACTTCATAGGCGATACATTGGCCTTCATGTTTGAAAGCCGCTACTTCTTTCACCCAACCCCTGCGGCTCTGAATGCTGACTTCCGTCAACGTGATTATGTGGATGTTTGGTCGACGCTGCGCTCTCACTTCAACCCAAGCCAGCCCTGAACCCTATACCACCCTGACGACAAGGATTGAATCACTATGAAACTGGCAACACTTAAGAAGGGCCGCGACGGAGAACTCATTATCGTCTCCCGTGACCTCTCCCGTGCTGTGAGCGCCGTTGATATTACCCCCACACTTCAGGCAGCCCTCGAAAGCTGGGAAGTGGTTAGCCCTCAGCTTGAAGAGCGCTATGCTCAGCTTAACAGTGGTGGTGTTGAAAACGCTTTTGAGCTTGATCAGAGTGCGCTGCACTCCCCTTTACCGCGTGCCTATCAGTGGGCTGACGGTTCCGCCTATCTGAACCATGTCCAGTTGGTACGCCAGGCGCGCAATGCCGAGATGCCTGAAACCTTCTGGACAGACCCGCTCATGTATCAGGGCGGTAGCGACTGCTTCTTGGCACCCACGGACGATATCGAGGCGGTGAGCGAAGAGCATGGCATCGACTTTGAAGGTGAAATCGCCGTTATCACCGATGACGTCCCGATGGCAGTCACGCCGGAGGAAGCCGCCAAGCACATTAAGCTAGTAATGCTGGTCAACGATGTCAGCCTGCGTGGCCTCATCCCAGGTGAGCTTGCTAAGGGCTTCGGCTTTTTCCAAGCAAAGCCCGCCTCTTCGTTCTCGCCTATTGCGGTGACACCGGATGAGCTGGGCGATGCCTGGCAAGACGGTAAAGTGCACCTGCCACTGACCGTGCACCTGAATGACAAGAAGTTTGGCGAGCCAGAAGCCGGGCCAGATATGATTTTCAACTTCCCACAGCTGGTGGCCCATGCGGCCAAGACCCGCTATCTCGGCGCAGGTGCAGTTATTGGTTCAGGCACCGTTTCCAACCCGGATCCCGATGGCGGCCCTGGAAAGCCCGTGGCTGACGGTGGCGTTGGCTATAGCTGTCTAGCCGAAGTGCGCATGGTGGAGCAGATACTGTACGGCCAGGTAAAAACTCCCTTTATGCGCTTTGGCGACCGGGTGCGTATCGAGATGTTTGACCGCGATGGCAGCAACATATTTGGTACGATCGATCAGCAAGTAGTGCAGTACCAGCCCAAATAAAGGAAGGCAACATGACGACGCTTTACGGCTATTTTCGCTCGTCGGCTGCTTACCGGGTGCGTATTGCCTTAAACCTTAAGGGACTGGAGTACGACCAGATCCCGGTCAATCTGGTGAAAGGTGAGCAGCGTGGTGGCGAGCATCTGGCGCGCAACCCTCAGGGGCTAGTGCCTAGCCTGGTGTTGGACGATAGCTCGGTGGTTAACCAGTCACTGGCGATCTGCGAGTATCTCGATGAGGTACACCCAGAGCCCGCCCTGCTGCCGGTTAACGCGTTAGAGCGGGCTCGGGTTCGTGCGCTCGCTCAGTCGGTGGCCTGCGAGATTCACCCACTTAACAACCTGAGGGTACTCAAGTATCTAGTGGGTGAACTGGGAGCAGATGAAGCGGCTAAGCTAGCTTGGTACCACCACTGGATTGCCGAGGGTTTCACCGCCCTGGAAGCAACGCTCTCCAATGACCCCAGCAGCGGCGATTTTTGCCATGGCGACACCCCTACGCTTGCGGATATATGCCTGATCCCCCAGGTGTACAACGCGGAACGCTTCGAGTGCGATTTGTCAGCCTATCCGACGACCCAACGTATCGTTACCAATTGCCGTTCACTGCCCGCCTTCGAAAAAGCCGCACCAGCGGCGCAGCCTGACGCCAGCTAAACCATCTTGAACAGGCCGTGCATTGCGCGGCCTGCATTTAGCTTGGTGGGCAGCCTCAGGCAGCTTCGACAGCGATAGTCTTAGAGCGACCTTCGCGTAGCTCCACCAGCAACTTCTCGCGGCGCTCACTGGCTTTCTCGGCAGCGGCTTCGCGGACTGGCCCGAAGCCACGAATCTCTTCCGGCAGCTTAGCCAGCGCCAAGGCAGTCCCATGATTAGTGCCATCAAGACGAGCCACTAACTCATCAATAAGCTGCTCGTAGTCAGCCAATAAGGCGCGGTCGAGCTTGCGGTCGGCGCTGAAGCGGAAAGGATCGAGAGCCGTGTTGCGCAAACCGCGCATCTTTGCCAGCGCGCCCATTGCCTTCAGCATCCAGGGGCCGAAGCGGCGCTTCACTGGGCGCCCCTGAGCATCCTTACGACCGCCTATAAGCGGCGGCGCCAAGTGGAAGGTTAGCTGGTAATCACCCGAGAACGTTGCTTTAACCTCATCCAGAAAATCGCTCTGGGTGTAAAGTCGTGCCACTTCATACTCATCTTTATACGCCATCAAACGATAGAGCTGATGGGCGACGGCTTCACTCAGTGATTGGCCACCGTTTAGCGCTGCTTCTGCGTCACGCATTTTAGTCACCTGGGTAACATAACGCTCAGCCCAGGCACGGTTCTGGTAGCGCTCCAGGTGGAGACGATTACGCGCCATCACGTCGTCCAGCGTGGCATTCGCGGACAGTGGCATCGTGTCCAGATGCTGCTGGAGGTAGTCGGGTTCTACCGCTGCCAAGCGCCCCCAGGCAAATGCCTGGCGGTTCTTTTCCACTGCGACGCCATTGAGTTCTAGAGCACGCTGCAGCGCAGCTTCAGAAAGCGGCACCAAACCTTGCTGCCAGGCAAACCCGAGCATCATCATATTGGAAAATACCGTATCCCCTAGCAGCTGTTCAGCCAGGCGATTGGCGTCCAAAGAGGCAAAGCGCTCATCTCCCACCGCTTCACGCAACATGTTGAGGCGTTTAATGGGCTGCATATCCGCATCGCGGTAAAGCACATAATCCGCCGTGGCTAGCTCGGCCAGATTAGCCACGATACGGGTGGTCGGCTGCAGCACATTCAGCGCTTTCTGGGAGCTAGCCACCACCATATCGCAAGCGATCATCGCATCGGCCTGCCCTGCCTCAATGCGAACCTGATTAAGCTCGCTGGGCTGTGACGCCAAGCGCACATAGCTAAGTACTGCCCCGCCTTTTTGCGCAAACCCCATAAAGTCGAGCACGCTGCTGCCCTTGCCTTCCAGGTGTGCTGCCATTGTGATCAGTTGCCCAACGGTCACCACCCCCGTGCCACCAACGCCACCCACCAGTAGGTCGTAAGGGGCCGTCAAATTGGCAATGGCAGGAGTAGGCAAATGCGCTATACGTTGCCAAAAGGCATCATCTGCCGCGACGCCTTGCCCCTTACGCAGCTCGCCACCTTCCACTGTGACAAAGCTGGGGCAAAAACCACTGACGCAGGACATGTCCTTGTTACAGGAGGACTGGTCGATTTTGCGCTTGCGACCTAGCTCGGTCTCGCGAGGCACCACCGATAAACAGTTGGACTGTACGGAACAATCACCACAGCCTTCGCAAACATGGTGGTTGATAAACACCCGACGGGCTGGGTCTTCCATCAAACCACGTTTGCGCCGACGGCGTTTCTCAGCCGCGCATGCCTGATCATAAATCAACACGGTGCAGCCGGGGATCTCGCGCAGTTCACGCTGCAGCGTATCCATCTCTTCACGGCCGTGGAAGGTAACCCCCTTAGGGAATTCCTTTTCATGCCCCCGGTACTTATCCGGTTCGTCACTCACCACCATGACCCGGCGAACGCCTTCATCCAGCGATTGCCGGGCGATCATCGGAACGCTTATTTGCCCGTCCACGGGTTGACCGCCCGTCATGGCGACAGCGTCGTTGAACAGAATTTTATAGGTAATATTAACGTTAGCCGCCACCGCCTGGCGCACCGCCATTGAGCCCGAGTGAAACCAGGTACCTTCGCCTAAGTTTTGGAAAATATGACCGTTTCCGGTAAAGCGGCTCTTGCCCACCCAGTTAACGCCTTCGCCACCCATCTGAATTAACGATTCGGTGCTGCGATCCATCCATGAAGCCATAAAGTGACAACCGATGCCCGCCAGGGCTTTGCTGCCTTCAGGCACCTTGGTCGAGCTATTGTGTGGGCAACCGGAGCAGAAATAGGGCATGCGGCGCACACCGCCGAGCTCTTTAACGCCGGCGCGGCAGGCATCAACGGTTGCCAGCTTGTCGCTAAAATCGATCTTGAAAAAGCGCTCTAAACGCTCTGCCACGAAGCCTGCCAAGAGACGCGGGCTAAGCTCTCCAACAAAGGGAATCAAGGGCTTGCCGGTTTCATCCTGCTTGCCAGTAACGATCACCTCGCCTGGATGATCGGGTTCCGACATGTACTCCTTCAACTGGCTTTCGATGATGCCGCGCTTCTCTTCAATGACCAGCACTTCGCGCTTGCCATGAATAAACTCAAGGATGCCGGGCCGATGGAGCGGCCACACCATCCCGACCTTGTATATTTCTACCCCCATTTCACGCAGCTTCGCTTCATCCAACCCCAACAAACGCAGCGCCTCAAGTAAATCCAGGTGGCCCTTGCCTGTGGTGACCAGCCCAAACGTCGACTGTTCCTGGCGAAATAGGTACTGATCAATCGGGTTGGCCGTGGCAAAGGCCTGAACGGCGGCCAGCTTGTGCTCAAGGCGAGTCTCAAGCTGTGGCCCCGGCAAATCGGGCCAGCGATAGTGCAGCCCGCCTTCCGGCATATCGAAATCCGGCGTCACATACTCAGGCAAGGGGGGCACGTCCACCGAAGCGCCACTCTCTACGGTTTCAGAAACGGCTTTGAAACCCACCCAACAGCCCGAAAAGCGCGAAAGCGCATAGCCCCACAGCCCAAAGCGTTCGTATTCCGCCAATGACGCAGGGCTCACAACCGGCATAAACCACGCCATAAAGGCGACATCAGACTGGTGTGGCATGGAGGACGACACACAGCCATGGTCATCACCCGCGACCACCAGCACACCGCCAGTGGGTGAGCTACCGTAGGCATTTCCGTGCTTTAAGGCATCGCCCGCGCGATCAACGCCTGGTCCCTTGCCGTACCACATGCCAAACACGCCATCTACTTGCTTATCGGGGTCTGTCTCGACTTGCTGGCAACCCAGCATCATGGTGGCGGCCAGGTCTTCGTTGATGGCAGGGACAAAATCGATGTGGTGCTCTTCCATGGCGGCTTTCGCCCGCCAAATCTCTTGGTCTACACCGCCTAATGGCGAGCCTCGATAACCGCTGATGAGTCCTGCCGTGTGTCGGCCATTGTGGCGATCAAGCTCGGCTTGGCGTAAGGCAATACGCACCAATGCCTGGGTGCCGGTGAGAAAGACACGACCTTCTCCGCGGGTATAGCGATCGGCCAGCGCATAGTCATCGAGAAGATTGTCATCAAGTGCGATATCGAGAGGCTGGGTAATAGAACCCGCCTGCTCAGCGATTGAGGGGGTTGTCATGGGAGTTCACCAGTACGGTCGAAGAGTTATGGTTGTAATACGCTTGAGTCTAGCCAACAGCGCGCTAAAGGTGCTTGCTAATTAACTCTTCAAACGTCTGGTTATTGATCATTACTTTCATTTTTTTAGTTTTGACGCAATGATATTCAACAAACCACAAATAAAAGAAATGGCACCATGAAAGAAACTACCAAAGAGATCGCCTTAGACAGGCATGACCAGCGCATTCTTACCCTGCTTCAGCAGCAGGGGCGCATCACCAACAATGAGCTCGCCGAACAGATCGGGCTATCCCCCGCGGCCTGCTGGCGACGCGTCAAGGCCTTGGAAGAGAGTGGCGTGATCCGCCGCTTTGCTGCGTTGGTGGAACCCAGCCTGGTGGGCCAGCCACTGTCGGCATTGGTGATGGTGACGCTGGTTCGCCACCACATCGACAACACCGTCGAGTTTGAAAATCGCATCCTGCAATACCCAGAAGTGCTGCAGTGCTATGCCACTACCGGCAACGCGGATTTCGTGTTGCGCGTGGTGATCGAAGATATGGCAGCTTATGACCGCTTTTTGAATGAGAAACTCTTCACCCTGGATGGCATTTCCCAGGTCAATTCCAATTTCGTGCTACGGAATATCAAAGAAGAGACCGCTATCCCTATTCGCTAGAACAGGTGATCGGGTTCATTACCGCCAATCCTATAGGCCGTTAGGTTTAACACTCCAAAGCCTCCAGAAAGTACGACCTAAGTATAGCAAAAGACCCTCTCAAATTAGTTGCTATTGAAACTACCTAAAGGCAAGGTTAAAGAGTGTGATTTACGCAAACCTGAGCAGGCGCTATTGACTCAGCGTTAGGCGTTACCAATAACAACACAGGCGCTAAGAGCGCCAGCTCTGGAGCTTCAAAATGCATAAACCAACTCGCTTGATAGTGGGTGCCATGGCTATTTCAAGCATGGCGTTCAGCATGTCGTCACTTGCACAGTCAACGATCACCGTCAGCACCTGGGGCGGGCCTAATCACGGCATTAACACCATTGTTTGGCCAACCTGGAAGGCATGGATTGAAGAAGCTACGGATGACCGGGTCACGGTGGAAGTGGTGCACGATATGGGCCCACCTCCTGCACAAATGGAGATCGTTGCTGATGGTATTGCGGACGCAAGCTGGATTTTCCACGCCCATATGGCGGGCCGTTTTCTAGCGACCCAGTTGCCTGAATTCCCTACGTTTGAGGAGTTCTCCTCAGAGGACGCTTCCGCTGCGTATTGGCATACCCATCAAGAGTATTTACAGCAAGCCAATGAGCACCGCGGCGTTGATGTGGTTGCTATGGGTGTACATGGCCCAGGCCAAATATTTACCCGTGATCAAATAAGCTCTATCGATGAGCTGGCGGGCAAACGACTGCGCGTAGGCGGCGGAGTGATGAGCGGTTTAGCCGAGGCAATGTCAGTGACAGGCGTCGCCATTCCGCCGACAGGCACCTACGAAGCGGCCTCCCAGGGCGTTGTTGACGGTGCGATGCTAACGCTTGAGAGCTTACGCAGCTTTCGCGTCGTTGAAGTAGCCCCGCATACCCTCACCGTAGACGGCGGTTTCTACCGCGGCAGTTTTGCAATCATTATGAACCCCATGTTCTGGGATCAAGTATCCGACGAAGACCGTGCGGCGATTGAAAGCGTCTCGGGTGAACGGCTTTCACGCTTGTTTGGTTACATGATGGATGTTTCCGACCAACGCGGCGTTGAGTTTGGTGAAGAAAATGGCGCTACCTCTACCCAAGCATCCGAGCAAGATATTGATTACCTAAGGGGCGTCGCTAGCAACTTACTGGACACATGGAGTGAATCTGTAAAGAGCCGTGATGTTGACGCGCCAGCAGCACTTTCCTTCTTTTATGAACAGCTAGCCAATGAAGCGGCCGAAGAAAGTATCGCTGCGAGCCTTGATAGTCACTGAGCCTGTTTGAACGTTCTCGCCGCTGCGCGTGATGAGCGGCGAGAACACCGCTTACTAGCCGATGAGGCTAACAACCCATCAACCTTTCGCGCTCCTTTTTCTTCCGCCCCCTCTTGTTTCACTTGAAACCAAATTGATCCGCGTCAAGGTAGTTCATCGCTCAGCGGTTGATACTGATGTCATCCTAAAACACCGCTGAGGGAGAATGGCCATGAATACTGCCCAGAACACCGACACCACCTCTTGGTGGGGACGTCTAATAGAACGCTGCTATGTAACGTCAACGACGACCTTGGCCCGCAGAGTAAAGCAGGAAGCTGGGGCTACGTTTAATGCGCTCATCAATGATCTGGAGAGACCGCTAGAACCGCATTTTGAGCAGGAAGTGGCAAGGCAACTGGCAGCAGGCAAACCGGCTCATTTCAGTCCAGCTAGAACCTTGATGCCAGTAATGATGCAACGCTTTGGTCTTCAGGAGGATGCGCTTCAGGAGAGCGGCCTGATTAATCATGTCGACTATGTAGTACTGCGTGACAACTGCAATGCCTGCGCAGCCGTGGGCGATTGTTGGAAAGCCATGCGAGCAAGTGCCGAGCTTGATGAGTGCCGCAAATTATGCCCCAACGCAAAGGCCTTTGATGCCTTAGTTTCACATGACGACAACCCTCGCACGGCTATCAATGCATCCTATTAACGTATTAACACGCATAGAAACCTCACGGCGCAAAGCAAATGCAGCTACTTAACCACCTTTCACCGGCAGCCCCTGCTCCTCTTTCATACTACGCAGTATGATTTCAGAGCGAACCTGGGTGACATTAGGATGAGGCAATAAATGATGATGGATAAAGTCCGAAAACTCAGTTAGATCCTTGGCGATAACGTGCAATACATAGTCTGCGTCCCCTGAGACTGAATATGCCTCACGCACCATGGCGTGCTTCGCCAGTAACGTCACAAAATCATCATCCATGCTTTCACCATGAGCTTTCAGATTAACTCTGGTGATAGCACGTAACCCAAAGCCCAGGCTGGCGGCATCAAGCCGAGCTGAATACCCCTTAATCACACCTTCGGTTTCTAACCGCGCTTTGCGTCGGGAGCACTGAGAGGGAGACAGGCTGACACGCTCGCCCAATTCTGAATTAGTGAGGGCTGAGTTCTTTTGCAACTCTGATAAAATTGCAAAATCGTAACGATCCAAGGAGATCCCGTGCATATAACACTCCATTTGCACACAAGCTGTGCACCATTTGGCTGCATCTTAGGTTAGTTTGCAACCTAATTGCACCGTCTCTTCCCTATACTGAATTGGTCGACCAACAAAACAATAAAGGAGAGACAGCGATGGGACCTTTTCCTCATGACGCACCTAAAGAAACCATAAGCGATACAAACCCAGCGGGTACAGATGGCTTTGAATTTGTTGAATTTGCGCACCCTGAACCTGAAAAGCTAGATAGCTTATTTAGGCAAATGGGTTTCGCCCCCGTTGCAAAACATCGTGACAAATCAATCACCGTTTATCGTCAGGGCGACATCAACTACCTTCTTAACAGTGAACCTAACTCACATGCGTCAGCGTTTATCGAGGAACACGGCCCCTGTGCACCGGCAATGGCTTGGCGAGTCGTTGATGCTCAGCATGCCCTAAAACGCGCCGTCGACTTGGGGGCTGAAGAGTTCACCGGAAATAAATCAATCGATGCCCCTGCTGTCGTTGGCATTGGTGGCTCGCTTCTTTACTTTATTGATACTTATGGCGAAAAAGGTAGCTGTTACTCAAACGAGTTTGAATGGTTAGATGAGGTAGATCCTAACCCAAAAGGGTTTGGTTTTTACTATCTTGATCACCTCACTCATAACGTCATTCGCGGCAATATGGATACCTGGTATAAGTTTTATCACGACACCTTTAACTTCCGTGAAATACGCTACTTCGACATCTCTGGTAAAGTAACAGGACTTACCAGCCGCGCATTAACCTCCCCGGATGGTAAAATCCGAATTCCTATTAACGAAAGTGCCGACGATCACAGCCAGATTGAAGAGTACTTGCGCGAGTATAATGGCGAAGGCATTCAGCATATCGCCATTGCAACGAACGACATCTACACCGGCACAGACTTGATTGCGGCGGAGGGGCTAGAATTCATGCCTGGCCCGCCGAGCATCTATTATGAAAAGTCGTTGGAGCGCGTAAAAGATCACCAGGAGCCTCTCGATAAACTGCAAAACCGTGGCATTTTGATTGATGGTGAAGGAGTCGTGGGCGGCGGCGAAACCAGAATTTTGCTACAGATTTTCTCCAAAACGGTCATTGGCCCCATCTTCTTCGAGTTTATTCAGCGTAAAGGCGATGATGGTTTTGGTGAGGGCAATTTCAAAGCTCTTTTCGAATCCATCGAAGAGGATCAAATCAACCGAGGCGTGCTGCAAGGTGCTACTGAATAGCAGGAAGGCTGAATAACAACATTAGCGATGCCGAAAAGGAAACACTGTGCACGACGCTTGGCGTAACTATGCGAATGCCCCCAAAGAGGGGGCTATTATTTGCCCTTCTAACGTCATAAAAGAAGGCAAAGCTCACTATATGGAAATGATGAGCAACGATGAATCATTCCCCGTCATTGCAACGCGCCTCAATGGTAGGATTTATTGCTACGTTAATGCCTGCCCCCATCAATATTTACCTTTAAATTATCGGTCTGATAATATTATTTCGTCAGACGGTCACCGCTTTTTATGCAGCGCACATGGGGCAGTGTTTGATATCAAAACAGGAAACTGCTTAACAAGCGACTGCGATAAACTTGATGCCCTACCTGTATTTGAAGACTTAGCAGGCAACTTATGCATTGGGTATAGGAAATCTTAAACCAAGAACCAAGAACCAAGAACCAAGAAATTCTGCTTTTTTATTAAATCCTAGCTCATAAACGGATAGTCATGCTGGAATCGAACGATGAATGCACAACTATTCGCTTATGAAGCTCTTCAAGCTCGATGGCGGCGCCTACCCTGGCACCTTCTCATCGTTTGAGAAGCGATTAACCGTTAGGCAGCGTAATGGCTAGCCTCTCCGAGTTAGCCGCTGGGCGGGCGCTGCACAGCAGAATCTCCCCCTCTGGCGCGGATATGCCATTGGGGTAGGTAACCTCCCCCTGCACCAGCGTGCAGGCGCAATCGCCACAGCTACCACTGCGGCACCCATAGGCAGGCTGTAACCCCGCTTTTTCGGCGGTTTCCAACAGGCTCTCGCCCGGCTGCCAGTGGGTGACTACGTTTGAATTGGCAAAGCTAACTTCTACCGCTTGTTCTGCGACGGGCACTGCGTATGTTTGGGTCAGCGCCGAGGGGCCGAACGCTTCTGTGTGTATTTGCCCGGGCATGAGTCCGAGCTCCAGCGCCTCCTGGTGGTAGCGCTCTACAAAGGCGGCAGGGCCGCATAGGTACAGCTGTACTTCTGACAGCACCTGATCGGTAAACACCTGCCCCAGTGAAACCCGGCCTGCCATCCATCCATTGAGGGCAGTTGTAGTTCTGGTGACATGCCGCTGCAAACGCAGCCCGCGCGCCTCAAGGTCGAGTAGCTCTGCACCGAAAGGTGCCTCGGCCACATCGCGCACGCTCTGCACTAACGTTACCGGGCCACGGCCTGCCCCGGTCAATTCATGTGCCAGGCTCAATAGTGGCGTAATACCGATACCTCCTCCCAGCAGCACCCAGTGGGCACGCTCTGAGCCGCTAGCCCCTGCTGTGAATGAGCCCGTTGGCATACTTACAGCTAGCTCGGTACCCACCTGCAGCGCGCTGTGCAAGTAACGTGAGCCCTCACCGTCGGCCTTAATACTGATGCGATAGCCGGCCTGCTGGCTGTCACCCGAAAGCGTGTAGCTGCGTACCAATGCCGTGCCATCCAGGCGTGGCACGTGTAGCGTAATAAACTGGCCCGCTTCAAAAGGCGCCAGCGCCTGGTCTTGTTGGGCACTCTTTAAATAAAAAGAGCGGATCTCGGTTGTCTCCTGCACCACAGCGGCCACTTGAGCACGCTGCCGTTTAGCAAGCGCAAGTGGCTGCCAGGGCCCATGGGGCGCCGCCTCATGGGCCACTGCGTTTGCTTGGCTACGCCAGCGTAAGGCCCACGGCCGCCAAACAATATGCCGTGGCGTTAAGCACCAGTAGCGTTCAGCGCCAGGATAACGGGCCCCAGCGGTCTCCTCGTCCACAAGCCGCGCCTCCCCGGTCAGATGCAGCACATTCCCGCTGGCAAAGTCCGGTATCACCAAGGCCGCGCGACCACTGGTCAGCACATTGCCCAGGGTGTTGAAGAACTGGTTGCCTGCAAAGTCGGGCAGGATCAGGTCATTCCCCTGGCGACGAATGAACCCCGGTTGCCCACCGCGATGGGAGGCAT
Organism: Halomonas sp. FeN2; assembly: GCF_020595105.1. Classification (NCBI taxonomy): domain Bacteria; kingdom Pseudomonadati; phylum Pseudomonadota; class Gammaproteobacteria; order Oceanospirillales; family Halomonadaceae; genus Halomonas; species Halomonas sp. FeN2. The sequence continues at coordinate 2,085,489 of NZ_CP074200.1, forward strand.
CCACCTGAGCGCCCTGATCGGTATACGCATAACTACCCACGAAAGCCGTTAGCGCCTGATCAATATGCGCCAGCAACGGCTCTGACAACTGATCGAGGGTCGCCTCGCGCATGGTTAGCACGGGGCCAGGCTGGGGCTGCACCGACCTCATCGTCGACCAGTCGTGAATATACTGGGGGCAGTTACCGAAGGCGTGAACGACTTCTAGCTGCCATCGGCCTGCTGAGCCCCGCAACACGCCATTGACCCGATTACGGCGGCGCGTGGGCAGCTCTATTCCCAGCAGTCCGAGGCTAGCGCCGCTGGTAAGCAGCGGGGTAACGGGATCATCCGCAGACGGCGTTAATACAAGATCGAGCCGTGACTCATCCGGCGCATGAACAAAGCCCGGCGCGCCCTCCAACAGCGTGACCCAGGGCCAGCCGTCAACATCCACAGCCGCCGCAGCCACAAACGGCAGTTGAGGAAAGAAGTGCTGCAGCTGCGACGTTAGAAAGGGACGCATTACCTTGCGACCAATCTGCGCCATCTGTTGCTCCACCCCGACCACGCGCTGCAGGGCAAGCTCACCCGCGTGCCACGGGCTGGTAGTGTCGGCGTTTTCCACTCTCGACTCCTGGCGAGTAATCAGTTCACTAGGCCTACTTTGGTGACAGCCATGGGTACAAAGCCTTCCAGCGCCTCTACGCGATTCAGCCATGCACGAATATGGCGGTATGGTTCCAGCGAGACATTGCCCTCAGGCGCGTGAGCGATATAGCTGTAGAGCGAAATCTCCGCCAGCGAGGCGTGCTCACCCGCCAGGAAGGGCTGATGCTCCAAATGGGCATCAACAATCGCGAACAGCTCATGGGCATCAGCAATCAGCGGTTCAGGGTCGAATGGGGCATTAAAGACCGTGATCAAGCGCGCCTTCATCGCCGAGTTCGCCAAAGGCCCTGCCGCCACGGAGAGCCAGCGTTGTACCTGGGCTTGAAGCAACGGATCGTCCGGTAGCCAGCGACCAGAACCATAGCGGCGTTCCAGATAGACCAGAATGGCATTGGAATCCGCCAGGATAACCCCCTGGTCATCGAGCACCGGTACCTGTGCGAAGGCATTCATATCAAGAAAAGGCGGCGCTTTGTGCTCGCCCCCGGCAAGATCGACATCAATGAAGGTGGCAGGCAAGCCGAGTAGCGAAAGCATCAACTCGACGCGGTGGCAGTGGCCGGAAAGAGCGTGGCGGTAAACCTTGATAGCGTTAGACATGCGATTATCTCCTTGAGTTAGCTCCGTAAAGAACAAGTGGACGTCACAGCCGTTAGGCAACGTCACCTATCCTGGGCCAAAACAAGAACCGCAAGAATGGCGATTTTTAACAATAGATAATTACGCCAACTGAAATAATCAGTCGGCCAACCGCCTCCGCAGCCAAGGGGTCGCTAGCTCCAAAAACGTCATAACGCTGCCGGGCGCCCGAATACCAAGGGCGTAGGTCAGCGCCAAAGGGTGCGCCGCTGGCCAGAGTGGTTCAGCGACGGGTTCGAGCAGCCCCTGGGCACAGGCGCGGCGCGCCTCTAGCTGATAGCAGCACACGATACCCGCGCCCTCAATGGCTGCCCGCAGTGCCGCGCTAGAAGTGCTCATGCTAAGCCTGGGCTCAAAGCGTAGAGTTTGGCCTTCGGTCAGCGGCCAGACGGGTGCCACTCCTTCCTGTGAGCAGTGAATAAGCGCATGGCGGGCCAGGCTACTCAGGCTACCCGGTCGCCCTGCCTCATTCAGATAGCGGGGGCTGGCAAACAGACCAATACGTAAATCACCCAGGGGCCTGGCATAAACAGAAGCAGGCAGCGGCCCGCGCATCAGTCGTAGGTGCGCCGGTGCTCCAGCTCCCACACGACTCGGGTGCTCATCGCTCAGCAGGCAGACCGTTAACGCTGGGTGCCGCTCTTGCAGCCTCAGAACTAACGGCAGCAACAGGGGCTCCATTAACGCCCGGGGTGCCTGCAAACGTAGCGTGCCTTTGAGCTCTCGGTGCTCTTGGCGCGCACTGCTTTCGGCGTCGGTGACTGCGTGGATCAACGCGTCGGCGTAGTCGCGCAATCGCTCGCCAGCCGCTGTCAACACGCTGCCGCTGGCTGAGGAAGTGACTAAAGCGACTCCCAGACGCTGCTCCTGAGCGCGCAGCAGACGGTGGAACTTCGCCGCCGACTGGCTGCTCGCTTCTGCCGCGGCTTGCACGCTGCCGTGCCTGGCAACGGAGGAAAGCGCCATTAAGGCCTCAAAGCGCAGCGGCGATTCAGGTGAGAGCGCCATGGTCAACCGTGGTAGGCGAGCGCCGGGTCGGCACGCAGCCGCTCGGCAAGAAAGTCAACGAAGGTGCGCACGCTGGCGGCACGCCCACGGCCTGCCGTCACCCAGATATTGATGGGAATGGCCACTGGCTCGAAACGCGTTAACACGCGCCGCACTCGACCTTCAGCTTCACTGGCAGCCACCTGGTAAGACAGCAGCCGAGTCAATCCAGCGCCCGCCTCGACCGCCGTTAACGCCGCGTGAATAGCGCTGATGCGCAGCCGTGGCGAGGGCGTTACTTCAATGCGTTTGCCCTCCTCCTCGAACCACCAGTGGCCGCTCAAGTTGCCGCCTTCGGCCACTACCGTAGGCAATGCCTCCAGCTCAAGGGGGTGTGTTGGTTCACCGTGCTGGGTCAGCCACTCGGGGCTAGCGCAAACAACTTGCCTCACTTCGCCGACGGGCACAGTAAAGTGCTGGCAATCCTGCGGCACATGGCCGATGCGCACCGCCACATCGACGCCCTCCTCCTGCAAATTAACCGGCCGATCGATCAGTTCGGCGCGAACCTGCACATCCGGGTAGTGATCCAGGTAATCGACGATGTGCGGGGTAACAAAGTATTCGCTGAACAGTACCGGCGCGGTCACGTGTAACAGGCCACGGGGAGTAAGGTAGCTACCGGTCGCAGCGGCCTCGGCCTCCGCAAGCTGGGCAAGCACCTGCTGAGCATCCTCTAAATACCGGCGTCCCGCTTCCGTTACGCGCACCTGTCGCGTGGTGCGCTGTAACAACGCCACACCCAAACGCGCCTCAAGCGCTGCCACCGCCCGGGTAACCCGAGGCGGTGACAGCGCAAGCTGCCGTGCGGCGTCCGCAAAGCTCTCCAGTTGCGCCACCGCTGCAAACACGCGCATCTCTTCGAATCTATCCAAGACAGCTCCAGAAACAGGGGTAGGTATCACTAACGGTACTCTACATAGCGATTAGCCTTCCCCCAAAGTTTTCAGATTTCTTTATCGTCCACTTCGCGATTGCTCTATAGTCGAGGAACGCTAACCGGATTATCCCTTGTCTATGGCCGTTGACCTGCAAGCCCTTTACCCCAAACTGATTCACCTGATGCTGGACACCGTCTTCGTGGTGGATAGGGACAACCAGATCGTCTTCGTAAGTGATGCCTGTGAGTCGCTGCTCGGTTACCTTCCTCAAGAGTTGATCGGCACTCTAATCACGAACTATATGCACCCTGACGATTTAGCCGCCACGCAGGACTCCATTGTGCGTGTGATGGACGGAAAGCCACACACGGATTTCCGCAACCGCTATATCCGCAAAGACGGCGGTATCGTGCATATTCTGTGGTCTGCCAGTTGGTACGAAGAAGAGGGCGTGCGGGTCGGTGTCGCGCGCAACGTCACGGCTCTTATGCAGGCCGAGGAAGAGTTACGCTACCGCGCCCATCATGATCCGCTGACAAAGTTGACCAACCGAGCGCTCTTCTATGACCGCCTGGCCTTGGGCCTGAGTATGGCCCATCGCCACCAAAACATCCTGGCATTGCTATTTCTGGATATTAACGATTTCAAAGGCGTCAATGACATTCATGGCCATGCGGCAGGCGACCGAGTGCTCTGCACAGTAGCCAGACGGCTGGAAGGCTGTGTTCGCGAGACGGATACGGTGGCCCGCATGGGCGGTGATGAATTCACGGTGCTGTTAACAGATATTCAGTCGCCAAATGCCGTAGCAGAAAAGGTGGAGCAGATACTCGCTGTCATGAACGAACCGCTAGGCGCTGAATTCGGCGAAGTTAAAATGCCATCCTGCAGCATCGGCGTAGCCTGTTATCCCGCCGATGGAAAAGACGCCGATACCTTGCTGAGGCATGCAGATAGCCATATGTATCAGATCAAAAGGCTTAGTCGTTAGTCGGTAACGCGCTCCTGCCAAGCTGTTAAGTGGCGCTGTACCGTACCCTGCAAACCCAGAATATCGCCAGTATCTAACGCCTCGACCATCGCATAGTGCTCTCGGATACTCCGCTCCACCCCGCCAGCTTTTGGCCATCCTGGCCCTGCACCACGCATGCCCTGCTCACGCAGCCAATTCACTTGATCGGCCAACGGCCGGTTGCCAGCAAGTACTGCCAGCGCTCGGTGAAAGGCATGATTGTTCAGGAACATGGCTTCACCATCGCCTTCAACCGCAGCGTGTTCAAACTGGGCACAAGCTTGCCTAACAGGCGCCATCAGTGCCTCTGTTCGGCGCGCCATCATCAATGGCGCCATCGCAAGCTCCACCACCAGGCGAGCCTCGGTGAGTTCCAGGCGCTCCTGGTGGCTCCAGCGTCTAACCCGGTAGCCCCGATGAGGCACATGCTCGATGGCCCCCGCTTCCGACAAACGCTCCAAGGCGCCTCTCACAACAAAGCGGCTGACGCCATATAGCTCCGCAAGAGCATCTTGGCGCAACCAGCTATCAGCGGGAAAACGCCCGCCCCCCATACCGATTCTAAGCTGCTCCTGTAGCCAGCTTTGGTCTTTATCTTGACGTACAGCCTCTTGACGTTCCGCAGCCCGACTCATTTTTAAGCTCTCCTGTGCCTTCACCATAATAACTTCTTGCAGATTGGCGCCAATTATTTATGATACCCCACTCGCTTATGATAATCATTAACAAAGGGACATCAGATGCATTACCTTCGTGTGCTGCCTTTGGCCATCGTCGCCGCCTCTCCACTGGCTTGGGCCCAGCAACCTGAAGCCAACAGTGAGCTGGAAACCTTAGTCGTCTCCAGCGACTGGTTGAGCGCCACTCGTACTAACCCACAAACGACGCCTGGCGCACGCCAGATATTGGAGGGAGAAGCGCTACACGGCGGCGATATCCGTCAGCTTGAAGATGCGTTAGCCCGGGTTCCAGGAATCCACGTACAGGATGAGACCGGCACGGGCGTGCTGCCAAACATTGGCATTCGCGGTTTATCACCACGCCGTAGCGAGCGGGTACAAATTTTAGTGGACGGTATTCCGGCTGCCTTGGGCCCCTACAGCAATATCGGTGTTTCACTATTCCCGGTAACGCTGCCCACACTAGAACAAGTTGACATCGTACGGGGCGGCGCGGCTGTTCACTACGGCCCAAACAATGTGGGCGGCGTGCTCAACTTCGTAACACGCGGCATCCCGGTAGAAAAGGAAGCCCAGTGGCGCGAACGCCTAACGCTGGATGACGCCACCGGCCATGTGCTCAGTGATCACTATCTGCGCGCAGGCGGCCAAGTGAGCGACAACCTGGGGCTCCAGTTTCAGGCCAACCTGATGCGTGGAAAGGGCGGGCGCGAGCGTAGCCAAACACAGGTCGATAATTTCATTTTAGATGCCGATTATCAGCTAAATGACACCCAATGGATCGATGGACAACTGCAGTACTACAGCGTAGACACGGATCTACCCGGCGCACTAACGCCAAGCGCCTACGCCCAAGACCGCAGCGATTCTCAGCGTCCCTACGACCGTTTCGAGGCGGACACATGGCGTGCCCACGCAACCTGGCATTGGCAACCGAGCAACGATATCGAGATAAGTTGGCGCCAATTTGGCCACCAGAGTGATCGAACCTTCTGGTTCGGCCAAAACCTGGGCGGTGCTAGCCATTGGTCTGACCCAGGCGAGCCAGCCACCCATGTCGCCGACTCGCCGCGCAGCTTCTCAGTATGGGCCAGCGAGCCCCGCGTTGCCTGGCAACTGGGGAACCACAAACTAATGATGGGTGCCCGCTATCTGGAAGAAGATGTCGACTTTGATGTGAACCGCCGCGCTGTTGGTAGTGAAACGGCCGCCCCGGTTCGTCGCTGGGACTTCGAGACCCGCGCAATGGCCGCTTACCTAAGCGACACCTGGCAGCTAGGCGGTGGCTGGGAAGTAACCCCTGGTATCCGCTACGAGCATGCAGAAATGGACTACGCCGATACCTTAAATGGCGGTCGCGATGAGAATGACGCCTCAGCTTGGCTGCCCGGCCTTACCGTCGGATATGCGGCCAACGAAGCGTGGTATTTGTTCACTTCCGCCCAACGGTCGTTAACCCCGGTGCAGCTCGCGCAGATCACCAATCCAGGCGATGTATCAAACGAGACAGCCTGGAACCATGAAATTGGCGCGCGTTATCAGTCCGGCCCCTGGCAAGCGGAGGCCACAGGCTTTTTGATTAACTACGAAGACCAGGTCGTCAAGCAGCCGGATAACAGCCTAAAGAACCTCGGAGAAACCCGCTACCAAGGTCTTGAAACGCGTTTGGCCTGGGCGCCGAATACCCTGCCCTTCAGCCTCGAAGGCACCTGGACTTGGCTCGATACTGAGCAGCGCAGTGGGGAGCTTGCCGGCCACGAGGTGCCCAACGCCCCGAATCACCTGCTCAACCTATTGGCTCGCTGGGAACAAGGTCGCTGGTTCGGCAATATCGGCGCCCGCTACGTGGATAAAAGCTTCGCCGATGCAGCCAACACCGCCCAAGAAACAGAGAACGGCAGCACCGGCCCACTGCCTGATTACTGGTTAGTCGATACCAGCTTAGGCTACCGCCTGCCGTTCGCCAGCGCGGCAAGCGTAACCCTGGGCGTGCATAACCTTACCGACGAGGATGCCTATTTCCGCGGGGTAGATACTAGCCCAGTGGGGCGTGTTCCGTTACCAGGGCGCGCCTACAGCTTAGGGTTGGATGTCACCTTTTAAGCCAGCCACCTTTTAAGCCAACGGCGGGCTGCTGACTTCAGCCCGCCAGTTCGCGCCATGTTTTATACAAATCGTTCTATACAGGCCATGTTTGATTAAGGAGCGTGGGTATGCCCGCTTTGTTTAACCGTCGCCTAAGGCGGCGAATAGGGCATTTATGCCTGATGATGTTGACGATTAGCCTGACGATGCCAGCACTGGCGAATGCGTTTGAGGTGACCGACCTGGCTGGCCGCAAAGTTCTGTTGCCCGATGACCCGCAGCGGGTAATCCTGGGCGAAGGGCGGCTGCTGTATACCCTTGCCGCTCTCCAGCCTGACGACCCTTTCCAAGACCTTGTGGGTTGGCGTGATGAACTCATTCGCTTCGATGAAGACGTCTGGCACCGCCTTCGCCAGCGTTTCCCCCATGCCGAACAGTTAGCGCGTTTTGGCAAAGCGGCCACCGGCGAATTCGATCTCGAACACGCCATTGCGCTTAATCCAGACGTCATCGTTTTTGATCTGAGCGCCTGGCCAGCATTGCGTGAAGGCTCGGCGCTCGACACATTGGAGACAGCCGACGTAGCGGTGGTGTTCGTGGACTTCCTGACCCAAGCAGACCAGCATATGGTGCCCAGCCTGAGGCTGATGGGAAAAATCTTCGCTGCCGAAGCACGGGCCGAGACGCTGATTAACATGCGTCAGCAAGCACTCGAAGAAGTCGCCGAGCGTCTGCCTGAGCCACTACAGCGGCCTGATGTTTTGATCGAAACGGCGGCAGGGCTCCACCCTGAGTGCTGTCGAAGCGTCGGTGACGACAACCTAGGGCGCGTTGTGCGGCTGGCCGGTGGAAACAACATTGCCGCTGAGCGACTGCCGAACCTATTTGGGCAGCTGCACATAGAGTGGATACTGTCTCGAGATCCCGACGTCATCATTCAAACCGGGGGTGACTGGCAGGTACTAAGCAGCAGTTCAATTCCCCTGGGCTATGACGTTTCAGCGCAAGAAACCCGCGCCGCCATGCGGGAGCTGATTGCGGCGCGACCAGGGTGGTCAACCCTTAAAGCGGTGGAAGAAGGCCGCGTGCATGCGCTTTGGCACCTATTCTACAACACACCCTTTCAGTTTATCGCCGTTCAGCAAGTCGCAAAGTGGCTGCACCCTGAGGCCATGGCAGACCTAGACCCTGCCGCAGCCTGGCAATCCATACACGAAACCTTACTGCCTTACTCGCTAGAAGGCACCTTCTGGGCTGATTTGGTACCCGCGCCATGATGCCTTGATGTGCTTTGGTATACCTGGGAGGCACACTATTCAACCGCGTATATTATTTTGCAGAACACTTGGAACGTTGAAAAAAAGCTTATGAGCTTCAGGCTAGGCTAGGCTAGGCTAGGCTAAACAAATGTAGCTGGCACATAAATCGATAACAAAAACCATGCCGCCAAAGCCAACATTATTTTAAATTCAAAAGTTAGCCACAAAAACACATAGATTTGGCCATTTATTGCGAGATTAATCAGCATGGCTAGAACCGTTTTAATGATTCGCCAGCAAATTAATCTCGGGTTTGCGCTGGTGCTGATCATGGCGCTCTTAATTATCTTCGTCGTCGTAGACTTAAGAGTAAAGCCTGATCTAATTCAGCAGCAACAGCAGCAGCTTGCCGTCAACCAGGATCAGTTGATCAGCCTTATCAGCGCCAAGTTAGGCCAAACAGAACTTCTCGCCAGTACGATCGCTCTTGCCGCCTCCCAGTTGCCTAAAGACGAGGCGCTGTTTAAGGCGCTGTTTCCTCCCATTATCAACAACCGCGGCGACTCGGTCATCGCCGGTGGCGGTATTTGGCCCGAGCCTGGCGCCTTTACGGAGGAAGCGCAACGACGCAGCTTCTTCTGGGCACGCTCAGCAGGCAACATGCGATACCTTGATGATTACAATGACCCAGACGGCGTGGGCTATCACACTCAACAATGGTACCAAGTCGGCCGCAATGCACCGATCGATCGCTGCAGCTGGTCAAAAGCCTATACCGATCCCTTCACCGATATACCCATGGTCACTTGCACTTTACCCATGCAGGAAAACGGCAGCTTTAGCGGCGTGGCCACCGTCGACATGAGGCTTGACGGTATCAAAGAGATACTCGCACGCTACGGCTCAGAGCAGGGTGGTTATGCCTTTGCGCTCGACTCCACAGGACAAATGCTCAGCTTTCCCCTGTCGGAAGCCCAGCTTGAACATTCCGCTGGCTCACTAATGACCGCGCGCGAACTCGGCCAGCAACTGCCCTGGCTCAGCGAGACTTTAAACCGAGCCGCCGACCTGCAAAGCCCGACGGTCGTAGCGCTACGCAACGACGGCATTCTGGGCGAGGCAGCCTACGTTAACCTGGTAAAACATCCCCAAACCGGCTGGAGAATCGGACTCGTTGTGCCCCAGAGCCGCATGACGGCGTCGGCGGAAAGCATGGGACTCTTTTTGATGCTAGCCATTGGTGCGTTGCTGGTGATAGTAGGCATTGTGGCGGCCATCATCTCGCGCAACTTACTGGGATTGATTCAGCAAACGACGCAACAGATTAGAGAATTAACCCATGGCGAGACCGCTCAGGCACTCGATACCGGCACGATGAACGAAATTGGCGAGCTGCGCAAAGCGGTCAATGCCTATGGCGACAAACTCAAGTCACTGCTGACCCACTTGGAAAACGTTAAAGATGAGCTGGTGCAGAGTGAAAAACTCGCCTCGCTGGGATCGCTTGTGTCTGGCATTGCCCATGAGCTTAATACGCCGATTGGCAATGCAATGATGTCATCGACGGCAATCGCGGATGCCAAGCGGCATTTCTCCAGACAGCTTAGCCACCAGGTGACGCGCAACGACCTCAACAATTTCATTGAGGATGTCGGTGAAGGCGCGGAGATCATTGAACGCAATATGGCGCGTGCAGCTGAGCTGATCGGCGCGTTTAAACAGCTCGCGGTAGACCAAGAAAGCGCCAACAGACGAGAGTTTGACCTTTATAGCCTGGTAAAAGAAGTCAACCTATCGATGCGCCCAACACTGCAGCGAACCCCGTATCGACTCGATGTCGACGTGCCAGAGGGTTTGCACTTCGACAGCTATCCGGGTGCGCTTTCGCAGGTATTGATCAACTTGATTAACAATGCGGTTGTCCACGCTTTTAGCGAGCGTAGTCAGGGGTGTATCCAAATCACTGCCAGGGTCAGGCCCAACAATTGGGTATCCTTGAGCGTGAGCGATGATGGTTGTGGCATTCCCCTTGAGTTGCAAAAGCACATCTTTGATCCGTTTTATACTACCAAGCTAGGTCAAGGGGGCTCTGGGCTAGGGCTGCATATCACCTTCAACCTTATAACAGGTGTTCTTGGTGGCCGCATCGATGTTGATAGCGTAGAAGGAAGAGGCAGCCGTTTTACGGTCACCTTACCTAAAAGCGCCCCACGCATCGTAGAGAGCGGATAATCTTTTAATGGCGCGCAGGTACAGCACCGGGCTTCAAACAGGCTAGCGCCGCCGCATATTGCTAGCCCGCTCATAAGTCACAAAAATTTACCTTTGAGTGTTAGAAACCATTAAAAATGTGCTAATTAGCGACTAAGTGGATGTTATGCTCAAATGTATTACTGCTCGCTTAATACGACCTACATGGTTGAATAGTGAGAAGCTTTTATTGAGTCTTGAAGAACCGGCATAGCCATGCGGCCCCGCCTTCTATCCATGTGTTCATAACGACGCTTATTATTTTCATGGGAGGGTATGAAGTATGGGCGACAACAATGAGCCACTGGTGTTTGCGGAGGATATTGCCGAACTCGCAAGCCCGATGCCAGCGCCCTGGAAAATATTGATCGTCGATGATGATCCAGACGTGCACGCCGCGACCAAGCTAGCACTAAAGGGCTCATTGATCGAGGAGCGCACGCTCTCCTTTGTAGATGCCTATTCGGCAGCAGAGGGGCTTTCCCTACTGGAGCAAAACGCGGATTTTGCCGTTGCCTTGATCGATGTGGTGATGGAAAGCGACGACTCTGGCCTTAATTTGGTGCAAAACATACGCGATAAGCTCAATAACCACAGCATTCGCTTAATTTTACGCACCGGACAGCCTGGATACGCCCCGGAAAGTGACACTATTCGTTTATACGATATCAATGACTATAAAACCAAAGCAGAGTTAACAAGGATTCGGCTATTTACCAGTGTTACCATCGCCATTCGCTCATATTCGCAGATTAAACAGCTCGAAGCTAAACGCGATGGTTTAAAGCAAATTTTAGCGGCAACGTCCGAACTGACCAGGCTAACCAACGGGCAAAATTTTTCCTCAGTCGTCATAAAGCAGCTTTGCGCCTTATTGAAAACGGAACGGGAGTGTCTAGTTTGTGCCGCCTCACATGGGCACAACGAACCGTCCTTTATAGTCGCCGCCACGGGGCACTTTTCCAGCTGGTTAAATATGCCTTTGGCATCCCTGCCTAACGAGCGCATCCGTACCCATCTGACCCAGGCACTTAATGAAAGGCAACATTTTTTCCATGACGGCGTCTGTGTTTATTTCCCGGGAAAAGATAACCAAGCGCTAGCCGCGTTTGTCGATATGCCGCGCGCTATTTCCAGCTCAGAGCAATATTTATTAGCCGTACTGTGTAGCAATATTGCCGTCGCCTATGAAAATTTTCAGCTATACAGATCGATTGAACAGCTCGCTTATCAAGACCCCTTAGTCTGCCTGCCCAACCGCAATGGGTTTGTTGCCGAGATAGAGCGTCAGATGAGATTAAACGCCACCACACCACAAGCCGTTGTTTTGGTGGATTTGGATAACTTTACCTATATCAACAGCGTGCTTGATGATGCCTATGGCGACGACATTCTACGTGCGGTTGCCCAGCGCCTATGCTCACAGCTCAGTAAAAGCCTGTGTATCGCACGCGTGAGTGGCGACGTATTTGGCATATTGGGCGATGCAAGCGATTTGACTCCAGAGAGTATCGAAACCGTCTTTGCGGAACCCTTCAGACTGCACCAGAACGAGCCGCTGCGGCTTTCCGCCACCAGCGGTTTAATTATTCTCGACAAGACATCGCGCCACGCCATGGAAATTCTCAAAAACGCAGGCGTGGCTTTAAAACAGGCCAAGCATTTTCACCGCGGTAAAACTGTCTTATTCGCCACAGAATTAGCCGATGCTGCCCGTGATCGTATGCAGCTGTTGAGCCGTTTGCGCGTGGCGTTCTCCAGTGAGCGTTTAACGTTACACTTCCAGCCATTTATTCGCTTACACGACGGTGCCGCTATGGGGGCGGAGTGTTTGTTACGCTGGCAGACAGCCGAGGGCCAGCATATCCCACCAGATCACTTTATTCCCCTGGCTGAACAATCCGGCATGATCGTCGCACTGGGCGACTGGGTGATTCGTACCGCGCTGCGTTGGCGGGCAGGCTTAATAGGGCGCGTGGACGATACGTTCCGTGTGGCGATCAACGTCTCGCTTGTGCAACTGATAGAAGATAACTTCGTCGCCAATATACTTCATTATATTCACACGCAAGGCTTGCAGGGATATCACGTTGAAATTGAGCTAACCGAATCGATGGCGGCACATGATATTAACAGTGTTATACAAAAACTTAAGCAGATGCGAGAGCACGGTATTAGTATTGCGATTGATGACTTTGGCACGGGCTATTCGTCGCTAAGTATTTTGAGCAGCCTACCGATTGATCGACTTAAAATTGACCGTAGCTTCGTGAGTGGCGATGCTGCCAACCAACCCCATTTTGGAATAGCGCATACCGTCATAGAGCTGGCGACTAATTTGCAGATGCACACGATTGCCGAGGGCATCGAAACCGAGAGCCAGCGTGATACCCTGCGGCAGAACGGCTGCCTGGAAGGACAAGGTTACTTATTTTCACGGCCACTTGATGAAGCGCAGTTCAACCAATGGCTGGCGCAACAATAATAGCGTTTAACCCAGTTGAGCAGTCAAAACTCTTGGGTGCGCCACGCCTATCTCACACAGTTCCATTCTCAGACTGAAAGAAAGCATTCCATACTGAATGACGAAGAACCAACAAAGCGCTGGTCACTATGCTAATTAACGGATGACTGATGGACTTACTCGCTACTTTTCTTTTCCAGCACAGCGATTAAATACTTTTTCGCTCACTGAGCAGACTCAGTGAGCATTTTAAGGGGTAACTTTGCCATGCTGGCGCTGCCACCCCGAAGTAAATATCAGTTTTATTACTCGGTTACTTTCACAACCCAACTGACAACTTCTTCATTACCAAATTCAGCCTTCCACTCTTGGATGACTTTGTTATTGCCGCCACGGGTTTCTACCGTTTCGCCAGTGTGTGGGTTTTTGTATACCTTCAAAGGGCGTTTTTTACGACCATCTGTATTGCTTGTGCTTACCTTGCCAGCTTTTGCTGGTTTAGAGCGGTAAGATGGGTCAAGCATTTCACATACATCGCGCGCTAATTTGCCGTGCTCCGTCATAAGTGCTTGTAGTCTTTCTTTGAATTCAAGCTCTGCTTTTAGCTCACTGTTATTTTCCAGCGCTTGCAGCTCTTCCTGCAGTTGCTTCAACATCTGTTCTTTTTTGAGATAATCACTCAGTACTGATGCCATAGTCTACATTCCTATATTTTTTTAAAATTTAAGATAAAACTTAAATATATATCCTGAGCATTATAGCTTTAATATCGTCGTTGAGAAAAGGAAAGCTCAAGTTTGAACATTGAAGACGGGGCGCGCCATTTGGTCACACCCCGTAAAGAACCTGTGAGAAATCGCAGGTCTTTTCTGTAATTTGGCGAGCCCCTTAGAAGGTAAACCTGCAACTCTCGTTTCGGAGGCTGGTTGCACACGAAAAAGCAACAATAAGGCTGAGAAACGAGACTGGATAAACCTTCTCCTCACTCGTTACTCTAGACATTGGTCTACCCTCCATTGATTTGCCCATTGTGGGCGACTAGTGTTGATAAATGTTGACGTTAACATTTAGAAGACGTCAGCACCCACCCACTGTACAAGCGCTTCAAAAACTTCAAGTCGCTTTGACTAAAAAAGACAATTACAGGAGAGAATTTGATGGCTAATGAATTGAAAGGAAAGGTCGCAGCTGTCACCGGTGCGGCATCGGGAATAGGGCTTGCTACTGTAAAGGCGATGATTGCATCAGGCGCTCGCGTCGTACTGGTTGATCGCGATCAGGCCTCACTGAAGACAATCTGTGAGGAATTGGGCGATGCTGCGATTCCCCTGGTCATGGACTTGCTTGACCCTAAGGACTGCGCAACGTTGCTGTCACAAATTCTGGAGAAAGCTGGCCAACTCGATATCTTCCACGCCAATGCTGGTAGCTATATCGGGGGTGACTTGCTCGACGCTGACCCAGATGCCATTGACCGAATGGTGAGCCTAAATGTAAGCGTCGTGATGAAGAACGTCCAGAATGTCTTGCCACACATGATTGAACGCGGAACAGGTGACATCATAGTGACGAGCTCGGTAGCTGGGCATTTCCCCGTCCATTGGGAGCCGGTCTACGCCTCTTCCAAGTGGGCCATGACCAATTTCGTCCAGACCGTGCGTCGCCAAGTTTTGAAACATGGCATCCGCGTTGCTTCGGTTTCACCTGGCCCAGTCAACAGTGCCTTGCTTGCTGACTGGCCTGAAGAAAATCTGCGCAAGGCGAAAGAGTCAGGCAGCATTATTGAGCCATCGGATGTGTCTGATGCTGTCATGTACATTCTGACTCGCCCTCGCAATGTGACCATTCGTGACATGGTGGTCCTACCAAGCAATTTCGATATGTAAAGTAAAATTCAGAGAGACTGGCTAGGAACTAGTAGACATTGGTCTGAGTGCTATTGCTTTGTCAGCTGGACTCTTCTAGCTTTTTTAATGTTGACGTTAACATTCCAACAAAGTCAGCTTTTCTGCACCTTGCAACGCAACAACAACAAATCTGGAGCCAACCATGAAAATTAGTAATATCGCAGCCCCCTTTCGCAAGACGGCTCTCCTCGCCGCCAGCGCCACTGCCTTAACAGCAGCAGTAACCGCATCGGCTGATGAGCATACCCTGACAATCGGCATGTCGTTTCAGGAACTCAACAACGAATACTTCGTGACTATGCAAGAGGCACTCGAGAGCGCCGCCGAAAGCATGGGAGCCGAAGTAATCACCACTGATGCCCGCCACGATGTCTCCAAGCAGGTCAGCGATGTCGAGGACATGATCCAGCGGGGAATCGACATCCTACTGCTTAACCCCGCCGACTCCGTAGGTGTTGAAACTGCGGTACTGGCTGCTAAAGAAGCCGGCGTCACCACAGTCGCCATTGATGCACAGGCCAACGGCCCAGTTGACGGATTCGTGGGTTCAAAAAACTACGATGCTGGATATAAAGCTTGCGAATATCTGGCCCAGCAGCTAGACGGCGAAGGCCAAGTAGCCCTGCTAGATGGCATTCCAGTCGTACCAATCTTGCAGCGTATCGATGGTTGCACCGCCGCGCTAGACGAGCATGACGGCATTGAGATTGTCACCACGCAGAATGGCCGTCAGGAACGCACCCATGCCATGACGGTGACGGAGAACATCATCCAGGCCAACCCAGAGCTCGACGGTCTATTCAGCGTCAACGATATCGGCTCCTTGGGTGCCCTGATCGCTATCGAAGCCAGTGGTCAGGATATCAAGTTGGTCAGTGTCGACGGACATCCCGAGGCCGTTGCCGAGATCCAGAAAGCCGATTCACCGTTCATCGCTACCTCAGCGCAATATCCCGCAGATATGGTTCGCGTGGGGCTCGGCCTGGCAATGGCCAAGTACTGGGGGGCTGAAACTGCGCCTGCGGAGATTCCCATTGACGTCGAGCTGATTGATCGCGATAAAGCCGCCGACTTCAGCTGGTAACTCCTACCAAAGACGCCGACAGCGTGTGCCACCTCTGGTGGCACACGAGGGTACCCCTATGACTCCATTATTATCCCTGAGACATATTTCGAAGTCCTTTCCTGGGGTTAAGGCCCTGCAGAATGTGTCGCTCGATATTCATGCTGGCGAAGTGCATGCACTGCTTGGCGAGAACGGAGCCGGCAAGTCGACTCTAATGAAGATTCTCTGTGGCATCTACCGACAAGATGAAGGAGAAATCATCATTGATGGCAAGAGCTGCGATTTTCACGGTTATCAAGACGCTCTCGACGCGGGGATCGGCATCATCTTCCAAGAGTTCAGCCTGATTCCCTACCTAGACGCCGTAGACAATATCTTCCTGGGACGCGAAAAACGCAACCGATTAGGGCTGCGTGACCGACGTGCTATGGTCGCCGAAGCTCAACGCTTGTTCGAGCGCCTTAAGGTCACCATCCCCCTGGACTGTCCTATCGTTGAGCTGAGCGTCGCCGACCAGCAATTTATCGAGATTGCCAAGGCCCTATCCCTGGATGCACGCATTCTAGTGCTCGACGAGCCAACAGCAACCTTAACGCCCAGCGAAGCCGACCATCTGTTCACCATCATGCGCGAGCTGCGCAAGCAAGAGGTCGGTATGGTCTTCATCTCCCACCATATGGATGAGATTTTCACCATCTGCGATCGCGTTACTGTGATGCGCGATGGTGAAAAGGTTGATGACTGTGACACCGCATCGACCACCCCCGACGACCTGATTGAGAAGATGGTCGGCAGACGCGTCGAGAATCTATTTCCCAAACGCCGTTGCGATGCTGACTACGACGATGTGGTGCTGGATATCGAAACACTGCGCCTCGATCCCGATGGTTCTGAGTACTCATTGAAACTTCATCGTGGCGAGATCCTTGGCTTTGCTGGCTTGGTGGGCTCCGGTCGCACGGAGCTGGCAATGGGGCTGATAGGTGCAACGCGCCCCGTGCATGCAAAGGTCAGTATGGAAGGCAAACCGATTAAGCTCCGCCACCCGGCAACTGCCCTCAAGCAGGGGATTGGGCTGCTGCCGGAAAGCCGCAAGACCCAGGGGCTGATACTGCCGTTCTCGTGCCGCGATAACATCTCCCTGAATAACCTGAAACAGTTCCAGGGCGCCTTACCGCTGATCAAGCATCGCCAGGAGTCGCGCACCGCCGCCGATCTGATGGACTCGGTGCGGGTTAAAGCCCCTAGTCCAGAAACGCCGGTCGGTAACCTAAGTGGTGGCAATCAGCAAAAGGTAGTGATCGCCCGCTGGCTTGGCCACCAATGCAAAATACTGATCTTTGATGAACCTACACGCGGCATTGATGTTGGTGCCAAGTCCGAAATTTACGCTTTGATGAAGGAGCTCACCGCGCAGGGCGTGTCGATTATCATGATTTCTTCAGAACTGCCTGAAATTCTTGGTCTTTGCGACCGCGTCGAGGTCTTTTACCAAGGTGAGATTGCCGCCGAGCTTGAAGGCGATAACATCAATTCACAATCTATCATGCACCATGCTACGGGGGGACTCAGCGCATGAGCCAGCTCGCCTCTACTTCCAGCACCAAACCTCAGTCATTTAAGACGCGACTGGCCCGCTGGCGCCGTACTCCAATCTTCTACCCGCTGATCGGTTTCATTGTCGTCTTCATTGCCATGGCGTTGATCAATGACAACTTCCTGACGGGGAGCAACATAGCCAACCTGGTCCGCCAGTCGTCGATCATCGCGATCATCGCTGTGGGTATGAGTTTGGCCATTCTCACCGGCGGCATCGACCTGTCGGTGGGCCCGGTGATGGCTCTGTCAGGTACTGTCATGGCTGGCTTGATGGTCGCCGGTGTCCCACCCTCGCTGGCTATCATCATCGGACTACTGGTGGGCGCCGCTTTCGGGGCCTTCAATGGCGTCTTTGTTGCCTTCGTTGGTATGCCACCAATTATCGTCACCTTGGCGACTATGGGCATCGCCCGCGGGCTCGGCCTGATCTATACCGGCGGCTACCCGATTTCCGGTCTACCGGATAGCTTCGCCTTCTTCGGGCGCGGAAGCCTAGCCGGCATTGAGGTACCTATACTGATCATGATCGCCGTCTACGCATTAGGCTATGTGCTGCTCAGCCATACCGCCACCGGTCGTTATCTTTACGCCATCGGCGGCAACGAAGAGGCCACTCGTCTATCCGGCATCCGAGTGTCGCGCTACAAGCTACTGGTCTACACCCTAAGCGGCACTACAGCGGCTATCGCAGGCTTGATTCTGACCTCGCGGCTGATGAGTGGTCAACCCAACGCGGGGGTCGGCTTCGAGCTCGATGCCATCGCTGCCGTAGTGCTGGGGGGCACCGCCATTACCGGGGGACGTGGCATGATCCTAGGGACTCTGGTTGGCGCCATGTTGCTCGGCGTGCTCAACAACGGCCTGAACCTGATGGGCGTATCACCCTACCTCCAGACAGTTATTAAGGGCTTGATCATACTGCTGGCGATCTATATTAGCCGCAAGCGCTCGCCCTGAGTCCCGACATACTCTTTGGCGAGGTTTAGTCCCGAGCCGAGAAAAGGAGAGCTGTATGGAAACGGTTATCGGTATCGATATCGGCACCCAGAGCACTAAGGCTCTAGTGCTAGATGGCAATGGCCGAATACTGGCCGAACACAGCAGAGGCTATCGAGTCGATACCCCGCGCCCACTCTGGGCCGAACAGTGGCCCGATGTGTGGTGGGAAGCAGTACTCGGTTGCCTAAGCGCTTGCCTTAGCACCCCTGGCATTAACCCTCTGGACGTCAAGGGTCTTTGTGTTAGTAGCCTCTACGGTGGCTCGGGTATACCTGTTGACGATGATATCGAGCCCCTCCATCCCTGCTTGATATGGATGGATCGTCGAGCTGAAGCTCAGGTGAAGTGGGTAAAGGAGCACATTAACCTGACCCGGCTGGGGGATATCACCGGAAACGGGGTGGACAGCTACTACGGTTTCACCAAAATGATGTGGCTCAAAGCCGAGCGTCCCGATGTCTGGGAGCAAACCCGTTACCTGCTGCCGCCCAACAGTTATGTCAATTATCTCCTGAGTGGCGAAATTGCCATCGACCACAGCTCAGCTGGCAACATCGGTGGCATCTACGACTTAGAGAAACGCGCTTGGTCGACAGAGATGCTAGAAGCCTTGGGTATTGATCGTGACAAGCTACCGAGTCGGCTGGTGAGCTCGGCGACATCGGTCGGCGGATTGCTGCCGTCGCTGGCCAGTTCACTGGGCCTCTGCGAGGGTATCCCCGTGATCGCCGGTGGCGTCGATGCGGCGATGGCCACACTGGCAGCAGGGGCGACACGGCCCGGCAATCATGTCGCTATGATCGGCACCAGCATGTGCTGGGGAATGATTAATCGGCGCGCCGATGCCAGCCTGGGGCTGATCAGCATGCCCCATGTGATGAACGGCGATCAGGAGATTTACACCTTCGGCGGGGCTCTTACCGCTGGTGCTTCAGTAAGTTGGTACGTCGATACTTTTTGTGGTGAGGATAAGACCGCAGCCGTTGAGAGCGGCAGCGCCTTTGAACGTCTCGAGCCGCCCGCACGCGAGCTTCCCCCAGGAGCCAATGGTCTGCTCTTCCTACCCTACTTGATGGGTGAGCGCAGCCCTGTGTGGGATGCCCATGCCAGCGCAGGTTTCATTGGACTCAGCCTTTATCACCAGCGCCATCATCTTTACCGAGCCGTGCTGGAAGGTGTGACCTTCGCTCTACGGCACAACATGGAAGCAGGCACCCGACAAGGAGTGGCCCTCGACGACCACCTAATCGTGGTCGGCGGTGCCACTCAATCGGATCTATGGATGCAAATCATCGCCGACGTTACCCGCATGCCCGTCTACACCTACCGCGAGAGCGTTGAGGCAGCGCTAGGTGCTGGCCTGCTGGCCGGTCAGGCTTGCGGTTTGCTCGACCTCGCCAAGCCTCTACAGCATGGCACCCTGGTTGAGCGCGCCATGCCATACGAGACGGCGGCTTGTCGATACGATGAGCTCTTCACACTTTATTGCCAGCTCTATCCGGCGCTCAAGCCGGTCATGCATCGGCTCAATACCAGCCACACACAGAGCGAGTGAACTTATTCCATGAATTTCGAACTGCAGAATCAACGCATTCTCGTCACGGGCGCTACCAGCGGCATCGGTCTCGACATTGCCCAGGCCCTCGCCGAGCTAGGCGCTAACCTAGTGTTGATAGGCCGCAATCAGGACATTCTCGCCGAACTGGAACAGTCGCTGGGTGCGATTACTCTGGCCGTTGATATTACCGATGAAGCGGCGGTCAATGCGGCCTTCTCTGAGATGCCTGTTCTTGATGGCTTGGTCAACTGTGCGGGTATCTCGATACTTGACGACGTTCTTGACGTTAAAGCGAAAGACCTTGAGCAAATCATGGCCACTAATGTCACCGCCAGTGCCGTGGTAGCCAGGGAGGCAGCACGTCACATGATTGCGAATGGTCGCCAGGGCAGCATCGTCAATGTTTCCAGTCAGGCGGCCATGGCTGCCCTGCCGGGGCATCTCGGCTACTGCGCGTCCAAAGCGGCCATGGATGCTATGACGCGCGTATTGTGTCTCGAATTAGGCCCTAAGGGCATACGCGTCAACAGCGTCAACCCGACGGTGACGCTGACCCCTATGGCCGAACGCGCCTGGGCAGACCCCGCCAAGCGCGACCCGATGCTGGCAGCCATTCCTTTGGGACGCTTTGCCACCCCTCGTGAAGTTGCTCTGCCGGTTGCCTTCCTGCTGAGCTCGGCGGCCTCAATGATCAGCGGTGCTAGCCTGCCGATTGATGGCGGTTTCACATCTCACTAGTCACCGTGTTTTACCGGCAAGGAGCCTAACATGTACATCGGTGTGGACTGTGGCACCCAAAGTACCAAGGTAGTCGTGGTTGATGTAGATGCTGGCCGCATCCTCGGCGAGGCTAGCCGGCCCCATATCCTTCGCGAGGAAGCCAACGGCCGACGCGAGCAGAATCCGGCCGACTGGCTGGCGGCCTTCCGAGGTGCATTCGCTGATGCCGTGGAATCCGCTGGCATCAACACGCAGGCAATCCGTGCCATTGGTGTCTCTGGTCAGCAGCACGGCCTAGTAGCGCTGGACGCAGCTGGGGAGCCCGTGCACCCAGCCAAACTGTGGTGCGATACCGAAACCGCAAACCACAACTCCGTCTTAGTCGAGAAGCTGGGCGGCGAAGAGGGTTGCCTAGACAAGTTGGGGCTGGTGCTACAAACCGGTTATACCGCCTCCAAGCTGGCCTGGCTGCGCGAAACACACCCCGAGGCCTACCACCGCATTGACAGTCTGCTACTGCCACACGATTACCTGAACTTCTGGTTGACCGGAGAGCGGGTTACCGAGGCAGGCGATGCGTCCGGTACCGGCTACTTCGATACTCATACCAGACGCTGGCGCGAGGACGTTCTCGCCGAGATAGCTCCAGAGCTCGATCCAGCGCGAGTGCTACCACGGCTGATCGAGCCCCACGCGCCAGTTGGGAGGGTGCGCCCTGCCCTAGCTCGGGAACTGGGACTGGCCAATGGCGTGGTAGTTTCAAGCGGTGGCGGCGATAACATGTTGGGGGCCATCGGTACCGGCAATATCACTCCAGGACTAGTGACCCTGAGCCTGGGCACCTCGGGGACAGTGTGCGCCTATTCCGATGCACCGGTGATCGCCGACAGCGCCATGGTCGCCAATTTCTGCTCCAGCAGCGGCGGTTGGCTGCCGTTGATCTGCACTATGAACGTGACTTCAGCCACTACCCGCGTGAGAGAACTGTTGGGGCTCGATCTGACAACCTTCAACGAGCGTCTAGCCGCCGCACCTATCGGTGCCGAAGGGGTCACAGTGCTGCCCTTCTTCAACGGCGAAAGGGTTCCAGCACTGCCCTTGGCCACCGGCAGCTTCCTAGGCCTGACCAGCGTCAACACCACCCAGGCCAATCTTTGCCGGGCAGTGGTCGAGAGCGCCACCTTCGGCCTGCGCTACGGTCTCGAACTATTTGGTGACCTAGCTAAAGGTGCCAGCCAGATCCGCCTGATCGGCGGCGGGGCCAAGAACCCGGTATGGCGCCAAATGATCGCCGATATCACCGACACTACAGTGATCTGCCCCGCAGTTACCGATGCCGCTGCTCTTGGCGCGGCATTGCAGGCGGCTTGGTGCGAGCGTTACCCCAACGCCTCGCTTGAGGGCCTTTGCACCCGGCTAGTACAACTCGACGAGGGTTCACGAGCGGATCCCGAGCCGGAACGCGTTGCCGCCTATGAACAAGCTTACACCCGTTATCGTCAGGCCCTGACCGATCACTATTACTGAACATCAATCACTGTGCCTGACCAAACCTATTCTCAGTTGAAGGACAATACGCCATGACATATCAGCTCGACGCCCTTCGTCAGCACTCTATGGTGGTCGCCGACACCGGTGACCTGGAGGCCATTCAGCGCTACCAACCTCACGACGCCACTACCAACCCTTCACTGCTGCTCAAGGCCTTTGAGTTACCGGGTTACCAAGCCTTAATTGATCAGGAACTCGCTGCAGTCAAAGCCGATACCAGCGATCAGCAGGCAGAACATGCCATGGATCGCCTCGCCGTGGCCATGGGCAGCGAGATTGCCAAACTTATCCCTGGTCGCGTATCAACCGAAGTGGCCGCGAAGCTGTCCTTCAACACCGAGGCCAGCATCCGCAAGGCGCACGAGCTGGTGGCGCTCTACGAGAACCGAGGGGTGGCCAAAGAACGCATATTGATAAAGTTAGCCTCCACCTGGGAAGGCATTCGTGCCGCAGAAGTGTTGGAAAAAGAAGGCATCAACTGCAACCTGACCCTTCTGTTCAGCGATGCTCAGACCCAGGCTTGCTTCGATGCGGGTGTGTTCCTGGTGTCTCCCTTCGTCGGCCGTGTCACCGACTGGTACAAAAAGGAGACCGGGCAAAATTTCACCCCCGAAAACGACCCCGGCGTACAGTTCGTGCGTGGCGTCTGCGAGCGGGTTAGTCAAGGCGGTTACGATACCGTGGTGATGGGCGCCAGCTTCCGCACCGTCGACCAAGTGCTAGCACTCGCTGGCTGCCCACGGTTAACCATCTCGCCGGTACTGCTCGAAGAACTGGCGACTACATTGGGCGAAGTGAAGCCCAAAGTGCTTATGACACGCAATGGTGGCCCACGGCCAACACCTCTCAACGAGCCTGCTTTTCGTTGGGGCCACAATCAGGACGCTATGGCCAATGACAAGCTGTCCGAGGGTATCCGCCGTTTCGCCGATGACCAGTCGCGCCTTGAAGAACAGATTGCTGAACGCTTGGCAGCCCTGTGATTCAATAGAAACGATTGGCATATCGATGAACGCAGCACGGGAACCACGTTAAGCTCCCGTCCGCCTTACTGTATCAGCGTGGCAGAGATCGTGAGCTCACGGCCATCGGTCGTGGGATCTTTTATTTGCTCGAAGAGCAATTGAAATGCTTCGTGTCCCAATTGGTAGGTGTCGTGCACTGCACAGGGGATCGATACATCGAAAATATCAGCATAGGGAAGCCGATCAATGCCTACGACAAGGACATCATCCCGTGATACATGTGCATCGTGCAGTGCCCGCATCGCCCCCAGGGTGATCAACTGGTTGAAACCGAATACGGCGTCGGGGAGCTTACCTCGGCGAAGATGGGCGGCCATGTCACGATAGGCAGGTTGTAAGGTGTAGTCTCCTGGACATTGCTCCAGTGACAGAGGAACGCCCCTTTCTTCATAAGCCTCTTTGAGGCCAGCTAGCCGATGCCGTGTGATTTGTGAGCCACTTGGCCCTGTTAATGTTAGCACCCGCTCGATGTTCTTATTTACCAACAACTCACCAAGCAATCTTCCGGCAAGACGGTTGTCCAGTACCACACGACTGAAGTCAGTCACATCCAGAGTTCGATCCAGCATCACCACCGGCAAGTTGGCCTTACGCAGGCGTTCCAGATAATTGGGTCGGTAACTGGCATCGTCAGAAACGGGCGACAGAATGATACCCGCTACCTGATAACTGAGCAGGGTATCGATCGCTACTTCCTCAAGCTCTGGCGAGCCATCGGTGTCGATCAGCATGATGGTGTAGTCATGCTCCTTGGCCGCACGTGAAATTGCCTTGATCACCTCACTGTAAAAGGGATTATCCACGCTGGCTGTCACAAGACCAATGAGCCGGTTCTTACGGCTTCGAAGATGGCTGGCGAAGGCATTCGGTACGTAGCCCAGCTCATTTGCCGCAGCAAGTATTTTCTCACGCGTCTCTGGCCTGACCTTCTCAGGCTGTTTTAATGCACGCGACACCGTCATGTTGGTCATACCCACATATTTGGCGATATCGGTGATCGTGACTTGGCTGCGTTTAATCATGTACTACTCGTATATCAAAATTCTAGGAAACCTCTGATTAACTAATGCGCTTGTCCATACGGCGTTAAAAATCGCCTCGTGCGCGAGTCCCAGACTCGGCGTCCCCACCCAAATGCTCATTTACAACCCGTAAACTCGCACGCGCGCCCGATCCATTTTTCATCAATTTTGGCCTTGTCTGGCCTGTGCGCATCACGTTAATCATAGGTTCCCTAGGTACATAGAATAATCGAAAACTGTAGGACATATGATCTATAGACTCTTCACTGTTGCAAACAGAAGGCACCTTGAGCGTTAGGAACAACTACGAACATTTATCCGCTCGCGCACATGATGCCAAAAGCACCTGACCTAGATGAGAAGACAATGGGCACACCACTTTCATAAGCGCAGAAGCGTCTACATTTATAATAGGGTAGTTAGAACGGCTAACCATCCTACAGTAAGCGCAGCAATTGTGGTGGCGGAAGAAGATCAGTACAGAACCTTATTCTAAGAATAACGATGAGCCCCGTTATATAGCCTACCTGGCGGCTTCGAATTTTAATTCTTCAGTATAGCGAGGACGGCACATTAATACTCATAGATAACTTTAATATAAGGCCTGGAGGTACATGCGAAACACAGGGCGATTCAGTAGAAGCACACACTATCATAAGCATAAGGTCTGGAGGTATTTCATAAGCCTGCGACAGCTTATGCTCCGAAAAGAAGATTGCATACAAAAAAGACTAAAGTCTAATTATTTACCGCAAAAATAATGATCTACCTTAGATATTGTATGCAACTTAGGGTGTCTAACGGATGGATTCTATATCCACACACACTTCAAAAGTGGTTCAGACCGCCACGGCTAGAGTCCATGATGTAGTCAAGCAGCGGATTCTAAATGGTCATTACCAAGCAGATGAGTACCTTCGTGAAACGAGTGTAGCCAATGAGCTTAACGTCAGCCGTACCCCCGTGCGTGAGGCGCTGCGGGAGCTGGTGTCGGAAGGTTGGCTCGAAGCCATTCCCCACCGTGGTTCACGCGTGGTGGCTTGGACAGCTAAAGATGCTCGCGAAGTATTCGAATTACGTCTGGTGCTAGAGCCCTTAGCGGTTCGCTTAGCCTCCACACAAATAAGCAAAACGTGCTTTAAGTCTTTAGAAACCCTAGCGACTCAAATGGAATCGCTCACCGAACAGGTCGACACAAATGCTGAATCACGCAACGGCATTGCGTCACTTAATCACGAATTTCACCGAACGCTGATTCTCGCTAGCAACAACCAACGTTTAGCAAACTTGCTCGAAAATGTTGTTCGCACATCGGTCATTCATCGCAACTTCGGCAACTATGACCTTGCCAACCTTCGCCGCAGCATGCGTCACCACCGCGAGATTCTGGAGGCCATCGCTGCTGGCAGTCCCGAATGGGCTGAGAATGTAATGCGCGCCCACTTGCTGGCTGCGCAGGCATTGCACGTCCCGCACACCAATACCCCCTCCGGTTAAAGAGACATTGGTTGATTATAAAGAGGCCTAAGAACAACAATGAGACAACAAGACACGCCCGCCCCGCTCCCCCTTGAGAACATTAGGGTTCTTGAGCTAGGACAACTCATCGCAGGGCCCTATTGCGGCCAAGTGCTTGCAGATTTTGGTGCTGAGGTAGTAAAAGTCGAGCCTCCCGGTAAGGGGGATGCTATGCGGCAGTGGGGAGAAGCCGACCAGGAGAGTGGCGACCCATTGTGGTGGAACGTGATTGGCCGCAACAAACAATCGTTGACCCTCGATCTTCGTCAGCAGCGCGGGCAAGACGTGTTGCGTCAATTAGCGGCGCGTGCTGATGTCATCATCGAAAACTTTCGCCCCGGCACCATGGAGCGCTGGGGTCTAAGCTACGACGAACTCTCCCGCCACAACCCAAAGCTGGTCATGGTGCGGGTCACTGGCTTTGGCCAAGATGGCCCTTACGCAACCCGGGCGGGGTTCGCATCAGTGTGCGAAGCCATGGGTGGGCTACGCTATTTAAGCGGCTATCCTGATCGCCCCCCGGTGCGTGTTGGCATCTCAATTGGCGACACGCTGGCGGGCTTGCACGCTGCGCTAGGCACCATGATGGCCCTTCATCAGCGCGAGCGAAGCGGAAAAGGGCAAGTGGTCGATAGCTCGATATTTGAGTCTGTACTGGCCATGATGGAGAACTTAATTCCCGAGTATGCCCGGGCGGGAAAAGTCCGCGAGCGCAGCGGCAGCTTCTTACCCAAAATTGCCCCCTCAAATGCGTACCCAGCCCGTGACGGGCGCGACGTTATTATCGGTGCCAATCAGGATACTGTCTTCCGCCGCCTCTGTGAGGCCATGGGGCAACCTCGCCTGGCCGACCATCCTGACTACGCGACCCATCGCGCACGCGGGGAGAACCAGCAGGCTATCGACGACCTTGTTGCGGCCTGGACCCAGCAGCACGACGCTTCTCATATCGTGGATATCCTCGCCGAGGCGGGGGTACCCGCAGGGTTAGTCTACCGAGCCCCCGATATGCTTGGCGATCCACACTTCCAGGCGCGTGAGTCGATCGTAGCGGTGCCTGATCGCCAGGGCCGCCCACTGCCGATGCAAAATGTTTTCCCGCGGCTCTCCAGCACCCCAGGCAGGGTACGTAGCGTCGGCCCTGCCCTGGGCGAGCATACCCATACAATCCTCGCCGACTGGCTGGCGTTCTCAGCCGATACTCTCGACGCTCTTCGCGCCGACAACGTGATCTGAGAGGGAGAGCAGCATGGATCCCATTATCGTTCTTGCCATTTTAGTCGGGCTGATTGTCATCGGTTTCCCTATTTTCCTAGCCCTGGGCTTATCCGGGTTAGCCGGCCTCTACATGGCGCGCGGCTCAATGGCGTTTTTTTTCGCTCCTACATCACTGTTTGGCCAGCTTAATGCCTTCGAGCTGATTGCCCTTCCCCTCTTTATTCTGATGGGTAATTTCCTGGGGGCAACACCGGTGGGGTCGAGTCTTTTCACTGCCGCCGTGCGCTGGCTCAACTGGCTGCGGGGCAGTCTGGCGATCTCTTCGGTGGGGGCTTCGGCCATGTTCGGCGCCGTATCAGGGGTGAGCCTAGCGGGCGTTGCGGCAGTGGGATCCATTGCCGTACCGCAGATGCTCCAGCGCGGCTATAGCCGATCATTAGCCGCGGGTGCCGTCGTTAGTGCTGGCGCCCTGGCCATGCTAATCCCACCCAGCGTGCCCTTTATTATCTATGGCGCAGTGTCTAGCGTCTCTGTGGCGGATCTATTTATCGGCGGCATCGTTCCCGGCATTGTGCTCGCTTTAGCATTATCACTGTTTATCTATATTCGAGTGTGGCTGAACCCTGAAGAGGCGCCAGCCAGTAAGGAGCGCTTTACCTGGAAGGAGCGCTGGGTGAGTCTGGCGAACATCTGGCACGCCGCGCTGTTGGTAGTGGCCGTGCTGGGCTCAATCTACTCGGGCCTCGCCACGCCCAGCGAAGCCGCTGGCATTGGCGCGGCTGGCGCCTTTTTGATCGCCACCCTGATATTTCGCAGTCTCAGTTGGGGCAAGTTCCTGGAGATACTGGCAACGACTGCGCGCGTCAGCGGTGCCATCCTACTCATTATCGGCTGTGCCAAGATCTTCGGCGACTATCTCAACATGGTGCGAGTACCACAGCTTCTCACCGAGGCACTCACCGCCACCGGCCTGCCCGCCTGGGCGATCCTGGTGGCGGTAATGCTACTGCTGATCCTACTGGGCATGATTGTCGATGCCGTGTCGCTGATCGTGGTGACCACCCCGGTACTGCTGCCACTGGTCACCGCCCTGGGCTACGACCCGCTGTGGTTTGGTATCGTGATGGTGCTCAACCTTGAGATTGCCGTGGTTACTCCCCCAGTGGGGCTTAACCTCTACGCGCTGCGTGGGGTCTGCCCCGAGCTCTCAGTGGAAGAAATCATCAAAAGCGCACTGCCATTTGTCGCCGTTCAGTTCCTCGTGCTGATGCTGTTTGTGTTCTTCCCCAGCCTCAGCCTGTGGTTGCCGGGGTTAATGTAACCCCGGTGTTTCAACGTCAGTGAAGTGCAACGTTACAAAGGTGCATCACAACAAACCTTTACAACAGACTCTTACTGCAGATTCTTACAACAACAATCAGGAGATTCACCATGACACTGTCTCGCCGCCAAGTGCTAAAGTACGGCACCTTCGCTACCGCCGGTGCCACGCTGTTTGGCTCCCAGAGCCTGCTGGCGCCCCGTAGCTACGCCGCCACCACGCTGACGGGCGTCACCTACCTGCCCGACTCCTACAAGGCGCTGACCTATGGCTCCAATCGCTTCGTGGAGATGCTCAAAGAGCAGGGAGGCGACACCCTCTCGGTCGATTTCTACGACTCTGGTCAACTGCTCAAGGTTGACGAGCAGTTGCCGGCTCTGCGGGCACGTAGCATCGACTTTATGTTCCATACCTTTTCTTACGTCACCCGCTCTATTCCGATACTAGGCGTCACCGGTCTGCCCGGTGTGGTTGGTGAACTCTATCGCCATCCGGAGCGCCTGCGTCAGGGCAGCCCACTGATGGAGCTCATCAACGAAGTGCTGGCCGAGGATAATCTCTACATGCTCACCTCCGGTGGCGGCATCCTTGAACCGGAGTACCTATGGAGTACAGAGGCTAGCCCCATCCGCCGCCTTGAGGATGTCCGCGGGAAGAAGATTCGCATCGTCGGTTTTGAGGCGACCAAAGCCTTTGAGCCATACAACGTAGGCGCGACCCGTATTCCCTCCTCAGAGACCTATATGGCACTGCAACGGGGAACCGTCGACGCCGGGGTATTCAATATCTCAACGGTGATCGGCCGCAGCCTCCAGGAGCAATTGCAGGTCTGCTACAAGCTGCCGATTACCGGTTTCTCGGTTGCTCCCTTCATGTTGCGGGACACCTGGGACAATCTTGACAACGAGGCACGCGCCGTACTACAGCAGGCAGCTGACTGGTACGACGAGAACTTCATTGAGCACTGCAACAACGATATTTACCCCAACGAGTACTGGCCCCAGATTGAGGAGGCAGGAGTGGAGATTGTCGAGCCTTCCGATGAAGACCTTGAAGCCTTCAATGCCGGCGTCCAGGACGTCTGGGATCACTGGAAGGGTGAAGTCGGTGAGGAGGTCGGCGATCGCGCCATCGCGCTGGCCCTTGGCAACGCTTAAGGGAGAGTGAAATGACAACAATGGCAATGCGTAGCTGGGACGGCCTATTGGCCGTTCTACGCTGGACATCCATGGCAGTGTTGGTCTTCATGATGGTGTCTATCTGCTATGACGCCACCATGCGATATGTCTTCGCGGCCCCCACTAGCTGGAGCCTGGAGATCA
This sequence comes from Halomonas sp. FeN2, assembly GCF_020595105.1. Classification (NCBI taxonomy): domain Bacteria; kingdom Pseudomonadati; phylum Pseudomonadota; class Gammaproteobacteria; order Oceanospirillales; family Halomonadaceae; genus Halomonas; species Halomonas sp. FeN2. The sequence goes on from NZ_CP074200.1 coordinate 2,115,283, forward strand.
ACTCCTTTCTCCTGGTTTACCTCGCGGTGATTGGCGCCGCCGAAGCACAGCGTCACGACGCCCATATCCGTATTACCTTCTTTAAAGATAAGCTACCAACGCGTATCCGCGCCATAATCGATATCACAACGGGCCTGATGGGCATGCTGTTTTGCATCATTCTGGTATGGCGTGGCGGCATCATGACGATGCAGGCGTTTGAGTACAGCGAGCGTGTCTCAAGCTCGCTGGGAACGCCAATGGTTTACCCCTATGCACTGCTACCCATCGGCTTTGCCGCCCTGGGGTTACAATTCCTCATTGACGCTGCCCGTGCCGCTAAGCGCTTTCGTCACTCCTTGGAGCAACCAGCGGAGAACAGATAATGACGCCCCTATCGCCGCCATCCAGTATTGAACTTGTCGAGGTTGCACCACGAGACGGTTTTCAATCGATACGCGACATACTGCCCACTGCCGATAAACAGCGCTGTATACAGGCGCTACTCGATGCAGGCGTTACTCGCTTGGAGATTGGCTCTTTCGTAAGCCCCAAAGCCATTCCCCAAATGGCCGATACCGGCAAGTTAGTAAAAGCGTTTGCTGACCGTCCAGGTGTACGTTTCTCTGCCCTGGTTCCCAACCTCAAGGGTGCAGAACTAGCGTTGGAGCACGGCATTCGCGAAATCGTCTATGTCGTATCGGTATCGGAGTCCCACAACCAGAGTAATGTGCGCCGCAGCACCGCCGAGTCACTTCAAGAACTACACCAGGTGATTGAGCGTATGCGCCGCACCGAGGGTAGCCGACTGCGCCTCGACCTTGGCACCAGCTTCGACTGCCCCTTCGAGGGAACCATCAGTTGGCAACAAGTTGATCGTATTCTCAGCGCCGCACTTGAGCTTATTGGCGACTTGCCCCTAGAGGTAGCGCTGTGTGACACGACCGGACGAGCCACACCCTACCAAGTAGCCGACTATTTCACGCAATTGCGCGAACGGCATGCCAGCGCAGGAGTGAACTGGGCCTTCCACGGCCATAATACGTTTGGCATGGGGGTAGCGAATGCCCTCTTCGCCATCAGCCATGGCGCCACAGCAGTCGACACCGCTTGCGCAGGACTTGGTGGATGCCCATTCGCGCCGGGCGCCACGGGCAACACCGCCACAGAGGATTTGTTATATGCCCTACATGGCGGCGGAGTAACCACCGGTATTGACCTACCAAAACTGCTAGAAGCAGCTGATATGATCGCCGCCCTGCCTGGCGGTCAAACGGCTAGCCATCTGCGTCAGGTTCCTAGGGAACGAGTGAGCTGAGGGCTGGAGGAGGTGATCGTCGCCATCTTCTTTTCCACCTCTTCAGACCCCGCCTCGCTGGTCGCCATGTGGATCGTACTGGCGGGCGATACTTGAATTACCGCATGCAGAAAGCGCTAAAGTCGAAGGACTAGGCAACATAAAACAAGGATCTGCGAGAAATTGGCATGTCAATCTCACGGCATGTGAAGGGACGCACGCTAGATGCGGCTTATGACTACCTCAACTGGTGGATTTCAGGATGGCCCGGCGCCGTCATGGCCCGCCAAGGCTATTACATTTCCACCCCTGAACTGACCCGCCCTCACCTTTCCGCTGCGGAGTGGGACTTTTGGTATGACGGCCAACCTGCCGCCAAGAACCTTCCGGGCCCCGATGGTACCTCTGATATGATTCATCGAGGCGAAATCCGCGACGGCGGAGACTACCAGACAAGAATGAGCCGCATCGCGGTGTGGAATACCGTCATGGATGAGCATAACTATTTGGTCAGGCGCTGGAATGACTTTATGTCGGCTTAAAGTCCGGCTTCGCACTGGCAGCTAACAGTATGATGGCCATAAGCATACGCCCGCCTCTTGGTTCTCAAGAGCTTACGCGGAGCTCTTGCTTACTCGGCACTTTGTCTCTGCCCACCAGCTACCATCTAAGCAATACTGCTTCTGGAGCACACCCGCCAACGCTGGAAAATGTTATGAGTCCCAATAGAGCCCGCCACAAAGGAGCGTTGAAAAGAAAAGCTTACGAGCCTCATCCTACTTCGGTAGCTTGTGCTAGGCTAATTTCAGTAGGAATTGGGCCGTGCCCAAAAGCTAAAAGGCAGCGTATAGCTAAGCAGCATAAGACTGAAAAAGACCCAAAGCGGCCATCCGCAGAATAGGAGCCCTGGCTCACAATGCGTTTTTTTCTGGTCAGTTCTGTAACGTGAATGCTTGTATTGCCAGAGTGTAATCTTGCTAACACATATAAAAACAATTGCTTATGATCAGCACTTCCATGCTTATGCACAATTTTCAGAGACTGGTGATAATGTTAACGCGCATGCGCATAAATTAAACTTTAGTTTTACATCGTACTGAGCAGGGGGTTATGGCGAAACTCAAGAAAATAAGAAAGGAAAAGCTATCTATTTATTTGGCGAGAGATAGCAATAATCCTGATTCAGACATTATTAAGGTGGAAAACTCCAAAGAACCTATTCGACTGGACTTGCCAGATATTGAGTCTGCGATTCTTTACGTTAAAAGGCAGCCACCGAAGAGTGCGCCCCCCTGGACTAGACTATTTACAATAGATAATCAGGTTGACGCTTCAGAATTTGGAATGTCTTCTAATGTAGGTGCTGTCTTTGTAGTAAGGGCTGCAGGAGCAACATTTGTACTATCATTCGGCACTGGCTTTCATCTTTTAAAATCTGAGTCCATCGAGCGTGATTTTGGATTAAAAGTAACATTGAACTCGGTAAATCCAGATAAGCTGAGAAGTCTAGACAAGGCAAGCTATGATCATAATCCATTGAATTCCAGGACTCAAAGCACGAGAGACGTTGATATATTTAATCTCCATTTAGACTCTGAGATGGAGATGCTCTACGCGGTAACTGGTGCTTCTTTAGTAAAGGAGTTTGGTAGCCATGTAACTGGACGAGACGCTCTAACAATAGCAGTAGAAGCCAAACTATCAGATATACCTGAAATTTTATCGGAAGCCATCAAAAGATATCGATCTAACCTGCCGGATAAATTTAGTTGGGTAGAAAATATAAACAGGGTTCGAGATTACGATGAGATTGAAATACTTGATTTAGAACTGGATCAATATTTAAGCAAAGATGATTTTGATAGTTTTTGGTTGGGTGAGCCGGAAATTGTAGATTGGGAAAGTCAAATAGGTTATTCATTTGATATGTACCAAAAAACCCTTCGTCATGTAGTATTGTCATTTGATGATTATATAAAATATCTTGACGGTATTCCACCAACAGTAGAATTAATGAAAGGACATGTAATTCATGTCAATAATAGTGAGTATCAATCTGTAAAGAGTTGGTCGGTCTATCGATGCTTATATGCTGAAATTAAATTCGGAAAAGATAGTTATATATTGAGAAATGGGGTTTGGTACAAAGTAAATAGTGATTTCGTATCAGCAGTCGATGATTACCTCAGCGATATTGACATCCACTCTTTTAGTTTTCCTGTCTATTCTCATGACGATGAGGCTGACTACAATGATCATGTTTCTAAGACCGAAAATGGCTTCTGCTTAATGGATAAGAAAAACATACAGATCGGAGGTGCTTATGACAAATTAGAACACTGCGACTTAATTAAGGATGGAAATGAGTTTATTCATGTTAAGCTATATCGAAGCTCAAGTACATTAAGCCATCTTTTCGCTCAAGGGTTTGTCGCCGCTGAAGCGTTTATAAAAGACTCTGAATACAGGGAGAAACTGAATCCTAAATTACCTCCATCAATCAAACTAATCGATCCAAAGCTGAGGCCAGATCCAAGCAAATATAAATTGGTTTATGCGATAGCGACAAAGAAAGATCTACCAGTTGAGCTTCCGTTTTTTTCTAAGGTAACACTAAAGAATGCATTAAAAACGTTAAGAGCATTAAATTACAATATTTCTCTTGCGAAAATAGAGATAGATCCGACTTGGTTGAAAACTAAAAAGTGTAAGCCAAAGAAAAACTAACAAACGCGTCAATTTAGACGCTCGCAAGCTCGCGCCTTTTAAGCTGGCGTTAGCTCGAATACAAAATATACCTGCGCCGTGTGCCTGGCATTGGTTTAAGACGAAATAGAGAAATGATGAATGTTTAGCTTTCTATCAAAAATGTTCGGCAATGGAAGAGGCACGGACGCCCAAGATTCTATGGGGTTGACGCGTATTGCCCAAAACTCGAATAGAGAGTCCGGTAGGCGGGAACCACCGAAGGAGCTCGATTGGTCCCAAGCCGCGTATGTCCCGCTGCCACCATCACCGCCTACCTGGGAAGTGGACGGGCGTGACGAGTTTCACCGCGAGAACAATGACCCATTGATTGGCCCTGTGTTTCAGGCTGGATTCAAGAGTCAATACACTAAGGTCGTAAAGCTCGCCGGTGATCTATCTCCAAAGCAACGGCAAGGACGAGTAGGGGAAGTTATAGCCAAAGCGTATGCCAAGCTGATTATACAGCGAGTGAAATCTGGGCAGCTAGCGGCGGCGGCAAAGCAATCTGTTGAAATGTTCGAGCGTGTCCCCGAGCATGTCAAGGACGTTGATTTACGTCGCTTCAATCGTATCTTAAAAGAGATGGATAAGTCGGGTAAGAAGCATGGTTACGAACCGGTAGATGCTGCAAGCCCCACATCATTTCCGCTGTTTGAAGCATCGGAAGATGCCCCTTGGACGCTTGTGGGCGAGCGAAAGCTGAAGGGTGACGAGCGTCCAGATCCTGCCTTTACTATTGCTGCCATCGATTCCAGAGGAACCTGGTTGCTCGACCGTTCCGGGGCCAGTACGGAACAAGCAGGGGTGAAGAGCGTACTTCGTAGAATGGATCGACATGGGGCCCTAGTTGGCGAAAAAGCTTTGTACCATGATGCCTATCGCACCGGAACAGGCGCCGCTGGTTCCGGTATAGCGATCATGGATTCCAACGGATTGCTCCACGCCTACGACGAGGAGTTGAACATCATAGTCGAATCAAATTTGTGCGAGGATTCCCGCGTCGTTGACCACTTCCGGGCCATCGACACAAATTACTGGGGTGAGTTTAAATCCCAGGTGCGAGCTGTGGATATTGCTCCTGAGGGGGATAGGTACCTTTTTACGTTAGCCGACGAGGCTTGGTGTTGCACCACCTCTGGCGAGGCAGTCTGGGGACTCGTTATGCCACTGAAGGAAGGCTGGAAGCGTGTCGTGGGACGCAGCGAACGCTTTGGCGTGGCGCAAGAGGTTGAGGAGGCGCTAAAGCTTTTCGGGCTGTCTCTACCCGTTGATCCAACGGACATTAAGCGAAAGTACCGTAAGTTGGCGCAGGCTCACCACCCGGATCGCAATGCTGGGGATCCGTCTGCAACCGAGAAAATGAAAGCCTTGAACACTGCGTTCGAAACTTTGACCGGTGTCGATCCAAACACTCTTGAATACGAAGAATCTGATGTTACGTATTTTGCCCGGACGGATCCCGACTACGTTATGGAGGTCGAGGGCCTTCGACTCGAGATCACCATGACCGGAGGAGTACCTCAAGATTGGGTCTACGCGGGAAGTTTTACTGCTGTCGATGGTGGAGCCTATCTGGCTACATACTCGGGCAAAGTCATCCGAGTTTCTAGAGAGGGGCAGCCCGAGGTGGTGTACGACATTGGAACCTGCCCGAAGGAAATCGTTGATGTTGGCAGGCATACCTACTTCCTCACACCCACTCGATTATACATCATAGAAGATAGTACGAAGCTTGCAGCATTTCTCGACGTCTTTCAGCAGGGGCGGTTGTTGGTAACACAAGGAGGGTTTGGCTTGCTAACAGGAAAACAGCTCCAGTGGTTCACGCATGCCGGACTGAGAGCTGGTGAATTGACGACGAAAGACCCTATACGGGCAATTTACGCCACCGATAGTGGAGTGGTTGTCCAAACTCGACAGCATCAAGTCGAAATTCAGGGGCTTTTGATGTGAAGCCCATGACGTCATGGCGAGGTCATTGGGGAGCTAACAACAGCGTTAGCCAAAACGATCCCTCTCCAATATGCAGCATTTTGAATTCGTGTTAGATTTAACCTTATATATTTTTTAGTCGTAAAAGGTTGATATGGATTGTTTTGGTGACGATGCTAGAGAAAGAATGGTAAGACGGTACAACATAACTGCTGTTGCACATGTTAAGCTTCTTAATAATCAGCGAAAACATAGCTGTACAGGTCGTGTTTTGAAAGATAGCTATTATTGTTTTGAATATAAAGGGAAAAAAGATAATAAGGACGTAGGCGCTTTTTACTGTGGTGTGCCAACCGCTAAGAAATTTTTAGCTCTCACAGGTGGAGATGATGTACCACGATTTAATCCACTAAAATCAGACTCATTGAGTATAGGTAGTAACTCGTCACATACAGGCAGTGCAACACGCAAAGTTGACCCTGCAACCAAACAACTTTTGAACGCCATCAATTTGCTTGTGGTTTGTTGGGATACTGCTCCATATGGAAAGCTTGCAAAAATAAAGCAAGATCGCACTAAATATTCGTACAGACCACCATTTGATAGTGAAGTTGAATATGTAAATTTGGTCATAGGGTATGACCATCAAGGACGTAACCTTCAGCAAATGATAGACAGCATAAGATTGGACAACCCTAATCTAAAAAGCTATGACTTTGGTCTTTTAAATGCAGTTCTTAAGAGTGCGGATATTGAATCAAATTTTGGCTAACAAGGCATTTAAGAGTGATTCGCAACGCGCGGCATTTTTACTACGCATTGCGTTTAGTGTTTCAGGTGGTATGCGGCAGCATCGTTATTGCGTTGCTCAAACCTTATATGCGGCGCTATATCAGCACTACCTAAAAAACCGCTACTGGCCGATAGCAGCCAAACCCAAAAAAAGGGCCCACGATCTCTCGTAGGCCCCTTTTTAACAATTTGGCGCGCCCGGCAGGATTTGAACCTGCGACCCTCGGCTTCGGAGGCCGATACTCTATCCAACTGAGCTACGGGCGCTTGTGGGTGCGTATCGTAACTGTGCAGGGGCGCTGTGTCCAGCCGTATGGCGCTTGAGTACCTTTAGTCAATTGACCGTTTTCCCTGGTGTGGTGCATGCTTTGGGAGCACTTCTGCACCTTAGTCCATTGGGAACACAATAATATGAAAACATTTGCACGTAGCACGCTGGCACTGGGCATCTCACTGGCGCTGGTGAGCGCCGCGAACGCCGCTGATTTTGCTGATATGGATCCTGTCACTCTGCGCCTGGCCCACGTGGTCAATGAGCAGGATGGTTTCCACATCGCCGCCACCAAATTTGAAGAGTTGGTAGAAGAGCGCACCGACGGCAAGGTAGATATCGAAATTTACCCCAACGCCACCTTGGGTGACGAACGCACGCTGCTGGAAGGCATGCAGATCGGCACCGTGGATATGGGCGTGATCACCAACGGGCCGGTGGCCAACTTTGTCGAAGAGATGGCGGTATTCGAACTGCCGTTCCTCTTCCCCTCCCCGGAAGCCGCTTACGAAGTGCTTGATGGCCCGATTGGCCAGGAGCTGCTCGACAAGCTTTCTGAAGTGAACCTGAAAGGCATGGCCTACGCCGAGCGCGGTTTCCGCAACCTGACCAACAGCGAGCGTGCCGTAAACTCACCGGAAGATCTGGACGGCCTGCGTATCCGCGTAATGGAAAACCCGGTCTACACCGACACCTTCCGCGAGCTGGGCGCCAACGCGATTCCTATGGCGTGGACTGAAGCGCTCACCGCTATGCAGCAGGGCACCATTGATGGTCAGGAGAACCCGGTGAACGTCATTCACTCGTTCAACCTGGATGAAACCCAGAACTACATGACCCTCTCCCGCCATACCTACGCCCCAGCAATTTTTGTGATGGGTATGCCCGCCTGGAACCAACTGCCTGAAAACGCCCAAGAGGTACTGCTAGCAGCGGCACAGGAAGCAGCGGAGCATGAGCGCCAGGTGAACGCAGAGATGGAGAGCGAACAGCTGCAGGCCCTGCGCGATGCGGGCATGGAGATCAACGACGATCCAGATATGGAGGCCTTCCAAGCCGCCGTTGCGCCGGTGTATGAGAAGTACGGCGAACAGTTCGGTGATTACCTGCCGCGCATCCAGGAAGCGCTCAAGTAATTCGCTTCCCATCGAAGCAAGCCCGACATTAGATCAAGCGCTTTTACAGCAGTGGCTGAGGGCCGTTCCCGCGCCGGAACGGCCCTTCCAACCAAGAGACACGCCTGATGGCTGACACCACCCATACGAAGCTGGCGAACAGGCTCAATAAGATCAATCTCAATTTACTATTGGTTTTTCACACGCTGTATTGGAAAAGGAGTTTGACGCTCACCGCACAAGCGCTCTGCCTGACGCAACCAGCCGTCAGCCACTCGCTGAAGAAGCTGCGTCTATTAATGGACGACCCGCTATTCATCAAGACGTTGGAGGGCATGCAACCGACCCCGCTTGCCCGGCAGATGGATGCCGCCGTAGCCAAAGGGCTGTTCTACCTCGATCAGGCAGTTCACAGTAGTAACGAGTTTTCACCTACCACATCAAAGCGGGAGTTTCGGGTCAGTTTGGTGGACTATGTCAGCCAACAGCTACAACCCAAGCTTATTCAACACTGCTTGGAACACGCGCCAGATTTGTGTTTCAACATGCTCTCCACGCGCATCGCAAGTGCAGAGGGTGCCCAACAAGTCCTTCAAGAGCACGATATCGACCTGGCGGTGGTGCAGTTCGAAACCTTGCCGCTCACCTCTCATCATGAGTACCTGTTTGACGATGTGATTGGCTGTGTGGGTGATGCGACATTTCATGGCGAGAGTAGCGCCATTACCCTTGAGGCGTTTTTAAACTCCCCCCAGGTCGCTTTGTCGCATCGTGAAGACAGCCCGCTGTTAATCAATGAAAAACTGCGGGAGTTAGGATTAGAGCGGAAAATCGTCGCCAAGACGCCCTACATCAATCCACTGCAGGAAATATTGGTGTCCACAGCACTGCTTTGTGTGGTGACAGAGAGCGCGGCCAGGGTCATTTGCCGCAACAATAGCTTGAAGTTCTACGCTCTGCCCCTGGACGTACCGGCGTTCAAAGTCTGCCTGTGCTGGGATGAAAGGAAGGATCACGATCCTGGCATACACTGGTTGCGGCAGTTAACCCGGGAGCTGATGACACCAGCCCCCACCGCCCTGGGCGACCCTTAATCAAACCGCCAAACTCACTCCACCGCCACGACTTTGCCTCGATTCAACAACAGCTTGGGATCCAGAGCGACTTTCATGCGCTTCATTAAAGCGATCTCCTCGCTGGAGCGGGAAATACTTAGGTAATCGCGCTTTTCGAGACCAATGCCGTGCTCGGCAGAGATCGAGCCGCCGTACTCTTTCAGGGGCGAGTAAACCAACTGCTCCACTTGGCGGCGGCTTTGCGGGCTGTCGTCGCGCACCGTGATCATGATGTGCAGGTTGCCATCGCCAAGATGGCCGAACACGATCATTTTACCTGTTTGGGGCCACTGCTCCTTGAGGTTTTGCTCCAGGGTATCGACGTACGCGTCCATATGGGGAATCGGTAGGCTGATATCATAGGAGAACATCGGCTTCAGCTGGTGCACCAGCACTTCGATATCCTCTCGGATTGCCCAGATGCCCTGGCGCTGGGCACCGGAACTGGCCAGCACGGCATCGGTGATCAAGCCGTCTTCCATCGCCTTTTGCAGAATCTCGGAGAAATGCTCCGCATCCTGGGCGTCATCTAGCCCCAGGGTTTCGATGATCGCGTAGAAAGGCGAGTCGTCGGCCAACGGGGGCGCATGCTTGCCGCTCTCGGTGGTCACCAGCCTGTAGTGGCTATTCCACAACGCCTCGAAGGCGCTAAGGCTATTGGCGAGCTGTTGTGAGAGCCTGCGTAACAGTTGGGTCAAGGCATCGAAGGAGGACACCGCGACCAGCGCGGTTTGTTCGCTGGGCATATGCGGCTGCAGCCGGAGCACGGCGCGAGTGACGATACCCAGGGTGCCTTCGCTACCGATAAAGAGCTGTTTGAGGTCGTAGCCAGCGTTGTTCTTGAGCATTTTGTTCAGCGAGCTGACCACGGTGCCGTCGCTAAGTACGGCTTCCAGCCCCAGCACTTGCTGGCGCATCATGCCGTAGCGAATGACCCGTATGCCGCCTGCATTGGTGGCGATATTGCCGCCGATGGTGCACGAGCCCCGGGCGCCAAGGTCGAGCGGAAACTGCATATCGATCTCCGCCGCGGCTTCCTGCACACGCTGGAGCGTCACCCCAGCCTGAACCTGAATCGTAGAACCGACCAGGTCGACCTCTTCGATCTGGTTCATCAGTTCAAGAGAAACCACCAACTCCTCGGGGCTGGCTTCACCCCCGTGCACAATGCCGGTCATGCCACCATGGGTCACCACCAGCTGGTCGGCCTGGTAGCATAAGGCCATGACTTTGCTGAGCTGTTCGGTGTTGCGGGGCCTGACAATGGCTTTGGCACGACAGGGCGCCCCGGTAAACCAGTCGACGCTACGCTGGGAGACATCGTCACCGAGCAACACGTTTTCTGGGCCGACTACCGCTACTAGGTCGTTAAGCAACTTATCCATTGGTTATTCCTGTTTTAGCTGGCGTTGCCATGGTTAGTAAGAACGTGGGTAGCACGAACAAGGGTAGCAAGACTCACCATCGGCCAAGCCTTACCATCGCTTTCCAAGGCAGTTAATCAATCGTCAATGCTTGCAGGCTATCGCTAACCTTTAAATCACTCAAGTCTAAGATCTATAAAGATTTTTTGGATTATTATCGCGAATAGTGGAATGAAAATAAGTAATTTGCCCTGTTAGTTCGATGTGATATAGATGAAGCCCAATAAGACAATAAGAACAGCCACCACTAGGAGATAATGTGAATCACAACGCCCGCTTCACCGCTCACGCCGCATCCTGTAATACAAGTAAATTCAAACAGTTAAACTTGACCTTGCTATGCGCTGGCCTGCTTGGTTTACCGCTCATGGCCCAGGCAGAGGAAATTACCCCTATTAACCTGCGCTTAGCGACCGTGGTGAATACAGAAGATACTTACCATATCGCCGCCGAGCGCTTTCAGCAGTTAGTCAGCGAACAGACCGACGGCGCGGTCTCCGTTGAGATCTTCCCCAACGCCTCCCTGGGCGACGAGCGCACCATTCTGGAAGGGATGCAGATCGGCACTGTCGATATGGGCGTGATCACCAACGGGCCGGTGGCCAACTTCGTTGATGAGTTCTCGGTGTTTGAGCTGCCTTTCCTCTTCCCTACCGCCGAATCTGCCTACTCCGTGCTGGATGGTGAGATCGGCCAGGAAATACTGGGCAAATTAGAGGATGTGAACCTTAAAGGGCTGGCATTTGCTGAGCGCGGCTTTCGCAATATCACCAATAGTCAGCACGCGATTAATGCGCCCCAGGATCTCGAAGGCCTGACACTGCGCGTCATCGAGAACGAGGTTTATGTGGATACGTTCCGGGAACTCGGCGCCAATGCCGTGCCCATGGCGTGGACAGAAGCGCTGACCGCCCTGCAACAAGGCACGATTGATGGTCAGGAAAACCCGGTTAACGCCATCCATGCCTTTAACTTGGCGGAAACCCAGGACTACCTCACCATGACGCGGCATATCTATGCGCCAGCGATCTTCATTATGAGCTTACCCGCCTGGAACGGCCTTCAAGAGGAGGTTCAGGAGATCGTACTCGATGCCGCCAGCGAAGCTTCTAGCTATGCCAGAGAACAAAATGCCATCATGGAAGCCGAGCAGTTAGCCGAACTGGCTGAGGCAGGCATGGAAATAAACGAGTCGCCCGATATCGCCGCCTTCCAGGAAGCCGTTACCCCGGTGTATGAGAAGTACGGTGATCAGTTTGGCGACTATCTGCAACGCATCCAGGAGGAAGTGAAGTAAGTGCCCACTCACATGCATCCATTGGTAATGTTGCTACAGCGTTCTGAACGCTTTCTGGACGCCATTCTACAGCCCGTGGTCTTTGCGGGCATGGCGGCGCTGATTGGGGTGATTACCCTGCAGATCGTCTCTCGTGTGCTATTCACCGCCGTCGGCTGGACGGAAGAAGTCGCCCGCTTTCTGCTGGTGTGGATCACCTTCTTAGCCGGCACCTTGGCGTTTCAGCGCGGGCGGCATATTGCCGTGACCTTTGTGGTGGATGCCCTGCCCGGCCGCCTGCGCCAAATCGCCCGGCTTGCCGCTCTGCTGGTGGTGCTGGCGTTTATGATCACGCTGATCGTTATCGGCTACCGCTACATGCAGGTACAGAGCTTTCAGAAATCCGCCTCGCTGCGGCTGTCGATGACCTACGTCTACGCGGTGATGCCAATCTGCGCGGCGATTATGGCCTGGTATGCACTGGTCGATATCATCGAGCTGCTGATTAACGGCGAAACCACCCAGCCCCAGGAGGAGTCGCTATGACGCTGCTGCTGTTTGGGCTGTTCTTCCTGTTTATGCTGCTGGGCGTGCCGATCGCCTTTGCCATTGGCGCCAGCACGCTCTATGCGCTCTATCAATCCGGCGTGCCGCTGATGGTGGTCACCCAGCAGATGTTCCAGGGCATTAACTCCTTTGCCCTGGTCGCGATCCCGATGTTTATCCTCGCTGGGGATTTAATGGCCCAGGGTAAGGTGAGCGAAAAGCTGGTCAGCTTTGCTGATTCATTAGTCGGCTTTATGCGCGGCGGGCTATCGGTGGTCTCGGTGATGGCGGGCATGTTCTTTGCGGCCATCTCCGGTTCTGGCGCGGCGACCACCGCAGCGGTGGGTTCCAGTCTGGTGCCGGAGCTAAAGCGCAAAGGCTACGACCCGGCCTCGGCGGCCAGCTTAATTGCCGCCAGCGGCACGATAGGGGTGGTGATACCGCCCTCGGTGCCGATGATCATCTACGCGGTGATCGCCCAGCAGTCGGTCTCCAAGCTGTTCCTAAACGGTTTTTTGCCGGGTTTGGCAATGGGGCTGGGATTAATGGCCATTGCCATTGCTCAGGCGTATAAGCGCCAATACCCCAAAGGCACGCCGCTCTCGCTGGCAACCATCTGGACGACCTTTAAAGACGCCAGCTGGGGCTTGATGACGCCGGTAATTATCCTCGGGGGTATCTTCTCGGGGATCTTCACGCCTTCAGAGGCGGCGGTCGTGGCGGTGAACTACGCCATGCTGGTGTCGCTGTTTGTCTATCGTGACCTTAACCTGCCCCAGATTTATAAGCTGCTGATCCGTTCGGCGATGACTACCGCAGTGATTATGCTGGTGATTGCCATGTCGGCGGTGCTGAGCTGGACGCTCTCAAGCTGGCAGGTGCCGGGGGCGATTTCCCAGGCGGTGCTGTCGTTGTCTACCAACCCTTACGTGATCATGCTGCTGATCGTGGGGATTATTCTGCTCACCGGGGTGTTTATTGAAACCGCCAGTGCGCTGATTATCCTCACCCCGGTACTGCTACCGCTGGTGTTGCAGTTGGGGATTGACCCGATCCACTTTGGCTTGATTATCGTGGTAGGGCTCTCCATCGGCATGATTACCCCGCCGGTGGCGATCAACCTCTATGTGGCATCATCGATCACCCAGCTACCGCTGGAGCGCATTACCCGTGCGATCATTCCTTACCTGCTGGGGCTGATCGGGGTGCTGCTGTTAGTAGTTTACGTGCCGATTATGTTGGGCTGGTCGGGTGGTTAAATCAGCGTTTGCACTTTTTAAAGAGAGCCTGTTTGGCTCTCTTTTTAAAGTAACGCTTACCTAGCCTCAGTGCGGCCATCATGAATTCAAACAAGAAGTTCACATCGAATGTTCGCCAGCTTGGCACGATTTTCGAAACTGCCCCGGTGTTACTTCAAAGAGCTGGAAAAAACAGCTGCGAAAATGAGAGATACTCACAAAACCAGTGGCAACTGCCACTTCGGCAACGGGCTTATTAGTTTGCTGAAGAAGCTGACGTGCACGCGTTAGACGAAGTTCCATATAGTATCGAGAAGGGCTAGCATCAACGTAATTACCAAACATACGTTCTAGCTGGCGTCTCGAAATATTGACCCAATTAGCTATTTCGGATATGGATAAAGGCTCTTCAATATTATTTTTCATCAATTGCAGCGATATTTTCAATTTTTCCGGCAGAGTGAAGTTTTGATCGACACCTATCGTTGAAATATCTGGAGAGTCTAAGCCCTTATCACAGCTAAGCATCTCTTCAACTGCACTGACCACCTCATTGCCACAATCAGTTCTTACTACTTCAAGCATCATGCTCAATGAGCTACTCGCCCCCGCACAGCTGATACGATTACGATCCACAATAAAGCTACGGCTAGATACCGATACATCCCAGAACTGCTCTGCCATCATCGCGCGGCCATCAGGATGATAAGCGCACTGATAGCCGCTCAATAATCCCGCCTCTGCAAGGAAGTAGGCGCCGTTCCATAACCCTCCTAACATCATATCTTTGTTGTCAGCCTGTCTTAGTTTGCTGCGCAAGAGGAGAGTTGTTTTAGGAAGTACACGCAGGCCGCCGCATACAATCAACACATCAATTTTGAGGCTTGTAGCATCGAACTTGTCTAACGAATAATCCGCGGCCACCTCAATACCTAAGTCAGAAACCGTTGCCGATGCCTCGCTACCCACCACCAATACTTCATAAATCGTAGTAGACTTCATTAAATTCGTTGTAACGAGTGCATCCACAGCGCCAGTGAAAGCCATCATTGAAAAATTTTCTAGCAGTATAAAAGCTACTCTTTTTGTAATTTTAGGCTTTTCTACATAGTCGCTAGAGGAAACATAAGCCATATTTTTATTTTTCAATATGCTTGAGAATTTATCCTTCATGATGAACCTCACTTTTTTGAGCCATAGTTATTTTTATGCAAAAACCGCACCATGGAAAAATAAACCAAAAAAATCGGCTCTTCGTCATTCAGTATGGAATTATTTCTGGCAGTCTAACAGTGGCCTGTGGGAGGTAGCTTTAGCTCGCGACCGTTTAGGCTGTCAGCCTGACAACACCGGGGTACCTTCGGTACCCTTCGCCGAAGTGTCGAACCACCGCTGGAAGCGGCCTCCCACAACAGACAGTTGGCTTGGTGGCTTCTGTCTGAACTGTGAGGCACAAAATGTGCCGGTTACTATTAAACCCACATTAAATGACAAATAACCAAAAAATCAGGATTACTACCCCCCAACGCTACAAGACCTCAAACCCAACCATGTATCAAGTTGAACAATTTACACGAACTCTACGTGACTGGTTAAAAAGTAAAAAATAGTTATATTATTTAATAATCTTTATAGTAAAAGTACGAATTTCAGCCGTACTAGCCAATCGAGCAGTACATCAATCGGCTTTCACTGAACTTTCCAATATCATTCTGGTTAGAGATGGCTTTGTCATTTTCACTCATGAGCCTACTACTAACACAACCTTAGCCTCTAGCGTCCCGCGGCGCGAATCTTCCTCTCGCCTTCCCCCGTCAAGCGCCTTGCGGCGCTTCATCATGGAAGCGTGCAAGCCAAAAATTTAGCGTCCCTCACTTAAAAGGGTACCTACTCATACTATTTCGCAGCACAGCACGGATACAGGAAAACCAAACTAATACTACTTGAGGATAGCAATAACCTGTCCATCGGTGAAACAAGACTTACTAATATTGAACCGCCTTACTTCGTCAGCCAACAAACATATACCCATCGCCACGTTCTTTTTAAAAGTTCACCCGATGTCGCTATTTAGTCCCTTAGTGTCGCAAAAAATACCTTTTTGAAAGCAGCAACTGATTCAAGATGAAAATCCACCCTCTCTCCTCTGAGAAATAAACTTATGAATAATCCTAAAATCAAAAAAGTTACTCTGGGCGCTGCAACTCTTTTATCCTTAACAACCATGGGGAGTGTCCAGGCAGAGAACATCTCGTTGAAATTCCATAGCGGACTTTCGCAATCTCGCCCTGAAGCAGAGCAGATCAACAGATTCGCTAGCTTAGTAAGTGAAAAATCAGATGGCGAGCTTGAAATCGAGGTCTACCATGCAGGCGCTTTAGGCCTTAAAGAAACCGACATGCTGAGAATATTGCAGCAGGGCATGGTCGATATGGCTCTACTGTATGGTGAATATTACACACGTGATGCGCCTGCATTGGCATCTGTATATGCTCAGGGCGCTATTACGGAATCTTCCCAACATGACGAAATTCTTGATGTCATCAGGGAGCTTTATGAAGACGGCTTCTCAGATTGGGATATTCAAATCGTTGGTGGCGTCGTTGCTCCTATTTTCGATGTAGGTTTGCACTGCAAAGAACCGGTACACACCTTGGCAGATCTACAGGATAAGAAAGTCCGCGTCTGGTCCAGACACCTTGTGGATACTTTTGAATTATTGGACATTTCAGCTCAAGTCATTCCGCAAAACGATATGTATATGGCACTTCAAACAGGTGTTGTAGATTGTGCCTATTACTTATCTACCGTGGCCCCTACCGTTTCGCTTCAAGAAGTCACCGAGTACGAGTCTTACTTACACCCTTGGGCAGCCTCCCCATGGCTTTTTGGTATCAGTGAACAAGCGCTATCCCGCCTCAACGACAACCAACGTCAGGCTCTGGAAGAAGCCGGTGAAGAGATTTGGAACGAGACCCGCGCCACTGCAGTTGATCCAGAGCGCGAAGCGCAGGCGCGTCAAGAGCGTAAAGAATTGGGAATCACCATGCTTCCCGATTTCTCAGATGATGACGTTGAAACCTTTGTAGACGCAGCTTGGCAGGCGTGGCGAGCCATGGCGGAGAACGCAGGCGAGGATGGCACACGCTACTACGAGACAGTCACCCAAGCGATCTCCGAAGAGTAATGGATACATAAACCCATCGAGAGCCAATACCTATTGGCTCTTTCTTTTTGGAGCTAGCCGTGATGATAAGAAGAATCAACTCTGTACTGAACTATACTGCCTATGCCTCCTTTCTATTGGGCGTCATGAGCGGTATAGCAATGACGGCTCTGATATTCGTCAGCACCTTGATGCGCTATCTGGGCGGTCATCCTTTGCGGTTTTCAGATGAGCTGGCGGGGCTGCTGTTCTTAACATTGACCTTCCTTTGTTTACCTTATGTACTCAATAAGGGCCGCCACATACGCATAGAGATACTCGTCAACCTGATGCCAGCAGGTATCGCTAGGATAATGGACTTTATAGGCGTCGTCGTATTACTCACGTTCTGTGCCCTCTTCGCCGTTGAGTCCTGGAATTTCATGAACTTCTCGTTCTCGCTCAATTCACGTACGGATATCAGTAGCATTCTCTTATGGCCGTGGATGGCCATCATGCCTTTCTCCATGGTGCTGTGCCTCTTGATTCAGCTCAGCCATGGTTTTAAACAGCCCACGACAGATGTTGCTTCAGCGGAGGATGCAATATGAGCTGGTTACTCTTGAGCGGGGCGTTAGTTCTATTTTTAACCAGTGGCGCGATCCTAGGCGCTGCGCTGGGGCTTACGGGTCTACTCCTGCTCCACTTTCAAGCTAACGGCGCCACCCCCTTGGCGATTAACGCAACTTGGAACATGCTAACGGACTTTACGCTAAGCGCAGTTCCTCTTTTCATATTTTTAGGTGAAATACTTCTCGCAAGCGGCGTGTCAAAACGCGTCTATAACGGTCTAACCCCTCTGTTCGCGCGTGTTCCAGGGCAATTGCTCCATACCAACATCGCTGTCTGCACGCTGTTTGGTGCGGTTAGCGGGTCAAGCACCTCTACCGCAGCAGCCATAGGCGCAGTTGGCTATCCTGAACTGACAAAACGTGGGTATAAGCCAAGTGTAGTGGTGGGCACGCTAGCGGCAGGCGGCACACTTGGGCTTCTCATTCCCCCAAGCTTGGCATTGATCATCTACGGAGCGACGCAAAACGTCTCTATCGGGCAACTCTTTATCGCTGGTATGTTGCCAGGCTTACTCATTGCTGCCGCCTTTTCCACATGGATTATGATCCGCTCTAAAATTGGCGAGCCAGTAACCCCTACGTTTAAAGAGAAAGTGACCTTCAAGCACGTAATAACTGGACTCAAGGAGATATGGCCTCTTCCCATACTTATTTTCTTCGTACTGGGAACCATTTACTTGGGGATCGCGACGCCTACGGAGTCGGCGGCGTTGGGCGTAGTGGCCAGTATCGTTTTAGGTTTAACATGGGGCGATTTAACCTACAAAAGACTATGGCAGGCGTTTAAGCACGCCTCGATCATGTTTACCGCTATCGGTATGATTTTGATTGGTACAGTGATCCTTTCTCAAGCCGTCAGCCTACTAGGCATTCCCCGTACTGCAGTCGAAACGATTGGCAACTTTGGGCTAGGCCCGTATGGCATACTGCTGATGATCGTCATCGTCTACATCGTGCTAGGTTGTTTCTTTGATGGTATATCACTGTTACTCATGACACTTCCTATCACCTTCCCGATGATCACAAGCCTAGGGTTCGACCCAATCTGGTTCGGTATTATTGTGACGCTACTGATAGAAATTGGCATGATAACGCCCCCCGTAGGGCTAAACCTCTTTGTCCTATCATCCATTTCTAAAAATGAAGTTAATTTAACATCTGCAGCAAAGGCCTCATTTCCTTACTGGCTAATTTTACTGGGCGCCATAGGAGTATTTACGCTATTCCCTAACATCATTTTGTGGGTCACTAGCTTTTAGAATAACTTAAACCCACTAAATGATATTGCTGAACTATAGGCCCTCTCTAGCTAAAGAGAGAGCCTATAGTAGTTTAAATGCCATACGCATGAGCCCCGCTACCCCTGGCGCGCATCACCCAGACCCGCGCCGTATTACTGGGCTTGATCGGCATGCTGCTATAGGTCGTTTACGTCCCGCGGTGGCTTGGCTGATCGGGTGGTTAGAGGGAGGCGCTCTTCCAACCAGCACCACCTTATAAAAAACTGCCAATCTCGATCACGCAACCACACTGGCTGGGGCTATAACCCGGCAGACGCTGAACCGCCTCCTGGAATGAGTTGCTGCGCAGCGCTTGCAAAAAGTCGGCAAATTTAGGCTCTTTCAGGGAGCGGCTGTGGCAGGCCAGCAAATAGTCTTCCGTGGCCAGCGGCACAAAATCAAGCCCAAACCGTTGCGCGGCGGCCTCGACACCAAACCCTGCATCCGCCATTCCCGCCGCCACATAGGCCGCTACCGCTGAGTGGGTGTACTCCTCAATCTCGTAACCGTTCACTTTGGATGTAGCAATACCTGCCTCGGCCAGCAAGCTATCCAGCAGTTCCCGGGTTCCCGATGATGCCTGCCGGTTGATAAACGTGACCGGCCTATCGGCCAGTGCTGCAACGCCATCAATGCCCAGCGGGTTACCTGACGCCACCATTAGCCCCTGCTGGCGGGCGATAAATCCTACCAGCCGATGATAGCGGGGCTTAAGCAAGCGGCGGTATTTACGCCGAGCCTTCTCACCCACCGCTCCCCGTGGCAGATGACAGCCCGCCAGGTCGCAGCCATTGCGGTTAAGCGCGGCCAGTGCTTCCAGCGGGCTGCAGTACTGCAGGTCAAGCTGCAACTCGCCCAGATGCTGCGGCAGCAGCTCTATCGCAAACCCGTGGCTGGCGTGGAGGCGTAGAACGGGGTGCACGCCTTCCTGGTGCTGCTGAATGGCAAGATTCAGCTCTGAGCTCAGGCTATCAAGCTGCGGACTTAACCGAGCGGTGGCGCGCTGCTCGGCCCACAGCAGCTTCTCACCCAACGGCGATAACCGCGCCCCGCGCCCACGCGCCATCTCTACCAAAGTGACACCAAAAAACTCCCCGCCCTGGCGCAGTAAATTCCACGCGTGACGATAGGAAATACCCGCTTCCTCGGCGGCATGGGTCAACTTGCCGTGGCGATGAACCGCCCCGAGCAGGCGCAAAAGATTGCTATCGAGACGATGCCCCTCTTCATCGCTAAAGCACCAGGTGGGCGTTACCTTGATCCGCTTCATAGGCACACTTTTTCATATTTTTAAGTCGATAACTTGATGCTAGCGTTGTCTTAACCGTGATGCACGTCTTTTTAAATATGAAAAGTAGTGCATATTTAAAACATAAAAAGCAGTCGTGAGGAGGGCATCATGAACCAATCCCAGGAGTGGGCGCCGCAGGCAATTCAGGCCGAGGTCGACGCCCTGAAGGACAAGCCCGGCGCCCTACTGCCGATCCTCCACGCCCTTCAGGATCGCATCGGCTTCATCCCCGAGGCAGCGGTGCCCATCATCGCCGATGCCCTCCACCAGACACGTGCCGAAGTGCACGGTGTCATCAGCTTCTACCACCACTTTCGCACCACGCCGCCGGGGCGCCACGTCGTGCAGATCTGCCGTGCCGAGGCGTGTCAGTCGGTAGGGGCGCGCCAGCTCGAAGTCCACGCCAAGGCGCGTTTAGGAGTCGACTACCACCAGACTACGGCGGATCGCGAGATCACCCTCGAAGCCGTTTACTGCCTGGGCAACTGCGCCTGCGGCCCATCGATCCGCGTGGACGACAGCATACGCGGCCGCGTTACACCGGAAGCCTTCGATGAATTGATGGATGAGCTACAAACCCGGCCGCTGGAGGTGATGGGATGAGCATTCGCGTTTTTGTCCCCCGCGATACCACCGCGCTTTCACTGGGTGCCGATGTGATCGCCAGCCGACTGAGAAGAGAGGCAACCGCACGCGGCCAGTCAATCACGCTGGTACGTAACGGATCCCGCGGTCTTGCTTGGCTTGAGCCGCTGGTGGAAGTGGAAACCCCCATCGGGCGTTTCGCCTACGGCCCGGTAACACCGGGGGATGTAACGACGCTGCTCGACAGCGGCCTACTCGAAGGTAGCGTCAGCCATCCCCTGGCTCTGGGCCCCACGGAAGAGATTGACTACCTCGCCCGGCAGCAGCGCCTAACCTTCGCGCGTATCGGTATTACTGACCCGCTGTCGATTGATGACTATCGCGCCCACAGCGGTTTTTGCGGCCTGGAGGCAGCGCTGCAACGCGAGCCCCAGGACATCGTCGAGGAAGTCAAAGCCTCTGGCCTGCGCGGGCGCGGCGGTGCGGCCTTCCCCACCGGCATCAAGTGGCAGACCGTGCTCGACACACCCGCCGACCAGAAATATATCGTTTGCAATGCCGATGAGGGCGACTCCGGCACTTTCGCCGACCGGCTGGCGATGGAGTGCGACCCCTACATGCTGATCGAGGGCATGGCGATTGCCGGCCTCGCGGTGGGTGCCACCCAAGGCTATATCTACCTGCGTTCGGAGTATCCGCTGGCGAAAGAGATCCTCGACGAGGCCATCCGCCGCGCCGAGACCGCCGGGTATCTCGGCGACGACCTCCGCGGCAGCGGCCGCACCTTCCATCTGGAAGTACGTCTGGGCGCCGGGGCGTATATTTGCGGCGAAGAGACATCGCTTCTGGAAAGTCTAGAAGGCAAGCGCGGGCTGGTGCGCTTCAAGCCACCGCTGCCCGCCATCGAGGGGCTTTTTGGCCGCCCTACGGTGGTCAACAACGTGCTCTCGCTAGCCGCCGTGCCGTTCATTCTGGCCGAAGGTGCCGAGGCCTACGCCAATCACGGCATGGGCCGCTCGCGAGGCACGCTGGCCCTCCAAATGGCTGGCAACGTCAAGCGTGGCGGCCTGGTGGAGTTGGCCTTTGGCACCACCCTGCGCACTCTGATGGAGGATTTCGGCGGCGGTACGCTTACCGGCAAGCCATTGCGCGCCGTGCAGGTGGGCGGGCCGCTGTGCGCCTACCTGCCCGAAAGCCAGTGGGATATGCCGCTGGATTACGAAACCTTCGCCGAGGTGGGTGCAGGCGTCGGCCACGGCGGCGTGGTGATGTTCGACGACAGCGTCGATATGGCCGAACAGGCGCGCTTTTCAATGGAGTTCTGCAAGGTGGAGTCCTGCGGCAAGTGTACGCCCTGCCGCATCGGCTCGACCCGGGGCGTGGAGGTGATCGATCGCATTCGCGCCAACGACAATCGTGAGGCCAACCTCACTCTACTCCACGACCTCTGCGAAACGATGGTGGATGGCTCGCTCTGCGCCATGGGCGGCATGACGCCCTTCCCGGTGCAAAGCGCGCTCAAACACTTTCCCGACGACTTCCAGCGGGCGGCGAACGGAGACAGATCATGATTGAACATTACGATCCACGGCGTCAGGCCAACAGCGTCGATTTTTCCAAGGACTATGGCACGCCCTCCCCCTACCCGGGCGCCGCCACAGTCAACCTGGAGATCGACGGCGTATTCATCAGCGTGCCAGAGGGCACCTCGGTACTGCGCGCCGCGGCCCTGGCGGATATCAACATTCCCAAGCTGTGCGCCACCGACAGCCTTGAGCCCTTCGGTTCCTGCCGGCTGTGCGCCGTACAGGTAGAGGGGCGTCGGGGCTTTCCCGCCTCGTGCACCACGCCGGTGGTGGAGGGCATGAAGGTGACCACCCAGAACGAGCGACTGGCCAAGCTGCGCCGCAACGTGATGGAGCTGTACATCTCCGACCACCCGCTGGACTGCCTGACCTGTCCGGCCAACGGCGACTGCGAACTGCAGGACATGGCCGGTAGCGTGGGGCTGCGCGAAGTGCGCTATGGCTTTACTGGCGAGAACCACCTGGATGCCGTCAAAGACGAATCCAATCCCTACTTCACCTTCGATCCCAGCAAGTGCATCCTCTGCTCGCGCTGCGTGCGTGCCTGCGACGAAGTCCAGGGCACCTTCGCGCTAACCATCGATGGCCGCGGGTTCGAATCCAAAGTATCAGCAGGCCAGAACGACGCCTTCATGGACTCGGACTGCGTCTCCTGCGGGGCCTGCGTACAGGCCTGCCCCACGGCCACGCTGATGGAGAAGAGCGTGATCGACCACGGCGTGCCAGATCACAGCGTGGTCACCACCTGCGCCTACTGCGGTGTGGGCTGCTCGTTTGAAGCCCAGATGAAGGGCGACCAGCTGGTGCGCATGGTGCCCTACAAGGGCGGCGATGCTAACCACGGCCACTCCTGCGTAAAGGGGCGCTTTGCCTTCGGCTACACCACCCACCCGGATCGTCTGACCACGCCGATGATTCGCGACAGCATCGACCAGCCCTGGCGCGAAGTCAGCTGGGAAGAAGCCATCGGCTTTGCCGCCAGCCGCCTGAAAGCCATTCAGGCCGAGCACGGCCGCGAGAGCATCGGCGGGATTACCTCCTCGCGCTGTACCAACGAAGAGACCTACCTGGTGCAGAAGCTGATCCGCGCTGCATTCGGCAACAACAATACCGACACCTGCGCGCGGGTCTGCCACTCGCCCACCGGCTACGGGCTTAAGACCACGCTGGGCGAGTCGGCGGGTACCCAGACCTTTGACTCGGTGATGAAGTCGGACGCGATCATCGTGATCGGCGCCAACCCCACCGACGCCCACCCGGTGTTCGGCTCGATGATGCGCAAACGCCTGCGCCAGGGGGCAAAGCTGATCGTCGCCGACCCGCGCCGCATCGACCTGTTGAAAACACCGCACCTGGGCGAGGCCCAGCATCTGCCACTGCGCCCGGGCACCAACGTGGCGCTGGTCAACGCGCTGGGCCACGTGGTGGTGACGGAAGATCTGGAAGACAAGGCGTTCGTGGCCAAGCGCTGCGACACCGAAGCCTATAACCGCTGGCGTGAGTTTATTGCTGAACCGCGCCACTCTCCGGAAGCCAGCGAAGCGATTACCGGCGTGCCTGCAGAGGCCGTGCGTCAGGCCGCCCGCACCTACGCCACGGCAGGCAACGGTGCCATCTACTACGGGCTGGGCGTCACCGAACATAGCCAGGGCTCGACCATGGTGATGGGCATTGCCAACCTGGCCCTGGCTACCGGCAACATTGGCCGCGAAGGCGTGGGCGTGAACCCGCTGCGCGGCCAGAACAACGTCCAGGGTTCCTGCGACATGGGCTCCTTTCCCCACGAGCTGCCAGGCTACCAGCACGTGGCCGACCCCATCGCCCGGGGCCGCTTTGAGTCGGTGTGGGGCGTCAAGCTGGACGACGAGCCGGGGCTGCGCATTCCCAATATGTTCGATGCCGCCATCGAAGGCACCTTTAAAGCGCTTTACGTACAGGGCGAAGATATCGCCCAGTCTGATCCCAACACCCAGCACGTCGAGGCGGCGCTCACGTCGCTGGACTGCCTGATCGTGCAGGATATTTTCCTCAACGAAACGGCCAAGTTCGCCCACGTTCTGCTGCCGGGTTCCAGCTTCCTGGAGAAGAACGGCACCTTCACTAACGCCGAGCGACGCATAAACCGGGTGCGCAAGGTGACAGCCCCGGTGGCCGGCAAGGAAGACTGGCAAGTCACCCAGGATCTGGCCAATGCGCTGGGCTATCCGATGCATTACACCCATCCCTCCGAGATCATGGACGAAATCGCCCAGTTGACGCCAAGCTTCACGGGGGTCAGCTACGCCAAGCTGGAGGAACGCGGCAGCCTGCAGTGGCCATGCAACGCCGAGTACCCGCTGGGCATGCCGACCATGCACGAGGTTGAGTTCCCCATCGGGCTGGGGCGCTTTGCCATTACCGAGTACGTGGCCACCGAGGAGCGGGCCAACCGCCGCTTCCCGCTACTGCTCACCACCGGACGGATTCTCAGCCAGTACAATGTGGGCGCCCAGACCCGGCGTACCGACAACCAGCGCTGGCACGACGAGGACATGCTGGAGCTGCACCCATCTGACGCAGAGCTACGCGGCGTGCGTGACGGCGACTGGCTGGGCATCACCAGCCGCTCGGGCCAGACAGTACTTCGCGCGCGACTCAGCGAACGCATGCAGCCTGGGGTGGTCTACACCACCTTCCACCACCCCGGCAGCGGCGCCAACGTTATCACGACGGACAACTCGGACTGGGCCACCAACTGTCCGGAATACAAGGTCACGGCGGTGCAGGTGGAAAAAGTCAGCCAACCCTCCGCCTGGCAGCAGCGCTTTAGCGCCTTTGACCTGGCCCAGCGTGATTACCTGGCCAAGGCTCAGCAGGAGGCTCCATGAGCACCCATCACACACGCGATGCGGTAGCGCACCAGCCGGTGGAGGTACGCCGTGGCGCTAACGGCTGGCACACCGATACCCAGGAGGATCTGCTGGCCTTGGAAAGGCCGGTGGCAATGGTTTACAACGGCATCTCCCATGCGGTGATGATGGCAAGTCCCACCGACCTTGAGGATTTTGCCCTGGGCTTCAGCCTTTCCGAAGGTATCCTGGCCAACATCACCGAGTGCTACGATCTCGATATCCACGAAGCACCTCAGGGCCTCACCGTTCACCTCACCATTGCCACCCAGCGAATGGCCGAGCTCAAACAGCGGCGGCGCAGCCTGACGGGGCGAACCGGCTGCGGCCTGTGCGGCACCGAAGCCCTGGAGCAGGCCATACGCCCGATCCCCAATGTCATAGCGCCGCCGTTGAGTGACGCTGCCATCCAGCGCTCCCTGCAGGAACTATCCGCCCACCAACCGCTGCAAGCTGCCACTGGCGCCAGCCACGGTGCCGCCTGGTGCGATGCGTGGGGGAATATTAAACAACTGCGCGAGGATGTCGGTCGGCATAACGCCCTGGACAAACTGATCGGTGCCCTTGCCCGCGAAGCCCTTCCCCTCGGAGAAGGTTTCGCGCTGGTCACCAGTCGCGCCAGTTATGAGATGGTTCATAAATGTGCCAGTGCCGGCATTGGCGCCCTGGTAGCGGTCTCGGCGGCCACCGCCCTGGCTGTGGAACAGGCCCAGGCATCGGGGCTGCTGCTGGCAGGCTTTGCTCGGCCCGGTCGCCATTTGATCTACCATCGACCTGCCACGGCGGCAATGGCCACGGCTTAGGAGACACGCAATGTCGTCGCACCACGATACTCACCTGATTCACATGACCAACCAGATCGCCGCTAACCTGGGCGGCGGTCGTGATGAAGAAACAGCGGCAGCGGCTACCTGCCGCCACCTGGAAACCTTCTGGGCACGCTCCATGAAGCATCGCCTGGTCGCCACACTGGAACGCGAGGATGCTGGGCTTTCACCACTGGCAAAACGCGCCGTCACCTTGCTGGCGGAAAGATTGGTCAGGCGCCATACCGGATAAACATCGCTGTCGTTAACGCAACGGGGCTTGCCATCTGGCAAGCCCCGTTTTTATGCCCCTATTTCCCAGGCGCTGATATCACAGGCATAGGTAGTGAGCGTTAGAACTCTTCCCACTCATCGGCGGCATGCTTCGCCGGTGAGGGTTTTGACGATGGCTGTGATGAGGCGTGTGATGAAAGCGCAGGACGCTTCAGGCCGCTATCACCACCACGTTGCTGAGGCGCCGGAGAGGCCAGCGCCTGCTGCTGCGTGGGCTCATCATCACCGAGTACGAAGGAGTTGATTAACTGATTAAGATGCTCCGCATGGCGGCGCATATTGGCAGCGGCGGTGGTCGATTCTTGCACCATGGCGGCGTTCTGCTGGGTCATGGTGTCCATTTCAGCCACGGCGGTGTTGATCTGACCAATACCGCTGCTCTGCTCTTTGGCACCCGCGGTGATCTCACCGATTACATCGGTGACTTTCGCCACGCTGGAGACAATCTCGCGCATGGTGTCACCGGCACTGCGCACCAGCTTCGCACCGGAGTTAGTGTGCTGAACCGATGCATCGATAAGCGCACGAATCTCTTTGGAAGCATCGCTGGAACGACTGGCCAGAACCCTAACTTCTTGCGCCACCACGGCAAAGCCGCGGCCATGCTCACCTGCCCTTG
The DNA here is from genome assembly GCF_020595105.1 of Halomonas sp. FeN2. Lineage (NCBI taxonomy): Bacteria > Pseudomonadati > Pseudomonadota > Gammaproteobacteria > Oceanospirillales > Halomonadaceae > Halomonas > Halomonas sp. FeN2. The sequence continues at coordinate 2,142,142 of NZ_CP074200.1, forward strand.
CGGCTTCCACCGAGGCATTCAGCGCCAAAATATTGGTTTGGAAGGCAATCGAGTCGATCATGCTGATGATGTCACTGATGCGCGACGCAGAGTCGTTAATATCACGCATGGTGCTCTCAACTTGCCCCATCGAAGTCTCGCCTTCGCGGGCTACGTCGGCAGTCGATTGCACCAGCGTATTGGCCTGCTGGGCATTGTCGGCGCTGTGGTTGACTGTCGAGGTGATCTCTTCCATGGAGGCTGAGGTTTGTTGCAGGTTCGCAGCCGCCTGCTCGGTACGGGTGGCAAGCTCATCAGAGCTTTGTGAGATCTCCCCCGCGGCCTGGTGCACACTGAGCGTACTGCGGCGTACATCACGCAGCGTGTCTTGCATACGTGCCACAAAGGCGTTGAACTGAACGCTAAGATCACCAATCTCATCGCCGCTTTCGACTGTCAAGCGGCGGGTTAAATCACCGCGCCCCTGAGCGATATCGTGCATAGCCGCCGTAGTACGCTTGATCGGCCCCAGCGTGCGACGCACCAAGCCATACGCTACCAGAGCGATGATAATAAACAGCCCCAAGCCCAGCAGAGAGGCAAACATAATATCTTTGCGCAAATCGGCGGCAGCGGCGGCTTCCACCTCGGCTATGGTGTCGTCAACATCGGTAACGTAAACACCGGCACCAATCAGCCAGCCCCATTTTTCAAGGCGATCAACGTAGGAGTGCTTGGGCTCAATTCTGTCGGTACCTGGGTAATCCCACATATAGCTATAGAAGCCCCCGCCGCTTTGGGCAACCTTAATGATCTCGCGAATCAGATAAGTGCCATCAGGGGTTTGCGCGTCGATCATGTTGGTACCTTCACGCTCTGGCGCAGGTGCCGTGACGATGTTGTTACCGTCATAGTCGTAGATAAAAATGTAGTTGTTGTCTTCAAAGCGCATGGAGCGCACCAGCTCCGCTACCCGCTGTTTGGCGGCCTCGTCGTTGGCACCGGCCTGTTCATAAATAGGCGCGATGGCGGTGGTAGCAATTTCGACGATGTCGCGCACCGCGTTGCGGCGCTCTTCAATCATCATTTCGCGCTGGCTTGCCAACGTTTCGCGGGTGTCTTGGGCGTTGCTGTAGGCTTTAAACCCGACCAGCACAACCGTCACTAATAGAAGGGGGAGCAGTACAAGCATCAGCACCTTGGTTTGTAAACCAAGGGTTCGTTTGGGAGCAGAAGGAGTGGCCATTTGTGAGCAAGTTCCAGAGTCAGTCTTGAGTGAATAGTTTTTAGTAGTTATAGGGGCCTTATCGGCCTAAAATGCACGAACTTTAACCAGTTTTTTTGTTTTTTCACTTAATATTCAAATAATTAGCAATTAATAGTTAGGTTCATAACCTAAGTTAAGGTTATTCAAGGAGTAAAGGTCCAAGGTGGGGGTGTGGTGGCCAGGGATGGCCCGTTTTAGCATGATGCTAAACCACGAACTTCGGTTGCCCTGACCTTCCTACCGCCTGGTCAGGGCGACCTTTTTGTTTGCAACGCGGTTGTTTAGTTCCTGCCTTTTACTACTCTCTCTCCTAAAGCCAAATCAGACAATTCGTGACTTCCTTGTTATTTGCTATCGCCATCAGCGTATCATGGCGATAGGGCCTGATGTCCAAGGAGAATAGCAAGCATGGTTCGAAACCACCCCTTTATTAGCGCTGTCTTGCTCCTGCTCCCTCGGCTGGCTCACTTTGCTTGGCGCGTATTACGCAATTTCCTGAAAAATCACGGTGTCCTGCTGGCAGGCGGAGTGGGTTACAACATCCTGCTCTCTATCGTGCCGCTTTTTGCCGTGCTCGTTGTGCTGTTAACCCAAGTGGTGGATCAGCAACATCTACTCAATGTGCTGGCCGTACAGGCGCGCCATATGGCGCCTGCCCATGCCGAGGTGTTGCTAGAAGCCGTTCGCAGCCTGCTGGATTCTCGGGATGTGATCGGCATTCTGAGCTTTCCCATTCTGCTCCTGTTCAGCTCATTTGCCTTTCGTATGCTCGAAGACGCTCTGGCAATCATTTTCCATGCGCCAGATAGCCCGCATATCAAGCGCAGCGTTTGGGTTTCGGTGATGTTGCCCTATGCCTTTATGGTGGTACTGGGGGCGGCGCTGATGGTTCTCACACTGGTGGTCACTCTGGCCAGTTCGCTAAATACACTGGTAATGCTGCTATTTGAACGGGAACTGCCGCTGGCGGGGTTTTCAGAGCCGGTGCTTAACCTGGCCAGTTTCACTGGTGTGTTCTTGCTGTTCAGCGCTATCTACAAAGTGCTGCCGGTGGTGCGCATCGCCTTACGCCGGGCGATCGTAGGAGGCTTTGTGGCAGCACTGCTGTGGGAGGGGGTTCGGCTATTGTTGGTTTACTATTTCGCCAATCTCTCGTTCGTTAACGCCGTTTATGGCTCGCTGGCGGCGCTGGTAGTCGTACTGATTAGCCTGGAGGTGGGCGCCATCATTTTGCTGTTGGGCGCCCAGGTGATAGCCGAACTGGAACGTAATACCCGCCTTGGCCTGCCCTGGCACGTCGACCCCAATCGCCAGCCGATTACGCGGGTCAATTGACGTTAGCTAGCGGCCACTTCGGCCTGCGGACGCCGCTCATCAAGCATCCCTTTATCGAGAATAAAGCGGATGATCTCCTCAAGCCCTACTCCGTCATAGAGGTTGGTGAACACAAAGGGCCGTTCACCGCGCATTTTCTTCGAGTCGCGCTCCATGACGTCTAGCGAAGCATGTACCTGCTCGGCGATGTCGATTTTATTGATAATCAGCAGATCCGACTTGGTAATGCCTGGCCCACCCTTGCGGGGGATTTTGTCCCCAGCGGAAACATCAATTACGTAGAGCGTCAGATCTGAAAGCTCGGGGCTGAAGGTCGCCGAGAGGTTGTCGCCGCCCGACTCCACCATTACCAGCTCTAGCTTGGGATGGCGCCCCTGTAGCTCATCGATGGCCGCCAGGTTCATCGAGGCGTCTTCGCGAATCGCGGTATGCGGGCAACCGCCGGTCTCCACGCCCAGAATACGATCCGCCGGCAGCGCATCGTGCTTGAGCAAAAAATCGGCGTCTTCGCGGGTGTAGATGTCGTTGGTGACCACGGCGATATCGTAGTAATCGCGCAGCGCTAAACAGAGTTGTTTGAGCAGTGCGGTTTTGCCGGATCCAACCGGGCCACCCACGCCAACGCGTAAACAGTGAGTCATTGTTCTCTCCTCAATCGATAAGCTGATTAACTTCTAAGCTAGTTAACGTCTAAACCTTTAACTTCTAAACCTTTAACTTCTAAACAGGCGCGAATACTGGGTTTCGTGTAGCGCACTGGCCAGGGCCAATCCAGGTAGCACCGGGCCTAGTTCTTCATCCTCAAGCGCCAACGCCTGATTAACGGCATTCACTAACGCTGGGCGCAGTTGTTCAATTACTCGCTGTGCAGCCGTATGCCCTAGCGGCAAGGCTTTACAGGCCACCGCTAGTTGGTTCTCCAGCCAGGCCCAGGCAAAGCCCAGCAGGGTTTGGCGTACAGACACGCCACGAGTGTGCGCCGTATAGGCAAAGAGTGTCACATAGCCAGCATGAGGCGGTAGCAAGGGCAGTAGTAAGCCCTCACTTGGCATCAAGTCTAGGCTTTTCAACAGGCGCTTAAGCGAGGCGCCCAGGCGGCTATCTTCCGCGGCGAGCTCGGCGGTTTCCCGGGTGGCGGCCAGCCACTCGTCCCACTCACCAATTGATTGGCGATCTGCTTGGCTAAACGCTTCGTGCAACCGCGCCAGCACCGGCAGTTCGCAGCGGGTTAAGCCATCTTCCAGCACGCCGTTTAGCCACTCGGCAAGGCTCGCTTCATCGCGCACCCAGTCCAGCTCAAAGGCGCTTTCCAGGCCTTGTGAGAAGGCAAAGGCGCCAATCGGCAGCGCAGGGCTCACCAACTGCATCAGCCCCAGCAGCGCGAGTTCATCACTTTGGCTTTCTAGCGCGGCGAGTTCAGTGGGCATGGTGATGCTCATGCGAGTGGTCGTGGTCGTGGTCGTGTGAATGTTCATGCTTGTGAGAATGATCGTGTGAGTGACCATGCCCGTGGGAGTGCCCGTGCGAATGAGAGTGCCCGCCACCCACTTGGTTATAAGCGCCCGGCTCCGGGTCGAAGGTGGCGTTGTGGTGCTCTAGTTCAGCGCCCAATAGCTCGGCGAGCTCTTCCAGCACATGATCCGGCGGGAAGCGCACCCAGCCGCCTTTGTCATCTTCCCCCAGCGCCAGCTGCACGTGGCGATTACCCAGATGGTAGGCCAGCCGTGCCAGCGGTAAGCCAGCACTCACTCGCGCGGTAACCACCGGTTCTACCGCGGCGCAGACGCGCACTACTTCGCCGCTTTCGGCTTTAAGGCCTTCGCCACTGCGCAGCACCGGGCCACGATCAAGAAACAGCCCCAGCTCACGGCCGCTATCGCTTTGGGCTTTTAAGCGCCCGCGAATACGTAGCTCAAAGGGCAGCGTGAGTGTGTCGTTAGCCGCGCTTTCCTCTATCAGCCCTAATCTTTCTATCAGTTTCAGCATGACTAGCGTCCTTTATCGCTCGGTGCGGCTGTGCCGGGGGTAGGCCGTAGAGAGGGTCTTTTGCCATGGATGGCAAAAGTAGCGTACACGGACGTATTCACAGCGCCCTCTCGTAGGCCTACCCCCGGCGCCCCGGATAATAGCTCAATCAAAACAAGTGATACCGCTGAGCCAGCGGCAGTTCAGTGGCGGGCTCGCAGGTTAAAATCTCGCCATCGCAGCGCACTTCGTAGGTTTGCGGGTCGACGGTGAGTTCTGGGCAGGCATCGTTTAGCTTCATATCCTGCTTGCGCACCTGGCGCACGTTTTTGCACGCCGCCAGTTCGCTATTTAGTCCCAGGGTCTCTTTAATACCGGCGTCCAGCGCAGCCTGGCTGACAAAACTGAGCCGGGTTTGGCTGGCCGCACGGCCAAAGGCACCAAACATATAGCGGTAATGCACCGGCTGCGGGGTGGGAATCGAGGCGTTAGGGTCGCCCATGGGCGCTGCCGCAATCATGCCACCTTTGATCATCATCGCTGGTTTAACGCCGAAAAAGGCCGGTTTCCACAGCACTAAATCGGCCAGCTTACCGACTTCGATAGAGCCCACTTCATGGGCAATACCATGGGTGATTGCCGGGTTTATGGTGTACTTAGCGATATAGCGCTTGGCACGGAAGTTATCCGCGCCCATTGCCTCGTCTTCCGGCAACAGGCCGCGCTGTACCTTCATTTTATGGGCGGTTTGCCAGGTGCGGCAGACCACTTCGCCTACCCGCCCCATGGCCTGGGAATCCGAGGCGATCATAGAGATCACGCCCAAATCATGAAGAATATCTTCAGCGGCGATGGTTTCCCGGCGAATGCGTGAGTCGGCGAAGGCCACGTCTTCGGGGATATTGGGATCCAGGTGATGGCACACCATCAGCATGTCGAGGTGTTCGTCGATGGTGTTGACCGTGTAGGGCCGCGTTGGGTTGGTAGAAGACGGCAGTACGTAGGCTTTCGAGCAGGCGGTGAGGATATCCGGCGCGTGGCCACCCCCTGCACCCTCGGTGTGGTAAGTATGAATGCAGCGCTCTTTGAACGCGGCCAGGGTGTCTTCCACAAAGCCCGATTCGTTCAGGGTATCGGTGTGGATCGCCACCTGCACATCGTAGGCATCCGCCACGTTGAGGCAGTTGTTGATCGAGGCGGGCGTGGTGCCCCAATCTTCGTGCAATTTGAGCCCCATGGCGCCTGCTTGGAGCTGGAGTTCCAGGGACTCGGGCAGGCTGGCGTTGCCTTTGCCCAGAAAGCCGATGTTCATGGGCATATCGTCCACCGCTTGCAGCATCTTACCGATGTGCCAGGGGCCGGGGGTACAGGTGGTTGCGTTGGTGCCGGTGGCCGGGCCGGTGCCGCCGCCGAGCATGGTGGTGACACCGCTCATCAGTGCTTCTTCGACCTGCTGGGGGCAAATGAAGTGAATGTGGGAGTCGATACCGCCTGCGGTCAGGATCTTGCCTTCGCCGGAGATGATTTCGGTGCCGGGGCCAATGACGATTTCAACATCAGGCTGTACGTCAGGATTGCCTGCCTTGCCAATCGCGGCGATGCGGCCATTTTGAATGCCCACGTCGGCTTTGACGATACCCCACCAGTCTAGAATCAGTGCGTTGGTAATCACGGTATCCATGACGGTGTCGTCAGCGCGCTGACTTTGACCCATGCCGTCGCGGATGACCTTGCCGCCGCCGAATTTTACTTCATCGCCGTAGTAGGTGGCGTCTTGCTCGACTTCGATCCACAGCTCGGTATCACCCAGGCGCACGCGATCGCCCACCGTGGGGCCATACATATCGGCGTAGGCTTGCCGACTGATCTTATTAACCGGTTTCATTGTTTACCTCCGTCGAGCGCGCCCATCACATCGCCACGGAAGCCGTAAATTTCGCGCTTGCCGACATAGGGAATCAACGTGACTTCGCGGGTCTGGCCGGGCTCAAAGCGAATCGCCGTGCCTGCGGCCACGTCCAGGCGAAAGCCTCGGGTTTTGGCGCGATCAAACACCAGCGCTGTGTTGGCTTCGGCGAAGTGGTAGTGGGAGCCAATCTGGATCGGCCGGTCGCCGGTATTGGCCACCTCGACACTGATCCGCTCACGCCCCGCGCACAGCTCGATATCACCTTCTTTTAACTTGTACTCACCGGGAATCATTTGGTTGCTCCTTTCAATCGCCCCTCAAACAATAGGCGTATGGACAGTGACCAGCTTGGTGCCGTCGGGGAAGGTGGCTTCCACCTGCACTTCGTCGACCATCTCGGCGACGCCGTCCATCACATCCTCACGGCTAAGGATCTCGCGGCCATAGCTCATTAAGTCCGCCACGCTGCGGCCATCCCGGGCGCCTTCCATAATCTCGAAGCTGATCAGCGCCACCGCTTCCGGGTAGTTGAGCTTTAAACCACGCGCCTTGCGGCGCTCCGCCAATTGGGCGGCGGAGAACAGCAGCAGTTTGTCTTTGTCTCTCGGGGTTAATTCCATGGAACGTGTCTCCAGCAGGGCATCGCAGTGATGCCAATTAGGTTAGCCAAATTCGTGGTGTATGCGCTTCACGCTCGATCCACCGCGGGCGCAGCAGTTGCCAGGCCTGTTCGCATAACGCCCAGGCTTCGTTCCGCGAATTCCCTAAGTAGCGCAGCAGCAGAACATCGTGGCGGACGGTAACCGCCCAGCGCGGGTTATCCGGCAGCGCTTCTCGCAAGGCTTCAATGGCCGCAGGCGCGTCGGCAATCCCCACCGCCCAGAGCGTGGCCTGCACCGTGGCACCGCCCTGACCCCAGCGCCCGGCAAAGCGTGGGTGTAGTGGGTCTAGCGGTTGGCGCTCTAGCCACAACGGCTTGCCATCCAGGGTTAAGCGGAAGTGCTGCTCAATGCGTCCAGAAACATAGGGTAAGTCGCTAGCGGGGCGGCCCAGCGCCATCACTTCCCAGCCCAGGCAGCGGGCGCTGCCGTGAAGATCAATCTGGGTGCGCTGCTCGCCCTTGGAACCATCAAAGGCGATGGTCTCCTGGGGCAGCCATTCAAGTGTCGCGCCATCTTCAACGCTCAACCGGGTGTGCTGCGTCCAGGCCACGCCCTGGCTGTCGGCTTTATAGAGCTTATTGGCAGCCGGGGTCGTCAGCAGCGCATGGGCACCGCCCTCTACATGAGCACTAATGGTAAGCGCATCGCCGCTGACTAATCCGCCTGGCGGGTGAAGCACATAAACATGGCAAGCCTCACTACGCCCTTCGGGATAGAAAGGGCGCTGCACCCGCAGTGGCCCCTGATGGCGCGCCTGCACCATGCGAGTGGCGCCGTCGCGATGGGCAAAGGTGAGCGCTAACGAAGCCGCCCAGTGGCGGCCTGCATCGAAGCGGTGGCCGGAGGCAATGTGTGGTTTGGCGAGTTCGCACAGGATCATGGGTTGCTATCGCTTCCTTTTCACTAAGCCTTTAACTTATAGAAGCAATTAATGCGCCAAAATGGTGAAAAGCCCTACTGTGCGGTCAATGGTATGGATGAAAGGTGATGACTGGCAGTGCTACGCACCCGCGCGCACCAAAACGGCACGACAATAGACCTTTAATGCACCAAATAAATGCATTCGCTACTGTTTTAGCGCTCAGCCTGCACTCACTCTTCACACCATCACTGCACAACGACCCGGTCACGCCCACCGCGCTTCGCTTCATAAAGGGCTTGATCAGCCCGCTGCAGGGAGTGGTGATAGTCTGGGTGACCATCGTGAAGCGTGACGCCCACGCTAATCGTCACGTTAAGCAGCGTATCGGCGGCGGCAAGCATCGCTTCTTTGGCCACCGATTGACGCAAACGCTCAGCAAATAACCGGCTGCCGTCGTGGTCAGTATTGACCAGTACAATCAAAAACTCCTCGCCACCCATGCGAAACACGTAATCTCCCCCACGGGTGGAGCGATCAAGGATGCTTGCCACCTGCTGCAGTACGTTGTCGCCAGCGTCATGCCCATGGGTATCGTTGATCGATTTGAAGTGGTCGATATCGACCATCAACAGCGCAAAGCAGTGCTCCGAGTGGCGGGCGATGTCTATTTCGCGGCTAAGCACCACTGACAAAAATTTGCGGTTGAGTAACCTGGTCAAGCTGTCGCGTCCTGCGTCCAAACCTGAGGCGCGCTGCAACACATCGTCAAGTAGCATCAACACCGTACGGGCAGCGTCACGAATCTCGCCGAGCGCTTTCAGCCGCTGGCTAGGATCTTCATGAAGCAGCACTTCCAGCCATTCACAATCCACTTGCTTTATATGACGTGAGATAGTGGCAATTTCCGGCGCGCCCTCAAACGCATGGCATGCTTTATGTAAGTACCACAGACCAAAATCGGAATTCGATAACCGCGGCAGCGTGGCGATATCCTGCTGGGCGGCGACGGCAAACATCAGTGCGTTTTCCCAGTTCAGCAGCGCCGAACGCTGGCGTTCACGCTCGTCGCCAATGTTCTGGGTGAGTGAAAACAGCTTGTACGCTTCTTCAGTGCGCGCATTACGGTCACTGGCCACCGAGTAGGCGTGGCTCATGATTTCCATGGCCATATCGATATGGTCGGAGACGTACACCGAGGCATCCCCCGGCGATAGCGGGCTTTTGAACGTGGCGTTGATCTGCTCATAAAACGCCTGCTTAAGCTGCCGCGCTCCGCTTAGCACCAGGTTGACCGGTATATCGATACGGGCATGCACCTGCCCCACTTTCTCCTGCTGCTCAACCAGGGACTCAAAATCGGCGTGATCGACGGCAAACATGGCCTTCAGCCAGCGCTGCATTGAGGGGTGTAAACGCTGCTCCACTTGAGCGTTGGAGAGGAACAGCGAAGCATGGGGGTCTTCCAGCATCACCCGATAAAAGTGGTCAGCAAAGTTTTGGCCGTGGTGCTCTACCAACGTCTCGACTGCTTGCCGCAACGGTTTGGGCGTGCGCTCCAGAAGCGTCTGCCACTCGGCGGCGAGCTGATGTTTATCTTTATAGCGCATACCCCACCTGCTTCTTATTGCGAAATCAATCAATGTTACAGGCAAAAAATCGCCTAAAACCGAACACAGAGCAGGGTTTTAGCGAATAAGCAGGCACCTGCTAGATCATTCCCCCAAATACCTCTCTACCCTGGGTATCACTTGACCAGGGCAACAGCGTCGTGTACACCAGTTGATAGCCTTTTGAAGTATCAAATGAGGATAGCGCCATGGATATCCACTTCACTCAATACCAGCCCCCCAAAGCTTTGGCGTCCGGCTTCTGGCAACAGATTGGCCTGCCTGCACGGGGCCGCAAGTTGCATGAGCTATTGCATCAAGGCGTGGAGTACCGGGTTTACCCCCGGCTAGCCAAGGTATCAGGTATCGAGCAGAAGGCGCTGGCGCGCTATGTGGATATTCCCTCTGCCACGTTGAGCCGTCGCGCCAAGTCAGGCCGCTTCAAGATGGCGGAAAGCGACCGGCTGTATCGCTTTGCTGAGCTTTTCAAGGCGGCCCTGGATCTATTCGAGGGTGACGCTGAAAGTGCTCGCGCCTGGCTGCTCAAACCCAATGCCGGGCTAGGCGGGCGGCGCCCCGTCGAAATGAGCGCCACATCGGCAGAGTATCAAACGGTGTTGAACCTGATCGGGCGGCTGGAGCACGGGGTCTCGGTATGAACGAGGTCACCGCCTATCGACTGGTTAAGCGTAAGTTTCAGGAAACAGCGTTTGATGGCGAAGGCGCACGGCTTTACGGTGGGCGCTGGAACAGTCCCGGTAACGCCTGTGTGTATGTGGCAAGCTCCGAGTCGTTGGCGCTGCTGGAAATAATGGTGCATCTGGAGAGCTATCGGCTGCTCAACGCCTATGCGCTACTGCGTTTGACGCTGCCAGCGGAGAGTATTTTAAGCGTTGGCGAAGAAGATCTACCGGAAAACTGGCAGGAAGCCCCAGCGCCTGCAGAGACTGCTGAACTTGGCGATGGCTGGTTGGCATCCAAGCAAAGTCTGGCACTGGCAGTGCCGAGCGTGGTCGTGCCAAGAGAGCTCAACTACATGCTCAATCCGGCGGATCCTTTATTCGATCAAATCGTCACGACGGCCGAGGCACTGCCATTTCAACCCGATCCAAGACTTTGAACCGGGTGTGGATAACTTAAACCGTTCTTAGCAGACTTCAAAGGCGCGTTAGTAGCCCGTCTTACGTTTATTCCCGCAATACTCAAATACCCTTTTCAGCCCACCTCAGCGCCTTTTATCCGCTTGACATTGCATGGATAGCGTCACAAACTTAGCCAAGGCTATACTTCTTTCCCTAGGACAATCAGTTTACACAAAGCAACTTCAACCTATCTACCTCATGACGAGTCTGGAGCTAAATAATGGCAACAAAATATGCCGTGATTCTATTGGGAACGCTGCCTTTTAGTGCGTTGGCAACTGCCGATGAAACGCCCTTAAACGTGGTGGCAACGATTGGGATGATTGCCGATGTAGCGCAGGAAGTAGGCGGCGAATGCGTTAATGTGGAAGCCATGATGGGCCCCGGCGTAGACCCCCATCTGTATCAGGCAAGCGCTAGCGACGTGGCCTTGCTGCGGGGCGCCGAACACATTCTCTATTCAGGCTACTCATTGGAAGGACAGCTGGGGAGTGTGCTGGAGAATTTCTCGGCACGAACACCTACGCTTGCCGTGGCGCCCGCTTCCATTGATCCGGCGTCGTTGATCACCGCTCAGGATGTCTACGGGGTCGACCCTCACCTGTGGATGGATGTCTCTTTATGGGCCCAGACACTGCCCACCCTGAGCGATGCATTGAGCGAAGCACGCCCTGAGTGCGCCACGACGATTGAAACCAATACCGAGCGTTATCAGGCTCAGTTGCTAGCCCTGCATGAGTGGGTTAAAGAGAGCATTGCCAGCATCCCCGAAGAGCAGCGTATTCTTGTCACTGCCCACGACGCTTTCAGCTACTTTGGCCGTGCCTATGACATTGAGGTGGAAGGGATTCAGGGCATCAGTACCGAAACCGAAACCGGGATCGCCGATATTCGCAGCATGGCGGATAGCGTCGTTGCACATAACGTGCCTGCGGTATTTATCGAGAGCACGATCAACCCGCGCACCATTCAGGCAGTGATCGATGCTGCAAGGCAGCGCGGCCATGATGTGACCATCGGCGGCCAGCTTTATTCCGACGCCATGGGCGATGAAGGCACGGTAGATGGTACCTATATGGGCATGATCTACCGTAATACCCAGCACATTGTCGAGGCGCTAGGCGGTTCCTTGGCGCCGCTGCCAAAGGCACTAGATGACTGGGCCAGCGAGTGGCAACTCGCTCAATAAGCATTCGATAAGGCAGTGCATCCATGGCGACATCCGACCTTACAGACACCGCACTGAGCATTAAAAACCTGACGGTGAGCTACCATAACCAACCCGTGCTTTGGGATATCGATCTGGATATCCCTGCCGGTGTCATGGCGGGCATTGTCGGCCCTAACGGGGCGGGCAAGAGCACGTTGATCAAAAGCCTACTGGGGCTGGTGCCGTCGTTGTCAGGCGAGGTGATGGTGCATGGGCGGCCCTACGCCACGCAGCGTAAACGAGTGGGCTATGTGCCACAGCGCTCAAGCGTTGATTGGGATTTTCCCACCACTGCGCTGGATGTGGTCACCATGGGGCTTTACGGGCGCTTGGGTTGGCTCAGAAGACCGGGGCGAAAAGAGCGCCACGAGGCGCAGGAAGCACTTGAGATGGTCGGTATGAGTGCCTTGGCCGAGCGCCAGATTAGCCAGCTCTCAGGTGGCCAGCAGCAGCGCGTATTTTTGGCCCGTGCGCTGGTGCAGCAAGCCGATGTGTATTTTCTTGATGAACCCATGGCGGGCGTCGATGCCACCACCGAGCGGGCCATTATCGATATCCTGCGCCGCCTGCGCGACGCGGGTAAGACGCTGATCGTGGTACACCACGATCTACAAACGGTGCGCACCTACTTTGACTGGCTACTGCTACTCAACGTGCGAGTCATCGCCAGCGGCAAGGCCGAGGAGGTGTTCAAGATCGATCACCTGCGCCAGGCTTACGGCGGCCAAATCGCGCTACTTAATGATAATGAATCGTTAATGTTTTCCGCCTCAAAGGTGAAGTAACCCATGGTGTGGCTTGAGCTTTTATCTGACTACACCTTTCAGAATGTAGTCATTGGCGCCTCGCTGCTGGGGCTGATCAGCGGCCCGCTGGGCTGTTTTGCGGTGCTGCGTCGCCAAAGCCTGCTGGGAGACGCGATTTCCCACGCAGCCCTTCCCGGCATCTGTTTAAGCTTTATCATCACTGGCAGCCGAGATATTGGCGGGATTATTATGGGTTCACTGATCACCGGCTCCGCCGCCGCGCTGATTATGCTGATGCTGACGCGCTTAAGCCGCCTGAAAACTGACGCAGCCCTGGGCGCCTGCCTGAGTATCTTTTTTGCCGTGGGTATCGTTCTGCTCACCTATATCCAGAGCACCAACAACGCCTCCCAGGGCGGTCTTGAGGCCTTTCTTTTCGGCCAGGCCGCCGCGACGCTGCGCTCCGACTTATGGGTGATGGGCAGCATTACGCTGGTCACGCTGCTACTGCTTGCCGTCTTCTGGAAACAGGCCAAGCTGGTCACCTTTGATGCGGAGTACGCCCGCACGCTCGGCATGCCTATCACCGTGATTGAAGCATCGCTCACCGCTATGGTGGCGCTAGCGGTCGTCGTCGGCCTGCAGATGGTCGGTGTGATTTTGATGGCCGCCATGATCGTGGCACCCGCGGCGGCCGCGCGACAGTGGAGCCGCCACCTGGGCGGCATGCTCACCATCGCCGCAGGCGTCGGTATTGTCAGTGGCGTGTCAGGGGCGACCATCAGCACCCTATCGCGGGGCCTGGCAACCGGCCCGCTGATTGTCCTTACCGCAACCGTCATCGTGCTGATATCGTTGGCATTGGCGCCCGGCCGTGGCCTGCTGTGGGGTGTGATAAAGCACTATCGCCAGAAGTCAGCGCTGCAGAAACAGCAGCTACTTTATGCGCTATATAAACACTCGGCTGATCCCTCATGCGCCCCTTCAACACTCGGTTCACGCAGGATGCTCAACAAGCTTAAGCAGCAAGGCTACCTAACCCGCTCTCGGCGCGGTACCACCCCAGGCGACGATGGCTGGGGGCTAACGGCACAGGGCCAGGCGGAGGCTAGAAGAGTGGTCGCGGCCTTTGAGGAATTAGCATCATGATGGCAGAGCTACTGACCACAACTGCCCTGCCCATTATGCTAGTGGGCGCGATGGTAGGCATCGCCTCCTCGGCGGTGGGTACCTTTTTAGTGCTGCGCGGCAACAGCATGTTATCCGACGCAATCAGCCATTCGATTGTGTTTGGCATCGTCATCGTCTGGCTGCTGACCAAGCAACAGAGCGGGCCGGTACAACTGATTGGGGCCGCCCTCACCGGGCTGTTAACCGTGCTGCTCACCGAAGCCTTAGCGAGCACCAAACGGGTCAAGCAGGATACCGCTATTGGCCTGGTCTTCCCGGCGCTGTTCTCTATCGGCGTACTGCTGTTGAATATTTATGCCAATGATGTGCATATCGACACGCATACTGTGCTGCTCGGTGAGATCGGTTTTGTCTGGCTGGATACAGTCGACATCTTCGGCCTGCCCATCCCCCAGGCGCTGGTATCGATGAGCGTGATGACGGTGCTCAACTACGCGTTTATCGGACTCTTTTATAAGGAGCTGAAGCTGGCCACCTTCGATCCGGCGCTGGCCAAAACGTTCGGCTTTATGCCCTCGATTCTTTTCTATGTGCTGCTAATGCTAACTAGTTCCACTGCCGTGGCGGCCTTTGATGCGGTAGGCGCGGTGCTGTTTATCGCCTTTGCCATCGTTCCCGCCTCCGCCGCCTATTTGCTGACCGACCGGCTGTGGATGATGTTTATCATCGGTGCGCTAATTTCTATCGCCTCGAGTATTTCCGGCTACTACCTCGCCGTGTTTCTCAACGTCTCCATTGGCGGCATGATGGCCGTCATGACCGGCGTATTCCTGATGCTCGCCTTTCTGGCAGGGCCACGCTACGGCGTGATTACCCAACTGGTCAAACGCCAACGGGCACGCCAGGCGCCGGTGGAGCCGCCGCCCAGCGTTTGAAGCCCAGCTTTTGGAAACACCGCTCATCCGCGCGCAAAAAAGCGACCGCCTTTCGACAGCCGCTTGGCCGGGCAGGCGGTAACCGGGTGTGGATAACTTAAACCGTCAGATGCTGCTTGATCAGCTCATTGGAGAGCTCGCTGATCTCACCTTTGGCCACCGGGCGACCGCGATCCATGATCACAAAGCGATCGGCGTATTTACGGGCAAAGGGCAGCTTCTGCTCTACCAGTAGCACCGTAAGGCCATCCTCGTTGATCAACTGACGGATCACTTGGCCGATTTGAGCGACGATATTGGGCTGAATACCCTCACCTGGCTCGTCCAAAATCAGCAGTTTGGGTTCGATGACCAGCGCACGGCCAATCGCCAGCTGCTGCTGTTGCCCGCCGGAGAGATCGCCGCCACGGCGGTGTTTCATCTCTTTAAGCACTGGGAACAGCTCATAGACCCGCTCAGGTATCTTTTTCAGCCCGTCGCTGCGGGCGGCAAGGCCGGTGCGCAGGTTCTCCTCCACGGTCAGCAGCGGAAATATCTGCCGCCCCTGGGGCACGTAACCAATTCCCAACCGCGAGCGCGCCTCAACGGCTTTTTTAGTCAGCTCGATCTCGCCGGTGTCGGCGGTGTAGCGCAGCTCGCCACTTTTGACGGCCACCTCGCCCATCACGGCTTTCAGCAGCGTGGTTTTGCCCACGCCGTTGCGTCCCATCACGCAGGTACACTGACCGGCGGGCACCTCAAGATCAAGATCCCAGAGGGTGTGGCTTTCGCCGTAGAACTGGTTAAGCTTTTCAATGGCTAGCATCAGGCGGCCTCCTCGTCATCGGCACCCAGGTAGACCTCGATTACTTTGGGGTCGCTGGAGACTTGATCCATGGTGCCTTCCGCCAGCACGCTGCCCTGGTGCAGCACGGTCACCTGGCGAGCGATGGAGCGCACAAAGCCCATATCGTGCTCCACCACCACCACGGACTGTTTACCGGCCAGCCCGGTGAGCAACTCGGCAGTGCGCTCCATCTCCTGCTCGGTCATGCCCGCCACCGGTTCATCCACCAGCAGCAGGCGCGGGCGCTGCATCAGCAGCATGCCGATCTCCAGCCACTGCTTCTGGCCGTGGGAAAGAATCCCGGCGGGCTGATGACGCAACTCCGTCAGGCCGATGGTTTCCAGCACGTCGTTAATACGGTCTTTGATCTCGCCGGTCATGCGGGCGGTCAGGGTGGGAAAAATCCGCTTGTCCGCCGCCATGGCCAACTCCAGGTTTTCAAACACCGAGAGCGCTTCGAAGACCGTGGGCTTTTGAAACTTGCGGCCAATGCCCAGGCTGGCGATGTCGGGTTCGTTCATGTGCAGCAGGTTATGGCGACTGCCGAACCATACGCTGCCGCTGGTGGGGCGGGTTTTGCCGGTAATGATATCCATCATGGTGGTTTTACCCGCCCCGTTGGGGCCGATAATGCAACGTAGCTCTCCGTCATTGATGGTCAGGTTAAGATTATTGATGGCTTTAAAACCATCGAAGCTGACAGTGACATCTTCCATATAAAGAATCGGCCCGTGACGAACGTCCACCGGTGAGGCTTGGGGCGCCATAAAATCGAACACCCGGTCACGCTGGGACAGCGATTGCAGCAAACTCATGCGGAGGCCTCCTTGGACGTGTGTTGATGGTCAGGATCCGTCGTCTGATCCTCGCGCTTACGACGCTTGAGGTAGCCAAACAGCCCCGCCACACCCTTGGGCAGAAACACCGTGACCAGTACGAACATCGCGCCCAGGGCAAACAGCCAGGCATCGGGCATGACGCCGGTAAAGATAGTTTTGGCGTAGTTAACTAAAATGGCACCAATCACCGCGCCATACAGCGTGGCGCGACCGCCTAACGCTACCCACAGCACAATCTCGATGGAGAAAATCGGCGAGAATTCACTGGGGTTGATAATACCCACTTGCGGCACGTAGAGCGCCCCCGCCAGGCCCGCCAGCATCGCCGAGACCACAAACACAAACAGCTGAAAGCGTTCGACCCGATAGCCGAGAAAGCGCGTGCGCGCCTCGGCGTCGCGGGTGGCCACGCTCACACGGCCCAGCTTACTGGTGACAATTGCGCGGCAAAGGATAAACCCCAGCGCCAAGGCCACCCCGGTGGCCAGGAAAAGCCCTAACCGCGTGGCGTCGCTGCGTAGATCAAAACCGACGATCTCGCGGAAGTCAGTCAGGCCGTTATTACCGCCGAAGCCCATCTCATTGCGGAAGAAAGCCAGCATCAAGGCAAAGGTCAGTGCCTGGGTGATGATCGACAGATACACCCCGGTGACCCGTGAGCGAAACGCCAAGAAGCCGAACACCAGCGCCAGTAGGCCGGGGGCCAGCAGCACCATGGCAAAGGCAAACCAGGCCATATCGAAACCGTGCCAGAACCACGGCAGGCTGTCCCAGTTGAGGAACACCATAAAGTCGGGCAGTACCGGATGGCCGTAGGTGCCGCGATCGCCAATCTGGCGCATCAGGTACATGCCCATGGCGTAACCGCCGATAGCAAAAAACGCACCGTGGCCGAGGCTTAAAATGCCCAGATAGCCCCACACCAGATCCACCGCCACCGCCAGCAGCGCGTAGCTTAGGTACTTACCGAAAAGGTTAACCGTATAAGCCCCCACATGAAGCGGGTTATCCGGCGGCACTGCCACATGCAGCAGGGTGACCAGCGCCAGCGCGGCCAGTAGCACGCCGAGAAAAATCTGCGTAGAGCGTTCGCTGAACGGGCGTGTTAGCCAAAAATTTGTCGATGATTCGGTCGTTAATGACATCGTTTAGCCCTCCGCAGCCCGGCCCTTCTGCGGGAAGAGTCCACGCGGGCGTTTTTGAATGAATAGGATGATAAAGACCAGCACGATAATTTTGGCCAGTACCGCGCCTGCCCAGGGTTCCAGCACCTGGTTGATCACCCCCAGCGATAGACCAGCCACCAGCGTGCCCCACAGGTTGCCCACGCCGCCGAACACCACCACCATGAAGGAGTCGATGATGTAGTTCTGCCCCAGGTTGGGGCCGACGTTGGTGAGCTGGGAGAGCGCGACCCCGGCAAGCCCGGCTACGCCGGAGCCCAATGCAAAGGTCATGATATCCACGCGAGTCGCACGAATGCCCATGGAGCGGGCCATGGCGCGGTTTTGGGTCACGGCGCGCACTTCAAGCCCCAGCCGGGTGCGGCGCATAATCAACATCAGGCCCGCAAACACCACTAGCGCAAAGCCGAGCACGTACATACGATTCAGCGTTAATGAGAGCGCATCGTTAACCACCAGTGAACCGCTCATCCACTCAGGGGTGATGACGGTACGGTTAAGCGGTGAAATCACCGTGCGCACCAGCTGCTGCAGAATCAGGCTGATACCAAAGGTCGCCAGCAGGGTTTCCAGCGGGCGTCCCTTGAGGAACTGGATAACGCCGCGCTCGATCGCCACACCCGCCAGAGCGGCAACCATAAAGCCCGCGGGAATCGATAGAATCAACGCCAGCCCAGGCTGGCCGGGCAGCAGTTGCTGCATCGCCCAGGTGGTGTAGGCACCCAGCATCATCAGCTCGCCATGAGCCATGTTGATGACGCCCATGACACCGAAGGTGATCGCCAGGCCAATGGCAGCTAGCACCAGCACCGAGCCAAGGCTCAAGCCGAAATAGAGCGTTTCCAGACCGCGATTGATTTTTAGCTGCTGCTCGATACCCGCCAGGGAAGCGGCAGCGGCGTTGGCAACAACGGGATCATCGCTATTGGCTGCCCGGCTCAACGCCACACGCGAACGCGGATGCAGGCTGCCATCCAGCGCTTCGACCCCGGCTATTTCACCCGCTTCAGCGCGATAAATCGCCACCGCCTGGGTCAGGCGATAGCGCACCTGCTCGTCCTCTTCCTGCGCAATCAAGTCGTCGAGGGTCGGCACCAGCTCAGCATCTACTTCCCCTAGCAGGCGCTCGGCCGAGGTGCGGCGGCGTTCCACGTTAGGCGAGTAGAGGTCAACGACCGCAATGGCACTGCGCAGTTGATTACGCAGGTTGTTGTTAATACCGATACGCTCCAGATCACGGCGAGACATCTCGCCCAGCGCTTCGCCGGTTAGAACATCGGCCACCGGCCAGTCACGGCCACGGTTCTCCAACACTAATACAAAGCGGCCGTCTTCGGTGCGCTGTAGGCGGCCATCCAGCAAGGCCTGCAGCCAATCACGGGCGCGCTCGTCGTCGCTTTGCAGAATAGCGGTGATGGCTTCGCCTTTGGCAGAGTAGGATTCAACGTCCAGCGCTTCTAATAGTTCGAGCGCGGCCTCATCATTCGTGGAACTGCTGGCGGTGTCTGTTGATTGTGCCTGTGCGGTGAGCGTCATACCCAACAGCAGAAAACAGAGCATCGCCAAGGAAAGGAAACGCCTCATGGGGTTCTTCCTTTGGTTATCTAAGAGGGAAAGATAGCGTGCTCCTTGCCGCGCCAACCATCGAACCGCGGCGCGGCAAGGGGTGTTATTCGTTACTCAGCGAGTGCCGCTTCGGCTTCTTCTACTGCGGTACTACCACCGCACGAGCCGTTCACGACGTTGAAGTTGCCGCACTCCATCGGCTTACGCCAATCGGCAATCAAGTCACGGGAGCCAGGCAGGTAGTCAGACCAGGCATCGCCGGCCACGGTAGACGGCGTTTGCCACACGATATCGAACTGGCCGTTGTCCTGAATCTCACCGATCAACACCGGCTTGGTGATGTGGTGGTTGGGCATCATCGCCGCATAGCCGCCGGAGAGGTTAGGCACCGTCACACCGATAATGGCGTCTTTAACGGTATCGACATCCGTGGTGCCCGCTTTGCGAACCGCTTCGGCCCACATGTTGAAGCCAATGTAGTGCGCTTCCATTGGGTCGTTAGTCACTGCCATATCGTCGCCGGTGTACTCGATCCAGGCATCGATGAAGTCGTAGTTGTCGTCGTTATCGACGCTCATGAAGTAGTTCCAGGCGGCCAGGTGGCCCACCAGCGGGCCGGTATCAATACCGGTAAGCTCCTGCTCACCCACGGAGAAGGCGATGACGGGAATATCGGCAGCGTCGATACCCTGGTTGGAGAGCTCGGTATAGAACGGCACGTTGGCGTCGCCGTTAACCGTCGAGATCACGGCAGTTGGTTTACCCTCTTCACCGAAGCGACGAATTTCTGCCACGATGTTCTGCCAATCGGAGTGACCGAACGGCGTGTAGTTAACCATGATGTCCTCTTCCGCAATGCCGTGTTCATCCTTGAGGAAGGCTTCAAGGATACGGTTGGTGGTACGCGGGTAGACATAGTCGGTACCCACTAGCGCAAAGCGCTCGATACCGACTTCGTTGATAAGGTATTCAACCGCAGGAATCGCCTGCTGGTTAGGCGCTGCGCCGGTGTAGAAGACGTTTTCAGAAGACTCTTCGCCTTCATACTGCACCGGGTAGAACAGCAGGCCGTTGAGCTCTTCTACGACGGGCAGTACGGATTTACGCGAAACCGACGTCCAGTTGCCGAAAATCACGTCCACTTCTTCCTGGTCTAGTAGCTCCCGGGCGCGTTCGGCAAACAGCGGCCAGTTAGACGCCGGGTCAACCACCACGGCCTCTAACTGACGGCCCAGCAAACCACCGGCTTCGTTCTGCTGCTCAATAAGCATTTCGACGGTGTCTTTGAGGACGGTTTCACTGATCGCCATGGTGCCAGAGAGTGAGTGCAGGATACCGACTTTGATCGGGTCATCGTCTTGGGCGATGGCCTGGGTGCTGGCACTCATGATGGCAGCGGTGAGTAAAGCGGTCGCGAAGCGGCCACTTGAAAGGAAGGGGCGAGGGTGTGTCGAGCGTTTGAGAGTGTTCATTGTTAATCTCCTTGCACCCCTTATGATTGGGGCTTGATGGTTGGCTTCGCGCTTGGGGCTGTTGTGTTAGCTCCCCCAATACGTCCACTAGCCATTAACACCTGCAAGGGGTGCGCCAGATTGACACAAAGTTGCTTTATAGCTATTTAATCAGCCACTTAATAATCAACAGAAAATCTCAACACTCACCGCATGCACCAAAATAAAGCGCAAGAACGCAGCTAAAGCACCCTCGCAATGCACCAATAAAAGACAGTGCACCAACTAAGAACTTGAACTTTTGAAATACAGAGCATTAACGCATTAGTTACTTATTGACTACAAAGCCATTCTTTATTATTAGTTAAAAAAATAGGTAAGAAAGAGCAGATAACAGAAGCCTTGGACTTCTTCTATAGATGTTGCCTATAAAAAAGGGGCGTCGACTTTCGTCGACGCCCCGGTGATTGTGATTGATCTATTCGGGTATTAATCGCTTTCAGGCGAACCTGAATTGGGGGTTGCCTTCATCCCGCGTCGCAAAAGGGGACCCAAGATATAAGGCAAGATCAAGCCCAACCCAGCAAAGACCCAAAGGCCGATAGCCAGACCGCTGTCCCATAGGATCATCCAGTCGCCATCGGAGATATCCATGGCATGGCGAAGGTTCTTCTCCATCTCAGGCCCCAGCAACAAGCCAAGAATCACTGGCACCAGCGGAATCTCAAGCTTACGCAGGACGTAACCACCCACTCCAAAGGCCACCATGAAGTAGAGGTCAAAGATGGTGTTACTGATCGAGTAGATACCCACGAAAGCGATCATCGTGACGATCGGCAGTAGGTACATCGGCGGTACGGACAGCAGCTTGACGAAGATGCCCACCAACGGAATGTTTAGAATCAGCAGCAAAAAGTTACCGATCAGCAGCGCCGCGATCACGCCCCAGACGATGTCGGCATTCTGGGTGAACATCAAAGGTCCTGGTGTGATATTCAATGAAATCAACAGCGCCAGCAGCACCGCCGTGGTACCACTACCCGGCACGCCTAGCGTCAACATAGGGACTAAAGCACCGCTGGACGCACCATTGTTACCCGCTTCAGGCGCCGCCACACCGCGCGGATCACCTTGTCCAAAATAGCCTTTCTTACCCAACACACGTTTTTCAAGGGTATAGCTGATAAAGCTACCCAACGAAGCACCGGCACCCGGTAGCACACCGGCGACAAAACCCAGCACCCCGCCACGGAAACTGGTGGGTAGAATATCGCGGATATCTTTCCAAGAGAGCGAAAGCTTATTGACCTTCATCTTTTCCTTACCACCACCTGCCCGCTCCTCAATGAAAAACAGCAGTTCAGAAATGGCAAACAGACCGACGATAGCAATGATGAAGTCCACGCCTTCAAAAAGTTCGAGCACCCCGAAGGTGTAGCGCTGCACGCCGGTATTGTCGATACCCACCGTGGCGATCATTAGGCCAATACTGGCGGCGACTACTGTTTTAACAGGGTTTTTGCCGGTGATGCCACCTAAGGTAGCGAACGCCAGCAGGAAGAGCGCGAAATACTCCGCAGGGCCGAACGTCAGAGCGAAATTAGCCAGCAGCGGCGCCAGCAGGATCAAACCGACGGTGGCCACCAGGCTGCCAATGAAGGAGGCCACCGCCGAGATAGCGAGCGCCTCCGACGCCTTGCCTTTTTGGGCCATAGGATAGCCGTCAAGACAGGTCATCATGGCCGGTTCATCGCCCGGAATATTCAACAGAATCGATGAAATACGCCCACCGTACATGGCACCCGCATACACCGAGGTCAGCATAATCAGGGCGGTTTCTGGTGCGAGTCCCAAACTGAACGCCAGCGGAATCAGGATGGCCACACCATTGGCCGGGCCTAATCCCGGCAAGGCGCCGATCAAGGTGCCTAGAAAAGCACCCAGCAGGGCGAACATTAGGTTATGGGGCTGCAGAGCAACGCCAAAACCATCCATCAAATAACCTAGAGTTTCCATTAGTTCACCTCCAGGAATGACAACAGACCCAGCGGCAAGGCGAGATCAAGTGCAAAACTAAATAGGAAGTACACCACCACTGCCGAGACTGCCCCAGTAATGTAAGCATTGAGTGGACGAGCCCCCATTCGCCAGCAAAGCGTCCCCACCGCCAACGTGGTGCTAATAATGAAGCCCAGCGGCTGAAGCAGCATGGCGTAAAAGATCAGCACCACCACGGCGATAATGAGCTCGACACCCGTACGGCTCCAAGGCCAGGCGTTGTCGGGATCAGGGCGTACAATCAGATAAAGGCTGGAAATTGCCAGTACCACGGCCAGCAGCTTCGGAAAAGTGTCAGGGCCGACGGCTTCGGCCCCACCAAACGGCTCTGGGAACTGAGTCGCGGCCCAGCCGTACGCAACGGCCAGGACGATCATCAAGACCCCAAAGATGCGGTCATTGAAAGTCATTACTGAATCAATCCAATATCTTTAGAGAGCTGTTCAATGTCACTGATCTGGTTGAGTACAAACTCTTCAAACTCACCAGCGGTCATGTGGAAAGGCATCAAACCGTTTTGAGCCATGACATTCTGCCACTCTTCACTCTGGTAAATAGTGTCCATGGCATCGGTCCAATACGCTTTAGCTTCTTCGGAGACATCCGCAGGCATATAAAAGCCGCGCCAGTTGGGGCCAAGGGCGTCGATGCCTTGCTCACGTGCGGTGGGGATATCAGACAGGTCGCCCGGTAGGCGCTCTTCGGAGAGTACCGCTAGGACGCGCAAGTCGCCAGACTCCATAAACCCTTGGGCTTCGGTGATATCACCGGTAAAGGCGTCTACGTGCCCGCCGATCACTTGGGTTAACGCTTCACCACCATTGTTGTACGAAAGGTAGGCAATGCGCGGAAGATTCTCGACATCGGCTGCCTGAGCAGCAATCAACACTTTAAGATGATCCCAACCGCCCTTAGCGCTACCGCCGGCGAACTTGACACTACGCGGGTCTTCCTTAAGTGAGTCCATCAATTCATTCAGGTCATCGATCTCGGAATCAGCGGCTACGGCGATAATCCCGTAATCCGCACCTAGAGCACCGATCCAATTGACCTGATCGGCGGTCAGCCCAGGGAATTGTCCTTGAGCCAGACGAGTCGTAGTAGCCGTGGACGCCGCTACCAGCAGATGGTCGTCACCGGCGCGCTTGCTTACAGTATGAGCAAACGCCACGCCGCCACCAGCGCCAGCCATATTGATGGTTTGTACATTCGCCGGTACTAGATCAAGCTCCTGCATGACATTCCCCACGCTGCGGCAGGTAAAGTCCCAGCCGCCGCCTGGGTCGGACGGAGCGATACACTCCACCTTACCCTCCGGTTCGAAGGCAGCGGCAGTGCTAGAGAAGGTTGTAACTGCCGCCAGTGGAAGGGCCAGCAGGGTTATATATTTAAAGGCAGGCTTGTGAATCATGGCGTTCTCCACGTATCAGTTTTGTTGTGTGATGAGTTTGCTGTGTAGAGCTTCTTATTGTGAGACTGCACGCCGCGAACGTTAGAAGACCACTACCCTGACCGACAAGCTTGTGCGCATAAAAGACAAAATGTTCTTTATGGCTATTTTGTTCATTTTGTTCACGCCCACTTACTTACAACATTACTTCATAGAGTGTTGAGCCACTCGTGTGCCGCCTCCAACAGCCGATAGCGACGCTCGGGCCGCCCTACATCACCATAGCCTAGCTCGGCACTGACTGCCTGCTCGGCGACTAAAAACTCTAAATAGCGGCGTGCGGTTGAGCGGCTGGCGCCCATGGTACGTGCCATCTGCATGGCGGTGAGGGAGTCGGGAGCATCGGCCAGGGCATCAATCACCCGGCGCAGCGTCAGCCGATCAATACCCTTAGGCAGGGTTTGAGACGAGGTTTGGCTTTTAGCACGCAACGGCTCGCCAGGCTTCAGGCGCGCTAGCACGGAGTCCAGTTCATCCTGATTCATCTCGGCGCGGTTGGCCAACGCTTCACGCTCGCGCCGGAAGCGAGTCAGCATTTGCGTCATTCGCACGGCCTCAATCGGTTTGATCAGGTAGTCGAATACACCGCCGCGCAGCGCCTCGCTGATGGTTTCCACTTCCCGGGCAGCGGTGACCATGACGATATCCACATGCACGTAGTCGCGGCGAATTGCCCATAGCAGCTCCAAGCCTTCAACATCGGGAAGGTAGGCGTCTAGCAAAATCAAATGGATACTGGCAGCCTGCTCCGCCATGATAGCCTTGGCTTCACTGCCGTTGCGCGCCATGCCCACTACATAAAAGCCATCGCTCTGTTCAATGAAGGCTCTGTGGATATCGGCAATGCGAAAATCATCTTCAACGACCAAAATGCCATACTGCCCATCAGACATTGCGTTCCCCCTAGCCGTCGTGGTCACTATTTTCGAGACTGTTTTGAAATTGTTGTTGAGACTGTTGTTGAGACTGTTGTTTTTAAGAGTATCCGAGAGACTGCTGTTGGTCTTGCTGCGCGCACAGCGAGCGGTCGAGCACCGCGATAAAGCACGCGCCGCCCAGTTCGCTCTCCTCCAGGGTCACGGCGCCGCCGTGCTGACGGCACAGCCTGGCCACCAGCGCCAGGCCAATGCCCTGGTGTTTACCCGTTTTGGTCGAAAAGCCTTCCTGGAAAATCGACTCAGCTAACTGAGCAGGCACTCCGGGCCCGTTGTCCTCCACTTCGATCAGCAGTTGCTCGCCCAAATCAGTAAAAAACAGGCGTACTTTGGGCTCGTTACTCGGCCCATTCAGCGCTGCGTGGCAGGCGTTGTCCAGCAGGTTACCCACCACGCTCATCATCACCTCTTGGCCAGTGGGCGTTAGCGGGCAGGAGAGCGAGCTTTGCTCATCGATTTCCAGCGATACGCCCAGTTCCCGCGCGCGGGTAAGTTTACCCAGTAGCGTACCGCTAAGCACGGCGTCGGCAACGTTGCGCATTAAAAAGCTCATCTGCGCCTGGGCTCGTTCGGTTTCCTGATGGATCAGCGCCAAGGCTTCCTCGATGCGCTCTAATTGCAGTAACCCAGAGATGGTGTAGAGCTTATTGGAAAACTCGTGGGCCTGAGCGCGCAGCATATCCACGTCACGGCTGGCTTGGGTTAGCGCGTGAGATAGATCCACGATCTCGCGACGGCTGCGGAAAGTGGCCACCGCCCCCTCAATCTCACCTTCGTGCAGAATCGGCACGCGGTTAACCACTACCGGGTGATCGCCCAGCCACATCTCCTGGTCGAACTCCTGCTCACCACGTCGGAGCACCTCCAGCAGCCGCGAATTAGGCACGACCTCACGGATGGGCTGCCCCAGCAGCACGTGCTCATCGTCTAAGTTGAGAAAGCGCCGCGCCTGCTGGTTGACCAAGGTAATATGACCTTCACGATTAACCGCCAGAATGCCCTCGTGGATCGACTGCAAAATGGCCTCTTTTTCCATGGCCAAGCGGGCAATTTCGTAGGGTTCCAGGCCCAAAATGACCTTTTTAAGATGCTGCGATAGCCAATAGGCACCGGCAAAGCCGAGACAAATCATCAGCGCCACCAGCGCCCAGCCAAAGCTGTTATAGCGGGCTACGTCCATGGCCACGCGATCCATCATAAAACCGACGGAGACCAAGCCAATGATATTGCCCTCTTCGTCCCAAATGGGCGCTTTGCCACGAATGGCGGTGCCCAATGACCCGGTTGCCTCGGATACATAGTACTGGCCATGAATCAGCGCCTGATCATTATCGCCCCCCACCATTGGTTTCCCAATCCGCTCCGGTACGGGGTGGGAATAGCGAATACTTTGGGCGTTGCCCACAACGACATAGCGCGCTCCCGTTTCATGGCGAACGCGCTCTGCGAGGGGCTGAATAATGAAAGATGGGTCGGGGATCGCGAAGGCATTAATAATTTGCGGCATCGACGCCACCGTTTTGGCCACTGCCAGCGCTCGCTCGCCCATCTGCTGGCTAATAATTTCCGCCTTGCGGTGATTGAGATACGTACCCTGTGCCAGTAGCATGCCAGCCAGCAGTAGCCCGACTAACAGCATCACCTGGACGCGAAAGCTGCGTTTGTACCAGCTGCGTCTTGCGCGGGTTCGGCGCCAGCGCTGCAGGTCGGCTAACGTTCGGGGGCGGGAAGCGCTCATAGGTAGACTCGAAATGCGTGACCACGCCATTATGGCACGCGCCAGCCAACGGCGTTAATCGCCGTCACCCCAGAGTCATCGTTCGCTGATATAATGGCCTAATGCCGAAACCAAGGAGGGATGTAGTGGCGATCGTTCGATGGATACTTTTGCTGGCCTGCTGGCCTCTATGGCTAACCGCGGCTTATGCCAACCCGTTCTACGCACCACCGCCTCCCCAGGAAGATGCCCCCGTATTCAGCGGCGATGCTGAGTTGGGCTTCACCCGCCTTTCGGGCAATACCGATAGCCAGACGCTGATCGGCAAAACGCGGCTGACGTGGCTTACCGGAAACTTCACCTACTCGCTGCGAGGTGAAGTGAGAAACGTTACCAAGGATAATGAAACCAGCGCCGAGCAGTACCTAGTCGCCGGACGCGAACGCTATGAGCTGGATGGCCCCCACTACCTGTTTGGCTTTGCCCGCTGGGAAAAGGATCGCTTTGCCGGTTACGATCAGCAGCTCTCCGCGATTGGTGGCTACGGGCGCCAAATTCTGGAGAACGGCACCCATACGTTGTCGCTGGAAGCGGGCCCGGGTTATCGTCATGACCGGCTGCGCGAGTACGATGATGAACGCTTAATGGTGACTTACACCGCGCTGGACTATCGCTGGTGGTTCTCGGACTACGCTGATATTCAGCAGGAAATGTCGGTGGAGTATACCGATAAAAACATCACCTCTCGGTCGCTGACAGCGCTTACAGCGAGGCTTAACTCAAAGTTATCGCTGCGCTTATCGCACGAAATCAAGCACAACTCACAGCCACCTGATGAAACCAACGTACGCACAGATACGACCACCAGTGCGTCTTTGCTCTACCGTTGGTAAGTCCAAGACTGGCTTAACGATTCTGCCCTCGGTGTGCCCACCCGGTCATGCGTTTTTCCAACTGCGCAAATAGCTCGTACATCACCATCGCCATGGCGCTGATCACCAGCAGCCCGGCAAAGACCAGCCCCATGCGCATTTGTGAACCGGCGCTCATCATTAGGTAGCCAATGCCCTGATTGGAGGCGACGGTTTCTGACACCACCGTACCCACGAATGCCAACGTGATAGCGACTTTCAGTGAGGCAAAGAAATACGGCAGCGAGCGCGGCAGACCTACTTTCAGCAGCACGTCCATACGCCGCGCGCCCAGTACCCGCAGCACGTCTTCCATCTCGGGCTCCAGCGTGGCTAAACCGGTAGCCACGTTCACCACGATGGGGAAGAAACAGATTAAAAAGGCGGTGAGTATCGCCGGCACCGAACCAATCCCAAACCAGACGACCAGAATGGGCACAAAAGCCACTTTGGGAATCGCGTTAAAGCCCACCAGCAGCGGGTAGCAGGCGTTATACAGAAAGCGTGAAGAGCCGATAATAAACCCCAACACCAGCCCAACGGCAACGCCCAGACCAAAGCCAATCAGCGTTGTCCAGAAGGTTTGCCAGGAGTGCATGGCGATAGGCCCGGAATAAGTTACCAGCGCCTGGGCAGTTTCCAAGGCACTTGGGAAGATAAAGCTGGGCACGTCAAACACCCGCACCGTGATTTCCCAGATGATGACCAGCGCCACCACCGCTATCCACGGCGCCAGTCGTTCAATTAACGGGGGATTCTGTGCCATAAATGTACCTTTTATTTAGTACTGATATTAAGTAGGTTTCTTGTAACTAAGCGTGCAATTGGCTTTGCCAGCCTGATAACAGCCTTCGGTGGGAGGTAGCTTTAGCTCGCGACCATTGAGGCTGCCAGCTTTATAGCCGGGGGTGCCTGCGGCACCCTTCGCCCGCTGGAAGCGGCCTCCCACATAAGCTGCTGAATAACCATTAAGTGCGGGTATCAAGTGCTGCGCACTTCGCCAATTTGAGCCCGCAGCTCCTGAACCAGATCAATAAAGGGTTTTTGGTAGGTGGTTTCCAGCGCACGGGGGCGCGGCAACTCGATTTGACGGCGCTCGATCACCCGGCCAGGGCGGCGGCTCATGATGTAGACGGTATCGGCCAGAAACGCCGCCTCGCGCAGGTCGTGGGTCACCAGCACTACCGTAAAGCGTTGCGCCTCCCAGAGGTCGCGCAGCACGCACCACAGCTCTTCGCGGGTAAACGCATCCAGCGCACCGAAGGGTTCATCCAGCATTAGTAAACGCGGCTGGTGAATCAGCGCCCGGCAGATCGAGGCCCGCTGCTGCATACCACCAGAAAGCTGCCACGGGTACTGATCTTCGTAGCCTTCAAGCCCTACAGTCTTGAGCAGCTTGCGTGCCCAGCCGACAAACTCTTCGCGCCGCTTACGAAACTGATGGCGGTAAGGTTTGACGATCTCCAGCGGCAGCAAGACGTTATCCAAGGTGGTGCGCCAGGGCAGCAGGTTGGCATTTTGAAACGCCATGCCGGAGATCTTCAGTGGGCCTGTAACCGGCTCTCCATCCACTCGCACGGCACCAGTGGTAGGCGCATGCAGACCGGTGCAAAGCTTCATAAAGGTCGATTTACCGCAGCCGGAGGGGCCCACGAAAGCGACGAACTCGCCTTCGTGGATACTCAAGTTGATATCTTCAATGGCGTTGCCCGACGCATCGTAGGCCAGGCTAACGTCATCAAAGGTGACGAAGGCTGCCGACATGCTTATTCACCCTCTGCCGAAAACAGCCTGCGCGTTTCCTGAGTAGGTAAGTAGCTTGAGTTAAACACCTGGTCTGGCGAAGGCACGGCGGGCAGGTCATAGGCGTCGGCGACCAGTTGAATGGCCTGCTCCAAGCGCGCTTCATCTACGCCACCTACGCCATGCTCACGGGCATCGGGGGTATCGACGACGCTCTCCAAGGCAAGCTTCAGGCGCCGGGTTTCCATCTCTACATCAATCAGGCCATCGCGATTTTTGACGTACTCAATGGCGCCATCAGGATCCGCAATGGTCTCCCCCAAGGCGCGGTTGAAGGCGCGTAGAAAGCCCTGCACGGCGTCGGGATTAGCCTCTGCAAAGGCTTCACTGGCGATGATCGCATTACCATAAAGCGGCACGCCGTATTCGGGGAACGGCATGATGGTGAGTTCCTCTTCACTCATCCCCCGCTCTTCAAGGTTGAGCAGGCTGGTAAAGTAAAAACCGGTGATGGCATCCACATCGCCCCGGGTGAGCAGCGTTTCACGCAGCGTGGGGTCGACGTTTTGCCACTCCACCGCGTCGGCTTCAAGATCATTAGCGGCAGCAAACACGCCCCAGGCGCGGTAACCGGTGTCAAAGGCGGGAGCGGCGATGGTTTTACCGGCTAAGTCAGCCGGGCTCTCTATACCGCTCTCTTTACGCGCAAACACTGCAGCGGGTGTGCCGTCGTAGACGATATAGACGCCCTGAATACCAGGGCCATCGGGATTTTCAGCGAGAAACTCGACCAGCGCATTCAGATCGCCAAAGCCCATTTCGTAGGCCCCAGACGCCACGCGGTTAATCGCCCCCGCCGAGCCGCTGCCGGAATCGATCTGAACGTCCAGCCCTTCATCAGCGAAGTAGCCTTTCTCAGCAGCCATTAAAAACGGCGCGGAGGGGCCCTCAAAGCGCCAATCCAGCTGAAAACGTATTTGGGTGTCGTTGGCATGGCTAACAGCCGGAAATAAAACCAACGCTGTCGCGCAGCCAGTCAACAGGCGCGCAGGAGAAAAACGGCGTTTCGAAGTGGAGGTCATCATCGTGAGCATACCTTGTATACAAAATATGCTTTAGCATTGCAGCAATACTGCCATTATTGGATTTTTACTTTATTTTCAAACCGTTATATTTCCACCCAGGTATCACCACCTACCGCCGCATGGCCAAAACAGTGCATTTGCACCTGGACTATGCACCAAGTTAAAACATATTAGACGTTGGTCTAAATTGTCGATATACTACGCTCAGTTTCCTGTCTTGCGCCATTCCTTGAATGGCGCTTTTTTTTATCCGTTATTTCACCAGCATCAATCAGTAACTACCTTGACGACTATGCGCCGTTAAACAGCTTAACGGCGCGCTTTGATAGGCTGTTATCTCCACTTCCCCCGCTCCCCATAAGGTATTTGACATGCCCCAGCCTAGCCCCAACGTAGAGGGCTCCCAAAGGTTTTCGCTCGGCGATCCAATTGTGCTGATATTCAGTATTGGCTTCATCGTCGCCTTTCTCGCTTTGTCGCTTTACGACCTAACGCTAGTCGCTGACAGTATCAGCGCGGGTTTCGCCTGGACCGCGTTAGTATTAGGAAGCTACTTTCAACTGCTACTCCTATTGACCTTCTTCATCGCCATCGGCTTGGCTATGACACCCGCCGCTAAAGCGAAAATCGGCAATCTCGATGCACCAGAAATGAGCACGTTTAAGTGGCTTTCGATTATTCTGTGTACTCTGCTGGCAGGCGGCGGGGTGTTCTTTGCAGCTGGCGAGCCGGTATACCACTTTGTGGTAACACCTCCCGCCTTTGAGAGCGAAGCAGGCACGGCTGAGGCCGTTTCCGGCGCCCTGGGACAGTCCTTTATGCACTGGGGCTTTATGGCTTGGGCAGTACTAGGATCGTTAACGGCAGTGGTTCTCGCCCACGCCCATTACGTGAAGGGGCAACCTCTTCAGCCGCGTACCCTGCTCTACCCAGTACTAGGGGAGCGCCTAATGCGCGGCCCACTTGGTGGCATTGTCGATGCCTGCTGCGTGATTTCTTTAGTTGCGGGCACCGTGGGCCCGATTGGCTTTCTGGCTACCCAGGTCAGCTTCGGCCTGCACGAACTGTTTGGCTTACCAGAAGGTTATCCCGGTCAGTTGATCATTCTTGCCGTGCTCGGCAGCATCTATGTGCTCTCTTCCATGAGCGGTGTCCACAAAGGTATTCAACTGCTTAGCCGCTTTAATGTACTACTGGCGCTAGCCATTGGTGCGGTCATTATTGTCTTTGGCCCGACGCTGTTTTTAGTCAATAGCTACGTTTCAGGTATGGGCGCGTATATCAGCGAATTCTTTACCATGGCCACAATGACCGCAGAGACCGCTCCGGCATGGTGGATGCAGTGGTGGACAGTATTTTTCTTTGCTTGGTTTATTGGCTACGCGCCACTGATGGCTATTTTTGTGGCACGTATTTCCCGCGGTCGCAGCATCCGCGAAATGATCATCGCGGTAGCGATCCTGGCGCCGATTGCCACCACCGTTTGGTTTACCCTGCTCGGCGGCTCAGGTATCTATTATCAGCTCACCGGCGTGATTGACCTGACCGAAGCGCTCAACAACTTCCAGTTTGATGTAGCTACCTTAACCGTTGCCCAGGCACTGCCCGGCGGTACCTGGATGGCACTGGCGATCCTGATGCTGACCACCATTTTCGTTGCCACCACCGGAGACTCGATGAGCTACGCCATTGCGGTAGTAGGCGCGGGCCATGATAACCCCAGCCCGGTCATGCGGGCGTTTTGGGGAATCGCCATGGCGCTGATGGCTGCGGTACTGCTGTATATGGGCGCAGGTCAAATTGGCGCGCTACAGCAGTTCATTGTGATTACTGCGATTCCGGTCTCGTTGATACTAATGCCGTCACTCTGGAATGGTCCGCAGGCAGCCTACGCCATGGCCCGTGAACAGGGGATTATTGACTAGCTCAGCAGTCCAGTCTGATTGAAAGCCCTATCAATTTTATAACCTTTCCAGAAGCCGCAGAATCATCTGCGGCTGCTGGTTGGCCTGGGCTAACATAGCGATGCCTACCTGCTGCAGGATCTGTGCACGAATAAGATTGGAGACTTCCTTAGCGTAGTCGGCATCCTGAATGCGCGACCGGGCAGCGGAACTGTTGATAATGTTGGTATTAAGCCCATCAATCACGCTTTCAAAGCGATTCTGCACGGCGCCCATATAGCTGCGCTGACGATCTACGCGCTTGATAGCGTCATCCATGGCCGCCAGCGGGCTCTCTGTCGCGCTTCCTTCCAAAACGCTAAAGCCCTCCAGGCCCAGCGCCAGCAAGCTCATCCCTTCAAAACGCACCGCAATGACATTGCCATCGTTAGCACCCACCTGAATATTTAACGATTTTGACTCATCAATCAGCCCAATGCCGTTGAAATTACTCTGCTCGGCGATGCGCTCAATCTCTTCTAAACGTTGATCGATTTCGTCTTGGATAGAAACAAGGTCATCGGAAGAGTTCGTGCCGTTAGCCGCTTGTACACTCAGCTCACGGATACGCTGCAGGTTGTCGTTAATCTGATTGAGTGAGCCTTCCGCCGTCTGCACCATTGAAATGCCATCATTGGTGTTACGGATCGCCTGGGTCATGCCTTTGATTTGCGCGGTCATACGATTGGCAATCGCCTGACCGGCGGCATCATCCTTGGCGCTATTAATACGCAGCCCTGAAGAGAGACGCTGCATGGCTGTCTGCATGGCCTGCTGACTGCCGCGCAGATTGTTCTGCACGATAAGCGACATCACATTGGTATTTAGGCTGAGCAACGCACGCCTCCGGAGGAAGTTAGCCCACCTAAAACCTGGTGGCTATGGCGTTATTATCGGCCTGTAAACAAAAATCATAAGTGCTTTGAAGGTTCCAGGGTGCGGCCGCTGCTAATCAGTACTTCATCGATCGGTTTTCTCACGTAGTCGTGCTGGAAGTAGCCATCATCAACGATCTCCCCATCCCACGCCACGATATCTAGATCCATAGTCCGCGGGCCCGATTTAATTGCACCTCGCACACGGCCCAGACGATCTTCTACCCCTTTGAGATAATTGCGAAACGCTTCACGTTCAAGCGGCGTGTTCACCAACAGTGCGGCGTTCAAGAAATCGGGCTGATGCTGGTACCCCACAGGCGCTGTACGAATAGCTTTTGAACGTGCCAACAACACGCACTCGCGGCTGATAATCTCAAGTGCTTGAACGAAATAGTGGTCAGGGTCGATATTGGATCCCAGTGAGATAAAACACTCATGAAGCTGAGCGGCATGTTCGGAAGGTAAAGACATGGGTGGCATAGCGACATCCTGTTCAAAGTGACGCCTTGTAGAACTACCCTAGAGTAGGGCACTTTTTTAACACCTCCAAATCTAGCGCCTCGTGTAAGCTCTGTATAAGTTATTGACAAACGCTGCACTCACGCAGAAAGTCCTCCTATACCAATAAAACTGTAGGGAACGCTTTATGCACCAACAAGCTGCTCTGGTAACCGGCGGTGCTACCCGCTTGGGCCGATTCTTCTCCGAAGCGTTGGCTGATGCCGGTTTCGATATTGCACTACACGTTAATCGCTCCCGCGAAGAGGCGGAAGAGGTCGCCAACAGCATTCGCACAAAAGGACGGGAGTGTGAAATATTTCACTGCGATTTTTTAAGCGATGAACCGCGAGATTTAATTCAGGCAGCAAAAAGCCGTTTTCCTGGGCTTGATTTGCTGCTGAACAGCGCCTCTGCCTACGAACCTGCGCTGATCGCGGCGACCGAGCTGGCGATGCTGGAGACGCAGTTTAGGGTCAATATGTTTACCCCACTACTGCTGACACGCCACTTTGCCAAAGAGGTGAAAGAGGGCCAGGTGATTAATATCATCGATAACAAAGTGGCCTACCACCAATACCCTTACGCGGCGTATCTGCTATCTAAAAAAAGCCTGGCGGAGATGACTCGTATGGCGGCTCTGGAGTTCGCACCGCGCATTCGCATTAACGGCATCGCCCCCG
Organism: Halomonas sp. FeN2; assembly: GCF_020595105.1. Classification (NCBI taxonomy): domain Bacteria; kingdom Pseudomonadati; phylum Pseudomonadota; class Gammaproteobacteria; order Oceanospirillales; family Halomonadaceae; genus Halomonas; species Halomonas sp. FeN2. Next base: position 2,176,659 of record NZ_CP074200.1, read on the forward strand.
GCGTGGTACTGCCCGCTTCCCAGCGCACTAGCGCCTATATCGAGTGGCGTATTGAAGGCATTCCGCTCAAGCGCCAGGGTCACCCCGACCATCTTGTACAAGCTTTGCACTACTTGTTGGACAATCCCTTTGTAGCGGGGCAGATTCTGTTTGTCGATGGCGGGGAGTCAATCAATTTAGAGGGGCGTCACTCGGAAAATTACTCTGCTTGAATAACTAGGCTTAAGAACTCTGCTTAATGACTCGGCTTAAAATTGCTTCTGCTCCAAACGCAGCAGGGCCGCCCGAAGGCGGCCCTGCTGAAGGTTAAGATGAACACCGTTTAGGTTTCATCGACATCATCGTGGTCGGGTTTCAGATGATCAGGCTCGTTGGTTTGCTGCACTCCTTCTGGAGTGTCGCTCTTAGCAGCTGGCGTAGCAACTGCTGACTCCTCCACCTTCTTCTCTTTAGCAGTCGACTCCAATACCCGCACATGGGCAGGCGGTGGATTGCCGTTTTTGTTATCGCCAAAGTAGAGCGTGGTGTGCGGGAAGGGGATCTCGATACCCGCCTCATCAAAGCGCAGTTTAACCAGACGATTGTAGGCGCGGCCGACGGCCCACTGATCACCCGGCGTGGTTTTAATCACCACACGGATGTTCACAGAGCTATCTGCCAGGGCGGTAACCCCCGCAACGGTGAGATCAGCCAGCAGCTTGGTACCGAACTCTTCGCTGGCTTTGAGATCCTCAAAGGCCAGTTTGAGCTGCTCAATGGCTTCGTCAATGCTCTCGTTATAGCCAATGCCGTATTCGCCCACATGGTTGCCGTACTCGCGCATGTAGTTAGATACGGTATCCACGCTGGAGAACGGCACGATGTGATAAGTCCCGGACAAATCGCGAATCCCTACAGAGCGGATACTAAGCCGCTCGGCGGTGCCCGTCACGCCACCGACCGTTACCACATCCCCGGTATTCATGGCATTTTCAACCTGGATAAACACCCCGGTGATAACGTCCTGCACCAGCTTCTGGGCGCCAAAACCAATCGCCAAACCAAGCACACCGGCACCGGCAATGAGCGGGCCGATATTGATGCCAATTTCCGACAGCACGATCATGCCGGTTATCGTCACCATGGCGATCGCCAGGGCATTGCGAAATAGGCTGAGAAGGGTTTTCGCCCGCGCCGACGGCTCTCCGTAGCCGGTTTCCGGATTGAGCTTATGCTCAATAAGGCTCGCCAGCCCCAGCCAAACGGCGAGCGCCACGATCAAAATCACCGCCACGCTGGTCAGATTGCCGACCAGCACGGCACCGCCTTCAGAAGCATACCAAGCAGCAAGATCAAAGGCGCCCCAGGCGTTCAGCACCAACATGATGACCACGATCAGAATGATCGTACGCAGCACGCGAAGTGCATTGGGTACATAGCTGTTCAAGCGCTTTTCAAGCAGCGGTAGTTTTCGCCGCAGATCGTCCGACAGAGTAATCCGACGGCCAATGGTCTGGGTGAGGAAAGACGACACCAAGAGCCCAACGACAATAGCGGCCAGCGACTTCAGAGTGGCGTACATTACAAACGGCAGCGCATCGCCGGGTCGCGTTAACGTCAGCACAAATACGATCAAGAAATAGAGCAGCGCGAACAGGTGCCAGGTACGCGCAAATAGCTGCAGCGAGACGCGGCTGGCAGTCAGCGTTGATTTTGCCGCCATCTCGTTCAGGTTGTCGCGCAGGCGGGTGCGGTTTCTTAGTACTACGACCACTGCGTAGATAAATGCTAACAGCATAATCAGCGTGCCGACCGCTTGCCCCAGCGAGGCCGCCACGTAGAAGTTAACCAGCGGTACTACCACCATCAGACCGTAACCAACCATGCCGATCAAACGGGCTAGCCAGCGATTCCAGTAGGAGGCTTCCTGAGCAGAAATAGGCAGTAAGCGCAGCCCTTCGTAGCGCGAAGAGAACAGCATCCGCACACCGGCTTTGAGCAGTTCAATAATCAAGAACGCATTTAAAAACAAAGAGGCACGGGTCGAAAGCTCCCCGGCTTCACCAATCGCAAAGGTGGCCAGCAGATTACCACCCACATAGGCCAAGCCGACAAGCAGCACATCGATGACCGCCGCAATTGCAACGCAGACAACCAAACGTAAAACGGGGGTTAAATTGTTGCCATTCAGCGACCAGCCGCTGATTTTAGTAAACAGCGGCTTAGCTAACCGTCGAACAATCATAAACAGCGCAAAGGTGGCGACAATCACCATGCCTAAATTAATCGCCGCACTGGTGAACGCGCCCATATCAAAGACACTGTCGCCCTCTTGACCCGCCAACAGCCCACCAACAATGCCTACCACTTGCTCGAACTGGCCTCCCACATCGCTGACCACACGACTGGTGAGCTCAGCGAGTTGGCGCGGCAGCGAAACATCCTCCGGTGCTATCTCACTGCCTTGAGCAGCCGCTTCCGGGGAGAGTTCTGTAGCAACACCTTCGGGCAGCGCTGAGGCTTGATTACGCAACATTTCAATCAATTCTTGCCGCGACTGCTCATCCTCCAGCAGGTTTGCCAGCGCCTCGTAGGACGTCGGCGCTGCCTCAGATGAGGATGCCGCATCGGCGCTGGCCGACTCACTTGACGTGCTCTGCGCCATTGCTGGCGTGGCCATGATGGCAACCATTGCCAACAGCCAGACACCTAGCCAGGGTAATAAACGAAGTGGCTTCACACCTAAACCTCCTTTTGGGTGAGTGTTGTGTTCAATCTAACGGCTGCCTGGTTTTACGCAAGCTAACGTTAGGCAACTTATGTTGCTTACACTCTACACTGCCTGCACAGCTTGTTAAAAAGTTGTACAGGGTAACATGACTTGATTAATAAGGCGTTTCACTGGCATAGCGGGACTAGCCACTGCTGTGCCAGCAGTAACACCACGGCGTAACGCGCGCCTTTAGCGACCACGATCCAGGTCAGTGCCCGCCACCAGGGCAGCCGAAACACGCCGGCCAACACGGTGAGGGGGTCGCCAATAATCGGCGCCCAGGAAATCAACAGGCTCAGCTCGCCAAAGCGGTGATACCAGCCTTCTGCGCGAGCCAAGCTACGTGGCGATGCGGGGAACCAACGGCGATCCTGAAACTGACGTGCATAGCGGCCCATTACTACGTTGATCATGCTGCCAAGGGTGTTACCCGCCGTGGCCACTAACCACAGCCCTAACGGAGGCTCACCGAGACACCACAGCCGCGCTAACCACACTTCCGACCCACCGGGCAGCAGCGTTGCGCTGACCAGGGCAACAAAAAACAGGCTTAGCATAGGCTTACCATAACCTCAGCGACCCACGTTAACGCGGCACCTGCCCACCCAACTGTAGGGTTATCTCATCGGCCGTTTGGCGGACTAGCGCCCCTAGGGTTAGTAAGCGGGCTTCCGGAATTCGCGCCACCGGGCCTGAAACCGAGATCGCTGCCAGCGGCACGCCGTGCTCATCAAACACACAGGCAGCCACGCAATGTAGGCCAACGGCATGCTCTTCCCGGTCGCAGGCAAAGCCTTGAGCGCGAATCTGCTCTATTTCCACACCCAGAGTATCGGGCTGATAGAGCGTATTGGCGGTCACTCTTGCCAGCTCACGACCATCCAGCAGTTGCGCACGTTCGTCATCGGGCATCCACGCCAGCAGTGCTTTACCTACCCCAGAGGCATGCAGCGGCGCGCGGGAGCCTAAGCGGGTGATCATGCGCATCATCTGCGGTGACTCGTGCTGGGCTAGAAACACCGCCGTGGCCCCATCACGGATGCCTAAGTTGGCCGTTTCACCGGTTTCAGCGGTTAAGCGGCGCAGAAAGGGCCGACTTGTGGCCACTACGTCGCGGGCTTCTAGAAAGCTATTGCCGATACGGAAGGTTTTAACATCGATTCGCCATAGCCCCTGCTCGTTCTCCTGGGTCACAAACCCCTGGCTCTGCAAGGCTTGCAGCAAACGGTGGGTGGTAGAAGGCGCCAATTCGGCCATCTCTGCCACTTCTGAAAGGGCCAACCCAAGCGGGCTGGCCGCAAGGTACTCCAACAGTGTTAAGCCACGCACCAGCGACTGGCTGTGGCCTCCGCTAGCTTTGGCGGTACTCGCCGGACGTCCGACCGTCCTGCGTTTGGCTTCACTCACCTGGCTCTCTCCAAAAAGGCGCTCCTAAAATAAGCTCCCAAAAGCGCTTCTAATACGTACTAACAGCGCCTTTTCTGACGGCGCCTTCCCTGAAAACATAAAGGGCGTCAGGATAACGTGACAGCACGGCGATTGTCGCGTTTACGGAAACGAATTCCATTCATTCAGCGATGGTGCGTCAGCGGTAGCACGTCAGCGATGTCGCCAATGCGGTGGCCGCTTGGCAATAAACGCATCAATCCCCTCGCTTACATCCTCGGCCAACATATTGCAGGCCATGGTTTCCCCGGCAAAGGCGTAGGCTTCGTCGAGCGGCATGGCAAGCTGGCGGGCAAACATGGCTTTTCCGGTGCGCACCGCCACGGCGCTTTTAGCGCAGATACTGGCTGTCAGCTCTTGAATTGCCTCATCCAGCGCACCGTCTTCTGCCACGCGGTTAATCAAGCCCCACTCGGCGGCCTGCTCGGCACTGACAAATTCGCCGGTAAGCAGCATCTCCATGGCACGCTTACGGGCAACGTTGCGGGAAAGTGCTACCGCCGGGGTGGAGCAAAACAGGCCAACGTTGATACCGGAAACGGCAAAGCGGGCGCTGCGCGCGGCGACGGCCAGATCACAGCTCGCGACGAGTTGGCAGCCCGCGGCGGTGGCGATGCCCTGCACTTTGGCAATCACTGGCACCGGCAAATGCACAATGGCCTGCATGACGTCGCTACAGCGGGTAAACAGTGCTTGGTAGTAGGCTTTATCGGGGTTGGCGCGCATCTGCTTCAGGTCATGCCCAGCGCAGAAGGCTTTTCCTTCGGCGGCAATGACCACGCAGCGTACGCTGCTATCGTCGGCAATATCGGCTAACGCGTCATGAAGCGCTTCCAGCATGGCTTCCGAGAGCGCATTAAAGCGCTCCGGTGTGCCCATCGTCAGCGTTGTTATGCCCTGGTGGTCAAGGCGCTGCAGAGGGGAAGCCGTTGACGATAGACCGTCAGAGGGGATAGGCATGGTGAACTCCTGAGGTTGAGTAACACTTTGCCCATCAGTCTAGCGCACAAGCTTTACGTACGTTTCTTGTTTAAAAATCTTACCTGCTGTGCGCTACTTCATTTCTTCATCAGGCGGGTATCGCGGCCTAAGGGGTGCGGCTCGCCACGCTGTTTGGCTAGATCGATTTGGCGCTGGCGCTCGCGAGCGGCGGCGCGGGTCTTCTCTGGCAACGAATCAATGCAGTGTGGGCAGCTAATGCCCGGCTCATAAGCGGAAGACTGCATATCCTCGGCGGAGATCGGCATGCGGCAGGCGTGGCACTGCTCGAATTCGCCTTTGCTTAAGTCGTGGCGCACCGTCACGCGGTTATCGAATACAAAACACTCACCTTTCCATAGCGACTGCTCTTCCGGGACTTTTTCCAGGTAGTTCAGCACGCCACCTTTCAGATGATAGACCTCTTCAAAGCCCTCTTTCAGCATAAAGCTGGAGGCTTTTTCACAGCGGATGCCACCGGTGCAGAACATCGCTACTTTTTTATGTTTTTCCGGGTCGTAGTGCTCGCGCACGTACTCGGGAAACTCTCGGAATGTGGTGGTTTTAGGATCGATCGCCCGCTCGAAGCTGCCAATCGCCACTTCGTAATCATTGCGGGTATCGATCACCAGCACTTCCGGGTCGGCAATGATGTCGTTCCAGTTTTCCGGCTCGACGTAGGTGCCCACGGTGTCGTTAGGGTCGATATCCAGTACGCCGAGGGTGACGATCTCTTTTTTGAGCTTGACCTTGGTGCGGTAGAACGGCGTTTCGTCGCAATAAGACTCTTTGTGATCAATATCAGCCAAGCGCGGATCAGCGGTCAGCCAAGTAAGCAGCGCGTCAATACCTTCACGGTTGCCCGCCACCGTGCCGTTAATGCCCTCTTTGGCGAGTAGCAGCGTGCCCTTTACGTCGTTATCGAGCATGGTTTGGCGCAGCGGCTCGCGCAGCGCTTCGAAGTCGTTCAGGGTGACAAACTTATAGAGCGCCGCGACCACAATGGGCGGCATTGGGGTTGAGGCCGTGTTGGATACAGACATGCAAAGCTCCTGGTAGTCACCCTCGCAAAGGGCGGACCGGGTTAACAGAGGCGGGGATTTTACTCGAAAGCTAGCCAAAAGCCGAGGGCAAAGCGCCATGTCTGCCCCGAGAATGGCTTGCCCTGGCTCTTCAAACAGTCCTCCCAGCCCGGCATTTAATACATCGATTTATTCGACAGAAACGTGCTGAAAGCTTCACCCCACAAGGCGTCAGCAAGGCGTATATTGTCATTATTCAATCTCACGCAACCTGCGGAGCACACCATGATTATTCGTCGTTCAAACGAGCGGGGCTACGCCGACCACGGCTGGCTACGCTCATTCCACACCTTTTCATTTGCCAACTACGTTGACCGCAACCATATGGGGTTTCGCGCCCTGCGCGTGATCAACGAAGACCGCGTTGCTGGCGGCCATGGTTTTGGCGCCCACCCTCACCGCAATATGGAGATCATCTCCTACGTATTGGATGGTGAGATGGAGCACAAAGACAACATGGGCAACGGCGAGGTGATGCGCCCGGGCGATGTGCAGCGCATGTCGGCAGGCACCGGGGTACTGCACAGCGAGTTCAATCACTCCAAGGAGAATGAGCTGCACTTTCTACAGATCTGGATTGAACCCAAGCAGCTCGGCATCAAACCCAGCTACGAGCAGAAGGCTTTCCCTGTCGCTGAGCGTCAAGGGCAATGGCGTTTAGTGGCTTCTGAAGAAGGCCGCGACGGGTCTGTGAGCATCAACCAGGATGTGAATCTTTACGCAGGCTTGTTTAACGCTGGAGAACAGGCAACAGCGCCGCCATCACGCTACGCTTGGCTGCATGTGGTGAATGGTGAAATGGAGGTTAACGGTGAGACGTTGAGCGCAGGCGACGCCGCGGCGTTCCAACCGGATGAGGCGATCAACCTGACCGGCAAAGAGGCAGGCGAAGTGCTGCTGTTTGATCTTGCTTAAATACCTAGCCTACTAAACTACGAAACGGCGCCTCTTGCGAGGCGCCGTTTTTACAACCCACTTATTCAACTAACTGCTTTAGTTGTTTTGCGCAGAGTAAAGGGCACGAATCTTCAGCGTATGCTCCACCTGTTTCAACGCTTCCAGCGCCTGGGGGCCGTAGGCTTTATCCACATCAATAACTACATAACCGACTTTTTCATTGGTCTGCAGGTATTGACCGGAGATGTTGATGTCATTTTCAGACAGCACGCGGTTAATCTGCGACAGCACGCCCGGCACGTTATCGTGAATATGCAGCAAACGGTGCTTGTCCGGGTGAGCGGGTAGCGCCACCTCGGGGAAGTTGACCGAGGTCACGGTGGTGCCGTTATCGGAGTAAGTGATCAGTTTTTCTGACACTTCAATACCGATGTTCTCCTGAGCTTCCAGGGTGGAGCCACCGATATGCGGGGTCAGAATCACGTTCTCCAGGCCGCGTAGCGGGCTCTGGAACTCCTCGTTGTTGCCTTTCGGTTCAACTGGGAAGACATCAATCGCGGCGCCGTTAAGCTTGCCAGCCTTAATCGCCTCAGCCAGCGCATCAATTTCCACCACGCTGCCGCGGGCAGCGTTAATCAAGATAGCGCCTTGCTTCATGGCAGCGATCTCTTTCGCGCCAATCATCCAGCGGGTAGAGGCAAGGTCGGGCACGTGCAGGCTGACCACATCGGCCCGGCCCAGAAGCTCTTCAAGGCTGCCTACTTGGCTGGCATTGCCCATGCCTAGCTTGGCAACTACATCGTAAAAAATGACGTTAAAGCCTAGCGACTCGGCCAGCACAGAGAGCTGGGCGCCGATGCTACCGTACCCCACAATACCCAGCGTTTTACCACGCGCTTCGTGGGAGTTCTTCGCTGACTTCAGCCAGCCACCCTGGTGAGCGCGGGCGTTTTTCTCAGGGATTCCGCGCAGCAGCATAATCGCTTCTGCCAGCACCAGCTCAGCCACCGAACGGGTATTGGAGTAAGGTGCGTTAAATACCGCGATGCCGCGAGCAAGGGCGGCAGTCAGATCTACCTGATTGGTGCCGATACAGAAACAGCCAACGCCGACCAGTTTTTCAGCCGCTTCGAACACACGCTCAGTGAGCTGGGTGCGGGAGCGAATACCGATGAAGTGAACATCGCGGATCTTGTCAATCAGCGCGTCTTCATCAAGGGATGTAGGCAGATGCTCGATATTTTCATAACCGGCGTTGTGAAAATTGTCCACCGCACTTTGGTGGACGCCCTCGAGTAGCAGGATCTTGATCTTGCTCTTGTCCAGGGACGTTTTGGCCATGGCTGAATCAACCTCTATGGTCGGCGGCATGCGCCGTGTATCGGTTCACGGGAGGCGCATATCGTAGCACAGCCCGCGCCGTTCAGGCCGGGTGTGAATGATGAAAAGTCTGCGTGCAGACGATGAATGGATCGCAAGTTGCGCAACAAGCTGTACTGAAGAGGGCAGACGCCGCCCCCCAGCCTCGGTGTATACTGTGGGCTTATTTCAGCTTATTTAAAAACATACCGGTTTGCAGGCACCCCCCAATGAGCGACAAGACATCACCCCCGCAGGACTTTGCCGCGACGGTTGAGCAACTCGAAACCATCGTTGAACGTCTCGAGTCAGGCGAGCTCTCATTGGAAGATGCACTGACCGCGTTTGAACAAGGCGTGCGGCTAACCCGCGATGCCCAGCAGCGTTTGGATAGCGCCGAACTTAAAGTGCGGGCGCTGAGTGAAGACAGCGAAGGGCGTTTAAACGTCGCCCCCTTCGCTGGCCCCGACGACCCCAAGGATGCGGCCGAGGATGACAGCAAGGAGACGCCCCCATGGTAGCCGTGCAGCCTAGCCAGCTTGCCACCCTGCGCCAGACCAGCAATGCCCGTGTAGATGCCACCCTGGCGGCGCTGTTTGATAGCCGCCCAGCGGTAGCGCCAAGGCTTGAAGCCGCCATGCGCCATGGCCTGCTTGCCGGTGGCAAACGCCTACGCCCGCTGCTGGTCTATATGGCCGGGCACGCGCTAGGGGCTGAAGAGAGCGCCCTGGACGCCCCCGCTGCGGCCATCGAGTTAATCCACGCCTATTCGTTGATCCATGATGATTTACCCGCCATGGATGACGACGACCTTCGCCGTGGTCAGCCCACGGTGCATAAAGCCTTTGATGAAGCGAGCGCAATTCTGGCCGGCGACGCCTTGCAGGCGCTGGCGTTTGAGGTACTGGCAAGCAACGCTCATCCACGGCTGGGCCATCTGGTGCACACCCTGGCTTCCGCCTCTGGACGTGATGGCATGGTGGCGGGGCAAGCGCTGGATTTAGACGCCGTTGGTGGCCACCCGGATGTCGACGCCCTGGCCCATATGCACGCCCATAAAACGGGCGCCCTCATTGTTGCCGCTGTGCGCTTGGGCGGTCTGGTTGCCGTTGAAGACTCCGACCCCCGCTTAACGGCGCTGACTCGCTACGCCCGCGCCATTGGGCTAGCCTTTCAGATTCACGACGACATCCTGGATGTGATCGGCGATACCGTTACCCTAGGCAAAACGTCAGGCGCCGATGCCGCACGCGCCAAGCCCACCTACCCCAGCCTGCTGGGGTTAGAAGGTGCTCAACGCAAAGCGCACAGCCTGATTGACGAGGCCATTGCCTCACTCGCCCCACTGGGCGAACGTGCTGCACCGCTGGCCGACTTAGCCCACTATATGATCGAGCGCGACCACTAAAGATGCCCATGAAGCTGTTCGACGAAATCCCCCGCGAGCGCCCCACGACGCCGCTGCTCGACTCCTTTGAGCACCCCGCCGCGCTGCGGGCCATGAACGCCAAGCAACTCGCCCAATTGGCTGACGAGCTGCGCGCCTACCTGCTTTATAGTGTGGGTGTTTCCGGCGGTCACTTTGGCGCTGGACTAGGCGTGGTTGAGCTGAGCGTTGCTCTGCACCATATCTACCAAACGCCCAATGACCGACTGGTGTGGGACGTAGGCCATCAGGCCTACCCGCATAAGATTCTCACTGGCCGCCGCGAGGCAATGCTCAGTATTCGCCAGCACGGCGGCTTGGCGGCGTTTCCCCGCCGCGCCGAGTCCGAGTACGACACCTTCGGCGTCGGCCACTCCAGCACGTCGATTTCGGCGGCGCTGGGAATGGCGCTGGCAGCCAAGGCACAGGGCGATAAGCGCCGTGTGTGCGCGATTATTGGCGACGGTGCACTCACCGCTGGCATGGCCTTTGAAGCCCTGGCCCACGCGGGCCACGTAGATGCCAACCTGCTAGTGATTCTCAACGACAACGAGATGTCGATTTCCGAGAACGTCGGCGGCATGGCGACCTATCTTGCCCGGGTGCTCTCCAGCAAGCCCTATCTGAAAATACGCGAAGAGAGCAAAAAAGTGCTTTCCCACCTGCCCGGCGCATTGGAACTGGCCCGGCGCACCGAAGAGCATATGAAAGGCATGGTCAGCCCCGCCACGCTGTTTGAAGAGATGGGCTTTAACTACGTAGGCCCCATGGATGGCCACGATCTCGACGCGCTCACCGATACGCTCGAAAACCTGCGTGACCTGGACGGCCCACAGTTTCTGCATATCAAAACAGTCAAAGGCAAAGGCTTCCTGCCCGCCGAGGCGGATCAGATTGGCTACCACGCCATTACCAAACTGGAAAAGCCCGAAACGCTAGCCAACACGACTACGGTCAAGAAACCAGTGGTTACCCCGCCACCCGCGAAGAAAAAATACTGCAATGTGTTCGGCGAATGGCTCTGCGATATGGCCGCCACCGATTCACGCCTGATGGGCATTACCCCCGCCATGCGCGAAGGCTCCGACCTGATTCGCTTCTCAAAAGAGTACCCAGAGCGCTATTTTGATGTGGCGATTGCCGAGCAGCACGCGGTAACCCTCGCCGCGGGTATGGCCTGCGAAGGCATGAAACCGGTGGTCGCGATCTACTCCACCTTTCTACAACGCGGCTATGACCAGTTGATTCACGACGTCGCGGTGCAGAACCTGGATGTTACCTTCGCCATTGACCGCGCAGGCTTGGTGGGCGAAGACGGCCCCACCCACCACGGCAGTATGGATCTCTCTTTCCTGCGCTGTGTGCCCGGCATGGTGATTCTGGCCCCGGCGGATGAGGCTGAGTGCCGCGCTATGTTGAGTGCCGCCTATCACCACCCCGGCCCCGCCGCGGTGCGCTACCCCCGCGGCACTGGCCCAGGTGTGGAGATCCCCGCGCACCTTGAGCCACTGGCCATTGGTAAAGCGGAAGTACGCCGCCATGCCGCCAACGACGGGGTGCGTATTGCGCTGCTCGCCTTTGGCAGCCTCAATAGCGCCGCAGCAGAAGTCGCCGAACGACTCAATGCTACCCATATCAATATGCGCTCCATCAAACCGCTGGATCGCGATGCGGTGCTTCACGCCGCCGATGAGCACGAACTATTGGTGACCCTGGAAGAGAACGTGGTAGCCGGTGGCGCAGGCAGCGCTGTGAATGAGCTGCTCCACGCCGAAGGCGTTCAGGTGGAAGTGCTCAACCTCGGCCTACCGGACGCCTTTGTAGAGCATGGCACGCCTGCGCAGCTGCTTACCGACTGCCAGCTGGATAGCGCAGGCATTGAGCAGGCTATTCGCGCCCGACTCCCGTAAGCCATTATTTTCACATTACTTTTGAGACCAATATGCTATTTCTGATTATTATCTTCGCCTTGATTGGCCTTGCGTTTGGTGGCCCGGTGGGCCTCCTGATTGGCGGTGGTCTGGGCTGGTGGCTAGGCAAACGCCTTAGCCGTCGTCTGAATATCGCTCGCATGCGCATCCAGGAGGGCTTTCTGGAGTCGATCTTCTCTGTGATGGGTTGCCTATGCCAAGCAGACGGCAAGGTGACCGACGGCGAGCTGGACATCGCTGAAAAGCTGTTTGACCAGATGCATCTTCAGGGCGAACAGCGTGCCAAGGCCCGCGCCGCCTTCGAACGTGGCCGCGCCGATGACTTCGACCTGGACACCGAACTAGCCAACGTTAACCGCCTCACCCAGCGCCAGCCGGTTTTGCGTCAGGTGTTTATCCAAGTGCAGCTAACCGCCATAGCGGCAGACGGGGTACTTCATCCCGCCGAGCACGAAATGATTCTGCGCGTCGCCCGGGGCGTAGGCTGTAGTGATGCGGAAGTCCAGCAGATCGAAGCGATGCTCCACGGTGCCGCTGCTAATTCCCAGGGCGCCAGCGAAGAGGCCCTCAAAGACGCTTACCGCGTGCTCGGGGTTTCTGAAGACGCCAGCGATGCAGAGATCAAAAAAGCCTACCGCCGCCTGATGAGCCAAAACCACCCGGACAAACTCGCCGGCAAAGGCCTCCCCGACAGCATGCGCGACGTCGCCCAAGCACGCACCAGCGAAATCGGCAACGCTTACGAGCGAATTCGTGAGGCGCGGGGTAGCGCTTAGAGGTAGCTCTAATAGATAGCATCGAGATAATCGACAGCGACGTTCACGCCCGTTAGATTAAAGCATCGATTTCTCGCCAGGAGCACGCCATGATCACGCTATACACTTTCCCCCACTCCCGCTCGCTACGCGCAGCGTGGACGCTTGAAGAGTTAGGCCTAGAGTATCAGTGCCAGCACGTAGCGCTGGATAAGGGTGAGGGCCAAACAGCCGAACATTTGGCGCGCCATCCGGACGGTAAGGTGCCGGTGATCGAGGATGGCGAGCTCACCCTCTTTGAATCGGCGCCGATTTGCCGTTATCTAGCGGAGCAGTATGGCGATGGTACGCTGCTGCCCAGCGATCCCGCCGCCCGCGCTCAGGTCGACCAGTGGCTTAGCTTTATTGTTACGGAAATTGAGCAGCCACTGTGGAATCAGGCCAAACATAAATTCGCCCTGCCTGAAGATAAGCGCGTGACGGCTGTGCTGCCGACCTGCGCCTGGGAGTTTCAGCGTGCGCTAAGCGCCCTCGAGCGTCGCTACAACGGTCAAGAAAACCTGGTGGGCAATACTTTTACCCTCGCGGATCTGTTTTTAGCCCATACCTTATCGTGGGCGATCAGCATGAAGCACCGCCTGCCCGAGCCGCTGGTGGTCTATCGCGAACGCCACATACGACGCCCCGCGATGGCTAAAGCAATTGAGAAAGAGCAGGCAGCCGCGAAGGGTTAATCAAAGTAAACGACAGCTAAGCGCTTTCAAAACCGTTGCTGGCAGCGCATGGCAACGGTTGTTTGCCGGTCTGAGTGCCCCTAAAAGCCAAGTTCATCAAGCAAATCATCGACCTGATCCTGGCCTGACACTGCGTCAACCTTGTTTTCGCCTACCTGGGGACCATTGCGCAGTTTGGCATGTTCATCGCGGCCATCTTCAAGCTTAACGCCATCGGTGACGTTAGGCACATTATCCACTAACACCTGAACAAGCTGCTCTTCGATGAGTTTGATGACTTCCATCATTTTCTTGATCACCTGGCCGGTGAGATCCTGGAAGTCCTGAGCCATCATGATTTCAAGCAGCTCTTTTTGTGTAGCCCCGGTTGCGCTGGGAAGCTTGCTGTTCAAAAAGTCCTGGGTGTCTTCGACGAGACTGGGATCACCCTCTACCGCCGCGAGCTTGGCTGCCGCTAACTGCCAGCGCTTATTAAGCGCAGCGCCCTCTTCTTCGAGACTGTCTTGCACGGGTTGCGCGCGCTCAACGGCATTCAAGGCCCGCTCTGCTGCCTGCTCCGTCATGGAGGCAACATAATTGAGTCGGTCATTGGCATCCGGTATCGCTTGCGCCGCCTGGGTAATTTGCTGATCTAAGCCCAGCTCTTTCATGCTGTCCCGCAGCAGGCGCGTCAAGTGGCCTATGCGATGCACCATTTCATCAGTACTGTCTTTTTTGCCCAGTACCGACGGCATGGTCGTGTCGTGGGCGTTGTTAACAGTGCTCATGACAATCCTCTTGTTGGAAAATCTTGTTGAATGTCGTTTTGGGTGTGGCGATAGACATCACTATGCGAATCCGCTGTGGTTTTTCAGGCCATTCGGCGTTAAATACATCCAGGTCAGTATTTAACCCTATTACTACTTTCGGCTTAATATCTTAAAACTTAAGTTTTTGGCTTAGTTTACAGAGGGATTCTACGACTTACAGGAATTTTCGAGCTGCTAAAAAGGCAACTAGTAGATAGGCAAATCGAAAAAGGAGAGTGATTTCGACGTCAGACTATTAACCGCTACGCAGCCGAAACGTGGGGCAACACGGCATTATAAACGGCAAAGTAGTGGCAGACGCTTCCGGCAACCACAAACAGATGCCAGATCGCATGGTTGTAGGGGATCGCGCGCACGGCGTAGAAAATAACGCCTAGTGTGTAGGTGATTCCACCCGCAGCAAGCAGGACGATCCCCGTTGTCGATAGGCTCGCTGCCATCTCGCCTGACGCCAGCACGATCATCCACCCCATAAGCAGGTAAATCGCCACGCGCAATATCGAAAAGCGCTGTGGCCACAGCAGTATGCAGGCAATGCCCACTAGCGCCAGCGACCACACGGCGGCAAACAAGACCCAGCCCGTCGTACCGCGCATATTGACGAGTAAAAAGGGTGTGTAAGTACCTGCGATAAGAAGATAAATCGCGCAGTGATCAAGTAATTGAAAACGCTGTTTCCAACGCCGATGAGGGATACCGTGGTAAAGGGTAGAAGCGGTATACAGCAGCACTAGCGTAGTGCCGTATAAGCTCAGGCTGACAATTTTCCAGGGGTCGACATGGGCGGCGTAGCTCGCCGCCACCAACAGTACTACCATTCCGACCAGACTGAGCACAGCACCAATACCGTGGGTGATACTGTGCAGCCACTCTTCAATAACGCTGAATTCACCCTGCTCTTCGGAAGGCTTTTCACGCTGTTGTTTATACTGCTGGTAATGCTCCTTACTGACGGCGTTCATCCTGGGGCGCTCCTGGCATGCCATCTCCCACTCATATCACCCCTTACGTTCAATATCTACATCGCTAGCCTGAGTGAAGTCATCCAAGGCCATCATGTGGCCAAGCTTGCCCGCTTTGGTGGATAGATACTGCTCATTATGGGGGTTAAGCCCGGTGGTGATCGGCAGGCGTTCGACGACATTCACGCCGTCGCGGGTGAGGGCATCCACCTTGCGCGGGTTATTGGTCATTAACCTTAACGATGTGATGCCCAAATGGTTAAGCATCGGCACGCACAGGTCATAGCGGCGCATGTCGGCGCCAAAACCGAGCTGCTCGTTGGCCTCGACCGTATCTGCCCCCTGATCTTGCAGGTGATAAGCGCGAATTTTATTCAACAGGCCAATACCGCGCCCCTCTTGGCGTAAGTAGAACAGGACACCGCGGCCCTCTTCAGCGATGCGTTTAAGCGCTTCCTGGAGCTGGTAGCCACAGTCGCAGCGCATGGAAAACAGCGCATCGCCGGTCAAACACTCGGAGTGCACACGCCCCAACACCGGCGCATCGCCGGTCACATCACCCAGCGTTAAGGCGATATGATCCTTGCCAGTGGCCTCATCTTCGAAGCCATGCATAGTAAATGTTGCCCAGGGCGTGGGCAGCCGGGAAGCGGCAATGAAGCGAATGGTCACAGGTTACCTCGCTGATTGACCAAACCAGTTAACCACACCAGTGTTGGCAAAGTGGGTCAGTATTCTAACAGGAAGCGGCGCAGGCCTCACGCTGGGGAAGAAGCTAAAATCGGCTTATTAGGCGAGAAAAATTGTCCGGGTGCGACGATTTTTGCCATCGTGTACGCCGCCCTAGCGCCTATCTTCAAGTACAATTGCTCCCATACGATCCCCAATACGGTTTCAAGTACGCTCCCAAGTACGGTTTCCAATACGATGCGGGCAAATTTCCTAAGAGCAAGTGTCTATGACCACTACACCTTTGCAAAATGATCGCTTTCTTCGCGCACTAGCGCGCCAGCCCGTCGACCGCACCCCGGTGTGGATGATGCGCCAAGCGGGCCGCTATCTGCCGGAATACCGCGCCAGCCGCGCCGATGCGGGCAGTTTTATGGATCTGTGCCGCAACCATGACCTAGCCTGCGAAGTCACCCTGCAGCCCTTGGAGCGTTACCCGCTGGATGCGGCCATTCTGTTTTCAGATATTTTAACCATTCCCGATGCCATGGGCCTGGGACTCTATTTTGAAACCGGCGAAGGCCCCAAATTCCGCAAAACGGTGCGCACTCAAGAAGAGGTTGCCGCACTCAGCGTGCCCGACGCCGAGCGCGACCTGGACTACGTGATGCGTGCAGTTTCCACCATTCGCCGCGAGCTGAACGGCCGCATGCCGCTAATCGGCTTCTCAGGCAGCCCCTGGACGCTGGCGACTTACATGGTGGAGGGCGGTTCCAGCAAGGACTTCCGCCATCTGAAAACCATGCTTTACGATACCCCGGATACCATGCACCAGCTGCTGGATACGCTGGCGCATGCGGTAACTGACTACCTGAACGCCCAAATTCGCGCGGGCGCCCAAGCAGTGCAGATTTTTGATACCTGGGGCGGCGCGCTATCTACCCCTGCTTACCTGGAGTTCTCTCTCCGCTACATGGAGCAGATCGTCTCCGGGCTGATCCGCGAGCACGACGGCCGCCGGGTACCGGTGATTTTGTTCACCAAAAACGGCGGCCAGTGGCTCGAGCATATCGCTTGCGCCGGTGCCGACGCGCTGGGTATCGACTGGTCTACCGAACTTTCCGACGCCCGCGCCCGGGTTGGTCATAAAGTGGCGCTACAAGGCAACCTGGATCCCAACGTATTGTTTGCCCGCCCCTCGGCTATCCGCGCCGAAGTGGCCCGGGTGCTGGAGAGCTACGGCCACGGCCCTGGCCACGTATTTAACCTGGGCCACGGTATCAGCCAATTCACCAACCCCGATAACGTCACCGCCTTTATGGAGGCGCTGCACGAGCTAAGCCCGCAGTATCACCGCGATATTCCGACTCACACCAATGCACAGTATTCAGGAGCCAATTGATGAGCGATTTACGCGACGACCAGTGGTTTACCGAAGTCTTTGACAGCCACGGCAGCGCTTTCTCACTGAAGATCTCTGAAAAACTCTTGGATGTGCAGAGCCAGTACCAGCATCTGGAGGTCTACGCTACCGAGACCTACGGTAACCTAATGGTGCTGGATGGCTGCGTGATGCTGACCGACCGCGACAACTTTCTCTACCACGAGATGATTGCGCATCCGGCGCTGTTTACCCACCAAGAGCCCAAACGGGTGGTGATCATTGGCGGTGGCGACTGCGGCACCTTAAAAGAGGTGCTGCGTCACTCGAGTGTCGAGAAAGTGACCCAAATTGATATCGACGAAGAGGTCACCAAGGCTTCTGAGCGCTTTTTCCCGTCGTTAGTGGAATCGAATAACGATCCCCGCGCCGAGCTGCTGTTCGCCGATGGCGTGAAGTGGGTGGACGATGCACCTGATGAGAGCATCGATGTGCTGATTATCGACTCCACCGACCCGGTTGGGCCTGCTGAAGGGCTGTTTAAAACAGATTTTCTCAAGCGCTGCCACCGTATCTTGAAAAGTGGCGGCGTGATGGTGCAGCAGAGCGAATCACCGCTTTACCACAGTGGCTCGATTATCCGTGAGCTGCGCAACGACATGCTAAAAGCCGGTTTTGACAGCGTTGCCACGCTACCCTTCCCGCAGCCGGTCTATCCCTCAGGCTGGTGGAGCGTGACGTTGGCGGGTAAAGCCACTGACGTAAATGCGTTCCGCGAGCAGGCAGCCGCTAACCACGACCTGCCCCTTGAGTACTATAGCGTTGACGCTCACCGTGGCGCTCTCGCCCTACCGCCATTTATGCGCAAGGCCTTTGCGGCCGAGTAACCCCACGCTTCACACCTGCCTGTATGTTACCGCCCACCTCAGCTCGCCCCATAAAGGTGCAAAGCGAGGTGGGCGGTAACCTTTTTTGCACCTAGACCTTCGTCTCGAATTCGTTGAGTAGCGTTGAAAAGCGCTGAATTAGCGCCTGTACCCCTGTTGGCATCTTCCTTGCTAGGTTTAGTGACATGCTGCGGCATGCAGAACTGTTTCAGTGACTGAATTTCAATAACCAATTTCAAGAACTTCGAGGGAAACTAAATGTTCAATAAAAAACACCTAGCGCTTCTGGCGTCCGCTGGCTCACTTAGCCTAGCGGGAATGGCGACTGCTCAAGCCGACACCCTGGAAGATACCATTGAGCGTGGCGCCGTTCAGTGTGGTGTGAGCGATGGTTTGCCGGGCTTTTCAGCACCGGATGACGACGGTAACTGGCAGGGCCTGGACGTTGATGTTTGTCGTGCAGTAGCAGCTGCGGTACTCGGTGATGCAGATGCGGTTAACTACATTTCACTCAATGCTGTTGAACGCTTTACCGCACTACAGTCGGGCGAGGTCGATGTACTGTCACGCAACACCACTTGGACGACTACCCGCGATACAACTCTGGGCCTGAACTTCACCGGCGTTAACTTTTACGACGGCCAAGGCTTCATGGTCGCCCGCGATCTAGGTATCACCGGTGCCGATGAGCTCGACGGTGCCTCTATCTGTATCCAGTCCGGCACTACCACCGAGTTGAACCTGGCCGACTACTTCCGTGCTAACGACATGGAGTTCAACCCGATTGTTTTTGATACTTCTGAGCAAACCGTAGGTGGCTATCAGGCTGGTCGTTGTGACGTGCTAACCTCCGATACATCTCAGTTGGCGGCGCTACGTATACAGCTAGACGATCCCTCTGCCTCGATGATCCTTTCAGACGTTATCTCCAAAGAGCCGCTAGGCCCTGTGGTTCGCCAAGGTGACGATCTATGGTTCAACATCGTGAAATGGTCACTGTTTGCCATGATTAATGCCGAAGAGTACGGCGTCACCAGTGAAAACGCTGAAGAAATGCTTAACTCTGAAGATCCCAACATCGCTCGCCTGCTGGGCCAAGACGGCAACTACGGCGAAGGCATGAACCTTGAAGCAGACTGGGCTTACAACATTATTAGCCAAGTCGGTAACTACGCTGAAAGCTTTGAACGTAACGTGGGTATGGACTCTCCGCTGGAAATTGAGCGCGGTGTCAACGCCCTGTGGAACGACGGTGGCTTCCAGTACGCTCCCCCGATTCGCTAAGCGTCTCGCTTGACCCCGGCCCGCCGCCCTCTACACAGATTTCTGTTTTAAGGGAATGGCGGGCCATTTGATTGACCTTCCGTGTAGCGGAGACGCCACCCATGTCTGTAAGACCCAACATTCGCCCCGCCGGCCACAAGCCGCCGTTTTGGCGAGACCGCGCTAAGCGCGCACTTATTTTTCAGCTCATTTTAGTCGCCGTTGTGGCGGCTTTCCTGATCTATATTATCGGCAATACCCAAGCCAACCTGAACGCCCGCGGCATCACCACTGGCTTCGGCTTCCTGGGCAACACAGCCGGCTTTGGTATTGGTCAAACCTTAATCGAATACTCTTCCCAGAGCACCTACGGCCGCACCTTTGTGATTGGCTTGCTCAATACGCTGCTGGTCGGTGGACTAGGGGTGCTAGCTGCTTCGATTATTGGTTTTATCGTCGGTATCGCACGACTATCGCCCAACTGGTTGATCGCCAAGTTGGCCAACGCTTATATCGAAACCTTTCGTAATATCCCGCTACTGCTGCAAATTTTCTTCTGGTACTTTGCGGTACTGCGTACCTTACCCAGTGCCAGAGAGAGCATGGCGTTTGGCGAAGCCATTTTCCTCAACGTGCGTGGGCTCTACCTGCCTCAACCGCTGTTTGAATCAGGGTTTGGACTGATTCCTGCAACCTTTGTGTTGGCCATCATTGCCAGCATTGCGTTGGTTATCTTGAACAAGCGCCGTCACGAAGCCACTGGCAAACGCCTGCCGGTTTTCTGGATGTCGCTGGTGATTATCTTTGGCCTACCGCTGCTGGTATTGGTCGCTACCGGTGTACCGGTGACCTGGGAGATGCCGGTACTGCGGGGCTTTAACTTCGGCGGTGGCATCACCATTATCCCTGAGTTCCTGGCCCTATGGCTGGCGCTGTCTATCTATACGGCCTCCTTCATTGCTGAGATTGTGCGCTCGGGCATCCAAGCCATTCCCCATGGCCAAACGGAAGCCGCCCAGGCGCTGAGCTTGCCACGCAACCTGGTTCTACGCCTCGTCGTCATTCCGCAAGCCATGCGCGTCATCATCCCGCCGCTCACCAGCCAATATCTTAACCTAATTAAAAACTCGTCCCTGGCCACCGCCATCGGCTACCCCGACCTGGTATCGGTTTTCGCCGGCACCACGCTCAACCAGACCGGTCAGGCCATCGAAGTTATTGCCATGACCATGGCGGTTTATCTGATCATCAGCTTGCTGGTGTCCATGTTCATGAACTGGTTCAACGCTCGCGTTGCGCTGGTCGAACGCTAGGCCGGAGGCAACCCCATGATTCACAATAAAGAAACCATACCTCAGCGCCCGGCCCCTAAAGGCACCATTGGCCCGATTGCCTGGCTACGCGGCAATCTGTTCAACGGCCCCATCAATAGCATTTTCACGCTATTGGGCCTCTACGTGCTGTACCTACTCGTGGTACCCACGGTTCAGTGGGCATTCATTGATGCCAACTGGGTGGGCGATAGCCGCGAAGACTGCACACAGGCGGGCGCCTGCTGGGTATTCGTTAACGCACGCTTCTCCCAGTTCATGTATGGCCTCTACCCCAGCGAGGAGTACTGGCGGGCCAATATCGTGTTCGCCATGTTCGCAGGCATTATTGCCTGGATGGTCATTCCGCGCCTTCCGTTCAAGCGCTGGATGGCGCTGTTTGCCCTGCTGATTTTCCCGGTGATCGCCTACGTACTGCTCCACGGCGGCTATTTTGATCTACCGCGGGTTTCCACCCACCGCTGGGGCGGCTTGATGCTGACGCTGCTACTGGCAAGCGTAGGGATGATTGGTGCGCTTCCTATCGGCATCGTACTCGCCCTTGGGCGACGCTCGAACATGCCCATCGTCAAAACCTTCTGCGTGATTTTTATCGAGTTTTGGCGCGGCGTGCCGCTCATCACCATTCTGTTTATGGCCTCGGTGATGCTGCCACTATTCCTACCGTCTGAACTTAGCGTGGATCGCCTGGTACGCGCCTTGATTGGCCTGACACTGTTCCAAAGTGCCTATATGGCCGAAGTGATACGCGGTGGTTTGCAGGCGATCCCTAAAGGGCAGGATGAGGCCGCCGCAGCGCTGGGGATGACGTATTGGAAGCGCATGGGGCTGATTGTGATGCCGCAGGCGCTAAAAATGATGATTCCCGGTATCGTCAATACGTTTATCTCACTGTTTAAAGACACCACCCTGGTCATGATCATCGGGCTGTTTGACCTGTTGGGCATAGTGCAAGCGGCGCTTTCCGACTCACGCTGGCTGGGCTTCTCGATAGAGGGGTATGTATTTGCCGCGTTCGTGTTCTGGATTTTCTGTTTCAGCATGTCGCGCTACAGCCAGTACTTAGAGCGCAAGCTAAACACCGGCCATAAGCGCTAGTTCGAGTTTAACTACGAGCGCCGCATCTCATTACGTTTTAAGTAGGATATCAACATGACACAAGCAGCCACCAACACCTCGGACACCAGTACTTCTGACCTGATGGTCGAGATGCGCAACGTCAATAAGTGGTACGGCGATTTTCACGTACTGCGGGACATCTACCTTGAAGTAAAACGCGGTGAGCGTATCGTGGTTTGCGGCCCTTCGGGTTCGGGTAAATCAACGCTGATTCGCTGCATTAACCACCTTGAAGAGCACCAGAAAGGTGAAATTGTGGTGGGTGGCGTACCGCTGACCCAAGACGTTAAGCGTATTGAGCAGATTCGTCGCAGTGTCGGCATGGTATTTCAGCACTTCAATCTATTCCCGCATTTAACGGTGCTGGAAAACTGCTGTATCGCGCCAATGTGGGTACAAAAGAAGCCCCGCAAAGAGGCCGAAGCGCTGGCCATGGAGTATCTGGAGCGCGTGCGCATTGCCGAGCAGGCGACTAAGTACCCAGGGCAGCTCTCCGGTGGTCAGCAGCAGCGTGTAGCGATTGCCCGCTCACTGTGCATGCACCCTGACGTCATGCTGTTTGACGAACCCACCTCCGCCCTCGACCCCGAGATGATCAAGGAAGTACTCGACGTTATGGTGGAGCTTGCGGAAGAAGGCATGACCATGATCTGTGTAACCCACGAAATGGGCTTCGCCAAAAAAGTGGCTGACCGGGTCATCTTTATGGATCAAGGTCAAATCATTGAAGAGAATGCGCCAGAGCCGTTCTTTAATGACCCGCAGTCTGAGCGTACCAAACTGTTCCTTAGCCAGATTCTGGGGCACTAATACACAGCCCAAGCAATAAAGTAGTGTGGATAAGTCAATCATCATGGGCCTCACTTGAGGCCCATGATGGTTAACAACTTTAAAAAAACAGCCAGTAAAAACAGTTAACTAAGGATAAAAGCATGATTGAAAAACTGTTTATCGACCGCGCGCCCCAGCCCATTGCGCCTTTTTCCCACGCCTGTCGCGTAGGTGATCTGGTCTTTATCACCGGGCAAATGCCGACGGTGCCAGAAACCAACGAGATGCTTTTGGGCACCTTCACTGAACAGACCCATCGGGTAATGCAAAACCTGGCGATTGTGCTGGAAGAAGTCGGCAGTGCCTTCGAGTATGTGGTTCAGTCCCGGGTGTTTATTACCAATATGGGCCACTTCGAGGAAGTCAATAAAGTCTACGCCAGCTACTTTCCACAGCCGCTACCTACCCGTACCTGCATCGGGGTGACCGGCTTAGCCGGTGGTGCCGATGTGGAAGTCGATATGATTGCCTGGATCCCGCCTGCGCAAGACGGCGCCTAATCGCCCACTTGCGTAATGCTCGCGGGAAGTAACGCGGGCTGCTCACGGTGCTGGGTAAGGGGCTTATTCGCCAGCGCCGTTAATAGGATTTGCAGCGGATCGCCGTGACTCACCAACAAGATGGTTTCACCGCTAACCTGCTGCTCCCACTCCGCTATCACCGCCTGCATACGGCTCGCCACTCCGCTCAACGCTTCTACCTGATAGTGACGATGCTCGGCATCCTCGGCATCCAAAGCCCACACGCTGGGATAGTGATCGTCTCCCTGCCCCTCTAATTCACCAAAATTTCGCTCTCGCAAGCGCGTATCCACGCTGGGCACCAACCCAAACCTAGCTGCCACATGGGCGGCGGTTTGACGAGTGCGCAAAAAATCTGAATGCACCACGCGGGTCGGCACCGGCCACTGCCAATCGGCAACTAATTGGGCAAGCTGTTGCTCGCCATGTTCAGAAAGACCGAAGCGTTCTATTCCCCGCTCTGGCGAGCTGACAATCACGCCCTGCTGATTGGCCTGACTATGGCCGTGGCGCATTAATAAATAGCGGTTGCGCCAATGGTCGGAGAGGGGCTGTAAAGTATTTGACATAAGTTTGTCACAAACCCTAGATTGAAGGTGTCTGCTTTCGAAAATAACCATCCTTGGCGCGGAATGTCCACTTACGAAACATTTTTCGTTTTCAGTAGTGGCAAAACGCAGCAAAGGAAACACAGTTCGACCCAGAGCAAGAACACAACAATAACGCACAAACGAGGCTTACCATGGCAACTTCGCTCTTCCGCAAGTGCCCGCTTGCGATGCTTACCGCCGCATCTCTATTACCGCTCGCCCTGCTCACTACGCCCGCTTTCGCTGAGTGCGAACGCGGCGATTTAGATACTATTTACTGTGATGAAAATGGCGATATGGTCGCCGACCGCCCTGCCGATGAGTCTGAGTGGGCTAATCCAGACACGCTGATTTTTGCTTATACCCCCGTAGAAGACCCGGCCATCTATTCAGATATTTGGCAGCCCTTTATCGATCACTTAGCTGAGGTTACCGAGCGGGATGTGCGCTTCTTTGCTGTGCAGTCCAACGCTGCTCAAGTTGAAGCTATGCGAAGCGGGCGCTTACATATCGCCGGTTTCTCCACTGGCCCTACGCCTTTTGCGGTGAACTTGGCCGGGGCCGTGCCGTTTGCGTTAATGGGCTCTGATGACGGCCAATTCGGCTATACCCTGCAGTTGTTTACCCATGTCGACTCTGATATCCATGAGGTAGAGGATCTCAAAGGCAAACGCGTCGCCCATACTTCTCCAACGTCCAACTCGGGTAACCTAGCCCCTCGCGCTCTGCTGCCCGAACTCGGCATTACCCCCGATGAGGATTATGAAGTGGTCTACTCGGGCAGCCACGACCAATCCATGCTGGGCGTCGTGGCTAAAGACTACGATGCGGCTCCGGTCGCTTCCGAAGTAGTCGAGCGGATGGCGGCGCGCGGACTTTACGATGAAGAGGACGTGCGCCTGATATTTGAGTCCGATCGTTTCCCCACCACCTCGTACAATTACGCGCACAACCTGCACCCCGATCTGGTCGAAAAAATTGAAGAAGCCTTCTTCAGCTTTGATTTTATCGGCACCGAGCTAGGCGAAGAGTTTGAAGGCGTCGAAAAATTCATCCCCATCAACTACCAAGACAACTGGAAGGTGATTCGTACCATCCAAGCGGCCAATAACGTGAGCTATACGCCCGAAAATTTGGAAGAGTAAACGTAGCGCACCGCCGCCGGCGGTGCGGTTATTGTCTCGACGATGGAAGCGGACACATGCTGGAAATTACCAATCTGGTCAAACGCTATGGCCACGATGAAGCCGTGCTGAAAGGGCTTGACCTCAAGGTAGAGGGAAACAGCGTTGTTTCTATCGTAGGTGCCTCGGGTGCAGGTAAAAGCACCATGCTGAGATGTATCAATCGCCTGGTCGAACCAACCTCGGGCTCGATCAAGCTCAATGGCAATGAGCTGGTAAACCTGAAAGGCGGCGACCTACGCCGTGCCCGACGCAAAATAGGTATGGTTTTCCAAGGCTTTAACCTGCTCGACCGATTAACGGTAATGGAGAACGTGCTGGCCGGGCGATTAGGCTACGTCAATCTCTATCAAGCGATCTCACGCCGCTACCCCCAGGCCGATATCGAGCGCGCCTTTGTGCTGATGGAGCGAGTCGGTATTGCCCACTACGCCAACAAGCGCGCTGATGAGCTTTCCGGCGGTGAGCGCCAGCGGGTAGGCGTTGTGCGTGCGTTGATGCAGGAACCGGAAGTACTGCTGGCCGATGAACCCACCGCCTCGCTTGACCCACGCACCTCTGAACAAATCATGATTCTACTGCAAAGCCTGGCCAGCGAGCTGTCGCTGCCGGTGCTGATTAATATCCACAACGTTGCTCAGGCCAAAACCTATACCGAACGCATTGTGGGTCTACGCCACGGCAAGATGATCTTTGATGGGTTGCCTGCCGATTTCAATAAAGACGCGTTAGACGCCATCTACGGTGGCATTGAAGCGCCGGACGATGCAATTACCGATACGCCAGCGGAGGAGCGCTCCCATGACTCCGCCTGAGCCCCCTTCAACGGCGCCACGCACCTGGAGAAAACCGCCGTTTATTGCCAACCCGTTGCTACGCTATGGGTTAATCGTAGTTGCCGTGGTTTATCTGGTCTGGGCCTTCGGTTCACTGCCGTTCAACTGGGCGCGGATCTCTGAAGGGCTGCCCCGCGCAGCACGCATTTTTAGCGGCGGTTTTCCACCTAGCCTAGAGCGCTACGAGTTGCTTTTAACGGGCTTTAAAGAGAGCTTCCAGATCGCCATTTTGGCTACCCTGTTAGGGGTTTTTCTATCGATCCCGTTTGCCGTCATGGCGGCCCGTAATATTGCCCCAATGCCCATCTATGTCATTGGCCGGGCAGTGATTATTGTGTCGCGCAGCTTTCACCCGGTGATTGTCGCCATTCTATTTGTTGCCGCCGTTGGGTTTGGTCCGCTAGCGGGCATTCTCACCTTAACGCTCTACTCAATCGGCTTCGTGGGTAAGCTGCTTGCCGAAGAGATAGAAGAGATTGACTGGGGTCAGGTAGAGGCCATGAAAGCCGCTGGGGCCGGGTATGTAGCAATTCTGTTCTATGCCGTTTTTCCCCAGATACTGCCACGCCAAGTAGGGCTTTCCATGTACCAACTTGACAGTAATCTACGTGCCTCGGCGGTGGTCGGGATTGTCGGTGCAGGCGGTATTGGCGGCACGCTGATGAACGCCTTTGGGCGCTACGACTACGACTTCGCCTTTGCGATTCTGCTCATTATCATCGCGGTCATTTTGCTCAGCGAAGGTGTCAGCGGCTGGGTAAGGAAAAAAATATGGTAGATCACGCACAGCAGCTTGCCGACCGGGTTTGGCAACGCTACGACCGCAAACAGCGCCTTATCCGTTATGGCGTACTTTTAGCCACCTTGATGGTGGTGGTATGGGCAGTACGCGATATTGATATTTTCTGGCCGTGGGTATGGGATGCGCCCAATCAAATTTCTGGACTTGGGGCACGCATGTGGCCGCCCAGCCCGGCTGGGCTGAACGGTATTATCGCAGCGCTGATCGAGACTGTGCATATCGCTACGCTGGCCACTTTCTTAACCATCTTTTTGGCGCTACCGGTGGCCTACATTGCTGCCCAGAACACCACGCCTAACCGGGCCTGTCTGTGGCTGGGCCGCTTCATTCTGGTCTCCAGCCGTTCGGTAAATACCATTATCTGGGCGTTGCTTTTCGTGGCAATTTTTGGCCCTGGCGTGCTTGCGGGCATTCTCGCCATCGTGTTTCGCTCCATTGGCTTTATCGGCAAGCTAATGGGTGAAGCGATAGAGGAGATTGACCGGCGACCGGTAGAGGCCATGGAGGCCACCGGGGCTTCCAAGGCCAAAGTGGTCGCTTACGCGATTGTGCCCCAAGTCATGCCCGCGTTTTTTGCCATCGTCATTCTGCGCTGGGATATCAATATCCGCGAATCGACCGTGCTAGGGCTAGTGGGCGCCGGGGGGATCGGCGTTATTTTACAGGGAGCGATTGATACCTTCGCCTGGCCTACCGTAGCAACCATTTTGATTGCCATTATTGTGCTGGTGCTGATTGGTGAAGCCGTCACCAGCCTGCTGCGTAGCAAGGTGCTGTAACCCAGCTTGTTCAAGCCATGGCAAGCGTTTGACCTAACGCCAAACGCTTGCCATGGTTAGATGACCATCAACGACATGGAGTATGCACAGCGATGACAACTTATATCGTGGTAGCCGACGCCGCTCGCGCACGTATTTTTACCCGAGATGCCTTAACGCTGGCGGAGCAAGAGAGCCTGGTTCACGCAGAAGGACGGCTGCATGAAGGTGACTTGGTCACCGATGGTCGAGGCGATGTGCATGAGTCGATGTCCACTACCTCGCGCTCGGCTGGCGAAGAGGGGACGGCTAGTAAGCACGAAAATGAGCTGTTTGCGAAAGAGGTCGCTCAGCGACTTTATAGCGCTCGAGTAGACAATAGTATGGAGAAGCTGATTATGGTCGCGCCACCCAAATTTTTAGGCCTACTACGGGATAAGCTTGATGGCCCCACACAAAAGCTTGTTATTCACTCCCTCTCAAAAGACCTCAGTAAAGCCTCACTGAACGACATCCAACATGCGGTTAGCGACCTCCGCTAGTCATTTAAACGGTAATTAAACTTTACGACTAAAGGTAAAGTCGCTCTCGTCGATAGTTGAAAGGTCTCCCTTTTATCTTGCGCGGTCACAACGCGCTGATACAAACTTCGACCCAGAGAGCGACTATGTTTGCATCATTAAGAGTCCCAATCCTACTTGACGACTTGGCCGTCATTCCCCTTGCCCAAGTCATTAGTGGTGTTGCCAGCTATATCACCGATAAACACCATAATAGCCAACCAGTAAGTCATAACCTCAGTCCCTTAGCGAAAGGAAACCCACAGGTCAGTACCGTGGGGGCCTTCACTCTTTCAAGTAGCCCAGCGCCCCAGAATGCCCATAATCTTGCGCCCTCTCCTCTGCTGCAATATGCATTAACATAGTATAAAGAGATCAATAACAATGAAATTTAAGTCCGTCCGCACCCTCATTGCCACGCTGGTCGGTGGTTGCATCCTTCTGGTCGTGGCTGCGCTTGTCATCTATTCGGTGATTGCCAATGCACGCTCCCAGGCGCTGGTTGAAAGTCAGACGAAGGAATTACTCGAACGCAACATCGAAGCGCGCCTGACGGCGATCGCCTCCGCCCAAACCGAAGAAATCAAAGGAGAGCTTGAGCACGCTCTGACCCTTGCCACTAGCTTGGCTAACACCAATGCCATGATAGGTCAGGAGGACGAAAACGGGCGGCCTTTAATGACCATGAGTCGCCGCGAGCTTTCGCTGCTAGTGCGTCAAACCGTTGTGGATAATACCGAACTACTTGATGCTTTTATTGGCTGGGAGCCTAACGCCTTTGGTAGTGATGCACGTTATACCGGGCGCGAAGACCAAGGTTATGGCCCTGACGGCCGCTTTATGCCCTGGTGGTATCGCACCGAAAGCGGCGATATTGAAGTTTTGGCGCTGGGCAGCGACATGGAAAACCAAGAGCGCGATGCTGATGGAATCCGGCGCGGGGAGTACTATCTATGCACCAAAGAAACGAAGCGTAGCTGTGTTGTCGACCCCCACCTATACGATTATAACGGCGAGACATTACTGGTTACTTCGTTTAATGCGCCCATCCTGGTAGACAATGAGTTTCGCGGCAGCGCCGGCGTTGACCTGTCTGTTGAATTTATTCAGAGTCTGCTAGAAGAGGCCAATGCATCGCTCTATGACGGCGCTGGAGAAATCGCGCTGATCGCTTCTCAAGGTGCTCTGGCGGCCTATACCAGCTCGCCTGACCTGCTAGGCAAACATGTTGAAAACGTGCTCGATGCTGACCTCCAGGCTGGCATCGCTCAGGCGCAGCAAGGTGAGAAAGTGCGCAGGCTCGACACAGAGCAGGGCATGACCGAACTTTACTGGCCCTTTTCCATTGATGAGAGTGGTAACCCCTGGGTATTGATGATCCGGCTACCTGAAAGCGCCGTGCTTGCAGGTCTAAATAACTTACAAGAGCAAATGCAAAGCCAACGCGAGACTTCGACACTCGGTATGATTGGCATGGGTCTGGTGATCGCCTTTTTGGGTCTGATTGCCAGTTGGTTGCTGGGAAGCAGCATCTCTCGCCCGCTGAAACAACTGGCCGATCGCATGCGCGAGATCGCCTCTGGAGATGGCGACTTAACCCAGCGGCTACCG
Source organism: Halomonas sp. FeN2 (assembly GCF_020595105.1). NCBI lineage: Bacteria > Pseudomonadati > Pseudomonadota > Gammaproteobacteria > Oceanospirillales > Halomonadaceae > Halomonas > Halomonas sp. FeN2. The sequence continues at coordinate 2,206,133 of NZ_CP074200.1, forward strand.
GTGCGTGGGCGTGACGAAGGGGCAGAGCTGGCGATTCAGTTCAATGCCTTTGCGGTCAAGATCCACGATGTATTGGTTGATGTACGCACCAGCAGTGAATCCGTTCACCATGCGGCCAATGAGATCGCCATGGGCGGCCAGGATTTGTCTCGCCGCACCGATAATGCAGCCGCAAGCCTGCAGCAGACCTCTGCCTCGATAGAGGAAATCACCAGCACGGTTCAACACACGGCGGCCTCGGCCAAAGAAGCCAACAAACTGTCTCAGACCGCCTCAGAAGTAGCCAGAGAAGGCGGGCAAGTCGTGGCGAATGTGGTCACTACCATGGAAGACATTACCCACGCGTCGGACAAGATCGGTGAAATCGTCACGTTAATGAACAGCATTTCGTTCCAGACCAACCTGCTGGCGCTCAACGCCTCAGTGGAAGCTGCACGGGCGGGTGAGCATGGTCGCGGCTTTGCCGTGGTGGCGGACGAGGTACGCAAGCTGGCAGGGCGCAGCAGCGAGGCGGCCAACGATATCCAGAAACTGATTGAGGATTCTCAAAGCAAGGTCAATAACGGCACCACGTTGGTGCGTAATGCTGGGTCTACCATGAAGGAGATCGTGGCGCATATTACCCGCGTGACCGATGTTCTGGAGGAGATCAACGCCGCCACCAGCGAGCAAAGCGAAGGTATCAAACAAGTCAACATCGCCGTCGCAGAGCTGGATCGCATGACCCAGGAGAACGCGGCCATGGTGGAAGAGTCCACGACTGCTGCCGAGCAGTTGAAAGAGCAAGCCGACCATTTAGCGGTCACCATAGGCAGTTTCAAACTATCTCAACACCCACCGGCTCCGCTAACGTTAAAGTCCGCCCAAGCGTTGCCATCGTTTTGAGGGACTAAGGAATCGGCGGCAGCGCAATATCGTCACTGCGCTTGGCCCCGGCCGTCATCTCACGGCACAGGCGCAGGAACTCGCGCACGCCGGTGGTGAGGTATTTATGCCGGTGCCAAATAAACGTGAACTGACGCTTTAGATCCAATTCCGGCGTAGGCAGCGGCACCAAGCTGCCGCGCCGGAAGGCATCGCGTAACGCTAGGCGCGAGACACAGCCGATCCCCAACCCCGACTCCACGGCACGCTTAATACCTTCCGTATGCTCTAGCTCCAGCAGGGTGTTAAACCGGCTGCGGCGGTGGCGGGCGGCGTGCTCCAGAGTCATACGCGTACCGGATCCCTCTTCGCGCATTATCCAGTCTTCACGCAGCAATTGCTCAAGCTCAAGGTGCTCGCGGCCTGCCAGTGGGTGCCGCGGCGAGCAAAACACGCACAGCTCATCTTCCACCCAGGGCTGGCTGATGATCATGTCATCGTCGCACTGCCCCTCGATCAAGCCTAAATCCAGCGAGTGCTGGCGCACGCCTTCGATAATATGGCGCGTATTGCGCACCGCCAAGCGTACCCGGCTGCCGGGGTGGCGTTGCATAAAGTCGCTGATCAACAGCGTGGCGAGGTAGTTACCAATGGTCAGCGTGGCCCCTACATCCAGCGAGCCAACCCCTTTCTGGCCTCGTAGAAGCTCTTCAATCTCTTCACCGCGATCCAGCAGCGCCACCGCTTTGGGCAACAGCTGAAACCCCAGCGCGTTGAGTTTTAAGCGTTTACCAATCCGATCCAGCAGTTGGCAGTCGAACTGCCGCTCAAGCTCCGCAAGCGCCGTGCTGGTCGCCGACTGAGACATGGCCAGCGCCCGCGCCGCATGGGAGACGCTCTCATGCTGAGCAACCGCCACAAAGACTTCCAACTGCCGCAGGGTGTAGTGCATAGAGACTAGCCTTTATTTGATCTATATCTATTTTTCAGATAACCGTTATCAATATAATTCGCTTAACAGATATACCACCCTTTGCTTAGACTTGCTGGCAACATATTTAATCATTTTTATTCTTTTTAAGAATATGACCGATGCGGACTAGCGCCAGCATCGACTAATGGAGAAAACGGCATGAGTAAGTTTGCTCTGGAAGAAGTGCTTAGCGTTCATCACTGGAACGATACCCTGTTCAGCTTCCGCACCACCCGCGAACGCAGCCTGCGCTTCAAAACCGGTCAGTTTGTGATGATTGGTTTGGAAGTGAACGGCAAACCGCTGATGCGTGCTTACTCCATCGCCAGCCCCAACTACGAGGATCACCTGGAGTTCTTCAGCATTAAAGTGCCCGATGGCCCGCTCACGTCACGCCTTCAGCACCTGAAAGTAGGCGATCAGATTATGGTCAGCCGCAAGCCCACCGGCACGCTGGTATGCGATGACCTACTGCCGGGCCGTAACCTCTATATGCTCTCCACCGGTACCGGCTTGGCGCCGTTTATGAGTTTGATCCAGGATCCTGAAGTGTACGAGCGCTTCGAGAAAGTCGTGCTGGTTCATGGTGTACGGGAAGTCTCTGAATTGGCCTACGCCGATTTCATCACCAAAGAGCTGCCAGCTCATGAATACCTGGGTGAAGACATCGCTGAAAAGCTGGTCTACTACCCCACCGTTACTCGGGAAGAGTTCCACACCATGGGACGCCTGACCGACCATATTCGCTCGGGCAAGCTGTTTGAAGATACCGGCCTACCGCCCATCGACCCACGTCAGGATCGCGCGATGATCTGCGGCAGCCCTGCCATGCTGGACGATACCAGCGCGCTACTTGACGAGTTGGGCCTTAATATTTCGCCGCGCATGGGCGAACCGGGCGACTACGTCATTGAGCGCGCCTTTGTTGAGAAATAAGGTTGAGAAATAAGACAAAATCGCCTTCTCCTCACAGTGTGGAATTTTCTCTGCCAGCCATGTAGCTGCTCCAGTGGGAGGTAGCTTTAGCTCGCGACCCATGAGGGTGCATGAGGCACTCTTCGCAGATGATAAAAACCCCCACCGCTCGGCTTGAGTATTTCAACCGAGCGGCGGGGGTTTTTAATGCCTAATCTGCCTATCAGACGGCATCTTTGCCCGTCTCACCAGTACGGATACGAATCACCTGCTCCAGCGGCATCACAAAGATTTTGCCGTCGCCGATTTTGCCCGTGTTCGCCACCTGGGTGATGGCATCAATCACCTGCTCGGCCATGTCGTCGTCCACGGCAACTTCCAACTTCACCTTGGGTAGGAAGTCCACCACATACTCAGCGCCACGATACAGCTCGGTATGCCCTTTCTGTCGCCCAAAGCCTTTCACTTCCGTCACCGTAATACCCTGAACGCCGATATCGGAGAGCGACTCGCGTACATCGTCGAGCTTAAACGGCTTGATAATCGCTGTGATCAATTTCATTACCATATCCTCTAACTGGGTGGCCGTGATGGGGGACGGGTTGAACGGAAGCGAATGTCGCAACCGGTAACCGCTAACCATCAGCATACACCGCTATCGGCAGAGAATAAAAAAGCCTCCCACTAAGGGGAGGCCATAAGGAGCACGCCAGCTCACTAGTTCAGCATTAAATTATTTCTTAATGCCGCTATTTACTTCTTAATTCCAAATTCGGGATAGGCTTCAAGACCGCACTCAGCGATATCCACGCCTTCATACTCTTCTTCTTCGCTAACCCGGATGCCCATGATGGCTTTCAGGATGAGCCATACCACCAGGCTTGCCAGGAAGACCCAACCGAAGATACCGGCGATACCGATGACCTGGGCACCAAACGAAGCCCCGTCGTTAGTCAACGGTACTGCCAGCACGCCCCAGATACCCACAACGCCGTGAACCGAGATCGCGCCGACCGGATCATCCAACTTCAGTTTATCGAGGGTAACGATGGCAGCTACTACGATGATGCCGCCAACTGCACCAATAATAGTGGCACCCAGCGCAGTCGGGGAGAGTGGATCAGCAGTAATGGCGACCAAACCTGCAAGTGCACCGTTCAACGCCATGGTCAGATCCGCTTTGCGGAACCACAGTTTGGCCAGGATCAAGGCGGCAATCACACCACCCGCAGCAGCAGCGTTAGTGTTTACAAATACTTGCGCCACATTGTTTGCAGAATCGACAGCCGCCAGCTTGAGCTCAGAGCCGCCGTTGAAACCGAACCAACCCATCCACAGGATGAAGGTACCCAGCGTTGCCAGCGGCATGTTGGCACCAGGAATAGCGTGGATAGAACCGTCTTTACCGTATTTGCCTTTACGTGGGCCGAGCACGATCACACCCGCTAGCGCAGCCGCCGCACCGGCAAGGTGCACAATGCCTGAACCCGCATAGTCCGAGTAGCCCACTTCAGACAACCAGCCGCCACCCCAAGTCCAGTAGCCAGACACCGGATAGATAAATGCGGTCATGACCACAGCAAAGGCCAGGAAGGCCCACAGTTTCATACGCTCAGCCACGGCACCCGACACAATCGACATGGCGGTTGCAACAAACACGACCTGGAAGAAGAAGTCGGAACGCATGGAGTAGTAAGGCGCGTCATCGCCGCCCGCTGTCACCGCATCCACACTGTTTTCAGCGCCAATCAAGAACCCCAGATTGGGCAGGAAGCCGCCAGCGCTGCTGGAGTACATGATGTAGTAGCCCACCAGCAAATACATGGTGCAGGCAATGGCGAACAGCGCGATATTCTTGGTCAGGATCTCAGCGGTGTTTTTGGAGCGTACCAAGCCCGCTTCTAACATGGAGAAGCCTGCCGCCATCCACATGACGAGCACACCGCAAATTAGAAAGTAGAACGTATCGAGCGCGTAGCTCAGATCAGTCAACTCATTCATTGTAAGTTCCCCGTTGAACTATAGAAATGATCCGAAAAAGCAGCGTTAAACGGCGTCCGCACCGCGCTCGCCTGTCCGAATCCGAATAACGTCTTCAAGCGGTGTCACAAACACCTTGCCGTCACCGATCTTGCCGCTGTTAGCCGCACTACAGATCGCATCCAATACGCTCTCTAAACGGGCGTCATCTACGGCCACTTCCACTTTTACCTTGGGTAGAAAGTCGACCACGTACTCCGCGCCACGATACAGCTCGGTATGCCCTTTCTGACGGCCAAAACCTTTAACTTCAGTGACCGTAATGCCCTGAACGCCGTTGTCGGCCAGTGCCTCACGAACGTCGTCGAGCTTAAATGGCTTGATGATAGCGGTGATGAGTTTCATCCCGGATCTCCCCTGCTGGATAAGTCCTGCTAGATTGGTAGCGGCACAGCCGCCAGAATAAGCACCTGAACCGATAATGCGCATACTGTGCCAGCTGACTTTTTTTTCTTACAAGTCAGTTGATTAGCCGCTACCAAAAGTAATCTTCAGGGCTAAATCCGAGCAAAGCCATTGTCATACCACCGCTATTGCACCAAAAAAGAGCGTAAGCAAAAGTAGCCTGCTCTATTTCGATGCACACCCTGGGTTAAGCAGTAAAAGCACGCGATACATGCGAATTCGCCAACTGTTGCGTATCCTTACCGGTAAGCACTTTTATATATGTTCATTTAGCGAGTTATTAGGAGAAAGCAGCTATGGCGCCTCAAGACCGCATCAGCCGACTGGCCCAGCAGATTGGCGACCGTTTACAAAACGCCTCCCAGGCGCCGGAAGATATTCAGAAGGGCGTGCAGCAAGTCGTGCGTGGCGCCTTTGACCGCCTGGAGCTTGTCTCACGGGAGGATTTCGACATTTTAATGGACGTACTACAGCGCACCCGTTCACGGGTAGAGGCGTTAGAGCGTCAAGTCGCTAACCTTGAAGCCGCCGTTGAGGCCTCTGCTTCAACAATGCCCACGCCAACAACGGCCACGCCATTAGAAGCAGAAGCTCCACCGGTTCCAGAGCCGCATGAGCCGGAATCAGATGCAGAAGAAGAGAAGAACAAACCCGATAACGCTTAAACTTCATTAGCAGCAATAGGTGATAGCCTATTGCTGCGCGCACCTCAAAATAAATACGAATCACTATCGTTGACTTTGTATATCGTGGTGATACTCTCCGCCTTTGATTTTCTTACTATCTGCGGATTGTTCACTATGCACGCCCCGTCATTATCAAAGCTGTCTTTTGCAAAGCTGCCTTTTACAAAGCCGTTTTCTTCGCCGTCGTTTGTTTCACTATCGAGTCTTATTGGCACAGGTCTGTTACTGAGCTTCTCCAACGGCGTTTTCGCCCAAAACACTGCCTCTGGTACTTCGTCTAGCGCCAGCGCCGACGACACCATGGTGGTCGTAGGGTCGCGTACCCCCAGCCAGATCAGCCAGATTCCGGGTGCTGTATGGGTCATTGATAAAGAGATGCTGCAACAGCAGACCCGCAATGGTGCAGACCTAAAGACAGCATTGGGGCATCTGGTGCCGGGGCTGGATCTAGCGCCTCAAGGGCGCACCAATTATGGGCAAAACATGCGTGGCCGGGGCGTGCAGGTGCTCATCGATGGTGTGTCGCTAAACAGTTCCCGGGGGCTTTCCCGACAGTTCGATGCCATTGATCCCTTCAATATTGAGCGCGTGGAGGTGCTTTCCGGCGCCAGCAGCCTGTATGGCGGCGGTGCGACGGGGGGCTTGATCAATATCATTACCCGCAAAGGCGAAGAAGGCCTGAACTGGCGTACCGAAGCTGGCATCACCTCTGGCTTCAATAACAGCGATGATATGGATCGGCGTCTGTCACAATCGATCAGCGGCGGCAATGAGCGAGTTCAAGGCTATCTGGGTACCGCCATTGGCGACAACGGGCGCCACTATGACGGCAGCGGCCAGGAAATCTTCCCCGATATCGCCCAGACCGACCTGCAGGATAATCGCAGCATTGATGTTTTGGGCAACCTCTCTTTTCGTTTGACCGATGAACAGAGCCTGGAGCTGGGCGCCCAGCTGTACCGTTCAGGCTATGAAGGTGATCGGGGTGTTTATTTTCCCAATCTCGACGCGGCCACGCCCAACTTGAACGATGCCGAAATTCGCGATGGCTACCGTTCACAGCGCGATCCGGAAACCGACCGTAAGCTCGTCAACGTCAACTATCACCACGCCAACCTGTGGGGGCAAAACTTCTACCTGCAGGCGTTTCACCGCGAGGAGGAGTCCAGCTTCCAGGCCTTTCCCTACCCAGTCGCCGACGGCCTGCAGTTTCGCGCCTCACAGCAAAACACCGATTTAAGCGGCATCAAGGCGCTGTTTGAATCGCGCCTGGGTGATGACGTTTCGCTAACCTACGGCCTCGATCTGGATCGTGAAACCTTCGATGCCAGCCAGATGCTGTTCGATACCGATATCTCGGACGCCTCCGGCGGCCTGGTTCAGCAGGCATCAGGGGTTGAACCCCGCTACCCCGGTTATCAGGTGGACGGGCTTTCAGGCTTCCTCCAGGGCGACTGGCAGGCCAGCCAAGCACTCAAGCTCTCCGCAGGGTTGCGGCAGCAGCATATGGACGTCGAAGTAGATGAATTCCAGGGGATTCCCGGCGGCAAGAATGACTACGAAGCAACGCTTTTCAATGCCAGCGCCCTCTACGACTACCGCAACGGACACCAGAACTGGCTGCAGTTTAGCCAGGGCTTCGAACTGCCAGATCCCGCTAAGTACTACGGCAAGAGCCCCGACGTCAGTGTCGATAACAACCCTTTATCTGCCATCGAGACGGATCAAGTAGAGCTAGGCTGGCGCTATCAGGGGGGCAACTGGACGGCCCAAACAGCGCTTTACTACGCCTGGTCGGACAAGGCAGTAGAGAACGCCGAGGATTTAAGCGTTAGCGTTGTGGATGAGAAGAAGCGCGACTTCGGCCTGGAAAGCGCCGTGACCCGTTACTTCGATAATGGCCTGGAGGCCGGGGGCACTCTGCACCTGGTGCGTTCCGAGCAGGAGAACGACCAAGGGGAGTGGGAGAAACGTGACGCCCGCTATGCCTCGCTCTCTTCCGCCACCGCCTTTATTGGCTGGACGGACTATGTACGTTCGGCTCGCTTGCAGGCCAACCACAACTTCGACCTGAAAGACGCTGCCGACCGGGAGATCGATGGCAATACCACCCTCGACTTATCGCTCAGCCAGGAAACCGATTTTGGTACCTTAAGCCTGGGCGTGCAGAACCTGCTGGATGATCAGTACTCCACCGTCTGGGGACAACGAGCCGCCATGTTCTATTCGCCCTACTACGGCCCAGAGTACCTCTACGACTACCAGGGCCGCGGGCGCACTTACACCCTGAACTGGTCGATGGCGTACTGAGTGCTGGTTCGCTGCTCGCTGACAACCGCTCAAGGGTGAGGTAACGGGGTGGCTACACTCGGCTCGATAACACCATCTTGCGTACCACTCACCACCCATGACCTGTTGGCTATTGGTCAGCGCTTCGGGATCGACTACCGCTTTCCCGAAGCGCCAGACCGCTCCCAGCCAGCGCCCTGTGTTGCCCGTGGGCGGGTGATGGACGTCGAGATAGACCCCACACTGCGGGTGACACACTCGGATCTTGATGTCCTGCACGCTTACGCCTCCACTTCCCGGCGTGCCGCACCGTGGTTTCTCAGCGTGATACTCGAGGGCCGTATCCAAGTCGGTCTAGGGCACCAGTCGTTTCAGTTGCAGGCTGGCGACGCTTTCAGCGCGCACTTCAACGAGCAGACTGGGCTTGAGGTTTTCCAGCCCGCGCCACAACGATTGCGCATCCTCAACGTATCGCTTCTGGCTTGCACAGAGCTGCCCTCTTTCTCGTCCATTAACTCTTCGCCTATCAATTTTGCCCCTCCGGCAACGCCCGTACTGCATACCTGGCAGGTGCCGCAGTTCCTTATTCATAGCCTGGAGGCAGCGCTGGCTTCGAACTGGCCAGTAGAGCGCCAGCGCCTGCTATGGCAGGGGCTCGCGCTCCAGTTATTAGCGCATGGGCTGCCAGCTGCCTCCCATGAATCCAGCGACGAAGGTAAAGCAGTTAGCCTGAGGTCGGGCCTAACCCAGCGGGACTACCAACGCCTAGAGCGCTTGCGTCAGCAGCTCGAACACTCCCCCAACCAGGATTATCGGCTTGAGCAGTTGGCCCGCAACGCCGCGATGAGCCCGAGCAGCCTACGCACCAAATTTCACCGCTGTTACGGCTGCTCGATATTCGACTATCTACGACGTTGTCGCCTGACCCAAGCTCAAGCGTACTTACGCAAAGGCTATAGCGTGCAGCAAACCGCTCACGCCTGTGGCTACCGCCACGCCACCAATTTTGCCACCGCCTTTAAGCGCGCTTTTGGCATTGCGCCCCACGAAGTTTTCCATCGCCATTAAAAGCCGCGGGTTGTTTTTGGGGCGCTAAGTTCCTCTGTTGGGCGTTTTTTGACAGCACCCATACGCCTTTTGTCATTGCGCATACCTTTCAATCGCCATTAAGCGCAATAATTCTCATTAACACATTGGTTAATTGATGCTTATTGCAGGTGCCTCCATGTTCATCCCCCATCACCGCTTTCTACGCTCTCCGCTTAGCGCCGCCGTTCTCTCGGCACTGGCTGTTTCTCCGCTATACGCTCAAGAAAGCACCGAGTTAGCCACCGTCACGGTGACTGCCCAGCAGGCTGCCACCAAAGTGGAAACGCCGACGATCGAAATACCCCAGAGCGTTTCCACGATTACCCGCGAACAGATGGATAACCGCGGCGTAAGTACCGTGCAGCGCGCCACCGACTACACACCCGGTGTTTACAGCAATCAGGTCGGCGCCTCCAATCGCTTCGACTACCTGGTACTGCGCGGGTTTTCTGACGGCAGCTTGAGCAATACCTTCCTGGATGGCCTGAAAGTGATGGGCGATGCCAACTCCCATAGCAGCATGCGCATCGACCCATGGTTTCTGGAAAGCATCGAAGTAGTGCGCGGGCCCGCCTCGGTGCTCTATGGCCGCGCCTCCCCTGGCGGGGTGGTCGCCCTGAACAGCAAGCAACCAGCGTTTGAACAGGGCGGTGAGCTGCGTTTTCGAGTGGGTAATAATAACCAGCGCGGCGCCGCTTTTGACTTCACCGGGCCGATTGGCGAAGAGCAGCGGGTGGCCTTTCGCCTGACCGGGATTGCCAGCGCCGCGGATACCCAGTTTGGCCCGGCGGAAGAGGAACGCTATGCCATAGCACCCAGGCTCACCTGGGATATCACCGATGACACCAGCCTCACCGTAGAAGCCTACCTACAGGATGAACCCGAAGGCGGCTACCACTCCGGCGTACCCTATGAGGGGGCCGTGGTCGCCCATAACGGGCGCAAAATCAGCAATAACTTCTTTGATGGTGAAGAGGATTTCGACACCTATGAGCGCACTCAGCGCATGTTCGGCTACGCCCTTGAGCACCGCTTCAATGACCAAGTGACTGGCCGCCAATTGATGCGCTACCTCAATTCCGACGTGGTGCTCAATCAGGTCTACGGCTTTGGCTGGGTATCACCGGAATCTGACGAACTCACCCGCTACTACTCCGGCAGCGATGAGTCGCTGGAAGCCTGGACACTCGATAACCAGCTTGAAACCACCCTCAGCAGCGGCTTTATGGATCACACACTGCTGCTCGGGGTTGATTACCAGCAGCGGGAAAACGATGTGTCATGGCCATCGGGGTATTTCCAGCCGCTCAATGCCTTTAACCCCGTCTATGGCAGCGACCCCATCGAGTTCTACGCCCCTATACGCGAACGCCATGAGATCGACCAGACAGGGGTTTACCTGCAAGACCAGATAGCCCTCGATAACTGGCGCTTTACCCTGGGTGGCCGCTACGACTGGGTCAATATCGACAATGCCAACCGCGATAGCGGTGATACCAGCTCCCTCAGCGACACCCAGTTTAGCGGCCGCGCCGGGGTGGTCTACCTGTTCGATAACGGCGTGGCGCCCTACATGAGCTACTCCACCGCGTTCACCCCCACCAGCTTCGTGGATGAGAGTGGCGATCTGCTCAAGCCCATGGAGGGCGAACAGTGGGAAACCGGCATTAAATACCAGCCTAACGGTAGCCAAAACCAATATAGTGCGGCGCTGTTTCATATCAGCCAGGAGAACGTCGCCACCAAAGAGCAGCCCACCGACCCATACCGCGCCGTAGGGGAGATCGAATCCCAAGGGCTGGAGCTGGAAGCACAAACCCAGCTAACGGATACCCTCTCGGTTCAGGCAGGCTACAGCTTCACCGACATCACTTATGCCAAAAGCGATGATGGCAACCAGGGCAACAACGCGATTTACTCCCCACGGCACCAAGTGCAGCTCTGGGGCCACTACCAGGCCAACAAGGGCTGGTTAAACGGTGTGGATATGGGGATCGGCGTGCGACACTACGCGGATATCGCCGCTGACCGAGCCAATACCGAAACAGTACCCGACTACACCCTGGTGGATGCCACCATTGGCTACGACCTCAGCCAACTCGGTGTAGATGGTGTCGAAACACGCTTAAACGTGAACAACCTATTGGATAAAGAGTACGTGGCCTCCTGCAACTCCCTGGAGTTCTGCTACTTCGGTGCCGAACGCGGCGTGACTGCCAGTGTTCACTACCGTTTCTAAACGCTCGTACTAGGCGATAGTTCAAGCCCTTATCTAAGCATTGTTAATTTATTGTAACCTGACCTGCCCAGGCCTCTGTGCCTGGGCTTTTTTCTTGGGTGTAGGTTTGCAAACAATAAATATTATCGTTTAAATACAGCCCTTATTTTCTGGATGGCCTCTCACCACCATGCGCCACACCAACCTGTTCTCTTTGCTCATGCGCGGCGGGCTATTGGCCGTTTGTATGCTGCACCTATCAACCGCCCATGCCCAGTGGGCAACGGTGGACTGGACGATTGCCGAAACATTGCTAGCGATTGATGCACCGGTTAGCAGCATTGCTCAGCAAAGTGATTACCATGCCTGGGTAGGCGAGCCCCATATACCCGACAGCGTCACCGATATGGGTCTACGTACCCAGCCCAATTTAGAACTGCTGGCCCAGGTACCGCCAGAACAGATACTTATCTCGCCCATGTTTGCCGGTTTAACGCCGCGTCTGGAGCGAATAGCCCCCGTCACGTCGTTCTCGCTCTACTCGCCCGGCACCGATACCTGGCAGGAGATGCAAACCCTGACCCGCCAGCTAGGCGAATTAACCGAGCGCCAGCCCCAAGCAGAAGAGCTAATTGAAGAAACCCAGGCCTTGATGACTAGCCTGCGCGAATCCCGCACCCTCTCACCGTCAGAAACTGCGCCGCTGCTGATGGTGCAATTTATGGATGCCCGTCACGTGCGGGTGTTTGGGGAAAACAGTTTGTACAACGCCGTTCTGGAGCAGCTCGACCTCCCCAATGCCTGGGATCAAGCCACGAATGCCTGGGGATTTGCACTGGTAGGGATTGAAGCGCTGGCGCGCTACCCCGAGGCAACGCTGATGATCATCGACCCGCTGCCCACCGGAGTCGAGGAGAAGCTTGCCAAAAGCGGCCTTTGGCAGCAGCTCCCCAGCGTCAGGCATGGCAGGATAGTACACCTGCCGCCGGTATGGAGCTTCGGCGCACTCCCCTCCGCCCAACGTTTTGCCCGGAAGCTGACGACGGCGTTGGATGCAGCGCCAGCTGTTAGCCATCAGGGCAATGAGTAGAAGAGCGTGAAGCTACCAAAGCGTTCTTAATTACGATAGGTTAAGCACTTAAGGTAATGTAGATTTCGCTTACATTCGAGTTAGAGTTTTATCTAAAAGCAGCGAGGGAAGGCAATGACGCTAGCCATTGTAGCCACGCGGGCAGGCGTAGGTTTAGATGCACCGGCGGTGCATGTTGAGGTGCATCTGGCTAACGGCTTGCCGGGTCTAACGCTGGTGGGTTTGCCGGAAACGGCGGTAAAAGAGAGCCGCGAGCGGGTGCGCAGCGCGCTAGTCAATGCAGGCTTTGATTTTCCCAACACCCGCCGTATTACCTTAAACCTCGCCCCCGCCGATCTTCCCAAAGAGGGCGGCCGTTTTGATCTGCCCATTGCCCTGGGCATCCTCGCCGCCTCTGGACAAATTCCAGTAGACGCATTGGAAGGCATGGAGTGCGCTGGTGAGCTGGCCTTGGACGGAAAGCTGCGCGCCGTGACGGGCATACTGCCCTTTGCCCTGGCCACACGGCGGGCAAAGAAAGCGTTGATTGTTCCCCGCGACTGCGCCGATGAAGCTGCCCTGGCGGGCGATCTGCCGGTACTGCCTGCCGATACTCTCTGGCAAGTCGTGGCGCACTTACTCGACCAAGAGAAGATCCCCCCGCACAAGCTCAGCACCTCGGTGAAAACCACCGCCCCAATCGATGACCTCGCCGATGTGCGCGGCCAGCAGCAGGCCCGCCGCGCCCTGGAAGTCGCGGCGGCCGGTGGCCATAACCTGTTGTTTGCCGGCCCGCCGGGCACCGGCAAAACTATGCTGGCCAGCCGTCTGCCGGGCATTCTGCCGCCGCTTTCCGAAGAGAATGCTCTGGAAGTCGCCGCCGTGCGTTCGGTTTGCGGGCTTCCGCTGGAAGCCGACTGGGGTAAACGGCCGTTTAGGCAACCCCATCATAGCGCCAGTGCCGCCGCTTTGGTGGGTGGCGGCTGTCATTTTCAACAATTGTTGCGACTAAACAATAATTGCTGCGACAATCTCTATGTTGAGTTTACATAGAGCGCGCCCTTGTGACCGTTTCTCTCAAACAATGCAGAACTTTTAGCTTCCCAGATGGCACCTTTAAAGACGAAGCTGAGCGCTTGGTCGTTTGGTGGTATGGGCCTATCTTCAAGAATAATCGCTTACGAAGCGTCCCTAAAATCCATATCTTCTTGAGAACCATCGACCATGAGAATAACTTAGGAGGCGTGGTTAGACGTGAGACAGTCTTAACGCATGTGGGGCTATTGAGAATCGGCTCCGTATGGGAAAAGGGCGTGAGTAACTCCCGTATTGCCTACGAGGAGAGAAAATTCCCCGTTTCGTTCTCTCCAGGCGGCTGGCGAATCGTCTCCCTAGACGACTTGCTCAGAGAAGGGCGCAGCCTCTATACCTCCTTTCATGATTCGAACTACTTACCCCAGAAAAGTCAGCACAAAACGTACCTGATTGACTTTGACCTCCCGGATGACAAACATCTGCTCATCCCTTGTACAGAGTTTTTTGCACGCTGTTACGGTCGCTCTTCTGAAATTAAGCGTGTCCTCGCCACTTACCGTTGGGAGGAGGTCAAAGAACGGCTTTATCGACCGCTTAATGCACCTGCATCACCGGGCACATGGCCCGTCAGATTTACTCATCGAGTTCATAGGCACGATGCGATTTTGCTCGCACACATTTTGTACGATCCCTATGCCGAGCGGGCTGCCAGAAGAATTTATTCGCAGATTGAAGCCAGCTTCACCCCAGACCAGATGCTTTTAGAGGTTACCCCTTGGTTCCAGGGGGACGGGGAGATCTCTGTTTCTGGAGTACCTATTGATGATGGCAACGCATTTCTAGGCTTGCAGATATTAGGCTGTACGCAGCCCGATGGTGCCACGATCCACCGTGAAAGAGAGAAATCAACGACAGTACCAGCCACCGATGGCGACGATACCCCCTCTCAGTTTCCCTATCATCAGCTTCAAGACATCCCCGATGTCATTGACCTCACGGATGATGACGAACCCGACCATGGTTCTTCTTGGCTAGACCTTCCTGAGGACGAATTCGTTATATTAGGTAAGCCTCGCGCCGTCTTGGATAAACGATATACCCGAAAAAACGTGCCCGATACACGAGGCGTCCCCGTTCCTGGCGACGAAACCATTTTCTCCACCGGGGAGCCACATGGATCAGGAAAAGGGGTCGGACAGGCCTCTATTCACGCTCCTATTACACTGGAGTCGCAGGGCTTTCTACGTGATATGTGGAATGCGCTTCTTTATTTACAATCGGCTTATCCCGAGACGGTTCATAGCGTCAGCTGGTTTACCTTTGAAGACGGCTTTAGCACTTCCCCCGACCCTCGGTTGATCAGCCTGGAACCTTTCGAAATAGACGACGAGGTGGAAACGTCAGTCGCTAATTGGGTTTACATTGATACTCAGACCAAGGTGCCTCGCGGGGTACTCGTCATTAGAGTGCATGTGTTAGATCAAACGCTCTATCTCATGGAGATCCAACGCCGCCCTCCTAAACCTAGAGCCGGCGGTAGTGAGGAGGCCTCCAAACCTCCCTCCTACAAAGGTTTAGTATTCACACTGAGCCCTCAAGGCAGCTTTGAACATTGGCTGCGCCAAGTGCTTTCTAACGTGCGGCACGTAGAAGGTGTCGTTCAAAAACTGGTTCGACACTGCCCAGGGTTCGCCGATACGTTCAAACACCCTAAAGCCAAAAACGAAAACGTTCCCTGCGAAGCTTCAGTGTTGAATGCCTTTAGCAAGATCGGTATCACGCGAGGAGACCTAGTGTAGTATCAAGCTGGCTCGATGGATAAAAGCAAGGTGGACACTCGTTGATATTTTAAAGCGTGTACTCCCTCTATCGATGTGTCTACCTGGTACCTGAATCCGTGAGACCGGCCCCCGGAAGCACTTCTAACCCACTGACCTGCATGGCAATATAGCCATTATCGCCATTCACCCAGACAGTGCCATGCCCAACATAAAGTTCCGCGCCAGTTGCCGCACCCTCACCAGCCACGCCGGGCTGTCCATCATCGGGCAATGCTTCGAGATCGCTGGCGTCGACAGCATCGACAGCCGCTTCCCCACCACGCTGGGCATGCGCACCAGTGACGTGATCAAGAGCTACCTGGGCCTGCTGTGTCTGGGCATGAGCGACTATGACGCTGTCGAGAACTTCCGCCGCGACAAGCCCTTCCAACAACTGCTGACCCTGCAGAAGGTGCCGAGCGCGGCGACACTGCGACAGCGGCTGGAAAAACTTGCCGCCAACGACCTGCAGGCGCGCACCCCCACCTGGTCCACGACCCTGCTGTCACTGATCGAAGCACCGATCACCGCCGAGACGACGCACGTCTGCCTGGACATCGACACCTTCGTCATGGACAACAGCAACTCGAAGAAGGAAGGCGTCTCGCGGACCTACCAGAAGGTCGATGGCTACACCCCGATCGCCGCCTATCTGGGCAACGAAGGGTGGTGCCTGGGTCTGGAACTGCGGCCTGGCAAGCAGCACACCATGAAGGAGAGCAACGCCTTCCTGGAGCGGGTACTGCCTCGCGCCCAATGCCTGACCAAGCAACCGATCCTGTTACGCGAGGACAGCGGCTTCGACAGCCAGGCGCACCTGGCGCTTCTCGAACAGCAACGCCAGGTCTTTGCCGACGAGGGGCGCCGGCTCGACTATGTCGTCAAATGGAACCCGCGTGGCTCGGCCACGGCTGATCGAGATACCTGGCTGGCGGTGGCGGCGGACTACTGGGAAGAGCTGCGTCCTGGCAAGCGCCAGGCGCTGTGGACGCAGACCGTCTCGATCCACGACGACAACAAGACCGAATACGTCGTCCAACGCGTGATGCGCCTGGTAGAGCGCACCGCCGATGGCGATGGCCAGTTGCTGCTCGAACCGGACTATGAGTTGGAAGGCTGGTGGGCCAGCCTGGACGAGGCGCCGGAGGCGGTGATCAAACGCTACCATGACCGATCACGACAAGGTCGAGATCGTCAGCATGGAAAATTCCGCTTTGGCTCGTATTGATTATTGTAGGATTCAGCGGTCTAATTGACAGTGTGCTTCTCTAAGCGGGGCAAGAGTGGGAGAAGCGACTGACCACGCCTAGTAAGCCTAAAGGCCTAACCTTTACGAGACGGGAACCATTTCGCCATGAGCGGTGACAACTCAAGCCTGGCTTCTGCATTGCGTGTTCTGCCTGACCGTTTGCCAGCTGGGCGTCCGACGCTGAATGATATCCTGAGCGCTCTGGGGGATCGTGGACTTGGGCTCGTTCTATTAATTTTTTCGATCCCAGCCATTATTCCGACACCAGGCATTCCAGCTGGCATGATATTCGGCTCGGCGCTTGCGCTGCTCGGTGGGCAAATGGTGGTCGGTGCACAGCGTGTCCGCTTGCCGTCTTTCATCGCTCAGCGGCGTATTGGGCAAGAAGTGCTGCGCCAAGTCTTCCAGCGCGCTACGCCACTTATAGATAAGCTAGAACGCCGCCTGAGCATCCGTCTGGCCGGGCTGATGTCCCCTTTGGCCATGCGAGTTATCGGAGGGGTTATTGTTGTTATGGCGTTACTGATTGCATTGCCCATCCCATTTGGAAATACCTTGCCTGGCTTGGCGATTCTGGCTCTATCGCTAGGCCTCGCGAGGCAAGATGGGATTGCAGTATTGGTTGGTATGAGCCTTGCGGTATTGGCTAGTGGTGTCTCTGTAGCACTGTTACACGGCAGCCTGAGGTTGTTCGATATGATTCACTGATGCGTGCGTAATATTCAATACCACCAAGCACAAGCAGAAGGCGCCGCAGACCAAGGTGTCCCCCGTTCCTAGGCAAGGCCACCATGACCTACAACAGGGGTTTCCCCGAGTCGAGAAGAACTGCGGCGTCGATCTATCAACCTTCTAGGGAGATTAAGTCTTTGGTGGATCAGAATGGATCGTCAACCATTTAATCAGGATACCCAGTTTAAATTCTTTAACGATTTTCACCTACGGCTCGCTTCCTTCCATCAGAGCCATCCTTTACGTTTAAAGTACCAATACGGTGCGATGCCTGACATAACCATCAGCCCCAGTGCCCAGGGATAGCCGAGCAACCACTTCAATTCCGGCATGTAGTCAAAATTCATTCCATAGATGCTGGCAACGAGAGTAGGCGGCAGGAACACTACGGCAGCAATCGAGAAAGTCTTGATGATTTGGTTTTGTTCGATATTAATAAAGCCCTGAGTCGACTCCATCAGAAAGTTGATTTTATCGAACAGAAAAGTGGTATGGGACATGAGAGTCTCGATATCGCGCATAATCTCACGTAGGCTTTCCGACTGCTCCGGTTGGGTTTTTAGATGACGCAGCAAAAACGAAATATCCCGTTGGGTGTCCATGAGGCAAAGGCGGATTTTTCCGTTGCTGTCCTCCAGGCGGGCCAGTTTGCCGATGGCGTCTTCCAACTCCGACTCCTCGTCCTCTAGAACCATATAACTGATCTTTTCCAGTTGGCGATGCAGATCTTCCAGAGCATCGGCATGGTTCTCCTCTTTCTGCTCCAACAGCGTGACCAACAGGTCTTGTGGGGATTGCACTTCCACCTGTCCCTTGTGCTATCTTGGGCCTCGATCTACTATCGCAAGGAGCCCTCATGAGCCAGCCCACCCCTCCCGAACCTCGACCCGATACAGCGGTGCCTTCCACCAGCGGCAAGCGCTATGAACGCATCTTCGAGCGCTTCCTGTGGAACAGCCGGCTGCTGGTGATGCTGGCGGTGGTGCCGAGCCTGCTGGGGGCACTGGTGCTGTTCATCATCGGTACTCTGGATATTCTCAAGCTTACCGTGATCGCCGCGACCTACTACCTGGTCGGCGGGCAGCCCAATATTCACGAGACGGTGGTGCCGAGCGTGGTGATGGCGGTGGACATCTACCTGGTGGCGATCGTGCTGCTGATCTTCGGCCTGGGGGTGTATCGGCTGTTCGTGTCGCCGATCGAACCGGCCGAGTCGCACCCGGCCTCGAACCCCTTCAATGTCTCGTCCTTCGATGAGCTCAAGGACAAGATCGCCCGGGTGGTGATCCTGGCGGTGATCATCGAGTTCTTTCGCGCGGTGGTGGATATCACCTTCGAGACACCGCTGGATGCCATCTACCTGGCGCTCTCGGTGCTGGCCCTGGCCGGGGCCCTCTACCTGATGAGCCGCGCTCACAAGCATCATCGGGAGTAGGCTCGCCGACGCTATGGCACAATACTCCTTTTGTTGTTCGACAAGGATCGCCAATGGCGTATGTGCTGGTGATGGGCGGTCTCGCCCTCTCGGTAAGCTTTACCTTGGGCTGGGCGCTATGGCGTCTGGGCCGTGCTGCCTTGGGCTGGTTGGGCGGTGGCCCCGCGGCGGGCAAATCGAAGGTCAAGCCGCGAGCCCGCAAGCCTGCGGCGAGGATGCCGGCCGCCAGCAAGGCGGCGACCCCGCGTAAGACGAGCACCCGGCAGTCGGCCAAGACGCCCAGCGAGCCCTGGGCACTCACCCGCTGGCTGGCGGCGCGTCACTCCCTATTACCCCTGGCCAGCCTGGCACTGATGCTCTATGCCCTGGGGCGTGTCGTGGTGTTCGGCCTTCAGCACCGTCCGGTGGAAGCGCCGGCATCATTCCCCCAGGTTGTCGACGTGGTGGGCTGGACGGCGGCGGCGCTGCTGGGCCTGGCGCTGCTCTCCCTGCTGGCACGCTGGCGCTGCCGCGATTAACCCCGCCCCCTTGGGGTCAGACCCCTCAATCTACTTAGGGGTCTGACCTCGACGGGCTGGCGAACCCGAGAGCGGCTGGCAGGTCCCAGCCTTAGCAAAGAGAAAGGAGACACCCGTGTTAGCCAATATCCAGCGATTCTTTCAGGAGATGCTCGCCGAGGGGGAGGGTGGTGCCGGTCTCGAGGCGCCGAGCCTCGAGCTTGCCGCGGCGGCTCTGCTCTGCGAGGTGATGCGTGCCGACTACGAGGTGACGCCGGAGGAGCTCGACACCCTGCGCGCTCAGCTGCGCGACCATCTCTCATACGTAGCAGGCGGAAATCGGCCAAATCTCCTTCACGAATGGTGATCAAGCAATTTTTTTGAAGGATACAGGCAACGGATACGGTTGTGTGGCGACCCTCGCTTTGGGCGAGAAACAGTGAGTGGACGTGGATACCGGCCTGGTCCACGAAGCAGCGGGCCGAGGTTTCAATCTCTTCCACTTCATCCGGTTCGGGCAACTCGGTGCACAGCATGTGTTGCAAGAGAGCACGTTCGTCTTCATCCGGCTCGTGGGCATCAATCCAGTCGGCTTGGATCAGATGGCTACCCAACTCCTCGAGGGGGCATTTAATTTCGTGGATCAGGCCGTTTTCAATTTTAAACAATCTCAACATCAGTGGATCTCTATTGTTTTCAGTGATTGCCAGCGATAGGTTGCGGCTTCTTCGAACTGGTTATTGTGTGTAGTGATGAACAAGGCGGCGATACCATTATCATCCGCGGCCGGCATACCGGATTCCCGTCCCAGGCAGAGAAGGGCCGTGGACCAGGCGTCCGCTAGGGTTGGATTGTCATTGATGACAGTGACCGAGACCGTGTTGTGAGTGACCGGTTTGCCCGTGCGGGCATCCAGGACATGGCTGTAGCGCTTGCCCTGTTCATCGAAGTAATGGCGGTAGGTGCCCGACGTCATAACGGAAACTGGGGCATCCTGACGGATGGTGAGGGCTTTTTGCACCGAATGACCACCGGGCAGAGGCCTCTTGACGCCAATACGCCAGGAAGAACTGTCCGGCTTATGCCCCCGGGTTTGCAGCTCTCCGCCAATCTCCACGAGATAGTTCTGTATCCCAGCAGCTTCCACTACGGTGGCAACCCGACCAACGCTGTAGCCTTGAGCAATGGAGGAAATATCCACATGAATCTGCGGGTCGGTTTTGCGCAGTTGGGTGGGTGTCGGGGTTTCTAGTTTGCTAAAACCGACGTGTTGTAGCTGCTGCATCAGGGTAGCCGGATCCGGTGGTGTCAGCGTTTGGCCCGAGAATCCCCAAAGATCAAACAATGGTTTGATGGTCAGGTCATAGCACCCCTGGCTGGCTTGACTGACCTGCTTTGCGGCTTCTACCAGTTCGACGATCTCGGAGCCGTCATCAATCGGAGCGGTAGTCTCCGTGGCGTTAAAACGTTCAATATCTGAATCCGGTTTGTAGTTCGACAACGAGCGATCCAGGCGATTGAATTCAGCATCGATCCGTTGCTGGAGCGCGTTAACGTCCACGCCTTCAGATTGCCAGACGCTGACATGCCAAGTAGTGCCCTGAGCGGCACCACTCAGCTTATGCACCTGATTGTCGAATGAATCACATCCTGATAGCACCGAAGCGATGGCAAACACTACAGGCCATTTAAGCCTCATGCTGACCAATCTGGAGGCTTTCCCAGCTATTGTGCCAAGCCCCTGAATAGCCACTGAAACAATTACCATCGTACTCCTTATCTCATCAGAACCCAGTAAATCAGGGCAGCCAGCCCCAGGCGATAGACCACATAGGGCCACATCCCAAAGCGGTTGAGCCATTTCAGAAAAAAGTGGATGGCTGTTAGCGCCATAGCGAAGGAGGTCAGTCCGCCCACTAGGAACGCGATCCAATCCACTGCAATATCACCAGTGGCCACCTCCAGCAATTTGGCGGAAGCGGCCAGCGCGGTAATGGGAATGGCCAGAAGGAAGGAAAAGCGAGCTGCTGCCTCTCGACTGAGGCCTAACATCAACCCAGCAGTGATGGTCACACCCGAACGGGAGGTGCCGGGAACGAGTGACAGTGCTTGGGCTGCACCGACTAACAGCACATCTCTCCAGGTCAATGTGGTGATCTTCCGGCTCTGTTTGGGACACCAATCCGCCCAGCCCAGCAACAAGCCAAAAATTAACGTGGTGAAAAAGATGATCGCGACAGAACGCAGTTGGGTGTCAATCAGATCCAGCAAGAGCAAACCGGCCAGTGCAGCTGGAACGGTGCCGATAACCAGGTAGCCTGCCATCAGGCCTTGTCCGATAAAGCGTCGCTGAATCAGCGAAGTAACGCTGTCCTTGGTCAAATCTCCAACATCGCGACGAAAATACAACATCACGGCGAGTAAAGTGCCCACATGTACCGCTAAGTCAAAAGCGACACCTTGGTCAGCCCAGCCAACCAACACCGGAGCCAGAATCAGATGCGCGGAGCTGGAAATCGGCAAAAATTCAGTGATGCCCTGAATGATGCCCAACCAGAAGGCCTGAACTACTTCCATCAAACCTCCCACGCCAATGTTTCGTCATGGCAAGCGGGAATGTGGGGACAAAGTTTTCTTTGCCTCATAGGGATTGCGTTTCCTTTTTGTTGATGAAATAAGTGCCTTTGGGCAGCACGTGTTTGTAAGGCAATAATGAGTTGTGTGCCAGTGTGTCGTCGTCCACCGTTTCGCCTTGGTTTTTCAGTTCGTCCACGATGTTGCTGTTGCTGGAGATTTTCCAGTACTGGATGCACCCTAAACTTAATCCTGAATCCGTGAGACCGGCCCCCGGAAGCACTTCTAACCTGGATATTGCATAAGACATGAAAAAGGCGGCTGAAAATCGGTTATAATTCAAGCTCCTACACAAGAACCAACCGCCTCAGCCGCCATGACAAAATGTACCACGCCGTCCGCTTCCTTTCCACGCTGCAAAGGCCGTCAGGTCATCGCCCGTTTCGATGGCGGTGATCTCACTTCCGACGGCGGTATCCTGCTGCTGCGGCAGCTCGATCGCGAGATGGGCCTGACCCGCGCCGTCGCTCGCCGGCTCAGCGACGAGCGCGACGCTCAGCGCTGCCTGCATCGCACCGAAACCCTGGTCCGGCAGCGCGTGTTCGGCCTGGCGCTGGGCTATGAGGATCTCAATGACCACCAGGCCCTGCGTCACGATATCGCCCTGCAGACCGCCGTCGATACCGATGGCGTGCTGGCCAGTCAGTCCACCTTGTGCCGCTTCGAGCAGCAAGCCGACCGGGACTGGGCGATCACCATCCACGAAGAGATGATCGAGCAGTTCATCCGCTCGTTCCGGCGGCCACCCAAGAAACCGCTCTACCTCGACTTCGATGCCACCGACGATCGGGTGCATGGCCAGCAGCTCGGGCGGCACTTCAACGGCTACTACAACCACTACATCTTCCTGCCGCTGTTCGTATTCTGTGGCGACCAGCTGCTGGTCAGCTATCTGCGTCCGGCCTCGCTGGATGCCGCTCACCACGCCGGTGCCATCCTCGCCCTGTTGGTCCGGCGGCTGCGCCAGGCGTGGCCTGAGGTGAAGATCGTCTTCCGAGGCGACAGCGGCTTCTGCCGTCCACTGATCCTCAACTGGTGTGACCGCCACGGCGTCGATTACATCATCGGCCTCGCCGGCAACAAGCGCTTGGCCAAGCTGGCTCTGAACATCGACTACGCGTCGGCCATCCGCTTCGAGAAGACCTGGGAGAAGGAGCGTGTCTTCGGCTTCATCGAGTACGCTGCCAAGAGCTGGAAGGAGCGTCGACGAAAGGTCATCGTCAAGTCCGAGACCAGCCGGCGTGGCTTCAACACCCGCTATGTGGTCACCAGCCTGCGCGGCTGCAGCGCCGAGTGGCTCTATGACCACCGCTACTGTGCTCGGGGCGAGATGGAGAACCGTATCAAGGAGCAGCAGTTCCTGTTCTCCGACCGCACCAGCTGCCACGAATGGCGGCCCAACCAGTACCGACTGCTGCTGTCGGGGTTGGCCTACCTGCTGCTGGAGCGGCTGCGCCGGGTCTACCTCAAGCGCACCGCCTTCGCCCAGGCCCAGGTCAACACCCTCCGCCTGAAGCTGCTGAAGATCGGCGCTGTCATCACCCGCAACACGCGCACGATTCGGCTGATGTTGAGCAGCCAGTACCCGGAGCAGGACCTCTTCCTGAAGCTGGCCAGCAAGCTGGTGCCGGGATAGCGCCGCGGCGTGCTGTCCCCGGCACAGAAAACACATGGGGGTAGGGGGAAATGCGCCTTGAGCTCAGGAAATTGATCAATATATAGCCAACTTCCAGCTCTGGGCGGCATCATCGCCACCAAACCTGGCATTTGGGTGCTGCTGACCAACCCGATGCAACATCCGGGCTAACCCACTGACCTGCATGGCAATATAGCCATTATCGCCATTCACCCAGACAGTGCCATGCCCAACATAAAGTTCCGCGCCAGTCGCCGCACCCTCACCAGCCACGCCGGGCTGTCCATCATCGGGCAATGCTTCGAGATCGCTGGCGTCGACAGCATCGACAGCCGCTTCCCCACCACGCTGGGCATGCGCACCAGTGACGTGATCAAGAGCTACCTGGGCCTGCTGTGTCTGGGCATGAGCGACTATGACGCTGTCGAGAACATCCGCCGCGACAAGCCCTTCCAACAACTGCTGACCCTGCAGAAGGTGCCGAGCGCGGCGACGCTGCGACAGCGGCTGGAGAAACTTGCCGCCAACGACCTGCAGGCGCGCACCGCCACCTGGTCCACGACCCTGCTGTCACTGATCGAAGCACCGATCACCGCCGAGACGACGCACGTCTGCCTGGACATCGACACCTTCGTCATGGACAACAGCAACTCGAAGAAGGAAGGCGTCTCGCGGACCTACCAGAAGGTCGATGGCTACACCCCGATCGCCGCCTATCTGGGCAACGAAGGGTGGTGCCTGGGTCTGGAACTGCGGCCTGGCAAGCAGCACACCATGAAGGAGAGCAACGCCTTCCTGGAGCGGGTACTGCCTCGCGCCCAATGCCTGACCAAGCAACCGATCCTGTTACGCGAGGACAGCGGCTTCGACAGCCAGGCGCACCTGGCGCTTCTCGAACAGCAACGCCAGGTCTTTGCCGACGAGGGGCGCCGGCTCGACTATGTCGTCAAATGGAACCCGCGCGGCTCGGCCACGGCTGATCGAGATACCTGGCTGGCGGTGGCGGCGGACTACTGGGAAGAGCTGCGTCCTGGCAAGCGCCAGGCGCTGTGGCCGCAGACCGTCTCGATCCACGACGACAACAAGACCGAATATGTCGTCCAACGCGTGATGCGCCTGGTAGAGCGCACCGCCGATCGCGATGGCCAGTTGCTGCTCGAACCGGACTATGAGTTGGAAGGCTGGTGGACCAGCCTGGACGAGGCGCCGGAGGCGGTGATCAAGCGCTACCAGGCGCATGCCACCCATGAGCAGTTTCACAGCGAGATCAAGACCGATCTCGACCTGGAGCGCTTGCCGTCCGGCAAGTTCGCCACCAACGATCTGATCCTGCATCTCGCCCAGTTGGCCTACAACATCCTGCGCCTGATGGGACAGCTGGGCATGACCGGCGAGCTGAGCCCGGTTCGCCACCCGGCCAAGCGGCGCCGGCTGCGCACCGTGCTACAAGAGTTGGTGCACCGTGCGGCTCTCGTGATTCACAAGGCACGGCAGATCATCCTCGACTTCGGGCAGGATATCGGGCGCATGACGGTGCTCAAGACGCTGCGGAGCCGACTACGTTATCCATGAGGAACGCCATGCTGACCGTCAATCGGCGACACTCTATCCACAAGCAGTTCCAAGCGAAACGCGATCGCCAGATATGTCGTGCCTGGCGGGTGGAAAGGCATGACAAAACGGGCCGTCAGCACCGATCAGCACGGTGGGTTTTGGCAATAACGGGCTTGCGAAAGCCAACTTGCACGGGGCGAATGATCAAAAAGTGCTCGCTGGCGGTGATAGGGAAAGTGTCGGCGCCGGCTTCACGGATTCAGGTGGTAGAGCACAGCTCATCTGTGTTGTGTGACAGCTTGTTCACTATTAGCGCATGCTCACTCCCGGCCTGGGTCTCCTGCCAAATACGCCTGGTAAAGGTCATCAAACAACATATCGGTATGTTGCAGTAGGGCATCATCGTCGTCACAACGCTCCTTGGCCCCGGCCAGCATAAGTTTTAGCCCCACGGCCTCCGGCACGGGGGTGCCCCCCACATCCAAGTAGTGGACTAGCTCCGCAATTCTGCTCAAACCTGTCTGCGACTCAAGGCTAAAACTCGCGAGCAGCACTTCAAACGTCACCTTGTCATCAACATGGGTGAAAGGGGCTCCATCAAAATCAAACCCCAGCGCGTCTTGCGGACACTGGTTTGGATGCTCAAGCCACACGAAGCGAGCCTCGGGATCAATAAAGCGCTTGATCAACCAAGCCGATGCTAGCCTGTCCACCCAAGGGCGACAGCGCGTGGCCCACGATCTCCCACGAAATGCAGCGTGATCAAGCCGCGGGATCTCGGCTTGGATCGGCTGGGGCTCGTCTGGCACAAAATAGCGATTAAAGACGGTCTCCGCCTCTGCCAAGGCCATAATGGCGCGCTCGCTTTCTGACCCTGGAAAAAAATCGATCTCCACAATGCCTTGTAAACGTCGTTGCAACTGGGTCAATTGACGCTGCGCTTCTCGCTCCTCCAACTGAGGGCATGCCTGCTGCCACTCAACCACCGCCGCCCGTAAGGCTTGAAAATCTGGCTTTCGATCAAAGAGCGAAGGCAACGCATCGACGCTATCTATGGCTGAATCGTCTACCTCGATCAACAGCGCGTTACCCCCCAGCTCCCGAATAGCGCCGACTTGCTGCTCCAGCGCTTCCCTTCGCGAGGGGCTAGTAGGCAGTAAGTACACACCATCTCTGAGTACCACGGCACCTAAACCACGAAGCGCCCGCCAGATCCTCATACGGGGCGTGCCCGCCCGCCCACTGAGACGCATGATCAGGATTAACCAGTGTTGTACGTTATCTGTCATACCGCCTCTTTCGTTGTATGTATAACCTAACTGTTATACATTCTACAAAATAACACCCCTACATCGCTAAAGAGTGTGCCATGCCGCCCAACATTGAGTCGCCCCATCAAGTACCGTTCCGTGAGGCCGTTAGGGTCTGGTTACGAATCGCACTATTGAGCTTCGGCGGCCCCGCCGGTCAGATAGCGGTGATGCATCGCATCCTTGTCGAAGAAAAAAAATGGATTGGCGAGCGCCGTTTTCTGCACGCACTTAACTACTGCATGATGCTGCCGGGGCCAGAAGCGCAACAGTTGGCTATCTATATCGGTTGGCTGATGCATCGTACCAAAGGTGGCTTGGTGGCGGGCAGCCTCTTTGTGTTACCTGGCTTCATCGCCATTCTGGCCCTGAGCTACCTGTATGCAGCTTTGGGCAATGTGGGGGCAGTTGAGGGGCTCTTCTTTGGTCTAAAAGCGGCGGTGCTGGCCGTGGTGCTTAACGCTGTCGTCCGTATAGGCAAGCGGGCACTAAAAAATCAGATAATGCTTGGCATCGCCACTGCCGCGTTTGTCGCCATCTTCTTTTTTGAGGTGGCGTTTCCGGTGATTGTTCTAAGCGCGGCCCTTCTGGGGTACTGGGGAGGGAAGCGTGGCATGACAGCCTTTCAGGTAGGAGGTGGCCACGGTGATGCCGACGAGTCAGTGCTTAGCGACCGAGATTCCCTACTGGGAAAAGGGCTGCCTGCCCATGCACGCCCCAATCGCCAGTGGTCGCTACGCATGTCAGGCACGTTACTCCTATTGTGGCTAACACCGGTGGTGGTGCTATTGGCCCTATTCGGCAGCGAGAATGTGTTCAGTCAGATCGCATTCTTCTTCAGTAAGATGGCGGTGGTGACCTTTGGCGGTGCCTATGCGGTGCTGGGTTACGTCACTCAAGAGGCGGTGCAAAATTATGGATGGTTGGCACCGGGCGAGATGCTGGATGGCCTGGGCATGGCGGAGACGACACCGGGCCCGTTAATTCAAGTCGTGCAGTTTGTTGGGTTTATGGGCTCTTATCGTGAGGCCACAGGCCTTGATCCCATGTTGGCGGCAACGCTGGCCGCATTGCTGACCACGTGGGTAACGTTTGTTCCTTGTTTTCTTTGGATATTTTTAGGGGCTCCCTATGTGGAGCGTCTACGTGACAACCGCGCCTTAAGCGCTGCGCTGTCCGCCATTACCGCTGCGGTCGTCGGGGTTATCCTCAACCTAGCCATTTGGTTTGGACTTCACGTTATCTTCGCTGACGTAGGCGAATGGCACGTGATGGGGGCACGACTTTTAGCGCCGAACTTAGCG
The DNA here is from genome assembly GCF_020595105.1 of Halomonas sp. FeN2. Taxonomy (NCBI): domain Bacteria; kingdom Pseudomonadati; phylum Pseudomonadota; class Gammaproteobacteria; order Oceanospirillales; family Halomonadaceae; genus Halomonas; species Halomonas sp. FeN2. The sequence continues at coordinate 2,233,887 of NZ_CP074200.1, forward strand.
TCCCTCGATTTACTGGCGTTATTACTGGCGGCAGGCGCGATGGTCGCGATTTTTCATTTCAAGGTGGGCATGCTCAAAGTGCTGGCAGGGTGCGCGCTTATTGGTGTCTTAGCGTCTCTTGTGGTTTTTTAGCCAGCAGTCACCCGCTGATGGCGTTTCCGGCTCGCCTGTATCGCCTTTTGTGTTTTGCTGTGCTTGCTATCGCAAGTCCGGTTGTGAACCCACCTGATCTCCACTAGTATCCCACCTATCCCCCCAGGGGGGATAGGTGGCGTCGCAATGCTCGATAGCGCATACGCTGAACATGTTCTTCTTCCATTAGGTACGCTAGTCATGCCTCACCATCGCCTTGACCAATGGCAGCACGATCATACGTTTGGCCAGAACCATAAACGCTCCGGTGAGTTGCGGACGCTCATTGTGGTCGGGCTGACCCTGGCCATGATGGTTTGGGAAATTACGGCGGGGGTGATCTACGGGTCAATGGCGCTGCTAGCCGATGGGTTGCATATGGGCTCCCATGCGGTGGCACTGGGTATTGCCGCCTTTGCGTATGCCTATGCCCGTAAGCATGCTACGAATGACCGGTTCTCGTTTGGCACCGGAAAGGTCAACGCGCTGGGGGGATTTACCGGCGCGATACTGCTGGCCGTGTTCGCCCTTTACATGGTGATAGAAAGCGTGGGCCGCTTTATTCAACCCGTTGAGATCTCGTTTAACGGGGCTATTTTTGTCGCTTTCATCGGTTTGGTGGTCAACGGTATTTCTGCTTGGATATTAGGCGAGGCCGGTCATGATCACCATCATGGGCACGATCATGACCACAGCCATCATCATGACCATAATCGTCGTGCTGCTTACCTGCATGTATTGGCGGATGCACTGACGTCAGTGCTCGCGATTGTGGCTCTGCTGGCGGGTAAATATGCGGGTTGGGGTTGGATGGACCCTGCCATGGGAATCGTGGGCGCTATCTTGGTCACCCGCTGGTCATGGCAGTTGCTTAAAGAGACATCGACAGTACTGCTGGATCATCAGCATCAATCGATGGAAAACGCCATCAAGCAAGCTGTTGAGAACGATGATGCCCGTGTTACTGATCTTCATGTGTGGTCGATCGGCCCCAATATTTATGCCGCTATCGTCTCCATCGTGGCCCATGAACCCGAGTCGCCCACGGCTTACAAACGCCATATCCAGGCCCACTGTTCCTCTCTCGTTCACATCACGGTTGAGATATTGCCCTGTGAGGAAGACCAGAGCGCTGGCCTGGCGTTAGCTCCTCACAGATAACGCGCAATCGCTTTGAAATCGTCGACATGGTGTTGCTGTTCCGGTGAGAGCGGCCTAAGGGCGTCATCCAGACAGTGCTCAATATGGTCATGGATCAATACGCGCTTAGCCTGCTGGACAGCTTTCTCGACCGCGTGGAGCTGCTGCGCAATGTCAAGGCAGTGACGACCCTCTTCCATCATGTGCGTCACGCTTTGTAGATGGCCGCGAGCGCGATTGAGCCGCTTGATGATATCGGGATGCGACTGGTGGGTATGCGGTGTCATGTTCTTTTCCTTTTCATTGTTTCTATCCCCCTAGGGGGGATGGCAATCTATTGGTATCATGCTGCCAACGCTCGCGCTGAAACAGCATGTGTTGCTTGGTTATCACTTTCACTCTGGTTGTTTTATCATGCTCCATCGGCTGCGCCACCGTCTTGGCTACCTTATGTTCTTACTATTGTTCTTGCCGAGCCTGGTCATCTCCAGCCTCGGCGAGGCGCAAGCCCATGGGGCGGCGAGCGTTGCGTCGTTTGACCACAAGAGTGATCTAAGCGGCCATGGGCATACCCATGGCCACATGCATGAAGACGGTCGCCAGCTCCCTCATGAGAGCGGCAGTCACTTCCACGAACAAGCGGATCGGTTGGGGGCGAGCATTGCCCTGGCACCCAGCGTCCGTCATGCCCTGCGGCTAGGCGAACGACACGCTTTTCCCCTGCGTCGTGTCTACCGCTTGGAGCGGCCTCCACGGCCAGTCGTCGCTTGATGACTGGGGCCATCCATCCGATGGCCAAGACTAATGACAGACCCGTGGAGGTTGCATGTTTCCATCCCAAGTAAGGGGTGCGCTCGGCTTGCCTATGATGGCCCGACGCCACGCCTTAGCCTTTCTAACCCTGCTGTTAATGCTACTGGGCGCCAGTGGTGAGGTACTTGCTCACGCGGTGGCTGAAGGTGACAAGGGCTATATTCAAGAGATCTATGGCGTTCATCTGATCTCGTTTATGTATCTCGGTGCCAAGCACATGGTAACGGGGTATGACCACATTCTGTTTTTGCTAGGGGTCATCTTTTTCCTCTACCGAATGCAGCATATCGCCATTTACGTCAGCCTCTTTGCCATCGGTCACTCGACGACGATGCTGTTAGGGGTGTACTTCAATATCGGCATCAATAGCTACCTGATCGACGCCATCATCGGACTCTCCGTTGTCTACAAGGCGCTCGATAACATCGGGGCGTATCAACGTTGGTTCGGCTTTCAGCCCCACACCAAGGTCGCCACGTTGGTGTTCGGTCTGTTTCATGGCTTTGGCCTGTCGAGCAAGATAATTGAGTACGATATCTCGTCCGATGGTCTCGTCCCTAACCTCCTGGCATTCAACGTAGGCGTAGAGATCGGCCAGCTACTGGCATTGAGCGCCATTCTCATTGTGATGGGCTTCTGGCGACGCACGACGGGCTTCTTACGCCACGCGTATACCGCCAACGTCGCCATGATGTGTGCTGGTTTTATGCTGGTGGGTTATCAACTGACCGGCTATTTCATTGCCTAATTGAGGGAGTCCCCGATGTATAATACTGATCTTCCAACCCGTGCCGAACTGCCGTCAACGGGTAAGTTACTTCGCTCTACGTTGATGGCAGCCGTTATTGCCGTCGCTTTGCTGATCACCGTCGTGCTGCCTGCTGAGTACGCCATCGACCCCACCGGTGCTGGGCGCTTGTTGGGGCTGACTGAGATGGGAGAAATCAAGACCCAGTTGGCTGAGGAAGCCGAGCTCGATCAGGCCAACGACCAAGCCAGTGTCCAGCAGGCTTCTCAACCTACTGCATCTCAAGAGACCGTCAGTGATCGTCAGCCTGAGGCAACAAGCAATGCTGATGCGCAAACTTCCACTTCGGATGCAGAGATGGCTCCCCAAACAGCCAATTCAGCCTCAGCGAGTGATCCAGTCGCACCTTCACCCACTGAGCCTGAAAGGGTGATGACCGACGCCAGCGTGGCTCTGGCGGAGGCATTAGCGACTGAGGAAGCCACTTCCCAGACGGCGCAAGCGGAAGAAGCATCTCCATGGAGTGATGAAGTAAGCTTTACTCTGACGCCAGGGGAAGGCACGGAGTACAAACTCACCATGCAAGAAGGGGCGGTGGCTACCTTTGCCTGGGTATCCGAAGGTGGCCCCGTCAACTTTGACACGCACGGTGATGGCAATGGGAACTCCATTAGCTACGAGAAAGGCCGTGGTGTGCCCGAAGATGAAGGTGAGCTTGAAGCTGCTTTCACTGGCAATCACGGCTGGTTCTTCCGTAACCGCAATGACAACGACGTGACCATCGTCTTGCGTGTTGGGGGGGACTATGGGGAACTGAAGCAAATGCTTTGATATCTCACCTGAACCGCCCCGGCCAATAGGCCGGGGCGGTACACCCATAACGCATCTAACGACAAACAACAGGGTTTACACTTATGTGTGCTTTGGTGCTTGTTAACGTATCAATAAGGCATCTGAGCCCTTATGCAATAGGCAGCCAGTAGCTCACACCCTTCATGCTAACCCGTACCCCGTCTCCTGAATGTTCTATGGTCTGTTGACGGAGTGCTTTTTTAGATACTTTCTTGTCATGAAAGTATTCCATGGCAGTGACGACCCACCGCTCCTTCCACTCCTCCCCTTGATCAGCGGACTTAGCCATTTGCATCATGGTGCGAGCCAACTTTTCTTTTCGCCGTTTTCTTGCCCGTTTCTCATCCACCCTAGGGGTCAGTGTGGTGGCATGTTGGCGATTTAAGAAATTGGTAAACCCCGTCACCGAGGCTGCTTGTCCGGGCACCGCACTCAAGTAACTGTCCACATCGCCCTGGTTAGGTAGCCGCTGTCCCTCTCGGTCAGTATTGAGTAACAATGCGGCTGCTGCGCTTAGTGCAAAGCGTGCGGACGTATGCGACGTTCTGCCCGCCTCAATACGTGCTTCCAATTGCTGCCAATAGGTTTGCAGCACGCCTTCTGATAACGAAGCGGACGGCATGGAACTGAGGCACGCCTGAATACGCCGTTTCTCCGAGCTGATGCGCTTGGCCTGATGATCCGGCTCAACCCCTTTCTCTTCATGCAACCAGCGCATAGGGAGCCTCACACGCCGCAACCCCTCAGCCCCAAAGTGATGGAGCAGTTCCGTATAGCTTGGTATGCGTGACCATGCCTGGTCGAGCTCCAGGAAGAACGATAAGAAATGGTTGATCTTGAGGGCAGCCTTATGCGGCCCCGTGGTGCGAATCAACCATTCACCAAACTCCCCAAATGCCTCACTTAACGCTTTGGCACTGATACCAGCTTGGCCAATGGTGATCCGCTTACGACATGTCCGCGTCCAGTAGCAAGGCTCACAAGCATCGCCTCGACCCGATGGCATAGGATGGCCACACGATGGGCAGGCAACCTCACCTTGCTCATAACAGGCTTTGCACAACGCATCCCCGTTGGGTACCACCACCAATAAACGATGTCGACGACACGCAGAGCAGGTACCGTGGTCTGCAGTCGCACAGCTTGGACATAAGCGATGATCATGACCCATGCGAGTCACCCGGGTAAGACGTTGAGACGGCCTCCCACACGCCTCGCAGGGTTCCGGCTCTCGAAAATAGGGAGCACATGCGTTGCAGACAGGGCCGTATGGAGTAACCTTGCCGATGTTGTAGTCTGAGCTGGCTTTTCCACATCTTGCGCACGGCTTGTCGACATCACACTGGCGACAGACGGCTTCTGGGTCATTCTTCGGCAGGCGGGCTAACTCACCGCATCGTGGGCACATCCGTCGCTTAAACACCCGGGCATAGCAGGTTGAGCAGTAACCATGCCCCTTGTGGCGTCGCCACAACTTGGAGACTTCCCGGCCACACTCATCGCAGCCGACCGTTTGGTGTTGATTCAAAAGGTTGGCTCCGCTTTCATTCTGCGTTTTAAACGCGCCCAAGAGGCTCTAACAGCACGTTCCGACGTAGGGCGATGATCCGGTTGAACGCGGCGGCGATGTGGCCCATGAGGGTGATGAGATAATCGTGACAACATTGGCAACAGCACAACGGGGGGTGACTTTCGGGGATCATGAAGCGCGCTCGTTTTCACATTGAACGCGACCAACGCATTGAACGTTTCCTCAACGCCTATGCTCACTAACCGCTCAACCCGCGCTAATAAAGCACGACGCTCGCTGACAGGCAACAGCTCAAACGCTAACCCAGACAAAGGCATCCGGCTATCCGTAACCGAAACGCCCAATGACAGAAGCGCATCGCCGAGGGGTGACGAAGGCCGCCGACTTGCACGCCGTACAACGCCAAGAAAGAAGGTCACCATAGAAAACCAATCGGCGGGTGCGATAGAGGCCTGCCTAAACGTCACGTTATCCGTTTTTAAAACACGATCCGCCATCACTTGGAAACTGAACGCTTCAGGTAAATGCGACGTGTGCACCGCCTTTCTAAAATCGTCATGACACCGGCTGCACTGAGCTAAATGTTGATCTTCCGCTGACAGGCGATGGGGCTCTATCGGGGCCTTACATGCTGGGCACTCATCTATCAGCTGCACCCCATGAAAGCGGCACCCAGTGTGCCAAGCGAATCGCCATTGTCGGCGCAAGTAGGGGGTTGAGTCCTCTGCCAAGCACAACGTGCATACCTGTTGTCCTCCATGGCGGGTTCGATTTCGGCTGCCGAGTGCTAACAACCAGGGCCAAGTCCGCGTTTCCGGTAATGAGTAACCGACCACTTTCTCACAATCGTCCCGCATCCCCGCCTTCTGAAACTCAGCAGAAGAGATCCCCGAGGCATTGACTAATGGGCGCATTCTTACGAAGGGAATTTCCCTGTCAATATCCCTCGTCCATATACGCCATGTTGGCCAAATAGCCCCGGTGAGCGACAAAGGATCACATCCCTGCCTCAACGCCGCCCGAACGAACCATGAGGAAAGGGACTCCTCAGGCAACAGGGGCACACTCAGCGCCCAGGGCATTACAGCATCACTTCCCTAATGCCACGGGTTGGTCGCACCCACGATTTACTCTGGATAATTTTCTCATCGATACGCTCAGCCCCGGACAGAATAGCGGCATTGGCACACTCAATCAGCAGCCGGTGAAGGTCACCAAAATTGCCGCCAGAGATCGCGTGAAGCTGGGTAGCCAATTGTGGCTCATGTAACTGGGAGGGGTGTTTGAGCGGCAGGATCTTCTCAAAGCCAGCGAGCAGCTTCTGAAACTCCTGATTGAGCTCCCACTTGGGTAACGCGACCACATCAAAGCGACTCGCATGCTGCGGGTCTGAATGCAGCACCCGCACGGCATCCTGCGTGCCCACGCCAACGATGGGAATCATTAACTCATTGCACAGGAGCTTAATGGCATTCATCGTTTCTCGCTGTTTGACGGCACCACCGGTTAGCAATGAGTGAAACTCATCAATGATCAGCAGGCGCGTATGGCAAGCACGCAGTTGATGAATCACCTGGTAGCGCAGCTTGGGAACCGGGTCAGTAGGTCGGTAGGGAGCCCAAAAGCTCTCTAGCACTGCGATATACAGACTTTTCTCATCGGCACTCGGTGGGGCTTGGGTGACAATAACTGGCTTCACTGGTTCTACGTCTTCATTCACGTAGCCCTCACCGTACTGTTTACGAAACCGTTGAACGATGGTTGTCTTTCCGTTGTTGGAGTCACCCACGATCAAAAGATTGGGCATACGAGGGCGACTAGGCTTCTCCATCAGCCCACGCATGACCTCAATGACGCGATTGGCCAATGGATACCCCAACCATCGCGGTTGATCCATAAACTCCATTCGCTCTTTAGCGGACAGCCCCAAGACATGACGAAGATCAGGATGAAGGTGTGTGCTCATGCTATGTCCCAGTTCACATCGATATCACCCGTTAAAAGACCGTCCCCCTGAGCGGGTGACTCTTGAGGGGCCGCGGTTGAGGGTGCATTTAAAAGAGGATCTGCCGGCGTCACCTTTTTCTCATGCTCTTTACGTCGTTGCGCCTGGCGGCGACTTCGCTTGGTACGCGCTTGCGACTCCTCCACATGGGTTCGCAGCTCACTAATAGCGCGTAGAATTTCAGACTCATTCACCGAGTTCCTGCCTTCCTGGCGAAGGCGTGCCTTAGCTTGGGCATACTCCCACACACTCATCGAGGGGAGGGCAAGGTTGGCAAACGGAACGCGAAAATACTGCCCAAGCTCAGGGTCTTTGAACCAAATGACGCTAATGTCGCGAGGATCACGCCGAAAAACAAAGGTTCGTTTCTTACTTGGCGTATCTGGATCTTTGGCATTGATCCACGGCCTTAGCGCCTCATCGTAATAGTTCATGCCATCGATGGTCACACCAAAGGTCTGGATTGTGCGCTGAAAGCTGGGCAAAAAATCAAGCAATACAGAGAGCCTGTCAGCAGGCCTTGGTGCTAATCCCACCCCCTGCACGTCGGCATTGCCAAACACACCGATTTCCCACTTCTTCATCGGGGACATGCCAATTCCAGAATGAAGCCGCTGGTGGTAAACCTTGCAAATCAACGTCACCAGCCACTCTTCAAACTCGCTTTTCGTCATGGCCGCGTGCTTCTCTGGATCGTACCCCTCTTTCTCTTTAATGGAGGAGAAGGTCGTCCCAGGCAGGTTATGGATTTCCTTGAGAAGAGAGCCCAGTACCCGCTCAATATGACCACCATAACGAGGCTGCTTAACAGGCCGAAACTCAAGATTGATCCCATAGGCTAGGCATGAGCGCCGAAACGACTCTGAGCGAAAATCTGGGCCGTTATCGACATGAATCGTGGCGGGTGTGCCCCATACCGGCCACTCAGCCTCCACGTTATGCAGTAGCAGCCACTCATCTTTAGGAAGCATGGAGTGCGCCACACACATGCCTACGGATGTTTCAGAGGGCGGGTCAAACGATAAGTAATACCCCGTGACCACGCGGGTACACACGTCCATGGCCAACGTGATCCATGGTCGACCAATCGGTTTGCGATACACGTCATCGACCAAAATAATATCGGCAGGCGTATGGTCAATCTGCATGACGGCTAATGGATAATCCGCATTGGGAAACTTCCCGGCAGCCGGCTGAAACTTATTAATCGCTTTTTCTCTAAAGCCATGCCCACGCAATCGGTCGCGCTCTGGGATGTCGCGCAGACGAGAACGAACAGTACCAGGGCTCGGCGGGTCGATGCGCCGCTCATGGCAGCGCCGCATGACTTCCTGTACCGCTTTTTGTGCGGACGGACGCTGCAACGTCAAATACACCTCTTTGATGACTTCCTGAATCACCGCCTCGGCATGCGCGGGTATGCGCGACTTCCCCTTTTTCCACCCTGGCTTTTGAGGAATCAATGCGAGCACCGAGCCCGTCGCTTTATACCGCTTCAACCAACGGTAGATCGTAGCCGTATCAACCCCCGTTTGTTTAGCACGCTCCTCCGCTGCATCCCTCCCCACCGTATGGCGATCCACCAAGGGCTTAATGATGGAAAAGCGATGCTCGGCCTCCCGCCAATCGGCATCCCCAATCTCGGACATATCCTGCTCAGGGGGTACAGACCCGCTATTGAGAGGCGCTAGTTCTTTGATGCGAAGCGGGCAACTACGCCCGGACTCAACGGCAATGCCAATGACCGTCTCAAAATCGAGCACCTGGGAAATTCGGTAAACGGTGCCATCTTTCTGAACCTGCTCACCCACCATGATCTGCAAGTGTTGGCGTGTTTGGGCGACGCCGTTATTGGGTTCAGTTGCGCTGCCACGATGATTATTCATGATCGGGTACCCATACCTCCGATAGAGGACTGAAGGATTGAGCCATATCGCAATCTAGCTGCCGGGTCGCCAGCAGATGCCATAAATGCGCAATCCCCTCTGCCCGGTAAATATCGCCCATGAAGTGCCGAGAAAGCAGGTAATCCAAGGTCGCCACCCCCATCTCCCTCACCGTATTGAGCACTGCCTGGCTTTCGACAGAGGGAAACACCATCCGCTTGTAGCGCGCTAGGAAGGTAATGTTGTCCAAGGTCTTATCACGAATGCGGCTTTCATCATGAATGCGAAACGCCCAGCCCTCATTGTTGGCATGCCGCATAGCCGCCTTCCATTTAGGCGACCATTCACGCCAATGTTCTTGCCACTTTTCCCGTGGTTTGACCTCCACCAGGAGAGGTTTCGGGTAGTCCTTGTAATGACGGTTACCGAGACGGTAATAAACCAAATAATCCGGCGTGTAGGTGTAACGCCTACCGGTCACTGGATGATGAAACGGGATCTCGCACGGCTGGGAAATCACACCAAGGACGCTCACATCAAAGTCAGCCTTGATGAGGAAATCACGTTCGAGCGTCGACTCGAACGCAATAGACTCCTCCCCGCGAAAGGCATAGTAGCCAGACACACTTCGTCGGGTAGGGCCAATTTTACGAACGGATGTAGGCAATGGCATGGGCAGTCGCACCAAATATTGAATAAAACATGACCTGTCGCAGCAATTACTATCAATTCTGTCGCATTCAATCCTGCACAGACTACCATAATAGCCCGATAATACGCGCTGAGGGTCGCATTAATTGCTGAAAATGACAGCGGCTCAAAACCCAAACCCGGTGAAATCTCTCTCGCTCACCATGGTGTGCTGTTTTTGGATGAACTGCCGGAGTTCTCCCGCCATGTGCTAGAGGTTTTGCGCCAGCCGCTAGAAACAGGAGAGATCCATTTAGCCCGCGCCAGTCATGAACGTCGCTACCCTGCTCAATTTCAGTTAGTAGCCGCAATGAATCCCTGCCCCTGCGGCCACTTAGGCGACCCGCGCCAACGCTGCCAGTGTACCGCCAGCCAAATCCAGCGTTATCAAGCACGGCTTTCCGGGCCACTGCTAGACCGTATCGATCTGCAAGTGGAAGTGCCCGCGCTGCCGCCAGAGCAGCTCACCGCGCAAACCCAAGGCGAGTCGTCAGAAGCCGTGCGCGAGCGGGTGATGGCAGCCCGAGAACGTCAAATGGCCCGTGGCGCGCTAAACAGCCAGCTCAGCGGCAAGGCCCTGGAGGCCGCCTGCGCGCTTAACGATGAAGAGCGCGCTTGGCTGGCGGGTGTGCTGGAAAAGCTCAAGCTCTCCGCCCGCGCCTACCACCGCGTACTGCGCGTAGCCCTGACCCTGGCCGACCTTCAGGGCGAACCCAAGCCCACCCAGCCGCACCTTATTGAAGCGATTGGCTATCGGCAGTTGGATCGAATGCTGAAAGGTGCGTAGCATTGAAGTAGACACGATCACTCATAAAGGGAGGTGACAAAATGGCCAAACTTCCTAATATCCATCCCGGTGAAATTTTGTACGAAGATTTCATGCAGCCAATGGCGCTGAGTAAAAATGCGCTGGCCAAGCAGATGTGCGTCCCAGCGACCCGCATTGGTGAAATCACCTTGGGCCGCCGAGCGATTACGGCAGATACTGACTTACGTCTAGCAAAGATTTTCGGCACGAGCGAAGGTTACTGGCTTCGTTTGCAGAACGCCTATGACCTAGAGGAAGCCCGCCGTCACCAAGTGGCATGAACAATTCTCTCATTTAACGACTTGAGCAACCTTACTTACATTGAGGCCATTGGTTAACGCAAGCTGGATCGGATGCTAAAGGGGGCGTAAGCCCCCGAAAGCCACTGGGCGATTAGCGAGTGGCGGCGAGTGAGTCCACTAGGCGTTGGCACAACGCATCCAGCTTCTGCCCCGTGGTTTCATCGTGTAACGCGCCACTATCGTTGAAGGCGCTGCCCGCTTTTGCCAGCGATAATGGCTGTGGCAGCACAACCAGCCCCAGATTGGCTAACAGTTGCTGGCCCAGCGGTAGCGCACGGATGCCACCTAGCCCACCGGGGGAAGCCGCCACCAGCGCTGCCCACTTACCGGCAAACAACCCGAGCCCCGGCGTATCCTGGTAGGGTCGTGACAGCCAGTCCAGAGTGTTTTTCAGCAGCGGGGTGATAAAACCGTTGTACTCCGGTGAGGCGATCATCACTGCTTGGTGATCCGCAAGAATCTCACGCAGCTTCAGCACATTCTCCGGCATGCCCTGGGCTTCGATATCTTCATCAAACAGTGGGCAGGGGTAATCCTTTAAATCGATAAAAGTGGCTTCCCCGCCAAGCGCCTCAATACGCTTGGCGGCCAGCTTGGCTAGCTGCTTATTCAGTGACGCTTCTCGGGCACTGCCCGCAAATACCAGTACTTTTAAAGCTGACACAATGCTCTCCTTCTAACATGACGTTAATGATGATCATCGACAAACCCATCTACAAAATTATCCAGCGCTGCAAACAACACTTCACGAATGGGATCTGCCTCATTTACCAAGTGGTGGCGAGCTTCCGGGTGGCGGTGAATTTCGGCATTAGGAAACTTCTTCGCCAAAATCGCTAAATTCCACTCCCAATCGACGGTCAAATCCTGCTCGCCCTGGAGTATCAGGGTAGGCAGTGGGTTGGGCTCCTGCGCAAGTAAGCGAGGCATCCAGCGGCGCATAGCGCTCACCCAGGCAACGCTCAAGCGCTCGGGCTGCAGCGGGTCACCCTCACGTAGAAATTCGGTGAACTGCTCATCGGTTGAGTTGGGGCGATATTTACGCGGCAACTCTTTTACGAAAGGACTGGCAATCAAGTGCAGCCAGCTGGTTTGGCTCCATCCCCAAGGCCGCACCAGGGGCGCCAACAGCACCAAACCCGACCAACCGGAAGCCTCACGGCGGGTGAGTGCATCGGTAGCCAGAATCGCCCCACCGGTACTCTGGCCCACGCCTAACCACGGCTCAGGCGCCATGCCCTGGCTCTTTAGGGTCATCTGCAAATGGGCCAGGCAGTGCTGATAATCATCGAAATCTTCTATTGCCGCCCGCGCACCGCTGGAAAGGCCATGGCCGGGAAGATCCCACAGCACCACTCGCCACCCCTTAGCCAGCAGGCGTTCAAGCAAATGGCGATATAACCCCATATGATCGAAATAGCCATGTACCACAAAGGCAGTGCCCACCGGCTGCGGAGGGCTCCACACTTGGCACCACAGCGCGAAGCGCCCCGTATCGATAAAGCCTGCATGCACTTCACTGGTATCTAACAGCAGTGCTTCTAAGCCATAGTGGTGGAAATAGCCTTGCATGGCGTCTGCCAATACTTCTCCTGGCAACAGGCGGCTAAGGGCGGTATCGCCCGAGGCGTGGCGAAACAAGCCTTCCAGATGTTGGAAATCACGCATCGTTGTTTCTCCATAACGCCATGTTCCGTTGGCCTAGACGCGGCTGTCGAGCCGCATTCCCAAAACCTAATACCTAGTCATTTGGTCGAGCATTTTACCGCATTAGGGTCTACGCTGTTTACATGCCCGAGCAGGTGTGGAATTATTTTCCATAAATACATTTTACTCTGACCGTGGCCAACACATTCCCCACGGGCATCCTCACAGGAGAAACCCCATGAGCGAGCGTATCACGCGCCACCGTTTACAAGTGGCAGCCGATTTAGATCGTTTTATAAATGAGCAGGCGCTACCGGGAACAGGTGTTGATGAAAACGCCTTTTGGGCCGGTGTGGATGCCCTGTTTCATGATCTGACACCTAAAAACCGTCAATTGCTGGAAGAGCGCGACACGCTGCAAGAGAAACTTGATGCGTGGCACCGTGAAAACCCCGGCCCGGTCACCGATATGCCGGGATACCGCCGCTTCCTGAAAGAGGTCGGCTACTTGGCAGAAGCACCGGCTAACGTCAAAGCGACCACTGCCAACGTTGACCGTGAAGTAGCCGTTCAGGCAGGCCCGCAGCTGGTTGTACCGGTGAGCAACGCACGCTATGCGCTGAATGCGGCTAACGCACGCTGGGGCAGCCTTTACGACGCCCTGTACGGCACCGATGCGATTTCCGAAGAGGATGGCGCGGAAAAAGGCACCAGCTTCAACCCGAAACGTGGCGCCAAAGTGATTGCCTACGCCCGTGGCGTGCTTGACCGCGCAGCCCCGCTGGCCACTGGCTCGCACCGTGATGCGGTGAAATACGCCATTCGTGATGAGCACTTGGTGGTATCGCTGGAAGGCGGTCGTGAGACGGGCCTTAAGGACTCCGGCAAGCTGATCGGTTTTACCGGTGAAGCGGCTAAACCCGACGCGATTCTGTTGGGTAACAACGGCCTGCACCTAGAAATCCAGATCGATCCCAGCGACTCCATCGGCAAAACTGACCCGGCAGGCGTTAAAGATGTCGTGGTTGAAGCTGCACTGACCGCCATCATGGATTGCGAAGACTCCGTAGCCGCGGTGGACTCAGAAGACAAGGTCGGTGTTTACAGCAACTGGCTGGGCCTAATGAAGGGCGATCTGGAAGAGAAGATCGAAAAAGGCGGTAAGACGTTTACTCGTAAACTTAACGCTGACCGCACCTGGCAAACCACCGATGGCAGCAGCGTCACGCTGCCCGGCCGTTCGCTGATGTTCGTGCGCAATGTGGGTCACTTAATGACCACACCAGCGATTCTGGATGAGAAAGGCAACGAGCTACCGGAAGGTATCCTTGATGCGGTGGTCACTTCACTGCTCGCGCTGCACGACCTGAAGAAAGACGCCGACCAGCCGCGCAACTCCCGCACCGGTTCGGTTTACATCGTTAAGCCGAAGATGCACGGCCCTAAAGAAGTCGCCTTCGCCAACGAACTGTTTGGTCGTGTCGAAGACATTTTGGGCATGAACCGTGACACCCTGAAAATGGGCATCATGGACGAAGAGCGCCGCACCACCGTCAACCTCAAGGCGTGTATCGCTGAAGCGGCTTCACGGGTGGCGTTTATCAACACCGGCTTCCTTGACCGTACCGGCGACGAAATGCATACCGCCATGGAAGCGGGCCCCATGGTACGCAAAGGTGATATGAAGGGCGCCGCTTGGATTCAGGCCTACGAGAAGAGCAACGTGCAAGTGGGTCTTGCCTGCGGTCTGCGTGGTCGTGCGCAAATCGGTAAAGGCATGTGGGCCATGCCAGACCTGATGCACAACATGCTGGAGCAGAAAATCGGCCATCCGAAATCGGGTGCCAACACCGCTTGGGTACCTTCACCTACCGCTGCTGCGCTGCACGCACTGCACTACCATCAGGTCAACGTCACCGACGTTCAGCGCGAGCTGGAAGCGTTGGGCGAGCCCGATTACCTGGATGACCTACTCACCGTGCCGGTGGCGGAAAACGCCAACTGGTCGGATGAAGAGAAGCAGCAGGAGTTGGATAACAACTGCCAAGGTATTCTTGGCTACGTAGTGCGCTGGGTAGAGCACGGCGTGGGCTGTTCAAAAGTGCCGGATATCCACAATGTGGGCCTGATGGAAGACCGCGCCACGCTGCGTATCTCCAGCCAGCACATTGCCAACTGGCTGCTCCACGGCATTGTCGATGCACCGCGGGTGGAAGAAACGCTCAAACGCATGGCCAAGGTGGTCGATGAGCAGAACGCTGGCGACCCTACTTACACCGCCATGAGCGCCGATTTTGAAGGTTCTACTGCCTTCAAAGCCGCCTCTGACCTAATCTTCAAAGGCCGCGTGCAGCCTTCCGGCTACACCGAGCCGCTACTTCACGAGTGGCGTCAGGTGCATAAGGCGAAGTAAGATCGTTTTACGGTGTAATCAGCCTCGAGGTTTATGCCTCGGGGCTTTTTTATAAAGGAAAAAAATAATGACCGTAATGACTGCCGAGCAAATCGAAAACTTTCTGGATGAAGTCTTTCCCCAGCGGATGGGCAAGATAGAGAGCGTAGGTGAGATGACTGCCACCATGCGCCTTAAAATCGGTCATGAGCATCTTCGCCCCGGCCCCCGGGTTTCCGGCCCTACCATGATGGGCTTTGCAGATGTTGCACTCTACGTTGCGATTCTGGCGCAGATCGGCCCCGAACCGATGGCAGTGACCAGCGACCTAAACTGCCACTTCCTGCGTGCCGCCTCCGGCGATCACGATATTATCGCCCACGCCAAATTGATCAAGCTTGGTCGACTTTTAGCGGTCGGAGAAGTGCAGATTTTCTCGGTCAGTGATGAAGTACACCCAGTCGTCCATGTCACCGCTAGCTATGCGCTCCCAAAGAAAGCCTAAGCCTTGACGGGATCTACCTCACCCAAATGTGAATAGCCAGCTAAACGAGGATGATCCATTAGTGATCCTTATATCAAAATATAAGCAAAAACAAATAGTGAAGAATTGTTAACTAACTATTCAAAGAATAAAAACTCCATTAATCTTACGGCGAAAGTGCTAACTATAGAAAAGACTGCTTATATTTAGCAAAACTCCATAAAGTTATTTTAAAAAATTTCGACAGGGTATTCCCCCCTAGCAACTCCTTTCCGCTGTAAAGCAAGGAAAATATAATAATGCCAGACGCCTCTTTCTCGAACCATATTGCGCGTACCGACAGGCTCATGTGGTGGCCACTAGGGTTTGTCGCTTTATTATGCTTGGTGATTAGCTTTTTTACCCAAACGCTGATGCTAGTAGCGGTGGTAAGTGCTGCCACTCTACCGCTTACCTATATTCTCCAGCATAAATTACCAGGCCACATTGCTAACGGGTTCATCAAAGCCGCTGTGATGATGGTCTGGTCGGCCGTATTGATCGAACAAAGTGGCGGCATGATCGAAGCACACTTTGGCATCTTTATCTTGCTCTCTGTTTTAATCCTTTATAGCGACTGGCGAGTTATTGCTTTTGGTGGTTTGGTCATAGCACTTCACCATGCTCTTTTTACCTGGCTTCAGTATCAGGGGCTCGTTCAGCTTTACGTGAGCATGGGTGACATGCATGTCATGGAAGAGGGGGCGATAACCCACAGCCCTGTCGATTTACTGTATTGCTTACTTATGCACGGCGGCGCCGTGGTTGTCCAAGTCGTTATTCTTGGCTATTTGGCAAAAGTGCTGGAAAGCATGGTGCAAGAAGGGCTTCACGTCACTCGCTTTGCCATTGCCGCCGGTAGCGGAAACTTGGACGTTGCCTTCAGCAGAAAAGAACAGCAGTTGCCCGCAGTCTCGGCAATCGTAGAAATGCGCGACCAGGTAGCGGATAGCCTGCGAAAAACACAAACCGCAGCAAGCCACGTTATGGACTACAGTCAGCAGCTTTTTGTTGCTCAAGAGCAACTACGCACTCAAACGTCCCGTAACAGCAGTCAAACCGAGCGCATATCCACTAGCACGACGGAACTCGCAGCCTCGACTCGGGAAACCGCCAAAGAATCTCAACATATACGTCAACTGGCCAACGATGCTGAGAAAATTGCTCGACAAAACGGTAAGCAAGTCGAGGAAATGGGTGAAATGATGCGGCTACTTGATAAGCACTCCAAAGCTATCCAGGAGATGCTTGGCGAAATTGATAACATCACATTTCAAACCAACCTTCTCGCATTAAACGCATCCGTTGAAGCAGCAAGAGCTGGTGAACACGGCCGTGGCTTCGCCGTGGTTGCCAACGAAGTGCGTAACTTGTCGAAAAATACCCAAACAACTGCTACTCAGATCCGCCATACCATTGCGGCCACCACCGACCAAGTGTTGCTAGGGGTTAAACAAACTTCCACCATTGCGGAGACGACTCGGTCACTTATTCAAAGCTTTGAGCAGGTCGCCATGCGTTTAAACAATTCTGAAAGCGCAATTAGCCAGCAGCATCAAGGCGTTGAAGAGCTCGAGCAAAGCGTTAACGAAATTTACAATGCCCTGGAGCTCTCCCGTGCGGCGGTTGAAAACTCCCACAGCATGGCAGAACAACTATCGGTCACCGCTGATAAGATGATGAACGCCGTCAGTGGGTTCACACTGCCGCTCTCTTCGTCTACCGCCGAGAAGCCAATGCTGATTGCCTCACCCACAGTTTGACGCCTTAATCGGCACTATAAAATCGCACTGCGACCAGCCTCCGGGAGCTGGTCGATCATTCGATCAAGGGTTATGGGGTATTCACGCACCCGAACACCAGTGGCGTTATAAACCGCGTTGGCGATAGCCGCCGCCACGCCGCAGATGCCAAGCTCTCCGACCCCCTTGGCTTTTAAGGGCGATGAAGCCGCATCCGTGGTATCCAGAAAAATAACCTCCTGCTCGGGGATATCGGCGTGAACCGCCACCTCGTAACTGGCAAGGTCGTGATTAACAAAGAAACCGCGCTCAAGGTCAACGGTTAGCCCCTCCGACAACGCAGCACCCACGCCCATCGTCATACCGCCAAGCACTTGGCTACGCGCGGTGATCGGATTTAGGATGCGGCCCGCATCACACACCGCGAGCATACGTCGAACACGCGTTTCGCCGGTATAGGCATGCACCCCAACCTCGATGAAATGCGCTCCAAAGGTGCCAATCTGCATATCGTCTTTAAAGTCGCCAAAGTGGATCGTATCTTCGGCGACAAGCTCTTCGCCGTTTGCCACATCGGCAAGCGCCAAGTCAGTATCCACGGCTAGCACGCGGCTGTTTTCAAAACGCGGCTTTTCGACGCCTAAGCGCTTGGCGATCTGCTCTTGAAGCGCCAAACAGGCGGCGTACACGCCAGCGGTTGAACTAGTAGCCCCAAACTGCCCGCCTGAACCCGAAGATATAGGATAGGCACTGTTGCCCAGCCGAACTTCAACGGCGTCCAGCTCAATCCCCATCGTTTCAGCAGCCGTCTGAGCGAGAATGGTGTAGGAGCCGGTGCCGATATCGGTCATATCGGTCTCAACGATCAGCCGCCCGTCCTGCAAACGTACGCGTGCCCCGGAATCCAGCGTGGGCGCTCCGCGATAGGCCCCTGCCATACCGTAACCGATCAACCACTCTCCTTCGCGTTTTTCCCCAGGCGAGCGGTTGCGCGCCTCCCAGCCAAAGGCTGCTGCGCCTTGGCGTAAACACTCAACGTAATGACGATCGCTAAAGGGCTTTGAGGGATCTTCCGGGTCGACTTGGGTGTCGTTGAGTATCCTGAACTCGACGGGATCCATCTCCAGCTTCTGCGCCATTTCATCCATGGCAATTTCCAGCACGGCAAGCCCTGAGGCTTCGCCGGGAGCGCGCATATCCGCCGATTCGGGTAGATCCATCTCAACAGGCTGATGAGCGACGCGGCGACTCGCACCGGCGTAAAACGTGCGGGTTTGATTGACCGGGTTCTCGCCGCTTCCGCCGGGCAGGGTATGCGAAACCGCGGCATGGTCGAAGGCGATTATCTTGCCCTGGGCATCGGCAGCGATTCGCAGTCGCTGAATGGTGCCAGAGCGGTGGGTCGCATTGTTGAACACCAGCGGACGCGGCAAGGCCAGCTTGACCGGCCGCCCTGAGGCCCGCGAGCCGAGGGCGGCGAGTACCGCGTCAGCGCGCAGCCACAGTTTCCCGCCAAAGCCACCGCCAATGTAGGGGCTTTCGACGCGAATCGTGTCGGGGTCGAGATTGAAGGAGGTCGCCAACGCCTGTTTATTCATTTCGATCATCTGGTTCGACGTCCACACCGTCATTTGCCCGCCATCAGACCAGTCAACAATCGACGCGTGGGGTTCCATCATGGCGTGGCTTTGGGAAGCGGTGCGATAGACTTCATCCAGCGTGAAGGCCGCGGTTTGAAACGCCGCGTCAACGTCGCCCACGTCTGAAAGCGGTTCGCCGGTGTTATCCAGCTTTTCCCAAGCAGCTTCAAGGTCGAAGATACCCTGCTCTTGCTGGTAGCTGACATCAATCAGCGCCGCGGCGCTACGTGCCTGCTCCAGAGTCTCCGCCACCACTACCGCGATCGCCTGATGGTAGTGGGCAATCTTATCGCCACCGAACAGCCGGGCAACGTTGTTTTCCGAGCGATCAAGTGGCTCAATCTCCAGCGTCGTTACCACTGAAACAACACCTGGGGCGGCCCGGGCAGCCGACGCATCCATATGGGTAATTCGCCCCTTGGCAATGGTCGCACACAGGGGGTAGCCCACCAGTTGATCCGCCGCCACGTCATGACGCTCATAAGCATAGGGCGCACACCCCATCACCTTAAGCGTGCCGTCGATTCGCACATGGGGTTTGCCGATAATACGGGCGCGATCGAACAGGTTATCTTCCGCTGATTGATTAAAGTCCATGGGTCACTCCTGAGCCAGCAGCGCGGCAAGCGTTCGCTCTGCCAGGGTAAGCTTATAAGCGTTGTCTTGGGTCGGGCGGGCGCCGTCCAGTAATTGGCTCATCACCGCTGAAGCTCCCTGCGGCAGCGCTGCATCGGCTTCGTCACGGCGCCAAGGCATCGGGGCCACGCCGCCAAGCGCGACACGGCCACTGCCATCCGGCGTTTGGATAAGCGCAACGGAGACCAGCGCGAAGGCGTAAGAGGCTCGGTCACGCACCTTAAAATAGGCGTGGCGGCCTTCAACAGGCGCTGGCAGTACAACACCGGTAATCATCTCGCCCGGCGCCAGCGTGTTTTCAACCTCTGGGGTGTCGCCAGGTAATTGGTAAAACGCATCCAGCGACTGGTATCGCGTCTCCCCACTCGGCGTGATGGTTTCCACTTCGGCATCTAATACCCTGAGCGCAACGGCCATGTCCGAGGGATGAGTGGCAATGCACGCCTCTGAGGTACCGATAACGCCCAGCCCACGCGAGCTGGCGCCTTCACCGAGTGCCGCACAGCCAGCCCCTGGCGAACGCTTGTTGCAGGGCATGCCGGTGTCGTAAAAATAGGGGCAGCGGGTGCGCTGGAGCAGATTACCGCCGGTCGTGGCTTTATTGCGAAGCTGGCCCGATGCGCCTGAGACAAGGGCTCGGCTGAGCACCGCATAATCACGACGAATTCGGTGGTCGGCGGCGAGCGCACTGTTACTCACTAATGCCCCTACACGCAAACCGCCGTTGCTGGTCTCGGTAATAGCGTTGAGCCCAGTACCCGTTACATCAATCAGGTGCAGCGGGGTTTCAATCTCGTGCTTCATCAAATCAAGCAGGTTGGTGCCACCGGCAATAAATTTGGCGCCAGACACTTCAGCGGCACGGGCAGCCGCCTGAGCAGGATCAGACACGCGTTCATAGGAGAAGGCTCTCATGCGTGCTCCTCCGCCACCTGATTAATGGCTTTTAGAATATTGGCATAAGCGCCACAGCGGCAGAGATTGCCCGACATCCGCTCGCGAATCTCGGCGTCGGTCACCTCTATAGGTGCGGTTAGATCCTTCGTTACATGGCTGGGCAGGTCTGCTCGAATCTCCTCTAGCACAGCCTTTGCCGAACAGATCTGGCCCGGCGTGCAGTAGCCGCACTGGAAGGCGTCATGATCGAGAAACGCTTGCTGCATTGGATCAAGATGATCTGCTTCCCCTAACCCTTCGATGGTCGCCACGTCATCACCTTCATGCATCACCGCCAGCGTCAGGCAGGCGTTAATCCGTTCGCCATTCACCGACACCGTGCAGGCGCCGCACTGACCGTGGTCGCAGCCCTTCTTGGTGCCGGTGAGTTTTAAATGTTCACGCAAGGCATCCAGCAGCGTCGTTCGGTTATCCAGTTCAAGCTGGTGCCTTGCTCCATTGACCACTAAAGAGACGTTCGAGCGCTCCGCGCCATTCTGCGCGGTCTCGCGACGCCTTTCAGCGCTATTAGGTGGGTTCATAACTATGTGCCTTCCCTGCTCATTGCTGTCGCTTTATGAATGTCGTCACGACTTCAGCATAGTCATGATTGGAGTAAGCAACCCGGCGATTGGGCATAAAGGTTCTGAAAAAAATCGATTACATCCTCTGTACACGCTGTTGCTACGCTAGGCTATAAGTCTTATGCCCACGCCAAAACAGGCAATGGATGCCGTTTGCTAACTATTGGAAACGTTATAAATGCAGCATTTGGATCGGCAAGTGATTGAGCAAGCGCTTAAGTGGTCTCTGGAAGGGGAAACGATTTGGCTGTGTACCGTGCTGGCCACATTTGGCTCTTCGCCACGCGCGCCGGGCTCGTGGATGGTCGTCAGCCAAGAGGGTAAACACATCGGCTCGCTTTCGGGTGGCTGTGTAGAGGATGACTTTATAAAGCGTCTCGGCGAGGGAGAATATGATCGCCCAATTACGGTGACGCGCTATGGTGACCCCGACGATACTCAAGGCGCGCATATTGCGCTTCCCTGTGGCGGTGTTTTAGAAGTGTTGATTGAGCGTCTGCTCTCGACTGCTGACACGCAGGAGCACTTGGCCACCCTGCTAGCTACCCTTGATGGCCATCACCGTTTGATGCGTAACGTGAATTTATCCACGGGAGAGCACTCCTTCAGCGAGGATGACACTCTCGGCCCTCGTGTGGTTCGGTTGGATGGTCAACCCTGCGATGAACAAGAACATGATCGGCAAGATGTTGTTCAAATGCGGATTGCTCCGGCCAGACGGCTCATTATTGCCGGCATTTCGCCCATTTCCGCCCCTTGTGCCGCCTTTGCCGCTGCTCTGGGGTTTGAAGTGATCGTCTGCGATCCAGACGAGGCGGTCTGCGCAGACTTTGCAGTGCCAGGGGTGACCGTCAAAGCGTTACTGCCCTCGCTCTACATTGCCTCCGGCGCTTGCCATAGCGCAACGGCGGTTGTGGCGCTCACTCACGACCCGCGTATTGATGATTTAGCTATGATGGAGGCTGTACGCACGCCTGCTTTCTATATCGGCGTGATGGGTTCAAGGCGCACATCGACTGAGCGCGCTGAGCGGTTAATTCGTTCCGGGGGGTTAACCGAAGAGCAGGTCGACCGCCTGCATATGCCAATTGGTCTCGCGCTGGGAAGCAAGACCCCAGCTGAGATTGCTCTCGCTGTTATGGCGGATATCGTGCGGGTGCAACACGGAAAAACTATCAATGAGCTCTAGCAACGTTGTCGCATTGGTCATGGCCGCCGGTTACTCGCGCCGGTTTGGTGAGCACGACAAGCGCTGCGCGTGCTTGGCTGATGGACGCACGATGTTAGCTGCCAGCGTCGCCAACGCAGAGCAAGCGTTTCCTCTGCTACGCGTAGCGATCCGCGAAGAGGACGACACAGATCTTTTAGGGCTTGCCGAAGGCACGCCGCTTATTCGCATTCGTCAGGCGCGCCTTGGGCTGGGTTCAAGTCTGGCCGAGGCGGTAACGGCGCTTAGCAATGATCCTCGCCTCTCGAACGTGGAAGCGGTGGCGATTTTATTGGGCGATATGCCCTACCTGCAGCGAGACACGCTATTCGCGCTACAGCAGCGAGCCACTCACGACACCATCGTGAGGCCCTGCTTCAAAGGCCAACCAGGCCATCCGGTTATATTCGGACGTTCACAATGGCCAGCCCTTCAAACGTTAAGCGGCGACGCCGGTGCCAAAGACATTATTCGTCGCCACACGGCACACTACCGAGAGTATGCCGTGCAGGACAACGGCACGCTTATCGATATCGACGTGCCGGAGGAGCACGGCATCACGGCGCCAGCGTCATGAACGGCTCATCTTGCTGGTCGCTAAACGCATAGACGTTATAGGGCTCGTCCTGAGGCCCCGGCATACCCGGCGTGCCAATGGGCATACCGGCCAAGCCAATACCGTCAAGATCAGGCTGTTGCTCGAACAGCGCCTGCACGGCTTCCATCGGAACATGGCCTTCGATCCAATACTCGCCCATCTCGATGGTATGGCACGACCCCAGTCCGTAGGGCACGCCCGCCTGCTGCTTGACATCGCCTAGCTCTACGTCATCAATGATCGTTACTTCTACGCCGAGTTCTTCAAGATGGCGTGCATAACCGTCACAGCAGCCGCACTGGGGATTTTTATACAGTGTGGCCTCGTCAGGCAGTGCCGCATGGGCCGAGGTGGCCCCCAGAACCAGTGCGCCGGATAAAAATAGTGATGTCGTTAAACGGCTCATGCGTGGCCTCCTTGATGAGAACGACTAAAAAGATATTTAGTAAGCGACGCGATCCCAAGCCCCGCCAGCAATAAAAATGCGAGAGGCATTAACCAGCCTACCCAGCCCAAAGAGCTCATAAAGGCAAAACAGTCTGCGTTCATCATGGCAAAACTCCTACGAGCATTAAAGCAATGATACCAACATGCTTATTACACAACTGAAGCTTACAACCTATGTGTGACACGGAGGTCAAGTTAGCCAGCATGTTTAACAATGCTTTCTTGACGCAGGTCATTAGGCTCTGTCCGAAAACTCACGGTTCAGGCTCATTTCAGGTTCGCGCGATATAAGTAATGGGTAAATACCACTGCGAGGCAAACATAATGCGCACGAATTACCTGATGCTTGGCCTACTAACGGTATCGCTTAGTACCTTAACCTTCACAGCATGGGCCGCTGGTGAGCACGAGGACAGTCAGCACAGCGCTAGCAATGCCGAGGTTGACCGCACGATTAGCGTAGAAGCGGGTGATATGTGGTTTGATCCTGAAGCCATACAAGTCACCGCAGGTGAAACCATTCGGTTTGAAATTATCAATAATGGCAACCTTGAACACGAATTTGTAATAGGTGATAAAGCCGCCCAGGAAGAGCATCGGATAATGATGCAGGAAATGAGTGGCGGCCATGGTGACGCTCATGGCGGACACGGTGGCCACGACATGGCAGAAGGTGCGCACGGCGGGCAGATGCCATCTATCACCATTGGGGCAGGTGAGACCAAAACACTGGTGTGGACAGCCCCCTCGAACGTTGAGAGTCTGGAGTACGCCTGTAATATCCCTGGCCATTATGAATCAGGGATGTATGGTGATATTAATTTCTAACGCGATATAACCTATGAAACCTCTGATTAACTATTGCGCTTGGCCATACTGCGTTAAAAATCATCTCAAAATGCTCATTTACAACCCCGCTTTTTCGTTGATTTTTGCCTTGTCTGGCCTGCGCTCATCACATTAATCAGAGGCTCCCTATGAAACTGTTGCTTTTAGAAGACGATGACCTATTAGCTGAAAGTTTGGCTGAAAGTCTGAAAGACAACGGTTACCTCGTCGACGTAGCCGACACCGTTCAGTCGGCTACGTCGTTCATGGCAACCGAGGAGTACGAGCTTGCCATCCTAGATATTGGATTACCCGATGGTTCGGGTCTTGAGCTAATCACGCGTTGGCGCAAGCAAAAACGCCCGACCCCGGTTCTGATACTCACCGCGCGCGACACCTGGGAAGACAAGGTCATTGGCTTGGAAACAGGGGCTGACGACTACCTCACCAAACCCTTTCACGAAGCCGAACTGATGGCGCGTTTAAAGGCCCTGCTACGCAGGCACTCTGGCCAATTATCCCAAGTCATCACTCTCAACGGGGTGTCCTTGGATGAAGCGGGCCAGCGTGTTTGTAGCGAAGGGACAACATGGCGTTCGCTTACCGCCACCGAGTTTCGACTACTACGCTACCTGATGCTCCACCCTGACCGTATTCACTCCAAGGAGCGATTGCTGGAACAGCTTTACGCGTTGGAGCAAGACGCTGCCGCACCCAACTTGGTAGAGGTATACGTGGCTCGTTTGCGCCGTTATCTTGGCAAATCGATTATCCAGACACGCCGCGGCCAGGGGTACGTTTTTGTTTCACGTTAATAAACGTAGCTTAAGGTTTCGCCTGCTAGCTTGGCTGGGAGGCGTTGCGCTCTTAGTCGTGGGTTTGACATGGTTGCTGCACGGCGTGTTTTTGCAAAATCTTGCTAAGGAGTTTCTCGGTGAACGCCTCAAGCGTGAAGCCGAACACGCAGTATCGCAGTTGGAAAATGACCAGTTAGCCATACCCTCTTCGCTCACATCGGCGAGTCAAAGTTATCAGGTTTTTCACCACCTTTATGTGCTGCGACTTAATGGTGAGATCAGCGCCTCACACCCCGAATGGCAACGTCAGCTAGCAACCTTACTTGAGGAAGCTGGTGATTCGCTAGTCGAGGTAAAGCGCGGCGAGCGCCACTTACTGGTGTATCGCCAGCAATTCGAGTGGCAAGGCACCAACGGCGTATTGTTAATCGGTGAAGATTTTTCTCAGGTAGAAAAAGGTTTAGCCACTTTGCACTGGTGGGTAGGTGGCATTGCGGCAGGCCTGCTATCGGTGCTGGTGGCACTCAACATGCTGGCCGTTAATCGTGGCCTGAAGCCATTATGGCAACTGCGACAACAGCTTGAAGAGCTCCAGTCTGGAGAGCGTCAACGGCTTTCTCTTGCAGCCCCCGCAGAGCTTGATGGCTTGGTCGCACAACTCAATCGCTTTATGGATGACATCGACTTGCGATTGCAGCGCTCACGAGAGTCGGTAGCCAACCTTTCTCATGCGCTTAAGACACCTTTGGCGGCGATCACCCAAGTACTTAGAGGCGGCAGACCCATTGATGAAAGCCGCCGCCACAAGGTACTGATGCGATTGGAGGATATCAACGCTCAGTTAGATGCCGAGCTTCGCCGCGCGCGTATTGCTGGCCCCCATGCAGGGCGCATGACCCACCTCGCCCGCGACAGCCAGCGCCTGATGGTTATGTTTCAGAGCCTCTATCCTCAGCAGGTGTTCGAGCTAACGCAAGCAGTTAATCAGCGCGACCAAGTGCCTATCGACGCCCACGATTACGCCGAAATGCTGGGCATTGTGTTGGATAACGCAGGCAAATGGGCCACCAACGCGATTCGTTGCCATATCAGCACTTCTGAGCTCGCTCTAACACTAACGATTGACGACGACGGCCCCGGCGTTGCTGAAAGCGATATAGCGCGCTTGGGCGAGCGCGGCACCCGGCTGGATGAACGCCGTCCTGGTTACGGCCTGGGGCTTTCCATACTTGCGCAGCTAGTGGCGCGTTACGCAGGACACTGCCAGTTCGAACGCAGCCCGTTGGGTGGTCTGCGGGTAACCACCACGCTGCCACTAAGGGGTATTAACGCCGCATAGCGTCTTTTTCAGCATTGATTCAGCTTGCTCCCCCAAGATGATGAAATTCATCAGCGATGGGAGCTTTATATGACGCGTTCGAATTTTATCACCCACCCGCTTTCACGCCGCCAGGTGCTGAAAGGCAGTGCGGCGCTGGGGTTGGGCTCTGCCGCTGCCATGGGTTTGAGCCCCGCCTGGGCCAACCCCTGGGGGCGTACAAACGTCTATTCCAAGGGCGTGGAAGAAGGCCCGGAGGTATCGCTGGCCATCCGGCGTGAGTCCATTTCTATTGATGGCCAGGAGACCAGCGCTTTTAGCATCAACGGTACTAGCCCCGGCCCGTTGATTCGCCTAAAGGAAGGGCAGGACGCGGTGCTACGCGTTACCAACCTACTTAATGAATCCACCTCCATTCATTGGCACGGCTTGATTCTGCCACCGGAAATGGATGGAGTACCGGGGGTCAGCTTTGCCGGTATCGCGCCCGGTGAAACCTTCACCTACCGCTTCCCTGTGCGCCAGAACGGCACCTACTGGTACCACAGCCACTCAGGTATGCAGGAGCAGCTAGGCCACGTGGGGCCGCTGATTATCGACGCTGACGAGCGCGAGCCTTTCCGCTATGACCGCGAACACGTGCTGCTGCTGACGGACTGGACGTTTGAAGACCCCATGTCGGTATTTCGCAATCTGAAAACCATGGAGGGTTATTACAACTTTCAGGAACGCACGGTTGCCGATTTCTTTGCCGATGTACGGCAAAATGGTTTAGCCCCCACCGTCGAGATGCGCAGTATGTGGGCCAAAATGCGCATGAGCTCACGGGATATTGCCGACGTTACCGGCAGTACCTACACCTACCTGCTCAACGGCCACTCCCCAGAGGAAAACTGGAACGCCCTGTTCAAGCCGGGTGAGCGTGTTCGGCTACGAGTGATCAACGGCTCGGCGATGTCCTACTTCGATGTACGTATACCCGGCCTCAAAATGACCGTAGTAGCCGCCGACGGCCAACCGGTTCAGCCCGTCCCTGTCGATGAGTTCCGTATCGGTGTTGCCGAAACCTACGACGTCTTGGTGTCACCCGAAGACGATCAAGCCTACACCATCTTTGCCGAATCCATGGATCGCAGCGGCTACGCTCGTGCCACCCTAGCCCCGCGTGAAGGCATGCAGGCGGAGATTCCTGACCGTCGCCAAATTGCTGACCGCGGTATGGAAGCCATGGGTGCCCATGGCATGGGCGGCATGGATCACTCCACTATGGAGGGCATGGATCATTCGGGTATGTCGAACATGCAGGGCATGGATCACTCGGGCATGTCCAATATGGACGATATGGATCATTCCAACATGGAAGGCATGGATCATTCAGCTATGTCGGGTATGAGTGGCATGGAACACCCCACTGGTATGACCGGAGAGCAGCACAACGCACTCGCACTCGCAAGCGGCATGCTGGCGTCTGGTGAAGCCCAGCCGGGCTCGCGCTATGGTCAAGTGGGCATAGGTATTGATCCCAACGAGCGCCGTGTACTGGTTTACCAAGACTTGAAAGCCTTCACTCCTTGGCCCGACCGCCGCGAGCCTGGACGCGAGCTTGAACTGCACCTCACCGGCAACATGGAGCGCTACATGTGGTCGTTCGACGGCCAAAAATTCAGCGAGGTCTCCGGCCCCATCCACTTCGAAAAGGGCGAGCGCCTACGCCTGATCCTGGTCAACGACACCATGATGGAACACCCCATTCACCTGCACGGTATGTGGATGGAGCTGGAAAACGGTCAGGGCGAGCTGATTCCGCGCAAGCACACCTTGAACGTTAAGCCCGGCGAGCGGGTTTCGGCGCTGATCACGGCAGATGCCGAAGGCAGCTGGGCCTTCCATTGCCATCTGCTCTATCACATGGATGCCGGAATGTTCCGCGTTGTTCAGGTTTCTTAAGGAGGCAGTATGAAAGCCAAGCTCTACTTCACTGGCATTAGCTTAGCGTTTGTCATAACCACCGCTGCCCATGCGGAAGATGGTTACGATGCGCCGAAAGATTGGCCAGCCCCGATGATGGAACACAATATGGGTATGGCGCTCTTTGATCGTCTTGAATATAGCGTGCCTGATAACGGCGAAGAGGCCGTTGTGTGGGACTTTCAAGGCTGGTACGGCGGCGATGTTAACCGTGTATACCTCAAGTCGGAAGGCGAGAACGTCCAGGGCGACGGCGAGGATGCCGAGTTCGAATCCCTTGAACTGCTCTACAGTCGCCTGGTTGCCGACTTTTGGGAGTTACAGGGCGGCGTGGGTTACCAGGGTGGCGTATTTTCCGATGACCACGCCGAGCGCACCTATGCCGTGGTAGGCCTGCAAGGGGTGATGCCCTACGGCATCGAAACCGATGTCGCCCTAAAGCTGAGCGATGACGGCGACCTGGCCGCCAGCTTTGAGGGCGAATACGACCTGCGCCTGACGCAACGCCTTTATCTGCAGCCACGTACTGAAATAGCCGTTGCTGCCAGCGAAGTCGAGGAGTTTGGTGTCGGCGAGGGGCTAAACTCAGTGCGTGTGGGTATGCGTCTCGGCTATGAAGTGTCCCGCCGCTTCGCTCCGTACGTGGGCGCTTACTGGGTAAAAGAGTATGGCGATACCGCCGACCTTTCGCGTGCTAGTGGGAATAGTAGCGAAGATGCCGGTGTGGTTGCAGGTGTCAGGTTAATGTTTTAAATCGTTAAGCACTGCGCCACCGGAAGGTGGCGTTTTTTTGTACAACGATGCCTGTGGTTCCCAGGCACCTACACTGCTTGGACAAACTAGTGAGAACCGCCCATTTGACCTAAAGGTGGCACATAGGTTCTAGGCTAATAGGTAAGCAATATCGAGTTAATGAATAAACAAGAGGCTAATGATGGTATCAACCACGCACTCTACTGCTCGCGTTTATCGGATGAAAACAGCGGAGCACATGTGTCCGTTCGGCTTAAAAACCGTCGACCTGCTCAAGCGCAAAGGCTACGAGGTGGACGACAACCTGCTGACCTCACGGGAAGAAATTGACGCGTTTAAACAGCAGGAAAACGTCGACACGACGCCGCAGGTATATCTGGGCGATGAACGTATTGGCGGCTATGAAGAGCTGCGTAAGCACCTGGGCATGAGCGTTCCTGATCCAAAGGCCACCACCTATCGCCCCGTGCTGGCGATTTTTGCCACCGCACTGCTCGTCGGTTTTGCCGTCAGTTGGGCGGCGCAGGGCACGCTATTCACTGCACGTATGCCGGAGTACGCCGTCGCCACGGCGATGGTGCTCCTGGGTTTGCAAAAGCTGCAGGATGTAGAAAGCTTTAGCACCATGTTTCTCAACTATGACCTGCTCGCCCAGCGCCACGTCCCCTACAGTTACGTTTACCCCTACGCCGAGACACTTGCGGGGCTGCTGATGTTGGCGGGCACGCTTATCTGGCTGGCCGCACCACTGGCGCTATTCGTCGGCACCGTGGGGGCTGTTTCGGTATTTAAGGCGGTATATATCGACAAACGTGAGCTCAAATGCGCCTGCGTGGGTGGCAACAGCAACGTACCGCTAGGCTTTGTGTCACTCACCGAAAACCTCGTAATGATGGGTATGGGGCTGTGGATGCCACTTCGCATGTTGATCGGGTGAGCCCATCCTATTCGCATAACGCTTGATCAAGGTCATGTTTTCATCGGGCGATATTCAGGTTGCTTTCAGGTAAGCCTTCCACGCTATAGGTAAGGAACGCTCAATAGCAGTGCAGCAACCGCGCCCGTTGCTGGCTCAGTAAAAGGAGGTTTGCCCATGGCGGATAAGGATAGAACGCCGCAGTACGAAGAAGGTAGCCTTAGTTTGGTCGGTGCCGTTGCATTAGGCACCGGCGTGATGATTGGGGCCGGCATCTTCGCCCTTACCGGCCAAATGGCCGAAATGACAGGATATTTATTCCCTCTGGCCTTTCTGGCCGCTGCGGTCATCGTTGCTTTTAGCGCGTATTCCTACGTCACAATATCCAATACCTATCCATCGGCAGGTGGCATTGGCATGTATTTGCAGAAAGCGTACGGCCCGACGCTGACTACTGCTTTTCACGCCCTTCTTATGTATTTCTCCATGGTGATCGCACAAAGTTTTCTAGCGAGAACCTTTGGCTCTTATACGCTTGAACTGTTTGATATGGGCGACCGTTCGCTGTTCGTGCCCTTGCTCGGGGTCGGCTTGCTGCTAACGGCCTTCTTGATCAACTTATCAACTAACCGCCTGATCGAGACTGTCGCCTCGGTGCTCGGATTTATCAAAATAGGCGGCATTGTGGTGTTCGGTATTGTCGGTGTGTTTATCGCCGACTCCCTGGAAATGGGCTCCAGCTCTGGTAGCGACGCCCCCACACCGACATTAGCTGGTTTTCTAGGTGCCACGGCGCTCGGTATCCTGGCTTTCAAAGGCTTCACCACCATTACCAACAGCGGCTCTGAACTTAAAGATCCCAAACGCAACGTTGGCAAAGCCATCACCATTTCGATTGCGCTATGCGTGGTGATTTATGCGCTGGTCGGTTTTGCCGTTGCCAGTAACCTTTCCCTGCCTGAAATAATTGAAACGCAGGATTATTCCCTGGCTGCTGCGGCCCGGCCCGCGCTGGGTGAAGCAGCGGTTGCGTTTACCGTGATCCTCGCCATGCTGGCAACGGCGGGCGGCATCATCGCCAGTGTCTTTGCCGTTTCACGCATGCTCGCCATGCTGACAGAAATGAAGTTGGTTCCCCACCGCCATTTTCATATGCCGGGCAGTGTGCAAAAGCACACACTGGTGTACACCATCGTGTTTGGTTTAGCGCTCACCGCTTTTTTTGACCTGAGCCGCATCGCAGCACTAGGCATCATTTTCTACCTGATCATGGATATGGCCATTCACTGGGGTGTGCTTCGCCACCTGAAAGACAGTGTGGGGGCTAATCCTGTCATTCCTAGCATTGCCATACTGCTTGATGCCGTCGTGTTAATTGGCTTTGTTTGGGTAAAAGCCACCTCTGATCCGTTAGTGCTCATCGTTGCCAGCGTAGTAATGGCTAGTCTTTTACTCGGAGAGTGGCTTTTCTTATCCAAACGCGACACTTCAAACGATAGCGATCACTCTCATACCCATTAACGTTAATAGCGTTATAGGAGCTACCCATGGACGTCAGAACCTTTGGTGAATTGATCGATTGGACGCGTCAGCTACACAAGCATCTTGCTGATTGCCTTGCCCATTGCGCCGATCAACACCAAGAAGAACGCGCTCGCATGTTGCTCAGTTACTTAGCTACACAGGAATCGGAAATGCAGCGCGTTGTGGCGCGCTTTGAACAGACTGCTGATGCAAAAGCATTAAAAACCTACGCTTATGACTATTTGGAGCATAAACCTATCCGTACGCATCGTACCTGCGATGCTCCCTACGCTAAGCTGAGTGTTGACGACATTTGCCGAGAGGTTTTTGATTTCCATGAACAAACAATAAATCTTTATCGAACCCTCGTCGGCAAAGCGGAAATTCCTGAAACCAAAGATCTCCTAGAGTCTCTTTTGGATCTTGAAGAGCACGAAGCCATGCGCCTTGTTCGCCAAACGGGGAGAATGAACGATGTC
Organism: Halomonas sp. FeN2; assembly: GCF_020595105.1. Classification (NCBI taxonomy): domain Bacteria; kingdom Pseudomonadati; phylum Pseudomonadota; class Gammaproteobacteria; order Oceanospirillales; family Halomonadaceae; genus Halomonas; species Halomonas sp. FeN2. The sequence continues at coordinate 2,265,729 of NZ_CP074200.1, forward strand.
TGAAGACCATGCCGAAAGAAAGGTGAAAGACCCTGTTTGTGGCATGGATGTTGACCCCCATGCCACTCACCACCATGCCCATCACGTGGGTAAGGACTGGTACTTCTGCTCAGAAAAGTGTCGAGATAAGTTTGTTACCAAGCCTGACGCGTACCTTGGGCCAAGCAAACAGTCACTAGCGTCAGTATCCTCGGGTTCTATTTATACTTGCCCGATGCACCCCGAAGTTCGACGAGAAGGGCCAGGCGACTGCCCTATCTGCGGCATGGCGTTGGAACCTGAGACCGTCTCTGCTGACACCAGCCCTTCAGACGAACTCAAGGACATGACCAGGCGTTTCTGGATCGGCCTAGTACTGACCCTGCCCGTGTTTGCCCTAGAAATGGGTGGCCACGTGTTTGGCCTTATGCATTTTATTTCCCAGCAAACCTCTAACTGGATTCAACTACTGCTGGCAACGCCGGTAGTCGTCTGGGCAGGTTGGCCATTCTTTGTACGCGGATGGCATTCGCTAGTGCATCGCAGCCTTAATATGTTCACGCTAATCGCGATCGGTACCGGCACCGCGTTGATCTACAGTTTGCTGGCCACCCTCGCTCCGGGCATCTTTCCCGATGCATTCCGACAAGCCGATGGCTCAGTGGCCGTTTATTTCGAAGCAGCGGCAGTGATTGTCGTTTTAGTTTTACTGGGACAAGTATTAGAGCTACGCGCTCGTGAAAAAACCTCTGGCGCTATTCGCGCCCTGCTCGACCTAGCGCCCGCTACCGCTCTACGCCTTGATGGTCAGGGCAATGAGGAAGATATCTCCCTTGATCAGGTTCAGGTCGGGGATCGTCTACGGGTGCGCCCCGGCGATAAGGTGCCATTAGATGGCGAAGTGATGGAAGGTCGCTCCAACGTTGACGAATCTATGGTTACCGGCGAACCACTAGCGGTGAAAAAAGAAGTTGGCGATGGCGTCATTGGTGGCAGTATCAATGGCCAAGGATCATTTGTCATGCGCGCTGACAAGGTCGGCCAGGACACCATGCTGTCGCAGATTGTGCAAATGGTCGCCAGCGCCCAGCGTAGCCGCGCACCCATTCAAGGGCTTGCCGACAAAGTCGCCAGCGTCTTTGTACCCGTCGTTATTCTCATTGCCGTTGTGGCTTTCATCGCTTGGTCAGTGTGGGGCCCTACCCCGCCGATGGCGTTTGGCCTGATTGCGGCGGTTAGTGTTCTGATCATTGCCTGTCCGTGCGCGCTAGGCCTCGCTACCCCCATGTCGATTATGGTGGGCGTAGGGCGCGGAGCCCAGTTAGGCGTGTTGATCCGCGACGCCGAAGCTCTTGAACGTCTAGAGAAAGTCGACACCGTCGTCGTCGACAAAACCGGCACGCTTACCGAAGGCAAACCACGAGTGACCGAGTTGATTCCCACTGAGGGCATTGCTGAATCGGAGCTTTTGCGCTTGGTAGCTAGTCTTGAGCGAGGCAGCGAGCATCCCTTGGCCCATGCAATAGTCGAAAAGGCTAAAAAGGCAGAGGTAAAATTAACAGAAGCGTTGGACTTCGAGGCTCCCAACGGCATGGGCGTTATAGGCCAGATAGATGGCAAGCGTATTGCCCTGGGCAACCGGCTCTTGATGGAAAGCGAAGGCGTTAACACCCAGTCTCAAGACACACATTCCGATCAATTGCGCAGTGACGGTGCTACGGTCATCTTTGCGAGCATCGACGGGAATTTGGCTGGGCTTCTCGCCATTGCCGATCCGGTCAAGGAGACCACCGAAGAAGCTATCCGTTCACTACAGGCTGAAGGCATTCGAGTGGTAATGCTGACAGGCGATAATCGTACCTCCGCAGAAGCTGTGGCGCGTCGGCTAGGCATTGATGAGGTCGAAGCTGAAGTACTTCCAGAAGACAAGGGCCGAGTGATTCAGCATCTCCGCGATGAAGGGCGCATTGTTGTCATGGCCGGCGACGGCGTGAACGATGCACCTGCGCTGGCTACAGCTGATGTCGGCATTGCAATGGGAACCGGCACCGATGTGGCAATAGAAAGCGCTGGGGTTACCCTACTACGAGGGGATCTTACCGGTATTGCCACGGCGCATAAGCTCTCAAAAGCCACCATGCGCAATATCCGCCAAAATCTCTTTTTTGCCTTTGCTTACAACGCGGCAGGCATCCCCATTGCCGCAGGGATTTTGTACCCCTTCACAGGTATTTTGTTATCACCGATTATCGCCGCAGCGGCGATGTCCCTCTCGTCAGTGAGCGTGATTGGCAACGCGTTACGGCTACGTATGACGGCGCTGCGCTAGCAGGGCTACCGCTCCAAGCGCCAACCAACCGGCCATCAACAGTAGCCCGCCAATAGGGGTGACAATGCCAAGGTTCAGCCCCGCCAGCGCCATCAAGTAGAGCGAGCCTGAAAAACACGACATGCCAAGCGCCCACAGCGCCAGCACCCAGCGTTGTCCGGCAAGCGGCTGCACTTGGCGCCATACCAGCACGATCATGACGGCAAGCGTGTGCCAGGCCTGATAGCGCACGCCGGTTTCAACCGCACTCACCATCGCTTCTGTGGTGCGCGCCGCCAGGCCATGGGCGGCATAGGCGCCTAGCATTACCATCATGGCGCCCGAGAGCGCCGCGATACACCACCACACTTTATCTATTCGTTGCACGCTGCTCTCCTACTCCTATTGTGGGTGGCATCCATCGCGCTGATTGCACCTACGGCTTACCTTGCGCGGTGCGAAACCGCTACAATAGAGAATGCCTTAAAGAACGAACTACCACGACGAATGAGACACGCCTATCTATGTCTATCCAGATACGTCTAAACGGCGAACCCCATACGCTGTCGACCGGCCTAACCGCCGCTGACTTAGTTGAACAGCTGGGCCTTAGCGGTCGTCGTATCGCCGTCGAAATTAACGAAGAGATCGTCCCCCGCAGCCAACACGCCGACACCCGCCTGGTCGATGGTGACCAAGTGGAAGTGGTTCACGCGATTGGCGGCGGCTAAAGGAAACACTATGACCCAACAAACGCATGTAGCGCTAGCCGATACCCTGCTAACCATCGCCGGACGCGATTTTCACTCGCGCCTGCTGGTTGGAACAGGCAAGTACAAAGACTTTACCGAAACCGGCGCCGCCATTGCCCAAAGCGGCGCTGAAATCGTGACCTTTGCGGTACGCCGCACTAATTTAGGCCAGGACGCCGATGCGCCCAACCTGCTAGACGTTATTTCCCCCGAACGCTACACCCTGCTGCCCAATACCGCCGGTTGCTACAACGCTAAAGATGCCGTTCGCACCTGCCGCCTGGCCCGCGAACTGCTCGACGGTCACAATCTGGTCAAGCTGGAAGTGCTCGGCGACGATCACACGCTTTACCCCAATGTGGTCGAGACGCTAAAAGCCGCTGAAACGCTGCTTGCTGATGGCTTTGACGTCATGGTGTACACCAGCGACGACCCTATTGTGGCACGCGAACTAGAAGCCATGGGCTGCTGCGCCATCATGCCGCTAGGCTCACTGATTGGCTCGGGTCACGGCATTCAGAATCCGCACAACGTGCGTTTGATCGTTGAGCAGAGCAAGGTACCGGTACTGGTGGATGCGGGCATTGGCACGGCGTCAGACGCTGCCATGGCGATGGAACTCGGTTGCGACGGTGTGCTGCTGAATACCGCCATTGCCCACGCCCGCGAGCCGCTGCGCATGGCCAACGCCATGAAGCTGGCCGTGGAAGCCGGGCGCGATGCGTTTTTAGCCGGACGTATGCCGCGCCGCCAATCCGCCGATCCTTCTTCACCTTTCGCTGGCCGTATTAACGGTTAATTAATTCGAGACCCCATGACTGAACCCAACGATACCGGACCAGAAAGTCACACCGCGCCCGAAAGCAACGCCACCACAGGCCCGGAAGGTACGGATGCACCGCTGCACCGCCGCGGCATTAAAAGCTACGTGATCCGCGCGGGGCGTATGACCCAGGCCCAGAACCGTGGCTTAGAAGATATCTGGCCGCGCTTTGGCCTGACCATCGCCGACGGTCGTCAAGACCTGGACGCCCTGTTTGGCCGTAAGGCACCGCGGGTCGTAGAAATCGGCTTTGGCATGGGTAACTCGCTGATAGAACAGGCCGAGACTCATCCAGACACCGACTTTATCGGCATTGAAGTCCACGCCCCCGGTGTTGGCAAGCTGTTGGATGAAGTCGATAAACGCGGCCTGACCAATCTCCGCGTTTACCGGGAAGACGCCCTGGCGGTGCTGGAGCAGTGCCTGCCCGAAGGCTCGCTAACCACGCTGCAGCTGTTCTTCCCCGACCCCTGGCCGAAGAAGAAGCATCACAAACGGCGCATCGTGCAGCCTGCCTTTGTTGAGCTGATCCGCACTCGCCTGATGCCCGGCGGCACCTTCCATATGGCCACCGACTGGGAAGCCTACGCAGAGTGGATGGCCGAGGTAATGGAAGCGGCCCCCGGTTATGCCAATACCGCCAGCGCGGAAACCGCACCGTACGTGCCACGCCCGGCGTTCCGCCCGCTAACCAAGTTTGAAGCACGCGGCGAAAAACTGGGTCACGGGGTTTGGGATTTGATCTATCGCCGGGAGGGGTGAATCTACGGGCTGTCTCCACCTCGCGATGGCCTAGTCTTTATGCGCTATCTGAAATAGTGGGTTCCTACTCAAATTCAGTTAGCGCAAAGCTCTCGCCCTCCACCACCTTCGCCTGCCAAGCATGTAGCGTCGGGTAGCGGTTTTGCCAATCAAAGGCCGGTAGGCGAAAACTGATATACGCCAGCGCCACGGCAACGGTAATCGTCCCCAGGGTGCGCTGGGCACTGCCTGCCAGCACGCTGGGGTGGGCATTAAGTGTTATCAGGGTGCGTTCGATCGCTTTTAAACGGCGCTGCCCCAACAGCGTCGTATCCACTTCGTGGCCACTATGTTTGCGGCCGATCACCACGTTAAAGGCGGCGTCCATCAAGCCCTGCCCCAACCCTGCCAGCGCCAGGGTTTCCGCTAATGTTTTACTGGGCATCAGAGACGGCCCTTCGCCCACTGTATCCAGATAGTGAGCAATCAACAGCGACTCGGTGAGCACATCACCCTCGTCGGTTACCAGCGTTGGAATACGGCTAAGCGGCGTAATCTGCAACAGTTCGCTATCCGCCGCCCAAGGGTCGCACCAGCAAAGCTCGGTGCGCTCGATCAGCTGCTTTTCATAGAGACACACGCGCACAACGCGTGCATAGGGAGAAGAGGTATTTAAATAGAGCTGCATGGGGCGGTCTCCTGATTATTTTAAAGTGTATGCACTAGCAGCTTAAAGTTATATTTACTTGGCGCTAACCACCCGATGCATGGTGCCACTTCCACTTTCAAAAGCGTCGATGTTCGCCAGCGTGGTCTCGGCGATATTGGTCAGCGCCTCGGCAGTGAAGAAAGCCTGATGACCGGTGATCAGTACATTATGGAAGGTCGTTAGGCGCATAAACTGATCGTCGTCAATCACGCCCTGGGAGAGGTCTTCAAAGAACAGCTGCTCTTCCTCTTCGTAAACATCCAACCCTAAGCGGCCAATTTTGCCACTTTTCAGGCCTGCTATCACAGCTTGGGTATCGACCACCCTTCCGCGGCCGGTGTTGATCAGCATGACGCCCTCCTTCATTTGCGCGATGGCGTCAGCATCAATCAAATGGTGAGTCTCAGGCGTTAACGGGCAGTGCAGCGAGATAATGTCGGCGCTGGCAAATAGCGTTGCTAGCGGCACGTACTCAACAAAGGATTTAGCAGCCGGGCTGGGAAACGGGTCGCTGGCCACTACCCGACAACCAAAGCCGTGCATAATATCGGCAAAAATCAGCCCGATATGCCCCGTGCCAATAACGCCCACGGTTTTACCTTGCAGGTCGAACCCCAGCAGGCCATCCAGGGCAAAATTGCCCTCCCGCACCCGGTTGTAGGCGCGATAAGTCATGCGATTAAGGCTTAGCACTAGGGCGACCGCGTGTTCTGCCACTGCGTGGGGGGAATAGGCGGGCACCCGTACCACCGTAATGCCCAACCGTTCGGCGGTAGCTAAATCAACATGATTAAAGCCCGCCGAACGCAGCGCCACTAACCTTGTGCCACCGTTATGCAGTTGCTCTAACACGGTGGCATCAAGGCAGTCATTAACAAAGGCGCAAACCGCATCAAAGCCGTTAGCCAAAGGGGCCGTATCAGCCGTTAGACGCGCCTCCAAAAAGCTCAAGGAGTGTCGCTCCCCTGCGTTAGCGCGAGTAATAAAAGTGCGATCGTAGGGTTTAGCGCTGAATACGGCGATGCGCATTGGCATTACTCATTAAGCGGTTTAAGCGGCTCCCATTCCGAACGATTGGCCAGAAACTCAGGCCTCGGTCGATTGCCGCAGTAAGGGTCGTGTAGCGTGTTTTCAACGCTATTGTAAACAAAGAACAGATTACTTCTCGGCCAGCAAGACATATTTATGTTCGAGCCGTGCATGGTATTGCATTCAAAGATCACCAGCGATCCGGCGGGCCCCTTAGGCGCCTCGATATCGTTTTCTAACATTAGCTCGCGAAGGCTACTGGCTGGGGGCACGCCCACCTCTTGGCTTTTTAGCGACTCTTTATAGTTATTTTCCGGCGTTCGTCCCACACAGGGAACAAAGTACTGATGCGAACCGGGGATTAGCATGAGTGGACCGTTAAACTCCCCGTTGTCAGTGAGTACTATAGAGCAACTTAACGCACGCATACGCGGCATGCCATCTTCGCTATGCCATGTTTCAAAGTCGGAGTGCCACTCAAAACCTTTGCCTTTGAAGCCTGGCTTATAGTTAATGCGTGACTGGTGGATATACACATCGCTGCCCAGCAGTTGCTTGACGATCGCTAACAATTTGGGATCTTGGGTCAAGCGCTGAAAACGTTTTGAAACATCATGAATGCCAAAAACGGTGCGTATCTCTTCACGTCCTGGCTCAAGGATAGTGCCTTCTGAGAGCTTGAGATCAGCATCGTCTTCATACTCACGCAGCTCTTGAAGAAAAGCCTGCATATCATCGGCGTCAAAAAAGCCTTCAAATGACAGAAACCCCTTTTTCTCGTACTCATCAATTTCTGACTTGCTCAAAGGGCCATTCGCAAGCTGTGATTCATCGCCATATACCACGGGATCAATACGCTTAAACATTCCCAACTTTCGTTCCAAGCGAGTCGGGAAAAGATCTTGTGTATCGCTCATAGCAAACTCCTCCGTTAGTGTGCTTATTAATAAACGCCTTTAAACGCTACTTATAAAACGTAGACGCCAAAGCGCCCCCAAGCAATGACACATGTCATCCTGCGTCGCTACAGCGGTTTTTGTATTAAAAATATAAGCGGCTAAGCGCATACACGTAGCCAAAAATCGGTAAGCGTAGAGAGCGGGGAAGGTTAGTAGACGCAAAAAAGAAAGCCGCTCCAAGGGAGCGGCAAAAAGACCGTGACTAGCAATGAGAGGGAGAAACCATGACAGGAAACTGGCGGTTTCTGTCGTGGTTGCCAACGTCTCATTAAACGCTGACAACCACAATGTAATAGTTCTCATTTACCGCGTCAATACAAATACGAATATTTTTTATTTACTTTTGATCATAGCAACCTCGCGCCTCTATCTGCACTGTTTCCCAGCGAACAGCGCTGGTTTAACTGACACGTGAGGCAGACAAACACTCAATGAGCGTTTGCACAGATCCTCATTGCGATTGACACAAGATTATAAAAAGAGGGATCCACAAAAAAAGAAAGCCGCTCCATTGGAGCGGCAAAAAGACCGTGACTAGCAATGAGAGGGAGAAACCATGACAGAAAATTGGCGCTGATTCTGAAATCAACAGCTGTCCTGGTTGCCAGCGTCTCATCAAACGCTGACAACCACACTGTAATAGTTCTCATTTACACCGTCAACATAAATACGAATATTTTTTATTTAGCTTTCCCAGCCCTACTCTTAGCTAACCAACTGCAGCCACAGCGGGAGGGTGAGCATGGCCAGTAGGGTTTGGCCAGTAATGATCGCGGCCATCAGCTCGGCATCGCCGCCCAGCTGGCGGGCTAGGATATACGCAGAGGTGGCGGTGGGCAGTGCTGCAAACAGTAGCGCTACGTCGCGGCTTACGGGATCCAGCTGCAAGATCCAAGTGAGTGCCAATACCAGCGCGGGCATGAGCAGCAGTTTAACGCTATTGGTGGCCAGTAAGCCGCGGTCAATGCGCAGCAGTGCCGCTGGGCGCAGCGCCACACCCACGGCCACCAACCCCAACGGCAGCGCCGCACGCCCCAGTAGCTCTACCGTATCCTGACTCCAGCCCGGCAAACCAACGCCCGAAAGGTTCAGGGCGATACCCGCTAGGCAGGCTAGAATCAGCGGGTTTTTAATCAACGCCATGGCACTTTTACCTACGCTAGCACCGCCGAGTGTGCCAGCGGCGACAAAGCTGGCCACGCACATCACATTAACCACTGGCACCATTAGCGCCACAGCGACGGCTGCGGTGGTCGCGCCTAAGCTGCCGTGTAGCGCGGCGGCGCCAGCAACGCCCACATAGGTATTAAAACGTACCGCGCCTTGAAATACCGACGTAAACGCCGCGGGCGTTAGCTGTAGCCAGCCACGCAAACGCCACAGCAGTAAGCCAAACAGCGCCATCGCGCCCAACAGCACCAGCGCCAAGCGGCCGACCGGCACTTGGTTTACATCCGCAGTGGCCAAGGTGCCCACCAGCATGGCCGGAAACAGCACAAAGTAGATCAGCCGCTCCATATGCGGCCAAAAGGTGTCGCTGGGCCAGCGCCAATAGCCAAGCACGGCGCCCAGTAAGATCAACAGAAATAGTGGGCCTAAGGCACCAGTGATACTCTCCATTTACGTCCCTTTTGCCTGCGACATCCCAGCACAGCGATATCGGCGCGATTGCTGTTACCATGGCAATGATTCCCCGCCCCACGGCTTGCGTAGCGATTATTCTGCCATGAAGATGACATCAAAACCTGCACACCCGGCGGGCTTTCCCGCCTTAAGGGTACTGATACTGGTCACTGGCTTGGCGCTAGCGGCCTGCGCGTGGTATGCCTTTTCACATTGGCTACACCGCGACAGTGATGTGACATGGTTTCCCCCCACTTCAAGCTGCAACCTGCATGCAGCGCCCTGCTCTGCCACTTTGGGCGATAAGGGCCGCATCACGCTCGCGGTTCAGGCAAATGGGCAAATCGATGCACTGGAGATATTACCACTGGAAGTAGAAGTCGATGGTGTAACGGCCACCCAGGTCGAAGTAGATTTTATTGGTCGAGATATGGATTTGGGGCTACACCGTTTTGCCCTTAGCGCAGGTGCTCCCGGCCATTTTGAAGGTCAAGGCCAAGTGGGCATTTGCACTCAAAACGTTATGCCCTGGCGTGCACGTGTCATACTGGAAACCGCAGAAGGCAAGGTAGGCAGTTGGTTCGATTTTGACGTAATTCGGAGTTAACGCATATGGCAAGGAAACCGTTATGGCTAGGCGCGGCGTTGGTCGCGGTTTTGCTGGTGGTCAGCGGCATAGGCCTCTATCAGTATGCCTTCGCCCCCCAAGAGGGCGAACCGGTAGGAGGCCCAGTTGAACTGCCCTCTACCCAGGGTGATTTCTCGTTAACCCAGTTAGACGACGATCAAGTCGCGATTCTTTCCTTTGGCTACACCTACTGCCCCGATATTTGTCCCATGACCCAGTCGGTTAAGCGTCAAGCCCTGTCCCAACTCTCCGAAGAGCAGCGCGAGCGGGTAGTGCCAGTGATGATTACCGTTGACCCCGAACGCGACACTATCGCGCGCATGCAGGAGTACATGGGCTTTTTCGGCGAGGAGTTTATCGGCGCGGTAGGCAGCCAGGAACAGCTTGAAGATGTCGCCTCACGCTATGGGGTGATATGGCGGAAAGTCGAAGCGCCGGATTCCGCAATGGACTACACCATTGATCACAGCGCCTCGCTCTTTTTGGTTAATCGCGAGGGCGATATTCTTCAGCGAGTGCTCTACTCACCGACCCCGCATGGGTTAGTTTCCGCATTAGAGAGCGAACTAGACGGTTAAGCGCAGTTTCTTCTTAATCGGCTTGTTCGGGTGCCGCCTGTAAACGATCCAGCATCGCCAGCAGCGCGCCAATCTGGGTACCGCTACGGGTATCGTGCTGCGGGCTTAACTGCCAGGTACTTTCAGCAAATCCCCACCAATCCCAGCAGCCCTGCGGGTTCGCCATACTGCTTTCTGCCTGAGGATAGAGCACGATTTGCTGATGCGCTGCCGCCCAGGCATTGAGCCCGGTGTAGCGTATAAACGTATCGCCAATGGCTTCTGCATTCATTTGGCAGCCGTGGAGCGCCAACGTTACCGGGCACTCGCCCGCTTCGCAGCCTTCGGGTATAAACACATAGCCGGTGTCGGCTAGGCCTTTTACCGCAAATTCAGACTGATCAAACGCGACGAGTTCACCACCTTGCTCACCCTCTTGTTCGCTACTACGCTCACCAGCACCAGAGACTTCCCGTTCGGGGTAGAGCCAATCCAGCATTTCTCCGGCAATATTGTCATCGCAGGATAATAGGAAACTGCCGCCCCCCTGACGACAATCGCCCCACTCCTGAGGCCCGGGGGCGGCTTCACTGGGCAACCGTATCGGCCAGCCATGTCCCGCATTTTCACTGCGCGCAACGCGTAGCTGATCAGGCGAAGCAAGCCACTGCTGCCACTGCTCAGCAAGCAGGTCGCCGAGCTGTGGCTCAACCACTTCATCCTCTTCGCCGTGCCATAAGTAGGCCCTAAGCTGGCTAAGCGCCTCAGCGCTGCCAACCTGTTCAAGCTCAATATAGCGCTGGTGGCGAGCCTCCAATTCATCTAGCGAAGGCAAGCCACGGCGGGTCATCATGCACTGATTAAGCGCCAAACTGAGCGAGCCCTGGGCGCAGCTCCAGGGTCCTGCTGCCAGTACACCTAGGCCACTAAACCGCTCGGGCCAAGCTACCGCTAGCTGGGTCGCCATATAACCACCCGACGATACCCCCACTACGCTGGCCTGCTCACTCGCAGCACTCAGGGCGGGCAGATCCTCAGGCTCACTGTCCGTCTCGGCCTGCGCTAGCAGCGGCGTGCAAAGACCTAAGCAAACCAGTGCCTGGGCGAGAGAATGCAGGCTAGAAGTGGGGTGTGAGATCATCGCTTATTCGACGCCTAGCAAATCAACGCGGAAGGTCAGTACTTCGTTAGGCCCGATCGGCCCCTGGCCATTCTCGCCATAAGCAATATCCGCAGGGATGTAAAGCATCCAGCTATCGCCAACGCTCATCATCTGCAGCGCTTCCTGCCAACCTTCGATGACCTGATTGGTCTGGAAGCTGACGGATTCACCGCGTTCAAAAGAGCTATCGAAGACCGTGCCGTCCAACAGCATGCCTTCGTAGTTCACTTCGACGGTATCTTCAGGGCCAGGCGTGGCGCCATCGCCGGATTCAAGCACTTCATACTGAAGGCCAGAGTCGGTCACGGTCACTTCCTCGCGCTCTGCGTTCTCGGCCAGAAAGGCTTCGCCTTCTTCGAGATTGTTTTGCGCTATCTCTTCAGCTTCGGCTGCACGCGCTTGCATTGACTGCTCTTGGAACGCCATCAACGCTTCGGTCATCTCTTCTTCACTGAGCGCCAAGTCATTACCTTCAAACACATCGCTCATACCGTCGTTGAACGCGTCCAAGTCGAGGTCTTCGATGTCGGCCTGCATGCTTTCACCCAAGGTAACACCCAGGCTGTAAGCCAAGCGCTGTTCATCCGTTTCGGGCGCTGCCGCTGCAAAGGGGGCAACCAAAAGCAAACCTGTCAGAGCCGTGGTAGAGAGCAGTTGTTTCATGAAAGATCCTTTTTTATAGCGGCGCTGAACGCCAAACAGTGTCATACAAAGACTAACACCCACCGCCCCGAGCTGCATCTTCGGGGTGGTGGGTGCCAATAAGACCACAAAATGAGCGAGAGGTTTAGCGGATTTAGACCACCAGAGTAGGGCAGTGCGCCGCGCCCGCCACCCGCTGAGAAACGCTGCCTAGCAGCGGGTTCTTTTCGCCATTGGTGCCCTGGGCGCCAATCACGATCAGATCGCACTCTCGCTTACGGGCAAAGCGCACAATGATGCGCGAAGGCCGCCCGCCCTTCACAAAAGCACGCACACGGGCACTGTCAGCGCCCAGCTCGATCGCATGGGATTTCGCATGCACGGCGATCTCAGTGGCATACTCTTTTAACGCATCGTCAGGAATATCCAGCTGGTTGGGCCGCACCATAGAGAGCGAAGCTTCCAGCAAGCTATGGTGTTTAAACACGCACAGCAGATAGAGCTCAGCGCCGGTTAGCATTTGCAAACCCACCGCCTTTTCCAGCGCCCTTAAGGCACCTTTAGAACCATCCACCGGGACTAAAATGCGATTAAACATTCGCGTACTCCTTGTGGCTGTTTAGCGGAAGGCAACATCACGCAGGAACAGCGCAATTTGCGGAAACATGATCAGCAGAGCGGCCGCTAAAATCAGCATGAAAATAAACGGTGGAGTGCCTTTGATCACGTCCCAATAGGGGCGCTTGAAAATCGCAATAGCCGTGAAAATATCACACCCAAAGGGCGGGGTTGCCGAGCCTATCGCTACCTGCAGGGTAATCAAAATACCTACCAGCACAGGATCCAGGCCCGTCGCCGCAATGGCGGGCGCGAAGATGGGCGTTAGCACCAGAATGACCACAATTGGATCAACAAACATACAGGCCACAAAGAAGGAGATACAGATGGCAATCAATACGCCCGTTGGGCCAGCTTCATTGACACCCACTGCCTCCAGAATCATTTGGGGGATCTGGGCAAACGAGATAATCCACGAGAAGCCATTACCCACCGCGACTAGGATAAATACCACGGCGGTAATCAAGCCGGTAGATTTGGCGATGGCATAAATGTCGTTCATCTTAAGCGAACGGAAGACCACAAACTCAAGCAAAATGGCATACAGTACACAGGCTGCAGCGGCTTCCGTCGGGCTGAAGATACCGCCATAAATGCCACCAACGATAATGACCGGAAAGCCGAGCGGCCAAAGAGCCTGCCGAACCGCGATTGCACGCTCTTTCCAGCTAGATTTTGCTTCAGTAGGTACGTCTTTCACGATGGCGTAGATAATGCAATAAATCGAGAACATGCACAGGATCATTAGCCCTGGGCCAATCCCAGCAATAAATAGCTCGCCGATAGAGGTGCCCGAGATAACGCCATAAATAATCATGCCGATACTGGGCGGTATCAAGAACGCTATATCGCTGGCATTGATGATCAGCGCCAGCGTGAAAGAGTCCGAGTAGCCCGCTTTAAGCATTTTCGGACGCAGCGGTGAACCAACGGCAACCACGGTCGCCTGAGTAGAGCCAGATACGGCGCCAAACAGTGTACAAGATGCCGCAGTGCTCACCGCCAAGCCGCCTTTAATATGGCCGATAAACGCCATCACCATATCAATCAATCGGTTAGCAGACTGCCCGCGGGTCATGATGTCAGCGGCAAGGATAAACATAGGAACCGCAATCAGTGAGGCTGGGCGTATACCCGCCATCATCTGCTGGATCAGTGTATCCATCTGGCCGAAGCCGTTAAACATCATATAGAAGCCGATTACCGCAGCGGTAATCAGCGGAATCATCATTGGAAAGCCCAGCAGCAGCAGGGCAATCATAGTGGAGACCATTATTGTCGTCATAGCTATTCCCCTAGAGTGCAGTGCTCTGCATCAGACTTCAGTTTCGGTGTCTTTGTAACCATCCACCACACCCGTGGAGAGATACACGTCGTGAGAGGTGAAGTTTTTAACGGCGGTCAGCAGGTATTGAATACCGGTAATCAAAAAGCCCATCGGCACCCATAGGTAGATAATCCAGATCGGCAAGCCCATGGAGGGCAACACCCTGCCTTTGCTATGCAGATCAACAATATAAACCACCGAATAATAGAGCAGGAAAAACATCACAAGCGATGTGAACAGAGCGATGCAGATCATTAGCACTCTGCGCCCACCTACCGGTAGCGCATCGTAGATAGCCGACATGCGAATATGACGGCCGTGGCGCGCGGCATAACCAATACCCGCAAAGGTAATCATGATGATTAAAATGCGGTTTAGCTCACCGGAAAACATGATGCTATTGCCAAATACAAAGCGGGCAACCACGTTGGTGACCGTATTCAGCGCCATTAGCAAAACACCCATCGCGAGAATCACGGCTTCTATTTTGCTAATTGCAGTGTCGATCACGCCTAGTACCCCCGGCAAGCCGGAGCGGTAACTCTTTTCCATCTCTTCATCGGTCATGGCCGGACTCCTTTTGAACGGCTCTAACGGCAACAGTTACGTGCCGTAGGCACAATACACATCGTTGTTCCTCTTCCATCTAGTCCGAACCTATCAAGCCCAGACCTACCTCTTTCCGAGGCGAACAGCTAACCCAAGCGTAACGGCATGCCGCTGCCGACGGTTCAACGCTAGATGCACGTAACCCAACGACAACATGGTTAGCCCCCAGCCGAGTAGCATCCACCTAACCGCCGCAAAACAAAAAGGGGCAGCCTTTGCTGCCCCTTGTTTAATCAACCATTCGCCAATGCGGCTTTAAGGATGATTACTCGTTGGTTACGGCTTCAAGGTCAGCTTTAAACTGCTCGAGTAGCTCTTCACCATCCTCACCGGTCATTTCCAGGAAGGCTTCTTCAACCTGCGGGGCACGATCACGGAAAGCTTGAATTTGCTCTTCGTCAAGACGTGTTACCGTCACTTCATCAGAGGCTTCCTGAATTTTCGCTAGTGACTCTTCAGCCAGGCCTTTGATATGCTCGATAGTGTGGTCATAAGCGGCTTCAGAGGCTTCCTGTACTAGCTCTTGATCTTCTTCAGACAAACCTTCATAGAAGTCCTGGTTGGCCATCATCGCAGTAGTGAACCAGCCGTGGCCGGTAAAGGTCAGGTGCGGAGACACTTCGTACAAACCGCCAGACTCGATCCAGAAAATCGGGTTCTCTTGACCATCGATAATGCCGGTCTGCAGACCACCATAGACTTCACCCCAAGGCAGCGGGGTTGGCGTCGCACCAAAGGCGTCATAGGTCTCTGTCAGGAGCGGGTTGGTCATGGTACGAATTTTTTTGTTATCCAGCTCCTCCGGCGATGAGAACGGCTCATTGGTTGTAATAACCATTTCGCCTTCAGGATACATCTTCAGCAGCTCTAGGCCTTGCTCGGCGTAAAGCTCAGGGAACATCTCGTTGATGGCCTTACTTTCGTCGAAGAACTCCAGGACGGTTTCTTCGTCAGTCGGCAGCAAGTAAGGAATGAAGAAAATTTGCGCTTCCGGAATAAGCGCCCCGGTAAAACCGGGCGACTGGTTTACAAACTGCAGAATACCGTTCTGGGTCTGCTCCATGATGTCATCAGACTCACCCAGCTCACCAAAGCGGTAAACTTGTACAGTGTGGTCTGAGTTCTCTTCAATATACTCTTTAAAAGCGTAGGCAAAGACGTCTTGAACGTCGCCTTCATACTCTTCGTGAGCGTAGCGCCAGTTATCTGCTTGAGCAGCGGCGCTGAGACCAAACAGCAGTGCACCTACACTGGCCGTGGTCAATAACTTTGTCGTTACAGAACGAGTAGAAACGGATTTGCTTGCCTTCATGCGTTGTTCCCCTTGCAGTGGTAAGCGCGCTGTACGAATGCGCAACGACCTAATTTTGAAAACCCAATTGTCTATATTTAGGTCAGCTCCGCATTTATCAACACGAGCGTGTTATTCGCCAACGGGTATTCGCTTGCAGGACAATGATGCTGTTTATACTGCATGTCAGCGGGCGAATAACGCTAGGTATTTCAAAAACAGCTTAATTTCAGGCTAGCGCGGTACTTGGTGAGGGTCAAGCGGGCAAGTAAGCGTTTGTAGCGTAGGGAGCCATATATTCTGCTCTTCCAAACCGCCGCCAGAGCACTGATCATTTTGGGTAGAAAACAGCTGATTTCGCAACCACTTAGCCGCATCTAACGACATTTCGGCAACGTTCGCCACACGTTGCTCTTCTCCGGAAGCTTCCCATACCCACGCTTGCCAACGTTGAAGGTTCTCACGCTCAGCCATCAACTCCGCCCGTTTAATAGTCTCGCGCAGCGCCGCTATGGACTCGCTTTCCGCCGCAGAGGCTTTTAAATCACGCCGTAACCCGCGCAATATCTCCGTCACATGGCACTGCCAAAGACGTCGCTGCTCACGCTGGCGAGCAACCGCTTTAGGCATGGCTTCCAAGCCACAGGAGTAGAGCCAGCAGTGAAACAGCACTTCGCAAACATCCAGTCCGGCTTTCTCTTGCAGCGTCAGGCAGGCCGCCTCAACGCCGGGCTCGGCGTAGAGCGCCAGTGCAAAATCCCACAAGGGTGTCTGCTGTAGGCGCTGCAATCGGGTAGAATCAAGCGTAATAGAATCTCGCATCAAATGACCCACTTTCTTCGGGAGAAGGCATGATCGCACTGCGCCAAGTCGCCCTGCAACGCGGCACGCAAACGCTACTCGACAACGCGGACGTTACCCTTAATAACGGGGTAAAGGCCGGGATTATCGGGGCAAACGGCGCCGGTAAATCGAGCCTATTCAAACTCCTGCTCGGCGAACTTGCGCCCGACCAGGGCGAGGTAGAGATGAGCGGCGGCCAGCGCATTGCGCATATGGCTCAGGAAGTTGACGCCCTCGACCGCCCGATTATTGAGTATGTACTCGATGGCGACTTGGCGCTACGCCAAGCAGAAGCTGACCTACTGGCCGCCCGTGAAGCAGGGGAAGCCCACCGCGAAGCCGAGCTGCACGGCTTGATTGAAACCCTGGATGGCTACCGCGCCGAGTCGCGAGCGGCGCAGCTACTGGTGGGGTTGGGCTTCGTCCAGACTGACCTCGCCCGCCCGCTCTCGGCGTTTTCCGGCGGTTGGCGGATGCGGGTCAACCTTGCTCGTACGCTGTTTATGCCTTCCGATCTACTGCTGCTGGATGAGCCGACCAACCACCTGGATCTAGACGCCCTGCTGTGGCTGGAACAGTGGCTGACCCGCTACCCGGGCACACTGCTGCTGATTTCCCACGACCGCGACTTTTTAGATGCCGTATGTGACCACATCGTGCATATGCACCACCAGACCCTGGATCTTTACCGCGGCAATTACTCTCAGTTTGAGCGCACCCGCGCCGAAAAGCTTGCTCTGCAACAGGCTGAAGCCGCCAAGCAGCAAGCCCGCCGGGAAGAAATCGAGCGTTTTATCGCCCGCTTTAAAGCCAAGGCGACCAAGGCCAAGCAGGCACAAAGCCGGGTAAAAATGCTCGAACGCATGGAAGATATCGCCGTCGCCCATGTGGATTCGCCCTTCCACTTTACGCTACCCGCCGCCGATAAAACCTCGCACCCACTGCTGGTGCTGGATCAGGCCCAGCTCGGCTATCGCGGTAAAAAGGGCGACGGCAGTGACGACAACATCCAACTGGACAAGGTCAACGTCACCCTGCTGCCAGGTAGCCGCATTGGCCTGTTAGGCCCCAACGGGGCGGGTAAGTCGACGCTAATTAAATCGCTCACCGGCGAGCTTGAGTTACTTAACGGCAAGCGCGTGCCCGGCGAGCATTTGGCGATTGGCTACTTTGCTCAGCATCAGCTTGAGAGCCTGGATGTTTCATCGACGCCCTTTGTGCATGTCCAGCGCCTCTCTCCCACCGCCAGCGATCAGGAAATTCGCAACTTTCTGGGTGGCTTTGGCTTTAAGGGCGACGACGCCTTCGGCACAGTCGCCAACTACTCCGGTGGTGAAAAAGCCCGCCTGGCACTGGCACTCGTCGCTTGGCAGAAACCCAACCTGCTACTGCTCGATGAGCCCACCAACCACCTGGACTTAGAGATGCGCGAGGCGCTGACTCAGGCACTGGCAAGCTTCGAAGGCACGGTTATTCTGGTCTCCCACGATCGTCACTTGCTGCGCGCCACGGTCGATGAGTTCTGGCGGGTGGCAGATCACCGTGTCGAGCCCTTCGATGGAGATTTGGAAGATTACCGGGTTTGGCTTAAAGCGCGCCTGGAAGAGAGCCGCCGGGACTCCCGCGGAGAAAAAGCCGAGCGCCAGAACCAGCAGCCTAGCGGCGACAGCCGCGAAGCGCGCAAAGCATCCCGCAAAGCGGCTGCCGAGCTGCGTGAGAAGCTGCGCCCACTGAAAAAGCAGCGCGACCAGGCAGAAAAAGCCATGGAGAAGGCCCAGCAAGAACTCGATAAGGTAGAACAAGTGCTGGCCGACCCAGAGCTCTACACCGACAGCAGCCGCAAAGCCGAACTAACCAAGACACTTGGTCAGCAAGCGGAGATTAAAGCGCGCCTGGATGAGTCAGAAAGGCAGTGGCTGAGCGCCGAAGAGGCGCTGGAGGCAATGGAAGCAGAACTGCTCGCCAGCGAAGAGACGGCTAGCTAGCGGAAAGCGAATACTCAACAACAGGGCTAGCTTTCCAACAAAAACGTTACCGGGCCATCGTTGATTAGCGCCACCTGCATATCAGCGCCAAATTCACCGGTGGCGACATTCGGCCAGGCAGTGCGGGCCTGGGTAACCAGCAAGTTGAATAGCGCTTCGCCCTGGGCTGGCGGAGCGGCGCTGGAGAAGCTGGGCCGCAGCCCCTTACGGGTATCCGCCGCCAGGGTGAACTGAGAGACCAACAGCAAGCCGCCGCTCACCTGCTGCAGGTTATGATTCATCTTGCCGTCGGCGTCGCTGAATACCCGGTAGTGAAGGAGCTTGTGCAGCAGTTTTTCCACGCTAGCCCCGTCATCTTGCTTCTCCACGCCTATCAGCGCCAGCAGTCCACTGTCGATACTGCCAACGACATTACCCTCTACCTCAACGCTGGCGCGCTTCACGCGCTGAATCAGTGCCTTCACAACGCTTCTCCCAGCTAACAAACGGCCATTATAACGACCACTTATTAATTTTTCCCCAGCAGCGCATCGCGAAAATCTTCACCCAAAGGCCGCTCGCCCAGCCAGATACCGAACATGGCGCTCGCCAGCTCTGCGTTACCACCCTCATATAGCGTGTCGCCGTTCAGTGCCAGGCGCAGCGTGTCACCGTCCCAACTCAGCACATAGCGATCTTGCGGCTCGACGTCCTGGTAGCTTCGATTAAAGGCGGTAATATCTACCTCTAACTGCGAATACTCATAAGCGGTGAGGCTCTTCTGAAGGCTTTCTGTGGTGGCTTCAGAGAAGTCAGGGGCGTCGATGGCATGGAAATAAGCAAGCTCCAAGCGCCTTGGAACGTCACTCAACGGCTGTGGCTCGGATTCGCCTGCCTGGTAGTAGGCGCCCGCATAGGCCGTCCAGATCATGTAGCGAAACACGCCGCTACCGATAAGACTATAGCGCTGGCCGTGCTCCTCTACTGTGCGCTCAAACACTTCGCCTTTTTCCGTCACATTGTTGGCCATCGCCCAAGGCGTTAGTGATAGGCCAGCTAACAGCAGTGACCATTGTATGGCGCGCCTAGCCCCTAATAAGCATATAGACATAGAACCTCCTCATGGCAGCATATCTATACATACTGACACACCACATAAAGGTTCCGTACAATATTTATTATTGGCCGTTCACTACTGATTATTAACAGCGCCCGCTTACCAGGCACGGCAGAGCATTAAATCGCAGTGCGGTTCACACAGCAGCATCTCGGTTAGCTGGCTGGCGTGGTGGGGCTGACCGCGACTGCCGATCATCACGAGATCGGGCGTGTGGCGCTTCATATATGCTTGTAGCACATCGCAGGGCGCGCCTTGCTCTAACACCAGCTCCACATCGGGCACCCCATCTAACTCGCGCATCAGGCTCTCGACTTCATTGTTCAACTGCTCGCGCAGGCGCTGCACTTCTTGTTCACGCCAGTGGGCGTAATAGGCCTGCGAACCCAACTCACGCTCGCCGGGTAGCGTCCAGGCGTGCAGCAAGGTCAGCGTGGCTTCAGGGAAGCGAATCAGCGCCTCTTTCAAGGTATGCCGCGCCGTCAGCGAAAAATCGATAGGTACCAGAATATGCTGCCAGGGCTGGGTCGGCTGGTGAGAAGAGACCACCACAGGGCATGGTGCGCTGCGCAGCACGCGCATTGCCGTGGTACCCGCAAGCAGGTCTTTTTGCCCACGCTTGCGATGCATGCCCAGCACAATCAGCTCAGCGTTGCGTTCATGAGCTTCGCGGACGATTTCAACGTGAGGCGAGCCGGTCACGGTCTGGATCAGCGTTTTCGGCGCCTCTAGGGCGTAGTCTTCGCGTAGATCCGTCAACATGGTGGTGATGTCTTCCACTACCGCGCTCTCGACATCCAACAGCACACGTCTGGGTAGGTAAGGATCCAACACGTGCAGCACGTCTAGCTGAACCCCCTGGGCATAGGCCAAACGCAACGCCCGAGCAAAAGCGGCACGATTATCAGCGGAAAGATCGGTGGCAAACAGAATGGTGCGAGGCATGGCGAAACGCTCCTCGGCTGAGCAGCTCAGCCTTACAAGCCGTTAAGCAAACACTCCTTAGCATGGTGCGCAATGTCCATTCCCGCAAGCCAGCTAGCGCCTAAATGCTTCAAGGCAGCTCACCCAATCACCACCAAGCGTGAAAATGGTGCACCGGGCCGCGCCCTTTTCCTACGTTTAAGCGCTCGCTCGCCTCCAGGGCCGCATGTAGCCATTGCTTGGCATCACTGATAGCAGCTACCGGGGCATCCCCTTCGGCATCCACGGGCAGCTTCGCCAGGCAGGCGGCAATCGCTGAGGAGAGTGCACAGCCGGTACCGTGCAAATTGTCGGTATCGATTCGCGAGGCGGGCAACCACTCATGGCCATTGGGGGTTGCCAGCAGGTCTGGGCAGGTTTCCCCGCGCAGATGGCCGCCTTTCAGCACAACATAGGGCGCGCCCAATTGCGTTAACCCCGGCAACATCGCTTCCATGGCGTCTAAACTGGTAGGCGACGGCGTGTCGAGCAGTACCGCGGCTTCTGGCAGATTGGGGGTGATCACATCGGCCAGCGGCACGAGAATATCGCGCACTGCGCGAATGCCGGCGTCATCGACCAGAATATCGCCGCTCTTGGCCACCATCACCGGGTCGAGCACGATCCAGCGTGGGCGCCGCTGACGCAGCACATCGGCTATCACCTCGGCGACCTCGCGACTGGCCACCATGCCAATTTTGACTGCATCTATCGCCACATCATCCAGCAGGTGTTCCAACTGCTCGCGTATCGCCTGGGGCGCGACGGGGTACACCGAGGCCACCCCACAGGTATTCTGGGCAATCACCGCGGTAATCACGTTGGTGCCGTAAACGCCGAGGGCTGAAAAGGTTTTCAGATCCCCCTGCAGCCCGGCGCCCCCCGAAGGATCGGAGCCGGCGATGGTAAGCACATTGCGAAGACGGGAATGGGTAGACATGGGGCTCCTTCACGGCAAAAACGTCACTGTACGCCTAGGATACCCAAGCTGAGCGCCTTATGCTGCCGAAAACGTATATGCCATACACACAAAAGCCGCCCGAAGGCGGCTCGTTAGTGTGCATCAAGCACAGCAAACTATTCCGAGGTGTCACCTTCCGGGTTGCGGGCGTTGTAGTACGCCTGCTCTGAGATGGCGTGGTAATCCTCCACCTTCTCCTGGAATGCTTGATAGGAATCATAGATACGCGTAGCTAGTTCGCTCGATTCGGCCAGCTCGGCGACCACATCTTGCGAGTGCTCACGCGCCTGGGCCAGTACGTCGTCGGGAATGCGGCGTAGCTCGACGTCGTGCTCGTTCACCAGCGTTTCCAACGCATCGTTGTTACGTGCGGTGTACTCATCCAGTACGCTCTGGTTAATGTCGCTAATAGCGGTACGCAGGATCGCCTGCAAATCCGCTGGCAGCTCCGCGAAAGCCTCTTCGTTAACAATGGCCTCGAACATGACCGTGGGCTCGTGCCAGCCTGGATAATAGTAGTAGTCGGCGGCTTGGTGCAGGCCGAAAGCTAGGTCGTTGTAAGGGCCAATCCACTCTGTTGCGTCAATCGCACCAGATTGCAGCGAAGTAAAGATCTCGCCGCCGGGCATATTCACAATCGCGACACCCATGCGACTCATCACTTCGCCACCCAGGCCCGGCATACGCATTTTCAGGCCGTCGAGATCGGCAACCGAGTTGATCTCTTTGTTGTACCAGCCGCCCATCTGGACGCCGGAGGCACCCGCCACCATGACGTCAACGCCAAAGTCATCGTACAGCTCGTTCCACAGCTCCATACCGCCGCCATAGCTTAGCCAGGCGTTCATCTCTTGAGCATTCATCCCAAACGGCACGGCGGCGAAGAACTGTGCGGCAGGCGCTTTGCCCTTCCAGTAGTAGGAAGCGGAGTGGCCTAGTTCAGCGGTACCGTCAGAAACGGCGTCAAATACCTCAAACCCCGGTACCAATTGGCCAGCCCCGAAGACTTCAATGGTCAGGCGACCATCCGACATTTCGTCGACCAGCTGGGAGAGCCGCTCGGGGCCCTGACCAACACCTGGGAAATTTTTCGGCCAGGAGGTGACCATTTTCCAGCGGAACTCGTCCTCTTGCGCCTGTGCTTGGTTATCGAAACTAGAGACCACCAGCAAACTGGCGGAAAGTGCGGTCGTCATGGCGATCGCGACGGGGAGTGTTTTGGCTTTCATACAATAACCCTCTTACTTTCTATTATTACTATTATGAGTAGGAATACTCCGCCAAGCGTAGAACACCAGGCGGTTTGCTACAGGCCATTAACGGCTATTTGCTGCTTTTTAATTAGGTTGCCACTTCTTAACGTTGATAGCAGCGATGCTTTTCAACTAACCCTTTTATTAGCCAAATTGCGCAGGTAGCCACGTTGCTAGCTGCGGGAAAAAGCTCAACATGAGCAACATACCCAGTTGCATTAGGATAAACGGTATAACACCGCGGTAAATAGCCGAAGTAGATACAGACGGCGGCGCTACGCCACGCAGATAGAACAGCGCGAAGCCGAACGGCGGCGTTAAGAACGACGTTTGCAGGTTAATCGCGATCATGATGCCCAGCCAAATCGGGTCAAGGCCCATGGCAAGCAAAATCGGCCCGACAATCGGCACCACCACAAAGGTGATTTCGATAAAGTCGAGAATAAAGCCGAGCAGGAAGATCACCAGCATAACAATGATCGTCGCGCCAACCACCCCACCAGGCATACCCTCGAACAGTTCGGTCACCATGTGTTCGCCGCCGTAAGCACGAAACACTAGCGAAAACAGCGCCGCACCGATCAGGATCAAAAATACCATGGTGGTAACGTGAGTGGTCGAACGCAGCACGTCCTTCAACGTCGCCCAATCGAGCTGACGATAAGCCAACGCCAGCACTAAAGCGCCAAAGGCGCCTACCGCTGAGGCCTCTGTGGGCGTGGCAAAACCACTGAGGATCGAGCCCAGCACTGCCACAATCAGTACCACCGGTGGCACCAACCCTTTGAGCAGCAGCATGCCAATCCCCGAGGTATGACCAAGCTCGGCCATCAACTCTTCACGGTCGGCAGCAGGCGCCATATGCGGACGCAACCATGCCACCATAGCCACATAGATCATGTACATGACGACCAGCAGTAACCCGGGCACCAGTGCGCCCATAAACAGATCGCCCACGGAGACCGTTTTAGGGCTGAAAATCCCCATATCCAGCTGCGCTTGCTGATACGCTGATGACAGCACGTCACCAAGCAGTACCAAGGCAATGGAAGGCGGAATAATCTGCCCCAACGTACCGGTAGCACAGATAGTCCCGGTCGCCAACGAGGTACTGTAGCCACGCTTTAGCATGGTGGGAAGCGACATCAGCCCCATGGTGACCACCGTGGCCCCTACAATACCGGTAGAGGCAGCCATCAGCATGCCCACCAGAGTCACCGAAATACCCAAGCCACCACGCATGGCGCCAAATAGCAGAGCCATGGCATCCAGCAGCGTCTCAGCCACTTTGGATTTTTCCAGCAACACGCCCATCAAGACAAATAGCGGCACCGCCAACAGCGTTTGGTTGGTCATTATGCCGTAGAGTCGGTTAGGCAAGGCGGCAAGATAGCCACTATCAAAGTTGGCGTCGATACCGATGGCTTCCAACCCGAGCCCCATACCGGCAAACAGCAACGCCGTGCCCGCCAGAGACAGCGCTACGGGAAAGCCGAACATCAATACAATACAGATAACGGCAAATAAAATAACTGGCATAAATTCCAGCATCAAACACGCTCCTCAAGATGATTGCCACCGGCAGCAGACGGCACTATCCGCCCGGCCATCACATAGCCATTGCGCACAATTTCAATCACGCCTTGCACGATCATCAAAACGGCAAACAGCGGTATCAAGGTTTTCAGTGCATAGACTGCCGGAATACCGCCGTAGTCGGAGGAGGTTTCCAGAATGCGCCAGGAGTTGGCCACATAGCCCAGACTGGAAGCGATGATAAAGATCATCACTGGAATCAATAGCGTGATAATGCCCACGACATTGATTAACGCCTGGCGGCGCGGTGTCATGCCTCGATAGAAGATGTCCACCCGCACGTGGCCGTCGTGGCGAAACGTATAGGCGGCTGCGAGCATAAACACGCTGGCGTGCATATACATCACTAGTTCTTGCATGAAGATGCTATTCACACTGAAGGCATAGCGAAGCAGTACAATAGCGAACTGAATCAACATCATAATGATGATCAGCCACGCAAGGGTACGCCCGAACCATTCGGAAGCGCGATCCAGCGCACCAATAAAAGCAGGTAGTTGTGTTGTGTCCGACATGGGAGTGTCTCGCGTAAAACGGCTAAGGGGATCAGCGTCCCAGACAATAGCGCATATACGCGGACAATGCAGCGCTCACGGAGTGCACAGCGTGCTTATTATTAAACGCTTGAACGAATTGCCGCTAAACAGGCCTCGGGCAAGGGTAAATCGACAGCAATCGGCAGGTGGTCAGAGAAGAGATGATCCAGCACCCGCACTTCGGCGGCCTCTAACGACTGCGACAACAAGATATGATCCAGCGCATGGCGCGGCTGCCAGGAGGGGTAACTGAGCAAGGGTTTAACCGGGTGCAGCGGTAACGACGCACTAAAACGCTCGTGAGCGTGCAGTTGGTCAGGGGTACAGTTGAGATCCCCCATGACCACCACGTGGCGCAGTGGTTGAATGATGTCGCTTAAGTAGTTGAGCTGACGCACCCGGCCACGGTGGCTTAGCGCCAGGTGGGCAACAAAGATATGCAGCGCATCAGGCCCTTCGCCAAAGCGAGCGTGAATCGCGCCGCGCCCCGGCATTGCACCCGGCAAACGGTGCTCTTCTATTTGGCTGGGTACCAAGCGCGAGAGTAAACCATTACTGTGCTGGGCAATGCGGCCCAGATTGCGATTGAGCTGCTGAACATGATGGGGAAACCCCGCTTTGGCAGCGAGATACTCCACCTGATTGACGCGGCTTGAGCGAAAACTACCGCCGTCGACCTCTTGCAGTCCCACCACGTCAAACTTGCTCAGCACTTCACCCATCACGTCCAGCCGCTTCTGACGACGCGGATTGGGCAATAGGTGCTGCCAGCTGCGCGTAACATAGTGATGATACGCCGAGGTCTGAATGCCAACCTGCAAATTAAAGGTCAGCAAACGCAAATGCCCATCTTCAAACAGCGTCGAGCGTGGGCCATTTATGGCTGTTTCGTCACGCTCCCTAGCTTCACGTAACACGGTTACTCTGCGCGCTCTTCACGCACCTGCTCAACCAACGCTTCAGCGATTTTCGGCATGTTTTCAAGGCTACCGGCTGAGCTCGGCGTCACCAGAAAACGACCATCAATCACCAGGGCAGGCACACCCATTAACTTCATTTTGCGCATACGGTTATTGGCATCATTCACTTCGCTGCGCACACTAAAGTCAGTCAGCGCTTGCTTGGCCTCTTCTTCGCTGACGCCGTAGTTGGCAAAGAAAGCTGCAATCTCATCGGGCTCTGTGAGCGACTGATTTTCCTGGTGGATGGCGTTAAAGAAGTCAGCGTGCAACTCCTCTTCGATGCCCAGCGACTCAGCTGCATAGAATGCTGTAGCGTGGGTATTCCAATCCCCGCCCATGGTGGCAGGCATTTTGACGACACTAACGTCATCGTCCAGAGTCTCGTACCACTCGTTAATCGGCGTTTGCAGGCGATAGCAGTGCGGGCAGCCAAACCAAAATATTTCGGTGACTTCAATTTGCCCGTCGTCAACCTGTGTCTCTACCGGCGATTCAAGCACCTCATAGTGCTGACCTTCCACCACTTCCTGGGCACTCACTGCCGCAGAAAGCCCTAAACCGGCCAGTGCGACCATTACCGTTTTAAACATCGCTCGCGTTTTAGACATTGTAAAAGCTTCTCCATGGGTAAGCGGAAAGTGAGACCGTGAATACATTAGCGGGTTCCCTCAGCTAGCAAACGTTACCAAGAACGTTGCTAGTGAGAACCCGCAAACGGCATAAGGAAGTATTTAGGCTGTCTATGTGTGGTGTTAAACGCTAGGGCTTAAAACGTTAGTTCAAACCCAACACTCAGTTCAAACCCAACACATAGTTAGCCACTGCTTCCATATCGTTGTCGCTCATTTTTGAAGCGATGTCGCCCATGATGTTATTGGGGCTATTGTTACGATCACCTGACGCGAATGCCTGCAGCGTTGAGACCGTGTATTGAGCGTGTTGCCCAGACAAGCCAGGGTAAACGGCGCTGCCGATACCGACGCCCGTGGGAGTATGGCAAGCAGAACAGGCGGGAATACCCTTGGACATATCGCCAGCGCGGTAAAGCTCTTCACCGCGTGCCAGTAGCTCAGCGTCTTCGTCACTGGATTGGCCCAGGTTGGCGTCTTGGCGCGCAAAGTGCGCCGCCACATCCCAAGCGTCCTGGTCAGAGAAGTCATCAACTTGACCGGCCATTTGGGGAACCATGCGGTTGCCATCGCGAATGTCCATAATCTGTTTCGCCAGATAGGACATCTGCTGACCCGCCAGGTTAGGAAAAGCGCCCGATGGGCTAATGCCCTGCTGCCCATGGCAGGCGGCGCAGGTTTGGGCCATTTCCTGGCCAGCGGATGCGTCAGCATCGGCTTGGTAGTCCGTTTGAGCGTGGGCGATGCCAACGGCGCCCATGGTAATTGCTAGGCTTGCCAGTAACTTTCTCATTGCTATTCCACTATGCCGTTTTATGTTTGACTGGTACGCACCCTGGGCGCTTCCCAGGTTTCACAAGTTACCAGGGTTAGCTCCGCCAATACCAACCTTCGCTAATACCAACAACGTATCGCGATGGTACACTAGCGCCTCAGGTCGCAGATATAAACCGCTTGCATTATAACGAATCACCCCAGCGGCGGGAATGCAAGTACTGACCTGCTTTAGGGGTAATTCGTCGCGGTACTGCTCTCAATTCTCTATCATGAGTCGCTATTATGCGTCCTACTTTACCTGATGGTGAGGCAATAATGAGGTGATAGTACGCAGAGTAGACCGCTTTTATGTTCGTTTTTCAGGATCAACCCCATGACTACCCCCCATGATAGCCCAATCCCTCGGCTGAACTACCCGACGGCAAGTTTTCTTATCAGCGCCCCCACCCTGGCCCTGTGCCCGGATGACACCGGCGCTGAGGTGGCCTTTGCCGGGCGTTCAAACGCAGGCAAATCAAGTGCTATCAACGCATTAACACAACAAAATGCGTTAGCGCGCACCTCGCGCACACCGGGGCGCACCCAGCTGATCAACTTTTTCAGCGTTATGAACGACGCGTCGCGGCGCTTGGTCGACCTGCCCGGCTATGGCTACGCCAAGGTTCCGGAGGCGGTCAAGCTAGAGTGGCAAAAGCACCTAGCGGAGTACCTGCGCAACCGTTACAGCCTACGCGGCTTAGTACTGCTAATGGACGTGCGCCACCCGCTCACCGAGTTCGACCAAATGATGCTCGACTATGCCGACCAGCGCGGAATGCCGGTGCATATTTTGCTTACCAAAGCCGACAAGCTGAAGAAAGGCCCTGCCAGCGCTGCGCTGCAAAAAGTACGCTCGCGTTTGAAGGATTGGGAAGACCTCGTCTCCGTTCAGCTGTTCTCTTCACTCAAGCGCGACGGCGTCGATACGCTATCCCAGAAACTCAATCAGTGGCTGTATACACCGCCTGAATGATGCATCTCTAGCTTCTCAAGCACACTGGGTAGCTCTTTAATATGGGCAATGCGGTGCACACGCGGGGGAAGCGGTTGATCCTCCGCTTCAGAAATCCAGACCGCGTGCATGCCCAGCTGCTGGGCAGGGAGCACGTCCTCCTGCCACGAGTCACCCACGTGCATGGCGCATTCAGGGGCCACGTTTAAGCGCGACAGCGCGGTGAGAAACGGCGTAGGATCGGGCTTGGGCGCCAGTAGCTCGCCCGCAGCAATGGCGACCGGAAAATAGCTGGCCAGCGGCTGACGTTTAAGATGTATATTGCCGTTGGTGATCGCCGCCAACTGATAGCGCTCCGCTAAGGCAGCCAGTAAACCGGCCGCTTCAGGGTGGGGCGTGACCTGTACACGCAGGCGGTGAAACTCATTCATCGCCGCCCCTGCCCACATCAACGCAGCACTGCGGTGCAGACCGGCGCCTTCTAACTGAGCCTCCAGGGCGCGCAAACGTAGCCAAGTGAAGTCGCCGCGCCGTTCGGGCACCTCTTTAGCCAACTGTTGACGACGCTGAAGGTAATCCAGCCCGCCCTCTTCGTGGGATAACGCCAGCGCTGTTTCCTGGCGTGCCGCTCGCCATGCCTCAAGCGCCTCCAGCAGCCAGCGGTAGTGGCCCTCTTCGGTACGCGCCATCACGCCGTGGTTATCCCACAACGTGTCATCGAGATCGAAGGTGATTGCCTGCAGCATCGTCATGGTTTACTCCTGGGGCTATTTTTGCGGTCGCTGGGGCCCCGTTTGGCGCGGGGGTGGGCGGCATCGTAGCTGGTCGCAAGATGCTGCCAATCAAGCCGGGTATAGATTTGCGTAGTCGACAGATTGGCGTGGCCCAGCAACTCCTGTACGGCGCGAAGATCCTGGCTCGACTCCAACAGATGGCTAGCAAAGGAGTGACGCAACCGGTGAGGGTGCAGGTGTTCGGGCAGGCCACGGGCAAGCGACAGCTGCGCTAAGCGCTTTTGAATGGCACGATGCCCTAAGCGCTGCCCGCGCTGGCCCACAAATAGCGCCTGCTCAGTAATAGGTGCCAGCACTGAGCGACACCCCAGCCACTCGGCCAGCGCCTGCTGGGCGCGGCGCCCTACCGGCACCTGACGCGGCTTGCCGCCTTTACCTATTACCCTTACCCGGCTGTTCTGCAAATCGCCCAAATCAAGGGCCGCCAGCTCCGCCAAGCGCAAGCCGCTGGAGTAAAACAGTTCAAGAATAGCCTGATCCCGCATGCCCAATGGCGAGCCATCGTGGGGGGTATCAAGAAAGCGCGCCAGGGCATCGACATCCACAGGGCGCGGCAGATGGCTCGGCTGTTTAGGCGTACGCAGTAGCCCCACCGGGTTATCGACCAGCACACCCTGCTTGACCAGGTAATCGGCGAAGCGGGACAGCGCCGCCCGTCGCCGGGCCAGGCTTCTAGGCGCCAGGCCGCGACTACGCTCCGCCCCTAAAAACGCCCGCAGCAGAGCGGTATCTAACGCCGCGGGATCCGTCACATCGCGCCGCTCGGTGAAGCGACACAGGGCGGCCAAATCGTGCCGATAAGCCGCCACCGTGGCAGGACTTGCATGAGACGCCAGCGCCGCTAGAAAGGCCTCAACGCGCTTGGCTATCGGCGTCTCAGCCAGGGATGGCTCATCTAGCGTTGAGTTAGCCATGATCGCCCAGGCGAATCAGCAGGCGCGCGACGATATCGCCCAAGTACTCGGTGAACAGCGTGTCCATACTGGCCCGGTAAGCGTCTGGGCTGGGGCTGGCTAGCAGCAAATAACCCAAGGGGTCGCCCGCAGAGAGGCGCGAAATAGCGCAGGAGCCCGCTTTACGGGGCGCTTTGACATGGGGCAGCAGGCATTTCCAGTCGCTAACGCTAAGCTTAACGCAGCGGCTGGTACGGCCATCCAACAACGCCGAAAGCCGCGCACTGGCGTGCTGATCCAGCACATGGCGAGGCGGCTGGGGCGGCGTCGGCTCACTATCGCTTAACGTGGCCGGACACCACAGCGCCATGGCCGGGGTTTCAAAGCGCTCGCTAAGCTGAGTGGCCAACGCTTGCGCCAGCGCATCGCGATCCGGCGCTTCCACCAGGGCTATCAACGTTTCCCGCAGCCGACGGTACTGTGACTCGTTATGGCGAGCGGTCTCCAGCAGGTGCTCCAGGCGGCCCTCGGCGGTTTCTGCGCGCTTACGCAGATCTAACACCAGGCGCTCGAGCAGTGACACCGACCCGTCGATATGCGGATGGGGAACCTGCAGTTGCTGCAGAAGCCCTTCCCGGCCGACGAAAAAATCGGGATGGCGCGCCAGCCAGAACGCCACTTGATCAGGCTCGAGCGTTTTGCGGGGTTCGGGGGCTTGTGACATCGCCGTTCTCCTCGAATTAATTAAGTGCTACGCGGCCATCGAAAACCCGTGTAGCTGGCCCCACCATCGTTAGCGCCCCTTCAGGGTCAGGCCACTCAATGCTGAGCTCTCCACCAAGTAAATGAACCTTTACGGGGCTTTTCAGCAGCCCCTGACGAATGCCGCTGGCCACCGCGGCGCAGGCACCGGTACCGCAGGCCAGGGTTTCGCCGCTGCCGCGTTCGTACACGCGCAAACGAATTTCACTGGGCGAGAGTACCTGCATAAAGCCCACGTTAACACGCTTAGGAAAACGCGGATGTGCCTCGACCAATGGCCCTAGGCGCTCGACCGGGGCTTCATCCACGCTGTCGACCTGCAGCACCGCATGGGGGTTACCCATGGAGACCACGCCGATCTGCAGCGTTTCATCGCCCACTTCGAGCTGATGTAGGGGTTGATCCCCTGGGGCATCGAACGGCAGCGCCAGAGGGCTAAACCGCGGGCGGCCCATATCTACCCGCACCATGCCGTCGTGCTGCACGGTCAGCACCAACGGCCCTCCGGCGGTTTCCACATGAATTTCATGCTTGTGGGTTAGCCGCTGATCGCGCACGAAGCGGGCAAAACAGCGCGCGCCATTGCCGCAGTTTTCCACTTCACTGCCGTCGGCATTGTAAATGCGGTAGCGAAAATCCATCTCGGGATCGCGAGGCGGCTCGACGACCAACAGCTGGTCAAAGCCAATGCCGAAACGCCGATCTGCCAGCGTGCGGATTTGGGCTTCGTCCAGCCGCGCGCGCTGAGTGACCAGATCCACCATGACAAAGTCATTGCCCAGGCCATGCATTTTGGTGAAGTGTAACAGCATTAGCGCCCCCCTTCGGGCAGCAGTGCTTCACCCGCCCATAGGCTGGCAACGGTTTCCCGGGCGCGCACCACGTGGCAGTTGTCGCCATCGACCATCAACTCGGCGGCACGAGGGCGACTGTTGTAGTTCGACGCCATGACAAAGCCGTAGGCCCCCGCCGAGCGCACTGCCAAAAGATCGCCTTCGGTAATCGCCAGCTCGCGTTCCTTGCCCAGGAAGTCACC
Source organism: Halomonas sp. FeN2 (assembly GCF_020595105.1). Taxonomy (NCBI): domain Bacteria; kingdom Pseudomonadati; phylum Pseudomonadota; class Gammaproteobacteria; order Oceanospirillales; family Halomonadaceae; genus Halomonas; species Halomonas sp. FeN2. Next base: position 2,297,563 of record NZ_CP074200.1, read on the forward strand.
GGTTTCACACACGGGGCCCACTACGTCGTAAAGGGCGCTTTCCCGCGTTTGGCGAGTATCCACCGGCACAATCGCCTGCCAGGCCTGGTACAGCGCCGGACGAATCAGATCGTTCATGGCCGCATCGACAATGGCGAAATTCTTGGTCTCGCCGGGCTTGAGAAACTCTACCCGCGTAAGCATGACCCCCGCATTGGCAGCGATGGAGCGGCCGGGCTCAAACAGCAGCGTAAGCGCTTCGCCACCTTCCCAGCGCGAAAGCCGCGCCAGCAGCTGGCTGGCGTAATCAAACGGCTGGGGCGGTTTTTCATCACGGTAAGGCACGCCTAAACCGCCGCCTAAATCCAGGTGCTCAATTTCGATGCTCCGCTCACGCAAGCGTTCCATAAGCACCAGCAGGCGATCAAGGGCATCCAAAAACGGCGCCGTCTCGGTAAGCTGCGAACCAATGTGGCAATCAAGTCCTTTCACCTGCAGATTAGGCAGGCTTGCGGCCAGTTCGTAAACCGCCAAGGCTTCATCCACTGGGATGCCGAACTTGTTATCCTTCAAACCAGTGGAGATATACGGGTGAGTACCCGCATCCACATCTGGGTTGACCCGCAACGAGACCGGGGCAATTTTACCCAGCTCACCGGCAACGCGATTCAAGCGCTCAAGCTCCGGGCGTGACTCAACGTTAAAGCACTTAATGCCCACTTCCAGCGCACGGATCATTTCATGGGGCTGCTTGGCAACCCCTGAAAACACCACCTTCGCTGGATCACCACCGGCTTTGAGTACCCGCTCGAGCTCACCGATGGAAACAATATCGAACCCCGCACCCAGCTTGGCCAACAGCCCCAGCACTGCCAGGTTGGAGTTGGCCTTCACCGCGTAACAAATCAGGTGTGGGTGGCCACCCAGTGCTTCGGTATAGGCGCGAAAGTGACGTTCGAAAGTGGCTTTTGAGTAGACGTAGCAGGGTGTGCCGTACTCGTCGGCAATGCGTGACAGCGGTACGTCTTCGGCGTACAGCACGCCATCGCGGTAATTAAAATAGTCCATGGTGCTCTCCCCTTCTCCTGGGCCTGCAGCTATCTATTCAGACGCCTGGGCAGATTGCTCGTCAGCGGGCGCATCTTCCGGCAGATAAAGCGGCCCTTTTTGTCCACAGCCGACAACCGCGGTTAACAGCAGCGCCGAAAGGGCCATGATTGCCAGCGTTTTCATGCGCCCGCCTTGAGCGCACTTAGCGCCTCACGCGCTCGCTGGGCGGCTGCCCGCACCTGATTCGGCGCGGTACCACCAATGTGATTACGGGCGGCTACCGAGCCTTCCAGGGTCAACACCTCGAACACATCCTGCTCGATGGTATCGGAGAACTGTTTGAGCTCATCCAGACTCATCTCGGACAGGTCTTTTTCGCTTTTAAGGCCATAAGCCACCGACTGCCCCACGATTTCGTGGGCGTCGCGGAAGGCTACGCCCTTGCGCACCAGGTAGTCGGCCAAGTCCGTCGCGGTAGAGAAACCACGCCGCGCCGCTTCATACATGCTGGCTTTTTTAGGCTCGATCGCGGGCACCATGTCGGCGAACGCTTTTAAGCAGTCGCGCACGGTATCCACTGCATCGAACAGCGGCTCTTTATCTTCCTGATTGTCTTTGTTGTAGGCCAGCGGCTGGGATTTCATCAGCGTTAGCAGCGATATCAGGTGGCCGTACACGCGACCGGTTTTGCCGCGTACCAGCTCAGGCACGTCGGGGTTTTTCTTCTGCGGCATGATCGAAGAACCGGTGCAGAAGCGGTCGGGCAGGTCGATAAAGTTGAACTGGGCGCTGGTCCATAGCACCAGTTCTTCGCTCATGCGCGATAGGTGCATTAGTAGAATGCTGGCAAAGCTGGTGAATTCGATGGCGAAGTCACGATCCGAGACCGCGTCCAGAGAGTTTTCCGTTGGACGGTCAAAACCTAACAGTTCTGCTGTTACATGGCGGTCGATCGGGTAGGTAGTGCCTGCCAGCGCGGCTGCTCCCAGCGGCATGACATTGCCGCGCTTACGGCAGTCCAGCAGGCGCTCGTGATCCCGGGCCAGCATCTCTTGCCAAGCCAGAATATGGTGGCCAAAGGTGACCGGCTGGGCGGTTTGCAGGTGGGTAAAGCCGGGCATAATGGTCTCGGCTTCACGGTCAGCCAGTTCGATCATGCCTTCACGCAGGCGCTTGAGTTCCACTTCGATAACGTCGATCTCATCGCGCATAAACAGGCGAATATCAGTGGCGACCTGGTCGTTACGCGAGCGCCCGGTGTGGAGTTTTTTGCCGGTAATACCGATCTTTTCGGTCAGCCGCGCTTCGATGTTCATATGCACATCTTCCAGCGGCACCGACCAGTTAAACTCGCCGCGCTCGATTTCACCCTGAATCTCGTTCAGGCCGTTAATAATCGCATCGCGCTCGTCATCGGTGAGCACGCCGACCCGAGCCAGCATAGTGGCGTGGGCGATAGAGCCCTGGATGTCCTGGGGGGCCAGGCGCTGGTCGAAATTAACTGACGCGGTGAAGCGTGCAACAAAGGCATCGGTGGGCTCGCTAAAGCGACCGCCCCAAGACTGATTCGTGGCTTGGCTCATCGAAGATATATCCTGCTGACAAAACAATGGAGTCGTTAGCAGAAAGTGTACCAGAGTCGCCCCGGTCAGCGGCACGCCGTTTTTATTTATGCGGGAGCCAAGAGCCTGACATTACGACGGCAGGTGGTTTGTGCAGAAATTCGTACAGGGCACTTAGGGGCATGGGGCGGGCAAAGTAGTAGCCCTGGAAATAGTCGCAGTGGTGCTGTTGCAGGTAGCCGAACTGCTCTGCCGTCTCTACACCTTCGACCAGCACTTCGAGCCCCATTTTCCCCGCCATGGCGACCACGCCGTCGATAATCGCGGCATCGTAGCGATCCGTAATCACCTCGCGCACAAAGGAGCGGTCAATCTTGATGCGATTAATCGGCAACCGCTTTAAGTAGCTTAAGCTAGAGAAGCCGGTGCCAAAATCGTCTAGTGCAATCTGGACTCCCAGCGCTCGTAGATTTCTTAATGCCTGTATCGCTTGCTCGGCGCTGTCCATCAGCACCCCCTCGGTAAGCTCCAACTCTAACAGCGCAGGCGTTAGTCTGCTGCTCGCCAGCACCTGATCAATAGAGGCGAGGAAGCCAGGGCGTTGAAACTGCATGGGCGAAATATTAACCGCCATGGTGATCTCGCCCAGCCCCAGGCCATTGAGCTGCTGGGCATCGCGACAGGCGGTAGCTAACACCCACTCGCTAATGGGAATGATCTGACCAGTATCCTCGGCAAGGCTAATAAAATCAGACGGCGGGATATTGCCTCGCTCAGGGTGCTGCCAGCGGATCAGCGCTTCAACCCCCACCACGCGACCGCTTGGCGCGTGAATCTGCGGTTGGTAATGAAGCTCGAACTGCTGTTGCTCAATGGCTTGCTGTAGCGCACTGCGTAAGCTAACCCGTTCGCTCACCTTGCGATTCAAGTCTTCGGTATACCAGTGGTAGGTATTACGCCCGCGCCGTTTGGCTTTATACATCGCCAAGTCCGCCTGCTGGATAAGCTGGCGGGGGTTTTTCATACTGCCGTCATTGATGGCAATGCCAATACTGGCGGTGATGCGCAGCTCGCTGTCGCGAAACCAGTAGGGCGGCGAAAGCCCCTGGAGAACCCGTTCGACCACTTGTATTACGTCGCCCTGATGGGCTAGATCCGGCAACAACACCACAAACTCATCGCTGCCAAAACGCGCAACGGTGTCCCAGGGGCGCAGTTCATTTTCCAGCCGTTTGGCAACCTCGACCAGAATAAAGTCGCCCACTTCATGGCCCAAGGTATCGTTGATCGGCTTGAAATCATCCAAGTCGATAAACAGCACGGCGATATAGCGATGGTAGCGGCGCGCTACCACGCACCCCTCTTCCAAGCGCTGACCAAGCAACAGCCGATTGGGCAGCCCGGTCAAGGCATCGTGATGGGCGTTATGGTCGAGTTGCGCCTGATATTCGCGCTGTTCAGAAATATCGTTTTGGACACCGATAAAGTGGGTCACCTGACCGTCTTCATCGAGAACGGGCGAAATGTACAGGTCGTTCCAAAACACCGTACCGTCACGCCGATAGTTACGAATGACCACGTGCACTTCACGCTGTTCGGTAATTCCTACCTGAAGCTGCTTGACGGTGGCGGGATCGGTCTCGTTACCTTGCAGGAAACGGCAGTTGCGCCCCAGTGCCTGGCTGCGCGAGTAGCCGGTAATGCGCTCGAAGGCAGCGTTAACGTAGACCATAGGCAGGTCGCTGCGCTGGGCATCGACAATCACCACCCCGTTGGTACTTGATTCAACGCTACGCTCCAGCAGTTTTAGCTGATGCTCGGTTGCTTTACGCTCGTTGATATCACGAAAATAGACCGCCAGACCTTCGGGTGAAGGGTAAACGTGCACCTCCAGCCAACTATTTAAGCGCGGATTGAACGCTTCAAAATGTACCGCTTCTTGTTGGCTCGCGGCACGTTGATACTCTTTCTGAAACCTGCTGCCCACGGCGTCAGGAAACGTCTGCCAAATATGCTGGCCTAGCAGCTCACCTTCGTGGCGCTTCAAAATACGCTCCGCCTCTCGGTTCACGTAAGTAAAACGCCACTCCGTATCCAGAGTAAAAAAACTGTCTGTAATGCTATCCAGCGTCATGGTTAGCCGGTGTGCAAGCTGGGTCAGGTTTTCGCGCAACTGCTTTTGCTCGGTAATATCCTGCGACGCCCCCTGCACCTGAATAATGCGGCCCTCGTGATCGCGCACCGCCTTACCAATCGCTCGCACCCAGAGGTGCTTACCTTGGCGGGTAATCACCTCATACTCGTCATCAAAGCTAATACCGTACTCACAGCAGGCATTAAATGCCGCCATCAGGCGCTCCCGTGACTCCGGCGCATAAAAGGAAAACGCCTCTTCAACGCTGGGTTGAAACCCCGGGGGCATGCCGTGGATATGGCTAAGCTCATCGGACCAGATAGGCTGACCGTCCGCCATGTCGACATACCAGCCGCCAATCAGAGCGGTTTCACCGGCAATTTTGAACAGCCGTTGGTTGCGCAGCAACTGCTCATCCGCGGCCTTGCGGCGCGTAATCACCCGGGCGATCACGTAAATCACCCCCTCCCCTGATGAAGGCGTAATTTCTAGCCAGTGCTGTTTGCCGGTTGCAGAAACAGCACGCACCTCGAAGGGAAGGATCTTTTCGCCTTGGTGCATGCGCTGTAACGCTCCCTCGATCACGGGATGATCGAGGGGGTCAATGACAACACCACAGGCACGCCCAATTAAGTTTTCGGACGAGTACCCCAGCAGCGTCTCGAAGGCGGGATTGACTTGCAGCAGCGTGCCTTCAAAGTCGATACAGCAGAACAGATCCCGTGAGAGCAGGAAAAACTGGTCAAGCTGGCCGTGGGGTAACACTAAGGACATAGGATTTCCTAGGGAACGGATAAAACACGTTACGAGAGCATAATTAGTTCCGTTATTTTTACTGTGGCGCTCGGTGCTTTATGATGACACTTATCATAGCTTGACTCGCCGTGTCTGCGGTATAGGGAGAATAACGTGCTATCAATCACCAAACTGCGCATTGCCACGCGTAAAAGCCAACTGGCCATGTGGCAGGCTGAGTACGTTCGCGACCGCCTAATGGCGGCTCACAGCGGCCTTGAGGTCGAGCTTGTAGCACTGTCTACCAAGGGCGACAAAATTCTCGATACGCCGCTTTCAAAAATTGGCGGTAAAGGGCTGTTCGTTAAAGAGTTGGAAGACGCCATGCTGGATGGCCGTGCCGATATTGCCGTCCACTCTATGAAAGATGTCCCCATGCACTTTCCCGAAGGGCTGGGCCTGTCGGTCATTCTAGAGGGCGCCGACCCTACCGATGCGTTTGTATCCAACCACTACTCTAGCATTGATGAGCTCCCCGAAGGGGCGCGTATTGGCACCGCCAGCCTACGGCGCGGTCTTCAGATGCGTGAAGCCCGTCCCGACCTGCAAATTCTTAATCTGCGCGGCAACGTACAAACGCGGCTAGGCAAATTAGACGCGGGCGAATTTGACGCCATCATCCTGGCGACCTCGGGCCTTAAGCGGTTGGGCTTGGACGATAGGATTGCCCAGGCACTGCCGCCGGAAGTGTGCTTGCCCGCCTGCGGCCAAGGTGCTCTAGGCATTGAGTGCCGGCTGCATGATCCCGAGCTGATTGCGTTGCTAGCCCCGCTTGACGACGCAGACACCGCAACCCGCGTACGCGCCGAACGGGCCATGAACACGCGCTTAGAGGGCGGCTGCCAAGTACCCATTGCGGGCCACGCGGTGCTGGATATTGACAATGAAACCCTGTGGCTACGTGGCTTAGTGGGCAACCCAGAGGGCACCGAAGTGCTGCGCGCTGAAGGCCGCGGCTCGATGCATGAACCGGAAGCGCTGGGCATTCGCATTGCCGAAGAGCTGCTCGACCAGGGCGCTGGCGATATTCTGGCTGAGGTTTACGGCCGCGCCATATGAGCCAACCGGTACTGATCTGCCGCCCCGGCGAGCGCGGTGAAGCGTTGGCCGCTGCTCTGCGCGAGCGCGGCGAGAGCGTTGAATCACTCAATGTGATGCAACTCGAAGCCTTGCCAGAAACCCCTGAAATGCGGCGTATCTGGCTGGATATTGATCAGTACCATAAGATAATAGTCATCAGTCCCTTTGCGGCCACTTGCTTAAGTGAAGCGCTGGATCGCTTCTGGCCGCAGTTGCCTATTGGCATTGACTACTACAGCGTTGGCAGCGCCACAGCAGCGACGCTTTATGATCAGTTGGGCGTCCGCGTGCATGTGCCTGGGCCGAGTGCCGGCGAAGATACCAGCGAAGCACTGCTGGCGCTTGCCTCGTTACAGCAGTTAGCGCACCAGCGTATTCTACTGGTGGCGGGTGAAGGTGGCCGCCCGCTGCTCGCTGAAACGCTTGCCGAACGGGGGGCACTGGTAACACGAGCTGCGGTGTATCGACGCAGGTTTCACCCCCTTGCCCCCACGCTACAAACGCGCCTTTCTTCAGGTAATTACCGGGCGTTGATCGTCACCAGCAGCGAACTGCTGGAACATCTGGCAAAATGGTGCAATCAGGCGGCCTTGAACCAACCGCTAATCGTTTCCAGTCGCCGTTTGGCTACACTGGCTGGCATACTGGGTTTTTGTGACCTTAAGGTGGCGTCCGGAGCTACGCCAGCTGCGTTGATAGCGGCGTTGGAGACCTGCGACCCACAGGGTGCCGATGTCGATCAAGGAACTTACTAAGGGCTAGCGACACATGAGCAAACAAGTAAACGATCAGGACGATGTACAACCGACGTCCTCCGATGCCTCTCAAGGCGTCCCTAAAACGACCGACAAAGCAGCTTCCACGACCGACGCGACTGAGCCCAGCACGCCGAACACACCGCCGAGCTCTACAACACCTGCTCAGAGTGGTGCTAAAAATAGTCGGTCGCGGCGGCGTGGAAAGGGCTCGTCCACTGCGAGTTCAACCGCTGCTAGCAGCGCGGCAAAACCGGCAGATACCTCTACGCCCAGCAGCACAGGCTCATCGTCACCGAGTGCCGCTCAGCCAGGCTCTTCCTCCTCAAGTGGGTCGACCTCTAGTTCGCCATCTTCAAGCGCCGGCTCGTCAAAGCCGACCAGAGACAAGTCATCGGCGGGCACCACGCCGCCCACCGGCCACAAAGGCAGCGGTAGCGGCCAGAGCGGCGGTGGCGGTAAAAGTGGCGGCCTGGCAATTGCCCTGGTGATTATTCTGGCGATTGCCCTAGCGTTCGTCGCTTGGCAAGGTTGGCAACGCCTGGATAATCAGCAGCAGCGCCTCGACGAACTGACGCAACAGGCTGAAGGTAGCGCCTCACAGCAGGCGGTTAGCGACCTTGAATCACGCCTGGATAGCGGCGAAGCCGAGCGCGATGAAGCGTTGCAGAGCACTCTGGGCGACCTGCGTGATGAATTTGACAGCTACCGCAGCGACGTTGATGAGACCCTGGGCCAAGTGCTGGATCAGCTCTCTCAGGAGCAGGATACCGACGAGCGCGAGTGGCTGCATGCCGAAGCCGCCTACCTGCTACGTCTTGCCAATCAGCGCCTACAGCTGGAAGGCGATGTTGACGGCGCGGCCGCACTGCTGCGTACCGCCGATGCGCGCCTAGTTGATGCAGATAACCCAGCGTTGACGCCCGTACGCGAAGCCATTGCCAATGAGCTAGCCGCGCTGGACGCCGTGCCCCAGGTTGACCGTACCGGCCTCTACCTAGCGCTCAATGCCCAGCAGGAACGTATCTCCTCTCTGCGACTCTCTCAAGAAATTGAGGAGCAAGCGGTAACCTCCAGCATCGAACAGCCGCCGACCGGCACTTTCCAGCGCCAGCTGGCGCGCTTCGGTGAAGAGCTTAAAGACCTGGTGGTGGTTCGCCATCACGATGAAGCGCTGGAAGCGCTGATTACTCCGGAGCAAGAGTCTTACCTGCGCCAAAGCCTGCGCTTAGTGCTGGAGCAGACACAGCTGGCCCTGCTCAACGAAGAGAAAGAGCTTTATGACGCGAGTATCGACAAAGCGCTGCAACTGCTGAACGACTACTACGACACCACTCGCGAAGAGACCCAAAGCGTTATTGCGCGCCTTCAAGAGCTCAAGGAAGCCGAGGTAAAACCCGAGCTGCCCGATATCAGCGCTTCACAGCAGGAACTTGCACGCTTTATCGACAACCGCTATGAGACGCGCGGCCAAAGCGGAGGTGATTCATGAGAAAGCTTGTTCTCCTCATTGTCGCAGGCCTCGCCGTCGGGGCCCTGTTCGGGCATCTGATGATGTCGGTGCCCGGCTACTGGCTGATCCGCGTGGGCGACTCCTCCATCCAGACATCGTTTTGGTTTGGTCTGGTACTGCTGTTTGCCGCCTTTATCGTCCTACACTTCGTGCTGCGTTTGCTCAGCGGTATTATTCGCCCCATGGGACGTTTTCGTAGCTGGAACAGCCGCGCCCGTAACCGTCGCGCCATGCAGCGCACCGTGCGTGGTCTGGTAGCACTGACCGAAGGGCGCTGGAAAAAGGCCGAAAAAACCCTGGTTAATGCCGCCGATGACTCCAGCACACCGCTGGTCAACTACCTATCCGCAGCGCTGGCGGCCCATTACCAGGGCCACCACGTGAAATCCCAGGAGCACCTGAATCAGGCACAGCTAACCACCGACGGCGCCGATACCGCCGTTGGCCTGATGCAAGCGCAAATGATGATTGAGCGTCAGCAGCCCGAAGAAGCGCTGGCGATTCTGAATCGCCTGGATAAGAAGCTCTCCAACCACCCGCAGGTGCTCAAACTACTCAAGCAGGTGCACTTAAGCGTCAACGATTGGGAAGGCTTAAGGCGTTTGATTCCACGCTTGGCGGCGCAGAAGCTCATTACCCAGCAAGAGCGTGAACAGCTTGAGTTTAAAGCCTATCGCGAACTTATCGTGTTTGAAGCGCAAAACCCCACCAACATTGAGCGGGTGCGTGGCCTTTGGGCCGATATGCCCGACTACCTGCGCGGCAACACCGAACTGATCGTGCTATACAGCGAAGCGCTGATTCAAGCCAACGAAGAGCCAATTGCCGAGCGCTTGCTCAACCATTCGCTGGATCACCACTGGGACGCGCGGCTGGTGAAACGCTACGGCCTGCTAAACGTAGATGCGGCACGCCAACTTGCTAAAGCCGAGAAGTGGCTGCAGGAACGCCCCAACGACCCAGAGCTGCTGCTCGCTTGTGGTCGCCTCTCGCTGCGTATCGGCCAATGGCAGAAAGCACTCGAGTACTTTGAAGCCAGCCAGCGTCAGCGCCCCAATGGCGAAGTCTGCGCTGAGCTAGCGCGCCTCTATGCAAGCCTGGGCGAGCATAACAAGAGTCAGCTCTACTACCGCCACAGTGTTGAGATGTTGGCCAAATCGCTGCCATCGCTGCCGCAACCCAGCGATGCTAACGACAGCAAAAAGCCCGACAGTAAGCAAAAAGAGAGCAAAACCATTAAAAAAAGCGCGTAGTGGCGCTTCTGCTATAACGCTCAAGGGCGCCTTCATAGGCGCCCTTTTTAGTGGCTAAGGTTTGGCAGGTGGCATTGGTGGTGGCGCAGGTGCTGCTTCAACCGGCGCTTCAGCCTCCACTGGCTGAGAAAGCGTTGCTGTGCAGTGGCCACAGCGGGTGGCTTTGATTGGCACCACCATCAAACAGTAAGGGCAAGGCTGCTCGGTAGGACTTGCAGGTGCCACCGCCTCTTCGCGCTTTAACCGGTTGATGGTACGTACCAATAGAAAGACCACAAAGGCGACAATCGTAAAGCTCACCACCGCATTAATAAACAGCCCAAGGTTTAGCGTTACCGCCCCGGCGGCCTGGGCATCCGCCAGCGTCGCATAAGGGCCACCCACCACCCCTTGGCGTAACACCACAAACAGATTGGAAAAGTCGACCCCGCCCACCAGCAAGCCAATCAGCGGATTCATCACATCCGCCACCAGGCTTTGCACAATCAGCGTAAACGCCCCGCCGATAATGATCCCCACCGCCATATCGACGACGTTGCCTTTTACCGCGAACTCTCGAAATTCCTGGAAAAATTTTGCCATTTTCAAACGTCCTAACGTTTCGTTTTTAGCCAATACCCTGAGTTATAGCGTCTTGCTAAAAGCATGGGCTAGGGTGTGTTAGGCGACAAGTAAATTTCTGCAGATTGAAAACTGTATCGGGAGAGGTGCGGGCAGATATCGCCGCTGCTTTTTATTGGCTCACCGTAATCACAGGACACTTGGCTGAATGGCTCACTTTGTGCGATACACTGCCAATCACCACACCAGCCAAGTCGCTTAGTCCCCGGCTGCCCATCACAATGGCATCGACATTATTGGCATTGGCGGCCTCTATAATGGCGCGGGCTGGGTCACCTTCCGTCAGCAACTCTTCAATGTGCTTAGCGCCCTCTGCCTGCGCGGAGCTCACCGCCTGGGCCAATAGCTGTTCACCCACCTTCTCGCGTTCAGCAAGCGTAGTGCCAGCATCAATCGCACCAATGCCCCATACCAGTGTGGTCGCATAGGTAAGCGTTTCAGGTACATGTAGTAAGTAGAGCGTGGAGCCTTCTCTATCCAGCAGCTTGCAAGCTACTTTCAAAGCTTGTTTAGCGCTCTCAGAGCCGTCGACAGGAACTAAAATACGCGCATACATGGCAGGCCTACCTCCTTTTATTCTAGCATTCTTTACTAAAGTCGTAGTCGATATTTCGCTTTTAAACGTTTAAATGCTGGTAGCGTTATGGCGCTTGGTTAGGCTGGTTTTTAAGTTGCCTCAATACGTGAAAAGCATCGCCAGCATGCTAACAAGCGAATGACAAAGCCAATATTGTTTAAGTAGCCGCTCATACCTTGGAGGTATCATGGAACTACGCCACCTGAGGTACTTCTGCGTTGTCGCTGAAGAGCTTAACTTTACCTGTGCGGCTGAACGGTTGCATATGTCTCAACCGCCTCTTTCCCGCCAAATCAAACAATTAGAACAAGAGGTAGGAGCTGAACTGTTTGAACGAAGCTCAAGAGGATTGCGTTTGACGCCGCCAGGTGTCTTTTTTCAGCAGCACGCTCTGCAGATTTTAGAGAAAGTGGAAGTCACCATCGACGCCACTCGACACATGGCGCGTAGCAAGCGGGCACTATTCGGCATTGGCTTTGTACCGTCCGTTTTTTACGGGCAACTCCCAATGCTCGTGCGTGATTTGCGCCGCATGGATAATGTCGAGCTCTCCTTGGCAGAGCTTACGACAGTACAACAAATTCAGGCGCTCAAAGCGGGTCGCATCGACATGGGCTTCGGGCGTTTACGTATTGATGACCCCGACGTCGAGCAGGAGATTCTCTTCGACGAGCCATTAATTGCAGCTCTATCTAGCGGTCACCCGCTAGAGGGCACAACCCCTAGCTGCGAAGAGCTGGCTCGCTACCCTCTAATCCTTTTTCCCGCAAAACCACGTCCTAGCCTTGCCGATATGGTATTGGGAATTTTCCGCCGTCAAGGATTAAAGGTCGAAGTTGTGCAGGAAGCCAACGAGGTTCAAACGGCACTTAGCCTTGTCGCTTCCGGCATTGGCATTACGCTGGTTCCAGAGCAGGTAAAGCGTGTCCAACGCGATGGTATTTGCTATGTACCATTGGCCGATAAATCAATTACATCTCCCGTTATCTGCAGCCGTCGGCGGGGCGAAAAACCCTCCCCGCTTATGCAGGAAGCCAATGCTATTTTAGAAGTACTCGTTGAAAATCGCCGCTCTGGGCGCTACCCATAATGGCAGCAAGCCAGTGATTCAAGGTCGCAGAACAGCCACAGGGCAAGAAGCTTCATGCAGCACTTCGTGGCTGACACTGCCCGCCACCACCTGCGAAAGGCCGCTACGCCCATGGGTGGTCATGGCAAGCATCGTATTATGGCTACCCGCTAAATAACTGACGATAGAGTCGGCGGGGTCGCCATGAAGCACCTCCCAGTCTACTTCCAGTTTTTGCTCACTTTCGACACGGCGTGCCAGCGCGTTTAGATAGGCTGACTCCATCACATCGGTATGACCTAACGCTGTGGACTTTCTGGCAGCAGAGACATCTATCACTTGCAACAATTGCAAACGAGCTCCCAAACGCTTCGATAAAGTTGCTGCATGGGGCAAAATTTGCTCGGATAGCTTAGACCCATCAACACAAACGGCTAATACGTCGACCCGCTGGTGGGCTCGACTGTCATAGCGGGGGCCACACAGGTAAACCGGACGCTGAGCCCTTCGCACAACCCCTGCAGTTACGCTGCCGATCAGCATCTCCGGTACCGGGCGTCGACCATGGGCCATCATACATAGCCCGGTATCCTCGCAACTAGCGAGCTCACCCAGATACGCCTTGGCGCTATCATGAGCAACGACGTCGATAGCGACTGCTTCGAGATGGTGCGACGCCAAGCGCCCCTGCAGTTTAGTGCGCCGTGGGCCGATCTCATCTTGCGTCGGCACCACCGAGATAGCGCTTACCTCTACCCCCAGCTGGGCCGCAAACGTTTGTCCGAACTGCAGGGCATGCAAAGCACTTTCACTATCATCAACCGCCACAACAATCTTTTCCATGGTTACACTCCCACTACCGCTTCAGTAGTATCACTGTTATTAGGTTTTATGGTTAAGCGAGCTAAAACGTCGATGCAGCAGGTTATAGGCAAGCGACCCAGCGACCACCCCCCAAAAGGCAGAACCTAAGCCTAAAAAGCTAACGCCCGATGCGGTGGCAATGAAAGTAATGACAGAGGCTTCCAGGTGGCTCTTTTCGGCCGCAAAAGCACTAATATTGCTGGTAATAGCACCAATTAGCGCAAGTCCTGCAAGTACCGCCACAAACTCCCCCGGCAGCGAGGTAAACAGCGCTACAATAGTGCCCGCAAAAATAGCGCCAAACAGGTAGAAAACACCGTTTGCCACCCCGGCAACATAACGCTTATCAGGATCTTCGTGGGCCTCCTTACTCGTACAGATTGCTGCTGTAATCGCTGCAATTACAGTGGTAATACCGCCAAAAAAGGCGGTAAAAAAGGAAGTTACACTAGCCACGATAACTATTGGCCTGGCCGGGGTGGAGTAGCCTGAGGAGCGCATAATTGCCATGCCGGGCAAGAATTGGCCTGTCAAACTCACCAGTACCAGGGGAATGGCCAGGCTCAGCGTCGCGTTCCAGGACCACTCGGGGCGGATAAACTGGGGCTCGGCAAACTGGAGTGACACCCCCTGCAGGCTGGCGCCCTCTAACAAGACCGCCAAGGTGATGCCAGCGATTAACAGCAGCACCAAGCTGTAGCGAGGGGTAAGCCGCTTAAAGAGCAGGTAAGCGATAAACATACCAATGGCCAGTGCTGGCACGCTCTCCAATGAAACGAAGACTCCCACCCCGAACTGGAAAAGAATGCCTGCCATCATCGCGCTAGCTATGCCCGGCGGTATCAGCCGGATGATACGGTCAAAAGAACCCGTAACGCCGATCAGAAAAATGATCACGGCGGCCGTTAGGTAGGCGCCCACCGCTTCATTAAGCGTCAACCCCGGGAACAGTGTTACCAATAACGCAGTCCCCGGCGCCGACCAAGCGGTCACTACCGGCACTTTTAACCACAGGCTTAAAAAAATCCCTGAGACAGCTGCGCCGATTGAGATGGCCCAAACCCAGGACGTCATCATGGTGCTGGATATGTCGGCGCTCTGAGCCGCCTGGAAAAAGATGGCGAGTGGCCCAGAATAAGAGACCAGCACCGCTACAAAGCCAGCAGTGATTGCTGGAATCGACAGATCCTTTTGCAATTGCTTGTGAAATTGCATGCAACACACTTCCCCGTGTCAGTATTTAACGAGTATCCAACAGCTCCGGCAAGCACCTGCTTGCCGGAGCTGTATCAAGCAACGCCGAGGTGGGTTTCAAGAATTGATGGATTATCTTTTAGTCCCTGAGAATCACCGCTATAGACCACTTCCCCCTTGACCAGTAGCAGGTGTTTTTCTGCTATCTTCAGAAGGTTATCGATATTTTTATCGACGATAATGGTAGAAATTCCGGTCGCTTTGATCTCACCTATGATCTTCCAAATCTCATCGCGAATCAGCGGTGCAAGACCTTCGGTCGCTTCATCAAGGATCATCAGATCGGGGTTGGTCGTCAGCGCACGGCCAATAGAAAGCATCTGCTGTTCGCCGCCTGAGAGAAAGGAACCATCATGATTGATACGTTGGCCCAGGCGCGGGAACGTATCCAGAACGCGCTCTAGCGTCCAGGGAGACTCCCCCCGATCATTAGGACGTGCGGCCATAATCAGATGCTCACGCACACTGACGCCTGGAAAAATACCGCGTCCCTCCGGCACGTAGCCAATCCCTTGGCGAATCAGTTGCCAGGGGCGCCGCTTGGTCGCCGAGACGCCCTTAATAAACACCTCGCCGCGCCGAGGTGGGACAAACCCCAGTATCGACTTCAGCGTCGTGGTCTTGCCCATACCATTGCGGCCCAGCAGACTCAGCGTCTCACCAGGCATCAGGGTCAAATCCACCCCATGCAAAATATGGCTCTCACCGTAGTAAGTGTGTAGCCCCCGGGCATCAATCAATGGCGTATTGGTTTGCTCTGCGCTCATGCGGTTGCCCCCTCTTCATGACGCCCCAGGTAGACATCGCGTACCTTTTCGCTTGTGCGTATCTGCTCGGTCGGGCCACTCTCCAACACGCAGCCATCGACCATAACGGTTATGCGGTCAGCCAAGCGAAAGACCGAATCCATGTCGTGTTCAATCAGCACCAGTGTGTAGCGATCCGTTAGGGCGGCGAGCAGCTCGGTGACTTGAGCGGTCTCTTCACGCCCCATTCCCGCCATTGGCTCATCAAGTAGCATCAGCGATGGCGCTGTCGCCAATACCATCGCGATCTGCAGCTGGCGCTGTTCGCCATAGCTCATATCTGATGCAGTCGTATAAGCGCGGTGGTTCAATTGGCAGGTATCCAGTACCTCCTGAGCGCGCTCACTCACTTGCCGCGCGGTTTGGCGCGAACGCCAGCTGCCAAACACGCCGCCCATATGAATACGCGCCGCCAGTTCACAGTTTTGCAGGCAACTCAGGCGTGGGAATATATTGGTTTTCTGGTGGCTGCGGCCAATGCCCATGCGGGCGATCTGGCGCGCGCTTTTACCCTGGATCGGCTGACCGCGATAGAGCACCTGGCCTTCAGAAGGGGGTATCTCGCCAGAGAGCAGATTGATTAGCGTACTTTTACCCGCGCCATTAGGACCCAAAATAGCGTGAATTTCATTAGATTTAACGTCAAAATCAACGTCGTTGACTGCCACTAAACCACCAAATCGGCGAGTCAACCCATGCGTGGCTAAAATGACTTCATCGCGCATAGCTTAGCCCTCCTTATTGTGGGTAATGGGTTGAACGGAGGGAGACACTTTGGGATTTTCGACGGTTTTAGTCGTCGTTTGAGGCTTGCTTTTCCAGGGCGGCGCTACAATCAAGCCCGCAATCCCGCGAGGAAGCACCAGTACGGCAACGATAATGGTCAGCCCCATGAGTATCGGCCAGTGCGTCGTGGCATGCTCGTAAACATAGAGCAGAATTTCGTAGGCGAAAGCGCCTAAAATGGGGCCAAAGATGGTGCCCATGCCGCCTAAAATAAGCATCATCAGCACTTCGCCAGAGGTGTGCCAGCCCAGTTGAGCCGGATTAGCGAAGCCGTACTGCATCGCCGCTAACATGCCAGCAATCGCTGCCATAACCCCAGCGATAACAAAGGCAACCAGTTTATAGCCGCTGGTGGCATAGCCTAAGGCCTGCATTCGGTGCTCGTTGTCATGAATACCGTCGAGCACTTGACCAAAGTAGGAGCGAGTGAGCCAGCGTAGAAAGAAGTAGCCGAGAAGCAGCATCCCTAAACAGAAGTAAAAGAAGCTGTAAGGGTTATCAAGATCTACCAGCGTACGCTCCCCTAATGCCAAACTCGGTCGGAACATAATAAAAACACCATCGGTTCCTCCCGCAAACTGGGATGTACTAATGAAGTAGTAAAGCATCTGGCCAAATGCCAGCGTCGTCATGATGAAGAAGATGCCTTTAGTGCGTATCACTAAGATACCTACCACTAAACCCACACACGCAGAGACGCCCATTACAAGAGGCAGCATCCACCACATGGATGCCGGACTAAAATCAGGGCTGGCTAACGCTAGAGTGTAAGCCCCCAAACCGAAGAAGAGCGCATGCCCCAGACTGACTAAGCCCACAATGCCTACCAGCAGATCCAGGCTCATGGCAAACAGGGCCAGAATCAGCATCAGGGTCAGTTTCTCCAACATGAAGTTGGCCTGATTACCGAATACGGCTTCTCCCCAGAGAGGAAAAGCAGCCACCAAAGCCGTTAATACCAGCATGATGAACGCAACGCGCTTGGGATATCTATGTAACATTTCTTACTCTCCTCACGCGAAAAGACCGCGCGGTTTCACCAGCAATACCGCCGCCATAATCAGGTAGATCACCATGCTGGCAAGGCTAGGGATGAGTACCGCCCCAAAGGTGGTGGCCATGCCAATGATGATGGCGCCCCAAAAGGCTCCTTTAATGGAACCAATACCGCCGATGACGACGACGACAAAGCAAGTGATGAGAATGCTATCGCCCATGCCTGGCGCGATAGAGGTGAGCGGTGCGGCGATCATTCCCGCAAAGGCAGTGAGCGCAACACCCACGCTGAAAATCAGCGTAAACAGGGTACGGACATTGATTCCCAGCCCTTCAACCATGTCGCGATTAACCGCGCCGGCGCGGATGATGATACCCAGCCGCGTATGCCGCATCACCCAATAGATCACCCCAGCCAATGCCAGGCAGACGCCCATCACAAAGAGGCGGTACACCGAGTACTGCAGGTTGTCGGTCAGTTGAATACTGGCGTCAAACGGCGCGGGCACCGCAACACGATGCACATCGCCCCCCCAAATAATCCGTTGCGCTTCGTTGAGCACTAAAATCAGCCCAAATGTCAGCAGCACTTGATAGAGGTGATCGCGCTTATAAAGCGTATCGAGAAACAGCCGCTCAATGATTAGTCCTAGTGCAATAGCGATAGGAATTGCCGCCAGAATGGCCAGCCAAAAATTGCCCAAGCGCAGGGTAAGGTCGTAAACCAAATAGGCACCGATCATATACATCGCGCCGTGGGCCAGGTTGATGATTCCCATGATGCCGAAAATCAACGTCAAACCGCTGGCAATCAAAAAGAGCAGCAGACCGTACTGCAGACCGTTAAGGAGCTGTACGCTGAAAAATGCGAGATCCATGAGATCCCTCCGAGAATCAGAGTGAGGGGCGGATCATGTCCGCCCCAGAGTGCATACAGATGCCGTTACATCTGGCAGGCTTCGTCGGGTACTTCTAGATTCTCATGAGCGATACGAACGACTTCGTGCTTACCGTCGCGGATCTCACGTAGATAAACATTTTGAATGGGGTGGTGAGAGTCGGAGAAACTCAAGGGCCCACGCGGACTTGCCAGTTGAACGTTGGCCAAAACATCGATCAAGCGCTCCTGATCAGAGGTATCGCCCCCTAGAACATAAAGTGCCTGAACCAGCATCATGCCCGTGTCGTAACCTTGTACCGCGTAGGTATCAGGCAGTTCACCGTAGGCATTTTCGTAGGCCGAAACGAAGGATTGGTTGGCATCATTTTCGAGGGTTTCAGCGTAGTGCAACGTGGTCATTACCCCTTCGCCTGCGTCGCCTAAAGCGGATAAATTACCCTCGGTAAGAAAGCCTGACCCTAGCAGCGGTATGCTCTCTTTAAGACCTGCCGAGGCATAATCCCGAACAAAGCTGACACCGCCACCGCCCGCAAAGAAGGTATAGACAGCGTCAGGCTCAAGGCTGGCAATTTGCGTCAAATAACTCTGAAATTCCGTGCTGGGGAATGGCACTAAAATTTGCTCAACGATCTCGCCGCCCTCAGCGGTAAAAGCCTCCTCGAAACCTGCCAGATCCTCTTTACCACCAGCATAATCCCAGGTGATCGTCACAATTTTGCGATGCCCTTGATCGTAGGCCACTTTGCCCATGGGGTAGCTGTCTTGCCACATACTGAACGAGGTACGGAAAACGTTAGGCATGCACAACTCATTAGTAGCGGCACCCAGCCCCGCGTTGGGAATGATCGTAATCGCACCCGTCTGCTTAGCCACGCGCAGCATGCCCATGGCAACGCCGGAGTGTACGGGCCCAATGACGAAGTCAACACCGTCTCCATTAACTAGACGACTCATGTTCTGAGGTGCTTTGGAAGGGTCAGCCTCTGAATCAAGCTCAACGTACTCCACATCACGACCGCCTAGCTGACCGCCCTCTTGTTCAATGGCAAGCTTTAGGCCGTTAGTAATGGCTTCTCCAAGTGCCGTATAGGTACCTGAGTAAGGGAGCATCAAACCGAGCTTCACCGGATCTTCATTGGCGATGGCACTGCCTGCTGACAGCATGGCAGTAGCGCTTAGAAGCGTGGCAAGAGAGGTCTTTTTAAATGTTTTCATTATATTTTCACCAGGGTTGAGTTGTTGTTGGTGGTTCTTGGGTGGTTATTAGCAAGATGTGTACCGCAGTAAGTGACGTCCCTGTCTTATCTCTATCGATTACACGTGGTATACGTCGATAACTTGATGGATATAGTCGTTATTCAACTGCACGACTTTTCTTGTGATCAGCGGGCTCTCACCCGACACGTCCAGGGTATAAAACGACGTGCCGAAGAAGCTGTCGGTCTTCTTGTAGCGGTGGTTGAGCGTGTGCCAGTTAAACCGCAGCTCTACCGTGTCGCCCTCTTGCGACAGGATCTCCAGGTTAGTCACCTGGTGGGTGGTGCGCGGCTCCGGTGTACTCGCCCCGCTGCGCTCGGTCTTGATCCGGTAGACCCGATCCTCTAACCCTTCACGGTTGGGGTAGTAGATCAGCGAGATTTCGCTGTGGGGGTCTCGGGTGAGCTGGTCGTCGTCGTCCCAGGCGGGCATCCAGAACTCGGCGTCTTTGCGGTACAGCGTGAGCCACTCGTCCCACTCCCGGTCGTCCAGCAGTCGTGCTTCGCGGTACAAAAAAGCTTGGATGTCGTGATAGCTAATGCTCATGGCACTTCTCTCCTCTCTTCTGGCGCTGGGCGCTTAGGCGGATGCGGTGGCGATAAATTGGCTGCGCTCTTTGTCGATGGCACGCAGCATTTCGCTGACCCAGTGCTGGTGGTGCAGCACGTAGAGCCCTTCGTCTTCCGGGGAGGCGCCGCTGAGCAGGGGCTTCATGTCGATCGCTTGGGCCGTTTCATCGGCGCCTTCGATCCACTGTTGGGCCCCGCGGGAGAGGTCGTTCCATTCGGCCAGCGCGCCGTTGTAGCCTTCTTGGCAGGCGCGGAACTCTTCGAGGTCGTCGGGGGTGCCCATGCCGGAGACGTTGAAGAAGTCTTCGTATTGACGGATACGCACACGCCGGTCTTCGGCGGCTTCACCTTTGGGCGCGAAGCAGTAGATGGTGACTTCGGTTTTGTCCACGGCGATGGGACGGATCACGCGGATTTGCGTGGAGAACTGATCCATCAGGTAGACGTTGGGGTAGAGGCAGAGGTTGCGGGTCTGGTTGACGATGGAGTCAGCGCGGGCTTCGCCCAGCTGCTCCTGGATCCGCTCTTTGTGCTGATAGACCGGGCGCACTTCCGGGTTAAGCAGCCGGGTCCACAGCATCATGTGACCGTTTTCGTAGGAGTAGAAGCCGCCTTTGCTCTTCGACCAGCCGTCGGCGTCCACTGCCTTGGTGCCGCCCGCGTCGTAGTTGCGGCGCTCCATGGTGGAGGCGTAGTTCCAGTGTACGGAGCTGACGTGGTAGCCATCGGCGCCGTTTTCGGCCTGCAGCTTCCAGTTGCCGGTGTAGGTGTAGGAGGAGGTGCCACGCAGGATCTCCAGGCCTTCCGGGGCTTGGTCGACGATGTTGTCGATGATCTTGGTGGTTTCGCCCAGGTGTTGTTCGAGCGGTTGAACATCATCGCTCAGGCTGCCAAACAGGAAGCCTTTGTAGTTTTCAAAGCGCGGTAGGCGCTTGAGGTTGTGGGAACCATCCTGTTTGAATTGCTCAGGGTAGGCGCCGTTCTTCTCGTTCTTGGCTTTGAGCAGTTGGCCGTCGTTTTTGAACGTCCAGCCGTGGAACGGGCAGGTGAAGGTGCCTTTGTTGCCGCGCTTGCGGCGGCATAGGGTGGCACCACGGTGGGCGCAGGCGTTAATCAGGCCGTGCAGTTCGCCCTGCTTGTCGCGGGTGATAATCACTGGCTGGCGGCCCATGGTGACGGTCATGTAGTCACCGGGTTCCGCGACCTGGCTCTCGTGGGCCAGGAACAGCCAGTTGCCTTCGAAGATGTGCTTTAGCTCAAGTTCAAAGAAGTCAGGATCGGTGAACATGCTGCGGTGGCAGCGGAAGATGCCGTTATCGGGCTCATCTTGGACAGCGCCGCGCACGCGGGCTTCGAGCTGATCAAGCTGCGTCGTCATGATCTCTCTCCTCGTATTGATGATGTCGCGCTGTTATGTCTTGCGAAGGCGGGCCAAGGGGAAGGCCCGCATTGCTCAAGGCATGAGGGTTATACCTTGGCGGTACCGGCGAGCTGGCTGGCCAGATCCTGGTCGTCTTCTTTAGCCCGCGGGCGGGCGTGACGTACCTGCAGTTCGGCGGCGTCGGTTTGGGCCAGCTCCACATCGAACACCACGTGGGAGAAGGGGCCGTCCAGGTCGCGCTTGGCGATCTCGGCCGGGTCGTCAATACGCTCGGCGGGAACCACCAGCTCTTCCCGTGTAGCAAAGGCGAAGTCGTCATAGGTGTAGGGGTCGCCCGCCAGGTTGATCTGTGTGGTCAGGTGCTGATGGCCCGGTGCGGAGACGAAGTAGTGGATATGCGCCGGGCGCTCGCCGTGACGACCCAGGGACTTGAGCACCACATCGGTGGGGGCGCCTTCGGGTACGCCGTAGCCGGAGGGGATAATGCTGCGCGCGGTGTAGCGGCCGTCGCTGTCCGCGTAGATCGTGCGGCGCAGGTTGTACTCAGATTGTGAGGGGTCAAAGAACGAGTAGCCGCCCTGGGAGTTGGCGTGCCAGATCTCGACCTTCGCACCGGCAATCGGGGTGCCATTCACATCGCGCACCTGGCCGGTCAGCCACATGGTCTCGCCCTCGGTCGTGTCATCGTCCATGCGCGCGAAGCCTTCCGCCTCGGGGGCACCGGCCACGTATAGGGGGCCTTCGATGGTGCGTGGGGTGCCGCCGGTGCGCTTGGCTTCGGCATCGATAGCGTCCTGACGCATATCGAGGAAGTGGTCAAAGCCCAGCCCTGGGGACAACAGGCCGAATTGGGTCTGGCTACCCAGGGCATTGAGCAGGTTAACCGCCGCCCAGTACTCTTCCTCGGTGACATCGAAGTCATCGATCAGCTTGAACAGATCACCAACCAGGCGATGAACGATTTGCTTGGCGCGGTCATTGCCGCCTGACTGATCAAAGCCAGCAACGGCATTTAGGAAATCTTGAACCTCGGGCGTGTCGAATATTTTTACGGTCATGGTGAAACCCTATCGTTGGTTTTATTGTTGTCTTGGAGCCCGGCGATAGCGGTAGTACCTGCTGAAGAGTAAATACGCCTATCAAGGGCCTAAAGACGACAGTTGTTGTTATGTTCGTCACTAATATCGATCATGCTGCGACTTCCAGACCAATATCGTTTGAGTTCCTTCCCATACTTCATAGGTATCTCAGCGAGAGGGGATTTTGAATATTTGTTTCCTAAGCGGAGCCAGTAAAAAAAGCTAACCTTCTATTTTAAAAGTAAAATCGCCAAACATTAATACTAAGCCTGCTAATAATACCCAGCCAGACTCATCATTAACTTAACCTTTAAACCAATATCGTGGTTTTTGCGTGACATAATATTCAGTTGACCTGCTCCAAAGGAGGAACAATTAATTTCAACTTGCGACAAAAGGATAAAGGGACAGTTAAACGTAAAATGGGACAAAAAAGACCCGCACTGCAAAAGCAGACACGGGTCAAGGAGGATAACCACTATGAAGTTGCAGGAGTTGTGTGAGATCAACCGCTCTTTTTGGCTACCTCGCGGGTGAATATGAACTCGAAATCCCTGGTTTCGAAGATGGCCGAAACAATCACGCCCAAAACTAACGCCCAAAACGTGGCGCCGATGCCGAGAATCTGAATTCCCGACGCGGCAATTAGAAAGGCAAACAGTGCACCTATTTCATGCTTCTTGCCTGAAAAGGCGATAGCCATCGAGGAGGTGATGACCCGCATCAGTGCCAGCCCAGCGATAATGGCAATAAAGTAGCGCGGCGTAGCCTCAAGTAGGCTGACCACATAGCCGTAGAAAGGCGCGGCAACCACAAAGATAGCCCCGGCAATCACCGCCGCCACCCAACGTTTGTCATGAGTTCCAGCTTCTGGTGAGGCACAGACGCCGGTCATGGGGGCGGCAATACAGGTACTGTGCAGATTGAAAAAAGCAGACACCATGGTTCCGAAACCGCCCACCGCAGTGATTCCATTAGCGGGCACTTCTTTGTAACCCATTCCCTTCACTAGGCCGACACCCGCGGGGGTCTCCATGCCCACCAGGATAATCGCAAGCGGTAAACCATAGGTTAGAAAGGCGCCTAACGTGAATTCGGGAATGATGAACTCGGGAAAACGGATCGTCGCCTCGATACCGGACAAGTCAACCCCGGTTGCCATCAAGTACACAATGCCCGCCAGCATCGCCACAACCAGAGGCGGCACCTTACGTAAGAGGCGTGCAGAGAAGAAAAAAGCCAGGATCATGATAGAGGCTGGCACGATAGCGCTCTCCAACGGCTTAACCATGTTGAGGCCAAAGCTAAGTAGCATACCGCCCACCATGCCCATCACTATCGGCATCGGTATCAAACGCATAACGATACCCATCACTCCGGTCACGCCAGCAACTAGCGTAATAGCCCCCGCAATCAAGCTGGCGCCTAATGCAGCCTCTAGGCCGATTACAGGGATGACCGCTGCAAACATTAATGCACCGGGGATAGAGTTAGCCATTGGCAACGGCAAACGGTAATAGGCCGGCATGAAGAGTCCAAACAGGCCATTGATCATCAAGTAGCTGATCACCCAGATCATGATGAAGGAGGAATCCAGACCCGCAGACGTGCCAGCGCTGATGTGAACGACCCCAACGCTGAGCCCTAAAATTCCCGCCACTAGCCCAGTACTGGCGTTGTCGGCATTGAGGTCGCGCAGGAAATCGCGGGGCGCATGCCTTAGGCTGACGCCTTTCTCAATATGTTTCACGGTCTACTCCAGGGGATTATTGTGCTTAGAGTGATTGCTAGTTTTTATCTAGAATTGCCTTTTCCACTATTGCTAACCAAGGTCACCGCCCGCTACGGGCAATACACTACCGGTGATATAACTGGCCTCGTCGGAAGCAAGGAATAGAATTGGCGCAACCATTTCATCCAATGTTCCATAGCGGCTCATCAAGCAGCTCTGCTTAGTCTGATCGATATGTGCTTGAAACCACGCCTTCTCAGTCTCGTTACTGGGCGTTGGCGTTCCACGCGAAATACGCCGTGGCGGGGCTTCGGTGCCACCGGGTGCCGTGGCTACGACACGAATACCGTGCTCGGCATACTCAAACGCCAGCGACGCAGTCATCGCATTGATACCGCCCTTTGCTGCCGAGTAGGGGATACGGTGAATACCCCGCGTTGCCGCTGAAGAGACATTGACGATGACACCGCTGCCCTGCTCAACCATGGTTGGCAGCGCCGCACGACAGCACCAAAGTGTAGGCATTAGAGAACGATTGATCTCTGCGGCGATCTGCGCCTCGCTAAACTCGGTAAAAGGCTTGAAGTTAATTGCGCCGCCAACGTTATTAACCAGAATATCGATGCGACCAAAGTGAGAGAGCGTCGCCTCCATGACTTGCTCGGCGCCTTCCCATTTTTCTAGGTCGGCTTGTACCGCAATCACTTCGCAGCCCTGCTTGCTTAGCTCAGCAACGATCTCGTGGATATCATCAGCGCGATCTACCAATACCAAGCGCGCACCTTCAACGGCGGCGCGCTCAGCAACCCGCTGCCCAATTCCTTGAGCAGCACCCGTGACCACCATTACTCGATCTTGAAAACGTGGGCCGTCAAAACGTTGATTGCTCATGCGCTCTCCCCCACTTGATTAGGTGTGAATTTCTCATAGTGGAAGCTCTGGGGCTCGATTCCTTCAGCGTCGAAGTACTTCAGCACAGCGTCTACCATCGGGGGCGGACCACACAGGTAAACGTCCACATCGCCGTCATGCATTACCTCGGCGTCCATGTGGTGCGTCACGTAACCTTTACGCGAATGCTCGCTAGCCTCGTCGACCACCACGGTGGCGTAGGTGAAGCTGGGAATTTTTTCTACGAAGGCATCTAACGCATCGGTTTTGACTAGGTGGTCATCTTTATTGACGCCGTAAATCATATGAATCGGTGCATCACAGCCCTTTTCGACCAATTGCGCTAACATGGAGAGAAACGGAGCCAGACCCGTGCCGCCAGCAAGCATAAGCACCGGGCGCTTCACTTCTCGCAGGTAGAAGCTGCCCAGCGGGCCGGTCAGCGTAAGCTTTTCGCCCACAGCAGCGCGCTCGGTTAAATAGCCGCTCATTACCCCGTTGGGGATGTTGCGAATTAAGAAGGTGGCGCGCTTATCCCCCGGCAATGAGCTGAAAGAGTAGGAGCGGTGCACCTCAGTACCTGGCACATCAATATGAATGTACTGCCCTGGCAAAAAGGCGAGGCCTTCGGCATCATCCAAATCAACGACGAGCTCAATACTATCTTCGGAAAGTTGCTCAACTGCTGCTACCGTGCTCTCAACCTTGCCCACCTGTGTTTTACACAGCGTGGATGCCACTGGCACTTGAATAACACAATCCGAAGAAGGCACCATCTGACACGTGAGCACCTGGCCTTCCGCGGCTTCCTCATCGGAAAGCGCATCTTCCAGGTACTCGTCACCCATATCGAATTCGCCCTGTTCGCAGTGACCTTTGCAGGTGCCACATACGCCGTCAGAGCAGTCCATCGGTAGGTTTACTTTCTGCCGGTAAGCAGCGTCGAGAACAGTCTCCCCCTCTTTACAGCCAATAAAGCGGGTCACGCCGTCCTCAAAGTTAAGGGCAATGGTATAACTCATGGTTAACTCTCCTCTCTCCTCAGGTCACACGTGATACACGTCGATAACCTGATGGATATAGTCGTTATTCAGCTGCACGACTTTTCTTGTGATCAGCGGGCTCTCACCCGACACGTCCAGGGTATAAAACGACGTGCCGAAGAAGCTGTCGGTCTTCTTGTAGCGGTGGTTGAGCGTGTGCCAGTTGAACCGCAGCTCTACCGTGTCGCCCTCTTGCGACAGGATCTCCAGGTTAGTCACCTGGTGGGTGGTGCGCGGCTCCGGTGTACTCGCCCCGCTGCGCTCGGTTTTGATCCGGTAGACCCGATCCTCTAACCCTTCACGGTTGGGGTAGTAGATCAGCGATATCTCGCTGTGCGGATCGCGGGTGAGCTGGTCGTCGTCGTCCCAGGCGGGCATCCAGAACTCGGCGTCTTTGCGGTACAGCGTGAGCCACTCGTCCCACTCCCGGTCATCGAGTAGCCGTGCTTCGCGGTACAAAAAAGCTTGGATGTCGTGATAGCTAATGCTCATGGCACTTCTCTCCTCTCTTCTGGCGCTGGGCGCTTAGGCGGTCGCGGTGGCGATAAATTGGCTGCGCTCTTTGTCGATGGCGCGCAGCATTTCGCTGACCCAGTGCTGGTGGTGCAGCACGTAGAGCCCTTCGTCTTCCGGGGAGGCGCCGCTGAGCAGGGGCTTCATGCCGATCGCTTGGGCCGTTTCATCGGCGCCTTCGATCCACTGTTGGGCCCCGCGGGAGAGGTCGTTCCATTCGGCCAGCGCGCCGTTGTAGCCTTCTTGGCAGGCGCGGAACTCTTCGAGGTCGTCGGGGGTGCCCATGCCGGAGACGTTGAAGAAGTCTTCGTATTGACGGATACGCACACGCCGGTCTTCGGCGGCTTCACCTTTGGGCGCGAAGCAGTAGATGGTGACTTCGGTTTTGTCCACGGCGATGGGACGGATCACGCGGATTTGCGTGGAGAACTGATCCATCAGGTAGACGTTGGGGTAGAGGCAGAGGTTGCGCGTCTGGTTGACGATGGAGTCAGCGCGGGCTTCGCCTAGCTGCTCCTGGATCCGCTCTTTGTGCTGATAGACCGGGCGCACTTCCGGGTTAAGCAGCCGGGTCCACAGCATCATGTGGCCGTTTTCGTAGGAGTAGAAGCCGCCTTTGCTCTTCGACCAGCCGTCGGCGTCCACTGCCTTGGTGCCGCCCGCGTCGTAGTTGCGGCGCTCCATGGTGGAGGCGTAGTTCCAGTGTACGGAGCTGACGTGGTAGCCATCGGCGCCATTTTCGGCCTGCAGCTTCCAGTTGCCGGTGTAGGTGTAGGAGGAGGTGCCACGCAGGATCTCCAGACCTTCCGGGGCTTGGTCGACGATGTTGTCGATGATCTTGGTGGTTTCGCCCAGGTGTTGTTCGAGCGGTTGAACATCATCGCTCAGGCTGCCAAACAGGAAGCCTTTGTAGTTTTCAAAGCGCGGTAGGCGCTTGAGGTTGTGGGAACCATCCTGTTTGAATTGCTCAGGGTAGGCGCCGTTCTTCTCGTTCTTGGCTTTGAGCAGTTGGCCGTCGTTTTTGAACGTCCAGCCGTGGAACGGGCAGGTGAAGGTGCCTTTGTTGCCGCGCTTGCGGCGGCATAGGGTGGCACCACGGTGGGCGCAGGCGTTAATCAGGCCGTGCAGTTCGCCCTGCTTGTCGCGGGTGATAATCACTGGCTGGCGGCCCATGGTGACGGTCATGTAGTCACCGGGTTCCGCGACCTGGCTCTCGTGGGCCAGGAACAGCCAGTTGCCTTCGAAGATGTGCTTTAGCTCAAGTTCAAAGAAGTCAGGATCGGTGAACATGCTGCGGTGGCAGCGGAAGATGCCGTTATCGGGCTCATCTTGGACAGCGCCGCGCACGCGGGCTTCGAGCTGATCAAGCTGCGTCGTCATGATCTCTCTCCTCGTATTGATGATGTCGCGCTGTTATGTCTTGCGAAGGCGGGCCAAGGGGAAGGCCCGCATTGCTCAAGGCATGAGGGTTATACCTTGGCGGTACCGGCGAGCTGGCTGGCCAGATCCTGATCGTCTTCTTTAGCCCGCGGGCGGGCGTGACGTACCTGCAGTTCGGCGGCGTCGGTTTGGGCCAGCTCCACATCGAACACCACGTGGGAGAAGGGGCCGTCCAGGTCGCGCTTGGCGATCTCGGCCGGGTCGTCAATACGCTCGGCGGGAACCACCAGCTCTTCCCGTGTAGCAAAGGCGAAGTCGTCATAGGTGTAGGGGTCGCCCGCCAGGTTGATCTGTGTGGTCAGGTGCTGATGGCCCGGTGCGGAGACGAAGTAGTGGATATGCGCCGGGCGCTCGCCGTGACGACCCAGGGACTTGAGCACCACATCGGTGGGGGCGCCTTCGGGTACGCCGTAGCCGGAGGGGATAATGCTGCGCGCGGTGTAGCGGCCGTCGCTGTCCGCGTAGATCGTGCGGCGCAGGTTGTACTCAGATTGTGAGGGGTCAAAGAACGAGTAGCCGCCCTGGGAGTTGGCGTGCCAGATCTCGACCTTCGCACCGGCAATCGGGGTGCCATTCACATCGCGCACCTGGCCGGTCAGCCACATGGTCTCGCCCTCGGTCGTGTCATCGTCCATGCGCGCGAAGCCTTCCGCCTCGGGGGCACCGGCCACGTATAGGGGGCCTTCGATGGTGCGTGGGGTGCCGCCGGTGCGCTTGGCTTCGGCATCGATAGCGTCCTGACGCATATCGAGGAAGTGGTCAAAGCCCAGCCCTGGGGACAACAGGCCGAATTGGGTCTGGCTACCCAGGGCATTGAGCAGGTTAACCGCCGCCCAGTACTCTTCCTCGGTGACATCGAAGTCATCGATCAGCTTGAACAGATCACCAACCAGGCGATGAACGATTTGCTTGGCGCGATCATTGCCGCCTGACTGATCAAAGCCAGCAACGGCATTTAGGAAATCTTGCACTTCGGGCGTGTCGAATATCTTCACGGTCATGATGAAAACCTCTATTTTTATAGGCTTTTGTTTTATAAAAAGAACTGGCGCGTTCTATCGATAATTAACTGTCGTCGTCGCGCACTGAAGAGGGGTGACGGCACAGCGGTTTGACACTGATCTCCATATAGGGGAATAGCGGCAGGTTACTGACGAGTTCCTGCAGCTCAGCGTTGTCTTCCACGTCAAAAATACTGATGTTTGAGTAGCTACCCGCTACCCGCCACAAATGACGCCATTTACCCTGACGCTGTAGGTCTTGGGAATACGCCTTTTCCGTTGCCTTGATCTTGGCAGCCTGCTCGGCTGGCATGTCGGGCGGCAACTTAACGGTCATCTCAACTTGAAACAGCATATGGCTCTCCTCTTTTCATTGCGGGCGATCTAAACAATGACTTTATTTGCCGTGGCGTTACTTTCGTGACGTTTACGTGCGTGACTGTTACTTACGTGAGTAGTGCGCCAACTTATCTTCATCCAGGGTGATGCCGAGGCCAGCCCCTTGCGGTAACTCCACTCCAAACTCGGTGTAGTTGAGAGGGGTAACGACGATGTCGTCTTGCAACAGCAGCGGGCCGAACATTTCCGTGCCCCAAGCCATTGCTGGCAGCGTTGCCCAGGCGTGTAGAGAGGCAGCCGTACCGATAGTGCCTTCCAGCAGGGTGCCGCCATATAAGCCAATGCCAGCCGCTTGGGCGACGTGAGCCAGCTCAAGTACCCCGTAAATACCGCCGGATTTGGCGATCTTTAGCGCAAAGGCACCACTGAAGCCGCCGCACACTAGATCAAGCCCGTCGCGGGCATCTTGCACCGCCTCATCGGCGAGCATCGGCACATTGAAGCGGTTAGCCAAGCGAACTAGGCCGGCATGTTCACGAGCGCTAATGGGCTGCTCAATTAACTCGATGCCAGCATCCTGTAGCACCTGAATACCGCGAACGGCGGTGGATTCATCCCACGCCTGATTAACATCAACTCGCACACTGGCTCGATCACCCAGCGCTTCCTTGATCGCCGCCACATGGCGCACGTCCTGATCCACCGGGTTAGCACCAATTTTTAACTTGAAGTCGCAGTGGCGACGCTGTTCTAAACGCAGCATGGCCTCATCAATATCTTTGGCGGTATCACCGCTGGCTAGCGTCCACAGCACGGGCAAGTGATCCTGACGTACGCCGCCCAGCAGCTCGGCGACGCTCAATCCCAAGCGTTTGCCCTGAGCATCCAACAGAGCTGTTTCTAATGCAGATTTGGCAATCATATTGCCGCGAGCATGGCGGTTAAGCCGAGCACGCAACTGGTGGACATTGTTGGAGGGCTGGCCGACCAGCAGTGGAGCTAGATAAGTATCAATATTGCGCTTAATGCTCTCTGGGCTTTCTGGGCCGTAGGCCAGGCCGCCAATGGTAGTGCCTTCGCCAAGCCCTTCGATGCCGTCGGAGTGGCGCATGCGCACAATGACCATGGTTTGGCAGGCCATGGTGGTCATGGAGAGTTTGTGAGGACGGATGGTCGGTAGGTCGACCAGCAACGTCTCAATATGTTGGATGACGGTTGACATGCAGGCTCCAGCGTCTGGCAATCGTTGACTTGATGTCAGTTTGATTGCGTGAGGAAGAGGGAACCAATATTGTTTAGGTGCTTAGCCATACCGAGGAGGTATCAACAAAGGGAGATGACTGCCTGTTTTTTTAACGGGCAACTATTTTTATTAAACCACCTCTACCTTTGCTCAGCTTCTTCAGCCCTATTCACCTTCTTTAATTTCCTTTACTAATCAATAGATTGATAAACACGGTGGCATTTTAAAGGCGGTTTACACATAAATGAGCGACGTAATGATGGGCAAGGCATAGCGACACGGTGAGTAGATAATATCTGCGACTAACTATTAACGTGATGGCACACTTTCCATACGCCGAAGCCAGCTGAGTGGTGTTTCTTTTACGACAAAAGAATAAGACACATCATTGAGACATGAGGTGTAAAGGACAGGAAGGCAGCACGACGCTAATCACACGATTTAGTCGTACTGCCAACAATAATAAGCGCTAACTCTCTAAAAACTCACTTACATCTGGCAATCAGCATCGGGTGACTCGAGTAGCTCATGCGCTACCGATAATACTTCGTGCCGACCATCGCGGATCTCACGCAGGTAGATATTTTGTATCGGGTGGTGGGACTTGGAGAAGCGCAATGATCCACGTGGGCTCTGCAGCTCAACGGCAGCGAGTGCGTCAATGAGTGCATCGCGGTCAGTGGAATCACCTTCTACTGCATCAAGCGCTTGTATGAGCATGGCACCAGTGTCATAACCATGCACGGCATAAGCATCAGGCATCTCACCGTAAGCCTCTTGATAAGCAGCTACGAAGCTCTGATTTTCTTCACTCTCCAGCGTTTCAGCGTAGTGTAGCGTCGTTAACACCCCCTCGCCCGCGCCCCCTAATGCTGCCAAATTACCTTCGGTCATAAAGCCAGAGCCCAACAGGGGAATATTTTCCTTAAGTCCGGCTGCAGCGTAGTCACGCACAAAGCTGACACCCCCTCCACCCGCGAAGAACGTATAAACCGCGTCGGGATTGAGGCTGGCTATTTGCGTCAAATAACTTTGAAACTCAGTACTGGGAAAAGGAACCAGAATTTGCTCAATAATCTCACCACCGGCTTCCGTAAACGCCTCCTCAAAAGCAGCAATATCCTCTTTACCACCGGCATAATCCCAGGTAATCGTTACCATCTCACGGTGGCCGCGATCATAGGCTACTTTCCCCATGGGGTAACTGTCCTGCCACATGTTATGTGAAGTACGAAATACATTGGGCATGCAAAGTTCGTTCGTTGCTGCCCCCAAACCAGCATTGGGAATAATGGTAATAGCGCCGGTTTGCTTGGCCACGCGGAGCATCCCCATGGCCACACCTGAGTGGACAGGGCCAATAACAACGTCGACCTCGTCACTGTTCACTAATCGGCTCATATTCTGGGGGGCCTTGGAGGGATTGGCCTCGGAATCAAGCTGGACATACTCGACTTCACGTCCTCCAAGCTGTCCACTATTCTGCTCAATAGCGAGTTTCAAACCATTGGTAATAGCCTCGCCCAGTGCCGTGTAGGTACCCGTATAGGGCAACATTAAACCTAGCTTTACAGGCTCGCCATCTTCAGCCATCGCAAGTTGCCCTGCCAGCAAAAAGCCTGCCCCAAGTAACGACGTCAGTGTTGTATTATTTGTTTTCATCGTTGCACTCTTTGTTGTAGTTCGTCTTTATAAAAGAAGTTATTGCTTTAAATGGGTAGTTTTTGGTTCACCCCCAGTTCTCGCTTGTTTCAAACTGCAAGCTATTTTTAGCGGCAATCACATCGTCGTGTGGGTCATGATTCCACAGCCACTCGAAGCGACTCTCAAGATTGTTAATTAGCTCGGCTTCGTCGTCGCCGATGCCCTCTCCTGCATATTCGTAGACATCGCCCGCCTCATGGGAGGTACGCTGCACTTTGCAGGTACGGCTATGGCGTACTTGTTCAAAGGCAGACAACACAGTTCTCACGTTGTGGCTACGGCAACTGGCATCCGCCAGCAGAGTCGCCAGCACATAGGCGTCCTCCAGCGCCTGACCGGCCCCCGCCCCCTGGTGAGGCACTAACGCATGGGCGGCGTCGCCAACGATCAGTACGCGGTCGCGCTGGTAGCGGGCAAGCTCAGGTAACTCATGCAGCGCCCAGCGCGTTGGCTCAGGAATGCATTCAAGAATGGCTTGGCAAGCCGGACTCCAACCTTCAAATACTTCTAGCATTTCCTCCTGGCTGACGGCTTGAACCCACTCTTCGCCTTCGGGCAGTTTAGGGTTCGGTATCGAACGATCCGTAATGAAGGCCACGACGTTAACGAGTTGGGACTGCTTAACCGGGAAGGTCAAAATATGGCGATCTTTGCCAAGATACATCTGGGGGACTAGCGCTAACCGTTTCTCGCTGCCTTTAGCCTCTAATGCAGCCTCAAGCTGGCCAGTGGGGATCATGCCGCGATAAGCGTAGGTTCCACTCCAAAACGGGGTAATTTCACCATACTGCTCCGGGGGCAGCACATGAGAGCGCACCGCAGACTTAATACCGTCAAAGCCGATGATCACATCGCCAGTAAAGTGAGTGCCATCGTCGAAGCTGGCGGTGGCGCTGTCGGCTTCTTGCTTAACGCCTATACAGCGTTTGCCAAAGTGGGCGATGCCCTCAGGCAGATTGGCGACAATGGCATCCAGAAAATCGGCACGATGCACCGAGGATTGGCCAACACCTGGCGCTAAGCTGGCGGTTAAGTAAGTGTCATCGCTACCACGCCGCCATTCAAACCAAACATCCTCAAAGGGCGCTGGTGAGGAATCGGCAATACGCTGATAAGCGTTTTCCAACCCCAATAGCTGAATGGCTTTTACCGCATTGGGGCCAAAGGAGACACCCGCACCAATCTCGGAGAACTGGGGAGCAGCTTCGAAAAGCTGTACATCAAGGTGGCTATCTCGAGATAGCGCGACGGCGAAGGCCACGCCCCCAATACCACCACCGACGATGCCAATCGAAAGACGTTTTGGCTGTGTATTTGCTACTGTGCTGTTAGCTACCATGATTTAACTCTGCTCAGGGGCTTATCGTTATATGTTGAGCGCTATGCTCTCCCCCTAACGCTATTCGGAAGCCTCAACTGCCACCACACAGCTTCTTTCATTCAGACTATAAACGGCGCTAATAACAAGATGAATCAACCAGTTAAAAACCTCTCTGACGGCTACATTCGACTATTGTGGAATACATTGCGAGGCGTAAGGTGATGGAGAAACTTGCCAACATTGACCTGAATCTGCTGGTTGTTTTTGACTTGTTGTACCAAGAGCAAAATACACAACGGGTGGCGCTGCGCTTGGGTATCACCCAGCCGGCGGTGAGTCATGCACTGAAGCGTCTACGTCACTTGCTGGAAGACGAACTTTTCGAGCGCACATCGCAAGGCCTGCAACCTACGCCCCGTGCCAGTCGACTTCACCCCGGTATTGCGGATGCGTTGGCACGCATGAACGACACGCTGAGCCTATGCGACGATTTCAACCCCGCGAAGAGTGAGCGCACTTTCCATATCAACATGACCGATATCGGTGAAATAGTATTTCTTCCACGCTTGCTGCAACATCTTTCACGCCATGCGCCGGGGGTTTCACTCAATACCGTGCGCAGCCACCATAATGACCTGAAAAACGAGATGGAGGAGGGAGAGATAGATTTGGCAGTTGGTCTGATCCCGCAACTAGGGGCAGGCTTCTACCAGCAGCGACTGTTTGTACAACGCTACGTTTGCTTAATGCGCGAGCATCACCCCCTCGCTGCGGAGGAGTTTAGCCTTGAGGCGTTTCGCGCAGCGCATCACGCTGTGGTGGTTGCTCGGGGCACGGGGCATGGCATTATCGAAGAGCAGCTTGCGCACGCTGGGGTTGCGCGCCCAGTTCGGTTAACACTGCCGCATTTCGCAGCTGTTCCCTATATCGTCAGCAGCAGCGATCTAGTGGTGACGGTCACCGATAAATTAGCCGAGGCAACGCGAACACGTTTCGGGTTAGCCATTCGTGAGCACCCCCTAACGTTCCCAGAAATCCCGATTAATCTTTTCTGGCACCGTCGCTTTCATCAAGACCCAGGCAACCGCTGGCTGCGTGGGCTGATGTTTTCTCTGTTCTCTGAATAGGGGTCATTAACGCCTAGGAGCTCGGCTTCGCCCAAGCGGCGCGGGTGCTATGGGCTGCCGTTTTATTGGTAATTTTCCAGATGCCGTCAACCTTTACCAAGGCAATCACATCGACCCAGGAATCCGCCAGGTTGTCGCTATTATCAAAGCCTAGCAATACGCTGGCGACCTCTCCCGCCTGGGTGACAGCAATAAAGCGGCTCGTCACTTTACGGTGGCTAGCCGCCCAGCGCTCGAAACGGTCGCTGATTAGGTCGGTTGCCAACTTACCATCAGCAGCCACAGCAAAAATCCACGCGTCCTTATGAAACGCCTCCTCCAGCTTTTCTCGACCGCCTTGAAAGCCATCGACATATAGCTGCACAACGCGTTTGATCTCGTCGATCTCAGGTGCATCACCTACGACAGTAACATTGGTCATCTCTCTACTCCTGCGGTTTTATTGCCGGTTTTGTCGTGTTTATAACCCAAGCATCTCACGCGCCTGTTGCCAGGTAGCCACTGGTCGCTGGTACTTTTCGCATAGGGCGACGGTGCGCTCGACCAACGCCGCGTTGGAAGGCGCCAGCGTTTCGCTATCCAGGCGCACGTTATCTTCAAGCCCGGTACGGGTGTGGCCACCAGCGGCGATAGACCACTCATTAAGAAGGTATTGGCTGGCGCCAATACCTGCGCCGCACCACTGTGCATCCGGCGCCAGCCGCTTGAGAGTCTCGATATAGAAATCAAACGTTGGCTTGTCCGCTGGCATCGAATTCTTAACGCCCATGACAAACTGCACATAAAGCGGTGCTTTCAGCTTTCCCTGCTTGGAGAGTGCAACCGCCTGATGGATATGCGACAGATCAAACGCTTCGATTTCAGGCTTTACGTCGTACTTGAGCATCTCATCGGCAAGCCACTCCACCAACTGGGGCGGATTCTCGTAAACACGATTGGGGAAGTTATTGGAGCCCACCGAGAGGCTTGCCATGTCGGGCTTTAGCGGCAGCATGCCGCCGCGCGCCTCACCAGCGCCGGAGCGCCCGCCGGTTGAGAGCTGAATAATCATGCCGGGGCAGTGCTGCTTGAGCCCTTCCATCAGGCGGCCAAACTTCTCCGGGTCGGATGAAGGCGTTTGGTCATCGTTGCGTACGTGACAATGCGCAATGGTGGCGCCCGCTTCGAACGCCGCCTGGGTGCTTTCAATCTGCTCCTCCACCGTAATCGGCACGGCAGGATTATTCTCTTTGCGTGGCAGGCTGCCGGTGATGGCGACACAAATTATGCAGGGTTGAGACATGGAAACCTCTTTGTTCTTATTGCGAACATTATTTTGCATTACGAACAAAATAGAGCACATCTTGACCATCGTCAAATTCAAATCGCTGCCAAAGACGTTGACAGCCACGTTTTAGAAAGCGACATCAAATACCAGAGGTACAATGGTATAGAGCGCGACCATAATCACTAGCAAACCGATGACGTTGAGTCAGATACCTGCCCGGATCATGCTTTTGATTGGAAGATCCCCTGTTGCGAAAGCCACTGCATCGGAAGGTGTTGCCACGGGCAACATAAAGGCGCAGCTCACAGCAAAGGTGACCACGATGGTCATCAGGAAGGGCCCACTACCCAGCCCCACGGCAATAGATCCCATAATCGGGAAGAAGGCAGCCGCCGTCGCCGTGTTGCTGGTTAGTTCGGTCAACAAGATGATCACAATAGCGGTGATGGCATAGGCAATGCCCAGAAGTACAGCGGCAGAAAACTTGGGCGTGTCATCACCGTTACCCAGCGACTTCACTAAGGCAATGATTGAACCTCCGATTGGCACCATAATCGCTGCAGTGGCGGTATTGCTGACCCACATGGTGATAAACCAACTAGCGAACATCAGACCGAAGACAATTTGAGCCGGTTTAGTACCCACGGAGAGCACCGTCAGTAGCGCGAAGCGACGATGTAAATTCCAGCGCTGCGTTGCCAAGCCCAAAAGTACGCCACCCAATACCTATCAGGTTGATTGCATACCTCATCGAGCAAATCAGCATACTAAAATATTTAGCTTATTATTAATAATCAGCAGCTTAAAAAATACTACCTATTATTTCGTTATTACTCTAATCCTCCCCCCCCCGAAAGTGGTAGAACATACACTGCTTAATTAAGACGTATAGCTTACGACTAATAAATGATCTAAGACTGAGACAAACTCGCTATCGCTCTATGGTATAGCGTTTGGATACGAAGGTTTTATTACATCCTAAAACGCGCTTATTACCGAGCAAGAAACGACAATAATATCGTTAAGCTTCCTGACGCTTGAGTATAAAAAGCCCAAGCGTCAGCCTGGGCAAGGAGGATAAATGCACAACAGGTAGGCGCTACTCCAGAGGCTCGTAGGGCAAACCCACATAGTTTTCCGCAATGGTGGTCAGCCCCGCTTTAGAGCTGGTCACGTAGTCCAACTCGGCTAACTGCATGCGGCTGTTAAAATCCTCTTGGTCAGAGAAGTTGTGCAGCATGGAGGTCATCCACCAGGAGAAGCGCTCCGCCTTCCAGATGCGCTTCAGGCAGGTTTGCGAATAGCGCTCGATCAAATCCGTGCGGCCTTCCTGGTAAACTTTCATCATTAGCCGATAGAGCGTGTTCACATCACTGGCGGCCAGATTAAGCCCTTTGGCACCGGTGGGCGGTACAATATGCGCCGCATCACCGACCAGGAACAGCCGCCCGTACTGCATGGGTTCGACCACGTAGCTGCGCAGCGGCGCGATGCTTTTCTCGATCGAAGGCCCGGTGACAAGCTTGGCGGCCACCTCATCAGGCAGGCGGCGCTTGAGCTCTTCCCAAAAACGCTCGTCAGACCAATTTTCTACCTTTTCATCTAACGGCACCTGGAGGTAGTAGCGGCTGCGGGTAGCGGAGCGCATGCTGCAGAGGCTGAAGCCGCGCTCATGGCGTGCGTAAATCAGCTCATCGGAGACTGGCGGCGTATCCGAAAGCATACCCAGCCAGCCAAACGGGTAGACTTTTTCGAACTCTTTTATGCGCTCTTGAGGGATCGCCTGGCGGGAGACGCCATGGTAGCCGTCACAACCAGCGATATAGTCGCACTCCAGCCGGATCGTTTCGCCGTTGTGCTCAAAGGTGAGATAGGGGCTGTCACTCTCCAGATCGTGGGGTTGAACGTTTTCCGCCTCGTAGAGCGTTGTCGCGCCAGCGGCGGCGCGAGCCTCCATTAAATCTTGCGTTACCTCCGTTTGGCCGTAAACCATGACTTTACTGCCGCCGGTCAGTTCATCCAGTGCGACTCGCACGCGGCGGTTGTCGAAAACAAGCTCAAAACCGTCATGGGGTAAGCCTTCTTCATCCATCCGCTGGTCAACACCCGCTTCGCGCAGCAAGTCCACCATACCTTGCTCAAGCACACCGGCGCGGATACGGCTCAATACATACTCACCGCTACGCCGCTCAACAATCACATTATCAATGCCTTGGCGATGGAGTAGCTGCCCCAGCAGTAGGCCAGAAGGGCCAGCGCCAATAATCGCGACCTGTGTCTTCATAGGGGATGCCTCATCGTTGTCATTATCAAAAACTTATGACTTGTATTTTTCAATGAAACACGCCGCATAATAAGGCATGATCTAGATCAATTATTGGACATTTAGCGTGTTATTACTCAACCTTAGTCGTATAGGAGATGTAGGTGATGCCAGCCTCGTCGGCAACGTCCGTTCCGGTATTTAAGCTCTATGGCGAGACGCAGCATTGGCCCACGCCAGACTTGCTTCACTGCGAATCCATCCCTGAGCGCAGCCAGCTACATGACTGGCGTATACGCCCGCATCGCCATGCCGACCTGGTGCATATTCTGTTTATTGCGCAAGGTAGCGTTGAGTTAGAGCTGGAGGGAACGAGCCACCAGCTTCAGAGTGCCAGCGCGATCGTGGTGCCCGCGATGACTATTCACGGCTTTATCTTTTCACCGGATGTGCAGGGGCACATCATTACCTTGGCTAAGCCATTGGCTGACCACTTACATGCGTTAATGGGTGAGAACAGTACGCTAAAAAAAGCCGACTTCTACCCGCTGCTACAGGCCAATCTGGCTGAGCGAATTGCCACCCTGGTCGCTCAGATCGACCAGGAGTACCGCCAACCGGCCCCCGGCCGGAACAGCCTGCTCGAAGCACTTATTCAAGCCTTGGTGGTAGAGCTATCGCGCCTTTGTGCTTATACCGGCAGCACGGCAAAGCGCTACGGCCCCCGCCAGAGTGACAAAGGACGGCAGCATTTAGAGCACTATCAAGCGCTGATCGAAGCGCACTATCGCGAGCAGCCGAGTATTGAACAGTTAGCCGAGCAGGTTGGGGTGAGTAGCGCGCACTTGAATATGCTCTGCCGCCAACTCGCCGGACATAGCGCCCTGCAGTTGCTGCACGAACGTTTGCTGCTGGAGGCCAAGCGCCAGCTCACCTATACCAATATGACCATTGGCCAAGTCTCTGACAGCTTGGGTTTCTCTGAACCGGCTTACTTCACGCGTTTTTTTAAGCGCAATACCACGCTTTCACCGCGGGATTTTCGCTTGCGGCAGCAGGCCCCACGATAAACGCCAGGCTGCTTGACTGCTCCGCCGCTAACCCAACTGTTTTCCGCGTGCCCGAAGGTCGCCAGGTGATATCCCATAGCGCTTGCGGAACACCCTGGCAAAATGCGCACCATCAGAAAAACCGTGCTCCAGAGCGATATGAGTGATGCTGCGCCTTTGAGGAGTGGCGTCTAACAGTGCCAAGTAGCACTGCTCCAAGCGTAATTCACGGATGAATGCTGCGGGTGGTGTCATACGGTAACGCCGGAACTCATCGTAAAGCCCTCGCACCGACATATTCAGGGCATAGGCCAGATCTTCAGGAGCCAGCAGCGTATCGGCAAGGCGCTCAAGCACCACACGTCGTGCTTTGGTAAGCCGTTCACTGGGCATGGGTGCGTTATAAAGCTGCTCCCTTTGGTAGCGCCAGAACGACCCGAACACCAGCTCCAAGGCGGCGTCTTCCACTTGGCCTATCGATGGGTCACTGCCCCACCTCAGTTGAACGCGCAGTGCGGCTAGCGCAGCATGAGCAGCGGCATCTACAGGGATTGCAAGCCCTTCACAACGTTCGGCCAACCGTCGCCATTCAGGCATATCGGCAAGATCGACTTTCAGCATCAGGGCTCGATAATCCCCGTGGGTATGCAGCTGATAGGGGCTCGATAGCCGATAAATAGTCATCTTGCCAGGGGCTAACCGGATGGTTTGGCCGCCCTGTGTCATCAGCGCTCCACCGCGTAATTGCCAAACCAGCTTAAAGATATGATCGCCATCGGTCTGCGCCGCTAGCCGTGGTGTGCGAGCAACGCGCACCGGCGAACTGGCGATGTATACCAGTCGACTTCGCAGCAAGTCCTGCCCTCGCAGCCTGGCGAAAAACGTGGACGTTAATGGTGCGACCTCAAGGGGCAGCAGTTGCCTTTCGTTTGCTTGCACGAAAGATTCCAGACTGGTAGTGCTTAACGAGAATGGCGGCGCTCTATCGGGGAATGCTGCCCCTCTTGAGGTAAGGGCATTCATGTCAGGGTGACTCCGATTTTGTTGTTTCTATTATTGATAGGACTTCACGATTATTTAGCTTGATCCAGGTGCTTATGCTTGGCAACCCACCGTTGCAGAAATCGTCAAGTAATCTGCAGGGATGCACAAGACCAAGCACTCGATGCGGCATTGAATGGGGTAGCCGCAACAGGAGAAGCATCATGCAAAATAATCATAAATTTCACGCCCTCATTAATGGTGAGCTGGTCTCTGGCACTCAGCAGATGCCCGTCATCAATCCCAGTAATGAAGAGATCCTGACCTACTGCCCCCAGGCCACGCCTGAAGACGTCGAGCGTGCCATTGGTGCGGCAAGAAAGGCGTGGCCTGCCTGGCGGGACGCGCCCATGGAACAACGCCGCCAGACGTTACACGCCATCGCCGACTGCATTGAGGAAAATGCCGAGGAGCTGCAGCGGTGGATAACCCTGGAACAGGGTAAGCCTCTGGCAGGCGCCGCGGTCGAAACCAGTCAGGCTCCGGCCATCTTGCGCTATTTCGCTGAAATGGATCTTTCACCCCGCACGCTGCAAGACGACGAGCGCCAGCGCGCTGAACTCCACCGACGCCCCCTAGGCGTTGTGGCCGCTATCGTGCCCTGGAATTTTCCGCTCGTGATGGCCTGCTACAAACTGGGGCCAGCGCTGATTGCGGGCAACACCTGCCTTATCAAGCCAAGCCCCACCACACCGCTGGCGACCCTGCGCCTGGGGGAAATGATTGCCGACCTGGTACCGCCAGGCGTGGTCAACATACTGCCGGACGGTGGTGATGTTGGCCCCTTGCTCACCGGCCATGCCGGCATCAATAAGGTGTCCTTCACGGGTTCCACGGCCACCGGCCGGGCAGTCATGCGTTCTGCAGCCGATAGCTTGCAGCGCCTCACCCTGGAGCTGGGTGGCAACGATGCCGCCATCGTGCTGGACGATGTGGACGTCGACGCCGTGGCACCGCAGCTGTTCGCGCTGGCCTTCGTCAACTCCGGCCAGGTGTGCATGTCGATTAAGCGCCTCTATATTCAGTCCGGCATCTACGACCGCATGTGCGACGCCCTCGCCGAGCAGGCCCGCGACGCCAAGCTAGGCGAAGGATTAGACCCAGAGACTCAGTATGGCCCCGTGCAGAACCGTCAACAGTTCGAGGCAGTGCAAAAGCTACTGGAGCAGGCCCCCCAGCACGGCCGCGTTATTGCTGGAGGCAATACCTACGGCCCAGGCTACTTCGTCGAACCCACCTTGATTCGCGATATCGAGGAAGGTAACCCGCTAGTGGATGAAGAGATTTTTGGCCCGGTACGCTCACTGCTGCGCTTTGATGATATCGATGAGGCCATAGCGCGAGCCAATAACTCACCTTATGGCCTGGGCGGTTCGGTATGGACGCAAGACCTCACGCTGGGCAAACAGATCGCCTGTCGGTTGGAATCAGGCAGCGCCTGGGTCAACCAGCACTTCGCCATGGCGCCGCACATTCCTTTCGGCGGCCATAAGCAGTCCGGCATCGGGGTGGAGTTCGCCGAGGCAGGACTTCACGAATACACCGCGATTCAGTCGGTGGTGATCGCCAAGTAATCTTCTTGAAACCAGCAGGAGCCTGCCATGAATATCATTGCCGCCGTTGCCCGCTCGCCTCGGGCACCATTTTCTATCG
This sequence comes from Halomonas sp. FeN2, assembly GCF_020595105.1. Lineage (NCBI taxonomy): Bacteria > Pseudomonadati > Pseudomonadota > Gammaproteobacteria > Oceanospirillales > Halomonadaceae > Halomonas > Halomonas sp. FeN2. The sequence goes on from NZ_CP074200.1 coordinate 2,339,471, forward strand.
AAACGTTACAGCTTGAAGCGCCCCGTGCGGGCGAAATCCTGGTGCGTGTGGTCGCCACCGGCATTTGTCACACTGATATCGCCATGCGCGACCAGCAGCTACCTACACCTCAACCCGTGGTACTCGGCCATGAAGGCGCCGGTATTGTTGAATCGGTTGGGGCCGGAGTGACCAAAGTGGAAGTCGGTGACCCTGTGGTCATGACCTTCAACTCCTGCGGCCATTGCCCCAGTTGCTCGGGTGGCCAAGCCAGCTACTGCCATGATTTTTTCCCACGGAATTTCTTTGGCACCCGTGCCGATGGCTCCATCGGCCTATCGAAAGACGCCGAGCCTGTTCACGCCAATATCTTCGGCCAGTCCTCTTTCGCCAGCCACGCCCTCTGCCATGAACGCAATATCGTCAAGGTGCCCACTTCAGCGCCACTGGAACTGCTCGGCCCTCTGGCCTGCGGTGTGCAAACCGGTGCCGGTGCAGTGCTGAACTCGCTTGCTGTGGCACCGGGCGATTCACTGCTGGTGTTTGGCACCGGCTCCGTGGGGCTTTCCGCGATCATGGCGGGGGTGGTCGCCGGTGCGACCACCATCATTGCGGTCGACCTCCACGAACAGCGGCTGGCACTGGCAAAAGAGCTTGGCGCTAGTCATGCCATTCCCGCCAACGCAGAAGACCTGATGGAGCAGATCTTCCAAGCCACGGGCGGCATCGGCGTTGATCATGCGCTCGATACCACGGGCCTGCCCACCGTCATTCAAAAAGCAGTGGATGCACTGGCGCCGCGCGGCACCTGCGGGATTGTTGGCGCCTCCGACCCCACGACCACGGTGGAACTGAATCTGACCCATATGATGTCAGCGGGGCGTAGCCTGCGGGGCATTGTGGAAGGCGACTCGCTGCCCGATATCTTTATACCGGCGCTGATTCGGCTGTATGAACAGGGCCGCTTCCCCTTTGATCGATTGGTGACCTTCTACGATTTTGATCAGATCAACCAAGCGATCGACGATGCCGAGCATGGTCGGGCAATAAAACCCATCGTGCGTCATCCTATCCACTAAACCGCGCATCGTTGGTTATTTTATTCCCTCGCTTGTCGTCGACTATTTTCTCCTCAAAACCAGCTCAGCCCGGCCTTGCGCCGGGCGGCTTCCTCTCTCAACAGCGGTAATGACGATATTGTACGTCGCTTATTTCAATTTACTTAAAGTAAAAAGAAGGTCGAGAGCACCGGGAAAAGAATCAAAAGCGTCAGGCGCAGCAAGTCAGACACTACAAAGGGTGTAACCCCTTTAAATATCTCCCCCAGCCCCACGTGCGGCGCCATCGCTTTAATCACAAACACGTTCATCCCCACCGGCGGGGTCATCAGTCCCAGCTCAACGGTCAGTACGGTCAAAATACCGAACCATACCGGGTCGATACCCATTGCCTGAATAATCGGATAAACCACCGGTACGGTGATTACCAGCATGGCGATGGAGTCCATAAACATTCCCAGCACAAAGTAGAGCGCCAGAATGCACAGCACCACGACAATAGGAGTGAGATCCATGCCGTAGAGCAGGTCAGTGATAGAGAACGAAATGCGCGACACCGAGATGAAGTAACCCAGCGTTTCAGCCCCCACCAGCATAAAGAACACCACCGCAGAGAGCGCCAACGTCTCTTGTACGCTATGCCATAGCTGCGCACCGCGCATGCCTTTCGAAAGGGCATAAAGCAGCGTGGCGAACGCCCCGACGCTAGCGCCCTCCGTCGGTGTAAAGGCACCAAAATAGATACCTAAAATCATCACCAGGAAAACGCCAAAGAAGGGCACTAAACCGGTCAGCGATAGCAGCTTCTCTTTCCAAGCAGTGGGTTCGCCCGCTACCGCCAGGGAGGGGCGCAGGTACATCACCACGGTAATGGTCAGTGAATACATCACCAGCCCCAGCAGACCGGGAATCAGCCCCGCCATGAACATATCGCCAACGGACTGTTCGGTAAGAATGGCGTAGATAAGCAGTGCGATACTGGGCGGAATCATAATGCCCAGCGTGCCGCCTGCAGCCAGCGCGCCAGTTGCTAAACCACGGTTATAGCCATAGCGCTCCATCTCCGGCAACGCTACCCGGGTCATGGTGCTCGCCGTGGCTAACGAAGAGCCGGAGATAGCGGAGAAGATGCCGCAAGAGCCCACGGCTGCAATCGCCAGGCCGCCCTTCCAGCCACCGCAAATAATACGCGTTGAATCAAACAGCTTACCGGCCATCCCTGAATGAGCAGCCAGCACGCCCATCAAGATAAACATGGGCACGGCGCTGAAACTGTAGTTAGAGAGTACTTCCACCGGTACGGTTTTTAACTGCGCTACAGCCGCATCCCAACTAATGATTTGCGCAAACCCCACTACCCCCACAATGAGCATGGTTAAGGCGACCGGTACGCGCAGAATCATCAATACCAATAAAAGCCCTAGCCCAATGGCACCAATCGCTTCACTCCCCATGAGTTGCCTCCTCACCCACTGCATAAATAACGCCGAGCAAGGCGTGAATAAAGCTACGTATCCCCAGTAGCAAGCTGAGCACTGCTGCCAACTGGTAAATCGGCCCCAAGGGTAGCCGCAGGTCTTGGGTTATTTCGCCGTGCCGACTGGCCGCTGCGGCCGAATCCAGCAAACCCACAAACAGAATCAGCCCCAGCGCCATAAAGCCGAGGAAAAAGAGCCCCTGCAGGCGATTTTTTATCGCTTGCGGCAAGCCGTGGGAGAACGCCTCTACCACCACTTGGCTTTTCTCCACATTAGCCGCCATGGCCGCTAGTAGCGCAAACAGCATCAAATAGCTAACCAGCTCTACACTGCCTGAAACGCGCAGTGCAATTGCACCTTCCGTTATACGCGATAGATAACGCGTACTTACATCAGCAATGGTTACTGCCAGCAACCCAATCAGTGCGATGCCAGCCACCAAGCGACAAATGAGGGCCAGCCAGTGGCTGGCCCTATAGAGAGTAGACTTCATATAACCTTACCCCTATTGGGTACCACACGACTCACTGGCTGCCAGTGCTGCTTGATATACATCTCTGGCCTGGTCCAGACCGCGCTCTTCCAGCTGCGTTAGGTAGTTTTCAATACCGGTTTCGAGCGGTTCTTGCCAATCAGGATGCGCTAACGGATTTTCGATTTCGCGAATGGTATGGCCTGCATCAGCAGCTTCTTGTTTGCCTTCTACATCAAGCCGATCAAACACCGCACCGGCGTTTTCAGCCCACTTCATGCCTGAGTTATTATCGATTACCGCTTGTTGCTCTGGCGTCAGGCTGTCATAGGCGCGCTGGTTCATGGTGGCGACGAAGATCAGCGTGTAAAAGGGCACTTCGGTGTGATAATTCACTAGCTCGTTGATGCGGAAGCCTTTGAGACCTTCCCAGGGAAAGCTCAAACCTTCAATAACACCACGCTGCATGGAGGTGTAGATATCAGGGGCAGGCATGCCCACAGGAATCGCGCCCATATTTTCCAGCATCTCGCCCGCTACAGCGGTGGGACGGCGAATGCGCAACCCTTCCAGGTCGGCAGGGGTTTGCACATCGGTGTCGATGGTGTGGATGCCACCCGGGCCCGTGGTAAACATAAACAGCGGGCGGGTGTCTTCGTATTCGCTATCCAAATGGCCGTCGTCATAGAGCGTTTGCAGTACGCAAGCACCTTGCGTTGCCGTGCTCGCTACCCCAGGTAGTTCGACGATCTGTGAGAGGGGGAAGCGACCGGCAGTATAGCCCTGGGCGGTGGCACCAATATCGGCTATACCGTTGGCAGCAGCTTCATAAATGGAGTCCGGTTTGGCTAGGGTACCGGCGGGAAACATTTGAATGGTTAGATCGCCATTGGATTCTTCTGCAATGGTATCGGCCCATGCCTGCAAAACATCTTCATTAACGCCTGAAGGGCCAGGCCAAAAGTGGGCCATCCGCAGGGTGGTCTCTGCCTGGGCAGAGCTAACGGCCAGGCAAGTAATTGCCGCTGCCAAAATGCATCGGGATAGGGACATTTTCATAGGAGCCTCCAGGACTTTCTTGGATTATTGTAAGTTCGCATAGCGAATACTAGTTCGCTTTAAGCAACCACATTAGTCCACTATGAGGCGTAGGGCTAATCGACATTCGTCTATGTTTAGGCACCGCAGCGAGCCTTTATACCCGCACGATCAAAGGTAATCAGTGTTCCAGCCTGCATACCCGTCCCGAAAAGCAAAATAGCAACAGAAACTTGGACTTTTCCAATATCACTTCACGACCATAGTCGAACTACCTAATGACCACGCGACTAGCCATCCCCTGATGCACCAATAATAAAAGCCGCCTTCGCTAGTACGAAGGCGGCTTACTGACAAGAACAAAGACTGACTACATTGTCTGCTCGGTATATTTCTCTACTAAGCGAGTCGCCTCATCATAGAGCAGTTGACCATCAAAGCCTCGGTTACCCATGTCGTCAATCCACTGAGCCGTGGCCGTCTCAGCGGCTGCCTGCCAGGGTGCCAGTGAGTCTTGAGCGATGTAGAACATTTCACCTTCACCACTCGCTTCAATGGCTTCAATCGCCTTCTCTTCCGCTTGATCCATGACCTGACCGATACGCTGCGCCTCTTCAAGCCCGGCATTATCGTCAATCACCTGTTTCAGTTCCGGCGAGAGTGCATCATAGCTAGCTTGGTTTAAGCCCAGTACCATCATTGCCGTATACAAACCTTGCTCACCCTCGAAAAAGGTGTGGTTCTGGGCGATATCCAGCACGCCCAATGCCGCTGCGCTCTCAAAGGGTAGCGTCAGGCCGTCGATCACCCCCCGCGAAATCGCTTCTGGAATTTGTGGCATCGGCATACCCACCGCTTGCGCGCCAAGCAGCCCCAGATAGCGATTCATCGTCTTCGAGGGCGCGCGCATGGCTAGCCCTTTCAGATCGTCGGCGTTTTCTATAGACGTATCTCTGGTATGGATTTTGCCCGGCGTATGGGCAAATACGGCGATAGGGTAGACGCCCTCAAAGGCAGCCTGCATATGCGTTGTCGCAAACTCATGGGCTGCCATGCTGGTGGCTTCCCCCGTTGTGGGCAGGAAGGGTTGGTCGAAGGCCTCAGACTCCGGGAAGCGATTAGGCGTATAGCTGAGCAATGTCCAGGCAATATCCACTACCCCATCCTTGGCTTGATCATAGAGCGAGGGCGCCGACCCACCCAACTGCATGGCAGGGAATATTTCTACCTTGATAGCCCCCTCGGACTGCTCTTCGATACGCTTAGCCCAAGGCTCCAGATACTCGGTCTGCACTGGCGTGGCAGGGGCAGCAAAGTGGTGCAAGCGCAGGGTCACCGTGTCTTGGGCGTAGCCACTAGCGCTGAAGAGTATGCCGCTTAACAACGCGAGGCTGGCGAGTGTGGGTTTTATTGTCATTGTAATGAACTCCTTATTTACTTCGCTTTCTTGTAAGACATAAGTTCCTGGCTAATCTAAATAGGGTAATGGCGCGGGCCAAGCTGCAGAGTCATCCAGCGCAGGTCGGTGAACTCCTCAATCCCGGCCTTACCGCCAAAGCGTCCATAGCCGCTCGATTTAACGCCGCCAAAGGGCATCTGCGGCTCATCGTGGACGGTGGGCGCATTGATATGGCAAATACCCGACTCAATGCGTTGGGCAAACTGCATCGCCCGGGCGGTATCGCGGCTGAAGACGGCGGCAGACAGGCCATATTCACTATCGTTCGCCACACGCAGGGCTTCCTCCTCATCCTTGACACGCATCAGCGCCACCACCGGGCCAAACGACTCTTCGCCATAGAGGCGCATCGCCTTGGTAACCCCATCGACCACGGTAGGCTGCATAATGACGCCTTCGGCCTTACCGCCACAGGCTAAACGAGCGCCATGCCGTTGGGCGTCGTCAAGCAGGGTGTTGAGCTTCTCGCCCGATTCGCGATTGATCAGCGTACCCAGCGCGTTACCTTCTCCCCGGGGATCGCCCGCGCGCAGCGTTTGTGCTTTGCGAGCCAGTTTTTCGACGAAGGCATCAGCGACCGCATCCACCACAATCAGCCGCTCAGTGGACATACAGATCTGCCCCTGATTGAAGAAGGCGCCAAAGGCAGCGGCCTCCACGGCGGCGTCAAGGTCAGCATCTTCAAGTACCACGAATGGGGCTTTGCCCCCCAGCTCCAGCAATACCGGCTTGAGATGGCGCGCTGCCTTTTCGGCAATGATGCGTCCTACCTCGGTCGAGCCGGTGAAATTGATACGGCGCACGGCTTGATGTTCGATCAGCGCCTCGACGACCTCGGCGGCCTGCGGGGGCGCATTGGTCACCACGTTAACGATGCCATCGCCCAGGCCCGCCTCGATCAGCACCTCCCCAATCAGGTGGTGGGTTCCGGGGCACTGTTCAGAAGCCTTGAGTACCACCGTATTGCCGCACGCCAGCGGTGTGGCGATGGCACGGGTGCCAAGAATAATCGGTGCGTTCCAGGGCGCAATGCCCACCACCACGCCGCAGGGCACGCGCACGCCCATCGCTAAGTTATCGGGTACGTTAGAAGGGATGACCTCCCCCCCCACTTGCGTGGTCAGCGACGCGGCCTCGCGTAGAATGCTGGCGGCGACCATCACGTTAAAACCTGCCCAGCCTGGCGTAGCGCCAGTTTCATCCACCATGCGTTCGATAAAATCGGCTTGGCGTGCCTCCATGGCCTCTGCGGCCTTTAGCAGCTTGGCGCGCTTCTCGCCGGGCCCCGTTCTTGACCAGGCAGGAAATGCTTTCGCGGCTGCTTCTGCTGCCCGAGCAGCATCGGCGGCAGAGGCCGCCGCAGCCTGGATGACGACGTTACCAGTCAGCGGATTGGCCCGAGTAAAGTTCGCGTTTTGTTCAGCGGCACACTGCTCTCCACCAATTAACAGTTTCAGATCCATGACGACCTCTCGTTTAAAGGATTATCGATTGTTGTTGTTCAGATCCCGTACTTATCGATGGTAGCTCTCTAGCCCTGGCTTGATGCTCTTGTCATCAAGGAACTGCTTCAGCCCTTGCTCGCGCCCCTGCTCAGGATCAAGCTGCTGCGCCTGGTCGAGCTTGGCGTAGAGATACTCCTCGTTCTGCTCCCAGGTCAGTTCGCGGCACATTTTGAAGCCCGTCTTGGCAGCACGCATCACAACGGGGTTCTTATCGCGCAACGTTGCTGCCAGCTCGCGGGTGGCTTCGCGCAATTCAGTCAATGGCACGCTTCTGTTAACCAGCCCCATTTTGGCCGCCTGGGGGCCGGTAAATGTTTCCCCGGTCATGATGTAGTAGAGCGCTTCACGGTGACCCACGGTGTCGGCCATGGCTTTGCTAACCAGGTTGCCTGGGGGAATACCCCAGTTGATTTCGGAAAGACCGAATACCGACTCGTCGGCGGCAATCGCCAAATCGCAGGCAACCAGCGGCGAGAAAGCGCCGCCAAAGCACCAGCCATTAACCATGGCAATGGTGGGTTTGGCGTAGTGACGCAGTAACTTCCACTGCCAGGTAGAGGCGTCGCGGCGCACCTTGACCTGAACGATCTCGGGGCTGGCGTCGATCTCGCGGAAGTACTCTTTAAGATCCATACCGGCTGAAAAGGATTCACCCTCGCCGGTCAACACTAGTACGTGGGCCTCTTGATCCAGCTCGATGGTCTCCAGCACATCGATCATTTCACGGTTGAGCGTCGGGCTCATGGCGTTGCGCTTTTCAGGGCGATTCAACGTCACCCAGGCAATGCCCTCTTCGACGTTTACTTTCACGGTTTGCCAGCGATCTTGGTAGTTACTCATCTCTTACTCCTCAGGTTTTATCGAACGACTTACAACGTTACTTATCAAAAACGACTGTTTAACAATCTGTTCAGCGCTGAACTTTTCGCTTAGCTATCTCCTCGCCATCACGATGGACGTTAACCTTCGCTGGCTCGAGTCATGGGACATGTGACCACCTTGATCAATTTATTAAGTAAACGAAGCCAAGCGAGATGGCGGGGAAGAGCACCAGCAAAATAATGCGAATAAGATCGGCCGCTAAAAAAGGCAGGATGCCTTTAAAGGTTTCCGTTAAAGGAATGCGTGGCGCCATGGAGTGGATAATGAAAATGTTCAGCCCCACCGGCGGCGTGATCATGCCAACCTCGACGACCACCAGCGCTAAAATACCGAACCATATCGCCACATCCGTTGCGGGCATGCCGAAGTCCATCCCGGTGACGATGGGCAGAAAGATAGGCACGGTGAGCAGGATCATCGAGAGGCTGTCCATAAAGCAGCCAAGCACCAAATAACAGAACAGAATGCCGGCCAGAACCACCCAGGGGCTGATCTCGAGCCCCACTATCCAACCGGCGGTCATTTGCGGAAGCTGGGTCAGGGCAAGGAAGCTATTGAAGACACTGGCGCCAAGGACAATGAAGAAGATCATTGCCGAGGTCACCGCGGTCTCAAGCACACAGTCCCGCAGGCCGCTCCAACGCAGTCCGCCTCTTGTTATTGCCAGGGCACCGGTGGAGACCGCACCGACGGCTGCGGCTTCGGTCGGCGTAAAGATACCGGTATAGATGCCTCCAATCACCACGATAAAGATCGCTGCTCCTGGCCAAACCTCCAGCAGTGAGCGCCAACGCTCGCTCCGGGATGCTTTCGCTTTACTCGGCGCACTGTCAGGGAAAAAGCGCACGTAAAGCGAGATGGCCAGCATATAGCTGAACACCGCTAACAAACCCGGCACCAGGGCGGCGGCAAACATTTCATTAATGTTTTGCTCGGCCAGAATTGCGTAGATAACCAACACCACAGAAGGGGGAATCAAAATGCCCAGGGTGCCGCCAGCGGCCAGTGCGCCGGTCGCCAGGCTGCCGCGATACCCTTGACGCTCCATTTCGGGCAGCGCCACTTTGGTCATGGTGGCGGCGGTAGCCAGCGAAGAGCCACAGATGGCCCCAAAAGCGCCGCAAGCGCCTATGGTAGACATCGCCAGCCCACCGCGGCGGTGACCCAGCCAGTCGTTGGCCGCCTGAAACATGGCTCGGGAGAGACCGGCTCTCGCCGCAAACTGTCCCATAAGCAGGAAAAGCGGAATGATGGATAGCGTATGGCTGGAAAAGTGTTCGTAAGGGAGCGTCTTTAAGCCATTTAAAATGCCCATCGGGCCAGTGATCAGCATCATACCTACGGCACCGACAACTAGCATGGCCAGGCCAATAGGAATACGCGTAGCCATCATGAATAGCAGTACCACAAAGCCGCTAGCGCCCAAAGTGAGTGGTGTCATCACAGGTCTCCCTGGGCGGAGCTTTCTTTAGCCGAGCTGCCTTGAGTCGGACTATTTTGATTCGAACTATTTTGTTTAGAACCTGGCTGATGCGGATCGTAAGTAAACGCATCGCAGGTGCGATAGAGACACACCAGCGTCAACAGCGCGAACCCCACCAGACCACCGACATACCCCCACCAGAGCGGTATATCCAGCAGCATGCTGGTTTCCATATAGCGTCGTTTATCGAGCAAGCCATGATAGAGGCGCCAGGTCATTAACCCTGCCACCACCAAAAAAAGCGTTTCTGCGACAACAGCGAGCAGGCGTTGAACCATGGGCGGCGCATGCATGACCAGTAGATCCACCGTGACATGCCCACCGCGAAGATGGCAGTAAGGTAAAAACAGAAAAACGGCAATGGCAGTACCCATTTCCACCAGCTCGTAATCGCCAGTGATGGGGCCCACCCATTCCAATATAGGCAGTTCACTTAAGATTGGCGCACTGGCTAGCCACCGGCCAAGAATACTAACGACGGTGATGATCGCGAGTGCTGCGACCAGCAAGCCGCCGCTTATCGCGGCAACCCTACAGGGTGTCTCAAGGCTACGGCGCATCAATGCAGTGCCGATTGTCGGTACCGTCGCTAAGCTGCTCATCGCTTCGTCTCTTGTTTTTGGAGTTCGCTGTATGGCTGAAACACACCTTGCGCTATACACCGCGAGACCGTCACAACCAAACTAGTTACTTAATATAAGTAATTGTCTTTGAGAGAGCATGCAAGCGTTGCCGACAAAAATACGCCTAAAGTTTTATTCCTCGATGGTATCCGCTGCGTATATTTTCACTAAAAGAGACAGCAATTGGCGCCGCTCAATTTCACTAAGTGCTTGAGTTGCATTGATATCACTCTGTTCAGCCAGTTCTTTTAGCTGTTCGGTTAAGGCTTCCCCTTTTTTGCTAAGAAAAATCCCGTGGGAGCGCCGATCTCGCTTACATCGCACCCGCAGAGCAAGCCCTCTTTCCTCCAGATTATTAATTAAGCTAACGATTCTGGGCGGATCAATGTCCAGTATTTTGGCTAAATTGGTTTGGGTGATGCCGGGATAGCCTTCAATCACCACGAGCGAAGAGAACTGGGCAGGGCGTATTTCATACTCCTGCATGGCCTCATTAAAATGTTTAAAAACGGAGAGTTGAGCCCTTCTCAAGGCGTACCCAAGGCGATTTTCAAGCACCAGGCCGGCGACAGAAGTCGGCTCTTTTTCTTCGGGCTCAACTTGCTGAACAGACGTGCTTTTTTTAGATGTGGTCATGCGTCAATTCCCATCTTATTTAAATAATTACAACCAAGGTCTTAAATCAGCATCCTAGCCAATCATCTAGTTAACAACTATAACTATATTCGCCAAGATGACAGCACACAACAAATCCAAGATTTTTCGCTATGGAGCTATTCATGTCACTCCCCCCTCCGCTTACCAAGCCACCCCTCCATGAGTACCGACTACACGGGGGCGATGTTCCCAGCTATCCCAGCAGCATGACCCAGCGCCTAACCCATTGGGCAAGCGAAACACCACTGAGCCCCTTTTTGGCTGAGCGAGAAGAGGGTCGACACAGGTGGCGAACGCTAACCTTCGGTGAAGCAATGCCACAAGTGATTCGTCTGGCACAAGCACTGATTGATCATGGCCTGTCGACGGAGCGGCCGCTGATGGTGCTGTCGGGAAACAGCATCGAACATGCTCTGCTTGCCTGTGCCGCCATGCATGTGGGCATTCCCTACGTGCCGGTGTCGCCCTCTTACGCGCTGCTGTCTGAGGATTTCGTTAAGCTTAGGCATGTGGTGGAGCTGGTAACCCCAGGAATGCTATTTGTCGATGAAGAGACGCGCTTTGGCAAGGCACTGGCAGCCGTTTGCGATAATAACGTCACCTGTGTGGCCAAGGTACCAGCTCAGCGGGCCCTGGCGTTTGACTCACTGGCAGCGACGCCGGCAAGCGCAGAGGTTGACGATGCCCACGCCCGTGTAACGCCTGACAGTATCGCTAAACTACTGTTTACCTCAGGGTCGACGGGCATGCCGAAAGCGGTGATTAACACCCATCGCATGCTATGCAGTAACCAAGCCATGCTGGCGAAACGGCTGAGCTTTCTAGAACGGCGCACCCCGGTGTTAGTCGACTGGCTCCCCTGGCACCACACTTTCGGCGGCAATACGATTTTGGGGATGGCAATGCATAACGGAGGCTCGTTATACATTGATGACGGTAACCCCACCGCCCAGGGGGTTCAGCGAACCGTCGAGAATCTGCGCGAAGTGTCGCCGACGTTTTACTGCAATGTTCCCAAAGGGTTTGAAGCACTAGTCGAGCACTTGCGTAACGATGACACCCTGCGTGAAGCCTTTTTCCGTGACCTGGAAATGCTGCACTTCGGGGGGGCCGTACTGCCCGCCCATGTGCGCACCGCCTTAGAGAGCCTAGGCAAACAGACGCGCGGGGCTCCAGTTCCCATGTTGACGGGGCTGGGCTCTACCGAAGCATGTCTGGCATTTTGCACCGAAGAGCCCAGCGAGACACCGGGGTTGATCGGGCAGCCCGTACCTGGCATGGCGCTGAAACTGGTAGCGACGGATGATAAGTGGGAGGCGCGCCTCAAGGGCCTCAACATCACTCCAGGCTACTGGCGCGACACCCAGCGAACCAGTGAGGCGTTTGACCACGAAGGCTACTACTGTACCGGAGATGCCATGCGCCTTCTTGACCCAGACCACCCCGAACGGGGGCTAATCTTTGACGGCCGGCTAAGCGAGAATTTCAAACTGGTGACCGGAACCTGGGTCAATGTGGGCACCCTGCGCCTAAACCTTGTCGAGCACTTTGCCCCGCTGGTACAAGACATCGTGGTGGTCGGCGAAGGGCGTGACTACCTGACGGGCATCGTCGTGCTGAACCTTCCCGCCTGCGAGCAGAAGCTTGGCTCAGCGGATAGCTCCCTTGAGGCTCTGGCCACCGACGCCAGCCTGCACCAGTGGTTCGCACAGCGCCTGGCAACCCACTGCCGCGGCCAGTCAAGCTCCATGCGTTTAGAGCGCCTATTACTGCTCGATCAACCGCTTTCCGTTGACCGCGGTGAACTGACCGACAAGGGCTCGGTGAATCAACGCCTAGTTCGCGAGCGCTACTCGGATCTCGTGGCCTGTCTCTACGCTGAGCCCCCCCACGATCCACGCATTATCCTGCCCACCAGCCCAGCGTCTTAACTACCGGCACTGTTAACATCAGGGCGTCAGCCGCCACCAGAGCGCACGGGCAGCTATACGCCGCCCGCTACGCTATTTTGGGAGAATAACTATGACACGCGGGCACTACACGGCATTTGAGGATACCCATTTAGTTGCCGCTGTACGCACACCGTTCACCGACCTGAACGGTGTACTGGGGGCGATCTCCCCCACGGATCTGGGCATCTGGGTCGCCAAGGCAGTACTGGACATGAGCGGTACACCACCGGCAAGCGTTGATTCGGTGATCGCTGGGTCGGTGGCACAGGCAAGTTTCGACGCCTATTTACTCCCCCGCCATATTGGATTGTATGCAGGCGTCCCTCAGGAGGTGCCTGCGCTACACACACAGCGTGTTTGCGGCACCGGTTTTGAGCTGTTGAAACAAGCTGCGGAACAGATTGCACTCGGGCAGGCCAATTGCGTGCTGTGCGTCGGCACGGAATCCATGACCCGCAACCCAATTGCAGCCTACACGCACAGAGGTGGCTTCAAACTGGGTGCACAGGTGGCCTTCAAAGACTTCCTGTGGGAAGCGCTAATGGATCCGGCACCCAATGTATCGATGATTCAGACCGCCGACACACTGGCGCAGCGCTATGCCATCACTCGTGAGCAGGTAGACGCCTATGCGGAGCGCAGCTTCTCCCGGGCGGTCGAAGCCCAAGCGCAAGGGATTCTCTCCGCGGATATCATTGCTGTTGAAAACGAAACCTTCTCCCTCCCCGGTTATAGTGATAGGCGCATTCGCCTACCTCGTAAAATTACCCGGGTAGACCAAGACACACATATTCGGCCTTCGCCTCGGAAGGTATTGAACCAATTGCCGCCGGTATACGACGGCGGTGTACAAACGGCTGGTAACAGCGCCGCCGTGGTCGACGGCGCAGCAGCGGCGCTGGTGATGGCAGGGACTCACGCGGCCAGGTCATCTCTCGCACGCCTATGCGCCACGATCGTGGTTGGCGTAGCCCCCGAGATCATGGGTATTGGACCGGCACCCGCCATTCGGCTACTGCTGGAACGTAGCGGCCTCACTCTCGATGATATCGACCGCTTCGAAATCAACGAGGCTCAGGGTGCGCAGGTGCTCGCAGTTGCACGTGAGCTGGATCTCGACCCAACCAAGCTCAACGTTCATGGCGGAGCTATCGCCATTGGGCACCCACTGGCTGCAACGGGCTTGCGGCTAGCAATGTCCTTGGCCCGACAAATCAAGCGTGATGGCTTGCGCTATGGCATAGCGGCCGCTTGCATTGGCGGCGGTCAAGGCATGGCCATTCTGCTTGAGCACTCAGCCGAATAAACCGCTCGTTCACCTCTTTAATCTACGCCCTTCTATGTACGCTTGAGCCCCCCTTTTTTCCATACGTGACCAAAAAAGGCTGGCAAATCGCCAGCCTAAAACGTCATCGAAACAGCGGTAAATCACTTACACAGTCACCTCACGAGAACGCGTAGAGCGCTAGAATTGGAAGGTGGCACTCGCCTGAAGGCGACTAGCATCATTGGAGACCCCATTCACCTGCTCGATATCCGCATGCTGGTACTCAAGTCCTACCGTCATGCGCTCGGTAACATCCCAAATCACATTGGCAAACCCATAGTTGAGCGTTTCGAAATGATCGCCATAGCCTGCGGGTAGGTCTTGCTCAAGACGCGAAACGCCCACAGAGCTAAACCAGCTATCCGTCCAGTAGTGATTCAGTGAGAGACCAAATGCCTGGGTTTCAATCGTTTCAAGATTGTTACCCTTCACATAGACGTCAGGTGCGTTACGGTGACCTACATTGCCAGGGTTACCCATATAGTTACCGATACCTTCACCGTAGGTGGCACTGCCTCGCAAGCTGGTTGACGCATTAAATGGCAAATTAAACTGTGCCTGCACCCCATAGCCAGTGACTTCGTCATCAATGGTATTGGTGATGTTATTGGTCGAAAGCTGGCGTGCTATCCCCGATAGCGCAAATAAACGCTTATATTCGTAGCGCAGCGTCAAATCTGGCAGCTGACTCTCCCCATCGGCTACTGAAGCATCATTGCGGGCTATAACCGTAGTGGGGTTTTCCAATGCAACCGAGAAACTCCCTTCCCCAACAGGCTGCGTATAGCGCAACTGAGCCTGCCGCTCGAAGGCGTAGCCCTTAGGATCCCCTAGTGCCAGGGTGCGTGTTCCGCCCACGAAGCTCATAAAATTTGACCACGTTTGCCCGGCGAGAAAACCATTCAGTTCGCCATACGCATGGCGTAGCCCGAACTTACCATCAGGAACAAAATGCCCTTCGAAGTAAGTCGATAAACGCCCATAGTCAGTGGCGGTGTGGGTGCGGAAATTCAGGCGGGACTCATAGGCCGTAAAGCTGGTTCGACCATCGGTTCTATTACCGGGGTTCATAACGGCGTAAGGATTAGTTGATGTCCCCAGGTCGTAGTCGAAGTCGTAAAACGCATCGAGTTTAACGTACCCCCCAAAGGCAATATCTGTTTTGGTGCCTGGAATATTAATCGTTGATCGATGATTCCAGGGTGGGCCTACACGGCTGGGCTCTCCGGTAACGATAGGCTGCCCGGCTTCTACAACATCAAATGCATGGGCCTGAGAAGCAAGCGCACAGGGAGCGAGAAGAACACACGCGACAAAGTGGTTAATTTTCATTGTTTGTCTCTGCTTTTGGTCGTAGTGGCTAGTTGTAATTGTTCTCAATGCGAACTCTGATCCGCACTACGTACCAAAGCTGCAAAAAAAACCTCCATCTGTCAATTACAATGGAGGCTATATATCTTTCTGATAACACAAACTACTGAATATAAAAGATTTTATTAATTTAATACTTTGGTTTAATTACACTATATAACTAAATTATCGGTATTTTTATTCAGAATCTGCCAGCAGCTCAGGGTACCGTAGCCCGATCAGCGCATGTTCGCGCATCAGCATTTCGGCTCTGGCTCCCTCTCCCCTCTTAAGTGACTGAAATATAAGCTCATGATGGAACTGAGCTAACTGCAATTTTTTAAATTCACGCTCTAAGTCATCACCATCAATAATGATTGAGTCGGCGGCAGCAAAAGGCAGGTGATTATTCCTGGCAATGGCATCCGCCACGACACCGCTGCCGATAGAGTCAATAATAATGCCGTGAAAATGTGCATTAAGCTCACTCCATTGATTAATATCTGATTCCAAAAGGTAGCCTTTGTCGATCAGCGTCCTCCCTTTTTGGATCCAAAACCTCAATTCCTTATCAACACTCGGCGGCAGGCCCTGCTCAGCAAGCCGCCGAGCAGCCAGCCCCTCCAATACCCCGCGAACCTCAACCGCGCAGTGCACATCCACCTGGGTAAACTCACGCACCATAAACCCACGCTTGCCTGCCTGCTGCAGCAGCCCCTCCTGCTCTAAAGTTCGAAATGCAAGCCTTACCGGCGTTCTCGAAACACCCAGCTGCTCCGCAACCGCAACCTCCCCAAGGCGCTCGCCAGGAGAGTACTCCCCCTCGCTGATCAATTTACGCAGCCGGCTGACGACACTTTTATCGTTGTTACTCATTTAATTTTTCTCTCATATCAACACTGTTTAGCTATTTATTGGCGAACTCTACGAAAGTATAGGTTGACTGCAAAAACCTTCCTAGCCTTTACTTTGGATCCAATAAGCATAATTACAACACTAAACCATAAGGAGTTAACCGTGACTCAACAAACCCCCTTTCCAATGAACACCTGGTACGTCGCCTGCACCCCTGATGAGCTTACCGAAAAGCCACTCGGGCGAACTATTTGCAATAAGCAACTAGTTTTCTTCCGCGGCGATGAAGGTCGCGTAGCCGCCGTGGAGGATTTCTGCCCCCACCGTGGCGCGCCACTCTCCCTGGGCTTTGTCCGTGATGGCAAGCTGGTTTGCGGCTACCACGGCCTTGAAATGAACTGCAGCGGCAAATGCGACAGTATGCCCGGCCAGCGGGTTCGCGGCTTCCCAAGCAATCGTGCCTATCCTGTTGAAGAACGCCACGGCTTTATCTGGATCTGGCCCGGCGACCCCGATAAAGCTGACGCCGATCTGATCCCCGAGCTGCACTGGGCAAACAACCCCGACTGGGCTTATGGCGGCGGCCTCTACCATATTCAGTGTGAATATCGCCTGATGATCGACAACCTCATGGACCTTACCCATGAGACCTATGTGCACGCCTCCAGCATTGGCCAGCCAGAGATAGAGGAAGCCGCACCAAAAACAACGGTTAGCGGCGATGAGGTGGTCACCAGCCGCGAGATGGAGAATATCCCCGCGCCGCCTTTCTGGCAGGCCGCCCTTAGGGGTAACGGGCTTGCCGACGACGTACCCGTTGATCGCTGGCAGATTTGCCGCTTTACCCCGCCCAGCCATGTGTTAATTGAAGTCGGCGTGGCCCACGCGGGCAATGGCGGGGCCAACGCACCGGCCAATGTAAAAGCCTCAAGTATCGTAGTCGACTTTATCACCCCAGAATCAGACACCTCTATCTGGTACTTCTGGGGAATGGCCCGCAACTTCAAGCCGGAAGATCAGGCGCTCACCGACAAGATCCGCGAGGGCCAGGGCAAGATCTTCGAAGAGGATCTTGAGATGCTCGAGGCACAGCAGCGTAACCTACTTCGCTATCCCGACCGCCAACTGCTGAAACTCAATATTGACGGCGGGGGCGTACAAGCGCGCCGCATTATTGATCGCATCTTAAAAGAGGAGCAGGCCGAGCAACCCCAGGAGGCAACGGCATGAGCCACCCCTCTCTATCGCTTATTGTCGAGGTAAAAGCTCGCCATGAGGAGGCGCTTGGCATTGCCACCTTTGAGCTTGCCGACCCGCATGGTCGACCGCTGCCCCCCTTTAGCGCTGGCGCCCACATTGACGTGCAGGTGAAAGAGGGGGTAATCCGGCAATACTCGCTGTGCAACCACTCTGAAGAGCGGGATCGCTACTTGATCGGCGTATTGCGTGATGAGGCCTCCAGAGGAGGCTCCGTCGCCATGCATGATGAAGTTCAAGAGGGTGACCTCTTACTCATTAGCGCCCCTAAAAATCACTTCCCGCTCAAGCCAGCTAAACGAACTTATCTGCTGGCGGGCGGAATTGGCATTACGCCATTGCTTTGCATGGCAGAGCGTTTAGCGCGCACCGAGGCAGACTTCGAGCTGCACTACTGCGCGCGCTCTGCCGAGCGAATGGCCTTTCGCGATCGTATCAAGACATCAAGTTTTGCCAAGAGAGCGCACTTCTATCTGGACGACGACACCGCGGCCCCAGCCCTCGACCTGGAAAAACTGCTTAATGAGCCAGAGGCTGATGCCCAGGTCTACGTCTGCGGCCCTAGCGGATTTATTAACGCCGTCATATCCACAGGTAAACAGTGTGGCTGGCCAGCCGACCAACTGCATACCGAGTACTTTGCAGGCGCGGAAACAACCAGCGAAGATGACGGCAGTTTCGAGGTGCGTATCGCCAGCAGCGGCGCCGCCTTTACCGTGCCCGCCGACAAAACGGTCTACCAAGTGCTGGCCGAAAATGGCATCGACATCATGGTGTCCTGTGAGCAAGGCGTCTGCGGCACCTGCCTAACCCGTGTGCTTGAAGGCGAACCCGACCACCGGGATTTATACCTGGATGACGATGAGCACGCGGCCAACGACCAGTTCACGCCCTGCTGCTCCAGAGCCAAGAGCAAAACCCTTGTGTTGGATCTTTAAGCCAGCATAAAAGCAGTCATAAAAACAGTTACAAAAACGTACCCCGTTGACTAGCCATCAGGATAACGACAATGAATAAACTACCCACACATCTAGCCAAGGCGACGCTGTTTGGCGTGTTCGCCGTCTCATTCGCGGCCCCCGCCGTGGAAGCTAGTACCACACTTCGAGTGGCGCACGTTTGGCCGGGTGGCTCAATGATAGACCGTGAGCTGTTTCAAGCCTGGGCTGAAAGCGTCGAGGAGGCGTCAGATGGGCAGCTGACAGTAGAAGTTTTCCCCAGCCAGACACTAGCGAAATCGGCTCAAACCTACGAAAGTGCTGTCAGCGGTATCGCCGATATTGGTGCCTCTGCCCAAGGTTATACGGCGGGCCGCTTTCCCCTCACGCAAGTCGTCGAGCTGCCGGGGGTCTCATCAAGCGCCCGCCAAGGAGCCTGCATACTCCAGTCGCTTTACGATC
This sequence comes from Halomonas sp. FeN2, assembly GCF_020595105.1. Taxonomy (NCBI): domain Bacteria; kingdom Pseudomonadati; phylum Pseudomonadota; class Gammaproteobacteria; order Oceanospirillales; family Halomonadaceae; genus Halomonas; species Halomonas sp. FeN2. Next base: position 2,358,246 of record NZ_CP074200.1, read on the forward strand.
AGGGATACTTTGAACAGGAGTACGCCGACACGCGCCCTCTGTTCTTGTTCACTACCGGCCCAGGCTATCTGCATACCAAGGATCAACTGATTGAAACACCGGCTGATCTTGAGGGACTTCGCCTACGCCGCCCCACGCCCGTGGTGGGTGATATGTTCGAGCGCCTAGGCGCCCAAGCCGTGGGTATGCCAGCGCCGGATGTGTTTACCTCCATGCAGCGTGGTGTCGTCGACGGCCTCAGCTTCAACTGGGAAGGCATGAAAACCTTCCGGTTGAACGAACTAGCGCAGTACCATACCGAAGTCCCCCTCTATGACCTTTCGCTGTTCGCCACCATGAGCCAGCGCAGCTACGACAGCCTGCCGGCCGATTTACAGCAGGTGATTGATGACCACAGCGGCTTAGAGTGGTCGCTTCGCGCGGCGGAGGTTTACGACGAGATGATACGCCAAGGGCGTGAAGAAGCCGTCGAAGCCGGACATGAGTTCGTCGTCATCGAAGACGCACTGGAAGATCCTGAATGGGGCCCCGTGCTGCAGCAGACCATTGATGATTACTTGGAAGAGGTTGGCGACTCTGCCAACGATATCTATGAAGCCGCGATGGATTTGCAACAAAGCTGCCCAGCCTAGGCTGGAAGCTATAACAACAGGGCAGCCGACGCTGGCTGCCCTTGCTTACACTTAGAATGCTTACCCACTTAGCATTCGCTCAATGGATAAGCATCTTATTTCCTAAATAGTTTATCTACTACGAACCACCTAGCCCCTACTCCTGTCTCCGTGTAACTCCATCATTCCGTATAAGCACTACCGCTGCACCTTGGCGCTGCTCGAGGCGCTAAGAGTCACGCTGCTGTGATTCGTTTTATCAAACAAAACCACGGCCTTTACTTGATGACAGTCACTCACTCAATAACTGATTAACTTACTGAATTTTGCCTTCAAGCTCTTCTTCCTGAGCATCTAGGTACTCCGCGTCATCTATGCCAAATTCAATTCGCCTTTACTAAGGATATGCGCACTAAAATCAAACCTACAAAAGCGAACACGACTCCCATCAAAGTGCCTAAAAACGTAGTGCTTTTCCAAATATTCCTCACAAGATAGGACTCGCTTGGGTTTGAAGGATTAACCCAAGCAACGAATGTATTCACACCTTGCCTAGAATGCTCAAGCTCGCGATCAAGCCAGTTGGGGTCTTTAGATAAAACATTGTCATAGTTACTAACATCATTATTAACGTACCGACTTCCTTCATATGTATACGTATAGCTGATCTCGGGTCTGTAACTCGGAGATGAATGCCGTCTTCCCCCTGACACTTCCACCATATCCTTTTCTAAAATAACAGTAGGCACTTTATCCCAGAACATACTGCGCCCGTAATCATAAAAAGGAATCATCACCAAACCAAAAAATAAGAATAGACCGATGAAAAAACCACAGGCACCAAATATAAAGAAAAGACCGTATCCTTTCTTAATGTTTAAAAGGCTAATCATTAACCACCCTCAACTTAAATATTGATATTAAAATGGCGAGACGAACAGCGCCCTCGCTACGGCTGAACCTTGGCACTGCTCGATGCGGTAATAATCTCGCCACCATGATCGGTTTTGCAGCCTAGATAAGCCGTGGGCCTGCCATCGTGGTTGGAGTGGCTGGAACCTTCGATAATGGTGGCGCCGCAGCCGGTTTTATCCCCCACCCTCGCCGCGGGCTGGCCCTCTACTCTAGAGGGCGAACCGGTGACAATTTCCGTGGTGCCGTGGCCGGCGACGGGGCAGCTGTGAAGGTCGCCTTTACGGGCAACGGGTTTCATGAAGCAACCGCCGCAATACGCCACTCACCTGCTGATGTACGATAAAACACCATAGGAATAGCAGTTTCTTCTTTATCTGGCTGACTTGGATAAGACCAATAAATCGGGCTAGGTAAAATACGCACAAGGCGCCCATCTCCCATAAACTCCAAACTATCGTCTGCTGGATCATCCGCAATGTCCAAAGGCTGTAAACGCGGGCCATTTGGCTCCTGATGCAATCCAACTAGTTGTGAGCCAACAGGCAGTGATTCAGCATACTCTCTGGCACTCTTCCCCCCGGCCATCAGCAAACCAGTTCGATCCCAAACAGGCTCAAATTCGCGCACAATAGCGTCTGTATTCCCTTCTTCAAATAGGCGGTGCAGACGCTCATAGGCTTGGCGTAACTCATGGCGAAGTCGTGGGGTGTCTTGCAGCGGCGTGGCCTCATTCACCCAGTGAAAATCGGGAATGGTATCCAGCAAACGGAAACTCATATCTACCCGCTCAGCTTCTATACTTTGTCCACTACCAGTTAGTAATTGATCCGGCGAACTCACAACAAACTCTCCCCGCGTGCGCAGGTGTTCAGTTTGATGCACCGTTTCACCATTTATATTGGCAGGATTCTGATGAGAGGCTATAAGCTCACCTTCCTCCATGTCATACCGAAGTTGCAGAGTGTTGATGCGCTCCTTTTCCTGAGTGCGTGTATTAATAGCTTCAATGGAAACATCAACCCAAAAGTCTTCTTTAGGCGCCTGTATATACTCGCCGGTTTCTTCATCCTTTGCGAGGTACCCTGTGTCGTCTTCAAGAAGGGGTGCATAAATAAGCGATATCGTATTTTGACCTTCTTTCAGGCTAGGACTAATTGGATATGAGATAGAATATTGTTCTATAAAGCGATGAGACAGCACATTCACATCATTAACACGCAATACCCACGCTGCGCCTTCCGTATGAATATTGACCCAGTATTCGCGTTCAATTGGCTGTGCCATGGCGCTGGACGATAGGCTGAGCAGACACACGATGGCGAGCCTCGCGACAACCCAAGCGCTATAGCTACCGAATGGTGCGCCTACCACTAAACGACTAACGACTCCTTTCAAGGTATCGCTCCTGGTAACTCCATCATTCCACATAAGCACTAAGGCTGAACCTTGGCACTGCTCGACGCGGTAATAATCTCGCCACCATGATCGGTTTTGCAGCCTAGATAAGCCGTGGGCCTACAATCGTGGTTGGAGTGGCTGGAACCTTCGATGATGGTAGCGCCGCAGCCGGTTTTATCACCCACCCGCGCCACGGGCTGGCCCTCCACTTGCGAGGGCGAACCGGTGACAATTTCCGTGGTGCCGTGGCCGGGAATGGGGCAACGGTGGAGATCGCCTTTACGGGCAACGGGTTTCATCGGCAGATTTCCCACTGGCCATCGCGGCGAATGAAGTAGAGGCTTACGTAGCTAGCACGACCTTCCTGTGAAACATTATTAAAACGGATGGGTTCACTTACTCCTTTTGTGGTCAGCCATGCCACGCGATTATCTGCACCCAAGTTTAACGTCATGGGCTCTTCGGGGAAGTCGTCTAACTGGTAGAGATCCGGGTTATCGAAGTACAGATTGTAGCTAAACCTATCCCGAACGTAGTCTTCTGGGGTCCCCGAGGCCAGAGCCAGCTCTGTTGTTCTTGTCGAGGCGGCGGCTAACAGGGCATCGTTATCGCCTGCGGCAAACAGCGTATGTAGCCGACGATATTCGCGGGTTAGGCTAGCACGGGTGGCATCATTGTCGTTTAGTACATCGCCCTCTTCCCAGCACCAGGTAGGCATCGGTTGGCGGTTGTTGAAGGGAACGGTTAATTTAAAGTAGTCTTGATCCCAGCTAATATCGCTTTCTCGCGGCTGCACGGGGGCGGCCTGATCTATTGACACGATCTCAGGCTTGGCGTCTTTTACGCCGGGCATCATCACCACTTCAAACGCTGTTTTAGCATCAATGTTAGGATTTTCGTCGGGCTCCCAATACTCTACGGAGAGGCGAAGTTCGTGCTGCTCTTCAAATGGTTCAGCAGATGGTACTGGCCAAGCGTAAAACTGAAGGGCATTGCGTCCATTACGGACATACTGGGTAATAGGCAACATTGTGTTCTGCTCGCTCGGCACCCCTTTAAAATCAAGCATAACGTCTTGTATGTCTACTGATGACGCTAAGCCATTAACGCTCCAGCGAACGCCAAACTGATACTCGGTTTCCTGTGCCATTGCTGGTGCACTGATCAGCGTCAGCGCAATAATCCAAAAGTAAGCCACCCATTTTTTCATGCTGTGATATGCCTTTTGCAACTCCATAAACTAACACGATCCTTCAAGGCTGCACCTTGGCACTGCTCGATGCGGAAATAATCTCGCCACCATGGTCGGTTTTACAGCCCAGGTACGCGGTGGGCTTACCATCGTGGTTGGAGTGGCTGGAACCTTCGATAATAGTGCCCCCACAGCCGGTTTTATCACCCAGCCGCGCCACGGGCTGGCCCTTCACTTGCGAGGGCGAACCGGTGACAATTTCCGTGGTGCCGTGGCCGGGAATGGGGCAGCGGTGGAGGTCGCCTTTGCGAGCGATGGGTTTCATGAAGCAACCGCCGCAATACGCCACTCACCTGCTGATGTACGATAAAACATCATAGGGATGGCCGTTTCTTCTTTATCTGGCTGACCTGGATAAGACCAATAAATCGGGCTGGGTAAAATACGAACAAGGCGCCCATCTCCCATAAACTCCAAACTATCGTCTGCTGGATCATCAGCAATGTCCAATGGTTGTAAACGTGGGCCATTTGGCTCCTGATGCAATCCAACTAGTTGTGAACCGATAGGCATTGATTCGATGTAATCCCTGGCGCTCTTTCCCCCTGCCATCAACAATCCTGCACGACCCCAAACAGGTTCAAATTCGCGCACAATAGCGTCTGTATTACCTTCTTCAAATAGGCGGTGCAAACGCTCATAGGATTGGCGTAACTCGTGGCGTAGCCGTGGGGTGTCTCGCAGTGGCGTGGCATCATTCACCCAGTGAAAATCGGAAATGTTATCCAGCAAACGGAAGCTCATATCGACCCGTTCCGCCTCTATGCTTTCCCCATTACCAACCACTAGACGATCCGGCGAGTTAACCTGAAACTCCCCACGGGTGCGCAGGTGTTCGCTCTGATGTGCCGTCTCGCCGATAACGTTGGCAGGGTTTTTGGGGAAATCTATCAACTCGCCCGTCTCCATATCGTAGCGTAGCTGCAACGTATGAATTCCCTCCCTCGCTTGAGTCTGTGTGTTAATAGCCTCAATGGTGACGTTGACAAAGAAATTGTCTTTAGGCCCCTGCGTTAACTCGCCCGTTTCAGCATCCTGTAATAAATTGCCTGCTTCGTCCTCAAGCAGCGGCGCATAAATAAAGGAAACCGTATTGGCGCCTTCTTTTAAATTAACGCTAATGGGATATGAAATAGAGTAGTACTCAGTCGACTTATGAGACTGTACATATAAATCATTAATTCTTAGCGTCCACGCGGCACCTTGGGTATGAATATTCACCCAGTACTGGCGATCAATTGGCTGCGCCATGGCACTGGTCGCTAAGCTGACCAAGCAAGCGATGGCAAGCCAAGCGATAACCGAAGCACTATATTTTCCAAATGATGCGCTTATCACTAACCGCCCAACGACTCCGTTCAATTCCTGTCTCCTTCCACAACTGTCATTCCGCATAAGCGCTACGGCTGAACCTTGGCACTGCTCGACGCCGTAATAATCTCTCCACCATGATCCGTTTTGCAGCCCAGGTAGGCGGTGGGCCGACCATCGTGATTGGAGTGGCTGGAACCTTCGATAATGGTGGCGCCGCAGCCGGTTTTATCCCCCACCCGCGCCACGGGCTGGCCCTCGACTTGAGAGGGCGAACCGGAGACAATTCCCGTGGTGCCGTGGCCGGGAATGGGGCAACGGTGGAGGTCACCTTTACGGGCAACGGGTTTCATGCAGACACCGTCGCGATACGCCACTCACCAGATGCCGTGCGGTAGAAAACCACTGGCAAGACATCGCTTTTTTGATTAGCTTGGTTTGGGTATGACCAACGAAGCGGGCTGGGTAAAATGCGTACTAAGCGTCCGTCGCCCATAAACTCTAAGCTATCGCCAGCGGGGTCGTTGGCAAGACGCAGTGGTTCTAGCTGAGGCCCATCAGGCTCTTGGCGCATACCTATAGTTTGTGAAGCGAAAGGAAGAGAAGCAATGTATTCCCGTGCACTCTTGCCCCCTGCCATGAGCAACCCAGCGCGATCCCAAACGGGTTCACCTTCACGCAAAATGGCGTCAGTATTACCTTCCTCATATAGGCGATGCAGACGCTCATAGGCTTGGCGTAACTCGTGGCGTAGCCGTGGGGTATCTTGCAGCTGGGCCGCATCATTCACCCAGTGAAAATCGGGAATGGTATCCAGCAAACGGAAGTTCATATCGATCCGTTCAGCCTCTATGCTTTCCCCATTACCAACCACCAAACGATCCGGTGAGCTCACCTGAAACTCCCCCCTAGTACGCAAGTGCTCGCTCTGGTGTACCGTCTCGCCGATAACGTTGGCAGGGTTTTTGGGGAAATCTATCAACTCGCCCGTCTCCATATCGTAGCGCAGCTGCAACGTATGAATCCCCTCTTTCGCTTGGGTCTGTGTGTTAATAGCCTCAATGGTGACGTTGACAAAGAAATTTTCTTTAGGCCCCTGCATTAACTCGCCCGTTTCAGCATCCTGCAATAAATTGCCTGCTTCATCCTCAAGCAGCGGCGCATAAATAAAGGAAACCGTATTGGCGCCTTCTTTTACATTAACGCTAATGGGATATGAAATAGAGTAGTACTCAGTCGACCTATGAGACTGTACATATAAATCATTAATTCTTAACGTCCACGCGGCACCTTGGGTGTGAATATTCACCCAGTACTGGCGATCAATTGGCTGCGCCATGGCGCTTGTCGATAGGCTGACCAAGCAAGCGATGACGAGACAAACGAGGCCCCAAGTGCTGTATTTTCCAAATGAGGCGCCTACCACTAACCGACTAACGACTCCTTTCAAGACATCTCTCCTTGTAACTCCATCGTTCCGCATAAGCGCTACGGCTGAACCTTGGCACTGCTCGACGCCGTAATAATCTCGCCGCCGTGATCAGTTTTACAGCCCAGGTAGGCGGTGGGCTTACCATCATGGTTAGAGTGGCTGGAGCCTTCAATAATGGTGGCGCCGCAGCCGGTTTTATCACCCACCCGCGCTGCGGGCTGGCCCTCTACCTGAGAGGGCGAACCGGTGACAATTTCCGTGGTGCCGTGGCCGGAAATCGGGCAGCGGTGCAGGTCGCCTTTGCGGGCAACGGGTTTCATGAATCAACATCCGCAATCCGCCAATCTCCCGAAGAGGTGCGATAAAACATCATTGGCATTACATCCTCTTCTTTATCCGGCTGGCCTGGATAAGACCAATAAATCGGGTTGGGTACAATACGCACCAAGCGCCCATCTCCCATAAACTCCAAACTATCGTCAGCTGGGGTATCAGCAAAATCCAATGGCTGTAAGCGAGGCCCATCAGGCTCTTGGTGCAATCCCACTAACTGTGAACCGATAGGCATTGATTCGATGTAATCCCTGGCGCTCTTTCCCCCTGCCATCAACAATCCGGCACGACCCCAAACAGGTTCAAATTCGCGCACAAGGGCGTCTGCATTGCCTTCTTCGAATAGGCGATGTAACCGCTCATAGGCTTGGCGTAACTCGTGGCGTAGACGTGGGGTGTCTCGCAGCGGGGTCGCATCGTTCACCCAGTGAAAATCGGGAATGGTATCCAGCAAACGGAAACTCATATCTACCCGTTCCGCTTCTATACTTTCCCCATTACTCACCACTAGACGATCCGGCGAGCTCACCTGAAACTCCCCGCGAGTACGCAAGTGTTCGCTCTGGTGTATCGTCTCGCCGATAACATTGGCAGGGTTTTTGGGGAAATCTATCAACTCACCTGTCTCCATATCGTAGCGTAGCTGCAACGTATGAATCCCCTCCTTCTCTTGAGTACGGGTGTTAATAGCCTCAATGGTGACGTTGACCCAAAACGTCGATTTAGGCCCCTGCATTAACTCGCCTGTTTCAGGATCACGCTTTGACTCCCCTGTGGTCTCATCTCCCAGTATCGGCGCATAAATAAAGGAAACCGTATTGGCGCCTTCTTTCAAATTTACGCTAATGGGATACGATATGGAGTACTGCTCTGTAGTGCTATGAGACTGTACATGCAAGTCATTAATTCTTAACGCCCACGCGGCACCTTGGGTATGAATATTCACCCAGTACTGGCGATCAATTGGCTGCGCCATGGCACGGGGCGATAGGCTGACCAAGCAAACGCTGGCGAGCCAAGCGATAACCAAAGCGCTATATTTTCCAAATAAGGCACCTGTCACTAACCGCCCAATGACTCCGTTCAATTCCTGGCTCCTTCCACAATTGTCATTTTGCATAGGCGCTATGGCTGAACTCTGGCACTGCTCGACGCCGTAATAATCTCGCCACCATGATCGGTTTTGCAGCCTAGATAAGCCGTGGGCCTACCATCATGGTTAGAGTGGCTTGAGCCTTCGATAATGGTAGCGCCGCAGCCGGTTTTATCACCTACCCGCGCCACGGGCTGGCCCTCAACAAAAGAGGGCGAACCAGTGATAATTTCCGTGGTGCCGTGGCCGGGGATGGGGCAGCGATGGAGATCGCCTTTGCGGGCAATGGGTTTCATGAAGCAACCGTTGCGAGACGCCACTCGCCTGATGCTGTGCGATAAAACACAACTGGCAGTCGATGGAATCGATCAGGCTCATTGGGGTATGACCAGCGGATTGGGGTGGGTAAGATGCGAACCAAGCGCCCATTACCCATAAATTCTAAACTATCACCAGCAGGATCGTCAGCAAGGCGCAACGGCTCTAGCTGCGGAGAACCAGGCTCCTCACGGAGACCTGCAAGCTGTGAGGCGATAGGAAGAGATTCTGTATATTCTCTGGCGTTTTTCCCCCCAGCCATTAGTAGCCCAGCGCGGCCCCACATTGCCTCACCTTCACGTAAGATTGCATCAGTCTTACCTTCTTCAAATAGGCGATGTAACCGCTCATAGGCTTGGCGTAACTCATGGCGAAGTCGTGGGGTATCTTGCAGCGGCGTCGCATCATTCACCCAGTGAAAATCGGGAATGGTATCCAGTAAGCGGAAGCTCATGTCAACCCGTTCAGCAGCCAGTAAATCACCATTATCAATGACTAATCTGTCTGGCGAGTTAACCTGAAACTCCCCACGTGTACGCAGATGTTCGGTCTGATGTATCGTCTCGCCAAGCGGATTGGCAGGATTGTTGGGGAAATCTACCAGCTCACCAGTATCCATATCGTAACGCAGCTGCAGCGTATTAATGCGTTCCTTCTGCTGGGTGCTAGTATTGATCGCCTCAATGGAGACATCGACATAAAAAGTCGATTTGGGCCCTTGGATAAACTCGCCCGTTGCAGGATCCTGCTCTATTAACGGTGCATAAATGAACGACACCGTATTTTGCCCTTCCCTTAGGCTCGTGCTAATCGGGTACGAAATAGAGTACTGCTCTGTCAATTTATGAGAGCGCACATTTATATCATTAATTCTTAACGTCCACGCGGCACCTTGGGTATGAATATTCACCCAGTACTGGCGATCAATTGGCTGCGCCATGGCTAGCTCCTGAAACATCAATAAACATAAAAAAAGCCCCCAACTCAGTAACCTTTTAGAAAGGCACCCATACTCCCTCTTCCTTAGGCCAAATTGTTTTTCCATCACCCTCATCTCCTTCAATCTCGGCTATTTTTTCTGTACCCGATGCTTTCGCTCGCGCTGAGCTGGACATACTGGCTGCATTTGTATTCGACGCATCAATCGAAGAGTTCACTTGCTCCGAGAGACTCTCACTCTCTTCGCCTTCCACCAACTCAAAGCTACCTTCGGAGGAAATTCCTGCTCCACTGCTGTCACCCCCTTCTCCATCATCACCCCAAGTAACTTCCGCATAAGCCTCCCCGGTGACCTTAACGCCTTCAAAGGTATAGCGTTTCATCCGCTGGCCTTCGTCGTTGTTCTTTACTTCCCACATCCAGGAGGTATGAATAGAACCGCGCACGCCCGCCCGAGCTCTAACCATGAAAACACTGCCTTCTACATGGAGCTTTATTTCTGCTAAGCCGAGAATTTGCAATGTTCCTCTGAAATCGCTTGTCACATCACGAGCGTTAAACTCCATGCCCTCACCGGAGGCCGGTATGCGGTAGGAAACTACACCATCCTTGCCCAAGGTATGCTGCAACGACCCTGTTGCACTCAGCTCCAGATAGCCTTCTATGGTTGCGTTCACTTTCTCGCCTGCTTTTATTCGAGCGCGCGCATCCTGAATCCGATTGGCGCCAGCAGGGGTTAACGCAATTGATGCAATCACTTCGATCAAGTCAATTCTGCCTGTCACCCCCAGGCTGAGAACCGACTCCAGACTGCCGATATTAAGCTGCAGATCTGGGCTGCTTGGCACCGGCACTAGCTCAAACCCGGAGGGCTTAAACGACAGCGATTTGCTAATGATGACGCCAGAACCAATGGAAGAACGATCGTACGCCACCGTGTCACTGGGACTCCCCATGGAAAAGTAGCGGTCAATCTTCTGTATTGTCTCGACCATAATGCCGATTAGACCAGGCGCATCGTTTTGGCGTGGGATACCCTTAGGCTCGCCACCCGCGGCTTCGGCACTGCTTGACCAATCCAGTGTATGCCGACCGTACTGACCCGAAAGCGTACCCGTTGCTGACACTCTCGCCGACACTTCACTGGTCATAATGACGGTTTCTACAGCTAGGGTAACGTCGCCTTCTAGCTTCATGTAGGGATAAGGAATGACCTTCAGGGAGTGGCTAATATCTTTGCCCGGCAAACACTGCATGGGGAGGAAGTTGGCCTGCCCGCCATGACCATTCAATAAGCGGCCGCCGAGTACCGCTTCAAAGGCCACAAAGCCCAGCGTGATATCGAAGGGAATAAAATCGTTAAGGCTTCCCGCCAATCGCGTCGGTTGGTCGTAAGTGATAGGAACATCGACCTGCTGCTCGGTAAGCTTCTGTATTCCACTGTCGAATCCAACAGCACCACAGGAATTGATACAGGCCCCTATACAAGGAACATCGTCAGTACGACCGTTTTGACAGCTTGTTTCGCCTTCCCATACGACTTCCACATTGGCCGTTAGCGGGCCTGAGGCGGCATTCTCTTGGGGTCTTGCGACCACGAGCAAGGTCATTGCGTCATCAACAGCGGGCCATTCAACCTTGCGTGAACTATCCTCCTTGTCACTGACGCTCCCAGCCTTAAGGCAGCATCCATCGTCCTGGGTACACTTCACACAGGTCTCAGCGAACGCTGTATCTGGCCCACCTTCCTCTGCTGAATCACTGCTAGCCGATGGAATAGGAGTTTCGGTCAGCGGTTCGGCTCCGCTTTCTCGGTACTCCTGGTAAAGGCGACGAGCCGTGCCCTCTTCATCCACCGGCTCCCTGTTTTGGAGTGCACTGTGAAGCGAACGCAAGACGGAGCCTGGCCTCTCGAAGGCCTCCGGCTGCGTTTCTAACAGGTACACCATCTCTTCAAAGCCCGGCTGGTAGCTCATGACCGCTCCTCGCTAACGATGGGCCGAAAATTATCGTGTTGCATATCACCTTCCTCATCGCGATTCGGTGCCAAAAGTGTGCGTCTGATGCGCCCTTTGGGTAGCCAGGCTTCCAGTTGGTCACGTTTTCGCCAAGCGGCGGTTGTCGGACTGCTGAGGATCCGCTGGGCCTCGGCATATCCGTTGGGAAACGTATCGCCCAGTTCCATTACGCACTTGGCAAGCAGTTTGATCTGCTTCTTAGTGGCAAGCCCATAGCGCTGCCCTAGCTGTGCGGCCGTTTGAACACTGTCTAGCAGCTCATCCACGGTGGCCTGGGGGTAGGCTGGCTTGAGCGAAAGCGCCAGGGCTCCTTGCGCCCGCTGCTCCACCAGCTCCCCAAAGCGCTGATACTCCGCCGGCCCTATCGCAAACTGCCGCCCCTGGCCGTTGGCGGCGCGGGCATCGTCGCTGAGGGCAATGCGCATTAGCCTTCCCTGTACGTCGCTGGCATCGGCGTCGAGCTCAATCACGGGGGTTAATTCAAGCTCAGCGGGAAACACCATTAAAGGCGAGGCAGGCACTATCACCGTTTCGAGTGGCGCCATAAAAGCCGCCAGCTTCCAGGGTTCCAGGGCTTGGCTCATATCCAGCGCCACCCGGGGGTCGTAGAATCGGAAGTAGACCGGGGCCTGGTCGTTGGCGGGCGTCCAGAGCATGGTGAACTTGCGCAGGTGGCTGCGCAGTTGCTTTAGGGTGGCGTTGGATTGCAGCAATATCCCCCAGTGTTGATCCTGGGGCAGGTCTTCCAGCCATTGGCGTACGTCGCTGTCGGCTTCCAGGCGCACCAGCCAGGGAGCATTGGCTTGAGTGGCACTATCCGTTGAGGCATACAGGCAGGCGCTTTGGGCCTCGGCTTGGCTTAGGCGCTGCATTGCTTCGCGGCAGTTAACCCCGTCGATGACCGCCCATAACGGTGGCTGATGGGGGGCAAACAGCGCTTGCCAAGTGGTCTCTTGATAATTCACCGGCGGGAGAACCGCTGCTGGTTCAGGTTCAGGCGCGGGTTCCGGCAACAGGGGCAGCATCTCGCCATACGCCACCGGGTGTTGCGACGAGGTGGTGTGGGCCAGTTCCACCAGCCCGTGGGCGATACCTTCTCGGCGGCAGCGCTGGAGCAGGGTCTCAATGGCATCGAGGCGGATCAGCCCCAGGCCGTCAGCGTGGCACTGCTGCTGTAACAGCGCCCTGACCTGGTCGGCGTCCTCGGCCAGTACCGCGACCACGGTGACCGCTTCGTCGGCCTCCTCTTCCCAGCGTCGAGCACTGGGGGAATAAGCCATCACATGGCAGCGGGCGAGCCAGTAGTCGGCCATGGCCATGGGTTATTCCCCTTCGAGCGGGCAGTGGGAGACAAACGGGCTGCCTTCCCCTGCAGCGGCTTCCAGCACGGCGGGTATGCTGGGCAGCGCCGCCGCGCTGGGCGATGCCGAGCCAACATTGAGTACCGGGGTGACATCCACACTGCCACCACCGACCACCAGCGCGGCGCCACCGGCGACCAGGGTGATCTTGCTGGCATCGAGGATAAGCTCGCCATCGGCTTTAAAGGTGATATCGCCATTGGCATGGGTCTGATAGCTGCCGCCCACCGTTGACCCACGGTCACCGTCTATCTGTTCGGTGTGATTGGTACGCACGGTGATATCGCGATTGCCGTCGATGGTTTCAACACGGTCCTTGGCGACCGCTAAATGGGAGTTATTGCCAATGGTGGCGGTGTCGTCGAACTCGACCCGTTTCTGGCGGGAGTTGAGGACATGCAGCTCCATATTTTTCTGGGCATGCATGTAGATAAACTCTTCCCCGGCCTTGTCTTCAAAGCACAGCTCGTTGAAGCCTTCGCCTTGGTGGGTCTGGGTTTTGATCGTGGTGCGGGTTTTGTGCTCCGGGAGAAGATACGGTGGCGTATTCACGGCATGGTAGGTACGCCCGGTGATCAGCGGCTGATCCGGATCGCCTTCAAGGAACGAAATCGTGACCTCATGCCCGATCCGCGGTATAGCGATACTGCCGTAACCCGCCCCTGCCCAGCCTTGGGATACCCGCACCCAGCAGCTGGCCTTCTCATTAGGCTCCGCATAGCGATCCCAGGGAAACTGCACCTTGACCCGGCCGAATTCATCACAGTGGATCTCCTCCCCTGGGGGCCCGACCACAAACGCCACCTGAGGGCCGTCCACCCGCGGCTTGGGGTTAGGCGTTGCCCGCCAAGCGGTATTACCTGGCCCCAGCACCAGCGTGTTGTGGTAGCGGGTCATCCCGCCCGTATCGCTGCTGGAGATGCTGTCTTCTTCCAGCGCCTGGGGCTGTTCGCCGTAATGGGTGACCTCGATAAGCTGCCAGTCGCGGTTGAGGGCGTCGGCATCGTGATCGGTGAGGGTAAAGCGCGCCCCTGGGGCAAGCTCGGGTAGGTCACTCTCGGCATGTGCCGTGATCGCCTCTCGGCGCAGGTATTCTAAGCGCGTGCGGGTAAACGGCTTGCCGGAAGCATCCTGCTTATAGCGCCCCGGGTAGTCGTAGTGTTCATAGTCGGCGCGCTGGCCGTGTTGCTCAACGTCGCGGCCCTGGTGCTCATGCAGCTGTGCATAGGCCGGGTTCTTGAAGGTGTAGTCCTTCAGTGTGGCAGAGGAACTGGCCACCCGCGCCGTCTGGCGCAGTTTGCGCACATAGCGGGTAGGCGGCGTTCCCCCCGCGCGGCTGTGATAGGTGCGCTCGCCCAAGCTGCTGAGCATTTTAGGATCATCGCTAAAGACCAGGCGATGGGATCCTACTTCAAAGGTATGGTAGTAAAACAGCCCCTCTTCCGCAGCGAGGCGTTCGATAAAGGCGAGGTCGGTCTCGCGATACTGAACACAATATTCACGTTCGACGGGCTCGCGCGTAACATCAAACGTTATGTCACTAATGCCGCGTTCCTGGCAGAGGGTGGTGATAATGGTGATGGGCGTGACTTTTTGGAAAATACGCGAGTTATGGCGTAGCGAAAGCCGCCACAGCGCAGGGCGCAGTACCAGGGAGTAGAAGGTGCGGCGGTGCCCGCGATCGCCCTGGGAAAATTCGCTGACAATGCCATGAAGGTGGCGCAGCGCTTCGCCGCTGTGCCACACGGTGAGCGTGGCGTCACGATCCAGCAGCTCGGCGGCATTGAGTTGGCCATTGCGACTGGCAAAGTTGAGCGTTAGCTCAAAGGGGGCGGAAAGGGCCTCGCGGTGAGTAAAGTCCACCACGGCGACATCGTCTACGCCGGGTAGTGTCAGCGTAAAGGATAGACCGTTGCCGTTTGCCATCGCCTCCCTCCTTGGATCGTCGATTACGAATGAGAGGCGCTAGCGTAGCGAGATACCGTGAGGGCGCAACCGCTGGCAGTTACGAAGCGGAGATGATCTGAGCACTGCTCGGTGTTTTAAAGCCTACCAAAGCAGAAACAACATATAAAAATCAGCCACTTAAAAAATAAAGACTTATTGTCAGCACTCTCTTTGTAAGAAATCTCTTACAAAATTTTCCGAAATGTCTTACACAAACTTTTCCTTCCAGTGCCGTTTAATCATTATGCCGCTGCTCAAGATCCTGGAAAAACCACTGTGATAAGTCCCACCCAATAGCACCTGCTGCGCAAATTGATCATCTCGCCAGACACACAAAAAAGCGCCATGACATCGTCACAGCGCTTTTTTTGCAGAGGCGAGAATAACGACTACTCAAAAATCAAAAAACACCGTCTCGCCTTCGCCCTGCAGGCGGATATCAAAGCGATAACGTACCTTTCCATTTGCCTCTTCTCGCTTGGCGATTAGCGTTTGGCGTCGCGTCGGTGACTCAATACGCGTGAGCACCGGGCACTGGGCGTTCGCCTCAGCTTCATCATCGAAGTAGAGCCGTGTTTGCAGGTGAACATTGACACCCCGGGCAAAGACCGCCAGGTTAATATGCGGCGCCATTGGCTGGCCGCTGGGGTGCTTCACCGCGCCGGGCTTAATGGTGGTTAGCGACCACTCGCTGCCGTGGTCAAACGTCGTCGCGGTACGGCCGAAGCTATTGAACGGCTTGCTGAGGTCGTAATCGGATTGGTAGTTGCCGGCGGCATCGGCTTGCCACGCTTCTAAAAACGCATCGCGCACCAGGTCACCATTGCCGTCGATAACGGTGCCGACGACTTCGATATGCTCGCCCTCGGCGTCGGGCTTGGCCATCTCGTTCCAGATCTCTTCATCCCGTACGGGGTTGCCGGCTGCGGCGAGCGCCAGACCAATATGCACGTAGGGGCCAGCAGTTTGCGACGCCGTTTCGCGCAGCATAAGCTCGCTAGTTGGCTGCGTGTTGGGCTGAATAGCGGGTTGTTTCATGAGGTTTCCCCTGGCCTTACTGGTTTTCGAAGTAGGTTTGCAGTTCACCGCGCACCACGATGTCAAAGCGATAGGCCAGGCAGTCCATCGGTTTACTGTGCGCCATATCGAGTCGGCCGATCATGGTTTCCACTGCGTCAGGATCTCTGAGCGTATGCACAATGGGGCACAGGGGAATCAGCGGATCACCTTCAAAATACATCTGAGTAATCAGCCGGGTTGAGATCGAGGGGCCGGTTACCGATACGTGAATATGCGCTGGGCGCCAGCTGTTCACATCGTTGGGCCACGGGTAGGGGCCAGGCTTGATGGTGCGAAAACGGTACATACCCTGCTCATCGGTCAAACAGCGACCTACTCCGCCGAAGTTAGGGTCTAGCGGCGCCAGATACCTGTCGTTTTTGTGGCGATAGCGACCGCCAGCATTGGCCTGCCACATTTCCACCAGGGTATGCGGTACCGGCTTACCAAACTGATCCACCACTCGGCCAAACATCATAATCCGCTCGCCCTGGGGGAGTCCGCCCCGGTCTGGATCCTGGCGGAAGTTCAGCAGTAGATCGTTATCGTGGGGCCCCATGCGCAGGTGGCTGAAGTCTGGGCCGGTCAGTTCGGAGGCGGTGGGTTGCTGCATACTCACCAGCGCCTGCTGTGGCGAGCGCGGTACCGAGGTTTTATAACCCGGCGTATAGGCTGGGGGATGCCAGTTGCGGTCACGGGTCACAAAGCGGTTATTGTCATTTGGCATACAGGTATCTCAAGGATTGAAACGGACGGTATTAGTGTCATGGTTAATCCACCACCTGCCAATTAATAACTTATCCAACCCTAATAACCTATAGGTTATGCCCTTTGACAACGTCGGCAGCCACTTCCCGCAACACTTCGCAGAACGTTTCAGTCGCCAGAGTAGGGCGCAGTGAACGGTTGATACATGCCCCGACGGAACCGCCATGGGGCTCTAAGGGCAGGGCGAGTTCGCAGAGCTCTCTGCGCTCAAGGGATGAACGCACCGCTTCTTCTGGCGCCACCCAAATAGCATCACCGGTAAGCGTATAACGCTGTCCCAACGCTAACGACAGTGTCTCAATGCGCTGGGCTGGCAGCGTGAGCCCATGACGTACAAAGAAGCTATCGACTTGTTGGCGGAGCGTGGTTTGCGGCGGCGGCACAATCCAGGGGTAGGCGCAGAGTTTATCGGCACCTGGCTCCTGTTCGAGCAGTAACGGGTGGCCTGCGCGAACCACTAGCTGAAGACGTTCGTAATAGAGGTGTTCAAAGCTCAGATCATGAATTTCGCGCGCTTCTGTCATGCGGCCTACCACAACATCCAGCTCACCGCGGCGCAAACGCGAAAGCAGGAAGGCGCTGGTGCCGGTAACCACCTGTGCGCCTCGTTCGGTGGTGGTACTCATCTGCCAACGGCGCAGAGCTTCAGGTAGGAGCCAACTTTCAACCGTAGATAGCGTGCCTACGCGCAACCAGTGAGAGCCGGTTTGAACGGCCTGAATAGCATCCACGCCCTCCTCCAGCGCGCGCACTGCCGGGCCTGCATGTCGAAGCAGTGTCAGTCCAGCCTGGGTAAGGGAAACACCACGGGGAGTGCGCTCGAATAGCTGGACAGCGAGGGTATCCTCTAGCTCACGAATGGTTTTGGAGATACCCGGCTGAGTAATGGCGAGGCTTTCAGCGGCGCGGGCAAAACTTCGCTGCCGCGCCACTTCGAGAAACGCCTGCAAGTGCCGTAGTTTTATCCGCGCGTTGAGCATAACACCCTCACAATAACCCTTTGGTTATGAGGATACCCTGTCAGCACGTGTACAGCGAGTGGCGCTTTACTCGCCCCACCCCAGCTCTTTGGCAAGCGAAAAAGCGTGATTTGCCGCTGGAACACCGCCGTAGATGGCCACGTGCATCAGCACCTGGCGCAGCTCGGCTTCCGTTAGCCCAATACGCTTGGCTGTTTTCAAGTGCAGCGTTAGCTCTTCACGGCCGAGGGCGGCGAGAATGCCGGTGGTGATCATGCTGCGCTCACGGCGGGTTAGGTCGTTATTGCTCCACAGTTCGCCCCAGGCCAGACGGGTAATCATCTGCTGGAAGGGTGCATCCAGGCTGTTGGCGTTGGCGGTAGAGCGCGCTACATGCTCTTCTCCCAATACCTGCTTGCGGGTTTCAAGGCCAGTGGCGTAAGCCACGCCGTGGTTGGCCACGTCGCCCAGATCCGTTGCCATCACGGCAAGGAGCTTTTGCGCGAACAGCGGCGGGGCTTCTACCGCAGGCACATGGCCGACGTCCTCAAAAATCTCCAGCGGTGCGTCACCGAGCTCTGCCGCCAGGGCTTCCAGCGTCGCGGAGGGTGTAGCCATATCCTCACTGCCGCCAAATAACTGCACTTTGACCTGCTTAGCAGCTAATTTGCCAGTGAAGGTATCGCGGCCAAGCATTTCGCACAGCTGGGCGTAGGACTCATCGTCGCCACGGCCCATTTGTACGCACCATCCCGCTTTCAGCGCCGGGCTTTCCTCAAACGCCGCCGGGGCAAACCAGCGAGGCACGATCTCTTCAGACATCGCTGCTAGGCCTTCCTGCCGCACGCGGCCTGCGCGGGTGTTCCAGAGATCCGGATTACCAATCACCGCGCCAGTGTTGGTCAGCGTAGCGGAGAGCAGGCGATCACCATACTCGGCAATCAACTGTTGGCCAACGACACCGCCAATGGATGTCCCGGCAAAGTGAAAGCGCTCAGCGCCCGCCAGTTCTGCCAATGCCAAGGCCTCGGCGGCTAGATCAGCGGGCGTAATTTGCGTACCGCTGACTGCCTGACTAGCACCGTGGCCGGGAAGATCCCAGGTCAGCACCCGATAGCGGGGCAGCAGCGCGGGAATCACGTCATCCCATACTGCCTGGCTCATGCCCAAAGGGTGCGCCAGCACGACCAGCGGGTTCACTTCCGAGCCGAGCAGCCGATAGGCCACGCTGCGGCCGTTGATGCTATGAAATGCCATGACGGTCTCCGTTAAACGCGTTCAATCAACGTAGCGATACCCTGACCCACGCCTACGCACATGGTGCACAGCGCATAGCGCTTGCCGCTGTTTTGCAGCTCATGGGCGGCGGTCAACAACAGGCGGGCTCCGGACATACCCAACGGGTGCCCCAGCGCAATCGCGCCACCGTTCGGGTTGACGCGAGGGTCGTCGTCTTTAAGACCCAGGTCGCGCATACAGGCTAACGCCTGGGCGGCGAACGCTTCGTTAAACTCAAACACATCGATCTCATCCATCGAAATGCCGGTGCGCTTGAGTAGCTTCTGCACTGCCGGTACCGGGCCATAGCCCATAATGCGCGGCTCAACGCCTGCCGTGGCCATGCCGATGATTTTCGCCATCGGCTTAAGACCATGCTGTTTGACCGCCGCTTCGCTGGCCACCAGCATCGCCGCCGCACCGTCGTTGACGCCAGAAGCGTTGCCCGCGGTAACGCTGCCGCCTTCACGGAAGGGCGTGGGCAAACCTGCCAGTTTTTCCAACGTGGTTTCCCGCAGATGCTCATCCTGGTCAAAGATCAGCGGCTCCTGCTTGCGGCGCGGGATCTCGATGGCGGTGATCTCCTGGGCAAAGCGCCCGGCTTTTTGAGCGGTAGCGGCCTTCTGCTGGGAGCGCAGGGCAAAGGCATCCTGGTCTTCGCGAGAGATATTGAACTGCTCGGCGACGTTCTCTGCGGTCTCCGGCATGGAATCAATGCCGTAGGTTTTCTTCATCAGCGGGTTGATCAGGCGCCAGCCAATGGTGGTGTCTTCGAGTTTTTGGCTGCGGGCGAAAGCGCTATCGGCCTTGCCCATCACGTAGGGCGCGCGGGACATGGACTCCACGCCGCCGGCCAGCGCCAGCTCCATCTCACCCGCTTTAATGGCACGAAACGCGGTGCCCACCGCGTCCATACCCGAGCCGCACAGGCGGTTCATGGTCGTGCCAGGGACTGAGGTAGGAATACCCGCCAGGAGCGACGACATCCGCGCTACGTTGCGGTTATCTTCGCCGGCCTGGTTGGCGCAGCCCATAAAGACTTCTTCAATGGCAGCAGGGTCGAGATCCGGCGCTTCTGCCAGTACGGCTTTAAAAATCGTTGCAGCAAAATCATCCGGGCGCACGCTGGCCAGGGTTCCACCAAAGCGTCCCACGGCGGTGCGGCGGGGATGACATAGAAAGACGTCTTGCATCACAACATCGCTCATAAATAGCTCCTTTATGCGTCCGCGTGGGCCCGCTCAGTGCGCGCTTTGAGCTCACGTAAAATCGTCAGCTCGTTTTCGCTGGGCTCTGGTGTGCTCTCAAGCTGTTCGGCAAAGCGAATCTCCCAGCCGGTCGCCTCAATCACGTCTTCGCGGCTGACACCTGGGTGCAGTGACACCACTACCAGCTCTTTGCTTTCCGGGTCGGGCTTCATCACGCACAGGTCGGTGATTACCCGGGTGGGGCCTTTGCCGATATTAGGTACGTTATCGCGCCCTTTGCCGTCGCGGCCAAAGCCTAGTGTGGTGACGAAATCGACATCTTTCACAAAGGCACGCTTGGAGTGTTTCAGGGTGATAAACACTTCACCGGCGTTGGTGGCAATTTCCGGCGCACCGCCGCCGCCTGGCAGGCGAACCTTGGGCGCTTTGTAATCGCCGATCAGCGTGGTGTTAAGGTTAGCAAAGCGGTCGATTTGCGCGGTGCCTAAAAAGCCCACGTCGACTTTGCCGCCCTGCAGCCAGTAGCGAAACATCTCCGGCACCGCTACGGTGGTCAGCGCTGATTCGCACAGCTCACCGTCACCGATGGAGAGCGGCAGAATATCGGGCTTGGTTTGCAGCGTGCCGGACTCATAAATCAGCACCACATCAGGGGCGTGGGTCAGCCGTGCCAGGTTGGCGGCTTCCGAGGGCAGTCCGATACCCACAAAGCAGGTCATGCCATTTTCCAGCGCCCGCGCGGCGGTCACCGACATCATTTCAGAAGAGGTATATTCGAGACTCATTAGCTGTTCTCCTCTGCATGATTTTTAACAGCATTAAAGACGTTGTCGTCGAGCCACTGGGTAAAGGTGTCGCGATCCCGAGCGATGGCATCCCACTCTTTATAGAAGCGGTTGCTGCGGCCGTAATAACCGTGGGTGTAGGAGGGCAGTGCGCCTTTCTCGGCCACCGCAATGGCGCTGATGGCCCAGCTGGGAATCACGCAGGCGTTAGGATGGGCGTTGAGGTCATCGACGATCTCCTCCACCGTGACGATACTGTGCTTGGCCGCTAGTACCGCCTCTTTCTGTACGCCCACGATACCTTCTACCAGCACATTACCCTGACGATCCGCCCGCTGGGCGTGGATGATCGAGACGTCCGGGCGCACCGACGGCACGGCGGCCAGGCGCTCACCGGTGAACGGGCACTCGATGAATTTGATTTGATCGTTGACGCTGGGCAGCTCGCTGCCGATGTAGCCGCGAAAAACCGCCAGCGGTAGACCGGCGGCACCCGCCTCAAAGGCGCAGGCCATGGCGGCGTGGCTATGCTCAAGAATCTCGATCTTATTCGGCCAGCCTTTCTCAACCGCATCGCGCAGGCGGTGCAGCGAGCCCACGCCGGGATTACCGCCCCAGGAGAAGATCACCTTTTTAGCGCAGCCCGCGCCAATCATCTGATCGTAGATGATATCCGGGGTCATGCGGATCAGCGTCAGGTCACGCTTCTTCTGGCGGATCACTTCGTGACCGGCGGCAAACGGAATCAGGTGGGTAAAACCTTCCATGGCCACGGTAGCGCCGTCTTGGACGTAGCGCGCTACCGCGTCATGCAAGCTGAGAAACTCGGCCATGATGGGTGCCTCTTAGCGGTTAGCAGAATGTTCGTTAAGCGAACATAGATCCTCTATACGAACAATCTACTGCTGAACGCTAATGGGGTCAAACCCATCGGCGCTCACCTAATTACCCTGCTGAACCCATCTACCACGCCAAACCTAAACGTAACGTTTTGTTTTTAAATACGCTTATTGCGCTGCTAGCCATTTTTTGGCACGAGTGACCTGGGCGGCGCTGCTACCAAGGTATAAAGCAGGGTCGCAGGCATTACGCAGCGCCTCGGGGTCTACGACCCCTTTCACATCAGGATGCTCGGCAAGCACCTCTGAATAGGGACGTGCTGTCTGGCGTGAGGTTTCTGCCGCTTCCGCGCTGACCGCTTTGGCTTTCTCCACGCCTAGCGTCGGTGCCAGCAAACGTGCGACTGGCTCGGCCATAATGCCGCCGCCGGTGGCTGCCAGGTTACGCTGCATTTTTTCGGGATAGACCTCCAACCCTTCCAGCAGCACGGTCACTTGCTCTAGCGAACCCTCTACCAGCAGAGCGCTCTCCATCAGCGGCGCCCACTCCGCATGCCACTCGCCCAAACCACGTTCAAGGGGTTGGGCGGCAGCGTTGCTCAAGACGCTGGTGTGGCCATGCACCTGCCGCGCGGCGCCACGAATCAACGCGCTGCGTACCGGGTTACGCTTATGGGGCATGGAGGAGGACTCCCCCATCCCCGGTGCCGAGGGTTCCGCGACTTCACCGACTTCGGTTTGGGTGAGCAGCGAGACATCCAGGGCGATTTTTTCAGCGGCCCCGGCAACGGCATCAAACGCCGTGCCGAGGGCATGGATCGGGTAGCGGTCGGTATGCCAGGGCAGTACCGGCACCGCCAAGCCTAACCGCTCGGCTAGCGCATCCATCCACTCAAGCCCGAGGTTATCCCAACCCGAGTGCACGCCCACCGCACCACCAAACTGAACGGGTAGCTCAACAGCGCTTAAACGGCGGCGCGTTTGCTCCAGGCCAATTGCCCAGTGAGCCACCTTCACCCCAAAGGTGATCGGCAGCGCCTGCTGCATTAAGGTGCGCCCCACCATGGGCGTGTCGATGTGAGTCTCCATAAGTGCTACCGCCGCCGAACGGCAGCGCAGCAGTAATTCATCCAGCGCCGCCAAGCGTGGCTTAAGTAGCAGCATCAGCGCAGAGTCGACCACGTCCTGGCTTGTTGCACCCTGGTGCCAGTAGCGCTTGATCTCATCGGCGAGCAGCGCACGGCTCTGTTTAACGAAGGGAATCGCCACATTGCCTCCGCTGGCGATGCCCTCAGAGATCTCAGCGACATTAACGTTGGCGCGCTCAAGCTGCTCACGCATTTGCTGGCTAACCCCGGCAGGCACGGCTCCGCTGGCTTCTTGAACCTCGGCCAGGGCCAACTCGAAGGCCAACATGGCACCCACCATCGCGTCATCGTCACTCTCAGCGACGGCTCGCTGGCTCATAAAAGGGTGTTTTAAAAATGCAGAGGGCATGGCGGTAGGCTTCCTATTTAACGCTGTCCAGCGCCTCAAAATAGCTTAAAAACATGGCCCAGGACAAAATTGTACATATGTTCGCTCTTCGAACGTACGCTAAGAACCTTACGCTAACTAGGTAGGTGTGAACTCACAAGCGTCTCCCTACTTCGTAAGGCAAGCTTGCGAATCAACATGAACTGATTTTGCTCACCATTAAGGGGTCGCCTAGTCGGGACGCACGTAACGCATCACCATATCGGTAACATGATCTTCTAATTTTTGCTGATTCTCTGGCGCAGCTTGGTGCCAATCAAAAATCCGCGAAAAGGTGTGCTGATTTGAGACATTGAAAAACGACAGGGCGCTAATCAGCCAGTGCAGCTCCCGAGGATCCAGGCCTTCGCGAAAACAACCCTCCTCTACACCGCGGCTATAGACGTTGGTGAGTACATCAATCACTCCAGCATTGAGTGATTGAATCAACTCTGACTGCGCCAAAAAGCGGCCATGATGAATATTTTCGATCATTACCAGGCGAATAAAGTCAGGGTTTTTGGCGTGATGACAAAAGGTAAACCGCACCAGCCGACTAAGCGCTTCAAGCGGGGCCAGGTGGTCAAGATCCAGCTCAGCCTCCTGCAGGCGCACTTTCTGATAGGCGGCTTCCAGGGTGTGCAGGTAGAGCGTCTCTTTATCATTAAAGTAGTAGTAAATCATCCGCTTGGAGGCGCGGGTTTTCTCGGCGATCTCATCAATCCGGGCTCCAGAGAGGCCTTTTTCTGAGAATTCGCGGGTAGCCACCGCAAGAATATCGGCGCGCACAGATTCGGGGTTATTTTTACGCCGACGCCGCGCGGCAGGGGGGCTGGCCTTGGTCGAAGGGGCTGTCATAGAGCGTGCCTTTTATTGTCATGGTCGTCTTTTGTCTAGTATGCCACAGCTTGACTGAACGTACCATTTCGTACATTGTTGATTATGACAGGATGAAAAGGCCAGGCACGCCATGTCTATAAGGCTTTTTCAAACCCCATGACAACGGCCCGATAAGAGGACAACAACAATGTCTCCAGTGTTTTCAGTAAAACAAATATCCATGAAGCGCACGCTGACGGCAGCCGTCGCTGCCGCTACTCTCATTGCCGCAGCGAATGCCTCCGCCCAGACGTTACGCTTCGCCCACGTTGACCCAGATGACTGGACTACTTCGAAAAAAGGCGCAGCTGGTCAGGTGTTTAAAAATCTGGTGGAAGCCGAAACTGACCTCACCGTAGAGGTCTATCCCGCTGGAGCGCTTGGTGGTGAAACCGAGCTGATTGAAGGCGCCCAGGATGGCACCATCAGCATTGCGATGGTCTCCGGCGCCTACGCTAATTTCTGCCCGGCGGTCGCCGTAACGGATATCCCTTACACCTTCCCGTCAGCGCCAGTGGCGTGGCAAGTGATGGACGGCGAGTTTGGTACAGCACTAGCCGAGCACTGCTTGCAACAGACTGGCCTACGCACACTGGCTTACGGCGAAACGGGCTTCCGCCACTTCACCAACTCCGTGCGCGCGATCAACTCGCCTGAGGATATGCAGGGCCTGAAGTTCCGCGTGCAGACTATTCCGCTCTACCTGGAAATGGTCAGTGCTTTAGGTGGAGAGCCCCAGGGCATCGCCTGGGGTGAAGTACCCACAGCCCTTGCCACCGGCGTAGTCGATGGCCAGGAGAACCCCATCTCGGTGATCTACGGCAATAACTTCTATGAGTTTCAGGATTATTTGACCCTGGATCGCCACGTTTACGGCGTTGACCACCTGCTGATTAACGATGAGATATTCCAGTCGCTTAGCGAAGAGGAACAGGCTGCGGTGAAGCGCGCCGCTGTGGTCGCGGGCACCACAGGTCGTGCCATTCAGCAGTTCAATTCGGCAGAGGGGATCACCAAACTGGAAGCAGAGGGTATGGAGATCACCCAGCCCACCGCTGAGCAGATGGAGGCCTTCCGCGAAGCCGCCCAGCCGCCGGTTCAGGCGTACCTGACCGAAGAACTTGGCGATGACGCAGAGTGGATCGAGCGCCTCTCTTCCGCTGTGGAAGAGGCTTCCGCACGCTTCTAAACCCCGCCTGAACAAAGCGCTTGCGAGTGGGCCTTCAGTGGCCCACTCGCAGCCCTGCGTGCCTGACTATCGATCGAAGGTGCTCCTATGTCTCCTCTTCTCGCCCGGTTACACCGCGGCCTGATCCTGTTCAATGGCAGTTTGGCAGGACTTGCCATGGTGCTGATTTTTCTGTTGGTCGCAGGCAATGCCTTTGCGCGCTACACCTTTGGCGGCTCCATTACCTGGGGGGAAGATACCGCCATCTACCTGATGATTTACGGCCTGATGTTTGGCATGTCCTGGGCGTACCTACAGGACAAGCACATCGGCTTTGACCTTATTCGTCGTTTGCTGCCGCCGCGCTGGGTGCGCTGGCAGGCCGTGGCCGTCGACTTGGTGGTGCTAGTAGTGGGCATTGGCTTGATGGTGTCAGCCGTTGAGTTTATCTCCGCACGGGGTGGCCGCACCTCATCAAGCACCGGCATGCCGATGTGGCTTTTTCAAGCCTCCATGCTCATCGGTGGTGGGCTGCTCTGTCTCTCTGCACTGGTGATGGGCGCGCTGCGCCTATGTGATCAGCGTGGTGAGGAGGCTTCATCATGATTTTTATACTACTTTTAGCCCTTGTACTGCTCGGGGTGCCGTTTGCCTTTGCCATTCTCGGCTCGCTGACGGTGCTGATGAGCACCGGCGATTTGCCCTACCACATCCGAATCGTCTCGCAGCAGTTTTTCGGCGGGATGGAGTCCTTCCCGCTACTGGCGATCCCACTGTTCATTCTGGCTGGCGAGCTGATGAACGAAGCGGGCATCACGCACCGGATTATTAACCTGGCCACCGCCATTGTCGGCCGCCTGAAAGCGGGGCTGGCACACGTCAATATCTGGGCCTCGGTGATTTTTGCCGGCCTCTCGGGTTCGGCAATTGCCGACACCTCCGCGCTAGGGCGGGTCTTCATTCCATCAATGGAAAAAGAGGGCTACCCCCGGGATTTTGCCGCTGCGCTTACCGCTGCCTCTTCGGTGATTGGCCCGATTATTCCACCCAGTATTCCGGTGATTATCTATGCACTGACGGTGTCGGGTGTGTCGGTACCGGGGCTGTTTTTAGCCGGTATCGTGCCGGGCTTTTTGCTGGCACTGGGGCTCTCCATCTACGTCTACTTTTTTGCCGGTGACCTTGGCGCCACCCAGTCAAAACAGCAGTCGCGCCGACACGCCCTTCTCCACGGCCTGCTGCCCGCGCTCATGCCAGTGTTTGTGGTCGGGGCCATTCTTGCCGGTATCGTCACGCCCACCGAGGCGGCGGCCTTTGCCGTGGTCTACGCGCTGATTCTGGGCGTGGTGCTCTACCGCAATATCAAACTGGTGAACCTGCCTGGCATCTTCGCCCGAGCCATGCGCGACAGCGCGGTGATTATGGTCATCATGGGCGCCGTTGCCGCAGCCAACTGGGTATTAACCTTCGAACGCGTGCCCAACATGCTCACCGAGTGGGCGCTGATGAGTATCGATACCCAGTGGACTTTCCTGATTGCCGTGATTCTACTCCTGCTGGTGGTGGGACTGTTTTTAGAGGGTATAGCGGCCATCTTGGTGCTCGTGCCTATCCTCCACCCCATCGCCATGGCGCTGGGTATCGACCCACTGCATTTCGGCATCGTGGTGATCTTCAACCTGATGATGGGGCTGATCACACCGCCCATGGGGCTCTGCCTGTTTGTCGCCGACTCTGTCTCTGGGGTGGGAATGGGGCCGATTATCCGCCGCATTCTGCCAATGCTGGGCGTGCAGTTTTTGATTCTGCTGCTGATTACCTTCGTACCAGCGCTGGTCACCTTCCTGCCGCGCTTGGCGGGCTACTAATGTTACTCAATGTAAGGAGCGTGATGCCATGTACTCATCCATTGCCACGGTTTGCCTAAGCGGCTCACTGGAAGAGAAGGTAGACGCCATTGCTCAGGCAGGCTTTGAGGGGCTTGAGCTGTTTGAAAATGACCTAACCGCGTTCACCGGCACGCCGCGGGAAGCGGGTGAGTTGATTCGCTCCCGCGGCCTCAAGCTGGTGACGCTTCAGCCGTTTCGCGATTTTGAGGGTCTCCAGGGCCGCGCCCGGGAGCGGGCGTTTGATCGCGCCGAGCACAAGTTTGATCTGATGGAGGAGCTGGGCACGGATCTACTTATGGCGTGCAGTACCGTTCACCCTGACTCACTACCGGGATTGAGCCGCGCCGCCGATGACTACTATGAACTCGGCGAGCGTGCCGCGCGGCGCAATCTGCGCGTGGCCTATGAGGCGCTGGCCTGGGGCCGCCATATTCACGACTACCGCGACAGCTGGGAAGTGGTACGCCGTGCTGCCCACCCCAATGTCGGCCTGGTGCTGGACACTTTCCATATCTTCTCCCGCCAGACCGAGCTGGGCACCATTGGCCGCATTCCGGGGGATCGCATCTTTCTGGTACAGACCGCCGATGCGCCGCGCCTCTCTATGGATCACCTGTCGTGGAGTCGTCACTACCGCTGCTTCCCCGGCCAGGGCGAGCTGCAGATGGATAAGTTCATGGCCATGCTGGATGAGACCCGTTACGACGGCCCGCTCTCCCACGAGATCTTTAACGATGTCTTTCGCATGGGTCACAGCGACCAGACGGCCCGGGACGGGCTGCGCTCCTACAACCTGCTGCGCAGCATGCAGGGCGACAGCGGAATTCCCGCACCGCAGCCGATCGAGTCGGTCGCCTTTCTGGAAATCGCCGTTGAGCCTGACGATTTAGCCTCGCTGCGCGAGCTGCTCAGCGCGTTGGGCATGGCCTGCGTGGGGCGCCACCACACGCTTAACGCCGAGCGCTGGGCGGCAGGTGACGTCAATCTGGTACTCAATGCCGAATCAAGCTTTACCGGCCGCACGCCAGGACGCGATGCCACCGCAGTAACGGCGATTGGCCTGCGCGTGGCAAATGCCTATGAGGCGTTTAAACGTGCCGACAAACTTGGCTACGATATTGTCGAGCCTGAAGAAGTGGGCGCCAGCCACCGCATGAGCGCCCTGCGCAATGTGGATGGCAGCCTCTCCTATATTATTGACGACTCACAGCTAAGCCGCACCTGGGATCGCGAGTTCCCTGTCGATGTACAGCCGGTTCCTCAGGTGGCGCTGGTAGATATCGACCATATCAGCGTGGCCCTCTCCTACCACGACTACCTCTCGCTGATGCTGCAGTACCGCGCTATTTTCCAGCTGGCGCCAACGCCCTCCTTCGATGTCACCGACCCCCGCGGGCTGATCCAGAGCCAAGTGCTACAGAACTACAACGGTCGCTTCCGCCTGGCGCTTAACGCCAGCGCCTCGCCGGATACCGCCAGCAACCGTTTTGTGCGCCAGTACGGCGGCTCGGGAATTCACCATGTTGCCCTGCGCACCAGCGCCATGCGCGACACCAGTGCGGCGCTGCAGCAGGCGGGCACGCCGGTACTGCCGATTCCCGGCAATTACTACCGCGACCTGGCCGCGCGCTTCGACCTACCGGCGCAAACCCTGCAATGGATGCAAGCGCACCACATCCTTTTTGATCAGGATGGCGACGGTGACTTCCATCAGCTGTATACCCAGCCCGGCCGCCAGGCGTTCTTCTTTGAGCTGGTGCAGCGTGAAGGTTATCAAGGGCTCGGCGCGCCGAATGCCTTTGTGCGCGTCACTGCACAGCAACGCCTGGAAGCGGAAATTGATGGTATTGCTCAGGCAACGCCAAACCACGACTCGGGAGAGAGCCAAGCATGATCAAACTCGGACTGGTAGGCGAAGGTATTGCTAAATCGCAATCTCCCGATTTGCATGAGCGCCTGGGTGCCTCACTGGGCGAGCCGGTACGCTATGATTTAATCGATAGCCGGGGCGTGGCAGATTTTGACTTCCCCAATGCAATACAAAAGCTGCGTGCCGAGGGCTACCGGGGCACCAACGTTACGTTCCCGTTTAAGGAGAAAGCGGCACAGCTGGCCGATATCCGCGGCGAAGGCGTTCGGCGGGTAGGCACTGCCAACACGCTGCTGTTTGACGCGGATGGGTTGCGCGCTGAGAACACCGATTACACCGGCTTTATCAGCGCCTACCGCCACTCTTTCGGCAGCCAGCCCGCGGGTGAGGTACTACTCATTGGCGCCGGTGGCGTTGGGCGTGCGGTGGCGTGTGCGCTGGGGGAGCTTGCCGTTAGCCACATCCATATTCTCGAACACGATGCTTCCCGGGCAGAGAGCCTCAGCCGTGACCTTAACGCCATGGACATTAAGGCGACGTGCATTACCTCAGAGCAGGCGCAGCAGGAACTGCCCCAGTGGCAAGGCGTGGTCAACTGCTCGCCGATTGGCCATATCAACCACCCCGGCTGCCCCATCGATACCGCTGGGCTGGGTGCCCAGCATTGGGTCTTCGATGCGGTTTACATCCCCGCCCACACCGAGCTGTTAAACGCCGCCCACCAGGCGGGCGCCAAAACACTGTCGGGTGTTGATCTGTTTGTGTTTCAGGGCGTGGATGCGTTTCGCTTTTTCACCGCCGATTGCATCGCCTCTAAACAGATCGATCCGCATGTGATACCGCTGCGTACGCATTATATCGAGCAGTTAGTCGCACCACAGCGTTCTAACTCTTGAGCAAGGGCCTCGCCAATGTCACCACCTGCTCCCGTAATGATGGCAACCGTACCCTTTAACTCTGTATTGAACGCGTTATCCTTGGTGTCCATATAAAATTCTCCCAAGTTGAAACAAAACGACACAACTATATTTAGATTTACGGTGTGTGGTACTTTACATACTAGATGCAGTCACCACCCACTGTGCGGAACACCTATGGCTTCCAAACCTCTTAAGATCCAGCGCCCCCAGTCCCTGGCAACACTTGTTATGGAGCGGATTCGTGATGCTATTGTGTCTGGCGAGTTCACCTTGGGTGAGAAAATCTCAGAAGAGTCGCTAGCCGAAACGTTTGGTGTCAGCCGCTCACCGGTACGCGATGCGCTAAACGCACTGCAATTTACAGGCTTGGTTGAAATCCGCCCCAAGCGAGGTAGTTTTGTCTTCAATCCTACGATCGTCGACATAGGTCAACTGTGCGAATACCGTGAAATGCTAGAGCGTGAAGCCTGCACCCTCGCCATGCGAGGCGGGGGTGAGACATTGATTCAAGCTCTTCAAGGGCTGTTCGATGAAATGGCCAGCACCCATAAAAGCGGAGACACCAGGCGCTATGCCGCACTGGATACCGCCTTCCACAAAGCGTTCTTCCAACACTGTTCAAACACATTGGTACAGGACGCCTATATGCTGGTTGAAGCACGGCTAGCGACAATCCGCACCGTACTGACAGCAGCCAAGGAAGAACGCCGTGAGGCCAGCTTTACTGAACATGGCGACATCATTGAGGCGCTAAAACAACAGGACATGGCCAGATTTGAGAGAGTGCTGAAAACGCATGTTCACCGCACTCAGCTCGTTGCCGTCGAACGCTTATCCGAAACGGATCATGATGCCTCTGCGTCGGCTCGATCCACCCTCAGGCTTTAGCGCGAAGAATATCGCGGACAGCCGGATTAGCGAGATAAGTCGGTTCACGTCCCTGTAATACGTCGACGATATTCTGCGCAGTCTTTGAGCGGATCTCGAACTCGCTGCCTTCTGAATACCAAGCGCAATGCGGGCTAGTAATGACATTGGGAAGCGATAATAGCGGGTGATCAGCGCCAATCGGTTCGGCTTCAAACACATCGAGCCCTGCGCCTGCAATTTGCCCGTCTTTCAGTGCCCGCACCAGCGCATCCTCGTCAACCACTGGGCCGCGAGCGGTATTCAGTATTAGGGCAGTGGGCTTCATCGCCGCAAACTGTGCATCTGAAATCATGTGCCGGGTTTCATCGGTCAACGGAACATGTACTGACAAGATATCGGATTCGGCGATTAACTTGTCGTAAGTCACCAGCTCAACACCTGCGGACTTCGCGACAGCTACATCGGCGTATGGGTCATGCGCAATAATACGCAGCCCAAAATTCGCCATTTTGTGTGCCATACGCTGGGCAATTTGGCCGAAGCTAAGAAATCCCAATGTTTGCCCACGTAACCGCGATAGTGGCTTGGCAACAGTGTAGTCCCATGTGCCTGCTCTTAGCGCGCGATCATAGGTAGCAATGCCTCGTTTCAGCGCCATCATGAGTGCAATGGCATGATCCGATACTTCTTCCAATGAGCCGTCTGGCACATTGGCAACATAGATGCCAGATTCGGTGGCACGCGGTACATCAATAGTGTTCAGCCCAATACCATAACGCGAGATAACCTGACAACGTTCTAACTTGTCGATCACCCCAGCTGTCAGTTGGCAATACTGATTAATAATGGCATCCGCATCGGCGCAGGCAGCGATGGCCTCGGCTTCTGTCTTGCACTGAGCTTCGATTAACTGAAAACCAGCCGCTTCAATGACCGCTCGTTCGGGTGCTAGATCGGGAAATTCAAAATCGGTAACGACAATCTTGGGGTTCATGAACGCGCTCCATACTGGTCATCAAAGGCGTTGAAGAAGTCCTGGTTCACGATCTCGGTGAACTGGTTATAATTATGCTGATCACCGACATTTGCTGGGGTACCGTCCTCGCGCAGGCGTACCAGTGCGTTTTCCATGGCCTTGCTCGCCGTAAACAGCAGGGTGACGGCATAGAAAACGACCGAGAACCCCATCTCCTGCAGTACTGCCTGGTTCAGCTTGACCGTTTCGTTGCCATCCACGATCGACACGACCTTGGGCCCTTCGACAGATTTAGCGACGGCCTCAATTTCGGCGATGGTTTTAATGCCATCGACAAATACCAGGTCGACACCAGCATCCTGATACATTTTCGCTCGGCGAATCGCTTCCTCGGGCCCTGCGGCAGGCATCGCATCAGTGCGACCAATGACCAGCATATCTTGGCTACCACGTGCGGCGATGGCGCCTTTTAAACGTCGTACATTGGCATCGGCATCGATCAAGCGTACACCCGCTCGCTGGCCACAGCGTTTAGGTGCCTCTTGATCCTCCAAATGGATCGCAGCGACTCCAGCCTGCAGGTATTCCTGCACGGTGCGGTAAATGTTGTTTGGCCCGCCATAGCCGGTATCGGCATCGGCGATAATGGGGATATTGACAGCTCGCACCATATTACGGGCGTGCTCGGTCATCTCAGTCTGGGATAAAAGCCCAATATCGGGCATCCCCAAACGACTGGCAGTGGCACCAAAGCCCGTCATATAGATAGCGGGGAAGCCTGCTCGCTCGACCAAGCGCGCCGACAGCGAGTCGGGGGCACCGGGTGCAGCGACAATATCGCCCTTGGCAATAAGGGATCTGAGAAGAGAAGCCTGGGTAGTTGGCCGTGTGTCAGTCATTGGGCACCTTTGAGTGATGGAAGTAGTACGTGGGCGTCAGCGCCGCCCACCGGCGACGCGTAGCACTTCGCCAGAGGTATAAGGCGCATCGAGCAGCAGCCATTCAGCGGCGCCGGCCACTTCCTCGGCGCTGCCTGCCCGACCGAGCGGGATAGCCTCGGCGTTCGCCGCCCCGCCTGGCGCGCCGGTCTGCATGGCAGTCTGAATGATGCCGGGCGCCAAGGCATTGACCCGAAGATCCGGGGCCAGATCGCGCGCCATCGCACGGGTTAGCGCCAACAATGCGCCCTTCGAGGCACCATAAGCGGCAAAGCCCGGCGCGCCTCCGTTTTCACCCGCGATAGACGCCATATTGACGATCGCACCGGGCGTATCGAGGGCGCGTGCGTTCAGAAAGGCCTTGGTGACCAGCATTGGGCCTGTCACGTTAATGCGTAACAAACGCTCGATTTCAGCGGCCTCCAGGTCGAGCCAACTGCGCTTTTGCCCCAGAATGCCGGCGTTGTTGACCAGGTGTGTCGGGCGCCACGTGGTCATATCCGCCGAGGCAATGGCATTTTCATCGGCGATATCGACGACCTCTGCCCGGGCTAAATCGCCGAGCTCGTCGCGTGTCTGCTCCAGTGCCGGCGCCGAGACGTCCCAGAGCAGGACACGCGCGCCTCGTTGAACCAGCCGGTTCGCGATGGCCCGGCCGATGCCCGCTGCCGCGCCGGTAATCAGTACAGTGGGTCGAGACATAATTCTCTCTTTATTAGTTACCTGAACGGATGCTGTCGAGCTGTTCCATCATTCGGTCGATGTTGTCACCGCCGAGCGCGTCACGGCTGATCTCGTAAACCGGCGCCACCGTCTCGCGAAGCTCGGCCATTGCCTCTTCGCTGAGTTCGGTAAACTCCATGCCTTCAGATTCCAGCGCGGCGCGAGCCTCGTCAACGGCTTCGCGGGCACGCGTGACCTGGGGGTCGCGCGCCGCAACCGCACACTCGCGCACTAGATTCTGCTCATCTTCGTTAAGACCGTTCCACTTGCGTTCGGACATCAAGACCGGCAACGGGGAATAGGCGTGCTGCGTCAGCGTGACATAGTCCTGAACCTCGTAGAAACGCTGGGACTGAATCAGCGGCAGTGGGTTTTCCATGCCATCGACGGCGCCGGTTTCGAGTGCCGTGAACACTTCGCCGAACGACATAGGCACCGGGTTTGCATCGAGCGCGCGGAAGGTAGCGAGATAGATCGGGTTCTGAATCACGCGAATGCTCAGTCCCTCGAAATCCGCCACGCTCTGGATGGGGCGCACCGAGTTGGTGGCATGGCGAAAACCGTTTTCCCAGATCGACAGCATTACCAATTGATGTCCGGCCATCTTCTCGGCCAGATCGTTAGCGTAGGGGCCGGTCATCACCTGATCGACCTCATCGAAATCGGAAAACAGGAACGGTAGGCTGAAAACGCCCATCGCAGGCTCGATGCCCGCCAGCGCGTCGGCCCCGGCAACGACCATATCGATGGAGCCCGAGCGCACCGACTGCGTTGCCTGAGCGTCGTCACCCAGTTGGCCAGAGTAGAAGGCGCGCAGCTTCATCGCGCCACCCGAGCCCTCCTGAAGACAGCTAGACATGGCATCAACCCCTGTGGCCACCGGATGGTCTTGAGCGGCGCCGTTCGACACTCGAAAGGTGTGATTGCCGAACTCCTGGGCCATGGCCGGTACCAGCGTTGTCAGACCAGTCAGAGCCGTCGCGGCGAGGAAGGTCATTTTTTTCATGATGAGTCATTCCTTATTTATTGTTTGAAGACGCAAGTTACGTACCACTGCTGGATCGCTTCGACATTATCGAGCCAACCACTCCAGTGGCCAGAGAACGATTTGCGGGAACGCGACCAGCAGTACCAGCACCAGTACCTGGGCGATCAAAAAAGGCGCCGCCCCTCGCGCCACCCGATGCAGCGCGACACCTGACACCCCGGAGGCGACGCTCAATACAATGCCGACAGGCGGGGTAACAAGACCGATCGCGGTATTGACGACGAAGATCACCCCGAAGTAGATCGGATCGATGCCAGCCTCGACGACCACGGGCAGCAATACCGGTGCGAGGATGAGAATGGTCGGCCCCATATCCAGCATGGTGCCTACCAGCAGCACGATCAGCATGATCACGATTAGCAGCAGACGCGGCGACTCCACCAGCGGGCCGACCAGCTCGAGCACTATTCCCGACAAATCGGCGATGGTGATGAACCAGGCGGTGGCCAACGCCGCTGCGGCCAACAGCATGACGACCGCCGTGGTGAGCGCTGCGTTGCGAAAGACCTCGAACAGATGACTGATCTTCAGCTCTCGGTGAATCACCATGCCGACGAATACGGCGTAGACCACGGCGACGACGGCCGCCTCGGTGGGCGTGACAATACCGAACCTAATGCCGCCCAGAATGATGACCGGCATACCTAGCGACCAGATCGCCCGCCGAGTTTCGTGCAAGCGCGTCATCCACCCCTGACGCGGCAGCGGTTCGACATTGTCGCGACGTGCAACGATCAGCCATGCCGCCATCGCCGCGAGCCCCATCAGAACACCCGGAACGATGCCCGCCAGAAACAGCTGGGTAATCGAGAGATTAGTCGCCACCGCAAAAATAATGTAGGCGATAGAAGGCGGGATGATCGGCGCGATGACACCCCCTGACGACAAGAGCCCGACAGAGCGCGCCTCGTCATGGCCCGATGCGCGCATCATGGGCAGCATGATGGCGATCAGGGCCGCAGTATCGGCGGCGGCAGAGCCCGACAGCGATGCAAGAATGATAGCGGCAAAGATCGCCACGATGCCCAACCCACCACGCAGATGGCCCACGAAAGCTATCGCGAAAGCGATGATCCGCTTAGACATTCCGCCGGCGTTCATCAGCTCCCCAGCCAGTAGGAAAAACGGGATAGCCAATAGGGAAAAGTTGTTGGCGCCAAGCACTAGCTGTTGCGAAATGATCTGTGGATCGAGCAGATCGAGCGCCCAGCCCATCATGGCCGCACAGATCAGCAGCGCAAAAGCCACGGGGACACCGAGCGCCAGAGTGGCGATCAAAGTGCTGACAAAGATACCCAAAATCATGGCGCCACCTCACCGCCACGCGGTAGAGAGGTCAGCCGCCCGGTCAGATAGCCCAACATACGCAGCGCGGCGATCAAACCGATCGCTCCCGCCATGGGGATAACTGCGCCGAAGACCCAAATCATCGGCAGGCGCGTCACCGGCGCGATATTCGTCGCGTTTATATCGAACTGCTGGAGTGCGCCGGTGATGAGCAGCCCACAAACGACAACGACCAGACCGTTGGCAACGACGAGCATGGCACGCCTGAGCGGCCTCGGGGCCAGCAAAAGCACCAGATCGAAGCCGATATGCATGTTGCGATGCATGGCTGCGATGGCGCCAAGAAAAATCAGCCACACGAAAAAAAATCGCGAAAGCTCATCGGATACGTCGATACCCGAGCCGAAACCGTAACGTAAGACAACGTTTACAAACACCATGACCGTCATGCCAAACAGCAGTGCCACGAGTGCGACGTCAACCACTCTAAAAATCAGGTTGATTGTCCTGGTCATCTTTCCTCCGTAGCGGAACCGGCGCTTGAGCGTGTACGCCGCCTCGACTCACCTAATATGTTACATACAACATACAACAATTAATCCTGAAGCCGTCAAGACAAATCTGAGCTTAAACCGCTTAACTAAGACTAAAGTAATAAGAAAAACCACTATTTCAGCGTTTTAAAGCCCCTTTTATAGAGCAATAACTCAATAAAATTTGATTGTTGTATGTAAGAACTGCGTGCTTTAAATATGCACTTGTGTGTTCAAGCACGGATAGTGATAAAACAATAATACTATTTATTATCAATAACTTATTTATTTATTATACTTTTTGATAATACGTTTTTGAGTATTATTTCTTGACGGTACCCGGCATTTAAATTGAAGTGTTATGTGTTACATACAACAAGCTTTTGATAACAATACGAGACCCTCATGACTCATTCAACGAAGAGCCAAGGCTACAAAGCCCTTGGAATTGCCTCATTACTGCTGCTTGCATCATCGCCTCTGCACGCCAGTAGCTGGCCTGATAAACCCATCACGCTGGTTGTTCCCTGGGGCGCCGGCGGTGGCACAGATGCAACCGCGCGCATGATTTCCACCCTGCTCGAAGAGAGCCTTGGTGTTCCCGTTCCCGTGGTCAACCGTACCGGCGGCTCGGGCGTTATCGGCCATTCGGCCATCGCCAATGCCACGCCTGACGGCTATACGATCGGAATCGCCACCCTTGAAATAGGCGGCATGCATTACCAGGGCCTCACGGATATCACCTACCAGGATTACTCGCCCATCGGGCTTTACAATGCCGACCCAGTTGCCATTTTCGTTTCGTCCAGAAGCGGCTATGACAGCATCGACGATCTGCTGAAAGCGATTCGCTCATCCGGACATCGCGAGTTCAAGGCCAGCGGCTCGGCCCAGGGCGGCGTCAATCACATTGCAGAAGCCGGCATGCTGCTGGCATCAGATATCCCGGCGGACAAAGTGGCGTGGGTTCCTTCCGAAGGCGCGGCTCCGGGCCTTCAGGATCTCGCCGCCGGCGGCGTGGATTTCGCGGCCGCGTCGATGCCGGAAGCGCGTGCACTGATGGATGCGGGACTCATCAAGCCACTCGTGATCCTGAATACAGAGCGCTCCTCAAACGCTCCTGACCTGCCGACCTTCGAAGAAGCGACGGGCAACGAGTGGTCGTTTGGTTCCTGGCGCGGACTGGTCGGGCCTGCCGACGTGGATGAAGAAATCATCGACACGCTACAGGAACATATGAGCGCCATAGTGAACGACCCGACCTACCTGGAATTCATGAACAATCGCGGCTACGCAACGCTTTGGCTGGAAGGTGATGAGTTCATGGATTTCATGCAGAGCTCGGATCAGAGAATCGGCGAAACGCTGAAATCTCTGGGCATTGTTGAATAGCGAAAATGGGTACCTTGCCTGCAAGGTATCCATTTGCTTCAGGTCTTCTCATATGAAATTCAACGATATTGTGATTGGTATTGCCTTCATGCTCATTGGCGCGTTGGCGGTTTTCCAGGCACGTACCTTTCCTGCCATGCCTGGGCAGATGGTCGGCCCCTCCACCTTTCCAACGATTATCGGCTGCGGTTTTCTGATCGGCGGCGTGATATTGATCGCCAAGTACATGCTCGCGGGAAAAGCGACTCCCTTACTAGTCACCAACCAGGGCTGGCTGAAAAAGAAGCGCGTCCTGGGGTTTTTACTGCTGATTCTGGGAAGTCTTGTGTTCGCGATTTGGATTGAAGAGATCGGCTTCGTACCCGGTGGGATCATTCTGGCGCTGGCACTATTGTGGCTTGAAGGCTACCGCCAACCGCTGATTCTTGGCTGCGCCGCTGTTTTCGTCGTCGTGGTTTATTACCTGCTATCTCAACAGCTCAATGTGCCTCTTCCCGCCGGATCATTCATCTAAGGGTATAACGACATGACCGACAACATCGTGGGAGCGCTGCCCTTAGTTTTCAACTACACCACGCTCAGCGTCATCCTGATCAGTGCACTTTTCGGACTCTTCGTGGGCGCCATTCCGGGGCTTTCCGCCACCATGGCAACGGCCATACTGGTACCCATCACCTTCTTTATGGATCCGGTGCCCGCCATTGCCGCGATCGTCACGACGGCGGCCATGGCGATATTCGCCTCCGATATACCCACCGCTCTGCTGCGAATTCCCGGAACGGCCGCCTCGGCCGCTTACGTCAGCGACATGAATGGTCTCGCCGTGAAAGGAAAGGTAGGGCAGGCGCTGGGTATCTCGGTTTTCTGTGCCGCTTTTGGCGGCGTCTTCGGATCGCTGGTGCTCATTTTCGCCGCGCCCAAGCTTGCGCTGGTTTCTCTGAACTTCACTTCCACCGAGTATTTCTGGCTGGCGCTTCTCGGGCTGACAGCGGCTGTCATGCTGGGTACCGGCTCCGTATTAAAGAGTCTGCTCTCGCTGGGAGTGGGGCTTTTGATCGCCACGGTCGGTCTCGACTCGACGGCGGGTTATCCACGCTTCGTGTTCGGTATCGACGCTGTCATTTCAGGTGTGGCCTTCGTACCAGCCCTGATCGGCATGTTCGCCATCCCCGAGATCATTCGCACCCTCGTCCACAAGGATTCGACAGAGAAGGCGCCTTCACACGTTTCCTTTCGTTCGCTGTTTTCGGGCCTGGGCAAAACCCTGTTCCGTTACAAGGTCAACATCCTGCGGGGCTCGTTGATCGGCAATATTGTGGGCATTCTGCCCGGCGCGGGCTCCGATATCGGCAGTTGGATTGCCTACGCCGTCTCCAAGAAGATGTCTCGCCAACCTGAAAAGTACGGCTCGGGTCACGACGAAGGGCTGGTAGACGCCTGCTCTGCAAACAACTCTGCGCTATCCGGTGCGTATGTACCGGCCATGGTGTTCGGTATTCCAGGGGATTCGATCACCGCGATCGTCATAGGGGTGCTCTACGCCAAGGGGCTTAACCCGGGGCCGCTGGTATTTATCACGAAAGGGGTCGAAGTGACCGCGGTCTTCATTACCTTTTTGGTGGCCAACCTGCTGATCATTCCACTTGGCCTGATCGCCATATTTGCCTCTCGGCATCTTCTTCAGGTAAAGAAGAGCATTCTAGTGCCTTTCATCCTGATTTTTGCCATTGCTGGCTCCTATGCGATCGACAATACCTACACCGGTATCGTGATCATGCTGGTGCTGGGATTGATAGCTTACCTCATGGAAGAGAATGGCCTGCCTGTCGCCCCGGTCATACTGGGTCTGGTGATGGGTCCCATGCTCGAAAGCAACCTGATTACCTCGCTCATCAAGAGTGACGGCAACCTGCTCGACTTCTTCTCGCGCCCCATCGCCGCAACGCTTGGCATCCTGACGCTTTCCATATGGTTTGTGCCGGTATTGCTACGACTGATTCGAAAACAAAAGACAGTAAACGGTTGATAGGGCGAATTAATGACAAACAAATTTCGCATAGGGCCTGTTCAGTCCCTGACGGACATCGTTGCCGAACGACTTCGCACGGCCATCATCAACGGGGATTTTGTCCTGGGAGAAAAAATCCCTGAAGAGGCGCTTTCGTCGAAACTCGGAGTCAGCCGGACCCCTATAAGAGACGCGCTGGCTCGACTTCAAACGTTGGGGCTTGTCACCGTTAAGCCCAAACGCGGCAGTTTCGTATTCGAGCCAACGAGCGCGGACGTTGTGGACCTTTGCGACTTTCGCTTTATGGTAGAACTACAGGCAGCGAAGCGCAGCTTTTCGAATAGCCCGATAAGACTCGTTAGATCTCTGCAGTTGATCACTCAGAAGATGCAGTCATCTATTGATAAAGACGATGTTCAGGAGTATTCCAGCCTCGATAGCGCCTACCACCAGATGTTCTTCGAGCACTGCGACAACCGATATCTGCTCGATGCCTTCAACTTGATCAGCAACCGTATTTCGGCTCTGCGAACGTCCATCACATCACCGCAAACCGAGTTAAGAAATATAAGCTTCCAGGAGCATCACGCCATGATCGAGCACCTCAAGAAAAGCGATATCGCAAGCTTCGAAAGCGTTCTACACGCGCACATCATGCGAACCCAAGAGATCTATCTGAAAGCCTT
Organism: Halomonas sp. FeN2; assembly: GCF_020595105.1. Classification (NCBI taxonomy): domain Bacteria; kingdom Pseudomonadati; phylum Pseudomonadota; class Gammaproteobacteria; order Oceanospirillales; family Halomonadaceae; genus Halomonas; species Halomonas sp. FeN2. Next base: position 2,398,772 of record NZ_CP074200.1, read on the forward strand.
GCAGCATCGAAAAGCGATCGCCCGACAAGCCTGACGCGTCAGCACCTGTTTATTCGATGACAGCAGACCAATCGCCACTTCTCCTGCCAGCACCGGTCGGTCACCTTGCTGACGGGTTACTGATTGTTCGATACCAAGGAGCACACTCCATGTACTCATCCATTGCCACGGTTTGCCTAAGCGGCTCCCTGGAAGAGAAGGTAGACGCCATTGCTCAGGCAGGCTTTGAGGGGCTTGAGCTGTTTGAAAATGACCTAACCGCGTTCACCGGCACGCCGCGGGAAGCGGGTGAGTTGATTCGCTCCCGCGGCCTCAAGCTGGTGACGCTTCAGCCGTTTCGCGATTTTGAAGGTCTCCAGGGCCGCGCTCGTGAGCGGGCCTTTGACCGCGCCGAGCACAAGTTTGATCTGATGGAGGAGCTGGGCACGGATCTGCTTATGGCGTGCAGTACCGTTCATCCCGACTCGTTACCGGGGTTAAGCCGCGCCGCCGATGACTACTATGAGCTCGGCGAGCGTGCCGCGCGGCGACACCTGCGCGTGGCCTATGAGGCGCTGGCCTGGGGCCGCCATATTCACGACTACCGCGACAGCTGGGAAGTGGTGCGCCGTGCCGCCCACCCCAATGTCGGCCTGGTGCTGGACACTTTCCATATCTTCTCCCGTCAGACCGAGCTAGGCACCATTGGCCGCATTCCGGGGGATCGCATCTTTCTGGTACAGACCGCCGATGCGCCGCGCCTCTCCATGGATCACCTGTCGTGGAGCCGCCACTACCGCTGCTTCCCCGGCCAGGGCGAGCTGCAGATGGATAAGTTCATGGCCATGCTGGATGAGACCCGTTACGACGGCCCGCTCTCCCACGAGATCTTTAACGATGTCTTTCGCATGGGTCACAGCGACCAAACTGCCCGGGACGGGCTGCGTTCCTACAACCTGCTGCGCAGCATGCAGGGCGACAGCGGCATTCCCGCACCGCAGCCGATCGAGTCGGTCGCCTTTCTGGAAATCGCCGTTGAGCCTGACGATTTAGCCTCGCTGCGCGAGCTGCTTACCGCGCTGGGCATGGCCTGCGTGGGGCGCCACCACACGCTTAACGCCGAGCGCTGGGCGGCAGGTGACGTCAATCTGGTACTCAATGCCGAATCGAGCTTTACCGGCCGCACGCCAGGACGCGATGCCACCGCAGTAACGGCGATTGGCCTGCGCGTGGCAAATGCCTATGAGGCGTTTAAACGTGCCGACAAACTTGGCTACGATATCGTGGAACCCGAAGAGGTGGGTGCCAGCCACCGCATGAGCGCCCTGCGCAATGTGGATGGCAGCCTCTCCTATATTATTGATGACTCGCAGCTAAGCCGCACCTGGGATCGCGAGTTCCCTGTCGATGTACAGCCGGCTCCTCAGGGGGCGCTGGTGGATATCGACCATATCAGCGTGGCGCTCTCCTACCACGACTACCTCTCGCTGATGCTGCAGTACCGCGCTATTTTCCAGTTAGCGCCAACGCCCTCCTTCGATGTCACCGACCCCCGCGGGCTGATCCAGAGCCAGGTACTACAGAACTACAACGGTCGCTTCCGCCTGGCGCTTAACGCCAGCGCCTCGCCGGATACCGCCAGCAACCGTTTTGTGCGCCAGTACGGCGGCTCGGGAATTCACCATGTTGCCCTGCGCACCAGCGCCATGCGCGACACCAGTGCGGCGCTGCAGCAGGCGGGCACGCCGGTACTGCCGATTCCCGGCAATTACTACCGCGACCTGGCCGCGCGCTTCGACCTACCGGCGCAAACCCTGCAATGGATGCAAGCGCACCACATCCTGTTTGATCAGGATGGCGAAGGTGACTTCCATCAGCTGTATACCCAGCCCGGCCGCCAGGCGTTCTTCTTTGAGCTGGTGCAACGGGAGGGTTACCAAGGGCTGGGCGCGCCGAATGCCTTTGTGCGCGTCACTGCACAGCAGCGTCTGGAAGCGGAACTTGGCGATAGCACTCAAGATGATGATGTTAAACAACACTGATATTCTGCGGGCTGAAGACATCAATTGCGTCGGCATCATCTCTAAAACAGATCGATCTGCTCGTAATACCACCGCGTGCTCATTATATCGAGCAACTTGTCACGCCTTCTGCTCACTCTATGCCATGAAGCGCCAGATAAATAGCGTACAATTATTCGTTATTCGAACTTAACTATTTGCCTTCATGCGCTAAGGGGCCGCTATGCTAGCTATACTTGGGATTACCACGCCCATATTCCTACTTATTGGCTTGGGATATATAGCGAGATGGAGCGGCATTATCCAGCGCGATCAGATGCAGGGGGTGGGCGTCTTTGTGCTCTACTGCGCGCTGCCCGCGCTCGTAATTCGCGCGCTCACCCAGCAACCTCTCGAAGAGGTTTTCAAGCTCAACTATCTGGTGGCTTACGGGCTGGGCTCTATCGCCGTTTTCGCTGCGGGGTTACTGCTCTGCTTAAAACTACAGCGCCAACCACTCAACGCCAGTGCTATGCAGGCACTAGGCATGTCAGCTTCCAACAGCGGTTTTGTCGGGTACCCCGTGGCAGCGATGGTCATCGGCTCACCTGCGGCGGTGCTTATGGCACTCAATATGGTTATTGAGACACTGATTATCATTCCCGCAGCGCTGATTCTGGCCGAAATGGGCAGCCATCAAGGTTCCAGCACATGGATAACGGTTAAAAAGACGTTGCTTAGCCTTATCAAAAACCCGGTGCTGGTAGGCTTGCTGATCGGCATTTGTCTGGCCGTTACCGGCGTCAATATTCCCGCGCCACTGTTTAAAGCCATTGATATGCTGGCCGAAGCAGCGGGCCCAGCGGCGCTGTTTGTGATCGGCGGCGCGCTGTTTGGCCTACAGGTTAAAGGTATGGCGAGCGACGTAGGTCAAATTGTCATCGGCAAACTGATTATTCACCCCCTGCTCATCTTCATCGCCTTCTATTTTGTTCCAGGCATTGATCCGCTTTATATGGCCGGTGCGTTGCTATTTGCTGCCGCACCGATGATCAGCATTTACCCACTTTTTGGCCAACGCTATGGTTTAGGCGGCGTAAGCGCTGCGGCGATGCTGGTGGCGACAGTCGCTTCGTTCTTTACGCTTAGCCTGATCATCGGGCTGATGTCACTTTCAGGAATGCTAGCGTTTTAAAACTCTAATAAACAAATATTTAACGTATAAAAGGACAATAAAAATGGGTCAACATTCTGATCAAGACAAAACGTCACAACAGCCCTGCGCCGTGGTTACCGGCGGGGCTAGAAACATTGGCCAAGCCATTGCTTTACGACTTCAACAGGATGGCTATCGCGTTATTGTGGCGGATATCGTCGCGCCGGAGGCCGGCTCTTTACAAGAAGACGCCTACCAAGTCGACCTTGCCGACGCCAACGCTACTCGCCGGGTGATGGAGGAAATCGCCGAACGATATGCGGTGTCTCGGCTGATCAATAATGTGGGTATTGTGGCACCAGCGCTGCTTGAAGAGGCACGGCTTGAGGACTTCGATAAGCTCATGCATCTGAACGTGCGCTCGGCGCTGGTCTGCACTCAAGCGCTACTGCCCACTATCAAGGCACAGGGCATGGGTCGTATCGTCATGAATGCCAGTCGTGTGGTGCTCGGTAAAGAGGCGCGCACTATTTACAGCGCGACAAAGGGAGCACTGCAATCCATGGCCCGCACCTGGGCGTTGGAGCTGGCGGAGCACGGTATTACGGTCAATTGCGTGGCACCCGGCCCTATCGCCACTAGTGCCTTCTGGCAAAACAATCCGCCCGATTCCGAGCGCGCTCGCCGCATCATCGATAACATTCCGCTAAGCCGAATGGGACAACCTGAAGACGTGGCCCAGGCTGTCAGTTTCTTTTGCGACGAGCGTAGCAGCTTTATTACCGGCCAGACGCTGTTTGTCTGCGGCGGAGTGACGGTCGGTTAACTCAGCTTTGGCGTGACTCGTCAGTGCTATTGCGCGCACCACGTCGAGAGGCGGCAAAGCGATAAACGGCCAGGCCGATGGAACCCACGGTCAGCGCGATGAAGGCCCAGGTAATCGGCCCGCGTACGAAGATCGATAGGTCATTGGAGCCGATGAGCAGAGAACGACGCAGGTTGTCTTCGAACATCGGCCCCAGGATGAAGCCAATCAGAAACGGCGCCGCCGGTATGGCGGCACGATTGAAGATATATCCCAACACTCCAAACGCCAGCATCAGCCACACGTCGAACGTGGCGTTATTGACCGCATAAGCGCCGTAGACGCAGAACATCAAGACGATAGGAAAGAGAATGGACTTGGGGATATCGGCAATTAACGAGAAGTACTTGATGGCAACGTTACCCACCACCAGCAGGATGACCGAGCTGCACATAATCCCCAGGAACAGTGCATAGATCAGCGACAGATTTTCCTGGAACATAAGCGGGCCAGGCGTTAACCCATGCACCATAAAAGCTCCCAGGATAATGGCGGTGATGACGTCCCCAGGAATACCTAGCGATAACAGCGGAATTAACGTCGCCCCGGCAACGCCATTGTTACCGGCCTCAGCCGCTGCCACCCCTTCTACCTCGCCCTTGCCGAAATTTGCTCTGTTGGGAGAGCGCCGACGCGCATCGCTGTAGGAGATGAATGCCGCCGCCGTCGCGCCGGTGCCGGGGATAGCGCCAATAATGACGCCAATTAAGCTGCCTCGCACAATGCTTTTCATACAACGCTTGAGCTCAGAGAAGGCCAAACCGGCACCACTTGCCTTCGCCTTAATATGAGGAATCGCTTTCTTACGATAAAACTCGATAATTTCTGGAATAGCAAACAGGCCAATCAACAGAGGGATAAAAGAGATGCTGTCCATCAAGTTGTAGCTATCGAAGGTAAGCCGCTGGGAACCGAAGACCTCATCCAGCCCTACCATGGACAACAAAATGCCCAACAGCGCTGCCATCAAGCCCTTGATCATAGAGCCGCTGGCTAGCGAGATGATAATGGTGAGCGAAAAACAGATCAGCCAGAAAAATTCGGGTGCCCCGAAGTTCAGCGCAATTTTAGCCAAGTAGGCGGCAAAAAAGATCAACGCTATGTTGGAGATAAAATCGGCAATCACCGACGAATAGAGCGCGGCCTTAAGCGCTTTTTTTGCATGCCCCTGTTGGGCCATCGGGTAGCCGTCTAACAACGTACAGGCCGAGGCGGGGGAGCCTGGGGTTCTGATGAGAATGGCGGTAATCGAGCCACCGTACATCCCCCCTTTATAGATACCTACCAGCAGCAGGATAGCGGCAACCGGCTGCATAGAGAAGGTAAAGGGAAGTGCCAATGCCACCGCCATGGTGGCGGTTAAACCGGGGATAGAACCAACAACCACGCCGATAACCACGCCTGCGGCTATGGCCAGAAAGTTATCCAGGCTGAAGAATATCTCTATGACTTCCGAAAAATTTTCCATAGGGCACCCAGAAAAGTAAGTAGCAAATCAGAAACCGAGCGGCATTATCGGTAGTGGTACGTTCATTACTTCTACAAATAAGAGCGCCACCACAACTGGAAACAGAAATGCCAGGCTATATACCCACCAGGTGCGAACCGGATGCGCTACGAAAAGAACTAAGGTTGCCAAAATACCGCAGAACACGGCGCCCATTACCTCAAACAAGGCAACATATATCACCAGCGATAGCACCATTAGCACGAAACGCCGAGTGGAGCCTTTCTCAATCGCCCGCTCATCCTCCTCGGGCTTTCCTTCCACAATGAAGGCCTGAAGAATGAGTAGAATCGAAAACAGCAGAATCAGCCAGCCGATGATCGCCGGCAGCCATCGCGGCGACATCATTGGGTTTTGTAGGATCGGCGGTTCGTTTATATAGTTGGGTACCAGATAAAAGACCAACACTATGGCAAACCCCAGCAATACAATGCCGGTGATGAGGTCGCTGGTATCTTTTATTTTCACTCTGCGCTTGGAACCCGAGGGTGTCATCGCGGCCTTCTCCTGGGCAACAAGAGAGGCGAGGGTAGCGGCCCTCGCCTCTCTGTTATAACGGAAGAGTAGCTAGTTACTGGCTAATACCGGCCTGCTGTGCAACGCCCTGCCAACGTTCGACTTCATCGGCGATAAACTGCTTGAACTCTTCGCCAGACACCTGGCCCGGTTCGGCGCCCAGTTGATCAGCAAAGTCCACAAACTCTTCACGCTCCATCACCTTAGCCAGGGCATCCCGCATAACGGTTTGCGCTTCTTCCGGGAAAGAGCTGTGTGCCACCAGACCAAACCATGCCGTGGTGACGAACTGGTCGAGGTTATACTCACCCACTTCCGTCAAAGTGGGTACATCCGGCAAATACTCTGACCGCTCAGCAGAAGTCACCGCCAGAGCGCGCAGGTCACCCGAGCGAATATGCGAAAGAACGGTCGGCATGTTCTCGAAGGAGACGTCTACATCGCCGCCCAAAAGCGCAGGAAGCGCCGCACCGCTGCCGGCAAACGGCACTGCCGTCATGTTGGTCTCGGTCAACGTCTTGAATAACTCGCCGGACATATGGATGGAGCTGCCCACGCCGCTGTGGCTGAAGGTCATGTTCTCTTCTTTTGCCGCTTCAACGAACTCGATAACACTTTCATAAGGGCTGTCGGCGGGCACCACCATGACATTGGGGATATCGATCATGTTTTGCAGGAAGACAAAGTCTTCGACTGGATCGTAGCTAAGATCAGGGTAAATGGCCGCGCCGATGGTGTGACCGGGTGATGCCATTAAAATGGTGTGGTCGGCATCACGCCCACCGCGGGCGAGACGACCGGTGCCCACCGTAGAGCCCGCCCCCGGACGATTCTCCACAACCACGTTAGCATCAAGCTCTTGCTGAAGAAGATCCGCGACGCGGCGGGACAACACATCCGTGGTGCCACCTGGAGCGTAGGGGACGACAAGACGAATATCGTCGGTGGGCCACTCATTGGCGCTGGCGGAGGAAACCGCTAGGCCCAGTGCCAGAGCGCTACCGAAGGCAGCCAGACATGATGCGCTAAGGAGTTTATTCATTGTTATCTTCCTGTGCGTTGCTAAGTAATTATTTATACTTAACTATTGTTCGTAAGGCGTACACGTATTCGTAGCATCTAGCTTGAGATTACGTTGTTGCTAACCTTTTAAAAAACACAACTTTAGTAGTAAGAAGCGGGATTGACCGCTGAAAGAGGGAGCCACGTTCGCACTGCGAACTTTTTTACGTTAATCTTTTATCCCCGGTTTTAGCACAATGGATAGTAAAAATGCAGGAAGAAATGCTGAGTGAAGATAGCCGCGACTTTGTAACGGCCCTTGCTAGTGGTCTGGAAGTCATCCAGGCATTCGATCATGAGCACCCCCGCATGACACTAAGCGAAGTCGCCGCGCGCACGGGAATGAATAGAGCAAAAGCCAGGCGCTTCTTACTCACCCTGCATGCCCTGGGGTATGTGCGCAAACAGCAACGCTACTTCGAACTGGCACCCCGCGTGCTTCAACTCGGCTATGCCTTTTTATCGGCTAATAATTACCGAGATGTTATTCAGCAACATCTCGAAGACATTACCGCTGAAACTGGGGAGTCCTCCTCGCTTGGTGTACTTGATGGCAATGATGTTATCTACGTAGCCCGCTCGGCAGCAAAGCATCGCTTGATGGCAATTACGCTTTCAGTAGGCACTCGGCTGCCAGCAGCTCATACTTCCATGGGGCGCATGTTGCTCGCTCAGCTCAGCGATACCGACCTTGATCACTTTCTTTCTTCGGTTGCTCTAGAGTCTTACACCGACAAAACGGTGACAGATGTTAGTGAGCTACGAAACCAGATAATAAAAGCGCGGCAGCAGGGCTATGCCATTTCTGATCAAGAGCTTGACTCCGGCTTGCGCTCCATTGCCGTTCCTGTCTATGACGCCAAGCAGCATTTAATGGGCGCAATCAATATCAGCACTAACGCTGCTCGGGTCGATCTTGATACGTTGATTAATGTTTACTTGCCTGTTTTACAAAACAAAGTGGCCCAGGTAAGAGCGCATATTAACTAGCCCCCACCATCACCGCCTCTAGCGCGGCTCGATAGCCTTGAACCCCGAGGCCAGCAATGACGCCATCGGCACGCAGCGAGACATAGGAGTGATGGCGAAAGGCTTCGCGCTTGTGAACATTGGACAAATGCACCTCAATGACTTTGCCATCAAAAGCATTGAGGGCATCAAGAATGGCCACTGAGGTATGCGTGTAGGCAGCGGGATTGATAATAATCGCTTGGGTGCCATCCAGGCGTGCAGCGTGAATGGCGTCAATCAATTCGCCTTCATGGTTGCTCTGCAGACAAGTGATGTCCCAGTCGGCCATCACCGCTTTCTCCCGCAAAGTGTTATTCACGTCGTCTAACGTCTCGTACCCATATATTTCTGGCTGACGGCTACCCAGCAAATTTAAGTTGGGGCCATGTAATACCAATACCTTTCCTTGACTCATAACTCTCTTCAACCTTATGGGTTAGTGGATAGCTTGACCTAGCTGCCTGTTCTATCACTTAACCCGCCAACTGCGCCAGCGCCTGTTCAAGCGATGTTTCCTGGCGCTGGGCATACAGCTCGATTTCATCGATAACGGCTCTCCCTAAGGCCTGCTCAAACGCCTGCTGACTTGCGCTGCTTGCATAATGATCATGGCTGTTTCCACCCAGGTTGGATTGAAAAATACCGGCCGCGCTCACGGGTAAGAAGTCTTCATAAATCATCGGGGTCACACGGAGGGCGCCTTGTTCGATCAAGCTCTCCAGTTGCTCAACTGAAACTTCTCCTTGCACAGATGCACCCTGAACCGCCTGATAGTGGAAAAACGCTAATCCTTCGCGACGCAGCGTTTCATAGCTATCGGGAAACGCTTTAAACACCTCAGATAAATGCGCTTGATGGGTGTCATTATTGGCTAAGGTGGGCGAGTTCTCTTTGGCAGCTGCCAGCAGGCGGTCGTATAGCTCGCGCCCCTTGCGCGTTAATGCAATGCCGCGCTGTTCGATTTCGCCAAAGCGGGCGGTGTGTTTACCCTCAGCAGCGTCCGCGAAAGCAATCGTCTCCTCCAGTGCTTTGAAGCTGGTTTGACGTAGCAGGACTGGGCAGTCTCGGCGAGGCGGGCCTTCAATCGTCGCTTTGGGGTCAATGCCAACGCTGGGCATGCGCCGCTGCACTTCATCAATATCCAGCGTGCGCGGCGTTAGGTGGTTAATGTGCGGGCCGCGGAAGCAGACCACATCGGCAATTAAGCGGTGTTCGGCATGCAAACGCTCATAGGTGGCCAAGTCGACCGTGGCGTTGTCGTGCCAGCGGAACGTTTCCAACGCTTCCTGCACAAACTGCTTGGCATCGTCGGCGCTTAGGCCACCCTGCTGCTCAAAACGCTCAATCAGCGTTTTCACGTTGGCAGTGAAGATATCGCGGGCACTTAAAATTTCACTCGCCTGTTCTCTTAGTTCAGCTTTTTCGATCAGTTCAAGGCGCAATAACGAGGTAAATACGCGGAAGGGGTTCCGCTTGAGGGCACTATCCGCGACCGGCCGAAACGCCGTGGAGTGAACCGGCACGCCTGCGGTAGATAAGTCGTAATACCCCACCGGCTCCATCCCCATGACCGAGAACATTCGCCGCAACATAGCAAGCTCGCCTGGGCTTCCCACTCGAATAGCGCCGTGGCGTTCAACGTTGATACGCGCCAGCTCATCGCTTTGTTTTAATTCACTGTTAAGTGCAGGATTAGCGGCGAGTACCTCTTGATTAACCGCCTCAACCAGCGACAGCAAGGTGCCATATTGCGGCACCTCCTGCTGATACATCGCCGACATGGCGCGGGAAAACTGGTCGCGAATTTCATCACTGCTAACGTAAGCTGAACACATGGCACTATCCTGTTTGTAAACGGCTATACCTGCCCATAAAGGGGCTATACCTACATAGTAGCGCTATCGGCGTCTTAACAATTTCACTTTTTCCGCGCCTTGCTATACATAAAAGCCATGCAAAGCCCCTATAAAAGCCGCCATGCACGCTTAACGGGCGGGGCGCTTAACCTGTTACATTAGCGCTTGATCTTGTTGACGTAGGCTGGCACCCATGACGCTTCCTCTTTATCTAGGCTTGCCTATGTGGGCCAATCAAGACTGGCTGGGCAACCTTTATCCACGCCATGCCAAAACTGAGCTGTTAAGCGATTACGCGGCGGTGTTTTCCAGCGTTGAGGGCAACACTACCTTTTATAGCGGTACCCCTAAGCCGGAAACCATTGCTGCCTGGGCGCGTCAGGCACCATCCCACTTCCGCTTTTGTTTTAAATTGCCTGCCAGTGTCACCCACGATCAACGGCTAACCCGGTTAGAGGAGGCCTGGGCTTTTTTAACGGCGCTAGAACCGCTGCACGACCGCCTTGGGCCCACCATGGTTCAACTGCCACGGGATTTCGGCCCCCAAGAGCTTCCCCAGCTTGAAGCGCTGCTCGCCGCTTGGCCTGCCCATTTGCCTTGCGCGGTCGAGGTTCGCCACCCAGAGTTTTTCCACAAAGGAGCCGCTGAAACAGCCCTTAACCGCCTGTTGATAACTTATTCGGCCAATCGCGTGATGCTCGACGTACGCCCGCTCTTCTCAACCCCGGCAAATGGCCATATGGGCCTGGCCCATGCCCAGCAAGAAAAGCCGAAACTCCCGCTACACGTGCTTTCCACGGCAAATTTTCCTGTCATTCGTTTCATTGGCCATATTGACAAAACGATTAATAGCAACTACTTCACCGCCTGGATAGACCGCCTAAAGCTGTGGATAAATCAGGGGAAAACCCCTTTCTTATTTGTGCATACTGCGGATAACCGCGAGTCTCCCCACATGGCCCGATTACTCTACAACGCACTAGAAGAAGTGACGCCGCTGCCACCACTTGGCCCTTTCGCGGGTGAAAAGCAAAGCCAACTGTTTTAACCCACCTTTTTAGGTCAGCTAACTGGCATGCTTGCGGTCGATCAGATAAATTGCGCTTACTTTCGGAAAAGTACGCTGGCAATAACTCATTTTTCCGAAAACTAGCGTGCCCAGCACGCAGTGACTTACACAACAATCGACTTAATGGGTGATTTATGGCGAAGCTTGCGCATGCGCAGTGGTCATCGCGAATGACCTTTGTGCTGGCCGCCGCTGGTTCAGCGGTGGGTCTAGGCAATATCTGGAAATTTCCGTATATGGTGGGTGAAAGCGGCGGCGCTGCTTTCGTATTTGTGTATTTGCTCTGTATCGCGCTGATCGGCTTGCCCATTCTTGTCTCTGAGTGGCTTTTGGGGCGGCGCGGCCAGAAGAACCCCGCCAGCACGATGTCAGAGCTGGCGCGCACGGCTAAAAAGCCAAGAGCCTGGGCCATCGTGGGCATCAGTGGCATTGTCGGGGCCTTCTTGATTTTGTCGTTTTATAGCGTGATTGGCGGCTGGTCGCTCTACTACACCGTCAACTCGGTGAGCGGTGCTTTTAGCGGTCAAGATGCCGATGGCATTGGCGCGCTATTTAATGGCATGTTGAGTAACCCTGGATTGCTGCTGCTGGGTCACTCCGTGTTTATGCTGCTGGTCATTGGGATTGTCGCCCGCGGCGTTACCAAAGGCCTTGAAGGCGCTGTACGCATTCTGATGCCAGTCCTCGCACTGCTGCTGGTGGTGCTGATTGGTTATGGCATGACAACCGGTCATTTTGGCGAGGCGTTGACGTATATGTTCAACCCGGACTGGAGCAAGCTCACAGCAGAAACCGTGCTAGCCGCCTTGGGCCACGCCTTCTTCACCCTCTCTCTGGGTATGGGCATAATGATGGCTTACGGCTCTTATCTGGGCAAAGAGATCGACCTGCTGCAAACCGCCCGCACGGTCATCATCATGGATACCGTCATCGCGTTGGGCGCGGGTTTAGCCATCTTCCCGATCGTGTTTGCAAATAATTTGGATGTCGCTTCGGGCCCAGGGCTGATTTTCGTCACCCTACCACTGGCCTTTGGCAATATTGATGGTGGTTTACTGTTAGGTTTGATGTTCTTTTTGCTGCTGACGTTTGCGGCATTGACGTCGGCCATTTCACTGCTTGAGCCCGTGGTGGAATTCATTGAAGAACGCACGCCGCTAAGCCGTGTCATGGCTACCGTTGTGGCCGGAGTGGGTGCTTGGTTACTAGGTATTGCGGCGCTGTTGTCATTCAACGTGTGGAGCGAACCGGTGCTGTTTGGACTGGGCGTGTTTGACCTGCTGGATACGCTGACCAGCAAAATAATGCTGCCGCTGACGGGGCTGGGCGCGATTCTATTCACCGCTTGGTGCCTGGAGCGCAGCAGCGTGGAAGATGAACTGGGTCTTTCAGCGACCGGCAAGAGCGTATGGAACGTCATCGCGCGCTATGTAGCGCCCGCTGGCGTTATTGCCGTCTTCGTAACAGGGTTAATCTAAGCTCAGCCGCTTGTATAGCCGAGCTGCCAAGGCCCTGCTAACCGGCAGGGCAGCGTGGTTCTGCGCAGATAATAGTTGCGCCCCTACTCTCTTGGCATCCTGAAACTTAGTGTAATTCGCTCTCTTGCCGATCTTCATCGGGCAAGGGGGCGATATCCCGCGATAACTTTTGAAACTCACGATGAAGCTCAATACCCCGCCGCGCTCTTAAGCTGCGTTGGGCAGCGCTGCGCTGGCGCTGAGCATGCTCATCGACTTCCATACTCATGAAGATGTCGAGCAATTCGCTTTTAACCGAGGTGATTCGTTCGACGTTTCTCATAATCGACGTTCCTCCAGATGAATATGCCTTCGTCCACCTGCATCCGTGACGACTGTTATGATGCAGTGCGGCACTTCAATTATTACTATAACCTACTTGACAAAATGATGACCAATCTTAAAAAAAGGGGCTAACGGCCTTTAAACGCTAGCCTGAACGTCGTTATCAGTGCCCATTTGCGCCATCAGTCAGGCATACTGTGACCAATGCCAACGTAGCCAAGTGAGCTAGAAAGCCAAGGAGCTGAACGTGAGTCGCGCCCTGTTCGATGAAATGAGACGCCGCATGGAGCACTTTCGACGCTCCGAGCAAAAAGTGGCGCGGTTTGTACTGCGCAACCCCGAAGAGGTCATCCACATGCGTATTGTGGACCTGGCCACCGAAGCCACCGTTAGCGAACCTACCGTTGTGCGCTTTTGCCGTGCGCTGGGTTGCAATGGCTTTCAGGACTTCAAACTACAGCTGGCGCAAATGCTGGCCAGCGGCAGTCAGTTTGCGCAGTTCTCCATGAACGATAGCGACTCGGTCGCTGAATTTTCCCACAGCATCTTTGACTCGACCGTGGGTACGCTACTCTCGGTTCGTGACCGGTTGGATAACGACGCCCTGGGCCGTGCAGTCAACGCCCTGGCGATGGCCAATCGGGTCGAGTTCTATGGTTTTGGGGCATCCGGCGCGGTGGCTTTTGATGCTCAGCACAAATTTTTCCGGCTACAAATTTCTACCTCTGCCTACGCTGACCCGCATATGCAGAATATGTCGGCGGTGACCTTGAACGATGGCGATGTGGTGGTGGCCATTTCCCAAACCGGCCGTACCAAAGCGTTGGTCGCCAGCGTGCGCTTGGCTCGCGAAGCGGGCGCGACAGTCATTGGCCTGTGCCCCAGCGGCTCGCCGCTCGCCGAAGAGGTTAGCCTGCCGCTGTATATCGATGTTCACGAAGACACCGAAATCTACACCCCGCTTAGCTCGCGGATTGCACACCTGGTGCTTATCGATGTACTCGCCGTGGGCGTGGCCAAAACCCGCGGGCCGAAACTCGCCGAACAGCTCAAAGCGGTTAAAAAGAGCCTTAATACGCTGCGCTTTCCTGAAGATTCCTAGTCTTTGCCTATACCGAGTGCGAGGGCAGGTTGAAGCGAGGGTCTTTTGACAGGGCCGGAAAGTGTTCCTGACAATTCCGGCATTTCCGCCCTCCATGGCGGTCAGATGCAAAAGTAGCGCCCACGGATGGGTTCACAGCGCCCTCGCGGAAACCTGCCCTCGACACAGAGGCGAGAAGATTGCCACACCTGTATACACAGCCAGTTAGCTGGCTGTGCTAGACTAGCCGCCTATTTTTTGATCCGGCAGCGGCTACTATGGACGACGTCACGGCGATTCTCGATCAGCTCAACTCCGCCCAGCGCGAAGCAGTGAGCGCTCCCCAAGGTAATCTATTGGTGCTCGCAGGCGCAGGCTCGGGCAAAACCCGCGTGCTGGTTCATCGCATCGCCTGGCTGATGCAGGCCGAAGGGCTTTCACCCTACGCACTGCTGGCGGTAACCTTTACCAATAAAGCCGCCAAGGAGATGCGCACCCGCCTCGAGGCGCTGCTAAGCATCTCGATGCGCCATGTGTGGGTAGGTACCTTTCACTCCATCGCCCACCGCCTGCTGCGCACCCATTGGCAGGACGCCAAGCTGCCGCAACACTTCCAGATTATCGATTCTGACGATCAGCTACGGCTGGTCAAACGGCTGCTGAAAGATTACGCCATCGACGACGAACGCTACCCGCCCCGCCAAGTGCAGCACTTTATCTCCGGCTGCAAAGAGGAGGGACTGCGCCCGCACCAGGTCAATGTGGATGGCGATGCCTACATGGGCCAGATGGTTGAGCTCTACGAGCGCTACCAGCTCACCTGCGAGCGCGGCGGCCTGGTCGATTTCGGTGAACTGCTGCTACGCAGCCTGGAGCTGCTGCGCGATAACCCGGCGCTGTTAAACCACTACCAAGAGCGCTTTGGTCATGTCCTGGTGGATGAGTTTCAAGATACCAATACCCTGCAGTACGCCTGGCTAAAGCTGCTCACCGGCATGAAGACGCCGATGACTGCCGTCGGTGATGACGACCAGTCGATCTACGGCTGGCGCGGTGCCAAGGTGGAGAATATCAGCCGCTTTGAGCAGGAGTTTCCGCAAACCCACACCGTGCGGCTCGAGCAGAACTATCGCTCCACCAGCGCGATTCTGGAAGCCGCCAATACGCTGATCAGCCACAACAGCGAGCGGATGGGTAAAAACCTGTGGACCGACGGTATCGAAGGCGAGCCGATCTCGATCTACGCCGGGTTTAACGACCTGGAAGAAGCGCGCTATATCGTCGACACCATCAAGGAGAAGGTCGACGAAGGCTTTAACCGCCGCGATATCGCGATTCTCTACCGCTCAAACGCCCAGTCTCGCCTGCTGGAAGAGACGCTGATTCGCCAAGGCATGCCCTACCGTATTTACGGTGGTCACCGCTTTTACGAGCGCCTGGAAATCAAGAATGCCCTGGCCTACCTGCGCCTGATGCTCAACCGCGATGATGACGCCTCGCTTGAGCGGGTGATCAACGTACCCACCCGCGGTATCGGCACGCGCACGGTGGAGATTGTCCGCCTACGTGCCCGTGAACAAGGCATTCAGCTGTGGCAGGCACTCCACGATGCGATTAACGACGGCACCTTGAAAGGCCGCGCGGCCAATGCCGTGCAAACCTTCGCCAACCTGATTGAGCAGCTCGATAACGATGCCTCTGGCATGGCGCTGCACGAAATTATCGATCACGTCACGGTGCATACCGGTTTGATCGAGCACCACAAGAGTGAGCGCGGCGAGAAAGGCCAGGCGCGGGTCGAAAACCTGGAAGAGCTCGTCACTGCTGCCCGCGCCTTTACCCAAGGCGATGTTTTTGAAGCCCCTGAAGCGGGCGAAGGCATGGCCGCACTGGAAGCGTTTCTTTCAGAAGCCGCCCTTAATGCTGGCGACCATGAAGCCGAAGAGTTTGAGGACAGCGTACAGCTGATGACGCTGCACTCCGCCAAAGGCCTGGAGTTCCCCGTCGTCTTTATTGCCGGTGTCGAGGAGGGGCTGTTTCCACACAAGATGTCCCTGGAGGAACCGGGTAGGCTCGAAGAGGAGCGTCGGCTCTGCTACGTCGGCGTCACCCGCGCCATGCAGAAGCTCTACCTGACCCACGCCGAAACCCGGCGCCTGCACGGCAAAGAGGTGTTTCCACGCCCGTCGCGCTTTTTGCGCGAGCTACCGCCACACCTACTCGAAGAAGTCCGCCTACGCGGACATATTTCCCGCCCGGTCACCGCATCGCGAACGTCTTTTGCCCAGCAAAGTGTCGAGAGCAGCGGTGATATACCCACCTTACATGTTGGCCAAGGCGTTGAGCACCCGGTGTTCGGCGAAGGGATTATTCTTAACGCGGAAGGCGAAGGTGCCCGCGCCCGGGTACAGGTCAGCTTTGAAGGCGAAGGGGTCAAATGGCTGGTGCTTGGTTTTGCTAAGCTAACGCCGCTGTAAACCAGCGATTCTTCTCATTAACTACGCCTACGCGCTCCAGGCACCACATAGAGGTCATTATGAAACAGCGCTTAAAACGCCTATTTCCTGAGGTGTGTAACGGTTGGCAGGCACTCAGCGGCTACCAGCGTTTTGAACGCTTAGTTTCGATGGTGCTGACCCTCGCCATCGGCGGCGCTGTGCTGGTCGCTATGTATTACTTAGTCATTCATGTGGTGCAACTGCTGTTTATTCAAAGCCGTGACCCCTTTGACTACCGCGTATTTCAAGCGCTATTTGACATGATCCTTACCGTCTTGATTGCCATGGAGTTCAATAACTCCATCATCCGCACAATGACCAGTGGTAAAGGCTTCATCCACGTTGAAATCGTGGTTCTCATTGCCATTATGGCGCTGGTGCGCAAGTTTATGGTGCTGGATATGGAAGTCATCGACCCCTGGCAGATTGGCGCCCTCTCGGCTGCGGTATTGGCGTTAGGCGGCTGTTATTGGCTGGTACGCCATGGCAACAGCATGAAAGACGCCTCGGATGATTAATCAGGCTTGCGGGCTAAATTCGCTATACAGCATACTAACAAGCGGACACCGCGAACTTAGCGCCCTATAACAACAGTTTTATTACCTTTGGAGTTTTGCTCACCATGCAACGCCGTCACTTCCTCAAAACTGCCAGCCTTGGCGTCGCCGGGGCCGTTGCCGCCCCTTTCGTAACCACCTCAAGTGCGCGCGCACAAGAAACCTTCACCTGGGACATGGTCACCTCTTGGCCGAAAAACTTCCCTGCCCTGGGCACTGGTGCGAATGATTTCGCCCGCCGGGTAGAACAGCTTTCCAACGGCCGCATGCAGATCCGTGTACACGGAGCGGGTGAATTGGTACCAGCCCTGGAAGTCTTCGATGCGGTAGCAGCCGGTACCGCTGAGATGGGCCACTCTGCCTCTTACTACTGGCGCGGCAAAGTAGCTGCTTCGCAGTTCTTTACCGCTGTACCCTTCGGTATGACGACTACCGAAATGAACGCCTGGTTGTACCACGGCGGCGGTCAGGAGCTTTGGGATGAGATCTACGCCAATCACAATCTGAAGCCGTTTGCCGTGGGCAATACCGGTGCGCAGATGGCGGGCTGGTTCAAAAAAGAGATCAACTCGTTAGACGATATGCAGGGGCTAAAACTTCGCCTGCCGGGCCTGGCGGGTGAAGCGATGAACAGCATCGGCGTCAGTACGGTTACTATGCCGGGCTCGGAAATTTTCACCTCGCTGCAAACCGGTGCACTGGATGCCGCTGACTGGGTGGGGCCCTATAACGATATGGCATTCGGCCTACATCAGGTGGCTGACTACTATTACACCTCGGCGTGGAACGAGCCCTCTGCGGTACTGGAAGGAACGATCAACCTGGATGCCTGGAACTCTCTGCCGGAAGATCTGCAGGACGTGGTTCGCGAAGCGGCGCGGGCGTCTAACCTTGCGATGATCAGCGAATTTGCCTTCCGCAACGCACAAGCACTGGAAACACTGGTCGATGAGCATGGCGTTCAGCTGCGTACTTTCCCTGACGATGTAATGGCGGCGCTATACACCTCGTCTCAGGAAGCGATCCAGCGCCAGGTCGAAAGCGACGAGGAATCTCGCCGTGTTTACGAGTCTTACTCGGCCTTCCAGAAGCTACTGCGCCCGTTCAGCGATGTGGGTGAATACGCCTACCTGAAGAACCGCGATAACGTCGAAGGTTAATGAGCCACTAGACCAGTAAACGACAAGCACGACAAAAGGGCGCTCTTAGCGCCCTTTTGCTATTTCAAGTCAGCTCTGTTGAAGTGAACTAGTCGCTATGCACTGCTCGGATGCGCCCATTATCGTCCAGCGCAACCATCACAAAGCGCGCCTCGGTAACTTTTTGGCGCTCCTCTATGCGTTGCCCATGGGGAGGACGCACCCAGACCTCCACATCAATCTTGATCGAGCTATGACCAATTTCTTGTACCTGGGTGTAAACGCTGACCATCGAGCCAACGCGCACCGGGCTTAAAAAGTCCATGGCTTCAATTGCCACAGTCGCCGTACGCCCCCCTGCTTCACGGCCTGCCGCCAGTTCAGCCGCTTGATCCATTTGATTGACCAGCCATCCACCGGGTATATCACCATAAAAATTGGTATCTTGGCGGGAAGCCAGTAATTTTAGCGTTAGTTGGCCTTGAGGGGCGGGTACGTCGTCCAAATCGGTTTCCAGAAGAGTCATGAGTTAGTCGCTTAGTCAGTTTATTGTTGTAAACGTTGCAGCGTGGCACGTTATTTATAGGTGTTGCTGCATCGCAACACAAAGGAATGGATTTAGTTAACCATAAGAGGACGCTCGTTTGAATACTCGTTTGACGACTCTTTTCATTAATGGGGGTTTAGCTTTCACCGTTCGGCGCACCGTATTGAGCTGGATGGCGTTTGTCCTGATGCTGATAACGTCCCTGGCCTGGGGGCAGCAGCCAGCAGTTATTAGCGGCACCTTGGGCGCGGTGGGATCCGACACTATGGCGGGGCTAATGCTGCGCTGGGGTGAAACCCTCACTACCCGTTATCCTGAGGTAAAGCTGCAGTTTCAAGCAAGTGGTTCAGCCAGTGCGCCCACGGCGCTAATGGCCGGCACTGCCCGGCTTGGCCCGATGTCTCGTCCGATGACCAGCGAAGAGCGTGACAATTTTATTGAGCGCTATGGCTACCCACCGCTGGAATTAAAAGTCGCCCGTGACGCACTGATTGTGGTTGTACACCGCCATAACCCCTTACGCGCTCTGACCCGGCTGCAGGTTGATGCCATCTTCTCAACCTCGTTGGCCTGCGGAGGCGAAGTGCCGATCAGACGCTGGGAACAGCTACCGGCAACCCGTGACTGGTCATTTGGTAGCATTGCGCTGCATGGGCGTAACCTTGCCTCGGGCACCCATGGGCTATTTCAACAGCGGGCGTTATGCGGCGGTCTTTTTCGCAACGACATTAGTGAGCACCCCGGCTCATCGGCGGTGGTCGCGGCCGTTGGCGAATCAGCCAATGCGATGGGCTATGCAGGATTTAACCACCTAACCCCAGCCGTTCATGCATTGAGCCTCTATAACGATGATGGCATTGCGATACCGCCCGATGAAGCAGCGATACAGAGCGGTGACTACCCGCTGTCGCGCTACCTTTACCTCTATGTGAACCTACCGCCGGGGGAGACCTTACCTCCCGCCGAGCAGGCACTGCTCAAGTTGATTATGTCCGATGAGGGCCAGCAGATTGCGCGCGCATCCGGCTTTGTACCATTAACCTCCAGTGTCCTTAGCGCTCAACAGAGGTGGTAAATCACTGTCATCTAACTGACACATAATTGTCTTAGGGTAGGGATCCTGTCTATGCACTGTTTTTCACTACATCCTGGTTTTTCACTACCTCTTGGTCAGCGCTATGATCACCTCGGTTTTGCCATGATATCCACATGACCCTACCTCGGTTAAGCTCTTCTCGACGGCCGCTAAGGCTGCTGCAAGATCGCATGGCCACCGGTTTAATCACCGCTGGCGGAATCGGCGTGCTGTTGGCAATCCTGGCTATCGGTGTCTTTTTGGTGTGGGAAACCCTGCCGCTGCTGGCGATTGGCGATACCTTAGCGCTGGCTAAGCTCTCCCCCCTGGCGTGGGGCACGCTTAAAGCCGCCCTAGCCGCACTGCTGTTCGCCATTCCCGTGGCCTTGGGGGCCGCCATCTACTCTGCACTGTTTATGTCAGCGCGCCTGCGCTCGCGGATCAAGCCTACGCTCGAAATGATGGAGGCAATCCCCGGTGTGGTGGTGGGCTTTATTGCCGGACTTATTTTGGCACCTTGGGTAGAACGCCACCTCGCCAGCGCTTTGGTGCTGATCGTTTGGCTACCGCTTAGCGCAGCGCTTGCCGGCTTACTCTGGCATTGGGCTAAATCACGCCTGCGCCGCCGCTTACCGCTCTCCTGGGCGGGTCTCTGGCTCGTTCCCTGGCTCGCTATAATGGTGGCGGTAGCACTATGGCTCGCGCCCTGGATGGAGCAGCAGTGGTTAGGCGGTGATTTACGCCAGCTACTCGATCAGCGCTACGGTATGGATTACGCCACCCGTAACGCGCTGATTGTCGGTATTGCCATGGGCTTTGCCGTTATTCCCAGCATCTATTCACTGGCAGAAGACGCGCTCGCCGATGTGCCCTCAACCTTAATAGAGGGCGCGCAAGCGCTAGGAGCCAGCCGCTGGCAGGCGATGTGGAAAGTGGCGCTGGTGGCAGCGGGCCCAGGTATATTCTCGGCGATAATGATCGGTGCGGGCCGGGCTGTAGGCGAAACCATGATAGTACTGATGGCTAGCGGCAATACAGCCCTGTTTAGCGCCAGCCCCTTCGAGGGTATGCGCTCCATGGCCGCGGCTATTGCCATTGAGCTGCCTGAAGCGTCCCCCGGTGGCCAGACCTATCATCTACTGATCTTGGCCGCCCTGGTGCTGTTTATCTTCACGTTTCTGGTCAATACCCTTGCCGAGGTCGTCCGCCAGCGTTTACGCCGCCGCTTCCGCCAGATGGGGGGCACCTTATGAACTCAGTTTCGACCCACGCCGCCTCTCGCCGACCTCGTTTTAGCCGGGCAAATGATGTATGGCCCTGGCTTTGCGCAGCCAGCGTAGCGCTCTCCCTGCTGATGCTGGGCGCCCTACTCACGCTGCTGCTGGTGCGCGGGCTAGGGCATTTTTGGCCCGCTACGCTGGAAGAGGTCACCCTTGACTCGGGCGAAACCTTTGCTGGTCAAGCCGTACGCGAAGTCGCGCTACCCCAGCAAGCAGGGGATGAACGCCTCTACTTTACCGGCAACCAGGATATAGAGGGCGTGCGCTGGCGTTGGGTGGCGATTGATGAAATTGCCGAGCGCACCCAGCCAGACGATTTGATTCGTCTTGATCGCAGCCCCTGGGGCGACTTTATTGGCCGTTTGGTCGCCATAGAGCAGCAGGGCCAGCGGTGGGAGGGAGACGCTGCCTGGCAACGATTGACCTCTTTATTGGCGCTCCCCGTCAGCCAGCGCCAGGATAGCCAACTGCTGCTTACCACCGTGGACGGCCAAACCCTGCGCCAACCGCTGGCCAGCGTGTCGAGCGCTCAGGCTCCCAATGCCATGAGCGTGTGGCAGAAAACGCTCGCCTGGGGGGATGCAGTTTGGCGGTTTCTGAGTGAGGGCCCACGGGCAGCCAACACCGACGGTGGCGTCTGGCCCGCGATATTTGGCACGGTGCTGATGGTGATTTTAATGTCGGTGATGGTGACCCCGTTTGGGGTGCTGGCCGCTATTTATCTCAATGAAATCGCTCACCAGGGGCGACTGACCCGATTGGTACGTATTGGCGTGCGCAATCTGGCGGGCGTTCCGTCGATTGTTTATGGCGTATTTGGTTTGGGCGTGTTTGTTTACGGCATCGGTGGCTCGCTGGATGAGTGGTTTTTCAGCGATACACTGCCTTCGCCCACCTTTGGCACCGGCGGCCTGTTATGGGCGTCGCTGACCCTGGCACTGCTGACCCTACCAGTGGTGATTGTGGCAACAGAGGAAGGCCTGGCGCGGATTCCCGAGGCGCAGCGTGAAGGCGCCGTGGCGCTTGGCGCTACGCGCTTAGAAATGCTCACCCGCATTGTGCTGCCCATGGCTGCCCCCGCCATGCTAACAGGCGTCATTTTAGCGGTTGCCCGCGCGGCCGGCGAAGTGGCGCCGCTAATGCTGGTTGGCGTTGCTAAGCTGGCGCCTCAAATGCCCATCGATGGTGAGTTTCCTTACCTACATTTAGAGCGCAAGTTCATGCACCTTGGCTATCATTTATTTGATACCGCCTTTCACGGCGAAGATGTGCAGGCTGCCATACCGCTGGTTTACGCCACGGCGCTACTTTTAGTGTTAATTGTGCTGGTGCTTAACCTAACTGCCATATTTCTGCGTCATTATCTTAGGCGTCAACGGGGAAACGAATGCTAGCGTCATTACATTCAGCCAATACCTCTCAGGCACCAGTGGCGCACTTTTCGTCCGAGCACAGCTGCCTGAGTATCGATCACTTTAGCCTCGCCTACGCGGGGAAAGAGGCGTTGCGCGAGTTAACCCTCAGTGTTCCCCGGCATCGTGTAACGGCTTTTATCGGCCCGTCAGGCTGCGGTAAGTCGACGCTGTTACGGGCAATTAATCGTTTGCACGATCTTAATGAGTCGGTCACCCACAGCGGCCAAATCACGCTGGAAGGGCAAGATATTCATGACCCGCAAATGAATGTGACTGAGCTGCGACGGCGTGTGGGGATGGTATTTCAAACGCCCAATCCCTTCCCCATGTCGATCTATGAAAACGTGGCCTTTGGGCTACGATTGCAGCAGCGCATGCCCAAGCGCAAAAGGGACGACATTATTGAGTGGGCGCTTACTTCCGCTGCTCTGTGGGATGAGGTGAAAGACCGCCTACACCGTTCCGCCTGGCAGCTTTCCGGCGGCCAGCAGCAGCGCCTGGTAATCGCCCGCACCTTAGCAGTTCAGCCCGATGTGCTGCTGCTTGATGAACCTGCGTCAGCCCTCGACCCGATTTCAACCCTCAAAATTGAGGAGTTGATCCGTAACCTCAAGTCAGAGCTGACGCTGATACTGGTCACCCACAATATGCAACAAGCGGCACGCGTATCGGATTACACCGCCTTTTTGCATCAAGGGGAGCTGGTTGAATACGGGCCGACCGATCAGGTCTTCACCAACCCCCGTTTGCAACGCACTGAAAACTACATCACCGGCCGCATCACCTAGGCCCTAGCAACTGAACCGTCAGGAGTGCTCCATGGATATTACTAGCGACTCTCACAGCCAGCATATCTCTCGCCAGTTCAACCAGGAGCTGGAAGAGCTGAAAACCCACCTGATGGCCATGGGCGGTCTGGTGGAAAAGCAAGTGCAGGACGCCGTCTTTGCCCTACTGGAAGGCGACACCCGGTTAGCCGAGCAGGTGCGTGACAATGACCGCCAAGTCAACGATCTGCAGCTGCAAATCGACGATGAATGCACTCGCGTACTGGCGCGTCGTCAACCGGCAGCGTCCGATTTACGTCTGGTGCTGGCCGTCATCCGCGCCACTTCAGACTTAGAGCGCATTGGCGATGAAGCCAGCAAAATTGCCCGCAACGCCCTGCTCCTAAGTGAAAACACCAGCACCATTCGTGGCTTGGTAGAGGTGCGTCACATTAGTGAGCACGTACGCAAAATGCTCCGCGACGCACTCACCGCCTTTGCCCGCTTTGATACTGACCTGGCAATGCAGGTTGTGCGCGAAGACGAGCTGGTTGACGACGAGTACAGCAGCGCTATGCGTTCGTTGATGACCTTTATGATGGAAGATTCGCGCTCTATTACATCCGTGCTTAGCATCATGTGGGTACTGCGTGCGCTGGAGCGAGTAGGCGACCACGCCGACAACCTTGCTGAGTACGTGGTTTATCTCGTCAAAGGCCTGGATATTCGTCATAGCGACACCGACGACCTGGATCCAAAGGTGCTAAAAAAGTCTTGACCTGATGGGGCTTTCCTCCTGCAATACGACCAGGCTGCTAAGCGGCCTGGTCGTTTGAATCTCGAGGAGCTCACCTAAATGCTGGATGCTGTCACTGCGCTGAGCCGAGGTACACGCTGTGTGTATCAGCCGGGTATGCGCCGCTATATTTTTCTGCCGATTCTGGTCAACCTGATTGTCTACGTGAGCATGTTCAGCTTTGTGCTCAACCGTTTTGATGGCTGGCTCGCCCATTGGATGAGCATGGTACCCGCCTGGCTTGATTGGCTATCCTGGCTTATCTGGCCGCTTTTCGTAATTAGCCTGTTGGTAGTCGTGTTTTTTACCTTCACGCTGGTGACCAGCTTGATTGCAGCCCCTTTTTACGGCTTTTTGGCCGCCAAAGTTGAAGTTCAAGTCACTGGCCGTGAGCCCATTGATGATCGAAATCTGACTAAAACAGCCGTTGATGCTGTGGGACGCGAGTTTGTTAAGCTCGCCTATATTCTGCCGCGTGCCGCTGGCCTCTTTGTGATTAGCTGGATTCCAGGCGTTAATATCGTTGCCCCACTACTCTGGGCGCTGTTTTCTGCCTGGGTGATGTCCATCACTTATTTGGATTACCCCATGGATAACAACAAGGTGACGTTTGCTGATATGCGTCAACGGCTCTCTAAACGCTGGTGGCAAAGCCTCAGTTTTGGAGGCCTAGTCACGCTAATCACCTGGATTCCGTTGGCCAATCTATTTCTGATTCCCGGCGCCGTAGCGGGTGCCGTACTACTCTGGGATGACCATTACCGAAATGTACATGGTGATACACGCGGCATCACACCGCAGTAGGCGCTTATTACCCAGGCTACGCCACTTTGCTACCTTTATGTTTTGTTCGTCTTTCCTAGGTTCAATCCTGGGCTCAATTAACAACAAAGGAATCACCGCATGTTAAAACCGACGGCTTGGCTGGGGGGCGTACTCTTGGTTAGCGCTATGTCTATTTTGATGGCATCTATAGCCGTAGCCCACGAGGTAAAAACTGAGGCTCTGCGCGTTGCGCACCCCTTCGCCACCCCTACCCCACCAGGTGCGGCAAACGGCGCCGCCTACGTCGACATCACCGCCCTTTCAGAGTCCGTTACTCTTATTGGCGCGAGCAGCCCTGCGAGCAGCAACGTTGAGCTGCACGATATGCGAATGGACGGCGATATGATGCAGATGCGGCATGTGGATGAGATTCGTGTCGAGGCAGGTGAGACTTATACCATGCGCCCTGGTGGCGGCTTTCACTTAATGCTGATTGGCCTCACCGAGCCGCTAAAGGAGGGTGAGCGGTTCCCTCTTACGCTCACCTTTGCAGAACAAGGCGATGTGGATATTGAGGTTTGGATACAGGGCGCCCAGGAAGGCAGCGAAGCTGCTGATGGCCACCACCACTGACGTGGGCTGCAGTTAACTTATAGCAAAAACCCCGCTTTGGCGGGGTTTTTGCTAGCAATGATTACATTAGCAGTTACACTTATTCTATTTTTTACCAGTCGGTGCTATCGCCTTCATCCCGGTTGAGTTCCCCAGGAGTGTAACCCTCTCGGCGAGAGGTCGCCCCTTTTTCAGCACTAGAAAAACGACTACTTGAGGGCGAAAAGTCCAAGCTATCGCCTTCATCATGGTTCAAGTCACTCGCAGAGACATGAGATGGTTTGGAAGCTGCATGTGACTCAGGTTTGTCGATGACATCCTGACCTGCGGTACGGTCTTGATTTAGCTCAATAGATGATTGCGCCATCGCCAAGGGGCTCGCTACCAGACCAAAAGCAATACCTACTATGGCGAGTTTTTGACTCATTTCTTTTAACAGCATGGTGATCTCCTCACTATTCATGGATTCCGTTCGATGATGATTAGAACGACTATCACGCTTTACGTTGCATATTAGGCGCCAAAAAATAAAAATAATTTATTGCATAAAAATCAATAGCATAGATTTTTATGACCATAGGGATTATGTATTCATTATTCATATGGATGTTATCTATACATACCAGATACTTAAGACATCGCCCATCGGCAGACTGCATGAGGTGCGGTGTATGCATAGCGATGCAATGAAATTAGGCCCCGCTAGAAAGCAGCACCTTAAACGAAAAAGACAATGGTTTGAGAGAGGTGTTGGGCGTCACAAAAAATCAGACCCCGCATTAGCAGGGCCTAAGGACACAATACTTTGACAATGACTAACGCTAGCTTCCTTTCCTTTTGCGGGACTGCTCCAACCTTGGAATTTAACCCTGACTAACGCTTTGATTGTCGCTTGATTCATTCCTTGAATCGATCTGCATCCGTACCGTTTTGACACGCCTTCGCGTGTTTAGCTCACACGCTAATCGTAATGTATTTCTACATAATTGCAAATTTTTGTTACCAAACGTTTCCATCACCTTCATCATGCGTTAAATCTTTTGCTGTGTACTCTGCTTGAGCGCTGGTGCGGTGTGACTCTGCCTTGATAACTAGAGGGCGCTCGCCTTCGTCATACATCAAATCAGATGGGCTAAACTCAGCTTGGGCCGAGGTACGGTGTGACTGTGCCTGAATCGGCTGATCATCGACGGTAAAGTCTTGGTTAGCTTCAATGGACATATGTGCCATTGCCAACGGGCTAGCCAGTAGACCAAATGAAAGTCCCACAACGGCTGCTTTTTTTACAAATACGTTAAACATAATATTTACTCCTGACGACTGTTTGATACCGCTGAAGTGAAGTAAGAAGAGGCCCCTGGCTCAGTTCTCACTGCGGTTAGCTTCACTACCTTAATCTTGCACTTAAAATGCCAAAACCGATATTAATTCAATTAATAGCAATAAAATCAACTACTTATTTTAAATATATTGTGCGCAATAATACACCGCTACAAACAAAAGCACGCTAATTACATGTGCACTAATGACACATGCGCAAAATTGTCTGTGCCTTTATGACACACTACTCAACGTCCGCCTTAAAAGCGCATGCAAATACGCCTCGTATCAAAAGGCAACAGTATAGTTTTTAGGGAGAAAACAAGAAAAGTACAAAGCAGAGGGGGAGGGAAAAATATAGATTGAAAAAAGTAGGCAGCAAAAAATTAGGCCCCGCTTTGCGGAGCCCGATATCAGAATTGGTTATAGGGAATGACTAACGTTAGCTTCCACTCCTTGTGCGGGACTCCAACCTTGGAATTTCCCCTGACTAACGTTTTGATTTCCTATTGATTCATCCTTGAATCTAAGAGCATCCTTGCCTGTGTAACATCCTGTTGATCGCTTCTTCATCCGATGAAAAAGCATTCAATGATATCTAAAAAATCACCAATAATTAGCTACCGCTATTTTCTTCAACAAGCTCATCTTCGCCATACTCAGCATCATCTGAGTGGCTGCTTGATTGAGGATCCATGTCGCTAACGTCATCGCCTTCGTCATGGGTTAAGTCATTCGTCATATCTGTATCACTGCTGTTTGAGCTGCCTACACCTTGTGGATCCATTGGCTGCTCATCAGCTGTAATACCCTGATTTTCGTCAATCGCCGAATTTTCATCGGTTTGTGCAAAAGCTAATGGACTTGCCATCAGACCAAAAGAAACACCTAGAATGCCAGCTTTCTTGAGAAATTCCTTGGACATCATATTCCACCTCCGATCGCTGTTTGTTACCGCTTAGTCAAGAAAGAAGGGCTAACCAGTAGCCAGCATTTCCTGCGGTCGTCTTTCTTAACTTTATTGCTGCATTCGGTATGCCAAAAAAACATAAAATAAAATAAAAACATCAAAAATCAATAACTTGAATTCAACTTGAAAGCATTTTCAGAAATCTACCCAGCTAAAATATGACGCTAAAAACTGTGTAGAAATGACACATGAGCAAGGTTTTACCAATCTTGCATGCCAATATTGCACACTTCTACAAATATTGTGCGGCGGGACATTTGGCTACATCAAACAAGACGCGAGGGGGGGAAGGCGCAGCGAAACAACGCCCCTTTACCGGGGAGGGATTCAATTTGCAGTTGCGCATCATGACGCAACAGTACGTGCTTAACGATGGCTAAGCCTAAACCTGTGCCGCCCGTTGCAGTACTGCGCCCCTTATCGACTCGGTAAAAGCGTTCGGTTAAGCGGGGAATATGCACAGGATCAATCCCCTCTCCGTTATCTTCCACATCAATACAGCCACCGCCAGTAGCGCTAGCTTTCCAGCGCAGGGTGATTTGGCTGCCTGCTGGTGTGTAGCGAACCGCATTAAAGGCAAGGTTAGAGACGGCGCTACGAATTTCCTGCTCACTGCCTAGCAGCCGCGCATCGCTCTCAAGTGCGACGGTGATGGTATGGCGTTGATGCGATAAGGCTAGTGCGTCAGCACACACGCTTTGCAGTAAAGGCTCAAGTGACAGCGGATGATGATCTTGCCCACCTTGGTCAATCTCCAAACGCGAGAGCAGCAATAAATCGTTGACCAGATTCTGCATCCGCTGGGTCTGCTCCTGCATTTGCTGGACACTGCGACCCAATCGCGGCGGAAGCTGATCGGCGATATCACTGTAGGTTTCCAAATAACCTGATAGAACGGTCAGAGGGGTGCGCAGCTCGTGGGAGACGTTGGCGACAAAGTCGCGCCGCATCTGCTCTAGGCGATGCAAGCGGGTGATATCGCGCGCCATCACCAAGCGTTCGTCGTCACCATAGAGAGTAATTTGATATTGCAGGATTCGCCGTTCATCAATCGGCGAAGTGAGCGTTAACGGCTCACTGTAATTACGCGCATTAAAGTAGCTGATAAAGCTTGGGTCGCGCAGCAGGTTAGTAATGTGTTGACCACGATCATGGGCCGTTTGTAGCCCCAGCATGGCGGTAGCAGCACTGTTCCACCACTCCAGGTCGCCGTGGCGGTCAAGCATAACCACGCTGTCACGCATCGCTTCAGACGACTCTTGAATACGCGCCAGAGTAGCGCGCAGACGGCTTTGGGTAATGCGCTGGCTTTTTTGATAGCGGTATAAACGATCGAATAGCTCGCCCCACATTCCACTGGCGGCAGGGGGTTCATCGTGAGGGTTAAGCGTGAGCCACAGGTAAAGCTCGCGCAACTGTCGTAGGTGGTAAAACAGGCATAGCGCAAGCCCTGCCGCGAGCCCCAGCCCGGCCGAACCCAACAGCCAGCCTAAGCAGGTGCCCAGCGTGGCCAGCCACGCTATTCGCCACAGCTCACGACTCCATAAACGCACATTTACACCCGTGCAGAGAAACGGTAACCGGTACCCCGAACCGTTTGAATCAGGTTTTGATGCACCTCGCCCAGGGCTTTACGCAAACGGCGAATATGCACATCAACTGTGCGCTCTTCGACATACACATTCCCCCCCCACACTTGGTCAAGCAGCTGGCTGCGTGTGTAAGCGCGCTCTTGGTGGGTCATAAAAAACTGTAGCAGCCGGTACTCGGTAGGGCCCATTTCCAGCGCTTTGCCGTGAGCGCTGACCCGGTGGCTAACCGGATCAAGCAGCAGGCCGTTAATCTCAATGGGATCTTCAACGCCACGTGGCGTCGCACGGCGCAGCACCGCTTTTAGCCGTGCCACCAATTCCCGAGGTGAAAAAGGCTTGGTGATATAGTCATCTGCACCGGCTTCAAGCCCTTGAATTTTATTATCCTCTTCGCCTTTCGCGGTGAGCATAATAATCGGGATTTCGGCGGTAGCTTCTTCACGCTTTAGGCGTCTTGCCAGCTCAATACCACTAGTACCGGGCATCATCCAGTCCAGCAGTAGTAGATCGGGCTGGTGGTCGACCACCATGGCATGAGCATCCTGGGCATTATCCGCTTCGAGCACGCGATAGTCAGCCATTTCCAGCGCTACCGCGATCATCTCGCGAATCGATGATTCATCATCGACAATCAGAACGGTCTTGGCGGTCATACCAGAGCCTCACGGTGTCCAAAGAAAACTTGCTCAAAGATAAACAGTTCAATGACATGTCAGTGACGATAACACCATGACTTGATGACAGTTACATGACAACCGCCGCGATTAACCAGCCACAGGCCACCAGCTAAGCGCAATACCGGCAAAAATCAGCAGGCCCGACCAATGATTGTTAAGAAACGCCTGGAAGCAGGCATCCCGCTCCTGGTCGCGAATTAAGCGCTGCTGATGCAGAAAAGTCGCCGCCATTGCCGCGAGCCCTAACCAGAAGAAGCCACCTAAACCAACCCGCCAACCTACCCATGCCAGAAGCCCCAGGGTAGCTAGCTGGAGTAAGCCAATGATCAAGCGATCCGCATTTCCAAACAGCACGGCCGTTGATTTAATGCCAATTTTTAAATCATCGTCGCGATCAACCATGGCGTACTGGGTATCGTAGGCTACTGTCCAGCACACATTCGCGCAGAATAGCAGCCATGCTTCCAGCGGCACGTGGCCAAGTATGGCGCCAAACGCCATCGGAATTGCCCAGGAAAACGCCGCACCCAGCACCACCTGAGGAAAGTGGGTATAGCGCTTCATAAACGGATAAATAATCGCCAGCAGCACCCCGCCCAGCGAGAGCAGTACCGTAAACCAGTTGGTCAGTAATACCAGAATAAACGCAGCGGCCACCAGCGCAATAAACAGCAGTTGGGCTTCGGTTTCGCTGATACGGCCTGTCGCTAGCGGACGATGTTTTGTGCGTTTCACATGCCCATCGAAGTGGCGATCCGCATAGTCATTGACTACGCAGCCCGCGGCGCGCATCACATAAACGCCGGCCACAAAAATCACCAGCACATTTCGCCCTGGTACACCTTCCGCAGCCACCCAAAGGGCCCATAGCGTCGGCCACATCAAAAGCCATGTGCCTATCGGCCGATTCAAGCGCATCAGCTGTAAAAAGTCTGTCACGCGAGCCCATCCCTTCGGCCGCAACAGTGAACGATCCATGCTTACCTCACGAAGAATAAGATGCAGGCGCTAGCCTAGCGCGAAGGCAGGCCAAGATCATCTGCCATCGCACCCAAAAAATACTCTTGCACTAATAACGACAGGCCGCCGTGATAAAAGACGGAGCGCCTTCCCCAGGCACAACTCCCATCGATACCATTCACGCTAATAAAATCCGGGGGTTGCTTCGTCGCTTCCAAAGGCCCGCGAACTAAACCTGGCTGTCGAAATAGCCAACTGCCTAGCGAGCGCTCACCCAAACTCTCCAAACGCTGGCCCTTTAGCTGCGTGAGGGGGGCGACCGAGCGAGCCACCACCCACGGCGTTTCATCCAAGCACAGCGCCACTTCCCGCAGCCAGGCGTAACGC
Source organism: Halomonas sp. FeN2 (assembly GCF_020595105.1). Taxonomy (NCBI): domain Bacteria; kingdom Pseudomonadati; phylum Pseudomonadota; class Gammaproteobacteria; order Oceanospirillales; family Halomonadaceae; genus Halomonas; species Halomonas sp. FeN2. The sequence continues at coordinate 2,430,033 of NZ_CP074200.1, forward strand.
TTGAAGCCAATGCCCAGCGCCTGAGCCTCATCCTGGCGCGGCCAGCCGACGCCCTGATGTAGCAACCGTACTCGAAACGGCTTCTCTCCACCCGCGACCATTAAGCGGGCGGTTAACGAGTCGGTGGAGGCGACCCACTGCCACCAGGAAGCACTCATCGCAGGCCGCGCCGCATCAATCGGGCGCCAGCGGGAAAATAGAGGATTTTGCCGAAAAGCAGCAGCCGTCACCGAGTTCTCCAGGGCAATTAACGGGTTGGCTAGTGTAACATGAGCACTGAAAGGCTTTTGTTTCAGCGACTTTTTTAACGACTCGGTTTAGCGCCTCTTTTTTCGCACTCTTTTTAGCAACTTTTTTTGGTGTCTGCATGCCCGCCACCCAAACACAGAAAACGTCCTCTCACGCTGCGCTGGTGATTATTGGCACTGGCATGGCAGGGGTTGGCCTTGCCCGGGTGTTACGCCGATTGGGCGACCAACGCTCAATCACGCTGGTAAGCGCTGACAGCGGCGATGACTACAGCAAGCCGTTGCTCTCCACCGGCTTCGCCAAGGGCCTCGAGCCCGAAAAATTAGCCCAGCGCAGCGCGTCTGATCTAGGCGAAGAGCTAAATGCCCAGATGGTTATCCACACCCAGGTAGACGAACTGGATGTGGATAACCAAGCCGTTCTTCTTGAAGACGGCAGGGTGCTCGGCTACGACACACTGGTACTCGCCACTGGCGCTGCACCACGGTTGCCCTTCAGCCTTGAGCCCAGCTTAGCCTCACGCTGCTTTACCATTAATGACCTGGACGACTACCGCCGCTTTCACACGGCGCTAGGCCACGGCCCAGCACAGGTGGCGATTATTGGCGCGGGGCTGGTCGGCTGTGAATTTGCCAACGACCTTCACGCTGGCGGCCATCACGTCAGCGTCATCGCCCCTGAAGGAAGCCTGCTTCCTCGCTTGCTGCCACCGCCTTTAGGGAACGCCTTGGGCGATGCCTTTAGCGAAGCAGGGATCCACCTTCACCTTGGCCGTTCGATTGATTCCATCGCGGCCGAAAACGGCGAAGACATCCTATTACGTCTGGATAATGGCGACACCGTCAGCGCTGATCTCGTGCTGATGGCAACCGGCCTTGCACCCCGTACGGCGCTTGCCGAATCAGCGGGTTTAAGCGTATCGCCTAGCGGTATAGTCGTTGACCGCCAGTTGCGTACTTCGCACCCCAATATCTACGCCCTGGGCGATGCAGCCTGCGTAGACGGCGTTAATGCCATGTACGTTCAGCCGCTGCAAGCCAGCGCTAAGGCACTGGCGGCAACGCTTTCGGGCACCCCCACAACCGTTAGCTTTGGCGCCTGGCCGGTAGTGGTTAAAACGCCGCTGCTGCCAGTAGTGGCCTACCCGCCAACCACCACGCCCGAGCGCTGGCGAATTGAAGGCGAAGGCGGTGATATCAGTGCCTTGGCTGAAAATAAAGACGGACGTTTGATTGGTTTTGCGTTGACAGGCGGCTGCGTGAGAAGGAAAGTGGAGCTTTCCAGAGCAGCACCTGCGCTGCTAGGCTGATTTTCGTCGCGTTCACGACTAGGCTAGAGAAGCTATCCTAATCGGCTACGCACCCAACAACATGCATTTGTTTGATGTTTGATTTCTTTTAAAAAGGGGAGATTCCTTATGCGCAAACCTGAACTCGCAGCAGCCATCGCTGAAAGTGCCGACCTGTCCAAAGATAAAGCTGGCCAGGTGCTGAACGTCATTCTGGATGAGATCACCAACAGTTGTGCCAAGGGCGAAGATGTCGCGCTGATTGGTTTTGGTACCTTCACGGTACGTGAGCGCGCAGCGCGTACCGGCAAAAATCCGCAAACCGGTGCCCCGCTGCAGATTCCGGCCAGCAAAAACGTTGCCTTTAAGCCAGGCAAGGGACTCAAGGACGCCGTTTCCTAATGAAGCTCAAGCTGACGCTGTGGCTGCTGGGCGTACTGCTCAAACGCGCCCTGCGCCGCAAACCGCGCTTTCGCGAACAGTTAGAACGCATGCGCGGCCTGGACTGGGGGATTGCCACGGAAGATCTAAGCATTGCCCGCCACTACCGGATGACGCCGAAAAGTGTCAGTACCGGCAAAGGGCTGCCCGTGGACTTAGATCTTGAGCTACGTTTCCGTGATCAGGATACCGCTTTGAAAGTGCTCAAAAAGCCAACCCAGCAGGCCTTTCTCGACGGCATGATGAACGGCAGCGTGCGCTTGGTGGGTGATTCCGCCGATATGAATAAGCTGCAAAAACTACTCAAGTATTTGTAGCGGCTTACGATTGGCATAGGGTAGCGGCTTAGTTTAAATAAATTTAGGCTAAACAAGGTAGAGGTATAAAAGCTATCGATGGACATACCTCATCAACGCCTCGTTTACTTCCGCGTTACCCTTGAATCTGGCTCCGTGCGCCGCGCAGCGGCGCGCTTGGATATTGCTCCCTCGGCGGTAAGCCGGCAAATTGCTCTGCTGGAAGAAGCCTTGGGAGCAACCCTGATGGAGCGTCAGCGCGACGGCATTTCGCCTACCCCGGTAGGCGAAATGTTGCTTGAATACTGCGAACGTCGCGGCGCCCTTGATGAAGGCTTTATTGCGTCACTTGAATCCTACCAGCGCATGGAAACCGGTAAGATATCGCTTACCGTCGGTGAAGGGTTTGTCAGTGACCTGGTAGCCTCCCCGCTGCATGAATTTACCCAACGCTATGCGGGCATTCAGCTCGATATTCATACCGCAGGCACCTCGGGCATTATTGAAGCCATTGTCGACGATCACACTCATATCGGCTTAATGTTCCACGAGCGAACCCACCCACAGCTACGCTTCTGGGCATCGACGCCTCAGCCGCTAATGGCTATTCTGCCACCGAACCATCCACTCACCTTGCAAACGTCACCGCTCACGCTGACTCAGCTCAGTGATCAGCCGATGGCCATGTGGGACACCAGTCACGGCGTTCGCCAAATGGTTGATCAAGCGTTTCAGCACGCACGCATTGCACCCCGCCTAGCGATGAATACCAACTCCATGGTGGTATTGGCACAGTATGTACGCAGCGGCATGGGCGTTACGCTGCTACCGGCTTTTGCTGTCGCGCACGACATAGAAGCGGGCACGCTCGTGGCGCGCCCGGTAGACCATCCGCTCTTTCAGCGCTCCCAAGCCCATATGGTCACACGAGTAGGCCGCCAACAGCCCAAAGCCAGCATTCTACTGCTACGCCATTTGCAGCGCTGGATGCAGGCTTTTCGCGATGTAGCGAATTAGCGCGCTGATGCGGGTAAACCAACCACCGTGACGCCAGCAGCAACGCGCTTAGTCACAATAGCGCCAGCCCCTATTCGGGCGCCCTCACCAATTTCAATATTGCCAAGTACAACGGCGTTTGCACCCAAAAAAGCATTCCGCCTAATTTTGGGATGGCGATCCCCATCGAGCTTACCCGTTCCCCCTAATGTGACGCCCTGAAAAATGGTGACTCCATCTTCGACGACGGCGGTTTCGCCAATCACAATGCCCGCCCCATGGTCGATAAAGATGCCTTTACCAACGCATGCCGCAGGATGAATATCCACACTGAATGTACAGCTACAGCGAAACTGCAGGTAGCTCGCCATGCTCTTCTTCGCCGTTGCCCACCAAACATGACTGACGCGATGACACTGCAGTGCGCGATAACCCGAGAAATAGAGCAGCGGTGTAAAAGGTTCTGGAATAGCGGCATCTTCTTGTAGTAATACCCGCAAATCATCCAAAGCCGACTCTACGATCAGCGGGTTTTCCGCAAACACAGCGCGAATCTCTGCCAATGCAGAGGCATGTGATATATGAGTAGATGACAGAGTTTCGGCGATAACGACGGCAAGTGCCGAAGCAAAGTCGCTATGATCAAGCAAAGCGTAGCGGTAGAAATCAGCGAGTAGGGGCTGCGAGCGTGAGGCTTCAAGGGCTGCTACCTGGATCTCCCGCCAAAGCGCGGCAGGGTCATTAAAGGCGTGAGCGCCTAAGTCTGAGGTCTCGGTCATTATTGGTGCTCTCACCCAGTGGTTTGAGAAAAGCGTAGCGCTGTTCCACCTAACACCTCAGGCGGTATATCGGCCTGATGAGCGCTCAGCGACACAAAAGGTAGCGAGCACTGCTGCCAATGATTCATCGCCGCGGCAATATCTTCACAGGCCAGTGTTAGCGCCACCGCCCTGGCGGGTATCGACGGAAGCCCAGCCAACACCTCAAAGTGCTCCCCTATTGCGCTATCGCTTAATAAATGGCAAACCCCTTTATCGGTGTGGATTTTAAAGCCCCCCGCTTGCGTTTGAATCGCTTCTTCGCCATGGATACGACGAAAATGCTCCACATCACGAGCAGGGCTATCGGACACATACCAAATATCGGTGATAGATGTCGCCGTATTGGCGTGCCGCTCAAGGCTGGGGTCTGTGCGAAACAGCTCGGGGCGCAATTGCTGGCACAAGAACTGAGTAAGGAAAGGCTGCTGAGGGTCATGCAGAATATTTAACGCGACGCCCACTTCCACATCACCACTGGCAAGATGCGCCAGTCGGCGAAACTCAATAGGCGAGTGGCCTTCAAAGCCACGCGCGGTCAACAGCGCATGATCCGTCGCCATCGCTTCACTTTCTAAAGCCAGCATAGCGATCCCTTCACCAATGGCTAAGCGATCTTCCACCACTTTGGCAAATTGAAAGCCGTTGCTATCCCGATAATCTGTTAGGTGTGAATGGGCAATACCAATCAACTCAATGAAATTATTGCGTAAAAACAGCAGGTGGTTATCGGTACCCCAGGGGTGGCTATGGCGCGGATTGAGGGTAAAACCCAAGGCTGCCGCACGCTCGGCTGCCACATCTAAATCGGCGACCGCGACTAAGGGGTGATCAATGCCAAAGCTCATTGCAGTAACTCCTCACAAAGCGGGGCGAATAGCCCCGACAAGTTCAACTCACGCTCTCTGTTACTGGATAGTCGCTATGACTAAACGATCAACCCACGCCGCTGCCATAGCCAAAGGCGACACTAGCTTCCGGTGCCGTTTCCACCCAGACGCTTTGCGGCACCGTGTATTCACGCAGGCCATCCAACCCGCTGGAGCGACCGAAGCCGCTATCGCCAAAGCCACCAAACGGCGACATCACGCTGATCGCCTTGTAGCTATTAATCCATACCGTACCCGCACGCAGTTGCCCGGCGACGCGATGCGCCCTTGCTACGTCCTGGCTCCAAACGGCGCCAGCCAAGCCAAAGCGGGTTTCATTGGCGAGTTGAATAGCCTCGGCTTCATCGTCAAAGGCCATGGCGACCAGCACCGGGCCGAACACCTCTTGTTGAGCGATCTCCATATCCGGCGTGACATCGACCAGCACGGTCGGGGCGATAAAATAGCCGTGGGCCTCGTCTGGCAGTCCTTCGGGACGTTTGCCGCCCGTTAATACTCTCGCGCCTGCCGCTTCGGCGGCCTCAATCATGCGGGTGGCCTGCTCAAATTGTCGGCGATTCTGTAGTGGCCCCATGCGCGTCGCTTCATCGCTGGGTAACCCCACCGCAATCTGCTCCGCGGCCCGTGCCAAACGGCTGGTGACCTGCTCAAACACCGAGCGCTCAATCAACAGCCGCGATCCCGCCACACAGCTCTGGCCGGCGGCGGCAAAAATGGCCGCCTGGGCTCCCGCGACGGCTTCATCGAGCTTGGCATCGGCAAACACGATATTGGCGGACTTGCCCCCCAGCTCTAACACGCTGGGCACCAGCCTCCGCGCGCCTGCTTCGGCAATCATGCGCCCGCTCTGGGGGGAGCCCACGAAGACCAGCTTGCTGATGGCGGGGTGGTCGGTCAGCGCCGCACCGGTCGACTTGCCCAGCCCGTTGACGATATTGATCAGTCCCTTAGGTAGCCCGCCGCTTTCCAGTAGCTTGGCAATCACCACCGAGGAGAAGGGCGTAAGCTCAGAGGGCTTCAGCACCACGCCGTTGCCCGCCGCCATCGCCGGGGCCAACTGCCAGGCGCAGGTAAACATCGGGGCATTCCAAGGAGTAATCTGCCCTACCACGCCGTAAGGCACGTGGCGCACATAGTTAAGGTGCGAGGTAGGTACCGGAATCACTTCGCCGTGCTGCTTGTCGCACCAGCCCGCGTAATACTCAAACATCTCGCGCACTTTGCCTACTTCAGCCCGGCAGTCACGAATAGGCTTACCGGCCACCACGCTTTCCAGCTGCGCCAGCGCCTCTTCATGGCCCTCTAGCCCACGCAGCGCCGCATTCATGCGCCGCCCACGCTCGCTGGCGGTGAGCGCCATCCACTCACGTTGGCCTCGCTGTGCCGCTTGGGTAGCACGCTCAATCAGTGCAGCGCCCGCATCACGATAGTGCACCAGCGTTTCGCCAGTAGCCGGGTTGATCAGGGTGATTTCCTCACCTTCGCCCGCGATTAATTCGCCATCAATCCAATTACTTAACGGCGTGGCAGCGGCCAAGCCAAAACCCTCAAGCAGTTGTGCAAGATGGTCGCAGGCGTGCTGGCTAAGTGAGTTCATTGGTTACCCTCCGTTTGGCTGCCGCGCGCTAATATCGGCGTAGTGATATGGTTAAAGTCATCGCTATCAGTTGGCTGCTCGGGGTTTGCGTGCCACGCATCGACAACGGCTTGCAGCAGCGGTAACGGCAGGCCCAACTGCTCAGCGGCATCCCGCGCCAAACGCAGATCCTTGCGCATCAAGCCGGTGGTAAATCCAGAATCAAAACGCTCGCTCAGCACCCACTCGGGGAAGTTGACTTCGCTAACCGCGCTGCGCCCTGAACCGCTATTCAGGCCCGCTAAACAGGCAGCGGGGTCCACGCCCGCCTTGGCGGCCATCGCAACGGCTTCGGCAGTCGTCAGCAGGTGCGCGGCACACAGGTAGTTATTGGCAAGTTTCACCACATGGCCGCTGCCTGGGCCGCCCACATGGGTACGCTTGGCCGACATCGCTTCCAGCATCGGCAATACCCGTTCGATAGTACGTTCATCGCCTCCCAGCAGCATCCCCAGCTTGCCGCTGGCAGCACCTTTAGGCCCGCCGCTGACCGGCGCATCCAGCCATTGAAGGCCCGCGGCGGTTACTTTTTCGGCCAATTCACGCGTCACGGCGGGGTCGCTGGTGGAGGTATCGACAATAACGCTGCCTTTCGGCGCCAGGTTGAGTAAGCCTGGAGATTGCTCGATCACCTCCCGGACATGGGCAGAGGTGGGCAGGGACAGCAGATAGATGTCGCTGGCAGGTAGTTCATCGAGCGCTACCACTGCTAGGCCCTTAGCCGACAAACGCGACCGCGCTTGCTCAAATACATCGCTGCCTGTCACTGTAAACCCGGCGGCTTTAAGCGTAAGTGCCATATTGCCGCCCATCTGCCCCAGACCAATCACCACAACCGATAACGACTCTGTTGAAAAAGACATCTTAAAACTCCTTGAACGTCCTGTTACGTGAAGTTCGGCGTAGACGCTCCCCTACCCAGTGGGCATCAGAGAGCGCATAACGCTTTTCGTTGAGAAAAAGGGTGCGACTTAGACGAGCAGCGCCCTGACTAGCTCCACCCAATAGCGCGTTCCTAACGGCAACAGCGCGTCGTTGAAGTCGTAGCGCGGGTTGTGCAGCGAGGCAGAATCTTCGCCGTTGCCCATCCAAATATAGGCGCCGGGGCGCTCGGCCAGCAGGAACGAAAAATCTTCGGAGGCCATACTGGGCGGCGGGTTGCGCACCACATTGTCGCTGCCGAGTAAGCTTTCCAGCACCGAGGCGCAGTGCTGGGCATGTTCAGGGGTATTGATAGTAGCGGGATAGCAGCGCTGGTAATCCAGCTCAACGGTTAAGCCGTGAAACTCCGCCAAGCTGGCAATCGCCTGCTTAAAGCGTGCTTCTAATTGCTCTTTAAGCGCCATATCGAAGCAGCGCAGCGTGCCACGCAGCTCGACCTGCTCGGGAATCACATTGAAGGTATCCCCCGCATTAATGCTGGTAATACTCAGCACGACTGATTTGTCCGGCGGCGTTTCGCGGCTCACCAGCCCTTGCAGTTGGCTGATCAGTTGGCAGCTCGCCAAAACCGTATCAGTACCTAAATGGGGCATCGCCGCATGGCAGCCCTTACCCGTCAGTGTCAGGCTAAAGATATCGAAAGCGGCCATGACGTCGGTATCGTGCACCGCGGCAACGCCTACGGGTAGGCCCGGCCAGTTATGCAGGCCGTACACGGCGTCCATGGGAAAGCGCTCAAAAAGGCCCTCTTCGACCATCACCCGCCCACCGCCTGCGCTCTCTTCGGCGGGCTGAAAGATAAACACCACCCGGCCTTTGAAATCCGGCTGCTGCTTTAACGCCCAGGCGGCGCCCAATAGCATGGTCGTGTGGCCATCGTGGCCGCAGGCGTGCATCTTGCCCGGCGTTTGCGAGGCGTAGGCAAGCGCCGTCTCTTCACGAATATCCAGGGCATCGATATCGGCCCGCAGGCCGATGGTTTTACCTTCACCCTGTTGACCATCCAACGCGGCTACCACACCCGTTCCGGCAATCCCGGTGGTTACCTCAAAGCCCCACTCATTCAGCAGCTCGGCAATGCGCGCGCTGGTGCGGTGCTCTTCAAAGGCCGTTTCCGGGTGCTGGTGAAAATCATGGCGCCACGCTTTTAGTTCTGCGCTATCCGGTAAGTCTACTGAAGCAGTCATCGTCTTATCCTTAAAGCATCACGTGGGCGACAACGGCAGAGCCAATAAAGGTCCCGGTGAATACCAGCAGGGCCACGATCACCAGCTTCCAGCCGGTTTGCCTGAACATGGCAAACTCACGTCCAGTCAGTGCCAGCCCGGCATAGGCCAACACCGGCGTGACCACCGCCAGGAAATCCACTTCAGCGAGCCGTGCGATAATCCAGCCATTGCCAGGGAAGAACGGCAGCGTCGCGATAATACTGATCAGCGACACCCAGGCCACGCTGGGCAGGTAAAAAGGGCAAAATCGCCCAATCACCAAGCCGATGATGACCATCACATACAAAATCAGCATACCGGGCAGCGCGTCTAATAAAGGCGAACCGTTGACGATATTGCTAAACCACGCCGCCACACACACCGCTGCCAGTACTAACGCTGTTTTACCCAGCTGATTTTCGGGACGTAGCTCTTTTAACGCCTCAGCGTCGAATTGATCGATCGGGCTCTCATGAGTTTTCATGGCTAACCTCCTGGCGCGAGCCGTTTAAGCGCTTGTACATCCACTCGGTGATCGGTAGCGCGATAAATAGCGAGATATACAGACCGGTGGCGTAGGTAAGCAGGTTGCTTGCCCCGGCAAAGGCGAGTAGCTCGTCTTTGGATGCTGGTACCGCTTCGGCTAAGGCTGCCGAACACGCCGCCACCATACTGCCACTACCCACCCCGCAGGCCATGGCCAAAGCACGAATATCGAGAATATCCAACGAGGCGATATAGCCCGCCATTAAGGCGAAGTAGAGCGTGCCGAACATGGTACCCACTACGTAAACGCCCATAATGCCGATACCTTCAGGGCTTCTCAGCCCGTAACGGTCTGAAATGATGGCAATATTGGGTTCACGGGCGATAGAGTAGGTAGCGCCAATCGCTTCCCGGCCCATTTTGAGCACTAATACGGCAAAGGGCAGCGCGATGAGCATGGTACCCAGATTGCCCAATTCCTGGAGAATCAGCGCAGGGCCGGCGGCGATAATTTGCTCAATGGCGGGGCCAATGGTGGAGCCAAACTTGGCAATAAACGGCAGGATGGCGATGAGAATAATCGGGCCAGCCGCATTGCTGACCGGCTTGGGAATGACCTTGCCCATTGCCGAAAAAAGATGAGGATTGAACAGTACGCCAATGATAAAAGCATAGAGCAGCGGTAGCAGCAGCAGCGTTCCAGGCCCGAGGGGGATACGTACGATGCCGACCCACTCGGCAAACATCGACGTCACGATCACCGTAAGATGAAGACGCCAGTCCAGCAGTAGCTTGAGATCCATAGGAGTGTCCCTGTTTTTTTTAGAGTCACTCCGAGTATCGAAAGGTTACTGTTTCAATCATAGGGCTTTAGTGCGCTAATTTTTAGAACACTCAATCGTTGAGCGCTGAGGTAGCGACATCCAACGCCTACGCATTTATACTAAAGTCTAACAACCACCTATAAGAGCCTTTATGCCCCTATCTTTGCCGCTACGGCGCCTTTGGACTCTCGATAAATTCGCCTACAGCCTGCGCGTTTTTATAGCGTTCAGCGGTGCATTGCTGTTCAGCGGTTTAATGGGTGATGTGGCGCTGGTCATTCCGCTGTTTCTGGGCATTATCGCCTGCGCGCTGTCTGAAACTGACGACAGTTGGCAAGGCCGTCTTCAAGCGCTGCTGGTAACGCTGGTCTGCTTTACGTCAGCATCATTTATCGTGCAGTGGCTATTTCCCTGGCCGTGGCTATTTGTCGTGGGCCTGGGGCTTTCGACCTTTTGCCTGATTATGCTCGGCGCTATTGGACAGCGTTACGCCACCATCGCTTCCGGCACGCTAATACTGTCGATCTACTCGATGATCAACATCGAGCAGCACGGCGGGGTAGATGAAGACGTGGCGACGCGCCAACTACTGCTATTGGCTGGAGCGGTGTGGTACGGGCTAATTTCGGTGGTGTGGTGCGCACTGTTTTCGCGCCAGCCGGTCAAGCAGAGCATGGCGCGGGTGTACAAAGCGCTGGGTGAGTTTCTAATACTGAAATCGGCGCTGTTTGAACCGGTACGCGGTGTCGATGTAGAAGCGCGTCGGGTGGCCTTGGCACGCCAGAACGGCAAAGTGGTCGATGCGCTCAATCAAGCTAAAGAGATGATTTTCCGGCGCTTAGAGGGTCAGCGCGGCGACCAAAAACTCAACCGCTACCTGCGCATCTACTTTATCGCCCAGGACATCCACGAACGCGCCAGCTCTACCCACTACCCCTATAGCGCGCTCAGCAAAGCATTTTTCCACCACGATGTACTGTTTCGCTGTCAGCGGCTGCTGGATCAACAGGGGCGCGCCTGCCGCCAGCTAGCGAAATCGCTGCTGCTCAACCGCCCGTTTGACCACCAGCAAAGCGAAGAGGCGTTGGCCGACCTGCACGCCTCGATTGAGAACTTGCGTGGCCGGGGCAAGCCCGAGTGGCGCCCACTCCTTTACCCGTTGAGCGCGCTGGCAGAGAATCTGGCCACGCTGGAAAGCCAGTTGGCCAGCGCTCACAACCCCGGCGTCAGCGATGAGCGGCGCGACAGCTCGCTTTACGACCGTTCGCCTTCAAGTTTGCTGGAAGCGTGGAAGCGGGTGCGTCTGAACTTTACCCTCGGCTCCCCCACCTTTCGACACGCGACGCGGCTCTCTATCGCGCTGATGATCGGCTATGGCCTCCTTCAGTGGATCGACCCCGAGCAGGGCTTTTGGATTCTGCTGACCACGCTGTTTGTTTGCCGGCCCAACTTTGCCACCACGCGGCGATTTTTATCACAGCGGATAATGGGTACGGTATTGGGCCTGACAGTGGGGTGGGCGTCGATCAGCCTCTTTCCGCACCCGCTGGTGCAGAGCATGATCGCCGTGGCCGCGGGGGTGTCATTTTTTGCCAATCGTGAGAAACACTATGTGATCGCCACCGCGTCCATCACGCTGCTCGTACTGTGCAGTTTCAACCAGGTAGGCGACGGCTATGATCTGATTCTGCCGCGGCTGCTCGACACCCTGCTTGGCTCGCTCATTGCGGGCTTAGCGGTGTTTTTTATTCTGCCCGACTGGCAGGGACGCAGGCTTTACCGCGAGGCCGCCAACGCACTGAATAACCACCGCCGCTATCTTGAAGAAATTATTCACCAATACGAGGAAGGAAAGCAGGACGACTTAGCCTACCGTTTGGCACGGCGCAATGCGCATAACGCCGATGCAGCGCTCTCCACCCTGCTCACCAATATGCTCCATGAGCCGGGGCACTACCGGAAACTGGATGCGGACAACGGGCTGCGCTTTCTGGTGCTCTCCAACACCCTACTCAGCCACCTCTCTGCTCTGGGCGCCCATCGCCACCAGTTGACTGACGATGAAGATGACGCCACGCTGGTGCCGGTAGCAAAACGTATTGGTGAGCTGCTGGGACAAATCGCCGAGCGATTAAACCAGCGCCAGCCGGTTGAGCCACTGGCGAATCAAGCTGCCGAGTTATTAGCCCAGCTAGAAGAGCAAAGTGCGCTATCAGCAGATGAAAAAACCGTTACGCTCTACCGCCCTATCCAGAGCCAGCTGCGCCTTATTACCGAGCAGCTCGCCCCGCTGGGTGAGGCGGCTAATAGGTTGGTGGGAAGTGAAGAACACGCGCCAACCAACGCCACCGCTAGGGTCTAACCTACCTAGTCACACCTGCCCATAGCGCCCTGCTGCTTCGCCTAACCAGCGGCGCACCAGGACAGCGGTGACGTTGGAGTTGCCCTGCAGCGTTTGGGCCATGGCGCTGACACGTTCCAGAAGGTCGGCATCGCGCTCCAGGTCTGCGATTTTCATCTGCGCCAGGCCGGTTTGGCGGGTGCCGAGCACTTCGCCGGGCCCGCGGATTTCCAGGTCTTTCTCGGCTATACGGAAGCCGTCGGTGGTTTCGCGCATGACCGCCAAACGTTGGCGGGAGCTTTTCGACAGCGGCGGATGGTAGAGCAACACACAGAAGCTTTCCGTGCTGCCACGCCCTACCCGGCCGCGCAGCTGGTGTAGCTGGGAAAGCCCCAGGCGCTCGGGGTTTTCGATAATCATCAGGCTGGCGTTGGGTACGTCCACTCCCACCTCGATCACCGTGGTCGCCACCAGCAGATCCAGCTCTCCCGCTTTGAAGGCGGTCATCACCTCGGCTTTCTCGCTCGACTTCATGCGCCCATGAACCAAGCCCACCGCCAGCTCTGGCAGCGCTACGGTTAGCTCATCACGAGTAACCTCGGCGGCCTGGCACTGCAGCACCTCGGATTCATCGATCAGCGTGCACACCCAGTACGCCTGACGGCCTTCACTGCAGGCCAGCCGAATGCGCTCAACCACTTCAGGGCGGCGTTCGTCGGGCACTACCACGGTTTTGACTGGCGTGCGGCCGGGGGGAAGCTCGTCGATCACGGAAACATCGAGATCCGCATAGGCACTCATGGCCAGAGTGCGGGGGATCGGCGTGGCGGTCATAATCAACTGGTGCGGCGTCAGCCCACCCGCCTCGCCCTTCTCGCGTAGCGCTAAACGCTGATGCACGCCAAAGCGGTGCTGCTCATCAATAATCGCCAGCCCCAAACACTGGAAGTGCACATCGTCCTGAAACAGCGCGTGGGTACCCACCACCATCCGCGCACGCCCGTCGGCGATCGCCGCCTTGGCATCCAGCCGCGCTTTACCTTTGAGCTTGCCCGCCAGCCACGCCACTTCGATCCCCAGCGGCTCAAACCAGGCTTTAAACGAGCGGTAGTGCTGCTCAGCGAGGATCTCTGTGGGCGCCATAATTGCCGCCTGGCAGTTGCCCGCCAGGGCGCTCAGTGCGGCCATGGCGGCAACCACGGTTTTTCCCGATCCCACATCGCCCTGGATCAGCCGCAGCATCGGCGCCGGTCGGCTTAAATCGTGGCTGATCTCTTCCAGCACGCGGCGCTGTGCGCCGGTTAAGGCAAAGGGCAGTTGGGCCAAAAAGCGCGCCTGCAGGCTGCGCCCGGAGGGTAGCGTCGGTGCGCCATCCGCCTGAATACGCAGGCGCACTTCGCGCAGGCTTAATTGGTGGGCCAGCAGTTCCTCCAGCGCTAGCCGCCGAGTGGCCGGGTGCTGGCCGCTGGTCAACTGCTCTATATTCACATCGGGAGGCGGCTGGTGCAGCAAGTGCAGGCTGGCGTGTAGGCCCGGCAGTTGGAAGCGCGTGAGAAGTGCATCGGGTATCACATCGGGCAAGGCCTCGGGGGCGTCGTCCAGTAAACCAAGCGCCTGCTGCGCCAGGGCGCGTAGCCGCGGCTGGTTCAAGCCTTCGGTGGTGGGGTAAATCGGCGTGAAGTACTCATCCACCGGGGTCTCACTACCGCCGCTGAGCCGGTATTCCGGGTGATAGATCTCTAAACCGGTCGCCCCGGCCCGCGCTTCGCCAAAAGCCCGCACCGTGGCGCCAGGACGCATCTGTTGCTGCTGGGCCGGTGAGAAGTGAAAAAAGCGCAGGCTCAAAATACCGCTAGCATCACGCAGGCGCACCAACAGGCTGCGGCGGCGCCCTTTGACCACGTCGCAGGCGGTCACTTCGCCCTCAATCACCGCCTCCTGCCCCGCGCGCAGCAGGCCAATCGGTGTCAGTCGCGTGCGATCCTGATAGCGTAGCGGCAGGTGAAACAGCAGATCGCTCACCCGCTCGATCCCTAACCGGCCAAGCTTTAGCGCCAGCGCTTCGCCAACGCCCTTCAGCGCGGTGATGGGCGCGGAAAGATCACTCATGGGGCGCTTTTCACGGCTTTAGTCGGTTGGCGGCAGTGGCTAATTGCCTGAATCAGCGCCTCAATAGCTTTGGGACGGGGGAAGCTCGCCCGCCAGGCGATCGCCACGGTGCGGGAGGGCGCTGGGTCAACAAAGGGTCGGCTCGCCAGCATGGCATTTTCATACTGGTCGGTGCCCAGAGCCGACTGCGGCAACACAGTGATACCTAATCGAGAGGCCACCATATGGCGAATGGTTTCCAGCGACCCGCCTTCGGCAATCAGCGTATTGTTGGGGCTGTTGAGCTTTTGGGTAATCGCCGGGCAGGCTTCCAGAATTTGATCGCGGAAGCAGTGGCCTTCGCCAAGTAGCAGCAGGCGCTCTTCGAGTAAGTCCTCTTTATTGATCGCCTCCCGCTCGACCCAAGGGTGATTGGCGGGGATGAGCACTTCAAAGGCTTCGTCGTAGATCGGCTTGGTCACTACATCGGTTTCGGTAAACGGCAACGCGACAATAATCACATCCAGCTCGCCGCTTCTAAGCTTGGCGCGCAGCGTACCGGTCATGCCTTCCTCAATATACAGCGGCATCTGAGGTGCCGCGTTCGCCAGGGCAGGCACCAGATGCGGAAACAGATAGGGCCCAATGGTGTAAATCGCCCCAATGCGCAGCGGGTTGGCCAACTGATCTTTACCCGCACTGGCGAGCTCAAAAATCAGGCTGCTCTGCTCTAGCACACGCTGGGCCTGGGCGACGATTTTTTCACCCAGCGGGGTGACCTGTACGGTGGACTTGGAACGCTCAAACAGCGGCGTTTCGAGCTCTTCTTCCAGCTTTTTCACCGCCACCGAGAGCGTGGGCTGTGAAACATGGCAGCGTTCTGCCGCGCGACCAAAATGACGCTCTTGGGCAAGGGTTACGATATAGCGAAGTTCTGTTAAAGTCATAGCGGTGCCAGTGGCATCCTCTCGTAGCAGCGTGTGACTAACAAAGTGACAGTCAGCGGGATGGAAAAGGACAAGCAAGCTCTGCAGTTGGTCTTCTCATCCGACAATCTCATATTTGGTAGAGACTTTGCATCTAATAGGGAATATTAATCAAGAGGAGTGAGCACGGTGAAGCTAACCGTACTGATTATCGGCTGTGGCGATATAGGGATCAACCTTGGGCGCGAACTGCTTGAGGAAGGACACCAGGTGATTGGCTTACGTCGCAACGTGGAAGCCTTGAAAGGCACCGGCATTAAACCGCTGAAGCTGGATTTAAACGATCTTGAAGAAGCCGGCCCCAAAAGCCTGCCCCAGGCTGACTATGTGGTGTATACCGTCAGCGCTGACCGTTTCGAAGAGAGCGCCTATCAAAGCGCCTACCCTGAAGGCTTAAAGCGAGTGCTGAGTGTATTAGAACAGCATAAAACGCCGCCGCGCCGGGTATTTTTTGTCTCGTCGACCAGCGTGCATGGGCAACAGGAAGGCGAAGTCGTTAACGAAGAGACGCCTCCCGATTCGACGAGCTTCTCTGGCACGCTGATGTGTGAAGCCGAACAGGCGCTGATTAATCATTCGCTGCCCGGTACGGTGATTCGTTTTTCCGGCATTTACGGCCCAGGCCGCGACCGGCTGATTCATCAGGTCGCTGAAGGCCGTGTTGCCGCGATCACTCCCGTGGTGTACTCCAACCGTATCCACCGCGACGACTGCACCGGCATTATCGCCCACCTGATTCGCTATCAGGAGAGCGGTGAGTCCCTGGCGGATGTCTACCTGGGTAGCGACTGCGAACCGGTCACCATGCATAACGTCATGATGTGGCTGGCAGAGCAGCTTAACGTTGAAGCCACCGAGACCATGCAGTCTCCTTTGCGTCGGCGAACGAGCAAACGCTGCGATAACCAGCGTCTATTGAGCACTGGTTATCAGTTCCGCTTTCCCAGCTACCGCGAAGGGTATGCACAGGTACTCAAAGAGGGCGGCTTTCTAGCAGCCTGTCGGACTTAACACTGATCTACTGCGAATCCCTGTATTTTGGCCAACTTTATTCGATCGATTTCGTTAAATAGCGCGCTATTCGCCTCAATCGATCGATAAATTTGGCTCAAAATCCGTGTTTCTCGCGATGATCGGTCAAGCCCGACAGGCTGCTAGCGCTAAACAAAGCCTAGTCGCCAATCACCATCACCGCTTCCGCTTCCACCTGGCTGCCTTTGGGCAGCGCTTTGACGCCAACGGCGGCGCGGGCGGGGAAAGGAGCGGTGAAGAACTCCTCCATGACTTGGTTCACAATGGCAAAGTTATCCAAGTCCACCAGGTAGAGATTCAGTTTCACAATATCACTTAGCGAGCCCGCCGCTTCTTCACACACTGCTTTCAGGTTGGTGAAGACTTGGCGTGCCTGGGCTTCGAAATCCTCAGACACAATCACCATGGTCGCTGGATCCAGCGGGATCTGGCCAGAGAGATAAACCGTGTTGCCTGCTTTAATGGCCTGGGAGTAAGGGCCAATAGCCGCGGGGGCTTTGCTGGTGTTGATAACAGCCTTATTGCTCATACGTTGTTTCGCTCCTGTAGTGGGTAACGCTTAATTATTTGATGCTAAAAAAATAGCGATCGCTGCCGATTTTTATCAGCCTATTGTTATAGACGGTGTTAGTTAGCGAGTCGGGTGATTTTGCCAACGTTGGGAAGGTTACGGATGCGTTTAATGATGCGTGCCAAGTGCACGCGTCCTTTCACCGACAGGATCAGATTGACGGTGGAAAGGTGGGCATCACGCTCTTCAATGCCAATCCGCTCAATGTTGGCATCGGCATCGGTGACCAGTCCGGCAAGCTCTGCGACTAATCCGCGGCGGCTCTCAATTTCGATACGCAGCGCGACTGGGAAATCTTCATCGATGGTGTCCGACCACTCCAGTGCAAAGAGCTTGTCGGGGTCGTTTTTATCGGCAAAGTTCTTATCAACAACGTTTTTACACTCTGCACGATGCACCACCAAGCCTTTGCCAGTGGAAAGGTGACCGACCACCGGGTCGCCCGGTAGCGGATGGCAGCAGCGGGCAAAGTTAATCACCATACCTTCGCTGCCGCTGATCATAACGGCTTTGCTACCTTCAACGCCTGCGGGATGCTCATAAGTATCATCCCCGTGGGCGGCATCCACCAGGCGGCGAGCCACCACGTGGGTCATGCGATTGCCCAGCCCTAGCGACTCCAACAGCGACTCTTCGGAAGTAACATCCAGCTCTTTAAATGCCCGCTTGAGAACACTCTCATCCAGCTCTTCCAGACTGGTATCGAACGGTGCCAGCGCTTTATTGAGTAACCGCCGCCCCAGCATGACCGCTTCGGTCTGCTGCTGATGTTTAAGCGCATGTCGAATAGCCGAACGCGCCTTTGCTGTGGTCACAAAGTTAAGCCAGGCAAGATTCGGCTTCGCGCCGGGAGCGGTGATGATCTCCAGCGTTTGGCCACTCTCTAAGCGCGTCGAGAGCGGTGCCAAATGGCGATCGATTCTACAAGCGATGCAGTTATTGCCGATATCCGTATGCACGGAGTAGGCGAAGTCGATCACGGTGGCGCCCTGAGGAAGCTCCATAATGTCGCCTTTGGGCGTGAACACATAGACATCGTCAGGAAAAAGGTCGTTCTTAACGTGTTCGATAAACTCCAGCGAGTCGCCGGCGTGGCGCTGCATCTCCAGCAGGCCTTTCACCCATGCGCGGGCTCGGGCATGGCTGCCCTCGGCAATCGGGTGCGATGTCTGCCCCGCTTTGTAAAGCCAGTGAGCCGCAATACCGTTATTGGCCATGGCCTCCATTTCACGGGTGCGTATCTGCACTTCAATGGGCATACCCCGTGAGCCAAACAGGGTGGTATGCAGGCTCTGGTAACCGTTGGCCTTGGGGATCGCAATATAGTCTTTAAAACGCCCCGGCACTGGCTTATAAAAGTTATGCACCACGCCTAGAATGCGGTAACAGCTGGCCACATCTTCGGTAATGATGCGAAAACCAAACACGTCCATAATTTCGGCGAAGGGCTTACGCTGGTCGCGCATCTTTTTATAGATCGACAGCAGATGCTTTTGGCGCCCAATTACCGTGCCGTTAAGATCATCTTCATCCAGACTCTTTTGCAACGACGACTGGATTTCGCGCATCGCGCTGCGCCGATGCCCCCGCGCATTGGCCACCGCACGCTTGATGCGCTCCGCGCGCATGGGGTGAATCGCTTGAAAGGAGAGATCCTCAAGCTCGATACGAATGGTATTGATACCCAGCCGTCCAGCAATGCGCGCGTAAATTTCCAACGTTTCACGGGCAATGCGGCGCTTCTTATCCGGTCGCAGGGCGCCCAGGGTGCGCATGTTATGCAGTCGATCTGCCAGCTTGACGATAATGACACGAATATCTCGCGACATCGCCAGCACCATCTTCTGGAAGTTTTCCGCTTGAGCGACAGCTTTGTCTTCAAAGGTGATTTGGGTAAGTTTGGATACCCCGTCCACCAGTTCTGCCACCGGTTTACCAAACTGGGCCTCAAGGGCTTTTTTGGAAACGCCGGTGTCTTCGATAACGTCGTGCAGCATGGCAGCCATCAGGCTTTGATGATCCATGTGCATATTGGCAAGAATATTCGCCACCGCAAGCGGGTGGGTGACGTAAGGCTCGCCTGAACGCCGCCGCTGGCCGTCGTGGGCCTGCTCAGCGTAGTAAAAGGCACGTTTGACCTGCTGGATTTCATCCGAGGGTAAATAGCCGCCGAGTCTATCGGCCAGGTCATCAATGGTGAACATCTACCGCGCCTCTATCGGTTTCGTTGAAAACGTTAGTCGTCGATATGAGTAGGCGCCATTGCCGGGCGCGGACGAACTGCGGCTTCAACGGGCTCGTCCAGTACGGTGTGATCAACCAAGCCTGCGGCAATTTCACGCAGCGCCATTACCGTAGGCTTGTCATTTTCCCAGGGCAGCAGGGCATCGCGGGAGCCGCGCGCCAGCTGACGAGCACGCTGGGTGGAAATCATCACCAGCTTGAAACGGTTTTCAACATTTTCAAGACAATCTTCAACGGTTACGCGAGCCATGGGAGCCTTCCTGTTATGACGGAACCGGGCCGACACCGTTTTAAAGTTGAAAAACGGCGTCGACCCAGCGAAAAAAAGATGTAGAACCGAATAGATTACTCGACCGTAGGCGCCTGTGACAAGAGCGCAGCCAACAGCGGCGCGTGGCGCTCGGTCATTACCGGGCGACTTAAGCGACGGCTGATTACCAGTGATTGTAACTCCTGCAGCGCCGTGGTGAAGTCATCGTTAACGACGAGGTAATCATATTCGTGGTAATGGGACATTTCACTCACCGCATCGCGCATGCGCCGGGCAATCACCGCATGCTCGTCGGTGCCACGGCTAGCGAGGCGCCGTTCAAGTTCGTTGCGCGAAGGCGGTAGTATAAAAATCGACACCGCATCAGGCATTTGTTCGCGTACCTGCTGGGCGCCCTGCCAGTCGATTTCCAGAATGACGTCCTGCCCCGCTGCCAGCAATACCTCTACCGCCTGGCGCGAGGTGCCGTAGTAATTATCAAATACTTTGGCATACTCAAAGAACTCCCCCCGGGTGATCATCGCTTCAAACTCGGCCACATCGGTGAAATGATAATTGACGCCATCCACCTCACCCTCGCGCTTGGCACGCGTAGTGTGCGACACCGATACTTGAATTCCATCCAGGCTTTCGATTAGCTCGCGCACCAAGCTAGTCTTGCCAGCACCCGATGGGGCAGAAACGATAAACAGCGTACCTTGGGACATGAAGTACTTTCCCTTCAGTTAGCGAAAATAAGTAGCGGAACAAGTAGCAAAATAAGTAGAGCGACTGCAGCAGAGCAGCAAGGCTGCGCAGTATCGCACACCCAGCGCGACGACTGTAGCGTTGGCAGTGATGTACAGGGAGGTAAGCATGCGCAGTACGCTGTTTATTTTAGTCTTGATTGCCCTGGGCGTAGCCCTGCAAAAAGGCCTTATAGAGATTCCCCGCCACTGGGCGCCTTGGGCACCGCTACATATTGACGATCCCATTACGCCGGTCACTCAACTGAAGCTAAGCCGCTTGGCGGATGACCGCAATGGTTGTTTAGCCGCATTAGATACTCTCCCTGAAGGCGAGCTGCTCTACACACCATTGGCCGATTACGCCCCCACGGCGAACTGCCCGCTTGCCAATATCGTACGCATGCAGTCTAGCGGCGTCGCGTTCAATCAGAGTTTCGTGGCCTCCTGCCCGATGGCGCTGGCGTGGGTTATGTATGAACGCCACGCGTTACAGCCTGCCGCCGAGGAGATTATGGGCAGCCGGGTGAGTCAGGTTAACCACGTGGGTAGCTTTGCCTGCCGTAACGTTTACGGTCGTGAAACCGGCAGGCGCAGCGAACACGCCACCGCTGAAGCGCTGGATGTAGTGGGATTTCAGTTTGAGAACGGCCAGCGCATCACGCTAATTAATGGCTGGGATGATGAAGGCGAGGTAGGTGAGTTTTTACGCGCGGCGCGGGATGGCGCCTGCCATACCTTCGGTAATGTATTGGGGCCGGATTACAACGCCGCGCATGCGGATCACTTTCATATGGGCATGCGCGGATTTAGGCTGTGTCGCTAAGAGATCAACCATTGCTTATTCGAGGTTGATGTCATCTTCATCCGTAGCGGCACCGGTGGCAGCACCAACGCCACCGCCGATAACGGCGCCTTGAACGACGCTACCACCGGTTATGGCTGCGGCACCCGCGCCGACGGCAGCACCGACCCCCGCGCCGCTAGTAGCGCGCTCGCCAGTGGAAGTACCGCAGCCCGCCAAGCCAATGGTTAACGCCACCACCGCGCCGAGGGTCAATATACGTGTCGAATTCAATACCTGAATGTGCATGGTCATCTCCTTATGGGTTACTACTCTTACACAGTAGAGAGAATTCGACTTTTTAGCCATGTTAATTATCACTGTTCGATAACTAGCCAACTGGCCAATCAATCACGATGCAACGTTAGCCAACGCTAGGCTCGCTGGGCCACGATGCCGTAGGTGCGCTTTTCCAACCAACGCCCTGCGGCAAAAATCACCAAACCACAGAGTGCCAATCCCGCACCGACCAAGCCCGTGCTCGACCAGCTAAAGCCAGCGCTGATGGCCAGGCCAGCAAGCCACGCCCCTAAGGCATTGGCACCGTTAAAGGCCGCGTGGTTCAGTGAGGCCGCCATGGTTTGGGCATCCTCTGCCACATCCATTAAGCGGGTTTGTAAAGAAGGCGCCAGGGCCATGCTGGTACCCACCAAGCCAACAAACAGCAGCCCCGTCCAAACGTTATTCGCCGCAAAGTAAAACAGCCCCTGGATCACGCCACACCAAAGCAGGATGGTGGGTATGGCGCGCATCAGGTTTTTATCCGCCATGCGCCCGCCAATTAAATTACCGGCAATAGAGCCCAGGCCAAAAATGACCAGCACCAGTGGCCCCAGTGCTTCGCTCATACCCGCCTGCTGGGTTAACGTCGGCATCACATAGCTAAAAATTGCGAACATGCCGCCGCAGCCGATGCAGGCAAGCGCCAGGGTGACCAACACCCGCTGCTTAAGCAGTGCGGACAGTTCACGCACCGGGCTTGCCAGGGTATCGACGGGCTGAACCGGCACATAAAGCCGAATCAACAGGGCGGTGAGCAGCGCAATACCGCCGACACCTGCAAAGGCGATCTGCCAGCCAAAAAGGTTACCCGCCCAGGTACCCAGCGGTGCACCGATCAAAATCGCCACCGTTAAGCCCATCATCACCCGGGAAATAGCCCGCGCCCGTTGGTCTATCGGCACGGCTCCCGCCGCCACCAGCGCCGCGATGCCAAAATAGGCCCCATGGGGCAAGCCCGCCAGAAAACGCAGGCCGACGAATGACCAGAACCCTGGTGCCATAGCGCTGGCAATATTGCCCACCGCAAAGACCAGCATCAGAATGATTAACAGTGGCCGCCTAGGCACCCGCGCGGCCAGTGCCGAAATCAGCGGTGCGCCGACCACCACGCCCAGGGCGTAGCTGCTGATTGCGTAACCCACTTGCGGCACCGTTACCGCTAAATCTCCCGCCACGCGATTCATCAGGCCCATAATGACAAACTCGCTGGTGCCTATCCCAAAGCCACCCAGCGCCAACACAAATTCTGCCAAGCGCGGGTTACGCGCCAGCCCTTGAGACGACGATGCTGTCGAATCCTGCATGTTTGACTCCTAGGGATACCACCCCGTTGGTATCACGATGGCGCAAATGATCGCAGGATTAGACGAAAGTAGAAACATACTGCGTATAAAAAGTTAGCGAGCGAAAGGGATTATCCACATGGGTTTAATCCCATTAGTGTCCTAGCTTTGTTAGTGTACTTTTTATTTTTCAATACCCGAGACGTCCATGAACCTAGATACCATCGAGCACGCCATGGCAGCACTTGCCAAGGCCGATCCGGATATAGCCCGCGCCCTGCCGCTAGTGGGGGCTCCCCCGCCTCGTGAGCGCGACAAAGGTTTTGCGACGTTCTTTTCCACCATCGTTAGCCAACAGCTATCCACCGAAGCGGCCCGCGCTATTATGGGTCGTGTCAATACATTGTTGCCCGAGCTGCACGCCAAGGCAGTGATGGAGGTAGAGGGCCAAGCGCTGCGCGACGCAGGGCTCTCCTGGCGCAAGATTGAGTACGCCAAAGGGCTGGCAGAAGCAGAGTTGGCAGGTACTTTTAGCGCCGAGGGGCTTGAACAGCTAAGCGATGATGAAGCCATTGCCGCGATTACCGAGCTACGCGGCTTTGGCCGTTGGAGCGCCGAGATCTACCTGATGTTTTCGCTGAAACGCCCGGATATTTTCCCTGCCGATGATCTCGCCCTGCGGGTAGCGCTGGGCCGTTTAAAAGGCATGGACGACAAACCCACGCCCAAGCAGGCCCGCCAGTTGGTGGAACACTGGGCGCCTTGGCGCAGCGTGGGTTCGCTGTTTCTGTGGCACTACTATCGCGGCGAGCCGCTGTAGTGAATGGCCTCTTTGAGCACCAAGTGTCATCACCACCGTTATTTACAAGGAGTCACTAACAATGGCCAACCGAGCTCCAGCCTACCGCGCCAAACCAGGCTCTCCCCTTTTCGTTGACCCGGCTTTTTACAACCGGATTGCCAAAGCGACCGATCAGCGGAGGCTAATAGAAACCATAGAGGTGCCAATTCGTGATGCACGCGCCTGGAAAGTTCCCGCTGGTCACGTAATGCGCCTGTGTACTCGCCAAGGGCCTCAGGTGGGAGATTTCAATCTGTGGTCGTTGCACAACCCACGAGAACGCTTCTGGGCCTCACGCACGCGCCAGCTTCAGCGCGCTCATGTTAGCGTTCACGATCGTTTATGGTCGTCTCTTCCCTACCTTCGGCCTATGGCGACTATCACCGCCGATACCTTGGAAAACTACGGTATCGACGAGGATGGCGGTCGTGTTCACGATTTATTAGGTACCCGCTGTGATCCTTATGTGAATCATCTGCTGACCGGTGAGGATTTCGACTTCCACTGTCACTCCAACTTAACCCGGGCCGTGGCGCCCTTCGGACTCACCGAATTTGATGTCCACGATGTGCTTAACGTCTTTCAGTGCACCGGCCTTAATGAACAGGATCAGTACTTCATGAAGGCTTGCCCGGCCAAAGAAGGCGACTACCTGGAGCTATTTGCCGAGATTGACCTACTGTGTGCCCTCTCCTGCTGCCCAGGCGGCGATCTATCGGTAGATCTATGGGGCAGCGATGCCACTGACGACGACCTGCTGGCCACTTGCCACCCGATCGGCATCGAAATATACGCCCTTGATGACGCACTGCTAGAGGGCTGGTCGCCGCCGACATCACCTAACTATCGCGGCAACCATGGCGTAAGGCCGCCTGAAGAGGATTGGAACGCCAAACGCAATAATTGCTGCTGACGCTGCCTTTATGCGTCGAGCCCGCCAAATTTGCCGTTCTGATAGTCCTCGACCGCCTGAACGATCTCTTCGCGGGTATTCATCACGAAGGGCCCGTGGGAATAGACCGGCTCATCGATCACCTCGCCATGGCCAAACAGCAGGCGCGCGTCGCTGTTAGCTTCGATGTCGAGGCTATCACCATCGCGATCCACTTCAATCAGATGATGGGCCTTAACGAGTTCGCCACCTACGGTGACATCGCCATCCACCACGTAGAGAAATACCTGTCGACCTGGCGCCACGGGCAGTTGCTCGTGGCTACCGGCAGGCAGCCGCAGCGTCGACATAAATACGCCGGTTAGCGTGTCGATAGGGCCAGCATTACCCTGCCACTCACCTGAGATCAGGTTCAACTCACCGCCACCCGGCAGCTTAATAGCAGGAATGGATTCTTGTTGCAGCCCTACGTAGCGCGGCTCGCTCATTTTCAAGTGCGACGGTAGGTTGACCCACAGCTGCAGAATCTCCAACGGGCCACCGTCGCGCAGAAACTCCTCTGGCGAAATTTCCGCATGCACAATGCCGCTGCCCGCGGTCATCCACTGCACGCCGCCCGCATTGATCACGCTTTGATGCTTGGCGCTATCAGCGTGGGCCAATGAGCCTTTCAGTATAAAGGTGACCGTTTCAAAGCCCCGGTGCGGGTGCGGGCCAAACGGCAGGCCACGATTATTGGCCGGATAAGTCTGCGGGCCGTGGTGGTTAAGAAACAGGAATGGATCGAGCTGTTCAAGTTGCGGCCCCGGCAGCGGGCGCCGGGTAACCAAATCGCCGATATCATCGCGCTTGGCCGGGTGCTGGGCGATCACGCGACGTGCTGATTGAATAGTGTCTGATGGCATAGCTTACTCCTTATCAATACGCCCAGCGTAAAACCTCAACCCGCAGATGAGGAGCGAATAATTTGCCTCGTTTCATTGAAGGAAATTGTTACTAAACTGCTCAGCGGTTTCCTCAAAACTCGGTCACCACCGTCACCCCCGCCCCTTCGAACTTATCCATGTTCATCAGCGCCTCAATCGACTGCTCAAGATTGATGCGTTTGCCAATAAGCTTTTCAGGCGCCAGCTTTCCAGACTGGATCATCGCCAGCATGGCGTCATAACGGTGGGCCTGCATGCCGTGGCTACCCAGTATTTCAAGCTCATGGGCAATGACTTTACTCATGGGAATGGCGGGCGTGCTGTTCTCGGCCAACATCAACCCGACCTGGACATGCTTGCCCCGTTTACGCAGATTACTGATGGAGTTAAAGCAAGTTGTCGGATGGCCCAGCGCATCCAGGGATACGTGAGCGCCTCCCCGGGTTATCTCCGCCACCGCTTCAACCACATTGGGTACCTTGGCAGCATTCACGGTGGCAGTGGCACCCAATTGACGGGCCAGATCTAGAGCGCCTTCAGAAATATCGATGGCCACCACGTTGGCACCGACGGCGTTGGCAATCATCACGGCAGAAAGCCCAACCCCGCCGCAGCCGTGGACGGCCACCCACTGGCCTGCCGCTGTTTTGCCTTGATCCACCACTGCCCGAAAAGAGGTAACGAACCGGCAACCCAAGCTGGCCGCCGTTGCAAAGTCGAGTGTCTCTGGCAGTGCAACCAAGTTCACATCGGCGTAGTGAATGCCCACATACTCGGCAAAGGAGCCCCAATGCGTGAAACCGGGCTGAAACTGGCTATCGCACACCTGATGGTTGCCGGAGTGGCACTCGGGGCAAGTACCGCAACCGCCAACGAAGGGAACCGTGACGCGATCGCCAATGCGCCACTTTTTTACGTCCTTACCCACGGCTTCGACCACGCCGGAAAGCTCATGCCCCGGCACATGGGGAAGTTGAATATCGGTGTCATGCCCTACCCAGCCATGCCAGTCGCTGCGGCAGACTCCGTTGGCCATTACCTTCACCACAACGCCATGCGGCTCAGGGGTAGGGTCGGGCAGTTGCTGAAGGGTCGGCGGGGCGGAAAATTGCTCAAAAACAACGGCTTTCATAAAGAATTCCTAACCTATATCGTTGTTTACTTTATAAAGTCTTGCGCGGATAAGAAGCAAATTATTGGCCGCTAACGCTTAACCGCCCCACGACCTGCATCTCATCACCCGCTGGGCGCACCACAATCATTTCTCCCGAGCCCACACCGCTACCCACCAATGCCGTGATATTTACCTGATGGGTGACCAGCAGCAAATTGCCCGGCCCCTGCCATGCGGCAATCTGCTCTTGGGCGGTTTGAGTGATTGACGTCTGATCACCGCGCCCGCGAAAGAAAGAGTCCAGCCAGGGAGTAGGCTCCACAGGCCCCAACGCCATTAACTCGGCGGTATCCAGCGCACGACACCAGCTTGATGAGTAAACCGCCGCAATGGGAATATCCCGCGCACGAAACGCACGCCCAGCGGCTTGCGCCTGAGCGCGACCAGCCTCAGAGAGATTGCGCTGAGTCTCGCAACTGCCACGCTCAAACCCGGGCGGATCACCAATGCCAGGGGCCAGGGAGTGGCGCATGAGAATCACTAAACCGCCCTCCTGTAGCGCCTGCCAGGTTGCCTCGTTTGCCTGGGCAGTGGTCGAGAATATGCTCGACATAGCGAGCAGCAGGGCTAACGTGAGGTAGCGTAGGGTGGGCATGTTGGGACGTCCGCTAATCACTATGAGAAGGCAACTGCGCTGAGGGCTTCATAGCCTATCGAGCAGGGTGAAGCGGGCTACGAGTAGAGTCGCCCGACCAACTCGGTGCGGTTGGTGACATCGAATTTACGATACAGATGATCGAGGTGGGTCTTGATCGTGGAGGGCGCAATGCCGAGCTCACGCGCCATGACCTTATTGCTCAACCCCTGGCGTACCAGCGGCAAAAGCTGCGCCTCACGCTCGGTCAACGGCCTGTGGTGGGGTTCGGCCTGCGCCGGGGCAATCTCACTGGCGCGGGTCGAGACGGCCAGCTGCAGCATCTCCTGAAGCGATTGCAGCGTGTTCAGTTCCTGGGGGGTAAAACTCCCGAAGCGTGACTTGCGCAGCAACGACATGCCCATCACCGGGCGGTTCCGGCGGTAGAACATGACTTCGGTTACATCCACCACATCGTGCTGGCTCAGAAACGTCTGATACCCCTCATTACGCTGTTTCGATTGAAGCGCCTGGGCATCGCGCAGTGACACGACACCTCGGCCGATCTGCTGGCAGTAACCGGGCTGAAGCGGGTCAAGGTGCCGGTAGCGACGCAGGTAGCTGTCGTGCATCTGCGTGGGATCGCCGTAAAGCTGGAAATCAAACGCACTCAGTCCGTCGTCGATATGGTAGAACGCTGCCAGCGAAGCGGGCACGGCACGGGTGAAGGCGTTCAGACAGTAGACACCCAGTTCCTGGGGAGACTGCATGGCTAGCCGACTCCATGTTGATTAATACCTCCAACATAGCGAGTCGGCCGTGTGCAAGCAACGGAAATTTGTTGCCCAATGACCCATAGTGGCTCAGTCGAGCGCGGTCACGCTTTCCGGCAGCAGAGCGCCGCCATCGACGATGATGGTCTGGCCAGTGATGTACTTGGCCAGATCAGAGCCCAGAAACAGCATGGCGTTGGCGATGTCCTCCGGAGCCCCCAGGTGGCCCAGCGGAATGCCGCGCTCGAGGCGCTGGCTGTGCTCGTCGTCACCAAGGTTGTCCATCGCCGGGGTGCGGATCATGCCCGGCTCGACGCCGTTGATGCGGATGCCCAAACCGCCCATTTCCAGTGCGGTGTTGCGGATGAAGCCGTTAACCGCGGCCTTGGACGCGGCGTAATGGGTCAGCCCCGGATACGCGACCCGATTGCCGGTGACCGAGGAAGTACACAGGATCACGCCCTGCCCCTTCTGCTTGAAAGAAGGCAGCAGCGCTTGTGTCATCCAGAACAGCGACTGCACGTTAACGGCGAAGGTGCGTTCGACCTGGTCGCGGGTGAGATCTTCAAAAGGCGTGAGCGGAAAGTAGCCCGCGTTGTGCACCAGCACGTCGATGGGGTCGCTGACCGCTATCATGGCGCGTGTGGTGGCCTCATCGGAGAGATCCACGGCGTAAGCCTGAACCCGATGCCCCTCAGCCGTGAGCTTTTCAGCTACCCGCGTGGCCTGGTCGCCGTTGATGTCGGCCAGCGTGACGCGGGCACCGGCCTCGGCAAAACGGGTCACGATAGCCTCGCCGATGCCCTGGGCACCGCCGGTGACCAGTACGTGCTGGCCGCTGTAATCGATACGAATACTCATGAACGGACTCCATTGATCCGGGACAGGGCAACCGGGCCATGGGCAGCCCGGTCGCCCTGTCGTCTCCTAGAGGGCCTCGAAAGCGAGGGTGGGGGTGTCGACGATATGCGAGCCGCCGTCGGCCATGATCATGCTGCCGGTAATGATGGCGGAGGCCGGGCTGATCAGAAAATGACAGACCTCGGCGATTTCGTGGGCACTGGCTGGCCGCCGCAGGGGCACGTGCTGCGTCACACGGGCGTAAGCATCATCGAGGGACTCGTGGTAATGCGCCATCAGCGGCTGCATTTCTTCATCGGCCATGGGCGTTCGAATCCACCCCGGGCAGACACAGTTGACCCTCACGCCCTGAGGGCCGAAGTCACGAGCCATGGAACGTGTCAGCCCCACAATCGCGTGCTTGGCGGTGGTGTAGCCGCAGACCTCACCACCGGCCTGAAACGAAGCCAACGACCCCAGCAACACCATGGTGCCCTGCTGCTTGATCAGGTGTGGCAGACAGGCGCGTGCGCTGTAGAAGGCGGTATCCAGATTGAGACGCATCGATTGATGCCAGTCATCGTCGGACATCTCGGTGGCCGTGCCGAGGCCGTGGCCCCCCGCGCTGCAGATCAGGCTGTCGATCCGGCCATAGGCCTCGAGAATGCGCTGGCAGAACCCCTCCCACTCGGTGGCGCTGGCGGCGTCGCCGGCGAGCACCAGCCCGCCGGTGTCCGCCGCTAGCGCCTCAAGAGGTGCCTTGCGACGTCCAATCAATACGACGTTATGGCCAAGCGCGGCCTGCTGACGCGCGCAGGCTTCACCCACGCCGGTGCCGGCGCCGGTGATGACGACGGTTTTGTTATCAGAGGTCATCGGGGTACTCCGTATCGGCCAGGCGCTGACAGTAAGAAGCCATCGGGAAGTTGGCCAGCGGCGCGTCTTCGGTATCACCAACGCCGAAGATCTTGCCGTCGCTGCGGTGATTCTGCTCATCGATCATGACGATGCCGAGCGTCGGGACGATCTTCTCGCGCCAGATGAACAGATAAAGCTCATCGGCAATCTTGTAATAGTGGCAGGCATCAGTGTCGCACAGCCCCTGCTCCACGCCTTTCAGGCAGTGCCAGGTGTAGAAGTTCTCGTTCAGATAGGTGTGTTCGTACACCTCGGTCGGACTGTAACGGTAGAGGTTGCGCACCCCGATCAGCTCGTCGGTCTTGGCATGCGGGCAGGCGCCGTCGCTGTAGGGTTTGTTCACCGCGCCGTGGCTGATGTCGACCTTGACGTCGGTCAGCGGGCGGCCGCCCAGTGCGCGCTCATAGAGGCCGGTTTTGATGACATCAAACGTGGGCAAGGTGCCGATGACCTGAGTGTAGCTGTCAGTCAGGGTATCCAGCACCACGGTGTACGAAGTCGCCGGACGGGTGCGTTCATCCAGCCAGTCAAGCAGATAGACACGTTCACGTAACGATGTGATGCGCACCTTGACCGCCTCGCCGCCATCGATGGCCAGCTGATCCTGATCGAACTCGAGACGGCGAACACTGCCGTCGGCGGCGTGCAGTTCAACCTGCTTGCCGGTGAGGTCTGCCGAGTTGTCCAGCGCATAGGAACCCGTCGCGAAGCCCTTTTCAAGGCCAGCAACCGAGATCCAGTCAGTGTGGGAAGGAGTTGTTGTCATGGGGTTGTCTCCTGAGACAGGGGTAAGGTGTAAGGCAACCAATGGCCACGTACATTTTTATCGTCGGCGCTGTTAAGCCGCCTGGGTATCCCCCGGATGGGGGAGGTCGGCCGTGATACAGGAGAGTTAAGACAGAAGTAGGCAGGCAGGGGAAAATTTCTGGCAGCAGAGAACAAGAATGGTCGGTGAGTAAGGTGCAGATTGGATATCAGGTTGTCCGTGTCAACCAAACAAGAATTCAACCGGCCAGGAGATTACTCATCATGCTCAACACCTCGAAGGCGGGCCCCGCGCCCCAGGTAAGCGCCCCTGCGCGTCAACACATCGGTTTCAAGACCATGATCGCGATCTGTGTGGGAACCGTGGTGGTGCAGGGCGCCATGGCATCGGCATTGATGGGCTTTGGCATCGGCGGCTTGAGTTTTCTGGCCGCCATGCTGGTGGCCACCTTGCTTGCCGTCTGCAACGCCATGTCCTTCTCGGAACTTTCGCTGATGTATCCGCAGGCGGGCACGCTTGCCACCTATACTCAAAAGGCCATCGGTCATTTCCCAGCCATCGTCTCGGTGTTTGCAGGCTACGTGGTGGTGGCCATCTTCGCGATTCCTGCCGAATTTCTGCTGGTGGATGCCCTGCTGCAGACGCTGTTCCCCGAAATGCTGCCGTCGCATCTGGTACCAATCCTGCTGCTGGCGACGCTGGCCGTGCTCAATATTCTCGGCACCGACGTCTTCGCCAAGCTTCAGAACGTGTTCACTTTCGCCATGATCGTTGCCATCTTACTCGTGGGCGCCACCGCCCTGCTCCAGCCGCCGTCGCCGGAGGTGGCTCAGGCCGCCGCAGGCATCGACTGGGGCATCGGAGGCATTGTCGACGGCAGCTTTATCGGCCTGGTCGCCCTGGCCATGTGGATGTTCGTCGGCTGTGAGTTCATCTGCCCGATGATCAACGATATTCGTCAGCCGGAGAAGCGGATTCCCCGCGCTATGTTCCTGTCGCTGGGCATCATCTTTGTGCTGTTCTCGATCTTCTGCCTCGGCGCCGGCCACTATCTTTCCGTTGAGACCTTAACCACCTCACCCCTGCCGTATCTAGATCTGGTCAATAGCGTGTTTGGCCAAGCAGGCCTGATTATTGCCACTGTAATGGGCGTGACCGCGACCTGCAGCACGGTCAATACCGTGCTTGCCGCCGTACCGCGCATGCTCTCGGGCATGGCCGATAACGGCCAGGCGTTTTCTATCATGGGCAAGATGCACCCGCGCTATAACACGCCCTGGGTCGGCATCACCTTTCTGGCGCTGGGCGTGGTCGTGCCTTTTTTGCTGATCGAACCCGATCAGATCATCGCGCTGGTGATCGCTGCGGCGACCAGTTGGCTGTTTGCTTACATCGTCGCGCATATCGATGTGATGGTGCTGCGTCGTCGCCGCCCCGAGCATCGCCGCCCTTATCGCACGCCCTTTTACCCGCTGCCGCAGATTCTGGGCATCATCGGCATGGCCTACGTGGCAGCCAACGCTTCCCCATCGCCTGAGATGACCGCCCTGATCTATACGCTACTGGGCGTGGTGCTGGGTATTGTCAGCCTGATTGCCATCGTCTGGGTCAAGTTCAAGATGAACAAGGGGCTGTTCGAGCCGGATCTGAGCGATTAGAACCGCTCAAGATAGAACATGGGGCGCCGGGCGTAAGCAGCGTCTAAGTGCACCTTCATGGAGATCCTATGAACAAGCCAATGAAAACTCGCCCCGCCCCCGTGGCAAACTGGGTCGATCTCAAGACACTGTATGACGATCCGTTTCCAATCTACGAACGCCTGCGGCGCGAGGGCGGGGTTCATTGGGTGCCCAGCGTCAACCGCTATCTGATCACCAGCTACGACGCCGTGATTACCACCGAGCACGACCAGGAAACCTATTCAGCCAACGAGACGGATTCGCTCCAGATTCGCGCCATGGGGCATTCGATGCTGCGCCGCGACGACCCGGAGCACTACCGTGAGCGCCGCCAGTGGCAGAGCGTATTCAAGCCCAATGCGGTTAAAAACGTCTGGACGCAGACCTTTCATGAAAAGGGCCGCGAGCAGTTGGCCCGCTTCATCGACAAGGGGCCGGGGGCCGATCTGATCTGGGATTTTTCAGCGCCCTTTGCCGCCGAATGCCTGAGATCACTGCTCGGGCTCTACAACGCCTCGGCGGAAGATCTTCAGCGCTGGTCACAGACGCTGATTGATGCAACCGGCAACTACGGTGACGACCCGGACGTTTGGGCCGCGGGCAAGCGCTCTTTCGATGAAGTGGATGTCGCCCTCGACGAGATGCTCGAGTGGCACCTTCACAACCGCGACCACTCCCTTCTCTCCTCGCTGCTCTCCTCCCCCGAGGATCAGATGCCGCTGGAAAAGATTCGCGCCAACATCAAGATGAGCATCGGCGGCGGTTTGAATGAGCCCCGGGACGCCCTGGGCGTGGCGGCTTGGGCGATGTTGACCCACCCCGACCAGCGCCGGGCGGTGGAGCGCGACCCGAGCCTGTGGTCGACGGTGTTCGATGAAACCATTCGCTGGGTAGCGCCCATCGGGCTTTATTCACGCCAGACCACGAAACGCACCGTGCTGGCCGGCGTCGAGCTGCCGGAAGGGGCACGGCTAGGCATCTGTATTCTCTCGGCCAACCGCGATGAATCGATCTGGGAGCACGCGGACAAATTCGATATTTACCGCGAGGTCAAACCGCACCTGGCGTTCAGCAAGGGCACGCATGTGTGCCTAGGCGCCCGGGCGGCGCGGGCCGAGGTGGCCGAAGTGGCGCTGCCGCTGCTGTTCGATCACTTGAAAGGGCTTGAGCTTCACCCCGACCGCGATCCCACCATCGGCGGCTGGGTCTTCCGTGGCATGCTCTCGCTGCCGGTGACCTGGCGCGACGTGAAGCCGCTTGCCAAGGGGCGCGTGCCCGTCTCTACGGGTGGGCCAACGCCCTCGGCAACGGAAGCCGAGGCGACCCCCCACGTCGCCATTGTCGGCTCGGGGCCGGCGGGCTGTTTCACGGCAAAAGAAGTCCAGCGCCGCATGCCCGGCGCCCATATCGATCTGTTTGACCGCCTTCCGGTGCCCTACGGACTGCTGCGCTACGGCGTGGCAGGCGATCATCAGGGTACCAAAGCCGTCTCACGCCAGTTTGATCGCCTGTTCGATGCGCCGAACGTGCGTTTTATCGGCAATACGACCATCGGCCAGCAGGTGTCTTTCGATGCGCTGCGCACGAACTACGACGCCGTGGTGCTTGCCTCCGGTGTACGTGCGGATCGGCCGCTGGAGATTCCCGGTGACCTGCTTACGGGCGTAGTGGGTGCGGGCAGTATTACCCGCCGACTCAACGGCCACCCGGACGAGACCGAGACGCCGACGCTTGGTCGGCGCGTGGCAATCTTGGGTCAGGGGAATGTAGCCATCGACGTGTTGCGGCTGCTGTCGATTCGCGCCGCCGAACTCGAGGGCAGCGACATCGACGACGCCGTTCACGGGAAGCTGACACGTGAGATCGATACGCTGCACATCATCGGCCGCTCGAGCGCGGAGAAGGCCCGCTTCGACCCGGTGATGATCCGCGAGCTGGGCGGCTTTTCAGCTATTCGGCATCGCCTTCACGGTGTCGATCTGGATAGCGTGCCGGAAGGCAAGGATGCTCGGCTGGACGCGCTGCGTACGCTACCCGGGGCAGACAGCGTCGACCTCGAGGGCGAGCCGCGGATGATGGTCGAGTGGTGGTTCGAGACAGTGCCCGAACACATCGATGGGCAGGCGCAGGTCGAAGGTATCACTCTGCGTCATGGCGGCGAGACCGTCGCGCTGGCACTGGATTCGGTCATAACCGCCATCGGTTTCGTGCCCGACCCGGAGGACGCCATATCACACGCGCTCGCCGAGTATCCGGCGGCATCCGAGACCGGCCGCGTCGAGGCAGGGCTCTACCTGGCCGGCTGGTTGCGCCGCGGCGCCCGAGGCACGATTCCCGATCAGCGCACCGACGCACGGGCACTGGCTGGCGTGATTGGCGCGGATATCGCGGCAGGTGAGGTGCACTGCACTCGCCAGGGGCTTAGCCCTCATGAAGAGGCCACCGACATCGACGGCTGGCGGCGTATCGACCACCTAGAGCGTACCCAGACCTCTCCAGGGCGGGTACGCACCAAGCTGGCCACGCTGGAGGCGCTTTTAGCGTCGGCGCGGGATGAGTCGCTGGTGGTCGAGCGTGCGGCGCACCTCAATACGGGTGACGGCGACAGCCTGGGCGACCTGGCGGTCAGCATTCTATTCGGCACCGAGTCCGGCAATGCCGAGCTGGTCGCCGAGGAGCTCGAGCAGGCCCTTGATGGGCGCTGCACGGTGGACGTGGCCGATCTGGGCGATGTTGACCCGCACTCGCTCGACCCGACCCGGTTCTACCTCATCGTCTGCTCAACCTACGGCGATGGCGAGGTGCCGGGCGGCGCCCAAGATTTCTACGCGACGCTGCGCGATGATGCTCCCGACCTATCCGGCGTGCGTTTTGCGAGCATGGGGCTGGGCGACAGTAGCTACGCCAGAACCTACTCACGCGGCGGCGAACTGCTCACCGAGGCGCTACTGGCCTGTGGCGCAACGCGAATCGGCGAGTTTGGCCGTCACGATGCCAGCGGATCGCTTGCGGCCTCTGAGGTCGCTCTGGATTGGGCAGAGGGCGTACTGAACCTGGTGGCGAGCGAAAAACCATCGCCGCCATGACAATCGCAATCCGACCAGACCGGGTCTCGAGGCTGGCAAAAGACGTCCAGCCAGGACGAGCCTGGCGTTTTCTCGGGTGAGATTTTGGATATATCGAGCAGAAGGAGGTTACGGCTGTTCCAGAAGCCACCGTTAGCTACGCGCCTGGGTGTGGGCAGAGCGTGACATAGACGCTCCGCACAGTTTAGAACCTCCCGAACCGGTAAGGCCTTGGATCAATGATCGGCTCGTTGTTCATGATCAGATCCGCGGCGAGCTGGCCGGCCGCCGGCGAGGTGCCAAAGCCGTGGCCGGAGAAGCCGGAAGCCAGGGTCAGCCCCGGCACGCCGGGCACCGCATCAATGACCGGGTTGGAGTCCGGTGTGATGTCGATCATGCCTGCCCAGGCTTCTTCGATGGTCGCCTTTTCGAACACCGGCCATGCCGCGGACAGATTGTGGTGGGCATCACGGTTGAGCATTTGATTGATCGGCGGATCCAGGGTGCGCACGCGTTCGAAGGGCGAGTTGCCGTTTTTCCAGCGCCGTGGCAGCGCGAGATCCCGCCAAAAGTGCTTGCCCAGCGATATCCGCAAAAGCCCCCGCTGGGCACGCAGTGCGCTTAGATACTTGGAGCCGACCAGCAGATGATCCAGCGTCAGCGGGGCATCAAGTGCACCACGCTGGGTCACAATGAAGCCGCCATCCTTGTGCTTTCGAAAGGAGAAATCCGGCCCGCCAACGGCGCTGTTGGTGGGCCCTTCCATGGCGCCGGTTCGAAACACCGACAGAATCAGCGGCAAGGTGGGCAGGGAGATGCCGATATTGCCCAGAAACCGCCGGGACCACATGCCGCCAGCCAGCAGTACCTGATCGCAGCGAATTTCGCCGCGCTCGGTTACCACCCCGCTCACCTGCCCGCCGGTGCGGGTAATATTGCGCACCGCACAGTGTTCGACGATGACCGCGCCCCGTGCAATGGCCGCCCGAGCGATGGCGCTGGAGGCAAGCGTAGGCTCAGCGTAGCCGTCAGATGGCGTGAAGATGGCGCCAGCCCAGTCATCGCGACCGCCCGGCACCTGCGCGTCGATCTCGCGCGCGCTCAACAGTCGGGAGTCCAGCGACAGCGCCGCGACCGAGTCGAGCCAGGCTTCATGCACGGCGAGCTGATCGGGCGTGCGCGACAAAAACATGATGCCCGACTGGCGATACCCCACGTCGCTGCCGGTGCGCTCAGCCATGGTGGCCCATAGCCGGTCGGAAGCCAGCGCCAGCGGCACATCCTCGCCGTGGCGGCTGGTCTTGCGAATCCAGCCCAGATTGCGGGAGGACTGCTCACCGGCGATGCGGCCCTTTTCCAGTACCGTGACGGGCACGCCGCGCTCGGCGAGCGTCAGGGCAGCGGTCAGGCCGATAATGCCGCCACCGATGATGACCACGGTGGTCGAGGCGGGAAAGTCGTTGGAGGTCTCGACGGGTGCGATAGTCGGTGCCATGAACGCGTCCTGATCGGTTGATCGTTCAACGCAGTATGCCCGGGTCAGGCCGGCCATACCGCGTTGGATCAAGTTATAGGGCCGAACGACGCCTCACTGAGCGGAGGTGTCGATCCGGATGGTCTCGGCGTTGCCAGCGCCTCGGTAAGCGGTCACTTCCAGCTCGACCTTGTAGACCTCGGCGCCGAGCGGCGGGCAGGTCACGGTAATGACCGGGTCGACGCCGCGCATGGTTTCGCCGAACAGGGTCATGACCGTTTCAGTGTCGGCCGGGTTCTGAATGAAAATCCTGGCAGATACCACGTCGGAAAGGTCGCTATCGACGGCTGAAAGCCCGCGTTCGATGTTGGCGAAGACCTGCTTCAACTGCTCACTGACGTCGTCTGGAATCTCTTTGGTGTCCGGGTTACGCCCGGCAGTGTTGGAGACAAGGATCCAGTTGTCGACGGCCACCACGCGCGAATAGCTGGCGTGTTCCTCAAATTTGGAGCCGGTTTTGACCTTGGTGATCGTAGTCATTAGAGAACGCTCGCTTTGAAATCAATGAGAAGGGCGAGCATCAGCCGAGAGGCGATGCCCGCGGATGAGAGATGCCGACGCCTTATTTCAGCGCGGGCTCATCCCACAGGTTCAGCTTGACGCCAATGCCATGCTCCACGGCCTTGCGGTAGACGACCGTGGCCCAGGCAACGTCTTCGACCGGCATGCCGCCGACCGACATCATGATGATCTCCTCGTCGCTCTGACGGCCTGGGCTGTCACCGGAGACGATAGCGCCCAGGTCTTCCAGCGCGCTGGCCTCGAGGGTGCCGGCGTGGAGCATGTCCATGAACTTCACGCCGACCAGCGGAATCACGTTATGGGCGGGCTTGGGCACTTCCTCGTACCAGGCTTCGTAAAGGCCGGTGTCATCGAGTACCTTGCGGATATCCGGCGCTTCCATGCCGGCATCGAAGTTGCACGGCGCCGGCATTGCCAGAAAGGCGCCGGGCTTAACCCACTCGCGCTTGACCATCGGGTAGAGGTCGGGATTGCCGACTTCGCCGGAGGCGCAGTAGGTCACGATGTCGGCATCGCGCACCACCGCTTCCTCGGAATCGACGACTTGGAGGTTGGTGACCTGCGGGTAGTGCTCCTTCACCCAGTCGATGAAGCCGTTGATGTTCTTCTCGCTGCGCCCCTTGATCTTGATGGTGTCGATCTCCGGGCAGACCGCCATGAACGCGGCCACGCTCGTGCGGCCCATCACCCCTGGGCCCAGCAGGCCGATAACGCGGGAATCCTTGCGGGCCAGATGGCGAGCGCCGACACCCGGCACGGCGCCGGTGCGGTAGGCCGACAGCAAGTTGGCCGACATGTACGCCAACGGCGCGGCGGTGTCCGGGTCGGTCAGCGTGAACATCAGGATGGAGCGGGGCAGGCCCTTTTCCCGGTTGGCGATGTTGGAGCCGTACCACTTCACACCGGAGGTGCAGAAGCTGCCGCCCAGATAGGCCGGCATCGCCATCATGCGGCGATCGGCAGTCGGTTTCGGCATGGTGGGAAACGGCGACTCCTCTGGGAACATGATCATCGCGCCGTGGGAGTCGTTGTTGGGCCCAGCCATGCGGTAATCGCCGATGTGAAGCAGGTGGAAGACCTCTTCCATGGTGTCCACACAGGCGGCCATATCGGTCACGCCGGCACGAATCATGTCCTGCTCGGAGAGGTAGATAAAATCAATCTTGGTGTTGTTGCCCATGATGGAGTCCTCGATGCGCTCTTGTTGGAATGCGGTGCATTTCATATTGCGCATCTCAAGGCCAGGGCGTTAGCACAGATCGGCAACTCGGTCAGGGGCATCGACCAACGGCTAAAAGCACGAACGGTTTGCTGGGCGGGGAGGGACGCTGTCAGCGTTCGAGTCAGAGCTGCGTCAAAAATAGCCTGGATCTACATCCCTGACTTCCTGCCAACATGTGATCCATCACATGAACTTCCCTCATGAAGTGCTCCATATCTAAACAACACGCCAGGTTGACAGATTTTAAAAATTTAACCATATTGTCAACTTAAACCGCCCTGACATAAGGTAATACGTCATGCTGCATGATCGTCTACATCGTGCGCGTGTCCTTAAGAATATGACCTTGCAGCAGTTAGCCGATCTGCTGGGGGGCATAACCAAGCAAGCTCTGTCGAAATATGAACAGGGCAAGGACGCGCCCAATTCGACTCGCTTGATCCAACTAGCGGACGCACTTGGGGTTAACCCTGAGTATTTTTTCCGTTCAGACTCAGTAGCGCTGGGAAAAGTAGACTTCCGTAAGCACTCTGCCTTCGGAAAACGCCAGCAAGAAGCCGTCAAGGAGCAAGTGCGTGAGCACCTTGAGCGCTATTTAGCGGCAGAGAGCCTGTTCCAAACCGGCCAATCACCTGATGAATTTTCCAAATGGCATAAGCGTTTTTCCGTATCCAGTATCGATGAGGTTGAACAGGCAGCTAATAAACTCCGTGAAGAATGGCAGCTTGGGCTAAACCCCATCGCCAATCTGACTGAAACCCTGGAAGAAAACGGCATTAAAGTCGTCAGTCTTAAGGCCCACGAGAAATTCGATGGGCTTTGCGCCCTCGTCAACGATGGCGCGGATGCCGTTATTGTCAGTAATACTGAGCGTCCTGGTGAACGCCAGCGTTTTAATCTCGCCCATGAGCTAGGACATTTGGTTATGTCACTACCAGAGGAGCTTCATGGCACTCGGGATGAAGAAAACTGGTGCCACCGCTTTGCCGGGGCGTTTCTTTTTCCTGCAAATCAAGTGCGCGTCACCTTTGGTGAGCACCGCAAACGGGTGCTGTTCCAAGAGTTCCTTTTGGCCAAGGAGGAGTGGGGTATTTCTATTCAAGCCACTTTGCGCCGGTTATATGACCTGGATATCGTTAGTTCGAGCTTCTATCAGAACACTTTTCGCCTATGGTCGATGAAAGGTTTTCGAAAAAGTGAACCTGGTCGACAAGAGCCTGAAAAATCCTATCGCCTGAAGCAATTGGTTTACAGGGCGCTGGCTGAAGGACTGGTTACTCCTTCAAGAGCAGCGGAGTTACTCAGTGTAAGCCTCGGCGAGATTGAGGAAATCATGGCAAACGGACAGGCAGGTGACAGTGAGCATGTCAGCGAAAATTCTTGTCTCTGATACCAATATCTGGATAGATCTTCACCACAGTGGCCTGCTTGAAACCGTGTTTGCCCTACCTCACCAGTTCGTCACCACCGACTTTGTGTGGCGGGAGCTGAAAAAGCCCCCTGGCCAAGAGTTAACGGGATTAGGCCTTGTGGTTGAGGCATTCAATGGTGAGGAAGTTGCAACGCTTTTTATGCTACGCCAAACATTGGGTAATTCCTCACTAGCGGATGTGTCGTGCTACTTCCTAGCCAAGGAAAGAGGCTGGACGCTGCTGACCAATGACGGCGCGCTCAGGAAATCAGGTCAGAAAAGCCAGCTAGAGGTTCGTGGTGTACTTTGGATCCTGGATGAACTGGAAGCCCATGCGCTTCTTGCTCCAGGCCAGTTGGCCGATGCTTTGGAAACGATGCTGGAAGCGGGTGCCTGGCTACCGGAAGACGAATGCCATCAACGGCTAAGTCGATGGCGATAAGGTATTTCCGTGAAGGTGTCGTATCGCTATGACGCCTGCCGCATTTTCTTTAACAACTACAACGCTCCCCTGAAGCACCATCATTGGAAGTCACTCAATATTCTGAATCTGCTCCCTCATCTGCTCAATCAACACCTTCAACTCCACCGCACAGCGAGTCGTCTCCGCCACCACAGACTTTGACGAAAGCGTATTGGCTTCCCGGTTAAGCTCTTGCATTAGGAAATCCAAACGGCGGCCTTTGGGGCCTTTCTGGGCGAGCTGGTGGCTTACTTCTTCGATATGCGCCGTTAGGCGGTCTAGCTCTTCATCCACATCGGCTTTTTGCGCTACCAGCACCAGTTCGGCTTCCAGGCGCTGGGGGTCGAGTTCGGTTTTGGCAACCTCCAGGCGCTCTAGCAGTTGGGCGCGTTGGCGCTCTAAAATCTGCGGCAGCAGGCTGCGTACGGTGGTGACCTGTTCACTTACTGCCGCCAGGCGGGTGGTGATCATCTCGGCAAGCTTTTCCCCTTCACGGGCGCGGGCATCAATTAGCTCATTCAGCGCTTGGTCGAACAGCGCTTTGGCAGCGGCTTTGATGGCATCCTGATCGAGATGTTGGGTTTCCATTACACCGGGCTGATTGAGGAGCGCAAGCGTGGTGGGCGGCACGGCGCTGGGCACTTGCTGCTGTATGGCGGTTAGCGCATCAGCAATGGCGGCTAAGCGGGCGCTGTTAACGGCGGGGGCTTGGGCGGTTTCGGCGCTCTCAAAGCGAACACTGCACTCGACTTTGCCACGAGCTAAACGGGTGCGCAGCGCTTCACGCAGCACTGGCTCCAGGTCACGCAGGCTTTCGTGCAGGCGGAAGTGAGGCTCTAAATAACGCTGATTCACCGAGCGAATTTCCACCTGCAGCGTGCCAAACGGGGCAGCCTGCTCGGTGCGGGCAAAGGCGGTCATGCTGTGTACGCGGCTTGAAGTGGCCATGTTTCATCCTAATAGAGAACAACGGTGTATAAAGCATTGCCAACAGTCTACCCGATAGGCCAATCAGCGCACTCCCAGACGTGTACAATGGAGGGCTTTTCCCAGTTGTGCGTTTATTGAGAGGTACTATTTGTGAGCAGTGCTAAGCGTCCTGATGTTGTGCGCCCCAGCGGTCGCGAAGCCGACCAGCTCCGTGAGATTCGCCTGACCCGCGATTACACCCGTCATGCGGAAGGCTCTGTGCTGGTGGAGTTTGGCGATACCAAAGTGCTGTGTAATGCCAGCGTAGAAGCCGGTGTACCGCGCTGGCTGCGCGGCAAGAATCAGGGCTGGGTCACCGCTGAGTACGGCATGCTGCCCCGCGCCACTCACACCCGTAGTGGCCGTGAAGCGACCCGCGGCAAGCAAGGCGGCCGCACGCTGGAAATCCAGCGTTTGATTGGCCGCAGCCTGCGCGCCGCGGTGAATTTGAAGAAGCTCGGTGAGTTCACCATTACCGTGGATTGCGATGTGATCCAGGCCGATGGCGGTACCCGTACCGCGGCGATTACCGGGGGCTGCGTAGCACTGATCGATGCGATCCGTTATCTGCAGCGCGAGAAGAAGATCAAGGGCGATCCCTTCAAGCAGTTGGTGAGCGCCATTTCCGTGGGTATTTATAAAGGCGTGCCGGTGCTGGATCTGGACTACCCGGAAGATAGCAAAGCCGATACCGACCTGAACGTGGTAATGACCGAAAGCGGCGAGCTAATCGAAGTGCAAGGCACCGCCGAGGCAGGCGCCTTCACTCGCGCTGAGCTAAACGACATGCTCGATTTAGCCGAGAAAGCAGGCGATGCGCTTCGCGATCATCAGCGTGAAGCGCTGGGTATTCGTGGGTAATGAAGGTAAGGAGTAAGACGTAAAAAACAACAGGCCAGCATTTAGCTGGCCTGTTGTTTGTCACCCCGGCTAATCCGCAAGGGTGACAGGCGACGCGGGAAAAGTTCGTTGCCTAGCGCTTAGAGCGCCAGGTCGTACTCAACGATTAGCGGTGCGAACTCAGAGAAGGTCGCATCGTAATCGATCCACGCGTCGACCACGTGGCGGCGGAAGTTGGGGCCGACTAATTGATAGTCAATCCGCCAACCTTCCTGGCGCTCACGGGGCACGTCTTGGTCGAGCTTCGGCCACCAGGTATATTCACCTGCATCGCGGTTAATTTCGCGGAAGGTGTCGATAAACCCGGTGGGGCCAAGCACCTGATCCATCCAGGCGCGCTCTTCCGGGCGGAAGCCTGAGGTCAGTTGATTATCCGACCAGTTAGCCAAATCGACGGTTTTATGGGCAATATGCCAAGTACCGCAGAGGATGTATTCGCGGCGTTTGCGCGACATCTTCGTCAGATACTCTTGATACTGCTCCATAAACGCCTGTTTGGCTTTTTGGTCACTTCCGTCAGGCATCAGGAAGGAGACAATACTGAAGCGTTCATAATCCGCCTGCAGAAAACGTCCTTCATGGTCACACTGAGGGAACCCCAGGCCATACATAATCGCCTTGGGGATTTTGCGGCAATAGAGTGCCACACCGGAGAAACCGTCCTCTTCGGCATCCAGGAAATAGCCTTCATAGCCTTCCGGATACAGAATGTGGTCACCCAGTTCAAAACTTTTTGCCTTGATGTTCTGCACGCAGACCACGTCGACATCCTGCTGAGCCAGCCAGTCCAGGAAGCCACGATCGACGGCATCACGAATACCATTGACATTGATGCTGGCAATTTTCATAAATCGTCCCTTTTGCGTCGCTGCTGTATGATACCCGACGTTTAGACGTTTGGGTAAAGGCAGCTAGTAAAACTTGCCATTTACCCCACTTTTATTGTTGCTTTCGTACCGATTTAAACCTACCGCCTAGTGAGGAATGCCGTGGCTACCACTCTACAACCCTACCAGCGCGATTTCATTGCCTTTGCCATTGAGCAAGGCGTGCTTAAGTTTGGCGAGTTTACGCTTAAATCTGGCCGCGTTAGCCCCTACTTTTTCAACGCAGGGCTGTTTCAAACCGGTCGTGCGCTGGCCAAATTGGGGCGTTTTTACGCCCAGGCGATTGTCGATAGCGGCTTAAACGCCGATGTACTGTTTGGCCCGGCGTACAAAGGCATCCCCCTGGCGGCAGTCACCGCGGCGGCGCTGGCCGATCACCACGACCGGGATATGCCCTACGCCTTTAACCGCAAAGAGGCGAAACCCCACGGCGAAGGCGGCAATATCG
Organism: Halomonas sp. FeN2; assembly: GCF_020595105.1. Taxonomy (NCBI): domain Bacteria; kingdom Pseudomonadati; phylum Pseudomonadota; class Gammaproteobacteria; order Oceanospirillales; family Halomonadaceae; genus Halomonas; species Halomonas sp. FeN2. The sequence continues at coordinate 2,473,578 of NZ_CP074200.1, forward strand.
TAGGCGCACCGCTTATCGGCGATATTTTAATTATTGACGACGTGATTACCGCGGGTACCGCCATTCGCGAAGTGATGACACTGATTGAGCAGAGCGGTGCTCGTGCCGCAGGCGTTATCATAGCGCTTGACCGTCAGGAGCGCGGTCAAGGCGAGCAGAGCGCGATTCAGGAAGTGCAGGCTCAGTACGCTATGCCAGTGGTCAGTATCGTCACTCTGGAGCAAGTGCTCACTTACCTTGAAGAGCATGCTGGTGGCGAAATGCTCGCCTACGCTGAAGCGATCAGGGCGTATCGTGACCGCTATGGGATTACCAACTGATTAGACCTGCAGCGCGCCAGCGAACCCTTGCTGGCGCCACGCTTCGTAGCTCACAATAGCCACAGCGTTGGAAAGGTTTAGGCTACGGTTATTGGGTTGCATGGGCAGGCGCAGTTTATGCTCCGCGGTTAGCGCTTCATGCACCTGAGGTGACAGCCCAGCGGTTTCAGAGCCAAACAGCAGCACATCGCCTGGGGCAAAGTCCGCATCGCTGTAGGTGCGCGTGCCTTTGGTGGTGATCGCCCAGATGCGCCGCCCCTGCATGGTTTGCTGAAAGGCGCTAAAATCGGCGTGGCGAGTGACGTTGTCGAGGTCGCGGTAATCCAACCCGGCGCGACGCAGCTTTTTCTCTTCCAGGTCAAAGCCCAGTGGCTCAATCAGGTGTAACCGGCAGCCATTATTAGCCACCAGGCGCATGATATTGCCCGTATTGGGCGCCATACGCGGTTCAAAAAGCGCTACTTCAAACATCGCCACCTGCCTGTTTATCCTACATTCGCCAAGCGGACGATTGTACTTGAAACCGTACTTGAAATCGTAATCGAAACCGTACTTGAAACCGCCTGCAACTCTCGTAGAGGATCACCGACGCATGACGCCTGCAACGCCCAAGAGCATTCTTAGCCGCATCAAAGGGCTAAACCCGCGCCAGCAGGAAGCCGTGCGCTACATTGATGGCCCTTGCCTGGTGTTGGCGGGTGCAGGTTCCGGTAAAACCAGCGTTATCACCACTAAAATTGCCTATTTGGTGCAAGAGTGTGGGATGAGCGCGCGCAGGATCGCCGCGGTGACCTTTACCAATAAAGCCGCCCGAGAGATGAAAGAACGCGTGGGCCAGATGCTCCACGGCAAAGAGGGCCACGGACTGACGGTCTCTACTTTTCACACCCTGGGGCTGAATATTATCCGTGGCGAGCTTAAAACCCTGGGCTATAAACCGGGCTTTTCGCTATTTGACCCGGAAGACGCCAAGGCGCTGCTGCGCGATTTGATGAACAAAGACGCCCAGGTGGACGCCGAGCAGATCAATGCTGTGCAGAGCAAAATTTCCACCTGGAAGAACGACTTGGTGCTGCCTAGCGATGCGCTCTCGTTTGCGGCTGATGACGATGAGCACTTTGCCGCTCGGGTTTATGAAGCCTACGTACGCCATTTAAAAGCCTACAACGCGGTGGATTTCGACGATCTGATTCTGCTGCCGGTGGTACTGCTCAAGAACGATACGGAAGCACTAGAGCGCTGGCGGCGCAAAATCCACTACATGCTCGTCGATGAGTATCAGGACACCAACGTCTCCCAGTACCTGTTAGTGAAACTGCTAATGGCGGAGCGCTCCACCTTTACCGTGGTAGGCGACGATGACCAGTCGATCTACGCCTGGCGCGGTGCCCGCCCTGAAAACCTAATCACCCTGGGTGAAGATTTCCCGCGCTTGAAAGTGATCAAGCTGGAGCAGAACTACCGCTCTACCGCCACGATACTGCGCGCCGCCAACACGCTAATCGCCAACAACCCCCACGTTTATGAGAAGACGCTATGGTCCGATATGGGCGACGGCGCGCCTATTCGGGTAATCGTGAATCGTCATGAAGAGGCGGAGTCTGAGCGGGTCGCCAGCGAAATGCTCACCCGGCGTATCAAGGAAAAGGCCGAGTGGCGGGATTTTGCGGTGCTTTATCGGGGCAATTTCCAGGCCCGCTTGTTAGAGCTTAAGCTGCAGCACTACCAAATTCCTTACAAGCTCTCTGGGGGTACGTCGTTTTTCTCGCGCAACGAGATTAAAGACACCATGGCTTACCTGCGCCTGTTGATTAATCCCGCGGACGACAACGCCTTTTTGCGCATTGTGAACGTGCCGCGCCGCGAAGTGGGCCCTGGAACGGTAGAGAAACTCGCCAACTACGCGACGGAGCGCTCAATTTCGCTGTTTGCCGCCTGCCATGAGCTTGGGTTGGAACAAGTATTGCCGACCCGAGCTACGGAGCGCTTAAGCCGGTTCACCCACTTCATCGACGGCGTGCGCAAGCGCATGGATCAAGGCGATGCCATTGCCGCCATTCGCGACATGCTGCGGGATATGGATTACGAAGCCTGGCTGTATCAAAACGCCAGCGCACCCACCGTCGCAGAACGCCGCATGGCCAACGTGTGGATTCTCATCGACCAGCTAGAAAAATCGCTCAACCGCGACCCGGAAGACGATACCGATTCCACCGAGACCGAAACCGACGGCGTAGAAGCGGCTATTTCGCGCCTGGTACTGCGCGATATTCTGGAGCAGCAGGCGGAAGAGGATGACTCGGATAGAGTACAGCTACTCACCATGCACGCCTCTAAAGGCCTGGAGTTTCCGCATGTCTATTTGATGGGCTTAGAGGAGGATCTGCTGCCCCACCGCAACGCCATCGAAGTAGGCACAGTGGAAGAGGAGCGGCGATTAGCTTATGTGGGCATTACCCGGGCGCGGCGCACACTAACGTTAACACTTGCCCGCCAGCGCAAAGCCTACGGTGAGCTTATGGACTGTGCACCCAGCCGCTTTTTAGACGAATTGCCCGGGGAGGATTTGGAGTGGGAAGGTCGTGCCGATAAAGAGGATCCGGATAAGAAACAGGCCCGTGGTAAAGACGCCATAGCAGGGCTCCGCTCGTTGCTAGGGTGATCAAGCGGGCGTTGTAAAACTAGAACATTAAAACCGCTGCTTTTAAAACCAGGCCTTTAAAACAAGAATATCCACAGGGCGGTGACTAAAACACCCTGTGGATAAATTTACCAAGCTAAATCAGTGTACCAATTGCTGTTACTGAGCTTCAGCCATCATGTAATCGACAACAGCCATCACTTCTTCATCTGAAAGGTTAGGGTTGCCGCCTTTCGCTGGCATAGCGCCAATGCCGTTAATGGCACTGACGTAGAGCTCGTCAGCACCTTTTTCCAAACGCGCTGCCCAAGCTTCAGAATCGCCCAACTTCGGCGAACCGGCTACACCGGATGCGTGGCAAGCCACACATCCAGAGCTTGCGTAAAGCGCTTCACCGTCCAAGCCACTGCCACCGCTGGCTTCTTCAGAGGCGGCCGCGTCTTCTTCACTCGCTGCGTCGTCATTAGCAGCCATTGCTTCTTCAGTTGCCGCTTCTTCACCTTCAGCAGCGGCGGTCTCTTCGCTAGCGGCTTCATCGGCGCCTTCGTCGCTAGAAGCTTCGTCGTCTGCAGCAGCTTCGTCACCACTACTCAACTCGGGTACTTCCATAACCGGCTCAACCATATAGGCAACCGCTGCTTCCACTTCCTCATCGGAAAGGTTGGGGTTACCGCCTTTCGCTGGCATGGCGCCAATGCCGTTAATGGCGTGGTCTAGCAGCGTGGCGAAACCTTGTTCAGTGCGTGCAGACCAGGCAGCTTCATCACCACGAATAGGCGCGCCTGCAGCACCCGTTTCATGGCATGCCATACAGATATTATTATAGATGCCCGCACCGTCTATACCGCCACCACTGCTGCTATCGCTAGGGGGTGCCGCTGCGGTGCCACAGTCTTGGCCTTGTAAACAGAGTTGACCCACCGGCGCCAAACGCTCGGCAATCGCATCACGTGCGGCGTCATCTTGGGCATAAACACTGGATGTGCCCGCCATGAAGCCGAGGGCCGCCAGCCCGCTCATGATCAGCTTAGCTTTCACTCTCACCACCTCTTGAGTATTGTCATCAAACTTTTATCCTCAACCCCTGTGCGTGGCAGCGCCAAAATTGACGGTGCGCAGCTGAGACGCCAAGACGTGCATATAGGACTAGTATAACGGCAACGCAAAGCGCAAGAAAATGCTACTAAGCGCGCCTATTCAACCGTTGACTACTATTGGCAGCTTAATTTGGCAAATCCCTCCTCTCATCACTGCCTTTCCAGGCGAATAAACGTTGCTGCGCATAGCGTATAAAACCTGCCTGCTGGTAAAGCCGTTTAGCCGGTACATTGACATCATCTACCGCCAGCATGACCTCCTGCACGCCAGCCTGCTGGGCAAGCGTAAGAGCTTTATTTAACAGCGCGCGGCCCAAGCCTTTGCCACGCCAATCCGTTGTTAGTCCCATTAACATTAGCTCCCAACGGCCTAGGGCAGGGCGCGGCGCAAGCAGTAGCACACCCACCACGGCATCGCGATAGCCAACAGCGTACCAGTGCTGTGGTGCCTGGGGAGCCTGCTGATAAAAACCATCCAATAACTCTTCCACTGAGAGTACGTCGCGCAAGGGGCGGCTATCCAGCGAATCTTGCCCCACTGCGGCCAACAGACTCACCTGCTCCTTCAGAGAAAGTTCGCCAAACGGCTGCAGTGACAATGGTAGTACTTCATTCATTGATAAGCGGTAGCGGCTACTGCCGATTAAATGCTCCAAGCAAGCCAAACGCTGCATACCATGCTCACGTAACAGCGCTTCTGATACGGGCGCCTGGGATGACAGCTCCAAGTGGCATAAGCGAATATTGTGAGCTTCTACCCATGCATTGGCCGCACGCAATAGCGCGCTAGTATGCACACCCTGTTCGCTGGGCAACTGCTTGGGTAACCATAGCTGCGCCATGTTCATGGGCAGGGGTTGTACCCAGATAGCGGCCGTCAGTTGTCCCGCCTCAAGCGTTACCCATAGCCCATCCCACTGGGTATCCGGCTGATTGTACATTGCCTTTACGGCAGCGCTCAGGGCTGCTTGAAGCTTAGGGTCATGGGCGGCAGCAAGCTGCAGCAGTGCTTCGCGTCGTCGTGCTGGCGGGCAAAGTACTACCTCTGGGCTACTTGAGGAATAACTAAATGTCATGGCTGATCAATCAAATACCGAGCTCCGAAGGAGTAACAAAGCATGCTAGGTTATTAACCTACAATTTATAACCTCATCCTGACGACCTAAGCCTTTGCATACCACCCTTATCCGTGCTTATTTCAAGGGTTAAGGGTAGTGAAGAATTTAAAGGAGTAACCATCCCGCCATGCGTATATTGCTGGTAGAAGACGATCCGAGCTTAGCCTCGGGCATTCGCTTGGCATTAAAACCCGAGAATTTCACGGTGGATCACCTTAGCGACGGCTTTAGCGCCCTGGCCGCGTTAAAGGAAGGCGAACCTTTTGATGCGGTCATTCTCGATCTGGGGCTGCCGCGTATGGATGGTATGCAGGTATTGGAAGCCGTGAGGCGGTTGGGCAATCGCGTACCCATTTTGGTATTAACGGCTCGCGATGCCGTCGATGAACGAATCACTGGGTTAGATGCGGGTGCCGATGATTATTTAACCAAGCCGTTTGAAGTGGCTGAATTAAAAGCTCGTCTGAGAGCCCTACTGCGGCGCAGTAGTGACCAGGTAAACAGCGCTCTGGAGTGCCGTGGTATCCGCCTCGACCCGCTCACCATGCAGGTGAGCTACCAGGGGAAGCCCGTGGTGTTGTCACGACGGGAATTGATCTTACTTCAAGAGTTTATGAGCCACCCCGGACGAGTATTCACCCGCGATACGCTAACACGCTTGGTCTATGGCTGGGATGAGGACGTGGAGAGCAACGCCATTGAGGTACATGTGCACCACCTTCGGCGCAAATTTTTTCCTCACCTGATTCGCACGCTACGCGGTATTGGTTACGTAATGGATAAAACGAATCAGGATAAGCACCCATGACCTCTATCCGCCAACGCACCCTGGGGCTAGCGCTGCTGGTGTTTGGCATAAGCATGCTGGTGATTGGCTTTATCAGCTATCGCTACGCTGCCCATGAAATTGAAGCACTGTACGATGCCAGTCTTGAGCAAAATGCGCGCCTATTGGAAGGCCTGTTGCAAGCACCACTGCCGGATGAAACCCAGGGTGTGCTGCTTAGCAGCCTAGAAAGTGCTCTAGGAAAAACGGCGAGATCTGATCGACGCTTTGCAGGTTACCGAGCAGATAGCCAGCTGGGCTTTCAGCTGTGGGAAGAGAGCCGCCTCCTGCTGCGCTCAGCTAATGCCCCCGAGTCGCCGTTGGAAGATCTCCCTGTGGGATTCACCAGTCGGTCTATTAATGAGATCCAATGGCGCATTTATGTGCTCGACATACCTAACTCCACGCAGCGGATTGTGGTTAGCGAGCGCGAAGACGTTCGCGGGGAACTGATTAGAGCAGTAGCGCTACGCACGTTACTGCCCGACCTGATTGGCCTGCCGCTACTCACCGCCCTGCTATGGTGGTCGATTGGCTGGGGCTTGGTTCCCCTGTCGCGCATGGCCGAGCAAATTCGCAATCGTGATCCGCATAATTTACAGCCCCTAACCCTCAGCCCATTGCCCCAGGAACTAGACACTATCGCCGGTGCGCTCAACCGGCTGTTAAAGCGAATCCGCTTGATGCGCGTGCGCGAAAAGCGCTTTATTGCCGATGCCGCCCATGAGCTACGCACTCCCTTAGCGGTACTCGATCTACACGCTCAGAACGCCCTAACTGCCGAAAACCTCGAAGATCGTCAGGAAGCGCTCAATCACCTGCGCGGTGGCGTCGCACGGGCCACGCGCTTGGTTACCCAGCTTTTAACACTGGCTCGCCTGGAGCCTGAGGAGGAGTCACAGCCTGAATACCGTACTAGCCAGTTACTTAGTGAAGTGCGCGAGACCCTGGCCAAGCTTTCGCCCCTGGCTGCTGAGCGCGAACAGCAACTGCTGCTAAATGCAGATGAACAGGGAGATTGGTCGATGTTAGAAGAGCCCGGTGCCATTGAAACGCTGGTACAGAATCTGGTTGGTAATGCCATCCAACACTCGCCTAATCAAAGTATCATCAGCATATCCCTAGCGGCGACGCCACAAGGCTTTCAATTGACGGTGGATGACCAGGGCCCAGGGATACCGGTCAATGAACGCAAAAAAGTGGTCGAGCGCTTTCAACGCGCGGGCCCCAGCGCCGGCTCAGGATTAGGGCTTTCCATTGTTGAACGGCTGGTCACACGCCACGGCGGCAAGCTTCAGTTGGATGACGCGCCCAGTGGGGGGTTACGCGTAGCTATTTATCTGCAGCGTCCAAGAGAGCAATAACACTTTCTTTGCTTCTTACGCTGAGTTTTATGGCTCTCTTAAGGTTGCGATAAGAAATGCGTGCAACTGTGGAGTTGCAAGGCGAGCCAGATACCAACGGCTCCCTCTTTTCTCCACATGGAGGTACCCTGATGAACCAAGTGACTTTTTCACCTAAACCCTTAATTCAACTTGGCTCAGCACCACTGCTAGCCAAGCCTTCAGCGCGGCGTCTACTGCCTACTAGCCCAGCGATGACGGTATTGACCGACTTTTCCCAAGTCATGCCTCAATCCGTTGATGCCGACACGCCTATCGACGAGGCGCACCTCAAGATGCGTTATAGCGGCGTAAGGCTACTGTTCGTGATGGATCAGCAAGCACACTGCATCGGCATTATTACCTCAAAAGAAGTGATTGGTACGCGGCGCATCAACATCGCCATGCAGCAGCGCAACCTTAGTCGTGAAGAGGTAACCGCTGAAATGATCATGACCCCGTGGCACAAGCTTAGCGCCATGCCCGTCTCCCAGTTGGCATCGTTAACCATTGAGGATCTGGTGCTGTCGATGGAGGCCGTGACCGATCAACACCTGTTAATCACTGAGCAAAACGATAACCACGAACTTAGGATTCGCGGCATTATCTCAGCCAGCGATATACAGAGTGCGGTAGGTAAAGAGATCAACCCGATGCCTATGGCGAAAAGCTTCGCCGATATTTGCCAAGTCATAACTGGCCACGACCTATAATGACTGATCGTTAACCGATTTAATCTACATCTAGAAACGCCCCTCACTGGTTACTCAGTGAGGGGCGTTTTCAGTTTGCTATACAGCGTTTAAAACAACGCGCTGTTAATCCAAAGATGCGTTGCAATGCTAGCGGCATAACCCAACAAAATGGCTGGTACCCAGCGAAGGTGTACAGCAAAGGTATAAATACCTCGCGCCTGGCCCATAAGGGCAACACCTGCAGCTGAGCCCATTGAGAGCAGACTGCCGCCGACACCGGCCGTTAGGGTAATCAATAGCCAGTTCCCCTCGGACATATCCGGGGCCATGGAAAGTACCGCGAACATCACTGGGATGTTATCCACAACGGCCGAGATAAGCCCCAGCACAACGTTCGCCCACACCGGATCCCAACTGCCGTAGAGCGTTTCGGAAAGCAGGCTGAGATAGCCCATAAAGCCAAGGCCACCGACACACATTACAACCCCGTAGAAGAACAGCAGCGTGTCCCACTCGGAACGGGCGATACGGCTGAAAATATCGAAGGGAACTACGCTACCCAACTGCTCCAACTTCTTCCAGTCGCCGCGGCGAGAATAGCGCTCCCGCTTGCGTTCAAGCGAACGCGGCAGGCTGCGGCGCAGATAGTAACCAAAGAACTGCAGTAGACCTAAACCAAACATCATGCCCATGGCAGGCGGTAAGTAGAGGATAGAGTGACACAGTACCGAGATGGCCACGGTAATCAAAAACAGTACGATAATCCGCCGAGCGCCGCGCTTGAGCCAGACATTCTCTTTAAGTGAGGCAGGCTGACGATTGACGATAAAGAAATTCATGATAACCGCAGGCACCATGAAATTAACCACCGCGGGAAGCAGCAGGGCAAAGAAGCCTTCAAACGGTACCTGGCCCGCCTGCCACACCATCAGCGTGGTGATGTCGCCAAATGGGCTAAAGGCACCACCGGCGTTGGAAGCCACTACTACGTTGACGCAACACAGACCGATAAACTTATTATCCCCTTCGGCCACTTTAAGTACCACGGCGCACATCAGCATGGCGGTGGTCATATTGTTGGCGATCGCCGAAATACCGAATGCCATGACACCGGTGATCCAGAACAGGGTGCGGTAGCTAAAGCCTTTACGCACAAGCCAAGAACGCAGCGCATCAAATACCCGGCGCTCTTCCATGGCGTTGATATAGGTCATCGCCACCAGCAAAAACAGCAGCAGCTCAGCGTATTCAAGCAACGTTTCACGGAAAGCGGTTTCCGCCTCTTCCGGCATCCCCGCTTGTACATAGACCCAGGCCACTAGCGCCCAGATAAGCCCAGCCGCCACCAGCACCGGCTTAGACTTACGCATATGCAGTAGCTCTTCACTCATCACCAACGCATAGGCGAGCACGAAGATCACGACAGAAGAAATACCGGCAAGCGAAAGAGTAAGATCGAGGGGCCCGGCGGCGGCATAAGAGAGAGAAGGAAAAACAAAAAGCGTACAGGCGAGCAACAACCAAGCGACCCGGCTAGCATAATGCCGGGTTACGTGGACGTTTGGTGGTTTCATGGCGATGTTATCCAATCAGGGGGGAGAAAGACCGCCACGATAATAAGCACCCTAACCACATGCTGCAACGCAACGGTTGCGCATAAGATGCGACTAATTGCCGCATCTTGTAAAGCGTTTTTATTGGCTTAATTAAATATAAAGTCTGACGCCTAAATCACTCCACCGTCACGCTTTTAGCCAGGTTACGGGGCTGGTCTACATCGGTGCCTTTGAGCACAGCCACGTGGTAACTCAATAGCTGTAGCGGAAGGGTGTACAGCAGCGGCGCTAGCGCTTCGTGCACGTGTGGTAGGGTCAGCACACGTATATCTTCCTGGGCATCGATACCCACGCTCTCATCAGCAAATACAAACAGTTGACCGCCGCGGGCACGGACTTCCTGAAGGTTGGATTTTAGCTTTTCAAGCAGGTCATCGTTGGGGGCGACCGAGATCACTGGCATTTCACTGTCCACCAGCGCCAGCGGGCCATGCTTTAATTCCCCGGCGGGGTACGCCTCGGCATGAATATAGGAAATCTCTTTGAGCTTTAACGCCCCTTCAAGGGCAATCGGATAGTGGGCCCCACGGCCCAAGAAGAGCGCGTGGTGTTTCTCTGCAAACGCTTGGGAAAGTATTTCGATCTGGCTATCCAGCGCCAGCACCCGCTGACATACCTCAGGCAACGTGTGTAGCGCAGCGATGATATCCGGATATTCGGCTTGATCTTTAGCTTTACTGACTGAAAGCGTTAGCAGCATAAGTGCTACCAGCTGAGTGGTAAAAGCTTTGGTCGAAGCAACGCCAATTTCAGGGCCCGCGCGGGTCATGAGGGTAATGTCAGACTCACGCACTAGCGAACTACCGGGCACGTTACAGATCGCCAGCGAGCCGATATAGTCGAGGGTTTTAGCAAAGCGTAGCGCGGCCAGGGTATCGGCGGTTTCACCGGATTGGGAAAGAGTGACAAACAGGGTGCCTTCAGGCACGACCGGATGACGGTAGCGGTACTCAGAGGCCACCTCGACCTGCACCGGCACCCCCGCGTATCGCTCCAGCCAATAGCGCGCCACCAGCCCCGCATGGTAGCTGGTGCCGCAGGCAATGATGTGTACCTGGCGGGTGCGCTTGAAAAGCGCCAGCGCATCGGGGCCAAAACTCTCGACTAACACGCTTTTAGCGCTCAGCCGCCCCTCTAATGCCGCCTCAATCACCGTTGGCTGCTCGAAAATCTCCTTGAGCATATAGTGGCGGTAATCGCCCTTACTGGCCGCGCCATCGCCGTGTTCAAAGGTATGGGTAGGGCGCTCAACGTCGTTACCCTGGCGATCTACAATGCGAATGCTCCCCTGCTCGCGCAGCTCGACCAAATCACCCTCTTCAAGGTAAATAAAGCGATCTGTGACCGGCAGCAGCGCCAGCGGGTCAGAGGCTAAAAAGGCCTCATTAATCCCCACACCGACCACTAGCGGACTACCCTGGCGCGCGCCAACCACGACCCCAGGTTCTCTAACACTCATTACTCCCAGCGCGTAGGCGCCGCCTAAGCCGTTAACAATCTGCTGCGTAGCATCAAACAGAGTGAGCCCATCAGCCAGCTTTTCAGAGAGTAAGTGAGCTATCACTTCGGTATCGGTTTCGGAGCTAAACGCATAGCCGCTGCGCTGAAGGCTCTCTTTTATAGCCTCGTAGTTCTCAATAATACCGTTGTGCACAACGGCAACCTGATCGCTACTATGGTGCGGGTGCGCATTGGCCTCAGAGGGTTTCCCGTGGGTTGCCCAGCGGGTATGTGCAATGCCCGAAAAACCCGGTAGCGCGGCCTTATCCAATTGAGCGGCAAGCTCAGCCACTTTTCCAAGCGCACGATGGCGGGTTAATACGCCGTCATTGCACACCGTCATACCGGCCGAATCGTAGCCGCGATACTCCAGGCGTTTTAGTCCTTCTAATAGAATTTCTTGGACGTTGCGCTGGGCAACGGCGGCCACAATGCCACACATAGTCACTCTCCTAGTTTATTAACCATAGCTCTTCACAAACGCTACTCGCCCAACCCGCTGAACGGTAGAACGACGGCCATTGATTATGTATACGGCTTTTTAATGATTCTTAGCATCATTTTAAAAACGATTTTTAAGGGCTCTTTTAAGGGCTTACTCAAGAGCCCTCTTTAATTGCTTTCTTTCCGCCCTATGGCTTTGTCACTTTACAGGGACGCAGCCAATCAATCTTCTCTAACTGGCGGCCTCGGGTGACGGCCAACGCGTAATCGGTGACGTCTTTAGCAATCGTAGACCCAGCTCCTATGGTAGCGCCTTTGCCCACGGTGACAGGCGCCACTAGCGCAGTGTTAGAGCCAATAAAAGCATTATCGCCTATCTCAGTGTGGTGCTTATTAGCGCCGTCGTAGTTGCAGGTGATGGTACCCGCGCCGACATTCACATCTCGGCCTAAACGGGCATCACCCACATAGCTTAAATGATTAATCTTACTGCCCTCGCCCACATCGGCGTTTTTGGTTTCAACAAAATTACCTACCTTGGCTTTTACCGCTAACCGCGTGCCGGGGCGAAGTCGTGCAAAGGGGCCAATCTGGTTGAGGCCCGCCGCCACGGTGCGCTCTATAACGCTGTGGGTATCGACGACACTCTCTGCACCAATGGTGCTGTTTTTGATCACGCAGTAGGGGCCAATGCGTACGCCCTCGCCTAGTTCAACCTCACCTTCAAATACACAACCCACATCGATAAACACATCGTGACCGCAGGTCAAACGACCGCGCACATCGAGCCGTTCGGGGTCGGCAAGAGCGACGCCCTTTGCCATTAACCGATCAGCCAACTGGCGTTGATAAACGCGTTCCAAGCGGGCCATTTGCGCTCGATTATTAACCCCTTCCACTTCAACGGCGGAGGCCGGTTGAGCGGTGCATACCTTGATACCTTCCGCTGCGGCCATGGCAATGACATCGGTCAGGTAGTACTCACCCTGGGCATTATCTGCGGAGAGCTGTGGTAACCAGCGTTTAAGCTGGGTACTCGTCATGGCCATAATACCGGTATTGCACTCGGTGATCGCAAGCTCGGCGCTGCTGGCATCTTTTTGCTCAACAATGGCCACCGCTTCGCCTGCGTCGTCACGCACAATCCGTCCATAACCCGAAGGGTCAGCTAGCGTTACCGTCAACAGCCCCATGTGCTGCTCATCCACATGGGCCAACAGCTCGCTAAGGGATTCACGCTGCAGCAGCGGTACATCGCCGTAAAGGATTAACACCTTGCCGCTACCCAACTGCTCGAGCGCTTGCGCCACCGCGTGCCCGGTGCCCTTCTGCTCGGCCTGAACGGCAAACTGCACGGCATTTTCTGCTAGCGCTTCGCGCAGTTGGTCAGCGCCATGACCAATCACGACATGGGTTCGATCCGGCTGCAACCCTAAAGCAGTATCCAGCACGTGCTGCACCATTGGCTTACCCGCCAGAGTGTGAAGCACTTTAGGTATTTGTGAATGCATCCGCGTGCCTTTTCCCGCGGCGAGAATGACGATATCCAATCCTTGCATACTATTCACCTATTACTGATGGGTCAGCGGGCGCTTGGTCGGCTGCGGCGGGGCTGCTGGTCGTTGGGGGTTGTCGTTGTTCAATGCCCAACTCATTTATCAACGCTTCCCCAAAATAATTAACAAATTCAGGGCTCGCAATGCTACGCCACTGCTCGCCATCACGCACCAGCAGGAGTACTTTGAGATTGTTCTCAACGGCCAGTTGCATCGCCTCCTGTTCGCCAACCACTAATAGCGCCGTCGCCCAGGCATCCGCCCAGGCATTGGAGGGGTGAAAAACCGACACCGAGGCAAGCTGGTGGGTCACCGGTCGGCCTGTGCGCGGATCGATGGTGTGGGAAAAGCGCTGTCCGTCTGCTTCAAAATAGTTGCGGTAATCACCCGAGGTGGCCACCGACATACTCTCTAGCGGGATAATATGCTGAGCACGCTGCTGGCCATCTTCAGGCACCTCAATGCCAATCTGCCAGGGCGTTTGTTCTTCCTCATCACGCAGGCCACGGGCGATTAGTTCTCCGCCAATATTGACTAAGTAGTGCTCCAGCCCCTGCTGCTCCAGGTATGCAGCGACCCGATCCGTTCCATGGCCTTTGGCCACGCCAGAAAGATCGACAAACACATCGCGGATACGCCGCGCCTGCATATTTTGGGTATCGACTTCTAAAGCGTCATAACCTACCTGGGACAACTGCTCAGCAAGAGCATCATCGGCGGGCACCTCTTCTGGCCGCGCACCGGGGCCGAAGCTCCACAAATTGACCAGATCGCCCACGGTAATATCAAAGGCGCCATGGCTGGCTTCAGCGACGGATTGGCTAATCGCCAATACCTCAATGAGCTCATTGGAGAGCGGCTGCCACTCCTCCAGCGGAGCCTCGTTAAAAGCGATCAGTTCGGCATCATCGCGATAGGTGGACATTACCTGATCAACGTTCTCTAGCTCTGCTTTGAAGCCCTCTTCCAATTCAAGGGACTCGCCCTGAGTGAGCGGATCCATAATGGTCACCTGGTAGAAGGTGCCGAAAATATTGCCATCAAAGCGTACCGGTGGTTCCAGAGGTCGATCACTCTCTGAACAGCCTGCCAAGCCTAACCCCAAGCCCAGCAGTGAACCCGTTACGATCAGCGCACGTCCCCACCTTGCTGTGCATTCAACAGCCTTTTTCATCGTTGCTTTATCCTAAAAATAAAAGAACCACAGCAGCCAGGCGCCGAACAGCACGCGATAAATCACAAAGGGCTGCATTCCCAATTTTTTTATAACCACCAGAAAGTAGTGAATACACAAGTACGCGCTTATTCCCGATAGCAGAGTGCCCGCCAACATCGCGATCCAATCAATCGACTGTGGAGCGCTAAACAGCCCCACTGCTTCGAGGCCACCTGCCAGCACAATCACCGGAATTGACAGTAAGAAAGAGAAGCGCGAGGCACTTTCTCGGCTCATACCTACCATCAGCGCCGCGGTAATAGTAATCCCCGAGCGCGAGGTGCCTGGGATGAGCGCTAGCGCCTGGGCACCGCCAATAATCAGCACATCCTTCAAACGCAGTTGGTACTCGCTGCGTGTCCCCTCTTTACGCCAATCGGCATACCCCAACAATAGCCCGAAACCAATTAAACTGAAGCCGATAATCAGCGTAGAGCGCATAAAATGAGAAATAACATCGTGCAGTAGCAAACCAATAAGCCCCACCGGGATGGTCGCTAACGTCACCCATAAAGCCAGTCGCGCGTCTTCATTAACCCCTTTACCGCTGATCGCAGCCAGGCTACTCACCACCATCTGCCAAATTTCCTGCCGGAAGTAGATAATCACCGCAGAAAGGCTGCCTAAATGCAGGGCAACATCAAAGGCTAGGCCCTGATCTTGCCACTCGGTCAGCACAGGCACCAAGATTAGGTGAGCAGAGCTTGAAACGGGTAAAAATTCTGACACTCCCTGAACAACCGCTAACACCACCACCTGGAGCCAATCCATAAAAAATCCTGTGTATAGAAACAATTTAGTGGTTTGCAATGGCGCTTAAGGATACACATCCGCTTATTCGTTGTCCGCCAATGCCGTTGCTGACACTCGCCACCACTGACACACAAAGGCGCCGTTTCGCAGCCTAAAGACAGTGGAGGCTATAGAGGATATAAGGAGTGCGCTACAATAGGCGTCTATTGAATGCGTGCGCCCTTGCAAGGTACCCATGACTCAGACCATCGAAACGCCAGTGGTTCACGACCAAGCGCGACTTAGCCAAGAGGCCAAGCGTGTTACCTACATCGGTGCGTGGTTGGATGCCCTGTTGAGCATCGTCAAAGTCACGATCGGCTTTATGGTTGGCTCAGCGGCATTGATTGCCGACGGTATTCACTCTCTATCAGATTTAGTCACCGATGGCTTTGTCTTGGCGGCCATTCACTATGGGCGTCAGGAGCCCGATAAAGATCACCACTACGGCCACGGCCGTATCGAAACCCTGACGACCCTGCTGCTGGGAAGCGTACTGATTTTCGTGGCTGGCGCGATTGCCTGGTCGAGCCTGGATCGCCTGTTTAGCGGCACTGACGTTAACGCCCCGGGCGCGGTGGCAATCGTGATTACCGTCATTGCACTGTTTAGCAAAGAGTGGATTTTTCGCTACACCATGCGGGTCGCCAAGCGGGTAAAGTCGAAATTACTTGAAGCCAACGCTTGGCACTCACGTAGCGATGCGCTCTCCACTGCCGTAGTACTGGTGGCATTGGTGGGTGCCCAGTTCGGCCTGGGTTGGTTGGATGCCGTGGCCGCCATCATTGTGGGTTTATTGGTCGGCAAGGTAGGTTTGGACTTGCTGTGGGAGTCGGCACGGGAATTGGTGGATACTGCGCTACCTGAAGATGTACAGGATCAGATGCACGATGTGGCCTGCAGCGTTCCGGGTGTGGATAGTGTTCACGATCTGCGTACCAGGCAATCCGCCGGCTGGGTAATGGTTGATCTACACGTGGTGGTGGGGCCGAAAATTACCGTGTCGGAAGCCCACGAAATCGGAAACGAAGTCAGCCGCCGCCTACGCCATGAGTTTCCCGCGCTCACCGACGTCATCTTCCACGTTGACCCCGAAGACGACGCCGGGGCGGGTGATCCAAGCCGCCTTCCCGGCCTCCCGCTCCGCCCTGAAGTAGAGGCCGCGCTGGATGCGCGCTGGTACAAACACCCGGTGTGGCGCACCCTGAACGAGCTTCAGTTGCACTACTTGGAGGATAAGGTGTCGGTATCGTTGATCATTGATGACGCGGTGCATCAGCCGCCCCAGTGCCTCGCTAGTCAGCTAAAAGCGCTGGCTAGCGATATCGAGTGGCTCGGCCACGTTGAGGTGCTGTTTATTACCCGAGCGGCCAGCAGCTCCATGCGCTAATCCTTAAACCCTTACACTGCGCTTAAGAAAGCAGCAACGTGGCGATACTGAAGTAGATCACCACGCCAGAAGCATCGATAAGCGTGGTCACCAGCGGTGCCGATGCCGTGGCGGGGTCGACCTTAAAGCGCTCTAATACAAACGGCAGGCACATCCCCAGCAGGCTACCGAACAGCACGATGGTGACCATGCTAAAGGCAACTACCATCGCCAGCGCTTCGCCCCCTCGCATTATGCCAATCGGCGTTACCGCGATGGCCATGGTGATACCCAGTGACCCGGCGACAAGTAGCTCGCGGCCCAGTAGTTTGCCCCAATCTTTGACACCCACGTCACCGGTCGCCATACCGCGCACCATCAGTGTGGCTGCCTGGGCCCCAGCGTTACCGCCACTACCGATCAACAGCGGTAAAAAGAACACCAGCGCTACCTGGGCGGCAATGGTCTCTTCAAAATAGGCGATCCCAGCTCCCGAAAACAAGTTGGCAAAGACCAACAGTACCAGCCAAAACACCCGTTTGCGGTACAGGCTCCAGAGCGGCACACGGCTAACGCCATCTTCCAACTGGCCGATCGACATGCCTTTGTGGAAATCTTCGGTGGCCTCCGATTCGGCCACGTCCATGGCGTCATCGTGAGTCACGATACCGACCATACGATCTTCCGCATCAATCACCGGCAGTGCTAACAGGTCGTACTTCGCCACAATTCGGGCGACATCTTCCTGGGCATTATCAACCCGGGTACTGATGACATCTTTGATCATAATGTCATCAACAATGGCACCGGGGCGTGCCACCATAAGCTGACGCAGCGACATGGTTCCGATCAATTGCCCGTCGCTATCGAGAATATATAGCTGGTAGACCGTTTCCGCATCGGGGGCCGTCTGGCGTACCCGCATCATTGCTTGCGACACCGTCATGCCACTGGCTATGGAGACATAGTCAGAGGTCATAATGGCGCCGGCGGTACCCTCTTCGTAGCTGGCAAGCCGCTTTAGGTCTTCCCGCTCGCGGTGGGCCATGCGACGCAGGAGTGCTTCACGGCGATCTTCACTGAGGAGATTAAACAAATCGGCGCGTTCGTCCGACCCCATCTCTTCCAGCAGCTTAAGTACCTGGCTGTCATTCAGTTCCCCGACGACCTCAAGCTGGCTCTCACCGGGCAAATAGCCCAGTACGTTCGCAGCACGCTCGGCAGACAGAATATCCAGCAACGAGAGAGCCGCAGGCAGCTCTTCGTCATCTTCAATCATTTCTTCGAGCACTTCACCGATATCCGCGGAGCGGGTTTCGGCCAAACGCAAGGAGAGCACCGATTTACTGGGCACTTCCTTGGCCAACTCGTCGAGCAGCTCGGCTTTTAATTCCTGTAGGCTTTCATCATTCAGTGCCATGACTCTCCCCCTTGCGCTTACAAGCGTCGTGCTGCCGAACTAATCCATCGCCCAGCCCATCCTACTGACCAAGCTCGTCATACTTACTTATTTAACTGCCAAACAAAAAAAACGCCCCTTAAACCCTGGTAGCGGGTTTAAGGGGCGTTGGACACACGCCAAGTGCGTGGGTGTTAGCCTTTACCCGCCTTTTTACGCAGCTGCTGAATCGTTCGCAGCTGTGCAACGGCTTCGGCAAGTTCAGCGGCAGCGCGAGTATAATCGAGCTCCGATGACTTCTCATTAAAGGCTTTCAGCGCCTGCTGACGTGCTTCTTCGGCAGCGGCCTCGTTGAGGTCGCTGGCACGCGATGCAGAGTCGGCCAGAATCGTCACGACATCCGGCTGGACTTCCATGAAGCCCCCCGAGACAAAGAAGTTCTCCTCCTTGCCATCATCGTGAATCACGCGAACCGGACCCGGCTGAAGCTCGGTCAGCAGCGGAGCGTGACCCGGCAAAACACCCAGGTCACCCATAATCCCGGAAGCAATCACCTGCTCAACGGTACCTGAGAAGATCGATGCTTCAGCGCTGACGATATTGCAAGTAAAGCTATTCGCCATAGCGAATCCCCCTAATGGACGGGATTACTTCTTCATCTGGTTGGCTTTCTCGACGGCTTCGTCGATGGAGCCGACCATATAGAAGGCCTGTTCCGGCATATCGTCGTATTCGCCAGCGAGAATGCCCTGGAAGCCACTGATAGTGTCTTTCAGTGAGACATACTTACCTGGTGAACCGGTAAATACTTCGGCCACGAAGAACGGCTGCGACAAGAAGCGCTGGATTTTACGCGCCCGGGAAACGGCCAGCTTATCTTCATCAGACAGCTCGTCCATACCCAGAATGGCGATAATATCCTTAAGCTCTTTGTAGCGCTGAAGAACGTTCTGCACACCGCGGGCGGTGGCGTAGTGCTCTTCACCGACGACCAGCGGATCCAACTGACGCGAGGTGGAGTCCAGCGGGTCGATCGCCGGATAGATACCCAGTTCGGCGATAGAACGTGCCAATACCACGGTAGCATCCAGGTGCGAGAAGGTGGTCGCCGGCGACGGGTCGGTCAAGTCATCCGCAGGTACGTAAACGGCCTGTACCGAGGTGATTGAGCCGGTTTTCGTCGAGGTAATACGCTCCTGCAGAACGCCCATCTCTTCAGCCAGCGTAGGCTGATAACCTACCGCTGAAGGCATACGACCCAACAGTGCCGATACTTCGGTACCTGCCAGGGTGTAGCGGTAGATGTTATCGACGAACAACAGAACGTCGCGGCCTTCATCACGGAATTTCTCAGCGATGGTCAGGCCGGTCAACGCTACGCGCAGACGGTTACCCGGAGGCTCGTTCATCTGACCGTAAACCAGCGATACCTTATCGATAACGTTGGATTCCGTCATTTCGTGATAGAAGTCGTTACCCTCACGCGTACGCTCACCCACACCGGCAAATACAGAGTAGCCGCTGTGCTCGGTGGCGATGTTGCGGATAAGCTCCATCATGTTAACGGTTTTACCAACACCGGCGCCGCCGAACAGGCCAACTTTACCACCCTTAGCGAACGGGCAGACCAAGTCGATAACCTTGATACCAGTTTCCAGCAGCTCGTTAGAGGCTGCTTGGTCGGCATAGCTCGGTGCTTTGCGGTGGATCGGCATACGCTCTTGCTCACCGATCGATCCCGCTTCGTCGATCGGCTCGCCAAGTACGTTCATAATACGGCCCAGCGTTTCCTTACCTACCGGTACGGAAATAGCGGCACCTGTGCTGGTCACGTCCATGCCACGCTTCAAGCCCTCAGTGGAGCCCATGGCAATGGTGCGCACCACGCCGTCGCCCAGCTGCTGCTGGACTTCGAGGATGGTCTCAACATCGGAGACCTTCAGCGCGTCGTAGACCTTGGGCACAGAGTCCCGCGGAAACTCTACGTCAATCACCGCGCCGATGATTTGTACGATACGTCCGCTCATCTTGGTTCCTCTCTAAAACCTGCAAATGAAACCTGTCTGCCGGGAGCCGTTTAAATAATTGGCTCCCTAGGCGTTATACGGCAGCAGCGCCGCCGACGATCTCAGAAATTTCCTGGGTGATGGCGGCCTGACGGGCCTTGTTGTAGACCATCTCCAGATCGTCGATAAGGCCGCCTGCGTTGTCAGTGGCACTTTTCATAGCGATCATTCGGGCGGCTTGTTCACAAGCGCCGTTTTCCACTACCGCCTGATACACCTGCGATTCGATGAAACGAACCAGCAGGCTATCAAGCAACGCCTTGGCATCCGGTTCATACAGGTAGTCCCAGCTTCCGGGACGGGCGTTTTCGTCGTCTTGCTCAGCGTCTGCACCCATATCAGGCGACAGCGGAAGAAGCTGACGAACCACTGGCTTTTGGGTCATGGTGTTCACAAACTCGTTGTGCACCACGTAAAGCCGGTCGAGACGTCCTTCATCGTACGCTTCGAGCATGACCTTAATACTGCCAATCAAACCTTCAACGGTCGGGGCTTCGCCTAAACCACTTTTCGCCGCCACCAAATTGCCACCGTAGTTGCGGAAAAAGGTGCTGGCCTTAGCGCCCAGAGCACAGAAATCCTGCTCTGCGCCCTGCTTTTTCCACTCGCTGGCCTGTTTGAGTAAGGCTTTGAAGAGGTTGTGGTTCAAGCCACCGCACAGACCACGGTCTGTAGAGACCACAATGTAACCAACGCGCTTAACCTCGCTACGCTCGACCATATAGTCGTGCCTGTACTCGGGGTTAGCGTCAGCAATGTGGCCGACCACGTTGCGGATCTGCTTAGCGTAAGGCTGACTAGCTCTCATCAGATCTTGCGCTTTACGCATTTTAGATGCAGCCACCATTTCCATGGCGCTGGTGATCTTCTGCGTATTTTTAATGCTCCCGATCTGGGTGCGTATCTCTTTTGCAGCTGCCATAGCGATCTACCCTTCGTTCGTGGCTCTCAGAAAGCATGCAAACCCGCCCGCAGGCGGGCCAGACATTACCAGCTCTGAGTCGCCTTGAACTTCTCGAGACCCGACTTCAAGCTGTCTTGAATCTCACCGTTGTAGTCACCGCTCTGGTTGATCTTGTCGAGTAGATCACCGTGCTCAGACTTCATGTAGTCGTGCAACGCACGCTCGAAGTCCAACACTTTGGTCACGTCGACGTCGTCCAGATAACCTTCGTTGGCGGCGTACAGCGAGAGCGCCATCTCGGCAACTGACATTGGCGAGTACTGGTTCTGCTTCATCAGCTCGGTAACACGCTGACCGTGCTCAAGCTGCTTACGCGTCGCTTCATCAAGATCAGAGGCAAACTGCGAGAACGCCGCCAGTTCACGGTACTGGGCCAAGGCTAGGCGTACGCTACCGCCAAGCTTTTTGATGATTTTGGTCTGCGCCGAACCACCAACACGAGAAACCGACAGACCTGCGTTAATCGCCGGACGAATACCGGAGTTAAACAGGTTGGTTTCCAGGAAGATCTGACCGTCGGTGATCGAGATCACGTTAGTCGGAACGAACGCAGAAACGTCGCCCCCCTGGGTTTCGATGATCGGCAGGGCGGTTAAAGAACCGGTTTTGCCTTTCACTTCACCGTTGGTGAACTTCTCAACATAGTCGGCGTTAACGCGCGCAGCACGCTCAAGTAGACGCGAGTGGAGATAGAAGACGTCACCAGGGTAAGCTTCACGACCTGGCGGACGACGCAGCAGCAGCGATACCTGACGGTAGGCAACGGCCTGCTTCGAGAGATCGTCATACACAATCAGCGAGTTCTCGCCGCGGTCGCGGAAGTATTCGCCCATGGTGCAGCCAGAGTAAGCGGCCAAGAACTGCATCGGAGCAGGATCGGCGGCGCCAGCGGCGACAACGATAGTGTGCTCCATGGCGCCATGCTCTTCGAGCTTGCGCACCACGTTGGCAATGGTCGACTGCTTCTGACCGATAGCCACGTAGACACAGGTCACGCCTTTGCCTTTCTGGTTGATGATGGCATCAATGGCAATGGCGGACTTACCGATCTGACGGTCACCGATGATCAGCTCACGCTGACCACGACCGATCGGCACCATGGCGTCGATCGATTTCAGACCGGTTTGAATCGGCTCATCGACGGATTGACGAGTGATAACACCTGGCGCCACTTTCTCAACGGCGTCGGTCATGGTGGTGTTGATGTCGCCTTTACCATCGATGGGGTTACCCAGCGCATCGACCACGCGACCAATCAGCTCAGGGCCCACCGGCACTTCGAGAATACGACCGGTACACTTGGCGGTCATGCCCTCTTCGAGCTGCAGGTAGTCACCCAGCACCACGGCACCCACGGAGTCACGCTCCAGGTTGAGTACCATGCCAAAGATGCTGTTGGGGAATTCGATCATTTCACCAAACATCGCGTCTTCGAGGCCGTGAATTTTCACGATACCGTCGGAAACGGTGACGATGGTGCCCTGATTATGGGCTTCGGATGCGACGTCAAGCTTTTCAATTCGCTGCTTGATGATGTCGCTGATCTCGGAAGGATTCAGTTGCTGCATGCCATGTCCCTCAGACTCAAGCGGTTAGCGCGTCAGTTAGGCGGTTCAATCGACCACGTACGGAGCCGTCAATGACGGTATCGCCAGCACGCAGGATGACACCGCCAATAAGCGACTTGTCCACCTGAGTAGTAATAGAGATTTCGCGATTCAGACGTTTCTTAAGCGCGTTCGCTAGCTTCGTTTCTTGCTGACTATCAAGCTCGTAAGCAGAGGTGACGTTCACTTCAACCCGCTGCTCGTGTTCGGCACGCAGGTGCTCGAACTGATCAGCAATGGATGCCAACGCCATCAGGCGGCCCTGGTCAGCCAAAACAGTCAAAAATCGCTGCAAAGCCTCATCCTGTTGCTCAGGAATAAGCTCGACAAGCAGCGACACTTTTTGCTCGCTGTCTAATTTGGGACTGCTTAGCCGATGGCGAACGACGTCATCTGCTACCGCAACACTTAAAAAACTCAGCGCTTGTGACCAGCTATCAAGCGCCTCATGATCACGCGCGTATTCAAACGCTGCCTTAGCGTAAGGACGAGCGACGGTAAGTAATTCCGCCATGGTTCACCTCCTTACAGTTCAGCAGCAAGCTCATCGAGTAACTTGCGATGGGCTTGTTCGTCGACCGACGCTTCAAGAACACGCTCGGCACCCATAACGGCGAGATAAGAGACCTGGGCACGAAGTTCATCCTTAGCGCGATTCACTTCTTGCTCAATCTCGGAACGTGCACTCGCTACTAGGCGTTCGCCTTCGGCGCGAGCCTGTTCGCGGGCTTCTTCAACTATCTGGGCAGAGCGTTTGTTGGCCTGCTCAAGAATCTGAGAAGCTTGCTCCTTGCTTTCGCGCAGCGTCTGTTCTGCCCGCTCTTGAGCAAGCTCAAGATCACGGTTAGCACGGCTGGCTGCATCCAAGCCATCAGCAATTTTTTTCTGACGCTCATGAAGCGCGTTGCTGATCGGAGGCCACACATACTTTAAGCAAAACCAGACAAAGATCGCGAAGGCGATCGTCTGCCCGATTAGCGTCATGTTGATATTCACAGGAATGTACCTCTGACAAGTTCGTGGCGACCGGAGTGAAACAAAACCGAGCGATTAACGCTCGGCTGAGCTGTCATTAACCGGCAACAACGAAGATCAGGTACATTGCGATACCAACACCGATCATCGGAACGGCATCCAGCAGACCTGCCATTAGGAAGGTTTTGGTTTGCAGCTGGTCGCCTAGTTCAGGCTGACGCGCTGTAGATTCCAGCAGCTTACCACCCAAAATAGCGAAGCCAATGCCGGTACCTAGAGCGCCGAGACCGATCATGATGGAAGCGGCAATGTAGATAAGTTCCATGGTAATGCTCCTAGTTTTTCAAGTTAAAGGTCGAGGGTTGAGGTTAAGGGTTAATGTGTTTCAAGCATTGCTCGGATTAGTGATGCTCGTGTGCAGCACTTAGATACACCACGGACAGCACTGTAAAGATGAAAGCTTGTAGTACGACGATCAAAATATGGAAAATGGCCCACGGCACATCCAGCACCCAGATAGCCCAGAACGGCAGCATGGCGATCAAGATAAAGATCACTTCACCGGCAAACATGTTGCCGAACAGACGCATCGCCAAACTAAACGGTTTAACCAGCAGCGCGACGATTTCCAACAGGAGGTTGAAAGGAATCAGCGCCCAGTGATTAAACGGCGTCAGTGACAGCTCTTTGGCGAAACCACCCACGCCTTTAACCTTAAAGCTGTAGTAAAGGATCAGCCCGAATACCCCTAGTGCCAAGCCCAGCGTGGCGTTCACATCGGTGGTGGGGACAATTTTCATGTAGTCCACGCCCAGCTTACTGAACAGCACGGGGAAGTAGTCGACCGGAATAATTTTGAGCGTGTTCATGAACAGAATCCACACGAACAGCGTTAAGGCCAAAGGAGCAATGATCGGGTTATGCCCTTTGAATGTTCCTTTGATCATGTCCTCGATAAACTCGACGACCATTTCAACCGCATTTTGTAGGCCACTGGGTACACCCGTGGTGGCCATTTTGCCCGCTTTGCGGAAAATCCAGATAAACAGCAACCCCATGGCAATCGACCAGCCCATGGTATCCAGGTGAATGGCCCAAAAGCCCATTTCACTTGCTTCTTCTGCTGAATGCGCCAGCGACCAGCCGTTTTCAGGGTGATTGCCAAAGGTCAAATTCTGCAAGTGGTGCTGGATATAGTAAGTCGTTGAGACTTCGTTTCCTGCGGCCATGGATGTGTCACCTCAATCAGTTGTGCAATTTTCTAGGCATTAGCGTTTTTTGGCATTAACCAAGGCGTAAGCCAATGCGTTAGAACAACCGCAACATAAGCATAAAAAAAGAAAGTAGGGTTTGAGGGGGGCGCTGCCACGAACACTGCGACAAACAGTGCCACCGTCAAACCAAACTTGCCAGCCTCGGCACGAAACAGGCGCATCGCAGCCTTTGAAGGGCTAGTCCCGCGCAAAACCCCCATTCGCTTGATAAAAAAGGCATGCGGTAATAAGGCTACCAGCGCCCCTTTAAACACCGATGACACGCCTTCTAAATCGGCGACTAGATAGGCGGCCAGCATACCAACGAAGGTGATCATCAGTTGCGCGATCGTGAGTCGAACGACATAGGCTTTTCGACGCTGGGTTTCGTATCGCTGCATACCGGCCCAGCCTCACTGATAAAAACCAATACCTCGACAAGCTAATAGCTAGACAAACCAAGGCAACCTGCACAAATCTTGCGCGATTATAGGGAAGCGCTATCACACCTTCAACCGAAGTCGCACCGATTTTGCTCGCTTAAGGGCTGATTTGCGACCAAAGGGGGAAAACGTGTGCGCTTCTGACGTGATATTTAATAGCCTGCTATTTAATATGATTTAAGATACCGTCCAATTCTTCGAGGCTGGTATAGCGTATCGTTAACTTACCTTTGCCTTTTTGACCATGATCAATGGAAACTGGCGCGCCAAGCAGCTCGCCAAGGTGGGTTTCAAGCTTGGCCACATCGGGCTGCTTACTTTGACGACTAGGCGTTTTGATTGGCGTTTGGCTGGTTTGGACTTTTTTCACCAGCGCTTCGGTGGCCCGCACCGTCATATCGTTATTGACCACCTCATGAGCCACCTGCCGCTGCTGGGTGCTGTTGAGCGTTAACAGCGCCCGTGCGTGGCCCATATCCAGGTCGCCGCGTTCGAGCAGGGTTTGCACTTCCGGATCTAGCGCCAACAGACGTAACAGGTTGGCCACCTGAGTGCGCGACTTACCCACTGCGTCGGCAATCTGCTGCTGGGTAAGCTCAAACTCTTCGCCCAGACGCTTGAGCGCCATGGCTTCTTCGATGGCGTTGAGGTTTTCACGCTGAATGTTTTCAATCAGCGCCAGCGCCAGGGCAACTTCATCACTGACTTCACGGATCACCGCCGGGATAACGTCCAGCTCGGCGAGCTGAGCTGCCCGCCAGCGGCGCTCACCGGCAATAATTTCGTAGCGATCCACGCCGATTGGGCGCACGACGATGGGCTGCATCACGCCCTGGGCCCGAATGGAGTCTGCCAGCTCTTCTAGCGCTTCGGGCTGAATATCCCGGCGCGGCTGATATTTACCCCGCGTTAATTGCCCTAACGGCAGGCGTTCAAGGCGATCTTCGCTAACGTCGTCGGCCGCGGCACTACGCGCGGCGTCAGAAAGCTCCAACAGGGTGCCACTACCGGCAAGTTCTAAGCTGTCACGGCGACGGGCACCGGCACCAATCAGGGCATCCAGGCCACGTCCCAGCGCGGGTTTACGCGTCATTTGCTTTTCCTCATTTTATAACGCTAGGCGACGAATCATCTCTTTCGCCAACACACGATAGGCCTGGCTACCCCGGGAGAATCGGGCATATTGCGTAACGGGTAACCCGTGGCTCGGCGCTTCGGCAACTTTTACGTTGCGAGGAATGGTCGTTTTCAACAGCATGTCGCCAAAATAGTCTCGCAACTGCTTATCCACTT
Organism: Halomonas sp. FeN2; assembly: GCF_020595105.1. NCBI lineage: Bacteria > Pseudomonadati > Pseudomonadota > Gammaproteobacteria > Oceanospirillales > Halomonadaceae > Halomonas > Halomonas sp. FeN2. The sequence goes on from NZ_CP074200.1 coordinate 2,500,150, forward strand.
CCCGCGTTAAGCTGGTGCGCTTGTCGTACATAGTGCGCAAAATGCCCGCAATGGCCAGATCAGGATTCACATTTTGCTTAATCTGCTCAACGGTATCGAGCAGGGCCGACAGCCCCTCCAGGGCGTAAAATTCGCACTGAAGAGGGATCAGCACGCTATCGGAAGCCGTTAATGCATTCACGGTTAGCATGTTCAAAGAGGGCGGGCAGTCGATCAACACTACGTCATAGGCATCCGAGACCGAAGCCAGTGCGCTGGTTAAGCAGCTCTCGCTTTTATCGCGATCCAACAGCTCGACTTCAGCGGCGGTGAGATCACCGTTACCCGGCAGTACGTCATACTTGACCGCCAGCTTTTTGACAATCGTATCAGCGGCCGTTGCTTCGCCCAGTAGAACGTCAAGCACGCTTTTATTGAGCTCGTACTTATCTATGCCGCTGCCCATGCTGGCATGGCCTTGGGGGTCAAGATCCACCAGCAGTACGCGACGGTCGAGCGCAGCGAGACTGGCCGCCAGGTTAACGGCCGAGGTGGTCTTGCCCACGCCGCCTTTTTGGTTGGTCAGGGCAATGATCTGGCTCACTTGCTCAACTCCTTCTGGGGGTCAGAATCAACGTTCAGCTTTCAATCAATATTCAGCTTTCACATTTAGCTTTCAACATCCAAGATCAGCAGCTGCCGCTGGGCTGCCTCAAAGGGTACTTCCAACAAATGACGCTGGTGTAAACGTATACCGGCGGGCAGGTCGCGCAGTTCATCATCCGCCCCCGGGCCTTTCATGGCTAACCACTGGCCATCGGCGCTGGGTAGCTGGCGGGTCAAGGTGACAAAATCGACCAAGCTGGCAAATGCCCGGGAAATCACCTGATCGAAAGTGGCGGCTTCAAACTGTTCCACCCGCGCCTGTACGGGAGTGACGTTTTCAAGCCCGAGCTCCATTACCGCCTGGCGCTGAAAGCGCACCTTTTTGCCATTGCTGTCCAGCAGTGTCACATCAAGCTGAGGGGCTAATATCGCTAATACGATGCCAGGAAGTCCTGGGCCCGCGCCCACATCCAGTAGCCGCGGCCCCTGCACATAGGGCAGCACAGCGGCGCTATCCAACACGTGGCGCGACACCATGTCATCCACCTCGCGTACCGCTGTGAGGTTATAAGCCCGGTTCCACTTGTGCAACAGTGCCAATAAGCCTAGCAGCTGCTGGCGTTGATGTTCGTCAACGGCGATGCCTAACTGGCTAAGGCCTTGATCGAGCCGTGGTGCAACGCTTGCAGGCAGAGTTTTCAACAGTGGGTTCAACGAACTCATCCGTTAACTACCTCAGCTGCGGCCACCAACCGGCGCTTTTTCAGATGCACCAGCAAAATAGAGACGGCCGCCGGGGTGACGCCTGAAATCCGCGCCGCATGGGCAAGCGTTTCCGGCCGCGCTTCAGCCAGCTTTTGGCGAATTTCGTTAGACAAACCTTCCACTTTTAAATAATCCAGTTCTGCAGGCAGTGGCGTGGCTTCGTGGCGTTTGAGTTTATCGATCTCATGCTGCTGGCGATCGATATAACCTTGATACTTTGCCTGAATCTGCACCTGCTCGGCGACTGCCGGGTCAGTGACCAGGGTGCCCTCAATGCCGGGTAGATTGGCCAAATCGCTGTAATTCAATTCAGGACGTTTAAGCAGATCACTCAGGCAATACTCGCGAGTGAGCGGTGCCCCAGTTTTTTCGGCCACTTGTTCAGCCGCAGGGCTTCCCGGTTGTATCCACAGGGTGCTTAACCGCGCGCTCTCTTGTTCGATAGCCTCGCGTTTTTGGCTAAACGCTGCCCAGCGCGTGTCGTCGACAATACCCAATTCCCGGCCCGCTTCGGTTAAGCGCAGATCCGCGTTGTCTTCCCGCAGCAGCAGGCGGTACTCCGCACGTGAAGTAAACATGCGATACGGCTCTTTGGTGCCCATGGTAATCAAGTCGTCGACCAGTACACCAAGATAGGCTTCATCGCGACGGGGATACCAGGCGTCCAACTCCTGGGAACGGCGGGCGGCATTCAGGCCCGCTAGCAACCCTTGCGCGCCGGCTTCTTCGTAACCGGTAGTGCCGTTGATTTGGCCGGCAAAGAACAGGTTGTGGATAAATTTTGTTTCCAGCGAGTGTTTTAAATCCCGCGGATCAAAAAAGTCGTACTCAATGGCGTAGCCAGGCCGGGTGATATGGGCGTTTTCCAGACCTTTGATAGAACGCACGACCTGAATCTGCACGTCAAAGGGTAGCGAGGTCGAGATGCCGTTGGGGTAGAGCTCATGGGTATCCAGGCCTTCGGGTTCGATAAATACCTGGTGGCTGGATTTATCGGCAAAGCGATGAACCTTGTCTTCGATCGATGGGCAGTAACGCGGTCCGATCCCTTCAATGACGCCGGAATACATCGGCGAGCGATCAAGGTTGGCCAGAATCAGATCATGAGTCTGCTGATTGGTGTGAGCAATATGGCAACTCACTTGCTGAGGATGCATTTCCCGTGATCCCAGATAGGACATAACCGGCGTTGGGCTATCGCCGGGCTGCTCTTCCAACTGGGAAAAATCTACCGTTTTGGCATCAATCCGCGGTGGCGTACCGGTTTTTAGGCGATCAACCCGAAACGGCAGTGCGCGCAGACGTTCGGCCAGCGCATTGGAGGGTGGATCGCCTGCTCGGCCACCTTTGCTTTGATCCAAACCAATGTGAATCACGCCACCCAAAAATGTCCCGGTACACAGCACGACGCTGTCCGCATGAAAGCGGATACCGGTTTCGGTGACGACGCCTCGTACGGTGTCGTTATCCACAATCAGATCGCCAGCGGCTTGCTGGAAGATCGTTAAGTTGGGCTGGTTTTCCAGCATTCCGCGGATCGCTGCCTTGTAACGGATGCGGTCAGCCTGGGCACGAGTGGCCCGAACGGCGGGCCCTTTGCTGGCATTGAGCACGCGAAACTGGATGCCACCCAAGTCCGTGGCAAGCCCCATGGCGCCGCCCAGTGCATCAATTTCCTTGACCAAGTGACTTTTGCCGATGCCGCCAATGGCGGGATTACACGACATTTGGCCCAGAGTTTCGATGTTATGGGTGAGCAGTAGGGTCTGACAGCCCATGCGAGCAGAGGCCAGTGCGGCTTCGGTTCCCGCATGGCCACCGCCGATGACTATCACGTCAAAGCGGTCGGGGTAATTCAAGAGACACCTCGTCTTGTGCCAATTGGCACGGATGATGTGGCCAGGCAGTCGATTCTAGACGCAGCCACCTTAGATCAATGAGGCGGCAAGTATAAACCCCCTGTGGGTAACCGTCAGGTTTTTCCACACCCCTAATCGATAAACAGCCTCTATTAATAACAACATAAATATAAAATAAGAGAAGTTCTGTAAATGTTGTAACTACTAGTGTGGACAATTTCTGTGCATAAGCGATTAATCATTAATTATTTCATCAACTTATATTGTTGACTTCTACATGTTTGAAGGCGGGAGTGCCTGGGCAGAAAGGGTGTTAAGCCTGTGGATGAAATAGCACCTTATCCACAGATGCAATTAGCCACGCCTTATCCACCGGCCAGTACCTGGGTTGTTACCGCACCTGTGAACAACCACCGTTGGGTGTGGAGCTAATGCTAAGAGGCTCCCATGGTAGGCCCTACGGAGATAAAAACGATCAATGTAAAAAAAGTTTATCCACAGGCAAAAAAATGGCCTGTCGTGTCGACAGGCCAGTAAAAAAGCGTCATTTCGCATTAGCGAACGGGTTATTTAGGTGCCAAGCGCAGGTCTATGCGAAGGCATGAAGTGATCACATTTAGTGTTTAAGCACCCGGGCAAGGAAGGATTGAGTACGTTCATGCTGCGGTGAATCGAACAGTTTTTCCGGGTGTCCCTGCTCGGTAATCTCGCCTTTATGGATAAAAATCACCCGGTCGGCAACCTCACGGGCAAAGCCCATTTCATGGGTCACAATCACCATGGTCATGCCCTCTTTGGCCAGTTCGCGCATGGCATCCAACACTTCACCGATCATTTCCGGGTCAAGCGCCGATGTGGGCTCGTCAAATAGCATCAGCCGGGGCTCCATGGCCAAGGCGCGAGCAAGTGCCACACGCTGCTGCTGGCCGCCTGAGAGCTGGCTGGGGTACTTATCGGCCTGGTCGGCGATACCCACCCGGTCAAGCAGCCGCTTGGCATTGCTGACCGCGTCGTCACGGCTTAAACCGCGCACTTTCATTGGCGCCAGGGTGACGTTATCAATGACACTGAGATGGGGAAACAGGTTGAATTGCTGAAAGACCATGCCCACTTCGGTGCGGATGGTCTGCAGTGCTTGGGTACTTTTACCATGGGGTAGCAGTTCGTTGTTATCGACCACCAGATTGCCTGATTGGAACTCTTCCAGGCCGTTAATACAGCGAATCAGCGTCGATTTGCCTGAGCCACTGGCGCCGATGATCACGACTACTTCACCGGGCACAATCGTAAGGTCAATATCGTTGAGTACGTGCAGGCTGCCAAAGTGCTTGTTGAGCTGCTGCATACGCACAATTGGTTGCGTTGTGTTGTTCAATGTCTCGCTCATTGCGCGTGTCCTTATTGTCCGGCCAGGCCTCTGCGCTCAAGTTGGCGCAGGATAATGGAGAGCGTCCAGGTGATCGCCAGATACATCAGAGCGACCATGAAGTAGACCTCAAGGGCCGTGAAGGTGGTGGCGATATAGATCTGCCCTTGGCGCACTAGCTCACCGACGCCGATTACCGAGAACAGGGAGGTGTCTTTGATACTGATAATGCCCTGGTTGCCAAGAGGGGGGATCATGCGCCGAAACGCCTGGGGCCAGATAACGTAGCGAAACGCCTGAGTGCGGGAAAGGCCCAGGGAGAGCGAAGCTTCCCCTTGACCGCGCTCAATCGACTGTACACCGCCACGCACGATTTCAGAGATGTAAGCACCGGAGTTAACGGCGATTGCGGCAATACCGGCGACCAGGGCGTTGATTGGCCCACCCAGAAGCTGTGGTAAGCCGTAAAAAATAAACAGCACTTGCACCAGAATTGGCGTGCCGCGGAATACTTCGACATAAATGATGGCCGGCCAGCGTAGCCAGCGCAGACGGCTAATGCGTAACAGCCCAAAAAATATGCCGATAAAAAAACCAATGGCCAAGCCGCCAAATGAGATAAGTAGCGTCCAGGGAATACCCGGCAGCAGGTAAGGGATAGACCCAAACGCCGCCGACCAATCAAACTGAAAATTGACGTCCACGCGTAGACTCCTGAAACAAAAAAGCAGTTGGCAAAAAATACATGATCAACGCAGCAGGGCCGGGGGTTTTGGCCACCCGGCCCTGTAATGGCGTTACGCTATTATTGAGGTTTTACGCTCACTCTTCGCTGGGGGCTTCACCAAACCATTTGGTGTAGATCTCATCGTAAGTGCCGTCTTCCTTCATCGCGGCGAGCGCTTCATTGGTGGGTTCCACCCACTCGCTGCCTTTGTGGAAGACGATGCCGTACTGCTGGCCTTCATATAGCGGGCCAACAACCTTGGTACGGCCTTCGCCACGTGTTTGCGAGAAGTAGGCGACGTTAGGGGCGTCATAGAGCACTGCGTCTACGTTGCGGCCTAGCAGCGCCATGTACATGTCGGCAGTTCCCGGGAAGGGGGTGATGTCCGCATCTTCGCCAAGCTCTTGCTGCAGGTAGTCGTAGCTGGTGGAACCAATTTTGGTACCGACGGCGAGATCCTGAAGGTCTTCTAGCGTTTCGACGCTGTCGTTATCGGCACGCACAATAATGCGAAGACCGGAATCGTAGTAGGGGTCGGAGAAGTCGACAACTTCGGCACGCTCTTCGGTAATGGTGGTACCGGCAATGGCGATTTCCTGGCTACCGGTTTGCACGGCGGGAATGATGCCGGAGAACTCCATGGTCGTGAGGTTGACTTCAAAGCCTGCGCGTTCGGCGACTTCGTTGATGATATCCATATCGAAGCCGACCATTTCGCCGGTCTCTTGATCCATCATTTCAAACGGAACAAAGCTTGGGTCAGTGGCCACGTTCACCGATGGCGTTTGGGCCATGGCGGCAGTGGCGCTGCCCAATCCCAGTGCAAGCGCCAGCGTCGTTTTGGTTAGGCTGAGTGGTAGTGCTACTTTCATAAGTTTCCCCGTGCTTTATGTGGCTGGTGGCGGGTTACAAAGCGGTTTTTACCGTTTGATGCTCTTTATAAACCGTTATTTAAGCCGTTGTTGACCTATTAACCTTGGCGAGAAACCGTCAGGGCGTCAAGTCACGGGGAGCGCTGCGGGCCAACGCTGTTTAGACCATAAAGGAGGCGCCGCAGCCGCAGGTGGTGGTTGCATTAGGGTTTTGAATGCGAAAACGTGCGCCCGCTAGGCCCTCTTCGTAGTCGACGGTGGAGCCTACCAAGTATTGGTAGGAGAGGGGATCAACCACTAGGGCTGCGTTACCGAACTCTATAACGGTGTCATCGTCGGCGACGTTTTCGGCAAAGTCGAAACCGTACTGAAAACCTGAACAGCCACCACCTGTTACATAGACCCGCAGTTTAAGGGATGGGTTATTTTCTTCTGCAATCAGCGCATTAATACGTTTGCGTGCGCTATCAGAGAGCAGTAGTGGAGTAGGAATAAAGGCTTCTGCACCGCTCATGGGTACCTCCCGCGAGCTTTAAGAACGAATAAATCGGCATTGGGGGGTGATTATGGGTAATTCCCAGCAAATTGGTCAACTATTGCTGGGAATTAGTTAGGTGAATCTTAGCTGGCGAGGGCAGGTTTCCGCGAGGGCGCTGTCTGGGCGCTACTTTCGACATCTGACCGCCATGGATGGCGGAAATGCCGGAATTGTCGGGAACATTATTCCGGCCCTGGAAAAAGACCCTCGCTCCAACCTGCCCTCGCATCACGTTAACTGCCTTGGTAAAGAACCCCTTTGAGGTATTCTCTGAATGCTGGTGTTTTGTTTGGTTCAAGGCATCAGCGCGGGGGCGGTGAGGCCGGTGTTCTCATCAAAGCCGAACATCAGGTTGAGGTTTTGAATCGCTTGCCCGGAGGCGCCTTTGACCAGGTTATCGATCACCGATAGCACGACGACGGTGTTGCCATTGCCCGGGCGGTGCACTGCCAAGCGGCAGGTGTTGATACCTTTGACACTGCGCGTTTCAGGATGGCTTCCCGCAGGCATCACATCAACAAAGGGTTCGTTAGCATAGCGCTGCTCAAAGAGTGCCTGCAGATCACCGGGGTCAGCGGTTAGCTGGCCGTAAAGGGTGGAGTGAATGCCGCGAATCATCGGCGTTAAGTGGGGCACAAAGGTTAAACCCACCGTGGATTGCTGGATATCCCTAAGTCCCTGGCTAATTTCCGGCAGATGGCGGTGGCCCGAGGCGCCGTAGGCTTTCATCGACTCGCTAGCTTCGGCAAGCAGTGAACCTACTTTAGCGCCGCGGCCTGCGCCGGTAACGCCGGATTTGCAGTCAGCAATGAGTTGGCCTGGGTCGATCAAACCCGCTTCCAGAAGCGGCAGGTAGCCCAACTGAACGCTGGTGGGGTAGCAACCGGGAACCGCAATTAAGCGTGCGTTTTTGATTTTCTCCCGGTGCATTTCCGGCAGCCCGTATACTGCCTCTTGCAACAATTCCGGGGCACCGTGGGCCTGGCCGTACCAGCGGCTCCACTCGTCAGCATCGCGCAGCCGGAAATCGGCCGATAGATCAATCACCCGAGTGCCGTTTTCGAGTAGCTCACCGGCTAGGGCGTGGGCAACGCCATGGGGTGTGGCAAAAAATACCGCATCCATGGCACCCAGCTGTTTGGCGTCCGGCTCGCTAAACGCCAAGGTGTCGTAATGGCCGCGCAGGTTGGGGTACATATCGCACACCTTGACGCCGGTTTCCGAGCGCGAGGTAATCATGGCGACGTTGACCTGGGGGTGCTGGGCGAGTAGCCGCAGTAACTCAACGCCGGTATACCCGGTACCGCCAACAATGCCGACCTTAATCACAAATCACTCCTTGCGGGTTACGCAGAACGGTTTTCACATTCGCTTCAGTTATACAGCCTAAGCGGATTGCTGCGCGCTGTCGAAGCTTAGCAGTCTATGATACACAAGAGAGTAGAGAGATAAGAACACTAGAACTCATCATCAGGAAGGTCGCTGTGGCGCGTTTTTCCCTGTCGGATTTTACCTTAGAGAGTTTTCGTCGCCAGCTGGCCAACGTCGACGCCCTTCCACAGCTATGTGTGCTGGGGCTGGTCTCAGGCGTTATTACCGGCGCTGTGATGGTAGCGTTTCGGCTGCTTTTGGAAGCGGGCGCCGCGCTCTACATGACCGATGGTGACCCAGAAGCGTTTGAAAGCATGGCGTCGTGGCTGCGCGCGCTGTTGCCCATGCTGGCAGTAACGCTAGTGGGAGTGTTGCTGTACAGGCAAAAACCGGCGGCGCGTAAGCTGGGTGTTGGCCATGTGATCGAGCGGCTTACCTACCACCAAGGCCGTTTTCCCCTGCGCAACTGGCTCAACCAGTGGTGGGTCGGTGTCATATCCGTCCTGGGTGGCCTCTCTGCTGGCCGTGAGGGGCCGGCGATTCACTTGGGGGCCGCGGCGGCCAGCGGGCTTGGCCAGCAGATGCGCCTGCCTAATAACAGCCTTAGGGTGCTGGTTGCATGCGGGACTGCAGCCGCCATCTCCGCTTCCTTTAATACCCCCATTGCGGGTGTCATCTTCGCTATGGAAGTGGTGATGATGGAGTACACCTTGATGAGCTTTATGCCGGTGATATTGGCCTCCACCATGGGGGCGCTGGTGGCGCAGTTGGCTTATGGCAACGAGCCCGCCTTCCGTATTCCTGAGATAGCACTAGGCTCATTGATCAATTTGCCGTGGATTGTCGTGACGGGGCTTGTGATTGGCCTACTCGCAGGCTTGTTTATTCATATTTCACGCAGTCAGCGGATTATGCAGTGGCCGCTCTGGATGCGTCTTGGCTTGGTGGGGGTGGCAACTGGCGCAGTGGCTTGGTGGTTCCCCCAGGTTCAAGGCATCGGCTATGACAGCGTGGCGGCGGCGCTCAATAATCAGTTGGAAATTAAAGTGCTGCTGGCGCTGATGATCGTCAAACTGCTGCTTACTGCGCTCACTGTCGCTGGCGGTGTTCCCATCGGTATTATCGGCCCGGTGCTGGTTATAGGCGCTGCTACAGGCGCGCTGTTTGGTTTACTGGGGGGCTGGCTTTGGTCTGATAAAGCCGCGGATCCGGGCATTTACGCGATGCTAGGTATGGCCGCAATGATGGGGGCGGTGTTACAAGCGCCCCTGGCTGCCCTAATGGCACTTTTGGAGTTAACCCATACGCCGAGTATTATGCTTCCCGGCATGTTGGCGGTGGTGGTGGCGTGCTTAACCTCGCGTCAATTGACCGGCTGTGAAGGTTTTTTTATCAGCACGGTGCGCTACGGGCTGCACCCGCTTCAGCAGCCGTTGATGCAGGCACTTTCACGGGTTTCAGTGCCTGCGGTGATGGAGCGTCAACTAGTGCGCACCGAGCGAATGATTACCCCTGACCAAGCGCGGCTTTTATTAGAGAATAACCCGGTGTGGTTAGTGATTGAGCGGTCAACAGAGGAAAAACCTGTGCTGGCGCTAAAAGCCGCTGAACTGGCACGCTGGCTACTTGAGCACGATGAAGCGCTGCAGGGGGAAGAGCCGCCTGAGGATGAGCTGATTGATCTACTGGAAATCCCCGGGCAGCGTTTAGAGCTGGCGCCGATTGGTTTACAGGCAACGCTTTCCGAAGCGTTTCTAAAACTGCAGGATAACGCTCTAGGGGCGCTCTACGTTGTTCATGGCTATCGCCCAAAGCAGCGGCGTATTTCAGGTATTATCACCCGTGGCGCCATCGAGCGTTATTATCACTACACTGACCCACGCGCCGCCGATGCCCTTGGCACTGATAAACGCGAGAAGGATTCATCTCTTTAAGGAGCGACAATGTACCTATGGGTAAAGGCTATTCACTTAATGGCCGTAGTAACGTGGTTCGCTGCGCTGTTCTATTTACCCCGCCTGTATGTGTATCACGCCACCGCGCGGGATAACGGCGACGAACAGGCCATTAGCTATTTCAAAACCATGGAGCGTAAGCTTTACCGTGGCATTATGACGCCGTCGATGATTGCGGTACTCATTTTTGGTGGCTGGATGCTCTACCTGGTGCCCGAATGGTTTAGCCAGGGCTGGATGCACGCCAAGCTGGCACTAGTGGTTCTACTTATCGCCTATCATCACGTTTGTTTGATCTATTTGAAGCAGTTTGCCCAGGATCGCTGTACCAAAGGCCATGTGTTTTTCCGCTGGTTTAACGAAGCGCCGGTGATCGCGCTCGTGGCAATTATTCTGCTTGCCGTTGTGAAGCCCTTTTGATGCGCCAACCGCTTCCTCCCGTGGTGTTGGTACTCGCCGGGCATGACCCGACTGGTGGCGCAGGGTTAATTGCTGACAGTGAAGCCATTGCGGCCTGTGGTGGTTGGGCGGTAACGATTCCCACTGCGCTGACGGTACAGAATTGTCATAATGTGACCCGCGTGATTCCTGCTGAGCCGGCCGCGATGCGCCAAATGGCCGAGGCAATTAGTGAGATGCAGGTCGCGGCGATAAAGATTGGTCTACTCGCTGACGAAGATACCCTGCGCGCAGCGGAGCAAATCATTCGCCGTTTTCCAGGCATTCCCGTTGTGGCCGATCCGGTCTTTAAGGCCGGTGGTGGGACTGAGTTATCCACACCTGCTTTGCGTCAATTGTTTATTGATCGCTTGCTTCCGCTTGTGGATATCTTAACCCCCAATCGTGCTGAGCTGGCCCAGCTTACGCCCGACATAATGACCCCTTTCGATGATACGGCCCGTGCGGTGGTACTAATGTCACAAGGGTGCCAAGCCATTCTGGTCACTGCCACGGATGAGCCGCTGCCCGGCAATGACCAGCAGGTAGTGCATACCTTGCACTCGCCCGATACCACTCGCCAGTGGCAGTGGCCACGTTTGCCCGACATCTTCCATGGTTCTGGCTGCACGCTGGCATCGGCCATTGCCGCTCGCCTAGCAGTTGGTGAGCGCTTACCAACTGCTTGTGAACAGGCGCAGCACTTTACTTGGCAAAGCCTGTCTCAAGGCTTTCAGCCGCCCAGCGGGCAATGTTTGCCACATCGTTTTTCACGGGCTGTCCGTTTTTAATCCTATCTTCTGTACGCCATCGACCGAGAGGATGCCATGACTACATCAGCTGAACTGTTCGATCTTGCCAGTCGCCATATACCGGGTGGGGTAAACTCGCCCGTGCGGGCGTTTAAAGGCTTACACCGCCCGCCGGTCTTTATGGAGCGTGCCCAAGGCGCCTTTCTGTTTGACGTCGAAGGTAATCGCTACGTGGACTATGTCGGCTCCTGGGGGCCCATGATCACCGGGCATGCCGATCAAGACGTATTGGCAGCCGTGCGGGCGCGATTAGACAACGGCCTGTCCTTCGGTACCCCTACCGCAGTCGAAACCACCATGGCGGATTTGATCTGCGAGATGATCCCCTCCATGGATATGGTGCGCATGACCAGTTCGGGCACCGAAGCCACCATGTCGGCGATACGCCTGGCGCGAGGTACCACTGGCCGCGATAAGATCGTTAAATTCGAGGGTAACTACCACGGTCACTCTGATTCACTGCTGGTTAAGGCAGGCTCAGGCGCGCTTACCCACGGCGAACCCAGCTCGCCGGGCGTGCCTGCATCGCTGGCTGAACACACTATTACCCTCTCGTTTAATGACCCTGAAGGGGTTGAAGCGTGTTTTAGCGAAATCGGTGAACAAATTGCCTGCATTATTGTTGAGCCCGTTGCTGGCAACATGAATTGTATCCCGCCTCAACCTGGCTTTTTGGAAACCCTGCGCCGGGTATGTAACGAGCACGGCAGCGTGCTTATTTTTGACGAAGTGATGACCGGTTTTCGCGTGGCATTGGGCGGTGCCCAAGCCCACTTCGGTATAGTGCCCGACCTAACCTGCTTGGGAAAAATTGTCGGTGGTGGCATGCCGGTGGGCGCCTTTGGTGGCAAGCGCGAGATAATGCAAAATATCTCCCCCCTGGGGCCGGTTTACCAAGCGGGCACGTTGTCGGGTAACCCGTTGGCGATGGCCGCAGGTGTGGCACTGTTAACCAAACTTCAGGTGCCGGGCTTCCACGATGCGCTTACCCAACGGGTTAATACCCTTTGTGCGGGCCTTCAGGAGCGAGCCAATGCCGCACGGGTACCGATGATGACGCAGTCGGCCGGCGGTATGTTCGGCCTCTTCTTCACCTCTCAAAGTCGTGTGGATAACTTTGCCCAAGCCACCGCCTGTAACCCGGATGCCTTCCGCCGCTTCTTTGGTGCGATGCTCGATCACGGTGTTTACTTGGCGCCATCGGCTTACGAAGCAGGTTTTATGTCCAGCGCTCACACACCGGAAGACATTCAGTTCACCCTGGATGCTGCAGAAAAAGCCTTCGCAGTAATGTAACGGCAAGTAACTTAAAGCCCGCTATACTGCAAGAGCCGCTCACCTTGAGCGGCTCTTATGTTAGTTGAGAGCTAAACTCATGACACGATCAACGGATTGGCGATATGTGATCTGCGCAGCAGGGCTGCTAGCCTGCTTGCCGCTGGCTGCACAGTCGCCTCAGGAGCAGGACATGACCCAAATTCATATCACCATGAGCGGTTCGCCAGGCGCCGAGTTTTCCGCCCACTGGCGCATTACCCATGAAGGCGAAACCACCGAGCACGTTGAAGAGAGCGGCACAGTGCCTGCGGAGTACACCTTTACTGGTACAGAGCTTGAAGGAACGGTAAAACTGTTAAGTGACGATGAGCGGTTGGAAGTGGATATTCAGAAAGGCAGTAATCGTTCCAGTTCGTCTACCCAAGGAGCAGGTGGTACTTTGACGGTTTCTATTCGGTAATAAAAAACCGCCCCTGGATAGGGGCGGTTGAGAAAATATCATCAAAAAATTACTGGGCTTGAGTAACAGTATTGCTGTTACCATTGCCGTAGGTAGAGATATGTGAGTTATGGCTATATCCCGATTGAGTTACTGAATGAACATTAAAATTGCCATCAGTTTTGATAAATGAGTCATTGAACATACCTGACTGATAGGTATTGCTAGTGTTATTATAACCAGTAGTGATAATCGTACTATCTAAGTAGTCTCCATTCTGGATTACACTATCCGTGTTAAAAGAGCCATCTTGCTCAATCCACGACTCATTTTTATAACCATCTTGGTTGACATTAGCTGTATTGCCAAATAAATAGCCACCTTCTTGTTGAATTCCAGATTTGTTTTCCGTACCCTCTTGTACGACGTTAGCATTATTTCCACTATTATTTTGCTCAACCCATGATTCATTATCATATCCGTTTTGATAAACATCGGCTGAGTTATTCCAACCATATTGCTGAATGCCGGAATCATTTGACTTGCCTTCCTGAACTACCTTAGCGCTATGGTCACCCCAGCCGCTTTGCTTAATCCATGATTCATTATAATTTCCGTTTTGATAAACATCGGCGTTGTTATCATCACTTGTCTGATAAACACCCGAATCATTTTTATAGCCTAGTTGGTTAACGACGGCACTATTACCGTCATCTGTTTGCTCGATATTGGAATAGTTTTCCCCACCACGATAATTATCATCTTGTGTGACAGTGGCTGTATTGTCATCACCATATTGATAAATTCTGGATTCTTGGGTGCCATACTGAGTGACGTTATTGACGTTGTCGTCACCTGTTTGGTCGATAGTCGAATCGCTACCTGCAAGAGCAGTGGCACTCATAGCAAGAGCAATGGCAGCAGCGATAGTGGTGATTTGAGTTTTCATGGTGTTTCCCCTTTATGATTTACTTGCTTTGGTTATTACTGAACAACGATTATTGTTCAGTAATTTTCGACGGTGACCGAGCGTGCATTGCCTGAAAATGCTTGTTGTTCAACGCTAATGCCTTGGTAGCCACTCCCCGAATGTGAAATTGTGATGTTACTATCAAACCCATACTGATTAATTTGAGACTCGAGTTGGTTACCACTCTGAGTAATACTGGCTTCGTGTCGACTACCGTTTTGGTGTATAAGGCCGGTATTATTTGAGCCTTCTTGATTAATAATGGCTTCGTTAAAATTACCGTTCTGATAAACTGAAGCTAGGTTGGCGCGGCCATGACTATTAAGGTTCTGGTTAATAGTGCTATTATTTTCGTCACCAATTTGTCGGATCAACGCCACATTGGCACGGCTTTGAGCAAATGCCTCTTCAAAACTATCCAGTTGTACGTTATTTTCATTGATAACCACTTGGGCTTTCCGTTCGTCTATTTGAGGAGCATTAAAGCTATTCTCCTCGGCAGAAACAGAAGTTGACAATGACAACACCATGAGTACTGGTACCAGCGTGATGAGTAAGCTGGCCTCAGTGCCTCTGCTCTTAGATTCAATTCCACGCTTCAGAGCGCTTCTGAAGACCCATTTGGTTTCCACGGACATATCCTCATTAGTATATTGTGTTCTTATGTAACTTTTTGTTGACTTAAGTATGGAGGGAATAGGCGGAGTTACCATAGTTACTTAAATTGAATCAAAATATTAAAAAACTAATAGTTATGAGTAACTAGTAAATGGTTTTTTTCATACTTATCAAGCTATCTGTCAATTTATAAGTAGTGGTAATAAAAAACCGCCCCTTAGGGCGGCTGTAAATATAGTCATATATTGGATATCTTTTTACCACTGGTACGAGCTTGCGACGTTGCCCGAGCCACCAGTTTGAGTATGGTTGGCAATAGCTGTAGTCCCGTTCTGACGAACCATTGATACACTACTGTACTCGTTTTGCTGTGTCACATAGGCCTCATGCCCTCCACTATTGCCACCCTGGTATATATATGAGGCGCTCAAATCAGCATTATTTTGAGTGACTTCGGCTAAGTGATTATTATCACGCTGCTCGATAAAACTCCAAGTTTGATCAGAGTTATTTTGCTGATCAACTTCGGCTTCATTATAATCACCGGATTGACGAATTATTGAGTCACTATAGTCTGAATTATTTCGTTGACTTACGTCTGCTGTGTTATTAAATCCATTCTGCTCAATGTACGAATCACTCCAGTTACTATTTCGTTGTTCAACCGTTGCTTTATTCCAGTCCCCATTACGTTGTATAATAATGGATTGATTATATTCTCCATTATATTGATTAACTGTAGCTGTATTGTGGTCACCATAGGACTGGCTGATGTCTGACTGGTCGTTCATACCATATTGGTTTACAGCTGCCGTGTTTGCATCCCCATTAATTTGAACTACACGCGATTCATTGAAACCATTCCCTTTTTGATACACAGTTGCTTTGTTAGTGGATCCATTAATTTGCTTTATAAGAGAAACGTTCTCTTCACTGCCTCCGCCATTTTGACCTTGATCTACATAAGCTTCATTTCCAGTTGAAGAGCCACCATACGGGCCGCTTTGAATGATCTCAGAATATTGCTCAGTACCAGCCTGTGCTGAGTTCAACGTACTGCCTGTCTGATTGATTTGCTCATGGTCTGTTTCGCGTACACCGGCAGTGCCATTATCTATGTTTAATGAGCTCCAACCATCCATATCGGATCGTATCACTCCTTGTTGATCAAATGCCCCCTTTCCGTTATTCATAGTATTACCATTAACTTCATAAACAGGATCTCTTGCATCTGCCAATGAGGCGGCACTGGCAGAAAGAGCAATAGCAGCAGCAATTACGGTAAGTTGCAGTTTCATGGTATTTCCCCTTTGGTTTCGATCATCTTGCTTTGGTGATCACTGAGCTAGCCTGATGCCATTCAGTGGTTCATCGATGATGACCGGCAGTGCATTGTCCGAATACGCTTGGTGTTCGAAACTGATGCTCCGCAGGTCACTCCCCGATTTTGTAATCCTGATGTCGCTTGCTATGCCGAATTGACGAATATCGGCGTTAAGCGCTAATGTTGAATTTTAATTTGTCACTGAAAGAAAATATCGTTATAACTAATATAATTGATAGTGCTAATTCTAATAAAAACCATTTCAAAATGCGCCTTATTGGGATATGGCCATAACAGTTATTCACTTATTATCCCTTCCAAAGGATGTCTGTTTATTTTTAGATGACCTTATTGTGGCTTCTGAACCTTTTTGGTATAGGAAATTTTTGGTTTGACTTTTTTAAAAATAGTTTTTCTAACAATAAAAATATTATTTATATCAAGTAGCATTGGCCATGAATCTACTTAGAGTCAGTAAATGGTTATTGATAGGGATATTAATATTTATATATAATTCAATTATTTAAAAAGAAATAGAATTTTACTTTAAAAAGGCCATGCTTTAGCATGACCTTGAAGGTTCCCTTGATTGATGTGGCTGAGTTATACAGCAGTAGTTATATCAAGTTATATTTTATTAGTTATAGCTGCGGTATTGGGGCGTTAATGTAATCAGACAATATCGTTTCATCGAAATTTATATTGTTAGGTAGGTTCCACAGTCGATTTTCCACCCCTTGTGCGATCAAATGAATGACCGAAGACTCGATGGCAGACATCACCGCCATTTGTACGGGCTCGTTGGTCGTAATGCCAGCTTCTGCTTCAAGTAGCCTACTGAAGTCGATGAAACGGTATACACCGGCTCTTAATTCTTTGGAATAGATAGTTTTGGTAGTGGTAACGTTTGCCAGTACTTCACCAGTCGAAATTTCTACCGCTCTAAGATTCACAGTAACCTGATCGACTTGGTATTGGCCTGATGCACCGATCCCGAAGTACTCCACGCCAGCACCACCGGTACGTACGTTGGATTCATAGGCGATAATACCGCCTTCCAGCATTACGGAAGCCGCTCTAAGTGAAGGCAGCGTATCAGGTTGACCAAAGCGTTCAAATTCTGCTCGGATGATACGCCGCTCAGTGAGCAGGTTTTGCAACCCAACACGCTCAAGTGGGATAAACCAACCTGAGTCTGCAAGTGCCCCGGTCAGCATTGCTGCTGCCCCTTGTGTGACTGCCGTGGAAAAGGTACTGGCCGGTGCCGGTCGATACTGGCCTGTCTGGTCTCGGAAATCATATACCGAAACAAAGATACGACCGGCGGGAGGCGGCAGCGACACAAGGTCTTGGTATGCAGCACCTCTAGGAGTAAGCGTAGGAGGGGCACCTTCTAGATTTTCCGAGGTAGCAACGGTGCCAGCACAGCCACTTAGCCAAACTGCCATTATTCCAACAAGTAAGATTCTCATGATTGTTCCCTTGTTTTATTGCGTCTTAATTTTTAAGCATGAGTACAACAATTTGACTTAAGGATTGAATAAACCGCCGACGTTAATAGTGGTAACGTCGCCGGTAACTTTATCTACCACTTGAACGGTCAGTTGCCCCCCGTTATCCCTTACCACGACACCAAACTCATCGCTATCAAAGCTGCCTTCACCTACATCGCCATTCCCTACATCGCTAATAAGTTGGGAAATAAGTCGGCTTTCAAGGCTCTGAATCAAACGTGCTGTTGAAGACAATGGTTCGGATCGTCGAGCATTAGGATCTGTATTGGTATCCTGAGACTGGGCCTTACTCAGTAGATAACTACCTACGAAAGGATCACCACCGAATGAGGGATTAATGGGTTGGTAGACGAGGTCTCCGGCAAAGGCCGAAAGTGATAGTGCGCTTAACAGTGAGGTTGCGGTCAGCAACTTTACTGATGGACGTAAACGATTTGTTTTCATTAGTTTAACTCCTCTTTTCCCAGGTCTTTGTCAGAGGTAAGCGCAGAGGCTAGCTGTTGGCGTAGCAGCGCTTCTTCGACGGTTTGCACGGCTTCCCCAGCGGCACGATCAGCTTCATTGATCCTGGGGGAGAGCTGTGTACGGAAATACATACGGTTACCTTCCATCACCCATACTTGGCTTCCCCATCGTGCATCGGGGCGCTCTTTAATAGTGATGGTGGCATTGCCGATAATCAGGTTATCCATTGCCCGCTGGCTAAAGGCTCGGTAGAAGGTTTTACCGGCCATGGTGATTGTTCTATCTACCATGACGCCAGTTAGCTCACTTCCTCCGTTAGTGCTGCCTTGCACTTCAGGCCCATCAGGACTGGAGAGCTGATTAATAGCGTCAATCGCTTCTTGTTCGTTGGCAGGTAATGCATCGGTTGGGTTTGCTGGTTCGTTAGCTAATGCTAAAGATGACCCGATCCATACCGCCATTAAGAAAACATTGATGGATAAACGGTTCATTGATGACATGACAGTTACCCTTGCGCATTAGCGCGAACGATGTCGTTGAAGACTGCGTGCGGCCTCAATATTGGGCAGAATTGGGCCCAGATTCTGATGAATCCAATTGAGCGCTTGAATGCGGTTGTGAACGTTAATTTTGCGAAAAATGTTGTAAAGGTGTGACTTAACGGTGTGTTCACTAACAAACAGTTTTTCGGCAATTTGTTGATTTGAAGAGCCTGCGCTAAGTAGGGAAATAATTTCCATTTCTCGGTTAGTGAGTCCGCAGGCTGGGCGAAAGGCATTACTCTGGTATTTGCGATAGAACAGAATCAAACGCGCCATCAAATCCCGTGACATCCACAGCTCTCCTTCGAGTAGCGCGGTTATGCCTTTACAGATGACCTCAAGGCTTTCATTACGATAAAACACGCCTTTTAGCTGTGCGCATGAAAGCGCTTCAAGGGCGTGATCCATATCGTGAATGTTAAAGGCGGCCAGGGGAGTTTTAGTGAGTGCATCGGGTAACTTATCTTGCCATTCGGGCAGTGCATCAATGCCTATATGATCACTATCGATAAGAATCAACATGTTGCCGGAAGCAGAAATGGGTAGCGCCGCGTGGGGAGAATGGATACTAATTTGGCAACCGGTGTGCTTGTTCAAGTATTCAGCGAACAGCTGGACTTGGGGACTTTTTTCGGTAACGACATACACCGTTCCGGTAGACTTTTCCTGCGACATTGGGGTGCCCTCGTGGAAAGAAAGAGTGAGCGGGTAGCAAGAGAAGTGTTGACCATAAGATGCTTTTCGTAAAGTTTTGTTACTAATTATTTTGCTTGTATTAAGGCTTATATTTTCTTTTATAAAATTTATCTCTATAAAACAACTACTTGTTAAGGATAATGAGTTTTTGTAGTTATTTATCATTAGATACATTTGATAACATTTTGCTGGCTTTTGATACGATCTTTGAGCGCGTAAACTGATGCTCTACTGTTAGGAGTACATACCATGGCCGCCGTCAATACCCTTGTTCTTGCCAGTGGCAATGCAGGAAAATTAAGAGAATTCAATCAATTACTTTCCCCTTTGGGTTTCGATGTTCGACCCCAGGCGGATTTTGGTGTCACTGATGTGGAAGAGACAGGGCTAACCTTCGTCGAAAATGCACTGTTAAAAGCGCGTGAAGCGAGCCTCATCAGTGGATTGCCGGCATTAGCTGACGATTCTGGGCTTGAAGTAGATGCACTCAATGGTGCGCCCGGGATCTATTCCGCTCGGTATGGCGGTGAGCCGAGAAGCGACGAGAAAAATAACCAGACGTTGTTAACCGCATTAAGTGACTGTGCGGAAGGCCAGCGGAGTGGACGTTACTGGTGCGTGCTAGTTTATTTACGCCACCCGAAAGACCCGGTGCCTGTCATTGTGCAGCGAAGTTGGGAAGGCGAGATTCTTGCTCATCCTCGGGGAAAGGAAGGATTCGGCTATGATCCGCTTTTCTGGTTACCCGATCAGGGTATGAGCGTTGCCGAGCTGCCCAGCGAAAGCAAAAATCGCCTTAGCCATCGTGGTCGCGCGTTGCAGGGGTTAGTGGAGCTGCTGAAGGTGGCGCATGGCTGATACGCTGCCGCCACTCTCTCTCTATATCCACACGCCCTGGTGTGTCCGTAAATGCCCATATTGTGATTTCAATTCTCATGAGCCAGGCACGCACGGTTTTACACCGCGGGATTTACCTGAAGCCGCCTATTTAGATGCGCTGTTACAAGATTTGGATAACGATCTTAATCTGGTGGCTGGCCGTGAAATTCACACGATCTTTATTGGCGGTGGGACACCCAGCCTACTGTCGCCAGCGTTTTACGAACAATTATTGAAACAGATCGAAGCCCGTTTACCCTTCGCGGATGGTATTGAGATTACCTTAGAGGCGAACCCAGGAACCACTGAGCAAGAGCGTTTCATTGGTTACCGGAAAGCAGGGATTAACCGTCTCTCGCTGGGTATTCAAAGTTTTCAGCCCGATCAACTGCATGCACTGGGGCGAATTCATAGCGGTGATGAAGCGATTACTGCGGTGACGCAGGCTCGCCAGGCAGGTTTTAGCAACATTAATATTGACCTTATGCACGGCTTGCCTGATCAAACGCCTCAATTGGCACTGGATGATATTAACCAAGCGCTGGCGTTGGCACCTGAACATCTCTCCTGGTATCAGTTGACCCTTGAGCCTAATACCGCTTTTCACTCTCACCCGCCGGTGCTGCCTGAAGAGGAGGCGCTTTGGGATATTCAGGACACGGGACATCAGCTTTTAGAGAAGGCGGGGTTTAAACGCTACGAGATTTCGGCTTACGCAGCCGCTGATCATCAGAGCCGCCATAACCTTAATTACTGGCAGTTTGGTGATTACCTCGGGATTGGTGCGGGTGCCCATGGCAAGCTTAGCCGTATTGACCCAAATGGGGAGTGGTACATTGAGCGGCGCTGGAAAACTCGCCAGCCGGACGCATATTTAAAGCGCACGGGTGACCTGCGTGGCTTTATAGCCGGTAAGCAGCTTATAAAAGCGGATGAGCTGCCGTTAGAGTTTGCCATGAACGCTTTACGGCTCACCGACGGGGTGTCACTTGAGACATGGAGAGCTAACACTGGGCAGCCAAATGCTATGTTACTGGCGCGTTTACAATCCGCCGAGAAAAAAGGACTTTTGATGCAAATGCCTGAAAAGCTGCGTGCATCGCCTCAAGGTCTATTATTCTTGAATGAGTTGCTAGCCTTGATCAGTGATGATTGATTAGCGATGAATATAAAGATGTCTCGAACATAACAAGGAGTGAGTGATGCGAATTTCTAGACTACTGACACCGTTGGCGGCTGCTATTCTACTGGCCGGTTGTGCTACATCGGATCCTTACGGTGGCCAAACGCAGCGCTCTAGCACCGCGATGGGTACCGGGATTGGTGCCGCCGTTGGTGCCGCTGCTGGGGCACTTTCTGGCGATGGTAGTACCAGCCGCCGGGATCGTGCGTTAATTGGTGCGGCTGTGGGCGCGGCGGCGGGCGCCGGTATTGGTGTCTACATGGATCGCCAAGAGCAGCAACTGCGTGAAAACCTGCAAGGGTCACGTATTGAGATTGATCGTCGTGGTGACGATATCGTGCTCAATATGCCCAGCGGCGTTACCTTTGGCTTTGACTCTGCTGAGTTGACTAGTGAAGCGCGTGGTTCACTCAATGAAGTGGCTAATGTACTTTCCCAGTACCAGGATACCCGCGTTAGTATCGCTGGCCACACTGACAGTACCGGTGATGCGAGCTATAACCAGCGTCTATCTGAGCGTCGTGCCCAAGCCGTGGCCAGCTACTTGTCTCAGAACGGCGTTTCATCCATGCGCCTGAATACTTCTGGTTACGGTGCTACTCGGCCAGTCGCCAGCAACGACAATGAGCAGGGCCGTGCTCAAAACCGTCGGGTAGAAATTACCTTAACCCCTACTGGTAACGGCCAGAGCTAAGTAAGCCTCTTAAAGCTGCACATTGCCGCTCAAAGCCCGCTATGCTTCTATAGCGGGCTTTTTTCGTTCACCTGTTTACGAGCTACCATGCTGTCCTACCAACACGCCTACCATGCCGGTAATTTTGCCGATGCACATAAGCATCTCACGCTTTACGCCGTCACTGATTATCTATTACGTAAAAAAACATCTATTACATATATAGACACACATGCCGGTAGAGGGCTTTATCCATTAGCCACCAAAGAGACCCAGCGACTACAAGAGTACCGTGAGGGCATCTGGCCACTGTGGCAGAAGCGTGAACAGCTAACCGACGCGCTACTGAGTAGCTGGTTAAAAACTATTGTTGGGGCTCAGCCAGATCGTAATGAATTGACCCTCTACCCAGGCTCGCCCTGGTGGCTGAGCCAGCCGCTGCGCGAGCAAGACCGGCTGTGCCTGTTTGAGCTGCACCCCGGCGAACACCAGCACTTAAATAGCCAGGCGTTCCCTGTTCAGGCCAAGCGCGTGTATGGCGACGGGCTAGCAGGGGTTAGAGCGATGCTACCGGTAGCAACACCCAGGGTATGCGTGCTGATTGACCCAAGCTTTGAACGCAAGGTGGAGTATCAGGAGGTCGCTGATACCGCTATCCAGGTGCTGGAAAAGGCTCGCCATGCGGTGATGATGATCTGGTACCCGTTGTTGCCTGCCGGGCATCACCAAATGCTATTGGACGTGCTGCAGGCCAGCGGAATACGCAAGATATGGCGCAGCGAGCTGCTGCTGCGCGAACCAGGAGAGCAGGCCCGCGGCATGTTCGGTAGCGGTATGCTGGTGATTAATCCGCCCTGGGGGTTGGATAAACGCCTGGACGCAGCGATGGCAGAAATTACCCCGCTGCTCGGTGCTGATAGTCGCTATCAGGCGGATTGGTGGGTTGGGGAGTAGCTGTTGAAAAAAGTAGCTTTATTTACCGATACAAAAACTGCCGAAAATCTCGCCCAGTAAATCATCGGCGCTGAATTCGCCAGTTATCTCGCCTAAGGCCTGTTGGGCGTCGCGCAAATCTTCCGCCAGCAGTTCGCCTGCGCCATAGCCATCCAACTGAGCGCGGCCGGTATCAAGGGCTGCCATGGCACGGTCTAGGGCGTCCAGGTGGCGCCGGCGAGCGGAGAAGCGACCCTCAGTGGTGGCGGCAAAGCCCATCACATCCTTCAGATGAGCCTTTAAGTTATCCACACCCGTACCGGTTTTTGCCGAGAGCCTGACGATTGGCGTGGTTGTGGATAAATCAATACCGGCCGGTTCGGCACTGGTATCGATTTTATTACGTACCAGGGTTAAGCGTGTCTGGTCGGGCAGGCGAGCGACAAACTCGGGCCAAATGGCCATGGGGTCGGTAGAAGCCGTGGTGCTGGCATCAACGAGTAGCAGCACTCGGTCGGCTTTCTCTATCTCGGCCCAGGCACGTGCGACACCAATTTTCTCCACCGCATCGGGCGTATCGCGCAATCCTGCGGTGTCGATAATATGCAGCGGCATACCGTCGATATGGATATGCTCACGGAGTACGTCCCGGGTCGTCCCCGCGATATCCGTCACAATGGCGGTATCTTGTTCGGTCAGCGCATTTAGCAGGCTCGACTTACCCGCATTGGGCCGCCCGGCAATGACCACGCTCATCCCTTCGCGCAGCAGTGCACCTTGGCCTGCTGCCTGGCGTACGTCGCTCAGCGCTTGCTGGACGCTGCTTAAGTGCTGGGCAACGTGACCGTCGGCAAGAAAGTCGATCTCCTCTTCGGGGAAGTCGATCGCTGCTTCCACATAGACGCGCAGTTCTATCAAGCGCTCCACCAGCGCAGATACACGTTTTGAGAACTCCCCCTGGAGCGAACGCACGGCGTTTTCTGCCGCCGAGCGTGAGGTGGCATCGATGAGGTCGGCAATGGCTTCTGCTTGGGCCAGGTCGAGCTTGTCGTTCAAAAACGCCCGCTCAGAAAACTCTCCTGGCCGCGCCAAACGAGCACCCAAGGCCACACAGCGCTCCAGCAACATATCCATAATAATTGGGCCGCCGTGTCCCTGGAGCTCCAGTACGTCTTCACCGGTAAACGAATGGGGGCCACTGAAGAACAGGGCGATGCCTTCATCAATGCTCCCTTCTGCGCCTTGGAAGGGGCCGTAGTGAGCGTATCGCGGGGCAGGGCAATGCCCAACCATGGCTTGAGCGATTTCGCGGCAGGCGGGGCCGGAGACGCGGATAATACCCACGCCGCCGCGCCCTGGGGGAGTTGCCAGCGCCGCAATGGTGTCAGGCGTGTAGAGGCGTTCGGCCATGGTGAATCTCTTAGTCAATTGGCAGTAGTAGTATTTGATCGGTCTAGCATCGGTCAACATAGTTTGGATTTGTCGACCTTAAAACGCCAGACCCCCGCTCGGGGCGGGGGTCTGAAGGGCGATGACAAAGGCAGTCTACTTGGTTTTCATGCCTTTGCCGATACTCGGATCATTTTCGATTTTGCGCGTAATGTAGTACTGCTGCGCCACCGAAATGATGTTGTTGACCACCCAGTAGATAACCAGACCGGCCGGAAACCATAGGAAGAAGAAAGTAAAGATGATGGGTAGCATCTTCATGATCTTCGCCTGCATAGGATCCGGAGGTGTCGGGTTCAACATCTGCTGAACGAACATCGAAATACCCATCAGAATCGGCAGAATGAAGTACGGATCCTTCACCGATAGATCCTGAATCCAGAAGATGAACGGTGCGTGACGCAGTTCAACCGACTCGAGCAACATCCAGTAGAGAGCGATGAAGACAGGCATTTGAATCACAATAGGTAGACAGCCCCCCAGCGGATTAATCTTCTCCTTCTGGTAGAACTTCATCATCTCTTGCGACATTTTTTGCCGGTCGTCGCCATACATCTCTTTTAGGCGCTGCATTTCCGGGCCCAATTTACGCATCCGACCCATGGATTTGTAAGCTTTGGCGGAAAGTGGGAACAGCACCGTCTTAACCAGCACGGTTAACAGCACAATCGACCAACCCCAGTTGCCGACGATATCGTGGATATGATCCAGCAGCCAGAAGAGGGGGTTAGCGATAAACCATAACCAGCCGTAATCCACGGTTAATTGCAGGTTAGGAGCGACTTGTTCCAAGTAGTCCTGCACTTTTGGCCCCACGTACAGAGTGGCGCCTAGAGTGGTTTCACTATCGACGGCTACTGTGTTGGTGGGGCCAGCAAAGGCCACGACGTTACGATTACTGGAGTCGGTAGTGACGTAGAAAAGATTTTGCTGATCCTGCTGGGGCGCCCATGCTGACACAAAGTAGTGCTGAATAATGGCTATCCAGCCGCCCTGTGCTTCACGGTTTTCAAAGTTATGGTTTTGAATATCCTCAAAGTCGATCTTCTCGTAGCGCGCATCAGGCGTTGAGTAAGCCGCCCCCAAATAGGAGTTCATACCCATAGAGACACCGCTTGACGGGTCAGGGCTATTGTCGCGTGCCAACTGACCAATAAAGCGCGCACTAATGGGTGCATCGGTGTTATTGGCCAAGTAGTAATTGACGTTGACCGCATAGCTGCCGCGCTCAAAGGTAAGCCGTTTAATAACCTCAACGCCGTTAACATCAGCGGTGAGATCAACGCTTAGCTCATCATCGTTATCGCCTAAACGATACTCAGAGTTTTCAGGGGTGAACGCGATACGGCTGGCTTGGCCATCGAGCTGCAGGCCTGAGCGAGCCACGTAGCTACGGCTGCTGTTATCGGATAACAGCACATAGTTACGGTCTGAATCCAGGGAGAGTTTGTGCTGCGGTAACGCGGCATAAACAATATCGCCACCGTGTGGATCAATACGCACATCGAGAACATCGGTGGTCACGGCAATGAAGTCGCGGCTTGATGTATCGCTTTCGGTATCAGGAATACCTTCACCTACCGCACTTTGCTGTGAAGACGCGCTTGGCACTGCTAAGCCGCCTTCACCATCTTCAGCATTGCTAGGAGACGTGGAATTGCTGCGTTGCGTCGTTTCAGGCACTGAATCGTAATTCGGCTGCCCGTAATCCTGATTCCACTGGACGACTAGCAAGTAAGCGAGTACGGCTAGTGGAATCAGTAATAAAAGTCGTTTTACGTCCATGAGGGTTCTGCCCGCTGGGTGGTGAACATGCTAATGGCGCAGTGTCATTTACTCGACTCTTGACACACGAAAGCCTGCCAGTTGGCAGGCCGAGGTCGAGCGGCGAGGGGTGCACCAAAGGTCACGTGTCACGCTTAGGCGTTGGTGCTGCGATCACCGCCTGTGCGTCACGCTGTAGTCGTTTCCACATGCCGTGTAACTGGCGATGCAAAGTCTCGTTATCGATATCCTGAACACCGCGTCGCGCAAGCACCACTATATCCACTGAGGGCAGGTGATCTTGACGAAGACGAACGGATTCTCGAACCAGACGCTTGAAACGGTTGCGATCTACGGCGCGTTTAACATTTTTTTTGCTGACCACCAGTCCAAGGCGGGGATGACCCCGAGTACTTAAGCGAACTAACGCCATCATACCTTTGCCATGCACTTTTAGGTCGGCTTGCTCAAACACGTGACTAAAATCCCCAGCATTTAGTAACCGTAATTGCCGGGGAAAGCCTTGCTGCGGCACACGCAATCTGAGATCAGGCGCTCAGACGCTTGCGGCCCTTGGCACGGCGACGTGCGAGGACGGCGCGACCGTTTTTGGTTGCCATACGAGCACGGAAGCCATGCGCGCGCTTGCGCTTGAGAACGCTAGGTTGAAAAGTGCGTTTCATAACTCGTTATTCCCACGTGGTTTAGGACGGAAAGTGAATTCCAAAAAGCCCGGTCCAGTGAGGAACTAGCCGGGGAGATTCAATTCAAGACCGGAAATTGTAGAGACTTCCTCTGCTCGGTGCAATTTTTCCTTGCATAAAAGCGTTAACACACCTCAGCCAGCGTGCTTAATACGCTGAGAGTAACGATTAATGAAGTCACTATTATTACTAATAGGTAGTTCTAAACCTGTTGTTATTAATAGTGGGGATACTATTTGTGGATAAGTGTTTTTAACTATTACTTTTCAATGGCCTATGATAATAAAAAATCTGTGTGTAAGTCCCGTATAAGCCGTCCACAAGGTGTTGGCTAGATGTGATTAACCCGTTTATAAGACACCTTTTTAACAATTGTCCCCTTCCCTCCACAAGGTTTTCCCATAGGCTCACTGTAAGTTGTCCACAGGCCAAGATTGAGGGGTAAACCCGTGTGGATAACCGAGGCTTTGGGCGCTACAATGGTCGGCCGTTTTCAACCGATGGTGAGATGAGTGTCACTGACGCTTTGGCAACAGTGCCTGGACAACCTGCAGGATGAGCTGAATTCACAGCAGTTCAATACCTGGATACGCCCGCTGCAGGCAGAAGAAGGAGAGTCCAACGAGCTGCGCTTATTGGCGCCGAATCGTTTTGTGCGCGATTGGGTGAGCGATAAGTATGCCAAGCGGATTAGTGAGCTGATGCGAGAACTTGCACCGGCCAAACCGCCAAAGGTAAGCCTGACGGTGGGTAGTCGCCGCTTGGCCACCCAGGCCCCTCAGCATCGTGATTTAGGTAATCCTGTATCGGCTTCACCGTCGCGGCCAGCATCGCCTGCGGTACATACGCCGCCCCGCGGCGATATCGCCGATGAGCGCGAAATCGATAGACTGCGCGATGAAGCGCCGAGTCGACGTAATAATGAACGTCAGGTACAGGTAGAAGGCAGTCTGAAACATGGCAGCGGGCTTAATCCGAATTTTACTTTCGATACGTTTGTAGAAGGTAAATCGAACCAATTGGCTCGCGCCGCCTCCCGCCAGGTGTCTGAAAATCCTGGCGGTGCTTATAACCCATTGTTTTTATACGGTGGTGTAGGCCTGGGTAAAACCCACTTAATGCATGCGGTGGGGAACGCATTGGCAACCCGGCGTGAGAACGCCCGGGTGGTATACCTGCACTCAGAGCGGTTTGTCGCCGATATGGTTAAAGCGCTCCAGCTTAATGCGATTAATGATTTTAAGCGTTTTTATCGCAGTGTTGATGCGTTACTTATTGATGATATTCAGTTTTTTGCTGGAAAAGAGCGGTCTCAAGAAGAGTTTTTTCATACCTTCAATGCGTTATTAGAAGGTGGTCAGCAAATGATTCTCACCTCTGATCGCTATCCTAAAGAGATCAGTGGGGTAGAGGAGCGCCTGAAATCACGCTTTGGTTGGGGCCTTACGGTCGCGATAGAGCCGCCAGAGCTTGAAACCCGTGTGGCCATCTTGATGAAAAAGGCCGACCAAGCTAAGGTCGATTTGCCTCATGATGCGGCTTTCTTCATTGCGCAGAAAATTCGTTCCAACGTGCGCGAATTGGAAGGTGCGCTGAAAAAGGTCATTGCTGATTCGCACTTCATGGGTAAAACGATTACCCAGGACTTTATTCGTGAGTCTCTAAAAGACCTGTTAGCGCTTCAGGATAAGCAGGTAGGGGTAGATAATATTCAGCGCACGGTCGCAGAATATTACAAAATTAAGGTGGCGGATCTACTCTCCAAGCGCCGTTCACGCTCGGTTGCCCGCCCTCGTCAGGTGGCGATGGCGCTCGCTAAAGAGCTCACCAATCACAGCTTGCCTGAGATTGGCGATGCCTTTGGTGGGCGTGACCACACAACGGTGTTGCATGCTTGCCGAAAAGTGAAATCATTGCAGGAAGAGAGCGCGGATATTCGTGAGGATTACAAGAATTTACTGCGCCTGTTGACCAGTTAATCATCCCATGGGACGGGCCTGTTATGCGCAGGTCTTTCAGGATATAGAACCGGAGTATTGATGAAATTTTCGATTTCCCGAGAGGCGCTGCTACGTCCGCTGACTCTGGTCGCTGGTGTTGTTGAGCGCCGTCAGACGCTGCCAGTACTGTCTAATGTGCTGATTCAGGTAGAGGGTGACCAGGTATCGCTCACCGGCACTGACTTAGAAGTCGAGCTCGTGGGCCGCACAGTGGCAAGCCAGGTCGATCAGGCGGGCTCCGCGACAGTGCCTGCCCGTAAGCTGATGGATATCTGTAAATCATTGCCCGATCAGTCTGATATTCAGCTTGCCGTTGAAGAGGGCCGCGCGGTACTGCGCAGTGGTCGCTCCCGTTTTACGTTGTCGACTCTCCCGGTCGCTGAATTTCCCAATATTGAAGATGCGGACGGTAGCCAGGAGATTAGTGTACCCCGTGGAACCTTGAAGCATCTGATTGAAGCGACCTCGTTTGCCATGGCGCAGCAAGACGTGCGTTATTACCTCAACGGTATGTTGCTGGAAATTCAAAGCAATTTACTTCGCACGGTCGCTACAGACGGGCACCGCTTGGCGATGTGTTCGCGGCCAATCGAAGTCTCTGTTAGCCAGTCTCAAAAGCTGATTGTGCCTCGGAAGGGGATTCTAGAGCTTTCGCGCTTGCTAGACGATAGCGATGAGCCTGTCAGCCTGACGCTTGGCTCCAGCCATGTGCGTGCTCATACCGGTGACTTTACTTTCACCTCCAAGTTAATCGACGGTAAATTTCCTGATTATGAGCGTGTTGTGCCGCGCAATGGCGATAAAGTACTGATTGCCGAGCGCGCGGAGCTTCGCCAAGTACTTTCACGTACTGCCATCCTCTCTAATGAGAAGTACCGTGGCGTGCGCCTTTATCTTGAGGAGAACAACCTTAAGGTAATGGCCAACAATCCCGAGCAGGAAGAAGCGGAGGAGAATATCGCTGTTGAGTATAATGGCGGGGCAATGGAAGTTGGTTTTAACGTCGGCTATTTAGTTGATGTGCTGACAGTGCTAAATGAGGAGCGCGTGCAGATTACCCTGGCCGACCCCAACAGTAGCGCGCTGCTGGAAGAGCCCGGCGGCGGTGATGCACTTTATGTCGTTATGCCGATGCGCCTGTAAACGATTTGGGTGTGTAGCAGCAATACGTAAGCAAGCTACGTTAGCGGCGCTTCTGGTAGCAGAAGCGCCGCTAACGCGTTGGTATACTCCCTTTTTTCGAGGATATTTTAAGTGGTGATAATAGGATGAGCCTGACACTGCTTAATTTCCACGCTTTGCGCAATCTCCAACCCGTTGAGATAACGCCCTCTTCGCATATCAATGTCATTAGCGGTGCTAATGGCAGCGGCAAAACCAGCCTGTTGGAGGGGGTGCATATCCTAGGCATGGGGCGCTCTTTTCGCACTCGTCAGTTAAAACACGCCATTCAAACGGATAAGCCGTATATGACGCTGTACGGACGGTTAAGTGGAGAGCCTGAGATTACCCTTGGTGTGCGCCGTTTGCGTGCTCAGAGAGAGCTGGAACTACGTTTAAAGGGTGATAAAAACGCTCGGTTGGCGGAGTTGGTAGAGGCGATGCCACTTCAATTAATTAACCCAGATGCTTTTCGATTGCTGGAAGGTTCTCCAGCCGGACGTCGTGAGTTTCTCGACTGGGGCGTGTTTCACGTTAAACATGACTTTTTAGCCATCTGGAAGCGCACACGACGTGCGTTGAAACATCGGAATGCACTTCTCAGGCGTGGTAGAATACAGCCTCAGGAAATGGTGGTGTGGGAGCAGGAGCTAGCCACTTGGGGTGAACAGATGGATACGTTGCGCCGTGCTTGGTTTAGTGATTTTTTGCCCGTCTTTGAAGAGACCCTTAAGGTGTTGCTTCCCTTGCCGGGATTGTCGCTTCACTACGCTAGAGGTTGGGATAAAGATCGATCTCTTGCAGCGGTGTTACATGATAGTCGACCAACTGATCAGCAGATGGGGTTTACTCAGCAAGGACCGCAGCGCGCTGACTTACGTATCAGGATAAACAAACAGCCTGCTGTAGAAGTGCTTTCCAGAGGCCAGCAAAAGTTAGTGGTGAGTGCATTAAAGCTTGCCCAAGGGCGGTTTCTGGAAAGAACAGCACAGCGGCACTGTATTTATCTTATCGACGATTTGCCCGCAGAACTTGACGAGCAAAATCGTTATCAGTTTTGTGGTTTACTCGAAGATATGCAGTGCCAAGCATTTATTACCAGTGTCGAACCTTCTACATTAAAGAATGCCTGGCGCACTGATACCCCTGTAAAAATGTTTCACGTGAAACATGGCAAAGAGGGGCTTAGTGATTTAGAGAAAGCCGACTAATGCAGAAAGGGTAGGACGATACAGGATGAGACAGACTTCACAACGGAGTGGTCAATGAGCGAGCAGGCTTACGATTCATCAAGCATCAAGGTGCTCAAGGGACTGGACGCGGTACGTAAGCGGCCAGGAATGTATATTGGTGACACCGACGACGGTACTGGTCTCCACCACATGGTTTTCGAATTGGTGGATAACTCCATCGACGAAGCATTGGCTGGGCATTGCAGTGAAATTCGCGTTGTCATCCACCCCGATGAGTCGGTCACCGTGAGTGATAACGGCCGTGGCGTACCTACCGAGCTTCATGAAGGGGAAGGTGTTTCCGCTGCAGAAGTTATTATGACGGTTCTGCACGCAGGCGGTAAATTCGATGATAACTCCTACAAGGTTTCCGGTGGTTTGCACGGCGTCGGTGTCTCTGTTGTCAATGCGCTTTCCGCTGAGCTGCGCCTAACGATTTGGCGTCAGGGTGAAGTATTCGAACAAATGTACCGTCACGGTGTTCCTCAAGCGCCACTGGGCGTTGTGGGCAAAACCGAAAAAAGCGGTACCCGGGTTCACTTTCGCCCATCGCCAGAAACCTTTGGTAATATCGAGTTCCATTTTGATATTTTAGCCAAACGGCTACGCGAACTCTCCTTCTTGAACTCCGGTGTGGCTATCCGCTTGCTGGATGAGCGCAGCGGCAAAGAAGAGCTGTTTCACTACGAAGGTGGTTTGAGAGCCTTTGTTGATCACCTCAATACCAATAAAAGTGTGATTAACCCAGTATTCCACTTTAACGCTGTTCGTGATGATGGCGTTGAAGTAGAGGTAGCCATGCAGTGGAGCGAAGCCTTCACTGAAAACATTTTCTGCTATACCAATAATATTCCTCAGCGAGACGGCGGCGCGCACTTGGCGGGGTTCCGGGCAGGTCTTACCCGTACGCTCAATAACTATATTGAAGCTGAAAACCTGCTGAAAAAAGCCAAGGTGAATACCACGGGCGATGATGCTCGTGAGGGGCTAACGGCTATTATTTCAGTTAAGGTTCCGGATCCTAAGTTTTCGTCTCAAACAAAAGATAAGCTAGTCTCCAGCGAAGTGAAGACAGCAGTTGAGCAGGAAATGAGCCGTCTCTTTTCCGAGTATCTTGTTGAAAAGCCTAATGAAGCCAAAGCGATCGTTAATAAGATGCTGGATGCCGCCCGCGCACGTGAGGCAGCACGCAAAGCGCGGGATATGACCCGCCGTAAAGGCGCGTTGGATATTGCCGGTTTACCTGGCAAGTTGGCGGATTGCCAAGAAAAAGACCCCAGCCAGTCAGAGCTTTACTTGGTGGAGGGTGACTCGGCAGGTGGCAGTGCCAAACAGGGCCGCGACCGCCGTACTCAGGCTATTTTGCCGCTCAAAGGTAAAATCCTGAACGTTGAAAAAGCGCGTTTTGATAAAATGCTCTCCTCTGCAGAGGTGGGCACGCTAATCACGGCGCTGGGCTGTGGTATTGGCCGTGAAGAGTTTAATCCTGATAAGTTGCGTTACCACTCGGTTATTATCATGACCGATGCCGATGTCGATGGTTCGCACATTCGAACGCTGCTGTTGACGTTCTTCTTCCGTCAGATGCCGGAGTTGATAGAGCGTGGTCATATCTTTATCGCGCAACCACCCCTTTATAAAATTAAGCGCGGCAAGCAAGAGCTTTACCTGAAAGATGAACAGGCAATGGTGGATTATTTAACCACCACGGCCTTGGATGGTGCAGGCCTGCATGTTAACGCGAATGCACCAGGTATTTCCGGTTCGCAGCTTGAAGCGTTAGTGAACCAGTACCGCAATGTGATGAAGCGGATTGATCGCTTGTCGCGGGTATATCCCAATGAAGTGCTTAAGCAAATCGTTCATGCTTCGGCACTGAAGGGTGAAGAGAGCCTGAAAGACCGTGTGACCATGCAGAACTGGATTGATGAACTCCAGAAGATAATGGATGATATGGTTGCCTATGAAGGCGGGCCTCGTTACCACTTCCATCTTCAAGAAGATTCTGAGCGTGGACTTTTCCTACCCACCGTCTCGCTGGTTGCTCACGGTGTGACGACTGAGTATAGGTGGGGTCTTGATTTCTTTGAAAGTGCCGACTATCGCGGTATCGCTGAGCTGGGCGAAACCCTGGATGGCTTTCTGGAAGAGGGCGCCTTTATTGCCCGTGGTGAGCGTCAGAAGCCTGTGTCGCACTTCTCAGAAGTGCTGGCATGGCTAATGCAAGAGGGCCAGCGTGGGCTATCTGTGCAGCGTTATAAGGGCTTGGGTGAAATGAACCCAGATCAGCTCTGGGATACCACCATGGATCCCGATAGCCGCCGCATGCTGCGGGTGACGATTGAAGATGCCGTGGGGGCTGATATGATGTTCAACACCCTGATGGGTGATGACGTTGAGCCGCGTCGTGACTTTATTGAGACCAACGCACTGGTGGCGAATTTAGACGTGTAAGATATGGATGTGCTAGCAAGTGTTTCACGTGAAACACTACGTTAACGAGTCTTGCCTTAACATGATTTAATGTCACTATGAAAAGCGCCGCTATGTATTCCATAGCGGCGCTTTTATTGGTAAATAAATTAGCAGCATGCTTTAGCAGGAGAGGGTAGTTCCTTTTAGGCAAAGTTTTGCAGGCAACATAAAGCGGTTATAACTCTTCAACTCGGTGTCGTTTAGCTATTTAATGAGCCACTCAACAAATTGCGCTAAATCATCGAAGACCTTGGTTTTTTCAAGGCCAACGCCTTTTTGCTCCGTCTTAACTCCTTTTCCGGTTCTCACCAGCGCTGTTTTACAGCCTACTGCCTCGCCCGCCTGAATATCCCGTAGACTATCTCCGACCATCCAGCTTCCCGTTAAACTTTCTAGCCCCAGGATCTGCTGGATCTGTATTAGCATTCCTGGCAATGGTTTACGGCATTGGCAATTATCATTTGGCACATGGGGGCAGTAAGCAATATGAGCAATATGCCCGCCTTCCGCTTCTACTAACGAAATTAAGTGTTCATGCATCGCATGGAGGGTTGCTTCATCATAATAGCCTCGGGCAATGCCTGATTGATTCGTTGCGACGGCAACGGTGTATCCCGTGCGAGTGAGGCGGGCAATGGCAGTGACTGAAGAGGGGTAGGGCACCCACTCGTCGAGAGATTTGATGTAGTTATCAGAGTCATGGTTGATGACGCCGTCTCGATCCAAGATGACAAGGTTATCTGCACTTAGCATAGTGATCCTATTTGTACGGTTGCCGGCGATGCATGCTGCCCGCGAGATGAATGAATATTTTACCCCGATCTAGCAAAGATGTTTCACGTGAAACACCTATACCCCAAGCAGTAAAAAGCCCAGCCGGTAGGGCTGGGCTTGGGTTGCGAACAAATTAGTCGACGACTACTGAGGGAGCAGCGATATATCGGCGACTTCTAAAAACAGCGCTTGAAGGCAAGCAAGAAGCGCCAATCGATTACGCTGAATAGCCGGGTCGTCCGCCATCACCATCACCTGATCAAAGAAGGCATCCACTGGATCGCGTAGTGTGGCAAGTGAGTCGAGTGCACGCTGGTAGTCACCGGCAGCAAATAGTGGTGCCACCTGTGCTTGGCTACCTGTCACAGCGTCGAACAGCGCCCGCTCGGCATCTTCCTGCAGCAAGTGTTGATCGACCTCTGTGCTGCCGTCATGCTCCTGCTTGCCTAAAATATTCGAAACGCGCTTGTTAGCAGCTGCCAACGCTGATGCTTCGTCACGCTGAGCAAAGGCCTTCACCGCGCGCAAGCGGCGAGCGAAGTCGAGCGGGTTTGTGACTGGGCGTGCACGTACGGCAAGGTACATCTCCGCGCTGATACCTTCTTCCTGGCCCCAGGCGCGGAAGCGATCCAGCATGTACGTCAGCACGTCCTCAACCAATCCCTCAGCCTTGGGGAGGCCCTGGTGCTGCTCAGAGGCAACCGTAAGCAGCTCGCGAAGGTCAAGATCCAACTCGCCTTTGACCAGAATGTTAAGCACGCCAATCGAAGCGCGACGTAACGCGAAAGGATCTTTCGCACCGGTTGGACGTTGGCCAATCCCGAAGATGCCTACCAGGGTATCCAGGCGATCCGCCAGGGCTAATGCTTTGCCTGTAGCACTTTGGGGAATCGTATCAGTTGCAAAGCGGGGCAGGTACTGCTCCTCAAGGGCTTGGGCAACTTCCGCGGGTTCGCCATCCTGCTGAGCATAGTAGCGTCCCATAATGCCCTGGAGCTCAGGGAATTCGAGCACCATCTCAGTCACAAGGTCACACTTGGCGAGCGCCACGGCGCGCTGGGCGTGAGCTTCGTTGCCATTGATACGCTCGGCAATAAACGTCGCAATAACCGAACTGCGGCGAGCTTTATCCGCCAGGGTGCCAAGCTGCTGCTGGAATACCACGCTCTCTAACTGCGGTATGCGCGAGGCTAATGTGCGCTTGCGGTCGGTATCGTAGAAAAACGCTGCATCGGCTAAGCGCGGGCGAATGACTTTCTCATTACCGGCAATGACCTGGTCGGGGTCAGCGCTGTCGATATTGGCAACGGTGATAAATAGCGGTTTTAGCTTGCCCGCGTCGTCCAGCAGGTGAAAATATTTTTGGTTAGCCTGCATTGAGGAGATCAAGCACTCGGCGGGTACTTCCAGAAAGCGTTCATCGAAGCTACCGGTAAGGGCGACTGGCCATTCCACCAAGCCGCTCACTTCTACTAGAAGCTCTTCGTCGATAACCGCATTGGCCTCCTGCACTTCGGCCTCTGCTAATACCTGTTCGCGGATGCGCTCGCGACGTTGCTCACGATCCACCAGTACATAGGCATTTTCCAGCGTCGCCACATACTCATCGGCGTGCGCCAGCTGAATAGCATCAGGGGCGTGGAAGCGGTGTCCGTAGGTGGTACAGCTAGCCTCTAGACCCAGTGCCTCGGCGGCCACTACGTCGCTACCGTAGATGGCTACCAGCCAGTGTACGGGGCGGGAAAATTCAACCCGTGAAGCGCCCCAGCGCATGTTTTTAGGCACGGGGAGGGTGCTGATTGATTTGCGGATAATCTCGGGCAGCAGTGCTTGAATTGACTCTCCCTGCTGCTGCTCACGGAAACCTAACCAAGTACCTTTATCGGTTTCTAAATGAATTAGCTCATCGACGCTCACCCCGCAAGAGCGGGCAAAGCCTTCCGCGGCTTTAGTGGCAACGCCATCCTTAAAGGCAGCTGCCAGCGCCGGGCCACGGCGCTCAACGTCACGGTCAGGCTGTTTATCGGCCAGTTCATGCACCTGCACCGCTAAACGCCGTGGCGTCGCAAAAGCGGTAACGCTGGCGAAGGGAACATCGGCTTCTTGCAGGCCTTTCTCAATGCTTGCGGCGAAGGCGTCGGAAAGAGCGTCCAGGGCCGTGGGCGGTAGCTCTTCTGCACCGAGTTCTAGTAAAAGCGTATTAACAGCCATTAGTCGTCTCCCTGATCGGCGAGTAGCTCTTGTAACAGTTCTCGGCGAAGAATTTCTGGCGCCATGGGGAAACCTTCGGCCTTACGCGACTCAAAGTAAGCAGTGGCGACATCCCGAGCCATGGTGCGAACGCGCAGTATAAAGCGCTGACGCTCGGTGACCGAGATGGCGTGACGGGCATCCAACAGGTTGAATGTGTGCGATGCCTTCAGAACTTGTTCGTAGGCCGGCAGCGGCAGGCTGGCGACGAGCAGCTTGCCACACTCTTTTTCCTGGTGGTCAAAGTTAGCAAATAGCTGGTCAACATCGGCATGTTCGAAATTGTAGGCGGACTGTTCACGCTCGTTTTGCAGATAAACATCGCCATAAGTCACTTTGCTGCCATCGGGGGCAATGGCCCAAACCAGGTCATAAACACTGTCGACGTCCTGCAGGTACATGGCGATACGCTCAAGCCCATAGGTCAGTTCGCCGGTGACCGGGTAGCATTCGATGCCACCGGCCTGCTGAAAGTAGGTAAACTGGGTTACTTCCATACCGTTTAACCAGATTTCCCAGCCCAGGCCCCAGGCGCCGAGGGTAGGGGATTCCCAGTTATCTTCGACAAAGCGCACATCGTGAACCAGCGGATCGAGACCCAGGCGTTTGAGTGAGCCCAGATAGAGATCCTGAAAGTTGCTTGGTGATGGCTTCATCACTACCTGGAATTGGTAATAGTGCTGGAGGCGGTTAGGGTTTTCGCCATAGCGGCCGTCAGTAGGACGGCGGGAAGGCTGTACATAGGCAGCATTCCAGCTTTCGGGACCAATCGCTCGCAGGAAGGTGGCGGGGTGAAAGGTGCCCGCGCCGACTTCCATATCGAGCGGTTGCAGGATGACGCAACCCTGTTCTGCCCAGTACTGCTGCAGAGCAAGGATCAAGCCTTGAAAGGTCGACACATCAGGTGTCGATTGGTTTGTCGAGACACTCATCGCGGAAAGCACCGTTGGCCATGAATTCATAAGGCGTCAAGTATACAATCCTAGGCAGATGGGTTATAGGCAAGTATGCCAACAAGCCGCTTTAGGTAAGGAGAACAGTATGATTGTGGTAACAGGCGGTGCCGGTTTTATCGGGGCCAACATAGTCAAAGCATTGAACGCCCGTGGTCGAAATGACGTGATGGTCGTTGACGATTTACGCGATGGCACCAAATTCGTCAATTTAGCCGACTGCACGCTGGCGGATTATCTCGATAAAGACGATTTTCTTGCCAGGGTAAAAGCTGCCCTGCGCGGTGATAACGTCGAGCTACCTAAGATCGATGCTATTTTCCATGAAGGCGCCTGCTCAGATACCACCGAGTGGGATGGCCACTACATGATGGAAAATAACTTTGAGTACTCCAAAGTGCTGCTTAATTACTGCGAGCAGCAGAGTATTCCTTTTTTATACGCCTCGTCAGCCGCCACCTATGGCGGCAGCGAGGTATTTAAAGAGGTGCCCGAGTGCGAAAAGCCGCTTAACGTATACGGCTATTCCAAGCTGCTGTTTGATCAGCACGTGCGTTCGCGCTGGAGCGAGCTAACCACTCAAGTAGTGGGCTTTCGTTATTTTAATGTCTACGGCCCCCGTGAACAGCATAAGGGCAAAATGGCCAGTGTGGCCTATCACAACCATCTGCAAATTCGTAATGGCGAAACGCTCAAGCTGTTTGGCGGTTATGACGGCTACGAGGCAGGCATGCAGAGTCGCGACTTTGTTTATGTGGGCGATGTAGTCGATGTGAACCTATGGTTTTTAGATCATCCCGACAAGTCAGGTATCTTCAATCTTGGCACCGGTCGGGCCGAGCCTTTTAAAGCCATTGGCGAGGCGGTTACCGACTTTTATGGTAAAGGTGAGATTGACTACATTGCCTTCCCGGAAGAGCTGAAAGGACGTTATCAGAGCTATACCCGTGCTGATATTGGCCAGCTACGCGAAAGCGGCTGCGATGTGGAGTTTAAAACCGTTGCTCAAGGGGTAAAGGCCTACTTGGAGTGGTTAAATGGCTAACTCAGCTCAGCGTTTGCTGGTGATTGGCCCCTCTTGGGTAGGCGATATGGTCATGGCACAGAGCCTGTTTATGACCCTAAAAGCCCGTCAGCCAGGCACGACGATAGGCGTGGTTGCACCAGCATGGTCACAGCCTATTTTAGAGCGGATGCCCGAAGTGGACGAAGTGCTGCCACTGGCAGTGGGGCACGGTGAATTTGGCTTGGCCAGCCGCCGTGAACTCGCCAATCGCCTGCGTGGACGTTTTGATCGTGCCATTGTACTGCCACGCTCGTGGAAAGCCGCGCTGGTTCCCTTTATGGCACGCATTCCTGAGCGTATAGGTTTTTTAGGCGAACATCGCTATGG
This sequence comes from Halomonas sp. FeN2, assembly GCF_020595105.1. NCBI lineage: Bacteria > Pseudomonadati > Pseudomonadota > Gammaproteobacteria > Oceanospirillales > Halomonadaceae > Halomonas > Halomonas sp. FeN2. The sequence continues at coordinate 2,539,107 of NZ_CP074200.1, forward strand.
GCTCCTTAAAGAGCGCCGCAAACTCGACAAACAGGTGCTGGATCAAACGGTAAAGCGCTTTGTATCGCTGGGTTTACCGCTTGAAGAAGCGGCTAGCGGCGATTTTGCGGTGCCTAAGCCACGCCTGCAGATAGACCGCGATAATCTGGTTAATTTACGCCTGACGCACTCGCTTTCATCGCGTTCGGCGATTGGGATGATGCCTGGCGCGGAATACGGCCCTGCCAAGCAGTGGCCGGTTAGTTATTTTCATGCATTAGCCAAACGGCTGGTGGAAGAGGGGTTCGAAGTGCGCGTACTCGGTGGGGCAAAGGATCACCCAGCGGGAGAGGAGATCACACAGGGGCTTTCCCATGCGCATAACCTGTGTGGTAAAACGCAGCTGGCCGATGCAGTTGATTTGTTGGCGGACTGCAGACAGGTAGTCACCAACGACTCGGGATTAATGCATGTGGCCGCAGCGGTAGGCGTTCGTATCCATGCGTTGTACGGTTCTTCGTCGCCCGCCTACACACCGCCGCTGACCGATAACGCCGTCATTCATTACCTAGCGCTCTCCTGCTCTCCCTGCTTTCAGCGTACCTGCCCGTTGGGGCATACCAATTGCCTGAATTTGCTCAGCGTTGAGCAAGTCTACCAACAGATTCACGCGGCTCATCAGTGGGAGAGCGTGATCGTTAATGGATGAGCTCGACTTCGTCTGCCGCGTCAGCAGGCGTCTCTAGGGTTTGCTCTTGAGTGGCTTCTTGAGGAGGCTCATCGGGCTCGCGCCGCTGAGGGGAAATGCCCTCCCAAAGGCGGTGCTGAAGCGCCGTCTCTTCCCGTAAACGCTCATTAAGCACTTCGATGCCGTGGGCCTCTACCAGCGTACGATTATTGCTGAAAAGCGAAGTGCCCAATCCAGCGCGGTCGCGCTCTAAACTAAAGCCCAGCGCATCGAGTATCGTGGGGAAAACATCCAGCATGGTAGCGTCTCGGCGAATACGCTGTGGCTCGATATCGTTGCCCAGCATTATCAGCGTGTTGTCGCGGTCTAGCGCGGTCAATTGATCCCACACAGAAACGCGCATCGTCAGATGGTCGCTCAGTATGACCACCAAGGTATTATCGAGAAGACCCTCAGAATCCAACCGTTCAACCAAATCTTGAGCCAGCCAAGTCGCGCACTCCACCGAGTAAAGAATGTCCTGGCCGTCAAACTCACCTTGTCGTTCCACGCATGATTGGGAGGGATAACCATTGGGGGCATGGCCTGCTAAATTCAGGCTAACCACACCCCAGGGGCCGTTATCTTCTTTATCTAAACGCCGGATTTCATCGGCGGTGATGTCATACAGCGTGTCGTCATAGAGGCCCCAGCTATTTACATACTCAGGATTCTCTAGCAGGGGCTCTAAATCTTCACGCCCTTTCACCGTATTGAATTGGTGGCCGCGATAGAAAAGTCCTTTACCCGCGAACTGAGTGCTAGCACCGCCTAGATAGCTTAGTTGGTAGCCCTGTTCAGCAAGGATGTCGCCCAAACAATCGACGCCAGGGACAACCTTGGAAAGAGGCTCAAACTGGCTGTCATGAAGGAGCCCTGCAGGCATCAATGGCACGCCGCACTGGCTGGCAATCATGCCCGCCATCGTCCAGCCCGTATTATCCATCTGACGCACGCCCTCAAAGACGGTACCCCGTTTCCCCAACTCGTTGAGGCTGGCGTAAGCATCCCCAAATATATCATTGGAGTAGGTGCGTTCTATGCTTTCCAGATATAGGATGAGCAGGTTAGGTGCGTCCCTTAAATGTTCAGTGGGGGGTGGCTTATAGCGTCGGTCTAGCCAGGCGCCATCATCAGTGACTATCGACGCGCTGCGTTGACCTAGGCCATAAAGTAGCGGGTTGCTAGCCAGCAACAAAATAGCGAAAAAGCGCTCGGCTAACCGCCAGCGCTGATCGTGACGTGATAGCCACGTCACGGCTGCTAGTACGCCGATCATTATCAACGTATAGAGCACCGCTGAAATCATTTTGCCTGCGCCACCATGCTCGGCCATGCCTGCCTGGAGGTGAAAAAACACCGCACCCAGATCGACAATGCCAAAGCTATCCGCCAAGTAAACGTAAACACCCCAAAGACTTAACGGTACCAGTGACCAGGGCCACATTTTACGATAACGGGCGTTGGCAGGTCGGCCCCAGCGTAGCTTATGCCCTACACCAATCCATGCTGCGGCTACAAAAAATAGCGTCCACCAGGGCAGGCGGGTCATTACTGTGACGGTATAACCCAGGCAGAGGCCGATAGTTATTATCGCTATTTTTTGAATAGCATGAGGATTCATATGTAACCTACGTATCAAGCGAATGTTGGTCATCAGGCGCATTTGGCTATTAAATCAATTACCCATGACGAATTCACCTCGGTGAGCTATTAGAGTATCTAGGAGTGATGTCGTGTAGCGGAGTCGCTGCCGCAAAGCGATAGTTCCCAGCATAAACTTTTTCTGCGCAATAGGTGAATCTCGATTTTGTTTTTCGCCATTTCCGCTTGGTATAGTAATTCGACAATACTTTACTATGCAAAAGCAAATGAGTTTTTAAGTTAAGATTTTTAGGAGAAAAACCATCAACCATTATTAACTTTCTGTTATTAATATCACCCTCAAAAATGAAGTTGTCGATATTGAAGTCGGAGGCAGGGATGCCAATTTCAGAGAAATTCTTTATAATTTTTTCAATCATATTCAAGGCGGACTCGACACTAATTTCTTTGCTGAAAAGAAGTTTTCTTAACGTCAAAGACTGGCCTTTATTGTCAATAATTCTATTTACCACCAAACCAGGCCCCTTATTGGTTCGTACCCACTTTTCGCATAAACTGACCCGGCACTCTATACCCTTTGAAGTGATATTTTTTGAAACATACCATTCAGAAAAGCTTTGTTTGTGATCGCTCTCCCAATCCTCTGGGTGCCGGGCAACTTTTATTAGCTTTGTGGGATTGGACTTGTATAAGTAACAAACCCTATTCGAACCATAAGATATAATATCATTATCATGAATTACTATTTCATCGCCATGCTCTATTGCTTTTTCTATTCTTTTAATTGAGTAAAACATGCTTCATCCTTGATGCTATTTTGGAGGTGCTGGGAAATCAATCCCTGAAGAACATTATATTGATAATCGTAAGAATATTTTTTTGCAGTATTAACTAATTTTTCTGTTATCTTGCTGTTATTGCTATGATTTATGTTATCAATAGCTTGGAACCATTCCTTTGAGTCATATCCTTTTATAATCAAATCTTTTAATTCATTTTGAAGTAACTCACCTGCTCCAACCCGCTCGGAGATTAATGGAATGGTTGAGCACGCCATTGCTTCCAACACGACACAGCCGAACTCTTCAATATGAGCAGGTAATACAAAAACATCTAAAGCAACATAGTAGCACTCTACATTAGGAACGGTTTTTTTCCACGTAAAGTGCTTTTCAATGCCAAGTTTAGTAGCTTTTTCTTTATAGGGAGTTATATCTCCTTGGCCGATTACCAAAAAACGGTATGTGATCTCTGAGTTGTGAATTAGCTCATACGCAATGTCGGCAAAGAGGTCAAGATTTCTTTTCTTGAAGTCTCCCGAGGTTATAAGTCCTATGAGTTTTTCTTTATCTTTAATACCCAGTTCTTCACGCTGTTTCATTCTAGAGCTTGTTTTAACTGAAGTGTTAAACTGTCGATCGTCAAAGCCAGGATAAGAAATGCTAACTTTTTCCGATGGGATTTTATAGCGTTTGATCAAGTCATTAGCCATCATTTGAGAGTTCGCGACAACGAGTTTGTATTTACTTTTTTGCAAAACTCTATGATGTATTTTGGATACGTCACTTTGATTGCCAACGACATGTGGGCACATAATTTCCTGCGCTAAGTCGATGCAATTATGCATATAAATGATATCTGAATTTTCCATATCTCCATGGCTAATCACAAGTGAAGGTCTGTGCTGACGACACCAAGCATTTGCACGTTTGCTGAACCAAAGTCGTCTTATGAAGCTGCTTAGAGGAAGCTTGGGAATGATCTTCAAATCCGCGCCATAGGAAGCTACCGTTTTTTTATTAGCTTTTTCGCATATAACTTTGACCCGATAACCCATACTTTTCAAAATAGAAATTTGTTGCAAAGCAATTCTTGCTGCGCCAGTAGTCTTATTCAATTTACGAATAGCAATAACGGCGGTTGGCACCTCTTCCATGATAGAACCTGCTGATAGTGGTTTTAAAAATTAATGTCTAGCCTTCAAATAATTTTTCATATATTTCCAAAATACGCCGTTAGCATTCGATACTGCTATCACTAGCCCTCTCCATCCATCGCGCCAAGCTTGCTGTAAAAAATAGGTGCGCAGAAAAGCGAATAGTGCTTTGAAAAAAATGACCGGCACTGAATAAATCTTAAGCTTTCCTGACTCAGCGCGAAGAGTAGAGTAACGATTAATTTTTTCTAAAAACTGCGATAAATCCGTAACAGCCGTATGTTCAATACTACCCGATAAGCGCTGTATCCGGCTAACGCTGCTTACAGCGATTGCTTCATGAACCATGGCGTCATTAAAATTATGATTGCGACGATTGAATACCCGAATGAGCCAGTCATTACCCCATCCAGAGTAGCGAACAGGTTGCCCCATCATCCAGTTCTCGCGCACTATTTCACCAAGGTCATTGGGTGATGCGCTATTGACCCAAGATGTAAGCGACTCAATGAGCGCTTTTGAGGGGGCCTCGTCTGCATCCAGTGAGAGTATCCAATCGTGTTTAGCTAAGGAAACGGCATGACGTTTAGTAGGTCCGAAGCCTAGAAAATCACCTTCGTAAAGGGAAACGTTTGGATAGCTTGCTGCAATAGGTAAGGTCTCGTCGCTGGATCCGTTATCATAAATCACAACGTTTTCGAAGCATTGCAGCGCATCCAGCGTATGTCTCAACGTCGAGGCTGCATTTCGAGTGATGATAACAACGCTAACGCCAGCGGGCATAATTATACCGATCCTGTTAGTGAGTAGGTAGTGGGTGCTATTATAGCGGCTTTGTATTTACCATATCCCCCGTGAGGCGCTTTTGCACATCATTCATGTCAATCTGGCCAGAGGCTTTCGTGGTGGTGAACGCCAAACAGTCCTGTTGATACAAGCATTAGCCAAACAGGATGAGATAGGGCGCCAGACGCTCGTATGCCAGCCATCATCACCGCTGCGTGCTGAGCTAGCAGATACTCCCGATGTTGAATTTGTTAATGCTAATCATCAATTAGCGGGCCATTGGCAGGCTGGTAAGGGGGGGATTATCCATGCGCATGAGGCAAAAGCGGTTCATTGGGCATGGCTACATAGCGTGCTGTTTCGTACGCCTTATATTATTACTCGCCGAGTTGATACCCCTATTAAACGTAAATGGAGTAATAAGGTTTTTTATCGTTACGCCCACTGTTGTGTCGCCATTTCAAATGTCATTGCCCGTGAGATTAATGCGTTAGTGCCGCGATCAATATTTGTTATCGCAAGTGCATATACACCTGTTCGCCATAATCCTGATGTTGCAAAAAAAATACGTGATACGTACCCAGGACGCTTTATTGTGGGACATATTGGGGCATTGGTGGATCGCCATAAGGGGCAGAGAGTACTGCTAGAGGTGGCTCGACAGTTTGAAAAAACGTATCCAGAGGTGCTGTTTGTATTTTTTGGAAAGGGGGAAGATGAGCATAAGCTTCAACAGGAGAGCGAATCTTTAAGTAATGTTCGTTGGTTGGGCTTCAAAGCCAATATTGGTGACTATATGCCAGCATTGGATCTTTTTGCCTTTCCTTCACGGAATGAAGGATTAGGGTCGGTACTCCTAGATATAATGAGTGCTAAAGTCTCCATTATTGCCAGCGACGTAGGGGGAATTCCTGATATAATAACGCATGAACAGACGGGTCTTTTAGTGCCCCCAAATAATGCCGCAATGCTAGCCGATGGTATCAAGAGAATGATGAATGATAGCCGGCTTAGGGCTGAATTATCTTATAGGGCTTTTGCTCAATTGGAGAACTACTCTCCTGATGCAATGGCCGCAGCTTACTTGCCGTTATACCGCTCCATATAGTGCTCCTGTGACACTTCTTATGACAGTATAGGCTAAAGCTTATGTCCTTGAAAAAACGATGGAAAGCAAACAAGCATAAATTTTTGTTTTACGGTAAAGGTGTTTTTGAAATTGGCTTGCCTAAAAGATACTATCACTATGAGCAGAGAAAAATTCTCAATGCATTTAATAGAATGCCGCTAGGTAGAGATCGATATTATATTGAAAGTCGAGTTAATTACTATAACAAGCTCTCTGGACAGAGTGTCCTTAATCAGCAAGCGGAAAGAGTCGGCAGTTTTTCCAAACAAAAAAGCTGGTCTTACTATATCGATATGAAACGCTATTTGTTGAGGTTTAATGAGTCCTTACAATTCCATTTCTTACCAGGTGATGTTCGTAACGTACCTCAAGAGCCTGCTTTTGTAAAAAGCCGCCCCATTACTCGAGATAATCAGTACTCTATCCTACTGAAATTAAACCGAGTGAGACATTATTATTTTGTTAACGATCCGCTAAGCTTTGACGAAAAGAGAGATAAGCTGGTGTGGCGTGGGGCCTGTCATCAGTCGCACCGTCAGGCATTTGTTAAACAGTATTACGCTCACCCCCTGTGTGATGTAGGAGACACACGTAAAGGTGTCCAAGGTGATCCCTGTGCACGCCCGTTTATGAGTATTAGTGAACAATTGCAGTATAAATTTATACTGAGTATAGAGGGTAATGATGTGGCGACGAATCTCAAGTGGATTATGGCCTCTAACTCTTTATGTTTTATGGCTAAGCCTAAGTATGAGACTTGGTTTATGGAAGGAGTGCTTAAACCGGGCTATCACTACGTTGAGGTAGCTGATGACTACTCAGATTTAGAAGAGAAGATGGCTTATTACTCTTGCCACCTTGGTGAGGCAAAGCAAATAATTCAAAATGCTAATGATTATGTAAAACCATTTTTAAATTATCAGCAAGAACACCTCATTGGCCTTTTAGTAATGCAAAAATATTTTGAAAAGACTGGACAGTTGTAAGCACGACTGTGAACCTTGAAGTCGAAATAGTTAATTATAACCACTGCTGCTGAGATACAAGCTAGTCTTCACATTGAACCCTGGCAGAGGATTGGCTGTCACGCAGTAAAGAGTCTGTCAGAATAGCGACTTTTCTCCACCCCGTGCCCAAACGGAAATACTTATGGACTTATCGTCACTCTCTTCTGCGCCCTCTCATTTTTCGCTGATGCGCGGGTATACCTCCGTTGCGGTGTTGCTACTGGGCGCCATTGCGCTAATTGTACCCTCAGGCTACTCAGTAGGCGCCGGGCTATTGCTGCTTGGCGCTTTTGCGCTGCCCTTCATCCGCACAAATGTACGCTTTGACCGTCAAGATTGGTGGGTTATTGGTGTATTGGCTTTTTACGCACTGGTGGGGCTATTCGAAGCCTGGAGCGACGAGCAGGGATTTCGAGGTGCGGATAAACCATTGCGTTTTATATTGGTAGTTCCTGTATTAGCGTTGATATTGGCCTATCCACCACGGCTAGGTTGGCTATGGAGTGGCCTGGCCGTGGGGGGAGTGGCTGTTGGAAGCTGGGGCGCTTGGCAAAAGCTTCTTATAGGCGTTGAGCGCGCAGGCGGGTATACCCATGTTATCCAGTTTGGGAACATTAGTATGTTAACGGGCATATTATGTTTAGCCGGTATGGGCTGGGCAATTGTGCAGCCCAATCGCAAACAGTGGCTGCTTTTGTTGACTCTGGGGGCTCTGGGAGGTGTCTTGGGTTCGCTCTTTTCCGGTAGCAGAGGGGGATGGGTAGGGCTTCCCTTTGTACTTTGGGTGCTGTATCGCGCCTATGGATATGAGCTCGCTACGCACTGGAAGATAGGCGCCTTAACTATAGTGTTGTTGGGGGCGTTGTGCGTATATGCAGTGCCTCAGCTAGGTGTTCAACAACGTGTCCATCAGGCGTTCGAAGATATTGAACGCTATGTATCGGGCAAGAGCCGAACCTCCTCAGTGGGAGCGCGCTTTGAGATGTGGAAGGGGGCCTCCCATCTAATCATTGAGAAACCGCTACTTGGCTGGGGTAGCAATGGTTATCAACACGGAATGCAGGCGCTAGCGGGGGTTGGTGTGATTGATCCAGGCGTTGTTCAGTATGAGCATGCACACAATGAGTTTGTGGATGCGACCGCTAAACGAGGAGTCCTTGGTCTTGCCGCTCTGCTATTACTTTATCTGGTACCTCTGCGGCTATTTATGCGCCAGTTGAATGCGCCTAATCTGGAACTTCGATCATTAGCCGTAGGTGGGGCGCTGCTGCCGGTCGCTTATATAGATTTTGGTCTCTCACAAGCTTTTTTGACTCATAATAGCGGGGTCATGATTTACACTTTTTGGCTTGTGGTGTTATGGGGTAGCTACCAAGCCTGCCAGCGGAAGCTTGAGAATCAAGCTATATGAACTGAACCCAGAGAGGAACACTCAAAATTGATACCCGGTTTAGGTAACAACTGAATTAGCAGCGGTATCCTTTATAAATGATAGGCATAAACGGCGCTTCGGTGAACTTTTTGATGGAGCGCTCCAGCCTCTCTAAATTTTCTTTCCCCCACTTCCCTGGAGACCGTAGCCTGCAGCGATCAAAATCAATCAGCCAAGGCTCGCCCGTGGGGTCGATCAAAATATTGCGGGCGTTCAGGTCAACATGATCAAGTCCCGCTTGATGAAAGCTGTAAATCATAGCACCTACACGCTTTAATAACGCTTCATCCGCCAGATCGTTGACGAGTAACTCAGCGAATGCTTTGGCGCCAGCAATGCGCACGGTAATCAACGCGGCTTCATAAGTAAGCCCATAGTGGGTAACGCAGCTCGCTACGGGGCGGGGTACCGGTAGGCCTTGCTCAAAAAGCTTGGCGGTTAAGCGCAGTTCACGAAATGCCCGGGTGCGCTCAGCGCCAGTCCATAAATAGCGTTTCTCACTGAGTTTGGCCGCCATGCCCCCCCGGCGATAGGGCCTTAATACCCACTGCTCGGTCGGGGTTGCCTGTAAAAACAGGCTACTGCCCCGGCCAGGCGCTTCGCCCACAATTAATCCGCGTTCACACCAGTAATCGCGAGTGAATAGGTCTGGATCAATTTGGTGTGTTCCCGGCGCGTCACATAAACTGTCTACATCATGTAAAATCAGCCAATTTCTCTGCCGGAGTGCCGCTAAGCGCATGAAGCCCTCTCTGCCTGTTCAGCCTAACCACATTGCCATTTTGCGCCTCTCCGCCCTAGGAGATGTGTGCAATCTCGTGCCCACTGTGCGGGCGTTGCAGCGCCAGTGGCCCGATGCGCGCATTACTTGGATTATCGGTAAGGGGGAGCACAGTCTACTGGCGGGGCTTTCCGGGGTCGAGTTCGTTGTTTACGACAAGTCGACCGGTATTGCCGGTATGCGTGCGCTATGGCGGCAGCTTGCCGATACGCGCTTCGATGTACTACTGCATATGCAGCAGGCCATACGTGCCAGCGTGCTGTCACTTGGGCTGAAGGCCGACGTACGTGTGGGCTATGACAAGGCGCGCGCCAAAGATGCTCAGCACTGGTTCACCCAGCATCAGCTCGCGCCCCACCCGAATGCCCATGTGCTGGAGTCCTTTATGGACTTCGCCCGGGTGCTCGGGGTAGAGGATGACCGCTTAACGTGGGATTTACCTGTGCCCGATACGGCACGTAATGAGGCTCAGGTGATCAGCGGTGAGGCCCCTTACCTCGTCATTAACCCGTGTAGCAACGTTCGCCTGCGTAATTTTCGCAACTGGTCGGTAGAAGGCTATGCTAGCGTGATTGAACATGCTTGGGTGCAACACGGTCTTAAAAGCGTATTGACCGGCGGTGGTAGTGCCTTGGAGAGGGAGATCGGCGATCAAATCGAAGCGCTCTGCCAGCCAGCCAGTGTGATTAACGCCATTGGCGGCACCTCTTTAAAAGGGGTTTTAGCGTTGATCGATCAAGCCCAAGCGGTGATAGCGCCGGATACCGGCCCAATCCATATGGCCAATGCCATGGGAACGCCGGCATTGGGCCTTTATGCATCGACCAATCCCCAGCGTGCCGCGCCCTATTTGTGGCGTGATTTTGCGGTCAACGCCTACCCCGAAGCGGTACGTACTTATCTGCATAAGTCGGTAGATGAGGTGAGCTGGGGCCAACGGGTACGCCACCCAAGTGCCATGATGCTGATTAAAGCAGACGACGTTATCGCTAAACTGGATACACTGATGGCGCATAACGTGTCTGCCGCCTGCGCAGGGAGCACTGATGAAGATTGATTTAACCGCCTTAGAACATGCCCACGTGCTAGTGGTCGGCGATGTCATGCTAGATCGCTACTGGCATGGCGGTACCTCGCGCATTTCCCCCGAAGCGCCGGTGCCGGTGGTGCGCGTGGAAGATGTTGAAGATCGCCCAGGCGGGGCGGCCAATGTGGCATTGAACATTACTTCCCTAGGTGGCCACGCGGTGCTAGCGGGCGTGATCGGAGACGATGACAACGCACAGATTCTACAAGCCAGCTTGAGTGCTTCAGGGGTAAGTACTTACTTTCAGCGTAGCGCTGAGGTGCCGACGATTACCAAGCTGCGTGTGATGAGTCGTAACCAGCAGCTGCTGCGCCTGGATTTCGAGCAGCGCTTGGACAGTGTCGATACCACTGAGCTAGTGACGCAGGTAGAAAAGGCGCTCCCTGATTGCGACATAGTGATCCTTTCCGACTACGGCAAAGGCACGCTGAACCAAGTAGAGAACTTGATAGCCAATGCAAGAGCTCAGGGTAAGCGGGTGCTAATCGATCCGAAAGGGCAGGATTTCAGCAAATATCGTGGGGCGAGTTTAATTACCCCCAATCTCACCGAATTTGAAGCCGTGGTGGGCCATTGTGCGACCGATGCTGAGTTATCCCGCCGCGGCGAAGCGCTGCGCGCTGAGCTTGAGCTGGAAGCATTGCTGATTACCCGCAGCGAAAAGGGCATGACGTTGATTCGTGATGGGCATGCGCCGCTACACCTGCCTACCCGCGCTCAAGAAGTCTTCGATGTGACAGGGGCGGGCGATACCGTTATTGGCTTAATGGGGTTAGCGCTAGCGGCGGGCCACGCCTTTCCCGAAGCGATGATGTTGGCCAACCTAGGGGCTGGGCTGGTAGTGGCCAAACCGGGCACGGCCACGCTTTCCATCGCCGAGCTCTACACTGCGCTACACGGCGATAAGCTGGCTGAGTTTGGGGTGATTGAACCGAATGTATTGATCGAGGCGGTGCGTGCTGCCCAACTGCGCGGTGAGCGGGTGGTCATGACCAACGGCTGCTTTGATATTCTGCACGCTGGCCACGTGGCTTATTTGGAGCAGGCCAAACGCCTGGGTGACCGTTTAATCGTCGCGGTTAACGACGATGCCTCTATTGGCCGTCTGAAAGGGCCCAAGCGGCCGATTAATCCACTTAACCGGCGCATGCAGGTGTTGGCGGGGTTAGGCGCCGTCGATTGGGTCGTGCCGTTTGGTGACGACACCCCCCAGGCGCTGATCGAAGCGGTGCTACCCGATATATTAGTCAAAGGTGGCGACTACCGGCCAGAAGATATCGCCGGGGGCGCGGCGGTTATCGCTAATGGTGGCGAGGTTAAAGTACTGGGCTTTGAAGATGGCGTGTCGACCTCGGCGATGATTAGTTCGATTCTAGATCGTGAGCGTTAAGAAACCTCTGATGTCTTCACCTGCCTGGCCTCGGCTTGCCTACTCAGCGGCACTGTATGCGCTCTCACCGCTGATTGGCTGGCGCATCTGGCGTGAGCAAGTACCCACTTACTCACGCCTTCAACGGCTGGGTTTACGCCTGCAGCCGCTTCCCCCTGCGCCACGCATTTGGCTGCACTGCGCCTCGGTGGGAGAAGTCCGCGCTGCTCGACCGTTGATTGAGGGACTACTAGCGCGTCACCCAATGCATAGCCTGCTGCTCACCACCATGACCGCTACCGGCGCCCAGCAGTCTCAAGCGCTTATTAGCGAGCAAACCCCAAGCGATCAAGCAAGGCTTGCCCATCGCTTTCTACCGTTGGATTTTCCCGGTGCTGCCAGACGCTTTGTACGCAGCGTTCAGCCCGAACTCGCGATCCTGTTTGAAACCGAGCTGTGGCCCAATCTGATCCACGCCTGCCGCCAGCAGGATGTGCCGGTGGCAGTGGTGAATGGCCGCCTATCGCCCCGCGCCTTTAAGCGCTACCAACGCCTGCGCCCGCTAATGGCCAGCACGCTCGCCGAGATTAGCTGGCTAGCTGCAAAATCATCGGCAGACGCCGAACGCTTTAATGCCCTTGGCTGCAGCACGGGTATCACCCGCATAGTCGGCTCGCTGAAATTTGAAATGGCTAGCCAAAATAAGGCGAAGAAAGAGGGTGAGCACTTACTTCAAGACTGGGGAGAGCGTCCGGTTTGGGTGGCGGGCTCAACCCGAGATGGCGAAGAAACACTGATACTTCAAGCTCATCGTCAGCTACTTAGGCGCTATCCGAGCGCGTTGCTGGTGCTGGTGCCCCGTCACCCCCAGCGCTTTGATGAGGTGGCTAAGCTTTGCCAAACAGAAAGCTGGGCACTCAGCCGCCGCAGCCTCCAGCAGCCTGCCACAAAGCAAACGCAGGTTTACCTGGGGGATACGCTTGGTGAATTGGCTATGCTGTATGCGGCGGGCCGTGTGGCCTTTGTGGGGGGCAGCCTAGTGCCATTGGGCGGGCACAATGTGCTTGAACCCGCGGCGCTCGGCAGGCCGGTGCTTAGCGGCTCCTCAATTGAAAACTTCGCTGATGTGGCTGAGCCGCTTCTAGCGGCAGGTGCGCTAACCTTAGTCGATAGCCCGGAGGCCCTGGCAGACACTGTGGCAGGCTATTTTGCCAACCCCGAGCGCGCCCAACAGGCTGGACGCGCCGGCCGCGCGGTGATTGAGGCACAAAAAGGTGCGCTGGCTCTCACCCTGACAGGATTGGAAGCCCTGCTGCCCCGGTAACCAGTGCAGGTATTTATATGCCGTTATCTTGTTATCCGCTTAAATGGTCGTGAGCTAAAGCTACCTCCCACCCGTGCAGAAATCACTCTGGCAGAGATAATTCCTCAACGAGTGACAATAGTCTTTTTATGAACGCGCGATGCGCTCTACGCCATCTTCCTTGCCCAGCAGCAGAACATCGGCGCCGCGGGCGGCAAACAGGCCATTGGTCACCACTCCGACGATAGCGTTGATACGCGCCTCCATGGCTACCGGGTCTTCGATCAAAAATTCAAAGCAGTCGATGATTTGGTTGCCATTGTCGGTGACTACCCCCTGGCGATAAACCGGCTCGGCACCAAGCGCTACCAGCTCGCGGGCGACATAAGAGCGAGCCATGGGGATGACTTCAACCGGTAGCGGAAAATGACCTAACTGAGGCACGTACTTTGAGCCATCGGCAATGCAGATAAAGCGTTCGGCACAGGCAGCCACAATTTTTTCGCGAGTTAGCGCAGCACCACCGCCTTTAATCATATGTAAGTTGGCATTTACTTCGTCTGCGCCATCGATGTAAAAAGGGACTGTGCCAACGCTGTTGAGCTCAAACACCTCAATGCCCAGTTTCTCAAGGCGCTCGGCGCTTGCCTTAGAGCTCGCCACCGCGCCTTTAAAGTGATGGCGTAGGGGGCCCAGGCGATCAATAAACAGGTTAGCCGTGGAGCCGGTGCCAATGCCTAAGATGGTATCCTTTTCCAATTGAGATTTAATTTCTGCAATGGCGGCATCCGCCACGGCGGCCTTTAATTCATCCTGGTTCATAGCTTGGTTCATAAAAAGCCTTGTGAGTCAGAGGAGAGTTAGAGAAAAGAGATAGTGGCGCTAGTATAACGACCTAAACGTTGCCTGCCGATGGAAACGCGGCTAGACGCCGCTATACGTAATCTGCTACCAATGAAAGCTTTGTCCGCTCACGTTTTTCTCTTGGGATACCCGCATGCTCGAAGCAACCGTCAAAAAGATCCTCCAAGCCCGCGTTTATGAAGCCGCTTGTGAGACACCGATTTCCCCTGCACCCTTTTTGTCGCGTCGTTTCAACAACCAGATTTTGATTAAGCGCGAAGATCTACAGCCGGTATTTTCGTTCAAGATCCGTGGCGCTTATAACAAAATGGCGCAGCTCACCCAGGCTCAAAAAGATAAAGGTGTCATTGCCGCCTCCGCCGGTAACCACGCCCAAGGGCTGGCCATGGCCGCCAAGCTGATGGGGGTCAAAGCCGTCATTGTGATGCCGCGCATAACCCCCGATATCAAGGTGCAGGCGGTGCGTGCCCGGGGCGCCAAGGTCGTCCTCAAAGGGGATGCCTTCGCCGCTGCCGTCGAGCATGCACAAGAGCTGATCAAAGAGCATGGCTACACCTATATTCCGCCGTTTGACGATATCGATGTGGTGGCCGGTCAAGGCACCATCGGCGTGGAAATTCTGCGCCAACACGCTGGGCGTTTAGATGCCATCTTCGTGCCGGTTGGTGGTGGTGGGTTGATCGCCGGTGTCGCGGCTTATGTGAAGTACCTACGCCCGGATATCAAAGTGATCGGTGTGGAAGCCGAAGACAGTGCCTGCCTAAAAGCCGCATTGGAGGCGGGTGAGCGTGTGGTGCTCGACCAAGTGGGCGTATTTGCCGAAGGCGTTGCGGTGGCGCAAATCGGCGAGGTGCCGTTTTCGTTGATCAAAGATCTGATCGACGGCGTTATCACCGTTAATACCGATGAAATGTGTGCGGCGGTGAAAGATATTTTTGAAGATACCCGTGCAGTGGCAGAAACTTCTGGCGCGCTTTCGCTGGCGGGGCTGAAAAAATATATTCAGCAGACCGGTGCTGAGGGCGAAACGCTGCTGTGCATTAACTCAGGCGCCAATACCAATTTTGACCGCCTACAGCACATTGCCGAGCGCACAGAGCTAGGCGAGCAGCGTGAAGCGATCCTGGCGGTGACCATTGCCGAGAACCCCGGCAGCTTTAAAAAGTTTTGCCGCACGCTGGGCAAGCGCATGGTGACCGAGTTTAGCTATCGCTACGCTGACAGCAGCGAAGCGCATATCTATGTAGGCGTGCAGGTGAAGCCCGGCGGTGAAGATCGTCAGGCAGTAATCGACAAGCTGCGTGACGGTGGCTACCAAGTGGAAGACCTGACCGACAATGAGTTGGCGAAGTTGCATATTCGCCACCTAAGCGGCGGCCGTCCCAGCGAGCGTTTTGAAGAAGAAGTGTACCGTTTTGAGTTCCCCGAGCGCCCCGGTGCGCTGATGAACTTTTTGACGCAGTTACCCCACGACTGGAACATTTCGTTGTTTCACTATCGCAACCATGGCGCAGCCTATGGTCGCGTATTGGTGGGTATGCAAGTGCCCAACGGTGACCGTACCCATGTGGCGGAGTATTTAGATGCCATCGGCTACCGTTATTGGCGCGAAAGTGATAATCCGGCCTATCGGCTATTTATGGCTTAGCGTTGCCGCGCGGTAAGTAAAAGGTCTGCGTAAATAGTTTTGTGTAAGTAGTTGCTCACCTTAAACGTCAGAACTGCTAGTGGCTTAACGTAACTTAATCCTCAGAAATGGGGCTAAAAAATGTCGTTAAACCAGTTGTCAACGGTGGCCTAATAGCCCTATAGTCGTGAGCGAAATTAAGCAAATCTGCCACCCTTTTAAAACCGTAAAGTGTGGTGGATTTAGCACATTCGGCAACGGCAAAGGTGTTGGAGAAGCGGCATGCGGCGGAAGAAGCCTGATATGGTAATGGCGTTGATGGTGGTTTTTGCATTAGGTGTACTTGCTACCGGCTATGCGCAGGCGTTGTCGGGAAGCTAATCCCCGCAAGGTGACAAATAGCAGATGAGAGAGGCTGATCCTTTATTGGGTCGGCCTTTTTTGTAGCGGTTTATTGGCGGCGTACGCAGCCTTGGTCGCTGACGACTACCTGTAAAGGCACATCCCATGGCTCCACAGGCAGAGAAGCCACCTGTTGACAGGCATGAGCGACGCCAATCAAAGTCGGCGATGGGCCGGGGCGATGCATAAACGCTAAGCTGCGGTCGTAAAACCCGCCCCCCATGCCCATGCGGTTCGCATTAGCATCAAATCCGACTAGCGGAACAATCAGCGTTTCTAGTGCCCAAGCGGGCAGCCGATTACGCCGCTGGGCGCTGAATCGCACATCAGGCTCCCAAATCCCAAAACGGTTTTTCACCATTGGGGTGTCAGAGCGATAGGCAACAAACCACAGGTGGTTAGCGCTAAACGGACGTAAAACAGGTAGGTAAATATCGACGTTACGCTGGCGTAACCAGGGAATAAGCGGGGTAGGATCGATTTCGCCGTTGACAGGCAGATAAAGACTTAAGCGCCGTGAGCGGCGTATTTCAGGCAGGGTTTTTAATCGTTGGCACAAGCGCTCTGCCGCAAGGCGCTGCTCATGCTGAGAAAGGGCTCGGCGTTGGCGACGTAAAAAGCGGCGTAGCGCGCGCTTATCCTCTTCCGGATGCAGGCGTTCCATGCATATGTTCTCTTATGCCCTATATTTTCTCACAGCTATGTTCGGGTGTTCTCCAGAGTGCCGCTGTCATTCTGGCCCTGAACCTACTGGTTCAGGTGGGTGGCCGCAGCCAGACCGTCAGGCTTTCCGACGCACGGACATGCACACGGGCCTGGCTAGCATTTGGCCCCCTGGGTATTACGCATAGGCTCGAGGGACTATAACGACTGGCGTACACCCCAGAGAACCCCGCCATCCTAACAGAGCGACGGCTAATGCCAAAGGTCTGGGTTAAACGTTCGCCGAGTCTTTAATCGCTGACAGCACTTTCAGGTAAAGCCTAGGACGGGCGCGTTTTGGCCAATGCTCGCTCAAGGCGTTCATTTAGGCGGTGCAGGTTCTCTTCACCGGCGCGGTGTTCATCCATGGCTTCAAGAAGCTCGTGGGTGATATTGAGGGCTGCCATGATCGCCACACGCTCACTCCCCAACACGCTGCTTTGGGCATTTATACCCTGCATGGCGCGGTCTAAGTAGCGCGCGGCGCGATCAAGTTTGGCCTCTTCGCCCGTGTCGCAGGCAATGATATAGCCGCGCCCTAACAGGGTTATTTCTTTGGTTGGCCGCTTGGCGTTGCTCATCAAAGACTCCAGCACGGGCCAGCAAGGGGCCCAATGCGTTAACATCACAGCATAGGAAGATAGGTGTCGCTCACTATAAGAGAGGCGCTTGTGCGCGGTCAACGCGCGGCGAGTGCATCTCGTACCATTGACGCCACCCTATCCATCACACGCCCAGTGAATACGAGGTTATTAAATACTATGTCATTGATTGATGAGCGTCAGGACTTCTCCGATGTCGCAGATGTCTTTCTTCTCCATGGCAGAATGCAGTCACCAGCTTTTTTGGATGGTCGTTTATGTGCGCTGCTGGCACTACGCGATGTGAATGCAGAGGCTTGGTTGGACGAAGTCTGCCAGAGCCTAGGCGTTGAGCAGCCTCGCGATCAGGCAAGCGCCGAGCGGCTACTAGGCTGGCGGCGGCAAACCGTAGAGGCGCTCAGCGCTAGCGACCTGGACTATACGCCGCTGCTACCCGACGAGCTGTTCTCCCTGGGCGAGCAGGCGCAAGGGCTTAAAGAGTGGACGCTGGGCTTTATCGAAGTGGTCGATGAAGTAGCCGACAACGAGCTGCGTGAGCGCTGGTCTCAGGCGCTCCGTGAGGCGATTGATGACTTGCAGGCGCTGGGCCGTATAGATACCGATATCGACGACAGCCCCGAAAATGAAAACGATCTGTTTGCGCTTACCGAGCATGCCCGTATGGCCGCCATGTTGCTGTATACCGAGCAACACCCTGGGATGCCGCAAGTCGAACAAACCGACGCGCCCGTTCATTAATCGCCTCAGTCTGAATCTCTATGCTAGGAGCCTCTATGCGGCCCGAAATGTTACCTCGTCCCCCTGCGGTCAGCGTGGCCGAGTATCGCCACCGCCGTGACGCCTTAATGGCCCAGTTGCCACATAACGCAGCGGTGGTTCTTCCCGGTGCCGGGCTGATGACCCGTTCACGGGACAGTGAATTTGCCTTCCGTCAGAACAGCGATTTTTACTACCTGACGGGCATACGCGAACCGGATGCGCTGCTGGTGCTGCTCCCAGGGCGCGCTGAAGGTGAAAGCGTGGTGTTCTGTCAGGATCGCGACCCCACCATGGAAGCCTGGACGGGGCGCCGTTTAGGTGCCGAAGGCGTGGTCGCCGAATACGGCATTAATCAGGCGTTTGAAAACGCAGTACGCGATGAACGGCTGCTCGAATTGTTGGCAGGTCGTGAGCTAATTTATCTGCCCCTAGACAACGCCGAAGCCGTCAGTATGGCTGAAGATGCTTTGCAGGAAGCCCAGACCGGGCTTAGACGTGGCCGGCCGCCATTAAAAGGTTGGCTTGATATCAGTCCGTTGATTCACGCCATGCGGCTAATCAAAAGCGATGCTGAAATTGCCCTGCTCAGGCATGCAGCGCTGATATCTGCCCATGCTCACCGGCGCGCCATGCAGGTGTCTCGCCCCGGGTTGAGCGAGTTTCAGCTCCAGGCCGAGCTAGAGCATGAGTTTGTCTGGCATGGGGCCAGTGGCCCTGCCTACAGTACGATTGTGGGTAGCGGTGCCAACGCCTGCGTACTGCACTATATTGAAAATAGTGCACCTTTGTGTGAAGACGGCTTGGTGCTAATCGATGCGGGTGCCGAGTTTGAGTTATATGCCGGTGATATCACCCGCACATTCCCGGTGTCTGGGCGGTTTAGTGATGCCCAGCGAGCGCTCTACCAAGTGGTGCTCAACGCCCAGCAGCGCGCTGTGAGTGCCGTCCAGCCGGGTGCCACCCTTGCTGATATCCACCAGGGCGTGGTGCATGACTTAACTGCCGGGTTGATTGAGCTTGGCCTGCTGGAAGGCGAGGTTCAGGCGCGCATTGATGACGAGAGTTATCGGCGCTTTTACCTGCACTCAACGTCACACTGGTTAGGGCTGGACGTACACGATGTCGGCACCTACCGGTTGGATGAGCAAACACCTCGGCCACTGGTCGCAGGCATGGTGCTCACCGTGGAGCCAGGCCTGTATATTCCTAATGATGACGATATTCCTGACGCCTATCAGGGCATTGGTATTCGAATTGAAGACAATGTGGTCGTCACTAACGAAGGTCATGAAGTGCTGACCGCAGACGTGCCTAAGCAGATCGTCGAAATCGAAGCATTAATGGCTAAAAAATAACCAGTCATAAATGTTTGCAATGGCCTTTATGTAATTTACGTTACGAAATTATTAGTGCCTCTTTATGAAGTGGCGTCGTGGTCGGGAGAAGCCAATGCAGCAGTCTAATCAGGCGGTTAAGGGAGCGCTGACGCATGACATCGTGATTGTGGGTGGGGGCTTGGTAGGCGCCAGTTTAGGCTGCGCCCTGGCGCCGTTGATTGAGCGCTATGGCTGGCGTGTGGCGATCATTGAGTCGGCGCCTCTGGCTGTTCAGCCGCAGGAAACTACCTGGCAGCCCAGTTTTGATGCCCGGGCCAGCGCGATCGCAGAAGGTTCAGCCCAGCGCTTCCAGCAGTTGGGCGTGTGGGAAGCGATGCGCGGCGAGGCCACGCCTATCAGGCGCATTCACATCAGTGAGCGCGGCCGCTTAGGAGCGACACGGCTGAGCGCTGACGAGCTAGGCGTCGCCGCGTTGGGTCATGTCATCCCCAATGCGTGGATGGGCCGTGTGCTGCACCAACGGCTTGCTCAACTGCCGCTGGAGTGGCACTGCCCGGCGAAGGTTGAGCAACTTACCCCCGTCGCTAATGGGCATGAGCTGCAGCTCTCTGACGGTAGCCAGCTAACCGCAGGGTTAACGGTACTGGCCGATGGAGGGCGCTCTGGTCTTAAAGAGCAATTAGGCATTGGCAGCCGCCATGAGTCTTACCAGCAGACGGCGCTGATTGCACACGTGGGGGTAAGCCAGCCCCATCTTGGGGTCGCTTACGAGCGCTTTACCTCCCAAGGGCCAATGGCCCTATTGCCCCTGCCCGGCCAGGCCATGGAGCTAATCTGGACGCACCCCAGTGGCAGCGAAACAGCGCGTATGGCGCTCCCCGAGCGTGAATTTCTGCTGCAACTTCAGCGTGCTTTTGGCGACCGGGTGGGTCGCTTTACCCGCGTAGGCACCCGACACGCCTATCCGCTTTCACTGGTCACCGCTGAAGAACCGGTGCGCCCAGGGCTGGCGGTATTGGGTAACGCTGCCCACGCTTTGCACCCGGTCGCGGGGCAGGGGTTCAACTTGGCCCTGCGTGGGGTAATGGATCTGGTCGAAGCGCTGGAGCAGGGCGAGCAGGCCAAGCGGCCGTTGGGCGATATGAGTACGCTGCAAGCCTTTGAGAAGCAGCGCTCCCGAGACCGCGCCAATGTGATTCGCTTTAGCGACGGCCTGGTGCGGCTATTCGGGCTCTCCTTCCCGCTGTTGCCCCATGCCCGGGCCGCGGGGTTAATCGGCTTGAATCTGGTTGGGCCCCTGCGGCGAGGGCTGGCTCGACGCGCCATGGGCTTAGAACGTTAAGCTTATACATCCTAGGCTATGAATATGAACAAGGGAACGCTATGCATACGGACTCTTCTATTGCGAAGCCGTCGGTGGAAAGCTTTGAAGCGATTATTGTTGGCGGAGGCATGGTCGGTACTGCGCTCTGCGCGCTGTTAGCCCAGGCGGGCATGCAGGTAGCGCTTGTGGAAGCAAAGCCCGCGCCGTTAAGCCTTGAACATGCCACTAGCCAGCTGCCAGCGCCGCGGGTAAGCGCGTTAACGCCGGTCTCTCAGCGTTTGCTAACCCATTTGGGCGCTTGGCCTGCAATGCAGAAATCCCGAGTGACTCCCTACCAAGGTATGCAGGTATGGGATGCCGAAGGCAGTGGTGAAATTGCCTTTTCTGCCGACGAGGCGGGTGTCGCGGTGCTGGGCCATATTGTTGAGAACGCGGTCACGCTGGCCGCGCTCAATAGCCAGGTCGTTGGCCATCCCAATGTCACCCCATTTTTTGGCGCTCGCCTACAGGCGTTGCAGCGCACAAGCTCACCTACTTCAAAGCCAGCCTCAAGTGGCGACTGGCTGATACTTGACGATGGGCGACAGCTACATGCGCCGTTAATCATCGCCGCAGATGGTGCCCACTCGGTGCTACGCGAAATGGCCGGTATCGAGGTGGCCAGCGACGATATGCAGCAGGAGGCTGTGGTGACCACCGTTATGTGCGCCAAGTCCCATGGTGGCGCTGCTCGGCAAGCGTTTATTGACGGTCGCCCACTGGCATTTCTGCCTTTAACCGTGGAAGGGAATGACCATTACTGCTCCATCGTATGGTCGACCACGCCGGAGCACGCAGCTGAGCTTAGTGAATTGCCCAGCCAAGCGCTTGGGGAGGCGCTCGAGAGGGCGTTTGGCCATCGCCTAGGTGAGGTAACGGTCTGCGATAAGGCCCACCGGTTTCCGTTAGTGCAGCGCCATGCCCGTCACTATGTGCAGCCGCATTTCGCACTGGTGGGAGACGCTGCCCACAGCATTCATCCGCTGGCGGGCCAGGGCGTCAATTTAGGCCTTATGGATGCGGCGGTCTTGGCAGAAGAGGTGGTGCATGCTTGGCAGCGCGGTGCGCCCTGGGGAGAGTTAAGTACTTTGAGGCGCTATGAGCGCCGGCGGCGCTTTGATAACAGCGCCATGCTGGGGCTGATGAAGGGGTTTAAAGTGCTGTTCGGCAGCCACGATCCGGCGTTGACGCTGGCGCGTAACCTGGGAATGAGTGGCATGAACCAGTTGGTGCCGCTAAAGCGGGTATTGATGCGGCAGGCGACCGGGGAGCGCGGCCGCCTGCCGCTTAGCTGTCGTTAAATCAGGCGTCGTTAACGTCGCTGACGGTCGACTACATTGAGTGCTTTAAGCAGATTAAGCGCTTCGCTGAGCTGGTAATCATTAAGTAGTCGCTCGGCCATTTCCTGGCGATCCCGGGGTGCCTGCTGAGCGCTTAGGTGGCCTTCAAGATCGGATTCGCGAATTTCACGACGGCTTTCTGCCACTTCTAAACGGCCACGCACGACGTCCACATCGGGCTCAATGCCTTGGGCCTGAATGGAGCGTCCGTTGGGAGTGTAGTAGAGCGCCGTGGTGAGTTTGAGTCCTTCGCCATTACCGAGTGGCATAATCTGCTGCACTGAACCTTTACCAAAACTATCGGTGCCCATAATCACGCCACGCCGCTGATCCTGCAGCGCCCCGGCGACGATTTCCGCCGCTGACGCACTGCCGCCATTGATCAACACGACCAGCGGCACATCGGCAGCGGGCGTGGTGGGTGAGGCGGAGAACGACATTTCGGTATCCGAAAGGCGCCCCTCGGTGTACACGATCAAGCCCTCATCCAGGAACAGGTCGGCAATGCCGACGGCGGCCTGTAGCACCCCACCGGGGTTATTACGTAAATCGAGTATCAATCCTTCTAAAGGCTGCTCGTGAGCCATAAGCTCAAGCGCATCGCGCGCCTGTTCCGGGGTACGCGACTGGAACTGGCTAACACGCAGGTAGCCATAACCGGGCTCGAGCAGCTCATGTTTAACGCTTTCGCTGCGAATAACCTCGCGGGTCAAGGTAAATTCCCGCGGTGAATCTTCGCCTGAACGCAGCACGCTAATGCGTAGGTCGGTGCCCGGCTCGCCGCGCATCAGGGTGACGGCCTCTTGCAGCGACATGCTGTCGGTGGGTGTGCCATCAATGGCGACGATAACATCACGAGAAAGTAGCCCCGCGCGGGAAGCGGGTGTGTCATCGATAGGCGTAATCACCATGAGCTGGCCATTCTCGGTGCCCACCTCGATACCGATGCCGCCAAATTCGCCCTGAGTCGACTCGCGCAGACTCTGGTACTCCTCCTCATCCAAGTAGGCGGAGTGGGGGTCTAGCTCGCTTAGCATGCCGCGCATAGCGTTGCGTAGCAGCGTGCTGTCATCGACCTCCTCAACGTAGGCACGCTTAATGCGCTCGAACACCTCGGCGAAGGTCTGAATATCTTCCAGGGGTAGTTCGTAGGATGGCTCATCCCCCGCACCACTACCAGCTGGTTGGGCGAGCAGCGGTAGCGGGGCCGACAGTAAAGCAATCGGGAGCAGGGTAGCCAAGAAGCGCTTGGCGGGGGCTGATACCCCGGTAACTGATAGCGTCATGCAGACTCCGCAGGGCGATAGGTGGCGCCATAGCGCGCACCCTGTCGTGGAAAATGTTTAGTTGAAAATGAACATTGAGACATCAATAGTCATGCAGCTTATCCCGTCAGCGACGCGCAATCCAACGCTGTGGATTAATTGGTTCACCCCCGCGGCGAACTTCGAAGTAGAGCGCCGCGCGGGTTTGACCACCGCTATCACCTACGCGACCAATTTCATCACCGCGACTGACCTGCTGACCAGGCCTGACGCTAAACTGTTGCAGGTGAGCATGCAGCGTCATGATCTGGTCACCGTGGTCGATAATCAACAAGTTACCAAACCCGCGCATCCAGTCAGCGAATACCACTCGGCCAGTGTGTACGGCAGTAACCGGGGTGCCAGCGCTGGCCTGAATCACAATACCGTTATAGTGCACGCCGTCGCGATGGTGAAAATTGCTGCTGATTGAACCCTGTACCGGCCAAGGCAAATCACCTTGGGTGCTTACAATATGCGTAGTAGGCGTGGGTTCAGCAAGTTTTGCCATCTCCGCCTGGATATTACGGAGTACCCTCTCGGCCTCTTCGCGGCTCTGATTGAGGTCGGCCAGCCGCTCCTCTTCACTGCCGTAGCGGTCATCCAGGTTGGAAACAACGCCTCGCCGTTCGGTGGTGCGTTGGGCTAACAGCGCGCTTTGCTCTTCTAGCTCATCGGCCAGCGTATCGAGGCGGGCCTGTCGCTCGCTTAGCTCCTTTTGGGTATCGGCGAGCGCCGTATCGAGGCGGGCGATAGCATTTAAGCGTCGATTGCGTGCTTCAGTTAGCCGATTCATATACGCCTGCATACGATCAAGCTCGGACGGGTCGCCCTGGTTAAGC
The DNA here is from genome assembly GCF_020595105.1 of Halomonas sp. FeN2. Lineage (NCBI taxonomy): Bacteria > Pseudomonadati > Pseudomonadota > Gammaproteobacteria > Oceanospirillales > Halomonadaceae > Halomonas > Halomonas sp. FeN2. Next base: position 2,563,390 of record NZ_CP074200.1, read on the forward strand.
AGCAGTTTGAGCTGCGGCGTTGGGCCAAGGCGGTAAAGCGCTGAGAGCTGCTGGCCTAAGGCGGCATATTGATCGGCACGCTCGCTCTCCAGTCGGTCACGATGTTGACGGAGCTGGGTCGTTTCATCATTCAACTGGCGGCGCTCAGCTTGTAGCGTGTCTAAGCGCTGATGAGTCTCGGCTAGTTTGGTTTCGACTTCCTTGAGCTCGCGTTCGGCGTTATCGCGGGCCTCGCCAGTGGCGCTGAGGCGTTGGGCAACGGACTCGATCTCTTGGCCAATCGCATCCAATTGCCGGCGTGCCGCATTTTCATCCTGTTGGGCGAAGCCTGCTGGCGCATAACTTAGCGCCAGCAGGAGAGTTATTGCCAAATAGAGCCGATTAGACATTACTTATAATGGATCAGTGGTTTACCCGTCATTGCCTCGGGCTGCTTCTGATCCATCATGGTCAACAGCGTGGGGGCCAGGTCGCATAGTTTGCCCTCTTCAAGCGAGGCCGCACGTTCGCCGACGTAGATAAGCGGTACCACAAAGGTGGTGTGGGCGGTTTGCGGTGCGCCGGTTTTGGGATGAACCATCTGTTCGGCATTACCGTGGTCGGCGGTAATTAAGCAGGCGCCGCCTGCACGCTCGATGGCTTCAACGACACGACCCACGCAGGTATCGACGGTCTCAATGGCTTTTACCGCTGCATTGAAGTCGCCGGTGTGGCCGACCATATCGCCGTTAGCATAGTTGCAAACGATCAGGTCAAAGCTGCCGCCATCAATAGCGTCGACGAGCTTATCGGTAATCTCAAAGGCGCTCATTTCAGGCTTTTCGTCATAGGTGCGCACATCTCGAGGTGAGGGCACCAGGATGCGCTCCTCGCCTTCGTACTCGGCTTCATTTCCACCTGAAAAGAAGAAGGTCACGTGGGGGTACTTCTCTGTTTCGGCAATACGCAGCTGTTTCATGCCACGCTTGGCGACGACTTCCCCCAGGGTGTCATTGAGATCCGATGGCGGGAAGGCGGCAGGCGCAGGAATGTCAGCGGCGTACTGGGTCATCATCACCAGTCCTTTACCGGCAAGCTTGGGACATACCCGGCGCTCGAAGCCGTTGAAATCCGGCTCGGCAAAGGCGCGGGTCAGCTCCCGGGCGCGGTCGGAGCGGAAGTTAAGGAAAATCGCTGCATCGCCATCCTGCAATGTAATCGCATTTTCTTTGGAACCATCTTTGAGCGGTATGCTGCTAGCCGCCACAAATTCATCGGTTTCACCGCGCTGGTAGGCGTCACGGAGCGCAGTTTCAGCGCTGGTGGCGTAGTACTCCGCTTGGCCCTCGGTGAGCAGGCGGTAGGCTTGCTCAACCCGCTCCCAGCGGTTGTCGCGATCCATGGCGTAGAAACGGCCAATAATCGATGCCACAAAGCCATTATCAGCGCCCACCAGCTCGGCCAGGCGAGCATTGGCGCGCTCTATCGAAGCTAACGCACTCTGCGGTGGCATGTCGCGACCATCGAGGAAAGCATGGATAAAAATACGCTGGGCCCCACGGCGTGCCGCGAGTTCGGCCATGGCAATGAAGTGGTCTTCATGGCTGTGGACGCCGCCGGGGGAGAGTAGGCCAATTAAGTGTACCGGCCGACCATTGGCGACAGCTTCGTCAATTGGCTGGGTGAGGTTGTCATTAACATCCAGGTCGCCGTCTTCAATCGCCTTGCTGATACGGGTGAAGTCCTGATAAACGATACGTCCGGCACCAATATTCATATGGCCGACTTCAGAGTTGCCCATCTGGCCATCGGGTAGCCCCACGTTAAGGCCATCGGTATGAACGAAGGCGTGAGGGCGGCTTTCCCACAGTTTATCCATCGTCGGCGTATGGGCAGCGGCCACCGCATTATGGTCGCTCTCGGGGTTGTGGCCGTAGCCGTCGAGAATAATCAGCGCCACGGGGCGCGGGGTGCGAGAAGTATCCATAAAAAACCTCGTTAAGATTGGCAAGCCGAACGACTCGAAAATTCGGGGTCGCGACAGGCGCACGCTTGGGGCATCATAACGCAGGCAACTGCCAGGCGTCATGATTTAGGAGGCTGTCCGGCTTAACACTGATCTACTGCGAATCCCGGTATTTTGGCCAACTTTAGTCGATCGATTTCGTTAAATAGCGCGCTATTCGCCTCAATCGATCGATAAATTTGGATCAAAATCCGTGCTTCTCGCGACGATCAGCCAAGCCGGACAGCCTCCTGGCCTGCGCGGGAAGCTATCTGACGTGTATACTTGTCGCGTTTTGGCAGCGGTTAGGCCGCTTTTTTCTGCATAGACCAAGAGATTGTGTTCGCGATGATCGATCAGGTGTTCGAATTCGTACAGAACCACCCCCTGCTAGTTGGGGCATTTTTGCTGGTGCTGATAGCGTGGATTATTTATGAAACGCGCAGCGCCTCCACAAATGCACTGACCGCCTCGCAGGCCACTCAGCTTATCAACCGCGAAGACGCGGTGGTGCTGGATATCCGTGAAAACAAAGACTTCAAAGCCGGGCATATCGCGGGGGCGCGCAACATCCCGCAGAGCAACCTCGATAGCCGCATGAGCGAACTGGATAAAGTGAAAGCCCAGCCGATCATCGTGGTATGCAAGCACGGTCAGAGTTCTGGCGCCGCACAGGCCAAGCTCACCAAAGCAGGCTTTGAGCGCGCTTACAAGTTGAGAGGCGGTATGGCGCAGTGGCAAGGCGACGGCCTTCCGGTGGTTAAAAAGTAACCAACGCTACCTTTATTTAATCAACAATTAGGAGTTTTCTCATGGCGGAAGATAACAACACACCGCAGGCGGGCGCCGCGGCAGACGAAAAACCGCAGCTCAAATTCTCGCTGCAGCGTATTTATGTAAAAGATATTTCCTTTGAAGCGCCCAATTCGCCCTCGGTGTTCAAGCAGGCGTTCAAACCCAAGGTGAACCTGGATCTTAATACAACCAGCACTAAAATTGCTGATGACCAGTATGAAGTGGTGGTCAAAGTCACTGCCCAGGTGAACGACAACGAAACCGGTACCACCTCTTTCCTAGCGGAAGTGGAGCAGGCGGGCCTTTTCCGTATTGCCGGTATTGAAGGTGCGCAGTTGGATCAAACGCTAGGTGCCTTCTGCCCTAACCTGCTGTTCCCCTATGCCCGCGAGTGCGTGGATAACCTGGTCAACCGTGGTGGTTTCCCGCCGCTGATGCTGGCACCGGTTAACTTCGAAGCGATGTACGCCCAGCGTAAGCAGCGCGAAGCACAGCAGGCTCAGAAAGCAGAAGAGAATACCCACTAAGCGATGTCGTCAGAAACGCACGCCGCTGATTGGTATGCTCGGCATGGCAAAATGCCACGACTCTATGTGCCTGCTGCTTTCGTAGCAGGCAGTGACGTCGTACTGCCTGACGGCCCGGCGCGCCATATCACCCGCGTATTGCGCATGGGTGAAGGCGCGCCGCTGGTGCTATTTGATGGCCAAGGTCTTGAGGCGGGGGTGCGTTTGGCAGACGTTAGCCGCAAGCAGACGCTAGCGCGGGTCGAAGCTGTATGGTCGGGCAGTGGTGAATCGCCGCTGTCGGTTCATCTAGGCCAGGCCATCTCTAAAGGCGACCGAATGGATTACGCCATTCAGAAGGCCGTCGAGCTGGGCGTTGCGGCGATTACTCCGCTCTATACCGAGCGCGGTGACGTTCGCTTAAAGGGCGACCGCGAAGATAAAAAGCTCGCCCACTGGCAGGCAGTGGCTGCTAGCGCCTGCGAGCAGAGTGGTCGTGCGGTGGTGCCCCAAGTGCATTCACCGATGCCGTTATCAGCATGGCTTGCAGAACGTCAGGAGCCGCTGCGCTTGATGCTGCATCTAGCGACCGGCAATGCGTTCGATCGCCAAGACCGCCCGGCGTCGGTAGCGCTGCTTATCGGCCCTGAAGGCGGTTTAAGCGAGAATGATATTGCCGCTGCCCAAACCGCTGGCTTTACGCCGCTGACTCTCGGCCCACGGGTGTTGCGTACAGAGACGGCTCCTGTTGTGGCACTTTCGCTGCTGCAGCACTACTTTGGCGATTTGTAAGTACTTACTATTAGTGAAAGCCATCTATCATCAAGCGTGGCTGTTTTTTTTCACTCTTATCCTGCCGCGCTTTGCCTTATCTATCTTAGGCACCATAATGTTTATCTATTTCTTTAAGGACGACACCCATGGTGCGTGAGTCACACTCATCCCCCCGATCCGCCAGCGATGCAGCCGCCCAGTTGGGAGAGGTGGCGTACCTAACGGTCACGGCCGTCAATAACATCGGCGCGTTTCTACAATGGGGGCAGCCGAAAGATGTGTTGCTGCCGTTTAGTGAGCAGCAGTTCCGCCCTGATCCCGGTAAACGGGTACTGGTCATGCTGTATAGCGACGATCAGGGGCGGCCAGTGGCGTCGATGAAGCTGGATCGTTTTTTGACCGATGACGCCTGGGCCATGGAAAAGGGTGACGAAGTCGCCGTCGTGGTGGCGGAGCGTACTGATCTGGGTATGAAGGTGGTGGTGAATCACCGTTACTGGGGGCTTATTTATCAGGACGACGTCACTCAGCCATTGCGCCGTGGTCAATCAGTCAAGGGCTACGTGAAGCAGCGTCGTGAAGATGGTCGCCTAAATATCTCGCTGCTACCGCCAGGTGCTGCTCGTTTAGATGTGGTAGGCGATAAGATACTGCAGGCATTGCGTGAAAGCGGCGGCTATTTGGCGCTGGGGGATAAAAGCCCTGCCCATGAAGTTAAAGCACGCTTAGGGGTAAGTAAAAGCGCCTATAAACAGGCCATTGGACGGCTTTATAAGCAGCAGTTAATCACCCTGGAGCCTGACGCTATTCGCTTAGTACCTGGTGCGCTCAGCGAGTAGTGAGCTAGGGCAGTTGGAGCCTAGCGGGCAGTGCGGCATACTGGGCCTCTATTGTTCATGTTTGGATAGTGCCCCCGATGAGCCAATCAAATCTGCAGCTCGGCGTTGTGATGGATCCCATCAGCGACATCGCTTACAAGAAAGACACCACCATGGCCATGCTATGGGCCGCCCAGGATCGCGGCTACACCCTGCATTATATGGAGCAGGAGGATCTTTTCTTGAATGCAGGGCAAGCCTACGCACGTATGCGGCCGTTAACAGTGCATCGTGATCCGAACCACTGGTACGACCTGGGCGAGCCCTCTGCGCGTCCACTGGTTGAGCTGGATGTGGTGTTGATGCGTAAAGATCCGCCCGTCGACGCTGACTTTACTAACGCTGTACATTTGCTGGGCTTTGCTGAGCGTGAAGGTGTGCTGGTGGTTAACCCCACGGCAGCGCTGTTGCAGTGTAATGAAAAGCTGTTTGCGCAACAGTTCCCTCAGTGCTGCGCGCCGACGCTTGTGGCCAGCCGCGACGATGTACTGCGCGCTTTCCATGCGGAGCACGGCGATGTCATCTTCAAGCCGCTGGATGGCATGGGCGGCACCGGCATTTTTCATATTGGCCCGGAAGGCCGTAATATCGGCGCGGTCATTGAGCAGCTTACCTTGCGCGGGCAGCGGCAAATTATGGCCCAGCGCTACCTGCCGGAAATTAAGAATGGCGATACGCGTATTTTGTTGGTCGATGGTGAGCCCGTTCCTTTTGGACTGGCGCGTATACCCTCTGCGGGCGAGACTCGTGGCAATCTAGCTGCCGGTGGGCGGGGCGTGAGTCGCGAGCTCACTGATCGTGATCGCTGGCTAATTCAGCAGGTACAGCCCATGATTCGTGATAAAGGCTTAATGTTTGTCGGCCTCGATGTCATCGGTGACTATATTACTGAAATCAACGTTACCAGCCCCACCTGTGTGCGTGAAATTGATGATCAGCGGGGCACTAATATTGCCGGTTTACTGCTGGATGCCATTGAGCGCCGCTTAGCCTAAGCACGGCTTCACTCTTATAATGACACTTATTACGCTATGCCTGCTGGATGCCAGCAGGCAGTGGGAGACGCATGCAAAGTTTGAAACATCACTTTCTAATGGCTATGCCGCATTTAGAAGATCCTAATTTTGCCGGTAGTCTGATCTATCTTTGCGATCACGATAACAACGGCTGCATGGGGGTGATCACTAACCGACCGTTAGAGATCACGCTTGAGGCGCTGTTTGATCAGCTGGAATTAGGCGGTGAAGCGAGTCCACACCGTAACGCGCCGGTTTATTACGGCGGGCCGATGCATAAAGACCGTGGCTTCATTCTGCATGTTGGCGATAGCCAGCAGTGGGACTCGAGTATTCAGGTGGAGGATGGCATTGCGCTGACCACCTCGTTGGATATTCTCCAGGCCTTTGCCGCTGGCGAGGGGCCAGAGCACTTTTTAGTCTGCTTAGGCTGCGCGGGCTGGGAAGTTGGGCAGTTGGAAGAGGAACTGAAGGAGAACAGCTGGCTAACGGTTGAAGCCGAGAGCAGCGTGCTCTTCAACACACCACCCGTTGAGCGCTTAACCGCGGCGGCAGGTTTACTGGGTATTGATCTGAACCTGATGACCCGAGACGCGGGGCACGCCTGATGGCCGAAGCGGGGCAGCGGTTAATCCTGGCCTTTGACTACGGCACTCGGCGTATCGGTGTGGCGGTGGGCAACGAACTGCTGCGCAGTGCGCGTGAGCTCACTCCGCTGACGGCAAGGGATGGGATTCCCGATTGGAATGTCGTGTCACGGCTGCTTAACGAGTGGCAGCCGGATCTGTTAGTGGTGGGCCTGCCGCTTAATATGGACGGCAGCGAGTCAGATATGAGCACCCGCGCTCGCAAGTTCGGAAATCGTTTGCATGGTCGTTTTGGTAAACCGTGTGAAATGGTCGATGAGCGTGGCACCACGCGGGAAGCCAAGCTAATCGCTCGTGAGGCGGGCCATAAAGGCAACTATCGTCAAGACAGTGTCGATGGCATCGCGGCCATTCTTATTCTTGAGGGCTGGTTCGCCCACCAGGAAGGCTTACCTGGCGGACGCCTCTCTTTATAATTCCTGTCTTGAAATTCCTACCCTTAAGCTTTTGCGCTTTATCGATCCAACGTGCCCGTTTGGGTGGGTACGTACCAGCGCACGGGGCGTAGCTCTTTTTCGATTAGCTCATCGACTTGGAGCAGTGTCGCGAAAATCGCCATTCGCATGGGGATGCCGTTATCGGTTTGGCGGAAAATCGCCAGACGCGGGTCGCCGTTAAGGTCGACGTTTAAATCATTCGCGCCGGGGCGGCTATCCCTGGGCAGCGGGTGCATCACAATGGTGCTTTGGCTGCAGCGGTGATCGAGAAAATCGCGGTTAACCATAAAGTCGTCAGAGAGCTCCTGAAAGCTCTCATTCATCTCGTCGGTAAAGCGCTCCTTCTGAATCCGCGTGGTGTACACCACATCTAAATCGGCAAAATCACTAGCGAGTGAATCGCGCTGCTCAATGCGGTGGCCGCGAGAGGCTACTAAGTCAATCAGTTTGGAAGGCATCTCAAGACCCGGCGGCGACACCAGGGTAATGCGCAGCGGGTCATAGAGTGATAAAAGCTTAATCAGTGAATGAACGGTACGGCCATACTTCAAGTCGCCGGTAAGTAAGATATGCGCACCGGTCAGTGATTTGCCCAGGCGCTGGAACTCTTTATCAATCGTATAAAGGTCAAGTAGCGCTTGGCTGGGGTGCTCACCGGGGCCGTCGCCGCCATTAATCACCGGTACATTCGTCGCCGCAGCAAACTCAGCCACCGAGCCCTGGTCGGGGTGGCGCATTACAATGGCGTCGCAGTAGCCACTCATTACTCGGCTGGTGTCGTATAGTGACTCCCCCTTCGCCATAGAGGAGAAGGTGAAGCCCGTGGTGTCGCAAACGCTGCCACCTAAACGACAAAAGGCAGCATTGAAGCTTACCCGAGTACGGGTGCTGGCTTCAAAAAACAGGTTGCCGAGTACCGCCCCTTCCAACACGCGTGTCACCTGGCGCTGCTGAGCGATTGGCTCCATGCGTGCAGCCACACGCAGTAAATGATCAACGCTTTCGCGGTTTAATGAGTCGACAGTTAGCAGGTGGTGGCTCATGGCGGACCTCAGTAAGGTGGTAGATAGCGCTAGTGTAACCGCCAATAAGGGTAGTGCCGAAGGGCTTTCATTCGCTCATGGCGACCAATCTGTAATTTTTCTACAAAACCGCTTGCCAACTCGGCAACGAAACCGTAAAGTACGCATCCGCTGCCGGGGACGCCAAGCGTCACCAGCGGTGAATGAAGTGTAAAAGCTTCGGTTTGTCAGGTAGTTAGTGCTTTTACGAAAGCCAGCGGTTTTGGATGTGGTCAGGTTTGCATCGAAAACAACGCCCTTGACAAACACCAGGAAATGCGTAGAATGCGCCTTCCTCGCTGAGGCAAGCCAAGTCAACGGCAGCCCGGTTGCTTTCATAGCAATCTAACAGCGAAACAGCTCTTTAACAATTTGATCAGGTAATTCATGTGGGCGCTTGCTGATGTTGGTGACAAATCACCCAATATCAAGGCAAGCGACTCAAGCAATAAGGTTTTAAAGGATTCGTCCTTTGGAATCTGTTTTGAATGAATTCGTTTGAACCTTGAGCCAAGTTTGGTTCGCTTCTGTCGCTTTAGGGTGGCAGGTAAGAACCGCATAGATCTTAAACTGAAGAGTTTGATCATGGCTCAGATTGAACGCTGGCGGCAGGCCTAACACATGCAAGTCGAGCGGTAACAGATCTAGCTTGCTAGATGCTGACGAGCGGCGGACGGGTGAGTAATGCATAGGAATCTGCCCGGTAGTGGGGGATAACCTGGGGAAACCCAGGCTAATACCGCATACGTCCTACGGGAGAAAGGGGGCTCCGGCTCCCGCTATTGGATGAGCCTATGTCGGATTAGCTAGTTGGTGAGGTAATGGCTCACCAAGGCAACGATCCGTAGCTGGTCTGAGAGGATGATCAGCCACATCGGGACTGAGACACGGCCCGAACTCCTACGGGAGGCAGCAGTGGGGAATATTGGACAATGGGGGGAACCCTGATCCAGCCATGCCGCGTGTGTGAAGAAGGCCCTCGGGTTGTAAAGCACTTTCAGCGAGGAAGAACGCCTAGTGGTTAATACCCATTAGGAAAGACATCACTCGCAGAAGAAGCACCGGCTAACTCCGTGCCAGCAGCCGCGGTAATACGGAGGGTGCAAGCGTTAATCGGAATTACTGGGCGTAAAGCGCGCGTAGGTGGCTTGATAAGCCGGTTGTGAAAGCCCCGGGCTCAACCTGGGAACGGCATCCGGAACTGTCAGGCTAGAGTGCAGGAGAGGAAGGTAGAATTCCCGGTGTAGCGGTGAAATGCGTAGAGATCGGGAGGAATACCAGTGGCGAAGGCGGCCTTCTGGACTGACACTGACACTGAGGTGCGAAAGCGTGGGTAGCAAACAGGATTAGATACCCTGGTAGTCCACGCCGTAAACGATGTCGACCAGCCGTTGGGTGCCTAGAGCACTTTGTGGCGAAGTTAACGCGATAAGTCGACCGCCTGGGGAGTACGGCCGCAAGGTTAAAACTCAAATGAATTGACGGGGGCCCGCACAAGCGGTGGAGCATGTGGTTTAATTCGATGCAACGCGAAGAACCTTACCTACCCTTGACATCTACAGAAGCCGGAAGAGATTCTGGTGTGCCTTCGGGAACTGTAAGACAGGTGCTGCATGGCTGTCGTCAGCTCGTGTTGTGAAATGTTGGGTTAAGTCCCGTAACGAGCGCAACCCTTGTCCTTATTTGCCAGCGAGTAATGTCGGGAACTCTAAGGAGACTGCCGGTGACAAACCGGAGGAAGGTGGGGACGACGTCAAGTCATCATGGCCCTTACGGGTAGGGCTACACACGTGCTACAATGGCCGGTACAAAGGGCTGCGAGCTCGCGAGAGTCAGCGAATCCCTTTAAAGCCGGTCTCAGTCCGGATCGGAGTCTGCAACTCGACTCCGTGAAGTCGGAATCGCTAGTAATCGTGAATCAGAATGTCACGGTGAATACGTTCCCGGGCCTTGTACACACCGCCCGTCACACCATGGGAGTGGACTGCACCAGAAGTGGTTAGCCTAACGCAAGAGGGCGATCACCACGGTGTGGTTCATGACTGGGGTGAAGTCGTAACAAGGTAGCCGTAGGGGAACCTGCGGCTGGATCACCTCCTTAAACGATGCGTCACAGTCGGTAAGCGTCCACAATGAATTACCTGATCAGATAGCTGTTGTATGAGCAGTGATAAGCGAATGCTTTTCTAGCTTAGAAAAAGAAAAAGGTCTTCTTTTTTTAAAGTGAAAAAACGCTTATCACTGCTTATAGCAGTCGCTCTTTAACAATGTATATCATGCTGACAAGAACACTTCGCAAGAAGTGCTTCTTAAATTGTGATACGCGTCAGCGTATCCGGCAAAATGAAACGTGATTATTGCGAACCCCAGACTCCTTCGGGTTATAGGGTCAAGCAATTAAGCGCACACGGTGGATGCCTAGGCAGTCAGAGGCGATGAAAGACGTGGTAGCCTGCGATAAGGTTCGGTGAGGTGGCAACAACCTGTGACCCGGACATTTCTGAATGGGGAAACCCACTGGCCATAAGGTCAGTATCTTACACTGAATACATAGGTGTAAGAGGCGAACCAGGGAACTGAAACATCTAAGTACCCTGAGGAAAAGAAATCAACCGAGATTCCCCTAGTAGCGGCGAGCGAACGTGAATTCAGCCCTTAAGCATGTGAATGATTAGGCGAACAGATTGGGAAGTCTGGCCGTAGCGGGTGATAGCCCCGTAGTCGAAAATCTGATCATGTGAAATCGAGTAGGTCGGGGCACGAGAAACCTTGACTGAAGACGGGGAATTCATCCTCCAAGGCTAAATACTCCTGACTGACCGATAGTGAACCAGTACCGTGAGGGAAAGGCGAAAAGAACCCCGGAGAGGGAGTGAAATAGATCCTGAAACCGTGTGCGTACAAGCAGTAGGAGCAGACTTGTTCTGTGACTGCGTACCTTTGTATAATGGGTCAGCGACTTATATTCAGTGGCGAGGTTAACCGTATAGGGAGCCGTAGGGAAACCGAGTCTTAACTGGGCGACACAGTCGCTGGATATAGACCCGAAACCGAGCGATCTATCCATGAGCAGGGTGAAGGTTGAGTAACATCAACTGGAGGCCCGAACCAGGATCTGTTGAAAAGATTTGGATGACTTGTGGATCGGAGTGAAAGGCTAATCAAGCTCGGAGATAGCTGGTTCTCCTCGAAAGCTATTTAGGTAGCGCCTCACGTATTACCGCCGGGGGTAGAGCACTGTTTCGGCTAGGGGGTCATCCCGACTTACCAACCCGAGGCAAACTCCGAATACCGGTGAGTAGAGCGTGGGAGACACACGGCGGGTGCTAACGTCCGTCGTGAAAAGGGAAACAACCCAGACCGTCAGCTAAGGTCCCGAAATCCTGGTTAAGTGGGAAACGATGTGGGAAGGCTCAGACAGCTAGGAGGTTGGCTTAGAAGCAGCCATCCTTTAAAGAAAGCGTAATAGCTCACTAGTCGAGTCGGCCTGCGCGGAAGATGTAACGGGGCTAAACCAGGTACCGAAGCTACGGGTGAGTTCATATTTCGATATGGATTCGCGGTAGAGGAGCGTCGTGTAAGCCAATGAAGGTGAATTGAGAAGTTCGCTGGAGGTATCACGAGTGCGAATGCTGACATGAGTAACGATAAAGGGAGTGAAAAACTCCCTCGCCGGAAGACCAAGGGTTTCTGTTCGACGCTAATCGGAGCAGAGTGAGTCGGCCCCTAAGGCGAGGCCGAAAGGCGTAGTCGATGGGAAACGGGTCAATATTCCCGTACCGGACATGGTTGCGATGGGGGGACGAAGAAGGCTAGGTGAGCCAGGCGTTGGTTGTCCTGGTGAAAGTGAGTAGGCTTGGATCTTAGGTAAATCCGGGATCCTTTAAGGCCGAGACACGAGATGAACTGACCACGGTCAGGAAGTCACTGATGCCACGCTTCCAGGAAAAGCCTCTAAGCTTCAGATCATGTGCGACCGTACCCCAAACCGACACAGGTGGTCAGGGTGAGAATCCCAAGGCGCTTGAGAGAACTCGGGTGAAGGAACTAGGCAAAATGGTGCCGTAACTTCGGGAGAAGGCACGCCGGCGTAGGGTGATGAGACTTGCTCTCTAAGCCCGAACCGGTCGAAGATACCAGGTGGCTGCAACTGTTTATTAAAAACACAGCACTCTGCTAACGCGCAAGCGGACGTATAGGGTGTGACGCCTGCCCGGTGCCGGAAGGTTAAATGATGGTGTTAGCCGCAAGGCGAAGCTCTTGATTGAAGCCCCGGTAAACGGCGGCCGTAACTATAACGATCCTAAGGTAGCGAAATTCCTTGTCGGGTAAGTTCCGACCTGCACGAATGGCGTAATGATGGCCACGCTGTCTCCACCCGAGACTCAGTGAAATTGAAATCGCCGTGAAGATGCGGTGTACCCGCGGCTAGACGGAAAGACCCCGTGAACCTTTACTATAGCTTCACACTGGACGCTGATGTTGCCTGTGTAGGATAGCTGGGAGGCTTTGAAACTCGGACGCCAGTTCGGGCGGAGCCAACCTTGAAATACCAGCCTGGCATCATTGGCGTTCTCACTCAGGTCCGTTATCCGGATCGAGGACAGTGTGTGGTGGGTAGTTTGACTGGGGCGGTCTCCTCCTAAAGAGTAACGGAGGAGCACGAAGGTACCCTCAGCACGGTCGGACATCGTGCATTGAGTGCAAGAGCATAAGGGTGCTTGACTGCGAGACAGACACGTCGAGCAGGTGCGAAAGCAGGTTCTAGTGATCCGGTGGTTCTGTATGGAAGGGCCATCGCTCAACGGATAAAAGGTACTCCGGGGATAACAGGCTGATACCGCCCAAGAGTTCACATCGACGGCGGTGTTTGGCACCTCGATGTCGGCTCATCACATCCTGGGGCTGAAGTCGGTCCCAAGGGTATGGCTGTTCGCCATTTAAAGTGGTACGCGAGCTGGGTTTAGAACGTCGTGAGACAGTTCGGTCCCTATCTGCCGTGGGCGTTGGATGTTTGAGAAGGGCTGCTCCTAGTACGAGAGGACCGGAGTGGACGACCCTCTGGTGTTCCGGTTGTCACGCCAGTGGCATTGCCGGGTAGCTATGGTCGGACGGGATAACCGCTGAAAGCATCTAAGCGGGAAGCCCCCTTCAAGATGAGACATCCCTGAGGCCTAGAGCCTCCTGAAGGGCCCAGCGAGACCAGCTGGTTGATAGGCACGGTGTGGAAGCGCTGCAAGGCGTTGAGCTAACGTGTACTAATGGCCCGTGAGGCTTGACCCTATAACACCCAAGGGGTCTGGTCGTAATGATGACGTGAATGAATGCCGGATACGCAGCGTGTGGCCCAGGCAACAGACTGCCAGGGCGGCAGGCAATGAGACGCTCACAATTTAGTTAAAACAGTCAGCATGATATGCATTAACAGTTACGCCTGACGACCATAGCATGCGTGAACCACCTGATCCCTTGCCGAACTCAGAAGTGAAACCGCTTAGCGCCGATGGTAGTGTGGGGTCTCCCCATGCGAGAGTAGGTCATCGTCAGGCACTTATTTAACAAGAAACCCAGCCAACCGGCTGGGTTTTTTGTTTGCGCGAAAGAAAAACAAGGGGTCTCCCCATGAACCCGTTTGTCGGGAACAAACGGGAACCGCTTTAGCGGGCCCGAAGAGCGAGTTTCAGGACGAGACGAGTAAAGTCCCGGAGCGCCGGCCGGCTCATAGTCAGGCACTTATTATGAAAAATCCCCCAGGGCTGATGCCTTGGGGGATTTTTTTTGCTTGTGAGGTGAATGGTGAGGCGTAAGGGGTAAGTCGTGAATCGTGAGTAGAAAAACCTCACACTGACTCTTCACTCTTCACCATAACGTACGGTTTTCCGGCGTTTTATGTCAGAATGTACTCCTCAAGGAGAAATGCCCATGACTCAGATGCGCTGGGAACAGTTACTTTCCCCACGTCGTCTTCACGATCAACGCTCAACAAGCACCCGTGAAATTGGCCGTAGCCCGTTTCATAAAGATCACGACCGAATTGTTTTCTCAGGTTCGTTTAGGCGCCTTGGGCGTAAGACCCAGGTGCATCCGCTGACTGAAAACGATCATATCCATACTCGCCTAACTCACTCGCTAGAGGTTGGCTGTGTAGGTCGTTCCTTGGGCATGATTGTGGGCGAGTTGCTGCATGATCGACTGCCTGAATGGATTACTCCCGCTGACCTTGGAGTCATTATACAAACGGCCTGCCTTGGCCACGATATTGGTAATCCCCCTTTTGGTCATGCTGGTGAGTATGCTATTCGCGACTGGTTTCAGCGTGCTCAGAGCAGCGGCTTGTTAGAGGGTCTTTCAGACGCTGAGCGCGAGGATCTACTGACCTACGAAGGTAACGCTCAAGGTTTTCGGGTAATTACCCAGATCGAATATAACCAGTTTAATGGCGGCATGCGGCTATCAGCGGCCACACTGGGGGCGCTGCTTAAATATCCTTGGACAGTTCGCTACAGCGGGCGCGCAGGCAAGTTTGGTGCATACCAGTCAGAGCAGGCGCTGTTAAAAGAAGTGGCTGAAGCGGTGGGGTTATTGCCCCAAGGCGAGCAACGCTGGTGTCGCCACCCGTTGGCTTGGCTTGTCGAAGCTGCCGATGATATCTGTTACGCCTTGTTGGATCTGGAAGACGGTTTAGAAATGGGCATCCTGCGTTATGAAGAGGTAGTCGAAATACTACGCCAAATAGCTGGGGAGTTTCCGCCCGAGTATGCCGATATGCAAGCCCGTAACGTGTCTCAGCGTCGCCGTATTGCGCTGCTACGAGGCGCTGCCATGGAGCGTGCGGTTAATGATGTCGGTGCGGTGTTTGTGCAGCATGAGCAGGCCCTGCTGAGTGGCTCGCTCAGTGATGACCTTTTAGAGTTGTGTCACCCCGACCTGGGGTGGGGCGTTCAGGCGGCTAAGCAGTTGGCTCGAGAGCGTATTTTCCAGAATGAGCGTAAGGCAAAGCTGGAGATTGGCGCCTATACGACGCTGGGTATCCTGCTGGAAGCCTTTATTGGCGCTGCACACGAGCTTCATCACACAGGGCACTCATCGTTTAAACATCAGCGTGTGCTGGCCCTGATCGGCGAAAATACTCCCCTGCCATCTTGGTCACTCTACGATAGCTATCGACGAATGCTGGACTTTATTGGTGGGATGACAGACCACTATGCGGTGGATTTGGCCCAGGAGATGGGCGGCCGACTACGCGGCGATTGAGTGGAGGGGAGAACACTTAAACTGAAGGTTGGCTCAGGTGTTTCAACTCCATCAACTGAGCGCGCTCAAGTAGAACATTAATGATCTTGTCATGGATGTCATCATTGAGTGGGGCTGGCGTTAGCTCGGTTATCTGCTTTGCAAGGGTATCACCGCTTACCACCAGAATATCCGTGGCAGCTTCGCTGTTATCTATTTTCCAACCCGGCAGCACCAATACGCCCCGTACGGGGACGGGCACGCCGCAGCGTCGCTCGAGCCAGTGAGTCAGCCAGCTAACCCCTTGGCGTGTTTTATGCAGCGGACGACGCTCTTGCCAGTGCGGAAAACGCAACCGCTCGCGCTCCACCGCTACGGTGTTGAGCTCATTACCATCGGTGCCGATCGCGAGTGTTCTTGCCCGTGTCTCGACCACAAATACCCCATGCGGCGTTACGACGACGTGATCAATCGTGAAGCTATCGGTGGGCACATCATGAAATACATAGTAAGGGTGGGCATCAGGGCGGACTAAGCGCTCTAGCTCTTGGCCAACAGCGAGTTCGCAAGCTAAGCCTAGTTTTAAGCGCCGGATACGCTGATAGTCGCGAACCAACAGTAGTGAAAAAGTCAGTACCAGCAACGTACTAAGCAGCCCATACAGCGCCCACTCAACCCAGTCCTGCTTATCCACAAACAGCATGCGTCCCATGCCGTAAACTAGCGGGGCGAGGCTGATAATGGGCCCTAATGCACCGTTTAAAAAAAGGCTGGAAAACGCTTGATCAAGGCGATGCCGTAGCGCTTGGCCCGGCTCACGAAGGGGGGCGTTGAATGGGGAGTGAACGCGAGCATCATGCAGGCTGCGCAGCGCAAGGACAATACTGGCCATTGCCGCCATGGGGAATAAAAAAATCAGGGGTAGCACGTATTCCAGCCAAGCCATTGCAGTGCCTTGCTCTATAGAGACTTACTCAATGGTAAGCCCTGATGGTAAGTCATAGTGGGGTAGAGGCCTAACCTCCAGCGAATTTAACCTGGTAGCCAAGGGCGCTTAACTCCTGATGCAGGGTATCGCGGTGGTCGCCTTGAATTTCAATAATACCCTCTTTAACTGCGCCACCCGTTCCACACCGCTTTTTAAGCGTTTTAGCTAACGTTTTCAGCTCTTCGCTCGGTAAAGGAATGCCACTGACGGTGGTAACACCTTTGCCTTTACGGCCACTCGTTTCGCGGCGAATGCGCACCACGCCATCAAGTGCCGCTAGCCGTTGCTGCTCACTCAAATCATCGCAGTGGCAGTCATCGAGTGGTTCACGGCAGTTGGGGCAGATTTTGCCATGTTCGGTGGAGTAAACCAGCCCACCAAGCTGGTCACGTAAAGAGGCCATTATCATCCTCCAATCGAGTGTTGAGGCACGGGCGTTTGCCAATATTCACGTGTAAGCCGCTCCACCACGGCGGGTAACTGAAACATGTTACTGATCATGATAGCGTTTTCAGGCGTTGTTTCAGCATCAGGGAAACGGTTTAGGTGGATCACCGTCATTCCCGCTTGAAGCGCCGCGCGCACACCTACCAAGGCATCATCTATGGCAATGCAGTCACGCGCTGAATAGCCCATGATACTCGCTGCGTGTAAATGTAAACAGGGTTCGGGCTTCCAGCAATTGGCGGTGTAGCCACTGAAAAAGCGTTTGCCAAAATAGTGGCTGAGTCCGGTAGCCTCTAATGCAGTGCGAATTTTGCTTTCAGGTCCATTAGACACCACGGCACTGGGATACGCCGACAATATATCCAGTGCTTCGTGGGCGCCTGGTATGGTCATCAACTCCTGAGCAAGCCGGGTGGCTAGATTGGCCCGCATAGAGGCTTCCATGCGGTCAAGCTGTTCAGGGTCAACGTCACCATAGCGTTGCTGCAGTTCAGCAACGATGCGTCGAAAGCGCGCTCCACGAAATTCGCCAAGATAATCAGCAGGCGCGAAAGGCAGGCCTACTGAATTGAGCCCGGCAGCCATTTCTTCGGCCAGTAGCGGCTCGCTATCGACAAGAGTGCCATCACAGTCAAACAGCAAAAGTGGGAGCGGCATTGTGATTCCTTGCAGCGGCTTATGCACTGCCAGTGTTAGTTGAAGCCATCCATACTGCTATTGAACGGGATTTTACGTCATTTGTGAACACTGTTTTGTTATTTTTTGCTTGCCTGATCGCGACTCTTGAGCCAGCTTAAACGGCTACACTGGTTTTAGTGGGCTGTTTGATGCGATCTAACATCGGGAAACAATGTTGCGTTAGCGTTGGAAATGGCCAAGCTGCGCTGAAGAGATTGTAGGGATACACTATCTTGTCATAACCACAACATGGAGAACGCCCAATGCGTCTAACCCCTTGGTTGCTACCCTTTGCGCTCAGCGCTGCTTTGCTAACGACCACTGGCTATGTGTTTGCTGATAGCCATGAGTCAGAGGGCGAGCAGCACGAGCCTCTGGACGATGAAGCGCTTGAAGAGGAGTACGGTATTAAAGCGGGATCAGTAAAGCGTGATGAAGATGAAGGCACTTCTTCTAGCGGTTCAGAAAGCGCTGACGAGCAGGCACGTGTTCGTGAAGAGGAAGAGGAGGAAGAGAAAAACGAAGAAGTAGCCACCAGCGAGGGCGAGGCTGATGTCGAGCTTGAGCCTGGAAAGAGTGAAGATCGCAACCCAGAGGCTGGCACAGGCGGCACTGGTAGCCCGGAAGATGCCATTCACAGCAGCGAAGAAGAGAATAGCGAAGATGATGAAGAAGGCACCGACGATAATGAGTAACGTCAGTGCCTAAGCGCTACTTGGCGAGTCTGCGCGAGTTCGCGCTACTACGCTGGTGGTAAGGCTTCATCGTGCGCTGGCTGGTAACCCACCAGGGGGCCTGCTTACCGCTCATTGAGTTGAGCAGCGCTTTTTGCATAACGAGGCCAGCTTCCATGCTGGCCTCGAGTTTTTCAGTGACCATGCGTTGATTCTCTTGCATCATTTTAGGGCTGAAAAACGGCTGTGTTTGCCATAAATGATTTCGCATAGTGATTGTCGATAAAGACGTCGACCATAGCTCAAAAGCCATGATGCCGACTTTCCATATATCGAACATCGCTACCGGGGTAGTGGGCATTAGGGAAAGGGGAGTTGTCGATTTCATCAGCGTTGTGGCCTCCTTGCTGGAACACGAGACGTCGTGGCCTCACCCTCAGTGTTAGCCTATCAATGCTGCGTTGCAACATCTATTTAATTAGCCCAAAAAAAGACGACCGGTTGGTCGTCTTTTTCAAAAGTGTGTCAATGACACGCTTATTTTACTTTGGGCGCGAGCTCGCCGCGCTCGTAGCGCAGGAACATCTCTTCCAGGCTGAGCGGCTTAATCTTACTGGCGTTGCCAGCCGTGCCAAAGGCTTCGTAGCGGGCGATACATAGATCGCGCATCGCGGTAACGGTTTCTTTCAAGAACTTACGCGGGTCGAATTCTGACGGGTTCTCAGCCAGGAAGCGACGCACTGCACCGGTAGATGCCAAGCGCAGGTCGGTGTCGATGTTGACCTTGCGCACGCCGTGTTTAATACCCTCAACGATCTCTTCGACGGGCACGCCGTACGTTTCGGGGATCTCGCCGCCGTACTGGTTAATCACTTCCAGCCACTTCTGGGGAACAGAAGAGGAGCCGTGCATGACCAGATGAGTATCCGGAATCCGCGCGTGGATCTCTTTAATACGCTGGATAGAGAGCGTGTCACCGGTAGGCGGCTTAGTGAACTTGTAAGCACCGTGGCTGGTGCCAATGGCAATCGCCAGTGCGTCCACGTGGGTCGCTTTCACAAACTCCGCGGCTTCTTCCGGGTCGGTCAGCAGCTGCTCCATATCCAACTTGCCTTCCGCACCGATACCGTCTTCTTCACCGGCCATACCGGTTTCCAGGCTGCCCAGGCAGCCCAGCTCGCCTTCGACGGAAACGCCACAGGCGTGAGCCATCTCTACCGCGCGACGAGTAACGTTGACGTTATAGTCGTAGTCGGTTGGCGTTTTGCCATCTTCACCCAGCGAGCCATCCATCATCACCGATGAGAAGCCGAGCTGAATAGAGCGCTGGCAGACCGCAGGGCTGGTGCCGTGATCCTGATGCATGACCACAGGAATATGCGGAAACTCTTCAACGGCCGCCAAAATCAGATGACGCAGGAACGGTGCGCCTGCGTACTTACGTGCACCGGCAGATGCTTGCACGATGACCGGCGAATCGGTGGCATCAGCGGCTTCCATAATGGCGCGCATCTGCTCAAGGTTGTTGACGTTGAACGCCGGAATGCCGTAACCGTATTCGGCGGCGTGGTCGAGCATCTGGCGCATGCTGATCAGAGCCATGAAGTTACCTTATCTATGTTTTAGAGACTGGGTTTTAGAGACTGAGCGTTCAGGTTCAAGACGTGCAATGTTAACCGCGTTTGGCTGCGGCTTCGAGTGCAGCGACAGCAGGTAATTGCTTGCCTTCTACATATTCAAGAAAGGCACCACCACCGGTAGAAATGTACGAAACACGATCCGCAATGGCATATTTATCAATGGCCGCTAACGTGTCGCCGCCACCGGCAATAGAGAAACCTGCGCTATCGGCGATAGCCTGCGCGATTACCTGAGTGCCTTTACCAAACTGATCGATTTCAAATACACCGACGGGGCCGTTCCACAATATGGTGCCGGCGTCTTTGAGCATGCTGGCCAAGTGAGCAGCGGTATCTGGGCCGATATCCAGAATCATCTCGTTGTCAGCTACTTGATCTACCGGTTTGACAACCGCCTTGGCCGACTCAGAAAACTCGGTGGCGACGACAACATCGGTAGGAAGCGGAATCGAGACCTTCTCCATCAGCGCTTTGGCTTGGCCCACCAACTCGGCCTCATGGAGCGATTTACCGACATTGTACCCCGCCGCGGCAATAAAGGTGTTGGCGATACCACCACCGACGATCAGTTGATCGCATTTATCCGCCAGCGCGGTGAGAACATCCAGCTTGGTAGAGACCTTCGAGCCGCCGACGATGGCTGCCATGGGTCGGGCCGGGTGCGCTAGCGCTTTTTCAAGCGCATCGAGTTCCTGGGCAAGCAAAGGGCCAGCGCAGGCGCTGGGGGCAAAACGTGCCACGCCGTGGGTAGAGGCTTGAGCACGGTGGGCGGTGCCAAAGGCATCCATCACAAAGATATCGCACAGCGCGGCGTATTGTTTCGCCAGCTGTTCATCGTCTTTTTTCTCGCCGCTGTTAAAGCGTACGTTCTCTAGTAGTACGACGTCGCCGTTGGCGAGATCCAGCGTTTCGCCGAGATAGGCTTTAATCAGCGGCACTGGGCGGCCTAACAGTTCACTCAGGTGTTCAGCCACCGGCGCCAGGGAAAACTCTTCGGCGGGCTCACCTTCGGTGGGGCGTCCTAAATGACTCATCAACATCACCTTCGCCCCAGCCTTTGCGGCGGCTTGGATTGTTGGCAGTGCGGCACGCAGGCGGGCGTCGCTGGAGACGCGGCCGTGTTTGATGGGCACATTCAAATCTTCACGAATCAGCACGCGTTGTCCTTCCAGGGGAAGGTCAGTCATCTTGTTTACATTCATGGAAGCGGTTTCCTCGTGTTTAGGCCGTGGAACTCAATATAAACAGCTAATGCAAATAGGTTACGTTTCTGTCGAAAGTCTGGCCAGCCGCTGGCTAATATCGAGCATACGGTTAGCGAACCCCCACTCGTTGTCGAACCAGCACAGCAGCTTGATAAGGCGCTTGCCCGCTACCCGTGTCTGGGTAGCGTCCAGGATGCCTGAGCGAGGGTCGTGATTAAAATCAACCGACGCCATAGGCGCTTCAGTATAGCCAAGTACGCCCTTTAAGCGCTGCTGACTGGCGGCCAGCAGTAGCGTATTCACATCGTCGCGGTGGGTGTCGCGGCTGACGGTGAGCGCCACGTCCATGGCAGAGACATTGATCGTGGGGACGCGTACGTGCAGGCATTCAAAGCGGCCCGCAAGATTGGGCATCAAGCGGCTAATACCCAGCGCCAAGCCGGTGTCCACTGGCACAATAGAGTGCATTGCCGAGCGAGTAAGACGCAGGTCGGTCTGGTGGTAGGCATCGATCACCGGCTGGTCGTTCATCGCCGAGTGAATCGTCGTGGTGACACCGTGCTCAAGGCCTAGAGCTTCATCCAGAACGGTCAATAGCGGCACAAGACAGTTTGTGGTGCACGAAGCGGCAGACAGAACGCGCTGAGAAAGCGACAGCTCGCCTTCATTAATGCCCCACACAATGGTGGCATCGACATCATTTTCCGCTGGCTGAGAAAACAGCAGCCGTTTAGCGCCTGCTGCTAAGTGCAGCTCGGCGGTGGCACGATCTTTAAAGCTCCCTGAGCACTCCAGCACCAGATCCACATCAAGCGCCTTCCAGGGTAGCTTGCGTGGGTCTTGTTCGCAGAGTACCTGGATGCGCTGGCCGTCGATGATGAGGTACTGCCCGTCGTTCTCGACGTCACCGGGAAAGCGGCCATGGGTGGTGTCGTAACGGGTTAGATAGGTGATGGTCGCGAGATCAGAGAGTTCATTGATAGCGACCACTTCAAGTTCGGGGTGTCGCCGCTCGACGAGCGCCCGCAACACGCATTGGCCAATGCGTCCGTAACCGTTAATGGCGATGCGATACCTGGGAGCAGAATTAGCCATGCAGACGGGTGGCTCTTAAAAGTGATTCAACAATGATCGAAATAGGCTAGAACTCGTTGCGATGATAACGTATTTCAGCCGACGATTCTTATCAACCGGCCGTTCCTATCAGCTGCCCATGCTTATTAATCGCCAGGCGAGTGGCAGCAGCACTGCAGTGAAAATACCGGTAAGGCTCATACCCAGTGATGCAAAAGCCCCAGCGGTGGGGCTGATCTCAAACGCTCTTACCGTGCCAATGGCATGCCCGTTAAGCCCCAGAGCGAAACCGATCAAGCGCTCGTCGTCAATATGCAGCCAACGCGCAGCGAGGCTGACACAGGGAATGGTGATCACCCCTGTCACCAACAGCGCGCCCAACAGCAGTGCCGTGGTGCCGCCAAGCTGCTCCGTAATACCGATAGCGATAGGCGCCGTCACCGATTTAGCGGCAATGGAAGCGAGTATGATGTCCGAGCTGCCCAGTAACCAAGCAATTGCCAGCGAGTAGCAAGCCGCCAGCGTCGCGGCGATGGGCAAACATATCGCCAAAGGCCGCCATAGCTCAACGATCCGCGGCAACTGTTGATAAAGCGGCATCCCCAGCGCCACCGTGGCTGGCCCCAACAGCACCGTTAACCATGTGGCCCCCTGCTGATAGGTAGTGTACGGCAGCCCTATTAGCGCTAACGCTCCCGCCAGCAGCAGCGCTGCGATCAAAATAGCGGGCAGCCAAGAAGGGCGCCTTAAACGTTGGAACAGAGAGCTACCCAGCAAATAAGCGGTGAGCGTTAACCCCACCGCAAACAGCGGGGTGGTGGTTAATAGAGTAAGCAGCGGTGTATCAGCGGACATTGGGTTGCCCGATTAGTCGCTTGAGCAGCCACAGAGTAGTCACCACACTGAGTAGCGTGCCTACCACCAGGGCGATTAGGATAGCCGTCCACTGACCGGCCAGTTCACCGATGATGAAAAATACCCCCACAACGCCGGGCATAATCAGCATAGCAAGGAGCGCAATCAGTGGTTGGGCAGCAGCGGCAATGCTGGTAGGGACTCGGCCTCGAACGGCGAGCGTCGCGCAGAGCAGCAGCATGCCGATCACGCCTGACGAGATCGGCAAAGCGGTGAAGTGGATCACCACTTCACCGATAAGCCAGTAGCTAATCAACCACAGAAAGCCACTGAGTACTGGCATGGCTTAGCCGAGTAGTTCGTTGGCTTGCTTGACCACATTCTCGACGGTAAAGCCGAAGTGTTTGAACAGATCACCCGCCGGCGCGGATTCCCCGTAGGTGGTCATGCCGATCACGCGGCCTTCCAGGCCCACGTACTTGTACCAGTAGTCGGCGTGAGCGGCTTCGATGGCGATACGTTTGGTCACCGCTTTGGGCAGTACGCTCTCACGGTACTCGGCGTCCTGACCGTTAAAGCGATAGGCCGAGGGCATGGAGACTACGCGTACCGCTTTGCCCTGCTGTTCGAGCTCGGCGGCGGCGTCCATGGCCAGGCCGACTTCAGAACCGGTGGCAATCAGAATCAACTCCGGCGTCCCTTCGCTATCTTTCAGAACATACGCACCGTTTTGAATCGCTGCCAGCTGCGCTTTCGTGCGCTGCTGATGGGGCAGATTCTGGCGTGACAGCACCAGCGCCGAGGGGCCGGAGTGACGCTTAATCGCCGCATCCCAGGCGGCGGCGGTTTCGACCGCATCGCAGGGGCGCCAAGTGTTTAGATTCGGCGTCGTGCGCAGGCTGGTGAGCTGCTCAATGGGCTGGTGGGTCGGGCCATCTTCGCCCAGACCGATAGAGTCATGGGTAAACACATAAATCACCTGCTGGCCCATCAACGCCGCCATGCGGATCGAGTTACGCATGTACTCCATGAAGATCAGGAAGGTCGCGCCGTAAGGTACCAGGCCGCCGTGTAGGGCGATCCCGTTCATGACCGCCCCCATGCCAAACTCACGCACACCGTAGTGCAGGTAGTTACCGCTGGCGTCTTCCGGGGTGATCGCTTTGGCGCCTTTCCAGAAGGTCAGGTTAGACGGCGCCAGGTCGGCACTGCCGCCCAGCAGTTCCGGCATTTGCGGGCCGATCACATTGAGCGCTTCAAACGAGGCTTTACGTGAGGCAATGGTCTCGCCACGCTCTTGGGCCTGCTCAATCAAAGCTTCGGTGGGCAGTTCCGTCGGCAGCTGGCGCTTCATGCGGCGGGTGAATTCCCGCGCTTCCGTGGGGAAGGCTTCTGCATAGCGGGCGAAACGCGCGTCCCACGCCTGTTGAGCCGCTTTGCCAGCTTCACGAGCATCCCAAGCGGAGTAGATCGGCTCGGGAATATGGAACGGGGCATGGGGCCAGTCGAGCTGGGTGCGGGCCAGGGCCACTTCGTCATCGCCTAAGGGCGCACCGTGGGCGTCCTCTTTGCCCTGCTTGTTGGGGGCGCCAAAGCCGATAATGGTTTTGCAGATAATCAGGCTCGGCTTATCGTCGTGGCTCTTGGCCAGCTCGATCGCGGCTTTCACCTCTTCAGGCTTATGACCATCCACATTGGGCACTACGTGCCAGCCGTAAGCTTCAAAGCGCTTGGCGGTATCGTCGGTAAACCAGCCTTCCACTTCGCCATCGATAGAGATGCCGTTGTCGTCGTATACAGTGATTAGCTTACCCAACTGCTGGGTACCGGCCAGGGAGGCTGCTTCATGGGAGATCCCTTCCATTAAGCAGCCGTCACCTACAAAGCACCATGTGTGGTGGTCAACGATGGAGTGGCCGGGGCGGTTAAACTGCGCCGCCAGGGTTTTTTCAGCAATGGCGAAGCCTACTGCGTTGGCAAAACCCTGACCCAGCGGGCCAGTAGTGGTCTCAATACCCGGGGCGTAGCCAAATTCCGGGTGGCCCGCAGTGGGCGAGTGCAGCTGGCGGAAATTCTGCAGCTGTTCCAGGCTTAGCTCGTAGCCGCTGAGGTGGAGCAGGGAGTAAAGCAGCATGGAGCCGTGGCCATTGGAGAGCACAAAGCGGTCACGATCGGCCCACTTGGGGTCTTCGGGGTTGTGCTTGAGGTAGTCATTCCATAGCACCTCGGCAATATCAGCCATACCCATGGGGGCGCCCGGGTGGCCGGACTTGGCCTTCTGAACGGCATCCATGGACAGGGCGCGAATGGCATTGGCTAGCTCAAAACGGGACGGCATGGGGGTGCTCCTCGCCTGAAAACAGAAATTATAAAGGCGCTATTGTCGCTGACTTCCCATGTTGCGGCAAATGTAGCGGCAAATTCTCGGGATCACGTTCTGGGAAGCATCGCCGACAGCGTGTAGACTCTGCCTCCCGACGCGGTAGAAAAGTAATGCTATCGCTTCACTAATACGGGCAGGGGTCACCTGCCATGATTTCCTGCTGATGCTGTGGATTACATACAGCCGTCATACAGAGGGTAGAGTGCGCGATGAGCGAATATTCCCTGTTTACCTCCGAGTCCGTCTCCGAAGGTCATCCCGATAAGATTGCCGATCAGATCTCTGACGCAGTGCTAGACGCCATTATCGCCCGCGATAAACAGGCCCGCGTTGCCTGTGAAACCATGGTGAAAACCGGGGTGGCGATCATTGCCGGCGAAATTACCACCTCCGCCTGGGTTGATTTAGAAACCCTGGTGCGCGATGTGATTATCAGCATTGGCTATAACTCGTCTGATGTCGGCTTTGACGGCGCGACCTGCGGCGTGGTTAACCTGATTGGCAAGCAGAGTGTCGATATCGCCCAGGGCGTTGACCGCAGCAAGCCGGAAGATCAGGGTGCTGGCGACCAGGGCCTGATGTTTGGCTACGCAACTAACGAAACCGACTCGTTTATGCCCGCGCCGATCCACTACTCTCATCGGTTGGTCGAGCGTCAGGCCGAACTGCGTAAAAATGGCCTGCTGCCGTGGCTGCGCCCGGATGCCAAGAGCCAGGTTACCTTCCGCTATAACGCCGAAGGCCAGCCCTGCGGTGTCGATGCCATCGTTCTCTCTACCCAACATGACCCAGAGATCGATCAGGAAGACCTGCGCAAAATGATCAAGCGTGAGGTCATTGAGCAAGTCATCCCCGCCGAGTGGCTGGATGACACCACCCAGTACCATATCAACCCGACCGGCAAATTTGTGATTGGCGGCCCGGTAGGCGACTGTGGTCTGACTGGCCGCAAAATCATCGTCGACACCTACGGCGGCATGGCTCGCCACGGTGGCGGTGCGTTCTCCGGCAAAGACCCCTCTAAAGTGGATCGCAGCGCCGCCTATGCGGGCCGCTATGTGGCTAAGAACGTGGTGGCCTCAGGCCTGGCTGACAAGTGCGAGATTCAGGTCTCCTACGCGATTGGCGTTGCCGAGCCGACCTCGGTCTCAATCGATACCTTCGGCACCGGTAAAATTGACGATGCCAAGATCGTTGCACTGGTTCGCGAGCACTTTGATCTACGCCCCTACGCGATCACCAAAATGCTCGATCTGCTGCACCCGATGTATCAGCTCACCGCCGCTTACGGCCACTTTGGCCGGGCACCGTTCGAGCACAGCTACACCTGGAGCGACGATAAAGGCCAAGCGCATACCGAAACCTTTACCGCCTTCCCGTGGGAAAAGATTGATAAAGCTGACGCACTGCGTAAGGCCGCCGGTTTGTAAGAGATTTGCTATACCCTTTGTAAGAAATGGATTAAATCGCCCCTTTGGCTTCGGCCGGGGGCTTTTTTTATGCGCTGTTTCAACCCCCTGCGCTACGCTAAGCCTAAAGGCTGATGTGTTACCGCGGGGGTAAGGAATGTTGTTGAGTGTACGAACATGGCTATTGGGCGGCCTTATCGGGCTTGTCACTTTTTCCGCACAGGCTGCCCAATGCCCTGATTGGCCGGAGGAGCGCCTAAGCCGCGAAAGCCAGGCGCTGGCCGAGCAGGTTCACCGCTGGGACACCGCCTACCACGACGAAGGCGTTGCGCTGATCGATGACGCCCTTTACGACCAAGCGGTTGAGCGCCTAGCCACTTGGCAGCGCTGCCTGGGCAATGTACCTGACCATCGCCCGCTTACGCGCGTTACACACAGTAGCGGCACCCTTGAGCACCCGGCGGCGCAGCGTGGGCTTGATAAAGCCGATGACGATGGCGTCAGGCGTTTTACCAGTCGCCGCGAAGACCTGTGGATCCAGCCCAAAGTGGATGGCGTGGCGATTACGCTGCGCTATGCCGCTGGTGAACTGGTCGAAGCCGTTAGCCGTGGCGACGGCGAGCGGGGCCAGGACTGGACAGCCCGTGCCCAACAGATACCTGCCATTCCCAATACGCTACCCGAGCCTGTTTCTGCAGTACTCCAAGGCGAGCTGTATTGGCGGTTAACCCAACACGTGCAGTCACGCTCACCCGCATCGGGTGCCCGGGGGGCGGTGGCGGGAGCAATGGCGCAATCCTCCCCCACAGCGGCCACTCTCGAGCGCATTGGCCTGTTTGTCTGGGGCTGGCCGGATGGCCCGACTGACATGGAAAGCCGCTTAGCCCAACTGAGTGCGCTGGGCTTTGACACCGCTGAGTATACGTATCCGCTGGATGATCGCCGTGATGCCGCCTACTGGCGCGATAGCTGGTTTAACGGGCCGTTGCCGTTTGCCACCGACGGGGTGGTGATCAAGCAAGCTGAGCGACCCGGCGTGCGTCGCTGGTCATCTTCGCCGCCTGAATGGGCCATTGCCTGGAAATATCCCGCTCAGCAGGCGCTAGCGGAAGTGCGCGGCATCGAGTTTCGCGTTGGGCGCACTGGGCGTGTGACGCCGCTGGTATGGCTTAATCCGGTGCTGCTGGAGGGGCGGCGTATTAGCCGCGTCTCGTTAAGCTCACTGGAGCGCTGGGAGACACTGGATGTCCGTCCCGGTGACCAAGTAGCGATTTCGCTAGCGGGATTAACGATTCCCCAGTTGACCGAGGTGGTGTGGCATACCCAAGAGCGCTCGCCGCTGACTCCTCCGTCACCCCAGCGCTACCACCTGCTGAGCTGCTTTGAATTAACTGCTGGCTGTGAAAACCAATTGCTGGCGCGGCTCACCTACCTTGGCGAGCAGCTTGGTATGCAAGGTATCGGTGAAGGTACCTGGCAAGCGCTGATGGATGCGGGCGTAGTCACTCATTTATTGGGCTGGCTGAACGTTGAACCAGGCCAGCTGCAACAGGCCTACGGCATTGGGGAGGCCACCGCTGATGCGTTGCTGGAACAGTTTCAAGTCGCCCAGGGCCAGCCGTTTGCGGCTTGGCTGAGTGCGCTGGGGGCGCCGCCGGGTAGCGAGTCGGTTCGCGGGAATTGGGATGAGTTAGCGGGCTACCAGCGCGAAGAGTGGCAAGCCGTTCCCGGCGTTGGCCCGGTTCGCGCTGAGGCGCTGGTAGCGTTTTTTCGCCACCCCGCGATACAGCATATGGCTCAACAGCTTAACGAGGCGGGTGTTGCCGGTTTTTAATCACTAACCCAGCCCGGTGAGTCGCAGCATCAAACCCAGATAAAGCGGAATCAGCAGCGGCGCGAGCAGTGTCGTCACCAGCACCGCTAATGCGCCTTTTTGCGGCTGAATGCCCAGCTCCATAGCGACCACTACCACGTTAGCCGCCATAGGCACCACGCCCAGCAGTAGCAGTGCCATGGCAAGCTCAGTGGAGAGTGGAGCGAACCACTGTAATACTAAAACGGCCACTAACATGACGAGCGGCCATAGCAGGTAGCGCAGGCCTAAACAGGCGACTACAAAGCGCGTATCCCAGGCGGAAAGCGTTACCTGGCTGAGCGTCATACCAATAATCATCATGCCGAGTAGTGTGTATGTGGCTGGGAAGACTTGCAGCGAACTCATGACTGCAGCGGGTATAGTGATTTCAAGGGCGCTAAGCAGTAACGCGAATAGGAACGCATAGATCAGCGGTAAGCGAGAAATTTTGATCATGCTCTCACGTACTGAAAAACGTCCACGTGCGCTAAGGTAAAAGCCCACGGTAAATTCGTAAATATTAATCCCCAACATACAGAACAGGTAAAGAGTAACGCCTTCAGGGGGCAGTAAAATCAGCGCAATCGGTAGGCCAAAATAGCCGGTATTCCCCGTTCCTGAGGAGAACGCCAGCAAGGCCGCTTCCTGCTCGCCAAAACGGTGGCGAGTAATACGCTGTACCACCAGTGCCATCAGGCTGGCCAGAATGAACAGCGCTAATGTGAGAAAGAGGTAGTCAGGTGTTGGGCCGCCATTCATCAGCGCGCGAAAAATCGTAAAAGGCGCGATCAGGTAAACCAGTAGGGTCGCAATCGGGCGAGGATCTAGCTTGAGTCGTTGGGCGGCGAGCCAGCCTAGTCCCACGTAGCTGAGTAGCATAAGTAACGGCCCAACGAGCGCCCCAGGTGCAAGATCCATTTATCCTCCCGTCATATGTGGTGGCTCGCTAACATGAGCCGAATTAAAGGCCAAGCGTGGAATCTTTCATTAGCCCCGGCGCGCTGGAACAGCGAGAATACCTCAAAATATCACTACTTTTGATCACTAATAAGGAAATCCCATGAGCAGCCATGAGCATCCGCTAGGTATCAGCTTTGAATTCTTTCCGCCCAATACCGATGCTGGGCGCGACAAGCTGATCCACGTTCGCGATGAGCTGGCCGCCCGGAACCCACGGTTTTTCTCGGTGACTTACGGTGCCGGCGGATCTACCCAAGCGCGTACCCGTGAGGTGGTGCGTGCGGTTGGTGAAAGTGGCATTAATACCGCTCCGCATCTCTCCTGTATCGGCAGTGAAAAAGCGCAGTTGCGTGATCTGCTGGTGCAGTACCGCGAGGAAGGGGTCGAGAGCCTCGTCGCGCTGCGTGGTGACATGCCTTCTGGCATGGGAAGCATTGGCGAGCTACGTTATGCCAACGAACTGGTTGAGTTTATTCGTGCAGAAACGGGCGACCATTTTGATATTGCGGTGGCTGCTTATCCTGAATCTCATCCACAGGCGCCTAATCTTGATAAGGATGTAGAAAACTTTGCGCGTAAAATGAAGGCGGGTGCCAATATGGCCATCACCCAGTACTTCTTCACCGCTGACGCCTATTTCAACTTCGTCGATAAAGCCCGCGCACTGGGCGTTAAACAGCCGATTATTCCCGGCATTATGCCGATTACCAACTACACCAAGCTGGCGCGTTTCTCTGACGCTTGTGGAGCCGAGATCCCGCGCTGGATTCGCAAGCAGCTGGAGTCCTATGGCGACGACAGCGAAGCGATTGCTGCCTTTGGCACCGATGTAGTGAGCCGTCTTTGCCAGCGATTGCTGGAGGGCGGCGCGCCAGGCCTGCACTTCTACACGCTTAACCAGGCGGCGCCGGTGCTGAAAATCGTCGACAACCTGACCGATTAACCAAGCCTCTTTTCTTTGCCTACCTTGCGGCCATTAAAAACCCCGCTCAACAATTGTTGAGCGGGGTTTTTTTACGTTTAGCGTTTAGCGGCTTAAATCAATCAGCCAGCTTGCGCCGTTTTGCTACCACCACCGTGCATCTTACGCTGCATCATGAATAGCACGATACCAATCGCAAGGCCGGCAATGTCGGTATAGATACCGCCGTAGATTAAAAACAGCGCGCCCACCAGCATGACGACACGCTGCACTAGGTTAACGGGGCCAAAGAACCACGCTTGAACCATACCAGAAAGCAGCACAATACCTAGCGTCGCGGTTAACCCAACGCGCAGGATCTGCATCGGTGAGCCTTCCATCAGCATGGCCGGGCTGTAGAAGAACATGAACGGCACAATGAATGCGGCCAAGCCAATCTTGAACGAGGCCACCGAGGTGCCCATGGGATTGTCGCCGGAGATACCGGCCGCGGCATAGGAGGCCAAGGCAACAGGGGGGGTAATCGCGGAGACGACCGCAAAGTAGAACACGAAGAAGTGGGCAATCAGCGGTTCAATGCCGATGTTGATCAAGCCGGGAGCGACCACGGAGGCGGCCACCGCATAGGCGGCGGTGGTAGGCATACCCATGCCGAGTAGAATACTGATCAGCATGGCGAACACTAGTGCCAGTAGTTGGCTCACGCCCGCTAAGCCAAGTAGCAGCGACGAGAAACGCGCGCCCACACCGGTCAACGAGATCACCCCGACGATTAAACCCGCGCAGGCACACACGGCGATAATCTGAATCGACATAGTGCCCGCTATTTGCAGCGCTTTAAGAATCGCACGAAAGCCCATTTTATTGGGTGAGAGCCAGCTAACCACCGCGGCTGAAGCGGTTGCCAAGGTGCCCGCGCGAATGACCGAGTAGCCCATAAACAGGGCGACAATCAGGATAATAATCGGCGCGAACAGATAGACCTGTTTTACCAGCTTCGAGAACAGCGGGATCTCATCTTTGCGCATGCCACGCATGCCTTTACGGGCGGCTTCAAAGTCGACCATAAAGTAGATTGAGGCAAAATAGAGGATCGCTGGAATGACCGCGGCAAGGGCGATTTCGGTATAGGGGATACCGGTCACTTCGGCCATGATGAACGCACCTGCGCCCATAATCGGCGGCATGATTTGCCCACCGGTTGAGGCGGCTGCTTCAATGGCGCCTGCGCTACGGGCGGGGTAGCCGACTTTCTTCATCAGGGGAATGGTCAATGAGCCGGTGGAAACCACGTTACCCGCGGACGTGCCGTTAATCATACCCATCAAGCCAGAGGCAAAAATGGCCACCTTGGCGGGGCCGCCACGAGCACGGCCAGCGGCTGCAAAAGCAAAGTTAACGAAGTAGTCGCCAACTTTAGAGGCCTGTAGGAAAGCGGCAAAGATAATGAACAGAATGATATAGGTCGATGATACCGCAGTAGTGGGGCCGAGAATGCCTGCGTCGGTATACACCTGGCTAAAGAAGCGCTGAAGTGACAGCCCCGGATAGCCTAAAAAGCCTGGTAAATAAGGGCCAGCGAATACGTAGGTTAGGAAAACCGCCGAAATGACCACCAGGGCCAAGCCCGCTACACGGCGAGTCAGCTCTAGAATTAATAGAGAGCCTGCGATCGCCGCCCAGGAAATGCCTGATGGCGCAAAAGAGGTACCCGTCGACATACGGATATTGGTGTTATAAGCCACTAATAAATAGCCAGCGCTGGCCAGCGCGCAGACCATGAGTACCAAATCGGCAGGGTTGAAGCGGTGCCGTGCCTGACGATAAAACCATGACAACACAATGGCACCCGCCGTCGTGGCCATGAGCGGATAGCCGTAGTGCCAGTTTTCAACGTTCGGGTCTATGCGCATCGCTTCGCCGCTGAGCGTCTGATGCATTAAAAAGACTTGTGCCAGGGTATAGGCAGCGGGAATCAGTAGTGCGTAGCTAAGCCATTTGATCCAGTCACCTGACGCCTGGTCGTCGTCGGCAAAACGGGCACCGGCAAAGAGCCCGTAACCGAGAATAAGCGCACCGGCAATATGCACGATACGGAACGACCAGGTTTCCATCGGATATACGTTAAGTGAAATCAGATGGAAACTTGAGTAAGCGATCGCTAATGCCGCAAACAGTAGGAACTGCCAGCCCGTAAACAGGCGGCGATTGGGTTCAACAACGTCTTCATCGACACCATCGGCAATGGACTCTGGTATCACTGACGCCGCGTGGGCATCATCCTTGAGATCATTGGGTTCTTGGTCGGTTTTGTGACTCATTAGAGTTCACCCTCACAGCAAAAGCAGACAAAGGGGTAGCAGCAGCGAAAGCTGCCCCGCCCGGCGGGGCCGGAAACGGGGCAGCCAGAACGGAAAACGTTGCTTAGTTGATCATGTCATCAGCAATTTCATAGCCGTTCTCTTCGTACCAGCGTGCAGCGCCGGGGTGAAACGGCAGCACGGTGTTGTGCTTGATGTTTTCAGGAATGGTGGTTTCAGCACTGCGGTGAACAGAGCGCATGCGGTCGTTGTTTTCCATGGTGGCCTTGGTGACTTCATAAACGAAATCTTCCGGCAGGTCGCAGCCAGCGATAGCGAAGTTCCACATGGAGACAGCGCGAGCGTCCTCTTCCAGCGTCGTATAAGTGTTGGCTGGAATCATAAACTCAGCAACGGGGAAGTTTTCCAGCACGGTTTCCATTTCTTCTTCAGTGAACTCAATGATGTTCACATCTGTTTGTACTTCTAACTGGCTAACGGCGGGGATGGGAATACCGGCCGCGAAGGCAACAACGTCAAGCAGGCCATCCTGCAACTGACCGCCCAGGTCTGACCAGCCACCATTACGGCGCTCGAAGTTAACGCCCAGGGTTTCTAAAATGGCCGGGAAGTAGGTATCCGAGGTTGAGGCGGCCGGGCCAAAACCGATGCGCGCGCCATCAGGAATGTCGGAAATCGACTCGATGCCGCTGTCAGAAAGCGCGGTAATCGAGAACGGCGTTTCGTACATGGGGAACATGGCGCAAACGTTATCCATCTTCATGCCCGGCGCCAACGGGCTTTCGCCTTTAACGGCATCAGAAGCGGGGCCCATGGTGGTTAAGCCAAATGCCATGTCGCCTGTGTGCACGAGCGCCAGGTTTTGCGTCGGGCCGCCGGTGACTTCACCGCCGCCAGATACGCCTAACTCATCGGCAATAAAGTTCGCCCAGCCTGAACCGTAAACGAAGTAAGTGCCGCCTTGGCTAGCAGTGCCCACGGTAAAGTTATCGGGCCAATCGGAGCGGTCTGCTTGCGCTTGGGCACTGCTGGCAGCGGCTACTAGCAGAGCGCTGCTGGCGAGAAGAGTGAACGTTTTAGGCATATGTTTGCGCATGGCGAAAATTCCTAGCTGTTATTGGGGTTATATACTGGCAGCGTCAAAAGTTGCTACCAGTCGATACTGCGTTAAGCAGGGTATCCAGGGTATATACCAGCGATAGTTGTGCCATTTAAAATTTATGTTTTTAAAAACAAATATTTATATATTTTTTATGCGACTTTGGTGGAAAGGGCTTTTTGCCAGAGTGTCCGGTTGTTCACACGTCGGCGATTATTAAATGTGCGGATAACCACACATAAATGATGTTGCTCGCGCACTATTGGTTGTGAGGGAGTAAGGCGAGAGTGAACACGCCATCCTTGGCGAGGAGGGGATTTAACGCGAGGGTTTACCTGGATCCAAAATACGTACGGGCTGCACATCCTGCTGTTTCTGATCGTCGCGCACTTGATTCACCCGGGTGGTCATTTCGTTAAGCGCGTCCTCCTCTATAGGCAGTTGCTCGAAGAAATCGCAGCTGACGCACTCCCGGTAGCGAATGCCGTTTTGCTCCCAGGCGCGGATACGATCCATCGCAGCGCAGCGCGGGCAAGTAACACCGGCGATAAAGCGTTTCACACTTGACATCATTAGACTCCAAGAGCACGCCCCCTAAAGCGGGGGCGCGCATAGGCTTTACAAATTTAAGCAGCGCGAATGCCACTATGGCGCAGCAGTGGTTCAACGCTTGGTTCTCGGCCTCGAAAGGCGACAAACAGGTCGGCGGCATCGCGGGCACCGCCCTGCTCAAGAATTTCGCGACGAAAGCGCTGACCCGTTTCCGGATCAAAGATACCGGCCTCTTCAAAGGCGCTCCAGGCATCTGCTGAGAGTACTTCAGCCCACTTGTAACTGTAGTAACCGGCAGCGTAGCCACCGGCAAACACATGGCCAAAGCTATTTTGGAAGCGGTTGAACGACACTTTTGGCAGCACCGACACTGCTTCGCGCACCTCATCTAACAAGGCTTGCACATCGCTGGCGCTGGGGGCGCTAAGTTCATGGTGCAGACGCAGATCAAACAGCGAGAACTCGATTTGGCGCATCATGCCCATCGCCGACTGAAAATTCTTGGCCGCCTGAAGGCGCTCAAGTAGCTCTGCTGGCAGCGGTTCGCCGCTATCCACATGTTTGGCGAGAAGATCTAAGCCTTCACGCTCCCAGCAGTAGTTCTCCATAAATTGGCTAGGCAGCTCGACGGCATCCCAGGCGACGCCATTAATGCCGGAAATATCGGCAATATGCTGCTGGGTCAGCATATGGTGGAGGCCGTGGCCAAACTCATGAAACAGTGTGGTGACTTCGTCGTGGGTGAGCAGTGCCGGGCGGCCGTTTACCGGAGCGGTAAAGTTGCAGGTCAGGAAGGCGACAGGCAGTTGCAGACCCTGCTCGGTTTGACGCCGTACCCGGCAGTCAGCCATCCACGCGCCGCCACGCTTGCCTTCTCTGGCGTAAAGATCCAGATAGAAACCGGCCATCGGCTGACCGTTTTCGGTGATGCGGAAATAGCGCACGTCGTCGTGATAGCGAGGCGCTTGAGTATCTTCTTCAAAGCGCACGCCGTAAAGGCGTTCAACTACCTGAAACAAGCCATCCACCACCTGGGGTGCGGGAAAGTAGGGGCGTAACTGCTCCTGAGAGATCGAGTGGCGCGCTTCGCGCAACTTTTCACTGGCATAGGCAACATCCCACGGCTCCAGCGTTTCCAGGCCGAGTTCCTCACGGGCATAGGCACTGAGTTCTGCAAACTCCTCCTTCGCTTGAGGCAACGCACGTCGGGCTAAATCGTTGAGAAAATCGAGCACCTGCTCGGGAGATTCCGCCATCTTGGTGGTGAGAGAGTAATCAGCGTAGGTGGCAAAACCGAGCAACTGGGCCATTTCATTGCGCAGTGCCAGGATCTCTTCCATGATCGCCGCGTTATCGAATTTGCCCGCATCTGGGCCTTCGTCAGATGCACGGGTAACGAAGGCGGTATACACCTCCCGGCGCAGCTCGCGGTTATCGGCATAGCTAACCACCGGGAAGAAGCTGGGGAAATCCAGGGTAATACGGTAGCCCGCAACGCCTTTCGCCTCGGCGGTGGCTTTTAAGGTGTCGAGCGCACTTTCCGGCACCCCCGCTAACGCTTCTTGGCTATCGATGTCTTTGTGCCACGCCTGAGTGGCATCCAGCACGTTATTAGAGAACTGGTTTGACAGCAGTGAGAGTCGCGACTGAATCTCGCCGTACCGGGCTTTCTGGTCAGCAGGCAGAGCAACACCGGCTAGGCGGAAATCACGTAGGGCGTTCTCCACGGTTCGCCGCTGGGCGGCATTCAGATGTTCCCAGGCCGGGCCATCTTTCAACGCTTGCCAGCCATGAAATAACCCTTCGTGTTGGCCTACCCAGGTGCCGAAGTCAGAGAGCTTTTCGAGGCATGCCTGGTACGCTTCGCGCATTTCTGGGGAGTTCATGGTGCCATTGAGGTGAGAGACCGGTGACCACGCCTTGGTAAGCCGGTCATTAACTGCTTCAAGCGGTGCCGCAAAATTGCCCCAGGTAGGTGGGGTGGTGGCTGCCTGTTCAGCCAGGCGATCAATGGCCTCACGACTTTCGCTTAGTAACGTTTCCACGGCAGGTTCCACGTGCTCTGCGCGAATCTCGCCAAAGGGAGGCAGCTCGTGGGTTTCAAGTAGCGGATTGTTGGACACAGAGTTGGAGGACATAGACACCTCGGGTGGCATGCTTTTAAAACCTGATTCTAAAAACCTAGTTCTAAAAACATAAGTATTAAAACGTCAGGAACGCGCAAAAAGAGCGCAATAATAATGACACAGTGCGGGCGGTGGGGCCGTGTTTCAATGCTAGGTTCAATAACAGGGTTTGGCCTGCACGCAAGTGCCTGCTAGTCTTGCCGCCTTTTAATGCCACCAATGGCAGGAGCATGTGATGAGTGAAACGCTGGAGCGCTGGGGGTCGAAGCGGGCCTTTATCTTGGCGGTAACAGGTGCTGCGGTGGGGTTAGGCAACATCTGGCGCTTTCCTTACGTGGCGGGAGAGAACGGCGGTGCGGCGTTTTTACTGATTTACGTGGCGTTTGTGCTGCTTCTGGGTATTCCGGTGATGATGGCGGAGATTCTGATTGGTCGTGCCGGGCGGCGTGGGCCGATGCAGGCGTTGAGTGCCTTGGCGGCCGAGGCGGGGGCTTCGCCTCGCTGGCGCTGGCTGGGGCTATTCGGGGCGTTCACCGTATTCTGCATTTTATCGTTCTACTCGGTGGTGTCCGGCTGGTCGATCGAGTTTTTGGTGGCCTCTGTTAACGGCAATTTCAATGGCGCGAGTGCCGCTGAGATTGGCGCTGGTTTTGATGCCTTCTTGGCCAACCCAGGGCTGCTGATCTTCAATCACTCACTGTTTCTGTTTATGACCATGACGGTTGTAGCGGCGGGCGTTGCCAAGGGGTTAGAGCGGCTCAATAACCTGCTGATGCCGCTGTTATACCTGCTATTGCTGCTATTAGCGGGCTATGCTGCGACCACTGACGGCTTTGCCCCTGCCTTGGCGTGGCTGTTTTTACCCTCTTTCGAGGCGCTAACCCCGGCGGTGGTCGTCCATGCCATGGGGCACGCGTTCTTTACTCTGGCGGTGGGTGCCTGTGCGTTGATGGCGTATGGCGCCTATATGCCGGAAGAGCAAAGCCTGCCTAAAGCCGCTGTGGCAGTCGCCGTACTCGATATTAGTGTGGCGTTACTGGCGGGGATCGCTATTTTCTCGGTGGTG
Source organism: Halomonas sp. FeN2 (assembly GCF_020595105.1). Classification (NCBI taxonomy): domain Bacteria; kingdom Pseudomonadati; phylum Pseudomonadota; class Gammaproteobacteria; order Oceanospirillales; family Halomonadaceae; genus Halomonas; species Halomonas sp. FeN2. Next base: position 2,600,975 of record NZ_CP074200.1, read on the forward strand.
TTTGCTCAAGGCATGGATCCCACTGATGGCCCAGGGTTAATGTTTGTCACCCTGCCCATTGCGTTTTCTGAGCTGCCTTGGGGCTCTGTATGGCTAAGCGTGTTCTTTTTACTGCTGTTACTGGCTACCTGGACATCGGCCATTAATCTCGCAGAGCCGATGGTCGCCACGCTGCAGGGCTTGGGGCTGCGCCGTAGTATCTCGACAGCGATTGTGGCTATTAGCGTCTGGTTGATTGGGCTGTTATCGGCCTTCTCTTTTTCAACTCTGGCGGAGTTTCGGCCGCTATTTGGCCGCAATGTCTTCGAGCTTGTCAGCAGTATACCGCCGGATGTTTTTTTGCCTTTGGGCGGCCTATTGATAGCTATTTTTGCGGCTTGGGTAATGCCTCGCGATAGAGTGGTGAGCGCATTAGGCGTTGGTGAAAGTTGCTACTTGGTGTGGCGCAATATCATCCGCTGGGTGTCCATTCCGCTGACCTTTATTGTTCTGCTGGCCGGATTGCTATAGTGAGGTAAATAATCCTCTAACTGTCGATTAGAACCCTAGGAGCGAGTTATGAGCAGTGCCTTACGAGCGTATCAAGGTATGGAGCCCCAACTGGGCGAGCGCGTTTACATTGATCCGGCCAGTGTGGTTATCGGTGATGTGGTGATGGGGGATGACTGCTCTGTCTGGCCGATGACGGTTATCCGTGGCGATATGCACCGTATTCGTATCGGAGCGCGTACCAGCGTGCAGGACGGCAGCGTGCTACATATTACTCACGCCAGCGACTTCAGCCCGGAGGGGTTTCCGCTCACCATTGGCGATGATGTGACCATCGGCCATAAAGCGATTTTGCATGGCTGCACCTTGGGAAGCCGCATACTCGTTGGTATGGGTGCGATTGTGATGGATGGCGCGGTCGTTGAGGACGAAGTCATTATCGCCGCTGGCGCTGTGGTAACGCCGGGTAAGCATTTGGAAAGTGGCTATGTGTATGCCGGTAATCCGGCTAAAGCGCTGCGGCCACTTAAAGAGAAAGAGCGTGCGTTCTTTCCGTACACTGCTGGTAACTACGTTAAATTGAAAGACCGCTTTCTGGCCGAAGTCACCCGCTAGAGACTTTTTCTAGGCCTTCCCTAAGCGATTGCTAAGCCAACCTTTTTTCTGAATAAGTCATGTCGCGGATGCCGGAAATCTGTTAATTTATACAGCTTTCTGTTTTGCATACTCTGGGATGCCGCGTCATGGCTAATTTTCGCACGCATATTACGGTAGCAGCGGCGGGCGGCATGCTGATAGCTTACGCAGGCTGGAAAGGGCAATGGTGGCCGCCTACCCAAGCGGTGATGATAATTGCGCTGGTCACATTCGGGGGCATTTTGCCCGACATTGATGCTGACCGATCCCACTCTATCCGCTTGATATTCAACCTGCTTTCAGTGCCTGCTCTGGTGTTGGGTGCTCTGCTGCTGCAGCCATGGCTGACGCCGGGGGCATTGTTGATTGCCTGCGGTGGGATCTACTTCTGTGTACGCTATTTGGCGGGAGTGCTGTTCTCGCGCTTTACCGTGCACCGCGGTATTTGGCATTCACTGCTAGCGGGCGGGCTATGTAGCCTGCTCACCGCCGCGCTAAGTTTTAATTTACTCAACCAGCCAGCGTGGCTAGCGTGGTCTCACGGTGCTGCCACCTTGGTAGGGTTTTTGATCCACTTGAGCTTGGATGAGATATACAGCGTTGACCTTGAAGGCGCGAGGCTTAAGCGCTCGTTTGGTACGGCGCTCAAGCTAGGCGACAGTCGGCGGCCCATGTCCAACCTACTAATGTTGATTGCTACATTAACGCTGATACCTTGGGCGCCGCCTTGGTCGGTATTGGGTGATTTACTGCATCACGGCTCGCTGCTGTGGCGATAGTCGTCGGCATTGAGGCCGTGTTTTTTAAGTTTGTCGTAAAAGGTTTTGCGCGGAATGCCCAAGTGGCGACATACGTCGGTTACCCGTCCATGGTAACGCGCCAATGATTGGCTGATCAGGCTCTTTTCAAACAACTCTACCTGGCGCGGTAAAGTAGGCTCTTCGGTGTCGGCATTGACCCCTTCCAGCAGTGCATCCAGGCGATAGTCAAAGGCGGCGCCCAGTAGCACGTAGCGCTCGGCAAGGTTGCGCAGCTCGCGCACGTTGCCGGGCCAATCATGGGCCAGTAGGGCGGCAATGGCGGGGCTATCGAGGGTCGGTGCCTCCAGGCCGCTGCGGTTGGCAGCGACCACGGCAAAGTGCTGAAACAGCAAGGGGATATCCTCACGCCGCTCGCGCAGCGCAGGCAGCGGCAGGGTGACCACGTTTAGCCGGTAGTAAAGGTCTTCGCGAAAACTCCCCTCTTCGGAGGCGGCTTTGAGATCCACCTTGGTGGCTGCTATTACCCGAATATCGAGTGGAACCGTTTCATTGGCGCCCAGTCGTTCTACGCTGCGCTCTTGCAGTACCCGCAGCAGTTTGACTTGCAGCGCCATGGGCATCGATTCGATCTCATCCAAAAACACCGTGCCGCCGTTAGCGTGTTCAAACTTGCCGATCCGCCGCTCAACGGCACCCGTGAAGGCGCCTTTTTCATGGCCGAACAGCTCGGACTCGATGGTGTTTTCGGGCACTGCACCACAGTTGATTGCCATAAAGGGGCTATTACGCCGGGCGCTGCGTTCGTGAATCGCACGGGCCACGAGGTCTTTGCCGGTGCCGGTCTCCCCAAATAGCAGTACATCGGCCTCTACTTGGCTAATGCGCTGAATCATTGCGGCCAGCCGCGAAATGACCGCTGTGCGGCCAACTAAGCGTGGCCCAAGCGCGGCTTGCTGCACTTCCAGTTCGGCTTTAAGGCGGTGGTTTTCCAAGCTGAGCTGGCGCTTCTCTATGCCCCGACGCACCACATCCAGCAGTTGATCACCGGCAAAGGGCTTCTCAAGAAAATCCCAGGCCCCTGCGCGCATGGCTTCTACGGCCGTAGAAATATCGCCGTGCCCAGTAATTAAAATAATCGGCAGAGTGGCGTCTCGGCTGTGTAACTCATGGAGTAGCGCCATGCCATCCATTCCCGGCATGCGGATATCACTGACAATAACACCCGGAAAGTTTGGCGTTAGTGCCGCCAGGGCTTGTTCTGCTGACTCAAAGCAGTAGGGCGTATAGCCCGCAAGTTCTAGGGTTTGGCTGGCGGTGATCCGCAGATGCGGTTCGTCGTCGATCACCATGACCGGCAGCGTCGACGGCTCATGCATAAGAGGAGTTCTCCTGGGTGTGGGCTAACGGTGAGTGGGGCAGGGTAATGGTGAAGCGAGCGCCACCTTCGGGTTGATTAGTTGCCTGCAGCTTGCCGCCTAAATCGTCCATGATCCGTGACGAGATCGAGAGGCCCAAGCCTAAGCCACTCCCCGGCGCCTTGGTGGTAAAAAAGGGTTCAAAAATATGTCCTAAGTGCTCCTCGGGAATGCCTGGGCCATTATCGCTAACGCTAATAATGACCTGCTGCTGGTGGATATGGGCGCCGAGAGTAAGTTGTGGCGCAGGTACGCCTTTCATGGCCTGCAGCGCATTGCCGATTAAATTAACCAGCACCTGTTCCAGGCGCACCAGGTCACCTTTAACCCATAAAGTTTCAGCAGGCCAATCCTGAACAATAGTGATATTGCCTTCACGCAGGCGGCTTTGAAACAGGCGTAGAGCGTAGTCGATGCAGGCTTGTACCGAAATAGTTTCCTGGCGCTCGCTGCTCTTACGCGAAAACTGGCGCAACTGCGCGCTGATGTCCGCCATACGTTCGGTCAGTTCAACAATTTGTTCCAGGTTAGCATCCGCTTTTTCGTGGCGAGCTAATGTCATAAAGCGACGGGCGTTTTCTGCGTAAGCACGAATAGCCGCCAGGGGTTGATTAAGCTCATGGTTGATGCCCGCGGCGAGCTGCCCCAAAACAGCGAGTTTGGCGGCTTGAATAAGCTCATCCTGGGTTTGGCGTAAGTTGGCTTCAGCGCGGCGGCGCTCTTCAATTTCATCCGAAAGACGTTGGTTGCTGGCTACCAGATCGCGGGTGCGGCGTTCTACGCTAACTTCTAGTTCGTCACGCACGCGTGCCAAGGTGTTGCGCTCCCGTTCGGCAAACGCTTCACGCTCACGGCGTAGCCTCAAGCGCTGCCAGCCAATGCCAGCGCCAAGAGTAACCACGCCGTAGAGGCCGCCTGCCATCAGGGCAGCTATCCACTGAGCGCTAATCACCGGTGTTAGCGGCTTTAAAATATGCATTTGCCAGCCAAACTCAGGAATATGTCGGGTCAGACTAAGATAGTCGCTGCTGCTCAATGGGCCTTGGGAGAAACTGACCAGCTGGCTTCCCTGCCGGTAAGGCGCATCGACTTCAATACCCGAGGGTGACAACGGCTCCATGGCATAGCGACGCGTTTCTCTTAGGGCTTGGCGCTGCTCATCGGTGAGTGGGTAGAGCGCATTCATGCGCAGCTCGGGGTGGCTGGCCATGAAAATGATGTCGTCACTATCAGTAACAAAGAGTTCGGCATCCTGCTCTGCCCAGCTATCTTCAACGTCATCTAACAGCACTTTAACCACTAGCACGCCGTCTGGCTGTGCGTCTGGCGAGGTGTCGTCTAGCCATACGGGCGATGAAAAGTAGTAACCCCTTTCAAGGGATTTGATGCCCAAACCAAAAAAACGTCCCTGGCCTCCGGCAATGGCATCGGTGTAGTAGGAGCGGAAAGCATAGTTCTGGCCAATAAAGGTGTTAGGGCGGTGCCAATTACTGGCGGCGATCGTGTCGCCATCGCGATTGAGTAAATAGACGTCTGAAACTCCCGCAGTAAAGCGGAAGCGATCCAGCAGCATATTGAGTGGCATCGGGTCTTGGCTATCGGGAGAGGCCAAAAAGCGCTGAACGCCCTCCCGAGTGGCAAGCATTTGCGGAAGGTAGTCGTAGCGCAGTAAATAGCCGTTTAAGTTGGCGGCAGACAGCCGCAACTCATTCTCTGCATCGTCCTGTAAGTTGGAAAGTGCTTGTTCACGCGCCAGTTGGGCGGCCTGCCACATGCACAACAGCAAGCCGAGTGAAATAACCAGCAGCCACAGACGCCGCCAGCGTGGTGGCAAAGGTGGGGGCGCCTGGTTATTGATGCCAGCACTGTTCATGCTGATGTCTTGCTACTGCCTTGAGCGCGACGAAGGGCGCGCTGAGCGCGCGTTTCTGCACGCGCCATCTCCAGTAACCCTTCTTCAACAAACACTAAGTGCTCATGGGCGCGAGCACGGGCATCCTCAGCGCGTCCCTCCAAAATGGCATTGAGTAGGGCGCGGTGTTGTTGCATTAACTGGCTGCGTGAACCTTCCTTGGCAAATAAATGGGCCAGGTTATTTACAATGCTCTTTTCCAGCAGGTGAAAAATGCCGCGAATGGTATGCAGCAGTAGAACATTGTGAGCAGCTTCGGCAATTGCCAGGTGAAATGCCGCATCTAGCTTCGCTTCTTGGATAGGATCGGCACCGGCAAAACCGCCGTCGAGTTCTTCAAAACGTTGAATAAGTACGGCTTTATCGGCGGGTGTTGAACGCAGCGCAGCGTAGTAGGCGGATATGCCTTCCATGGCGTCGCGGAATTCAAGTAAGTCTAGGTTAAACTCGCCATGTCGGGAGAGCATCTCCAGTAGGGGATCGGTATAACCATTGCTGAGGTCGTCGTTAACAAAAGTGCCGCCGCCTTGGCGGCTGGTAAGTAAGCCACGAGCGGCCAGTTTCTGGATAGCTTCCCGTAAAGAGGGGCGCGAAACGCCAAATCGTTCGGCTAATTCACGTTCGGGGGGTAAGCGCTGACCTGGTTTCAGGCTGCCTTCCAGCATCATAGCTTCAAGGCGTTCAGTAATTACATCGGCCAAGCGCTGCTGGCGGAGCGGGGGGTAGCTCATAGTGAATAGCTCATGTCGATTAGCGTCCGCAATTGGTAAGACCAATATTAAGATCTTTGAAGTATGATCTCAAGCGCCTATGAAGTAGGTTTTAACGCTAATAAAACGCATTAATAGAGATTTTAAACTAAAGTTTAAGGGGTTTGGGCCTTAAAGGGTGATATCACTGTTTGACACGCTTAGGGCGGCTCACTACTGTTGGTGCTAGTTTTTTGTCAATTGGTAAAACCAATTTTCCACTTTGGGGTGCCGGTGTATAGCGCATCCATTGTATAGGGCTATTGCACAGGACTATCCATGATCATTTCAGCTTCCACTGACTATCGCCAAGCGGCCAAGCGTCGTATTCCCCCTTTTCTTTTCCATTATGCCGATGGTGGTTCCTACGCTGAGCATACGCTGCGGCGCAATGTCGAGGATCTGGCTGGTGTAGCGCTGCGTCAGCGCGTGCTTAAGGATATGTCTTCGTTATCATTAGAGACTGAGCTGTTCGGTGAAAAGCTTGCTATGCCTATTGCTCTGGCACCTGTGGGGTTGACAGGTATGTACGCTAGGCGTGGCGAAGTTCAAGCGGCGCGGGCGGCTGCTAATAAAGGTATACCGTTTACACTCTCGACGGTATCGGTGTGTCCCATTGCCGAAGTGGCTGCAGCAGTCGATCGGCCCATCTGGTTTCAGCTTTATGTACTGAAAGACCGGGGTTTTATGAAGCATGTTCTGGAGCGAGCCAAAGCTGCTGGCGTCAAGACGCTGATCTTTACGGTTGATATGCCGGTGCCGGGTGCGCGCTATCGTGATGCTCACTCAGGTATGAGTGGTAAGTATGGATCGATGCGGCGAATGGCTCAGGCCGCAATGCACCCTTTCTGGGCCTGGGATGTCGGTATTAATGGTCGCCCCCATGACCTGGGTAACGTATCTGATTATCGCGGCAAGCCAACGGAGCTTGAGGACTATATTGCTTGGCTGGGTGACAACTTTGACCCGGCTATTTCATGGAAGGATCTAGAGTGGATTCGTGAGCTCTGGGATGGCCCAATGATCATCAAGGGGATTCTTGACCCCGAAGATGCCCGTGATGCGGTTCGCTTCGGTGCCGATGGTATCGTTGTTTCCAATCATGGTGGTCGTCAGCTCGATGGGGTTCCCTCCACTGCACGTGCTTTGCCTGCTATCGCTGATGCGGTCAAAGGAGACTTGGCCATTCTGGCTGACTCAGGCGTGCGTAATGGCCTCGATGTTGTGCGGATGATTGCCTTGGGTGCGGATACTGCATTAATAGGGCGTGCCTTCATTTATGCACTTGCCACGGCTGGAGAGTCCGGCGTTTCCCATTTGCTTGAGCTATTTGAAAAGGAGATGCGTGTTGCAATGACGCTCACCGGGGCGCATACCATAGCCGATCTTGGGTCGGATTCGCTGGTGCCAGATTCAATCCGTGGCATCCAGTGAGCATTACCTGCACCTTTATCTAAATCTCGTTAAAAAACCGCTTGCCAACCCGTCAGCGAATCCGTAAAGTACGCATCCGCTGCCGGGGACGCCAAGCGTTTCCAGCGGTGAATGAAGTGTAAAAGCTTCGGTTTGTCAGGTAGTTAGTGCTTTTGCGAAAGCCAGCGGTTTTGGATGTGGTCAGGTTCGCATCGAAAACAACGCCCTTGACAAACACCAGGAAATGCGTAGAATACGCCTTCCTCGCTGAGGCAAGCCAGTTCAACGGTAAGTCAAGTGGCTCAGTAAGTTAGCCGCCGCAGCGAAACAGCTCTTTAACAATTTGATCAGGTAATTCATGTGGGCGCTTGCTGATGTTGGTGACAAATCACCCAATATCAAGGCAAGCGACTCAAGCAATAGGGTTTTAAAGGATTCGTCCTTTGGGATCTGTTTTGAATGAATTCGTTTGAACCTTGAGCCAAGTTTGATCCGCTTTTGTTGCCTTTGGGTGACATGTAAGGATCACATAGATCTTAAACTGAAGAGTTTGATCATGGCTCAGATTGAACGCTGGCGGCAGGCCTAACACATGCAAGTCGAGCGGTAACAGATCTAGCTTGCTAGATGCTGACGAGCGGCGGACGGGTGAGTAATGCATAGGAATCTGCCCGGTAGTGGGGGATAACCTGGGGAAACCCAGGCTAATACCGCATACGTCCTACGGGAGAAAGGGGGCTCCGGCTCCCGCTATTGGATGAGCCTATGTCGGATTAGCTAGTTGGTGAGGTAATGGCTCACCAAGGCAACGATCCGTAGCTGGTCTGAGAGGATGATCAGCCACATCGGGACTGAGACACGGCCCGAACTCCTACGGGAGGCAGCAGTGGGGAATATTGGACAATGGGGGGAACCCTGATCCAGCCATGCCGCGTGTGTGAAGAAGGCCCTCGGGTTGTAAAGCACTTTCAGCGAGGAAGAACGCCTAGTGGTTAATACCCATTAGGAAAGACATCACTCGCAGAAGAAGCACCGGCTAACTCCGTGCCAGCAGCCGCGGTAATACGGAGGGTGCAAGCGTTAATCGGAATTACTGGGCGTAAAGCGCGCGTAGGTGGCTTGATAAGCCGGTTGTGAAAGCCCCGGGCTCAACCTGGGAACGGCATCCGGAACTGTCAGGCTAGAGTGCAGGAGAGGAAGGTAGAATTCCCGGTGTAGCGGTGAAATGCGTAGAGATCGGGAGGAATACCAGTGGCGAAGGCGGCCTTCTGGACTGACACTGACACTGAGGTGCGAAAGCGTGGGTAGCAAACAGGATTAGATACCCTGGTAGTCCACGCCGTAAACGATGTCGACCAGCCGTTGGGTGCCTAGAGCACTTTGTGGCGAAGTTAACGCGATAAGTCGACCGCCTGGGGAGTACGGCCGCAAGGTTAAAACTCAAATGAATTGACGGGGGCCCGCACAAGCGGTGGAGCATGTGGTTTAATTCGATGCAACGCGAAGAACCTTACCTACCCTTGACATCTACAGAAGCCGGAAGAGATTCTGGTGTGCCTTCGGGAACTGTAAGACAGGTGCTGCATGGCTGTCGTCAGCTCGTGTTGTGAAATGTTGGGTTAAGTCCCGTAACGAGCGCAACCCTTGTCCTTATTTGCCAGCGAGTAATGTCGGGAACTCTAAGGAGACTGCCGGTGACAAACCGGAGGAAGGTGGGGACGACGTCAAGTCATCATGGCCCTTACGGGTAGGGCTACACACGTGCTACAATGGCCGGTACAAAGGGCTGCGAGCTCGCGAGAGTCAGCGAATCCCTTAAAGCCGGTCTCAGTCCGGATCGGAGTCTGCAACTCGACTCCGTGAAGTCGGAATCGCTAGTAATCGTGAATCAGAATGTCACGGTGAATACGTTCCCGGGCCTTGTACACACCGCCCGTCACACCATGGGAGTGGACTGCACCAGAAGTGGTTAGCCTAACGCAAGAGGGCGATCACCACGGTGTGGTTCATGACTGGGGTGAAGTCGTAACAAGGTAGCCGTAGGGGAACCTGCGGCTGGATCACCTCCTTAACCGATGCGTCACAGTCGGTAAGCGTCCACAATGAATTACCTGATCAGATATAGAGCAAACGGTAAAAGCACGATCCCCTCTTGGGTCTGTAGCTCAGTTGGTTAGAGCGCACCCCTGATAAGGGTGAGGTCGGCAGTTCAAGTCTGCCCAGACCCACCAAATTTTATCTATCGCTGCGTTATTTTATAACTCGCATAGCAGGCTATGCGTCGTCATAAAATGCCTTGCGCTAAATAAAATTGGCCAGAGGTGACTGTGACGAAGAGTGACTACTAGATGGGGCCATAGCTCAGCTGGGAGAGCGCCTGCCTTGCACGCAGGAGGTCAGCGGTTCGATCCCGCTTGGCTCCACCATTACATTACTAGCCTGTTTAACCTTCAATACCGTTTGTGAATGTTTCGTGACCACTGATAAGTCACTGTGCTGTTGTTTTAGTTATCGCACACTGCTTTATCACTGTTCATTGAACAGCTGCTCTTTAACAATGTATATCATGCTGACAAGAACACTTCGCAAGAAGTGCTTCTTAAATTGTGATACGCGTCAGCGTATCCGGCAAAATGAAACGTGATTATTGCGAACCCCAGACTCCTTCGGGTTATAGGGTCAAGCAATTAAGCGCACACGGTGGATGCCTAGGCAGTCAGAGGCGATGAAAGACGTGGTAGCCTGCGATAAGGTTCGGTGAGGTGGCAACAACCTGTGACCCGGACATTTCTGAATGGGGAAACCCACTGGCCATAAGGTCAGTATCTTACACTGAATACATAGGTGTAAGAGGCGAACCAGGGGAACTGAAACATCTAAGTACCCTGAGGAAAAGAAATCAACCGAGATTCCCCTAGTAGCGGCGAGCGAACGGGGACCAGCCCTTAAGCATGTGAATGATTAGGCGAACAGATTGGGAAGTCTGGCCGTAGCGGGTGATAGCCCCGTAGTCGAAAATCTGATCATGTGAAATCGAGTAGGTCGGGGCACGAGAAACCTTGACTGAAGACGGGGGGACCATCCTCCAAGGCTAAATACTCCTGACTGACCGATAGTGAACCAGTACCGTGAGGGAAAGGCGAAAAGAACCCCGGAGAGGGGAGTGAAATAGATCCTGAAACCGTGTGCGTACAAGCAGTAGGAGCAGACTTGTTCTGTGACTGCGTACCTTTTGTATAATGGGTCAGCGACTTATATTCAGTGGCGAGGTTAACCGTATAGGGGAGCCGTAGGGAAACCGAGTCTTAACTGGGCGACACAGTCGCTGGATATAGACCCGAAACCGAGCGATCTATCCATGAGCAGGGTGAAGGTTGAGTAACATCAACTGGAGGCCCGAACCAGGATCTGTTGAAAAAGATTTGGATGACTTGTGGATCGGAGTGAAAGGCTAATCAAGCTCGGAGATAGCTGGTTCTCCTCGAAAGCTATTTAGGTAGCGCCTCACGTATTACCGCCGGGGGTAGAGCACTGTTTCGGCTAGGGGTCATCCCGACTTACCAACCCGAGGCAAACTCCGAATACCGGTGAGTAGAGCGTGGGAGACACACGGCGGGTGCTAACGTCCGTCGTGAAAAGGAAACAACCCAGACCGTCAGCTAAGATTCCGAAATCCTGGTTAAGTGGGAAACGATGTGGGAAGGCTCAGACAGCTAGGAGGTTGGCTTAGAAGCAGCCATCCTTTAAAGAAAGCGTAATAGCTCACTAGTCGAGTCGGCCTGCGCGGAAGATGTAACGGGGCTAAACCAGGTACCGAAGCTACGGGTGAGTTCATATTTCGATATGGATTCGCGGTAGAGGAGCGTCGTGTAAGCCAATGAAGGTGAATTGAGAAGTTCGCTGGAGGTATCACGAGTGCGAATGCTGACATGAGTAACGATAAAGGGAGTGAAAAACTCCCTCGCCGGAAGACCAAGGGTTTCTGTTCGACGCTAATCGGAGCAGAGTGAGTCGGCCCCTAAGGCGAGGCCGAAAGGCGTAGTCGATGGGAAACGGGTCAATATTCCCGTACCGGACATGGTTGCGATGGGGGGACGAAGAAGGCTAGGTGAGCCAGGCGTTGGTTGTCCTGGTGAAAGTGAGTAGGCTTGGATCTTAGGTAAATCCGGGATCCTTTAAGGCCGAGACACGAGATGAACTGACCACGGTCAGGAAGTCACTGATGCCACGCTTCCAGGAAAAGCCTCTAAGCTTCAGATCATGTGCGACCGTACCCCAAACCGACACAGGTGGTCAGGGTGAGAATCCCAAGGCGCTTGAGAGAACTCGGGTGAAGGAACTAGGCAAAATGGTGCCGTAACTTCGGGAGAAGGCACGCCGGCGTAGGGTGATGAGACTTGCTCTCTAAGCCCGAACCGGTCGAAGATACCAGGTGGCTGCAACTGTTTATTAAAAACACAGCACTCTGCTAACGCGCAAGCGGACGTATAGGGTGTGACGCCTGCCCGGTGCCGGAAGGTTAAATGATGGTGTTAGCCGCAAGGCGAAGCTCTTGATTGAAGCCCCGGTAAACGGCGGCCGTAACTATAACGGTCCTAAGGTAGCGAAATTCCTTGTCGGGTAAGTTCCGACCTGCACGAATGGCGTAATGATGGCCACGCTGTCTCCACCCGAGACTCAGTGAAATTGAAATCGCCGTGAAGATGCGGTGTACCCGCGGCTAGACGGAAAGACCCCGTGAACCTTTACTATAGCTTCACACTGGACGCTGATGTTGCCTGTGTAGGATAGCTGGGAGGCTTTGAAACTCGGACGCCAGTTCGGGCGGAGCCAACCTTGAAATACCAGCCTGGCATCATTGGCGTTCTCACTCAGGTCCGTTATCCGGATCGAGGACAGTGTGTGGTGGGTAGTTTGACTGGGGCGGTCTCCTCCTAAAGAGTAACGGAGGAGCACGAAGGTACCCTCAGCACGGTCGGACATCGTGCATTGAGTGCAAGAGCATAAGGGTGCTTGACTGCGAGACAGACACGTCGAGCAGGTGCGAAAGCAGGTTCTAGTGATCCGGTGGTTCTGTATGGAAGGGCCATCGCTCAACGGATAAAAGGTACTCCGGGGATAACAGGCTGATACCGCCCAAGAGTTCACATCGACGGCGGTGTTTGGCACCTCGATGTCGGCTCATCACATCCTGGGGCTGAAGTCGGTCCCAAGGGTATGGCTGTTCGCCATTTAAAGTGGTACGCGAGCTGGGTTTAGAACGTCGTGAGACAGTTCGGTCCCTATCTGCCGTGGGCGTTGGATGTTTGAGAAGGGCTGCTCCTAGTACGAGAGGACCGGAGTGGACGACCCTCTGGTGTTCCGGTTGTCACGCCAGTGGCATTGCCGGGTAGCTATGGTCGGACGGGATAACCGCTGAAAGCATCTAAGCGGGAAGCCCCCTTCAAGATGAGACATCCCTGAGGCCTAGAGCCTCCTGAAGGGCCCAGCGAGACCAGCTGGTTGATAGGCACGGTGTGGAAGCGCTGCAAGGCGTTGAGCTAACGTGTACTAATGGCCCGTGAGGCTTGACCCTATAACACCCAAGGGGTCTGGTCGTGATGATGACGTGAATGAATGCCGGATACGCAGCGTGTGGCCCAGGCAACAGACTGCCAGGGCGGCAGGCGATAAGACGCTCACAATTTAGTTAAAAACAGTCAGCATGATGTACATTAACAGTTACGCCTGACGACCATAGCATGCGTGAACCACCTGATCCCTTGCCGAACTCAGAAGTGAAACCGCTTAGCGCCGATGGTAGTGTGGGGTCTCCCCATGCGAGAGTAGGTCATCGTCAGGCACTTATTATGAAAAATCCCCCAGGGCTGGTGCCTTGGGGGATTTTTTTTGCATGAGCGTGAGGGGTAAATAGTGAGGAGTGAGGGGTAAACATCAACACCTCACCAGTCGATAGATTTGCCATCCCAAGCCCAAAAAGTACCACTATCTTCAGGCGTACGCTGAGCGATGACTGCCAGCAGCTTCTCTGCTACAAATGCGGGTGTAAATAGCTTTTCGCTAGGTACTCGGTTTTGAAAAGGTTTAGAGAGGGCTGTGTCAGTGGTGCCAGGGTGAAGACAAAGCACTAACGACTGCTTATTAAGCCGCTTGAGCTCAATGGAGGCTGTCTTAAACAACATGTTATGCGCTGCTTTGCTGGCACGATAGCTGTACCAGCCTCCTAGCTGATTATCTTCTATTGAGCCAACACGAGCCGAAAGGCTGGCAATCACTGAAGGGTGTGACCCTTTGAAAGAGTCTTTCAGTGCCGTTAGCAATAAAATTGGCACAAAGGCATTGATGTTCATTGTTTGCGCAAGGCTTTCGACACTAAGCTGATCAAGGCGCTTCTCGGGCAACAGTCGTTGCGCCTCATCATGAAGGATGCCGATGGCATTAAAAAAGAAGTGGATTGGCTGCGAGGCTAGTTCTGTTTTAAGTGCCTGCCGTCCCTGCTCTTGAGAAACATCAAGCATTAGGTGTGTAAGACGGGGGTTGTCAATTCGTGGTGGCTGCCGGCTTACCGCAATAATGTGGCCGACCTGAGAGGAAGAGAGTAACTGCTCAATGATGGCAGCACCTATTCCTCCCGATGCGCCTACAACCAGCGCTGTATAGTGATGAGGCAGTAAACTTAACATGGGAAGCCTTTGCAATCCTGCTAGTGAAGGCTTTCATTGAAACGCTATGCAGAAGGCTTGTCGAGAGAGATCAGGCGGAAGCGTTGATTCTGCCCGGTTGGGCGCTATTGCGACCATCAGGCCTATAGAGTGTTTTTTCTGCGATTTGGCGAATGTAATCAAGCATTGCCTGATTATGCTTCATCCGAACTGAAAGCATCTGTCCCGTTAACTCATTCATGCGCGAAGCGCGCTCACTCTTTTCGAGCAAGCTTTTCCAGGCTGTCTGGCAGCCTGCATCATGAGCTGCCGTTTTGGCACCGTCAGCACCGTCGGCATATCCAAGACGTTTTTGTACGTTGCGGCGCACAGTCTCTATGCGCTCTAATTCATTCATTAATGACTGCTTATCTAGCGCGACTTTAGATAGTGCCTCACCGTCAATGTCACCCTGCGTCAATAAATTTTGCTCGCTGGACAACAACGAAATTAATTCATCAATCCGTTGTTGTTGATCGGTAAGCAAGGATGCAAGGCTCATTTAAAGCGCCCCCTTAAAAATCTTTAAGATTTGCAATTAGGCCATCTGCGATGCGATCAGCATTCATTTCAAGGCGGCCCTCGCGGATAGCGTCACGAATTTCTTCAACTTTGGCGCTATCGATATCCTGAGATTCATCAGTACTTGTCTGGCTCAACTGAGTCGATTCGCGCGTAGCACCACCCGGTGCAGCTGGTTTTACGCTGCTAGCTTTTTGCGTTTCATCACGCTGCTGGGCTTGGTTAGAGCGTAACAGCGAATTAATGTTATCAATATTCACGTCGTCTGCCTCATCGTCAGCGTCGATGCGCTTTGCGTTTAGTATAGCTTGTATAAAGGTAACTATCGGCAGGGCTGGGTATAACTTTAGGTGGCGGCTTAAAAATCTACCACCAAAATGCCTCGATCCGTGACGCGGGCCGTCATAATTTCCCGTGAACCAAAACGAACTCTAATCCGATCACCAAGAGCACCATTTTCAAGCGCTTCGCCTTCGCGTGAAACGCGAAAAGCCGAACCTTCAGCTACGACAGTAACGCGCTGCCCGCGTTCAACTAAATGAGGCGCTTGTAAATAATGGGCCAAAAAGGCGCTACCACTGCGAATGGGGCGTTGAGCTATTTTGCCCACAATATCTTCTTCAGCGGTCAGCGCCTGAGCCGACAGGTCGCCAAGGTTGCCACCGCGTTCGCTGAGCATGCTTGAAGTGATCAGTGTACCCCGCTCAATATCTCTTGCCGCCACCACGTAATTACCGATGACATCTACTTGGGCCTGCAAGTAGCGGACTTGGCGGCTGTCTTCACCGCAGCGTACACCAACGGAAACGCGGCCCAAGGGGGCTTGATTTGCGTTAGGTAAGAAAGGCTCCGGTTGGACGCATTCCGGTAAATGTGGCGACGGTGGCCGTAGGTCAATGACCACTTCTTCACCTAAAGCGCGTGTCTCTTCGTACAAAAACTGATGCACTTGTTGAAGTAGTTCGTCGTCGTCAGCCTGCGCTTTGGTAAAAGCAGTAGCGCATAGGATTGTCAAAAAGAGAATAACTTGCCAGTAGCGAAGCGTGCTTGGCTTAGTAAAGCGCGATCGTAGCATAGGGGGGTCGCTTGCTTGGGAGCTTAGTTAGAGAGAGGAGAGCAAAGTAGAGGACTCATTGCCCAGTGTAGCGAAAAGGTAGCAGCCGTATAACGTGAAATGCTGGCAGAAACACCAGCTGTTCCATGCTTTAGGCTGACGGTTCAAGTCGTATTCTGCATCATCAACAAAATCCATTTTATTTTATGCCTCAAGCGAGGGTCGGCATGATTGATCAACTGGAATCTGCCTTTAATTTTCATCAGCAAGCAGTGAGTCTACGCCAGGCACGCCACGAAATATTGGCAGCTAATATTGCCAATGCCGATACGCCTAACTATAAAGCGCGTGACATAGATTTTGCTAGTGAGCTTAAAAAAGCAGTAGACGGTACTCAGAGTGCATCTAGCAATGCCGGCGGCGGTCTGACTTTAGCGCGTACCTCTGGTAGTCATATTGCTGGAGAAGGCCCCGCATGGCGCGGAGCGGGCAACGCCGATTTACTTTACCGCATTCCCGACCAGCCTAGTTTGGATGGAAATACGGTTGATATGGATCGTGAGCGCACGCAGTTTGCTGATAACGCCGTTCGTTATCAAGTCGGACTCACGATGCTCAATAGCCGTATTCAAGGGCTGAAAAATGCCATGCAGCCCGAATAATCCAGGCCAAATTAGTGAGGAGTTAACCAACGATGTCAATGTTCTCCGCGTTTGATATTGCCAGCTCGGCAATGAGCGCCCAGTCCCAGCGAATGAATGTTACCGCTAGCAATATGGCCAATGCCGACAGTGTCGCTGGGCCTGATGGTGAAACCTATCGAGCGAAACAGGTGATGTTTGAGACCCAGGCGCAAAGCAACCGCTATGGCGTTGGTGGTGTGCGCGTCACCGAAGTAGTGGAAGACGATTCGCCCCTGCGTATGGAGTATATGCCTAGTCATCCTGCGGCGGATGAAGAAGGCTATGTGGCAAAGCCTAATGTCGAGCCGGTGCATGAAATGGTCAATATGATTTCTGCATCGCGCTCTTATCAAGCCAACGTTGAAGTATTTAATACCAGTAAGCAGATGCTGATGCAGACGCTGTCGCTGGGTGAGGGGTAATAAAAAATGAACACAATCAACCCGAGCACATTGGCAGCCATCAATGGGGGCGGCAGCCAGTTAAAGCAGAGCCAATCAGACGAACTGCGTAATAGCTTCATGACGCTATTGATTACCCAACTACAGAATCAAGATCCGCTCAAGCCGATGGAAAACGCGGAGATGACGTCGCAGATTGCTCAGATCAATACCGTGAGCGGTATTGAGCAGCTGAATAGCACGCTACAGAGTATTACCAGCCAGATGGATGCTAACCAGGCATTGCAGGCGAGCGGCTTGATCGGTCAAGGCGTAATGGTGCCCGGGCGTCAGATTATGCTGGAACAAGATAGTGAAGGTAAGCCCTACTCAACACCATTCGGTATTGAACTCGCCAAGCCTGCCGCTAATGTTCAGGCGACCATTTTGGGTCAGGGCGGCCAAGTTATTCGTCGCTATGACTTAGGGGCTGTTGATGCGGGCGTGCAATCGTTTCAGTGGGATGGTGAAAATGATCAAGGTGAAGTGGTCGCCAGTAATCGCTATACCATTCAGTTAGAAGCAACCAACGGTGAAGGCGAGGTAATCGAATCAACCGCGCTTAACTATGCCATCGTCAATAGTGTCACGCCTAATGATGGCAACGGCGGTATCCGACTGGATCTTGGCGCGATTTATGGTCAAATCAGCCTTAATGACGTCAAACAAATTCTTTGACTGCAAAGTATTAACTGTTTCTAGGAGAGAGAAATGAGCTTTTCTCAAGCATTAAGTGGTCTCAACGCCCAGTCGGAAAACCTAAAAATCTTAGGTAATAATATTGCCAACTCTCAAACCGTAGGCTTTAAAAGCTCAGGTGCGATATTTGCTGATGTATTCGCGGGTGCAAGTAGCCAAGTGGGCCTTGGCGTGAAAATCTCAGATGTGCGCCAGGACTTTACCGCCGGTGATTTAGAGACCAGCGGACGTACGTTAGATCTAGCTGTGGCGGGTGACGGCTTTTACCGTGTTGAGCAAACCAGTGGGGAGGCCGCGTATACCCGCAACGGTCAATTTAGTCAGGATAATCAAGGCTACTTGGTCAACGCCGCCGGTCAACGTTTAACCGGCTATGGCCTTTCTGATCCGAATGACCCGTTTTCGGCTGTCGTGCCAGGCGGCGCGCCTGAGGCGCTAAAAATTCCGGCTGCTGACATTCCCGCCAAGGCGACGGCGCAGGCGACGGCGACATACAACCTGGATGCCAGTACAGTGCCGGGACAGGGCACACAGACATCACTTGTTCGTGCCCAGGATGAGGCTGGCAATTTAATTACGGTGGATAATACGGGTGCCTATGCTGCTGGTGGTGATCCACTAGAAATCGAGGTTGCGTACCACTACTCCAATAGCTTCACGACCTTCGACTCCCTGGGTAATGAACGCAATGTCACCATGTACTATGAAAAGATAGGTGATAATACCTGGAAGGCTTTTCAAGCCGTCGATGGGAAACTCTCATTTAGCGGTGCAGCTGGCGCTGCAACAGACCTAGATAACGCCTTCTTTTTAAAATTTAATGGCAACGGACAGCTTGCTAAATATAGCGACCTTGATGCAGCGGGGAATGGTGTCCGAGACGAAGACGCGATAGTGGGCGTCGCTGATGCTGGTTACCAGCTCTCTTTTGCCGCAGGAAATCCCCTCGCTGAAGCGACTACAGCCAATGGTGAAACGGCCGCTCTCGCATTTGACCAGCCAGCAGTTGATAGTGCAGCTCTTACCAAAGCTTTTGCAGACCTAGACTTTATTGTTGGCGATGGTGCTGAGGAACTGAGTTACAACCTGACGCTGACAGGAACGACGCAGTTCAACAATAACTCAGTGCAGAACACGCTGACCCAGAATGGCTATACATCTGGCAGTTTGTCAGGCTTGGAAATTACCCGCGATGGCCGTGTTATTCGTATTTATACTAACGAAGAACGCCGCGATGCTGGACAAATTGTATTGGCCAATTTTGCCAATGAAGAGGGCTTGCAGTCGATTGGTGATAACGCATGGCGTGAAACCAATGCATCGGGTATTGGCATTATTGGTACCGGTGGTACGGGCGTTTTTGGAACGATTGAGTCTGGCGTACTCGAAAACTCAAACGTGGACTTAGCAAAACAGCTGGTGGATACCATCGTCGCGCAGCGTGCCTATCAGGCTAATTCAACATCAATTAGCACCCAGGACGAGCTCCTGCAGACCATTATTAATCTTTAATAGTGGCTTATTGAGGTAAGGAGTCAGCAACGTGGATCGAATGCTCTATACCGCCATGAGTGGTGCGAAGAACGCAATGGATCAGCAGTCGGTGGTGAGTAATAACCTATCGAATGTGACCACTACCGGCTTTCGTGCCCAGCTACAGGTCGCTCGTTCGGTTCCCGTGCAAGGGGACGCTCTGCTCGCCACACGTACCTCGGCGGTAACCACTACGCCGGGCAGCGATTTTGCTCAGGGGCCCGTTGAATATACGGGCCGCACCCTTGATGTCGCAATGCAGGGGGATGCCTGGATGGCGGTGCAGGCCGATGATGGCACGGAAACCTACACACGCCGTGGTGACCTGCAGATCGATAGTGATGGTGTGTTGCTAAGCGTTGGCCGCCCTGTGCTGGGTGATGGTGGCCCAATTGCGATCCCTCAAGGGGCACAAGTCTCAATGGGTGCCGATGGAACAATTAGTGCCATTCCACAGGGCGTAGGTCCCGAAGCACTTGTCGAGGTTGGGCGCATCAAGCTGGTGACACCTGAAAATGGCGCTTTAACGCGCGGTGAAGACGGACTGTTTCGAGCTTTACCGAATGAAGAAGGGTTGCCTGGCGCTTTGCCCGCAGACGAAAATGCCAAGCTGATTAGCGGTGCCCTTGAAGGCAGTAACGTTAGTGCTGTGGATGCTATGGTTTCAATGATAGATGTGGCACGGCGCTACGATATGCAAATGAAAGTGCTGAGCACCGCTGATGAAAATGCTCAGCGCGCCAATGGTATTTTGTCTATTCAAGGTTGATGTTGGTCATTATTCAAGCTGAAGTTCGTCACTCGGCTTACGGAGCATAGTTATGATTAAGTCTTTGTGGACTGCTAAAACCGGCTTGGAGTCGCAACAAACCAAGTTGGACGTGATTTCAAATAACCTAGCCAACGTGAGTACTAATGGCTTCAAGCGCTCACGTCCAGTGTTTGAGGATTTGCTATATCAAAATATGCGTCAGCCCGGGGCTCAAAACAACATACAGGATCGCTTGCCTTCGGGTATGCAGATCGGTACCGGTGTGCGCGCTGTAGCTACAGAACGCCTACATACCCAGGGAAGCCTGGAGCAGACCGACAACTCCCGCGACCTTGCGATCGATGGTCAGGGATTTTTTCAGGTACTCATGCCTGACGGCACAACAGCATACACCCGCGATGGCAGTTTTCAGCTAAACCAGAATGGCCAGATGGTAACGGCGAATGGATATCCGGTTGAGCCTGCTATCTTCCTGCCAGCAAATGCGCTTTCAGTAAGCGTTGGTGAGGACGGCACTGTCAGCGTCCGTCAGCCAGGCGTTGCCCAGGATAATGAGGTGGGGCAAATTACCGTCAGTACCTTTATCAATCCAGCTGGCCTTGAGAGCCTCGGTGGCAACCTCTACCTGGAAACCGGTGCATCCGGTGCTCCCAATGAGAATATACCGGGTATTAATGGTGCTGGACGGCTGTTCCAAGGATATGTCGAAACGTCTAACGTCAATGTCGTTGAAGAGATGGTCAATATGATCCAGACCCAGCGCGCCTATGAAATCAATAGTAAAGCGGTGTCCACCAGCGATGAAATGTTGGCACGCTTAAGCCAGCTGTAACAAGCGTTACTCATCGGGCTTACTTATAGGTTGCGTTATGCTGGAGTTGCACCACATGTCACGTCGTATTGCGCTAGCAGGACTGGTGCTTTTTTTATTGGTTGTAGCCGGCTGCGCTCAAGTTCCAAGAGCATCAGTGGTGGGTGAGCAAGAGCAGATCAGCATTGTTGATCGCCCTCCACCCATCCCCAATGGCTCTATTTATCAGGCCAGGCAAGGGTATCAACCACTCTTTGAGGATCGTCGCCCCCGTGCCATGGGCGATATTTTGACCATTGTGTTGGATGAGGAAGTCAGTGCGAGCAAAAATTCTCAATCCAATGCAGGGCGCAGCGGTAGCGCTAGCCTGGAGCTTGCACAGTTGCCTGATGTTCTTGATACGCTTGCGGAATACGGCTTTGATATTTCAGGTGAGAATGACTTTGCCGGTAGTGGTGGGTCGCAGGCCAATAACTCCTTTACCGGTACTATCACGGTATCAGTATTAGAAGTAATGAATAACGGTAATTTACGCGTGCGTGGTGAAAAGCAAATTGCCATCAATCAAGGCACGGAATTTATTCGTTTTTCAGGTGTGGTTAATCCACGCACTATTACAGCGCAAAATACTGTTCCTTCCACTCAGGTGGCGGATGCGCGAATTGAGTATGTGGGTGACGGTTACATTAACGAAGCTCAGCACATGGGCTGGCTACAGCGTTTCTTCTTAAACGTCTCACCCTTCTAACGTTATGGGAAGCTACTAATGGCAGAGCTGCCAATGACAGGTCACCCAATGAAAGAGCGACAGCGTGCTAGAGCGATGCGGCTAAGTAGTTTGTGGATAAATAGCCGTCGAACAATGAATGCTTGGGCTGTTCAACTTGGGGCCATGGTGCTGATGGCTCTATTGTCGTTGCCTGCCCAGGCGGAAAGCGTTCGTGAATTGTCAAGCTTTGCCGGTGTCCGCGATAACCAACTGGTAGGCTACGGCCTGGTGGTGGGTCTTGATAGCACCGGTGACCAAACGACGCAGGCACCATTTACCAGTCAAAGCCTGACCAATATGCTATCTCAGCTAGGGGTGACTGTACCTGCCGGCACGAACTTGCAACTGCGTAACGTGGCTGCCGTGATGGTAACGGCTGATCTCCCGCCATTCTCAAGGCCAGGACAGCGCTTAGATATCGTCGTTTCATCGATTGCCAACGCCCGCAGCTTGCGAGGTGGAACGCTGTTAATGACACCTTTAAAAGGTGCCGATGGTGATACCTATGCCATTGCCCAGGGCAACATGTTGGTCGGTGGGGCGGGCGCCCAAGCGGGAGGCAGCAGCGTGCAGATCAATCAGCAGGCATCAGGGCGTATTCCCAATGGCGCGATGGTTGAAAGGGAAGTGCCCCTTAACCTGGGCGGCAACGGTGGCATGCTGGAGTTACAGCTGAACGATTCAGATTTTGGCACCGTTCAGCGCATGGTGACGGCGATCAATAACGAGTTTGGCCAGTCAGTCGCCTATGCGCGCAACGGCCGTGTAATCGCCCTAGATGGCCCTACAGATGATAATGCCAGGGTCAATTTTATGGCCCGTGTTGAGAATGTCCAGGTAACGCCGACTCAAGCGCCGGCCCGGGTTGTACTGAATTCACGTACCGGCTCAGTAGTGATGAACAGTGCCGTCACGTTAAGAGAGGCCGCAGTAGCCCACGGCAGCCTGTCGATCATGATTGATACCCAGTTTGGTGTTAGCCAGCCTAACCCTTTTGGAGAGGGTGAGACGGTTGTAGTACCCGACGCGGATATCGATATTGAACAACAAGAGGCTTATCTACAAATCGTAGAGGGTGCGCAGCTCAACGAAGTGGTCAATGCACTGAATGCGTTAGGTGCTACCCCTCAAGACTTGATGTCAATTCTGGAAGCATTGAAAGCGTCGGGTTCACTGCGTGCTGAGCTGGAGGTTATTTAATGAGTGCAAGTGATATGACCAGCCAGTTCGCTCTGGATATGAATGGTTTTCAGCGACTTCAACACACCGCTCGCGTCGACCCTGAGGCTGGTGTAAATGGTGCCGCCCAGCAGTTTGAGGCACTTTTTATTCAAATGATGATGAAAAGTATGCGCGACGCGACACCCAGTTCACAGTTGATGAACAGCAGTGCGACGGATACCTATCAATCGATGCTGGATCAGCAGTGGTCACAGGTGATGGCATCGCGTGGAATGGGCCTTGCTGATGTCCTTGTTGAACAGCTGGAGCGCCAAGGCGCCATCTCAAAAGCGCAGCCCAATGCCGATCAAGAGTTACAAGCATTGATAGCTGGTATACCTCGTGGTACTCCTCGTGTGCTTGACGATTCATACGTGGCTAACGCTGACACGAGTGGAACCACAAATGCGCAGGGCAACGGTCAATTCTTAGCCGAGCTAGAGGCCATTCGCCAGGGCGTGGAGAGGGGGGCATTAGATGAGCCCGCGTTAACGCCGCTAGAGCAACATGGATCAGGGTATGTCGGTCAATTTATGCAAACGCTAACAGCCCCTGCCCAGGCGGCCAGTGCGACTACCGGAGTGCCTGCTGAATTAATTCTAGCCCAGGCAGCGTTGGAAACAGGCTGGGGGCGGCACGAAATTCCTACCCGCAATGGTAGCAATAGCCACAATCTGTTTGGTATCAAAGCGGGTAGTCATTGGCAGGGCGAAACGACTGATATCGTGACTCACGAATATATCAATGGCCGACGGACGCAGGTGGTCGATACTTTCCGCGTTTACGATTCGTTCGAGCATGCTTTTACTGACTACGCCAGCCTGATCGGCAATAATCCCCGCTATGCCGGTGTGGTACAAGCGCCGACTGCCGAGCACGCAGCGCGCGAGCTTCAGCGTGGTGGCTATGCCACGGATCCCCGCTATGCGGACAAACTGGTAGCGGTAATGAACACTATGGGCCCACTTAACCCAGGCGGCAATTTCCTAGCCGATTCCCGCTAGCCTTTTCCTCAAGTTTTTCTGCGCAGGGTCGATAGTTAGGTATCGGCATAAGGAATTCAACAATGAGCATGTTTACGATTGGATTAAGCGGTCTTAATGCGGCGCAGAATGCCCTCAATACTACCAGCAACAATATCAGTAATGTGTATACGCCTGGCTACAACCGGGAAATTACTATCCTGAACGAGAGTAATAATTCGGGGGTTCGTGTTGAGGATATCCAGCGTCAGTTCAATACCTTTGTTGCTGCGCAGTTGAACAACGCCAAATCCCAGTCGAGTGCTCTGAACGTCTATAGTAATCAAGTAACGCAAATTGATAATTTGCTAGCTGATCGTGCGGCTGGGCTTGCGCCATTGATGCAAGAGTTTTTCTCTTCACTTGAAGACTTGGCGAGCGCGCCTTCTGATCCCGCCTCGCGGCAGGGCGTTTTGGGATCAGCGAATACGCTGTCAGCACAATTCCGTTCATTTGACGGGTATCTTCAGGATTTGCAATCCGGCGTTAATGGTCAGATTAAAGACGAAATAACGCAGATTAATAATACGACGGCACAGATTGGCTCCATTAATCGTGAAATTTCACTGGCTCGCGCGCAGTTAGGCGAAGCACCTAACAGTTTGTTGAATCAGCGGGATCATCTAATCTCACAGCTCAACGAAAGAATGGATATTCGTCTGAATATCCAGGATGGAAAGACTTATAATCTAACACTGCCGAATGGCCAGCCGTTGGTCACGGGTGATACAGCTTATAAACTCGAGGCTATTGAGTCCCCCAATGACCCCCAGCGGGTTATTGTCGGCTATAAAGAAGGCGCACGCGGTAACGGTAACTTAATCGCTTTGGACGAAGGTTTGATTCGCGGAGGCGCATTAGGTGGGCTAATGAGTTTCCGTTCCGAAACACTTGATAAAACACAAAACCAGATCGGGCAGCTGTCTGCCTCTTTAGCGGTGGCTTTTAATAACCAACACCAGCAAGGAGTCGATTTAAACGGCGATCAGGGTAAGGCTTTTTTTAATCTGGGGCAGTCAAACGGTTACTTTAATGCTAATAATGATGGTAATGCGAGCGTTAAAGTAGCTATTGACCCTGACAATATTGATGCGTTGAGAGCAACAGACTATTCAATTAAAGTGACCGATGCGGTATCAACTCCTCCTACCTTCGAAGTAATCCGTAAAGATAATGGCTCAGAGGTTGAAACAAGCTTTGATGCTGCCTCAAATACTCTCAGTTTCGGGGGTGTGAATGTTGAGTTTGTCGATCTGAACACCGCACAGACCGGTGATCAGTTTGAGGTGCAGCCGGTTCGTCGTGTTGCTGGCGGTATGGATTCCGCGATTGTTGATCTTGATAAGATTGCCGCTGCTCGTTTGATTGAGCGCGAAGGTGATCTGGATATTAGCAAGTTGACTGCTGCAAGTGGTGCGTTCGCTAGCAGTGACGAATATAAGTTAGACGTCGATGGTGCTGGCAATCTTACCGTTCTACCTGCAACGACTGTAACCGTCACGCGGGGCGATACCGTACTTGCTACTGGTACTGCGCTTGAAGCGGGAGACAAAATCAGTATTGATGGTTTGGGTTTTACTCTGGATGCGCTGCCCAGCACCGGCTCAGCCAGTCTTACGGTTAGTCGTAGTGATGCTAGTGCAGGGGACAACCGTAACGCGTTAGCCTTGCAGAATCTTCAGAGCCAAGACGTTGTTGGAGGCCGCGCTTCAGTTAGTGGTGCTTACGCTGCTATCGTGAGCGATGTCGGTAACCGTACCAATATTGTTCAAGTTAATCTCGATGCGCGACAAGGTTTAACGGATCAGCTTAATGCCGTCCAGCAATCTGAATCAGGCGTCAATTTAGATGAAGAGGCTGCGAATTTAATCCGCTTCCAGCAGTACTATCAAGCAAATGCGCGGGTTATTGATACGGCTTCAACTATCTTCGATACGATTTTAGGTTTGCGTAGCTAACCTGTAGGAGTCATTATTTATGCGCATTAGCAGTGTGACGATGTTCGAGACCAGTACGGCTTCTTTGAACCGCCAACAAAGCGACTTCTTAAAGATTAGTCAGCAAATTGCTAGTGGTCGTCGGGTGGTTAATCCTTCGGACGATCCTCAGTCGGCTTCTCGGGCGGTGGGTGTTGACCAGGCTAAAGCTGTTACTGAGCAGTTTAGAGATTCGCGCGTTTCGGCACGTAATTCCCTCTCTCAGTCAGAAAGTATTATGAACAGTGTCACTGATGCAGTGATTAGCGCGAAAACACTGCTGGTACAGGCATCAAGCGACACCTTAAGCGATGTTGACCGCGAGTCAATTGCCAGTGAGCTTAAGGGCCTTTATGAATCGTTGATCGGCCAGGCAAATGCTACCGACGGTAATGGCCGTTATCTGTTTGGTGGCTATAAAGACAATGCCCCGCCATTTGTGAAAGCTGCCGATGGCACAGTGCAGTATCAGGGAGATAATAACGTACGTGAGCAGCGTGTCGATGCTTCCCGGTTGATGCCGGTTAACGATAATGGCATCACCATTTTTAAGAGCGTACCTAGTAGTGCTGGCTATGTTGCGGAAGCAACGAAAGATGATGGTAGTCCCAATAGTGGTAATGTGACATTTCGTGGTCCACAAGTAACAGATGTTAATGATGCCGATTATGGAACCGACTTCCGTATTACATTCACCAGCGATGACACATTCAATGTAGAAACGTTTGATGGTACTAACTGGACTGCTGTGCCTGCTCAAACAAGCGTGGCTTATACAGGTAATATCGGCGACTCTGCCCAGCAAGTAAGCTTTGCCGGTGTCACGATTGAATTAGAAGGCACGCCTGTGGGTGGTGTGAATGGTGATTCTATACTTGTTGCGCAAGCCGGTGGGGAGCAGCGCGAGCCCAACCTTTTCCGTACAATGGAGCAGGCGATCCGCGTACTGGAAAATCCTGCTGACAATCCGGCCAAGAAAGCAGATCTGCGTAATACCTTAAATACCTCCATGCGTGATTTGGATAATGCGCTTGATAATGTGTTAACGGTTCGTGCATCCGCAGGGGCACGCCTCAACGAGCTTGATGTGGTTGACGCCGTGGGAAGCAATAGAATGCTGAACTACACGCAGACGCTGTCCGACTTGGTAGACCTTGATTACGCTGACGCTATTTCTGAATATAGCTTACGTCAGGTCGGTATGCAGGCAGCCCAAAAGGCTTTTGTGGATATTAAAGGTTTGTCACTGTTTAACTATATGTAAGCTAAGAATAAGTTACAAGCTGCTTGCTTAACTCCCCTCCATCCTTATACGTTATTTATCGTGCAAGGATGGTTTTTTCTGGCATGTCAGTTTAGCGGCGCCAATTCTTCAATAAGTGCCTGCATGAATCCTATTCCTTGGGAAAATAAACGTTCTAAAAAGCTTCCCATATCGGTCATCAACACCATCATCAGAATCAGCCCCACAATAAGAGAGGTGGGAAAGCCAATATTGAAGACGGTTAACTGTGGGGCGGAACGGTTCAGTATACCCAATGCCAAGTTGATGGTAAGCAAGGAGCCCACCAGTGGTAACGCCAGTAGCATGCCTGAGGCAAAAATTGTGCCCGCATACCGGGCGAGTAACTCAAAAGCACCCGGGTTGAATGTCCCAATGCCAATAGGCAATGTTTGAAAGCTCATAATCAGGGTTTCAAGCACCATTAAATGGCCGTTCATGGCCAAAAACATGAGCAGGGTGATCATGTAGAGTATGCGCGAGAGCACCATAATGTTGGTACCACTGGAGGTATCAAAAAAGCTCGCAAACGCTAGGCCCATTTGCAGACCGATAAAATCCCCTGCGGCTTGAACAACAGCGAACATGATATGCATGACGAGCCCCATCGCCAGGCCAATTAGAATCTGTTCTATCATAATGCCCACCCCTGCCCAGGACATTACCGCTATATCTGGCATGGCAGGTAAAATCGGCGCAATCACAATAGCAATAAGGGCAGCAAGGCCCACTTTGGCTTGATTGGGAACGCTAGAGTGGCCCCACAAAGGTGAGGCGGCCATAAAGGCCGTGATGCGCGCAAACGGCCATAAAAAAGCCACTAGCCACCCTTGCAGCTGCGCGAAAGTGACTTCTACCATTGTGTTACATCACCATGCTGGGGATGTTGGTAAATAGTCGATGGGTAAAATCAGTAATTAATCCAAGCAACCATGGGCCAGCAAAAACGAGCACCGCGAACACAGCCAGAATTTTAGGAATAAACGTCAGCGTCATTTCATTAATTTGCGTTGCAGCCTGGAACAAACTGATAATAAGACCAGTTAAAAGTGCCGCCAGCAGCATGGGGCCAGCCAGGAGAAGCGTTACGCGCATACCTTGGTAAGCAATGCTCATCACCATTTCAGGGGTCATAGCTGTAGTCCTGTGTGCCGAATAAAACGACGTGGCCTATCGTATGTACAAAAAAACTCAACGAAGCGCTATATCATGTAAAAGCTTTCTGCCATTGAGCCAATAATAAGCTGCCACCCATCGACTAAAATGAACAGCATCAGTTTAAAGGGTAATGAGATCGTAATAGGTGGAACCATCATCATACCCAGCGCCATCAGGGTACTGGCGACTACGAGGTCGATGATTAAAAACGGGATAAAAATAGTAAAGCCAATTTGAAATGCTGTTTTAAGTTCGCTAGTGACGTAAGCGGGTAATAATACGCGCATAGGCAACTCTTCTGGGCCTTGCATCGGCCCTACATCCGCTAAGCGAACGAACAAGGCCAAATCGGGCTCGCGCGTCTGGGCAAGCATGAATTCACGGAACGGGTCCTGAGCTAGCAGCAAAAATTCTTCAAAATTAATCGTTTCATTAGTCAGTGGTACCCAAGCGTTATCGTATACCTGAGCCAATACAGGTGACATGATAAAAAAAGTTAAAAATAGCGCTATCCCTAAAAGTACTTGGTTAGGCGGCGTTGCCTGGGTGCCCATTGCCGTACGCAATAGGCTAAGCACAATGATGATACGAGTGAAGCTTGTCATCATTAGCAGCATGGAAGGTAAAAACGCTAGCGAGCTTAAAAAGAGCAGCGTTTGTAGTGAAAGCGACCACTGCTGTCCGCCGTCTTCTAGCGGTTGTGAAATAATGCCGGGAATCTGTTGCGCATGCACAGGGCTCGCCATAAAACACGCGGCAATAATAACTAGCCATAGCGAGAGCTTAGCCATTTTGCTCTTCAAAACCATGCTTGTAAAAGCATCGGTTGTAAAAACACAGCTCTTAAAAGCACAGGGCCAAGAAAGATGCATCCAATGCCTCATGGCGTCTGATGTGGATCGGTGGGCGAGGATGGATCGGGGCGGCGACCGGCATCTAACGCTTTTGATAGGCGAAGCGAAAAGCGTGAGGGTGGAGCCGATGCGGTTGGCGAGCGCTCTTCTGGGGCTGGTCGCTCGTGCAGCTTAGTGATACGACCGCCGCCCACACCAACGACTAACCAGGTATCTTCCACTTCAACAATCACAATACGCTCACGATTGCCCACGGCAGTGCTACCCACAATTCGCAGATGAGCGCCATGGCGAGTGGTATGCTTGCTCCAGCGCTTTAAAAGTGCGGTGCAGATTAAAATGATCGCTATGACGAGAGCTAGAGCCGCTGCTGTCTTGCCTAGAACAGCCATGCCGATCAATGCCTCGCCACCGTTACCCAGTGCATCAAGCGAACCGTTCTGCGTCGAGGGAGTTGCAACGCTCATCGGTTCAATTTATGAATACGTTCAGACGGCGTGATGATTTCAGTAATACGAATACCATACTTATCTTCGATTACAACGACTTCGCCCTGAGCAATCAAGTAGCCATTAATCAAGATATCCATCGGCTCACCGGCCAGGCCCTCAAGCTCAATGACAGACCCTTGTGCTAGCTCTAGCAATTGCTTAATGGTTAATTTCGTGCGGCCCAATTCCACGGTGAGTTTCACCGGGATATCCATAATCATCTCAAGCTCACGCGCCTGGGAGGAGCCGCTGTCTGGGCTTAGCGGCCGGAAAATATCGTCACTCGCTGCTTTTGCTTTCGCTGCAGGTGCCGCGGGTTCTGGTGCAGCAGCTGCTTCTTCGTTCTCTTCAGCAGACTCTTGCTCTGCCATTGCGGCTGCCCAAGGATCTTCCTCTTCGCTAGCAGCATCAGCGCTAGATGTGGGCTCTTCTTGTTCGGACATGGCATCTGCCCAATCGTCGTCAGAGACGTTCTGATCAGGCTTATTGGGATCAGTCATGCTTTGGATTCCTTGGCTTTCTGTCGCGTAGACCCTTTAATAAAGTCCTTGGACGATGCGTTATTCATAGCGGCATGGT
The DNA here is from genome assembly GCF_020595105.1 of Halomonas sp. FeN2. NCBI lineage: Bacteria > Pseudomonadati > Pseudomonadota > Gammaproteobacteria > Oceanospirillales > Halomonadaceae > Halomonas > Halomonas sp. FeN2. The sequence continues at coordinate 2,630,917 of NZ_CP074200.1, forward strand.
CAATCATATGTAGAACCCGCAGCGCATGCTGCTGACGTTGACTACCGTACTCACACTCCATGACGGGAACTCCGTCAACGCTTGCGGTGATAGAGCTCGGAATATCTAACGGTAGCACGTCGCCTTTTTTCAACCCCATTACATGGGCAATACGGCTGGGGATTTGAGCAAATTCAGCGACCAACTCTACTTCTGATTGACGGATTTCACTTGCCATGCGGCGGGACCAGCTGCCGTCTTGGTCGTGGTTGCTATCATTGATCGGGTTGGCCAGCAAATCTCGCAATGGCTCGATCATGGCGTATGGCATACATATCTGAAAATTGCTCGAAAGATTGCCAACTTCAATATTGAACTTGGTATTCACCACAATTTCATTGGGTGAATTAGTGATGTTGGCAAACTTCGACTGTACTTCTGAACGTAAAAAACTGACGTCAAGCGGGTAAACGACTTTCCAACCCTCTTGGTATGCATCAATGGCGAGATTGAGCAAGCGCTGTATAATACGCTGCTCAGTGTTTGTGAATTCCCGGCCGTCCGATTTGGTAACGAAGCGACCATCACCACCGAACAGGTTATCGACCACCATGAAAACGAGGTTAGGGGGAAATACCACCAGGGCTGAACCACGTAGCGGCTTCATAGATACAATGTTCAGGTTTGTAGGTACGGGAACATTGCGTGAGAACTCGCTAAAACTCTGATAACGCACTGATTCAACGGTAATGTCTGCGCTACGCCGTAATAGGTTGAACAAGCCAGTACGAAAATAGCGCGCAAAACGCTCGTTGATAAAATCAAGCGCATGCAAACGCTCACGAATAACGCGATGCTGAGTTGACGGGTCATACGGTCGAGTGCGTATTTCATCTTGCGCTTGGGAGGATGAAGCAGATGGCTCATCGTCTCCGCTAACGCCCTTCAGTAGGGCATCAATTTCTTCCTGGGACAGTAGATCGTCCTGTGACATGAACGGCTCCAGTTCCCGAGGTTATTGCACAATAAATTCGGTGAATAAAACTTCGCGCAAATCAAGCGGCGGCTGATTTTCCGTCAGCGGTACGTTCAGTCGATCAACAATCGCTTGCGCAAGTTGCTGCTTGCCTTCCGAAGAGGTCAGTTCATCAGCTTGCTTGCCAGATAGCAGCATCAACAAACGACTACGCACTTGGGGCATATGCTCTTCTAGAATGGCTTTACTCTCTTCATTACCCACGCGCAGTGTCACGCCTGTATAGAGTAAGCGTGAGCCATAGCTGTCATCGGCAAGATTGACGGTAAAAGGTTCAATCTGCATAAAAATAGGCGTCTGGCGCTCCATCGCCTGCTGCATCTCTGCGTCTTCTGAACCGTCATCACGTTGATCCATAACCATATAAATAGCCGCTGCTGCTCCTGCTGAAGACAGCAAGACCAGGATAATCATTATCCAGAGCAGTTTTTTTGACCCGCCGCTTTTTTCTGCCATTTGCGATTCCTGTGAACTCCATGCGTATCACTAGCAAAGTATTATGCCAAAAGCTCATGCTAGTGATGAAATGAACAGGCTCACTTGGCAAGCCTATCTTTTGGTTTAGCTATTTCATTTGAGTACCTAAGCGCGTAGTACTAGAAAGATCATTCCAGTTCTGGCGCCGCTACTTAAGCGTAAAGGTCTACACGCCCATCCAGTGTCAGCGAGCCACTTCCGGCGTTTTGGATAGGTGCTTCATCCGAACCCATCTCGCCGTTGTCACTGCCTGCTGTAGCGCCGTGTTTGCCGCTTGATTGGGCAAAAGCTTGATCATTGGGGTCGCGCTGTTCGCCGACCGACGTCTCACCTAGTGATATACCTTGCTCCGCCAGCGCTTCCCTTAGCTGGGGAATCGCCTGTTCGAGTACTTGTCTAACCTGGGCGTGGGCTGACAAAAAGTGTGCTTGAGCTCCCTGTTCACCAAACTTCAGGGAGATAGACAGTGGCCCTAGTTCTGCAGGGTTCAATTGCATCTGAACGTGCTGCTCGCCACCGCGCTGTGAAATCTGCACTAGCTGCTGGCTTAACTGCTGTGGCCAAGCGGGACTGGTGAGAGGTGTCGCTAAAGTAGTCGGTGTCGGCGTGACGGTGGGCGAAAAACCTTGAGTAGATTGCGATGTGGCTAACGGGCTGCTACCACTATTTAACAACATCCCGGTAAGTGAATGCTCACTACTAGGGCTTGTCTTCGAAGCCCCGTCTGTTGTTAATAGAGCGGCCATCAGGGCTTCGCTACTGATCTGGGGAGCTGCAGTGTGGGAGTTAATCTGCTGAGCTGAACTACCTGTGTTTATTTGAGAAAAGAAAGTATCAGGCTGTGCCCTTGGATCTCTTTGCATATCGGTGACAGGTGAGCGGATATTGGTTAGCTGAGCCGTCTCAACCGGTCGGGAGGGAGCGCTATTTTGCTGCCCTACTAAGACATTTAGTGCTGAGACAAGCTGCGCTGCTTCCGTTTGATTAATATCTAACTGATCAGCGATGATTTCCAGCGCTGCTGGAGCGATAGACTGCACAGGTCTACTCTTATCCATACTTAGAGACTGGAGGAGTGTTTTTAGTGCAGGTATATCGGCCAACTGAGCCGCTTCCGTTTGACCGATATTTAACTGTTTGGCGATTGCTTCCACTGTTGCTGGGGCAACTGGCGATTCCAACTGCGCTACAGGACTACTTTCGGTAAAAGAAGCCATAAGTGCAAGGCGGCCAGCAATCTCGTTAAGAGGAGTCGAGGCTTGCCCATCATTTAGCCCTAGCGTGCCCGTGCTGATGTCTGAATTCGGCAGTTGAAGCTGAGCAAGAAGCTCAGAAAAATCGCTCTCATTGATATCAAGCCGTAGAGTTTCCAGAGCTGCGCTTAAATTTTCAATGTCGACTTCTAATCCTGCTGATGCAAGAGAACTGAGTGCATTGAGCGTCGTTTGCTCCTGTGGTGCCTGAGAGGCGCTAATTTCACTAAACCTGGAAGCAGATAAGCGCGAAGTATCAGACGCTTGTAACAGCGCCTGGTGAAATAGGCCGTTGACTGGGTCTTGTCGGTTAAAAGCACCTGGAGACTGTGTCTGAGGTGAACCCTGGCTGACCGAAAGCAACTGGTGAATGTTCATATTCAGTTCCCTGGCACCGCTAATGCGGAGTGTCGTTATGTTGACGAGCCGCGCGGCTTGTCACCAAATCATCATTAGTTTTTTGTTCCTGACGCTCACTACGGCGATGCTCTTCTAATAGCCGACGTGACGCCAGTGTATCGTAGGACGAGAGCTTTCGCTGCTCTTGTTGCCAGTTCTTTTTACTCCGCTCAACGCTTGCCTGCTGAGAGGCTAACGCTTGTCGAGCGCGGCTTAGGGCCGCATCCAATGAGGCTAGGAACTGTTGATAGTTATACATAGTGGCAGGGTCAATGCCGTCGCGCATTGCTTTTTGCAAGCGTTCAGCGTACTCCGCTCGATAACTCAGCAGCGACTGAAGCTGAGCGATCGTTTGCTGTTCTGTTTGACGCTCTTGTGCCAGTATCTTGCCCGCTTGATCTCGGGCGCCTCTGGCTAGGTCGGTCAACATTTCGAGCTGTGATGTGCTCATGTGCGCCCTCCTACCAGTGCGTGCAGCGCTTGGCGAGCCTCCGCAAGCGTTGCACACTCATCAATATTTTGTTGAAGGAAGTTTTCTAACGATGGAAAGCGTTTCACTGCCTCGTCGAGCTGTGGGTCATGACCAGGGCTGTAGGCCCCCACGCTAATAAGATCCCGGTTACGCTGGTAGCGTGAGAACAGTTGCTTGAAAACTCGCGCTTCTTGCAACTGGTCGGGTGAAGCAATGGAGGTCATGGCACGACTAATTGAGGCTTCAATATCAATGGCCGGATAGTGACCGGCTTCCGCTAAGGTTCTCGACAGCACGATGTGCCCGTCTAGAATGGCGCGAGCTGAATCGGCAATAGGATCCTGCTGGTCATCGCCCTCCGTTAGAACGGTATAAAATGCCGTAATGGAGCCGCCGCCACGTTCAGCATTGCCTGCACGCTCTACTAATCCGGGTAGCTTGGCAAAAACTGAGGGTGGATAACCTTTGGTAGCGGGTGGCTCACCAATTGCCAGAGCAATTTCCCGCTGCGCCATGGCATAGCGTGTTAGTGAGTCCATAATCAGCAAAACATCGCGACCTTCGTCGCGAAAACCTTCTGCCAAGCGCGTCGCATAAGCGGCACCTTGCAGACGCTGCAGTGGAGATGTGTCAGCAGGAGCGGCGACGACGACAGCGCGCCGTCGACCCTCAGGGCCCAAAATGTTATCGATAAAGTCCTGTACTTCCCGGCCCCGCTCGCCAATCAAGCCAACCACAATTACGTCAGCTTTGGTGTAGCGGGCCATCATGCCTAGCAGTACTGATTTACCTACCCCCGAACCTGCAAAGAGCCCCATTCGCTGACCTCGCCCTACGCAGAGCAGTGCATTAATAGCGCGAATGCCGACGTCAATTTGCGCATCAATTGGCGCGCGAGAAAGCGGATTGAGAGGCGGTGAGCTAAGCGTTGTTCGGGGTACCTCATCGACGCCCTCTCGATCATCAAGCGGATTGCCGTTGCCATCCAGTACCCGGCCCAACAGGCTCTCGCCCATAGGGAAGCGGCGGGCACTGTTGTTGCCGCTTTCATCCAGAGGGGCAACGCGAGCGCCAGGCATTAGCCCAATGACCTCTTCCAAAGGCATTAGGAAGAGCTTGTCACCAGAAAAGCCGACGACTTCCGCTTCGGCATGCCGATCACTGTCGGTCAAGCGACCGTCGCTGCCCGGCAATTCAATCCGACAGGCACTTCCCACGGCTACGCGCAGCCCTACCACCTCAATTACCATCCCAGTCGCGCGAATAACGCGGCCGCTATTGCGGTAGCGAGGCAAGTGACTGACACGTTGCTGTGTACGTCGCAATGCCTTATTCCAGCGATGTTGATGGGGACAGGTGGTATCTGCCATAGCGTATCCGCCTAGGATGAAGGAGCATTAGAAGAAGGTGGGGAGTTGAGGCTACGTTTGCGCGATTGGGTTTGGATGGCATGCCAACGGCTTTCAAAGGTAGCGTCAATTTCACCCTGGGCACTGGTTACCCGGCAGCCGCCACGGGCAAGCTGGTCATCTGGCTGCAGCTTCCAGTTGGCGGCCCTGAGTTCATTGCCTAAGTGCTCTTCTACGAGAGCGTGATCATCGGGGTTGAGCCAAAGCCGCTGCTGGCCTACCAAGGGTGGCTCGGTGTGCAGTAGCTCGCGGACGATGGCCAAAATTTGTTCAGGTGCCTCCTGCAGGGCATCACTAGCCAGCTGTTTGCCAGTGGCTAGTGCTAACTCGACCAAGTCGTAGGCGATGGTGTCATCAAGGCGTTCAAGCGCGTCCGAAAACTGTTTGGCTAGAGTTTCCAGTGGCGCCAACGTCTTGCGGATTTGTGCTTCTAACTCAGTTTTTGCCTGTTCGGCAGCTTCCTCTAAACCCTTTTCAAGCCCCTCTTTGTGACCCTGATCAAAGCCAGCGTCATAGCCCTCTTTCTCGGCTTGCTGGCGAATACGCTCATAAAGTGCCTGGCGTTCACTCTCTTCACGCTGGCGTGCCAGCTCGGCCGCTTTTTGTGCTGCCTGTACTTTACGCTGGTGAGCCGTTGGCACCTCGCCCTCAGGGGCGTGGTTACTCTGCGTGGTTGCCAGCTCATCCATTTGCCAGCGACGCCAATCCCCGTGGCGATCAAATTTCGGCGAATGAGTATTAGACATACTCGTCGTCTCCACCTGCCAGGACGATTTCACCCGAATCAGCTAAACGCCTTACGACCTGCAAAATGGCTTTTTGCTCGGTTTCCACCTGAGAGACGCGGATTGGGCCGCGGGCTTCCATGTCTTCGCGAACCAAGTCGGCAGCGCGCTGTGACATATTGCGCAGGAATTTGTCCACCAAGGCGTCCTGAGCCCCTTTGAGTGCTACCACCAACGAGTTGGTATCGACTTCTTGCAGAACCATTTGAATAGCGCGGTTGTCGAGATCCAGCAGATTCTCGAACAGGAACATTTCATCGATAATTTTCTGAGCCAAATCTTCGCTGTGCGCACGCACGGTCTCGATAGCGGTCTCCTCTTGGGAGGAGTTCATCAGGTTGAGGATCTCAGCAGCCGTTCTTACGCCGCCCATTTTGCTGCGCTTGAGGTTCTGGCCGTCCAGCATGCTGGTGAGCACTTCGGTTAGCTCTTGCAGTGCGGCGGGCTGAACACCGCTGAAAGTAGCGATACGAAGAACTACGTCATTGCGCAGTTTTTCCTCGAATAGCTCCAGGATATCGGAGGCTTGATGGCGATCCAGATGCACTAGAATCGTAGCGATAATTTGCGGATGCTCGTCGCGAATGAGTTCGGCCACCATGGAGGCTTCCATGAGGTTAAGCGCGTCAATGCCTGAATTATTGCCAGTGGTCTCTAGTATATCTTCAATTAGACTCGACGCGCGTTCGCTGCCCAGCGCTTTGGTCAGCACTGAGCGAATGTGCTCGCTGGAGTTAAGGTTAAGCGCTACAAACTCTTCGGTCTCTTTATGGAATGCTTCGAGCACGGCCTTCATGTCGTCATGGGAGACCTGGTTCAGTCGAGCCATCTCCATACTAATTTCTTGCACTTCATTAGCTCCGAGGTACTTAAACACCTCGGCGGCACTGTCTTCATCGAGTGCAAGCAATAAGATGGCGCTCTTGCGAGCCCCGCTCATTCCAGCAATTGAACTACTCATTGGCATGCATCCAGCTACGAATGATCATCGCGACCATGCGGGGGTCTTCTTGAGCCATTTCACGCAGGTCATTGAGGTTATGCTCATAGAGTGAGGTCTTACGCCGACGCTTCGGTTTGGCGTAGGTCTCATCGCTCTCGCCTATTGACTCTTCGTTCTCTTCGTCGTCATCTTCGCCGCCTACGCTGGCGGCCAGCGTGCCGCCAGGCGCCGATGTCGCCATAACCGGTGTTTGGGTATAGCGCTTAATTAAGGGGCGTAAAATTAGCAAGTAGAGCAATAGAATCGCTAGCGCCACCAGTAGGTAGCGACCCACTTTGCCAGCAAGTGAAAGAACGCTGGGGTCTTTCCACCACTCGACCTCTGCGGTTTCCTCAGTACTACGCGCGAAGGGAGAGTTAACGACTTCAACTTCATCGCCGCGCAGTTGTGAGAAGCCCATGGCTTGACGAACCAGGCGCTCGATCTGAGCAACTTCTTCATCGGTAAGCGCAACGTCGACCCACTCGCCTTCATCGTTCATTTCCGAGCGGTAGTTTACAACCACTGCGGCGGATAGCCGCTCTATCTGGCCAAGGCGGTGCTGGACATGCTCAATACTGCGATCAACTTCATAGTTGATCACGTCATCTTGACGCAAGTTGCGCAACGCTTCAGGGGGCAGATCCTCTTGCTGGTTGGCTTCCTCTTCCTCGCCTTCTGGCTGGTTGATGGGGGAGGGTAGTGTGCCCGGCGGCGTGTTGCTCAGCGCGCCTGGAATACCGGTGGCCAATGGGTCTTCACCGTCAAAGGTGAGGCTCAACTGACGGCTACGAACGGCTGCTTCGTTGGGAGGCTGATTGGGTCCGTAGCGTTCAGAGGTCTGCTCGCGCCGAGAGAAGTCGATTTGCGCTGCAACCTGGGCGCGCACGTTATCGCGACCCAGAATGGGCGTTAGAATATGCTCAATTCGCTGCTGGTAAGAGCGTTCGACTTCGACAATATATTCAAGCTGTGAACCATCAAGGTCATTGCCGTTGCTCGTTTCGGCAGACAGTAGTCGGCCATCCTGATTAACCACCGTGACATCTTCAGCGGCTAGCTCAGGCACGCTACCCGAGACCATATGTACGATCGCGCTGACTTGACCTTCGCCCAAAATGCGGCCAGGTAAAAGGGTCAGCACAACGGATGCCTTAGCGGGCTCGCGATCCCGAATAAATACCGATGGCTTGGCCATGGATAGGTGAACCCTCACACTTTCAACCGGCCCAAGCGATTCAATGGAACGCGCAAGCTCGCCTTCCAGCCCCCGCTGATAATTAATCTGCTCAGCGAACTGGCTAATTCCAAATGCTTGGCTATCCATCAGCTCCAGGCCAAGATTGCCACCGCGGGGCAGGCCCTGTTCAGCAAGCTGTAAACGTAGCGTGTGGACTTGGTCGCTAGGCACCATTAGCGCTTGGCCGTTTTGGCTGAACTGGTAAGGGACACCGCGGGTATCAAGCTCACTAATGATGCTACCACCATCAGCTTCGCTTAAGTTGCTGTAAAGCACGCGGTACTCAGGACTGCTGGCCCACATAAAGAGAGCCGCCACAATAGCAATTGAGGCGGCACCTGCGATAAGCAGTGCAACTAGCGGATTGCCACGCAGCTGTTTCAGCGTACGCTCAACAGCTGAGCCGCTGGTGTTACGTTCGGTGTTTTCACTACCTGTGCTTCCACTATTGATATTTCCACTGCGGGGAGCGGCTTGATTCGTACTATTTTGACGGCCTGCCGTTGCACCGGTTTCGCTCATGCGACCCTCCAGAGGGGCAGGCAAAACTGGTGTCGGCCCAGGCGCATCACCAAAGAAGGCATAGGCTATATCCGTCAATCGCGGTTATCCGCCAAAAAGATGAGGCGGAATTGTGATGACAGCCATTATCCGGTGACTAGTCGAGCATAAAGGAACGATAAGCTTCGTTTTTTATGCGCAATTGTCCGTATGAGGAGTGGCGCTTTGGTGTTAGGCTTTTTTCATTAGATATTTTTTGCGAATTGAGGTGAATATATGAGTGCCCCCGCAATACAGGCTGCGCTACAGCAGATGCAAGGCATGGCGACTCAGGCGTCTTCCACGCAGTCCTTCAGCAGTGCTCAGGCGTCAGCTGTTGTTGGGCACGGTGGTTTTGGCGGTGAGTTGCAGGCTTCGATTCAGCGCATTAACCGGCTTCAGCAGACGGCTAACAGTCAGGCAATGGCATTTCAGGCGGGGGATCCTAATTTGCAGCTTAATGACGTGATGGCTGACATGCAGAAATCCAGCGTTGCGTTTCAAATGGGGCTTCAGGTTCGCAACCGTCTGGTTTCTGCATATCGTGATGTTATGAATATGCAAGTTTAGGGTTTCTATATCACGCATTAAGCTTCAATTGAGATGATTCGACCCTGCATTTCTTCAAGTCGCTCGGCAATTTTGAGCACTTCTTCTGCTGGGATCTGGCGTATCACGTCGCCAGATTCTCTGTCAACGACTCGCGTAATCACGCGTGACGTTTCCTCGCTTAACTCGAACTCTAAGCCTCGTGGCCGCATTGTCTCGTTAATTCTCTGAATGGGCTTGACGAGTTCTTCGGCTGATATTTCCTGTTCATTAGTGTCTGTTTTTTTAATTTGAGTGTTAGCTGTTGCTAGCTGAGCTAGGGTGTTTTCGAGTCGTTGGCTAGGGTTTAAGTGGGCTAGGCCTGATGACTGTAGCGTTGTCGCTTCGGTGGGTAGTGAACTCATGGGGCACGTTCCTCCTCTAGGATCAGCTCTGGCGGCCAATTAGTGGTGCAACAGCAGGAGCGGCAGCCATAGCTCGGAATTTTACTTATCAATAAACGTTTCTATTCCAATATCGGCAGTTAGCTAAAAAACTTTACGCTTGCCAGCGTGACGTTGTGTTTTCTGGTTCTTGGGAGTATCGGCTATATGACCTTATCACTCTGTTTGCTATGACTTGCCTAATAAGTATGAAAATGGTGTCTTTTTGTGCATGCGACACGCGGTTGGCATCTGATATGCTTCTCTACTTTGCGGTGAGCTAATTAACGCATAAGAGTAAGCGAGGCGAGAATGGTGGCGCAGCAGGATGAGTTTGAAACAATAGTAAGTACAACAGTGATCGAGTCTCTGCTGAATACCTTGATCGAAACTGGCGGCGTTTCGCTCTGCCTTGCCGCAGATAATGCACGCCCAGAGCCGATTGTATTGATGGAGCAGCACCAAGGCCAAACATTGGTGATGGATCTTTCCTCTATTGATTATTTGCTTCACCGCTTGCAGGGCGGTGCTGAGTTTTACTTGCGTGGGCAGGCGCAGGGGAAGGTGGTGCAAACGCCGCTATTACAATTGACAGAGACTCGCCAGACTGGGGGGCGCTTTTTGTGTTGCAGTGATTATCCTGCATCGCTGGAAGTGTTGCAGCGCCGTGAATCCTTCCGCGCTGAGCTGCGTATGGGGATGGTGGTGCAGGCAGGATTGCATGATGGTGATGCCGAGGTAGAGGGTGAGTTGCGGGATTTATCCCAGGATGGCTGCCAGCTTGAATTGCCATTGGCTGCTAGCGGCCTATTGGCGGAGGCGGCAAATCCTCTGAAGTTAACGTTTACCTTCCCTGATGGCACCTACTTTGAAGTGCTTGGAGCGGCTCGTCATCAAAAAACCGACGCTGGGCGCCACCTGCTGCGTGTCGGTTTCAGCTTCGTTGAGTGTAGTGCGGAGCAAGAGCGGCAAATTTGGTATTTTGTGTGTGAAATAGAGCGTGAAGCGGCTCGTTATAAAAAAGAGGAGCAGGGCGAGCGCCAGCCCTCGCCCCTGTTTGCGCTGCCCAGCAAGCGATCAGGGGCGGGAGAGCTGCTTGGGCGACGTGATGTCAAGCGCTACGCTACTCCCATGGCCCGTCGGCTGGTAAAAGTGGCCGCCTATCTGGATGCGCAGCTGCTGTCGTTACAGCAAGGTAGCGATATCGATGGACGCCAGCTCTCCCGCTATGCTGATCGCATATTGGATCTTCACGAAGAAGATCGAGAAGCACTGTTATTCGCCTCTCGCTGCTTATCTCCTGAGCCGCTGATCGTGCGCCACGGAATTGCTGTCGCCATTCACTTGCTCGATTTTGTGGGTGCCAGTATGCCCCGCGAGCTGCGTAAGGCGATAGTGGCCAGCGGCCTTATTCACGACTTAGGTAAGGCGTTAGTGCCTCAGGTGCTGTTCAAGGCGCCGCACTTTGAGGCGAGTCATCGAAAGGCGATCAGTGAGCATGTTCAATTGCTGCTTGATCGCCTACGAAGCTGCCAGTGGTTGTCCCCGGGCGTTGTTCAAGCGGTGGTTGGTGGCATAAACGAGCGTATGGATGGTAGTGGTTATCCGGGCGGCTTGAGTGGGAGCGATCTAAATGAATTGGCTAAGGCCAGTGCTATTGTCGATGTTGTCGAAGCGATGCGACGTGATCGCGCTGATCGACCTGCTAAAACCGTACAGCAAATTTATCGGCATTTATTACAGCACCCTCACCAATTTGATATGCGCTGGATTAAGCGCTACATCGAGCACTTTAAAGGCCTGCCTGTGGGCTCCCTGGCGCGTTTTTCCAGTCAACAGCAAGGCTGGGTGTTGCGTATCGATGCTAATGGGAACCCTACGGAGGTGTTGCTTGCACCAAAGGTAGAGTCGCCCATGCGCGATAATATAGGCGCGGTGGTGCGCAACAATATTTCTGAGCGGCTTGGAAGAGCCGTCGGTGAGATCGCCGTGTCTACGTGAAGGTGCGCCCACTTAAATTAAGGTATTGGCAAAGGTTAAGCCGCCTCTTGTTATCATTTGATAGTCTAAAAAAAGCGCTGTCAATTGTTAAAGTCTCCCAAGCTCACGCCGATAGGTACTAGTAGTACCGGATGTTGTTTATTTTTAACTTTTAATATTCGTGGTTTCTCCCATCTCAGGGCGAACAAGAATCCACGCACAGGAGTTCCGCTTATGACTTACTCTCGCGGTGGCGCCGCTTATGGGCAGGGGGCTAATGCTTATGCGCGTGTTGGCGTAGAAAGCGGAGTGATGTCGGCAGACCCCCATCAGCTGATTGTGATGCTATTTGACGGCGCCCAGGCCGCTATCCGTGCGGCACGTATTCATATCCAGGCAGGTAATACGGCCGAGAAAGGCAAGTCAATATCGAAAGCGCTGGATATTGTAAATAACGGTCTGGTAGCCGCTCTTGATCAAGAGCAGGGCGGCGAGATCGCCGAGCGCTTAGCATCGCTTTATGACTATATTGCTCGCCTGTTGTTGGCAGCAAATTTGCGTAACGATGAAGAGAGCTTAAATCAGGCCGAACGCCTGCTCGAAGATATCGCCTCAGCCTGGCGTGATATTGGTCAACAGCAGAGCGCGTGAGGCAATAATGTCAGCTCCTATATCCGCTCGTGATAAAAATGCTCAATACACGCTGCTCACTAACTATGAAACGCTATTGAGCCGTGTCGAGCACATGCACGAACTGGCTAATGGCGAACAGTGGGCAGAGCTAATCGATCAGCGAACCAGCTATGTAATGCTGGTGGATCAGTTGCGTGAGCTAGATACCACTGTTGTGCTTGATGCCGCCGCTCAGCAACGTAAGGCAGAGCTGTTGGAGCGCATCCTTGAACACGATGTGGAAATAAGGCGTCGTTTGGTGGCGCGTCGCGATGAACTGGGTAAGCTTATAGGGGTATCCCAGCGTCAACGGGATTTGCATAGGGCCTACGCACCACAGCAAGGGGCTCCGGTAGCCGATGATGCTGATTCAACGAGGTCATCGTGAGTGGTATTACCCCTCTTATTGATACGCTCTTGCACCAAGTGCTTGGGCGGCAAGGCGAGGTGTCGCTGCAGCGGGCATTGAGTCAGCCTGTGAAGCCCGTTTCCCCGGGCGAGGGGCCTCGTGCGGTAATGGGAGATGCTAATCTTGATGGGCGTGCATCGACATCGCCGCTAGGCGACCTGAAGCGTTTACCGCATCCTCTCGATGGGGGGCGAACGTTGCCACGAGGTGAGGCGCAGCCTTCGCCAACAGGTTCAACACAGACCCATTTTAGTCCTGCAGCACGAACCATCGCCGACGTGCTACTGCGCTTTCCAGCCCCTCCCTCGGTAATGCGGCCCGAAGCACCTCTTATCACCAGTCAGGAAACGCCAGCAGCAAGTACAGTAGCAACACGCTTAGAGGCAAGTATTCGAGATAGTGGTTTGTTTTATGAGTCGCATCTAAAGCGCTGGTTTCAAGGTGAAGGCACTCGCCAGCAGCTAATGAATCAACCGCAAATGCAGTCGGGTTCACGCCCCCTTGGATCGCTTTTGTCTACAGGGTTGGGCGTGGCGCCCTCCGCTTCGTCGCCTTTGGCTGTAACAACATCGTCTTCTGCGCCGCCAGTCGCACAGGCGCCTGCACAATTAGGGATGGTTCTACCTCCTTTAGCATTGCCGCCCTTGGGTCGAGGGGGGATGGCTATTCTGCCTAATATGCCGCTAATACCTGTTAGCCATGAACAAGGTCTAGCTGCTCGAGGGGCGGGCGCGGGCTATTTTCTACCCACTGGCTCGACGGGTAGCGCCGTTCAGGCGGTTGCCTCCCCCCCTGCTTCGCAGATGTCGACCAACCCCGGCCAGACTTCCCCGGCGCTTGGCGAGGTGCGTGATAGCCAACAGGTGAGGGGAGAGTTAAGCCATGCGAGGGAAATCACTGAGCTAATGGGTAATCGGCCTACTCGCGAGGTCGTTCACGAAAGCTTGCAGAGTCTGGTGCGCCAGCAGCTTGAAATGCTGGTGATGCCGACGATTCGCTGGGAAGGCGATGTATGGGCTGGGATATTTATGGCCTTGGTCATTAACCTGCCTACTCGTGAAGAAGGGGCTGAGGGTAAGCAGCAAGAGGGCGAGCCGGAGGGCGGCTGGCGGTCTGATATGCAGCTAGAGGTTCCCAACTTGGGTGCGTTTAATGCATCCCTTTGGCTGTATAGAAATGTGTTAAGCATCGATTTTACTACCGAGAGCACGCACGTTTATCAGCGTATTGACGCTGGACTGCCAGCGTTAGAGAAGCGTCTGAGCGCCTTGGATTTACAAAAAGTGCAGCTGCGCGCGCGTTATGTCGAAGCGGAGGCGCCTCATGGCCACGCCGGGTGAACGACGCCGTCAAGCTGTTGCCCTGGCTTACCAGGATAATGACCGTGCTCCGAAGGTAGTGGCGAAAGGCTATGGTGAATTGGCCGAACGTATTATGGCGGAAGCTCAGCGCCAAGGTATTTATGTACACGATGCCCCCGAGCTGGTAGCGCTTTTAATGCAGCTAGATCTGGATGCGGAAATTCCGGCAAGTCTCTATCAAATTGTCGCAGAACTGCTGGTGTGGGTGTTCGAGCTGTCAGAGGAAGGGCTAACTCATCGTGAAATGCCTGAGTAGCCATTTACAGACGTTGTATGCAACCATGAGGGTAGGTAATAAAAAGTCATTAATGGCGTCAGTATAATGGTCACAACTATCGCGCCTGAGTCGTTTAATGGGACATCATGAGTCAAACCAACTTTCTCGATGAAATTCAGGAAATTAATTTAGCTTATTTGCTTCTGGCGCAGCGCTTGCTTGATGAGGATCGTGAGGCTGCTATGTTTCGCTTAAAAATAGATAGCGATGTTGCTGAGCTGATCGTAACGCTCAATGCTCGCCAACTCACAAAGTTGGCGCGAACCAGCCAATTGTTGTGCCGGTTCAGCCAAACGAGTGCCGAGCGGCTTCGGCAGCTTACGGACAATCCTCGCGATCAGGGGTTGGCAGGGCTTCATGCATCACTGCTGTTGGCAAGCGATACATTCGAGCCAATGCCATCAGGAGGCGATAAGTGAGCCAGAAGAGCTTGGTCGATGAAATGCACCAAGTGCAGTTGGCAATCGAATTGATTGAACTTGGTGCGCGCCTTCAGGTGCTGGAAACAGAAACGGAGTTAAGCCGCACGCGTTTGATCAAGCTGTATAAGGAAGTGCGTGGAATGTCGCCGCCTAAGGGGATGCTTCCTTTTTCCACCGACTGGTTTATTACTTGGCTTCCCAATGTTCATTCGTCGCTGTTTTACAACATTTATTTAAGCCTGAAGGAGGCGGCAGGCTGTGATCGAATCGATGCCTTTGTAAAAGCATATCGGCTCTATGGCGAGCAAATGTCGCTGGAAAAGGTGGAGCCGGTTCTCGGGTTAACCCGTGCGTGGACACTGATACGCTTTTTCGAAAGCGATTTGCTTCAACTTAATCAGTGTACGCGTTGCAAAGGGCAATTTGTGGCGCATGCCCATAGCCCTGCCCAGAGCTACGTGTGTGGCATATGTCAACCACCTTCACGGGCGGGTAAAACACGCAAGTCACAGCAAGAGAATAGTGAAAAAATGTAACAACCTCGTCGATCTCGCCACCAATAGTAAGAATTAGGGTATAAACGTATTGATGAGTGCTTAAGTCATAAAATATGAGCGTATCGGCGTAGATAGCAGCAAAAGTCAGCGATGCTTTTTAATTAGACAACAGCTAAGCCCGATTACGATTGGGCGTAAGCTTTGCTTGGGATGGAACATCTCTTAAACATCAAAATAGATGGATAAGTCTTGGTTCCCTTACATTAATACTGAATACCGCAAGGACTCTGCTTGTGCTGATACCTCTAGGCTATGTAATCGTATTGCTGTCTGTGTTTGGTGGCTATGTTCTTGCAGGTGGCAAATTAGGTCCTCTGTATCAACCCCTTGAACTGCTTATCATTGGTGGCGCTGGTGTTGGTGCGTTTGTCGCAGCGAACAACGGCAAGGCGATTAAAGCGACATTTAAAATTCTGCCCCGGCTCAAGCGTGCCAAAAAATATGACAAAGCACTTTACATGGAGTTAATGGCACTACAGTTCAAGCTGCTGTCAAAAATTCGCCGTGAGGGGATGTTAGGCATTGAGCGGGATATTGATAATCCGCAAGAAAGCCCACTGTTCCAAGAGCACCCTACGGTGCTGGTCGATCCGCATATCATGAATTTCCTAACAGATTATCTGCGCTTAATGGTAAGCGGCGGTATGGAGCCAATGGAAATTGATGAGCTGATGTTACATGAAATTGAGGTCTTTGAGCAGGAGGCCCATGTGCCCATTGATGCCATTGCCAAAGTCGGCGATGCCATGCCCGCCTTCGGTATTGTGGCGGCAGTGATGGGGGTTGTTAAAACACTCACCTATGCTGACGCCACGCCAGCCCAGATGGGCGTTATGATCGGGCAAGCGCTGGTGGGAACCTTCCTGGGTATCTTGCTTGGCTATGGCTTTGTCAGTCCGCTGGCAAGTTACATCGAGCGGCAGGCTAAAGAAGCCGAAAAGATGCTCCAGTGTATTCGTATTACGCTTCTCGCTAGCTTGCACGGTTATGCGCCGCAGTTGGCCGTTGAATTTGGTCGCAAAGCACTGTTTGCCGCCGAGCGCCCCAGTTTTACGGAGCTTGAAGACTATGTAAGGGATGCAAAAAAGGCCGGTAGCGCATGAGTAAGGGTGGTGACAAGCGTCCGATTGTCATTCGGCGCAAAAAGGTCGTCCATGCCCATCACGGTGGCGCCTGGAAAATTGCCCTAGCGGATTTTATGACTGCTCTGATGGCCTTTTTTTTGGTGCTATGGCTTTTGAGCGTTTCCAGCGAAGAGACGCGCAGGGGGGTAGCAGAGTACTTTAGCACTCCCCTGTTAACGGCGATAACCGGTGGTGATCGTTCTGGCAGCACCAGCGCGATTCCTGGCGGCGGACCAGACCCCACCCATAGCGAGGGGGAGCGGGCGCGTATTGATAGCTTACAGCGCACTCGTCCAAGCATGCAGGAGCGAAACTTTTTCAGAGACTTGCAAGAGCGTATTGAGCGGGCTATTGAACGAGATCCTGAGCTACGCCAGTTGCGTAATCAGATGCGTTTTGACCTAACTCGCGAAGGTCTGCGTATACAGCTACTCGATACCGACCAGCGACCCATGTTTGAGTTAGGCAGCGACCAAGTCGCTCCTTATATGCGTAGCCTGTTACGCACTATTGCACCGCTGTTAAACGAGCTTCCCAATGAGCTAAGTATCAGTGGGCATACCGATAGCGTTCCCTATGCGGGCGGCTATCGCGGCTATAGTAACTGGGAGCTTTCCAATGACCGCGCTAACGCGTCGCGTCGCGAGCTTATTGCGGGTGGCTTTGACCCAGGTCAATTGCTACGCGTCTCGGGCTTTGCGGATCGGGTGTTGTTACCTGAGACTGAACCTACTGACCCTATCAACCGACGCATAGAGCTGGTGGTGCTCTTTCCTGAGATTGCTGATGCGATTCGCAACCCTACTGTAATGGAATCGGGAGCTGCATCGCCCGAAGCTTCAATCGAGGCGCTGGAAGCTTCAACCGAAGCGCCAATTGAATCAACACAACAAGACGAGCCTCAGGTGCAACCGCAAGAGTGACCTGAGCCTGTCATAAAATACGACGTTAAGGTGGAGCGGTGTATGGATATAGCGGATTTTTTTGACACCTTTTTTGAAGAGGCTGAAGAGCTGCTGTCGGATATGGAACAGCATTTATTGGAACTGGATGTTGATGATCCAGACAGTGAGCAGCTCAATGCTATTTTCCGTGCCGCCCACTCGATCAAGGGGGGAGCGGGTACCTTTGGTTTTACCGTGCTACAGAAAACCACGCATATTTTGGAAAACCTCCTCGATTACGCACGTAAAGGCGAACTGACGCTGCGAGCCGACCTCGTGGATACCTTTTTAGAGGCTAAAGACATCATGCATGAGCAACTCGATGCCTACCGCAGCGAAGAGGAGCCTAATCAAGAGGCATTTGAGCGCATTTGCCAAACGCTGCAACAAATTGCCCTGGATGAAATCGGTCAACAGTTAGATGGGCCGGCTACGCCAGCTGCTGAGCCCAAGGCTTCTCCTACCCCAAGTGAAAACGGCGCAGAAGCAAAAAGTAGCCAAGAGAAGGTTGCGAATAGTCACCTGTTAGTGGCGCTGCTGAACGTTGAAGATAAAGACCGCATCTTACTGGTTGAAGAGCTAGAGCAGCTGGGCGAGGTGCAATCCCAGTCCGGTGATGCAAAGCGCTACGAGGTGATCCTTAAAAGCAGCGACAGCGCTGACGATATTGAAGCGGTCATGTGCTTTATTATCGAACCTGATCAGATTGAGATTACGACCGTCGAGGGGGTGGCAGAGGAGCCAGCCCCTGCTGCGCCGGAGCCAGTAGCTTCAGCGCCTGCTGCCCCTATGCCACAAGCGCCTGCCGAAAGCACTGCCGCTAAGGCGAACCCGGCAAAGGCTGCTGCCAAAGAGAAACCCAAAAAAGCCGCCGCCGAGTCGTCGTCTATCCGCGTATCTGTAGATAAAGTCGACCAAATCATCAACTTGGTGGGTGAGCTGATCATTACTCAGTCGATGCTTGACCAAACAGTAAGCGACTTGGAAGATCAATCAGTTGGCAATGCCTCATTGCAAAATGGAATGAGCCTGCTGCAGCGTAACGCCCGCGATCTCCAAGAAGCGGTCATGTCGATACGAATGATCCCCATGGAGTTTGTGTTCAGCCGCTTCCCCCGGGTTGTGCGCGATACTGCCGGTAAGCTGGGCAAAGAGATCGAACTAATTACCGAAGGCAAATCGACCGAGCTGGATAAGAGCTTGGTGGAACGGATCACCGACCCGTTAACGCACTTGGTGCGTAATAGCCTTGATCATGGCGTAGAGATGCCTGATGTCCGCGAAGCCATTGGTAAGCCTCGCATTGGGAAACTAACTCTATCGGCGCGTCATCAGGGCGGTAATATTCTGATTGAAGTGCGCGATGATGGCGCCGGTATGGATCGTGATCGCCTGCTTGCCAAAGCGCGGGAAAATGGCCTTAACGTATCTGACACCATGTCCGATGAAGAGGTCTTCCAGCTCATTTTTGCCCCCGGTTTCTCAACCGCTAAAGAAGTGACTGACGTATCCGGTCGTGGCGTGGGCATGGATGTGGTGAAGCGGAATATTCAGAGCATGGGCGGTCGGGTAGAAATTCAGTCGAAGCTAGGCGAGGGCACCAACACCCGTATCGTATTACCGCTTACGCTGGCTATCTTGGACGGTATGTCGATTAAAGTCGGCGGCGAGACGTTTATTTTACCGCTTTCCACGGTACTTGAGTCGCTTCAGCCCGCTAAAGACGATATGTATGCCATGGCCGGTGACGACGTGGTGATCAAAGTACGCGACGAGTATCTGCCCGTGATAGCCATTCACGAAGTGCTTAACGTTGAGAACGCGATTACTGACCCGACCAAAAGCATCGCTGTCATTGTGCAGGGCGAAGGCCGCCGTTACGCCATGTTGGTCGATGAGTTGATCGGACAGCAGCAGGTCGTGGTCAAAAATCTGGAAGACAATTACCGCAAAGTACCAGGGATCTCGGCCGCGACCATTTTAGGCGACGGTAGCGTTGCGTTGATTCTGGACATTACTGGTTTACACCGCCTGAGCCGATATAAAAAAGAGGCAGGCAAAAAAGTAGTAAACAATCAAAACCTATCATCTTTTAAGGAGGCTGAGCCGTCATGAGTCAAGCCAACAGTGGTGCGGTACTAGCCGCAGAAGCCGAAAACCGCGAATTCCTGGTGTTCTCATTAGGCGATGAGGAGTACGCCATTGATATTTTGAAAGTGCAGGAAATTCGTGGCTACGAAAATGTAACCCGAATTGCCAATGCACCTGACTTTATCAAAGGGGTCACCAATCTACGCGGCGTCATTGTGCCGATTGTCGATCTGCGCATTAAGTTTCACTTTGATAAAGTCGAATACGGTGGCCAAACGGTGGTGATCGTGGTCAATGTTGCAGACCGTGTGGTCGGCATCGTAGTGGACGGCGTTTCCGACGTGATGACGCTGACCCCTGACCAGATCAAGCCAGCGCCCGAATTCGGTGTCACGCTGTCGTCTGATTTCCTGAGTGGTTTGGGTAGTCTGGATGATCGCATGCTGGTACTTGTGGATATCGATAAGTTGCTCACCAGCGACGAGATGGCACTAGTGGAAAGTACCAGCAACCACTAAGACTAAAACGCATGGCACAGGGAGCGTGCCGAATCGGTTCTACCTAATGATGCATTCTCGTGCTACGGAAAGCGCCTGCGAGTGCAGGTTGTGCGTGGAGAAAAGGGCGTGACACAGCAAATGCGGCAATTAATGAATAATATGACGGTGCGTTTAAGTTGGGGCTTAGTCTTAGCGACGCTGTCGGTACTTGTCTTAATTGCCAGTGGTATCGGCCTTTATGCCCTGCATCATGGCGCGGCAATCGTACAGGCATCTGACGATGTACAGGCGCAACAGGCTGCTTTTAGCGCTTTTGCCGCAACGATTCGCTGGGCGCTACTCGGCGTTGTGATCATGACAGTTGCTACGGTTATCGTGGTTATCTGGGGGGTAACGGCCAATGTGTTGCGACCGCTAGACCGCTTGGTGGGCCATTTTGAGCGTATGGCGCAGGGCGATCTAAGCCAGACTATCACCTCGCCGGGAAACAATGAGATAGGACGGCTTTATAGCGCCATGGCACATATGCAGGGCTCACTTTCTCAAACAGTAGGCACCGTGCGTACCAGCGGTACATCAATTTATGAGCGCTCACAGCAAATTGCCAGTGGTAATAACGACCTCTCTTCACGCACCGAGCAGCAGGCGACTTCATTAGAAGAAACGGCTTCCAGCATGGAGCAGCTAGCCTCCACGGTGGGCCATAACGCTGAAAATGCCCGTCAAGCCAGCCAGCTGGCCGGAAGCGCGACCCTGACGGCCCGCCGTAGTGGCGAAGAGGTAGGCCAGATCGTCAGTACCATGCAGGATATCAGCGCAAGTTCTCATCAGGTCGCTGATATTATTACCGTGATCGATAACATTGCGTTTCAGACCAATATCCTGGCGTTAAATGCCTCGGTGGAAGCGGCGCGTGCTGGTGAGCATGGTAGGGGGTTCGCCGTGGTGGCACAGGAAGTACGCAGCTTAGCCAGTCGCAGTGCCGCTGCCGCCAAAGAGATTCGCACGCTGATCGACGCATCGCTCAGCAAGGTTGATACCGGCACACAGCGCGTCAACCAGGCCGGTCAAACGATGCAGGATCTGGTGAGTGCTGTTCAGCGCGTCAGCGATATTATGGATGAGATCGCCGCCGCTTCTGAGCAGCAGAGTAGCGGCATTGGTCAAGTGAACCAGGCCGTGGCGCAAATGGATCAGGTCGTGCAACAAAATGCTCAGCTGGTTCAGCAGGCCGCGCGTAGTGCGAATGAGCTTGAAAGTGAAGCGGCTCGTTTACGTGAGGCTGTGGAGCGCTTTCGTGTCACTGAAGCGTTTGCCCATCGCACCCCAGTATCACGGACTCTTATGCCTTCGGCAGCGCCAAGCCTTCCTACGCGGCACAAGCAGCCAGCGGAAGAGGTAGATGAGTGGGCGTCGTTTTAATTTGCTTGGCAGGGCGGGCAAGCTCTCTTTTAAAAATAAAACACTAAAAAAGGCAAATCATGCGTAATAACCAGCCAGTCACTCAGCGCGAAATTGAACTAAAAGAGGACGATTTCTTAGTCTCGCGTACCGATACCAAGGGGCGCATCACCTATGCTAACCCAGCGTTTATCGATATTAGCGGCTTTGAGCACGCAGAGTTGATAGGTGCGCCGCATAACCTGATACGTCACCCGGATATGCCACCAGCGGCTTTTGA
Source organism: Halomonas sp. FeN2 (assembly GCF_020595105.1). Classification (NCBI taxonomy): domain Bacteria; kingdom Pseudomonadati; phylum Pseudomonadota; class Gammaproteobacteria; order Oceanospirillales; family Halomonadaceae; genus Halomonas; species Halomonas sp. FeN2. The sequence continues at coordinate 2,652,478 of NZ_CP074200.1, forward strand.
AAACCTTTGGCAAACCGTTAAAGCGGGTGAAACGTGGCGCGGGCTGGTCAAAAATCGCTGCAAAAATGGCGACCACTACTGGGTAAACGCCAGTGTGACGCCGATTGTCGAAGATGGGCAGGTAGTTGGCTACACCTCGGTGCGCGTGCAGGCAAGCCGGAAAGCCATTGCGCAGGCAGAGCAGGCGTACACTGAAATACGTGAAGGCCGCAATAAACGGCTTTACTTAGATAAAGGTCGGTTACGCCAGAAAGGGGTGGTTAAGCGTTTAGCTCGAGTGCGCCTCGATACCATACGCGCCAAGTTAGTCGGCATGATTATCGTGGCAGGACTGTTGCTGTTAATTAGCGGCGGCTTAGGCTTGTATGGTTTGAATGCTTCGGGCGAGCGTTTGGAACAACTGAATAATGATGGTTTGCGTGACGTTATTCGCCTGCAGCAAATTGATCAAACCATTGCTGAATCTCGCCAAGCGATCATTCAGCCGGAGCGTATGGAGCTGATTGAGCAGCGCTTTGAAGTGGGTGAAAGTATTGCTGCTAATGCTGCAGAGGTCGCTGCTGCATGGCAAGAGTACTACTCGCGGGAGGTTAATATGACCGAGCTTGCCGCCGAGTTTGATCAGCAGCTGCAGGTGTTCTTGCAGAATGGTATGGGCCAAGCCGCCAGTGTTCTTCAGGCAGAAGAGGCGTATCAAGCCTTTACCGGCCTTGATGCGGTTATTAGCGTGATGACCGAGGAGGGTCGCTTCCTTTCAGGCATGGTGAATCAACTTATTGGTCAGAAACAGCAGGCTGCTGAAATCATGGCCAATGAAGCTCAGCAAGGTCAAACCACAATGCTGGGCGCGCAGGCCATCGTCCTTGGGATTGGCTTGCTGCTACTTATTGTGATCGGCTTGGTCACCTTGCGGGCGATTACTAGACCACTAAAAAGTGCCGCAGGTTTTACGCTGCAAATTGCCGGCGGCAATTTGGCGGCTAAAGTGCCCGCCATGCGACGCGATGAAGTGGGCCAGCTAATGGACTCGCTGAACACCATGCGTAAAAGCCTCAGTAGTATCATTGGCGACGTAAAAAGTGGCATTGACGTCGTTACCCCGGCGGCCCGGGACATCGCAAGTGGTAACGAAGAGCTATCGTCGCGAACCGAGCAACAGGCGGCCTCTTTGCAGCAAACCGCTTCCAGCATGGAAGAAATGACCGCTACCGTTCGACAAAACAGCGAAAACGCTCAAGAAGCCCGTCGTCTAGCCGATAACAATGCTATTCAGGTGACGAATACCGGCGAGTTGATGACACAGCTGGTCGACAATATGCAGCGGATTACTCAAAGCTCCCAGCAGATGGCCGATATTATCAATGTGATCGACTCAATCGCCTTTCAGACCAATATTCTGGCGCTGAATGCATCGGTAGAAGCGGCTCGGGCAGGGGAGCATGGGCGGGGGTTTGCCGTTGTAGCTGAAGAAGTGCGTAACCTAGCTGGCCGCAGCGCTGGCGCCGCTCAAGAAATTCGTGGCCTGATTGATGGCTCTAACCGAGAAGTTAGCGCTGGGGCTAGTTTGGTGACTAAAGCTGAAGTTGCGATTAGCGAAGTGGCAGAAGCTGCGCGCAGTGTGACGCAGATTATGCACGAGATATCGGCCGCCTCTGAAGAGCAGAGTCATGGCATTGCCCAGGTTAATCAGGCAGTAGCAGAGATGGATCAAGGCACCCAGCGCAATGCGGTGCGGGTACAGGAAACCGCACGAGCGGCAGTTTCTCTAGAGAAACAGGCAGGGCTATTAGCGCTATCGGTGGAAGCATTTCGATTAAACAGCCAGGGGGCTCTACGCCCGCCGGCAGTGACAGCACCCAAGCACGCGGCTCAACTGCCTAGCACAGCGCCGTCGAATAACTCGCCCGTTAAACGGCAAACAGCCTCAGTAGAGGAGTGGGAAGAGTTTTGACCGAACAACGTGAACGGGCTTTAGACGCTGGTCAGTGGACATCAAGCAGTCAGATTGAAAGGGATCTGGTACTGACAGATGCGGATTTTACGCGTATTCGCGAGCTGATCTATCAGCGCGCGGGTATCGTACTGGCTGAGCATAAGCGTGAAATGGTCTATAGCCGCTTAGCCAAGCGTCTACGTCACCATGGTATGACGCGCTTTACCGACTATTTGGTGCGCCTGGAGCGCCAGCCAGAGGCCAAAGAGTGGGAGGCGTTCACGAACGCGCTGACCACCAACCTCACGGCCTTTTTTCGTGAAGCGCACCATTTTCCGCTGCTGGCTGAGCACATAAAGAACAAGCAAGATCCGGTCACTATTTGGTGTTCGGCAGCTTCCACCGGGGAAGAGCCCTACTCGCTGGCGATGACGTTGTTGGAAACGCTAGGCGCTAAAGCGGCGCAGGCCAAAGTGATCGCAACGGACATCGATACCGATGCGTTGGCTAGGGCCCGCGCTGGTGTTTATCCCTTGGAGCAGGTGCGCAAGCTCGATGAAGCGCGGGTCAAACGCTTTTTTCAGAAAGGCACCGGTAACCATGCGGGCTTTGCACGGGTACGCCCAGAGGTATCCGCACTGGTGGAGTTTCTGCCACTTAACTTGCTGGCGCCGCAATGGCCAATTAAAGGCCCTTTTGATGCGGTGTTCTGCCGAAATATCATGATTTATTTTGATAAAGATACTCAATCAAAAATTCTTAAACGGTTTGCGCCACTGATGAAGCCCGATGGTTTGCTATTTGCAGGCCACTCAGAAAACTTCTCGTATATAAGTGATGCGTTCAAACTGCGTGGCCAGACCGTTTATACCGTGGCCAAAAAATGAACAATTATCGTGTCTTTATAATCGCTTTAGGCGCTGTGGCTCCGGCGGTTGCAATCACACATCAGGCGTCTACAGCAAGAGGAGGCGTGCTTTGAGCGCAGCCAAAATCAAAGTATTGTGTGTCGATGATTCGGCGCTAATTCGCGATTTGTTAACAGAAATTATTAATTCCCAGCCCGATATGGAAGTCGTTGCGGTAGCGCCTGATCCTATTGCCGCCAGGGATTTGATCAAGCAGCACAATCCTGATGTGTTAACCCTTGATGTGGAAATGCCACGTATGGACGGCTTGGATTTTCTCGAGCGTTTAATGCGCTTGCGTCCTATGCCGGTGTTAATGGTGTCGTCGCTAACCCAAAGCGGTTCGGAAATCACCCTACGTGCGCTTGAGCTCGGTGCGCTGGACTTTGTCGCCAAGCCGAGTCTGGGAATCCGCAATGGGATGATGGAGTACGCCGACGAAATTGCCGAAAAACTTCGTGCCGCGGCACGCTCACGTCCCCGCCAGGCGCGGCATAAAAACACGCCGCCGCCAGCGGCCTTGAAGGCGCCGCTGGTATCAAGCGAAAAGTTGATCATTATCGGCGCGTCCACTGGCGGCACTGAAGCGATTCGGGCGGTGCTAGAGCCATTACCGGCAAATGCCCCGGCGATATTGATTACCCAGCATATGCCTGGCGGTTTTACCCGCTCGTTTGCCGAACGTCTAGACCGGCTGTGTCGGATTACGGTTAAAGAAGCCACCGATGGCGAGCGGATTCTACCCGGGCACGCTTATATCGCACCGGGGGATCAGCACCTCAAGTTGGCACGTAGCGGCGCTAACTATGTGGCGCGATTAGATGACGGCCCGCCGGTAAACCGCCATCGCCCATCGGTAGACGTGCTTTTCCACTCAGCGGCTCAGCACGCAGGTAAAAACTCCATTGGCGTGATTCTTACCGGTATGGGAAAGGATGGCGCTGCCGGACTGCTTGAAATGCGCCAAGCGGGTGCGCCCACCATCGCTCAAAATGAGCAGACCTGCGTGGTTTTCGGTATGCCGCGAGAAGCCATCGCGATGGGTGGCGCGGTGGAAGTGGTGGCTTTGGACGATGTTCCCACGCGAATGATGGCGCTGATCGCTGCATCGGGTAGAGCTCAACGTGTTTAGTGAGATTGATACGCATTATTATAAGTGACTTGGTATAAGAACTAAGCATAAAAACTTAATAAGCTCGCAAGGGGATCGCCAATGAGTCGTTTACTGCGCAATTTGAGTATTCACGCCGCTGTGGTCACGGCACTTAGCTGCTTTGGCGTGCTGATTTTGGTGATTGCGGGTTTGGGTGTTGTAGCTGACCGTGATGCACAAAATAATATTGATGTACTTAACAACATTAGCAGCGAACAGCTCAATGAGATTAACCGCGCCGACTCGCTGCTGAACCAAGCCATGCTGGCGATGGAAACGGCTTCCAACTACCTCATGGTGGGCCAGACCCGTCAGTCTAATGAGCAGGTGGATATAGCGGCCAATCGCATAGAGCGTTCTGAACAGCGTTTTGAGCGCTTCGCTGCAAACACATTCTCCCCCCAAGGCGAGGCATTGGCAAACGCCTTGATTGAAGATTTTAATACTGTCATGGCGTTGGTTAAACAGCAGCATGAAACCTTCGAATCTATGAATCTAACCCGCTACAACACCTTGCGTGAGGAGTTGGAGGGGCCGCTGCTTAGTTTGAACGAAAGCATGACCGCATTTGTCGATTATGGCTTCCAGCGGGTAGACACCATTCGAGAGGACTCTGAAGCTCAGAGTAATCTGTTCAATATTATCAAAGCGGTAGCGGTGCTCTTTGCTCTGGTGATGACTCTGATTATTTACTTTGGTTTACGCCGTACAGTGATTGCGCCGCTAAGAGGTGCCATTCAACGCCTGGATGCGATTGCCGAGGCCGATCTAACCGATCCGCTGCCCGAAGCGGGTAAAAACGAAATTGGTCGTCTGTTTGGCGCTATGGGCACCATGCAGCAGAACCTCACCAATATTGTTAGTCGCGTACGCGAAGGCAGTAACGAAATCCACCACGGCACCCGAGAGATTGCCAGCGGTAACGCTGATCTTTCATCGCGCACGGAACAGCAGGCCGCATCGATTCAACAAACCGCTGCCAGCATGGAAGAGATGACCGCGACAGTAAAACAGAATGCCGACAATGCCCGCCAAGCCAGTACATTGGCCGCAGACGCCTCCACTACGGCCGAGCGCGGTGGGCAAGTGGTGGAGCAGGTGGTGCAGACGATGCACGGTATTTCCACGAGCTCGAAAAAAGTCGCCGACATTACCAGCGTTATTGATTCGATTGCCTTTCAAACCAACATCCTGGCGCTCAATGCATCGGTAGAAGCCGCCCGTGCTGGCGAGCAAGGTCGAGGCTTTGCCGTCGTAGCTGGGGAAGTGCGCAATTTGGCCAGCCGTAGCGCAGATGCGGCTAAAGAGATTAAAAACCTGATTGAGGCCTCGGTGTCGCAGATTCAGCAAGGCTCTACCCTGGTCGAGCAGGCTGGCACCACGATGTCGGATGTGGTGACTGCGGTGCGCCGCGTAACTGATATTATGGATGAAATTTCCGCCGCCTCCCAAGAGCAGAGTGATGGTATTGAGCAGGTGAGTCAGGCCGTGGGCCAGATGGATCAAGTCACTCAGCAAAACGCTGCGCTAGTACAGCAAGCCTCTGCGGCAGCCGCCTCCCTTGAGGAACAGGCCAACCGTTTGGAGCAAGCAGTCGCCGTGTTTAAATTGTTAGGTATGCAAGGTGCGTCACATCAGGTGCTGCCCTCCGTCTCGCCAACAGCGAGTGCCATGCCTGCCCCCAAGGTCGACCAGCCGCAAACGAGTCGACCTGCCGCCAAACGCAGCGACCACGAAGAGTGGGAAGAGTTTTAAGGACGAGTTTTAGGAATAGCGCTTAAGAAACAGTTTTAAATCCCTGACTGTGCTTTTCAGTCACTCCCGTGCCATATACCGATTGATTAGAGGATGACCCATGGCAGATAAGAATATGAGTTTCCTGGTTGTAGACGACTTTCCTACCATGCGTCGGATTGTGCGTAGCCTGCTTAAGGAGCTGGGCTTCACCAACGTGGATGAAGCTGAAGATGGCCAAGATGCGCTCAATAAACTGCGCTCCGGCAAGTTTGAGTTCGTCGTTTCTGATTGGAATATGCCGAACCTGGACGGCTTGGAGATGCTCAAGGAGATCCGACAGGATGACGCCTTGAAAGACCTCCCAGTACTGATGGTGACCGCAGAAGCGAAGAAAGAGAACATTATAGCGGCTGCTCAGGCGGGTGCTAATGGCTATGTCGTCAAGCCGTTCACTGCCGCTACCCTGGAAGAGAAGCTCAACAAAATCTTCGACAAACTGGGTATGTGAGCGACTGAGCCTATGTGCTTAGTTAACGAGGAGACACCATTATGAGCCAGAATGAGCAGTCTGATTCTGCCCAATCGTCTGAGCAAGCCGCTGAAGACTTAATTCATCGCATTGGGAAGTTGACGCGCATGTTGCGCGAGAACATGCGTGAACTAGGTCTTGATAAAGAGATTGAGAAAGCGGCCGAAGCCATCCCCGACGCACGCGACCGCTTGCACTATGTCGCCACCATGACGGAGCAGGCAGCAGATCGAGCGCTCAATGCCGTTGACCGTGCTCAGCCGCTGCAGGATCAATTGTCGGATCGAGCCGAGGCGCTGGATAAGCGCTGGGCCGAGTGGTTTGAAGCGCCGAAAGAGCTGGATGAGGCCAAGGCGCTCGTCGTCGAGACGCGTACTTATCTCAGCGACGTGCCCGATGTGGTTTCAGCCACTAACAAAGAACTGATGGAAATCATGATGGCCCAGGACTTTCAAGACCTGACCGGCCAGGTGATTAAGAAGATGATGGACGTGATCCATGAGATTGAGCATCAGCTGGTTCAGGTGCTTATCGATAACGCGCCGGGTGCCCATGCACGAGAAACGCTGCAGCGCAAGGCCGAGGATCAGTGGAAAAGCGACAATGCACGGCGCAACGAAGACCTTTTGAATGGCCCACAAGTGAAGGATAATGTTCCTGATACCGTCTCTGGGCAAGATCAAGTAGACGACTTGTTGGATGAATTAGGCTTTTAAAGCGCGTTATTACACGCCCTCTGGGCACGCAAGCACGCTATTCAGCCGTCCCTATGGACGGCTGAATACGTGTTAAGCTTCGCTTCACCTGGCCGGATACCCGCATGGCAGATAACGATAGCGACCAGGAAAAGACCGAAGAGGCCACGCCCAGGCGAAAAGAGAAAGCCCGTGAAGAGGGCCAGGTTGCCCGTTCCCGGGAGTTAAATACATTTTTGCTGCTGTTGGGCGGGGTGATTGGCCTTTACAGTATGGGCAAAATGCTCTACGACCAGTTGGGCGCGGTGATGGAGCAGGCTTTCTTGTTTGAGCGCCGCCAGGCAATGGAAAGTACTCCGATGTTGGTCAATGCCCTGGATCTTGGCCAGCGAACGCTATTTGCCATGATGCCGCTGTTTTTACTGCTAGTAATTATTGCATTAGTCGCCCCTGGATTGATGGGAGGCTGGCTGATATCGGCTAAATCGATGCAGCCCAAGTTTTCCAAGCTAAACCCTATTAAGGGCGTAAAGCGCATCTTCTCCACCCAGGCATTGATCGAGTTGGCAAAAGCGATCGCCAAGTCGGTTCTGGTAGGGGGCGTCGCCGCGACATTTTTGTATTTCAACATCGGCAAATTTATGGCGCTAATGGATCAGCCTATCCAGCAAGCGCTGACCAACGCTCTCACCATGGCGGCTCAGGCCGCTGGGCTCATGGTGCTGGTGTTGATCGTGGTCATTTTGATCGATGTCCCTTTCCAGCTCTGGGACAATGCTAAAAAGCTGCGCATGAGTCAGGAAGAGATCAAGCGTGAGCACAAAGAGTCTGAAGGCGACCCCCATGTGAAAGCGCGCATTCGCCAGCAGCAGCAGATCATGGCGCGGGGCAGGATGATGAGCAAAGTGCCCCAGGCAGACGTTATCATTACCAACCCCACGCACTACGCGATAGCGCTGACTTATCAGGAAGGCAGTATGGGGGCGCCACGGTTGGTGGCAAAAGGCGCCGACGCAGTGGCTGCGCGCATTCGCGAAATCGGCGAAGAGGCTGGCGTGCCACGATTGGAGGCAGCACCATTGGCGCGTGCCCTGTATCATCACGTGGATCTAGAGGCGGAGGTGCCGGCTGAACTGTATACCGCTGTGGCGGAAGTAATGGCCTGGGCCTATCGCCTCAAGCAAGTAGCAAAACAAGGAGGCGAGGTGCCCCCAACCCCCGATAACCTGCCGGTACCACCGGAGATGGAAAGCCCCGGGCATGGCGCCGGTGGTAATGAGGCGCAACCATGAAAGGCTTGAGTCAGCTAGTAGGTAGGCGCGACTGGATGGGTGATGTGCGCATGAAGCTGCTGGTCGGGCCGCTGCTCATCCTAATGATTTTGGGCATGATGATTGTGCCCTTGCCTCCCTTTGCCCTGGATTTACTCTTCACCTTTAATATCGCGCTGGCCATTATGGTGTTAATGGTTAGCATGTTTACACAGAAGCCGCTGGATTTTGCGGCGTTCCCAGCTGTGTTGCTGTTTACCACGCTGCTGCGTCTGTCGCTCAATGTGGCTTCCACTCGGGTGGTGCTCATGGAGGGTCACCAGGGCGGTGCGTCGGCGGGTAAGGTCATTGAAGCGTTCGGGGCATTCCTGGTCGGCGGTAATTTCGCTGTAGGCCTAGTGGTTTTCCTGATTCTCGTCATCATCAACTTTATGGTTATCACCAAAGGTGCTGGCCGTATTGCCGAAGTCGGTGCGCGCTTTACCCTGGATGCAATGCCCGGTAAGCAGATGGCCATCGATGCCGATCTGAACGCTGGCTTAATTGGCGAGGAAGACGCCAAAAAGCGACGCGCGGAAGTCGCTCAAGAAGCTGATTTCTTTGGTTCCATGGACGGCGCAAGTAAGTTTGTCCGTGGTGATGCCATTGCCGGTTTGGTAATTATGGTGGTCAATATTATCGGTGGGCTGTTGATTGGTATGTTGCAGCACGATATGAGCTTTGGCGCTGCTGGCCAGACCTATATGCTGCTAGCGATCGGCGACGGTCTGGTGGCGCAAATTCCGGCTCTGGTGATCTCGACCGCAGCGGGTGTCACGGTTTCTCGGGTGAGTACCGATACAGACGAGGACATTGGCCAGCAAATGCTCAGCCAACTGTTCGTAAATCCCCAGGTACTGATATTGGCCGCCATAGTGATGGGGCTATTGGGCATGGTGCCCGGCATGCCCAATTTAGTATTTCTACTCTTTACCGCGCTGCTAGCGGGTTTGGCGTGGTTTATTATGCGCCAAAAAGAGCAGTTGTTGGTCAAGGAGGAAATTGCGACTGCGCCTGTACCGTTACAAGAGACCCCTGAAGCGAGCTGGGAAGATGTGCAATTGGTCGATACCCTCGGTCTGGAAGTGGGGCATCGCTTAATACCGCTGGTCGACTCGCGTCAAAAAGGCGAGCTGCTTGGGCGGATTAAAAGCGTGCGTAAAAAGTTTGCCCAGGAAGTGGGTTTCCTGCCGCCGGTGGTGCATATCCGCGATAATTTGGAGCTGCCGCCCAACGCCTATGTACTCTCCATGAAAGGTGCCGAGATTGGCCGCGCTGAGGCACAGCCGGGTAAATGGCTGGCGATCAATCCGGGGCAGGTATCGGGCGAGCTGCAGGGCACCCAAACCCAAGATCCCGCCTTTGGTTTGCCCGCTGTCTGGATTGATAGCAACCAGCGTGAGCATGCTCAGGTGTATGGCTACACCGTCGTGGATGCCAGTACCGTCATAGCGACCCACTTGAACCACCTGTTGCACCGTCATTCGCCCGAGATGCTGGGTCGACAGGAAGTCCAGAAACTGCTGGATAAAATGGGCGATGAGCAGAAAGCGTTGGTAGAAGAGGTGATCCCGAAAGCGATTTCATTGACGGTTTTGCAGCGTATCTTGCAAAACCTGCTTGATGAAGATGTCTCTATCCGCGACATGCGCACTATTCTCGATACCCTGGCGGAGTACGCCACCCAGCAAAAAGATCCTAACGAGCTGACGGCGCTGGTGCGTGTTTCGCTGGGGCGCGCCATCGTCCAGCAGTGGTTTGCGGGGCAAGAGACGCTTAATGTCATGGGACTGGATGCCCAGTTGGAACAAGTGCTGGTTCAGGCCATGAATGGCAACGGCGCCATGGAGCCAGGGTTGGCAGAAACGCTGATGACTCAGGCCCAGCAGGCGCTGGAACGTCACGAAAGCTCAGGCGAGCCGCCGGTGCTGGTTGTGCAGCACTCGCTGCGAGCGGTACTGTCCCGATTCTTACGCCGACGTCTACGCCATATGTCAGTGCTGTCCCAGGCTGAAATTCCCGATGACCGCACATTAAGAGTGACCACAATAGTCGGCGGACGTTAATGATGACACGCCGTGATAGGCTAGCGTCGACCATTTCCAGAATAGGCAAGGGTAAATCATGAGCGTTAGACGTTTCGTGGGAGCCAACAGTCGTGATGTGATGCGCCAAGTGCGCGAAACGCTCGGTGAAGACGCCTTGATTGTGGCTAATCGGCGTACCGAAGGGGGCGTTGAAATTTTGGCCATGGCGGACGAAGCCATTGACCACTTTGAACCTTCACCTGAACCCGCCGCCCCCGAAACGCCACCATCGCCTCCACCGCAAGACCCTATGCAGGCGATGAGCGAGCGCTTACTGCGCGAAATGCAGGATATGCGAGCACTGCTGGCAAACAGCCAGTCAAACCATGCTGCTTCAACAGCGCCAGCAACGCTCACTGGAACGGCGGCGCGACTTCGCCAACTGCTATGGAACGTCGGCTTTAGCGGTGAGCTCGCCGATGAGCTGCTTGCGGGAATGCCAGCGCCGCTAACCAAGTTAGACGGCGATAGCGAAGCGCCGCTGCAATGGCTGCGTCAGCAGTTAATGGATCGCCTCTGCGTGCTGAACGATGAAGCAAGTTTTTTTGATCAAACTGGTATTGTCGCCCTGGTGGGGCCCACGGGGGTGGGTAAAACCACCACTACCGCCAAGCTAGCCGCTCGTTTTGTGATGCGTCACGGTACGCGCCCGGTGGCGCTGGTCACCACCGATAGCTTCCGGATTGGTGCCCACGAGCAGCTGCGCATCTATGCGCGCCTGCTGGATACCCCGATGTACGCGCTTGACGCCGAGCAACCCATCGACGACTTGCTGGGCCGCCTGCAGGGCAAGCAGTGGGTGATTATCGACACCGTGGGTATGAGTCAGCGTGACCAGCGGGTGATCGAACAGATTGCTCACCTTCAGGGTGGACGCTCGCAGGTACGTTTGGTACTGCTGCTCAATGCCGCCAGTCAACCGGAAACCCTCGAGGAAGTCGTGTTGCGCTACCGTCAGGCCGCGCGCGCGGCGGGCGCAGAGTTAGATGACTGCATTATTACCAAGCAGGATGAGGCGGGCCGTCTGGCGCCGGTGTTAGACATTATTATGCGTCACGGCATGCGCGTGCTGTTTGGTTCAAATGGGCAGCAGGTGCCCGAAGATATGGCGATTGCCGCTCCTGCCGCGTTAGTGGATCAAGCGCTGAGCACGGCGACCCCTCAGCGTGAACGGTTGCAAAGCGTAGACACTCCGACAGGGATGCCGCGCTGGTCCCGGGATGTATTGGGCCAAGGGCGTCGTTTGTCGTCGCTATTGGCACGCCTGCGCCAGCGCGTGACAGGATTTGCGGATTTAGAAGAGCTCTGGAACTTAGCCGCTCTACCAAGCCGTGTGCAGGAAGAGCGTTTGGATGCACTGCTCGCCGGCTATCCCGCGGCGGAAACTACTTTAGGTATGGCGTGGTTCGCGCGGCGTAACGAACGCGGCTGCGATTGGGCAATGCCGGACATTGGTCTGGACACTGATGGCGCATGGCTGGCGCTTCCCTGGCTACAGCATCGCCACCCCGCGGGGTGGCAGCCGCGCTTAGCTGCCTTGACTTCATCAAACGGCGTCGCGGTACACCTACTACCGCGCTTTCCCGAATCGGATGCACTCGCGTGGCTGGAAGCCGAGCACTTGACCTGGGTCAGCCAAGTAGCCCCCAATCATCGAGTACTCTTTCACCACGAGCGCCAGACGGTTCGCCAGCTGTTTAATGACAGTGTGCTAACCCACCATGTGGGTGTGCGTTTTCGTGGTCAATCGGTGCAGCTTTGGACTGCCTACGCCGAAGTTGAGGATGCCAGCGGCTGTGCCCTGCTCGCCTGGTACGGGGAGGTGCGCGATCCGGAAAGCGCCAAAGTGGTGGTGCGCCGCTACTGGCTTACCCCGGCTCGCTTAGGGGCAGAAGTGCTCTCCCTCCTGTTAACCCAACTGCAAAGCGAAAGCCTGGCCGCCTTGACGCGGCGCGCTTGGCAGCAGTTAAAAGAGGCTGATAGTGGCGACCTAAATGCTGAAGTTCGCCTGTTAATGGCCAGCGGTGTGGCGTCAGTCGCCGGACATCTCGATGTCGCTGATGATGAAGAGGCGCAGACGCTGCGTGGTGATCTGCTCAACCTATTAGGTACCAGCCGCCGTCGCCGTGACACCGGTATGCTCGATGCGCTGGTCTATGCCTTTATGGCGCGGGATGCGATTCGCCAAATGGGCAGTGTTAGTCGAGAGGGCGTGGCGTGAGCGAACAAGATCAAGCCGCGGGACTGCGCAAGTGGGCAAATCTACAGCGCCAACAGCAGCAGACTGAGGGTGCTGTTGATGTCGCGGCGGCAGAGCCTGTGTCCGAACACACCTCACCCTTATTATCGCCAACGGTAGCGGCGGCGGAAGAGCCAACGACGGTGGCTCCGCCCAAGCCCAAAATTCCGCTTATTGTGGTCGGGCTACCCGGTAGTGGTGCGGCCCAGGTAAGCAAGGTCAAAGCGCGACTGGGGCAGTGGTCAACGCTAGGTAGAAGTTGGGCCGGGGATCCTGATGATTGGGATATTCGTATCGTCATGGCGGAAACGTCCGACCTTGCTCAGCTACGCGATCAATATAATCGTTGGGCGCTATGGATCAGTAGCGATGCCGATACTTTCGCAGCCATGTTCCGTACCTTGCGCCTGCTACATGAGCGTGGCGGGCCGCGTCGTTTGCTGGCGCTCCACGAGCCCCACTTGCCGCGCCAGGGGTTGCTCGATAACTTGCGCGAGGCCGCTGATTACTACTTAAATATGGAGTTACTGGTACTTGCACGATGAGCCCACTCTGCCGAGGAGACTAAGCATGCTAAGCTGGCTATTAAGAGGGAAACTGCCACTGATCTTAGTACTAGTGGCAGGTTGGCTACTAACAGGGTTAACGGGGAGTGCTCAGGCGGCGCCGGGTAGTTGGAGCAGCCAGATACCTGGGCTAATGGTGGCGATGGGTGATCGGGCAAGCGCTAGCCAAGCGGCTACCCCGCCAACTGCCGCTAACAACGTGCAGTCGGCTCAGCTTGGGCGCATTCATTGGCAGTTTCAACACTCCCCCGGCGCGCTATTAAACGCTTGGCTATGTCATCCTGAGCAGTGCGTTGCATTAACCGGTATGCGTGGTTCTACCACCGCATTAGTGGGGCGAGCCGCCGATGCGCCATTGCATTTTCGCTTCGCCTTACGCCCAGGCCAACGGCCTGTTCGTGTGCAAGGGTTACAATTGATTGTGAACTATCAGTGAAGGCTGGATAGCCGCGAGGCGAGAATATGTACACAGCACAGGGCAGAATCAAACAAAATGAGCTGTTGACGCAATACATGCCACTGGTGCGACGTCAGGCCTTGACGCTACAGGTTCGGTTGCCAGCAAGTATTGAGCTCGACGACCTTATTCAGGCTGGAATGGTGGGGCTGCTGGAAGCGCTGGGCCGTTTTGATGCCACCCAGGGGGCAACGTTCGCGACCTTCGCCAGTCAACGTATTCGCGGCGCAATGATGGATGAGTTACGCACCCGCGACTGGCTGCCCCGCAGCGTTCGCCGTTCGGCGCGTGCGGTTGAGGGCGCCGTTCGCCAATTAGAGCAACTGCTGGGGCGAGCCCCGGAAGAGAACGAAATTGCTCAACACCTCGAGATGCCGTTGAGCGAGTATCAGCAGTTGCTCAATGACACTAACAGCGGCCAACTGTTGCCGTTTGAAGAGCTGGTGGCCGAAGGCGGCGAGCCGATAAATAATGAGCTGGGCAATTCACCGTTCGAGCAGTTGCTTGATGGTCAGCAGCGGCAAACGTTGATTGACGCTATTGAAGCGCTTCCAGAGCGTGAAAAGCTGCTAATGGCGCTTTATTACCAAGAAGAGCTCAACCTCAAGGAAGTCGGAGCTGTGTTGGGCGTAACGGAATCACGCGTTTCTCAACTGCACAGCCAAGCCGTGAGTCGTTTACGCGCGCGTTTACACGACTCGGCATAACGCCAACGTTTTTTACTCACTTGTGACCGGCAAGGAGCCGTGGATGAATCCTTCGACGCTGATAGGCATATTTGCCAGCATCCTGCTGTTGGTGAGCGTGCTGTTTTTCACTGCAGAGTCCCCAGAGAGCTTTATCAATTTTCCGGGGTTGGCCATCGTGGTGACGGGTACACTAGCGGCGACCTTTATTAGCTATCCGCTGAAAGAGGTACTCCGCGTCGTACGGCTGGTGGGCTTGGTGTTCCGGCGTGAAAACACCTACATGCGTGACGATATCCGCGAATTGGTCGATATGTCGCGACTGTGGTTTAAAGGCGATGTGCGTGCGGTCGAGCGCGAGTTGGAGCATACCCGCAACCCGTTTTTACGTACCGGGATCCAACTGGTGATTGCCAATACCAAAGAGGATGAGATTTTTGACATGCTGCGCTGGCGCATTGCTCGCCTTAAAGCGCGGGAGCATGCTGAAGCACAAATATTTCGCACTATGGCCACCTATGCCCCCGCGTTTGGCATGATCGGCACCCTGGTGGGGCTGGTCAACATGCTGGAAGTCATGGACGCTGGCGACCTGCAGGTCATTGGCCCGCGCATGGCAGTGGCTCTGCTCACTACCTTCTACGGTATTTTACTCGCCAACTTGGTGTTTAAGCCTATTGCGGTGAAGCTAGAGCGCCGCACCGAAGATCGACTGATTACCATGAACATGGTGCTGGAAGGTATTTCCCTGATTACCAAGCGCCGTCTGCCGTCGTTTATTGAAGAGACCCTCAACTCCTTTGTGGCTAATTACCACGATGAGATTCGTGATAACAGCGTCAAACCCAGGCCTGATTCGTCGGTTAGTTCGGCGACGAAGGGGTAGGCCAGATGCTTGACCGTGATACACGCCACGCACTGGAAATGACGCCGTCGCCAGGCGATGGAGATGATGGTTGGCTTACCAGCTATTTGGATGTGCTGACGCTGCTCATCACGCTTTTTGTGCTGTTGCTTTCACTGACACCGCCGGGCGGCGGTGAGGCGGCTGATACTGCTTTCATGCGTTCAGCCAGCGCTGTATCATCACTGCCGCTGGCGTCGCTTGCCACCGGCATTCAGCCTCGCCATTCAGGCATTCAGCCGCAGTTTGACGGGCTCGACATCCCTGGTGTCAGCGTTTCGCAAGGGAGTGAAGGGGTCACACTACGCATTGATACCAGCCTTTTATTTCCCAGCGGCCAAGCTGTACTGACTGCTCGTGGGCAAGATGTGGTAGAAAGCCTTATCGATGTGCTGACCCGTTTTGACGGTCAGATTTCGGTAGAAGGCCACACCGACAGCGTACCTATCGCAACGGCCCGCTTCCCCTCTAATTGGGAGCTTTCATCAGCGCGGGCTATCGCTGTGGTGAGGCATTTAGAGCGCCAAGGGTTCAATATCTCTCGTATGCGGGCCGTCGGTTATGCCGACACCCAACCCATGGAACCGAACGCAACTGCGGAGGGCCGAGCTGCCAACCGTCGCGTAGAGCTGTTGCTAAGGCAGCAGGTCGAGGGTGAATAGATTGCGAGGCCACGTTTGTGTCCATGTACCACCCGCGGTTGCAGTCGTTTGGCGCTCTGCTGGTTTTAGATGCCGATTGTCGGCGCATTCAAGCCAGTAGCACCAACTTAACTCGCTTGACCGGTATTGAGCGCCCTGAAAATGGGTCGCTTACTCTTGCCTGCGCGCTGGGAAAACGGCTAAGCCAACGTATGCGTCGTGAACTGCAGGGGCGGCAGCGGCTCCCCGGCCCGCTAGTGTTTATTCGTTCCAAGCACAACAATGCGCGTTTTCAACTCCACGCTTACCGAGCGGGTGAGCAGGTCATCGTCGAGATCGAGCCACTTAACCCCCTGGTTAGACGCCGCCTGCTGGGTACGGTAAATGAGCGCTTGATGCATTTAGCTGAAGCGACCCATCAGGAAGAGCTACTCGACTGCTTGGTTAACGCTATTCAACAGCTTACCGGTCATGATCGGGTCACCGTATGCCATTTTGACAGCGATTGGCATGGTTTGATGGTCGCCGAGGCGCTTGGAAAGCAGCTGCCCTCGCTGTTGGGGCAGCGCTTTCCCTCAAGCGACTTCCCAGTTGCCCTGCGCAAAAGTTACCAACACTACCCTATGCGGTTAATTGAAGACGTCGATGCGTCGCCTGAAACGCTGGAGCCCGCCCACTCGGGAGCAAGCCTTAGCGGCAGTTTTTTACGCGCGCCTGCCCCGGAGCGGCAGCGCTATTTAAGCCGACTGGGAGTGCGTGGGTCATTCAGTTTGGCTATGCAGGGGGATACTGGCTTATGGGGGCTCGTGTTTTGCCATTCGCCAGCACCGCACTCAGTTGAGCCCCTCGTGCGTGATGCCGTTCGCACCCTGGTGCAAATGGCCACCCAGCGCATGCTGTTGCTGCGGGCGCGTCAAGAAGCCCGCTACCTGCAGCGGGTTCAGGATAGTCTGGTGCTCAGTGCGCGAGCGCGCAGCGAGCCGCAAAGCCCCCAGCAGCTACTTCATGAACAGGCGGCTATCTGGATGAAGCTGTTTCGCGCCCATGGCGTAGTGCTGTGGGTGAATGGGGGCGCTTATCAAGCGGGCGTGACGCCAGCCCCAGAAGCGATTAGCCAATTTGTGCTGCGTCTTGAAAGAGCCCATGTGCATAGCGGCCCTTGGTGCACGCGCGAAATCACCAAAGAGACGTTAACCGCTTCGCTAGCCATGCCCGAGCAGTGCGGGGCGCTAGCGGTGCCGCTGCCGATGAGTTCGACTCAGCGTGCCTGGCTGATTTTTTTTCGTCCTGAGCAGGTGGAAACGCTGTATTGGGCGATGCAGCCCACCACCAGCCCTAAACCGGCCGTGATATTGGCCCCATCGGTCGCCTGGTCTGAAGAGGTCGTCGGTAAGAGTGAAGCGTGGCTGCGGGTAGAGCGCTTAGCAGCGGTAGACTTGGGTGAAGACCTGACGCTGGCGATTTCAGCCTATGAAATTAGCTCACTGAATATGCACTTGGAGCATGAGCGCAAAGCCCTTGCCGAAGCCAACCAGCGTCTCGAGCAACTAGCACATTTTGATCCCTTAACCAAGGTATGGAACCGTTACCGCATTGAAGAAGCGATCAATGCAGAGCTAGTGGCTGCCAAGCGTTACGCGGCCGCCTTTGCCTTGCTACTGTTCGATGTGGATAACTTTAAGCAGATCAACGATGCTCACGGCCATAGCGTGGGTGACGATGTGCTGGTGGCCCTGGCGCGATTAGTGGAAAGCTCGCTGCGTGGCTGTGACCATCTGGGGCGCTGGGGAGGCGAAGAGTTTATTGTGCTGGCGACTCATTCCGATGTTGATGCCGCCATTGGTCTGGCCGAGCGGCTGCGCTCGCTGGTAGCAGAGCTTCATATAGAGGGGCTCGAGCAAACGGTTACGGTGAGTATCGGTGTCGCCGTTTGGCAACCGGGTGACAGCTGTAAAACCATTATCTCCCGGGCTGATGACGCCATGTACCGCGCTAAACATGGCGGACGCAACCGCGTTGAAAGGGCGCCTCAGCCTGCGGTGCTGCTTTAATCAAACCTTGGGGCCACTACTTTCACATTGGGTGAGCATCCGGTTGATCGCTGCGTCGGCGCCTTTTAGGCTAAAGGTCATATACCACGGCTCGCGCTCTTCCTGGTCGAAGCCGAGAAATAGCTGCTCTCCCTGGCGCATGTCGGCCATTAGTGAGTCCAAGTCACCTAAATAAAAGTGGGCATAAAACCCGTCATCGCCGCGCTCAGTGATAAATTCCGCCATGGTGTCGATAACGGGCCGCTCATCGATGCGCAGCCGAGTGGGCACCAAGTTTACCGTACGACTCTCTCCCTGCTGCTGCTCAAGGGTGACGCGCATCTCCAGCCAGGGTAGATCGCAAACGCCCGAAGTGGCATTCAAGCTCAGCGTCGCATCCGAGTAGCTGTGGGTTTCTACCGCCCGGTAGTGGCGTTCGCCCCCCAGCGAGAGCGTCATTGACTGCCAATGGTCGTGGGTGGCCTCGTCGTTGGTATTAAACGTGGTCGCGTTAGCCATGGATGTTGCGACCATCAAAGCGATAGCCATTGCCATAGCGACCAGGGAAGGTGAGTGAAAATGCAGGGTGCGAGTAGCCGTTACGATCTGAGACATCTAATTAAAATTCCTAGACGATTAACCGGAAAAACAGTCTATAGCGTGTTGGTACATGACAAAAGTGTAAGGCGCTGATTTTCCTATATATGGTAGAAAATTTTACAAAAAGTGCCTCATATAGTGGAGAGTCACGTCTATACTTCACTCCGATGCTACGTACAATGGCCCTATTTGAGCGCTATAATTCACCCCGCTGTGAAGGAGTTTTGCGACATGAGCACCGCTACCAAGGCTATGAAGACTTCTAATGATGTCCCGATGCAGGCCCCCTCACGGGAGATCTGGGACGCCAAATACCGTCTCAAGGATCGTCATAGCCAACCCGTTGATCAGGACGTCGGTGCTACGTTTGAACGGGTCGCTCGCGCCCTGGCAGCGGTGGAGGGAGATAAAGCGGAAGAGTGGTTGCCCAAATTTCGCTGGGCGCTGGAAAACGGCGCCATTCCTGCCGGTCGTATTCTTTCCAACGCGGGGGCTGAAGCTTACAAGCCAGCGGTGAGCCTAATTAATTGCACCGTCTCGCGCACGATTCGCGACTCCATGCGCGATATTCTCGACTCGGTGGTCGATGCGGGTATGACGCTGAAATCCGGGGCTGGTATCGGCTACGACTTTTCGACGCTGCGCCATAAGGGTGCGTTCGTATTCGGCGCTGGCGCGGGCACTAACGGCCCGCTGGCGTTTATGGATATCTACGACAAGATGTGTTTCACCGTCGCCTCTGCCGGTGGCCGCCGCGGCGCTCAGATGGGCACCTTTGATGTGGGGCATCCGGATGTACGCGAGTTTATTCAGGCCAAGCGCGAAGCGGGACGTCTGCGCCAGTTTAACCTTAGCTTGCTGATCACCGACGAGTTTATGGAAGCGGTGAAAAACAATACCGACTGGCCGCTGGCCTTTCCGCTACACCCCGGTGAGAAAGAGGACGTTAAAGCGGAAGACCTGATCTACCGGGACTGGCCGGTGATTGAAGAGGGCTACACGGTTGATGCCGAAGGCCGCGTCGCCTGCCGCATTGTTGAAGTGATTAAAGCGCGGGAGTTGTGGGACACTATCATGTCCTCCACCTACGACTACGCCGAGCCCGGCTTTATCCTGATCGACCAGGTTAACCGCATGAACAATAACTGGTTCTGCGAAGATATCCGTGCGACGAATCCCTGTGGCGAACAACCCCTGCCACCGGAAGGCGCCTGCCTGCTGGGTTCTGTCAACCTAACCAAGTTCGTGATTGACCCCTTCGGCGCCGAGCCGTGCTTTGACTGGGAACGCTACTGCAAAGTGGTCGCGATCTTCACGCGTATGCTCGATAACGTGGTCGAGATAGCCGGTTTGCCACTGCCCCAGCAGCAGCGTGAAATTGAAGCCAAGCGTCGCCACGGGATGGGCTTTTTGGGCTTAGGGTCAACGCTCACCATGCTCAAAATCCCTTACGGCTCTAAGCAGTCGCTGGTGTTCACCGATGAGGTGAGCCGTCACTTAGCGATAGAGGGTTGGAAGCAGGCGCTGGAGCTCTCCCAAGAGAAAGGCATGGCGCCGGTGCTTGAGCAGGAGCACACCATCACGCCCAAAATGCTGCGCGAGCGGCCTCAACTGGCCAAAGATGGCTACGAAGTGGGCGATCAGGTGCCGGGGCGTATCCTGCACGCCCGTTATAGTCAGTACATGGCTCAAGTGGCCGAGCTTGAGCCGGAGTTGGTGGCACAACTGGCCGAGCACGGCGCGCGCTTCACCCATCACAGCTCGATCGCACCGACCGGCACGATTTCACTGTCAATGGGTAACAACGCCTCCAACGGTATCGAGCCCTCCTTCTCGCACCGCTACTTCCGCAATATTATTCAGTCGGGCAAAAAGACCAAAGAGCAGGTCGAAGTCGTCTCCTTTGAGTTGGCCGCCTACCGTCACTTTATCGCATCTGACGCGGTGGACAGCGACCTGCCTGACTACTTTGTTACCGCCGATGCAATCTCGCCCGAGCAGCACGTTGCGGTTCAGGCCGCGGCTCAACATTGGGTCGATTCAGCGATCTCAAAAACGGTCAACGTGCCTACCGAGTTTCCCTTTGAACAGTTCCAGGATCTCTATCTGCAAGCGTATGAAAGTCGCTTAAAAGGCTGCACTACTTTTCGCTTTAACCCTGAAGCCTTCCAGGGCGTGCTGGTGCGCGAGGATGATCTTAAAAACACTACCTACGTGTTTGAGCTGGAAAATGGCGAAACCCTCGAACTAACTGGGGATGAGAAGGTGATTTACGACGGTGAAGAGCATAACGCTGCCAACCTCTTTGATGGCCTAAAAGAAGGCACCTACGGCAAATGGTGATGCCGCGTTAAGCACTATCTGTTTAAAACGCACACCTTTGCTAAGTGGAGAACACCATGGCTGTAGAAATTACCTCAAAAATTGTTGGTTACCGTATCAAGCAGCAGGAGCAGGCCGTTCCCGTTCCTGAGCTACAAGATGAAGATCCGCTAACGGTGCGTATACCTTCCCGTCCGGAAGGCACGTTGGAAGCCGTGTCTGAAAAGATTTCATACGTAGGCGCGGAAGGACGCAAAAAAGTCTATTTGCTGGTGTCGTTTATGCCGGTAGAGGGCGTGATTGGCAGTAAGCGCGTGGTGATTGAGCGCCCGGTGGAGTTCTTTTTTCCGTCAGGACAGCTCTCAAGCGAGCACCAGTGGATCACCGCGACCATGCGCAGCCTCTCGCTGGCGGCCCGCGGCGGTTACGTCACCCAAGCGGTGGCGGATCTGCGCAAAGTGGCCTGGGATAAAGGCTTGGTACGCTGTGGCATGAACCGCTGGAACAAGCCAATGTTCCACGATTCGGAAGTCGCGGCGATTGCCTGGTCAATCCAGCAGATTCTTTATCGCCGTGGCTTTCTGGATCGGGACGGCAACCAGGTGCCGGTTGAAAAGCTGGTAGAGCGTTATGCCCACCGTATGACTCACGGCCATGCTTGGCAGCCCGGTGCTGAAGAAGAAGCGAATGATGCTCCCGTTGAAACAGGCGCGGTAGAGCCTATTGGCGGTGATAAGGCAAGGCCGGGAAAAAAGCCTGAGGGCAGTGGCCCAGCCACCGTGGGTAACTGCCCCGAGTGCCGCGGCGAGCTCATTATGATGGATGGCTGCCCCACCTGCTATGCAGGCTGCGGCTGGTCTAAGTGTGGATAGTCGAGCTTTGATGCCCGCCGTACAACCTAGCGTTGCAGTAACGCCGCGTGCCTTGTCAGCACGCGGCTTTTTGTTCAGCCTCGCCTAACAGGGGCCGAACGTTATCGGTGAGATAACAGTCGTCAAACTGACCCTCAACACTGAGCGCTTTTAAATCAGGGATTGTCAGGTGGTGACGATCGCGAAATACCAGACCATCTTCGCTCAGTGCGGTAAAGGTGCGGCTAACGTGTACCGGGCTAAGCCCCAGGACATCGGCCAACTGCTCCTGGGAAAGCGGCAGGCGGAACTGGTTGCTAATATCCGGGTTGGTTTGTCGCAGCCTTAGATACATCTCATAAAGGAAGTGCGCCATTTTTTGGCGGGCACTGCGTCTTGCTAACGTTACCAATCGCTCGGTCATTAATGCCTGTTGACGGCTTCCAATGGCAAACATCACTGACGTCAGCGGGAGCGATTGGCGGAATATTTCCAGAATACGCTTGTGCGGGAAATGACAAATTACACCGTCATCAATCATGCGCACATTCTCAAGACGCTCGGAGAATGCAAACTCCCGCAGCCCAATAATGTCGCCTGGCAGAAACACTTCCAGAATCTGTCGGTCGCCGTTTTCCAAATGACGGTAGGAGTAGGCCCAGCCACTTTTCAGCGTGCAGAACTCATTGGCCGGTGCACCTATTTCCCATAGAAGTGTGCCCGCCTTAATATCGGTTGGGCTCTCCTCAAGCGTTATGAGTAGTTTTTTCTCATCGTCGCTTAACGAACAGTAGTGATTGAAATGCTTGATAATACAACTACTTTCTTGACCCACGGCTTATCCCTCCGGCAGAGGATTGCATAATCCTGCTAACTATAATCTGCTCACCACTATAAACAAGGTAGCCATCTACTGCGTTGCCCAAAGGTACTAACTAGCATGGCTATTTAGTATTAGGGTGGGCTGACGCCCACCCTTCCTCAAAAGAATAACAAAGAGCCGCAGCGTTTAGCGTTTCGCCGTGCGTTTTCCTCGCGCCAAGAGCGGGGCTAAGAAGCGGCCGGTATGCGACACATCCTGCTTGGCAATCTGTTCCGGCGTGCCTTCGGCGATAATCTGACCGCCCCCAGAGCCCCCTTCGGGGCCAAGATCGACAATCCAGTCGGCGGTTTTGATCACATCCAGGTTGTGCTCGATGACCACGATGGTATTGCCGTGATCGCGCAGGCGGTGAAGTACCGTCAGTAGTTGACGGATATCTTCAAAGTGTAGCCCGGTGGTTGGCTCATCCAAAATATACAGCGTTTTACCGGTATCACGCTTGGCCAGTTCGCGGGCGAGTTTAACCCGCTGGGCTTCGCCGCCGGAAAGGGTGGTGGCACTTTGCCCCAGGCGGATATAGGAGAGCCCTACATCGAGCAAGGTTTGCAAACGACGGGCAATCGCCGGTACCGGGCTGAAGAATTCCAGCGCGTCTTCCACCGTCATTGCCAACACTTCGTGGATGGTTTTACCTTTATAGTGGATATCCAGGGTTTCGCGGTTGTAGCGTTTGCCCTTACATACATCGCAGGGCACATAGATATCCGGCAGGAAGTGCATCTCTACCTTGATCATGCCTTCGCCCTGGCACGCCTCGCAGCGCCCACCCTTGACGTTAAAGCTAAAACGACCGGGCTTATAGCCCCGGGAACGCGCTTCCTGGGTGCCCGCAAACAGCTCACGAATCGGTGTA
Organism: Halomonas sp. FeN2; assembly: GCF_020595105.1. Lineage (NCBI taxonomy): Bacteria > Pseudomonadati > Pseudomonadota > Gammaproteobacteria > Oceanospirillales > Halomonadaceae > Halomonas > Halomonas sp. FeN2. The sequence continues at coordinate 2,675,862 of NZ_CP074200.1, forward strand.
AAAATACCCGTATAGGTGGCCGGGTTGGAGCGTGGCGTGCGGCCAATGGGGCTCTGATCGATATCGATGACTTTATCGAGCTGGTCGAGCCCTTCGATCTTCTCATAGGGCGCGGCGGTCAATGTCGTCGCGCGGTTTAATTCGCGAGCCGCAATGGGCATCAAGGTGCCGTTGATCAGCGTCGATTTACCTGAGCCGGAAACGCCGGTAATGGCGATAAACAGCCCCAGCGGCAGGCTAAGGGTGACGTTCTGCAGGTTGTTGCCGGTAGCCCCACGCACGATCAGCTGCTTTTCTGGATTGCCGGGAATGCGGTAGGGCGGCACGGCAATTTCCCGTGAGCCGGAAAGATACTGGCCGGTTAGCGAGTTAGGGTTGTCCATTACGTCCTGGGGCGTACCCTGGGCGACAATTTCACCACCATGCACACCAGCGCCTGGGCCGATATCCAGTACGTGATCTGCGGCGCGAATGGCGTCTTCATCGTGCTCTACCACAATCACGGTATTACCCAAGTCACGCAGCCGCTCAAGGGTTTTCAACAGTCGGTCGTTGTCGCGCTGGTGCAAGCCAATCGACGGCTCATCGAGAATATACATCACCCCGACCAGACCTGCGCCAATCTGACTGGCTAAGCGGATACGCTGGGCTTCACCACCGGATAGGGTGTCGGCGCTGCGCTCCAGGTTGAGATAGTCCAGCCCCACGTTAACTAAAAATTCCAGTCGGGCATGGATCTCGTGGACGATCTTGTCGGCGATCTCGCCTTTACGACCCGGCAGTGTAAGGTCGGCAAAATAGCGCCACGCTTCACCAATTGGGAAACGCACAATCTCGGCGATGTTGTGATCATCTACGTAAACATGGCGTGACTCTTTACGTAGTCGCGAGCCACTACAGGTCGCACAAGGCTGCACGGCGATGTATTTGGCCAGATCATCGCGCACCATGTTGGATTCGGTTTCCCGGTAGCGGCGCTGCATATTGGGCAGCACGCCCTCGAAAGCATGCTCGCGGGTGACTTTGCGGCCGCGGTCACCCACATAGACAAACGGGATTTGCTCGTCGCCGCTGCCGTTGAGGATAACCTCTCGATCATGGCGAGCGAGCTCTTGCCAGGGGGTTTCCAACTCAAAGCCGTAGTGCTTGGCCAGCGCCTGGAGCTGGGTAAAGTAGTAGATATTGCGCCGATCCCAGCCTTTTATGACGCCTTCCGCTAGCGACAGCTCCGGGTGGCTGATGAGCTTGTCCGGGTCGAAGTACTGCTGTACACCCAGCCCGTCGCAGGTGGGGCAGGCGCCCGCCGGGTTGTTGAACGAGAACATCCGCGGCTCTAGCTCCGCCAGCGAGTAGCCACATACCGGGCAGGCAAAGCGCGACGAAAAGGCAATGTCTTCGCGCTCACCGTCCATAAAGTGAATCATGGCGGTGCCGTCGGCGAGGTTCAGCGCGGTTTCAAAGGACTCCGCCAAACGTTGGGCAAGGTCGTCGCGCACTTTGAAGCGGTCAACGACGACGCTGATATCGTGTTTTTTGCGCTTATCCAGCGGTGCGATGTCGTCCAGCTCCAGCACTTGGCCATCGACCAGAGCGCGCACAAAGCCCTGGGCACGCAGCTCGGCCAGTAACTGTAAATGTTCGCCTTTACGGCCTTTGACTACCGGTGCCAGCAGCATCAATTTGGTGCCTTCGGCGAGGTTCATGACCTGATCGACCATCTGCGAGATGGTCTGGGCTTCCAAGTCTTCGCCATGTTCTGGGCATCGGGGCGTCCCGGCACGGGCAAATAGCAGGCGCAGGTAGTCGTAAATTTCGGTGATAGTGCCCACGGTCGAGCGCGGGTTGTGGGAAGTGGACTTCTGCTCAATGGAGATCGCAGGTGACAGCCCTTCGATGTGATCCACATCGGGCTTTTCCATCATCGACAGGAACTGGCGCGCATAGGTGGAGAGCGATTCCACGTAGCGGCGTTGCCCCTCGGCGTAAAGGGTGTCGAACGCTAACGACGATTTACCCGAGCCGGATAGGCCGGTAATCACAATTAGCTTATTACGGGGCAGTTCCACATCGATCTGCTTGAGGTTGTGGGTGCGGGCACCCCTGACCAGAATGCTGTCCATCAACACCTCGAATCGCGCGGCAAAAGCGCGATTATACGTTTGTCAGCCCCCTCCCGGCAAAACAGCTTTCATAACCTGCGGCAACTCGCGACGTTTCCAGCGTCAGCCCAAACCGCTAGAATAGAGGATTGTCACAATTCACACTGACTCACCACATGCTTAACCACCATATAAAAGGGCATTATGCGCAAGGTTTCCGCACTATTGCTGGCCTCTGAACGTCGTGCGATCAGTGGATTGGCCGGGCTTTATGCATCGCGCATGCTGGGTCTGTTTATGGTGCTGCCGGTGTTGGCGCTGTATGCCGACACCCTTGAGGGCTCGACCCCGCTATTGGTAGGCGTGGCGCTGGGTATTTATGGTTTAACCCAGGCGACGTTGCAAATTCCGTTTGGGCTTCTTTCCGATCGCATTGGCCGCAAACGGGTAATTGCCATAGGGCTGGTGATTTTTGCCCTCGGCAGCGTGATCGCTGCGCTTTCCGATACTATTGCCGGCATTATTGCTGGGCGAGCGCTGCAGGGCTGCGGCGCTGTGGCCGCGGCGATTATGGCGCTGCTGGCGGATCAAACCCGTGAAGAAGTGCGCACCGCCGCCATGGCGACCATTGGGCTCTCAATTGGCGTGTCGTTTGCCATTGCCATGGTGTTAGGGCCATGGCTTGCCGCCTGGGCGGGGCTTGCCGGTGTGTTCTGGTTTACCGCGCTGTTAACGCTGGTTGGGCTGCTGGTGCTATGGCGCTGGGTGCCTGCTGCGCCACGGCGGCGACGCCACCGCGATGTGGGGATGGATCGCCAGCAGTTTAAAAGCGTGATAACCCGTCCCGATTTATGGCGGCTGGATATGTCGATTTTTGCCCTGCACTTAGTGCTGATGGCGATATTTGTCGCGGTACCTTTTCGCCTGTTAAACGCCGGTGTGGCGATTGAGTATCACGGGCTGGCGTATCTGGGCATTATGGCGCTATCGTTTGTGGCCATGGTACCGCTGATTATTGTGGCAGAGAAGCAGCAGCGCATGCGCTTGATGTGCTTGGTTGCGATCGGCGCTATTGTGATGAGTTTAGCCGGACTGGGGTTGCCACTCTCGCCAAGCTACTGGCTGTTTGTATGGCTATTTGTGTTCTTCACCGGCTTTAACTTGCTGGAAGCGACGCTACCTTCCATGCTCAGTAAGTTGGCCCCGGCGGGCGCCAAAGGGACTGCTATGGGGGTCTACTCCACCAGCCAATTTTTAGGCGCTTTTTTAGGCGGTACGCTAGGTGGCTTGCTGGCTCACTACGGCGGCCTCAACGCAGTCTTTATTGGCTGTGCTGGGCTTGCGCTATGCTGGTGGATCGCCATGTGGCGGATGCCCGCGCCGCCCCCACTCTCTAGCGAAGTGGTGGCGCTACACGAGACCCAGGCAGATGCGCTCGACCTGTTGATGGAACATTTAGCCGAAGTGGTCGGCGTGGAAGACGTCATGGTGGTGCCGGAAGAGCGTTTGGTCTATCTAAAGGTGAACCGCCAACAGCTCGATCAGGCGGCATTGAACAAGCTCATGGCACCCCCAAAATCTTAACCCAGCCTTGCCGATGAAGTGTGGCGGCGGTTGGCAATACACTTTACATGACAGCTATTAAAGGAGCGCCTTATGGCTCGCGGCATTAACAAGGTCATTCTGATTGGCAACCTCGGGCAGGATCCAGAGGTGCGTTTCACCCCCAGCGGCACCGCCGTGGCCAATTTAAATCTGGCCACCACCGATACCTGGATGGATCGCCAGAGCGGTCAGCGCCAAGAGCGCACCGAGTGGCACCGGGTGGTGATGTTCAATAAAACCGCTGAAATCGCCCAGCAGTACCTGAAAAAAGGCTCCAAAGTCTATATTGAAGGGCGCCTGCAAACCCGTAAATGGCAGGATCAGAACGGTCAGGATCGCTACTCGACGGAAATCGTCGCCAACGATATGCAGATGCTTGATGGTCGCAGCGGTGACTTCCAAGGCGGCGCTCCGCAAAATAACTATCCTCAGAATGCTCCTCAGAACGCCCCCCAAAATGCACCGGCTCAAAACAGCCCCGCACATAGCAACCAGGGCGGTGGTTATCCCCCTCAGGGTGGGGCGCCCCAAGGCGGTAATAACTACCCCGGCGGGCAGAGTCCACAGCAGCCGCCTCGCCCAGCGCCGCAGCAGGGCAATCAAGCACCGAAGCCCAACCAGCAGAACAGCAGCTACGGCGCTCCAGATCCGGGTAACTTCGACGACTTCGACGATGAGATCCCATTCTGAGGACGCTATTCGCCGCGCAGCATAGGGCTGGGCGTTATAGGGGGGAGGTGTCTTGAAGCTGTTAATATTGGATGCAGGACACTGCTTAAGCTTGGCGCTGGCCCGGGAAGCAAGCCGTCGCGCCGATACAGAGTTAGTCATAGAGCAAGGGACGACCATCACGTCATCGCGGCTTGAGGCGATAGCCCCTGACGCCGTGATTATTCCACCGTTGGCCCACCCGCTTAACATGGCGCCAGCGGATGTGACGGCACATGCCGATGCGGTAGATCTCTGTTTGGATGCCTGCCAATCGCAAGACGTGGCGTTGATATGGTGTGTCTCCGATCAGCTCTACGAAGACGGTTTGGATGTCCCCATTGATGAGCATGTGGTGCCTGCACCGCGAGATGATAGCTTGCGCCGTCTGGTGCAGACCGGTGATCGCATCCGTGCGGAGTTTCAGCGTCATTTGATTGTGCGCTTAGGCCCGCTGTTTGCACTGGAAGGCAGTCATGCGTGGCTTAACGACATCATTGATAACTTGGTGCTCGGGAAGGCGGTGCGTGCCGCGGAAGATGTGATTTTTTGCCCGACCTCTGCAGATGCTGTCGCCATGGCGCTGATTGGCATGCTACAGCAGCAGGTCAGCGGTGCTGAGGCCTGGGGGGCTTATCATCTTGCTGGCACCGAACCGGTCAGCGCCTTTACCTTTACTTCCATGGTGCGCACCCAGCTGTTAACGCACCTTGAGGGGCGCGGCGAGCAGATTACTCTGGGTGAAGTTCAGCCGCTTAAACACCACCATGATGCTAAGCTGCGGCGCGTTTTGAACTGCCGACGTGTGCTGGATGTCTTTGGCGTTCACCAGAAACCATGGCGCTTAGAGGCTGGGCGTATGCTGGATGCGTGGTGTTTAACCCGTGAAAATAATCGTGTCAGCGATACAGGAGCGTCGGCTTGATAAATGTGGTTCGCAGCTTGGTCTTTTATGCTGGCTATTTTTTGGCCATGCTGATGATCGGCATTCTGTTTTTGCCCATTGCGCCGTTTCTTCCGCTGTCTGGCCGCTACCGCTTACTCAATTTGTATAACTACTTTTTGATGGTGTGGTTTCGTATTGCCTGTGGAGTGCGTTACGACATTCAAGGGCGGGAAAATCTGCCCAGTGGCCCCTGTGTGATTCAAGCCAACCACCAGTGTGAGTGGGAAACCGTGTTTCTGCAGGTCATGAAGCCGCCGGTATGTACCGTACTGAAACGAGAATTACTGCGCCTTCCCATTTTTGGTTGGGGGTTGCGCTTACTGCGCCCTATCAGTTTGGATCGCTCAAAACCTGCGCGGGCGATGAAGCAAGTGCTCACTCAAGGTGTCGAGCGTTTGGGTACAGGGCTTTCGGTACTGATTTTTCCGGAAGGGACGCGGGTAGATCCCGGCATCCGTAAACGCTATAACAAAAGTGGCAGCGTGGTGGCGTGTCGTGCGGGGGTGCCGGTCTTGCCGGTGGCCCACAACGCTGGCGAGCGCTGGCCAGGCCGCCACTGGGTTAAGCGGCCAGGCGTACTACGTGTGCGCATTGGTAAGCCGATTGAGACAGAAGGCCGTATGCCCGATGAAGTGCTCGCAGACGTCGAGGCGTGGATTGAGGCACAGTTACAGGAAATTTCAGACGTGCCGCGACCTATCTCTCGCTAACAGCATTCTGACTGCAATATGAAAACGGCGCCCACTGGGCGCCGCTTTTATGCTCACCATATGAGTAGCGTTAGTCGTTAAAACGCTGGAAGACTAAGCACGCATTGGTGCCGCCAAAGCCGAAGCTATTAGACAAGGCGCGCTCTATCGTCACGTCATCGCGGCGTTCGGTGACAATATCAAAGCCGTCGGCCTGCTCATCCAAATCGGTGATATTTGCTGAAGCGGCAACAAAGTTGTGCTGCATCATCAGCAGCGAATAGATCGCTTCCTGTACCCCGGTAGCCCCCAGGGAGTGGCCGGTGAGCGATTTTGTCGAGCTCATGGCGGGCGTTGTATTACCAAACACTTCGCGTATCGCTTTCAGCTCGGCAACATCGCCTACGGGCGTCGAAGTACCGTGGGTATTGATGTAATCAATATCACCGTCGACCGTTGCCATCGCTTGGCGCATGCAACGCATCGCACCTTCGCCCGAAGGGGCGACCATGTCATGGCCATCAGAAGTGGCGCCGTAACCCACCAGTTCGCCATAGATCTTGGCGCCGCGGGCTTTGGCGTGCTCGAGCTCTTCCAGCACCAGCATGCCTCCTCCGCCAGCAATCACAAAGCCGTCGCGCGCCTGGTCGTAAGGGCGCGAAGCCTGTTCAGGGGTGTCATTGTAGTGGGTAGAGAGAGCGCCCATGGCATCAAACAGGCAGGAGAGCGTCCAGTGCTCCTCTTCGCCGCCACCGGCAAACACCACATCCTGCTTATTAAGCTGAATTTGCTCCATCGCGCTGCCAATACAGTGCGCTGAAGTCGCACAGGCAGAGGAGATAGAGTAATTGATGCCTTTGATCTTGAACGGCGTTGCCAGGCACGCGGAAACGGTGCTGCCCATTGTCCGGGTAACGCGATAAGGTCCAACGCGGCGCAGACCTTTTTCACGTAGTACGTCAGCTGCTTCAACCTGATTAGCGCTTGATGCACCGCCTGAGCCGGCAATAAGACCAGTACGTTCGTTGGATACCTGTTCTTCGCTCAGCCCAGCATCTTCGATGGCCTGGGCCATAGAGACATACGCATAGGCAGCCGCGTCGCCCATAAAGCGGCGCAGTTTGCGGTCGATGAGTGCGTCAAGATCAATATCGACGCTGCCTGCAACATGGCTACGAAAGCCACGCTCGGCATACTCTTCCTTAAAACTAATACCGCTACGCCCAGTTTTGAGCGCATCCAGAACCTGTCGTTGGTCGTTGCCAAGGCACGATACGATGCCAAGGCCGGTGACTACCACTCGTCGCATGGGAGCCTCCTGTTTAGAAATTCGCAGTGGAGGTAAATAGGCCAACGCGCAGATCATTAGCCTGATAAATGTCGCGTCCGTCGACGGTTACGGTGCCGTCGGCGATACCCAAGATAAGACGTCGGGTAATAATACGCTTAATATTAATGCTATAGGTCACTTTTTGTGCATCCGGCAGAATCTGTCCGCTGAATTTAACTTCGCCGCAACCAAGCGCACGTCCGCGACCTGGGTGGCCTAGCCAGCCCAAATAAAACCCAACGAGCTGCCACATAGCGTCTAATCCTAAACAGCCAGGCATGACGGGATCGCCAGGAAAGTGGCAATCAAAGAACCACAAGTCAGGCGTGATATCCAGCTCGGCGATCAGTTCGCCCTTGCCATGCTCACCGCCTTCTTCGTGAATGTGCTTGATACGATCAAGCATCAGCATGTTAGGAGCCGGGAGCTGTGCATTGCCGGGGCCGAATAGCTCGCCGCGGGAGCAGGCCAGCAGTTCTTCGCGATCAAAGGAATGTTGCTTGGTCACTGAATCGTTCCGAATATCAAATTGGTTGTATGGCTAGTCTACTTCCCGAAACCGCTGAATGCACGTAACAGGCTATTTATCGTCCATAACTAGAGTTTTTCGCGGATTGGCCGATAGCACTTCAATGGGCAGCATCTAGTGCAACAGCTGCTGATTGTGCACAATAAACGATTCATTGCCGTAAAATAGGGTATCCAAGTATCTTATTAGGCGGCATGATCAGCATGGCACCTAACGCTAATTTTTATTTACGTTAATTTGTATAGGGTATAGCGAATCGCCATGTGGCTTCCAGTTTCACTCAATCGCCCGTTAGTTTGGGTCGCACTGACGGCGCTTCCCGCCTGTGTTTGGTTGCCCGATGCGATGTTACGCTTGGTGGCTGCCACGCTAGTTGCGCTTGGGCTGTGGGACGCCTGGAAGCAAGAGCGTCAACAGCGGCTACGTCTGCGCCTTTCACAAGATACGTTAAGCCTCGCCAGCGATGCCATGGTGATTACTGATGCGCAAAATCGCGTGATGGTTGTGAACCCAGCATTTACCGAAATTACCGGCTACGCAAGCCAAGAGGTTCAGGGGCTGAAACTGGAGACGCTGGCAGCCCCGCGCCATGATAAAGCCTTTTATCAAACGTTTTGGAGTACGTTGAAAAGCACCGGGCGTTGGGAAGGTGAAATGTGGAGCCGCCGTAAACACGGCGACGAGTACCCTGAGTGGCTTAAAGTCCGTGCTGTGACCGGCAAACGTGGCAACATTACCCACTTTATTAATCTGTTTACCGATATTTCGGCACAAAAAGCGCGTGAGCGGGATTTGCGTCGTATCGGCTATGAAGACCCGCTTACTGGGCTGCCCAATCGACGGCGCCTTCATGATCTGCTTGCCTCACGGCTACGCCATTTACGTGCAGGTGAGAGTCTGGATATGGCGCTGGTGGATATCGATGGCTTGAAATCAGTCAACGATAGCCTAGGCGTGGAGCAGGGTGATCGCCTTTTAGCGCGCTTTGCCCAGCGGTTAACCAGCTATGTGGCAGGGAGCGTGGTAGGGCGCCTGGGTGGCGATGAATTTATGGTAATTCGCACCACCACCTTTGATGATCACGACCAGTGGATAGCCACTCTGCGTGAGCATATGAGCCGACCATTTGAAATTAATGACCACTCGCTGCGCTTAGGGCTGACGATTGGCAGCTGTCGCGTGCCTGAAGATGGTAACGACTCAGGTGTGCTGTTCCAGCGCTTAGAGTCGGCGCTTTACAGTGCCAAACGGCTGGGACGTAACTTAAGCCAGCGTTTTCGCCCAGCGCTGGATAAGCAGGATAACCCTCAGCTGGCGCTAGTCAGCGATCTGCGCGCTGCGCTTATTTCCGGTGACCAGCTGGAGCTGCATTATCAAACCCAGCATGACCCTGGCAGCGGCGAGCTGGTGGGCATGGAGGCGCTACTGCGTTGGCGTCACCCCAAGGATGGCATGATTTCCCCAGGCGACTTTATTCCTTTGGCCGAGCGGCACGGTTTAATGAGCCAACTGGGCGCCTGGGTAATTGAAAAAGCCTGTGCCCAGCAGGCCCACTGGCGGAATAGCGCTATGCCCAAGCTAACAATTTGGATCAATATTTCGGCGTTGCAGCTGTTTCAAGGCGATCTGGAAAGTCAATTGGCGACCTGCCTCAATCGCTATCAGTTGAAGCCTTCGCAGATTGGCCTCGAGTTGACCGAATCAGTATTACTTGATGAGCGTGCGGGGGATATGGGGCCACGCCTGCAGGCGCTGCGTGATCAAGGTTTTGCGATTGCTATTGACGACTTTGGCACTGGCTACTCGTCGCTCGGGTATTTAAAGCGCTTGCCTGTGGATAAGGTCAAGCTGGATCGGGCGTTTATTAAAGACCTCCCACACGATCAGGCAGACGCCTCAATTGTTAAGGCAGTCTTAGCGATGGCGGAAGGCATGGGACTAGGAGTGATTGCCGAAGGTGTTGAAACCAAAGAGCAGTGTCAGTTCCTGGTTAATGCCGGGTGCACGTCCGTACAGGGGTTCTACTTTGCCCGGCCGCTAGCCGCCGCGGAGTTGGAAAAACGTTTAGTACCCGCGCCAATCGCCGCACCCTCCGCTTCTTAAGGCCTGTAAAAGCGGCTAATACCCATACAGAGCAACGCCCAAACGAGCGCCTGAACGGGGAGCAACCAAGCCGCCAGGGTTACCTCTGCCAGTAGTGCGCCGCCATAATAAGAGAGCGGGCCACTAATGGCGCCACACAGCGCGGCTAGCCATGGATAGCGCCACAGCCACGCCAGTGAGTGATGAACCAGGGTGGCAAACAGCGGCCAAAGCATCCATAGCCACAGCGGTAGAAGCCCTAACACCAACGTTTGATCGTTAAAATCGAACCCACCCAGCAGCTGCAAACCGCCATCAATCATCAGTCCCAGCAGGGCAAATCCGGCAATAAATTGCCATTCCCCAGGCCGCGCGCGGCGCCACAGGTGCCAGGCCAACAGGCTGCCCCCTGCTATGGCGGCAACCCATGAGCCGCCGAGCACGCACAGGAGCCAGCCAGCTTCAAAGCGCAGGGCATTCAACACCAGCGCTTGCCACTTGGGTGATGCCATTTAGAGCGCGCCGGTGAGCGGAATGGGTTTCGCCGCGGGTTTCGCCAGCAGTAGGTGGCAAGTGCCGATAGAGCGCTCGATAAAACCGCCCTCGCAGTAGCACAGGTAGTAACGCCACATGCGGATAAAGCGTTCGTCGTAGCCCAGCGTTCGCACCTGCTCCAGGCTGGCTTCAAAGCGGTGGCGCCACTCCCGCAGGGTGCGCGCGTAATGCGGGCCAATTTCATCCAGTGCGACAATGTTCAGCGACGTTTTACGCATAACGCTGGTTAACATGGCGTGGTGCGAGGGCAGAAAGCCGCCAGGAAAAATGTAGCGCTTGATAAAATCCATATCGCGTTTGGCTTCTTCAAAGCGCTGATCGCGGATGGTGATGGCTTGCAGCATGGCCTGCCCGTCGTCGGTGAGCAGGCTATCCAGCTTGTTGAGGTAGGTATCAAGATACTGATGCCCCACCGCTTCAATCATCTCTACCGAAATAAGCCGGTCATAGCGGCCGGTTAATTGACGGTAATCCTGCTTAAGCAGGGTGATTCTATCTTCCAATCCCTCTTCTCGAATGCGCTGAGCAGTATGGGCGTGCTGCTCGTCCGAAATGGTGGTTGTGGTTACACGGCAGCCACGGGTTTTGGCGGCGTGAATCGCCAGTCCTCCCCAGCCGGTGCCAATTTCCAACAAATGATGCTGTGGTTGTACGTCGAGCTTTTCAAGCATCAAATCAAGCTTATAGGTAGAAGCCTCTTCCAAGCTGGCTTCCGGGTAGGGGAAAACGGCGCTTGAATACATCCAGTGGTGGCGATCTAAAAACGTAGAAAAAAGGTCGTTGCCGATATCGTAGTGGGCGGCAATATTACGTTTCGAGCCGCTTAAACTGTTGCGCTGAAAGCGGTAGGCGGCGCCCAATAGCCAACGGGCAAAACGGGCACTGCCGTTCTCCATTTTAGTATTCACCTGCTCAAGATTAGCGGCGAACAGGCGCACCAGGGCAACCAGGTCATCGGCGTCCCAGTCGCCGTCCATATACGACTCGGCTGCGCCGACGGTGCCACCAAAGGCGAGGCGTTTCCAGGCGCGGGAGTGGCGTATCACCACGGTCACTTGCAGCGGGCCTTGCTGGCCTAAGTGATGGCACTGATTGCCTTCAATCAGAGTGATACGGCCGCCGCGAAAGGTGTCCAGTTGGGCCATCAGACGTGGCTTTAGCCACTTGGTTAAGCGGTCTTGCGCAACCGGCTGAAGATTAGGGGGCGTGGAACGCAGGGTCGTCACTTTGAAGTCTCCTTGCGCTTGGGGTGGTTATAGACGGGCACGCGCTTTAGCCACAGACGAAGCGCTTCAAAATGAATACCCGCAATGGTTTTCAGGCTCATCCATGGCTGGCGAGCCAAGGTCTTTAGCAACGCGCTACGGATAGCGGGAGAGGCGTCAAGGGTTAAGGTGGCATCAAAATGGCACTGCTGATCCTGCCAGTTTTCCATATGCAAAAAGAGCTTTTCGCCGGGGGCGTTAAATTTCCAGCGGTAGGTCATCTCCATGGGGTTAAACGGTGAGACGTGGAGATCTTTATCGAAATGCGCTTGGTGACTATGGCGTGAGGGATCCACAGCGATGGCGTAGCAGGTGCGCTCGCGCCAGGGCATGTTGGTGACCTCACTTAATACGGCTGTCAGTCGCCCCAGGTGGTCGTAGGCGTAATAGACGGAAATAGGGTTAAACATACAGCCCAGCGTGCGTAGCTGGGTCAGCACGCAGATACGGCCATTAGGTGCACTGCCCAATTGACGAATAAGCTCTTCGCGCACGGCGGTTTTCAACGGGCGATCAACCGGGCCCAGATAGTCTTCGCGGCGAAAGCGTGCCAGCGCAGGGCGACGAGCACTAAAGCCGGGCACCTTGTCGAACAGCTCGGGCAGCTCGTCCAGATCCAGCCAGGCCATCCATAGCTGGTAACTAAAGGAGTGGGATTTGGGCGTAAAGCGCCTGTGGCGGAGCGTGCCACGATAGATACGCGAGCGCGGCTGGGCGGTTATTCCAGCCGTTGTCTCAGTGATCATGCTAGCCATCACCCCAGCCCCTCGGCACCTTGCGGCGTTAGCAGTTCATGGGCAGGCAACGCGGAAGGTGCCGCAGGCGGTGGGACGGCTTCATCACAGCCTAACGCCTGCGCCACCCGCAGTGCACTCCACACGCCGTCTTCGTGGAAGCCGTTACGCCAGTAAGCGCCGCAAAAGTGGGTGCGATGGGCCGTAGACGAAATGTCGGCGTGTCTCGCCTGAGCCGCTTGGCCAGCCAGGGTGAACTGCGGATGCGCGTATGTGTAGCGGCCCAGCACCTTGCTGGGATCGATGCTGGCGCTGTCGTTCAGGGTCACGCAAAACGTAGTGTCACTTTCTATCCGTTGGAGAATATTCATAGCGTAAGTGACCGATACCCGTGCTTCGCTATCGCGCTGATCCAGGCGGTAATTCCAGCTCGCCCAGGCGCGCTTGCGGCGCGGCAGCAGAGCGGTGTCGGTATGCAGTACCACCTCGTTATCCTGGTACGGCATGGCGCCGAGGATCGCTTGCTCGTCGCCGCTGGCGTCGCCCAGCATGGCCAGGGCCTGGTCGGCGTGGCAGGCGAGCACCACTTGGTCAAAGCGCTGGGTGCCGGAAGGTGTAGTGATAACAACGCCTGTGCTGTCGCGGGTAATCCGGGTGACCGGTGTATTGAGGTGAATGCGCGACGCATAAGGCGCCGTTAGGCTAGGAATATAGCTTTTGGAGCCGCCCACCAGAGTGTACCACTGGGGCCTGTGGTTGACCGATAGCAGGCCGTGATTGCGAAAAAAACGCACAAAAAACGCCAGCGGGAAGGCGCGTAAATCACTGATGCTGGCCGACCAGATGGCAGCCCCCATGGGCAGTAAGTAGCGCTGCTGAAAATCGCGGTTGTAGTGGTTGCGATCCAGGTATTCACCCAGGGTCATATGCTCGGGAAGCTGTTGGCTCTCCAGCGCTTTGGTAGCCTGCTTGTTAAAGCGCAGAATGTCGCCCAGCAGGCGATAAAAAGAGGGATTCAATAAATTGCGTCGTTGGGCAAACAGCGAGCCCAAAGTATGCCCGTTGTACTCAAAGTCCCGCGCTGTCTCGTGTACCGAAAAACTCATTTCAGTAGCTTGTGAGGCGACACCCAGGGTGGCCATCAGGCGCTGGAAGTGCGGGTAGGTCCAGTCGTTAAAGACTATAAAGCCGGTATCGATAGCATAGGGTTGCCCTGCAACGTTCACGTCCATGGTGGCGGTGTGCCCCCCCAGGCGTGAATCCGCCTCAAACAGGGTGACCTCGTGCTGGGCGGAGAGATACCAACCTGCTGCCATGCCGCTAATGCCGCTGCCGACAATGGCGATACGTTGTGACGCCCCCGGTCTTGGTGATAACACGGTGCTCATGACGCCTCCTTTTGGCTGCGGGTCATGCGCAGACCAATCTGACGGCGCAGAGCGGGGGGCAAAATGCCCAGCAATTTGACTATATAGGTAAACCGGCGTGGGAAGTGGATATCCAGCCGCCCCTTCACCAGCCCCGCGATAATGGCATCGGCTGCTTGCTCTGCCGTCACCTGCATCGGCATAGGGAAGTCGTTACGTTCGGTTAGAGGCGTTTTCACAAAGCCAGGGTGAACCAGGCTGACCTCAATGCCCTCCTGATCAAGATCCAAGCGCAGTGACTCTAAAAAGTAACTTACCGCGGCTTTAGACGCCCCATAGGCTTCCGCGCGGGGTAGCGGTAAATAGGCCGAAGCGCTGGAGGTGGCGGCTAACCGGGCCGGAAGGCCCTCTTTGCGCGCAGCGCGCAGCAGTGGCAGTGCGGCTTCAACGCCGTACAGAGTGCCGAATAGATTGGGTTTAAAAACCCGCTCGACTAACTCCATATCGAACTGCTGAGCATTCAGATATTCGCAGGTGCCGGCGTTAAAGAGCGCCAAATTTAACGCCCCCAGCTGGTCGCGAATGTGGTTACCCGCCTTGAGCACTGCCTGCCGGTCGCTGATGTCCAGCGGCAGAGGGTGGGCATTGGTGTGGCCTTGGCACAGTGTTTCGAGTGCCTCAGCGTTGCGTGCGCTAAGCACCACCTGATGGCCTTGGGCGATGAGCTTACGCGCAAGCGCTTCACCAATGCCGGAGGTGGCACCGGTTAACCAAATACGTTGGGGCGTTTTCCATGTGCTCATCAAGTCTTTCCTCATAAAGGCCTTCCTGTTGCACCTGACCAGCCCTCAAAGCGTGTTCGGCTTATTCATCGTGTGATTAAGCCAGGCGTTTTTTTAACCAGCGGATGGCGCTGCCCATCAGCGGTAAATGTTCGTAGAGCATGGCGCCCGCATCAAAATAGTCCCGATGGCGCTGCACGCGACCGTCATCAGCAAAGGTAAGCGCACTACAGCCTTCGACCTCGACCGGTTTACCACCTGCCAAGCGCGGATGGATAAACGTCATAGTCCAGGTAACGAACGCTTGCTGACCCTGTAACTGCCGAACGTGGTAACGGAATTGGCACTGCTCAACATTTTCATACATGGTTGAAAAATAGCGCTCTAACGCTTTGCGGCCTGCGATCTTATGCAGCGGGTCGCTAAATACAATATCTTCAGTATATACCTCGTATAGCTTTTCTGTACAGGTATTGTCTAGTTTATTAAAAAAGGCGCAGAACGCCTCTAATGCCGCAGGCTCAGCCATCACGGTCTCCCCTAGCAGTTGCTAACAAAAGGTTTATTTAGAGAGCGACTTAAACGCCTCTAAGGCGCGCTGACGTGCTGCTTTGTGGTCGACAATAGGCGCTGGGTAGTCGACATCGGTGAGTAGATCTTGCTGCGGCGCGTGGCGCGCTTTGGCGGGTAATTTGGCCAGCTCAGGCAGCCAGTGGGCGATAAACTCGCCTTCAGCGTCAAAGCGTGTGGACTGGGTGGTGGGGTTAAAAATGCGAAAGTAAGGAGCGGCATCGGTGCCTGTTGAGGCTGCCCACTGCCAGCCGCCGTTATTGGCGCAGAATTCACCGTCAACCAAGTGGCGCATAAAAAAGCCTTCACCGCGTCGCCAATCAATTAGCAGGTGCTTGCTTAAAAACATCGCCGTAATCATACGCAGCCGGTTGTGCATCCAGCCGGTCGTCACTAACTGGCGCATGGCAGCATCCACGATAGGGTAGCCCGTTCGCCCCTCACACCAGGCTTGAAAGCCTTTATCATCGTCGCGCCAGGCTAACTGCTTGGTGTGTTCCTGGAAGGGTTGGTAGCGACACACCTGGGGAAAGCCTACCGCAACGTGCTGATAAAACTCCCGCCAGATCAGTTCGTTGACCCAGGTGGTAAGGCCGATATCGCCATCGGCCAGGTGACCGCCGTTTTCGCTCATCACCGCTTGTAGACATTGGCGATAGGAGATCATGCCTAACGCCAGATAGGGCGATAGTTCGCTGGTGCCACGTACCTTCGGCAGGTCGCGCTGGGCGTTATAGTGACGGCCACGAAAGCGTAAAAAGCGTGCCAGGTTATCTGCCGCGGCGTTCTCTCCGGCAGGCCATAGCCGCCCATCGACAGGGGCGCTTGCAAGTTCGGGCAGGGCAGGCAGCGGGTCGCTTTTAATATTCAGCGCTGCTTGTACCTGTGGCGTCGCGCGCAGCGCTAACTGGTCGGCGCTGACCTGCTTGTGCCACGCCTTGGCGAACGGCGTAAATACCCCGTAGTAGTCGCCTTTGCCGGTTAGCAGGCTGCCGGGGGCAAAAGCCACGCCATCATGGTAGCCATGGGCGGTAATCCCGGCCTGTTTAAAGGCGTCCTGCACAGCCTGGTCGCGGCGGCGCTCATTGAGGGCGTATTCGTGATTGAAGTGCAACTGCTCAACATCATATTGGCGAGCGATCTCAAGCAGTGCCTCGGGCGTCTGGTCATAGCGTTCAATATCGCGATGCAGTAGCGGAATATTCAAACCGTTGAGCGCTGTTTTGACGGCAGCGACGCCGCGCGCCCAAAAATCCAGCTTATTAGCGCCGTGACCATGTGCTTGCCACTGAGGAATGCTGCGCAAAAACACCGCTATCACAGGGCCCTTAGCCGCGGCGGCGGCGAGGGCGCTGTTGTCGTCAATACGCAGGTCGCTGCGCAGCCAAATCAACTGACGTTTCATAGGCTCTCCTGTCATAGGCTCCTGCGGCACAAAAAAATGGCCGGTCGCACATAGGCGAACGGCCAGGATAAAAGCGTGCTGGTTAGAGTACGCCAGACTCGCGTAACAGTGGGCGCAAACGGGCAATCGCCTGAGGCAGGTCATCACCCAGCATGTGTACCGGTCCATCGCGCAAATCGTTTTCGCGCAGACGAGCCACTTCGCCACATACGCCGATGGGCACGTTAAGCGCCTCAGCCGCTTTAGGCAGCGCCTGGTTAATGTAGCTATCGCTCTCCCGCTGACCGCTAGAGAGCAGTACCATAGAAGAGTGCAGCCGCGCGACTGCCTGGGGGAGATCCTCCAGCGGCAGCGAGTGGTCAAGCATCTGCACCCGGTAGCCCTGTTCGCTGGCCATTAGCGCCGACATCAGCACCCACAGAGGGCCTGGGTCGTCGGGCATGGCGTTGAGTAGAATCAGCGGGCCACGGGTAGCCTGATTGGCGTAGTGCAAGCGGATGCCCACCTGGCTGCGTAGGAAGGCTTCCAACGTGCGGCGCACTAACTGATCCGCTTGAACGGCCCACTTGGCCTCTAAGGTTAAGATGACCGGTTGCCAGAGCTCGTTAATGGCCACACTTAGCGGGTAGAGCGCTAAACTCTGGTGATAAACCGCTTCCAGCTTGGGAAGATCCAACGCTTCGATGATTGCTTGCAACTGCTGGCGCTGGCTTGCCCAGTCGCCGGCATCTGGTGTCGGGGCTTCAATTGTCTCTGGCTGGTCAAGCAAGTCGGCGACTTGACTGACCGGCACACCACGATTGAGCCACTGCAGGATGCGTTCGATGCGGGTAATGTCGTCCTGAGCGTAAAGACGATGACCTTTCGGAGTGCGCTGGGGGCGAATTAGCCCGTAACGTCGTTCCCAGGCGCGAAGCGTGACCGAATTCACCCCCGTTAAGCGAGAAACCTCGCGTATTGGATAGAGTGGCGTATCGGGTGGGTGGGTCGCCTTAAGACTCATGGGCGCCAGTACCTCTTTGTTAACTGCAGCGCGGCGCTGCAGGGGCCTGTCATGGTTCGCCGCGGCGAAGGTGATTCATGTTCCATTTAAAGGTTGCCTGATTTAAAAACTAAACATTAGCACGATACTGTATGCCCATTTGTACAACTTGTCGCTACCCGGTACAACCTTTATAAGAATCCTTCTTAATCATTTAAGCCCCTTGCTTATTGAACCGACCGGCCTATTAGTGCCTCTCCTAAACGGTGGCCGGAGAGCCAGGCATCCTCAACGCGGCCGTCGCGGAAGCTGTCACCGCACAGGGCCAAGTCATTCTCACTGTATAAGTAATCATGCTTACAAGAAATTGATGGCTGCGCATAACGCCAGCGGTGGGCGCCCGTCTCAACGAGCCGGGGGAAGGTGACTGCAGTGGGGAAAATGCCCTTCAAGGCGGTGAGTAGTTGTTCTGCCACCCACTCGGCAGGCTGCTCTAAATGAGCTTCGCTCCACTCAAGCTGCGCCAATAAGCTGACGCTTTCCGGCTGTGTGTTGCGCCCCGGCTTGGTTTGATTGCGGGATACTATATTAAGCGCTGAATTAAGCACTGAGCCCTGGGATGGATGCGTGATACGCGCCATCTGCCAATCTGGGTCAACACCGGGTACGGCGGGGAGCGGCCCGTCAAAAATTGCCCATCCCGCCCAACAGGCCCGCTGTGTTCGGGTTAAACAGGCTGCTGCCAAAGCATCGTCCCAGGGTTCGATCAGCGCATGGGCCTGAGGAGGAGGCGCGCTAATCACGACCTGGGCATAAGGCCCGTGGCGAGACCCGGCAGCGTCTATTAGTAGCCAGCCGTTGGGCGTGGGGTCAAGCATGGCGATGGGCGTACCGGTATGCAGCTCGGCATTGGGCTGGGCCGTTAGCGAATCGGCCATATGTCGCGTCAAGGCGCTCATTCTGGGCGCGCCGGCGTAACGCTTTTGGCCATCATTGTGCGCCTGCCAGCCGCGTGAACTAGCCTGATAGGTACGGGTTGGCCAAACAGCTATGCAGCTAGCTGCAAGCCATTCATCGACCGCGCGTTGAAAGTTTACGTCGCGCACGCTGAATGCCTGAGCGCCTAAATCAAGCGTTGCGCTGGGTCTACGTTTACTTGACATACGCCCACCGGGGCCACGGGCTTTATCAAACAGCGTGACGTTGGCGCCACTGCTGGCCAATACCTCTCCGCAGGCAAGTCCTGAGATGCCTGCGCCGATGATAGCGACTGATTGAGAGGCGGGAAGCGGCGGTAGCAGTTTGGCCATGAGCACTCGCAACGTGAAAAAGAGGTCGAATTAATCGTTGTGAAAGCGCATTGTAGCATTTGTGTATAAATATCGTACAATTTAATCTTAATTATATTTGCTTAGCTGTGTTTCTATCCCAAGGCAGCTGTAAGCAGCGGTAAATAGGGCCGTTATAAGCAGTGCCTTTATAAATAGTGCCGTTATGAATCTAAACAGTGCCGTTATGCAATAGTGCAGCCATGAAGGCTTGCAACGATGCCATCTAACAGGAGCAAAACCCCATGCGCGTATTAATTACCGGAGGCAGTGGCTTTGTCGGCCAGCGACTATGCCGGCAGTTAGTTGAAAAGGGTCACGAGGTGCAGGTGGTCTCCCGCTCGCCTCACCAAGTGCGGGATCGTTTGCCGAACAATTGTGACATTCGCGATAGTGCCCAGGCGTTCATTGAGTCGCCGCCGGACGCCTTGGTTAACCTGGCCGGTGAGCCGATTGCCGCCAAGCGCTGGAGCGATGAGCAGAAAGCCAAACTGATTAACTCCCGGGTGGCGGCGACCGAGCAGTTGGTGGCGCTTTGCGAACAGCTCAAAGCTAACGGCCAGCCGCTGCCTAAGGTGGTGGTATCGGGGTCAGCAATGGGCTACTACGGCGATCAGGGCAGGCGCGTGGTAACCGAGGAAACAATGCCCAACGATGAGTTCGCCCATCGTCTGTGCAAACAGTGGGAGGCAGCCGCTAAGCCTATTGAGGCCATGGGCGTGCGGCTGGCGATTGTGCGCATTGGCTTAGTGCTAGAGGCGGGTGGAGGCAGCCTGGAGAAGATGCTGCCGCCGTTTAAGCTGGGGTTAGGCGGCCGTTTTGGTAGCGGCGAGCAGTTTATGCCGTGGATTCACCGCGACGACTTAGTCGCAGCGATCCTGTTTCTCATCGATCAAGAGGGCTTGAGCGGTGCCTTCAATGGCAGCGCTCCGCACCCGGTGACCAATGCTACCTTTACTAAAACCCTGGCCAGTCATCTCAACCGCCCGGCCATTTTCCCAGTACCTGCTTTTGTCTTGAAGGCGGGCTTTGGAGAAATGTCGCGGCTACTGCTGACCGGGGCAGATATGCGCCCCGCGCGCCTGGAAGAGGCAGGATTTAACTTCCAATACCCTACTCTAGACAAGGCGCTTGAGGCGATTCTTTAGCTATTAGCGAGCCCAACTTGCGGCGGCGTTAGGGTAAAGCGGGGGTCTTTCGCCATGGCCGGAAAATGTTCCCAACAATTCCGGCATTTCCGCCATCCATGGCGGTCAGATGGCGAAAGTAGCGCCCAGGGACGGGTTTACAGCGCCCCCGCGGCACCCTAACGCCGCCGCTGTGCCGTTTACTTTAACGACTAGCGGTCAGCATCAACGGTGATAATCACCCGTACTGAGTCAAGCCGCAGGCGGGTGTTCTCAATCGCTTCACTAAGCGCCTTGCGCTCATCTTTTAACGCGTCGATTTCAGCACTGCGCACCGCCGGATTGTGCTCGGCAAGTGCCGTTAAGCGCGCAATCTCGGCGTCCAGCTGGGCGCGCATGCGCGCTTCAGCGTTCTCGACGATGCTGGGCAGCTGGCGCTCGGCTTCGCCTTCACCCTGGGTAAGCAGTTCACGCAATTGGTCGTGACGGCTCTTGATCAAATCCCGTGCCAGCGACTTGTTAACCTTCTGCAGGTTTTTGCCCAAGCCGGTGAAAGAGATTTTGCTGGTCAGATTGGCGCCTGATTCATCCAGCAGTAAGCGTACTGCGGTGGGCGGCAAGAAGCGGTTAAGGTGCAGCTTCTTGGGCGCCGGGCAGTGGGTGCGGAACACGAGTTCAGCCATCAAGCGGCCGCTGGGAATGGCATCGTGGCGCAGCAGAGCGAGCGCCGAGTTGCCCATGGTGCCATCCAGTACACGGCCCATCATTTCCCTCAGCAATGGGTGCTCCCAGGAGAGCCGCTGCACATCGTCGCGGGCCAGCGCCTGGGCGCGGCTGTAGGTGGCGGTAAAGCCCTCTTCACCTTTAACCAGACCCGGCAGGCCATCCAGCATATGTTGGCTGGGCTGCAGGTGCATTAAGCCTTTGCCGATCTCTTGGCTATCCACGCCGAAAATATCCAGCGCTCGCTCAATATAGCGCGGCAGGGCGGCGTCATCGTCAAGCTCGCGCACCGCGTCGATCACCTGCTGAGCGCGGGCGGGGCGGCAGGCGTTGAGCTCAAGCAGACGGTTACGGCCTGCATCGTGCTCCGCCAGCTTGGCGCTAAACATCGCACGGGTTTCGGCGATGATCTCGTCAAGTGCCTCATCATCCAGCAGGGCGTCAGCCAAGGCGTCACCAAAGGCATCAAACAGCTCGTTGCCGACCCCATGGGGGGCGCTGAACGCATCCATCCCTTCGTGGTACCAGCGCAGTAGGCGCTCGCCGGGGCTGCCCTCAAAAGTCGGAATGTGCAGCTCAATGGCGTGGCGCTGACCGATGCGATCCAGGCGGCCGATGCGCTGTTCGAGCTGATCCGGATGCTGTGGCATATCGAACATGACCAGATGGCGGCAGAACTGGAAGTTGCGCCCCTCCGAGCCAATTTCTGAGCAGACCAATACCTGAACGCCTTCATCCTCATCGGCAAACGCCGCCGCTGCGCGGTCACGCTCTATCAGGGAGAGGTCTTCGTGGAACACCGGTGCGTGGTAGCCGCCCAGCACCCGTAGCCCTTCAGCAAGCCCTTCGGCGGTTTCCCGGTGGTGGGCAATGACCAGGACTTTCTCGTTGGCGAAGCCGTTCTCACTGTCGTCGCTAAGCTTTTCCAGTAGCCAGTTAACCCGCGGATCGATGTGCCACCAGTCTTCGCCGTTGAGCGGGTCATTGCTGAGTTCGCGGTAGGCCGCGTCAGGATAGATCAGCACGTCGGGGTGATCCATGCCGGTCTCGATCAGCAGTTCGTCGAGGTAATCATCATCGCGCTCTAAGCGGCGCACGACGCGACGGTAGGCCGAAGGCAGCGCTAAGGGCACTAGGTTGAGGCGTCGCTCCGGGAAGCCCCCTACGTGACGGCGGCTGTTGCGGAACATCACTCGGCCGGTACCGTGGCGATCCAGCAGCGCTTCGCTCAGTTGGGCGCGAGCGGCGTCCTGCTGTTCTTTGCTGGCCTCAGGGTTGCATAGGATGGCTAGCAGCGCCTGGCTGTCGCGGTCATCGGCTACTGCAGAGACGTCGGTACGGGCGCTAGGGTCGTCAGGCAGTGTCTCCAAGGCATCGATGGCGCGGGCCACTTCGGTGTAGTGGCTCTCTTCGGCTTTGAAGCGCTCAAGATCGTGGTAGCGCTCGCTGTCCAGCAACCGCAGGCGGGCAAAGTGGCTCTTGATGCCCATCTGCTCGGGGGTGGCGGTGAGCAGCAGCAGGCCGGGAATCACCGCCGAAAGTTGTTCGACGCACCGGTAGCCGGGGCCGCTGCCCTCTTCACTCCAGTCAAGGTGATGCGCTTCGTCAACGATCAGTAGATCGAACTGACTGGCCAGCGCCTGCTCCTGGCGTTGCGGGTTGGCAAATAGCCAGCCCTGGCTGGCTAACACCAGCTGGGCGCTCTCAAAGGGGTTGTAACTGCCGTGGGCCTGGCTTTGGGTTTCATCCAGCAGCGTGACGTTAAGCGAGAAGCGCCGCAGCAGCTCGACCAGCCACTGGTGGGTGAGGCTGTCGGGCACCAGAATCAGCGCCCGCTCAACGCGGCCGTTGAGCAGCAGGCGGTGCAGAATCAGCCCGGCTTCAATGGTTTTACCTAGGCCCACCTCATCCGCCAGCAGAACCCGGGGCGCATGGCGGTTGGCGACTTCATTGGCAATGTAGAGCTGGTGAGGAATCAGGTCTATGCGCGGCCCGGAAAAGCCCAGCGCGCTGTGTTGCTCGATACGCTGATAGTGGTGCAGGGTGCGAAAACGTAAATCAAACCAGTCGTTGCGATCCACCTGGCCGGTCAGCAGGCGGTCGCGGGCCTGGTCGAACTGCATGGTATCGGCGAGTTTGGCCTCGGGCAGCTCGCGCAGATTGCCTTCTTTATCTTCACCGATATAGGTGATCAGGCCGTTGGACTCTTTGCTGTCATCGACAACGATCTGCCAGCCGTCAGCGGAGAGTACGCGGTCGCCGCTGCCGAACATAACGCGGGTGAGCGGGGCCTGGCGGGTGTTGTAGGTACGGGTTTCCTGACTGGCACTGAACAAAATGGTAACGCTACGGGCGTCGCAGTTAAGCACGGTGCCGAGCCCAAGCTCAGCTTCGCCGTCGCTAATCCAGCGTTGGCCGGGAGAAAAATCGCTCATGATGCCTCGGGGGAGTCTGCAAAACGGGTCGTATGCCGCCGGTCGTGAGCACCGGCGGCAACAGGGCGGGGGATTCTAACGCAAAGCAGCGGGGGGATTAAGGTGTATCGGCATCAATCTTTTAACCAGCGATCCAGCTGGGCGCGGGTAAGCTCGCCAACGTGGACATCCAGGGTATTCCCCTGGCCGTCGAACAGTACGGTGGTGGGCAATCCCGGTGCTTGAAAAAGCGCCATCAGCTGCTGGCTGGGGTCACGCAGAGCGTAGCGAAACTCAAGCTGCTGCTCATCCAGGTAGCGCACCATGGGTAGCAGGTCTTCTCCCTGGTTGGCGACCACCACGCTAACCCCTTCGCGCTGGGCGGCCTCCTCAAGCAGCGGCATTTCACGCAGGCAGGGGGGGCACCAGGTCGCCCACAGGTTGACGATAATCAGGTCAGCGTTGTCGGTCAGTGAGGGCAGATGCACCTCATTGCCTTCCACATCCTCAAGGGTGATCTCCGGTAGGGCGTCAACCGCAAATTCATTGCCCAGGGGCGCCAGGGTGACCAGCACCAGCCATAGGCTGGAGGCGGCGATTAGCATGGCCATCGCACCGCCCATAGCCAGTAACCGCGCCCGTAGCGTCCAAGCCGTCCATACCAATCCTGCGGCCATCCCCCACAGGCCGTGGTAGCCGGGTTGCCAGACTTTGAGCGCTTCAAGCGGGGCGTCGCTATAGCTATCCAGGTTGAGCAGAATATGGCCCACTCGAGCGCCAACTAACCAAACAATAATAAGCCCGGTAAACCAGCGCTGCTGAGCCGGGCGGGGCAGCCCTAACAAGAAGCGCGCGCAGAGCAGCAGTAGCAGTGCGCAGCCAACGGCGTAAAGGCGTGGTAGCGAAATCAGTAGCGGGCCGAGAGCAATGGCGTTCATGGGTTTCCCGTTCAGGTTTTTAACTTAGATTTTTTAACTTAGGTTTCCCGTTAGCATGCCGTGAAGCAGGTACACTGGAGACCATATCATGCGAGCTGAAAATTACGGAGACGTTATGCCCCCACCCGCTTTCGATAAGCTGCGCGCGCTAGCGATCGGCTCCCAGGCGATTGGCTTAATTCTGATTATTACCCTGGAGACCGTCATGGAAAACGCAGCACGCCCCTGGCAGGGTGTGGTGCTCGCGGGCATGTTAGCCACGGCGTTATCGATTGCCCTAGTGCGGCTTTACCGACGCAATCTAGCCCGCAAGCGTTGGGCAGAGCGCCTTGAAGCCAAAGACCATGACGATGCCTAACGCCAATGGTTGGCTTCATTGGCTGAGCATATTGGTTCTGTGCAGTCTGTTGGTGGGGTGTACCCACGCTGTGATACGCGAACACCACATCGCGCTGGCGCCAGCAGATGCGCGCGATACATGGTTGGGTGGTCAAGCCCATCAGGCGCTGGCGGAGCAGTCCGACCCCGACGGGTTCGCGCTACTGGCTGACGGTAAAGAAGCTTTTTCTGCGCGGGTGGGATTGATTCGCCAAGCCCAGCGCGGGCTGGATATTCAAACCTACCTATTGGGCGATGGCCAGACCACGCGTTTGATCCTGGCGCAGCTGATTAAAGCGGCGGAAGAGGGCGTTCGGGTGCGCCTGCTGGTCGACGATATTGGCGCCATTGGCCAAGATGATCGACTGGCCGCTCTGGCAAGCCATCCTAGTATTCATGTGCGGGTGTTTAACCCGTTAGCGGTGGGGCGTGGCCATATGCTCACGCGAGTTTTGGCCTCGGTGGTTGATCCTGCACGGCAGCATCGACGCATGCATAACAAGCTGTGGGTGGCAGATAATAGTGTCGCCATTGTCGGCGGGCGCAATCTGGGCGATGAGTATTTTGATGCCAACGATTCGCGCAATTTCGCCGATTTGGACTTTGTGGCCATTGGCGATGTGGTGCCAGCGCTGTCGGATAGTTTTGACCTTTATTGGAATCACGGTCTGGCGCAGCCCATTGAGCGCTATCATCAAGTGGATGATAGCGCCTGGCAAATACTCAAAACCGAGCTTGAGGATTGGCTGGATAACAACGCCGACTCGGAATATTTTACCGAGCTGCGCCGTAAACCGCGCAGCGCACCACCTTGGGAAACCCTGCACTGGGGTGAAGGGCTGGCTCTGTGGGACACCCCCGGTAAGCTGTCATCAACAACCCCTGAATGGCGAGATACGCTACTCGGTGATTTAACCGCTGCTGCGTCGCTGAATCAGCATTTGGTGATCATATCAGCCTACTTTGTGCCCACCGAACAAGGGGTGAAGCGCTTGACCGAGTTGGCCGACCAGGGCGTGACCGTCGAAATTATTACCAACTCACTCGAGTCCACGGATGCCGCGGTGGTACACGGTGCTTACGCGCCCTGGCGTGAAGAGCTGTTATCCCACGGAGTGGCGCTTTACGAGCTGCGTCCAGAGCAGGAGGCAGGCGCGGATGAGGATATGCGAGTGCCCGGCGCCTCTGCTTCGGCGCTGCATATTAAGGCGTTACGCTTTGACGACCAGCTTTTTGTCGGCTCGTTCAACGTTGACCCACGCTCCATCTACTGGAATACGGAAATTGGTGTCCTGGCCCGCAGCGAGTCGCTGATACACGCCTTTAATGAGTTAGTGGCGTTAGGCCGAGACCCTTCACTGAGCTACCGTGTGGTGCTCACACCCCAAGGCGAATTGAACTGGCACCTGGAGCGCGATGGAGACATGGAAATTTTAACCACGGAGCCGGGGAGTTTTTGGCGCCATTTCAACGCCTGGTTAAGCCATACGCTTAAGCTTGAGCGCTGGCTATAGTGCATTTTTGCAAACTAGCGTTAGAAACAGATGCTTGTGTTTTTGCCATTCCAGTTCCAGATTAATAGCAGCCTTAACGATTGACCGCTGAGGCACACTAAAAAATTAAACAATCTCTTAAAATACTGGGAGCGACAAATAACATGATCAATAAGCGCGCATTAGTCACCGCTGTGGCGGCCTCGACCCTGGCAATGACCGGATTCGCACAGGCGGAGGTCAAAGTTGGCTTCTTGGGCGGCTTTACCGGGGGAATTGAAAGTTTAACGCCCCCAATTTTTGAAGGTGCTCAGCTAGCCGTAGAGCAGATCAATGAGCAGGGCGGCATTCTAGATGGCCAAACGTTGGTGATGCCGTCTGGCGATACCACCTGTTCCGATGCATCGGCTGCTTCTAACGCCGCTGACCGCATGGTGAACTCGGAAAATGTCACCGCGATTGTCGGTGCGCTGTGTACTGGTGCGACCATTGCCGCAGCTAACAACGCCGCCATTCCCGGTGGTGTGCTGATGGTATCGCCTGCCTCTACTGCCCCTGCGGTATCCGAGCTGGACGATAATGATCTCGTCTTCCGTACCGTGCCGTCGGATGCTTTTCAGGGGGAGATCCTTGCCAAGCTGCTGCTTGAAAAAGGTATCGACGCTGTGGCGGTCACTTACGTCAACAACGATTATGGTCAGGGGCTTTCAGACGCCTTCAGCGCCGCTTTTGAAGCCGGCGGAGGTGAGATTACTGAGAACCTTGCCCACGAAGATAACCGCGCGGATTATCGCTCTGAGCTAGGCTCACTGTCAGTCAGTGGCGTGGATACTCTCGTTGTGCTGGCCTACGCCGACACCTCAGGTCAGACCGTGCTGCGTCAAGCCTATGAAAGCGGTATGTTTACCCAGTACGTAGGTGCTGACGGCATGGTCGGCGATAGCCTTATTGAAGCCATCGGTGCAGACGTGCTGGATGGCATGATCGCTACGCGCCCCGGCAGCCCTGATCTGCCCGGTACTGATATCTTTATCGAAGCTGCCGAAGCCGCTGATTTAGATCCAAGTGCGGTATTTGCTGCCCAAGCTTACGACGCTGCTTTCCTGATCGCGTTGGCGATTGAGCAGAACGGCAGCGCCGAGCGTGAAGGCCTTTCCGAAGCACTGCGCAGTGTTTCCAGCGCCCCCGGCGAGGTCATTCTGCCTGGCGAGTGGGAAAAAGCGGTTGAACTGATTGCCGCAGGCACCGAAATCAACTACGAAGGCGCCTCTGGCTCTCATGAGTTCGATGACAACGGTGACGTACCTGGTGTAGTGGTTGAGATGGCTGTAGAAGACGGCACCTTTACCAGCAAAGGTCAGGTTGATCTTTAATTCTCAGCATTAGTGTTAAAAATGCCCGACTTATTAAAGTTGGGCATTTTTCATTTGGCCAGGCCCACCTTGTGGTCGTTTATCGCTTAAATTGCCGACACTTCAGGTAACCCAGCCAGCGCCATGCCTGGCGCAGCAAAAAAAAAGCTCGCCAGTCGGCGAGCCCCATGACGTCAGCAACCACGTTTACTGAATGGGGATTTCACGGCGAGCCGCCTTAGCCTGCTCGCTGCGCGGCACCCGTATCGTCAGAATGCCATTTTTGAAAGAGGCTTTGATATCCTCGGCCTTGGCATCCCCAGGCAGATCCAGCACGCGCTGTAACCGACCATAGGAGCGCTCGATACGATGGAGCTTATTATCTTTACTATGGCTCTCCTGACGCTTTTCACCTTCAATGACCAGGCGATGATCATCCAGGGAGATAGAGAGATCTTTCTCCTCGACCCCCGGCACCTCGACGCTGATCACATACTCGCTGTCGTGTTCGGCAATATCGAGCCGCGGTTGCAGAAGGCCCGGCAGGTCGCCAACGCGACTTTCCAGTGAGGGCATGCCGAACTGCCGCATGACACTGTCCATCCAGCGATCCAACTCCTGATGCATACCCATGAATGGGGAGAGCTCACTGCGGCGCGCCTCCACGCTGGACGGCGGAGTCGGTGTATCTGCATTTTCGCTCTTGAACCAGTTCCAGGGAGAGAGTTTTTGCAAATTCATACGTCACCTCCTATCTGATCTTGCTACCTATGACGTAAATCGAAATACTCAACGTCTCGGGTTGCCCCTTGACAAAAAAATAGCTGGTGGCAAACGACAAAATTTCAAGTCCCCAGAGCGCCAACCGTGCGGTATCCGATTATATTGGGTAGGGGCAGGGGGGAGGCTGTACGAACAAGGAGAGGTGGCGAGATCATGACGCACTTTATCAACAGCAAAGAAGACGCCGTCACCGACGCGATCGACGGACTTATCAGGGCATCCGATGGCCAGTTGGCACGCCTGGATGGCTATCCTCATATTCGAGTGGTGGTGCGGGCCGACTGGGATAAGTCCCGAGTGGCGTTGGTTTCTGGCGGTGGCTCTGGTCACGAACCGGCCCATGCCGGCTTCGTCGGCAAGGGCATGCTAACCGCGGCTGTCTGCGGTGACGTCTTCGCCTCACCATCGGTCGATGCGGTTCTAGCCGCAATACTGGCGGTTACCGGATCGGCGGGCTGCTTGCTGATCGTCAAGAATTATACGGGCGACCGCCTGAATTTCGGGCTGGCAGCCGAGCGTGCCCGTGCCTTAGGACACAAGGTGGGCATGGTGGTGGTCGACGATGACATTGCCTTGCCCGACCTCCCGCAGGCACGAGGTGTGGCGGGCACACTCTTTGTTCATAAGATAGCCGGGGCATTGGCCGAACAGGATGCCGATCTTGAAACCCTGACCAAAGCCGCTGAGCGGGTGATCGCCAACACCCACAGCATCGGCATGTCATTGGATACCTGTCGCGTGCCCGGCTCGCCCAAAGAGCAACGCATTCCCCCTGGGATGGCGGAGCTCGGGCTTGGCATCCATGGCGAGGCAGGGGTTGAGCAGATTACTTGCGACGGCGCGAAAAACGCCATTGCCGCCGTAGCCGAAAAGCTGGCCACCGTCATGGATAAACAGCCCCATGCGGTTCTGCTTAACAACCTCGGCGGCGCGTCGGCACTGGAAATGTCGGTACTCGCCAACGAGCTTCTGACGTCTTCCATTGCCAGCCGCCTGAAACTCATCGTCGGGCCAGCGCCC
Organism: Halomonas sp. FeN2; assembly: GCF_020595105.1. Classification (NCBI taxonomy): domain Bacteria; kingdom Pseudomonadati; phylum Pseudomonadota; class Gammaproteobacteria; order Oceanospirillales; family Halomonadaceae; genus Halomonas; species Halomonas sp. FeN2. The sequence goes on from NZ_CP074200.1 coordinate 2,705,066, forward strand.
ATGATGACGTCACTGGCCATGCAGGGGTTTTCCGTATCGGTTTATCCGCTCGCCCAGGATGATGAAGCCTTACTCGCTGCGACCTGTGGCCCCAGCGCCTGGCCTGGCTGCAAGCGCATCAGGCCAATCATTCTACGAGAGCTTCCCGACGGCTTACTGCCTATTCAACCTACTCCTTCCTGGCATGATCAGACAGCCAACTTGCTGACGAGGTGGTGTCAGGTGCTGATCGACTCCGAAGCGGATCTGAATGCACTGGATGCCAAGTCAGGTGACGGTGATACCGGATCAACCCTCGCTGGAGCCGCAAGAGCCCTGTTAAACACGCTGGATAGAATGCCCCTGGCCGATCATCCCCAGCTTTACCGCGCCATAGGGCAGGCGCTTAGCCAGACCATGGGGGGATCCTCTGGCGTGCTGCTGGCTATTTTCTTCTCCGCGGCAGGAGATGCAGCGTCCAGCGGACTACCCAGGGTCGCTGCGCTGAAGGAGGGGCTCAACCGGATGCAGCAAATTGGGGGCGCGAAGTTAGGCGACAGAACCATGGTGGATGCCCTAAAACCCGCCCTGGATGCCTTCGAAGAAAGCTTCGCCTCCGCCGCCAGAGCGGCGCGAAAAGGGGCTATTCATACCGCTACCATCGTAAAGGCAAACGCGGGGCGCGCTGCCTATATCAACGCCGAGCAGCTCCGGGGGCATATTGATCCCGGAGCTGAAGCAGTGGCGCGATTGTTCGAAGAGCTGGAAGCGCAATCAGCGAAGTAGCGTGATCGTTAGCGCCAGATTGGGCGACCACCACTGCGTGCAGTGCCGCGCAAACGCTGCTACCTGCGGGGCTTAGCTCGCCAGTCATACCCAGTGTCCCATCAACTGTGGCTTTTGATCTTCTCGGGTAGCAGGCCTTTAGGTGCGAAGCGCAGCACCATGGTGATCAACAAGCCAATCACCAGCACCCGTGCCTGTAGGGCGCGGCTATCCATATTGCCCGGTGCATCCCAGCCGAACGCGCCTTCGCCAAAGGCCACCGCTAACTGCATTAAGAACAGCGCCAGGGGCTCGGACATAATCCAGATGATGTATACCGCCACAGCGCCAAAAATGGTGCCCAGGTTATTGCCCGGCCCGCCCAGAATCACCATCACCAACACCAGGAAGGTATGGTTCAGCGGCAGGTAGCCTTGAGGATCGAAAAGGCTGTTGAAGGTGCCCAGTATGCCGCCGCCTAAGCCCATCAGAATGCAGCCCAGCACGAAGATCTCCAGACGCCGTTTGTTGATGTCTTTACCCATCGCCGCAGCGGAGACTTCATTGTCGCGAATCGCCCGGATCATTCGGCCCCAGGGGGCGTTGTAGGCGCGATTGAGCAGAAAGAAGATCACCGCAATGATCACTGCGGTAAACGAAAGGTAGATAGCCCGGGAGAGCGTAAACCCGAGTTCGGCAGGCCCCGGTGTGGGCCAGGGAAGTGGGGATACCGTGGCGGTACCACGAGTTAGCCAGTCAGAGTTTTTCAAAAAAGCTTTAATGATTTCGGCTATGCCTAGGGTGGCTATCGCCAGATAGTCGCTGCGTAAACCCAGACAGATATGGCCAATAAAGTAGCCGACGCCACCCGCTAGCGCGCCACCGACAATCCAGCCGATCCAGGGCGGTAAGCCGAGCCCACCGACAAAGCCTGCCTGGTTTTCAATCGCATCAGTGACTTCACGCAGCTGGCTAATCACCACAAGGTAAAGCACCACACCCAGCACCACCGCGATAAACGTACGCAGAGGCTTGGGTACGCCCAGTCGATCCAGCTTGCTGGCGCCAACAATCAAGACAATAGCGGCTGCGCCATACAGCAATACGCGGCCAAATTCACCGGGTAGCGCCGTGCCCCAGAAGTCGTCGTTGACCGGTACGCTGAAGAACATCGCACAAAAGCCACCCAGGGCGACGAAGCCCATGACCCCGGCGTTGAACTGCCCTGCGTAGCCCCATTGAATCGTTAACCCTAACGCCAGAATGGCGTAGCAGGCGGCCTCGACCAGCATGCGTGTGCTGTAGGCGGCGCCCATGATGGCGTACACCGCCAAAATCGCTACGAGCAGAACACCAAACAGGATCAGTTCACGCAGCGGGAAGCGACGGGCAGGCGTGGCGTCTTGGGGAGTGTAGGCAGGGTTGCGGGTTTTTTCTGAATTGCTCATTAGATCACCTTGCCCTTAAAGAGTCCGGTGGGACGCCACACCAAAATGGCTACCAGAATGAAAAACGGCACTACAATTTTGTACTCGGTACCCACGAAGGCCAGATTCGACGGTAGCTCCAGCCAGGCGGGCAAGCTATCGCTGAAGGGGCGCAGCAGCACGTTCCAGTTAAACACCGCCAGGGTTTCGGCAAAGCCGACCACAAAGCCACCGGCAATGGCGCCGTAAGGGTGGCCTACGCCACCCACAATGGCGGCGGCGAAAATGGGCAGCAGCAGGAAGAAGCTCAAATCGGGTTTGAAGGTAACGTCTAAGGAGAGCAACGTTCCGGCAATAGCCGCCAGCGCTCCGGCAATCATCCATGTCACCGCCACAATGGTATTGGTATTAATACCCGATGCTTGGGCCAGCTCAGGGTTATCCGACATGGCGCGCATTGCCTTGCCTAACCGCGAACGGTTAAGGAAAAGGTGCAGTGCGACGACCGCAACGATGGTAATCACGAACAGGTAAATCTGCGGCTCGGTAACCACAATCGGAGCCCGGGCACCCTCGAAGGGAAGCGCAAGTCGGAAGATCTCTTTACGGTCGTCGACATATAAACTCTGCCCGCCGGTGCCCGAAAAGAGGCGGATTAAGCCCTGTAGAATCAGCGTGACCCCCAGCGAGCCAATTACCAGCACAATCGGTTTGACCCCATGGGCACGTAGCGGTTTATAGAAAGTTTTATCGATTCCCACCGCTAAGGCGGCAGTAAGCAGCATCGCCAGCGGCAGCATTAGCACGGCGGTGGGTACGCCGAGGCTGGCGCCAGCCGCCGGAAATAGCGTGGTGAGTAGCAGCACCATAAAGGCGCCGAAGGTCATCATGTCGGCGTGGGCGAAGTGGGCAAAGCGCATAATGCTGAAAATCAGCGTTACTCCAATGGCCCCAATGGCATAAATAGAGCCGCTGACGCTGCCCGAAATCACCACATTATTGATGAAAAAAACCAGTTCGTTCACGTCTATCTCCCTGGGGCTAGCCGCCCAAAAAGCTTTTGGCGACATCGGGGTCAGCGAGCAGTGCCGCCCCAGTGTCGGTAAAGCGGTTTTGGCCCGCGGCCAGCACAAAGCCCTTATCGGCAATCGCGAGTGCCTGTTTGGCGTTCTGTTCCACCATCAAAATACCCACGCCAGCGGCGTTGATCTGTTTGACGCGGTCGAAAATCTCATTCATATACAGCGGCGACAGCCCCGCAGTGGGTTCGTCCAGCAGCAGCAGGCTTGGTTCGGCCATCAAAGCACGCCCCATGGCGACCATTTGGCGCTGCCCGCCGGAAAGCTCACCGGCAGGCTGGCGGCGCTTTTCGTACAGTGGTGGGAAAAACTCATAGATCTGAGCGAGCATGCGCTTGACGTTTTGCGGCTTTAAAAAGGCGCCCATCTCCAGGTTTTCCTGCACCGAAAGGCTGGGGAAAACGTTCTTCTCCTGGGGCACGAAACCCATGCCGCGCTTTACCAGCTGGTTAGGCGGCAGGTTTTGGATTGGCTGGCCGTTAAGCAGTATCTCGCCCTGATTAACATGCAGCAGGCCAAAGACCGCTTTCAGCATGGTGGATTTACCCGCCCCGTTAGGGCCGACGATAACACCGACCTCATCGGCTTCCAGCGTCATGTTTACCCCGTTAAGGATATTCATGCCGCCATAGCCGCCGTGCACATCCCGTGCGTCGATTAATGGCATATGAAAGTATTCCAGCAAGGTCGCTTGGCAGCGACATCATTATATTAATTGGCTAATGGGAGAAAACGTCACGCTTAAGCGGCATCGGTACCGAAGTAGGCCTCGATGACCTCAGGGTTATTCTGGATGTCGTTGATATGCCCCTCCACCATCACACTGCCCTGAGCCAGCACGATAATCGGGTCGCAAAGGCGGGCAATCATCTCCATATCGTGCTCAATGACCAGGAAGGTGTAACCCATTTCGCGGTTGAGCCGCTCAATATTGCCGATCAAATCGCCCAACAGGGTGCGGTTCACCCCGGCGGCGATCTCATCAAGGAGCACTACCTTGGCATTGGTCATCATGGTGCGGCCAAGCTCTAGCAGCTTCTTTTGCCCCCCGGACAAATTACCCGCCAGCTCGTTGCGCACATGATGCAGGCCAACAAAGTCGATGACTTCCAGGGCACGGCGGCGCACCTCTGCCTCTTCCCGCTGCACCTTACCGGGCTTTAACCAGGCACTGAAAAGGTCTTCACCGGCTTGTTTGGGTGGCACCATCATCAGGTTTTCCAGCGCGCTCATCTGGCTGAACTCGTGGGCGATCTGAAAGGTGCGCAGTAAGCCGCGATGAAAGCGCTGATCGGCGCTGAGCGAGGTAATGTCTTCACCATCGAGCAGTACTCGGCCGCTGTCGGGGGCCAGTGCGCCGGCAATGAGATTAAACAGGGTTGATTTACCTGCGCCGTTGGGACCAATCATCCCGGTAATGGAGCCCTTCTCCACTTGAATGGAGCAGTCGTTAATCACCTGTAGGCCGCCGAACGCTTTGTTGACTCGCTGTACTTCAATAAGAGGGGTCATGGTGTCTCCACGCGATGCAGGCGGCTAACAAGCCGCCTGCATACCGTTATTAAGTTGTTTGTCGTGGTTTTTTCAGCCACCGCTGGCTGGCTGCAAAGGCACCAATAATGAGCAGTGCGCCAAGGGTGGGGATAAGATAGCCATCCACCTGAGGAATGGTGCGTAAAAACACAAAGGCGACGGCGGCGGGGGCCACAAAGCGCACCAGAAACCGCCAAAATTTAAACCAAGTGACGCTGCTGCCCAGTTCCTTCATCACTTCGCTCTGGGTTAGCGCCCAGCCGGCGAATAGGGCTATCAGCAGACCGCCCACCGGCATAAAGATATTGGTGAGTAGCTCGATAAACTCAAACGCGCTGCGCCCAAACAGGCTATGGAATATCGTCCCCTCGGCCCAGATATTGAAGCTAACCACGGTCAACAGGCCCATTGCCCAGGCGGCGATAACCATAATCGCTACAGCCTGGGGGCGGGTCATGTCAAAGCGCTCCACTAGGAAGGCGGCGACAGGCTCAATCAGCGAAATAGAGGAGCTGATAGCGGCGCCGAGCACCAGGATAAAGAACACACCGCCGACCAAAGCGCCAAACGGCATCTCGGCAAACGCCAGCGGAAGAGTAACAAACATAAGCCCAGGGCCTTGTCCGGTTTCCAGCCCGGCGCCAAACACCAGGGCAAAAATGGCCAGGCCTGCCACCATCGCCACGGCGGTATCGACGATAGCGACAGCAAAGGCGGTGCGGGTCAGTGAGACATCGCTGGGCATATAGGCACCGTAAGCCATGATGGCTCCCATGCCCAGGCTAAGGGTGAAGAATGACTGGCCCATGGCCTGCAGCCAGCCCTCAAGGCTGAGGTCGGCGATATTAAAGGTAAACAGGAAGCTGGCGGCGGCGCCTATGTCGCCATTCACCACGCCGTAGGCGAGCACCACCAGCAGAATCACAAACAGCGCGGGCATCATAATGCGCAGGCCTGATTCTATGCCTTTATGAATCCCCATACCCACAATCAGCGCGGACGCGGCAATGAAAAGGGTGTGATAGAGCGTCATTAGGCCAGGAGCTGCCAACAGAGCGTCAAAGCCAGTGCTAATGGTCTGCGCGTCGGCGCCGACCAGGGAGCCGGTCAGCATCAGCCAGGTGTAGTGAATCGCCCACCCGGCGATCACCGAGTAAAAGCTTAAAATCAAAAACGCCGAGGCGGCGCCCAGCCAGCCAATCGTTTCCCAGGCTCGTGAGGTGCCATGGGTTTTGGTCAGGTGCCGCATACCCATAATCGGACTCTGGCGGCTGGTGCGTCCCAGCATGATCTCGGCAATCAGAATCGGGATGCCGACGGCGAAGATCGTCAATGCGTAGACCAGTATAAAAGCACCGCCACCGTTTTCACCGGTGAGGTAGGGGAAGCGCCACAGATTGCCCAAGCCGACGGCGGAGCCAACCGCGGCGAGAAGAAAAGTGCCTTTATGCGTCCAGACGTTATGACCGCTCATGGGTAAGAGTGTCCGTGGTTGGGCGTCAGAATGGGGTGGTATCCAAACGCCTGTATGAATATAGCGATGTCAGCGTGCCTTGGACGCGCTGAATTTAGCGTTACTGTGCGATAGAACGCGCCGCCTTTCCAGCGTATTAGCGTTTAGGCTGCGTTTAGGGGAGTATCTTGGCAGCTATGGAGCGGTCATGAAGCGTTGCAATGAGACATAAAAAAACCCGCTTTCGCGGGTTTTTGGTTACTCACTGCTGGGAGCGGGTTACTTCTTGCTGTAACGCTTACGTTCGGTCTCTTTCAGCAGCTTTTTACGCAGGCGGATGTGCGCTGGCGTGACTTCGACAAGCTCGTCAGAGTCGAGGAACTCAATGGCCTGCTCCAGGGAAAACTTAACCGGCGGGGTCAATACGATGTTTTCATCGTTACCGGTAGAGCGCATGTTGTCGAGCTTCTTGCCTTTGGTGGGGTTAACCACCATGTCGTTAGCGCGGTTGTTGATACCGATCAGCATGCCTTCGTAAACTTCCGTGGCGTGATCAATAATCAGCTTGCCGCGCTCTTGCAGTGCATACAGTGCGTAGGCAAGGGCTTTACCGTCAACCATCGAAACCAGCACGCCGTTACGACGCTCGATAGAGGCTTCAGGCTTCAGCGGGCCGTAGTGATCAAAGCGGCTGGTCAGAATACCGGTGCCCGAAGTCAGGGTCAGGAACTGGCCGCGGAAACCGATCAAGCCACGAGCAGGAATGATGAAGTCCAGGCGAACCCGTCCTTTACCGTCCGGCAGCATGTTGGTCATCTCACCTTTACGGTAGCCCAGCTCTTCCATGATTGAGCCTTGGTGCTGCTCTTCACAGTCGATGATGACCTCTTCGTAGGGCTCCTGCTTTTCACCGTCGATCTCTTTGATGATGACTTCGGGGCGGCCTACGGCCAGCTCAAAGCCTTCACGGCGCATGGTTTCGATCAGCACCGAGAGGTGCAGCTCGCCACGCCCAGAAACCTTGAACTTCTCAGGGGTTTCGCCCTGTTCAACGCGCAGTGCCACGTTGTGAATCAGCTCTTGATCAAGGCGATCCTTGATGTTGCGGCTGGTCACAAACTTGCCATCTTTACCGGCGAACGGTGAATCGTTGACCTGGAAGGTCATTGAAACGGTCGGTTCGTCGACGGACAGTGGCGGCAGTGCCTCGACCTTGGCCGGATCGCATAGCGTATCCGAAATCGACAGATCGTCGATGCCGGTAACACAGACGATGTCGCCCGCGGTGGCTTCGTTAGTCTGCACGCGCTCAAGGCCCATATGGGTCATGACCTGACCGATTTTGCCTTTACGCACATTGCCATCAACGCCGATGATCGACACTTGCTGGTTCGGTTTCACCGCGCCACGCTTGATGCGACCCAGGCCGATAACGCCTACGTAGCTGTTGTAATCCAGCGCAGAGATCTGCATCTGGAAGGGGCCGTTAAGCTCAACCTTAGGCGGCTCGACGATATCGACGATGGCCTGGAACATGGGATCCATGTTGTCCGCCAACTCTTCAGGATCCATACCGGCAATGCCGTTTAGGGCAGAGCAGTAGATGATCGGGAAATCGAGCTGTTCGTCAGACGCACCGAGGTTGTCGAACAGATCAAAAATCTGGTCGATAACCCAGTCAGGGCGTGCGCCGGGACGGTCAATTTTGTTGACCACCACGATCGGCCTCAGGCCTTGGGCGAAGGCTTTCTGGGTCACAAAGCGGGTTTGCGGCATCGGGCCATCAACGGCGTCTACTAGCAGTAGCACCGAATCGACCATTGACATGACGCGCTCAACCTCGCCGCCGAAATCGGCGTGCCCAGGCGTATCCACGATGTTGATGTGGTAGCCATTACCTTCGCTGTCTTGCCATTGAATGGCCGTATTCTTGGCCAAAATGGTAATGCCACGCTCTTTTTCCTGATCGTTTGAGTCCATGATGCGCTCTTGACCTTCTGCTTTACGGTCAAGGGTGCCAGACTGGCTCAGGAGTTTGTCGACCAGTGTGGTTTTACCATGGTCAACGTGGGCTATGATCGCGACGTTGCGCAGGTTATTAACCGCGCTGGAGTTTTGCTGGTTTTGCATGCTGAGAGAGAACTCTTGTGAACACCCGTTCGTCCACGGGTCGGAAAATGCGGGTCGCAAGGGCTGGCAATTTGCCGACCATCTTGGCTCAGGGCTTGCGTCCAATAGCCATTCTACCATGTCGAAGGCTTCGCTGATATTACTGCCTCTCATATCAACCTTGGTCTAGGAATGTTTTCGCCATGAACCTCCATCCGCTAGACTAGCGCTTTTCCCACTGGGGCAGGAGCATGACCATCGGCAACCTGATGCGTTTGTTAAGCGATGGCGAGGTTCACTCTGGCGAGCAGCTGGGTGAAGCGCTGGGTATTTCTCGTGCGGCGGTGTGGAAGCAGTTAAAAAAACTGGAGGCGTTAGGGGTGGAGGTAGTGGCGGTGAAAGGCCGTGGCTACCAGCTATCCCAGCGCCTGGAGCCCCTGGAAGGCGCCAAAATTGTTGCGCAGTTGCCCGCTCAGGCGCGCCACCACCTTGCGCGCCTGTTTGTTGAAGATCAGTTACCCTCCAGCAACGAGTATCTGCGTCAGCGCTTTGAGCAGGGCGCCGGACATGGCGAAGTGTGCCTGGTTGAGCTACAGACGGCAGGGCGTGGCCGCCGGGGGCGTGTCTGGACGACGCCCTGGGGGCAGAGCCTCATGCTTTCGCTGGGCTGGCGCTTTGAGTCGGGTATCGCGGTGCTGGAAGGCTTGAGCTTAGCGGTAGGCGTCGTGGTTGCCCAAGTGCTCGAGCACCATGGTGTTGCACCGAGGCTTAAGTGGCCTAACGATATTCTGCTCTCCGAGCAGGGTGATGACCCAGGCGATGAGTTAGGCAAGCTGGCCGGTATACTTATCGAAGTGACCGGGGATGCGGCAGGCCCCTGCGAAGTCGTCATTGGTATGGGCATGAATTTGTGGTTGCCGCCCGCCCAGCGGGCAGCTATCGATCAGCCTGTGGCCGCGCTTTTCGAGCGGCTGCCGAATATTTCACGCAATCAACTGGCCTCTGAGGTGGTGGCAGGCCTGCTGGCTATGCTGGCTAGCTTTGAGCAGGACGGTTTTGGCGCTTGGCGGGATGCCTGGAACCAGCGCCACGCCTATGCAGGGCTGCCTATTCGAGTGATACAGGGGCAGCAGACCAGCGATGCCGTCGCGGGGGAAGTGGATGAGAGTGGTAACCTATGGGTTGCCGAAAATGGTCACTCGCGACGCCTAGCTGGCGGTGAGATTAGCGTACGCAGGCGTTTATGATTCTGGATCTTGATATCGGCAACACGCTGTCTAAATGGCGGCTCAAGGATGCCGAGAGTAGCGAGATACGTTCCCGTGGAGCGGTATGGACCCGGGAAGAGTGGCGCCCGGGGGCCGATATTCCCGATCTCGACGTGGTCGAGGCGGTACGTATATCCAGCGTCGCCAGGGCGGCGGTGCTGGAAGAAACCGTCGCCTTGTTGCGCCGCCGTGTGCGTCATGTGCACGTGGCGCACTCAACCCATGAGGCGCTAGGCGTGGTTAACGGCTATGAAGAGCCGGGGCGCTTGGGGGTTGATCGTTGGATGGGAGCGCTGGCGGGCTATCAGTTAGCGGGCGGTTGCTGTGCGGTGGATTGCGGTAGCGCGATCACTATTGACTTTGTGCTGCCAGGCGGCCAGCACCTGGGTGGCTTTATTATCCCCGGTCTTCGACTGATGAAAGAGAGCTTGAAGCTTGGCACCCGCAATGTGGCCATCGATCCTGAAAGCGAGGCCGATGAGTTGCTAGAGCCTGGCCGTCGCACTGTTGATGCGGTCAACCACGGTATCTACATGGCCGCTGTTAGTGCTATTAATCGCATCTATAGCGAAGTATGTGACCAGGAAGGTGTGGCGCTGCCAATGCTGTTAACCGGGGGCGATGCGCGGGTTGTCTCAAGAGGTGTGCAGGTTCCCCATGCAGTGTGGCCGGACATGGTCTATGGCGGCCTGGAGGCGTGCTTTCCGATGACCTTTGCCGAGCGTGCGGGTAAAATGTCGGGGGCGCCGCGGGTGCCTGAACCGGTAGCGCTAGAAAAGATTCGCGCAGGACTTGCATTCTCCATGCTGCTTTGACAGAATGCAGCGCGTTCCAAGGCAGGCAGAAGATGCGCTGGTATCGCAAGCTACGATAAATTAAGTAAATATCTAGCTTGACACTGTTTTGGAGGCTGGCATAATGTGCCGCCACAGTTGGAGAGGTTCCCGAGTGGCCAAAGGGAGCAGACTGTAAATCTGCCGCGAAAGCTTCGAAGGTTCGAATCCTTCCCTCTCCACCAGAATTAAGCAGCAGCGATTAGATCGGTGCTGCTGAATGAAAAGCCGGTAGCGGGCATTGTCTACGGTTTATAGCTTCAGTAAGTTAGAGTTATAAGGCGGCGCGTAGCGGATCGTCATTCTAGACAGGTTCTGCGGGCGTAGTTCAATGGTAGAACCTCAGCCTTCCAAGCTGATGGTGCGGGTTCGATTCCCGCCGCCCGCTCCAGTTGATGTGTTTGGCTCATGTAGCTCAGGGGTAGAGCACACCCTTGGTAAGGGTGAGGTCGACGGTTCAATTCCGTCCATGAGCTCCATATTGCAGATCAAGCGAGCGAAGCTCGCTTTTTTTGTCTCTGCGTTTGGGTGGGTTTTTGTAGCGCTCGAGCGTAAAGAAGGGGTTGTCAGGTGTGGGTTTCTCCGCTACCATGGCGCCCGCTGTTGTATAGGCGGTCGAAAAGACGCTTGTTAGCAGAAGTAGAAGCAAAAAGTAGATAGAAGCTAGAAAATAGAAAGTCAGTACGACGATACAGGCCAGTAGCTCAATTGGCAGAGCAGCGGTCTCCAAAACCGCAGGTTGGGGGTTCGATTCCCTCCTGGCCTGCCAACCTTCCCCAGGTTGGTATGTCTTTTTCCAAAATTCTTTTATCGTTCGCCGCACCCTGAGGAGTCTCGTTTTTATGAAGCCTGGTTCTGTAAAACATGGCGCCGAGGTGCAACAGACGCGCCATGACGGGCTCAAGTGGGCGGCGGTCGTAGCGCTGCTTGTCGTTGCTGTTGTTGGTAATACCTATTTCGCCGATATTGGCCTGCTCTACCGCGTGCTTGGCGTAGTGGTGTTGTGTGTGATTGCGGGTTTAATCGCGCTAACCACTACCAAAGGTCGTGATTTAGTAGAGCTTGCCAGAAGCGCCAAGAAAGAGATTCAGCGCGTTGTATGGCCGACCCGAGCCGAAACCATTCAAACCACGGCCATTGTGCTAGTGGCCGTTTTGGTGGTGGGGCTAATGCTGTGGTTGATCGACACTCTTCTTGGCTGGGCGATGTCCGGCGTCATTGGTTAGGAGCATTCATGTCCAAACGTTGGTACGTCGTTCACGCTTATTCTGGCTTTGAAAAGCATGTCATGCGCTCATTGATTGAGCGTGTGAAGATGTATGGTATGGAAGATCGCTTTGGCGAAATTCTGGTGCCAACTGAAGAAGTTGTCGAAATGCGTGACGGCAAGCGACGCAAGAGCGAGCGCAAGTTTTATCCCGGCTACGTATTGGTCGAGATGGAGATGGCCGACGAAACCTGGCACCTCGTCAATGAGACGCCGCGTGTTATGGGCTTTATCGGTGGTACAAAAGAGAAACCTGCGCCAATCACTTCTCGCGAAGCAGATGCCATTTTGCTGCGCGTTAAAGACGGTACTGATAAGCCGCGGCCTAAAACGATGTTTGAGCCCGGTCAGTCAGTACGTGTTGTCGACGGGCCGTTTGCCGATTTCAACGGTGTTGTCGAAGAAGTTAATTACGAAAAGAGTCGTCTGCATGTCAGCGTGCTGATCTTCGGGCGCTCTACACCTGTTGAGTTAGAATTTTCTCAGGTTGAGAAAGAATAAGTCTCAGGTTGAGGAAGAGTAAGTTTTGATTCGCGTGAGATGACCTGGCGGTTGTCTCGCTGGTACCGGGGAGCCTTCGGGCGCTATTACCCAATTGGAGCATAAACGATGGCCAAGAAAGTACAGGCTTACATCAAACTGCAGGTTGCTGCAGGTAAAGCCAATCCAAGCCCGCCGGTAGGCCCAGCACTGGGTCAGCACGGCGTGAATATCATGGAATTCTGTAAGGCGTTCAACGCCGCGACTCAAGAAATTGAGCCGGGCCTGCCGACGCCAGTCGTGATCACTGTCTACTCTGACCGTAGCTTCACGTTCGTTACCAAGACGCCGCCTGCTGCCGTGCTGCTGAAAAAAGCCGCTGGTATCAAGTCCGGTTCTGGTGAGCCGAACAAGAAGAAGGTCGGCACCGTAACGCGTGAACAGCTTGAAGAGATCGCCAAGACTAAAGAGCCTGATTTAACGGCTGCGAATCTCGATGCAGCTGTACGCACCATTGCTGGCAGCGCGCGCAGCATGGGCCTAAACGTGGAGGGTCTCTGATCATGGCTAAACTGTCTAAGCGTGCGAAAATCATTCGCGAAAAAGTAGACACCACTAAAGCCTACTCTATTGAAGAAGCGGTAGCGCTTCTCTCCGAGCTGTCTACTGTTAAATTCAAAGAGTCCGTTGATGTCGCCATCAATCTGGGCGTTGACCCGCGTAAATCCGACCAGGTTGTGCGTGGCGCTACCGTCATGCCTAACGGTACCGGTAAAGACGTACGCGTTGCGGTCTTCACCCAGGGTGCCAATGCCGATGCCGCTAAAGAAGCCGGTGCCGACATCGTGGGTATGGATGACTTGGCTGAGCAAGTGAAAAAAGGCGTGATGGATTTTGACGTCGTTATCGCTTCGCCAGATGCCATGCGCGTAGTCGGCCAGTTGGGTCAGATTCTAGGCCCACGTGGCCTGATGCCTAACCCGAAAGTTGGCACCGTAACGCCTGATGTGGCGACAGCGGTTAAAAATGCTAAAGCGGGTCAGGTGCGTTTCCGTACCGACAAAAACGGCATTATCCATACTACTCTGGGTAAAGTGGATTTTGACGCAGCAGCCATTAACGGCAACCTGGAAGCCCTGGTTGCTGACCTGAAGCGCCTTAAGCCGAGCTCGTCTAAAGGCATTTACTTCAAAAAAATGACCCTGTCTACTACCATGGGCCCGGGTTTGACGATCGATCACTCTGCTTTCGCGTAAGCGAGTCATCGTTGTTTTTTTGTAGGAACCGAGCAAGAACTTTGCGGTCCCCCGTTTGGTGTCTATCACTGGCCGGGGCATCGTCAAAGACCGCAGGTGCCGCGCTTGATCAGTACATCTTTTCGTACCCACCAGCGCGGCTTAATTGCCTCAGAAGCGCCTGCGCAGATGGTGTGGCCGCCAGTTGGTTTAGCTTTAAACGGCTTTCTGGTGAGCACCATCCCCAAGGCTTCCCGCTTTGCAGCGTTTTTAGCACAGCAGAGTGGGAAGAGATGGTAACCACCGGAACCTTCTAGGGTTCCGGCACGAAGGAGTGATCACTGTGCCACTAGCACTTGAAGGCAAGAAAGCGATTGTTGCCGAGGTCAGTGAAGCGGCCAAGGGCGCACTCTCCGTCGTAGTTGCTGATTCTCGCGGCGTTACGGTTGGTAAAATGACCGATCTGCGCAAGCAGGCGCGTGAGAATGGTGTAGAGCTACGTGTTGTACGTAACACGCTGGCTCGCCGCGCTCTCGAGGGCACTCAGTGGGAGTGCTTGAACGATAGCTTCGTTGGTCCTACATTGTTGGCTTTCTCTACTGACCATCCGGGCGCTGCCGCTCGTCTGTTCAAAGAGATTGCTAAAACGGACAAGAACTTCGAAGTAAAAGCGTTGGCCTACGAAGGTGAGCTGATTCCGGCTGCTGACATTGACCGTCTGGCAACCCTACCGACACACGACGAAGCAATTGCCAAGTTGATGTCGGTAATGAAAGAAGCCTCCGCTGGCAAGCTGGTTCGTACTCTGGCCGCACTGCGCGACCAGAAGCAAGAAGCAGAAGCTGCTTAAGCAGCGTTTCTTGCAGGTGGCGTGAACGATCTGATCGATACGCTGCCTGAACCGAGCAATGAATCCTGAGTCCTCGGCTGACCGAGACTCCCGCAAAGTTAGGAACGAAACAATGGCACTGTCTAAAGACGATATCATCAATGCTGTAGCCGACATGACCGTAATGGAAGTTGTCGAGCTGATCGAAGCAATGGAAGAGAAATTCGGCGTTTCTGCCGCTGCTGCTGTGATGGCTGGTCCGGCTGCTGGTGGCGGCGAAGCCGCTGAAGAGCAGACTGAGTTTGACGTTGTTCTGACGTCTGCTGGCGACAAGAAAGTTAACGTCATCAAAGCAGTACGTGAGATCACCGGCCTTGGCTTGAAAGAAGCTAAAGGTGCTGTTGACGGCGCTCCGGCGACTATCAAAGAAGGCATGTCTAAAGACGACGCTGAAGCAGCTAAAGCCAAGCTGGAAGAAGCGGGCGCAACCGTCGAGCTCAAGTAATTCTTGTGCGGACGGCTTTACGCGCTGCGTAAGCTTCCACGGCTGGCGGCGGGATATCCCGCTGCCGGCCTTTTTCTGTTGTAACTGACGTTTAAGAGCAGCGGCGCTGTTGGCAAATAGCGGAAACAACAGAAACGTAAAAGCGTTATTGAACATAGTGTTATCGACTACAGTGTTATCGAACTAGATTTTCGACGGCGAGCTACCGATTTAGGAGCTTGCTGTCTGCGTCTGACGAAGCCCGCCGGGCAGCGATGACCACGCATCGGTCACCCATGGTGAACAAGCTGGGGAATACAGATGGCTTACTCATATACTGAGAAAAAACGCATCCGCAAGGATTTCGGCAAACTGCCCCAAGTGATGGATGTGCCTTACTTGCTGGCGATCCAGCTTGATTCCTATTACGACTTCCTCCAGCAAGATCGTTCGCCCGACGAGCGTCACGAGGTCGGTCTGCACGCGGCATTCAAGTCCGTGTTTCCGATTGAGAGCTTCTCCGGCAATGCAGCGCTTGAGTATGTCAGCTACCGCTTCGGTACGCCGGCGTTCGATGTTAAGGAGTGCCAGCTGCGCGGCGTGACTTACTCCGCCCCGCTGCGCGTCAAGGTTCGCTTGATCATCTATGATCGCGACTCCTCGAACAAAGCAATTAAAGATATCAAAGAGCAAGAAGTCTACATGGGGGAAATCCCCCTGATGACTGAGAACGGTACCTTTGTGATTAATGGTACTGAGCGGGTTATCGTCTCCCAGCTCCACCGCTCGCCCGGTGTGTTCTTCGATCACGACAAAGGTAAGAGCCACTCCTCCGGCAAGCTGCTCTACTCAGCTCGCGTAATTCCTTACCGTGGCTCTTGGTTGGACTTCGAGTTTGACCCCAAAGACAACGTCTTTGTGCGTATTGACCGTCGCCGCAAACTGCCGGCCTCGGTATTGATGCGTGCGCTGGGGATGAACACCGAAGAGATCCTGGCCGAGTTCTTTGAAACCAGCGTCTTCCACATTGAGAAATCCGGTTTCTCTGTGGAGTTGGTACCGTCGCGCCTGCGCGGCGAAACGGCTACTTTCGACATCAAGGATGGCGAAGGTAATGTGATCGTTGAAGAGGGTCGTCGGATTACCCAGAAGCACATTCGCCAGCTTGAAAAAGCCGGCCTTGAGCGTCTGGACGTGCCGATGGAGTACCTGTTCGGCAAAACCCTGGCCAAAGACCAAATCGATTCCAAAACGGGCGAGCTGATCTGTCCGTGTAATACCGAGATCACCCCCGAAGTGCTTGAGCGTATGGCCCAGGGCGGCATTACCCTGGTAGAGACGCTTTACACCAACGATCTCGACTGCGGTTCCTTTATTTCCGACACCTTGAAGCTGGATGCAACCAATTCCGCGCTTGAAGCGTTAGTCGAAATTTACCGCATGATGCGCCCCGGCGAGCCGCCCACCAAAGAGTCTGCCGAGACGCTGTTTAACAACCTGTTCTTCTCTGAGGACCGCTACGACCTGTCGGGCGTTGGCCGCATGAAGTTCAACCGCCGCCTGCGCCGTGATACCGATACCGGCTCCGGCGTGCTGGATCGCAAAGACATCCTCGATGTGCTGCGCGAGCTGATCAATATCCGTAACGGCTTCGGTGACGTTGACGATATCGATCACCTGGGTAACCGCCGTATTCGCTGTGTAGGCGAAATGGCAGAGAACCAGTTCCGCGTTGGCCTGGTGCGTGTAGAGCGTGCGGTGAAAGAGCGTCTTTCCATGGCGGAAAGCGAAGGCCTGATGCCCCAAGACTTGATCAACGCCAAGCCGGTTGCGGCGGCGGTGAAAGAGTTCTTCGGTTCCAGCCAGCTTTCCCAGTTTATGGATCAGAACAACCCGCTCTCTGAGGTTACCCACAAGCGTCGTGTGTCGGCACTCGGCCCCGGTGGTTTGACCCGTGAGCGTGCTGGCTTCGAAGTACGTGACGTTCACGCCACGCACTACGGGCGTCTATGCCCAATCGAAACGCCGGAAGGCCCGAACATCGGTCTGATTAACTCGCTGGCCACTTACAGCCACACCAACAGCTACGGTTTCCTCGAGACGCCGTACCGTAAAGTGGTTGATCGTCAGCTGACCGACGACATCGTTCACCTCTCGGCGATCGAAGAGGGCGATTTCGTTATCGCCCAGGCGTCAGCAGCGGTAGATGAGTCCAACAAGCTAAGTGATGACCTGGTTCAGGTTCGTCACCGCGGTGAAACTACCTTTATGCGTCCTGAGCAAGTGACGCTGATGGACGTATCGCCACGTCAGGTGGTCTCCGTCGCAGCGGCATTGATTCCGTTCCTGGAGCACGATGACGCCAACCGCGCCTTGATGGGTTCTAACATGCAGCGTCAGGCGGTACCGACCCTGCGTGCCGATAAGCCGCTGGTAGGTACGGGCATGGAGCGCTTTGTTGCCCGTGACTCCGGCGTCTGTGCGGTGGCCAATCGCGGCGGCGTGATTGATTCCGTTGATGCGCGTCGTGTCGTGGTACGGGTTAATGAAGATGAAATCATCGGCGGTGAAGCCGGTGTGGATATCTACAACCTGACCAAGTACACCCGCTCGAACCAGAACACCTGTATGAACCAGCGCCCGATCGTGCGGCCTGGTGACAGCGTGGCACGCGGCGACATTCTCGCCGACGGCCCGTCGGTGGATATGGGTGACCTGGCGCTTGGCCAGAACATGCGCATCGCGTTCATGCCCTGGAACGGCTACAACTTCGAGGACTCCATCCTGCTTTCCGAGCGGGTCGTTCAAGAAGACCGTTTCACCACGATTCACATTCAGGAACTGACCTGTGTGTCTCGCGACACCAAGTTGGGTTCTGAAGAGATTACTTCCGATATCCCCAACGTGGGCGAGTCTGCGCTCTCCAAGTTGGATGAAGCGGGCGTTGTCTACATCGGTGCCGAAGTCGGCCCGGGGGATATTCTGGTCGGTAAGGTGACGCCGAAAGGTGAAACCCAACTGACGCCCGAAGAGAAGCTGCTACGTGCCATCTTCGGCGAGAAAGCGTCTGACGTTAAAGACACTTCCCTGCGTGCCCCTACCGGCATGAAAGGTACGGTCATCGACGTGCAGGTGTTTACTCGTGACGGCGTTGAAAAAGATTCACGCGCCCTGTCAATCGAGCGCACTCAGCTGGATGAAGTTCGTAAGGATCTCCAAGAGACTTACCGTATCGCCGAAGACGCCACCTTTGAGCGTCTAAAGCGTACCCTTGACGGCCAGGCTGTTAACGGCGGACCGAACCTCAAGAAAGGTGACGTGCTCGACGAAGCGTACCTGGATGAGTTGCCGCGTCAGCAGTGGTTCAAGCTGCGTCTGCAGGATGAGTCGTTTAATGAGCTGCTGGCTCAGGCCGACGAACAGCTGGAAACCCGTCGCAAAGAGATGGACGAGCGCTTTGAAGATAAGAAGCGCAAGCTGACCCAGGGCGATGATCTCGCACCGGGCGTGCTAAAAATCGTCAAGGTCTACATGGCGGTCAAGCGTCGCATCCAGCCGGGTGACAAGATGGCCGGTCGTCACGGTAACAAAGGTGTTATCTCGGCGATTATGCCCATCGAAGACATGCCTTTTGATGAGAAGGGCGAGCCGGTCGACGTGGTACTGAACCCGCTGGGTGTACCGTCGCGTATGAACGTCGGTCAGATTCTGGAAACCCACCTGGGTATGGCGGCACGTGGCTTGGGCGTCAAGATCGAAGCCATGCTGCGCGACGCACGTGGACAGCAAGTGGCCGAGATCCGTGACTTCCTGGGGCAGATCTACAATACGCAAGGTACGCGCGTTGAAGATCTCGACTCCCTGACGGACGACGAGATCATTGCCCTGGCGAAGAACCTCAAAGGTGGTGTGCCCATGGCAACGCCGGTGTTTGACGGTGCCAAAGAGCACGAAATCAAGCACCTGCTGAAGCTAGCGGACATCCCCGAGTCGGGTCAGATGGCCCTGTTCGATGGCCGTACCGGTGATGCTTTTGACCGTCCGGTCACCGTTGGCTACATGTACATGCTGAAGCTTAACCACTTGGTAGACGACAAGATGCATGCGCGCTCTACCGGTTCTTACTCGCTGGTTACCCAGCAGCCCTTGGGTGGTAAGGCGCAATTCGGTGGTCAGCGCTTCGGTGAGATGGAAGTGTGGGCGCTGGAAGCTTACGGCGCTGCATACACGCTACAAGAGATGCTCACCGTCAAGTCGGACGACGTCGAAGGCCGCACCAAGATGTACAAAAACATCGTGGATGGCGACCACACCATGCAGGCAGGCATGCCGGAATCCTTCAACGTACTCGTGAAGGAAATCCGCTCGCTGGGCATCGATATCGAGTTAGAGAGCTAGGAGCCGTCCCATGAAAGATTTGGTGAAAGTACTCAAATCGCAGTCTCAGTCCGAAGAGTTTGACGCGATCAAGATTACCCTGGCGTCGCCGGACATGATTCGCTCCTGGTCGTTTGGCGAGGTGAAGAAGCCTGAGACCATCAACTATCGTACCTTTAAACCGGAGCGGGATGGCCTGTTCTGCGCCAAGATCTTTGGCCCGGTAAAAGACTACGAGTGCCTGTGCGGCAAGTACAAGCGCATGAAGCACCGCGGCATCATTTGCGAAAAATGTGGCGTTGAAGTGACCAAAGCCGCCGTGCGCCGTGAGCGCATGGGGCACATCGAGCTCGCCTCTCCGGTGGCGCATATTTGGTTTCTGAAGTCACTGCCGTCGCGTATCGGCATGTTCCTCGATATGACCCTGCGTGATATCGAGCGCGTGCTGTACTTCGAAAGCTTTGTCGTTATCGATCCAGGCATGACCACGCTGGAGCGTGGTCAGCTGATGAACGACGAGCAGTACTTTGAAGCGTTGGAAGAGTTCGGCGACGACTTTGATGCCCGCATGGGTGCCGAAGCCGTTCAGGAACTGCTCAAAGACATCGATCTGGAAGAAGAGATTAACCACCTGCGCGAAGAGATTCCGCAGACTAACTCCGAAACCAAGATCAAGAAGCTCTCCAAGCGCCTCAAGCTGCTTGAAGCCTTCTACCACTCCGGCAACGCGCCGGCGTGGATGGTCATGGAAGTGCTGCCCGTGCTGCCGCCGGATCTGCGTCCGCTGGTACCGCTGGACGGTGGCCGCTTCGCGACCTCTGATCTCAACGACCTTTACCGTCGTGTGATCAACCGTAACAACCGCTTGAAGCGTCTGCTGGATCTCAATGCGCCGGATATTATCGTGCGCAACGAGAAGCGTATGCTTCAGGAAGCCGTCGATGCACTGCTTGATAACGGTCGTCGTGGCCGCGCGATCACGGGCTCTAACAAGCGTCCGCTGAAATCGCTCGCCGACATGATCAAAGGTAAGCAGGGTCGTTTCCGTCAGAACCTGCTGGGTAAGCGCGTCGACTACTCGGGCCGTTCGGTAATTACCGTAGGTCCGACCCTGCGTCTGCACCAGTGTGGTCTGCCCAAGAAAATGGCCCTTGAGCTGTTCAAGCCGTTTATCTACTCCAAGCTGCAGTCGCTGGGCTACGCCTCAACGATCAAAGCCGCCAAGAAGATGGTCGAGCGCGAACTGCCGGAAGTGTGGGACATCCTTGCCGATGTTATCCGCGAGCATCCGGTGCTGCTGAACCGCGCACCCACGCTTCACCGTCTGGGCATCCAGGCGTTTGAGCCGCTGCTGATCGAAGGTAAAGCCATTCAGCTGCACCCGCTGGTATGTGCTGCTTATAACGCCGACTTTGACGGTGACCAGATGGCGGTACACGTACCGCTGACGCTGGAAGCGCAGCTTGAAGCCCGTGCGCTGATGATGGCCACCAACAACGTACTGTCGCCCGCTAACGGCGAACCGATCATCGTACCGTCGCAAGACGTTGTTCTGGGTCTCTATTACATGACCCGCGAAAAGATCAACGCCAAAGGCGAAGGCATGGTGTTCTCTGACCTTAATGAAGTTGAGCGTGCTTTTGGTACTCAGTCAGTATCGCTGCACGCCCGGGTCAAAGTGCGTCTGGACGAAATCGATATCGAAGAAGAGAGCGGCGAGCGTAGCTTCCACCGCCGTATTTACGATACGACGGTAGGCCGTGCACTGCTGTTCCGCATTCTGCCCGAAGGTGTGCCCTTCGAGCTGATCGACCAGCCGATGAAGAAGAAGGCGATCTCCAGCCTGATCAACGAAGTTTATCGTCGTGCCGGCCTCAAGCCGACCGTCATTTTCGCTGACCAGCTGATGTATACCGGTTTCCGTCTGGCGACCTGGTCCGGCGCCTCAATCGGTGTTAACGACTTCGTTATTCCCGAAGCAAAAACTGAAATCGTTGATGCAGCGGAAGCCGAAGTTAAAGAGATCGAAGACCAGTTCTCTTCTGGCCTGGTAACAGCGGGTGAGAAGTACAACAAGGTTATCGATATCTGGTCCAAGGCCAACGATAAAGTCGCCAAGGCGATGATGGTGGGTATCTCTAAAGAGACCGTCATCGATCGTGATGGTAACGAAGTTGAGCAGGACT
This sequence comes from Halomonas sp. FeN2, assembly GCF_020595105.1. NCBI lineage: Bacteria > Pseudomonadati > Pseudomonadota > Gammaproteobacteria > Oceanospirillales > Halomonadaceae > Halomonas > Halomonas sp. FeN2. The sequence goes on from NZ_CP074200.1 coordinate 2,726,370, forward strand.
CGTTCAACAGCGTCTTCATCATGGCCGACTCCGGTGCCCGTGGTAGTGCCGCCCAGATCCGCCAGCTGGCGGGTATGCGTGGCCTGATGGCCAAGCCGGACGGTTCGATCATCGAAACGCCGATCGTCGCCAACTTCCGTGAAGGTCTGAACGTACTTCAGTACTTCATCTCGACCCACGGTGCACGTAAAGGTCTTGCGGATACGGCGTTGAAAACCGCCAACTCCGGTTACCTGACCCGTCGTTTGGTAGACGTAGCGCAAGACCTGGTCATCACCGAAGTCGACTGTGGTACCGAAAATGGCTTGACCCTGCACCCGATCATCGAAGGCGGCGACATCATCGTACCGCTTTCCCAGCGCGTGCTGGGTCGTGTCGTCGCTCAGGATGTAGTTCACCCTGGCAGCGGTGAAGTATTGATCGCTAAAGGTACCTTGCTCGACGAGAAATGGTGTGCCGAGCTCGACACCATGGGTGTCGACGAGATCATCGTACGCTCTACGATTACCTGTGAGACCGCACACGGCGTGTGTGCCTCCTGTTACGGCCGTGACTTGGCCCGTGGCCATCAGGTCAACATCGGTGAAGCCGTCGGCGTTATCGCCGCACAGTCCATCGGTGAGCCGGGAACCCAGTTGACCATGCGTACCTTCCACATCGGTGGTGCGGCATCGCGTTCGTCAGCCGTGGATAGCGTACAAGTGAAGCACGGCGGTAAGGTTCGTCTGCACAACATCAAGCACGTTGAGCGTGCCGACGGCAAGCTGGTTGTTGTATCGCGTTCTAGCGCCCTGGCCGTTGCTGACGACCATGGCCGTGAGCGCGAGTACTATAAGCTCCCTTACGGTGCTGAGCTTTCTGTACGCGACGGCGACGTGGTCGACGCTGGTGCGACAGTGGCCAAATGGGATCCGCACACTCACCCGATCGTTGCCGAAGTAGAAGGTAAGGCGCAGTTCATCGATCTCGACGAGGGTGTCACCATGCACCGCAGCGTCGATGAGATGACCGGCCTCTCCTCCATTGAGGTGATCGAGTCTGCAGCACGTCCCATGGCCGGTCGCGACAAGCGCCCAATGGTTATGCTGCAAGACAGCTCTGGCGAGTACGTCTCTGTATCGGGCTCTAACACCCCGGTTCAGTACCTGCTGCCGGGTAACTCGATTATTTCGGTCGACGATGGTGTGACGATCGGGGTAGGTGAAGTAGTTGCCCGTATCCCGGTAGAAGCCTCGGCGAACAAAGACATCACCGGTGGTCTGCCGCGGGTTGCTGACTTGTTCGAAGCGCGTAAGCCGAAAGAGTCCTCGATCCTGGCCGAGATCAGCGGTGTGATCAGCTTCGGTAAAGAGACCAAAGGTAAGCGCCGTCTGACCATTACTCCGGAGTCTGGCGATCCGTTTGAAGCGCTGATTCCGAAATGGCGTCAAATTGCCGTCTTCGAAGGCGAAACTGTCGAGAAGGGTGAGGTAATTTCCGATGGGCCGAGCAATCCGCACGATATCCTGCGCTTGCTGGGTGTTGAGGAGCTTGCCAAGTACATCACTGCCGAAGTACAGGACGTTTACCGTCTGCAGGGCGTAGGTATCAACGACAAGCACATCGAAGTCATTGTGCGTCAGATGCTGCGCAAGGTAGAGATTACTGATTCGGGCGATTCTGACTTCATCACGGGCGACCAGGCTGAACTGGTTCGCGTGCTGGAACAGAACGAACGCCTTGAGAAAGAGAAGAAATTCCCGGCCAAGTATCAGCGTATGCTGCTGGGTATCACCAAGGCCAGTCTGGCCACCGAGTCGTTCATTTCCGCGGCCTCCTTCCAGGAGACAACCCGCGTACTGACCGAAGCAGCGGTGACCGGCAAGCGCGATTACCTGCGCGGCCTGAAAGAAAACGTGGTGGTTGGTCGCCTGATACCGGCTGGTACGGGCTTGACTCACCACGCAGAGCGTCGTCGCAAGCGCGAAGACGTAGAGCAACTGTTCAATCCTTCGGCTACCGAAGTCGAACAGGAGCTGGGTGCTCAGTTGACTGCTCTCGACTCTGACGATGAGCTGTAGGTCTGGCACCTAAAGCGGTAGGTAAAATGAGTAAGTAAAACGAGTAGCTGACCTGAAAAAGCGTCACCTTGCCGGTAAAACCGCCGGCAAGGCTTGACGCGACCTAGGGTCAGCCTTTAGAATGCGCAGCCTTTAACAGTGGGGTGGGTGCGCCCGCATCCGCTGCTTGTATTTGTTAATAGGCCAAGGCAACCATTGGAGTCAGCTAAACACCATGGCAACGATTAATCAGCTAGTGCGCAAGCCGCGCAAGCGCCCCGTCACCAAAAGTGACGTGCCAGCGCTGCAGGCCTGTCCGCAAAAACGTGGCGTTTGTACGCGCGTTTACACCACTACACCTAAGAAGCCTAACTCGGCTCTGCGTAAGGTTTGCCGTGTGCGCCTTACCAACGGCTTTGAAGTGTCTTCTTACATCGGTGGTGAAGGTCACAACCTTCAAGAACACTCTGTCGTTTTGATTCGCGGCGGTCGTGTAAAGGATTTGCCAGGTGTGCGTTATCACACCGTTCGTGGCGCCCTTGACACCTCTGGCGTTCAAAATCGTCGTCAGGGTCGTTCTAAATACGGTACTAAGCGTCCTAAGTCCTAATCGACTAATCCTTAGGGATGGGTTGTTAGGAATAGTTCAGCTGTACAGCGCTATCCTGCCCACAGGGTATGCTGAGTAACGATTTTCACGAATTTGACGGTCTGATAAGAGTAAGGTCGGGCGGCGCCTGTCGTATTTGAATAGCGTACACAGGCTGCAGGAGTTCCGGGTTTACCTGAAAGATCCTTAATTGAGGGCTTATCATGCCTAGAAGAAGAGTAGTAGCTAAACGCGAGATTCTGCCGGATCCTAAGTTCGGAAGTGAGCGTCTGGCGAAGTTCATGAACCACCTGATGGTCAGCGGCAAGAAGTCCATAGCTGAGCGTATCGTCTACGGTGCGTTGGACAAGGTTGCCGAGCGTAGTAAAGAAGATCCGCTGGAGATCTTCGACAAGGCGCTGGAAGCCATCCAGCCGATGGTCGAAGTGAAGTCGCGCCGCGTTGGTGGTGCGACCTATCAGGTGCCGGTTGAAGTACGTCCGTCTCGCCGTCAAGCGCTAGCAATGCGCTGGCTGGTAGACGCGGCGCGTCGTCGCGGTGAGAAAACCATGGTGCAGCGTCTGGCGGGTGAAATGCTGGATGCCGCTGAAGGTAAAGGTTCTGCCGTTAAGAAGCGCGAAGACGTGCATCGCATGGCAGAAGCCAACAAGGCCTTCTCGCACTACCGTTTCTAAGGTACGCGTATCTAAGGTCAGCGTTTCTAAAATCGGCGTTTCTAAGTACGGCGTTTTTAAGTATGGCTTTAGGGTTTTAATATGCACGTTGTTCAGCATGGCGAAGTGTTTGCTGAGTCGCTCTGTTGTAATACCTAACCGCTACCCTCAAGGGTGGCGGCGGTCGCATAAGCCTCGCTTGCATACGCCGCTAAATTAACGAGCATCGCCAACAAACGGGAGTTTCACCGTGGCACGCAAGACTCCACTAAATCGTTACCGTAATATCGGTATCGTCGCTCACGTCGACGCGGGTAAAACCACGACGACCGAGCGTGTACTGTTCTACACCGGCCTTTCCCATAAAGTGGGCGAAGTGCACGATGGTGCTGCGACCATGGACTGGATGGAGCAGGAGCAGGAGCGTGGTATTACTATCACCTCAGCTGCGACTACCTGTTTCTGGCAGGGCATGAGCAAGCAGTTCCCTGAGCACCGTATCAACATTATCGACACACCAGGGCACGTTGACTTCACGATCGAAGTTGAGCGTTCTCTACGCGTACTCGATGGTGCGGTTGTTGTTCTGTGTGGTTCTTCCGGCGTTCAGCCGCAGACCGAAACAGTATGGCGCCAGGCCAACAAGTACGAAGTTCCGCGTATGGTTTTCGTCAACAAGATGGATCGTACCGGCGCTGACTTCTTCATGGTTGTCAACCAGCTGAAAGAGCGGCTGGGTGCCAACGCTGTGCCGATCCAGATTAACTGGGGCACGGAAGAGGACTTTAAAGGCGTTATCGACCTGATTCAGATGAAGGCTATCCTGTGGGATGAGGAAAGCCTGGGTATGAATTATGACCTCGTGGATATTCCGGCTGAATTGCAAGAAACAGCTGCAAAGTATCGCGAAGAGATGGTCGAGGCGGCTGCCGAAGGCTCTGACGAGCTGATGGAGAAGTACCTCGAAGGCGGTGAGCTGTCGATTGAAGAGATCAAGGCTGGTCTGCGTGCGCGCACCCTGGCTAACGATATCGTTCTGGTTACCTGTGGTTCTGCCTTTAAGAACAAAGGCGTTCAGGCAGTGCTGGATGGCGTTATCGAATACATGCCTTCGCCGACTGAAGTTAAGGCGATCGAAGGTGAGCTTGACGACAAAGATGGCACCGTCGATACCCGTGAGGCTGATGACAGTGCGCCGTTTGCGGCTCTGGCGTTTAAAATCGCCACTGACCCCTTCGTTGGTACGCTGACCTTTATCCGCGTCTACTCGGGTGTTCTGAAATCTGGTGACGGTGTGTATAACTCCGTCAAGCAGAAGAAAGAGCGCGTTGGCCGTATCGTACAGATGCACGCCAACTCCCGCGAAGAGATCAAAGAAGTTCTGGCGGGCGACATCGCTGCTTGTATCGGTCTGAAAGACGTCACTACGGGTGATACCCTGTGCGACATCGATAACAAGATCGTTCTCGAGCGTATGGAGTTCCCTGATCCGGTTATCTCGGTAGCCGTAGAGCCTAAATCTAAGGCAGACCAAGAGAAAATGGGTGTTGCTCTGGGCAAGCTTGCTCAAGAAGACCCTTCTTTCCAGGTCAAAACCGACGAAGAAACCGGCCAGACGATTATTTCTGGTATGGGTGAGCTTCACCTGGATATCCTTGTTGACCGTATGCGTCGCGAGTTTAAGGTTGAAGCCAATATCGGTAAGCCGCAGGTTGCCTACCGTGAAACGATTCGCGGCAGCATCGAGCAAGAAGGCAAGTTCGTACGTCAGTCCGGTGGTCGTGGTCAGTATGGTCACGTTTGGCTGCGTATCGAGCCGCTGACAGCAGAAGAGAAGGGTGAAGGCGAAGACGAACTGTTCTTCAAGTTCAACTCAGAAATCGTGGGTGGCACGGTTCCCAAGGAATACGTACCTGCGGTTGAGAAGGGTGCTTTTGAGCAGCTCAAAAACGGCGTCATCGCGGGTTACCCGATGATCGACGTTAAAGTAACGCTGTTTGATGGCTCCTTCCACGACGTAGACTCTAACGAGACTGCGTTTAAGATTGCTTCTTCTATGGCAGTAAAAGAAGGTGCCAGGAAGGCCAAGGCCGTGCTGCTGGAGCCGGTGATGAAGGTCGAAATCGTGACCCCCGAAGAATTTATGGGTGACGTCATGGGTGACCTGAGCCGTCGTCGCGGCCTGGTGCAGGGTATGGATGACTCCTCTTCTGGTAAAGTCATTCGTGCGACGGTGCCATTGGGTGAGATGTTCGGTTATGCAACCGATCTGCGCTCACAAACCCAGGGCCGTGCGAGCTACTCTATGGAGTTCTCGAAGTACGACGAGGCGCCCTCCAGCGTCGTTGAAGCCGTCATCAATCAAAACGGTTAACCGTTAGCTAACGTAAAGAGGTTATAGCAGTGGCTAAGGAAAAATTTGAACGTTCCAAACCGCACGTCAACGTCGGCACCATTGGTCACGTCGACCACGGTAAAACGACCCTGACGGCGGCCCTGACCCGCGTGTCTGCTGAGGTTTTCGGCGGCGACTGGCGTGAGTTTGATACCATCGATAACGCTCCTGAAGAGCGTGAGCGCGGTATCACCATCGCTACTTCCCACGTGGAATATCAGTCTGAAGATCGTCACTACGCGCACGTCGACTGCCCAGGGCACGCCGACTACGTCAAGAACATGATCACCGGTGCTGCGCAGATGGACGGCGCAATCCTGGTATGTTCTGCAGCAGACGGCCCGATGCCGCAGACTCGCGAGCACATCCTGCTGTCTCGTCAGGTTGGCGTACCGTTCATCGTTGTGTTCCTGAACAAAGCGGACATGGTCGATGATGAAGAGCTGCTCGAGCTGGTTGAGATGGAAGTTCGTGAGCTTCTCGATCAGTACGACTTCCCGGGCGACGACACGCCGATCATCACTGGTTCTGCGCTGATGGCACTGAACGGTGAAGATGACAAGGGCATGGGTACCACTGCCGTTGCCAATCTGATCAAGGCTCTGGATGCTTACATCCCTGAGCCGGAGCGTGCTATTGATCAGCCGTTCCTGATGCCGATCGAAGACGTGTTCTCTATCTCTGGTCGCGGTACTGTTGTTACCGGTCGTGTAGAGCGCGGCATCGTTAAAGCGGGCGAAGAAGTGGAAATCGTGGGTATCCGCGACACCACCAAAACGATCGTTACCGGTGTTGAAATGTTCCGCAAACTGCTCGACGAAGGTCGTGCTGGTGAGAACGTTGGCGCCCTGCTGCGTGGTACTAAGCGTGATGACGTCGAGCGTGGCCAGGTACTGGCTAAGCCGGGCACCATCAACCCGCACACTACCTTCGAAGCAGAAGTTTACGTACTGTCCAAGGAAGAGGGCGGTCGTCACACGCCTTTCTTCAAGGGCTACCGTCCGCAGTTCTACTTCCGTACCACCGACGTAACCGGTACTTGTGAACTGCCGGAAGGCGTTGAAATGGTCATGCCGGGTGACAACGTGCAAATGGTTGTTACCTTGATCGCTCCGATCGCAATGGACGAAGGCTTGCGCTTCGCTATTCGTGAAGGCGGCCGTACTGTCGGTGCTGGCGTTGTGGCCAAGATCGTCAAGTAAGCAATATGCTTGAATGATGAAGGGGGCTCTGATGAGCCCCCTTTTCTGCGCACCAACAGCAAATGTTTGACATGGGCTTTTGGCGTGCCTATAATGCGCATCCTTTGAATGCGTGGGTAGACGGCTCGCGCCGTCGACATCCATTGGAGTTTAGGGCAAATGCAGAACCAAAAGATTCGCATTCGGTTGAAAGCTTTCGACCATCGCCTGATCGATCAGTCTACAGCGGAGATTGTTGAAACCGCTAAACGTACTGGTGCTCAGGTTCGTGGTCCGATTCCGCTGCCGACCAACCGCGAGCGTTACACCATTCTGATCTCACCGCACGTCAACAAAGATGCGCGTGACCAGTATGAGATTCGTACGCACAAGCGTGTGCTCGACATTGTTGAGCCGACCGAAAAAACTGTTGATGCTTTGATGAAACTTGATCTCGCCGCAGGCGTAGACGTGCAAATCAAACTCAACTAATTACACTAGTCACTTTGCGGCCCAGCGCTCATCGCTCTTTGTAAAGAGTTGGCATGAGCAGCAGCCGCCGCGCCGTGAGGCGCCATACAATGTGCTAGTGGAATGCTCTGGAAAGGGCAGCCATAGCGGGTGATAGCCCCGTACACTATAGGAGACTGAGTATGACTATCGGTTTAGTCGGTAAAAAGGCCGGGATGACCCGTGTCTTTACCGAAGACGGCGCGTCTGTGCCCGTAACCGTTATTGAAGTTGATCCTAATCGTGTTACACGCGTTAAATCTGTCGAGTCTGACGGTTACGCAGCGATTCAGGTCACATCTGGCTCTCGTAAAGCTAAGCACCTCACCAAAGCGCAAGCTGGACAGTTTGCCAAGGCGGGTGTTGAAGCTGGTCGTGCACTGATGGAATTTCGTCTTGCAGAAGGCGAAGAGATTCCTGAAGTAGGCGGCGAAATCACCGTATCCCTCTTCGAAGCTGGTCAAATGGTTGACGTGACTGGCACCTCTAAGGGTAAAGGCTTCCAGGGTGCTGTTAAGCGCTGGAACTTCCGCACCCAAGATATGACTCACGGTAACTCTCTGTCGCATCGCGCGCCGGGTTCTATCGGCATGTGTCAGACTCCGGGTCGCGTTTTCAAAGGCAAAAAGATGGCCGGTCAAATGGGTAACGCCCGTTGCACCGTGCAGAGCCTTGAGATCGTCCGTGTCGACGCCGAGCGTAACCTGCTGCTGATTAAAGGCGCCGTACCGGGTGCTCCCGGTAGTGACGTTATCGTTCGCAGCGCCGTGAAAGCAGGCTGAAGGGGATAATTACCAATGAATCTGAATCTTGCTGCAGGCACGGGTACCGTTGAAGTAGCCGACGCCACTTTTGGCAAAGAATTCAACGAAGCGCTCGTTCACCAGGTTGTCACTGCCTATTTGGCGGCTGGTCGTCAGGGAACCCGCGCACAAAAGAGTCGTTCCGACGTTCGTGGCGGTGGTAAAAAGCCGTGGCGTCAGAAAGGCACCGGTCGTGCACGTGCCGGTACCATCCGCTCTCCGCTATGGCGTAGTGGTGGCGTAACCTTCGCGGCGCGTCCGCAAGACTACACCCAGAAGGTTAACCGCAAGATGTACCGTGCAGCGATGCGCTCCATCTTGTCAGAGCTGGTACGTCAAGAGCGTTTAGTCGCGATTGAAGAATTCGTCGTTGATGCGCCTAAGACCAAGCAGGTAGCTGCCAAGCTAAAAGAGCTCAACCTTGAGAAAGTGTTGATCGTTACTGAAGAAGTTGACGAAAAGCTCTATTTAGCCGCGCGCAACCTTCCCCACGTTGACGTGGTGGATGTCGCGGCAGCTGACCCGGTAAGCCTGGTAGCCTTTGATAAGGTGCTGATTACCGTCTCCGCCCTGCGTAAATTCGAGGAGAAGCTGGCATGAACCAGGAACGCGTATTTAAGGTTCTGCTTGGGCCGCACGTGACCGAAAAGGCCGCAATGGCAGCCGAGCGCAACCAGTACGTTTTCAAGGTGGCATCTGATGCTACCAAGCCCGAGATCAAAAAGGCCGTTGAAGCACTCTTCGGCAAAAAGGTCGGTAGTGTTCAGGTACTGAACATGAAGGGTAAAACAAAGCGTACTGCGAACGGCGTTGGCCTGCGTAAGGGTTACCGCAAAGCGTATGTGACCCTGGCTGCGGGTGAAACGCTCGAAGACTTCTCTGGCGCCGAATAAGGGCAGGAGTACGGATAATGGCAATCGTCAAGACCAAACCCACTTCCGCCGGTCGTCGCCACGTCGTCAAGATCGTTGGCGAGGAACTGTTTAAAGGCCGTGCCTATGCACCGCTTTTGGAAAAACAGTCCAAGTCCGGCGGCCGGAATAACTACGGTCGTATCACCACCCGCCACGTGGGCGGTGGTCATCGTCACCACTATCGGTTGATCGATTTCAAGCGCACCAAGGATGGCATTCCTGCCACCGTTGAGCGCCTGGAGCACGATCCCAACCGCAGTGCGCACATTGCACTGCTGAAGTATGCCGATGGTGAGCGTCGTTACATCATTGCACCGAAAGGTGTCAGCGCGGGTGACGTGCTGGAATCGGGTGTTAACGCGTCAATCAAGAAAGGCAATGCCTTGCCGCTGCGTAACGTCCCGTTGGGTTCTACGGTGCACTGCATCGAACTCAAGCCGGGTAAAGGTGCGCAGATTGCTCGCAGTGCCGGTACAAGCGCCCAGTTGGTTGCTCGTGAAGGTAACTATGCCACCCTGCGTCTTCGCTCTGGCGAAATGCGTAAAGTGTTGGCCGAGTGCCGCGCGACGTTGGGTGAAGTGAGCAACTCTGAGCACAGCCTGCGTCAACTTGGCAAGGCCGGTGCGAAGCGCTGGAGAGGCGTGCGTCCGACTGTTCGCGGTGTCGCGATGAACCCAGTCGATCACCCACACGGTGGTGGCGAAGGCCGCACCAGTGGTGGTCGTCACCCGGTATCCCCATGGGGTGTGCCGACTAAGGGTCACAAGACGCGTAAGAACAAGCGCACCGACAAGCTGATCATTCGTCGTCGTAACAAGACGCGTTGATCTAAATTGCCAAGACATTAAGAGGTAACGGCTGTGCCACGTTCACTAAAGAAAGGTCCCTTCATTGACCTTCATCTTTTGAAGAAGGTAGAGGCTGCAGTGGAGAAGAACGACCGTAAACCGATCAAGACCTGGTCGCGTCGTTCTATGATCCTGCCCAATATGGTAGGCCTCACTATCGCGGTCCATAACGGTCGCCAACACGTCCCGGTGCACGTATCCGAGGAAATGGTTGGCCACAAATTGGGCGAATTCGCTGCTACCCGCACTTATCGTGGGCATGCGGCGGATAAAAAAGCCAAACGGTAAGCCAGAGAGGATTGAGAGATGGAAGTCACAGCTAAGCTGCTTGGCGCTCGTTTATCCGCCCAGAAGGCCCGTTTGGTGGCTGACCAGGTGCGCGGTAAACCTGTCGCCGAGGCACTCGACCTGCTGACCTTCTCACCGAAGAAGGCTGCCAAGCTGGTTAAGAAGGTGCTGCAATCCGCGATTGCAAACGCGGAAGAAAATAACGGCATGGATATTGACGAGCTGCGTGTCTCGACCATCTGCGTCGATGAGGGCATGACGCTCAAGCGTATCAAGCCGCGTGCCAAGGGGCGTGCGGATCGTATCTTGAAGCGCACGTGCCACATCACCGTCAAGGTAGCCGAGAAGTAGGAGTCGACCGATGGGTCAGAAAGTCAATCCAACAGGCATTCGACTGGGCATCGTCAAAGACCATGCTTCTGTCTGGTATGCTGAGCGCGGCGCTTACGCCGATAAGCTCAATAACGATCTCGAAGTGCGTAGCTTCCTGGAAGAGCGTCTTAAAAGCGCCTCTGTTAGCCGCATCCACATCGAGCGTCCGGCGAACAATGCCCGCATCACCATTCACACTGCCCGTCCGGGTATCGTGATTGGTAAGAAAGGTGAAGATGTCGACCGTTTGCGTCGCGATCTCACCCAGATGATGGGCGTTCCCGTGCATGTGAACATCGAAGAAGTTCGCAAGCCGGAGCTGGATGCCAAGCTAGTCGCTGCTAACGTAGCGGGTCAGCTTGAGCGTCGCGTCATGTTCCGTCGTGCTATGAAGCGCGCGGTACAGAACGCAATGCGTCTTGGCGCTGGTGGCATCAAGATTCAGCTGTCAGGTCGTCTTGGTGGCGCTGAAATCGCACGTACCGAATGGTACCGCGAAGGTCGCGTTCCGCTGCACACGTTGCGTGCGGATATCGACTACGCCACTTACGAAGCTCACACCACCTATGGCGTTATCGGCGTCAAAGTGTGGATCTTCAAGGGTGAAATTCTCGGCGGTATCGAGGAAGTACGTGCCAAGGCTAAGCAACAGCAGCCTTCCGGCAACGCGCCCAAGAAGAAAGGTTCCAGGTAAGGGGAGAGCGAGTCGATGTTACAGCCCAAGCGTATGAAATTCCGCAAGATGATGAAAGGCCGCAACCGTGGCCTGGCGCATCGCGGAAGCAAGATCAGCTTCGGGGAATACGGCCTTAAAGCTACTGGTCGCGGCCGCATCACTGCGCGTCAGATCGAAGCAGGCCGTCGTGCGATCACACGTCACGTAAAGCGTGGCGGTAAAATCTGGATCCGCGTCTTCCCTGATAAGCCGATCTCCAAGAAGCCGCTCGAAGTTCGTATGGGTAAAGGTAAAGGTTCTGTTGAGTACTGGGTTGCCCAGATCCAACCGGGTCGGGTCCTGTATGAAATTGAAGGCGTGTCGGAAGAGCTCGCTCGTGAAGCGTTTGAGCTTGCCGCACAGAAAATGCCCTTATCCACCACCTTTGCGAAACGGACGGTGATGTGATGAAAGCCCAGGAAATTCGTGAAAAGTCCGCAGGAGAGCTCCAGGAGCAACTCCTCGAACTCCTCCGCGAGCAGTTTAACCTGCGCATGCAGAAGGCCACTGGCCAACTGAGCCAGACTCATCTGCTCAAGCAGGTCCGCCGGGATATCGCCCGCGTTAAGACTTTGCTCAACGAGAAGGCAGGTGATTGAGATGGCCGAAGAAAACACAAAGCGTACGCTCACCGGTAAAGTGGTGAGCGATAAGATGGACAAGTCCATCGTCGTCATGATCGAGCGGCGCGAGCGTCACCCGATCTACGGAAAATACGTTAAGCGCTCCACCAAGCTGCACGCCCATGATGAGGCGAACCAGGCTAAGGCAGGCGATACGGTCTCTATTCAAGAGTGCCGTCCGCTTTCCAAGAAAAAAGCTTGGACGCTGGTCGAGGTGGTTGAACACGCCAAGGGTTAATCCCGAGGCTTGTCAATCAGTGCAGTCAGATTAGGTTTGGAGAAAACCGATGATTCAGACTCAGACAATGCTGGATGTCGCCGACAACAGCGGAGCGCGCCGGGTGCAGTGCATCAAGGTGTTAGGCGGTTCACACCGTCGTTACGCTCGCGTTGGTGATATCATCAAGGTCACGGTTAAGGAAGCGATTCCGCGTGGCAAGGTCAAAAAAGGCCAGGTGCTAAAAGCGGTCGTGGTCCGGACCCGTAGTGGCGTCCGTCGTCCCGACGGTTCGCTCATCCGTTTCGATGGAAATGCGGCAGTTTTGTTGAATAACACCAACGAACAGCCCATCGGTACCCGTATTTTTGGGCCGGTGACTCGTGAACTTCGTAATGAAAAGTTCATGAAGATCATTTCCTTAGCGCCTGAAGTGCTGTAAGGAGCGAGGCGGATATGCAAAAGATCAAACGTGACGATGAAGTCATCGTCATCGCCGGGAAGGATAAAGGCAAGCGTGGCACCGTTAAGCGGGTATTAGAAAACCGCTTTTTGGTGTCCGGTGTGAACATGATTAAACGTCACACCAAGCCAAATCCCATGGCGGGTAATCAGGGCGGTATCGTCGAGCGTGAGGCTCCGATTCACGCGTCCAACGTAGCCATCTTCAATTCGGAGACCGGTAAGGCGGATCGCGTCGGCTTCCAAGTGAAGGAAGACGGTACCAAGGTACGTATCTACAAGTCGACGCAGACGCAGATCGACGCCTAACGCGAGTCGGGTAGCAAAATGGCGAACTTGAAAGAACGTTATCAAAACGAGGTAGCAGCTCAACTCAAAGAAGAGTTCAGCTATGCCAACGTTATGCAGGTACCCCGGATCACGAAAGTGACTCTGAACATGGGTATCGGCGAAGCAGTCAACGATAAAAAGTTGATTGACAATGCCATCGGCGACCTAGAGAAACTCTCTGGTCAAAAACCGTTGGTGACCAAGGCACGTAAGTCCATCGCGGGCTTCAAGGTGCGCGAAGGTTGGCCAATCGGAATCAAGGTAACACTGCGCGCTGAGCGTATGTGGGACTTCTTGGACCGTTTGGTTTACATCGCGATTCCCCGCGTGCGTGACTTCCGTGGTCTCAACCCGAAGTCTTTCGACGGTCGTGGCAATTACTCCATGGGTGTGCGTGAGCAGATCATCTTCCCGGAGATCGAGTATGATAAAATCGATCGCATCCGGGGGTTGGACGTCACTATCACTACGACCGCCAAAACCGACGAGGAAGGTCGTGCGCTGCTAACCGCGCTGAACTTCCCGTTCAAGAAATAGGGGCGAGATCATGGCTAAGAAAAGTATGGTAGAGCGTGAGCTTAAGCGTACTCAGCTGGTCGCGAAGTATGCGACCAAGCGCGCTGAACTCAAGAAGATCATCTCAGACGTTAACACGACTGAGGAAGACCGCTTCGAGGCGACGCTGAAGCTGCAGCAACTGCCGCGCGACTCAAGCCCGGTGCGTCAGCGTAATCGCTGCCGTATCACCGGTCGTCCGCACGGTTTTTACAACAAGTTCGGCCTCGGCCGTAACAAGCTGCGTGAAGCCGCCATGCGTGGCGACGTTCCTGGGTTGAAAAAATCCAGTTGGTAACGCCACGTAGTATTATCAGGAGCGCACATTAAATGAGCATGCAAGACACTCTGGCGGATATGTTTACCCGTATCCGCAATGCGCAGATGGCCACCAAGGAGACGGCAACCATGCCGTCCTCCAAGCTGAAAGTGCAAGTGGCCCGAGTGCTAAAGGAAGAAGGCTACATTGCCGACTTTGCGGTAGCGGAGGGCGTTAAGCCCGAGCTAACCGTAACTCTCAAGTACTTTGAGGGTAAGCCGGTCATTGAGCACATTCAGCGGGTTTCCAAGCCGTCCCTGCGCCGCTACATGGGCAAGGACAACTTGCCTAAGGTTGCCGATGGCCTGGGTATCGCGATTGTCACCACATCTAATGGTGTCATGACCGATCGTGCCGCGCGCCAAGCGGGTGTCGGTGGCGAAGTCATCTGCACCGTATTCTAGGAGGCTGGAATGTCCCGCATAGCGAAATATCCGGTTAAAGTGCCTGCCGGCGTTGATATTAAAATCAATGCTGACCAGCTGACCGCCAAAGGCGGCCAGGGCACGCTATCTATGACCATCCACTCTGATGTAGTGGTCGGTCAGGAAGATGGCCAGCTGACCTTCGCCCCGAGCGAATCTGCCAAGAGCTGGGCAATGGCCGGTACTACCCGCGCCTTGGTTCAGAACCTGGTAACGGGCGTATCCGAGGGTTTTACACGGACTCTCGAAATTGTTGGCGTCGGTTATCGTGCCCAAGCTAAGGGCCAGACGCTCAATCTTTCACTGGGCTTCTCGCACCCGGTCGACTACGAACTGCCTGAAGGTGTGTCAGCGGAAACGCCGAAGAACACCGTTATCGTGCTGAAAAGCGCCGATAAGCAGCAGCTCGGCCAGTGCGCCGCGGAAATCCGCGCCTTCCGTCCCCCTGAGCCGTATAAAGGTAAGGGTGTTCGGTACGCCGACGAGCAGGTGCGTCGCAAAGAAGCCAAGAAGAAGTAAGGCAGGGTTATGAACGCGAAGAAAGAATCTCGTCTCCGTCGTGCCCGCCGCGCTCGCGCAAAGATCCGCGAGCTGGGCGTGTATCGCCTGTGCGTCAACCGTACCCCGCGTCACATCTATGCGCAGATTATCTCGCCGGATGGTGGCAAAGTGCTAGCCAGTGCTTCTACGCTGGACAAAGCACTGCGCGAGGGTGCGACCGGCAACTCAGATGCGGCCTCTAAAGTAGGTGCTCTGATTGCTGAACGCGCTAAAGAAGCAGGCATCACCCAGGTGGCCTTCGACCGTGCTGGCTTTAAGTATCACGGCCGCGTCAAGGCGCTGGCCGACGCCGCACGTGAAGGCGGCCTGGAATTCTAAAGGGTTTTACGATGGCGAAGAACGAACAGCAAAGCGGTGATCTGCAAGAGAAGTTAGTGCAGGTCAACCGCGTCGCCAAGGTGGTCAAGGGTGGTCGTATTTTCGGCTTCACCGCACTGACCGTCGTTGGTGATGGTAAAGGTCGTGTCGGTTTCGGTCGTGGCAAGGCGCGTGAAGTGCCGGTCGCAATCCAGAAAGCGATGGATCAAGCTCGTCGCAACATGGTCAAGGTGAACCTTGCTGGCCATACGCTGCAGTACCCGGTCAAAGCCCGTCACGGTGCTTCCAAGGTGTACATGCAGCCGGCCTCTGAAGGTACCGGTATCATCGCCGGTGGCGCCATGCGCTCTGTACTAGAGCTCGCCGGTGTCCACGACGTACTGGCCAAGTGCTACGGTTCCACTAACCCGGTTAACGTGGTACGAGCGACTGTTAAAGGTCTCTCCTCCATGCAAGCACCGGAAGACGTGGCCGCTAAGCGCGGTCTGTCTGTCGAAGCGATCACGGGGTAAGACACCATGGCAGCAACGATCAAGTTTACCCAGATCCGGAGCACCATCGGCATCATGCCCAAGCACAAAGCTACTATGAAAGGCTTGGGTCTGCGTCGCATCGGTCATACGGTTGAACTGGAAGACACCCCCGCCGTACGCGGCATGATCCACAAGGTTAACTACCTTGTGCGCGTTGAGGGAGAGTAATCCATGAAACTTAATAGCCTAAGCCCGGCTCCGGGCTCCAAGCACGCTGCGAAGCGCGTTGGACGTGGCATCGGTTCCGGTCTTGGTAAGACCGGTGGCCGTGGTCACAAAGGTCAGAAATCACGTAGTGGCGGCAGTGTTAAGCCCGGTTTCGAAGGCGGTCAGATGCCTTTGCAGCGTCGTTTGCCGAAATTCGGTTTTACGTCTGCAAAATCTCTGGTCTCTGAAGAAGTACGCCTGGCTGAGCTGTCAAAAGTAGCCGGTGGCGAAGTCACCATGGCTACTTTGAAAGAAGCCAACGTGCTGAAGGACTCTACGCTACACGCGAAGATCATCCTTTCTGGCGAACTGAAAACGGCGGTTACCGTTCGCGGAATCAAGGTCACCAAAGGTGCCCGTGAAGCGATCGAAGCCGCTGGCGGCAAGGTAGAGGACTAAATGGCCAAGTCAGGAAACATGCCGGCGATGGGCAGCGGTCTGAGTGAACTGTGGGCGCGTTTGCGCTTCGTGCTCCTCGCCATCGTGGTGTACCGTATTGGTGCCCACATTCCCGTTCCCGGTATCAATCCTGACCAGCTTGCTGCCTTGTTTAGGGAGCAACAGGGCACCATCCTGGGCATGTTTAACATGTTCTCGGGTGGCGCCCTGGAGCGCATGAGCGTTCTCGCCCTGGGTATAATGCCCTATATTTCGGCGTCGATTATCATGCAGCTCATGACTGCGGTCTCCCCTCATCTTGAACAGCTCAAGAAAGAGGGTGAGGCTGGCCGCCGCAAGATTAGCCAGTACACCCGCTACGGCACGGTGATACTGGCTTTTGTCCAGGCTACCGGCATGTCCGTCGGTCTGGCTAGCCAAGGCATCGCGTACAGTGCTGACTTCAGCTTCTATTTCACCGCCGTGATTACCTTTGTATCGGGCGCGGTGTTTATGATGTGGCTAGGTGAGCAGATTACCGAGAAGGGCATCGGCAACGGTATTTCGCTGCTGATTTTCGCCGGTATTGTCGCTGGACTGCCCAGTGCCGTGGGCCAAGCCTTCGAGCTTGCCCGTAATGAAGGGGCCTGGAATGTTCTGCCGCTGTTAGCGCTGTCAGCGTTAGGTATTGCGACTGTCGCCTTTGTAGTTTTCATTGAGCGTGGCCAACGCCGTCTCAAAGTTAATTACCCTCGGCGGCAAGTGGGCAATAAGATGTATGCAGGGCAAAGTAGCTACCTGCCTTTGAAGGTCAACATGGCCGGTGTTATCCCGGCGATTTTTGCCTCCAGTATCCTGCTCTTCCCGGCCTCTATTGGCCAATGGGTAGGTGCCGGTGAAGGTATGGAGTGGTTGCAGCGTGCATCTCAGGCATTAGGCCCAGGTCAACCGCTTTACATCTTGCTTTTCGCGGCGGCAGTGGTATTCTTCTGCTTCTTTTACACAGCGCTGGTCTTCAACCCCAAGGATGTGGCTGACAATCTTAAAAAGTCAGGCGCTTTCCTGCCGGGCATTCGCCCCGGCGAGCAGACCGCTCGCTATATCGACAAGGTCATGACACGGTTGACCCTGTTCGGTGCCTTGTATATCACTGCGGTTTCCTTGATGCCCCAGTTCTTGATTGTGGCGTGGAACGTGCCGTTCTTTTTCGGCGGTACCTCGTTGTTAATCGTAGTCGTGGTCATCATGGACTTCATGGCCCAGGTGCAGTCGCATCTCATGTCGCATCAGTATGACTCAGTGATGAAGAAGTCCAACCTGAAAGGCTACGGTAGCGGCGGTATCATGCGCTGAGGCGCCGTCCACCCCTATTAAGTTAGAGAGGGCGCGCCGCGAGCCGGTTTTTGGAGAAAGATCGATGAAAGTTCGAGCTTCCGTAAAGAAAATGTGCCGTAACTGCAAGATCATTCGTCGCAATGGCGCTGTCCGCGTCATCTGCAGCGAACCACGGCACAAACAGCGCCAGGGTTAATAAGCCTGGGTTGTATTAAGCGGGTGCCAGCATACCCCTTGCCTTAGGGCAACTAAAGGGGTATGCTGTTGCGCCTTTTGTAGATGAATAAACGAGCAAGCCGCTCAAATTTCGGAGTAAGCTGATGGCCCGTATTGCAGGCGTCAATATCCCGGACAACAAGCATGCGGCGATCTCGCTGACCTATATCTTCGGGATTGGCCGTACCCGTGCTGAGCACATCTGTGCTGCAGCCGGTATCGCGCCTACTGCCAAGATCCAGGATCTGTCTTCTGAAGAAGTCGACACCCTGCGTTCTGAAGTTGGCAAGTACACCGTAGAAGGCGACCTTCGTCGTGATGTTACGCTTAACATTAAGCGTCTCATGGACTTAGGCTGCTACCGTGGTCTGCGTCATCGTCGTAGTCTTCCGCTGCGTGGTCAGCGGACCAAGACTAACGCGCGTACCCGTAAGGGCCCGCGTAAGCCGATCCGCAAATAACACGCACGTTCTGGCGTAAAGACAGGAATAGACATCAACATGGCTAACCCGCGTAGTAACCGTAAAAAGGTTAAAAAGCAGGTAGTGGATGCGATTGCGCATATCCATGCCTCTTTTAACAACACGATCGTGACGATCACAGACCGCCAGGGCAACGCTCTTTCTTGGGCGACTGCCGGTGGTTCGGGTTTTCGTGGTTCTCGCAAGAGCACCCCGTTCGCTGCTCAAGTGGCAAGCGAACGTGCAGCAACTGCTGCAGCCGAGTATGGTGTGAAAAACGTAGACGTACTGGTTAAAGGCCCAGGTCCCGGTCGTGAATCCGCCGTGCGCGCACTGAATGCCGCCGGCTTCCGCGTGCAAAGCATCGTAGACGCGACGCCCATTCCCCATAATGGCTGCCGTCCGCCGAAGAAACGCCGCGTTTAAGGAGACAGATTCATGGCTCGTTATATTGGACCGAAGTGCAAACTGTCTCGTCGTGAAGGCACAGACCTCTTTTTGAAGAGTGGTGTGACTCCCTTCGAGAAAAAGTGTAAATCCGAGCAGATCCCGGGTGTACACGGCCAGCGTCGTCAGCGTCTTTCAGACTACGGCTTGCAGCTTCGTGAGAAGCAAAAAGTACGTCGTATGTATGGCGTACTCGAAAAACAGTTCCGTAACTACTACAAAGAAGCCGCTCGCCTGAAAGGCGCGACTGGTGAAGTATTGTTGCAGTTGCTCGAATCCCGACTGGATAATGTCGTCTACCGCATGGGCTTCGGCTCGACTCGCTCTGAAGCGCGTCAGCTGGTCAGCCACAAGGCGATTTCCGTGAACGGCCGCACCGTTAACGTAGCTTCCTATCAAGTGAAGCCGGGTGACGTTGTTTCCATTCGCGAAAAGGCGAAAAACCAAGCACGTATTCAAAGCGCGTTGTCCATTGCGGCCAACCGTGGCGATATCGCTTGGATCGAAATCGACGCCAAGAAGATGGAAGGCACTTTCAAGGCTCTGCCTGAACGCGGTGACCTGTCTGCCGACATCAACGAAAACCTGATCGTCGAGCTGTACTCCAAGTAAGCAGTTTTCTGTTTCTTGTCGATCTGGTGCCGGTTTAACGCCCGCGCCAGGTCGTACCGAGTACCAAGTATCCGTTTGGCAGCCTGAAAGGTGTTCATATGCAGCGTTCAGTGACAGAGTTTCTCCGTCCTCGCGACATCAAGGTCGAAGAAATCAGCGCACATCACGCCAAAATCGTACTCGAACCGTTCGAGCGTGGTTTTGGTCACACCCTGGGGAATGCACTGCGTCGCATTCTGCTTTCGTCTATGCCCGGCTGTGCCGTGGTAGAGGCTGAAATCGCCGGCGTCGAGCATGAATACAGTGCGCTCGAAGGGGTGCAGGAAGATGTCATTGAAATCCTCCTGAACTTGAAAGATGTTGCGATCAAGATGCACAGCCGCGATGAGGCGGTGCTCACGCTGAACAAGCAG
The DNA here is from genome assembly GCF_020595105.1 of Halomonas sp. FeN2. Taxonomy (NCBI): domain Bacteria; kingdom Pseudomonadati; phylum Pseudomonadota; class Gammaproteobacteria; order Oceanospirillales; family Halomonadaceae; genus Halomonas; species Halomonas sp. FeN2. Next base: position 2,746,110 of record NZ_CP074200.1, read on the forward strand.
GGCCCAGCCGTCGTCACCGCTGGCGACATTGCGCTTGATCATAGCGTCGAAATCGTCAACCCGGATCACGTCATTGCTCATGTCAATGAAGGTGCCGAGCTGAAAATTCAGCTTAAGGTAGCGCTGGGTCGTGGCTACGAGCCGGCTGACGCGCGCGGCTCTGATGAAGAGACACGTGCCATTGGCCGCCTGCAGCTGGATGCCACCTTCAGCCCTGTCCGCCGTGTTTCCTACTCGGTTGAAGCCGCTCGTGTAGAGCAGCGCACCGATCTCGATAAGTTGATTATCGATCTGGAAACCGACGGTACCCTGGATCCGGAAGAGGCTATCCGTCGCAGTGCGACCATCCTGCAAGAGCAGCTGGCCGCCTTCGTCGACCTGGAAGCTGATAAAGAGCAGGAAGTCGAAGAGGAAGAGGATCATGTCGATCCAATTCTATTGCGCCCCGTAGACGATCTTGAGTTGACCGTTCGCAGCGCGAACTGCCTAAAAGCCGAGAATATTTACTATATCGGTGATCTCATTCAGCGCACAGAAGTGGAGCTGTTGAAGACACCGAACCTCGGTAAAAAGTCTTTGAATGAAATCAAAGACGTATTGGCGGCGCGTGGCTTGTCCCTCGGTATGCGGCTGGAAAATTGGCCACCCGCTAGCCTGAAGGACGACAAGGCCTCCGCGTGAGCGTCGACTTGAGTCCCAGTTTGGTAAGGAATTACAACCATGCGTCATCGTAAGAGTGGTCGTCATCTGAATCGCACCAGCTCGCATCGTCAGGCCATGTTCAAGAACATGTCTGTCTCGCTGGTCGAACATGAAGTCATTAAGACAACCCTGCCGAAAGCCAAGGAGCTGCGTCGCGTTATCGAGCCGCTGATCACCTTGTCTAAGCAGGATAGCGTTGCAAATCGTCGTTTGGCATTTGCCCGCACGCGCTCTAAAGAAGCCGTCGGCAAACTGTTCAACGAACTAGGTCCGCGTTATGCCGAGCGTCCGGGCGGTTACGTCCGTATTCTCAAGTGCGGTTTCCGCACCGGCGATAACGCGCCTATGGCGTTCGTTGAGCTAGTTGACCGTCCGGTTGTTGAAGAAGCCGCTGCAGAAGAGTAATACTCTGCGCTGTGTTTCTTTGGTAGCGAATGAAAACCGACCCCTAAAGGGTCGGTTTTTTTTATGGGTGCATTAATCTTCTCTTTTTCTACGCTTAACTGCCTGTTAATCGCCTATACTCGGCTTATTATTAAACGTAGTGAGCGTTGCCATCCCGCCAGGGGGAGCCTTGCGCTGTATCGAGAGTGTGGCATGGTAGTGGCGCAGCGGCGGATTGGTTAAACAGCGATTAGAACCAGGCTTTGATAACAAGCAAGGGGCAGTTATGTATGCGAGGATAAAAAGCGCTGTCGGGGGAGCGTCGGCGATAGGGTTTTTGAGTATGCTAATGCTGCTCATACTCGCGACGGTTACCACGGCGCATGCCGACAACCCGCGTTACGCGGGTATCGTCGTGGATTTGGACAATGGCGAAGTGCTTTACGCCGAGAATATTGACGATCAGCGTTACCCTGCGTCGCTCACCAAAATGATGACGCTCTATCTCACTTTTGAAGCGTTAGAAGAGGGTACGCTGCGCTTGGATCAGCCCTTGCCGGTCTCCTCTTATGCGGCCGCCAAGCCTGCAGTCAAACTGTGGCTGGCGGCGGGTAGCTCTATCCCCGTGGATACCGCTATTCGCGCTCTCGCGGTGCGCTCTGCCAATGACGTTGCCGCGGTGGTCGCCGAAGCCTTGGGCGGCAGCGAAGCGCATTTTGCGCAAATGATGACCACCAAGGCACGCGAGCTGGGTATGCACGCCACTACCTTTCGCAATGCCTCCGGCCTGCCTGATGCCGGCCAGATAACCACCGCACGGGATATGCTGACGCTGTCGGTACGCGTAATGCAGGACTTTCCCCAGTATTACCACTACTTCGGCCTGCAAGAGTTTAGCTACCGGGGTACCCGGCATACCAGTCACAATCGTTTGGTGCGCGACTATCCAGGCGCCGACGGCCTAAAAACCGGTTTTATTCGCGCCTCTGGCTTTAACGTAGCCACTACCGCAGTGCGCGGTGATCGGCGTTTAGTGGGGGTCGTCATGGGTGGGTTCTCATCCCAGTCTCGGGATACCCATATGGCCAATCTGCTGGATCGTAGCTTCCTGCGTGCGTCGCTTCGGGATCAGCAAAGCTGGATGGGCGACACCAGCTTCTCGCGGGAATTTATGGCCTTTGCGCCACCTGCTCAGCCGGTTGCACCCCAGCAGCCTGCGCCACAGCAGCCCCTGCTAGCGGTGGTCGAAACTACATCGCCTTCGGCCAACGCCACCCCTTCAACGCCGTTGGTCGATCTTGACGAGCAGTTGGCTGATATTGCCACCATTCAGCGTCCCCCTCCCGAAAGCGAGGCACCTCAGCCCGACCCGCTACAAGCGTTCATTGAGCGCGAACGACAGCTGGCCTCTGCTAATGAAACAGGCGGTGGTTGGGGGGTTCAAGTAGGTGCCTTCAGTCGAGAAGCCCAAGCACGGCAGTTGGCGCAGCAAGCCGCTCAACGCATTGCCCAAAGTTTAGGTGGTCGTATTGCTGTGGACACCGTAGAGGGCCAAAGCCCGGTTTATCGCGCCCGGCTCATGGCGCTGGACGAGCAGAGAGCCCGTCAAGCCTGCCGCGAGCTGCACTCCCAAGGTATGGACTGCATGGTCGTTAACGCCAGCTTATAAGCGGGTGGGCTGCGATCACCCCGCCAATGGCTAATTGGCGGGGTTTTTCTTTTTTGGCACTTTATATTGACCAGTGAACAGGGGGATCGCGGTGACAACCTCGCTGAAAGGCATACTCTGCATGTGTTTGGGCGTTCTTTTTCTCGCCCTAGGCGACGCCGTTTCCAAGTGGTTAGGTGAAGTGCACTCGCCGCTGCAGATTATTTTCTTCCGTGCCTTGGTGTCGCTACCGTTGATTGCCCTGCTTGCCCATTTTGCCGGTGGATTACGCAAGCTGCGCACGAAACGGCCGGGCGTCCATTTACTGCGCGGCCTGATCTATACCGCCACCATGGTCTGTTTCGTATGGGGGCTGACGCTGCTACCCCTGGCAGAAGCCACGGCGATCGCCTTTGTGGCACCGCTGTTTGTGACCCTGCTTTCGGTGCCATTGCTGGGAGAGCGGATTGACCCACCGGTGCTGATTGCATCTTTAGTTGGTTTTGTGGGGGTACTGATCGTGGTGCGGCCCAACGGCGAGGCGTTTCAGGTGGGTGCGCTGGTATTGGTGGGCGCGGCGCTATTTTATGCGCTGATGATGATTACCGCCCGGCGCTACGGTGCCCGCGAACACCTCTGGGCAATGCTGTTTTATATGACCTGCGTGCCGCTGGTGGTGACAGCGCTAACGCTGCCCTGGGTGTGGCAAACACCTCACCCTTGGCACTGGGTAGGCTTTTTCGCCTCCGGCATCTTGGGCGTTGCGGCCACCGCTTTTATCACCTTGGCCTTTCGGTTTGCCCCTGCGGCCATCGCCGCGCCCTTTGATTACACCGCCATGCTCTGGGCGGTACTGTTGGGCTGGTGGTTTTGGGGTGAAATGCCAGATCTCTGGGTCTGGGTAGGCAGCGCCTTGATAATGGGCAGCGGGCTAGCGGTGGCGTATCACGACCGGCGCACGACCCTGAAACGTCGTCCAACGGCGTGACTATTTGATCTAGGTCACGGAAGCCGTGAGCTTGCCAAAACGACGGGTTTGGGCTGGTTATAATCCAGGCCTTTCATCGCAGCCCGCTGCGAGCCATCGTCCTGATCACGGTGACCGTCTATGCAAGCCCCAGAACGACTTAAGCAAGCTCCCGAACTCCTTTCCCCTGCCGGCACCTTTAAGAACATGCGTTATGCGTTTGCCTATGGGGCTGATGCGGTTTACGCGGGGCAGCCGCGCTACTCTCTCCGGGTGCGCAACAACGATTTTAAAATTGATAACTTACATCGTGGTATCGAGTACGCCCATGCCCGAGGCAAGCAGTTTTACGTTGCCTCCAACATTGCCCCCCACAACAGCAAGCTGAAAACTTACCTCCAGGATATGGCGCCGGTGATTGAGGCAAGGCCCGATGCGCTGATTATGTCGGATCCCGGCCTGATTATGATGGTGCGTGATCGCTGGCCGGAACAAGCCATCCACCTCTCGGTGCAATCGAATGTCGTCAACTGGGCTGCCGCCCAATTCTGGCAGCGGCAAGGTATCAGCCGCATCATTTTGTCCCGGGAGCTGTCACTGGAAGAGATCGGCGAAATACGCGAGCAGTGCCCAGGCTTAGAGATCGAAACCTTTGTTCACGGCGCACTATGTATCGCCTATTCAGGGCGTTGCCTGCTGTCGGGTTACTTCAATCATCGCGACCCTAACCAAGGCACCTGCACCAACGCGTGTCGCTGGAAATACAACACCATAGCGGCAACCCACGATGACACGGGCGACTTAATAGCCGCCCAAGGCAGTGGTAGCGCTGCGGTCGACAGCCCAGACGAGCTCTCGGCCCTGATTGAAGACGCTTCCCGCCCTGGCAAGCTGATGCCTGTTTATGAAGATGAGCACGGCACCTACATCATGAACTCCAAGGATCTGCGCGCGGTGCAGCATGTTGCTCGGCTGACGCAAATGGGCGTGGCATCGCTAAAGATAGAAGGGCGCACCAAGTCTCATTACTACGTCGCGCGTACAGCGCAAGTCTATCGGCAAGCCATTGATGACGCCGTCGCTGGGCGCCCCTTTAACAAACGGCTAATGGATGAACTTGAGAACCTGGCGAATAGAGGCTACACCGAAGGCTTCTATCAACGCCATGTGCACGGCGAGTTCCAAAGCTATGAGCAGGGGCATTCCATCGGCGTTCACCAGCAGTTCGTCGGCGCAGTGCTGGGTTTTGATCCGGCTCGTGGCACGTTGGAAGTCGAGGTTAAAAACCGCTTTGAAGTGGGGGATGGCATGGAGCTTATGTTGCCAGGTGGCAATCACCGCTTCGTGCTTGAGCATATCGAGAACTTACGAGGTGAAGCGCAAAACGCAGCGCCTGGCTCGGGGCATCGCGTTCGAATCCCCCTCCCCAAGGTCAGCATTAGCCCTGAACAGCTTGAGTTTGCGCTGTTAATGCGTGATCTCGCGCCTTCCAGAGGAGCACAACCTGAATCGTTAGGGGTAGCGATCAGCTAAACGCATAAACGTCCATCGCAAGCACACCGTGCTCTACGCTGTGGTGCAGCTGTTTTGCGTCGCCTCCTGCCCCCATGGCCACCAGCAATGGCTGAAAGTGTTCAGGGGTCGGGTGGTTCTTCAGCGCGTTGGGTGCGCGCTCCCAGCTAAGCAGCGCCTCACGATCGTTGGCGATAAGGCGCTCGCTTACCCAAGTGGCAAATTCATCTACCCAGGCGGGCACAGGGCTTTCCTGGGGCATGATTTCATACAGGTTATGGGTCAGGCTGCCCGAGCCGATCACCAAAATCCCCTCTTCCCGCAGAGCCGACAGGCGCTCGCCCAGCGTGGCCAGCTCCGCATTGCTCCAGCGCACCGGAAGCGACAGCGAGACAACCGGCACATTGGCGTCAGGAAACATCAGTGAAAGGGGCACCCAGGCGCCGTGATCCAGGCCGCGCTCTACCCGCTCGGCGCCCAGTAACACGGCCAGTCGTTCGGCCAGTTCAGGTTCGCCAGGGGCGGGATACTGGCACTCGAAAAGCGCCCGTGGGAAGCCGCCAAAATCGTGAATGGTCTCTGGTTTGGCGCTGGTGCTGACCTTAAGCGCCAGGCTCTCCCAGTGCGCTGAGACCACTACCACCGCCTTGGGCGCAAGCTGCCTGCCCAGTTCACGTAGAAAGGCATGAGCCGGGGTTTTATTGAGGGCCAGCATGGGCGAACCATGGGAAATAAACAGGCTAGGTAACATGAGTGAGTCTCCTCAGCAGCATGGCCAACGCTGGCGGTAAGCAAGCGCTGGCAATAGGGTTAGGCGATAGGGTTAGGCGATAGGGTTAGGCGATAGTTTTAGGTGTTAGGCGAATCGGTTACTTAGCACCCAGCGGCCGCTGCCCAGGCCCGCTTGCACGATTAACGCCAGCGTCCAGAACACCGGAAATTCCCAACCGCCGCCGGCATTTGAGAACATCCAGCCGTTGCCAAGATGCACCCACGCAGCGCCAAGCAGTACCGGCACCAGTGCCAGGCTCACCCAGCGGGTATAAACACCCAGAATCAGGGCGGCTCCACCGCCTACTTCGGCAGCAATGGTCAAGTAAGCCAGAAACCCTGGTAAACCCAGTGATTCAAAATAGCCGACGGTGCCCGGCAGGGTAAACACAAACACCTTGAGCAAACCGTGGGCAAGAGCCATCACACCCAGTGCGACGCGCAGTAGTGAGATGGCCTGGGGTTGTAAAGAGTGCTGTACAGAGGGCTGTAGAGGGGGGGCAGAGTGAGTATGTGTTGTCATCGTAGTAGCTTCCATCGAGTGGTTGATAAAGCTACTTTACCGTCGAGTGAGCGTGAGATAATCAGCGTAATTTGCACATCACTGTTGCGTAATGGGCGACAATCCAATGTGCTGCTCCCAAACCGGCGGGTCGCCCCACGCTTCGGTGAGCAGGTCGATGAAGTGTTCAACCTTGGCGGGCAGGTAGCGCCGGGCGGGGTAGAGCGCATGAACATCGAGCAGCACCGCTGGCTCACTGGTCAAGATGGGCACTAAACGCCCGTTGGCGATACTCTCTGTGACCAGAAAGCTGGGTTGCTGAGCGATGCCCAGGCCCGCTTCCGCGGCGTGGGTGAGTACATCGCCGTTATTGCTTTCCAGTGGGCCATTGACCGTCAATGACTGCGTGGCAATCTTCCAGTCAGCGCTCTGTTGGCCGCTGCGGTAGCGCAGGCAGCGGTGCTCGGCAAGGGCGTTAACGCTGCTGGGTTCACCGTGAGCGGCAAGATACGCCGGCGAGGCACAGAACAGCAGGCGGCAACGGGTCAGGCGGCGCGCCACCAGGCTGGAGTCAGGCAGGCTGCCGATACGGATCGCTACGTCGTAACCCTCTTCCAGCAGGTCGACACGGCGGTCGTTCAAATCCAGGCGCACTTCCAGCGCTGGGTGAGTGTGCATAAATTGCGCGACGAGTGGCGCTAGGTAGCGGGTACCAAAGCTCATCGGCCCATTCACGCGCAGCCGCCCGCGCACATCGCTGGTTCCTTGACCCACCTCGGCGGCTGCCTCATCAAGCGCTTGCAGGATCCCTTGGGCTCGGACTAGATAGCGTTCCCCAGCCTCAGTGAGATGGAGCCGTCGCGTGGTGCGTTGTATCAGTCGCGCACCCAATGCCTCTTCCAGTGCCATGACCTGGCGGGATACGCGAGTGCGGGAAATATCCAGCGCTTCAGCAGCGCGGGTATAGCTACCCAGCTCGGCTACCCGCACAAAAGCGACGATATGCTCTAACTGATTCATGACGCCGAAGCGGCTTGGAAAACCTGAAAAGCGCGCGCTGCCTGGTAAGGATCGGGCTGACCACAAATAGCCGATATTACGGCTAAACCGTTTGCTCCTGCCCGCTGTACGCTAATCGCATGATCCGCTTTCAGCCCGCCAATGGCCACGCTGGGCAGTGGGCACGCCTTGACCAGCGCAGCCAAGCCACCAAAGCCGATGGGCTGGGCGTGATCCTGTTTGCTCTCGGTGGCAAACACCGGGCCAATCCCCACATAATCAAGCAGCTCAAACGGCGTGGCTTGCAGCTGAGCGATGGTATTGATCGACAGGCCGATAATTGCCTGTTCTCCTAACAAACGGCGCGCTTCCTGAACGGCGGCGTCGCTCTGGCCGACATGCAGGCCATCGGCCTGGCTTTCCAGTGCCACCTGCAAGCGGTCGTTAATGATCAGCGGGACACCGGTGCCCGCCAGAAGTGCTTTTAGCCGTTTGGCTTGGGCAATCATTTGTTCATCGCTGGCATGCTTGTCACGCAACTGCACGATGGTGACACCGCCTCTTACCGCTGCCTCGACCGTTTGTTCCAAGCCATGGTCTCGGCAGAGCGCGGCATCGGTGACCAAATAGAGCGATAGATCAAGCGGCATGAATTGCCTCCAGCTGGGCATGAGTAGTGAGGTCGTCAGGGGTGAGTTGATACAGCGCATCCAGCAGCGCCACTTGAAAGCTACCAGGCCCCTGGGCGTTAGCACCCGCCCGCTCACCGGCCACGGCAAAGCAGCCCATCGCGGCTGCCGTTGCGCCTAGTGGGGCGTCGCGGTTGGCAGCCACAAAGCCTGCCACTAGCGCGCTCAGCCCACAGCCAAGGGTTGTTACGCGGGGCATCAAAGGGTGGCCACCGTTAATACGGTAGTGCCGTGCGCCGTCCGTTACCCAATCACTTTCGCCGGTCATCGCAACAATACAGCCGTGTTTTTGCGCTAACGCTACCGCGGCGTCCACGGCTTGGTCGGTGGCGGCGGTGGAGTCAACGCCGCGGCCTTGGCTGGCTAAGCCGTTAAGGGCAAGAATTTCAGACGCATTGCCACGAATCACGCTGGGTTTAGCGGCCAGCAGCTTCGCGCACAGCGTTTGGCGATAGCGCGTGGCGCCAACGGCGACGGGATCTAACACCCAGGGAATGGCATGCTGCTCGGCCGTCGCTGTGGCGGTCAGCATCGCATCGGCCCAGTGGGCAGAGATCGTGCCGATATTAATCGACAGCCCCGCGGAAATAGCCGTGAACTCTGCCACCTCTTCAGGCGCATGCAGCATGGCGGGCGAGGCGCCGGTGGCTAACAGCAGGTTGGCAGTGCTGTTCATGGCCACATAGTTGGTCATACAGTGAACCAGCGGGGTGACTGAGCGCAGCGTCTCAAGGTAATCGCCAAGCGAGCGTAGGGTCATAGCATCCTCCCGGCAAGGAGGTGGTAAGCGTTACCACGACTCCCTACGCCGGTGTTATCCGGTTCAGGTTCAAAGGGTGCTTCTCAGCCCACCCGTAACGGAGGGCGCCCCTGTCGAGGGATTACTATCCTTGCCTGAAGTAGCCCTGTAAAGCCCCGGATGCGGACGATGGCAATCTAACGAAACGAAATACGTGTACCGTAGGTAAGCATTTCATCAGGTGTCATCGCTTTACCCTCTACCCCAATCATCTCGTCACCGCACTGGTCGGCGAAAGTCAGCACGCCGTGGGTCAGGCCCAGTTGGCCCAGGGTGTCGCGGATTTCACCGGTGCCCAGAAAAGTACTGACGTGGCCTTTGCTGTCACTCAGGTCAGACACGCCGTTAGCGTGGTGAAAGCGCACTTTGTAAATTCCATCCATCGACTCGACTTCAACAATCGGCGAAAAACCGTTGTGAAGCGCATTGGAAAGCTGTTTCAGGGTCAGGTGGTCACCTAGCGTCATATCGATCGCACTCATGGAAAACTCCTGGTGGACGCCTCAAAGGTGGGGCATCGCTCATGTTGCGGGAACTGCTTTTGTAAAGCTTATGAATAATAAGTGTAGGGTTTTTGTTTAGTATTGCCAGTGCGCTTATTGTTGCCTTGATACCGCGCTGCGTTGGTGAATCCTACATGCTTGTAAGGGCTGGTATTATGGCCCTAAAGCCCCCATGGTAAGCGGTAAGTGAGGCTCAATGGATTCAATGACCAGCATTAGCGACAGGAGAGCAAAATGAGTTTTCAAGGCGAGCAGCATCCCGGCGTCGTGGCCACACCACCCCAAACCCAAGGGTTTCGTTTAAACCACACCATGCTGCGGGTGAAAGACCCTGAGCAGGCGCTGGCGTTCTACTCAAAAGTGTTTGGTATGCAGGTGATGCGGCGGTTGGATTTCGAAGAGATGCAGTTTTCGCTCTACTTCCTGGCCAACCTGGAGCCCAGCGACAGCGTGCCGGAAGATGCGCAAGCGCGTACCGCCTGGACGTTTAGCCAGAAAGGACTGCTGGAGCTGACCCACAACTGGGGAACTGAAAACCAGGAAGATTTCGCCTATCACGATGGCAACGCCGAACCCCAGGGTTTTGGGCATATCTGCTTTAATGTGCCGGATTTGGCAGCGGCCCAGGCGTGGTTCGACGAGCACGACGTCACCTTCGTGAAACGCGCCGATCAGGGCAAGATGAAAGATGTTATCTTCGTTAAAGACCCGGACGGTTACTGGATCGAAGTGATTCAGGCAGACCTAATGGTGGGGAAGAGCGACTCTTGAGGCACACCAATGGCTGAACTACTGTTCCGGCTGCGCCATGTGACCGACGAAGAGGCCATGGAGGTGCGTGATCTGCTGGCCGCCCATGGCTTTGATACCTACGAAACCCAGGCGGGCTTTTTCCGCCTGGGGGTCGATGCTATTTGGCTGCGTAACCCGCATCAGCACGACGCAGCCATCGCGGCGTTAGAGGCCTATCAGGCAGAGCGTCTTGAGCGCGCCCAGCGCGAGCACCAGGCGGCGGTTGAGCGGGGTGACGCCGAGACGCTGTGGCGTCGCTTGGCCGCTCATCCGCTGCAGGTCGTGCTAGTGCTGCTCGCCGTGGGGCTTATTGCCGCCCTTACGCTACTGCCATTCCTGGGCCTATCGCGCGCCTAAGCTGCGGGCAGGTGGCCGCGTTTGAGGTACATCATAACGCCATCATCACCGGCGGTGAGTGCCGGTGCCGCGCCGCTGGGGTAGCGGCACCAGGTGCCTGCGGTGTAACTCTGTTCGCTATCGCTTAGCGTACCTTCCAGTATCAAAAACTCCAGACCACCCCGCAGCGTAGGGTAGGTAATGGAGGTGCCCGCCGACCAGCGCTCCAGGCTGGTGCGCTCCTGCTTGTAGGTGTGCAGCATTTTATAGGCAATGCGCGGGCGCCGGTCTGGCTGCCAGGGCAGCCGGTGAGCAGGCACCGCCAGCTGTAGCGTGTCGTTGGGGTCAAACTGGTGCAGTTTGACAAAGATCAGCGCGCCTTCCTCGCCAATCTGCGGGGTATGGCCGGTGCCAATGGGGTTTCTCAGGTAGCTGCCCGCCGCATAGCGCCCATGCTCATCGGCAAACACGCCTTCCAGAACCAGAATTTCTTCGCCGCCGCCGTGGGTATGCCGCTCAAACTGCGTATTGGGGGCATAGCGCACAAGGCTAGTAGCGCGAGCAACTTCATCACCAATCCGGTCAAACATCATGCGCTCTACCCCCGCGCTGGGGGAGTCGACCCACTGATACTCTTCCGGGGTAACACAGGCAAAGTGGCTAAAATCGGCGTTTAGACGCATGGGAAAGGGCTCTTCGCAGTGAAGGTAAGTGACGGGGGAGGTTGCTAGTCTCCTTATCGACAGCAAAAAATGCAACTTTCGGTTGTTTGATCTCCGTTATATCGCCATAAAAAACACCCCAATCGTTGGATGGATGTCCAACGATTGGGGCGCAGTTCACGAAGGTGGCATCGGGTTGTCTGGCTGCTTGCTTAAGGCGCTTCAGTCAGCGCAGAAAGAATATGGTGTGCCGCTTCGATGCGCGCCTGATTGGGGTAGTTGCGGTTAGCCAACAGCACAATGCCGATTTGCTCGCTGGGTACAAAGGCCACGTAGTCACCAAAGCCGTTGGTAGCGCCCGTCTTGTTATAGAGCGCTTCCTGCCTGGGGGCTAGCGGTGGGGTTAAGCGGTTGACAGGGTTGGGCTGCAAAATCATCTCAAGCGAGTTGCCTGCCAGCAACTGATCGAGCGCCACCGGGTAGGCATAGCTTTCCCAGCCCAGGCCTTGGGTCATATTGCCGATCTCAAAGTAACCCGTGCGCGTAGCGGCCAAGGCTTGGCTTAGTGGCTCATTAAGCTCAGCACCACTCATATTGGCTTCCACCAGCGTGAGCACGTCCGCGGCAGTCGATTTCAATCCGTAGGCCTGGGCATCCAGCATGCCTGGGTTCACCCGGATGGGCTCATCCTCTTTAGAGTAACCATAGGCATAGTTCGCCTGCTGCGCCTCCGGCACCTGAAAGTAGCTATGCTCAAGCCCTAGCGGTGCGAACAGCACCTCCTCCATAGCCATCTCGAAGGGCTGACCAAGGCTTTGTGCGGCAAGATAACCGAACAGGCCCAGGCTTGGGTTGGAGTAGAGCCGGTGGCTGCCAGGGGTGGATTCAGGCTGCCACTGGCGGTAGTAGTCGATCATCGCCTCTTCACTTTGTACTGCGTCGGGAAACTGCAGTGGCAGCTCGCCCGCCGTGTAGGTGCCCAATTCCAGCAGCGTGATCTCATCGAAGGCGCTGTCTTTGAGTTCCGGCAGGTAGCGACTGGCCGGGTCGGAAAGCGAGAGTGCGCCGGTAGCCTGGGCATAGCCAGCGAGTGCAGCCGTGAAAATCTTGCTGATAGAGCCGAGTTCGAACAGCGTCTGATCGGTGACCGGAATCCCCGCCTCTTGATTGGCGAGACCATAATTAAAGTAGTGCTGCTGGCCATTAATGCTAAGCGCGACCGCCATGCCTGGAATACGATGCTCGGCCATCAAAGGCGCGATAGTATCGTTCACCAGCGCCTCAATGTCGGCGCTTTCAGGCGTGCCGGTGGCCCAAGCAGAACCGTTGAGTAGAAGCGAACCTGTCATGATAAGGCCGCAGTTTGCTGCTAACATCTTACGCATACCAAAATCCTGTTGTGAATAATGCCGAGAGAGGATGGAGAGTTATTTCCAGACGCAAAGCACGTGACGGGGGTTAACTTACGGCGCGCTGCGGCAATTCACAAACAGCGATATTTTGCATAAGCCATTAGAAAAATTTGGGGGTCAAGGTGGTGCGTCCCTACCTGCCGTTGAAGGCGCTGCGCGCGTTTGAGGCGTCGGCCAGGCATTTAAGCTTTACCCGCGCGGCAGAAGAGCTTCACGTTACCCAAGCGGCGGTCAGCCACCAGGTAAAGCTGCTCGAAACGCTGTTGAAGGTACCCCTTTTCAAACGTTTGCCGAGGGGGCTAATGCTTACCCAGGAGGGTGAGCTGCTGCTGCCGGTATTGAAGAGTTCATTCGACCAAATCGCCCACACGCTGGAACGGGTGGGCGAGAGCAGCTATCGGGAAGTATTGAACGTCGGCGTTGTGGGGACATTTGCCGTGGGTTGGCTGCTGCCGAGGCTGGGAGATTTTCAGCGCCAGTACCCCTACGTCGATTTACGACTCTCCACCCATAACAACCGCGCGGACATTGCTGGCGAAGGGCTGGATTTTGCGATCCGCTTTGGCACGGGGGCCTGGCACGGTACCGCGGCGCAGCCGCTGCTACCGGCGTCACTCTCGGTAATGTGCATACCCGATATTGCTGCGCGGCTTAAAACACCTGCCGATGTATTAGGCGAGACCTGGCTGCGCTCTTATCGCGCCGACGAGTGGACAGAGTGGCTATTGGCGGCAGGGTTGCCACGCAGCTTTCCGATGACCAACAGCATTGTGTTTGACTCTTCCATCGCCATGGTGGAAGCAGCCTTGCAAGGGGCAGGCGTGGCGCTGGCGCCACCGCTGATGTTCCCCCGCCAGCTGAACAGCGGCGCGCTGGTGCAGCCTTTCGACACCGCTGTTAGCCTGGGAGGTTACTGGCTGACTCGCCTGCAGGCACGCCCGGAAACCCACGCCATGGCGTCCTTCCGGGAGTGGCTGCTCACGGCCATCAATGCCTGAGCAGCGCTATTGACGTTAACGGCTAGTGGCTATGACCATGATCGTCGTGGTCGTGGTCGTGGTCGTGGTCGTGGTCGTGGTCGTTAGAATGACCGTGATCGTCATGACCCGGCTGGGCTAGCGCATCGTGCAGCACCTGCGCATTGTGGCGCATCATACCCAGGTAGGTACTGGCTTCACCCTCTGCTGCCAGAGCATCAGCGTAAAGCGTGCCCGCAATGGGCAGGCCGGTCTCTTCGGCTAGCTGGGTGATGATCGACTGATTGGTCATATTCTCGTGGAACAGCGCCTGCACGTTCTCCTGCTCAATCACATCCACTAGCGACGCCATGCTGGCGCCACTGGGGTCGGCTTCCGTGGAAAGCCCTACCGGCGAGAGAAAGGTTACCCCATAGGCACTTGAGAAGTAGCCAAAGGAGTCGTGGCCGGTAATCACGCTGGTGGAGGCCGGAATTTCGTCAATCAGCGCACGAATCTCGTCGTCTACTTCGGCCATTTCCTGCAAATACTGCTCCGCATTGGCGCGGTAGGCATCGGCGTTATCGGCGTCGGCGGCAATTAAGCCATCGCGGATATTGGCGATATACACTTCGGCTTGGTGCATATCCTGCCAGGCGTGGGGATCTTCATCACCATGATCATGGTCTGCATGCGCGTCGTGGCCAGAGTCGTGATCATCATGCCCGTGATCGTCGTGGTCATCGTGGCCATGGCCGTGATCGTCATGCCCATGCTCGTCATGGCCGGCGAAAGCCAGCGGCTCGATACCGTCGGTCGCGGTCACCAACGCACCCGAGTAGTCGCTGGCGCTAATTAAGCGCTCCATCCAGCCTTCAAACAGCAGGCCGTTGAAAACCACTAAATCAGCATTGGCCAGGGAACGGGCATCGCCGGGGCTGGGGGAGTAAACGTGGGCATCGCCATCGGCAGCCACCAGGGAGGTCACCTCGACATGCTCGCCGCCTACGTTTTCCACCATATCCGCGAGGATAGAGAAACTGGTCACCACCTGAACGCGCTCATTAGCCATGGCAGCAGGCAGCGCCAGCATAGCGGAAACACCCACTAACCAGCGCGACGACCGAGATGATAAATAGGCAAGCGACATACAACACTCCTTACGATAAGCATGAAGACTGATAATTAAGCCCCTTGCTCCACTTCCAGCGGCGTGGTTTTACGCCGCAGCTTGGCTGCCAAGCTGTGGTAGCGACCAAACAGGGCCGAAAAAAGATAACCAAACCCGGCCAGCAGAATAATGCTCGGGCCTGACGGGATATCCAGGTGAAAAGAGAGCAGCAGGCCGCCGGTGCTCGCCACCATGGCCAGTACAATTGCGATGCCGATCAAGCCCTCCAGGCGTTTGCTCCAAAAGCGCGCCGAGGTGGCGGGCAGCATCATTAAACCCACTGCCATTAGCGTGCCCAGGGTTTGAAAGCCAGCGGTTAAATTCAGCACCAGCAGCCCCAAAAACACGCTATGTACCCAGCCGCTGCGGCGGCTTTGGCCGCGTAAAAATAGCGGGTCTAGGCACTCCACTACCAAGGCGCGAAACACCACTGCCAGCGTCACCAAAATCAGCGTACTGATACCCGCGATCAGCAGCAGCGCGGTAGAGTTGATCGCCAGAATCGAGCCGAACAGCACATGGGTAAGGTCAACGCTGCTGCCGCCCAGTGAAATCAGCATCACGCCTGCGGCCAGCGAGATAATAAAAAAGCTCGCCATGGCGGCATCTTCGCGCTGTCCACCCATTTTCGAGACCGCCCCCGCCAGCAGCGCTACCATTAACCCAAACAGCACCCCGCCAATGCTCATAATCGGCAGCGAAAACCCTGCCAGCAGGAACCCCAGCGCAACGCCGGGCAGAATCGCGTGGGCCATGGCGTCGCCGATCAGGCTCATGCCGCGCAGCACCAAAAACACTCCCAGCGGCGGCGCGGCCAACGAAAGCGCCAAACCACCCACCACTGCACGGCGCATAAAGCCGTAATCGAACGGGCTGACAAACCACACATTAAGCAGATCCAGCATGGCGTCCTCCCATGGTAAACGGCACTACCTGAGCGGGTGCGTGTTGATGCGTCAGCGCACTGGGTGCGACCCAGCGGCCATGACCGCCGTTTAGCATCAGCACTTCATCCGCCAGGCGGCGCAGGTGATCCATATCGTGGAGCACGACAATGATCGTCGCACCGTCATCAGCCATCTGGCGCAGGATGCGGATCAAAATATCCACGGTTTCGCTATCCACATTGGCAAACGGTTCATCGAGCAGAAGCAGCTCGGCTTCCTGCATCAGCGTTCGGCCAATCAGCGCGCGCTGGCGCTGGCCGCCGGAAAGCTCACCCAACGGGCGGTGGGCCAAGTGCGAAATGCCCAGCCGCGCCATGATTTCGCGGCCCTTGCGATAGTGCCCCGCACAGTAGCCGGTTAACGCGCCGTGGCTGGGCCAACTGCCGGTCATCACTAACTCTTCCACGCTCATGGGGAAGGTTAGGTCTAACGCCAACTGTTGGGGCAACCACGCTCGGCGCTCTTTCGCGACGGTGCACACCACTTCCCCACTAATAGGCCGAAGTTCGCCCATAATGGCCTGAATAAGCGTGCTTTTACCGGCACCGTTAGCGCCGATCAGCGCGGTAATTGCCCCCGGCTTAAAGTCGCCCTCAAGGTGCTCCAGCACCGTGCGGCGCGCCTGGGCCAAGTGCAGATTGTGCAGCTGTAAACGTGATAAAGAGCGCTGGCTCATCCTAACCACCCGCCAGCCCAAACCACCAAACCCCACAGCGCCAATAGCGGCACGGCAACAAACAGCAGCCGTTTAACAGCCGATAGCGACATCAAGGAGAAGTGGCAGGGGCCCTCCTTGTTGTGGCGGTGCGTATGCTCACTCATCAAGCGGCCTCGTATAATGTCGAATAGGTTATAACATAACGTTTAGCAAAGCTAAAAAATTGCTGGTTATTTTACTCGTTCACGCCGTGCTGGCAACGATAAAGCGCTGGGGGAGAACCGCCGCCAGCGCTATAGAGGAGTATAAAAAAAGAGGAGTGGTGCAGGCCGTTGCGTAAAAGCCTAGTAACGCCAGGTGGCGCCAACTTGCTGGGGCGCCACATGCAGCGCGTACTCGCCGGGGATCGTTATTGGCCCAAGCGATAGATTAGCGGGCTGGAAGCGATTAATCGCGGAAGACGCCTGATTCGGCTGTGTCCAAATTTGCAGTTCGTTAACCAGCATGCCGGTGGCAAAGTTGATCGCACCATCGCTTTCACGACCATCAGCGGCAATCACCGCACCCGCCACGCCATTCACCACGAGCGAACTGACGCGGGCACCCCAGCCGCGGCGCTCACGCTCCGCTTGGGCGAGCTGTAAACCCAGTGCCTGCACGCCACTTAAATCACCGCTGGCTTTCAAACGCTGATACTCGGCCAGTGCTGCAGGGTGCGGCTGGCGGTCGGTCAGCATGCCGCCCACGGCCAGGGCGGATTTCACCACGCCCACCCGAGCATCAAAGCGGTCATCCGGATCGCTCGCCTCGCTGGACTGGTAAGCGTTCACCGCCAGGCTGGTGGCGTAAATGCCCGTCCAGCCCCACTGCCAAATATTGGCGTGGCGTGCGCCGTCCTCAAACACATCATCGTACTCACTCGACTGCCCGTTGGTTTGAGCCTGGGCGTGTGAAGAGACAGGCAGGGCGATCACCAAGGTGGTAACCAACGCGGCAAAAAGACGAAAAACATGCATGATGAAGCGCCTATATAAGGGGTGCAGTAGCGCTAAGCGTAGCACGCAAATCAAATGAGACGAGGGGGCAGGGTGTCGAAGTGTGCATAACCCTTAAAATAGGCGGCTCAGCAAAGTGTGGGAGTTCGAGTCTCTTCATCCGCAGTTCGCTGCCTGCCAGGCAGTTTTGAAGCTAGATTTAAGTGTGCCCTTGGCACTGCTGCGCCTGAGGCTGACGCAGCGCTAAAGTAGCTTGAACGCTTCATTGTATTTCGCCACGAAAAACACCCCAATCATTGGATGAATGTCCAACTTTTGGGGTGCAGTTCAATGCTAGGGCTTTAATCTTCTTGCGGCGGTGATTCTAGGGCGCGTTTGTCGTCAGGTACCCGGACGATGTGGCCGACTTCCAGTTTGTTGTGGCTTTGGTGGCGGCTGCCGTCGGTGTCGATGATGGCGGCGACTTCGCCAATGCTGACCGCGTCATCTTCTCGGTAGGCTTCTACTTTGATGCGCACCATGGCGCCTTGGTAGCGGGCGGAAATAACGTCGCCTGGGTCGGGTTGGCTGCTTTGATCCGGGTGTTTCTTAAAGTACTGCATAACACTGGCGTTGCCGGGTTCATCCCATTCGATATGCTGATGCATCGCTGTCTTCCTTGTCTAGTGAGTGGCGTGATGAGTGTTGCTTCAGTGTAGTGCCTTAACGGGGTTGTGTGTGCTATTCGTCGACCGCCATATTCATTTCCATCTCTGAGCTGTTTTCCTGCCCTACGTACTGAAAGAGAAAGTTTAGCGCAGCTGGAAGGCTGGCCCGCCATACGCGCCAAGTGTGGCCGCCGGGGTAGAGGTCGAGGCGGACATCGTTGGGTTGGATGCGCTCCATGGCTTGGCGCAGGATGCGGGCGTGAAATTCAGCGTCATAAACGTCGCTTCGCCCAGCGCTGATATACAGCGGCACGGGGGAAAGATCGCCCTCTTCCTCGGTGCCGCGGGGGGTTACGCGCAGGCGATACTCTTCCAGGTAGTTGGTGTAGTTGAGGTTTTGCCACAGCTCGCGATCAAATTGGCCCTGGTCATTGATAAATGAGGGGTGGCGCCAGGCGGTGGAGTTTCGCGGCGGCAGGGGGGCGTAGCTGGCGGGGCTTAATGCGGCTACCGCGGCAAACAGTTCAGGCCGCTCCAGAGCAAAATTGAGCGCGCCGTAGCCACCGGCAGAGAGGCCCGCCACGCCACGCAGGTGGCGCTCTTGTCCCACTCGGTAGGTCGCTTCCACGTGGGGCATTAGGTCGTTAAAAAACGCGCTTCGGGCGGGTTCATTGTGGCCATCCACCCACCAGCTGCGGCTGCCGGGCATAATGAAAACTGTCGGAGGAATATGCCCGGCGCGAATTAACCTATCCGCCACCTGTTGCAAATTGCCGCGAGAAACCCAGTCGCGGTCAGTACCAAAAGAGCCGTGCAACATATAAACGACCGGGTACGCGTCTGTCGCTTGGTCGTCATAATTGTCGGGTAAATAAATACTATAGGGGTAGTCGTAACCTAGCGTGGGCGAGAAAAACTGATGATGTTCAACCTCGCTGGCCAAACTATGGCCACTGAACGTTAGCCAGCCAATCAATGCCGTCATTAGGGCGTTAAAGCGGTAGGAAAGAACGGGTGGCTTGAGGGTGAACACTTTTCCTCCGGGAATTAAAACTGTTCAAAAAGGTCGGACAGCGCGAAGGCTTTGATTGTTCAGCATAGCCATATAAGACAGCCAGTTAGCAAAGCTATTCATCATCGCCATTCAAAATGCCAGGGTAGGAGTAGGTAGCGGCGGGAGGCCCAGTGCGGAAAATAGAAGAGATCTATTGGTTGCGTGCTTACGGCTGTATAGCCGTTTTTTTGTTTCACTTACTAGATCACGTCAATCAACGCCTCGATAACGTTGCTATCGATTTGATGCGCATACCGCTGGTCTTGGGTACGCCAATTTTCCTGTTTATTGCTGTCTTTGTGTTTGCCGTTCGCTACGACAAAGCCGTGCCGGAAGGCTTTCTTGCCCAGCGCGTGAAGTATGTGATGGTGCCGTACTTTGTGTATGGTTTTATTTATTCGACGGCAGAATGGGCGAGGCTGCAGACATCAGATGAGCCGGTGGGATTGTTAGCCAATGCCATTGAGTATTATGTCTACGCGGGCTGGCATGGCTATTTTTTGATCATTGCCATGCAGTTTTACGTGGCTTATTGGCTGTTTACCCGTTGGCAGCTATGGCGTTTAAACCCGGTGCCTTGGCTGTGGGGCGCTTGTGTGATCAGCATGGCGTATTGGGGTCTGGCTTACTGGTTTGACGTTGACCTGCCCGGCTATCTGCTGTGGATTGCCCCGCTGGGGTGGATCTACGTGTTTTTCCTGGCGCTGGTGTTGGTGCGCTATTACCCGTTAGCCCCTGAAGGCTTGTTACTAGAGCAGCCTACCTGGATGCAGCAAATGGCCCGCCCGCTATGGCTGGGGCTGTTAGTGGTGCTGATTGTCGCCGCCACCTTTGCTGGCTGGCTAGCGTTCTCTTCCAAAGAGGTATGGGTAATCCCGTTCTTTGTGTTGTTTACGCTCTGCGCTATGCGTTACTTGGCCGGGCGGCCTGCGCCTTTGTGGGTGCGTCACGTCAATGCCTATTCGTTCGGTATTTACTTGGCTCACCCCATGTTCTTTGTGCTCACCGATCTGGTGGTCGAGCCGTTATCGTTACCCGTTGGCATATATGCGCTATTGCTTATGGTGGTTGGTGTCGTTGGTTCAGTGGGGCTGAATAAACTGGCCAATACCACCACGCTCGGTGCGATGCTGTTCGGCAAGCGGTTGAAGGTAAGTTAGCAAGGGTAGGTCAGTAAGGAGTAGCCAGTAAAAAATGTTAGAGGAGAGCGGCAGAAAGCGTATCAGGGCGGTGTCGTGAAAGCCGCATCGGATGCGTTAGGCTGCACGGAGGGGGCTGGCTCCTCCGCTTGGCTCAGTAGGTGTCCGCTGTAGGTTTTCAAACGAGTGGGGCAGGTGTGTAAACGCTGCAGAAAATCGTCTATCGCGCTGTCATCGTCCAGCTCAGGGTCAAACCCACCCAAGCGTTCAAGCCAGGCTCGCCTAACGGCAATGTAGGGCGGGAATATCAAGGCGCTGGCCATCAAGCGCCGCAGGATACGCTCCGGCAGCGATGGCTGGGGAAGGCCGATAATCAAGGCGTCAAGGGTGTAGGTGTTGAGCTGGGGATAAAGCGCACCCCATAGGTCGGCTGGCAGCGGTTTTTTCTGCAGCGCGATGATGAGCCACTCCGCTTGGCTGGAAGACGCGGCTTTATTGAGGCGAGCTCCCAGAGGCCGCGCTGGCGTAATCAGCGAGTGAGTGTGGTAACGCTGCTCAATAGCACTCAGGCGCTCTTGGGCTTGAGTGGCCGTCACCAAAATGGGCAGCAAGTGGTCGGCAACACCGGATTTACGTATGGATTTTAAGTGGCGTGGCAACATCTCACCCGTCACCATGGCATCAACGATAAAGCAGACCGATCCCATTTGCCGACTCCGATTGTGAGCAAACCTATCAAATTGTAATTTATTGTAGTATCCGGTTTATTTGGGTAGCAAGTAAAAAAGCTTGCGAGCTAAAAATGAGAGCTCAGCATTCTCTGTGCACCATAAGTGGGCGCGAGAGACTATTTTTGTTCTATTTTGGTGCGTTATGGGGTTTTTACATGACTGTGAAAGCTCTGTTTCGCCGGTATGCGTCATCAAGTGGCATTGGAGTCCATTTTTTAATGTTTATAAAACAAATGGTTGTTGTCT
Organism: Halomonas sp. FeN2; assembly: GCF_020595105.1. Lineage (NCBI taxonomy): Bacteria > Pseudomonadati > Pseudomonadota > Gammaproteobacteria > Oceanospirillales > Halomonadaceae > Halomonas > Halomonas sp. FeN2. Next base: position 2,767,332 of record NZ_CP074200.1, read on the forward strand.
TTTCATGCCATATTGGTGCAGTGTTGGCATGCTCTCTGCATTGTATTTGCAAGCGGCTAGCGGGCCGTAGGCATAAGCCTTACGGCGTGCTAAAACGATAGCCGGTCTGAAATGCTCGCTGAGCGATTTGTGAATCAATGTCAGACAAACGTTGAGCGAACAAGAATGACAAACGTGCGGTTAAGCACGTATTTTGTCGAACAACACTTTTATCGGTAGCTTACTGTCGTTAGCTTTAAGCCACGCTCATACCGGAGGACACTATGTCAGCCAAGACTCTCGCGCTAATTGAAGAACACGATGTTAAATGGGTAGACCTGCGTTTCACCGACACTCGCGGTAAAGAGCAGCACGTGACCGTGCCTGCGCGAGATGTGAATGAAGAATTCTTCGAAAATGGCCAAATGTTCGATGGCTCTTCTATTGAAGGTTGGAAGGGCATTAACGAATCCGACATGATTCTGCGTCCGGAAGATGGCACGGGTTACCTCGACCCCTTCACCGAAGATGCCACGCTGGTACTGCGCTGTGACATCATCGAGCCGGCCACTATGCAAGGCTATGATCGTGACCCGCGCTCTATCGCTAAGCGTGCAGAAGCTTACCTGCAGTCAACTGGCCTGGGCGACACCGCGTTCTTCGGTCCTGAGCCTGAATTCTTTATCTTTGACGAAGTGCATTGGAAGTCTGATATCCAGGGTTCCATGTACAAAATCACTTCCGAGGAAGGTGCTTGGGCAACCGATAGCCAAGTAGAAGGCGGCAACCTGGGTCACCGCCCGCGCGTTAAAGGCGGCTACTTCCCGGTTCCTCCGGTCGACAGCTTCCACGATATTCGTGGTGCAATGTGTAACACCCTGGAAGCGATTGGTCAGACCGTCGAGGTGCACCACCACGAGGTTTCCAACGCAGGCCAGAACGAAATCGGCGTTAGATTCAACACGCTGGTGAAGAAAGCTGACGAAGTTCAGGAAATGAAGTACGTGATCCACAACGTGGCGCATGCTTACGGCAAAACGGCCACCTTTATGCCGAAGCCGCTGGTCGGTGATAACGGTTCGGGCATGCACGTACACCAGTCGTTCTGGAAAGATGGCAACAACCAGTTCGCCGGTGACGAGTACGCTGGCCTGTCTGAAATGGCGCTTTTCTACATCGGCGGCATCATCAAGCACGCCCGTGCCCTGAACGCCTTTACTAACGCTTCTACCAACTCGTACAAGCGTCTGGTGCCTGGCTTCGAAGCGCCGGTCATGCTGGCCTACAGTGCCCGTAACCGTTCTGCTTCAATCCGTATTCCTTACACCGCTAGCCCGAAAGGCAAGCGTGTTGAAGCGCGCTTCCCTGATCCGACTGCCAACCCCTACCTGGCGTTCTCTGCCATGTTGATGGCGGGTATCGACGGTATCAAGAACAAGATCCACCCTGGCGATGCCATGGACAAAAACCTGTACGACCTGCCGCCAGAAGAAGGCAAGTCAGTACCGACTGTGGCGCACAGCCTGGATCAAGCACTGGAAGCCCTCGACGCTGACCGTGCGTTCTTGACCGAAGGCGGCGTGTTTACTGACGAAATGATCGATGCCTACATCGAACTCAAGATGGAAGAAGTGGAGCGTATTCGTATGACCACTCACCCCATCGAGTTTGATATGTACTACAGCTGTTAATCAGCGTTACTCGCCCCTGGCTGTTACTATCAGCCAGGCGGTGGTAACAATGATTGCTAAGAGAACCCCGCTACGGCGGGGTTTTTTGTTATTAGGGGCTTAGAAGCGTGGCAAGGAGAGCTATGAGCAAAATCAATACAGTAGCGATAAGCAGTGTGCTGGTAGCTCTCTTAGGCGTGGGAGTAGTGGTTAGCACGGCGTTCGGGCAGACGGTTTATCGGGTGACCGATCAGCACGGCAACGTTACCTTTACCGATAACCCAGGTAGCGGTGGCGAGGCGTTGGAATTAGCGCCGTTGCCCAGCCTGCCGCCTGCGTTAAGCGCTGCTCTCACCAACCCCAATCCAAGTGCAGCCTCGCCCGCCGCTGTACGGCCACGCGGTAAACCGGGGCAGCCCTTTATGCCCTACGACCATTTTTCGATCGCTCTGCCCCAGCAAGGCGCACAGGTGGAAGAAGGAATGACCGCGGTGGAGGTGACTGTTGCGCCACCGTTGCGCGACGACCATCAGGTGCGGCTGTTGGTGAATGGCGAGATTAGCCAGACAGCGCTGCACAGCGATGTCTTCTGGTTAACGGGCCTAACCACGGGGCGATACGAGCTCCAGGCAGAGCTGCTGGATAGCAGCCAGCGTTTGCAGCACCGCACGGCAGCGGTGACGATTACGGTTCCTTAAAAAACGCCTTCATCAACGCGATTAGAAAAGCGCAATCAGAAAAAACAGGCCTATATATTTCTTTCCAAAACCTGTATGCACTAAAGTGGTGCATTGCCAGGGGCGTTTGGCACGACAAGTGCGCTAAAACGATCCACCCGCTTCCGTTGCGATGCCCGCAAGCCGTGCAAATGGGCATCAATGCATAGTTGGCGCGCTTTTTGCAGCTTCCTCATTGATCATCCACCTGTAGGTCTGTATCGGCGATGGAAGACGCGATTTTTCAGGACACCACCATGCATCAGCGTTTGCTTGAACATCTCACCACGGCGGTACTGCTGCTAGACGGCGAACTGCGTGTGCGCTGGATGAACCCTGCCGCTGAAGCGTTGCTAGCGGTCAGCCTTAGCCGTGTTCACGGCATTAGCCTGGACACGCTACTCGGCGGGGATGAAAGCATTGACGATGTATTGGCCAAGGCGCGGGATGCGTTTCACCCCTATACCCAGCGTGAAGCGCGGATTACCCCGCTGAATAGCGAGCCGCTCACCGTGGACTACACAGTGACGCCGTTATCCGACGATGAGCTGCTGCTGGAAGTGGAGCCGCGGGATCGGCTGATGCAGATCTCTCGGGAAGAGGCGTTGACCACTCGCCAGGAGACCATCAAGGTGCTGGCCCGCGGGCTCGCCCATGAAGTCAAAAATCCGTTAGGTGGCATTCGCGGGGCGGCGCAGCTATTAGAGCGGGATCTAGACGACCCGGCTCTGCGCGAATATACCCATATTATTGTGGAGGAGGTGGATCGGCTGCGCGATCTGGTCGACTCCATGCTCGGACCTAACCGGATGCTTAAACACGAGCCGGTCAATATTCATAAAGTGCTGGAGCGAGTGCGGGCGCTGCTGATTGCCGAACACCCTTGTGTGACCATCAGCCGTGATTACGATCCCAGCTTGCCCGACCTTTCCGGCGATGAGTCGCAAATGATTCAGGCAGTGCTCAACGTGGCCCGTAATGCGGTGCAGGCCATGAGTGATGCGCAAACGCCGGAACCTTGCTTAATACTGCGCACCCGCGCCCGTCGCCAGTTTACCCTTGGTGCTGAACGCCACCGGCTGGTGAGTGAAGTCGCGGTCATCGATAACGGCCCTGGGGTTCCGATAGCGCTGCAGGAAACGCTGTTTTACCCCATGGTGTCGGGACGCGCGGAAGGCAGTGGTCTTGGGCTTTCTATCGCCCAGTCGATTTTGCATCAGCATCAAGGATTGATCGAATGCGACTCACGCCCTGGACACACCGAATTTCGTTTACTGATTCCCATGGTTATTAATTACACCGGAGAAGCGTCATGACTGAGGCTGCACGTAATGATGTTGCGCGGGTGGTCATTGTCGATGATGACCGCGCTATCCGCTGGGTGTTGGAGCGCGCCTTGGCGCAACCCGACCTTGACGTTGAGTGTATCGAGCGCGCCGACGTTGCCCTGACGCGTTTGTTGGAAAACCCACCCGACGTGCTGGTCACCGATATTCGTATGCCGGGTATCGATGGGCTGGATCTCATGTCCCGGGTACGCGAAGCGCATCCTGACTTGCCGGTGATCGTGATGACCGCGCACTCCGACCTGGACAGCGCCGTAGCCTCGTATCAGGGCGGGGCGTTTGAATACCTACCCAAGCCGTTTGATGTTGACGAAGCCCTGGCGCTGGTGCGCCGCGCCGTGGCCCACGCTCGGGAGCGCCAGCGTCCAGTCGCCGTGCCGGAAGGTTTAAACGCCGAGATTATCGGTGAAGCGCCCGCCATGCAGGAGGTGTTTCGCGCCATTGGCCGCCTTTCTCACTCCCACATCACGGTGTTGATTAACGGGGAATCGGGTACCGGTAAAGAGCGCGTTGCCCAGGCGCTTCATCAGCACAGTCCGCGAGCGGGCAAGCCGTTTATTGCTCTCAACATGGCGGCGATTCCTCGCGACTTGATTGAGTCTGAGCTGTTTGGTCACGAGAAGGGCGCGTTTACCGGTGCGGCCCAGCAGCGCCAGGGGCGATTTGAGCAGGCTAACGGCGGCACGCTGTTTTTGGACGAAATAGGCGATATGCCCGCTGAAACTCAAACGCGGCTATTGCGCGTGCTGGCCGATGGCGAGTTTTATCGCGTTGGCGGGCATACCCCGGTCAAAGTGGATGTACGCATTATTGCTGCCACCCACCAAAACCTTGAGGTGTTGGTGGACGACGGCCGCTTCCGGGAGGATTTGTTTCACCGCTTGAACGTGATCCGTATCCACCTGCCCAAGCTTGCCGAGCGCCGTGAAGACATTCCGCGCTTAACGCGGCACTTTTTAGCCGAAGCGGCGAAAGAGCTGACCACGGACATCAAGGTGCTGACCAGCGAAGCGGAAGCCCACTTAACGCGTTTGCCTTGGCCCGGCAACGTGCGCCAGTTAGAAAATATCTGCCGTTGGCTCACCGTAATGGCGTCAGGGCGTGAAATTCTGGTTGAAGATCTTCCGCCGGAGCTGCGTTCACCCAGTGCTTCGGAAAGCAGCGCCCACGGCGATTGGCGCACGGCGTTTCGCGACTGGGCGGATCATGCCCTGGCTGAAGGCCATACTCATCTGCTGGAAGAAGCGGTGCCCGATTTTGAGCGGATTCTGATTGAGACAGCGCTAAAACATACCGGCGGGCGTAAAGGTGAAGCCGCTGAGCTGCTGGGCTGGGGGCGCAATACGCTCACGCGTAAACTGAAAACACTATTACCGGCGCTCGCTGATGAGTAATCTATTCGTCAGCGAGTATATACACCGCATCGGCTAGGGTGGGGTCGGGCTGGGTGCAGTCGCTCATTTGCCAGGGCAGCAGGCTCACGGTGTCGCTAACGCCCAGGGCATTGAGCTGATAGGCAACGCCTTCGTTATAGCTCACATGGCCTAGCCCCATTAAGCCCACCGCCAGGGCGCCGCCCTGCGTGGCTTCGGTCAGGCGCTGGGCCATGGCGATATCCCAGGTGAGCTGCGCTTGAATAAAACGCTCAAGCGCTTCGGGGTCATCGCCCATGGCGTGCTGATTAAATACTTCGGTGAGCCTTGAGCGGTAACTGGCGCTGGCGGGGAATGGTGACGGGATCGCATGGCGTTCATCCGCGGGCACGTGCTCCCAGCCATCATTGACCAGGCGCTGGCGCAGATCCGGGGTAATGTTGAGCGCGACCAACGGAATTTTTGCCATCCGGGCAAACTCTAAAATCGGCATATACAGCGCTGAATCAAACCCCCACGCCTCAGCCCACTGCGTTTGCTCAAGCATGGTGTCCACATCCAACTCATCGGCGACCCAGGCATCGAGAGCCGGCTGAGCGCTGCGCGGCAGCATCTCCAAGCCAATTACCAGATCATCGCGGAGGGCATGCAGTCCCGCTATGGTGTGCAGTTGCCAGCGATGGTGGGCTCTCTCATCGTGCTGTTCACCCAGCAATACCACTTGTCGCTGGGCCGCCGTCTGCAGCAGCTCACTACTGGTGAATGGCTGCCCTTCCTGCCACCAATGCCCTGGGCTTGGACAAACCGCCAGAGCTACATTGGGCAGCAGGCTAGCCAGCGCAAAAGCCGCGAGTAGTCCAAAGTGTTGTCTATTGCGGTTATTGTGTCGCTTCAATGCGTCTGATCTCGGCAAGTAATGCTTCTGCTTCTTCGGTAAGCGTGGCATTGGCACGCATATCGCCATTGCGTGAAGCCTCCATGGCAGCTTGTAGTTTGCGTTCATACTCTTGCTGAAGCTTCTTTTTGGGGTCGCGCTTAAACATTCCTAACATGAGCAATCTCCTCACTATCTACGTAATGGTGTACACCATTTGTATAGGTTTAGAGTGCTCGTGTCGAATGTTTGTTTTAGCTAGGCTTGCTAATGGTTCTGTGCGGGCGCTCTGCACTGGCGTAAAAAACGCTCAAAATCGAGCAAAATAGTCTCCAGGCTGGCGTGCAGGCGATGATCGTCATCTACCATCCGCAGCGATAGACGCTGCAGGCGGGCACGTTCGATCACCGGTTCAGGGGCAATCACGTCATCCTGCCAGCCGTGAATAATATGTGTGTGCCGCGCTTGTATCATCAGCGACGTTTCTGGGTAGTCGGCAAGCCCCAGCGCGGGTGCCAACAGAAAGCAGCCCAATACCGGCCGTTGAGCGCTAACTGCCGCGCTTAACCAGCCCCCTAAGCTTGAGCCTGCCAGCACACACTGAGCTGGGTCGTCTCCGCGCTCGACCAAGACTCGCAGCAAGTATTCGAGGCGCTGCTGTGGCTCTGCCATGCCCCGGTAATCCATAACAACGGGCTCACAGTCATCCAGCTTTTCAGCGACCCCTTTCAGCGCCTGGGTTTTCAGTGCGCCCGGCCCGCTCTCAAGGCCATGGGACAGATAAACAATCATCATAACGTTTAGCTCGCTGCGCGCTGGATAGCTTCGCCACCCTGTTGAAGGTCTTCACCCGCACCACGAATGGTATTACAGCCGCTGACCAGCAGCAGTGTAGTGATTATGAGTATGCCTAGGGCAACTGGGCGTTTCATATCGATCTCCTTGAACATATGGGGTAAATCAGATGGGGTAAAGAGGTGGCCTTTGAAGCCTGGCCTGAGTGAGGTGTAAAACCAAATGATTAGTCAGCAAAAATAATCCCTGCGTGGACGTTTTGCCACGGTTTTCTACCTAGCTGGGCGTGAAAGTGTGCCCCTAAGGTCTGTACTTATGTCGCATGTGTCAGTTCTATACATCAAAATGACCGTTCGTGAGTGATTTTTGGCATGCTTTTTGTTTTATAAGCAATTGTTTTTTAAAGTTATATTTTTTCAATGGGGCTTTTGGCGCAATACATGCAGTTACTAGGTGGTTGCACAGAGATGTTTCAGTTATTCAGCTGTTTAGAGTTAAACGTTCAAATCTAGTGTTTGCAAAAAACTGAGTGAGTGGGCTGACAAGCAAAAGGAAGGCAGGAAGCCGAAAGATAAACAGGATGTTGAAGGATATTCAGCCCACTCACTGGTTACAGCGCAAGGAGGCGCTGTTCATCAAACAAAGGAGTGGTCTGATGCAAAACAACCATCTCATGAAAATGAGGTGGTTTTTTTGTGCGCGCAGCTTTATATATTAGATATTGATTTTAAATGGTTTTTTTGAACGTCTTGTCGTGCGGTAACTGTACGGATCGCTACCGCACAGATTAATGCGTTGTTTTGGTCTATCCTTCGATGAAATCGAAATGCAGCGGTTAGAAAACGTCAACGTAACGACCGCTCACTATCAGGGACAAGATTATGGCGATGGCATTGATGTTATGCATGTTTGTTTTGTTCTTAGGGTTCTCAGGACTGGGCGTGTATATGATGTTTAAGACATCATTCATGGCTAGAATTGATGAGCGTGATGATATGCCGCCTGATATTTAACTACCTGCCTTGAAAGTAAAACGCCCGCATAAGCGGGCGTTTTTGCGCTGACTGTCTATCACGCGGCTGTCCATCAAAGGGTTGTCCATTAAGGGGCAGGACGCGTTTTACCCCATCCAATACAGGCTGGCCAAGGCAAAAGCGTAGCCCATCGCTGCCCCTGCCAGCACATCGCTGACATAATGCAATCCTAACCCTACCCGTGAGATCGCTATCAGCAGCGTTAATGGCAGCACCACCGGTAGCAGCCAGGGCGTGTGGGCGACGACTAAAACGCTAAACATCACTGCGTGCATGGTATGGCCGCTGGGAAAGCTGTATCGGTCACGGGCCGGTTCACAGCATTCAATACCTTCACTATAGGTAATGAAGGGCCGTTCACGGCATAAGCGGGTTTTCACTAGCCGATATACCGCCACGGCAAATAGTGCGATGACGCTGTACTGCAAAACACGCCAGGCGCCATTTGGCTGAAGCCAAGGCTGGGCGAGAATCAGCAGCACCCAAACAGGCCAATCGCCTAAGCGGCTGGCGGCCTGAAGTGTGATTCGCCAGGGGCGGTAGGTCGACAGCCGCGAAATGCGCTGGCAGAACTGCCACTCCAGCAGGTCAAGACGATCGAATACGACAAGCGGACGCGGGCGCATGATGAGCCTCCTGGGCTTGGTGTAGGTAACTCAAAAACTGCTCGGCAATCCCCGTCCAGCTCTGCTCAAGAGCACGTAAACGCGCTACTCGGCCTAAACGAGCGTAATCAGCGGGGTGTTGGCACAGCTCCACCGCTGCCTGTTGGAAAGCGGCGCTATTACCAGCTGGGACGGTGACACCGTTGTGGCCGCTGCTAATCAGTTCAGCGCTGGCTGCGTGATCATAGGCCACCACGGCTAAGCCGCTGGCCATGGCTTCCGCCACTACATTGCCCCAGGTTTCGGAAAGCGAGGGGAAAATAAACAGGTCGGCGCTGGCGTAGTGGCGAGCGAGGGATTCCTGCCCTACGAAACCAGTGAAATGGGCATCGGGGAGCGCCTTTTCCAGCTGTGCCCGTGCGGGGCCATCGCCAACGATTACCTGGGCGATATCGGGCCGTACCTCGCGCATGGCTTGAAGGCTTTCATGGAGCAGGGTGAGGTTTTTTTCTGCGGCTAACCGGCCAACGTAAAGGGCCACCGGCTGATGCTCGCTGACCCCCCAGCGCTGGCGCAATTGAGCATCGCGATGGTTGGGTGAGAAGCGCTCTCCATCCAGCCCGCGTGACAGCACGTTGACACCCCGGATCCCTTGTCGCTGCAGGGCTTTAGCCTGCTGATGAGTAGGCACTAACGTCAAGTCACAGCCGTTATGGAAGTAGCGAAGGTAGCGGCGTGTAGTCGAGGCCAGCCAGTTGACGCCGTAATCTTCACAGTAGTGGTCAAAGTTAGTATGCCAGCCTGCTACCAGAGGGATATTGAGTTGCCGCGCCGCTTGGCGTGCCGCCCAGCCGAGAGGGCCCTGGGTCGCTAGGTAGATAACATCGGGGCGATGTTGGCGCCAAAAGCGGCGCAGCGTAGTGGGCCTAACCAGCCCCACTTGCACATCCGTGTAGCCGGGTAAGGCAAAGCGTTGCACCTGTAATTCCCGGTTAACACCGGTTGCATTCCCTGCGCTTCGAGGGCGCGGGCGGATCACATCTACCGGCACTCCTTGCCGGTTAAGTTCATAGCTTAACCGGCTCAACGTATGGGCAACACCATTGATGTCCGGTGACCATGTCTCACTAACGATGCAGAGCCGCATAAGCGATTCATCCCTTTATCACGTTTTCGTCCAGTGTGGGAGAGGTGAATGACACTGCCGAGTCAAACAGGTGAATAAGTGATGACACGCTTAAATAAATAGGTTGATAGATAAAGTGCTACAGTCATCTATTCCTATATCAGTTCAATGTTAAATTTGGATGGAAGTTTTATTTTAATATCACATTAAAAAATAAGTTCCCTAAAAAATAAAACTTTAAAATTAATGAAATATAACTCCTTTAAGGTTGCCTGCGTTGAGGCGTTATTCGTCCTTCATTGTGCCTTCGCAAAGCGCAAGCATTAACTACTTCAATGGGAACAATCATGTTTAAAAAAACGACACTGGCCATGGCCGTTAGCGGTTTATTGGCAGCCTCTGCAGCACAAGCAGCAACCGTTTATGATCAAGACGGTACCGACCTGGAAATCTACGGCCGTATTGCCATGGGGTTTGAAGGTGGCGGTGTTGATGACGGTGTTGATAACGGCGAAGAGTTCCGCAATTTCGGCTCCCGTCTGCGGATTACCGCTGGTCACCAGATTTCTTCAGACCTGCGTGCATTCGCCCGTGTAGAGTGGCGTTTTACGGGTGACGAACGTAATACATCCTCTGGTTTCGATGAGGTGCGTAACAGTTACCTAGGCCTGGAAAGCCAGCAGTTCGGTACCTTTATGGCCGGTAATTACAACAGTTTTTACGATAACTACGTTATGACGCCGTTCGATGTCTACGTTGAGCGTGGCTACGAGTTTGCTGGTGGCGGCCTACAGGCACGTGGCGACTCTATTGGCTATAAAACGCCTAAAATGAGTGGTTTTCAGGCGGTTATTTCTGCCAAGCATTTCTCTGAGCGTGGCATGACCGATGCAGAGATTGAAGCAACCGGTGGCAGTGATATTGCCGCTCAAGGTGGTTTAGTTTATGAAACAGGCCCAGCACGTCTGGCGCTAGGTTTTGTCGATGATGTAGCGATTGGCGGCGGTAATGATGAAATGCGCTATGGCGCAACGGGTGAATTCAGCATTACGGACTCATTCTCTGCACGTGTAGGTTATGAAACCCGCGGTGATGACGATGTTAACGGTGGCGGTTTCGATAAAATCGGTGTTGGTGCGACTTTCGCTATCGATTCCTGGAAGTTCTTCGCCGATTACTACAACATCGATGTAGACGGCGCTAGCGATGAGCGCAACGCTTGGGCGCTAGGCTCCATGTACAAGCTGTCTAGCAATTTCGATATGTTCCTCGAGCTTAACGATCGTAACCTGGATGCTGTTAATGACTTCGAAGAAGATATGTACTACGCACTAGGCGCTCGCTATCACTTCTAATTAATAGAGTGATGTAAGCGGTAGTGTTGCATTGTTTTTTGTATTAGTTCTTTAGCTTTTAGTTAGCTCGCATGTTTCGATCTTTACCGGTGTGGATAATTCCACACCGGTTTTTAGCGTTTTTATATTTTATGCTTTACTTGGCTACCCTCAAAGAGGCGCTCTTTATTCTCGGTGAGTTATTTCTCGAACCGTAAACTTAAGGAGAGGAGAGAAGGTAATAATTTTGCCATGGAGACGAAATGTCGCTGGTAGGCTATCTTTGGTTATTCGTCATCTAATGTGGATTTAATATTAACCGGCACATTTTGTGCCTCACGGTTCAGACAGAACCACCAAGCCAACTGTCTGTTGTGGGAGGCCGCTTCCAGCGGGCGAAGGGTACCAAAGGTACCCCGGTGTTGTCAGGCTGGCAGCCTAAACGGTCGCGGGCTAAAGCTCCCTCCCACAGGTCAGTTGTCAGAAATAATTCCATACCGAATGACGAAGAGCCCTATCTTTACTGCTAGGGTGTCTGAACACTATTATGAAAGGAGTCATTTGAATGCGTTTTCACCGCTATGGCTTGGCGCTAGGGACAGCGCTAATTGCCTCCGTTCCTCCCGCCTTTGCTGATAATTACACCCTGACGCTATTTCACACCAACGATCTACACGGGCGTACCGATCAGTATCCCTCTTTGATCACCACGCTGAATGAGGCGCGGGAGACTTACGGCGAAGGATTATTGCTAGACGCTGGCGATATCTTTTCGGGCACGCTCTACTTCACTGAATTTCAGGGCCAGGACGCGCTGGAGTTTATGAACTTGATGGGCTACGACGCCTTTGTGCCCGGCAACCATGAGTTCGATTTAGGTGATCCACAGCAAGGTCACCAAGCGCTAGCAGCGTTTTTCGCAGGCGCCGAATTTCCTATTTTAGGGGCTAATCTGGTCTTCTCCGCAGGCCCGGAGTTTGCTGACATGCTGGGTGAGTCAGTCAGTGCTGACCCGCAAGCGGGGACGCTTTATGACGGCATTATTGTTGAGCATAACGGCGAGCCTATCGGCATCTTTGGGTTAAGCACTCCGGACAGCGAGACGATCTCTAGTCCTGGCCACGTTACTATTAGTGATTACCGTCAAGCCGCTGAAGTCATGGTGGCAAGCTTTGAAGAGCAGGGTGTTAACAAAATTATTGCCCTTACCCACCTTGGTTACGACAGCGACCCCAGCGTAGGTAACGACCTGCTGCTGGCAGAGCATGTCGAAGGCATCGACATTATTATTGGTGGCCACAGCCATACCCAAGTATCGCCCCCCAGGCTGCTGAGCGAGAGTCGCGCTGGTGAGACGCTCACATCACCAACGGTGATTGGCCAGGCAGGCGAGTATGGCCAGCACCTGGGCGTTATGCAGGTCATCTTCGACGAGAACGGCGTGGTGGTGGATGCCAGTGGTGAGCTGCTGGCCGCCGACGACCGCGAAGCGGATTCTGACGCGGCTCAGCGGCTTGAACCCTACACCGCGGAAATTGAAACATTACGGGATACCTTGATCGGCGCCAAGGCGATCGCCGAGTTACCCAATCCCCGCCACGGCAGCGGTGATGAACGGAGCGTGCGAGCCAATGAAACAGCGCTAGGCAACTTGATTACCGATGCCCAACTGCATGCCGCGCAGCAGGTAGCGCCCGACACGGTCATGGCGATCCAAAATAGCGGCGGTATCCGTGAAGCGATTGAAAGGGGGGATGTGTCCGTAGGCGATCTAATCGCCGTACAACCATTTGGCAATCGCCTGACGCTGCTTGACGTCACCGGCGCCGAACTGTTGGAAACCTTCGAAATCGCCCTGGCCAATGCACCCGGCGAGGATGGCGGTTTTCTGCAGGTGTCAGCAGGCGTTGAGTTGGTGTATGACAGCAGCGAGCCGCCAGGTGAGCGGGTTGTGAGCCTACACGTTGCCCAGGAAGGCGCGATGCAGGCGATTGATCCAGAGCGTACCTATACCATCGCCACCAATAGCTTTACCGCCGCCGGTGGCGACAGCCATACGGTGCTTGGCGCTGCCTATGAAGATGGTCGTAACACCATCGTCGGCAATACAGACTGGGAAATGCTGCGCGACTATATGGTGGAGCGTAAAGAGGTATTCTACCAAGTCGAAGGGCGGATCATCGACTTGGCTCAAGAGGGCGCGTAATAAGTCGCTTTTATGCCTCTATCGTGTTTCCGTGCGTTTCCCCGTAGCGCTGTTGAAGGGATGCAGCGCTTCTAAAGTGACATAGAAGCGTAACGTCTCGCCTTCAGCGACCGGCGGCTGCCCCGATACGCGGATGACTGTGGGCTGGTCGCTATCGGCCAGGGTCACATACAGGTGGCTTTCGGCCCCCGCGGCTTCAAACAGCGCAAGCGTAGAGTCGACAATTAGGTGAGGCGCAGTCGGCGGCGCTAGATGCATATCATCCGGTCGAATGCCGACGACATCGGTGCCTTCGGGTAGGTTATCCAGTAGACCGTTGGCGCCTTGTTCTTTCAAGTAATCCACCGGTAGCATGTTCATGGCGGGGGAGCCAATAAACCCGGCGACGAACATGGTGGCGGGGCGGGCATAGATCTCCATGGGCGTGCCCACTTGCTCAATCTGCCCGGCGTTAAGCACCACTAAACGGTCACCCAGGGTCATGGCTTCCAGCTGGTCGTGGGTCACATAGAGGCTGGTAGTCTTCAGGCGCCGCTGCAGCTGTTTGATCTCCACGCGCATCTGCACCCGCAGCTTGGCATCCAGGTTAGAGAGCGGTTCGTCGAATAGAAACGCCGCAGGCTCGCGCACCAGGGCACGGCCCATGGCTACCCGCTGGCGCTGGCCGCCGGAGAGCTTGCGCGGCTTGCGCTCTAGAAAATCTTCGATCTCGAGCATTTTGGCGGCAATTCGCACGCGCTTTTCAATGTCTTCTTTGTTAAACCCGCGGTTCTTGAGGCCGTAAGCAAGGTTGTTGTACACCGTCATATGCGGGTAGAGCGCATAGTTCTGGAACACCATGGCGATATCACGCTCGGCGGGTTCTAGCTTATTGACCACCCGGTCACCGATTTTGAGCGTGCCCTCGGTAATGGTTTCAAGCCCCGCCACCATGCGCAGCAGGGTAGATTTGCCGCAGCCGGAAGGCCCGACCAGCACCACAAATTCCCCATCTTCAATCTGTAAATCGATGCCTTTGACGGCGTGAACATCGCCGCTATAGGTTTTCTTTAGCCCTTCCAAGGTAATGCTGGCCATCTTATTTCTCCGTCTCGGTCAGGCCTTTCACAAATAGGCGTTGCATAAACAGAATCACTAAAACCGGCGGCAGCGCTGCCATCACCACTGCCGCCATCACCAGTTGCCACTGAGGGTTCTCTTCCGAGGTCATGCGCTGAATGCCCATCACGATGGTGTAATAATCAGGGTCGGTAGTGATAATTAACGGCCAGAGGTACTGGTTCCAGCCGTAGATAAACATGATCACAAACAGCGCGGCGATATTGGTTACCGACAGCGGCATCAGTATGTCTTTAAAAAACTTCAGCGGCCCTGCGCCATCGACCCGGGCGGCTTCGAGCATCTCTTCGGGAATGGTCATAAAGAACTGGCGGAACAAGAAGGTTGCGGTAGCCGAGGCAATCAGCGGGATCGACAGCCCGGCAAAGCTATTGAGCATATTAAGATCCGCGACGACCTGAAAAGTCGGAATAATGCGCACTTCCACCGGCAGCATCAACGTGACGAAGATCACCCAGAAGAAGAACATCCGGAAGCGGAAGCGGAAGTAGACGATGGCAAAGGCGGAAAGTAGCGAAATAGACAACTTTCCTACCGTGATCGCCATGGCCATTATAAAACTGTTCCAGAGCATCAGGGCGGCCGGCGGTGCGCCAGCATTGGAGACGCCCGACTGCCACATCCGCGTGTAGTTTTCGATCCCGTGACCGCCGGGCAGCAGTGGTAGCGTGCCCTGCAGCAAGCCCGAGAGGGAGTGGGTAGAGGCGATGATCGCGACATACACCGGAAAAGCCACCAGCGCGACACCAGAGATCAAAACAATATGGGCTATCAGGTTAGCCCAAGGGCGGTTTTCAACCATTAACGTTCTCCCTAAGGCTTAGTAATTGACTCGGCGCTCAATAAAGCGGAATTGAATCATCGTTAATGCCACCACAATCACCATCAGAATCACCGACTGAGCCGCGGACGAGCCAAGGTTTAGCCCGACAAAACCGTCGGCATACACTTTGTAAACCAGTATGTTAGTGGCCTGGGCCGGGCCGCCTGCGGTGGTGGCGTGAATAATCGCGAAGGTGTCGAACATGGCGTACACCACGTTAACCACCAGCAAGAAGAAGGTGGTAGGCGTGAGCAGCGGGAAAATGATCGTCCAGAA
Source organism: Halomonas sp. FeN2 (assembly GCF_020595105.1). Lineage (NCBI taxonomy): Bacteria > Pseudomonadati > Pseudomonadota > Gammaproteobacteria > Oceanospirillales > Halomonadaceae > Halomonas > Halomonas sp. FeN2. The sequence goes on from NZ_CP074200.1 coordinate 2,782,608, forward strand.
GCGCTTGATCGGGCTGGCGCCGTCAATGGAGGCGGCTTCAATCAGCGATTGCGGAATGGACTGTAAACCCGCCAGAAAAAACAGGAAGTTATAGGAGATCTGCTTCCAGGCAGCGGCAAAAATCACCAGCAGCATGGCGTCACTGCCCGAGTTACGGTGGTTCCACTGGTAACCCACCATTTCCAGCATATAGGGCACAATGCCGATAGAGGGGTTGAAGATAAACCACCACAACACGCCCGCAAGAGCGGGGGCGATGGCGTAGGGCCACACCAGTAGCGTGGTGTAGGTGCTGCGTGAGCGAATCATCCGATTGACGGTACTGGCCAATAAAAGCGCCACTGTCATCGATAGCAGGGTAGTGCCCACGGCGAATACCACCGTCACCGATAGCGAATTGACATAACTGCCGTCACGAAATAGACGGGCAAAGTTCTCAAGACCCACAAACGTTGAGCGCAGCCCAAAGGCGTCTTCGCGCAACAGCGACTGATACAGCGCCTGGCCTGCAGGCCAGATAAAGAAAATCAGTGTCACAATCACCTGGGGCGCCAGCAGCGCGTAGGGCAAAAAGCGACCAGGGTAGGTCATGCGTTTGGTTTGCATGGGCAGCTCTGCAAATGGTTAGTAAATATAAGCATCAACAAACAAAATCGCCGCCCACCTTAGGGTGAGCGGCGAAGTAAGTGCTTATTTACTGGTTGGCATCTTCAAAGTCACGGAGCAGATCATTGCCGCGTGCTACTGCTTCATCAGCTGCTTCCTGGCCGGATTTATCGCCGGTCATCACAGCTTCCATTTCTTCAGAGATGATGTCGCGAATCTGGACAAAGTTGCCAAAGCGTAGGCCCTTAGAGTTTTCGGTTGGCTCGTTAAGGGTCATCTGTTTCAGCGAAATATCTGCACCGGGATTCTCTTCGTAGTAGCCCTGTTCTTTGCTCAGATCCCAAGCGGCTTGGGTGATGGGCAGGTAGCCGGTTTGCTGGTGCCACTGTGCCTGCACTTCGGGCTGAGAGAGGTACTCAAAGAACGCTGCAACGGCTTCGTACTCTTCGTCGCTATGGCCCTGCAGTGCCCACAGGGTGGCGCCACCGATAATCGAGTTTTGCGGTGCGCCTTCTACGTCGTCGTAGTAGGGCTGCATGCCAAAGCCAACTTCAAATTCTGAATTGGCGGCGACATCCGCACGTGAAGCAGAAGAGCCGAAGAAAATCGCGCAGTCCTGGGAGTAGAACATCGGCTCAGAGTCGGGGCCGGAGCCGGGGCCACCCCATTTAAAGACACCTTCTTCCTGCCAGTCGTGGAGGTTGTCCCAGTGGCGAGCGACTAGCTCATTGTTGAAGGTAAACTCGGTTTCCATACCGCCAAAGCCGTTTTCCAGCGTACCTAGCGGCACGTTATGCCAAGCGGAGAAGTTTTCCAGCATCACCCAGCTAGGCCAGGAGGTGGTAAAGCCACAGCTGGCCGCACCAGACTCGACGATTTGACGTGAAAAATCGGCCACTTCTTCCCATGTTTCGGGGGGCTGCTCAGGATCCAGGCCCGCTTCTTCAAACATGTCCCGGTTGTAGTACATGATGGGCGTAGAAGAGTTGAACGGGAAAGAGAGCATATTGCCGTTGGTGTCGGTGTAATAACCAACCACGGCGGGCAGGAAGGCTTCGTTATCAAAAGCGCGACCATGCGCTTCCATCAACTCGTACACTGGGTAGATGGCGCCTTTGGCGTTCATCATGGTACCGGTGCCGACTTCAAACACCTGCAGGATATGCGGCTGCTCATTGGCGCGGAAGGCGGCAATGGCGCCCGTCATCGTCTCGGTATAGGTGCCGCGATAGCTGGGTGTGACGTGGTAGTCGTCCTGTGAAGCGTTAAACTCTTCGGTCATTTCTTCGAGAATTTCGCCCAATTGACCGCCCATGGCGTGCCACCAACTAACTTCAGTAGCTGCCTGGGCAGACAGGCTAAGGCTGGCAGTAGCCACACCAACGGCAAGTGCGTGCAGTGTAAAACGAGACATAACAGCTCCTTGTGGGCCTGAGCTTAGTCAGGCGTGCAATGCGTTTGTTGAGATTTTTGGATGCACTGAACAGTAAGAAGTGTAGATGACGTTTTAGTGAATGCACGATGAACCTGCCGTGACAGTCAACGTTAATTTATTAACCGGTCTGCTCAGTAGGAAAACGAAGAGGCCAGTGATAGGGTGATATAAACAGCCTAACTAACGAGAGAAGTATGACTGAAACGACAACTTTGCTGGCGAAGCTGGTGTCGTTTGACACTACCTCCAGCGAATCCAATCTAGCGCTGATTGAGTACGTGGAAGGTTATTTGGCCGAGTACGGCGTTAGTGCCGAGCGGGTGATGAGCCCCTGCGGCACCAAGGCTAATTTAATTGCAAGGGTCGGCCCTGAGGCGCCGGGTGGGGTGATGCTTTCCGGGCATACCGATGTGGTGCCGGTAGCGGGGCAGCCCTGGTCGAGTGACCCCTTCACCCTGCGTGACGGTAGCGATGGGCGCCTTTATGGGCGCGGTACCTGCGATATGAAAGGCTTTATTGCCTGCGTATTGGCCATGGTGCCCAAGTGGGTTGAAGCGCCTTTGCAGCAGCCTATTTATCTGGGTTTCTCTTATGACGAAGAGATCGGCTGCGTGGGCGCGCCAAGCCTAATTAAGCGCTTTTACGAGCACTACTCCACCACCGCCCATGTGATTGTCGGCGAGCCCACCAGCATGCAGCCAGTGGTCGCGCAGAAAGGGGCGACCAACCTACGCACCACGGTGATTGGTCAGGAAGCTCACAGCAGCCAGGTCAATCAAGGCACCTCAGCCATCCACGTAGCGGCAAGGTTGGTGGCCTTTATTGAGGACATCATGGCGGCGTTGGTGGAAGAGGGGCGCGTCGATGAAGCCTTTAACGTGCCTCACACCAGCCTGCACGTTGGCAAAATCAAAGGCGGTACGGCGATCAATATCATGGCGCGGGAGTGTCAGTTTGAGTGGGAGATTCGCCATCTGCCTACGGACACCTTCGACGAAATATACGCGCGCTTTGAGGCCTATTGCGCCCAGCTAAGCGCTGAGCTGCAGGCCAAAGGCAAGCACGTTGAAATCATCACCGAGCCGCTAAACGTGACAGTGCCGGGCTTGGCCGACCGCGAAAACGACCAGGTGCTTCGCTTAGCTAAAGACCATTTGCCAACAGGGTGCTGTGACCACGCGGTGGCTTACGCCACGGAAGCGGGGCAGTTCCAGGGCCAGGGCTTGCAAACAATAATTCTTGGCCCTGGCAGCATCGCCCAGGCGCATCAGCCCGATGAATATATCGATATTGAGCAGCTTGAAGCGTGCGAAGAGTTTCTAATGAAGATGGGCAAAGCATTAGATAAGCCCGTCTAAATAGCTAATAACCAAAAAAATCCCACCCGGTTAATGGGGTGGGATTTTTTGTAGTGCTTTCATACCATGTCGCTTTTTCAGTGCTGAGGATGTTGTTCGAACAGCTCAGCTTTGGCATGGCGCATCACATCTTCGCACGCCTGCTGTTGGGCTAACTGCGTTAGCAGGCGTTGAGTTACTTCGAAGCCCTTGCCTAAGCAAGTGTCGACTTCCTGTTGGCTAACCGCTGGCGTCACTCGGTAATCGATTTTTACCGTGCGCCCACCACCTTCCAACCGATCCGCAACTCCCCTGAGTCGCCACGCGATTTTCTCTTTCCAAGTTGCTGATTCTTCCGCGCCTTCGTTTACGCTAAACGTGCACTGCCATTCCGGTTTAAAGACCTTCATAGGAGAACCTCCAAAAATTTTGGAAAGAATGATCGATCGTGTTTCGTACCCCATCGTCTGAATGTATTGCCCCACCACTATATACCTAACGCAGCATAAATATCGAACAATAGTCATACACGTCGGGCGACGCGCATAGGGCGTATCGGTTAGGCTATAAATGATGTGACTAACGAGCTTTTTTATGACCTCCACAACTGATCCAAGTTGCCCCTGTGGTAGCTCTTTAACGCTTGATAAGTGCTGTGGCCGTTATCATCAAGGCGAGCCTGTCCCCACGCCTGAAGCATTGATGCGCTCTCGTTATGCGGCTTTTGTGCTAGGGCGTAGCGACTACCTGTTGGCGACATGGCATCCCTCTACCCGCCCTGCAGAGCTTGCGCCGGATCCTGACGCTGAGTGGAAGTCGCTATCCATCATCTCCGCAGAACCGCCGATCGAGAATATCGGTTACGTGCATTTTCGTGCTTGTTTTTATGAAAGGGGGCGAGTGCAAAAAGGATGGCACGTATTAGAAGAGGTCTCCCGCTTCGTTAACGAGCAGCAACGCTGGTGGTATATAGACGGAACACCCACGCTTACCCGCCTGAAACCACGCCGCAACGACCCATGCTTATGTGGTAGTGGGCGTAAATTAAAGGTATGTTGCGGTGAGTAGGCGCAAAGCGCTAATAAAAATGAGGCAAAAAAATGAGCCCGCAACAGGGATTAGCGTTAAGACACCAGAAGGAAAGTGGCGGCATTAGGGAGCGCTTAAAAATAACGCTTACTGGGTGGCTGGGAGTGTGGTTATGCATATGGAGCTTTGCCACGCTGGCAGATAAGCCCTTTCCCACCTCAGATATTACGCTGGTTGTGCCATTTGGTCCCGGTGGTGCCACCGATGTACTGTTTCGTGACATATCTGCGGAAGCACAAAGCTATCTGGATACCTCCATTAATGTCGTTAATATTGCGGGCAGCGGTGCGACGCGTGGATCTCAAGTCGTTAAAGAGGCTGATGCCGATGGTCATACACTGCTTGGCAGCCACCAAACCATTGACCTTGCATACTTTGCGGGATTGTCCGCTTATTCTCATCATGCCTTTGCACCTGTCGCCCTACTCACACGAACAGTCAATATACCCGCTACTTATCCCGGTCACGCTGCTCAACGCGCCAGTGATATTCCAGCGTTAGTCGCTGAGCAAGACGAACCGTTGATGTTTGGCGTGGTGCCCAGCTCCACGGACCATCTTTTTTGGCTGCACTTCTTCCATCAAACCGGTATCGACGCCCAAGAGGTAGCATTTATTCATTACCCTGGTACAGGGTCACAAGTGGCTGGTTTGCTCGCTGGTGAGATCGACTTTGCAATGCTTAACTTGCCCTCAGCAAGCCAGTTATTTGCTACCAACGCACTCACGCCGTTGGGCGTGGCAGGTGAGGCTAGGTTAATGGCATTACCATCGATCCCCACGTTACAAGAGCAGGGGATTGATTTAGTGAACACGACGGATCGCGGCGTTTTTGCACCGTTGAACACTCCCCCCGAAAGATTGGCGATACTGGCCAGTGCCTTCGAGCACGCATTGGCTCAGCCAATGCTGGCACGCACCATTGAGCATACCCATGGCTCCCTAATCGATTACCGTCCACTTAACGATTATGGCGATTATCTTAACAATCAATACATGCTGTTGAAGTCGCTGTCGGAAAGCGTCGCATTTGAACGTTAGCCCTCAGTGTCGTGCTAAGTAGGAGTTCCGTAGCACATGCCAATTAATAGCCGAGATTTGGCGTTGGAAACACTGCTCTTAATGGTCGCATCAGCGCTACTTTTTATGGGTGTGGCGGGGCTAGTGTTTGGAATTGGTGCTCAGTACTCGCTGTTCGCAGTGTCATTGGTGCCGGACGCTGCCCTCATCACGTTGCTGTTAGGTATCGGCCTGCTGGCAGCATTGCAGCATTGGCGGACGTTGCGCCTGCTCTGTGCTTGTTTATTGATGGTCGTGCTGGTGTATACCCTGGTGCACAATCAATGGGCGGGAGGGCAACAAGAATCATGGTTAACCGGCCAGCTGCGGATTACTTCAATAGCCGCTTTAATGCTATTAGTAGTGGCGCTGTGTTTATTGATTGGGTTTGCCACCTCTAGGCGCCGGTGTATATGGCTGGTGACTGGCATTGTTTTATGGCTCTTTGCAGGCTTAGTCATTGCACGTTTATGGAGTGGCGTCGAAGTAGATAGCCCACTTTTTTCCTCATCACCTGTGGCGGTGGTGGTTTTCGCTATGCTGCTTGGGGCCGCTTTGGTCGCGATTGGGAGGCGCCAACAACCAGAACGCCTTAATCCAGGCCGTTGGGCTTTCGTTGCGGCGGTGACAGGCGTGGCGATTAGTAGCATTGTGTGGCTGCTACTCAGCATGCAGCAACATTCAGCCACGCATCAACAAGCCATGTACCTACTGGATAATGTCCAGCTCAGTGCCGAACAGGCGATGCGTACCCGTTTAGACCAGATGGAGCGTATGGCCAAGCGATTGGATGCAGCGGGAGGCAATGTTGACGCGGCCTTATTGGCCCAAGATGCCCAGAACTATCTCGACGATATGCCCAGCTTAAAAGCCATAATGCTACTCAATGAAGAGACACAACGCGTGTGGTCGATCGCTCGCACTTCTAAGGAGCAGATGTGGTTTCAACAGCAAATAACCAAGCCGCGAGTAACTAACTGGTTGGGCGTTCCGCTTGGCCGGCCACGCTTAATGATGCCAGATGCGGGTCACCCCCAGCGGATACTGCTGACTATTCTTACCGAGAGAAGTAACCAACAGTTACTGTCGACGTTCGATATCTCGCAAATGCTCAATAATGAGCTGCGAATGGCGCTAGGACCTTTTCAAGTCAGCATTAATCGTGGCTCAGAGCCGCTGCTTATACTGCACCCGGCAGGGTTTAATGCTGACCCTGTGTTAACGCCAGATATGGCGCTGGCATCGCGGCATGCTGGTTTGCCGGGAGGGGTCAACTTCACATTACACGCCTATCCGGGGGCCCACTATAACTGGTATATGATGAGCTTTATGCCCGTTACCGTTGCCATGGGAGGGCTGCTGCTCAGCTGGTTATTGGCATTTAGTTTAGGTTTGGTGGAAGCGGGTATTGCACGTACTCAAGAGTTAACAGCGGCGCAGCTTTCACTGGAAGAGAGTGAGCAACGTTATCGCTCACTTTTTACCCACCACCCTGATGCGGTGTTTTCACTCGATAGAGAGGGCTGCTTTGTTACCGCCAATGCGAGTTGCGTTACCATCACCGGCTATACGCATAGTGAAATCTTAGACCAGCATTTTACGCATTTTATTAATGCAGACGACATGGATCGTATAGGTCAGTATTTTCAAGCGACCATCCAGGGCGAAATTTCGCGTTTTGAGCTCTCTATTATTGATCGCAATGGTGAGCTCCACCTTTTAGACTTGATTGCCTTACCGATTAGCATCAATGACAATGTTGATGGCATCTATTGCATTGCCCAGGACGTCACGGTCAGCCGTGCGCAGCAAACTCAATTACGAATCTTAGAGCGCAGTGTTGAAGCTAGTGTTAACGGGGTACTGATTGCGGATGCCACTCTGCCGGGTATGCCAATCCTGTATGCAAACCGGGCATTTACCACTATGACTGGTTATACACAGGAAGATGTTATCGGTCACAACTGTCGGTTTCTGCAGGGCAGTGATAGCGACCCTGCCAGCGTGGCGAAAATCCGCCGTCACCTTGCTCAGCAGCGTGATGTTCACGTCACCCTGTGCAATTATCGTAAAGATGGAACCCCTTTTTGGAACGATTTATATATTTCTCCAGTTCGTGATCAAGACGGGCGCGTTACCCATTTTGTGGGGGTTCAACACGATATTTCTAAACACAAGGCGTATGAAGCACGTCTGGCTTATCATGCCAGTCATGATGCTTTAACTCGGTTACCTAATCGTGCGCTGTTTGAAGATAAGCTGCTGGCGCAATTCACCCTTTTACAGCAAGGCGAGCTGCGATTAGCGGTGCTATTTATTGACTTGGACGATTTCAAACCAATAAACGATAACCTCGGCCATGCCGTAGGGGATCGGGTATTAACCGAGGTGGCTAGGCGCCTGCAAGCTACCTTAGGGCCAAACGATATAGTGGCGCGGCTAGGTGGCGATGAGTTTGTGATGCTACTTACTGATATCACAGAAGAAGCGCAGGTAGTAGAACGTGTAGAGTGCATGCTAACGACACTGGCGCGACCCTATTGCCTAGACGGACAAGAACTTTACCTCACGGCCAGTATTGGCATTGCGCTCAGTCAAGACACTACCCTACAGCCGCAAATGCTGATTCAGCAGGCAGATATGGCGATGTACAAAGCCAAGCAGCAGGGCCGCAACGCCTTTGAGTGGTTTACCGAGGCCTTTACCGACTCAGTCAGCGAGCGGATGGTGTTACGCCATGACCTGCAAGAAGCAATCGAGCGGGAGGCCTTCCAGCTACATTATCAGCCATTGATAGACCAGCGAGGTCAGTTGGCGGGCGTTGAGGCTTTGCTACGCTGGCAACACCCGAGTAAAGGGTGGATTTCACCATCACGTTTTATACCGCTTGCTGAAGCCACCGGCCAGATCATGCCGATCAGTGAATGGGTGCTTAAACGTGCTTGTTTGGATATGCAGGCATTAACCCTAGAAGGGTTGGGGCGGGTTCAAGTCGCTGTTAACCTATCACCCCTTCAATTTAACCGTGCTAGTTTTCTGACTACGCTGCGTCAAACGCTGTTAGACACTGGGTTGCCACCGGAACAGTTATCGTTAGAACTGACCGAAGGAATCCTAATGGATAATACCGAAGCGGCGATTGATACCCTTCAAGCGCTGCGAAGTATGCAGATAAGCGTATCGATCGATGATTTCGGCACCGGGTTTTCAAGCTTAAGCTATTTAAAACTCCTGCCGATCAGCACAGTAAAAATAGATCGTAGCTTTATCCACGAGCTTACCCATAGCGACGATGATGCCGCCATCGTGCAAGGCATTATTTCCATGGCGCACCACCTGGGGCTAAGGGTGGTGGCGGAAGGCGTCGAGACGGAAGAGCAGCATCTACGTTTAATGGCCTATCAATGCGATGTATTTCAAGGTTTTGGGTTAGCGAAGCCGATGTCAATAGATGCCTTGAAAATCTTTATTACCTCGCTATCGACCGATTCAATTCCCGATTACGAGGCAAATGAGTGACTAGCTTGCCAAGCGAAAGCCTGCTTGCTGAAAATCAGTGGTATGTTTATCTGCTGGAGTGCCAGCGCGGCACCTATACGGGTATTACCAATAACCTGGCAAAGCGCTATCAAGCACACTGCACAGGCAAAGGGGCGCGTTATACCCGTGCGAATCCTCCCGTTGCACTGCTGGGCGCCGAACCGTTTAATGATCGCGCTACCGCAAGCCGGGCTGAATACCAGTTAAAGCAACAAACGCCGAGTCAAAAGCGCCGCTGGGCCGAGCAGTGGCCTGTTCAGTTAGACGCCGATTGAGGAGCCCACATGCTGACATTTTACTCAGAGGACAGCCGTTTGCGCCAAGCGCGCACGGAATTACACGATGGCGCGCTGGTGACTCCGTTTGAGTGCCCCGAACGCCTTGATTTAGTGCTGAAGCATCTTCGCCAGTCCGAGCTTGGGGATATTCGTACTCCTAGCGCCTATGGGGTAGCGCCAGTATTAGCGGTGCACGACAAAGAGTACGTGGAGTTTCTAGCCAACTGTTGGCAAGAGTGGCAGGCGGCTGGGCATGAGGGGGAGGCGATTCCCAATATTTGGCCCGCACGAACCATGCGTGGTGACCGCATTCCGCGATCCGTTAGCGGTCAGCTAGGCTACTACGCGTTGGCGGCGGAAACGTCGATCTCAGAAGGCACCTTTGAAGCCGCCATGGCGAGTAAAGACGTGGCGTTAGGCGCGGTAGAGCATACGCTGCAAACTGGCGAACCCAGTTTTGGTTTATGCCGGCCGCCAGGCCACCACGCCGCGTTTGATCAGTTTGGCGGTTACTGCTTCTTTAACAATGCCGCCATTGCCGCCCAGCGAGCCTTAGATACAGGCAAACGCCGGGTCGCCATTCTTGACGTCGACTTTCATCACGGCAATGGCACCCAGCAAATTTTCTACCAGCGTGACGATGTGCTGTTTATCTCGCTGCACGGCGACCCCGAAGTTACCTTTCCTTACTATTTGGGCTACGCTGATGAAAACGGCGAAGGGCAAGGCGAGGGCTTTAACGTCAATTACCCGTTGCCGCCGGGTACCAGCGTTACCACGTGGATGGCCACACTTGAACAAGCCTTGGCGCAAATTAAAGCCGCGGAGTGTGAATGCCTGATCGTATCGCTAGGAGTCGATATCTTCGAAGGTGACCCCATAAGTGCCTTCACCTTTACTAGCGCAGATTTCATAGCGTTAGGTGAGCGCCTGGCTCAAGCAGGCCTACCCAGCGTATTTCTGATGGAAGGGGGCTATGCGGTAGATGAAATCGGTGTCAATGTAGTCAACGTGTTACAAGGTTTTGAACAGGCGCTATAAAAAGGTCTGGAACTGCCTCTAACCAAGGGTAAAGGTTAACCGTGACAGCGGCCCCTAAATCGGGCAGGCTATTGCCCTTTCAACGGGGCAGGGAGCTCAAGCGTGGCAGTGTATGGTGGAATTCAGGCACATGAATTGGAGCGTTGGCTTAATGCGTTAACCAACGCCGCCTATGACCGACGCTGCCCGCTGGTCAAAGTGCACGGTGGCAACGCCCGTGCGCGTACTGCCCGTCAAGACCTCCTTCATTTGGCGCACGACTACCGCTGCGGCGATTCTAGCCGCGAAGAGAGCGCCGCCAACCTGGGCCGCTGGTGCCAAACCTACCTTTCAGAGGCCGAGTGGTACGTGCTGGTCGGTACCCGTCAGGCACCTTCCCAGCCGCAAAGCGAAGAAGAACGAAGCCTCACCGTGCTCAAGCAGCACCGGGTGGGGTAACAGCGCTCATCAGCACTAACTGCGATCAAAAGCTCCTGCGATGGGGCTTTTTTTGTGCGCGAGATGTATGTCTTAACAGGTAGCCGAATTTTTTTAATGGCAGGAAAATTAGTAGGTGCTTAACAACGATGTGTTGACAAAAGTTTAACAAGATGAGTAGTTTGAAAGGATATGTCTACTCGACTAACGTTTTACAAAAACGCTATCTAAGAGCAGGGGGCAATACATCTTGTGACCATTACACCAGCGCTATCGGTTCGCTCCTTGGGCGTGAATTTTGGCTCCAACCAGGTTGTTAAAAATCTGAGTTTTGATGTTTATCCCGGTAAAACGACGGCAATCGTTGGCGAATCTGGTTCGGGTAAATCGGTGACTTCACTGGCTATTATGCGCTTGGTGGAGTACATGAATGCTGAGATTACCAGCGGCACAATACTGTTCCACCGTGACGCCAGTGGCTCTCAACCGCAAGATCTTACCCAGCTTTCGGATAAGGCGATGCGCAAGATACGTGGCAAAGAGATTGCCATGATTTTTCAGGAGCCCATGACGTCGCTGAATCCGGTTTACACCATTGGCGATCAGATTACCGAAGTGCTGGTATTGCATGAGAAGCTAACCCAAGACGCGGCGCGGGTCGAAGCAGTAAAACTGTTAAAACTGGTGCGCCTGGCCGATGCTGAAGCGCTGTTAAAACGTTACCCCCACCAGCTATCCGGCGGCATGCGCCAACGAGTGATGATAGCGATGGCGCTGGCCTGCCGACCAAAAGTGCTGGTTGCCGATGAGCCCACCACCGCATTGGATGTCACCATTCAAGCGCAGATCCTTACCATTATGCGTGACCTGCAGCAGGAGCTAGGGATGGCTGTCATCTTCATTACCCACGATATGGGGGTGGTGGCGGAGATGGCCGACCAGGTAGTGGTCATGCGCCATGGCGAAAAGGTCGAGGAAGGGGCGGTGGAGGAGATTTTCGCCCGCCCCCAACACCCCTATACCCAAGCACTGTTAGCGGCGGTGCCAAAGCTTGGCAGCATGCAGGGCGAAGCCCTTCCACGCATGGATCCATTAGTGGTGCTGGATGGAAATGTTGCGCGTACGCTGGGTGAAAGTCGTCAGCAGGATACCGCTAGAACCGATGCAGCCCCAGTGGTGGAGATAGAAAATTTAGTCACCCGCTTCGATATCCGTAAGGGCTTCTTTGGTGGAGTTAGCCATCGCGTCCATGCGGTGGAAAATGTCAGTTTCAGCATTTTTCCTGGAGAGACGCTGGCGCTGGTAGGAGAGTCGGGGTCTGGCAAGTCGACCATCGGGCGCACCATTCAGCAGTTGCAGGAAAGCACCAGTGGCACGATACGCTTTGGTGGCAAGGCCGTGGCCGACATGTCGCGGGCAGAAAAAATGCGCCTGCGCCAAGAAGTGCAGTACATTTTTCAAGACCCGTTTGCCTCCTTGGATCCCCGCAAAACCGTGGGCTTTTCGATAGCCGAACCCATTCGTACGCACGGCTTGTTGCACGGTGCTAAAGCAATCCGTCAGCGCGTTAATCAGTTACTTGAGCGCGTTGGTTTGAGTGCTGATCAGGCTGAGCGCTATCCCCATGAGTTTTCTGGCGGCCAGCGCCAACGGGTATGTATTGCCCGCGCTCTGGCTTCCAAGCCTAAGTTGATCATTGCTGATGAAGCGCTATCTGCCCTCGATGTTTCTATCCAGGCGCAGATCATTCACTTGCTCATGGAATTGCAGCAAGACGAAGGCTTGGCCTATCTGTTCATTAGTCATGACATGGCTGTAGTGGAAAAAATGAGCCACCGCGTGGCGGTATTGCATCTTGGCCAAGTCGTTGAGTTAGGCGAGCGTCGAGCGGTGTTTGATTCGCCTCAGCACTCCTATACCCGCAAGCTGTTGAGCGCTGTGCCGGTGGCCGACCCCTCACAGAGGCGGGAGCGTACATTGCTGCAGGGCGATATTCTTAGCCCTATCCGTAAGGTCGGTGATGAGCCAGAACATTTGCCATTAGTGCAGGTGGCTAGCGGTCATTTCGTTGCCCAGGAAGTAGGCAGCGCCGAGCGTTTGGCATCATAGTTAGTTTCCTGATGGTATAAAAACTGTGAGACAACAACAGGAGTAATCCCATGAAGAAAAACAAACGCGTGCTCAATGGTGCCATCGCCGGTATGGCACTGAGCGTTGCCTTCTCTGCCTCTGCGCAGGCTGGTTCATTAACAATTGCTTCACCGCAAGATCCGGGTAGCTGGGATCCCATCGACACTTTTTTGGTGAATTGGGCCTCGGTCGCCACCAATATTTTCGATGGTTTGACTTATCGAGGCCCTGATTTAGAGCTGGTGCCCGGCCTGGCAACCGAGTGGGAGGAGCTGGATGAGGGTACCCGTATCCGTTTCACTCTGCGTGAAGGCGTCACCTTCCATAATGGCGAGCCCTTCAATGCTGAAGCGGTAAAGTTTACCTTTGATCGCTTATTAGGTGAGGAAGGGGGGCAGGGGCCCCAGCGCTCCAACTACACGGCGATTGAAAGCGTGGAAGTCATTGATGACTATACAGTCGACTTCCACCTGAATGAGCCCGACCCAGTGCTGCTCACCAAACTAGCAGGCTACGGCGCAATGATTGTGCCACCGGAGTACCTGGCCGAGCATGGCGATGAGCACTTCAATACCCATCCGGTAGGCACCGGGCCTTTCAAAGTAGTGGAATATAATCCCCGTGAAGACGTTCAGCTTGAGGCCTTTGCCGAGCACTGGGGCGGCGCGCCGAAACTTGACGAATTGACTTACCGCTTTATCTCCGAGCCATCTACTGCCGTGGCTGAACTACAGGCTGGGCGGGTTGATATCGTCATTCCGCCGACGGTTCCTATCGGCATGATCGACACCATCAATAACCATGACGGGATCAGCGTTGTCAGCGTGGCTTCGCCAACGGTGGAAGCGATTCGGTTCAACACCCAGTCCGGTATTACCGCCGATGAACGCGTGCGTAAAGCCATGATCATGGCGGTGGATCGTCAGGCGATTATCGACTCCATCCTGGCTGGCGAGGGCGAAATGATCGCCAGTTTCCAGGGCGCTCAGTCCTTCGGTAACGACCCAGATATGGAGCCCCTGCCATATGATCCGCAGCAGGCTCGCAAACTGCTGGATGAAGCGGGCGTCGAGCAAGGCGCTACGGTACAGATCGATGTGCGCGGTAACGACGCCACCTTTGGTGAGGTGGCCCAGGTAGTGGCGGCTTACCTGCAAGGGGTGGGGATTACCGCATCGATCCAGCCTTACGAGACCAATGTGCTACTCAACGACATTATTCCGGCAGGCCGCACTGGAGAGATGTTCCAGCAGAAATGGGGCGGTTGGACGTTCGACTTCGACAATACCGCTTATCTGATGTACCACACAGGCGAACGCTGGAATCCTTATGACAGCGACGCTGAGTTAGATGAAATGCTCGAATCCCAGCGCAGCATTACGGATCAGGAAGAGCGAGAAACGCTGCTCCAGGAGATTGCCCAATATACCCAGGATCGCGCCTTGGAAATGCCGCTCTATAGTATCAATGCCCTTTACGGTGTCAGTGACCGGGTGGAGAATTTTGAGCCTGCCCCGGATAACCGTATACGTTTAACCAACGTGGACGTTAGTGAATAAACGTAACGCCATCCGGCCGCTTGCAAGAGCGGCCGGTTCTTCACACTGACACTTCACAAAAGCTTCATGTAAGCGTTTCGGGCTTGGGGTCATAGTGGCAAAATTTCTTCTTTATCGAATACTGCAGGCCGTCTTTGTGGTGATCGCCGTGACGCTGATCGTCTCTTTTGCGATCAGGTTAACCGGTGATCCGGCGGTCATGCTGGCACAAGGGGCGGGGAGTATTACCGAGGCGGATCTGGATAGGATTCGTGAAGCCTTGGGGTTGAACCAATCCTTCCTGACCCAGTACATCGGTTTCCTGCGCGGTCTGGTGGTGGGTGATTTTGGGCGCAGCTTTATGGGCGGAACCCCTGTGAGTGACCTGATCGGTCGCGCGCTGCCCGCCACCTTGGCGCTGGCTTTCGCCTCGCTGTTTGTGTCTATCGTGGTATCGATACCGCTGGGAATCAAGGCAGCGGTATCGCGGGGAAGGTGGCCCGACCAGATGATCAGGATATTTTCCCTGATCGGGCTCTCTTTTCCTAACTTCTGGCTGGCCATCATGCTGGTGCTGCTGCTCTCCATCACTTTTAATCTGCTGCCGCCCAGTGGCATGGAGGGCTTCTCCAGCTTCATTATGCCCGCGGCGACGATGGGGATCATTCTAACCGCCACCAACGTGCGCCTAGTGCGAACCACTATGCTGGATACCCTCCGCTCTCAGTACATCATGGTGGCGCGGGCAAAAGGCCTTTCCAACACGGTCGTACTCTACAAACATGCGCTGCGCAATTGCTCCATTCCGCTGATCACCTATTTTGGTTTGCAGTTCGGTGGTCTGTTGGGCGGTATCGTGGTTGTCGAGCGTGTCTTTAACTGGCCAGGACTCGGCACCTTGGCTTTCGAAGCCGTATCGGCCCGGGACTATCCCGTTCTACAAGGTGTTATCACCGTGCTTTCGTTAATGATCATCTCCATTAACCTTCTCGTTGATATCGCCTATGGCCTGGTCGACCCCAGGGTGCGCAAGGAATAATCATGACCGCAGCTATTAAAACTGACAAATTGAAACGCTTTAAGAACCTTGAGTTTATCCTTGGCGTGCTGCTTGTGGGCGGTATCGGTTTTGCAGTGATCTTCTCCGGCTGGCTGTTTCCGGGTGGAGGTTCAGAGCTTAACTTAGCCTACCGTTTAACGCCCCCACTGGCGGAGCCAGGCTTCCCCCTCGGCACGGATCCATTAGGCCGGGACGTGCTCGCGCGAGTGATTATCGGCGGTGAAATCTCGCTAAAAGTTGGGGTCTACTCAGCTCTCGGAGCGGTGGTGATCGGCATCATTATGGGGTTGGTATCCGGCTACTACGGTGGGTTTCTGGATATGATCGTGATGCGCTTTGCCGACGTGCAGCTCGCGCTGCCCTTCATCCTGCTGGCGATTACCTTTATTGCCGTGATTGGTGGCGGGCTAACCAATATGATTATTCTGTTGATTATCTCCCAGTGGGTGCAGTACGCGCGCTTGGTGCGCGGCTCGGTGCTATCGCTGCGCGACCGCGAATTTATTCTGGCGGCTAAAGCGATTGGGGTGAAAGATATTCGCATTCTGTTCCAGCATCTGTTGCCGAATCTGATTGGCCCCGTCATCGTGCTGATGACCCTCAATGTGGCCAATAATATTCTGCTTGAGAGCAGCCTGACCTTTTTAGGCTTGGGCGTGGATCCAGTGATTCCCAGTTGGGGCGGCATGCTGGCTGAAGGGCGTACCTACCTGCAAACGGCGTGGTGGGTTAGTGTGTTCCCCGGCCTGGCTATTCTGTTAACCGTGCTGGGGCTGAACCTGCTGGGTGACTGGCTCCGGGATGCCCTGGATCCCACTGGACGCACCTCCTTATGACCAACGATCCCCGTATGGATATCTTGTTAGAGCGCTCGTTTCCACGCACCACGCGATCTTTGCTTGATGAGTACGCCACGCCTGCCTACCAAGGCTATCAGTTGGAGGCATGGGTCTTCGACGATGAAAGCGAACGTCAAGCCACAGAAACGGCCTTCAGGGCTGCGGGTATTAGTGCGCGCCTGCGCAGTGCCTATAAGCCCCTGGTGCACTTCTTTTTGGAGGAGTTCTCGTGGGCGTCGCTGCAGTCGTTGGTAATTGAGTACCCGGTGTTAGCACATGCGCCGCGCCGCTTTCTGCTGGAAGCCTACCCGATGGCGGCGCTACTTCCGCAAGGTGTATCGTTACGCTGGGAGGAAGTTGATGCCACGTCCTCCACTGACTCTACGCCTCTTCATTATCGCGTCCGTGTGGAGCGTAGCACTGGGGAGCTGGAAACGTACTGTGTTGAAGCGCCTAATCGTCAGCATCTAGATCATGTAGACGAAGCACAGTGCTCACCCTGTGGCTGGCTGCGGCTCACCTCTCCCAATGGCGAGGTAAGCGAGTCAATTGTTGAGACGGACTATGAAGCGCTGTTTCAAGCGGCGATGGCGACGTTATCCTCAACCCAGTGGCAGGCAGTGTCGCCCTATTTCGAAGAGCTCAACTTTACGGTGCAGTTGCCCTGTAGTGACCGCCGTTTAGCGTTGGACGATGAGCATATCAGCCTTGCCGAGGCGCTCCATGAAGAGCTCTATTTCTCAGCGCTGGAGTATTTTCAGCGCCGTGCAGGGTTGGCGCTGGGGGATCGATCCATTCAGCCGGGGCAGATTGTGCCGGAAGTCTCCTCCCAGGGGGAGCAAGCCTATTTAAACGTCAGCCTGCGGCCTTTGGATGCCTCCCAACTGCCGCGGGCCGAGGTAGAGCTGGAGAGCGCACAGCAGGCCATCGGCGTTGAGCAAATAGAGGCGATATTAGCAGAACTGGGTGGTCAGGAATTACAGACCAAGACACGGGCGGGGAGAGCGATAGAGGCGCGTTATATCATCGGTACTGACCGCGCCGTGATGATCAGTGCGGGGCAGCATGCCAACGAAACCTCCGGCGTGGTGGGTGCCTTACGTGCCGCTCATCAGCTTAGCGGTGAGCCAGAGGCCCACTTCGTCATCTCGCCGCTGGAAAACCCTGATGGCTACGCGTTGCAGGGCCGGCTCATCGCCACTCAGCCACGCCATATGCACCATGCGGCGCGCTACACGGCCTTTGGTAATGACCTCCAGAGCCAGCCGCTTGGGCAGCCATTTGAACATGCTATTCGTGAACAGGCATTCGCTTTCAGTAATGCCGGACTGCATATCAATCTGCACGGCTACCCGGCCCATGAGTGGACGCGGCCGTTAAGCGGTTACGTGCCCCGCGGCTTTGAGATGTGGACGATTCCCAAGGGCTTTTTTTTGATCCTGCGCTATCAACCAGGCTACGAAACAGCGGCTGAGCAATTGGTGGAAGCCGTCACCCAGCAGCTTGCGCAAGTGCCTGGTCTGGTCGAGTTTAATGCCGCGCAAATTGCGCTATTTGAGACCCATGCGGGGGCGTTAACTTTCCAGATGTTGAATGGCTTCCCCTACCTAAGCTCGGAAGACGCCGATCAATTAACCCCATTGATGCTGATCACTGAATACCCTGATGAAACCCTAACCGGCGAGCCCTTTGTGCAGGCGCATACCGCGCAAATGGCAACGGTGGTGGCGGCCTATAAGGCCTTTCAAACGCTCTCATTGAATGCTTAATCTCAATGACGGCGAGACTGTCAAAATAGCGTCGCACTGATACAATGGATAAATGAACAGTGCTTTCGAGACACCTACCGCCTCCCTTGATGACCCCTTCTATTACTTAACGAACTTCCGCTTCGTTTTGGCCTGGGTGGGGGAGCGCCACGCTGATCTGCTTGCAGCAGACGAACTCGCTTTTGTTGAACAGTTTGAGAGCTTGGCGCAGGCCTCTCAAGCGCTCTTGGTACGCATGGTAATGCGCAAGGGGGAGCTGTTTCGGCTCAGCAAGCTCAGTTATGCCGAGGTAGGTGACAGCGCCGAAGCGATGGCGCCCTTGATCGCGCTTGGCTGGGTCGATAGCGACCCGGCGCTTAGCGTCGATGAGCTGTTTAACCAGCTACGCTTGGCCGAGTTACGCCAGGCGTTGGCGGCGGATATACGCGCCGCCGGGCTGAGTGCCTCTAGCGCCAAAACCGTGCTCTACGACACGCTGGCAAGCCCACTCAATGAACCCAAGCGGTTATGCCAGTGGTGGCCCGAGGCAAACGATCCAATTCTGCGGCTAACGGTCATGGAAACCTGCGACCGGCTGCGGCTGATGTTCTTTGGCAACCTGCGCCAGGATTGGGCCGAGTTCGTTTTGACCGAGCTTGGCCTCCAGCGTTTCGAGTCGGTGCCTTTTACCCCGCAGTCCCGCGCGTTCCAGTCGCGCCAGGAAGTGGACACCTACTTAGCGCTCCATCGTCTGCGCCAACGTCTGGACAACGGCGAGTTGCCCGCCGATCTATTCCCTGAAGTGCCACCGCCTGCGGATAACCGCTGGCTGGCCACACGGCGCGCGCGGTTACTGCTCCAGTTGGGCCGAGTAGCAGAGCGTAGCGGAGACGCAGCGCTAGCGATGACGCTGTATAGCGAGTCCGCCAGTAGTCAGGCGCGCGTTCGGCAGCTACGTGTGTTGGAGCGCCAAGGGGAACACCCTGCGGCCTTTGAGCTGGCGACCCAAGCGCTTAATAGCAGTCCCAACGAAACCGAGCACCAGGCGCTGGCGCGGATTCTACCCCGCTTGCGACGGCGACTTAAATTGCCTGCTGAGCCGAGCGACCCCGAACCCGCCCATGAGCGGTGGGACTTATTATTGCCTGGGCCGCAGTGGGTTGAACGCGCCGTGGTCGAGGCACTCAGCGAGCCTGGGACGCCGGTCTACTACGTGGAAAACGCGCTGCTGACCGGGCTGTTTGGTTTGCTCTGCTGGCCAGCGATTTTCGCCCCACTGCCAGGGGCCTTTTTCCATCCTTTCCACAATGGCCCGGCGGATTTATACCGCGACGATTTTGTGGCGCGGCGGCAAGACACCTTCGATGCCTGCCTGGCACACCTGAACGACGGCAGCTATCAAGAGGTGATTCGGGCGACTTGGCGGGAGAAACACGGCCTGGCGTCTCCCTTTGTGCACTGGGCGATTGTCGATGAACCGCTGGTTGAGCTGGCGTTGACGTGCATTCCGCCTGAGCACTTAAAGCGCTGCTTTGGGCGGTTGCTGGGTGATTTGAAAGCCAACCGGGCCGGACTGCCGGATTTAATTCAATTTATGCCCGATGCGCCCGTTGGCGAGCCACGCTATCGGATGATTGAGGTCAAAGGCCCCGGCGATCGGCTGCAGGATAACCAACGCCGCTGGCTTAAGTTCTTTCACAGCCATGGGATGCCCGTCGCGGTATGTTACGTGCGCTGGGTCGCCAGCGATGAGCCTGAGTCATGATCGCGAAGTATCGCGTGGCGGTGCGGGCGCTGTGCGACTTCACTGCTCGGGAGGGTGATCTCGATCACCGCTTTACCCCGGCCCCCAGCGCGCGCGAAGGCATAGAAGGGCACACCCTTGTAGCCAGCCGACGCGGGGCAGACTATATCGCCGAATTGCCGCTGACCGGCGCCTTTGAAGGGCTAACCGTCACCGGCCGCGCCGATGGTTATGACCCGGTGGCCAACCGCCTGGAAGAGGTCAAGACCCACCGTGGCAGCCTGGAGCGCATGGCGGATAATCAGCGTGCCCTCCACTGGGCGCAGGTAAAAGTCTACGGCGCGCTGCTATGTGCTGAGCGTGCGTTGGAACAGGTTACCTTGACGTTGGTTTATTTGGATATTGCCAGCGGCAAAGAGACCCTGATCAGTCGGGAAGCCACTGCCGATGAACTCCAGGCCTTCTTCGTCGAGCAGTGCCAACGCTTTCTTGCCTGGGCAGAACAGGAGGCCGGGCACCGTCAGGATCGCAATAGTCGCCTGCAGACCCTGCGCTTTCCCCATGCTACGTTTCGCCCCGGCCAGCGCGAACTCGCCGAAGACGTTTACAAAGCTGCCAGCACCGGGCGCTGCCTGCTCGCCCAGGCGCCCACGGGCATCGGCAAAACGCTGGGCACGCTGTTTCCCATGCTCTCGGCCATGCCCCGCCAGCAGCTCGATCGCATCGCTTTTCTGACCATGAAAACCCCTGGCCGCCGTTTGGCGTTAGATGCCCTGGCTACACTGCGCAATAGTGATGAAACACTTCCTCTGCGGGTGCTGGAACTGGTGGCGCGGGAGAAAGCCTGCGAATACCCAGATCGCGCCTGCCACGGTGAGTCGTGCCCATTGGCCGCAGGCTTTTACGATCGCCTGCCCGCGGCTCGCCAAGCGGCAGTAGAGCAGGCATGGCTGGATCGTGACGCGTTGCGCGAAGTGGCGTTGGCCCATGACGTGTGCCCGTATTACCTGGGTCAGGAGCTGGCGCGCTGGGCCGATGTGATCGTCGGCGACGTCAATCACTGGTTCGATAGCCACGCGCTGCTGCACGGTTTGGCCCAAGCCAACGATTGGCGCACGGGCGTGCTGGTCGACGAAGCACATAATCTGATTGAGCGCGCCCGCGGCATGTACAGCGCCGAGCTCGATCAGCAGCGTTTCAATCGCGTGCGTCGCGCTGCCCCAAAGCCGCTCTCTCGACCCTTGGGTCGTTTGGCCCGCCAGTGGCAGGCGGTGATTGGAGATGCGGGGATTGAGGAACAGGGCGAGCTGAGACGCCCGGCCTACCGCCTGCTCACGGCGCTGCCCGAAAAGCTGGTAACCGCTGCCCAGCAGGTCGGCGCTGCGATTACCGATCACTTGGGTGAGCACCCCGAAGACGCCAGTTTGGAGCTCCAGGAAGTGTTATTTGAAGCGCTAGCGTTTTGCCGCCTGGCAGAGCACTTTGGTGAGCACTCCCTGTGTGACCTTACCCGCTACGGCCGTGGGCGAGCGGTGCTGGGTCTCCGCAATCTGATACCCGCCGATTTTCTGGCCCCGCGGTTTAAAGCAGCCCGTACAAGCGTGCTATTTTCGGCAACGCTAACCCCTGCTCACTACTATCGGGATCTCCTCGGCCTGCCGGAGAACACGGTATGGCGTGAAGTTGCCTCCCCCTTTGCTGCGCGTCAGCTTGAGGTGCGAATACGCAGCGATATCTCGACGCGCTATCGTGATCGAGAGGCTTCGATCGATCCTATCGTCGCGACCATGGTGCAGCAGTATCAGCGCAAGCCCGGCCACTATTTAGCGTTCTTCAGCAGCTTTGCCTACCTGGAAGCAGCGCTGGCGCGATTTCGCGAGGTGCACCCGGAAGTGCCTGTGTTCAGCCAAACCCGCGGGATGCCGGAAGCGCAGCGCGAAGCGTTTCTGGCGCGCTTTGCGCCCGGCGGAGAAGGCATCGGCTTTGCGGTGTTGGGCGGTGCCTTTGCGGAAGGTATCGACCTGCCTGGCGATCAGTTGATCGGTGCTTTTATCGCCACCCTGGGGCTGCCACCGTTTAACGACTTTAACGAAGCACTCAAAGCACGCTTAACCGCACGCTTTGGCCAGGGCGACGATTACACCTACCGCATTCCCGGCATGATCAAAGTGGTGCAAGCCGCAGGCCGCGTTATTCGTAGTCCAGAAGATCAAGGGGTTGTGGTATTAATGGATGATCGTTTTGCCCAGGCCAGTGTGCGCGCGCTATTGCCACGCTGGTGGTCGCTGGGCAACCCCACTCCCTAATTGAGAACCTTAACGCGAGCCATGACAGATCTACTTTGGTACCAGTATGCGCTGATTGGGCTAATTTTCGCCTGGAGCGGTTTTGTGCGAACTAGCCTGGGCTTTGGCGGCGCCGTGCTGGCGCTGCCTTTCCTACTTTTAGTGGTCAATGAGCCACTGGTGTTCTTGCCGATTATTGCCATTCACCTGCTGATTTTCTCCAGTTGGATCGCCTGGAGCGGGCACCGCCAATTGCAGAAAGCGGGCGTGGGCACCACATCGCCAGAGAGTAATATCGATTGGGGGTATTTAACCAAAGCCTTGAAAATCATGATCATCCCCAAACTGATCGGGGTGGTAGGGCTGTTAACGCTGCCCGCGCAGGTCATGACCAGTATCATTTTCGGCATTGTGATCATCTATGCCATTGGCTATGTGCTGAACAAGCCCTTTAAGAGTAAGAACAAGTACGTGGACTACGTGCTGCTGGCACTCGGCGGCTATGTCAGCGGTACCTCGCTGATTGGCGCGCCGTTGATTGTGGCGGTGTTCGCCACTCACGTGGCCAAAGAGCAACTGCGGGATACCATGTTTGTGCTGTGGTTTATCCTGGTGGTGATCAAGATGGTCTCGTTCTTGATTGCAGGCGTGGATCTGCAGTTAATCCACCAGCTGTGGCTGCTACCCTGCGCTTTTATTGGCCATCTGGCAGGCGAGAAAGCCCACCGCTATATGCTCAATGCGGATACCGGGCTGTTCTTCCGTGTGCTGGGCGCGGTGCTGATTTTGGTCAGCGTGGCGGGGTTGATTCACCCGCCAGGGTAACTAAACCATGTAAGCACTTAACTAGCAGGGTTTGTGGGTGGCTGCTTGGTCGAGCGGAACGATTGAATACGCGCATTGATTCCATTAATCAATGTCTCTTTGGATAGCCGTGATTTAAGCAAAACAGCTTCGACTTGCCCATGTTGTTGCTTTGTCATATCGGCTCCGGAAAGGATGACCAATTTAGCGTCAGGCTGGCAAGCGCGAATGTCAGCAACTAACTCCCATCCCGATCCATCCGGCAGCCCGATATCAAGGAGTACGACGTCAAATGACCCCTGCTTCAGGCGTGTGCGCGCCTCTTGCACCGTATAGGCAGCTTCAAAAGAAAAGTGATCACCGGCCATGGCACAAACCACTTCATGTAAGTCGCTGTCATCTTCGATGTGAAGTACGTGTGGACGGTGCTCGTACTTTTCGGATAATTGTTGCTGGATTATGCCGATGAGTCGTTGCTGATCGATCGGTTTAGCCAGCCAGTCAATGTTTGTTGCATCGCCGTTGATAGCTAAACGACCCTGTTCCATTTTTGCCGAGACCACGACTATCGGTATGTCAGCGGTGTCTGGCTGTTGGCGCAGCAGACGGATAATATCTAGGCCATCGGTATCGGGTAGCATCAAATCCAGGCTAATAAGGTCGTAATGCGTTTGCTTCAGGCGGTTCAGTGCCTCTGCGCCAGTCGATGCAGTATCGACTTGGTACCCGGCATCGTTGAGCATGATACTCAGCAGTTTGGCGACGTCTTTATCATCTTCGACCACTAAAATGCGGGGAGCTTCCTGATGGTCAGTGATACCTTCCAGTTGCCAAGTATCTTGCTCTGCCGCTTGTACTAACGGTAGTTCAAAGAAAAAGCGTGATCCGTTGCCTTCGGTGGACTCAAAATCAATCCGCCCCCCCATGTGTTCCACCAGTTCACGCGTGATGGCTAAGCCAAGGCCAGTGCCTTCTTTAGCACGGGAATCCGAGGCATCCGCTTGGGCAAAACGCTGGAATATTTGTTTACGAAACGCGTTGGCAATGCCTGGCCCGCTGTCAATAACGCTGATACTTACCTTGCTTTTCGTTGTCTCCACCGCGAGGATCACCTCGCCCCCCTGGGGAGAAAACTTGATCGCATTGGATAACAAATTGGCCAGTATCTGCATTAAGCGCTGGTTATCAACATTGATCAGCGCATTTGACGCATTACCCGCCAATGACAGCGTAATATCCCGGTTGCTTCCATAGTGCTGGTTCGCCTCCAGGGCCTGTTCGAGCAAGGGCATTACTGCATGAACCTGCATATCGAAATGCAGTTTACCTTCGGCGATTTTTTCGATATCCAGCAAATCGTTAATCAAGTGAGTCAAACGCTTGCTGTTTCTATGGGCGGTAGCCAGCAGTGTCCGGGCTTTTTCAGGCAACTCACCAACATTACCGCCGACCATCAAGCCCAGCGCACCGGAGATGGATGTTAACGGCGTACGCAGTTCATGGTTAACCGTCGATATAAACTCATTTTTAATCTGGTCGGCGCGTTTCCGCTCGGTAATGTTTTCAGCAATACCCACGTAACCATTAATCTCTCCGGCACTGTCGCGCATGACCGTGACTACCATTGATACGGGGATCTGGTGGCCATCTTTGTGAACGTAGATCCACTCGCGTTTTTCTGATCCACGTTGTTCGGCTTTCTCCACAAATACTCTAAAACCCTCAACGGAATGGCCTAGCTCAGTGGTTAGTTGTGCCGACCGAGCATCCACCTCCTCTTTCAGGTGCAATATGGCGGGGGTCTGTTTGCCGACCATCTCTTGGTGGCTATAACCGAGCATATTCTCGGCACCTTTATTAAATGCAGTGATTATCCCGGTAGTATCGGTCGCAATAATTGATACTTCCGACGCGGACTCAAGCACACTGGATAAAAATCGCTCGGCTTTATAAATGGCCATATCCGCCGCTTTGCGCTCATTGGCTAAGCGGTTCATCGCGTGGGCTAATGCAGTTACCTCCGGGCCGCCCTTTTCCTGGAAATCACTATCAAAGCGTGCATTATCAGCCATATGCTCAATACGGCGGGTTATTCTTTCTATGGGCTGCGTTAGGCTGCGTGCAATCCATGCCCCCGCTAAGCCCACGATGGTCATAGCAATCAGCGCGATAAGCAGAAAATGGCGAAAAGATGCCTGCGCTGGGGCTATGGCCTCACTGTAAGGCAGCGCCCGCAGGATGATCCAGCCGGGAGAGTCCAACTGCCGGCTAGCCACTAGGTAGGACTCTTGCTGATACTCAACGATGCTGCCCGCAGGGCTGAGCGATAGTGCCGCGTCGACTAAGGCATCAGCGCCTTCATCGGGCAGAGGTTCGGGCCTGTCGAAGCGCTCTTGCATTGATACAAACAGGCGGTGTTGAGGGTCAATGATCAGGGTAACTGTGCTTGGGTCGCTCTCAATGACGCTCCCTGTGTCGACGAGGGGCGTATTGGCAAGATTCAGTAGACCGCCCGCATAGCCGATAAGATCGCCACTCTCAGCCACAATCGGTTGCAAGTATGAGAGCAACGGCAGCCCGGTGGTACGCCCCAAAATCGGCTCAGAAATCACTGCCTGTTGGGTTTGCCGGGCAAGTTGAAAGTGAGGGCGGTCGGCGTAATTGGTGCCCAAACGCCCCGGTGAATATTGATCTTCTGCAACAGCAGTGGCCTCTGCATCAAGCACCAGCAAGCCATCCGGGAACAGCTCGCTGGCAACAGAAGACTTCTGCAGCAGCGATTGCAGTGCGTCGTCGTCAAGTAGCTGTCCGTCATCGGTAACTAAGCGGGTGGCGAAGGCCTCCAATCCCAGCAAACGTTTTTGATTTGATAACTCCAGCTCGGAGGCTACGCGCTTTATGACCGCTGTTTCTCGCTCAGCGACCAATGCTTCGTAATCGGAGACCATTAACTGGTAAACCGTTGCTAACATGCCGCCGACCAGGATGCCACTCGTGACTAGCACGAGTAGGACAATTCGCACGCTTAGCGGTGCTTTTATCATGATAATACCCTTGGCAATACAATAAAAAAGTTGGCTCCGCCACCTATCGCTTCGCGGTAGCCGACTTCTCCGCCCATTTGCTGGCAAATTTCCTGGCTAATCGCCAGCCCAAGCCCCGTTCCGGGTAGCTTTCGGGTATCACTGCCGTCAGCTTGAGAAAAACGCTGAAACAACTGAGCGCGAAATATCGGATCAATCCCCGGGCCGTGGTCGCAAACGGAAATTTCGACGGTGTTGGCATAAGGCTTAACTTGAACCTCAACAGCTTCGCCTTGGGGGGAAAATTTAATTGCATTGGATAACAAGTTAGAGAGTGCTTGTGCCAAGCGAGGAGCGTCAACATTAACCTGAACGCGAGGCCATTCGTGAGGTGTTGGAATAGAAACTTGGTGCTGCTTGCTATAGCCGTCCATGGACTCAATGATCTCATCAAGTAACGGGGCTAGCCACTGCATGCTCAGGTTCATGGGCATTTTGCCAGCCACCAGTTTTTCCATGTCTAATAAATCATTAATCAATACGAACAAGCGTTGAGCGTTGCGTTCAGCGGTGCTTAGCAGCGCCTGAGCTTTGCTGGGTAGGGGGCCTGCGGCACCACCGTTCAGTAACCCCAGTGAGCCTTTAATCGACGTAAGCGGGGTTCGCAATTCGTGGCTAACGGTAGCAATAAACTGATCTTTCATTTTATCCAATTTGCGGCGCTCGGTGATGTCTTCTATCAATGACCAGATCACCTGTCGCCCATCCTGTTCCTGGCTGAGCATGCCTTGCAAGCGGACGGGATAACGGCTGCCATCCTTGCGGACATACTCTTTCTCGTAAGGGCCGTAGCGTCCCGTCGACTTTAAGCTTAAAAGCGCTTGCTCTTCTGCGGGTTGGTACTCTATCGGGGTGACGTCCCAATAGCTCAATGAAACAAACTCATCGCGGGTATAACCCGTGGGTAAGAGTAAGGCGTCATTTAAATCGATAAACTGCCCGGTGGCCATATCATTGAGGGCAATACCGATGGGAGAAAATTCGAACAGCCCCCGTAAGCGGGCTTCACTTTTCCCTAAGAAAAGGCGTGCCAGTTCCTGTTCATGAATATCTTGCAGGTAACCATGCCATAAGGTGCTGCCATCGATAAGGCGTTCTGGTTTGGCTTGGCCCGTAATCCAGCGATAGTCGTTTTCCTGGCGCGCAACACGAAACGTTGCCGTCCAGTCTTCCAGTGTGTTGGCTGAGTGTTCGATAGACGCACTGATGGCGTCGAGATCATCGGGATGAATCCGCTCAAAGGCCGGGGTAGCATCCTCTGCGGCCTGCGCGGGGGTGATGCCATACAGTTGTTGAATTTGCGGTGAGCTGAATGGAAACGTCATGTGGCCGTCAGGAAAACGGCGAAACTGATAGATCGTACCTGGCAGTTGGGCCACTAGCTTTGTCAGCCGTTCACGGCTGGTTCTCAATTCAGATTCAAGGCTTAAGTATGATTGTTGGCTGATTTCGTCGACTTGTATCAGCTCTTCCGCCGTTGCCGCTAGATCGACCAACATACCGATCTGTTCTGCTGAAAAGGTTCGCGGTTGAACATCGATCAGGCACAGTGTGCCAATGCGATAGCCGTCGACGGTATGTAACGGCGCGCCCGCGTAAAAGCGTATCTTAGGTGCCTCGGTCACTAGGGGGTTGGTGGCAAAGCGGGGATCTTCCAGTGCATTTTCGACGATCAATGGCGAGCTGGACAGAATGGCGTGACCGCAAAAGGATAGGTTACGCGGCGTTTCCTCAGCATCGAGCCCTTGACGTGACTTGAACCACTGCCGCTCGTGGTCAATTAATGAGACAAGGGCAATGGGCACTGAGAAATACTGTCGGGCAAGGCGCGTTAGGCGATCAAAGCGCTCCACCGGGCCGCTATTCAGCAATCCGGTTGCATCAAGGGCGCGCTGACGTTCATTTTCGTTATCCGGGGTCGGTGGCGTTATCATTGTTCTACCTCAACGGTCACATCGCTTTTGATGCTAATCTATCGCCAAACAGACACGGTTGCGGCCACTGTTCTTGGCTTGGTAAAGCGCTTGATCAGCTCGGTTAAGCAGAGACTCGGCGGTGTCATCAGGAAAGTGCTGATTGTCTACCACGCCCGCCGACAAGGTGCAGGCAAACGGGTTGCCGCCGCCGGTAAACTGAATAGCAGCAAAGTCTTCGCGCAGGTTATTCACCATGCGCTCGGCGTGGTCAGCGGTGCAATCAACCAGTACCAACGTAAACTCTTCTCCACCGTATCTGCCTAGTCGGTCGGTACTCCGGAAACGTTGGCGCAGCAGGGTGCCTACCGCTGCAATGACGACGTCCCCCATGGCATGTCCATGGGTGTCGTTAACGGCCTTGAAGTGGTCGATATCGAGCATGACCACGCTGAAAGGTTGCGGTTTTCGTTGAGTCAACTGCCATTGGTAGTCCAGCGCCTCTTTGATGCTGGCGTGTTTCAACAGACCGGTAAGGCTGTCTCGGTTTTGGGTATCTTCCAGCTTACGTCGTTGCTTTACCCGGGAGCGGCATAGGTTGATGAGAAGGTCGGGATCAATGGGCTTTTCCAGAAACGCATCGCCCCCCTTTAATAATGCCTGGTCGCGTAGCTCTGAATTGAAGTGGCTCGAAAGATACACAATGGGCACCTGAGCCCATTGTTCCACTTGCCTTAAAAGGGCCGCCATCTCTGTGCCGGTAACGTCAGGCAACCAGAGATCCATCAAAATCAGTTCAGGGTTCGCATCATGCATCGCCTCGAATAACGCATCGGCACGATCAAGCACTGTCACGTGCATGCCAGCCTCTACCAACACGCCTTGAAGGTGCTGAGCCAATTCCTCGTCGTCTTCGACAATCATCACCCGCTCGGGCACGGTATCTTTGGTTTTAATCAATTGCGCCATATAGGAGGCCAGATTGATCATATCCAAGGGTTTGACGAAATAGCTCTGTCCTCCGCTACGTAAGGCGTTGAGGCGCGCCGTGAAGCTTTCCTCGCTCCCGATAAAGAGAACCGGGCAGGTAAAGTCTTTTAAATGCTGTTGCCAGAAGGTGACAGGATCAGCTCTGAGGGCCCCTAGATGGGAGGCACGATGGTCGATTAAGAGCAAATCAGGCGATGAGTTTTTGTCGTGAGCGAGCGCCTCTGCATTAAGCAAATGGCGGATATGAAATCCGAAGCTGTGCAGTTGTTGAACCATATATTCTGCCAACATGGTATCGCGCTCTACCAGCCAGATGACCGGCTCTCCGCCAACGCTTTCTGCCCTGGAAGTCTCTATGCGGATAGCCGATTTTTTGCTTTCATCCGTTTTAAGCGCTTTTTGTAACGCTGTAATCCATTCAAAAACAGGCAGTGGCTGTTTGTCATTGCAAGATTGCTCCAGGTTTTGTGCTACCTGCAGCTCCTGCTCTCTGGCCTGACGCCCAAGCTGCACGAAGCCGAAGGTACCTGCAGAACCTGCCAGCGAGTGCAAGGCGGCATGTAATTGCTGAAGGGATTGTGTACACGACGGGTCTTCTTCGAGCTGACCAGCGAGCATCGTGAGATGACTAAAATCATCAGCAAGACGTTTTGAGTAGGCAGCAGCTAGCTTTTCCAGCCGGGCAGCGAAGGTTTGGGGGTTAGTTGAGTCGGCCATTAAATGCCTTCCAGATTGAGCGAACCTCGTCAGCGAGCGTCATGGGGTCAAATGGCTTTGCTATGACGTCTGTGGCCCCGAGCTTCTTATAACGCGCGATCTCTTCAGGATGAACTTTAGCCGTCATGAAGGCCACCGCTGTTGCTTCGGTGATATAGCCTTGGCGGCTTAATTCCAATAGCGTGCTAGGCCCATCCATGCCCGGCATCATCACATCAAGTAAAAACATTTGGGGAGCAAACGCTTCAACATCTCTTAATGCTTGTTCGCCGGAACTACAGGCCTTGACTGTTAAGCCGCCGACATCCTCCAGCGCCATGCATGCGACTAAACGGATATCGTCATCGTCTTCAACGTACATGACTCTTTCTAGTGTATCCAAGCAGCGTCTCCTTCAAGATTTTTAAAGGATTTATCACAAGCTATCACTGTATGAGCGATATACTAGAAGTGCCATGCTTTTTTAGTAGCGGCGATGGTGCGGCTGCTTATTGCAATCAACGTTTGCTCGATCCACGCTCCGCCAAGCTTTTTTGAAACGTTTTATTATGATGCGATCGGACGCGCTTTATTTAGCAGCGGCTGGTAATGGCAAATTAAGGTCGGCCTACAGCTTGTTATCTGCCTGTAGGGTCGTTTTGCCCAGAATAATCAGGACGACGGCTAAAAGACAGCAAACGAGCGCCATCGCGGTAAACACATTACGTAGGGATTCCAGCCAAACCACTGTGGGGGCGACCACCACCGGGGAGATAAACTGGCCAAAAAAGAAGGTTGAGGTAAAACCACCAAATACCCGGCCCCGCACTCGCTGCGGAGTGATTCGCATCAGCCAAGTGGTAGTGTTGGGCATAAACGCACCTAGACCTAAACCGGAAATCGCCGCACCCACAATGGCCATGGCGTAACTCTGGGTGAACCCAACGATCAAAAAGCCAGTGGCCGCCAGCAGGAACCCTAAAACATAGATCGTCATCACCGACAGAAACGGTTTGTAGTAGCCGTAGCAAAACGCCACGATACTGGCCGTTAGGGCCGCCATCGAAAGCGCGATGCCGATCGCCATGCCACTGATCTGGCCCTGCTGAGAGAGCAAAAAGGGGAGTTGGGCGGGAAACATATAAAACATCGCCATGCTGATCATAGCAATGAGGTAGGCAAGGCCGGTGCGCCCATAATCCACCTTCACTGGCGCATCAATGACACCAGCGTTTACGCTTCCGCTGGATTTGGGTTCTTGAAGAACCGCCCAGGCATAGGGAAGCAAAAGTACGCCGGTTATGTAGAGGAGAAACGGGCCGCGCCAACTCCAGTCGGAAAGTATTCCACCAAGGTTAATAAAAATAACCCCGCCCAAAGCCATGCAACTGCTTTGTAGCCCCAAAAAGCGGGCGCGCTCGGTGCTATCAAAATAATCACCTACCAGGGTAGTACTGATACTGAGGATACCGGCCACCGCAATCCCCATCAGGGCGCGGGAACTCAATAGCAGATCCACGCGATCAATGAAAAAGCCCGCGACCCCGGCAAAACCATAGATGCCCAGCATCATTAGCAGCAATTTCTTGCGCCCAAACCGGTCAGCCAGATACCCCATCAGTGGGCTGAACAGGGTAATCATCAGCGCAGGAATAGTGAGGATTAGTTGAATCAACACCTGTGGCTGGTCAGGAAAATGGCGGCTAATTCCCGGCAGCGCAGGCGCGATAATCGCCCCCGACATTACGGTCATGGTGCTGGCAAATAGCAGTACGGCTTTGGTATGGGTTAAACGGTTGATGATCGCTATCCTGGTTAGAAATCGTTGTGAAGCTGATGGCTAAGCATTTTCAAGGGAATGCTGATAGTAGCATGGTTGTTAGCAGGCTATCTAATAATTTTACTATGGATAAAAGGTTAATCAGAACCAAACTGCCTATAGCATACTCACTGAGTAAAAAACTGCCAATTTTTGAATCTTTTTTAACCAGTGTTATTAAGGTACAGCAAATACTTATGTAAATAAAGATATCGTGCAGTGAGGCCAGCCATATCATAAGAGGGACAGCCATTTTAAAAAGAAAAGTGCTGTAATAGTATTGTCTATAAATTTCTCCTTGCCAGAAATTGTGAGTCACTATTGCGATATCTGGCAGTTATATTAACGTAGTTTTTTGTTTGTGGCACTTATTGGAGTTGCCTCGCTCATTTCTTCCAGTTTCGGACATCGTGCAAAGTGATAGTACTATCTTGAGGGTGCGGTATGATCGGCCAGCTGGTAGATAGTAAACCTCGAACTGCAAAGTCTGGAGTGTTAGCGATGTCGTTGGGCGTAGTTATAGGGCCTGTCTCGTCCCACCCCCAGACCCTACAAGCATGCAGAGCAAGACGAACATAGCTTGAGCATATCAAAGCTTTGTTCTTAGAGTTTAAAAATGTAGGTCGTTTGTTGAAATTTGGTGCTTGTGGAAGTAATCCTCCATCCTTCCCCGAGCGAAAAGCATTGTGAATGCTATACTTCCAGTCTTGTTTCTCCAGAAAAAAAATCAATTGATTCTGGTTTTTAGTTCTCGAAAGTAAGTGATGACTCAGGACAACTACGTAGACGTAATTTTGAACTAAGTCTTCGATTGAACGCGGCCTAACTCCACCTATTCGCGCCTCGTGGGCCATTTTATTAGGGCCTACGATAGCAGCATGTGTGAAAGGGCCATTGGTAGCGCGTTGAATTCTACGTGTAATGAAACCGGGTTTCCCCACACAAACTAGAATGTCTCCTACTTGTACTTCTGATATCTTCAGCTCAAGGCGCTCTGAATAGAAAGTTTGGCCTGGAGTTTTAATAGGCAATGTATCCACATAAATATATCTATTGCGTGTCCAAAACCACCATTTTTGAGGTTTGAAATCAGGGCCAGGAAAAGATGGGAACCTAGAAGAGAATTTTTTTGGCTTAGGTTGTATTTTTTTCATTATAAATAAATTTCCAAGTAAAATTTTCAAAGACTTTAAAATGGTCTGAATGGGTGCGAGTTACTCTTTTTCTCTTAGTTCAAAAAGTAACGTGCTTCAGGTTCTTCAGCCTCTTGATTGCTGTCTTATGTGGCCCATTGCTTCTTCTAGATAAGAAGGCGCACTTTCAAAGTTTAACATTATTATGGGTAAGAAAAATATTCATCTTATAGTCTCTATGTTGACTTTATTGTATTTTAATGAGGGCCAATATTTTTAATCTATTCAGTCTGCTGTTTGGCGATTGAATATGATCGAGCGATACTTATTGCCATGACATTAAAACTAATCCAACTCCTTTGAGAATGATATCATTGATAACCTCATCTTTAAGCTTGGCTGAGTTTGTACATAAGGCCTTGCTTGCTATGTTATGCCAATCTGTAATTGGCGTTTCGGTATCGCTCGATTCTTGCCATTTAAACTGGATTAAAGTATGTTCGGTGCTCATATCTGTGCAGTTGTAATCCCCTCTACGTACACCGAACATAAACTGTTATTTAGTTGTTAATTTCACGCAGAATCGTTTCCGCTTGCTCAAGCACAGTTTGCACCGCTTGTTGTGATAGGTCGGGCGGGTAGCCGTATTTTTTCAGGATACGTTTCACTAAAATCCGCATTCGTGCACGGGCGCTTTCTTTCTTGTGCCAATCCACGGTAGCGTTCTTTCGAACCTGCTCCAACAATTCATGTGCAATTAGCCGAAGCTGATCGTTGCCCATTGCTTCAACGGCATGCTGGTTTTGGGCAAGCGCATCGTAAAAGGCTAGCTCTTCATCAGACAGGCCTTCCTCTTCGCCTCTTGCGGCTGACGCCTTCATATCCTTCGCTAGATCTATAAGGGTTTGGATCATATCGACTGTAGAAATGGCGTTCGCATGATAGCGAATCACCGCTTGCTCAAGGCGTTCGCTGAAAGCACGGCTTTCCACCACATTGTGTTTGGCCTTGCTTTTAATCTCGCCATTCAACAGCTTCTTCAGTGCTTCAAGCGCGAGGTTTTTGCGCTCCATCGACTGGACTTCAAGTAGGAATTCATCTGATAAGATCGAAATATCTGGTGCTTTAATACCAGTAGCCTTGAGGATATCGACGATCTCTGCATCTGCCACTGCTTTGTTGACCAGCTGTTCGATAGCAAACTGTTTGGCTTGGGAAGATAGCTTACCCTTGACGGTGGTCTTGGCCATAGCCGCGCGAACTGCCTGAAGGAAACCAACTTCGTTTTTGACTTCACTTGCCAGGTCACTCGATGAAGCCAAAGCGAAGGCCCGTGAAAGCTCAAGCGTTGCATCTTGAAAACGCGAAAGCTCTTTTCTCTTGTCGGCTTCAGCCGTCTTTCGTTGAGCGGCTTTTGTCTGTTGCCCGACGATCCAATCTATCGCATCCCCTAGCGCTTTGAGTCGCTTCTGTGCCATACCCTCAAGTCCAGCTTGGTAATCGTGGCCAGCGAACATAGCGCGTACAACATCAAGCTTTTCAGCAAGCAAAGCGATGGCTTTTTCTTCATCGATGCCGGTTCTTTCACGGTCTGCATCTGAGTATTGCGCTAAGGCATTTTTAAGGTTCTGCGCGATGCCAATATAATCAACTACCAATCCAGCGGGCTTATCGCGGAATACCCGATTAACACGGGCGATAGCCTGCATTAAGCCATGGCCACGCATAGGCTTATCTACATACATTGTGTGCATGCAAGGTGCATCGAACCCTGTTAGCCACATATCACGCACAATCACTAGTTTTAATGGGTCATCAGGATCGCGCGCGCGCTTTGCCAAATCATCACGGCGTTTTTTGTTACCAATATGGTTCTGCCAACTTGCCGGGTCAGAGGCAGAGCCCGTCATAACAACTTTAATAATGCCTGCTTTGTCGTCATCTGAATGCCATTCAGGACGGAGGGCAACAATTGCGTCATAGAGGGCTACACAAATTCGGCGGCTCATGCATACGGCCATGGCTTTACCGCCCAGCGCCTCTGTCCGCGCCTCTAAGTGTTTCACCAAATCTGAAGCAATCTGTTCAAGGCGTTTATCAGCCCCAACTAATGCTTCTACAGTGCTCCATTTAGCTTTAGCCTTTTCCTGATCAGATAACGTTTCATCCTCAAGAATTGCGGCGATTTCTTCGTCGATCTTGGGCTTCTCATCCTCTGCCAGTTCGATTCTAGCTACACGGCTCTCGTAGTAAATTGGCACCGTTGCTTTATCTTCGACTGAGCGTGTAATGTCATAGATATCGACATAATTACCAAAAACTGCTGGTGTGTTCACATCGGCAGCTTCAATTGGTGTGCCGGTGAAACCAATAAAAGACGCATTGGGTAAGGCTTGGCGTACGTAATGGGCGTAGCCGTATTTTCGCTCGCCTGTTTTGACATTAACCTTGGCATTGAGACCATATTGGCTACGGTGTGCTTCATCCGCGATGACAATCACATTGCGCCGGTCGGTAAGAGTGGGAAACCTCTCCTCGTCTTTCTCAGGCGAGAATTTCTGCATGGTTGTGAAAATGACGCCGCCCGATTGTCGCGCTAGCAACTCTCGCAACTCTTCGCGGCTCTCAGCATGTTCAGGCGTTTGTCGGATTAAATCTTTAGTAAGAGCAAATGTCTGAAATAACTGGTCATCCAGGTCGTTGCGATCCGTTAACACTATAAGCGTGGGGTTGTTGAGTTTTGCGTTGCGCACCAATAGTCCAGCGAAGAACGCCATTAGAAACGACTTTCCTGAGCCTTGTGTATGCCAGATTACTCCAATACGGCGGTCACCTTCAGGTGAGGTGGCTTCAATTGCACTGTATAATGCTTTTCGCGCACCATGAAACTGATGATAACCTGCAATGATTTTAAATGACCCTTCGCCCGTATCACCAAATACTGTGAAATCACGCAGCAAGGCCAGAAATCTTTCCTGATCGAATACGCCTTGCAGTAGCGTGACCATTTCCTGGGGACCAGCAGGCGTAAAATCTCCGGTCTCGCCAGTGACCGAGCGCCATGGCATGAAGCGCTCCTCAGTCGCTGTAAGTGAACCGATGCGCGCGAGCAAACCGTCAGAGCTGATCAACACCGCGTTAGTTCGAAACAGCGAAGGGATTTGCTGTTTGTAGGTCTGCAGTTGTGCAAAAGCATTCTCAATGGTTGCCGTCTCGCTGGCGGCACTTTTCAACTCGATCACAGCCACGGGCATGCCATTTAGGAAAACCACCACATCTGGCCGTCGCTTGTGTTTGCCCTCGATCACGGTGAACTGATTTGTAACCAGCCAATCGTTCGCCTGAGGATCGCTATAATCCACCAGCCAGACCTTGTCACCTCGAATCGAGCCATCACCGGTATTAAACTCAACATCAATGCCATTGACCAAGAGTTTATGGATTCGCAGATTCTCTTCGATCAAGCTGTGAGTTTGAACTCCAGTTATCTGCCTAAGTGCGTCACCGCGAGCATCTAGAGGGATTGTCGGGTTTAAACGTGCTATGGCCTCCTCGAGCCGTCTGAGCAGTAGAACCTCTCCATTTGAACTACGTTCTGGCGCTGAACCATCAGGTGCGATCACTTCCGCGCCCAAATAGGTAAACCCCTGCTCTTGTAGAATTTCAAGTGCGGCCTGCTCAACAACTTCTTCGTTTATCATAGCGGGCCACCTTCAAGAGCTACGAGATAATCCTCTATCCATTTATCGTGATCCACATCCTGGTCTTCAACCGGATACCAAATTGGATAGATTTCAGCTTTTTCCAGCTCTGCCGCGCGCCTCTCCCGGCTTGCTTTGCCAGGATCTTGTAGAAAAGCGTAATGCCGGGAGTAGTTGAGCGGAGCATCGGCTTTGATTTGTTGAAGAGCCTTAATATTTCGATCAATGCTCAGGCTGCTACCGAGGAACAGGAAGCTACGATTTGAAGCCAGAAATTCCATCAATCTAGGTAGAGCAGCATCATTTGAATAAGCCTGATCGTACTCGTTGGTAGTTAGGATACGACCATTTGCCGAGTTAGCGTGCCCGTGTAGTTTGAAAAGCGCATGTTGAGAATTCGCTGAGTTTCGCGGCGCGTCTAGGATTTGCTGCCCAGCATAAGTCGTAACGAACTCGTGCCCCTTCTCTTCAAATATTTTCTCTAGTACACGGTCGAAATTTGTTGTTACGCAGCCCAGCTGAAAAAAAAGAGGAAGTAACTGTACAGGCCCTTGCACCTCGAAATACTGACGGTCGAAGTAATTCTCTATCTGCTCGGCAAGCCGGTTTTCATTTTGGGTTTCGCAAATGCATTGGGCTGCGCCTTCATAGTCTCCTGCATTTATAAGCCGCTTAACTGTTTTCAGTAATGCGAGGTCGATTCGCGCAACATCTTCTATGAACTGCCGCCACATCACAAAGCCGCTCGACTTTGACATGCCAGCCCCGACAAAAGGCAAAATCTGTTGGTTAAGTTGCTTTTCTGCCAATCTATTGAAACGTGGTAGGCAACCGTTACTTTCTAACTCCTCCGATACCCTTTGCCGCACAGCCGTTTTATGATCAGCAAGCCATTCGGTAAACTTTGCCTCGTAATCGTTAGGTGCATACACTTTAAATACGTCAGAACTGTCGTATTCAATTCCACCTAGTAAAATAGGCCCTTCAGCATCTAAGGCATCTTTGTAACGATTTTCTAAATAGCCCCTCATGCCACGCCCTCCGCATTCTTCAGGCGGATTTCGCCGGACATGAGTTTGGGAAGCAGGAGGTCTCGGGTGGCAGCAAGGGTTTGGTTTTCTTCGGAATTGCTACGGATTAATGCTCGGAACTGATCAACCAAGTCGGCAAAGGCTTTCCGAGTATTATCGCATCCAAATGAACGCTCAAGCCTGTACACATTATTTCGATTCAAGCCGGGAACTGCTGCATCGGTGTTCATGTTCCCTAACCCTAGGGTTTGGAGCAGGTAATATAAAAAGCTCAGGCGAGTTTTCGGTATTACATAGAAAACAGTATCGATTGCGTAGGAATTCCGATCTTCCCAGTAGAGACTGCCGACGGTGCCTTTGCGTCCGATTATGATAGCAGGGCCAGTTGCTAAAGGAGCATTGTGTGTCCCGATAATGCCGCCAGAGCCGTAGACCGGATAATCGCCATCCACACGGTTTTTCTTTGTTAGAGCTTTGCCATACGCAAGTTCGAGATATTGATCGACACGTTCAAGCTCCCAACCCTGTGGCAGGCCGTCGTCACCGAAGTCGTTGGGAAAGAGAGCTGCGATAGGGGCGGCTGTGGCGGAGTCAGGGAAGAGTCGGCCGAGAATAGCAACAGGGTCGGTTTCGCCTGCGGCCTTGCGGCGGGTGGGACCGAAATCGACGAACCAATCCTGAAATACTGCCCGTGCCATAGCCTCCAACGTCTCATTCATCCGTTGGTTCAACTCGATTTTGGTGTCGAGTGTAACTAGGAACATTCCTATAGATTTCTGCTCATCTAATAGTTTAGGAAAGCGGATAGGCATTGAGCGAAGAGCCTTTTGACTTATGCCAAGTACGGTTGTCCCTGTAGCACGGCTGGCCAAAATATCTTGTTGGGCTCGCGAGGTTAATAAGTAACGGAGGAAGGTGTTGTCCAACTTTCCTTGCTTCCCTCGAAGGCAAACGATTCGCTGGCCAAGCGCAAACTTGGATGTCTCTTCGTCAAGCTGTATGACCTCCCCCATTGGTGCTTCGGTTGTCATCACAACGTCACCGGGCTGCGGAAGGCCACGAGTCATCCATTCTTTGTAGTGCTGCGGTGAGATTGTCTGTTCTATTGGGCGCAGTAAACCAGACGTTTTAACCACCTTTGCTGATAGCACTGGTATTCCGGTGGGTGACTTTTTTGGGCTCTTGCCGCGATAGTCGATGAGAGCTTCGAGGCAAAGCTCGA
Source organism: Halomonas sp. FeN2 (assembly GCF_020595105.1). Classification (NCBI taxonomy): domain Bacteria; kingdom Pseudomonadati; phylum Pseudomonadota; class Gammaproteobacteria; order Oceanospirillales; family Halomonadaceae; genus Halomonas; species Halomonas sp. FeN2. Next base: position 2,821,145 of record NZ_CP074200.1, read on the forward strand.
GCGGTTCTTCTGTCCAACTGCTCATTAGTTAGACCTCAGAAATTTGAGTGCGAATTTTGTTTGTGAGTTCAAGACTAAGTTTGAACTGAGCATCAAGTTCTGTTCGAAGACTGACGATGCGCTCCTTAAACGGCACTCCGTCATCTTCCACATCCGCCGCTCCGACATAGCGACCAGGCGTCAGGATGAAGTCATGTTTGTCACGGATCGTATCCAAGTCGGCGCTGGCGCAGAAGCCGGGTTCATCTTTATACGTTTCATTTGGCGCTTTCGCTCGCCAGCGGTGATAGGTATCTGCAATCTTTTCAATCTCGGACTCATCGAAATCACGTCGCACGCGGTCAACCATATGGCCCATGTTTCGGGCATCGATGAATAGAACCTCACCGCGCCGATCCCGATGCCCATTAGCAGATTTATCGTTGGCTAGAATCCATAGGCAAGCGGGAATCTGGGTAGAGTAGAACAGCTGCCCCGGCAGAGCGACCATGCAATCGACCTTGTCGGCCTCGATCATCGTGCGACGTATTTCGCCCTCTCCCGATTGCTGGGACGACATGGAGCCATTAGCTAGTACCACGCCCGCCGTGCCACGCGGGGTCAAATGGTGCAAAATATGCTGCAGCCAGGCGTAGTTCGCGTTGCCTTTGGGCGGTTTGCCAAATTTCCAGCGGGCATCTTCAGTCAGCCGTTCACCGCCCCAATCTGAGATATTGAAGGGGGGATTGGCTAGGATGTGATCGGCACGTAGGTCGGGGAGTTCATCGCGAATAAATGAGCCCTCGTTGTTCCATCTGATTTCAGCATCGATCCCTTGAACGGCAAGGTTCATCATCGCCAACCGCCAAGTGGTGTGATTGATCTCCTGCCCATAAACCGAAATATCATCCCTCTGTCCACCGTGATCTTCGATGAAGTTTTCAGACTGGATGAACATGCCGCCCGAGCCGCAACAGGGGTCATAAACGCGGCCCTGTTTGGGCTCAAGCATGGAAACCAATGTGCGAACAACCGAGCGTGGAGTAAAGAACTCACCCCCGCGCTTGCCTTCAGAAGAGGCGAAACCCGCCAAGAAGTATTCATAAACACGGCCCAGGAGGTCGCGTGCGTCCTCCTGCTGCTTACGCATATCGATCTTGGAGAATAGGTCTATCAGATCGCCTAACATTTCTTTGTTCAGCGTTGGGCGGGCGTAATTCTTGGGTAGAACGCCTTTTAGCTTTTCATTAGCGGGGACTCGCTCGATCGACTCCATTGCGTCATCAATAATCTTACCAATATTGGGATCGCGTGCGCTATTGCGTAAATGGGTCCAGCGAGCCTCTATCGGCACCCAAAATATGTTTTCAGCGAGGTATTCCTCTGGGTCTTCGGGATCAGCGTACTCGTCTTGGGCAAGCTCGGTGTGATAAGACTCGAAAGCTTCGGAGATATACTTCAGGAAAACGAGACCGAGGACGACGTGCTTATATTCGGAAGGCTCAAGATTGCCGCGCAGTCGGTCGGCGGCTTTGAACAGGTCGGCCTCAAAGCCTAGGTCGGAAGTGCGCAGATCAGACATTAGATTTCCTAATTTATGACGATAGCAAACAGCGCGTCGACATTTAAATAATAATAGGATTTAGCAATAGTGCAGCCATGGCAGTGCGAATGCTGCTGCAACAGCTAAATTAGGCTAACGATTCAGGTTGGCAATATAACAACATATAGGGTGGCTTATGAATATACGCCTAAGCTATATTTTGGCTTACGTAGAAATTCAGGCGAAAGCTTGTTGGGACAACAAATTTGCCTGAGGGGGCATGGCGGGAGAAAGTGTATCGCAGAGCTATCCGTCACTTTGCTAGGTAGTGAGAATGGATGTATATCGACAGCCCCTTCCTTTAGTAGTAGAGCATGTGCGGCAGAGTGTGGAAGGCCTGGTAAGATCAAGAACTTGAGACGGTTGTCACCTATATGTCACCTAGAAAAAGCACAACAAAAAACGGCCACTTGCTGCGTTAGCTAAGTGGCCGTTTTTTCTGGAATTTTTGGTCGGAATAGCAGGATTCGAACCTACGACCTCTGCCTCCCGAAGGCAGCGCTCTACCAAGCTGAGCTATATTCCGAAGGTTGCCGAGCAGTGCTTATCTGTGCTCAACAACGGAGGTGGATCATACTTAGCCAGAGGTGTTTTTTCAAGTCCCCGGCGGTGTGATCTGGCAATTTTTATGCTTGGCGATCAACCGCTAAGCGGGCCAGCTGGGCCATGCTGTCGCGGTAGGCGCTGGGCGGTAGGGTGTCCAACTGCTGCAGAGCTTTATCGGCCATCTCTTCGGCGCGCTGGCGGGTATAGTCGAGTGCGCCGGTGGCGTGAATAATTTCCAGCACCGCGTCGAGCTGCTCAAGCCCGCCGTCGCGAATCACCTGGCGAATCAGCTTGGCCTGTTCCGGGGTGCCTTGCTCCATGGCGTGAATCAGCGGCAGCGTCGGCTTGCCTTCGGCTAGGTCGTCGCCAACGTTTTTGCCCATGGCATCGGCGTCGCCCTGATAATCCAGCAGGTCATCAATCAACTGAAAGGCGAGACCCAGGTAGCGGCCATAATATTGGAGTGCTTGCTCCTGTTCCGGCGTTGCTTCTGCCAGCACGGCACCGCTGTGGGAAGCCGCTTCAAACAGCATGGCGGTTTTGCCCAAAATGGTCTCGAAGTAGTCCTCTTCGGAGATACTGGGGTTGCCGATGTTGGTCAACTGCAGCACTTCGCCTTCCGCGATGATGCAGGTAGCACCGGAAAGGATCGCCATAATGCGCATCGAGCCCACATCGACCATCATCTGAAACGAGCGGGCGTAGAGAAAGTCACCGACCAAGACAGAGGGTGCATTGCCCCAGGCGTCGTTGGCGGTTTTCTTGCCACGGCGCATATGCGATTCATCCACCACGTCATCGTGCAGCAGCGTGGAGGTGTGCATAAACTCAATCAATGTGGCCAGCGGTATATGTTTGTCGCCGTTGTAGTTGAGAGAGCGGGCGGCCAGTAGCGCCAGTAAAGGGCGCAAGCGCTTGCCGCCGCTTTCAGTAATGTACTGGCCGATGGTTTCAACCAGTGGCACTTTAGAGTTGAGCTGCTCGACAATTGTCCGGTTGACGGCTGCGAAATCATCGGCCACCACGGCGTGCAGCGGTGAAGGCGTTGGGCTGTCAGGCTGGGCTGAGGAGACGTTAGCGGTCATGGGATACGTTCATCGCGGCAGATTGAGGCGGTAAGTCCCGCCCATAGTGGTGGTCATGCTATGGGGCTGCCTGTTAGGCGTCAAGACACGGGCTGTGGTCTCGCTATGATATGCCTTTATAATGAGATGGTCGTGTCAATTGACAACGGACTGTGGTCTTGTGGTAAGAGAAGATAGTCGTTATAATCCGCGACCCACTCATCATGCTCCCTGTCAGATGGCTCCAAAAGGGGCGCCACTCGCAGCAGGTCGATAAGAGCGATTCCCGATGAGCGCTGTTTAACGGTTGAATAAACGGCACTAACGACAGTCCGGAGAGCGACATGTACGCAGTTATCAAAAGCGGTGGTAAGCAGTACCGCGTTCAAGAAGGTCAAACCCTCAAACTCGAGAAAATCGAAGTCGCTACCGGCGAAACGATTGAGTTTGACGAAGTGCTGATGGTCGCTGACGGCGATGACTTCAACATCGGTGCGCCGATGATCAGTGGTGCTAAAGTCTCTGCCGAAGTGGTTTCCCACGGGCGCGGCGATAAAGTCACCATCATCAAGTTCCGTCGTCGTAAGCACAGCATGAAGCGTCAGGGCCACCGCCAGTGGTTCACTGAAGTCAAAATTACCGGAATTTCTGCGTAAGCGGTCAATTCCCTTAGGAGGATTTTGCAATGGCACATAAAAAGGCAGCCGGCTCCACGCGTAACGGTCGCGATTCCGAGTCCAAACGCTTAGGTGTAAAACTCTTCGGTGGCCAAGCGGCGACTGCGGGTAACATCATCGTGCGTCAGCGCGGCACGCGTTTCCACGCGGGCACAGGCGTAGGCCTTGGTCGTGACCACACACTGTTCGCACTGAGCGACGGTTTTGTGAAGTTTGAGACCAAAGGCCCGAAAAACCGCAAGTTCGTTAGCATCGTTTCTGCCTAAACGGCTAGAGCTATGCTCGCGGTTGCGAGAAAAAAGGCCCCGCTATGGCGGGGCTTTTTTGTCGGTTAAATCTCTTTTCCAATACCCTTTCCCAATATGTCTTAACACTATGTCTTTAATCAGTATGCTGGTGGCAATAAAGGGTGGGGAAAAAGTTTGGTAAACAGCAGTGCATATTAGGGCGGCGGAAGCGGCCGGGAGAATCCAATGCAGTTCGTCGATGAAGCCTCGATTATTGTTGAGGCGGGCAAAGGCGGCAATGGCTGTCTGAGCTTTCGCCGCGAAAAATATGTGCCCAGGGGCGGCCCTGATGGGGGCGATGGCGGTCATGGTGGTAGCGTTTACCTCATTGGTGACGATGCCCTTAACACCTTGATCGATTTTAAATTCCAGCGCTTCTATAAAGCCCAAAACGGGCAGGGCGGCATGGGCCGTCAAATGAGCGGCAAGGCCGGTGAAGACCTGCACGTCAAAGTGCCGGTGGGTACCACGGTAATTGATGAAGACACCCTGGAAGTCATCGCCGATGTGACCGAAATTGGTCAGGTGGTGCTGGTAGGCGAAGGTGGTCGGCGTGGATTGGGTAACATCCACTTTAAATCATCTACCAACCGCGCACCGCGTCGGACGACACCAGGCACCGACGGTGACCGCCGCAATTTGCGCCTGGAAATGAAAGTAATGGCCGATGTAGGCCTGCTGGGTATGCCCAACGCGGGTAAATCGACGCTAATTCGCTCGGTGTCTGCCGCCAAGCCCAAGGTCGCCAACTACCCGTTCACCACCTTAGTGCCCAACTTGGGCGTGGTGAAACTGGGGATGCACGAGCACTTCGTGATGGCCGACGTACCGGGCTTGATCGAAGGGGCCTCTGAAGGCGCCGGGTTGGGGCTTCGTTTTTTGAAGCACCTAACCCGCACGCGGCTGCTGTTCCATGTGGTCGATGTGGCACCGTTTGATGAGTCTGATCCGGTGGAAGCAGCCAAGGCGATTGTGCACGAGTTGGGTCAGTTCTCTCCGGCGCTTTCTGAGCGGCCGCGCTGGCTGGTGCTGAACAAGTTTGACCTTCTGCCGGAAGATGAGCGTGAAGAGCGCGCCCAGAAGATTATTCAGGCGCTGAACTGGGAAGGCCCGGTGTTCCGCATTTCGGCGATCAGCAGCGACGGCACCGATAAGCTTGTTCAGGCGGCTTACCGCTGGTTGACCGAGCAGCGTCGCCTTGAGAACGAAGATGAAGAGGCGCTGGCCCGTGAAGAAGAGATGCGTCGCCGCATGGAAGAAGAGTCGGTTGCGCGTACCGAAGACCGTTTGGGTCGTCGGCGTAAGCGCGACGATGAAGATGACGAAGATTTCGACGACGATGATTACGACGTTGAAGTCGAATACGCCCCTTAGTGGTATTGAGCGGGTGTATTCGGTAGTCAGCTAAATTCGGTAGTATGCAAAAAGGGGCTGCGTTCGCGCGGCCCCTTTTATGGGCGTCTGATTAAGTTGCACGTGTCTGATTTAGTAGTGAGTATCTGATTTAGTGATGAGTGCCTGATGTAAGTTGTTAGCGTCTGATTGAGGTGGGTCGCATGGAAAGTAACGAGCAAATCCTGGGCCGCAGCGCGCTAAGCCGTGCACGGCGGGTCGTGGTGAAGATTGGCAGTGCGCTGCTGACTAACGATGGTCGCGGCCTGGACGAACCCGCAATCGGTGGCTGGGTGGATCAAATTGCCGCCTTGCACCAGCAGGGGATAGAGGTGGTGCTGGTCTCTTCCGGCGCCGTGGCGGCTGGCATGGTGCGTCTTGGCTGGCAGGTGCGCCCCAGCGCCGTGCATGAGCTACAGGCGGCTGCGGCGGTAGGCCAAAATGGCCTGACCCAATGTTATGAGCAGCACTTTGCCCGCCACGACATGCTCACCGCGCAGATTCTGCTTACCCATGACGACCTTTCCAACCGCAAGCGCTACCTGAATGCGCTCTCAGCGCTGCGTACGCTGGTAGAGATGCGCGTAGTGCCGGTCATCAATGAAAACGACACCGTGGTCACCGATGAGATTCGCTTTGGCGACAACGACACCCTTGGAGCGCTGGTTGCAAACCTACTGGAAGCGGATGCGCTGCTGATTTTGACCGACCAGGAAGGCCTGTTTGACGCCGATCCACGCCACAATCCAAACGCCCAGATGATTGGCGAAGGACGGGCCGACGACCCACGCTTAGCCGCCGTAGCAGGCAGTGGCGGTGCACTGGGGCGGGGTGGTATGAGTACCAAGGTGCGCGCGGCGCAGTTGGCGGCGCGCTCCGGGGCGGTCACAGTGATTGCCAGTGGCCGCCAGCCCGACGTCATCAACCGAATCATGTCGGGGGAGGCTCTCGGCACGCTGCTGCGTCCTGACCAAGTGCCCATGGCGGCACGCAAGCGCTGGTTGGCGGGTCAGCTGCAGGTGCGTGGCACGCTGGTGCTGGATGCGGGGGCGGTCAAGGTATTGCGCGATAAAGGCTCAAGCCTACTGGCAGTGGGCGTGCGCGACGTACAGGGCGGCTTTAAGCGCGGCGATATGGTGGTGTGCGTGGATGAGCAGGGTGCGCCAGTGGCCAAAGGTTTGGTCAACTATGGTGCTGACGAGGCCCGTAAATTGGCGGGCCAGCCCAGCCACCAGATCGAAGCCATCCTCGGTTACGTGGAAGCCCATGAACTGATCCATCGCGATAACCTTGTCGTTATATAAAGGCTTCCTCTGATCGTTCTTAGTCTCGCATGCGGGGCGGTAGCGGCACTTGCCTGGGCCAGTCATCGGGAACCAAAAATAGCCGCTCGTAGCGTTGTTCGTTGTACTCCCGCTCTGAGAAACACAGCATCACTTGCTGGGGTGAGCGCCAGGCGTGAACCTTTTCGATAATAGCGGGCAACTGCTCCGCCGCAGGGCGAAAAGCGCTGAGGGGCGGCGGTGCCAGCCAGTGAGGTTTTTCCAACCACGCCATGCGCGACATGGTGGGAAACTGGGCTGCTAGCGCAGGCCAGTCACGTAAGTAGCACCAGGTACCTCGGCGATGGTCTGCCGTGGCGCCCTCCGGCGCTGGCATGTCGGCGTGCCAGGGGTAGTAAAGTACGCCGGTTATTGCTAACCGCTGGGTTAACTGTTCACCTAAACGCAGATCATAAACACCCAGATCCCGTGGCGTTAGCCAATGGGTAAGTGTTTCCAGCGCGGGCGCCGTGGTGGAAAGGGGGAGCTGATGACGTCGCAGGTGAGAGCACTTAAGCGCCAGGCTGTCTAACCCGCCGGGGCCAATCCAGCGGCTTTGGCTATTGGCTGCCCCAGGCCCTTCAGGCAGCCCCAGGTAGAACTTAATAGCGACTTCTAAATGTATCGGTGCCGGGTTGTCGCAGGTTCTGTACAGCATATCCAGCTCGCCCAGGGTGTTGCGCTGGCGGGTGATGCGCACGTTACGGGCGAGCAGCCGTGTATTGGGTGCATGATCTAACAGCGTATGCCACAGACGTTCGTGGTAATGGCCCATGCGCGTTGCGCGGCTGCCGTTCAAGGCGGCTAACGGCGGTCGGCCAAGCTTACGTAGCCAGGGTAGTAGCGCGTTCTCCAGCCCTAACTCCTTAATGGTAGGTCGCCCTCCACAGGGAATCGGCGGAGGAAGCTCCACAAGATCAGGCGTGGCGACCAGCCAGGCCAAGTCTCTTAGCACTGACACCGTGTTGCCGAGTTCTACATTTTCCAGCGCGCCGTCAACGCCTTCGTTCAGCACGGATATCTCCTCAGCAACCTGGTAAGGTCAGCACTATCACTTTAGCGACATGTTTGGGCAGCCTAACATAAACGCAGCGGGCTCCCCGTAGGGAGCCCGCAAAGCGATTAGCTAAAAATATTAATCGCGGTCAATTTGGGTAACTTCGGAAGAGCCCTGACGCACGCTGATTTCTAGTTCGCGGCCATTTTCGCCACGGCCTTCGATATCGATGATGCCGCTTTTACCAATATCGAGAGATTCAAATTCGACCATACCTTCCTGGCTGGCTACGTCTAACGCTTGGCGGATATCATCTTCGCTCATGCCCCAAGCACCGGTAATCAGGCGCTCACGTTGCTCTTGCAGTGTTTCACCGTTATCGAGTGAAAATTCCACGTCGGCGTACCACTCATCGTCCAACCAGCCTTCTACTTCTGCGCGGCCACGGCTTTCAATGCTAATTTCTTCGTAGTGGCTGAAACCGTAGTCATTGGCGTGGGTCAATACGTCATCAATGCGATCCATCGGCAGCGAATCGTCGGCCTGCACACTCCCAGCAGCAACGGCAAGCAGCAGAGCAGAGGTCGGGATCAGCAGCATTTTTTTCATGGTGTTCATAGCAAATTCCTTCTTTACGTATCTGTACGAGAATCTCTGTACGTCAATGTTTATACAACAGTGAATAAACGGCATTCAGCGAATGCGACAGTGAATTTATACCACCCCGATACTTTCCTTAAGCTGACAAACCTGTTCATCTAACGTTCATGTTGCCTTTGGCATGCTGACCCTATGAGTAAAATCCTCCGCCACTTTAAAAAGCTACTGCGCAGCGTCCCTCGCCGCAACGTCACTGGGTTAGCCTTGGTGCTGTTGCTGGCGGGTAGCGCAGTGGGTGACCAGCATTGGGAGTCGCTACACGGTGAAGTGCGCCGCGGTGAGGTCGTGCCTCTCGACACTATTTTGGACTGGCTGGAAGCGCACTATATTGGGGAAGTGCTGGAGGTTGAGGTGGAGCGTGAAGGGGGCTATGTCGAGTATGAGATCAAATTGCTCGGCCCCCAGGGCCAAGTTGTCGAGTTCGAGTTTGATGGTCATAACGGCCAATTGATGGCCATTGAGGGGGTGCGTATCAATGATATGCGCCGCTAGCCTGTTGATGTCACTTGCCAAAAAGGGTAGTTAGCCGATGAAGTGTTTGTTGGTAGAGGACGACCAGGCGCTGGCTCGCGAGCTTAGCCAAGCGCTGCGCGACGGCGACTGGCTTGTTGAGCATGCGGCTAACGGTCAGGATGCCGATTTTCTGGTGCGCACGGAAGCCTATGACACGCTGATTCTGGATGTCGGACTACCCGATGGCGATGGCACCCGCTGGCTTTCGGCATGGCGGGAAGATGGCATCGACCTACCGGTGCTTATTCTTACTGCCCGAGAGCGCTGGGCAGATAAAGCCGCGGGGTTTACTGCTGGGGCGGATGACTACGTCACCAAGCCGTTCGAGTCAGCGGAAGTCCTGTTTCGCCTGCGCGCCCTGGTGCGCCGCAGCCACGGCCATGCCCATCCGGTTCTGAAAGTGGGGGAGCTGAGTTTGGATACCCACACCCAACACGTTACCTTGGCAGGGCGGCCTGTGGGATTAACCGCCCAGGAAACTCGGCTGCTGGGCTATTTAATGCACGCCGCACCGCGGGTTGTGAGCCGCACCGAGCTCTCGGAGCACGTTTACGATCGCGACCACGAGCCGGACTCTAATGTGATTGATGTTCAAGTCAGCCGCCTGCGCCGTAAGTTGGGTAGTTGGCGAATTGCCACCCTGCGGGGCCAGGGCTACCGACTACTGTCAGAAGAGCCCGCCACCGAATGAGTCAACCCAGCACGACGTGGCGTGAACAATGGTCAAGGCGTTGGGCTAAGCGCTCTATCAGCCTGCGGCTATTGCTGGCCGTGCTAGTGATGATAGGGCTGGCGCTGCCTATCGCTGGCATGCTGCTTTCCCACCACTACCGCGCCGCCGCAACTCAAGCCTTTGACGAGCGCCTGGGGGCCACCCTCAACGTCATTATCGCAGGCGTTACCTATGACCCCATCGAGCAGCAGCTCGTCCACGACCGGGCGCTGGGTGACCCGCGTTTTGAGACTGTCTATTCCGGCTGGTATTGGCAAATCACCGATGGCGAGGAAAACACCCTGGCCTCGCGTTCGCTGTGGGATCAGCGCCTGCCGGTGATCGATAGCGACACCCTTAGCGCTCGCTCGATACCTGGCCCCCGGGGGCAATCGCTGCGCGTGGTAGAGCGGGATATTTACTTGGCGCCGTTAGAAGCGCCGCTACATATTAGCGTCGCCGCCCGGGACGATGTGTTGGCCCGGGATATTGGCGAATTTCAGCGCCTGCTATGGGGCGGTTTAGTGGGCTTGGGCGTGCTTTTGCTTGGCGTATTGGCGCTCCAGGTACGCTGGGGGCTAGCGCCACTGCGCCGCATGCACGCCAACCTGCATGAGGTAGAGCAGGGGTATGCTGAACAGTTAGATACCCGCTTGCCCGACGAGCTGGCGACGCTTGCCGCTTCAATGAACGCGGTGCTGGCGCGCGATCAGCGCTTGATCGAGCGTGGCCGCCATACCGCTGGCAACCTTGCCCATGCGCTGAAAACCCCGCTGAGCGTGATGCGCCTGCAGCTACGCCAACTGCCGGAAGCGAACCGTGCCGCCTGGGAGGTTGAGCTAGAACGCGTGGATAGCGCGGTACGTCATCACCTGGCACGGGCATCGGCAGCGGGCGAAGGCGTTCGCTTTGCGCCCATTGATTTGCACGCCACCCTGGCACCGCTGCTCAATGGGCTGGCTAGGCTCGCCCAGCGGCGTGGCATTGAGCTGCGCCAAACCTGGGCGAGTGAGATTAATGTGCATATGGATGGCCAGGATATCCAAGAGCTGGTGGGTAACCTAATGGATAACGCGCTACGCTGGGCGCATAGCGATGTGCAGCTACAGGTAGCGATGCACGAGCAGCAGTTAACCTTAACCGTTAGCGATGATGGCCCCGGTATGTCCGAAGCCGAGTGTCAGCAGGCGGTACAGCGCGGTAAGCGGTTGGACGAACAGCGCTCGGGCAGTGGCTTGGGTTTGGCCATTGTGACTGACCTTGTCACCCTGTACAGCGGCCATATGCACCTTAGTCGCGCCAGCACTGGCGGATTGAAAGTGGTGGTGGAGCTGCCCGTCGTCGCGGGTAATCGTCGCGCGTAACTAATGGAGACCGCACCGAATGAATCGCACAGATACGCTGCCCGATATAGTCGCCGGCCCCCTGTTAAGACGCATCAGCACTACCCGTCTGGTGCTTTGGCTTGTCGCTACCCGGCCGCTGAACATGGCCTTGGTACTGCGCCCAGGGCGCACCGATAGCCAGTCGATCAGCTTAGCGCACCATCAGCAGTGCATCCCCATTGGCCAGCGGGCCTTTATCTACCTAATTGATTGTGAGCTTGAGTCAGCGCTGCCCTGCGACGAGCGCATCGAGTACGACCTGCAGGTGGAAACCCAGCAGGGCGAGTGGCGTTCTTTGCCTGAGTGGGCGCCGTGGCTGTGTTATGACGGCGCCGCCTATCCCGCCTTTGTGATTGCCTCGCGCCATCACCGCCTGATGCATGGCTCCTGCCGCAAGCCCCATCACGACAGTGCCGATGGTCTGGTGCGCGCCGACAGTTGGCTTGCTGAGCAGCAGTCAGCCCCCACCGAGTGGCCCGCTTGGCTGCTGATGACCGGTGATCAGGTGTACGCCGACGATGTGGCCGGGCCGATGCTACGCGCCGTGCATGCGCTGATTGAGCGGCTAGGGCTGGTGGATGAGTGGCTGGAAGGCGCGACTGTCGACGATAGTCAGGCGCTCTACCGCTCGCCGGATAGCTACTACCGGCGTGCGGAGCTGCTGCCGGATGTGACCAGCAACGCGGCCCTGCGCGAGCGCTTCTTTGGCGGTGTCAAAAAGCCGGTGTTTACCTCGGCGAATGCCCATAACCACCTGATGACGCTGGCTGAAATGCTCGCCATGTACTGCCTGGTGTGGTCGCCGGTGCCCTGGCAAGTGATTGCCCCTGAAGCGCCCGCCCTTGATGAAAAAGACGCCGAACTCTATCGTCAGGAGAAGGCGGTGATCGATACCTTCGCTGAAGGTTTGCCCCAGTGCGCGCGGGTAATGGCGCACCTGCCCAGCCTGATGATCTTCGATGACCACGACGTTACCGACGACTGGAACCTAACTGCCGACTGGGAGCGCGCCGCCTACGGCCATCCGTTCTCTAAGCGTATTATCGGTAACGCCTTGGTGGCCTATCTGCTCTGCCAAGCCTGGGGTAACGATCCGGATAAATTGAACCCATTAGTCCATCATGCCTCGACCCTGCTGGGTGAGGGCGACCAACCGCTAGCCTGCGCTGAACAGGATGGGTTGATTGAGCGGCTTTTGCGCTTTCAGGGCTGGGAGTTTCAGGTGCCTGGCACCCCCGCACTGATAGTGCTGGATACCCGCACCCGGCGCTGGCGCAGTGAGCGTAGCCCGCACCGGCCTTCAGGCTTGATGGACTGGGAGGCGCTAATGGAGATGCAGCAGGCGCTCATGGGGGCCAAAAGTGCGGTGATTGTCTCTCCCGCGCCGATGTTCGGCGTCAAGTTGATAGAGGGAATTCAAAAGCTGTTTACCCTCGCCGGTAAGCCGTTGGTGGTGGATGCCGAAAACTGGATGGCCCACCGTGGGGCAGCCAATACGCTGCTGCAGATTTGGCGGCACTCCAAAACCCCGGGCAACTACGTGATTTTATCGGGTGACGTGCATTACTCGTTTGTCTACGACATTGTGGTGCGCCATCAGCGCCGTTCTCCCCACCTGTGGCAGATCACCTCCAGCGGGATCAAAAACACCTTTCCCAAAAACCTGCTCAATACCTTTGACCGGCTCAATCGCTGGCTCTACGCGCCGTGGTCGCCGCTTAATTGGTTCACCAAGCGCCGCAAGCTAAGCGTTAACCCCCGCGATCCTGATCGCGCCAGCGCTGGTGAACGGCTTTGGAACGCCAGTGGTATTGGTTTAGTGACGCTTGATGAGAAGGGCCACCCTATCGATATCCGCCAGCTCGACGCTGACGGTAGTGAGGTGGTCTTTCCGCCGCGGGAGAAGCCGCTCACTTGAGCGCCAACTGGCTGACGTCACTGATGTTTGTCATGATAGCGTCACAAAAATGACGCACGCTTGCAGCTTATTAACAACCTCCAGGGAAGGTGACAGATCACAGGCACCACCGCTGGTTATTAGGGTGGCAGAATAGGGCAGCAGGCAAATGACCGCACAAGAAGCGCAGTGGCTTAACCAAATTATTGCGTCAGAAGAGCTACACGTGCTCTTTCAGCCCATTGTGGACGCCAGTCAGCAGGCGATTTATGGCTACGAAGCACTGATTCGCGGGCCGAAAACGTCGCCGCTGCACTCGCCGTTACGGCTGTTTGATGTAGCCACCCAGGCCGGGCTACTGGTGGAGTTAGATATTCTCTGCCGACGTCTGGCTATTCGTCGCTTTGCAGAGCTTGAGCTGCCCGGTTTGCTGTTTCTTAACGTAATGCCACTGACTATCGTTGAGCGTGATTTTCGCGAAGGCTTAACGCTTGGCTTTATTCGTGACAGCGGCTTGCCCCCGGAGCGGGTGGTGATCGAGCTCACTGAACACGTGCCAATCCATGACTACGAGCTAATGCGTCAGGCGGTGGATCACTACCGCACCATGGGCTTTCAGGTAGCGCTGGATGATCTTGGTGCGGGCCACTCAAGCCTGCGCCACTGGTCAGAGCTGCGCCCCGATTTCGTTAAGCTCGACCGGCACTTTATCTCCGGCATTGACCAGGATCCTGCCAAGCGAGAATTCCTGCGCTCGATTCTCGACGTGGCGCGTAGCCTGGACTGCCAGGTCATTGCCGAAGGGGTGGAGACCGCCGCTGAGCATCTTTGCTTGTGGGAACTCGACCGCGGCCTTGCGCTGCTGCAAGGCTTCTATTTCGCCCGCCCCAGCCAGCAGCCGCCTTTAGAGCTCAACATGCTGCTACCGGCGACCACTCACTTAAAAAGTCCCGCCGGCCGCACCGCACGCTCGATTTTGCGGGCGACCGATCCCATAACGACAGATTGCGCAGTGCCTTATCTCTCCGATCGATTTCGCCAACAGCCCAGCTTGCGCTGTGTGGCCGTGCTGGAAAACGGCAAGCCCGTGGCGGTGGTGCGCCGCAATGCGTTTTTAACCCTGTTTACCAACCCCTATAGCCATGCGCTGTATGCCAAGCGCCGCGTACTGGACGTTGCGGATGCACGCATGCTGGTGGCCGAAGCGGATACCCCGCTTGAGATTTTGAGTCAGAAGTTGACCGATAGTCGGGATATTGAGCAAGAGGACTTTGTCATCGTTAACGCTAACGGTGACTACCTGGGGATGGGCAATATCGTTGACCTGTTGCGTGAGATTACTGCGATTCAGGTGCGCCAAGCGCGACATGCCAACCCGCTTACCGGCCTGCCGGGCAATATTCTGATTAATGAAACCCTGGCTAGCTACTTGGCTGCCGAGCGGGGATTTGCCGCCGCCTACGTCGATTTAGATAACTTTAAAGCCTTTAACGATGCCTATGGGTACGCCCGAGGCGATCACATCATTATTTCACTTTCGCGGCTACTGCAGGCGCAGGTAGAGAACGCCGGGGGCTTTATTGGTCATATTGGCGGTGATGATTTTATGATGTTGCTGCCGCTTGAGCACTGGGAAAGTGTTTGTCAGCAAATTCTGCACTCATTCGAGGTGATGGCGCCGGGCTTCTATGAAGAGTCTGATCGCCTTCAGGGCGGTATTTATATCGAAAACCGACAAAATAGGCTGACGTTTTTCCCTTTTGTTAGCGTCTCGATTGCGGTGAAGCCCATTCCCAATACAACCAGCTGTCAATCGCTGGATATTGCTGGCGAACTTTCTGAACTGAAGCATCAGGCCAAAAAAATCCCTGGCAACAGTTTGTTTGTAGAGCGCCGTGGTCACGAAGCCTCTCCATCTGTGCATTAATACCCTTCGTCAAAACGTCACGAAGTGGTCACATAAGTGCCCCATTTCTGTCACTTGAAGCCGTCAGGATGTCGTCATCTTCTAATAACGCTACAGGTGACCCATGCAGACATTATCTCTCTCCCGCACGTTAATCAGCGCCACCGTTGCTAGCGCCTTCGCCCTGGCTGCGGTGAACGCTTCTGCGGATCTCTCGTCGCGCTATGTGGATAACGATGGCGATATGGTCGCCGATGTGCCCAGCGATGAGTCTCAGTGGGTGGATCCGGATACCTTGGTGTTTGCCTATACTCCGGTTGAAGACCCAGCGGTTTACGCTGACGTCTGGTCTGACTTTTTGGATCACCTGAGCGACGCCACCGGCAAAAAAGTGCAGTTCTTCCCGGTGCAGTCCAACGCTGCCCAGCAGGAAGCGCTGCGCGCTGGCCGTCTCCACGTCGCCGGTTTCAATACCGGCGGCGTACCGGTCGCGGTTAACTGCGGTGGTTTCCGCCCCTTCGCCATGATGGCCGCTGAAGATGGCAGTTTTGGCTATGAGATGGAGATCATTACCTACCCAGGAAGCGGCATTGAAGCCGTTGAAGACTTGCAGGGTCGCCAGCTAGCGTTTACCTCCGAGACTTCCAACTCTGGCTTCCGCGCTCCCTCTGCGCTGCTGCGCTCTGAGTACGGTATGGAAGCGGGCGAAGATTTTGAGACCGCGTTCTCTGGCTCCCACGATAACTCTATTCTTGGCGTCGTCAACGAAGATTACGACGCGGCGGCGATTGCTAACTCTGTAGGCAAGCGGATGATTTCCCGCGGTGTGGTGAACGAAGGTGATTACGACATCATCTACACCTCACAAACCTTCCCCACCACCGCTTACGGGCTGGCGAATAACCTGAATCCGGAACTTGCCGAGAAAATTCAGGATGCGTTCTTCAGCTACGACTGGGAAGGCACTGCCCTCGAGTCAGAATTCGCCAACTCCGGCGAAGCACAGTTTATTCCGATTACTTATCAGGAAAACTGGGAAGTTATTCGCACCATCGCTGACGCCAACGGCGTGACCTACGACTGCGATTAATCTCTAAGCAGTACCCCAATACGATCGGCCAGGAGGGCAACCTTCTGGCCGAACCGCTATGTAGATGAGGCACTTCCATGTTGACACTCACCGGCGTTGGCAAACGTTACCCTACCGGGGATCGAGCGCTGACGGATATTGAACTCACGCTGCCCAAAGGCCAAGTGATGGCGCTGATTGGCCCCTCTGGCGCGGGTAAAAGCACGCTAATTCGCTGTGTTAACCGGCTGGTTGAGCCTACCCAGGGCAGCATTCGTCTGGACGGCACGGAGCTGACGAAGCTCTCGGGGCATAAGCTGCGTCACGCCCGCCGCTCCATGGGTATGATTTTCCAAGAGTATGCGCTGGTAGACCGCTTAACCGTGATGGAGAACGTACTCTCGGGTCAGCTCGGTTATGTGGGCTTTTGGCGCAGCTTCCTGCGCCGCTACCCGCAGGAGGCCGTGATTGAAGCCTTCCGTCTATTGGAGCGAGTGGGGCTGCCGCATGCCATTGATAAACGCGCCGATGCCCTGTCCGGTGGCCAACGCCAGCGGGTGGGTATCGCCAGGGCGCTCCTGCAAAGTCCCAAACTGTTGCTGGTGGATGAACCTACCGCCAGCCTTGACCCAAAAACTTCCCGGCAAATCATGCGCTTGATTCGTGAGCTATGCGCAGAGCGCGAATTGGCGGCGATCATCAATATTCACGACGTAGCGCTGGCCCAGCAGTTTGCTGACCGCATTGTCGGCCTGCGGGCGGGTGAAATCGTCTTTGATGGCCTTCCCAGCGAACTCACCAGTGAGATACTCACCACGATTTACGGTGAAGAGGATTGGGACACCACGCCTGAACCAATGGACGATGAAGTCAGCGGCGATGAGACGACTAACACTACCCCGATTAATCCTTCCTACGCGCGGGTGATGTCGACCATTGAAGCGGGAGCGGCACGATGAACGAGCAGGCACGCCAGCAGGCGGCGCAGCGCGGTCAGTGGCGGCGACTACCACTAATTGAGAGTCCCCGTTTGCGCTGGGGGCTCGCCATCGGCGCAGTGGTGTATCTGTTTTTAGCGCTTGCCTCGGTCGAGGTGAACTGGACGCGGGTGGCGGAAGGCGCGGGCCGAGCGGTTAATTTTTTAGGCGCCTTTATGCAGCCCGACTTTGTCAGCCGCTACGACGATATCGTCGCGGGCTTGCTGGAAAGCTTGACTATGACGCTCACCTCCACGGTACTGGGTGTGCTACTGGCGATACCCGTGGGCTTAGGGGCAGCGCGAAATATTTCACCACTGCCGATCTACTTTGTGTGTCGCGGGATTATCGCCGTTTCACGTACGTTCCAGGAGATCATCATCGCCATTCTGTTTGTGGTGATGTTCGGCTTTGGGCCCTTTGCGGGCATGATCACCCTGGCATTTGCGACGATTGGCTTTATGGCCAAGCTGCTGGCGGAAGATATCGAGGACTTGGATTGGCGGCAGGTAGAAGCGGTGCGCGCCACGGGCGCCAGTTGGTGGCAAACCATGAATCACGCCGTGCAGCCCCAGGTCATGCCGCGTTTGATCGGGCTTTCCATGTACCGTTTGGATATCAACTTCCGGGAGTCCTCGGTGATTGGCATTGTCGGCGCGGGCGGTATTGGCGCCACGCTGAATACCTCGCTGAGCCGCTATGAGTACGACACCTCCGCGGCGATTCTGCTGATTATCATCGCCATCGTGCTGCTGTGCGAGTACAGCTCAAGCCATGTCCGCCGCTGGACGCAGTAAACGCTGATTCAGTAACTGCTGGATCCGTAATTTCTGGCCCCTTAATTTGTCGAGAGTTTAAATGCCTGTTTCCACTACACCTCAGGGTCTGCCGGTTTGGCGGCGGCGCACTACTCGCGCTCAATGGTTGCAGTACCTGGCTTGGCTGGCAGGTGTCAGCCTATTTCTGCTCTGCTGGAAGATGATTTCCGACAATACCATGTGGGTGTTTGTGGAAGATGCCGGTCGCCAGGGAGCAGACCTGATCAGCCGCATGACCCCTCCCGAATGGGGCTACGCCAATGTGCTCTGGAAGCCCATGTGGGACACCATTAATATCGCTACTTTGGGCACCGCGTTAGGGATTATGATGGCGTTTCCGGTGGCATTTTTAGCCGCCCGTAACACGACGCCGCACCCGCTGGTGCGAAGTTTGGCGCTGATGGTGATCGTCTCATCGCGCTCCATTAACTCGCTGATTTGGGCGATGCTGCTGGTCACCATTCTTGGCCCCGGCGTACTGGCGGGGATTATTGCCATTGCCCTGCGCTCCATCGGCTTTGTGGGCAAGCTGCTTTACGAGGCGATTGAAGAGATCCATCCCACGCCCGTTGAAGCGATTAGCGCTACCGGCGCGAGCCGACTGCAGGTGATGAACTACGGTGTGCTGCCCCAGGTGATGCCCGCGTTCGCGGGGATTAGCGTTTACCGCTGGGACATTAATATTCGCGAGTCGACGGTATTAGGCTTGGTCGGGGCAGGTGGTATTGGTCTGCAGTTGAATGCCTCGATCAATAGCCTCGCCTGGGATCAAGTTAGCGTCATCTTTATTATGATTTTCGCCACCGTGCTGGTGTCGGAGTGGATCTCTGCCCGCGTGCGTCACGCAATTATCTAAACTGCAAGCTGCCTAAATCGGCGAGGTTACCCCTATGCGCTTTCCTGAAGCCGAGCTAACAACGATAGATTTACTGCGCCACGGTGAGCCGGTGGGTGGGCGTATGCTCCGCGGCTCCACTGACCATCCGCTGAGTGAAACCGGCTGGCAGCAGGTGACCGATGCCGTCATGCGGCAGACGGTCGACGGACATTTGCCCTACGATGCGATCGTGACCTCGCCGTTAACGCGCTGCCGCGAATTTGCCCTATGGCTGGGTGAAGAGTTTGATCTGCCCGTTCAGGTAGAGGACGATTTCGCCGAACTGCACTTGGGGCGGTGGGAAGGCAAAACCCACGCCCAGGTATTTGCCGAAGAGGGCACCGAGCGAATGAGTGCGTTTTGGTTCGATCCTGCCGCGGTGTCTCCCCCTGGCGGCGAAACCCTGCAAGCTTTTGATGCGCGATTGGCCGAGGCCTGGCAGCAGCTGTTAAGCAATCCGCCTGGTAAGCATGTGCTGGTAGTGGCGCATCTATTTGTCTGCAATGGCCTGCTGCGCCAGGTAATCGAGCAGCCACTTTCGCGGGTACTGGCAATGGATTTACCCTACGCGGCAATGAGCCGGGTGCGTCATGAGCGCCATGCGCTGGGTGAAACCAGCTTTGTCGAGTGGATTGGACGTTAAATATTGGCGGCTAGGCATGCTTTGCGCCATCATGAAGGCACGTTGGTTTATCGGAGCGGCTGTCCATGAGATTGGTTCGCCTGTGGTCTCTACCTTGCGGATTGGCCCCCTCTGGAAGGTGGCTGCTTACCTGCCTGTTACTACTGGCACTAGCGGGTTGTGCCAGCCGCGATCTTACCCCCATTGAGGCACCCCCTAACCGCGCAGGACTCTCTATGGAGCGTGCGCTGATTCTCTCCCATGCCCAGCAGGCCATTGGCACACCGTATCGCTTTGGGGGAAATACGCCGGATGGTCTGGACTGCTCTGGCTTGGTGGAAATGACCTACCGGGCGGCGGGTATTCGCGTTCCGCGTACCGCTGATGAGCAGTTTCGCGCCTTGCCCCAGGTGAAATCCCCTCGCCCTGGCGATCTGCTTTTCTTTGGCGACCGTCGCAAAGCGACCCACGTAGGGATTTATCGTGGCAACGGCCAAATGATTCATGCGCCTGGCAATGGCCGCGCAGTAGTCAGCGTGCCGTTAGAGATCGATTACTGGCAGGCGCGCTTTTTGGGTGCCGCCAGCCCAGCGCCTTAAGGGGCGTTTAACTCCGCCGCTTGTTAGGCCGGAAAATCCGTCAGGCTTAATGACTTGAATCAATATGGCGTTCCGCACACGCCCTATACTCGCGCTGCTTTGTCATTAATCTATCTATTGAAATGAAACATATTTAACTAGCTGACAAAGTGCGGCAGACTTAGCTAAACGCATCATTTGATGCGGATAATAATAATTGGACACGCCGCTTACCCCAACGACGCTATCTGTTTGAGGCTAAGCCATGAAAACTATCATTAACCGCATGTCGATGCGGTTTAAATTTGCCTGTGTGTTGGTGCTTCCCTTGCTTGCCCTGGCCTGGTTTGCTGCACAAGGCATTATGGAACGTTTGGCTACCGTGCAGGAGTTTGATCGTCTGCACGCCATGACCCAATTAGCTCAACGCGCCGGTGATGCCGTGCACCAAATGCAGCTTGAGCGCGGAATGACCGCTGGCTTTCTGGGCAGCGAAGGTAATGCCTTTGGCGACCAGCTTAAACAGCAGCGTCCCAACACCGACGCCGCTGTGCAGGCTTTCCAAACTCAGCGTAATGCCTTGGATCCAGCGCTGTTAACGCCTGCTGTCCAGCAACGACTCAACGAAATTGACGACCAGTGGCAGCGCCAGGCAGCCTTACGCAAGCGTGTCGATGACCTGGATATTGCGATGGGCGATGCGTTAAGCCACTACACCGGCATCAACGGTCAACTAATGGCCTTTGTGGGTACGCTGTCGCATCTCACCAGCGAAGGCGGTATTGCTCGCCAGTTAAGTGCCTACTACCAGTTGCTGGAAGCCAAAGACTTAGCGGGGATTGAGCGGGCGCTGCTTTCTAATGCCTTCGCCAGTGACGGCATGCCTGACGCTACACTGCGCCGTTTCTTGTCCTTGTTGGGCGAGGAACAGGCATTCTTGACTAGCTTCCGCCTGTTGGCTGGAGAAGAAAGCCGCGACCAGCTTGACCAGGCGTTAAGCGGTGCAGAGATTGAACGCCTCTTGGCCCGCCGCGAATTGGCGATCAGTCAAGCGCAAACAGGCGGTTATGGGGTCGACCCAGAGCAGTGGTTCGAGTGGCAAACGGTAAAAATTGCGCGCCTCAAGGCCTTGGAAAATCATGTTGCTGATACGGTGGTGGCACAAACCGTCACGCTTCGCGAGTCGGCGCAACAGGCTCTTTGGCAGTATGCGGTAATTGCCCTCGTGGCCAGCTTGATGGCGATTATTGCTGCTGTATTGATCGTACGCGCCATTACTCAGTCGCTTAACCAAGCGCTAACCAGTATCGCGACCCGGGGTGGTGATTTAACGCAGCGCTTGGAGGTGCCGGGTAGCGATGAGTTATCACAACTATATCAGGCGTTTAATGAATCGTCGGAAGTTACCGAAGCGCTGGTGGCTGACGTAAAGCGCAATGCGCAGTCGGTGGCGGTGGCCAGCAATCAGATGGCCCAGGGCAACCAAGACCTTGCCCAGCGAACCGAAGAGCAGTCCGCCTCGCTGGTGCAAACCGCGTCGAGTATGGAGCAGATCACCGCCACGGTGCGCCAGAGTGCTGAAAACGCGCAGCAAGCCCAGAAGATGACAGGTGAGGTGGTTCAAGAGGCAAAAGAAGCCACCGCCGTCGCTTCTCAAGCCCAAACAGCCATGCAGCTTATCCTGCAAGCCAATGAGCAGGTAACTAGCATTGTGGCGACTATCGATAACATCGCTTTCCAAACCAATTTACTAGCCCTTAATGCCTCGGTTGAAGCGGCGAGAGCCGGTGAGCATGGGCGCGGTTTTGCAGTGGTCGCCGACGAAGTGCGCAAATTGGCTAGTCGTAGTGCCCAGGAGGCCAGCCAGATTCGTCAATTGATCGATAATAACGTGGCAAAGATTTCAGAAGGCGAAAGCCTAGTGACTACCACCAATGAAACTCTGGGGCGGATTGCTCAACGGGTAGGGCAAATGGCAAGCCTGATGGATGAAATGGCGTCGGCTACCCATGAACAGTCGGCAGGGATTGAGCAAATTAACCGTGCCATGGCCCAGTTGGAAGAGGTAACCCAGCAAAATGCTGCATTGGTTGAGGAAATGGCCGCGGCTAGCCGCTCCCTTGATGATCAGGCAGACGACATGACCAGCAAAGTGAGTGATTATCTGGTGCGCGATATTGAGCCGGCCTCAAGCCGTTTAACCATGTCCTACGCATAGCGTTAAAGCCTTGATAGGGTGGGCACCCTTAACTTTTTGTATTGGCAGCCGATAATGCACTTTAGTATTGCAACGCCCTCGCGCCGGAATAGGGTGTTAATATACAGCAGTGTTAATATACCTATGCAGGAGTAGGTGCGAGATATCAAAGTAGTGCGGGGGCGTCCTAGGGTGTCCGCCGTGCTATCCTCATCATCGCATTATTTGTACTTGAACAGCCCTATATAACGGCGAACCTATATGGCGATGTCTCTATAACAATGACGAGGAGAGCAAAGACGTATGCACGAATCCTTGAAGTTATCGAAGGAGCAGTCTTTGTCTCAACAGCCCTCCCTGACAACATCAATTCCCCGCTTGAACACGATGCCAACAGCGCCTAAGCGCTATACAGCGTCACCCGCTGAATCGGTATTTTGCTACGCCAACGAAGCGATCATTATTACCGATGCGGAAAACCGGGTAGTGGAGGTTAACCCTGCTTTTTGTGAGTTAACGGGGATCACCCAGGGAGATGTGCAGGGCAAAACGCCAGAAGCGTTCAGTATTTTACCGCTGGATGATAGCCGAACCACGCGGTTGATGCGGGAAGAGCTGCAGTTGCGTGACCGTAGCAAAAGCCAGGTTAGCTATCGTAGCCATGATGGCCAGTTTTATCCGGGCATGATGTCGATTAATCGCGTGCGCAATGAGCAAGGTGAGATCGATCACCATGTGATTGTGCTTGCTGACCTTTCGGCCATTCCAGCCCATGCCCGCCACCTTAATCGAGAAGTCTATTTCGATGCCCTAACGGGGCTGCCCAATCTGCAGCTACTGACACAATTGATTCAAGAGTCCATGCAGCATGCAGAAACCAAACAGCTACCCTTGGCGGTGTGCTCGCTGGATATCGACTTCTTCAAAAATATTAATGACCGGCTGGGTTCCACCGTGGGCGATGCGCTGCTTTCCTCTTTTTCGCAGCGGATAAGCCATCTGCTGTTCGGGGATGATGTGTTGGCTCGGGTGGGGGGCGATGAGTTTGTGCTGTTACTCCATCATGGTGTCGACGACGATTTTTTTGAGAAGTTGTTAGCCTCCATTCGCCAACCGCTGATGATTGACGGGCAGAGCATTCACCTGACGGCAAGCTTGGGAGTAACGCTCTATCCGAATGATCAGGTTCAGGGCGACCTGCTGTTACGCCATGCCAATCAGGCGATGTACCGTGCTAAACAGCGGGGCCGCGATACCTTTCACTTGTTTGACCCTAACCATGACCGCTTACTACAGGTGCGCCATGAGCAGCGTCAGCGCTTTATTGATGCGCTCAATAACAATGAACTGCGCCTTTATTACCAGCCCCAGGTCGATATGCGCAGTGGCAAGGTGGTCGGTCTTGAGGCGCTGATTCGTTGGCAGCACCCTGAAGAGGGGCTGCTTGCACCTGGGCAGTTTTTACCCATTATCGATACCACACCGTTAGAAGTGGAGCTTGGTGAATGGGTCATTGAACGAGCGCTGCGCCAGTTGAGTGAGTGGCAAGTTCAAGGCATTGCGCTACCGATCAATGTGAATATAAGCCCAACGCATCTGTTAGTGAGTGACTTTAGCCAGCGGTTGGGCGAGCTATTGGCAAGCTACCCTGATGTCCCTCCAGCAATGCTCAAACTCGAAGTGTTGGAGAGTGCGGCGATGCACGATATCGAGGCCGCGCTGCAAAACATGTCGCGCTGCCAGTCGCTGGGAGTCAGTTTTGCGATTGATGATTTTGGCACCGGGTTTTCGTCTTTAACCCACCTGCGGCAGCTACCGGTATGTCTGATTAAAATCGATCAGAGCTTTGTCCGCGATATGCTTAGCGACCAGGACGATATGGCGATTGTGGAAAGTGTCATTTACATGGCTAATCGCTTTAAGCGACCCATGCTGGCAGAGGGTGTAGAAACCTTAGAGCATGCCAAAGCCTTGATAGCACTAGGCTGCGATTTAGCTCAAGGCTATGGTATTGGACGGCCGATGCCCGCAGAGGCATTACCTAACTGGTTAGCGAATTGGCCTAGCCGTGAAGAGTGGAGTTCACTTGCCCTAGTGGACAATTAGGCGGCTTGTTCCTCTAAAGATTGCTCGCCAGCGGCTGATTCATCTGCAGAGGCTGTTACCGCGGCACCGTCACTGCGAGCTTGCTCCATTTCACTGCGCTGCATGGAGGCTTCAAGCTTGGCTTCCAACAGGTACTGGCGCGCTTGGGCGGCCACTTGGTGGTCTTTTGGTGAGGGATCCGCAGGTGCCATGGCAGCGGCGATCACGGTCTGCATTTTTTCAATTGTGGCTTGGGGGTCATTGGGCACCGGACCGTAATCGATCGGTACCTCCCCCGCAACCGCATACCGCTTGCCATCGGGGCCAACTTCATACTCATAGCTGGCGCCGCCAGTATAGGCACCGCCCACTGTTTGGTGGGCCATTTCATGTTGGCGAACTTCGCGATCGGTCTGTTTAAGCTGATCTAGTAGCTGAATCTCTTCCGGCGCCATGGGCGTGCCGTCTGCCCGTTTGGGGCCAGCTTCGGCGCTGCTGCTCTCTTCGCTCGCGCTCGTCGTTTTAGGGTCGTCTGTAGACGCCGTATCTTCTTCAAGTGCACGGCCTTTTGCTGTTTGCTCAACGCGCGGGGACATTGTATTCGCTGAAGGATATGTCCAGGCAGCATAAGAAACGGTGCTAATGGAAGAAACGGCCATAGGTCATTACCGACTAAGTACGAGTTGGGATACCATGAAGTATTAGCGAGCGATACCGACAGTGCAAGTTTTTGCAGTACTAGATCGCTACTTTTCCGACACGATGGCACTCTTATGCCAGCCCTATCTTATTGCCAACCCTATGCAAACCATTGATGTAGTTATTAATCTTAATTATGATGAGTGTTTGGCTCATTACGAAGGGCGTATTGCCAATGTGCGTACCCGCAGCGTAGATGGTCGTTGGGTGATATTTCCGGCCGAGGCGATTCGTCGAGTAGTAAGTCGCGACGGCGTGCACGGTATTTATCGATTAAGTTTTACCGAGCAGGGCCGATTTATCAGCATTAATCCTTTAATCGGACGTTGAATTGCCTATGCACCGCCATGGAACACCGATCACTTTAAATGACCTCATTTATTCCATTATTCCCAATTTAAACAGTGCTGAAAAGTTAGTTTTCGCTACGCTAGAGAGCTTGATTGAAACGGCTTCAAACCCTTTGGACATCCTTAAGCGCACCGATCAACGTCAGGCGTTTGGTCTGGAAGTTCATCGTATACGCATCAACCTGGAACACCTGCTCGACCGTTACCGAACCGAGCTAGAAGCCGTACTACGCAGCGAAGGTGAGTATGCCGGCCCGGTACTATACCCCGACCCCCAAGAAGCAGATGCCATTCGCAGCGCTGTGGATATCTATGTTCATGTATGCGCCTTTCAACGCGGCGAGCGTCCCAGCCCCGTGCCTCGGCGAGAATCTACGCCGCGTATACGACCATAGTGTAACATTCACAACATGGCATCAACATTGCTTGTATAATGTGGCAATTATGACTTTCAGGGTTACCCCCTTGAAAGCAAGCAGCCTGCCTATCCGGCGTTGGCTGTAGACACATTAGGAGATATACCATGTCTGCCTCACCTGTCACATTGATGGTGGCTCGTCGCGTTGAGCACGGCCGCTACTCCGATTTTAATCGTTGGCTTAATGAAGGGCGCGAACTGGCGGCCGATTTTTCTGGCTACCTCGGCTCCGGCGTATTGGCGCCACCGGCTGACGACGATGAATACCAGATTATTTTCCGCTTTAGCAGCAGCGAAACCTTAGCCGCTTGGGAGCACTCTGCCTCACGCCATGCGTGGTTAGCGCGCGGTAAAGGCCTGTATGAGGCGCCCCATGAACACCGGGCTACTGGGCTGGATGCGTGGTTTCAAACCGGTAGCAGCGCACCGCCGCGCTGGAAACAGGCCGTTGCTGTCTGGTTGGCTTTCTTTCCTATCTCGCTAATTTTTCAGCTTGTATTTGGTGGCGTCCTGGCCGATTGGGCGCTGCTGCCGCGGGTAGTGGTGAGTACCCTAATGCTGACGCCAGTGATGGTATTTGTGTTTATTCCGCTCTCTATGCGTTTGCTCGCGCCCTGGCTGCAAGGTAAATGGTCACCGTTGGATCTGCTGGCACGTTGGCGCCACGCGCACCGATCATAACGCACCTAATTAATAGTTGCTTTTGACGCAGCGTTGATACTGATGCTCCTATGATGATGGGCTATATGGTACTAAGCTTAATGTGCCGTTAGAAAAGGAATAAGTGTCGCCAGTGCAATGCTGGCGCGCAACTCAGCCCCACGGAGAGTTTATGATCCACGTTCACCATCTGGAAAAGTCTCGTTCGCACCGCATCCTATGGCTACTTGAAGCCCTGGAGCTGGAGTACGAGTTGGTGGTTTACCAACGCGATGGCAAAACCCAGCAAGCGCCAGATTCGCTGAAAAAAATTCATCCGCTGGGTAAATCACCGGTGATTACCGACGGCGATTTTACCGTGGCCGAATCGGGCGCCATCATTGATTACCTGTTGCAGCGCTATGGGCAGGGGCGCTGTCAGCCTTCAATCGATGATATGAATGCGTGGGTGGATTACCGCTACTGGCTGCACTATGCCGAAGGGTCGTTAATGCCACTGCTGGTGATGCAGCTTGTGTTTAGCCAAATTCCCAAACAGTCGCCCTGGCTGATTAAGCCACTGGCTAAAGGGATTAGCGATACGGTAAGCAAGCGCTTCTTAGCACCGCAGCTTAAGCAGCACCTTAACTTTATTAATCAACATCTGCTGGCGCAGGGGAATTTTGCCGGGCCGTGGCCAAGCGGTGCTGATATTCAAATGAGTTTTCCGCTACAGGCAGTGGCCGCCGTGCAGTCGTTGGAAAAGTATCCAGCCATCGCTGCGTTTGTGTCGCGTATTGAAAAAGACGCTGCCTGGCAGCGAGTGGTCGAGCGGGCGGGCCCGCTTACCATGCCTGGCCAGTGAACAGCCACCATGTACTATTTTACCGCGTCTGCAGCTTTTCCAGTGGAGCTGTTGGGCAGTGTTGACGACTACTTGGGGCGTTGGGGTATCGTCTTGCTGCTTGTGTTCCTTCTTTTGGCGCTGCTGGGCAACCTGTTGCTCAAGCGGCGCATGCGACATAACCGGGCGCTACTCCAGACCAATAAAGAGATGCTGGCGACTATCCTGGATAGCGTCGATGCCTTTATCTATATCAAATCCCCTTCCTTAGAGTATCAATACGTTAATCGTCGCATTAGCGACCTATTTGGCCTGCCTGCCGAAAAAATAATCGGTAAGCGCGATGAGGTGTTTTTTGATGCAGGCAGCGCTGCTGAAATCACTCAAGTTGATCGCAGCGTATTAGAGTCGGGTATGAAAGTAACTGTGGAGGAGAGCCATGTCTTGCAGGGCGAAAGCCGGGTAAGAACGTTCTTATCGATTAAAATGCCGCTCTCCATGTCACCCGGTGCAGTTCCCTGCCTGTGCGGTATCTCGACTGAACTGACTGACTACCTGGAAATGCAGTCACGTACCCACTATCTGGCTTTTTATGACTCGCTGACAGGGCTTCCCAACCGGCGGCTACTGATGGATTCCCTAACGGCCGCTATTGAGCACGAGGAGTGGGCTGCGTCCTATAGTGCGGTAATGGTGATTGACCTGGATAATTTCCGCTTAGTGAATGACATTCAAGGCCATGAGAGTGGCGACCAGCTATTGATCAGCGTTGCTGAACAGCTACGTCAGCGGCTAGATGCAGAGGAAACCTTGGCTCGCTTTAGTAGTGATGAGTTTGTTGTGCTGATCAATAACTTAGGCGAACAACAGCCGAACGCTGCACTAAAAGCCGAGCGCGTGGCGCGTCAACTGCTAGAAACGATTGCGCAATTGAGAAACAGCCATTCGTTACCGATCAGTGCCAGTATTGGTATTTCACTGTTTACGGGAGGAGGCGAACACAGCATGGATAGCGTGCTGCAACAGGCTGATATGGCGTTGCAGAAGGCTAAAATCACGGGCGGCAATACGCTGTGTTTTTTCAACACAGAGATGCAGACCAGCGTATTGGAGCGGGCCAGTTTAGAAGCCGATTTACACCAGGCGCTCGAGCGCAACGAACTGGCACTCCACTATCAAGTGCAGGTCGACCATCAAGGCGTGACTACCGGCGTTGAGGCGTTGCTACGCTGGTATCATCCCCAGCGTGGCTGGGTATCCCCCGCGACGTTTATTCCGCTGGCGGAGGAGAACCGGCTGATTGTCCCGATCGGTTACTGGGTGCTGCAGTCAGCCTGCGAGCAGCTAGCGAAGTGGTTCCATCAGCCGACCTATGCGTCGTTAAGTATTTCCGTCAACGTGAGTTCAGTGCAGTTTCAACAGCCGGAGTTCGTGCGGGATGTTGAGGCACTATTAGCAGAAACCCAGGCACCGCCGAGTCGCTTGGTGCTCGAAGTCACTGAGAGTTTGTTAATGCACGAGCCGGTGAGAGTGCGCAGCACGATGTTGAAACTGCGTGCTAGGGGGATACGTTTTGCATTGGATGATTTTGGCACCGGCTACTCATCGCTGAGTTACCTGAAGCGCTTACCGTTGGACGAGTTGAAAATTGATCAATCGTTTATTCACGAGCTGCTGACCGATAAAACAGACGCCGCAATTGTCGATACCACGATTCTGCTTGCGGTGAGTTTAGGTTTAACTGTGGTCGCGGAAGGGGTAGAGAAAAAAGAGCAGCTTGACTGGCTGAGAGGCCACGGCTGCTACCGCTATCAAGGCTATCTATTTGGCCGCCCGACGCCCATTGAATATCTTTTCGAGACCTATTGAGAGGGAAAGCAAAACCCCTTTCCAGCACGCTGAAAAGGGGTAAAGGGTAGTACCTATCAATTTGTCTGGCTTAGCTGAAAAGCGCAAAGCTATCGGCGTTGAGCCACATATGCACCAAAATACTGGCGATGTAGCCGAGCAAAATAACCGGCGACCAGCGTAAGTGGCCCATAAACGTATAGGATCCCCTTGCCTGACCCATTACCGCCACACCGGCTGCGGAGCCTATCGATAGTAAGCTGCCCCCGACGCCAGCGGTTAAGGTAATCAGCAGCCACTGGCCATGGGACATATCGGGCTCCATGGTCAGCACCGCAAACATCACCGGGATGTTGTCCACCACGGCCGAAACAATGCCTAATACGATATTGGCCGCGGTCGCGTTCCAACCGGTATATAGCGCTTCTGACAGTAAGCCGAGATAGCCCATGAAACCCAGCCCACCAACGCACATAACGACGCCGTAGAAGAACAGCAATGTATCCCACTCAGCCCGGGCGACGCGGTTAAAAACATCAAACGGCACCACGCTACCCAACTGCGCCAGCTTACGGTTATCACCTTCACGGCTATACCGCTCGCGCTTGCGCTCCAAGGAGCGGGGCAAGCTCCGGCGCAGGTAGTAACCGAAGAACTGCAAGTAGCCCAGGCCGGTCATCATGCCAAGTACCGGGGGCAGGTGGAGTACAACGTGACACAATACGGCGGTGACAATCGTTAGTAAAAACAGCAGTACAATGCGTCGGGCGCCACGTTTCATCCACACATCTTCATAAACGCTTTCGGGTTTTTCATCCTTAATAAACAGGCTCATGATGCATGCTGGAATCATGAAGTTGACCAGTGCGGGGAAGAACAGGATAAAGAACTCCTGGAACTCTACCATGCCTGCTTGCCATACCATGAGGGTGGTGATATCGCCAAAAGGACTAAACGCGCCCCCGGCATTGGCGGCAACGACGATATTGATACAGGCCAGGTTAATATAGCGCTGGTTGCCTTCGGCCACTTTTGTCACCACCGCACACATCAACAGCGCGGTGGTGAGGTTGTCGGCGATGGGGGATAACACAAAGGCGAGACCGCCGGTCAGCCAAAAAAGCGTTCGGTAGTTAAAGCCCTTGCGCAGCATCCAGGAACGCAACGCATCAAAGACACGGCGCTCTTCCATGGCGTTGATGTAGGTCATGGCCACCAGCAAGAACAGCATCAGCTCGGTGAACTCCAAAAGCGTGACGCGGAAAGCGTACTCAGACGCGTCCGACATGCCGTTTTGGACATACACCCAGCCGATGAGGCTCCAGATGATACCGGCCGCCACCAACACCGGCTTAGACTTGCGCATATGGATCTTTTCTTCCGCCATGACTAATGCATACGCCAGGACGAAAATCGCAACAGCAAAAAAGCCAACGGTAGACGTCGTTAGATCTAATTCACCGGTCACTGCAAAAGCATTGGGACTTGCGCCTAATAGTAAGGCCGCTAACAAAAAAAGCCAGCGACGATATAATCGTGGCTGGCGAGAGGGTTGGCACAACGTAGGCATGTGACGTTCTTCCTCATGGTTAAGTTGTCAGGAGTGGTGTAAAAACGCCCTTATTTTATCAGTCTATATTGCGCCGCAATACCTTATTAAAACGAACGAAAGTAGTTCTTCTTAAGGGAATAGCATCTTTTTTTAGTAAATTAATCTTTTAGGTAATGGTAAATCGTGCAGTAATAGTTTTATAAAAAAGTTAATAGCGGTTTAAGAATTATACTATTGACGCATAGCATTGTTGAATAAGATTCAGAGTCTATATCTTTTCAAGCTAATATTAGATGTCAATAAAACACTCTGGCGGGCATGGGGAGGGCGACCGCGGAGAGTGCCTGTCGGAGGACAGTTGTGCTATTTTAATGCGCGCCACGCTCTCAGCTTGGTCATATAACAACTGGGTAAGATAAAAACGAGGCCGATTAGAAGCGGCCGCTGGATACGTTGAGGAATATAACGATGCGCAATCCCTTCCGCTCCCTACACCGCACGCTTTTTGTCTCGGCTGCTACGTTAGTGCTGACAAGTGCCGCCTTCTCCGCCTACGCAGAAACCCGTGTAACCTATAAATCGGCTTCAGCGGGTACCGCCTATTATCAAATGGGTGTAGAGCTCTCAGAAGCGATCCGTCAGGGAACCGATGACGCTATCATCCTCACTCTGGAAGAGAGCCAGGGCTCGGTGCAAAACGTGATGGAGGTCATGGCTCGCCAAGGCAATTATGTATTTACCACGCCGCCTGCGTTAGTCGCTCAGGCCATGGGCGGCGAGGGCGCCTTTGCCGAGCGGCAGAGTCCGCGTTTTCAAGAGATTCGAGGCCTGTTTCCGATTCCCTCTATCACCATGCACTTTGTGTTAGCGGGTGACGAAGGCGTGACTGATATTTCCGCACTGGAAGGTAAGCACTTATTGATTGGCCGCGGCACCTTTGGTGCCCGTGAGGCGGCCCGTTACCTGGAACTGTTTGGTCTGGAAGAGAGCGTGCAAATTGCCGATGCGGCAATTGGTAGCGGCCCCGATGCACTTAAAAACGGTCAAATTGATGGTTTTGTAACCGCTAGCTCTTTCCCCTCGCCCAACGTCATTGAGACAGCGGCCAGCATGCCTGTGACCTTGATTAGCCTCACCGATGAGCAGATTGAACAGATTGGTGCGCCGCGCCAAACGATACCCGGCGGCACCTACCCCGGGGTGGCTCAAGACGTCGAAACCACGTCGCTACCGGTGATTGCCTACACCACAACGGCGATGGATGACGACACTGCCTATACGCTAACCAAGACGTTTTGGGAGCGCCGCGATGCCATGGCCGAAGAGGCTGCCTGGTGGGGCAGTATTAGCCCCGATATGTTGGAAAACATGACCGGCACGCTCCACCCTGGGGCGCTGCGTTACTACCAAGAAGCGGAGATTGCGGTGCCTGACGCGCTGCGTTAGTGGCTTTCTCCCCACCTCCACCTTTCATCTTCCCGCTGCCACGGCGCTTGCGCTGTGGCAGTCCTGTATTGATGCAGTACTGATAGGCAACAAGGCATGCGTGTTTTTACCTCTTCGCAAGCGGCGACCCCTGAGGATGATCGTTCCTTAGCGCCGGGCTGGATGGCGTTAGGCGCGGTCAGTGTAATGTTCCATCTTGGCTTGATTTTTTATGGCTTAACGCCTGCGCTGGTCAGCCGACCGCTGCATATGGCGCTGCTATTGCCTTGGGTGCTGGTCTATATGGCCAATACGCCAGCGCGGCGAGTCAGCGGCTGGCTGCTGACGGTATTGGGTGCTGCCGCGTGTGGCTATATCGCATTTAACGAAGCTGCGCTAGCCAACCAGTACGGCTTTATTGATACTCATCTACAGATGGGCATTGGCCTGTTTTTGATGGCTTTAGCGCTTGAGGCTGCCCGTCGAGCCATCGGTTGGCCTCTGCCGCTGGTGGCCTTGCTGGCGTTAATGTATGGCGCCTTCGGCCAATATATTCCTGGCGCTTTTGGTCATCCTGGGCTACCGCTGGCCAGTATGGTGGGTACGCTAACGATTGCCGAAGGCGGATTATGGGGGTCGCTGACGGGGGTAAGCGTCAGCGTGGTGGCGATTTTTGTGATTTTTGGTGCGGTGCTCAATGCGGGAGAGGCGGGCCAGGGCTTTATGAACCTGGCCAGTGCGGTGGCGGGGCGGCTCACTGGTGGGGCCGCTAAAGTGGCGGTGATTTCATCGGCGCTGATGGGCTCTATCTCCGGCTCGGCGTCTGCCAACGTCGCTTCCACTGGGGCAATCACCATTCCCTCTATGGTGCGGCTGCGTTACCCCCGTTCGCTGGCAGGTGCGGTGGAAGCTGTTGCTTCCTCCGGCGGGCAAATTATGCCGCCGCTAATGGGCGCGGGGGCGTTCGTGATGGTGGAGCTGACCGGCACGCCCTATACCCAAATCATGGCCGCGGCGATGCTTCCAGCGGTGCTTTACTTTTTGACTGTCTGGGTGGGTATTAATGCCTATGCGACCCGGCATGATCTAAAGCCCGTGGCTGAAAGTGAACGACCCAGCGCGAAAGAGGTGCTGATTACCTCGCTGTTTTTTGCCATCCCCTTCGTGCTGCTGTTAGAACGTATCTTTAACGGCGGTTTTACTCCCCAGTACGCCGCCAGCATTGCGATTTTCGCCGGTATTGCGCTGCTCTTCTTTAACGTGACGCTGCGCTTTTCGCTCCCCGGCTTTGCTAACCGTTTATCCGACGCAGTGGTCACCGCTGGGCGTCAGATTGCCGTCATTGGTTCCATTATTCTGTGTGCTTCACTGGTGGTCGGCGTGCTGTCGTTGACAGGATTGGGCGTCAAGATCACTTCGGGCATTTTATCGCTCTCCAATGACATGCTGTGGCCAGCCTTGCTACTCACAGCGCTCGCCTGCTTGATTTTAGGCATGGAGGTGCCCACCACCGCCGCCTATGTGATTTGTGTCTCTGTCGCTGGGCCTGCCCTGACCTCGCTAGGTTTGGAACCGCTTTTGGCGCATCTGTTTGTATTTTGGTACGCGCTGCTCTCGACGATCACGCCGCCGGTGTGTGGCGGCGTGTTTATCGCTGCGGGCATGGTGGGGGAGAATTGGCTAAAAGTCGCATTCAAAGCCATGGCGTTAGGAATAGGGTTGTATATTATTCCTCTAGCCATGGTGGCCAACCCAGAGATGATTCAGCTGGCCTTTAACCCTTTCGGCGCCTTGTTGGATGCGCTGAAAGTGGCGATTGGTTTAGGTGCTATCTCTTACGGAGTTATTGCGCGAAAAGCGCTGTGGCAGCGGGGTGGATTGATCCTGGGAGGAACTATTCTGATCTTTGTAGTTTAGCCCCGTTGTTTAACCGTCAGCGTCTAGCCGTAACGGCGAAGAGGCGGGTAGTGGGGTGGTGGCAAACACTACCCATGTATCTAGCGCAGGCCCCAGTGACTGCACCAAACGCAGATGCTCGGGGGCTTGCCCTAGCACCTCTTCAGCGCAAATGCCCGCCTCAAAACGTCCTGCCAGAAGCCCTTCTGCCACCGCCACTGTGGTGGGGGTGTCTATGATCTCTGTATAGGCTGTTAAGTCGGTGTAGTAGCGGGTCGCTGGTTGTAGCGCTACTTGGGTGGGGCTAACAGAGGTGCGCTGGGCGATCAGCGCCAGCGGCTTGCTACCGGCAATAAACGTATCCACAGGGTAAGCGCGATGCATATAGCGGCCGACGCAATCGCTATGGGCAAAATGCGCGGTACACTGCAACACATGGCTCACTTGGCCATTGATCAGTGCGTGGAAGGCATCTTCAAAGCGGGTAAATAACGTAATGCTGCCTTCTCCTGAGCAGCGCATTTTGAGATAGCGCTTGGCAATCAGCTCATGGTTATTGCCACTAGGCCCCAAAGTTGCAATGTGCACGATGACTTTTCTCCGCGATAAACAATCAAGTCGTTGAGCCAAAACGATGGGCTTTTGGCTCAACGCAATCAACGGTTAGATCATCTCAAAAGATCGTAAAGCTCAACGCTATATATGCGGCATAGCCTGCGAGCAGCACGGCGCCCTCCCAGCGCGACAGGCGCATACCGGTATACAAAAACAGCACCAGTATGCCCGCGGCTCCCAGCATTACCCACTGGTCAAATAGGGCCACCCGCGGCGCAAGGGGCAGCGGCTGTAAAAACGCGGAGATACCCAGAATGCCAAGCAGGTTAAAAATATTGCTGCCCAGAATATTCCCGACGGCAACATCCGCATGGCGGCGTAACGCAGCAATTACCGATACGGCCATCTCCGGCAGGGAGGTGCCGACGGCGACGATGGTTAAACCGATGACTGCTTCGGAAATGCCCATGGCCTGGGCCAACCCAATGGCCCCATATAGGAGTAGCTGGGATCCGCCAATCAGCATGCCCAAACCAACCACTAACGCTACGGTGATCATCCAGCCTGTCGTGGGGAGTTTGGTCATCTCCTCCGCTTCTGAGGCGTGCATTTCAGCCGCGGGGATGTGCTGACGGCTTTCACTTAAGTAGGCCCAAACAAGATAGCCAACCAGGCCCGCTATAAAAATTGCTGCATCGACACGACCCAGTGCACCGCCGAAGGAAAGCCCAATAAACAGCAGGCTGGCCAACACCACGACCAGCCCATCCCGGCGCAGCGCTAAAGGCTGAACCACCATTGGGCAGATAACCGCGCATAGGCCTAGAATCAATAAGATATTGCCGATATTGCTGCCCACAATGTTACCAACCGCAATGTCAGGCTGCTGGTTAATTGCGGCATCAATCGAGACGACAAGCTCAGGGGCCGAGGTGCCAAAACCCACCACCACCAACCCTGTTAACAGTGGCGAGACGCCAGCTCTTCGTGCGCCAGCCACCGCGCCGCGGATAAGTGATTCCCCACCGAGGGTCAACAGGGCGATACCTGCCAACAAACTAAGTCCATATAGCATGCTAAAACCTCTTCCAAAGTGCTCGCCAGGTCGCGAATGACGCGGGTTTCACCGGGCAAGCCAAGCGCGCTAGGCGGACGAATTAGTAGTGCCTAGCTCACTGGCAAGATTACGACTTTTTTGGGGAGTTTGCGCGGTTTTAAAGTGGCTATAAGTGGCAGAACAACAAAATAAAAAACATAAAGGCTTTGACCTGCTGTTGACTACGTGACAGGATGTGCGCAGTTAGTAAGTTAGCAAGCAAGCATGGTTCCAGAAACATTCGAATTCTTTCGGTAGTCTGTAATTGTATTCCTTGTTCTACTCACTATTTATCTGGGTAATACCAGGATTTCTACAATTCGCGACTTGCGAAAAGGATTTAATATCATGGCAACTGGCACAGTTAAGTGGTTCAACGATTCTAAAGGCTTCGGTTTCATTGCTCCTTCTGACGGCAGCGATGACGTTTTTGCTCATTTTTCTGAAATTCAGTCTGATGGCTTCAAAACTCTGCCTGAAGGCGCTAACGTCTCTTTTGACGTTACCCAAGGTCAGAAAGGCCTTCAAGCTTCAAACATTAAGCTGCTTTCTTAATCCTAGCGATTATTTAAGTTCTCGAATCGTTTAGATTCGATGATCGGGCCCCGCTTAGGCGGGGCCCGATGCGTTTGTGCCTGCCAAAAAATATTTCCCATTAAGCATAGCTGCGCCTGCTATAAGAGCAGCAAAAGCTCTGCGATCAATTCCTTAGTTTTATAGGGTTTATTCGCGGAATGTAAAAACGAGCTTGATTGATTGGTATGTTATATTGTATCTTTTTGGTGACTTGTTTCACGAGCAGCCAAAGGAAAAACGAATATG
The DNA here is from genome assembly GCF_020595105.1 of Halomonas sp. FeN2. Taxonomy (NCBI): domain Bacteria; kingdom Pseudomonadati; phylum Pseudomonadota; class Gammaproteobacteria; order Oceanospirillales; family Halomonadaceae; genus Halomonas; species Halomonas sp. FeN2. Next base: position 2,857,452 of record NZ_CP074200.1, read on the forward strand.
ACACCATTGCCACTTAAGGCCGCCAGCGCGTTTGTATTGAGTGCCCTGATACTGACGGGCGTTCAAGGCGTTAGCGCCAGCGATCATGGCCATGACCATGAGCATGATCACGACCATACTCATAGCGACCACGACCACGACCACGACCACGACCACGACCACGACCACGACCACGACCACGACCACGACCACGACCACGACCACGATAGCGATAGCGATAGCGATATCTATTCAGGCTATTTTGATGATGAGCAGGTTGAGGATCGTGCGCTTTCAGATTGGGAAGGCGATTGGCAGTCCGTTTATCCCTACCTGCAGGATGGCACGCTTGACGAAGTGTTTGCGCATAAAGCAGAAAATGGTGACAAGACGGCCGAAGAGTACAAAGCGTATTACGATACCGGTTACCAAACGGATGTAGAGCGTATCGTCATTGACGGCAATAGCGTCACCTTCGTTGAAAGTGGCGAAGAGAGATCAGGCGAATACCAATACGACGGCTATGAAATTCTAACTTACCAAGCAGGTAACCGAGGTGTGCGGTTTATCTATGAGCTTGAAGAAGCGTCTGAAGACCTGCCTAAATATATCCAATTTAGCGACCACAGTATTTACCCCACTGATGCGCATCACTACCATCTCTACTGGGGTGATGATCGCCAAGCGTTATTAGAGGAAGTCACCCACTGGCCGACGTATTACCCATCCGAGTTGAGCGGTGAGGAAATCGTTGAAGAAATGATTTCGCATTAAGCCGCACTGATTGATACGAAAAAACTCCGTCCATTAGGTTCGTATCACGCTATACGTGCAGGTTACAAAGCGCTGGCTAGATGCCAGCGCTTTGCTTTTTAAGCCACCTTTATCGAGGCTAAACTGGATTTAGCTGCGCCTATTGCCCCCTCTCAGCGGATATGATTTTATTGCTAAATAAATTTAACTCAGGCGCTTGGCGCTCTCGACCGGGCAGAGCATAAGGGGCTAGCCGAAAAAAGCGCGAAGGGAATAGTGAAGGGAATATAGGAGCGGGTATGGCCACCTATACGCTTTATGACAAAGATGGCAATGAGCTTATCCACAACGATTTACAAAAAAAGCTGGAGTGGTGTAAGGACGGGGAGCGCTTGGAGACGCGTTTTCTAACGCTATACGGCGAAAAGCTGGGGTTGAGGCTGAATGAGGAGAAGGTAAGCGACCCAACTGTGCCCGATTTTATCCACACTGAATCAGGCAGATACGTTGACCTTAAAAGCCAAACGACGCCCTTTTTTCAGTCACACAAGTATGGCGTCGATCCTCAATACGCGGTGACATTAAATAAAATCGATGTGGATAGGTACTATCAGTTATACCCCGGCATTATCGTTCTTTATCATGTGAACTGGATAGCGGTAAAGATGGTAAGTGGTTATGGGAAAACAACGGAAGTAAAAGCAATGGAAGGAATTTGGGCGGCCACTATCAATAAAATAAAAGCTATGTGTACACCTGAAAATCTCCATGCGTATTTACAGCGCACTAACGACAAGCAGGGTAATGCACGAGATAGCTATGTGCTGAACTTAAAGCATCATTACTTCAAAGTCATCGATGATGATAAACAGAGCTTAAAGCGGCTAAATTGAGCCAGCAATAGAGCTATAAGTTCATCAGTGGGTTAGACAAACAATGGGCCCGGTGCAATGTGAGTATGTGCTCATTCCCCTGCTATATTCCATACCTGCTTCAGTCGTTCGACCGTATGCGACCACTTAGGCGTGGTGGGCTTACAGACCGTGTTCTGGTTGCCGAATAAACCCACTTCGCTGAACGCATCGCTGCGCTCTACCGTATAAAGCCAGCGCACTGGTACCAAGTACTCGGCGCTCTCTTCTTCGTCATCAAGGACTCGATAAAGGTGTGGGTACTCGCTAGCCGAAGCAAGTTCTAGCAGCGTTTTGGCGCCGCTTGCCGTTTCAAAATGATATTCCGTGGCACGACAGCGCTCGCCAATTACCTCGCCGACCCCTACATAGCCCGTTTTGGGAATGTTGACCCACACAAGGTCTCCTTCTGAGAGCATTGAAAGGGTCTTGGAATACCAAGCAGCGCCACCACCTGCAATAAAGCCAAGTCGCCGCGCTAGCTCCCAAGGCCTATCATCGCCAAATGACGCATAGAACTCACCGTTCCAGGGCTCTTTATTGGCTTTTCGGGCTACCGGTTTAGGCGGCTCGTCGGGGTCGATCATCCAGGCACGACTGAGATAGCGGTTGCCATTATCCTCAAACGCATTAAAGAACATGGCGTTAATCGATAGCTGAGCAAACTCATTTAGATAGTTAATAATCCGCTCGCTACTGGCATCTAGCTGCGTAGCGACCACCACCATTTGGTGGCTTTCATTGAGCGTGACACCGTCTAGCGAGATACCAAATCTGGCCTCGAAAGCATCATCGAGCGTGGCATAGGAGCGCGCATAGCGCTTGGCAAACTGCTGGTAAATATCGATCAACTGATAGTCGGCTAGCGTCACTATCCAAGAAGCGTAATCAATAGCTTGAGCCACCACGTCACGCGGAGTCTTATCGCGCTTCAGCTCAATCACGATGACGGTGCCATTGGCATCCACAGCAAGAAGATCAATCAACTTGTCGAAGCCAGTGCGCACCTGGCGGCCAATCAGTAGCCAGTCCCGATTCAGGATCGAAACATCCTGCATAATCTGTTCTTCCAGCAGGCTCTCATCCGCCAGCCCTGTCGGGCGTAGCTTTTGCGGTAGTGCGCCAGGAGTGCTCGCGAGTTTCCAAATGCCTTGCTCAATGGCCATGTTAATTCGCTACCTTATAGGTTTTAAAAGTGTTGTATTTCGAAACGTGAGGGCCTAGTATTTATCTCAACACGACCCCGGCCTCTTGGTTGCTTGCAACCTACGCTGGGGTTTTTATTTTTTTCTACCACCACTCTCTCCAGTCCTGTGTTATCCCCATCCCACTTAAATTCAACTTCTTTGATGAATTCAGCTCTGGAAATTGATCGAGGTGCTCAGCCAGTCGGTTGTGCCACTGGGTATTGGGACATATGGATTTAACCAGCATCCGGGTAATTGCTAGAAGCAGAAATGGTTTGAACCGGGTGTCTTCGTTACCAATGAATGAGTCACACCACGGAATTCCGCCTCGCTTCGGTAACTTTGGTTTGGACGTGATATTTCGGTTCCACAACCGACTGTGATGCGCAACCAGATTTCGAAAGTAACTCAAGCTAAATAGCCAGCTTTTGAATACTTGCCAGTCATTTACTCCATAACGATTGGCAATAGCCAATTGGTCTTTCACATTCAGCATGCTGAACAGCTGGGAGATGGCGCCAAAATCCAACACCTCTACCGCGACCCATATCGGCAACTCATCACCGTGGTTGTCGTGGTGGTGCCGTACAAAATCTTCTTTAGAGCGAGCCACCAATCCTCTGTACTTGACCAGCCAAGCATCAAAGCAGGATTGTTGGCTGTCTTTACGGAAGGGGCGATTGGCAAAGCCTGGATGAAAATGAGCTTTGGTATTCTCCACGTGAGCGAAGGAACTGCGCTTGCCCAGCAAGTAAGATAAGTCCACCCGCAGAGAGATTTCTATTCGCTCCAATGCATCTGCCAAACATAAGCGCAATTGCTTGTCGAAAAGATACAAGCGCACTGCGTCCACGAAATGAGTGTCCTTATGAAACGCATCCATCGCTTTCGTGGAGAGCTTGCCGGTTCCACTATTTTGCTCCAGCTCGAACTTACGGAAGGGGTACCAGTAAGCACTTAGACGGTAGTAGCCCACACGCGCTAGGTAATCCAGAGCTGCAGCTTCATCAGTGACTACCATGCCCCGGGATTGGAGTAGCTCCAGTTGCTCGGGAAAAGATTTCCATGGCCTGCTGTAAACCATTAGCTCAGGGCTCCTTCCACGACGGCTTCAGCCAGCTGGCAGCGGGTTTCGCTGGCCTGGTGCAGGCGTTCCTTGAGCTGGTCGCAGAAGGTCATAAGCTCATCAAAGTTTTGGACGATGCGATGTTGCAATAAGTAGTAACTGATCCGTCCGGCGGTAAAGGTGTCCTCTTACCGAAACTGTGTTTGGACACCTCACTCAATCTGCTCCAGCGCAGGGGCAATGAACTTGTTACAAATATCGCGCTGAGGGTATTCTTATTCATAGCAGATCCTGCTCGTTTGGCGGGTTGGGCGTTTAAAGTCCAAGCTTACGATACTCAGCCGACTTAAGCATCCTGTACTAGTGTGGATTTGATATGGCTGATTTGGCAGGCGGCTATGAGGGTAAAAATCCTGGCAACACTGTGACTGTTAACGAGCCTGAGCGAGTATCCACCGAGTTCGGGTATATAAGTACAATGCGTATATTTCTGGCAAAGTGTATCGCAGAGATGGTTTTTTATAAATTTCAGATATACAGGTAGATGATTAGGTTATTTGTTGCCAGGAAGACACGTATGAACGCTAATAAACTGTTAAAACTATCGGGCGTGGTAATTGGCTTGGGTATCGTTTCAGTGTTGCTTCTTGTGACTGTAATAGCCTTTTGGTTCGCGCGCGTACCGTTCACATATGCTGATATGGATTTGAATCAAGATGGATGGTTAGGCATTTCCGAAGCAATGTACTTTTTTGACCATGGAACCAGGAAAGTCACCATTGAAGGTGAAGTCTGTACAGAGTACTACGCTCTCAAAGACGGCCTGCCTCTTAAGGTGGTTTGTGAAAACTAGCGGTTTTAATAATCGCAGGCACGGAGGCGGCTTTTCCATAGCGGCTTAGCCTCCATTCCAAAGCCACACATGATGAAGGTGTTATATCAATATCGCCTTAAAGCCCGCACTTGGCCGAAATTTGCCTTCGAAAAACGACCGTAGACTGGCACCTCGCACATTGCCGAAAAGATATGGGCCGTAAGTGAGCACATTGGTCAATGAGTCGGCATAAGGGGTAGGGCAATGAACTGACTAATCCGCTTTTGCTAAAATATAACTGAAAAATGTTGACCAAAAAGCTGACCACACTATGCCTAAACAGGCCCTTTTACAGCCCCCAGGCACAAAAAAAGCACCCGTAGGTGCTTGATTTGTATAGTAAGGTGGTGGAGGCGGCGGGAATTGAACCCGCGTCCGCCAGCACGCGCCTATTGGCTCTACATGCTTAGATTCCGTCATTTAGTTTAGCGCGACTGACTCCGACGGTCAGGATTCAGCCACGCGAGTCTTCTAAAGTTTAGCGCTTGGCGAGAAGACACCACCAAACGCGATCCTATCAGCTTTAGCTCGTATCCCCGCAGTGATGAATAGGCACATCACCTTGGGGCCAGACAAGAAGCTAACAGTGTTTAAGCTGCTAGCGCGCCTTGAGCGTAGTTTTCGTCATTTGCGACTATTTTTTCGTGATGTGGGATTTACGAGATACATCACGCTCTCGGCATGCACCGCAAGGGTTGTCACCGGCGTCGAAACCATGTCGCCCCCTTATTTCAGGTGAGCATTCTAACGTGCTCACACCTGATTGACCAGTTATGCCTTGTTATGTTCCCGCATAATTCGACCTTTTTGGCGGCTCCAGTCGCGATCTTTTTCTGTCGCGCGTTTGTCATGCAGCTGTTTACCGGTCACCAGTGCCAGCTCGCACTTCACTTTATTGCGCTTCCAGTAAAGCTTAAGGGGCACACAGGTGTGGCCTTTGTCCTGGGTGATCGAAAAGATTTTGGCGATCTCTTTGCGATGCAGCAGCAGTTTGCGGGTGCGCGTCGGGTCAGCAATCTCGTGGGTGCTCGCGGTATTCAGCGGCATGATATGACTACCCAGCAGAAACGCTTCGCCGTTACGAACCAAAATATAGGTATCGGTCAGCTGAGCCTTACCGGCGCGCAGGCTTTTCACTTCCCAGCCAGCCAGCGATAGCCCCGCCTCGAAGGTCTCATCGATATGATACTCAAACCGTGCCTTCTTGTTTTGGGCAATAACGCTGCTACCGGGGCCCTTACTGTTACCTTTCTTAGTGGCCATGGAACCTCATAATTAATCTGTCAGTGGCTTCCCCTTCGTTATTTGGGGAGGCGTGATACCATTTAGGGTCTGAAAAATGTTTCCCATGATACGCTTTGGGCACTGTGAAGTCAGCGGAGAGGTCAATGCCAACCGTCAATCGTTCCGCCTTAGTGCGGCACACCCCCCAGAAAATGTTCGATCTGGTTAACGACTTCGAACGCTACCCGGAGTTTTTGCCAGGCTGCCGCCAGGCGCGCTTGCTCGAACATGATGATGTACATCTGATCGGCGAAATGACCCTGGGTCGCGCCGGTGTCGAGCAAACCATTACCACTCGCAACGAACTTTTTGCGCCCGAGCGTATAGAGCTGTCGCTGGTAAAAGGGCCGTTCAAGCGGCTTAAAGGACGCTGGCTATTTATCCCCATGGGGGAGGATGCCTGCAAAGTGAGCCTAGAGATGGAGTTCGAGTTCGCCAACCGGCTGCTTGGTATGGCGTTCGGAAAACTCTTTCAGCAAATCGCTGGCCAGCTAGTCGATGCCTTCACCAAGCGCGCAAACGAGCTGTATGGGCGCTGAGGCGCTTACGGTTGAGGTAGCCTTTGCGTTGCCATCCAAACAGCGCATAGTGGCTCTGCGCGTGCCTGAGGGCACTACCGCACGTCAGGCCGTTGCCCTGGCCGATTTGCCCACGCTCTTTCCTGATGTGCCCGGCGAGACCTTTGCTCAAGCGCCGCTGGGCATCTTCGGTAAAGCGCTACGCGAACCCGATACCCATCTATTACGCGACGGGGATCGGGTCGAAGTCTACCGACCGTTGGCGATTGACCCCAAGGCCGCTCGCCTAGAGCGCGCTAAGCGCCAAGCGAGCGACCCGAAGCGTTAACCCGCTTTTAAAACTGCTGAACAGGCTGTGTGCCCTCGGGTGGCCGCGTCTGGGAGCTCTCTGTAGGGAGGGCATCCATTGGGTCAACGCCTTCCGTTGCGGGCCCCATGCTGCTCTCGCCTTCAAGCGGTAGCTCTTTGGATAGATCTCCCTCTTGCTCAATGTTCACCAAGCGACCCTGGGGATCGAAGGTGAGCGTTACGCGACGCTGCTCAACATCGCCATACGCTTTATCTAAACGGAACACATAATCCCACTGGCTGGCGTCAAAGGGCGCTTCCAGCAATGGCCTGCCCATTACGTAAGTCACCTGCTCTTGGGTCATGCCTGGTTGAAGCTGGCTGACCATCTCTTGAGTGACCAGGTTGCCTTGGGGGATATCGCGCTTGTACACGCCTACGTAGCTACAGCCGCTAATGACGGTAAGGGCAACGGAGAGCGTGATGATTTGAGTCAATTTTTGCATTTGGGCCTATTCTTCACTATCGTGGTTTCGGTTGATCATACCCGACCTAACCAGTTACTGCGAAGAGCGACCATGGCCGATCAGAACCATGAATTGCGCAAAGCCGGTCTAAAAGTGACCCTGCCGCGCGTCAAGATACTTCAAATTCTCGAAAATGTTTCGGGTCAGCACCACCTTAGCGCGGAAGAAGTGTACAAAACACTGATTGATGCGGGCGAAGATGTTGGCTTGGCAACCGTATACCGCGTATTGACTCAGTTTGAGTCAGCGGGCTTGGTAATTCGTCATAATTTCGACGGAGGCCATGCGGTATTCGAGATGACCCAAGAGGATCACCATGACCACATGGTGTGCCTTGAAAGCGGCGAAATCATTGAGTTCGTTGATGAAATCATTGAGCGCCGTCAGCAAGAAATCGCTGAAGAGCACGGCTACGAATTAGTGGATCATGCTCTGGTGCTCTATGTGCGTCCGCGCGGTTCCGACGTGACGCGACAGGACAGCGGGCCGACGAACAAGAAATAGCGTTCGTAGGTCGCCGTTAGTCGCAGACCGTGAATCGCGGTTCGAAATATAAGCGCCCCTGAGCCATTTGGCCGAATTCCTGGTTAACAGAAGCTGTTAACTGAATTCGCCAAGTGGTTCAGGGGCGTTTGTTTTGCTATCTGCAGGTGTGCTGTATAGCTATGCGCTATCGCCATGCACAGAGGCGGCGTAAGTCACCCGCTCAATCAGTGCGGCGGGCGCTGGCTGGCGTGCAGCATTTCCCGTGCGTGGGCGAGGGTTTGGTCAGAAAGCGTGACACCGCCCAGCATACGCGCCAGTTCGCTGATGCGCCCCTGCTCGTCGAGTAGCGCCATCTGGGTCAGCGTTGTATCGCGCTTCGCCTGTTTCTCGATATGCAGGTGCTGGTGCGCCTGTGCTGCCACCTGAGGGAGGTGGGTCACGGTCATGACCTGGCCGTTTTCGCCCAGTTTGCGCAGTAGTTGGCCAACGATCTCTGCGGTGGCCCCCGAGATACCCACATCCACTTCGTCAAACACCAGGCTGGGCACCGTTGAGTGCGTCGCCGCGACCACTTGAATCGCCAGACTAATCCGTGACAACTCACCGCCGGAGGCGACTTTGGTCAATGGGCGAGCGGGCTGGCCGGGGTTGGCGCTAATCAAAAACTGCACGCGATCAAGGCCTTCAGGGGAGGGCGCGTCTTTCGCGGTGACTTCCACTTCAAAATGAGCTTTGCCCATGGCCAAAAAGCCCAGCTGCTGCTGCACCTCTTTACCCAAGCGAAGCGCGGCTTTTTGACGGCTCTCGCTGAGTTTTTTTGCCCCTTGGCGGTAGCTCTCGCGTAGCTCGACAACCCGTGCACTGAGTGCCTCCAGGTCATTGCCACCCTCTTCTAGCTGCGCGACTTCCCGCTGTAGCTCAGCATGCAGGGCGCATAGCTCTTCAGGAGCAACGTGGTGCTTGCGGGCAATTCGATGGACGTCGGTCATTCGCTCTTCAACCCAGGCGAGCCGCTCAGGGTCTAATTCGGTGGTGCTGGCAAGGCGATTGAGTTCGCTGGAGGCCTCTTCCACTTGAATGCGCGCATCGCTCAGCATGGCAAGGGTGTTTGCCAGGGTGCCTTTGTCACTGCCTGGCAGCGCACTTAAGTGGGCGAACGCTTGGTTGAGCAAAGAGAGCGCGCCGCCCTCGTCGCTGGCGCAGCAGTCGGCGGCAAACTGGGTTTCGCGCAGGGTCTCTTCCGCGTGAGCCAGGGTGTGCTGCTCCTCTTCTAGCGTGGTTAATTCACCCTCCGCTAAACCGAGCTGATCCAGTTCTTCTACTTGGTAGCGCAGCAACTGCCGTTTGGCCTCAACTTCACTGCCTTCTTCGCTTAGCTTCTTCAACTGACGACGCGCGCTGCGCCACTCCCGGAACGTTTCGGCTAATTGAGCGGTGGCATCGTTTAGGCCGGCGTAATCGTCCAGCAGGGCGAGGTGGGTCTCTTCACGCATCAGCGCATGGTGGGCATGCTGTCCATGAATCTGAATCAGCTGCTCGCCGAGGGATTTTAAGTCAGAGATAGTCGCGGGGTGGCCGTTAATCCACGCCTTGGAGCGGCCGTTGGCGGTGACCACGCGGCGCAGCAAGCACTCTTCTGCTGGGAGCTCCCGTGCCGTTAGCCACTCGACGGCGGCGGGCAGGTGCTGAATATCGAAACGTGCGGAGAGATCCGTACGCTCCCGGCCGTGGCGCACACTTCCAGCGTCGGCACGCTCGCCCAGGCAGAGCCCGAGGGCGCCTAACAGGATCGATTTGCCCGCGCCGGTTTCCCCGGTAATCGCAGTCATACCGCCGGTCAAGTCGAGTTCCAAGTGATCGACAATGGCGAAATCTTGAATAGCTAGCTGAGTAAGCATGGCGCCTCCTGAGGCGATACAGCATAGAAGCTGGATACTTATCCAATAGTTGTTGATTTATACAGTAGTTAATAACTCACTTCAATGCACCTCTTGAGATGGAATTTATGGCCCCCATATAGCGTGCATGATCAGTCAAAGCTAGTGACTTAAAGCTTACTTCTTTGCGCGCCGCCCGCGTGGCCGCGCTCTACTTTTTAGGAGCACAACATGGCGAAAGAACCGCAAACACCAATGGACGATGAGCTGGCCCGCCACGAGCATGAAGCCGAAGGCGCTGAACAAGCGGCTGAGAAGGTCGCTGAAGAGCGCTTGATGGAGGGTGAGTTGGAAGGATTGATCAATGACGAAGAGGCGCTAGAGGACAGCGTCGACAACCCGGAAGCGGAAATGCTGGCAGCCCAAGTGGGCGAGTTAGAGCAGAGCTTGGCCGAAGCCAAGGATCAAGCCCTGCGCGCCGCCGCTGAAGCGCAAAACGTGCGCCGCCGTGCTGAGCAGGAGGCCGAGAAAGCGCGCAAGTTTGCCCTGGAAAAGTTCGTTAAAGAGCTGCTGCCGGTGGTGGATAGCCTGGAAAAAGCACTTGAGACCATGGAAGAGGGGGCATCGGAAGTTCACCGCGAAGGTGTCTCCATGACCTTGAAGATGCAGCTGGATGTGCTCAATAAGTTCGGCGTTGAAAGCATTGAGCCACACGGTGAGCCCTTCGACCCCCAGGTGCACGAAGCCATGACCATGGTGCCTAACCCGGATCTCGATCCGAACACCGTGATGGACGTTATGCAGAAAGGCTATTTGCTCAATGGACGCCTGGTGCGCCCGGCAATGGTTGTAGTGAGTAAAAAAGCCGATTAAGCCACTGGCGGCACAGAGTTTGAAATAAGAGTGTGAAAAAAGCCCTTGAAATGTCAGCGGCGGCCCCCAAATAAAGAGCAACCCCGCGGGGAAACCCGCAGACAAGCTTTAAAGACTAAATTTTCAGTTTTGTAACAACCGAATTCGAGGTATTGCTATGGGACGTATAATTGGTATCGACCTGGGCACCACTAACTCTTGTGTGGCCGTGCTCGATGGTGACAGCGCTAAAGTTATTGAAAACGCCGAAGGCGGCCGTACGACGCCGTCTATCATCGCTTATACCGATGATGGTGAAACGCTGGTCGGTCAGGCGGCTAAACGTCAGGCCGTTACTAACCCAGAAAACACCCTGTACGCCATCAAGCGTCTGATTGGCCGTCGCTTTAAAGACGACGTTGTCCAGAAAGACATCAAGATGGTGCCGTACAAAATCAGCGAAGCTGATAACGGTGACGCTTGGGTTGAAGTAAAAGGCAAAAAAATGGCACCGCCGCAGGTAAGCGCGGAAGTGCTGAAGAAAATGAAGAAGACCGCCGAAGACTACCTGGGCGAAGCGGTCACCGAAGCGGTCATTACCGTACCGGCTTACTTCAACGACAGCCAGCGTCAAGCGACCAAAGACGCCGGCCGCATTGCCGGTCTGGACGTTAAGCGCATTATTAACGAGCCAACCGCTGCCGCACTGGCCTACGGTATGGACAAGTCGCGCGGCGACAAAACCATCGCGGTCTACGACCTGGGTGGCGGAACCTTCGATATCTCTATCATCGAAATTGCTGACGTTGACGGCGAAACTCAGTTTGAAGTGTTGGCCACCAACGGTGACACCTTCCTGGGCGGCGAAGATTTCGACTTGGCGCTGATCAACTACCTGGTAGACCAGTTCAAGTCTGACAGCGGCATTGACCTGTCCGGCGACAACCTGGCCATGCAGCGTCTGAAAGAAGCCGCCGAGAAAGCCAAAATTGAGCTTTCCAGCGCCCAGCAGACTGATGTGAACCTGCCTTACATCACCGCCGACAACACTGGCCCGAAACACCTGAACGTCAAGGTGACACGCGCCAAGCTGGAGTCGCTGGTAGAAGAGCTGGTTCAGCGCTCGCTTGAGCCGTGCAAAATGGCGCTGAAAGATGCAGGCCTATCTGCTTCTGAAATCGACGAAGTGATCCTGGTCGGTGGCCAGACACGTATGCCGATGGTGCAGAAGAAAGCCGCTGACTTCTTCGGTAAAGAAGCACGCAAAGACGTTAACCCGGATGAAGCGGTTGCCGTGGGTGCAGCGATTCAGGGCGGCGTACTGGGTGGCGATGTTAAAGACGTTCTGCTGCTCGACGTTACTCCGCTTACCCTGGGTATCGAAACCCTGGGTGGCGTGATGACGCCGCTGATCGACAAGAACACCACCATCCCGACCAAGAAGACGCAAACCTTCTCAACCGCGGATGACAACCAGACGGCGGTGACCATTCACGCCGTTCAGGGCGAGCGTAAGCAAGTATCGCAGAATAAGTCGCTGGGTCGCTTTGACCTCGCCGACATTCCGCCCGCGCCGCGCGGTGTGCCGCAGATCGAAGTCGCCTTTGACTTGGATGCCAACGGTATCCTGAACGTATCGGCGAAAGACAAGGCCACTGGCAAAGAGCAGTCGATTGTCATCAAGGCGTCTAGCGGTCTGTCCGAGGAAGAAGTCGAGCAGATGGTGCGTGATGCCGAAGCTCACGCCGAAGAGGACAAAAAGTTCGAAGAGCTGGTGCAACTGCGTAACCAAGCTGACGGCATGATTCACGCCACGCGTAAAACGTTGGAAGAAGCTGGCGACAAAGCGACTGACGACGAGAAGCAGGCGATTGAAACGGCCATCAGCGAGCTGGAAGAAGCGGTTAAAGGTGACGACGTCGACAACATTCAGAAGAAACTGGATGCACTGACCGAAGCCTCTGGCCAGCTAGCCCAGAAGATGTACGCCGAGCAGGCCGAAGCGGCTCAGCAAGAGGGCGGTGAGGGTGCCGAGAACGCGGGTACCAAGCCGGAAGAAGACGTGGTTGACGCCGAGTACGAAGAAGTCAACGACGATCAGAAAAAGCAGTAACATCCTCTTTCTGCCAAGGAAAGCGGTGACGCGGGAGCTTACTCCCGCGTTGCTGTTTCCGCGGCCAAGACGCACGTAGTTAAGTATCACGTAGTTAAATATACAGTTGAATACATGGCTAAATGTGCAGTTGAGTGCGTAGCTAACCAGGAGGCGTAGGGCCTATGTCCAAACGCGATTATTACGAAGTCCTGGGTGTCGAAAAAGGGGCTGATCAGAAAGAGATCAAGAAGGCCTATCGCCGTCTGGCGCAAAAATTCCACCCTGATCGAAACCCGGACGATACCAGCTCCGCGGAAAAATTCCGCGAAGTGTCCGAAGCGTATGAAGTGCTAAGCGACGGCGAAAAACGCGCTGCCTATGACCAATTCGGCCATGCGGGCGTTGATGGCCAAGGTGGCGGCGGCGGTGGTTTCGGCGGTGCTGGCGCTGGTGATTTCAGCGACATTTTCGGCGATGTGTTTGGCGATATTTTTGGCGGAGGCGGTGGTCGCCGTCGTGGCCCCAATGCCCCGGCACGCGGTTCCGACCTGCGCTATAACCTAGAGCTGGATCTGGAAAACGCCGTTTCAGGCACCACGGTGGATATTCGCGTGCCGCGGCATATCGAGTGTGACCGTTGTGATGGCGGCGGCGCTGAGCCAGGCTCTTCTAAAGAGACCTGCCCTACCTGCCACGGTCACGGTCAAGTGCGTATGCAGCAAGGCTTCTTTGCCGTGCAGCAAACGTGCCCCACCTGTCATGGCTCTGGCCAGCACATTAAAGTGCCGTGCCATAAGTGTAATGGCGAAGGCCGTGTACGTGAGACGCGCACGCTGTCCGTCAAGATTCCGCCCGGCGTGGATACCGGCGACCGTATTCGCTTGAATGGTGAAGGCGAAAGCGGCGTGAACGGTGGCCCGCCTGGGGATCTGTATGTGCAGGTGGCGATCAAGCCGCACCACATCTTCCAGCGTGACGGCAAGCACCTGCAGTGCGATGTGCCGATCAACTTTGTTGATGCCGCGCTAGGTGGTGAGCTTGAAGTGCCCACGCTAGACGGCCGCGTGAAGCTGAAGATTCCCCCGGAAACCCAAACAGGCAAGCTGTTCCGCCTACGCGGTAAAGGCGTGAAGCCCGTGCGTGGTGGTATGCCCGGCGATTTGCTGTGCAAGGTAGTGGTGGAAACCCCCGTCAAGCTCAACGACGAGCAGCGCGACCTACTGCGCCAACTGCAACAGAGCTTCGACGACAGCAATAGCCATAACCACTCACCGAAGAAAACCGGCTTCTTCGACAGCGTGAAGAGCTTCTTTGAAGATATGAAGCCGTAAGTCTGAGATAATGGTTAGCAGTTAGTTGTTTGGTTCAAAAACCCTCGGTTCGCCGGGGGTTTTTGCTATTTAGGGAATGATCCGCGCGATGGATAACCTTCAGGATAAACCCATAAAGGGAATTTTGCTCCGGGTAGCGTCAGGTGCCCTGTTCACCGGCATGCTGGTGTGCATTAAGGCAGTCAGTGACGAAGTGCCTGTGGGGCAGTCGATATTTTTCCGCTCGCTGTTTGCACTCTTCCCGATCGTCATCTTTTTAATGATCCGCCGGGAATTTCCCAAGGCGCTGGCTACCCGCCGACCATTGGGCCATTTATTGCGCTCTGGATTGGGCGCGGCGGCGATGTTCTTCTCGTTTTCCGCCGTGGCGTTCTTGCCGGTGGCAGAGGCGACGCTCTTGGTACAGCTTGCGCCGGTGTTTATGGCGATAGGCGGTGTGCTGCTGCTAGGTGAGAGGTTCTCATTTTATCGTGCTGGCGCTATTGTGCTGGCCCTTGCGGGTATGGCCGTGCTGGTCATTCCAGGGCTTAATTCAAGCGAAGGTGATGGGCGGCTACTGGGGTATGTATTGGGTACGCTAGGGGCGATATTGACCGCTGGGGCGCTGCTTACCGTTCGGCGCATCTCGCGCACTGAAACCGCCGGCTCCATCGCCTTCTACTTTATCGTGGTGGCAGCGCTAGCCGGGCTGGCGACGCTGCCGCTGGGGTGGGCCTCGCTTAGTCACACCCAGTTTGCGCTTTTGGTGCTTTCGGGCCTGTTTGGTGGGGCGGGGCACATCGCCATGACGCTGGCATTTCGCTATGCCGAAGTCTCGCGGCTGGCTCCCTTTGAGTATGTGGCGCTCGTCTGGCCTGTGATCGCCGATTGGGTGCTGTTTGGAATCCCTGTCTCCAGCGGCTTCCTGCTCGCGCTACCGCTGATGTTAAGCGGGGTAGCGCTGGCGGCGATGGAGGGGCGGCGGCGTAGGTTAAGAGCGAGGGTTAAGGGCTAGATAGCCGCTTCGACGATAAGCTGCGGCTGGCCCTTCGAGCAGGGCTCGATACGCGCTGCTACCTGGTAGACCTGACGTAAAAGCTCTGGGGTAATCACCTCGGCGGTAGGGCCGCAGGCAATCAAGCGACCATTTTCGAGCATCATGGCGGCATCGGCAAAACGTAGTGCATGCCCCAGGTCATGGAGCGCCACCAGAATCAGCATCTGGCGCTCATCGGCTAACCGCCGCAGCACCGTCAACAGGCTAATTTGGCGGTTAAGGTCGAGTGCCGAGGTGGGCTCATCCAGCATCAGAATCTCGGGCTCTTGCACCAGGGCCTGAGCTGCGCTGACCAACTGGCGCTGGCCGCCGCTAAGGTCGCCAATATCCCGTTCGCCAAGGGGTGTAATGCTGAGTTCCTCCAGCGCGCGATCAACCTGCGCTAAATCCTCAGGCTGCACTTTTAATCCACGCCCCTGCATACGTGCCAAAAGTACTGATTCATAGACCGTCAGCACGGCCTTGGCGCCTGTGTCCTGGGGCATATAGCCCACGGGGCGCTCGGCGTTGGTGCCGCTAATAATCACCTCGCCTTCGCCTTTCAATAAGCCCAGTATGCGGCGAAAAAGTGTCGATTTACCCGCCGCATTGGGCCCTAGCAAGGCCACGACTTGCCCACCTTGAAAACAGGGGGTGGTGATATCTTCCAGAATAGCGCGACGCCCGTAGCGAGCGGATACACGGTTCAGTTGTAGGGTTACCATGAGGCCTTCTTGTGGTTAAGCACCAGAAATAGAAAGAAGGGAATGCCCACCAGCGAGGTGATAATGCCAATGGGAATAATGGTGCCGGGGATAATGATCTTGGAAATGACCGAGCCCACGGAGAGTATCAGCGCGCCGCACAGGGCCGAGCCGGGCAAAAAGAAGCGCTGATCTTCGCCCAGTAAAATGCGCGCAATATGCGGCCCCACCAAGCCGATAAAGCCAATGGTGCCCACGAACGCTACCGCGATGGCGGCAAGCAGTGACACCAGCACCAGCACTTCCAAACGCAGCGCGCGGGGATTGACGCCCATGCTCTCGGCTTTGGCGTCGCCCAGGCGCATGGCGGTCAGCGCCCAGCCATGCCGGGCAAGCAGCGGCATGGACAAGGCAAGAATGCTAAGGGCGATCCAGAACTTGGGCCAGGTGGCTTTGGTTAAGCTGCCCATTGTCCAGAACACCACTGCGGAGACTGCCTCCTGGCTGGCAAAGAACTGAATCAGCGCCATCAGCGAGTTGAAGATAAACACCATGGCGATGCCGAGCAGCACAATGGTCTCTACCGTCACGCCGCGCTTAAGGCTTAAGGCATGAATTAAAAACGCGGTGAACATGGCCATTACAAAGGCGTTGATGGGTACCACAAACTCAATGGCGGCTGGTACCAGCGCCACGCCGAAGGCGAGACCCAGTGCGGCGCCAAAACTGGCCCCGGCGGAAATCCCCAGGGTAAACGGGCTGGCTAGCGGGTTGCTCAGAATGGTTTGCATCTGCGCCCCGGCCACCGACAGGCTGGCGCCCACCACCAGCGCCATTAGCGCCACCGGCATACGAATTTCCCACAGAATGACTCGCGCCTGCTGGCTAACGCTGTCTGGCGTAAACAGCGCTGCGATCACTTCACCCAGGCTATAGCGGGCAGGCCCCAGCGCCAGGTCAACACAGAGGCTAAAAAACAGCGCTAAAACCAGTGCCACCAGTATCATCTGGCGGCGGAAAACCTGGCTATGGTAGAAGGCGCGACCCTGTGAAACGTGCTCCGCTGCCGCAGTATCTGGATGCCTGGTCTCTGAAAGTCTGGCTTCAGTGAGCTTCGTTTCAGTCGTCATGGAGCGAGATCCAATAGCCGGGTTCATAGTCGATGGGCAAGAAGCGCTCGTGGAGCTCTTCCATGGTGGCGTTGGGGTCTAGGTCGGCAAAGAGCTCAGGGTGGAACCACTTGGCTAACTGTTGCACGGCCACGAAGTAGTAGGGGCTGTTGTAAAACTGGTGCCAAATGGCGTGGAAATTGCCAGATTCAACGGCCTTAATGCCGGTCATCGCGGTGCGCTCGGTCAGCGCTTCCAGCTTGGCGTGGGCCTGCTGCATATCTGAACCAGGTCCTACGCCCACCCAATCGCCGCCCGGCACGTAGGCATCCCAGTTGCCGCCGGTGACAACCACATGGTCAGGATTGGCGGCAATAATCTGTTCAGGATTCAGGTTGCCGAAACTGTTAGGGATGATGCCCTCGGCAATATTGCTTCCACCAGCCAGAGTGACATAGTCGCCAAAGTTGGCGGGGCCAAAGCTCATGCAGCACTCATCGGAGTAGCCGCCGGCCCGGTCAATAAACACGCTGGGGCGCTCCGGGTTGGCCTCGGCGATGACATCGGTTACCCGTGCCAGCTGCGTCTCGGCAAACTCGATGAACTCTTCCGCCGCTTCTTCGTCGTCCATGATCTGGCCGATAATGCGCATGGAGGGAATGGTGTGCTCAAGCGGGTCTTCACGAAAGTCCACATAGATGATGGGAATGCCGAGTTGTGCCAGCTTGTCGTCGTAGGCGGCGTCTTCTGTGGCGGCCTTAGCCTCGATGTTCATCAGCACCACGTCAGGGTTAAGCGAGGCCGCCTGCTCTACGTCAAAAGTGCCGTCTTTAAAACCGCCAAAGGTGGGAATTTCCTCAATCTCGGGAAAGCGCTCCAGGTAGCGGGCATAGTTATCAGGATCCGCCTGAGAAAAGTCCTCGCGCCAACCGACCACGTGGGCGAATGGGGCGTCAGGTTCGAGTAAGCCGAGCAAATAAATTTGCCGCCCTTCGCCTAGAATAACCCGCTCGGCAGGGGCGTCCAGAGTGATTTCTCGGCCCGCGACATCAGTAACAGTGATAGCGTCAGCCATAGCAGTGGCGCCGCAAGCAAAGCTGATAAGCGTACCAAACAGGATTTTTAAGCGCGGAGAACTGAGCATTTTTTTAACTCGTTGGTCGATATTGATTAACAAGGCTGGCATCGCTGATGGGCTTTACAGTTTGATAGCACAGAGATGCAGTTGCTATTGTAACTGATTAGCGTTTGGGCGGCATTATTGGGGTGCTGCGCTTAATGGTCAACATGCTACGCTCTAGTTTTAGCATTTATTCTGCGGCGGTGGCTTCACGCATCTGGCTCTAAGCAGCAATGCGTTATTGATGCATTGTTAGTTAGTAAGTACTTACATTTTTGGAGAGGCCGCTATGCCTTTATCTCGAGTTGAAATTGTCACGCCTTCCGCCGAGCGTTTGATTAATCGGCTCTGCAAGCACTGGGCGCATAAGTTGGAGGTCGAGCAAAGCGACCAGCAAGCCACCATTACGTTTGCTACCGGTACCTGCTTGATGGTGGCTGAGGCCGATAAGTTGGTGGTGGCCCTCGAAACCCTGGAAGAGGAGCATCTGGATGAGTTGGAGGGGGTAGTCGAGCGCCACTTGGTGCGTATGGCCGGTGATGAAGAGCTGGCGATTGTATGGGAGAACTAGGCAACGACTGGTCTGCTATAATCGCGCTGATTTTGAAAACATAAGTCTTATGCACTGAAACCGAGAGCGCAGGAGTTCGCATGACCCGAATTGCCATTGTAGGCGTGGCTGGCCGCATGGGCCGTACGTTGGTAAATGCTGTAGAGCAAGATGCTGAGGCGACGCTTGCTGGTGGGATTGTGGAGCCAGGCAGTTCCTTGGCGGGCGCTGACATTGGCGAGCTTGCTGGCGTAGGGAAGCGCGGCGTTGTTGCGGTCGATTCGCTCGCGTCGATTGTCGATGACTTTGATGTGCTAATCGACTTCACGGCTCCCCAGGTCACGCTGGGTAATCTGGCGTTCTGCGCAGAGCACGGCAAGCGTATCGTGATTGGCACTACCGGCATGAGCGATGATGAGTTGGCTCAGCTCGATAGCTACCGTGACAAGGTTGCCATGGTGTTCGCGCCCAATATGAGCGTCGGGGTTAATTTGACCCTGAAGCTGCTCGAAACGGCTGCCAAAGCGCTGGGCGATGAAGGCTACGATATTGAAGTGATCGAGTCTCACCACCGCCATAAGGTTGATGCGCCTTCCGGTACTGCGATCAAAATGGGCGAAGTCATTGCCGACAGCCTGGGGCGTAACCTTAAAGAGCACGGCGTGTTCGAGCGAGTCGGGCAGTGCGGCCCACGCACCGACAAAGAGATCGGCTTTGCCACCGTGCGTGCGGGCGATATCGTGGGTGAACACACGGTAATGTTTGCCACCGAAGGCGAGCGCATCGAAATCACTCACAAGGCCTCCAGCCGAATGACCTTTGCCAAAGGCGCTGTGCGTGCGGCGCGCTGGGTCGCTGGCAAACAGAGCGGTCGTTACGATATGCAGGATGTGTTGGAACTAAGCTAGCCTGGGCGAGAAGGGGGGAGAGCCCCTTCTGGGCATCTAAACAGCGAGCTTTAAAATAGGCTGAGGCTGGGCTGCGGTACCTTTTGCTGTCGCTCGAAGGCTTGGCTCCACTCGTAGTGAGAGGTCTCCCGGTAGCGTGAGAATTTAAAATCTTCAGGCGGCGCCGTTGCTCTGTTGTCGAGCAGGTCTTTGATCAGCTTGCCTACCGCGTAACCCAAGCTGGCCGGTACGGCGTTGCCCACCTGTTTATATTGCTGCACTAGCGGCCCCGCGAGCTGCCAGCCATCGGGAAATTCCTGGATTCGTTTGTACTCTTCTATGGATAAGGGCCGGTCTTCTTCTGGATGTGCCAGGTCTGTGGCGGGCATGGCGGGGTGGGTAACCAGGGTGGGAGAGGGTTTGTCCCAGCTTAGGCGCCTCAAAAAGCCTGTTTTGCCGCCGCCGGAAAAATAAGACTTTCCCAATGCTTCTTGCTGCATGGCGGTGGGTAACGCGCGCCAGTTCTGCCCGGCCTTTAGCTGCCGATAATACTTCAAGCGTTTTTCTGGAAAGTTAAGGTGGGTGTGGCTTTCCAGGCCAGCGACCGCGTCTTTAAAGGTTTTCCACCTGGGTAGCCCATGGCTGCCGTGCTCAGAGTGGGTTGGCTGCAAAAAGGGTGCCGCGCTGCCATCACGTGAGCAGATGATGATGACTCTTTCACGGGTTTGCGGGGTGCCAAAATTCGCCGAGTTATACAGATTGAAGGTGCACGAGTAACCGGCTTTTCTGAGTAGGCACAGCACAAAATTAAGTGCCCCGCCTTTCATCTCGTCTAGCGAGAGGTCAGGGAAGCCAGGGCCACGTTGGCTATGTGGCCTGTGATCCATAGGGCATGAAAGCAGCCCGCGTACGTTCTCAATGACCAGAAAGCGTGGCTGTATCTCAATCGCCAGATCGATAAACTTTAGAAAGGCGTTGCCGCGATCATCATTGAACGCCTTGCGCTTGCCCGCAGTGCTGAACGCTTGGCAGGGCGGGCCGCCGACCATCAAGTCGACCTCCTCTGCCTTTAACTGCGCCGCTGCTAAAATTTGCGCGGCTGAGTAGTCATTAATATCGCCGAGCAAGGCGGTCTTGGGGCGGTTAAGTAGAATCGTTTGGCGGCAATATTTGTCGAATTCGCAGGCTAGGCGGATATCGAACCCGGCTGCTTCGATGCCCAGGTCAAGCCCCATCGCGCCTGAAAAAAAACTCAAGGCAATGGGCTTGTCCGTATCGCCGGCAGCGTCAAAATAGGCCGGGTGATCTTTTGCGATATGCTGCTCTGCTGCTTGCTGGTAATGTTTGACGCTTTCGGCATCGACCACCCAAGTGCTGCCGATTCTTTCTGCCTTTAGCACCTGTTTCCGACACAGGGATCTTGCATGCTGAGGGCTTACCCCAAGCGTTAACGCGGCATCTTCAATGCTGATGTGGGTACTCAATCTTGTTTCCTTTGCGAAACCTGAGGCAGGTACCTATGGTCGACGCCTAGCGGGTTAGTGTCAATGTGCGCTTAAGGGGGTGGTCTTGGGTCAAGAATTCCTGTAACATTTCAAAAATTTTGGCCGGGTGGCCTGGAAATCTTAAACGGCGCGCTTGTTGCGTTGGCCAACCCAAAGCCTGCCTCCTCAGGGTTTGCTGCTATAAAGTGGCGGTGCTGTAAAGCGTAACGCCAGAAGCTAAGCAACTCAGAAAGGCATCGAACAACAAGCGGGATGAAACCGATTCTTTTTATCGGCTTCGTCCCGCTTTTTTACGACCCCAGTTTTACTAGTGATAGTTTTTATTAGCGATAGTGTTACGTCGCGGATAATCAAGAAATTGCTGAGCCTGCGCCCCACAGGCTCCCACCAGCATGGGAGGATCTTGTTTTGAATAACCCCGCATTGAGCAAACCCGCAATATTGGCCCTGGAAGATGGCAGCGTGTTCCACGGCATCGCCATTGGCGCGGACGGATTAACAAGCGGTGAGGTGGTGTTCAATACGGCCATGACCGGCTATCAAGAAATCCTCACCGACCCCTCCTACACCCGCCAAATCGTAACCCTCACCTATCCCCATATCGGCAATACTGGCATTAACGCTGAAGACATTGAGTCAGCGTCTATTGCCGCAGCAGGCTTGGTGATTCGCGATCTACCGCTAATGGCCAGCAGCTTCCGCTCTGAGCAGTCGCTCTCAGACTACCTTAAAAGCCAGAACGTGCTGGGCATTGCCGATATCGATACCCGCCGCCTAACGCGTATTTTGCGTGACAAAGGTGCGCAGAACGGGGCGATTTTGGCGGGCGCTGATGCGGAAGGTGATGACGCGGTTACGCGGGCGCTGGAAGCCGCCAAGGCTTTCCCTGGCCTGAAAGGGATGGATCTGGCCAAAGAGGTGTCGTGTAAAGAGGCCTACGAGTGGTCGGAAGGTGAGTGGACGCTGGGTGAAGGCTACGCTGATGCTTCCAAAAGCGAGCGCCCCTATCATGTGGTGGCGTACGACTACGGCGTTAAATTCAACATCCTGCGCATGCTGGCCGCCCGCGGCTGCCGCCTGACGGTGGTGCCCGCGCAAACGCCTGCCGCTGAAGTGCTGGCGATGAATCCGGATGGCGTATTTTTAGCCAACGGCCCGGGTGACCCGGAACCCTGCGATTACGCCATTAAGGCGATTCAGGACGTGCTGGAAACCGATATTCCGGTGTTTGGTATCTGCCTGGGCCACCAGCTGCTGGCGCTCGCCGCCGGTGCCAAAACGGTCAAAATGAGCCACGGCCACCACGGTGCCAACCATCCGGTGCAGGATCTGGATAGCGGCACCGTGATGATCACCAGCCAGAACCACGGCTTTGCGGCGGATGAAGCGACCCTGCCTGCTAACGTGCGCGCAACGCACCGTTCGCTGTTCGACGGCACCTTGCAGGGAATTGAGCTTACCGACCGACCGGCGTTCAGCTTTCAAGGCCACCCGGAAGCGAGCCCCGGCCCGCGTGATGTGGCGCCGCTGTTTGATCGCTTCGTGGCTATGATGCAGGCACGCCGTTAACGCGCCCCTAGCATCACCGTATCGCCGTCTTTTGTCGCTCATCGTCACCATTTTTTGCGGGAACCGTTATGCCTAAGCGTACCGACATCAACAGTATTTTGATCATTGGCGCTGGCCCGATTGTGATCGGCCAGGCCTGCGAATTCGACTACTCCGGCGCCCAGGCGTGTAAAGCGCTGCGCGAGGAGGGTTACCGGGTTATTTTGGTTAACTCCAACCCCGCCACCATCATGACTGACCCGGCCATGGCCGATGCTACTTACATCGAGCCAATTACCTGGCAGACGGTGGAGAAGATCATCGAAGCCGAGCGCCCTGATGCCATTCTGCCGACGATGGGTGGTCAGACGGCGCTGAACTGCGCCCTCGAGCTGGAAAAGCACGGTGTGCTGGAGAAGTTCGGTGTCGAGATGATCGGTGCCAACGCCGATGCGATTAACATGGCCGAAGACCGCGATCTGTTCGATCAGGCTATGAAGCGCATTGGCTTGGAGTGCCCGAAAGCGAAAGTCGCCCACACCATGGATGAAGCCTGGGAGATTCAGGCTGAGCTGGGTTTCCCGACCATTATTCGTCCTTCTTACACCATGGGCGGCTCCGGCGGCGGCGTGGCGTATAACAAGGAAGAGTTCGAAGAGATCTGTACCCGCGGTTTTGAGCTTTCCAACAACCACGAGTTGCTCATCGATGAGTCGCTGCTGGGTTGGAAAGAGTACGAGATGGAAGTTGTGCGTGACAAAAACGACAACTGCATCATCGTCTGCGCGATTGAGAACTTCGACCCTATGGGTGTGCACACCGGTGACTCCATCACCGTGGCACCGGCGCAAACGCTGACTGATAAAGAGTATCAGATCATGCGTGACGCCAGCCTCGCGGTGCTGCGCGAGATTGGCGTAGAGACCGGTGGCTCTAACGTCCAGTTTGGTATGGATCCCAAAACTGGCCGTTTGGTGGTTATCGAGATGAACCCGCGGGTGTCGCGCTCTTCGGCGCTGGCCTCTAAAGCGACCGGTTTCCCGATTGCTAAAATCGCCGCGAAATTGGCGATCGGCTATACCCTGGACGAGCTGCAGAACGATATTACCGGTGGTCAAACGCCGGCATCGTTCGAGCCGTCTATCGATTACGTGGTCACCAAGATTCCGCGCTTCACCTTCGAGAAATTCCCCCAGGCCAACGATCGCCTGACGACGCAGATGAAGTCAGTGGGTGAAGTGATGGCGATTGGGCGTACTTTCCAGGAGTCGCTGCAGAAAGCGTTGCGCGGTCTGGAAACCGGTAACGATGGTCTCGATCCAATCATTACCGATTTTACGCCGGACAACATGGCGATTATCCAGGGCGAGCTGCAGGCCGCCGGCGCAGAGCGTATTTTCTACGTGGCGGACGCCATGCGCTCAGGTATGAGCGTCGACGACGTCTTTGCCCTGACCAATATCGACCCTTGGTTCCTGGTGCAGTTGGAAGATCTGGTGCTGACTGAAAACGCCGTCGCCAAACGCACGCTGGCTGACTTCTCGGCCCGTGAACTCTATCAGCTCAAGCGCAAAGGTTTCGGCGATGCACGCCTGGCCAAATTGCTGAATGTCAGCGAAAAAGAGTTCCGTCAAACCCGCCAGGCCGCCGGTATTCGCCCGGTTTATAAGCGTGTCGATACCTGTGCCGCCGAGTTTGCCTCGGACACCGCCTATATGTACTCCACCTACGAAGAGGAGTGCGAGGCGGATGTTTCTGACCGTCAGAAGATCATGGTGCTGGGTGGTGGTCCTAACCGGATCGGCCAGGGTATCGAGTTTGACTACTGCTGCGTTCACGCCGCCTTCGCCATGCGCGACGATGGCTATGAGACCATCATGGTCAACTGCAACCCGGAAACCGTCTCTACCGATTACGACACCTCTGATCGTCTCTACTTTGAGCCGGTAACGCTGGAAGATGTGCTCGAAATCGCCGATAAAGAGAAGCCGGTGGGCGTGATCGTCCAGTTCGGTGGTCAGACGCCGCTCAAACTGGCCCGTGAGCTAGAGGCTGCCGGTGTGCCGATCATTGGTACCACGCCGGATGCCATCGACCGCGCCGAAGACCGTGAACGCTTCCAGGTGATGATCGACAAGCTGGGCCTGAAGCAGCCGCCCAATGCCACGGCGCGCAGCTTTGCGGAAGCCTTCGATAAAGCCGAAGCGATTGGCTACCCGCTGGTGGTGCGCCCCAGCTACGTGCTGGGCGGCCGGGCCATGGAGATCGTCTACGACGCCTCCGAGCTTGAAAATTACATGACCCACGCGGTGAAAGTCTCCAACGACTCGCCGGTGCTGCTGGATCACTTTTTGAGTGCCGCAATCGAGATCGATATCGATGCGGTGTCGGACGGTCAGCAGGTGGTGATCGGCGGCATCATGCAGCACGTAGAGCAAGCGGGCGTTCACTCCGGCGACTCTGCCTGCGCGCTGCCACCATACTCCCTGCCTACGGATGTGCAGGACGAGATGCGCCATCAGGTTAAGCAGATGGCGGTTGAGCTGGGCGTTAAAGGCTTAATGAACGTGCAGCTGGCCTGGCAGGATGGCGAGATCTATGTGATCGAGGTTAATCCCCGTGCTTCTCGTACAGTGCCCTTTGTGTCCAAGTGCATCGGCACCTCGCTGGCGCAGATTGCGGCCCGCTGCATGGCCGGTAAAACCCTGGCTGAGCAGGGCTTTGAGAAGGAAATCGTGCCGCACTTCTATAGTGTTAAAGAGGCCGTTTTCCCGTTCAACAAATTCCCCGGTGTCGACCCGATTCTGTCACCGGAAATGAAGTCCACCGGCGAAGTGATGGGCTCTGGCGATACCTTTGCAGAGGCCTTCTTCAAGGCGCAGTTGGGGGCAGGCGAGGCCATTCCTGGGCTGACCGGTGAGCGTAAAGCGTTCCTTTCCGTACGCGAACCGGACAAGGCGGGGATTATCGAAGTGGCTCGTTCTCTGTTAGCATTAGGCTTTACGCTATGTGCAACACGGGGAACAGCGGCTGCTTTGGAAGCTGCCGGGCTTGCCGTGGAACACGTCAATAAAGTCTACGAAGGTCGTCCCCATATCGTCGATCTGCTTAAGAACGACGAAATCGCCTACATTGTGAACACTACTGAAGGTCGTCAGGCTATTAACGACTCTTCGGTCATTCGCCGTACTGCTCTCTCGCGCAAGGTGCCCTATGCGACCACCTTGGCGGGCGCTAATGCTGTTTGCATGGCGCTTGAGTACGGTAGGGAGATTACGGTGCGGCGCCTTCAGGATCTGCATGCAGGAGCAAGTCAATGAACAAGGTCCCGATGACAGTTGCGGGAGAAAGAAGCCTTCGTGAAGAGCTCGACCACCTGAAAAGCGAAGCTCGTCCGCAGGTGATCGCGGCCATCGCCGAAGCGCGTGAACACGGTGATCTTAAAGAGAACGCTGAGTATCACGCCGCTCGCGAGCAGCAGGGGTTTATCGAAGGGCGGATTCAGGAGATCGAAAGTAAGCTCTCCGTCGCTCAAGTGATTGATGTCACCAAGCTGCCCAAAACCGGCAAAGTGATTTTCGGCGTAACCGTATCGCTAATGAATCTGGATACTGATGCGGAAGTCACTTACCGTATCGTCGGCGAAGATGAGGCGGACATTAAGTCTGGTCGTATCTCGGTTACTTCACCGATTGCCCGTGCCCTGATCGGCAAGGAAGAGGGTGATGTCGTGGTGGTCAAAACCCCCGGCGGTGACGTGGAGTACGAAGTAGGTAGCGTCGAACACGTATGATACAAAACGCCCCTTCGATTGGCCTGCATTAGGCCGGTCGAAGGGGCGTTTTGGTGTAGCGGCGCTTTTTCTCAAGTGAGAGTGATCTTAAGTGAGAATAGTCTTAAGTCAGTGCCTAAAGCGGGCGTTTAGCGCAGGTTCAAACTAACGGTTAATGCCGTCCGTGGTGATTCTCAAAGCGGGTAACGTTAGACAGCTTCGGGTTCACCTGCGGGTTTCTGCGATAGAGCAGTGCCATTTTGCCAATGGTTTGCACCAAATCGGCACGGCTGTTGGCGATCAGTTCGGCTATCATGGCAGCACGATCATCCCGCTCAGGAAGGGCAAGCTTCACTTTGATCAGTTCGTGATCAGTGAGTGCGCGGTTAAGTTCTGCGAGCAAATTTTCGGAGACGCCGTTCTCAGAAACGGTGACCACTGGGTTAAGATGGTGGCCAATGCTACGAAATGCTTTCTTTTGTGCCTGTGACAAGCTCATGGTATCTTGCGGTATCCCGGTTAGCGCTTAACGCTCCATCTTACGGTGAAACGCCACCGAGTGAAAGCGATCGCGTGAATGCGCCCATCTCTTATTCCAGTGTTAGATTCCCACATGCAGCAAAAGCCCCCGAACCGAAAACATTCCGTTAGCAAGACCAGCAATAACTGGAAGAAGGAGCATTTTGACGACCAGTACGTGAAGCAGAGCTGGCAAGATGGCTACCGTTCCCGTGCCAGCTATAAGCTGATTGAGTTGGATGAAAAGGATAAACTGCTGCGTCCTGGTATGACGGTGATTGACCTGGGCGCCGCCCCCGGCGGGTGGAGTCAAATTGCAGCGGAAAGGGTCGGGCCTGAAGGTGTGGTGATTGCCTCTGATATTCTGGAGATGGATGCACTGGCCGGGGTGGATTTTATCCAAGGTGATTTCACTGAAGAGGTGGTGCTAGAGGCGATACTAAAACGCCTGGATAATCGCCGTGTAGACCTTGTGATGTCGGATATGGCCCCCAATATGAGTGGTATGGCGGCGATTGATCAGCCCCAGGCGATGTATTTAGTGGAGCTAGCGTTAGAACTTGCCCGCGAAACATTGTCACCTGGTGGCCGGTTTTTAGCTAAAGTATTCCAGGGGGAAGGGTTTGACGCCTATTTGAAAGAGCTGCGCGGCAGCTTTAACAAGGTAGTAACCCGTAAGCCAGACGCCTCCCGGGCGCGTTCCCGTGAAGTCTATTTTCTGGCCGAGGGGTTTCGCGGGTGACTCTGCTTAACATGAGAGGCTGCCCGTGTGGTTCATAGCCAAGATTTATCAGCGCGATTGCCAGACAGGCAAGCGCAACGTGTGTCACATTAGTCGCCATAAGTGCGCGTGACACAGATGGCCCGAGGCATAAGACGCTTTGGCAATGGTTGAACGCTTGATGCTGATGTAATGTCGTATTACTAGGCTTATTGGTAGAAGGCTTTATTAAGCATCAGGGTTTAACTGACGGATTCTTGTAATGAGGGTAGCCCCTTGAACGATATGGCGAAGAACCTGATTCTGTGGTTGGTCATCGCGGCCGTCCTACTGACAGTGTTCAACAATTTCAGTACGGAAAGCGCACCGCAAAACACGAACTATTCTCAGTTTGTGCAGCAGGTGCAAAATCAGCAGGTACGTAGCGTAACGATTGATGGTTACACCATCAGCGGTGAGCGCACGGACGGCTCTCAGTTCCAGACGATCCGCCCGGCGGCGGAAGATCCGAAGCTGATGGACGACCTGCTGAGCAACAATGTGACGGTGGTGGGCAAAGAGCCAGAACAGCAAAGTATCTGGACGCGGCTACTTATCGCCAGCTTCCCGATTCTGCTGATTTTGGGCATCTTTATGTTCTTCATGCGCCAAATGCAGGGCGGAGCCGGTGGTGGTAAAGGCGGCCCGATGAGCTTTGGTAAATCGAAGGCCAAGCTGCTCTCTCAAGATCAGATCAAGACAACCTTTGCCGACGTGGCGGGCTGTGATGAAGCTAAGGAGGAAGTAGAAGAGCTGGTCGACTTCCTGCGTGACCCAACCAAATTCCAGCGCCTGGGCGGTATGATTCCCCGTGGCGTGCTGATGGTAGGCCCTCCAGGTACCGGTAAAACGCTGCTGGCGAAGTCCATTGCGGGCGAAGCCAAAGTACCGTTCTTCTCTATCTCGGGTTCTGACTTCGTTGAAATGTTTGTCGGTGTCGGTGCATCCCGTGTGCGGGATATGTTCGAACAGGCCAAGAAGCAGGCGCCTTGCATTATCTTTATCGATGAGATTGACGCCGTGGGCCGTTCACGTGGCACCGGTATGGGGGGTGGTAACGACGAGCGTGAGCAGACGTTGAACCAGCTGCTGGTCGAGATGGATGGTTTTGAAGCCAACGAAGGCATCATCGTTATTGCCGCGACCAACCGTCCTGACGTACTTGACCCTGCGTTAATGCGCCCAGGCCGCTTTGACCGCCAGGTTACGGTCGGTTTGCCGGACATCCGTGGCCGTGAACACATTCTGGGCGTTCACCTGCGTAAAGTGCCGCTGGGTGATGACGTAAAACCGCAGCTGATCGCCCGTGGTACACCTGGTTTCTCTGGTGCGGATTTGGCCAACCTGGTCAACGAAGCCGCCCTGTTTGCTGCGCGCCGCAATAAGCGTCTGGTCAGCATGGAAGAGCTTGAGCTCGCGAAGGACAAGATCATGATGGGCGCTGAGCGCAAATCGATGGTCATGACCGACAAAGAGAAGCTCAATACCGCTTATCATGAGTCGGGTCACGCCATTATCGGTCTGGTCGTGCCTTCCCATGACCCGGTCTATAAGGTAACGATTATTCCCCGTGGCCGTGCGCTGGGTGTCACCATGTTCCTGCCGGAAGAGGATCGCTACAGCCTCTCCCGTCAGCAAATTCTGGGGCAGATCTGCTCGCTGTTTGGTGGCCGTATTGCCGAAGAGATGACGTTAGGCCCGAACGGTGTAACCACCGGCGCCTCAAACGACATCAAGCGTGCGACTGAGCTGGCCCATAACATGGTTGCCAAGTGGGGCTTGTCGGACGAAATGGGCCCGATTATGTACGACGAGGATGAATCGCATCAGTTCCTCGGTGGCCCGGGTCAGGGTGGTGGCAAGATGAAGTCTGGTGACACCACCACGCGTCTTGATAAGGAAGTCCGCAAAATCATCGACGATTGCTACGAGCAGGCACGCCAAATCCTGACCGATAATCGCGATAAGCTGGATGCCATGGCCGAAGCGTTGATGAAGTACGAGACCATTGATGCCACGCAGTTGAAGGACATCATGGAAGGTCGCGAGCCGCGCCCGCCGGAAGGCTGGGATGACGGTGACTCGTCCGGTGGCGGTACGCCTATCAACGATGACAAGCCGCAAGCGAAGGCTGAAGACGATGCTTCTTCAAATGCGTCTGGAGGCGATTCGTCTGGTGGTGACAGTGAAGAGGATGACGACGGGCCGCGTCGCCGTCCCTCAGATCCGCTAGGCGGCCCTGCAGGCCCATAATAGCCAGCACTGCCGTATGAGCAAAAGGCGCCCCGTCATGGGGCGCCTTTTTTGATATGCTGTGCACATAACGGCAATGTTTCATTTCTTGATCAGGCTGCAGCATGAAATCAATTCTGGACACGTCCTCTTCACGAAACGTAGAAAATGCTCGCCAACTGCGTTGCGGGCGTCATCTGCTGGATCTCTCCTTTCCCAGGGTAATGGGGATTCTTAATGTCACCCCAGACTCTTTTTCTGACGGAGGCCAGCACGTGGCATTGGATGACGCTTTGCGCCACGCCGAGCGGATGTTGGCCGAAGGGGCAGCGATGATAGATGTGGGTGGCGAGTCGACCCGCCCCGGGGCAACCCCTGTTAGCCCCCAGGAAGAGTTGGATCGGGTGGCGCCGGTGGTGGAAGTCCTGGTGCGCGAACTGGATGCGTTGGTGTCGGTGGATACCAGCTGCCCGACGGTTATACGTGAGGCAAGCGAACTGGGCGCTGGTATGATTAACGATGTGCGTGCGTTAGAGCGCGAGGGAGCCCTGCTGGCCGCGGTGGGTAGCGGGCTGCCCGTCTGTTTGATGCACCGCCAGGGCGAGCCGCAGGATATGCAGCAGTCGCCCACTTATCAGCGCCCGATTGAAGAAGAGGTGGCGGATTATTTGGCCCGTCGGATTGCTGAGTGCGAGGCGGCCGGTCTGCGCCGCAATCGTCTATTGGTTGACCCTGGTTTTGGCTTCGGCAAAACCGTCGAACACAATCTACGCTTACTCAAATACATGGAGTCTCTGCAATCGCTGGAGCTCCCGCTGCTAGTGGGTATGTCACGCAAAAGTATGATTGGAAAAGTGTTGGGCCGCCCAGTGGAGGAGCGTCTCTCCGGTGGTCTGGCGCTTGCTGCCATGGCGGTTGAGCGTGGGGCAAATATTTTGCGCGTGCATGACGTGGCTGCAACGGTTGACGCAGTCAATATGGCGTGGGCGGTACTACAAGAAGGCTGCGAGCCGCCGCTAAACAAGGAGTTTGACGCATGACAAGGCGCTATTTTGGGACGGACGGTATCCGCGGTACGGTGGGTAAATCACCGATTACCGCTGACTTTATGCTCAAGTTGGGCTGGGCAGCGGGTCAGGTGCTGCGCCGTGATAAAGGGCGAACGCGGGTTCTGATCGGCAAAGATACGCGGATTTCCGGCTATATGTTCGAATCCGCCCTTGAGGCGGGGCTCTCGGCAGCGGGCGTCGATGTATCACTGCTGGGTCCAATGCCCACGCCGGGTATTGCCTATTTAACGCGCACCTTCCGTGCCGATGCGGGCATCGTCATTTCGGCATCGCATAACCCTTTTGATGATAACGGCATCAAGTTCTTCTCCGCAGAGGGTAAGAAGCTTCCCGATGACACTGAAGATCGTATCGAAGCGATGCTGGAAGCGCCGCTGACCACGGCCGAGGCCGCGCAGTTGGGTAAGGCAACGCGTATCGACGACGCCGCAGGCCGTTACATCGAATTTTGTAAATCGACCTTGCCTGACCGGCTTAGCCTGCACGGTCTGAAAATCGTCTTAGACTGTGCTCATGGTGCCACTTACCATATCGCGCCCAATGTGTTCCGTGAGCTGGGGGCTGATGTCACCACCATTGGCTCTGCGCCTGACGGGTTAAACATTAACCAGCAGGTTGGCTCAACGCATCCCGCGGCTCTGCGTGCTGCCGTTATTCAGCAAAGCGCGGATTTGGGGATCGCCTTTGATGGCGATGGCGACCGCGTGCTGCTGGTAGATGGCGACGGGCGCGAAATCGACGGCGACGATATCCTCTACCTGATTGCCCGTGATCGCCACGAGCGTGGTTTGCTGCAGGGCGGCGTGGTAGGCACCTTGATGTCAAACTTTGGCCTGGCGATGGCGCTGGACAAGCTGGGAATTCCCTTTGAGCGGGCTAAAGTGGGTGACCGCTTTGTGATGGAGCGTATGGCCGCCAATGGTTGGGAGCTGGGCGGTGAGTCCTCGGGGCATATTGTGTGCGGTCATGTGCAGACCACCGGCGACGGAGTCGTCTCTGCGCTGCAGGTGCTGGCACTGATGATGCGCGAGCAGAAGAGCCTGCCGACACTGTTAAAAGAGCTGGAAAAAGTACCCCAGGCACTGGTCAATGTACGTTTACCCGCTCATGCCAACGCCAAAGAGGTCATGGCATCTGCGCCACTTCAGCAGGCGGTGGCTGCGTTAGAGCATGAATTGGGCGATGAGGGGCGAGTGTTGCTACGTCCGTCCGGTACTGAGCCGCTTATTCGAGTAATGGTGGAAGGACGCGCTCATTTAGATGTCGATCAATTGGCGCATAGCTTGGCCGATCAGGTTCAAGCGCTACTTAATTAAATGTGTTCAGCTAACCGGTTCGGTAAACTGGTTTGGTAAACCCAGCTTGTGGTTATAACAGCGGTTGTCTTGACAAGGCCGCTCCTATACCATTTCGCTCCACCTTGAGTGAGGAGAGTCGATGCGTACGCCTTTAATTGCCGGCAACTGGAAAATGAATGGTTCCGTGGCGTTGATCAATGAGTTCGGCCAGGCCTTCTCCGCCGCCGTATCGCCAAGCAGTGTGGATGTGGTTATTATTCCGCCGTTCCCATATTTGGATGCGGCGCGCCATGCGTTTGAAGGTACGGTGCTGTCATTGGGCGCGCAAACGTTGAATCCCATTCACTCTGGGGCGCATACCGGCGAAGTAAGTGGCCGCATGCTGAAAGAGTTTGCAGTTTCCCATGTGTTGGTGGGGCACTCGGAGCGGCGTCAGCTCTATAAAGAGAGCGATGAACAGATCTTTGCACGCCTGCTCGCAGCATTGAGTGTGGATATCACGCCGATCCTCTGTGTGGGAGAGTCCCTGGAGGAGCGCGACGCAGGGCGCACGATGGATGTGGTGCTTCGCCAGGTAGGGCATGCGATGTCCCGCCTAGAGCCTGAACAGCGTAAGCAGGTGGTCATTGCCTATGAGCCTGTTTGGGCCATTGGCACTGGGCGCACGGCAACGCCTGAGCAAGCCCAGGACGTTATGGCAGGCATCCGTGCCTACCAGGCGGGTTTCGATAAGGGCCTCGCCGAGCAACTGCGTTTGCTTTACGGCGGCAGTATGAACGCAAGCAATGCGGCTGAGCTGCTTGCTCAGCCAGATATCGACGGCGGTCTAGTGGGCGGAGCCTCACTCAAGATCGATGATTTTTATGCCATTTGTCAGTCAGCAGGATAACGCCATGCAAGTTGCAATTCTTATGATTCATGTGGTGATTGCGGTCGCCCTGGTGGTACTCATTCTGCTTCAGCAGGGTAAAGGTGCCGAAGCTGGTGCGGCTTTCGGGGGTGGTGCATCACAGACCGTGTTTGGTTCACGGGGCAGCGGTAACTTTTTGTCGCGCACCACCGGCATTTTGGCGGCGGGCTTCTTCGCCACTTCAATGGCGCTAGCGTACTTTGCCACCCAGGCGGGCCAGGCACCGGAAGCGGGCATTCCCGATTCGCGTTTGATCGAACAGCAGCAAAGCGTTCCGACGCTTGACGACAGGCCTGCGGACGTGGATAATACCGCGCCAGTGCTAGAGGAAAGCAGCGAGTAAGTAGTTTCGCTGTTAGACAGATAACGTTTCTTTAGCCTCCCCTGTTGCCGAAGTGGTGGAATTGGTAGACACGCTATCTTGAGGGGGTAGTGACCGTATGGTCGTGCGGGTTCAAGTCCCGCCTTCGGCACCATCTGTTTTGCTGGCACGCCAGCTTCCCAGAACGTTTCTTTTGTTACCAGATTGCCTGTTGGCACCTGAGGCGAAAAAGACAGCTTTAAGTAAGTGGTTCTTGAAGCAAGTAGTTCTTGACGTAAGTGGCTTTAGTGTCTATTATCGTCGACCTAGATTGATGCGGGGTGGAGCAGTCTGGTAGCTCGTCGGGCTCATAACCCGAAGGTCATCGGTTCAAATCCGGTCCCCGCTACCATTTTCTAGTAGCATGTTCTAGATTGTTATTTCTAAGACGTATTGGAAGTAACGGTCATCTCAGGCAAAGCCTGTTACATGTTGCTAAGACGGTACTGGAAGTAGTACTTAAGAAATGGTACACAAGGTTTCTTTCAAAAAGCCCCTTCCAGTGAAGGGGCTTTTTGTTAGCAGCTTTTGGCTAGCAAGCGCGCTTGGTCGCTGTTTTATTGGCGCTCCCGCTTTGTTAGCCAGAATATCGTTAGCACGAATATCTTAATAGCGGATGTCGTCCGGAAAACCGGAGACACATTCCCGAGTAACGCCAATCAGCCACCTAGCTTTTCTAATAACTCCTGGCCAGGTGCCTGATGCAACGGCTATAGGAGCTTTGTCTGTGGCCACTAAACACGCTGCGCTTCACGCGCTAATCGAACCTGTTGTTGCTGCCATGGGCTTTGAGCTATGGGGCATCGACCATCTTTCCCAGGGCAAAAATTCGCGGCTGGTGATCTATATCGAGCGCGAGAGTGGTGTCAGCGTGGAAGACTGCGCAGATATTAGCCGCCAAGTCAGTGCCGTTATGGATGTAGAAGACCCCATTGCCGGTGAGTACCGGTTGGAAGTCTCCTCGCCAGGCATGGCACGTCCCTTGTATTCCCTGGATCAGTTTGCCCGCTTTCAAGGTCATCACGTCGCGCTGAAACTGCGCACTGCCTTTGACGGGCGGCGCAAGTATCAAGGGCTTTTGGTCGGTGTTGAGGGGGATGAAGTACTGCTACAACTGGATGGCGAAGAGTACTGCTTTCCAATTGAGAGTATTGATTCTGCTCACATTGTACCGCAGTTCGACGATTGACCGGGTGGCGGCGCTGCCGGCAGGCTGCCGGGGTGATGCACATAAGGATAGGTTTTCTGGCGAGGCATACGCATGAGTAAAGAAATTTTAATGGTCGTTGACGCGATCTCCAATGAGAAGGGCGTCCCGCGTGATGTCATCTTCGAGGCGGTAGAAGCCGCTCTTGCGAGCGCGTCACGCAAGCGTTTTGAAAGAGAAGAAGCCAATGTGCGCGTGCATATTGACCGTCGCACTGGCGAATACGAAACCTTCCGCACCTGGACCGTTGTGGAAGATGACGAATTCGAAACGCCAGATTACGAAATTAAAGAGAGCATCGCCGAACAGCGCGATCCGCCGCTGAAATTAGGCGATGTTGTCGAAAAAAGCATCGAAAATGCGTCGTTTGGCCGTATTGCTGCACAAACCGCCAAGCAGGTGATCGTGCAGAAAGTACGCGAAGCCGAGCGGGCCGAAGTCGTGCGCCAGTATGCCGATCGCGAAGGTGAACTGGTTGCGGGCATCGTTAAAAAGACCACACGTGATGGCCTGATCATTGATTTGGGTGAAAACGCCGAGGCGTTTTTGCCGCGCAATGAGATGATTCACGGCGAGCGTTACCGCATGAACGAGCGGGTGCGCGCTCTGTTAGTCAAAGTGGATCCCGATGCACGCGGTGCCCAGCTTCAGCTATCGCGGACTTGCCCCGAGCTGATCATCGAACTGTTCAAAATTGAAGTGCCAGAGATTGCAGAGCAGTTGATTGAGATCAAAGGTGCTGCGCGTGACCCCGGTTCACGGGCCAAAATTGCGGTAAAAACCAATGATCGCCGCATCGACCCGGTCGGTGCCTGTGTGGGTATGCGCGGTTCACGCGTTCAAGCGGTCTCTTCGGAGCTGCAAAACGAACGCGTTGATATCGTGCTGTGGGATGACAATCCCGCCCAATTGGTGATTAACGCCATGGCGCCTGCCGATGTGGGGTCTATCCTTGTGGACGAAGACGCTCACGCAATGGATGTGGCGGTGGCGCAGGATAACCTTGCTCAGGCCATTGGCCGGAGCGGTCAGAACGTGCGTTTGGCTTCTGAACTTACCGGCTGGCGCATTAATGTCATGACCGAAGAGGAAGCGGAGTCTAAGCGCGATCAAGAGATTGATAGCCTGGTGGACTCTTTTATCCAGCATCTCGATGTTGATGAAGATGTCGCTCGCCTATTGGTGGATGAGGGGTTCACTACCCTGGAAGAAGTCGCCTACGTGCCGATGGAAGAGATGCTCGAAATCGAAGAGTTCGATGAAGATTTAGTCGAAGCGCTTCGTGCACGTGCGAAAGACGAGCTGCTGACGATGGCCATTGCCACGGAAGAAGCGCTAGACGGTGCCCAGCCAGCAGCAGATCTGCTGGAGATGGATGGCATGGAGCGCCACCTGGCCTTCATTCTGGCCAGTCGCGGCATCGTTACCATGGAAGATCTCGCCGAGCAGTCTGTCGACGATCTGGTCGATATCGAGGAGTTGGACGAAGCGCGCGCAGCGGCACTGATCATGACTGCCCGTGCGCCCTGGTTTGAAGTCGATGACGCATCGGATTCGAACACACAGTAAACAGGTCACGGGCTGAGGAGGGTCAATATGTCAGATATGACAGTTAAAGATTTCGCAGGAAAGGTGGGCCGTGATGTGCCTCGCCTACTAGAGCAAATGAAAGAAGCGGGTTTGAAACACGCTTCTGAAAGCGATGCTGTGTCTGAAGAAGATAAGCAGAAGCTACTGAGTTTCTTGAAGAAGAGCCACGGCGGTAGCGACACCCCTGAAGCGGGCAAAAACCGCATCACGCTGACGCGCAAAACCCGTAGCCGTATCAATACCGGCGAGCGCGGCAAAACCATTGAAGTGCAGGTACGTAAGAAAAAAACCTACGTCAAAAGCGCTGAAGATGAAAAGCCGAAAGCGCCGGAGCCTAGCTATACCGGCCCGCGCCAGCTAGTGGGCGATATGGCGGAAGCCGAAGCTGAGCGCAAAGTGTCTGATGCGCGTGAAGCCGAAGAAAAAGCCGCTGCTAAGAAAGCCCGCGCTGCACAGGTAGCGGAAGCCACCGCGCGTAGTAATAAAGAAGCTGAAGCGACGGCTCGCAGTAAAGAGTCTGAAGCCAAGCCGAAAGCGCCTGCTGCAGCCAAAGCACCGGCTACGCCCGACATTCCGGTGCCGAATCTTGAAATCGACGATACGCCGTCCGGTGACGATATGCCGCCAGCGCCGCCGAAAGAGGGCCGCACTGACCGTCGTACCGCTCCGCCTAAGAAAACGGCAGCGAAGAACAAAGGTCGCCGTGACGATGAAGATCGTGGTGATCGCGAAGAGCGCAAGCGCGGTGGCGGCGGTAAGAAGGTAAAACGTGCCGAACAGCGTCGCGGTGGTCGCCGTGGTGGCAATCAGACCGGCAATGGCAAGCACGCTTTCCAGAAGCCGACTCAGCCGATCGTGCGTGAAGTATCGATCCCTGAATCGATCAGCGTAGCGGAATTGGCCGACAAGATGTCGATCAAGGCCAACGAAGTGATCAAGGCCATGTTTAACATGGGCGCTGCGGTGACCATCAACCAAACCATCGATCAGGATACGGCTGCGATCGTGGTGGAAGAGATGGGTCATACGCCGAAGCTGGTGAAAGATGACGCGCTGGAAACGGAAATGCTTGAAGGCATCTCCTATGAAGGCGAAGAGATCACGCGCTCACCCGTTGTGACGGTGATGGGTCACGTTGACCACGGTAAAACCTCGCTGCTGGATTACATCCGTAAAGCGAAAGTGGCGACCGGTGAAGCGGGTGGTATTACCCAGCATATCGGTGCCTACCACGTGGAAGATAACCACGGTGGCGTGACCTTCCTGGATACCCCAGGCCACGCGGCGTTTACCGCCATGCGTGCCCGTGGTGCCAAGGCGACAGACGTGGTTATTCTGGTTGTGGCTGCCGACGATGGCGTGATGCCTCAGACGATTGAGGCGATTGAACACTCCAAAGCTGCTGAAGTGCCCATGGTGGTCGCGGTCAACAAGATCGACAAAGATGGTATCGATCTTGATCGCATCAAGAATGAGCTTTCGCAGCACGGCGTGATCTCCGAAGAGTGGGGCGGTGATACGCAGTTTGTTCACGTCTCCGCCAAGACCGGCGAAGGTATGGAAGAGCTGCTGGAAGCGATCCAGCTGGCCTCTGAAGTGCTCGAGCTTAAAGCGGTTCCTTCTGCGCCGGGTAAAGGCGTGGTGGTTGAATCACGTCTTGATAAGGGTCGTGGTCCTGTGGCTACCGTACTGGTTCAGAACGGTACGCTGAAAAAGGGCGATATCGTCCTGGCAGGTCTGCACTACGGTCGCGTACGTGCGCTGACTAACGAACTTGCCCAGCAGGTTGATTCGGTTGGCCCGGCCATGCCGGTAGAGATTCAAGGCTTGGGCGGTACGCCGGATGCCGGTGATGACTTTATGGTTGTCGCTGACGAGAAGAAAGCCCGCGAAGTGGCTAACTTCCGTCAAGGCAAATACCGTGAAGTGCGCCTGGCGCGTCAGCAGAAGGCCAAGCTGGAGAACATGTTCAGCCAGATGGGCCAAGACGAAGTGGCCAAGGTCAACATCGTCCTCAAAGCCGATGTGCAAGGCTCGCTGGAAGCGATCAAAGGTGCCTTGGAAGAGCTTTCCACCGATGAAGTCGAAGTGGCGGTGGTGTCCTCGGGTGTCGGTGGTATCACCGGTACCGATGCTAACCTGGCGCTTGCTTCTGAAGCCATCGTGGTCGGCTTTAACGTCCGTGCTGACGCCGCTGCCCGTGAGATCATCGAACGTGAAGGTCTGGATCTGCGCTACTACAGCGTTATTTACCAGCTGATCGACGAGGTCAAACAGGCGATGAGCGGTATGCTCGCACCTGAGTGGAAAGAAGAGATCGTCGGTATTGCTGAAGTGCGCGATGTATTCCGGGCGCCGAAGATTGGTGCCATCGCCGGCTGTATGGTGGTTGAAGGCAGCGTGCACCGTAATAAGAAGATCCGCGTGTTGCGTGATGACGTGGTGATCTACGAAGGCGAACTCGAATCGCTGCGCCGCTTCAAAGACGATGTGCAGGAAGTGCGCAACGGCATGGAGTGTGGCATCGGCGTGAAGAACTACAACGATGTCCAAGTCGGCGATAAGATCGAAGTCTTCGACCAAGTGAAGGTCGAGCGTAGCCTGTAAGGCTGCGAGGAGCTAAACATGCGCGAATTTAAGCGTACCGACCGGGTAGCCGACCAGCTCCAAAAGGAGCTGGCGGTGTTGATCCAACGAGAAGTGAAAGACCCGCGTTTGGGCATGGTCACGGTCAGCGGTGTCACCGTTAGCCGTGACCTTGGCTACTCCGACGTCTACGTCACTCTGTTGGGTGAACAAGAGCCCGAGCGTATTAAAGAGAATCTGCAGGTGCTTAAGCGCGCTGCCGGTTTTCTAAGAAGCCAGATTGCCAAGCGCATCAAGCTACGTCACGTACCGGAGCTGCGTTTTCATTTCGATGAGAGCGTGGTGCGCGGTCAGCAACTTTCTTCATTGATTGATGAAGCGGTGACGACGGATCGTGCACGCTATCAAAACGATGATGATGACGATTATCAAGACGCTGGCCAAGACAGTGCCTCAGACGGCGACGCCCAGCAAAGTGAGGAAACTCGCTAGTGGCGCGTCAACGTCGCGGTTTGCCGGTTAATGGCGTACTACTGCTGGATAAGCCCAAGGGCGTTTCCAGCAACCATGCGCTGCAGCGTGTGCGTCGGTTGTTCCAGGCTCAAAAAGCCGGGCACACCGGCACGCTAGACCCGATGGCAACCGGGTTATTGCCGATTTGTCTAGGCGAAGCGACCAAGTTTTCATCGCACTTGCTGGAAGCCGACAAGGTGTATCGCACCCGGGTAGAGCTAGGGTTGATCACCGATACCGGCGATGCAGAAGGCACGATTATTGAGCAGCATGAGGTTCCCAGCCTAAGCGCCGATGACGTGGAAGCTGTGCTCACCCGTTTTCGCGGTGAGATTGACCAAGTGCCGCCCATGTATTCTGCCCTCAAGCATCAGGGCAAAAAACTTTACGAGTTGGCCCGTGAAGGCAAGCAGGTAGAGCGTGCAGCCCGGCGCGTAAGCGTGTATGATGCGCGCCTGCTATCGTTTGAAGGCACTGCTTTTGAACTGGAAGTAAGCTGCAGTAAAGGCACTTACATCCGCACGTTAGCCGAAGATATTGGCCAAGCGCTTGGCTGTGGTGCACACATCAGTCAACTAAGAAGGCTCAAAACGGGACCTTTTTTAGCCGACGCGATGTGGACGCTAGAGGCCTTGGAAGCATTGGCCGACCAAGCGGCACTGGAAGCTGAGCTGATGCCCGTGGATGTGTTGGTGAACCATTTACCGTTACTGACGGTAGACGACACCGCCCATTCACGTTTGGCCCATGGCCAGCCCGCTGCTCTCGAAACCGGCGCATTAGCCCCGGACGAAGTAGCCCGACTTTATTACGCCGAGACGTTTATCGGCCTTGGCGTAGTGAAAGGTGCTCAGGAAGTGGCGCCTAAGCGACTGTTAAGTACCGTCGCTATCTCGTAAACAGCGTTGCAAGGAGGCGGCCGTCTACGTGAAAATTGCAAGATCCGACGTGCACGTCGAAACGTGTACGTAGAAAACAGTAGCCTGAGACTGCAAATATGCGTGGTCTCAACCATTCATTTTTAGGCATATTGCTTACTGGAGAGACAGATGGCTTTAACCGCTGAGAAGAAGGCCGAGATCGTCACTGAATACGGCCGCGGCGACAACGATACCGGTTCCCCTGAAGTGCAGGTTGCACTGCTGAGCGCCAACATTAATGGCCTGCAGGATCACTTCAAGACCAACAAACAGGATCACCACTCGCGTCGTGGTCTGATCCGCATGGTTAACCAGCGTCGTAAGCTGCTGGACTACCTAAAGCGTAAAGATTTCGAACGCTATCAGTCTCTGATTCAGCGTTTAGGTCTGCGTCGTTAAGCCTTAACGGCAACGATTAGAAACGGGCAGCTCCTTGTGAGCTGCCCGTTTTTTTATGTTTCGTGTTTACGGCAAGTAGGGAACTGGTAGCCCTATCGCGCTCCAGCGCCTAGAATGGTAACGAGTCAAAACGACCTAAACGAATAGACAAGTAGATATTGATAATGCTGAAGGAAGTCGCTGTGAATCCGGTAAAGAAAACGTTCCAGTACGGTCGTAGCACCGTCACGCTCGAAACCGGGCGTATTGCCCGCCAAGCTACCGGCGCTGTCATGGTTACCATGGATGACACCGTCGTGCTGTGTACCGTTGTTGCTCGTAAAGAGGCAAATCCGAGCCAACCCTTTTTCCCCCTCTCGGTACACTACCAAGAGAAAACCTACGCAGTGGGCAAGATTCCTGGCGGCTTCTTCAAGCGCGAAGGTCGTCCCACCGAGAAAGAGACGCTGACCTCGCGGCTGATTGATCGCCCGATCCGTCCGCTGTTTCCCAAAGGCTTCATGAACGAAGTGCAGGTCGTGTGTACCGTTCTCTCTACCGACCGTAACCACGATCCGGATATCGCCGCACTGCTTGGCACCTCCGCGGCGCTGAGCATCTCTGGCGTGCCTTTTAGTGGCCCGATTGGCGCAGCCCGGGTTGGTTTTAACGAAGAGAAAGGCTACTTCCTCAACCCAACGGTTGAAGAAC
Source organism: Halomonas sp. FeN2 (assembly GCF_020595105.1). Lineage (NCBI taxonomy): Bacteria > Pseudomonadati > Pseudomonadota > Gammaproteobacteria > Oceanospirillales > Halomonadaceae > Halomonas > Halomonas sp. FeN2. The sequence goes on from NZ_CP074200.1 coordinate 2,898,745, forward strand.
TGGCCTCCTCTGAGCTCGACATGGTCGTTGCCGGTACTGAAAAAGCCGTGCTGATGGTTGAGTCTGAAGCAAAAGAGCTGCTCGAAGATGAAATGCTGGGCGCCGTTCTGTTCGGTCACCAGGAAATGCAGGTCGCGATCAGTGCCATTAACGAACTGGTCGCTGAAGCGGGCAAACCGCGCTGGGAGTGGCAGGCCGCCGAAGAGAACCAGGCGCTCAAAGCCGCCATGGCCGATGCCTTTGAAGCTAAAGTGGGCGACGCTTACCGCATCACCGACAAAATGCAGCGCCAGGATGCACTGGCTGAGTTGAAAGACCAGGCGATTGAACAGCTGGCAGCCGATGAAGGCGAACCGGTTAACGACAAGTTCAGTAAAGATGACGTCAAAGGTGCTTTTGCTAGCCTGGAAAAACGCGTTGTGCGTTCACGGGTGGTCAAAGGCGAGCCGCGTATTGACGGTCGTGACAATCAAACCGTTCGTCCGCTGGCCATCGAAGTCGGTGTGCTGCCAAAAGCGCACGGCTCTGCCGTCTTTACGCGTGGTGAGACCCAGGCGATTGCCGTAGCAACGCTGGGCACGCTGCGTGATTCACAGCTAATCGAATCACTGGAAGGTGAGCGTAAAGACCGCTTTATGCTGCACTACAACTTCCCTCCCTACTCGGTGGGTGAAGCCGGCTTTATGGGTGGCCCGAAGCGTCGCGAAATCGGCCATGGCCGCTTAGCACGTCGTGGCGTGCAGGCAATGCTGCCGTCAGAAGACGTCTTCCCTTACACCATTCGTGTGGTGTCTGAAATTACCGAGTCTAACGGTTCCAGCTCCATGGCCTCTGTATGTGGCTCTTCGCTGGCCCTGATGGACGCAGGCGTGCCGTTAAAAGCACCGGTCGCCGGTATTGCCATGGGCTTGGTAAAAGACCCGGACGGTTTTGCGGTATTGACCGATATCCTGGGTGACGAAGATCACCTCGGCGATATGGACTTTAAAGTTGCCGGTTCCGAAGAGGGCGTCACCGCCCTGCAGATGGACATCAAGATCGAAGGCATCAACGAAGAGATTATGGAGCTCGCGCTGCAGCAAGCACTGACCGCGCGACTGAGTATTCTCGAGCAAATGAATGTCGTGATCAGCCAGAGCCGTAGCGATGTCTCCGACAACGCGCCGTCCATGGCAACGATTAAAATCGATCCAGACAAAATCCGCGACGTAATCGGTAAAGGTGGCGCAACCATTCGCAAAATCTGCGAAGACACCGGCGCCTCTATTGACCTCGACGACGATGGCACCGTGCGTATCTACGCGGAAGATAAAGCCGCCGCCAAGCGCGCCATCGACACCGTACTGGCGATTACCGCTGAAGCGGAAATCGGCAAGCTGTATCACGGCAAGGTCGTGCGTATTGCCGACTTCGGTGCGTTCGTTAACATCATGCCGGGTACCGATGGTTTGGTTCACATCTCGCAGATCGTAGCCGAGCGCGTTAATAACGTGCGCGACTTCTTGAACGAAGGCGATGACGTGATCGTTAAGGTGCTGGATATCGACAACCGCAACCGCGTTAAGCTGTCGATGAAAGAGATCACCGAAGAAGAGAAAGCCGCTTTTGCAGCGGAAGCAGCGGAAACCGAAGCGACGATTTAAATCGCTGGCTAGGTTTCTGACACCGCCCTCGTAGCCTCTGGCTGCGGGGGCGGTGTTTTTACTAAGTACTGTTTTTACTAAGTACTGTTTTTGCTAGGTACCGTTTTAGCTAAGCACTTTTTGCTAGATCTGGTTTTGCTGTTAGCTATAGCTTTGTTCGCCGGGATTTAAAGAATCAGGGAGCAGTAGATGGAGCAGGAACAAGCGCCGCGCTGGTGGGCGGTGGTGGCCGTGATGATCGGCATTTTTTTATTGGTGACCGCTGAGCAGCTGCCGATTGGGTTGCTTTCCCAGGTGGCATCGAGCATGGGCGTTACCCCCGGCATGGCAGGCTTAATGGTCACCGTGCCCGGCGTGGTCGCTGCCTTTTCAGCCCCGCTGCTGCCGGTAGCGGTGGGGCGCTTGGATCGGCGCATTATGCTCACTGTATTGATGGCCGTGATGGTGGCAGGGAGTGTGCTTTCAGCATTGGCCGGCAGCTTTATCCTGCTGCTCGCCGCTCGGGTATTAGTGGGGCTTAGTATTGGTGGATTTTGGGCGGTGGCGGGCAGTATTGCCCCACGGCTGGTGCCTGAAGCCCAAGTGCCAAAAGCGATGACGATGATTTTTGGTGGCGTCGCGGCAGCCTCGGTGCTGGGTGTGCCGTTGGGTACGCTGCTGGGGGATCTAAGCAACTGGCGGGTCGCCTTTGGGGCGCTGGGAGGGCTAAGCCTGTTAACGGCCGTTGCGCTGTGGTGTTGGCTACCGCCGCTACCACCGCGAGAACCTGTGCGTTTGCGGGTATTGGCGCAGCAGTTTAGCAATCGCGGTGTGCGAGTCGCGGTGTTAACCACCGCCTTTGTAGTGGTTGGCCACTTTGCTGCCTATACCTTTATTAGCCCTATCCTGCAAGAGATCAGCGGTATTTCCCAACGCCATGTGAGCAGCCTGCTGCTGCTTTATGGGGCGGCGGGCATTATGGGCAATATTGCGGCAGGCATGTTTGCCGGACGCCACCCCTACCGCGCTGTGCTGGCGATTCCCAGCCTGCTGCTTATCGTTGTCGCCGTGTTCCCGCTGCTGGGTGTTCAGCCGAGCAGCGGCGTCATGTTGCTCATGATGTGGGGCGCGGTGTTTGGCAGCGTATCGGTCAGCATTCAAACCTGGATTATACGCACAGCACCCAACACCGAAGCCGCCACGGCATTGATGGCGTTTACCTTCAATATGTCTATTGGCCTGGGCGCCATGCTGGGTGGGCGTATCGTCGATGGCACTAGCTTGCCCATTGCCATGTGGGCCGCATCCGGATTATTCCTGCTAGGCGCGCTACTGGTACTAAGCACGCCAGCCAAGGTCGTTGGCCAGAAAACACGTTGAGCCAAGAGGCGCAAAAAAAATGCCCCCGCGATCAGCGGGGGCATTGGCTAAGCGCTTACCTCAAACAATAATCAAGGACGCTCGATAGCCAGTGCTACGCCCTGACCGCCGCCGATACACAGCGTCGCGAGGCCTTTCTTGGCGTCGCGGGCGATCATTTCGTGGAGCAGCGTGACCAGTACGCGGCAGCCGGAGGCACCAATGGGGTGGCCTAGGGCAATCGCGCCGCCGTTGACGTTCACTTTAGACGTATCCCAGCCGAGCTCTTTGTTGACGGATAGCGCTTGAGCGGCAAACGCTTCGTTGGCTTCCACCAAGTCCAGGTCGTCCAGGCTCCAGCCCGCTTTTTCCAAGCAGCGGCGAGTGGCCGGTGCGGGGCCGATACCCATAATGGCAGGGTCAACGCCTGCATTGGAGTAAGCCGCTATACGTGCCAGTGGCTCTAGCCCCAACTGCTTAGCTTTTTCGGCGGAGCAGAGCATCACCACCGCCGCGCCGTCGTTGAGCGCCGAGGCGTTACCGGCGGTAACGGTACCGTCTTTCTTAAACGCAGGGCGCATGCCGCCGAGCTTCTCCGCGGTAACTTCCCGTGGGTTCTCGTCGGTATCAAACACCACCGGGTCGCCTTTGCGCTGGGGAATTTCCACCGGCACGATCTGACCTTTGAACTTACCTTCTTTGATGGCGGCAGCGGCTTTCTGCTGTGACGCTGCGGCGAACTCGTCCATCGCTTCGCGGGTGATACCGTACTTCTCGGCTAAGTTCTCGGCGGTAATGCCCATATGGTAGTTGTTGAAAGCGTCCCATAAGCCGTCGTGCACCATGGAATCAATTGCCTTCCAATCACCCATGCGCTGGCCGTTGCGGGAGTTGGGCAGCACGTGTGGAGAGGCGGACATATTTTCCTGGCCGCCGGCCAGAATCAGCTCGGCATCGCCGCAGCGAATTGCCTGAGTCGCGAGATGCAGCGCTTTAAGGCCTGAGCCACACACTTTGTTGATGGTCATGGCCGGTACCGAATCCGGTAGGCCGCCTTTGATAGCCGCTTGGCGCGCCGGATTTTGGCCAACGCCCGCGGTGAGCACCTGGCCCAGCAATACTTCGTCAACTTGATCGGGAGAAACGCCGGTGGAGGCGAGTATATCTTTGATTACCAAGGCGCCCAGGTCGCTCGCGGCAATACCTGCCAGGGAACCACCGAAAGCGCCTACAGCGGTGCGGCGTGCCGCAACAATGACTACTTCTTGCATAAAATGACTCCTCGAGTAATTAACAGACAGTCTGAAGCCAGATGCCCGATAGGCGTGCTCTGTCAGCCGTACTCTTTTATTCGTACTCTGTCAGCCGTCTCTTCAGCATAGGGGAAGGTGGTGCATGGCGGCAATACGCATTTATAGGCAAATAAAAACGGGCCAACATGTGGCCCGTCAGGAGAAAGCGTTAGAAGCGCTATGATTAGCCAAATTTTGATTAGGCTAGCTGCACTGGAATAATATTGCTGGTGTGGCTGACGTGGTTACCTTCCTGCAGATACACCAGCGCAGGCTGGTGATTTTCCAGTTCTGCTTCGGAGTAGTGGGCGTAGCTGCAGATAATGATCCGGTGGCCAGGGGCGGCGAGGTGGGCCGCAGCGCCGTTGATCGAGATAAGCTTGGAGCCTTCCTCACCGCGGATAGCGTAAGTGGTGAAGCGTTCGCCGTTCTCGACGTTGTAAATCTGGATCTGCTCATTTTCACGAATGCCCGCCATATCCAGCAGGTCGCCGTCGATGGCGCAGGAGCCTTCGTAGTTGAGTACCGCGTGAGTGACGCGTGCCATGTGCAGCTTGGCTTTGAGCATGATGGTATGCATGTGAGTTCCTATTTTTACCCGTTGTTTGTTTATTCTCTGGCAGCGCTGGCCGGGAGTCGAACAGTGAGGTTGTCGATTAATCGCGCCGGGCCCAGCTTGGCGGCGGCCAGCAGTACCGCATGGCGGGTCGCTAGGTTAATGGGGCCTAGCGTGGCATCGCGCAGTTCCAGGTAGTCCAGCGTAAAGCCCGCATCATACAGCGCGGTGTGGCCCTGGTGTAGTACCTTTTCGATAGGTTCTCCTCGCTCTAACGCATCGCGAAGCGTACACAGCGTGCGATAAAGCGCAGGGGCGATTGCACGCTCCTCGCTACTCAAATAGCCGTTGCGTGATGACAGTGCCAAGCCATCTTCTGCGCGCACGATGGGCACGCCGATAATCTCGATAGGCATGTGCAGGTCGCACACCAGCTTCCTAATCACCGCCAGCTGCTGGTAATCCTTCTCCCCAAAGCAGGCAACGTCTGGCTGTACCAGATTAAACAGCATGCTGACCACGGTGGAGACACCGTCGAAATGGCCGGGGCGTGAGCCGCCGCACAGCCCTTCGCCCACCACGGGCACATGCACGCGGGTCTGGGCGTCCAAGCCGTTGGGGTAGAGCGAGCTCACCGCCGGGGCGAACAGCACGTCGCAGCCAGCCTCGATAAGCTGCGCTTGATCGGCATCAAAGGTACGCGGGTAGCCGTCTAAATCTTCGCCTGGGCCAAACTGCATCGGATTGACGAACAGGCTTGCGACCACGATATCGGCGTGCTGGCGCGCGCAGGCGACCAGCGCTAGGTGCCCGGCATGTAGGTTGCCCATGGTGGGTACCAGGGCAATACGCTGGCCGCGTTGGCGGTAATCTCGCAGCGTGCTGCGTAGCTGATCAATGTCTCGCAAAGTGCGCATAGTCGTTTCGCATTAGTAACAAAGTGGGGCGATAGTTAAGGCGTCTTTTAAAAACGGCGCTTAAAAACAGTGATTAAAGGCTATTCGTCATCAAATGTAGATTTAATATTGGTTGGCTATTTTGTATCTCACGATTCAGATCGCAACCACTAAGCCAGCTATCTGTTGTGGGAGGCCGCTTCAGCGGTGGTTCGACACTTCGACGAAGGGTGCCGCAGGCACCCCCTTGGCTTCATCATGCTAATAGCCCAAACATTCGCGAGCTGAAGCTCCCTCCCACAGGAACTATCTTCATGCTGGCAGAGTTAATTCCACACTGAGCGACGAAAAACCGATTAAAAACAGTGCTCTTGAGCCGGGAAGGCGCGGGTTTTGACCGCTTCATGGTAGTCCTGAAAAGCAGCTTGAATGCTATCAGCCTCGGCCATGAAGTTTTTTACAAAGCGGGGTGTGCGGCCATGGGTGATACCGAGCACATCGTGCATCACCAGAATCTGGCCATCGGTATCTGGCCCTGCGCCAATGCCAATCACCGGCACATCCAGCGCAGCGGTGACCGCTTTGCCCAGACTGGCAGGAACGCACTCGAGCAGAATCACCGAAGCGCCCGCCTCGACAAGTACTTTTGCGTCATTAATGATGCGTTCCGCTTGAGCGGCGTCGCGCCCCTGCACTTTATAGCCGCCTAGCTGATGCACGGTTTGCGGGGTTAAGCCTAGGTGGGCACATACCGGTACGCCGCGGCGGGTGAGTTCACGAATGCCATCGGCCATCCACGCTTCGCCTTCCAGCTTGACCAGTTCCGCTCCCGCGCGCATCACGGCACCGGCATCTTCCAACAGGCGCTCGGTGGTGGCGTTGCTCATAAAGGGTAGATCCACCATCAGCAGGCTATGGCCTTTACCACGTGCCGCGCAGCGGGTGTGGTAAACGATGTCGTCAATGGTGACGGGGAGGGTGCTGTTATGGCCCTGTAGCACCATGCCCAGCGAATCACCGACGAGCAGGACATCAATGCCTGCCTGGCTTGCCGCATGGGCAAAGGAGGCGTCGTAAGCGGTTAGGCAACTGAACGTCTCGCCAGCCTGCTTATAGGCCTGCAGCGTGCTTAGGGTGACGGTTTTCATGGCGTGCTCTCATGTTTTACGTGAGGCCGCTGCGACATAGGCAGCCGACCATTATTGATGCTGCATCCCTGCATGCGCGAAGTGGCGTAACCGGCAATTGTTACCTGAATGGGGTGTCGGTGTCGAGATTTGTGTCAAATGGTAGCGTTAGCCGCAACTAGGCGCAGGGTAAGCGTTCCAAACCTTGGTTCTCAACTTGCTCAAGCCACGTGGATAGCGGCTGTTGGAGGAGGTCTAGAGAGGGGGCGATCTCTGCGAGGGGGAGCAATACAAAGGCCCGGGCAGTCATTTGCGGGTGCGGTACGCGTAAACGCGGGGAGTTGATATGGTCATCAGCGTAGAGCAGCAGGTCAAGATCGAGCGTGCGGGGCCCCCAGTGGCGCTGGCGGCGGCGGCGATGCTGCTGCTCTAACGCCTGAAGCTGGTCGAGTAGCGCCAGCGGCGAGAGCCGGGTCTCCAGCGCTGCCACCGCGTTGATAAAGTCCGGCTGATCCTGCGGCCCCACCGGGCGGCTGGCGTAAAGCGATGATGCTGCCACCAATCGACTTAGCGGTAGCATTGCCAGCTCGTTGAGGGCCTCGCGAACCTGCTCGATAGGCGACTCCAGATTGCTACCCAAGCCGACATAGGCGAGTTGGGGAGGAGCACCCACTACTCCGGCGCGCTCGGCTTACGGCGCCGTTTGCGACGACGGTCGCCCTGGCTGGCGGGGTCGCCGCCAACTTTTTGCAGCAGGCGACGCTGTTCGTGCTCATCGCCGCGCTGAAACGCCGTCCACCATTCGCCTAAACCACTGGGTATCTCGCCCGCCTGTTCGCGCAGCAGCAGCAGGTCATAGCCCGCTCTGAAACGCGAATGTTCGCGGGTTTGAAAGGCCTTTTTACCGCGCCGCTGGGGTAGGCGCTGCTGTAATTCCCAAATTTCCCGCATGGGGATGCCAAAGCGCTTGGGAATCGAGGTGAACTCTAACTGCCGGGATACCACCTGCTGAGCGGCTGCTTGAAGCGCCGGAATGGGCGGCATGCCCTCTTGCTCCAGCGCTTCCTGGCGATGCTTGACCGGGGCCCATAAAAACGCTGCCAGCAGGAAGGCCGGGGTGACGGGGCGCTCTTCGGCAATACGTTTATCGGTGTTGGTCAGCGCCTGCTCAATCAGCTCTTCGGCCCAGGCGGCATCGGCCATGGCTTCTTCGGCCTCGGGGAACAGCATGCCGAACAGGCCGTAGTGGCTGAGTAGCCGGAAGGTGACCAAACCGTGGCCCGACATAAACAGCTTGAGGACTTCATCGAATAGCCGTGCTGGTGGAATCTGCAGCAGCAGCGGTGCCTGATCGTACATCGGCGCTTCGGTGGCGGGGTCTAGCGTGAAGTCGAGCTTAGCCGCAAAGCGCACCGCCCGCAGCATGCGTACCGGGTCTTCGCGGTAGCGTGTCGCCGGGTCGCCAATCAGGCGCAGGGTGCGGGTCTTAATATCCTCGGCACCATTGGCAAAATCAGTGATGCTGAAGTCGGCGATATTGTAGTAGAGCGCATTAACGGTAAAGTCGCGGCGCAGCGCGTCTTCTTCAATATTGCCCCACACATTGTCGCGCAGCAGTAACCCTTCATCGGACTGGTGGGCAATGTGGTCGCCATGCTCGTCTTGGGGTTTGCCACGGAAGGTGGTGACCTCAATGACCTCGCGGCCAAAGCGAACATGGACAATCCGAAAACGGCGGCCGATCAGGCGCGAGTTACGAAATAGATCGCGAACCTGCTCTGGCGTGGCGTTGGTGGCGACATCAAAATCTTTGGGCATCTTGCCAAGCAGCGCATCACGAATGCAGCCGCCCACCAAATAGGCGTCGAAACCCGCGCCGCTAAGGCGATAAAGCACTTTTAACGCGGCATCGCTGATGTGCTGGCGAGAAACAGGGTGCTCGGACCGAGGGATGTTGCGCGGAGTGAGGGCGTTGGTGGTGCTCTCTTGGGGATCAAGCAAGGTTTTCAATTGCTCCCCCGGGCTGTGTAGGAAACGGGTAAATCCTTTAAACATGCGACGATTTCAACTCGCAGGTACGAAAAAATGGCCGTAAAAATAGTCGTTAGAAAACACGTCAAACGAGTACTGAACATAAACCACGAATGGCTGAGTGTAGCCGACCCTCTATGGCTTGCAAAGAGCGGCTTGCAAAGCATTTGACGCTGGCGGAGGCTAACACAGGTTTTAAGCCCAGGCTTTAAACACGGAAAGGGGAGGCTAAGAGAGCCTCCCCTGTCAAGCAATTAATCAGCTTCCGTGCTGCTATTTTTCTTCATGATGGCACATCGCCCTGAATACGCACCGCAGTCGGTAGGCGTAAGGATAACGATGGTTCCGACCGCCTCGTATTCAAAACAATAATCCAACCGCGAACTTTTCTCCCCCCGGGGAATTATTATTGGCGCCGGGGTGTACACGCTGACAGCTATTGTTGTTATTAGGATGCCAAGTCACGTTGTACGTCGCGTCCTTTCGGGCCACTTGCTAACTCTTATTGTTGTTCGCTGCGCCTGTGTTGCCTGCGCAAGCAAGTAATGAGACTCAAGCCTATTGTTCTTGTTAGTGCCGTTATCTCTACCTGGCCCTGTTGTTTTTGTTGTGGCTCAGGTTCTGGCGAGGTCATGTTGTTTTTGTTGGCGACCTGGCGCTATGCCCAGTTTGTTTTTCTTACCCAGTAATACTGCAGACCCTGTGCCACCTATTTAATAAATTATAAATTTCAGAAGGTTGGAGTTTTTTAAGTCGCTGCGGAACTTTGCGGCGCGAAAAGTGTTACCCCTTTTGCGTCAGTTTGTGCGCGGCGTTGTGTGGGAAGGTAACAATGCCTGGGTAGCGAAAGGCAGAATATTTCTTATTTAAATCAGTATATTAGACGATGGTCGTAGGTTCGCTGTGGAGGCGCGAAAGGATAGTAGTGCCCAGGTGCTTAACCTGGGCGCCGGGCGGTTTTTTTGCGCGGTATGCCAAGCCGCTGACGCCTCTCCCAAAGGTTTTTACGGCTAATGCCCAGTTTTTGTGCCAGTTCGGTTTCACTCATCTGGTCTTGGTGTTCGAGGACAAAATGCTGAAAATAATCTTCTAGAGAGAGATCATCTTCATTCTCTTCAGCACTTTTATCACCGCTACCACTGACAGCAGATGTGCCGGACGAGCCAGAGGGCGGATGCGGGCGTGGGGTGGTCGGCGCTAGACCCAGGTCATCCGGGTGGATCAGATGCCCCTCGGCCAGAATCACGCCGCGCTCAAGGGCATTCTCCAGCTCGCGAACGTTACCCGGCCAAGGGTAGTCGCGCAGATCCTGGCGGGCTGCGCGGGACAAACGCAGCCCCGTGCGTTCGTGGCGTTTACACGCCTTGTCGAGCAGAATGTCGGCGATTTCAAGCACGTCGTCCTCGCGTTCGCGCAGCGGCGGCAGCTCGATCTGCATCACGTTCAGCCGGTAGTAAAGGTCAAGGCGGAACTCGCCGGTTTTTGACAGCGCGCGCAGGTCACGATGGGTGGCCGCAATCAGGCGGACATTGACGTGGCGGGTTTCCACCGAGCCAATTTTACGGATTTCACCCTCTTGAAGAACGCGCAGCAGACGCGCCTGGGCATCCAGCGGCAGCTCGCCAATCTCATCCAAAAATAGCGTACCGCCATCGGCGGCTTCGACTAACCCGGTGCGCGCTGCGCTGGCGCCGGTAAAAGCGCCTTTCTCATGGCCAAACAGCTCGGACTCGATCAGCGTTTCAGGAATCGCTGCGCAGTTGACGCAGATCAGCGGTGCCTTGGCGCGCTTGCTCTGCTGGTGAATGGCCCGTGCTACCAGCTCTTTACCGGTGCCCGACTCACCAAGAATCAATACGGTGACATCGGCGGGGGCGGTTTTACTAATGCGGGTGTAGACCTGCTGCATGGCAACGCAGTTGCCGATCATGGTTTGTCGGCTGCCGCCTGCATCGGTGATATCCGGCGGTGGGCTCTGCTGCATCGACTGCTTGTGTAGTATCCGCTCAACGGTCTCCAGTAGCTCCGCGTGGTCAAAGGGCTTGGCCACGTAGTCCACGGCCCCCTGTTTGAGCGCTTCCACCGCAGAGCGCATGCTGGCGTAGCTGGTCATGATCAATACCGGTACGGGGGCTGCGGCGGTAATTAGTGTGGTACCCGGCTCGCCCGGCAGCCGCAGGTCGCTGATGATGAGGTCGAACCCAGTGAGTTCAAGCTGGCTGGCCTCCTCAGCGCTGCCTGCTTCGCTGACCGTATAGTCGTGGCGTTCCAGAAGGCGCTTTAACGCGCTGCGAATAATCGCTTCATCTTCAACAATCAGAATCCTGGGCATGGGTTGGCTGATCATCCTGTTGGTAAAGCGGCAGCCATAACGTAATGGCCGTGCCGCGAGGCTGTCCGGGGGGTGGCGAAGCCACGTCTATTTTACCCTGGTGCTCATTGATAATCTGGTAGGCCAATGAAAGGCCCAGACCGGTGCCCTCGCCGGCGGGTTTGGTGGTGGTAAAGGGCTCGAATAGGTGCTCACGCACGCGTGGATCGATGCCCTGACCGTTATCGGTTATCCGCCACCAGGCAAGCTGCTCGTGGCGTCCTGCGGTCATGTGCACTTCTCCCCCATTGCCGCAGGCATCCCGGGCATTGCTCAGCAGGTTGACCATCACTTGCGTTAATCGCTGGGCATCGCCGCGCACCACCACATCGTCGGGCGTTTCATTGGTTAAGGTAACATCCTCTCCCGAGCGGGCGAGGTGGATCAAGTGCAGTGCATCTTCGCTAATTGATGCAAGTGCCACGGGTGAGGCAGGGAGCGGTACCGTTTGGCGCCCCCCATGGGCAAAACCAACCAGTGAGTTAACGATTTTGGTGACCCGTTGGGTTAGCTGCTGGATTTGATCGGCGGTCTCCAGCAAGGCCGGGTCGTTGGTGTCGTAGCGTAGATTTTGCGCCAGCGACGAGATGCCGGTAATCGGGTTGCCAATTTCGTGGGCGACTCCAGCCGCTAGCTGGCCGATAGAGGCTAGGCGCGCGGCATGCACCAACTCATCTTCCAACCACTTCATTTCGGTATGGTCTTCAATCAGAATAACGCTGCCGCCACGGCTGTCATTGCCACTGAGAATCGCTTTGTGCAGGGTCAAAAAATAGTCTTTACCGTGCAGCGTGACCGCCTGTTTGTAGAGCGGGGTTGAGGTGGTCTCTAGCACCCCGCCGAGTAGGCTGGGCCAAGGGGCGGGTAGGCTGTCACGGCGTGAGCCGATCACGCTTTCACCGCTAATGCCCGAGAGTAGGGAGAGCGCCTGATTCCACATTAGCAGCTCATCATCATCGCCCAGAACACACAGCCCCACTGGTAAATAGGCCAGGGTTTGGCGGTGGTGGCGGCGCAAACCATCGAGTTCACGGGCTAACCCTGTCAGCCGTGAGCGGTAGGCTTCCAGGCGGCTTTCAACGAAGTGAATATCGTCGGTTTCCGGGGCGTCGTCGTGGCGGTAGGGAAGGTAGCGATCAACAATGTCTCGCGCCACCGATGGCCCCATTAGGCCCGAGAGATTGGCCTGAATACGGTCACGCAAGCGACGCAGCGCGTAAGGTCGGCGCTCCTGGGGTGTAAAGTTGAGCGCTTTCAGGGCCCGGTTAACTTCACGGCTAGCCGCCTCATCGCCGAGGGCGTGGGCTAAGTGAGTAGAAAAGTCGCTCGCCGTCGCGGCTTCCAGTGGAAAGCGCTTGGAGCGGATAACCGCATCGACGGAGCACGCTTCTGCGGCGGACTGCTCCCCCTCAGAAATACGCGTGAACAGCGATATCACTATCAGCAGCAGAATATTGACCGCCAACGAGAGCAGCGTGACGTTGTACCACAGCGGCGCATCAGCGGCGGTAAATGGCGTAAAGGGGAGTTGTGGTGCCGGTAACGAGAGCATGAGCGGCAGCCATAGCCCCCATAGCCATACGCCGACGCCTGCGATGAGGCCAATAATCATGCCTTTACGGTTAGCGCCTGGCCAGTAGAGCAGCGCCAACATGCCGGGCAGGCACTGGGCCATGCCGACAAATGCGGCTAATCCCAAGCCGATGAGACCATGGTGGCGCCCTACCCACTGGTAAAACACCCAGCCGCCGATAATCACCGCGACCACTAAGCCTCGGCGCAGCCACAGCAGCCAGCCGTAGAGATCACTGCGTGCCTCAGGGGGCCTCGCTACCAGCACAATATGATTAAGCACCATGCCTGAAAGTGCCAGGGCAATCATAATCATGGTGCCGCTGGCGGCGGCTAGCCCACCGATAAACGCCAGTGCGCCCACCCACCAGTGTTCGGTCATTAGGTAGGCGGCATAGGCGGTGATGGGTATGTCGGGATTAACCGACTGCGCGGCCCACCAGATCAGTGGTACAGGCAGCGCCATTAGCAGCAGAAACAGCGGCAGTGCCCAGCTCGCTTGTAGCAGGGTATGTCGCGATAGACTTTCTGCAAAACTGATATGAAACAGATGCGGCATCATAAACGCCGCCACAAAAAACAGCAGCAGGAGGGTGCGCCACTGGGCCGGATCAAGTTTGGGTGTCTGTTGCTGGAGGAGAGCCCCGGGGCCTTCCAGCCACAGCTGCAGATCGCCTGGGCCGTCAAACACTATCCATAGCGCCACCGCACCCAGCCCCAGCATGGCCAGCAGTTTAACAATGGATTCAAATGCAATGACGCTAAGTAGGGTGTCGTGGCGGCCATGAGACTGACTGTGGCGGGCACCGAAAATGACCGCAAAGGCGGCAATAACGGCGCAAAACAGCAGTGCAACGCTACCGCCCGCTTGGCTGGCGGTGATGATATTGATGGCTTCGCTCAGGGTTTGTACTTGAATGCCGAGCAGTGGCAGCACCGCCAGTAGACTGACGAGGGTGACCAGCGTACCTGCCCAGCGGGAGCGAAAGCGGAAGGCAAACAGATCCGCCAGCGACGTTAGTTGATAGGTGCGGGTGATGCGCTGGATGGGCACCAGCAGCACAGGGGCGAGTAAGAAGGCGCCCGCTGCGCCCAGGTAGTAGGCGAGGTAGCCAAACCCCGCGTTGGCCGCCATTTCCACGCTGCCGTAAATCGCCCAGGCGCTGGCATAAACACCCAGGGCAAGGATGTAAACAATCGGGTGGCGGGTAATGCGCACCGGCACCCAGCCGCGCTCCACCGCAAAACCGCAGCCAAACAGCAGTGCCAGGTAGCCCAGCCCAAGCAGTAGGACGCCGACTATCTCGACGTTCATCTCAACGTTCATCAAGCTTTCTCTTCTGCTCCAGCCAGAGGGTAAGCGCAATCAAGCCACCCCAAATCGCAAACGGTCGGTACCAGGCAGCCTCAGGATCGCTCCAGCCATTCATCAGTAGCGGAGAGAGCAGGTAACCGCCAAACACCAAAAACAGCATGATGCGGTAGACGTACATATCAATCTCCTGCAGGAGGTGAGGGGGGATTTAAACGGTGTGTCGTTGGGCTTAAGCGTAACAACGACCAGTTCGCTACCGCCCAGTGTAGCTGAGTCGCGGGGGGCTCTGAGGCAAGTTCTTGGGGTGGTGCCTGATCAAGCGCTTCCAGCGCCTGAAAGAGCTGCTGGCGTATCCCCTGCTCGTCTTCTGCCAGAGGCGGGGCCAGGTTTTGCTTGGAGAGCTTTTGCCCTTCCGCGGTCACAATGAGTGGCAGATGCAGGTACCGTGGCTGCGGCAATTGAAGCGCGCTCTGCAGTTGGCGCTGCCAAGGGGTGTTATCGAGCAAATCGAGCCCGCGTACCACATCGGTAATCTGCTGCTCGGCGTCATCCACTACCACGGCGAGCTGATACGCCCATAGGCCATCTTTACGCTTTAATACCACATCGCCCAGTTCAGCCGGGTCAAACTGCTGATCGCCAAACAGTCGGTCTTGCCAGCGAATAGGGCTTTCGCCACGGTCGCTGCGCAGCCGCCAGGCCAGCGGTTTGTTCGCGTCGCAAACGCCATCGCGGCACCAGCCGGGGTAAATATCAAACGCCTGCCACTGCTTACGCGAACAGCTGCAGGGATAGGCAAGGCCGAGTTGGATAAGTTGGTCAAGCGCCAGCTGGTAAGCATCGCCGCGGTTGTGCTGCCACATTATCGCTTCGTTCCACTCCAGGCCGAAGGATTCCAGCTGGCGCAGGATAGTGCTCGCCGCGCCTTCAGGGCAGCGCGGTGGGTCGATATCTTCAATGCGCACCAGCCACTGCCCATCCGCTGCGCGGGCGTCTAAATAGCTGCCTAAGGCGGCGACCAAAGAGCCAAAGTGCAGCGGGCCAGAGGGCGTAGGGGCAAAGCGCCCCCGGTAGCGAGCAAAATCAATCATGGTAGCGTCATTGTTGAGAGGGGCTGATCATTCACAAAAAGCCATTCACAAAAACGGGCACCCTAAGGTGCCCGCGTTCGAGTAGCACGGTCTTTTAGCGCTCAGCCGCCTAGCTGTTTCTCTTTGAGTTCCGCCAGGGTTTTGCAATCCACGCAAAGGGTGGCGGTGGGGCGAGCTTCTAAACGACGAATGCCGATTTCAACGCCGCAGGCTTCGCAGAAGCCGTAATCGTCATCATCGATGTTATCTAGCGTCTCGTTAATTTTCTTGAGCAGCTTACGCTCGCGATCCCGGGTACGCAGCTCCAGGCTAAAGCCCTCTTCCTGGGTAGCACGGTCGGCGGGGTCGGCGTAGTTGTTCGCATCTTCCTGCAGGTGGCGTACAGTACGATCCACCTCTTCCATGAGATCCTGTTTCCAATCCAGCAGCAGCTGACGGAAGTGCGCTAGCTGCTGCTCGTTCATATACTCTTCACCCGGCGCTGGCTCATACGGGGTGAAGGACTTGGACGCTTCCGGTTTCTTTTCTGCTACTGGCATGGGACTGCCCCTTACATATGTGACTACTGATCGACCATGAGCGATTGTCACGATCTCACGCCAAAGGGATGCTTGTTTAGCTGAAAAATGACTGGGTTGCAAGCATAATGGTGAGCTTTCGACGAATGTTTGGCCTTGAATATGACTAGCGCCATGTTTTAGTTAGTTTTTCAATATTTGTCCAGTTTCAAAAATGATTAGATGAAGGAGCCGTTATGGCCTGGAATTCGCGTGTCGATCACGTTGCCCCTTTTCGGGTCATGCATCTGCTGGAAATGGCCCAGGCGCGGGAAGCCGCCGGCTTTGATGTGATTCACCTGGAAGTAGGCGAGCCGGATTTTGCTACCCCCGAGCCGATTATCGCTGCCGGGCAGCAGGCGTTGGTCAGTGGCCATACCCGCTATACCCCAGCGGCGGGGCTCCCCGCGCTGCGCGAGGCGATCGCCGGGCATTACGCTGAGCACTTTAATGCTACGGTAGATCCAGCGCGTATTTTGGTAACCCCAGGGGCGTCGGGGGCACTGCTGCTGGCCAGCCAGCTATTAGTTGAAAGCGGCTCGCGGGTGTTGATGGCTGACCCTAACTACCCCTGCAACCGCCACTTTATGGCCCTGGCGGGCGCTGAGATTGATGCGATCTCCGTGGGGCGTGATAGCGGTTGGCAGTTGGACGCTACCCTGGTTGCCCAGCATTGGCGTGACGATACGAGCCTGGCAATGTTGGCGTCGCCCTCCAACCCCACCGGCCACACGTTGAGCGCTCAGCAGCTTTCCGCCGTGCTTGATGCAGTTGCTGAACGTGAAGGCGAAGTGATTGTCGATGAGATCTATCAGGGCCTTAACTACGACGATGCGCCGCTGTCGGCGACGTCGCTCTCGGCCAACGCCTTTGTGGTCAACAGCTTCTCAAAATATTTTGGTATGACCGGCTGGCGCTTGGGCTGGCTGGTGGCGCCGGAGCATGCGGTAGAGCCATTAACGCGGCTGGCGCAAAACATGTTTCTGGCCGCGGCGACGCCGTCGCAGCATGCCGCCCTGGCGGCGTTTACGCCCGAGTGCCGGGGTATTCTTGAACAGCGCCGTGAAACCCTGAAAGAGCGCCGCCAGGTGCTGCTGGAGGGCCTTGCAGGCTTGGGGCTGGCACCGGATCTCCCACCCCAGGGGGCGTTTTATCTATGGCTGGATATCTCCCGCTACAGCCATGATAGCCAGGCCTTCTGCGAGCGCCTGCTGCAGGAAGAGAACGTGGCGATTACCCCGGGTATTGATTTTGCCGTACGTGGCGGCGAACACCATGTGCGCATTGCGTTTACCAATGATGTGGCCCGCCTGGAAGAGGCGGTGGCGCGGATTACACGCTTTGTGGGCAGGCTGTGATGCTGGCCTATCCGGCACTGGTGCCGGGCACGCTGATCAAGCGTTATAAGCGCTTTCTCGCCGATGTGCGTTTGGATGATGGTCGCGAAGTCGTCGCCCACTGCCCCAATACCGGCTCAATGAAGGCGGTGAACGTGCCAGGGTGCCGGGTGTGGCTGTCACCCAGCGATAACCCCAAGCGCAAGCTTGCCTGGACGTGGGAGTTTATCGAGCTGCCCCAAGCCAGTGGGCAGGTGGCGCTCGCCTCGGTGCATACCGGCCGCGCTAATCGCATCGTGGAAGCGGCGCTGGAGGCGGGGGAGTTGGCACCCTTGGCGGGCTACGCCACTTTGCGTCGGGAGGTGAAAGTAGCCGACGCCCGCCTGGATTTTAGGCTGGACGACCCAGAACGGGGGCGGGCGTATATCGAGGTGAAGCAGGTCACCCTCAAAGAGCAGAACGGCCACGGCTACTTTCCGGATTCAGTAAGCGTGCGCGGCACCAAGCATCTGCATTCGCTGCGAGTGCTGGCAGAGCAGGGCGAACGGGCGGTGCTGCTGTTTTGTGTTGCCCACGAAGGCATTGCTGACGTGGCCGCCGCAGCCCATATCGACGCGACTTACGCAGCAGCTCTCGCGGAGGCCTCGGCCAGCGGGGTGGAAGTGCTGGCCTATGGTATTGAGGTGGTGCGGGAGCAAGAGCGCCCCTCTGGCGTGCGGTTAAACCGTAGCCTGCCTGTCCGTCTTTAAGGTGGCATGAGCTTGCCGAGGGCAGGTGACGCAAGGGCGCTGTGAACCCTTCCCTGGGCGCTACTTTCGCCATCCATGGCGAAAGACCCTTGCTTACACCAACCCTCGGCGCTTTGGATGCTAATTTACATGTTTCTAGGTACGACTTAGCGATCAATATAAAAACGCTGAATAAAGTTCACCGGCTCGGGGGCGGCGTTGCGGTCGTAGCGCACGCTTAGCTCAAAGCGCATGCTTTCATCTTCGCGCATGGTAAAAGGCGCCAGGTGGTAGGTCGCATCGCCGTCATGCACGGTGCGAAAGCTGAGCGACTCCTGAACGCCCGTCAAGCCGCTAACGTGACCCTGTACGCTGGCGTTAACGGGGCGGGTAGTGCCATCGTCCTGGCGCTCGCGAACGCTAACATTCACCAGGCCGCGGTTAGCGCTGCGCTGGAGGTTGTTCGCCTGGGCCACTTCCGGGGTCAAAAAGCTGCTGTTCACCGCGCTGTAGTGAATCTCGTAATCGCCCACGCTGACGAACTGCTCAGCGTTGGCCCCAGCGGCGGCTAAGAGCGTGCCGACAAGGGCGGCACCGATCATTAATCTGCGTAACATGGCGTGGCTCCTTGGATGATCGATAAGTTGAATGTTTAAGCCTAGCGTCGGCGAACGCGGAAAATGGCAATTTCACCAAATAGATTGGGCCAAAGCCGCGATTTCCAGTGACCTTGATGATCTCCCACGCCCACCGCGCGATCAACAATCATCAGACCCTTCTCGCGGCACAGATGCTCAAAGTCGTTGAACGTTGAAAGGTGGATGTTGGGCGTGTCGTACCAGGCGTGGGGCAGCGATTTGGATACCGGCATATAGCCGCGCAGACCCAAATGAACGCGGTGACGCCAGTAGGCGAAGTTGGGGAAGGTAATGATGCCCTCTTCGGCGACGCGCAGCATTTCATCAAGCATCTTGTCGGGCCGGCGCAGCGCCTGCAGGGCCTGGGTCATGATCACCTGATCATAGCTGTTATCGCAGAAGCTGCTTAAGCCGTCATCCAGGTTGTGCTCAATCACGCTGACGCCACGGGCGACGCAGGCATTAATGCCGTCGTGGTCGATCTCTAAGCCATAGCCGGTCACGCCTTTATTGTTCGCCAGCGTCTCCAGCAGTTCGCCGTCGCCGCAGGCGAGGTCGAGCACGTGCGCCCCTTCGGGCACCCAGTCATAAATCAGTTCAAGATCGGCGCGCATCATGGCGTCTCCTCCGGGCTCGCTTTATCTTTACCCGCTTCATCTCCGCCCGTTTCGGCGAGATTAAGCTCGCGGGCAGCGCGGCTCATAAAGGCGCTGAAGATGGCGTCGTAGCGCGGCTCTGAGAGTAAGAAAGCATCGTGCCCATGGGGGGAATCGATGTTGGCGTAGCTAACCGCTTTGCCCGCGCGGGTGAGCGCATCGACCAGCTCGCGGGAGCGCGAGGGCGGAAAGCGCCAGTCGGTGGTAAAGCTAACTATCAAAAACGGGCACTGCGCTGGGGCCAGGGCTTTGGCTAAGTCGCCCCCTTGGGTGGCGGAAGGGTCAAAGTAGTCCAGCGCCTTGGTCATCAGCAGGTAGGTATTGGCATCAAAGGCCGTGGAGAAGGTATCGCCCTGATAGCGCAAGTAGGACTCCACCTGGAACTCAACGTCAAAGCCAAAGTTGAGGTCGTCGCTACGCAAATCGCGGCCAAACTTGCTGCCCATGGCGTCTTCTGACAGGTAGGTAATATGGCCTACCATGCGCGCCAGCTTTAGCCCGCGTTTGGGCACGGTGTCGTGTTCAGCGTACCAGCCGTCAAAGAACTCAGGATCAGAGCGAATTGCCTGGCGAGCCACCTCGTTAAAAGCGATATTTTGTGCCGAGAGCCGCGGCGTGGCGGCAATTACCACCGCGTTGGCTACCCGCTCCGGGTAAGTCATTGTCCACTGCATGACCTGCATGCCGCCCAGACTGCCGCCCACCGCGGCGGCCCAGCGCTCAATACCCAGGTGGTCGGCAAGCCGCGCCTGGCTGGCCACCCAATCGCTCACCGTGACCATGGGGAACTCAGGCCCCCACTGGCGGCCGGTGTCGGGGTTGTGGCTGACCGGCCCGGTGCTGCCATGGCAGCCCCCCAGGTTATTGAGCGACACAACAAAAAAACGGTTGGTGTCGATCGCTTTACCGGGGCCAATATGGGCATCCCACCAGCCGGGCTTGCGGTCTTCTTCGCTGTGGTAGCCCGCGGCATGGTGGTGACCTGAGAGCGCGTGGCAAATCAGTACCGCGTTACTGCGATCGGCATTCAATGTGCCATAGGTTTCGTAAATCAGCTCGTAGGCAGGCAGCACTTTGCCGCAGGCGAGAGCGAGCGGCGTGTCGAAGCGTGCCACGTGCGGGGTGACCACGCCGACGGAGCCCGCCGGTCGGTCTGCAAATGCAAGCGTATCTGAGTCAGGCATTGAAGGTGCTAGTCCTGCTGAAAGAGGGCGACTGAATTAGCTCTTGGAGTGCGGGGTTGGCAGTCGCCATCACAGCCCGACCAGCGCGCCTGAAATGCCCGCCGCACGAATCAGGGAGCCGACCACCAAACCATCGATCAGGTTAATGGCGATAAACACCACGATAGGCGATAAATCGATCATGCCCAGCGCAGGGATCACCTTGCGCACTGGTGCCATAATCGGCTCCACCAACTGCATGACGAGAAGAGCGCCTGGATGGCTGGCGTTGGGCGCTACCCAGCTCAAAATAATCATCACAATCAAGGCGAAGAAGTAGATTTTTAAAATCGCATTTGCCAACGCCGCCACACCGGCAATCAGCAGTCCAGCAATGGGCGGCATGCCAACGCCAATGACCATAAAGATGGCGATGATGCTAACCACCTTCAATACAAAACCTGCCGCTAAGGTGGCGAGGTCGAAGCGGCCAGCCACCGGGCCTAAAAAGCCTTGAAATAGCCCGACTACCGGCTGGGTGATTTTGACCACCGATTGGCTTAACGGGTTGTAGTAATCCGCCCGCGACGCCTGCAGCAGGAAGCGCAGCATGAGTAAAAAGAGGTAAATATTGATGAGGGTATTTACCAGCATTAACCCTGCACTGCCCAATTCATTGCCCATTATTATGTCTCCTTGATGATCCGGTAGCTTAACGGCTTTGTTAGCCGAATGGCTGTGTTAGCTGCCGCTTAGTTCCTTGGCCATTGCCTGGGCGCGGTCGGCGCAGGCCTGCATGGCGTCGGCAATTGTGGTGCGCAATTGTGCCTCTTCCATATGTTGAATGGCACGTTCGGTGGTGCCGCCCGGCGACATGACGTTCTGTTTTAGCGTGGCGGGGTCTTTATCGCTCTGCTGTGCCATGGTGGCGGCACCCAGTGCGGTTTGAATAGCCAGGCGTCGCGCGGTGGCGGCAGGTAGGCCGAGTTTAACTGCGGCTTCTTCCATGGCTTCGAACATCAGAAAGAAGTAGGCCGGGGCACTACCAGAAACAGCGGTGACGGCATCTAACAGGGTTTCTTCTTCCACCCATTCGACAATGCCGACTGCCTCCATTAGCTGGGTGGCCACTTCCCGCTGGGCGTCGCTGACGTTGGCATTGGCGTAGAGCCCGCTGGCGCCATACCCGACCAGCGAGGGCGTGTTGGGCATGCAGCGAACCATGGCATTTTGGCCACCTAGCCACTGGTCGATCGTATCGGCATCTAGCCCTGCGGCAATCGAGATCACTAGCGGCTGCTGGCGCTGAACGCTGTCGCGCAGCGCTTCGCATACGCTGCGCATGATTTGCGGCTTCACCGCGAGTACCACCACATCGGCATCAGCCACCGCCGCATTGTTGTCGGTGTGGGTATTGATGCCTAAGCGCTGTTTAATTGCTGCCAGTTCGCTGTCATTCGGCGCGGTGGCGGTAATAGTAGAAGGCGCGACGCCGCTGTCGATTAGGCCGCCGATAATGGCGCTGGCCATATTGCCGGCCCCAATGAAGGTAATCTTATTCGCCATGGTAGGTGTCCCTTTAGTAAAAGTGTTCTACGTAAAAAAGTAAGCTACTTGTCGTTTAAGCCGATGGGCGAGCGCCGAAAATCGCGGTGCCCAAACGCACCAGCGTGGCGCCTTCCAGCACCGCCGCTTCTAAATCGTCGCTCATGCCCATCGAGAGCGTATCAAGGGGCGCGTCTGGCAAGCTGCTTTGTAAGGCGGTGAACGCCTCGCGCAGCGCTGCCAAGGGCTGGCGCTGAGCGCTTATATCCTTTGCCGGTGCGGGGATCGCCATCAAGCCGCGCAGGTGCAAATTTGGCAGCGTGGCGACTTCCCTGGCCAATTCTTCTAACGCCTCGGGCAGCACACCGGCTTTGCTCTCTTCGCGGCTGATATTAACCTGCAGGCAGATATTAAGTGGCGCAAGGTGCGTTGGGCGCTGTTCGCTAAGGCGTTTGGCTATTTTTAGCCGGTCGACGCTGTGCACCCAGTCAAAATGCTCGGCCACAGAGCGGGTTTTGTTGGACTGCAGGGGGCCAATGAAATGCCATACAATACCCTCAAGGTCAGTAAGCTCGGTCTGCTTTTCCAGCGCTTCTTGCAAATAGTTTTCACCGAATTCACGCTGACCCAACTGCCAAACCTGACGAATCATCGCCGCAGGCTTGGTTTTGCTGACCGCCAGTAGCTTGGCTGCATCCTGGGTGCGCCCCGCGTTTTCTAATGCGTTATGCAGGCGTTCAAGCGCCTGAGCATATGAATGGCCGAGTGACTCGTGAAGCGCGATGTCTGTCATACTCAAGCACCTTACCGCAGCTGGGAAGAGAGATGGATATTACCGAACTGCTAGCATTCTCGGCAAAGCAGAATGCCTCTGACTTGCACCTTTCGGCCGGTTTGCCGCCCATGATACGTGTTGATGGTGACATTCGTCGGCTCAATGTGCCCGCTATCGATAATAATGATGTGCGCAAATTGATCTACGACATCATGAATGATCGTCAGCGGCGCGACTACGAAGAGCACCTGGAAATTGATTTTTCCTTTGAAGTGCCGGGGATCGCCCGCTTCCGCGTTAACGCCTTTACGCAAGCGCGCGGGGCGGGGGCCGTGTTTCGCACCATTCCTAATCAGGTGCTCTCCATGCAGACCCTGGGGCTCGGTGAGGTGTTCGAGCGCCTGGCGATGTTGCCGCGGGGCCTGGTGCTGGTGACTGGGCCAACGGGGTCGGGCAAGAGCACCACGCTGGCCGCGATGATCGATTACATTAACGATCATCGTTACGAGCATATTCTCACCATTGAAGATCCCGTTGAATTTGTCCACGCCAGCAAGCGCTGTTTGATTAACCAACGCGAAGTGCATCGCGACACCCATAGCTTTGCTGATGCGCTGCGTAGCGCGCTGCGTGAAGACCCGGATGTGATCCTGGTCGGCGAGCTGCGCGATTTGGAGACCATCCGTTTGGCGCTGACCGCTGCTGAAACCGGTCACCTGGTGCTGGGAACGCTGCATACCACTTCTGCTGCCAAGACAATCGACCGGATTATTGATGTTTTCCCCGGCGACGAGAAAGCCATGGTGCGCTCCATGCTGTCGGAATCGCTCCAGGCAGTGGTGTCGCAATCGCTGCTTAAACGCCAGGGCGGCGGGCGAGTAGCGGCCCATGAGATCCTCATTGCCACTTCTGCAGTGCGCAACTTGATCCGTGAAGACAAAGTGGCGCAGATGTACTCGGCCATTCAAACCGGCGGCAGCCTGGGCATGCAAACCCTGGATTCCGCGCTGTCGCGGTTAGTGAAAGAAGGCACCGTAAGCTTAGAAGAGGCGCAGCTGAGTGCGAAGGGGACGCTGGCGATAAAAGATGAATAAAGACAGTTCAATTCAGGCGCCGTCTGTCGAGCTTTCGCCTACTCAATGGCTGCATGAGCTGCTCGACATTATGGTTGAGCAGGACGCTTCCGATCTGCTTATCTCGGTAGGCGCGCCGCCAAGCCTAAAAATGCCCGATGGCCTGGTGCCGCTGGGTCAGCAGCGTTTAACCCCCCATCAGGTTAACGAACTGGTTACCCATACGCTGCCGGAAGGGTTGCGTGAACGTTTTGCCAATGAGCGAGAGGCGAATTTTGCCCTTAGCCGCGAGGGCAAAGGGCGTTTTCGGGTCAGTGCCTTCCAGCAGCGCAATCAGATGGCGATGGTGGTGCGCAGCATCGCGATTGAAATTCCTCGCTTGGAGGCGCTAGGCGTACCGGAGCAGTTGGCTGAATTAGCACAAGCTAAGCGCGGGCTGGTACTGGTGGTGGGCGGCACGGGAACGGGTAAATCAACGACCCTGGCGGCGATGATTCAGCAGCGCAACGAAACCGTCGGCGGCCATATCATCAGTATCGAAGACCCGATTGAGTACCTGCACCCGCACAAGCGTGCGATTGTGAATCAGCGCGAAGTGGGGATTGATACCGAGTCGTTTGAGGTTGCGCTTAAAAACACCCTGCGCCAGGCGCCGGATGTGATTCTGATTGGTGAAATCCGCACTCGGGAGACCATGGAACACGCGCTGACATTTGCTGAAACCGGTCACCTCTGTTTGGCGACACTGCATGCCAATAACGCTAACCAGGCGCTGGAGCGCATCATTCACTTCTTTCCCCATGAACGCCATGAGCAGATATGGATGGATCTTTCGCTGAATCTGCGTGCGGTCGTCGCCCAGCAGCTGCTGCCCACGCTTGCGGGTGGGCGCCGTGCGGCCATTGAGATCATGCTGCAGTCGCCGCGCATTGCCGACTTGATCCGTAAAGGAGAGGTCGCCGAGATTAAAGCAGCAATGGCCAAGTCTCGCGATGCCGGGATGCAGACCTTTGATCAGGCGCTGCATGACCTGCATCAGGCGGGGCATATCAGTAGAGAGGTGGCCATGGCCCACGCTGACTCGGCTAACGACCTGCGTATGCTGCTCAATTACAGCGACGCCAAGGGGCGTAACCTCTCACTAGACGAGCAGGTGCCTAGCCATCTAGGGCTGCGCGATGGCGATGATTATTGAGCGACTCTGAGTGCAGTTCTAAGCAACTCAGCATAAGCAATTCAGCAAAAGCTATGCAGCATAAATGCCGCCCAATACCCGGGGGCCCTGCGCGCCAGTGACCGAGGGCAAGTTGCCAGGCAGATGATTCAACCGCTGGTGAGCCAACCAGGCAAAGGCGCCCGCTTCAATCCAGTCTTCAGGCCAGCCGTACGCCGCTGGCGAAGTGAGCGTGGCGCGAGGCAGGTGATGGGCAAGGCGCTGCATTAAGTAGCCGTTGTGGGCGCCGCCGCCAGCAGTAATCAGCGCGAGCGGGCCACTATCGATCCGGAGCTGTTCAATCCCCTGGGCGACACTGACAGCGGTGAGTTCAGCCAGCGTCGCCTGAACATCGGCGGCGGCCTCCTGGCCGCTGAGATGTTTTTGAAGCCAATCCAGATGAAAGAGTTCACGCCCTGTGCTTCTCGGCGGTGGCTGCTGGAAAAACGGTTCTGATAACAACCGGGCTAAGAGCGCTTCATCTACATTGCCGCTAGCGGCCCAATCGCCGTCCTGGTCAAAGCGGCCGCCCAGGTGCAAGGCAAACCAGCCATCCAATAAAACATTCGCGGGCCCGGTATCGAAACCAATCACGGGGTCGCTTGGCTGACTAGACAGCCAAGTTAGATTAGCAAAGCCACCTAGATTGAGCACCAGTTGATGCGCGTCTGCTCGACCAAACAGCGCTTGATGAAAGGCTGGTGCCAGTGGTGCGGCTTGACCCCCAGCGGCTAAGTCTCGGCGGCGAAAATCGGCGACCACCGTGCAACCAGTGAATTCTGCCAGCAGGCTAGGATTATCCAACTGAAGCGTATACGCAGGGCCGCCGTCGTAGCCTACGGGTGCGTGTTCAATGGTTTGGCCGTGGCTGCCGATGGCACTGATTTGCTCTACGCCTACTGAAAGTGGTGCTAATAAGTGCTGCACGGCTTGGGCCTGGCATTGGCAGAACGCGTGCTCGGCTGCTGCGAGTTGCGCAAAACTGACCTGATCCGCATGACACAGCTTAAGGAGTAGGCGATGAAGCTCGTCCGGCATCGGTTCGGCGTGGGTCGCCAACAGTCGCGGCGGCGAATCTGTTTCGATGGCGATAAGTGCCGCATCAATACCGTCCAGACTAGTGCCAGACATCAGGCCAATATAGTAAAGCGGCGAAGCGGTAGGCGTTTTCATAAGCGAACTCGTACAAAGCTGGGCTGAGACTAAACCAGGGTGAGAGCTAAACCAAGGCGAGCGAGCATGGTAACATCGTCGGCTATTTATCACCTGAGCCCGGTAAGGGCGGTTCTTTATAGTGGAGAGAGGCAATGAGTGAGGTGGATCAGGCTTTAGCGCTGCTGTCGCGGGGTACGCATGAAATCCTGGTAGAGGATGAGTTAAAAAAGAAGCTGGCTTCAGGCCGCAAACTGCGTATTAAAGCGGGTTTTGATCCCACGGCCCCTGATCTGCACCTGGGTCACAGCGTGTTGCTGACCAAAATGCGCCAGTTTCAGGACTTGGGGCACACGGTTATCTTTTTGATCGGTGACTTTACCGGGCGTATTGGAGACCCTACCGGTAAGAACGTGACGCGCAAGCCGCTCACCGAAGAGGACGTGAAAGCCAACGCCGAAACTTATAAAGAGCAGGTATTTAAAATTCTCGACCCTGAAAAGACCGAGGTGCGCTTTAACGCCGAATGGTTTGGCGAACTCTCCGCTGCCAAAATGATTGAGCTGGCTGCCCAAAGCACCGTTGCCCGTATGCTGGAACGGGATGACTTTGAAAAGCGCTATAAAGCCAATCAATCTATTGCTATCCACGAATTTCTCTACCCGCTGGTACAAGGCTATGACTCGGTAGCCCTTGAAGCGGATGTGGAGCTGGGCGGTACCGACCAGAAGTTCAACCTGCTGATGGGGCGTGAGATTCAAAAGCACTTCGGTCAGGAGCCCCAGGTAGTAATTACCATGCCGCTGTTGGAAGGGTTAGACGGCGTGCAGAAGATGTCGAAGTCCCTGGGCAACTACATTGGTGTCGATGAAGCGCCGGGATCGATGTTCAATAAGCTGGTCTCTATGCCGGATAGCTTAATGTGGCGCTATTTTGAGCTGCTCTCTTTGAAATCGAACGAAGAGATTGACGCGCTCAAGCAGAGCGTTGAGCAGGGTGCGAACCCGCGGGATATCAAAATGGAGCTGGCCCGTGAGCTGATTGCCCGGTACCACGGCGATGAAGCAGCCGCCAATGCGCACAAGTCTGCGGGTAATCAACTGGCCGATGGCGAACTTCCGGAAGACCTGCCCGAAGTCACGGTCGATTTCGAAGGCAGCGAGCAAGCGCCCATTGCGGCAGTGCTCAATCGAGCAGAGCTCGCGAACAACAGCGCCCAAGCCAAAGATATGCTGGGTAATGGCCGGGTAAAAGTCGACGGCGACGTCGTTGCCAAAGACACCATGCTGGCGACAGGTAAGAGCTATGTTATCCAGGCGGGTAAGAAACGTTACGCCCGTGTGACGCTTATTTGAACTTTCTGTCAAAAAGCCCTTGCCAACTCGGCAGCGAATCCGTAAAGTACGCATCCGCTGCCGGGGACGCCAAGCGTTACCAGCGGTGAATAAGGTGTAAAAGCCTTGGTTTGTCAGGAAGTTAGAGCCGGTTCCATCGCTCGCTTCACTCGCTAAAAACAGCGGTTGACAAACACCAGGAAATGCGTAGAATACGCCTTCCTCGCTGAGGCAAGCCAAGTCAACGGCAGCCCGGTTGCTTTCATAGCAACCTAACAGCGAAACAGCTCTTTAACAATTTGATCAGGTAATTCATGTGGGCGCTTGCTGATGTTGGTGACAAATCACCAAATATCAAGGCAAGCGACTCAAGCAATAATATTTTAAAGGATTCGTCCTTTGGGATATGTTTTGAATGAATTCGTTTGAACCTTGAGCCAAGTTTGGTTCGCTTCTGTCACTTTCGAGTGGCGGGTAAGAACCGCATAGATCTTAAACTGAAGAGTTTGATCATGGCTCAGATTGAACGCTGGCGGCAGGCCTAACACATGCAAGTCGAGCGGTAACAGATCTAGCTTGCTAGATGCTGACGAGCGGCGGACGGGTGAGTAATGCATAGGAATCTGCCCGGTAGTGGGGGATAACCTGGGGAAACCCAGGCTAATACCGCATACGTCCTACGGGAGAAAGGGGGCTCCGGCTCCCGCTATTGGATGAGCCTATGTCGGATTAGCTAGTTGGTGAGGTAATGGCTCACCAAGGCAACGATCCGTAGCTGGTCTGAGAGGATGATCAGCCACATCGGGACTGAGACACGGCCCGAACTCCTACGGGAGGCAGCAGTGGGGAATATTGGACAATGGGGGGAACCCTGATCCAGCCATGCCGCGTGTGTGAAGAAGGCCCTCGGGTTGTAAAGCACTTTCAGCGAGGAAGAACGCCTAGTGGTTAATACCCATTAGGAAAGACATCACTCGCAGAAGAAGCACCGGCTAACTCCGTGCCAGCAGCCGCGGTAATACGGAGGGTGCAAGCGTTAATCGGAATTACTGGGCGTAAAGCGCGCGTAGGTGGCTTGATAAGCCGGTTGTGAAAGCCCGGGCTCAACCTGGGAACGGCATCCGGAACTGTCAGGCTAGAGTGCAGGAGAGGAAGGTAGAATTCCCGGTGTAGCGGTGAAATGCGTAGAGATCGGGAGGAATACCAGTGGCGAAGGCGGCCTTCTGGACTGACACTGACACTGAGGTGCGAAAGCGTGGGTAGCAAACAGGATTAGATACCCTGGTAGTCCACGCCGTAAACGATGTCGACCAGCCGTTGGGTGCCTAGAGCACTTTGTGGCGAAGTTAACGCGATAAGTCGACCGCCTGGGGAGTACGGCCGCAAGGTTAAAACTCAAATGAATTGACGGGGCCCGCACAAGCGGTGGAGCATGTGGTTTAATTCGATGCAACGCGAAGAACCTTACCTACCCTTGACATCTACAGAAGCCGGAAGAGATTCTGGTGTGCCTTCGGGAACTGTAAGACAGGTGCTGCATGGCTGTCGTCAGCTCGTGTTGTGAAATGTTGGGTTAAGTCCCGTAACGAGCGCAACCCTTGTCCTTATTTGCCAGCGAGTAATGTCGGGAACTCTAAGGAGACTGCCGGTGACAAACCGGAGGAAGGTGGGGACGACGTCAAGTCATCATGGCCCTTACGGGTAGGGCTACACACGTGCTACAATGGCCGGTACAAAGGGCTGCGAGCTCGCGAGAGTCAGCGAATCCCTTAAAGCCGGTCTCAGTCCGGATCGGAGTCTGCAACTCGACTCCGTGAAGTCGGAATCGCTAGTAATCGTGAATCAGAATGTCACGGTGAATACGTTCCCGGGCCTTGTACACACCGCCCGTCACACCATGGGAGTGGACTGCACCAGAAGTGGTTAGCCTAACGCAAGAGGGCGATCACCACGGTGTGGTTCATGACTGGGGTGAAGTCGTAACAAGGTAGCCGTAGGGGAACCTGCGGCTGGATCACCTCCTTAACCGATGCGTCACAGTCGGTAAGCGTCCACAATGAATTACCTGATCAGATAGCTGTTGTATGAGCAGTGATAAGCGAATGCTTTTCTAGCTTAGAAAAAGAAAAAGGTCTTCTTTTTTTAAAGTGAAAAAACGCTTATCACTGCTTATAGCAGTCGCTCTTTAACAATGTATATCATGCTGACAAGAACACTTCGCAAGAAGTGCTTCTTAAATTGTGATACGCGTCAGCGTATCCGGCAAAATGAAACGTGATTATTGCGAACCCCAGACTCCTTCGGGTTATAGGGTCAAGCAATTAAGCGCACACGGTGGATGCCTAGGCAGTCAGAGGCGATGAAAGACGTGGTAGCCTGCGATAAGGTTCGGTGAGGTGGCAACAACCTGTGACCCGGACATTTCTGAATGGGGAAACCCACTGGCCATAAGGTCAGTATCTTACACTGAATACATAGGTGTAAGAGGCGAACCAGGGGAACTGAAACATCTAAGTACCCTGAGGAAAAGAAATCAACCGAGATTCCCCTAGTAGCGGCGAGCGAACGGGGACCAGCCCTTAAGCATGTGAATGATTAGGCGAACAGATTGGGAAGTCTGGCCGTAGCGGGTGATAGCCCCGTAGTCGAAAATCTGATCATGTGAAATCGAGTAGGTCGGGGCACGAGAAACCTTGACTGAAGACGGGGGGACCATCCTCCAAGGCTAAATACTCCTGACTGACCGATAGTGAACCAGTACCGTGAGGGAAAGGCGAAAAGAACCCCGGAGAGGGGAGTGAAATAGATCCTGAAACCGTGTGCGTACAAGCAGTAGGAGCAGACTTGTTCTGTGACTGCGTACCTTTTGTATAATGGGTCAGCGACTTATATTCAGTGGCGAGGTTAACCGTATAGGGGAGCCGTAGGGAAACCGAGTCTTAACTGGGCGACACAGTCGCTGGATATAGACCCGAAACCGAGCGATCTATCCATGAGCAGGGTGAAGGTTGAGTAACATCAACTGGAGGCCCGAACCAGGATCTGTTGAAAAAGATTTGGATGACTTGTGGATCGGAGTGAAAGGCTAATCAAGCTCGGAGATAGCTGGTTCTCCTCGAAAGCTATTTAGGTAGCGCCTCACGTATTACCGCCGGGGGTAGAGCACTGTTTCGGCTAGGGGGTCATCCCGACTTACCAACCCGAGGCAAACTCCGAATACCGGTGAGTAGAGCGTGGGAGACACACGGCGGGTGCTAACGTCCGTCGTGAAAAGGGAAACAACCCAGACCGTCAGCTAAGGTCCCGAAATCCTGGTTAAGTGGGAAACGATGTGGGAAGGCTCAGACAGCTAGGAGGTTGGCTTAGAAGCAGCCATCCTTTAAAGAAAGCGTAATAGCTCACTAGTCGAGTCGGCCTGCGCGGAAGATGTAACGGGGCTAAACCAGGTACCGAAGCTACGGGTGAGTTCATATTTCGATATGGATTCGCGGTAGAGGAGCGTCGTGTAAGCCAATGAAGGTGAATTGAGAAGTTCGCTGGAGGTATCACGAGTGCGAATGCTGACATGAGTAACGATAAAGGGAGTGAAAAACTCCCTCGCCGGAAGACCAAGGGTTTCTGTTCGACGCTAATCGGAGCAGAGTGAGTCGGCCCCTAAGGCGAGGCCGAAAGGCGTAGTCGATGGGAAACGGGTCAATATTCCCGTACCGGACATGGTTGCGATGGGGGGACGAAGAAGGCTAGGTGAGCCAGGCGTTGGTTGTCCTGGTGAAAGTGAGTAGGCTTGGATCTTAGGTAAATCCGGGATCCTTTAAGGCCGAGACACGAGATGAACTGACCACGGTCAGGAAGTCACTGATGCCACGCTTCCAGGAAAAGCCTCTAAGCTTCAGATCATGTGCGACCGTACCCCAAACCGACACAGGTGGTCAGGGTGAGAATCCCAAGGCGCTTGAGAGAACTCGGGTGAAGGAACTAGGCAAAATGGTGCCGTAACTTCGGGAGAAGGCACGCCGGCGTAGGGTGATGAGACTTGCTCTCTAAGCCCGAACCGGTCGAAGATACCAGGTGGCTGCAACTGTTTATTAAAAACACAGCACTCTGCTAACGCGCAAGCGGACGTATAGGGTGTGACGCCTGCCCGGTGCCGGAAGGTTAAATGATGGTGTTAGCCGCAAGGCGAAGCTCTTGATTGAAGCCCCGGTAAACGGCGGCCGTAACTATAACGATCCTAAGGTAGCGAAATTCCTTGTCGGGTAAGTTCCGACCTGCACGAATGGCGTAATGATGGCCACGCTGTCTCCACCCGAGACTCAGTGAAATTGAAATCGCCGTGAAGATGCGGTGTACCCGCGGCTAGACGGAAAGACCCCGTGAACCTTTACTATAGCTTCACACTGGACGCTGATGTTGCCTGTGTAGGATAGCTGGGAGGCTTTGAAACTCGGACGCCAGTTCGGGCGGAGCCAACCTTGAAATACCAGCCTGGCATCATTGGCGTTCTCACTCAGGTCCGTTATCCGGATCGAGGACAGTGTGTGGTGGGTAGTTTGACTGGGGCGGTCTCCTCCTAAAGAGTAACGGAGGAGCACGAAGGTACCCTCAGCACGGTCGGACATCGTGCATTGAGTGCAAGAGCATAAGGGTGCTTGACTGCGAGACAGACACGTCGAGCAGGTGCGAAAGCAGGTTCTAGTGATCCGGTGGTTCTGTATGGAAGGGCCATCGCTCAACGGATAAAAGGTACTCCGGGGATAACAGGCTGATACCGCCCAAGAGTTCACATCGACGGCGGTGTTTGGCACCTCGATGTCGGCTCATCACATCCTGGGGCTGAAGTCGATTCCAAGGGTATGGCTGTTCGCCATTTAAAGTGGTACGCGAGCTGGGTTTAGAACGTCGTGAGACAGTTCGGTCCCTATCTGCCGTGGGCGTTGGATGTTTGAGAAGGGCTGCTCCTAGTACGAGAGGACCGGAGTGGACGACCCTCTGGTGTTCCGGTTGTCACGCCAGTGGCATTGCCGGGTAGCTATGGTCGGACGGGATAACCGCTGAAAGCATCTAAGCGGGAAGCCCCCTTCAAGATGAGACATCCCTGAGGCCTAGAGCCTCCTGAAGGGCCCAGCGAGACCAGCTGGTTGATAGGCACGGTGTGGAAGCGCTGCAAGGCGTTGAGCTAACGTGTACTAATGGCCCGTGAGGCTTGACCCTATAACACCCAAGGGGTCTGGTCGTGATGATGACGTGAATGAATGCCGGATACGCAGCGTGTGGCCCAGGCAACAGACTGCCAGGGCGGCAGGCGATAAGACGCTCACAATTTAGTTAAAAACAGTCAGCATGATGTACATTAACAGTTACGCCTGACGACCATAGCATGCGTGAACCACCTGATCCCTTGCCGAACTCAGAAGTGAAACCGCTTAGCGCCGATGGTAGTGTGGGGTCTCCCCATGCGAGAGTAGGTCATCGTCAGGCACTTATTTAACAAGAAACCCAGCCCATCGGCTGGGTTTTTTGTTTGCGCAGAAGAAAAGCATCTCATACTAACGCGCGATTTTCTGATATTTTATGCCATATATAACAATAGCTTGTGCATTCGGCATGGTATTGTTGCCACGCAGCATCTAGTATTATGCTGCACGTACCCAGAAGTAAATTCTCAGGAGGAGAAACGGTATGACGACGCAAGTAGCCAAGAAGTTAGCAATCGCTCTATTTATGGCTTTGATGGCGGGCGGACTGATCGCTTGTGACGATCAAGGCCCTGCTGAAGAAGCGGGTGAAAACATTGATAACGCCGTAGAAGATGCCGGTGAGAGCATGGAAGAGCTCGGCGAAGATATGGAAGATGCGGCCGAGAACTAAGCCGAGTGGTTGTTTGATGAGTTAACCGAAGCAGTCGCTGAAAAGCGGCTGCTTTATTGTTTGTATCGCGTCTATTATGGTTGCCTAAATAACGATAAAAAGGCGGAGGCAACGTGCTACTACAACGCGATAAAAGTTTGCTGTTAATGGTCGATTTCCAAGCGGGGTTACTGCCTGTGATTGATGGTGGTCAAGAAGCCGTTAACGAGGCTGCTTGGCTAGGCGAAATGGCGTGCCTGCTTGAGGTGCCGGTTTGGTTAACCGAGCAGTCTCCAGAAAAACTGGGGGGATCCTCGGCGTCACTGCTCGCCTGCCTAAATGACTATCAGCTCTGGCAGAAACAGCATTTTGGGGCCATGGCGGAAACTGAATTTCGTGAAGCGCTAAACGCAACGGGTAAAACACAGATTGTACTGTGTGGAACAGAAGCGCATATCTGCGTGCTGCAAACGGGATTAGGGCTATTAGACGCAGGCTACGAGCTGTACTGGCTGAGTGACGCCTCTGCCAGCCGCCGCCCGCAAGAGGCTGCGTTTGCCCGTGAGCGCGCCTGCGCGAGCGGTGCTGTGGCGGTAACGGCGGATATGGTGGCTTATGAGTGGCTTCACCGCTGCGATACAGCGCTGTTCAAAGAGGCGCACCAACGTTTTTTAAAACCGCGCGCGTCACGCCCCGTACGTTTCTTCTAGGCCGTTCGCTTTAGCGATCGGCTTCTTTACGGGTGAAAACAAAGGTATCACCCTGGGATGCCGCTGCATCAAAACGATAGCCTGCCACATCGAACGCCTTGAGTTTATCAGGATCGTTCACCTGTTCCTGGATAAGCCAGGCGCTCATCAGTCCACGTGCTTTTTTGGCATAGAAGCTGATGATTTTAAAGGTGCCGTTTTTCTCATCTTTAAACACCGGCGTAATGATCCGGGTATTAAGCTGCTTGGTATCTACCGCTTTGAAGTACTCATTGGAGGCGAGATTAACCAACACGTTGGAGCCGCTTTCAGCAATGGCTTCATTAAGTGCAGGTGCCAGGATGGGCTTCCAATAGGCATACAGATCCTTACCCGCACTGTTAGGCAGCTTGGTACCCATCTCCAGCCGGTAGGCCTGAATTAAATCCAGGGGCCGTAGCAGGCCATATAGGCCAGAAAGTATGCGCAGATGCGACTGTGCGTAACGGTTCTCCGCTTCGCTGAAGCTTTCCGCTTGCAGGCCGCTATAAACGTCGCCCTGAAAAGCCTGTGCAGCAGGTTTGGCATTGCTCAGAGTGAAAGGAGGGCACCACTCCTCAAAACGCGCCGCATTCAGGCCCGCCAATTTATCGCTGATACCCATGAGTTCGCTGATTTGCTGCGGCGAGTAGTCACGCAAAATAGTGATAAGCGCTTGGCTGTGTTTCAGAAAGTCGGGTTGTGACACTTGCTCTGTGGTCGGTGGGGTTTCAAAGTCCAGCGTTTTGGCGGGAGAGATAACGCTCAGCATCGCATGCTCCTGGTCGTGCCCTGATAAATAAAAGCCTGATATAAGTGGGCTCAGTATACCAAGCCTCGGCAAAGGCCGAGGCTATAGCGGTGATAGCCTTATGAGAGTTGGCTGTTTTTAAGGGGTGTTTGTTTTAAGGACAGGGATTGGGCATACGGCGGTGAATATCTTCGATTGCCTCTAGCACTTCGTTGTCCAGCTTGAGGCTCTCGCTGGCAAGATTGCTTTCCAACTGCTCCATGGTGGTCGCACCAATGATATTGCTGGTCAAGAAGCTGCGTGAGTTAACAAACGCCAGCGCCATTTGTGCAGGATCCAGCTCGTGCTTTTCAGCAAGCGCAACGTAAGCCTGGGTGGCCGCTTCGGCTTCGGGCGAAGTGTAACGCTTGAAGCGCTCATACAGCGTCAAACGACCTTTAGGTGGCTGCGCGCCATTCAGGTATTTACCTGAGAGTACCCCAAACCCTAGCGGTGAATAGGCAAGTAGGCCGACATCTTCACGGTGGGCAATTTCCGCCAAGCCGACTTCAAAAGAGCGGTTAAGAAGGTTATAGGGGTTTTGAATAGACGCCACGCGCGGTAAATCCAGCTTATCGGCAAGCTGCAGTGAGCGCATCACACCCCAGGGCGTGTCATTAGAGAGCCCAATAGCACGTACTTTGCCTGCATCAACCAGCTCTTTCAGCGCATCAAGCGTCTCTTCTAGCGGCGTCGCATCTTCGTTTTCGCTATGAACGTAGCCTAGCTTGCCAAAGAAATTGGTTTGACGGTCGGGCCAGTGCAGTTGGTAAAGGTCAACGTAATCGGTATTCAATCTCTCCAGGCTTGTGTCGATGGCCTGATGAATATGCTCACGGGTTAAACGCGGCCCACCTCGTATATGGTCAAGCCCTGGGCCTGCTGCCTTGGTGGCTATGATCAGATCGTCCCTGGCGCCACGCTGCTTTAGCCAACTGCCGATATAGCGTTCAGTTAAGCCCTGGGTCTTGGCCATGGGGGGAACGGGGTACATTTCTGCGGTATCAATAAAATTGATGCCAAACGCCACGGCTCTATCAAGCTGTTCGTGGGCTTCAGCTTCGCTATTCTGCTCGCCAAACGTCATCGTGCCTAAACAGAGTCGACTTACCTCCAAGCCGGTTCTGCCAAGTGGGCGCGTTTGCATTTTTATCTCCTTACTAAGGCGGAATTGCCACAAGATAAGCCACCATTACCAGGCTGGTAAACGGCGTATGAATGGCATGTTAGCGAGGCTTATTGCAAGCAGCAAATTAATAGGGTTGAGTCGTCGCAAAGGCAGGCGTATGCTTGCCAGCCCATCGACCGGCTAAAGGCCGGTTTCTCGTGTGGTTGGTAGCTATTTTGTGACTGCTAGCCCAAGGTTCCAACAGACAGGCAGGGTGGTTTGCCATGCTGCAGGCATCAACGTTGTTTACTCGGCTAGAATTTCGCCTAGCTGAACGGCTGTTTCATAATCACTGGCTGTTGCCGCGTTCACCGCGCACCCAGCGTTTAACGATGCGCTTGTTTAAGCGCTGTGCGGAAGCGGGTCACCCTGACGCGCTCTCCGTTTACGGCCATATGCTGTTTCATCGCAGCCAGACGCCCCAGGACAAGGCGCGCGGAGCGCGGTACGTTCTGGAAGCTGCGCATGCCGGAGATGTAAAGTCACAGTACCAGGTGGCACAAATCCACGAGCACGGCTGTGCTCAGTACCCGCGCCGTGAAGATTACGCGGTGACCTGGTACGCACGCGCCGCCCAGTCTGGGCACTATCTAGCTGCGGAGCGGCTCGCTCGCGCTTATCGCCTGGGTGAATTAGGCTTGGCGGTAGATGGCGAGCGTGCGGCTTACTGGCAGCGACAGGCGGATCAGCCGACACTAAATAACGTGGCCGCTGCGTGAAGCGTTACCGCGTTCTAATTGAGTGAGGAAGGTTGTGTCCGAGACGCTACCCACAGTGCTAGATATTGAAGCGTCCGGATTTGGGCGCGGCAGCTACCCCATTGAAGTAGGCATCGCCCGTGCCGATGGAAGCTGCTGTGCTTTTCTCATTCAACCGCTGGAAGAGTGGACGCACTGGGATCCCAAGGCCGAACTGCTGCATGGTATCTCCCGTGAACGCCTTATTCAGGAGGGCTACCCGGTACGCCAGGTCGCCCACTGGCTGAACGATGAACTACGCGAGCTGGGTAAGGCGTACAGCGATAGTTGGGGGTACGACAATACCTGGCTGTCGCTGCTTTTTCATCACGCGGGCATGCTGCCGCGTTTTCGCCTTGAGGCGCTAAGGATTTTGCTTAGCGAAGAGCAGCAGGCAGTGTGGAGCGACACCAAAGAAGCGCTGATCGCCGAACAGGGGATTCACCGCCATCGGGCAGGTGAAGATGCCCGCTTACTGCAGCTGACCTATCAGCATACCCGCAAGCTCACCGAGCACCCGGGACGTTAGCCACTCTTCCCTCTCCAGTTTTATAGCTGGGCTTCCAGCACCTCGAGCAACTCATTGGGTGACGGTGCGTCGAACAGCATCTCCCGGGTGGGAGACGCCAAAAAGCCATGGCTGACCGTGCTGTCTAAAAATGTCAGCAGCGGTGAATAGAACTCGTCGATGTTCAACAACCCCATGGGTTTTTCATGCAAGCCTAGATAGCCCCACGTCCATATTTCAAACAGCTCTTCCAAGGTGCCAATCCCGCCGGGTAAGGCAATAAAAGCGTCGGCGTTGGCCGCCATAGTGGCTTTGCGTTCGTGCATATTGCGCACCCTAATCAGCTCGCTTAAGCCAAAGTGGGCCTGTTCCCGCTCCACCAGGTGGTCGGGCATGACACCAATGACTTCACCACCGGCCTCAAGTGCTGCGTTAGCCAGCTCGCCCATCAGGCCAACGCGTGCCCCACCGTAAACCAACGTGTGGCCGCGTTCAGCGAGCGTGCGTCCCAGTTGATTGGTCGCTTGGCGGAAGGCAGGGCTGTTACCTTCACGGGAGCCAAGATAAACGCAAATTCGAGCCATTCGTTTATTCCCTGTCGTTAAAAAATGAACGTGACTAAAACCGTAGTCAAAAAGAACGCGAGATTACTACGAGGCTTAGGTTAAAAGGGGCTTAGGGTAAATAGCGGTCTACCTGGTAGTGCTCATCCATCCACTGCCCAATCACATTGTCACCGCACAGGTGATGGGCGTACTGGGTATGCAGGCAGCGTATCTGGTGCCAGTTGCTAATGCCGCCAATACCGCGTTTGGTCATCACGTCGGTATAACCCAATTTAGCGACTTCTTCACGCTGAGCATCGCTCATAGCGTCCCAGCGAGCGGTCACATAGTCGCGATGGCTCTGTTGATAAGCCTCAAGAAACTCAGGTTCTTCCTGTAGGCGTTGTTCGAGCGCTTTGATAACCCCAACGGCTTCGATGCGGGAAATCTCAACTTTCAGCACGTCGGAGCAGAGCCAATACAGGGTGGGGAAGGGTTTGCCGTCGACAATCGGCGCCATACGCAGTACTAGCGGTGTACCTTCACCGTCGGTGGCGGCTACCGCTTCGATACCACGCGGTGCGCGGCCAAGCTGCTGGGCAATAATGGCGAGCTGACGTTCGTCAGGCGCTTGGTTGGTGCGTATCACCATTGGGTTGGTCTCTCACGAACGGTCGTCTTGAACAAATTTAGTCGAGCGGCCAACGGCACGGAAAAAACAGCGATTGAGCTGTTCAGGCGACGCGACATAGCACCACGTCCGCTCACAGTATTCAGCGGCTCGTGCCATTAGCACGTCATAAAGGCGATTGAAGGGGGCATCATAATCGTAGGGGTCGGCACCAAACAAGCGGATATGCGGATAGTCGGCAAAGCGCTCAATGAAGTAGCGCTCAAGGTCTGCCTCCACGGCGCGATGCTGGGCGACGTTGTCAGGGTCTATCCAGAGGTTGTAGCGGATTGCCATTATAAGGCTCCTGTTGCCCCGGCAGCGCGGGGCAGCGTCAATCAGGCGGGCTCAGGCGCGTCTTGTAAGTGCGACGTTAGCGCCTCGCGCAGGTCACCCTCAATGGGCATGGCGCACTTGGCCTGGTGGTCATACTGCACCATAACGGTATGTCCCAGGTTAGTGAGCTTGCCGTGCTGCCGCGCCTCTTGGGTCACTGTAAACGAGCTATTGCCTAACCGCGTTAAGTAAGTACGTATTTCGATATCGTGACCGTAAAACAGTTCAGCCCGGTAGTCGACTTCCATGCGCGCCATAATCAAGCGCCACTGCTTAGGGTTTAAGTCAGGGGTAAAGAGTTTGAACAAGTCATTTCGGGCAAGCTCAAACCACGCTGGCAGGCGGGTGTTGTTAATGTGCCCTAAGGCGTCGGTATCGTAAAAGGCGGGTTCAATGGTACGGGTAAACATGGCTTGTCCTTGTTATTAAAAAACAGCTATTAGTACGGTTAATCGCAACGGCAACGGTTAGGATTAACCCAAGCAAGCGCTTGGTCAAGAGGTCTTGGTCAAGCGGTGCGGCGTTGATACCACGCAGTGAGTTGCATCCACCCCAACAGCCATAGCGTGGCAGCTGCGAAGCCAGCCAATGTTCCCCATAGCAACCCCAGCGTGCTGTAAGTATAGGAGACACATAGCGTGTAACTCAGTAGCGAGCCAAGTCCCATGGGGTAGTGTTTGATGACCGTGGCCACCGGCGCTGCCCCATGGTTCAGGTGTAGGATCAGCAAAAAAGGCAGCATTGTGACGGGAAAGGCGGCCAACGTTCCCGCCCAGGCGGGCGGCAGCCAGTGGGCCAGGCTGGTAATGGTAAATATGATCACGGTGGCAAGTGCGGCGCGGGCGGCAAGCGCCGGTAACGAAAACGTTCGGCTGGCGGGTATCCTGACATCAGCAATGCTGCGAAATAAACCGCTGAACAGAGCAATGGCGCATAGCGTCACCAGCGTGCCGCTCAAACGTGTGAAGTTAAACTGAGCGAGCAGGGTGCTAACGGCGAGCCAAGCAACCAATCCGCCCGCCACGCCGCCAATGACACCTTTAACGCCCGGCTGTCGTCCTGCCATCCAATAACCGGCCCCTAGCGCCATTGTGGCCGTAAAGCCCGCCAGGGTATGCACCGCACTTTGGGTCGCAAACTGAGGGGAAATTTCCAAGCCGATAAAAAATAGCGCCAACGCCGTGCCTAATGGGTAGCCCGCCAGCAGGCCCGCCAAGCGCGGGCTAGCGCGTACGGCAATCGCGCCTAGCCCCAGCACCATGCTGATCGAGAGCCCTAATTTCGCTAGCTGCCAAGTGAGAGGGACTTCAATCATGCGGGGTTTTCCTTGCTGTTTTTGTTTGGGTATTGTCAGCGCGCGCTTTTAATTAAACCAAGCGCAGGCCTTGCTGGTCACGCCAGGCGGCTTCAAGGGCATCTTGTAGGGGCGCTTTCAAGTGCGCTGGGAGCGCCTCATGAGCCGCTTGCAGTGAATCAAACGAGCGGTTGCGCAGCCAGCAGTACGCCCAGGCGCAGGCTTCGGCGTCGCTATCGGGGGTCGGGCGAGCGGGCATTTGATTGAGCAGAAAGACCGCCGTGCGCGGCGCCCATAGCGGCATTTCACCTAGCTCATCCTGGCTCCACTGCTCCAGGGTAGCGCCGCTGGGCGTGGCGTCGGGGGTGCCTAATTTAGCTACCCGTGCTGTTTCGGCCAAAATGAGCGCTAGCTGATCCGTATTCGCTTGCCCAAGCGAGCGCCATTGCCGCAACAGCGCCGATAGCCCCGCCCGCATCTTGGTATAAAAGTCATCT
The DNA here is from genome assembly GCF_020595105.1 of Halomonas sp. FeN2. Taxonomy (NCBI): domain Bacteria; kingdom Pseudomonadati; phylum Pseudomonadota; class Gammaproteobacteria; order Oceanospirillales; family Halomonadaceae; genus Halomonas; species Halomonas sp. FeN2. Next base: position 2,939,268 of record NZ_CP074200.1, read on the forward strand.
TGCGGCATGCTTGGCACAACCCCTATTGAATGAGTGAGATGTTTCATGGCCTACGATTTTGCCACGCCTGTGGAGCGACGCCACCCTGAAGGTGGCTGGGCATCGCAAAAATGGCACCGCTACGGCGACGACGTACTGCCTCTTTGGGTCGCCGATATGGATTTTCGCTCCCCGCCTGCGGTGATTGATGCACTGCAGGCGCGGGTGGCCCACGGTGTATATGGCTATGGCGAAGTGCCCGCTACGTTAACAGAAACCCTGTGCCAGTGGAGCGCCCACCACTACGACTGGCCCATTCAGCCGGAGTGGCAGCAGTGGCTACCGGGCGTCGTGCCGGCTTTGCATCTGGCCGCGTTAGCGCTGACCGAACCAGGCGACGGTGTGTTGACGGTGGCGCCGATCTACCCGCCATTTTTAGAGGTTGCAAAGCGTACAGGCCGATTGCCCCAGCAGGCGATGCTGGCAGCGCCCTCAACACCCAATGAGCCTTGGCAGCTCGATATTGCCGCCTTGGAGGCCGCTATTACGCCACGTACGCGCTTGCTGCTGTGGTGTCAGCCCCACAACCCTACGGGGCGTGTGTGGCGCCATGAAGAGCTTGCAGCGCTGGCTGAGTTAGTGGAGCGCCACGACCTGTGGGTGGTCTCCGATGAGTTGCACTGCGACCTGTTATTGGACGAAGGCGCCCAGCACCGCCCGTTAGCCGCGGCATTTCCTGAATTAGCGAAGCGCACCATTACGCTATGGGCACCGTCGAAAACCTTTAACCTGGCGGGCTTAACCAGCGCCTGCGCGGTGATTCCCGATCCTGCACTGCGTGAGCGCTTTGCGGCGGCTACCAAAGGGTTACTGCCCGATGGCAACGTGCTCGGCTTGGTTGCGGCGGAAGCAGCGTATCGACACGGCGAGCCTTGGCGCCAGGAGCTGTTAAGCGTGTTACGTGAGCATCGTGAGACGCTGCAGGCGCGCGTAGCGGCTTGGCCGGGCGTGCGCTGGAGTGCGCCGGAGTCCACCTATCTAGCCTGGCTGGATATGCGCGAGGCAGGGTTAGGCGATGCGCCCTACAAGACGCTGCTGAAAGAAGCGGGAGTCGCGCTTTCGGACGGAGCGGCCTTTGGCTGCCCCGGCTTTGTACGGCTTAACTTTGGTACTACCGCTTCCCAGCTGGAAGCGGCGCTGTCTCGTATGGATTCCCTGCTGAAGCGGGATTGAAAGCCTTCAGAAGACCTTAGTACAGCATCGCAAAGAGTTTGCGGCGGTAAGCAACGGTCAGCGGGTGGTCGGCGCCCAGTGCGTCGAACACCTGCAGCAGCGTTTTACGCGCCGCGTCATCGTTATAGGCGCGATCCTGCTTCATCAGCGCCAGCAGCGCTTCCAGCCCTTCATCGTAATGACCGTCGGCCACTTGGCGCAGGGCGCGCTGATACTGCGCTTCGCTATCGGTACGATCGCCCAGGGCCGCAATCTCCTCGGCTGAGAGTGCCTGCTCGCTAAACTCAATGCTGGCGCGTACGCCACGAGCGGGAGCCGCATCGCGCTCTTCCGGGGGCAGATTGTCGAGTACTTCACGGGCTTCGCTGCCGCGCCCTTCGGCCACCAATACCCGAGCGAAGGCTATCTGGTAAGCGTAGTGTTCGGGGTACTGGCCCATCAGGGTTTGATAAATCTCACGGGCAGCGGCGGTGTCTCCTGCTTTAAGTGCTTCTTCCGCCTGCTCTTCAGGAGTGGGCGGCGCTTCGCCGGGGGCTGGGAAGTAGCGATTGAGCCACTCGCGCACCTCTTTTTCCGGCAGCGCACCCTGGAATCCATCCACCAAACCACCCTGGCTAATCAGCTTCACATCGGGCACCGAACGCACGCCCAATTGGCCGCCGATTTCAGGGTTCGCTTCGATATCGAGCTTGCCGAGCAGGAAAGCGCCCGCGTACTCAACCACCAGTTTATCCAGCACTGAGAGGAGAGTGCTGCTGCCTGCGTTGGAAGGCGAGTAGCAGCCCAATAGCACCGGCACCTGCATGGACGCTTCCAGCACCTGCTGAATATTGCCAGCATTGAGCTCGATAATGACATCTTCAGGGCGCACCGCCGCCTGTTCAGCGTTAGGCGCGGTAGCGTCAGCACTTCCGGTATCCGCGGTAAGCGGCTTACCTGAGCGGGGATCAATAATCTGCATGGGTAGACTCGGCATCAAAAAATGAACAATATTTCCCCATGATATGCAGGCATATGCCGGTAGATTCAAGGAAAAGGAGGGAAATAAAACTCACTGCTAGTGGGTTTCAAGCGGCGTGAACCTGATAAAACAGAAACAGGGCGCGGTTAGGCGCCCTGGTGGAGCTACTGGCACTGCTTCTGAGATTGTTTCTGAAATCGTTTCTGAAATTGTTTAAGGAATGATGCGCTCCGCGCGTAGGCGGGCGAACAGGTCGAAAAACGCTGCGCGTGTTTCGCGGAAGTGGTCAAAGCCGAAGTCACGGGACTTGGTGACATCGTTGACGCACTCAAGCTCGCGCCCCAGGTCGGCATCGGTGTGCCACCAGGAAGCCAGTTGGGTGACATCGGCTTCAACGAGCTCGTTTTGTTTGGCAATCTCGGCCCAGGTAGGCGCAATATCGGCCATTTGCTTCTCTAGCGGCTGCGGTGTTTCCGGGCAGTCAGCGACTTCGAGCTCGAAGAACTCGCCAATCTCATGCCACAGTCGACGCCAGCGGAACACATCGCCATTGACTGTGTTAAAGGCTTCATTGTGGGTACCGGGCGTGGTCGCCGCCCACTCCATCTGCCGCGCCAACACCAGCGAATCGGTTAGATCGGTCAAGGCGTTCCACTGCATCTGCGAGCCAGGGAAGGTGAACGGTTGACCCGTTGCCTTGCAGATAGAGGCGTAAACCGCCAGCGTCACGCCCATGTTCATCGCGTTCCCGCGGGCATAGCCGATCACCGTGTGCGGGCGGTGCACGTTCCAGCTAAAGTCGTCCCGCTCCGCCGTCGCGAACATGATGTCTTCGAGGGTGTAGTAAAAGTTCTCGCCAGGTACGCGGGGCGCTGATTCACGAAAGGGCGTCTCGGTCTTGCCGCTACCGTAGTTCTCAAAGGCACCCAGGTACTGCTTGGTGCCGGTCACCAACGAGACGTGCGCCAAGTTTGCGCCCTGCAGAGCGTCGAGCAGGTTATGCATCATCGCGCCGTTGGCCTCGACGTTGGCTTTTTCATTTTCGCGCCGCACCCAAGTGCAATAAAACACGTGGGTGATGGGTAGCCCCGCCAGTGCTTCAGCGGTGGCCTCGCGATCTAGCAGATCGGCAGCGACGGGAATGACCCCTGCTTGTTCAGAAGGGCGACGAGATAATCCATAGACACTCCACCCGCTAGCGGTGAGGTAGCTGGCTAAGTTGCCGCCGGTAATACCGGTAGCGCCGACGACTAATGCGGTGCCTTTGCGCATGATTAACTCCTTTTGCAGACAAGATTTTCGGAACGGGCAGTGGAAATGTGCTTTGTGCTCGATGAAAAGCAGTCTGATCGCCAAGTATCATTGCTACAATTGGAAAAATCGCAAATCTTTATTGCGCTAGGAGCAACTTGATGGATCTCAATGCGCTACGCATCTTTGAACGCGTCGCCGCGACAGGAAGTTTTACCGCCACCGCACGTCACTTTCATCGGGCTGTGTCCTCTGTCTCGCGTCAGATTGCCTCTTTAGAGGAGGCGCTTGGCCAGCAGCTGTTCTATCGCCACACACGCGCCGTAACGCTGACCGAGGCGGGCTGGCGCTACTATCAGGAAGTTCGCGAGATACTTGAACGGCTCGACCTGGCGACTGAAGCACTAACGGCTCCTAATGCAGCGCCTAGCGGCGTGCTGCGCCTCAATGCTCCCGTGGCTTTCGGCCAGCGCCAAATCGTGCCGATTCTGCATCACTTCCAGCGCCGCTACCCGGCAATCAAAGCCGAACTGATGCTGACCGATCAACTGACCGACCCGGTGCGCGAGGGCATCGACATCACCTTTCGTGTCGGAGAATTGGCCGACTCCACGCTGGTCGCACGCCGCCTAGCGTCGATGAACTACGTGGTAGCCGCTGCCCCCGCCTATATACAGCGCTGCGGTAGGCCCAACAGCCCAGATGACCTTCAACACCACGACTGCCTGCTCTACCAGGGTGAAATGGGCCGCCAGCGCTGGTACTTCCATCATGCCGATCAGCCGCAAGCCTTCGCTTACAATGTCGACGGCAGCCTGTATAGCAACGATGCAGAGAGTCTGGTGAGAGCAGCGCTAATGGGGCAGGGGCTGGTGATGTTCCCTACCTGGCTGATCGCTGATGAGCTAGCCTCGGGCAAATTGCTGCCCCTGCTCGAAGCGTGGCGTTGTGAAGTCGTGCCAGGCAGGCGCGATATCCACGTGCTCTACGCCCAGCGTCGGCTGCACACTCGCAAGGTAAGCGCTTTTCTGGATCATCTGTTTGAGATGGTGGGGCCTATGCCGAGATGGGATCGCTGGCGTGAGCAGCAGACGGTGTAAGTGTTCAGGCACGAAAAAAGCCGCTACCTTTCGATAACGGCTTTCCCAATGTTGGGTGGTGAGGGTCGCTGATTTTAAAATAAGAGAGAACCTATCTATGGCCTTCTGGGGTGATAAGGCGTTGAACCCAACAGCTCTACTGAGCGCAACCGTCAAACTTCAGGCAATAAAAAAAGGCAGATCAGTAAGTAACTGATCTGCCTTTCAAAATATTGGTAGCGGGGACCGGATTTGAACCGATGACCTTCGGGTTATGAGCCGGATTGATTTGATTTTCTTAGCATTGCTTTATTTGTTGTTATTTGTTCAAAGTAGCTGCTATATAAGAGTTTTCGTCGGTTTTTGAAATGCTATTTAGGTAATTTAAGGTCAATTTCGCACGCTAAAGAGTGTCACAAAATAAAAAGTAAAATTTACAGCATAAATGACCGTTAGGCTGCTTCTGAGGTCGGCAGCGGGTTAGCCGGACTCTGAAACCGGCGAGACTGGCATCATAAGTTTTGTCAGAAGGATTGTTTGGTATGCCAGTTCCCGTGAGATGGCGCTGGGCGGATGTTCCAATTGTCGGGCGATGGTTCGGATTTAGTAGTGAACCCGCATCTGCATGATGGCGGCTCGGGCTTCAGTAGAGAGGTCGCAATAGCAGTGAGTCGTGGCAAAACCATACCGGAGGTTCAGATATTGTATTTGGTCATTGAGACCGCCAACCCAGGTGCGAATAGTCAACGGCCTCTTATTGGTGATACGGCTACAGTGGAAGCAGCTTGAAGCATTCGATTGATGAGTTTATTATATCTGAACTGATATAAGTTTATGGCAGTCAAGGAGCCAGCGTGGCGCGCAAGAAACCTGTTGCATTCGTTGGAGACTCGAAGGATCGGCTGCGCGATTTCTCTCTGGACGCCAAGCGATAAGCGGGGTTTCAGATAGACAAAATTCAGGCTGGAGGCCAGCCGGACGATTTCCGCCCAATGCCAAGCGTTGGCCCTGGTGTCATGGAAATCCGCATTCGGGAACACAACGGCGCCTTTCGGGTCTTCTACGTGGCCAACCGGGGCGACGCGGTATTTGTGCTCCACTGCTTCCAGAAGAAAACCCAGCAGACCGCCAAAAAAGACATCGACTTGGGCAAGCAGCGATACAAGGAGCTGCCCTGAGCCCAACCACCAAGCGAGGTTAGAAAATGACCATCGAGTATTACGACAGTGTGTGGGACGCCATCGAGGACACTCCTGAAGAGGCGCTGAACATGCGGCTGCGCTCCGAACTCATGGCGAGGATTGCTGGCCGTGTAAGGGAGTGGGATATTACTCAGAAAGAGGCTGCACATCGTCTGGGAATCACCCAACCCCGCCTCAACGACTTGCTGAACGGCCAGATTAATAAGTTCAGTCTCGATGCTTTGGTCAACCTGACGGGGCCAGCTAACTTCCATCTCGAACTGGAGATTGAAGACGAGAAGGAAGTAGCCGCCTGAGAGTGACCAGATAAACTGGGTTCAGCTAGACAAGTGAAGAAATCCTTGGCCTCAGTTCACTTGATGAGCTTTTAACGACTGACTGCCTCTCAAAGGCTAAAGCAATCTGGTTTGCCCGGAAGCGATAAATTTATACCCCATAGCCTTATAGCCTTTCTCACGCTTTCGGAACATTCGCTCAAGCATAGGCAGGCCAGTATCCAAGTAATCATAGACAGTTACTTCTAGTTTGCCTTCGGTATCTCGATGGAGTCTGCCTGCATACTGTGACAGCGTTCCTTTCCATGCGATGGGCAGAGCTAAAAACAGGGTGTCCAGTCGAGGCAAGTCAAAGCCTTCTCCAATGTATTTCCCGGTTGCAACGATGACTTGAACCCTATGCAACTCTTTTTCTGCCGACTGGCGCTCTTTGACGCGTATCCCACCACGTAAGATAACTGACGATATGGATTCAGCATCCAACAGTGTCGCCAAGGACTCGGCATGTTCTCGTCGTTACGTCAGCACAAGGCAATTTGCTTGGTTGTGCGCACAGCTTGCAACATCCTGAACAATGGCCTCATTTCGGGCGCTGCTCTGGGCAAGCCAAAGGTAAACCGATGCGATATGGGGCCGCTCACTAGGCTGGCAGATGTGGGTGGGTGGCGTTTCGTGATGCTCTCGAACAATGACGCGTTGGATAAATCGGTTACTATGTTGCGCCTGGGCTTTGTGACGAATGGGCCCTGCAACCATCAACATGATTTTTTGGTGGCCATCCTGACGATCAGGCGTTGCTGTCAAACCAATGACGTATCGAGCGCTGACCTCATTAAGCAACATCTCGTAACGTGGCGCTGAGATATGATGGCATTCATCGATGATGACTTGCCCGTACTCCTTAACCAGCTTCGAGACCGTATTGTCTTTCTTATTGATCAAGCTTTGGTAAGTGGCAACGTCGACCTGCCCAGTAGGTTTCTTTTTACCGCCGCCAATTACACCGATGGGCGCCCCCTCAAGGAAGGTGTCGAGTCGCTCCTTCCATTGATCAAGTAGCTGACGACTGTGCGTGAGGATCAGTGTGTTGACTTGCCGCCTGGTTATCACGCCAATAGCCGTTACGGTTTTACCGAAAGCGGTCGGCGCATGAAGTATTCCGGTATCGTGTTGGACAAGTGCCTGCACCGCCTTGTCCTGGTCGCCACGCAGCGTTGCTTTTAGGCTGACTTCAGGTAAAAACTGGCCTGATACTCTAAGGTCATCAATGTCCACCGTGATTCCCTGTTCCAGCAGCAGATCTTGAAGCTCATCCAAGCAGCCTCTGGGAATAGAAAGATAACCTTGCTCAATATGTGCGCATAATATGTAGCGAGGGATGCCATGCGTCGAGAAACGAAGCGACTGTGTTTTGAAAAATACAGGATTAGCAAAGCTGGCCATTCGCTTTATTCGTGCCGCCAATGTTCCTGGAATGCCTGATAACTTTATATAAATGTGACTGGTCAGGATGAGCATGATGCTTTCAGGACATCCAGAAAGCTTCCCTGTATCAACCGGTAACGTTGACTCCCACGGCAACACAGTATCTGCAGTCACACCGGAATTAGCCTCCTTGCCGATCAGCTCTTCAAGCTGAGCTGATGAAAGTGTCTGTTGCTGACTGAGCAGTGCCCATTGATCCGGGTATGGCGTAAAGTTGTCGTCGACGAAGAAGGTGCATCCGCGACTTCGCGCCTCGTGTTGAAGCGGCAGGGCAATCAGATTGCCAAACCCACCATCAGGCATGGTGTCTTGGTTAGGAAATAGCCGGTCATAAGAGTCGAAGGATAAGCCTGGATGAAGCTCCATGGCCTTATCCAGCAATTTGAATCCCAACCTCCTCGCTGACGAAGCTTGAACAGCTTCTGAAAAGAAAACCCATAGATGGGCACCCGCACCGGACCGAGAAACCTCCACAAGATAGGGTACGCTTTCACCACGACAAACCTGGGCTAGTGCACGAACATCCGCTTTCCAGTCCCCCTTATCAAAATCCGCCGCCAGCAAGTAACAAGAGCTATCCGGCAGTAAAGGGTAAAGGCCGGTCACATGTTTGCCAGACAGGTGGTCATAAACTGCATCAAAATAGAGGGGCTTGAAATTTTTGTGTCGACATTCTTCGCACTTGATCCGTGGTTTCTGACAGATGCCCGGCATCCACTCATTCGCACAGGCGACAGCATAGCCGGAACGGCCGCCAGAACTCTGCCAGCGATTTGCATAGACATCTTGTCTGCCACGAAAGAGCTTACGGAATACGTCGACTTTCTGGCCGGGAGTTACTGGAGGTATAGCGCATCGGTGTGCAGAGCTATACAGCTCTTCCTTCCGAGAAAGGAGGTCAGCCTTTTCCTTCTCAAGCACTGATAGTCTCAGCTCAATAGCAGCGAGCTCTTGATCTACTCGGATACCTACTTCGCGCTTCATGAAGCCGTTCGGATCCCATGAATTAACGGGTTTGAAAAACTCACTCATATTCTAGCTTATTGCTAGCACTCGCATTGAAAGCCTCCCTCGTGGCCCTTAAAACCTTACGGGTGCACATTTTGATAAAATGATGGTTCATCAACAATCATAACCATTGAGGCATGCTGTGACGAAGTTAGTAATCTCTAAGATCAAATCTCCTTCCGGTGCGCTTGGTGAGATCGAACGTGGCAACCTTGCCGTCACTAATCAGATGCCTTTATCGTCATGGCTCGATGCTGAATTGGTCGATTCTTTGCTAGCCTACCATCCTGTTTCGGTTCGAAAAGTGTCCAGACACTATGAAGTGGTCAGTGGATTTCGAGCGTTTCATGCTGCCAATGCCCTGCTGGAAAGCGAAGAAGTTATTCCAGTGCGGGTCACGAACGATGATGAAATTCATTTGGTGAAAGGCGCACTCTTCGAACTCATTACCCACAGCTTGATGCACTGTCCAGATGCCATTGAGGCGAGAGAGCATGTTTATCGTCAACTAAATAAACTCTCCACCACTCTGCGTAAAACCTATGGCATCGAAATGCCGAACAAACTTTCTCGACGTAAACTCAAGACCTTGCTGGGTCTCAAAGGGCGGCGTATTACCGTTTCAAGACAGCGGAAGTCTGAGCTGCAACGAATCATGGAATCTCGGTGATATGAGCGATACTGGCCTAGAGCAACTAGCAAAATTGAGTGGTACTTCGGCAGACCGCGTAGAGGACCTGCTTTCCCTTTTAAAAGCGCCTGCCAGTTTGACCCATCTGGTATTAGTCATGAGCAACCTGCAGCGTGCACTGAAAGCGATTCAGGAGATCGAGGGCTTACGGGAGAACCTTGAGGAAGGAGATGAGGTAGAAGGGCAGGCGAGTCTTTTAAACTATCTGCCGCTGATAGGTCAGCTTGTTACTTCAGTGGAAGCATCAAATCCCTATAGCTGTCCAGACGAGTGGCTGGATCGATCAGGCAAACAGCGAGGCATTATTAATGACCATCCCGAATGGGCCATGCTGATTCTGACGCCTGGCTCTGAATGCTACGACCATGGTGGTTACTGGCAGCATACTGGTGTTGTCATGGCGTGCTCGGCCATTCAGCGAAGGCGGCATCAAGAACGTATTGGTTCTGAGATAACTGCCGCCTGCCGAGATATCCGCACAATTGGTCAAGGCAAGAAGGCCCTTTCGCTACTGGAGCAAGTAGATACTGATACCACTCTTAAAGGCTATTATCAGAAACATCTGCTTGAAGGAGTAGGTGAAGGTGATGAGGTTCGTGAATCCCTGGCTGGCATTGAACTGCTCGTTCGTAAGGTGCTCAGCCTTAAAGGCAAAACACGGGAAGGTGGAGGAGGAGGTGGCCGATCAGGTCGACTAGTTGAACGGCAGGTGGTGTTGCCGGACGGTGATGATGAGGATAGAGAAGGACCTGAGGTATCGGTTCAGTTCTCGGAGTCGATCGGCGACGAACAGTCTCAGGGGCGCCAGCGCACAGCGGGGCTACATCCTAAAGAGACCCAGAAGCTGCGCGCCGTTTCCTTTACGGAGAGTAAAGCATCACCTACGTTAGGCTTTGATCTTAGGGATTTGATCAGGCGCCAGAAAAGCCGAATCAAGCATATCAGTCAGTCTAATCAGCGCCTTTTCTATCGCTATGCGAGTCTCGGTCGGGTCGAGTTGGCGACGGCGGCGGAACTCGCCTTTCAGCTATTTACTGGGCGAGGACGTTTTGAGCAACGTGATGCAGAAGGTGTTTATGCTGGCCTGCTACTGTTGCTGATGATCTGGCTTGGGCGACCCGTCGAGCAACTACTGGGAATGCGCGTCTACAACCATCAAGGTGAGCTGCCGAAACACCGCAAGGAAGTGCTCGCTTTTCTGATTGACGAGCACGCTTTCGTGTTGCCGATTCCCACGCCGGAGTGGCGCAACAGCCTTCAGGACGACGCGAAAACGCTGCTCTATACGGCCGGTGCTAGCACGCCTGCATTGGTAGATGACGTGGTAGTGGTCGCAAGCCCCGTGCGGATTGGCAAGTTTATCTCAAACCTTGGGTTAGCGCGAAAGGGGCGAGCAAAATACCGTGGATTGTTTCCCGAACACCGCCGTGAAGCGATTGAAGGTGCAATGCGTGCGGCGGTGTCGAAAGCCAACCGTGCCCATCGTATGCGGCTAACACCGCTGCGGATCAGTCAGGCCCTGTTCGATGAGATTGTTGGTCACTCCAGCGACTGGGTAGACGCTTACCTGCTGACCGGGCAACGTTTCACCATCGCTGATGTGGCCGCCCATTATTACAGCGTTCCAGCTGGCTACCTTGAGGCCCTTTATCATGAAGCGGCCGTATCGCTACGCAATAGTATCTATAAGTACCTGAGCGTCGAAGAGAAACACTATTATGCCTTTCAGCAACCCGTTTCGAACAGTGGCGACCACGGCAGTAAGTTGAACCTCAAGCCGATGTTGCTGACTCGTTTGGTCAAACATCTTAAGAATGATCTGCGGGCAGCAAAGCGTCTGGCACCCGGCGAGGAGAGCTGGCGGCAGGTGCACAATCATTACGTGGCCTATATGGCTTTCTGGATTCTTTTTGCGACCGGTTACAGGGCTGTCAATGACCTGGTTTTTCGTTGGCGGGAAATCGACTTTGATACAGGTTTTCTGGTGATCTCCGACAAAGACGACGAAGCGATGAGCCAAGCGAGGGTGGTCTGGTTGTTGCCGGAGGTGCTTGAGCAGCTACGTTGTTATGCCTATCACTTGGAAGTTTTGCAGGCCCGTCTGTATCAGCGTAACTCCCTTTATGAGCACCTAGATGCGGTGCTGAGCGAGCCACGGCCGAACGTACCGCTGATGTTCTTTATTAGTGACAGCTGGCAGGTGGTGCAGCTTTCACCGGAGAATCTGAGGCAGCAAGTACCTATTTTTACATTACCAATCAACGCCAGTCGGCACTATCTGCGCAGCACCCTTCGCGCCGAAGGCGTCCGTGGTGAGCTGGTCAACGCTTTCTTGGGGCATGCCCAGCAAGGTCAGGAGCCGTTTGGTGGATTCTCCACATTGTCTCCCGTTGAGATGTTTCGAGAATTAGCGCCGGTTCTAAGCAAAATGCGCCGCGAAGCAGGGTGGACGGTTCAGCAGGGGCTAGCGGATGTCTGATCAGGTCGAGGAGGTTTGGAGCGGCTGGAAGTTGATAAAAGTTCCAGAAGGAGCCGGCGGTGCCGAGGCGCGTCACAGACAGCATTTAATAAATAGGCGTCGCCACCAAATGGCAGTACTTGAACTGCTACAGAAAGCGCATCCCGGCCTGGTTCGAGGTCAGTATGGTGTCAAGGTGCTGCCCGAGACCACCCAGCAGTGGGAGGAGACCCTGCAAACAACCGACAGTGGTTCTGTCGTGGAAATGCGGAACAAGATCAACTTCTTGTCACTTGGGTTGCGGCGTGGGCAGCAGGAACTAGGGTGGGAAGTGGTCGTTCCAGCACCGCTGCACTTGGTCAGGCCCGCGGCAAGTGTCTTTACGCCCTCATCCTTTGAAGCAATGAGCTATTACCGTGACTGGTGCCGATATGCCGACTACGCGATTCAACAAGCAGATTTTCAGGCACTTCTTTTGCACGACAACGCGGACCAAGGACACCGTAGGTTCGAACCCGAAATGATCAGCTGGGGGCTGTTTCTTTATTGTGTTATGACGCGTGATAGTTTGCTGGGTACCAAGTTTTTGAATTCACTGCCTTTAGCCACCTCTACATTAGCCGTGTATAAGTCGTTTGCCTGGCTGGTTTTGCATGAGATGGTGCCGGGTGACATGCCTGGCAAAGTACCTCCACGCAGTCGCTGGCACTTGGGTGTGTCGACATTAGCCGTCTTGATGCGTCATATCGAGCAATTTGGCCATCCTGGTGAGAAGGTAAATGGCTATCAGCAGGCCAAGATGCTGACAAAGACATCATGGCTCCATTTTTGTCGTGCTATAGGGGCGAAGGCGCTGACACTTTCAGAGTGTCAGGAGCATGCTGCTACCGCTTTTCGACTGCATGTACCTGCTTATCTGGTCAATAGTGCGCTTGGCAAGCAGCAGGGTACTTCGCTTGCCGAGGCCCGTTGGCAGCAGTTGCTCTGCGGTGGGTACAGAGTACACGCGAAACAGGAAGCTAATCAGGTAAGCGATGAGGCCACAGTAGTTGAAACCGGGCTCCCACCGATGGCGACGAAGCAACTTGGCCGTGATCAGCCGTTATATGAGGGACGCAAGCTGCTTAAGTTGCTGCATGACATCCTCTACAAACGCAGGGAAGAGAAACGCCTAGGCTATGGGCAGCTTGCCCGAGAACTAGAGAATGCCGTTACCGCCTCTCAACAGATGGCGCCCATTGTCGAATGTCTCTGCCGTTGGTTGCTTTTTCTGCACCGCACAAAAAAACGCAAGCAGTCGACCCTGTATAAATATCTCGGTATCAGCATGCCGCTTTTACAGGCAATGGGGGACACATTAGTCGATCAGGATCGGCTTGCTATCTTAGTCGAAGCCTATCAGTGCGTGGTGGAGCAGGCGAAGACCGAGAAAAATCGCAGCTATCGTTGGACAGTGTTGCGCTCGTTTCATACGTTTCTTGTCGCTGATCTTGGCTTGGCCAACGTGTACATGGAGTTCAGCGGAGACGGCGCGGCGGTGTCACATCATGCCGATGCCAACTGCTTATCGGAAGAAGAGTACCGTCAAGTGTCGGGTTACCTGGCCTCCCAGGCGGCCAGTGCGATGGGTGCTATTCGTTACTGGATATTTGTACTCGGTTTTCGCGCAGGACTTAGGATAGGTGAGGCTCTTTCTATCCAGCTAGATGACATCTTGCTGAATCAGATGCTGGAACATACCGACGTTACCCTTCTAATTCGCAATAACGCCTATGTTGCCATCAAGAGTCATGATTCACGCCGACAGCTGCCCTTGCACTACTTGCTGACAGAGACTGAGTTAGATGACTTTAAGGCCTTTGTCATCAAACGGCACAGCGTGGCAACACATGGTCGTGTCATGCTGTTCGGCGAGGGGGGTAATTCTGTATCTCCATTGCGAGATGACATAGTGCAGACGGAAATTCATACAGGCATGCGGCGTATCACCGGTGATCCAAGCCTGCGCTTTCATCATTTGCGCCACTCGCTGGCTAACTATTTGCTGCTCTCTTTTCATGGTGTTGAGGTTCCGTGGCCAGTGCCTCAACATCATGCAGCTCTATGGGAGAAAGTGGTTAATGGCCCATCCCGCTCAGGGCTGTATTTCATAGCCCAAGTGATGGGGCATGCATCCCCCGAAGTAACTCTTCGTAGCTATTTACATTTTAACTGCCTATTGTCTGATCATTATTGCCACCAAAAATCTAACTCGGTAGAGGGCAGCCTTCCCAGCCATGCGATTGCTCAATTGGAAGCCTTGGATAGATTGATTGAGGTTAAATCGGCGACCCTACGTAAATGGCAAGAGCGCTTCGGTGAGCGGCCGCCTCTATGGCTCCAGAAGGCCTTTCCGATGTGCCCGTTGATTGATGTAGAGCAGCAGGATGTTATGCCCTATCCGGCACTACCAGATAAGGTTCTCCTTGAACGCCAAGGCCTGAGCGAGCTCTCGCTGGAACAAATTGCAGCCGCTTTAGACCTCTTGCATAAGAGGAGTTTTGAAGACGTTGAGCGTATCTTTAATCTTCGTGACGGCGAGGCAGAAGGGTTAATTTCATGCGCGGTACGAGTGCTGACCGCACGCACACGACAAGGGAAGAGTGCCTTTCGCCACTATCGGCTCACCAAAGGCAAGCAGCCAGCGGCGAGTAATAGTGCACCTCCCCGGTTTCCAATGCCGCACTCGCTTGCAGAACGTCCGGTGGCGTATGCGATGTACCAAGCGATCTGGTCGCAATGGTTTGAGCATCACCCCGATGTACTTCGTAAACATCTTCGCTTCTTCTATCGCTACCACCGTGCCACCGACGGGCATGTATGGATTCGTGATGTCGATGACGGTTTGGACTTTGTGAGTTGGGTGGTGAGTTTAGATGCTGGCGTCAAAGCTGTCATTGAGGTGATACCTAGTGCTCTATCATCTCTTCCTGCAAAAAAGCAGCTCAGTGAATGGAAGAAACGACTGCCGTCGCATTATCACAAGGTCGAGTGGCAATTAAAGTCAATGGGATCCCGCTTCAACAAGCCGCTTGGTACGGGGAATGTGAAGTTCTATGTTGTTAACCAAAATAAGCGTTCTCATAGTGGGTACCCTGCGCGCTATGTGTTGGTGTTGGCATGTATCGTGATGGCTGCAGTGGCCAGGCATGAACAGCAGAATAAGCCCTTGCAAGAAAAAAAGCGTATTCGGAGCTTATAAGTGCAGAATCCGAAATGGAAGAGTCAGACAAGTAAGCCATTAATAACATGGACTGCTATCTATGATCGTTAGGCTGGTTGATCAAGGGGGAGTTGTCGCCCCGGCCCGGCGCTGTAGGGGTAAGGTGTGTCTGAACGAAAGGAAGTGGTAAAAAGTAGGTGATTTAAGCAGAGCCAATAGATTTTTAGTGGTATTGCGTCCTGAGTGCGTTACTTGCTGAGGAGCTATATGAAATCCGGGCTAGCAAACGGCCAATATTGTCGATCAAGCAAATCTTCTAGGGTTGCCGGGCGTTGTGTCTGGCGCGTTAGCAGGACGGACAGTGGCCACCAGCCTTCTCATACAAGCTCAAATTCATATTGTGCACGGCAAATCGCTAATTTTTCCACAGCCGCCAGTCATCACCGTTCATTCGATGGTTACCACAACGCTGCCTGCTATTTTAAGAGCTCGTGATGAGAAACATGACCTGCATCAGCAGGCTCTTTTTCTTTTCAAAGAGTTAAAACAGATACTGGATGACTATACCAAGCCGCAAGCCAGGGTAACGGCAAAATCAATGGAGCAACTGGTAACACAGCGAAGCGGTAAGTTAAGTAGTGCCATCACGCTGTTGGTGATCTGGATTGTGTCGGTTATCCGGATGGGCAAAGGAAGGACAGGAAGGCGCTCTAAGTCGTTCGAAAACAGTAATATTCATAACTACTGGGGGGTATTGTGTAAGCTTTTGAGGAGCTGGCGTACGATGTCGATCTGATGGTACTAGGTAGCAAAGAGGCCACCGTTTTTATGCAGGTTTGTTTGACTAGCAAAAAATCCAGTTAAGAGATATGAGCTATTTTAGCCATTTTTCATAGCGTAGCCGCTTTACAAGGTATTGAAGAGCCTGACTGGGATGAGCTTCCCGTTGCAGAACAAGGACGGCACGTGAGAGCTGAGATGCTCCCGGAACAACGGATAGAAACATCTCAACGAGACCCTGATATTGCATGTTTACTTCAGTTTGTATTGCCGTGCGCTTATCGCTTTGGTGTAAGGCTAAATGAAGCGAGAGGATTGCGCAGGCGAGTTTGGTGTGAATCTAAGGCTAACTGGGCTTTTAATATACGCAAGAGGAACCCATTCGAACATTAGGTTGGAAATTCCTAAGACTTTTTAATGGAAATTAGCAGCTGCTCCGGTTACGTTTGATCCCTTGGTGGCGAGAAATTTTTGCCTGCTACGCATCTTGGATAACGGATGTTCAGCCATGTGGCATGACAATGAGACGGCTATTGATTACCTGAATTTTGGCGTAGTGGCTGATGCTTGTGCGAGTATGCTTAAGCGCGCAAATGGCGCTCCTATTTCCATTGGAGTGTCTGGGGGATGGGGAGCAGGTAAGTCATCTTTGATAAAGATGGTTGCTGCACGGTTGCACACACTATCCGAATCAGATGGAAGCGAAAAACCAGATAATACCTTCGTCGTGCTAACTTTCAATCCGTGGCTGTATCAGGATTTTGAATCTGCGCGAAGTGCTCTGCTTCAAATCGTAGGTGACGAGATTGTTCGGCTTGCGAAAGAAAACGAGACCATAGCAGATAAGGTTGATGAGCTATGGCGTCGTATCAACCTCCTCAGGATTGCTCAGTTGAGCGGTGAAGCCGCACTGACATTAACGACTGGCATTCCGGCTGGAGCACTCGGCAAAACGTTCAATTCCATCGTTAACTTCCTTTCTACGGACGCAAGAAAAACACAAGAGGTAGACGTGGATGCTGAGGGTATCGCGGCTGCGGCGGCGGGTTTATTGAGACCGAGTGAGCCGTTTTCCATGCCGGCTCATATCCAAGCCTTCCGTGACACGCTGGAAAGCCTTCTCGACGACCTAAAAGTCACCTTGGTCATTTTTGTCGATGATTTGGATCGGTGCCTTCCACAAACTGCTATTTCAACGCTGGAGTCTATTCGCCTGCTGCTATTTATCCCCCGCAGCGCATTCGTCGTTGCTGCCGATAACGACTTTATTAAGGCAGCGGTAAAAGTTCATTTCGATGGGGCTGGGATTTCGAGTGACGTCGCCACCAATTACTTTGACAAGCTCATCCAGGTTCCACTTCACGTTCCGCGGCTTGGTCTCAATGAGGCAAAAGCCTACCTGGCACTGCTCTTGCTCGAGCGAGAGGCCAAGGCTGGTACTTTCACTAAAGAGAAGTTCGAAAGCGCGCTCAAGCTTATTCCCGAAAGACTGAGAAACAGCTGGAGAGGCGATACGATCAATCAAGAGTTTCTCTATGAACTAGTCGGAACAGACGAAACATTGAGAAGCTTGATGAATCTCGCAGAGGGATTGGCGTCTCTGCTTCATCGCTCATCAGCAGTCAATGCTAACCCTCGGCTTATGAAGCGCTTCCTAAACACAGTTTATCTACGAGAGGCTCTTTCTGCGCCGCAGGGAATCAAGCTAGATATCGCTGCATTGGCGAAATGGCACCTTATTGAGCGTTGTGATGAAACTCTAGCTGAAGCGTTGGCTGGACAGGTGCATTCGGACAATGACGGTCGAGTAGAGGTTCTTGCTGAAGCAGAGAGTGCTGCTGCAAGCCAGGCTCGGTTGCCCGAGCCTTTCAAGGACAACCCTTTTACTCGTCAGTGGCTCGATTTGCCACCTGCACTTGGTACTGAAGATTTACGCCCATTGCTTCACCTGAGCCGTGACTCGGGCACGCGTGACTTTGGCGATGACAACATGACGCCTGACTCAAGAAAACTTCGTGATGCTCTAAAGACTGCCACTAGTGGGCATAAATCCCTCACAGACCTTATGAACAAGATTGGGCCTGATCAGACCGAACTGGCGATGTCCAAAGCATGGCTGAGCTGTAGCACCACTCGCAATTGGAAGCGCAATGATGAAATTGTGATGCTTATTGAGTGCTGCAAGGTTTTTCCGGAAATTGGAAAAAAAGCAGCCAGTTTGTTAGAACAAGCCCCTCTAAAGCAAGTCGGGCCCGGCATTATTCCCACCCTAGGTGCCCAACCATGGGCGCACGAGGTCTTAGATCGTTGGAAGGATCTTAACGAACTGCCTAAGACAACTAAGAATGCGATTGTGAACTTGAAGGCGAAGCGCTGATGGGGACTTCAACATCTAGTAGTGGTGGCCGTGCAGGATCTCCTTTTGACCCAGAATGGCTCGCTCCAGATGGAGCGGCACCAAGCAATCCTGATGGTGAAACACAGTCAGATCCTGAACAAGGCATTGGCGAGGGGGCGCCTGACAGTGATTCGCCTGTGGCAGGCGAGAATGTTATTGCTCCAGATCGTCGCTTTGGTCCTGCGCGATCGCAAATGGGTTCTTACCTAAAAAATGGCAATCGCGACAATCTTCGTGGTGCTATCCGGAGCATGGTGTCAAAAGGAATGGGAGGAGCAAGCCGTGCTGCTTCCACTATGCGTAGCACAGCAAAAGGAGCCGGGGCTCTCGGCCAGTTCCTCGAAGCAGTTCGAGATGGTACGGATCCGCGAGTAACGGACTGGGTCGCACGCTGTAGGGCGGCCAATCTTTCCGCTTCTGACTTGGCGCTTGAGGTCTTAAAAGAGGTTATCTCAGATTCGGGTAGTATTGACGAAGAATCTTTGCGTGACGCAGGTACTAATGCGCTAGCCAAGCTCTACGAGAACCACCCGAACGTCGATATTTTTGATTTAACAGATGCTCAAATTGCCGAAGTGATTGGTCTGACAATTGCTAATCAAATCTGTCAGCGCATCGATATGCAGCTCGGGCAGACCTACGAAAAACTTAAGCATGACCCAGCCCAGATCCAAGAGCGCCGAACGGACATAAGAGAGTGGGTCTGGGCAGAGGTACGGGTGACCCTGGAGGAGAAAAAAGCCTCACATACAGACCCTAAGAACTTGGCGCAATCAGTCCTTCAATCTGCTTTGCAGGTATTTGCCGAATGAACAAGATTTTATGCTCCACCGTGGATCGAATACCGCAGCAGCTGCAAGCAGGTGAGAGAGTTTTCTCGTATTTTAAAGGAGCCAAACGCAATGATGTTGGCGCAATTGCCAACCGTTGGCATGGAACACTGAAGCGAGCGGGATTCCGGCCATCACCGGTAGTTTGGGACTTTGTTCAGTTTTGTCTTGCGGTCTGTAGTGCTGACTTGGCCAGCCCCAGAAATACCAGTGCAGACGGGTGGACGCGCACGATCCAACTCACTGTAGGGCTTTGTGAACCGCTGCGGTGGGTACCACTCAAGCAACATCTTGAGGAAATGCTAAAGATTTTGACTGGCGACTACTGGACCCTAATTTTTAATGATGCAGGGGCTAAGCCTCCTCAGGGAGATGGTGACTATCTCCAGAACGACTGCGTTTCTTTGCTATCAGGTGGGCTCGATAGCCTGATTGGGGGCATCAATTTAGTGACTGAAGAAAAGCGCCCTTTGTTCGTTTCCCAGCTTGCGCATAAGGACTCGGAGCGGCAGCGACGCTATGCTAAATTGCTGGCAGGCACTGGCTCACATTATCAGTGGAGCCACGGCATAAGTTTCAAAGGTGTGCGGGAATCGTCAACTCGTGCCCGGTCCTTGGCTTTCTACGCGTTTGCCGTGCTCGCCTCTACAAAGATCAATTTGCCTAAGCCGCAGATCTACATTCCTGAAAATGGCTTTATCTGTATTAATCCTCCGTTGGTACCTGGACGAGTGTCGAGCCTGAGTACACGCACAACTCACCCGCTCTTCATTGGCATGCTCCAGAATGTGCTTGATGAACTGGGGATATCTGTGGAGCTGGTATTGCCTTATCGCTTGCAAACCAAAGGCGAGATGATGCGAGGCTGCCTCGATCCAGAGAAGTTGAGAGAGTTGGCTTCAGACTCCACAAGCTGCGGGCGGTTCAGGACTTATAATCGTCAGCACTGTGGTCGTTGTGTACCTTGCCTGATTCGTCGCGCTGCGTTCTTGGCTTGGGAACCAGAATCCGATACCACCGACTATCGTTTTCCATCCGTAGTAGGCAGCGATAAGTCCGGTGGCCCCGATGACCCTATGGCAGTAGCTCTGGCTGTGCTTGATGCCAAGCAGAGAGGACTGGATCGATTCCTGGGGGGCACACTGACTTTTGCATCAATTGAGGAGCGTCCAGGCTATCGCCGAGTCCTCAAGCAGGGGCTTGCTGAATTGGAAGCCGTTCTTGCTCAGGATCAGTTGCTTTGATTGACTTTCATTGTCACGTAGATCTCTATCCCAAAGCTAGAGAAGTGCATGCCGAGGCACTGCGTCGTAACTTATTCACTTGGCTAGTAACTACGAGCCCGAAAGCCTTCCAGGCAACGAGCTCGGTGCTCAGTCATCACGAGTCAATGTTGATCAGCCCCGGCCTGCACCCTGAGATCGCTGGCGATCGTTTTCAGGAGTTGGATATTCTCATAGAGCTGATTGATGGTGCCAATGCTGTCGGTGAGATCGGTTTGGATGGCTCCAAGAGGTTTGCCTCTAGCTACCTAAAGCAGAAGCAAGTTTTTGCTACTGCCGTGAAGCGATGTCATGACTTGGGTGGGCGAGCGCTCAGTATCCATTCGAGGCAGGCGGTTCCAGACGTGTTAACGCTACTTAGAGAGTTCCCTGACCACGGTATCCCGGTTTTGCATTGGTTCACCGGAACGGTATCGGAGCTTAAAGCCGCCGCGGCGCAAGGCTGCTGGTTCAGCATTGGCCCAGCAGCTTTCCATTCTGCGGCCGGGAAGGCATTGGCCAAAAAGCTTCCGAAGGAAAAGGTCGTTCCTGAAAGTGATGGTCCCTTTGCACAGTTAGATGATCAACCCGTGATGCCATGGGATTTCGAAATCACGTCCAGTCTGCTTAGCAAAGCTTGGGCAATGCCATTGATAGATGTTCACTATCAATTGATTAGCAATGCCAAAGTATTGCTTGATCAGATGGGCCGTACTACGGCAGCGGCAAGTCTCATTTAATAGATAAGTTGCAGCTATAACCCTTAAGATGAGTGGTTGTGTAGCTGGTAGTCTCTTTTTGTCAATTGAGCGTGCGATGGTTGCCGTTAGCCATCACTTTCTCACGAGTAGGTTGAACTCAGTAAGGTGTTAGTCGTTCTCCATCATCGGCCGCTTGTGCATGGTTAGCCTCGATTACCACGACTGTCAATTACGCGATGACTAGCTTATTTGCAAAATCCCCAGAATAATGGACCAGAACATATACCCAAGATAAGGGTGCCTAAGCATATGACCACACCAACTAGTTTGCGTGAAGCAGAGATGGAAGCAAGATCGCGTCGAGCCGTGACGGAAAGCGGCGATTGGTTAACTGTCGATGAGATATTGCATTTGCCAGGCGTCAGCTCACGTAGTGACTGTGTTCATCCTGCGCAGTGGAAACAACAAGGTGACATTTTTACGATTAACGACCATGGTACCGAATACTATCCTGCGTTTGGGCTTGAGAAAGATGCTGGCTACCGACCATACCGCGTCATGTCGAAAATCATCGACATCTTCAAAGATGATAAAAGCGGGTGGGGAATGGCCTTTTGGTTCCAGTCGGCAAATAGCTATCTTGGCGGGCTAAAACCTCAGAATCTGATAGCCACAGATCCTGATCTCGTTATCGACGCCGCTCTTGATGAGGTTCAAGAAATCTTGCACGGGTAGTGAGTACAACGATCAGGAATATTGGCAACAACGATCGACACGCCTCAATCGATCCAACAAGGTAATGAGGTCTCTGTCCTTAACGGGATGGAAAAAGCTTCCCGCAGCAAGTGAGGTCTGTCTTGTGTGATAGGGCAGCCGCTATAAGCCCATAGGACTATGCTTTCACTGGGGTCGGTGTTACTCAGGGTACTTTCCCTCGATCAATCTGTATTGGAAGTTTTGTGGTGAGGTTTACTACCAAATAGGTGGAAGCCAAGCCAAAATAAAACCGCACACACCTGCAAGAACGCGCCAACTTGATACCTCATTAAGCCAGCTACACCCGAATCAACAGCAGGCTTGTCCTACCACCACTCACAAGTCATTCAGAAAGCCAGAATAATCATCGCTACCAAGCCGGTGAGACAAACGGCGCCTAGCAAAATCCTATCCTTCGCGACAACCACCTCTTTTCCTTATTATTATATTTATGGGGCAGAACCGTCATACCCCTATTTTGGCGCATCCCCCATTGCACAGGCTAATCGGCATTGCTGTTTGCCTTACGGCAACAGCGCTGCTGGAGGTGGTGTTTCTGATATTATTGGGAGTCGCTGTATCCTACGTCATATCCAAATTCCTAAGACGCACGCTTTAGTAATCGTTGATGCACTGGGCTCAAACCGGCCTGAGAGGTTGGTGTGAATCGCTTTCTTGGTACTGGATCGGAGCAATCGCTAGATGTCGGTAGTTTAGGAATCATGGTCAGTTTTGCGCGTACACTTCTGTACGCCTAGACTATAAATATATAGTGTTGGTGTACACCTGTGAAACAGATGACAGCTCTGCAGCGACTGGACAGCTGGGACAAAACCGGGCGAAGCGTATTCACGCGAAATGACCTGGCAAAGATATTTCATGAAGACAGCCCAAAAACCCTTCAGGAAGGGATCAACCGACTGCGTAAGCATGGCATTCTCGAAGGCGTAGCCAGGGGAGTCTATTGCTACTCCCTTTCGCGTACTCCCGACTCCTATCGGCTGGAACGAATCGCTCGGTCCATGCGCCGAGGGGAGTACAGCTACGTCTCGCTAGAGTCAGCCCTGTCAGAGTATGGGGCCATCTCACAAATCCCCGTCGATCGCCTAACCATTATGACAACAGGCCGTAAAGGGACGCACCGCACCCCTTATGGAACCATTGAGTTCACGCATACAAGCAGGCCCATCATCGAGCTGCTGCCGCGCATGCGTGACATTGGGCGGCCGCTCAAGATGGCGACGCCTGACGCTGCCTGGGCAGATCTCAAACGTGTGGGCCGAAATACCTATTTAGTAGATGTGGAGATGATCCATGGCCAGGATTGAGCCTGAGGGTTTTGCCAAGCTCGTTGACATGGCAATGGAAGATCCCGGACGCAATGCGATGCAGCAAGTCCTCGAAAAAGAACGTCTGCACTTCGACATTTTATTCGCTCCAGCGTCGAAGAGTGCGATACACGTAGCGGCTAGCCGAGGAGAACCCACGCGGCATCAACTCGAAGGCTACGACCCGGGCTAATACTCCGAAGCCTACGAGTTCGGGGTGATCGACTTCATCAACTGGGGCAGCGAGCAGATGCAGGAGAATCTTGGCTGTAGCGTCCCTAGCCTGCAAGTTGTGCGTGGCTAAATCAGCTGTTGTTGAGGGGAGGCATCCAGTCGGTTCGCCAGACATTCGTAAATCCATACGGTGCTGGCCCCCCACATCAGATGAACGGCATCATTAGCCGGCGGCGATTGGCTGGATGAAGGTGAGGCGGCGAGAGGATATGCAGCACCGGAAACCAGACGAAATAGCTCGCTGCCCATATCGCCACGCCGTAGCCGCTGCCGTAGACCAAAGGATGTGCGATTCATTGGCGTGTGGCGGGGTATAGCGCCCCAGCGAAAGCACCATAGCAAAAGTGGCTGACAAGGCTTAGCTCGACATGCTGCTCTTCGTCCAATAGCCCATCCGCCTCCACCTTCTGCAGAAGATTCTGGATTATCTCACGCGGCAGCAACGGGTAGCGCTCTTCTCGTTGGAGTCGCCGATAGAGTGCCTCCATGGCAAGGGTCATGGGAATGGTGGCGAGCAGGCCGCCGATGGCACCGGCCAAGTAGCGATTCGTGGCTTCCTCCTTGAAGCATATGCTGGCTTACATGGCTCTCCATAGTCGAGAATATGGCCAAGCGCCCGGTACTACGTGAAGCGCCACGATGTATGTTTTATAGATTGCTCTTTGGAAACCGGTAGTTTTTTGTTGTTGATATCCCTAGGATCACATTGTGTGCCTATGCTGTCACAGCACTGATTTAGCAACAGTCTTCCGGACATATTTTTAAGCGCTTACCGTTAACATACCGCTGTCGAAGGGTAATGCCAGACCGTCTACTTTCAAGAAACCGCGTAAGCGTTTGAGAGGATAAGATGGGTAGGTTTGTTGGGAGGAGAAAATCACTATGTCGCAAAAATACGATCCGCAAAGACCTACTGTCGAAGGCAATGCTAGAAGTTCTTTTGAGCGTTTAAACGGATCTGTTCAGCATTACGATAAGCCGTTTGAGCCGGTGGACAGTGAGCACTGGGAAGCCGATCTCCTGGAGCCAACCAATGCCGTGAGGCCAGGAGAAGTTCCTACACACATTGCCCCGACGGGCACTCGCTATATCAGAGTTCATGAGGTACCACCAAAGCTCCAAGACGGTTTTATAAGCTATCTCACTGGTGCCGGGTGCCCAGTGGTTGAAAACGAGGATGGCCCACTGGCTTATGAGATCGATTGGATAGAATGGCGTCAGCACCGCCGTCCTGATCGTATTGCGGCGCATAATAGTACGGAAACAAGTGTTGCAGTGATGCGTACGTTCCCAACGATTGCTCATGAATGGGGGCTGTCTGATACAGACATGGCAGCGCTTCTAAAAATTAATATCGATAGTTATCGTGAGTGGGCAGCTACGCCTTTACAGACAAACTTATCAGCTGAGCAGCTTGAACGTGCATCCAACCTCCTAGGGATCTATCGGTCGTTAACATTGCTATTTCCTCAAGTAGAAGACCGGCAACGGTGGCTTCATGACTTGAACGATAACGCCCCTTTTAGTGGTCTCTCTCCCATGGAGCTGATGAATCGCGGTGGCTTATCGGCTTTGCGCTCTCTTCGAGACTATCTTGACGCCCAACGGAAAGTTGGATTGGCTTGAATTACTCCATAGCCATGGATTTCGAGAATCATTCTCGTAGCGCTGAAATTTAAAAACGACACCATTAAACAACTCTTAACAGAGAGGCCATCGTACTGCTGAGGATCTTATAGAATTGGGCCCAAGAAGAAGATCAACAACTCCTTGCCGGTTGGATCCTAAGTGCCTCAATTAGCGTTTGATAGAGCTTAATCTGGGTTTTTAGCCAATTTTCTATAGACTGGCCATAGAGGCTTGTTTGATGTCTCCGCCTCGGCTATGTGTGTCTGGGCCATGCTCACCAATTGGCGGATGTCTGGTAAATGCCTCTCGAACAGGAGAATCTCGTCGATTTTCGTTAGGGCTAAAGCAATTAGCTCTTGTTTTTCGATGTCTGCTAGGTTTTTTTTAGCAGCTCATTTCTATGTTCGAAAATAACATCGCGTGCACGCTCATGCGCTCTACGCCTTGCTTGTAGCAATGCTTCTTTATTCTGTTCTTTCTCGGGTCTTGTCGTTTTGCCCAGTACATACGTTTCCCCGGAAGGAGTGGTGATGCGAAGAGGACGAGATGCTGCACCGGGGGAGTGATCAACGTCTTTTGCTGCCATCAGTCGTACCTCCTTCAAAATATTCATGAATTATAACCATGGTAAAGGCATATTTCTTGGCATTTTGCTCCATTGCCATTCATTTTTCCTGCTGGCAATGCAGTCACTCGATTTTAGACCTCACCATGCATCCATTCGTGCATCTCTTGAGGACGTTTTACCCACAGCCGTACTAATTCTAGGTTCAAGTTCTCTAGGTGCGAGTAAGGCTATTTCATCAGCATGGGCGGATTGTGGTGTGAGGTTGGCCACCAGCTCTTTCTCAGAGTAGGGTAGAAATTTACTTCTTAGCCATTTTTCAGATCATTTGATCATGATTGCCAGCGTTAGTTAATGTGCCCAAACAATTCGATTGTCAGATGACAAACAATATTTATAACAGCTTTTTAGGTGCAGCGCATTCATCAAGCTGCTCCCGTCCTACTTCAGTTAGATCACGCCAAGCGCATACGTCATCTGTTTCATCAGCATTCGCGTCACATTGGTCGAGAAGTAGCTCAAGCTTGTAGGGCCTTAAACGTGATGGTTCGGGTGGTGATAAATCAG
This sequence comes from Halomonas sp. FeN2, assembly GCF_020595105.1. Taxonomy (NCBI): domain Bacteria; kingdom Pseudomonadati; phylum Pseudomonadota; class Gammaproteobacteria; order Oceanospirillales; family Halomonadaceae; genus Halomonas; species Halomonas sp. FeN2. Next base: position 2,965,142 of record NZ_CP074200.1, read on the forward strand.
CACTAATTTGAGCCAACCTTTCAAGGAGCCAAGCTTCCACTGCTAGGCAAATAGCATCGTTCTCTTCTTTGCCCAAGAGATCAATACTATTGTCTGAACGATAAATGAAAAAGTCATCAGGAATCTTTATCGACCCTCCGCCCCGCAAGTACGCTATGATCTCTCCGCTCATTGCGGCCATATAGGCAACATCGCTTTGTAAACACTCCAGGGCTTCACGAAAGGTCTCTAAAGGTTGAGGAAAATGGTCGCGCAAATCGAAAGCACGGTACGCGAAAATTGCTTGGCCTATATCTTTCGTTGTTCCCATTTTTCCTCCGTTAAATGACCATTCCTTAGATTAAGATATGGCTCATGTTTGATTTTTCTATTGAATTGTTTTGAAAGGTCTTACATATTCTAGCGATGTCACCCCATCTTCAGTAGCACCCAGGTTTAGAGTTAGAAGTAACTTTATCGTGTTTTACCACCAGTTGCTCGGCATAGGCGGAAGGAGTTAGCCCTCCAAGACTCTTCTTCGGTCTTTCTTCGTTGTACTCCCGCCGCAATGCTTTGATGACAACCTTGGCGTGGTGAATACTGATGAACCAATGCTCATTCAGACATTCATCTCGAAAGCGCCCATTGAATGATTCGATATAGGCGTTTTGATTGGGTTTTCCAGGCTCGATTAAAACAGTGCAACGCCACGTAGATGCGCCAACGACAGTATGGCGCGCCCACAAAATTCTTTTCCATTATCCGTGCGAATGGCGCTAGGTAGGCCACGTTATAAAGCCAGATGATCCAGAAGCCGTGTTAACGACAGCACGTCAATGGCACGTTCAGGCACAATAGTCACGGCTTCATGGGTAGCGTCGTCGACAACGGTGAGGTGCTTTATCACTCGCCCGTCTGCGGTACGGTCAAACACAAAATCCATTGACCAGACCTGATTGGCGGCGCCAGGACGACCCAATGGGTGGGCACCTTCTTGCGCTTGCGTCGTTTTACCTGCAACCGAGCCGCCGCGTAGAGGCGCTCGACGCGCTTATAATTGACCTGTTCACCGGCTTAACGCAGCTTCAGGTAGATCATGCCAGCGCTATAGCGACGATGCCGATGCGCCAAGGCAACAATGCGTTCACGCAATGCCTCATTACGGTCAGGAGCCGATTGATAGCGTAATGCACTGGCACTCACACGGATGACAAGGAGCGCTCGGCGCTCACTGAGGCCACTTATCACCATAAAGCGCAACACATCTCGGCGAGCAGGGGCACTCACCACTTTTTTCTCCGCGCCTCGCGAGTGACCTCCATCTCTAGTAATAACTCCGCGAGCAGCTTTTTTCAAGCGTCCATTTTCGGCTTCGAGCTCTTTGAGTCGCTTGGCATCGGGTACGCTCATGCCGCCAAACTTGCTGCGCCATAGATCGTAAGTGGCTTCTGAGAAACGGTGCCTACGGCATAGCTCCTTGATGGGCAGTCACGCTTCGGCTTCGCCCAGGAAACCAATGATCTGTTCTTCGCTGAAACGCTTCTTCATGTCCAATCTCCTTACGCATAGGATCGGACTCTAAAGTGTAGCGCTACTCAATCGGGGGGTAACGTCGGGTTACGAATAGGTTTCTTCAACGATAGAAATATATGTTAAATAAAAGGGCCAGCATAAAGGCTGGCCCAATATCTTAAATAGTGACTACATATTAATAGTCAACATGTAACTCATATCGGTTATTGTCATTTTCTTTAGTACCTCCAAGTGCATTGCCTGTCACTTCAAGTTGATAATTGCCTGGCTGCAGTTGGCGGACCATTTCAAAATGACCACGTGGGTTGGATGCTTCTGCTACCTGCTGTCCCGCTGCATTATAAAGCACAGCAGAGATACGGTTGCCAGTGCTGGTTGCGCCTGGAAAGTGCTCGCTTGCCACCTTCAGCGTAGTCGCTTGTTCAATGTTAATATTGAAACGCTTTGATTGGCCCTGGGCAAGCACTTGTGTAGAAGAGACGCCTCTTTCAAGTAGGGGCAGATCCTGGGTAGTCGTCCCATAGTTAGCCAATGCAGGTGTTGAAAGAATGCTGGCTACAAGCGTTCCAAAGATAATTGATTTAACTTTCATGATAATTACTCCAGTGGTTGATGACTTGTTTATATTAGCTGTGGTTTTTGAAATGAAGCTGAATTTAAAAATAAAAAAAACGCCACCATTTGGTGACGTTAAAAGTTATCCATTACCAGAGTTGTTAGAACATCAGTCTAACACCTGCAACAACTCCAGTGTCTTCCGTGTTGTCGCCACTTGCGCGGGTGAGATCTGCAGTGTCGCCGTACTCTTTCTCCCAATAAGCACCGATATAGGGGGCGAAGCGGCGGGTGACTTCATAGCCTAGCCTCAGGCCAGCACGAACGGAGTTAAGCCCTTCGCCCACGCCAAATTCTTCCACCTCACTGGCGGCCACGGCAATTTCGGTGCGCGGCTGTAGGTAGAGCCGCTGAGTCAGGCGCAGATCATATTCACCCTCAAAACTGGCGGCGACATCACCATCTTCACTCACTTGCATAGCAACGTCGGTTTCAATGCCATAGGGCATCACCCCTTGTAGGCCGATAACCCCATAGGTGCGTTCGGCGTGATCATCGGAGAATACCCCCCCTTGGTAACCGATACCCCCCTGTAGCTCCCAAAAATCAGCCACTAATTGACTATAAAGTAGTTCCAAGGACTCAAACTCAGCATCTTCCCCATCGCCCTGGACATTCTCGCCTTCTGACTTTAGGTAAACGCGGTTGATATCACCGCCGTACCAGCCTTGAAAGTCCCATACCACGGCGTCTTGGCCTTTGTCGGGAACGGTGTATTCAAGCCGGTCGAACAGCCCCATGCCCATGTTGTGTTCCATCGTGGGCGCTGGCCAGTGATCTGGAGCCGCATAGCCATCTTCGGCAAAAGCGGTAGGGGCGGCGGCCATGCCGAGGGCGGCGCTGGCGAGGGTTACGTAGTGCTTGGTTTTCATACTGCCTCCTTAAGAAACCTGAACAACGCGGAACATGCCGGCATCCATGTGATAGAGAAGGTGGCAGTGGAACGCCCAGCTGCCCTCGGCGTCAGCGGTGATCAGCGCAGACACGCGTTCGCCGGGCTTCACATTCAGGGTGTGTTTGCGCGGAATCAATTCACCCTGGCCGTTTTCCAGCTCCATCCACATGCCGTGGAGGTGGATAGGATGCTCCATCATGGTGTCGTTAATGAGGATAAGGCGCAGTCGCTCATCTTTCTCAAAATGAATGGGGCCGGTCACTTCGCTAAACTTCTTACCGTCGAACGACCACATATAACGTTCCATATTACCGGTCAGGTGCAGCTCAAGCTCACGGCCTGGTTCACGGCGGTCAGGCCATGGCGTGAAGGCTTTTAAATCGCGGTAGACTAAAACACGACGTTCATCAGGGTCGATGCCGATGCCCGCCTGGTCGTATCGAGAGCCGGGCTGGGCTTCACCGGCAACGAGCAAGCCATTTTCGCCGATTTTCGCCTGTTCACCCGCCATGCCACCCATATTAGAGTGATCCATGCCTTGCATGTTGGACATGCTGGAGTGGTCCATCCCCGCCATGCTGGAATGATCCATGCCTTCCATATTCGACATGTTTGAGCGATCCATTTCCGACATGTTGGAATGATCCATACCTTCCATATTCGACATGCCGGAGTGGTCCATCCCCGCCATATTTGACATGCCAGAATGATCCATCCCGCCCATACCGTGGGCACCCATGGCTTCCATACCGCGGTCGGCAATTTGACGGCGTTCAGGAATCTCCGCCTGCATGCCTTCACGTGGGGCTAGCGTGGCGCGAGCATAGCCGCTGCGATCCATGGCTTCGGCGAAGATGGTGTATGCCCGGTCGTCTTCAGGTGAAACCAGCACATCGTAGGTTTCCGCCACGCCAATACGGAATTCATCAACAGGAACGGGTTGCACCGGCTGGCCATCAGCGGCTACCACGGTCATCTTCAAGCCAGGTATACGGACATCGAAGTAAGACATGGCCGAACCGTTAATCACGCGTAGCCGTACCCGCTCACCGGCTTTGAACAGCGCGTTCCAGTTTTCCTGGGGGGAGTGGCCGTTGAGCAGGTAGGTATAAGTGCTGCCGGTGACATCGGCGATATCCCGCGAGCTCATACGCATTTGGGCCCACATACCGCGCATCTCGGCGGTTTGTGAGAAACCCTTTTCGCGAACATCGGCGAAAAAATCAGCAATCGTGCGTTCTTGGAAGTTGTAATAGCCTTCCATGGTTTTCAGATTACGGAACACCGACATCGGTTCTTCAAAGGTCCAGTCGGTGAGCAGTAACACATGCTCACGGTCGTAACGGATAGGCTCGCGCTCGGCGGCGTCGATAATCAGCGGCCCCGCATGGCCTAGCTGTTCCTGCAGACCTGAGTGGCTGTGGTACCAGTAGGTGCCGTTCTGCCGGACAGGGAAACGATAGGTAAAGGTTTCACCAGGGGCGATACCGGCAAAGCTGACACCAGGCACACCATCCATTTCCGGCGGTAGGATGAGGCCATGCCAATGGATAGAAGTAGGTTCATCAAGCAGGTTAGTGACGCGAAGCACCGCGTCCTGCCCTTCTTGTAAGCGAATCATCGGGCCTGGGCTGGTGCCATTGATGGTAATGGGGGTTGCCTCCTGACCATCAATCGGGTGTGATTCGCGACGGATGGCCAGTGATACTTCGGGGCCTTCTTCGACGCCCTGCGCGTAGACATTGCTGCGGCCCCAGGGGTTTGCCCAGGCGGGGGTTAGTCCCATTGCGGCAGCGGAACCTATTCCTAGGGCAGCGCCGCCTTTTAGGACCTGCCGGCGAGAAAGCGGGTGAGAAATGATGCTTGAGCGTGCCATGTGTAACTCCCATCAATGATGAATGGCACCATCTTGATGGAAGAAGCTGAATCAAAGCTGAAAAGTGATTAATTAATCACTTCAACTGCAAGAGGCAACGTAACCGTAACGCGCAGTCCACCCAGTGGACTACGCTCAAAACGCGAGTGCCCTGAGTAGCGGGCAATTAACTGCGCAAGAATCGACAGGCCTAAGCCGTAGCCGGGACGGCGTTCATCCAATCGTGTGCCACGCTCTCCCAAGCGCGAAAAATCTTCTTCTGCAACGCCGAAACCGTCATCATCAATGGTGAGCGTGAGTGTGGTAGCGGAGACGGCAATATCGCAATTAACGCACCTATTCGCCCATTTGCCAGCGTTATCGAGCACGATGCCTAATATTTCAGAAAAGTCGTGAGCCTCAATAGGCACTAGGTCTTTCTCGCCTGCCGAGTGGGTGAGGTTGAAGATACGCTCAGGGTAAAGGCTGCGGAACATCTCTATGAGCCGTGAACTATCTCGCGTGACGTTCGCCATTCGACCCGCGTTAGGCCCTGCAATACGCGAACGACGCAGCTCTGCAGCTAACTGAGCGTTAATATCTTCAATACGGCTGAGCAGTTTATGCCGTCGGTTTTCATCAATGGGCCGATTGCCGCGCAGTACTTGGGTAATTGCTGCCAGCGGGGTTTTTAAAGCATGAGAAAGATTGGCGACTGATTCCCGCGAGCGTTGTAATCGATGATCGATATCATCCATAAACCAGTTCAGCTGGTCGACTAATTCATCTAGCTCGGAAGGGGCTACTAATAACAAGCGATCACGTTTGCCTGATCGCAAGGCTTCAAGTTGTTGACGCAGTTGCCAAAGTGGCGTGAGTCCACGGTTAACCGCTAGCATATTGAGTATGATGAGCATCCCTAAAAGCACAGCGGCAATCCCACCTACCCACCAGTGCAAAGTTGCAAGCCCTGCTTCTACTTGAGAAAAATCCTCACCCACTAGCAGCACACCCTGTGTGCCCTGCCACTCAAAATGACGTCGGTAGACGAGCATGTGCTGCGTTCCGCGATTCACGTCTATTAGGGCATCGCCGCTTTCATTTAGCAAAGGTGCTAGCTGTTGTTGCCACTGTGGGTCAGAAGCGCTGATCAAGTCGTTAAAGCGGAGTACGTAGAGATGATGAAAGACTTGATAGCCTTGGCTAACCGAGTCTAGCGCAGTCGGGACAGCCGTTTGGTCCTGCTCTAGCTGTGCGACCGCATGATTGGCTTCGCGCTGAAGACGCTCACCCAAAAAATCCCGAGCAAGATTCTGTAACAATATGCCATGCAGTAGCCAGGTCGTCACCACCACGAATAGCGCCACGCCGCCTAGCCAGGCGAGTAGTCGAATACGTAAACTACGCCGATCAATGTGAAGCAAAGAAATACCCCTGGCCGCGGCGAGTTTGGATAATTGATTTGCCTAGATAACGGCGCAGACGAGCGACATAGACTTCGACCAAGTTAGGCGCGGCGGCATCCTGCTCCAATGCATAGAGCTGCTCTAGTAGCTGCTCTTTCGAGTGAATGCGATCAGGATGCAGCATTAAGTAGCGCAGTAACCGAAACTCGGTCGCTGTGAGCGAACGCCACGTTTCACCTTCTAAGCACACTCGTTGACCCGCTTCATCCAACGAAACGCCGTTAAGCGTGATCACTTGAGATAACTGACCAGACTGCCTACGTAGCAAGGCCTTCAGCCGGGCCATCAGTTCGGCTTCGTGGAAGGGCTTGGTAAGATAGTCATCGGCCCCCGTCTCAAGGCCGACAACTTTATCTTCCCAGGTATCGCGGGCCGTCAGGATCAAAATAGGCGTGTCGCGTTTTTGCCTGCGCCACTGGGCGAGCAGATCCAGCCCTGAGCCGTCGGGCAAACCGACATCTAAGATCGCCAGTTCATAATGCTCGGTTGCCATCAGCGACTTGGCCGCTTTCAAGGAAGCGGCCAAATCAACTAGGTAACCGTTGTCTTTGAGACTCTCTGCTAAGCTTTCCGCTAGCAAGTCATCATCTTCAAGTAGCAACAGTTTCATGGATATACGTCAGATTAGAGAGAAAAATTGCCGTACATGCCGGATTCGTAATGGCCGGGAATGTTACAGGCATACTCTAGCTCGTTAACATTATCAGGAACACGCCATAATAGAGACCCAATCTCACCAGGCGCAATGGTGACGCCTTCCATGCTCATATTGGCCATATCGTGACCATCGCCGTTTGACATATTGGACATATCGTGGCCTTCACCGTGTGCCATATTCGACATGTCATGGCCTCCGCCATTGGCCATGTTTAGCATCATCTGGCGATGTTCTTCTTGGGCTTCTTTGCTACCAATCACAAATTCGTGTTCTAGATTGCCGGTGTTAGTAATTTCAAATTTAACCACCTCCCCTGCCGCCATTTCTAGCGCTTCAGGGTCGAACCACATATCGCCAGCTTCAAGGCTGATCGTGCGGTCAACGTCAGCCTCGGTTAGGCCATTGTCACCACTGCCTTGGCCGGGCGAAGCCCATGCCGCACTCGTTATCAAGCTTAGTGAAAGGGCAAACAAAGGCGTTGTTAAGGAGATTTTGCGCATGGTCATTTACCTCAGAGGTTAGTGTCACTTGTTCTTTATACGGTGTTAACCTGAAACGAGCCTGAACCTAACGTAAAAATATGATCTGCTACCCAAAAGCATTGCTAACATGATGATGGATCCTGACCCCCTGATTAGAGTCAACGCTGCAGCAATGACTTTTCGTCTTTTTGGTGCAATTGCCTATGGCAGCCTCCGCCTAAACCTCAGAGTACGGCCCACAAGAAGGCGACGTTAATGGTCGATCTCTGGAATGGCTCAACAAGGTGGTTGACCTGTTAGTCACCCATTCGGTGATGACACTCTTGTCAGCACCGCCGTGATCAACAAGATAACCGCGACCAGCACCATCTCCAGTGCAATACTTCTCTGTAACCGTCTTGGGGCTGTTGCGTCGCCGTTCTCAAAGGCCGGAACAAGCCGCCACTTGTTCGCGGCAGCAAATAACAGTAGCACCGCCACAATCAATACCTTGCCAATCAAGAACTGTCCATATGCCGTGGTGAGCAGTGGCGTGAGACCGCCTGCTAGTAGCGTGGCCAACGTGACGCCCGCCAGTACCAACAAGCCGACTCCGCTTATAGCGAGTTTCCCGAAACGGGTCAGAATGTGGGCGGTATTGTCCTGGTTGTGACCCCGTCCCACTAAATGGAACAGCGGCCACAGCGAGGCCACCCAGAATGCTGCCGCCATCAGGTGAACGATCAGCAAGCCAGCTAGAACGAGGCGTGGGGTGTTTACTGTATGCCCCACCTGCACGAAAGCCAGCATCACCAGTAACACGCCTACTAGGCTCAAGCTGTTGGCTGATTTCGAGAGCGCTAAGTTATTAAGCTGAATCGCCTGGACCAGCAGCAAGCCAGTTACCGCCAGTATTAGTCGGACCCCGGGCGCACCCTCGAACACGATTCCGAGCAGCATTGGGTTGGTTGCAGCAGCGATATTGCCGCCCCCAAGGTAACCAGCTTCTAAAGGCCACTGGAACAGAATCAGAATGACCCCCGCCCAGGCAGCAAAGATGCCCATGCGGGCGACGCGCCTCCGGTCGTGATCAGGGAGTCGGGGAAACGCTAGACGAAACAACACGGCCCCCGTCGCGACTAGGGCACTAAGGTAAATCCCGGCCGCCACGAGAATCATCGCGACGGTCCAGACATCAAGGCTATTTACTGAGGGCCACCAGACCACGGGTCAAGGCTCGACCGAGAAGTTAAAACCGTCAGACATCATGTGCCCGTCATCCGATAGGCCACGCCAGCGCACCTGGTAATCCCCAGCCGAAAGAATGTCACTGGGCTTTACGAAGTAGCGATCGACCTGTTCACTGCCTGGCTGACCATCAAGAGGAACGGGGCCGTCCGGGCCTGCCACTTCAAACTGGGTGATGCGCATCATGCCACCAAACTCGATGCCAATCTCTGCTGGGGAATCCTGAATGGTGACGCCATCCTTAGGCGAAGTGCTTGCGCCCCCTTCATGGGCCAACACTGGGCTTGCGAGCGACAGCAACAGCGTTGCTAAGGTAGCGTGAATAATAGGGAGCGAAGTCGTCTTCTTTTGCATACCGTTTCCTTATATTTTTTTAGGCTTGAATGGTTCGTCGCGGAGGCTTCAAATCTGATTCGGTTGAGCCTTCAGACATCGTTCATTTGCCCTATTTGACGAACAAGGCACATGGCATCTTGCTCTTAAAGAACCAAGAGAGCATTCATGGATTCTTTGGCTGCTGGGTTTTCGCTTATTGGGTGAAGATGTATTTGAGCAGCATTTGTACGCGCTCTTCTTCATGGAACTGAGTCGGTGTTATAGCGTGCCAACCTGAAACAGAGCTGAAAATGGCGGAAAAAATGATCTGAAAAGGAGTCTCCAGTAAAGCCGGAGCGGTTCAGTATTGGCAAAGCATCATGAAAGTCCGCCCGCCATCTATTAGGTAGTGTTGCACTCAGAGACTGCACCCACCTTGCGGTTTATTACTTTTTGTACCAAGTTTTAGACAGCATATTCAGTCTACATTCAAGATTGTTATCTACGCTCGTACATATGTGCAGGTCAAATCTACTACTTTGTAATTTACGGCAAGGATCTGCTGGCTAATGACGCGAGGGATTCGCATGGAACTGTTGACTCTGCTTATTGTTTTATTACTGAGCTTAGGCGCCGGCCTGCTAGTGCAGTGGCTGCCTATGCGCCACCAGCCGATAGCCACCTACCCGCAGCGCGCGCCTTTTCTAGGCGGTGGTACGCCAGATAGCCACGCCTGGAGCCGCTATCACGTCCGCTATTATCCCATGACGCTGCTGCTGATCGCCTTCGAAATGGAGATGATGTTCATGTATCCATGGGCGGTTGTCTTCGTAGAGAAGGGCATGATGGCAGTAATGGAGATGGGCATGTTCCTGGCCATCCTGTCGGTTGGCATTGTTTACGCCTGGCGTGAGGGGGTATTCAAGTGGCAGTGAACTGGCTACGGAAACTCGCTTCGCATAAGCGGGCTCCCGTATTTCCTGTGCTGGGCAAGCAGGGCGATAAAGCGCTGCGGTACCTCGCGCTATCGCCGGAAATCGAACTGGTCGATTCGCCACGCCACGCCAGTGTGTTGCTGATTGCGGGGGAGGTTCCGGCTGATAGATTAGAGCCTCTACGTCGTGTTCACGATCAGTTGCCTGATCCTTTCACTACGCTGTGGTTTCGTAACGAACCGTGGCCTCATCTTGAAAACGTGGATCGGATCGATGATCTCACCGATTTACCTGCGGCTCTAACCAAAGCACATCGTGAACTGATGACAGGCCAGCGTGACAGTGGATGCCGCATCTTGTCGGATAGACCGCCCAATCCTTGGAAAGGTGAAGGAGACTTCGGCCAAGGTGGCGAAGGCATGATGGGTGGAGTGCCCTACGGGCGGCCCATGGCCATGAATATGCAGGACGATATCAGCGATGGTTTGACGCTGGATTCGCTGACTTTTCGGCTCGGGCCGTTCTTCATGGCATTTCCGCCCGGCATGGCAGCGGAGGTTACGTTGCAGGGGGATCTGGTTCAGTCATGGGAAACGCAGTTGGAGCCGTATCCGCAACGCCTCGACGCGGTGTTTTTCAACGCTCGGAAGCACCCCGTCCCCATCGCCGAGATTGAGCTCGCACGGGCCCGTCATCATCTGCAGCGCCTGTACCATGCGCTGCATCTTGCTGGGCTGGAAGCACTCAGCCTAAGTTCCTTGCGCCTGGCATACGGTTTGTCGACATCAAGCACGCTAGATGGGCTACGTCGACGCCTGGTTCGCAGTGGCTTCTTTCATCTGGCTGCTGTAGGCGGTGGTGTGCTCAATACAGAGCAGGCCCGACAGTTTGGCGGGCCTGCCGCTCGTGCTGCCGGGCTGGCTGATGATTTGCGTTCACACGATGCCGGTTATCGCCGTCTAGGGTTTTCCCCCGTATGCCAGGACGGAGGAGGAGTCTCGGCCCGTTGGAAGCAAATCTTGGACGAAGTCGAACAATCCTTAATGTTGGCACGCCAGGCCGAACGGGATGAGGTGTACACGAACGATGTGGATTGCATCGAGACGCCACGGGGGCCGTGGGACGAACAGCCTCCCGAAGATGCTAGCGCGATTCTTGACGAGGTCTTACCAGGCCTGGAGTGGGGCGATGCACTGGCTACTATTGCTAGTCTGGATATAGCGGCGGTAGCCGATGGAGGGGGCGGAACACAGTCGCCTGGTGAGTCACGGGCAGTGCCGGGAGGTTCGGGTAATGTTGTTAAGTGAGCTGATCCTGCCAGTACTGATGGTGATGTTCATGCTGACTGTCGGCGCCTACGTCGTAGCGGTGCTTGATCGGCTTATTGCCGGTGCATTCGGCGCCCCTCAGGCAGGCCGTGTCTGGCTTGCTCCCATGGCCCGGGGGGCTTGGCTGATGACCCAACACGCCAATGCCACCGAAGCACCGGACTGGCAGGCCTGGCGGCTGGCGCCGGCACTGTATTTGGCGTTGGCTGCTATCGGACTGGCCGTGGTGCCGTGGTCGGAGTCGCTGGTCGCCACTGACTTGGTCACCAGCGTGGTGCTGTGGGGCAGCGTGGAAGCATTAGCGACAGTGGTTATCTTCTTGCATGGCTGGTCGGCAAACGCGCTGCTGGCACTCATCGGCGGCTACCGTTATGTGGCGCTAGGGCTCTCTTACATCCTGATCAGCATGTTTGTGCTAATTGGCGTGGCATTGCCGGCCGAATCGCTACAGTTCACCCAAGTGGTCGCCTCGCAAGAAGCGCTGTGGAATGTCATACGCCAACCGCTGGGGTTGCCATTGTTTCTGATTGTCGGCCTAGGCATGACCTTCTGGGGCCCGCTCAACCTTGCTGATTCGAAGGACCTGGCTGGAGGAACGGCTTCTGAGATCTCTGGGCCACCTCGGCTGGTCTGGGATGTGGCTCGGGCGGCCATGTTGGTTGCTTTCAGTGGTGTGGCAGCAAGTGCTTTTTTAGGTGGCTGGATGGGACCTTGGCTACCCGGTCCGTTATGGGTGGCCATCAAGATGCTGGCAGTGCTACTCGTGTTGCTATTGCTTGGACGGGTACTGCCGCGTATTGCCCCTGAGCGCTGCGTCACCTTGATGTGGGTGGTGCTGTTACCACTGTCGTTTATCGACCTGGTGTGGGCTGGCATAGGGGCGCTGCTATGAATCACGGCATTGGCATTGATATCACGTTTCTGTCATTGGCCACGCTCGCGGTGGTCACCGGATGGCGAGTGTTTCGTACCGATTCCATGGTACGCGCCTCCTTTTTCCTGCTGGTGTCGTTCATCGCCGTAGGCGTGATCATGATTCTGCTGGCAGCGGAATACCTGGGCGTGGCGATGTTCTTCATGATGGCTGTGGAGATGACGGTCATGGCGCTGTTCATGGTCATGTTCATGATGAATCCTGCCGGCCTTAACCCGATGAATATGGTTCACCAGGAGCGTATCTCTATCGGGGCGGGGATTGTCGGCTTCCTGGTATTGGGCGCCATGGCGCTATTGGCTGCCTTTCCTGACCAGCCAGTCTCGGCAGACCTTGAGCCAGTTAGATCCCTAGGTAATGAGATGCTTGGTGACTCGATGCTGATCTTCGAGTCGGCGGGCATCGTGCTTTTAACCACCATGATCGGCGTGGTGGTGTTGTCGAGTCATCGGGGCCGCTATGGGGCGGCTGCAGTGGGCTCGCTACCGCCGGGGCTGGAGCCGGGTGGCGATCCGGCGGGTAAGCCCGAGGAAAAGGACGAAGACGAAGAGGGTGGCGGACATCACCACCACTGACAAGGACAGCAAAGCAGGGAGGCTTGCATGACACTAACCACACTTTTGCTATTGGCAGCGGCACTGATTGGTATCGGGATCTATGGTGCGCTTTCCCAGCAATCGTTCGTGATGCTGATGATGGGACTAGAACTGATCCTCAATGGCGTCATGCTCGCCGCGGTGGCGTTCTGGGCCTTTAGCGGGGCTGGGGCGCCAGAAGGGCAACTGCTAACGATCATTGTTATGGCGGTGATGGCCATTGAGATGGCCATGGGATTTGCCTTGGTAGTAGCCGTCTTCCGCGGTAAGCAGGCCGACATGACCGAGTCACTGACCGGGTTGAAGCACTGATGTTGTGGTTTGTTCCTCTTTTCCCAATGCTTGCCGCCCCCGGGATGTATTGGCTTGGCAAGCGCTTGTCCGCTAGGGATAGTGGTCGAGCCGTGTTGGGCCTGATGGGGGCGGCAGTCGCTGTCGTTACCCTGCTGCTCGCGAGTGTGGCGCTCATGGGGGACTGGGGTGGTGCCTATCGCTGGAGCTCACGGATCGTCCTGTCGGTTGGGATGACACCAGCGAGCGCTGTATTTGCCATCGTCGTGCCACTGATCGCTACACTGATCATAGCCTATAGCGCCTACCATGAGTCTGAGCCCCTCAGTGAGGGCGTGCCAACGCGTCCACCCGTCAGGTTGGTCGCTCTGCTGACGGCATTTGTCGGGGCGATGGAGCTTCTCGTGCTGGCTGAGGATCTGGTAACCCTGCTGATCGCCTGGGAGCTGGTCGGGGCCTGTTCATGGGCACTGATTGCCCACGAGTGGCAAGAGGCCGACAACCTGCGGGATGCCGCCTGGGCGTTCCTGGTCACTCGCTTCGGGGATCTGGGGCTGTACATTGCAGCGGCGGCAGCGTTTGCCGGCACTGGCTCGTTTGCCTTTGCTGACCTGTCCCAACTCGATGGGTGGCTACTGGATGTGTTTGTTGCCGGCGCCGTGTTGGCTGCAGCGGCCAAGTCCGCCCAGATTCCCTTCTCGCCATGGTTGTTTGCCGCCATGTCCGGGCCAACACCGGTGTCGGCATTGCTCCACGCGGCGACCATGGTCGCCGCAGGTATCTATCTGGTGATTCGGCTGCATGCGGAGATGGCTGCCGTTGCCTGGTTTGGGCCGGTTGCCATCACGTTAGGCTTGGCCACCGCCCTGGCAGGGGGCGTCGTGGCCTATCTGCAAAGGCATGCCAAGAAGCTGCTGGCCGCCTCGACATCCGCTCAGTATGGCTTGATGTGGTTAGCGGTTGGGGCAGGCTTTCCCGGTGTCGCCCTGGTGCACTTCGTCACACACGCCTTCACGAAAGCGGCTTTGTTCCTAGCTGCCGGCATTGCCGAACGTCATGCCGGCAGCTACTCGCTAAATACGATGCGCCTTGGGCGACTGCTTCCGGGGATTGCAGTGGCGACCATGGTCGCCAGTCTGGCGCTGGCAGGGGTTATCCCGCTGGGGGCATCCTGGAGCAAGGAGGAGATCATCACTGCTGCTGGTCATCAGGCGTCCTGGCTGGCCGTGATCGCCGCCATCGCTGGTGGGCTCAGCGCGTTGTATGCAACACGCTTTCAGTTGCTCGCATTTGGACAAGGTCTGCATGGCCCCACGAAAACGGCCCCATCACAGCCAGGGCACTCCTCGGTTGAGGCCGGCTCGCTCTACCTGCTTTCGGCAGGCACGCTAGTGCTATCTCTGCTCTGGTGGCCCGGTGTGGGAAACGATCTTGCTAACCTGCTATCGATCCAGCTTCCCCAAACCAAACTGTGGGAACTGATCCTGTCGCTACTGCTGGTGACGCTAGGCATTGGCGCTGGGTTTTGGGCGGTGCGCTGTGAGGGGTCGAATCAGAGCCGACAGAGCGAGACGCATGCTGCTATGGCGAACTGGTTTGGCCTACCAGCTCTGGCAGAGCGGGGGATTGCTACCTTCATGAGGTTCAGCCATGGCTTGGCACGTTTCGATGATCGCGTAGTGGATACTGGATTACGGGGCCGCGGAGTAAGCGCTGCGATATCCTTCAGCCATGGTCTGGCACGCTTCGACGATCGAGCTGTAGATGCTGGCATCCGCACCAGCGCCCGTTTTGGCGTGTGGCTGGCCAAGGTCAGTGATCGACGTGGCGAAGGGGCATTCGATGGCGCAACGAGCCTACTAGCGAGAGGCATTGACTGGGCGGGCCAAGTAGCGCGGCAGGTCCATACCGGACAGACGCATCATTACTACACCGGTATCGCGGCAGGGTTCGCCGTAATTTTTATAATCTTGGGCATAGGAGCACTCCTTTGATTCTCACCGCAACCTTGGGCCTCCCCATGCTGGGGGCTCTCGTACTCGCCGTTTCACGCCGTTGGACAGAGACCACGGCTCGCCTGTTTGCTGTGGGGGTTTCCCTATTACCTGTATTACTGCTGGCCTGGGCTTGGCTGCAGTTCGATACCCAAGGCGCACTATTTCAATTTGTCGAAGAGGTGCCTTGGGTACCCAGCCTGGGCATGGCATACCGGCTAGGCGTAGACGGCATCGCGCTGGCTATCGCGACGATGAGTGCCTTGGTCTTCGCTGCCAGTATTGCCTATCCCATTAACACGCAGAACCAGCCTCGGCAGTACTACGCTTGGATGCTCTTTCTGCAGTCCGTGTCGCTTGGCGTCTTCCTCGCGTTGGACCTGCTGCTCTTCTATGTCTTTTTCGACCTGAGCCTGGTGGGGATGTTTTTCCTGATCGGCCGCTGGGGGCACGGTCAGGCCCAGCATTCAGCATTCAAGTTCTTTCTTTACACTTTCTGTGGTTCGCTACTGTTGTTGCTGGCATTCATCGGGCTTTATCTATCAGTCGAGCCACACACCTTTGACATGCGAGTGCTGATCGAGCAGCAGCCATTGGCGGGAGCGGGTGTGTCTGCTGGCCTGATATTTCTCGCCCTCATGCTCGGCTTCGCCATCAAGGCTCCCATCGTGCCCGTGCATACCTGGTTGCCCCAAGCGCATGTCGACGCTCCCGGACCGGCCTCGGCAGTTCTCGCCGGGGTGCTGCTCAAGATGGGCACCTACGGGATTCTGAGGATTCCGTACTCAATGATGGGGGAGACCTTTGCCCGCTACGCTCTGATTATCGCTCTCTTTGCTGTGGTTTCTATTCTCTATGGTGCCCTCGTGGCATTTGGCCAGGGAAATTTGAAACGACGCATTGCCTATACCTCTATCAATCATATGGGCTACACGGTGCTAGGGATCGCCGTGGCTGGCGCCTTGTTCCAGGATGCGGTATATGCCCGCGAGATGGCACTGATAGGGGCCACGGTAGAGATGGTGGCACACGGACTGATTACCGGGGCGCTGTTTCTGATCTGCGGCTCGTTCTGGCAGCGCACCGAGGAATACGATTTGGATAGCTATGGTGGGCTGCTCCGACAGGCACCGCTATTGGCAACGTTCGCCATACTCGCCTCGTTTGCCAGCCTGGGGCTTCCTGGTCTGGCCGGCTTCGTGGCGGAGTTCCATATCTTTGCCGGCACCTTTGCCGTCTACCCTTGGCTCGCTGTCATTGGTGTGCTGGGCATTCTGATCACGGCAGCGTTGTTTCTGCAGATGCTGCAAAAACTGTTCTTCGGGGCGATGCCGCAGCGATGGGCGAAGTTTGACGATCTGCGCCCAGCTGAGTGGGGTGTGCTCGGGGTGCTGTCGGCAAGCTTCGTGATCATCGGTATTGCGCCGCAGTTCCTGCTGACCCTCATAGAGGCTTCAGCAACGCTGTTGGTAGGAGCCCGCTGATGCCTATTGGTGATGTGTTGCCGGAAATCAGCCTGACGCTCGGTGCTGTGATTATCGTATTGTTCGCGGCTTTCGCCCGACAACATCAGCATGTCTGGGCGGCTGTACTGGCGTTGCTCACGATTGGGCTTTGTATTGGGTTGACCTTTACTCAGTGGGATGGACCGCCGCGGCTGACGTTCTCGGGTGTGTGGGCCCTGGACGGCATGGCACTCTCCAGCAAACTAGTCGTGTTGATTGCCGGCGCGCTGGTTATTGCCATGTCCCCTGAGTGGATGCAGACCGATCGCCGCCATGCCGAGTATTACGCATTGATGTTGTTCGCGTTGTTGGGTGTGATCATGATGGCGTCAGCCAGTGACACCATGGAACTGGTCGTCGGTGTGTTGCTGTCGTCGGTGGCCAGCTATCCGCTGGCTGCCTATCACCGCACCTGGGCACCCGCCCTGGAAGCTGGCATGAAGTATTTTCTGATGGGAGCCTTGACCAACACTTTACTGGCGATAGGCGTTGTCGTGTTGTTCGGCCTGACTGGTAACACAGGCTATCCAGAAATCGCACAAGGACTTTCCGTGGGTCACGACAGCCTGGCGCTAACCATCGCCACTGCCTCTATCATACTGGGCTTGTCCTTCAAGCTGGCGGCTTTTCCGGCCCACGCCTGGATGCCGGATGTAGCCCAAGGTTCCCCGGCACCGGTGGCAGCCTTCTTGACCGTAATTCCCAAGATTGGCGCTGCCGTCGCATTGGCCCGTTTCGTGTCATTAATGCCGCCGGATGTCGCCTGGCGAGCGATCGTGGCTCTGATCTCGGTCACGACCATGACGCTGGGTAACGTGGCTGCCCTTCGACAGACAGATGTACGGCGCCTGCTGGGTTGGTCATCGGTTTCCCAGTCCGGCTATGCCTTGATGGCGATCGTGGTAATGGGAACAAGCGACCAGGCCCTACCGGCGCTGGTGTTCTTTTTGGCCAGCTACGCCATTGCTAACTTGGCGGCTTTCGCTGTGGTCACCTATCTGAGAGGGCGCACCGCACTGGAGAGCTATCAGGGGCTAGCCAGACAAGCCCCTATTGCCACAACGATATTAATCGCTTCGCTACTTTCTTTAGTGGGTATCCCGCCGCTGATCGGTTTTTTTGGCAAGCTCATGTTGTTCAGCGTCACGATCGAGGGGGGATACGCTTGGCTGGCATTCGTGGCTGCCGCCAACACCGTTGTCTCGCTGTTCTATTACCTGCGCATCGTGGCGCGGATGATGTTTAGCGATACCCGACCCACTGTGCATGTACTGGTGGGCCAGTGGGCACGAACCACCATGATCGTGTCTGGCTTGCTGTTGATTGTCGGTGGGCTTGGTGCAGAAATGCTAATGGAGTTCACGGATTCGATAGGCTTTGTGCGTTAGGCCTGGCCTGCCGAATCTAGCTAAACGGAGTAATACTTAGAGGGAGTTATTTATGTCACCTATTCAAGATTTAACTATCGAAACAATCGATAGCATTCATACCAAGGAGTGGCTGCGTGCGTACCAGCGGGTCCGTGCCGCTACCGAGGCAATATGTGAGCCTCTGTATAAGGAAGACTACATGGTGCAGAGCATGCCAGACGTCAGTCCCCCCAAATGGCACATTGCTCATGTTAGTTGGTTCTTCGAAGCCTTCATCCTCAAGCCGTTTCACCCCAGCTACCTGACCCTCGACCCCGCATACGATTACCTTTTCAACTCTTACTATGAGACCCACGGTACGCCGTTTCCTCGTCCTGAGCGCGGCATGATTTCGCGCCCCACAGTGGATGACGTCTATCGCTATCGCGCGCATATTAATCAGGCCATGGAAGAATTGCTCAACGACCCTCCGCAAGAACACCTGCAGGAGATACTCCATCGTCTGGAGCTTGGGTTGCCTCACGAGCAGCAACATCAGGAACTGCTGTTCATGGACATCAAGCATATCCTGGCCCAGAACCCGCTCTGCCCAGTCTATCGAGGTGATCTTGTGTCGGCACCCGCCCATGAGGTCGGTGAACTCGGTTGGCACGCTTATCCAGCCGGAGTGCGGCAGATAGGTCATGATGCCGACGATAGCCGTTTTGCCTACGACAACGAAATGGGGCGTCATCGTCAATTCATTGAGGCTTTCCAGATCGCTGACCGTCCGGTTACCAATGGTGAATTTCTCACGTTCATGCAGGCGGGGGGATACGACAAACCTGACTATTGGCTGTCGGATGGCTGGGCCACGGTCAAGGCGGAAGGCTGGAAGGCGCCACTTTACTGGGTCGAGCGGGATGGCATCTGGCATCACTATACGTTAGGCGGGCTGGTGCCAGTGGACGTGAATGCGCCGGTTTGCCATGTCAGCTTCTACGAGGCCGATGCCTTTGCCCAATGGGCCGGTGCACGCCTACCTACTGAGGCCGAGTGGGAGGCGGTGGCTCAACATGTCCCCCTGCAGGGCAACTTCGTCGAAAAAGGCCATCTTCAGCCGGTCGCGGCTGCCCCGGTCGGCTCCAGCGAGGGGCCGAGGCAGATGTTCGGTGATGTTTGGGAGTGGACCGGAAGCGCCTATCGGCCCTATCCAGGGTTTCGCAAGTTGCCGGGCAGCTTAGGTGAATACAACGGCAAGTTTATGTCGGGGCAGATGGTGCTTCGAGGTGGCTGTTGTGCCACCCCGGAAGACCATATCCGCACGACCTATCGTAATTTTTTCCCACCTCATGCCCGTTGGGCTTTTTCCGGATTCCGTCTTGCTAAGGAGAGCTAATCATGAGCCTGGCCGTACAATTCCACGACTTGCACCCGACCCCAGCCTCAACATCGCTTCGCGATGAGATACTGACGGGATTCAGAGCCGATCAAAAGTTCGCCTCGCCAAAGTTCTTTTATGATCAGCGTGGTTCTGAGTTATTTGATCAAATTTGTGAGCAGCCAGAATACTACCCGACACGGACCGAGGAGGCGATCCTCGCGGAGGCCGCCGATGATATAGCCGAGATAGCCGGGCATGAAGCGACGTTGATCGAGCTTGGCAGCGGGGCGAGCCGTAAGGTACGACTTCTACTGGAAGCCATGCGTCCTAGCAGTTACCTGGGAATCGACATCTCGCGGGATTTTCTGCTCGACAGTACACGACGACTAGCAGCGGATTACCCATGGCTTGAAGTTCATGCCGCCTGTGCCGATTTCTGTTGCAATATGGCCTTACCGGACGGGCTATGCTGCGAAAGACCGGTCGGTTTTTTTCCTGGTTCAAGTATCGGTAATTTCGACCCCCAAGCCGCTGAAGATTTTCTTTGCGGGCTGCATTCTTTGTTACCCACCGGCAGCGGATTGTTGGTAGGAGTCGACTTGGTTAAGGATAAGCCGACCCTTGAAGCCGCCTACAACGATGCAGCTGGTGTGACGGCAGCATTCAACCTAAATCTATTGGAACGACTACGGCATGAGCTGCACGCTAAAATCGATCCCGCCAATTTTGTCCATCAGGCATTCTTCAACGAAGCACACTCTCGTATTGAGATGCATCTGGTCAGTCAGTTATCTCAAGTCGTCACTATTGAAGGGGAGCGTTTCAGTTTTCTGGAAGGCGAGACAATCCACACTGAAAACTCGTATAAATATACGGTCGAGGGGTTTCAGGCGTTGGCGGGTCGTGCGGGATTTGAGGCGCTCTCGTCCTGGACCGATGCGAATAGCTTGTTTAGCGTCCACTACCTGACGCGTGCCTAGGGGACACTGATAGCGCGACCACTACAACTCCACATTAAGCGCTGATAGGGAAGGCCAAGAACAGGCCAATCCCGGAAGCACACATAAGGGGTCGCGCCAGTTCGCGATGTCACTTCGGCGCTGAGGGTAGCCACCTTGAATTGAGGGGCGCGCTTAAGGACCATTCCTTCGTAGCAGATAGCTGCAGTGATGCCGGTGGTCGTGGCACTTAGCAGGTCTCGGTCGGTTTGATGGCACGCATGCGTTCCCGCTGAAAGAGCTGGTGAGGGCGGAGCGATCTGCCGAACCAAGCATCATTACTGACATTTACTAACTGCGCCTAAGGCAGAAGGTTTGTGACTTCGGCACCAAAGACCGCCTGTAGCAGATGAGTACCTTATGGGCAACCCCGCTGCATTCAGGGCATGCGCTTCCCGTCCTTTTTAAAATCGGCATAGGGGTACCGGGTGTTGGCAATTCCATTAGAAATGAAAAGGGGTGCTGTCTCTGAAGATGAGAGGTGGCTAGACCGCCTTTTCGGGCAATCATGGCTTTAACTTCTCCAATCGTAATGACCAAGGGGTGACCTTAACGCTGCGTATCACCAGCAATTAAGGTGAACTGAAGCGCATGATGTAAGTCTTTCGAAAGCAACGCACCACCGTAAAAAAAGTGCATGACAGGGGCTTTGGTTAGCTGGCGTGACATAGGCTGAATTGTAAATATGAAGAGAACAACAGCCTCATATGTGCCATTATTCGGGCGTTGCTACAGATGACTCAGGGAATGGAGCTTGCTCGCTTTCGTCTGCTTGGTGACGCCTTTGCTCTTGCGTCCATAAGGTCTTGAGATAATTCACCACATCGCGGATCTCGGTGGGAGCCAAAATCTCCTGGTACGCTGGCATTGTTAGCCTATCAGTTTTATTCCAGGGGTCGCGCCAACCTTCAGCAATAATTCGGTAGAGCATGGCATCAGAGTGTTTCCAGGTATGGCCCTCTGGCCCATGCGGTGGAGCTGGCAACTCACCTAGAGCATTTTGCCCTTCCCAATTGGGCATGCCTTCGCCTTGTATACCGTGGCAACTGGCACAGTATTGTCGGTAAACTTTTTTTCCGTCTTCCAACCGAGACGCATCACTTGAAGAAGGGCGGTCCTCAGCCATGGCGTGCCCTGCAATATTTAACGTCAGCCATGAGGCAATGAAAAACCAGCGCTTACGCATCGGGATAAGCCCAGGATTGGCCTTCGTCTTCACTGTGCAAAAGCTCCCCTTTCTGATTTAAACCATAGAGCGTGCCTTTGGGAGAGAGGGTGAGCGCAACGAGCACTGTGCCGTCACCAGTTACTTGTTGCCACTCTTGTCCACCCGTTTCGCTACGCCATAGGCCCTGCTGAGTAGCCACATAGACTCGCTTTGGGTTGTCAAGGCTATATGCCACATCATAGACGCTGCCAGCATCAAGTTCTCCGGTCGGTCTCCAGCCGCAAAAGCAGTCCATCGATAGACGCACCGCATCGTCAGATACCGCGTAAAGCCAGCCGGTCTGCATGCTGCCTTCCATGTCCGAGTGAACGAGTCGGTTAACCTTTTGTGAAGGGCCGCTGTCCATTTTCTTCCAGGTGTTGCCAGCATCCTCGCTTTGGTAGATGCCGTTTTCGGCAATCACCGCATAAAGTGTTTCGTCCTGGCGGCGATGCACGGTTAGCGCAGTCACCTCCCGGCTAGGTAGGTTAGCGCTGAGCTCTTGCCAGGTTTCTCCATTGTCGGTGCTACGCTGCACCCCAATTGAGGTGCCTGCAATATAGAGCGTTTGCGAGTCAGTATAGGGAACCGATACCGCTAGCAACTGGCCTTCAGTCACGTCTTCGGGCAAGGGAATCGCATTCCAAGCCATGCCTTCGTCGGTACGCTGAAATAGCTGGTTGGCCTCAATCTTAAACAGGCGTTTGCCTGTTACGTCATAATGCAATGAAAGCAACCCTTCTTCGGTTGCCAAGGCCGTACTGGTGCTGCCAAGGCTGACTGCGACCAAACCTGCCAGCAAGAAGACACGTAAAAAACGACTCTTGATGTTGTACATTTCAATATTTCCTTAAATAACCATTAACCGATAACACCGAGGGCAGGGAAAGTGCGCAATAACCAATATGACAGCTCGGATAGTTTGCCAGTGATCATTAAGCTACCCATCAGAATCATGATCAATCCAGCCGCGATATGTATAAAGCGCCCCCAGCGGCGCAAGAACTGCTGGTGCTTTATGAAGCGATCAAGTGAAAGGGCACTTAGCATGAAGGGCACGCCCAGACCCAAAGAATAAACGCCGAGCAACGCCATCCCGCTCCAGGCGTTGGCCGTGGAGGCGCTGACGGTAAGAATGGCACCCAGAATTGGGCCAATGCAGGGGGTCCAGCCAAATGCAAACGCTAAACCAAGTAAGTAAGCTGCACTGCGGGTTCCACCGACGTCCTTCAGTCGACCCATAAACCGCCATTCTTGATGAAACCAGCGCCATGGCATGAGCCCGGTCATGAAGGCGCCAAACAGGACGACGATAAGGCCACCGACTAGGTTTGCTTCTTGGCGATACACCAGCAGCAGACGACCAATGGCAGTGGAGCTGGCTCCCAGCAACAAAAAAACGGTTGAAAAACCGAGCACGAACCATATCGACTGGGTTAACACCCGCAGACGTTCTCGTCTATCCGCTTCCTGTAATTGTCCGAGCGAGCGGCCGGTCATGAAAGAAAGATAGCCAGGCACAAGTGGCAAAACACAGGGCGAAATGAACGAGATCAGGCCTGCCAGAAAGGCAGTGACCAGTCCTATATTGGCTACTTCAAGCATTACCCTTTACCCATGGCTAGGCTTGGAATTTTGATGAGGACTGCTTGATTGACTCGCTTTGATCGACTAGTTGGCGAGTGGTAGGCGCTGTTCCGGCATGCACTTCTGAAGCGTCTTCTACCCGAGCCTGAACATTGGTAGCGTCGCTTTGCTCGGTCGCTTCACCTTTTTTGTCTTTGCACTTCATCATGCATAGGCCTAATCCGCACATAATGAGACATGGCAATAGGCTCAATAGTATAGGCGCGATGCCCAGCAAAACCAGGTTATCCCAGCCAAAAGCAAGGCCGCCAGCCACTGCCACGCCACCCAGCAACATCAGGCCGCGTTGCCCTGTCAACCGGCCTTGTAGCCCCGATTTTTGTTTGTTCTGTTGGGTTTTGTCGTCACAACAACTCATGGTGCTACCTCATTATCTGGTTGCAATCATTTCGGCAAGAAAGTCGATCATGTCTTGAGTGTTCCACTCGGCTTCCCCCACGAGGCGCCCAATTTCTTTGCCTTGGCGGTCAAGTAGAAGCGTCGTGGGAATACCTACGGCCCCAAGATCTGCGCTAGCCATTCCGGTTTTATCTATATAGGGAGCCAGATGTTCAATGCCTATCTCTTGATAGAATTCATTAACAATCTCGACCCCCTTACGGTCGATCGATAAGGCGACCACCTCAAAATCATCGCTGCCAAGCTCATCTTGCAGGGCATCTAAAGTGGGCATTTCCTCTCGGCAAGGCCCGCACCATGTTGCCCAGATGTTTAGTAGAATCAGCTTTCCTTCAAAGTCAGCCAACGTGAAAGGGGTACCGTCGCTATCCTCGAAGCTGATTTGTGCCACGTCGTTGGGGGTAGCCCAGAGAAGAAACCCCTGTGGCCCTGAGCTTTCTGACGGGGTGGCCATGGCAAGGGATGTGGCAGTCATCAGAAATACAGCTACGAGATATCCTGCCAGGATGGGGAGTTTCATCGCCGCACTATCCTTTAGTGAGTCGCGTAAATGTCGGGGCTCTCAGTCGGTTGCGAGGCGATGGCATAGACTTCCAACGGGCCACGCTTTTCTCCCGACATGCCCGGTGAGCCAAGCGGCATTCCCGGCACACTCAGCCCTATGATAGAGGGCTTTTCATCAAGCACTTGGGTCACGCTCTCAACAGGCACATGCCCTTCGAAGAGATAGTCCCCTACGACCGTGGTATGGCAGCCCTGCAGTTCTTCAGGGACGTTATACTCGGCTTTCATTTTAACAAGATCATGGGTGTCGATCGTCTCCACGTCGAAGCCGTTTTGTTCCAAATACTTGGCATATTCGGCACAACACCCGCAATTGGGATTTTTGTAGAGAGTCGCTGATATATCAGCCGCCAATCCCGATACGGGAAAAGCCAGCAAAGACGTAACGGCAAGCGCTTTCCAATGTTTCATATGTTGTGTGTCCGGTTAGATATCAGAGAGGAAGGTCCAAGCGACGCTATCCGCATGATGAAAAGGTTGCTTGCGTACAAGCAACCCTATCCGAGCCGCTTTAAGCGTCGTCGTTCTCATGCTGCATGTTTTCCATCATGGCGTTACATTTTTCCATCATGGACTTCATATCGCCCATCATGTCGTGCATACCCCCTGCTTGCATCATATTGCTATGCATGGCGTTGCCCTCCATCGGCTTCTGTTGATTCTCTTCTTGGGCAAGAAGCGAGCTAGCTCCGAAGCTGCTGGCAGCAACAATGGCAGTAAACAGGATCGCAGTATTACGTTTACGCATGACACTCTCCTCTGTGTGTGAGTCACTCTGCCAAACGCGCTGGTGGTAGGACTTGATTACGGTTTTTTATCCTGTGGCAGAAGTGCTTTTTTAAGATATCCTTAAAGCAGACTTTAAGGTCAAGGCCTCATTTTAAATTTCGTTATACAACCTAAATGTTTGTCATGAGCGCTCAGCTGAAGACTTGACCTTTGGGCAGCCTAACGGTTGTAAGCTGGCTACGAATAAACGAATGAGGATAAGCCAATGCGAGTCTCAGAGCTGGCTCAGACGGGAGGAGTAACGGCAGAAACGGTACGCCACTATACAAGGGAAGGGTTATTGCAACCGCACCGCGACCCGCGCAACGGTTATCAACTCTACGATGCAGAGTCCTTGGGGCGCCTACGTTTTATCGATTGCCTGCGTTCGCTGGGTGTTAGTCTTCCAGAGATCAAGCAAATATTATCTTGGGCGGATCAAGGCACTGCAGAGTTTATTGAACCAGTACCACTCGCCACTCAAAGGGGACGTCTTTACTTGCGGGCTCAAGAGTTCCAGGTGATAGCGCGCTGGATAGATAATATGAATCAAGACAAGATGACTGAAAGTTTCAGCCTGAAGGAGCTCATCGAATCGCTTGGATCTAGAAAATCAGACGTCGAGATTAATGATAAGCGAGGTCATCATTAATGTTGCGATGGGGTCATGGCACCGTGCGTATCCACCATCCCTATCATGGATTCCAAATACCAGAGTTGCCAGACGGCAAACGCAATAATTAGCAGCGCTGCTAGCGTACGAGTCGCAGGACTACGTATCCATATTGAGACGCGGCGCGCTGCCACACCGGTCGCTAGGACGGCAGGCAGGGTGCCGAGCCCGAAGGCCCCCATCATCGCGGCGGCACGCAATGGCTCGGCTACGGCCAGACTCCAGGCCAGCATCGAATAGATTAGCCCACAAGGCATCCAGCCCCATAGCGAGCCAAGTGCGAACGCTTGGGGCACTTTTACAACAGGCATCAAGCGACGTCCTATTGGTTCGATGCGGCGCCACAGAACGCGCCCTAGTGCCTCGATACGTAGCAAGCCCTTCCACCAGTTGGCGATATAAAGCGCCATCAGTATCAACATGACCGCCGCCAGGATACGCAATACCAGGGCGAAGCTGTCCAATGCATGGTTGAGCACGGAACCGAGCAGGGCCACCAAGGCACCCGCGATCATGTAGCTGCTGATACGGCCTAAATTATAGCCGAGCAACAGAGCTGCTAAACGGCTAGGTTGTCGCATGCTGGGGGGCACAGCAAAGGTCAGGGCACTCATGATGCCGCCACACATGCCGATACAGTGCGCGCCTCCCAGCAAGCCGAAGACGAAGGCCGCCGCCAGCGGCGGCAGGCTCAGGTCGGCGGGATTCATTTAAGGAGCGCCTTTGGTGCTATCCGCCGTACCAAGGGAGGGGCTGGTGGCGAAGGTCGCCGGAGGGGAGCCGTACGGTGAGATAAGTTCGACCTGTTCGGGTGGATAGCAAAGTCCTTGATCGGAACAGCCCTGAAAGGTCACCACGACGGCCAACGGTCCGATCACGGTCTCGCTCGCCTCGATGGGCGCACTCACCAACACCTGATTGTAGAAAACATTAATGTCCCCCAAAGATGCGTGCGACATTGGCTCACCAGGTGGCAAAGCCAGCTCTCCGAAATTGATACTTCGAGAGAGACTCTCAATCGCAAACTGATGCCGATGAAGGTAATAGTCTTCGGCGACGGTGAAACCGACATAAACCCGATCATCGTCTCGCCAAGCGGTGGTTCGGAAGGCTTCTGTAGCCGGTAGAAAGTCACGTTGCGTCGAACGGTTAAAAGGGGAGCTTTTGTCACCAACCCCAAATATCTCTTCACGTGCCGCTACCGGTGTGACTATAAAGAGTGCCACCATTAGAAAAGCGAAGACTTGTTTCATGAGTTTAACGCCGCCTTTGGCTTATCCACTGGCTGACGTCTGGACCAAGCGACCAGAGCAAAACCCGCTATGAGCATCGGTAGTGTCAACAGCTGCCCCATGGTCAACCAGCCAAAAGCGATGAATCCCAACTGAGGGTCTGGGAGGCGCACGAACTCCACGATGAAGCGAAAGGCTCCGTACAGAAGCAGGAACAACCCAGAGATGAGGCCTCGCTGACGCGGTCGGCGCGATAGCCACCACAGCACGGCAAACAACACGACACCTTCAAGGGCAAACTCGTAGAGAGCCGAAGGATGGCGTGGCTCTGGGCCCAGCTCCATCATGGATGGAAACACCATTGCCCAAGGTACATCACTAACTCTTCCCGGTAACTCGTGATTGATGAAGTTACCGAGGCGACCCGCTCCCAGGCCGATCGGGACTAACGGAGCAATGAAGTCAGTCAGTTGAATAAAAGCCAGTTGATGTTTGCGAGCAAACAGCCAGGCAGCCACTAATACACCGGCAAGGCCGCCATGAAAGCTCATGCCTCCTTCCCAGATTTTTAATAACCAAAGGGGGTTTGCTTGCAGTTGTTCGAGCCCGTAAAACAGCGCATAGCCAAGACGGCCGCCAACGATGATGCCGATGGCGCCGTAGAAGATCAGGTCGCCCATATCATCGTGGCTTAGGCCGAGTCGGTGGGCGCGACGCCGACCCAACCACCAAGCAGCGACTAGCCCGATGACATACATTAAGCCATACCAGTGGATCTGAAGAGGGCCTATGGCGATGGCGATCGGATCAATTTGAGGGTATTGCAACATATACCTTCCTTAACTTAGCGTTACAGATGGAGTCATTAATAAAAAAATAATGCGTTTTCATAACCGTTTTATCGTTTCCACTTCTCGACTTCTTGGATGACTCGCTCAACATCTTCAGACGTTATGTAACCTGTATGTTTGTAACGAATAGTGCCTTCGGTATCGACCAGATAGCTTTCTGGGGCGCCATACACACCTAGCTCAAAACCTAGGTTACCCTCTGGATCAAAGATGTTGACTTCAAAAGGGTTCCCGAACTCGTCAAGAAACTCGAGCCCCTTTGCCTGGGTATCCTTGTAGTTGATCCCAACCAAGCGGACGCCTCGCGCGGCTAAATCCAATAACTGCGGCATTTCATGTTTGCAAGTCGGACACCACTCTCCCCACACATTGACTAATGTCACCTTTCCTTTAAAAAGAGATTCATCAACGAGCCTTGAGGGGTCTTCCAGCGTTGTCAGGCTGAATGGCGGAAACGGCTGAGCTAACAAGGGTGAATCTCTGGCGCTAGGATCCATTGATAAGCCCTGATAAAAGAAAAAGCTCAAACCAAAAAAGCCCAATAGGGGTAAAAATAGCAATGTCCGAAATTTCACGTGTACGTCTCACAGGTAGTAGCGGGTAAATGCCTGCTGAGCATTGTTAATGCTTACGAAAGTTGATTTAGAGCACTCGGTTGCTATCGGTCATGGCTGTCGAGCCCATAAGCGTTTCGCCAGCAGCGGCAGCAATGTAATGCCACTGATGAGAATCAGCGCGATTGTGAGACCACGGGAGTCGGCCGTAATCAGCACTTCGCCGAACATGACAATTAGATATGCCGTGGGGATCACGCCGGCCAGTGTGGCGATCAAAAAGCGCCAGAAGGACAGGGGGGTGATACCTGCCGCATAGCTGACGGCATCAAACGAAAGGAAGGGCACCAATCGGGATGCAAAAACGATGAGCATCAAGCCTGTCTGAGAGCGCTCCTTTCCCAGCCAGTTGAAGATGGGCCGCGTACGCGGCCAGCGTTGCATCACTTCATAGCCGAGCAAACGAGCAATGCAGAAAGCGAGCAGAGCACCGGCTTCGGCACCGATAACGACATAGATCGTCCCCCAAACTGGGCCGTAAAGCGCACCAGCCACCATCGCAATTGGGCCACTGGGAATCGGGCTCATGACAATGGCCGCCATCATCATAAAGATGATGGCCAACGGCCCCCAGACGCCCAGCCTATCAAGCCACTCACGCAAGGCCTGCTTGTCGGTCAAGACCGACAAGGCGCCGGTCTCCATCAGAATCCAATAAAGGGCCGCCAAGCCCATCAATAGAGTGAGCCCCAAAAAGAGCGTTTGCTTTACGCTAAGCTTGGTTGCCATGTGCATCTCAGTGGTCGTGATTGGGGAGACTCGCATCTCAGCCCTGTACCGTTATGGTGTATCATTCAACGCCCAATATTTCGCGAAACTGGTCGGTCGACACTGCGCCATTGATACGCTGAACTTTCCCGGCTTCATCACGGTAGTAGCTGGTCGGCGTTCCCGTAGCACCGGCCTCACGCATGATCTGGGCGTGATTTCTAAGAAGCGCTTGACTCTCCTCCGACGGCTCCACCGGCCTTATGCCGCCATTGCGAAATTCCAGTTCATGAGTTTCGAGAGCACTGGCCGGATTGTCGGATTCAAGGATTGCAGCAGCTTTGCGAAGACTGTCCTCTGATAGCACGCCGACCAGCACGTGACGAAGCTGTAACACGCCTTGCTCAATGAGCGGGCGCGAATTTTTCCAGAGTGCATTGCAGTAGGGGCAGTTGGGGTCTGTTAGTGTGTACACAATATGCGAAGCATCATCATTCCCCTCCGAGATAAAACGAGTGTTTTCAAACGCACTCCAGGTAGCTTCCAGCATGGGGTCCAGCACCAGAGCCTGAAGCTGGCTTTCCATAACGGCATTGCCCTGCGGGTCGATTAACGTACCAATGACGGCGTAGTCGGAAGAGGAGGAGATATAAGCTGCCATAGGCTCATTATCATAAGACAAGGCATAGCCTTGGAGACCGTCAGGCGCTTCGAAGCTGCCATGGAAGGTGAACCCTTGATCCACCAATGCGGTAATCGATTTGGGCAAGGGAGACTCAGTATTCGTGGCACTGCTGGCCTGACGACTCTCAGTGGCATCAGTACTTGCTTCCTGCGCCAACGCAGGCAACGTTATAAGACCTAACAGACCTGCAGCAGCTAGGCAATAAGTGATAGGTAGGATATATCTCATGGATGCTCTCTTTATTAGTTTCTGATCTACCCAAGGGGGACGATTGTATTCGGTTGCCAGCTTCATCACTTCTTATTAAAAAACAGGTATTTGATGAGCGCAGCAACACCAAGCCCCAGCGCAATAATCAACAAGATCGCTATTAGGCCCATCCCTGCCATACCCCACATGCAGCTTTCACTTCCCATCATTTTGAATTCCTCGTTAACACGACATTGTTTGGTTTAGGCGCGATGAACAGCATCGTTTGGACGTGGTGTGGCATTGCCGGTATCCGATGTGAAACGGCGTAGCCGCAACGAGTTAGTCAGCACAAAAACACTGGAAATGCTCATGGCCGCCGCCGCCAGCATGGGGCTGAGCAATACGCCGATGAACGGATAGAGCACGCCCGCCGCTACGGGGATTAGTGCTACGTTGTAGCCATAGGCCCAAACGAAATTGCCGATAATGGTCCGGTGGGTACGCTTGGAGAGCGCTGTGGCATTGACGATGCCTCGCAAATCGCCACTCATCAGCACCACATCGCCAGACTCGATGGCGATATCGGTACCAGTGCCGATCGCAATGCCCACGTCGGCCTGCGCTAACGCGGGAGCATCATTGATTCCATCTCCCACAAAAGCGACACGCTTGCCCTCCGCTTGGAGACGCCGGATCTCTGCCGCTTTCTGGTCGGGCAGCACCTCGGCGAGAACCTGCTGGATGCCAACCTGCCGTGCGATAGCATCGGCAGTAGCACGGTTATCGCCGGTGAGCATGGCCACGTCCAGCCCTTGCGCTTTGAGTGCTGCGATAGCCTCGGCAGAGCCTTCTTTAAGGGGATCCGCCACCGCGATGACTGCAGCAAGCTGACCGTCTACCGCGGCATAGAGTGGGCTCTTGGCGTTCTCGGCCAACACCTTGGCGCGTGTTTCTGCCTGGCCGAGGTTGATTTCCAGCCGACGCATGTAACGATCAGCTCCTACTTGCACCAAGTGGCCGTCGACCTCGGCTTCAATGCCGTAGCCAGGCTCGGCACTAAAGCGACTGACCGGGGGTAATTCCAGCCCACGGGCCTTGGCGCCCTGTACAATAGCCTCGGCGATGGGGTGCTCGCTTTGAGCTTCCACCGCCGCGACCAGTCGCAGCACTTCGTTTTCATGGCCGTTGATCGCTTCGAAGTCGGTCAGTTCGGGGCGCCCTTGGGTCAAAGTGCCGGTCTTGTCCAGTACCACCGTATTCATCTTGGCCAGCGTCTCAAGCGCCGCCCCTTTACGAAATAGCACTCCCATCTCGGCCCCTTTCCCGGTACTGACCATGATGGCCGTTGGGGTGGCCAGACCCATCGCACAGGGGCAGGCAATTAGCAGCACGCTAACGGTAGTGACGAAGGCAAAGGACAAAGACGGCGCCGGTCCGAAAGCGAACCAGAGTGCAAAGGTAATCGCGGCAATAACGATGACCACAGGAACAAACACACCAGCAACCTTGTCGGCTAATTGCTGAATGGGGGGCTTCTCCGCTTGGGCCGTTTCCACCATCTTGACGATCTGCGACAAGACGGTGTCGGCACCGACTCGCGTGGCCCGAAAGGTAAGTGCACCGTTCTTGTTGATAGTGCCACCGACGACTTCGGAACCCTTCTGTTTGACGACCGGCACTGGCTCACCGCTGATCATCGACTCATCAATGTAGGAGTGACCCTCCTCAACGATGCCATCGACTGGAACACGCTCCCCTGGGCGAACCAAAATACGATCGCCCGTGACGACGGCGTCGATAGGCAGCTCGACGGTTTCATCCTCGCGGATGACACGGGCAGTTTTCGCCTGTAATTGCAGAAGCTTCTTGATCGCCTCGGAAGTGCGACCTTTGGCAATGTGTTCAAAATAGCGACCGAGCAGAATTAGCGTCACAATGACCGCTGCCGCTTCGAAATAGCTCACGGCTGTTCCGACGGGGAAGAGCGCGGGCGCCAGCAAGGCGGCGACTGAATAGAAGTAGGCAGCGCTCGAGCCGATCATGACGAGGCTGTTCATGCCCGGATTAAAATGCCGGAGTTCGGCGAAGCCGGCACGATAGAAGCGTGCACCTGCATAAAACTGCACCGGTGTCGCCAATAACCAC
The DNA here is from genome assembly GCF_020595105.1 of Halomonas sp. FeN2. Classification (NCBI taxonomy): domain Bacteria; kingdom Pseudomonadati; phylum Pseudomonadota; class Gammaproteobacteria; order Oceanospirillales; family Halomonadaceae; genus Halomonas; species Halomonas sp. FeN2. The sequence goes on from NZ_CP074200.1 coordinate 2,997,166, forward strand.
TCGACGCCCATCCAGGCGCGATGCGGCATTAGACTTGTTAACAGCGTGTCAAAAGCGGGAATCATTTTCCCCATGGCGATAATGACCACCGGAATCGTGAATATTGCCGCGAGCACGACTCGGCGGCGAAGCTCAGCTCTCTCCCGGTCCTCGCTGTCCGTCGGTGGCGGCGTATCGGTATCCTGTGGTTCATAGCCTGCCTCGCGGATGGCATGCTGAATACGCGGTAGAGAAACGACTCCCGGCAGGAAACGAACGAAGGCTTTCTGGGTGGCGAGGTTAACACTCACCTCCACTATGCCGGGCAGCTTCGTTAGCGTTCGCTCAATCCGAGAGACACAAGATCCGCAACTCATGCCGGTGACGGGTATGTCGAGGCTTTCTACCACCGGTTGATAGCCCGCCGTTTCAATGGCATTGAGTAGGTTAGCGGTTGCGGTACCTGCTTCGACCTGGATAGCCGCCTTCTGTGTGGCGAGGTTTACTTGAGCGTTGATCACTCCTGGCTGCTGGCTGAGTGCACGCTCCACACGCCCAACACAGGAAGCACAGGACATACCACGAATCTCGATGTCGACGTGTTGCGTCATAATGACGATCTCCCTGTTAATTTATCGACGACCCGATAGGCAAACTTGATTCCCATGTTCGCTGTCGAGAAAATGCCCAATCATTCAGTCTGCTCAGCGATAGCTTCAACAATCGGGCAGCCTTCCTGCATAGGCCCTTCGCCTGCACACTCACTCAATGTTTTCGATAATACGGCTTCAATCCGCGTGAGGTGTTTGATCTGCTCGCGCACTTTATGCAGCTTCTCGCCGGCGATGCGTTTAGCTTGTGCCCGGTCGCCATTAGCATCCTGAAGCATTAACAGCTCCCGAATCTCTTGTAGCGTGAAGCCCCACTGCTTGGCATGAACGATAAACTGCAACCGATCCACGGCTTCTAATGGGTAACGCCGATAGTTGGCATCGGTCCTCCTCGGAGGAGGCATAAGTTTCTCTTTTTCGTAGAATCGAATCGCCTGGCTAGCGACTCCACTTCGTTCGGCAAGCTCGCCGATACTTAGTGTTTGCATGACGTTACCTCACGACATTGCTAGTCTGAACGTCCAATAACCTGACTCAGTTGATATGCCTCCTACACCGGCCGAGGCTCCTATTGATTCGGTTGGCGCACGACCCTAAGGTAGGGCGTCTTAGTGTTCCAACCTTCGGGAAAGTGTTGCTTGGCGTCATCATTTGATAGCGATGGCGAGATGATGACATCGTCACCGTTTTGCCAGTTAACGGGCGTGGCCACTTTGTGTTTGTCGGTTAACTGCAGCGAATCAAGAACACGCAGTATCTCGTCGACATTACGTCCAGTGCTGGGCGGATACGTCAAAGTGAGACGAATTTTCTTGTCAGAATCGATGATGAAGACCGTACGCACCGTCAGTTTAGGATCGGCTTTCGGGTGAATCATTCCATACAGCTTCGCCACCACCTGATCTTCGTCAGCCAGCAAGGGGTAGTTCAGAGCTGCGCCCTGAGTCTGTTCAATATCCCTCGCCCAGTCGTGGTGAGAGCTAAGTGGATCCACCGAAACCCCAACCAGCTTGGCTCCCCGCTGGGTGAATTCGAGCTTTCGCTTGGCAAACGCGCCCAGTTCTGTGGTGCATACTGGCGTAAAATCAGCGGGGTGCGAGAACAGCACCGCCCAGCTGTCGTCAAGCCATTGGTGAAAGTTGACCGTACCTTGCGTAGATTCGATCGTGAAGTTTGGTGCTGTCTCGCCCAGTTGTAGCGTCATGGAAATGTCCTCATGTCATTCATTGAGTGGCCACCATAACTTTGAAGTCAACTTTAAGGTCAAGCGTGATGTGTAATATTTGCAGTTCGGTAGGAGACAAATAATTTGCCAATAAAGGTTGACCTTAAAGCAGCTGTAAGCCTTAAAATTATTATGGCGCTAAAATGGACATGATATGAGGTAGCACCATGGGATTGGTATCAATACCCTTGTTGTCTGTCTCCATAACTTAAGTTGCGATAACACATTGGAATCTCTCTCTTCCATCGGCTTGGTCGGTGCCTTTATCGGCGGATTGGTCTCCTTCTTTTCGCCCTGCACGCTGCCCCTGTTACCGGCCTACCTCTCGGTGGTCACAGGTGGTAGTGCCGGTAAAGCCGACAGGCGGTTAGAGGCATTGACCCTCAGTGCCTTCTTCGTCTTCGGCTTCAGCATCGTGTTCATCCTACTCGGGCTCGGCGCCAGTAGTATCGGGCAACTGATGCGAGGGTATCGCCAAGAATTCAACTGGGTTGCCGGCTCAGCGGTGATCGTGCTGGGCCTCTTCATGACCGGCGTGTTCCGGTTGCCGCTTTTCCAGCGTACCCTTCAGTTCACTCCCAGTGTCCAGGGTGGCTCCCCTTTGTCGGCGACTGTATTCGGGGTATCTTTCGCCATCGGTTGGACACCGTGTATCGGTCCTATACTGGGCGCTATTCTGATGGCCACGTCTAACGCTGCTAGTGCCCAGTCTGGAATGATTTATCTCAGTGCCTACTCGGCTGGCCTAGCGCTGCCTTTTCTTGCCAGCACTTTACTGATTAACCGATTCGCTCTGCACCGGAAAAGCCTAGGAAGGTGGAGCGCCTATGCTCGCCCCGTCGCGGGCACGGTTGTGATTCTGATGGGTATCGCCATCGTCTCAGGTAGCATGACGCGGCTTTCCAGTATCATGGTCGACCTTTTTCCTTCCCTGGCGACACTGGGGTAGCCTAGCCATTCGATAAAGTTCTGCGAAGTGTTGACCTACTCAAACAGTTGAAAACTGTGAACATAGTAAGAGCTTCTGAGCCAAGCTCGAGAAGCTGGCTAGCATCCTCCGCTCTACATTTTGCCCAAGTAATCGCGTCTAGAACTGTCATGCAGCGGCCTGGCAAGGGATAGTCCACAACCGATTTTGCCTCTGGTCTCACCGAAAGCAGCCCAACGAACTCGTCGATAATCTCGGCTTCACGAATTTTGTGTACATCCCCAGACGGAACTCTGATCATTAAGCAGAAGCCTATCAATAGTCTCCTTTTCTGACGGAGAACCGATACTGCCAACCTTCAGTGGCGGGCGAGAATCTTCGCTGCGATGGGCGAAGTGATCATTTGAATCACGGCAAAAAAAGCGGCTGGAATCGCGATTTCTGATGGCAAACCGGAAGCAGCGACAAACGCTGCGGCAATGCTGAATTCCTTTTTACTGACCGTGAAAAGATAGGTAATCACCTCTTTGCGATCGGAGGTGAGTAACCGTGAGGACATACCTACCAGGTATCCAATCAAATTGAGGCACAGGGCCGCCCCCGCAATCACAAACGCATACCAACCATAGCCAATGATCGTGGAGGCATTCGGCCCGACCACGGCGAGTAGGATCAGCAGATACAGAATTGACCCTATCCCTGCATACGCTGAATCATGCCGTGCAAAGAAAGCCGAAAACTTTGTCCGCAAGGTGACCCCAATCACGGTAGGGACAAGCACGATCAGTGTTAATTCAAGAATAATTGATCCAAGCGGTACGTCTAACTGGAGGCCGGTGAGCCATAAAAACAGGAAGGGCACAATAAACGGGCATAACGCGGTATTGACTGCGTTGAAAACAGCGGCAAGCGCCACATTGCCTTTCGCCATTAGTGCCAAAAGAGGAGAGGACACATCCGTCGGCAGAGTGCCGAGCAAAGTTTGGCCAGCAGCCAGCGGGCCGCTTCCAAAAAATAGACGGCCCGTCAGCCACCCGGCAATCGACATCGGCCCATAGACCAGCCCCAATGCCAACAACTGCCGTGACGGCTTACGGAACACGATGCGCACTGCATGCGCATCGAATGTGAGGCTGATGATCAACATCAGTAATGCCAGTAATGGCCCAATCGCGAACTCAAGTATTATTCCGGTGGCCGGAAAGAGTAAGCCTACCCCCGCGACGAACATCACAAACCAGACAAGGTGCGCCTCGACAAAATAAATGAATCTACTCATGGTGGATTGGACGTTACCGGTTGAAGTGGATTGAGCTCCGTATCTAAAACATGATCACTTCGGCCCAGCACGCCATGACTTGCTTGGGAGCAAGGGACGCTCTTCCCAATCCAGCGATGCAAATAGACAATGCTCAAGGGTTGAAGCTTTAGTTGCTAGAGGTTTTATAGTACCAAGAACAGATAATTCGTGAGAGGGTAACAGATGGGACATCATCATGATCATCCCCACATTGATCCTGCCTCTGGCGACCGGCGCGTCAGCATCTCCATTTGGGCCAATGGGCTCTTAACCATCGCTCAAATCGTCGGTGGCATTATGGCGGGAAGCTTATCGCTGATCGCTGATGCATTACATAACTTTTCAGACATGGCAGCGTTAGTCATTGCCTTTGCTGCTCGTAAAATCGCCAGACGGCCCGCCGATGCGCACATGACCTTTGGCTATGGCCGCATCGAGATAGTGGCAGCACTCATCAACTACACCACCCTCATTATTGTCGGCGTCTACCTGATTTACGAAGGCGCTATGCGGATGATCGATCCCCCTGAGATAGAGGGATGGACGATCGTGATTATTGGTGGCGTCGCGCTTGTCGTCGATGCCCTTACCGCCGTGCTCACGTGGTCAATGCAAAAAGAGAGTGTCAATATCCGCGCCCTTTTTCTGCATAACTTATCGGATGCGTTTGCCTCCATCGCTGTGATTATCGGTGGTTCGCTTATTTTACTGTACGACATGCGCTGGGTAGACCCCGCCATCACGATAGGGATTGCGCTATATATTCTTTACCTTGCCTTCTCTGAAATTGGTGGCCCTATCCGTACGCTAATGCTGGGATCTCCACCGGACATTGACGGGCAGGCAGTCATTGAGACCGTCCGAAATATCGAGGGAGTCCAGGATATTCACCATGTGCATCTATGGCAGATGCAGGAAAACATGGCAGCCCTTGACTGCCACGTGGTTCTGACAGAAACCGGCTGGCAGCAGCTTGAATCCGTCAAAGCAGAGATCAAGGAGCAGCTTAAAATGCGCTTCAGTATTGCTCATTCCAGCCTAGAGTTTGAGCATAGTGATCACGCGCATCAAAATGCCAATCTATATGGGCACGAGTGACAGACCGAGGCCGACTCCCGGCTCAGGTAGGTAGCGAGCGACTTACTCCCATAGCGATTGGCTTATTTTTCCACCCTACTTTTCCACCCCATCGTTGAGACAGAGAGAGAAACATGTTCAAAAAAGCGTCTTTTATATTAGCCGGTACGTTAATGCTAACCGCTGCAATCGTCGCCGTATCAAAACCTGCCCTCTTAGATATGCAAGCTCAGGCAGCAAAGGAGAGCGGTGTCCAGGCTGAGGACTCCTTGGTGCGTTCACACTCCCCCATCTTGGGGCGAGAAGACGCGCCGGTAACGATTGTGGAATTCTTCGATCCGGCTTGCGAAGCCTGCCGTGCTTTCTATCCCCTGACAAAAAGTATTCTGGAAACCTACCCAGAAAAAGTGCGGCTCATCGTGCGCTACACTCCTTTCCACGGCGACGTATCTGATAAGGCCATTCGGGTATTAGAAGTCGCTCGTCGTCAGGGCGTCTTTGAACCGGTACTGGAGAGGCTGCTGGCTCGCCAGGATCAATGGGCCTCACATGGCAGTTTTGATGAATCCGCTATCCTCGATATCGCGAGCCAAGGGGGCCTTGATTTAGCGACTGCTGAAGAGCAACTGACTTCTGCTGAGGTGCAGGCGGTGATTGACCAAGACATGGAGGATGTCAGAGCCAATCAGATTCGCCAAACACCCACCTTTTTTGTCAATGGCGAGCCTTTAGATCCCTTTGGTATGCAAGAGCTGATTGATGCCGTTGAGAGTGAAGTAGCGGAGATCTCTGGGGAAGAGGATGGCCAGTGATGCAGCGCTGGTGGTTACTAGGCTTGATGGGCTTTTACCCCTTGCTAGCCGAAGCCAATTGGCAAACGCATCTGTTATTGCCGCCGTCTGAACTTAGCCCTGTCAGGTTACAGGCGGCTAGCGAGCAAGAAGGCACATTACCGCTCGATAGCGTTGATACCCTAACCTTTGGGCGTGATGTCGTCATTGATACCACCCTCTACGAGGCCTTGGCAGCAGAAGGTGTACCAACGCGTTTCGCCACTAAACTGGAAACACTGCTCAGCGAGTTTATCGCAGCACCATTGGAGTTCTCAGGCAAAGAGCGTATTCAATTAGTGTGGGAGGAAGATCGACGCCAGGACGGCACCCGAGTTGGGCCACCACGCCTCAGTTATGCCGCTCTGCCTGACCAGACAGAGCCCTTAGAGGTTATATGGCCGGTCACTCCAAAGGGGGACGTTGCTCTTTTCAAAAGCGACACCCTGCTAGGCACGTTGCGGTTGCCCGTTCTTAGTGCTCGCTTAACGTCTCGCTTTGGAAATCGGCGACATCCTGTGTATGGAGGGATGCGTCCTCATAATGGGATTGACTTGGCTGCGCCGACAGGAACGCCGGTCATTGCCACCGCACCTGGGCGCGTATCCTTTATGGGTCGCCAAGGAGGATATGGGCAGGTGATCGAGGTGGAGCACGATACAGGGGCAGTTAGTCGCTACACACACCTTAGCCGATTTTCCCCACAGTTAGTGGTTGGGAATTTAGTCAACGCTGGGGAGCCGCTCGGAGAGGTAGGTTCGTCCGGGGTCGCCACGGGGCCCAACCTACATTACGAAGTGAGAGTCAATAACCAGCCTGTTGACCCCCTTGATCAAGGTCAACGCATCATGTTGGGCGAACAGTCGACTCAAAGTGAATATCAAGCGTCACTTTACGAGGCAAGAGATCGCTTAGAACAAGCTATCGGTACGGCTTCTATTTACGATCTGATTTCACTTAACGAGCAATAAAATTTAGATAAGTGGATTAAATGGTGGGTGTCACCGTTGCATGAGAGTGAGGCAAACCGACCTCTCATCGGAATATCTGGTTGATGCTTGAGCCTACTGTGAGTACATATTTCCTTCGCTAATTCCGGCAAGAACGCCACACGCTTCAATTTCTCGATCATCATTGCAACATGCTCGCAGTGAAACGAGATGTTTCTCAAGCGTTTGCAGAGCGGTTATCTGCGATTGCACATGAGAGATGTGCTCATCAAGCATTGCGTTGACGGCAGTACACGGCTGGTGAGGGTCGTCCTGATAGCGTTGTAGCTCGCGAATCTCTGTCAGTGACAGATCAAGGATTCGACAGTGACGGATAAAGGCAAGCCGCTCACCATGCTTCTCGTTATAAATGCGGTAACCATTCTGCTGGCGGTCTGGCAGCGGCAACAGGCCCTGTTTTTCATAGAAGCGGATCGTCTGCGTGTCGATACCCGCTATCTGGGCTAACTGACCAATGCGCATCAGGCTTACTCCTTAACGGATCATCTGTCCTATTGACCTTATAGTAACTATATAGTTTTAAATGATGACAAACTATGTTGGCTAACTGGAGCCGTACCGTGCGTAAAACCGGTGGAGGCCCATGTGGCTGCGACGCAACGTCTGCAACGGATACCGATATGCCGGTCTTCTCCGAAGCGTCAGGGAAGTATGTCAGTGTGTATGCCGTGCCGAAGATGGATTGTCCTTCAGAAGAACGGATGATCCGCTTGGCGCTGAATGGCTTTGATGAGATTCAAACGCTGTCATTTGACTTGTCGAACCGCCGGTTGGAGGTCTTGCATGATGGTGAGGCTGAGCCCATTACCGCGAAACTGGCAACCTTGGGGCTAGGTGCTTCTCTTCAGGAAACTGTCATTGCCGACCCAGAGACAATTAGGGCCGCTGAGAGCTCGGCGGCTTCTGCGACGCAGGAGTCTGGCACCCTGCGCGTGTTGCTCGGCATCAATGCGCTCATGTTCGTGGTGGAAATGACTGCTGGCCTGATCGCCCAGTCTACCGGCTTGATCGCTGATTCCTTGGACATGTTTGCCGATGCAGCTGTCTATGGCCTGGCCCTCTATGCCGTAGGGCACAGTGCGAAGATGCAGATACGTGCCGCGCATCTGGCTGGGGTACTGCAACTGATTTTGGCTATCGGCGTGCTCGTCGAAGTGTTGCGACGTTTTGTATTCGGTAGTGAGCCTGAATCACTGATGATGATGGCCATCGCCTTCGTCGCGTTGATCGCCAATACCGGTTGTCTGCTGTTGATATACAAGCACCGCGAGGGCGGCGCGCATATGAAGGCAAGCTGGATATTCTCGGCCAATGATGTGTTGATCAATATGGGCGTCATCACCGCCGGTGCCTTGGTCGCCTGGACGGGGTCTAGCTACCCTGACCTGATTATCGGTACCATCGTGGGCCTAATCGTCCTCAACGGCGCCCGGCGCATCCTAGCGCTCAAGGCATAAGGCTGCACGGTATGCAGCTATCGATGCCTGGGACACTTAATCGAAGTGGCTGTATAAGTGCGCTAGGCCTGAACGACTACGAGTAGCGTGAGGTCCGGAACTAGTAAGGCAGCGTATCTAGGAATCTACCAAGGAAGGAAGATGATGGATAGTATTTGGCTGGTACTCGGCTTGGCGCTGTTGCCCGCGTTGGGAAACTTCAGTGGCGGGCTTGCTGCGGAGGCCTCCCGAACGACAGGGCGCCGTCTCAATTACGCCCTTCACGGTGCTGCCGGCCTCGTCATTGCGGTGGTGGCGGTGGAAATCATGCCACGTGTGCTGGAGAGCCTTTCAGCCTGGCTAATCGCCCTCGCTTTCGCGCTGGGTGGCATTGTTTACGTAGGCCTTGAGAAGCTCGTTGAGAGTCTCCAGAAGCGGCAAGGTCAGCAGAAAGAAGGCAGTCAGACGAGTGTCTGGATGATCTATATCGCCGTGTCCATCGACCTGTTCAGCGATGGCCTCCTGATCGGGGCGGGGTCGGCGGTCTCACCGTCGGTCGCGATAATACTGGCGGCGGGGCAGGTGCTCGCGGATGGCCCTGAGGGGTTCGCGATGATCGCCAACATGAAAGACAAAGGAATTCCCCGCAGCAAGCGCTTGCTGATCTCTGCCTCCTTGGCGGTTCCCGTACTCTCGGCAGCCATCTTCGCTTATTTCGTGCTCAGGGACCTACCGGAAGCGTTCAAGCTAGCGGCATTGACGTTCACGGCAGGCCTTCTCACGGTCGCTGCCATCGAGGACATGATATCCGAGGCTCATGAGAGCGGAGAAGATACCCACGTCTCGCCGCTGGCCTTCATAGGCGGCTTTGTCCTGTTCGTTCTGGTATCGGCAGGCTTGGAAGGGGTTGTGTCACAAGGCTAATGTACAGCTCTCCAATAAAGCCCCTGTCGTGCTGACCCACGAAGCAGCCCCTGTTTACGGTGCACCTAATCGTGGACAGAAATATTCACTTTCCCCCCAGGTCAGTCCCGCCGAATGGGTTGATGTGCAAGAATGCCAAGCGTGGGCTATTCACGTTGGCGGTCATGGACGATTGCCACCCTTACGGGGCTTGTTGAGCCATTGGGTGGCTTATTAGGCGCTGGGGTCGTCAGCATGTCACAAGCGTTGCTTCCCTGGGGATTGGCCTTTGCGGCGGGAGCGATGCTGTATGTGATCAGTCATGAGATTATTCCCGGAACTCATCGGAGCGGGCACAAAAAAAGGCCACGCTGGGCCTTTCCATCGGATTGGTACTCATGCTGTTTTTGGATGTTTCTCTGGGCTAACCATTGGGCGTGGGGCGTAGCGTTAGTTCTAACCCAAGTCGTGAGCCCCTCTGTGCGATTTTTCAGTGATACAGAGCTGATGATCACTGATGACCTCAATGATTCGGCAGCTTCCCACTTTGCCACCGGCACACTGCGTGACCATCCGTTGAAGCTCCTCACGCAGTGCGGACAGTCGCTGAAGGCGGGACTCCACTTTCTTTAGGTGATGTGTGGCGATGGCATCAACTTCTTGGCAAGGCATATCAGGTTGATCTGACATGGCCAAAAGCTCTCGCACTGACTCTACCGAAAAGCCAAAGTCGCGGGCATGACGAATAAAGGTCAAGCGCCGCACAGCGTCGTCTCCATAGCGGCGCTGCCCCCCACCGGTTCGTGTCGCATCGCGCAACAGCCCAATACGCTCGTAATAGCGAACCGTTTCTGGTTTGCAGTCGGCTCGTCGTGCTAACTCACCAATGCTGATACTTTGCCCCATCATCGACATGGTAAAACTCCTTACGCAGGGCTTGAAGCTATAGTTGCTACAAGGTTTACACTGCGAAACCATAGCCCATTGGGAGAAGAGGCACCATGAAAACATCAACGCAGGCGACAGCGCCTACCTTTTTGACGCTGCGTGTTGAAGGCATGGACTGCGGCGGTTGTGAGCGCAAGGTCGTGTCGGCGCTAGAGCGGCTGGACGGCATTGAGGAAGTCACGGCAAGCTCGATCACGGGATCGGTGAAGATTCATCACCACGATCACGGGGCCCCCTCGCGGAAGACCATTGAGGGCATCCTGAACGAACTAGGCTATCAAGTGGCTTCCCATGATGACCAAACACACGCATCTGGCTCTGCATCCCCTTGGTGGCAAACCGCTAAAGGGCGCTTGGTCATTATCACAGGAAATCTGCTGATAGTGGCCTTCGCGCTTCGTTTAGCATGGCCTGCGCTGGGCAATGTGCCTTTCATTCTGGCCACGCTGGTCGGCTTAATGCCCATTGCGCAGAGTGCCTGGGGCGCCCTCAAGATGCGCAACCCCTTTACCATCGAGATGCTGATGTGCATCGCTGCGCTTGGCGCATTGGCCATCAATGCTGCCGCTGAAGCTGCGATGGTCGTGTTCTTGTTCGCCGTAGGTGAGCTACTCGAAGGGGTAGCTGCTTCACGGGCGCGCCGCAGTATCTCAGCCTTGGCAAATTTAACACCCTCAACGGCGAGGCTGATGGACAATGGCCATCTGCGTGACGTCTCGGCGGAGTCACTTAAACCCGGCCAGCGTGTGCTGGTGCGGCCCGGTGATCGCGTTCCCTGCGATGGACGCATCCTGGTGGGCACCTCCGACATTGACGAGTCGCCGGTAAACGGCGAGTCCATACCCCGTTCGCGAGCGCCTGGTGATGACATTTTTGCTGGCACAGTGAATCTTGATGCCGCCCTGGAGGTGGAGGTAACACGAGGCGCTGATGACAATACGATCGCACGCGTTATTCGCCTGGTTGAAGAAGCACAGGCCGCCAAGGCACCGATAGCACGCTTTATTGATCGTTTTGCGTATTACTATATGCCCGCCGTCGTCTTACTCGCCCTCCTGATGGCGATAGTGCCACCGCTGGTATCGACCATGGCATGGTCGGAGTCGATTTACCGTGCGTTAGCATTGCTGTTAATCGCATGCCCCTGCGCATTAGTCATTTCCACCCCAGCCGCCATCGCCGCAGGCCTCTCGGCGGGCGCTCGGCGCGGCCTACTGATCAAAGGGGGAGCCGTTCTTGAACAGTTAGGTAAGCTTCGCTTGGTGGCATTAGATAAAACGGGCACCCTCACTGCGGGTACCCCAAGAGTCACAGATGTGGAGTCTTGGATCGCTGAGGAAGACGATAACAGCGTATTGCGGCTCGCCGCTGCGATAGAGCGAGATTCCAGTCACCCTATCGCCACGGCTATCGTTGAGCATGCCCGACAATCGGGCCTAAACCTCCCCACCGCCACCGGCAGCCGCGCTCTGGCGGGGCGCGGTGTCTCAGGCCAGGTGGAGGGTCGCGAGCTGAGCTTAATGACGCCTCGTCACCTTCACGAGAAAGTCATCCTGGAGGAAAGTCTCAGTGCTCGGATTATCGCGTTAGAAGAAGCCGGTAAGAGCCTCGCTCTCCTCGTCGAAGGCGAGCGTTTGTTGGGCTTGATCGCTGTTCGCGATGAGCCACGCGAAGATGCCCTTGAAGGCCTAGCGGCGCTATCCCGTTTAGGCGTACAGGCGGTCATGCTCAGCGGTGATAATGCCCGCACCGTCGCTGCCACTGGGGGTCGCTTAGGCATTGAAGCGTACGGCGAACTAATGCCTGAAGACAAGGCAGCGTATGTTCGAGACTGGCAAGCGACAGGTCGTGGCCCCATCGGTAAAGTAGGCGATGGCATCAACGATGCACCGGCACTCGCGGCAGCCGATGTGGGTATCGCGATGGGTGGCGGCACGGATGTGGCGTTGGAAACCGCCGATGCAGCCTTGCTCAAGAACCGCGTTACCGGCATCGCTGAGCTGATAGACCTCTCTCGTGCCACGCTACGCAATGTGAAAACCAACGTTGTTCTCGCCCTTGGCTTAAAAGCCATTTTCCTGGTCACCACAGCGCTGGGTATTACCGGTATGTGGATTGCGGTGATGGCCGATACCGGTGCTACCGTCCTGGTGACGTTGAACGCCATGCGACTGCTGGGTTATCGCTTTTCGCCCAGTACCGCATTGACAGGCCTGTCACAAGGAAAAACAACGTCATGAGAACAGCGCAACACGACAGCCCTTCACGACGTTGGCCATGGTTCACATTTGCTTGCGTGTTGGCTCTAGCCGATCAACTGGTCAAAGAAATCGTGCATGCCCAGATGTCGTTTGGCCAAGTCATTCCGCTAACACCGTTTTTTAACTGGGTTTACACCGGTAATACAGGGGCCGCTTTCAGCTTTCTCGCGGAGGCAGGTGGTTGGCAGCGCTACCTCTTTCTTGGTTTAGCGTTGGTGGTGGTCGTCGTATTGCTCGTGCAGCTATGCAAACCCAAGCCGCGCTTGGAAGCCTGTGCGTACAGTCTGATTCTTGGCGGCGCACTCGGTAATACCGTTGATCGCTTAGCGCGTGGGTACGTCGTCGACTACCTGGATGTTTACTGGGGCGAATGGCATTGGCCCGCCTTTAACATGGCCGATATCGCGCTGTTTGCAGGTGTATTGATGTTCGCAGTGGCGTTATGGCGTGAAAGTCCTGCTTTTAAGCGCGCTGAGTAACGGTATGGATTCGGTCGATCAAGAAAAAAAATATACGCTTTTTGCTGGGCGACCCTCACCAATAGTCGATTGCGTTGTAGCGCTAGCCGCTGGGGTATTGACCACCTTGAGTGCCGCCCCCTTTTCTCTATGGTGGCTTGGTCTAGTGGCCGTGGCACTGGTCTATTGGAAGATACAGTCGCTAACGCCCGCCATGGCCACCCTGCGTGGGTGGTGCTATGGGGTAGGCCTGTTCGGTTCTGGCACATCATGGGTCTTCGTTGCTATTCACGATTTCGGTGGCACCGGGGCCTTGGTGGCGATGCTCCTCACCACTCTTTTTGTCAGCGCTCTGGCGCTCTTCTTTGCAATCCCCTTTGGGCTCTATCGACGCATCGCGGGGCCACGGTTCGCCTTTCTTAGCTTTGCCGGTATGTGGGTGATGAGCGAATGGCTACGCACCTGGTTGCTCACCGGCTTTCCCTGGTTATTGTTAGGCACCTCTCAGATAGATTCTCCATTAGCCCCATGGGCGCCCGTTGGTGGTGTGTACTTGCTGTCACTCATGACCGCGCTGACAGGTACGTTAGGGGTAGAGGTACTGCGTCGCCGCTGGGTTTTCCTCGTCCCAATCGCCGCCTTGTGGATCGTTCCATTCCTATTGCCCGCCCAATGGACAACCCCTGCTGGCAAGCCCATCCGGGTGGCATTGCTGCAAGGGAATCTTGATCAGCGCATTAAGTGGACTGCCCAAGGGCAGCGCGAGGCGGTCAATATCTACACAACAATGACACAAGAGCAAGCAAGGGACATTGATCTCATCGTTTGGCCCGAGGCAGCCCTTCCCATGCTTGAGCAGGAAGCACAGCGAATACTGGAGCAAGTAGCGTCCGACCTGGGGCCTAACACCGCCTTGTTGACCGGCATTTTGCAACGCGACAGTGAAGGGCGCTCTTATAACAGCGTCATAGGGCTAAATGATGTGCAGGGCGAATACCAGAAAGCGCACTTAGTACCCTTTGGCGAGTATTTGCCATTCCAAAGCCTCCTCGCTGACACCCTTGCTTTTTTCGACTTGCCAGCACCCCGCCTGACCCCAGGGTCAGACGGACAGGCTCCGTTACACGTGGCTGGAACCACCATTGGCACTGCCATCTGTTACGAGATCATTTTCGCCGACCATGTCGCCCAACAGGCGCGTAATGCCGAGCTGCTATTCACGGTTTCCAACGATACGTGGTTTGGGCGTTCCATTGGCCCACACCAACATCTTCAAATGGCGCGTCTACGTGCCTTAGAAAATGGTCGTCACCTACTTCGAGCTACCAGTAATGGCGTGACGGCCATCATCGATTCACAAGGTCACGTCACAGCCCGTGCCCCACAGTTTGAACAGGCCAGTTTAACTGGCGAGGTGACCCCGATGCAGGGCCTAACTCCTTTCACACGCACCGGTAGTGGCCCCGCTTGGATACTCGCTGCCTTGCTGACGCTGCTCGGATTACAACTCAACTTATCTCGATCAAAAAACGACGCATTAGATGAAAAAGGAACCTAGCGATGCTCTCTGTAAATAACGCAGCAATACTTAAGAGACTCCTCCCATGGCCAATGCAGATGGGCTTCATAATGAGTGTGATGGTTTCGTCTCTGGCATGGCTCCCTGTCGCCATGGCGGCACAACCTTCCACTACCCAGGAGACGGAATGGCCCAAGGGGCATTACCCGCTACCTGAAGAAGGCAATATTATCGGAGAGGCTGACACCTTCATCGTGAAGGATTACGACGATACCTTGATAGATATTGCCAAGCGTCACAACCTTGGCTATTTGGAGATGACCCGTGCAAATCCAGAGGTCAGCATCTGGGTCCCAGGGGTGGGCACGGAAGTAACTATTCCAGGACGTTTCATCCTGCCGAATGTCGAGCGTACTGGGGTCGTCATCAATATCGCCGAGCTGCGGCTTTACTACTACCCAGATGTCAAAAACGGTGAGACACCGCGCGTTGAGACCTATCCTATCGGCATCGGTCGCGAAGGGTTTGATACCCCTCTCGGTGTGACCGAGACCACCATGAACATTAAAAACCCCGCATGGTACCCGCCTGAGTCGGTAAAACGTGAAGCTGAAGCACGCGGCGAAACCGCGCCAAGTGTTGTCCCGCCCGGCCCCGATAACCCGCTGGGAGACCACGCCATTATCTTAGGCTTCGATGGCTATTTGATTCACGGTACCAACCAGCCCGATGGCATTGGCATGCGTGCAAGCCGTGGCTGTATACGCATGTTGCCTGACGATATTGAATCAATTTTTGACCGCATACCGGCGGGCACCCAGGTCAATATCATCAACCAACCTATTAAAATCGGTTGGGACAACGGACAGCCGCTGGTACAGGCATTTCCATCGCTTGGAGAAGAAGAGCATAGTATGGCGGCACTCTCAGAGACCGTGACACGCCTCAACCAATACAATGTCGATAACGTAAACGTCGATTACGAGCAGCTCAGCGACGTCCTGTCATTCTCCAGCGGGCTTATAACCCTCCTACATCCTAACCCGGAACAGGAGCCACAGCGTCACAGCCCCGAAGAGAAGGCTATCGAGGGCATTTATGAAGAACTGGTTTTGACGTCATCTCAACGATCATGACATTCACACAAAAAGCCCATTGAGCGCTGACATGCAGGTTGGGGAAGGCAGCCCCCTGCTAATAAGATGGGGAGACTCATTTCAACTTGTGCTTTTCGTAAGGTGCATTTTCCAGATTAGGCGTTCCGTCTCACTCAGCTATGATGCCGTCCTTCTAAACCTTAAATTGACACGATGATTGAGCATATTTCATTCAAAAATTAGCTGGTCACTGTCCAGAGAGGCCCATACGTTCAAGCACACTAAGCCTAAGAAGGAAAATGTTCCCTGCGAAGCTTCTGTGATGAATGCAGTAAAGTAGGCATTACTCGTGGTGATTTAACCTAATAGGCATCTATTAATTTGTCAGCCTTAATGTGTCACGAAGGCCATCGTATATAGTGGTTATCAATGACAAATATGTGCCGATGCACATTTTTGAGATGATGGTGGGAATGGCTATGAGGTTCCGGCCCCTCCCACCCTTCATGCTCGTGTTGATGGTGTTCATCGTGATAGCGAAGATGGCTATGACGTATAGGCGAGTGCTCGTGCGCAATCTCTCTTGTATCTCGACGAGGCCAAGCAAGCATCGCAAGCCCTGTCGCCGTTAAAGCTACTGTCCCGTGCAAAGCGAACGTTCCCGTCAGCCCCAGTTTTACCCCCAGCCAGCCTGCCAACAGATAGGTGATCAACCAGCAACAGTGGGACAATGAGAATTGGGCAGCAAATAGCACTGGGCGATCCTCAGGCTGGCAAGAACGCTTGAGCAAGCGCCCTGCAGGGGGCATGACCATCGAAGCGCCTGCACCCAGTAGCAACCATAGCCCGACAAGTCCCGCAAACGATGTGCCTCAAGTAGAGACCGAACGCCATGATAATGCCACCAAGCATCATGACTGGTCGTTCAGGCAATCGATCCAGTACCTTGGGTAGCAGTAAGGCCACCAGCATGGAGCCCCCGCCTGCAGCCGCAAATGCCAAAGCTACTTCTTTCTCGCCAAGCCCCAACATAGAGCGAACAAGCACTACCGTATTGACGATCTGCATCGCTCCGGCGGCTGAGACCGCAAAGTTCAACGCCAACAGACCCCGCAGACGAGGTGTTTTAAGATAAATCCGTATGCCGTGAGAAACGCGACGCTAAACGCCGGAAATTTCTTCTAGTGATAGTGACTCAGGCAACATCACCGATATAACCAGGGAGGCAGAGATCATGAACGCCAGGGCGTTGAGTACAAACAGGACATCAAAACTCATCACCATCAGCGATGCTGCTGCCACCATCGGGCTAAGAAGGTTCTCTAAGTCGTAGGCAAGGCGTGACAGGGATAATGCTCGCGTGTATTGCTCCTCGTTTTCTAGGATGTCCGGTATTGTCGCCTGGAAAACGGGTGTGAAGCCTGCTGAGCAAGCATTGAGTAGAAAGATCAGCACATAGATTTGCCACACTTCTGTAACGAAAGGCAGTGCGCAAACCACGGATGCTCGCAGCAAGTCGAGGCTAACCAACAACGTGTGTCGAGGTAGGCGTGAGGCGTAAGCACCACCAGTGGAGCAATGCCCACGTAGGCGACCATCTTAATCGCCAGCGCTGTGCCTAGTACGACACCCGCCTGCCCCTCAGTAAAATCATGAACCAGTAACGCTAGGGCAACGGTGGTCAGACCGGTGCCAATCATTGCAATGACCTGAGCGAAAAAGAGATGGCGATAGACGCGATGGGCGAGTACATCGAGCATAGAGCGTTCCTCAAGCAAGTGAGGGGGGGCTTGGATGTATTTACAGGTAGCGGGCAATGGCCTTGAACTCTTCAGCCCGCGCCCGCTGCGTTTGATCCTGAGAGCCCAAGGCATTCTCTAGACAGTGATCGATATGATCTAAAACCAAGGCACGTTTGGCCTGTTGAATAGCTTTCTCAACCGCATGAAGCTGCTGGGCAATTTCCAGACAGTGGCGACCACCCTCTATCATCTGCGTCACGCTCGAAAGGTGCCCCCGAGCCCGGTTTAAGCGCTTGATGATATCGGGATGTGACTGGTGTGTATGTATTGTCATTTCTTTCCCTTATTTTATTCCTATCCCCCTGGAGGGGATGTTAATCTATTGCCGCTACGCGGCGCTACAGCGTAAGCAAACTGTTATTTACATTTTTACCGTCAATTTTTGTCCTGGGCGCTTTAAATGCCCAATCGGCTGCGCCACCGTCTTCGCTATCTGACCCTGCTATTGCTGTTTTTGCCTAGCCTACTTCTTACCAGTGTGGGCGAAGCGAGTGCACATGGCGCAATGAGCATGGTTGGCGTTGAGTCATCTCACCATGAGAGTGTGCAGAATGGCCATGGGCATACCCATGGCCACATGCATGAAGACGGTCGCCAACTCCCTCATGAGAGCGGCAGTCACTTCCACGAACAAGCGGACCGGTTGGGGGCGAGCATTGCCATCGCACTCAACGTCCGTCATGCCCTGCGGCTAGGCGAACGACGCGCTTTTCCCCTGCGTCGAGTCTACCGCTTGGAGCGGCCTCCACGGCCAGTCGTCGCTTGATGACTGGGGCCATCCATCGGATGGCCAAGACTAACGACAGACCCGTAGAGGTTGCATGTTTCCATCCCAAGTAAGGGGTGTGCTCGGCTTGCCTATGATGAACCGACGCCACGCCTTAGCCTTTCTAACCCTGCTGTTAATGCTACTGGGCGCCAGTGGCGAGGCGCTTGCTCACGCGGTGGCTGAAGGTGACAAGGGCTATATCCAGGAGATCTATGGCGTTCATCTGCTCTCGTTTATGTATCTCGGTGCCAAGCACATGGTGACGGGGTATGACCACATCCTGTTTTTGTTAGGGATCATCTTTTTCCTCTACCGAATGCAGCATATCGCCATTTACGTCAGCCTCTTTGCCATCGGTCACTCGGCAACCATGCTGTTAGGGGTGTACTTCAATATCGGCATCAATAGCTATCTGATCGACGCCATCATCGGACTCTCCGTTGTTTATAAGGCGCTCGATAACATCGGTGCGTATCAGCGTTGGTTCGGCTTTCAGCCCAACACTAAGGTAGCCACGTTGGTTTTTGGTCTGTTTCATGGCTTTGGCCTGTCGAGCAAGATCATTGAATACGATATCTCGCCCGATGGTCTCGTCCCTAACCTCCTGGCATTCAACGTAGGCGTAGAGATCGGCCAGCTACTGGCATTGAGCGCCATTCTCATTGTGATGGGCTTCTGGCGACGTACTACTGGCTTCTTACGCCACGCGTATACCGCCAACGTCGCCATGATGTGTGCTGGTTTTATGCTGGTGGGTTATCAACTGACCGGCTATTTCATTGCTTAATTAAGGGGAGTCCCCGATGTATAACACTGATCTTCCAACCCGTGCCGAACTGCCGTCAACGGGTAAGTTACTTCGCTCTACGTTGATGGCCGCCGTTATTGCCGTCGCTTTGCTGATCACCGTCGTGCTGCCCTGCTGAGTATGTCATTGACCCCACCGGCGCTGGGCGCATGTTGGGGCTGACTGAGATGGGAGAAATCAAAACCCAGCTGGCTGAGGAAGCCGAGCTTGACCAGGCCAACGATCAAGCCAGTGCCCAGCAGGCGTCTCAACCCACTGCATCTCAAGAGATCGTCAGTGATAGTCAGCCTGCAACGGTAAACGGTGCTGATGCTCAGACTGCGACGCCCAAGACAGAGATCGCTCCCCAAACAGCCAATTCTCCCTCAGCAAGTGATCCAGTCGCACCTTCACCGGCCGATTCTGAAAGGGTGATGACCGACGCCAGCGTGGCGCTGGCGGAAGCATTGGCTTCCGAGGAAGCCGCTTCCCAGATGGCGCAAGCGGAAGAAGCGTCTCCATGGAGTGATGAGGTGAGCTTTACCCTGACGCCAGGGGAAGGCACGGAGTACAAACTCACCATGCAAGAAGGGGCAGTTGCTACCTTTGCCTGGGTCTCCGAAGGTGGCCCCGTCAACTTTGACACGCACGGTGATGGCAATGGGAGCTCCATTAGCTATGAGAAAGGCCGTGGCGTGCCCGAGGATGAAGGTGAGCTTGAAGCTGCTTTCACCGGCAATCATGGCTGGTTCTTCCGCAACCGTAATGACAACGACGTGACCATTGTCTTGCGTGTGGGAGGAGATTACGGCGAGTTAGTGAAGGCCCTGTAACGGATTAGCCCCTAGTGTTCTCTTGAGTGCTAGAGGCGTACTTTGTACTAGCGTAAAGTGTTCGTTAGTGGCCTTAATTGATTAACTTGCAGCTTGCGACGTCACCCCCTGCTTGAGTAGTGCTACACTTTAGAGTCCCTCAATAACAGAGCTAAAAATAGGCTGGAATATAGTCCCATCAGTAAGGTGCTCTTCCAGTTGGCCAGCGTCTAGCATCTCTATCTGTGACGGGTAATGCCTTAATAGCTGCTTTGCTTGCCTGCGGATGGTTTCTGGAAAGTCAGTGTTACGGCTTAGCTCGATCAAGAACTCTCGGGTCTGGATGACCGAGCGCGTGCGTTCACTTGGCATGGTCATAAAATTTTTCTTTTGCTTTGATAGAAACGCCACACCAAAAGCTGACGGCTCAAGTCGATGAGTAGAAGACGGCATCAATGAGATGCTGCGGCAGGTAGTTGAGGTTGCCAAAAAAGGTTTTGTCCGAGTCGGCCAAATCCCACGTTAGTTTGACGGCGAAAAGCCCGCTGTTGGTTATCGGCCATCGCGCTTTGCCCATCCGCGTCACGAATATAACGGGCCAACGTCATTGCTGCGGGTTGTCCGTAGCGAGCGCCTGGCGAAGCACATGTCCAAACATGGCGTAATGTCATCGCAATGTCGGGTTCATGTGCATCCAAGTATGTAAGCCCGTAGGCACAAGCCTCTAGCGTAAACACGTCATGGCTGCAGAGTTTCCAGGCGGCATTTGGCTTGCCCTTGGAGTCATAAGTATATGTCTTACCAATGTCGTGCAATAGTCCTCCCACGAAACAGGCTTCCTGCATGAGTCGAGGCATGGTTGGCTCGTTAAGGCGCAGCATAGCCACTGAGTGATTGGCAACTTCCAGCGAGTGTTTTAGCAAACCACCTGGATACGCATGGTGATAATTGGCGCTGGCGGGCGCATTCAAAAAAGCTTCAAGACGATCCTTCCGTTCCAGTACCCGTGTCAAAAACACTCGAAGGCAGTCTGATTGAAGCGACTGTACGGTCGCGATTAACTTGTCGAATACCTCTGGCATCGGGGAGTACACCCGTGGCAACGATTGCAGGGTATCCATAGAGGTCACTTCATCCCGAGACGCCCTGCGGAACTCATCGAGAATGAATTGGCCTGACAAACACTTCACGCCGGAGGCGGTAACAAAGTCCAGATGGCCGATGCGCTCAGGTACTGTTGTTTTGCTCAAGTTGAGCATCGCGATTTGATTCCCCACACAATCGCTTAGCCGCAGCTTTAAGAAAGGCGTTTTCGCGTTGTCGAACTCCACCACGCGTCCAGTAAGGCGATAAGTGCCCGTGAAGGTACGAGACAGATGAGTAGGGGCGTTATCAAGCCGTTTCATGATGCTGCTCCTTCTGGGGCTTAGTGGGCGTGGTGTTGCCTAACAAACGCTCAAAGGCAGAGCCATCCATACGGGTGGCATTGGGGACGTAACGTGAATAAACCTTGAACAGCATCTCGGTTGAACTATGGCCCAGCATTCGCGCCACCCACTCTGGATTTTCGCCAGAAGCCAAAAAGAGTGTCGCGGCAGTATGGCGTGTTTGATAAGGACGGCGTTTGGTCAGCCCAAGAGACTTGAGTAAGGGGTACCACACGCGCTTTGTCACGTTATTGTGATCAAGCGGCTGTCCCATCTGATTGCAGAACACGTACTTACTCATGTGCCCAGTGGCGGCGTACTGCGTTTTGAGGGCGTCATACACCTGCCCGAACATGGGTATTTCTCGTTGCGATCCATCGGTCTTGGTGTATTCCGTTTCACCATTGATCAATGTTTCGCGTACTAAGATTTCTCGCTTAGCAAAATCAATGTTTTTCCACTTCAATCCATCGACTTCACCAGTACGCAGGCCGGTAAAGAACCGCACGGTGTAATAGTTGCAATAGTCTGGGCGTACATTGTCGATGATGCGTTGCACCTCGTGTAGAGAAAACGGCTCGATATGCGTCTTCTGTAGCTTTAACGGCTTGATGTTTTTGTACGGCGTCTCAAAGTCGAAACGCTCGGCCGCCTCATCGAGCACCATACGCAAAATGGACATATGGCTGTTGATCGTTTTAGGCGATACCAGCCCCGTGGCACCACGGCCCCTGCGCTTGGCTAGTTTGGTGCGGAACGCCAGGATGTCCGCCTTGGTGATATCTCCGATGTGTTTTTTCCCAAACGCTGGTTTAAGAGAGCTATCCAAGATCGAACTCACATTGCGTACGTGAGAGGCACGCCATTGGATTTTGCTCTCGTCGAACCACTGATCAGAAAAATCGTTGAAGAGTGGTGTCTCCACAGCCGGTTGAGTGTTCTCGATCTGTGCAGGTTGAAGAGCTTGGTTTTTAGCGGCGTTATTTAACCCCAGCTTCTGCAAATTTTTACTGCCAGGGAAAAACTCAGCATAGTCGAGATCATCTAGCAAAATCTTTGCTTCTACCTTTGCCAGTAATTGCTCCACTTTTTTTCTGTTAGTAGGCGTGTCTTTCAGTGCAGTTTGCTCACGTAACCGCAGGCCTTGGTAGAAAAAATCCAGATAGAGCTTACCCGTCTCTTTTCGTTGGCGAACCTTACCCATGGCTATAGCCTCCATTTGCCATCGGAATCGAAATGTTGCCATGAGCGGCTTTCAGCATTTCTTTTTCAACGGCTTCCCACAAGAACAAAATTTTCCGTCGGCCAAATGGCTTGATGTAGTGGGTGCCCTCGATAAGGACGCTGTCTTTTAGCTGCTGTCGGATAGTGCGGCAGTCGTACTTGATGCGCTGGGCAAGCTCTTCGGTCGTGAGATAGGTATAAGATGAATCCATCGAAAACCTCCAGAAGGAGTGGTATTCTGCGTGACTAAAAGGCATTCCAAGTATCAGAATGTCATCCTGAATGACATTTTAGACAGCAAAATACCATTTGCAAGCATTTTTTGCCATTCAGGATGACAAAAAGCATTTACAGGAGATTTTGATGGTTCGTTGTCATCTCGCGCGCTTGATGGGTGAGCACAAAATGAAGATCGTGGATGTTGCGCGTGAAACAGGTCTTAACCGCAATACTGTTACGCTTCTTTATAAAGAAACCGCTCAGCGAATCGAGCTGGATGCACTGGATAAGCTATGCAAGCTTTTCAGTTGTGAGGTGGGTGATTTGCTAGAAATTCAAAAAAACCATGAGAAAAATGAGAGTTGATTAATACTGCCAGTAGTTGACTGAAGGTCGCAAGAATAAATTACGCACGTAAGCAACGGAGCGAATGTGTCACATATACGTCACAGATGTGTCACAGGAAGTTTGCAGACGAACAGAAATAAAAAAGGCAGATCAGTAAGTAACTGATCTGCCTTTCAAAATATTGGTAGCGGGGACCGGATTTGAACCGATGACCTTCGGGTTATGAGCCCGACGAGCTACCAGACTGCTCCACCCCGCATCAACGTGTGGCGTATTCTACAGAAGTTTTAGGCGAAGTCAATAGCGGTATTAACACGTTCGGCGTATAGCGGTGGCGCGCATCCTGCTGCAACATGGAGACAGTGCAGCTATGCTTTAAATAGCCATAACAAAAAGCTTACGTTGGTGCATTACTCAAGCAAATAATGCACTAGGGTAATACAGGCGCAATCGCGCTTTTTCACAATGGCTTGTGGCGCAGCGTACGTGTTTTTAGGCTCAAGTCATTTGTCATTTCAGGGAGGTAGTCAATGGCCAATCAAGCCCCCGTCGCCTGGGTAACTGGTGGAACTGGTGGTATCGGTACGGCAATTTGTCGTTCGTTGGCAGATGCGGGATATTTAGTCGTGGCGGGTTATCGCAACCCAGACAAGGCTAAATCCTGGCTAGAAACGCAGCACGCTGACGGCTATAACAATATCGAATTGTCGGGTGTCGATCTTGCTGACCACAACGCCTGCCTGGAAGGTGCCCGCGAAATCCATGACAAGTATGGCCCCATTAGTGTGCTGGTGAACTGTGCGGGGATTACCCGTGATGGCACCATGAAGAAAATGACCTATGAGCAGTGGTACGAAGTGCTCGACACCAACCTCAATAGCGTGTTTAACACCTGCCGTAGCGTCATTGAGATGATGCTTGAGAATGGCTATGGCCGGATTATCAATATTTCATCCATCAATGGCCGTAAAGGTCAGTTTGGTCAGGTCAACTACGCGGCGGCGAAAGCCGGTATGCATGGCTTGACCATGTCGCTGGCACAGGAAACAGCGACCAAAGGGATTACCGTCAATACCGTATCGCCTGGCTATATCGCCACCGATATGATCATGAATATTCCTGAAAAAGTGCGCGAGGCTATCCGGGAAACAATCCCAGTGAAGCGCTATGGCACGCCAGAGGAGATTGGCCGATTGGTCACCTTCTTAGCCGATAAGGAGTCAGGTTTTATCACCGGTGCGAACATCGACATCAACGGTGGTCAGTTCATGGGCTAGTGGTTAGCCCAAGAAGAGAAGGCAAGCGGGAGGCTATAAGCCTCCCGTTTTCTTGCTAATGCCTAAGGTAGCGGGACGCGCGCCAGTCGGCTGAGCAGGTTATCCAACTCTTCCACTTCAGCATCCCATAGCGTGGCTGGCATTGGCCCTAGCGCCAATAGTGCAATCAAGATGTCGATCACTTCTTGATCACGGCTGCGCTCTTGGTTGAAGCCTTCATTCAAACGCTCTACCTGAATCGCCAGGCGCAGTGGCTCATCGCTTTGCCGCACACTACCCACGGCCAGCATCGATAGGTGCACTCTCAGCCTGGCAAGGGAATCGGCGATGCGAGCGCGATCAGCGTCTGATAGCGGTACCGCGACGCTATGGCGCTGTTGATTGCGCGCGTTATGCGCCTCATTAAAGGCGGTAGGGAGTGAGCTGCCGAGAACCGTTTGCGCTTCCACATCGCTTGGGGTTCCCTCGCTGAGGTAGCGCTGGTCAGCAGCCAAGTGTGCGTTCACTAACGGCATTATCGAGTGCCACTGTTGAACCGTATTGGCAACCGCCAGACGGTTTAAGCGTTCTCTGCGCGCACGCACGATGCCGCTCATCCGCTTCTGCATGCCATCGCTGCGCCGATTGCGGGGCAACGGCTCAAGCTGATTGGCCTGTTCGATAAAGCGCTCCAAGGTGGCCGACTCACTCGCTTCAATAGGCTGCCAGCTATCCATTGCGTCGATGAGGGTTTGCATCTCATCAAGCTGCTGTTGCTGGCGCGCCGCCTGCTCATTTTTATGCGCATCGCGCTGGGCAAAGAGTTGATCACACTCGTGGCGGAAGGTTTTCCACAGCGTTTGCTCTTCACCTTTGGGCGCCCGGCCTAGCGCTCGCCACTGCTGCTGCAGCTGTTTGGTCAGGTGAATGCGCTGGGCAAGAGGCTGGCTTGTGTCGCTGCGCAGCGCGCTCACTTGGCTGATCAGATCCCGTTTTTGCGCGGCGATCGTTTCAGCACGCTGATCGATCAGCGCCTGTAGCTGATGACGAATGGTACCAAAGCGCCGGCCAACGGCCTCGGAGCGTTCACGGGGAACGGGGCTATAATGTCGCCACTGGTGGCGCGCTTTGTCGCGGATTTGCCTTAGCACATCGGGATCGGCGTCTTCGGCAGGCTGGGCTAGCAGGCTTTCCAACTGATCGCATAGCGCTTCGCGGGCTTGAAGGTTGGTCTCACGCTCTTCGCTGAGCTGGTCTCGCCAGGGGGCGAGGCGCTCGTGGATGCGATCCGAGGCGTTGCGAAAGCGAGCAGACTGCTCGCGGTTAGCCGCTGCATCGCCCAGCGCTTTCCACTCTTTGACCAGTTGGCGATGGTGGCGGTCAAGCGCTTCTTCCTCCATGTGGAGGTCGTTAGCGAGAGTTTCGATGCTTTCACATAGCTGTTCGCGCTTTGGACCTGCGACAAACCCCCGCCAGTCGCGTAATTCTGCAAGCCGGGCAGCTAAGTGCTTCAAGCGTGTTTTGAGCGGTTGAGCAGCGGGGCTTTCCAGCGCTTCAATGCGTTGTTTTAGCCGCTGATGCAGGCGGCTGGCGCTTTTAAAGGCGCCGCGCTCTAACAAGTGCTCAAAGGTGTCGAGTTCCGCGCCATGGGCCTCCAGTGTGACGTTGTCTTCTGTCGGCTTCGGCTGCGAGGGTGCGGTGTTTTCAGCGTTGAGAGCCGCTTTGGCACGGCCGAGCAGCGCGGGCGGCGTTAGGGCCTCCGGCCATTGGCATTCGCTAATCAATGTAGCCAGGGTAGCGTGGTCGCCACCGGTCAGTGCGGTTTCGATGTCGGTGCTGACCGAGCACCAGCGCTGCCATGCCTCTAAGCACTGGTCGTAGTGCTGAATCGCCAACGTGTAGCGCTGGCGCATAGTCTCGCTGGGCGGATGGATATCAGATAGCGCCTGCCAGCGTTGGCCTAGCAGTTGGCGCTGGGCGCGCAGGCTGTCGATATCCTGCACGGTCATGGCTGAGGCGTGGCGCAGACCATCAAGGGTTTCTTCGATGCCTTCGAGCAGCTGCTCGCGAGTGTTTTCGGCTTCTTCACGGCGCTCGTCGCTCTGCTGGCGAGCCTGCTCCTGGGTTTCGTGGTCGTGAAGCGTCTTGCGGCAAGCGAGTAGGGCTTGATGAAAACGCTGCTCCTGCTCCACGCTTGGCGGCTGAGTCAGTTGCTCCCACTGCCGTTCAAGGTGGCGAAAACGGCCACCGTAAAGGGGCTCCCAGGGCGCGCGGGCATGCTGTTCTAGCTGATTCAAAAGCGTTTCGCGCTGCTGCTCTTCCGCTTCCAGCCACTGGGCGTCGCTGCGCAAGCGGTTGAGGCGTTCCCGTGCCAGACGAACCACCTGGCGGTCACGGCGTGCCTCTTTCAATAATCGCTTAAGCCCCTCCTCGTCCTCAATGCGCTCGGCGGCCTGATGGCGAACGGCGGCCACACCGTTGTGGCAAGCTTGATGAATTAGGTCATTCTCATCATTCAGCTTGCTCAGGGCGGTCAAGCGTAGATTAAGGTTGTCGCCCTGGAGGGCGACCGCGCTCAGCACCCGTGGCTCTTCTATCTGCTCGACCAATGTTTGGCGTTGGTGAAGGTCGGTATGTCCTTCACGCCCGCTGAGCCGTTGGCAAATGGCATTGAACCAGGCTTCATCCTGCTGATGGTGTGGGTAAGCGTCGACCAGGCCTACGCAGTCATCCAGGGCCAACAGAGCGGCAAGGCGAATCTGGCTGTCGCTATCTTGAGTGAGCGACTGCAGCGCTTGTCGCTGCTCTGCTTGCTCGGGGTTCAGTCGTTGGAGGGCCTGACGGCGTACCTCGGGGTCAGGGTGCTGCCACCGAGGGGCAAACAGGCGTCTTAACAGTCCGTGCATGGATCATCCTGCCAATATGAAATGCGTAGCATGAAAAAAACGGCTCGGTGGTTGCAGTCACCGGCGCTGTCGCTTAGCTTGGCCTTACTATGGTGTGACAGACGTCTAATTTCTAGGCCACACTGCTTCTAGACCACACTGTTTTTAGACTACAGTGTTTCTAGACGACGAAATGCGTGATAGTACGCTACCTTTATCTTATCTGAACATGACGGGGAGTTCGGCCATGAGCCTTAACGTGGATAGTGCCGCAGTGGCCTTTACCTTCAAAGGCGGCATGCTGCCGATGACCGTCATGGAGCTAAGTAGCGCTGATCCGGAGCAAATCCGGCAACAGTTGGCTGGCAAATTCTCCCAGTCCCCTGCTTTCTTTCAGCATACACCGGTTGTCCTCAGCGTGGAAAAACTCGATGAACCCCACTTAGCCCTTGAGCGCATTTGTGCCGTGTGCCGTGACCATAAGCTGTTGCCGGTAGCCGTGCGCGGCGGCACTGAGCCGGTTCGCCAATCGGCCTGGGCGCTGGGGTTGGGTTGGTTTCCTCCGGTGGCAGAGGGCCGCGCCCGGGTGCTGGAAAGTGTCAGTAACTCGCCAGTGCAAGAAGTCACCCGTGAGGAGGCAGTGAGCGAGGCGGAAGCGCCTTCGCTTGCCACGCGGCTTTATCGCGGTACCGTGCGGTCGGGGCAGCAAGTAAGCGCCTCTGATGGAGATTTAGTGGTGATTGGGGCGGTGAATGCCGGGGCAGAAGTGCTGGCCGCTGGAAGTATTCATGTTTATGGCGCGTTGCGTGGCCGTGCGCTGGCGGGCATTCATGGTAATACCCAAGCGGGTATCTACTGCCGAGAATTGGAGGCTGAACTGCTTTCTGTGGCAGGCAACTACAAGCGCTCGGAAGATATTGATGCACAGCTTCTGAGGCGGCCCGCAGAAGTTCACTTTACAAAAGAACAGCTTGAAATTAAGCCACTGAGCTAAGGTATTTGTATGAGGCTGCGTTGGTGCTTCATGCCTAGCGACGCCGAAGGCGCTATCCGTTACAGTATGGCATGTTGATGACATTGACGTTCCCGTTATGCGCAGAGCGCTGACTGACTCGCGCTCGCGACGAACGACTTCAAGAAGGAAGTGACTCTTGGCCAAGATAATTGTAGTGACCTCTGGTAAAGGAGGGGTCGGTAAAACCACTAGCGCGGCAGCCATCTCAACGGGGCTTGCGTTGCGCGGTAAAAAAACAGTCGTCATCGATTTTGATGTGGGCCTGCGGAATCTCGACCTGATCATGGGCTGCGAACGACGCGTGGTATATGACTTAGTCAACGTGATTCAAGGTGAAGCGGGGCTTAACCAGGCGCTGATTCGCGATAAGCGTGTCGAGAATCTGTTTATTTTGCCAGCTTCCCAGACCCGCGATAAGGATGCCCTGACCCAAGAGGGGGTCGCGGAGATCCTGGAGAAATTGAGAGAAGATTTCGACTTCATTCTTTGTGACTCTCCCGCTGGTATAGAGCGTGGTGCGCAGTTGGCCATGTACTTTGCCGACGAGGCGATTGTGGTTACCAACCCTGAAGTATCGTCAGTGCGTGACTCTGACCGTATTTTGGGGCTACTAGCCTCGAAAACCCGGCGTGCAGAGCAGGGCGATGACCCTATCAAAGAGCACCTGTTGGTGACCCGCTATAACCCAGAGCGAGTTACCTCTGGCGATATGCTGACGCTTGACGATATTCGCGAGATTTTAGCGATTAATTTGCTGGGCTTAATTCCTGAATCGGAAGCCGTACTGCGTGCTTCTAACCAGGGGGTGCCGGTAACCCACGATATCTCCAGCGACGCGGGCCAAGCCTATAGCGATACGGTATCGCGCCTGCTCGGTGAGGACATGCCGCTGCGTTTTCACGAATTGCAGCGCAAAGGCCTGCTGAGCCGTATGTTTGGGGGGGCGCGCCGATGAAATTACTGGAGTTCTTGAAGCGTGAGCGCAGGAAGTCTGCCTCAGTAGCCAAAGAACGTTTGCAAATTATTGTGGCGCATCAGCGTAGCCAGCGCGGCCAGCCCGACTATATGCCGATGCTGGAGCGCGAACTGCTTGAGGTGATCCGTCGCTACGTCCACGTGGATGACGACGCCATTCAAATTTCCTTGGACAGTGAAGACAACTGCTCGGTGCTGGAGCTTAACGTTACGCTTCCCAAGAGCTGAGCCTTCGCCTAAGTGCAAGAACTGAAGACGGGGCGAAAGGGGCGGCGGGTGTGCTAGGCTTGGGCTTTTAACTGCCCAGCGGAGTGATTGTTCATGGCGCCACCCAATGCTGCCCCTGCCAGTTTTCTATGGCATGACTATGAAACCTTCGGGGCGGATCCGCGTCGCGACCGGCCCGCTCAGTTCGCTGCCCTGCGCACTGATGCCGATCTGAACGAGATCGGTGAGCCGATCGAGCTCTACTGCAAACCCGCCGATGATTACTTGCCTCATCCTGCCGCCTGTTTGATTACCGGTATTACCCCTCAAAAAGCTCAACGCCATGGTCTACCCGAGGCAGAGTTCGCTGGCGAGATTCAGCGCCATATGAGTGAGCCGGGCACCTGCGTGGTGGGCTATAACAGCCTGCGTTTTGATGACGAAGTCTCCCGCCATCTGTTTTACCGCAATCTGCTCGACCCTTATTCCCGTGAGTGGCAAAACGGCAATTCCCGCTGGGATTTAATCGATGTTGTGCGCGCCTTTTATGCACTGCGCCCGGATGGCATTGAGTGGCCGCTGCGCGAAGACGGCGCGCCCAGCTTCAAGCTTGAGCACTTAACCGCGGCGAACGGCATTGCCCATGAGGGTGCCCACGATGCGGTAGCCGACGTGCGTGCCACCATCGCCTTGGCCCGTTTGCTCAAAGCGCGCAATGCGAAGCTGTTCGACTATCTACTCGGTCTGCGCGGTAAACGTGCGGTGGCCAAGCAGCTCGACCTACCCAACGCCAAACCGCTGCTGCATATCTCCCGCCGTTATCCCGCCAGCCGGGGCTGTAGTGCGTTGGTCATGCCGCTGGCCGAACATCCAACCAACCCTAATGGGGTGATCGTTTACGATTTGAGCGTTGATCCCAGCGATATGTTGAGTATGTCGGCGGAGCAGATTCGTGAGCGCGTGTTTGTCAGCCAGCAGGATTTAACCGAAGGCGAGGCGCGTATTCCGCTGAAGGTGATCCATATCAACCGCTGCCCGGTGGTGTTTCCCGCCAGTGCCTTGAAAGACGTTGAGGGGCCTCAGCAGGGTGAGTATGGCGCCATCGTTGCGCGCTTAGGCTTGGATGTGGCGGCCTGTCGGCAGCACTGGAAAACCCTGCGCGATGCCAGCGGTGTTGCCGCCAAGGTCGCCGAGGTGTTTAGTGCAGGTTACGACGATGCGCCGCAAGACCCGGATCTAATGCTCTATTCGGGCAGCTTCTTCTCCGCCGCCGACCGTCAGCAGATGGAGCGAGTGCGAGAGATGGAGCCGTGGGATTTGGTGGGGCAGCGCTTTGCGTTTCAGGATCCGCGCTTGGAAGAGATGCTGTTTCGCTTTCGTGCGCGCAGTTACCCCGACACGTTGGAAGGTGAAGAGCGCGAGCAGTGGGAAGCATTTCGCTGGATGCGGATCAATGATCCGGCCTTGGCGGGCTTTACGCTTAAGGCGTTTGCGCGGGAAATTGCTCAGTACAATCAGCAAACCCTCACTGATCGTGAGCGCCAGATTCTGGAAGAACTGGTGATGTTTGTGGAAGCCATGATGCCGGCTCAAGCGTTTGACGCCTGAGGTGCTGAGTAAAAAAAACGAAACAGCTCTCTGCGGGGGCGCTAAATTCGCCATCCATGGCGAATAACCCCCGCTTCAAGCTGATTCCGTTTGCTAGCTTCACGAGCTCTTATTTAGTTTTGGGCAGGGGCGAGCGCTTCTCACGATAGTCGCTGACATCACTAGGTTCGTCGCCCGGATTAAAGCGTATGTCCAGGCTGTGTTCGCGCAGCGATGGCCATAGGGCCTTAATATCCTCAAGGCTAACGTTCAGCACCAGCTCGGCCAGTTGGTCGCGTCGATCAAAGCGCACGTCTTCCAACGCGGTGGCTTGCCAGTAGCGGTTAGCCATGCCCGCAAGGCTGGTATCGCGCTGGCGCAACTGGTCGTGAACAGCCTGGCGATAAGGCGCTAAGTCAGCGTCGCTGAGTTGCTCAAGACGCTGGTTAGCCTCATCCAGAAACACATCCATACGCTCGGCAATGGTGCCGCTCTCCACGTCGGGTGATTGCACCATAAGGGCAATCCCTGGCGCTTCGAGCAGCGGCGAATAGCCAGCGTTCACGATGTAGCCGAGCTGCTGCTCGGTGCGCAGCTGTTGGTAGAACGGTGTCTCCAGCCACTGAGCGATCACCATGGTGGTGGCTTGCTCCTCTGGCGTCTGATCGCGGCCTTGCAGATAGCGCAGTACCAAGGACTCATCCCGAGAGCTGTGAGGGTGCAGCACGCTGTGCTCTTCACTCGCTGCAAGCGGGGTGAGGTTGGCAATATCGTCGCGCTTTAACCGCGGTTTTAGCCTGGCACGCATCAGCTGTGTCTGTTCACGCGCCAGGTCAGCGTCCAGGTTGCCCACCGCCATGGCATCGACGTACAGGTCATCTAGAAAGCGCTGGCGAAAATCTTCCAGGTGGCTGCGGTCAAAGCGCTCGCTGGCAGCGAGAAGCTCAGCGGTAGACCATTGTGGTGTGAGTAACGCTTCGCCCAGCGTGCGGCTGGCTTGACCGTAGAGCGACGCCTGGGGCGCGTTGCGCCACTCACGCTGCAGCTGATAACGCACGCGCTCGAAGGCACTGTCGGTGATTTCGGCGCTCTCTAATTGCTCAAGGGCTTGTTCAATCAGCGGGGTTTGGCCATCACGCCAGCCTGAGAACGATAGCGTCATGCCCCTGGCGTGGGGATAAGCGCTAAACGATTGCCCGGCCAGCCACGCTGGGTAGAGGGATTCATTCAAACTGTCGTTGAGCCAACTGGCGAGCAGCCGAGTGAGCACTGCTTCATGAGCTGAGTAGCTGGCGGTGGGGCTTTGTAGGCTGACCCGCCACTCAACTTTGGGAGTGTTAAAACGATCATCCTGCATATGCCAGGCGGTAAATGATGGTGTTTCGACTAGCAGGCTGGGGCGCTCATCCTGGCCTTCAAGCAGCGTCAGGTCACTGGCGATAAAGGGATTGGGCCCCGGAAGTGCCAAACCGCTCAGGGGCTGGCCCGGCTGTTCGGGCACTTGCTCGTCCCATTGGGTGTTGAACCAAGGTGAGACGGTGTTGCTTTCGATATCCGGTGCTGAGTAGAAGCGCAGCATGTTATCCGGCGTTAGCGCGTCAAGATAAGCCTGCTGACGCTCTGCATCGGGGCCATCCATGCGGTAGGCCGCGTACTGCACGTCCTCTACTGGGTAGCGGGATAGGCTCATGGAAAGGCGAGTGGCTTCCTGCTGCGGGGCGCCATACTGCTGAAAGCGGAAGGCCTGCTCATTGAGTTTTGCCTGCTCTTCGTAGCGCCATCCGGCGAGGCCTTCATTGTGCAGTTGCTCAATGGCGGCAAACAGGGTGGCTTCAATATCGTCCAAGCGTTCGGCGCCTGCGGGCGTCAGGCTGATGGAGATAGTGAATAGCGCTTCGTTGCCATCGCCGCGGCCTACACCGGCGGAAAGCCCGTCGGCCAGACCTGCATCGCGCAGTACCGCTAACAGGCTACCTTCACCTTCATCGCCAAGCAGGTGGGCGATTACCTGGGTCGGCTTTGTACGGTAGTCGTCAGTGGGGTCGGGTACTGGGAAGTAGAAGCGTAATTGACGACGATCCTGTAGCGACTGCCGCTCGATATAGCGGGGTAGCGTGTCTGAATCAACCAGCGGCGCGTCAATCGTCGGCACGCTTAAGTCGTTGTCGGGAATATCGGCAAAGCGCTCGGCTACCCACTCCTCCAGCTGATCCAACGGCTGGGGCGCCACGATCGCGAGGTTCATAACATTGGCGTCGTAATGCTGGTGATAAAAATCGATCACCCGCTCGCGTAGCGTTGCCTCGCCTTCCGGCGGGCTGGCTAAGGTTTCCCGGCTACCCACGGCAAAGCCGGTGGTGGGGTTGTCAGGGTTGAGCAGTTGGTTGAGCACATCGTTTTCGCGCCGGGACTCATCACGAATACGCGCCATGTACTCCGAGTGAACGATACTGCGCTCGCTCTCCAGGTGGTCGGCGTTAAACCGCGGCGAGAGGAAAAATTCGCTGAAACGGTCAAGCGCGCCCGGCAGTGCCGAGGGCTCAATATCAAAAAAGTAATTGGTATCCTGCTGCGCGGTAAAGGCGTTGTGAGAGCCCGCGTTATTGGAAATATAGCGTTGGTAAGCATCAGATTCCGGGTAGGGCTCGGTGCCTAAGAACAGCATATGCTCTAGGAAGTGTGCTAACCCCTTAAGATCATCAGGATCTTGGGCGCTGCCTACCCGCACATTCATCGACGCTGCCGCCTTGTCCGCTTCCGGGTCGCTGACTAGCAGCACATTGAGGCCGTTATCGAGCGTTAAGACCCGGTAATCGCGGCTGTCATAGGAGCTAATGATCGGGGTGACCGTGTCAGCAATGGCATCGCCAACGGCGTCATCGGTGGCCGCGAAGGCCAGCGGCGTTAACGCCATGCTGGCGATAACGCCAATCACTGCGCACTGCGGGAAAACACGCCAGCGGGTTATGCAAGTGGATCGCAACATTACAGCTCCTGTGACACAGCCCAACGCAGCATCGACCCGGTAGGATGGGCACAGGCCGGTGACTGGTAGGCGGGATTATTGACATGTTTAGATACCGGAAAAGCGCCCAACAGTTCCAATGGTGCGGGTGCTAACAGTGAATTAAGCGTTTCGGTATCGGTGTCTGGGTTGAGCCAGGCGGATAACGCATGGCTGGGTATAGTGACCGGCAAGCGGTCGGTTAACGGCGACAACAGCAGGTTGGCGGGCACGGTGATCAGTGCAGCCGAGTCGGTAAACGCCGTTAACGTGGTGTGGTAGCGGCACCAGAGTGCACCCAGCAGCAGCGGCGCCCGGGATACCTGGGTCACTAAATAGGGTTGCTTGCTGCGTGGCTGGGTTTTCCATACATAGAAACCGCTCACCGGGATAACGCAGCGGCGCGCGCTAAAGGCATCGCGAAACATCGCCCGTGATTCAAGGGTTTCCGCCCGTGCGCAGTGGGGGGCGTGATCCAGCACCTCCAGCCAGGGCGGCGTCAGGCCCCAGAAAATCGATGAGAGCCGGTACTGCCCCTGCTCTAAGCGAATAGCAGAGATTGGCCGACGAGGCGCTAGGTTGGGCGACTCAATCAATGGTTCAGGAGTGGCTAGCGTTGGCAATAAGCGGGTCAGCGGTAAATTTTGCACGTGCAATCGCCCCGTCATAGCTATCTCCTTAAGCAGAATCGTCGTGGAAGTGTACCTGGATGGCGGGGGACTTCGCGCAATAAAGCACGAAATGTAGCGTTTTAGTGTCGAAAACAGTGTTCGATGTAAGGTATCCTATCGTATCCCTTGCTCCCGCTAAAGCGCAGTGAGGCTTCCTCCTTGTTTGCCGTTGACCTTAAGAGATCGCCATGGCCCGTCCTAGACAGCATGCGCCCGATGCCCTCCACGCGCAGGTCATGCACGCTTGCGATGAGTGGTTGGCTGAGCAGCCAGTCCATGGTCTCTCGCTGCGTGCCCTGGCTAGAGAGGTCGGCTGCGCCCCCAGCACCCTACTGAAGCTATATGGCAGCTTCAATAACTTATTGCAGCACGTCAATGTAGAAACGTTGGCGCGTTTACAGCACACCATTACCAGCCTGAGCGACGATGCCCCTGAACCCTGGTTACGTTCGCTGGCGCGTGCCTACTGGCATTTCGCAGAGCAGGATTGTTACCGCTGGCAGTTGCTGTTTGATTACCCGCTGGCCCAAGAGGGCGAGCTTGATCAGCGCCAGAGCGATTTGATCGAAGCGCTGTTTACCCAAGTAGAAGCATCGCTTAAAGCCTACCAGCCGGCGCTGGATGATCTTGAAGCTCGCCGTTTGGGTCGCACACTGTGGGGCAGCGTTCATGGGTTAGTCCAGCTGGGGCTGAATGAGCGGTTGGGCTATTGGCAGGGGCAGCAATTAAAAGTAGATGAGCTGCTGGATCAACTGATGAGTACCATTTTGGCGGGCCTACGCCATCGTGAGGCGGCGACGTGACTTGGTGTGTCAATGCGGGACGTCAGGCGCTGCGCTGGCTGATTTTTGTCTCAATGCGCCTCTGCTACCGGCTGCAGGTGCATGGGCGTACCCATATCCCCAAGCAGGGGCCCGCGCTGGTGGTGTGTAACCACGTCAGTTTTATGGATGCCTTGGTGCTTGGAGGCGCTAGCCCCCGGCCGCTACGCTTTGTGATGGATCAGCCGATTTTTGACTCGCCTTGGCTTAAGTGGTGGTTCCAGCTGGTTGGCGCAATTCCCATTGAGTCTGAACGCCGCAGCCCCGGCGCTCTTAGGCGCGCCCTGGATGACGTGAGCGCAGCGCTGCGAAAGGGGCAGGTCGTAATGGTCTTTCCTGAAGGGCGATTGACCCCGGATGGCGAGATTCACGCCTTCCGGCGTGGCCTGGAGGCTATTCTCGCTCGCGACGATGTGCCGGTGATTCCGGCGGGCCTGGCAGGCTTGTGGGGGTCGTGGACCTCTCACCATGATGGCAAGGCGCTAAAGAAGTGGCCTAAGCGTTTTCGGGCGCCGGTGAGCCTGCACTTTGGGCCCCCGCTCAACCGCCTGGACGCCGATGGCATAGCGCTGCGGCGGTTTCTCGAAGCGCGGGTTAGGGCGCTAAAGGCGGCGGCTGACCAAGATTTAGCCAACCGCCGTTAATTCGTTTATGACTGACTAGCGCCGTGGCGCCCGCAACTTTTGCCAGCAGCGCGCCGAGGTAATGAGATTATCGCGGATCTCCAGAATCTCCATGCGCATATTGCCGATCTGTAGGCATGCCGGGCCTTCTGGAAAGGCTTCAAGGTGCTCAAGAATTAACCCGTTGAGCGTTTTGGGGCCATCGGTAGGCAGCTGCCAGCCGAGCATCTTGTTAATCTCACGAATATTGGCGGTGCCTTCAATCACGTGACTGCCGTCGTCCTGCTGGTGAATTTCTTCATCCTCAGAGACATCGGTGGTGAACTCGCCCACGATCTCTTCCAGAATATCTTCCAGCGTAACCAAGCCCTCTACGTCGCCGTACTCATCCACCACAATGCCGATGCGCCGTTTCTGCTTTTGAAAGTTGAGCAGTTGGGTATGTAGCGGTGTGGATTCGGGAATGAAGTAGGGCTCACGAGCTTCCTGCACGATAGACGCTTTGGTGACTTCGTCCCGGGAGAGAAAGCGTGCCGCGTTACGCAGATGCAGCATGCCGATAATGTTATTGATATCGCCTTTATAGACCGGCAGCCGGGTGTGTTGGCTGGTACGGATCTGAGTCAAAATATCTTCGAGCGTATCATCCAGGTCGATACCCAGCACCTCGTGGCGTGGCACCATGATGTCGTTCACGGTGACGTTCTCAAGATCAAGAATCGACAGCAGCATCGCCCGGTGACGATAGGGGATTAGTGTACCCGCCTCGTGAACCACCGTGCGTAATTCGTCGCGGGTCAGGCTGTCGCCCCCGTTATCAACGCTTTTAACGCCTACCAACCGGAGCAGGCCGTTAGACATCACGTTAACCAGCCATACGAGTGGGTAAAGCAGCTTGAGCAGCGGCTCAAGGGCGTAGGATGTCGGGTAGGCGATCCGCTCGGGTTTAATCGCGGCGTAGGTCTTCGGCGTGACTTCGGCAAAAATAAGAATCGTGATGGTCAACAGAGCGGTAGAGATTGCAGGCCCAGATACGTCGCCGAAGAAGTGAATGGCGATAATGGTCGCAATTGAGGCCGCCAGGTTGTTGACGAAGTTGTTACCGATCAGGATAACGCCAATCAGGCGGTCTGGACGGGTGAGCAGGCGCATGACCCGTTTGGCTCTGCGGTCACCGCTGTTGGCCTGATGGCTCAAGCGGTAGCGGTTAATCGACATCATGCCGGTTTCAGAGCTGGAGAAAAACGCAGAAAGCAGTATCAGTAAGGCTAGCAGGCCGAACAGTAACCCCAGGGGGAAGTCGTCGCTCAAGTCGAAAAGTCCTTTGTGGCGAATTAGGCTCGATTTGTAGAAGGTAGCGAGTAGTGTGTCAAGACAACCAAAGGCGTGGTTGCGCCCCGTTAGCGGTTGAGCCGTTATCGATTGAGCAGTATCTCAAGTACAAACTTACTGCCAAAGTAGGCCAACACCAGCAGACCGCAACCGCCCAGTGTCCAGCGCACGGCACGCATGCCGCGCCAGCCAAAGCGATATCGACCAACCAACAGGGTCGTGAAGATTACCCAGGCCAGTAGCGAAAGTACGGTTTTGTGCGCCAAATGCTGGGCAAAGAAGTTGTCCAGAAAAATAAGCCCGCTCGCGATGGACAGCGTCAATAAAATAATGCCCGCCCACACCAGCTCAAAAAGTACCCGCTCCATGGTGGTGAGCGGCGGTAACGACTGCACAATGCCGCGGATATGATGGTGGCGTAGCGCCTGGTTCTGTAGACCGACCAGCACCGCTTGGACGGCGGCAATGGCCAACACGGCAAACGCCAGCGCTGAACTTATCGCATGCAACAAAATGCCCGGTGTAAGCCCGGTATGACCACCTTGATTCGGCAGCCAAGTGGCGGCGAGTAGCGCAATACCCGCCAGTGGGAAGAGTGCAATCCCGGCGTTAAGCACCGGTTTAAACAGGCTGGCAACTAGCACGACGTTGACCGCGACCGCCATCAGCAATGTGGCGCTGGTGGTAAAGCCGGGCAGTAGGCCAGGGGATTGGCCGACTAATTGGACCACCACAGGGATGTGTAACAGTAGGCCCAGTACGGCGAACAGGCGAACCATGCCCTGGCGCGGAGGCACTCGCCGGAACAGCGTCATGCCCTGCCAAATGGCAGCGGCAACATAAAGAACAAAAGCAATCGTGGCGAAAGGGAGCGCCTGCATGATGCTATCCGTGCGCCTTGCAGCGCGTTGCTGTGAATAAATAAACGAATTAAGTGTGATTACGATGAGAATCTATCCAACTACTATAACTAATCCAAGCGGCGTCGCCCAGCGGGGCAAACGCATGAAAATAGCTAAAGACTCGGAGTAAGTATGCATGAATGCCAGCGAAAGCTGTAAGCAAGGGTCTTTCGCCATGGCCGGAAAAATGTTCCCGACAATTCCGGCATTTCCGCCATCCATGGCGGTCAGATGGCGACTTGCGCTGGTCGTTTGCAATAGGAACGCTGGCACTTGCCCATGGAGACTCAAAGCATGAGCGCGTATAATCTTTTTACTAATTAGTCCAGGGCGTGCGCGCCGACGGCAGTGACGGAGGCAGAGAGGCCCCATGTTCCAGAATCTAAGTGAGCGTCTTTCCCAGACGTTAAAGTCGATCAAGGGTCAGGCTCGCCTGACCGACGACAATATTAAAGATACCCTGCGCGAAGTACGCCGCGCACTGCTTGAGGCCGACGTAGCACTGCCGGTCATCAAGGCGTTTATTGAACGCGTGCGCGAGCGGGCGGTTGGGCAGGAAGTATCCAAAAGCCTGTCGCCAGGCCAGCAGTTCGTCAAAATCGTCCAGCAGGAGCTGGAAGCGATTATGGGGGAAGCCAACGACGGCTTTGTGCTTAAGGGTTCCCCCGCCGTTGTATTGATGGCTGGCTTACAGGGTGCGGGTAAAACCACCTCTGTGGCCAAGCTGGCCCGCTACCTGCGCGAACGCGAGAAGAAGAAAGTCTTGGTAGTGTCTGCCGACGTTTATCGCCCGGCAGCCATCGACCAGCTTGAAACCCTGGCCAAAGAAGTCGAAGTGGACTTCTTCCCCTCGCGCTCTGACCAGCAGCCGGTAGCGATTGCCGAAGCGGCTATCAAGCACGCCAAGATCCAGTTTCACGATGTGGTGCTGATCGATACCGCCGGTCGTCTGGCGATTGATGAAGCCATGATGGCGGAGATCCAGGCGCTGCATAAAGCGGTCTCGCCTCAGGAAACGTTGTTTGTCGTCGACGCCATGACCGGTCAGGATGCTGCCAATACCGCCAAGGCGTTCAGCGAAGCGCTGCCGCTAACCGGTGTGATCCTGACCAAAGCGGACGGTGATGCCCGCGGCGGTGCGGCGCTATCAGTACGTCACATTACCGGCAAACCGATCAAATTTATGGGCGTCGGTGAAAAAGTCGATGCCCTAGAGCCGTTCCACCCAGACCGTGTCGCCTCGCGCATCCTGGGGATGGGCGACATGCTGTCGCTGATCGAGGAAGCCGAACGCACCGTCGATAAGTCCAAAGCCGAGAAGTTGGCTAAAAAGGTCAAGAAGGGTGACGGATTTGACCTGGAAGATTTTCGCGACCAGCTCCAGCAGCTCAAGAAAATGGGCGGTATGGGCGGTCTGATGGGCAAGTTGCCGGGTATGGGGCAGATGGCCGAGATGGCCCAAGGCCCCGGCCCTGAGAAAGAGCTGGGCAAGCTGGAAGCGTTGATTAACTCAATGACCCCTAAAGAGCGCCGCAAGCCCGATATTATCAACGGCTCGCGCAAACGCCGCATTGCCACCGGTGCCGGCCTGCAAGTGCCTGACTTGAATCGCCTGCTCAAGCAGCATAAGCAGATGCAGAAGATGATGAAGAAAGCGGGCCAGAAGGGCGGCATGCAGAAAATGATGCGTGGCATGTCCGGCATGATGGGCGGCGGAGGCCCAGGTGGGCCTGGCGGAATGGGAGGCCCCGGTGGCATGGGCGGCCCCGGCGGACTGCCGCGGCGCTAAGCTTCTGCGGGCTCAGGTAACCTGAGCCCCTAAGTCCAGCTCTAAGCCTGAGCCACATGACGCAGGTGTACGATCACACTGCCGTCTGGTCGACAGTCGTGCAAGGGGTAGCTGTAAGGTACCTTGCAGGCAGTCGGTACGTTGACACTGCCCGGCACTAAATTGTATTGAAACGCCGGGCTCCCGGCGATTCCGCCATAATGTCCGTCCCAGTAGGTATGCAAAGGCTGATGGATGTGCCCGCACAAAATGCGTTTGGGTGAGCCGCTAATGATCTCCATAAAGTGCTCCCTTCCTTCGATCAGGCTATAAGGATCCCAGTGCGGGTTCCCCGTCTTAAAGGGCGGATGATGCAGAACCAGAAAAGTGACTGGCTGGGTGTGCTGAAGCTGCTTTTCTAACCACACCAGTCGCGTATTGCACAGCGCCCCCCGTGCGTCTCCCTTTACCACCGAATCCAGGCCCAGCAGGGTGACGCCAGGGGTGTCGATTCTAGATTGCATAAACTCGCCTGCTTCAAGCCCCGCCAAACGATTGCCCAGCACTCGCCGCATCGCTTCGCGTCTATCGTGATTGCCAGGCACTGCCAGAATGGGCATGGGGAGTGGCGCAAGCAGGTGGCGTATCAATTGATAGTCCTCATCACTGCCGCCGTCGGCCAAATCGCCACTGATAGCTACAATATCCGGTAAAGGGTTCAGTGTAAGCAGGTCAGCGATGATGCTTTCGACAATCTGCGCGATATCGGCACGGGCTTCACCCGTTTCGGAGCACTCGGTGAAAAGATGTAAATCAGATAAATGGGCAATCAGCATTTAGGTAAAACCTGGCAAAAAGTTTGTTAAGAGGCCGGCAACGGCTAGCGGCCAATGCGGGCCAATACATCGGCTTTCAAAAAGCGCTCGATAATCAGCATGAAGCCGACAGAGGGGATCAGCAGTATTAGCGCGGTAATAGCAGCGACCTGATAGTTGCCGCCCATTGAGGCGTTGAACATGAGAAGCGGAAGCGTGGTGATTTCCGGCGCACCGACAAAAAACGTACCGGTGAACTCATCGATACTGTCGAGAAATACGAAGATCGAGGCTGCTAGTAGTCCAGGTAGGGCCTGGGGCA
Source organism: Halomonas sp. FeN2 (assembly GCF_020595105.1). Lineage (NCBI taxonomy): Bacteria > Pseudomonadati > Pseudomonadota > Gammaproteobacteria > Oceanospirillales > Halomonadaceae > Halomonas > Halomonas sp. FeN2. The sequence continues at coordinate 3,038,319 of NZ_CP074200.1, forward strand.
GAGTGATGTCGGCGAAACAGCGTAGCGGTGAGGCACCGAGGTTGCGTGCGGCCTCCTCCAGCGAGCGATCCACCGTTGCAAAGGTGGCTGTCGCAATCCAAACCGCATAGACGAGCCCAGGCAAAGAGTGCACCAGCACCACGCCGACCAGGGTGCCGTTGAGCCCCCACTGGTAGAAGATGGCCGCGATGTTGACGAAGATCGGCAGGTTGGGAAACGCTTGCGGCAACAAAAAAAGCAGCATGATGACATTACGCGCAGGCAGTGCTTGGCGTGCCAACGCATAACCCGCGGGTATCGCCAGCGCCATCGAAAGCAGTACCGCCAGCAGTGCAACGACCACCGTGTTAAACAGCGATACCCAGGCCCCTGCGCGAGGGCGAAATACGCGTTCCCAGAAGGCGAAGCCCCAGTCGGTCGGAAAGCGGTTCGGGTAGAACCACTGCTCGGCAAATGCCCACATGGCAAGATTCAGTAGTGGGCCAAAGACAATAAAAGCCACCAAGCCCAGCATCAAACCAAGCCCGATCTGCGCAAGTCGTTTAGATACCCTCATGCGGTTGCCTCCCGGCGTAGCGTTAGACGCAGATACACCCAGGCGGTCATGGCGGTTAGCGCATAGGAGAAAAGCCCTAAGGCGTTGGCGATGCCGTAATCACCGTAGTAGGTAATGCGGTGGGCCATCATCGAGGTCATCATGGTGGGGTTGCCGGCGATCAGCATAAGTGGCACGGATAGCACCGAGAGCATAGCGACCAGCGAGAGAATCAGTCCTACCCACAGCGTTGGCGCCGCTTGCGGCAATAGAATGTTGAAAAGGCAGCGCAACCGCCCCGCGCCCAGATTACGGGCGGCTTCAATATGACTGCGGTCGATTGCTGCCATGGCGCCCGCGAGCAGCAGCGTAACGAACGGGATCTGCTTCCAGGCGAAGGTGAGTACCAGTCCCCGCCAGTCGAGGAAACTCTGGGCGCTGTCTGCCGCCATCAAGCCCGATTCCACCAGCACCCCGTTCATCATGCCGTTAGTGGACAGAAACGAGCGCGCGAGCTGACCGGACACCACGAAAGGAATAAATAGCGGCCAGCGGTAGAGCCAACGCAGCATGCGCACTGCCCAGGGCGTGGTGCCCAGTACGAGATAGCCAGCAATGGCGATGGAGACCAGCGCGATTAGCGTAAGGGATGCCGATACAACGCCGATAGAGAACAGTACGTCGCGGCCATAGAGTGAAAATGCCCGGGCAATATGCTCGCTTGTCCAGGTGCCGTCGCTGTCACGAAACGCAGTGATGAGCGAGCGGGCCAAGGGCAGCGCATAGAGCAACGCAATGGCTGTCAACGCTGGCAGAACCAGCAGCGTGCCCAGGGCTGATTGGCTAAATGGCTTTCGCGGTGCGATAGCTGAAACTGCTATAGAGGATGAAGTGGTCATAAAAGCGTTCTACGAAGAAGGGGGCAAACGCCCCCTTGGTAATGGGCGGCCTAAACGTTAACGACTAACGTGGCTTTCGTAGGCTTCAAGGATGGCGCGAAAGTAGTCAGCCTGGGGCATCGAAAAGCCGCGGGCGGCGAGGGTCTCGGGTGACACGTCCGCGTAGAGCTGTTCCCACTGAGCGTCGCTTAGCTCGCCGCGAACATGCTCAGCGTCGATGCCAGGGAACCAGTTGAACTGACCAACGATGCCTTCGGCCTGAACCTCTGGGCTGGTTGCCAGGGCAATGAACTCGGCGGCCAGGTCAGGTTCAGCGGCGCGCTCGGGAATCGTGTAGTACATCGGTTGGCCGGGCATGCCGGGTTCGAGCAGCAGCAAGCGGAAGTTGGGGTTGAGGCGGCCATCGGCCTTCCAGGTGTAGTACATATCCATCCACACGGGCCCCATGGCGATTTCGCCGCGGTTCATGGCATCCAGGGTGCCCGCATTGCCGGGCGTCATGGTGACGTGTTGATTAAATGTGCTCAGCTGGTCTAGCGCTGACTCCCAGCGTGCTGGCGCATCCTCCTCCCAAGGGCCGTTTTGCAGCGTGTCGGCCATGTCGGTAAAGGCGTACATCCAGCCGAACACAAAGCCGACCCCCGCCATGCCACCGGTAATGCCGTTATAGCCGAACTCGCCTGGATGCTCTTCAACCCAGTTGGCTAGCGCTGCGTAGCTTTCAGGCGGCTGTTCTAAAAGGTCAGGGTTATAGGCGATGGCGATCTGGCTTTGGAACATCGGCATCACGTGACCTTCGACATCGACGCCTAATGCATTGCGCGCGCTTTCCGAGTTGGCTAAAGCGCCGGTGGAAATGTCATCAACGTAATTGGCGAGCAGACCTTCTTGAACCATTTGCCCGGCCATGCGCTGGTGGACAACCGCCACGTCGACGCCCCAGGTTGCCTGGTCGCGCTGGGCGCTAAGGGTTTCATAGATAGCTTGACTACCAGCATCACCAGGGCCGGTACCCATTGCGCGCACGGTAACGTCGGGGTGCGTGGCCTCGAATCGTGGGGCGAGAAACTCGTTGATGTACTCAACCATGTTGTCATCACCCGCGGTAAACACGTTAAGCGTTGTGTTGGCCATGGCGGGGACGGCGAGGGTGGCGGTTATAAGGCCGAGCGTAAGCGTTAAGGGTTTCATGCGATATCCTCATGTCGATCAAGTGGCGGCAGTTGCCGGTCATCCGGCCCGAAGGGAATCAGAGCCGACTCAGGCACCTGAAGCGTTGCGAAAGTGCCTAGAGCAATAGGGGAGGCGGCCATGGCGCAGAGTTCTTCGCCATCGGCCGTCAGCGAGACCTGATAGCCATCGCCGGTGTAAACACAGTCAGTCACGCGCCCTTTACGGGTAAGAGCGGCGTTGTTAAGAGGAGGATTGATCCGCGCATCACGCGTCCGGAAGCCGAACCTGGCGGCGCCTTTGGCGCTGAGCGGGTCATGCTCTCCTCCGGTCACCGTGTTATCCACGCCAAGAAAACGTGCGGCGTTGAGGTCGGCGGGGTGCTGATAGAGATGTTGAGGTGAGGCAATTTGTACGATCTCACCCGCGCGCATTAGTACGATCTGGTCAGCCATCTGGAGGGCTTCCTCCTGATCGTGAGTCACCATGATGGTGGTGATACCCAGCGACTTTTGCAGGCGGCGCAACTCACCGCGCAAGCTGCGTCGAATAGCGGCATCCAAGTTGGAGAGTGGCTCGTCAAGCAACAGCAGCGGTGGGTCAATGATCAGTGCACGACCAAGGGCGACTCGTTGCCGCTGTCCGCCGGAAAGCTGTGTTACCGCACGGCTCTCAAAGCCGCTCAATTCGAGTCTGGCTAATATCTCGGCCACCCGCTGCTGGCGTTCTGGTCGAGGAACGCCTCGCAGCTTTAATGGGTAGCCCAGGTTGTCGCCAACGCTCATGTGGGGCCACAGGGCATAGGATTGAAATACCATCGCGGTCTGGCGCTTTTCGGGCGGCAAATGGGTAATCGATTTTGAGCCGAGACGAATATCGCCGCGACTCAAGGGCGTAAAGCCGGCAATAGCGCGCAATAGCGTTGTCTTGCCGCAGCCGGAAGGTCCTAGCAGGCAGGTGAAGCTGCCCGGCTCCACATCAAGGTGGATGCTTTCCAGAATGCGCTGCTGCCTGAGGTCAATTGTCACGTCACTGAGTGCCAGCGCTTCGGTACGCATCGGTCAGCCTCCGCTTTGAGAGTAATGTTAAAAAATGCTTTTGAACGCGCGTGCAAAATTGCGATAAAACAAAACTACCGTGCATCTGTGACGCTTTGATGTAGCTTTTAAAACACTCCGATGTCTGCCCACTAATGCTAAAATGGCCGGTGTTATCTCGTTGATAGGGCGGTAAAAGCGTGCCTGGAATAGTTAAATGCGGTGGGTTATGCCGGTGCGTGTAACCGCAGATGATGTCGCCAAAGCGGCCGGTGTATCCCGGGCAATGGTGTCGCGGGCGTTTACCCCGGGAGCGTCGGTGGCCGTCCGGAAGCGAGAGCACGTGCTGCGCGTGGCTCAAACTCTGGGCTATCGCCCCAACTTGATTGCCCGCGGTCTAACAGGTCAGCGTACTGGCTTGGTGGCCGTAGTGGCGGGTGAGATATCCCGGCCCTATGAGGCTTGGTTGCTGGAACACATCGTTCGAGTGCTGAGTGCCAATGGTTATCAGCCGTTGCTTTTGCCCGCGTTTCGGGATGCCAACATGACCGAGATGATTGACCATGCGCTGGCCTACCAGGTGGAGGGGGCCATTGTCGCCGCAGGGTCGGTCAGTCGTGATATTGCTGATCGCTGCCAGGCATCGGGAGCGCCGCTGGTGCTGATCGGTCGGGTTCTGGAAAAAAACGGCGCCGATGCGGTGTGTTGCGACAATATTAAGGGCATGTGGCAGTTGGTGGAACGTCTGGTCAAGCAGGGGCGACGGCGTATTGCTTGGCTGGGTGGCACGGCAGATACCTTTTCGGATCAAGAGCGCCGTCAGGGCGTTGAAGAGGCATTGGCCCATTACGGCTTGTCACTGCAGGTACAGCGCCGGGGGGATTTCTCGCTATCGAGCGGGGTAAGCGAAGGGCTGGCGCTGTTGGATTCCCGTTTGGCACTCGATGCCATTATGTGTGCGAACGACGCCATGGCATTGGGGGTTGTTGAAGCTGCAGCGCAGCGCGGAATCAAGGTGCCGGATGACGTGGCTATTACTGGGTTCGACGATGTGCCTGGGGCTGCCTGGGGGCGCTGCCCGCTGACCACTGTGCGTAATCCTGTCAATGAGACGGCGCTTGAGGCGCTGCGCCTGCTCGAAACCCGGGTTCACAATCCAACCTGCGACAATCAGGTCATCAGGGTCGGCGTTACCCTTGTCCCGCGCAGTAGTGCTTAATGCAGCGGTTGACGCGTTGTGAGTTTTCTGGCTGTCAGGCTTTCCAAGTCGTGCGCATTTGCGTAGAATGCGGCCTCTTCATGCGTGGGTGTTGCCCAAATACGTCAAAACGTAGCAGTAGCAGCGCTCAATGAAGGCCTTTATGGTGCTAAAAAAGGTCGTGCAAGCCGCTTTTATGTGGCTGTATGCCAGTTTAGCGCCAAGCAAACAGCACGACGAGTGTTCCGATAGCGGTTAGCGCTATAAACACACTCTCGTAACCTCAACCGAAGGATAGTTATCGTATGGTTACCATTCGTTTGGCCCGTGGTGGCGCCAAGAAGCGTCCCTTTTACCACCTGACCGTTACCGACTCGCGTAACGCTCGCGACGGTCGTTTCATCGAGCGTATCGGCTTCTTCAACCCGGTTGCCCGTGGTCAGGAAGAGCGTCTGCGCGTTGACCTAGACCGCGTTGTTCACTGGCAGAGCCAAGGCGCCCAGCTGTCTGGTCGTGTTGCTGAGCTGGTTAAAGAAGCACGCAAACAGGCTTAAGCCTGCTGTTGAGTCTTGTTGTCCGAGACTTGTTGTGTGAGAAAGAAAGTGAGTGCTGGGTAGCTGAGGTCGTCGATGACGCGTTTTGAAATAAGCCAAACTGACGACACGCATGTGGTGCTAGGCAAGCTGACTAGCCCTTATGGGGTGAAAGGTTGGCTCAAGGTGTACTCCTACACTAGCCCAATAGACAGCATTCTTGAGTACCCGGAATGGTGGGTGCGCCAAGGTGAAATACTGAAGCGCATAAGCATTGTTCAAGGGCGTCGGCAGGGCAAAGGACTTGTGGTGCAGCTTGAAGGGGTCGATGACCGTAGTGCGGCGGAAGCATTAGCCCAAACGGATATCTTGATGCCCAAAGAGGCGCTGCCTGAGCTTTCCGACGATGAGTATTATTGGCATGAGCTTGAAGGCATGGCGGTCTTCACTCAGGCCGGCGAACGGCTAGGACGGGTAAGCTACCTGTTTGAAACCGGCGCCAACGATGTCATGGTGGTTCGCGGCGATTCAGACTCAATCGACAAGCGCGAGCGACTGCTGCCGTTTTTGCCAGACGACGTCATTATCGAAATCAGTTCCCAAGAGGGCCGTATGGTCGTCGACTGGGATCCTGAGTTTTGACCGAACTTATGAACAGTTTGAGCAATGATGCAGCTACCGACTCACCAGAGCCGGATAGTGGCAACGCGCCGGAAACGGCGAGTGAAGCAGCAGCGCCTGCCATGCGGATTGGTCCAGCGATGTGGATCGGTGTCGTCTCGTTGTTTCCCGAGATGTTCGATGCGCTAACGCAGCAGGGCGTGATCGGCAGAGCGGTAGAGAAACAGCGTATTGCACTGGAGTTTTGGAATCCACGGGATTACGCCACTGACCGCCACCGCAGCGTTGATGACCGCCCCTATGGTGGTGGTCCAGGCATGTTGATGAAAGTCGACACCCTGCGCGCAGCGATCTTTGCTGCCCGGGAACGGGCGCAGCAAGCCACCGGCTTAGTGCCGACGGTGATCTACCTTTCGCCCCAGGGGCGTAAGCTGGATCAGCAGGGCGTTCAAGCACTGGCTTCCGCCGGGCCTTTAGTGGTCGTGGCAGGGCGCTATGAAGGCATTGATGAACGCGTGGTGGAGAGTGACATCGATGAAGAGTGGTCGATTGGCGACTATGTGTTGAGCGGCGGTGAGCTGCCAGCGATGGTGCTGATTGATGCAGCGGCAAGGCTGATTCCCGGTGTACTGGGTCATCAGGATTCCGCTGTCGAAGACTCGTTTAATGACGGTCTGTTAGACTGCCCGCACTATACCCGTCCAGAAGTCATCGACGGGCGCCAAGTGCCGGATGTGCTGTTAAGCGGCAATCATGCAGCCATCAAGCGCTGGCGGTTAAAGCAGTCACTAGGCCGTACATGGCAGCGTCGTCCCGACCTGTTGGAAGGGCGGCCGTTAGATGCCGAACAGCGTAAGCTGTTGAACGAGTTTATCGAAGAACACGCTCTGTCAGCTAAAGCTGAGTAGGACAGAGCGGCGGTGCAGGGCGGGACATGCGCACCTGTGTCACCCATAACGACTCCCGCGTAGCTCGTTTCGAGCGCCGGGATCACGGCACCCGCCACCCATGATTGAGCGGACAAGCCAACACGTTATTCAGGAGTATGATGATGAGCAGCAAAAGCAAAGTGATCCAGGCGATCGAATCTGAGCAAATGGGCAAAGAAATTCCTCCCTTTGCCCCCGGCGACACCATTGTCGTTCAGGTAAAAGTAAAAGAAGGTACTCGCGAGCGTCTGCAGGCGTTTGAAGGTGTGGTCATCGGTAAGCGTAACCGTGGCCTGAACTCCGCTTTCACCGTGCGTAAAATTTCTCACGGCGTTGGCGTTGAGCGTACCTTCCAGACCTACAGCCCGCTGGTTGACTCTATCGAAGTCAAGCGTCGCGGTGACGTGCGTCAAGCCAAGCTTTACTACCTGCGCGAGCGCAGTGGTCGTTCTGCACGTATCAAGGAAAAGCTGGCTTAAACGCCACTGTTCCTCGGGCGCACGCTGTTCTCGAACAGGCGTCGCGCCCAGATACCAAGACCCCGTCACCGCTTTGCGGGGCGGGGTTTTGTTTATGTCGCTCAATAAAAGCGGCGGGAGGTGACTAACGTATGAGCGTTATCGATGCATTTTTAGATGCTCTCTGGCTTGAGCAGGGCGCCAGCGATCATACGTTAGCCGCCTATCGGCGTGATTTAACCGCTTGGCAAACCCACTTGGAGAGCCTCGGCGAAGCCCTTTTGGCGCCGCCACCGGAGCGCCTCAGTGAATGGCTGGCCAGCCGCCGGGAGGAAGGCTATCAGTTGCGCAGTAATGCCCGGCTGCTGTCGACGCTACGCAGCTTCTACCGCTGGGGGCGTTTGAACAACCAAGTGGAAAGCGACCCCCTCACCGATATCAAGCTGCCGCGGGTCATACCCGGCTTGCCCAATACCTTGGAAGAGGAGGAAGTCGAGCGTCTGCTCTTGGCGCCGGATACCGAGACTCCTTTGGGGATCCGTGACCGTGCCATGCTGGAGCTGCTGTACGCCTGCGGCTTGCGGGTATCTGAATTGGTCGGGCTCACCGGCGATGCGGTCAATCTGCGCCAAAACGTGGTTAGGGTGCGCGGTAAAGGCGATAAAGACCGCCTGGTACCCATGGGTGAAGAGGCCGCAGATTGGCTGGCGCACTATATGCAGACCGCACGGCTGGCGCTTATGAGCGACCCCACACGCCCAGCGCTGTTTCCTGGGCGGGGCGACAAAGCCATGACCCGACAAACCTTTTGGCACCGGATTAAAGTGCATGCCATCACCGCAGGGATTACCCGGCCACTGTCTCCGCATACGCTTCGCCATGCATTTGCCACCCATTTATTGAATCATGGGGCCAATTTGCGGGTCGTACAGCTGCTGCTGGGTCATAGCGACCTGTCGACGACCCAAATTTATACCCATGTAGCCCAGGCGCGCTTGGAAAGCCTACATGCTGAACATCACCCAAGAGGCTGAATTGATGATGCGTCAACGCCGTTTTGTAGCACTACCTTTACTGACAACTTCCTCGATGCTGGCGTGTTTGCTAACTGCCAGCCTACTATCTTCCGCTGCACAGGCTGACGACGTGGGAGATCGTTTGGCTGAATCACTGAGCGTCAATGGCCAGTCTATGCCCGTGAAAGCTGTCACCGAAACGCCTATGGATGGCGTTTATCACGTGCGGCTGGAGAGCGGCGAATCGTTCTACTCCAATGCAGACGGTAGCCACTTCCTGGTCGGCGACCTGTATGAAAATGCGCCCGACGGGTTGGTCAACTTAACCGAGCAAGAGCAGAACCAAGAGCGTGCCGATGCGCTGGCGGCAGTGCCTGAAAGTGAGTTAGTGATCTTCCGCGGTGCCGATGAGCCGAAAGCTACCATAACGGTGTTTACCGATCCCACATGTCCCTACTGCGCGCGGTTACACGACACCATTCCGGAGTTGAATGAACGCGGCATTGCCGTTCACTATATGGCGTTTCCCCGCGCGGGCATGGCCAGCCAAGCTGCCACCACGCTGCAGCAGGTTTGGTGCTCGGATAATCGCAGCGAAGCGATGACACAAGCCAAAGAAGGCAAGAGCATTTCCAGCGCAGCAGACTGCGACAATCCGGTGGCGGGGCAGTATGATCTGGGTAAGGCGCTGGGCGTACAGGGCACACCCGCGATTATTTTGCCCAACGGGCAGCTAGTGCCGGGTTTTGTGCCCCCCGAGCGACTCTCCGCCATGTTAGGCTTGGAAAACGGCTGAATCAAAGCACTGGAACAAAGAACGGAAACAAAGAAGAGTGCCGCGTAAATTAGACGGCGCACAACGCTGAGATACTGTCTTGAAGAGCGCTTTTAAAACCGCCTTTAAGACTGAATTTAAGACTAGCACCACCAGGTGCACGACACGAAAGGGGAAGTATTTTGAAACCGGTAAGAGTAGGTATTTGTGGTCTAGGCACTGTCGGTGGCGGCACCTTTAACGTATTGACTCGCAACGCTGATGATATTGCGCGTCGTGCCGGCCGTCCTATTGTGATTGAGCAGGTTGCTCACCGCAGTATTCATCCTGACTGCGATATTACCGGCATCAACGCTACCACTGATGTGTTCGAAGTTGCGACCAATCCCAATGTGGATGTCCTGGTGGAGCTCATTGGCGGTTACGATATCGCCCGCGAGCTGGTGCTCACCGCCATTGAAAACGGCAAGCACGTGGTTACCGCCAACAAGGCGCTGATTGCCGTTCACGGTAATGAAATTTTCAGGGCCGCTCACGAGAAAGGCGTGATCGTAGCCTTCGAAGCGGCGGTCGCTGGCGGCATCCCTGTCATCAAGTCGCTACGCGAAGGTCTGGGCGCCAACCGTATCGAATGGGTAGCGGGCATTATCAACGGTACCGGCAACTACATCCTTACCCATATGCGCGATGAGGGCCGGGCGTTTGAAGACGTGCTCGCGGAAGCCCAGGCGCTAGGCTACGCCGAATCTGACCCCACCTTTGATGTGGAAGGCATCGACGCCGCGCATAAACTGACGATTTTGGCCTCGATTGCCTACGGCGTACCGCTGCAGTTCGAGAAAGCCTTCACCGAAGGCATTTCACGGATCACCGCCGAAGATGTTGAGCAAGCCGACAACCTCGGTTACGTGATCAAGCATTTAGGTATCTCCAAGCGCACCGACCAAGGCCTGGAGTTGCGGGTGCATCCCACCTTGATTCCCAAAGAGCGCCTGCTAGCCAGTGTCCATGGGGTTAAAAACGCTATTGCGGTGATGGGCGATGCGGTTGGGCCCACGCTTTATTATGGCGCAGGTGCGGGTGCCGAGCCCACCGCGTCAGCGGTGGTAGCTGATCTGCTCGACGTTGCCCGTGATATCTCCACCGAGCACCGCTACCGGGTGCCATACCTGGCCTTCAGTGGTATCGACGAAGACGTCAGCCAACTGCCCATCATGCCGATGGAAGACATCACCACGGCCTACTATCTGCGCCTGCTGGCGGTGGACCGCCCCGGCGTGTTGGCGCGGGTGGCCACGATTCTATCTGAGCAGGGCATCTCGATTGAAGCGCTGATCCAGAAAGAGGCCACCGAAGGCGAACTGGTGCCAATCATTCTGCTCACGCATCGCACCAAAGAGAAGCAGATGAACGCAGCGATTCGCGAAATCGAATCCATGGCCGATATTGCGGGCCCCGTCACGCGTATTCGCGTGGAAAGCTTGAGCGAAGGGGAGTAAGCCTAGATGCGCTATATCAGCACGCGCGGGCAGGCGCCCGCGCTCTCCTTTGAAGAAGTAGTGCTCACCGGTATGGCCAGCGACGGCGGCCTCTATGTGCCGGAAACACTGCCTGAGTTCTCCCGGGAAGAGCTGGCCGACATGGCCGGGCTCTCCTACGCGGAAATCGCCTTTCGGGTGATGAAGCCGTTTGTGAACGGTGAGATCGACGATGCGACCTTCCGCAACATCGTGACCGAGGCCTATGCGACCTTTAATCACGACGCCGTGCTGCCGCTCAAACAGCTGGATGCCAATCACTTCCTGCTTGAGCAGTTCCACGGCCCGACGCTGGCGTTTAAAGATGTAGCGCTACAGCTGCTCGGCCGCCTGCTCGACCACTTCCTGAAAAAGCGCGGCGAGCGTGCGGTGATCATGGGCGCGACCTCTGGCGATACCGGCTCGGCGGCGATTGAAGGCTGTCGCCACTGCGACAACCTGGATATCTTTATCCTGCACCCGCACAACCGGGTCTCGGAAGTACAGCGCCGCCAAATGACCTCGGTATTGGCCAACAATGTCTTCAATATTGCCATTGAGGGTAATTTTGACGACGCCCAGGCGATGGTCAAAGCCAGCTTTGCTGATCAGTCGTTCCTCAACGGTACTCGCTTGGTGGCGGTGAACTCGATCAACTGGGCGCGCATTATGGCGCAGATCGTTTACTACATTGCCTCCGGCGTTGCCCTGGGCGCGCCGCACCGTGAAGTGAGCTTCTGCGTGCCGTCGGCTAACTTCGGCAACGTGTTTGCCGGCTATATGGCCTATAAAATGGGTCTGCCGGTGAAGCAGTTCATCATCGCTACCAACGCCAACGATATTCTGCATCGTACGCTGACCGCCAACGACTTCTCCAAAAAAGAGCTGGCGGCGACGCTGGCTCCATCGATGGATATCGTGGTGTCGTCTAACTTTGAGCGCCTGCTGTTTGACGCCTACGATCGCGATGGCTTGGCCGTGGCGGCGCTGCTTGAGCGCTTCCAGCAGGAACCCACGGCCTTGGCCGATGCGCCGCTGGCCAAGCTGCGCGAGAAGTTCTCCAGCTACAGCGTGGACGATGCGACGATTCTGGAAGTGATTCGCGACGCCCATAAACGCACCGGTGAGATGCTAGATCCGCATACCGCTACCGGCTATCGCGCCGCCGAGCGGGCCCGGGCAGATCAGTCAACGCCGATGATTACCCTTGCCACTGCGCACCCGGCTAAATTTGCCGAGGCCGTAGTGAAAGCGGGCTTCCTGGGCGTGCCACTGCCGCCGCATATGGAAGACCTGATTGAGCGCGAAGAGCGCTATACGGTACTCCCTGCGGAACTTGCCGCCGTGCAGCAGTTCGTTGCGGAAAACCGGCGTTAACGAATTAATGGCCTCAGTGACTGATTTACCCCATCGCACGCTGTCGTCTAGCAAGAGCGAGCCGCGCTTAGAGCCTCGTCCAGTGGACGAGGCGCTCTATGCCCGTGCCCAGGCGGAGGGGCTAAGCGAACTGCAAGCGCGTTTGCTGGCCTCGCGCTTACCGGGCTACAGCGGTGAGTTGCTACCGTTAATCGCACCTAGCCTGCGTTATTTGGCCCACCCGGAGAAACTGGCTGACGGTCGCCGCGCCGCTGAGCGCATCGCTCAGGCAGTGGCAGAGGGTGAGGCTATCGGCATTCTCACCGACTACGACGTGGATGGCATTACCTCCCATGTGGTGATCCGGCGCACGCTGGTGGAGCTGTTTGGAGTCCCGGAAGGCAAGCTGCACAGCCTGATTGGCCATCGGATTCATGATGGCTACGGGATTAGCCTGCCGCTGGTAGAGCGCACCTTGGCGCAAAAGCCGTTTCCCACCTTGGTGATTACCGCCGATTGCGGCAGTTCCGATGAGCCGCGTATCGCGCGTTTAAAAGCGGCGGGTATCGACGTGGTGGTCAGCGACCACCACGCTCTGCCCGTTGAGGGGCCGCCAAACTCGGCATTCGCCTGTGTTAACCCTACCCGTGATGACTGTGAGTATCCCGACAAAACCATTGCCGGCTGTATGGTGGCGTGGCTATTGATGTCACTCGCCCGCGGCGTGCTGATTGAGTGGGGGGCGCTATCAGAGTCGACGCCCAAGCTGTCGCCCTGGCTCTCCTACGTAGCTTTGGGCACCGTGGCTGACTGTGTCTCCCTGGGCGGCAGCCCCGCCAACCGCGCGGTGGTCAATCAAGGGTTAAAACTGATCAATCGTATGGATGCGGCGTGCTGGCGGGCGATGGCCACGCGCTTAGGCGCTGACAGCGTGCCGTTTAACGCCGAGACGTTAGCGTTTCAGATGGGGCCGCGCATCAATGCCCGCTCGCGGCTGGACGACCCCTACGCGGCGCTGCACTTTATGCTGGCCGAGAACGATGGGGTCGCCAATCGTCAGCTCGACGTGCTGGATCAGGATAACCAGTCCCGCAAAGCGATTGAGGCCGATATGGCCGCCGAGGCGCGCACTCTTGCTACGGCAGCGCTTGACGCCGATGAGGCCGCCGTGGTGGTGCTGTTGGAAGACGGGCACCCTGGCGTACAGGGTATCGTCGCCTCGCGATTGGTGCAGGCCTACGGGCGCCCGGCGCTGGTGCTAACACAAGCCTCGGCACCGGGCATGCTAACCGGCTCCGGCCGCTCGATTGATGGGCTGCACCTGCGTGATGCCCTACAGCGTACCTTTGAGCTTGCTCCCCAGGCGTTACCGCGCTTTGGCGGCCACAGTGGCGCAGCAGGGGTGGGCGTGCCCAGGGATCAGCTTGACGCCTTTAAAGCGGCTTTCCTGCAGGCAGTGGGTGAGCAGTTAGAGGGACGAACGCTCTATCCGCGCCTATGGACGGATGGTGAGCTTTCTACGGCGCAGCTTTCCCTGACCACCTTGCAAGAGATCGAAACGCTCGGCCCCTACGGACGGGAATTCGATCCGCCGCTGTTTGAAGGCCGCTTTATTGTCGAGGCGCTGCGCCCGGTGGGTGCCGACGGCGCACACCTGATGCTGGAGCTTTCCACTGGCCCTGTGACCTGCAAAGCGATTTGGTTTCGCGCCTTAACGCCGGGAGAACTACCTGGGTTTAACGTGGGCGATACGCTGCACTGTGCTTACAAGCTTAACCGCAACCGCTGGCGCGGCCGCGAGACGCTGCAGTTGATGGTCGAACACGCCAGCCCTTGTTGATGTGTTCCTAATGATGCCGATCGGCACATTACCCTAGCAGTGCTGTGGTAAAATTAGGACACGTAGATAGGAGCGTGCATGGTCAGCAAAGTCCACAATCGCCACGATCATAGCTACAAATTACTCTTCTCTTACCCCGAAATGGTCAGAGACTTACTGACTGGCTTTGTTAAGGAAGCCTGGGTCGAGCAGTTGGACTTCTCGACGCTGGAAAAGGTTAGCGGCTCCTACGTCACCGAGGATCTGCGTGATCGTGAGGATGACGTCATTTGGCGAGTGCGCTGGGGCGATGATTGGCTCTACGTCTATCTACTGCTGGAGTTCCAGTCTTCCGAAGACAAACATATGGCTGTGCGCATAATGACGTATCAGGGGCTGCTGTATCAGGATCTGATTCGTCAGGAAGCTTTTACGCCGAGCGGAAAGCTGCCACCGGTCTTGCCGATAGTCCTCTACAATGGTGAGAAACGTTGGACAGCGGCACAAAACGTGGCGGAGCTAGTCGAACGTGTACCGGGAGGGCTTGAGCGCTATCGACCAGACTTGGCGTATCTGCTTCTCGACGAAGGTGCTATCGTCAATGACCCTGCGTGGTCGGATCAAATGCGAAACGTGGCGGCTGCGCTCTTTCGGTTAGAGCACAATCGTGACGAGCAAGACATGCTGGAGGTGCTCGGAGCCTTGGTTGAGTGGCTCAAGGCGCCTGAGCAAACTGGTTTGAGGCGTGCGTTTGTGGTGTGGATACGCCGAGTGCTATTGCCTAGTCGGGCAGCTGTGGTGGAGTTACCTGAATTCTCGGATTTACAAGAGTTACACGAGGTGCATGACATGCTGGCAGAACGAATCAAACAATGGCCTGAGCGTTGGGAAGAGAAGGGTCGTATGAGTGAAGCCCGCGATAACCTGTGCTCTCTAATCAGGCTGAAATTTGGCGAAGTGCCTCAATGGGTAGAGCTGCGTGTAGAGCAGGCCGACCACGCACAGCTGAAAGCCTGGATGGACAAGATCCTGTTTGTCGATAGCCTGGATAAAATGTTCAAGCCGTAACATGGCTGGATGTAAGCTAACTTGGCTCTGCAGGCCATGGATATCCCGGTGCCAAACCAGTCGCGAGCTGAAGCAGCCTATAAATAGCTAGCTGAGTGGTATTAGCCTATGCAGTGAATCGCTGTCTGGCTAAAAATATTTAGCCAGCATGAGGTGCCGAATAACCATTTCACATCCTTAATAATTTAAGTAAGGACGCCCCATGCGCGTAGAAGATTTACCCCAGGATCAGCATCGCCCCTATGAAGATATGATGGCAATGCTGCTGGGCACTTTCTTTGTTGCGCTGGGGGTAACCTTTTACACCCATGCGGTGCTATTAACCGGTAGTACGGCAGGCTTGGCGTTGCTGCTTAGCTATATGACCAGCAGTGTGACCGGCTGGGGTTTTGGGGTGTACTTTTTTGCCATTAACCTGCCGTTTTACTACTTGGCGGTGAAGCGCATGGGCTGGAGCTTTACCCTTCGCACCTTTGCCGCCATCGGCTTGGTATCGCTGTTTTCAGAGTTAACCCAAGGCTGGGTGCAGTTTGCCAGCGTGCCCTCGATCTACGCCGCCTTGATGGGCGGCGCGCTGATGGGCATCGGTATGCTGATGCTATTTCGCCACCGCACCAGCCTGGGCGGTATCAATATCCTCGCGCTCTACTTACAGGATAAACATGGCCTGCGCGCAGGCTACGTTCAACTGGCGATTGATGGCGTTATCCTGCTAATTGCGCTGACCCAACTGCCGCTGGATCGTGTGGGTTATTCGGTACTAGGGGCGCTGACGCTAAACCTGATTATCGCCCTGAACCATAAGCCAGGGCGATATATCGGAGTGACCTAAACACGTTTAGCCAAGCCAGAACCACCACACGATTAGCCCGATAAGCCCCAGGCCTGCCAAGTTGATCAATAAGCTCATGAGGATTCCTCCTGGCTAGCTTTCCATAGCCGCAAGCGGTTGGCGTTACTCACCACGGTGATGGACGAGAGTGACATGGCAGCACCCGCAATCATCGGCGAAAGCAGCATGCCGGTGAGCGGGTAGAGCACCCCCGCCGCGATGGGAATACACAGTAGGTTGTAGCCAAAGGCGCCCACCAGGTTCTGTTTGATATTGAGCAGCGTGGCGCGGCTGATCTCTATCGCTGATGCCACCCCATGCAGCGAGCCGCGCATTAGCGTGATACCCGCGCTCTCAATGGCCACATCGGTGCCTTGGCCAATGGCAAAGCCCACGTTCGCCCGGGCCAGCGCCGGGGCATCATTGATGCCATCGCCTACCATGCCAACGATTTCTCCTGCCTTCTGACGACGTTCTATCTCGGCGTGCTTGTCCTCGGGTAACAGCCCTGCCCGAAACTCATCAATGCCCACTTCCTGGGCAATGGCCTTGGCGGTGTGCTCGTTATCGCCTGTCAGCATAACGATGGTTAAGCCGTCTTTTTGCAGGCGCTTGATCGCGGCCACGGTGTCGTGGCGAAGCGGGTCGCTGATGCCAAACAGGGCGGCCAATTTGCCATCTACCGCCAAGTACACCAGCGTGCGGGCCTGCTCTTCTAGGGCGCGTGCTTGCTCTTCACCTGCCTTGAGATCCACCCCTGCCTCGCTCAATAGACGTGCATTGCCCAGCAGCAGCACTTTGCCGTCAGCAGTTTGCGCTTTTACCCCGCCACCGGTCACGCTATCGAAACCATTAATCTCGGCAGGGTTGGCGTTGTGTTCCTCCGCGTAGGTCATTAACGCCGCCGCCAGTGGGTGTTCGGAGCCGCGCTCCAGCGCGTTCACCAGCGCGAGTGCCGTGGATTGTTCCACGCCAAACATCTGCGCATCGGTGACGCTGGGCTTGCCCTGGGTGAGCGTGCCGGTCTTATCGACCACTAGCGTGGTCAGCTTGCTGGCGGTTTGCAGCGCTTCGCCGCTGCGCACCAGCACCCCTTGCTCCGCTGCTTTACCGACTCCGATCATGGTAGAGATCGGCGTCGCCAAGCCGAGCGCACAGGGGCAGGCAATAATCAGCACGGTGGTCGCCGTCACCAGCATATGGATTACTTGGGGGGCGGGCCCTAGGTTGAACCACGCCAGGGCAGTCAATACGGCAATGATCATTACCGCAGGCACAAAAACGCTGGAGACCTGGTCGGCTAGCTCGCCAATCGGTGGGCGCGAGTTTTGGGCGCTCGCTACCTGTTCGGTAATCTGCCCCAGGCGAGTGTCGGTGCCCACCCGCGTGGCGCGATAGATCAAGCCGCCTTTGCCATTCACCGTGCCCGCGCTGACTTCATCTCCCGCGCTTTTGGCGATCGGCAGTGGCTCACCGGTAAGCATCGATTCATCGATATGGCTTTGGCCTTCAACAACGTCACCATCCACCGGCAAACGCTCACCGGGGCGCACCCGTACATGGTCGCCAGCACGCACCGCGTCAATCTCAATCTCCTGCTCGTGTCCGTCGCGAATCACCCGCGCCGTACGGCTCTGCAGATCGAGCAGACGCTTTAGCGCATCGCTGGTGCGGCCCCGGGCGCGTAGCTCCATGGCATTGCCGAGCAGAATCAGCCCGATCACCATCGCTGAGGCTTCAAAGTAGATGCCCTGGGCAACCTCGGGCAACCACGGCGCAAACAGCACCACGGCCATGGAATATAGCCAGGCGGCGCCAGTGCCCATGGCAACCAAGGTATCCATATTGGCCTGGTGGTGCTTGAACTGCTTCCAGGCGTTGACGAAAAAGTGGCGTCCTGGGAAGGCCAGAATGCCCAAGGTTAATAAGCCGATCACCAGCCAGTAGAGACGCCCCATGCCCATCGGGTGGGGGTGGAAAAAAAACATGCTCATCATCAGCGGAACCGCCAGTGCCAGCGAGATCGCACTTCCGCGCAGCCGTTTTTGGTACGTCTTGGCATCCTGCTCTTCACGAGTGCGTTCTGCTTCCCGCATATCCACAATCGGTTCGGCGCCATAGCCGGCTGACTCAACGGCGGCGATTAACGCTTGGGTCTCGGCACTGCCAAACACCTGGGCGGAGTGGGTGCCAAAATTGACGCTGGCGGTGTCGACTCCCTCCGTGCGCTCTAGTGCTTTCTGCACGCTCTTAACGCAGCTGGCGCAGGTCATCCCGCTAATCGCCAGGCGCTGTTTCTTGCCTTGCCCTTGAGGCTGGGAGTGAGCACTTGCGGTTTTTTCAGCTTCGGCATCAGCGGGTGCCGCGGTTTCTGGCTGCTTATCAGCATCGTCTGGGGCTGTTTCCTCCAGAGCTGCTTCGCCTGGCGGGTAGCCCGCCTCGGTCAAGCGTTGATCAAGCTCGGCGTCGGTTAGCGATGAAACAACCTCAAGGCGTTTTTCGCTAGGCGTGCCGACGACATCGGCGCTTGGGTCAACGCTTTGCACTGCCTCGCGCATACGCTTGACGCAGCCCTGGCAATTCATGCCAGGAATGGTTCGCGTGGTGGCCCCATTGGCAGGGCTTACGCTTGAGGCGGCTTCGGTAGAGGCGTCGCTCATGGGGTCTCCTTGGTAGACGTGGCGTCAGGAAAACTCTCAATCAGGCGGCACACGCTGTGGCCGTCGGGGGAGCCGTCGGGCATTTGCTGCCAGCTCTCCATGGCCTGTTCCATGCGTTCGGCTAGCGCTTCCAACTCGGCAATGCGTGCCCGAATTTGCGGCAGGCGGCTGGCGAGTAAGTCGCGTACCAATGGGCAGGGTGAGTCACCTTGGTCGGCGTGGGTCAGAATGTCGCGAATCTCCGCCACGCTAAAACCTAATTTGCGCGCCCGCTGAATAAACCGCAGACGCTCTAGGTCGGTATCTGAAAATAGCTGATAGCCGTTATCTGGATGGCGCTGGGGGGCAAGTAGCTGCTCACGAGCGTAGTGGCGCACGGTCTCAGCGGTAACGCCGCCCCTTTTGGCAAGCTCGTTCACTTTCATGGCCTGTTCTCCCGACCGGTCAAGTAGTGGTTATTCAGTGTAGAACCTATGGGTAACCCATAGGTCAAGGCCTCTTGGCTCTGTAAGCTGAAATGACTAAAACACTGATTTAAAACGACCGTGCGACTAATGTATAAGCCAAAAATAAAATAAAACGAGCGTTTGCCCTTGAACCTTTGGCTCAGTTGCGAGAAAACAGTCATGTAAAAATAAAGAGGGTGGATCGTCGGTATCCACTGGATCATCGGGAAGAGAGGCCCACTATGAATAATAAGTTTAATAAGCTCACCCTGGCTGCTGCCATTACGGCCGCTTTCGCCAGCCAAGCCCACGCGGGCGGGTATCAAATTAACGAGCAGAGCGTGAGTGGGCAGGGCTATGGCCATGCCGGGCGAAGCTCTAACATCCATGATGCAACCATTGTGTACGGTAACCCGGCGGGGATGTCGTTTTTAGACCGTGCCCAGGTGACTGCTGGTGGTACGTATCTAAATGTGAATACTGACATCTCTAATGTCGAAGCTTCCCGCTATATCGACTCTGGAGTCGCGCTTGGCGGCGCCCCAAATGGCAATCAGATCCCGGTCGGTAGCATTCCCGGAGGGAATGATGGCGATATGGTGCCAGGTACGCCGATCCCCTTTGCTTTCTATGCGCACCCAGTGACCGATCAACTGGCGTTCGGGTTTGGGGTGTATGCACCCTTTGGCTCAAAAACTGATTATGAAGATGATTTTCAAGGGCGCTATTTTGGCGACTACACCGAAGTCAAAGTGGTCAGTGCACAGCCGACGGTTTCTTACCGCTTTAATGACCAATGGTCAGTAGGCGCGGGAGTTACTTATAACCGTATAGAAGGTGAGCTACGCCGCCAGCTCCCCTCTGAGCCAACCTTTAATGCAGCGAACGATATCGACTCGCGGGTTGACGGTGAAGACGAAGCGTGGGGCTACAACTTGGGTGTTATCTATCGCCCGGCCCCTGAAACCACCTTGGGTCTGACCTACCGCTCGAAAGTAGACTACACCCTGGAAGGCGATTTTAGCGCGACTGATCCCATGGGTAATGTTCTGCGCTCAGATACCGCTAACCTGGATTTGACCACCCCAGAGACAGTTAACTTCTCGCTCACCCAGCAGATGACCGACCGTCTCAAGCTGATGTTCGGGGCTTCCTGGGTGCGTTGGAGCCACTTTGATCAAATTTTGGTTACCGGTAGTCAGGGTAATACGATTACCCAGGAAGTTCAGAACTACTCAAACGCCTGGGCATTTGCCACTGGCGGCGAGTACCAGTTAACGAAAACATTAGCGCTTCGTGCTGGGGTAACGTTAGACATGACGCCGACCAATGATGAGGATCGTAGCGTACGTATTCCTTCCGATGATCGACGTATTTTCTCGCTGGGGGCAGGCTGGAGTCCCACACCTGACCTGACTGTCGATGTGGCTTACTCCTATCTGTCAGAGCGCGGCACCTTTGTTGAGCAGGATCGTAGCGACCTATTGGCCAGCCAAGCGACGGGTGGCCAGCCGGTAGGCGGAGCCTCCTACTCAGCCGACTACAAAAACGAAGCTCACGGTTTTGGTGCTCAGTTAACCTACCGCTTTTAAGCCCTAGAGAGCCAAACCCCAATGAAACCCGGCGCAGGCCGGGTTTTTTATTACCTAGTGGCAGGCCATTGGATGCGGGGCGTGTCGGCTTTCGTTACACTATGCGCTTTTCTGATCGATACACCTCTGTACGATCCGAGTAGACCAAGCTAGGGCGATCCCATGTTGGAAACCAATCCGATTCACAACCAGCTCAAGAACCTGTCTGAGCGGACAGACGTTCTTAGGGGGTATCTTTGACTATGCCGAGAAGAAAGATCGGCTAGAAGAGGTCACCCGCGAACTGGAAGACCCCAATGTCTGGAACGATCCAGACTACGCGCAGAAGTTAGGCAAAGAGCGCGCCTCCCTCGAAGCCATAGTGGCCACCATCGATGAACTTGAGCAGGGACTTGGCGATAGCCGGGATCTGCTAGAGCTTGCCGAAATGGAAGAGGACGAAGGCACCGTCGAAGAAGTGTGCAAAGAGCTGGACAGCATGCAGGCGGCGTTAGAAAAGCTGGAATTTCGGCGCATGTTCTCCGGTGAAATGGATCAGAACAACGCCTACCTGGAAATTCAGTCCGGCTCTGGTGGCACCGAAGCCCAGGATTGGGCCAATATTTTACTGCGCATGTACCTGCGCTGGGCGGAGAGCCACGGCTTCAAAGCCGATATCACCGAAATCTCTGCTGGCGAAGTGGCGGGCATTAAGTCGGCCACGGTGCATATCCAGGGCGATTACGCTTTCGGCTGGCTGCGTACTGAAACCGGCGTGCACCGCCTAGTGCGTAAAAGCCCGTTTGATTCCGGTGGCCGTCGGCATACCTCCTTTGCCTCGGTATTCCTGTCCCCGGAAATTGACGACAGTTTCGAGGTAGAGATTAATCCCTCGGACTTGCGCGTCGATACCTACCGCTCCAGCGGCGCGGGCGGTCAGCACGTAAACACCACCGATTCGGCCGTGCGGATTACCCACGAACCGACCGGTATCGTCGTGGCCTGTCAGGGGCAACGCAGCCAGCACGCCAACCGTGATTTTGCCATGAAGCAGCTGAAAGCGCGTCTGTGGGAACACGAGATGCAAAAGCGCAACGCCGCCAAGCAGGAGGCCGAGGACTCCAAGGCTGATATCGGCTGGGGCAGCCAGATTCGCTCTTACGTGTTGGATGATCAGCGCATCAAGGATTTGCGCACCAGCGTGCAGTCCAGCAACTGCGATAAAGTGCTCGACGGGGATATTGATCAATTTATCGTCGCCAGCTTGAAGCAAGGTTTGTAATTTTTTTAGCGTTTGAACATGAACAGGGTGCCCCATGGCTAACCAAGACGCGTCTCCTGCAGACAACGAAAACCACCTGATCGCCGAGCGCCGTGCCAAGCTGACTGCTCGCCGTGAGCGCGCCGCTGAGCAGGGAAAGAGTGCATTTCCCAATGATTTTCGCCGCGACAGCTTAACCGTCGAGCTGCAAAATGCCTTCGGCGATAAAGACAAGGCCGAGCTTGAAGCGCTGGATCACCACGCCGCTGTGGCTGGTCGTGTGATGCGTCAACGTGGCCCCTTCATCGTCATTCAGGACGTGGCCGGGCAAATCCAGCTCTACGTGGATAAAAAGGGCCTGCCCGCCGATGTGCTTGAAGACGTTAAAAGCTGGGATATCGGTGACATCGTCGCTGCGCACGGGCCGGTGCATAAATCCGGCAAGGGCGATCTGTACGTGATGATGAAAGAGGCGCAGCTGCTCACCAAGAGCCTGCGCCCGCTGCCGGATAAGTTTCACGGCCTCACCGATATGGAAGCCCGCTATCGCCAGCGCTATGTGGATCTGATCATGAACCCGCAGTCGCGTAAGGTGTTTGAAACCCGCGCAGCGGTTATCAGCTCCATGCGCCGCTTCTTTGAAGCGCGCGGTTTTATGGAAGTGGAAACGCCGATGCTCCAGCCCATTCCTGGCGGTGCGGCGGCACGGCCGTTCATTACCCACCACAATGCGCTGGATATCGATATGTATCTGCGTATTGCGCCGGAGCTTTACCTCAAGCGTCTGGTGGTGGGCGGTTTTGAAAAAGTGTTCGAGATTAACCGCAACTTCCGCAACGAAGGGTTATCAACGCGCCACAACCCAGAATTCACCATGGTGGAGTTCTACTGGGCGTACGCGGATTACCGCGACCTGCTGGATATGACCGAAGCGATGCTGCGCACCGCGGCTGAAGAAGTGCTCGGTAACGCAGTGATTGAATATCAAGGGGCAAGCTACGATTTCGGCAAACCTTTTGCCCGCTTAACGCTGCGTCAGGCGATTCTTGATCACGGTGACGGCATTGCCGACAGCGACTTGGATTCGTTGGAGGCGGCGCGGGCAACCGCTGAAAAGCTCGGCATCAAGGTCAAGGAGAGCTGGGGGCTGGGTAAGGTGCAAACGGAAATATTTGAAGAGGTTGCCGAGCACAAGCTCGACCAGCCGACCTTTATCACCGAATACCCGGCGGAAGTGAGTCCGCTGGCGCGGCGTAATGACGCCAATCCCTTCGTCACCGACCGCTTTGAGTTCTTTGTGGGTGGTCGCGAAATCGCCAACGGCTTCTCCGAGCTCAACGATGCCGAAGATCAGGCTGAGCGCTTCCGTGCCCAGTCAGCGGAAAAAGATGCCGGCGACCTGGAAGCGATGTACTACGATGCAGATTACGTGCGTGCACTGGAGTACGGCATGCCGCCCACCGCGGGCGAAGGTATCGGTATCGACCGCCTGGTGATGCTGTTCACCGATAGCGCCTCCATTCGCGATGTACTGCTGTTCCCTGCGATGCGTCCTGAAGTGGACTAACACGCTACGATAACGGATGAAAAGTTGGTAAGGGCGCGTTATAGCGCCCATAATGGTCAACGTTTCGACGGCGAGGAGAATCCCATGAAACTGCTTAACCGCTCCGCACTGAGCGTCAGGCCGACCCAGCCCTTTGTGGACTGGATCAACGCGCTGGAACCCACCATGGGAGACGACGACCTGACCCTGGACGACGTCGAACGTGAAAGTACCATTTACCTGATTCCAGAGATGGATACCCCGGAAGCGCTGGAAACTTTTGTGCGCGACCGCTACGTGGAAATTCTCGAGACTGAGCTGCGCGCTTGGGAAGAGGACGAACGGCAGTGGCCGGATAAACTCGACTGGGCACTGTTCCAGGAGTTTGTGCGCGTCGAGCACAGCTACCTGGCAATAGACCTGGATGACGAAACGGCGTTAGAGATTTCAGAAGTTGATGATGCGCTACTGCTCGATAGTGAGCAGGACTAGCCGTTAGCGTGCTAGTATTTAGGCAAGCCTAGTACTACGTGAGCCCAGTACTACGTAAGCCCAGTGTTTGCCTACGCGTTTGGCTGGTAGCAGCTAGATAGCACACTGTTAAGTAGCGTACTTCGGAACCGGCTTAGGCCGGTTTCATCGTTTCTAATGCTGTGTCTTTAGAAGCAGTGGCTTTTAAAGCAGTGTCTTTAATCGTTTCGCGTTGGCCGTTTCGTTTAAGATCTCTCCTGCCTAGGAACGCTTGCATGCGACTGTTTGAAACCCGCCCCGGCGATGATGGCCTGCCTGGGCCTGAACGCGCCCTTGCCGTGCTGGCGCTGGTGACCGGCACCTTGATGGCGGTGGTCGACACCACCATGATCAATCTGGCGCTGCCCACTATCGCCGCCGACTTGAATGTGTCGGCGTCCCGGGCGGTATGGATTACCAACCTGTTTCAGGTCGTTTGTGCGGCTTTTTTGCTCGTGTTTGCGGGCATTAGTGAATTGATCACACGTCGCAGGCTCTACCTGTTTGGGCTGGCCACCTTTGTCGCTGCCGCGCTGGGGGCAGCGTTATCGCGCAATTTAGAAACGTTGCTGGTGTTTCGTGCCTTTCAGGGGCTAGGCGCTGCGGCCACGCTATCGATTGGCCCATCGCTTTATCGCGCCATTTTTCCCTCGCGCCTCTTGGGCAGCGCCCTTGGCTTGAGTGCCTTGGTGGTGGCCGGTGGCTACGCGGCAGGGCCCACGCTGAGTGGGGTAATCCTGTCCTTTGCCGACTGGCCCTGGCTATTTGCGCTGAATGTGCCGCTGGGCCTCTGCTCGCTGTGGCTCGCCAAGCGTGCGTTGCCCCGAGAAGAGCCACGCAAAGGCAGTTTTGATGTGGCTGGGGCGCTGCTCTCAATCGTTATGCTGGCCAGCTTCTTTATTGCCATGGACGCCGTGAGCCACGCCGCGCCGCTTTGGCAAAGCGGTGGCTGGGTGCTATTGGCGGTACTGGCCTGTGCTGGGTTTATTGCGCGTCAGCGTCGCGCACCGTATCCATTGCTGCCGCTTAGCGTGTTTGCCGAGCTGCGCTTTACACTGGCGGTATCTGCCTCTGGGCTTGCATTTATAGGTCAGGGCCTTACGTTTGTAGCCCTGTCGTTTTTCTACCAGGAGCAGATGGGGTTTTCGCCACTGGAAACCGCTTGGCTGTTTACGCCTTGGCCACTGGCTATCATGTTCGTTGGCCCTGTAGCGGGGCGCTTAGCCGACCGTATTAATCCCAGTATTCTCTCCAGCGCAGGGCTTGGCCTACTTATCATTGGCCTGATTGCACTGGCGCTGGTCGATGAGTCGACCGGCGTGGCGGGAAGTCTATGGCGCACTGCGCTATGCGGTGTTGGTTTTGGCCTGTTCCAGCCGCCCAACAACCGCGAAATGATGGGCAGCCTGCCACCGGAGCGCAGTTCCAACGTCTCGGGCGTCATGAGCACCACTCGAACCGTCGGGCAGTCGTTTGGCGTGGCTCTAGTCGGTGCTGCGTTGGCGCTAGGCTGGCCGGTACAGGTAACGCTCTGGCTGGGCGCGGCGACCACGCTGCTGGCGCTTGTGGCAAGCGTGGCGCGTATGCCGCTGGCAAGGCGTGCGTTACACGCTCGACGGGCATCGTCTGCGGGCCAGTAAGCGCGTACAATAAAACGGTTTGTGATCTCTCAAGGAGAACCTTATGACGCTGCAGACACAGATTGAGCAGAAGTTAACGGCACTCGCGCCGGACGTGCTGCAGGTTGAAAACGAAAGCCACATGCACAACGTGCCCGCGAACTCTGAAACCCACTTCAAAGTGACGCTAGTAAGTGACTCCTTCGACGGCATGATGCCGGTGAAGCGTCACCAGCAAATTTATGCGCTGTTGGCCGATGAGCTTTCCGGGCCGGTGCACGCCTTAGCGCTGCATCTTTATACCCCCAGCGAGTGGCAGGCACGCGGCGGTGAACGCCCGAATTCACCCAACTGTCGCGGCGGCGGGAAGTGAATCAAGAAGTTACACGGCGCCACTACCTGGATGCCATGGGGATTACCGCTTGGGCCGCTAAATACCAGTTGCCTAATGCGCTGCCCACCGAGGCCTGTGAGTGGGAGGATTCGACGCCTGCTCCTACGCCGCCTCGGGAGCGGCTACAGGCATTGCTGGACGACGCCCCGGCGCCCAAGCGGCAAACGTCCAAACCCCATACGCCCGAGTCTCAATCGCCCGATCCCTTGGCCTCAGGCGAAGCCATTGCCTCACCCTCGGCGGTGCGGGCACTGCTGGATCAAGACAAGCAGCGTGCGGACAAGCCGGGCCAACATAAGCCGGCGATTGCCAACCCGGATACCGCAGGGCCCCGCGCGGAGGCAGCGCGGCCAGCCAAACCTCTTAAGTTCGCGCTCTCCTGCGTGTGTCTTGAGGGCCGCTGGATGGTGCTGCAGGCGGGGGAGATGAGTCCTCTTGAACAGCAGCTATTGGCTAACCTGTTACAGGCCGCAGGCATTCAGCGTGGAGCGTTGCCGGAAGTGAGCCACTTCACCTGGCCGCAAATGGCCAACGCCTTTGCGGTGGAGGATCCTCTGGACGAAGCCCGGGAGGGCTTGGCGGCGTTTATTGCTGGAAGCGCGAGCCGACAGGGGTGGCGGTTAGAGCGATTACTCTGGTGGGGTGAGTTGGAAGCCAAGCCTGATGCTGAATCTGGGGCTGAACAAGCGCCGCTGGAGCGCATACTGAACGTAACTGAAGGCCACAGCCAAACGCTTTCGCTGCCCTTATGGCAGGGCCCTTCACTTGGGTCGCTTCTCGACGGTAGCCATAGCAAGCGTGACCTCTGGCCAGCGCTGCAGGCGCTAGGCCAGCTATGGGCGGCTGGCGCTAAGCAGACTGCTGATGGTCACTGAACTCAACGTTGAGCACCTGGCCCTGCTGATTGCGCTTGAGCAGCGGGCGCAGAGCGGCACTTCTGAGACGCAAATGCTGGCAGCATTGGGCAGCCAGGATACCTGTGTACTGGGCTGGTGGCAGGCTGAGCAGCTGTTAGGATACGCCATTGTGGCGCGACTGCCGTTTGAGGCGGAACTGCAAGCCATTGGGGTGCATCCAGAGCAGCGTTGCAGTGGAGGAGGTCGGGCGTTGATGGAGGTCGTGCTGTCCACCGCACGCGGCTGGCTGAGTGAGCGACTGCTGCTAGAGGTGCGAGCGGGGAATCTTAGCGCAATCCGACTCTACCAGCGCTGCGGGTTTAGCGAAGACGGGCGGCGCAAAGGCTACTACCCAGCGGCCAACGGGGCCGCTGGGCGAGAAGACGCGCTACTCATGTCTCAGATCATCTAAGTAGCGCAAAGCTAGTTACGAAGCGCTAGTTGTTTCTAGGCTGTCGAACTTGCTAAGTAGACTGTTGAGGCGACGCTCCCACTCTTCGCGCTCCTCTTTCAGCTTGGCGTTTTCGCCGCGCAGCTCTTCATTTTCCAGTTTCATCATCTCCAGTGCATCAACAGTGTCGGTGACTTTCTGTTCAAGCTGATTAAATAGCTCCAGACTCATGTATCTCTCCCTAGCGTAAAAACGAAAACCCAAAACAGGTCATAAAAAGGCACCCAAATAAACAAGCACAAAGCTTGTCAGTAGGGACGAATGAGGCGAGCGTAACGCCACCGCCGCGTGGCGGCAAGCGCTGTTTACGGTGCTTGACGTTGATAGAGCCTTGCCGTGCTTTCGCCCGCCTGGGTTTCGCGGTGCAATAGCCAGTTAGCGGGCACCTTGGGAGCCAGCGACGTCTCGGTTTCCAGGTAAATCATGGCCTCGTTATCCAGCCAGCCGCTATTTTCCAATGCCGAGCAGCAGGGCGCGGCCAGCTGCTGATGGAAAGGCGGGTCAAGAAAGACCAGCGTATAGGGTTTGGCTGGGCGCATCAGGTAAGCCTGAACATCGTTAACATGCACCGCGCTTGCGGTAATATTGAGCGATGCCAGATTGGTCGACAGCTGCGACGCTACCCGCGGGTCGCGCTCGACAAAATCGACCCAGGAGGCGCCGCGCGACACCGCTTCAATGCCTAGCGCACCGGTACCTGCAAATAGGTCAAGTACCTGCTGGCCGTAAAGCTGTTGGCCGAGCCAGTTGAACAGCGTTTCACGCACCCGGTCTGGGGTTGGACGCAAGCCGGGGCTATCCAACACCGGCAACTGACGGCGGCGGAACTCACCGCCGATGATGCGTAACTTACCCAGTGGCTTACCAACGGGTTTGCCGGGTTGTTGACCACCCCGCTGCGCAGATGTGCGGCGGGATGCAGAGGATCGAGGGGGGCGTTGTCGTGTCATAGAGCGGATTGTAGCGGGCTGTTTATCCAAAGTCTTGGGTTACGGTGTTAGCATAACCTTAATGTCCACTATTTATGTCGGGTAACACTCATGTTTGGTTTTTTTAAACGCAAGAATAAGCAAGATCCGCAACAGGCGTCTCAAGACAAGCAGGCGCAGGAGGAGCAGTTAAAGGAGCAGCCTCAAGAACAAGCCGATGAGCTGGACATTGCGACGCCCGAGACTTCCACTGACATTGTTGAAGAGACCTCAAAAGCGCCTGAAACTTTGCCAGAGCCAGAGCCAGAGCCAGAGCCAGAGCCAGAGCCAGAGCCAGAGCCAGAGCCAGAGCCAGAGCCAGAGCCAGAGCCAGAGCCAGAGCCAGAGCCAGAGCCAGAGCCAGAGCCAGAGCCAGAGCCAACCCGTGAGACATCGCTTCCACCCGCCTTGCAAGACAAACCGGTGGCTGCCAAAAGTGACCAGAAAGGCTGGTTTGCGCGTATCAAGTCAGGCCTGGGTAAAACCCGCGCCAATTTAACCGACGGCATCGCCGACCTGTTTTTAGGTAAAAAACAGATCGATGACGAACTGCTCGAAGATCTGGAAACGCAGCTGTTAATGGCCGACGTGGGCATTGAAGCGACGACCGAGATTATTGGCCGCCTGGAAGCGCGCGTCTCGCGCAAAGAGTTGAACAACCCAGAAGCCCTCTACCGTGGCCTGCAAGAAGAGCTGTCCACCATGCTGGCGCCGGTGGCCAAACCGCTTGTACTGGAAAAGGCGGGCAAGGGACCGTTTGTGATTTTAGTGGTAGGCGTTAACGGCGTGGGTAAAACCACCACCATCGGTAAACTTACCCAGCGTTTTCAGCGCGAAGGCAAAAGCGTTATGTTGGCAGCGGGCGATACCTTCCGCGCGGCGGCTGTTGAGCAGCTCAAAGTCTGGGGCGAGCGCAACAAAGTGCCGGTAATCGCCCAACACACCGGCGCGGACAGCGCCTCGGTGATTTACGATGCGGTAGCGGCTGCCACTGCGCGAGGGGTTGATGTACTGATCGCCGATACCGCCGGTCGACTGCATAACAAAAGCCACCTGATGGAAGAGCTAAAAAAGGTTCATCGAGTGATGCAGAAGTTAGATGACACCGCGCCTCACGAGGTGATGCTGGTGCTGGATGCGGGCACCGGGCAAAACGCAATTTCCCAGGCCAGCACCTTTAACGACGCCGTGCCGGTCAGCGGGATCACGCTAACCAAACTGGACGGCACCGCCAAAGGCGGGATTATTTTCGCGCTGGCCAAACAGCTGGAAACGCCGATTCGCTTTATTGGTGTGGGGGAGGGAATCGACGATCTGCGCCCATTCGAGGCCAATGATTTTGTCCAAGCGCTGTTTGACCGCCAAGGGGACGATGCCAGCGCATGATCGCTTTTGAGCATGTGGGAAAACGCTACGGCGGGCGATTTGAAGCACTGGCGCATCTTAACTTTCGGGTTGCCCGGGGCGAGATGGTGTTTCTTACCGGCCACTCCGGTGCCGGTAAAAGCTCGCTACTACGCTTAGTGA
The DNA here is from genome assembly GCF_020595105.1 of Halomonas sp. FeN2. Classification (NCBI taxonomy): domain Bacteria; kingdom Pseudomonadati; phylum Pseudomonadota; class Gammaproteobacteria; order Oceanospirillales; family Halomonadaceae; genus Halomonas; species Halomonas sp. FeN2. Next base: position 3,067,931 of record NZ_CP074200.1, read on the forward strand.
TGCGCCTAGAGAAACCTAGCCGTGGGCGCGTCGTCGTAGCGGGGCACGATATCGCCCAGCTACATGCCAGCCAAGTGCCATTCTATCGTCGCCAAATTGGCGTGGTTTTCCAGGATCATCAGTTGCTCTTTGATCGCAGCATTTTTCATAATGTTTCTCTACCGCTGGAGATTCAAGGGGTTGAACCTCGGGAGGCCGCCCGCCGTGTGCGTGCCGCGTTAGATAAGGTGGGGCTGCTGCATCGTGAAAAGGCGTTGCCCATAGAGCTCTCCGGGGGCGAGCAGCAGCGGGTAGGCATTGCCCGGGCGGTGGTTAATAAGCCCGCGTTGCTGCTTGCTGATGAACCGACGGGCAACCTGGATCCCCAGCTCTCGGCGGATATCATGGCGCTGTTTGAGGACTTTAATCGGATTGGTACCACGGTGATGATCGCCAGCCACGATTTGGCCCTGATTGCCCGACTGCGCCACCGCATCCTGCGCTTAAGCGACGGCAGGCTGGTAGCCGATGAGGGGGCGCTATGAAGTCATCCGCGACGCCCAAGCGTCGTCAGGGAGCAGCATTAAAAACGCCGCGCAAAGCCGCTGTTAAACCAGCGGTTGAGAAAGCCCAAGCACCCCAGCGGGGCGCCAGGTCGCAGCAAACGCGCTTTTCCAGCCGCCTGCGGGCATGGGGTCGCCATCACCGCAGCATGGCGTGGGATAGCTTTCAGCGCTTGATACGCTACCCGCTGGGTAACCTCCTGACCATGCTGGCGATTGCTATTGCGCTAGTGCTGCCTGCGGCGCTGTGGCTAACCCTTGACAGTGCGCGGTTGCTGGATGCAGAGCTTGATGAGAGCGCCACCCTAACGGTTTACCTGGAGTTGAGTGCCGATGATGCCCAGTCGCTGCGTATCGAAGAGGCGGTCAACGCGGAACCGGACGTGCTCGAAACTCAGCTGATCAGCGCCGAACAAGGGATGGCGGAGTTCCAGCAGTCGCTGGGGCTCGATGATGCCTTGGCAGGGCTGGAGAGTAACCCGCTGCCTATCAGCATGGTGGTGCGCCCGGAAAGCGTTGACCCGGTTGCCATGCAGCAGTTGGCCGCCCGCCTTGAAGCGCTCTCTGGCGTTGATGAGGTGCGACTTGATCTGGCCTGGGTGGAGCGGCTGAGAAACCTGGCCGAGCTAGGCCGCCGTGTGGCACTGGCGCTAGGGGCGCTGTTTGGTTTAGGCGTGCTGCTGGTGGTCGGCAATACCATTCGCCTCTCGGTGGAGAGTCGCCGCCGGGAAATTGAAGTCGTGATGCTCATTGGCGCCACGCATGCCTTTGTGCGACGGCCGTTCCTATACAGCGGTGCTTGGTACGGCTTAGGCGGTGGGCTGCTGGCGCTGGGTTTGTTAGGCCTGGGCAATCACTGGCTTTCCCTGCCGGTATCCGCTCTGGCAGCCAGTTACGGGGCGAGTTTTTCTTTACCCCAACTCGACGTGACAGGCTCTACAATTCTGCTATCTTGCAGTACACTACTAGGCTGGTTGGGTGCCTGGTTGGCGGTGACTCGTCACCTTTCGAGCATTCGGCCAAGATAATTGATAGATTTTAGGCAGTTGATGCGATACTGCTGGTGATGCTTAACCTGCGAACTTTATGCTTGCATTAAGGTCTCACTAGCGCAGACATTCGTATGGCTGAATGCGCATGACTGAATTAGTATCACGGTTTTGTAATAGGTTATTGATAACGTGCTACGTCAACCACGATGGGTTACAGGGGAGACCACCTGCACATGAGCACTAGTCTTCTACCGGTGGGGCAGCTTTCGCCCGGCGGCGATCTGGGCGGTTACATCCGCGCAGTCAATGGAATTTCGGTATTAACGGCCGATGAAGAGCGCGAACTCGCTTATCGCCTCTATGATGAAGGCGATCTGGAAGCCGCTCGTCGTTTGGTACTGTCGCATTTGCGCTTTGTGGTGCATATCGCGCGTAGCTATTCGGGTTATGGGTTGGCTCAAGCGGATCTGATTCAAGAAGGTAACGTTGGCTTGATGAAAGCCGTCAAACGTTTCGATCCGAACCAGGGCGTTCGTCTGGTTTCGTTTGCCGTGCACTGGATTAAAGCGGAAATTCACGAATTTGTGCTGCGCAACTGGCGGATCGTTAAGATTGCCACCACCAAAGCCCAGCGCAAACTGTTCTTTAACCTGCGTAGTGCGAAGAAGCGTTTGGCGTGGTTGAACAACGACGAAGTGGACGCCATCGCCAAGGATCTCGACGTTAAGCCTGAGATTGTGCGCGATATGGAAGGGCGCTTGTCGTCTTACGATTCCGGCTATGATGCCCCGGCAGGTGATGATGAAGAGAGCACCTATCAAGCGCCTGTTCACTTCTTAGACGACGCCGCTTCCGACCCTGCCACGCAGTTGGAAGATAGCAACTTCGAGGAAGACTCGACGCGCCGTTTACAGCTTGCCCTCGAAGGGCTTGATGAGCGCTCGCGGGATATTCTTCAGCGTCGCTGGTTGGCTGATAGCAAAGAGACGCTGCATGATCTGGCCGATGTGTACGGCGTCAGTGCAGAGCGAATCCGTCAGCTTGAAAAGAATGCCATGAAAAAGCTGCGTCAGAAAATGGGTGAAGAGATGGTCGCCTAAGACCAGACTGAACGCTCCATTTGTGGCTTTTCTGCATTAAAAAAACCGGCCCCTTTAAAAGAAAGGGAGCCGGTTTTTGTTGTGCAGCCAGCACGCGAGCCTAAGCTGGTTGTGCCGTGGCGCGCAGTAAGTGGGCCGACAGCAGCGACCACTGATCTTCCCAGTGTTCGGTGGGCAGGCGCTTAAAGTCGCTACGCACATACTGGGAAATGCGTCCCTCCGCCTGGGCCGCTAACAAATTGGCAGCGGCAGAGGCTGGAATCGTGGGGCGTAGACCTTCACGCAGTTCGGCTTCGCGCAGGATCTGTTTAAGCTGCATTTCCAGGCGTTCAAACAGCTGGTTGACCCGCTGGCGTAGCCGGGCGGTTTCGCCGGTGAGCACGTCGCCGCCCATCACCCGCGCCAGGCCAGGGTTTTTCTCAGCAAAGCCCAGCAGCAGCGCAAGTATGGTGCCGCAGCGGGAGGTAGCGTCGGGAACGTCTTCTAAAATACGCGTGATGCGGGCAAAAATGCTCTCTTCAATAAAGTCGATCAGCCCCTCAAACATTCGCGCTTTGCTGGGGAAGTGGCGGTAGAGCGCCGCTTCTGAAACGCCAACCTGGCGGGCGAGGGCGGCTGTGGTAATGCGCTTGCCGCTATCTTCCTCAAGCATCAGCGCCAGGGCTTGGAGAATCTGCTCGCGGCGGCGAGGTTTTTGATCTTCGCTCATAATGTGACCTCCGTCGCGGTTAGCTCGCGTCCTTGATTTGAGTGCCTACCCCAGCGTTGGTGAAAATTTCCAGTAACACCGCGTGGGGGACACGGCCATCAATAATGTGCGAGCTGTTCACGCCGCCCTTCACTGCATCCAGCGCGCAGCGGATTTTCGGCAGCATGCCGCCATAAATCGTGCCATCGGCGATCAGCTCATCCACCTGAGCGGTGCTTAAACCGGTGAGCACTTCACCTTCGGTGTTCATTAAACCGGCGACATTGGTGAGCAGCATCAGCTTTTCTGCATTGAGCGCTTCGGCAATCTTGCCCGCCACCAGGTCAGCGTTGATATTGTAGCTGTGGCCTGCGGCGTCGACGCCAATCGGTGCAATCACCGGAATAAAATCACGCGCTGCCAGCATCTCGATAAGCTCGGTTGAGATCGACTCCACTTCGCCCACATGGCCAATATCGATGATCTCGGGCGCCGTCATTTCGGGGCTTTGGTGCTCAACCTTGAGCTGGCGGGCACGAATTTGTGAGCCATCTTTACCGGTCAAACCAATCGCTTTACCGCCGCTTTGGTTGATCAGGTTGACGATGCTTTTGTTGACCAAGCCGCCCAGCACCATCTCGACCACGTCCATGGTTTGCGAGTCGGTAACGCGCATGCCGTTGACGAAGCGCGACTCAATGTTGAGCTTTTTGAGCAGGTCTCCGATCTGCGGCCCGCCGCCATGCACCACCACCGGGTTGATGCCGACTTCCTTCATTAACACGATATCGCGGGCAAAGGAGTCGATTAGAGTGCTTTCGGTCATGGCGTTACCGCCATATTTGACCACCACGGTTTTGCCGGAGAACTGCTGTATATACGGGAGGGCTTCGGAAAGCACCTCCACAACGACCTGGGGATCGCGACTGGCTGAACTCATGAGGTTGTCCCTTGCGAACGTTTATTATGTTGCTAACGTTTATGCTGATTAAGTGATGAGGGCCGCGCTTTCTAGGTGGTCGCGATCCCTCCAGCCCCGAGTTATTTGAAAAGCTATTTGAAGAGCTATCTGTCTACTGGGGGAGCTCAATGTCTGGCGCGACGCGCAGAAGCGCGTCATTAAAAATTGCTTTGATGCGTGCTAGCGCGGCCTCGTCTTTACCTTCAAAGCGCATGACCAGGGCAGGCGTGGTGTTCGAGGGGCGGCACAGCCCCCAGCCATCCTGGTAGTCCACGCGAATGCCGTCCAAAGTTGTTTTTATACCTTCGCCGAAGTCGCCCTCGCGAGCAAGCTTATCTACCAGAGAAAATTTGTTATCGTCGGTAACCGCTATATTAATTTCCGGTGTGGCAACATCTTGGGGGAAGTTGGCAAAAAAAGTATCAGCATCGTCGGCTTGATTGGCGAGAATCTCCACCAGCCGAGCGGCGGCATAGAGGCCATCGTCAAAGCCATACCAGCGCTCTTTGAAGAAAATGTGCCCGCTCATCTCTCCCCCAAGCTGAGCGCCGGTTTCCTGCATACGCGCCTTGATCATCGAGTGCCCGGTACGCCACATTTCCGGTTCGCCGCCGGCCTCGCTGATGACTTTGACCAAATTGCCGGTGCACTTAATGTCGAAAATAACCTTGGCCCCAGGTTGGCGCGCTAGCATATCGGTGGCAAACACCATGAGCAGGTGGTCGGGATAAATCAGCTTGCCAGAGGGCGTAACCACGCCCAGACGGTCGCCATCTCCATCGAAGGCAAGGCCGATATCGGCTCTGGTTTCGTGCACTTTGCGGATCAGATCCTGGACATTTTCTGGCTTGCCCGGATCAGGGTGGTGATTGGGGAAATGGCCATCAATTTCCGCAAACAGCGGGATGGTCTCAATGCCTAACCGTGCCAGCAGCTGCGGGCCGAGCTCACCGGCAACGCCGTTGCCGCAGTCGACCACGGCCTTGATCGGCCGATTGATCTTAACGTCGCCTAAGATGCGCGCTAAGTAGTGTTCACGAACATCCTGCTGGGTGATGCTGCCTTGCCCGCTCTCCATATCGCCAGTTTGAATGCGCTCGAAAAGGGCGGTAATCGCATCGCCAGAGAGCGTCTCGCCGCTCAGCACAATTTTAAAGCCGTTATAGTCAGGCGGATTGTGGCTACCGGTGACCATTACGCCTGAGTGGGTGCCTTCCAGTATGTGAGTGGCAAAATAAAGTACCGGTGTGGGCACCATGCCAATATCGATCACGTCACGCCCTGCGGCGTTCAGGCCACGCATCAGCGCCGCTTGCAGCCGAGCGCCTGAAAGGCGACCGTCGCGGGCAACTACCACGCTGGATTCGCCCCGCGCGGCGGCTTCAGAGCCGACAGCTCGCCCGATCATTTCGACCGTCTCTTCAGTGAGCGTGTCGTCAACGATACCGCGAATATCGTAGGCGCGAAAAATCGAAGCGGGTACAGACTGTGCGTTCATAGGGCTTCCCAGCTAAACAGACGTTTCCTTAAAAGGGTTCCTAAACAGGCGCGACCACTCGTTACTGACTGCCCGTGCTGCCAAACCCGCCGCTGCCCCTTGAGGAGTCTTCAAACGCGTCCACCAAGGAGAGTTCGGCCTGTACCACAGGCACAAGCACGTACTGTGCCAGCCGATCGAAGGGGGTTAGCGTAAACGAGCTCTGACCACGGTTCCAGACCGAAATCATCAGTTCGCCTTGGTAATCAGAGTCGATTAAACCCACTAAATTGCCTAGCACGATGCCATGTTTATGCCCCAATCCGGAGCGCGGAAGGATCATGCCTGCCAAACCCGGATCTTCAATATAGATGGCAATGCCGGTGCGTACGAGCTGACAATCACCGGGGGCTAATATTAACGGCTCATCCAGTAGGGCGCGCAGATCCATTCCCGCCGAGCCAGATGTCGCGTAGGCAGGGAGGTAGTCGTGCAAACGCTCATCTAATACTTTGCACTGTAGGCGGGGGCGGGCACTCATGGGGATTCTCCAGATGTTTTCGTAGGGGCTGTTGTGGGTAGTAGGGCGAGCGCTTGACGGATGATGGTGGTGGCCAGCTGGGTCTTCGGCTGTGCAGCTTCTGAGCGGCTCTCGACGCCTTGTGGAGTGCGCCAGAGTAACCATGCGGCGTTCTGGTCGCTGCCAAAGCCCAGGCCAGCCTGGGAGACGTCGTTGGCGACGATCATATCCAGCCCTTTGCGCTGTAATTTATCCCGTGCGTAGCGCTCAACCTCCTGGGTTTCGGCGGCAAAACCGATCACCAGCGGGCGCTGTTTGGCGGGCAGTGCCGCCACGCCGGCGATAATGTCGGGATTTTTAACCAGGGTCAGGGTGAGTGTGTCGCTATCATCCTGCTTTTTAAGCTTATGCTCGGCAGGGGCTGCCGCGCGATAGTCGGCGACAGCTGCGCAGCCGATAAACAGCGCCGCTTGAGGCGCTAGCCGCTGAGCTTCAGCGTGCATCTGCTCGGCTGACTCAACGTCAATCCGCGTGACGCCCTGGGGGGTGGGTAGGTTAACCGGCCCGCTAATCAGCGTTACCTTGGCCCCTTCCTTCACTGCCGCTGCGGCCAGGGAAAAGCCCATTTTCCCCGAGCTGTGATTGGAGATGTAGCGCACGGGATCCAGCGGCTCACGGGTAGGGCCAGCGGTAATCACAATATGGGGGGCATGTGAGTGAGGCACTGTGGTGATAGGGGCTGCAAGCAGCGCCGTAACTGCGCTAAAAATCTCTTCAGGCTCGCTCATGCGCCCCGGCCCCACATCGCCACAGGCTTGGTCACCGGCGGCGGGGCCGATCAGTTGCCAGCCATCATGCTCAAGCTGCGCTACGTTGCGCTGGGTAGCGGGGTGGCGCCACATCGCCTGGTTCATCGCCGGGGCAATCAATTTGGGCGCTTCTGAGGCCAAGCAGAGTGTGGTGAGCAGGTCGTCTGCCATGCCGTGCACCAAGCGGGCGATAAGGTCGGCAGTCGCCGGAGCGATCAGCACGACATCCGCCCAGCGGGCCAGCTCAATATGCCCCATCCCTGCCTCGGCTTCGGGGTCGAGTAAAGAGGTGCGCACGGGCTCACCGGAGAGCGCCTGCAGCGTGAGCGGGGTAATAAAGGCCTGGGCCCCGTTGGTCATCACCACGCGCACCTCGCAGCCCACCTGCTTGAGCAGGCGCACAAGCAACGCGCTTTTGTAGGCAGCGATACCCGCACTGACGCCGAGCAGTACGCGTTTGCCGGCGAGCGTCGACGCGCTTGTCGAGTTAACAGCAGAGGCCATGGTCAGTGATCCATATCCGCGTTCGTAAGGAGGCTTACCATACCATTGGCACCAACAATTTGGCATATTGGGCACAAACAAGGTTAGGCTAGGTTTAATGAGGCTTATGGCTGTAAAGCGATGCGTGTTGAGGCTGGCTTCGATGGACAGAGATGGGCAGCACGGGTGAGGTGCTATGGGAATCAATCACTGGCCGGAAGGTGAGCGGCCCCGGGAAAAGCTATTAAACAGTGGCGCCCAGGCGCTCTCAGATGCCGAGCTGCTGGCAATTTTTTTGCGCGTTGGCGTGCAGGGGCGTTCGGCGGTCGATTTAGCGCGGGATTTACTCAGCAGCTTCGGTGGTTTGCGCCAACTGCTAGAGGCCGATCAGGAAAGTTTTTGTGCTGCCCGTGGCTTAGGTAGCGCCAAGTACGCTCAGCTCCAGGCGACGCTTGAGCTGTCGCGGCGCCATTTAGCCAGCCAGTTGGCGCGAGGCAATGCGCTGACATCACCTGCCTTGGTGCGTCACTACCTGAGTTCGCAGCTACGCCATTTAGGGCATGAGGAGTTTGCGGTACTTTTTTTGGATACTCAGCACCGAATTATTCGCTATGAATCGCTGTTTCGCGGTACCCTAGACAGCGCATCTGTTTACCCCCGCGAAGTTGCCAAGCGCGCGTTAGAACTTAGCGCTGGCGCTGTTATCCTGGCGCATAACCACCCTTCCGGTGTGGCGGAGCCAAGCGATGCTGATCGACGTATCACGGAACGGCTAAAAGACGCGTTGGCACTTTTTGACGTGCGCGTGTTGGATCATTTCGTGGTGGGGGATGGAGAAGTGATCTCTTTTGCCGAGCGCGGCTGGCTATAGGCAGCGTCAGTATGCAGTGCTCTATGCAATATTGGCTAAGTAAAATGAGCAAAAAAGTGCCTTTTCAGCCTTTTTTGTGGGTTTTGCTTGCTGTAAGTCGGGTGCTCTGGTATAAAGTGCCACCTTTAAACTTGGGTTGAATAACGGATTTGGATAAAGCTTGGCGGTTAACGGCGTCGACACCTTCCCTGCTCCGGTTTGCCCGACAGTTTTGAACACTCAGGTTATTATATCCTGGCCAAGCAGTTGGAGGCTCTAATGTCCAAAGTATGTCAGGTTACCGGCAAGCGTCCGGTAACTGGAAATAACGTTTCACACTCCCAGCGTAAGACACGTCGTCGTTTCTTGCCGAACCTGCACACCCATCGTTTTTGGGTTGAGTCTGAGAACCGCTTCGTCAAGCTGCGCGTTTCCACTAAAGGAATGCGCATCATCGACAAGAAAGGTATCGACACAGTTTTGGTTGCTATTCGTAAGCGTGGCGACGCTATCTAAGCCAGCTTTATTATACAAAGCCCTTTGGGCCAGGTATTTTGGGCCAAGCATTTTGGGAGAGTTAAACCATGCGCGATAAAATCAAGTTGGTGTCCAGTGCCGGTACAGGCCACTTCTACACCACTGATAAGAACAAGCGAAACACTCCGGATAAATTCGAGTTCAAGAAATTCGATCCGGTCATCCGTAAGCACGTGATCTACAAGGAAGCCAAGATCAAGTAATCGCTTTTGCGATGTTGATCAGCTTCCACTGCAGGCGAGCGCCTGTTCAAAAACCCGGCCTCAAGCCGGGTTTTTGCATGCATGTCTTTCGTGTATCGCATGCTTCGCTAAACCACCTTCATTAGGCTGTCACTACAGGCAGGTACGATATCTAAATATGCCCGAACTTCCTGAAGTTGAAACCACCCGGCGCGGGATTGCTCCCTATATTGAAGGTCAGGAAGTCACCGAAGTGCTGGTTCGTCAGCCGCGGCTGCGTGTGCCCGTGCCCGATGATCTGGCCGAGCGGCTGGTCGGTGCGCGCATTGGAGTGTTGATGCGGCGGGCAAAATACCTGCAGATTCCTATCCAGGTGGGTGGCGCGCTTGAAGGAGACGCTAGCGCGACGCTGCTATGGCATTTGGGTATGTCGGGCAGTCTGCGGATTGCCCGGGTGGGGGACTTGCCTAAAAAGCATGACCACGTGGACGTCGTGACTGCCAGCGGCTACGTGCTGCGCTATCATGATCCCCGTCGGTTTGGCTTTGTGGATTGGCAGGCCACAGACGCAGCGCAGGATAAGCGGCTTGCTCACTTGGGCCCGGAGCCCCTGTCTGATGCGTTTAACGGCAAATGGCTCTACACGCTTTCGCGTAACAAGCGCGTGGCGGTAAAGCCGTTTCTGATGGATAACCAAGTGGTGGTTGGTGCTGGCAATATCTATGCGGCTGAAGCGCTCTTTATGGCCGGTATTGATCCGCGCCGTGCGGCGGGAAGAGTTTCCCGTGCTCGCTATGACGCCTTGGCCCTGGCCGTGAAAGAAGTGCTGGCGGCGGCAATTACCCAGGGCGGCACCACGCTGCGGGATTTTGTCAGTGGCCAGGGGGAGCCCGGCTACTTTGCCCAGCGCCTTAATGTTTATGGTCGCCACGGTCAGCCTTGTTTGCGCTGTGGCGCTGAGCTTAGGCGCATTACGCTTGGCCAGCGTGCTAGTGTGTTCTGCCCCGGCTGTCAGCGCTAATGCCTACCTATCAGTGCTACTGTTTTATTGTAACTGTTCAGCTCATGCTGGCAGCCTAAAGGGTCGCGAGCTAAAGCTGCTTCCCACAACACCCTATAGCCAGCACTAAGCCAGAAGCTATTTGTGGGAGGGCGATTTATCGTTGGTTCGACACGTCGACGAAGGGTGCCGAAGGCACCCCTTGGTGTCTTCCGGCTGGAAGCTTGGAGGGTCGCGAGCTAAAGCTGCCTCCCACGGGGGCAGCTATCTATGCCTGATGAAACAGCAGGTTGGCGAGTACAGCCTGAAACCTACTGAATAGTTACGTTTTATTTAAGTATTGCTTTGCTTACGTTTTTTGGAGATTGCTGTGACCCAACGCCTGCGACTGAATAAAAATGCCGACCGCCGCCTGAAAGCGGGCCATCTTTGGATCTACTCCAATGAGGTGGATATCAAAGAGACGCCGCTGAAAAACTTTGCGGCAGGCGAAACCGCACTGGTAGAAGCCTCCAATGGCAAAGTGATGGCCGTCGCTTATGTGAATCCCCATTCGTTAATTGCTGCCCGGATAATGTCTCGTGACCCCGAGATGCGCTTGGATCGTTCGCTGTTTGTACACCGCTTTAATCAAGCGTTGGCACTGCGTCAGCGCCTGTATGCGCAGCCGTTCTACCGCTTGGTTCACGGCGAAGGTGACCTGCTGCCAGGCTTGGTGATCGATCGCTTTGGTGATGTCCTCGTCGTGCAGCTCAATACCGCGGGTATGCAGGCGCTGGCGGATGAGATTGTCGATGCGCTGGAAAAAGTCATCAAACCCGAGGTGATCGTCTTCCGTAACGATACAGGCGGCCGTCGTCAGGAAGGTCTTGAGGCCCATGTTGACGTCATCAAAGGCACGCTGCCTGACGAAGTGGTGCTCGAAGAGAACGGTGCCCGCTTTGTGGTGCCGGTGCTGAACGGTCAAAAGACCGGCTGGTTTTTTGATCACCGGGTTAATCGCGAATGGATCAATCGCAATGTGGAAGGTAAGCGCGTGCTGGACGTATTCAGCTACGTAGGTGGTTGGGGCGTGCAGGCGGCCGTTCATGGTGCGAAAGAGGTGCTGTGCCTGGACTCTTCAGGCCCGGCGCTGGATCAAGTCGCCCGCAACGCCGAGCTGAACGGCGTGCAGGAGAAGGTAGCTGTCAGTGAGGGAGATGCGTTTGAAGCGTTAGCGGCGTTGAAGGCAGACGGTGAGGAGTTTGACGTGGTCATTCTTGACCCGCCGGCGTTTATCAAAAAGCGCAAGGACATTCCCAACGGTGAGCGCGCCTACGCCCGCTTGAACCGCGAGGCCATGCGCCTGCTGGGTCGCGATGGTCTGCTGTTGTCTGCGTCCTGCTCCATGCACCTGGCGCCCGAGCGTTTAATGGACGTCGTGCGTGGGGCGGTTCGCCATCAGGATCGTCACGGGCAGGTGATTTTCCAAGGTCACCAAGGGCCTGATCACCCGGTGCATCCGGCTATTCCCGAAACGTCTTACCTGAAGGCGCTGGGTGTGCGTGTGTTCCGCGACTAGTTCAGGCGGCTAGGAGTAAGCGAAGCCCGAGTACAGGGGAGTCAAGGTACACAGGAGTTAGCCGATGGAGTGGGCGCTGCCCGATCCTTTTGTGATCGATATTCGCGTGGCCGATGAGGCAATCGATGCTTATCAGCACGTCAACAACAGTGAATACCTGCGCTGGGTTGAGCAGATTAGCTGGGCTCACTCGGTCGCGCTCGGCCTCTCTATCGAGCGTTACCGAGAGCTTGACCGGGCCATGGTGGTTCACCGCCACGAGCTGGATTACCTCGCGCCTGCCTTTGCAGGTGATGAGCTACAGCTGGCTACCTGGATTGTCGATTGTGACGAGCGCTTCAGTCTCACGCGCCGTTTTCAGCTGGTGCGTGTCAACGATGCGAAAACACTGCTATACGCCCGTACACGCTTTGCCTGCGTGGCGCTTTCAACGGGGCGGCCCAAACGGCTGCCTGAGGAGTATCGACGTATCTACGGCAACGCAGTTATTGTGGAGTGACTAAGAAAGAAGTGGATTTTTTCGTGTAGAACCGGCAATCGCTAGATTTTTCTCCTAAAAAACGCCTTAACCGGCGTTTTTTTTGTTTTGTGTTCCTGGGGTGGTGATCAACGTTAGCTGTGCTGTAATTTGCTTAACAACATGACTCACCTTTAAAAGCACAGGAAAAATCCAATGAAAATTGCCGTCCCCAAAGAGATCAAAAATCACGAGTATCGCGTGGCCTTAACCCCTACCGGCGCGCGGGAATTAGCCGGGCGCGGCCATCAGGTGAGCGTTCAGGCCGGTGCTGGAGAAGGTGCAGGCTTTAGCGATGCTGATTTTCAAGCCGCCGGCGCACAAATAGAAGCGGATGTGGACGCTTTGTGGCGCAACGCTGAGCTGATTCTCAAGGTGAAAGAGCCGCAGCCGGACGAAGTGGCGCGACTCACCCCACAGCATACGCTGTTCACCTATCTGCACCTGGCCGCTGAAGAGCCCCTTACCCGTGGACTGATGGAGAGCGGTGCCACCTGTATTGCCTATGAAACCATTACCGATACCCGCGGTGGCCTGCCGCTGCTGGCGCCAATGAGCACCGTAGCGGGTCGCATGGCAGTGCAGGCGGGGGCCCATAGCCTGGAGAAGGCCCAGGGCGGTGCGGGCGTGCTGCTGCCCGGTGTGCCGGGCGTGGCGCCAGGTAAGGTAACCGTGATCGGGGGTGGCGTGGTAGGCGAAAACGCTGCGCGCATGGCGTTAGGGTTAGGCGCGGAGGTTACCATTCTGGATAAGTCGTTAGCGCGGCTTGAAGTACTCGATGATCGTTATCAGGGCCGCATCAAAACGGTTTACTCCACCGCAGACGCACTGGAAACGGCCACCCGTGAGTCTGACATGATCATTGGTGCGGTGCTGGTGCCCGGCGCCGCTGCACCAAAACTAATCACTCGCAGTATGCTGGCCGATATGAAGCCCGGCAGCGTGCTGGTCGATGTTGCGATCGATCAGGGTGGCTGTTTTGAAACCAGCAAGCCCACCACTCATGCCGAGCCGACCTATATCGTCGATGGGGTGGTGCACTACTGCGTGGCCAATATGCCCGGCGCGGTAGCACGTACCTCCACCCAGGGGCTGACCAACGCCACGCTGCCCTTTGTACTCGCCCTGGCAGATAAGGGCTGGCAGCAGGCGCTGCGTGACGACCCGCACTTCCTGCCGGGCCTTAACGTGCACGCGGGGCAAGTCACCTACCAGGCCGTAGCGGATGCCTTTGGGCTGGAAAGTATTGACCCTGCGAGCGTTGTTGGCCGCTAAGCTGTTGAGCGCTAGCTGCCGGCGGCTAATTAATTAGTCGCATCCGGGGCTGGCGTTAGCTCAGTAGTGGGGCGGAAGTTCATCCTCGGGGCGCTGGTCGCCCTGGGGTTCGCTTGCCTGGAGTGCCTGGTGCTGCTCACGCAGGCGTTCGCGCATTAGCCCGCTGAGCTGCTCCAGTTTCTCCAGACGGCGCTCCTGTTGTACCACCGCTTGATCCAGGGTATCCAGCCAGTGCTCTTGGTGGGCTATGCGACTCTCTAAAGATTCAAGACGTTGAGCCAGGTCAACAGGCGATAATTCGTGGGTCATGATAACATTGCAGCCTTATGTAGTAGTATGCCGGTGCTATTGGGAATGGGCCTGATAGTGCGGGTATTGTCCTTCGTCTGTTACCCATACAACAAGAGAGCTTTTTTTTTCTATGAACCCAAAAGTTGTGTTTCGCTGTTTCTTAATCAGTGTATTACTTGCCGCCCCCACGCCACTTTTGCTGGCGGGGATTGTTCATTTAACCGATAGTGCCCTCGCCGAGCTGTGGATGGCCGAGCTGGCAATCAGTGGAGTTAGCGGTGTCTATATTGCCGTTGCGATAGGTAGTTTTATTGTTCTGTGTATTGGCACATTAGCGTCTGCCGCTTTTGCGCCCTCAATCGTGGTGGCGTCCGATGCTGTGGTTCGTCCCAAGCCAGCACCGCGCCAACCCCAAGCGGCCGCCCCTATGGAGGATGATGAAGAGGAAGACATCATTGATCCTAACGATGGCCGCGAAGAGGGTGAAGTGAAGTGGTTCAATACCAACAAAGGCTACGGTTTTATTACCCGCGATAATGGCGAAGATGTGTTTGTACACTTCCGTGCCATTCGTGGTCGTGGCCCGCGTATGCTGGCAGAAGGCCAAATCGTGCGTTATCACGTGATTAAAAATGAGCGTGGTTTGCAGGCCGACGATGTCAGTATTATTGAGTGAGCCTTACGGCTGGCTAAATTGAAAGTTGGTTAGCAAACGACCCCGCCTTGGCGGGGTCGTTTACGTTTAAAGAGCTCGATTAACGCCCTGAGTCGGGCCACTCTATTGCCCCTTCTTTGCCACCGGGCAGCACTTGCCAGAAACGGTCAGGATCATCGCCGGGGTGCCAGCCGCCCAGTGAACAACGTATTTCGGTTTGCAGCGCTTCTGCGGCCTGCTGGGCACACTCCTGGTCGGTCATCCACGGCGTGTGGTTGCTATCAAACCATAGGCTGGCAAAGCCATCAGCGGCTTTGTCTACCAGCAATACCGGCACGCAGTCGCCCTGGTATTGGCCGCGGGTTTTCCATTGGCCTTTGCCTGCAGGACTCAGCGGTGGCGCTATTAGTGTGTTTTTCAACCACTCATTGAGTGCATCAAGCGACACGCTGGCCAGGTAAATCTCTATATCGGGGTAACGCTCCATCATAGGTTTACCTCGCCGGAGGAGAGCAGCGCTTGCAGCGTCGCTTCGTAAATCCGGCTTAAGTCGTCCAGATCGCTGGCGCGAACGCGCTCATTGACCTTGTGGATGGTGTCGTTGAGCGGGCCTAGCTCTACCACTTGAGCGCCAAGGGTGGCGATAAAGCGGCCATCCGAGGTGCCGCCGCTGGTAGAGAGCGCCGGGCGCTCGCCGGTCACCGCTTCAACGCCTTTAATGGCGGCGTCAACCAGCGCGCCTTCCGCGGTTAAAAACGGCTCGCCGTTGAGCGTCCAGTCTATCTGATATTCCAATCCATGCTGGTCGAGAATGGTTTCCGTGCGCGCTTTGAGCTCATCAGAGGTCACCTCGGTGGAGAAGCGAAAGTTAAACACCACTTCCACATCGCCAGGGATCACGTTGGTGGCCCCGGTGCCTGCGCGCAGATTGGAAATCTGAAAACTGGTGGCGGGGAAAAAGTCGTTGCCCGCGTCCCAATGTTCGTTGACTAGCGCATCCAGCGCTGGCATGGCCTGGTGAATGGGGTTGCGCGCTAAATGCGGATAGGCCACGTGACCCTGCACGCCTTTAATGTGCAGCGTGGCGCCCAGTGAGCCGCGGCGCCCGTTTTTTATCACATCGCCCAGTCGTGTGGTCGAGGATGGTTCGCCGACAATGCAGTAGTCGAGGCGTTCATTACGCTCGCGCAGGTGCTCGACCACCGCGCGAGTGCCGTCGACTGCCGGGCCCTCTTCATCGGAGGTGATCAGAAAAGCAATACGGCCATCGTGATCCGGGTGGTGGGTCACAAAGCGCTCAACGGCGGTCAGCATTGAGGCCAGGCTGCCTTTCATATCAGCCGCGCCGCGCCCGCACAGCATGCCCTCGTCATCAATGCAGGGCTCGAACGGTGGGTACTGCCAGTTGGTGTAGGGGCCGCTGGGCACCACGTCGGTATGGCCCGCGAAAGCCACCACCGGGCCGTGATGGCCGCGCACCGCCCAGAAATTCTTTACGTCGCCAAACGGTAACCGCTCAATATGAAAACCGAGCGCTGCTAAGCGCTCGATCATGAGTTCCTGGCAGCCCTCGTCATCCGGTGTTACCGAGGCTCGGCTGAGCAGCTCAAAGGCGAGCGTGAGCGTCGGCGACAGTCCTTCAGGCTTAGTTGTGGGCATGCAGTGCCTCGTTCAGGGCGATAGCACTTTTATTGGTCAAGCACTCAATGCGGCCATTCTGGGAGTTGCGGCGCCACAGCTGGTCGTCTTGTCCGGCCAGCTCGCGGGCGGCAACGGTGCTCACTTCCTGGCCCTGATCATCCAGTAAGGTCACTTTGGAACCAGCGGTGATGTACAGACCAGCTTCTACCGTGCAGCGGTCACCCAGCGGAATGCCAATGCCCGCATTAGCACCGATCAGGCAGCCTTCCCCGACCTTAATGACGATATTGCCACCACCTGAGAGAGTACCCATGGTGGAGCAGCCGCCGCCCAAGTCGGAGCCTTTGCCGACCATTACGCCGGCTGAGATGCGACCTTCGATCATGCCGGGGCCTTCGGCGCCTGCGTTGAAGTTGACGAAGCCTTCGTGCATGACAGTCGTGCCTTCGCCCAGATAAGCGCCGAGGCGTACGCGGGCGGTGTCTGCAATGCGGATGCCGGTAGGCACCACGTAGTCAGTCATTTTGGGGAATTTATCCACACAGTCGACAGACAGCGCGCGGCCCGCCATACGCGCCTTCAGGCGGCGTGTAGGCAGCTCTTCAATGTCGATGGCGCCTTCGTTGGTCCAGGCAATATTGCGCAGCAGGCCAAACATGCCGGTAAGATCGAGACCATGAGGTTTGACCAATCGGTGGGACAGCAGGTGGAGCTTTAAATACACCTCTGGCGCGGTTTGTGGCGCTTCGTCGCTCTCCAGGAACATCGCGACCAGCGGGCGCTGGCTGGCAGAGAGCGCTTCGGCAAGCTCTGCCTGGGCTGAGTGCCCCGCGGCTTCTAACGCTTTAGCCAAGCGTGTGCAGTCTTCGGGCAAAAAGCTGATGGCGGCGTTGCCTTGGGGGGCGTCCAGAGCCTGTTTAGCGGCTTCCACCAGGCTGGCTGGTGGGTTGAGCAGCGGCGCCGGATAGTAGATTTCCAGCCAGTCGCCCTGGGTGTTTTGAGTGCCGATTCCAAGCGCAAAGCTCAGCATAAGAAGTTGTCCTGTAGTGATAAGTAGTGAAGAGGAGTGGGTAAAGCCAAGGTACCTAGGTGCTAAAGTACTTAGTTGCTCATGTATCTAGCTGCTTAAGCGCTTGGCCACTTGAGTACTTAGCCGAGCTGGTCGTAATCGCCCTCGCTGTAGCCGACCAAGATAGTGGAGTCGTCTACTTCCAGCAGCGGCCGCTTCAGCAGCGTGGGGTATTTCATCATTAGTTGGCGAGCCGAGTTGGCGTCGTAATCTTTTTCCTCATCGGAAAGTTCGCGCCAGGTTTTGCTGCGTTTATTAATGACTTCCACAAGCGGTACACGATGTAAAATGTGTTCTAGTAGCGCCGCAGAGAGACCATCTTTGCGCAGATCGTGGGTTTTATACAGCAGCGCTTTTTCATCCAACGCTTTACGCGCTTTGCGGCAGGTATCGCAGTTATCGATGATATACAGCGTCAGCATACGACCTCCTGAGAATGTTGAACCAGAAAATGTTGTTAACCGCGCTCGACGAGATGGCGAATTCGTTGGGCGGCTTCAAGGGTGGGCGCTAATTCAGCCACCAGCGCTAGGCGCAAACGTCCTGCGCCGGGGTTAACGCCATTTTCACCCGTGCGTCCCATTAGGCTGCCGGGCAGTACGCTAACGTGCTGCTCGGCAAACAGCCTCTGAGTAAAGGCAATATCGTCACCACCGGGCACCGCAGGCCATAGGTAAAAGCTAGCTTGTGGCGCGGGAAAATCCATGATCGGGGCGAGCACCTCCGTGACCGCGCTAAATTTTTCGCGGTAGGCGTCGCGGTTGGCGCGCACGTGCTGCTCATCCTGCCATGCGGCGATGGAGGCGTGCTGAAGCGGTAGCGACATAGCACAGCCGTGGTAAGTGCGGTAACGCTTAAACGGGGTGAGCAGTGCCGCATCCCCCGCCACAAAGCCCGAGCGCAGGCCCGGCAGGTTGGAGCGCTTGGAGAGCGAGTGAAAGACCACGCAGCGCCGGTAATCATCACGACCCAGCTCGGCACAAGCTTGCAGCAGCCCAGGCGGTGGGGCTGTTTCGTCGAGGTAGAGCTCCGAGTAGCACTCGTCCGAGGCGATAATAAAGTCGTGTGCGTCGGCGAGGGCAATCAGCTGCTTAAATTCATCAAGGGGCGTGACCGCACCGGTGGGGTTGCCCGGCGAGCAGATAAAGACGATTTGCACATCGCGCCACGTAGCGGCAGGCACGGCGCTAACGTCGGGCCGAAAATTATTCTCAGCGGTACAGTCTAAATAGAGCGGCTCGCCGCCTGCCAGCAGCGTCGCACCTTCGTAGATTTGATAAAACGGATTGGGCACCGCGACTTTCGCCGGGCGGCTGCGATCCAGCGCCGCCTGTACAAAGGCAAAAATGGCTTCCCGAGTGCCGTTAACGGGCACCACGTGGCGTTCGCTGTCGAGTTCGCGCAGTTGAAAGCGTTGGCTTGCCCAGCTGGCGATGGTTTGTCGGAGCGCTGGCAGGCCATTGGTCGCAGGATAACGGGCCATTTCCAGTTGGTGCGCCACCAGCGCTTCAAGCGCCGCTGGGTAGGGCGCGTGCTGGGGTTCGCCAATGGTCAGCGGGATATGCGCCAGGTTGGCTGGAGGCGTTAGGTCGGCTTTCAGCGCAGCCAGCTTTTCAAACGGGTAGGGATGCAGGGCGTCGAGGTCGGCGTTCATGATGTGTCCGTTGATGGCTGGCGGCGTAAACCGTCGATTATAGGCAAGCCCAGGTGCAGGCTCAAACCTAACCGGGCGATCAGAGTTCTCGAGCAGGCTTGTCGGTGCCGAGGGCAGGTTTCCGCGAGGGCGCTGTGATCCCGTCCGTGGGCGCTACTTTCGACATCTGACCGCCATGGATGGCGGAAATGCCGGAATTGTCGGGAACAATTTCCGGCCATGTCGAAAGACCCTCGCTCCAACCTGCCCTTGGCACCTAGTTACCTGCACTCTTAAACGCAGTTGTTTCTTAAACCCCCAATACCTCAATCAGACGTTCGCGCAGCTGCTGCTGGCGCTCGGGGTCGGTCAGCGGTTCGCCTGCTTTGGTGGTAATGAAAAAGACGTCTTCTACCCGTTCACCGAGGGTGGCGATTTTTGCCGCGGACAGCGAGATGTCCTGCTCCATAAAGATACGTCCCACCCGGGCCAGCAGGCCGGGACGGTCGGGAGCCGTTAGCTCTAGCAGCGTGCGCTCATTGGCCGGATCCTGCTCAATTAGCACCTCCGTGGGCACCTTGAAGTGCTTGAGCTGGCGCGGCGTGTGGCGGGTGACGATGTCCGGATAGTCGTCCGGGTCATCAAGCTCTTCCACCAGATGTTGGCGCATCTCTTCGATGTGGCTTGGGTCACGAATGGGCTGGCCATGGTTGTCGAGCACGATAAAGGTATTCAGCGTCCAATCGTTGTGGGAGGTCGCAATGCGCGCATCGTGAATCGAGAGCCCCAACTGCTCCATGGCAGCGGCGGTAGCCGCGAAAAGGTCATCCACCGAGCGGGTATGGATAAACACTTTGGTGCCACCTTCGGACATGTCCGCAGTCGGTGCGCTGATCAACACCAGCGGCAGCGGTGACTGGTTGTGATTGAGAATGCCCTGGGTCTGCCAAACGATTTCGCTGGGCGCGTACTGCAGGAAGTAGTCTTCCCCTAGCGATTCCCAAAGATGATCGATTTGCTCACGATTAACGCCGATGGTCTGCAGCAAAGAGCGTGCTTCGGTGCGCGTTTCCCGCACCCAGTCGTCGCGGTCGGGCGGATTGTTCAGGCCGCGGCGCAGGGCGCGCTTGGTTTCAGCGTGTAGTTGGCGCAGCAGCGATGCCCGCCAGCCGTTCCACAGCGTGGGGTTGGTGGCATTAATGTCGGCCACGGTGAGCACGTAAAGGTAGTCCAGCCGCGTTTCGTTACGCACGATCAGGGCAAAATCACGAATCACATCGGGGTCGCTGATGTCGCGCTTTTGCGCGGTCATCGACATCAATAGATGGTGCTCAACCAGCCAACTGACCAGATTAGTGTCGTGGGGCGAGACGTGGTGGCGCTGGCAAAAATGCTCAACGTCCCGGGCGCCGATTTCCGAGTGGTCGCCGCCGCGGCCCTTGCCAATGTCGTGAAACAGCCCAGCAATCCATAACAGGTCGAGTTTGGGCAACTGCTGCATCAAGGCCACTGCCACAGGAAAGTCACCTTTCGCTTCCGGTTTGCGGAAATTGTGCAGAAATTTGAGCAGCAGCAGGGTGTGAGCATCGACCGTGTAGATGTGAAACAGGTCGTGCTGCATCAGCCCTATGGCGCGGCCAAATTCAGGCAGGTATTTGCCCAGAATGCCGTAACGGTTCATGCGCCGCAGCTGGCGGGGCACGTTGCCGGGGGCGCGCATAATGGCCATAAATAGTCGCTGATGGCGCGGATCTTCCCGGTAGTGGTCGTCGATCTGGTGGCGATGATCGCGAATTAACCGGATAGTGTCTGCCCGCACTCCTTCGATTTCGGGGTGCTTGGCCATCAACAGGAATAGCTCTAGCATCGCCGCAGGGCGCTCGCGGAAAAGCGTCCGCGAGCGCACCTGGATATAGCCGCCTTTGGTCTCAAAACGCTCGTTGAGTTTGACGGTTTCCAGCGCCTCTTTGCCGCGCAGGATGACCTCGTCAAAGTGCTGCAGCAGCATATCGTTAAGTCCTGCCAGCGCGGTGACGTGCCGGTAGTAGCGCTTCATAAACTGCTCAACCGCCAGACGTTCCGGCGTATCGCGGAAGCCAAACATTTCGGCGATGGTGCGCTGGTGGTCAAACAGCAGGCGGTCTTCGGCGCGGTCGGTAATCATATGCAGGGCATAGCGCACCTGCCACAAGAACGCCTGCCCCTGGCTTAAAATGCGCAGTTCGGCATCATTCATAAAGCCGTTGGCGACGATGTCGGTGTACTGCTCGGTACCGAAGTGGCGCTTGGCCACCCAGCCGATCATCTGGATATCCCGTAGTCCGCCAGGGGAGCTTTTGAGGTTCGGTTCTAAGTGGTACTCGGAGTTGTTGTAGCGGTAGTGGCGCGAAATCTGCTCCTGCCACTTGGCTTCAAAAAAGCGATCCGCGGGCCAAATGTGTTCGGCGCTGAGGCGTTCACGCATCGCTTCGCGCAGGCTTTCTGGCCCCGCAATCAGGCGAGATTCGAGCAGGTTGGTGATCACCGTGACATCCGCTTCGGCTTCCCGCTCACAGTCGCTAAGTGAGCGAACGCTGTGACCAATTTCCAGGCCAATATCCCACAAGAAGGTGATAAAGGCGGTCAGCGGTTCGCGATAGGCGGTGTCGTCGTCCTGCTCCAGCAGTAGCAGCAGATCGATATCCGAATGGGGGTGTAGCTCACCACGGCCATAGCCGCCGACCGCCACCAGCGCAATGCCATCATCGGGCCACTCATGCTGCGCCCAGGCAATCGCCAGTAGCTGATCCAGGTACCAGGCGCGGCCGCGCACAAGGTCGCGGATGTCCGCACCGGCGCGGAACTGGTCGTCCAGGCGCGCCTGTAGCTCGCGCAGCGCGGCCTTGAAGGGCGCTACCGGCGAACGTGAGCCGGCAAGCTCGGTACGGAAAAGATCCAGGTCGAAAAGCGTGGTGTCCGGCTCAAACCGGTGGTGGTGTAATAGCATCAGTTGGTTAGAAAACTGAAGTCTTCATCGCCACGCGCGGTCAGTACTTCTACACCGCCCTCGGTCACTAGCAGCGTATGTTCCCACTGCGCTGAAAGGCTGCGATCTTTGGTGACGGCGGTCCAGCCATCGCGTAGCACCTTGGTTTTATACCCGCCAACGTTAATCATCGGCTCGATGGTAAAGCACATGCCTGCGGCGAGCTTAATGTCGGCATCCGGTGCGTAGCCGTCGTAGTGTAAAAACTGCGGCTCTTCGTGGAATTCGGCGCCGATGCCGTGGCCGCAGAAGTCCCGAACGACGGAGTAGCCGTTGCTTTCGGCATGTTTTTGAATCACGCGGGCAAGCTCTGAGAGGCGCACGCCAGGCTTCACCAGCTCGATACTTTTATACAGGCACTCCTGAGTAATGCGGCACAGCCTTTCGCCCTGGATGGTCTCACCCACAACGAACATTACGCTGGAGTCGCCGTGGTAGCCGTCGGTGGTCTTAACGGTGATATCCAGGTTCATGATGTCGCCATTTTTGAGCTTCTTGGCGTCGTCGGGGATGCCGTGGCACACCACATGGTTGATCGACGTGCAGGTCGCTTTGGGAAAACCATGGTAGTTCAGCGGTGCAGGGGTCGAGCCCAGCTCGTTAACAATATACTCATGACAGAGACGGTCAATTTCCCCCGTGCTAATGCCTGCCTGGATATGGGGGGTGATCATTTCAATCACGCTAGCCGCTTGGCGCCCGGCTTCGCGCATGTGTTCGATTTCAGAAGGCGTCTTGATAGGAACGTTCATGAATGCTCGATATGAATGCAGAATGGAAAATTGAATGGCGCAATTTAAGACCGTCAAACGGGGTGCGACTTCATCTTGGCAATGATCTATGGTATAAAGCCGCGCGCTTTCCTGCAATCGTGATTCCGAGCTTCTTGGCTGGGAAGGACGCAGTAGGGCAGGGCGATGAATCCGCAGCGTGCTCGACATTCGGGCGCGATGCTTACTATCAAGCCTTAAAAACACACATGCACCGGCACATGGTCCCGGGTGCCGCTGGCAGCGTCTAACGTGGTCAACGGTCGGATCCATGGGGTGCGTGGAGGCCTAACCCGAGTTTTAGGAGTTCTATCATGTCTCACGTTAATATGCGTGACCTGCTGAAAGCAGGCGCTCACTTCGGTCACCAGACCAAGTACTGGAACCCGAAGATGAGCAAATTTATCTTCGGCGCGCGCAACAAGATTCACATCATCAACCTTGAGCACACCCTTCCGGCGCTGAACGAAGCGATCGATGTGGTCGAGAAGATGGCGGCATCCAACAACAAAATTTTGTTTGTTGGCACCAAGCGCAGCGCTAGCAAGGTAATTAAAGAAGAAGCCAATCGTGCTGGCCAGCACTTCGTCAACCATCGCTGGTTGGGCGGCATGTTGACTAACTTCAAGACCATCCGTCAGTCCATTAAGCGTCTGCGTGATCTTGAAACCATGCGCGAAGACGGCACCTTTGAGAAGCTGACCAAGAAAGAAGTTTTGGTAGCAACTCGCGAGCAGGAAAAGCTTGAGCGCTCTATCGGCGGTATCAAGAACATGGGCGGCCTACCGGACGCACTGTTCGTGATCGACGTTGACCACGAGCGCATCGCGATCAACGAAGCCAACAAACTGGGCATCCCGGTTATCGGCGTGGTGGATACTAACTCCAACCCCGATGGCGTTGACTACGTAATCCCCGGCAACGATGACTCTATCCGCGCTATCCAGATCTACGTAAAAGCGATTGCGGATGCGTGTGGCCGTGCCAAAGAAGCCAACGCTGAAGAGTTCGTTGAAGTGACCGAAGAGGCCGCTGCAGCTGAAGACAACACTGCCGCCGAGTAATCGCAGCAGTGGATGCGGCGAGCAGGTATGCCGCATCAAGATAAAGGGGGCTTTGCCCCCTTTTTCCCGCTACAGATGAACTGTCTGGGCGGACGAATTTGCCGGCACTCAATACCGGCCTCGCAATACAGAGAGACATAGGGCAGCGTGATACATGATGGTCATTTATCATGCCTATACTCTGTGTTGCGTCTAACTCTCATAGAACCATTTCAGAGGTGAATTCTCATGGCAGCTATCAGCGCCTCTCAGGTCAAGGAACTTCGCGAACGTACCGGTCTCGGCATGATGGAGTGTAAAAAAGCACTCACCGAAACCGACGGTGATATCGAAGTTGCGATTGAAAACCTGCGCAAAAGCTCCGGCCTAAAAGCGGCGAAGAAAGCCGATCGTATCGCCGCAGAAGGTGTAGTGGTTACGCGTGTAGCGGAAGATGGCAGCTACGGCGTAATGGTTGAAATCAACTCCGAGACCGACTTTGTTGCTCGTGATGACAACTTCATCGCGTTTGCCGACAAAATCGCTGCGGCTTTCTTTACTGCCAAAAGTGAAGATGTCGCTGCCGTTATGGCTGGCGAGCTGGAAACTGCTCGCGAGCAACTAGTTCAGAAAATCGGCGAGAACATCGGTGTACGTCGTGCCATCGTTGTAAACGCTGCTGACGGTGGTTTAGTAGGTGAATACGTCCACGGTGGCCGTATTGGCGTTCTGACCGTGCTAACTGGCGGTACTTCGCAAGTCGCGAAAGACGTCGCGATGCACGTTGCGGCGATAAACCCTGCGGTTGCGCACCCTGCCGATATGCCCCAAGAGCAGCTGGATCAGGAAAAAGCGATTATTCTGGCCCAGCCGGATATGGCTGGTAAGCCGGAGCAGATCGCTGAGAAAATGGTTCAGGGCCGCTTGAAAAAGTACCTGGCAGAAAACAGCCTGACCGAGCAGCCGTTTGTAAAAGATCCCAACCAGACGGTTGCTGAGTTCGTCAAAGCTGCTGGCGGCGAAGTGGTTGGCTTTACGCGCTTTGAAGTTGGCGAAGGTATCGAGAAAGAAGAAGTCGACTTCGCTAAAGAAGTTATGGAACAGGCTGGCCGTCGCTAAGGTCAGAGGTTTCAGAAAAAAGATGGCGTGCGCGTGAGCGCACGCCTTCGCGTATCCGGCCCCTGTATAATTAATGCTAGTATAATCGGCCCTAAGATAGCTGGTTTTATACACTGGTTTTATACCAAGGGGCTGACCCGCCTGCCTGTTTACAGGTCTGCCTCAGGAGAGATGCCATGTCGCGTGATGTTCAAGAACCTACCCCCCATGTAGCACCCAGCAAGGCTGAGGGTTCGAAGTCAAAATACAAACGTATTTTGCTCAAGCTTTCTGGCGAAGCGCTGATGGGTGAGCACGATTTTGGTAT
This sequence comes from Halomonas sp. FeN2, assembly GCF_020595105.1. Taxonomy (NCBI): domain Bacteria; kingdom Pseudomonadati; phylum Pseudomonadota; class Gammaproteobacteria; order Oceanospirillales; family Halomonadaceae; genus Halomonas; species Halomonas sp. FeN2. The sequence goes on from NZ_CP074200.1 coordinate 3,092,978, forward strand.
TGACCCTAAGGTGCTCGACCGCATGGCGCTGGAAATTGGCCAGCTCGTCGGCATCGGGGTGCAGGTGGGCATCGTGATTGGCGGTGGTAACTTGTTCCGTGGCGCGGCGCTCAATGAAGCTGGCATGGATCGTGTCACCGGTGACCACATGGGCATGCTGGCGACCGTAATGAATGCGCTGGCGATGCGTGATGCGTTAGAGCGCTCCAATATCCGCTCGCGCGTGATGTCTGCCATCCCGATGAGCGGCGTAGTAGAGCACTATGACCGGCGTACCGCCATTCGCTACTTAACCTCAGGGGACGTAGTGCTGTTTTCTGCAGGCACAGGCAATCCCTTCTTCACCACCGACTCTGCTGCCTGTTTGCGCGGTATTGAGGTAGACGCTGACGTCGTGATCAAAGCGACCAAAGTCGATGGCGTCTACAATAAAGACCCGGTAAAACATCCGGATGCGGTGAAGTACGACCAGCTCTCTTACGACGACGCCCTGGATCAGAAATTGGGCGTTATGGATTTGACCGCTATCTGCCTGGTACGTGACCATAATATGCCGGTGCGGGTATTTGATATGAATAAGCCTGGTGCCCTACTGAATATGGTCGTAGGGGGCAAGGAAGGCACGCTGATATACAGAGGGTAATGACGTGATCAACGATATTAAGAAAGATGCCGATTCGCGCATGCAAAAAAGCGTTGAGGCGCTGCATAGCAACTTCAATAAAATTCGTACCGGTCGTGCTCACCCGAGCATTTTAGACGCTGTTACCGTGGACTATTACGGCAGCCAGGTACCGCTTAGCCAAGTGGCATCGGTCAACGTTGAGGACGCCCGCACGCTGACGATTGCGCCGTGGGAGCAGGGCATGGTGCAGAAGATCGAAAAGGCCATCATGACCTCTGATCTTGGTTTGAACCCGGCCAGTGCCGGCAACGTGATCCGTGTGCCGATGCCGATGCTCACCGAAGAGACCCGCAAAGGGTATATCAAGCAGGCGCGTAGCGAAGCTGAAAACGCCCGCGTTGCCGTACGCAACGTGCGCCGCGATGCTAACGGTGATTTCAAATCATTGCTAAAAGATAAAGAGATCACCGAAGACGATCAGCGTGAAGGCGAAGATGCGATTCAAAAGCTGACCGATAAGTATATCGCTGAGATCGATAAAGCGCTGACTGCAAAAGAGCAGGATCTCATGCAGGTATAAATCTGTGCTTTATTCAGCCGCGGGCAGCTTTGGCTGCCCGTTTTGCCACACTCTGGCTGGTTTTTTTATGACTGACCTTTGGTGCGAGAATCCATGACGTCACCGCAGCTTCCTGAAAAACAGCCGGACGACGCCAGCGTGTCTTCTCTGGCAGGGGAGGCCCCGCCGTCTCACGTTGCCATCATTATGGACGGCAATAATCGCTGGGCGCGCGCGCGGGGGCTTTCGGGGGTGCGCGGGCACCGAGCCGGGGTGGAAACCGTCCGTGCGGTGATTCAGCGGGCCGCCGAGCGCGAGGTGCAAACCCTCAGCCTGTTTGCCTTCTCCAGTGAAAACTGGAAACGTCCGGCCGCAGAGGTCAACGCCTTGATGGAGCTGTTTTTGATGGCGCTTAAGCGTGAAGTCAAAAAGCTCAATGAGCGCAATGTGCGCCTCTCGATTATTGGTGAACAGCGGGGCTTTTCTCACGCCATCCAAAAGCATATTCAGCGTGCTGAAGCGTTAACCGCGGACAACACGGGTATGCATTTGGTGATTGCCGCCAACTATGGGGGGCAGTGGGATATCGCACGAGCGGCGCGCACTTTGGCCGAACAGGTGGCGGCAGGGGTGTTGTCACCTGCGGAAATCGATGAAACGTGCTTCGACGCTGCAATGGGGGTTGATGATGTGCCGCCGGTAGATCTGTGCATACGTACCAGTGGTGAGCAGCGGCTATCCAACTTTATGCTCTGGCAGTTGGCCTATGCCGAGCTGCATTTTTCCCCGTTGCTATGGCCGGATTTCGGTGCGGATGCGTTTGATGCGGCATTAAACGACTTCTGTCAGCGCCGTCGTCGCTTTGGCATGACGGACGAACAAATAGAGGCGCAGGGTGCTTAAACAGCGGATTATCACCGCAGCCTGGCTAGCACCCCTGGTGCTGGTTGGCCTGTTTGGTTTAGACGGCGGCGCTTTCGCGCTATTTACGGCGCTGATGGTGCTGCTTGCTACCTGGGAGTGGGCCAATCTGGCGGGCGTTACCGTTACGGCGCAGCGTGCCCAGCTAGTGGCCGTGATGGCGGCGCTGATGCTGATCATGTGGCTGACCGGGGCGGCCACATCGATATGGCCGCTGTGGCTCTCCGCCGTTGGCTGGCTGGTGAACCTCTACTGGGTAACCCGCTACCCTGCTGCAGGTGGCCAGTGGCAGGCCACGGGGCGGCGGTTGGCGATGGGCCTATGGGTGCTGTTGCCCTGCTGGGTGGGCTTTAACGTTCTGCGTGATGTTGGTATGGCTTGGCTTTTGTTTGTGCTGCTGTTGGTCTGGTGCGCGGATATTGGCGCCTACTTTGTGGGGCGTAATTGGGGTAAGCGTAAATTAGCTCCCCACGTAAGTCCTGGCAAATCATGGGAGGGCGTGTTCGGTGGCTTAGCCGCGACCACTATCCTGGCCATGCTCTTTGCACTTTGGTTGCCGCTGGGCCTGGCTGGCGCTATTGCTCTGATACTCATCACCGCCGTCGTCACCTTGGCCTCTGTGCTAGGGGATCTTCTGGAAAGCATGCTCAAGCGCCATCGCAATATCAAAGATTCGAGCCAGTTGCTCCCGGGTCACGGCGGGGTGCTGGATCGCATTGATAGTCTTACTGCGGCGATTCCGCTGTTCGCGCTGTTCTATGTGGAAGTCCTGGTTGAGGTGTTTGCTCGGGTGCCGCCACTATGAGTCAGCTCGCTAATAAGCAACGCGTGACCGTGCTTGGGTCTACAGGCTCTGTGGGCACCAGCACGCTGGATGTGATTAGTCGCCACCCCGACCGCTATTGTGTCCATGCCCTGACCGCGCACACCTCAAAAGAGGCTCTGCTAGCGCAGTGCCTGGCGCACCGCCCCGCGGTCGCCGTATTGGATGATGAAGCCGATGCCGCTTGGCTGCGCCAAGCGCTTCAGCGGGCTGGGCAGTCAACTGAAGTGAACGCAGGTTCGCAGGCGCTGTGTGACGTTGCCCGGGACGCCAGCGTCGACTGCGTCATGGCGGCCATTGTAGGATCGGCAGGTTTGCTGCCGGCGCTAGCCGCCGCGGAGGCAGGCAAGCGTGTGCTACTGGCCAATAAAGAGGCGCTGGTGATGAGCGGCGCGTTGTTTATGGAAGCCGTTTCGCGCTCTGGCGCAACATTACTGCCGATTGATTCCGAACATAATGCCATTTACCAGTGTCTACCTGCGGAGCATCGTGGCGGGCTTGCCAAGCACGGCGTTCGTCAGCTGCTGCTAACCGCCTCGGGAGGGCCGTTTCGTACCTGGAGCCAGGCCGACATCAACAATGTCACCCCCGAACAGGCCTGCGCTCACCCGAACTGGTCGATGGGGCGTAAGATATCAGTGGATAGCGCCACGCTGATGAATAAAGGGTTAGAGCTTATTGAAGCCTGCTGGCTATTTGATGCCACGCCCGAACAAATCCAGGTGGTGGTGCACCCGCAAAGCGTGATTCACTCCATGGCGGCGTATCAAGATGGTTCGGTGATTGCACAGTTGGGTAATCCCGATATGCGCATCCCCATCGCCTACGGGTTAGCGTGGCCGGAGCGAATTGACGCCGGGGTCGAAACATTGGATCTTTTTCAGGTGGCGCGGCTTGATTTTGAAGCCCCCGATGAAACTCGCTTCCCCTGTTTAGGGCTTGCCCGTGAAGCGATGCGGCAAGGTGGCATGGCACCCGTTGTACTCAACGCTGCCAATGAAGTGGCGGTTGAGGCATTCCTCCAGCGTCGGATCGGCTTTACAGCCATTGGGCAACTGGTCGCCGACGTCTTGTCGCGTCCCTACCAAGGCCATGTTGATAGCCTTGATAGCGTATTAGCAACGGATCAATGGGCACGGCAGCAGGCGTTGGAACTGGTAACAAGGTGGTCCGCTTAAGCATTCGCTGGGCTGGTCGTTAGAGCGGGGCATTAAGGAGTTCAGTGTGGGCCTGATACAGAATATTTTAGCGGTCATTGTGGTGCTGGGCCTGTTAGTGACCTTCCACGAGTTTGGTCATTTTTGGGTGGCGAGACGCTGTGGAGTCAAAGTGCTGCGTTTTTCGGTAGGCTTTGGTAAACCGCTATGGTCGCGGGTTGACCGCCACGGCACCGAGTTCGCAATAGCCGCCATCCCGCTGGGTGGCTATGTCAAAATGCTCGATGAACGTGAGGCACCGGTTCCGGAAGAGCAGCTTGACCAAGCATTTAACCGCAAGACCGTGTGGCAGCGCATTGCGATTGTGGCGGCAGGGCCTATCGCCAACTTCTTATTAGCGATCGTGGCTTACTGGGCTCTGTTCGTGGCGGGCACAACGGTGGTATCACCGATGGTCGGCAGCGTTGCGCCTGACTCGCCCGCCGCCGAAGCAGGGCTTGCCAATGGCGATGAGATTGTCGCTATCCAGGGCGACGAGATGCGCTCTTGGGAAGATGTTAACCTCAAGCTGGTGTCGATTATTGGCTTCAGCGGTGAGTTGGATATCGACGCCCGCCCTGAAGGCGCGAGTGATCCACAGCGCTTTGGGTTGTCGGTGGCTGATTATTTGGTTCGCCAAGATCCGCCACAGCCGTTGCAAACACTGGGCATTACCCCATGGCAGCCGGAATTTCCGGCTGTTTTAGGCCAGGTCGTGAGCGGGGAGGCCGCCGAACAGGCAGGTCTAGAAGCTGGCGATAGGATGGTGGCGGTTAATGGTGAACCAGTAGATGATTGGATGCACTTCGTTAATATGGTGCGAGGTAGTCCAGGTGAAACGCTGCAGCTCACCTATGAACGTAATGGCGAGCAGTCGAGTGTTGATTTAACCCCCGGGCGTAACCGCTTGGACACTGGGGTTGAAATTGGTTATATCGGTGCAGGCGCCGAGCAGGTCGAGTGGCCAGCAGAGTTCCAGCGTGAAATCCGTTACGGCCCTATTGAAGCGGTAGGCCAGGCTGTTTCGCGCACTGGAGCGATGACGCTCTTGACCTTAGATGCCATACGCAAAATGTTTGTAGGGCTGATCTCGCCTTCCAATTTGTCCGGGCCAATCACCATTGCGCAGGTCTCAGGTGATTCAGCTCGTGCGGGGATGGAAGCGTTTATTGGCTTTCTAGCGTATCTTTCTATCAGCCTTGGGGTATTAAACTTACTACCTATCCCGGTGCTCGATGGTGGCCACTTGCTCTATTACTTTATGGAGGTCGTGCGTGGACGGCCAGTATCTGAAAAAACCCAAGCCGTAGGATTGCGCATAGGGCTTGCCATGGTCGGCACCCTGATGTTGATGGCCCTCTATTTTGATCTGATGCGCCTGTGGTAATGACGCGTGTAGCGCGCAGGATGCCTTGTCATCTGCCTGCACAAATGTATATGGTGCCTTTCTGGAATGATAGGCAGACCAACGCGAGCGAATTGACTGCATGAAAATCAAGACCCTTGGAATGGCGGCACTCTTGCTGGCAGGCGCCAGCGGCGCCCAAGCACAATCCTTTGATGTTTCAGACATTCGAGTGGAAGGACTGCAGCGGGTATCCGCCGCCTCGGTCTTCAATGCATTTCCGGTGAGCGCCAATGAGCGTGTCAGCGAGGCGCAGTTGGCCTCCGCGGCCCGTGAACTATTTGCCACAGGGCTCTTTGACGACGTCTCCCTGGCACGCGAGGGTGATGTACTGGTTATTCAGGTCGTCGAGCGCCCGACCATTGCGCGGCTACAGATCAGTGGCAACGATCAGATCTCCGAAGAAGATTTGCGCAATGGTTTGCGTGAATCAGGACTCTCGGAAGGCCAGGTACTGGAGCTTTCCACGCTGGAAGAGATTCAGCGTGAACTGGAAGGTGTTTACCAGTCACAGGGCCGCTACAGCGCCAGCATCGATACCGAAGTTGAAGAGGTGGATGAGGGGCGGGTACAGGTCAATATCAATATCAATGAAGGCGAAGTCGCTAAGATTCGTCAAATCAACATCGTTGGTAATGAAGCTTTTGATGACGAAACGCTGCGCGAGGTGTTTGAGCTCAATGATCGGCCAGGACGCCTTTTCGGCTGGTTCTCAAGCGACGAGTACTCCCGTGAAGCGCTTGCCGGTGATATTGAGCGGCTACGTTCGTTCTACCTCGATCGCGGCTACGTCAACTTCGATGTCACCTCGACCCAGGTGTCGATTGGCCCGGAAAAATCCGAAATCTTTATCACCCTCAACGTCGATGAAGGCGCCCAGTACCGGGTAGGTGATATTCGTTTCGCGGGTGACCTACAGATCAGCGAGAACGAAGCTCGCCAGCTGCTCACCGTTAAAGAGGGTGAGATTTTCTCCCGCGGCGATGTGAATGCCTCCACCGAAGCCTTGCGCCAGCGTTTGGGTGCCGAAGGCTTCGCATTTGCTGATATTCAAGGCGTGCCTGAAATGGCAGAGGACGGGGAAACGGTCGATCTGGTGATTGCCGTCAATCCCGGTGAACGTGCCTACGTTCGCCGTATCGAGTTCTACGGTAATACCACTACCCAGGATGAAGTGCTGCGACGTGAAATGATTCAGTTGGAGGGCGCACCCGCTTCCACCGACGCCATTACGCAATCGCGTCAGCGTCTTGAACGCCTGGGCTTCTTTAGCCAAGTAGAGGTGGATACTCAGCCTGTGCCCGGTGAGCCGGATTTGCTCGACGTTACTTATACTGTCGAAGAGCAGCCTTCAGGCTCGGTCTCGGCAAGCGTTGGTTTCTCCCAGAGTGCCGGGGTTATTTACGGGGTAGGGCTGTCGCAGAATAACTTCCTGGGTACGGGCAATCGCGTCAACGTAGGTGCTCAGCGCAGCGACACTTTCACCAGCGTTAACTTTGGCTTCACAGATCCTTACTGGACCTTGGATGGTATTTCCCGCGGCTATAACCTGTTCTACCGCGAAACCGACTATGCCGATTCGGATATTTCGACGTTCTCGACAGATGCCTACGGTGCAGGGATTAACTTTGGTTATCCCGTCAGTGAGCTGTCGCGGCTTAACTTTGGGGCCAGCGTTGAAGACCTAACGGTGAAAACCTACTTCGACACGGCCTCAGAAATTCGTCGCTACGTGGAAGATCAGGGCGAAGATGCGCAAAGCCTGAAGCTGACCGCCAGCTGGACACGCAATAATCTTAACCGCGGTATTATGCCTACCGATGGCAGCTATCAGCGCCTGTCGCTGGAAACCGGCGTGCCGGGCAGTGATTCGGAGTACTACAAGCTGCGCGCGCGAGCTCAACAGCTCTTCCCGATTAACGATGACGAGTCCTGGGCGTTCAAATTTACCGGCAACGTCGGCTATGCCGATACGCTGGGCGGCAACGATCCTTACCCCTTCTATGAAAACTTCTACGCCGGCGGTCTAGGCTCGGTACGTGGCTTCACCTCGAATACGCTTGGGCAGCGCACCACGCCAGCAACAGAAGGCGGCCGTGACCGCACCCTGGGCGGTAACGTTTCAGTAGAAGGTAGCGCCGAGATCATTTTCCCGCTGCCCTTTGTTGAAGATCAGCGTGCGCTGCAAACATCGCTATTCCTGGATGGCGGTAATACCTTCCTGACCTCTTGCTACGATGTGCTTGCAGAAGACGCAGGTCGTCAGCAGTGCAACTCCGGCGTTGATCTAGGCGATTTGCGCTACAGTGCCGGTATCGGCCTTTCTTGGCTAACGCCGGTGGGGCCGCTGACCTTCAGCGTTGCCGAACCATTGAACGATGAGAGCGGTGACGATACCCAATTCTTCCAGTTCTCACTCGGCCAATCGTTCTAATTTTGCTAGACCGCGTGCCATGGCGGCGCGCGGCTGGCGTGACCTAAGGAGATAACATGATGCGTAGACTAACAGCGGTGGTATGCCTGTTGGGCGCGATGATTTTGCCCGCTCATGCGGCAGAAGTAGCGGTATTAGACTGGCGAGCAGCATTGATGAATACCCAGTCGGCACAGGCCTCAATGAGTACTCTGGAAGGGCAGATCGGCAATCAGCAGCGTGAAGCACAGAACCTGGGTAATGAGCTACAGCAATTACAGCAGCGTTTGCAGAACGAAGGCGAAACCATGGCCCAGTCTCAGCGTGAGTCGCTGATTAGCGAACTACAAGAGAAGGGCAGTCGTTTTGAGCAGCTTCGCCGGGAAGTCATGCAGGCCCAGCAGAGCTCTGAGCAGCAGTTTTTAGAAAGCGCTGAACCGAAGTTGGAGCAAGCCGTCGCACAGGTACTGGAACGCCACGGTATTGATGTACTGGTTGAGCCCCAGGGCGTACTGCACTCAGGTGTGGATCTGCCCAATGTGACCGACGAAGTCACGCAGATTTTTGATACCCTGAACTAAATTTAAACGATGATTGGTGTGGCTTGACCACACCAAAGCTTCCCTGGGCTCCCATGACGCACGCTTCTCATCACCTAACCCTCGCAGACATTGCGCGCCAATTGGACATTGCCGTTAGCGGCAACGCCCAGCAGCCGATACGTGGCTTGGCGACGTTAAAAGAAGCGCAGCCGGATCAAGTGGCTTTTCTGGCCAATCGCGCCTATCTGAAAGATCTGGCGACGACCAAGGCGGCCGCTGTATTACTGCACCCTGAGCACGGTAAACACTGCCCGGTAGCGCGTCTGGAAATTGATAATCCTTACCTAGGCTATGCCAAGCTATCGCAGCTGTTTGACCCATTGCCCGCCCGCGATATTGTTGGTATTCACCCTACCGCAGTCGTAGCGGAAGATGCTCAGATAGGCGCCGATGTCTGTATTCAGGCTCACGCTGTGATTGAAGCGGGTGTGGTGCTGGGCGACCGCGTAGCGATTGGAGCAGGGAGCGTGGTTGGGGCCGACAGCATTATCGGCGAAGCAACACGACTGCATGCCAATGTCACGGTGTGTCATGGTGTGGTGGTAGGTAAGCGAGTCATCCTGCAAAGTGGTTGTGTTATCGGCGGTGACGGATTTGGTTTCGCCCACGACGGTGCTGGCTGGCATAAAATTGCCCAGCTGGGAGGCGTTGTGCTGGGCGATGACGTTGAGGTGGGCAGTTGCTCCAGCATCGATCGGGGCGCACTGGGTGATACGGTGATTGGTGATGACGTCAAAATCGATAGTCAGGTACAAATTGCTCATAACGTCATCATTGGCGATCACAGCGCCTTAGCGGGCTGTGTGGGCATTGCCGGCTCTACCAAGGTCGGTAAACACTGCATGCTGGGTGGCGGCGTTGGTTTGTCCGGCCATCTAACGATTTGCGATGGCGTTCAGGTGACGGGAATGAGCTTGGTGACAAACTCAATCCATGAACCCGGGGTCTACTCCTCAGGTACCGGCGCTATGGCCAATACCCAGTGGCGTAAAAACGCGGTGCGTTTTAAACAGCTCGATGATATCGCTAAGCGCCTAGCAAGATTGGAAAAAAAACAGCGTGATTGATTTATGCTGAATGAAATTTACCTGCCACTGACTTGAGGCTGAATAGCAGCAGGTTATAATCCACTGCTTTTTGGCCAGCAGGGGTGCTGGTATTTGCCTGAGAGTCATTAGGCGTTTTGTTATTTTAGAGGTCGCTACGATGGTTATGGATATCAATGAAATTCGCGAGTACTTGCCCCACCGCTACCCTTTTTTGCTGGTGGATCGAGTAACGGAACTAGCCATCGGTGAATCCATCGTTGCGTACAAGAATGTCAGCATCAACGAGCCGTTTTTCAACGGCCATTTTCCGCATCACCCGATTATGCCTGGCGTGCTGGTGATTGAAGCACTGGCCCAAGTTTGCGGTATTCTCGGCTTTAAAACGGTCAATAAACTGCCCGCCGATGGCTATGTATACTACCTGGTAGGCAGTGACAAGGTGCGCTTTAAGCGCCCGGTAATGCCGGGTGACAAGCTCACCTTAGAGGCCGACGTGATTAAAGGTAAACGCGGTATTTGGAAATTTGCATGCCGTGCCTCGGTTGACGGTGAGCTGGCCTGCGAAGCGGAAATTATTTGTGCCGAGAGGAAGGTGGCTTGATACATCCTACTGCACTGGTCGACCCGACGGCGCGCCTTGCCGACGACGTTGAGGTAGGCCCTTTTAGCATTATCGGCCCCGGCGTCACGATCGGCGCGGGCTCGGTAATTGGCCCCCATGTGGTGGTTAAAGGCCCCACCACGCTGGGTGAGCGCACGCGTATCTTTCAGTTCGCCTCGGTAGGCGAAGACTGTCAGGACAAAAAGTACGCAGGTGAGCCCACTCGGTTAGTGATGGGGGACGATAATGTAATTCGCGAAGGCGCCACGATTCACCGAGGCACCGTTCAGGATCGCAGCGAGACCACCGTTGGTTCGCGCAACCTGTTTATGGCCTATGTACATGTGGGCCATGACTGCGTGATTGGTAACGACTGCATTTTAGCCAATCAGGTTACCTTGGCAGGGCACGTCACCGTCGGTGATCATGCCATTCTGGGTGGTTTGGCCGCAGTGCACCAGTTCTGTCATTTTGGCGATCACGCCATGGCCGGTGGTGGCTCGATTATCACCAAGGACACGCCTGCCTATATCATGATTAACGGCAACCCTGCCGAAGCGCGTGGCCTCAACCTGGTGGGGTTAAAGCGACGAGGTTTTAGCCGCGAAGCGATTAATGCCTTAACCGCCGCCTATAAAATGGTCTATCGCCAAGGGCTGACCACTGAGCAAGCGCTTGCCGAAATGCGCAGCCGCTTTGAGCTACCCGAAGTCGAGCACTTTGCCGCCTCCATTGAGCGTTCTACCCGCGGAATCACCCGTTAACCCATGCTAATCATTTTATGACCCTGCAACGTGTCTATCTCGTGGCTGGGGAGCTCTCCGGCGATATCCTCGGCGCTGGGCTGATGCGCGAACTTAAAGCACGCCACCCTGGCGTCGAGTTTCGTGGTATCGGCGGGCCACGGATGCAGGCGGAAGGCATGGAGAGCCGCTTCCCTTTAGAGACCCTCGCGGTAATGGGGCTGGTTGAGGTGCTTAAGCACCTCCCCGAGCTGATCCGTGTACGGCGCACCCTAAAAGCCGAAGCGCTGGCCTGGCAGCCGGATATTATGCTCGGCATCGATGCGCCTGACTTCAATTTAGGCCTGGAACGCCAGCTCCGTGAAGCGGGCATTACCACCGCCCACTACGTAAGCCCTTCCGTATGGGCGTGGCGCCAGGGGCGGGTAAAAGGCATCGCTAAATCGGTAGACGGCATGCTAACACTGCTCCCTTTTGAAGCCGCCTTCTATCGCGAACACCGTGTCCCCGTCGCCTTTGTGGGTCACCCCTTGGCTGACGAAATGCCGCTGGAAAATGACCGTGCTGCGACCCGCCAAGCGCTGGAGCTGGCGCCTGATAGCCAGGTGTTAGCGCTGTTGCCCGGTTCCCGGGCCAATGAAATTCGCTTTTTGGGTGATGCTTTTCTCAACGCGGCCGAACAGCTCTGCCAGCGCCACCCCGCGCTGCAGGTGGTGATTCCAGCGGCCACCGCTGATCGCCGCCGGGAAATTAGCGCACTGCTTGCCAACTACCCGCTACTGGCGGAGCGGATTACGCTGCTGGATGGTCAGGCCCGTGAGGCGATGGTGGCGAGCGATGTGGTACTGCTGGCCTCAGGCACCGCCGCGCTGGAAGCCATGCTGTGCCACCGCACCATGCTAGTAGCCTACAAAATGGCCCCAGCCACCCACTGGCTGGCTAAACGAATGGTGAAAACCCAGTGGGTATCGCTGCCCAATTTGATTGCCCAGGAAACGCTGGTGCCCGAACTCATTCAAGACGCTGCCTCGCCGGAGGCGATTGCCGACCAGCTCAGCGCCATGCTGGCGGACGAAGATAGCCGCCACGCCCTGGAAGCGCGCTTTGCCCAGATGCACGCCACCCTCCAGCGCAACGCCAGCCGTCGCGCGGCCGAGGCAGTAAGCCTGTTGATCGCGGGGCAGCCGCTGGAGAGTGTTGATGGCCATTAAAGATAGGGTGACAGCGCACTGGTTGATCGAGCACAAGGATTTTCCACTATTAGATATTTCTTACAGCGGCGAGCGGCTGGCGGGGGTCGATGAAGTAGGCCGAGGGCCACTGATCGGTAGCGTGGTGGCCGCGGCGGTTATTCTCGACCCCGCGCAGCCGATTGACGGTCTTACTGACTCTAAAAAGTTGACGGCGCGCAGGCGTGAAGCGCTTGATACACAAATTCGCGAGCGGGCGCTGGCCTTTGCTGTGGCAGAAGCCAGCGCAGCGGAAGTGGATGCGCTGAATATTTACCACGCCACCCACTTGGCCATGCGTCGCGCCATTGATGCGCTGGCACCGTCGGCGGAATATCTACTCGTGGATGGCAACAAATTACCTGGCCATCGGCTGCCCGGCCAGGCCGTGGTGAAGGGCGATTCACGCCACTGTGCCATTGCCGCGGCGTCGATTTTGGCCAAGGTCGCTCGTGACGCGCAGATGGTCGCCTTGGATGAGTGCTATCCTGAGTATGGTTTTGCGCGCCATAAAGGCTACCCGACAAAAGAGCACCTGACGGCGCTTGCAGCTCACGGGCCACTGGCCGAACATCGTCGTAGCTTCGCGCCTGTGCAACGCCAGTTGGCGCTGCTTTAACTTTTATCTTCACCTAGCGTTTTGCTGAGAGTCCCATGACGGTTCCGTTCGTTCATTTACGTTTGCACAGTGAATACTCCCTGGTCGATGGCTTAGTGAAGCTAAAGTCGCTGGTCAGCACCACGGCTGAACGGGCGATGCCAGCGCTGGCCTTGACCGATGAAACCAACCTGTTCGGCCTGGTGAAGTTCTACAAAGCCGCCCAAGGCGCGGGGCTGAAGCCGATTATTGGCAGCGACTTGTGGCTCCAGAATCCCCATGACGAGTCCCACCCTTACCGGCTAACGCTGCTGGCGATGAACGATGTGGGCTATCGCAACCTGACTGAGTTGATCTCGAAAGGTTGGACGCATGGTCAACGTCAGGGGCGCGCCATTCTCGATAAACAGTGGGTGCTGGAGCAGAGCGAAGGCTTGATTGCGCTCTCCGGCGCCCGGGAGGGCGAGATTGGCCGCCACCTGCTATCTGATCACGAACAGGATGCCCGGGTGCTGCTCGAAGAGTGGCAGGCGGCATTTCCTGAGCGCTTTTATCTAGAGCTGATTCGCACCGGGCGCCCGCTGGAAGAGGCCTGCGTTCACGCCAGCGTCAAGCTGGCCATTGAAACAGGCACGCCAGTGGTGGCGACCAATGACGTTCGTTTTCTTGAGCGCGAAGATTATTGGGCACATGAAACCCGCGTCGCCATCGGTGAAGGTAAAGCGCTGGACGACCCGCGCCGGGAACGCCGCTATACCGAAGAGCAGTACTTAAAAAGCCCCGACGAGATGGCGGCACTGTTTGCCGATATCCCCGAAGCGCTGGAAAACAGCGTGATGATTGCCGAGCGCTGCAGCGTGGATGTGCGCCTGGGCGAGATTTTCCTGCCCGAGTTCGGCATTCCCGAAGGCATGACCCAGGATGAGTTCTTCCGCAAGGTCTCCCATGATGGTTTAACCGAGCGGTTGGATTTTCTGTTTCCCGCTGAACGCTATCCTCGTGACAGCGAAGAGTACCAGGCGATCGACCAGCGCTACCGCGACCGGTTGGAGTTCGAGCTCAACGTTATTATCCAGATGGGCTTCCCAGGCTACTTCCTGATCGTGATGGACTTTATCCAGTGGGCCAAGGACAACAGCGTGCCGGTAGGCCCGGGGCGTGGTTCCGGTGCTGGTTCGCTGGTGGCCTACGCGCAAAAGATTACCGATCTGGATCCGATTGGCTACGACCTGCTGTTCGAGCGCTTTCTTAACCCTGAGCGTGTCTCCATGCCCGACTTTGACGTCGACTTCTGCATGGAAAAACGCGACAAGGTAATCGAGTACGTGGCCGAGCGCTACGGGCGCAACGCGGTTTCTCAGATTGTCACCTTTGGCACCATGGCGGCGAAGGCCGTGGTACGCGACGTGGCCCGTGCTCAAGGGCGTCCCTACTCGCTGGGGGATAAGCTCTCCAAGCTGATTCCCTTTGAAGTGGGCATGACCCTGTCCAAGGCGATTGAGCAGGAGCCCGCGCTCAAAGAGTTTATCGGCAACGATGAAGAGGCCGAAGAGATTTGGGAGATGGCGCTCAAGCTTGAGGGCACCACCCGGGGCACCGGCAAGCACGCCGGTGGCGTGGTCATCGCCCCCACCAAACTGACCGATTTCTCACCGCTGCTCTGCGATGAAGATGGCTCCGGCTTGGTGGTACAGTTCGATAAAAACGATATTGAAGAGGCGGGGCTGGTCAAGTTCGACTTTCTGGGCCTGCGGACGCTGACGATTATCGACTGGGCGCTGGAGATGGTCGATAAGGTGCGCAGCGTTAACGGCCAGGATCCGCTCAACATCGACAGCATCCCGCTGGACGATGCGCCCACCTTCGAGATGCTCAAGCGCGCCGAAACCACGGCGGTGTTCCAGCTTGAGTCCCGCGGCATGAAGGAGCTGATCAAGCGCCTGTTGCCCGACTCCCTGGACGACATGATCGCCCTGGTGGCACTGTTCCGCCCCGGCCCACTGCAGTCGGGCATGGTCGACGACTTTATCAACCGTAAGCACGGCCGGGCTGAAGTCTCTTATCCACACCCGGATTACCAGCACGAGCTGTTGAAACCTGTCTTGGCGCCCACCTACGGCATCATTCTCTACCAAGAGCAGGTCATGCAGATCGCGCAGGTCATGGCAGGCTACAGCCTCGGCCAGGCCGATATGCTGCGCCGTGCGATGGGTAAGAAAAAGCCTGAAGAGATGGCCAAGCAGCGCGATGGCTTTATGGAGGGCTGTGCCGCCAACGGTATCGATAAAGACCTGGCCGGTAATATCTTTGACCTGGTAGAGAAATTCGCCGGTTACGGCTTTAACAAGTCGCACTCGGCTGCCTACGCGCTGGTCTCTTACCAAACCGCGTGGCTGAAAGCCCACTATCCGGGGCCCTTTATGGCCGCGGTGATGTCCACGGAAATGGACAACCTGGATAAAGTGGTACCGCTGATCGAGGAGTGTCGCAACCTCCGGCTCACCGTTACCCCCCCGAACGTCAACGTTGGTGGCTACAAGTTCACCGTCGATACCGATGCACGTGTGGTCTACGGGCTAGGCGCCATTCGCGGCGTCGGCGAAGGCCCCATTGGCGCCATTGTCGAAGCCCGTGAGGCAGATGGCCCTTTCAAAGATATCTTTGATTTCTGTCGCCGCATTGATCCCAAACGGATGAATAAACGCACCCTGGAGGCGCTGATTCGCTCCGGTGCGCTGGATACTTTAGGCCCAAATCGTGCGGTACTGTTCGCAGCGATGGAGGACGCACTAAAAGCCGCTGCCCAAAACCACGCCAATCAGAATCTGGGCATGCTGGATATGTTTGGTGATGCGTTCGCCGCGGCCGATGAAAGTGACGGTGACAGCAACGTTTACGCCGAATACATCAACGCCCGTGAGTGGACTGATCGTGAGCGGCTCTCAGGGGAGAAAGATACCCTGGGGCTTTACCTGACGGGGCACCCCATCGATGAGTACGAACGGGAGTTAAAGCGCTTTGTCTCCACGCGGATCAGCGATTTAAAGCCTTCTCGCGACCCCCAGCGCGTTGCTGGGTTAGTGGTCGGCGTGCGCACCATGAAGTCCAAACGTGGTGATACCATGGCGTTTATCACCCTGGATGACCGCACCGGGCGTATTGAAGCTTCGCTGTTTGGGGAGCTATTCGAGCAGTTGCGCGGTCAGATTGAGGCTGATCAGGTACTCATCGTTGAGGGCGAGGTCTCCAGCGACGAATACTCTGGTGGCCTGCGCCTACGCGGTAAAGATGTTACACCGATGGTGACGGCGCGCATTCGCTACGGCCAAGCCGTGGAACTGGCACTGGACGCGGGGCAGATCAATGGCCGCTTAATTGAAACCCTGCGCGACAGCCTGACGCCGTATCGCGATCAAGAGGGTTTGCCGGTGCGCCTGCAGTACCGTCACCCAGCGGCAGTGGCTTGGCTGGAACTCGCCGATGAGTGGAAAGTCGCACCGAGCGACGACTTACTGCTGGCGCTGCAGGATGTTCAGGGCCAGACAGGCGTACAGCTACGCTATCGATAGCTGACAATGCGCCACTAAACTCTCGGGAGAGGGCAGGTTGAAGCGAGGGTCTTTCGGCCATGGCCGGAAAATGTTCCTGACAATTCCGGCATTTCCGCCATCCATGGCGGTCAGATGGCGAAAGTAGCGCCCACGGATGGGTTCACAGCGCCCTCGCGGAGACCTGCTCTCGTAAGATTGCACTCAGTGCATAAGTGAGCCCACCTTGCGTGGCAGGGTCAGGGTGCGATAATACTTATTTTGATCAGGCTTGTTTTTGACAGGCAGCTTACAGGCAGAGCCGATGAATCCTAATTATCTCGATTTTGAACAGCCGATTGCCGAACTTCAGGCAAAAATTGAGGAGCTGCGGTTAGTCAGCTCCGATAGCCAAGTCAACCTTTCCGACGAGATTGCTCGGCTGGAAGAGAAGAGCCGCAAGCTGACGGAATCGATCTTCAAGGATTTGACTCCCTGGCAGGTTTCTCAGCTATCACGGCACCCTCAGCGTCCCTACACGTTGGACTACCTCGAGCACATCTTCACCGACTTTGACGAGCTGCACGGTGATCGTAACTTCGCTGATGATGCTGCGCTGGTAGGTGGCATTGCGCGATTAAACGATGCGCCGGTGATGGTGATTGGCCATCAAAAAGGCCGCGATGTAAAAGAGAAAGTACGCCGCAACTTCGGTATGCCGCGCCCAGAAGGCTACCGCAAAGCGTGCCGCCTGATGGAAATGGCTGAGCGCTTTAAAATGCCCATTGTGACGTTTATCGACACGCCGGGCGCTTACCCCGGTATCGACGCGGAAGAGCGCGGTCAGTCAGAGGCCATCGCCTATAACCTCGCCGTCATGTCGCGGCTGAAAACGCCGATTATTTCCACCGTGGTGGGCGAAGGTGGCTCCGGCGGCGCGTTGGCGATTGGGGTATGCGACGAGCTGCAAATGCTGCAGTACTCCACCTACTCGGTTATTTCACCGGAAGGCTGCGCATCGATTTTATGGAAAAGCGCTGAAAAAGCCTCCGATGCCGCTCAGGCCATGGGCATTACCGCCGAGCGACTGAAAGAGCTGGGCTTTGTCGATTCGCTGATCAAAGAGCCGCTCGGTGGCTCCCACCGCCACCCACTAACCACCGCTGAGCGGGTCAAAGAGGCGCTGACCGCCAGCTTGGAGCGTCTGCAGGCGATGGACACCGACGCACTGCTGGAGCGTCGCTATAAGCGTTTAATGAGCTATGGCGCCCCAGCCGCTTAAAACGCTGCCAAGCTTACTCAACGACGCCCTGGCGGAAACCCCGCCGGGGCGCTCTATTTGGGTGGCACTCTCGGGTGGTTTGGACTCCTGTCTGCTGCTCGCGTTAGCCGCACAGGTCTGCGAACAAGCAGGCAGCTCTTTGCGGGCCATCCATATCAACCACGGCTTGCAGGCAGCAGCGCAGACATTTGAAGCGCACTGCCGAGATATGTGTGTGCGTTTGAACGTGCCGCTATCCGTGGTCAATGTGGCGGTAGATGCACAAGGCGAAGGCATCGAAGGTGCCGCTCGCAACGCCCGCTATGAGGCTTTTTTTGCCACCATTCCCACGGGGGATACGCTCTGGCTGGCCCAGCACCAGGACGATCAGGCGGAAACCTTCCTGCTTGCCGCCCTGCGCGGCAGCGGGTTGCGCGGGCTAGCGAGCATGCCCTATCGACGCGACGCTCAGGGTATTACCCTGGTGCGCCCCTGGCTAACGGTGCGCCGGGCAGCGTTAGAGGAAACCGCGCATTCACTCGCCGTGACCTGGTGTGAAGATCCAACCAATAGCGATATAAGCCTTGACCGCAATCGCCTGCGTCACCGGGTGCTGCCTGCGATGCGCGAGCGCTGGCCTGAGGCAGAACGCGCGCTAGCGAACAGCGCTGCCCATGCTGGCGAAGCAGATGCGTTGCTGTGCGAATACGCTCAACAAGAGCTGCAACGTTTACTGGTCGATAGTCATTACATCGATGCTGTCGCGCTAGGCGAGTGTTCCCTCCCCCGTCAGCGGCTGCTGGTGCGCACGTTTTGCCAACAGCTAGGCCTGCCAACACCGCCCCAGAAGCGTTTAGAGAGCCTGCTGAATCAATTGAATGCCAAGGCGGATGCCGAGGTATGCGTTGAGTGGCCGGGCGCCCAGGCGCGCCTATGGCGTCAGCGGCTCTATTTGATGGTGCCGTATGAGCCCCTACCGGCTTGGGAGGTTAGCTGGGATGGTCAAACGCTACTGGAAACGCCTATCGGGCCGCTAGGGTGGCAGGTGGCCTCATTAAAAGAGCCGTCTCAACCGCTGAGAGCGACCTGGCGACAAGGTGGGGAGGTTATTCAACTGCCTAAACGAGGGCGGCGCGATCTCAAGCGGTTGCTACAAGAGGCGGATATGCCGCCCTGGGAGCGAGAGCGGCTGGTGGTTATCATGCAGGGTGAGGCGTGTATCGGGGTGATTTGTCCCCCTGCTCAGCTGCTATGGCAGGCAGAGGGCGTTCGCTTTACCCGTCTGACTTCACCTGCTTAACGATCAGCTTAAAACCGGCGGCTTCCATAAACGCCTGCTCCTGCTCCAGGTCGGTACTCAGCAGGGTGGGTTCATCGCTGGCAGGTAGCGTGATCGTCAAGCTATCGCTGTCAGCGCTTATTTCCGGTAGCGAGGGCGCGCTTTCCGGGCGGGAATGGTTGAGCAAAACGGCTAAACGCAGCAGCCGGGCGAGCTTCTGGGTAGTCTCCTGTTGCGCTTCCGGCAGGGCCTGCCACTCCTTGAGCGGAAATTTACGCCGGTGTGCGCGCACTAAAAACGCCAGCTGGCGCTGTTCAGGGCGTGAAAAACCCGCTAGATCCGAGTGCTCCAGCAGGTAAGCGCCGTGGCGGTGGAACTGGCTGTGGGAGATCGCCAAGCCGATTTCGTGCACGTGGCTGGCCCACTGTAAATAGCGGCCTTGATCAAGGTTTAGGGACCAGGCATGGCGTACCTGATTAAACAAACGCTCGGCGGTGTCGGCGACGTTAAGTCCTTGGCGGGTATCAACATCGTAAGTGCGCTTTAGCGACTCCAGGCTCTTCGAGCGCGAGTCTTCTGCGGTATTGCGCCCGGCCATGTCATAGAGTACGCCTTCGCGCAGCGCTCCATCGGCAAAGCGCATCTGGGTTAAATCAAAGGCTTCAAAAATCGCCCCAAGAATGGCAATACCCGCCGGGAAGACTTTGGCACGGTCAGCTTTGAGGCCATCGAGCACGACTTTATCCAGCTGCTTGCACTTTAGCAGCCTTTCGCGCAGCTTCTTCAAACCGCCACGCGTGATAACGCCCTCGTGGGGCGTATCGCCATAGGCATGCAACACGCTGGCGGCGGCCTTGATCGTGCCGCTTGAACCGACCGGGTCGTCCCAGCCCAGGCGCTGGTAAGGACGTTGAATATTGGCAAGCTCCGAAAGGGCGGCTAGCTCGGCGCGGCGCATGCGCTTTTCGTTTAATTCACCGTCGGGGAAGAAGCGTCGAGAGAAGGTCACGCAGCCCATGCGCAGGCTTTCCAGTGCTTTGGGCTCAAAGGCTTCGCCAATGATAAATTCGGTTGAACCGCCGCCAATATCGATGATTAATCGGCGGCCATTTTCGGCCAGCGCGTGGGCGGCACCTAAATAAATCAGCCGGGCCTCTTCGCGGCCGGCAATAATTTCGATGGCGTGACCTAGCTGTGCCTCGGCGCGCTCGATAAACGCTTGGCTATTGTCGGCATCGCGCAGCGCGTTAGTGCCCACAATGCGCAAATTGGCATCGGTAATGTCGTTCAAAAACGGCGCGAAGCGGCCCAAACAGTCCAACGCGCGCTGCATCGCCTCTTCGCTGAGCAGGCCGTCATCGTCTAAACCCGCGGCGAGCTGCACTTTTTCACCCAAGCGAGCGACCACCTGTAGGCGTTCGTGTTGGTAGTTGGCCACCAGTAGGTGAAAGCTGTTGGAGCCCAGGTCTATAGCGGCGAAGCGCTGCGGTGCACCGCTGTCTGCCTCAGTGGCAGAGGTGGCAATGGGTAGCGAAATATCCGTGGGCATGAGCATTCCTTCGTGTTGGCTGTGCCAAGGTTGCGGTGACCTTTATCTATTGTCAATTGCCAAAGGCTTGCGTTTATCGCGGCGCTTGACTAACATCGAGCTACTGGCCTGATCTGACCTGGTTAGTTAGTGTGTCCATAAGTGCGTCGCTGTAGAGATGGAGAGTTAAGACAGAGCAATGGTGTAGATAAATTGCTTAGATAATAAATTGCTTAGCTAAATAGTCTTGCATGCGTCGTTCAAGTACGGCATCTTGGTCGCCCCAGACGTTATTCACTGTTTATCCCGTTAGCGTCAGCCAGAATTCCAAGTCGTCAGATAGCCCACTGGTTCAACCACTCTCCTGTGGGAACCAGATTAAACAAGTGTTAGCACCCTCGAGTTGAGTCTTAATAACAACAAGCAGCAGCGTTGTTAGTGAGGGTCAACGCCGTTCCTTTCATCTTCGAGCGCGTGCCTTTACCGGGATCTGAACGCATCACACGGCGTCACTTTCACGCCTCCTGTCTTACTCCCGGCGCCTGGCGCCCAGCTTCCATGAGCAACTTTCTAACACACCGATGAATCTCACTGAACTCAAGCAAAAAACCGTTCCCGAGCTCCTCGATATCGCCCGTGAAATGGGTATTGATAACTTGGCCCGTTCGCGCAAGCAGGACATCATTTTCGCCATCCTCAAGAAACACGCCAAAAGTGGCGAGGATATCTATGGCGACGGTGTGCTGGAAATTCTTCAGGATGGCTTCGGCTTCCTGCGTAGCGCAGACAGCTCCTATCTCGCCGGTCCCGACGATATTTACATATCGCCTTCACAGATCCGCCGTTTCAATCTGCGTAAGGGTGACTCCATTTCCGGCAAAATCCGTCCGCCGAAGGAGGGTGAGCGCTATTTCGCCCTGCTGAAGGTCAGTCAAATCAACTTTGACCGTCCGGAAAATGCCAAGCACAAGATCCTGTTTGAGAACTTAACGCCGCTGTTCCCAGACGATCGTATGCGTATGGAGATCGGTAACGGCTCCACGGAAGACCTTACCGCTCGGATCATTGATCTAACCGCGCCAATCGGTAAAGGCCAACGTGGTTTGCTGGTATCGCCGCCTAAAGCGGGTAAAACGCTGATGTTGCAGAACATCGCGACCTCCATCACGCGCAACAACCCAGAGTGCCATCTGATCGTACTGCTGATCGATGAGCGCCCTGAGGAAGTGACCGAAATGTCGCGCACCGTGCGTGGCGAAGTGGTGGCGTCGACCTTCGATGAGCCGCCGGCGCGCCACGTGCAAGTGGCTGAAATGGTTATCGAGAAAGCCAAGCGTTTGGTTGAGCACAAGAAAGATGTGGTCATTCTGCTCGACTCGATTACTCGCTTAGCGCGTGCTTACAACACCGTGGTGCCGAGCTCTGGTAAAGTGCTCACCGGTGGTGTAGATGCTCACGCCCTTGAGAAGCCGAAACGCTTCTTCGGTGCGGCGCGTAACATCGAAGAGGGCGGCAGCCTGACGATTATCGCCACGGCGCTGGTCGACACTGGCTCCAAGATGGACGAAGTCATCTTCGAAGAGTTCAAGGGTACCGGTAACATGGAAGCCCATCTGGATCGCAAGCTGGCTGAGCGCCGCGTATTCCCGGCGATCAATATCCGCCGCAGTGGCACCCGTCGTGAAGACCTGCTGGCCTCTGAAGATGAAATGCAGCGCATGTGGATTCTGCGTAAGCTGCTCAATCCGATGGAAGACACCGCCGCCACTGAATTCCTGATTGACCGTCTGAAAGATACCAAGACCAATCTTGAGTTCTTTGAAGCGATGAAGCGCCGCTAGCTGGTCTTAGAAAGAGCGCCGCTAGCTTGTTGAAGGGATAAGCGCCGCTAGCTTGTAGTCAAAAAGAGCGCCGCTAACGCGGCGTATTCGCCAGCCAGGGAGCGTGCCTTGAAGTACAAAGACTTGCGTGAGTTCATCGCGGCGCTTGAAGCCCAGGGTGAACTCAAACGTATCCACGTCGAAGTCGACCCTTACCTGGAAATCACCGAAATTTGCGACCGCACGCTGCGTGCCGGTGGCCCGGCGTTGCTGTTTGAAAACGTCAAAGGCCACGACATGCCGCTGCTCGGTAACTTGTTTGGCACCCCCAAACGGGTTGCGCTAGGCATGGGCCAGGACTCGGTAGAAGCGCTCAGAGAAGTAGGCAAGCTGTTGGCGTTTCTCAAAGAGCCTGACCCGCCCAAAGGCTTGAAAGACGCCTGGGACAAGCTGCCGATCTTCAAGCAAGTGCTCAGCATGGGGCCAAAAAACGTCAAGCATGCACCGGTGCAAGAGGTGGTGTATGAAGATGACGAGGTCGATCTTGGCCTGCTGCCGATTCAGCACTGCTGGCCCGGAGATGCAGCACCGCTGGTCACCTGGCCACTGGTGATCACCAAGGGGCCGCTCAAGAAGCGCCAGAACCTAGGTATTTACCGTCAGCAGAAGATTGGTAAGAACCGCCTGATCATGCGTTGGCTCTCCCACCGCGGCGGCGCGCTGGATTTTCTGGAGTTTCAAAAGGCCCATCCTGGCGAGCCCTTTCCAGTCGCAGTGGCGCTTGGCGCCGACCCAGCGACGATTTTGGGCGCCGTGACCCCGGTGCCAGATTCCCTCTCAGAATATGCCTTTGCAGGCCTGCTGCGCGGTTCGCGTACCGAGCTGGTGAAGTGCGGACACGCCGACCTTGATGTACCCGCGTCCAGCGAGATTATCCTCGAAGGCTTTATCTATCCGGATGACATGGCGGCGGAAGGCCCCTTTGGTGACCACACCGGTTACTACAATGAGGTCGACCACTTCCCGGTGTTTACCATCACGCGGATGACCATGCGCCGTGATGCGATCTATCACTCGACCTATACGGGACGTCCACCGGATGAGCCGGCGATTCTCGGCGTGGCGCTCAACGAAGTCTTCGTGCCCATCCTGTGTAAGCAGTTTCCCGAAATTGTCGACTTCTACCTACCTCCGGAAGGCTGTTCTTACCGCATGGCGGTGGTCACCATGAAAAAGCAGTACCCCGGCCACGCCAAGCGCGTAATGATGGGGGTATGGAGCTTTCTGCGTCAGTTTATGTACACCAAGTTTGTGATTGTGCTGGATGACGACGTGGACGCACGCAATTGGGAAGATGTTATCTGGGCGATCACCACCCGGATGGATCCCGCACGCGACACCGTGATGGTCGAGAATACGCCGATCGATTACCTCGATTTCGCCTCACCGGTCTCAGGCCTTGGCTCGAAAATGGGACTCGATGCCACCAATAAGTGGCCGGGAGAAACTGACCGCGAATGGGGCACCCCGATTGTGATGGACGATGCCGTTAAAGCGCGCGTGGATGAACGCTGGGAAGCGCTGGGGATTGGCCTTGAATTACCGCCCTCCCGCCGCTGAATGCGATGTATCGCTGACCAAATTTGTATAAAGAGGCTTTCATGAGTGCAAGGACGTTGACTTGCCAAGTCACCGAGGTTGAGAACTTAAGCCCCGATGTGTTTGGTGTGACGCTAGCCGGACGCGCCGAAGCCATGCAGCATGCGCCGGGGCAATATTTAGAGCTTAAGCTGGACGACACCACCTGGGTGCCGTTTTCGATCGCCAGTGCCGATCGCAGCGATGGTGTTATCGAGCTGCATATTCAGCACTGGCCGGAGCGGGATAACTCAGCACGGCTGCGTGAACTGCTGCAGGTAGCCAACCAGCTCACGCTGCGTTTGCCCGGCGGTGAGTGCGTGCTTGACCGCGAGAGCGAAAGGCCGCTGCTGTTGATAGCGGCAGGCACCGGTTTTTCCCAGATGAAAGCCATTGTCGAAGCGGCACTGCATGAACAGCCCGAACGAGAAATTTCGCTGTGGTGGGCCGCCCGGGAACACCGCGACCTCTATTTGGAGCAGTTGGCCAGCCAGTGGGCGCAAACCCACGCCAATGTCTGCTTTCATGCGGTAACCGAATCGCCCTTGGAAGAGCCGTTAGCAGCGGGCGAGCGGATTGCCCATCACCTGGGGCGTATTGATCAGGTGTTGAAAACCGCAGATATCACGCCAGACACCCACGATGTTTATATCTCGGGTTCGCCCAACATGGTCTACGCCTGCCTGGATGTGCTCGACACGAAAGGCATCAAGCTTGAGCGGGTGTTTTCGGATGTGTTTGCCTATGCACCCCGTTCTACTTAATATGACCGCAGCGTTGTAACGCTCCCCCTGATATAGCGTTGTCAAAAAAGGAGGCTAACATGGCCCATCACGACGAAAACTTTAAAGACGATTCTGGTTTCCTGTCCATCTTTCTAGGCTTGGTGGTGCTGGTAAGTATGAGCGCGCTGCCCGCTACTATTGGTTGGGTGCAAGCTTTTAGCGGTTGAGTGTTGCCATTTGCAGCGCTTGCAGGCAGGATAAAACCTCTACGCCATGGCGGCAGCCCTATCATACGATTTACTGGGGCTAGTGATTGCCAGCGAAACTAACAGAATCTAACGGAATATGGGCATGCAGCGACTAACCAACCCTCATACAGTGAACCCGCAGCCAGAATTGGCTGGCGGCTTTGCGTTTTATGGGTATTGGTTTAGCCACGGTGTGCCCCTGGCCGACGCCTAACGTCGCGCCACCAGGCACACCACTCGGTTGCCTGCCGCAAGCACAGAAGCCCCGGTCGGTAACCCCGCCGGGGCTTTTGGCGTTTTTGGGCCTTGTATTGTGAAACATGGCTATTGTTGGGCTTAGTGAGTTTTCATTATTATTTCATCAAGGAGCAGCATCATGATCTATCGCGCACTGACTAACGCTTTCGCTACCTATTTTGTGGATTATGGCTATAGCTGGCGATTTAGCGACGCGCGGTCGGTGCTAGCTGCCACCTCCGACCGTGTTCACTTGGGTGGTCACACAGCCATACGATGTCACACGATCGCGGAGAGTTAATCATGAATGCGCCTGTCAGCCCTGTTATTAATAAAACCGTTGTAACCACTGCCCACGCTACTGCTCGACTAACGCCTTCAGCGCCTGAGCCCACTGCCAAGCGGCTGCCTACTCCCGCCGAACTCAGGCAACGTATCTCGTTAAGCGACCCGCTAACGGAACAAATTGCCCGTCAGCGCCACGCCGTACAGCAAATTTTGAGTGGTCACGATGACCGCCTGCTGGTTGTCGTTGGCCCTTGCTCCGTTCACGACCCAGATGCAGCGCTGGAATACGCCGACCGCCTGGCTGCGCTAAGCGAAGAGATCAGCGAACGTATTTTACCGGTAATGCGCGTCTACGTTGAAAAACCGCGTACTACCGTGGGCTGGAAAGGGCTGGCCTACGACCCTGGCTTGGATGGCAGCGGTGATATGCCCCGTGGGTTGGCGCTATCTCGTGAACTAATGCATGCCGTCGCTGCTCGCGGCCTGCCGGTGGCTACCGAGCTTTTACAACCGATGCTGGCGCCCTACGTAGACGACTTACTAAGCTGGGTGGCGATTGGCGCACGCACCACCGAATCTCAGCTGCACCGTGAGCTGGCCAGTGATTTGTCAGCGGCGGTGGGGTTCAAAAATGCCACCAGTGGCGATGTACAAGTGGCTATCGATGCCATGAGTGCGGCGGCCCACCCGCACCAGCGTTTCGCGGTAGACCCGCAAGGTTACCCAATCGTCCAGCAAACTGCAGGCAACCCGCACACCCACGTGGTGCTGCGTGGCGGGCACGGCGAGCCGAACTATCAGGCACAACACGTACGTGCTGCAACCACTGCGCTGCGTAATGCCGGGCAAAACCCACGGCTCATGGTTGATTGCAGCCATGCCAATGCGCGTAAAGACCATCGTCGCCAGAGTGAAGTGATGCTGGATGTATTGGCGCAGCGTCAAGCAGGCGAAGCCAACCTGGTTGCGCTGATGCTGGAAAGCCACCTGTTCGAAGGCAAGCAGCCGCTCAAGCCTGGCGCCATGCGCTACGGCGTATCGGTCACCGACGCCTGCGTGGGCTGGGAAACGACCGAACACTTACTCAAAACGGCTGCAGAGCGTTTGGCGTAATTGCGTTTGTAAACGCTATTACTTGTTTGCCCTGGCCAGCCCCGTATCATAGGGCGTTTGCAGCGATAATGAGGCTGGCCATGGTATTTACCCTAGAACATCACGACCCCGAGACCTACCGCCGCAAAGCCCGCATGATCAGCTTTGCCATGGCGGGGCAACTGATTATTTTCGGCCTCCTGTTCTCAATGCTCCTTACCTCCACCTTTGGCAGCAGCCTATGGCTCAATGCCCTGGGCGTGCTACTGGGGTTATTGGCTACCAGCGCGCTGTTTGCCGTGCTGCGTGAGCGCCCCTGGATGACGGAGGTGCGCTACGTCTGGCAGCTCAAACATCATTTGTCGCAAGTCAGTGGTTATCTTTCGCAACTGCGTAAAGCGGTGGAAGAGAACAATCGCACGGCGCTGGATCTTCTCACTTTCTATCACCAGGGCATGGCGCAGTTGGCAGAGCTTAACGGGCGCACCACCGACGACGACGCAGAACGGCTAGCGGAAAAAATGCAGGTTAAAATCAAACGCGAAGAGCTAGGGTTGCCCCCGCAGGTGCAAAGTATCGATACGCACGATCTGCAGGCGTTCAAACGCGGGTAAGAAGTTCAGCAAGCAATAGAGTTAGTTATACAGGGAGCATGACGTATGAATACGTTAAAAGCATGGGGTGGGGCCATCGCCGCTGCCGGTTTAATAGTGGTGCTTGGGGGGTGTGCAGCGACGCCCTCCACAGAAACGAACGCCGCTAACCAAGCAACGTTGGATAACCGGGCGCCCTTTCTGCCTTCGGCGCTTTTTCCTGGCTCTGCCCAGCGTTTTGATGCGTGGCACTGCGAGCCCGCTCAGCAGCACTTAGTGACTGCCACCAATGCCAACGATTTGCGCCTATGGTCGCTGCATGGCGCATGGCGGCTGCCCCAAGCCGTCGTAGCCAGCGGCGCCCGCTACCAAGATGGTGAGATCAGTTTCTGGAACCGGGGCGACAAGGCGTTAGTGGAAACGCCAAGAGGGCAGCTGCAGTGCTCGCTGGCCGAGCAGCGTGACGCCTTAACCCGAGCTGCGAAGCCCGGCGTGATGTTCTTTGGCCAGGGTAACGAACCGGGCTGGACGGTGGCGTTAGCGAATGACACGCCAACGTTGACGATGCAGACGAACTATGGGGAAGAGCGCCTTCAACTACCTTATATGGTTAGTGTGATGGACAATGAAGCGGGTCGGGTCGTGATTGAAAACGCTGACGTGGAGCCCTTTTTCCGCGTGCGTATCGACGCTGGAGCCTGTTTCGATAACATGAGCGGCAAACCTTTCCCCGCTCGCGTTACGCTGACCTATGGTGGGGAGCAATATAGCGGCTGTGGCCAAGGTATTGCACCCTAATAAAGCGCTAGCTCAGCAGCGATAAACCACACGCTCAGCTCGCCATTCTTGCGCCTCGAAATCGCTGGCGCACAGGGCCGAGGTGTTGCCTGCGGCACGAGCGGCGAGACGCGATAGCGTTTCTATCTGAATGTCACGGGTACTTTCCAACTGTTCGCTTACCGCAAGCGGTACCCAAAGCTCGCCCTCTAACGTGGCCAGGGTAAAACTAAACGGATGAAAGCCCGGGAAGCCGAGTCGAATATCGGTGGCGACCAGCGTCTCTTTTCCATCCAGTAGCCGAGTTTCATAGCGTAAAAAAGAACCCGCAAACCACGTTAAACGCTCTCCATGTTGGCTGGCCAGGGCGAACTCCTCTAGTTCAGTGTTACGAACCAGCGGCTCAAGACGCGGCTGACGGTCGCCGTCAAACACACTGATCAGGCTTTCATAATAGCGGTCACCATCAATCACCGTGGCGCGCCATAGCACAATGTTGAACGGCGTTGGCTGTAACAGCAGCGGAGCTTCTTCCAGCCCCTGCTCCGCCAGGGCTGGGGCAAGACGTTGTTCTACCAGCAATTTCGCACCCGCTGCCATCATTAGGTAAACACTCGTGATGGTCAGCCCCCAGGTACAGGCTTTACGTACCCGTTTAGAGAAGAGAGCGATTCCCAGAGTGAGTAACAACGGCAGCGTATAAAGGGGATCGATAATAAAAATAATTGGCCACGCGGCGGGAACGAGGTCAAGTGGCCAAAGTAACTGGGTGCCGTAAGTGGTCAGCGCATCAAGTAGCGGATGGGTAATCAGAATAAGCGCAAAAAAGCACCACCAGTGGGGCAGGCTAATACCTTTTGCAGGAGCAAATCGCGCGCTCAGCAGCGCCAACAGGGTGGCTAACCCGGTGAGTACAAAAAGCGAATGACTAAAACCGCGATGCTCGGTGACATTGGCGACGGCGTCGCCATAATCCAACGCTACATCAAGATCGGGCAGGGTGCCGAGTACGGCACCGATGAGGATGGCCTTACGGCCTAAGCGTCGGCCCAGTACGGCACCGCCAATGGTTGCGCCAAGCGCGGCTTGAGTGACTGAATCCACAGGTTTCTCCGACGGGTAAAGCCAGCTAAGATAAACGTTATGATTTAATTATACAGCGTTGTAGTGATTTATTTCCGCTGTCACGTTTTTGTAAAGTATGGCCAAGGCCATTTTTATCAGGAGTCGATATGCAATATCTACATACCATGGTGCGTGTTAGTGACCTAGATGCTTCGCTGCGTTTTTACTGCGATCTGCTGGGTCTTAAAGAAGTTCGCCGAAAAGAGAATGAGAAAGGGCGCTTCACGCTGGTGTTTCTGGCTGCACCCGAAGATGAGTCACGCTCAGAGCGTTTGACGGCTCCGGAGCTTGAGCTGACGTATAACTGGGATCCCGAAGAGTACACCGGCGGGCGTAATTTTGGCCACCTAGCTTACCGGGTGGATGATATCTATGCGCTCTGCCAACATCTTCAGGACAATGGCGTGACGATTAACCGCCCGCCCCGTGATGGCCATATGGCGTTTGTTAAATCACCGGACGGAATCTCTGTGGAGTTGCTGCAGAAGGGCGATGCCCTGGCGCCACAAGAGCCTTGGGCCTCCATGGAAAACACCGGCAGCTGGTAGCTATTACACAAAGAGCTATTACACAAATAGCTATTCCACAAAGACTATTCCACAAAGGCTATTCCACAAAGGCTATGACACAAGGAAAGTTCACCATGACCATCAAAGGTTGGCGTTTACTGCCATTGCTCGCTTCCGCTGTGCTACTGCTAAGTGCGTGTAGCAGTTCGCCAGGGCCAAGCACTGCGCCGCAATCAGGGACGAGTGACTCATCGCTTTCGGGCGCCATTGTTGAACAGCGTTGGAACCTACTGTTGGTGGGCACCGATGAGCGGCTCTCCATGCCGGAAACGCCTTTTTTCCAGATTTCAAACGAGGGCAAAGTTAGCGGCCACGACGGCTGTAACCGCTTTACTGGTGAAGTAACACTCGGTGAAAACCAGCGCATTGAGTTTAGCCAACTGGCCACCCCCCGTATGGCGTGCCCGCAAATGGGCGATGCCAAGCGGGTCACGGATATGCTGGAGACCGCCTATCGGTATTTGATTGACCATGACCGGCTGGTCTTCTTTGGCCCGGATAGTCGGGTGCTAGGCGGCTGGCGCGAAGGCAACTAATACAGTCAGTTAGTTCTCAAAAGGCGGATTGAAGCGAGCGATAAAGCGCGCATCAATTCGCTTTTTCCATTGCCATACCCACTTTCCGGATACCCCAAAGCCACCGCGGCTGGCAATCGCGCGGCCGTCGCCAGTGCCAATGAGTGACAACACCCGTTTGGGCGGCTGCCAGGGGCGTAACGGTTCGCCATGGTAGGCGTGGCGGAGATTGTCCGCTAAGTGTGGCCCCATGCGCACTGCGTATACACCCGCGTTGGGCAGTGCTGGGGTAAACGCTGCGCAGTCGCCAGCGGCAAATATATTCGGCTGGCCGGTGACCTCCAGCGTGTTGTCTACGCGGATAAAACCGTGTTGATCCAACGGCAGCTCAGTGCTCACCAGCCATGGGTGGCCGACAGCTCCCGTTGCCCAGAGCACGATGTCTGCATCGATGCCTTTACCGTCCTGGGTGGTTACCCCGCCTTCAACCAGCGTTTCGCCGCGTTGCTGACTGTGAACGGTAATGCCTGCCTGTGACAGCGCACGCCGAGTTAGCCAGCGTGGCAAGCGACCGGCATCGGGCAAAAGTGCGTTAGAGGCGCTGAGCAAATGTCCCTGCCAGTCAATATCGGGCCGCTGTTTGCGCAGTTGGGCCAGCACGCTCATCAGTGTCTCGCAGCCAGCCGCGCCCCCGCCAACGCCCACCACCCGTTGGGCGCCACCGCTGGGTAAGTGGCGAATGTCATTTTGTAGCGCCTGCCAGCGCTGGTGCAGACTACCCAGTGGACGCATGGCCAGCAGCATGGGGAGGTTCTCCCCATGCTGCTGGGGTGATGCCAGAGTCGAACCGATGTTGACGGAAGCCACGTCAAAATTAACGCGCTCGCCATTCGCCAGCGCTACGTTACGTTCCCGGGTGTTGACCGTGTTCGCAGGGGAAAGAATTAGCCGGGCGTTGGCCCTTTGGCACAATGCCGCTATGTCGATCTGGGTCTCGCGCAGCGTACACTCTCCCGCTAGCCATGCGGGTACGCTGCCGGAGTAAGCTGCTAAAGGACTATCGCTCACCACGGTAATGGCGATGCCTGGTTCAGGCTGTTTGGCAAAGGCTTCGAGTACAAAGGCGTGGGCGTGGCCCGCACCCATGAGTAATAATTGCTGCATGGACATCGCCTATAGAAGAAGCAAGGTGCTGTTGGGGATTAACAGACAAAGACTTGGTTTTTACCCGCCATTTTAGCCAGATACATGCCTTGATCCGCCCGCTCAAATAGCTGGCGGGGCCGGTCGCCCGGTTGGAAAAGGGTCAGGCCGATACTAACTGTTAATGGGCCCGCGATGTTGAAGGTGTATTGCTCCACGTTACGGCAGAGCCGGTTAGCCAGCTTTAGACTGGCGTCTTGGTCAAGCCCCTTGGATATGATGACGAACTCTTCGCCTCCCCAACGCCCAAGGTGGTCATCATCTCTCAGCGTTTCCTGAACTAACTTCGCTATATCACGCAAGATATCATCGCCGGTTGCGTGCCCATAGGTATCGTTAATATTTTTAAAATCATCGATATCAAACATCAACATGGCAAAACTGACTGACGAATGGATCAAATCTTCAATCACCAGCTCTGTGTAGTAGCGGTTCCAGCATTTTGTTAAGGGGTCGGTATGGGCCAGGCCCTCGAGGCGTTGATTGGTCTTGGTTAGCTGGCGGTTGAGGTGAACGACCTCCTGGGCAGTTATGGCCACGGCTAAATCGTCGGCCAGCTCAATCATCATGGAGGCTTCCTGCGGCAGCCAATAACTCAAGACGTCTTGAAGCGTCGTATCAGCCACCAGAGCGGGGAGGAGTGGCTGTTGGCGAAACAGCACTAACCAGCCTAACGAGGCATTCGCGACGCTGAGCTGGGCCGCCAAACCGCCTTGGCAACTGCCGTTCAGCTCGGCAATCTCATCCTGAGCGTTGTACTGGTTCAACTGCTGTAACTGATGAAATAGCTGGTGCCTGGAGGGGCATTCGCCAAAGCAGTGAAGGTCGCCCTGATAAGCCAGCGCAATGCCTTCGGCCTGAAAAATATCGCACCAGCTAGCGCCATGATGCTGCAAAATATCATCAATGGAAGCCAGTCGTTTAATATCTCTGGATAGCAATCTGCGACGCGACTTTAAACCTAGCTGGCGAGTGGCCATACGCTCCGCTTTTAACAAGCGTAAGCGTTGGGAAGCAATATCGATGAGTAGTTGGATCCACTTGCCAGGCCCTGCGTAGGCGGCAGGTGGATGCCCAATATACCCCCACACTTCATGTTCGCCCTTTAGCTCATACAGTTGCAGCTCTGAGGCGGCTAGGTCGTCGTAACAATGAATAGCGAGCAGCGCGTGATGAGAGGCGAGTGTGCTTTCCAGCGGGTAGCAGTAGGCCAAACGAAGGTTGCCTGTGCTCAAGCGGCGATAAAGTACCACTGGTTGACCCTGTGTAAGCGCATGCAGCGTTTTAGCCAGCAGTTCAAAAAGCTCAAGAGGGGTTTTCGAGCCGCATAGCAAGGCCAGCTTATGACACAGATTGTCGAGATTTTGCACCGATGGAGATAGTGTGCCACTCATCCTGAATGACTCCTCAAGCGCCGCTTCTCAGCGCTTAGCATAGCAACTCGCCTAAGCGAAAACTCGAAATTGAATTAATGATTCAATCAAAAGGTGAACCGTTATTCAACTGTTATTGAACAATCGCTTCACATTGGCGGCATGAATGAAAAAATCATGTTCGCCGAGCGTCTGAAAGCGGCATTAGAAGCAGCCGGTTACGAAGCGCGACCGTCAGTGCTTGAGCGGGAATTTAACCTGCGTTACTGGGGAAAGCCGATCACTTTTCAGGCTGTTCGGCGTTGGCTGCGCGGTGATTCGATCCCCAGCCAGGATAAGCTCCAGGTTTTGGCGCGCTGGTTGTTAGTCGATCCACACCACTTGCGCTACGGCGCTAGCACCGCTTATACGGTCAGCGAACCTTCCCCAAGTTGGGATGTTTCATCCACCAATGAAGAGCGCCAATTGCTGTCACTCTACCGGGAGCTTCCCGCTGCCCAGCGTAAAGTGGTGCGCGAAATTATTGAAACATTCGCTAAAGTGCACCCGCCTGGCAACGGGCGAAACGATTAGGTCCACTCATTTTTTCTAATTATCTTTCAATTCGATGTGCTAGGTGTCAATTTTCTTAGCTGAACTATCACCGCGTCGCCAATTGAAGTAGTGCTTCAATAAAGCCAGCACTCGTTCGGGTTTGTGGGCGTTTTTCCACACCCCCGCAGTGGCCTTGGCCGCTTCGCCTAACGTGGGGTAGGGGTGGATGGTGCCCAGTAGTTTGTTGAGGCCCAGGCCGTGCTTCATGGCGAGGGTAAATTCACCCAGCCATTCACCGGCGTTTTCCGCGACGATGGTCGCACCTAGAATCTTGTCTCTGCCGGGCACAGTGAGCACTTTGATAAATCCCTGGGTCGCGCCTTCGGCAATGGCACGGTCGCTTTCGCCCATGGCGTAGCGAGTAACCTCAAAGGCAATGCCCTGTGCGTTAGCCTCTTTTTCGTTTAAACCCACCCGCGCTACTTCCGGCTGCAGATAGGTGACCGCAGGCATATAGCGGTAATCCACCGTAAAGCTTTTCAGCTCTCCGAACAGCGCATTGACGGCCGCGTGCCACGCCTGGTGGGCGGCGGCATGGGTGAGTTGGTAAGGCCCGGCTAAATCACCGCAGGCCCAGATATTGGGTAGGTGGGTTTGCAGGCGTTCGTTAATTTCAAGGGTGCCCGCTTTTGTGGTCGTGATTCCCAGCGCTTCTAACCCTAAGCCCTCCACGTTGGCTTGGCGACCGGCACTCACCAGCAGGTAGTCAAACGCTAGCAGCTTGCGATCGCCGTCATGCTCCACCACTAGCTGATAGCCTATCTCTCCGTTGAGAACTTCCAACGCCCTGGCATCGGTCATCACCGACACGCCTTCGCCCGCCAGGGTGCTTTCGACTAGCTCACCGACCTCTGGATCTTCACGGCCCAGCAGTTGGGAAACGCCTTCTACCAGGGTGACCTGGCTACCCAGGCGGGCAAAACTCTGGCTCAGCTCGCAGCCAATGGCGCCGCCGCCCAATACCACTAAGCGTTTGGGCAACTCAGTGAGCGACCAGAGGTTCTCGGACGTTAAAACAGGGGCGCTCTCAATACCCGGTAGCGACGGCACCCGGGGACGTGCGCCGGTGGCCAGCACGATATGCCGTGCGGTGAGGATTTTATCGCCGACCTGTATTTCCCAGGGCGAGATCAGCTTGGCGTGCTCCTGGTACACCTCGACGCCGAGGCCGTTATAGCGCTCCACGCTGTCGTGGGGCTCGATATCGCTAATCGCCTGATGCACATGGCCCATTACTTTGGCAAAGTCGACCTGCGGCTCGCTGGCAGTCACTCCGAACCGGTGGGCGGTGCGAATCTCGTGGGCGGCGCGGGCGGCACGAATTAACGCTTTAGACGGTACACAGCCGGTATTCAGGCAGTCGCCGCCCATCTTGTGTTTTTCCACCAGTGCCACCTTAGCCTTCACTGCGCTGGCGATATAGCTGGTGACCAACCCGGCGGAGCCGCCGCCGATCACCACAATGTCGTAATCAAATCGCGCTGGCCGGGTAAAACCTTTATAGGCGTTACGTTTCTGTACTAATAGCACGATGCGCCGGGCGATCCAGGGGAAGATGGCCAGCAGTAAAAACGAGGCGATAAGCGTGGGGGAAAGGATACCCCCCATACTTTCCAAATCACCCAGTTGCCCGCCCGCATTCACATAAATAGCGGTGCCGGGGAGCATCGCGATCTGGCTTACCCAGTAAAACGTGACGGTTTTAATGCGCGTTAGGCCCATGACCAGGTTGATCATAAAAAACGGGAATACCGGCACTAAACGCAGGGTAAATAGATAAAGAGCGCCATCACGCTCTACGCCGCGATTGACCGAGGAAAACTGGCGCGGAAAGCGTTTTTCGATAGGGCCACGGAAAAGAAATCGTGAAAGTAGAAAGGCCAGCGTAGCTCCCATGGTGCTGGCGAAGGAGATAATCAGCAGACCCCAACCTAAACCAAATAGCGTACCGCCAAGTAGGGTCATCAGCGTGGCGCCTGGCAGTGAGAGCGCAGTGATCACCACATAAACGGCAAAAAAGATCCCCGCTACCTGCCAAGGGTTTTGATTAAACGCCGCTTGGAAGTCGCTTTGATAAGCCTTGAGGGTCTCTAGCGTGAACCACTGGTGGGCGCCGCTCAGAAAAAACACCCCAATGGCAAGAATCAGTAACGCTGCAATAATCAAACGTTGTCGGGTCACAATAAACGCTCCAGCGCTATTAAGATAAGTATCAGTGTTTGCTGTGTGAAGGGAGTGCCCACTTCCTTACATTGATGCAGGCAATCCTTTCCAGCGCTGCCAGTCTTCGGGGCGATCCACGTCCCAAATAGTCGCGGGGTAGGCGGCGCGCAGGCCTAACGCCTCAATGCGCTGCTGAGTGGTCGCTAGCACGCGTTGGGTGCCCCAGGGGATCCCTTCAAACAGTGCGGGGTAGTCCTGCTGGGTGCCCACAAAACCGTAGCCGCCATCTTCGGCGGGTAACATCACCACCTCAAAGCTGGCCAGCTGCTGCGCACAGGTGGCAATCAGCGCGCTGGTGATGCTCGGGCAGTCGCTGCCCATTAGCATGGCAGGCCCTGGGATGCTGTTCAGGGCGTGGCGAACCCTTGCGCCTAAGTCACCTTCTGGCTGGGCGCTTAGCGTCACACCAAACGCCTCGCGAAGTTCGATAAACAGCGGGTGCGCGTGATCAAGCGCTGTCCATAGTGTGACATTTGCGGCAGGCAGCGCTTTGCAGGCATTAGCGACGCAGTGGCGTACCAGCTCCGCGTGGGCGTTGGCAGCACCTTCCAAACCGAGTAGGGGCGACAGGCGCGTTTTAGCTTGCCCCGCCAGCGGTGCTTTGGCTAGCAGGTGCATGTGGGGCGTTTCAGCGGGCATCGCGATACTCCTTGGCGAGTTGGGTTGCGCTAAAGCCGCGCCAGTAGCGGTAGCGCAGCCGCCACATGAGGCGGATGGTTTTCCACGCGCCAAACTCATCCCAGCGTCTGCCCGAGCTTACCACTTTCGCCTTCAAACAGGCGGGCCGAGACAACCGCTTGAGCCGTTTAGACAGCTCAATGTCTTCCATCAGTGGCTGTTCGGGAAAGCCACCGACTGCCTTGAAGGTGCTCGCGCGCATAAACATGCCCTGATCGCCGGTGGCGATGCCGGTAAGCCGGGAGCGCTGATTCATCATCCAGCTCACCATGGGTAGCCAGCCGCTGCGGCCCGCAAGCTTAATATCAAAGCGCCCCCAGGCGTGGCGGTAAAGCGCTTGGGTTATCTGTTCAATGGCGCCATCGGGCAGAATGGTATCGGCATGCAAAAATAACAGCGCAGGTGCCTTGCCATGCTGTGCGCCCAGGTTCATTTGCAGTGCCCGACCGGCTGGGCTGCTGAGCACTCGATCCGCCAGCGGTGCAGCAATGCAAGCGCTGTCATCATCACTCCCGCCATCCACCACAATGACTTCGATGGGCATGGAAATGCGCAGCGGTTGCAGCGGCGTCAGGGCCGCCTCAATCCCCGCGGCCTCGTTGAGCACCGGGATCACAATGCTCAGCCGAGGTGGTTGTTCAGCCGAGTTCAATAACCGGCCCTCCTGCTGCATTGGCGTCCTCGTGGTCGTGGGTGACCAGTAGCGCAGGCAGGCCAGCCTCGCGCAGCTGGCTAAACACCAGCGTGCGCATCTCCTGGCGCAGCGCCGTATCCAGTTTGGAAAACGGCTCATCCAGCAGAACGGCTCGGGGCTTGGAAAGCAATAGACGCATCAACGCCACGCGTGATTGCTGGCCGCCGGAAAGGGTGGCGGGGTCGCGGGACTCAAAGCCTGCTAGCCCAACCTGTTCAAGTGCCTGAGTAACTTGCTGGCGCTTGTCATTTAGATAGCGAGGCAGTCCGAAGCGCAAGTTGCTGCCCACGCTTAAGTGCGGAAATAGCAGCGGATCCTGAAACAAAAGCCCGATGTTGCGCTGCTCGGCGGGAAGGTTGAGCAAACTGCGCTCGCCCAGCCATACGCCGCCGCTGGCGGTGAATTCGCGATCAAGGAAGCCTGCAATATACGCCAATAAGGTGGATTTTCCCGACCCCGAAGGCCCCATTACCGTGAGTACCTCCCCGGGGCTAATAGTGGCATCCACTGCCAGTAACTCACGGCCGGCCAGGGCGATGCTAATTTGCTCAAGGCGTAGCGGCGCGCAAAAAGAAGCTGTCACATTGTCCCTCCTAGGTAGCTAAATCACGGCGGTGGGTACCCAATAAACGGGGCAGTCCTAGCGCGAGTATAAAGCCAATCAAAGGCAGGCCCGCCTGCACTAATGCCCAGACGCCGATTAAACGTCGATTACTGCCAGAGGCAAGCGCGACGGCTTCGGTCGTCACGGTGGTCACGCGGCCCGCACCGAGTAACTGGGTGGGTAAGTATTGGCCAATACTCACTGCCAAGCCTACGGCAAACGCCGTTAACAGCGGCGCGAGCAAAAGCGGCAGGCGAACCCGCCAAAAAGCGGCACTTCGTGACACCCCCAGTGAACGCGCTACCTTTAGCCAACGCGGATCCAAGCGGCGATAGGTTTCGGCCAAGGAGAGGTATACATAGGGCAGCACAAACAGCAGGTGACCCGCGATTACCAAACCAAGCTGAGGGCGAATACCCAGGCTTTCCGCCGCCACGACCAGTCCAAACAGGAAGGCGATTTGCGGCACTAATAGGGGAAAATAGAGTAACCATAACGCGCGCTTGGGTTGAATGTGCTGACGGTGTTCATTTTCCAGCGTTGCCAGCACGAGCGCCGTGGCCAAGGCGGTAGAAATAAGTCCAATCAACGCCGTATTGACGAGTGGCGTGACCAGCATAGAGCCGCTGCGTTGCCAGTGATCCAGCGTTAGCATCTGCGGTAACACTTCTGGAAAGCGCCAGAAACCAGCCAGTGAAAATAGCCCCAGTCCAACCAAGGCCGCCAGCGCTGTGATACTCGAAAGCAGTAATGCCGAGCGGCCAACGAGGCGCAGGATGATTTCGCCGCGTTGGCGGCTGCCATTGGTCAGCCAGTACCGCGTCAGCCTGCGGATCAGCTGTTCTAGCAGCCACCAGCACAGCAGCGCAGCGACAGTGACGCCGATTTGCAGTACCGCCGCCGCCGAAGCCATAAAACGATGACTGACATCCGGGTCGTTGAACCAACTCAAGATAGACACGCTCAGCGTGGGGGGCAGTTTCGGGCCAAGAATCAGCGCCATATCGACAACCGAGGTAGCGTAGGCGATCACGGCATAAACCGGCAGGCGAATTAGTGGATAGAGGGAGGGAAGCACCGTTTTTAACCAGCCAATGGTGGGGGAATAGCCTAGTGACCTCGCCAGCATCAGGCGCTTTTCCGGCGCTAACTGCGGCAGTGCCGCCAAGCTCATCAGCAGCAAAAACGGTACTTCTTTTAGTACCAACCCCGCCATTAGGGAGAATCCCCAGGGATCGTTGATAATCAGCGTGTCCAGGGGGCGCTCCCAGCCCGTCAGCGACGGCGATATCAGCCGCGCCACCAAACCCGAAGGGGCAATCAAAAAGGCAAACCCAAAGGCGATAGCGGCGTGAGGGATAGCGAGCAACGGTGATACCAAACGTCGTATGCCGCGATCTAACCAAGTGCCTCGACTGGCGGCCAAAAACAGCACCACAATCACCAGCGCTACGGCTGTGCTGACTAACCCGCTGGCAAAGCTAACCATCACTGAACGTCCTAGCCCCGGCTGGTCGAACAGCATTTGCCAGGGGGCTAAACTAGCGCCATAGCCGCCTAGTGCTGGCAAGTAGCCAAACGCAGGCAGCAGAACCATCATAAGACCCGCCCCTACGGGGAATACTAATAGGGCAATAATGAGGGCTGGAGCCAGTCGCAGCATCGTTAGTTAACGCCGTAACGCTCAAGCCAGGCGTCTTGAAGCGCGGTCATCCAGCTGGGGTGTGGTTCAGGCAGGGTGTTCGACAGCGCGTCCGCCGGTAGCTCGGAAGGATGGCGATCACCCTGTTCGAACAGCGCCTGGTTCTCGGCGTCGAGCTGCTCGATATCCAGTACGCTGCGGTCGCCCCACATCGCCAGCGACTGCTTTTGCGCCTGAGCTTCCGGTGAAAGCAGAAAATTGGCGAGCACCATGGCCCCAGCTTTATGCGGCGAATTATAAGGAATTGCCACGAAGTGAACGTTACCCAACGTGCCGCCTTCCAGCACGTAGCTGCGCACGCTTTCAGGCAGCTCATACTCCATGACCGCCACGGCGGCAT
The DNA here is from genome assembly GCF_020595105.1 of Halomonas sp. FeN2. NCBI lineage: Bacteria > Pseudomonadati > Pseudomonadota > Gammaproteobacteria > Oceanospirillales > Halomonadaceae > Halomonas > Halomonas sp. FeN2. The sequence goes on from NZ_CP074200.1 coordinate 3,132,375, forward strand.
CGGTGGGGTAAAACGAAAACGCCAAACTTATCTCGCCGTCGCTCATCAACGTGCGCAGGTTGGGGCCAGAGTCGGGAAAGGCACGACCACTGCGCCACAGGTGCGGGTGCAACGCATCTAAATAGGCCCATAGAGGTTCTGTGACAGCCTCAAAATCGCTTTCTGAAACCGGCTGGTAAAGTGCCTTCTCCTGATCGGTGAGCTCGATCAGCGCCTGCTTTAAAAAGGTGCTGCCGGTGAAATCGGGGATACGCGGATAGCTGAACTGACCGGGATTATCTTTGGCCCAGGCGAGTAGTGCCTGCATATCCTGGGGTGGTGTCTCGGTTTGAGCGCTGTCGTAATAAAAGGTGATTTGCGCCTTACCCCAGGGCGATTCATAGCCTTCTGTAGGCAGCGTGAAGTCGGTCACCACCTCAGGGTTATCGGTGGCATTGGTGAGCGCAAAATGGGGCAGCGATTCAGCGAATGGGCCAAACAGCAGGTCGCTTTCGCGCATCGCAGCGAAGTTCTCGCCGTTGATCCAAATGAGATCGATGCTGCCATCGTCGTTATTGCCCGCCTGTTTTTCCGCCAGTACCCGCGCTACTGCACTCCCCGTATCGTCCAGTTTTACATGCTCAACCTCAACGTCGTACTGTGCCTGCATCTGCTTCGCCACCCAGTCGATGTAGCGATTGGTGCGCGTATCACCGCCCCAGGCATTCCAGTAAACGGTTTGGTCTTCTGCCTGTGCCACGACGCTTTGCCAATCACTAGGGTCGGGGTTGGCTGATGCCGGAACCGTGAAGGCAAGCATTGTGATGGCAATAGCGAAGCGAAGAGGGTGGCGAGTAGGCATCGAATATCCCTTTTGTTAGAAGCGTAAGCACAGCTAAGAAAGATTAGTAAAATTAGATGTTATAGGGAAACCTGCAAACACTGTAGCTCGCTGTGCACGTGATCAATAATGTTTAACGATAAGTAGTGCTCAACGCGGTCGCGCACGTGGTCGATCACGGCGGGGTCAGTGAGCTCCGCGGACCAGTCTTCCCCACGCTGCTGGGCATCTACGGCGTTTAAGTGCTGGGCGCGCCACTTGGCACACCAGGTTAACGACCAGAGCCAGGTAGCGCGGCGACAGGCAATGAGGGTGTCGATATCCGGCGTTTCACCCATGGTGGTTTGCCAGCGGCGATAAAAGCGAATCACGTCACTTAGCGATAGCACCGCCTGACTGCTGACGTCCCAGGTAGTTGAGGTGTAGAGACTGGTGTGGGCGAGATCGATACCCGGTAGGCCGTAACGGCATTTCTCTAAATCCACCAACACCGCGCGGCCATCGTCACGGATTAAAAAGTTGCCAGGGTGGGTGTCAAAGCTAATTAGTCTCGGCGTGGCCTCGCTTAAGCGAGGCGGAAGTAAATCCAGCTCCTGCTTAATGCGCTGGGTGACTTTGCTCGAAAGTTGCGCATCGCCCAACCAGTTAGCCTGCTGGCGCACTTCATCTTTCATCGCTTGCCACGGGTCTTCAGGGGCAAGCAGCGGCGCCCTCAGTGCTTCGCTGGGCAGCGGTTGGCAGTGTAGGCTCGCCAGGGCATCGGCAATGGCGTGTAGATCTTCCGGGAGTTTAGCCAAGCGGCCCCGAATAGCTTCAACCAGTAGCCCGCCCCGGGGCAGTGCCTCGCTCGGCGCCAAGGTGTCGTAAAGTGTTGGCGTGTGTCCGCCTTGGCTTGCGCGCTGATAGCAGGCGGTCTGATAGGCCAGGTTCTCTTCAGGCGGCAGGTTCATCTGGCTTTGTTTAGGCAGCCGCGCCACCCAGTCATCGCCCTCGCCGCGATGAATCCACACATGATCATGGGCCAGCCCGGTATCCGCCATCGGCGTAAGCTCATGGTAGGTAATTCCGGCCCGCTTTAATTCGGTTGCCAGCGCCTGTAAACGCGCTTCGGTTGGTGTCGGCATAGAGCAGTCCGTGTCGTTGCTGAATCAGCGATGCCACTTAGTGGCGACTCTTGTACCAACCTTACACGTTTTATAAGAAAAAGTGATTTTATAAACTGAAGGCTAGCCTAAAAGTTGCTTACTCAGCATGCCAATGATAAAGCCAAGTACAGCACCCAGTGAGGGTGTCCAATGGCGCCGCATTCGCGCTTGCGGCGCAATATCCTGAAATACCAGATACAGAATACCGCCTGCTGCGAAGCTCATGATCATAGCCGTAATTTGTGGCGCCTCACTTAACCACCAATACCCCATTATTGCAGATAGCGGGCCGAAAAATGACACGCCCAAGAGTCCCCATAATGCTGTTTTAGTCGTTAATTTCGCGGCTCTTAATTCACGATAGGCGTTAAATCCTTCGGGGAAATTTTGCGCAGCGATAAAAAGAGCCAGTAAGACACCCATTTGCGGGTTAGCAGCAAACACTGCGCCAAGTGAAACCGCTTCCGGCACAAAGTCTAATAACATCGCCATAAACTGTGCGACATTGCCTTCATTGTTTTGTAACCAGGCATCCAAAACACAAAACGTAACGCCACCTGCGGCAAACAATCCCGTCAATTGCCGAGTGTTTAACTCATGCATTCCCTCTGGCACCAGCGCAAAGGCCACTGCAGCCACTAAAATGCCGCCACCAAACGCTGTGATTCCATGCACAAGCTCTTGCTTGGCAATCGTATTTGCGGTTCCCTCAACGTGTGCTAGAAAACCGCCGAAAAGTGCCATAAGACCGGCGCCCCAGGCGATGAAAAGCATTCCATAAACGCTCATTTATCCACCGTTTCTCCCCTCTGATACGAATCAGGTTCGCACTTTGTTGAATCTTGAGCCAGGGCCTTGTCAGGCTGATGAGGTGTAAACCTTAACGCCAGAGTAAGCTCACGTGCCGGTTGCCGAAAACAAAAACGACACCAAATGGGTGTCGTTTCGTTTGAGCTATTGCTTACTAACCAGTCTTACAAGGCTTCAATCTTCGCCTTTTGCTCTTCCAGTAACTGCTTGGTGGCTTGGAATTCAGCCAGCTTGCCGCGCTCTTTATCCACCACTGCTACCGGGGCTTTGGCGATAAAGCCGTCGTTGCCAAGCTTCTTCTCGATCCCGCCGATCAGTTTGTCCTGCTTCTCGATCTCTTTGCTGAGGCGGGCGATTTCGGCGTCTTTGTCGATGAGATCTGCCATTGGCACCAGCACTTCCATATCACCCACCAACTGCGTGGCTGAGAGCGGGGCGTCGTCTGGATTTTCAAGCCAGGTAACGCTTTCCAGCTTGGCGAGTTTGGAAAGGAAGCGACGGTTGCTCTCCAAGCGCTCGGCGTCTTCGGGCTTGCCTTTGGTGAGCAGCACGTCAAGCGGCTTGCCGGGGGCGATGTTCATCTCGGCGCGGATGTTACGCACGGCGATGATAACGCCTTTCAGCCACTCGATATCCAGGCTGGCCTGGTCGTCGATTTTGCTCTCGTCGGCTTCTGGCCACGCCTGCAGCATGATCGACGCATTTTCACCCATATATACGCCCGCCAGCGGCGAGACGCGCTGCCAGATCTCTTCGGTGATATAAGGCATCATTGGGTGGGCAAGGCGCAGAATGGCTTCGAGTACGCGTACCAGCGTGCGGCGCGTTCCTCTTTTTGCTTCTGCCGTGGCGTTTTCGTCCCACAGTACCGGCTTGGAAAGCTCCAGGTACCAGTCGCAGTACTCGTTCCAGACGAATTCATACAGCGCCTGAGAGGCGTGGTCAAAGCGGTACTCGTCCATCGCCTTGGTGACCTGGGCTTCGGTTTTCTGTAGCTGCGAGATAATCCAACGGTCGGCCAATGAAAGCTCAACCTCTTCACCGCGGGTGCCGCAATCTTCGCCTTCGGCGTTCATCAGCACGTAGCGCGAAGCGTTCCACAGCTTGTTGCAGAAGTTGCGGTAGCCGTCCAGGCGGCTCATATCAAACTTGATATCACGCCCGGTGGTGGCTTGGGAGAGGAACGTAAAGCGCAGCGCATCGGTGCCGTGGGCTTCAATGCCGTCTTTAAACTCGTCCTTGGTGGCTTTGGCAATCGCCTTGGCCTGTTTTGGCTGCATCATATTGCCGGTGCGCTTTTCGAGCAGCTCATCCAGCGTAATGCCGTCGATCAGGTCGATGGGGTCGAGTACGTTGCCTTTGGACTTGGACATCTTCTGCCCTTGCCCATCGCGCACCAAGCCGTGCACGTAAACCGTCTTGAACGGCACTTGCTTGGTGAACTTCAGCGTCATCATGATCATCCGGGCAACCCAGAAGAAGATGATGTCAAAACCGGTCACCAGAACGCTGGATGGGTGGAAGGTCTCCAGCTCTGGCGTCTCTTCCGGCCAGCCGAGGGTGCCGAACGTCCACAGGCCCGAGCTGAACCAGGTATCGAGCACGTCTTCGTCTTGCGTCAAGGTTACGTCGGGGCCGAGCTCATGCTTCTCGCGAGCTTCAATCTCCGTACGGGCAACGTAGACATTGCCTTCCTCGTCGTACCAGGCCGGGATGCGGTGGCCCCACCACAGCTGCCGGGAGATACACCAATCCTGCAGGTCGCGCATCCAGGCGAAGTACATGTTCTCGTAGTTCTTGGGCACGAACTGGATATCGCCATTTTCCACCGCTTCGATAGCAGGCTTGGCGAGGGACTCCACGGCTACAAACCATTGGTCGGTAAGCAGCGGCTCAATCACATCGCCCGAACGGTCACCGTAGGGCAGGGTGTTGTTAACGGCTTCGACTTGCTCCAGCAGGCCCAGGGCATCCATATCGGCAACGATCTGCTGGCGCGCTTCAAAGCGATCAAGCCCCGCGTACTTGGCGGGCAGGCTGGCATCTTCGTCCGGCTGGGGCTGGCCTTTCAGGTCGAAGATCTCGGCTTGCTCAAGAATCGTCGCGTTTTTGGAGAAGACGTTGATCAGCAGATGGTTCTGGCGCTTGCCGACTTCGTAGTCGTTGAAGTCGTGGGCGGGGGTGATCTTCACACAGCCGGAGCCTTTCTCCATATCGGCGTGCTCGTCGGCGACCACCGGGATGCGGCGGCCGACCAACGGCAGTTCGATAAATTTGCCGACCAGTGATGCGTAACGCTCGTCTTCCGGGTTAACTGCCACACCGGTATCGCCCAGCAGGGTCTCTGGGCGGGTGGTGGCAACCACCAAATAATCCTTGCCGTCATCGGTTTTAACGCCGTCCGCTAACGGGTAGCGGAAGTGCCAGAAGCTGCCTTGCTGCTCTTTGTTTTCCACTTCCAGGTCAGAAATGGCGGTGTGTAACGTCGGATCCCAGTTGACCAAGCGTTTGCCACGATAGATCAGCTTCTCTTCGTGCAGGCGAACAAACACTTCCTGCACTGCTTTGTAGAAGCCGTCGTCCATGGTGAAGCGTTCGCGAGACCAGTCGACGCTGGCGCCCATGCGGCGCAGCTGACGGGTAATATGGCCGCCGGATTCGTGTTTCCACTCCCACACCTTGTCGATAAACGCATCGCGGCCCAGGTCGTGGCGGGTCTTGCCCTCTTCAGTCGCAATCTTGCGCTCCACCAGCATCTGCGTGGCGATACCGGCGTGGTCGGTGCCTACCTGCCACAGGGTGTTATTGCCCTGCATCCGTTTCCAGCGCGTCAGGGTATCCATAATGGTGTCCTGGAACGCGTGGCCCATGTGCAGGCTGCCGGTCACATTGGGCGGTGGAATCATGATCGAAAAAGGCGTGCCCTGGCCGGAGGGGGCAAAACGGTTGTCAGCTTCCCAGCGCTCGTACCAGCGGGTTTCGATCTGTTCAGGTTGGTAGGTCTTTTCCATGGAGAGTTGGCTCACGGCTGGCGAGAAATGTGCAAAGTTTGAAAATATATAGTGCAAGAGTATACCGCGATAGCGCCTTGATCGTCAGGGGCTACTCATGCTCGATTATCGACACTGACCGTATGGGCAGAAAACCCGCGCATGGCGATTAGCCCGAGGATGGGGCCCGGCAATAGCCACCAGATCACTGCCAGCGACTGGCTCGACCACAGCGCGGTGACCAGCGCGATGGAAGGAATGGTCAGCCCAAAGCCAATAGCGTTCATCATCGCTAGCGCCGCTCCTAGCCGCTCGGGTGGAGCCGTGGCGCTGGCCAGCGCAGAAAACTGCGCGGAGTCGGCAATCACGTTAACGCCCCATAAGCCGAGAAGCGCCAACAGCAGCCAGGGCGAGGCGCTGCCCAACAGGGGATAAACCAAACAGAGCGCGCCTGAGGTTGCCAATGCCACGCAGGCTACTCGATCGCTGCCAATCTGGCGGCTCCATTTGCCCGCCAGCACGCAGCCCGGCAGGCCCAACGCGATCACCGCAAAACTTAGCCACGGTTGAGCGCTGCTTGAAGCGCCCAAGCGCTCCAGCTCCCGGGCGACCAGAAACGGCACCAGCGCCCACAGCGCATACAGTTCCCAGCAGTGGCCAAAATAGCCCAGTGCGGCGGCACGAAAGCGGGGCTGCCTGAACGCTGCTAACCCCGCCCAAGGCCGTCCGCTTTTGGCGGTGGCAGGCAAGTGCGGCCCAACGCCCAAACGAAAAATCATTAGCGCGGCGACCAATGCCAGCAGTGAAGCCAGCAGCAGCGGCCACTGCCAGGGTAAATGCAGCGTTAAGCCGCGCAGCAGATGCGGGGAGGCAATGCCCAGGGTGAGCATGCCCACCAACCAGCCCAGCGCGGCGCCGGCGTGGCTGGGTGTCCAGCTCACCACCAGCTTCATGCCTAGCGGATAAATCCCCGCCAGGCAAAGCCCGGTCGCAAAGCGCGCTACAGTGGCGAGCGTTACGCTCTCAGCCACGCCGATAAAGGCGGCGTTGATCAACGCGCCGAGAACAGCGGAGATCGCGAACAGGTGGCTGGCACGAATGCGGTCAGCAAGACCGGTGGTGGCGATCAGCAGCGTGCCGCTAATAAACCCGGCCTGAACGGCGATGGTTAACAGGCCCAAATCACTTTCGCTAAGGCCCACGGCCTTCTGAAGCGCCAAGCCAACGCCATTAACGCTAAACCACAGCGAGGTGCCGAACAGCTGGGCGATAACGATAACGGCCAATGGGGTACGGGCTAAAATGGCGTGGGACAGCATCGGCACTCTCGTTCGTTGAGTTATTGTTGTCAAATAATGAGTTAACCGAGCTTATGCGGCACAACCTCGTGGCCCATTTCTTTATAGCGCTGCCAGCAGGCGCGTTTGGCGATCAGGACTTGCTGGTGCTGATTGATGATCTCGGCAATTCGCGCGTAGCGCTCTACGCCTTCGGGTATTTCGGGGTGTAAATTAAGCAGTGCGGCCTCTTCCGTGGGCACCGGTAACTGCTGCCAGCCTAGCGTGATGGGGACGCTGGCGGCCATCTCGCTATCTTCCAGGGCATGGGGTAAATAGGCGTCCGGGCGGAAATTCCATAGCGCGTTATCGGCCTGCTCGGCGAGGGCTTTGTCTTCACAGTGGAGATGCAGGCGGTAGCCTTTGCGCCAGATGGTCTCGGCCAGTTTGCAAGCGAACTGCAAGCGCGCCTCCAGGGTGGTATCGGGCAGAATGTAGAAATCAATGCGCGCCATAGCGGTTCCAGGTAAAACGATTGCAGATACGTCGATTGCAAACAGCACCGCCGCAAGAGTGCGGCGGTGCTGAAAGGAGAAGCGCTGGTTTTAAAACCGCTTAAACCAACTGAGTTAGCCAGCCGTACTTATCCTCGCTGCGACCGTACTGCAGGTCGAGCAGCTTGGTACGGATGCGCATGGCGATCTCATTATTACCCTCGGACTGCAGACGGATACGCTCGTTTTCGGAAACCAGTTCACCCACCGGGGTAATCACGGCGGCGGTGCCGCAGGCAAATACTTCGGTGATCTCGCCGGACGCCGCGCCTTCGCGCCATTCATCAATGCTAATCGGGCGCTCTTCCGGCGTTAGGCCTTCATCTTTGGCCAGGGTCAGTACTGAGTTGCGGGTCACGCCTTCCAAAATGGTGTCGGTCAGGCGCGGGGTCACCAAGCGGCCGTCTTTGAAGACGAAGAACAGGTTCATACCGCCCAGCTCTTCCACCCATTTGTTTTCAGCAGCATCGAGGAACGCGACCTGACCACACTGGTGGGCTTCGGCTTCTTTCTGCGCAGCCAAAGAAGCGGCGTAGTTGCCGCCACACTTGGCAAAGCCGGTGCCGCCGGGGGCAGCGCGCTTGTAGTTAGACGAGAGCCAGATCGATACCGGGGCAATGCCGCCTTTAAAGTACGCCGCCGCGGGGGAGGCGATTACGTAGTAGTCGACCTCATGGGCGGGGCGAACGCCTAAGAAGGCTTCTGAAGCGATCATGAATGGTCGCAGATAGAGGCTGCACTCATCAGAAGCGCTGGCAGGCGTGGGCACCCAGGCTTGGTCTTGGGCCAGCAGCGCTTTCAGCGAACCAATAAAGTCTTCATCGGAAAGTTCCGGCAGCGCTAATCGGCGAGCACTGCGGCGGAAGCGCTCGGCATTTTTCTCGGGGCGGAATGTCCAGATAGAGCCGTCGGCATGGCGATAGGCTTTAATGCCTTCAAAAATCTCCTGGCCATAATGCAGCACAGAGGCGGCGGGATCCAGCGTTAGCGGGCCGTAAGGGCGCACTTGGTGGCCGTGCCAGTCGGCGTCAACAGTCCAGCGCACATGGGCCATGTGATCGGTAAAGTGTTTGCCAAAGCCGGGGTTTTTGAGAATGTTGTCACGGATCTCATCGGCTATCGGCTGGTTGGATGGCAAAATCTCAAAGTTAGTGGGCACGGCATGTTCTCTCTACTTGATCCAAGCCCTGAAGGGCAAATATAGGCGTCATAATGGGTGTAGCGTGTGCCTTGAGATAAGGCACACGCTAATGGGTTTAGGTGTAACGGTTGCGTCAAATAAAGGCAACCGTTGATTGCCTGATTGTGGTCTTAGACGTCGCTATTTTCTACTTGGGCGTCTGCTTCACGGTCAAGCAGGTACTGGGTTAACAGCCCAACGGGGCGACCGGTGGCGCCTTTTTGCTTGCCGGAGTGCCAGGCAGTACCGGCGATATCCAGGTGCGCCCAGGGGAAGTGGTCGGCAAAGCGTGACAAGAAGCACGCAGCGGTAATCGTGCCAGCGGGGCGGCCACCAATATTGGCCAGGTCGGCAAAGTTGGACTCAAGCTGCTCTTGATACTCATCCCACAGCGGCAGGTGCCAGGCGCGATCCCAGGCGGCTTCGCCCGCATCGAGCAGATCCAGCGCCAAGTCATCGTCGTTGGAGAGCAGGCCGGTGGCGTGATGGCCCAGGCCTATAATCACCGCGCCGGTGAGGGTGGCGATATCTACGACGCTGGCCGGGGTAAAGCGCTCGGCGTAGGTGAGTGCATCGCACAGCACCAGGCGGCCTTCCGCGTCGGTGTTAAGTACTTCAACGGTGAGGCCTTTCAGCGTTTTAATAATATCGCCGGGCTTGGTGGCGTGGCCGTCGGGCATGTTTTCCGCCGCGGCGACGATAAACACCAGGTTGAGTTTGGGCTTGATCTCCAGCACGGCTTTGACGGTGCCAAACACGCTGGCGGCGCCGCACATGTCGAACTTCATTTCATCCATGCCTTCGCCCGGCTTGAGCGAAATACCGCCGGTATCAAAGGTAATGCCTTTGCCGATCAGCACGTGGGGCGCTTCTTCACTCTCTTCGGCGCCTTGGTACTTCATCACGATCAGGCGTGTGGGTTCTTTGCTGCCGCGGCCTACGGATAGCAGCGAGCCTGCACCCAGGGCTTCCAGCGCTTCTTCATCGAGAATATCGACCTCGAGCGCGCCTTGTGAGTCGCGCCCCAGCTGTTCTGCCTGCTCGGCTAAATAGCTGGGCGTGCACACGTTGCCGGGCAGGTTACCCAGGGTGCGGGTATAGTTGATGCCTCGACCAATAGCGTTGCCCACTAACGCACCCTGCTTAACCTGCGGAACCGCGTCGGCATCGCTGATAATTAACGTTAGCTTGGCAAGGCTGGGAGCTGGCGCAGGGGAAGATTTGAACTGGTCAAAGCGATAAATCGCCCGTTCAGCGGCTTCCATTACTTTGCGCGCTTTCCAGGCCGGGTCGCGGTCAGCCAACGGAACATCGCCAAATACCACGCTGGCTTCGTCGATCGGCAGTTTCACTAGCGCCGTCATGGCTGCATCCAGCGCCTTGATAAAAGCCGCTTCCTGGCATTTTTCACGCTCTCCCAAGCCCACCAGCAAGATGCGTTCGGCGCCCAGGCCCGGCGCAAAGGGTACCATTTGCACGTTACCCAGCGCGGCATCAAAATCACCTCGCTCCAGCAATTGACCGATCAGGCGCTCGCTGGCGTCGTCCAGTTTGGCGACGGTGGGCAGGAGGTCGCCCCCTTTAAAAACCGGCACCAAGAGGCAGGGTGTTTCAGCTTTGGCTGGGTTCGCGGTCTGAACGGAAAATTCCATGACGTCTCCAACAAGACAAGCATCGAGGGATTCGGGATAATGCCCCGTTGCTTTTGATTTTGAAAAGGGACTGTAAATAGTTTGATTAGTGTACCCAAGCCATACGCTTATTGCATGGCATCCTGCACGACTAGCCGGAGAGCGCGTTGATTTTATTTCGATATCTAACTCGCGAAGTGTTACTCACCATGTCGGCGGTCGCTGGCATTCTGCTGCTGGTGATCATGGGCAGCCGCTTTATCCGCTATTTTTCGGACGCGGCAGAGGGCGATATTCCTGTCACCATGCTCGGCAGTCTGATGATGTTTCACCTGCCTGGCTTTATGGAACTCATTCTACCGCTGTCTTTTTTTCTAGGCATTCTGCTCGCCTATGGGCAGCTCTATATGAACAGCGAAATCACCGTTATGGTTGCCTGCGGGATGAGTCCCACGCGGCTGTTGAAAGTGACCCTACTGCCCGCCAGTGTCGTTGCGGTACTAGTGGGCATCTGTAGCCTTTGGCTGACGCCTTTTGGGGCGCTGCAAACCGAGACCGCACTGGAAGAGCAGCGTAGTCGCCTGGATGTTTCCGTATTGGCCCCAGGGCGCTTCCAAGAGTTTGGCGGTGGCCGTACCGCCTATATCGGTAGCTTCTCTAGCGACGGCACAGAAATGCAGGATGTGCTGGTGCACGAGCAGAACCAGCCGGGTGATGAAGGTACCCACGACTACGTTACCCGGGCGGCATCGGGCTACCAGGAAACCCGCCTCGAAACGGGTAGCCGTTTTCTGGTGTTGGATGACGGTGAGCGCTATGGGGTGACGCCGGGCGATAAAAGCGCCGAGCGACTCACTTTTGAGCGCTACACGTTACGATTGGGGTTGAATCGCGATCGGCAGGAGCTGGATTCATTGGAATACGCCACCACGCCTGCGCTGTGGAATAATCCAAGCCCCCGTGCCCAAGCACAGTGGCAGTGGCGGGCAGGACTCCCGCTTATGGTGTTTGTGCTGGCCTTGATGGCGCAGCCGCTTTCCCGGGTTAATCCCCGCCAGGGGCGCTTTGGTAAACTGCTGCCCGCGGTATTTTTATACGTCGCCTATCTCAGTCTGCTGCTCGCGGTTGTCGATGCGATTGGCAGTGGCACTTGGCCCACCACGCTGGGTGTGTGGCCCGTACATGGGCTGTTTTTAGGCCTGGGTCTATTATTGCTATGGCGCTCGCAACGCAAGGGGATGCGTTAATGCTGCTTGATCGTCTCGATCGTTATATTGCCCGCAACGTGCTGGCGGCCATTGTTGTCGTTCAGTTCGTGCTGCTGGGGTTGGATATTACCATCGCCTATATCGATGATTTAGGCGATGTGCAGGCGGGCTATACCGCCTTCGATGCACTGCTTTACTTGCTAATGCGCACGCCTTGGCGATTCTATCAATACGCCCCTGTGGCGGTATTAATTGGCGCGCTGATTGGTTTAGGCAGCATGGCCTCCAGCAATGAGCTCACCGTTATGCGCGCCGCTGGGCGATCCCTGGCGCGCATTGTATGGGGGGTGATGAAGCCAGTGCTGGTGGTGGTCGTTGTAGTGCTGTTAGTCGCCGAGTATGTCAGCCCGCGCACCGAGCAGTATGCCGAGGCGTGGCGGCTGGAAAAACTCCAGGGGGAAGGCGCCATGCTGACCAGTCGCAGCGGCTGGCAGATCGAGGGCGACAGCGTCTACCGTTTTGGGGCGATTCGTGCGGATGACGTCGTGCTTGATTTAACCCGCTATCGCTTTGATGACCGCCAGCTAGTCGAAGCCACTTACGCTCAGCGCGCACGCTGGGAAGACGATGCCTGGCGTTTGGAAAATGTCGCTACCACGCGCATTTTCGCCGACCATACCGAGTCTGACCAGACGGCAAGCATGGGCTGGGACACCTCTTTCACTCCCACCCAGCTAGAGAGGCTGCTTCGCGATATTGAGAGTCAGGCGCCCAGCGAGCTTTGGGCCTATGCCCAGTTCCTTGAAGAGCAGAACCTACAGAATGATCAGGCGTTGCTGTATTTTTGGCAGAAGATGCTGATGCCGCTCACCATGGGCTCGCTGGTGCTGATTGCTGCCTCCTTTGTATTTGGCCCGCTGCGCACCGTGGCTGCTGGCACACGGGTGTTTTACGGCGTTATCACCGGGCTGAGCTTTAAGTACGTTCAGGATCTATTGGCGCCCGCCTCGACGATATTTGGCTTTTCACCCGTCTGGGCCGTACTGGTGCCGACTCTGGCCTGCGCCGGGGTCGGGATCTACTTTCTACGTCGCAATGGTTAATACCGCCATGGTTAGCCAGCTCTGCCTCTTATCGCCCAGAAACAGCCAGAAACCACGAGAGAACTATGCAAACACGACGCTTTACCCAGTTGGACAGCGTATGGCCCGCCGGCCTTGGCCGACGACTGGGCGCCATGCTGTATGACGGCTTTTTGGTCACCGCGATTTGGATTGCGGTGACCGTCGTGCATATGCTGTTTTTCCGCTATGTGCTTGGTCAACAGCCCGAAGAGATTGGCACGACGGCCAGCGATGTTTTGAGTTTGCAGCTCTTGCTGGTGTTTTTTGTCACGCTGTTTTTTGTTTTCTCCTGGTCGCGCGGGGGGATGACCTTGGGGATGCAGGCGTGGCGTTTACGGGTGCAAACGGTAGACGGGTATTCACTGAGCTTGAAGCAGTGCCTTATCCGCTGCGCGGTGGCGTGGCTCTCGCTACTGGCATTTGGTTTGGGCTACTTATGGGTGCTGTTTGATCAACAGCGACGTAGCTGGCCGGATATTGCTTCCAACACGCAAACGGTGGTTTTGCCGAAAAAATAATTTCAGCTGGCATGGGGTAAAAAGTGCTTTTGCGCCAGTACGTTATTTTGCTGCTCTTGCTTATTAAGACGAATGGATAGCAAAAAGCAGTCATTTCTACTTGATAAGATGTATGCGAATCATTTACATTCATCTCATGACTTTTATGAGGTGTTGCCATGTACGTTTGCGTGTGCAAGGGAGTAACCGATCATCAGATTCGCCAGCACGTTAGCGACGGAGCGCGCAGTTGGCGAGAAGTACGCGAGGCAACCGGCTGCGCAACGCAGTGCGGTAAGTGCGCGTGCTTCGCTAAATCAATTACCCGCGATGCCGTTCAGGAAGCACGCCAAGAAGCCGATATGGGGCTTGCCTACGCCGTGTGACGCGAATCACTATTGTTAGGGTTATCTTTAGCAAATATATGATTTGCTTGAACTTTTAAACACCTTATCTATACTCTCAGGAAAGCTGGGAGTATAGCGATGCACGTCTATACTTCTCTCCAAACGTAACTGCTTGATCGTATTGTCTAAACTAGATTAAACATCAGCATTACAGTAGAAAAGGTGACGTTATGAAAGGTGATACGAAAGTTATTGAGCATCTCAATAAGGCGCTCGGCAACGAACTCGTTGCGATCAATCAGTACTTTTTGCACGCCAAGATGTACAAAGACTGGGGCCTAAAAGCACTCGCCAAGTGGGAATATGATGAGTCCATCGAAGAGATGCAGCACGCTGACAAGATTATCGAGCGCATTCTATTCCTGGAAGGCATTCCCAACCTGCAAGACCTGGGCAAGCTGCACATCGGTGAAAACGTCAAAGAGATGCTCGAAAGCGATCTAAAAATCGAGCACGATGGCCGCAACGACTACATTGAAGCGATCACCTATTGCGAGAGCGTTAAAGATTACGTGACTCGCGATATGCTGCGTGACCTGCTTGCTGATGAAGAAGACCATATCGACCACATCGAAACGGAACTTGGTTTGATCGACAAGGTGGGTATCCAGAACTATATGCAGCGTCAAATGCAGATGGCAGGCGACGAGTAAAACGCTATCGCGCGTATGTATAGAAACAAGCTAGCAACCAAAACTAGCTAAAAGCAGCCAGTCAGGGCTAACTGACTGGCTGCTTTCGTTCTAAAGTCTCCTTTAACCTATCGATTTTCCCGCTTCCCTTTTCCCCTATATCTTCCTTCACTACTTATCCATCTAACATTTTCGCGGCAACCCGCGTTTAGCGCTGAGGTGTGCCGATAGCCAGCGGTGCTAACTTAGCCAGTGAGTGTCATAAGCCTGACATCGTCATGGTGTTGGATAGTTAATCGGACAAAGCAAGTTTCATAACCTAATCAGTCAGTCGTTTCTGAAGCTTAAGCAAGGGATTAACTCAATCATGATACTCAAACGCAGACCAATACTGTTGGCGCTGGCTGCTATGCTGGTCGCCACGCAAGCGGCAGGTGCGGCAGATAAATATTTCAACCGCATCGCCAGCTTCGCGGTTCCCGATAATATGGCCGAGGGCGAAGATCGTACACGCGAGACCGCGCCTGAAATCATTGCTGCCTCCGGTGATGGCATGACGTTGGTGTATACCGATAGCCCGCTGGGCGTGATCGGGCGCATCGATATCAGCGACCCGGCTCATCCGCAACCGCTGGGTAATATCGTTATGGACGGCGAGCCTACGGCCGTATCGGTGCTCGGCAATATTGCCTATGTCGGAGTGAATACATCGGCTTCCTACAGCGAACCTTCCGGTGAGTTGCGCACGGTCGATTTAACCAGTGGCGAGATACTCTCCTCCTGCCCGCTGAACGGGCAGCCCGATAGTGTGGCTTCCGCTGTGGCACCCGATGGGCGCTTTGTCGCTGTCGCCATTGAGAACGAACGCGACGAAGAGGCCGGCGATGGACGTGTACCGCAGATGCCCGGCGGTTCCGTGGCACTGGTGAGGATCAATGCAGAAGGGCTGATTAACTGCGACAGCCTGCTCTACGCCGACGTAACCGGGCTCGCCGAGATCGCCCCCGAGGATCCCGAGCCGGAGTTTGTCGATATCAACACCCTGGGTGAGATCGTCGTCACCGTCCAGGAGAACAACCACCTTGTGGTGCTCGACTACGCAGGAAAGGTGGTGGCGGATTTCAGTGCCGGGACTGTCGACCTGGACGGCATTGACGCCAGCGATGACGGTGCGCTGATTTTCAACGAGCAGCAAGCCGAGCGCCTGCGTGAGCCGGACGCTTTGCAGTGGATCGACGACGACCACTTCGCTATTGCCAACGAAGGCGATATGGATGGCGGCGCGCGCGGCTGGACAATCTTCAACAAGCGCGGCGAGGTGGTATACGAGTCAGGTACTTCATTCGAGCGCGCGGTGATTGAAGCGGGGCACTACCCCGATAAGCGTTCGGATGCCAAGGGCAGCGAGCCGGAGGGGATGGAGTTTGCGGTGTTCGAAGATACGCCCTATGTCTTCCTGCTTTCCGAGCGCGGCTCGCTCGTGGGCGTTTATGACGTTAGCAACCTGGCCGAACCGCAGCTCACCCAGCTATTGCCCTCGGGCCTGTCTCCCGAAGGCGCCGTGGCGATTCCCAGCCGTGGCCTGTTAGCCACCGCCAATGAAGGGGATCTGGGCGAAGACGGCGGCCCCCGCGCCCATGTAATGATTTATCAATATCAGGATGCGCCAGCGGTCTATCCCACCCTGACCTCGGCGGGCGCCGATGAACTGATAGGCTGGGGCGCACTTTCTGGTTTGGTCGCCGCTGACGACGTACTTTATGCGGTCAACGACAGCTTCTACAGCGCCCAGCCGCGCATCTTTACCATAGACCCCTCAGCCTCCCCGGCGCGGATTACTGCAGCGCTGGACGTGACCCGCAACGGTGAGCCTGCGCTAGGGCTGGATATGGAAGGCATTACCACCGATGGTGAAGGTGGCTTCTGGGTCGCTTCCGAAGGTAACGACAAAGGCCTTGCCAACACCCTTTATCATGTGGGTTCCGACGGCGAAATTATCCAAGGAATTGAACTGCCCGAGGTGCTCGCTCAACAGGCATTGAAGTGGGGATTAGAAGGCGTTACGCGCATTGATGATCAGCTCTGGCTGGCGGTGCAGCGCCCTTGGAAGGATGACCCCGAAGGCATGGTCAAGCTACTGCGTTTTGATATCGACAGTGGCGAGTGGGGCGCTGTTCATTACCCGCTGGATAACGTGGAACAGGGTTGGATTGGCCTCTCCGAAATCACCGCCCATGGCGATTGGCTGTATTTGATCGAGCGCGACAACCAAATCGGCGCCGAGGCGAAGGTCAAGCAAGTGACCCGCATTGCACTGGATGGCTTGGAACCCGCCCCGCTGGGCGGTGAGCTGCCGGTGGTTGAGAAACAGCTAGTACGCGACCTGATTCCCGACCTAGCCAGCTACAACGGCTTTGTGGTGGACAAGATTGAAGGAATGGCGATTAACGATACTGGCAACGCCTGGCTGGTCAGCGACAACGACGGTGTGGACGATAGCTCCGGCGAGACCTACTTCTGGTCAATACCGCTAGAGTAGTCCCTGCCTGTATTCGTCTATACCACAGTAGTATGGAAGCGATAAACATGAGGATTAGGGGAGAAAAGATAGGATAAAAGAGATAGGAGAAAAAGCGAGGGCACGCATCAAACACGGTTATGTGGATGATGTGTGCCTTTTTTTGTGGCGTGGCTCTTGTGTGGAGAGTGCCTTGTGAAGAGCGTTCTGTGAAAAGAGTGTGGCGGTAACGTTCTGGAGCCGCCTAACTATTTAGCTGAAATCGCCTCACCGTTATCCACAGACTGGCTCAGTACCGGCTCATCAACGGCAAAAGTTGCCCGGCTTAGGCGACGGACACGCTTCATAAACAGCGCAATGCAAAGAAGCGTGCCTAGCGCGGCCACCACATAGCTTAGCTGTAGCGGTAGACCAAAACCGATCGGCGCGTAGGCTAAGTAGGTAAACGTGGCCATGGTCATAAAGGTGGCGGGGATCGAGGTAATCCAGTGAGGCTTACGTGACAGCACCAGGTACATGGTGCCTACCCAAAGCGCGATCACAGCGGTGGTTTGGTTGGCCCAGGAGAAGTAGCGCCACAGCAGTGTGAAGTCCATGTGCGTTAACGCGTAAGACACCACAAACAGCGGTAGAGCGACCATGATACGTTTGATGATCGGCTTTTGATTGATTTTAAGGTAGTCGGCGATGATCATCCGCGCGCTGCGGAAAGCGGTATCGCCAGACGTAATCGGCAGCACAATAACGCCGAGTACCGCCAGGGTGCCGCCTACAGCGCCGAGCATGGTGGTAGACACTTCGCTTACCACCGCGGCAGGGCCACCGGCCGCCAGCACATCGGAAAGCGACTGGTCTCCATAAAACAGGCTCATGGCAGCGGCTGCCCAGATCATCGCGATAATGCCTTCGGTGATCATCATGCCGTAGAAGATTTTGCGACCATTGGTTTCGTTTTGGGTGGTGCGCGAAATAATCGGCGTTTGGGTAGCATGAAAACCGGAAAGCGCGCCGCAGGAGATGGTTAAAAACAGCAGCGGGAAAATTGGTGCGGCGTCAGGGTGCATGTTCTGGAACGAGAGCTCGGGAATCGGAGCGCCAGTAACGATTAAGCCGATACCGATACCCGCTGCGCTGAACAGTAGCAGGGCACCAAAGTAAGGGTAGATGCGACCGATGACTTTATCGATCGGCAGCAGGGTGGCAATCAAATAATAAATAAAGATAGCGACGATGATCAGCGTTAACGACAGCGAGGTCATATTGGCCAGCAGCGCCGCGGGCGAGGTGACGAATACCGTACCGACTAAAAGCAGTAGCAGAATCGCGAAGCCATTGACCACATGCTTCATCGCTTTACCCAGGAACTTGCCGGCTAGTTGCGGCAAGTGAGCGCCGTGGTTTCGGATCGAGATCATGCCGGTCAGGTAATCGTGAACAGCACCGGCAAAGATACAGCCAATCACAATCCACACAAATGCCACCGGTCCATACAGCGCGCCGAGAATCGGGCCAAAAATAGGGCCGACACCGGCAATGTTTAATAACTGAATAAGCGAATTGCGCGTAGTGTTCATCGGCACATAGTCGATGTTGTCGCGCATGCTGAAAGCAGGCGTCTGACGCTTGCGGTCAGTGACAAACACACGCTCAACGAATTTCCCATAGGTAAAGTAGCCCGCTATCAGCAGCAGGATCGATACGATAAAGGTGATCATCTAAGGTACCTAGAGCAGTGAGGGGGGTGGGCGAGCATGCCGGAGAGCATACAAGCAGGCACTTTTTTAGCAGGGCTGAATGTACAGATAACCACTATAAAATCACAGTTAGACTTTAGTGGGCCGTAAGCAAAAAAATGGACAGCCACGTGGCTGCCCATTTTGTCGATTAACAACAACGGTAAAGCTTAAGACTCAACGACGCCGCAGGCCATCCGGGTGCCGCCGCCGCCCAAGTGGGGTTCATCTTTGTAGGTGTCGCCACCTTCATGGATCATCAGGCTGCGTCCTGGCATATCTTCCATGCTTAGGCGAGGGGCTAGAACTGGCAGGTTAGCTTCGCCCTCTTCATTAACGGTTAGCACCGGCAGGTCGCCTAAATGACCTTCTCCATAGGGGCCTTGGTGCGTGCCGGTTTCTTCGGGGTCATAGTGACCACCTGCGGACAGTGCAGCGGTCATTTCGCCTTCATCATTCTCGGCAGGGTCACAGCTGGCGTTCTGGTGGACGTGAAAACCGTAAACACCGGGCTCAAGATCCGTCAGCGAGGGTGTCAACAGTAAGCCGTGATCCGTATGCTCAAGGGATACGGTACCGATTGACTCTTCATTACCCTCGGTGCTGACTTTATGCATCTCGACATCAAGCGTTTCATTGGCTTGTGCCGCTGAGGTAGCGAGCAGCAGCGAGGCGGCAATAGCGGTAAGCGGTGTTGAGAAACGTATAGTTGAATAGCGCATGTTGATCTCCTTCCGAATCCATGGAAACGCTGTAGCAGCGTTGCCTACTCAAGGTAGTTGGCTAGCAGTTACATTGCCAATTTAACGTGCCGAAGCAAAGGATACATCGTGCAAATTCAATAACGTAGCAGCGAGTGCCTGAGTGCGCGGCACCAGTGTGTCCAGCAAACAGTACTCTTCGTCAGTGTGCATTTTTGCGCCGACAGGGCCAAGACCGCACAGAGTGGGAATGCCCAGGCTGGCCGTCCAGCCCGCATCAGAACAGCCGCCAGTGAATTCGCCGTCAACAGCAAACCCGATCACCTTAGCCTGAACCTGATAAAGCTCAAACAGCGCACTGCTCATACGCGCTTCGAGAGGATAAAATTCAGAGGTTTGTTCTATGGTCGCAAGAGTGCCGGGAATGTCGGGTTCAGCGATAATCGCCTCAATGGCTTTATAAAGCTGATCACGCTGGGCAGTGGTTACAAAACGAGTGTCCAACTGTGCCGACGCGAAAGGCGCGACGGTGTTACGTGATACTCCGCCGGTGATGGTGCCCACATTGGTGGTGATGCCTGCCTCATAGTCGGTTAACGCATGCAGCTTGATGATTTTTTGAGCGAGTGCTTCTATCGCGCTGGCGCCATCGGCATGGCTAACCCCCGAGTGAGCGGCCTTGCCGGTGACTTCGATTAAGAAACCAGCGCCCCCTTTGCGGCCCGTCACCACATTGCCGCTGACCCGCCCTGGCTCAACATTTAAGGCGGCGCGTGCCCCCTGGGCGGCCGCTTCGATAAACGCTCGCCCATCTGGCGAGCCAATCTCCTCATCAGCGGTAAACAGAGCGCGAACGGGAAGCGGGCAGTTGGGCAGGCGGCTTAATGCGCGCAGCACAAAGCAGTTCATCACCAGGCCGCTTTTCATATCGGCAACGCCAGGGCCAAAGCCAACGTTGTCTTGCTGGGTGTAGCCTCGGTTAGCCACGGTGCCGTTGGGAAAAACCGTATCGCGATGGCCCATTAACAGCACATGGCCTTGGCCATCTCCGCCCAATTGCGCTTCTAAAATATCCCCTGACTCAGGGCGCGGGTGGCGTATCACCGTGATGCCATCCTGCTCAAGCCACTGGGTAATCAGGTCGGCCACCTCATCGTTGCCCGCTTTGTCGTAGCTATTGGAGTCGATATTGACCAGGGCCGCTAAGCAGTCAACCATTGCCAGCTGCTGCCCCTCCAGCCAGTCATAGGCTTGCTGTATTAGAGGCTCTTGCATAACGCTCGCTCCTTGTAAATCTCTGCACCTTGGACACTCAAATCCCAGAAAAGCCCCGCCATTAATATAAGCGCTTCTGAAGCGATACTCCCCAGCAGATGTTCATCGGGGGCGTGTTGCGAACAGGCGGGGTAGGAGTGCGGCACCCATAGCGTCGGTAAGCCCAGCGTTTCGGCAAAAACATCGTTAGGTAGTGAACCGCCTAGGTTAGGTAACAGTGTGGGCGTTTTATTCGTCGACAGTTGCATCGAGGTTAATGCCCAGCTCACCCAAGGGTCTTCAGGGTCAAGCCGCGTAGCATTCATCTGTGACATGCGCGCCGCGCTCACTTCAATATCGCTATAGCCGCGTTGATCCAGATGGCGGCGTAAATGGGCAAGAAAGTTATCCTGATCGCTGCCGACCACATAGCGCAGCTGGCAGTGGGCGTAGGCATGGGGGGGAATCGCATTGGCCGGGGCGTCAGGGTTGCCGGCTTTCATGGCGAGCACTTCGAGTGTGTTCCAGCCGAATAGACGTTCAGCGGGGGACAACCCTGGCTCACCCCAGTCGCTATCGATGGAGGGGGCATTATCACCGACACCTACTTTGAGTAAGGCTAGGGCGCTGCGCACGGCATCAGGAATCGGCTCTGGGCGTAACCCCTGAATCTGGATCACGCCGTTGGCATCCACCAGGGTAGCCAAGGCATTGGTTAATCGCACCGCCGGGTTTTTTAATACCCCGCCCCAGTTGCCTGAGTGGTGGGCACCTTCCCGGGCCTGTAGCTTAAGGTCGAAGTTGAACGATCCCCGCGAGCCTAAAAATAGCGTTGGCGATTCGGCGTCTAAACGGGGTCCGTCAGAACCAATAAATACATCAGCTGCCAAGCGCTCGCGATAGCGGTGGCAGACCTCTTTTAGCCCCGGCGATCCGGTTTCTTCGCCCATCTCCAGCACCAGCTTAACGTTATAGCCCAGGTGCCCGCCGCTGGCTTTCAGCACGCAGCCGAGCGCGGCTAAATTGATGGTGTGCTGGCCTTTGTTATCCGCGGTGCCGCGCCCATACCAGCGATCCCCCCGCTGGGTGATTTGCCAT
The DNA here is from genome assembly GCF_020595105.1 of Halomonas sp. FeN2. Taxonomy (NCBI): domain Bacteria; kingdom Pseudomonadati; phylum Pseudomonadota; class Gammaproteobacteria; order Oceanospirillales; family Halomonadaceae; genus Halomonas; species Halomonas sp. FeN2. Next base: position 3,153,954 of record NZ_CP074200.1, read on the forward strand.
GGCGACAGCCCTTCGGCCCACTGGTCGTCATAGCCGCGTATCACATCGCCATGGCCGTAGGTCAATACGCTGAACGTAGCCTCAGGTTCAAGGCGTTCAGCGAGAAGAAAAGGCCCAAACCCTGCCACCGGGTTATCGACAATTTCCCATGTAAAACCGAGCTGCTCAATGTCTGGGATAATCTGTTCCGTCAGATAAGCGTGCAGTTCCTCCTGCCTATTCGATTCCTGGCTTTCGCTGCGGATGGCAATACGCGGTGCAAGCTGATGATAAAACTCGCCGCTATCAAAGTAGGCTTTGGCATTATCCAGGGCGTGTTGGCGCGTCATAAGCATTCCTTTTAACGTTAGGTATTAGGTCACCGTATTTAGGCGAAGTGGCAGGCCACCCGCGCCGGGTTGTCTTGATAAGTGCCTTGAGAAGTACCTGGAGCGGTACTCTGAGCAATAGCGCTCAGGGAGGGCGCTTGCTGAGCACACTCTGGCTGCGCCATCGGGCAGCGGGGATGGAAGGCGCAGCCTGACGGTGGCTGCGTGGGGTCGGGTTGGCCTGCCCCGAGTCCGATATCAGGCACGCCTAAGCCAGGTTCAGGGGTTAGCGCGGAAGCCAGCAGTGCTTGGGTATAAGGGTGGCGGGGCGATGTGAAGATTTGTTCACGGGTGCCCTCTTCTACAATCCGCCCCAGGTACATCACCGCGAGCCGATCTGCGAGATGTTCCACTACAGCAAGATCATGGCTGATAAAAAGGTAGGTAAGGCCAAACTCCTCTTTCAGGTCGAGCAGGAGATTGAGTATCTGGGCCTGAACCGACACATCCAACGCTGAGGTGGGCTCATCACAAATCACCAGGTCGGGGCGCATAATCAGCGCCCGGGCAATCGCCACCCGCTGACGCTGCCCGCCGGACATTTGCCCTGGGTATTGCTGTGCGGCGCGTTTGGGCAGCCCGACCAACTCGAGCATCTCATCCACCTTGGCTGCCTGCTCCTTAGGCGTGCCAATGGCGTGAATCCGCAGCGGTAAGCCAACGATTTGGGCAATCCGTTGGCGCGGGTTAAGCGACGAGTAAGGGTCTTGGAAAATCGGCTGTATATGCCGGGCAAGTGCCTTTTGGTTAGCGTTAACGATCGCTTTGCCGTTGATCAATACATCACCCGCGCTAGGGGGTGTTAGCCCTAGCAGTATTTTGGCTAGGGTGCTTTTGCCACAGCCCGACTCGCCCACCAGCCCCATTACCTGGCCGCGGGGCACGCGTAGCGATACATCGTTGACGGCTGTTAAGGTTTGACTCTTATGTAGCATGCCGCCGCCCAGCTTGAAAGTTTTGGATAGCCCGCAGAGTTCCAGAGCGAGAGGGGTACGACTACTGACGGCACTGTTCATAGCGTTACCTCCTGAGTGTTTAGCTGCGCTGGGTTTGATAGCTGATGAGCAAAGTGGCAGCGCGACAAGTGCCTATCTGCGACGGTTTGCAAGGGCGGTGTGGTGTGACAAAGTGCATCCGCTTGGTCGCAGCGATTACAAAAGGCGCAGCCGTCAACTTTCTCTACCAAGTTGGGCACTACCCCTGGAATAGCCTGCAAGCGGCTGCCCGGCAGTGTTTTGCCCGGTGTCGGTATGCAGCGCAGTAATCCTTGGGTGTAGGGGTGGCTAGGGGCTTGAAAGAGCGACTGGGCAGAGGCGGTTTCAATGACCTCGCCGGCATACATCACGGCGACTCGGTCGGCGATGCGGGCAACGACGCCCAGGTCGTGGGTGATGAAGATAACCGCCGTGCCAAACTCCTGCTGTAAGTCGCGCAGCAGGTGCAGAATTTGTGCCTGAATGGTGACGTCCAGGGCCGTGGTGGGCTCATCGGCAATAATCAAATCGGGTTCGCACATTAGCGCCATGGCGATCATTACCCGTTGACGCAGCCCGCCCGAAAGCTGGTGGGGGTATTGGCGCATACGCTCTTCGGCGGCGCTGATACCTACCCGCTCGAGCAAATAGAGGGCGCGGTCGTGGGCTGCTTTACGCGATACCCGTTGGTGGCGGCGCAGGGCTTCACATAGCTGATTGCCTAGGGTATAGGCGGGGTTGAGGGCGGTCATGGGCTCTTGAAAAATCATCGCCATGCGCGCACCGCGCAGGTTGCTGCGCTCACGCTCAGACACCGTAAGCAGATCAACGCCGTCAAAGTTGAGGCAGTCGGCGTTTACCTGCGCCTTGCGCGGCAGTAGGCCCATTAATGCCAGCGAAGTCATCGATTTACCACATCCCGATTCGCCCACCAGGCAGAGCATTTCACCCCGCTCAACGTGAAAGTCGATTCCCCGCACGGCGTGTAGGGTGCCTTTTGCTATCGGCAAGTCGACACGCAGCTGTTTAACGGTGAGCAGCGGTGAGGCGGGCGCTGTTGAACGCTCCGCTGAAGAGGGATTACTCATTGCGGCCTCCCGGTGCGCTTAAATCGCGCAATCCATCGCCTAGCAAGTTAATCGCCAGCACCAAAATAAATAGCGCGCTGCCGGGAATCGTAATCACCCAGGGCTGAAAGAACATATAGGCTTTGCCTTCGGCGATCATCAGCCCCCAGGAGGGCGAGGGGGGCTGCACGCCCATCCCCAAAAACGATAGCGTTGCTTCGAGCAAAATGGCGTTGGCGACTTCGAGTGTGGCCACCACGATGAGGGCACCGGCAATATTGGGGAGCACTTCGCGCAGCAAAATATACGGCAGCGGACAGCCTAGCGCCTGAGCGGCTTGCACATACTCAGCATCGCGCAATTGCTGGGTAGCCGAGCGGGCAACGACGGCAAAACGATCCCACAGCAGCAGCCCTAGCAATAGTGTTACCGAGAGCATCGACCCACCCATCAGCGACGCCATGGCCAGGGCTACCAATACCACGGGCATAGCAAGGCGAGTGGTTAGTAGGTAGCTCACTACGGCATCAACGCGACCGCCGAAGTAGCCTGCCAGCACGCCTAAGGTGGTACCAATCAGCCCTGAAATCAGCGCCACCACCAGCCCGATAAAGAGTGAAATCCGGGAGCCATAAATCAGACGGCTCAGGTAGTCGCGGCCGAGGCGGTCGGTGCCTAAGGGGTGCGTCCAGCTTCCGGTTTCATGCCAAATCGGCGGCACCATGCGATTGGCGGTGTCCTGTAAATAGGGGTCATGGGGGGCTAGCCATGGCGCCAGAAGCGCTACCACCCCTAGGGTCGTAATGATCAATAAACCGATAGCTAAACTGCGGTTGTTAAGCGTGCTGCGCAGGAAGCGCGACTGCCAACTACCGACTAAGTGTTGCTCTGCCGCCACCGGTGGGGAAAGGGTGTGTGCCATGGTGTTCTCCGTTAGCGCGCGCGTAGGCGTGGGTCTAAAACTGCGTTGAGAATGTCGGCAAGCAGCGTTAGCACGATATAGAACAGCGCAATGATCAAAACGATGGCTTGAACCACCGGGTAGTCATTGCGGGAAATCGCGTTCCAGGCCAGTTGCCCCAGCCCACGCAGTGAGAACACGGTCTCTATCACCACCGAACCGCCGAGCATAAATCCCAGCTCCACGGCGGCCAGCGCCACTACCGGAATCACCGCATTGCGTAGCGCGTGTTTGAAGATCACCGTACCGGTGCGCAGCCCTTTGGCCCGGGCGGTGCGGATATAGTCTGCCTCGAGTACTTCCAGCATGCCGCTGCGGGTGAGGCGCATCATGGCGGGGGTGGCGTAGTAGCCCAGTGCAATGGCGGGCAGTACAAAGCCTTGCCAGCTATCGCTACCTGCGGCGGGAAAACACTGCAGCTTGACGGCAAATACAATGATCAGCGTTAAGCCAAACCAGAAATTGGGCATGGCCTGGCCAGTCACCGCAATCGCCATGGCCATGCGGTCTATCCAACTGCCCCGCTTGAGGGCAGCTACTACGCCGAGGGGTATAGACACACCCAGGGCAATCGCCAGCGACATTATTCCAAGGGTCATGGTCACCGGTAGGCGCTCGACCACCAGATCCATGACATCGCTCTGGTAGTAGTAAGAGCGCCCAAAGTCGAGCTGCACCGCTCCCCATAGCCAGGTGGTAAATTGCTCAAGCACCGGGCGATCCAGGCCGTATTCAACGCGGATTTGCTCAACCTGTTCAGCGGTGGCCTCTGGGCCGCCAATGGAGAGCGCCAAGTCCCCTGAGAGCTGCAGCAGACTAAAACAGAGCACCGAAATGGTGAACGCGACGCTAAGGGCTATCAGCGTGCGCTTGAAAACAAATGCCCGCATAAAGCATCACTCCCTCGCTGCGGAAAGCGAGCCGTGGCGAGATTGCCACGGCTGCCGTCAAGTCGATCAGGCGCCGTTACTTCCAGCTCGCCTCGTAGAAACGGGGGAGTTCGTCAGGGTAGGCGGTGAAGTCGAGATCAGCGGTGTGAGCGTAGTAGGTGGAGTAGGAGAACAGCGGCGCCCAGTACGCTTGCTCGGAAATGCGGGCGAAAGCTTTTTGGTAGTGCTCTAAGCGCACATCAGGATCTACCGAGGTATCGGCGACTTGTAGCCACTCCTGCACCTGAGTGTCCTGCCAGAGATCGTCAATGCCGCCTGTGAAATAGACGCTAACGAAAGCCGAGACATCGTTAATAGAGAAGGAACCCCAGGCTTTGAAAGCCATATCGGTTTGGCCGTTGCGCTGAAGCTCCAGTAACGCGGGGGAGGTCATAAAACGCAGGTTGGCATTAATGCCCACTGCACGCAGGTCGCCAATCATCGCTTCGGCGTAATCCCGTTCACGGTAGGCGTGCAGGTCAATCTCGAAGCCATCAGCGTAACCGGCCTCGGCGAGTAGTTCGCGGGCTTTTTCGGGGTCGTACTCATACTCGATGACGTTCTGCGTTTCACAGCCGAACTGGGTGGGAAAGCAGGGGGCATAAAGAGGCTGGCTGCCACCGCGCACTAGATCGTTAGCGAGGCCTTCCCGGTTCATGGCGTGGTTAATGGCCTGACGCACGCGGATATCATTTAACGGCGACTCTTCCCGCATGGCGGCATCCAGGCCGATATAACCGACCCGCATGGTTTCGCCGCCTAACACGCTAAGCTGTGGCATGCTCCCCAGCGATTCAGCTTGATCCGACGGCACGCGCCAAATCCAGTCGACTTGCCCCGACATTAACTGCGCCATGCGTGAGTCCGCATCGGCAATCGCTTTGAACTCGATGCTCGCTATTTCCGGCTGGCCAATCGGGCTGTCGGCAAAGTAGTCATCAAAGCGTCTCAGGCTGACGCCGTCCCCAGGGCGGACGTTGGTTATCCGGTAAGGGCCGGTACCTACGGGCTCACGGCTGAAGCCTTCAATACCCACTTCCTGGAAATACTCATCGGGGTAAATCGGCATTGGGCCGGAAAGGTACTCAAGGGCTGCCGGGAAAGGCTCTTTGAGGTGAATGCGGACTTGGTAGTCATCAAGCTTCTCAACGCTTTCGATCCAGTCAACATTTTGGCGCGTCACCACCCGTGATTCGGGGGACACTGCATAGTTGAAAGTGAAGGCTACATCGTCAGCGTTGAAAGCTTCGCCGTTGTGAAAGGTCACGCCTTCGCGGAGTACAAGATCCAGGGTTTTGTCATCGGCCCACTCCCACTCGGTGGCCAAACGCGGTTCGTACTCGTTGGTTTGCGGGTTGCGATAGATCAGCGTGTCCCAGGCCAAATGGGCGAGGATAACCCCTTCACGCAGGTTGTTGTGGTAGGGGCTGACATTTTCAGGTTCGCTGTCAGAGGCATAGACCAGCGTATCGTTGGCCTTGCCAGCTAATGCGGGTGTCGCGATGCTGAGTAAAGCAAGTGATGTAACGCAGTAGAGAGTTCTAGGTGTTTGCATGCCATACCTCGTTTTTTAATAAGGGAAGGTTATGAGCGTTTGGCGTACCAGCGAGGCTTGTTGTTTTTTAGATGAGCCGTCACCTTGAATTAAAACTAAGCTATTAATCAGCCATGCTACCAGTGCAATGTTTAGAATTTATCATTGCCGTTTTGGCAATGCTTATGGCGAGGGGAGCCACTATGAATCCACGCGTATTACAAGAAACGGCGTTACGTTACTTTCTCGAGGTGGTTCGCTGTGGCTCCATTAGTGAAGCCTCCGGGAAGCTGAATGTGGCGCCCTCCGCCATTAGCCGTCAGATTGCCCGGTTGGAAAGCGAGTTGGATACGCTACTGTTTGAGCGCCGTGCGCGGGGTATGGTGCCCAGCGCCGCAGGAGAGTTGCTGGCGGTACATGCCCGCCACATGCAGCTTGAGGCAGACCGTATTGGCAGCGAAATAATGGCGCTGCGTGGTTTGCAGCGGGGTCAGGTACGTTTGGCTAGTTCGGAAGGTTTTGCCGTGGATTTTTTACCCGCGGCAATCGCGGCTTTTCGCAAGCGTTACAGCGGTATTCATTTCCACCTGATGGTGGGGGCGCCCGCCCAAGCGACCCGGTATGTCAGGGAAGGCGATGCAGATATCGGCATTACCTTTAGCCTCAAGCCCGAGGCGGACATTAATGTTGCCCTTAGGCAGCCAGCGCCAATTATGGCGCTGGTTTCTCCACACCATGAGCTTGCCGTTAAAAAACATATCTCGCTGGCGCAGCTTCAGCGCTATCCACTGGCGTTGTCCTCGCCAGACACGACCCTGCGCCAGCTGTTTGATATTTGCTGTAGCCGACAAAATCTGGCGTTTGAATCCATTTTTAGCAGCGATTACACCGAGGCTTTGATTAACTTCGCGATGCTCGGGGGCGGTGTGGCGCTGGCGGGGGAAATATCGGTGCGCTACCGCATTCAGCAACAGCGCTTAGTGGCGATTCCTATTCGAGACCAGGGTATGGATTCCCGCTTTATTGAAGTCCAGACACTTGCCAAACGCACATTACCGACGGCGACACAGGCGTTTTTAGCGTTTCTAAAAGAGCATATTCCGCCAGGGCAACTGCCGCTTTTTCCTACTCAGCAAGCACCAACTGCCGATCACGCACCTTTGCCATAACGTGAGGGAGCCATGATCCGCGCATGCACGCGTCATTTGGCCCACTCCATCTGATCAATGCGGTAGCTGCGCTCTAGCGGATCCATGCTAAAGCCCACCACTTCATTGCTGACGACGGCGGTCTGCGGGTACCACGCCACCGGGATAAGTGGCATTTCTTGATGTAAACGCTCGGCTATCAGTGAAGCCAAATTGTTGAGTTCCTGCTCATCAGTAGATTGACGCAATGTATCTAGCCATTCGGCAACCTCGTCATCACGCCAATTCATGGTGCCCCAGGCCCCGCCCATCTCCTCGGGCTTACCACCAATATCATCGAGAAGAGAGACAAGGGGGTTGGGCACCAAGCCGTAATTACGCCCAATTAACCCCACCTCTAAACTGCCATCATGGTGGCCTGAAGGGATCGCGCTGGCATTGCTTACGACAACTTCAAGATCAACCCCCAGCCTTTGCCACTGGCGCTGAAGGGCGGTCGCCACCAGCGGCAGCTCGGGCCGATCAGCTAAGGTGCGCAGGGTCAGTTTAAACGGCTGACCGTCGCGCGTAAGAAAGCCATCCTCTCCTATCTGCCAACCTAGTTCGAGCAGTAGCGCTCGCGCCTTTTCAATATTCTGGGCACTGGAAGGGGCAACGCCTATATGCCAGATACCCAGGCTCTCAGGGAATAGTTCTGCCGCCGCTGCCTCTGGCATACGCAGCAATTCGCTGGCAATGTCTGCCCGGTCAATAGCCAAGCTAAGAGCTTGGCGGGCGCGTTTATCCTCAAGAAACGGGTGGCCAGCATTGAGTTTGAGCAAAATGGTGCGCGGCAGCGGCTCACTGAGTATGGAAAGGTTGGCGTTGCGGCTTAGGCGTGCCTGGCTGGCGAGGTCAAGAGTGAAAACGATATCCGCATCGCCGCTTTCCGCCATTAGGGCTCGAGTTTCACCGCGGCTCACCGCTAAATAGCTAGCCGCTTTAATGGAGGGGGCGTCACCCCAATAATCGTCGAAGCGAGTCACGGTCATAAACTGGGGCAGACTAATTTCGTCAACCTGATAGGGCCCGCTGCCGATCACCTGGGTAACGTCTCCATTCTTGGCAAATGATGCCTCGGCAAGAATCAGCGTTGAAGAGTGTGCCAGCAGTGCTGGAAGGGGAGCAAACGCGCTCTCCAACTCAATCACGACACTATTTCCATCGGCTTCCAGGTGGGTGATGGGGGCTGTATTCAGCATGCCGGGTTTGGCCATGGAAGCCTCTAAACTGTTGATGACCGCCTCCACAGTGACCTCTGTGCCGTTATGAAAGAGGGTGTTCTCGCGGAGGGTAAAACGCCAGTTAAGACCATCAGCAGAAACCTCCCAACTGATCGCCAGCCCCGGCGCCAATTGCCCCTGGTTGTCGGTGTCCACGAGCGTTTCGGCTACCCGCATGCGGCTGAACACATACCCAGATACTGCCGGATCCATCTTTTCGATGCCCCAGGGAGCCACAATATCCAGGCTGCGTTCCGATGCCCAGGTATTCAAAGACGTTAGGATGGCGAGACACGCAGCATAAAAGCGTTTCATCAGAGACTCCTTATTAACTATTGACATTATCTCATCACATCTCGTTGGTTGATGAGAAACATTACCGTATAAGGCGGATGACATCGCACTGCTTAGCCGCGACAATGGCGCCTTGTTGCCATTCGTTGTTAAAGCAGTCGTTAAAAACAGCTTTTAAGACAGATTGTAAGATAGCTCTAGTCACTGTGTTATCGGGGAGTCATATGACGCCACTCAACATCCTCTATCAGGATGAGTATCTCGTTGCGGTGCATAAGCCGTCAGGGCTTCTGGTGCATCGCTCGGCGTTGGCGCGTGGTGAAACCGAATTTCTGCTTCAGCGCTTACGCGACCAGCTTGGCAAACGGGTATACCCAGTTCATCGGCTGGATCGACCTACTTCTGGAGTGATCGTTTTTGCGCTCTCTTCAACGGTTGCCGGATTGCTCAGCGAAGCGTTTAGCGAGCGTCAGGTAGAGAAGCGCTACCTGGCGGTGGTGCGCGGTAAAGCGCCGGAGAGTGAACGCTTGGATTACCCGCTACGGGAAGAGGACGGTACGCGACCCAAGGCCGAAATGCCCGCCATGCCTGCAATGACCGATATTCGCCGCCTGGATAGCGTTGAGCTGCCGGTTCAAGTTGATCGCTACCAAGTCGCTCGCTACTCACTGGTGGAGGCACGGCCGCTGACCGGGCGCCGCCATCAGATTCGTCGCCACCTTTCCCGGCGTGGTTATCCAATTATTGGCGATGCCAAGCATGGTAAAAGTGTCCACAACCGCTTTTTTGCCGAGCAGCTGGGCGCACCACGCTTACTGCTCGCGGCGACCTACTTGGCCTTTGATCATCCGTTGTTAGACAAGCGTGTACAATTGAGCTGCGCTCTGGATGACACCATGATAGCGCTCTTTAATCATTTTGGCTGGGCAGGGCACTTGCCGCTGGATAGCTTACGCACGCCGCCACATGCCACACCTTCCGCCCTTCAAGCGCTATGAGTGAGTCTGCGATGTCCTCAGCTATCCCAACAGCCAGCCCAGCCGCCTCTGCTGATTCAGCCTCGGGGGATTATGATTTTCGCTTTGGTGGGATTCGTCGCCTCTACGGTCAGCGTGCTGCGAAGGCGTTTCGTCATGCCCACGTGGTGGTGGTCGGTGTCGGAGGGGTGGGAAGCTGGACAGTAGAAGCACTAGCACGCTCGGGCATTGGCAAACTGACGTTGATCGATCTGGACGACGTCTGTGTGTCTAACGTCAATCGCCAGCTCCACGCGCTGGATGGCACCATTGGTCAGCCTAAGGTTAATGTGCTGGCCGACCGCTGCCGTTTGATTGCCCCGGAAATCGAGATTATGGCGGACACTGCCTTCGTGACACCCACCAACCTGGCTGAGCGGATTCCCGATGACGCCGATCACGTGGTGGATGCCATCGACAGCGTGATTGCTAAGGCCGCGCTGATCGCCTGGTGCAAGCGACGCAAAATTCCCATCACGGTGACCGGTGCGGCCGGTGGGCAAACCGATCCCACGCGTATTCAAGTCGCGGATCTCACCCGTACCGAGCACGACCCGCTGCTCTCCAAAGTGCGCTCGCGGCTGCGTCGGGATTACGGCTTCTCCCGCAATCCCAAACGGCGCTTCTCAGTGGAGTGCGTCTACTCCGACGAGCAGTTGATCTATCCCGGCGCCGACGGTGAAGTCTGCCTGCAAAAGCCCGGCAGCGGTGACGCCACGCGCTTGGATTGCGCTTCAGGCTTCGGGGCTGCCACTTTCCTGACTGGCACCTTTGGCTTTGTCGCCGCTTCAAAGGTGCTCGAGCGACTCGCCAAAAAAGCCAACCAGCCAGCCGCCACAAACGCACCTCAAGAGGAGAGCCAATGACCGCCCCCGTTCCCGGTATTTACCGCCACTACAAAGGCAGCCTCTACGAGGTGCTTGGCACCGCCCAACACAGCGAAAGTGAAGAGCTGCTGGTGGTTTATCGCGCTCTCTACGGTGAGTACGGCCTCTGGGTGCGCCCGCTCGACATGTTCGTTGAGACGGTCACTAAAGAGGGGCTCACTCAGCCGCGCTTTGCGTTGGAGAAGGCATTTTAAACTGAGTTTCGTTAACACGGAGAGCCTATGTCCCCCACATCACCCCAGCAAACGCTGAAAGACGTATTTGGTTTTGACGACTTTCGCGGCGGCCAGCAGGCGGTGGTGTCAAGGGTGTTGGATGGCCACTCCACGGCGGCGATTTTCGCCACCGGTGCGGGAAAGTCGCTTTGTTACCAGCTCCCGGCGCTGCATCTGCCACATCTAACCCTGGTGGTGTCGCCGCTGCTGGCGCTGATGCAGGATCAGCTCTCTTTTCTAACCCGCCATGGTGTTGCCGCTGCCAGCATTGATTCCACTCAAGACCGCGAAACGACGCGCGATGTCATGGATCGCGCCAAAAGCGGTGAGCTGAAAATCCTGATGATCTCGGTGGAGCGGCTTAAGAACGAGCGCTTTCGCCACTTTCTGCGCCAAGTGAAGATCTCGCTGCTGGTGGTCGATGAAGCCCACTGTCTTTCCGAGTGGGGGCATAACTTTCGCCCTGATTATTTGAAGCTGCCGGATTACCAGCGCGATTTTGCCATTCCCCAGGTGCTGCTGCTTACCGCCACTGCGACACCCACGGTGATTGCCGATATGAGCGAGAAGTTTGCTATCGCGCCAGAGAACGTCATCACCACCGGCTTTTACCGCCCCAATCTCGAACTGCTGGTGGCACCCGCTATGGAGGATCGTCAGCAGCAGTTGATTGAGTGGCTTAAACCCCAGATGCAGCCGGGCAGCGAAGCGCCAACGATTATTTACGTCACCCTGCAACAAACCGCCGAACGGGTGGCGAACGCACTGACAGCCCAGGGCATTGCCGCCCAGGCGTACCACGCGGGACTAGATTCCCAGCGGCGGGATGAAATTCAGCGCCAGTTTATGGGCGGTGAGTCGCCCTGTATTGTGGCCACCATTGCTTTTGGCATGGGCATCGACAAGGGCGATATTCGCAACGTGGTGCACTATGACCTACCCAAATCCATCGAGAACTACAGCCAGGAGATTGGTCGGGCGGGGCGTGATGGCCTGTCTTCCACCTGCCTGACCATGGCCGGGCGGGATGGCCTGCGGGTGCTGGAGAACTTCGTTTACGGCGATACACCCGAATACGCGGGCATCTACCGCCTGTTGGAAGAGATCGCTGCGGCAGGCCAATCGGCAGACCGACAGTGGGAGGTGCTACTCAATACGCTTTCCCAGGATACCAATATCCGCCCGCTGCCGCTGAAAACACTGCTGGTACGGCTGGAGATGCACGGCATTATTGCCCCGCGCTTTGCGTTTCTCGCCGAGTATCGGCTGCGCTACCATCTTGAGCCTAGTGAATTGGTAAATCGATTTGAAGGCGAGAGGGCGGCGTTTGTGCGACTTTTAGTCGATAATATTCTCATCGCCCGCACCTGGGGTACGGTGGATTTTGAGCGCCTACATCAGGCGGGGCAGGCGCAGCAGATTGACGCTTCCCGTGCTCGCGTCATTACCGCCCTTGAGTACTTTCAAGATAAAGGCTGGCTGACCCTGGAAGGCAAGCGGATGACCGATGTTTACGAGGTATGTCAGCCCAGTTTTGCCATTGAAACGCTGGCGAGCCAGCTGTATGAAGACTGCCTCAAGCGTGAACATATCGAGATCGAGCGGCTTCAGGCCATGCTGGCGCTGTTTGAGTCGGAGAGCTGCCTAACACGACGCCTGGCCGAGCATTTTGGCGATAGCACTTTTGATACGCCATCCGACACCGAGCAGGGGCGCTGTGGTCACTGCTCGGTGTGTTATGGCCACCCGGTAAAACTACCGGATGCACCTCCACAACCCGAATTAACGGCGGCTGATTTTCAGCGCTACGCAACGCCGCTGATTGAGCGTCACACCGACCAGTTTGGCCAGCTACCCAATGCACAGCGGCTGGCGCACTTCCTGTGCGGCTTAACCATGCCGATCTTCACCCCACTCAAAGCCCGCAGCCTTAATGGCTTCGCGATCTTTGAGCAGCGCTCCTATCCTGAAGTGCGCCAATGGGCGGAGGCAATGCTGTAGCGAGTAGCCCTAGGGCAATACTGCTGAACTGAGCTTCAAATGAAGCAGCTCAGCGGCACTTCTGCCCGCTACAGCCCCCAGCACCACAGCACTCAGCAGCCCATTGCCAGAAAGATAGCCGCTATCGTTGGAGCCTGAAACACCGCGGGCGGCACCGCCTGCGGCGAACAGGTTGGGTAGCGCTTGGCCTTGGGTATTGAGCACGCGTGCAGTGCGATTCACTTCTAAACCGCCCTGGGTATGAAACAGCGCACCGGTCACGCGAATGGCGTAATAGGGTGGCTCGAGTAGGTTCACTGAGTCAAAACGGCGACCAAACGTATCTTCCGTTTGCTGTTCGGCATGCTGCTGCATCTCCGCAAAGGTGGCCTGCAGCGCTGTTAGCGGCAAGTTCAAACCAGCGGCCATCTCTTCAAGGCTGGCAAAGCTGCGCACCGCGCCGCTCTCCTGGGCATTACGATAATCTTCAAACGCCTGAGCCGATTCATGAATACGGGCGTCATAAAGATTCCAGGCAATTTTCTCCGGCTGGGCAAGCACTTTGGCCGCCTGTTCGGAGTAGCCGCCGTGCTCGTTGGAGAAGCGCTCGCCGTTTAGATTGACCTGAATGCCGCCCTGCATCATCAGTGCCCAGCTAATCAGAATCTGGTGAGGTGTCGCCAGCGACCCGTGGCCCTGGCAGGCGCCCAAGTCTTTGGTGCTAGCGCCCATGGCCTGACCCCACAGCAGCGCATCGCCCTGGTTGCCTTCATGGCCGTAGTAGAGCGCGTGTTTGAGCGTGGGTAGATAGCGATCAACCAGCTCAGCGTTACCGCCATAGCCGTTGCAGGCCAAAATCAGCGCGTCGCAGCCAATGCTTTCGCGGCTGCCGTCCGGGCGCTCAAGGGTTACGCCCCGCACCCGCTGAGTGTCATCAACGTGCAAATCTACTACCCGCGCCTGGGTCAGAATATCAACCCCCGCCGCTTCAGCGGCATTGAGCAGCGCGCCCATCAGCTCTTCGCCGGTTCGCCTTGGGGTAGCGTGCATGCGCAGGTGGCGGTGCCCAGGGTAGAGAAAGCCCTCCACCAGTTCAAAGGGCACGCCGTGCTGATCAGCCAGCCACTCGATGGTTTGGCCTGATTGAGTAGCGAGGAGTTCGACAATAGCTGGGTCTGCCTCAAAGCCGTTCTTCTTTTGAATATCTTCCGCCATGGCTTCAGCAGAGTCAGTGACGCCCAAATCGTGCTGAAAGCGCGTATTGGCAGCAGGAATAAAGCCCGACGACATCGCCGTGCTGCCACGGGGCAGGGTGTCGCGCTCTAAAACAGCAAGCTCAACGCCCGCTTCCTGGGCGGCTAACGCCGCTACCAGGCCGCAGGCCCCTGCGCCGATAATCAGCAGCGGAAGGTGGGCATCAAATCCGTCGTGTGTGTAGGGAAGTACCGCCATTACGCCTGCTCCGCAGCATGGTGGAAGGCATCCAGAATCTCACCCGCCGGGGCCTGCCACACTTCCGGATGCCCGTTAATATGGGCCAGCACTTCTTCTAAGCAGGCAATGCGATGGGGCTGGCCCACCAGCCAAGGGTGGAGGTTTAAGGCGAATAAACGACCGCCCTGCTCGCGAGACTCTTCCAACAGAAAATCGAAAGCGTCTTTCACCTGGGTCACCCAGGAATCTTCCGAGTGCAGGTTCTGGCTCATCACAAACTGGTCTTCGATCTCTGTGGCCAGCGGCATCATGGTCAAACTGCCTGTCTTGGTTTCACAAGAGTAAGGCATATCGTCGTTCACCCAGTCGGCGCAGTATTCAATGCCGTTGTCTGCCAGCAGGTCGGGGGTGTTGAAGCTTTGGTGCTTGGCGGGGCTTAGCCAGCCGCGAATAGGTTGACCGGTGACGCGGCGCAGAGTGTCCACAGAGCGCTTGACCAGCTCGGCCTCCTCCTCGATCGGCTGGCCGCCGTAGTGCAGGTGATCCATGTTCCAGCCGTGAGCGATAAATTCACCGCCATGCTCTTTCAAGCGCTGCACCAAATAGGGTGTCTGCTCCGCCAACTGTGCGTTGATGGCAAAGGTGGGGGTGATGTTGTTCGCCGCCAGCGCTTTGAGCACCCGATAGATGCCCACCCGGTTACCGTAATCCCGCAGCGAGAAGTGGCGTAGATCGGGATAGGGCATGGTCATGCCGTTAGGTACTTTAAATGGCTTGCCGCGCTGGTTTAGCGGGTAGAACTGCAGCGAAATATTGACCCACACCGCCAGGGTTTTGCCTTCGGGCCAGGTGACCGGTGCGCGTTCGCTCAGCATCGACCATGTGTAGCGCTCGTGGTCGTAGCCGTGGCGGCGGTAAGGGTAGTCGAGATAGTCGTCGTTAAGCGCCATAGCGTTACCCCTGTTTGCCTGCAGTGGTGGCCTGGGCCGCCATACTGTCGAGGGCGGCATCGTAATAGTTGGCCAAGTAGTAATCAGCAATCTCGCGCCCGGTGGCGACCCATACATCCGGGTGGCCGGTGATGTACTCCAGCGCCTCTTCAAACGCCTTGATACGGTGTGGGCAGCTCACCTGATAGTTGTGGGTGGGAATGCACATCACCGTGCCAGACTCCGCGCCCTCGGCATATAGGCGGTCAAAGTGGCGCTTGAGCATGGTGGTGTACTGGCGTGGCTCTACTTTGTTCACTGCATAGACAATGGTGTCGTTCATCTCCAGCGAGTAGGGCATGGAGATAAACCGCTTACCGGAGCGAACGCTGATCGGCGTCGGCTGGTCATCGTGGAACAGGTCGCAGGTATAAAGCCCGCCTTTCTCGCCGAATAGCTCTTCGCCCACTTCAGCAAATAGATCCAGGGTGCGCTCTGAGTGGGAGAGCGCAGGCGCCAGATAGCCCGCGCAAGCTTGGCCGGTATGGCGGTGAATGGTTTCCATGCTGTCGCGGATCATCGCCCGCTCCTGGGCTTCGCTCAGGCCGTAGGTGTAGCGTGTGTTGTAGATGCCGTGGCTAAAGAACTCCCAGTCACGCTCGCGGCACATCTGGATAATCTCAGGGTGGTGCTCGCAGAGCGCCACCGACAGCGACACCGAGCCGCGAATGCCGTACTTCTCCAGCAGGGCCATTTGACGCTGGTGGCCAACCCGGTTGCCGTAGTCCCGAATGCTGTAGCCGGGCACCGAAGGGTGCGGATGCGGCCAAGGGTTGCGCTGGGGGTTCAGCGGCGGGTCGAGTTCGTAATACTCAATATTGGGGGCGACCCAGAAGGCCACCTTGGCGCCTCCTGGCCACTCGATTTTAGGGCGTTGGTCGTAGGCCCAGTAGTCGTAAACGCCTAGTGACTCTTTCATAACCGGCTCCTTTGAAACTTGGTAGGCCTTAGGCGCTGCCACTCAGCCATTCGAGTACATCGGCAACCGGCAGAACATCGGCGTACTTGAGGTGCAGGTCGGTCAGGTTGGCGTAGTGGTAGCTCTCGTGCTTGTCTGCCACGCACTCCATGGGCACGATGGTGCGGTAGCCCCGGGAGAGGCTCTCCACGGCGGTGGCGCGGATGCAGCCGGAGGTGGAGCCGCCGGTGATGATCACCGTATCGACCTGGTGCCATACCAGCAGCGACTGCAGCGGCGTTTCGAAAAAGGCTGAAGGCATGCGCTTGGTGTAGATCACGTCGCGGCTGCGGTCGATCTCGCAGCGCTCGTCGAATTCGGCCCGCTCAGAGCCATACTTAATGTTTTGCAGCGAATCAGGCGTATCGGTACGCGTACCCCAAACACCTGCGTCTTCGGCGGAGTCTAGAAAAGCGACGTGAGTCCAGACCACCGGCCAACCTTTCTCCCGAAAACCGCGTGCCAGCTGGTTGGTGTACTCCAACTGCTTGGGGTCGGTTTCGTAGGCAGTGTTGAAGAGATCGGTGCGGGTGTAGGCCTTTTGCGGATCGACGTTAACCAGCACCGCTTTGTTGCCAAAACCAAACGGCACCCGCTGAGGGTTAGCCATGACATCGTTAAAAATCTCTTTCGCCGTTTTGTCAGTGGTCTGCATCGTCGTCTCCTGAATAGTTATTTATTCGCACTTATAAATAATGGGCATGGTTTGGTGAGCGAGGGCTAGCGATTGTCGTACTGCTCGCCCAGCTCCAGCATCGCCTGGGTGCCTAAATAGTCGTTAAGCTGTTTGAAATCGAGCATCTGGTCGCGGAAGGCGTCGGTAGTGCCGTCCCGTTTTAGCGTGGCAAAGAAACGGCTGGCCATATGGGTAATCGCCCGCACCAGTGCGCCGGGAAAAATCACCAGCGAGAAGCCAAGGTCTTCAAGCGCCTGGGCGTTCTGCAGCGGCGTGTCGCCGCCTTCGACCATATTGGCCATGATCGGCACCTTGCCTTTGAACTGGGTCATGATCTTGCGGATATCTTCGTCGCTACGGATGCCTTCGATAAACAGCATATCCACGCCAGCTTCATAATAGGCCTGGGCACGCTCAATGGCGCTGTCGGTGCCTTCCACGCCCAGCGCATCGGTGCGGCCAATAATAAGCGTGCTGTCATTTTCTCGGGCGTCCAGTGCGGCGTGCAATTTACCGACCATTTCGCTTTTGGAGACCAGGGTTTTACCGCGCAGGTGGCCGCAGCGCTTCGGGTAGGTTTGGTCTTCAAGCTGAATAGCGTTGGCGCCAGCGCGCTCCAGCAGGCGCACGCTGCGCATCACGTTCATGGCGTTGCCAAAGCCGGTATCGCAATCCACGACCACGGATAAGTGGGTGCGCTCACGAATATGCGACATGGCAGTGCAAATTTCGGTAATGCTAAGCAGGCCAATATCCGGCCGCCCCAATTGGGTATAGGCCAGGCTGGCGCCGGAAAGGTAGACCGTATCGAAGCCCGCTTGCTCAGCAAGGGACGCACCAAGGGCGTCAAACACGCCAGGGGCGACCACAATGGAGCTGTCTTGCAACTGCTGTTTAAGTTGGGCGGGCTGGCCTGTAGCGTGCTGTTGGCGTGTCATAGCTATCTCGTCATTGTAAGGTAAGCGAAAAGTAGGGTAGGCGTTAGCTGCTTGTTCTCGCGGCTAGCGCCAAGTCATTCCAAACGTCCTGGCGGGTAATCAAGCCATCGGTTAATTCAAAGCGGTCGATAAAGCGCACGCCGGTGGATGTGCTCCCATCCAACCACTCCACTGCCAGCTCGCCATGGCAGACCACCACGCTGTGGGAAGTGGAAGTGCCTTGTTTTGGATGACTGCAGAGATCGACGGCGTAAAAGGTTTTGCTCACCCGGCGGTAGCGGGTTTTGGCCCACTCAACGACTTCACTTAATCGCTGCATAGGTGCAGCGCCAGGGAACTGCATCACCACGTTAACCGCCAGGTAGCGCTCTGCGCAGGCCAGGTCGCGGGCCTCCATGGCGCTTAGAAAAGCGCGCACCTGCTTTACACTGCGGCTGTCTGGGTCAGTCATCTCTGCGTTAGGCATTTCGACTCTCTTGCAACTAGCTGCTCACGTGAGGCCCCATCGTTAGCGATACGAAACAGCGCTGGTTCTGTGATAATGGCTTTCAAGCGGCAGTAATTGTGTTATTGATTAGCTGTCGATATGTATTATATGTAATACATTTTTATGTCTATTATTATCCCTACGTCAAGCCCGACATAAATTTTTTGAACAACATCCTGAGGAGAGGCGTGGATGAGTGAGGCACAATCCTCTGCGGTGGGCGGCACCAAATCCCACCGTATTTACCTGTTACTGAAAGATGCAATCTTGAGCGGGCGGCTGCCTGCGGGCAGTAAATTGCCCGGCGAAAATAAACTGGCGGAGCAGCATGGGGTGTCGCGAGTCACCGTTCGGCGTGCCATGGAAGCGCTGCAAGCGACGGGCATGGTAGAGCGTAAAGCAGGCGTGGGCACGGTGGTGCTGGAGCAGCCGCTGGATGCCACGGTGATGACCGCCAGCGTCTCAAACCTCATGCCCAATATGGTCAAGATGAGCCAGGCTTCTCAGGTGCGGCTGTTGGAGTTTGCCTATGTGCTGCCACCGGAAATGATTCGCGAGCGGTTAGGCATGGGGCCGAGTGGGAAGGTGCAGCGCTCGGTGCGGGTGCGTATGGTCGACGACAAGCCGTTTTCCCATTTGGTAACCCATGTGCCTGAATCGATTGCCCTGCACTACAACGAGATGGATTTAGCCAATACACCGCTATTTGTGCTGCTGGAGCGCAGCGGCGTGAAAGTTGATCACGCCTCCCAATCGATTTCCGCCACTCTGGCCAGCCACGAAGTGGCGGAAGCGCTGGATGTGGCCGTGGGTTCCCCGCTGATTTCACTGACCCGCGTGGTGTTTGATGAGCAGGGTCGAGGTGTCGAACATTTGGATGCGCTCTACCGTCCTGACCGCTATCGTTTCCAGATTGATCTAGAGCGAAACGGCGATGATGACTCTCGCTACTGGGAGCCGAAGGTAGGCGGAATGCCTACCGGGGGGAAGGCTGAGTAGGGTCATTGGGGTGTTTTTTAATGTATTAAATTTAATACAGATTTAAAATTACAAAAAATACATTTGACCTGTGTTGTGAAATTGCGCTAGTTGTATTGGGTGAGAACGATAAGTCTAACGAAGGCCGAGGCAACGAGCGACGACCATGAGTACCCCAACAACGCTGTTTGACAAAGTTTGGCGCGCCCACGAGGTTCACCGTAGTGAAAGCGGTCAGAGCCTGCTGTGGATTGACCGCCACTTTGTCCATGAAGGCTCCTTCCATGCGTTCAATAAGCTGGCTGAACGCCAGTTGCCCGTTGCCCGGCCCGATTTAACCTTCGGTATTGCTGACCACTACGTACCAACGCTGACCCGCGACCTGGCAGGTGTTGTCGATCCCAAAGTGCGCTCAATGATTGAGCAGCTCTCCCGCAATACCCAGCAGCATGGGGTGGCGCTGTTTGGTCTTGATGACCCCCGCCAGGGCATTGTGCATGTGCTGGGGCCCGAACAGGGACTCACTCAGCCCGGCATGGTGATGGTCTGCGGCGATAGCCACACCGCCACCCACGGCGCCTTTGGCAGCATTGCCTTTGGTATTGGTGCCTCGGAAGTAGCCCATGTGCTGGCTACGCAAACCCTGTGGCAGAGCAAGCCCAAGGTGATGCGGATTACGGTGGAAGGCCAATTGGCCGAGGGCATCACCGCCAAGGATATTGCGCTGACCTGGATTGCGCGCCTGGGCGCCGACGGTGCTCGCGGCTATGCCATTGAGTACGCTGGCGAGGCGATCCGCTCGCTCTCCATGGAAGCGCGGCTTACGCTGTGTAATCTCTCCATTGAGGGCGGCGGTCGCTGCGGCATGATTGCCCCAGACCAAACCACCTTCGACTATCTGCGTGACCGTCCCTGGATTCCGCAAGGGGAAGCTTTCAAACAAGCCTGCGCCTACTGGGCCACGCTCTACAGCGACCCAGGCGCCCGTTTTGATCTTGAAGTGACGCTGCATGCGGACGAAATCGCTCCCACGGTGACCTGGGGCGTCTCGCCTGAAGAGGCACTGCCGATTGACCGCGCTGTGCCCGACCCAGAGCAACTGAGCGATCCCGCGAAAGCGCGCCAGGCTCGGGAGAGCTTGGCCTATATGGGCTTAACGGCGGGCCAAAAACTCACCGATATCAACATTGATCGGGTCTTTATCGGCTCTTGTACCAACGCGCGTATTGAAGATTTACGCGCCGCTGCCGCCGTGCTGGTTGGGCAAAAAAGTCGTGTGCCCGGCATGGTCTCGCCCGGATCAACGCTGGTGAAAACCCAGGCCGAAGCTGAAGGATTAGACCGTATCTTTATCGACGCAGGGCTTGAGTGGCGACACTCCGGCTGCTCCATGTGCGTAGGCATGAACGGTGATTTAGTGGCCAGCGGCGAGCGCTGCGCTTCGACGACCAATCGCAACTTCAAGGGCCGCCAAGGGCCGGGGGCACGCACTCATCTGATGTCACCCGCTATGGTGGCCGCCGCGGCGGTGAGTGGGCGGCTAACCGATGTGCGTACGTTAACAGCGGGCGTTGATTCATCCGTTCAGGCTACAGGAGCTCGCTAATGCAACCTATTACCGTACTAGACACCCTTGGCGTTGCCCTTGCCGCGGCTAACGTGGATACCGATCAGTTGATTCCCGCGCGCTTTATGAAAGAGCCGCGCAGCGTCGGCTACGGTCAGTTTTTACTTTATGACGTTCGCCACAACGAACAGGGCACACCGGACGCCGAGTTTATTCTTCATCGCCCTAATGCTGCCGACGCTGAAGTGATGGTCAGTCGCCGCAACTTTGGCGCGGGGTCATCGCGGGAAGCGGCAGTCTATGCACTGGTCGATTACGGCTTTCGCTGCGTGGTGGCGCCAAGCTTTGGCGATATTTTTGCGTCTAACGCCGTCAATAACGGCTTATTGCCCGCAGTGGTGGAAGAGGATGACGCCGAGCGTTTGCTAGCAGCCCTTGGTGATACACCGGCGGCCATTTACGTTGATTTGGAGAAGCAATTAATTCGTGTCGCTGAAGTAGAGGTCAGTTTTTCAATTAGCACCGTTTGGCGCACCAAGCTGCTGAACGGTTGGGATGATATTGATATGACCCGCCAGCACGCTAACACCATTACCGATTTCGCAGCGAACTACGCCAGGCAGTTCCCTTGGACAGCGCCCAGGCTTCCTGAGACCGAGATTATTAGTAAAGGGTAATGCCAAGGCTAAAACAATATTGCCAAACATTCTCATTACAACAATGTGCACGCTTGCATCAGATGTTTTAAGAAGGGTTCACAAAAAATATCAACACAACAACCGCTATAAAAAACCACCTTGTGCAGGAGACTAACTCATGAAAAAAGTAACCCTTACCCTGGGCATGCTAACAGCCCTGGCGTCCACTCAGACCCTAGCATTGGATCAAATTAACGCGGTGCATGCGTTTCCTCCCTCGCTGATCTATACCCAGAGCTTTTTAGAGTTCGTCGATAAGGTTAACGAGCGCGGTGAAGGTGTGGTGCAAATTAACGTGCGCGGCGGCCCTGAAGTGATTGGTCTTTCCGAGCAGCCCGACGCAGTGCGCAACGGCGTGGTGGATATGGCCTACACCGCCGCGAGCTTCTACGCAGGTACCGTGCCAGAGCGCGATGCCATGGTGGCTTCTAACACCAACGCTATTTTCGCCCGTGAAAATGGCGGCATCGATCTGCTGAATGAAATTCATCAGGAGAAGATGGGCACTTACTACCTGGGCTGGTTCGACAGCGGGGTCAGCTACAACTTCTACACCATTGATGAGCCCACTATTGATGACGAAGGTAATCTAAACGTTTCGGGCCTACGTCTACGCAGTAACCCGGTGTATGACGCCTTCTTCCAGGACTACCTGGGCGCGCAGCCAATCAGCTTGCCGACCACCGATGTTTATGCGGCCCTGGAGCGAGGCGTAGTGAACGCGACCGGCTGGACTCAAATTGGCCTGAAAGACCTCAATTGGGATCGTTTCCTTAACTACCGGGTTGACCCTGCCTTCTTCTCTACCGATATGGGGGTGATCGTTAACCTGGATAAGTGGAACCAGCTCAGCGAAGAGTCGCAGCAAATTCTTCAGGAAGTCGCCATTGAGCATGAGCGCGACAGCGCCGAACAACTGGCTGAATTAGCCAAAGAGCAGCAAGCCGAGCTTGAGGCTGATGGCATGCAGGTCATTACCCTGGAAGGCGAAGCAGCACAGCGCTTCTCAGACGCTGCCCGGGATGCCACCTGGGAGCGTATGCGCGGCCAGATGGAGCGCCACCCCATGGGGCTTGAGCATTACGATACGTTGATCGAAAAATTCAACGATCTATAGAAACGTAGGGGCGCCGAGCGATCGAGCGCCCTATTTGTGTGGCTTATTTTCTAGGGTTTTTTATGCGCTACGCACAACGCGGCTATCTGCTGCTGCTCAACGGCATGGCACTGCTGGCCGCCATCATGCTGGTCTGGTTGATGGTGGCCGTGGTGCTTTCGGTGGTGATTCGTAACTTAGGGCTTCAGCCTTCTGCGTGGTTTTTCCTCTCCACTGAATACGCCATGTTCTACCTCACTCTGCTCGGAGCTCCCTGGCTGGTGCGCCAAAAAGGGCATGTGCATATCGAGCTGCTGACCTCGGTGTTGCCACCAGCAGCGCTGAATATCCTCAGCCGTGGGGTGTCGCTGCTCTGTGTCGTGGTGTGCGGCGTGCTGGCGTGGAAGGGGCTTGATCTGGTGCTGCTCAATATCGAGCGCACTGACTATGACGTGCGGGCTTTCTTTGTGCCGAAATGGATACTAACCATCGTCTTCCCCATCAGTTTTTCCCTGATGGCGATCGAATTTGGCCGCTTTGTGGTGGGCCATGAAATTCTTCACAGCGGCGAAGCGGGGATTAAAGAATAATGGAATGGTACTTTGCGCTCGCTTTCCTACTCTCGCTGATTCTCCTGTTCATGGCCATTGGCACCCCCATTGCTTTGGCGTTTTTGGCCGCCAACGTGATTGGCGCCTGGCACTTTATGGGTGGCCAAACCGGCATCTTACAGATGCTCAACAACGGTTTCGGCGCACTCTCCAGCTTTAACTTGGTGCCCATTCCGCTGTTCTTGTTGATGGGCGAACTGTTTTTTCGCACCGGGCTGGGCATGAAAATGTTCAACGCTGTGGATCAGCTAATGGGCAAGGTGCCAGGGCGTTTATCTTACGTCACAGTGGTGGGGGGTACGGCGTTCTCAACTCTGAGTGGCTCCTCCATGGGATCTACGGCATTAATGGGTTCGCTATTGGTGCCGGAAATGGAGCGGCGGGGCTATAAAAAGAAAATGGCGATTGGCCCGATTCTGGGCACTGGGGGCCTGGCAATTATTATTCCGCCCTCCGCGCTGGCAGTGCTGTTAGCAACCTTAGCGAAAGTGGATATTGGCGCACTGCTTATCGCTGGTATTCTGCCGGGGCTAACGCTGGCGGGGTTCTATATCGCGACCATCTTTATTCAGACTAAGCTGGATCCTTTGGCCGCCCCGAATTATGAGCTTGAGCCGGTGCCGCTGAGCGCGAAGCTCAAACTGATCGTGACCGATATTCTACCCATGCTCAGCGTGATGGTGATTATCGTCACGCTGATGCTGATTGGGTTTGCCACGCCCTCA
The DNA here is from genome assembly GCF_020595105.1 of Halomonas sp. FeN2. Lineage (NCBI taxonomy): Bacteria > Pseudomonadati > Pseudomonadota > Gammaproteobacteria > Oceanospirillales > Halomonadaceae > Halomonas > Halomonas sp. FeN2. Next base: position 3,177,746 of record NZ_CP074200.1, read on the forward strand.
GAAGCCGCAGCCTTTGGTGCGCTAGGCGTGATTATTCTGGCGTTTATTTTCCGCTGCATGACCTGGGAGGCGTTTAAGCTTTCGGTCACCGGGGCACTTAAAGTCACGCTGATGGCCTACCTGATCGTGTTTGGCTCGGCTACCTTCAGTCAGCTGCTCGGCTTCTCTGGCGCTTCGGGTGGCTTGATCGGCTGGGCGACCAGTTTTGATCTGTCGCCGATTCTTATGCTCCTGGCAATGTTCGCGGTGCTACTGGTGCTGGGAACCTTTATGGAGCAGATCTCTATCATGATGCTAACCGTGCCGATCTTTTTCCCACTCGCCCAGGCGCTGGGGTTTGATCTAGTGTGGTTCGGGATCGTTGTTTTGCTAGCGCTTGAAATCAGTTTCTCAACGCCACCATTAGGGCTGCTGCTTTTTGTGATGAAAGGTGTCGCGCCTGCGGGTACTACCATGAGTGAAATTTACTCGGCGGCGATTCCCTACATCCTCTGTTCGATGCTGCTGGTCGCGGTGCTGATCGTGTTTCCGGGCCTCGCTACTTGGTTGCCCAGTATGCTGCAATAGAGCTTTTAGCAAGAAAAAATGCAGGCAATAAAAAAGGGAGAGGCTGCGGCCTCTCTCTTTGCATTTAAGCGTTATTAGCTCTTACTTATTCCCAGGACGGGAATGGATCAGGCAGTTTCTTCCACGCGGTCATGCCTTCCAGTAGTTCCGCTTCGCTTAGCAGGCAGCCATCCAGCGCTTCACGCATTTTAGCTTGATCCAGGTTCTGACCGATAAACACCAGTTCCTGGCGCATATCCCCGAACGGCTCCTGCCACTTCTCCATAATAAACTGGCGCGTTTCAGGATCCGTCGGCCAGCGTTCTTCGGGAATCGCCTTCCAGAATACCCCGGCTGGGCCGTGGTGGGCGATGCCGCCTGCCTGGCTCCACTGACCAGCGGCCTGGGGGCGAGTGGCGAGCCAGAAAAAGCCTTTCGAGCGCAACAGGCCCTTACCAAACCACTCCTGGTTCAGCAGATCGTGGAATTTCTGCGGATGGAATGGGCGACGGGCATGATAAGCAAAGCTGCCAATCCCGTACTCTTCGGTTTCTGGTACATGCTCGCCGCGCATCTCTTTTAGCCAGCCCGGTGCCAACTGGGCACGCTCGAAATTGAACTTGCCGGTATCCAGTACTTTATCGAGCGGCACGCCGCCTTGAGTGATTGGTACCAGCTCCGCGTCGGGGTTCAGCGAATGCAGGATAGCCTTCAGCGCTGCTAACTCATTCTCACTGATCAGGTCAGTCTTGCTGATCAACAGCACGTCGCAAAACTCGATTTGATCGACCAGCAGGTCGGCGATATTGCGCTCGTCGTCTTCGCCTAAGCTTTCGCCCGCTTCGGCTAGGCTTTGCGCTTCGCGGTACTGTTCAAGAAAGTTGGCGCCATCCACTACGGTCACTAGCGTATCCAGCCGGGCGACGTGGGAGAGACTCTGGCCGCTTTCATCTTCAAAGGAGAAGGTTTCAGCCACGGGCAGCGGCTCGGAAATCCCGGTGGATTCAATGACCAGGTAATCGAACTTGCCCTCTCGAGCCAACTGGCTGACTTCCACTAGCAAGTCTTCGCGCAGGGTGCAGCAGATGCAGCCATTGCTCATCTCTACCAAGCGCTCTTCAGAGCGGTTCAGAGCAACATCGCCATCCAGCGTCGACTCACCAGGGCCACCCCGCACCAGTGCACCGTCGATATTCACCTCGCTCATATCGTTAACGATGACCGCCACCCGGCGGCCTTCACGGTTGGCGAGGATATGATTGAGGACGGTGGTCTTACCAGCACCTAGAAAGCCCGACAGCACGGTGACGGGCAGGGGGGAAAACGCAGTCATTGCTAGTACACCTCTAAACGGGTTTGTGTTATGTGATAATATAACAATAAGGGCGTTTAGAGAAAGACCTGCTTTGAGGGTATTTAAGTGGGTGCGTATTCGCTTGATGTAGCAAGAATGGGATTCACTAATTCTTTGTAGAGACACCACCTTTAATCTCACCGAACTAGGCTACAATCGGCGATGTCAGCGCAGCCAATGAATACCTTCTTAAAAATTAGTGCGACCAGCCTGTGCAAGCTCAGTCAATAAAGGTATGTTTTATTGATGGTTTATAAAAATCTCAATCCAGGAAAAGCTCTAATCTGGCGGATTACTCATCGTCAGAACCTGCCCTGGATTCTAACCAATGGCCTGCATGCGGGTCATGGTAGCAGGCGTGCGCCGGAATGGGTGGTGATTGGCAATGAAGAGTTAATTAGCCGCCGTGCGCATCGCCATGTACCGCTGGCACCCGGTGGCGTACTGAATGATTATGTGCCCTTTTACTTCACCCCTTTTTCGCCAATGTTGTACAACATCCATACTGGCCGTGGCGGCGTGAAGACGGTGGCTAACGAAGATATCGTGATTCTGGTGTCCAGCCTGTATAAAGCTGCGGAACTGAGTTTGCCGTTTGTCTTCACCGATCGCCATGCTTACCCAGTCACTGCCAATTATTTCAATGGCCTAGACAACCTGAGCGCCATTGACTGGCCGCTTCTGCAGCAACGCAACTTTCAGCGTGATCCGGATGATCCTGAGAAAGTTGAGCGTTATCAAGCAGAAGCGCTAATTCACAAATATGTACCTATACAGGCATTGCTGGGAGCAATATGTTACACCCCGCAGTTGCAGCTAGAATTACAGCAGCAGTCCGCTGAGCTGGGTAGCGCGTTGGATATTCACTGTCGGCCCAGCTGGTATTTTTAAGGAGTCAGTCATGATCACTTATACAACAGGCAACTTGCTGGATGCCGAGGTTGAGGCCCTGGTCAATACCGTTAATACGGTGGGTGTGATGGGCAAGGGAATCGCGCTGATGTTCAAAGAACGCTTCCCTGCCAATATGGCGGCCTATGCGCAAGCCTGCAAAGCTGGAAAAGTGCAAACGGGTCACATGTTCGTGACTGAAACCGATGAGTTGATGGGGCCCCGCTGGATCGTCAATTTTCCAACCAAACAGCACTGGCGAGCGAAGTCCCAACTACAGTGGATTATTGACGGTTTAGCTGATCTGCGCGGTTTTATTGAGCGCAATCAAGTGCGCTCAATTGCTATTCCACCGTTGGGGGCTGGTAATGGTGGGCTGGATTGGGCTGAGATTAAGCCTCATATCGAGCAAGCACTGGGTGATTTGCAAGGTGTCGAGATTATCGTCTTTGAGCCGACGGCCAAATATCAAAATGTTGCAAAACGCCAGGGCGTTGAACAGTTAACGCCTGCGCGTGCCTTGATCGCTGAATTGGTACGCCGTTACTGGGTGCTAGGCATGGAATGTAGTTTGTTGGAAATTCAAAAGTTGGCTTGGTTTCTTGAGAGAGCAATTGAAGCAGAAGGCATAGATAATCCGCTGGATCTTCGGTTCGAGGCCAACAGCTACGGCCCCTATGCCGATCGGTTGCGCCATTTGCTCAATGGACTGGATGGTAGCTATCTCAAAAGCGAGAAACGCATCAACGATTGCGATCCGCTGGATACTATCTGGTTTAATGATGATAAACGGGAAAAAGTGGCGCTGTATCTCAAAACCGAGGCAAAAGCTTATCTGCCCGCGCTGGAGAAAACGGCCGAGTTGATTGACGGATTTGAGTCACCTTTTGGGATGGAGCTACTAGCCACGGTGGATTGGTTGTTGTCCCAATCCCAGGCAGCGCCAGACCCTGCATCGTTAATGGAAGGTGTAAGCCGCTGGCCGGGAGGTAAGCACTCAGCACAGCGTAAACTCAAATTGTTTGATCGCCCCAATGTCGAATTAGCGCTTAGCCAGCTTAACTCTATCCAATTAAAGTCTGCCAGCTAGTGATGCTGAAAGAAGGCGCCCATTCATAATTATGGGTTCCGGTTGAGCTGCCATCTAACGCTTATATTGCGTCGGGCAATATCCACGTAGAACATCCGGCGAGCGCAGAGCTTGGTGTTTGGTGGCGCGGCCGGTGACACGCTTGCGCCAGAGGCGAAACGAGGCGGGTTTAAGCTGGTGGCGCATCACCTCAATCACATCCGGCTCGCTCATGCCAAACAGCGTTTCTATCGCTTCAAACGGCGTGCGGTCTTCCCAGGCCATTTCTATAACGCGTGACTGTTCGTCATCGGGTAAGCGGCGAAAGCGCTTAACGGGTGCTTTTGGCATCGTTCACCTCAAGGTATGTTATTGGTGGGCATTAAGTCTGCGGGCAGTGTAGCGCTTTTTAATAGACCAGCGCAGCGCATCGATCACGACGAAACACGCCAGGCTTACACCCAGTATGGGTAGCGCTACGCCAAGCGCGACAGCGACGATCAGCACGCTGAATTGGGCTGTAAGCGGGAGCATTAGCCAGGGCTCGGTTACCGTTGGAAAGCGCTGACCACTCGCCGTGCGCAGTCGCCGCCACGCCATTACGTAACCCCACACCATAAGTGTCACAAGCCCAGCGGCGATCAACGCCAGTACTATTTGATTAGCGATACCAAACAGTACGCCCATATGCAGATCCACCCCCCAGCGAGTGAGCTTGGCGGCCAGTGGAAAGGTGGTAAAGTCGGTTTGATCGGTCACTGTCATGCTACGCGGATGCAGCGCCACCTGGTCTACCTGCGTAGGCCACTGGCGGTCAATTTCCGCTACCCGCCACGCCTGTTGGGGGCTGCTCGGGGGCGTTAGTTGGAGTCGCGCTGCGCTGAGTCCCGCATCACGAGCAGCGCTCAGCGCTCGGTCAAAATCTTCTGGCGTGATAGACGTGGCCACCATGGCCATATGGCCGTGATGCTCAGCATGTTCATCGGCTACCTGGCTATCGGTATCGATCAGTGCTGTTGAGGCGCTTGGCGTGCCCCAGCCCCAGGCATGACGAAGTTCGGCAATATTGCTTCCCGCCCACTGTGACCAAGTGAGCCCCGTTGCCGAAAAGAACAGCAGCCCGAGGGAAAGCGCTACGCCGAGTGTTGCGTGGCGTCGGCGTGTGGTGTAGGTGCCTGAAAGGGCTTTCAGCGCGCGGCGTTGGCGAATCCACAGCGTTACGCCACCCAGCGCGGCAAGCCAAAGCCATGAGGCAGCCAGCTCACTATAGAGACGTCCCACCTCGCCCAATAACAGCTGGCGGTGAAAATGATCGATCGCTGTGCGCAGCGGTAAAATACCGCTGGTACCGTAAACCGTCGTATCACCGGTCACTTTCAGGGTAATGGGATCGACAAACAGCGCCCGATGTTCAGAAGGGCCCAGTTCTGATTCGCTAAACATTAGCCGTGTGGTGTCGCCTAACGCCGGTGCAGGGCGCACCGCGCTGGGCAGGATTGGGGCGTCCAGGTAGTGCTGGGCCGTAGTAATCTGTTCGGCAAGGGAATGAGGTTCGCCCTGAGTAACGCCATATAGGGTGTCATGGTAGAACCACTCTTCAAGTGGCGGGCTGAGTAAGTAAGCGATACCAGACAGTGCCGCGATAAGAATAAAAGGGCCGACGAAGAGACCAATATACAGGTGTAAGCGGCTAAGCATGGCAAAAAGCAGTTTGCCGGTGCGGTTAGAGGAGTGGGCTGTCATTGGCTTGAATCCGAGTGGTATCGGTAAAATAGTTAGACAGCTTAGATAGTTTAATTAGCAACCGCTAGCCTGTGTGTAGCGGTAAAAAGTCACACGCTTAGCGGCTAAGGAGCGATCTTGACGGCTAGTAATGCACGGAATAGACCATTCATGAGCACCGGTTCGTCGTGGCGAATCTGAAACCCAGCTTCGCTGAGCAGTGGCTGTGCTTGGCGGGTAATGTCGGTGGCAAGTGCTGAGGTGACTCCATTCAGAAGACGTCGCCCCGCCCCCGCAGGTTGGCCGTCTGGCTGAAACTTATCCATTACGCACAGCTGCCCACCGGGTTTTAGCACGCGGTACGCTTCGGCAAGTCCACGCTGTGGGTCAGGCATTACCGCAATAATCAGATGCATGATAACGGCTTCAAAGTGCTCATCTGGATAGCTGAGCGCCTCGGCATCCATCACACGACACTCCACGTCGTGGCGAAGCGCCTCGGCTCTTTTTGCCGTGCGCTTTACCATGGCCGGAGCGATATCGGTAGCATGCAATTCGATGTCATGAGGCAGAAAAGGCAGGTCTAACCCTGTGCCAGCCCCTATCAGCAGCACCCGCATACCAGGCTCCCAATCCACCTGCCCAAGCGCAATACGCCTTGGTCTACGAAACGCACGGGTGGCGACCGCATCGTAGAAAGGTGCGTACACGGTGTAGCGCAGGCGGTTCCACGCGGTGGTGTTGAGCATAACACCTCTTTGCAGCTCAACGCTGCGATTGCTGAACGGCGGGTGTCGACTGTTTACATCAGACTACCTATAGCATGAAAGCAATCATTCAACCAATGAAGTGTGCCCATGGCGTACCGCTGATTTTATATGGCTACTATTATTACCTATTAGATTGTCTGTATAGGGTTTATAAAATAGTAAACGTAATAGTGATCCTCTGGTTAGTTTTTGTAGTGATTTTTGGTCATTCTTAAACTTATAAATATAAGGTGTTGTCATTGAACACAATTACCCTTTTTGTAGGCGTGTAGTTAAGTTTTCAACAATATCGATGACTAGCTGGCGATCATTTTGATTTAAAGGCTCTAAAAGCTGCTTCATTCTGCTTGACTGATCATCGATATGAGAGCTGGCTTGCCCAAATAACTCAGCTGCTTCGCAGTTGAAAATTTCAGCAAGCTCTATTAGGCGCACAATATTGGGGATCACCCGCCCGCGCTCAATGCGCGAAACGGCTTCGTTCCCAACACCTAGGCGCTCAGCAACTTCCTCTTGGGTCAATTGGCTGCGAACCCGCTGCTTGGCAATCGCCCGGCCGATACTGCCCGCGAGCCGTTTCTGTTCTGTTTTATTCACAATGCCCTCCATTAGACCTAGATGGTTGGGGAACGACCTATTGACATGAAGGACTGTTTAGGTTGAATATCATCTTCTAAGGTTGATTTGGATGCTTTTAGTTACTTTTTGTTTCGTTTGGTTACGTCTTGAAATGTGTAATTAAAAGGTAATAGTTTGATTGAGTATCCAAAAAAATATAAAAAGCATAGGTGCGTAGGTGGAAATGCCCGAAGCTAAAAAATATATAGCTGTGGGCGGTTTTAGGAATATAAGTTGTCAGTATGTTTTCGATCTTAATGTTCAAGTTGCTTTGATTGTTTTTTGCAGGTTGTTTAAAAGGCTATAAAAGAAGATTGTGGGGTGTTAAGTGCTGAATTGTTTTTCTTTTATAAGCTTTAGGCGTTGACCGGCTACCGAATGGCGTTTATGCGGCGGATCGGCGCGTTTTTTTATACTTGTTCAACAAGAGCGGGAGAGAAGCTTGATGTGTAAATCCGAAGGCGCTTGATAACATGCTCCCTACTTCTGCACCAGAGATTTTTCGACAGTTGGCGGACAAGTTGTCCTGCGTCAGTGAAGAGGGCTTTTTTCAACACCTTGTGCGATCCCTGGCGGGTATCCTTGGCGTTGATCATGCTGCTATTGAATATGTTGATAGCCACCAGGGCACTGTGAGCACATTGGCAGCGTGGTCTCAGGGTGAATTCATTGAGACAGCTCCCTATTCGCTACAAAGCACGCCATGCCAACAGGTCGCGGAACACTCCCGGCTGTTTGTGTTGGCTTCTGCTCGTCAGCAGTTCCCGGATGATCAGCGACTGGACGCCCTGAGCGTTGAGGGGTATTTGGGGATCTCCATCGCAGCGCCTGGCGGCGGCTTTTTGGGGGCTATTGCGCTAATGCACTCCTCTGCCTTGGAGCTTCCTCCTTATGCCGATGAAGTGTTGCGTATCTCCGCGGCCTTGGCTGGCGCAGAGTTGGCGCGTCAGTTGGCGGAAAGCCAAACGCGCGAACGTCTGTTATATAAACAGCAGGCGTTGAAACGCATTGGGCAACACAACACCGCCTTGATCAACACCATTCATGAGCAGCAACGTTTTCAACACGCTGTTGTTAGCGTGGCGACCGCCGTTTCGGCTGAGAATGGCGAAGCGTTTCTGCACCAGCTAACCGCCCATATGGCCGAAGCGTTATCCGCTGAAGTGGGGTTTATAGCGCTACTGGACGAGCAGGATGCCGATATCGCCCATACCTTAACGCTGTATGTACATGGTCAGTGCCAGGATAATTTTGCTTATTATCTCCCCGGTGTTCCTTGCCATAAGGTGATGGTGGAGCAAGAGTGTATCGTTCACGAGGGCGCCGCCATTATGCTGCCTACTGAAACCAACGGGGCACTTTCGTGGGTAAACGGCTATGTTGGGCGCCGGCTGGATGATAGCCATGGTCAGCCGATGGGGCTTATTGGCGTCATGTTTAAGAAGCCGCTGGACGATGTGGATGTGGTGCGCAATGTACTGCGGATATTCGCTGCGCGGGCCGCTTCAGAGCTTGAACGCCAACAAGACGAAGTGCGCATTCGGCAATTGGCTTTTTGTGATTCGGGAACTCAATTGCCCAACCGTGCTGCCTTTATGCGCCACTTAGAGCGAGTGGTCGCGGATAAGCACACTACTGAGTTGGCACTATTGCTACTGGATCTCAATCATTTTAAAGAGATCAATGATACCGCTGGGCACGATCTGGGCGATTTAGTTCTTAAGGCAGTAGCCAAGCGCTTTGCAGCTTCGTTGACGGAGGGACAGTATTTAGCACGCTTAGGTGGCGATGAGTTTGTGGTGGTATGCCCTGGTGTTGAGGCAAACCGCGCCTTAGCCACGGCTCAGCAGCTGTGCGACAGCATCGCGCAGCCGTTTATTGTTGAGCAACACTCTTTCGAGCTTTCCGTGGGCATCGGCCTCGCGCTTTATCCTCAGCATGCGGCAACGCCCTTAGAGCTTTTGAAGCACGCTGACATTGCCATGTATCAAGCCAAGCGGCAGAAGCTTCCCGCATGTGTATTTGAGCCCTGGATGGGGCGCGTTGTGGCCGAACAGCTGCATATCGCCAAACGCCTGGCGTCCGCCATTGCAGCAAAACAGCTGAGTCTACACTTTCAGCCCCAGGTAGATTTGCACAGCGGCCAGTTGATTGGCGCTGAGGCGCTGTGTCGGTGGCACGACGAGGAGCTGGGTGACGTTTCACCGGGTAAATTTATTCCTATTGCCGAGGAGCGCGGCATGATCGTTGCGCTCGGCAGTTGGGTGATAGAGGAAGCCTGCAGGCAGCTTGCCGCATGGCGAGAGCAGGGGCGCTCTATGCCTGGCCAGTTAGCGATTAATATTGCCGCCCAGCAGTTTGAAGAGGATGACTTGGTGACTGGGCTGCTCGGTTGCTGTGCCCACTTCGGCGTTGAGGCGAAACAACTTAGCCTGGAAATTACCGAAAGCGGTATCATGGAGAATCCTGAAAAAGCGATTGCTATGACCGAAGTGTTAAAGAGCAAAGGGTTAGGGCTTTCCATCGATGACTTTGGCACCGGGTACTCGTCGCTGGCCTACCTAAAGCGCTTCGCCGCCGATAAAATTAAAATCGATATCTCTTTTGTCCGCGATATGCTTACCAGCGATAACGATCGTGTCATTGTGGCAACCATCATTGCCATGGCGAACACGCTGGGCCTTGAAACCATTGCGGAAGGGATTGAGAACCAAAATCAGATTAACGCATTGCTCGCAATGGGCTGTGCCCAGGGCCAAGGCTACTACTTTGATCGGCCATTGGCAGCTGCAAAGTTTGCCCAGCGTTGGCTCAGTTAGCCTGGGCAGCTAGGCCATAAACGATTATGCATGCCAATATGGCTACTGCCACTTACAGTCGTTTTCAGAGAAAAGGCTTAAGTCTGTAGACGACCCGCTTACTATAGCGCCTAATCACACTTGCTCAACATGTTGAGCAAGGTCTAATTTTTTCTCAGTCCTTTCGAAAAGCCCGGTTAGTCAGGGTGCCAAGTAGTCTAGACTCATGCTATACCTAAACGGAACCGCATCTTCATAAATGCTCAAGGTGCGCGCTTTAGCGATGGTGAGAAAATCAAAAGGACGCATTTAGCTGATCGAATGGACTCTATCGTATGTCGATTCGACAAATAAGCGAATTTGAATTTAGTCAAAGGATTGCACAGGAGCATGACGCTAAATGAGTGGATCGACCCGGTTAAGTAAGATTTCAAGCTGCAAAGGTTTTTGTTCAGCCGCCGTTCTGGGTGGCCTGCTGGTTGGAAGCATTCCTCTTGAGGCTTTTGCATTTGGCTTCGATGATGTCGCTAGAAAGGCAGAGGAGCTAGCACAGCAGGGCTACCGAGCCCCGGAAACATCTCTGCCTGATGAGCTGCGTGAACTCAGTTATACGGAGTATTCGCAAATACAGTTCAAGCGAGATCGCGATGTGTGGAGCGGTAAAGGCGCACCGTTCACACTGAGCTTTATCCATGAGGGAATGCATTATGACAGTGCAATCCAATTAAACAGCATTGATCAGGAAGGCGAGGTTCATGGCTTTGCCTATAATCCCGATGACTTTACCTACGGTGACTTAGGCATCTCCGACGAAGTGACGAATAGCGATGGCATTGGTATTGCCGGTGTCAGGATCAACCATGCATTCAATGAAGGTGAGTGCAACGATGAGGTGATGGTCTTTCTGGGGGCTAGCTATTTTCGCGCTATTGGCGAAGGGCAGGTTTATGGGCTTTCAGGGCGAGGACTTGCCGTTGATACAGGGCTACCTTCGGGCGAGGAGTTCCCTCGCTTCACGGAAATATGGGTCGTCGAGCCTGGCCCGGAAAGCCAGTACTTGACTATTTTCGCACTGCTTGACTCGCCCAGCGTGACCGGTGCCTACCGCTTCGTGCTGCGTCCAGGAGACGACACCCTGGTAGACGTACAGTCGCGCCTATATTTGCGCCGGGCTGTCGAGAAACTTGGGATAGCGCCGCTAACCAGCATGTACCTTTACGGCCCAGAGCAGCCCTCTTCGACACAACACTACATCCCAGCAATCCACGACTCTAATGGCCTTTTGATCAATGATGCCGAGAATGGCTGGCTGTGGCGCCCGCTGGCCAATCCAGCCAGATTGATGATGAATAGACAGGCAACGCCTCAGTTACGCGGTTATGGCTTGATGCAACGTGGTCACAATTTTAGCGATTATCAGGATATTGCCTCACGCTATGATCTGCGCCCAAGCGCCTGGGTCGAGCCACAAAACGAATGGGGGGCCGGTAGTGTTGAGCTGATTCAGATTCCGACAGACAACGAGACCAACGACAACATCGTATCGATGTGGCTGGCCGATGAAGCGTATGAACCGGGAACACCGCTGGCATTCGATTACCGTATTACCTTCACAACCGATGAAAGCCGTCACCTTGATCCTCAGCTTGCGTGGGTTGAAGAAACGCGTCGCTCACGGGGAGAAGTGATCCGCGATAACCTGGTGCGCGAGCCTGACGGGACACTCGCTTTTGTCCTCGATTTTATCGGGCCCTCGCTTGCCGGTATCGGCAGCGATGCAAAGATGAGTGTTGAGGCAAGCGTTGGCGATAATGGCGCATTAGCCAATAGTCGCGTTGTTTATAACCCGGCCACGAACGGTTGGCGTGTATTTGTCAACGTAACACGCAGCAATGGCAGCCAGCCTTTGGATATCAGGGCCAAGCTAATGCTCGATGGCAAGCAAATGTCCGAAACCTGGTACTACAGGCTGCCCGCTAATGGCTGAAATGATGTCTTCATCGCAGGCAACGCCAACGGATATTTATTTAGAGCGCTTGGCGTTGGAAACCCAGGATCGTAAGGAGCGCTACAAGTTACTGGTCGGTGATCTAGATAAGCACGACATGGCGTCGCTACACGCTGCGTTGAGCGAGGATAGTGATGGGCATGGTGAGGGGGATAGAAATTGGCAAAGCAATGGGCAGAGTGATGGCAATAGTGATCCGGCAGCGCTGTCAGTAGGTCGACGCCTGGCGCTTGCCTATGCAGAGCCGCCGCTAGCGCCGCCAGACGTGCTGTCTACGGACACCGCCGGCACTACCCGCCTGCAAACTGCGCCACCTATGAAGCGAACGCCGTTGGCACCCCAGCAGTGGTCGACCAATCCTTTCGTGAATATTGGTCGCCGCTTTAAGCGCTGGGCAAATGGTGATTTTCGTCGGCGCAGAAGAGAGTCACCCTCCGCCTCCTGGAAGTGGGTCGCCACCAGGCGTCGTTGGGTTTTGCTGGTGCTTATTTTCGGTCAAAGTATCATCGCCGCCAATCAGATGCGTACCGTCCTCCCTGGCCAGGGCCTTCAGTGGCTTGAGATAACTATCCTGTCGCTGTTTGTGTTGCTATTCGCCTGGGTATCCGCCGGATTTTGGACCGCCTTGATGGGGTTTTTCCAGCTATTACGAAGCCATGATCGCTACGCCATTGACAGCGAGGTGGGCGACGAGCCGATTGATGATGAGGCACGCACAGCGCTATTGGTGCCAATCTGTAACGAGGACGTTGCCAGGGTTTTTGCCGGGGTGCGCGCCACCCTGGAATCCCTGCGCAGTACGGGCAATGACCGGCATTTCGACATCTTCATTCTGAGCGATACGTCCGATCCCGATATTGCCATTCAAGAAACCTATGCCTGGCTGGTGTTATGTCGTGATCTTGGGGCTTTCGGTCAGGTTTTTTATCGTCGTCGACAGCGTCGAGTCAAACGCAAGAGCGGTAATCTCGACGATTTTTGCCGCCGCTGGGGGGCGCTCTATCGTTATATGGTGGTGTTGGACGCCGATAGTGTCATGAGCGGCAAATGCCTGACGCGACTGGTGCAAATGATGGAGGTGCACGCCAGAGTCGGCATTATCCAAACAGCACCACGCGCTTCGGGGCGCCTCAATCTGTACGCTCGGATGCAACAGTTTGCGACACGGGTGTACGGACCGCTGTTTACTGCCGGGCTCCATTTTTGGCAATTGGGTGAGTCGCATTACTGGGGCCATAACGCGATCATTCGCCTCGCCCCGTTTATGCAGCACTGCATACTGGCGCCACTGCCCGGTAAAGGCTCGATGTCGGGTGAGATACTATCCCATGATTTTGTCGAGGCGGCGCTGATGCGGCGCGCCGGTTGGGGGGTATGGATTGCCTACAAATTGGAAGGCAGCTTTGAAGAAATGCCGCCTAATCTGCTGGATGAGCTCAATCGCGACAGACGCTGGTGCCACGGAAATTTGATGAACTTCCGGCTGTTTTTCTCACAAGGCATCCACCCCGTCCATCGTGCCGTTTTCCTGACCGGTTTAATGTCTTATCTTTCAGCGCCGCTATGGTGTCTTTTTTTAGTGCTTTCTACCGCACTTTTAGCAGTGCATACCTTTAGCACGCCCGACTACTTTCCTGAGCCGGGAATGTTGTTTCCTGTTTGGCCACAGTGGAATCCAACCTTAGCGGTGGGGTTGTTCGGTGTTACGGCGTTACTTCTTTTCTTGCCTAAGCTGCTCAGCGTGTTGCTGGTGTGGATACAGGGGAGTCGTCAATTTGGCGGGCCACTCAAGGTATTGGAAAGTATGATTCTCGAGTCGCTATTCTCGATGCTATTAGCGCCAGTAAGGATGATGTTTCACACCCGCTTTGTGCTGACGTCATTAATGGGGTGGGCGGTTCAATGGCGCTCACCATCACGTGAAAATAGCGACACGACGTGGGGGGATGCTTTCCGCGCACATTGGAGTCAAACCCTAATAGGGGCGGTTTGGGCAGCGGGTGTTTACGTTATGGAGCCTACATTTCTTTGGTGGCTCTCGCCCATCGTCTTCGCTTTGATGCTGTCTATCCCGGTATCGGCCCTGTCGAGCCGTGTCTCACTAGGGCAGCTCAGTTTTCAAAAGCGACTGTTTCGGATTCCCGAAGAAACACAGCCGCCCAGTGTTTTGCGGCGCATGGTGAGATTGCTCACCCGCATGAATACTGGAATGGCGGCACCGTCTTTTGCCCAAATGGTGGTAGATCCTGTACCGAATGCGTTGGCCACTGCTTTAGGGACATCACGGCATACCGATGCTGAGCCAATACGCAAACGTCGGGCCGAGCGGGTTGCACGCGGAGCCAGGATGGGGCCTGCGGCAATGAGTAAGCTGGAGCGTTTGGATTTTCTAGATGACCCGGTGATGATGTCGCAACTGCACTATCACGTTTGGGAAGACAGCAAGGCGCATCACAGTTGGTTTGACTGTGGTCTGCCAGGCCGTGAATCCAAGCATCTCCCAACCTTCAACTAAGCTGTAAGCTGACTGTTTTTTAGCTACTCTCGTATTTAATCAGGCCGGCTGAGAGGCTGGCTTATATTGCCGCTCGCTGACTCGCTCAGAACGTTTTTGCACTGAGCGTTTGCGACGGGCTCTCCCCGAACTGCTGCTTGTAGTCGTGGGCGAACTGACCCAAGTGCCAAAATCCCCAGTAGGTGGCTATTTCTGTTACCGACTGCTCGGGTGATGCGGCACGCAGCGCCCGACGCACGCGGTTCAACCGGGTCAGGCGTAAAAACTGCAGCGGGCTGATGCCCAGGATGGTGGTAAAGCTGTATTGCAGGGTGCGGCGGCTAACGTGAGTGAGTTGACAAAGCTCCTCCATCGTCACCGGGCCATCCAAGTGCTCATCAACATAGCGTTTAACCCGGTCTACCACTTCCTTACGATGAGTGTAACTGGGTGGCAGCTCTGCCCCAGACTGCTCCCCCTGCAGCAGTTCGAGCAACGCCATCAGCAGAATGTCTTGATGAATATGGCTAGCGATCGCCAGGGTCTGGCTGGTGAGGAGACGTTCAATAAGAAATGACACCGCATTGAGCGTTTCGCCAGCCGCTTGCCGACGCGGCTTTACTTGCCAGCGTTTATCCAGGCGCACCCCCTGCCGTTTAGCCGCCGCGGTCAATGCGGGCAACTGGATCACCAGCCCATAGATATCGAAGGTCTGTGGGGTAACCAGTTCAAAATCCCGACCGCCGGGGCGGCACATCACCTCGCCCGCGCTAAGCGTTTGACCATTGATACGTGCGCCTTGACGAGTAGTGGGAATCCCAATCCACAGCGAATTTGGCCATACCCGACAGTCCTGGCGTAGCGCTTGCCCGGTGTACTCCTTAAACACCTGCATCGTCTCTAATGCCACTTCATCCAGGCGACCATAGAAACTGCCAGGACTGAGCTGGTCGTACTCCTGCTGCCAACGCGTCAGGTTTTGCGCGTGCTCATCAGCATCAAACGCTTCCTGGACGCATCTTTTTGGTGCAAATGCGCTGTCGAGCGTGGTCATGGGTATCTCCTCGAGACGTAATACGCGCCCAATACTGCCTGGTTAACGCCTTAACTTTTTGTATTTATTTGAATTTATTAAATATTGAAGGGTTTGCCAAAACTCGATACTCCCTTTCTAGTGATAGCGCTATGGTAGAAACAAGCAAGTTTTATACCTCAACGCGCATGCCGTGACGCTGTGTCTGAAATATACGTAGAAATTGAAATATAAAAAAGGAAGGCCCCATGACGCAGACCTATCACACGACGGTGGGGAGCCGCAGCTATCGCTTTGCAAGCCTGGCAGAGCTAATGGCTAAAGCCACACCGCCCCGTTCCGGCGACCGTTTGGCCGGGGTAATGGCGGAGAGCGCCGAAGAGCGCGTGGTCGCTCAGATGGTATTGGCTGAACTCCCGCTCACCACCTTTTTGAACGAGGTCTTGATCCCCTACGAAGAGGATGAAATCACTCGGCTGATTATCGATGACCATGACGCCGACGCTTTCGCTCCCCTCCGTCACCTCACCGTCGGCGATTTTCGTAACTGGCTGCTCTCCGATCACGCTACCAGTGAGGTGTTAGCAGAAGTAAAAGCGGGGATTACCCCCGAAATGGCCGCTGCCGTCAGCAAGCTGATGCGCAATCAGGATTTGATTCTGGTGGCCAAAAAGTGTCGGGTCACCACCGCCTTTCGCAATACGATTGGCCTGCCGGGGCGGCTTTCCACCCGGCTTCAGCCCAATCACCCCACCGATGATGTGACCGGCATTGCGGCCAGTATTCTGGATGGCCTGCTCTACGGCAGCGGCGACGCGGTGATTGGCATCAATCCCGCGACGGATAACGTTGCCCAGAGTGTCAAGCTGATGCGCTTGATGGATGAAGTGATCCAGAAGTATCAAATCCCCACCCAGTCCTGTGTGCTTACCCACGTAACGAATACGCTGGAAGCGATCGAGCAGGGCGCCCCGGTGGATCTGGTATTCCAGTCGATCGGCGGCACCGAGGCCACTAACCGCAGTTTTGGCTTTGACTTGAGCACTCTCGCCGAAGCCGAAGCGGCGGCCCAGTCGCTCAATCGCGGTACGGTGGGGAGCAACGTGATGTATTTCGAAACCGGCCAGGGTAGCTCGCTCTCTGCCGACGCTCACCACGGGCTCGACCAGCAAACCTGCGAAGCCCGCGCATACGCTGTGGCGCGCAAGTTCAATCCGCTGCTGGTCAATACCGTGGTGGGGTTTATCGGCCCCGAGTACCTGTTCGACGGCAAGGAAATCACCCGCGCCGGGCTCGAAGACCATTTCTGCGGCAAGCTGCTGGGCGTGCCCATGGGCTGCGATGTCTGCTACACCAACCACGCCGAAGCCGACCAGAATGATATGGATAATCTGCTCACGCTGCTGGGCGTGGCGGGCTGCAACTTCATTATGGGTATCCCCGGCTCTGACGACATCATGCTCAATTACCAGACGACTTCCTTTCACGACGCGCTCTATGCACGGCGGGTACTGGGGCTCAAGGCCGCGCCGGAGTTTGAGCGCTGGCTCGAAGAGATGCAGATTTTCCAGGATGTCAGCACCCACCGGCTCAATGACCAGTTGCCCGCCGCCTTTGCCAACAGCCTGCGCCACCTGCCTAAGGAGCCGCGCCATGGCACATGATCCATCATCCCCCATCGTAGTGGAGAACCCTTGGGAGCGGCTGAATGCCTTTACCGACGCGCGAATTGGCCTGGGGCGTGCTGGGGTCAGCCTGCCGACCAGCAAGCTGCTGGCATTTCAGTTGGCTCACGCCCAAGCACAGGATGCGGTTCACTGTCCGCTTGATGTGGAAGCGCTCTCCGCAGAGCTGACCCAGGCCCTGAGTTTATCTGGGGCTCCGATTCGTCTGCACAGCCATGCCCAGGATCGCGCTATGTACCTGCAGCGGCCCGACTATGGCCGTCGCCTTAACGACGAAACCCGTGAGCACCTACAGAAAGCCGCCGCGTCTCAGCAGCGCTATGACCTTGCGATTGTCGTGGTCGATGGGCTTTCGGCGTTGGCTGTACAGCAAAACAGTGCCCCATTTCTTGGCGCGCTTTACCAGATGCTGAGCAGCGATGCCGTCGACTGGCAGCTAGCGCCGCTGACTATTGTCGAGCAGGGGCGAGTAGCGATTGGCGACGAAATTGGCGCCCTGCTCAATGCCGACGCCGTGCTCGTCATGATCGGCGAACGACCGGGGCTAAGCTCGCCGGATAGCCTGGGGCTTTACATGACCTGGGCGCCCGAACCTGGATTAAGGGACGATCGGCGCAACTGCATTTCCAATGTGCGTCCGGCGGGTTTGCAAGTGGAGGAGGCCGCCAGACGCTTCTTTCTGCTGTTAAAAGAGGCCCGCCAGCTCAAGTTGTCGGGCGTTAAGTTGAAAGACCGCAGTGAAGACGATGTGCTGGAAGGAGACTCCGCATCAGGCTCGACGCGTAACTTCCTGGTGGCGGACTAACGTCACCCAACAAGCGACACCCTATAACAACGATCACACAACAAAACGGAACAACGTTGGTAAACAACAGCACGCCGCTGACGACGATTTCGTTCCACACTTAAAGGGCAAAACGATGACACAACCAACGATAGATCAAGCGTATCTGGCAAAACGCCAACTGCGCAAAGGCACCGCTGGCTGGATGTTGCTGGCGGGCCTCGGGGTTTCCTACGTAATTTCCGGTGATTTCGCCGGGTGGAACTTTG
This sequence comes from Halomonas sp. FeN2, assembly GCF_020595105.1. NCBI lineage: Bacteria > Pseudomonadati > Pseudomonadota > Gammaproteobacteria > Oceanospirillales > Halomonadaceae > Halomonas > Halomonas sp. FeN2. The sequence goes on from NZ_CP074200.1 coordinate 3,195,787, forward strand.
GTATTGCTGAAGCTGGCTGGGGTGGCTTTGCGATAGCCGCGTGTCTGATGGCGTTAATGTATCTGGCGCTGGTGCTGTCACTTGCCGAAATGTCGGCGGCGATACCCGCGGCTGGGGGCGGCTACAGCTTTGCCCGTCAAGCAATGGGGCCTGCTGGCGGCTATCTAACTGGGCTGGCCGTATTGATTGAGTATGCCCTGGCACCGGCGGCCATTGTGATCTTCATTGGTGCCGCCGTAGAGTCGTTGCTGGGTATCAACGGCCCGCTGGTCTACCTCATTTTCTACGCATTGTTTATCGGCATTCACCTGGCGGGTGTGGGGGAAGCGCTAAAAGTCATGATGGTCATCAGTGGCTTAGCAGTGTTTGCTATCCTGGCCACCGCCGTCGCACTGATCGGAGATTTTGATGCCGCCAACTTGTTCGATATTGCCCCCACCGATGCGGCGGGTGCGAGCACCTTTATGCCGTTTGGCTGGTACGGCGTCTGGGCGGCACTACCCTTTGGTATGTGGCTGTTTCTAGCTGTGGAAGGCGTACCGCTTGCTGCCGAAGAAGCGAAAGATCCTGCTCGGGACATGCCCAAAGGCATTATCGGCGCGATGTTGTTTCTGCTATTCACCGCACTGTTAGTGGTGGTGCTGCTGGCCGGTGCGGCGGGTGCCGAGATGATCGGTCAAAGCGGCGTGCCGCTGGTGGATGCGTTGAACGCAGCGGGCAATCCGACCCTGGCAACCGTGGTGAACGTGCTGGGCCTGGCGGGGCTAATTGCTTCCTTCTTCTCGATTATTTATGGCTACAGCCGGTTGGTGTTTGCGCTCTCACGGGCGGGGTACCTCCCCAAGGCACTGTCGCTGACCAGTGGCCGTAAAGTGCCCTATCTGGCCCTGATCGTGCCCGGCGTGTTTGGCTTTCTGGTGTCGTTGAGCGGTGAAGGCGACCTGATGCTGGGCATGGCCGTGGTTGGTGCGACGATCTCTTATGCGCTCATGGCACTCAGCCATATTCTACTGCGGGTAAAACAACCCGACCTGCCGCGCCCGTATAAAACCCCTGGCGGTGTCGTCACCTCAGGGATTGCACTGGTGCTTTCCCTGGTTGCGCTCACCGGGGTATACGCCTTCGACCCACGCGCCTTTAACTACACCATCGTGCTGTTCATTGTTGGCGCAGCCTACTTCTTCCTCTACAGCAAGCATCACCTCGTAGCGAAAACCGCCGAGGAGGAGTTTGCGCTGGTGGTCGCTTCACCTGAAGATCTGGAAGGTAGTGATTCAGACCCAGCTGTCACGACAGCGAAGCTGTAATTTGCGAGGTTAATCGCCTAGGCTAAACAAGCCTCTTTGCCCTGCGGCAAAGAGGCTTTTTTGGCTAATGATAAAGGAGTCGTCATGACGTTGACATTTGATCGTCCCAGCGAGCAGCAGCGCTGGTATGCCGTTGATGATGACGTAATGGGAGGCGTTTCAAGGAGCGCTTTTCGCGTTACTGATGACGAAGGACATTTTCATGGCGAGGTGTCACTGGAAAACGGCGGTGGCTTTGCCTCCGTTCGTCGCGAGCCCAACGGTTTTGAACCCACCCTGGCGGATGCCCAGGGTATAGCGCTGACCGTGCGCGGCGATGGACGTACCTATCAACTGCGCCTGAAAAGCACCTCCCTTGGCAATGCCTCAGCGTACCGAGTGAAGTTTACGCCTTCTCAAGATGCCTGGGAGACGCTGCACTTCTCATGGGATGCTTTTGAAGCGGTGCGGCGGGGAACGATACTGAGTGACGCCCCAGCAGTAACGCCAAGCGAGATTCACCAACTCGGCTTTCTGATTGCTGACCGCACTGCGGGGCCTTTTTGCTTACGGCTCAAACGTATTGCGTCAGTGCGCTAAGAAGGGGGCTACACAACCAAGGTCGTCTCGCATGTAGTTTGCCGTTAGGCAACGCTAGTGCGACTTAACAGGAGTTCGGCCAGTGAAGCACTCACCTGCATACCGCTTAGCGACGACGATTTTGCATGGCTTCGATGAGTATCGCGCGCGTTTTAAAGAGATCACTGCCGATGCCAGCCGTCGTTTCCGTGACGCGGCGTGGCGCGAAACGCAGCAGGCATCCGCCGAGCGCATCAATCTCTATAAGGAAAAGATTGATGACACTCTGGGGCGCTTAAAGCGTACCTTTGATCCCGAGGTGGTGTCTCACTGCGAGTGCTGGCGCGAGGCGCGCAACCACTACGCTGAGTTGATCAGCCACCGACTCGATTATGAGCTCGCTGAAACCTTCTTTAACTCGCTGTTCTGCGCTATTTTCCATCATCGCCATATCCGCAACGACTGGATGTTTGTGTATAGCTCCCGGGAGGATGCCGCTCACCGCTCGGGAATTGACCTATGCCGTCGCAAACAGGTTAATGGCGACTGGCAGGCTGCCCTCAAATGGGTGCTTATCGATGCCCCCTTCGAAAATCGCTTTGCGGAAATAGATCAGGATACTCATCTCGGCGCCACCTTCTTACAGCAGCACTTACCCACGGCGATTTTGAACGCCGGTGATGCTGAAATCGAGTTGCTGAATAGCGTCTTTTATCGCAATAAAGGTGCCTATTTGGTGGGGCGAATCCTGGGCGGCGGCGAGCAGGTGCCGCTGGTACTGCCGGTACTCCATGGCGAAGGGTTTGGTGAGCAGCAGGGGGGCGACCCTTGCCTACACCTGGATACGGTACTGATCGAAACCGACGAGGTGTCGATTATTTTCTCCTTCACCCGCGCCTACTTCCAGGTTGAGGTAGCGGTACCCAGGGAGTTTGTCGATTACCTGCAGCAGCTGATGCCGCACAAACCGGAAGGCGAACTCTACGCTGCCATCGGCTTCTTCAAACATGGTAAAACCGAGTTTTTCCGGGCACTGAATCGTCAGGTGGCGAAGCGCGAGGATCAGTTTATTATCGCCCCAGGCGTGCGCGGCATGGTGATGGCGGTGTTTGTACTGCCCAGCTTTCGCACCGTATTTAAGATCATTAAAGATAAATTTGATCCGGCCAAAGACGTGACCCACGCCGTAGTGCGCGAAAAGTATCGGCTAGTAAAGCGCCACGACCGGGTAGGGCGCATGGCCGATACTCAAGAATTCTCCAATTTTATTGTCCGCCAGGATCATTTTGCACCGGAGTGTCTGGAGCACTTACTGGAAGTGGCTCCCTCAACCGTTGTGTTGAAAGACGATAAGGTGATTATCAAACACTGCTACACCGAGCGTATGATGACGCCGCTGAACATCTACCTGGAACAGTGTAGCGACCCAGAGAAGGAGATGGTGCTTAAGGATTACGGCAATGCCATTAAGCAAATGGCGGCTGCGAATATCTTTCCCGGTGATATGCTGCTGAAAAATTTTGGCGTGACACGCCATGGAAGGGTGATCTTCTACGACTACGATGAAGTCTGCTACCTCACCGAGTGTCGTTTTCGGCATATACCCAAATCCCAGGGTAATGACTTCCAGGGGGGGGATACGTTGTCCATCGGCCCTAACGATATTTTTCCAGAGGAGTTTGGTCCTTTCATGTTCGCTAATAAGGCGCTGCGGGATATGTTCACGGCCCAGCACCCCGAGCTATTTGATCCGGAGTACTGGCTGGAACTGCAGCAGGCCATCATCGATGGTCGCGTCATCGACGTTTATCCTTACCGTAACAAGCAGCGTTTTGCGGGCAGCATCGGCCAGCTAGTATATTAGTGTTTTACTTAAGAAAGAGTGGAACATAAACGACGAGGTAAACATGGCAGCAAGCCCGCATTTGGTGGTATTTACCGGCTCGGGGATTAGCGCCGAGAGCGGGATTAAAACCTTTCGTGCTAGCGATGGCCTGTGGGAAAACCATCCGGTCGAGGATGTGGCGACCCCCCAGGCGTGGCAGCGCAATCCGCAGCAGGTGTTGGATTTCTATAATCAGCGCCGCGAGCAGATCCGTCGTGCAAAGCCCAACGCCGCCCATAAAGCGCTGGCTGCACTAGAGCAAGCTGGCTTTAGCGTCAGTATCATTACCCAAAATATTGATGACCTGCATGAACGTGCAGGCTCTCGCCATGTATTACATCTACACGGCGAGATTTTAAAAGCACGTTCGTCAATCGATGGACGCATGCGCTACCCGCTGCCGAAAGGTGGCATCGAACTGGGCAATGTGTGCGACAAGGGCAGCCAACTTCGACCCGACGTGGTCTGGTTTGGCGAGTCGGTGCCGCTGTTTGAAGATGCCTGTGAGCTTGTCAGTCAGGCTGACTTTCTGCTGGTCGTCGGCACATCGCTGGCAGTCATGCCCGCCGCTTCGCTGCTCTCGTACATTGACTACGACACGCCCTGCGCACTGGTCGACCCAGAGGCGGACAGCCTCAGCCCGCCGGGTGTGCTGGCAATCAATACCACCGCTGGAGAAGGCGTTCCGGCGTTGGTCAATCGCTGGAAGCAGCAGGGTAATTTGCTGTTGTCTTAGTGCTCTTCGGGCACTGCAAATGGCACCCGTGGGAGGCAGCTTTAGCTCGCGACCATCCTGGCTCGTAGCCTAATGGCACTGTCTTTTAGCTGTGGCTAAACCACGCCTTCATCACCTCGGTAATCTGGGTAATTTCCGCTTCCGAGGCGATATAGGCGGGCATGGTATACAGCCAGCGGCCAATGGGGCGCAGCCACACGCCGCGCTCCCGGGCGAAGTCTGCTACGCCTTTTAGCGCCTCGGCGGAGTGCGCTTCGATCACCGCGGTGGCGCCAAGGACTCGAACGTCGGCCACTGCCGGATGTGTATTCAGCGCTTGGTCTTCAAGTAGCTCACGCTGCAGCTGCTGGCTGAGCTTCGCAATCTTACCTAGATAATTCTCTTCCTCGAAGACGCGCAGGCTTTCCAGCGCCACCCTGCAGGCCAACGGGTTGCCCATAAAGGTAGGCCCGTGCATAAAGGCGTGGTGGGGAGTATTGCCGATAAAGGCGTCGTGGACGCGATCCGTGGCGAGCGTTGCGGCGTGGCCCAAATAGCCGCCGGTCAAGCCTTTGGAAAGCACCAGAATATCCGGCGTGACGCCCGCGTGGTCGGCGGCAAACAGTTTTCCTGTGCGGCCAAAGCCAGTGGCGACTTCGTCAAAAATTAGCAGCACTCCAAACTCATCGCACAGTTCCCTGGCGCCAGTAACATAGCTCGGGGAGGTCATATTGAGTCCGCCCGCTGCCTGTAAAAGCGGCTCCATGAGCAGCGCGGCTATCTCATCATGGTGGCGCTCAAGTACGCAACGCAGGGCGCTAAGATCGTGCTCGACCTGCTCAGCGGTGGCATCAAATGGGGCCGTGGGGGCCGGGGCGAAATGGTGCTGGGGCAGTAGGCTGGCAAACAGACTGTGCATGCCTTCTTCAGGGTCGCACACTGCCATGCAGCCGGTGGTGTCACCGTGGTAGGCCTTCATCAGCGAGAGCATCTTGTGCTTACCGGGGTTGCCGGTGAGTACCTGGTACTGGAGGGCCATTTTCATCGCCACTTCCATACCCACCGAACCGCTGTCTGAATAGAACACATGATTCAGCCCGTCCGGGGTAATGCGCACCAGTTCACGAGCTAATTGATCGGCGGGCTCATGCGTCAAGCCGCCAAGCATCACATGGCACAGCTCGCCTGCCTGCTCGCGAATGGCCGCCACCAAGCGCGGGTGGCCGTAACCGTGGATCATGCACCACCAGGAGCAGGTGGCATCCAATAAGCGCTCGCCACTCTCAAGCATAAAGTGAGCGCCGTCACCGCCAACCACTTTGGGCGCGGGCGTCTGGGTTTTTAAGTGGGCATAGGGGTGCCAAACCGGTGACTTCATAACGGCTCCAGGGAGAGATAGGGGGCGGCATTCGCGGCGTCGGGGGCATCAAGATGGGGAATAATGCCTAAACAGGGGGCCGCGAGTTTGGCGTTTAGATGGGCAATATTGGCCTCAAAGCGGGCTGTGTCAGCCGCAAAAGCGGGATCTACCACGCTGCCTGCCCATCCTGCTACTACCAAGCCGTCGGCGCGAATGGCTTCTGCCGTTAAGCGGGCATGATTCAAGCAGCCTAGCTTTAGGCCAACCACCAGAATCACCGGTAGCTCAAGCGCCATCGCCAGGTCGGCGAAATCTTCCTGTGCGTTTAACGGTACCCGCCAGCCACCGGCGCCTTCAATCAGGGTGACGTCTCTGGGTGTTTGGGCAAGTGTTTCGCGCAGCAAGCTAACGATGGCGCTAATCTCGAGCGGTTGTCCCGCCTCTAACGCGGCAAGATGAGGCGCGATGGCGGGGGCAAAGGTGATGGGATTAACCGTGGTGTAGTCGACCGGCGGCACGCTTTGATGCTGAAGGGCGAGAGCATCGCTATTGTGCAGGCCTTCAGGCGTCGCTTGGCTGCCCGAAGCGATAGGTTTTAAGCCCAGCGTGCTCAACTGCTGTTGGCGGGCGACATATAGCAATCCGCTGGTCACCAATGTTTTACCCGCATCGGTATCGGTGCCAGTCACAAACCAGACGTTCATAGCGATTTTTCCAAGTGCAGCGTTAAGCAGTGGTAGCTCACGGGGAGGCCTTCCGGCTGGCGGAGTTGTTCAAAGCGCGCTTGTGCGGCGGCGACGTCATTTCGGCTAAGGCTGGCCTGTGGCCGGGCAATCTGGGCGCCGACACCTTTGATAGATGCCATCACCGCCTTCAAGTCAGGGTAATAGAAGCGCTCAACGGTGGCCGCCTGGCGGGCAATGGTTAAGCCGCTTTCACCGATGGCTCTCTCGACGCTGGCGCGATCAGGTGTTTGCAGCAGCGCCTCCGGGCGCTGCCAGGCAAAGGCGATCTCCTCCAGGGTGCCGGGCAGCAGCGTCGTAATATGCGCCTGCCCGCCGGGTGTGAGAACCCGGTAAAGCTCCTCCATCACCGCGCCAATGTCGGGGCACCACTGCACCGCCAAGTTGGAAAACACCAGATCAAATGCATGCTTACCAAACGGCAGTGCCGCAGCGTCGCCCGGCTGCCAATAAATGCTTTCACCATGGCGCTGGCGGGCCTGTTCTAGCATGCCGGGGGCTAAATCTAACCCCGTTATACGAGCATTCGGGTAACGTTCATCCAACCGCTGAGTCCAGTAACCGGTACCGCACCCCATATCCAACACGTTAAAAGCGTGTGGAGGTAGCGAACCCCAAAGCTTCTCGCCTATTTGGCGCTGGGCAGTGGCGAGCACATCATAGCGGGGAGCAGCCCGGGAAAAGGCGTGGGCGACCAGTGCCTGCCAGTTGGCCTCACTGTTCAGCGTTAGGTCGCTCATAAAACCGCCATGGTGGCGTTAGCCATCTGGTGGGCATGATGGCCAATCGTGGTGGCGAGTGCTTGGGGCTGCGAGAGCATCGGGCAGTGGCCGACACCGTTTAAGTTTTCGCTTATGCGGCGCTGGGCGGGGCTGATTAATGGATCATGTTCGCCGGTGAGACGTACCACCGGGCAAGGGGAAGCCACTAGGCGTGGGCGATTATCAATCGACCCCAGCCACTGCAGGCCGGTAGCCAAGGTGATGCTGTCGGCGGGCGGGGTATCGCCTAATAAATCACGTAGTTGCCGGTGAGCCTGCCGGGGGGTGGGCTCCCCTTGGGTCTGCCAGCGCAAGAAGTGTTGCCACGTCGCGGTGGGATCGCGCTGAAAGGCGCGTTGGAAGGCGTGCAGCTCGGCGCTAGTGACGCCTCCTTTGGCGCTGACCTCGTCTTTGACACAGAAAGCATCACCCGCACCAAGCAGAATCAGGCCCCTAGGTGGGGGGAGGTATGCCAGTAGCGCCGTAGCGAGTAGTCCGCCCAATGACCAGCCGACCCAGACTGCATCGCTAGCTAACGGCTCGGCCATAGCGCCTGACAGCTCTTCCAGCGTCGCGTTGGTCCCTAGCGGGGGCGCATCGCCGTAGCCAGGCCACTCCACCTCCTGGGCTGCTAGGTGTGTGGGCCAATGCGCCTCAAGCGGCTGCCAAATACGCTGGTCGACTCCCCAGCCAGAGAGCAGGATTAAGCGCAGGGGCTGCATAACGCCTCTTGATGTTGGCAGTGGTGGAGCGCGGCTAATAGCTGGTCAATATCGTTGTGCTGATGGCGAGCGCTTAACGTCACACGCAGACGGGCTTCACCCTTGGGCACCGTTGGCGGTCTAATCGCCCCCACTTGTATACCCTGTTGCTGGAGCTGTACTGCCCAACTGAGGGTGCGCGCTTCCTCCCCCAGGATCAGCGGCTGAATGGGGGTGGCCGAATCGCTGAGAGGTAGCCCCAGGTGCAGCGCCTCATTGCGAAAGTAAGCGATATTGGCGTTTAGCTGGGCGCGGCGTTCCGGTTCTCCCTGAACGATCTCCAGCGCTTTTAAAGTCGCGGCGGCAATCGCCGGGGGCTGGGCGGTGGTATAGACATAGCTGCGTGAAAACTGAATCAGGTGCTCAATTAGCTCGGCATCCCCGGCAACAAACGCTCCGCCGGTGCCTAACGCTTTGCCTAAGGTTCCGACCAAAATCGGCACCTCGACGCTATTCCAGGTGCTGCCCACGCAGCCGCTACCATTATCGCCAAGCACGCCAACGCCGTGGGCATCATCGATCATCAGCCAGGCGTTGTGCTGCTGACTCACTTCGACAAGCGTGGCAATATCGGCGATATCGCCATCCATACTAAAAACGCCATCGCTGACCACGAGTTTGTGCGCGCACTCACTACGCGCCAGTAAGTTTTCCAAGTCACGGGTATTGCGGTGATGAAAACGCCGCGAGCGGGCACCGCTTAACGCAGCGCCATCAATTAGCGATGCGTGGTTGAGGCGATCCTGGAAAATAGCCGTATGGCGATCAGCCAATGCTTGCAGCACGCCGAGATTGGCCATATAGCCGGTAGAAAACAGCAGCGCACGTTCGCGGCCTGTCCAGCGTGCTAATGCTTCTTCCAGGGCGTCGTGAACCTCCAGATGGCCATTGACCAAATGCGAAGCGCCTGCACCTGCACCGTAACGGCGAGCGCCCGCTGCCTGGGCCTCACTAACGCGTGGGTCTTGGGAAAGACCCAGGTAGTCGTTACCGGCAAAGTCGAGGGTATTGCTTTTGGCTACCTGTCGAGTGCGCCAGCGCTCCGTCTGTTGACGATGAGCGCGGGCGTCGGCCAGGCGCTGTTGCCACGCTTTAGACACTGGCGTCTACCGCCAGCTCGGCAACCCGTTCGGCGTGCACCTGCTGCTGTGCCTGTTGGGCAAGGCGTGCCGCTTGGGTATCTTCGCTCTCGCAGGTTTCGCGCTTTTCAGGGTGCAGGCCCAGCTTGGCAAACAGCGCACGGTCACGATCCACTTGGGGATTGCCGGTGGTCAGCAGCTTGTCGCCGTAGAAGATCGAATTGGCACCTGCCAAAAACGCCAGCGCCTGGGTCGATTCGTTCATCTGCTCACGGCCAGCGGAGAGACGCACATGGCTTTGCGGCATCATGATGCGGGCGACCGCAATGGCGCGTATGAACTCAATGGGGTCTAAATCTTCGACATTTTCCAGCGGTGTGCCGGGCACTTTCACCAGCATATTGATCGGCACGGATTCAGGGTGCGGCGATAGCTTGGCCAGCTGTTGCAGCAGGGCGCTACGATCCTGGGCATCTTCGCCCATACCGAGAATCCCGCCAGAGCAGACCTTCATGCCCGCATCGCGCACGTTGGAGAGCGTTTCCAGCCGGTCGCTGTAGGTGCGGGTGGTGATGATTTCGCCGTAGTAATCTGGCGAGGTATCCAGGTTATGGTTGTAGTAATCGAGCCCCGCAGTGGCCAGTCGGCTGGCTTGCTCGCCGTCGACCATCCCCAGCGTCATACAGGTTTCCAGACCTAGGGCTTTCACCTGACGAACCATCTCTTCGACCAGCAGTAGATCCTTATCCCGTGGGCTGCGCCAGGCGGCACCCATGCAAAAGCGGCTGGCACCGGCTTCTTTCGCTGCCTTGGCTTGCTCGACCACTTTTTCAATTTCCAGCAGCTTCTCTTTTTCTAGCTGGGTGTTGTAGTGGCCGGATTGGGGACAGTATTTGCAGTCTTCCGGGCAGGCGCCGGTCTTGATCGACAGCAGGGTAGAGACCTGCACCGCGTTAGCATCAAAGTGGGCCCGGTGAACCTTCTGGGCTTGGAACAGCAGATCATTGAACGGCAGCGCGAACAGCGCGTTGATCTCTTCTAGCGTCCAATCGTGGCGCTGTTCGTGAAATCGCTCGTGGGGCACGGTCATGGTGTAAACCTTTTTAACTTTAATAGTTGACGAGACTTTAGCGGCGTTGCGCTTTGGGTGTCAACGTTGGATATTTTTTAGGTTTACGGTGGTGGCGAGGAAATATGCTAGCCTTTGCATAACCAAACCTCAGGTGAGCTACTATGCGTTTGAGTGACTATCAGCGCCAAATGATCGTCCAGTCAGTAAAAAGCTGCTTCGGCCCCGAGGCGCGTGTAAAGCTGTTTGGCTCGCGTACCGATGATGGTCGCCGTGGTGGTGATATCGACTTACTGATCACCACGGACATGGAGGATGTTAATGATATCGTCCGGGCTGAAATGCGGTGTCAGGTGCAACTTCAGCAGGCGCTGGGCGAACAAAAAATCGATATGTTGATCGACTACCACAATAGAGGTCACTACCCAGCCATTTTCCGCATAGCCGAACAATCAGGTATTGCGTTATGACTCAAGATATTTCGCAACAGCGTTTACTTGATGCTTGGCGCGAGTGTCAGCGTCATCGGCATTTCATTGACTATGCGTTGTCGTCTTTGCAAGCGTCGCTACCTATTACCGGCGAGCGCCTTACGCGACTAAGTGATGCAGAGATCCAAAGCCTGGATCAATTCGTGCTTCGGTTTGGCAAATTGCAGGATGCTATTGGTACGCGATTGCTCCCTTCTGTGCTGCTGTATTTACAGGAGCCTTATGAGGATCGCCCCATGCTAGATAAGCTTCACCGCTTGGAAAAGCTGGGCTACATCGAAAACAGTGAGCAATGGCAAACGCTTAGAATACTGCGCAATCGCTTCGCCCATGAATATCCAGATGACCCCGATAAAAATGCGGCGATCCTGATGTTGGCGATTGAGTCAGTAGCCAGTTTGGGTTCTATTCTGGAGCGCATTGACCAAAAGCTTGCGCTTTCTTCTATCGCGTAATCATTTCCTTATAGCCCTGTTCTTATGGCTCTGCTCTTATGACAAAGTGCCTAGCTGATCAGCGCTACCCTGCTTTATACTCTGCGCCCTTTTCCATTCTCGTTAGTTCTTGTTTTAACTTTTTCACTCTTGGCTTTTTCACCCTCTGGAGCGCGGATGTCTGTTTTTGAAAGCTCTGTCGATAAAAGCGCTGTGAATGATCGCTCTGTTGTTGGCTCGGGAGATAATTCAGCCACCGAGTATCCGCGTCCGCCGCGCCGCGAGTTCAAGGCGCGGGGCAGTTTTGTCACCCGCTGCGATCACTGCCAGCTACCCATACTGAATTGCCTGTGCCCCTATCAGGTGAAGGCGGAGAGCCATGCTCAGGTCTGGCTAATAACGCATCCGATAGAGCACTTTAAGCCGACCAATACCGGGCGCTTGATTCGCGATGTGATCACGACGACCCAGGTGTTTACTTGGTACCGCACGGCGCCGGATGCTCAGTTAGCTGAGTTGCTAAAAGACCCGCGTTACGCGCCCTTTGTGATCTTTCCGGATGATCAGCCCGATTACGCGGATCGGGTGGTGGGTATCGACGCGGTTCACTCGGCGAAAGAGCAGGCGCGCATTCCGGTGTTTATCATTCTGGATGGCACTTGGCGCCAGGCGCGGCGTATGTTCCGTAAAAGCGCCTATCTGGATGCGTTGCCTGTGCTGCCATTGCGAACCGAGCGCGAGACGCGCTACCGGCTGCGCAAACCGGCGTCAAAAGCACACCTTTGTACTGCGGAAGTGGCTATCGAGCTGCTGCGCCAGGGCGGGGATACGGTTGCTGCGGACGTGCTGGATGACTACTTTGAGGTGTTTAACGATAGTTACGCGGCGAGCCGATTGCATCATAAAATCGACCCGCCTACTGCAGCGATGCGGCGCCTAGCCGCCAAATAGAGCGCCGGCAATTCGGAATCCGGCCACCCAAGTGCCCACCGCGGAGCCTAGCGTGGCGAGAATAAACACCAGCAGAGTGCGCGATACGCGGTTTTGCCACCAGCCTTTCAACTGCGTGACATCGTGGCGTAGCGATGAAAAATCGCGCACTTTGGGTTTGCGCATATAGAGCTCAACCCCGGCGGCCACAAAGCCAGCGCCGATGGTGGGGTTCAGCGAGGTGAGCGGTGCGGCAAAGAAGGTAGCAATCACTGTCACCGGGTGGGCCATGGCGATAATCGTTGCACCGCCCGAGAGAATGCCGTTAATCAAGAACCACTCAAGCACCAGTTGCCAGCCAAGATCAGTGTTTCGCGAAAAACCAATCGCAAAGCCGGTAAGCACCAACGCGGTAATCAGCCACGGCAGTGCTTTCCAAAGCTTGGATGGCGGCGGGGTGGCCTCAAGCGATTCGCGCTCTACCTTTGGCTCGGCGGGCAGCGGGGCTTCAAGGTGCTCGCCGGTGCCTTTGAGATGGCCTGCGCCGAGCACTATTAGCACGTGTTGGTAACGCCCCGGTGGCGCCTCTTCAGCTAAGCGTAACGCCATATAGCGGTCACGCTCGCGAATCAGTGGGGTATACAGCGCTTCCGACTCAGCGGCAAACTCGTTGAAGGTGGCTTCCAGCATATCGCCTTCTTTGAGTTTTTCGATATCTTCTTTAGAGACATCCTGTCGAGAGAGCACGCTGCCGATAAGGCCTGAAAACAGCGAGAAGCGCTGCCACCAGGGTACATTGCTGTAAATGCGTTTTAGCGTTATGCCGACATCACGGTCGACGAGCATCAGCGGCAGCTTCAGTCGGTTAGCTTCCTCAACTGCCGCACGCATTTCGGCCCCCGGCTGGATGCCGGACTGATCGGCAATCCGTTGCTGAAAGGCACCCAGTGCCAGGCTCGCAGCGACCATGCCCGCTTTGCCTTCTCTGAACACCTGAAACAGATCCTGCTCGCCCATGGCATCCGGGTTGGACATGCTGTGATGGCGAGCGTCGCAGAGCTCAATCGCCACTGCATCAAAAGCCCCGCTATCGAGTAGGGCTCGCACATCGTCGGCGCTTTCCGCCGACACATGAGCCGTGCCCAGCAGGGTGTAGCGTGTTTCGCCAACAGTGAACGTTTTTAACGGCCCACTGGTAGCTGGCAGCGAAGTCGGGTTTTCAGCCAGCGACTCCGCTTCAGCGTTGGGCGTTTCGTCGTGAGATGTATCTTCGTGGTTCATTAACAGCTCTCAAATCGGTCAATAAGGGGCAGGCGTGAAGCGCTTAACGCCGCCAGAAAGCGGGGGTAAACAGCACTAGAACCGTAAAAATTTCCAGGCGTCCAAGCAGCATGGCGAGTACCAGGATCCATTTCGCTATACTGGGCATGTCGCCGTAATGGGTGTGGGATTCACCCAGTGCAGGGCCTAAGTTGTTGAGGGCAGAGCCCACCGTCGACCACGCGGTCACCTGATCAACCCCGGTCGCCATCACTCCCACCAGCATTAAAAAGAACAGCATTACGTAAACCGAAAAGAACCCCCAGACCGCTTGAGCAATGCTGTCGGGAACGCTGACCTTGCCCACTTTGACCGCAATCACCGCATTAGGGTGGATCAGCCGCATGATTTCGCGCATGCCCTGTTTTATGATCAAAATAATACGAATCACCTTCATGCCGCCACCGGTCGAGCCGGAACAGCCCCCAACGAACGCGGCCACAAACAGTAGAAAGGGCAGCGCACCGGGCCACATGGAGAAGTCGGCGACGCTAAAGCCTGCGGTGGTGGCCACAGAGACCACCTGGAAAACGCCGTGGCGAAGGCCGCGCACGGTGTCATAGGTGTCTGTCAGCCAGAGTGAAAGCACGGTGATCACACTCAGGGCGAGCAGAAATAGCATCAAAAAGCGCGCTTCGGGGTCGTGAAAATAGTGCATCAGGCTTTTTTCACGCCAAGCGATAAAGTGCAGGCTAAAGCTGAACGCTGAAATCAACATAAAGCCTACGCATATCATCTCGATGGTAGCGCTATCGAAATAACCGATGCTGGCGTCGTATGTGGAGAAGCCACCGATAGCGACAGTCGAAAAGCTATGGCTCAAGGCATCGAACCAGCTCATGCCCGCTAACATATAGGCGATCATGCAGGCCAGGGTGAGCGTGGCGTAGATGTACCACAGCGCCTTGGCGGTTTCGGTGATACGCGGTGTTAGCTTGGAGTCTTTTAGTGGCCCAGGGATCTCGGTGCGATACAGCGCCATACCGCCCACGCCAAGGGTGGGCAAAATGGCAACGGCTAGCACCACGATCCCCATGCCGCCCAGCCACTGGAGCTGCTGGCGATAGTAGAGAATCGATTCGGGTAAAAAGTCGATGCCGGTAATCACCGTGGCGCCGGTAGTGGTTAATCCGGAAAACGACTCGAATACCGCATCGGTGATGCCCAGCGAGCCTTCGCCGAATAGCATCAGCGGCAGCGAGCCGAACAGCGCCAGCACGGTCCAGAACATTGCGGCAATAATAAAGCCGTCGCGGATGCGCAGCTCTTTTTGCGAGCGTCGATTGGGAAGGTAAAGCAGTAATCCCGTTGCTACCGAAATCGCAATGCCGCTAATAAAGGCGCTCCACACGCCGTCGCGAAACCAGAGTGAAATCAGCGTTGGGGGGAGCATGGTAAGGCTGAACAGCATCAGCAACAGCCCCAAAATGCGCAAAATAACCCGCAGACTCATGGTTGTCGCATGCTCCTGTTATTTGCAGCCAGTGGTCGTGGCGCGAGGGTTATCAAAAGAACGTCAAGCCGACCTGGAACAGGCGCTCCACGTCGCGAATGCGGCGCTTGTCGATCACGAATAGAATCACGTGGTCACCGCTCTCAACCATCACATCGCCGTGGGCGATGATGACCTCTTTGCCGCGCACAATCGCACCGATGGTGGTGCCGTCGGGCAGTGCGATATCGCGGATGGTACGGCCCACCACTTTTGATGACTGCTTATCGCCGTGGGCGATGGCTTCAATGGCCTCGGCGGCGCCCCGGCGCAGCGAGTGGACGTTGACGATATCGCCCCGGCGTACGTGGGTCAGCAGGCTGCCAATGGTCGCCTGTTGGGGAGAAATAGCGATATCGATCTCGCCCCCCTGCACCAAGTCCACATAGGCGGCGTTGTTGATCAGCGTCAGCACCTTCTTCGCACCTAAACGCTTGGCGAGCAGCGACGACATGATATTGACCTCGTCGTCGTTGGTCAGCGCGCAGAAGATATCGCACTCTTCGATATTCTCCTCTTCCAGCAGACGCTTGCTGGTGGCGCTGCCGTGGAGCACCACGGTGCGATCCAGCCGCTCGGAGAGGGTGGTGCAGCGCTCCAGGCTGTGCTCGATGATCTTGACCTGGTGGCTATGCTCCAGGTGTTCGGCCAGGCGCTCGCCGATATTGCCACCCCCGGCGATCACCACGCGGCGGAAGTCCCGCTCGACCCTCCGTAGCTCGCTCATTACCGCACGAATATCCCGGCGGGCGGCGAGGAAGAACACCTCGTCGTCGGCTTCGATGACCGTATCACCACGGGGAATAATCGGTCGGTTACGGCGGTAAATGGCGGCTACGCGGGTGTCCACGTTGGGCATATGGCGGCGCAGAAAAGCCAAATCCTGGCCCACCAGCGGGCCGCCGTAGAACGCTTTCACCGCGACCAGCTGTACCAGGCCACCGGCAAACTCCAGCACCTGCAGGGCACCGGGGTGCTCGATCAGGCGGCGCACGTGGTCGGTAACCACCTGCTCGGGGCTGATCAGTACATCAATGGGGATCGCTTCGTGGGCAAAAAGGCCTTTACGGGTCAAATACGCCGTGGCGCGCACCCGGGCAATTTTGGTCGGCGTGCGAAACAGCGTATGGGCGACCTGGCAGGCGATCATATTGATCTCGTCGCTATTGGTGACAGCGATCAACATATCGGCGTCTTCGCAGCCCGCTTGGCGCAACACTATCGGGTAGGAACCCGCCCCGGTGACGGTGCGGATATCGATTTTGGTGTGCAGCTCGCGCAGTTTTTTGGCGTCAGTATCAACGACGGTGATGTCGTTCTCCTCGCGGGCGAGGTGTTCAGCCAGTGTGCCGCCGACCTGGCCGGCGCCGAGAATGATGATTTTCATTGCTGAGCATCGGTTCCATTAAAAGCGCCAGCGCGCGATGTTGTTGAGACCATACCCTGAGACCGGGACGGTCTATCATGCGCTGCAATAAAGACGGCGGCCAGTGTAAACCAGCCGCCGTCGAAAAGCAGGTGAGGATTACTCTAGCGTAAAGCCGACTTTAACCGTGACCTGCCAGTGGGCCACCTGGCCATCTTCAATATGACCACGGGTATCGACAACTTCCAGCCAGCGCATGTGCTTAATAGTCTCTGACGCCTTGGCCAGAGCGTTCTGAACCGCTTCTTCAATACCCTTCTCGGAAGAGCCGGTCAGTTCCACGTGCTTATAAGTATGATGACTCATAGTACCTCCTTCCTTGTCATAAATTCACTGCCTCGGCATCAGTGAGCGCCTAGGCAGTGCGCTTCTCTAGTCTGGCATAAAAAAAGCCATCGTGACTGCTCTGGGCCGGAAACAGCTGGCGACCTGCACCGCTGGCAATGCCCCAGGCAACGTCGTTAGGCGTGGTGACATGGGCGTCAGGGGTGCGGGCGAGAAACGCCTCAATCTGCTCACTGTTCTCCTCCGGCAGTACCGAACAGGTGGCATACAGCAGGGTACCGCCCTCGCGCAGCATCGGCCAAAGATTGTCTAACAGCTGGCGTTGAAGCTTGGCCAGCGGCCGGATATCGTCTTTGCGCCGCAGCTTCTTGATATCCGGGTGGCGGCGGATAACGCCGGTGCCAGAGCAAGGGGCGTCGAGCAGGATGGCATCAAACGGTGTGCCGCTCCACCAGTCGCGCTCGGTGGCATCGGCGTGTTCGAGTACCGCCTCAACGCCGAGACGGCTAAGGGTGTCCTCCACCCGCGCTAAGCGCTGGTTATCGCTATCGATAGCCGTTAGGGCAATATCAAACTGCTCTAGCAAATGAGCCGTTTTACCGCCGGGGGCGCAGCAGGCATCGAGTACACGTGCACCTGGTCGTGGCGCCAGTGCGGGGCCAAGTAGTGCCGCAGAGAGTTGGGCGGCTTCATCCTGAACGCTAACGTGGCCCTCTTCAAAGCCGGGCAGCGCGGTCACATCGCAGGGTGTTTCCAGGGTGATAGCGTCTGGGGCATGGGGGCATAAGTGGCCGTTCAAGCCCTGTTCGGTGAGCATACCCAAATAGGCTTCACGGTCGTTGTGGTGCTGATTCACCCTTAACGTCATGGGGCCGGCGTGATTGTTGGCTTCAACAATATCGCGCCACTGCTCTGGCCACGCCTGGCGCAAGGCGTTAAGCAGCCAGGGCGGATGCTCTAACGCGACGCTTTCATCCCGGTCTACCTGGGCCTGGAGCGCCTCGGATTCGCGCTGTAGCCGCCGCAAGCAACCATTTAAGACGCGGGTAGCCCACTCCTTATTCAGTAAGCGCGCAGCGCCAGCGGTTTCGCCTACCGCCGCGTGGGCGGGAATGCGCATGTAGAGCAGCTGGTAAATACCCAGCAACAGAAGCGCCTGAACATCGCTATCGCGCTTTTTAAACGGCTGCTTAAGCAGCACGCCCGCTAAAGCTTCCAGACGCGGCAAGCGACGGCAGGTGCCGAAGCAGAGCTCTTTGAGAAGTCCGCGGTCGCGAGCCACCACGCTGTGCTCATCCAGCCCCGCCAGGGAGCCCTGGTCGCTGAGCACCGGGGCCAGCGCGCGGGCCGCAGCGGCGCGGACTTCCTGACCACTGCCGCCTTGGGGGGAGCGCTTTTGGCTCATGGTGTTTCTCCTTCGCTGGCTTGCGCCGCAGAATTTTTAAAACGAGCATCAAAACGAGCACCAAGACGTGTGCCGGTAGCAAGGCGCGCGTGGCGCGCATTCAGTAAGTCACGTACGTCCATGGCTTTACCGCCGGGCAGCTGTGCTCTGGTCACACAAAGTACCTCGCGGCCGTTTGGGCCACAGGCAATCCGCAGATAATCGTCGCCGTGATCGAGTAGCGTGCCGGGCTCGCAGGGTGGCTGCTCGCCCTCTTCTACGTGCGCCATGAGCAAACGTAGGCGCTCCTCACCTAACGCGCACCAGGCCACCGGCCAGGGGTTAAAGGCGCGAATTTTACTGGCTAACTGCTGAGCGGGCTGGGCAAAGTCGAGCTCGGCTTCCGCTTTGCTCAGTTTGGCGGCATAGGTTACGCCCTCTTCGGGCTGAGGCGTTGCCTGCGCGGTGCCGGTGGCCAGGGCATCCAGCGTGTTGATCAGCGCATTGGCACCTTGAATTGCGAGGCGGTCATGCAAATCGCCGCCGGTGGTGCGGGCGGTAATGGGTGTGCGCACTTCCGTGAGCATCGCACCGGTATCCAGGCCAGCATCCATCTGCATGATGGTCACACCCGATACGCGATCACCTGCTTCGATCGCCCGCTGAATAGGGGCAGCGCCGCGCCAACGGGGCAGCAGCGAAGCGTGAACGTTAACGCAGCCGAGACGCGGTATGTCCAACACGGCCTGAGGAAGCAGCAGCCCGTAGGCCACAACGACCATGATGTCGGCCTTGAGCGCGGCCAGCTCGGCTTGAGCCTCGGGCTGCTTTAGCGTCTGAGGCTGATAGACAGGCAGGCTGTGTTCCAGAGCCAGCTGTTTGACCGGGCTGGGCGTTAGCTTACGACCGCGACCCGCAGGGCGGTCTGGCTGGGTATACACCGCCACCACTTCGTGCTGACTTTCCAGTAGCGCGGCAAGACTAGAGGCGGCGAATTCAGGCGTGCCAGCAAAAACAACGCGCAATCGTGACATATAAAGAGGGCTACCTGGCTTGAGTAAGAGAAGTGTTAGGCGTCCTGCATCTGCTTATGGCGTTTCTGCATTTTCTTGCGGATCCGGTCACGTTTTAGCGGCGACAAGTAGTCAACAAACAGCACGCCCTCAAGGTGGTCGTACTCGTGCTGAATACAGTGTGCCAGCAGACCCTCTGCCTCTAACTCATAGGCATCGCCATTACGATCCAGCGCGTTGAGCTGCACCTTAAGGTAGCGCGGCACTTCTGCATAGTGCTCGGGAATCGACAGGCAGCCCTCCGAAAGCAGCTCTTTCTCGTCGCCAATCGGGGTGTAGCGCGGGTTGATAAGTACCAGCGGCTGGGAGTTATCGTCGCTGACATCCATGACGACAACACGGCGATGGACATCGATCTGGGTCGCGGCTAGACCGATACCACGGGCGTCATACATGGTCTCCAGCATATCGTCGACGAGCTGGCGTACCTCATCGTCGACGGTTTCCACCGCAGCGGCCTTGGTGCGCAGGCGCTCATCGGGGAATTCAAGAATAGGAAGTTTGGCCATGGCGTTACAATCACCGTTATGCTGAGTCTAAATTAAGTCAAGCTAGGCAGTGACGAGCGTCTTCTAACCTAGGTACTTTATGATGGGTCACTATATCATGCTGTCAACGTTTCTGGGCATGGGCGCCCTATGCGCAAAGGTTCCAGCAGCAACATAATGACTGCGCTTATGCAGTGTTTCGACATGGAACTAAGAGTGATGCATTTTATTGGGGAGAGCAGGATGGCGGCAAAACAATACGCCTACAGGAGGGTTTTGAGTGGTTTGCTGCTGAGTGCAGTGGTGCTGGTGAGTAACAATGCCACCGCTTGGGAGCGTGATCAGGCAGTGATTAAACTCTCGCCGCAGGTGCGTACCTTACCCCATCGTGAAGCGATCGAGCCTATCGCCTTGGAGGAAGCCCAGGCCTTTTTGCGCGAGCACCGGGTTGTCGATGATGCCGAGGCGTTGCAGGAACTGGCTTACGTAGTGGCGGGAGACGATCGCCGTTTGATCAGCGGCGCGGGAGATCGGTTATACGTGCGTGGTGATGTGCCACGCCATGGTCAGTTGGGCATCTATCGGCAGTCGGAGCCCTACCTGGCGATGGATGGCATGCCGCTGGGCTTAGAGCTGATTAACGTTGGCATCGCTCGCCACGTCAGCAGTGAAGGCGATATTGCGCAGCTTGAAATCGTTAGCTCCCATCAGGAAGTAAGGGTTAACGATATTGTACTGCCCTTGGAGGAGCATGAGTTAAACCGTGAGTTTATGCCCCGCGCGCCGCTCAATGCGGTTGAAGGACATATTATTGCCGTGCCAGGTGGCGTGCGTTTTATTGGCCGTTTTCAGATCGTTGCGTTGGATCTTGGCACCCTGGATGGTTTACAGGCGGGACATGTCCTGCGAGTCAATCAGCAGGGTGAGCTGATCAACGACCCACGTACCCAGGAGCTAGTGCAACTGCCCAGCACAGAAGCGGGCAATGTAATGGTTTTCAAGCCCTATGATCGCGTCAGCTACGCCCTGGTGATGCAGGCCTCTCGGGTGCTGGAAGTGGGCGATGAGGTTGGGTCAGCGACGAACTAGCGGCCGGTAAATAAAGACGTTTAAAGATAGGAGGGAGTATGGACGCCCAGGCGTGGCTGGTGGTCAATGCGTTGCCGGGTATGGGGGCGCTGCGTATCGCGCAATTATTAGCCCGTCAGCCGCAGTGGCCGGAAGGGTGGCTGGCAGCGCTGCCCAGTCGTGCAGCCAGCGAGTTGCGCCTGTGGCTTGAGCATCCCACGCGCAGCCCGTTGCAAAATGTGGTTGATGAGACCCTGGCGTGGCAGCAGAGCGGGCCTAGTCGCCATGTGCTGCATCGCGACCACCCCGCCTGGCCTGCACTGTTAAATGAGTTGCCCGACCCGCCCGTAGTGCTCTGGGCCCAGGGAGATCTTAGCGCCCTGGAGGGCCCCAAACTTGCCATGGTAGGCACCCGACGCCCCACCGGCGAAGGTACCCATAACGCCCAAACCTTCGCTCGCGATCTAGCCCGCCGTGGCTGGTGCGTGGTCAGCGGTATGGCCTTGGGCGTTGATGGCGTAGCCCAGCGCGCAGCGCTAAATGCCGGTGGACGCACGATCGCTGTACTCGGCTGCGGCGTGGATGTGATCTACCCCGCCTCCCACCGTGATCTTCACGAGCAGCTTAGTTCTCTACCCGGTGGCCTAGTGGTGTCTGAACATCCACCAGGTACGCTGGCCCGCCCGGCATTTTTCCCGCGGCGCAACCGCATCGTTACCGGTCTCTCGCTCGGTACATTAGTGGTCGAAGCCACCGAAAAAAGCGGTTCGCTGGTCAGTGCACGGCTCACTTTAGAGCAAAATCGCGAACTGTTTGTGCTGCCCGGTTCGCTAAACAACGTACAGGCCCGCGGCTGTTTGGCACTACTGCGCCAGGGCAGTGCCCATCTAGCCTGTAGCGTCGACGATATTATTAGCGACCTTGGCCACTGGGCCAGTGAATTTATCCCGGCCGATGACGCCATGCAGCAAACCTTACTAACGTCTGCAGAAAAACCACCTGAGCAAGAATCGCTGCCTGATGGCGTGTCTGGCGATAGCTTGCCAGATTCATTATTAGCGTCTTTATCCGCCACGCCAACGCCTATTGATCTCTTGGTACACGCCACCGGTGCGACGGTCAGCGACTGCCAGCAGCGCCTGCTGATGCTGGAGTTGGAAGGCTGGGTTGCTCAGCAGGCGGGAGGCTGGGTGCGGCTGCCGCGGCCATGATAGGATAAAACCCTTAAAGGCCTGTTAGCCGTGAGGAGAGAGCATGAGTTTGGCGACCGATCTAGCCCCTGCGATTAGCGCGCTGCGTAGTGGGGGAGTGATTGCCTGTCCCACTGAAGCGGTGTGGGGGCTTAGCTGTGACCCCGAAAACGACGCAGCCTTAGCCCATCTAATGCGTATGAAAGAGCGCGACCCTGCCAAGGGCGTGATCCTTGTTGCCGCGAATATCGAACAGTTCCAACCCTGGCTGAGCCAGCTCCCATTAGCGATGCACGCTCCCTTAGCGGCCAGCTGGCCGGGGCCCAATACCTGGCTAGTGCCTGATTATGGTCGCAGTCATGGTCTGGTGCGTGGCGCCCACGAGTGCGTAGCGCTGCGGGTGACCGATCACCCGGTGATGAAAGCCCTGTGCGAAGCCTTTGGTGGCCCGTTGGTATCCACCTCGGCCAACCGTTCGGGGGAACCGCCTGCGATGAGCGCCGCCGAGATCAAGGAAATCTTTGCTGATGAAGTGGCCCATGTGGTGCAAGGCGAGCTGGGTGGCAATGCCAAACCCAGCACCATTAGAGACCTAGCCACCGGTAAAATCATGCGTTCTTAACCGGCTCTCCAACTACTTACTATCCACCACTCACCTATTACTACTCACCGATGCCCCAGGAGTTACCGTGGCCCACGAGCACCTTGATGACGTTAAACGCTACCTTCTTGATTTGCAGGATCGGCTCTGCGCCGGATTGGCGAAAGCCGATGGGGCTGCACAGTTCCAGGAAGATAGTTGGGAGCGTGCAGAGGGGGGCGGTGGTCGATCACGGGTGATGACCCATGGCGGCGTGTTTGAAAAGGGCGGCGTCAACTTCTCCCATGTTTATGGCACCCAACTGCCGCCTTCGGCCACCGCCGCGCGCCCTGAACTGACCGGACGCAGTTTTCATGCGGTGGGGGTCTCCTGGGTGCTGCACCCGGAAAACCCCCATGTACCCACCAGTCATGGCAACGTGCGCTTCTTTATTGCCGAAAAAGTCGGTGAGCCGTCGGTATGGTGGTTTGGCGGCGGCTTTGACTTAACGCCGTTTTATCCCGTGTTGGAAGACGTGGTGCACTGGCATCGGGTGGCCAAAGCCGCCTGCGACCCCTTTGGGGACGATGTTTATGCGCGCTATAAGGCCTGGTGCGACGAGTACTTCTACCTTAAGCACCGCGATGAAACCCGCGGTGTCGGCGGGTTGTTTTTCGATGACCTAAATGAAGGCGAGTTTGCCGACTGCTTTGCCATGCAACGGGCGGTGGGCGACAGCTTCCTAGAGGCTTATTTACCCATCGTTGAGCGCCGCAAAAATGACGCCTGGGGCGAGCGGGAGCGCGATTTCCAGCTTTACCGCCGTGGCCGCTACGTGGAGTTCAACCTGGTGTGGGATCGCGGCACACTGTTTGGCTTACAAAGTGGCGGGCGTACGGAGTCAATTTTGATGTCTATGCCGCCAATGGCGCGCTGGGAATACGCCTTTGAGCCAGAGCCCGGCAGTGCCGAAGCGCGCTTGCAGGATTTCTTATACCCCCGGGACTGGCTCGGCGAATTCGCTGAGGATGCAGGCCAAAGAAAAAGCGGAGAGCTCTCATGACTGATCGCTACTGCGTGTTTGGCAACCCGGTCAAACACTCTAAATCCCCGCAGATCCACTCTGAGTTTGCCCATCAAACCCAACAGGCTCTTGAGTACACCGCTGAAGAAGCACCGGTGGATGGCTTTGCCGGTGCCTGGCGGGCATTTATCGACGCGGGCGGGCGTGGCGCCAATGTTACCGTGCCGTTCAAGGGTGATGCCTTTGCGCTTTGCGACACCTTGAGCCACCGCGCCCGTCGTGCAGGGGCGGTGAATACGCTGATCCTGGGGGGGAATGGCCGTACCTACGGCGATACTACCGATGGCATTGGCCTAGTGCGTGATTTGGCCTATCACCGCGTGGCGTTAGCGGGAAAGCGCATTTTGGTGGTAGGCGCAGGCGGCGCCGTGCGCGGCATTCTGGAGCCCCTGCTTGCCGAGCAGCCCAGTAAAGTCGTCGTGGTCAACCGCACCGCCGCCAAGGCCGAGCAGCTGGCCAGCGATTTTGCTGATCTGGGGCCTGTCACTGGCGGCGGTTTTGACACTCTTGACGGAACTTTTGATGTGGTGATTAACGGCACCAGCGCCAGCCTCTCAGGCGATTTACCGCCGTTGCCTGATACGTTGTTCAATACTAATGCCTGGGCCTACGACATGATGTACGGGGCCGAGCCGACGGTATTTTTACAGTGGGCAGGCCCGCGTGGCGCGAAACTGCTCGACGGCTTAGGCATGCTGGTCGAGCAGGCCGCTGAGTCGTTCTTTCTGTGGCGCAATGTGCGGCCCGAAACGGCACCCGTGCGCGAAATGCTGCGCCAATCGCTTAACTATTCATAGCCGCATCCAGTTAACGCTACTTAAAAAGCGGGGGCGGATACCGTATCCGCCCCCGCTTTTTATGTGTGCCGCTAATAACGCTTTACTTAGCGCGCTTGACGTACAAACCCACCATGCACATTACCAGCCCCACCACCGAAAGCAGCATGCCGCCATTGACTAACAGCGGCGAGCGCTGCAGCCAGGAGACGAACGGTTGCGGTGCGTCTCTACAAACACTCTCAATATAGTCCCAATGGCCGCCATCAAGCTGACAAGCACGGACGTCGTTGAGCTCCCAGAAATACACACCCATCAGCACAAACAGCGGCAGCACTAGCAGCAGTAAACCTAACTTGATCATCTAAACCTCAAGAGCCGTTAAGGGCGTGGGCAGTTGGGGGTGCGACCATTGCTGCGTGCTTGTTGGTAGCGTGCCAGGGCATGATCCATATTGGCTTGCAGGCCTTCAATGCGCTGGCCTTGGCCAGGGTGAGTCGACATCCACTCGGGGGGCGCACCGCCACCTGTGGCCGCCTGCATATTTTCCCAAAGGGTCACGCTTTCACGGGGATTGAAACCGGCTTGGGCCATAAGATCCAGGCCAATCACGTCAGCTTCGCTCTCATGAGCCCGGGAAAAAGGCAGTACGATGCCGTACTGCGCGCCCATGCCGAGCACGCCCATGAGTTGCTGGCCACCGGCAGACTGCATGCCCGAGGTGCTGGAAATTACCGACAGGCCTAACGAGGTGGCGCTCTCGGTTGAGGCGCGCTCATTGGCATGGTTGGCCAGTACGTGACCAATTTCGTGGCCGATAACGGAAGCAAGCTGATCCTGATTTGTAGCAATATCCAGCATACCGGTATTCACGCCCATATAGCCGCCGGGAAGCGCGAAGGCGTTGGGCTGTTCGGACTCAAACACGCGGATTTGCCAATCTAGCTGTTGCTGCTGGGCGGGGAGCTCCGCCACGATGGCATCGGCAATACACTGGACATAGCGATGACTGGCTTGGCCGGCGGTAGGCAGTTTCTGCTGATATTGAGTGAACGCCTGGCGGCCCATCTCATTGAGTTCGCTATCGGAGAGCAACAGTAGTTGCGAGCGTCCGGTAGGCGAGGTGGAGCAAGCGGCGATGGACGCGCATAGCGCGGTAATAGCAAGGGGGCGAAGCCAGCGCATGAGACGGTTTCCTTATAGACGAATGGGTTTCTTGGACACAAGATAACCGCTGATAGCAGTAAATCAATCCCCCATCATAACCCACCTAGAGGGTGAGTATGGATGCTGAATTAACCATCCTTTTCTGACCCAATGCTAGGCACCAGACCGTTGGCTGCGAGCTCCTAGACATAACCCTTCAGCGCTGGGGTACTAACTGCCCATCGGCGCCTACACTGAGGCGAATAGTGGGCGTCAACAAACCGGCAGGTAACCGCATACCTAAACCGCGCAGATCCCCTGGTGTGATGGCCAGTTGACTGCCGGGCGGTAGCTCGCCTTGGGACGCCAACTGACTGGCAAGTTCCAGCATGGGGGCCATGCGTTGGGTGTCGGTGGCGAGGACATCAAAGGCAACCGGTAGGCGTAAGTTAGCATCATCACCAGAGGTCAGCGTGACGTCCTGCTCATAGTTCCCCTGCACAGGGTCAATGCCCGGCATATCCAGCGCCCAGCGAAAGCCTGACATCTCCACCGGTGGCATACCTGCGGGTAAGCCCAGCCCCATGGCAATGGTGGCCTGAACGGGCAGACTGCCCGCGCCGAGGCTAGACGCAATCAGGCTGGTTAGATCACTTGTATCTAGCCCCGCATTGATACTGTAAGGCCCAATGCGAACATCCTCGACCCCCAGGGAGGTTACTGCCAAACGAAACGCAAACAGGCCGGTTTGGGGGAGGGCGAGACAACCCGTGAGTAGGCTGGCAAAGCCAAACAGAGTCAGCCATCGCCAATAGCGAGCAATATAAAGCATAAGAGTCCCCTTCAATAGGGCGTAAGTAAGTAGTGGGGTAGCAATGCTAAGAGTAAGGTGTTGTTGCGCACTTACTAGGTTCAGGCTAATAAGCGCGGCTATTTGAGGGCTGAAGCCATATTCTGTCAAGACAATTTGCGTGTTCAGGTGCTTATTGAAGGCTAGAACCAAAACGCCCGCTTGGCGATGCAAACGGGCGGGTTCAAAAGGCAGCTACTAAAATGATTAGCGACGGCTTTTGCGCGCCTCTTTGGTGCGGTTAAGCTCGCGCTTTTTGGCCTTCTCTTTGTCGCTGGCGCCCGCCATGTCATCAAACGGGTTACTGCCGGAGCGAAACTCAAAGCGAATCGGCGTGCCGCGCACCTTGAGCACCTTGCGGAAAGTGTTGGTCAAATAGCGGCGGTAGGCTTCGGGTAGCGACTCGGTTTGGTTGCCGTGGACGACGATAATCGGCGGGTTGCTTCCACCCTGGTGAGCCATACGCAGCTTGATACGCCGTCCGTGCACCATCGGCGGTGGGTTTTGGCTGACCGCGTCCTGGAGCAGGGTGGTGAGGCGGTTGGTCGACCAGTGGGCGTTAGCGGCGTCAAAGGCGCGATCAATCGAGGGGTAGAGATCACCCACCGCCGTGCCGTGCAGGGCAGAGATAAAGTGCAGTTCGGCATAATCCGCAAAGCCTAGGCGGCGCTTCACTTCAGTGCGCATTTTATCCTTGGCTTCGGTCTCCAGGCCGTCCCACTTGTTGACTGCCAGCACCAGTGCACGACCGGTGGTCAACACATAGTCCAGCAGGTGCAAGTCCTGCTCCACCAGGCCGCTGGAGCCATCCAGTACCATGATTACCACATGGGACTCTTTGATCGCATCCAGGGTCTTGATGATGGAAAATTTCTCGGCGATTTCGCGCACGTTCTTGCGCCGCCTAATACCCGCGGTGTCAATCAGTACATAGGGCTTGCCGCGGCGCTCAAAAGGAATCTCGATGGCATCGCGGGTGGTGCCCGCTTCATCAAACACGACGACCCGATCTTCGCCTAGCAGGCGATTGACCAGGGTCGATTTTCCCACGTTGGGGCGGCCAATCACGCCGATGCGAACGCCTTTGCTGCCGGTGTCGGCAGGAATGCTGGCGTCACGCTCGGGAAACGGTTCGAGTACCACATCAATCAGGGTGGAAACGTTGCGCCCGTGGGCGGCAGCAATCGGCCAGGGATCGCCGAGGCCGAGCGACCAGAAGTCGCCCATGGCCGAATGCTCTTCCAGCCCATCGGTTTTATTCACCACCAGCCAGGTTTTTTTCTGATTGACCCGCAGGTGGTTGGCAATCGCCTGGTCAGCGGCGATAAGGCCGGCGCGAGCGTCGACCATAAACAGCACAATATCGGCTTCATCAATGGCGGCGAGTGACTGCTCCGCCATGGCAGCGTCGATGCCTTCTTCGTCACCGCTGATACCGCCGGTATCAATCACGGTATAGACCTTATCGCCCAGCATGCCATTACCGTACTTACGGTCGCGGGTGAGGCCAGGAAAGTCGGCCACCAGTGCATCACGCGAGCGCGTTAGGCGGTTAAACAACGTCGATTTGCCCACATTGGGGCGACCGACTAAAGCAATGACGGGTGTCATGGAGTTACTTCCAGGGTTTCCAGGCGACCATTGTTGGCCTGGACATGAATGGTGCTGCCTTCAGTGACCGGGCGTACGCTGATGCCCGAGCTGTGCACGCGAGTGCGACCCACGATATCGCCTTCGCGAGCGTCGATCAGGTGAAGATAACCGTCAAAATCGCCGAATACTAAACGCCCATCGGCGAAGGCGGGGGCGGTTAACCAACGATCTTCTAAATCGTCGTTGCGCCAAATTTCGCGGCCGCTGTTAGCGTCGAGGGCGACGACTTGGCTGTCATCGGTGACCACAAATAGGAAGTCACCGACCAGAATCGGGGTATGGCGGCTGGAGAGATCCGCTTCCCAAAGTACGTCGCCTTGGGTTGCTTCCAGCGCCACCACCCGGCCGTTATAGCTGGTCACAAACAGGCGGCCATCGGGGCTGATGACCGGCTGGCCGGAAAGATCGACCAGGCGTTCCACTTCGCTACGCCCTTGCGGAGTGGCGATCTGCATTTCCCATAGAGGCTGGCCGCTACGGTTATCCAGCGTGGCCAGGCGGCCATTGGCTAGGCCAACAAAGCTGACTGGATCAATCACCATTGGCGTGCCGGTGCCGCGCAGGGTGAGTGACGGCTGCGAACTGGTGTATACCCAGCGTTCTGCACCCGTGGCGCGATCCAAAGCCGTGACACGGCCATCGACACTTTGCACAATTAGCAACTGCCGGTTGGCCTGGGGCGCGGCCAGCACTTCGCTGGATACCCGCGAACGCCACTCTTCGCTGCCGTCACCTTGATCCAACGCGATCACTTCGCCGTTGCCAGTAGCCAGATAGACCTGACCGGCAATCGCCGTTAGCGCGCTGGAAATAGTCGTATCAAGGTCAATTTCCCACTTGACGTCGCCGCTATTGGCATCCATCGCCATCACCACGCCATCAACATCGGCCGCAAACACGGTGTTGCCTTCACGGGAAGGAGCGATGGGATAACGGGCACGGCCCAGACCATCGCCCACGTTGCGCCGCCACTGAGTTTCCAGCGAGGAGGTCTCGTCGAAGCTGCGCAGCTCTTTGGGGGTATAGGCAGGCTCGCCTTTACTAGCGCAACCGACCAGCAGTGCCAGCGACAGGGCGCCCAAGCTTGCGCGTACTAGCTGTTTTGTTGGGATACCAAAAGTCATTGTGTCGCCTCCTCAGCGCCGAGATCGTCAAGCTTGAACTGCACGCCGTAAAGCGGCTGGTCTTTGGTTTGAGACACTTCTAGAGCGGTTTCCCATGCATCTCGGGCCGCCTCGGTGTCACCTTGGGCGGCGAATGCATCGCCGCGCACGTTTGCTCTTTGAGCCGCCAGTGCATCGCTAATTGGCTCGTCTAACAGTGCGTGCGCCTGTTTAGGATTACCGTCGGCAAGCTCGATACGGGCTAAGCGTAGCCATGCCAAGCTTTGTACATAGCGGCGCGAGGAGTCGGCCGCGCTTTCCAGTGCGGTACGTGCTGCTTCCAAGTCGCCTTGCTGAACAGCCAAGCGGGCGTCGAGCAGAAGGGCGAGTTCGGCGTAGAGCGTATCGCCATGCTCGTTGGTCAGCTCGCTGACCATTTCCCGCGCGCTTGCTATTTGCTCCTCGTTAAGCTCGTTGCCAGCGGTCATATTAACCAGCTGCTGATAGCGCATGGAGGCCGCTTCAGCTTGGCCCTGTTGATAGTTCTGCCAGGCATTCCAGCCGAATACTCCAGCCGCCGCCAGAACAGCGCCTGCAATCAACGACATGCCGTTCTCTTTCCACCAGCGCTTAACGGCGTCTAGCTGCTCTTCTTCGCTTCTCAGCTCCACCACGGGCGGGCTCCTTTCTTCTAAAGTCGTATGTTTAGACCGTCGCATGCAAGCAGGCTGCCTGCAGGGCTTATGCGTTAGCCGTTAAAAGCTCGCCCAGCGTGCGGCCTAATGCGGCTTGAGGAACGCTTTGCTGTTCGCGGTCATCGCGCAGAAACTTGACCGTTGCCGACCGCGCTGCGATTTCATCTTCACCGATCAGTATGGCTATCGTAGCAGCGCTCTTGTCGGCTTTTTTGATTCGGCTTTTAAAGCTGCCGCCGCCGCAATGAAGCTGCAGACGCAGTTCAGGCAGCTCGCCACGCAGTTGCTCGGCCAGGGTAATGGCTGCTGTGGTGGCGCTATCATCCATGGGCAGTAAATAGACATCGCAGCCGCCAAGGGCGTTCTCAGGGATCAGCTCAAGCGTTTCGAGCAGTAGAATCAGCCGCTCAATGCCCATGGCAAAGCCCACCGCTGGGGTAGGCTTGCCGCCCAGCTGTTCGACCAGGCCGTCGTAGCGTCCGCCGGCACACACGGTGCCCTGGCTGCCCAGCGCAGTCGTGGTCCACTCGAACACGGTACGGCAGTAGTAGTCGAGCCCCCGCACTAAGCGCGGGTTGATCACATAGGCAATGCCTGCTGCTTCAAGCATTCTGGTGAGCTGCTCAAAGTGTTCCTGGGATTCGGCATCCAGGTGATCCATCAACTGCGGCGCGCCGTCGAGCATCTCAGCCATGGCCGGATTTTTGGAGTCGAGAATACGCAGCGGGTTGCTGGTCAAACGGCGCTTGGAGTCTTCATCGAGGACGTCTAGGTGCTGCTCAAAGTAGGCCACCAGCGTATCCCGGTAGGCTGCCCGCGCCTCAGACGAACCCAGTGAGTTGAGCTCCAGGGTGACGTGCTCCATCAAGCCGAGTTCTTGCCATAGGCGTGCCGAAAGCAGGATCACCTCGGCGTCGATATCCGGGCCATCAAAACCGAAGGTCTCGACGCCGATCTGGTGGAACTGGCGGTAGCGGCCTTTTTGCGGACGCTCATAGCGAAACATCGGCCCCTGGTACCACAACCGCTGAGTTTGGTTATACAGCAGGCCGTGCTCCATGGCCGCGCGCACGCAGCTTGCGGTGCCTTCGGGGCGTAGAGTCAAACTCTCGCTGTTGCGATCGTCGAAGGTATACATCTCTTTTTCGACGATATCGGTAACTTCACCGATAGAGCGTGCAAACAGCGCGGTTTGCTCAACGATAGGCGTGCGGATTTCATTAAAGCCGTAACGCAGCATTAGCTGGCGTACTTTGGCTTCAAAAAATTGCCAGCGTGGGCTGTCGCTGGGCAGTAGGTCGTTCATACCACGAATGGCTTGAATTTTTTTAACGGCGGACTTGCTCAAAGAAAACTCCTTATTCTGCCATCAGGCGTGGTTCACCCAGGCTGGCAGCCAGCCCCAGCGGTTAAACGCTGCGGGCAATCATATCGTCTTGCTGCTGCTGTTTTTCGCGCACTTTTTCGCGAATCAGTTGCTCCAGGTCATCTACCAAGTGGTCGTTGCGCAGCTTGCTGGCGGGCTTGCCGTCGATATACACCAAGTTGGCGGGGCTGCCGCCGGTCAGGCCGATATCGGTCTCTTTGGCTTCGCCGGGGCCATTGACCACGCAGCCGATCACCGAGACGTTAAGCGGCGTCATCACGTCTTCCAGCCGCTCTTCGAGCTGGTTCATTGTGTCAATGACGTCGAAGTTCTGGCGCGAGCAGCTGGGGCAGGCAATAAAGTTAATACCTTTAGAGCGCAGTTTGAGGCTGCGGAGCATATCAAAGCCGACCTTGATCTCTTCCACCGGGTCTGCCGCCAACGAGACACGGATCGTGTCACCGATGCCGTCCATCAGCAGCATGCCCAGACCAATCGATGACTTGACCGTGCCCGAGCGCAGACCACCGGCTTCGGTAATCCCTAAGTGCAGCGGTTGCTCGATGCGCGCGGCCAGGTCGCGATAGGCGGCCACGGCCATAAACACATCCGAGGCTTTGACGCTGACTTTGAAGTCGGGGAAGTCGAGCCGATCCAGGTAATCAATATGGCGCATGGCGGACTCCACCAATGCCGCCGGGGTAGGCTCGCCATACTTCTTCTGCAGGTCTTTTTCCAACGACCCTGCGTTGACACCAATCCGGATCGGAATGCCATGGTCACGGGCGGCGCTAACCACCGCGCGTACCCGGTCTTCACGGCCGATATTGCCTGGGTTGATACGCAGGCAGTCGACGCCGAGTTCGGCGACACGTAGAGCTATTTTGTAATCAAAATGGATATCGGCAACGAGCGGTACATTGACGAGCTTTTTGATTTGACCAAAGGTTTCGGCGGCGTCCATATCGGGTACTGAAACGCGTACGATATCCGCACCGGCTTTTTCCAACTGCTGGATCTGGGCCACGGTCGCGGCGACATCCAGTGTGTTGGTATTGGTCATGCTTTGAACGGCAATGGGGGCATCACCGCCCACCGCGACGTTTCCAACCTGAATCTGGCGGGAATGGCGGCGCTTTATCGGAGAAGGGGCGTGCATAAGACGGGTCACTCTCCCAAGGTGAATCGGGCAACATTGTTGGCGCCTGCGCGGGCGGGAAGGTCAACTTCCTCGCCTTGGTAGCGCAGCTCGACGCCGGTGGCATTGCCTACGGTTAAGCGAAACGGGGGCTCGCCTTCGACGGTTGTCGAGGTGCCGGGTGTTTGCAGGCCAACGAAGACGCGCTGGTTGGTGGCGTCAAAAATCTCCGTCCACGACTGCTCGTTAAACGTTAGCTCAAGGACGTTGGCATTGGCGGTCTGCTCGGCGGCAGCGGTTTGTTCGCTATCAGTGTCGTTCTCTTCAACACTGCTTGGCTCAGGCTCGCTCGGCTCATCGCTATCCTCCGCGGTGCTGGCCGTATCGGTGGTGCTATCCAGTGCGGATTCGTCAAGGCCTGTAATCGCGTCAACATTATCTTGAACGCTGGGCACTTGTTCTTGCGCAGCCGTCGGTGAAGGCGCGACGTTGGTGCCATTGCTGGGCAACGTCGCGCTTTCATCGCCACTGGTGAAGCTTGAATCCGTACTCGCTGCAGTGTCATCGGGCTCACTGGTCGGCTCTGCTGGGGCGGTAGCGGTCTCTTCCGTAGAGGTTGAGCCAAAGCCCGGTGGCTCGTTGCCACCCCGGCTTTGCCACCACATCACGGTTACAGCGATAAGTCCCACAATCACCAGCAGGGTAACCAGCTTAAACAGCCACGCGCCAACCCGGGAGGGCGGCCTAGCCGTAGAGACCGGGGTCACTTTGCGTTCGGTGTCGGTACCGCCACTGCGGGCTTGATAAGCCTCAAGCACTAGCCGGTCATCCATGCCCAGGTATTTGGCGTAAGAGCGCAGGTAGCCGCGTCGATAAGCGGCGACAGGAATCTCTTGATAGTCATCCTGCTCAAGACCTCCCACGACGGCGGGACGCAGGTTGAGCGCCCGGGCCGCATCGGCAAGCGGAATACCAAGCTGCTCGCGCTGGCGAGCAAGAAGTTCGCCAGGAGAGGCGCTAGTGCTAGGGCTATCAATGACGTTTTCTTGTGACTGTGTATCGCTCATGGCTGAGCATCCTTCATTAAATAAGCGGTGATCAGGGCGTCAATCAGTCAGTCGTTGCCAAGCAGGCGCTGGTATTCAGCGGCGACGCTATGCTCGCCGCGCTTCTGTGCGATATCAACCGCCATTCTTAGCGCTGCTTGGTCGGGCTCGGCGAGCTGCAAATAGGTTTGCAGTGGTGCCCAGGCCTGAGAGTAATTGCCCTGCGAATATTCGAGTTCAGCTAACATTAAATAGCCGCGTGAATTACGCGGATCAATACTTTGCGCGCGCTCCAATCGAGCGCGCGCCTTATCAAATTCTTCCAGCGCCATGTAACACTGCCCTAAATTAGTAAATAGCTGGGCACGGTTGGCGTACTGGGCATCCTGTGATGCGGTTTCTAACTGCTCACAGGCGGCATTGAACTGACCCTGACCGTATAAGAACGCCGCATAGTTGTTGCGGGCGCGGGTGAAGTCAGGTTCGGCATTCACCGCCTGTTGAAAATAGTCGTTGGCAAGTGCACTTTCGCCCTGGCGTTGATAAACCAGTGCCAGTGCTTGCAGCGCTTCTGCATGGTGAGGGGCAATTTCAAGTGCCCGATCCAGTGCGTTGAGAGCGCGGGGAAGATTATCGCGCTCTAGATAGGCGACGCCAAGCTGGGTATAGGCTTCTGCCGCCGCGGGGTTGGCTTGCGGTGTAAGGTTGTTGGACGAGGCACAGCCGGCTAGCCACAAGCTACCGATAAGCACGGTGAGCATGGGCACCCGCGATGGGTGTTGGCGCCTGCGGTGAGCGATCATGTAAATCCTCGTGTGGTGAACGTCCAACTGCTAGTAAGGCAATACTGACAAACAGCAGTGCTAATCTAAATAAAAACCGTGACCATCAAAGCGCCGTGCCAAGCGGAAGTCAAGATAAGCCCGGTTTTCTACACTCCCACCTTAGGCTTAGTACGCAAACTGCCTTCGTTCGCCGACTTTTCGTACAAACCCTAGTCAGCATCGAGCTGGACTGACTGAATATAGCGCGCGCTGCGTTTGGTGCGGTCTTTCACGCGACCAACGAGCTGGCCACAGGCAGCATCGATATCTTCACCTCGGGTTGTTCTAACCGTGGCGTTGTAGCCTAAATCATACAACCACTGCTGGAAGCGCATAACCTGGTTGCGTGACGGTTTTTCGTAACCCGAATTGGGGAACGGGTTAAACGGAATCAGGTTGATCTTACACGGCAACTCTTTCAGCAGTGCAGCAAGCTGCTCGGCGTGCTCCTGCTGATCGTTGACGTCCTTGATCAGCGTGTACTCAATAGTGACCTGACGATTATCCGGGCACTTGGCAAGGTACCTGTGGCAGGCATCCAACAGCGCACGGATATTGTACTTACGGTTGATGGGCACCAGCTCATTGCGCAATTCGTCCGTAGAGGCATGCAGCGAAATTGCCAAGCTAACGTCCATTTCGTCGCCAAGCTTGTCGATCATTGGCACCACGCCAGAGGTCGACAGTGTCACGCGGCGCTTGGACAGGCCATAGCCGTTGTCATCCAACATCAGCTTCATGGCGGGCACAACGTTATCGAAGTTGAGCAACGGCTCGCCCATGCCCATCATCACCACGTTGGTCACCGGTCGGTTTGCCGTATCCCGCCGCGGGCCAACGCTGCGCTGGGCAACCCATACCTGGCCGATAATTTCAGCAGCGGTTAGGTTGCGCTGAAAACCCTGCTTGCCGGTGGAGCAAAAGCTGCAGTCCAGCGAGCAGCCGACTTGAGAGGAAACGCATAGCGTGCGGCGTTTACCGTTCTCAGCCGGAATCAGCACCGTTTCCACATAGCTGCCGTCCTCCACTTCCAGCACCCACTTACGGGTACCATCGCTGGAAGTACCTTCATAAATCACCCCTGGGCCACGAATTTCTGCCAGCCGGGCCAGTTTTTCACGCAGCGCTTTGGAGAGGTTCGTCATGGCAGCAAAGTCATCACTGCCTTCCTGGTGAATCCACTTCATTAGCTGTGCGGCACGGAACTTCTTTTCGCCGATCGACAAAAAGAAAGCTTCCATTTGCTCGCGGGACATGCCAAGCAGGTTTTGCCGCTCAGGCGTCGCTTTTTCAGCAGATTTGCTGGCGGCGCCAGTACTATCGGCTTCAGTACGATCAGCTTCAGTACTGTCGGCGCCTGGACGGGGGGCGGGCGTATGTTGGGCTACAGTGGTGGTCATGGCGGTCAGCGTTATAGAAAGGGGCGGGGGACTAGCCCCCGCAAAATGGCCGGCAACGAAAGTTGTTTCGGCGGCGCTACCTTAAAGGCTTAGCGCGGGCAGATTTCGTCGTTGCCAAAGAAGTAGCTAATTTCGCGCTCAGCGCTTTCTGGAGAATCAGAACCATGGACAGCATTGGCGTCGATTGTTTCCGCAAAATCGGCGCGAATAGTGCCGGGTGCTGCTTCTTTAGGGTTAGTTGCACCCATCAGATCGCGGTTTTTAGCAATAGCGCCTTCACCTTCAAGCACTTGTACAACCACCGGGCCAGAGGTCATGAAGCCAACCAGGTCTTTAAAGAACGGACGCTCTTTGTGCTCTGCGTAGAAGCCGCCAGCCTTCTCTTCTGAGAGATGTACCATTTTGGCAGCGACGACTTTTAAACCCGCTTTTTCGAAGCGAGCAATGATGTCACCGATGGCATTTTTAGCAACGGCGTCAGGCTTGATAATAGAAAGAGTGCGTTCAGTAGCCATGTAAATGGTCTCCTCAAAAAGGCTTAAGCAAAAAGTGCCGCCCTAGAAGGCCAGGGCGGCCCAGAAGATGATTCAGTTAATAGCGCTTCGGCAGCTAGCGTTTTTAAACACTAATGCGTCAAAAAAGTATGCGGGCATACCCCGGCTGCCTGAGCTTATGTATCCAGGTGCGCGATTATAGCGCTTAAGCCGGGGGATGAATACCGGCGATGAAGCTGACCAAGCAATGCTTAGACGGTAAAGCTCTCTCCGCAGCCGCACTCATCTTTGACGTTAGGGTTGTTAAAGCGGAAAAAGCGGTTCAGCCCTTCGCTGACGTAATCCACTTCGCTGCCGTTAAGCATCTCCACCGCATCGGGAGCAACATAGACGCTGGCACCGTGGGCTTCAAAATGGATCTCTTCGTCGCTGACGGTGTCAGCAAAATCGAGCACGTAGCTATAGCCAGAGCAGCCGCTTGGCTTGACCGAGACGCGCAGGCCAAGGCCTTGCCCGCGCTCGTCGAGCGCGTGGCGAATCTGTTGTGCGGCAGCCGGGGTAATATTGAGTGTTGCCATGAGGCGTCCTCCTTAAAAATAGTCAGCTAGTCAGCCGCTTGACGGGGCGGTGTACGTAAACCGCTCACCGCATGGCGTATGAGCGTTAGCGCATAATCAATGTCGGCTTCGGTGGTAAAGCGCCCGAAGCTAAAACGCAGCGATGAGAGCGCCAGCGAGCGTGGCGTGCCGATGCCGAGCAGCACATAGGACGGATCGACGCTGGCCGAGTTGCACGCCGAACCGGTAGACACCGCCACATCGCGCAGAGCCATCAGCAGCGATTCACCGTCGACGCCTTCAAACGCCAAGTTGAGAATGTTGGGCACTGAGCGCTGCTCTTTGTCACCCAATGGCGTGTTGGAAAACACACCGTCGACGCCTTCAAGGCCGCGTAGAAAGCGCTGTTGCAAGGCCGTTATATGGGCGTTGTCTTCGTCGTACTGCTGCTGCATCAGCGCAAAGGCTTCACCCATGCCTGCGATCTGGTGTGTCGGTAGGGTGCCGGAGCGCATACCGCGCTCGTGGCCACCGCCATGAATCAGCGCCTCAACGCGAATGTCCGGATGGCGCTTCACATACAGCGCTCCGACGCCTTTAGGGCCGTAGGTTTTATGGCCAGATAGCGACATAAGGTCAATCTGCTGGGCCACTACGTCTAAGGGAATACGCCCCACCGCCTGGGCGGCATCGGTATGAAAGGCCGCGCCAAACTCATGGGCAACGGCCGCCAGAGCCGCAATATCGTTGATGCTGCCCAGTTCGTTGTTAACCGCCATCAGTGAGACCAGCGCGGTGTCGTCGCGCATCGCTGCGCGCAGCTGTTCGGGTTCAATGCAGCCATCCCGGCCCGGCGTTAGCCAAGTGACCTCAAAGCCCTCTTTCTCCAGCGCATGGGCAGTGTCAACGATAGCTTTATGCTCAATCGTCGAGGTAACCAAGTGTAGGCCGTGCTCGCGGTTGGCGCGCATAAAGCCTGTCAGCGCCAGGTTGTCTGCTTCGGTGGCGCCGCTGGTCCAGACGATTTCTCGCGGGTCGGCGCCAATCACATCGGCCACCTGGCGGCGTGCCTGCTCCACCACCTGCTCTGCCTGCCAGCCCAGCATATGGCTGCGTGAAGCCGGGTTGGCAAATAGCTGATCAACCGTCAGGTAGCGTTGCATCACCTCAACCACGCGGGCATCCGCCGGCGCGGTGGCGGCGTAATCCAGGTAAATGGGCAGCGTGGGTGTGGTCATCGTTACGTTCCAGCGGTTGATCGGTCAGGGCAATCGGGATTGTGTCTTGGAGTCAGGGTGAAGAGGCGAGAATGCCTGCCTCTGCACGCTGTTTCTGTCGCGACGCAATACGTATGACATCAGGACGCAGCATCAGTTGTGCCAGGGTCATATCGTCAAGAAAATGGCGTATCTGTACGGAGAGCTCGCACCACAAATGATGCGTCAGGCAAGTATCGCCCTGTTGGCAGTCAGAGAGCCCCTGGCAACGGGTGGCATCTACGCTTTCGTTCACCGCGTCTATCACTTTTGAGACGCTAATCGCGTCTGCAGGCTGCGAAAGCAGGTAGCCACCGCCCGGGCCGCGCACGCTGTTGACCAAGCCTGCACGGCGCAGGCGAGCAAAAAGCTGCTCTAAATAGGAGAGCGATATCTCTTGACGCTGGGAGATATCGCTTAGGCTGGTCGGGCCGTTGTGGGCATGCAAGGCTAAATCGAGCATGGCAGTAACGGCGTAACGGCCTTTAGTGGTCAAGCGCATGGCAAGCCCCTCGACGCTGAAAACTCAGCGCACTAACGGCAAATGTGCTGCCATTATGGGAAAACCTGAGTGCTTTGGTCAACCATTACGCGGCGGCAGTGTTTCTTGCTCGGCTGATGGCGGAGTGGCCGAGTGCTTGCCAACACCGGGGCAGCCGGTATCGTTCTCGTCCAGAACGTCGGCAAAATCTTCATCGCGCAGCGCCGGTAGCTGGCCGTCGCGGTAGTTGTCATCTAGCTTACGCAGGGTAGAGCACATGCGCTCAATGCGCTCATCCACGGCGTGCATATGGTCGAGCATCGCCTGCATCGAACGGGCTACGGGGTCGGGCATATCCTGGCTGACGCCGTAGGCATCAAAGCCAAATTTTTGGCAGATGGCTTCGCGGCGGGCGGGATCCACATCCAGTGCTTCTTCCACATCGGGGTCGGCGCGTTTAACGATTTTGCCGGGTATGCCCACCACCGTGGCGCCGGGGGGCACTTCTTTTGTGACCACGGCATTAGAGCCAATTTTCGCCCCAGCGCCGACCGTAAAGGGCCCCAGTATTTTGGCACCTGCGCCCACAATCACGCCATCGCCCAAAGTGGGGTGACGCTTGCCTTTGCTCCAGCTGGTGCCGCCCAGGGTGACCCCTTGATAGAGCGTGACGTTATCGCCCACCAGCGCCGTTTCGCCAATCACCACCCCCATGCCGTGATCAATAAAAAACCGCCGACCAATCGTGGCGCCCGGGTGGATTTCAATACCGGTGAGCCAGCGTGAAAACGTCGATAGCGTCCGCGCTAGCCACTTGAGGTTTTTTTTCCACAGCCAGTGGCCGCAGCGATGCAGCAGCAGGGCGTGCAGGCCAGGGTAGTTGGTCAGCACCTCAAGAAAGTTACGTGCGGCCGGGTCGCGGTCAAATACGCTGTTGATGTCTTCACGTAGACGTTGAAACATGAGGTGTTCCTTGGCGTTATAAAGGCGGCGTCTAGCTATTGAACTATTAGAACGGATTCTTGAAATATCGCCGATTCTTGGAATATCAATAGAGAAATCACGTTAGCAGAATAGCGAAGTTGGGGCACGCAGCATCAACTTCAAGTTTAGCGTTTCCTGTCTAATAAATTACGGCTTGCGTGGCTTGGTATTCGCAGCCTTTTCGGTGGCCGATAGAATTCCACGCAAAATATTCATTTCCATGCGCTCTGGGCGGGCGCGCAGGTACAGGCGGCGCAGTCTCGCCATTAGCTGTCGCGGCTGATCAGGGTCGTGAAAATCAATACCAATCAGCGTGCGCTCTAAGTGCTCAAAGTAGCGCTCTAGCTCGGCGTGGGTGGCCAGGTCATCGTCATCATTTGGCACAGTTGGAGGTGCATCCGCTTGGCCATCTGATTGGCTTAGCCACGCCATGCGACACTCATAGGCAAGCACCTGCACCGCTGCGGCCAAATTGAGCGAGCTAAAGTCGGCATTGGTAGGAATATGCACGTGAGCGTGACAGCGTTGTAATTCAGCATTGGTCAGGCCGCTGTCTTCTCGGCCAAACACCAGTGCCACCCGGGCGCCTTCGAGCTGGCACTCGTCGGGCAGCCGGTCAGCTAATTCCCGCGGTGAAATCATCGGCCAGGGTAGGGTGCGCGAGCGTGCACTGGCACCCACGGCCAGGGTGCAGTCGGCTACTGCGTCTTCCAGGGTTGCGTGAACCTGGGCTTGGTGAAGCAGGTGATCAGCGCCGGAGGCGCGGGAAATGCTGTCCTGGGTAATCACCTCACAGCGGGGGGCGACCAGGGCCAAATCTGCCAAGCCCATATTGTGCATGGCGCGGGCGACGCCGCCGATGTTACCAGGATGGCTAGTGCCGATTAAAATAATACGGATGCGCTCAAGCATGAATAAGGCTCGGTGAATAAAGAGGGTGATTATTATCGCGTAAAGCGCGCAGTCTAGCATGAGTCGGTGGTATGCCCGAGAGCGGTCTGCTAGAATTGCGCGCCAAAGGCGGCACCTGCGCCTACTTATGCTTTAGCATCACGTTCTTTAACATCACTGTCACAAGGCCCGATCATGAATCCGATGGTCCAATTTACGCTGCGTGCTGCACGCGGCGCTGTTGAACACTTCCTCCGCGTACGCGAACGTATTGAAAATGCGCACGATGAATTTAACCTTGACCGCCTGCTCGACGAGACAGCGCGCAAGGCCGAAGCGACGATTGTGCAGCAGTTGGAGCGCGGTTATCCCCAGCACGGTGTTACCGGCCGCTTTACCCCGCATCGCGCGGGTGAAGGAGAAGGCGCGGACATCGTCTGGAAAATTGAACCGATGCACGGCTACTCCAATTTAGCCGTTGCCGGTAAGGGCTTTGCACTCTCAGTGGTGTGTCTTATCAAAGGTCGTCCCGAACACGCAGTGATTATCTGCCCGTTCGCCGACGATGAATATATCGCCAGCCGCGGCCGCGGCGCCCAGCACAACGACAAGCGTATGCGCGTTAGCAAGCCTACCGCCATTAGCGGTACGCGTATGGCCATGAGCCTGCCGGAAGTCTGGCTACGCCCGCGCAATTTACCTGCCTATTTAACCGTTTCACAGCAACTTGCTCCGCAGATAGAAAATCTGCTGGCCACGGGCTGTGGGCTGCTGGATTTGTGTGAGTTGGCCACCGGGCGAGTGGATAGCGCTTTTGTACTCGGCTTGGAAGAGCAGGATATGCTGGTAGGCACGCTGTTCCTGAAAGAGGCGGGCGCCTTGATGGGCACGCCGGACGGCCAGCCTGCGGTGAAAGTGGAAGGGCAGTTAATGGCCGCTGGGCCGCGTCTCTACAAGGCGCTGATCAAGCAGCTAACGCCGCACTTTTAAGTAAGTAGCCATGCTAAGCTTTTAAAGGCAAAAGCGTTAAAGACGACCGTTTTTAAAGACAAAAAAATGCCCCTGCTGGGTTTCCCAGCAGGGGCATTTTTGTAGGCTTAATAAGAGGAGTAAAGAGATGCGCCGTTAAGGCAGCTCTTCCTCTTCTTCGTCCAGCTCTTTCTTGGTGGGAATCAAATCTTCCCGTGACAGTTTTAGCGGTAGCAGAAGCGCCGCGGCAATGTAGATAGATGAGAACGTGCCCACTACGATACCGACCAGTAGTGCAATGGCGAAGTTCTCAATCATATCGCCGCCCAGCAGCAGCAGAGCGAGCAGTACCAGGACAGTGGTCCCAGAGGTGGCCAGAGTGCGCGAGAGCGTGGCGTTAATCGCTTCGTTGAAGATCTGCGGCATATCGTCGATGCGCGAGGTACGGATGGCTTCGCGGACGCGATCATAAACCACGATCGTATCGTTCAACGAGTAGCCGATCACTGCCAGGATGGCCGCCAATACGGTAAGGTCGAAATCGAGCTGAAACAGCGCAAAAACGCCCACCACAATCAGTACATCGTGTAGCAGTGCCAGCAGTGCACCAATCGCAAACTTGTACTGGAAGCGGAAGGCGACATAGAGCATGACCACGCCGAGTGCGACCAGCATGCCCAGTCCGCTCTGGTCGCGCAGTTGGTCACCCACCTGGGAGCCAACAAACTCGGAGCGAACAAGATCCACGCTATCGCCACTGGAGCGCAGCAGGTTAACGACCTCGCCGCCTACGTCGGCATCAAATGCCTGTTGTAGGCGAATCAATACTTCGGTTGATGCCCCAAAGGTTTGTACCGAGACATCCTGGAAGCCGCTCTCCTCGAGCAATACCCGAATGGCATCTAATGAAGGTGCAGCACCGTAGCGCACCTCAATCAGCGTGCCGCCAGTAAAATCCAGCCCGAAGTTAAGCTGTTGAAAAACGATGGCAGCAATCGACGCGATTATCATTGCAGCTGAGACGATATACGCAAATTTACGTCGCCCCATAAAGTCGATTTGCAGATGTGATAGGGGTTTCATTACCACCTCTTAAGTTCTGGGCTAGGCACGTAGTTCAAATCCATGCATTTCAAATCCGTGCATTTCAAATCCACAGCTTTTTGACGGGTTTGCTGCCATAAACCAGGTTAACCATGGCGCGAGTCACCATTAGAGCAGTGAATAGCGACGTCAAAATACCGATAGAGAGCGTGACGGCAAAACCTTTGACCGGGCCGGTGCCAATCGAAAACAGGATTACGGCCACCAGCAGTGTGGTGATGTTAGCGTCGACGATGGAGGTGAAGGCTCGTTCGTAGCCGGCTTGAATGGCCTGCTGAACTGACATTCCATTGCGTAGCTCTTCGCGTATTCGCTCGAAAATCAGTACGTTGGCATCTACCGCCATGCCCAGCGTCAGTACGATACCGGCAATGCCCGGCAGCGTCAGCGTGGCGCCCAGCATCGACATCACCGCGACCAGCAGCGTTAAGTTCAGCGCCAGGGCAATGTTGGCAAACACGCCAAACACCTTGTAGCGCACCAGCATAAACAGCACGACCAGCAGCAAGCCGATCTGTACCGAGAGCAGGCCCCGCTCGATGTTTTCAGCGCCCAGGCTTGGCCCAATGGTGCGCTCTTGAACGAAGTAGATGGGTGCCGCAAGTGAGCCAGAACGCAGCAGAAGCGCCAGTTCAGCCGCTTCTGTCGGCGAATCCAAGCCGGTGATACGGAAGCTGTTGCCCAGGGCGCTTTGAATCGTTGCCAGACTAATCAGGCCGCGCTCAACGTAGGGCTCGCGCTCGATGGTCTCTTCGCCGGTTTCCGGGTCGGTCACCACGGTGTCTTCGCTCTTGTGCTCAATGAACAGCACCGCCATATTGCGACCGATATTGGTGCGCGTGGCGCGGTTCATCAGCGTGCCACCGGTACCGTCCAGATCAATGTTGACCTGCGGGCGGCCATTCTCATCAAAGCTGTTGCTGGCACTGGAAACACTATCGCCGGTAATGATCACATCGCGCATTAGTTCCGCAGTGCGCGAAGGCTCATTGCGGAAGGTGAGGGTTTCCGTTTCGTTATCCGGCGTATCGTTGCGCGCTTCCAGGCGGAACTCCAGGTTCGCCGTTGCGCCAACAATGCGCTTAGCCGCCACGGTGTCCTGGATACCCGGCAGCTCCACCACAATCTGGTTGGGGCCTTGGCGCTGCACCATGGGCTCCGCGACACCCAGTTCGTTGACCCGGTTGCGTAGGGTGGTCAAGTTCTGGTTGATCGCGTAATCCTGAATTTCGTTAACCGACTGAT
This sequence comes from Halomonas sp. FeN2, assembly GCF_020595105.1. NCBI lineage: Bacteria > Pseudomonadati > Pseudomonadota > Gammaproteobacteria > Oceanospirillales > Halomonadaceae > Halomonas > Halomonas sp. FeN2. The sequence continues at coordinate 3,239,248 of NZ_CP074200.1, forward strand.
CGCTAAGGGTCATAACCAGCGTTGAAGCGCGGCCATCGCCTTCACTGCTGTATTCAAACTCAGGAAAGTCACGGCTGATCAGGCTGCGGGCCGTGTCGCGGTCTTCGGCGCTGGCAAAATCGATCGACAGCGAGCGCTCTTCGATATCGGTATTACGATAGCGAATCCGCTCGTCGCGTAGCAGTTCACGCATGGCGCTGGCGTTGACTTCCAGGCGCTGGGTCAGCGCGGCCTCCATATCCACTTCGAGCAGGAAGTGCACACCACCGCGCAGATCAAGACCCAATGTCATGGGCGAGGCGGAAAACGCCTGAAGCCATTCGGGTGTGGCTTCGGCGAGATTGAGGGCTACCGTTGCGTCATTGCCCAATAGGTCAGAGGCGATGTCGCGTGCGGAGAGCTGATCGTCGTCGTGGCGTAAACGAATAAGCCACTGCCCGTTCTCTTCTTCGAGGGCTTTGATCTCAATATCGTTTTCGTTGAGCGCGGTTTCAACACGGTCTATCTGACGCTCATCCAGCGAATCGCCTTGGGCGCTGCTAATTTGGATGGCGGGATCTTCGGGGAATAGATTGGGAAGCGAGTAGATAAGGCCAACCACCAGGACGACCAGTATCAGTAGATACTTCCACAGGGGGTAACGGTTGAGCATGCAAGCCCTGCCTTCAATTACAAACGGAATGCTGTGCACGGACACGCCGCGCACAGCAAAGTTCACCATCATTCATACCATGTCACCCCTGCCGGGGTGGCTGGCACTGGCTCGGCAGGGGTGTTACAAGGTTTAGATGGACTTGATGGTGCCTTTAGGCAGTACGGCGGCAACGGCGTTCTTCTGCACGTTAACTTCGGTGCCTTCAGAGATCTCGATGGTCAGGAATTCGTCGCTCACCTTAGTGATACGACCTACCAAACCGCCGCCAATAACGATCTCATCGCCTTTGTCCAAATTGGATACCAGCTGCTTGTGCTGCTTAGCGCGCTTGGCCTGCGGGCGCCACAACAGGAAGTAGAAAATCAGCACGAAGCCGACCAGCATGACGATTTGCGCAATACCACCGCCAGCGGCGGCTTCTTGGGCATGGGCTGGTGAGATGAAGAAATCCAGCATTGCAGAGAACTCCTGAGTTAGAAAAAGCTTAGGTTTTTAAAGGCTTAGTTTTTTAAAAGCTTGGTTTTAACAGCATGGCCAAACAGTTTAAACCACGCGCCAAGGCGCGTGGCGATTAATTCGCTAGATTTTAGGTAGCAAGGGCGGGGACTGGTAAGCCGCGCCGTGCATAGAAGCCTTCTACAAAGGTCGTCAATGTACCCGCTTCAATTGCCGCGCGCAAATCAGCCATCACACGCTGGTAGTAACGTAAGTTGTGGATGGTGTTGAGCATCGAGCCGAGCATTTCATTGCAGCGGTCTAAGTGATGCAGGTAGCCCCGCGAGAAATTCTGGCAAGTATGGCAATCGCACTCTTCATCAAGCGGGCGGGTGTCAAAGCGGTGCTTGGCGTTACGAATTTTGACCGTGCCATCCGAGGTGAACAGGTGGCCATTACGGGCGTTGCGGGTGGGCATTACGCAATCGAACATATCCACCCCTCGCCGCACGCCTTCCACCAGGTCTTCGGGTTTGCCGACACCCATTAAATAGCGTGGTTTGTCATCCGGCATCCAGGTGGGCAGGTAGTCGAGCACCTTGATCATTTCTTCTTTAGGTTCGCCTACGGAAAGCCCGCCAATCGCCAGTCCGTCAAAGCCGATCTCTAACAGCCCTTTGAGCGAGCGCTCGCGCAGCTCAGGGTGCATCCCGCCCTGGATAATGCCGAACAACGCGGAAGGCGAGTCTCCATGGGCATCCCGCGAGCGTTTGGCCCAGCGTAGCGACAGCTCCATGGACTTCTCGGCTTCGTCAAAGGTGGCCGGGTAGGGCGTACACTCGTCAAAGATCATCACCACATCGGAGCCTAGCGAACGCTGAACCGCCATGGACTCTTCCGGGCCCATAAAGACTTTGCTGCCATCCACCGGCGAGCGGAAGTGCACACCCTGCTCAGTGATCTTGCGGGTCTCGCCCAGGGAAAAGACCTGAAAACCGCCGGAGTCGGTGAGGATCGGTTTGTCCCACTGGGCAAAATCGTGCAGATCGCCGTGAGCTTCAATTACCTCGGTGCCGGGGCGTAGCCATAGATGAAAAGTGTTGCCAAGGATGATTTCGGCGCCGATCTCTTTGACGGAGTCCGGCGTCATGCCTTTAACCGTCCCGTAAGTGCCCACCGGCATAAACGCCGGTGTTTCCACCGTGCCACGGGGGAAGTGGAGGCGGCCACGGCGGGCGCGGCCATCGTCGGCCAGGCGCTCAAAGCGCATAAAGCATTCATTTCGCATATAAAGTAACTCGTTAATCTCGTTCGTTTGGCGCGACGGGTGCAGGGCAAGCGGGTCAACAATCAGCAACAATACCTAGCGGGTTAACAACATGGCATCGCCGTAGCTAAAAAACGCATAGCGCTCGGCCACTGCCCGTTGATAGGCGTGCATGATGGTGTCATAGCCGACAAAGGAGGACACCAGCATCAGCAGCGTCGATTCGGGTAGATGGAAGTTGGTAATTAAAGCATCCACGCAGCGCCACTGGTAACCGGGGTAGATAAAAATGTCGGTATCGCCACTATAAGGCGCGATCTGCCCGTCGCTACTTTTCATGCAGGCGCTTTCCAGGCAGCGCACGCTGGTGGTGCCCACTGCCACCACGCGCTTACCTGCTGCCAGGGTCTCGCGCACTTGCTGGCAGGTGGCCTCCGTGACCTCAATCCACTCGCTGTGCATATGGTGTTCAAGGATGTTGTCGACGCGCACCGGCTGAAAGGTGCCCGCGCCTACGTGCAGCGTTACAAAGGCACGGTTAATGCCTTTATCGGCAAGGGCATCCAGCAGCGGCTGATCAAAATGCAGCCCGGCGGTCGGCGCCGCCACCGCGCCGTCACGCCGGGCATAGACGGTCTGGTAACGCTCACGGTCGCTGAGTTCGTCTTCGCGGGTAATATACGGCGGCAGCGGCATATGGCCGTGCTCTTCAAGCAGCGCGATCATTGGCGTATCGCCTAAAAAGCGCAGCTCGAACAGCGCATCACGGCGGCCTTCTACAATGGCGTGAATATCGCCCTCGAAAATTAGCTCGGTGCCAGGCTTTGGCGATTTACTAGAGCGGATATGCGCCAAGCCACGGTGGGTATCCAGCGGGCGCTCCAGCAGCATCTCTACCTTACCGCCGCTGGCTTTATGACCGTGCAGGCGCGCCGGGATCACGCGGGTGTCGTTAAACACCAGCAGGTCGCCCGGTTCCAAAAGCTCAAGCAAATCAGGGAAACGGCGGTGTTCCAGCGCGCCGCTCTGGCCATCCACGCACAGCAAACGGCAGTCGCTACGCTGCTCAGAAGGGTAGCGAGCAATTAACTCGTCGGGTAGCTCGTAATGAAAATCCGCGCGCTGCATGGCGTATAACTCTTAACGTTGATCAAACAGGCGGCATAGGATAGCGCTTTGGCTGCATAAAGTCAGTCAATGTGATTGACCTACCTCGTTAATTACGTATAATGCGCATCCATTGCCGGTATGGCGGAATTGGTAGACGCAGCGGATTCAAAATCCGCCGCCTTTACGGGTGTGCCAGTTCGAGTCTGGCTACCGGCACCATCTTTAAAATCAGGCACTTAGGTGCCTTTTTTTGTGTCTGCGATTTGAGTTTTTCCCTTCCTAAATCCCTGATTGTGCCCACAAAGTGTCAACGGAGAGTTCGGCGCTTACTTTTTCTCCTTAACCAAACGCTCAACCACAAGCTTTCGATAAAGAGCAACCAGCTCGGCACTTTTGGCATCTTCGTGCCAACTAGCGGCGTAGGTTTGGGCGCGCTCGGCTAGCTGTTGGCGCAGGGTGTTATCGCTTAGCAGGCGGTTGACCTTGGCGGCGAAGTTGCCGTGGTTATCCTCGGCGATCAGGCAGCCTTCTCCCTCTTTTAACACATCAAGTGTGCCCATCGCTGCGGTGGAAACTACCGGTGTGCCGAGTGCCATTGCTTCCAGCAGCACCAGTCCTTGGGTTTCCGTGCGTGATGCAAATACAAAAACGTCGGCGGCGCGGTAGGCGGCTTGCAGTGGGCCGTGGCGGTCGAGATAGCCAAGGAAAAGTACGGCGTCTGCCACGCCAACTTCCTGGGCGCGCCGGACAAGCGAGTCATGGGCCGGGCCTTCGCCGGTAATGATCAGCCGGGCGGTGGGGTGTTCGGCTAATACCTTGGGCAGCATATCGATCAGAAAATCGATGTTCTTCTCAAAGGCAGCGCGGCCTACATAGAGCAGCAGGCGCGCATCTGTAGGCAGATTGTAGTGGGCTCGAAAGTCGCTATCATCCTGGGCTCCTTGAGGGTGGCAGAACGCCTCCAGCGACAAACCGGTGGGAATGACCGTGGAGGGCGTGGTCACGCCGTAGCGGGTAAGGGCTTCCTGCATTGCCCGTGAAGGAGCGACCAAGGCGGCGAGCTGCTGGCACTGGTGCACTGAAAGACGACGCGCGGCAAGTCGCAGCCAGCGTCGTGGAAGCCAGCGGATATAGTGGTGAACATACTCCTCAAACAGGGTGTGGTAGGTCGCTACCACCGGAAGCCCGAGCCGACGCCCCAGCGCTACACCGGCATAGTGAGCGGTAAACGGCGTATGGACATGAATAAGGTCAAAGGCTTCGGCGGCAAGCTGCGGTGCCAGGGCGATCAAGTCCCGATAGCGCATCATGCGATCCTCTGGGTCGCCGGGTACCTGGCGCGAGTCGATGCGCAGTACGCCCGGCTCGTCCACTTGGCCTACGGGATAATCGGGACAGATCAGCGTGACCGAGTGGCCCAAACGCTCAAGGGCACCGCGAAAACTGGCGATAGAGGTGGAAACGCCATTAACGCGAGGGAAGTAGACATCCGAAATCATCAGTATCTTCATACCGCTCAGCGGCGTCTCGGCCGTTGACGCCACTGAGTGAAACAGCGTTAAAGCTGACGCCAGCCGTGCCTCGCGGTCGGCTTTACGCTGCAGGTGAAGGGCATTGCCGTTGGCTAATTGCGTTAGGGCCGCGACTTCCTGGTCACTGAGAGGAGAGCTGAGAGAGGGGCGTCGGCGCTGTGGCATGTTGTTTGGACTCTTTTGGCAGCTTATTGCCACGCTAACCTGAGTCCATGACTGGCGGATGACAGCCAGTACCCAGCTTGCACCCATCAAGCTGAGTGTTTGTACACAGTGGACGGCTCCCTCGCTTTTTGTTGCCTAGCCGTTTTATAGTGCTGAAACAGCATTCGACGAAATACGGTAACCTTCCATGGCCCTTTTTGAGCTGCACAGCCGCAACTTAGCCCAAGAACAGGTGGCCCATACCCACGACTTCCATCAACTTATTCTGGCTACCTGTGGCGTTACGGAGCTCTCGATGGAGGGGCACGGGGAAAGGGTGACCGCCCGCCGTGGGTGTCTGATTCCTTCGTCGCGCCACCACGAGTACCAGGGCGATGGCAGCAACCGTACCTTGGTGTTGGATATACCCGTTGCCCAGTTAGCGTCGCTTGAGAAAGGCAGCGAGATTGAGCGCCTCTTCGATAAACCGCGCTTTTTCAGCGTCCCTCCCGCGTTAAACCAGCTCACTCACGCCTTGGCCAATCAGCTTGAGCAGTGCCCTGGGCTGCAGAATGAAATAGCTATTCTGCTGCTACGCGCGCTGACCATGTATCTGCATGACGCGACTCCCGCAGCGGTTGGGCAGTTGGGCCAGCACTGTATTAGCGAACGCCTCGACCTTGCTCGTTTGGATGCCTGGCTGGATCAACATCTGGCTGATGAGATCCGCGTGGAGCAGCTAGCCTCCCTATGTGCCTTGAGCCCAGGGCACTTCCACAGCTGCTTTCGTGAGCTAACTGGCGTGACGCCGCTGGCGTATGTACAGCGCAGGCGCCTAGAGCACGCCCGTACGCTGGTTCGCCATAGCACGCTGAGCCTGGGGCATATCGCTATGCTGGTGGGCTTTCGCGATCAGGGCAGTTTCTCCCGCGCTTATCGGCGCTATTTTGAAGTCTCTCCTTCGTCTGATAGATAGACCCTCTCTTAGATAGCCATACCTCCCAGATAGCCGCTTTCAGTAAATGGCTTCTTCCTGAAAACTGCCTGCATGACTTGCGGGCAAATCTACCGCAGTGTCGGGCAAGTAATTTGTCGGCGAGCGCACTAGTCTTTGATGATCCCTTTTAAATCAACACAACCTCTTTCAAGGAAAACACCATGGGCGTTACCTACCAAGACAGCAATGCACGTATGAGCCAAGTGGCGATTCACAACGGCACCGTTTATCTGGCTGGCCAGGTTCCACCTGATGCCACGGCGGATATGCGCGGCCAAACCGAGCAGGTGCTGGCGCGTATCGATCAACTGCTGGCCCAGGCGGGCACCTCGAAAGAGCATTTGATCTCAGCGCAAATCTGGGTCACCAGCATGGCGGAGTTCGACCAAATGAACGCTGCTTGGGATGCCTGGGTCGTGCCCGGTCGTCCGCCGGTGCGTGCCGCGCTTGAAGCCCAGCTCGCCAAGCCCGAGTGGAAAGTTGAAATTATGGTGGTAGCCGCGCTGCCGGAGGCCTGATATGCAGGTTGTTTCTGCCGAAGAGGTCACGCGCCACCTGACGTGGGATGGCTTGATCAAGCGGCTACACACGACGTTCGTGAACGGCGTGGAGTCTCCTCCCCGCCATCACCACGCGATGCACCGGCCGGATGGCGAAGCCACTATGCTGCTAATGCCCGCCTGGGAAGCGGCGGGCTATATCGGCGTAAAAATGGTCAACGTGTTTCCGCAAAACGCCGACCACGGTATCCCGGCGATCTCTGGGCTTTATTTGCTCAGCGAGGGCAAACACGGCCAGCCGCTGGCGTGTATCGATGGCAGTGAGCTAACCCGGCGTCGCACGGCGGCAGCCTCCGCGCTGGCCGCTCAGGCTTTGGCCAATGAGAACGCAGAAACGCTGCTGGTGGTGGGTACCGGCAAGTTGGCGCCCATGGTGATCGAGGCCCACGCCAGCATACGCCCCATCAAACGCGTACTGATATGGGGCCGTAATCCCAACAAAGCGGCGGCGATTGCCGACGAGTACGCCGAACGATTCGAAACTCACGTAGTGGAAGAACTAGCGGATGCTGTCGCTGAGGCGGACATCATCAGCTGCGTAACGCTCTCCACCCAGCCGCTGATTAAAGGCGAGTGGCTGACACCTGGCACTCACCTGGATTTGATCGGGGCGTTTCGGCCGCAAATGCGCGAGACCGATGCGCTGTGTCTGCGCCGCTCAGAGGTGTTTGTGGATACCTACGCCGGTGCCAAGGGCGAAGCGGGCGACATTCTGCAAGCCATTGAAGAGGGTGAATTCCAGTTCGACAAGATTCAGGCGGAGCTTGCTGAAGTGCTGACCGGGGCTAAGCCGGGGCGTTCTGCACCGGAGGCCATCACGCTATTCAAATCGGTAGGTGCTTCGCTGGAAGATTTAGCCGCTGCCATTGAAGTGTGGGAGTCGCTGCCAGAACAGTCATAACGATTGCCATAAAAACAACACCATCCCTACCCGATGGGTAGCAACGCCACTCATAACGAAGACCGACCAATAATCAAAACGAGGTGTGTTATGAACGCTAAAAAATCCGTATTTATCGCCGCCCTGGCGGCACTCCCACTGGCGATTGCCAGCGCCAATGCCCAAGCGCAATCCTATGAAATGGTGATTGCCACGCAACTGCCCGAGGATATGAGCAATAACGAAATATATCCGGCGCTGGTGCACTTTAAAAACCTGGTAGAGGCGCGCACCGACGGGGATCTTGAGGTCACCATTTTCGGTGGCGGCCAGCTAGGTTCCGAGGTGGAGAATGGCTCGGAAGTGCAGGGCGGACGAACGCTACAGTCGACGATTATGTCTGCGGGGGCGATGTCATCCTTCTACGAAGACTATCAAGTCGTCACGGCACCGTTCCTGTTCACCAACTGGCGGCAGGCGTGGAGCTTCTTTGATAGCGAGTGGTTCGCCGACTTTATGTCCGGCACCATCGAAGACGCCGATTTGCGCTACTTGGGCACCTTCGATGATGGCGGTGGTTTTGTCGCCTTCACCAATAACGTGCGCCTAATAAAAACCGTCGAAGATTTAGAAGGTCTGAATATTCGCACCGAAGAGAACCCTGCCCACGTGGCGATAATGCAATCGTTAGGTGCTTCGGCCACTCCGCTGCCCTGGGGCGAGCTGATCACAGCGCTGGAAACCGGTCTTGCCGATGGGCAGTTCAATGCGCCGGTGCTCAACACCACCTTCAACTTTGATGCGGTCACCGACTACACCACGCTCACCGGGCATGTGTACAACAGCGCCCCCTGGGTGGTCAGCGAGTCGTGGTACCAATCGTTGCCCGAAGAACATCAGCAGGCGGTGATCAGCTCCGCGAGGGAAGCGATCCAGTTAAGCCACGGTATGTCTGGTGCCCTGGCTACCGCTAGTTGGGTGGAGTCCTGTGAACGCTTTGAAGAGTGCTACCTGATGCCCGACGCTGAGCGCGAGCGGATGGCGGAAATTGCCCGTCCCGCTTGGCAAGAGTGGATCGTCGATGACTTTGGCATGGACGAAGCCCGCGTACAGGGGCTGCTTGACGAAGTTGAACGTGTCGGACAACAGTTGGCAGAAGACGACTACCGCATTTATGGTCAATAAAGCCGGGGCCAATAACGGTTAGCGAATGATAAACGCTGGGGCGATGTGAGGCCCCAGCGTGAGGAAAAACCATGGGCGTTTTAACTCCTTTGCGCCGCGTGAGCGACCTCGTCAATCAGGTGGCTATCGTGGTGTGTGTGAGCTGTATTCTGGCGATGCTGGGCATCTCGTTCACTGCGTTTCTCTACAAGCTGATCACCGGCAGCACGCTTAGCTGGACCTACTCGCTGGCGCGGCTGTTTCTGCCCTGGATCGGCTTTCTCTCCATGACGATTTCGCTGCGCTACGGCGAACATGTCGCCATGACACTGCTGGTTCGCAGTTTGCCACGTGTGATGGTGCAAGTGGCTGCCGGGCTGTGTTTGGCAGTCATTGGACTGTTTGCACTAATGCTCACTTGGTACGGCTGGGGCTATTTCACCAGCGCCACTCAGGTCTACATGGTTTCCGACCAAATCCAAATCCCTAGTAAGTTCACCGCAATAGTGGTGCCCATCAGCGGCGTCATGATGCTGCTGCATCTTGTGCAAGGCTTTGCTCTGCTGGAACACTTCATTGATGAGCAGGACGTGATTGGTGAACTCATCGACACCACTGATGGGGAGCGTCGCTCATGACCCCTGCAATTATTGCGTTTGTCGTGCTGCTGTTTATCGGCGCGCCGGTAGCCGTGGTGATGGCCATGTCGGGTTTGGCGGGTGGCTTTGCCATGGGGGGGGAGAGGATGCTCGGCATCATCGCTGATCGCATGTTCTCCGGCGTTTCGGGCTTTCTGCTGATTGCCGTGCCCTACTTTATTTTCACCGCTGAGCTGATGAACCAGGGCGGGCTGACCCACAAGCTGATCGCCTTCAACAATGCGCTGTTCGGCAGGGTGCGCGGGTCACTCTCCCACGTCAATATTTCGGTCTCGGTGTTCTTTGCAGGTCTCACCGGCGCGGCGGTCACCGATACCGTCGCCATCGGTAAGATCATGATTCCTGAGATGAAAAAGCAGGGCTACGATGCCGAATACGCCGCTGCGGTGACCGCCTGTTCTTCCATCATCGGGCCGATTATTCCCCCGAGCGTGGTGATGGTGGTGTACGCCACGCTGCTGCGCGATATTTCGGTGATTGACCTGTTTGCCGGTGGCATTATTCCCGGCCTGTTGATGGCGCTGGCGCTGCTGGGTGTCAGCTTCTTTTTAGCCTGGAAGCGCAACTACCCGAAACAGGCGCCGACGCCGTTTAAGATGGCCGTGATGTCGTTTGTGATGGCTCTGCCCGCCATGGTGGTGCCGCTGATTATTCTCGGCGGGATTCTCTCGGGGCTCACCACGATTACCGAAGCCTCGGGCTTTGCGGCGGTTTACGCCATCGTGATTGGCGTGGTCTTCTACCGTAATCTTACCTGGCGCAAAATATGGGATGCGCTGGTGACCACGGTGCGCTTCTCCGGCGTGGTGTTTTTTCTACTGGCAACCTCGGCGGTATTGGGCTGGTTTGTCACCCGTTCAGGGATAGCCAGGGATGCGGCCAGTATCATCACCACTTTCAGCGATGCGGCCTTTGTGCAACTGATGCTGGTGTGTCTGCTACTCTTGGTGATTGGCACGGTGATGGATGTGCTGCCCGCACTGGTAGTCATTGCGCCGGTGCTGGTGCCAGCGATGATCCAGCTGGGCTTTGACCCGCTCCACTTCGCGATCCTGATGATCGTGGTGCTCAATATCTCCAACGTGACACCGCCAGTGGGGATGACGTTAATGACCGCCGCGCGAATAGCCGAGGTGCCTTATGAACGGGCAATCGTGGCATCGCTGCCGTTTTACGTGTCGTTTCTGGTGGTGATTGTGTTGCTGGCGGCGTTTCCGGCGCTCTCTACCTGGATTCCGTCACTGCTGTAATTTAGCTAAGGACTGCGACCCATGAAGTGTTTTTATCACCCTGATCAGGCGTTGCATGCGCCGCCGACCTTTCTGCTGCGTGGCCAGCCTGCGTCTTCGCCGGAAGGCCCTGTGCGCGCCGAGCTGCTTAGCCAAGGTTTGGCCAGTGCAGGGCTTACGCTGACCACACCCAACAAGGCGGATTCGCCTACGCTGCGCAAGCGCCTGGAACAGATCCATACGCCGCGCTACCTCACTTTTTTGGACACCATTTACGCTCGCTGGCAGGCGCTGCCCAATGCGGCGGAAGTGGTGGCGCCCAATATTCACCCCTGCGGCGGTGGCTACCACTACCCGCGCCACCCGATTGGGCAAGCGGGCTGGCATTTGCACGATATGGCCTGCCCGCTAAGCGCCACCAGTTTTCAAGGCGCGCTGGCCTCAGCCGCTAGCGCCGAAGCGGCGGCAGAAGAGGTGCTGAATGGAGCGCCAACGGCCTACGCACTGTGCCGCCCGCCTGGACACCATGCCGGGCCTGAGCGCGCCGGGGGCTTTTGCCTGCTGAACAATTCAGCGCTGGCCGCCACGGTGCTGCGCGAACGCTTCGCCAAAGTAGCGATCATCGATGTGGATCTGCATCACGGCAACGGCACCCAAGATATTTTCTATCACCGCAGTGATGTCTGGACAGGCTCGCTGCACGCCGACCCCAGTGATTTCTATCCGTTTTTTTGGGGCGGCGCTGATGAAGAGGGCGATGAAGAGGGGGTAGGCGCTAACGTTAATCTGCCCTTGCCGGTAGGCAGCGACGGGGAGGTCTATCTCGACGCCCTGGCAGTGCTAATTGATCACCTGCAGCGCTACGAGCCCGATGCCGTGGTGGTAGCGCTAGGTTTGGACGCCCATAAAGATGATCCCCTGGCGGGGCTTACCGTGGAAACCGAGGCTTTTATCGAGGTGGGCAAGCTCTTGGCGGCCCTCTCGCTGCCCACGGTGATTGTTCAGGAAGGCGGTTACCCCACTGAGCATCTAAGTGCCAATCTGACCGCCTTTATGCAGGGTTTTACGGCATGAGCAGAACCGGTTTCTACTGGCATGAACGCTGCTTTTGGCACGATTTGGGCGCGATTGGGGTATTTTCCGCGCCCGGTGAATTTTTACAGCCCCAGGCCGCCTCGGAAAGCCCGGAAAGCAAACGACGGCTGAAGAACATTCTTGAAGTCAGCGGGCTGATTGATGAGCTGAACGTGGTGAAACCACCCGCCGCTTCGCTTCCTGACCTGCTGCGTTTTCACACCCCGCGTTACCTGGATGAACTGCAGACAGGGGATAAAGCCCGGGGCGGCAACGGCGGCGACTGTGCACCTTACATGCCCGGCAGTTGGGCGGCGGCCACGCAGTCCGCAGGGCTGGCCATTGCCGCCGTTGAAGCTGTGACGCAGGGCGAGGTGAGCAACGCCTATGCCCTATGCCGCCCACCGGGGCACCATGCCGAAGCCGATCAAGGTCGTGGGTTCTGCCTACTGGGCAATATCCCCGTGGCGGTGATGCGCGCTCGGGCCTTGGGGCAGGTTAACCGTGTGGCGATACTCGATTGGGATGTTCACCACGGCAACGGCCAGCAGGCGGCGTTTTATGACGAGCCCGATGTGTTGACCCTTTCAATTCATCAAGCCGCAAACTACCCGCTGGAAACCGGCAGCTTTGACGAACAAGGCGAAGGAGCAGGCCTGGGCGCTAATCTCAATCTGCCGCTGCCACCGGGCTGTGGCCTGGGCGCCTACGCCTACGCCATGGAAAAACTGGTGCTGCCCGCGTTGGAAGCCTTTAAGCCCGAACTCATCGTGGTGGCCTGCGGTTACGACGCCTGCGCTAAGGATCCCTTAGGCAAAATGCTGCTCAATAGCCAGGCGTTCGCCACCATGACCGCCAAGCTTAAAGCGCTGGCCGAGCGTTGCTGTGAAGGCAAGCTGGTATTTATTCACGAAGGCGGCTATTCGGAAGGCTATGTGCCGCTCTGCGGCCACGCGGTGATCCAAACCCTGGCGGGCAGTGCCATTGCTGTGCCCGATCCGCAAAACGATGAAATTGCCGCTTGGGGCTACCAGGCCCTGCAACCGCACCAGCAGACGTTGATCGATGACTGGTGCCAACAGTGGGAGCAACGCAAACAATGACACCGCTTTATGATCGCGACGGCTGGATTTGGCAGGACGGCGAATGGCGCGCTTGGCGGGACGCCAAGGTGCATGTCTTCACCCATACGCTACATTACGGCATGGGCTGTTTTGAGGGCGTGCGCGCCTACGCTGGCCCCAGCGGTACGCATCTATTTCGTGCTGCTGAACATACCCGCCGCTTGGCAGAGAGCGCTCATTCACTGGATATGCCGCTGCCGTTTAGTGAAGCTGAGCTTATCGATGCCCAGCGCGAGTGCCTGACCAAAAACGGCCTGAGCAATGCCTACCTGAAACCTACCGTGTTTTTTGGTGCAGAAGGTTTAGGACTACGCGCCCAAGGATTAACCACTCACGTGATGGTGGCCGCGTGGGATCTAGGCCCCTACATTTCACCCCAGGCCGCCACCCACGGCTTGCGCGCGCTGACCTCTTCCTGGGCGCGCCATCACGTCAATATCAGCTTGTGCCGAGCAAAAACCAACGGCCACTATGTCAACTCGATACTGGCGTTGAATACGGCGATCAAAGCCGGGTTTGATGAAACCATCATGCTCGATCCGGAAGGCTATGTGGCTGAAGCCTCAGCGGCGAACGTCTTCTTGCTCCGCGATGGCGTGCTGCATACCCCGGAAGTGACCTCCTGCCTTCAAGGTATCACCCGGGATAGCGTGATTCAGCTGGCGCAAAAGGTGCTGGGTATTGAAGTGCGCGAGCGGCGAATAACCCGCGACGAGCTGTATACCGCCGATGAGGCATTTTTAACCGGCACCGCCGCCGAAATACTGCCGCTTCGGGAACTGGATGGCCGCCGTATTGGTGGACGTGCTGGCGCACCGCCCGTCAACGAACCCATCAGCCCCAACAGTGTCACGGCTCAACTGCAGGGCTTATATCGCCAGGCGGTACGCGGTGAGCTGGACGATTTCAGGCATTGGTTAACGCCTTAGGGCTATTGTGGCGGGCAATCAGCATGCCCCGGTGCGAGGGCAGGTTTCCGCGAGGGCGCTGTGAACCCGTCCATGGGCGCTACTTTTGTCATCCATGACAAAAGACCCTCGCTCCAACCTGCCCTCGCCCCTAGTGATCAAATTTACCAAGTTAATCAGGCGTGCTCTTTAATCGCCTGTTCGAGAGCCGCCAATCTTCCCGGTTCCAGTGCGGCTTGTACCGCCGTAATGCGTATTACATTGGCCAGCTCTGGGTGCGCCAGGCGAGCGACCAAAACGCCTTCGGCGAGTAGCTGCTGGTGTACCTCGGCGGCGAGGTCGGCGCTGGGCAGGCGAATGCCGATAAAGTTGGTGGCGCTGGGCAACACATCGGCCCCTAGGGCGCGAAAGTGCTCCGCCAACTGCTCACGGCGGGCTTTTACATCGGTAACGTGTTGGTGAACCTCGTCAGGGTGGTCGAGCACCACTTCGGCGGCGGCCAGGGTCAATGACGATACCGCGTAGTGAATGCGCACCTTCATCATCATCGTCAGTACTTCAGGGGCGGCGATGGCGTAGCCAATGCGCAGGCCCGCCAGGCCATGAGCCTTGGAAAGCGTGCGTAGGCGAATCACCCCTGGTATGGCTTTACCAGCGAACTCGCTGTTGGCATCGTCGCGGAAGTCCCCATAGGCTTCGTCCAGCAGCAGCCAGCAGGTATCGGGCAGCGCTTCGCGCAGCTTGAGGATGGCATTGTCGCTATGTAGATGACCGCTGGGGTTATCCGGATTGGCCAGATACACCAGCCGCGCGCTTTCCTGATGCGCCGTTGCTGCCAGGGCTTCCAGATCGGGGGCCAGCACGCCCGGTGCTTCAAAATAGCTGGGCTCGATCAGGCGGCAGCCCTGGCCTTTGGCGAAATAGCCAAAGGTGGGGTAGGTACCCGCCGTGCAGACCACCGTTTCACCGGGCATACAGGTAGTGCGCAGGGCCAGAGCGATCAAGCTGTCAGCGCCGGCGTCTACCAACAGCGTTTCCAGCGGAATACCTTGCTGAGCACTCAAGCGCTGGCGCACGCCCAGCGCTTCGGCATCGCCGTAGCAGTAAACGTGTTCGGCAAGGGCATCGCCAAAGTGATCGCGCAGGGCGCGGTGGGGCATATCCAGGCCTTCGTTTGAGCCCAGCCGGTGGGGGATCTCCTTGCCAATGCGGCGCTCTAATACTTTGATGCCTGGGAAGGGGTTATGCGGGCCTTCGCCAGTTAAGTGCTCGGGGTAACGGGACATGTTGATTCCTGAAAACACAATGAATGTTTAACTTAAAATGTTTATTGGAGTACTTTACCGCGGTTCAATAGATTAAGTGGGTCGAGCGCTTGCTTGAGGGTATGCATCAGCTCGATCTCGGCGCTGGAGCGACAGGTGCTCAGCCATGGCCGCTTCTCCTGGCCAATGCCGTGTTCTGCGGAGACTGAACCGCCCAGTGTGGCTAGCGGCTGGTAAACCATGGCTTCAACCTCTCGCCGAACTTCGATCTCAGCACTCCCCACGCTAACGGAAATATGCAGGTTGCCATCGCCGAGATGGCCAAATACCACCAGTTTCGCCTCTGCCCAGCGCTGGGTTAGCTGCGCTTCCAAGGCATCCGTGTAACGCTGCATATCGGCAATCGGCAGGCTGACATCGAAGGTAAGCACCGGCGCAAGGCCCTTGACCAGCCCCTCGATATCTTCACGAATCGCCCATAGTCCATCGCGTTGGGTAGTCGACTGCGCGATCACCGCATCGACAATCAGCTCGCTCTCTAACGCACTTTCTAATGCTTCGCTAAACTGGTTGGCATTGCGCTCGGCATCGCTGCCCAGGGAATCAATGATCACATAAAACGGATGCTCGGTGGCAATCGGCGGAGTGTGGCGGCCCAGGGTTTCAGTGAGCAGCCGGTAGTGGTTTTGCCACATCACCTCAAAAGCGCCGAGGCCTCCGCCAAGCGCTTTGCCCATATGGCTGAGCAGCCCGGTAAGTGCCTCAAACGAGGGGCAGGCCACCATCGCCGTTTGCTCGCTTGGGGTAGGTGGCTGCAGGCGCAGCACTGCGCGGGTCACAATCCCCAGGGTGCCTTCGCTACCGATAAAAAGCTGCTTTAAATCGAAACCGGCGTTGTTTTTCAACATGTGGTTCATGGAACTGACCACCCGGCCATCGGCCATCACCGCCTCCAGGCCGAGCACTTGCTGGCGCATCATGCCGTACCGAATCACCCGCACGCCGCCTGCGTTGGTGGCGATATTGCCGCCAATGGTGCAGCTACCCCGAGCGCCCAGATCCAGCGGGAACTGTAGGCCAACCTCTTTCGCCGCTTCTTGAACCCGCTGCAGCGGAGCGCCTGCCTGTACGGTGAGGGTGCCGCCCACTTGATCTATTTCTTCGATCGCGGTTAGCCGTTCCAGGGAAATCACTAGCTCATCGGGGCTAGCTTCTGCGCCGTGCACCAACCCGGTTAAGCCGCCGTGGGTGACCACCGGCTGCTGCACGGCGTAGCAAGTCTGCATCACGGCAGCGACCTGCTCGGTATCCGCTGGGCGAACGATCGCCCCGGCTTGGCAGGGCGCTCCGGTCATCCAGTCCACGCGGCGGCTGTGTACATCGTCGCCGGTCAATACATGGGCCGGGCCCACAATAGCGCGCAGCGCCTCCAGGGTTATTTGCATTGGGTATCCTTTTTACCATTAAACAATTTACGCAGTGGCCGCCACGGGGGCCTCACGGCCGGGAATCGCCCTGAGCAGATCCTGGGTATACGTCTCTTGCGGATCAAGAAAAATCTGCTCGGCGCTGCCTTGCTCGACGATGCGGCCGTGCTGCATCACCACGATGCGGTCGCAGATATGCGCGGCGACGCGCAGGTCGTGGGTGATGAACAGCAGAGAAAGTGACAGCCGCTGTTTTAGCTCCTCCAGCAGTTCCAGTACCTGGGCTTGAATCGAAACATCCAGCGCTGAAACGGCTTCGTCTGCGACGATCAGCTCGGGGTTGAGTGCCAGCGCTCGGGCAATGCCGATACGCTGACGCTGGCCGCCGGAAAACTCGTGGGGAAAACGTTCCACGGCGCTGGCGCCCAAGCCCACCATGTCGAGCAGCTCGCCCGCCTGCTTGAGCGCTGCGGCTTTGGGCGTGCCGTTGGCAATCGGCCCCTGGGCTATCGCCATGCCCACTTTGGTGCGTGGGTTGAGCGAGGCGTAAGGATCCTGGAATATCATCTGCACCCGGTGGCGTTCCCGGCGTAGCGCATCGCCTTTGAGCTGGGAAAGATTCACCCCATCCAGCAGCAGCTCGCCGCTGTCGGGGTGCTCCAAGCGCACCACGCAGCGTCCGAGGGTGGACTTGCCCGAGCCGGATTCGCCTACGATGCCCACCGTTTCTCCCCGCGCCAGGGTGAGCGAAACATCGTTAAGCGCATGCACTTCGCGAGCAGGTTTGAGCCAGCCGCCCCGAGAGCGAAAGACTTTATTGAGCTGCTTGATCTCCAGCAGCGGGGCGACCTGGCTGGTCTCACGGTGAGGCGGCACCGCATTGCTGGGAATCGCGGCAATCAGCGCTTGGGTATAGGCGTCTTGCGGGTTCTCAAGCACCGACTTGGCGTCACCCAGCTCGACGATCTTGCCGTGGCGCATGACGCAGACGCGATTGGCGATTTCGGCCACCACGCCAAAGTCGTGGGTGATAAACATCACCGACATACCGCGCCGCTGCTGTAGGTCGCGAATCAGCTCCAGAATCTGCGCCTGGGTGGTGACATCCAGCGCCGTGGTAGGCTCATCGGCAATGAGCAGAATGGGCTCCAGCGCCAGCGCCATGGCGATCATCACCCGCTGTCGCTGGCCCCCGGAAAGCTCAAACGGGTAGGCTCGAATGGCCTTTTCCGGCTGTGGAATTCCCACTTCGATCAGCAGTTCCAGGGCGCGGGCCTGGCGCTCTTTGGGGTTGAACTGGCCGTGGGCCTCGAACACTTCGGCAATTTGTGCGCCTACCCGCATCAGCGGATTCAGGGCAGTCATTGGCTCCTGGAAGATCATGCCGATTTTTAGCCCACGCAGGGCGCGGTGCTGTTTTTCCGACAGGGCAAGTAGATCCTGCCCTTCAAAGAGTATCTCGCCCTGGGTGGCGTTCACGCCCTTGGGCAGCAGCCCCATCACGGCGTTAGCGGCCATCGATTTGCCGGAACCGGACTCGCCCACCACGCACATGATTTCGCCGCGCTTCACGTCGTAGCTAACGTCCTCCACCGCCAGGGCGCGATCCGCCCCTTTGGGGAGTGCAATGTTGAGGTTGCGAATGCTGAGGACGGTGTCAGCCGATTGATTCTCTGTAATAGGCATATAAAGTCCTTAGCGCTCGCGGGATAGTTTGGGGTTCAAAGCGTCGTCCAGCCCTTCACCCACCAGGTTTAACGCCAGCACGGTGAGCAGAATCGCCACGCCCGGAAAGAAGCTTAGCCACCACGCCTGACGAATCACCGTGCGCGCCGCGCCGATCATATAACCCCAGGACATCACGTTAGGATCGCCCAAACCCAGAAACGACAGCGCCGACTCCAGCAAAATCGCGGTGGCGACCATCAGCGAGGCCAGTACGATAATCGGCGACAGCGTATTGGGCAGAATCTGACGCAGAATGATCGTGGTGTTGGACTGGCCGACCAGGCGCGCTGCTTCGACATACTCGCGGTTGCGCAGCGACATAAACTCGGCGCGAACCAAGCGGGCCACCGGCGGCCAACTGACAATCGCAATCGCCAGTACAATCGAAGTGATGCTGGGTTGCATAATCGCCACCAACACAATTGCCAGAGCGAAGTTGGGGATGGTCTGGAAGAACTCGGTAAAGCGCATCAATACATCGTCAATGATGCCGCCGTAGTAGCCTGCAATCGCCCCTAAGGGAACGCCAATCAGCAGTGCCACGCTGGTGGATACCAGCCCGATCAATAGCGATACCCAGGCGCCGTGCATCAAGCCGGATGCCACGTTGCGGCCCATGGTGTCGGTGCCTAGGGGAAAGCCATCCTGGGAGAGCGGTGGCAAAAAAGGCCGTTGAACCATGCGCCAGGGCGACTCAGGAAATAGCAGCGGGGCCAGTATCGCCATGGCGATAATGACCAGCAGAATGATCAGGCCCACCAGGGCGCCACGGTTTTGCGCGAAGCGTGCGAAAAAGCTCATGCGGCCCCCTTCTTGATACGTGGATCAGCCAAGCTGTAGACCAAATCGGTGATGATGTTGAAGACAATCACCAAGGCCGCCGAGAAGAAGAAAATACCCAGCAGCAGGTTGTAGTCACGTTGTTCAAGGGCTTCAAACATCAGGCGGCCGATGCCCGGCCAGGCAAACACGGTTTCGGTCAGGATGGCCCCGCCGACCATCTGCCCCGCTTGCAGACCTGCCAGGGTAATAATGGGCAGTAGCGCGTTACGCAGCACATGGCGACGCTGGATAATGCTGGGCTTCAAGCCTTTGGCACGGGCGGTTTTGACGTAATCCTGCTGAGCGGCATCGAGCATTGAAGTGCGCGTCATACGGGTGTAAATCGCCATAAAGAATAGCGCCAGCGTGGTTGCCGGGAGCACCAGGTGTTGGGCAACATCGAGCATCAGCGCAAACCCGGTGTGACCGGCCCCGACGGTATAAAGCCCGTATGCGGGCAGCCAGCCCAGGTAGACCGAGAACACCACCACCGACATCAGGGCTACCCAGAACAGCGGGGTAGCGTAGAACACCAGCGCCAGCGCCATAATCAGCGAGCCAGAGGGTTTTTTAACCCTTGCCGCGGCCATGGAACCCGCCACGATGCCCAGCACCAGCGAAAGTACAAAAGCGGTGCCGGTGAGCAGTAGGGTGGCAGGTAAACGATCCATGATCAGATCAAACACCGGGACACCCAAGCGGTAGGAGTAGCCGAAATCGAGCATGGCAATACCCGATATATAGCGCCACAGCTGCACGTACATTGGCTGATCAAGGCCGAATCGCTCGCGCAACTGGTTGAGGAACTCCTGATCGGCAGCGCCCGCTTGCCCAGCCAAAATAGCCGCCGGGTCGCCGGGGGCCATTTGAATCAGGAGGAAATTGAAAATAACGATCAAAAACAGAACGATAACGGCTTTAAAAAGCCGCATGGCAATTAAGCGAGCGTAAACCATAGACACCTTCCTGATGTAGCTGAAACACCCAGGCGGTGTCGACCGCCTGGGTATGGCTAAGCCCTAGCGGTCTAGCCAGGCATCTTTAAAGCCGTCGTTAACCCCTACGCCGGAGGTGACCAGGTTTTGCACATCGCAACGGTAGAGCGTCGGGAAGCCCAGCTCCATCAGCCAACCAACGGGCACGTCTTCGTGCAGGATTTCCTGCACTTCACGATAGAGTTTTTCGCGCTCTGCATCGGGGAATGCCGTGGCGGCCTCGTTAAACAGCTCATCGACACGCTCGTTTTCGTAACCTTCCACGTTATTCCAGGGCGAACCCTTGGCGATGTTGTCGGAAAGGTAAGTGCGTGAAATACCCAGTGCCGGGTCGCCGTACTGGTAGAGATAGGTGAAGGCGAGATCGTAATCCCAATCGCCCAGGCGCTGGTTCCAGCCGCCCACATCGGTGGCTTGGGTTTCAACGTTAATACCCACTTCGCGCAGGTTTTGCTGCACGGCTTCGGCCCAGCGCGTCCAGGTTTCCCCATAGGGCAGCGGCAGAATAGTGATCTCTTCGCCGTCGTAGCCCATTTCATCCAGTAGCTCACGGGCGCGTTCGGGGTTGTGATCGTAGGGTTCCAGGTCGTCGTTCTGGAAGCGCGCATTGGAGCCAAAGGCGGAGAGCGGCACATTACCCAGGCCGTTCCACAACACATCTTTGGCGAACTCGCGATCCATGGCGTACATGACCGCCTGACGGAAACGTTTATCCGCCGTGGGGCCTTCGCGGTTATTCATCCACAGCATGGCGAAGGGGCTGAAGTACTCATGGCCCTCTTCGGTCATGCAGACGTTATCCATCTCGGCCAGGCGGGGAATATCGAAGTTCTCGACGGTACCGCTGGGCAGCACATCAATGGTGCCGTTCTCGAATGCTACTGCGCGGGAGGCTCCGTCGGGGATGACGTGCCAGTTAACGCCGTCCAGGTAGGGCAGGCCGTCTTCGTAATACTCTTCGTTCTTAACCAGTTCGATCACCGTGCCGCGTTCCCAGTTGTCGAACTTGAACGGGCCGGTGCCGATGGGGTGATCATTGTGCTCGTTATTGCGGAAATCGGTACCCGCATACAGGTGCTCAGGCACCATGGTAAAAGTGCCCGCTTCAAAGGAGAGCAGGAAAGGGCCGAAGGGTTGAGTCAGAGTAAATACGACGGTGTGGTCGTCCGTGGCTTCGATGCTCTCCACGTGCTGCAGCACGGCGCGGGCGCTGGGGTTCAACTCACGGTGGAAGACATCGGCGGAGAACACGACGTCATCGGCGGTAAAAGCTTCGCCATCGTGCCAGGTAACGCCTTCACGCAAATGGAAGGTGTAGGTACGGCCATCGTCGCTGACCTCCCACGACTCCGCCAGCTGCGGCATGGGTTCTAGGTCGGTGGTATAGCGCAACAGGCCTTCGTAAATATTGCCCGCCACGGTGCGGGTTGGGGCATTTTGTACCATGCCCAGCACCAGGCCGGGCGGTTCCGGCTGGATAATGGTGTTAACCACGCCACCCTCTTTGGGGTCATCGGCCAGGGCGGCGGAGGTAAAAGCGAGTGCTGCAGCGGAAATAGCCAACGCTAAAGGTTTCTTCATGTTTCCTGCTCCTCGGTTATTAGCACGTAATGAGGTTACGTCGTCGTTAGGCGAGCGAGGCGTGATGTGTCAGGCCCTGTTGTGAGGTTTTTTGGGGGCCTGCTTTGACCATAGCAGCACACGGTAAAACTGTCGACAGTCGGCAATCGTTCGTCGACAAGTGGCTTTTTTTCGTCATACTGGGAAGAACACGTCATACCCCATGAGTGAATGCGATGGCTTCTTCTACGTCGGCTCCCAGGGCCTTTATCCAGCAGCAAAACCTCGTCGAACAGGTCGCTGACTACTTAACCCAAGCGATTATTCAGCAACACTTTTTACCCGGTGAGCGACTTTCTGAAGTGCAGCTTTCCCGCGACTTGGGGGTCAGTCGCGCGCCGGTTCGTGAGGCCGCTCGTTTACTGGAAAGCCGTGGCTTATTGATCTCAAAACCGCGCCGGGGCTTCTTTGTTCGCGCGTTGAATGCCGTTGAACTCGAAGACGTGTTTGATTTGCGACTGTGTCTGGAACGTCACGCTATTCAGCGTCTGGCCGAACGCTATACGCCAGAGGCCCAACGTGCTTTGAAACAACAGGTAGACGTACTTTGTGAGGCGGCCGTTGGTAACGATGGCACCCGCCGCATCGAGGAGGATTTGCAGTTTCATCGCTTAATGCTTCACTACGCGGGCAACGAGCGGCTGCTGCGCGCCTTTGATGATTTAACCCATGAACTGCGTCTATGCATCACTTTAATCACCAAGACCCATGAAGCCCCCGACACTATCGCGACCAGCCACTTTAAACTGCTAGATGCGCTGGATAGCGGCAGCCCTGCCGCTTGCCGCGAGGCGATTGACTACCACATAGGCGTTGCCCGCCATTTCGTGGTGAAGGGCGTGGGCGAAACCGGAGATAGTTCTGATGAAGATAGTGCCGATGAAGACGTTCTTCCACGCTGACCAACTGCTTCATCAGCCGCAAACTTACTTCTCCCGTGGCAAGATGCGCATTCCCCAGGAAGTGCCTGAACGGGCTACGCAGCTGCTGGCCGCTGCCAAGCAGCTAGGGTTTGATATTCAGGCTCCCGCGGATCATGGCGTGGCGCCTTTAAGGGCGGTGCATTCCCTGGCCTATCTGCGCTTTCTGGAAAGTGCCCATCGGCGCTGGCATGTCCTTGGTGAAGACTGGGGCGAAGAGGTTATCTCCAATATTTTTGTGCGTTCGCCCAATGCTCTGCACGGCATATTGGCGGAAGCCGGGCGCTACCTGGCCGACGGTAGTGCGCCAGTGGGCCAGCATACCTGGCAAGCCGCTTATTGGTCGGCGCAAAGCGCGGTCGCCGGGGCTGAGGCTCTGTTAGCCGGGGAGCGATTTGCCTATGCGCTATCGCGCCCGCCGGGCCACCACGCAGGTATCGATTCCGCCGGTGGCTTTTGCTTTCTCAATAATGCCGCCATTGCCGCGCAGCGCCTCACCTCACGATACCCCCGCATCGTGGTGCTCGACCCCGATATGCATCATGGCCAGGGCATTCAGGAGATTTTCTACCAGCGCGACGATGTGATGTATATCTCGATCCACGGCGATACCACCAACTTCTACCCGGCGGTAACCGGCTTTGAAGACGAGCGCGGGCAGGGCGCTGGGCTGGGCTATAACCTCAACCTGCCAATGCCCCATGGATCAGAAGAAGCGGTGTTCTTTGATCGCCTGGAGGAGGCCTGCCAGGCCATCCGTCTGTTCGAGCCTGACGCCATCGTGCTGGCGCTGGGGTTTGATATCTACGAGCGCGACCCCCAAGCCAAAGTGGCTGTTTCCACGCCGGGGTTTGGTGAACTGGGCCGCCGGGTCGCGGGCCTCAACGTACCCACCCTGGTGGTACAGGAAGGCGGCTACTACTTGGAAGGGTTAGAGGCCAATGCAGTGAGTTTCTTTGAGGGACTGCTAACCAATAGGTAATGAGTAAGACAAGCCATCAAGGTGTCTGGCAAAATGGCTGCTTTCAGCGATCAGCAAAACGATCCTGATCGCCCTTGAAATCGTCATCGAAAGGACACGGCATGGCCCACCTGCTACGCATCGTGATGATTCACGGCCACCTGGAAGGGGTGGTCGAACTGAGTGTGGACGGTCACACCAATATTTGTGGCACCAACGCCTCCGGTAAAACCACGCTGCAGCGGCTGGTGCCGGTGTTTTATGGTGAGCTACCCAATAAAGTAGTGCCCAAAACGCGCATGAAGTTTGATGCGTTCTACCTGCCCCACCGCAACAGCTACCTGGTGTACGAATACCGCCGCGAAGCGGGCAACATCTGCCAGGCGGTGCTGACCCGCAAGGCCGAGGGCGGGGTGGAGTACCGCTTTGTCGGCGCGCCCTACCAGCCGGAAGACTATCTTGTGGAGAGCGACGCGGGTGTGGCGGCGCTGGACTACACCCAGTGGGCCAGCGGCCTGCGGCGCAACGGCACGCCGGTGTCGCCCAAGCTGGGCGCGACCTCTGAATTTCGCTCGGTGATCCAAAACGACTTTACCCAACTGCACGGCAACAGCCGCGACGGCCTGAAGCTGCGCCAGATCGCGTCGCAGTTCAGCCTGGTGAAACCCGAGCGGCGCATCCGCCATATCGAAAAGCTGGTCTCGGCGGTGCATGCCAAAGAGGGCAAGATGGACACCCTCAAAACCATGCTGGCGGCGATTTTCGAAGAGGATGGCGTTGAACTCCCGGTGACCCGGATTCGCAACACCAAGGCCCGGGAGTGGATAGCCCAGATGCGCCAATCCATGCGCCTGGAGCCGCTGCAGGCATCGCTGGCCCGGCTCGCCGGTATTGATCGTGAACTTGCCGACCTGGATGCCACGCTGTGGCAACTGAAGCCCCAGCTGGAAGATGACCGCCAGCAAGCAGAGCGCCGCATGGCCGATGTGGATGCTGAGCTTGCCCGCCACCAGCGCGACTTCCAGCAGCGGGAGAGCGACTACGCAGAAGCGCGGGATAAGCTGAACGACCGCCACAGCGAAGTGGTCAGCGATTTACAGCAGACCCAGCGCCGTCTCAACGACCTGCAAACCCAGTACGAGCAATACGCCGATGCGGACATGCCCGCCCTGGAACGCGACATCAACGCGCTGCCCCAGTGGCGGGAACAGCGCGATCAGCTGCAAAAGCACCTGAACGTGATGCAGGACGCGGTAAAAGAGAGCCAAGCGCGTCTCGACGGCCGCCTGCGCGAGCTTTCCGAAGCACTGGCCCGCCAGACCCGTGAATCCCAGGAGCTGATCGACGCCCTGGTCGAAGAGAAAGCCCTGCGCCGGGAGCAGCAGTGGGAGTCCGAACAGCAGCTCAACGAACGCTATCAGCAGGAGCGCCAACGCCTGGAAGGCGAGTACCAGGCGCAGCTGGAACTCGGCGTCGAGCAGCTAGCCGAACTAAAAGCGCAGCTCTCGCTTTCGACCCAGACCGCCGAAGAGGCATCCGAAGCGGAGCTTGCCCAGGCGCGCCTGGATCAGGCCCAGCAGGAGCGCAACGCCTCCGCCGCTACCCTGGATGGCCTGCGCCGGGAGTTTGAAAGCCGCAAACGCGAGCGCGACAGCGCCGAACAGCAGCTGGTGCAACTTCGCCAGCAGTTGGAGCGCGCCGAGCAGCGCTGCTTTGCGCTCTACCAGCAGCGCGACCCGGAGCAGGGCAGCCTGCGCCACTTCCTGCGCTACCACCGCCCCGGCTGGGAGCAGCAGCTAGGCAAGGTGATTGCCCCGGAGCTACTGGAGCGGCGTGATCTCGCCCCGCAGTTGGCAGAAGGCGCGAGCGATGATCTGTTCGGGCTGGCGCTGGATCTTTCCGCCATTGCCCTGCCGGATTACGCCCAGGACGAAGCCAGCCTGCTGGCCGCCATCGAAGAAGCCGATGGCGCCAAGCGCCGGGTACACACGGAGAGCCAGGCCGCCGAGAAAGCGCTCAAGCAGCATAACGAGCGGGTGCAGCAGGCCGACGAAGCCCAGGATCAGGGCCGCATGGCCCACAAGCGCGCCGAGCAGGAAGTCGAGTTTGCGATAGAGGCCCGTCGCCAGCAGCACGAGCGCCATACCAAGCGTCAGCAGGAGCGCCGCGCAGCGCATCAGGCCGCGTTATCCAGCCAGGAGCAGGCGCAAAAGGAGCTGCGCGAAGAGAAGCAGCAGGCGCTTGCCGCCCTTAGCGAGACCCAC
This sequence comes from Halomonas sp. FeN2, assembly GCF_020595105.1. Classification (NCBI taxonomy): domain Bacteria; kingdom Pseudomonadati; phylum Pseudomonadota; class Gammaproteobacteria; order Oceanospirillales; family Halomonadaceae; genus Halomonas; species Halomonas sp. FeN2. Next base: position 3,264,988 of record NZ_CP074200.1, read on the forward strand.
CAAAGCCAGTTGCTGGAGCTAAAAGCAGACGGCCAGAGCCAGGTGGATAGCCTGGAGGCCCAGCTGCGCCAGTATAAGCAGCAGCTAAGCGACGCCAATGCCGAACACAAACGCCAGCGCGCGGAACTGGAAGAGGGCTTTAGCCAGGAGCTGGCCGAGCAGGGCGTCGACCCCGCCAAGCTAAAAGATACCAAGGAGCGGCTGGCAAGCCAGGATGAACGCATCCGCGTCACCGCCGCCCGCCAGGATGAACTCACCGAATACACCCGCTTTATGCGCGTCGAGTGGGGGCAGCATAAGCCGCAGCTGGTCGCTCAAGAAGCCGAGCTGGAACAGGCGGAGCAAAAGCTCCAGCGCGATAAAGAACACCTGAAAAACGATTTTCAGGCCGCGCGCAAAACCCACCAAAGCACGGTTAGCACGCTGAAAACCCAGCGGGAGAGCGAGTACGCCTGCCTGGAAGCCTTGAAGCCGCTACTCGCCCAACTGGAAACCTTGGCCATTGAACCCGACGGCCAAGCGCCCGGCACGCCACTGGGCGATGTGGACGAGCGCATCGAGCGCGCCCGTCAGGCGCTGGGTAATCGCCACCAGCTCATCGAACAGCTGCGCCGTGGCTGCCTGGAAGTCGAAAGCCAACTGATCAAGGACGCCAGCAGCGGCTTCGCCGAAGCGCTGGAGAGCGAGCGGAGCAAGCTGCAAAGCGACAACCCGCGCCTACAGCTGCCGCTTCTGCGCGATATGCTCAAACTGCTGGAAGATCAACAGCAGCAGCTGATTCAGGAAGGGCGCAATCTAAGCGACGACCTGGATAAGTTCTTCACCGTGTTCCGGGATTTGAACCGGCGCATCAGCGCCCAAAGCCGAAGGCTCTCTGAAGAGGTCGCCGATGATCTGCGCCTGGAAGGCATCACCAAGGCCGAAGTGCGCATCCAGTCCACTATCGATGAACTGGGCTTCTGGGAGCCGCTGAAGCTGTTCGCCCAGCGCTACAAAGAGTGGCGCGAATCCGGCCAGACGCTACCCAGCGACGACTACCTCAACGCCCTGGCGGACGTGGTCGATTTGCTGCGCAGCGACCAGCAGTACAGCTTCGAAAGCCTGCTGCGCCTGGAACTGCACCTGAACGAAGGCGGCACGGATCTGGTGATCAAAAACGACCGACAACTGCTGGAGTCCTCCAGCCACGGCATGGCGTATTTGATTTTGTGCAAGTTCCTGCTCGCCTTTACCCGACTGCTGCGCGGCGATGCGGAAATCGCAATTCACTGGCCCATCGATGAGATCGGTACCCTGGCGTACCACAACGTCGAAAAACTGTTCGACGCCTGCGACAGCAACCGCATTCATATCGTCGGTGCGTTTCCCAACCCCGAGTCCGATGTATTGTTGCTGTTCGCCAACCGCTACTTGATCGACCGCGATGAGACCAATCCCAACAAGCGGGTGTTAAAACGCATCGAGCCACGGCTAAGCCGCCTGGCCGAACGGCTCCAGGAACGTCAGCAGGAGGTGACGGTATGATCGAACATGGCCCACTGCTAGAGCGCCTTTTGGCGGGTGAGTTTGTTTGCCCGATCAGCGATGAGAGCGGCTATCGTCATCTCACCAATGAAGAGACCCGGGAAGAGATCGATACCTACCTGCGGCCGCTTAACCGGCGGCTGGCCAGCAACGAAGACGGCAGCGTCTACTTTCTGGCCTGGCGTCAGCTCAATGACAACGCCCGCGATCAGCTCTCCCGTCAGCTCGGTGAGACGCTCAATAGCCTGCTGCCGCTGCTGGAGTGGCTGCAGCTGGTTCAAGAGGCGCTGGGCCGGGATACGTTGGCCGCGCCCGGCGATGTGCTCAAACCCGCCGAGTTCAGCGCCAAGTGCGAAGACAACCAAAGCCTGCGCGAACGCCTGGAGCGCCTGGCCACCGACAGCTTTTTTGGCTCGCAAAGTGACCAGCTCGATGCCCAGGTAAAGCAGGTCTTCAAGCGTCTGAAAGAGCACGGCTACCTGCTTCAGCCCCATTCAGAGCGGCAGGTATTCGTGGTCACCGGCAAGATCGACTACCTGGTGGATCTGGTGCGCTTTATTCGCGATGAAGAGAACCTGCCCATTGAAGAGGGCAGCGAGGAGGGCTCCGGTTCCCAGGAGGCCCTGCTGTGAGTTCGAACGGAGAACACGCCCTGGAAAGCCGCTTGTTGAAAACCGGCAGTGAACGGCTGGCGCTGCTCGGCAAGCACGCCGATGTGTTGATGCAGGCCTACACCCGGGATGAAGTGCCGCTGGAGTCGCTTAGCGATAGCGCGCTACGCAAGCTGCTGGCGGCGCGCATTCTATGGCGGCCGGACGAGCAGAGCGGCGTGAAGCTGGCGCCCAAGGTGCGCGAACTGATCGCCGAGATGCTTGCCGACGAGACCCGCCGCCATGTGAATGCCGACGTGGCGGAAACCCTGGAGCTGATTCGTGCCCTGGTGCACAGCTACCGGGAGGCACGCAGCCGCGGCGAACACTGGCGGCTGGAGCAGCAGTTAATGCGCCTGCGCCAGGAAGTCGACGACCTTAACGGGCGCTTCGCCGATGCCATCGACAGCTTATGGCAGCGGCTGAATAGTGATTTCGGCTTTGTCAGCCAACTCAACGACAAGATCCGCGAAAACGACCGCGCCCAGAAGCAGATCGCGAGGCTGCTGGACGGCCTGGCGCTGATCGACTTCGACGAGCTGATCGAGCTGGTGGGCAGCGACGGCAGCCTGCGCAAGCTGTTGATCAGCCAACTGCAGCAGCAGCTAAGCCACCACTACACCAGCCTGCGCGAAGTACAGCGGCGCTTGATCGAGCTGATGGCGCGTTTTCGCAAACAGCAGGCGCGCAGCCGCCTGATCAGCGGCATGGCCGCCTTTATGCGCGAACACCCCGGCTTTGTGCCGGGCAACTACGCCCGGCGCAGCGAGGTGCCAGGACTGGTCAATCAAGCCGCCCCGCTAAGCGCGGCGGCCGCCCCGGCGCTGGATCGCAACCTGGATAGCCGGTTGCTCGCCGAGCTGCTGCACCAGCTACCCCAGCCGCGCCACACTACACAAACGGTTGAAGCAGCACCTCCCGCCCTAACTCAAGAAGCCAGCCTTGCCGCCGCCCGCCAGCAGGCGCTCAAGCAGGATGTGGAACACTTCTATTTGAGCGTGATCGACCAGCCCCATGCGGCGCCGGTCAGCGCCCTTGAATACCTGCGCGAAAGCCCGCTGGAGTGGCCGGATGAGATCTGGCTCTTCCAGGTAATTTCCGAATACCAGGGCCTGCCGCGCAGCGATCAGAAGGCGTTTCGGCTCAAACAGCAGGAGAGCCAAGCCAGCCAATTCAACCACCTGCGACTGATCCACGATGTAGAACTAAAGCTTTCCGTATGAACCTACCCAGCCGTGCACGCAATGGCCTTAACGGCGTCGCCCGCGAACTTCTCCGCAAGCCCGCGGTGGAGAAGCCGCGCCGCCAGTGGGTAGACGACGTAGTGGCCTGGTGCCACCAGCACGACATTGACCTGGCCAAGCGAATCAACGGTAAAACACTGCGTTTTGACGACGCCCTGCTGGCACAGATCAATGACGTACTAGAAAGCGCCCGCATAGCCCCGCTAGGCCGCTCACTCGGCGGCCTGACCAGCAGCGCCCAAGCGAAAGAGGGCGTGGAGGAAGACAAGGCAACTCGCGAAAGCCCAAGGGCACGGCGGGTGCTCGTCAGCTTTCCACCCCAGCCAATAGCAGGTCTTGCCAACGAACCACGCACTATTCGTGATGTGGATGTGCATGCGCTAAAGCTGAGCGCGTTCAGCGCCCTAATCCAGGTTGAAAACCTCGACAGCTTCTATGAGTTTTCGCCGGAACTACCCGCACTAAGCGGCTATGCAAACCCGCTGGTCGTCTACCGCGGCGACAGCCACTACGGCGGCGGCTTTGCCTTACTGGCCGAGGCGTGGCACAAAACCAGACGAACACATATCTACGCCGGTGACTTCGATGTAAAAGGCGTCACGCTAGCGCTCGACAGCAACGCCACTCACTTGCTCCTGCCCACCCTCGAATGGCTCACCCAACACGCGACGCCGCTGCACGTGCCCGCTGAACAGTTTCCCTTCCAACGCAGGCTTCGTAAGCATCTTGCCGCGCTGCCATCCGCCCACCCATTGCGTGAGTACCTGACGTTGTTGTTGGAAAAGCAGCGGGGGCTCAAGCAACAGTGGTTTGGTGGGGAGATGGGGTGTGAGGGGGTTGGCTAGAATTGGGCGGAGCAAAACACGATGGCACGCGAATTTTTGGATATACTGCCTAAATTTGCTTTGTAGGCAGAAGAACCAATGGGGTAGAGTCATTTCGGTGGCTGCATAACCCTTATCAATATGCCCGCTCATTCATTGGGGTTATGTGGCAGGGCATATACACATTATTAGCTGCATGAGCGTACCTATGGACATTCCTTCCGGCCTTGACCACATAGAGATGCTTGCAAAGATCGCCGAGCAAAACCAAAAGCTCAGCGCTGCAAAGCTGGATTCAGTGAAGAGCGACCTTAACGTCATCGGGATATCGCTATCCATTCTCTACCAAGCAGGTACGTGCCACCGGAGGTGTTTTGGCGAGCACCATATACTTGAAGCCCTTTCTGGAAGGGCCTACAACTTGGCTAGTAGCGCCCACATACTTATCTGCAGAGGATTTTACGATGAGGCTCTAAATCTTATTCGGGGAATTGGAGAAGTTGCAAACCTCGTCGCTCTCTCTGTTGTGGATAAAGACTCTTTGCAGCAATGGATTGGGGCTGATACAAAAACTAGGCTTCGATATTTCAGCCCTGCAAAGATCCGACAGCTCGTAGAAAAGCACGAGCCATCTCTGCTGTGCGCGGATAAAGATTGGTATTCAAACTTCTGTGAAAGCTACACCCATGTCCATCCTGGCACCAAGCCTAACGCGCATAATGAAAATAACAATGGGTATGTCGGAGGGGTTGTACAGAATCAAGGACTAAATAATTCGGTTGGCGAATTGGCCACGGTCGTTGCGCACTTGGCGATAATGGTGAGTGAATATACTAAGATGGAAGATATGTTCTCAGCCCTTTGTGAGGCGATTAGTGATGGCTAAGCAGCATCTAAAAAGCGGTGCAGCCGACGCGCTGAAGCGCGTGGCTGATCGCTAGTGTAAGCTATCATTTCAACGGGATTACAAAATTATGACTGACAAAAATGCACAAAAATTACTTTATCTTCCGTATTCAGAACGACAGCTTATAATTGTCCAGCCCGACGAAGTGGTCGACTCTGCACGTCGAGTAGCTGATAACCAGAGATCCGATGAAAGGCCTGACGATTGGAGGAAAATTGCTGCAAGCGTTGGGAAGGAGGCGCTAAATTTATCAATTTATGGGCCGATAGTTTCGATTGCAACTGAAGCGATTAATGCTTGGGCAAAGGCTAGAGAAAGCGGCTTAAACATTCTCCAAATTGGTAGAACTGAAGCAGGTGCGCTTCAGTTTCCTCCAGGGCATCCTCGTGAACAAACTTTATATGTTGCACATCCTGCATTGCCATCTGTCTATTATACGACGGCTGCTTTTCATCGGATGGCGTTCGAGCATAAGTTCTCCGAGGCAATACTTTTATTGATGAGTCTTGGTGCCAGTAAGATTACAGTAGAGCATGTACGTGGATGGTCGCGAGAGTTTTCCTCAAAAATCTCTGCTCCATTACCTGAAGCTGATATAGCAGCAAGCGCAAGTGGTTCGGTCAAAAGCGGGAGATCCCTCTTGTTTGAGGCTACTCTTAACAACAAGCACAAGCCATCAATACCGAATGACCTTGTATGGTTTTCGCACGAACCGACTTGGCAGGCTGTATCTAAAGGGCGAATGCAATTTGGGCTCTCGAAATTTTCACTAATTGTCAATTATGAAGATGATTTTGGCGTAAATGCAGGTCTGAAAGTTCGCGTACAGAAGGCTGGCCTAGACCTCGGAGGAACATTTGAAGATCATACAGCTACAACATGGAAAATCTACGGCGATTTTTCTGACAATTGCTAACAATTAGCTGCTCTCGGACGCGAATTCCGCTGTGCTCCGTTGCAACCTGTGATCTACAACGATAACTTACCAAAGGCAGCTTCATGAAGTCACGATCTCGCTTAATGCTAGAAAAGTCTATTGCTGCAATGCTTTCGGCAATAGAGATATACAACAAGCCTGACTTCAAGTATCGAGAGGAAACTTTCTCAGTATTGTGCATCAACTCTTGGGAATTGCTTCTAAAAGCGAAAGTTCTGAACTTAGCAAGTAATAAAGTGGCCTCACTCTACGCGATGGAGTACAGGACTCTTAAAACAGGAAAGAAGTCCACCGTAAAAAGACCGAAAAAGAATCGCTCTGGTAATCCGCTCTCTATTAACCTTTTTGAAGCTTACCGAATTGTCACAGAAGAATATGGAGTAAAGATTAATAAAGCGGTGAGCGATAACTTGGTTGCTCTTACTGAGATTAGGGATAATTCAATTCATTTTGTAAATGATGATTTGCTATTGTCATTGAAGGTTCAGGAGTTAGGTAGTGCATCTCTGCAAAACTATCTCCATTTAGTTTCATCTTGGTTTGGTGATGTTCTATCAGGGTATAATTTTTACCTCATGCCGCTATCCTTCTTTAGGAATTTCAGTGAAGCCCCCGGTGTTTCCCTTAATTCCAGCGAAAGGAAAGTTTTGGAGTACATCAAAAAATCAGAAGAAGGATATGATGGCGTTGAGGATGTTGGCGATTACAACTTAACTCTCAGAATTGATGTGAAGTTTCAAAAGGTCAAGAGTACATCTGGCCTTCCTGTACAGATCACCAACGATACAGGCGCCACTGCCGTCTACCTGTCAGAGGAGGATTTTTCTGATAAGTATCCTTGGGATTACGATATTCTTAGTACACGGCTATCGAAGAGGTATTCCGATTTCAAAATGAATGCAAAATATCACAAAATAAGAAAAAGATTGGAAAAAGATAAAAAGTTTGCCTATGAGCGGCTTCTAAATCCGAAAAACCCAAATGGCGGGAAAAAAACTTTTTACAATCCGAATATTCAGAAAGAGTTTGATAATCATTATACAAAATTAAATTGACAAAATATTGCAACTCGTAAGCCGCTAAATGTGGCGTACGAGCTAAGTACGCTAATTCTAAAGCCACAAGTGGCGTCGGCCGAGCTTGGCGGTCGTAGGTAGACCCAACTACATTAATATGCTCCTAATAGTAATTTAAAAATTGCTTCTGTTTAAATTTAGATATCTGACAATACACTACCTTATTTTCAAAGAGAGTGTATAACGAGATCACGAAAAAGATATGAACCTACTCTTCCTAGGCACCTCCGCAGGCGTGCCCACCAAAAGCAGAAATGTCTCCGGCATCGCCTTACGCGAGAGCAAAGGCAAAGGCTGGTACCTGATCGATTGTGGTGAGGGCACCCAGCATCAAGTTTTGCACACGAAGCTGTCGTTCTATTCTTTGAAAGCCATCTTGATTACCCACGTGCACGGCGACCACTGCTATGGGCTGCCAGGCATACTGGCGAGTGCGGGAATGGGTGGCCGGACAGCGCCGCTTACCATTGTGGCGCCTGCAGGCATCAAGGCGTGGTTGGAGGCCACCTGCGAGGCCACGCAGCTATGCTTGCCATTCGTCCTGGAGTTTATCGACTCGGACGACCTGCCCAGCGTTGAGTTTGAAAGCATGGCGATTACCGCCTTCAGGCTTTCACACCGTGCGCCGTCCTATGCTTATGGATTTACGGAGACAAAAGTCGATGCTGCCTTGGATGTGGATAAATTAGCGCAAAAAGGAATTCCAAGAGGGCCGTTGTGGGGGCAGTTGAAGCAAGGGTTGGATGTTGAGTTTGAGGGTGAGCTTTTAAAAAGCCATGACTACCTGACCTTCAAGCACAAGCCGAGAAAAGTGGTGATCGCTGGGGACAATGATCAGCCTGACTTGTTGTTCGAGGCGTGCGCGGGGGCGCAGGTGCTGGTACATGAAGCCACCTATACCGAAGAGATGGCTCAGAAGGCCGGTGAGGTCGGGCATAGCTACGCCAAACTTGTCGCCGCGTTTGCCGAATCGGTACAGCTACCCAACCTTGTGCTGACGCATTTCAGTCCCCGTTACCAGATCAACCCCCATGCGTCGCCGTCCATTGAGGATATCCGAAAGGAGGCCCATCGCGTCTACTCGGGTTCGCTTTACCTGGCGCGGGATTTTGCCGAATACACCCTGGATAAAGCGGGTCACTTTTCTGAAGTGGCGGGCGAATAACCTTTTTTTCTACTGTGCTTTCAAGCAGGTGATTCGCTACCAGCGCAGGCTTTGCACGTATCTAGCAGCGCTAACATCCGCAACCTTTGCGAGATTCTCCAACGCTGCTATTGAAAGGTCGCGAGGGGTTGTTGGGTGATTACCAATCAACGCCCATCGCAACGGCAATGCTTCGAAAATCCGTTTCGGAAAGCTCCCTTTTTGCACCACGCATGACGATGCCCCAATTCGCCTTTCGACCTCGTGTCAGTTCCTGCACCTCAAGGAGTGGTTGGATCGGGGCCGGTACTGCGGTGAGCAGGTAATCCACATCGACACGGTGAGGATGAAACCCCATGGATTGATCCGCTTGGTAGGGGCTTTCCGAGGTGATTTGGCCGATGGTCGTGAACGCCCGCACAGGAGCGCCGCCATCGATCTTTTCGCGTGGGGAATAATAGACGATCCAGTCGCCTTTCTTCAGCCCCTTGATGGCAGACTGCTTCCCGTGACCCAGTTGGGCAAATCCACCATCACGGCCTGCCCGCGCATGTTGCTCACAGGCGACTCCCATCCAGTAGCGGGTCATGTCAGCTATCCTGACTTATGGCGGTGTGCGCCGTGATTGTGTAGCCGAACGGATCGCGGAAAGCGAAGTAACGGCCGAAGGGGCCATCCTTGGGAGGAAATACAATTGCGACTTGGTCTCTGGCGAGCTCTGCATGAAGAGCATCGGCATCATCGCAGGCAAACCATAGCGCAACCCCGGCTCCCAAATACTCGTTGGCGGCTGACAGATCGGAGAGAGGCTTGCGAACAGCGAAAGGCGCTGGCTTGCCGTCGAATACCACGGCGTCAGGCGGGCCCTTGATGATGGGCAGGCCGAGCTTGCCATGATAGAAATCCTTGGCGGCTTCCAGGTCATCTGCCTGAATGCCCACAAAATCGATGCCGATGAGAGACGCCATGCCCTTTTCTCCTAGTGATGTATAATATCAGCTACCTGATATAGTGTAAGGAAGCTTATATGGTAAAGCAATACAGTCTGGAGAGGTCTTTGGGGTATAACCTAAAAAGAACTCAGCATCGGTTACGCCGTCGCATGGACGAAGCTCTGAAGGCGTGCGGACTTTCCACCGCACAAAATGCCGTACTTTCCGCGTTGATGAGCCAACCGGACATGACAAACGCTGATCTCGCCAATGCAGCCTTTATTACGCCTCAGTCCATGCAATCTGTTTTGGCGGGGTTAGAGACAGCAGGGTATGTCGTCAGGCGGCAAGATGACCGCCACGGCCGCCGTCAGCTCGCTCGATTAACGCCCAGTGGTGAAGCTAAGGCGCTGCAAGGCCGACAGGCCGCGGCACAAATCGAGGCCGCGCTGGCTAACGCCGTTTCACCTCTGTCAGAAGACGAGGCGTTGGCGCTCCTTTACCGAATTCAGAAAACGTTGGATTAGGGGAGGCTGGCTGAAGAATATGGGGCATAGCTACGCCAAGCTTGTCGTTGCATTTGCCGAACCGGTACAGTTGCCCAATCTGGTGCTGACGCAGTTTGTGCGCTGATGACCGAACCCCGCAAGGAGAGCCCTTATGCAAAAGTTGAGAATTGACCTAGTGTCCGATGTGGCCTGCCCGTGGTGCGCCATTGGCTACCGGCGCTTGGAGCAAGCGCTAGAGACACTCAATGGCGAGATCGACGTTGAGCTGGCCTGGCAGCCCTTTGAACTCAACCCGGATATGCCGCCCGAAGGCGAGCCGATTTTAGAGCACTTGTGCCGCAAGTACGGCAAGGACGCGGCCACCATGGAGCAGTCCCAGCGTGAGATTATGGCGGTGGCCGAAGAGCTTGGATTAAATTTTCGTGGTGCCCAGGAACGTCAGGCGAACAATACCTTCGCTGCCCACCGCGTGCTGGCGTGGGCCGCAACGCAAAATCTAGAGACGCCCCTGCAGTTAGCACTGTTCGATGCCTACTTCGGTGAGGCGAAAAACCCTTCAGACCCAGAGGTTCTACGCGAGAAGGCCATTCAGGTTGGGCTGGACGGCGACACCGCCGAGGCCATCGCCCGTTCTGACCAGTACGCGGACGAAGTGCGCGCAGCAGAACAGCGATTCATGGAAGCAGGGGTCACCGCCGTGCCGGGCTTCATTCTCGATGGCCGCTACCTGATTTCAGGCGCCCAGCCTGCCGACGTACTGGTCGATGCGCTTCGTCAGGTGGCCGAGGAAAACGCTAGCCGCTAATGTTTTAGAGGCTCTGGCCTGGCGGCTAGTTAGTCTGGTTCATATCGTAACTTCTTAAGCGCTGGCTTTAGTCTAAAAGCCAGCGCTCCCCCCTTACTGTAAAAACTCCCGCAACGTATCACTCGCCTGGTCGATGGAAACCACGCCATCCAAGTGGCCGCGATTACCTTCCAGAGTTTCAAGCGTCACGTCGGTGCCGTCTGCTTCAATCAGCTCGGCGGTGCGGCGCACGCCTTGGGGCGCGAAGACGAGATCGTTTTCGCTATACAGCATCAGGCTCGGTGCTTCGATGGCGGCAAGTCCTTCCTCTAGTGAATCGCCATGGCCCGCTATAAAGGTTTGGTTGGCGCGCACCAGGTAGAGCAGGTGGTTGGCGTCAGAAGTGGCAGCCCGGGCGGCAGCAATGTCATCCAGCGTTTTCTCGATGGCGTAGCGGGCGTTGATATCCTCAGCCGGGTCGCGTTCTTCATCGGCCCAATCGCGGTTGAAGGTTTCGTTGGCCCACTGCCAGTGGTTGGCGTTGAGCGTCACCAGTTTCAGCGCTTCTTTTAGGCCCTCGGTGGGCGGCTCGCCGTCGTAGTAGTTACCCTCATTCCAGTTGGCATCCAATCTAATCGGCGCGGCCCAGGCGCTTAGCGTTGCCAGCAACCAGGGGTCGGCAACGCCGCCGCCAATCACCGAGATTAGCCGCTCTACGCGATCAGGATAGGCGCTGGCCCACTCAATCGCCTGTAGCGCGCCCATCGAGGCGCCCATCACCGCATGCAGCGATTCAATGCCTTGGCTTTCCAGTAGCTCCCGCTGTACCTCGACAAAATCGCGGATGGTGACGACCGGGAAGTCCATGCCCCAGGGTTTGCCGGTGTCTGGATTAATGGACGCGGGCCCGGTGGTGGTGACGTTGGGGTCATTGGCGCCGAGATTGACCAGCGTGTCCGAGGAGATGATGTAGTACTCATCGGTATCGAGTGGCTTGCCGGGGCCAATGATGGCATCCCAGTAGCCGGTCGGCTGCCCATCTACCTCATAGCGGCCTGCCGCATGGCTGGTGCCTGAGAAGAAGTGGGTGATTAGAATGACGTTATCGCGGGCGTCGTTGAGTTCGCCGTAAGCTTCCCAACCCACCGTGACGTTGGGAATCGTCTCGCCGCCCTGGGTAGTGAAACTATCCATTTCGAAGGTCTGTTTCTCGACGACGCCATCCCAAGCCCAAAGGGGGAAGGCCATCAGCAGACCAAGGCCCGTGATTACGCAAGAGTGTCGCTGTGTACTTCGCATGAGACGTCCTTTACTGAGAAATTGTCATTGTTATTGGCCGCCAGGGGCGGCGCTTACTCAGCATAGTCAGGTTTAGCGCTTTTTATATCAAAACAGCCCACCGAGGGGTGGGCTGCTTAAGGAGGGTTTTTGGTGCTAGTAGGCGTGATGGGCCAACGCCATTGAATTATCCCCTTCGCTAACCTTGAAGCGGCCCACCATGTCGGCCATGTCGCCTGCCTGATCGTCGAGCGAGCGGCTCGCGGTGGCCACTTGCTCGACCAGCGCCGCGTTTTGCTGGGTTACTTCTTCCAACTGGGTCAACGCCTGGTTGATTTGTTCAATACCGTGTGACTGTTCGTTAGTGGCAGACGATATTTCTGACACCAGCGCGGCGGTGTGCTGCGCGCGTTCTGCAATAGTTTTTAGCGTTTCACTGGTGGACGTTACAAGGTTGCCGCCTTCCTTGATGCTTGCCACATTGTTTTCGATGAGCTTACGGATTTGCTTGGCTTCTTCTGCACTGCGGCTGGCGAGATTGCGTACTTCGGAGGCCACAACAGCGAACCCTCGACCTTGCTCTCCCGCACGCGCAGCTTCGACGGAGGCATTCAAGGCAAGCAGGTTAGTCTGGAAGGCAATGTTGTCGATGGCTTCAACGATCGCCGTGACTTTTTCGTTGGCTCTTTCGATCTGCTCCATTGCCACGCGAGCCTGTTCGGCTATCACGTTCGCCTCATTGGCCTGATTAGCCATCTCTTGTGTGGAGCGACGTGCTTCCTGGGCGGTATCTGCACTCTGTTTTACGGTCGCCGTAATCTGTTCCATGCTGGACGCTGTTTCAACCAGCGAAGCGGACTGCTCTTCTGTGCGTTGCGCGAGATCTGCATTGCCATTCGCAATCTCTTTACTGGCTAGCTCGACGGATTGAGCGCCCTGTTTGATGCCAGCCACTAACTCTTCTGTTTTACTCGTCGATTCATTGAAGGCTTGATAGAGCTGAGACAGTTCATCGCTACCAGGCACGGCTAGGCGCTGAGTGAGGTCGCCACCGCGTGTTTGGACATTTTTAAGTGCTATTTGTAAGGGCCGCGCGATACTACGGACAATCAGCACCGATAGCACAATGGCTAAAATCGCGGCTGCCAAAGAGAAAACCAAGTAATACGTCAGTTCACTTACCGCTTTATCACGCAAGTTTTGAGCCGTCTCAAGCAAAACCTCGGCTGCCTTCTGTCCAACCACTGCGATTCGGTCAATGAGTGCGGTCTGCTGTTCAAACCATTGTTGGTGGTCAACGTTAAAATTGCCCGCTGTCCCTTGTTCAATGGCGATACCACGCATTCCTAACAGGTTTTGGGCAAGGTCGCTTGCCAATACCCCAGCCAGCTCGTTTTGAATACTCTCATTCGCAAAACTGTTAAAACTGCTGATATATACGCTAGACCGGCCCGTTAAAGAGAGAAGGTTGGAGTGCATATCGCTAGACATGGCATCAGTACTGAACGCGGTGGTTAACATGGCGCGCTCTATGCCAGCCAGCTCTTTAATGTTCAACAAGTTGTAGTAAGCATTGAGCTGTCTGATAACTTCGCCTTGTTCGACGCTGAATGTTAATTGGCTAACAATACTAATTAAGAAGTTATTAATGCTTGTGTAGTAGCCATTAGATTGTTCACCTACTATATCCTGGCTATCAACGCGCTGGCGGTGGGTGGTTAACTCTTCTAAAAGGTTGTTGGCCTGGTTCACCTGGGCTTGAACTTCGGCATCAGCGTCAGTAAAGACTAGGCTAGCCGTATAGGTGTTGAACTCGTTGAGCCGCTTGTCAGTTTCTCGGCGCTGGTCGGGGAGTTCCGCACGGAAATTATTCCCATTGCTACCTAGAAATGCTGCTGACATTCCTCGCTCACGCTGAAGCTCATGAACCAATTCACCGGCATATTGGCTTAGCACGGTCATTTCCTGAAGGTGGCTCATTTCAGAGACAAGTTCTTTTCGTTCCAAAATACCCGCCACGGCTAACCATGTCATGGCTATCAATGGTAAGGCTAGAACTAATATAAATTTACGCCCTAATGAAACACGGTGGAGTGCCTGCAGCATTATCTTTTCTCATATAGGAAGGGGAGTCATGAAGCTTGCGGGAAGAGCCCTGTAAACCGCATGGTGGGGGAGCACCCAAGGCTCCTTTCCTACTATCGGCACCAAGGCTTGGTGCTAAAGAGTTAAAGTGAAAAAACTTCCATTAGGCTGACATGTATAAGGTTTATAAGATTGGTGCTACTCACGAGTACGCTTGCACAGTGAATACTACTGTTGTCTTTAACGTTTCTTGTTATAGGTTTTAGAATTCGCTAATAGTTAAAAGAATAATGAAACTCATTTTTATCCTTATGAAGAGGAATTGGTTAATAGAGTTGAAAGACGGCTGCTTTATAGTCGCATTGCGCTAGTGCGGACGGGGATAGGTTGGATGACTTAAGACTTGTTGTGAAGTTGTTAAAACCGCCAAGCTGGGTTATGGCGAAGCGTTTTGTGGGGTAGAGGGCATTGTGAAGGCTACAAGCGTCTCTATATCTTTCTGCAACCCTTACTGCTCGGTTCAGAGCGAAAAGCTGATGCCCTAATAGTCAGCTAAGGGCAGGGCTCAACCGTTTGGCCCTTAGCTGAATAAACGCATACTGCCCGCCATTAGCGCATTTTAAACGGATTCAACCCGTTGGCTTGTTGCATCATCATGCGTTTGGCGAACGGGAAACGCTCGGCGAGCTGCAGGCTTAAATCGCCTAACTGGCGCAGCGGTTTGGCGCCGGTAAACAGGTGGTGAAAGCTGTCGGTGGCGGCGATCATCGCCTGGTTAGCCGCCCGGCGCTGGCACTCAAAGCGGAGCAGGTTGAGGTAATCGCCGGGGTCGCGTCCCTGAATGATAATCTCGGCAAGAGTGTCGGCGTCGTGCAGGCCAATATTTAATCCCTGGCCTGCCAGCGGGTGCACCACGTGAGCCGCGTCACCTATTAGCGCTAAACGTTTACCGATATAGCGCTTGGCGTGCTGGCGCTTAATCGGGAAGCTGGCGCGCGCAACCACCCGGGTGATATTCCCCAGGCGGCGGGGGAAGGCGCCCTCAATAGCGGTTTTTAGCGTCGCGTTATCCATCGCCTCGCGGGCACGGGTGGCGTCTTCGTGGTCGTACCACACCAGTGATGCGCGGTGGCCGGGTAGCGGCAGCATGGCAATCGGGCCGGTCGGCGTGAACACTTGCCAGCTGACATCCTGCTGGGGCAGCTCTGTTTCCACGTTAATGATCATGGCGCGTTGGTGGTAATCGTAGCTCTCCACTGAAATCTGGGCCAGCTCGCGCAGGGTCGAGCGGGCGCCGTCAGCCCCAACCACCAGAGGTGCGCTCAGTGTCTGACCGTTATCCAGTTCAAGCTGGCGGGCAGACGTTGCCGCAATAGTGCTCAGTGGCGCACAGTGGGTGTAACAAGTGACGCTGGGTAGCTGCGCCAAGCGCTGCCACAGGGCGTACTGCAGAGCGCGGTTTTCGATAAAAATGCCGAAGTCATCCATGCCGCTATCGGCGGCGGAGAACAGCGCGTGGCCGGTGCCGTCCTGGTTGGCGACATCGATATGCCGGAAAGGGCAACTACGCTCTTCGGGGAGCGCTGTGCCGCTGGCCTTTACAAAAGCGAGCGAACGCGCGTTTAGCGACGAGATACGCAGATCATAGTCGCCGCAGGGCTCGCTTGGCTCGGCACCTTTCTCTACCAGCCCGACAGAGAAGCCCGCATGACCCACCCGCGCGGCCAGGGCGGCGCCCACCATGCCGCCACCGACAATAATAATGTCATGATCGTGCTGCATAAGAGTATCTCCTGGGTGCACAATAACCGTTGAAGGGCGCGTTGCATGGCCCGCTGTTGCTATACAGTATCGTTGAGTTCGAGCCACATTGCCTAGAGGTGAACGATTGACGCAGGCCGTGGAAATTGCAGAAAGCGTTGCCCAGGCGGGCGAGGAACTGGCTGATTTTATTCAGCGGCACCCAAAACTGTGGGTGATTACCGGTGCCGGTGTGAGTACCGATAGCGGTATTCCGGACTATCGCGATGCGGATGGCCAGTGGAAGCGGCCACCCCCGGTGCAGCATGGCGACTTCATGAGCTCTCATCACGTTCGCCAGCGTTACTGGGCCCGCGCACTGATCGGTTTCAGCGCCATGCGCGAAGCCCAAGCCAGCGGCGCGCACCGTGCGCTCGCCGCGCTGGAATCCCAGGGCTACATCCAGCAATTGGTGACCCAAAACGTTGACCGTTTGCATCAACGCGCCGGTTCCCGCCGAGTGATCGACCTGCATGGTCGGGCGGACATGGTGAAGTGCATGGTGTGCGACTATCAAATGATGCGCCACGCCATGCATGCCGAAATGGCGCGCATGAATCCGAGCTTTGCTGGTTTGCAGGCAGGGCACGCCCCGGATGGCGACGCCGATCTTGAAACCGACTTCAGCGCCTTTCGTATTTTCGACTGCCCGCGCTGCAGCGGCATCCTGAAGCCTGACGTAGTGTTCTACGGCGATGTGGTGCCCGCCGAACGGCGGCTGGCGGCGCAGGTGGCGCTGGCAGAGTCGGAGGCGGTACTGGCAGTGGGCACTTCGTTGATGGTGTTTTCCGGCTACCGTTTCTGCCGCGCCGCCCATGAGCGGGGCATGCCGCTAGCATCGCTCTCCCTCGGCGTCACCCGGGCAGATGCGCTATTGACCCACCAATGGCGGGCGCCGTTGACGCCGGTGCTCGAGCAGGCTGTTCGCTGTTTGCAACGGCGTTAACTTGACTAAAGTGCTAGGGTATTAGGTAGATATCGCCATCAACAGCGGAGCCTAACGTGCTGCCATTCGAACATCTCTACTCCACCTTACCCGAACCCCTGTGGGTTGCCACCCAGGCAACGCCTGTATCCAGCCCTGAGCTGATCGCGTTTAATGCCCCGCTGGCTCATGAGCTAGGCGCCAAAGAGATACCTGACTCCGAAACGCTGGCCCAGTGGTTTAGCGGCAACCAGCTCATGCCAGAAGCCAAGCCGGGGGCGTTAGGCTATGCAGGCCACCAGTTTGGCAACTTTGTGCCGCAACTGGGCGATGGCCGTGCGCTGCTGCTGGGTGAAGTGATCGACCAGAACGGCGTGCGCCGAGATGTGCAGCTAAAAGGCAGCGGCCGCACGCCATTTTCCCGTGGTGGCGACGGCCGTTCGCCGTTAGGGCCGGTGCTGCGTGAATATTTGGTTAGCGAGTTTATGGCCGCCATGGGCATTCCCACCACCCGCGCTCTGGCAGCGGTGACCAGCGGCGAGCGGGTGATACGGCAGATGGCTGAGCCCGGCGCGGTGTTTACCCGCGTGGCCAGCAGCCATATCCGCGTAGGAACCTTCCAATTCGCCGCCTCACGGCGAGATGAAGCATTGTTAAAAGCGTTGGCGGATCATGTCATTGAACGCCACTACCCAGTTGCCGCCAACGCCGAAGATCCTTATTTAGCACTGCTGGAAGCAGTCGTTGCCCGCCAAGCGGTGCTGATTGCACGCTGGATGAGCGTTGGGTTTATCCACGGGGTGATGAACACCGATAACTGCAGCATCGCCGGGGAGACTATCGATTACGGTCCCTGTGCCTTTATGGAGCAATTTAATCCGCAGAAGGTGTTTAGCTCCATCGATCAAGGTCGCCGCTACGCATTTGACAACCAGCCCGCCATTGCCCAGTGGAATCTTGCCCGCTTTGCCGAAACGCTACTGCCGCTGATGCGTGAAGAAGGCGAAGCGTTGGTAGAGCAGGCCACCGAGATTATTCGCCGCTTTGAGCCACTGTTTGATGCTGAACAGCGCCGTTTGCACGCCGATAAGTTGGGCCTCACGCCAGAAAGTGATCAGGCAGTGCCGCTTATGGAAGGGCTAGAAAGCCAAATGCACCAGGGGCGAATGGATATGATGGCTACCTTTGATGCGCTCACCCAATACGCTAACTCAATGAGTGATAAACACCGCGAGGCCCTGCTGGCGCTAACGACCCAGCCCAATGAGCTAACCGCGTGGCTAGATACGTGGCAGGTCGAGCAGGCAGCTAATCAAGACAGCGAGCGATTAGCCGCGATGCGCCACGCTAACCCGGTGATTATTCCCCGTAACCACCGGGTACAAGAGGTCATTGATGCCGCTTACGACGGTGATTTTGTGCCTTTCCATACCCTTCTCGCGGTGGTGACCAAGCCGTTTGATGAGTCGGTTGAAGCGCGTCGTTTGGCAGCGCCTGCGACGGAAAATGAGCAGGTGCTAAGAACCTTCTGCGGAACATAAAAAGCTAATCCCTGTGATAAACTGTGATTTTTTACAGTTAGAAGGGTAGCCGGTGCGCAAAATCATTCACTGCGACTGTGACTGCTTTTATGCAGCAGTGGAAATGCGCGATAACCCCGCGCTGCGGGATATCCCAATTGCCATTGGCGGCAGCGTCGAGCAGCGTGGGGTGGTCGCTACCTGCAACTATCCTGCCCGCGAGTTTGGCATCCATTCAGCGATGCCAATGGCCCAGGCACTCAAACGCTGCCCCCATCTCACCGTGATTCGCGGTGAGATGGCCAAATACAAAGAGGTCGCCCGCCAGGTCTTCGCCATTTATCGCGATGTAACTGAACTGATTGAACCGCTCTCCTTGGATGAAGCCTTTCTGGATGTCTCGGAGACCACCCTGCATCACGGCAGCGCGACGCTAATGGCCGAAGCGATCCGCGAACGGGTCAGCCGCGAAGTGGGGATTACTGTTTCAGCGGGCGTAGCGCCCAATAAGTTTCTGGCCAAAATCGCCAGCGACTGGAACAAACCCGACGGCCTTTGCGTAATTACGCCGGATAAGGTCGATAGCTTCGTACAACAGCTGCCGGTCAAGAAAATCCATGGGGTAGGGCCGCGCACGGCCGAGAAGTTGGCAGGGCTGGATATCCACACCTGCGCCGACCTGCGTACCCGCACGCTGACCGACCTGGTCGAGCATTTCGGCCGTTTTGGACGGCGGCTACACGAGCTAAGTTGGGGGCGGGACGAGCGCCCGGTAAAAACCCACCGTGAGCGCAAATCGGTCAGCACCGAACAGACCTACGCTCAGGATTTACCCGACCTCGACGCCTGCCGCCGTGAACTCCCCGCGCTGATCGAAGATTTAGAGCGCCGCTACGCACGGCTTGACCCACCACTGGCGGTGCGCGGGCTAATCGTCAAAGTGAAGTTTAGCGACTTTACCCAAACCACCGTCGAGCATGCCGACCCCGCGCCCAACCTTGAACAGTTTGAAACTCTGCTTAACGTCGGTTGGGCCAGGGGCGAGCGTCCCGTACGCCTGCTTGGCGTAGGGTATCGGCTGGCGGACAACAGCCAGGAGCATCAACTGTCGCTGTTTTAATTAGCCTGTTAACCCTTATGCTCATTGACGCTCATTCAGTAGCGCGTTAAAACAGATGTATGATAGGCGGCGTAAATAATCATATTTCACATTCGCCGTCTTCCTGCCTTTTTAACGCGCGAGCCTTACCATGTCTGCTAATGCTGCCCAACGTCCCCGTTTAGTGTTTGCCCATGCCAATGGTTTTCCGGGCCTAAGCTATCGCAGCCTGTTGAATCCCCTGGCAGAGACCTTTGATCTACATCCTCTGGATCGCCTGGGTCACCACCCTGACTACCCCGTAAACCACAACTGGGGCAATCTGGTGGATGAGCTGCTGAGCTACCTACCTGAGAGCGATACGCCGCTGCTGGGCGTGGGGCACTCGTTGGGTGGCACCTTGATGGCCATGGCCGCGGATAAACAGCCTGAGCGCTTCTGCGGGGTGATCATGCTCGACCCGCCCTTGATGCTGGGAACGGACGCCTGGGCAATGAAAGCCGCCAAGCGGTTTGGCTTTGTGGATCGGGTTACCCCTGCAGGTAAAACCCTGGGTCGGCGCACCGTGTGGCCGAGTCGCGAAGCGATGGCAAGCTCGCTGGGTCGCCGGGGGCTGTTTCGTCGCTTTACCCCGGAGGCGCTCAACGACTACATTGAAGCAGGGACGCGCTTACTGGATGACGGCAGTGCTGAACTGACCTTTGACCCGAGTATTGAGGTGGAAATTTTCCGCCATTTGCCGGATCACCTTTCGCGCCTGCCCCAACGGCTGGGCGTGCCGTTAGAGCTGGTGGCGGGCAAAGAGTCCCACTTACTGACCGCTTCACGGATAAAGCGCTTGAAGCGCAAGGGGTTAACGGTGAGCGAGGTTCCCGGTACGCATATGTTCCCGATGGAGCATCCGGACGAGACCCGTGCCGCTATTGTGGCTGCCTGGCAAAGATTATCCGTAACCAGCAGGCCCTCAAACACAGCGTGAGGAGGCGTTATGTATCTTTCCGTACAGCTTAGCTACTACCCACTGGCCGATGACTTCAAGCCGGTGGTCAAAGAGGTGGTAAAACGCCTGGAAGCGACGGGATTGGAAGTACACCCGAATCGCATGAGCACCCAGGTATTTGGCGAGTTCGACGAAGTAATGGCAGCGTTAAGCGAGGTGATGAAGTGGTCGTTTGAGACCCATGGCAAAGCGGTCTTTACGGCTAACTTTTTGGAAGGCGATCGTCGGCCTCGTTAAACCAAAACGCCGCCCAAATTGGGCGGCGTCGTATTCACGTATGCACTAACGTCAGTTAGCTTGGCGTTACACCAGTGAATCCAGGCAGGACTCAATAATATCTAGGCCTTCATTGAGCACATCATCTTGAATGGTGACGGGCATCAGGAAGCGGATGGTGTTGCCGTACATGCCGCAGGAGAGCAGGATCAAGCCCTCTTCACGGGCTTTCTTGCACAGCGCGGCAGCCAGTTCCGGGTTAGGTGTGTGGTCGGCTTTGTTCGACACTAGCTCAAATGCAGCCATGGCACCCATGTTGCGCACATGGTCGATGCAATCAAACTTGTCTGCCCACACATTGAAGCGCTTGGCCAGCTTGTCGCCCAGGGCCTGGCTCTTCTCCAGAATGTTCTCT
Source organism: Halomonas sp. FeN2 (assembly GCF_020595105.1). Lineage (NCBI taxonomy): Bacteria > Pseudomonadati > Pseudomonadota > Gammaproteobacteria > Oceanospirillales > Halomonadaceae > Halomonas > Halomonas sp. FeN2. Next base: position 3,285,857 of record NZ_CP074200.1, read on the forward strand.
TCTTCAAACACTTCCATGACTGCCAACGCGGCCGCACAGGCGGTGGGGCTGCCGGTGTAGGTACCGCCCAAGGAGTTAGGGCCTGAAGCGTCCATCACCTTGTCAGTACCCACGATGGCGGAGATCGGCATGCCGTCGGCCATACTCTTGGCCATGGTCATAATGTCCGGCTCAACGCCGCTATGCTCGATGGCAAACATTTTGCCAGTACGGCCAAAGCCCGACTGCACTTCATCGATGATCATCAGCATGCCGTGCTCATCGCAGATTTCGCGAACTTTGGTCAGGAAGCTAGTAGAGGCCGGGTAGAAACCGCCTTCACCGAGTACCGGCTCGAGCACGATGGCCGCGGTATCTTTCGGGTTGGCATCGGTTTTCAGCGTCATCTTCAGACCACGAATGGCCTCGTCTTCGCTAACGCCGTGGTAAGGCACCGGGTAGGGCGCACGGAACACAGTGCCCGGCATGGGGCCGAAGTCGCTCTGGTAAGGCGCCACCTTGCCGTTCATTGCCATGGTGAAGAAGGTACGGCCGTGGTAGCCGCCATCGAAACAGATAACGTTGGAGCGGCCGGTGGCGGCGCGGGCGATCTTGACCGCGTTTTCCAGCGCTTCCGCACCGGAGTTGGCCAGCATGACTTTGGCATGGCCACGCACCGGCACGATCTGGCTGAGCTTTTCCGCGACCTTCACGTAGCCTTCATAAGGCATGACCGTTTGGCAGGTATGCATCAGCTTATCGAGCTGGGCTTTTACCGCTGCGACTACTTTAGGGTGGCGGTGACCTACGTTGAGTACGCCAATGCCGCCCGCGAAGTCGATAAAGCGATTGCCGTCCGCGTCCCAGATTTCAGCATTTTCAGCGTGGTCGGCAAACGCCGTTGCGGGGCTAGCGGCGCCTGCAGCGACGTATTTATGTTTTAGCTCGTTCAGTTCGGCATTGCTGCTCATGGCTTACTTCCTAATTGAAGATGAATGTTCTTTCAGCATAGTACTTATAAGCATAGTGCTTAATAGCTTTGATTACATTGATGACTAGGCAATGACAACACGATTACGCCCAGTCTGTTTAGCTTGGTACATGGCTTTGTCGGCACGTTCGAGGAGTCTTGAGCCCGAGCCTTCAGCGTAGCTGGCAATCCCCGATGAGAGCGTTACTGTTAATTGATGTTCGGTAAATGACTTTTGCGCAATGCTTTTACGCACACGCTCCATGCCCTGATAGGCTTCTTCTGCGGTTACGCCTGGCATAATGATGAGAAACTCTTCGCCGCCTAGGCGGATATGCGAATCTGTGTCGCGCAGTATCTCGCTGATCAAGGTTGTGATCTGTTGTAGAACGCTGTCGCCTGCGCTGTGCCCGTAGGTATCGTTGAAGGCTTTAAAGTCGTCCAGGTCATACATGGCGATACTTAAGGGCGTGCCATAACGCTTAAAGCGCTTAATCTCTTCATCCAGGCGCTGCAAGCCAGCACGACGATTGAGTAGTTCGGTTAGCTCATCGTGGTGGGCCAGGTGATCCAGGCGTTCATTGGCCTGCTTTAGCCGCTCCTCTAGCCGCTTGCGCTGGGTAATGTCGATAATAAAAGTGACTTTACGCGGCTCTCCATCGTCAGCTTCAATGCGTGCGGCTTCGGTAATAACGGTGCGCCTCTCGCCGTTTTTAATGACAACATCCCACTCTTGGCGCAGTTCCTGGTTCTCGTTGCCCTGCATAAACTCTTCATGCAGGGCTGATAAAACCGCCCGGCTCTCTTCAGGTACTACTTGAGTAAAGTGCTGACCTAAAAGCTCTTCTGGCTGGTAGCCATAAAACTCGCAGTACGCTGGATTGACCATTTCAAAGTGGCCAGAGGGGGTCGTAATACAGATCCCAATCGGCGCTGCTTTGATAACATTTTCGGTATTACGCTTTGAACGGTTAAACAACTGGTAGAGTTGATCAGGGCTAATCTCTTTCATTCACCGCTCCTGTGCTGGTCTCTACGTCACTTTTTAACTCCGTTAGCTCTCTTTTTAACCCCATCAACAGAGGGGTAATATCGGTACCAAGAGAATTAATTGCGGGTTTCGCGAAATAGAAGCCCTGTTGACGAACAATCCCCGCGCGGCCCAGCCATAAAGCTTCAGCGCGGGTCTCCACACCTTCGGCGATGAGGGTCATATCAAGCTCTTGAGCGAGCAGGATGATCGCGTTTAACAGCGCCTGGCGGCGAAAATCGCTATCGCAATTCATGACCAGTTCGCGGTCAATCTTGAGCTTATCCGGCGTTAGATCGGTCAATAAGTCTAAATTGGCGTACCCGTTGCCAAAATCATCTAGCGCCGTTTTAAAGCCCATGGAGCGGTAGGCATCAATGATATTGCATAGGTGCTGCCGGTCGCGGACGCGTTCGGTTTCGGTGATTTCAAAAATTAGCCGATGGGTTGGCCAGCCCACGCGCTTGGAAACTTCTAACGTCGCCTGGATACAAGCTTTCGGCTCATAAACGGCGTTGGGTAAGAAATTGATCGAGAGATCGGTTTGCATATCCAGTGCGCTGGCCATTTCGATCGCTTTTACCCGGCAGGCCTGATCAAAACGGTAGAGGAGGTCATCAGTCACCTGTGAAATAACGCTCCAGGCGGATTCTCCGCGCAAACCACGAACCAGTGCTTCATAGGTGACGATTTGGGCCAGCGATAGATCCACGATTGGCTGAAAGGCCATGGTGAACTCAAAGGGCAAGTCGCCTTCACAGCGTTTGCAACTGCCATTAACGCGTGCGCACTGGCTCATAGCTGCTCCTGTGGATGGGTGTTGGATGAGGCTATTAATGCCTTAACATTAGATAACATAATGCCTACAGCCTACACTGAAGCATTCAACGCTATTTAGCTTAGCTCTTGATATATGTTTTGTATAGGAATTGTACAGCTTTTGATCGCGAAGCACTAGCCAATTGCTCGCCTCTTGGTTTGCCATGTTGGCCGGTATCTGTGGCTTAAAAAAAAGCGCCGGGTGAGGCGCCTAAGAGGGGGATGCATTGACCTTTGGGTCATTAAATGATGCCAGCTGCGCGCATCGCAGTGCGCTGCTCCAAGCTAATGCCGAGCTCTTCCAGCACGCTTTCAGTATGCTGACCTAGGTGGGGCGGCGCCGTAGTGGCGCTCATTTGGGCACCATTAAAACGAATCGGGTTAGCAACCAGATCCACCTGACCCGCTTGGTCGTGGGGCAGGGTCTGCTTAAGTCCGCGGGCTTTCACATGGGGGTCGTCAAACACCCGATCCAGCGTATTGATCGGCCCGCAGGGCACGCCTACGGCTTCAAAAGCGGCTAGCCATTCATCAGTGCTGCGCTGGGCCAACGCCGCTTCCAACTGCGGCACGAGTAACGCGCGGTTATTTACCCTAGCCCCATTGGTGGCAAAGCGCGGATCTTCCGCCAAAGCCGGTAGCGAAAGCACCGCGCAAAAGCGTTTGAACTGCTCGTCGTTGCCGACAGCCATAATCATATGGCCATCCTGGGTAGCAAACGCCTGATAAGGCACGATGTTGGGGTGTGCATTACCCAACCGCTGGGGCACATTGCCGGAGGTTAGGTAATTCAGTGCTTGATTGGCGAGCACGCCTACCTGGACATCCATTAGTGCCATATCGATATGGCAGCCCTCGCCGCTATCACGGCGCTGATAAAGCGCCGCTAAAATTGCATTAGCGGCATAGAGCCCCGTGAAAATATCGGTAAAGGCAACGCCGCTTTTTACCGGGCCACCGCCGGGTTCACTGTCGGGCTTGCCAGTTAGGCTCATGATCCCGCCCATGGCTTGGATCATAAAGTCATAACCGGCGCGGTGAGCGTAAGGGCTCTCCTGGCCAAAACCGGTGATGGAGCAGTAGATCAGTCGTGGGTTCAGCGCCTTCAAACTGGCGTAATCCAGACCGTAGCGTTTCAGGCCGCCGACCTTGAAGTTTTCTATCAACACGTCGGAGTTAGCCACGAGCTGCTTGATCACTGCCTGGCCTTCGGGTTTGGCCATATCGACGGTCACCGAGCGTTTACCCCGGTTAGCGCACAGGTAGTACGCCGACTCTTCGCTGCCCGCCAGCCAAGGAGGGCCCCAGTGGCGGGTGTCATCGCCGCTACCGGGACGCTCTACCTTAATCACATCTGCCCCCATATCCGCGAGCATTTGTCCGCACCACGGCCCGGCCAGTACGCGGGAAATATCGAGTACTTTTATACCGGCCAGTGGTTTGGTTAGCTCGTTCATAGAGGCTCCGTTAATAAGTGACAAGTGATCAAGGTGCGGTGATTAAAAGAACGACTGAATACCCGTCTGCGCGCGGCCAAGAATCAGAGCATGCACATCGTGGGTGCCTTCGTAGGTATTTACCGATTCCAGGTTGACCATATGGCGAATGACGCCGTATTCGTCGGAGACGCCGTTACCGCCGTGCATATCGCGGGACTGGCGAGCGATATCCAGCGCTTTGCCGCAGTTGTTGCGTTTGATCAGCGAGACCATTTCCGGTGCCCAGTTGCCGCTATCCATCAGGCGACCTACTTGCAGGGCTGCCTGCAAGCCCAGAGTGATCTCGGTCTGCATATCGGCGAGCTTTTTCTGGATCAGCTGGTTGGCGGCCAGTGGGCGGCCAAACTGCTTGCGGTCGAGGGTGTATTGGCGCGCCGCGTGCCAGCAGAACTCGGCCGTGCCCATCACGCCCCAGGCGATGCCATAGCGCGCTTTGTTTAAGCAGCCGAACGGGCCTTTCAAGCCGCTGACGTTAGGCAGCAGGTTCTCTTCGGGAACGAAGGCGTTATCCAGCACGATCTCACCGGTAATCGAGGCGCGTAGGGAGACTTTGCCTTCGATTTTGGGCGTGGTGAAACCCTCGGTGCCGCGCTCGACAATAAAGCCTTTAATCTGATTGTCGTGGGCTGCTGATTTCGCCCATACCACCGCGATATCGGCAATCGGGCTGTTGGTGATCCACATTTTGGCGCCGGTTAGGCGGTAGCCGCCATCGACTTTTTCCGCGCGCGTGATCATATTGCCGGGATCAGAGCCGTGGTCAGGTTCGGTCAGGCCAAAGCAGCCGACCATTTCACCGCTGGCAAGCTTGGGTAGGAATTTTTGCTTCTGCTCTTCCGAGCCGTAGGTCTCGATGGGGTACATCACCAGCGAGGACTGCACGCTCATGGCCGAACGGTAGCCGGAGTCTACGCGCTCTACTTCGCGGGCAATCAAACCGTAGGCCACGTGGTTAACGCCAGCGCCGCCGTACTCGGGGGAAACGGTAGCACCCAGCAGACCAAGCTCGCCCATCTCGGTCATGATTTCGCGATCGAACCGCTCTTCACGGAAGGCGGTCAGTACGCGGGGCTGAAGGTTTTCCTGGCAGTAGTCGTAGGCCGCATCACGAATCTGGCGCTCTTCATCGGTGAGCTGTTGTTCCAGAAGTAGTGGGTCGTCCCAGTTGAAATGCGTCATGGCGTAGATTCCTCGGATAGTGGGCAGGAATAGATGCAAAATAGCTTGCAGTCAATGTATCGCCGTTTTTTTAAAATATCTACATTTTTTTAAAACGTAGAACTTTGGTCTGGGGCGAAGAGCCGAAGCGAAAAGCTCAACTGATGCCGCGCTCTTGAAGGACGCGGGTAATTATCGGTACGGGGGTCATCAGGTGATCGCGCATCAGGGTGTCGGCTTCGGCGGTATCGCGAGCCAGAATGACCTCGACCAATTCGGCGTGCTCCTGGCGCTTAAGCTCCAGCGCCTGGGATGACATCACGGTTTCCTGCAGCCACAGGTGGCGATAGCGCTCTACCTGATCAAACAGAGTATTGCGCATTTGTAGCAGGTGAGGGGAGTTGCAGCCGCTGGCAATGGCGGTGTGGAACGCTTTGTGGCGCTGATCCCAGATATCCAGCAGGTCATCGGGGGTGTTGATGTCGGTGACCTTGGCCAGCCGATGCGCGGTGGCCAGTACGGTGGCCTCCCAGTCGTCGTCGCCGCGCTCAATGGCCAATCTCAGGATCAGCCCTTCAAGCTGAGCCCGTGCGTCGTAAATATCGTTGAGTTCGGCCAGCGACATGGGAGCTACCCGGTAGCCGCGCTGACTGATAGCGACCACAAGGCGGTCAGAAACTAACTGTGACAGCGCTTCCCGTAGCGGCCCGGTGCTGGCGCCGTACTGCTCTTTGAGGCGGCTCATCAGCAGTTTCTGCTCTGGCGCATAGCGACCACGAATAATGTCGTGCTTGAGTTGGCGGTAAGCACTAATGGCCAGGTTTTGCCGCGGCGCGTCTTTTTCCCGACTACCTTCTTCTTTAAAACCGGGCTCCATAGCAGTGTGGCTCCTATCCTGAATCAACAATAACGATGGGGTGGGCGAAATTAACGGCCATTTTTAATAAATAATAACAATTCGGCATAAAATAAGACATTTATGCTGAATTTCATGATTTTAATAGTTTTGGCTATTCGATCTAACTGCTGGGCGGTTACACCTTCTTAGGCACTCACGGCTGTAGAGGTAAAGGCGCTGCTGCGCTGATAACGCCTATTAGCATCTAACGCATAAGCCGTGCTAACTTCACTTCCACCGCTTCCGGTTCGTCGTGACGGCAGCCAGAAGCTGGGGCTTCAACACCTCCTTTTATCGTCAACCATACCTATAAGTCCAAGCAGGACGGAGGAAATGCTCATGAAAACTCTACGCTCTCTATACGCCACAGCCGCTGCCGCTTCTATGCTCGCGGTCGCGCTTCCAGCAAGCGCTCAACAACTCTCAATCGCGACTGGCGGTACCGGTGGCGTTTACTACCCTATCGGCGGTGGTTTTGCCGAAATGATCAACAACCATATCGAAGGCGCTCAGGCGACGGCTGAAGTGACCGGTGCCTCGGTTGAAAATATGGGGCTGATCATGCGCGGTGACGCGGATCTTGCCCTGGCTCTGGCCGATACGGTCTATCAGGCTTATACCGGCACGGATGATTTTGAAGGCCGTCAGGTTGAGAACATCCGCGCGCTCGCCTCGGTTTATCCCAACGCGGTACAGCTGGTAACGCTGGCCGAGTCGGATATTGAATCGATTGCTGATCTAGCGGGCAAGCGTGTTTCCGTCGGTGCACCGGGGAGCGGCACCGAGCTCAATGCCCGTGCTCTGCTTGAAGCCAATGGTATTAGCTATAGCGATTTCACCCCCCAGCGCCTTAACTTCAACGAAACTGCAGATGCCATTCGCGACGGTGATATCGACGCCGGTTTCTGGAGCGTTGGGCCGCCCACCAGCTCGATTCTCAACCTGGCAGCCACCCGTGATATTCGCCTGATTGGCCTGTCCGATGAAGAAGTGGCCAATGCTCGGGAAGAAGAAGAAGTCTTCGCACCTTACAAGCTTGCCGCCGGTATGTATGACGGTATGGACGAAGCCGTGCAGACCCTGGGTATTCCCAACGTCCTCGTCGTTAACTCTGACATGGACGAAGAGCTGGCTTATCAGTTGACTCAGCTACTGTTCGAAAACACCGACGAGCTGATTGCCGTTCACCCGGCGGCTAACGACACCACCATTGAGTTCACTATGGAGTCGACTCCTGTGCCGCTGCACCCCGGTGCGCTGCGTTATTTCGAAGAAGTTGGTGCTGAAATCCCGGATCGTCTGCGTCCTTAATCGCTAACGTGCATTGAAGGATATTGCCATGCAGTGGCAGCAACGACTGATGGCACTACTGATTGCATGTTGTCCGTTCGCCGAAGTGGGGGCTTCCCCCGCTTCGGCGTCGGCGTTTATGCGCCTAGCGGTGGTGACCGAACAGGGCGACACGCTAGTGGATGAGGCAGTACCTGCTGGCGGTCGCTGGTGCATCAAGTGGCAACACTCCGTTGAACATTTCACGGTGCTGGACTGCTATCGTAATGTAGCGGGTGTCATGCAATTGGAGCGTAGCCATCAACCCGATTTCGCCGCAGGGCTTGGGCATATTTTTGGCCGCGGTGAGCAGGTATCAGACGGTGAAGGCGGTTATTGGATTAATGCCATTAACGAGCCTGTCACCAATAACCGTTATGTGTTGAGGGTAGGTTCACCGGCTGTTAATCATCGCGTGGTGTGGCCAGGCGGTGAGCATGCGCCAGTCAGCCTAAGTGAACACGCCGCTGGGCAACGCGTGACCATTCAGTTGATAGACCCTCACGCATCCCCGCGTGAATAAAAACGACATTAGTTAACGCTTCCGAGGACTTCATGAGCGAATCCAATCAACCGTCGAGCGTGGTGCCGGGCGGTAATGTGATTCAACCCCGCATGGTGCTGTGGTCGATCACCATTGTGGCGGTGGGTCTTTCCCTGTTTCAGCTCTACTCTGCTGGCATTCAGCCCTTAGGGCTTTTTTATCAGCGCAGTATTCACCTGGCACTGATTATGGTGCTGGCATTTTTAATGTTTCCAGCCTTCGGCCCCACCCGCAAGCGTGGTGTATTGGGCTGGGGGCTTGATCTGCTGTTTTTCGCCGGGGCTATTCTCACCGGTGGTTACTTGGTACTCAACCTGGATGAAATTTTTAGTCGTGCAGGTTTTTGGAACAGTACCGATATTCTGGTCGCCTGTATTGCCACGGTGACGGTATTGGAAGCCAGCCGCCGCGCGGTAGGTTTTGGTATGACCGTCATTGGCCTATTGGCGATTGTGTACGCCTTTGCGGGGCCGCGGGGCGAGCTACCGTGGCTTGGTGAGTGGATGCCGGGCATTCTTGAGCACCGCGGATACACCATTGACCGGGTCGCTGGTCAACTCTACCTGGGGCAAGAGGGTATTTTCGGGCTGCCGCTGGGCGTGGCCGCGACCTATATCTTTATTTTTGTCCTCTTTGGTGCTTTTTTGGAGTGTACCGGGGCGGGTAAGTTCTTTATCGATATGGCCTATGCGGCGACCGGACGCCAGCGTGGCGGGCCAGCCAAGGCGGCGGTATTAGCGTCGGCAGGCATGGGTTCTATTTCTGGCAGCGCGATTGCCAACGTGGTCACCACCGGTGCTTTTACCATTCCGCTGATGAAGCGACTGGGCTACAAAGCCAAGCAGGCAGGCGGTATCGAAGCGGCGGCCTCAACCGGCGGGCAGATCATGCCGCCGTTGATGGGGGCCGGGGCGTTCCTGATTGCTGAGTACACCAATACGCCGTACCTGGATATCGTCAAAGTCAGCATCCTGCCGGCAATTATGTATTTCGCCACGGTCTATCTTTTTGTGCATATTATCGCTCTTAAGCAGGGCATGCAGGGGCTACCCAAGGATGAGCTGCCGCAGATGCGCCAGGTCATGAAGGATGGCTGGCACTTCCTGCTGCCGTTGGCGGTGCTGGTCTGGCTGCTGGCCATGAGTATGTCGCCCATGCGGGTAGGCTACTACGCAGTGATCACTATTTTGGCGGTAGCGGTATTGCGCTATGTGCTGTGGTTCTTCTTTGTGGCGCCCAGGCAGGGCCAGCCGGTGACAGCAACAGCGATTAAAGACGTGGTACGTACAGGCTTTGCCAAGCTGGTCGAAGGCCTGGAGCTAGGCGCGCGCAATGCGGTAGCGGTTTCCATGGCCTGTGCTGTCGCCGGGATTATCGTTGGGGTCGTGGGGTTAACCGGCCTGGGGCTGAAATTCTCCTCCATGATGCTGGCTTTCTCCGGCGGCAACCTGGTGTTGGCGCTGGTGATGGTGCTGTTGGCAAGCTTGGTGTTGGGGATGGGCCTGCCTGTTACTGCCAGCTATATCGTGCTCATTGTGCTCGTCGGGCCTGCATTGACAGCCGAGTTTGGTGTGCCGCTGCTGGTCGCTCACTTGGTCGTGTTCTGGTACTCCCAGGACTCCAACGTGACGCCTCCCATCGCCTTGGCAGGCTTTGCCGGGGCGGCGATTGCGGGCAGTAAGCCAATGGAAACCAGCTTCCAGGCGTGGAAGTTTGCCAAAGGTCTCTACCTGATTCCGCTGTTTATGGTCTTCAACCCTGAGATTATCATTGGTGGTCCGGTGCCGGTGGTCATCTGGAATGGAGTGATTGCCATTCTGGCATTAGGTGCCTTTGCCGCGGCGTTGGAAGGGTATCTGTTTACCAAAATGTCGTGGCTACCACGCATTGCGATTACCGCTGCGATTTTTGGGGTGTTCTACCCTAATTTGATGACCGAAATTGCCGGTGTCGCGGTCATGGTTGTCGCCATAGGGGCTAACTGGTTGGCCAGTAAGCGCGAAGCGCCTGCGACACCCGTTAGTGGTTAAACGCTACAGACAGACCCAAAGGTAGCCAGCAACAGAAAAGGCCCGGAGATTATCTCTCCGGGCCTTTCGTTTGGTGTACTACGGGATTGGCAGGTCTAGAAGACTGAGTTAGAAGATCGACTCAGCGGTACCTGACCCCTGAGAACCACTGGCTTCTTCCAGCTCGCGGCTAATGCGGCGCTGCTGGTAATCCGGCAGGTGATCCTGATGGAACAGCTCGATAATCCCGCCAGACTGGCCGTCCGCTAAGCGTTGGCCAGTGTCCGGATCCACTCGGGCGGTGACAATCGTCGCGGGCCGCTCGGGTACGGCGTTCGGGGTGCCTTCCAGGGCATCACCCATGAACTCTATCCAGATAGGAAGCGCGGCCTGAGCCCCATATTCAGAAATGGTCTCGTTGCTGTCTTTACCCACCCATACCGTGGTCACCAGGTTGCTGTTAAAGCCCGCAAACCAGGCATCACGCTGGCTGTTCGTGGTGCCGGTCTTGCCGACGATATCTTCACGGTTAAGGCTCAGTGCCCCGCGGCCAGTACCCGAGGTGATTACGTCACGCAGCATATCGCGCAGAATGTAGACAGCGGCCGGGTCGGCCACCCGTTTGGCGATCGGGTATTCGCGGCCATCAATTTCCACCGTCTCCTGGTCTTCGGCACAGCTGGAGCAGGCAACCTGTGGCGTGGCTTCATCGATCAGCTCATTGTCGTCGTCGCGGGTAACCCGCTCAATAAACCAGGGCGACACCTGGAAACCACCGTTGGCGAGCACTGCGTAGGCATTGGTCATCTCCATCGGCGTTAAGCTTGCGCTGCCTAGCGCTAATGATAAGCCACGGGGGAGCTGGGCAGGAGAGAAGCCGAAGCCTTCCAAAAAGTTAATCGTGTAATCCAGCCCCATGGTTTGTAGAACGCGAATAGTGACCAGATTGCGCGAACGGGCAAGTGCCGGACGTAAGCGCATAGGGCCCTGGAAGTCACGGCTGGAGTTGACCGGCCGCCACAATGAGTTACTGCCGTCGTCAAGAACCACGGGGGAATCATTAACGACGCTGGCGGCGTTCATCTCTCCATCTTCAAGGGCCGCTAAGTAAATAAACGGCTTGAAGATAGAGCCAGACTGGCGTCGTGCCTGTACAGCACGATTGAACTTACTGGCGTTAAAGTCGAAACCGCCCTGGAGTGCCAGGATAGCACCCGTTTGTGGGTCTTGGGCGACCAGCGAGCCTTCCGCATCCGGCTGTTGAGAGAGGCGTAGCGATCCGTCTTCATTCTCAACTACGCGGATCATATCGCCTCGTACTGCGATCTCCTCCGCCGAGCTGGGCTCGGCTCCGCGGCTCCGCGGGCTCAAATAGGGGCGTGCCCAGCTCAGGCCTTCCCAACCGATCGTCTGTAGACCGTCGTCGCGAGTGAGCACCTGCATTTCGCGGCCGCTGCTCTCTACCACGATGGCGGGCTGGAGCAGACCATAGTTGGGCGTGCGCTCAAGCACCTGCACCCAGTTGCTGACGTCGCCATCGATACCTTCGACTTGGGTTTGACTGCGCTGGGCGGCTTGCCGTGCGGTCTCGCGAATCTCGGGTGACTCGGCAAGCTCCTCTTCAAGGCCTTGGGTCGCGGTTTGCTCCTGTGCTTCGACAAGGCTTGCGGCAATCTCACGCTGTTCTGGCCCGCGCCAACCGTGGCGTAAGTCATAATCCGTTAGCCCATTGGCCAACGCTTGACGGGCAAAGGGCTGCAACTCGCTATCAATAGTGGTGTAAATGCGATAGCCGCCGGTGTAAGCCTCATCGCCGAAGCGCTCCACCGCATACTGACGCGCCATCTCTGAAACATAGGCAGCATCGACTTCGGCTTGGGTGTAGTGACGACGGGCCGTGACGGGTTCCTGAACGGCCGCTTGGTAGGTGGCGTCGTCGATATGCCCCAGCTCGCGCATACGGAATAGAATCCAGTTGCGACGAATCAGCGACCGCTCGGAGTTAGCCAGCGGGTTAAAGGCAGAAGGTGCCTTGGGTAAACCGGCAATCATGGCCGTTTGTGCCAGGCTAAGCTCGGCGAGTGGTTTGTCGTAATAGGTTTCGGCGGCGGCAGCGATACCGTAGGCGCGGTTGCCCAGGAAAATCTTGTTGACGTAAAGCTCGAAGATTTCCTCTTTATTGAGGATCTGCTCCATTTGCAGTGCCAGCAGGATCTCACGAATTTTACGCGTAAAGGTCTGATCGAGCGTCAGCATATAGTTACGCGCGACCTGCATGGTGATTGTCGAGCCGCCTGATTGAATATCACCACTCATCGTCAGTTGAACTAAAGCCCGCGCCAAGCCTCTGGGGTCGACGCCAGCGTGGTCGAAATAGCTGGCATCCTCGGCGGCGGTCAAGGCGTTGATCATATCTTGTGGAACTTCATCAAAATTGATCGCCATGCGGCGCTCTTCACCAAACTCACCAATCAATTTACCGTCCTGGGTAAAAATGCGCAGCGGCGTGTGCAGTTCAAAGTCTTGCAACTGGCGAACGTCGGGCAGCCCTGGGGCAAAGTAAATGGCGGCGCCAATCACGGCTAATGCGCTAGCCCCTACCAACGACACAATCATGAAAAACAGCGACAAAATAAGGGTTCGAAGAAACGTCATGTACGGAGAGCACCCTGGGAAGAATGAAAAGATCGGCATCTAAAACGGCCGTATCATGCAATTGGCAGCCATTATAGGAACCTGAGGCGGCGGCCACCAGTGTTGATGTGCGCTAAGTTGGTTCGCGTGTGACGCAACTAAAAATCATGTAACCTCAAACGACATGTAATAAACGGGCGACAATCAGGCGGAGCCAGACCCAATATGCGCTTTCTTAAATCTGGTAAAGGGTTGATCGGCGTCGATATTACCTCGGCGACCGTCAAGCTGCTTGAGCTAAAACAGTGCCACGATAATTACCAGGTAGAAAGCTATGCCGTTCGACCACTGCGCGAAGGGGCCGTGGTGGAGCGCCGTATCCGCGATATCGATGACGTCGCCAGTGTGCTTAGCCGTGCCGTGGAACATGCCAAACCCTCTACCCGCAAAGCAGCGGTGGCTGTTCCAGCCAGCGCTGCGATCACTAAAACGCTGAGCTTCCCTATCGGGCTGAGTGAAGAGGAGATTGAAGAGCGCATCGTGGCCGAATCCGACCGCCATATTCCATTTCCGTTCAATGAAGTGGCGTTTGATTTCGAGTGTCTTGGGCCCGCGCCCTTTGACGATGAGCAACAGCAGGTGGTGCTGGTCGCCTGCCGGCAGCAGGATGTGACGCAGCTCACCGACACGCTAGAGCGGGCAGGCTTAGAGCCCGCAGCAGTGGACGTGGAAACCTTTGCCATGGAGCGATCGCTTGCCGAATTGCGCCGCCAGCTAAACGTAGAGAATGATCCTACCGCCTGCGTTGGGCTGGTGGATATTGGTGCCAATATGAATGCCTTCCACGTCGTTCGCGGTGGGCATATCGTCTATACCCGCGACACGGTTTTTGGCGGCCGCCAACTCACCGATGCCATTCGTGACCGCTACGATTTGAGCATGGAGGAGGCGGGGTTCGCCAAAAAGCGCGGCGGACTGCCTGATGACTACCATGAGCGTGTGCTCAACCCTTTTTTGGAAACCGTGGTGCAGCAGGTAGGGCGCTCCCTGCAGCTCTACTACACCGCCGGGCGTCAGCAAGAGGTGAAACACATCGTATTAGCGGGCGGTTCGAGTGTGATTCCAGGGCTTGCCGAACGCATTGCGGAAGATAGTGGTATGTCGGTGACCATTGCCAATCCCTTTCAGCGCATGCGGGTCAACAAGCGCTTGAACCTTCAGGCGTTGACCAACGATGCCCCGGCGATGCTCACTGCGGGTGGCTTGGCGATGAGGGTTAGCCAATGAGCATGACGATTAATCTTCTGCCCTGGCGGGAAGCGCAGCGTGAACGGCGAACCCGCAAATTCTACGTCGTGGTAGCCGCCATGCTGGTGGTGGGTGTCGTGCTTGGCCTACTGATCGCGCATTTTTACCAGCTCAAGCTGGCAGCCCAGCAGCAGCGTAATGCTTATATTAGTGACCACATTGAGCGTCTTAATACCGATATTGCTGGCGTATCACGCTACGCCAGTGACGCCGAGCGCTTAGGTGAGCAGATCGCGGTGTTTCAGGCGCTGCAGTCTGAAAGGACGGATGCCGTGCAGCTATTTAATGACGTGGCGGAGAGCGTGGCCAATGGCGTCATTTATCAACGCTTAGCTAAGAACGGTAATACTGTCAGCGTAACGGCAGTGGCCGGCAGTGAGCGCCAGGTTTCCGAACAACTGCGCCGTATTGCCGATCTACCTGGTTTGGCAGTGCCCTCGCTCTCGGCAGTGGAGAGTGAGCAGAATGGCTCAGGCCGCGTATTTCGTTTTGAGGTGGAACAGACCGCCAGCGAACTGTCGCAGGGCGTTGAGGAGGCGCTTCCATGAGGTTTAACCGCGAGCGGTGGGCGCTTGAATGGCAGCGTCTGCGCGATGTCGATTGGCGGGATCTCGACGTTAAAGAGGCCGGTAGCTGGCCGTGGCTACTAAAAGCATTGTGCGGCTGCTTGGCGCTGCTGGCGGCACTGAGTGTGATGATGTGGCTGGTGGTGAGCGAACAGCGCGAAGCCGTGATGGCCGCCCAGCGCCAAGAAGCCAGGCTGCTGAGCGAATACCGCAGCAAAGCTTCACAAGCGGCATTCCTGCCAGAAATGCGTGAGCAGTTGGCGACCCTGGAAGAGCAGATGGGGCGTTTTCGCACCATGCTTCCCACCGATGCAGAAATCCCGTCACTGCTGGATAGCATTAGCGATGCCGCCGTCGATAACCGCTTAACCATTGAAACGATTCGGCTGCGTCCAACGCAAGCCCAGGCCCATTATGTCGAGCAACCGCTGGATATACAGGTGCGGGGCGGCTATCACCAGTTGGCGCGCTTCAGTGCCGACATTGCCTCGCTTCCCCGCATGGTGACCCAGCACGATTTTAGCCTGGAACCCGTCGATGGCCGTGGCGATGCGCTGCGCCTTTCGCTCTTGGCTCGCACTTATCGCTATGTGGAGGAGGGCGACCAAGCCTCCACAGAGGGGGCGGGGGAACCATGAGGGCTAAACAACTACCTTTTGCGGTAAGGGCGGTCTCTTTCATGGTCTCCGCAGTGGCGCTTACAGGCTGTGTGGACGCCGATTTGGCACAACTTGAAGGCACGCTGGCCGATATTCGTCAGTCCCCTGGCGGGCAGCCGCCGGTTATGGCTGTTGCGCTGCCCGAGAGCGCGGATTTGTCCTATTTATATAGCAACGAACGTAGCCCCTTTTTACCCCCTGAAGAGATTGCTCAGGGGAGCGCTGATCGAAGCGAAGGGTCACTTGCCCCTGACCGGCAGCGCACGCCAGAGCCACTGGAGCGCTTCTCGCTGCAAGAGCTGCGATTGGTCGGTACCATGCGTATGGGAGGGCGACAAGTGGCCTTGATTGCATCCCCGGATGGCAGCGTGACCAGCGTTAAAGAGGGTAACTATATGGGCACCGACTATGGACGTATTGCCCAGATCAGCGCTCAAGAGATACGCGTGACAGAACGGGTGTTCACCCAGCCTGAAGGGTGGCAGGAGCGGCAAGTGTCGCTAGTCATCAACGAAAACAACGAGTAAGCGGATAATAGCTCATGGCAGTTACAGCTTGGCGAATCACTTTCTACATGGCCATGGCCGCACTATGCTCACTGTTGCCCTCAATGGCGGCTGCCTCGGTGCTGACAGATATTGGCGTTCAGCCCGCCGAGAACGGTGGTGCTCACCTTGACCTGCGTTTCACCGGTGGCGTGCCTGAGTTACGCAGCTACCGATTGGACTCCCCACCTCGAGTGACGCTGGATTTGGCAGCAACCCAAAGTGGACTATCCAATCGGCGCATTAATGTTAACAACCTCGGTATCGAGCAAATTACCGCTCTGGAGGGCAGTGGCCGCACGCGTTTGGTGGTCAATCTGCGCGAATCGCAGACCTTCACATCCAGCGTGCTGGGTGATCGTCTACGTATTACCTTTGCTTCAGGCGCCAATCGCTCGCTTAGCCCTTCTCCCAGCATCGCTTCAGCGGGACTTGAAACCGATGAAGGGCCGCAGATTGAGAATATTGACTTTCGTCGTGGTGAAGACGGCGCCGGACGGTTGATAGTGACCTTTGATCGCGAAGGCGTCGAGGCGAACGTGCGAGAAGGCGGCCCCGATCAAGTGATGGTGGATCTGCGCGATGTGGCGATTCCAGACTCGCTTAACCAAGTCTACGATGTCACCGATTTCGCCACCCCCATCACACGGATTACGCCCCGTGCCAGCCAGGATGCCACCCAGCTAGCAATCGCTACCCAGGGCGCTTATGCGATGATCTCCTCGCAAAGTGGGCGCACCCTGACCGTAGAAGTGCAGCCCGCCAGTCAAGAGGCGCAACCCTCTCAGGCAACCGGAGAGCGCTTCACCGGCGAGCGGCTGAGTCTTAATTTTCAGGATATCGAAGTACGCTCGGTGCTAGCGACGCTGGCTGAATTTACCGGGCTAAATTTAGTCGCCAGCGACAGCGTAACGGGGCGTGTAACGCTCAATTTAAATGATGTGCCCTGGGATCAGGCGCTTGAGCTGATTCTGCAAAGCCAGGGGCTATCGAGTCGAGAGCAGGGCAATGTGATTGTGGTGGCGCCCGCTAGTGAGCTGGCCGAGTTGGAGCGCCAGGAGTTAGAGGCGCGCAACCAGCGTGAGACGCTCTCGCCCCTGGTCACCGAGTTTATCGAGATCAAATATGCGCGGGCTGAAGATTTAGCTCAGTTGCTGCGCGGGGGCGACGGTGACGGTTTTGGTCTGCTCACCGAGCGGGGGCGCGTCAGCATTGATAACCGGACTAATACGTTGCTGGTGCAAGATACCGCTGATCAAGTGCGCGATATTGCCCGTACCATTGACCGTCTGGATGTTGCCGTTCGGCAGGTACAGATTGAGGCACGCATTGTCATTGCGAGGGACACTGCTTCCCGTGAGCTGGGGATTAACTGGGGTATGTCGAGTACTCGCGGCTTTCAGGAGGGGGAAGACGGCACCTTCAACCGACGTGATATCAACCCCGATGGCATCAACCGGGCGCAGGGCGGCTTAGCGGTGGATTTAGGCGCTGCCACAGGGCCGGGCACCGGCTTTAGCTTTGGCTATTTATCCGGCGATATCCTGTTGGATTTAGAGCTGCGCGCACTGGAAAGCGAAGGTAAAAGCCAGACTATTTCTCAGCCTAGAATTATTACCGCCAATCAACGTACCGCCAAAATTAGCCAGGGTGAAGAGCGCGCCTTCCAGAGTGTGGATGGCAACGACAATCCGGATACCGAGTTCAAAGAGGCCGAACTTTCGTTGGAAGTCACCCCGCAGATTACCCCGGATAACCGCATTATTATGGATCTGGTGATCAAAAATGACAGCTTCCGTGAATCGGAGTTTGGCGGTGAACCGCCGATTGATACCAACCAGATTGAGACCCAGGTGTTGGTAGATAACGGCCAAACGGTGGTTTTAGGCGGAATTTTGACCACCGAAGAGCTGCGCCAAATCGCCAAAACACCGCTTTTGGGTGATATTCCTTTGCTCGGTAGACTGTTTCGCTATACCGAAGAGAGCAATGAAAAGGTAGAGTTGTTAGTCTTTATTACTCCACGACTCCTAGACGATGGCTTAACGGTTCGCTGATGCAGGATTTACCCAATTTATTTCTCATAGGCCCCATGGGGGCTGGCAAAAGCACTATTGGTCGCCTATTGGCGGCTGAGCTTGCGCGCCCGTTTTACGACAGTGACCACGCCATCCAAGACCGCTGCGGGGCAGATATCCCGTGGATTTTTGATGTCGAGGGCGAGCAGGGCTTTCGCCTGCGGGAAATTCATATGATTGATGAATTAACCCGGCTCTCACCGGTCGTCGTCGCCACTGGCGGCGGTGCGGTACTCCGTGAAGAGAATCGCCGCGCACTGCGCGAGCGTGGCACTGTGGTGTATCTGCTGACCACCGTCGACCAACAGCTCAAACGGACAGCGAAAGATCGCAACCGGCCGCTATTGCAGTGTGCCAACCGCGAGCAGGTGCTTAACGATATGTTTGCCCAACGCGACCCGCTCTATCGCGCCACCTCGGATATTGCCGTGCGTACCGACCGGCGTAGCCCGCGAGCGGTGGTCAATGAAATTCTGCGCCGGGTGCATCGCCTGGTGGATCCACTTGAGCCCTCATCGTCATCGGCTGGAACGTTTAACCATAAGGTATCGCAATGACCTCGACTGCCAGCGCGCAACGCACCCTTCATGTTGCTTTAGACGAGCGCAGCTACCCGATTCATATTGGCACCGCGCTAATGGGGCGTGCCGAAATGCTGACGCCTTATCTGGCCGGCCAGCAGGTGATGGTGGTGACCAACGAAACCATCGCACCGCTCTACCTGAAAAAGCTCTGCGCCAGCCTGCCGGATCATCTGGAAGTGCGCACCGTCGTGCTACCGGATGGCGAGCAGTATAAAACCATCGAGCAGGTCAGCCGTATTTGGGATGCGCTGCTAGAGGCCGGATTTAACCGCCGCTGCACCCTGATCGCCTTAGGCGGCGGGGTGATTGGCGATATGGTCGGCTACGCTGCTGCTTCCTATCAGCGCGGCGTGGCGTTTATCCAAGTACCCACCACGCTGCTTTCCCAGGTGGATTCGTCGGTGGGGGGCAAGACCGGCGTTAACCATCCGCTGGGTAAAAACATGATTGGTGCCTTCTGGCAGCCCAAAGCCGTGCTGGTGGATATTGATACGCTGAAGAGCCTGCCCCGTCGCGAGCTCTCCGCCGGGCTGGCCGAGGTCATAAAGTACGGCTTGATCCGCGACGAAGCGTTTCTAAGCTGGCTGGAAGCCAACATGGCGGCACTGCTCAACGTGGAGCCTGAAGTCGTCGCAGAAGCCATTGCGCGCAGTTGCCAAATCAAAGCTGACATTGTCACCGAAGATGAGACCGAGCAGGGCGTGCGTGCGCTGCTTAACCTGGGGCACACTTTTGGCCATGCCATTGAAGCCCACCAGGGTTACGGCAACTGGCTACACGGCGAAGCCGTGGGTGCTGGCATGGCCATGGCGGCAACGCTTTCCCGGCGCTTGGGCTGGCTCACCGATGCAGCGCTAGCACGTAGCCTGGCGGTGATCGAGAGCGCCGAGCTGCCGCTAGCGGCACCTGCGAATATGACCAGCGATGACTTTTTAACCCGCATGCGGCTGGATAAAAAAAATACCGGTACTCGGCTGCGCCTAGTGCTGCTTACCGCCCTGGGTGATGCCTGCGTCAGCGATGCAACGCCCGTTAGTGTTCTTCGCACGTTGCTTAACGATTATCCGCGCTGCTGAGTGGCAACCTAATCCTTTCAAAAATCTCTTCATCAGGCTCGGTTATTGCAAACCCCGTCAGCAAAACCTAGTCAGCGATACCGTCCAAGAAACCGCTTCTTACGTTGAGTGGTTTCATTGGGCGGTTTTTTTATTCGCTCGGCTACATCGTGAGCCCATTTGTCGAACACTGTTCTATATAATCCGTATGCCTTATGCGCTATCGGCATGGGTTTGCGGGCGCCATTTAGACTAAAGTTCAATGGAAAATAAAAAGCGTTAAAATAGCGTTTTACCATGCTACAAGTGGTTGAAGTATATATATTTTTTCCTTGGGTGAGGGTGCAAATACAGGATTTGAAAAGAGTTTCTCTAACGATGTGGGCGCCAAGAGATTGCGCAAAGTGGTTAGCAATCGCTATGCTGACCGGCCATTTTGTTGCGGCAGCGAACGTGGGAAGTACCCCATTCTGGGCAGGTTATAAGCACTATAAAAAAAGCGAAACCGTCCTTTATACCATAAGCACGCTGCTAAAAAAATACGCTGACTAGTAGAGGCACGCCCATGAATAGAGGTCTTCACCAGCCTGGCGAGTTTCGCGATAACTGTGGTTTTGGCCTGATTGCCCATATGGAAGGCCAGGCTAGCCACGATTTGCTGAAAACTGCCATTGAATCCCTGACCTGCATGACCCACCGGGGTGGTATCGCTGCCGACGGCAAAACCGGCGATGGCTGCGGTCTGCTGTTGAAAATGCCCACCCCGTTTATGCAGGCGCTGGCCAAAGAGGCGTTTGATGCTGAGCTTGGCGAACGCTTTGCTGTGGGTGTGGTGTTTCTACCCAACGATGATGCCCGTGAAGTGCATGCCCGCGATATCCTGACGGGTGAGCTGGAAGCACGTGGGCTGAACGTGGTTGGCTGGCGTGATGTGCCCACCGATTCCAGCGTGTGCGGCCCCATGGCGCTGGACTGCCTGCCGCGTATTCGCCAACTGTTTGTGCAGCCAGGTCAGGGCGAACACTTCGATGTTGACCTGTTTATGGCCCGCCGCCGCGCCGAGCAGGCGCTGCGCGATGAAGAAGACTTCTACGTCGCCTCACTGTCGTCAGAAGTGGTCTCTTATAAAGGTCTGGTGATGCCGGAAGACCTGCCGGCGTTTTATCAGGACTTGAATGACCCGCGCCTGGAAACCGCTATTTGCGTGTTCCACCAGCGCTTCTCGACCAATACCGCGCCGCGCTGGCCGTTGGCGCAGCCGTTCCGCCTTTTGGCCCACAACGGTGAGATCAACACCATTGAAGCCAACCGCGGCTGGGCGAACTCGCGTAAAGCCAATTTCGTTAACGACCGCCTGCCGGACATCGCTGAGCTGGATGAAATCGTCAATACCACTGGCTCCGACTCCTCCAGTATGGACAACATGCTGGAAGTGCTGCTGACCGGCGGTATGGAGCTGCACCGCGCGGTACGCATGATGGTGCCGCCCGCCTGGCAGAACGTCGAAACCATGGACGCCGAGCTACGCGCCTTCTACGAATATAACTCCATGCATATGGAACCGTGGGATGGCCCCGCGGGCGTGGTGATGACCGACGGCCGTCAAGCGGTGTGTATGCTCGACCGTAACGGCCTACGCCCGGCACGCTGGGTAATTACCAAGAATGGCTACATTACCCTTGCCTCTGAAATCGGCACCTACGGCTATAAGCCGGAAGACGTAGTCGCCAAAGGCCGTGTAGGTCCTGGCCAAATGCTCGCCGTGGATACCGAAACCGGCGAAGTGCTGCACACCACCGATATAGATGAACGGCTGAAGTCTGCTTATCCCTATAAGCGTTGGTTGAAGCAGGAGGCGAACTATTTAGAGTCGGCACTGACCGAGCTGGCGCGTTTCCAAACCATGGATACCGATTCGCTCAACGTGCAGCAGAAATTGTTCCAGGTTAGCTTCGAAGAGCGTGACCAGGTGCTGCGTCCGCTGGCGGAAAGCGGCCAGGAAGCCGTTGGCTCCATGGGCGATGATACGCCCATGGCGGTGCTTTCAAGCCGTCCGCGCCTGCTGACGGACTTCTTCCGTCAGAAGTTTGCCCAGGTCACTAACCCGCCCATTGACCCGCTGCGTGAAGCGATCGTTATGTCGCTGGAAACCTGCTGTGGCGCCGAGCTTAACGTCTTTAAAGCGACGCCTGAGCACGCCCACCGCTTGATCTTGACCACGCCGGTACTGTCGCCACGCAAATTTACCGCCCTGGTTAGCCAGGACGATCCGGCGTTTGCCAGCTATACGCTGTCGTTGGGATACGACCCTGAGCAGCAGAGTCTGCATCAAGCGCTAAAAGCGCTGTGTGAAGAAGCCGAAGCTCAGGTGCGCGCCGGTAAAGTCATTCTGGTGCTCACTGATGCTGAACTGACGAAAGGGCTGATTCCCATTCAGGCCGCCCTGGCCGTGGGCGCCGTGCACTCTCACTTGGGCCGGTTGGCGCTTCGCCCCAACGCCAACATTGTGGTGGAAACCGGCTACGCTCGTGATGCACACCAAATGGCCGTGCTGTTTGGCGTGGGCGCCACGGCGGTTTATCCGTGGCTCGCCTATCAGGTCATGGCGGATATGCACCGCACAGGCGAACTGACCGGTAACCCGGCGGACGGTCGTGAGAACTACCGTAAAGGCCTGCAGAAAGGCCTGTTCAAGATCCTGTCTAAAATGGGTATCTCGACGCTGGCTTCTTATCGCGGGTCGATGCTGTTTGAAGCCGTGGGCTTGGCAGATGAAGTGATGGATCTGTGCTTTGTCGGTATGGCTTCGCGCATTCAGGGCGCCGGTTTTGCCGAGCTTCAGATGCAGCAGGCGCTGCTGGCTAAAGATGCCTGGATTCCCCGTAAAGGCATCTCCCAGGGCGGCATGTTCAAGTATGTTCACGGCCACGAGTACCACGCCTACAACCCCGATGTAGTGATGTCGCTGCAGGCGGCGGTTCAGGAAGGCAGCTATACCAAGTGGAAGAAGTTTGCCCAGCTGGTGAACGAGCGTCCGGTGGCCACCATTCGTGACTTGCTCAAGCTCAAGCCTGCTGAGACACCGATTGCGCTGGATGAAGTAGAGCCGGTTGAAGATCTGCTGCCGCGCTTTGATAGCGCCGGTATGTCCTTGGGCGCGCTATCGCCAGAAGCCCACGAAGCGCTGGCCCAGGCCATGAACGAAGCTGGCGGCCGCTCAAACTCTGGTGAAGGCGGCGAAGACCCGTCGCGCTACGGCACTATCCGTAGCTCGAAAATCAAGCAGATTGCCTCCGGCCGCTTTGGCGTCACCCCGGCGTACTTGGTCAATGCGGAAGTGCTGCAGATCAAGGTCGCCCAGGGTGCTAAACCCGGCGAAGGCGGTCAGTTGCCCGGCGGTAAGGTAAACCAGCTGATTGCCCGGCTGCGCTACGCGGTACCCGGTGTGACGCTGATTTCACCGCCGCCGCACCACGATATTTACTCTATCGAGGATTTGGCTCAGCTGATTTTTGACCTTAAACAGGTCAATCCGGATGCCCAGGTGTCGGTGAAGCTGGTCTCTGAGCCGGGGATCGGCACGATCGCTACTGGTGTGGCCAAGGCCTACGCGGATCTGATTACCGTCTCTGGCTACGATGGCGGCACCGCGGCGAGCCCGCTGACCTCGATCAAGCACGCCGGTTCGCCCTGGGAGTTGGGGCTGCCGGAAGTGCACCAGGCGCTGCGTATCAACGGCCTGCGCGACAAAATTCGCCTGCAGACCGACGGCGGTCTGAAAACCGGCCTGGATGTAGTGAAAGCGGCTATTCTGGGCGCTGAAAGCTTCGGCTTCGGCACCGCGCCCATGGTGGCATTGGGCTGTAAGTACCTGCGTATCTGTCACCTCAACAACTGTGCCACCGGTGTCGCCACTCAGGACGACTTCCTGCGCGGCGAGCACTTCCGCGGTACGGTGGACATGGTCAAAAACTACTTCCGTTTTATCGCCGAAGAAGTGCGTGAGCTGATGGCGGCGCTGGGTGTGCGCAAACTCACCGACCTGATCGGGCGTACCGATCTGCTGGAAGTGCTGGAAGGCAATACCGCTTCCCAGCGCAAGCTCGATCTAACGCCGCTGCTGGCTAATGACTTTGTACCTAAAGATGCGCCGCAGTTCTGCAAGGTCAGCCGTAATGTGCCTCACGACCCGGGCGCTAAAAACAAAGAAGTGCTGGCGGCGCTGAAAGACGCTATCGAAAGCCAGTCGGGCGGTGAGTTTGATTTCACCATCACCAACTGTGACCGCAGCGTGGGCGCACTCACCTCGGGTGCCATTGCCAAACGCTACGGTGAAGAGGGGCTGGAAGCGGCGCCGCTCACGGCTAATTTCGTCGGCGTGGCGGGGCAGAGCTTCGGGGTATGGAATGCTCGGGGTCTGAATCTTTTCCTGGAAGGCGACGCCAACGACTACGTCGGCAAGGGCATGAACGGCGGCAGTATCGTGATTGTGCCGCCCAAAGTGAGTCAGTTCGAGAGCCATAAAACGGCCATTATCGGCAACACCTGTCTGTACGGTGCCACCGGCGGGACGCTGTTCGCCGCCGGTACTGCGGGTGAGCGCTTTGCGGTACGTAACTCGGGCGCTTCAGCGGTGATTGAAGGCGCAGGCGACCACTGCTGCGAATATATGACCGGCGGCTTGGTCTGTGTGCTGGGAGAGACCGGAGTCAACTTCGGCGCGGGCATGACCGGTGGGTTTGCCTATGTGTTGGATGAAGAGCGCACCTTCGTGGACAAGTACAACCATGAGCTGGTCGAGATCCACCGCGTTAACACGGAGGCAATGGAGGCGTATCGTCGTCACCTGCGTGAAATGATCGAAGCCTATGTGGCCGCGACGGGTTCCGCGCGTGGGGCGGCTATTTTGGAAGACTTCAGCGACTATGCGCGCCACTTCTGGCTGGTTAAGCCAAAAGCGGCCAGCTTGGGTAGTTTGCTGGATCAGTCTCGGCGTCAGCCGGAATAACCCGCTTATGCCCCTCACGCTGACAGGAGAGAGATCATGGCTAACCGTTTAAATAACGATTTTCAGTTTGTTGATGTGGGTCGTAAAGACCCGGAAAAGAAAGACGCCCGCGCCCGTGCCAAAGAGTTTGCGGAAATTTACGAACCGTTCAAACCCACCGATGCGGCCAGTCAGGCGCATCGCTGCCTGCACTGCGGTAACCCGTACTGCGAGTGGAAGTGCCCGGTGCACAACTATATTCCCAACTGGCTACAGCTGGTGGTGGAAGGCAACATCATTGAGGCCGCTGAGCTGTCGCACAAAACCAACTCGCTGCCCGAAGTGTGTGGTCGCGTGTGCCCGCAGGATCGCCTGTGCGAAGGCGACTGCACGCTGAATGATGGTTTCGGCGCGGTGACTATCGGTTCGGTGGAGAAGTACATCACCGATACGGCGTTCGCCATGGGCTGGCGCCCGGACATGTCCCACGTTACCTGGACAGATAAAAAAGTCGCCATCATTGGCGCAGGCCCTGCGGGCCTGGGCTGTGCGGATATTCTGGCCCGTAACGGCGTTAAGCCGGTGGTGTTCGACAAGTACCCGGAAATCGGTGGCCTGCTGACCTTTGGTATTCCCGAGTTCAAGCTGGAAAAGAGCGTGATGGAGCGCCGCCGCGCGGTCTTTGAAGAGATGGGCGTCGAGTTCCGCCTGAATACCGAGATTGGTACCGATATCGAGTTTGAGACCTTGATGCAGGAGTACGACGCCGTGTTCCTGGGTATGGGGACTTATAAATACATGGAAGGCGGATTCCCTGGTGAAGATCTGCCGGGCGTTTACAAAGCCCTCGATTTTCTGATTGCCAACGTCAACCGCTGCCTGGGCTTTGAAAAAGACCCCGACGACTATATCTCTATGGAAGGTAAGCGCGTGGTAGTGCTGGGCGGCGGTGACACGGCGATGGACTGTAACCGTACTTCCATCCGCCAGAACGCCACCAGCGTGACCTGTGCGTACCGTCGTGACGAAGGCAACATGCCGGGGTCGCGCCGTGAAGTCTCCAATGCTCGTGAAGAGGGCGTTGAGTTTCTGTTCAACCGTCAGCCGGTGGCGGTCGTCGGTGAAGAGAAGGTCGAAGGCGTGAAAGTTGTGCGCACACGCTTGGGTGAGCCGGATGAAAACGGCCGTCAGCGTCCTGAAGTGGTACCGGGCTCTGAAGAGATCATTGCGGCGGATGCTGTGGTTATCGCTTTCGGCTTCCAGGCAAGCCCGGCACCGTGGTTCGATAGCGCCAATATTCAGGTCGACGAGCGAGATCGCGTCACCGCGCCGGAGCACGGCCAGTACGCGTTCCAAACCAGCAACGAAAAAATCTTTGCCGGTGGCGATATGGTGCGCGGCTCTGATTTGGTGGTCACAGCGATTTACGAAGGCCGCCAGGCAGCCGAAGGTATTCTGGATTACCTGGGAGTGTAAATCGGAGCAATGGGGTGCCTGCGGCACCCTTCGCCGAAATGTCGAACCACGCTGAAGCTCCCTCCCACAAGGGCAACAAGCACCACCTGAGTCCCATCAGGATTCGAACTGAAGCTCCCACAAGGGCTGCAAGCACTCCTTACTCTCATCAGGCTCGGAACTATTGTGGGAGGGAGCTTTAGCTCGCGATTGACCTTTTATACAGGCGAGCCAATCGAAGAGTAGTTCAAATTGAGCCTTAGGTCGTAATCTGCTAGTCTGTCGACCCATCCTGGCGTGGCTTTCTGCCGTGCCTTCTGATCACGTTTCGACAGGTTATCCATGACACGATATATCTTCGTGACCGGCGGCGTTGTGTCCTCTCTTGGCAAGGGCATCGCCTCCGCCTCGCTTGCGGCGATTTTAGAGGCCCGCGGCCTTAAGGTCACCATGCTCAAGCTCGACCCGTACATCAACGTGGATCCGGGCACCATGAGCCCCTTCCAGCACGGTGAGGTGTTCGTCACAGAAGATGGCGCCGAAACCGATCTTGATCTCGGGCATTACGAGCGCTTTATTCGCACCAAAATGACCCAGCGCAACAACTTTACGACCGGCCGTGTTTACGAGCACGTACTGCGTAAAGAGCGCCGTGGCGACTATCTTGGTGGCACCGTTCAGGTCATTCCGCATATCACCGATGAGATTAAACAGCGCGTTTACGCGGGCGGTGAAGGTTTTGATGTGGCGCTGGTAGAGATTGGAGGAACGGTCGGTGATATCGAATCGCTGCCCTTCCTGGAGTCGATCCGCCAAATCCGTAGTGAGCAGGGTGCCAACCGCGCGCTGTTTATGCACCTGACCCTGGTGCCCTACATCAAAACGGCAGGTGAGACCAAAACCAAACCGACCCAGCACAGCGTTAAAGAGCTGCGCTCTATCGGTATCCAGCCGGATATTCTGATTTGCCGCAGCGAAGTGGAGCTGGAAGAGAGCGAGCGCCGCAAAATCGCCCTGTTCACCAACGTCGAAGAGCGTGCCGTGGTGCCGCTGCAGGATGCCGATACGATTTATCGCATTCCGTTGATGCTCCACGAACACGGCTTAGACGAGATCGTTTGCGATAAGCTGCGCCTTGAAGCGCCTGAAGCCGATTTATCTGAATGGGTGAAGGTGCTGGATGCCAAGCTCAACCCGCTCAAATCCGTCAGCATCGCCATGGTCGGTAAGTACATGGAACTGCTGGATGCTTACAAGTCGCTCAACGAAGCGCTGATTCACGCCGGTATCCAGGGTCGTATCAAGGTCAACGTCGACTATATCGATTCCGAAGATATCGAGCGTCATGGCACTGAGCGCCTGGCAGGTAAAGACGCCATTCTGGTGCCCGGCGGCTTTGGCGAACGCGGCGTAGAGGGCAAAATTATGACCGCTCAATTCGCCCGGGAAAACAGCGTACCGTATCTGGGGATTTGCCTGGGTATGCAGGTAGCGGTGATTGAGTTTGCCCGTAATGTGGCAGGCTGGAACGACGCCAACTCTACTGAGTTCACCCACGACACCCAGCACCCGGTAGTCGGTTTGATCACCGAATGGCTAAGCCCGGAAGGCAAAATCGAACTGCGCGATGCGGCGTCCGATCTGGGCGGCACTATGCGCTTAGGTGGCCAGGTATGTCATTTGGCGTCGGGTTCTAAAGCGCGCGAAGCCTATGGTTCCGACGAGATTGTTGAGCGTCATCGTCACCGCTTCGAGGTCAATAATCAGTTTATCGATGAACTTGAAAAAGCCGGGCTGGTTATCTCGGGTAAGAGCGTTGATCAGTCGCTGGTGGAAATGGTCGAGTTGGCGGATCACCCCTGGTACGTGGCCTGTCAGTTCCATCCAGAGTTCACGTCGACGCCCCGTGATGGACACCCACTGTTCTCGGGCTTTGTTAACGCCGCCCTGGATCACAAAACAGCGCGTAGTCGTGCCCATGCGAATGCGCAGGAATAAGAGGGCAAAAGCATGGCTTCTCAAGATGGATCGCAAGAGCGTCATATTAATGTTGCCGGCTTAACTGCCGGCAATTCATTGCCGCTAATGCTGCTGGGTGGCATGAACGTGCTGGAGTCTGCCGAGCTTGCCGACGAAGTTGCCCAAGCTTACGTCACGGTGACCCAGAAGCTGGGTATGCCCTACGTGTTCAAGGCCAGCTTCGATAAAGCCAATCGCAGTTCGATTCACTCCTACCGCGGCCCGGGTATCGAGAAAGGGTTGCAGATCCTGGCCGATATCAAAGCTCGCCACAACGTGCCGGTCATCACCGACGTGCACGAGCCCTGGCAGGCGCAAGCAGCCGCTGAAGTGGCTGACATTATCCAACTGCCGGCCTTTTTGGCTCGCCAAACCGATTTGGTGGTCGCCATGGCCAAAACCGGTGCGGTCATCAATATCAAAAAGCCGCAGTTTTTGGCGCCCCATGAAATGCGCCATATCCTCAGCAAGTTCCAGGAAGCCGGTAACGACCGGCTGATGCTCTGCGAGCGCGGCTCAAGCTTTGGTTACAACAACCTGATTGTTGATATGCTGGGCTTTGGTGATATGAAGCAAACCGGCTATCCGGTAGTTTTCGATGTGACCCATGCGCTGCAGCGCCCCGGTGGGCGTGCCGACAGTGCTGACGGTCGTAGGGCACAGGTGGCCGAATTGGCCCGAGCAGGTGTGGCTGTCGGCCTTGCAGGGCTGTTTTTGGAAGCCCACCCTGACCCAGACAACGCCAAATGCGATGGGCCCTGTGCGCTGCCGTTGGATCAATTAGAGCCGTTCTTGACTCAACTTGTGCAGTTAGATGCGCTGGTTAAAGGGTTTGAGCCGCTAACGATTCGCTAGGGCGTTATATTAATAATTTTATCTGACTAACAGGAAAGGATACTGCCATGACCAAAATTGTTGCTATCAGTGCGTTGGAAGTGCTGGATTCCCGTGGTAACCCGACCGTGCAAGCGCACGTCCGTCTAGCTAGCGGTGCTGTCGGTGAAGCCTGTGCTCCCAGCGGTGCCTCAACTGGCTCCCGGGAAGCGTTAGAGCTGCGCGACGGCGATAAGTCGCGCTACCTGGGCAAGGGCGTGCTGAAAGCAGTCGATGCGGTCAATGGCAAAATTCGTGATGCGCTGCTGGGTATGGACGCGCGTGATCAGCGTGGCCTGGACGATGCCATGCTGGCGCTGGACGGCACTGAGAACAAGGCGAACCTGGGTGCGAATGCCATTCTAGCCGTTTCCCTGGCGGCGGCTAAAGCAGCTGCTAACGCCAAAGGTGTACCGCTCTACGCCCATATTGCCGAGCTCTACGGCCAACCTGGCCAGTACAGCATGCCGGTACCAATGATGAACATCATCAACGGCGGCGAGCACGCGGATAACAACGTCGATATCCAGGAATTTATGGTGCAGCCAGTGGGCGCCCCTAACTTCCGCGAAGGGCTGCGCATGGGCGCGGAAATTTTCCACGCGCTGAAGAAAGTGCTCTCGGCCAAAGGGCTCTCTACCTCCGTCGGTGACGAGGGTGGTTTTGCACCTAACCTGGCGTCCAACGCTGATGCGCTAGCGGTGATTAAACAGGCCGTTGCCGATGCAGGCTACGAGCTGGGTAAAGACGTAACGCTAGCGCTGGACTGCGCGTCTTCCGAATTCTACAAAGACGGTCAATACAACCTTTCCGGTGAAGGCAAAAGCTACGACGCCCAAGGCTTTACTGATTACCTGGCAGGCCTGTGCGCCGATTACCCGATCGTCTCTATCGAAGACGGCATGGATGAATCCGATTGGGCAGGTTGGAAAGCGCTAACCGACAAGCTGGGCGATAAAGTGCAGCTGGTGGGTGATGATCTATTCGTCACCAATACCAAGATTCTCAAGCGTGGTATTGATGAGCAGATCGGTAACTCTATCCTGATCAAGTTCAACCAGATCGGCTCGCTCTCCGAGACGTTGGATGCGATCAAGATGGCTCAGGATGCAGGCTTCACGGCGGTTATTTCTCACCGCTCCGGTGAAACCGAAGACACCACCATTGCGGATTTGGCAGTGGGCACCTGTGCCGGTCAGATCAAAACGGGCTCACTGTGCCGCTCTGACCGGGTTGCCAAGTACAACCGTCTGTTGGTGATTGAAGCGGAGCTGGGTGATGTGACCTACCCCGGTTTGAAAGCCATCAAAGGGCAGTAAAACGTCGATATCGAGCGAATTTTTAGAGGCGCTTGTAAGAGATGTCTCAAAATTTTGTAAGAGATATCTTACAAATGCCGACGAGATTCGCTCGGTTTGGGGTAAGAAATAGCCTAATTTACCACTAATTTAAATTTAATTTATTGTTTTTAAAGTACTTTTTGAAAATTGGCGAGTCGCCTAGACTCGCCTTTTTGCATTTTGGCTTTGTTGAGAAGCCGCTGTGATATGCCACAATATACACAGGACAAGGGGAGGCAAGGACGCTTCAGTCAGGATGCAGCGGGATGTAGGCAGATGCGCCGGGTGATACAGTGAGGTAAGCCCCGGCAAGGAAGTCATCTGAGGAGGTTGATCCAGGGAGTGGTCAGAGGAAGTGCTTGGAGCGGGCGGCCTACGGGCCGCCTTTTTTTGTCCGTAATTTGGCGGCACATCTTTGACGCGGTACTTTCGATGCCACAAAAAAACCAACGCAGTTTTTAACAACAAGCGTTGGTTTTAAAGGTGGTTTTTAAAGAGAGCCTTTAAAAAGAGCGATGTGCTGATTTTAAATCGTCGCAGCGTTTAGCGCTCTAATTTCTCAAGCTTCCCGGGCTTGCCATCCCACTCTTCGGCGTCTGGCAGCGGATCTTTTCGCTCGGCTATGTTCGGCCATACTTCGGCCATCTCAGCGTTAATCTCGATAAAGGCCTCCTGCCCATCCGGCAGCTCATCCTCGGAGAATATCGCCTCGGCGGGGCACTCGGGCTCACACAGCGCGCAGTCGATACACTCGTCAGGATGAATGACCAGGAAGTTCGGGCCCTCGTAGAAACAGTCGACCGGGCAGACTTCCACACAGTCGGTGTATTTGCACTGGATGCAGTTCTCGGTAACGACAAACGTCATCTTGCTATCCCTCTTGCAGGGCCGGGTAACTCCCAGCCATGGTCAATCGTGAATGGTTATAAATCAGCCGTTTTTTATAAGCTAAAAGTTTGAGCGACATTCTAGAGGTGCGCCTACCTGGCGGCAAGCGCCATCTGAATCCAGTTGATAGCGATACCAGTACAGGTTTCCGCGAGGGCGCCGTGAGCCCCACCGTGGGCGCTACTTTAAACGGCTCTGTCGAAAGACCCTCGCTTCAACCTGCCCTGACACCTGAATCTCACTTATCGCCTTTCATGCTATAAGCACCATTAGATCAGGTCTCGCCACTGATACAACAGCGATAGCGCTTCCCGCGGCGTTAAGTCATCCATATCGACGTTTTCCAACGCCTCGACCACCGGGTGTGGTGCAGCGGCGAACAGATCGTTTTGCTGCGGTGCTGTTCGCGGTGCCTGCGCCGTATTATCCACATCGCGCTGCTCCAAACTTATCAGTTTCTCGCGGGCACGCTTAATCACATGGTTGGGTACACCCGCCAATTGCGCCACCTGCAAACCATAGCTCTGGCTGGCCGGGCCTGCTTCGATGCGGTGCATAAACACAATGCTGTCGCCATGCTCGGTCGCCGTTAGGTGGATATTGGCCACCCCTTCCATATGCTCAGGCAGCGCCGTCATTTCAAAGTAGTGGGTCGCAAACAGCGTTAGCGCACGCCCTTTGGCCAAATGTTCAGCGCTTGCCCAAGCCAGCGACAAGCCGTCAAAGGTGCTGGTGCCGCGGCCAATCTCATCCATCAGGATCAAGCTTTGCTGGGTGGCATTATGGAGAATATTAGCTGTTTCGGTCATCTCGACCATAAAGGTAGAGCGCCCGCCCGCCAAGTCATCCGATGAGCCAATGCGGGTGAATATTCGATCCAGCGGGCCGATCTCGGCGGCGTCGGCGGGCACAAAGCTACCGCAATGTGCCAGTAGGGCGATGAGCGCCGTCTGGCGCATATAGGTTGATTTACCGCCCATATTGGGGCCGGTAATAATCAACATATGCTGGTCAGGGTTAAGCGTCACGTCGTTGGGTACAAAGGGCGTCTCGCTGACCTGCTCGACTACCGGGTGGCGCCCCGCATCAATTTGAATGCCGGTGGATTCACTTAGCGTTGGGCGTACCCAGTTCAACGCCTCGGCGCGTTCGGCAAAGGCGCACAGCACGTCCAGCTCGGCTAGCGCTTGAGAGGTGCTTTGTAGCGCGTGAAGGCTGTTGTTAAGGTCGCCCAGCAGTTGGTCGTAAAGCCATTTTTCGCGAGTGAGCGCACGAGATTTGGCCGATAGCGCCCTATCCTCAAACTCTTTAAGCTCAGGAATAATAAACCGTTCGGCATTTTTCAGCGTTTGGCGTCGAATATAGTCGGCAGGCGCCTGCTGGGCTTGTGAACGCGGTAGTTCAATGAAGTAGCCGTGCACCCGGTTGTAGCCCACTTTGAGATTGGCTAGCCCCGTGCGCTCACGCTCGCGAATCTCTAGCTGAATCAGGTAGTCGCCGGCGTTCTCTGCCATGCCGCGATGCTCATCCAGCTCGGCATCAAAGCCGTCGGCAATTACGCCACCATCGCGGATCACCACCGGCGGATTTTCTACCAGCGCGCGGCTGAGCATATCGGCCATTTCTGGGTAGGGGCGAATATGCGGGCGCAGGTTATCCAGCGCGCTGCCGCTCTCAACCTCGCTAAGCTGCTGCTCCAGTTCCGGGAGTGTTACCAGTGCATCCCGCAGCCGCGCCAAATCGCGTGGACGGGCACTATATAGCGCCACCCGGGCCAAAATGCGCTCCACGTCGCCCACTGCGCTCAACGTCTCGCGCAGCGGCATATAGGCAGCGTCCAGACTTAGCAGCGCTACCCCCGCATGACGGGCCTGGACAATCTCGCGTTGACGCAGCGGGCGGTTAAGCCAGCGTTTGAGCAGCCGCGAACCCATGGCTGTGGTACAGGTGTCCAGCACGCTGGCCAGGGTGTTGTCGCTACTGCCGCCCAAGTTGATATCAATTTCCAGATTGCGGCGGCTGGCGGCGTCGATCACCACCGCGTCGTCGCGGTTTTCAACGCTGATCGCGGTTACGTGGGGCAGGCGCGAGCGCTGAGTGTCACGGGCGTAATCGATTAATACCCCGGCAGCAATCAGCGCGGTGGTTAAGTGTGCACAGCCAAAGCCGCGTAAATCCTGTACTTCAAACTGATCACACAGGCTGCGGGTGGCGCTTTCCAAATCAAACAGCCACTCGCCCTGGCGGCGCAGGCTGCGCTTTTGTGACCAGGCATCGGGTAGCGTTAGGCTTTCGGGCACCAGCAGCTCGGCCGGGGAGAGGCGCGTCAGCTCGGCGAGCATTTCGGCTTCGCTGTCTACTTCCAGCACATTGAAGCGGCCGCTGGAGAGTTCCAGCCAGGCAAGGCCCCAGCTCTCTTTTCCGGGCGAAACGGATACCAGTACGTTGTCGCGGCGCGCATCGAGCAGCGCTTCATCGTGGAGCGTACCGGGAGTGACAATACGCACCACCTGGCGGTCAACAGGCCCTTTGCTGGTAGCAGGGTCGCCAATTTGCTCACAAATAGCCACCGACTCGCCGCCGGCGACCAAGCGCGCTAGATAGCCCTCAGCACTGTGGTAGGGTACGCCCGCCATCGGGATCGGCTTGCCGCCAGACTGCCCGCGCTGGGTGAGGGTAATATCCAGCAGCGCGGCGGCGCGCTTGGCGTCGTCGAAAAACAGTTCGTAAAAATCCCCCATGCGGTAGAACAGCAGTACCTCGGGGTGCTCGCGCTTGATCTTTAAATATTGCGTGATCATGGGCGTGTTAGGGGGAATGGCCTGTGACATGGGCGTCCTGATTGAGCAATTTCTTTGAGAAAGCTAAACGCAGTATTCTACGCTGAACAGACGACTCACTTGAAGGAGCGACCATAGTGCCCAGCGAAACTAGCCTGAAAAATCTCGATTTAACCCTGTTAGCTCAGCGGCTGGGGCGGCTGTGTAAGCAGCAGGATGTGGAAGTGACCGCTGCGGAATCATGCACGGGGGGCGGTATTGCCAGCGCCATTACCGAGGTGGCGGGTAGCTCAGCTTATTTCACGACGGGCTATGTAACCTATGCGAATGCCGCTAAAACTCGCTTACTGGGTGTGCCCGAGACCACGCTGGCCGAGCACGGTGCCGTCAGCAAAGAGGTCGTTAAAGCCATGGTGATAGGCGCATGCCGTGAAAGTGGTGCAGGACTAGCCGTTGCCGTTAGCGGTGTGGCTGGCCCAGATGGCGGTAGCGATGCGAAGCCGGTGGGGACGGTGTGGCTGGCCTGGGGAGATACCGCTTCCCAGGAAGCTGAGTGCTTCCACTTTCCTGGAGATCGCTCGGCAGTTCGGGAGCAAGCCGTGCGTCAGGCCTTGGTAGGGCTGGTGGCACGCCTGAATGCGAGTGAAAAAGCGAGCAAGACGAACTAATCGTAAGAAAAAGGTGCTTAGGCAAAAAAGAGTGTTAAGAAAATAGATGAGAGAAAGCGCGATCAAGGATTTGTTTACGGCGTAATCTTTGGCATACTACTGGCTAATTATACAGCTTGTTATGAGGAATCTCTGAATGGCTCAGGATGACAACCGCACTAAAGCGCTAAACGCTGCACTCACCCAAATCGACCGTCAGTTCGGCAAGGGCACCGTCATGCGTCTAGGCGACGCGCCGCGTGTCGTCATGCCGTCGGTTTCCACCGGTTCATTGGGTCTGGATATCGCCCTCGGCATCGGCGGCCTGCCGTTTGGCCGTGTGTGTGAGATCTTCGGCCCGGAGTCGTCGGGTAAAACGACCCTGACCCTTTCGGTGATTGCTCAGGCGCAGAAGCAGGGCAAAGTGTGTGCCTTCGTGGATGCCGAACACGCCCTTGACCCCAGCTACGCAGAAAAACTGGGTGTTAATCTGGATGACCTGCTGGTTTCCCAGCCGGATACCGGCGAGCAGGCGCTGGAAATTACCGACATGCTGGTTCGCTCCGGCGGTGTTGATGTGATCGTTATCGACTCGGTCGCAGCTCTAACGCCGCGGGCTGAAATCGAAGGCGAAATGGGTGATTCCCACGTTGGCCTGCAGGCGCGTTTGATGTCTCAGGCGCTGCGTAAAATCACCGGTAATATCAAAAACGCCAACTGTTTGGTGATCTTCATCAACCAGATCCGCATGAAGATCGGCGTCATGTTTGGTAGCCCCGAAACCACTACCGGCGGTAACGCGCTGAAGTTCTATGCCAGCGTGCGTCTGGATATTCGTCGTACCGGCTCGGTGAAAGTGGGTGATGAAGTCACCGGTAACGAAACCCGCGTGAAAGTAGTCAAAAACAAGGTGGCGCCGCCGTTCCGTCAAGCTGAATTCCAGATTCTTTACGGTAAGGGTATCTACCACGCCGGTGAGGTCATCGACCTGGGCGTGCAGTGCAACCTGGTCGACAAAGCCGGTGCCTGGTACAGCTATAAAGGTAAGAAAATCGGTCAGGGTAAAGCCAATTCAGCGCTCTATCTGGAAGAGCACCCGGAGATCATGCTCGAAATCGAAACACAGATTCGTGAACAGCTCCTGGCCAAGCCCGATCCTAAAAAGGAGAAGGAAGATGCACCTGCCGAAGCAGCGGCAGAGCTGGATGCGGGTGATGACGATCTGCTTTAAGCCGATTCTACCCAAGCCGACGATGTCCAAGACAAACTGATGGCATTCACCTCCCAGCGTGATGCCACGCCCCGTGATATCGCTATTGGCTTACTGGCTCGGCGCGAATACTCCCGCGCCGAGCTCGCCCAGCGCCTGAAGAAAAAATCCTTCGACGATGCCGCTATTGATGAATGCTTGGATGCCTTGGTTGAGCAAGGGCTGCAGTCTGACGCGCGCTTTGCGGCCAGTTTCGTGCGCTCGCGCATTCTGCGTGGCCAGGGCGTGATTCGTATTAAAGGCGAGTTGCGCCAACGCGGTGTTGACCAGGAAACCCTTACTGCCGCTTTTGAAGAGGTGGAGGAGGGCGAGCAGGTCGACTGGTTTGAGCTGGCCAGGGAAACCCTGGCGCGGCGGTTTGATAGCCCCGGCGAGACGCCGAAAGAGCGCGCTAGGCGCGAACGCTTTCTCGCCAGTCGCGGCTTCGATTTCGAACAAATTCGCTACGCGCTCTCCTGTCTTTAATACGTTTTCCCCAGCCTGTAAAAATCCCCCTCTTACATTTCTAATGGCGCTCTAATACGCTTGTTCACCTGGTTGACCACACCGCTGATTTCCTTTCTGCCACTAAGTGCGGCTTTAGTCGTTTGACAACTGCGCTATAATGGCTGCTTTGCGACCCCTGAGGGTAGCGGCAACAGCGCCCTGGGACATCACGCTTTCTTGTTACGGATACCCTATGAAAAGCGCAGAGATTAGACAGGCCTTTCTTTCCTTCTTCGAAGAGCAGGGGCACACGATTGTACCCACCAGCTCCTTAGTGCCGGGCAACGACCCGACGCTGCTGTTTACCAATGCCGGTATGGTGCCGTTTAAAGATGTGTTTCTAGGCCGCGACCCGCGTCCTTACGTGCGCGCCACCTCTGCGCAGCGCTGCGTTCGTGCAGGCGGTAAGCATAATGATTTAGACAACGTCGGCTATACCGCGCGCCACCACACCTTCTTTGAGATGCTGGGTAACTTCAGCTTTGGCGACTACTTCAAGCGCGACGCCATTCGCTTTGCCTGGGTGTTTTTAACCGAAACGCTGGGGCTCCCCAAAGACAAGCTGTGGGTAACGGTACACATCAGCGATGACGAAGCTGAGCGCATCTGGAAAGATGAGATCGGCATCGACCCTGAGCGCTTCTCCAAGCTGGATGAAGATAATTTCTGGCAGATGGGCGACACCGGCCCCTGTGGCCCCAGTTCGGAAATCTTCTTTGATCACGGCCCTGAGGTTTGGGGCGGCCCGCCGGGCAGCCCGGAAGAAGACGGCGACCGCTACATCGAAATCTGGAACCTGGTGTTCATGCAGTTTGATCGCGATGCCCAGGGCACGCTCAACCCGCTGCCCAAGCCCTCCATCGATACTGGTATGGGGCTGGAGCGTGTTGCTGCCGTGATGCAGGGCGTGCACTCCAACTATGAGATCGACCTGTTCCAGAACCTGCTGCAGGCTGCAGCTAAAGCGACCGGACACCCTGATACTGCTACGCCCTCGCTGCGCGTGATTGCCGATCATATCCGCTCCTGTGCCTTCCTGATTGCCGATGGCGTGCTGCCTTCCAACGAAGGGCGCGGCTATGTACTGCGTCGAATCATTCGCCGCGCGATTCGGCACGGCCATAAGCTGGGCGCAGTAGAGCCGTTCTTCCACAAGCTGGTTGAGGCGCTGGATGCGGAGATGGGCGATGCCTATCCGGAGCTACGTGAAGCGAGTGATCAAATTGCCCGTGTACTGCTAAAAGAAGAAGAGCAGTTTGCACGCACCCTGGATCACGGTATGGGGCTCTTAAATGCGGCTCTGGCCGAGCTGGATGGCAAGGTGCTGCCCGGTGAGACGGTGTTTAAGCTTTACGACACCTACGGCTTTCCCTTCGATCTCACCGCCGATGTTTGTCGTGAGCGCGGCGTTAGCCTGGACGAAGAGGGCTTTCAGCAGGCGTTAGAGGCCCAGCGTGAACGCGCACGGGCGGCCAGCCAGTTTGGCGCTGACTACAGCGCCTCTATCGAGCTGGAGGGTGAAACGGCCTTTACCGGCTACGACCGCTTGGAAGACCAGGCCAAGATAACCGCGCTGGTCGACAGTGAAGGCAATGCACTGGCCGCGCTGGAAGCGGGGCAGAAGGGCGTCGTGGTGCTAGACCGTACGCCATTTTACGGCGAGTCGGGCGGCCAGGTGGGCGATACCGGCTACCTGTACGTTGACGGCGGCCGTTTCCAGGTCACCGATACTCAAAAGCAGAGCGGCCATCATCTTCACCAGGGCATGATGGTGGAAGGCTCGCTAAGCGTCGGTGCCAGTGTTCGCGGTGAAGTGGACGCCAGCCTGCGTACAGCCACCCTTCGCAATCACTCGGCCACCCACCTGCTGCATCAAGCGCTGCGCATGGTGTTGGGTGATCACGTGCAGCAAAAAGGCTCGCTGGTTAACGCCGAGCGCCTGCGCTTTGACTTTAGCCACTTCGAGCCGATGACCCCCGAGCAGTTGGCGGAAGTCGAGCGGCTGGTCAACGAACAGATCTTGGCCAACGCGCCGACCAAGATCGAACAGATGAGCCTGGATCAAGCCAAGGCCAAGGGCGCAGCAGCGCTGTTTGAGGCCAAGTACGCCGAGAACGTGCGGGTACTGACCATTGGCGCCGACGACTTCTCTATCGAATTGTGCGGTGGTACCCATGTGGCACGCAGCGGTGATATTGGCTGCTGCCATGTGATGAGCGAAGTGGGCATTGCTTCCGGTGTGCGCCGCATCGAAGCGATTACCGGCGAAAATGCGCTGGCCTACTTCCGCGAGCAGGAAGCCCGCCTCGAACGCTTGGGCGAACGCTTGAAGACCAAGCCCGAACAGGTTGAAGCGCGGGTAGAATCACTGGTTGAGCGCAACCGTAGCCTGGAAAAAGAGCTTGAGCAGCTCAAGGCCAAGCTAGCCAGCGCGGCAGGTAGCGATATGCTCAGCCAGGTGCAGGAGATCAACGGCGTTAAGCTGCTGGCGACGCAGCTGGATGGCGTATCAGGCAAAGATCTGCGCGGCGTCCTTGATCAGCTTAAGAACAAGCTAAGCTCTGGGGTGATTATCCTCGGCGTTGCCGATCAGGCGGCGGGCAAAGTGAGCCTGATTGCTGGGGTGACCCAGGATCTGACCGGCCGAGTGAAAGCCGGTGAGCTGGTTAACCATGTTGCTTCCCAGGTGGGAGGGAAGGGCGGCGGCCGCCCCGACATGGCCCAAGCGGGAGGTAGTCAACCCGACGCCCTGCCGGATGCGTTGAAGAGCGTACCGGTATGGTTGGAAAACGTTCTTAGCTAAACCTTAAGGCCGGTGGCATTATTGCTACCGGCCTTATTATTTATTTAAAACTGATGACACTTTCACCCTCCATTCCCGAACGCATAGGAAAAACGGCATATGGCACTATACGTACAGAAGTTCGGCGGCACTTCGGTGGGCTCTGTCGAGCGTATCAAGGCCGTAGCGGAAAAGGTTAAGGGTTTCCGCGATCAAGGCCACCAGGTAGTGGTCGTGGTCTCCGCCATGAGCGGCGAAACTAACCGCCTTACCGATATGGCCCAGGCGCTTAACGACGATCCCGCACCGCGCGAGATGGACATGCTGCTGTCGACCGGCGAGCAGGTCACTATTTCACTGCTCGCCATGGCGCTTCAGCAAATCGGTGTGCCAGCCACTTCGCACACAGGCGCCCAGGTAGGTATTCATACCGATAGCGCCTATACCAAAGCGCGTATCCAGCGCATTGAAACCGAAGACCTAAAGGCCGACCTGGAAGCAGGGCAGGTAGTGGTTGTAGCCGGTTTCCAAGGGGTCGATGAAGACGGCAATATCACTACCCTGGGTCGCGGTGGTTCCGACACTACTGGGGTAGCCCTTGCTGCCGCGTTAGGTGCCGATGAGTGCCAGATTTACACCGATGTGGATGGGGTATACACCACAGACCCCCGTGTCTGCTCCAAAGCCCAGCGTTTATCGAGCATTACCGTGGAAGAGATGCTGGAGCTGGCCAGCCTCGGCTCTAAAGTGCTGCAGATTCGCGCGGTAGAGTTTGCGGGTAAATACAACGTGCCCCTGCGGGTGCTGTCGAGCTTTGAAGATGGCCCCGGTACCCTAATTGTTGCAGAAGCAGACCAAGACGAGGACGCTATGGAAGAACCACTGATCTCCGGTATCGCTTTTACCAAAAATGAAGCAAAATTAACCCTGCTCAATACCCCGGACGTGCCGGGTGTCGCATCGCGCATCCTAGGTCCTATTGCCGATGCCAATATCGAAGTTGATATGATTGTGCAGAACGTGGCGCCGGCCGGTGACTATACCGACTTTACCTTTACGGTTGCTAAGGGCGACTATAAGGCCACTAAAAAGCTGCTTGAAGAGACGGTGATCCCTGATTTAGGTGGCGGTGAGCTGCGTGGCGATGACAATATTGCTAAGGTTTCTTTAGTGGGTGTGGGTATGCGTTCTCACGCTGGCGTGGCGTCAAAAATGTTCCGCGTTCTCGCCGACGAAAACGTCAATATCCGTATGGTCTCCACCTCTGAGATTAAAATCTCGGTCGTTATTGATGAGAAGCATATGGAGCTGGCTGTTAACGCATTACACAAAGCTTTTGGTTTAGATAAGGCAGATATCGAATCTGAATAACATTTATGCCTTAAACCTTCTACGCTGAAGGGGTACTTGCTGCCGTGTGGTGGTGAGCTTTCTTTCAACGGGAGGTATAAGGTGTCATGGAGCCGGAGTCTTTGGTGATAGGCAACGCTATGCCGCATAATGGCGTAGTGTTGCCCCCGGCTGACATATCCCGTTGCATAAAACGTCTGAAAAGGAGATCAGCCATGCTCATCCTAACTCGCCGTGTTGGCGAAACCCTGATGATCGGTGATGAAATCACCGTCACCGTGCTAGGTGTGAAAGGCAATCAAGTACGTATTGGCGTTAATGCGCCCAAAGATGTGGCAGTTCACCGTGAAGAGATTTACCAGCGTATTCAGCGTGAACGAAACAGTGAAAACGAAGTGGAATAAGACTTGCGGGCTTGCATAATGACTCAATGCTCAAGGCGTAAGATTATATGTAAGATATGGCCGGTGCGAAAAAAATCCGTATAGGACTAGACACAAGTAGGCTAAATCGGTAATATTCGCGCCGTGCCGTTAAGGAGAGGTGGCCGAGTGGCTGAAGGCGCTCCCCTGCTAAGGGAGTATAGGGTTTATAGCCCTATCGAGGGTTCGAATCCCTCTCTCTCCGCCAACCGCATGGCCAGTACTTAGCTAGCAAGTAGTATTTAGTAAGTATATGGTCACAAGGTATGCGCCCGTAGCTCAGCTGGATAGAGTACCTGACTACGAATCAGGGGGTCGGAGGTTCGAATCCTCCCGGGCGCGCCACCTTGCTATAGAAGCAGATGTTCGATAAAAACAGGTGTTAGCCATCTGTTAGTTAAAGCATTAAAAGTGCGAACAG
Source organism: Halomonas sp. FeN2 (assembly GCF_020595105.1). NCBI lineage: Bacteria > Pseudomonadati > Pseudomonadota > Gammaproteobacteria > Oceanospirillales > Halomonadaceae > Halomonas > Halomonas sp. FeN2. The sequence continues at coordinate 3,327,241 of NZ_CP074200.1, forward strand.
CACATTGAAAATGTAAGCGCTAAAAACGTTAGACGCAACATTACGCGCCCGTAGCTCAGCTGGATAGAGTACCTGACTACGAATCAGGGGGTCGGAGGTTCGAATCCTCCCGGGCGCGCCAGATTCCAAAACCCGCTCTCTTATTGAGAGCGGGTTTTCTGTTTCCAGCCTGACCGCTAGTTTCTAGCCTGACCGGAAGTAGCTCGCGCCCCGGTCTTGCGATCGTGTGTAGCGCCCCCGCTTTGCGGTAGGGCGTTTTTTTTTGCCTGTTGATTGGGTAGGTGCGATCGAGAGGGGGTTAGGCCGGTTCGGCGTGCTGTTCGCTGACGACAAGGCTGTCGAGCAGTTGATCTAACTCGGTGAGGCGCTTTACACGCTGAAAATTGTGTTCGGCTGCACTGCTGCCTTGGCGCATTTGGGCGAGCCACTGCTTTACCAGAGAGACCACAACGCGGTCTGGAAGCTGTTGGCGCTGAAGGGCGGCGTACTCTTTGAGCACGTTGGCACGCATCGCCCAGCTGCTTTCGGGGAGCCGCTCGCCGGTTTGCAGCCAGTGGCGAATGCGTGGCGCCAACCAAGGATCGGCCAGCGCGCTACGCCCTAGCATCACATCACTGCAGCCTGAAAGCGTGCGGGCTTTCCAGTAATCTTCCAGTGTCCAGATATCGCCGTTAGCGACCACCGGAATGCTCACCTGGCGGCGAATTTTGCCGATCCACTCCCAGTGTGCCGGTGGTCGGTAGCCCTCGTCTCGGGTGCGCGCATGAACGACCAGCTGGGCTGCACCGCCCGCTTCTGTGGCCTGAGCGCAGGCAACTGCTAAGCGGCGGTTAGCGAAGCCCAGACGAATCTTGGCGGTCACCGGGATTTCACCCTCTAAAGCGTCGTGAACGGCTTTAACCGCCTTATAGACGCGATCAGGCTGGCGTAACAGCGAGGCGCCGCCATCGTGCCGGTTAACCAGTTTGGCAGGGCAGCCGAAATTAAGGTCGATGCTTACCGCGCCTAAGCTAAGCGCCTGACGCGCATTAGCCGCCAGGGCGACTGGGTCAGAGCCTAGTAGCTGTAAATGTACGGGAATGCCGCTCGGTGTGGCCACAGGCGGTTGCTTAAGCTCGGGACAGTGCTTATAAAACACTCTTGGTGGCAGGCGGGCATCAACAACGCGGACAAACTCGGTGACCGTCCAGTCGAACCCGGCATGTCGGGTAAGCAGGTCACGAGTCAGTGCGTCGATCACACCTTCCATCGGGGCTAGGCCGATTCTGCCGTTATGTAGTAAATTAACAACCATGACTTCCACTATCGCGCCATTGCATTCTATTCTGGGTGTGGCAGGTTAGTGTATTCCCCTTACTGCGCCAAGCGCCTTTCTTCGTATTGGCATAATGATGTGCGTAAGAATGCACTTGAACGGTAGCTAAAGACAGTTTTGAAAACATAGGAGAGCGCCTTATGCAGGATCTAGAGTTATTGCAAGATGGGTTGGCATTGATGGCGCTCGGTATGGGCGTAGTGTTTGTTTTTCTTACTATTTTGGTCATTAGCGTTACGCTGATGTCGAAGCTTATTGGGCGTTTTCAACCCGCTCCCGCCGCGGTTGATACGGGTAAAAAACCGATGCCAGCTTCGGCTCCCTCTGCCCAAAGCGACGAGGTTATGGCAGTGATCAGTGCTGCAGTGCATCGTTATCGCTCAACGCGGCGTCGTTAACTTTCTCAATTTTTTTCATTTTGGCCCTCTTGTGGCTATTTTTTTGTTATTTTTACTACAAACTTACAATTCTACTACTGTGAGCCAAGACCATGAACGAACAAAAACGCCCACTAGGCATTACTGATGTCGTGCTGCGCGATGCCCATCAATCGCTATTTGCCACGCGCATGCGGTTGGACGATATGCTACCGATCGCCGAAAAGCTGGATCGCGTTGGCTACTGGTCGTTGGAAACTTGGGGTGGCGCCACTTACGACGCCTGTATCCGCTATTTGGGAGAAGATCCGTGGGAACGCATTCGTGCTTTGAAAGAAGCCATGCCCAATACGCCCCAGGCCATGCTGCTACGTGGACAGAACCTGCTGGGCTACCGTCACTACGCCGATGACGTTGTCGATAAATTTGTCGAGCGGGCGAAAACCAACGGCGTTGATGTCTTCCGCGTTTTTGATGCGATGAATGATCCGCGCAATCTCGAACGCGCCATCCAGGCAGTGCGTAACGTGGAAGGCCATGCCCAGGGCACTATCTCTTATACAGTGAGCCCGGTGCATACCCTGGATAGCTGGGTCGATCTGGCTAAAACCATTGCCGGTTTGGGCGCGGATTCATTGGCTATCAAGGATATGGCGGGGCTATTGACGCCCTACACGGCATTTGATTTGGTCACAAGGCTCAAGAAAGAACTATCGATACCGGTGCACCTACACTGCCACGCCACCACCGGTCTTTCTACGTCGACTATTTTGAAGGCGGTAGAAGCGGGTATCGATAACGTCGATACCTCGATCTCGTCCATGTCGATGACCTACGGTCACAGTCCCACCGAGTCCGTGGTCGCGATGTTGAAGGACACCGGCCGCGATACCGGCCTGGATCTTGACCTGCTGGAAGATATTGCCGGTTACTTCCGCGAAGTACGTAAGAAGTACGCCGCCTTTGAAGGCTCGCTGCGCGGTATTGATTCGCGCATCCTGATTGCTCAGGTGCCCGGCGGCATGCTGACCAATATGGAAGGCCAACTGAAAGAGCAGGGCGCGGGCGATAAGCTGGACGACGTGCTAAGCGAGATTCCCCGCGTGCGCGAAGATCTTGGCTTTATTCCGCTGGTGACGCCGACGTCGCAAATCGTCGGCACCCAGGCGGTAATGAATGTGATGATGGGGGAGCGCTACAAGTCGATCTCCAAGGAAGTCCAGGCACTACTCAAAGGCGAATATGGCGCTGCCCCTGCCCCCTATAACGCCGAACTGCAGAAGCGCGTGCTAGAAGGCGGCGAGCCAATTACCTGTCGCCCGGCGGATAACCTCTCGCCAGAGATGGATAAACTGGCCGCCGAGCTGAAAGAGAAGGCCAGTGCTGAAGGCATTCGTTTGGCCGAAGGCAAGCGCGAAGTGGATGACGTTCTAACCTACGCGCTATTCCCGCAGATCGGCTTGAAATTCCTGAAAAATCGCGACAATCCAGACGCCTTTGAGCCCGTTCCCCAGGCCGCTGAAGTCAATGCTGAAAAGCCCCTCGCTAAGGTAGAGAGCAAGGCACCCGTGGCTAGCAGTGGCCCGGAAACCTACACCGTTAAGCTCAACGGTAAAGCCTTCGTGGTGGAAGTGTCTGAAGGTGGTGAACTGGGCGAAGTGCAGGAGCAAACGGCAGCCACTACTAGCGCCCCCAAAGAGGAAGTATCTGCACCCACTGGTGAGAGCATCGATGCGCCGCTGGCCGGTAATATCTTCAAGGTTAATGTACGCCCTGGCGATAAAGTCGCTGAAGGGGATGTGGTGATCATTCTTGAAGCGATGAAAATGGAAACCGAAGTGCGTGCCAGTATCGCAGGCACTGTGTCTAAGGTTAACGTCAGCGAGGGCGACAGCGTAGCCGTAGGCGATGCGCTGATCGAGCTCTAAGGGCCCCCAGTACTGGATAAAAAGTAATGGATAAATTAGTAACGTTATGGGAAGGCTCTGGGCTGTATAACCTTGAGCTTGGCCAAGCCGTGATGATTATGGTGGGGCTACTGCTGCTCTACCTGGCCATCTATAAGAAGTTTGAGCCGCTGCTGCTGGTGCCGATTGGCTTTGGTGGCATTCTGGCCAATATCCCAGAGGCGGGGCTAGCGATTTCAGCGCTCGATCAAGCGATTGAGGTGGCGAAGCCCGCGGTGCTACAGCAGATAGCGGCAGCGCTGGGCGCGACGTTGGATCCGCTAGCGAACGCGGAAGCCTGGCGTGAATCGTTAAAAGCGATTGCCCACGACGGCGTTGCACCGGATCAGGTGCGCGCCGCACGTGACATTGCCGTGGGCGTCGGCTATAGCGATGGCATGCTTTACAACTTCTATAAAGTAGCGATTGGCTCGGGTATTGCCCCGCTGATTATCTTTATGGGCGTGGGTGCCATGACCGACTTCGGCCCGCTGTTGGCCAATCCGCGCACGCTGTTTTTAGGTGCGGCTGCTCAGTTTGGTATTTTTGCCACGCTGTTTGGTGCCGTGGCGCTAACCTCGATGGGCATCATGGATTTTTCGCTCAATCAGGCCGCCGCCATTGGTATTATTGGCGGTGCCGATGGGCCGACCTCCATCTACGTCTCCAGCGTGCTGGCGCCGGAGCTGCTGGGTGCTATCGCGGTGGCTGCCTACGCCTATATGGCCTTGGTGCCGCTGATACAGCCACCCATCATGCGTCTGCTGACCACCGACAAAGAACGTCAAATCAAGATGACCCAGCTGCGTCCTGTTTCCAAGCTGGAAAAAGTGGTCTTCCCGCTGATGCTGTTGATTTTGGTCGCGCTGTTTCTGCCCGATGCAGCACCGCTGCTGGGTATGTTCTGCTTCGGTAATCTGATGCGTGAGTGCGGCGTAGTCGAACGCTTGTCGGATACTGCGCAAAACGCCTTGATCAATATCGTGACGATTATTCTGGGGCTGTCGGTAGGCTCCAAGCTGATGGCCGAGAGCTTTCTGGCGTTTGAGACGCTGGGGATATTAGGTCTGGGCATTGTCGCCTTTGGTATCGGCACGGCTGCCGGAGTATTGATGGCCAAGTTGATGAACCTGGTGAGCAAAATGCCCATCAACCCATTGATCGGTGCCGCGGGCGTTTCCGCCGTGCCTATGGCGGCGCGGGTGGCGAATAAGGTGGGGTTGGAGTCCAACCCGCATAATTTCCTGCTGATGCACGCCATGGGCCCCAATGTGGCCGGTGTTATTGGCTCGGCAGTCGCAGCCGGGGTAATGATTAAATACCTGGGTTAATACTTAATGGGCTAATGCTTAACGAGTGACCAAATGAGCGCGGCGTACTGACACTTTCAGTATGCCGCGTTTTTTTGATGGGCTATTTCGATGGGTTATTTCGATGGGCTATCTAGTGAGTGAGAATGTCGATAGCGCTCTTCAGGCGGTTTTCTAACGGGGCAAGATCAAGCGGACAGTCCCTTGGCCAGCCTATGGTCAGGCGAACGCCATCACCATCGTAGTTGGCTTGCTCAATAGGGATGTCGTGCTCTTCGCACCAGGCGCGGGCAATCGCTTCATTGGCAAAGGTAAGGCGCAGAGTGTAGGTGTCGCGCTCAACCACTTCCCGGGTAGCAAGTGTCTCAAGGGCATGGCTAACTGCCTGAGCGTAGGCGCGGGCTAAGCCGCCGGTGCCGAGCTTGGTGCCGCCAAAATAACGAATGACCACACAGCCGATCTGGCCCAGTTGGCTCCCCTGGAGTACCTGATACATGGGGCGGCCAGCGGTGCCGCCAGGCTCGCCATCATCGGAAAAGCCAATCAGGTTTTGCTCGCCGGGTGGCCCGGCAATGTAGGCAGTGCAGTGGTGGCTGGCATTAGGGTGCGCGGTTTTTGCCGCATTCAGCAGATTAGTGAATGCGTTAATATCGGGAGCGTGGCAGATCCAGGTGATAAATTGGCTTTTTTCGACTTCGATGTCGGCCGTATGCCATGACTCTGTGGGTAGCTCGGGAACCCGATAGCGCATTAATGCTCCGTGAAGGTAGTCTCACTTTTCACACCCATTACCATGCCGAGTACCTGAATATCCCGGTTGTGCAAAAATAGCGCTGGCTGCAAAGTATCTTCTGGCCATAGCTCTACGCCAAAGCGGCTGATAGTGAGCTGTCTCAAGGCGATTGTTTGCTGGTTTATTTCGGCAACGGCAGTTTCTGTCTGGGTATCGTGTTGATATCGCCGGATAATAATGACATCGCCATCGAACAAGTTGCAATCACACAGTGCATTGCCACGCACTTTGAGTGCATAGGTGTTGCGTCGGGTAACGCTAGGTGCCATCGCGTAAGGGCGCGGTGCAGGTTGTCTACGGCCGAACGTAGCGGTAGGTGCTGCCATCGATAGGGTCATTATGAAATCTCCATTGCATGTTCTTTCATACAGTGGTTTTCATTGTAGACCTGTTTTTGCATACAGTGCTAGAGGTAATTGGTCTTAAGGCATCTTGACGGAGATCACGCTGCGACCCAGCGCCGCATTGTGTGAGTGGCGAGAAAGGGGCTTTACGTGTAGAGTTCGACGCGAAATCAATATGCCAGGAGAGACGCTTGAGCCTGTGTCTACAAGCCCGACAGCTTGCCTGTGAACGCGACGACCGCTGGCTGTTTCAAGGGTTGGATTTGGAGATTCGCAGCGGTCAAATAGTGCGAATTGAAGGGCCCAATGGCAGTGGTAAAACCAGCCTGCTGAAAATTCTCTCCGGGCAGCTCAGTGACTACCAGGGCGAATTGTTCTGGAATGGCGCTGCGATGAAAGAAGCGCGTGAACATTTTCTCGCGAATTTACTCTATTTAGGACATGCACCGGGCGTTAAATCAGGGCTTTCCCCGTTAGAAAATCTAGCCTGGTATCAGGCCCTAAGCGGAGAGAGCAGTAATGAAGAGCAGCGCTTAGAAGCCCTTGAGCGGGTTGGATTGGCAGGCTTTGAAGATGTGCCCGCAGGGCAGCTCTCGGCAGGCCAACAGCGCCGTGTTGCCCTGGCGCGCTTAACGTTAACGCCGCGCGCCCTATGGGTACTGGATGAACCCTTTACCGCGATAGATCGACACGGCGTCGCTGATCTAGAGGAACAGCTGGTTGCCCATGCTCAGGCAGGGGGCTGCGTGCTGGTAACGACACACCACGAGTTAACCGCTTCACCGTTGCTCAGACGGATATCCCTAGGGTAGAAAGCAGGACTATCTCAGTTGGAAATAGCGGCTTAAATAACTCTCAACAACGTGGTGCCAGGGGAGGTTGAAGCGAGGGTCTTTTGTCATGGACGACAAAAGTAGCGCCCAAGGAGGGGTTTACAGCGCCCTCGCGGAAACCTTCACTGGTACCGATGCTTATCTAGGGGAGAGGAGAGAGGGTTGCACAGCTCTTTACATGGCGCTTCAAATAGCTCTTCACATGGCTCTTCACAAAGCTCGGAGACCCCTCAACAGGTTTCAGCAGTGCCACTGCGTGAGCATAATGGTGGGCTAATGACCGCAGTGAAGGCCACGCTTGTGCGTGACTTAACGCTATTGCTAAGACGCCGTGGCGAAGTGCTCAACCCGCTGGTGTTTTTTGCCCTGGTGATCACGCTGTTCCCGATCGCTATTTCGCCCGACCCTGAGCTGTTAGCGGTGATTGCTCCAGGTTTGCTGTGGGTCGCAGCTTTGTTAGCCGCGCTGCTTTCACTGGATAGCCTGTTTCGTAGCGATTATGACGATGGCAGTTTGGAGCAACTGCTATTGGCGCCGCAGCCGTTAGTCGCGCTAAGTTTGGCCAAAGTGGCCGTGCACTGGCTGCTCACGGGTCTACCGTTGGCGCTGATGGCGCCGATATTGGGTATTATGCTGGCGCTGCCGGCGGGCAGCTACGCCGTGCTGGCGCTGTCGCTTGCACTGGGTACGGCAAGCTTGAGTTTGATTGGTGCCATCGGTGCAGCGCTAACCGTTGGCCTGGCACGGGGCGGAGTGCTGCTCTCGCTACTGGTGCTACCGCTGTACATCCCGGTACTTATTTTTGGCGCAGGTGCGGTGCAGGCGGCCATTTTCGGAGAGGGTGTCTCCGCACACCTGGCTATCCTGGGCGCGCTGCTCGCCGCCTCACTCATGTTGGCGCCGTGGGCGATTGCCGCATCGTTGCGTATCAGTATTAACGGTTAAGGACGGGACACGCTATGTGGGCCTTTATACATAAGCTGGGATCACCCAAGTGGTTCTACGGCATTAGTGCCAAATTACAGCCCTGGTTTTGGATCGCGGCGGCGCTGTTGATCGTCACTGGCTCGCTGTGGGGGTTGGCGTTTGCCCCTGCAGATTACCAGCAGGGTAATAGCTTCCGAATTATTTACGTCCATGTGCCAGCGGCTTTTTTGGCTCAGTCTATTTTTATTGCCATGGCGGTTTCCGGCCTGGTGTTTATGGTCTGGAAAATCAAAATTGCCGATATGGCTGCGGCGGTGATGGCGCCTCTTGGCGCGGCCATGACCTTTGTCGCGCTATTTTCCGGCGCCGTATGGGGCGTGCCCACTTGGGGAACCTGGTGGATGTGGGATGCACGACTGACGTCAATGCTGATTCTGCTGTTTTTGTACTTGGGTGTCATTGCGCTGCGTGGGGCTTTTACCAGCCGCGATAGCGCCTCACGGGCAGCCTCGGTGCTGGCCATGGTGGGTGTGATCAATATTCCCATCATCAAATACTCGGTGGACTGGTGGTACACCCTGCACCAGCCCGCTTCGTTTACGCTGACCTCGCGCCCGGCCATGCCTACTGAAATGTGGCTGCCTCTGGTCATTATGGTGCTGGGTTTCTACTGCTTTTTCATTGCCTTAACGCTAATGCGCACACGCAGTGAAATTTTGCGCCGCGAAGCTAACAAACGCTGGGTACAGGAACTGGTGACCGGCCAAGTGGTGAAAGTACCGGCAGAGGAGATCCGCTAATGGCATTTGACTCATTTTCCGAATTTCTCGCCATGGGTGGTCACGCGCCTTATGTATGGTCTGCCTGGGGCGTGACTGCGCTACTGCTGCTCGTCACCGTATGGCATGCGCGTGCTGAACAGCGCCAACTGATCAAAGGCTTGAAACGCCGTGCAAGACGCGCAAATAGCGCAAGGGGGAACGCCCAATGACGCCTAAACGTAAACAGAAACTCTTTATTATTCTGGGGCTTGTGTCGCTGGCCGCGATCGCTGTGGGGCTGACCTTGTACGCGCTGCGCGCTAACATCAATTTGTTTTTTAGCCCGGTACAGATCGCCCAGGGTGACGCGCCAATGGAGCGGCAGATTCGCGCCGGTGGCATGGTGAAAGAGGGCTCGGTCTCCCGTGACCCCGAAAGCCTGGACGTCGAGTTTGTCGTCACCGATTACGTCGATGACCTGGAGGTCTACTACAGCGGCATCTTGCCCGACCTGTTCCGCGAAGGCCAAGGCGTGGTGGTAGTTGGTGAGCTTCAGGCCGATGGGCGTCTGTACGCCGATAAGGTGCTTGCGCGCCACGACGAGAACTATATGCCCCCTGAAGTCGCCCAGGCGCTTGAAGAGGCAGGCTATTCGCCAGCCGACTATCAGGCCAAAGCTGCCGAGGTGGGTAAACGCCTGGACGAAGAAGGCGTACCCCAAGCAAGTGAATACTAGTTTCCGTCCCTCAGGGTTGGCAACAAAGCCGGAGCACACATGCTTATTAAATTAATCCCTGAAATTGGCCACTTCGCCCTGATTATTGCGCTGCTGATGGCGGCAGTGCAGGCGGTAATGCCCCTGGCCGGTGCGGCGACTCGACGCCCACTGTGGATGGCCTATGGTCAGCCCATGGCGGTGGGGCAGTTTGTGTTTATTGCCATTGCCTACGCCTGTTTGACCGCCAGCTATATGCTGGACGACTTTAGCGTGGCGAACGTGGCCAACAACTCCAACTCGCTGCTGCCCTGGTACTACAAGTTCAGCGCGGTGTGGGGCAACCATGAAGGGTCGGTGCTGCTGTGGAGCTTTATGCTCGCGGGCTGGGGGTTTGCGGCCAGCCTATTTACCGGCAATCTGCCGCGGGATATGGTCGCGCGGGTAATGGGCGTGATGGGCATGGTTTGTGTCGGCTTCTTACTGTTTATTCTGATGACATCGAATCCCTTCGAGCGGCTACTGCCCGATATGCCCCAGGATGGCGCCGACCTTAACCCATTGCTGCAAGACTTCGGGCTAGTAGTTCATCCGCCGATGCTCTACATGGGCTATGTGGGCTTTTCCGTGGTCTTTGCGTTTGCCATTGCGGCGCTAATGGGCGGGCGTTTAGATGCAGCCTGGACTCGCTGGGCAAGACCTTGGACGAATCTGGCCTGGGCGTTCCTGACCGTGGGTATCGCGCTGGGCAGCTGGTGGGCCTATTACGAGCTTGGCTGGGGTGGCTGGTGGTTCTGGGATCCGGTCGAAAACGCTTCACTGCTGCCCTGGCTGACGGGAACCGCGCTGGTTCACTCGCTAGCGGTCACCGAGAAGCGCGGCTCGTTTAAAAGCTGGACCGTACTGCTGGCGATCTCGACCTTCTCACTGTCGCTAATGGGCACTTTCCTGGTGCGCTCTGGGGTGCTGACCTCGGTGCATGCGTTTGCCAACGACCCGGCCCGCGGTTTCTTTATCCTGATGCTGCTGGCCATTACGGTAACGCTGTCGTTGCTGGTGTTTGCCCTACGCGCACCGCGGGTGAGTCATAAAGTAGGCTTTAACTGGCTCTCCCGGGATGCGCTGCTTCTGGTTAATAATATCTTTCTGGTGATTATGACCGTCACCGTGCTACTGGGTACCGTCTATCCGCTGATTCTGGATTCTCTGGGACTGGGGAAAATCAGCGTGGGCCCGCCTTACTTTAATGCCCTGTTTGTGCCGCTTACCGTGTTGATGTGTATCTTTATGGGGCTCGGCTCGGTAACACGCTGGAAGAGCATGGCGGCAAGGGATCTGATTCGGAAACTGTGGCTAGCAGGTGTGGCCGCATTGGTGATCGGTATATTAATGCCGCTGCTCTACCGCGGCGAGTGGAACCTGTTTGTCTCCCTGGGCATTGTCTCTGCGCTCTGGATTGTGCTGCCAATGATGCGGGATGTGTTCGATAAAACCCGCCACGCCAGCTCGTTTTTGGCCGGTGTACGTAAGCTCTCCCTGGCTTACTGGGGCATGGTGCTGGGGCACGTAGGTGTTGCGGTCACTATCGTCGGCGTGACCGTAGTGTCCAACTATAATATTGAGCGCAATGTGCGCATGTCGCCGGGCACCACGGTCGAAGTCGCGGGCTATCAGTTCACCATGACCGAGTTAACCGAGCGTCGCGGCGCTAACTTCCTGGCGGACACCTCGATTCTACAAGTACAGCGCGGCGACTCAGGCCGCAGCTTTACCATGCGGCCCGAAAAGCGCCTCTACCTGGCCACCGGTATGCCGATGACGCAAGTGGCCCTGCGTCCAGGGCTGTTTCGCGACCTCTATGTAGCCATGGGTGAGAACCTCGGCGATGGCAGTTGGGCAATGCGGGTACAGTATAAGCCGTTCGTCCGATGGCTCTGGCTGGGCGCACTGCTAATGGCGTTCGGCGGTGTATTGGCGGTGCTCGACAAGCGCTACCGCCGCACCGCAGCCAGCCGTGAAGCGCCCAAAGTGGCCAGCCAAGGCGATAGTGCTCAGAACAGTGCTCAAAATAGCGCACAGGAGGCCACGGTATGAAGCGACGGCTACTGCTATTACTGCTGCCGGTGTGCTTTTTAGGTCTGGCGCTGTTCTTTTACCAAGGCCTCTCGCTGGATCCCTCCCAGCGAGATTCAGCGCTGATGGCGCGGGAGTTCCCAACCTTTGAAGCCACCACGCTGCGTGATGAAAATCGCCGCGTTGACCAAACGCTGTTAGAGGGCGAAGTGACCCTGGTGAATGTGTGGGGCGAGTGGTGCCCCGCCTGTAAGCAGGAGATGCCGCAACTGCTTGAACTGGCAGATAACGGCATTCGCATGGTCGGGGTTAACTACCGGGATACCCGCGAGAAAGGCATGCAGTTTCTCAGTGAATTTGGCGATCCGTTTGAAGTTAATATTTTTGATCCGGAAGGCGAGCTAGGGTTTGATCTTGGCGTCTACGGCGCCCCGGAGACGTTCCTGGTCGATGCTGACGGGGTCATTCGCTATCACCATAAAGGCTACATATCTCCGCAAGACGTGCGCGAGCGAATTCTTCCGGAGGTGGAAAAATGGCGCTAATGCGAACCATGGCAGCGCTACTACTGCTGGTCATAGCGTTTGGCGCAGCGGCGGGTGGTATCGAACTGCGCGAATTCGACGACCCGGTCATGGAGAAGCGCTATCACGATTTAACCGCCTCCATGCGCTGTCCGCTGTGTGAAAACCAAGCCATTGACGATTCCGACGCTCCCATTTCGGCAGATATGCGCGACCGGGTTTATCAACTGCTGCAAGACGGGCAGTCGGATATCGAAATTATCAACCATATGGTGCAGCGGTTTGGCGAATATATTCTCTACAACCCGCGTTTAGAGAGCCGTACTTATCTGCTTTGGGGCTTGCCCATCGCCCTGGTGCTGCTAGGCGTTATTGTGGTCGTACTGATGGTGCGCGCCCGCCGCAACGCCTCTGCTAAAGCGTTGAGCGCCGAAGAGCGCCAGCGTATAGACGCGCTGACTAACCGTAAGAGGTCTTCATGACGCTGCTCTGGATAGCCATTGCCATTCTACTGCTCCCCGCGCTGTGGCTGCTGGTTTCACCGCTAAGAAAGGCGCGTGCACTGCATGGCCAGCAGCGTGATTTTGAAGCCAACGACACCTCCGCCGAGCAGAACGTGGCGATTTTCAAGCGCCGCTTGGCATCACTGGAAGCGGCTCTTGAACGCGGGGACATAGATGCCGCACGCTTTGAGGAAGACCGGCTGGAACTTGAGCGCAGTCTGCTGGAAGACACTGCTTTTCGCGAGCGTCGGCCGCTAAAGGCTGCCAGCGCCGGCCGTATTGTCGTGCCTGTGGTGATGCTCGCTGTTGTCGCTGTTAGCGTCATTTGGTATCAGCAAAAGGGCGCTGAGGGCGACCTGGTGCTACTGGCCGTGCAGCAAGAAGTTCAGAATGACCCTGATGGCTCGCTTGCCATGTACATCGAGCGCATGGAGGAGCAGGCCGAACGCCAGCCTGATAATCCCAATGTGTGGAGCGAGCTGTTTCCGCTCTACCGTGAAACCGGACAAATGCCCAAGGCGGTGGACGCCCTGGAGCGCCTGATCGAGATTGAAGGCCGCATTCCACCGCTGCTCGCCCAGTTGGCGCAAATTCGTTTCTTTATGGCCGAGCGCCAGCTTACCGACGACGTGCAGGCGTTGGTCGATGAGACGTTGGAGCAGGATCCTCGCCAGCCCACCGTGCTGGGCTTACTGGGCATTAATGCCTTTGATAGCGGCGATTACGAGCAGGCCATTGATCACTGGCGCCGGGCGATTGCCAATATCGAGGATCCCAACACCGTCTCCTCTCTGCGCGACGGCATTCGCGTGGCTCAGGAGCGCTTGGGCGTTGAACCTGAAGAAACCGTCGCCGAGGGCACCGGCATTCGTGTAAGTGTCTCGCTGGATGAAGAGCTTGTCGGGCGCGTAGATGGCGATGACAGCGTCTTTATCACTGCCCGCGATATTGAAGGCGAGTTACCGCCCCTGGCCGTGGTGCGGGCGCAAGTATCCGAGCTGCCCATGACCGTGACGCTCGATAACAGTGCCGCGATGTCGCCACAGGCGCAAATCTCCCAGGTGCAGGAAGCCCGTTTAGTGGTGCGTGTTTCACCCTCTGGCCAAGCAATGCCCCAGCCGGGGGATCTGTTCGGTGACCTGGAGAACGTCAGCGTCGGGTCTATTGATGACGCGGAGGCGGTTGAAGTGGTGATTAACCGTGTTTTTGAATAATCGCAACGGGAACGCCGTCTCGGTATGCGCTTAACGTCGATTCGCTTAGTCGGATTTAAGTCCTTTGTAGACCCCGTCACGGTGCCTTTCGATGGCAATATGACCGCTATCGTAGGCCCCAATGGCTGCGGTAAATCCAACATTATTGACGCCGTGCGCTGGGTGATGGGGGAGTCCTCGGCCAAAACCCTGCGCGGCGAATCCATGGCCGACGTTATCTTTAACGGCTCCACCGGCCGTAAACCGATCAGCCAGGCATCCATCGAACTCAAATTCGACAACCGCGACGGCGGCATGGGCGGCGTTTACGCCCAGTACGCGGAAATTGCCGTTAAGCGCTTGGTCACCCGCGACGGACAATCCAACTACTTCTTTAACGGCCAGAAATGCCGTCGGCGTGATATCGCCGACCTGTTTATGGGTACCGGCCTGGGGCCGCGCTCCTACGCGATTATCGGCCAGGGGATGATCTCGCGGCTGATCGAAGCTCGCCCCGACGACCTGCGTTCGACGCTTGAAGAGGCCGCGGGCATCTCCAAGTACAAGGAGCGTCGTCGGGAAACCGAAAACCGCATGCGGCGAACCCAGGAGAACCTGGAGCGCCTGGACGATATTCGCGAAGAGCTGGATAAACAGCTAGAACGCCTCAAACGTCAGGCCGAAGCCGCCAAGCGCTATCAAGATCTCAAGGAGCAGGAGTATCGGCTCAAGGGCGAGTTGGCGCTGTTGCGTGGGCGCACCTTGCGTGCCGAGCAATCGCATCAAGAGAGCCGCGTCCGCGAGTTGGAAATCGCGGTAGAAAAGGATGTCTTCGGCGTACGCCAGTGTGAAACCCGCTTGGAGCAGGCCCGGGAGCAGCATGACGAACTCTCTGAGGTGCTTGACCGCCACCAGCAGCAGTTCTTCGAAACCACCACGCGCATCGCCCGTTTAGAGCAGGATCAGGCTCATCGGCGCAGCCGTGAAACCCAGTTGGCCAGCGACATCGCCACGGCTCGGCGCGAGTTGGACGAACAGCGCCGCGTTAGCGAAGGCGATCAGGAGCGTTTAGCCGCGATTGATGAGCGCTTTGACGACCTGCTCCCCGAACACGAAGCACTGGAGGAACAGCTCGAAAGCCTGGAGCAGGCGTTAGCCGACGCGTCTCCCGCGATGGAAACCGCCGAGCAGCAGTGGGCCGATGCCGAAACCCGCTGGCGGGATGCCAGCCGCGATGCAGATCGCAGCCAGGATCAGCTGCGCGACCTTGAGCAACGTATTCAGCGTTTACAGGCTGAAAATCAGCGCCGCCGTCAGCAGCGTAGCGAGGTAGCCGATCTCACCGCGCTGCGCGAAGAGCACGCTGTGTGCCAGGCGCAGTTGACTGAGGCCGAAGAGCAGGCGGAAGGTTTTCAAACCCAGCGCGATCAATGGCAGCAGCGCTACGGCGATGCTAAAGCAGCCTACCAGCAGGCCACTCAGACGCGGGACAATCAGCGCGCCGAACTCAGTCAGCGCCAGGGTGAGTTGGCCTCACTTCAGGCGTTGATTGACGCTGCCCTGGTGGATCACGATCCTGCTATTGGCACAACCTTAGCAGCGTATGGTTTAGCGGATGCCCCGCAGCTGGGTGAAGTGCTGCAGGTTGAGCCCGGTTGGGAAGCACTTACTTCCTGGTTGCTCGCGCCCTGGCTCAATGCTCGCCTAGTCGCTCGCGATCAGTTGGCTGCTTTGCCTGAAGCTTTGGCGACGGAGTGGCGTTTGATCGATAAGACATCGCCTGAGGCTCCCTCATCAGGAAAGCGTCTTGATCAGTTAGTCAAAGGCGCAGGCGCGCTGGGCGAATGGTTAGCAAGCATTCACTATACGCAAACAGCAGAAGAAGCGAAGGCGCAGGTCGCGCACCTCGCACCCGGTGAAAGCGTAGTGAGCCAGGATGGCGTTTGGCTGGGCCGCGGCTGGCTGAACCAGCAGGCCAACGGCGAAGGTATCGATGGGCTGCTATTAACGCGCCGCCGCTACGCCGAACTGACCGCCCAACGCGAAAGTGAAGAAGAGGCGCTGGCGCTGGCAGAAGCGCAGTGTGAAGCGGCCAGTGAGACCATTGAAACGCTGGAGCAGTCCCGTGAGCAGCAGGCCGAACAGGAACGCGCCCACGCCGCCACCCTGCAACAGCTGGCGGTAAAAGAGCGCAGCCTGGCCCAGCGGCTGGAGCATCTTGAAAGTCGCGCCACTGAACTCGATGAAGAGCTTGCCCAACTGCAAGAGGATGAGGCGGAGTTAGCGCTTACCATCGACGAGCAGCGTGCCCGCTGGCATGTGGCGATGGAACAGTTGGAAAGCGCGGCGCAAGCGCGGGAAACCAGCGCTGAGCAGCGCAACCGGCAGCGTGAAGCGCGTGACCAGTTGACCCAGCAACACGCCCCGCTCAAAGCGCAGCAGCAGGCGTTGGCGCTGGAACGCGAACGCTTAAGCGCCGAGCGCGATAGCCTGCGCTCACAGCAGGCGCGTTCGAGTGACTCTGAAGAGCGACTCTCGCTGCGTATTGCTGAGCTGGAAGAGTCACGGGAAATGCTGATCGAACCCGACGAGCTGGCCGGGGAAGAACTCGAAGAGCTGCTTCATCAGCGCGAGCAGCAGGAAGGGCGCTTGAACGCCACTCGTCAGCAGGCTCAGACGCTGGCAGAACAGCTGCGCAATGACGAACTTGCCCGCCAGCAGCACGAGCGCAACCTGGAGCAGAGTCGCGAGCAGCTACAACAGCGGCGTATGGACGTGCAGGCGCTGGCGCTCAAAGCCGCTACTCAAGATGAGCAGCTAGCTGAGCTTGGCCATAACGTCGAAACTCTCGCCGAACAGTTGCCCCAGGAAGCGACCGAGACCCGTTGGCAGGAGCGCCTTGAAAGTACCACGGACAAAATTCGCCGCTTGGGGGCGATCAACCTCGCTGCCATTGAGGAGTACGACCAGCAGGCCGAGCGACGCAATTATCTGGAAGCGCAGCACGCTGAGCTGACCGAAGCGCTGGAAACCCTAGAACGGGCGATTAAGCGTATCGATCAAGAAACCCGCGTGCGTTTCCGCGAAACCTTTGATCAGGTGAATACGGGACTACAAACCCTGTTCCCGCGGGTATTCGGCGGCGGCGCCGCCTGGCTAACGCTAACCGGTGATGATCTGTTGGAAACCGGCGTGGCGATTATGGCCCGCCCGCCGGGTAAGAAGAACAGCACCATTCATCTGCTCTCGGGCGGCGAGAAGGCGCTGACTGCGCTGTCGCTGGTATTTGCGATCTTTCAGCTTAACCCCGCGCCGTTCTGTATGCTGGATGAAGTCGATGCCCCCTTGGATGACGCCAACGTGGGCCGTTACGCCAGGCTGGTCAAAGAGATGTCTGAAAACGTTCAGTTTATCTATATCACCCACAACAAAATTGCCATGGAAGCCGCCGAGCGCTTGATGGGGGTCACCATGCAAGAGCCCGGTGTTTCGCGATTAGTCTCGGTGGGTATTGAAGAAGCGGCGGCGCTGGTCGATTAAACTAACTTGTCCACCTACCAAGCAGAAGTGAATGCCTTCTGACTGGGTCCAGGAAGGATCTAGCTTAAGCAGCAGAGCTCTCGGAAGAGAACTTCAGTTGAGGGCATTTTATCAAGAAGGCTATTGTCGAACGCAGTTTTGGCGTTAGCACTATTGACGATAGTAGAGTGAGCAAAGCTGAAGCGACAAATGCCATGTAGATAAACTTTTGTTGGCAAAACGCGTAAAAAAATGTCCTAAAGCGCTCTTCTTAACTATATTACCCCTACTAATAGCGCGCTTGAGATGGTTAAACGGCTTATAGAGGGAATCCGCAATGGCGGGTGTGTCGGTTGTCAAAACGGCTTTTCTTGCTTCTTGGATTCCTTTATAAAGCTATTTATAGATGTTAGGTCTAATGATCGTGGCACTTTTGTTTGAAGTTAAGGTCAGATTTCTCTGGCTTAAAGAGAGGCAAAATTCTGCCATGGCGTGAAAATCGCGTTAAATGCAGCAAAAATTGGCCCTTTTGGTAGTAATCGCGCTATGCTTGGCTTTATTGATAGCAGGTAATTATTCAATAGCCGTTACCTATATTCAGGCATGACATTTTAGACACCGTGCCTTAGCAACCGGCAAGACGACCATGGAACGTTCGACATGGAACTAAGAGAGTGGCTAATCATTTTAGGGCTGGCGTTGGTATCGCTCATCGTTATTGACGGTGCGCGAAGACTTCAACGACAGCGACGTGTACCCCGTCTGGATCAGGCGGAGAAAGACCTTTCCGGCAGTTCGCTAGATGATCCCGAGGAGGCTGCTAAAGCCGCGGAGATCAATTGGGAACTTCCAAATGGCGGTGCTCGAGTTGTTAAACCCGCAGACTATAGTGGCTTAGGAAATAAACCAAAGTTAGAACGTCAAGAGCATCCTGGGCCCTCTAGGGTGCTTTCAGAGTTTAGACGTTCCGCCTCTGCTAAAGCCGCCAAGCGCAAAGCTGATAAGGCAGATAAACTCGATAAAGCGGCATCAGCTGCTAAGTCCGCACCAAGCGTAGCCGTTAAGTCAGAGCCGCCAGTCACTTCTGCGGCGACGTCTTCTGCTAGCTATGCTACCCACCATGCGCCCACAGAACATGAGCGCCGTGAGCCCAGTATCTCAATGACTGACTCTTCACAAGCTGGTTCTGCTCAAACTAACTCTACTCAAGCTGACTCGTCTCTAACAGAGAGCCCACAGTTCAAGGCAGCAGAGTCCGCGCAGCCTGAACCAAAAATCGAGCAGCCTACGTATTCTGCTGTAACGCCTAGCTCTCCGGTGGCAGAAGAGAACCTTGAAGCGTCTCAACCTGCTGCTTCAGATGCTATCTCGCTCACTGCCAATGAAAAAGACAGCGAAGTGTCGACCCAGCCTCAGCAGGAGCCAGAGCATACCCAAGAGCCTGTGCTGCGGGCTGAGCCAGAAGATGCCGTATTTGCTAAGCACGCCAATGAACATTCGCCGAAACGGCGTCAGTTGCGTTCTGATACAGTGGGCGAATACGACGACTTGGATGATGACGAAGTTGATGAGTATCGCTTGGTCGACTTTGAAGGCATGGGGCGCTCGCTGAAGCGTCGTTTGATTGCGCGGCGTAAAGAGAAGCAGCGCAAGAAAGCTGAAAAAGCGGTGCGTGATCAAGCCTTGGCCAAGCAGAAGGCCGAGCGCAAGGCTTTGGAAGCAGAGCAGAAGCGTGAAGCTAAAGAAGCCGCTGACGCTGAGCGTGCCCGCCTTGCTCAAGAGCAGGCCCAAGCTCGTGAAGAAGCTGCGGCCAGTGCGGCTGCCGCCGACAGGCTAGCCGCCCAGCAGCATGCTGCTGACGAAGAGGCGCGTCGCTACGCAAGCCATGAGTACGCAGCCCACGAAGAGGGTTATGAAGAAAGCTTCGAGGCTGACGATTATGATGACCAACCCGCTGGCGAGCGTGGGGTGAACGAGCGAGTCCGCGTACATCCAACGTTAGAGAAAGCGCTGCGCCATGATGTGAACGGTGAACACGCCAAAGAAACGCTGTCCAATGCCGACGAAGTCGTGGTGATTAGCGTTCTTTCCCGTGATCCAGAAGGCTTCGATGGCACCAAGCTGCTTGAGCTGATGATGGTGTGTGGTTTGCGCTACAGCAGTGAAATGGGTGTTTTCCACCGCTTTGAAACCGAGAGCGACGATAGCGAGCTTCAGTTCTCGATGGTGAATGTGGTTAAACCGGGTACATTCCCCATTGAAGAGATGGGTGAGTTTATGACGCCCGGTATCACGCTGTTGATGCCGCTGCCTGGCGCCATTGATAGCGCCGCTGCCTTTGAGGCGATGGTAGAAACCGCCATGGTGGTGGTACGCCATATGGGCGGTGAGCTAAAAGACGAAAACCGCAGCGTAATGACCGCACAAACGATCGAATTTGCCCGCCAGCGGGTACGTGAGTTTGAGCGTCGCCACCGCCTGCATCGTCAACTGCAAGCCCGCTAATCGTCGCCCACTAACCGACGAAGCCGCACTTGCTGTGTAACACCCGCCTTCTTGCCAGAAGGCGGGTGTTTCTGTTCAATACGCAGACGTTTTGTCATTTTTTATGTTTTTGAAATTTAACTTTTGAAATTTAACTTTTGAATTTAGCTTTTGCGTTTTCGCTGCCGCTTTTAGCTAGTACTGGAACCCATTTAATGAGTCAGTCTGATTCTCAATCTCTGGAAGAGATTACCCAACTGCGGGCCGCCCTGGACGAGGCCAACTACCGTTACTACGTGCTGGATGAACCGACGCTGACGGATGCCGACTACGATCGCAAGTTTCAGCGCTTACAGCAGTTGGAGACTGAGAACCCGGAGTTGGTCACTCCCGATTCTCCCACCCAGCGTGTGGGCGCTGCCCCCGCGGATGGCTTTCCGTCGGTGGCCCACGCTATCCCCATGCTGTCGCTGGATAACGCCTTTAGCCGTGACGATATCTTCGCTTTTGCTGAACGGGTGGCCGAACGCCTTGAATGCACGGCGGACGACCTTGAGTTTACCTGCGAGCCCAAGTTGGACGGCGCGGCCGTTTCGCTGGTGTATGAACAGGGCATGCTGGTGAGCGGCGCGACTCGCGGTGATGGCCGCACCGGCGAAGGTATTACCTCTAACCTGCGCACGCTGCGCTCGGTACCGCTCAAGCTGATGGGTAAAAACGTGCCCGCGCTGTTAGAGGTGCGGGGCGAGGTCATAATGCGCCATGCGGGCTTTGAAGCGCTGAACGAGCGCGCCCGGGAAGAGGGCAGCAAGGTCTTTGCCAATCCGCGCAACGCGGCGGCAGGCAGCCTGCGCCAGTTGGATCCACGCATCACGGCAAAACGCCCGCTAGAGTTTCACGCCTATCAGGCTGCACGCCTGGAGCCGGATTTAGGTGATACTGCGCACAGCGAATTAATGCAGCGTTTGTCCACTTTAGGTTTTCGCGCCAGTGCAGAATTGAAGGTGGTCAAAGGCCCGCAGGCGGTTGCCGATTACTGTGAACAGTTGGGCGAAAAGCGCGACGGCTTAGGTTTTGATATCGACGGCGTGGTGATCAAGGTGAACGACCTGCGCCACCAGCGTGAACTTGGCTTTGTTGCCCGCGCGCCGCGCTGGGCGGTGGCGTTCAAGTATCCGGCTCAGGAAGAAGTCACCACGCTTAACGATGTGGAGTTCCAGGTCGGCCGTACCGGGGCGATTACGCCCGTGGCCCGCCTGGAACCGGTCACCGTAGCCGGTGTGACGGTGTCTAACGCGACACTACACAACGCTGATGAGATCAAACGTTTGGATGTAATGATCGGCGATACGGTGTCAATACGCCGGGCCGGTGATGTGATTCCCCAAGTGGTGAGCGTGCATACCGAGCTGCGACCAGCGGATGCCAGGAAGATCATTTTTCCCGAACACTGCCCGGTGTGCGGTTCGGATATCGAGCGTATTGAAGGCGAAGCGGTGGCGCGCTGCTCTGGCGGCCTTTACTGCGCGGCGCAGCGTAAAGAAGCGCTCAAGCATTTCGCCAGTCGCAAAGCGCTGGATATTGACGGCTTGGGTGAAAAGCTGATCGTGCAGTTAGTGGATTTGGATTGGGTGGAATCCCCGGCGGCGCTGTTTCACCTTACAGTAGAACAGCTTAAAAGCCTGCCGCGTATGGGTGAGAAGTCAGCCACCAACTTGGTCAACGCTCTAGAAACTGCTAAGTCGACCACCTTGGCGCGGTTTATTTATGCGTTAGGTATTCGTGAAGTAGGCGAGGCAACGGCGGCCAATCTCGCCAACCACTTTGGCACCCTTGACGCCATTCAAGCCGCTGAGTTGGAAGCGCTGGAAGCGGTCAACGATGTCGGCCCGATTGTAGCCGCCCATGTGCACACTTTCTTTCGCCAACCGCACAACCAGGAAACCATTGCCGCCTTGATTGAGGCGGGCATTACCTGGCAGGAGGCGGAAGTCACCCAAGGCCCCACGCCGTTGGAAGGCCAGACCTGGGTGCTTACCGGCTCTCTTGAGAGTATGACCCGGGATGATGGCAAAGCACGCTTGCAGGCGTTGGGTGCTAAGGTGGCGGGCAGTGTATCGAAGAAGACTACCTGTCTGGTCGCAGGCGAAGCGGCGGGCAGTAAACTTACCAAAGCTGAACAGATGGGCGTGGAAGTGGTGGACGAAGCCACCTTTATCGAACGTTTGGCAGAGTGGGAGCAGCGTTAATGAGCCGTTTTATTGAAGTACCCGCCCGAATGCTGCCACCGGACACCCTCAATGCCCTGCTGGAGGCGTTTGTGACCCGCCAGGGCTACGACACCACCGATACAACGGGCGAGGGCATGCACGGCTGGGTAGTTGAGCTGAAAAAGCAGCTTGAGCGCAATGAGCTGATTATCGCCCACGACCTTGAGCTAGAAATGACCGAAGTGATGACCCTGGCTCAGTGGCGTTCGTTTGGGCGCGATATCGCCGACGACGAGGAAGAGGGCGATATTTAATAGTAATCAGCTATTTTGTGTCTCACGGTTCAGGATGAAGCCACTAAGCTATCTATTTTTTTGTGGGAGGGCGCTACAGCGTTGTAAGGCTGGCAGTCTAAATGGTCGCGAGCTAAAGCTACCTCCCACGAGTGCCGTTATCAGGCTGGCAGCTAATTGTGGGAGGGCGCTTCAGCGCGCGAAGGGTGTCGAAGACACCCTAGTGTTGTAAGGCTGGCAGCCTAAACGGTCGCGAGCTAAAGCTACCTCCCACGGGTGCCGTTATCAGGCTGGCAGTCTAAACGGTCGCGAGCTAAAGCTGCCTCTCACGGGTGCCGTTATCAGGCTGGCAGTCTAAACGGTCGCGAGCTAAAGCTACCTCCCACGGGTGCCGTTATCAGGCTGGCAGTCTAAACGGTCGCGAGCTAAAGCTACCTTTCACGGGTGCAGTTATCAGGCTAGCAGCTAATTGTGGGAGGGCGCTTCAGCGCGCGAAAATGGTTGCGAGCTAAAGCTGCTTCCCACCATAGCTATTAGCAGATTTGTTGATTAAGCATTCTCACCGCGAATAATCGCACTAATAATCCGCCGCCCTGGGTGTAAATGGTCTACCAACGGTGCCTCTAGCGGCATTGGCTCATCGCAGATTCGTGAGGCGATTACCTCGGCACAGAGCGGCGCGCTGGCGAGCCCTCGCGAGCCGTGGGCGGTGGATATCCACAGGCCGGGATAGTGCCTGCCAGGTGTCTCCGCCACGCGGGTGGCATCCTTGCTCAGCAGCGAATAATCCGTTCGCCACGCTTCTGCTACCGGCACCTGCCCTGCGTAAGGAGTTTTGTCGGGGCTTGCTGCACGCACGGCGGCGCGACCCTTAAGGTGTTCCGGCGTTAGCTCAATCCCTGCCTGTTCCAATTCTTCTACCAGCGCCGGCAGCGTTTGGCGCAGCTCATCGATATTGCGCTGATGGTCGTCATTCGTCACATCAGTTGTCGCATTGTTGGGTACGAAGCTAGCGCCGAAGGTCAGGACGCCATCCAACGCAGGTGCCACATAGCCCCCGGCACACACCACGCGTTTAGGGCCCTCCACTGCATCGGGTAGCGTTAGCTCGCTAATCTGGCCACGCACCGACTGCAGCGGTAACTCCGCCGTTTGCGCAAAGCGGTTAGCCAAATGGGCGCTGGCAATCACCACCTGATCCGCCTCTAACGTGCTGCCATCGGCCAAGTTGAGCTGCCAGCCGGTCTCTCGCTGGGTAAGGGAGCTAATCTCACCTTGCTGCAAGCTAATGCCTGGTTGGCTAAGCAAGTGCTCACACAGCGCCTTGGGCCTTACCCAGCCTGCCTGTGGATAATAAAGCCCGTGGGGTGCGCTAACGGTGATTGCCGCCGTCTCGGTTAATGTCGGGTTATCCATGCCCGTGACGACTTCAGGTGGCAGCGGGTGTTGCTCGATAAAGCGCTGCTGGCGGCGCGCCTCTTTATCGCTGCTTGCTAGCTGCACCACGCCGCAGGGCTGCCATAAGGTTTGATTAGCGTGTTGTTGCGCCAGCCAGCGCTGGCTATACAGCAGCCCAGCGAGATAAACCCGGCTTTGGTGATTGGTTTCGGCGGCGAGCTTTACATATAGCGCGCCCTGGCGATTACCCGAACCGCCCGCACCGGGGGCTTCGCGCTCCAGCACTGTCACTTTAACGCCCCGCCGTGCCAGCGCTGCCGCCACGCTGCTTCCCGCCAACCCGGCGCCGACTATCACAACGTGCTTGGCCGGTGCCGCAGGCGGTGGGGTAAACCAGGGCGTGGCCTGACGACGCTGATCCGCTGGCGGGGTTTCGATACTGCCCGCCAGCATTTCCCGCTTGCGACCATAGCCCGGCACTTTCTTCCAGCTAAAGCCCGCCGCTTTAAGGCCCCGCTTAACGATGCCAGCGCAGGTAAAGGTGGCGAAAGTTGCGCCGGGGCGTGAACGGGCGGCCATGGCGTTAAACAGCTCGGGCTGCCACATATCGGGGTTTTTAGACGGCGCAAAGCCGTCTAAAAACCAGGCATCGACCTGGCCATCCAACTGCTCCAGGCGCTCGGTAGTATCGCCGAAATGCAGATCAAGGGTAACGCGATCGGTTAAGTGCAGGCGGTGAATGCCGCTCACGGCAGCGGGCCACTGGGCGCACAGCGCCTGTGTATAAGTCGCCAGCGAGGGCCAGCTCGCCAATGCTTGTTCAAGGGCAGCTAGATCAAGGGGAAACTTCTCTGTGGATAACAGATGCAGCCGTGCACTGGGTGGCGCATGTTGCTCAAAACAGGCCCAGGCGCAGAGCATATTGAGCCCGGTGCCAAAGCCGGTTTCGCCAATCACAAAAGGCCGCGCGGCTTCCCAGGCGGCAAAGCGTTCGGGGAGTTGGTTGGCACCTAGAAAAACATGCTCAGTCTCTGCGCGCCCATCACCACGGGTGAAATAGATGTCATCAAACGCCGTTGCGTGGGGGGCGCCCTCGTTCCAGGTAAGGGTTGGCGTCGTTAATGTCGCAAGCGGTGGCAAAGCGTTTGAACGTTGGGTCACGCAGGTATCCGTATTGATGAACAGGTGGTTAAAAAATGATCAATTTGTCAGCGCTGGCGTTATCTCTGGCTTAGCGCAAAGCGTCCGCCGGGTTTGCACAGAGTTTTCCACAGGCTCTGTGAAAAAGCCGACGAACCCTCCACACTCGCCTATTGGCGTCAAGGCATAACTTTCTTGAACGGCTTAACAATTACCTTGGCATACACCCCTGCAATCATGTATGGGTCGGCGTCGGCCCAGGCCTTGGCGTCTTCCAGGCTGTCGAATTCCGCCACTACCAAGCTGCCGGAAAACCCTGCATCGCCAGGGTTTTCAGCGTCGATGGCAGGGTGGGGGCCCGCCAATACCACGCGGCCTTCAGCGCGCAGTGCTTCCAGGCGCGCCAAGTGGTCGGGTCGAGCCGCCAAGCGACGCTCTAAGCTATTGGGTACATCTTCACTCATAATGGCATACAGCATTTAGGGTTAACTCCTTGATTAGACGAGGATGCAACGTAACCGTTAATTGACCGCACTGGCATAAGCGCGCACCATATCTTACCCATTGCGAAGGGGTTATTCACAGCTGAAAAGCGCATTCTGACAAACTGGCCACACGGCGTCATGCTTATGCCTCGACTTCCCACTACCTTTGATGCCGATCAGCGCTACCCAGTTGATTTGCACATGCACTCAACCGCTTCCGATGGTGCGTTATCGCCCACCGAGCTGGTAACCCTGTGTGCTGAACGCGGGCTGACGCACATGTCGCTCACCGATCACGATACCATGGACGGCATTGAAGAAGCGGGCCACGCGGCGGAGCAAGCAGGGCTGTGTCTTATCCCCGGCTGTGAGTTATCCACACGCTGGCAGGGCGTCAATATCCATGTTGTGGCGCTGATGCCCGGTGGCTTACAGAGGCCAATGGTAGAAGGCCTGATTAAGCAGCGTGAAGCGCGGATACAGCGTGCAGTTGTGATTGCCGAAAGGCTGGAAAAAGTCGGTTTATCCGACGCGCTGGAAAAAGCGCGCCTGCACGCAGGCAGCGACCGCCCGCTAGGCCGCCCGGACTTTGCCCGCGCGCTGGTGGCAGAAGGCGTGGTGCCGGACTGGGCCAGCGCCTTCAAGCGCTATTTGGGCAGTGGCAAAAAGGGCGATGTTAAAGCTCACTGGCCGGAAATCAGCGAAGCGGTGGGCTGGATTGTCGATTCCGGAGGCGTCGCGGTCATTGCCCATCCACTGCGCCACGGTTTAACCCGGCGTAAGCGTGGCCTGTTGATGGATACCTTCCAGGCGGCGGGCGGCCAAGCGGTCGAACTGGTCAGCGGCCAGCAGAACCCGGATAGCACCCGCGACCTGGCGCGTCAGCTAGTGGAGCGCGACCTTTACGCCTCCATGGGCAGCGATTTTCACTTCCCTGGCAGTCATGTGGCCCCCGGTAGCATGAGCCTAGTGCCGCGCACGGCGGCGCCACCCATATGGCAGCATCCCCGGTTGGTTCACCTGCGCGATGCTCCGCCAGGTAGGCTGGAAGCGGAATGATTCGCTTAGCGCTTAAGCTATGCTGTATGAATAATGCCTACGGATAGGAGTAAGTAATGAGTCAATATTTTCAGATTCACCCGGAAAACCCCCAGAAACGCCTCATCGACCAGGCGATTGCGATCATTCGTAAAGGCGGTGTGGTCGCGTACCCCACCGATTCTGGCTATGCCCTTGGCTGCCACCTGGGTGAGAAAAAAGCCATTGAGAAGATTAAGTGGATACGTTCGCTGGACGACAAGCACAACTTCACCCTGGTGTGCTCAGATCTTTCGGAAATTGGCACCTACGCCAAGGTGGATAACGATGTGTTCCGGTTGCTGAAAGCCCATACCCCAGGCCCTTACACCTATATTCTGGATGCTACATCAGAAGTACCGCGCCTGCTGCTGCATCCCAAGCGTCGCTCCATTGGCGTGCGTGTACCGGATCATCGCATTACCCACGCGTTACTGGCCGCCTTAGGCGAGCCGTTGATGAGCGTAACGTTGATTCCGGTAGGCGATGACCTGCCCATGAACGATCCGGAAGAGATCCGCGAACGTTTTGGCGCCCACCTGGATGCGATTATCGACGGCGGCGCCTGCCATTTAGACCCCACCAGCGTCATCGACCTGCGCGAACTGCCGCCGAAAATCATTCGTGAAGGGCGCGGCGATATTTCTCCTTTCGTCGTCTAAAAGCACACTTCAAGGCAAATCCCCGGTTCCTAGTATTAGCGAACGGGGGATTTTCTGACGTTTTAGTTATTTGATTGTTCAATGAAAATAAAATATGATCCTAACGGTTCTTTTCGATAATAAATCGTGATCATTTAAGGCGAGGAATCGCCTCGTCTTTTTGAGATTGCCCAGCCCAGGAGATCATTCAATGACGATGCCATTCCCTTCTCGCCTCTGCACCCTTGCAGCCCTAGCCAGCCTTGCCGCTTTACCGCTGACCAGCCACGCGGATAGCGATGACGCAGAAATGTGTGCCCAGGAAGCCTATGCAATGGGCCTGCGCTATCAACAGCAGTCTGCTGAAGCCGCTGCTCTGCAGCGTCAGGGTTTTGCCCTCGCCACCTACCGGCTTGAAGATCAGATTGAGGCGCATGGCGGCAGTGACGACTTGGCGATCATTACCGACCTGGATGAAACGGTGCTGGACAATAGCCCGCTGTTGGTTCGCGACATGCAGGCATGCCACGACTACACCACCTGGGATACATGGAAGCATTGGGAACGTGAAGGCGAGCCGCGTTTAATGCCGGGGGCTAAAGCGTTCCTGGATTACGCGGATGAGCAGGGCGTGGCCATTTTTTATGTCTCTGATCGCTACCAGGAGAACGAGGCCGACACTATCGCCACCTTGGAAGCGCTAGAGCTGCCCCAGGTCTCTGAACAGAGCGTGATGTTGCTGGGGCCTGCCAAGGCGGAGCGCCGCGCGGAAGTGGTGGATAACCACACGCTGGTGATGCAGCTGGGTGATTCCCTTCACGATTTCGCAGGTGACTTCGCGGGCGCCGACCTTGACCAGCAGCATGCGCTTGTGGAAGAGAATGCCGAGCGTTTTGGCAACGACTGGATCGTGTTCCCCAACGCTACCTATGGCGCCTGGAGCGAGGCTGAGTTAGACGCCTGGGAAGCCCCGCACGAAGTGGAGTGATCGATTAAGTAACTACTCCGTTCCGCGCCCCTGGTTTGGCTATCTAGTTTAGCTGTCCTGGGGCGCATTTTTGTCGACGTCTTTTTTGCGCGGGTCTTCGCTGTCTTCGTCTAACCAAGTGCCGCAGCGCAGGCAGTAGCGGGCGCGTTTTTCATGGCGTTCGTGACCGCAGCCGGGGCAGGCTTCTTCTGAGTAACGCTCTTCACGGATCGAGCGAATCACCTGAGCGGAGAATACCCCCGTAGGCACGGCAATGATTGAGTAGCCGAGCAGCATCAGAATCACGGTAATGGATTTGCCCAGCGAGGTAGCAGGCACAATGTCGCCGTAGCCGACGGTGGTCATGCTGACGATAGCCCAGTACATGGACATGGGAATACTGGTAAAGCCCGCCTCGGGAGACTCTATGGTGTACATCAAGGCTGCGAAAAGCGTGATGACCATCAAGATGGCGCTAAAGAATAGCAGAATCTGACGCAGACTCCGTTTGAGTGCATCCAGCAGCAGTCGCGCTTCGCCGACAAACTCCATCAGGCGCAGAATACGAAAAATACGCAGTACCCGCAGCAGACGAACAATCACCAGTCCGTGGGCACCGGGTACCAAAAGCACTAGCCATGTGGGCAGCACGGCAATCAGATCGACGATCCCGTAAAAGCTTCTTAAATAGAGCGTTGGCTTTTCCAGGCAGTAGATACGTAGCGCCAGTTCAATGGTGAAAAGCAGCGTAAACGTCCATTCAAGGTAGAAAAACACTTCACCATAGCGTTCGTCATAACTCTTGATACTGTCCAACATTATGACCGTGACACTCATCAGAATGGCCACGATCAAGGCGATATCAAACGCTTTTGCCCCCGGCGTGTCAGACTCAAAGATGATATGAAATAGGCGGGTGCGTAGGCCTTCTGCACCGGGTGTTGGGTGAAAATTCATCGCATCATCCTGAAGTGAGCCTCAATGCTGTTCTAAAAAGGGTGTTAAACGCTAGCGTAGCGCGGTTTGGTACGCCAAGCGATGGGCGAGTGCCAATGCCGCTTTACCGTAGGCCTCCTTGGGCTGGCCGTGCGCATCGAGCGCGCCAGGAAGCGCCTGAGCATAAGCGCGTGCGGTGGCATCCAGTTCGGGGTGCTCGGCGAGGGTGGCCAGCGCCTGCTGAGCATCGTTTAGAAAACTGGCTTGTTGGCTGTCGTGGTAGGCG
Organism: Halomonas sp. FeN2; assembly: GCF_020595105.1. Lineage (NCBI taxonomy): Bacteria > Pseudomonadati > Pseudomonadota > Gammaproteobacteria > Oceanospirillales > Halomonadaceae > Halomonas > Halomonas sp. FeN2. The sequence goes on from NZ_CP074200.1 coordinate 3,356,291, forward strand.
TCCAGCGCCAGCGTGGCACGGTGGAGCCACTCCGCCGGGGAGTGCGCTTCGGGGAGAGGCCAGTGTCGGGTGCTAAGCGCGTTACCACGGGCCGCTTTGCTACTGTCCGAGGGCCGTAGCGGCACCTGTTCAGCCAGGGTTAATGCCAGCGCCCACAGTGCTTCAGGCTCGCCGCCTTTTAATTCGAGCTCTGCTTCGCGTATCGGCGTGCGGTAGCCACCGCTAATAATTTCGCCTTCATCCAATACCAGCTCGATATGGCTCTCCTGACCTTGTACGCCCTCTTTTAGCTGCCAGCTATGCCGTGTGAAATCGGTGCTGAGTTGGGGAACGAGGGCATCTAGCACGCCGCTAAGCTCGCCTTGAAAAGGAGGGAGTTTGGCAATGGAAGCGAGATCCAACTGCGGGCCAGCCACCTGCCACTCCCACTCTTCGCGCTGGGAAAGACCGCCACCACCCTGGCCTGCGGTTTTTACCGTTTGCAGCACCTGGCCGTCTACTTGGCGAAGACGCAGCGCAATGCGAGCCTTGGCCAAATCACCCTGAGGGGTATCAAAGTAGGTATTGGTCAGCGATTGTTTATGAGCGGCGTGGGAAGCGAGATACGGGTGTTGAGTAAGCGCCGCAGGGCCTGTGGGGGCAAGGGCCAGCTTAAGTTCCACTTCCATGGGGTTTGGGCTTTTCATGATGCTCGCCACCTCGTTATCGTGACATTTAGATGAATATTTGATTACATTTGTGAACTTTTCATGACGGCGGCGGGCGCACTCTTTATACTGGCGCCGCCATTTCCCGGCTCCCCGAAAATAGGCTAAAAGGCATTATGGTTACCTCCAATCCTTTTTCTTCGATGTTTGGCCGCTCGCCATTCCAGCCGCTATTGGCCCATATCGTCAAGGCGAATGAGTGTGCCGATCAGCTGTTGCCGTTTTTTGAAGCGACCCTGGCTGATGACTGGGACAAAGCAGCTGAGCTGCGCGAAAACGTCACCCGTTTAGAGCATGACGCCGATACGCTTAAAACAGAGCTGCGTCTGAACCTGCCCAACACCATGTTTCTTCCGGTGTCGCGCTCTGATCTGCTTGATCTGATCAGCGTACAAGACAAGATCGCCAACAAGGTGCGTGACATTACCGGCATTATGCTGGGACGTAAAATGCGCGTGCCGGATGAATTGGCCGAGCCAATGCGCAACTACATCCGAACCAGCGTTGCTTGCGTGGCACAAGCGCGTCAAGCGCTGGAAGAGCTCAAGGATCTACTTGAGTCCGGCTTTGGCAAAAACGTCTCGGATGTGATGCAGAAGATGATCCGTGAGCTGCACACCCTCGAACACCAAGCCGACGACCAGCAAATCACCATTCGCCGCCAGCTGTTTTCGCTTGAAAGCCAGCTACCACCAGTGGATGTGATCTTTCTTTACAAGATCATTGAATGGGTTGGCGAACTATCCGACCGCGCCGAGCGCGTTGGTAGCCGTCTGCAGATCCTGACTGCCCGCTAAGGGGACTTTCATGCTGATTATTGCCCAGCACGGTGAAATTTTTATCATCCTGGCCTGTTTGTTTGGCTTTTTTATGGCCTGGGGCGTTGGCGCCAACGACGTCGCCAATGCCATGGGAACCTCGGTAGGGTCGAAAGCGATCACTATCAAGCAGGCCATCCTGATTGCGGTCATTTTTGAATTCCTGGGTGCCTGGCTAGCCGGTGGCGAAGTTACCAATACGATTCGTAAAGGTATCATCGACCCCGAGCTGCTACAGGGTGACCCGCAATTGCTAGTCTACGGCATGCTGGCTGCACTGCTGGCGGCGGGAACATGGTTGCTAGTGGCCTCCATGAAAGGCTGGCCGGTTTCCACGACGCACTCGATTGTTGGTGCGATCGTCGGCTTTGCGGTGGCAGGGTTAGGCCCTGCCACCGTGGACTGGGGAGCGGTAGGCAAGATTGCCGCCAGTTGGGTGGTCTCCCCTTTGTTGGCAGGCACCATCGGTTTCGTGCTGTTTAAATCGGTACACCACCTGATTTTCGAGGACGCCAACCCATTCACGGCCGCCAAACGCTACGTACCTGGCTATGTGTTTCTGGTAGGTTTCATCGTCTCGATGGTCACGCTGACCAAAGGGTTGTCCCACGTGGGGCTGGATCTAACCTTTAATCAGAGCTTGCTGCTATCAATTCTGCTGGGTCTGGTGATTATGGGCATTGGCCTGATCATGCAGCGGCGTATCAAGTTTGAGCACAATGCCAACGACCACTTCGGCTATGCCAACGTTGAGCGCGTGTTCGGCGTGTTGATGATCTTCACCGCCTGCGCCATGGCCTTTGCCCACGGCTCCAACGACGTGGCAAATGCGGTTGGCCCGCTGGCGGCAGTCATCAGCGTGGTGCAAACCGGCGGTGAAATTGGCGGCTCTGCACTGGTGCCCTGGTGGGTGCTGGTACTTGGCGGCGGCGGCATTGTAGTGGGTCTGGTCACCTACGGTCATAAGGTCATCGCTACCGTGGGTACCGGGATTACGGAGCTGACCCCCAGCCGTGGCTTTGCCGCTACCTTGGCGGCCGCTACTACGGTGGTGCTGGCCTCGGGCACTGGTCTGCCGATTTCCACCACCCACACCCTGGTCGGCGCGATTTTAGGTGTTGGCCTTGCACGCGGCATGGCGGCGTTGAACCTAAGGGTTATCGGTACAATTGCAGCGTCGTGGCTGATTACACTGCCCGCAGGGGCAGGTCTCGCGATTCTGTTTTTCTTTATGTTCAAAGGCATGTTCGGCTAAAGTTAGGCTCGAACGCTTTTAGACACCGATAAGCAATACCATCACAGCGGCATCTTCATGTTTATCTGCATTAGATTGAGCAGATTTGCATTTGAAGGTGCCGCTGTTTTTTGTGCTCTGGTAAAGTACTCCATTGGACGTAGTAAACGTTGGATTTTTCTTTCACCTGCTGCCGGAGAGCGGCCCTTGGATACGCGCTTCCCCTTTGTTGATTGGTTTCGTAACGCTTCCCCCTATATCAATGCCCACCGGGGGCGAACCTTTGTCATCTTAATTGAAGGCGAAGCCATGGCGTCTGGCCGAGGGGAACAGCTGATTCAGGATTTGGCGCTGCTGCATACTCTGGGTGTTCGCCTGGTCGTCGTGTTCGGCATTCGCCCCCAGGTGCATGAAGCGCTAACGGCCGCAGGCGTAGAGCCCACGCGTATCGATGGCCGCTGGGTCGCCGACCGTGCGGTAATGGCCCATGTGGAGCAGGTCGCCGCCCATCAGCGGCTATGGCTGGAAGCGCGGCTTTCGCTGGGCTTGCCCAGCACACCGCTGCACGGTGTGGAACTGAGCGTCATCTCTGGCAACCTGGTGACCGCCAAGCCCCTAGGTGTGCGCGAAGGGGTGGATTTCGACCACAGCGGTGAAGTGCGCCGGGTGCGCGCCAGCGCCATTGAAGGCCTGCTGGAAAAAGGCTCGCTGGTACTACTGCCGCCGCTGGGCTTCTCCAGTACAGGCGAAGTATTCGATCTGGATGCCTCGGAAGTCGCCCAGCACGCCGCCGTGGCGCTAAAGGCCGACAAGCTGATTCTGCTTGGTGAGTCGGAAGGTTTGGAAGATGAACAGGGCGCGCTTTTGCGTCAGCTTTCGCCAGCGGAAGCCGAACCGCGTTTAAGTGCCGCAGTGCCAGGCAGCGAGCTCGCCCGCCATTTACAGGCCGCCTGCACTGCCGCACGGGAAGGCGTGGCGCGCACCCACCTGCTCTCCTGGCACAACCACGATGCCCTGCTGGGTGAGTTGTTCACCCGCGATGGCGTGGGCACCATGATTACCCAGCACCGCTACGAGCAGTTGCGCCCAGCCACGCTCAACGATGTAGCGGGTCTGCTGGAGCTGCTGGAACCGCTAGAGCGGCGGGGCATGCTGGTGGCGCGCTCCCGGGAACGCCTGGAGCACGAAATTGATGACTACATGGTGATCGAGCGTGACGGTATGGTGATTGGCTGCGCCGCGCTGCATGTATTTACGGATACCACCATTGCCGAACTCGCCTGCGTGGCAGTGCACGACAGCTACCGCGGCGGCGAGCGGGGCGAGCGCCTGGTGGAGGCCATGGAGCGCCGCGCCCGCCAGCGTGGCTTAACTGAAATATTCGTGCTGACGACTCACACCGCCCACTGGTTTGTGGAGCACGGCTTCCGCGCCGCCAGCCTGGAAGACCTACCTACGCTAAGGCGTGAAACCTACAACCACGCCCGCAAATCGAAGGTGCTGGTCAAGCAACTAACCTAACCCGCTTTTTAAAAGGCTCTCCGTCGTATTTACTACGCATTAGCTATTTTGTGGGAGGGAACTTCAGTTCACGAATATTTGAGCTCCTAACATGATGAAGCCAAGGGGGTGCCTGTGCGGCACCCTTCGCGCGCTGAAGCGCCCTCCCACGGGAGCTAACCATCAGGCTGGCAGAGTTAATTCCACACTGAGTGACGTAGAGCCCTTTAAAAGAGGCAACCGTTAGCACCGCTGGTTTATGAGGTGGCTCCCGGTGCTATTGAAAACAGCGCCGGCTGTTTTTGTGCTTCTTGTTGAATAGTGTCATCTATCGGAGTGTTGTAGGTTTTGAGTAGATAGCCCAGCACCGAATAGAAACCCACCATGGCGATCAGGTCGATCACTGCCTTACGCCCGATCGCCTCAGCAAGTTCTGCTTCCTGCTCCTGGGCCAGCATGCGCTCATCGAATAACGCATCCACGGCGTTGACGATAAGACCGTCAATGCCTTCGGGAGTACCGCGAATAGCAGTGATCCGCTGTTCGGAGAATCCCAGCGCGAGTGCACGACTAACATGATGGGCCCATTCGTAGGCTGAGCCCATACGCAAACCCGCACGTAAAATCACCACTTCGGTCAGTTCCGGGCCTAACGCATTCTCCTTAACAACGTGTTGGCGCAAGGGTGCCCACGCCTCAAGCAAGGCCGGGTGATGGGCCATGGTGCGATAAACGTTGAGTGCGCCAGCAAAGCCCTCGCGTAAATCAGTGATCTCCTCAGGCCAGTCGGCGTCGGAAATAGGTGGGCAGGGAGAAGAGGGCATGGATGATCTCCTTTCAGAATGGTTATTCAAATCGTTATTCAGTGTGTCATCACTCTGCGATAGCAGCGTCTATGGCCTCGGCAATACGCTCAATGATCAGGTCTACTTCGCCAGGCTCGATGATATAGGGCGGAGCCAGCAAGATATGGTCACCGTTAATGCCATCAATGGTGCCGCCCATCGGGTAGCTGATCAGGCCACGCGCCATGGCCTGCCGCTTGATCTTGGCGTATATCTTTCTAGTCGGATCGAAAGGCGTTTTGCTTTCCCTATCCGCCACCAGCTCGATACCGCGAAACAAGCCCCTGCCGCGAATATCGCCCACATGAGGCGATTCGCCGAGCGCTGCTTCAAGGCCGCTCTGCAATCTCATGCCCATGGCATTGACGTTAGCCAGCGTCTCCGGCCGTGCGATGATCTCAACCACTTTGTTAGCGGCAGCGGCGGCCACAGGGTGACCAAGATAGGTATGGCCATGCTGAAACAGCCCAGACCCATTGGCGAAACTGGCGTAGATGTTGGCCGATAGCATCACCGCGCCGATAGGCTGATAGCCGCCGCCCAAACCTTTGGCGATCGTAACGATATCCGGCGTTACTCCATCTTGTTCGCAGGCGAAGACGGTGCCGGTTCTTCCCATGCCGCACATCACTTCGTCGAGAATCAGCAGTACGCCGTACTTATCGCAAATGGCACGCACGCGCTTGAAGTAATCCGCCTCAGAGGCAACTGCCCCTAAGGTGGCGCCGACGACGGGTTCGGCAACGAAGGCCATGACCTCTTCAGGGCCAAGTTCCAGAATCTTCGCCTCAAGCTCCTCGGCAAGCCGTGCAGCATAGGCCTCGGGCGTCTCATTGATGGCCTTGTCACGATAAGCATAGCAGGGCGATACATGGTGGGTTTCTGGCAAAATGGGCTGAAACTGCTGGCGCCGCATGGCATTGCCACCGGTGGCCAAGGCGCCGATGGTATTGCCGTGGTAGCTCTGGCGTCTGGCAATGATATGTCGCCGCTGGGGCTGATGAATCTCTACAAAGTACTGCCGGGCCATTTTCAGCGCCGCTTCAACGGCTTCTGAACCGCCCGACACCAAATAGACGTAATCCAGCCCTTTGGGAGCTAAATCCACGAGCTTTTCCGCAAGCGCTTCGGCGGCATCGGTAGTGAAAAATGAAGTGTGGGCGTAACAGAGGCTATCGATCTGCGCGCGCATGGCGGCCAGTACTTCCGGGTGGGCGTGCCCGACGCTGGTGACCGCAGCGCCTCCCGACCCATCCAGGTAGCGACGCCCCGTGGTATCGGTGATATAGACACCCTGTGCCGATGCTGCATGAGGCAGTGCCCCGCCGATACCGCGGTGAAGAATACGCGTCATAGCCACTGACCCTCATTATTAAACGGTGAGAAATTCACACAGTAAGAAGATTGGCACACTCATAAAGATATTTGCAACAAATAAATCATTTTAATATAGTGTGAAACACATAGATCATTTCTTCACCGAGCCAGCCACTATGCCGCCAAGCGATTCGCTAAGAGAGCAGATTATTGCCCAGTACGATGCCATGTCTGCGCAGCTGCAACAGGCCGCTCGCTACGTGTTGGAGCACCCGGAGGAAGTGGCCCTGGTGTCCATGCGCGAGGTAGCGCGCAATGCCTGCGTGCAACCCGCCACCATGACCCGGTTGGCCAAGTTTTTGGGGTTAGCAGGGTACGACGATATCCGGGCGCAGCATGCGGCGGCGCTGCGTCAGGGCAGCGATGGCTTTGCGGCGAAGGTTCGCCAGCGGGCCGATGAGGGCAGTGAAAGGGGAGCCAGCGATACGGCATCGCGTATGCTTGAAGGGCTGAGTGCCCAGCTTGCCAAGCTCTGTGAGCCCGATTCGCTGCGGCGGCTGGAAGCCACAGCCGCTAGGTTGAGGTCAGCGAGAAAGGTGTACGTGCTGGGATTACGTTCCAGCCATGCCGTTGCCTGGCACTTCCATTACGTGATGACCCTACTGGGCGAGCGCTCTGTTCACCTGGATGGGCCTGGAGGAACCGGCGGAGACGCGTTAATTCGCGCTACTCCTGAGGATGTCATGCTCGTTATCTCCATCAAACCATATGCCACAGGGACGCTGGAACTGGCCCAGCTGGCAAAAGAGCAGGGAGTGGGGATTGTTTCGATCACCGATAGCGAGGTGTCGCCGCTGGTAGCGCTGTCAGAGCAGGCTGTTTTTTGCCCCACGGAAAGCGATAGCTTTTTCCATACGCTAACCCCGGCATTAGCGGTCTCAGAAGTGCTGTGCAGCTTATTAGCGGAATTCGACCGGCCTAAGACGCTAGAGGCTTTGCAGCAAGCGGATGAACACCTCTTGCAGCTCAATACCTATTCGGCGGCTATCCCCAGGCGGCGGTGAGACGCGAGGCCAGTCAGTCATATTGATCCGGATAGAACATTACTTAAGCCGACCAGCGTTTTGTCATTTTTTGGCAGTTTTGTTTAATGCGCCGAGACAGGCGCTCTAACAATACATGCTCTGTACCTGGCGTTGCGACCTCCTGCAGGGCCTCTATCACAGCGGGTAAAACGCTGAGTATCTCATCGGCGAGACGTGCGCCTAAACTCATGAAGTAAGCAGGTTTAAATCCCAACGCCTGGGCGAGAGAAGCAAGGTGTGAGCGTTCGATACTGCCGGGCTGATCAATGCCTGACACTCGAAATGCAAAGCGGTTCGAGAGACCGCTATAGAGCGTCGTGCACATGAGATCGTAAAACGGGGCTAGTTGAACGCCCTGCGGCGTTTGCAATATAGAGAGGTTTTTGGCGTGGCTGTCATTGTTACCAATAAACAGGTTGAAAAAAAACCACTGAGAAAAACGCAGCAGGTCTTTTGCGGGTACGCCCGCCGCCTGAAGTAACTGCCGACACTCAATGAGACCAGGCCCTCCGTCGCTTTCGTATTTGAGGGTGGAAGGTGTCCCTGCTAATTGGCAAATATCTAGCTGGTGATAACGCTGTAAGTTGCCGTGCTCATCGTAAAAACGGTCATAGCGCTTAACTAAACAGGCGCGTGTTTGAGGCTGGAAGGTCGTTTCAGCTACTCCTAGCGCTAATGCGGCGGCTAGTTGCATACAGAGCGTTTCATTTAGCGCAGAACACCAAACGCCTTTCAAACCCCGGATATCCGGTTTCAAAATATGGCTTGAAGGCGCGGCCCCTTCAGGCAGCGCCGGGCTGCCATCATCGAGTACCATTAGTAGCAGTTTATTTTGAGTGCCCGCTAATGAAATTCGCGCTTGGGGAGCAAGCTGCCCGGTTAATTCACCCTGGGTTTCATTATGCAGAAAGTCGTTTATAGCTTCCCAGTTCGTCTTGCGATAGCTGGCTGGTCGAGGCGTTTCACCTTGCGGGAGTAGGGTGTAGCCACTCGCCGTATCACCGCCAATCGACTTTAAAAGACCAAAAACAGTGGTGGTGTGGTGGCGTAGCTCAATATAGCGACGTAGTTCGCCCTCAGGCAGTAGGTTTTCGAAGTATGCCAGCACACTATCGCCGCTATGCCGTTGTTGAGTCAGCGGTAGCTGGGGCGAAAGGCTATTCGCTTGATTATTGGCTAGCCACTCCTGGGTATAGTCAAATCGCAATGGCTGAGTGTTATACAAACGCCCGACATGCAGTTCCCCCCAGAACAGGTCAAGCGCTTCGCTATGGGCGGCCATGGTGATTCCCTTTGCGCTGTATAACCACTTCCAATCCCATTAGATCCAACACATCGAGTACTTTTTGTAGCTGCAGGGTTGGCTTGCCGCGCTCAAGATCGACGATAAAGCGGTTGCCTGTACCCGCAAGCCCGGCAATATCACTTTGCAGCAGTGATTGATCACGCCGGGTTTGTTGAACTAGCTTGCCCAGCTCTTCACTGCTGCGAATACGTTTTGCACTCTCTATTTGGGAGGTCATAGCGACTGTCCGATAAAATTACCGTACGGTAATGATAGACCAAATTAGTGATCAAAGCGCTATGATTATTCCCGATCGGTAATTTTCAGTGATTGGAGAGGCTTTCTGGAAGGAAATATTCCCGAGCGGGAATATTGTAGTAGTGCAGTGCTTTTATGCACCGTGTTCTAACAAAAGGGTGGCTTAAAGCCACCCTGGAAATGCGCGCTATATCTTATATAAGAAACGCTTAGGTATTTAAGATAACGCCACCATTCAGGTGCATGGTCTGGCCACTCATGTAGGAGGACTCCTCGCTGGCCAAGTAAACATACGCAGGCCCCATTTCGCTAGGCTGCCCGGCGCGCTTCATGGGTACCTGGCCACCGAATGAAGCCACTTTCTCATCCTCAAAGCTTGCCGGAATCAGCGGCGTCCATACCGGCCCCGGCGCTACGGCGTTCACGCGGATACCGCGATCCATCAGTGACATCGCCAGCGAGCGCACCAGCCCCTGAATGGCGCCCTTGGTGGCGGTGTAATCGATCAGCGTATCGTTGCCCTTAAAGGCATTGATTGATGAGGTGGCAATAATGGTGTCGCCTTCACTGAGATGCGGCAGGGCTGATTTGGTGAGATAGAAGTGGCTGAAGATATTGGTCTGGAAGGTGCGCAGCAGCTGATCATCAGGGATCTCGGTAATGTCGTCCCAATCGTACTGCTCTGCGGCGTTATTGATGACGATATTGATCTTGCCGAAGTGGTCGAGGGTGCGCTTGACGATCTCACGGCAAAACGCTGGCGCTGCCACATCGCCTTTCAAAACCAAGCAGCGACGACCTTCGGCTTCCACCAGCCGCTTGGTCTCTTCCGCATCTTTGGTTTCTTTAAGGTGCACGATCACGCTATCGGCACCTTCGCGGGCATAGTGAACGGCGACTGAACGCCCTATGCCGCTGTCGCCACCGGTAATAATCGCGACTTTGTCCAGTAACTTATCGGCGCCCCGGTAGCTTTCACGGATGTATTCGGGCTCTGGGCGCATGGCGTATTCATCACCCGGCTGTTTATCCTGATGCTGGGGAGGTTGGTGTTGATCACTCATGTGCGGTCACTCCATTGTTGGCACAATTTGGTTTGCACATACGGTTAGTCATCGTAAAACATCACGGATTAACCGCTGCTCTGGCCCTCGTATCCTCGAGTGCCTTCACGCTGTTAACGTAGACCAGGGTAGTAACATCGGCAAACCAGGAAGCGAATGCTGAGCAATAAAACGGTTGGTCATCCATAGGCCTGATAGCGACAGGTTATTAATGCTATCAAGTTTGCTCATATACTTGGTGTGACGTCTTTTTTAATTTTAAGTTTTTGTTTTAATTATTTTTTAATTGATGGTGGGGCTGGCAGTGTTGTCGGGTCAGCACGGAGGGGAATTGCAAGTTGAAGAGTAAACACTACAGTTAAGTCAGCCAGGATAGGAGGCAGCACAAATGCCTCCCACCCTTTCGCTCACCCATAATGGTAAGGAAGAAGCGATGACTCAAGTTCCCGAGAACGATAAGAAGGCCCCTAAAGAGAAGGATGACCATCACGATGAGGCCAACCCTATGCCGGATACCCATCATGTAAACCCGGAGTCTGATGACGATAAAAAGTCAGGTATGGATTCCAAGAAGTAAGCTATACAACATTGTTTAGGCCAACGCTAAACAACAAAGGCGCTACTTCCGGTAGCGCCTTTTCTATTAGCGCTAAACTTCTATGTTGATAGAGGTCGTTGATACGGAAACGTCATCTAGGGAGGTAGGCAGCAACTGCCCCAGTGAGGAGTAGAGGGCTTCAGAAGTGGATGCTGCAACCACCCGATCCGTCTTATCCATGGCTTCTTCAGCTTTCTTTAGCTCACGACGAGCTTCTTTATCTTCTTCATTCAGCCGAATCTTGAGTTCGTTAACCGCTTCGCGCAACGCTTTCTGCGCGTCAGTCAGTACGCCGCGGAGTGCGTGTTCACTAGCGCTGGGGCCATTGGATTTTGAGCGGTTGTCTTCATTCTGAATGAGGTTGGGCAGACTAGGTAATACGCCGAGCTCGGTGGATCCATCACCGTCAGACTCGCCCGCTGCTTTTTCGGCCTCTTGTTCAGCAGCCTTTTCAGCATCGTCTTCGGCTGTTTCCGCATTCGCTTCGGCTTGCTGCGCGTCACTGGAAACCGTTGCCTGGGTGCTTTCATCGCCACCCGTCTGAGCCCCGGCGGATTCGGCTCCGCTGGTTTGAGCGACGGCTGGTTGAGCTGCTGTCGTTTGAACGGCTGTTGTGGGAACTGCTGGCGTTGCAACCACGGACGGGATAGCGGTCATGCCTGCACCACCGCCACCTTGATTGTTCAACAGCTTAGCCGCACCGGCAAGCTCGCGGGCAATGCTCTTGAGCTCCTTGGCCATGTTTTTAAGCTGTTCAGGAGAGGCGAAGGCCATCATGGCTTTCAGCATTTCAATCCGCTGGCGCAGGAAACCCACTTTATCGGTGGCCTGCTGCTGGGCGGCTTCCTTTGGCGTGGGTAGCGACGCTAATTTCTCCAGCGCTTCCTGCTGCTTTTTAAGACGCTTTGTGAACGGGTCGTCTTCAGCTGGCTCGCTCTTTTGGGGAGCGACGCGGGTGGGCGTTAAAAACTGCGGCTTATCCTGGCGCTGATTAATCAGTGTAAAAGACGAAAATCCAATCTTCATGGCGGTATCCTCTCCTCATTGTTAGAAGATATCGACCATTTAGCTTCGGTCTTTAACCCCCGGCCTTTAACCCCCGGACTTTATACGTCGCTTAACTTCCACGCTTAGCCTGCCTTCGCCAAGCTTCAGTTTCAGCTTCTGGCCGGGCTGGGTATCTTCCGCGCGGCGAATGACCTGGCCCTGTTCATCCTGGGCAATCGCATAGCCGCGCCCCAGCACCGCCAATGGGCTGACCGCGTTTAGCTCACGGGCGGCGCTGGTTAACCGTGCCTGTCGGCTTTCGAGCTGGCGCTGTATGGCACTGCCCAAACGGCGCTGTAACTGGCTCACCCGTTCGCTTTCTGCGCGATGCAACCGCGCCATATCCTGGCTGGCCAAGCGCCTGCTCAGCTGTGTCACCTGGGCTTTTTGTTGGCTAAGCGTTAACTGCATGGCGCGATTCAAGCGCTGATTGAGGGCGGTTAAGTGCTGGCGCTGACGGTTGAGCTGTTCGCCGGGGTGGCGCAGCTTGGCGCGCAGGGTATCCAGCCGCTGGCTGTCGCGCTCCAGGCGGGCCTGCATGGCCCGCTGCAAGCGGCTGTGTTGATGCTCCAGCTGGCGCTTAAGGGTGTTCTGATCCGGCACCAGGCGCTCGGCGGCGGCTGAAGGGGTAGGGGCGCGCATATCGGCGGCAAAATCCGCCAGGGTGACGTCCACCTCGTGGCCCACCGCCGACATCACCGGCAGCCGGGAGTGAAAAATCGCCCGCGCCAGATGCTCGTTATTAAACGCCCAGAGGTCTTCCAGGCTACCGCCACCGCGAGTGATCAGAATCACGTCCCGCTCTGGATCTAGTCGCGCCTGACGGTTAAGCAGCGCCAGCGCCGATATCATCGCAGGTGCCGCCTCGGCGCCTTGCACGGGCACCGGTATCAGTGTCACGTCCGCCAGCGGCCAGCGCGCTTCCAGCACCGCCAGCACATCGCGAATCGCCGCCCCGGTGGCAGAGCTCAAAATCAGCAGCTTGCGGGGCGGGAAGGGCAGCGGCCGGGCGTTGGCAAACACGCCTTCGCCTTCCAACTGCGCTTTTAAGCGTTCAAACGCCGCCAACAGCTCGCCCAGGCCTGCCGCCTGAACGGCGTCAGCAATTAGCTGGTAATCGCCCCGCGGCTCGAACAGCGACACCCGCCCACGCAGCTTGACCTGATCGCCATCGCGCATCGGCGCCGAGACAAACCGCGCCCGCTGACGAAACAGCGCACAGCGGATCTGCGCCCGGTCATCCTTCAGGGTGAAATAGACATGCCCCGACGCCGGGCGGGAAACGTTAGAGAGCTCGCCCTCCACCCACACCTCGCCCACATCGCGCTCAAGGGTCTGCTTGGCGCGCTGGTTGAGTTGGCTGACGGAGAGTGTTTGGGCGGGTGTTTGGGCGGGTGTTTGGGTCATGGCGGATATCTGAATGCAGGGCACTGTAGCCTAGCATCAAATACTAGCGCTCATCGAATATAGAGCGGGGCAAATTCGTTGCCCCGCAAGCGCTATCGATGCTGAGAACGTCGACGAATCCACTCGCCGGGAAGGGTTAGCAACAAGCAGCAACACATCATTAGCAGCGCAAGAAGAGCAACAGAGGCCATATCAGACCCTGCGTCGGAAATATTGCTGTAAAGCAGTAGTGGCAGCAGATTGATCTGCGAGCCGGTAAGCGCCAGAGCGGTACCATAGGCGCCGAAGGCAACGGCTGCGCATAGGCTCCATGAGGAGACTAACGCGGGCCTTAACGGCGGTAGGTAAACGTCACGAATCTGCTGCCAACGAGTAGCGCCAAAGCTTTCGGCCATTACTAACTGGCGGCGGTTGAGTCCTTGTACCACTGGCAGCATCACTAGAACCACGCGGGGCACTAAGAAGTAGGCATACACCAATACCAGCCCCTGAGGGGTATACACAAAGCGGCCAAACCACGCGGGGTCGACTCCCAGCGATGCCAGGGACAGCGTGATAAAGCCCGCTCGACCCAATAGCAGAATAAAGCCATACGCCACAATCAGACCGCTGAACACTAGCGGGAGTGAGATCAGCCATAACAGGAAAAAGCGCCTGCGCTCTGGCTGATGGTAAAGAAACTCGGCAATCACAACGCCTACGACGACTGACAACAGCGCGGTGCTGGCGGATAAGGCGACGCTCGTCATCAGGCTTTTAAGCACCAGCCCCTCACTGAGCAGACGGGCACCGGTGGTGATAAGCGAGTCAAGTGCTGCGACGACCAGGAGCGCCAGCGGCACAATAAAAAACAGCGTATAGATAATGCCGCTGGGTAGAACCAGCGGCAAAACAGTAAAAAAGCGCAGACGAGGCATGGCGTAGCCTTATTGATTAAGAACGTGCTGAGTCCACTGGTGGCTTAGGTCAGCGCTAATGCTCGACGCTTTTTGTACATCCAACGGGCGAATCTGCGGCGCATCTACCAGCGTGTCGGGCAGCTCGATATCTCCGTTGACAGGGCGCACAAATCCTTCCGCAAAGGTACGTTGACCTTCGTCCGACATCACATAGTTCAGCCACAAGCGCCCGGCATTAGGGTTTGGCCCGTTCTTAACAAGCGAAATAGCATACGGCGCTGCCACTGAAGCCTCTTCAGGGATCACCACTGCAGCGTTGTCGCCCATGCCGTCGGTAATGCTGGCTTTTAGGCCGTCGTTTTCATAGCCAATCCAGATAGGGATCTCTCCACGTACGAATTGCGCGTAGGGCGTGGTGCCGACCACACGGGCAACATTGCCGACGCGGCTCAATTCAGCAAGATAATCGATGCCTGGCGATAAATTATCGAGATCGCCCCCCATCGCATAATTGGCCGCCAGAGTGAGGACTTGGCCTTGCCCGGTCGAGCGCGGGTCAAGGTAGACGATACTGTTTCGGTACTGTTCATCGAGCAGGTCTTCCCAGCTTTGCGGCACTTCATCAACTAACTGGGTATTAACGATAAAGGCTACGTTCAAGGAGTGGATCGTGAACCACTCACCCGCGTCTGCTTTGAAGACATCTGGAATACTATCGAAATTGATGGGGGTAAATGGGCTTAACAGCTCTTTCTCATGTGCATTAATGGCGGAAGAAGCGTAGTAGTAAGCGGTATCGGCCTGGGGGCGGTTGCGGGCCTGCTCCAAAGCAACCACGGTGGCACCCGAGCCCAGGTCGTTAAAAACAATTTGAACACCAGGGTAGCGTTCCGTGAAGCGGTTGAACTGGCTTTGCCAATTGGCCCAGGTGGGGCCGGTATCAAACGATACAACCAGCCCCTCTTCCTGGGCGGCATCGTAGAGGGCTTGTTCGCCGTCGTAGAGCTCAGCGTCAAGCGTGTTGGCCGCATACGCCGATAAAGGCAGCAGGCTAAGGGCGGAGAGTAGGCAGTAAGCAAAAGAGCGTTGCATGGTAGTACCTCAGCGATTGAACAGGTGAATATGTGTGGAAGGAAGCGCCACGTGAGTGATGATTTCCGGCGGTGAGGCCGACTCAAGCGACAACGTGGTAGTGCCGCAGAGAAGGTGAAGGCGTTGCTGGGCACCCAGGAACTGGTGCTCTATCAGCGTGGTAGGGATCTGGTTAGCGGCATCGCTAGCCGGGTTGGCAACAATGGCTTCAGGGCGAATCATGGCGCGTACGGTTTGCCCCGTCGTGAAGGCGTGTGGCGCCACTTCTAAGATGCCCAGGTCGGCGGTTTCAATCCGCTGCGAATCGAGCACATGGGCGTCGATAAAGTTGGTACGGCCAATGAAACGTGCAACGGCCTCATTCACTGGTTGCGTATAAAGCTGGTGCGGCGAACTGTGCTGCAGGAGCTTGCCCTGCTCAAGAATGGCGACGTGATCTCCCAGCATCAGCGCTTCTTCTTGATCATGGGTGATCATTAGCGTGGTGACGCCGAATTGACGCTGTAAATGCTTAAGCTCCTGGCGCATCGACTCGCGGCGGGAGGCGTCGAGCGCTGAAAACGGTTCGTCGAGCAGAAGGGCGCGGGGCTCGAATACCAACGCGCGGGCAATGGCCACTCGCTGCTGCTGACCACCGGAAAGCTGGGAAGGGTAGTAATGTTCCAGCGCCTCAAGCCCCACATCGTGGAGGATCTTGCGGGCGCGTCGGTGGCGCTCTCCCTGGCGAACGCCTTTGACCTTAAGCGGGTAGGCCACGTTGCCGAGTACCGTCATATGGTTAAAGAGCACATAGTCCTGAAGCACAATTCCCAACGCGCGCTCGCCGCAAGTGAGCTGAGTAACATCTTGGTGATCAAGCAGAACGCGTCCTTGCAGTGGGGTGAGAAAGCCCGCGATAAGCTGTAAAAGCGTACTTTTTCCCGAGCCGCTGGCACCCACCACCACCAGAAATTCGCCCGTTTCTACCCGCAGATTGATGTTGTGAACACCCACGCTGCTGTGGGGGTAGTGGAACTGAATGTTTTCAAGCGCAATCATTGCGGTAACTCCTGGGAGGAGGTTCGGCCCAGCCGCCACTGCACCAGGGTGGAAAACAGTGAAAACAGCAGTGCGAGAGAGAGCAGAAAAAGCGTTGCGGCGCAGGCGAAGCCCGTGGTGCGGTAAAATGCTTGAATCAGTACCACTGGATAGGGCTGGGTCATGAAGCCGGAAATCAGGTTGCTCAGCTCAAACTCGCCAATGGACAGTGCCGCAACCGTTAAGCTGCCGGTAAATACCGAGCGGTATACCAACGGCAAATAGAGATGCAAAAAGCGTTGCCATTCAGCCGCCCCAAGGGATTTAGCCATACGTTCATAGGCTTTGAGGGGAGAGGCTTCAATATCGGTATACACGGTGTAAAAAAGGTAGGGAAACGTCACCACCACATGTCCGGCTACTAACAGCCAGGGGCTACCCAGCCACGGCAGCATGGCCGTGCTAAAGGCCAGAATGAAAGCAAAACCAATGACCAATTGAGGGACTGCTACCGGCAGCATGACCAAAAGACGCGTGATGCTCTGTGCTACAGCAGGGAATTTAAGCGTTACGCCATATACCAGCGGTACGACGAGAAATATATTGATCAGACAGGTGGTTAAGGCCAGTTTGAGCGTCGTCAACATGGCGTTTCGATAGGTGGTTTCTTCCCATACACTGATAAACCAACGCCAAGTTAACCCCTCAGGTAGCAGCGTGTTGCTCCACTGGTCGCCGAAAGCGCCTACGAGCAGTAGGACGATAGGGGCCAACAGGTAAACCAAGTAGCAATAAGTGATCAGTCGCATATCTGGCCCCTAACTGTTAATAGAGATAAATGACCATAATGTAAGAATTTGATCGTTTGTTGATGTGTTCATGATGGTTGTGTGACTCCCCATAGGTGTGCGGCCGTTAGCGCTAAGGCTTCTTCCACGCTGCAGATAGGCGTAGTGCCTTCGGCATTAGGGGCATCTGGGAAGGTGAGTACAGGCTTATTAAAATGACGGCCAAAGGCTACCTCGGTGTGCGTGCCCAAGCTGCCGCCCACGGCGACCAGCACCACACTGGCTCGGGCTATAAGCACATTGCGTGCTTCGCCTAAACCGCTGGCAATAGGCAGTGTGACCCAGGGATTGGCGGCTTCTGCGCTAGTATCGGGAAGCAGACCGATGACCTCACCTCCCTTGAGCGCGGCCCCTTTGCTGGCCGCTTCCATAACGCCGCCCCGGCCGCCACATAACAGTGGAATGCCCAGCTCGGCCAGCCCTGCGCCTAAGGCATAGGCTATTTCAAGCTGTTGCTGAGTGGCCTCGCGGGGGCCAATAACGCCTACCGGTGGGCGCTGCATCGGCGTGTTACTGCGCTTTAATGCAATCAGCGCTTCGCGGGGCTGGCACGGGGATTGCAGTACGGCAGGCCAGTCGGCCTCACCAAGCGGACGCATTTTAGGCAACAGAGGCTCACCTGCGTGGGTCATGATACGCTGGCATTCATCAAGATAAATTTGTAATGTTTGAGTCATGTTTTGATCAAAATGTAAGAATTTGATCGTTATGGTCGCGCCCCGCTGTGTCAATTTGATGACGGACGGTCGCAAGGCCGGTTTTTTTTATCAGGGGATTGTTTGTTACCGATGACTGACCTAGCGCATTTGAACCCACGCCATCGCGAGCTAATTGCCTTGGTTGAATTGCATGGGCATGCCTCGATCGAATTTCTTGCCCAGCGACTCAACTGCTCCGCTCAAACCGTGCGGCGCGATATTCGTAAACTCTGTGACGCTAATGTGCTGCAGCGTTTTCGGGGCGGGGCCCGGATCGAAAAACCCCAGGTGAGGCTCGGCTACGCCACCAAGCAGGATGTGCAGCAAGTAGAGAAGGGGCGTATGGCGGCATTAGCGGTGTCGCAATTGCAGGAAGGTGAAGCGCTATTTCTGGATACGGGCACAACCTGCGATCACGTTGCCCGCGAGCTGTTGAACTACCGTAAAAGGCTGCACGTGGTCACCCATAATCTAACGGCTGCGCTGACGCTCGCTGCCCAGCATCAGTCGTTGGATATCCATGTGGTGGGCGGCAAGGTAGCGGGCCGGGATGGCGCGTTGACTGGGTCGCGCACCATCAAAGAATTGACCAGCTACCGGCTGGATGTGGCGATGATTGCTGTTTCGGGCATAGATGCTGAGGGCTATCTGCTCGATTTCGACAGTGAAAAAATACAAGTAAAGCAGACTATGATGCGCCACGCTGGCCGTAAAGTGCTGCTGATGGGGTCAGCGAAATTATGTCAGCGCGGTATCCAGCGTGTTGCTCATCTTGATGAGTTTGATCAAGTGATTTGTGATGCGCCTGCACCCGAAGAGATCCAAACGCTCATGACCTACCCCGAACGTTGGCAAGAAGCCCTATAGGTCGCAGAGCATTTTGCACTGTTACCTAGGCTGACTAACGAACGTTTGGGGAGAGGCCATATGGCTAACCGCGCTCAATAAGAAAACGTTTGAGAGCAGCAGGATCAGGCACGCCCTGAATCACTTCGCCATCAATGACCAAGGTAGGCACCGACTGAATAAGCGCTTCTTCTACCGCGTGGCGCTGAGCCATCTGGTGCTGCTCGCGGTAGCGGCCTTGGGCCAGCGCATCAAGCACCGCTTGGCGCTCCAGGCCCACCGACTCGCCAATATCCGCCAGCACTTCCGGGTCGCCGATATCGCGCTCCTGCTGGAAGAACGCTTTTAAAGTCGCCATGGAGTAGGCGTGGCCCAGGCCCTGCTCTTCGGCCATGGCAAACACTTCAAAGGCTTTGTCGGTGCGCGGCTGCGGCGAGATATTGGGCAGCGTAATGGGCACGCCGAGCTTTTTGGCCATGGGATAAACCGAATCCTGCCATATTTTAGGCAAGTAAGGGTCTTCCACCTTCAGCGTGGGCACCGGGGCAGGGCGCAGCTCAAAGGGCCTCCAACGGATTTCCACATCCATACCCTCGGTTGCCTGAACAATGGCCTCTTCGGCCAGCAGGCAGAAGGGGCAAACGTAATCGGTGTAGACAATAATCTGTTGAGACAAAAGGCCCCCTTTAAATAAAAAAAATAACCCACTAACAGCCTACCAGCATACGTCATTAGCATTTGGTATAAGCACAACAGCCTGACTGCATTGCTGGGATGGCCCTCAAAACGCTATAATAGGCGATTAACCTTTCACGCCCCACTTCCTCTCAATCAGGGTGTTGCCGCTATGCTACGTATGGCCCAAGAAGCACTAACGTTCGATGACGTTCTCCTCGTTCCCGGCTTCTCCGATGTCCTCCCCAAGGATGTCAGCCTCAAAACCCGCCTGACCCGCAATCTTTCGCTCAATATCCCGCTCCTCTCTGCCGCGATGGACACCGTTACCGAAGCGCGTCTAGCGATTGCGATGGCCCAGGAAGGCGGCATCGGCATCATCCATAAGAGCATGGCCATGACCCAGCAAGCCGCTGAGGTGCGCAAGGTCAAAAAGCACGAAAGCGTGATTGTAAAAGACCCGGTCACCGTTAGCCCGAAAGCCAAGCTCGAAGACCTGCTCGCCATGGCCCGTGAATACGGCTTCTCCGGTTTCCCCGTGGTAGAAGGCGAAACCCTGGTGGGTATCGTGACCGAGCGTGACATGCGCTTCCAGCCTAACCACGGTGACAGCGTCGAAGCGATCATGACACCGCGCGACCGACTGGTTACCGTTAAAGAAGGTACCGACCTCGAAACCAGCAAAGCCAAAATGCGCGAACACCGCATCGAGAAAATGCTGATCGTTGATGACGAGTTCCACCTGCGTGGCCTGGTCACCTTCCAGGATATCGAAAAAGCCCGCACCTACCCGATGGCCGCTAAAGACAGCGACGGCCGTTTGTTAGTCGGCGCAGCGGTCGGCACCGGCCCGGAAACCCCGGATCGCGTCGCGGCGCTAGCTGAAGCAGGCGTGGACGTGATCATTGTCGATACCGCCCACGGCCACTCCCAAGGCGTTCTCGACCGCGTTCGCTGGATCAAAGAGCACTTCCCGCAGATTCAAGTGATTGGCGGCAACATCGCCACCGCCGGTGCTGCCCGGGCGCTGGCCGAAGCAGGCGCGGATGCCGTTAAAGTCGGTATTGGCCCTGGCTCGATCTGCACCACGCGCATTGTTGCTGGCGTTGGCGTACCGCAAATCACCGCGGTTTCCAATGTGGCCGAAGCGCTCAAAGAGTACGACATTCCGCTGATTGCCGATGGCGGCGTGCGTTACTCCGGTGATTTGGCCAAGGCGATTGCCGCTGGCGCCAGCGCCGTGATGGTCGGCGGCCTGCTGGCCGGTACCGAAGAAGCTCCAGGCGAAGTCGAGCTCTACCAGGGCCGTACCTACAAAGCCTACCGGGGCATGGGCTCCATGGGCGCCATGTCCCAGAGCCAGGGCAGCGCCGACCGCTACTTCCAGGATAAGAGCGAAGGCGCCGAGAAGCTGGTGCCGGAAGGCATCGAAGGCCGTGTTCCCTATAAAGGCATGATGAGCGCTATCGTTCACCAGCTGATGGGCGGGCTACGCGCTTCCATGGGCTACACCGGCTGCCGCGATATTCAGGAAATGCGCACCAAGCCGGAGTTTGTACAGATTACCGGCGCTGGCTTTAACGAATCCCACGTCCACAACGTGCAGATCACCAAAGAAGCTCCCAACTACCGGGTGAGCTAACCAGCAAGATTAGTTATATGGCGCGGCGGGCATTGCCCCGCCGCTTGCTTTTTGGCCTTACCAGCGGCACCCACACCGCTTAACCGAGACCCCGCCATGAGTGACATTCACGCCCATAAGATTTTGATTCTCGACTTCGGCTCGCAGTACACCCAACTGATCGCCCGCCGCGTCCGCGAGATCGGCGTTTATTCCGAAGTCCGCGCGTTTGATATCACCGAAGAAGAGATCCGCGAGTACAACCCCAACGGCATTATCATGGCCGGTGGCCCGGAATCCGTGACGGAACTGGACTCCCCGCGTGCGCCCCAGTGCGTGTTTGAAATGGGTCTGCCGGTGTTTGGTATCTGCTACGGCATGCAGACCATGGCCGAGCAGTTGGGCGGTAAGGTAGAAGGCTCCAACCAGCGCGAATTCGGCTACGCGCAGATTCAGATCGACGAAGACAACGCGCTGTTCAAAGATATCAAAGACCACGTAGACGCTAAAAGCGGTAAAACCCTGCTGGACGTATGGATGAGCCACGGCGACAAGGTGGCCGAAGCGCCCGCCGAGTTCACCGTGACCGCCTCCACACCGAGCTGCCCGATTGCCGCCATGGCCTGGGAAGAGAAACAGTTTTACGGCGTACAGTTCCACCCGGAAGTGACCCACACCCTGCAGGGCCAGCGCATTCTTGAGCACTTCGTGCTGGATATCTGTAAAGCCGAAAAGCTGTGGACTCCCGCGCAAATCATCGAAGATCAGGTTCAGCGCGTGCGCGAGCAAGTAGGCGACCGCCACGTACTGCTCGGCCTTTCCGGCGGCGTGGATTCCTCTGTGGTTGCCGCGCTGCTACACAAAGCCATTGGCACCCAGCTGACCTGCGTGTTCGTCGATAACGGCCTGCTGCGTAAAGCGGAAGGCGACCAGGTCATGGAAACCTTCGCCAAGCATATGGGCGTGAAAGTGATCCGCGTAGACGCCGAAGACCTGTTCCTCGGCAAGCTGAAGGGCGAGAAAGACCCGGAAGCCAAGCGCAAGATCATCGGCAATACATTCATCGACGTATTCGATGAAGAAGCCAGCAAGATCGACGGCGTCGAGTTCCTGGCCCAGGGCACCATCTACCCGGACGTGATCGAATCCGCCGCCTCTAAAACCGGCAAAGCGCACGTGATCAAATCCCACCACAACGTCGGTGGTCTGCCCGAAACCATGAAGCTCAAGCTGGTCGAGCCGCTGCGCGAACTGTTTAAAGACGAAGTGCGCAAACTCGGCCTGGAACTCGGCCTGCCCTACGATATGGTCTATCGCCACCCGTTCCCTGGCCCCGGCCTGGGCGTGCGTATTCTTGGCGAAGTGAAGAAAGAGTACGCCGACATCTTGCGCGACGCCGACGCCATCTTCATCGAAGAGCTACGCGCCTCCGGCTGGTACGAAAAAACCAGCCAAGCCTTCGCCGTGTTCCTACCGGTGAAATCCGTAGGCGTAGTCGGCGACGGCCGCCGCTACGAATGGGTCATCGCGCTACGCGCGGTAGAAACCATCGACTTCATGACCGCCCGCTGGGCGCACCTGCCTTACGAGCTGCTGGAGAAGGTTTCCAATAGGATTATCAATGAGTTGGAAGGGGTTTCTCGGGTGACTTATGATGTGAGCAGCAAGCCGCCTGCTACTATTGAGTGGGAGTGAAGTTCGCGTCCGTAATGGATTGCCGCCAAAAAGCTTCAGCTCCTTAAGCCCGCGTAAATGCGGGCTTTTTTGTACATAGGTTATTTGTAGTATATTTTAATTAAGAATAGTAATGTAAAAGTAAATGTTTAAGAATTTATACATAGGCTATAATTGGGGGGCGGAGAATGGCAAAAAATGGAACGTATTACCTAGGGCGAATTATAAAAACAGGTGCATTAGAAACTAAGCATATAATGGCTGCTCTTCGATCCCCTGAAGCTTTTACAAGCTATGGTAGTGCTTGGACTTTCCTAGATATAAAAGAATTTTCCGACGGGAGAACCTCATATTTTTTTGGTCGTTTAGTCAAATATGACCCTGAAGGTGAAGTAACTATCGTTGATCCCAAAGCAAGGAGAGAGGTCATACAGAGAGAACCTAATATGACGATTGCTTCTAGCCCATTTGTATATATACCTGATCATTCTGGATTAGCTTTTTTACATGTTTCTGGGCAGATAGATTATGAAATTTTCATGTCTAGGTGGAGTTCTGTAGTCAACGTTTCGCATCATGAAATTTTGTCTGAATGTATTGTTGAGCCTATAGCAGACCTAAGTTCTTTTTCAAAAAAATTAAATTCTTTGGATTCAATATACTTTCTTTCTGCTTCTGTTTCTCCTCCAAATCCCATGTTTGGACCTTTATGGGAGAATTTAAAAAGTTATTTGATTCAAAGAAAAACTGAACGTATGAAAATTGAAGAAGATGGCGAGTTTGCTAAACCATTACAAACTGATCTTCCTAAGCATGTACAAGCAGTGCTTGAACAAACAGAAGAAATGCCTTACTTACCTGAGCCTCTTCCAATTGGTGATGCTGCTATTTTAATGGCAGCAGATGGATATGGAAAAGGCACAGTAAGAGGAAAAAAGGATGGGGTAGTTATAATGATAAAAACATCGGAAACAGCAATGAATTTTAGTTTTTCGCGAGATCCAGAGCCACAAGAGCTTTATGAAAAAGCAGTAGAAATATTTGAGTATGTTCGGCTGGAAAGGCACATGAGACATTAAATGAAGTACTTAAAGGACTGCCTTAAAACTATATTCCTATCACCTGAGTTTTTGTTTCTCTGTCTAGGGATATGGTTATATCAGTTTTATGAATCATTCTTTATAAGGCTAGGGCTTGCAATGTCAAGTCGAGAGGGGGCTGATTATTTCTTTACAGCTCTTCCAGTTAGTGTATTGATAGCTAGCTATAAAATAGGCGTTATTGTTTTAAGGCCTGGTGATGATGCGGAGAATAAAATATTATATCAATGGCCTTTTTATCGTGCGCTTGAATTTAGGGTTTACTGGTCTATGTTTTTATGCTTAGTCTGTACTAGCATTGGGTTTGTATTGTTTGCTGACCCTTTTTTGTTCGACGATTCATTAAAAGGTTTGATGTTGTTTATTTCGTTATCTACTTCAGTTTCAGTAGTTATTACTTTGTTTTTAGCTAAAATGGCTATTAAGAAAATTTTAACTCTTTACAAATAGCTATTAAAAATAGCCAGCTTGTGCTAGCTTTTTATTTTTTAAAGCTCAATTTTTTAGCGGTTTGTGTAAAGTTAAAATCAAGAGGTTAAGATTATGAGTTGGCGAAAAATGCTTAAATCTAAAATATGCTTTTGTGCTTACAATTATAGCTCTATCAATTGTAAGAAAATTACAATTGATAGAGTTGATCTTGATCTGTGCCTAGAAAAGTACGCCTCTGATTATGAAAAGAGGAAGAGGTGGCATTTGCCTCTTACTTTGTTTTTTACTTTGACGCTTGCGCTGCTAACAACTAGGTTTGAAGCAGAAGTAGTTGTACCATTTACTTCTCACAGCTTGGCTATTCCTGAGAACATATCTATAGTTGCTTGGACAATAAACGTTATTTTTTTATTATGGGGTTTGCTTAGGATAGTTCAAAGCATCCGTATTTTCCGAACTGATGAGATTTTTCTAGCAAACCTTCATTGCCGGATACTAAATGTTCCAGATTTTACTAGAGTTTTCATCATTAAAAATGAACTGGATGATGACTTGAAGTTATTGGTTGAAAAAAAAGTTTCTTGGGATTGCTATTTTTTGCCTTATGTTAAGAAGGAAGTTACGGAAAAAGATTTTCTAGATACTGCTTCAATAAAAAAAGCAATTTCAGACAAAATAGGATTGAACGATAATGTAACAAATATTGATTTCATTCAAGGATTAAGCTTAATATCAGAGAAATACGATCCTCCGCAAAAAGTGGTTAAAGAGTTTAAGTTTGAGTTTTACTGCTTAACCACTTCGGTTAAGTTGGATGAGGATGAGTTTTTGGTAGGCAATAGGAAATACTTCTGGAAAAGTTTAAATGACCTGGAGTCAGATGCCTTAACGTTTAAAAACAATAAAGATATTTTGTCACATTTGAGAGAGTATTACGCTGAGTTAGTAGTTGATGTGGAGAGTTATCATGCAAGTAGATCTTGATTTAATATGGAATATCTCATTGGTTTGTCCTTGGGATTGCGAGTTCTGCTGTACAGATGCAGTCCAAGTTTCTAAGAGAGGAAATAATATAATTATGTCTAGTAATGGCTATGAGGGGAGCTTTTTACCAGACGAGCAATTACGTTTGAGATCCGTTTTTATTAAAAAATATCCAGGTATAAAGCCAAATAAGTTTGACCTTTCTTTATTAAAAAGAATTGAGCTAGGACTTGAGCCAACATTAGATAGTAAAATGAAAATTCTTGAACGATTCAAAGGATATAAGATAAAAATTGATTTTGCTGGTGGTGAACCACTAGTTTGTTACGAAAATTATTTGGTTATTAAAGAAGCCGCACGAATCTTTGGTGCGCCTAGAATATCAGTAACTTCTACTGGAGTAGGGGTTCAACGATATGGAGTTTCAGATTTAGCCAATCTAATAGGTATTTACGAGTTTACGTATGATGAGCCTAAGTCAGTATGCGATAATCGTCCCTTAGGATATAATAGCTCTAATATAAAAGTTGCACGTAATTTTTCAAAAGCTGGTGTAAAAACTAAAGCTCAAATACCTTTGCATGCAGCAAATGTGAAGATTGATCGGATAGAAAAGATTTATAAAGAACTTAATGAAATTGGTGCCACGGAAATACTTTTGATGCGACTTTTCCCTGTTGGTAGGGGTGCTAGCTTAAGTAATAAAGGTAGTTTCCCAAGCAAAGAAGAGTTGGTTGTAGCAATTAATAAATTTTTAGAGCTTTCTGATGAAGGTGTAACTGATGTTAGACTTCAGTGTGCGTTAAAGCATCTCGTTGAAAGAAATATTCCTATAGAAAACCCATGTGACATGATGCGTAAGTCATTCGGCATCAACTATCAGGGTAAGTTATTAGTTAGCGCTTGGGGTAATGGTGAGAATGGCACGCCGATAAATAATGACTTTGTTTTAGGTGATTTATGCTCAGAGAGCTTTGAGAGTATTCGTGCTACTGAAAAGTTCGATAGATATTATTCAAAATTAGATGATAATCATGGTCATTGTAAAGTTATTTCTTATTTAAATGCTTCTGATGGTGAAAATGGTTTTTTTGAAAATAAAGATCCTTTGTATTTATCGTATTAACAATAGTTTAATGTGAGTTATAAAGAATTATGAGTAAATAAAAAGTCTGGATTTTAACCTTTTCATATTATTAAAAAGTTTTTTAGGAAAGTGATGTTGACGATTACCTTAAATTAGGTTGTAGTTTCTTCTTTTAAAAATTTAATTTTAATGTCATGAGCGACTAAGTATCTTGTACTCTAAAGAAAGTTTAGTATTGACGATTTCTAATAAATGAGGGGTTATTCGTTCAGGCTTAATGTTCTCTCTTTTATTCATCCTCTTTCCCGTTCGAATCAGCTCTCTACCGAGCCCATAAACAGAAGATAAGTCATGATTGGATCATAATATGATCTGAATAGGTGGTACAAGCGGCTCATGTATACCTGATGACATTCCCTCCTAGATTAGCACCTCTCGCTCAATAAGATACTTCATATAATGCCGCTCTTTAAACATACTCAACGGGATTGAGAGTGCTATAGGGTGAACTTAATTGTAACAGTCCCGCTAAGCTTGAGATAAAGTGTATCCATACTGACGTTGTCTAGCACAATGACTCCCCTGCCTTGACCATAAAAAACTGGCGAGGCATTTTTAGCGCTGCCTTTGAGGTAAAAGATGCGGCTCGACCGCCCCGCTTTGTGCTCTACTATCTGCACCTGTTATTCACGGAGAAAGCATCCATGGCCATTGGCGGCTTAATAGGATTACTGGATGACATTGCCGCATTGGCGAAGTTGACCGCAGCATCACTGGACGATGTGAGCGCCGCCGCTGGGCGTGCGACGGCGAAGGCGGCCGGGGTGGTGGTGGATGATACGGCGGTGACGCCGCAATATTTGCAGGGAGTGACAGCGGAACGTGAACTGTCGATTGTGAAGCAGATCGCGCTGGGGTCGATCCGCAACAAGCTGATTTTTATCCTGCCGGCAGCGCTGCTGCTGAATCACTTTTTGCCCGCGCTATTGCCGATCATCCTGATGGTGGGCGGCACCTATCTGGCCTTTGAAGGTGCGGAGAAGGTCTGGCACAAGCTCTCCGGCAACAAGCCAGCGGTAGAGAAGGGGCCGACGGCCAATAAAAGAGCGCTGATAAAAACGGGACAGTCTAGAGTGATGAAATGCGAACAACCTTTATTGGCGTTGACAGATACTGGAGCAGTGCGATGCAACTCCCGTCGCGGCGCTAGTCTGCGAAGCCGATGCGCTTATGCAGCTTATAAATTTATTGTGTCGGCTTTAAAACCCATATTATTAAGCCTGCGCATACGATAATAGCTCCCCAAGTTGTGTAGAGGATGGAAATAGAAGTAATGGGGAAGATAGTTGGTATAAGATATATGATCATACCCCCCAGATTTGTTAGAACTGAGGTAGTAGCTCGAATCCTACCAATCATGTCTTCAGAACAGAACGTTAATAATTTTCCGTCGAACCTCGCTCTAGTAATGGAAAAAAGTCCTCCCATAATTGCGTAAAGCAGTATCAGTGCAGGAATGAAGCGTAGAAAAGAGAAAATAATCATTGTACTGCCAAGCAAGCACAAAAGAAGTGCTTCAAAATTATTTAGAGAAGTGGGGTAGCTTTTGAAGGCGGCAATAAGGAGTATAGACCCTCCTCCGATAGACCAAGCCATTTCTAATAAGCCATATACATTGCTGCTAGCGGAGAGCTCATTTTGTACGAATCCAGGAATAAGCACATTTGTCATTTGTGCCACTGAAAAAGTTAATGATACTCCAAATATTGCAATATATAATTTTTTGTCACTGATTGCATATTCAAACCCTTCTTTCCAAAGTTGTAAGGCATTGGGGGAGATGCTTTGCTTTATTTGTTTCAAGTTTTTCAGAAATGCTTCGCTAATAAAAAAACGTATGATAGATACTAAGAGCAACAGTAATACGCAAATGCTGGCACTGGTTTGTTCTAATAAAAAACCACTACCTCCCATTCCAATGGCTAGTCCTAATTGGCGTATGATAGAGACTCTTACAGACATTGAAATTCTTTTTTCTTTGCAAATAATCGATTGAAAAATGCCGTCTATCGAACCTGCTTTTACTGCCATGCTGGCAGTGTTTAGTATGCTGAATATATAAAGAAAGGGAGGCAAACTATGTCTTTGAGTTATGCCGAAGAGTAGGATTGCCAAGGCAGTGATTTGAGTAACTAACCCTAGTCTAACAACGATTTTTCTGTTCCAGCTGTCCGTTAGTATTCCTCCTATGATTGAAATAACTATACCAGTAACGCTAGACAAAAGAAATATTCTACCTAATACTGATATCGAGCCGTCTTCAACCGCTATCCATGAAATTGTGACGAAACTACTGCCAATAGACATAAAAGTTAAAAACAAGAACGCTACATAGAAATATAAGTCCAGCTTTCTTGATGACATGTTGATAATTCCCTTTGTTGACGTCCTTGTTCGGTCAATGGTAGGTTGTTAACTTTGATAAGTTATACCTATTTGCTTCCCCTCTAGAGATATTGATCGCATAAAGGAGCGTGTATAGCGCGTTCCAGGAATGTAATCGTTGAAAATATCTCGTGAATGAGCACCAGCAGAGTTCTTCATAAGGATTATTCTTCTTGCCTTTTGAGGGATATAATAGCGATTGGGGTTTTTCTGCATAGATTCTTTTAACGCATTAATTAGTTTTTTTATGTCAATTTCACTTTCGTTCTTAGTTATTTCTCCATTTAAAAACATGCTTTTATTATTGCCCTCGTTAAAGAAGATTGGTGCTTTAACAAACGACTGCCCTAAGTTTTCAACCTCACCATCTTTTCCAGGATAAACAATTGGTGTCAATTCAGTTTTATAGGGTACGTTCCAGCCGATGGCTTCTGCGTAACTTTCAAATTCATTCCATAAGGTAAAGGGAAGCCAATAAAAGTTTCCGGTTTTTTTATATGCTATGAATAGGCTGTAAATGGATAATAAATCAGGTAGATAGACGTTTGAGTTGTCAATTCTTCCATCTGTGTGAAATCCGAGCTTTTCTTCAGGTGAGTAGAATTTTAACCCTGCTTCTTTTAATTTTCTTTCTCCTTCCTTAGAGGCATTATAGAGAGTGAAAGGAGTATGGTTTCTTCTGTCCATCGCAGGGGACATAAATTTATGGTTCTTCGTCACTTCATGTGGATTTAGCCTGATCGAACAGGCGGCCCACCGGGCTGCCAATCAGGTAGATCATGGCGATGAAGTTAGCCTCGTTCCGATAGCCACGTGCGCGTGACCGAGCTGCCTGAAATAGGCCGTTCATCCCTTCCAGTCTTGCGTTCGTCAGTCCCGAGTGCCAGCGCCTGACCACTGCTTCCGCGTGCCGCTCAAGTGTCGCCAAGGCCTTTCCCATCGGCTTCAGTAGTGGCTTTTCAGAAACCGCCGATTGCATGACCTTGAGGTAGTTCGTGATGCGCCACCGAGCCGCTCTGGGCGTTGGGGCCTTCTGGATCCAGCGTAGCTTTTCCTTGATTATCCAGGCATCGGCCGTGGCGCTCTGATCAGCTACTAACTCCTGGAGCGCCGCCAACTGTTTAGGCCTCAGGTTCTCGTTGTCCAGATTTTTCAGCAGTGCCCAGCGCAGCGATTTAGAGTGTTCCTGCTCGCGGCGCTCTTTCTTGCGTACCTCGTCCAGCCGCTTGGTAAAGGTCTGCACGATATGGAACCAGTCGACCGTTACCTCGGCCTTGGGAAGGTGCTTGGTGATGCCGCTAAGGAAGGCGGGCGACATGTCGCAGACTACCTCGACCACATTGTCCGTATCGCCCCCATGGGCTGTCAGGAAGGCGCTAAATGCTTGGATGGCATCCTTGCCGCAGCCTGGAACAGCGAAGATCACCGGTTCCTGCTTGCGCTTCATGTCGAGGAACACTGTGACGTAGTGATGGCCGCGCCGGGACGCGGTTTCGTCCACGCCGACCGTCGCCACCTTGGACAGATCCAGTTCCCCTAGCATTCGGCCTACGTAGTGATGCACGATGCGCCATAGTCGTTTGTCGGAAATCTCCAACTGGCGGGAGACGGCCAGCACCGGCATCTCCTTGACCAGTGACATAGCCGCTTGCTCAAACAGCAGGGTGAAGTCGCTGCCCGGCCGCGCCCAGGGCACCTCTATGCGTTTGACGCCATGTTCAGGACACTTCGTGCGAGGCACGCGAGCATGCAGGTAACAGTGGTGCTGAAAGAAGTTCAGATGCCGCCAGGTTTTGTCGGCAAAATCGTGAGCTTGGCAGGTCTTACCGCACTCTGGACAGGGATAGAGACTGCCTCGCTCCGCCTCGACATAGAGATCCAGGCGGTGGGGCGACACAGAGGTATCCAGGTGCTGGTTCTTGAGGATCCAGGGCGCTTCTAGGCCCAGGCCGAGCGCCAGAATTTGGGTGCCGTCCATGTCATACCTACTGCCGTTGTAAAGACTATATTCTGGCCTAGCTCAGGGCATGAATTCCACACTCAGCGTCGAAGAGCCAAATTTATTAACTATTGCTTGAGCAATGATAGCGCCTAGAAGTGTATCCTGCGTAGGATTGCTATTCACTCCTTGTGGAATGTCAAGTGCCACTATGCCGCAAGATGTATCATTCAGTGCAGTACTTATATCAGTATGTATGTCTTCTACGATATTGGAGGATAAATGCTCTATCTCTTTAATAATGCTAGCCGACTTGAATATGTCTAGAGAGCTTGGATTTATGCTATCCTTTTGCAAAGATTTTATGAAATCTTTGCAAGCATTCAAGGATACGTTTAATAATGGCGCTTCGATGTTAGCGTCATTACTGTTTGTGATATATTGATACATGTTTGATCCTCCTATGGAAATTAGCCCTCCGCCGTATGGACGGAGGGCTACTATAACGTGATAGATTAACCCAGATTTCCACCTCCACCGTCTGTGCATTCGGGGGATTGCAGGCAAGCATCGAG
This sequence comes from Halomonas sp. FeN2, assembly GCF_020595105.1. Classification (NCBI taxonomy): domain Bacteria; kingdom Pseudomonadati; phylum Pseudomonadota; class Gammaproteobacteria; order Oceanospirillales; family Halomonadaceae; genus Halomonas; species Halomonas sp. FeN2. Next base: position 3,387,388 of record NZ_CP074200.1, read on the forward strand.
CGAGCCGGCAATAGTGTCCAAGTTGATTTGGCAAAGAGTTTCTTGTGACATGTTACACCTCGTTTTAAGTGATTTAGGTTTTACCAATGGCGCTTATTTTGTTAAACGCCAAGAAAGGTATAGCAATTTTTTTGACTCTATTATGTAAGAAAAAGCTGACATTTCTTGTAAGGAAAATCTGATGCATTTCGTAAGAAATAACTTACACATGTAAGAAATAACTTACATCTATGAGCTGTTGGCATGGCTATTGGCTTTACTGTCTCCTCTCACGCTTTATCTTAATGAGCATGGGGCAGAAGAGGGTATCGGCGTAGCGGATGGCTTTGTGGTGCTAAAAGGCTCACTGTCCCGCGCTGAAGGAGCTGTGTCTATTCACTACTGCATGAGTGAGCAACGCCAGCTTTTCCAAGAGCGATGCATATTGGCTCCGTTGGATGTAAAACGAGTATTCACGCAGGGTTTTCGTTTTCCCTCCCCTCAACAGCAGCTGACATATTGGTAGGCGGCAGCGCCAATGGTCGGCTGGCTTGGAAAGATGCTAGCGGTAAAATCTTGAAAGCCATTCAGGATGAGAGCTTGGCGAGTATTTAATATGTGCTTACCGTGCTTCCCTCAGGCTCAATACAATCCTCCACCTGATGCCGCTTTTGAGCATACTCAGCGGGTGACAGTTAATTGAGAGGGAGACTGAAACAACACTGCACTTGCGGCAAAAGAGGCGATGCGCCCAAGTCGCTGTGTGCTTTACTATCTGCACTTGTTATTCACGGAGGAAGCATCCATGGCCATAGGTGGCTTGATAGGATTACTGGATGACATTGCCGCATTGGCGAAGTTGACTGCAGCATCACTGGACGATGTGAGTGCCGCCGCTGGGCGTGCGACGGCGAAGGCGGCCGGGGTGGTGGTCGATGATACGGCGGTGACGCCGCAATATTTGCAGGGGGTGGCAGCAGAGCGTGAACTGTCGCTTGTGAAGCAGATCGCGCTGGGCTCCATCCGCAACAAGCTGATTTTTATCCTGCCTGCGGCTCTGCTGCTGAATCACTTTTTGCCCATGCTATTGCCGATCATCCTGATGGTGGGCGGCACCTATCTGGCCTTTGAGGGGGCGGAGAAAGTCTGGCACAAGCTTTCCGGCAAGCATGACGATGACAAGCCAGCGGTAGAAAAGGGGCCGGAAGCCGAGAAAAAGATCGTGAGTGGTGCCATTCGCACCGACCTGATTCTGTCCGCCGAAATCATGGTGATCGCGCTGGCCACTGTCTCCCATCAGGGATTCTGGTCACAGATGGCGAGCCTGGTGGTAGTCGCGTTTGTCATCACTATTCTGGTGTATGGCGTGGTGGCGCTGTTGGTCAAGATGGATGATATCGGCATGAAGCTTGCTCAGCGGGATAATTCGGGAGTTCAGACCCTGGGCCGTGGTCTGGTGATTGCCATGCCCAAGGTGCTAACGACCATCTCGGTTGTGGGCACCGTCGCCATGCTCTGGGTGGGTGGGCATATCCTGATGGCCAATCTGGGTGCTGATGGCACGGGTTGGTTCAACGCGCCCTATGAGTGGGTACACCATATTGAGCATGGCATTAGCGAGGCAACCGGTGCCTTGGGCGGTGCGCTGGGCTGGAGCTTCAATACGCTGTGCTCTGCGGTGATTGGCTTTTTGGTGGGCTCGGTGGTGGTGGGTATGCTGCACCTCATTCCTAATAAGAAGGCCCATGCCGAGTAGGTGTGGGCTGCGACGAAGTAAGCAGAAATATCGATTAGCTCCGCCGTTGCCGTAACACCATCACTCCCGCGATTAAGATCATGCCCATACCCAGCCAAGTCATGGCATCGGGTACTTCGCTGAAGAGCAAGTAGCCCCAAAGGCTGGCAAAGATGAGGTAGGCGTAATCAAAGGTGCCGATCAACGCCGAAGGAGCAATTTGATAAGCCCTTGCCACCCCGGTATTCACAATGATCAGCAGTAGGGCGTAGGCGCCCACGATCAATAACGCTGTGGCGTCTAGCGGTTGCCAACCGGCGAACAGGAAAGGCGCGCGTTCAGCGAGTGTTGCCGTGCTGTTGATTGCCACCAGCACGCTGAAGAAACCGCCTGCTGCCAGGAAGGCTAGATTTAATCCCAGGGTGAGAAGTAAGGGATGCTCTTTTTGGCAGTGGTGGCGAGTGACCAGCATGGCTAGCGCATAAAAGAGGGCGGCAAGCACGGGTAGCAGTGTGGCAGGAGTGAAGGTGTCGCCGCCAGGGCGCAACACCACCACCACGCCCAGGAAACCGCAGAGAATGCCCAGCCAAGCCTGGCGTGAAAGATGCTCGCCCGCCCCAAAAGCAGCCAGTACGGCAATAAACAGCGGCGTGGTGTAAATGGCGACCGCTGCCACCGAGAGTGGAATCAGCGGCAGTGCTGCGTAGTAGGCGATCCACATCAGCAACAGAAGCAGGCTTCTAATCGCCACCCAGCGGCGTGATTTTACCTTGGGACGGGGGCCTGAATGGCTAATGATCAATCCAAAGAGTATCGGCAGCGATAGTGTTGAGGCGATGACATAGAGTTGCCATAGCGACATACTGGCACTTAGATACTTAACCAGGGCGTCGGTCAACGCCAGCAGAAAGACAGCCCCCACGATAAGGCTTATGCCCTGTAGGATATTATCTTGTGGTTCAGCGGTGGCCTTCATTGCAGCATTCCAGGTATGAATTCCGCTCTAGAATGCCGCTGTCTCTAGCAGCGCTTCAAACGACTTCTGCGTCACAATGCATGAGCTCAGATTATGGATAACTTCATCAAGTCTCTTCCGCCGCTGGCGACGCTGCGCCCCTTTGAGGCAGCCGCCAGGCTTGAAAGCTTTTCGCGCGCGGCCGATGAACTTCACCTGACCCAGGCGGCTATCAGCCGACAGATCCGTGCGCTGGAGGATGACCTTGGCGTGATGCTTTTCGAACGCCGTAATCGCAGTGTGTTTCTTACCCGTGAAGGGCGCGAATTTGGCCGTACGGTCTCCCAGGCGCTGGAAAGTATCGCCACGGGGGCTCAGGCGCTGCGCGGCGACCCGGATGATAAGCGCGTCGTGATGTTCTGCCAGTTATGCGAAGCGTTCTATTGGCTGATGCCACAGTTGGCTGACTTTAATCGTCGCTATCCTGAAATTGAGATACAACTGGCGACGTCGACAAGGCCGGTTACTGAATTTAATGGCAGCTTCGACATTGCGCTGCAAACCAACGGACGACCTAGCGGCAGCCATCGATTGGTGTTTACCGCCGAGGACGAGATATTTCCGGTCTGCAGCCCTGCTTACCTGAAAGGGGTCACTACGCCGTTGAGTCTCAACGCTTTGCTGAACCAGCGGCTACTGCACCACCATGCTGACCCGGCAGATTGGTTGGAGTGGGACGAATGGTTTCGTGCCATGGGGCACTTTGAACTCTCATCAGCGGAGAGTGCTGTGTTCGACAGTTATCCACTGCTACTGCAAGCGGCTGTCGCGGGGCACGGTATTGCCTTGGGCTGGCGGCGCACAACGCAACGCTTAATTGAAAATGGCGAACTGATCCGCCCGGTGACAGAGAGCTTGCCCCGGCACGATGCTATCGCCTTATATACACGCCAGGGCGCGCCTCAACGGGCAGGCAGCGAAGCGTTATTGGGTTGGCTGCGTGAGGTGTTGGGTGATGAGCCGGTTGCTGAAGCGACAGGCCTGGCGTTAGAGGATGTGGCTAAGCTGCGCACTGAAGGCCAGCGCTGATCCTTGCTTTCATTTACGTATTCCCACTTCACACATAAAACGAAAGGGCAGTCCAATTGGCTGCCCTTTCTGTATTTGGTTGCTGAGGATGGTAGACATTCCCCATGCCATGAAAGCCCCCAGCGTCAGGTTAAGTGTTGCACCTACTGATATTCTTGGTTCTTCGTCACTTCATGTGGATTTAGCCTGATCGAACAGGCGGCCCACCGGGCTGCCAATCAGGTAGATCATGGCGATGAAGTTAGCCTCGTTCCGATAGCCACGTGCGCGTGACCGAGCTGCCTGAAATAGGCCGTTCATCCCTTCCAGTCTTGCGTTCGTCAGTCCCGAGTGCCAGCGCCTGACCACTGCTTCCGCGTGCCGCTCAAGTGTCGCCAAGGCCTTTCCCATCGGCTTCAGTAGTGGCTTTTCAGAAACCGCCGATTGCATGACCTTGAGGTAGTTCGTGATGCGCCACCGAGCCGCTCTGGGCGTTGGGGCCTTCTGGATCCAGCGTAGCTTTTCCTTGATTATCCAGGCATCGGCCGTGGCGCTCTGATCAGCTACTAACTCCTGGAGCGCCGCCAACTGTTTAGGCCTCAGGTTCTCGTTGTCCAGATTTTTCAGCAGTGCCCAGCGCAGCGATTTAGGGTGTTCCTGCTCGCGGCGCTCTTTCTTGCGTACCTCGTCCAGCCGCTTGGTAAAGGTCTGCACGATATGGAACCAGTCGACCGTTACCTCGGCCTTGGGAAGGTGCTTGGTGATGCCGCTAAGGAAGGCGGGCGACATGTCGCAGACTACCTCGACCACATTGTCCGTATCGCCCCCATGGGCTGTCAGGAAGGCGCTAAATGCTTGGATGGCATCCTTGCCGCAGCCTGGAACAGCGAAGATCACCGGTTCCTGCTTGCGCTTCATGTCGAGGAACACTGTGACGTAGTGATGGCCGCGCCGGGACGCGGTTTCGTCCACGCCGACCGTCGCCACCTTGGACAGATCCAGTTCCCCTAGCATTCGGCCTACGTAGTGATGCACGATGCGCCATAGTCGTTTGTCGGAAATCTCCAACTGGCGGGAGACGGCCAGCACCGGCATCTCCTTGACCAGTGACATAGCCGCTTGCTCAAACAGCAGGGTGAAGTCGCTGCCCGGCCGCGCCCAGGGCACCTCTATGCGTTTGACGCCATGTTCAGGACACTTCGTGCGAGGCACGCGAGCATGCAGGTAACAGTGGTGCTGAAAGAAGTTCAGATGCCGCCAGGTTTTGTCGGCAAAATCGTGAGCTTGGCAGGTCTTACCGCACTCTGGACAGGGATAGAGACTGCCTCGCTCCGCCTCGACATAGAGATCCAGGCGGTGGGGCGACACAGAGGTATCCAGGTGCTGGTTCTTGAGGATCCAGGGCGCTTCTAGGCCCAGGCCGAGCGCCAGAATTTGGGTGCCGTCCATGTCATACCTACTGCCGTTGTAAAGACTATATTCTGGCCTAGCTCAGGGCATGAATTCCACACTCAGCGTCGAAGAGCCATATTCTTTCTTAAATTTTTATTAGGGAGTTAAAAGAGACACTTGGGTCTATCTATTTAGATGAACGTCGGCAAGCATATGAATTGCTGCTTCAATGGTTGTCAATTGACAACCATTGAAGGGGGCTTCATACTCAGAGGCAAATAATGACTCGTCCATCACATCCGAAAAAAGAGATCGAAACTGCCCTCAAACATGCGGAAGCGGAGGGCTGGCGAGTTGAAGTCGGCGGTAGTCACGCCTGGGGCAAGATTTACTGTCCCTATAATGATGATGAATGCCGCTGCGGTGAGTTTTGTATCACGAGCGTGTGGAGTACACCGAAAAATCCCGGCAGCCACGCCCGGGCAATTCGGAGAGTGGTGGACAAGTGCTCGACCCACAAGCGTCGAGACGAAGCGGAGCCGGAGGATTGAAGAATGGAATATATTTTTACGCTGAAATACCAACTGGCTGATAGTGACTCCGACCTAGATGCGCTAGTGGAGCGTTTGGGCGCCGCCGGTTGCGATGATGCTCTGGTGGGCGTGGGGCAGCCGGGCCGCTTGGCGCTGGAATTCTCTCGTGAAGCGGGCAGCGCCGCGGAAGCGGTTCACAGTGCCCTGGTTGACTTAAAAAAAGCGATCCCCTCCGCGCGGCTGATCGAGGCTTCGCCGGATCTTGTTGGCTTGACGGATGTAGCAGACGTTGTGGGCGTTTCGCGACAGGCAATGCGAAAGCTGATGCTCACCCACCGAGCGACGTTTCCTGTGCCGGTTCACGAAGGCAGTGCCTCAATCTGGCACCTGGCGGAGGTGCTTGACTGGTTGATGACCCGAGGGGGTTACCAAATTGATGTTGGCGTGCTGGATATTGCGAAAGTAGCATTAGAAGTGAATATAGCCAAAGAGGCGATCCGCCATCCGGTTAGTAGCCGCGAGGAAATGGAGTTGCTGACCGCGTAGCCAACAGCTCAACAGTTTGGTGGAGGATAAAGACATGTTGGCAGAAAATTTGGAAAACTGGGCTCAGCAAGAACGCAAGGAAGGCGAAAAGCTGGGCATCGAGAAAACAGCCCGTAATCTGCTCAAGCTGGGAGTGCTGAGTGATGAGCAGATTGTTGAAGCGACAGACTTGGCGTTAGACGATGTGGCTAAGCTGCGCACTGAAGGTAAGCGCTGATCCTTGCTTTCATTTATGTATTCCCGCTTCACACATAAAACGAAAGGGCAGTCCAAGTGACTCCCCTTTCTGTTTCTGTATTTGCAACAACTGCCGAAGCGCTCAATTTAGGTGTTTTACGCTACTGAGCCCTTTTCTTTTCTATTTTAAGAATCCACCTCACAGGCCCATGAGCCGAATATAACCCTTATTCGACTCATAAGATGATCTGAATAGATTATGCAATCGGCTCATGTATATTTGGGGATAGCACCACTGGCCGTCTTGTTAACGGAGTAACTGCGCGCTGCCTCAAAGCCTTCAAGTAGCGCGCTATGTTCGACCCCCAAGCCCTCGATGCAAAAGCTGTTCAAAACTGCCGGGCGGCAAAGAGCCGCCGGCCCGATCCTGCCAAGAATTGACTAAGAGTACGATGGTTTGATGGGGGGCATCAGGCCCCGAATAAATGCGCACCATATTGAGCCCTTCAGCACAAAGTTGGTGCGAATTTAGGCATAGATACGTTCAACAACCCGCAGAATCCCTCATTTTTCAAAGTGGCATGATAATTGCTAATTCTTTAAGTAAGTAAATAGTTACTTAACTCGCTCCATGAAGAGTGTTTTCTGAATGGGCGCAATGGCAAGGATCACACCATGAAAAAGCAATTTAAGAATATGAAGCTGAAGGCTCTCGCTTGTAGTTTTGCGTTGGGCGCTTTGGCACATACTGGTATGGCAAGCGCCGATATTAATATCAAGTTTCACCATGATTTGCCTGAAGATAGTGCGCAACACTTGGCGGCTGAGCGCTTCAGGGACATGGTAGCTGAGCGTAGCGGCGGTGAGATTTCAGTCGAAATTTTCCCCAATAACACTCTCGGTGATGATGTCGAAGTCACTCAACAGTTGCAGTTGGGGGCTGTGGAAGCTGCCATTATTCCGACCGCCAAGCTATCGGGCTTCGTTCCCGCCATGCAGATCGTCGACCTGCCTTTCTTGTTCCCTTCGCCTGATGTTGCCCATACCGTTCTTGATGGGCAGGCCGGTGATGATCTCTTGGCGACGGTAGAGCAGGTGGGGCTGAAGGGGGTTACTTTTTGGGAAAGTGGTTTTAAGCAATTTACCTGTGACCAGCCTGTTAATGGCCCGGAAGACTTCGCAGGCCAAAAGGTACGCGTGATGCAAAGCCCTATCATCATGGAACAGTTTAAAGCGATGGGCGCTAACCCGGTACCGATTGCCTTCGGCGAAACCTACAACGCGCTGCAACAGCGCATTGTCGACTGCCAGGAAAATCCGCTGGTATCGATTACACAAATGAAATTTTATGAAGTGCAGTCGGATGTGGTCATCAGCAACCACGCTTATCTGGCCTATGCATTTCTGTTTAGTCAGAGTTGGTTCGATAGCTTAAGCCGTGAAAACCAAGCGCTATTAACGGACGCTGCACGTGAAACTACTGCATTCCAGCGTGAAGAAACCGCTCGCCGTGAAACGGGCTACATTGCCACTATCGAAGCCAGTGGCACTCACGTGAGCACGCTGGATGATGCCCAACTGATGGCTTTCAGAGAGTCGACAGCGTCGGTGCACGATGAGTTTGCCAATGAAATTGGCGCAGATCTAATGGCGGAATTCCAGCAAGCCATTGCTGATACCGAATAGTAGCGCGTCACCCATTAAAGGGCTGGTCGGTGATCCCGGTAGCCCTTTCTTCCTCGTTGTTTTTCATTGCTGGTGGAGACCGCTATGCGCAAACTTGATCGCCTCATATCGCGTGCCGAGGAGGTTTTGATTGGCCTGCTGATTTTATCTGCCTCTTTCATTCTTTTCGCCAACGTCATTGCCCGCTACGTGTTCAACGATGGTTTTTCATGGGCTGAGGAGTTGGTGCGTTACCAAATTGTATGGATGGTGCTACTTGGCGCTAGTGTCGCGGCGCGGCAAGGGATTCATATCGGCATCGATATTCTGCAAAGGTTTTGTCCTCCACTGTTAGCGAAATGGATAGGGTTGCTCGTTCATGCGGTTTCTATCGCTTTTTGCCTTTTCCTGGTTGTTTATGGTTTCCAGTTAACCGAGCAAACCCATCGCTTTGGTCAGGTTAGCTCTGCTCTACAAGCGCCCATGTGGATCGTTCAGTTGGCCATTCCGGTGGGCGCGCTCTTAATGGGTATTCGCTTTACCCAGCATTTCTTCCGGACGTTGCTTGGTCGAGAGCAAGCCTCTGCCTACCTTGATCAAATTGGATAAGAACATGGTCATCACATTCCTGGTGCTATTAGCTGTTTTGATGTTAGTGGGAACGCCCATCTTTATTGCATTGGCGGGTTCCGTCACGGTGGCGATGGGAAGCTTTAGCCATATTCCATTGGCGATCGTGGCTGAGCGCTTGTTTGCTGGGTTGGATAAGTTCCCATTGATGGCGATACCCTTTTTTATTCTTACCGGTAGTTTGATGAGTGCGGGTGGGTTATCGCAGCGGATCATCCGCTTGGCCAACTTGTTGGTGGGTCGTTTTACCGGTGGCATGGGGATGACGGCGGTATCCGCGAGTATGTTTTTTGGTGCTATTTCCGGATCGAGCCCGGCCACGGTGGTGTCGGTGGGCTCACTTCTCTATCCAGCCATGCGTAAGGAGGGTTATTCCGGTCAATTTTCGATTGGCGTGCTGGTGTCTGCCGGTTCATTGGGCATCATCATTCCTCCTTCAGTAGTAATGATCGTCTACGCGGCTGTCACTGGGGTGTCGGTGGGTGCGCTGTTCATGGCGGGGGTGGGCGCCGGTTTATTATATGCAGCATGCTTATTGCCTTACTGTTGGTACCGCGCCAAAAAAGACGGTGTCACTCCCGTGGAGCCGCCCAGTTGGGGCGAGGTTTTAACAGGATTCAAAGATGCTTCGTGGGGGTTAGGGGTTCCTCTCGTCGTCTTGGGTGGGATTTATTTGGGTATCTTTACGCCCACTGAAGCCGCCGCTGTATCAGTGATATATGCCTTGTTGGTCTCAGCGCTGATTTATCGTGAGAAAAGCTTTGCAGAGTTATTCCAGAGCATGATTGAAGCGGCGACGACAACGGCTCAGGTAATGATTATTCTCGCTGCTGCATCGGTGCTGGCGTGGTTTCTTTCCAGTAATGGGTTAGCGGCGATGTTGGCCAACGCTATCCTGTCGTTATCCGAAAATCCGTACCATATCTTCCTGCTGATCAATGTGACGGTACTGATTGCCGGTATGTTCCTAGATGCTTCTTCCATCATGGTGATTCTCGCTCCCCTGTTTTACACCGTGGGCATTCGCGTGGGTATTGACCCTGTCCACCTGGGGGCAGTGCTGACCGTGAATGGGGCGATTGGCATGTTCACGCCGCCATTTGGCCTCAACCTGTTTGTGGCGGGCACTATCAACGGCGTCGATTACGTCCAGGCGGTACGTGGTGCGTTGCCCTTTATTGGCATTGCTCTGTTTGCCTTGATACTGCTGACCTATATTCCTGCGATCAGCATGTGGCTACCCAATATGGTGTATGGCGGTTAAACAGCCCGAATAAGGAGGGTAGCAATGTCTATTAGCATCACTTCATCAGCGTTGGCGCATTCCCATGAGGGGGTGGTGACCAGCCCACATACACTGGCAACAGAAGCGGGTCTTAAGGTACTTCGTGAAGGGGGCAACGCGGTCGAAGCTGCCATCACCATGGGGGCCTGCCTGTCAGTGACGTATCCGCATTTTACCGGCCTTGGCGGCGATGCCTTCATGATCATCGCGGATGCAAACGGTGGTGTGCAAACCCTGTCAGGCATTGGCCAGGCGCCACAGGCTAAGTTGGAACTGTCTGGCCAATTGCCTGCGAGGGGCGCTGGTTCCATGTTAACCACAGCTGCCACGGTCGATACCTGGGGGCAGGCGCATGAGATTTCCCGTCAGAACTGTGGCGGCCAAATGGGCTGGGCAGCGCTGATGGAACCTGCGATACAGCTAGCGAGGGAAGGTTTCCCGATAACGCCATCGCAGCGCTTCTGGCTTGATTTTCGTAGCGATGAGCTGTCGATGATGCCAGGCGTGCGAGAGCACTTTATGCCAGGCGGGAAGATCCTCTGTGAAGGTGAAAAACTGTACCAGCCACAGCTGGCCGCTTCACTGCAGTCCATTGCGACCCACGGCTACCGGGACTTTTATGAAGGGCAGTTGGGGGCGAAAATCGCCGCTGGTCTGGCAGCGGCAGGGTCTCCGCTTACCGGCGCTGATCTGGCGGCTACCCGAGCACGAATAGAAACGCCGCTGTCGGTGCCCTACCGGGGTGGCGAGCTGCTGGCCCATCGCCCCCCAACCCAGGGTATGACGACACTAGAGATAATGGGTATCCTGGCGCGTTTTGACCTCTCCAGGATCGAAGAGGGCAGCGCCGATTATTACCATCTGCTAGTGGAGGCGGTAAAGCGCGCTTTCCTGGATCGTAATAGCTACCTGGCTGATCCCGATTTCGCGTCGGTGCCTTGTGAAAGGTTGTTATCGCCTGCCCATCTTGATGCTGAAGCGGCAAAAGTGGAGGCGGGGAAAGCATTGGATTGGCCCTTCGCTTATCAGCATGGCGATACGGTTTATCTAGCGGCCGCTGATCGTTTCGGTAATGCCGTCTCCATGCTGCAGACGATTTATTACGACTGGGGCAGTGGTGTCAGTGTCGGTGATACGGGGATTTTGTGGCACAACCGTGGTGCCGCGTTCAGTCTTGATCCTGCTCATCCGAATGCGCTTGCCCCCGGAAAGCGTCCTTTTCATACCCTTAACCCGGGTATGTATCGTGTCGATGGAAAGCCGCGTTTACTTTACGGTACTCAAGGAGCAGATGGACAGCCGCAAACCCTCGCTGCCGTACTGACGCGCTTGATAGACTATGGCATGAATCCACTCAGTGCGCTTAAAGCGCCGCGCTTTCTACTGGGGCGAACCTTTTCCGATGGCCGTGACACGCTAAAACTTGAGCAGGATGCGGGAGAGGCGGTCTTCGCTGAATTGACCCGGCGTGGTCATCAGATGAGCCTGCTGCCCGCACAGAGTGCCCTGGCTGGCCACCCCGGCGCGGTCGTTATCGACCCGGCGAAAGGCTTTTACGCCGCTCATGACCCTCGCAGCGATGGCATCGCGTTAGGGCTATAGCACCAATAGAAACAAGGATGTGTACATGACAAAAAGCGATACGCTCGATGTGAAAGAGAGTGCCCGTGCCCGGGGAAAAACCCGCCGTAATGCTCATGAAACACGCGAGCGCCTGCTTCAAGCGGCGACTCAAGAGTTTTCCGAGCGCGGCTACGATGGTGCTCGCATGGAACGTATCGTGCGTGCAGCCGATTGTAATGTGCGCATGGTGTATCACTACTTCGATGACAAGGAAGGTCTTTACCTGACTGTTCTCGAACGAGTCTATGAGGAGTTGCGCGCCAAGGAGCAGGCACTCAATTTAAGCTATCTCGAGCCCGTTGCAGGTATGCGCGCGCTGGTCGAATTCACCTTCGATCATATGGCCGAGCATCCCGAGTTCACCAGCCTGGTGCGCAATGAGAACTTGCTGGGTGGGCGCATGCTGCGCAAATCGAGCAAAGTCGTCCAGCAAACGACGCCGCTCGTAGGCATGATCCGGGATACCCTAAAGCGAGGGGAAGCAGCAGGGGTATTTCGCTCGGCTGTAGACCCTACCCAGCTCTACATTTCTATTCTTTCGCTATCCATCATTCACATCAATCAACGCGACACGCTATCCATCATCTTCGAGCAGGATCTGGCTGACCCGGATTGGTTGATTGAGCGGCGTGCCCATGCGGTCGAGGTAATACTTTCCTATCTATGCGTTAAGCCCCAGATGATTAAGTGAGTGATAACCAAGTACCATGTCCCGCTTGAAGGCTTTCCTTGGCTTGTAGCCAGTGAATGGTATCTGCCAGATATCCCGAAGCATAAAGCCTACCGTAAAGCATGGGGAGGGTTGGGCTGGCCAGTGGTTGCCGGATGATCTCAGGCGGCGTTTGCACTCTTAACACAATCCTTTAAGGGGCAACGGTTAATAGCATGGGATACTGAGATTTTAAGCTGTATAAATGAACAGTTTTTATGCTAAGGTTTACTTAATCTCTAATGATAAGCGCGCTTGAGTATTTGCTCTGGGATGCAAAGGTGAATGTTGCTGCATTAAGTGATGCTTGCTTTAGGGATGCATAAGACTCGATGTAAGCCTGGAGGCAACACTTATGAATAACCAGCAAATACAGATATTCACCAGCGAAGATGGGCAAGCACATCTAGAAGTGACGCTGGAGCAGGAGACCGTTTGGTTAAGCCAAGCGCAGATGGCCGAGTTGTTCAGCACCAAGCGCCCTGCAATCACCAAACACTTAAGTAATATTTATAAGAGTGGGGAGCTGGATGAAGACAGCACATGTTCCATTTTGGAACATATGGCTGAGCATGGTCAGCGATACCGCACCAAACACTACAACCTCGATGCAATTATTTCCGTTGGTTATCGGGTTAGTTCAAAGCGGGCTACCCAGTTCCGCAAGTGGGCTACTCAGGTGCTAAAAGACCACTTAGTTCGAGGCTACACCCTGAACCAGCGGCGCTTGACCGAGCGTGGCATAGAGTTCGAACAGGCGTTAACACTGCTCAGCCGAACCTTGACCAATCAAGGCTTGGTATCCTCAGAAGGCGAGGCCGTAGCGAGTGTGATTAGCGACTACGCACGCTCATGGAGCCTGCTGCAAGGCTACGACGAGCAGCAATTAACCGAGCTAAACATCAAACAGCCCGGTATGCACTCACTTGAGTTGGAAGAAGCCTTGAAAGCCATTGGCGAGTTAAAACAAACCTTAATCGCTAAAGGCGAAGCAACTGAACTGTTTGGGCAGGTGCGGGGTGACGGTTTGACATCAGCCTTGGCCACCATTGAACAGGGCTTTGGCGACGAATTGTTTTACCCCAATGTGGCCACCCGAGCGGCACACTTACTTTATTTTGTAATTAAAAACCATCCACTGGCCGATGGGAATAAGCGTTGTGGCTCGTTTCTGTTTCTGTGGTACTTACGCCGCAACGCGGCACTGCTGGCCCGGCCCGTCGAGCAACTGATCAACGACAACACTCTGGTGGCGCTAGCGCTGTTAGTGGCGGAAAGCTTGCCTGATCAGAAAACGCTAATGATACGGTTGATTGAGCATTTTATACTGCTGAAGGAAAGTTGATTGTGGACGTTGATGTGCTTAGAGCCGCCTCCGAAGTGCCCTCTTGAGTTAGAAAAGGCTATCTGTGATGAACATTGATCTTTACCAAGTAGATGCGTTTGCCTCTAAGCCCTTTGAGGGCAATCCCGCGGCGGTTTGTCCGCTGGAAGCGTGGCTGGATGATGCGCTGCTGCAAGCAATTGCGTCGGAGAATAACCTTTCCGAGACAGCGTTTTTTGTACCCACGGAGGCAGGCTACCATCTGCGCTGGTTTACCCCTTCGGTAGAAGTGGATCTGTGCGGTCACGCCACCTTAGCTGCGGCGTGGGTAATTTTTAATGCCCTAGGTGATAGCTCAGAAACTCTGCAATTTCAGACCCGCAGTGGGCAGTTATTGGTAAAGCGTGAAGGTGACGAGCTGGCGATGGATTTTCCCGCGAAAACGCTAGAACCCTTGGCAATGCACGCTGAGGTAGCGGCAGCGTTCGGCGGTATCGACATTGAGGAACTGCTGATCTCTGACGATATCGTGGTGGTGGTGAATGATGCGCGATTGATTGAGTCGTTAGCGCCGGATATGCAGCAGCTTAAACAACTGCCGGGGCGGGGTGTGGTAGTCACCGCTAAAGGCGATGAAGTAGACATTGTTTCCCGCTGGTTTGGCCCCAAGGTGGGCGTTGAAGAAGACCCGGTGACAGGCTCGGCCCATACGTCGCTTGCACCTTATTGGGCTAAGCGGTTAGGCAAGCAAACCCTAACCGCACGCCAGGGCGGCGCCCGAAAAGGCGCGCTCAGCTGCATCGTGGAAGGCGAGCGCGTGATTATCAAAGGCCGCGTGGCCCCTTATCTGAAAGGGGTAATCACATTGCCCAAGAGTAAGTGAAAAAGCTAGGTATGTTGAGGCAGTTATTCCTTTTGGCGACTAGCCGCTCGAACGAAGGCCGTTGAAGATTGATTGGCCGAGCAACTTGCTATTGCTGACCATGGTGCTTGTGGTGATGTTTTTTGTTCATTGAGTGTTGCTTGCTTGGGAGATGCCTGTTTGGGAGATGTGTGGCGCTTAATATTCAGGTCGTCGCGCAGTCGAGTGAGCTTCGTTTATTTTGTCAGTAATTTCTTATGAGATCTTGTTGACATAGTTGCCAAAAGCAATTAATTATGTGCTTAAGGCAACTAACTCGAGGCCTCTTCCATGGCCGTAGTACAATGCTTGCATGAGCGAGCCGGAACTGTGCGAAGCTTCAACCGTTTCTACACACGTCAGATCGGTGTGCTGCACGAGCATCTGCTGGAAAGCCCATTCTCGCTAACGGAAGTTCGCATTCTGTATGAGCTGGCGCATCGGCCGATGCTTACCAGCTCGGATATTTGCCGGGAGCTGGGGCTCAACGCCGGTTACGTGAGCCGGGTGCTGAAAGGCTTCGAGAAGAAGGGTCTCATCACCAGGGTTCCCTTGCCCTCTGATCGCCGGGCGGCGCAACTGCAATTGACTGATCTTGGGCGGGAAACTTACCTACCGTTGGGTGACGCATCGCAGCGGGAAGTTGTTGCCATGCTCAAGCGGCTTTCGGAGCCTGAGCAACATCAGTTGATCGAGGCTATGCATCAAATCGAGAGCCTGCTTGGCGATACAGATTCGAACTACATGCTGCGCGATCCGCAGCCGGGCGATATGGGATGGATCGTCCATCGACAGGCGGTTCTTTATGCCCAGGAGTACGGCTGGAACAGTGAATATGAAGCACTGACAGCAGACATCGTAGCCAAGTATCTGCGTGATTATGACCCGCAATGGGAACGGTGTTGGGTCGTCGAGAAGCAGGGAAGCATCGTTGGCTCCGTGTTCGTCGTTAGGGAGGACGAAGCGACCGCAAAGCTGCGGTTACTCTATGTCGATCCCTGCGCCCGAGGCCTTGGAATAGGTGGCCGCCTCGTCGATGAATGCCTAAGATTCGCCCGCCAAGCTGGCTACAAAAAAATCATCTTGTGGACCAACAGCGTTCTTATTGGGGCGCGAAAAATCTATGAAAGGGCGGGTTTCGAACTGGTTGAGGAAACGCCCCATCACAGCTTCGGTAAGGATCTTGTCGGTCAGGTGTGGAGCCGTGAGCTGTAGTACCCACGCTGTGAGGCATCGCTCTGCCTAGGCAACGGCCGTATGCCGGACAGCAGAGGGGGCGATAAATGACGGTTCTGTGGGTACTTGTCTGCAGGGCATTGCCTATTCTAAGTGGCTTCCCCCCACAGCCCTGCCAGAGACCCACCTACCGGAGAATCCTCGGGTAAGTCCACAGCAGCCACTCGTTCTTGTGCCGCCGCAAGCTGTGCGGGGTCGCCGCGCTCTATTTCCGGCTTTTGGCCTGGTGGATAGGCGCCGACCATGCAGAAATCGTCGTCCGCCTCCAGGCTGGCATGCCCAACGCCTGCTGGCAGCACCAGCACATCGCCTGGGTAAAGCATCAGCTCCTGGCCGTTTGGGCCACCCAGCCGTGCCCGGGCCTGCCCGCGGAAGATGCCCAGTGCTTCATGGGCGGTGGAGTGAAAGTGGTCAAAGTCATACAGGTGGTAGCGCCACGCAGGTGGCCAGCCGTGCTGTTTGAACATGCTTTCAAAGGTATCGGCCCGCTCCTCTGCATTGCTGATGTCGAGAACTTGACGATAAATCAGCACCGGTAGAGGGGAGTTGGGGTAGCCGGTCGCTGCATCGCTGTCGAGATGAAGTCGCTCTGGCTGGGGGATAGACATCCTTGCCTCCTCATTTCTCGTTGGGGGTGTGCTTTCAGCATGGTTTTTAAGCTTGGTTTTAAGAACGGTTTTAAGCACGTTTTTAAGAATAGTTTTTAATGCATGGTCGAGCAAACCGATAACAAACTGGCTAGGTGTTTAGTCGATTACCGCCCAGCAGCCTACCTACTCATTTTCTATTCGATTGCCATGATGGCATCAGTCGGTATCATATCGTGGGTGTTGTCCATCATTACGCCCTTATTACCGCGAGCTTCTATGACCCAATCTAAAACGCCTTTCATTGTGGTGCTGAGCCTGGCAATGACCATGATGCTGGGCCCGTTTTCCATGGATACGTATCTGCCAGCCTTCCCGGTCATCGGTGAATCGCTGGGGATTTCTCAGCAGGCGGTATCGTTGAGTGTTTCGGTGTATGTATTTGCGTTGGCGTTGGGTCAGTTGATCGGCGGTGCGCTTTCCGACCGCTTCGGGCGCCAGCGGGTGCTGATGAGCGGACTGGCGATTTTTGCGCTCTCAAGCATTGTCATTGGTATGGCGGATTCCTTGAACACCCTGCTCGGCGGGCGGGCAATTCAGGCCATTGGCGCTGGTTTGACTCTGGTGTCGGTACCGGCGTTAGTGCGCGACCGGGTGGCGGGCCGCGACGCCGCGAAGCTGTTCTCGATGATGGGCTTTATCATGGTGCTGGCGCCTGGAATCGCTCCGAGCGTAGGCAGCGCGATTCTGGCGCTGGGTTCCTGGCACTATATCTTTTTCGCCTTGGCGGTATACGCGGTGCTGCTGGTGCCGTTGCTGGTGCGGGTGATTTTTACCGGCACGGGCAAGGTGTCCCGCGCGAAGAGCCCTAAGATGAGCTTGCTGGCGCGCTATAAACTGGTGCTGACGACAAAGCCGGCCCTGCCGTTCATCGTTTGGCAGGCCGCCTCTTTTTCTACCCTGATGATGTTCATCACCTATGCGTCATTTATCTATCAGGGGCATTTCGGCCAGTCGCCTTCAAGCTTTTCAATGCTGTTTGCGGCGAATATCGTCGCGATGCTTATCTTCAACATTCTCAATCGAGTGCTGCTTTCCAGGCTACCGTCACTGCGTATCCTGCAGTTGGCAACGGGCTGTCAGGCAGTGGGCATACTATTGCTGGTGATGGCTGCCTTTATGGATTGGTCGCTTTACGCCTTCCTCGCCGCCATGATGCTGACAATCGGCGCGGTGGGGGCGATCTCGCCGAATATTCAGGCCTGCTTTTTGGAGTTCTTTCCCACCAGCAGTGGGACGGCCGCAGCGCTGCTGGGTGCCGCACAGTTCGGCATCGCTGGGATTCTGAGTGGATTGTCTGCACTGCTACCGCATACGCTTGAAGCGGTCATTTTGGCCATGGCCGCCTGTGGTTCGGTGGGGTATCTGATGCTTGCCCGCTCAATCATCAAGGGGCGCGCCGCTGTCGAGGCACACTGAGTCAGGCCTCCCATGCCGCCCGAGCGGTATCATCATCGGTTTGCCGGTGACGGGGTCTTCGATAACCCGGCTTTCCAGGCCAAATACCTCGCGCACCATCTGCTCGGTCAGAATCTCCCCCGGTGGGCCTGCCGCGTAAACCTTGCCTTTAGCCATGGCAACCAGTTGGTCGGCGTAGCGAGCGGCCAAGTTGAGTTCGTGGAGCACCATCACGATAGTGGTGCCGCGCTGTCGGTTTAGGTCGGTGAGCAGGTCGAGTACATCGACCTGGTGGTTGATATCCAGAAAGGTGGTGGGCTCATCCAGCAGCAGCACCTTGGTTTGTTGGGCCAGCGCCATGGCTATCCATACCCGCTGGCGCTGCCCGCCGGAAAGCTCGTCCACGTGGCGTTCGGCCAGCTCGCTCAGGTGGGTGGCGGCCAGGGCGTCGGCGACGGCTACTTCATCGGCCGCGCTCCAGCGTTTGAAAAGCCCCTGGTGCGGGTGGCGGCCCCGGCTGACCAGCTCGAGCACGCTAATGCCTTCCGGGGCGATGGGCGATTGCGGCAGAAACCCAAGTTGTTGTGCCAGCCGGCGGGTGGGCAGTTGGTGAATGGCGTTACCCTCCAGCAGCACGCTGCCCTGCGCGGGCGTCAGCAGCCGTGAAAGCACGCGTAAAAGCGTCGATTTTCCGCAGGCGTTGGCGCCCACAATGGCGGTGGTCTGGCCGGCAGGCACCGTCAGGTTAACGTCGTCCAGAATGGTGCGTTCCCCATAGCCTGCCACCAGGCCCTGGGCGAGTAGTGAGCAAGCGCTCATAGAGTGCCTCGGGTTTTGTTGTCGCGAAGTATCAGATAAACGAGATAGGGCGCGCCTAATACGCCGGTCACGATGCCGACCGGGTAGCGGGCGGGGAGCAGAAACTGGCCCGCATAGTCGCCTAACAGCACCAGTAGAGCGCCCACCAGCGCGGAAGGGATCAGCAGTGAGGCGTTGCGGCCCATCAGGCGGGCCGCAATGGGACCGGAAAGGAACGCCACAAATGCCACCGGGCCGGAAACGGCGGTGGCAAACGCCACCAGTGCCACAGCGGTGATGACCACGACAACCCGCGTAATAGCCAGGCGAACCCCCAGCCCGGCGGCAAGGTCGTCACCCATGCGTAGGGTTTCAAGGTCGCGGTGGCGGCTCAATAGCAGCCCGCCGAACAGGAGCAGGGCGATCAACAGCGGCAGCGCTTGATCCAGCTGAACGCCGTTGACGCTGCCAGTGAGCCAGCGCAGGGCTTCTTGCAGTGTCCAACTGGGTGCGCGCATTAAAAGATAGGCGGTAATACTTTGCAGCATCGCGGCCAGGCCAATGCCGATCAGAATCAGCCGTCCGCCGGTCACGCCCTGGCGCCAGGAGAGCGTGTAGATCAACATCGCCACGCCCAGCCCCGCAGCAATCGCCACCATCGAAACCGCCGGGCCGCTTAGCGAGAGCACCACGATGGCAAACACCGCCCCAGTGCTGGCGCCGGTGCTGATACCAATCATATCCGGGCTTGCCAGCGGGTTGCACAGCAGGGTCTGAAAGGCGATGCCGCCCAGGCCGAAGCAGGCGCCCACTAATACTGAAACCACCGCTCTGGGCAGGCGCAGCTCACGCACGGTGAAACCAGCGCCCGGCACCTCGGCGCCGCCAAGTATGCGTACCACCGTGGTTAGCGGCGTGAAGGACTGCCCCACCATCAGGGTTAACAGTACGCCTGCCAGTAGGCAAGCGCTAAGCACTGCAATCATGCGAGCGCGGTGCCTAGCGCTCGCCCTTCTAATATGTCGGAAATGGCTGATCGCGCTAAGAGGCGGCTGGTTCATAGCGAGCCTACCTTGCGGTTGCGCACAATCCAGATAAACACCGGTGCGCCGATAAAGGCTGTCACTATACCCACGTCCAACTCCGAAGGATGGGCGATCAGCCGCCCGGCCACGTCTGACAACGTCAGCAGTACCGCACCACCCAGGGCAGAGAAGGGCAGTAACCAGCGATAATCGCCGCCCGCTAGCAGGCGGCAGGCGTGGGGTACGACCAGCCCTACAAAACCAATCGGGCCGCACACCGCCGTAATCGGGCCGCACAGCAGTACCGCCCCCACTGCCGACATGGCCCTGGCCACGGCTACTTTTTCCCCCAACCCCGCTGCAGTGTCATCGCCCAGGGCCAGCATATTGAGTTTGCGCGCGGCGAGCAGGGTGATCACAAAACCCGTCACTAGAAAGGGCAGCACCGGAAGAAGCTGCTCATAGGTCGCGCCACCCACACCACCCACTAACCAGGATTGCACTAACCCGCTGATATCACCCCGTGGCAGCACCACGGCGGTAGCAAGCGAGCTAAGCGCGGCGGTGATGGCCGCCCCTGCCAATGCCAGCCTGAGCGGCGTGGCGCCGCCCTGGCCGAGGCTGGCTATGGCGTAAACCGCGCAGGCAGAGATAGCGGCGCCTGCAATGGCTGTCCAGATGTAGCTGGTCGTATCGTCAATACCGAACCAGGCAATGCCAATCACCACCGCCAGCGCCGCCCCGGCGTTAACGCCCAGAAGGCCGGGGTCGGCCAGCGGGTTGCGGGTCAGGCCCTGCATGACCCCACCGGAAATCCCCAGGGCGGCTCCGGCCAGCATGGCAAGCAACGTGCGCGGCAGGCGGCTGGCTACGGCAGCGTCACCAACGGTTGCTACCTGGCCGCTCAGCGCAGCGGCGATTTCCGGCCAGCCCACTTCCCGGGCCCCAAACGCCACAGAGAGCATGGCGGCAAGCCCGAGCAGAACAAGCAGCGCTGCGCCGCCAGACAACCGACGGGCAGCGTTGCGTTTGATACGAAGAGCGACCGAGCGATTAACGCTTGAGCCAGACGCCGGGCCGCTACCGTTGTGACTTGCGTGCGGCTTCTGAGAGCAGGTCTGCATAATCGTCCAGTAACCATGAGATCGACATGGGGGTAGGGTTGGCCGCTGTGCCCAGCGGGGTATTGCCGAGCATGACAATGGCGCCGTTTTCTACTACAGGCAGGCGGGAGGTAAGCGGGTGCGCGTTGAGCTGATCGATCAGCGGCTGACCGCCGTAGGTGACGAGAATATCCACATCGTTGAGCTCATCGATCAATTCAGAGCTGATTTCGCCAGCAAATTTACCGGGGGGAGAGTGCTGTTTGACGACTTCAGGCGAGGCCAGCCCCAGGTCATGGAAAAACCGCACCCGCGCGTCGTTGTCGGTGTAGAACGAAATGCGCCCTAGGTTGGTGGGGTCAAGGTGGGTCACGAACATGGCTGTCTTGCCCGCAAGGTTAGGATGGTCGGCGGCGGTATCGGCAATCTGTGTCTCGATTTGCTCGATGAGCGCCTGGCCATCCTCCGCCATGCCGAGCCCTGCGCTGTTCAGTTGAATCATAGCGCGCCAGTTGGTTGCCCAAGAGCCTTGGGGGTAGGCTACCACCGGGGCAATCTGGCTCAGGGTGGTGTAGTCCGCCTGGCTAAGCCCTGAGTAGGCCGCCAGAATCACATCGGGCTGGCTGGCAGCCACGGCTTCAAAATCAATCCCGTCGCCTTCGTCGAACAGGGCGGGGGGCGTGGCATCCAGCTCGTCAAGCCGGGCTTCCACCCAGGGCAGTAGCCCGTTGTCGTTGTCGTCACCAAAGTTGGCGGCCGCGAAGCCGACCGGTACCACGCCAAGGGCCAGCGGCACTTCGTGATTGGCCCAGGCCACGGTCGCTACCCGCTCGGGCTTCTCGGAAAGCACGGTGGTGCCCAGGGCATGTTCGATTTCAAGGGGATATTGCTGCGCGCCAACGGGCAAAGCGCCGAGGCTGCACGCAGCGATAAGCGCCACGTAAGCACTCAGACTTCTATGGAACAGAGCCATAGCCTTCTCCAAAAGCTTAAGACGTAAATGACGAATAATCCTCACTGCGTGGTAAGCACGCAGCGCCTAGATATATGACGGGTAGTCCGGGTGATGCATGACGTCACGGTGTATTGTAATTATTATCAAAAGTTCAACTAAATGATTGTGATTGACATTATCACTCTTGACTCGGGGATGCTAGCTTTGGATACTCTGCCGGCCTTTCAAAAGAGAATCACAAGGCGCGAGGGTAGGTTTATTCATTTCAAGGGATCTTCAACATGACTGATAGCAACAGCACAGTCCGGCGCAACGCAAGTCGGGTACGGTGGCAGCAGACCACTACCGCCATTCTGTGCGGCACAACGCTGGTGACTATTCCCATGCTCGGGAACGCTCAGGAAACCGGCGAAGGCAGTGACGATAACGAGGGATATCGCCTCGCCCCCATTATCGTCAACGCCCAGGCCTACGCTGATGATGATGCCAATTCGATAGTAGCTCAGGAGCTTTGGGTGGGTGGTAAGGTCGCCACCAGTATTCTTGATACACCTGCCTCAGTGTCGGTCATTACTGAGAAAGAGATTGAGCAGCGCAACGCCTCTACCACTGAGGAAGTGCTGCAATATACCCCCGGCGTCCTCACCGATTATTACGGCACCGATGACCGTAATGACTATTTTAAAATTCGCGGATTCCAGGCGACTACCTACCGTGACGGGCTGACGCTAGGCTCAATGCGCGGTGTACGCGAAGAGCCTTACGCCTACGAGCGCGTTGAAGTGTTGCGCGGTGCCAACTCGACGCTGTTTGGCCCGGCTGATCCCGGTGGTTCGGTCAACTTCGTAAGCAAGCGGCCACGCTTTGAGCGGTTTGGCGAGGGCTATCTCTCCTACGGTTCATTCGACGCGAAAGAGGCCGGTGTTGATGTGGGTGACACGCTGAACGCTGACGAGACAGTGGCCTACCGCTTTACCGGCACCCTCCGGGACAGCGACCGCGAATACGATCACTCCAAAGACAACAATGGTTTCTTGATGGGGGGATTGGCCTGGGAGCCGACGGAGTACACCTCAGCAAGCGTGATCTTCGATTACTTGAAGCGTGACGACACCCCCAATAGCGGTGGTTATCCGCTTGACCGGGAGTACGACCGCAGCGACTTCTTCGGCGAGCCTGGCTTCAACTATCACGATGTCGAGCGTACCAGCCTCACCGGGCAGCTCACCCATGATTTCAACAACGGCCTGACGCTGCGGGGTAATCTGCGCTATAGCGACCTGACCGACGATTTCGGATACGTCTATATCACTGACTCTGCGGCGCGAGTTGGCAGCGTGGTGGATCGCGACTATTTTGGTACCGACAACGAAGCTCAGGAGTTGATCGGCAACGCTATCCTGCAATACGACGCCCGCTTTGACCGGGTTGATAGCAGCACGTTGGTGGGTGTCGAGTATCGCGATGCTTCCACCGAAGATAGTTCGTTTTATGGCGATGCGACCTCCATTGATATCGCAAATCCCGTCTTTAGCGGTGCCCCGAGTAGCCTGAACGTTTATAGCAGCAATAAGCAGGACTTCACCACCGAGTCGGTTTTCCTGACTCAGAATTTGTCCTTTTATGACCGATTCATTGTGACAGCGGGTGTGCGTAACGACTCGATGGATGTCTCAAGCACCAATATGGATGGCGTTCGCGATTCCGATGACTTCTCTGAGACCTCATTTCGCGGTGCGCTGACCTATCGCGTCACCGACGAAATTTCCACCTATGTCAGCATGGTGGAGTCGGTCGCACCGCCCACGATTGGCGTCGAGCCCGAAAGGGGCGAGCAATACGAAATTGGTGCGAAATATTCTCCCTTTGGTACGAATGCGCTGTTTTCGGCGGCCATCTATGACCTAACCAGGGACGACGTCACCATCTCGGTTGTACAGGACAATGGCGTTATCGAGCGGGAAACCGTGGGTGAGTCCCGCGTACGGGGTCTTGATCTGGAAGCGAAAGCTGAGTTGACCGATAGCTTTAGCGTGGCCGGTGGTTACTCCTATATGGAGTCGGAAGTGGTACGCGACAGTAACACAGCCAGAGAGGGTAACGAGTTCACTGCAGCACCCAAACATACGGCGTCGCTGTGGGGCTACTATACCTTGCCAAGCCAGGAGTTGAGTGTTGGCCTCGGCGCCCGTTACATCGGCTCCTACTACTTTGATGTCGCCAATACGTCAAAAAGCAGTGCGGCAACGCTCTTCGATGCAGCCTTCAGCTATCAGCTCACCAAAGACGCCGATCTAGCCGTCAATGTCAGCAACTTGCTCGACGAGCAGCACGTGGTCGGTTCAAGCACCGCCGATTACTATAATCCGGGTCGCGAAATCAGTGCGAAAGTGAGCTATCGCTGGTGATGTAATTCCGCCTATATCCCAGAGGTAAAGCAACGTCAAAACGCCCCGACTTGAACATTCAAAGCGGGGCGTTTTTGGTATTTAGGCTTCTGTTAGGCCATCAACGATAAAAACGCGGTAGTCGGCACCTTGGAAACGGTGCTTGCGGGCTTCCTGGTAGGCGGGGCTTTGATACCAGGCACGGGCGGCAGCCATGTCGGGGAAGCGTAGAATGACCGCTCCTTCCATTGCGCTGCCTTCCAGTACTTCAAAATCGCCATAAAAAGCTAGCGGCTGTGGGTCGTGGCCTTCACGGGCGGCTTTTGCCTTCTCACCGTAGCGCTCCATTTCCTGGGCGTCGTGAGTGTGTTCTCGAGTCAGTACGACATAAGCGGGCATTAAATTCTCCTTACGTAACCATTAAAAAGCAGCGATAGCATATCATTAGCCCAAAACTGGGCTGCATGAGAAAAGCACAATCGACCATTACTCGGCTTTTGTAGGGCCATTGGCAGCGATACTTAGCGTTTGTTCAGTCGCGGGTACTACCACAGCTGCGGTTTCCAGCCGGTTTTTTTCCAGTGCCGCCAAGGCGATTTCATAACAATCGTCGATATGGCTGTTACCCATGTACTTCATGGCTGTAAAGCTAATACTGCCTGCCACGGCGCTGCCTACGAAGGGTACGAACTTAGCAACACCCTTTGCTGCTACCTTGCCAGCCATCTTATTCAGCAATACCACGATAAGCTTTCTGGTGATGTATTTGCCCGCCATCTTACTGCCGGTATTGGAAATGACCGTCATCACAAATAGCTTGGATTCTGTATCCAGGCTGTCGATCTGTTCAGGCGTTAAGCCAAATTTTTCATTAATTTTGGGGATTAAACGCATCAATATGGCGACGTCTGAACCAATGTCTAAGCCCGGTATGGGTATAACCGCAGTGCCAGCTGACAGGCTTGAACTCTTTGTCACCATCGAACGGCATGACTGTTTAATGGCTTCTAGCTCTTCCAGTGACTCGATCATATAAGATCCTTTTTTCACAAGTATTGCGCCATTCCTTGATGACGAGCTCATCGTGAGAATCAGCATGGTATCAACGCCAAGCTTTGTCACCTAACCAGTGCAATCGCTTCACGGCTGTCCATGCAGAATTCGTGAGAGTGAGGACTCTATATGGCGTTGCATTGCCGCTCGTGCCTTTGCCTCGTCTGCTTGGCGAATCGCTTCGATGATGTCGTTATGCTCTTCTGTGACCTGCTTGGATTGCAATATTCGCGGAAGATCGGACGTTTTTTGCCCGAGTTTGACGGAGAAGATAACCCCCGTTTGTAGAGCTAGCACCGAGCTAAGTAAAAATTTATTGCCGGACGTTTTAGCTATCTGTACGTGAAAGTCGAAGTCTTCCTGAGTGCCTTGGCCCCCGTTTTGATTGACTCTTCTTAAAATACGGCTCTTTTCCTCAATGCGCTCAATATCACTATCGTTACGCTTTGAGGCGGCCAGGGCCGCTGATTCCGTTTCAATTAGTAGCCGGAAGTCAAACAGCGCAATAAGGTCGCTGAAGTTATTAACAAAGTTTGGCGCATCGAGCGCTGTTGTGGGCCGGGCGACAACAAACAGGCCTGACCCTTGACGAGAGGCGACAAGACCTTCGTTTTTAAGTTGCGCAATCACTTGTCGCGTGGCGCTACGGCTAAGTTCATAGCGGCTTGCCAGTTCGGCCTCTGTTGGCAGGCGCGCTCCACGCAGATATTGCCCGCGAAGTATCCAGTTGCGCATATCTTCGTATAAGTCTTTAGTCTTTTCGACTTTTGTCTTTGTTGTCACGTTGTAAAACTCCTTACTTTGGCTGTTTTTATTTAAAAACATATATTTACATGTATTTTTAAAAGTTGATTATAAACAAATTGATAAATTTGTTTAGCCAGAGTGTACTGAGGTTGGTGATTCAAGCCATAAATAAGGAGACAACAATGCGTGCACGTCATCAACTTACAACACTGCTTTTAGCACTATCTATAGCGCCTTTCACTCAAGCGAATGATTTCGTTTTTGGCCATGTATACGAAGCGAGCCACAGTCACCACAAATGGGCCGAGTGGGCAGCTGATGAAATTGAAAAACGTAGTGAAGGTCGCCATCACATTGAAGTGTTCCCTTCCTCCCAGCTAGGTAATGAGGTTGAACTCAATGAAGGCCTCGGCTTAGGCACGCTGGATATTATCTATACCGGTAATGCTTTCGCTGGAAACGCTTATCCACCGATTGCGCTAGGCAGCGCTCCTTTCGTTTTCCGAGACTTTGATCACTGGATCGCCTATTCAAAAAGCGATCTCTTCAAAGAGCTTTCCCAAGGCTACGAAGAGAGCACTGGGCATGTGCCGCTTGGTTTGATCTATTTTGGCCAACGCCATGTGACTGCCAACAAGCCGGTGCTTACTCCCGAAGACATGCAGGGCATGAAAATTCGCGTGCCTGATGCGCCGCTGCTGCTGATGTTCCCAAGAGCCGTTGGTGCCAACCCTACTCCGATTGCCTTCTCGGAGGTCTATCTGGCGCTTCAGCAGGGCGTAGTGGATGGCCAGGAAAATCCGCTGCCGATCATTCGCGCGATGAAGTTTGAAGAAGTGCAGTCGGACATCTCGCTGACCGGCCATATCTATGACAGCCAGCCGATCATTATGAGTAGCAATGCCTGGTCGAGTCTTTCCGCCGAGGATCAGGCACTTTTCCGGGACGTCTTTCAGGAGGCTGCTGAACAGGGGAGCCTGGATATCCAACAGCAGGAGCAGGATCTGGTGCCCTGGTTCCAGGAGCAGGGAACCCAGGTACACGAGGTAGATCGTGAGGCGTTTGCCGAAGCGGTAAGGCCGAGCCTTACGGGTGAAGACGTAGGTTGGACGGCTGAGCAATACGAGCGCTTGGAGGCGATTGAGTGATGCAAGGGGATAAAGACACTCGTCAAGGTGAGGTGACGGCGATGTCAGTAGAGCCCGGCCGCGAAAGTGCGGCCGGAGGTGAATCTGGGCTATCGCACAATACTGTGACAGCGACACCACCGCCGAAATGGGTCTTCGAAGACCATGTAGCGCTTGGGATCATGATCCTGCTGGGAAGCGTGGTCTTTGCGCAGTTCCTGTCGCGCTATGTGTTCAATCATTCGATCGGCTGGACTGAAGAGGGTGCCCGCATGCTGCTGGTGCTGCTGGTGTTTATCGGCGCGGCTGGTGCTGCCTCGCGAGGGACTCACATCAACGTTGAGATTCTTGAGCTAATCGTGCCTGCAAAGGCAAAACGTTGGCTGCGTGGATTCAATAACCTGCTTAGCGCTGGGTTCTTCGTTTATGTGGCCTGGCTTGCCTGGCAGGTTGGACAGCGGGTATGGAATTCCAGCATGAGCACGCTGCCGATCTCGAAAGGTTGGCTTTACACCGTGATTGCCGCGGCCTGTGCGGCAATGGCATTGCGTATGGCCCGCCAGGCCATCGCCTGCTGGCGTGGCAAGGAGGAGAAATGATCATTCTGCTATTTGTAGCGCTGGCGTGCCTGCTGTTGATTGGGGCCCCCGTCGCGGTCGCGCTGGCCGGGTCGTCGCTGGTTTATCTGCTCGCCTCCGGCAAGATTCCGGACATTATTCTGATTCAGCGCATGGTGGGTGGGGTGGACAGCTTCCCACTACTGGCGGTGCCGTTCTTTATCCTGGCTGGCAACCTGATGAATGTTTGCGGTGTGACCGAGCGTATCTTCCGCTTCGCTGATTCAATGGTGGGATGGACCCGCGGCGGCCTGGGCCACGTTAATGTAGGCGCTTCGGTCATCTTTGCCGGCATGTCGGGCGCGGCCATTGCTGACGCTGGCGGCTTGGGTGCCGTTGAAATAAAGGCGATGCGTGATAAGGGCTATGACGTTGATTTTGCCGTTGGGATCACCGGGGCATCCTCAACCGTGGGCCCCATCATTCCGCCGTCGCTTCCGCTGGTGGTTTACGGGGTGGTGGCCTCTGCATCGATTGGCCAGTTATTCATTGCAGGCATTGTGCCTGGCCTGCTGATTGCGGCAATGTTGATGCTGATGGTCGCGGTTATCTCGCACCGACGCGGTTACCCGGTGGGTGAGCGCTTTTCTGTGGCGCGCCTGCTGTCGTCATTTATGCATGCGGCCCTTTCGCTCATGATCCCGGTGATCATCGTGGGAGGCATCGTTCTGGGGATATTCACCCCGACCGAGAGCGCTATTGCCGCTGTGGCTTATGTGCTGGTATTGGCAACGCTGGTATACCGTAGCGCTGGCTGGCGCCAGATCATTACGGTATTTCGTGAAACCATCGAAATGACCTCAGTGGTGCTGTTGATCGTTGCCGCCTCGTCAATTTTTGCCTGGATTCTTACCCGCGAAGGCGTGCCAGCGGCGTTCGCAGAATCGGTAATGGCGGTGGCCGATAACCCGATTGTCATTCTTCTGCTGATCAACCTGATTCTCTTGATCGTTGGCTGCTTCATGGAAACCGTGGCAGCGATCACCATCCTGACACCTGTACTGCTGCCGCTGGCCGTCCAGGCAGGGGTCGATCCTGTTCAGTTCGGCATCATCATGGTGCTCAACCTGATGATCGGGCTTTTGACACCGCCGGTGGGGCTGGTCCTGTTTATTCTGGCGCGGATTGCCGATATCTCTTTCCCCCGTGCGGTTAAGGCCACGCTGCCCTTTATCGCGGCACTGTTAGTGTCGCTTTTGCTGATCACCTTTATTCCCGCTTTGACGCTATGGCTGCCTAGCCTGATCTAGTTTGGAGACTCAGTTGCATGAATCATCTGCATAGTAATCCTTCTGTGGCCCGTGATGCGATTATCGAGGCCATCGATATGGTGCCCATCGGCAGCTATTTGCCGGCTAACGGCGGCTATGGAAGCGCGCGGGAAATCGGCCACGCACGCATGGCCACCCTGGTGTTTGTACGTTTTTCGGCAGGTATTGTCGGTATTGGCGAGTGCTATGGCCCGCCCAAGACCACGCTGGCCTATTTGGACATTCTGCGCGAAGCCTATGTGGGGCAAAGCGCCTTCGACCACCGTGTGATCTGGCGGCGAATGACCAATGTGCTCTACCACGTGCGCGCCCAGAGCCAGCTCGCCGCGGCAGTCAGCGGGCTGGATATTGCACTGCACGACGGCCTTGGCAAGCTGCTGGGTCTGCCGGTTTACCGGCTGCTGGGCGGGGAAGAGCAGGACTCCGTGCAGGTCTACGCCTCCGGTGGCTATTTTCATGAACCGGCGGCGCTGCCTCTGGAAGCGCAGCTTGAGCGCGTGGCGGGGCAGTTTGATGGCTACAAGATCAAAATTGGTCACGGCATCAGAAGCGACCTTGAGCGGATGCAGAGCGCACGGCGGATTCTGGGCGATGACGTGGCCATCATGGCCGATATCAACGGGGCCTACACGGCGGACATCGCGCTGGAATCCATGGCCGCTTTGGCGCCGCTGCGCCCTTACTGGATCGAGGAGCCGGTGGCACCTGAAGATCTTCCGGGTTTCCGCCGCCTTGCCTCGCGCCGAGAGGGGCGTATTGCTGCGGGCGAGGCTTCGGTCAATGCTGTCGAGTTTCGTGAGCTGGCCGCCACCGGTGGTGTGGATGTGCTGATGCCGGATCTCAACCTATGTGGCGGCTATGTAGAAGCGCTGCGCATTGCAGACATGGCCCAGTTAAACGGCTTGAGAATCTCGCCTCACGTATGGGGAAGCGCAGTGGGCATTATGGCCGCCGCCCACTTCGCCGCCGCGCTGCCGCCGCATCCGCATCCCGACCGTAACCATACGCCTACCTGGGTCGAGTTTGACGTATCGGCCAATAACCCCCTGCGTGAAGCACTTTTAACGTCGCCGTTAAGCCTTGACCATGGGCGTCTTGCACTGCCCAGCGCTCCAGGGCTGGGTATCGAAATCGATGACGAGAGGCTGCAGGCGCTTAAGATTGATATTTAAGTAAGCCAATGCGCTTAGAAGCCGATACGCCAGGGGGATGCTCTGTTTAATCCGCCCACTGCCAGGGCGGTTCATCTAGCCACCCCTGGCCTAGGATAACGGTCTCACCAAACTCTTTATCCAGCGCGATAGAGTTACAGGCCTGATCTTGTTCCAGTGTCGCCACTAAGCGTGGCGCGTGGGAGACCACCCACACCTGGGTTTCCCGCGATGCACGGATAATCAGGCGGCCCAAGGCGGGAAGCAAATCCGGATGTAGACTGGTTTCTGGCTCATTCAACACTAGCAAGGAAGGCGGCCTGGGGGTGAGCAGCGCCGCCACCAGCAACAGATAGCGAAGCGTCCCGTCTGATAGTTCGGACTGGTTTAAGGGGCGCAACAGCCCCTTTTGTAGAAACTGCAGTAGAAAGCGATTACCAGCGTCGGCTTCAAAATTAATGGTGGCGCCGGGAAAGGCATCTTCAATCGCCTCGTACAACGCCTCTCGGTCGCCGATCTCGTGGATAGTTCGCAATGCGGCCACTAGACTGAGGCCATCGTGATCCAGCACCGTGGTGCGGGTGCCGATTTGCGGTGTGCGGATGAGGGAATTTGGATCGGTTCGGAACTGATCGTAGAAGCGCCAATGACGAATGGCTTGCCGAACAGCGTGGACTTCAGGCACGGCGACCGGGTCACTGATTTCGTTCAAAATGCTTTCGTAGCTATTAAGGTGGGCATCGTAAACCTGCCATTTACGACCTGCACGCACTTTGACCACAGACCCAACGCGGTCAATCAAACAGTTACTGGGTCGGCAGACATCGCCTGCCCAAATGCATTCCCGTTTTATCTCGGGGTCGAACTGGAACATGGACGGATCTTGGTAGCCCGCAAAGCCCTGAGAGGCGGGCATCCCCAATGAAATGGCGTAGCCGAAATCTTCACCCACAAAACCCAGCCTAAGCCGGGGGCTGTTTTTCTTAGCAGATCCCTCAATGGCAGCGGAGCCCTCTCGCATGTCTTTGGTGAGTTTTTCCGGGCCAGCCCAGAAGGTGTAATCAAGCCCGCCCTCTTGAGCAATCGATGAGATAAGATTGCCTTTGGCTGTTTCTGCCAATAATCGCAGCGCTTTGTATAGGTTGGACTTGCCGCACCCGTTGGGCCCCGTCACTACATTGAGACTCGACAGGGGAGAAACAATTTTTTTCAGGCTGCGGTAGTTGGATACGGCAAAGGTGTTGATCATAGGCTCTGCGGCGTTGGGGGCTGGCTGCTCTGAGCAGCGTGAAAATAACAGTTTAGCCCTAAGTGCCCCCTCACTAGAAGACATCGATAGCTGGAGATCTTAAGTGCCAATTGAGAGGTGGAATGTTCATATTCTCGATTTCGGTGAGGGTTTTGGTCGGCAGTTGCCTTTATTCTGTACTAGCTGTCTGACGAGAGTTTCATGCGGGCATCACTTCTTCTCAGTATTAAAAGATTCTCGGAAATATACCGAAAGACTGGATCAGGCAAGAACGAAAGAGTATTTGGCATTCTGATCCGTTCATTTTGAATCTATCATTCATATGCTGATGAAGCGACTAGCAAACCAAGCCTTCTTCTCTAAAAGAGCTAATTAACTCACATGTAGGAGATTAGAGGGGGAAGCGATCCATGAGGTTGCTTTTAGCTCAGTAGGTTGATCGAATAGTTAAACGTAAGGAGTGAATCATGAAGCTTTTAAATGCGGCCTTAATCATTGCGTTACTGCTTTCTTCAGGCGTAGCACTTGCTGAAAGAGGCTCGGATGAAGATAACAGGATTGTTTATGCTGAATCGACATCTACAGATAGCGGTAACCAGGACATTCCGGCCTCCCAGGTGCTTTCTGACAACCCTTAAATCGAGCTAAATAGCTCAGTTGTAGGTAGTTTTTTTTGAAGTAACTTAAAGTCATTGAAACTGCTCGGTGGCTTGTGGATTTTAAATTAATCACATGTCGCAGAGTTGGTCGAATGATGGATGGTTATTTAGGATAAGGAGTAAATTATGAAGATATTAATTGCAGCCTAAATGGTTATATCAGTACTTTTCTAAGGTAACAAAATCCGTTGAGAGAGGTTCCGATGAAGATACGGAGGTTGCTTGCCTCGAGTCAATGTCTTCGCAGCAAGCGAAAGGAGTTTTTCATTATCTGAAACGCTGGTTATAAACCTTTAAGCGAACTATTGATTTTGATTTAGAAAACAATGCCGGGCGGGCCTAGTCGTTTTAGGCCCGCCCGTTTATTTTCAGGCTTCCATTCGATTCAGTAAGATTGATCCCTACGCAATGATACCCACCTTGCAATACGCTGTTGTCCGCTCATGGCAGCTACCATCAAACTGGGCAGGAAGGTCAGCGTGATGACCGTGGAAAACGCGATACCGAACATCACGATGGCGCCGAGGCCACGGTAGAGTTCAGTGCCTGCCCCGGGGATAAGAACCAGTGGGGCGATACCGAAGATGGTGGTCAGGCTGGACATCAGGATCGCGCGCAGACGGATATTGACCGCATCATCGACGGCCGCGACGATGGATTCCGCGCCTTCTTCCAGCCGCTTGTAGGTTTCCTGAACGATCAGTATCGGATTGTTGACGACGGAACCGAGCAATACCAGGAAGCCGAGAAGTGTGATCATATCGAAAGGCTGGTGGATGCCAAACGGAGCGCCGACGCCGTTGAGTATCGCCAAGCCAAGAATCCCGCCCGCGAGTCCCAGTGGGATTGTGGCCATAACGAATAATGGCCGCCCCCAGTGGCGGAAAATCGCCACCAGCATCAGATAGCACAACAACACCGCAATCATGAAATTACCCGAGACCGCTTCACGAGTAGCCTGTAACTGATCGCTGGCGCCGGTGATATCTATCGATACTCCGTGAGGGATCTCGCCAGCGACACGCATGGCCTCAATCAACTCGTTTTCCACGCGTTCGACGCCCGTTTCCAGCGCCACCGAGCGCGGCGGCACGATATTCAGCGTCATCGTACGGCGCCCGTCCAACCGCCGAATGCTGTCCGTATCGACGGACTCGTTCAAATCGGCCAATGCGGAAAGTGGCAGCACGTCGCCAGACGGTGTGGCAATGGGCAGGTCACCTAGGCGCTCCGCCCGCTGCTCGCTACCCGCGCTGCTGAACAGGTAGATGTCGACCCGGCGGTCATCGAGGATCATCTGGTCGGCGAACGCACCATCGCTTAGCGCCGCCACGGAATAGCCAAAGCGTTCCGCATCGAGCCCGACTTCCACCAGTCGCTCCCACCGAGGCTGGATCTCCAGCAATAATTGATCCAGGCTGAGTGAGCTGGGTTCTGAACCAATCTGCGCATCGTCGAACAGTGCTCCTGCACGGGCATAGGCAAGGCTCGCAACCTGATAGATCTCGGCAAGATCAGAGCCGGAAATGTCCATGTTGATACTGCGCGTACCGCCATCGTTGGTGGAGATGATGGAGCCCCGTGAGGCGAATGCGCGCATGCCCGGCCAGGCCGTAAAGCGCGCCTCGAGGGCGCCCATTAACGCCTCCAGATCGGTGGGATCTTTCGGGTCGGTAATAACACGAATGCCCTGGGCGTCGACGAACATGGCGAAGAAGCGCAGTGCGGGCATATTCGTTTCGCCACGGTGGAAGCGTGCCGGTTCGTCATCAAGACGCTGCTGCAGCTCCGGGATTAGCTCCTGTGCGATGGATTCCATCTCCGTCAGATTGTAGCCCGGCGGTGCGATCATGTTAGAGAAGATGCGCGCCTCTTCGCCTTCCGGCAAGTACTCTGCCGGAGGGGTTAGCCACACCACGACCCATGCCGACAAGCCAAGCGTGCCGAGTAGAATCGCTATTCGCCGTATCGGACGGCGATAGGCGCGGGTGATCCAACGGCCGATGCGGTCAAAGGCGCCGTCCTCGAAGGTAACTCCTGGCTGGATTGCCGGTAGCAGTCGTGCCGCCATCGCCGGTAGCACGGTTACCGCAACGGCCATCGACGCAAGGATAGAAGAGGAAATCGCAATCGCGATATCCGAATAGAGCTGTCCGGCTTCCTCCTGAATGAACAGTGTGGGGGCAAATACCAGGACTGACGTAAGCGTGCTCGCCATGACCGCCGTCCAGACCCGGCGCACACCCGCCACTGCGGCATCGAAGGGTTTCAGGCCACGTCGCCGTGCCTGGTCGATGCTTTCGAGGACGACGATGGTGTTATCCAGTGTCATGCCGATGGCAAACGCTACGCCGGCCAATGAGATAACGTTCAGCGTCCGGCCTGCGAGTAACAGGCCTATAAAAGCGGCGATCGTACAGACCGGTATGGCAATCACCCCGACAAAGGTGCTGCGCGCCGAACGCAGGAAGGCAAACATTATCAGTGTTGCCAGCAATGTCCCGAGCAAAAGGTTATTCCAGACGTTGGCGACCGAGTCCTCAACGTAGCGCGCATCTTCGTTGATCAGCGTCATTTCAAGACCCAGCGGCGCCAGAATCTCGTTGCTGATCGCCTCGACTGCCGGCAGTACGGCATACTTGGTCTGGACGACATTCGATCCCGTTTCGCGGCGCACCGCCAGGATCAGTGAAGGTAGGCCGTTATAGAATGCCCGGGTACGCATTTCATGGTGACTGAGCCGGATATCGGCCAATTCGGAGAGCCGCATCAAGGCGCCACGGCGCTCGGCAATGATCAACTCGCCCATATCGGTGGGCTCACGGAAGCGGCCGATCGTGCGTGCCATAACACTGCGCTTTCCACTGTCCAGGTCGCCCGCTGAACTGTCGACGTTACGGGTCTGAAGTGCATTGCGCACATCGGTCATGTCGAGCCCGCGTTCGGCCAAACGGTACGGATCGATTTCTACGCGCACCTGCCGTGCTTCCGCACCCCATATTTCCACGAGCGAAACACCATTGACGCGCTCCAGACGGGGGCGAACCTCATCCTCCAGAAAGTTGCGCATCATCGCCAAATCGAGATTTTCCCCACTTTCCGCTCGTGGCCCGATGCGGAAATACATGAAGGGTTCGTCCGAGGAAGAGACAGTCGTCAGGGCGGGGGCATCGACATTTCCAGGGTAGCTGGATACTTGGCTAAGCGCGTTGTTGGTGCGTATCAGCGCTTCATTAATGTCGACGCCGAAGGGAAACTCCAGCTCGATACTGGCTTGGCCGATGCTGGCGGTGGAAACCATTCGTTGGAGATTGGGCAAGGTGCGGAGGTATTGTTCCTGCTCGATAAGGATCTCTTGCTCCACGTCACGGGGAGATGCCCCGGGCCAGCTTGTCTCCACGCTGATGGTGCGTACTTCCAGGTCGGGAATCATCTGAACCGGTACCCGCAGCGCAGCAGTGATCCCCAGTAAGCACAGGATCAGAACCGCGACGGCAATCAGGGTGCTGTGATGAATAACGCGTCCGAAATCCATGTGTTAGCGCTCCACCACTTCCACGGGCTGACCATCGGTCAGGGCCTCGTTGCCTCGGGTGACGACCGGATCGCCCTGGCGCAGGGTGTCGCCTGCAACGGCGACCTGACCGCCCTGTTCATACAGAATTTGCACCTGGCGCCGGCGGGCGATGCGTTCATTGTTTGTGTTATCGACGATGTAGACGCTGTGACTGCCATCCGGTTGGCGCAGCAACGCATCGCGACTGATGGCCAACGTATCGGTTGCTTGCGGGGGTAAAGAAATTTCTGCTCGGGCGGAGGTGCCAGGAAGTAATCGACCCTGTGGATCGTTTACCAGTAGTCGAAGTAGAAAGGTTCTCGCCTCGGGGTCGGTGACGGGAACCCGCGCAATGATCTGCGCTGGCAATGGAGTGTCACCCAGCGTATCGGCAAATACCTGCGCTTGTGTCTGATTATCCAACTGCTCAAATCGCTCTTGGGGCACTTGCACATCCAGACGTACACGATCAATCGCGACTAACGATAACACCGGCGCTCCCCGTTGCACCCATTCGCCAACTTCGGTGAGTTTTTCGGCGACGACGCCTGGGAAAGGGGCTGGCAAACTGTGCCGTTCAACCAGTTCTTCCTGCTCTCGTGTGGCTGCCTGAGCGGAGGCTGCCGATGCACGTGCTAGATTTAGCGCGGCAACACGCGATGCGACCTCTGTTGCGGGGATGGCTTGGCGTTCAGCAAGCCGCTGTGCCTCATTAACCAAGCGCTCGGCCTCACGTACCGAGGCGTTTGCCTCTTCCTCCTGAGCGCGAGCACGCATGAGCGCCTGTTGTGCAAGGGCCGGGTCGAGTTCGAGGAGTCGCTGTCCGGTCTCAACATGATCACCCGCTTCAACATGCACGTGTGCCACGAGCCCGTCCGCGCGAGGGGAGAGGCGTGTCTGGCGCTCAGCGGTTAGGGTGCCCGTAAGTGACAACTGCTCGCCTAACGTCGCCAGTTCCGCTGGTATCGCTGAGACAGGTACGGCAGCACGCTCATTGTCACTTATATTATCTTCAGCAGGGGTGCCACAGGCGGTCAGAAGAAAACAGGCGAATCCAGAAAGCCAGAATTTGATGGTCATAGTCATCCTCTCCGGCCATCCTCTGCTAGGAGAAAGCCATCAGTGGGTTTCGATTACTGTGAATGGAGTAGTGCAGGTGCCACTCCGTCATCGCACGCCGATGCGCTCACCGCTAGCGGCAGGCCGAGGCTTGCGTCGGACGATGCGGTAGACGGTGGCGGGAGGGACGTTTACGAGTATGCGACCGACACGTATTGCCTTCAGCCCAAGGCGATCGAGCAGCGCTCGGGGGATCGGGCAACGGGGGCCATAAGTGAACTGATAGAAAGATCCTTCGGGCCGCATTTTGGCAAAAGCACCGTCCAGAATGGCGATCATCTTGCGTGGAGACATTGACAGCATGGGCAACCCACTGACGACAGCACCGGCATGTGCCCCGTCGAAAAACTTAACTTCGTGTAGCCGTGAAGCATCAATAAAAAACGTGTGGGCATGCCCGAAGCGATGCTGTAGCTTGGTAACGAATGCCGCGTCATTCTCGATTAATGCTATGTTTTTCTGGTCGATACCACGCTCAATGAGTGCGTGTGTAAAGACACCCGTCCCCGGCCCAAGCTCGATGATCAGGCCCGTATCCGTAGATATTTCCGAGGTGATAAGGTTGGCCAAAGCTCGACCGGAAGGCATGAGCGCACCAATACTCAGTGGGTTAAATAGCCAAGCCTTGAAGAATAAAAATATATCGGACAGGTTTCTAGGTTCCATAGCTTTTCTAAACTCTTCCAAAGGATCGAAGACGGCAGCATCTGCTAAGGCTATCGATTGTTAACAAGGCCCTGCCTACTATTAATACTTCGCTGCTCTCTATATGTGATTATCTCTGCTTACCGAGCCGGACTAACAAAACTTTTCGCTGGGAATGAAAAAGTAAGCCATGGTTGTACCCACAGTGTGTCAAAGATTGGTTATTTTGTAGCAAGGTGCATCAAGGTAGCTAAAGCGCGATAAATCTTGCTGAAGCTACGCAGCTATTTATCCATCGGAGGAGGTTTCTATTGCGAATGGTCGAGGTCAAACTCATCGAATGCTAAGCAGTGGTTTCAGGCAAATGCTGATTGGCGGTCGGGGGGAGTTTCTGAGGCTTACCGATTGGGCGTCCTCCGTCTTGCGAGTGATACGGTGCTGCTACCTGTCTCTTCCAGCAAGTATATTCGGGGGCTGCTTTTCTCAGATTCTGCGGTCGAGTCGTTATTGATGGTTATTTCGCCGTTTGATTTTTAGCACAGCAATTAAGAAGTGGTTTAGGTCAGCAAGAATATAACTAAAAGAGTCCCTACGCCTGCCACTCCTATTATGTTGGTGAACTCTACTATTTCATCCTCTGTATCATTTGGTAGCCAAGCTGTAGTGCTTTTTGATTTTATTTTGGAAAATATTAAGGCTGTAGTGCTAGCTTCAACGCTGAAGATGGCAATGACGCTTTCAATTGATCCTGAATTAAGAAGCATCATGGGTAAAGCTAAAAAAGCGGTTAAAGTTATTGTAATGCGTAAAGCAAAGCACTGTGAATGGCTTAATGTTCCAGGGGATTCCGGGAACCAAACATTTGAGAATGACGTTTTCTCTTTCATGCATAGCGTTACAAAAAAACGCTTGGATAGTGAAAGTATAGAGATAACCATTTTATTGCACCTATTCTCCATGAGCCCCGAAAAGCTCAGTCGGGGGAACGTCGATTAGTCTCCTGTTACCTCGCGGATATCATCGAGGAGGTCGTCAAAGTAGGGATTCCAGGTCAGGCGGGCGTGGTATTTTTCCGCGTCTCTCTGACCCCATGCGCCGAACCAGAGGGTGTTAGGGTCATCGGGTGGCGCGAGACCGTCCTGGCCGTTTTCCAGCATGAGGTAGCTGCCCGCTTGACCGTAATAGGTATTCTCTGGCGCAAACAGCACATTCATGTGGGAAAAGTTGCTGATTCGCCGATCGGGAAGGTGGCTGGTAAGGGCGGTGACGCGGGAATCTTCACGGTGCTGGGGTGGGTCGCCGTACCAGATGAAGTGCGATTGTGGGTTGGGAAAGCGGTTTTGAAAGGCCGTGAGCGTCGCGTTGGGGTCAAGGACGCTATCATGTTGACTCATCGTCATCAGGACAGGTTTATTAAAGCGTGCGGTTTCGAGATTTTTCTGCACGGTACTGACCGAGTGATAATAGAGAGAGGCCCCGCGTACTGGAAGTGACTGGTAAGTGACAATATTGTCTTCATCATCGATATCGAGCCAGTCCCATAAATAAGCAATGGTCGGGGCGAGAAATAGATAGTGGGTATCGGGGTAAAATCCAGGAGAAAACAGCAACAAGCCATCGACATTGTCGTCTGTGAACGCATGGGAGGTGACTAGGTTACCTCCGGTGGAGAAACCGCCAAGCCAAAGTTCATCGACCTCGGCTGCAAGCAGTTTGGCGTGATGGGCAATTATTTTTTCCCAATCATCATTATCAGGCAGCATCAGATCGGCGGGGCGTGTGCCGTGGCCGGGCAGAAGGATTGAGCGAACCAGCCAGCCGTCATTCGCCATGGCGGTGGCGATATCGATGAAATACCACGGGCTTGCGCCCAGTCCATGCACTAACAGGATACCGCGTTTGGCCGGTTTATCAGGGCGGAGTTCGAACGGCGTATTGAGCTGTATTTCAAGGTCGCGGTCGTCACTGATGAAAGCGCGGTTATCCGCAATCCATGCACGTGTTTCGCGCACATATTGATCGAAACTCTCCTGATCATAGCGAGGCAGGTTTTCTGAGGGTTGAAAACCAGTGGAGTCCGGCGGCACGGCGCAGGAGGTCAGCAGGAAAAGTGTGAAAAGTAGAACGCTAAGGCGGCTAATCATAGAACCCTCTCTGTAGGTGCTTGCCTCTAACAAAGAGTCACAAATGTGCTCCCTCTTCCTTAAAATGGTCGGGCAGGCGGGCTATGTAGTGGTTAACGAGCAGCGTTATTATTTCGACGGTTACGGTCATTTAACTGTTTAAGGCAAACCCCGGCAGCACTGCCTCGGCCTCTATAGCGATTAACCATTCTGGTTCGGCAAGGCCGTACACAATCAACCAAGTAGCCGCCGGCGGGGCGATGGGGAAACGATGCTTCAGCGCCTCCATTACTACTTGCTGGTCGTAGCGAGCGGATTCGGCTAAGTAGATCCTCAACATCACTACCCGAAATAGATCTCCACCAAGGCTTGATAGCAATCGTTCGATATTGTCCAGCGCCGCCTCAGTCTGCTCGGGAAGTTCGGGGCCCGCCAGCTCTCCTGTGGTATCCACCCCTACCTGGCTAGACATCAGCACCCGGGTGCCTCCCTGAACTAATACCGCTTGGCTATGACCTTCGGTCAACGTATTGGGCAGATTGGGCGGGTTTAACGGTTTGCGTCTTAAAATTTGCATGACCACCTCCTTAGTAAGTTCATAGGGTTGCTTGTAAGGATGACCACTCAATCGCGCCTGATACTCTGTTGAATGAGCAATGGCCGCTGGTTGTCAGCATGTTTTCAATACATGCAGTCAACGTCGTCGCTAATTTGTGTTCTGGTTAAGAGCTTCTGTGTTCGACGAGCCTATGGTTCCACTATCGGCCAACTTTTCTTTCTCGTTTCTTACTGACATTGCGTTTGCACCAAACACACTGCAATTCGTAAGACCAACCATTTAAAGCAGGCCTGCCGTGAGCGCCTTGAGTGTTGCCGCAGCACGTGTGGCACAGTTTGGTTTTCGGAAAATGCTCTCAACATGAGTACCAACGGTGCTGAGGCTGATACCCAGAACGCGGGCGGTTTCTTTATTTCTCGCACCATTGATAACCAGCCTGGAGACGTTGTCTTGGCTGACCACTCCTGGGATGGCTGGCGATTACTGAGACGAGGAACCACCCATGTCACTGCCTTTTCAAATGACCTTGGGGTGGGCGTTCACCTTGACGGTGGTACGCTCGTTCGCTGGTAATATTTTCGCGGGAATCGCTTTCACTGGCCTCGTTTTCTCTGCATAAGGTCATGATCAACCCGGGATGGGCGTTATGGGCCGAAAGCTCCCAACCGTGCGCCATGGCAATCTCTTGGCAGATGGCCAGCCCCAAGCCTGCTCCATGGTCGCGCCGATGCGCCCCACGCCAGAAGCGTGAGAACAGCAGGGCCAATTGCTCTGGTTCGACGCCTGGGCCACGGTCACGCACAGTTATTATATTTTCCTGGATTTCCATGCTGACGAGAGTCTGCTCGGGGGCGTGCTGAATAGCGTTCTCAAGCAAGTTCTTGAGCAGAGTGAAGCATGCCCCGCGATCAGCCTCCCATGTCACCCCTTGATCCGCGGCAAGCACCGTTAAATGCACGTCGGCGGATTCAGCCATGCGCTGCAAGTAGGTGGAAGCTTCGTGGGCGATGTCGTGCATTCGAACAACGCTAAAATGGTAGTTGTGCGCCTCGCTCGCTTCGGCCAGAAGTAGCAGTTGTTGCACCTGGCGTGTCATGTATTCGACATCGCTCAATAGCGCCTTGCGGTCATTTCGCCCTTCCTCAAGCAACTCAACCTGCCCGCGGATCAGCGCCAGTGGCGTTTTTAACTCGTGGGCCGCGTGGCCGAGAAACTCCTGCTGCAGGCGATAACCCCGCTCAAGGCGTTCCAGGGCGTGATTGAAGCTATGTACCAGCGGGGCAATTTCCACAGGCACTGCGTCCGTATCGAGCCGGGCGTCTATAGAGCGCGGCGAGATAGCCGCCGCCGATTTGGAAACATCGCGCAGCGGCTTGAGGGTTAAGCGCAAGGTAATGTAGGCGCATAAACCGAAGGCAACGAACATGACAAAGCCAAACACCAGTACGCCCGCTACCACTAGTGGAAAGGCTACGAGATAGAGAACATCAACGAATCTTGAACTGGCGACGAACTGCAGATACCACGTTCTTCCACCGTGCTCAAAGGGCTCCGTGGCTCCGTAGAAAGTTCTGTCATCATACTCAAAGGAAAAGGTGCCACGCGCCAAACGTAAAACTTCGCCGTCGGCTGGCCAGAAAGCTTCTCCGGCACTCGAGGCCACCGCCACGTTCCCGGCATCATCCAGAATCCGGTACGCCGTCTCGCGCTGTGGGCCTTCGTATAGCCAAGCGCGGTCGTCCATGCTGGCGTCGAAACCAACGGGCCAGCCACGACTGTCGAACTCGACATTGTCCACCAGCCCATCGGCCGCGTCGGCCATATCCATACGAGGCAGTAGATCGCTCTGAAGCACCACTGCTGCGGCAATTACCAGCAGTGTGATACTCAGCACCATACCCGCCAAATAGGCCAGCAGCACCTTCAGCCTCAGGCTATTGAGCGTCATCCGCTTGACGAAGCGCATATCCCATCCCTCTGACGTTGGCGATCCGCTGGTGCGAACCGATGGCAAGCAGCTTGCGGCGTAAACGGTGCAGGGCGACATCCAGGGCGTTCGGTGTCACCGCCTCGCTTAGCCCCCAGGCCGCCGCCTCTAGCGCGCTGCGGCGGACTACTTCATCGTGCTTGTAGAGAAGTAGCTGCATAATATGCAGCTCCGCCGGGGCAAGAGTAATGCTCTTGTCGCCGCTAAACAGAACGCCGCTTTCAGTATGCAGCCTCAGGTCGCCGTGAATGGGGTCGATTGAATGGAATTCCGCAGGGCGGCGCAGCAAGGCACGGACACGCGCCACCATCTCATCCATGGCAAACGGCTTGGGGAGGTAGTCGTCGGCACCGGCTTCGAGGCCTTCTAGCCTGTCATGCAGCGCATCGCGAGCCGTTAACACCAGGCAGGGCACGCTACGGCCCGCGTTGCGCAACTTCTTGAGCAATAGCAGCCCATCGCCATCCGGCAAGCCACGATCGAGTACCAGTGCCTGGTAGGGCATCTGCTGAACGGCAGCCCATGCCGAATCGATGCGGTCGACCACATCAACGGCGATACCGGCGCCCACCAGCCCTTTGCACATCAAGTGGGCTAGCCGGTCATGATCCTCGATCAGCAGTATGCGGCTCATCAGAATGTGTAAAGATAGCCAACTAACACGGCGTTTTGGGTCGAGCGATCCACCAGCGGGCTATCTTTGATTTCGTTCGCCAAGCTCGTGACCTCAACACCTACCAGCACAGAGTGATGCTGGTCAAACTGGTACACGCCGCGCACCCCCGCCTCGATATTGGTAGCCGACTCTCCCTTATAGGCGGGGCGATCGAAGCGAACCTCACTATCGCGAACACCGAAGTAGTAATCGACGTTCTTGTCGTCCTGCCAGGACGCCCCTAAGTATGGGGTTAGCATTATATGTTCGCCGAAATCCCACGTTCTCTCCAGGCCAAGATCGAAGCGCTGCCCGTCGCTGTTGCCGGAGACGTCGGTGAGCCATTCGGCGCTGACCTCGAACAGCTCGCTTTCCCACTCCACTTTTGCCCCCGCCCAGAAGCCCCCTTTGCGCTCGCTCATGCCGTTGAGAATCGGGGCATCGCTTTGCTCGTAGCCGCTCTCATCATACTGGGCGACGATACCGAAATTGAGCTGTTGAGAGTCGCTGATGACAAGACTCGGCAGTTTAAATTCGATTTCCGATCCGAAGACACTAATGTACCGGTTTTCGATCAGGAGCAAGGGAAATGGGGTGGTTTCCCTGTCGATACCGGCATAGGGATCCTGGTCGCTCATTGCACCTACGCCCAATCCCCAAGTGGTTTCGTCTGAATGTTCTTCGTCGGCGAACGCCAACGGAGAGGCAATAACAAGACCACCGATAAATGCGGCTGTCGCCAATCTTATAGTGGTGAGACGGCCGTCCAGCAATAGCGACTGATGAGAACCCATGGTTGCACTCCTAGCATGGTGTGAAAGTTAGAGTGGTATGACGGTGCCATCATCAGGAGGATTGTCTTACGCGTTTCTTACTGAAAACGGTTTTGATCAAGCGCTACGTCAGTAAGAAACGAGAAAGGAATACAGGCCGATAGTTGTTCAACAGAAATGCTTGATGTCGTTTTTCATCAACGAACTGAACAATTTGAAACAGGCCTGAATTATGTCATCTCCAACCGGAAAAATGTATCTCGGTATTACGATTGCCGTGATCGCTAGCGCCGCCGCCCTGGCATGTATGCAGGCGGTGTCGTCGGAAAGCGATGCCGTCGCCGAACCGACGGCGCAGCCCTCACTATCCGTCAACGTGACGACATTAGAACCTCAGACGCTTCCGACGACGATTGCGGCTAATGGTGATATCGCTGCTTGGCAGGAGATCATTATCGGTACCGAAATCGGTGGCCTGCGGTTGGTAGATGTGAAGGTAGACGTGGGTGATGAGGTCACGGAAGGGCAGGTGCTGGCCGTTTATAACGACACCACGGTGCGCGCAGAGCTGGCTAGGAGCCGCGCCGCCGTGGCGGAAGCCGAGGCAACGCTTGCGGAAGCGAATGCCAATGCCCAGCGTGCCCGAAGTTTGAAAACCACGGGATCGCTTTCAGAGCAGCAGATTCAGCAATACGAAACCGCCGAACTTACCGCCCGTGCGCGGCTAGGCGTTGCGCAAGCGCAGAATGAAGCCCAAGAGCTACGCTTGGCTCAGACGCAGGTGGTTGCCCCGGACGACGGTTTGATTACCTCCCGCACGGCCACTGTTGGTGCTGTCACCGGCACTGATCAGGAGCTGTTCCGGTTGACGCGCCATGGTCGCCTGGAGTGGCGGGCAGAGGTCGCCGCGTCTGATCTGAATGAGCTGCGACCGGGCCAGGCTGCCAGGGTCACCGTGCCCGGTGGATATGAGCTCGAAGGGCGCTTGCGCACCATTGCGCCGCTAGTGGACACCGCTACACGCAATGGTCTGGTTTATGTCGACCTACCGTTAAGCGATATCGCTCGGTCGGGAATGTTTGCCCGGGGGGAATTTGAGCTGGGCAGCCGACAAGTGATGACGCTACCCCGCGCCGCGGTGCAGCTTCGCGATGGCTTTGGCTACGTCCATCGCGTCAGCGATGAAGGCCAGATAACGGAGCAGAAAGTTTCCCTGGGCCAGCACACGGAGGATCGAATCGAAATTCGCGCCGGGCTTGAACCCGATGCCCGAGTGGTCGCCTCGGGCGGTGCTTTTCTTGGCAACGGTGATCAGGTGCGGGTGGTTGAGACCGACGCCGAGGAGGGGGTATGACGCTCAATACCTCATCCTGGGCGATTCGCAATCCTATTCCGGTTGTTCTGCTCTTCATCCTATTGACCTTCTGGGGGCTCATCTCCTTCCGAGGCTTGTTTATTCAGGACTTGCCGGATGTACAGCTGCCCCTCGTGGAGGTATCCGCCTCATTGCCGGGGGCGGCTCCCGCCTTAATGGAGAACGAGGTTGCCCGCAAGATCGAGGACTCCATCGCTACCGTCTCCGGCGTCAAAAACATCTCTACAACGCTGAC
The DNA here is from genome assembly GCF_020595105.1 of Halomonas sp. FeN2. Classification (NCBI taxonomy): domain Bacteria; kingdom Pseudomonadati; phylum Pseudomonadota; class Gammaproteobacteria; order Oceanospirillales; family Halomonadaceae; genus Halomonas; species Halomonas sp. FeN2. The sequence goes on from NZ_CP074200.1 coordinate 3,432,360, forward strand.
GGATGGCAATGCCGACATTGCTATTGAATTCAGGCTGGAAAAGTCCTTGCAAGAGGCTCTTGAGGATGTGCGCGACGCTGTTGCTCGCATCCGCTCGGATCTACCCGCCGACCTGCGTGATCCAGTGATTCGGAAGGGTGAGTTTTTCAGTGAGCCGATTGTACGCTACGCGGTGAGCTCCTCCGATCTAGACGATGAGGCACTCTCCTGGTTCGTCGATGACAAAATGACCAAGGCCGTCTTGTCGGTGCCAGGCGTTGGCTCGGTTCGGCGTATCGGCGGGGTCGATCGCGAAGTCCGCGTGGCATTGGATCCGGACCGCCTGCTGGCGATGAACACGACAGCGTTGGATATCTCGCGCCAGCTGCGCCAGGCGCAGTTGGAGGCGCCCGGTGGGCGCGTGGACGTCGGCGGAGCCGAACAGGCTGTGCGCATCATCGCCAACGCTGCATCCGCAGCTGAGCTGGCGACGATGGAGCTGGCACTCAGCGATGGCCGCCGTATTCGCCTTGATGAGGTGGCGACGGTTACCGATACCGTGGCCGAGCGACGCTCGATGGCATTGCTTGATGGTGCGCCCGTCGTCGGCGTCGAGATGACCCGTGCCGAGGGGTACGGCGAGGTGGATGTGGCCGAGGGGGTGCAGGCTGCTGTTGCCGACTTGCAGGCGCAATATCCCCATGTCGAGGTCGAAGAAGCCTTCAATTTTGTTGGGCCGGTGCTGGAGAACTATCAGGGCTCCATGCATATGCTATTCGAGGGGATGGCGCTGGCGGTGCTGGTGGTGTTCTGCTTTCTACGCAATTGGCGGGCCACGCTGATTGCTGCGGTCACGCTTCCCCTCTCGATCATCCCCACCTTCGCTTTCATGCACCTGATGGGCTTCTCGCTCAATGTGGTGACGTTGCTGGCGCTCTCGCTGGTGATCGGGGTGCTGGTGGACGATGCCATTGTCGAGATTGAAAATATCGAACGGCACCTGCTAATGGGCAAGCCCCCGCGCCAGGCTGCAATGGACGCGGCGGCGGAAATTGGCCTGGCCGTTGTCGCTACCACCTTTACATTGATTGCCGTTTTTCTGCCCACAGCCTTTATGAGCGGCACCGTCGGGCAATTCTTCGTTCAGTTCGGTTGGACGGCCTCGGTAGCGGTGCTGTTTTCGCTGCTGGTGGCGCGCCTTCTCACGCCCATGCTGGCTGCGTATCTGCTGCGCAAACCACAACATCCCTCGCGCGATCCAACGTGGATTAACGTCTATCTTGTCGTCGCCCGTTGGTGCCTGCGCCACCGTAAGACGACGCTCCTCGCGGCGGCGGCCTGCTTTGCAGGAGGTATCTGGCTGGCCTCGACCCTGCCGGGAACCTTCATACCCCCCGATGATAATTCCCAGACGCAGGCGACGCTCACCTTGCCGCCCGGTAGCACCTTGTCTGAAGCGGAGGTGCTTGCCGAGCAGGCACGCTCACGACTGGTGACGCAACGGCATGTAGTCAGCGTTTTTGCGGCCATCGGTGAGAACTCCGGCAGCAGTGACTCTGATGTGACCTCGGTGGAACTGACCGTGGGTTTGGCGGATCGCGCAACCCGCGCGGGCGTTACGCAGCAAGACATAGAGCAGCAGTTACGTATTGCACTCGCCACGCTTCCCGGCGTGCGAACTCGCGTAGGTGATGAGGGGGATGGCTATGAGTTGGTGCTTGCCGGTAAGGATAGCCGGGTGCTTGAACTGCATGCTCGCCAAGTCGAGCGGGAGATGCGCGCCATTCCGGGCATCGGCGCGGTGAGTTCGACGGCCAGCCTGGTCAGGCCTGAGCTCATTGTACGCCCTGATTTTGCCCGCGCCGCCGACCTTGGGGTCTCGGCTCAGGCCATCGCCGATACGCTGCGCATCGCGACCGTGGGCGATAACGCCGAGGATCTTCCTAAGTTGAATTTCAGCTCGCGTCAGGTGCCGGTGATGGTTCGGCTGGCGGATGCCGCGCGGGAGGATATGGCGACCCTTAAACGGCTGCCTGTGCCGGGTGTTAATGGGAGGAGGGTGCCACTCGAGAGTGTTGCCTCCTTCGAGTGGAGCAGCGGACCTTCGGAAATCACCCGGCATGACCGTCTGCGCAACGTCAATTTCGAGGTGAGCCTGCAAGGGCAGCCTTTGGGGGAAATTGAACAGGCCGTGCAGGCACTGCCCAGTTTACGTCAGTTGCCACGCGGCGTGTTTCAGACAGCAGAAGGCGATGCAGAGGAAATGGAGGAGCTTGCCTCAAGCTTCGGGATTGCCATGCTGACCGGCGTGCTGTGTATCTATATGTTGCTGGTGCTGCTGCTCAAGGATTTCATGCAGCCGGTCACTATTCTGGTGGCGCTGGTGCTCTCCGTACCAGGGGCTTTCCTGGCGCTGTTCCTCACGCAGACGCCCGTGTCGCTGCCCGCCATGATCGGATTGATCATGCTGATGGGCATCGCCACCAAGAACTCAATCCTGCTGGTGGACTACATCATCATCGCCCGTCGGGTGCATGGGTTGGAACGTGTGGACGCCATTGTGGATGCCTGCAAAAAACGTGTCCGGCCCATCGTGATGACCACCATTGCCATGGGGGCGGGCATGATGCCGATCGCCCTAGGATGGGCTGGCGATCCCAGCTTCCGGGCTCCCATGGCCTTTGTCGTCATTGGTGGGCTGCTCACTTCAACGCTTCTGAGCTTGCTGGTTATCCCGGTGGTGTACAGCTACGTGGATGACATCGGCAATATCCTGGGGCGGTTCAAGCTGCCCCCAAACCACGCAACGCAAACATCGGAGTAGAAATTGTCATGAAACAGATCGAAAAAACCCTAGAGAGCCTGACAATGGGACGCCGTAGTTTTCTAACTGGCGCGGCGGCACTTGGTGTTGGTGCCGGGTTGTCCGCGCCTGCCATTATCTCCAGTGCTGCCGCGACAGAGAAATCGGTCATCGCGTTGCGAGACCAGGATCTGCCCTTTATCGCCACGGAAGAGACCTATACCACCGAGGAACTGATCGCGCTGAACGCGATTAACGATCAACACGTAGAGTACCTCAGGGAAACGGGTCTTGCCGAACTCGGCCCTGGCCGCATCGGCGCAATGGATAAGGCGGGGATCAATGTTCAAATCCTCTCCGCGCATACGCCGGGCGTGCAGAATGTCCCCGGTCAGGAGGGCATCGATTTTGCCTATCGTCTCAACAAGATGATTGCCGATGGCCCGATGGCCACCCATCCTGGGCGGTACCAGGCCTATGCAACCTTGCCTCTGCAGAACCCGGAAGCATCAGCGGACGAACTGGAACGCGCCGTTCGGGAAGATGGCTTTGTGGGGGCCATGACCAATGGGTTCATTGGCAACAAATTCCTCGACCACCCGGATTTCGAGCCCATTCTGGCGCGCGCCGAGGCGCTTGATGTGCCGATATACCTGCATCCAGGCTTCCCCCCGGAAGACGTGTTCAATATTTATTACAACACCGTGCGGCCAGGGTATGACCAATTGTTCCAGAACTACATTTTCAGCGGTTCAGGATATGGATGGCACCAGGAGGTGCTGACTCAATGTCTTCGCCTGATCATCACTGGGGTGTTCGATAAATTTCCTAAACTGCAGATGATTATCGGCCATATGGGAGAGGGCCTTCCGTTCTACTACGAGCGTATCGTGGGAGATATGAGCGAGTCGACGGAAGACTCGCTGAACAAGCCTATCGGGCAATATTTCAGTGACAATTTCTGGTACACAACCAGCGCATTCTTCCAGGATGAACTGCTTCATCTTTTGCTGAGGTACATCAGTGTGGATCGGGTGATGTTTGGAACGGATTACCCGTTTGCAGACATGAAGCAAGGAACCGACTGGTTTCGGGCGGTGGATCTGCCCCGTGAAGCCAAGGAAAAGATTGCGTTCCGAAATGCAGAAAAGCTGTTCGGAATAAAGGTCTGACGCATCCGCCCGGGATCGAATGATGCCGATTGGTTTTGGTGTCAGCGGGGGCATAACCGGAGATCACTGTGTCTGTATCAGCGCCAACTGCTGGAAAAGCAAGGGGGTTCCATGAAGAAAGCCGCTACGCTGGACGTTGCCAGAGACCGCTAGGCCTTGGCGCTGGCTTTTGCCAGCGGGATGCCACCGCGTGAGCGAGTCCCAGACCCAGCAGGCGCGCCTTGTCCACCTTGCCGGTCGAGATGCGCGTGTCCCAGGCCCGAGCACCGTGCGCTTTCACCTTGATCCCGATTTCCCGATAGACGCCGTGGGCGGTGCCGATGGCCCAGGCGCAGCGAGGCGGCAAGGCCGTCAATCCACCGCGGGCGGAGTCATAGTAGGGTTCCGCCCGCTCGATCAGTTGTCGGGCCAGGCCTGCCAGGGCCTCACGATGCCTTGGCGCGGTCATCTCCTGGCGTGGAATGCCGGCTTCCTCCAGCCACTGTGCCGGCAGATAGCAGCGACCGATGTGTGCATCCTCGATAATGTCCCGGGCGATATTGGTTAGTTGAAAGGCCAGCCCCAGGTCGCAGGCGCGATCCAGGGTCGCCTCATCCCTCGCGCCCATGATCCAGGCCATCATGATGCCCACCACGCCGGCCACGTGATAGCAGTAGTCCAGGGTGTCGTCGAGGGTGACATAGCGCCGCTGTGCCACGTCCATGGCGAAGCCGTCCAGGTGAGCCAGGGGATAGCGCTCGGGAATTCCGTGGCCGAGCGCCACCTCCTGAAAGGCGGCGAAGGCCGGGTTTTGCATGGGCTCCCCGGCATAGGCGCGACGCGTCAGGTGTCGCAGCTCGTTCAGGCGCGTCTCGCTGCTTTTGCCCGTGGTTTCCTGAGCACGAAAGCCCAACTGCTGGTCGTCGATCACGTCGTCGCAGTGGCGGCACCAGGCATAAAGCATCAGGGCGCTGCGACGAGTGGCCGGATCGAACAGCTTGGCGGCGGTGGCAAAACTCTTGGAGCCCACGGCGATCGTCTGCGCGGCATGCTGTCCTAGCTTATCGGTCATCGAGTCGCTCCAGCATCAGGCCCGCAGTGGCCTTGGCGGAACCGATCACTCCGGGCACCCCAGCGCCGGGATGGGTGCCGGCCCCCACGAGATAGAGGTTGTCGATCTTGGCATCCCGGTTGTGAGGCCGGAACCAGGCACTCTGGGTGAGAATCGGCTCCAGGGAGAAGGCGGAACCCAGGTGAGCGTTGAGCTCCTCGCGAAAATCCAGGGGCGTGAAGTGCCGACAGGTCACCAGGTGCTCCCGAAGCCCGGGAATATAGTGGCGCTCCAGATAGTCGAGGATGCGGTCGCGGTATATCGGCCCCTGGGTTTCCCAGTCGATGTTCGCCTTGCCCAGGTGCGGCACCGGTGCCAGGACATAGTGAGCGCTACAGCCTTCCGGTGCCAGGCTCGGGTCGGTGACACAGGGGGAGTGCAGGTAGAGGGAAAAATCCTCCGCCAGGGTGTCCGCGTTGAAGATCTCGTCGATCAATTCCTTGTAGCGGGGGCCAAAGCACACCGTATGGTGCTCCAGGCCTTGCGGTGGACGATCCAGGCCGAAATAGATCACGAACAGCGACATGCTGAAGCGCTTGCGGCCCAGGGCCCTGGCTTGGCGGGTGCCACGGGAATGCCCACTCAACAACTTGCTGTAGGTATGCATCACGTCCGCGTTGGAGGCCAGTGCATCCGTCGGGAAATGCCGGCCATCCGTCAGGGTGACGCCGTTCACCCGATCCCCTGCGGTTTCGATGCATGCCACTTCCGCGTTCAGTTCGAGGGTGCCGCCGAGATCCCTGAACAGCTGAACCAGGCCCTTTACCAGGGCCCCGGTGCCACCCCGGGGAAACCATACGCCCCACTCCCGTTCCAGGGCATGGATCAGGGTATATATGGAAGAAGTGGCGAAAGGGTTGCCCCCTACCAGCAGGGAATGAAAGGAGAAGACTTGGCGCAGGTGCGGATCCTCGATGAATTTCGAGACCATGGAGTAGACGCTGCGCCAGGCCTGAAGTTTCGCCAACTGCGGCCCGGCGGCGAGCATGTCGCGAAAGGCCAGAAAGGGCACGGCGCCGAGCTTGCGATAGCCCTCTTCGAACACCGCCTGCGAATAGCTCAGGAAGTGCCGATAGCCCTCCACGTCCCGGGGATTGCGCTCGGCGATCTGTCGCTCCAGGGCGGCCTGATCGTTGACATAATCGAAGGCAGGAGCATCTTCCCAGCATAGCCGGTAGAAGGGCGTGACCGGCAGCAGTTCGACATAATCTGCCATGTGTTTGTCTGCCAGACGAAAGAGCTCTTCCAGGGCGGAAGGGTCGGTAATCACCGTCGGACCGGCATCGAAGGTGAACCCCTGGTCTTCATAGACATAGGCACGGCCACCGGGCTTGTCGCGCTTTTCCAGCAGGGTGGTCTGGTAGCCGCCGGACTGCAGGCGAATCGCCAGGGCCAGGCCGCCGAAGCCAGCGCCGATCACCAGGGCACGTTGAGGCTGGGTCATGAGCGTATTCCGAAGAAGGTGGATGAAATCTTTTGTGGGGAATTCGCCCGCACTGCCTTGAGCGCTTCGCCAAGCGGCACCGGCGGCTTGCCCATCAGGATGCGCACCTTGTCGGCACGGTTCAGGCGTCCGGCGTAGAAGCGTTCGATCAGCGGTTCCGACAGACCATAGAAGCGTTGCATGACCTGCCAGCGCTGCTCCGGGCGGCCCGCCAGGAACAGCATGCGATTGAGCAGGCGAAAGTAGCCCTGATGTCGCCATTCCCGGGCGGCGAAGGCATGGATGGCCTGGAACAGCGACGCCCCATCGAGCTTGCCAAGCTCGGCGATGCGCTCCGCCAGACCCATGGCCTGGGGGAGGGAGTACCCAGTGGTGGGATGGAACAGACCGGCGCGCAGGCCGCTTCGCGGCTGGCCTTGGGCGTTCTGCCAGAAGGCATCGAACTCACCCGCCAGGATGATCGGCAGCACGCCGCTCTCCTCCCGCAGGGTTTCGACGACCCGCCAGTCGCGATCCCGCGCGTAGGCGTCGATATGCTCTCGCAGTCGGGCCGCGTCTGCCTCCGGGTGGTCCACGTAGTGGGTATCCTCGATCAGCAGGGTATCGTGGCTGAAGGGCAGCAGGTAGACGAAGCGGTAGCCGTCCTGCTGGGGCACGCTGGCGTCCATGAGGATCGGTTCTTCCAGGCCGTGGGGCTTGTCCAGGCGGACTTCCCGGCCGAGAAATGCCTGATAGCCCAGGGTCAGGTGAGCACTGTCGGTGGGGCCCCGACCGTCGATTACTGCGTTCGCGTGCAGCACCCGGCCATCCTCGAGCTCCACGCTATCCGTGGAAAGGCGGGCCACGCGCGTGTCGACCCACAGGCTGTCGCCCAGGGCCTCTTCCAGAACGCGGGCGAAATCCCGGGAGAAAATGCTGGCATAGCCTCCGTTCAACAGGCGCTCGCGGTGCGGGAAAATCACCCGGTGCCGCGGCCAGCGGCAGCCCACCATGGGCGCCAGCCAGGCATGCTGGTCTGCGGAGAGATCGCCATCGTGAAACGACCAGGTGTGATGACCACCGGGGCGACTTTCGCTTTCCAACATCAGCAGGCGCAACCCTGGCTGCGCCTGTATCAAACGCAGGGCGATCAGGCCGTTGGCCAGACCGCCCCCCACCAGTACAAGGTCATATCTTGGCGCGTTCATGAGTCAGACCTCGTCGCCAGCGACCGGCGCGGCAGGACAGGGGCGATGACGGCGATATACCTAGCCATGGGGCGCTTCCAGAGGGACGCCGCGATCATCCAGCAGCACCGCCGCACGCAAGGCATGCAGATCGGCGCTGCCGGTACAAAAACAGGCGATACGCAGTTGCTGGATGACCACCTCGAAGTGCTCGATCACCGCCTGACTGGATTCGGTGGCACTCTCGAGCACTGCCGCGGCCTGGCCCACCAGATCCGCGCCCAAGCGTATGGCCTTAGCGGCGTCCACCCCATCGCGAATGCCGCCGGAAGCAATCAGCGGCGTCTCCGGCAGGGTTTGGCGCACCGCTTGAATGGCCTGGGCGGTGGGGGTGCCCCAGCCGGCGAAGGCCATGGCGACCCGTCGCTGAGTCTCATCTTTCGCGCGTTCCGCCTCCACCGCCGCCCAACTGGTGCCGCCGGCGCCGGCCACGTCGATCATCGCCACGCCTTCTTCCACCAGCGCCCGGGCCACCTCGGGGGAGATACCCGCGCCGACTTCCTTGACCACCACCGGCACCTCGAGCGACGTGACCAGCGTGCCGATGGCCTGAAGCACGCCACGCCAGTCCCGGTCGCCGCCCTGTTGCACCGCTTCCTGCAGGGGGTTGAGATGAACGATCAATGCATCCGCCTCGATCATCTCAACCGCCCGGCGCGCCCAGTCGATTCCCTGGGGCTCCCGTAGCTGACCCGCGCCGATATTGCCAAGCAGGGGAATATCCGGAGCGATGCGGCGTAACTGCTTAGTCAGGCCATGATCGCTGCCAGACTGCAGGGCGACTCGCTGGGAACCGATGGCCAGGGCGATACCCAGGTGTTGGGCGGCTTCTGCCAGGTGATGATTGATCGTTTTGGCCCGCTCGGCACCGCCGGTCATGGAACTGATCAACAGCGGCGCGTTCACGGGTTTATGGAAAAATCGTGTGCTTAGATCGATATCGTCCAAGTGCAACTGTGGCAAGGCGCAATGGGCGAAGCGATAGTCGGCGAATCCCGTAAGGGTCGACGTGTTAGCCCGACGGGCGTCCAGCACGATGTCGAGATGATCATTCTTGCGTTTCACCATACTGTCATCGGTCATGTCGCGCTCCTGCTGGAGATGCAGCCCGTTGCTGCTTTAGGCGTTTTTTGAGTTTTCTGACATCTGGCGCGTAAAGGAAGCCGAAGGACACAGCACCCTCTCGAGTACGTACGGCATGATGTATGCGGTGAGCTTGAACCAGACGCTTCAAGTAGCCGCTCTTCGGCTGCCAGCGAATCGGCCAGCGTTGGTGAACCATACCGTCGTGAAACAGAGAGTAAGCGACGCCGTACAGCGTAATGCCTGATGCGATGGCCATGAGAGGCTTCCAGTAAAGATCCCCCACAGCAAACATGCCGACCACCACCAGCGAAAACACAACAACATACAGGTCGTTTTTCTCGAACACGCCCTCAGTGGGTTCGTGATGGGATTTGTGCCAGCGCCAGCCCCAGCCGTGCATAATGTACTTATGGGCGTACCAGGCGAACACTTCCATGCCCAGGAAAGCCGCTATCACAAGCAGAAGAGTCCAGAACCAGTCCATCATGTTTTACAACCTCTCTTAGGCCGGCGTCTTGAATAAGGGGAGGGCAGCTAAAAGCAGGCACACCAGTGCCACGGCAGCCAAGATGCCGCTGGGCTGGGCTAGCTGAGACCAGCTATCGCCGCGAATCAACGCCCCATAAAAACCTTCAATAGCCCAGGCATTCGGCGTGAACAAGCTCACCGTCTGTAACCAGTCAGGCATCATAAAACGTGGCACCATTGAGCCGCCGACGCTGGAAATAATGAGCACAAAAAACGAAGAAAAGGTTGTCGCCTGTTGCGTTGTTCGACACAGCGACAGGAGTAAAAGTGCCAGTCCGGCACTAGCGGCGGCGCAGGCAAGTGCCATGACAATGACTTTCGCCAAAGCGCTCTCTATCTGTAGTCCAAAACCGAACCTGGCAACCAGGAATATAGCGCTAGCCTGCAAAAATCCCAGACTTAACAAAAACAGAAACCGTCCCAGCAGTAACCGTGAATGCGCCGCTTTGCTCAGTAGAAGGCGTTCGGAGATACCGTTTTGGCGCTCTTCCAAACTGACCATGCCCGCGTTCACGGCGGACAATAACAAGAACAAAATAGTGGTGGCACCCGCATAGTAAGCAATGCCGCTAAGCCCAGATATAGACGCTGGCGCCTGGCCATAAACTGGTTGAAACTCGATAAGCGCGTCTTCGGCGGCTGCGCTGTCCGATTCTCGGGCCATTGCTTCTAAAGCGGCGTCCAAGCGCGCCTGTTGTTCGGGCGAGAAGCCATCAACCAAAGCTTCTGTGCTTTGCGCAAGACGTTGGGCCAGAACCTGTGGTTGTTGAGAGGCCAGGCTTTGTCGCAGCCAGCCTTGTAAAGAGAGGGCGGCAATTTCACGGGTGGGCTCGCTGACGATGGTAAACAGCGGACGGTTGTTATTGTCTGATTGCCCGTGGATGATCACCGCTGTGTCGAAATTGCCTTGTCGCACCTCTTCCAGCAGTTGAGCACGGCTCGAATCGGGCAGAGCCGTCATCTCCACGTCTTGGGACTGTGTCAGGTGCTGTGCGAAGTCTTGCAATACCGGATCTTCTGTTTCCACCACTAGCCCTACCCGCAAGTGCAGGTCGCCTTCCGTGGCGCCGGAGAAGATGCTGGCAAATATGGCGAATACCAGGCTGGGCAAAGCGAATGCCAGGAGTAACGCTCCGCGGTCACGCAACAGGCCTAGGGTCATCACTCGGAAAATTGCCCTCATGGCACAGTCTCCGCTGCAGAATCAGTTCGGGCACCGGTAAAGTGCTGCATCACGTTTTTTAATCCAGGTCGGCGTACCGAAACCTCGGCAATGGCATCACGTGCGTCGCCCAAGCCGCGGTAGAGGTGATTGATCACCCTATCCAGCGGTAGGTCACTTTGGAGCCACCATTCACTGCTCTCATCACTGCGAGGGCGAAAACCAATCTCCTGCAGCCGCTCACAGAGTGCCGGGAAGAGCATGTGAACCGTACGCACAACGAACAGCTGACGGTTGCCGAAGGTCTCCTGTATTAACGTCTGGGGCTCGGCCAAGGCTTTTAGTTGGCCTTGATGAAGAAGGGCGACGCGGTGGGATAGCGCTTCAGCTTCATCTAACTCATGAGTCACGACGACCATGGCCGCCCCTTGCTCGGCGCGGCGGCGAATAAGGTCGTGGATTGACATGCGCGCACTCAGATCGACCCCGGCCGTGGGTTCGTCCAGCACGAGTAGAGAGGGGTGGGAGACCAGGGTGGCTGCCAAGTGTAAGCGTCGTTGCATACCACCAGACAAGTGATCCACCCGCACATGGGCTTTGTCTGTTAACTCGATTTCTTCCAGCGCTTGGCTGACCCGTGTGGGCACCTGGTGGCGGCTGACACCTGCGCAGCGCGCGAAAAACTCCAGGTTCTCCCGCCCCGTCAGGTGCCGGTATAAACCCAGGAACTGGGGGGTGAAACCGATGGAATGCTGATAGGCCTTACCTGGAGAAAGCGCTTTTCCTGCAATGAATATTTGCCCAGAGGTGGGGCGCAGCTTGCCGGTGATGGCGCGCAACAATGTCGATTTTCCGGCACCGTTAGGCCCGAGGATGCCGAGTATTTCGCCTGGACGTACCTGTAAAGAAACGTCGTCTAAGGCGCTGTGGCTGCCGTAGACAACCCGTAGTCGATCAATGGTGAGTGCTGCAGTCGTCGTCATTCGCAAGGTCTAAACCCCAAGCCTTTGTGCCGCAACGTTAAAGGTAACGAACTGTTGTTCCACGAGCGCTGCGAGTAAGGATTCATCGTATCCTGCTCTACTCAATTGCTCTCTTGCCATGGCTTGTGCATTGCTCAATGCGCCGCGAACTTCTTCCGGTGTATAAAGAGAAAGCAAAGTGGTTTTCGCCGTATCCTGCTGCACGTCCTTACCGGTCTCCTGCACAAAGGTACTGTGATCCAACATATCATCGTAAAGCTGAAACAGCAGACCAAAGGCACGGGCAAAGCGCGTCAATGCGTCTATCACTTCTGCATCCACCCCCCTAAGTCGTGCACCGGTGACGACAGCAAACTCAAACAGGCAACCTGTTTTCTGGTGGTAGAGTTGCTCAATGGCGCTCTTGGAGCCCACGGGCTGATTTTGTAAATCAGCGATCTGCCCGCCAACTAATCCCATAGAACCAATAACATGGCTGAGATGAGCGCTCACGGCGACTTTGGTGGAAGCATCCACGTTGGGGCAATCGGCGATAACCCCGTACGCGAGGTTGAGGAAGTTGGTTGAGGCAAGAATGGCTGTGCTTTCGGAAAAGCGTATGTGCGTGCAGGGGCGATCGCGGCGCATAGTCGCATCGTCCATGCAGGGCAGGTCGTCGAGAATCAGCGAAGCGGTATGCACCAGTTCCGATACGCAGGCCATACGGAGGGTGCGGCTGTCAGTGGCCACGTTCGCAGCCAGAAGCGTAAGAAGTGGGCGCAAGCGCTTGCCTGAACCCAATAAGGCGTAATGCATGGCTTGATGCAGATGCGTGGGCGATGTTTCCTGAGCTGGCAGAAGGTTCAGCAAAGTTGCGTTTACCATGCTCTTTAGATGGACAACATCCATCGGTGGAGTCATTGGAGCCTGTCTCTTTCTACCTTGGGACGCGACAGACGCGCACTTTGCGGCGGACGCTTGCGGCTTGCGTGTAAAGGTCACCCTGTACCCCCGATTGCCTACCGATGCGGCCGTAATAAAGTCAGAGCTGACTCCATTGAACCGCCATTTGAAAATGGTACTGACCTAGTCTTTTTGGATCACCACGAAAGACGGGCGACTACACGCTTCTCATCAGCGAGTAGCGAAAACGACCAGCCATTGCGCTCACACAGCCGTTGCACGATACCCAGACCAAGACCATACCCTTGAGACGGCGGTGCCTCAGTCGGCGTGTGCCGATTATCAGCGTCACTGCTCACCTGATTGGTGACTAAGAGCTCATGCTCTTTAACACGAATCGTGATCGGCCCATGCGCGTGGAGCGTATGTTCGAACGCATTTCGCACCAGATTATTGACCGCAATAGAAAAAGCCTGTGGATGTCCGTTGACCCTGGGTTTTGCGAGTTCGTCGATATCAACATCGATGAGTTTGCGGGTCAGCAGGTAGCGCTGCTGATCTATCGCTTTGCTCACCAGCGGCATCACTAAAAACTGCTCGTCATACAATCCGTCGTCGGTTTCGCGAGCGAGGCACAAGAACATTTCAATCGTGGTTTTCATATCGAGCGTAGCGCGCCTCACTCGATCTACCACCTTCACATCGGCCGCTGACAAATCACTTTGTTCAAGCAGCTCAAGTGCGCCTGTTATGACCGTGATCGGCGTCCGTAACTCATGACTGGCTGAACTTGTAAAGAATCGCTCCCTTTCAACAAATGCGCTGATACGCTCTAGAGTTTTCTCTATGGTTCTGGCGAGCACGCCAACCTCATCATCGCCGAAGCGGCTGGAATCTATGCGTTTATGATCTTCGGCCGTTAGTTGTTCCGGGTCGATGTCTGCGACCGCTTTGGCGAGTTGCGCCACAGGGGCGACGGCTTTACGCATAACAACCACGCCCAGCCCGAAACCAAGAGTAGCGAGCGCACCCACGGCACCGGTGATAAAGAGCAGCCACCACCAATCCTCTGACGATGCAGCTTCAATCCCGGTAACATCGAACACCACAAAGCCGTGTTGCTGTTCATCGCCAGTAGCTACTACCGCGACATGCAGTTCTATATTCTCGAATTCGTACAAGCCCTCATCGGGATTGGTTTGTGCCCATTCCCTCAATGATTCAGGCAAGCTACCGATTTCATCGTACCCGCGAAGGTTCATCGGCATAGAGGGGTAGCTCTCTGCGGCACGCTGCAACTGATGCTGGAGCACCCGGTCTTCGGTAAACCTGATCGCAGCGAAGAAGGCGAACCCCCAGGCCACGCTCAATACAGCAACGCACACTGCAAATGCAATGGCGACACGCGTGCGTAAACTGTGCCGGTACATTACTGAGCATCCTCTGCAATTCGGTACCCGATGCGATGCACGGTATGAATTAACGGGCTATCAAACGGCCTATCGATAGCCTGGCGCAGCTTGTATAAGTGGGAACGAAGCGCATCGCCATCGGGACGCTCGTCAGCCCACAACAACGTTTCGAGATCATCGCGAGCCACAACAGACGGCGCCTCTTCCATCAATCGTTGCAGTAGTCTCATGCCGGTAGGGGTGAGATTGATGCGCTGCCCCGCACGATGCACTTGCAGCGTGGACCTATTCATAGTCAGATCACCAACCGTTAACAGGTTGTCGGTTTTTCCGTGGCTACGTTTGTACAGCGCCTGCAGTCGCGCATGTAGTTCTTGCAGTGCGAATGGCTTGACCAAATAGTCATCGGCTCCCGCCTCGAACCCCTTAAGTTTATCGTCAAGGGTGTCTCTCGCCGTTAGCATGAGCACAGGCGTTTCTACTTTGGCATCAGCTCGCAGCTTCTTGCAGAAACTTAGGCCATCCATCCCTGGAAGCATCAGATCCAGAACGATAGCGTCGAACGGATTTGTCAGTGCCAAGTACATCGCGCTTATACCGTCGAAGGCAAAATCCACAACATAGCTATGCTTTTCAAGATACTCAGCAATGTTCTCGCAAATGTCGCGGTTGTCTTCGACAATCAACACTCTAACCGGTGCCGCTCCAAGCACGTTTCCCATCAGCTGATCTCCCTTTTCAGGCATAACCCAGTTGCAGACCCATTAGTGACTCGGCCTCGCTGTCTGGATGAAACTCTGGGAGGTTAGCAAAGCCGATGTGACTAAAACGTCGCTGAAATGTGAAAGCGACAATCTACTGATACTAGCAAATGCGAATAGGACGGTATCGGCTTCTTCTACAGCTTTTCTGACCTTTTAATCGGGCTCCAGCTCATGGGACGGGGCTGCCCGGTAATGCGTCTTTCAGAAGTCTTAGCGGGGGATCGGAACGATCAAGAAGTATTGCGTAAGTTTTCAGTAAGTGAGCGGCTGTGACAGTCAACACGCTTTCCATCCAACGTTGACTGAAGGGCCTCTGATCTTTGAAGAATTCGCGCATGCTCTATCGACTCCTGCACCGGTGGCGCTGGCTTGGCGCCTGGACACTGGCCAACCTGCTGCTTACCTGGATGATCTCGCTGCGTTATGTCGGCTATATCCAGCCCGAGGGGGCCGAGCAGTGGGGCTACCTGCTGATGGTTTTCCTCGGCCATCTCTCGCTGCTGGTATGGCTGGGAGCTTTGCCGATGTTCCTGCTGGCCACGCTGTTGCGCGGCATCGGGCTATGGCTGATGACCACCCTGTGGGCGAGTGGCCTGCAGCTGTTGCTGCTGCTTGATACCTTCGTCTACGCTCAGTATCGCTTCCACCTGAGCGGCTTTATCCTCGACCTGCTGCTCAACGCCGGGGGAGATGTGTTCAGCTTCTCATGGGTCGCCTGGGCACTAACCGTCGGTGGCGTGCTGGGTATGTTGGCGGTGCAGGGAGGTCTCGGGCTGCTGTTCAGGCGACGTCCACCTTCACGGCCGGTGGGCGCAATGCTGGTAGTGAGCTTGTTGGCCCTGCTGGGGGTGCACGGTTGGCATGCCTGGGCGGATGCCCACTACGACCGCGATATCACCGGCATGACGCGTCATGTGCCGGTCTTCTATCCGGCCACTGCCAAGCGCTTCTTCGCCAAACAGGGGTGGGTCGACCCCCAGGCGGTGCGCGATCGGGTGGATCTCAAGGCGACGGAGGGAAAGGCGCAGGGCCTGGTCTACCCCTCCGCGCCGCTGAGCTGCTCGCCATCGGTGTCTTCCGACAACCTGCTGCTGGTGCTGGTAGATGCCCTGCGTCACGACATGCTCACTCCTGAAGTGATGCCGAATCTTTACCGGTACGCCAGTCAACCCGGTTGGTTCAGGGCGCGTGAGCATATCAGTGGTGGTAACTCCACCAAGGCAGGCGTCTTCAGCCTCTTCTATGGCCTGCCAGTCACCTACTGGGATGCATTTACTGCCAGCCAGACGCCCCCGGTGCTGATGGAGCAATTCGAGGCTGCCGATTACCGCTTTCAGGTTCTCTCTTCGGCGACACTGGTGAGCCCTGCCTTTGACCGTAACGTTTTTGCCGGTCTCAAGGATGTCTCGCTGAAGCCAGCAAAGGGCGAGCCCTGGGAACGCGACCAGCAGATCACCGATGATTGGCTAGCCTGGATGGACAAAGAAGAGGCAAGGTCAGATGAGCGGCCGTTTTTTGGTTTCCTGTTCTATGACGCCGTGCATGGCTACAGCCATCCGCCAGACTTTCCGCGGTTCACGCCCTATTGGGAACATATCAACCACATGAGCCTGGGGCCTGGCTTTGATCCCGAACCTTACTGGAACCGCTATCGCACGGCAGCACGCTATGTGGATCAGCAATTGGGACGCGTACTCGATGACCTGGAGCGCCGTGGGCGGCTTGAGGATACTGCGATAGTGATTACTGCCGACCACGGAGAGTCCTTCAACGAACATGGCAAGAACTACTGGGGACATGGCAGCAACTACACGCCGGAGCAGGTTCAGGTTCCGCTGGTGATGCATTTGCCGGGACTATCCGGTGGGGCGCTGGAGCGGCGAACGCACCACGCCGATATCGCCCCGACGCTGCTCGAGGAACTGCTCGACTGTGAATCGGCTCCTCAACACTACACCCTGGGGCAAAGCCTGTTGGACGCCGACCCCCATCGCGACTGGATGCTTTCGGGCAGCTACATGGGTTATGGCATCCTGATGCCCGACTACCAGGTGGCCGTGCATCCCACTGGGGCCTTCGAGGTCTATGACTACCGCATGAACGAACTCGACGATATCAAGCTCCAGCCCCGGGTGTCGAACGAGGTACTCAGGGCGCTGTCGAGGTTCTATCGCTAAGACACCAAGGATGGTGCATTGCAGGCTTTCATGATCTTCTCCCGCGAGCTTGGTATTGATTCCTTGAAAGAGGGTTGTTGGCCGTATTTGCGCTTAATAGCAAACTAGCGCTTGTAGGAAAGCATCTACTAGAAGCGCTCAAGAGATGGCGCAATGAATACGATGAACAGCGCCAGAAAGCCAAGTATCCCGAAGGCATAGTGCAGAGTGACAAAGTGGGCGGTAAAGCCAATCAACGGCGGCCCGAGAAGCATGCCGCCATAGCCCAAGGTCGCCACACTGGCGATAGCAACGCCGGGGGGTGTGTCGGGATCGTTCGCTGCCCGCGAAAAGGCCAAGGGCATGATGAGTGCGTAGCCGATACCGAGGAAGAAAAAGCCAAGCAGCGCTGCCATGAAATTGGCGGGAAGCACGGCAAGCAGTACGCCAAGGGCGGCCGAACACCCGGCGAAGCGTGCAGCGGTCGCCGGGCCTAACCGGGAAATTACGCCGCCCCCGATCAAACGCATGATGACCATTGCCAGCGAGAATACCGCGTAGCCTATGGCTCCCTGGGCTGTGGTCGCCGAGGTGACGGTGACCAGAAACAGAGCACTCCAATCGGCAATGGCGCCTTCGCCCAGAGAGGCGCAAAGGGCGATGATGCCGACCCAAAGTAGCACCCCATGGGGTAACGGAAAGCGCTTCGCACCCGCCGCGCGCGGCCTCGTTTCAGACTGCCAGCCGATGCTCCCCAGCAAAATCGTGCTTACGTACATTGTGATGCCGATGAGCGAAAAGTGCGTAAGCAGCGACAGATCCAGGCTGACTGCCATATAGCCCGCAGCGGCGCCGACTCCCGCCCCCAAACTCCACATGGCGTGAAACGATGACATGACCGGCTTTGCGATGAAACGCTCCGCCTCGCCGGCCCAACTGTTCATGGTGACATCCATGGCACCATGGCCGGCACCGAAGAGAAACAGTGCAGCAGCCGTCAACCAGAGATTGAAAGCGCAAGCGATCATCACTAAGGCAAGGGTATAGGCGACCGCAATGGCGAGTGTCGCGCGCGCGGCGCCAAAAGTATCCGACGCCCTGCCAGCCAGCGGAAACGAAATCAGAGCGCCGGAAGCAAGCACGAGCAGCAGTAGGCCGAGCCAGCCGCCATCCAGGTTGTGGTGCTCCGCCACCGTGGGAATGCGCGAAGCCCAG
The DNA here is from genome assembly GCF_020595105.1 of Halomonas sp. FeN2. Lineage (NCBI taxonomy): Bacteria > Pseudomonadati > Pseudomonadota > Gammaproteobacteria > Oceanospirillales > Halomonadaceae > Halomonas > Halomonas sp. FeN2. The sequence goes on from NZ_CP074200.1 coordinate 3,450,262, forward strand.
GTACCGAACAGGCCACCGTTGAGAAAGAACATGGCGGCGACAGCGAGCCAGACGCGTCGAGGACTAGGCATGCACAACCTCCATGGCTGAGCTACCAAACTCCTTCACTTCTACCGCCTCTGCATCAGTGATCAGGCAATCAATATCTTCGATAGCGACTGCTCTATGCCGTGCGCGTCGTCCAATTTTCTCACGAGAGGCCAGCACCAGGGTGCTCTTCGCCGCCCGGGACATGGCGTGTTTGAGGTACGCTTCCTGCAGGTCGTCAGCGCTGAGTCCAAATTCGGCATCCAGACCGCAGGCGCCGAGTATGGCGATATCCGCATAGAGGTTGGCAGCGGCAAGTAGCGCAGTATCACCGACATTGACCCCGCCGCGCACGCCCAACTGCCCCCCCAGCATAAAGACCTCGACGCCATTTTTTTGGCAGGCCACCGCGACCCAAGGGGAGGGCGTCATTACCAGCAGCCCCGATTTTGGCTGTAGTCTCTCGGCGAGCGCGAGTACCGTGGCGCCGCCATCAAGCAGTAGGGTATCGGCGTGGTTAATGAAGTTCGAAGCCCGGGCGGCAATGGCATCAATGGCCTGTGACGGGGCCTCAACCCGATACTGCAAGGGAGGTGAAGCTGGCGCAGTTGCAACCGCGCCGCCTCGAACCCGTTGTGCTTTGCCTTGCTGTTCAAGTGCAATGATGTCTCGGCGAATGGTGTCCAGCGACACTTCGAACTCAACCGCAAGGTCTTGCGCGATCAGTTGTTCGCCGTTGGCAAGCCTGGCCAATAACTGCTGCTGCCGGGTTTCGGGAACGTTAAGCATTATATCTCCTATACGTTATTTTGCATTTTTATGCAGGTTTGTGCATTTTTTAGCATGTTTTGTGCATGAGATGCTAGAGGCTCGAATAGCATTATTTGCTGCGAGTAGGACAGGCAGCCGCCCGCAATCGATAACGGCAGGAGAAGGGGGAGATGGTCAGGCAGCAAGCCAGACACTTTTAGTTGCGGCGATATTGAGAAAGTGGAATAGCAAAAGTATCTTGGCGGCTACCAGGTTGCAGGGTTGAGACGTTCGCAAATCCCTTCATCTACAACCTTTTTGGCATAGTGTTACTATATAACAGTAATCTATTTCTCAAATACTCCGAACGTCCTGGGTGGGCAGTAACAGCAAGATCCCGAGACAGACGATGGCGGTCACCTGGAACACACCTGTCATTTTCCAAAGGTCTGCTCCCACCCCGGCGAGGGAAGGCGATACCAGTTGACCTGCGGAAATAAGAAAGAAGGTTAGACCAAAACCTAGAGAGGGGGCTTCAGGAAAGCAATAGACACTCCAAATGCCGTATAGCGCGGTGATTAATATGAACGTGGCGCCAAACACCACTGCCGATATGGTGAGCATCAGCATGCCTTCACTCGCAACGGTAAGTGAGGCTATTGAGGTAGCAATGGCCAGCGTTGCCCATTTCAATATCCTAGCCAACCCAAAACGAGTTACCAGGTCGCCGGCCAATCCACCCGCCACACCGGCAATGCCGACAATCATCCAAAAGATCACGCTGCTTGTTTCAGAAAGGCGATTGTTTCCTGCAATCAATTCAACAGAAAATGTCCAGTAAACGGAGGTTACCAGCCCAAATAACAGCGCGCCCAGTAGTAAGCGACGCACCAATTTATCCTTCAATTTGCGTCTCAGCAGCATCAGCATGGGCTCCTGGCAAGCAGGCAACCTATCTGAGTGTTCTTCAAGGGAGGATGGATGGTGAGCAGTGCCGCGCGTAGAGCCCGGCATTATCAACAGGTTCCATAGCGTGGCTGTCAGCGCGATAAACGCAAAACACAGCCAAGCCAGTTGCCAGCGAGAGCCGGCAATGAGTGCCAGGGGGCCAGATACCATTACCCCAAAACTGGTTCCTGAATTAATGATGGCGTAGTAGCGACTCCGTTTGTCAGCGCGGCACAGTTGCTTGATGGCATCGGAAAGCGGTGGATAGGCCAGCCCTGGACTACAGCCGGCAAGTGTCACCCCCAGTGCTAACCACAGCGGGTTGCCTGCCAGTGCGACTAACAGCATACCCAGCGTCGCCGTCATCCCCCCCAATATAATCGGCAGGCGGGGACTAAAACGGCGCACCAGTATTGGGCTGACCAGCGTTGCCAGTAGATACCCCAAATAGGAGGCACTACCGATCGCGCCCACTGTTGCTTGGTCTAAATTAAAATCGTCTCTTATGGCAGGCACAAACAGGCCATAGGTATAGCGTGACAGTCCGTAAGTAGAAGCCACAATCAAGAGACCAGCGCCGATAACATTAAAGGGTGAGTTTCGCTTGAGTAAGCTGGGCAGGTACCTGCTCATAGCGCACGATACTGAGCAAGCATTTTGATGGAAGCCTTCAATGCAGCCTCAATAGGCCAATCCTGCATAAAATTCTGTGCTTGTATAATGGCGCCATCAAAAAGCGAATAGATAACCGTCACTAACTCTTCGAATTCACTAGGCTTCATCACTGCCCGATATTCATTCAGCACATAATTGGCGATAAGTTGTCGTACGCGATTCTTGTGGTCACGCACGACGGCTCTAATCGGGCTTTCCTCATTGCTGAACTCACCGGCCATATTGATAAACCCACAACCACGATAACCTTCTTCGCGGATCTGGTCGTACCACATGCTATACATAGCGGCGATACGCCTATCGGCCGATGCATGCTGGGCAATTCGCTCCTTGAGCTGGCGTATCCAAACTTCTTCGCGTTGTTTTAGCCAGGCGATAGCGAGGGTCTCTTTGCTCGGGAAATGGCTATAAAAGCTGGCCTTAGCGACGCCGGACTCACTAATAATCTGATTGATGCCCGTCGAGCAATAGCCCTGACGGAAAAACAATCGGCTAGCGGTCTCAATAATACGCTCGCGTGGCCGGGAGGCCGGCAATGGATCCATCGTCATTGTAAAAATCTCTGAACAGACAGGTCTGTCTATTAATATGGGCAGCCATCCTCAATGCGTCAAGCGCTAAAGGAATCCGATAGTTAGGCGTATGCGTTGATAGCCTGTCTTATCAATGGCTTGGTTATACGCTCTCACGGATGGAAGGAGTATTCCCAAGATCTACCCGCCGCATAAATATATGACCAGATCTTTACTTCAAATCACATAAGCTCTAACAGTGCTCCGGCGGACGGCGATAGGCGCTTGGGGAGATGCCGACTTTGTGGCGGAATACCTGCGAGAAGTGGCTAGGGTTCGAATAACCAACCTCCATCCCGATATCGATGATGCTACGGTCGGTGTGCAACAGCAGGTGACGCGCGCGGCCCATGCGCAGACGGATGAAGTATTGCGACGGCGACAGCCCCATCGCCTGTTTAAACAGCCGACTGAAATGGTATTCGCTCAACTGCGCCGCATCAGCCAAGTCCGCCAGGGAGAAGGCTTCGGCCAAGCGCTGGTTCATACGGTCGATGACACGGCGCAGTTTGTAGGCCTGCAGCGCGTTGTTACGCCTACCCGTGATCTTTGGGGCGCGATAAGTGCGGACAAGATGAACAGCCAGTGCCTGGGCAAGACTGCTGACGAAAAGTGAGCTGGGCTCGCGCCTATCGACCAGCTCCCGCCGCATCTGTTCGAGCAACATCCGCACCAGATCATCTTGTCCGGCGGAGATGTCTAGAAAGCTGATCGGGCTGGCCTGGCTGCCCAGTAAGTGACGGTATGCTTTATCGACCAGCGAATGAGCGAGATACAGATGCATCACTTCGAAAGTGTCGCCTTCTCTGGCCTGCCAGCGCATCTCATACGGTGATGCAGTGCTGGTCAGGTAGAAATCCCCCGCCTGTACCTGCGCCATTTCCCAATTGCCGCCCAAAGAGCGTTCCTCGACGATGGCGGAACCGGACAGCACCATCACCAAGAGCGGCTCGGCTACGGCTGGAACCAGCAGCGGTTCCGTGATGCTGTGATGCGTGAATAGTTGCAGTACCACTTCCTGTAACTCAGCTCGCTGCGGCAGTGCCAGATGCTCGCTCGGCATGCATTCCAACATGGCCTCTGCTGGGATTCGCAGGGTATTCCCAGGAGAAACGATAGGCTCGGGCTTAGTCACGAAGATCTATCCATCAGCGATCCACTCGAGTGAGAGCGTCAATCGACAGCTTAGCGCAAAACTGCGATAGCCGGCGCAAGTCTCCTAAAGCCGCTTCCACCTGCCTGCGCGATAGTCACTCCGTCATCAACGAAAGCTCCCCATGGGGGCTGGCCGGCGAATACCTCGCTTGGCCCCGATTTGGAGAAAAACCATGACTTACAGCATAAACGTTGTCCCGCAGGAAGTTGAAGGCAAGGTCGCGCTGGTAACGGGTGCTGCCAGCGGTATCGGCAAAGCCATTGCTCTGCTGCTGAATGCACGTGGCGCTAAGGTCATCGCTGAGGATATCAACCCCTCTGTCAGAGAACTGGCCTGGCCGGGGCTGATGCCTCTAGTGGCCGACATCACCCAAGACGGTGCCGCTGAGTCGGCAGTGGCTCTGGCGGTGGAGCAGTTCGGCCGACTCGATATTCTGGTGAACAACGCTGGTATCATCATTAACAAGCTGGTGCAGGACATGACGCGGGAAGACTGGGAGCGTATTCAGGCCGTGAACGCGACGGCGGCGTTTCTGCATTGCCGCGAAGCCGTGAAAGCGATGAAGCCGAACAAGTCCGGCGCGATCGTCAATATCGCCTCTTATGCCTCTTACTTTGCCTTCCCGACCATTGCGGCATACACCGCATCGAAGGGCGCTCTAGCCCAGTTGACCCGCACGCTGGCGCTTGAAGTCATTGAGCACGGTATCCGTGTGAACGCCGTCGGGGTGGGCGATGTCGTTACCAATATCCTCAACGATGTCATGGAAGACGGCCCTGGCTTTCTGGCCCAACACGGTGAGGGCGCACCCATTGGTCGTGCGGCACAACCGGAAGAGATCGCTGAAGTAGTCGCCTTCCTGGCGTCAGAGCGCGCGAGCTTCATGGTCGGCTCTGTCGTCATGACCGACGGCGGCATGACCGTCATGGCAGGCTGAGGGAGGCGTCCCACCTCGTAGCCACTTGAGCCAACACATCATGGCGCAGTGGCGAGCAACCCACCCTGGATCAGCGAGGCAAACGTCTTTGCCGCGTCTGCCTCGCTGCAGTGGCCGCGCACCCTCGCCGCCGTGAGTGCATCTCCCGCGCCAATCAGGCCAACGCAGCGTCGTTCGAGTTCGGCATAGGCCAGTTCGCAGTATGGCTAACACCACGGCGAACAGTTGGGCGTAGCCCTGCTGCGATTTCCTTCGATACGTCGGTAATAAAAGGCAGACGCCCGTTTCAGAGCTTGCCGTCCACGATCAATTCGCGGGTGCGTTTGAGCGTCGATAGCAAGGCGGCCTTGTAGCCCTTGTCGCTGTCGAACTGGGCCTGTTCGGCCTGTTCCTCAGTGCCGCCCGGCTCTTTACCGCGCAGGCCGAGGTAGCAGTAAAAGCGAAGCTGGAGCGCCCCCGCCTCGTCCTCGAACAGTTCGTTGATGATCGCGCCTTCGCGGGGGCCCGTGGCCTGGAAGAAAGTGACCTTGCCTTCCGGCTCCAGGGTGATGATCTCGCGCAGATTAGTGCCGGCGATGGTGGCTTCTCGCACGAAGTGCGTCGCGCTTTCCTCTACGACGTCGCAACGGGTGCATAGGCCTTCGGGCAAGAATAGGCGGGCGTCGCGGGCCTTGAGCACCAGGCCTTGCCAGGCCTGCGTGCGGGTCAGAGTGGTTTCCCCTGGCGGGTTCACCGGGACAGTAGCGGTCGAGTAGATCATGGTGAGTTTCCTTATGTTGATTGGGAGTGCGCTGCCGTCAGACTGAGGCCGCGACCTGGGTGGCGAATTCGCGATAAGAGTGAAGGGGGCGACCCAGAAGTGCAGTCAGCCGGTCAACGTCACCGGTATCGGGGAGCATCCCCTCGGTGATGAAACGCTCACTCATCAGGCGCATGTCGTAAGCCATCCAACTCGGCATGTGCTGCAATAGGTTCTGTTCGAACGCGGCGGTATCCTCACCCGGATAGGCGATGGGGCGACCAAGTACATCAGTCCAAATAGCGGCAATTTCCTGACCGGTTAGTGTGTCGGGGCCAACGAGATTGATTCGCTCGACCGGTAGCGGTACGGCTGACTGTTCGCGGCGCAGGAGCTCAAGGGCGGCGACCTCGCCGATGTCACGCGTGTCGACCATCGCAAGGCCCTTACTGCCGATCGGCATTGGGTAAATGCCGTACCCGGTGATTACCTCCTTGATGGTCAGATCGTTCTCGATGAAATAAGCGGGTCGCAGGATGGTGGCGTTAAAGCCCATCTGCTCGATCATGCGCTCCACACCATACTTGCCGGCAAAGTGCGGCACATTGACGTACAGATCGCAGTGGATGACCGAGAGGTAGACAATTCGCTCAATGCCGGCCTCACGGGCGAGATTAAGCGCGATCAGCGCCTGGGTGTACTCGTCGGGCACCACCGCGTTGAGCAAAAAGAGCGTCGAGACGCCGGAGAAGGCATTGCGTAGCGAGTCCACGTCGAGCAGATCACCCTGGACGACGCCAACACTCGCCGGAAAGTTGGCTTTCGAGGTATCGCGGACGAGCACGTGGACATCGGCATCGCGCTTGATGAGTTGTTCGACAACGTGGCGACCGACAGTGCCGGTTGCGCCGGTAACGAGAATGGTCATGATGATTTCCTTGGGTTGCGGGTTGTTGACTGATACTGGTTTGGGCGTGAAGACGTCACGCGGCGTTGAAATGGTCGACGATGTTGTTCAAGCAGACCTTCATGTATCCCTTCCACTGGGTGCCCACGAAAAGCCTGAGCGGAATCGCCGCCAGACCGTTTCTTGCGTGAAACGTATAGGCCCACTTAGCCTGCGTTCCGCCTTCTACGGCCACGAACCACCACTGGCCGCATGCATGCGACATCAGGTGCTTCAACGAAAAGCTCGGGTCGCTGACGCGGTAGGCGAAAAAAGCTGGGCGGTCGTAATGCGTGAGGCTCTCGCGCACGGTACTACCATCGAGAAGGTGCACGGTGCGTGTCGAGCCGGGCCGGTTCCACGGACCAGAGACATCTGACGTTGACGCCACAGCTGGCACGAGCCCGTAACCCGTGAGTATCTTTGGCAGTACGTCCTGTGCAGCAACGAAGTCGAAAACGTCTTTGATTTCGCCAGGAATAAAGCACTCTAGCGTGACGGCGATTCCCGGCCGTGCGGCGCGATGGGCAGCAGGGTCACCACTATTCCCATCCGAATGGTTATCGCGCGACTCGTCGGCCAGGGAAGTCAGGATTAGTGTCTTAGTGCTTTTCATAAGAACTCCTTTGGTTCGGGTTGCGTATGACCGAACAATAGGTGGTTTCATATTCAAAACAAAGACGCTAAATTAGAGACAGTTCGTATCAAATTTGAGACATCATGGATCTAAACGCTCTGAATGATTTCCAACTGGTGGCCGTCCACGGCGGTTTTGGACGTGCAAGCCGGGCCAGCGGCAGATCCAAGGCAACCCTGTCGCGCCGGGTGGCTGAGCTGGAAGAAAGCCTAGGCGTTCGACTCTTCGAACGAAGTGACCGCAGCCTCGAGCTGACCGAAGCTGGCCAACTGCTGCTCGCACGAATTGAGGGGCCAATGCGTGAGGTGGCTGAAGCAGTAGCGGCGGCGCGAGATGGCCTTGATACCCCGAGAGGAAGGCTGCGCGTAGCGGCACCGTTGTTGTTTTCGCAGGTGGCGCTCGGGCGACTGGCTGCCGCCTTCCAGGCGATCCATCCCGACGTGCAGATAGAAGCGGTGGCCGAAGACCGGCTTGCCGATCTCGTCGAAGAGCATTTCGATGTCGCCATCCGCATCAATCCGCACAAGGACAGCATGCTGGTGGGCAGGTGTTTTGCCCGAGACAGACTTGTCTTAGTGGCAGCTCCCTCGGTTCAGCTACCAAAGCAGAGCGGGGATGAGCCGCTCCGCATTCCGGCGATCGTCATGCCGACGTATCGAGAAGGTGAGGTCTGGGCTGTCCAGGATGGCCAACTAACCGTCGAACCACAGCCTGTCTTACGGCTGTCCTCGCTCCTGACGGTTCGAGATGCCGCTGTGGCGGGTGCAGGAGCGGCCATGCTGCCGCAATCCATCATCGGAGGCCTGTTGGAAAGAGGTGAGCTGGTGTCGTGGGGCGCCGCCGGCAATGAAGTTGAGCTTTGGGTTCTGCATACGTCCCGACGTTTGCAGAGCCCCAAAGTCCGGGCCTTTGTGGAGTTCATCTGCCACTATTACCCCAATGGATCATTTGTCGTTCAGGAATAGTCTCTGGGCGCGGTGGGCCAGTCACTGCATGAGTCGCTGGGTTGAGATCATCAATGCCTGTCGCCAGCGTCTCCTTCCTATCATGATGACCACTCTCGCTATGAGGGCCGGCATGACAATGATTGCGCTCGGCTAGGGCATTGATCCAAGCTTTCGCGCGCCGATGGCCTTTGCCGTGAACAGCGGGCTGATGACACCGTGTCTGCTGAGTCTGCTCGTCATTCCGATGGTGTACAGCGGGGTTGCAAAAGGGAGCGCAGTAAACCATTAGGCGCTTGGGGCGATGCCGACTTTGTGTCGGAATACCTGCGAGAAGTGGCTAGGATTCGAATAACCAACCTCCATTCCGATATCAATGATGCTACGGTCGGTGTGCAACAGCAGATGACGCGCGCGATCCATGCGCAGACGGATGAAGTATTGCGATGGCGACAGCCCCGTCGCCTGCTTAAACAGCCGACTGAAATGGTATTCGCTCAACTGTGCCGTATCAGCCAAGTCCGACAGGGAGAAGGCTTCGGCCAGGCGCTGGTTCATAGAGTCGATGACGCGACGTAGTTTGTAAGCTTGCAGCGCGTTGTTAAGTCTGCACGTGACCTTTGGATCGCGGTAAGTCCGGATAAGATGAACGGCCAATGCCTGGGCAAGACTGCTGACGAAAAATGAACTGGGCTCGCACCGTGCGACCAGTTCCCGCCACATCTGCTCGAGCAGCATCCGGACCAAGTCATCTTGTTCGCCGGAAATGCCGAGAAAACTGATCGGGCCGACCTGGCTGCCCAGCAGATGGCGGGATGCGTGGTCGATCAGCGAATGGGTGAGATACAGATGCATCACTTCGAAAGTGTTGCCTTCTCTGGCCTGCCAGCGCATCTCATACGGTAATGCAGTGCTGGTCAGAAAGAAGTCCCCCGCCTGCACCTGCGCCAACGAAGGGCGCGTCCATTGGCCGCGCGGCACAACCGGAAGAGATTGCCGAAGTGGCCGCCTTCCTGGCGTCGGAGCGCGCGAGCTTCATGGTCGGCTCTGTCGTCATGGCCGACGGAGGCATGACCGTCACTGCAGGCTGAGTGAGGGTATGCCGTAATTGGCGAGCTGATGACTTCCTCCGAAGCGCCTGCTCGTCATCCCTGTGGTATAAAGCTACGGTTATAAGGATGCACATCGCATCAACGCCTAACCGGACAGTGAGACACACTGCAAACCTGTGCGGTTGCGGCAGCCATGTGGGTGGCGGCGTTTTCCAACGGCGAAGCCGGCATGCATAATAAGAGCCCGCGTTGCGGGTTCTTATACGTCTGATTTAAGTGTATTTCGCTATCCTACGCACTGTTACGCCAGCGCTATGGCGTCAGCGCCAACCGGGAAGCGCAGCTGGTCTGATGTGTCGTTGGCTGCTTGCCAGATACCTTCGGCCACGTCAGCTGGCTTGGTCACCTCTGATACTTTGTCGAAGCCGGAGAAAACGCGGTGAGCGAATGATTCGTAAGCCGCAGGGATCAATCCTTGCATACGCTGCTGGCCGTTGGCTGCAAAGCTGGTCGAAGGGCCGTACCCGGGAACCACCAGCTTGGCTCGCACGCCGAAGGCGTTGAGTTCGTGTTCCAGGGAAGCAGTGAACCCTTCGATGGCCGTCTTGCTGGCCGTATAGGTTGCAACAAGCGGGAACGGGGCCAGAGTCGTGCTCGAGGTAACGTTTACGATGGTGCCTGCCCGACGAGCACGGAATTGTGGGATGACAGCTTGGCACATGGCCATGACACCAAAGGTATTGGTTTCGAATATCTCTCGAACCGTAGACATGGGGGTGGCTTCGAACGCACCCAACAAGCCGATTCCCGCATTGTTAACCAACACGTCGATGGGGCCGGCGGCCTTCAGAGCAAGCGTGATGCTCTCTGGCTGGGTAACGTCCAGCGCCAGAACGTGGAGATTTTCAGCGTCGGGGAGCAGCTTTGCCCGCGGCGTGCGCATTGTGGCGATGACCTTCCAGTCTTGTGCGAGGAAGTAGCGAGCGGTTTCTAGCCCGTAGCCGGAGGAGCAGCCAGTGATCAGTACTGTTTTCATTTTGTATCTCCAAAGGGTTGAGTTGACTCGGAGAGAACATTAGATGGGTATAGCTGGATTTACGATGGCAAAAAATCCGTATTTATTTAGCGAGAGTCCATATGAGCGACCCACTTTCCGAAGTAGTTAGGCTCCTGACTCCTCGCGCAGCCTTTGCCAATATCATCAGCGGCAAAGGAAGCTGGGCTGTGCACTATTCCGAATACGGAAAACCCAGTTTTTGCATCGTGCTGGAAGGAAAAGCCCTGCTGAGCGTCGACGGGAACGAGGCAATCACCATCAGCGCTGGCGACTTCGTACTGTTACCGACGACGCCAGCCTTTACGATATCCAGCTTCACGCCAGCGACACCGGTTCATATGAACCCCCATCGAGTTGCAGGTAGCACTGCCGAACTGCGCTACGGTGAACAGCAAGGCCACCCTGACATGCGCTCATTAGGCGGGGCGTTTTTATTTGACTGCGCTAACCCAGAACTGCTGGTTTCCCTGCTGCCGAAAGTCGTGCACGTTCCGGGTTCGATGCGACTGTCACAGCTGGTGCAGATGGTGGCTGAGGAATCCTCCGACCAGAAGCCGGGCAGCGAGTTCATGCTCTCCCGGTTGGTTGAGTTGCTGCTCGTTGAAGCGATGCGCTCGGCATCGGCCGGAAGCGCTCCGCCGGGGCTATTACGAGGTCTGGGCGATGAGCGGCTGGCACGCTCCCTTAAGCAGATGCATGAACAAATCGAGCGTTCCTGGACCGTTGCTCAGCTTGCAAGAATTGCCGCCCTTTCTCGTTCTGCGTTCTTTGAGCGCTTCACGCGCATGGTAGGAATGGCGCCGATGGAGTATCTGCTTGCGTGGCGCATGGAGATCGCGAAGGAACTGCTGCAGAACAGCGACCTGACGGTTTCCGAGGTTGCCGAACGCGTTGGGTACGGTTCCAGTAGCACATTCAGCGTCGCTTTCAGTAGGCACGTTGGGCAGCCACCGAGCCAGTTCGCGCGAACGACATTGGCGACTCCCCGGAACATCACTCACAGAGGTGGGGCAGTAGGCTCGACGGGCACGTCTACCGCGCTCCGCTGATTGTGAATGCTGTCATGAGGCCTCTTTTTCGCTCTGGGATAAGGGGTGCTCACATTCTGCTGAGTATCTTCACCGCTTCATCGAAGTGACCGAGTTGTTATGCAGGCAACTAGCGAAACAACCAGACGCGATCTGTTGAAGCTGGTGGTTCTAGCTGGGATTGCCGTGGCATTGCACCAGACGGACAAAGCACTGGATGAGCATGAGGGAGATATTGAATACCTCCGAGATTGCGGTATTTACCGGTTCAGTCCTGTTAAGTCCTCGCTGAGGGCCCGCAGTGTGCGGCGCGCCGATGCATCATATACTTGTGATGTCGCGCGGCGACAACCGTCGAAATATCGGCCGGTTGTCGCCGCGCGATCCCTTCCGGTTGTAAGGGCGATCACAGCGGCCGCCCCCACATCAACAGATGTGCTCGGCGTGATGCCGGCCTGCCGCACCATAGTCGTATCCATGTGAGTGCCGGGGTGGAGGGAATTGGCGATGATCTTTCTTGCGTCCAGCCTCTCTGCCAGGTCGATCGTGTACATGATCTGTGCGACCTTGCTTTGCCCATAAGCGCGATAACCCTGGTAACCGTGCTTGAGCATCACATCGTCGAAGTCGATAGCGCTCTGAGCTGCTGAAGCGACGGTCACAATGCGCGAAGGATTCTCGCCACCGCCCGCTTTGAGCAAGGGCAACAAGCGTTCCGTCAGTAGGAAGGTCGCGAGGTAGTTGATTGCGAATGTCGTTCATAGCCATCCGCGCTTTCTCGGCGCGATCCATCGGGCTTCGAGATTCCGGCATTATTGACAGAGCGTCAAGATGGGAGCATTCCACATGAACCGCATCAGCGAGTCTATGCACGTCGCCAAGATAGGCGAAGTCCGCCTCAAAGAACCGGACGGTTCCTCCAGCCTGTTCGACGACCCGACGGCCAAGTCCATCGGTTGAGCCGGTCACGAGGATTGTCTTGTGTGCGCTCATGGTGTTTCCTTCTGTGCTTCAGATTATTGTCAGAAACATCTTCTCGTATAGGGGGTGGTATTTGCATAGGAACTTCTTTAATTATGGGCGTGGTGCTATACGCCGCATTTGAAGCGGACGCCGACCAAGCCCTGTCAACCTGGCCGACAAACACCTAGCTATCCATTGGTGAAGCTATCCGCCGCTGCTTTCATTGGGCAGTGAGCACGATCTTGCACTGGATTTGGCCTTGCCTTCAGTTCTCCCGCTGCTCGCTATCCACAACGGCCGCCCGCTCAGTGAGAGGACGCCGCCGCAGGGATGACTGGGCGATCGCCGGCGGGACATAGGCCGCTCCTTCCAGCGGCGCCACATCAACGCCCGGCGGGACGATCTCGTCGATCCGGTCGAGGATTTCATTGCTTAACTGCACCTCCGCGCCAGCGAGCAGATCGTCGAGTTGCTTGGGCGTGCGGGGGCCGATGAGGGCGGATGTAATCGCCGGATGCGTCACGACGAAGGCCAGTGCCATGTGGGTCAACGACAGGCCCGCATTTTCGGCCAGCGGGATGAGCCGCTCGACAGCGTCGAGGCTGGCTTCGTCGGACATTGCCTTGGGGAAATATTTCGCGCGCAGCGAGTCCGGTTGCTCTCCGCCCTTGCGGTATTTGCCTGTGAGCATACCCTTAGCCAGCGGGCTCCACGCCATCGCTCCCATGCCATAACGCTGACAGGTGGGCAGCACCTCCCGCTCGATCGAACGGTTGAGAATAGAGTAGGGCGGTTGTTCTGTGCGGAAACGGGCCAGCCCGCGTCGCTCGGCGACCCATTGCGCCTCGACGATGGCGGAAGCAGGAACGGTCGAGGCACCGATGGCGCGCACCTTGCCCTCGCGCATCAGGTCGGTGAGAACCGACAGGGTTTCCTCGATGTCGGTATCCGCCGCCAGCCGATGAATCTGATAAAGGTCGATGTGGTCGGTCTGCAAGCGGCGCAGCGAGTCTTCGACCGCGCGGGTCAGCCAACGCCGCGACCCACCCCGGCGGTTAGGGTCGTCCCCCATTGGGAGAGAAGCCTTGGTGGCAAGGACGACATCGTCCCGCCGCCCCTTCAGTGCCTTGCCAACGATCTCTTCAGATTCGCCCTGGCTGTAGGCATCGGCGGTATCAATGAAGTTGATGCCGAAATCCAGTGCCTTGTGGATCATGCCGACGCATTCATTGTGATCAGCATTGGCGATTCTCCCAAACATCATCGTGCCCAGGCAGTAGGGGCTGACCTGGATGCCGGTACGGCCAAGTTGACGATATTGCATGGTGCTCTCCTCGTATGATGGCAACGGTGTAGGTGAATTATGTTCACAACAGTCGCGGGAGAGATCCCCGCTGCAGAGCGCCTCTGGCATCTGCCATAAATCGAGTATGGCAAGCCGAAAAAGGATGCACTACAATAAATCGTCCGTATTTAGTTTGCAGGTGTCCTGTTTTGCTCGATCCGCTTGACCAGGTAGTCACGCTCCTCCAACCCGCTACCCCGTTTTCGAAACGGGGTAGCGGTGCCGGTCGTTGGAGAGTTCTCCGCACAGAGGTCGGGCGCCCTTTCTATTGCGCCATTCTTGAGGGAGCATGCCGTCTCAAAGCCGATGGGTACGACGAGATCATCCTCGAAGAGGGGGATTTCGTGCTCCTCCCCTCCGCGTATAACTTTTCAATGTCGAGCTACTCGCCCACGACCCCCGAAGACATCGTTCATACCTCCATCGTGTTACCCGATGGCGAACACAGGGTCGGCAACCCAAACGACTCTCCCGATGTCCGCTTTCTGGTGGGTTACTGTGTCTTTCGCTCCCCGGATGCGGCTCTGCTCTCGTCGCTGCTCCCCAAGCTTGTACACGTTCGGGGAGTGGATCGGCTGGCCACTCTCATGCAACTCGTCGGCGATGAAGCGCGTGCGCAACGGCCGGCGCGGGATGTGGTTCTGGAACGTCTGCTGGAAGTCCTGCTCATCGAGGCCCTTCGCTCTGACGGAAAGACGAACACCTCGCCCGGGCTACTGCGTGGCCTGACCGACGAGCGGATTGCGATCGCAATCCGCCGGATACATGAGAGTCCCGAGCAGCCCTGGACGGTTGCACAGCTTGCAAACGAAGCGACTCTCTCCCGCTCCGCGTTTTACGAGCGGTTTGGTCGCGCGGTGGGCATGGCGCCAATGGAGTACCTGCTCGCCTGGCGGATGGCCTTGGCCAAGGATTTGCTGCGCAGAGAAAAAGCCAGTATCGCTGACGTCGCCGAACGGGTTGGCTACAGCTCCGCCAGCACCTTTAGTGTCGCCTTCGGCCGTCATGTCGGGCTTCCGCCTGCCCGTTATGCTCGGGGGGCTTCGTTTGACAGGGTGTTACAGACCGAAGCCGATAGCTCACCGGAGACCGGATCCATTGCTTGAGCCTAAACTCTCAAGCAATCGCGGGCGGTCGAACTTAAGGGAGATCGCACCTTGCGTTGATAGACTTCTACGATCTCGGCGAGCACGGACACGGCAAGCGATGAAGCGTCGCGCATGGAAGGTATCAATCCGACGGGCCCGCGGATGCGGTGAGTCTCTCTCTCGGTAAAACCGATTGACTGAAGCCTCTCACAGCGCCGCGCATGGGTAGCTTTGCTGCCAATGGCGCCGATATAGAAGGCGGCGCCTTTAAGCGCCTGGGCGAGGAGGGCTTCCTCCCAGTCCACGTCATGGAAGGCGAGCAGAAACGCCGTCCATGGATCATCGTCCAGCTTGGGAAGCGCCGAAGGAACTGTCAGTGTCGTAACGCGTTCGATTCCTAACCGTTGGGCATCCAGGGCGTCGGCAGCGTCGCGTAGTTGCAGCTCGGTGTGGGTGCCGCTTGCCGTCGCCAGCCTGGCAAGCGCCAGACTGTCTGCGCCGCGCCCGGCGATGCGCAGTCGGAGTTTAGGCGCATACCGGAAGTGAAGGGCGCTGGCCATCAGTGGGTGCTCGAATCCGAGATCGCCGGATGCCGTGAGACTGAGTATTGCTTTCTGGCGCGAGGCGAGCTGATCATGGCAGGCACGCAGAACACTGGTCTGGGCGTTGGGCAGTACGCAAACGTCAATGGCCCCACCGCAGGGTAGCGGCAAATCGATGAACGGTGAGCCCTTGCCGTACCTCAGGCGCTTGATCCGCCCCGTGCTAAGCGCTTGCCGCGCATGATGGGCCACATCCGCGTCGATGCACCCGCCTGAAATGTAGCCGCAACGATCACCAGAGGCAGACACGGCCATCAGGGCGCCCGGCATGCGCACGGCACCACCTTCCGTCGCGGTTACGATAACGAGAGCGGTCTTGCTTTCTCTGCGCCAGTCGAGCCACTGTCCAAGGACATCCTGTGCGTGTTCCAGATACATGTTAGGCCTCGTCAATCTGTGGTCGGCTGCGTTAACCCTGAACATGATCGGCCAACGGCAGGTGGCGGATTCGTTGCTGCGTAGCGGCAAATAGCGCGTTGGCCAGCGCCGGGGCGAGCGGGGGAATGCCCGGCTCACCCACGCCGCCTAGCGGCGAGCCGATATCGACGATGCTCACCGCTACCTCTGGCGCTTCCCCGATGCGCAGTAAGGGATAGTCGTGAAAGTTCGACTGCTCGGCGTGGCCGTCACGGATCGTCACCTTCTGCCCCATGGCGGCTCCGAGTGCATCGATGACGGCGCCCTGCAGTTGCGCTTCCACCTGGCCCGGATTAATCGCGCGTCCGCAGTCGATAGCGGCATGGACACGTTCCACCTGAATACCTTCATCGTCAGCCCGAGCCTCGACTACCTGGGCAACATAGGAGCCGTAGCTTTCTACCACGGCCAAGCCGCGCGAGATTCCCTCTGCCGCAGGCTCTTGCCAATGCGACATCTCGGCGACCCGGTCGAGGACGGCCAGCATCCTCGCCTGATCGGTGCAGTGGCTTCTGCGAAACTCCAGCGGATCGCGGCCCGCTGCCGCCGCGCATTCGTCCATAAAGCTTTCAAAGAAGAAGCCGTTGAAGGAGTGAGCGATCGAACGCCAGGGGCAAAGCGGGATCGGCAGGTCGACCACGGCGTGATCCACGACAAAGTTGGGGATGGCGTAGCGCATGTCCGACAGGCCGCCGAGCGAGAAGGGGTCGAAGTTGGCGAGATTGCCCGTCGACTGCGCCCGCTGCTCCGGATCGATGCCGTATTCGCGGCCCATTTGCGGCCCGGCGACGCGAATGCGCATGCCGGTGATCTGGCCGGCCTCGTTCAGAACCGCCCGGAAGCGACACATCATCGTCTGGCGATACTGGCCCTGCTGAACGTCATCCTCGCGCGCCCATAGCACTTTGACCGGCCGACCATCGACGGCACGGCTGGCAAGCGCTGCCTGAAGGGCTATCTCGCCGTGGGTCTTGCGCCCGAAGCCTCCCCCCAAATAGGTGGTATTGATAAAAAACCGGTCAGCCGGTATCTGCATCGCATTCTCGAGCGTCATACGTACGACGTCCTGGCCCTGCGTGCCGATCCATAGTTCTGTTCGCTCCTCGGTGGACTCGGCCGTGCAGTTGATCGGTTCCATGCTGGCATGAGTCAGAAGCGGCACCGAGTATTCGGCCTCGACGACCTGGCCGTCGTCCGACAGGGTTGCCTCGGCCTCGCCAAGCAGCGTGGTGACGGGGACATCGGTTCGATCCAGTCCCTCGCGCAGCATTGCATTTATCTCATCGGTGGAAAGCGTGTCCGCCGGTGTTCGTGTGAAGGTGATCTCCAGGGCGTTGGCGGCTTGCTTGGCCTGCCACCAAGAGTCGGCAACCACTACTACGCCGCGCGGCACGCGAACCACGGCGACAACGCCCGGTATCCCGGAGACGCTGCTCTCATCGAATGTCTCGACGTCGGCGGAAAAGACCGGGGCGAGTCGGACGGCGCCATACAGCATGCCTTCGCGCTCGACGTCTATCCCATATACGGCTTTGCCTGTCACCTTTGCTGGGGTATCGAGTCGCGCTACCTTGCGCCCGGTCAGCGTGCGTTCGCTATCGGGCCGCAGGGTCGGTTCCTCGGGCATCGGCAGCGCCATGGCGTCTTCCACCAGGTCACCGAAGGGAATCCTTCGGCCGCTGTCGGCGTGAACAATGAAGCCGTTCTCGGCGTGCAAGGCCGCCGCTGCTACGTCCAGCCGCTCCGCCGCCGCCTGGGTCAGCATTTCCCGTGCCTGGGCGGCCGCGCGGCGCAGCGGGTCGTGCCAGAAACGGATGCCGAACGAGCCCACAGAGCGCATCTGGCCGATGAACGGAATCCGGTAGTCGTCGGAGAGCTGATTCGGCATGCCGACAGTAATGCGCGACCAATCGGCGCCCAGCTCCTCGGCGAGAATCTGGGCCTGGCCCGTGTGGGTGCCCTGGCCCATTTCGCTCGTGGGTAGCAGGAAGGTCACCTGGCCGCTCGTGTCGATGCGGATATAAGCGTGCGAAAGGAGTGGATCCTCTTCCTCTCGTGCCCAGGCTGTGGGTAGACGAAGGGGAATGATGAGCGCGGCGCCCGCCACTAAGGTGCCGCCTAGAAAGGCGCGACGGCTAAAGGATACATGATGTGTTTTCATTGTTGACCTGTCCTTTCCATGAGGGTGACACGGTGCCGGTTAGCTTTCGGCAACACGGTGTATGGCCGCCCGGATGCGCACATAGGTGCCGCAGCGGCAAAGGTTGCCGCTCATTGCGTCATCGATCTGCGCATCGGTAGGGCGCGGATTGCGCGCCAGAAGCGCAGCGGCGCTCATGATCTGACCCGACTGGCAGTAACCGCATTGCGGGACGTCCAGCTCCACCCAGGCCTGCTGGACGGGGTGCGTGCCGTCTTCGGACAACCCTTCGATCGTGGTGATGGATCTGCCTTCGGCGCCAGATAACGGGAAAACACAGGCACGCACCGGCTCGCCATCCACATGCAGCATGCACGCACCGCATTGCGCGATGCCGCAACCGAACTTGGTGCCGGTGAGTTTCAGTTGCTCCCGGATCACCCAGAGAAGCGGGGTACCCGGCTCGGCGGTAACGTCTACCGCGCGTCCGTTGATCGTAAATGCTGTCATGGGTGTTTCTCCTTGGCCTCATTTCGGGTCGTAACATGGCAGGGTTGTTGGCTCTTCTCGATTGCCGTAGAGGCAGCAGTTGGCTTCGGCCAAGGCTGCGTTATCTTTTTTAACAACTTGATGGAGACAAGGCTTGCCAGCACCTACGCAAACCTTGCCTTTTCCTGCAGGGGGCAACGAAGGCCTTTGACATCATGCTAAGTTCAACCTGAATACGGGAGGGGGAAACAGATAGGTTCGCTCTATTTGGTCGATTCTGAAGTCATACGAGAGTTTCAGCTTTACGGCGGAGGTTAGGGCAATGCACGAGGCCACACATGTAGTCGTCGTTGACGATAATAATGATATACGGGATTTGGTGCGGGAGTATCTTGAGCAGCAGGGTTACAAAATCAGCGTTGCTGAAGGTGGGGCGGCTCTGCGACGAATCCTAGAGCGGCAGAGTGTGGATCTCATCATTCTCGATGTCATGATGCCTGGTGAGGACGGTATTACGCTATGCCGAGAGATTCGGGCGTCTGGAGATATTCCTATCATATTTCTGACTGCCATGGCCGAAGATACCGACCGCATCGTCGGTCTCGAACTCGGCGCGGACGATTACCTGATTAAACCATTCAATCCGCGTGAGCTTCTTGCTCGAATTAGAGCCGTCCTCCGTCGTGCTACCAGTTCTACGCCGGTGGGTACAATTCTCAATCGTAGGACAGTGCGCATCGGACATTGGAAACTCGATTTAGGGCGCCAGGAGATCTTCGGTGACGATGGTGTTGGCATTCCTCTCAGTACAGCGGAATTTCGTCTTCTCAAGGTTTTCATTGAGCGACCTGGGTTAATACTCAGCCGAGAGCAGCTTCTTGATCTGACGGTTGGGAGGACAGCCGACATCTTTGACCGCAGCATTGATAACCAAGTGAGCCGCCTACGGAAGAAGATTGAGGAGAACCCCAAGAATCCGTCGATCATCAAAACCCACTGGGGGGGCGGCTACAGCCTATGTACTGAGGTTATTTTCGAATGATCCGTCTTTGGCGAAAGAGCCTGGCTATACAATTCATCGGGCTGACGCTCGTTGCATTGATCCTCTCACAGGCAATTACCTTCCTCATATCCTCGGATGAGTACACCAAAAAGTTCGATGCAGGGGTAAAAGCTGAATTTATCAGCCGAGCGTCATCAGTGACCCGCTTGGTGGAATCGCTATCGCCGCCACTGAGAGAGCAGGCTCTGCGCGCAAGTGAAGGCAGTTATTTAAGATACTGGTTGACCGACAGCGATCCTGCGGATCCTAATGCCTGGAGATTAGCGGCCCTTTCCCAGCTTTCCCGGCCTTTGGATAGCGCCGTCGATCCAAACGGAACATTAGGATGGGCTGGGTCTCCCCATCCGAAATTACCGAACGTCGACGAAGTGGCCACTGCAAACGCCGATGACCCATGGTGGACGCCAACGCCCTATTTGTGGATGCTGTCACAGCCAACCAAGGTGCTCCAGTTTTCAGGCAGTCTGGGGTATGGGTACAAGACGCAACTCGACGACGGTCGCTGGTTGAACGCTGCCTTTTACCAGCACGATAAGGGAAGCTTGTGGACATCAGAACCACTGATGTCGATTGGGTTTACCGCCCTCATGCTTGCGTTGATCGGCGCCTTCATCGCGAGCCGCATCGCGCGACCACTGCGAAACCTGGCAACATCCGCTGAAGCGCTGGGTCGAGGACAAAACCTGCCGCCATTGTTGGAAGATGGGCCAGAAGAGATCAGGCGAACAGCTCAATCCTTCAATAAGATGCAAAGCCGTCTACATCGTTTCGTAGAGGATCGGACGAAGATGCTGGCAGCGATTGGCCATGATTTACGGACGCCGCTAACCTCGCTTCGGCTGAGAGCCGAATTCGTCAACGATGAAGATATCCAGCGTAAGATGATAGCGACAATTGACGAGCTACAGTCGATGACGGAAGCCGCGATTTCGTTCGCACGTGGAGAGTCGATTCAAGAGGAAACACGTACCATTGATCTGGAAGCGCTTGTGGGGAGTATTTGTGACGACCAGGCTGATCTGGGACATCCAGTCACTCATGTCGAGAGCGTTAAGATGAAGTACCGTTGCCGACCAGATAGCCTTCGCCGCGCGTTAAGAAATCTGGTCGAGAACGCGGTGCGTTATGGGGGAGAGGCAAAAGTGTCTCTTCGGGAGACTCCTTCTTCGGTTGATATCGTCGTTGAAGACCGTGGGCCAGGGATTCCGGACGACATGAAAGAGAAGGTTTTCGCACCCTTTGTCCGGCTTGAAACGTCGCGAAACAGACAGACCGGGGGCATCGGTCTCGGCCTCTCGATAGTGCGCGCAGTTGCACGGCAGCACGGGGGAGATATCTCTTTTTTCAACGGCGAAGCCGGTATGCAAGCGATCATCTCGCTTCCGAGAGAAGGCAGTGTAGACGCAGCGCCGGTGCGAAAAGAGCGTATCTGGCGACTCACAAAAACGTCACGAGCCGTGCAAAATGCTCACTTACCGGAATAGCTCGGCTCTGTTCTGACCACTCCAATAACCCCTGCCCGATGTTGCAAGGCAACCTCATCACATTGTTTATTATGATTTAGCGTTAGTGGCACAGTTTGCTACAAAATAACCAAAACTACGGCATATTATGGACACAACCATCACCTATCATCCTCGTTGTCGCCGTAGAGCTTAGTTCGCCCGGCACCGTAATCTCTAGCATAGAGCGAGGACAACATGCCGACACTACCAATGCACCGCTTGAGCAAATTGGCTCCCTACTTTCTCAGCGTTCTGCGAATTTTTGCCGCTGGGTCTTTCCTGACACATGGGACGATGAAGCTTTTCAGCTGGCCCGCCCCTTTCGAGTATCCCCTTAACCCCATGCTTTATACCGCTGGCATCCTGGAGGTAGTGGGCGGTTTATTGCTATTAATGGGTCTGTTCTCGCGACCAACGGCTTTCTTACTTTCTGGTTTAATGGCATTTGCCTACTTTATCGCGCACAGCTCAAACAGTTTTTTTCCTGTTCTCAACCACGGTGAAGCGGCCATGCTTTATTGCTTCATTTTTCTCTATATTAGTGCCGCAGGCCCAGGCGCTTGGAGCTTTGATGCTTCGCGAGCGCAAAGCCGGGTGGGGTGAGACCGCTGTTTGAAACCATCCCCTCATGCCATCCCTTCATGATAAGTTCCAGCTGAAATGCGGGAGGAAATCTATGAACTCGCTCAAACAGGCTGTTCAGGCTTATACCAGCCGCTACGCCGACAACCGTGGTATGGCGCTAACCCCGGTGCCGGGTTTACGAATGATGTGCCTCAAGGCGCCATCCGGCGACCTGCATTCGGTGTACAGGCCGCTGATATGCCTGGTTCTGCAGGGGGCGAAGCGCTTGATAGTGGGGAATGAGGAACGGTTTTTTTCTAGCGGGCAGTCCGTCCTCGTTAGTGCTGACATGCCGGTCACCGGACGGGTCGTGCAAGCAAGCCAGAGCGAGCCCTATCTGGCGATCGCTGTCGAACTGGAGGTGGCGCTGTTACGGGAGCTCACCGCCCATATCGATACCCCCCGCCCGCAGCGCACTTCAGAGATGCCTACGCTATTCGCCGTCGACACCGAAGCCGCACTGCTCGATTGCGCATCACGGCTGATGCACCTGTTGGATCGCCCAGAAGCGGCGCCGCTCTTGAGCCCAGGAATCATGCGGGAGCTGCACTACTGGCTCCTATCAGGGCCTCACAGCGATGCTTTGCGGGCGCTGGCAGACCCGGACAGCCATGCGAGCCGTCTTGCCGCCGCCATTACGGTACTCAGAGCTGAGTATCAGTCGCGTGTGCCCGTTGAGCGACTTGCGGCAGAAGCGGGAATGAGTAGCACCTCGTTTCATAAGCACTTTAAGCACATGACGTCGCTCACGCCGGGGCAGTACCAGAAGCGACTTCGCCTGATTGAAGCGCGCCGCTTGATGCTCAATGAAGGATTCTCAGCGAGCAGCGCTGCTTTTGAAGTGGGCTACGAGAGCGTGCCCCAATTTACCCGCGAATATGGGCGGCTGTTTCAGAAACCACCGAAACAGGACGCTCTGCTAGCTCGGAGATCTATCGAACAAAGGGTATCGCCGTTAACGGTTAGCACAGCGTGACCTTTGCATCCCATTGAATGCGTAAGCGTGTTGACCGCTATGCCTTTTGCTAAACTTTGGCGCGTCGCAAACAGAAAAATTGAATTCACTCTAACTAGCTATGGACGGTCATGATGGACACTTCAAGAACGATCTCTCTTGCTTCCCTGCGTGTCATGTTGTGCGCCATTCTCCTGGTGGCGCTGGCGCTCGGTGTTGGATATCAGGCCCGTGCCGCCGAGCCTTCCAATGACGTCAGACAGACGGTGGATCAGCTGCTTCGGTTGGTTGATGAGCGGCTTGCTATTGCACCCGATGTTGCAAAGGCTAAATGGAACTCTGGTGCTCCTATTGATGCTCCCGCACGAGAAGCGCAAATTCTAGAGAGGGTCGTGGCTGAAGCCACGCGGGCGGGTATCAATGAGGCCTTTGCCCAGACGTTTTTCAAACATCAGTTTGAGGCAAGCAAGGTTATCCAGCACCGGCTCCATGAACAATGGAGGCAAACAGAGCAGCCTCCTTTTGAATCCCCACCAGACCTTGCCGAAGATATTCGCCCCCAACTTGACCAATTGACACCACAACTGATGGCTTCACTTCGCGACTTCGAGCGTGTTGCTGAAAGCGAAGGAGTTAAACAATATCTTGAAAATAATGCCGAAACCTTGGTGGATGACGGTGTAGGAGGTGTCGCCCGGGAAGAGGCATTACGCCCACTTTACGAAGCCACCGACACTGCAGGCGTGCAATAGGCTCAGCGTTGGCAAGAAAGGGGCGTGTATCTACTTTTGATTCGGCTTGGTTGGATCCTACGGAGAAACGCCTATCGACGTGTTTCATCCCTGTCCGCGGATAGAGCTACCTCCTTATACGCTTCGAGCGACTCAAGGCGCTCTTTAAGCGCATTGCTAATGGAGTCATAGGCCGTGCTGCCTAACGTAATACGCAGTGGTGGGTTCGGCATGTCCGTTATGTTGATGATGGCATCAACGGTGTTGCCTGCATCGCCTTTAATGGCTAGGTCACCTGACGCCAGGGCCCTACGTAGATCGCCTGCTGGGGTGTCTTCATAGATCGGCGTCGTGGGTGTGCGATCCAGTCCTTCAGCAAAGTGGGTCGCAGTGGGCCCCGGCTCGGCGATAATGAAATCAATACCAAAAGGCGAGACTTCCTTCGCTACGGATTCGACGAACCCCTCGATGCCCCACTTTGTGGCGTGATAAAGGCTGAAGCTTGGATAGGCGATCTGGCCGCCCTCCGACGATACCTGAACGATGCGGCCGCCCCCTTGTTCGCGTAAATGTGGTAGTACGGCGCGAAGGAACTGGATGGAGCCTGTGAGGTTAGTCGCGATTTGCCGCTCAATCTGTTCATCACTGGCCTCTTCGGCAGCGCCAAAGAGACCATACCCTGCATTGCTGACGACCACATCGACTCGCCCGAACGTCGTGAACGCTTGCGAAACGGCATCTCTCATCGTTGGTGTATCCGTCACGTCGAAGGTAAGTATCTGCAAGCGATCGCCATGCAAGGCGAGCAAGTCGTCCAGAGAACCCTTGCGGCGTAGCGTTGCTATAACGCGATCGCCGCGTTCCAGTAGCCGTTCAGTAAGTAGTCGGCCGAGGCCGGTGGATGTGCCTGTGATAAGCCAAGTTTTAGCCATGAGATCTCTCCTAAGTCATTCATCAAGTGTTGCAAGA
Organism: Halomonas sp. FeN2; assembly: GCF_020595105.1. Classification (NCBI taxonomy): domain Bacteria; kingdom Pseudomonadati; phylum Pseudomonadota; class Gammaproteobacteria; order Oceanospirillales; family Halomonadaceae; genus Halomonas; species Halomonas sp. FeN2. Next base: position 3,474,621 of record NZ_CP074200.1, read on the forward strand.
CAAAGGCTAGGGCAGTAACACTAGTAAGAGAATACTCATCAATTGGCACGAGGAGGTGAAAGTAATTCACCAATGAGCAAGCCAACGTTGACCGACCTGAAGGCGTTTCAGGCCGTGGCAGAACACCGTAGCTTTCGTCGAGCAGCCGACCTGATGGGAGTCAGCCGCTCTTCCCTCAGCCACACCGTGCGTACGCTGGAACAACGGCTGGGTACCCGGCTGCTGCACCGAACCACACGTAGCGTCTCACTGACCGAGAGCGGCGAGCAGTTGCTCTTGCGGCTGAGCCCGCTATTGAGTGACTTGGACGCGATCCTGGAGGATGCCTCCAGCGCCGAAGGCAAGATCACTGGGCGGCTGCGTATCAATGGGAGCGAGGGAGCCGTACGACTGTTACTGCAAAACGTGGTACCGCGTTTTCTCGCCCTTCATGATGACGTAGAGCTTGATCTCGTGGCAGAGGGGCGACTGGTTGATATTGTTGAGCAGGGGTTTGATGCCGGTGTAAGGCTTAGAGAGGCGGTTCCCCAGGATATGATTGCCATCCCTGTGGGTAATGAACTGCGTTTTCTTGCCGTTGCCTCTCCTGACTACCTGCACGGCCGAACGGCACCAAAGACGCCGGATGATCTGGCCTCTCACCAATGCATACGGCAAAGACTGCCGAGCGGTAAACTCTACCGCTGGGAGTTTCAGCGGCACGGTCAGGACATGGCGGTTGATGTGCCAGGTGCGTTGACCTTGGACAGTAGCCAACTGATGGTGGAAGCGGCCGCCGATGGTTTAGGCATCGCCTACGTGCCAGAGTCATATGCACACGCCTATTTGGACGATGGGAGGCTGGTCACCGTGCTAGAAGAGTGGTGTCCCCGCATCCCTGGGCTGTTTCTATACTACCCCAACAATCGGCATGTGCCGCCCAGCCTGCGGGCTTTTATCGACCTGCTGCGAGAGTTGCGAGCTTAGTCTCTATTAGTGCAATCCACCTTGAATAAGCGCAGCGAACGTCTGGGCCGCTTCAGCTTCGCTGCATTTGCCGCGAACCATGGCTGACGAAAGGGCCTCGCCTGCGCCGATCAGTCCAATGCAGCGTTGTTTTAACGTTTCTAGCGGTAAAGCACTGTGTGGCTTGAGTACAGCGGCGAATAGCTGAACATACCCGTCGAGCAGTTCCTGGTACACGGCTTCCTTTTCCTCACTACCTGCCAATGCGGCTCCCACTGCGTGCCATTCACCGCTGGTGTCGGCATAGCAATGGATGTAGGTGCTTGCCAGCACGTCAGCTGTTTCTGCAAAGCTTCTCTCACCGGTAGTCAACGCGGCGCGGAGCGCGTTTGCCTGCTCTGCGTCGATTGATCTGTAGAGTTCAATCAAAAGCGTTGACCGTGTACCGAAATGCTCGTAAGCGACAGGCTTGGAGATGCCGGCTCGCTTGGCCAAATGCCCCAACGTCAAGCTATCAGCGCCTTCTTCACGAACAATCGTGATCGCCGTGTCGAGCAACTGGTGCCGACGCTCTGCCTTGGAAAGTCTACGTGTTTTTGTTTCGCCTGATTTGCCTTGCATAACGAGGTTCTCTGTATTGATTTTTGTTGAAGCCTACCATTAGTAGGTATAACCTACTAATGGTAGGTTAATGCTGGGGAGTGTAATCATGCTGCAGGATTCTATTTTGCTTATAGGCGGTTATGGCATTGTCGGTCGGTGGACGTCGCACTTTCTGCGCTCTGCTTACCCTGATGTACCGTTACTGATTGGCGGACGCAACCTTGCCAAGGCCCAGGAGTGGGCGGCCGAATTAGGCAATGCGCAGGGCTTGGAAGTTGATTTTTCCACTTCTGATCTTGGGCTGGGGGATCACAACATCAGTGCTGTTGCTACGCTTTTTATGGATGACCGGGTTGCCACACTTCGTTTCGCCCAGTCACGCTGTGCGCCGCATATTAGCATTTCACCGGGTATCTTTGAGTTAGGCCCCGAAGTCGCCGCCTATATGCACAACCCAAACGCTGCTCCTGTGGTTCTCGGTACCGAGTGGCTGGTGGGGGCGACCTCCGTGCCTACGCTCGAATTTGCCAAGAGGTTCCGCCGTGTCCATAACGTCGTTATTGGCGCACTGCTTGATGAGCGAGATGATTTTGGTCCGGCCGCAGAAGTTGATCTGGAGCGGCAAACGAAAGCGATGCCCGTCGCGCTTGCCCGTCGTGACGGCGTCTTTTACTGGCGCAGAGATGCTGATGCCATGGCCCGTTTCCGTGCTGTGGATGGCACAGAAATGGAAGCGTCTGCGCTATCGCCGAATGATGTTGTCGGCTTGGCGACTGTACTCGATACACCCAATGTGCAATTCAACCTCGCGATTGGAGAGAGCTCCAGTCGCCGTCGCGGCGAGCCGATATCGACCGAGATTATTATCGAACTTGAGGGTGAGGATCATGACGGTCAAGTGCTGCGTACTCGCCATGCCATCGTTCATCCGCAAGGGCAGATGCCTCTGACAGGGCTCGGTGTGGCCCTGGTTCTTGAGAGGCTCACCGGATTGGATGGTAACCCGGCGACTCCACCTGGCCTCTACTTTCCCTACCAGCTGCTAGAAGCTTCTTCCTATTTTGACCGCTTGAAGCAAGCCGGTGGAAGCGTCATGACGCTGGAGGGCTAGCATGGTGACCCGGAGGGTTTGTCGGGTAGTCGGCAACGACAACGAGTTCTCGGTCATTTTCCAGTGTCGCCAGGGCAACTTGATAGCTGTCTTCGATATGACGGTTGCCCATCATCTTTATGGCGGTGTAGCTGATGCCGACTGCCACGGCGCAGCCTGGTGCCGCTCCTATGTCGTTATGGCCGCTTCAGCGTGTAGTGTCAGGAGCGGTAACGCTGCCTCGTTATTATCGATGTATTGCCAATAAGACCACTAGTTAGGTGACTGACCTCTTGTGCTGACTAGATGGCTTTTGGGGCGAGCTTGGGTATGGCGCTGCCGGCCCTTGCCAGCCCCGCGGTCAAGGCAAGGCATGCAAAGCCCAGCACGGCATAGTCGGGGGTCAGCCGATCCATCAAAAAGCCAAAGAGTGGGGCGCCAGCCGTCTGGCCGATCGCGATGGTCAGGAAGCCGATCATCAGGCCTGTGGCGGGCCGGTCGGGCAATGCCGTGACGCCCCATACCAGATAGACACCTGTCACCATGATGTAAGCCGCGCCGAACAGCATGCCGCCGACAATTGCCAGTAGGGGAGTGGTGGCGCTGGTACCAACCAAAATAATGCCTGCTGCCAATACGCCCAGAAAGAGCCAATGCACCCGGTCGATCCCGAAGCGCGTCACTAACGTGCCTGCGCCGGCGCCCATAATTCCGGCGGTGCCGATAGCGATCCAAAGCAGCCCGGCGCCGGTATTGCCCCAGCCAAGCTGCAGCGCGACGAGTTTGCCGCCAAAAGACCAAATAGCGGTGCTGGACGCGCCCATCAGAAAAGCAGCGGCGATCAAGCGCATAATAACGCTGTTAAAGGGGGGCAAGCCGCCCGAGAGCTGGGTCGCCTTGGTGCCGCCTGGTACGCTGAGCGCGGCAACTACCGCCATCACAAAAGCGGCCACGGCAAAACAAGCGAAAGCCAGCCGCCATTGACCTCCCATCAGTAACGCGACCGGCCCTGACAGCACCACACCGGCACTCGTTCCGGCATTAATGATCGTGTTGGTGGCACTTTGCCGATCACGTCGCACGGCAGTGGCCACCGCTGCCGCCATGGGCGGCGATGCTAGCCCCGTACTTGAGCCTGCCAGCATGACCGCGCTGGCGAGCAATAGGGGGGAGGGTGCCATGGCGATGCCTGCCATGCCGACTGCCGCGACCAGTGCCGCGCCAATGGCGACGGCGCGGGCGCCGATCCGTTCGGTCAGGAAGGCCGATAGGATGATGGCGACACAGTAGCCCAGAAAAGCCCCGCCCGATATGAAGCCACTCAAGGTGGGCGTGAGAGCAAGGTCAGTGTCGATCTGGGGCAGAAAGAGCCCGAAGGCGAAGCGTGCAAAGCCATAGCACACTGCGATTAGGCCGAACCCCGCCGCACCAAGGTACACGCTGGGGCTCATGATCGTGCCTGCTGGAGCAGTGCTGATGCGGCTTTGTGTGCCGAGACTACCGCCTCCGGGCCACGGTAAATCGCGGCCGCGGTGGCGCCTTCGTACAGGATAAGGATCTGCTCGGCGAGTTCCGGCATCGCCTGGCCATCGGTTTCTATCGCGACAATGTCCTGGATCTTGTCATAAAGCCTTGCCTTGTGAGCCAGCACGGCCTCAGTGATTGCCGGTATGTCTCCGCCGGTTTCGCCGTAGGCACGCAGAAAAAGGCATCCTCTTGCGCTCTCGCTCCTTATCCATTCTTCCAACGCGTCGAAGAGTGCATCAACGCTGCCCACTTCGATGTGTGGCTGGAACCGTCGATGGCGCTCTTTGAGCACCTCTGTTATCAACGCCGTTTTACTACCCGCATGCTTGTAGAGCGTTCGGCTAGACATGCCAGCCGCCTTGGTTAGCTTGTCCATCCCGGTGGCGGTAAAGCCGTGCCGGTCGAAAAGCTGCTCTGCTGCTGAAATAAGCTTTGTTTTAGTATCCATGCGAGCAGTGTAAAACGATCACTTTACATAGTCAATTACTACCTACCCGTGATGAAATACAAAGAACTCACATCTTGTTGAGCATCTCCACTGCTTCATCGAAGTGGCCGTCGCGCTCAGCCCAGCGCAGGAAGTTGACGTTTTCCACCAGTATTTCCTTGGGCGTGGGTTTTTCGTGGAACAGCGTCATGACTTCGTCGATAAAGTCATCAAGCGGCATATAGCCTTCGCGAGTCGACTGGCCGGGTGTCAGTTCCGTCTGCACGGCGGGGGGCGCCAGCTCAATGAGCTCGACCTTGCCCTTGAGCTGTTCGCGGAGCGAAATCGTATAGGAGTGAATGGCCGCCTTGGTGGCGTTGTAGGTAGGCGTGCCGCTTAACGGCACAAACGCCAACCCGGAGGATACGTTCACGATCGTCGCGTCTGGCTGGCTTACCAAGTGGTCGGTCAGTGCGTTGGTCAGCCGGATAGGCCCTAGCAGATTGGTGACGACCGTCTGTTCGGCATCAATGAGGTCATGGGTACTGGTCAAGTCCTCGCGGCGCATGATACCCGCATTGTTGATCAGAATGTTAAGGCGGGGGTGCTCGGCGATAACACGCTCAGCAAAGGCCACAATTGCTCGCGGATCCTCTACATCGACGACCATCGCGTGCATGTTCTGCTGACCGGCAATGGTTTCCTCCAGCGTTTCCATGCGCCGTCCAGCGACGATGACGGTGTTGCCCAGCGCGTTAAAGCGTAGAGCAAGCTCACGGCCAATGCCGGAGCCACCGCCGGTGATGAGAATGGTGTTTCCTGATGTTTTCACTGTTATACACTCCGCCTATCATTAGGATTCAATGCCATCAATATCGATAGTCGCGCTGCTCGAACCGCTTCGTTGGTGAGGCCCCTGAACGGCTGCGCTTACCTTTACTTTTTAACAATTCCACGGCGGCAGGGCTTGCCAACCCTTGCGCAAAACTTGCCTGATCCTGCAGGGGCGGGTGAATACCTTCAGCATCTTGCTAACGTTGAGTTGAAAGGCGGGAGAAAATCAGACGAATCCACTCAAATAGGCCACCCGGACGTATGCCAAGCGCAGCTAAACAGGCTGCGCTGTCAGAAAACTATCGAGGCAGCCAGTAACCATGCAGCGATGTCCCTGCGAATAGGCGCTTGTGCCACATGGCACTTGATTACTCGGGTAGTCTGGCAATGACCTTGATTTCAAAATCGAAACCCGCCAGCCATGTCACGCCGACCGCCGTCCAGTTTGGGTAGGGTTTTTCTGGAAACGCACGCGCCTTGGCTTCCAGCCAGATAGGGAATTGGGCCTCCGGGTCAGTATGAAAGCTCGTCACATCGACGATATCGTCAAAGCTTGCGCCCGCTGCTTCCAGTACTCTTTGTAGGTTGTCGAAAGCAAGCTGCACCTGAGCAGCAAAATCTGGCTCGGGGGAGCCGTCTTCACGACTGCCGACTTGGCCCGAGACAAACAGAAAATCGCCCGAGCGAACGGCGGCGGAATAGGTATTCTGGTCATAAAGTGCCTGGCGGCCCGAGGGGAAAACAGCGTCACGCTTAGCCATGTGAATCTCCATCAGTAGGTCAAAACCGACCCGTTGTTTACGATGAAGTCACTTTAGCCCTCCATTTTTGGTGGATAAACGGCGAATTCTGTTCAACATTGTTTGTAGTTTTCAAACAATCACAAGGACTGGTATAGCCATGGATCGCTTTAACGCCATGCAGGCATTTGCTCGGGTGGTAGAGACGGGCAGCTTTACCAAAGCAGCTGAAACACTGCACATGAGCAAAACCAGTGTGACGCAACTGGTGCAACAATTAGAGGCAAGGCTGCGGGTAAAGCTGCTCAACCGCACCACGCGTAAGGTTAACGTCACGGCTGACGGTGCTGCCTATTACGAGCGCGTTATAAAGCTATTAGCCGATATGGATGATGCTGAAACGAGCCTGTCCAACGCCTCGGTGTTGCCTCGCGGCCGACTAAGGGTGGACGTGCCCAGCCCGTTCGCGCGGATGATCTTGATACCAGCGTTGCCTGCTTTCCACGCTCAATATCCCGATATTCAAATCGATATGGGGGCGAGTGATCGCATGGTGGATCTGATAGGTGAAAGCGTGGATTGTGTGGTGCGTGGCGGAGAACTCACGGATTTATCGTTAGTGGCGCGCCGCGTAGGCGACCTGAAGATCGGTATTTACGCAGCGCCGAGCTATCTGGAAAGTGCTGGTTTGCCTTCGCACCCGCAAGAACTCTCAGCTCCGCCTCACTACATTGTAGGGCTCCGATGGGCCCGTGCCGGGGTGAATTCTCCCTACGCCATGTACCGCAGCGGAGAGCGGGTCACTGTACAAGGGCGCTATGTGATTTCGGTTGATGACGGAAATGCTGGTCTTGCAGCAGGCATAGCGGGGCTCGGCGTAGTTTGGCTTCCTGACTACATGGCCAGTGAGCACGTATCTCGCGGGGAGCTGGTTCGCCTATTTGATGGCTGGCATCTCGACCCAATGCCGATGTACGTCGCTTTCCCACCGAATCGGCACGTAAGCGCCAAGCTGCGCGTGTTTATCGATTGGATCGTAGAGTTGATGGCTCAGCATGCGCCCATGGTGGATCGACGGGAGCAACCGCGATACAAGTAACTAGTTCACTCGCGCTTTACTCTGGTAATTCCATGAGAGGACACTTATTTTTTTAGCACGGGAGCGCTCGTGGCTTTAGGCATAGACTTAATCTGTGGCCGCTCCGCCATAATGCGTGCAAGGCGCTCTAGGGCTAGTTCGAGCCGCTCAATCAAGCCTTCCAGCAGTACCCGGCGGTCGGCGGGGACATCGCCATAGGCCATAATCGCTTCGTCCAGCTGTTTACCTGCTTCACGAATCCCTTGGGGCGGCCGCCCGTTGGCGCTCTCTTCAAACCCGCTAGCTAGCGTGCCTAGTAGGTGGCGATGCGCCTTGCGGATGCGCGGGTGAGGTGCATCATCAAGCCGATCACGCAGGCGTAGGGTAGCGGTGCCAACATCCAGCCCGGTCAGGCCTAGAATAAATAGGTGGCGCTGGTCTTCAGGCAGCATGTCGTCATGCTGCGCCAGTTGCAGCAGTCGATCCGCCATGTGGCCGCTGAAGCGGGTTTCGGCGTCGCGAATCGAGCGCTGGCTTAGCTCATGGATATCGGTGGAAATCGCCTTGATTAAACGCCGCCGCCGAAGTCGAGTACCCAGCCCCGGCAGCAGGCGAAAGCCCATGACCACACAGCTTAGCCCGATTACTACGGCCACCACCCGGTTGGCAAAACTATCGAACGAGAAGTCCATGCCGTTTCCGGGCATGGTGAGCAGAATATTGAAAATGGTAAATGCCAGGCAGTAACCCATGGTCGCCGGGTTAGTGGCGCCCAGCAGGCCTAAAAACAGCGGCGTGCCAAACAGCATGGCCAGCATCGGGAAGCCATTGGCCTGGGAGAGCAGCACATGGCCGAACAGAAAAGCACTGGGAATCGCCGCCAGCATACCCTTATAAAACATCATGGTAATGGCGATGGGATTGTCGCGGCTGGCGAAAAAGGCGGAAAACAGTGTGCCCAGCATCATCGCGATCATGGCGCTCTGCCAGGCGGTGACGATCCAGAAAGTCGCCAGTAGCGAAAATACTAGCCCTGAGCGAATGGCGTTAATACCGGCGGCGAGGTGATCGCGGTGCCAGGCCAGCGGTGATGAGCGCAGTTTATGGCTCTCCGGGGAGGCAATCGCTTCCCGGGCATCAAGCATGATCATGGCGTGGCCGATCGATTCACGTAGCCCCAACCGCAGACGCCGATCGAGGGGTGCTAAGCTGTTCTCTTCTTCGCTTTCATGAACCCGGTGGCGTAGCGACTGGAGGGCTTTTCTGGCCTCAACGACCCCTTTGACGTGTTCGGCATCGCGAAAGCCTTTTGCGATCTTGCCCGCGAGTTCGATACTTTGCGGAGCTAGCCGGTCAGCGTGGTCGTGCATCAGTTGGTGCAGCGCTTGCAGGTTGGCGAAAAAGCGCAGCGTGCGGCGGGTTAGCACGTGGGTTGCGCGCACTCGGCCGGGGCCTACCGGGCCTTCAAAGCGGGCGGCCTGGCTGTCGGTTTCCAGCAGGGTTAACGGCACGAGGCTGCTGCGCAGGGCTTTCTGCATCGCTGGAATATCGTCGCTGGCTTCTAAACGCAGGGCGGCATGCTCGAAGGCTTCGTTGATCACGCTGTCGGCCTGAGTAGCCAGGTGCGTGCCCACATGGGATGGCCAGAGCAGTGAGCTAACCAGCATGGCACAGATAGCGCCTAGCCCCAGCTCGGTAAGGCGCGCCACGGCGATATCGAATATTCCGGCGGGCGAACTGCCGCTGGAGATGACCACGATCAGCATGGCCGTTACGGAGGCCATCAGGCAGCCGTAAGTGTAGTTATTACGCCACAGCGAGCCCACGTAGGTGCACAGCATAATCCAAGCGGTCAGCACGATAAGCGCAGGTACGCGGGCCTGAGCGAATAGGGCCATGATCGCGATGCCCGCAACGGCACCAATAAAGGTGCCGACAAGCTGGCAGATGCCTTTCTCTACCACCATGCCACTCATGGGGCGGATCTGCAGAAACGCCGCCGACATCAGCGCCCAGTAGGGGCGCTCCAAGTCGAACATCAACGCGATATAGAGAGCGAGCATCATTGCCAGAGCGGTCTTGATGGCAAACTTGACCGCCGTGGCGTTAGGCGTCAGATAGGTGCTAACAAACGGCGACATGGGTTACTCAGGCTGATCGGCAGCGTTTTCGGCAGGGCGGACACGCACGGTTGCTGTCATGCCGACGCTCAGTAGGGTGTCATCAGGGACGTCTTCCAGTGAAATGCGCACCGGAATACGCTGAGCCAGGCGCACCCAGCTAAAGGTGGGCTCCACTTGCGGTAGCAACTGCTGGTTAAGGGTTGTGTTGCTATCGGCAATGCCTCGGCCAATACCCGCCACTCGGCCCTCCAGATGGGTGTCGCCGTTCATCAGAATCACATCCACCGGATCGCCCACGTTGATCGACGTCATTTTGGTCTCTTCGAAGTAACCCACGACATAGAAGGAGTTATCCGCGATCAGCGCCATCACCGGCGTGCCCCGATTAGCGTAAGTGCCAGCGGTAAGATGGACATTGAGGATATGGCCGCTGACCGGCGCGGTTATTTGAGTGCGGGCTAAATCAAGCTGGGCGCTGGCCAGCTCCGCCTGAGCCTGCTGTAAATCAGCGGCGGCAATGCGCGAGTTGATCTGGGCAATCTGCTGGTTTTCTACGCTAATCGCACGATTGTTACTCAACTGGTTACGTCGACCCTCCTCGGCGCGGTTTAGCTCCAGGGTTGCCTGACGATGGTCAACCGTGGCCTGGGCGCTGTCCACCGCTGCTTGGTAACGCGTGTTATCGATCTCAAACAACGTGTCGCCTTGGGCGACATAATCAGTATCCGCCACTTCAAGCGTGCGTACCCAGCCAGATACATCGGGGGCAACCGTCACCACTTCCGCATGAACCCGAGCGTCGCGCGTCCAGGGGGTATAGAGGTAGTAGCGCCATAACCATGCGCCGGCGGCAACGGCAATGGCGACAATAACAAGGGTGAGCAAAATACGGAGCGAAGGGCGCATCGGCGATTCTCTCAAGGGGCTGTCTTAAGGGCTTTGAAGCAAAACAGTAAAAATGAACGTGGTGGCAGCGGTGAGGATGACAAACAATGAAATGTCGAACCACGCCTCGTACCAGAGCGCGTACTCGCCGACCACCCAGTGCAGTAGTGAACGAACGGTCAGCGTAGCCACAAAGCCGATCAGCGCGTAGATCAACAGAGGGCTTAAGTAGATGCCACCGACAGCAATTTCTTGAACACCCATAACATCCTTAAGTGGCCTGGAAGTAACGACAATGGGAAGGTGGGTTTGGCTATCTGACAACGAGTCAGATGTTTAATTGCCACCTGCAAATAAGCCAGCCATCAGTATAGAGAGTGAAAGTACCACTTGTCCTATAATCGCCAAGCGGCGTAAAGAGTGCCCCTTGGCGTGCTGCAAACAGAGCTAGCGAGTGCGTACCATGATGATGAACTGTGTTGCCGCTCCAATGGCGGCGATAGCACCGGCGCCTACCGCTAATGTCGAAGCCGGCAAGTGGAGAGCAAGCACAATACCCCCGCTCGCCGCGCCTATCGCGCTGCCCAGATAGAGAGCCGATTCATTGAGCGCGACTGCCAAATTGCCGTCGCCATGGGCTTGGCGGGTGCGAACCAACTCGTTGTTTTGTGGCACTTGCAGCGCCCAGCCCACGGCGCCCCAAAGCGCAATCGGCAGTAACGTCAGCAGAGGATGAATTGACGCTGCAAAGGGCAGCGAGATGAGCGCTATAGAAAGCAGCAGCATAATTGCCAAGGTAATAACGGGCCCGATAAATTTGTCCACCAAGGGGCCAACCAAAAAGCTACCCAGTACGCCACCAATCCCCCATACCCATAAATAGCCGGTAATGGAGCGCACTGTGCCTGAATCGGCGGCTGCCATAAAGGGGGCGATAAAGGTGTACATGCCCAGGCTGGCAATGGCCGCCAATAAGGAAACCGCCAGAATGGCCATGGCATAAGGGCTTCGCAAAATAGCGAGCTTGCGAACAAGTGAAAGCGTTGGTGCGGATGGAAGCGCAGGTAGTTTTACCTGTAGCCCCGCGTAGGCGATTAAACCGAGTGCTGAAATAAGCCACATCGCTGATTCCCAGCCTAAACGCTCTGCCAGTAACAGGCTGATAGGAACCCCCAGTACCGTGCCGCTCGCCATACCACCCATAATGATGGCAATCGCTTTACCACGGTGAGCCTCAGCCGTTATAGCGGCTGAGGCGGCAATGCCCATGGCAAGGTAAACCCCTGCGCCAACGCCAGCGACCGCCCGCCATAGCGCGAGTGATATAAAACTGGTAGCTAGGGCGCTGGCGATATTAGCCACAATAAAAACGGCTAACGCTAGTAGTAAACTCAGGCGTTGGTACGTGCCAGGTAGTAGCGCAACGACGACAGGCGAACCTAAGCCATAGGCTAAGGTGAATGCCGTGACTAACTGAGCAGCCGTGGCCGCAGAGACACTAAAGGCGCCTTCTATGAGTGGAATTAGCCCCGCAGTGACATAAGAGGCCATCCCAAGTGCAAACGCACCCAGTGCCACGAGATATACCGATAAACGAGATTGGTTAGCCATAACGCTCTCCAGACATAAGCAGTAGAAAAGAATCCGCCAGCGCTGTTTTGCCAGCGAAGGGCTATTCTGGAGAGGCTTTTAAGGGGGTACAATTTAACCGTTTATGCTATTACTAAAAGTGATGAGTTATTTAAAGGTAACAGGATGACTGCTCCCCGGACGCTGACTCGAAAGCGGGAAGACTTGGCTGCGTTTCTACGCATGCACCGAGAGAAAATCGCCCCAGAAGAGGTGGGGCTTCCTCGTGGCCGCCGAAGGCGTACGCCGGGGTTAAGGCGTGAAGAAGTCGCTGCGTTAGCAGGTGTGGGGCTTACTTGGTATACCTGGTTGGAGCAGGGCCGCGATATCAGCGTATCGGCCACGTTTCTGGACAATCTATCTAAAGCGCTCAAGCTGGATGCTGCTGAGCGCCGACATCTATTCTTGCTCACTCATCAGCGCTTACCCTCTGAGCTAGGTAAAACCTGGTGCAGCGTGCCACCGCTGGTTCAAACATTGATGGACGACCTGCCTACGCGACCTGCGTATATCCTGAACTTGCGCTGGGATGTGCTGGCGTGGAATAGCGCAGCCAATAAGCTGTTCAGCTTCTCTTACCATGCACCAGAGCGCCGCAATATGCTGTGGCTGTTATTTACCGACCCTGCCATGCGTCAGCGCTTGTCACCCTGGGAAGCGCAAGTCAGCCAAATGCTATCCAGCTTTCGGCGCGACTTTGCCCGAGCGGCGCAAGATCCCGCCATTGATGAGCTGGTTGAAGAGTTATCCAAGGTATCGCCTGAGTTTAAGCAGTTGTGGAAAACCCAAGAGGTCAACGCGCCTTGCCAAGGTGTGCGTCATCTTTATCTTGAGGGGCTGGGTGAGGTGGCGTTTGAGCACACCACTCTCACCTTCGATGAAGAGCGCCACCTACGGCTGGTCTATTATGCCCATAAAGGGAGCGACTCCGAGAGGCAGGTCTTTAATGAGTGGGTAGTGAGCTGATTGATCTTGGAGGTCACCCTTGCAAATACCTACCCGGCAACTGTTCTGCTAGAAACTCCATAAACAGTCGGGTGCGCTGTGAAAGCGTGGTTTGGCGGTAATACACGGCGTTCACAGCTTGGGTCTGTATTTCTGTACAGCCGGGTAGTACATCCACCAGTGTGCCGTTGTGACGGGGAGTGATGGTCATAAAGTCGGCCAGGCAAACGATGCCTTCTCCGGCAATGGCCAGCTCTATTAGCGTACTTCCGCTGGAGGCCGCCAGGGTTGGGGTGATATGTAAGGGTTGGCCATCGGCGCGGCACAGTGGCCAACGGTTGAGATGATCGAGCTGACTGAAGCCTAGCAGGCTGTGCTGTTGAAGGTCGTCGATGCTTTGCGGTGCGCCGTGGCGTTCAAGGTAGGCGGGGCTGGCCAGAAGGCGCAGCGGGCTGTAGCCAAGGAGGCGGGCGTGCAGCGACGAATCTTCAAGCTTGCCAATGCGGATGGCCAAATCAACCCGCTGTTCCAACAGGTCGACAAAGCGGTCGTGGGTGTCGAGTTCCAGCGTAATACCCGGGTAGCGGGCGCGGAACTCGCCAATCACCGGCACAATCACGAATTGCATAAAGCTGGGTGCGGCGTTGATCCGTAGCCTGCCTTGAGGCTGATTATGGCGATTCAGCATTGCCTCTTCGGCTTCATTCACGGCGGCTAAAATACGGCGGCAGTGACCAAGAAACGTCTCTCCCTCCTCGGTCAGCTCCAAGCGACGAGTAGTTCGGCGCAGCAGGGTAGCGCCGAGTTTTTGCTCCAGGCGGTTGAGCGCACGGCTAACCCCAGAAACGGTAATGCCAAGCCGTTCGGCGGCACCGGTGATTGAGCCGCTATCGACCACCGTCACAAATGCTTGCTGTTCTTCAAGGGTGCTTTTCATAGAGTGCTTTTCATAAACTTACTGGCTGCCTTAATAGTAAATATCAGAACTGTTGATTTTAAATCAAAAGTGTCTTGCTGAAGCGTCGCTATTCTTTCGCATGCCTTGAACTCACAATACCGCTCATTAAACGCCATGCCAAAGAATATAAGCATGGATATTAGGCTGTCTTTAGAGGTTTTATTGATGAAAATTCTGCTGATTAACGGCGGCAAGGCATTTGCCCACTCTGGCGGTGAACTCAACAATACGTTGCACGGTGTGGCGGTGAGTACGTTGCAGGAAATGGGCTATGAATTGCGCGAAACGGTGATTGATCAGGGTTATGATCTTGATACCGAGGTGCAGAACTACCTATGGGCGGACACCATTGTGTATCAAATGCCTGGTTGGTGGATGGGCGCACCCTGGATTGTGAAGCGCTACATCGATGAGGTGTTTACAGAAGGCCACGGTTCGCTCTACGCCAGCGATGGCCGCAGCCGCCAAGACCCGACCAAGCAGTACGGCAGTGGTGGCCTGCTGCAGGGCCGTCGCTATATGCTATCGCTGACATGGAACGCGCCTTTGGAAGCGTTCAATGAGCCTGACAACTTCTTCGAAGGGCGCGGTGTGGATGGTGTCTACTTCTCTTTCCATAAGTCTCAGGAATTTATTGGCTTAGAAGCGTTGCCGACCTTTATCGCCAACGATGTAATGAAGATGCCGGATGTCGATCACGATAAAGCGGCTTATCGTAAGCATCTTCACTGCGTACTTGGTTAGGTTCCGTCGGTTGATTTTTCTTACAAGCCCTAAGTACGACTCAATCGATGGCGAAGTTTAGGCAGTGTACGGGCAATTGGGGGCAGGCGAGTGGACATGATGAGCGCCGAAATAGCGGCATACATGGCCCACTCCTGCATATCCGCGCGCACTACCCAGAAGAAGTGCAGCAGTACCAGACCCAAAATGGCGTAGGAGAATTTGTGCAGCGGCTTCCAGCGTTTGCCCAGGCGCTTCATTGCCCAGCGGTTGGATGTGGCGCCCAGCACGGCAAGGCCGATCAGCGCGATCATGCCGACGATGATGTAGGGTCGTTTGACGATCTCGCTGCCAAGCAGCGCCCAGTTAAGCCCGAGAATAAACAGCGCGTAGCTGAGCATATGCAGGGTGGCGTAGGCGAGCGTCCATAGGCCCAGTTGGCGTCGGATCAGCGCAAAGCCTTTCCAGCGGGTGAGCTTGGTCAGTGGGGTAAGGCTGAGCGTGAGCAGCAGCAACCACAGTCCGCCGATGCCGATATTCAGTAGCAGGTAACGCCCCGGTTCGGGGCCGGCGGCGTTATTGGCTACCTGCCAACTCCAGAACAGCAGCGGTGCTAGCGCGGCCAGAAACACGCCCACGCGCCATGCTAACCATATACGTGGGCTGGCCATTAGTAATTTTCCTTCAAATCCATACCCGCATAGAGCTCGGCGACTTCATCGGCGTAACCATTAAACATTAGAGTGTCGATGGTGTTGGGGTTGAACAGGCTGTTGGGCAGGCGCCGCTCGGTGGCTTGGCTCCAGCGGGGGTGGTCGACGTTGGGATTCACGTTGGCGTAGAAGCCGTACTCGTTGGCAGCAATTGCCTGCCAGGAGTTAACCGGCTGCTCTTCCACCAGCGATATCCGCACAATCGACTTGATGCTTTTGAAGCCGTATTTCCAGGGTACGACTAGCCGCAGGGGGGCGCCGTTTTGGTTGGGTAGCTCGCGGCCATACATGCCCATAGCCAGTATCGTCAGCGGGTGCATGGCTTCGTCCAGGCGTAGGCCTTCCACATAGGGCCAGTCGATGATCGAAAACGAGGAGCGCTGCCCGCGCATTTGCTCTGGATCCACCAGGGTTTCAAAGCGTACGTATTTGGCTTTGCTGGTAGGGTCGGCGCGTTTGATGATATCGGCCAGCGGAATACCCAGCCAGGGAATCACCATCGACCATGCCTCAACGCAGCGCAAGCGGTAAATGCGCTCTTCAAACTGTGAGGGCTTGGCGAAGTCCTCCAGGGCAAAGCGCCCGCCGTTATTGACTTCGCCATCGACCACCACGCTCCAGGGTTGGGTTTCCAGACTGCCAGCATGGCGTGCAGGGTCGCCCTTGTCGGTGCCGAACTCGAAAAAGTTGTTGTAGCCACTGGCGTCGTCAAAGGGGGCGATTTTGTCCTTGTCAGGGTTACTAGGAGTGATGGCGCGCCACTCGGTCTCGCTGATTTTCTCCTTTAGCCACGCGGGTGCATCGCCTTCGGGTACATCGGAGTAGTCTTCATTGGCGTGCACGTGGCCGGATAGGGCGAGCCCTGCGCCTAGGCCTGCCATGCCGCCCATAAAGCGCCGCCGGGAGAGGTAGATGGATTCCGGTGTGACATCGGATTCGTGTAAGTCACTGGGTTTGGCAATCTTAATGAGCATTGGGTGCCTCCACTCGCGATGGATAAGATGTTATAGCTGTGACCATCTTGTACAAGATTTATCACAGAAAATTCGCAAAGTTATTACGTTTTTTAAACGTCGCTTCATAAGGACGTGTATATCGGCAAACGTATGCAGAAGGACGCGCCGCCTGAAGCACGGTTTTCCACACGGATATCACCCCCCTGAAGGGTCATGATTCTGCGCGCAATGGCCAGCCCTAGCCCTGCATGGCCAGAGCCGTCAGTAGCTTCACCACGATAGAAGGGATCAAAAATATGCGGCAGATCCTGCTCTGCAATGCCGGGGCCGCTATCCTGCACGTAAACCTCGGGTTTACCCTCCGCCTGGCCGACAATAACGTCAATACGACTGCCCGGCGGACTGTAGGCAATAGCGTTGCTGATCAGGTTGTCCAACACTCGTTCGGTCATGGCCAGATCGGCGTAGGCGGTGGGCAATGCCGGATCACCACTGAGGCTGAGCGTTAGCTGGCTTTCCTGTGCGGACTGGCCGTGTTTCTGCACTACATCGTGAACTAGCTCGGCCAGCGGGAAGGGCTCCGGCACCGGCTGTTTTTCCTGCGCCTCAAGCGCAGCAAGCTCAAAGAGCTCATCCACCAAGCGACTTAGGCGGCGGCCCTCTTTGAGGGCGATATCCAGAAAGCGATCCTGTTCTTGGGGGCTGAGGCGGTCACGTCTTAATTTCAGACTTTCGATATAGCCCTGTATGGAAGCCAGCGGCGTGCGCAGATCATGGGATACCTGGGCAACCAAGCGGCGACGCTGGGCGTCCTTTTCCTTCAGTTGTTCAATCTGAGTGACAATCCGGCTAGCCATATCGTCGAAGGAAGCCCCTAGGTAGTCGATCTCGTCGCGCACCACGGGCCGTCTGTCGCGCCATCTTGTCGTGTGAAAACCAGCGCTGGGCGAATTCTGGCTCATATCGCTGTTTTCAAATTCTGCTACCAGTCGCGTTAATGACCTCAGTCGGCGGGTCAGTAGGTGGAAAATAGTCAGCCCCGCGACCATTGCCACTGCCAAGCTAACCAGCAATGCCCAGGCGCTCATCTCCAGAATACGGCCACCACGGGCCATGGTCTCCGCCGCGTCATACTCTTCTCCCCGCAGCACCACATAAAGATACCCTTCCGGGTTGTCTGCGGAGGGCACCGGGGTAACGGAAAAGACTTTCTGCCGGTCATGGCTGCGGGGGTCGTCGCCGAGCAGCGGGTAAAGGCTCATGTCATCCATTAGCTTGTGTATGGGCCCCAGAGAGACCTGGTTGCGTTTGATCTTCGCTGGGTCTGCCGAATAGGAGAGGATAGTGCCATCGAGATCCAGCAGATAGATCTCGATGCTGGGGTTAATGGCCATGTAAAGGGCGAACAGTTCTTCCAGGGCGCTACGGTCAAGTTCACCGTCACGGACTAGGTTCCTGTCAGACACTAGGTTCTGGGCCAGATCCTGATGCAGTGCCTGGTTGACTGAAGCACTGTATTCACGCAGCGAATACAGGCTAATAAAGGTGTAAAGCAGGCCGACGGCCAGCAACAGCAGAAATAGGCCGAGGGCGAGCCGGGTGTAGAGTGTTTTCAGCATGGTTTATTCGCGGAAGCGATAGCCCACCCCCCAAACCGTCTGGATAAATGCCGGGTGCGCGGGATCCGTTTCGATCTTGCCGCGCAGCCGATTGATATGGGTGTTGACGGTATGCTCGTAGCCTTCATGGCTGTAGCCCCATACAGCGTCGAGTAGTTGAACACGGCTAAATACCCGCCCCGGATGGCTGGCAAAGTGCCAGAGCAGGTCAAACTCTCGGGCGGTGAGTTCGACGACATGCTCGTGTATAAATACACGCCGACGAGCGGGGTCAATACGCAGCCCATCGGCGGTTAGCGCTTCATTGTTGGTTTCTACTGCAGGCGCGGACGCCATGGCATCCACGCGTCGGAACAAGGCCTTCACCCGGGCAGAGAGTTCGGCCACGCTAAAGGGTTTGGTGAGGTAATCGTCCGCTCCCATTTCCAGGCCTAGAACCCGATCCAGCTCAGTGCTTTTAGCCGTGAGCATGAGTACGGGAACATAGCCTGGGCCGGAGCGGATTTCGCGGCATACGGAAAGCCCGTCCATACCGGGCAACATCAGGTCGAGAATCACCAGGTCGATTCCTCCTTCACGAAAACGCGCAAGCCCAGTATCCCCACGCTCACAAAGAACGGGGTTCATGCCGAGTTCGGCCACGTGTATACGGACGAGCTCACCAATACCCGGGTTGTCCTCAATAATCAGTACGTTTCGTGTCATAGCTGCCTGGCTTTTCAATGTTCGCGATAAGTTTGTGTGCTGAGGCTTACATGCCCTCGCTTTCCATATCCTCTTCCATTTCCATATCACCTTCAGACATGCTGTCATCTTGCATATCACTGTCCATTGAATCGGTCATGGAATCGCCCATGGCGTCATCCATAGAGTCGGACATATCGTCCATCTTCATGTCATCATTATCCATGGACTCATGCTCCATTGACTCATGCATGTCGTCTTCCATCATGCCCTCTTCGGACATTTTCTCATCGGCATGGCTGGCCGTTGCCATTAGGCTGAGCAGGCAGATGGCAGCGAAGGTAGTGAACTTGTTCATGGTGATTTCCCCTGGATTTTAAGTCTGCCGGGTTGGCAGGCTTAAAACCATCCTCGTTGCTCACCATCACAGTAGGGTCACGCGGTGTTAAAGAGTGTATCGCGCAAATCTCACAAAAGTGTCACAGGTGGACGAATGATAGTGCGATGGCAAAAGTATCAACTCCTATATGTCAAAAAAGTTGGATTCAACAAGTTAGTTTCAACAAGGAGCCCCCATGGCATCTACCCGCCGTGAACTGATATCACTGATTGAGCAGGGTGTGATACCGCCTGAACAGGTGACGCGCGCAGTGCAAGCTTCTGGCCTGCTCCCTTCGCCTCGCGCTTGGGCGCTGTTTATTGATCGCCTACTGCTGTGGCTAGGCGGGCTGGCGCTGGTCTTCGCGGTGCTGTTTTTCATCGCTTATAACTGGGCCGAGATGGGCCGTTGGCTGCGCTTTGGCGTGGTGCAGGCAGCGATGGTGCTGGCGGTAGGCATCGCTGTTTGGCCCAAGGCCAGCCCGATGGTTCAGCGTGTGGCGTTAACCTCGGTCACTTTATTGGTGGGTGTGCTGTTGGCGCTGTTCGGGCAGGTGTACCAAACCGGTGCCGACCCCTGGCAGCTGTTTTTTACCTGGGCACTGCTTGCTCTGCCCTGGGTCTGGGTGGCGCGCTTTGAGCTGCTCTGGGTGCTGTGGCTGGGGTTACTTAATTTGGCCGTCGGGCTCTATTTTCGTACCTGGGGCGGGCCGTTTGGTGTTTTGACCAGTAGCGATGCTGCGCTTTGGGGGCTGTTTGGGCTAAACACCCTGGCATTAATAACCTGGGAGTGGGGTGCCCGTTACCGGGACTGGCCACGGCAGTGGGCGGTACGCTTGCTCGCGGTGGGCAGCGGGATGCCGATAACGCTGTTAATGATAGTGTCGATCGTCGATGTAGGCCTCGTATGGTCACCTGTGCTGGTGATTTACTCACTCTGGCTGGCGGTGCTGTATAGCATTTACCGCTATTGGCGGCCTGACCTGTTTATGATCGCGGGTGGCTGTGTCTCGGCGTTAACGGTGACCACGCTGCTGCTTGCCAGGCTGTTGCTCTGGGAAGGTGATTGGCAGGAGGGAAGTCTGCTGCTGATCACCATCGCAGTGCTGGCGATGGGCGCCGGGGCCGTGGTATGGCTAAAGCGGCTACATCGGGAGATTTCCCAGTGACGAACAACGTTAATGATTTAAGCGTTCGGTTGAGCCAAGCAGGCATTCCGTTAAACGAGCCTACTACGCCAGCGCAGTTGCAAACGCCTTGGTTTGTACGTGCGCTGCAGGCCTTTTCCGGCTGGTTGGCGGCGCTGTTCTTGCTCGGCTTTATCGCCATGGGGGTGGTGTTTGTGGTGGAGAGCCCCGCGGCGTCGTTAGGCCTGGGACTTGTGATGATCGGCGCGGCTTTTGGGTTGTTATGCAAAGCTCGCGGTGATGTGCTCGAACACTTGGCGCTTGCGGTTAGCTTAGCCGGGCAGCTGCTAATAGCGTGGGCGCTGGTCGAGTTCTGGAATTCGTCCACTTATTTGTGGTGGTCGCTGCTGGCTTTGCAGTGCGCATTGACGTTGGTGATGCCGAGCCAGGTTCATCGTACGTTTTCAGCGTTTGCCGCCAGCTTGACGCTCTATATGGCTTTGGCAGTGAATGCTATGGCGCCTGTAGCGGGTGGATTGATGCTGTTGGCTTTGGCGCTGCTCTGGCTGAATGAGTTTCGCTGGCCTGGTCGTATTCATGATGTGCAAGCATGGGGCTACGGGCTGTTGATAGGCCTCTTGGTGATCCAGGGATTAGCGCATAGCGGCCACTCCTTTGCCTTCTGGTTTGACGCACAGAGCACTAACGCTTTTGCATGGTCAGCACCCTGGTTGAACGCCGTGTTAGTGGCACTCTCTCTGGCGGTGCTGCTCTATAAAATTCCTCATTCCAAAACCCATTGGGGTTTATATCTTAGTCCTTTCGCGCTGTTGCTGGTCTCATTTTATGCACCGGGTGTGGGCCAAGGCTTGTTCGTCGTACTGTTAGGGTTTGCTATGGGGCATCGTCGAGTGATGGGACTTGGAGTGCTTTCTCTGCTGACGGGCATTGGCAGCTATTACTACTGGCTGGAGGCAACGCTGTTTACCAAGGCACTCACGCTGTTGGTGTTGGGGGGTGGGCTGCTGGCGCTGCGTTGGGCGCTGCACAAGTGGATGAGCGAAGCGGAAAATAGTCCGTCGACCTCTGTAGGAGGACACGGGAAATGATGCTGAAAGCCAAGCGAAATCGCTGGATCATAGTGTTAACCACCGTCGTTGTGCTAATGGCGGTGAACTGGGCCGTTTGGCAGAAAGAGCGTCATTTATCCGAGGGAGAAATTGTTTACCTGGAGCTGGCGCCTGTCGATCCGCGCTCATTGATGCAGGGCGACTATATGGCGCTAAATTTTGCACTGAGTGATCAAATTCAAAGCGCGCTTCATCAAAGTGAGCGTTATGAAGACTCGCTGAAAGCTCGTAACGGTTATGTAGTGGTGCGTTTGGATGAAAAGCGTATCGCCCACTTCCAGAGGTTGGATGATGGCTCCTCTTTACGCGACGACGAACGGCGCCTTCGCTACCGTTTGCGCAATAGTCAAGTACGCTTCACCACGGATGCGTTCTTCTTTCAGGAGGGCCATGGGGAACGCTATGAGCCAGCACGTTATGGCCAGTTGAGGGTGAATACCAAGGGCGAGCCCTTGCTGGTGGCTTTATACAATGCGGAATTAACTAAGTTAGGAGAAAGCGTTAAGTAAAATTTACTTTATATGGCGAGCTCTTCTCACTCCATTTCTCACTATTGCATTCTGTCTTGCTTCATTCAGTAAGGTAGGCTGTACTTTGTTCCTCCACTGACATGGATAGTCCAGTAATGACGCTGGACTGGCTCGACAGGGCCGGTCGGTGGGTAGTCAAACTCACCCACTTCAATGAATAAGGCATTTATGAAAGCAAACAGCTCGTGGCTCGCATGGGGTTTGTTGGTGATGGCAATGACCTTTTCCAACCTATGCGCGGCACAAACTCAGGGAGGAGAGAGCGAAAGTGAGCGATGGTTTACGGTCGATGCATTAAATACGGGGCTGGGTGAAGCCCCCGAAGAAGCAAATCGAGTAACACCAAGGGAGTCGATCAGAAGTTTTCTGGATCTGACAGGGCAGGAAGAGTATGAGGCTGCCGCTCACATGCTCAACCTTGCTGATTTTTCAGAAGGCGAACAGCGCGAGCGGGGGAGCGAGCTCGCTCGCCAACTGGCAGAGATTTTCCAACGCGGTGAGTGGCTGAGTGTTTCTGATCTGCCAGGTCGAGAGGACGCCGTTATTGAAGACTCTTCTGGACAAAATCCTCGCGTGGGAGAGACTCGCCGTAATGTCGAAGTGTCATCCATGCAAGCCAATGGAGAAACTTACGATATTCGCCTGGGCAGGTACCGGGTGGGCGATCAGGAGCCTGTCTGGCTCATTATGCCGATCAGCGTGTCTTACATCCCGGTGCTTTATGAGCAATACGGCCCTTCAATGTTGGAAAACTATATCCCCAAACGTTTTCAGGCATCGTTTGGCATTCTTAGAATTTGGGAATGGATTGCGATTCCACTCTTTCTGGTTTTCGTGGTTATGTTTGGGTGGGGAGTTCACCGGCTGATTGGGTTGATGTCGAAGTGGCTGCCTTCAGGGATGTCGAGCATTTTTGCCAGCCAAATTGGTACTCCCGCCGCGCTTATTGCGATGTCTCTAGTCACCCAAATGTTGCTGGATTACGTGGTTTCGTTTTCGGCCGTGGCCACGACCACTTTCCGGGTGTTATTGATCAGTATTTTGGCTTGGGCTGTCGGCACCATTTCATTGCGCTTGGTGGATACCATCATGCTGCGTTTGACGCGACGTATTGTCGGTGAAATCGATGATACGAAGCCCAGGGATCAGCGTAGGCTGTTGACCTCCCTGTATGCGCTGCGTCGTCTTATTATTTTGATTACCGTAACCGGTGTTTCAATTTATATTCTTGGGCAAATTCAGCTCTTTGAATCACTGGGCTTATCCATTCTGGCTTCTGCCAGTGTGCTGGCGGTGCTGGTCGGTGTCGCGGGGCAAGCGGTGTTAGGCAATATCCTTTCTTCATTTCAGCTGTCGTTTGCCAAGCCGATTCGCATAGGGGATCTGGTGATTTTTGAAGGCCAGTGGTGTTATGTAGAAGGCATTTTTTATACCTTTATTCGCTTAAGGACATGGGACGAGCGGCGTTTAATCGTGCCAGTCACCTACTTTACGTCCAAGCCTTTCGAGAACCTGTCGGTCAAGAGTTCCAAGATGTACCGGTTCTTGGAGGTGAGCCTTCATTTGAGCGCAGATATTGATGTATTAAGGAATAAATTCATCGAGTTCGCTAAAGAAGAAGACAGCGTTATCGAGCACCACAAGTTGCTATGCTACGTGACCGCACAAACGGGCACGGCACAAACCGTCACTTGCTACTTAATGACCTCAGACCCCATGGCAGGCTGGGCAGCCGAAATGAGTGTAAGAGAAAAACTGTTGGCCTTTATTCGCGATAATTATCCCAAGTGGTGGCCTAGAGAGATCGTGGTCATCAGTCACAATGACATCGCTCGTGGGACGCAAGGGAAGAACTCGGGGGAAGTGGATAGTGTTGAGGTGAAGCCATCAGAGTAGGTGGCCGCTAAGCAGCGCTGCTTTCTCGTGTATAGCAATTTGCTATTTATCGCATTTTGCTATAATGTGGTCATATAAATGAGGGTTTAGCTAGTGCACGTCATCACACAGAAGCGTATTTGGGAAGCTATAAAAGCAAACCCGAATACTGCCACTGCCCTAGAAGCATGGTATCGGCTGATGAAGTCTAATGACCCAAAAGATTTCAATGCCATGAAAGCGCTATTCCCAGCCACTGATAAAGTGGGAAACTTTCACGTTTTTGACATAGGTGGCAACAAGCTGAGGTTAATCGCTGTTGTTCACTATCAGAGTAAAAAAGTATTTATCCGCCATATCCTTGATCACAAAGAGTATGAAAAGGGTAAGTGGAAAAAGGAGTGACCATGCACACACTCGTTGAGCAAGCGACGGAACACTGGGTTTATCTTGCCCCTCTTCTTAGCGATCCACATACCGAAGCTGAATACGATGCCCGGGTCGAGGCGCTTGATGAAATTCTTGATCTTGTCGGTGACGATGAGACACACCCACTTGCCGGCCTGGCGAATCGCTTGGGTGATATCATTGAGTCCTATGATGAAGTACATCGCCCGATGCCGGAGGTGTCTGGAAGTGAGGTACTTCGCTACCTTATGCAAGAGCATGGGATAGCGCAGAGCGAGCTACCTGAAGTTGGCGCTCAATCGGTGGTGTCTGAAGTTCTCAGTGGGCGCCGCAAGCTTAACTGGCGCCAAATCTGCGAGCTTTCGGAGCGGTTTGGCATCGCAACCGACTCGTTTAAAGAACCCAGGGAAAAGCTACGCGTTTTGACCTGATAAAGCCTTATGGCGCTGAGAGTACCTAGGTACAAGAAGTGACCGCTTTCTACATGACTTTCACTCTTTTTACTGTGCTTGGTAAGTATCATGGTGAGGAAAGAGAAGTTTACGGTGAAAGAGGGGGTGGCTAGATGCCTTTAAATATCGTGCAGCGTTTGATAACCGGCTGGGGCGTTACCTATGGCCCACCAGGCGATGGGCCTTTTCCAGCTGTCATGCTGCTGCATGGTTCTGAAGGCGCATGGGCGGGGTGGAGTCATCGTGACGCGATGCTATTCGCCGCCCATGGCTTCTTGGCGTTCCCTTATGGCTACTCAAGCGGCGGTAATGCCTGGAGCGCGGGGCATATTATCGATTACCCACTGGATCGCAGCGTAGAGGCATTTAAAGCCCTACGGGAATTCCAGTTCGCTGATGAGCGAGTAGGGCTCTATGGCATCTCACGCGGCGCCGAGCATGCATTATTGCTCGGCTCACTGATGGCAAGAGATAAGATCGAAGGTATGCCTGATGCCATCGCCGCCCATAGCCCGCCCGATGTGGTGTGCGGTGCCTTTGATGCACGTAGCTTTCGCGATGCGGGTGACCCGGGCTGGCAAGCCTGGGATGTCAGCAAACGCGCCTGGACATGGTGTGGTAGTCACGAAGACTTGCTGCCGACCACGCCGATAGAAATCGAACGCTACCCAGGGCCGCTACTGCTTTCCCATGGCACCAAAGACCGAATGTGGTCGGTGGAAATGACCAAACGTTTGGAAGCGCACCTGCTCGAGCATGGCCGCTCCCCGGAAGTGCACTACTACGAAGGTGAGGATCATATACCTAGCAGCTCAGGGCAGAATAAACATCATGAGCTGCTGCTAGACTTCTTTTCAAAACACCTTTAAATCCAGAGTTAATTGAACAAAGGTTCACTATTTTCCCATCCAAAAGCCCACCTTGGTAGCTGTAGGCATCACCTTTTAATGCTTCAGTTCTTCCTCTATCAGTGCTTGAGCCAAACGTTTCGCCCCTGCAAAGTCCGCTTTTCCAGAGCCAAGGTGAGGGATGGTCTCTACCGTAAACCAATGGCTGGGGATCATCATGGGTGGCGTACCGTTAGCGAGCATAGTGGCCTTAACAGTTTTGGCGTCTAACGCTGTTTCTGAGAGCAGCACAATGCGCTCACCTTTGCGGCTATCGGGAATATTCACCGCCATCAGTGCGGTGTCTATATCCTCCAGAGCCGCCTGAACCGCCGTTTCAACGACGCTGAGACTGATCATTTCACCGCCGATTTTGGCAAAGCGGGCGTAGCGGTCAATCAGGGTTAAGAAGCCGTCTTCATCGATAAAGCCTTTATCCCCCGTTATGTACCAGCGGTGGCCATCGATCACATGAAGCGCCTTGGCCGTGCGGTTGGGGTCATTGAGGTAGCCCTGCATTATCTGCGGGCCGCTAATCAATATCATGCCTGCCTCGCCGGTGGGCAGCTCTTCAAAGCTCTCCGGGTCGACGATTTTGAAGCTGGTGCCGGGCAGCGGCATACCGACGGTGCCTACCTTGCTGCCCCGCTGCACCTGCTGATAGTGAACGCCCATGGCGTCGGGCAGGTTCACTGAGGCGACTGGGGCGATTTCCGTGGCACCGTAGCCTTCATACACAGGCTTGTGGAATTTCAGCGCAAAGCTATTACGCACGTTTTCGTCGAGCTTTTCAGCCCCGGCAACCACCACCCTCAAGCTTTCCAGCATTAACGGATGCACTTTTGAGCTGCGCACAAACAGCCTTAAAAAGCTGGAGGTGCCGAACATGATAGTGGCTTTGTGCTTGGCAATAGCGCCTGCAATGCCGGGGGCATCGGTGGGGTCGGCGTGGCACACCAGCGGTAGCCCTTCAATTAGCGGTAGCAGCTGGGTGACCGTGAGGCCAAAGGCGTGGAACAGCGGTAGTGAACCCATTACTACGTCGTTGCTCTGAGTGTTGAGTACATCGGAGGTCTGCTTGATATTGGCCATCAGGTTGCGGTGACTGAGCATCACGCCCTTGGGTTCGCCTTCGCTTCCGCTGGAGAACAGGATGGCGGCAGTGGCATCGGCATCTTGGCCGTGGCAGAAGCAGCGCTGTAGTATCCAAGTCGGCAGTAGTCTTACCGCCAGCCAGGTACTCAAGCGCTCAGCGCGGCCAATCGTGGTTTGCAGGTTTTCTAAAAAGACCACCTGCTTCTCGCAAAGCAATCGGCTAACGTCGAGCCCGCGCTGCTCAAGCTTCTTCACAAAGCGCTGTGAGGTGAAGACGGTAGCGATTTCCGCCTGGGAAAGGGCAGAGGCAAGCGCCTCATGGTCGGCGGTGTAATTAAGATTCACCACCGTTTTGCCCGCCAGCAGCGTGGCCATATTGGCGATCACCCCGGCGCTGCTGGTAGGTAGCAGTAGGCCAACGTTCTGTCCTGGGTTGAGCTTGCGAAGTCGTTTTGCCATCAGCAGGCTGGCGGTGAGCGCTTGGCTTGCGTTGAGTGGGCGGCCCAGGGTATCGGCCAGGGCCAGATCGCTAGGGCGGCGCTTAACGCTCTGAATCCAGGCGTTAGGCAGGGTAGGTAGCTCGCCCATGGCCCGCTGCCAAGAGCGGGTAGCCTGCTCAAAAATACGCCGTTTAAGCACATCGGCAGAGGTGTCTTTGGGCAGCGGCTTGCCAAAAGCGACCACTACCGAGCGGTGGAATGGCGAATTGCGCAGCTCTTTAAGCTTGCTGGATGAGCGGGAGAACTGACTGCCCCACAGGCCACGTAGATAGAAAGGCACAATTTTGACATCTGGATTCGCCATTTCACAGGCGCGCTCGTAACCACGACGGAATTCGCCTAGTTGACCAGTGCGGCTGATCGCCCCTTCAGGAAAGATGCACACCACCTCGCCTGCATTGAGCTGTTCAGCGACATCGGCCAAGGCCTTTTCGGCACCGCTGCCGCGCTCGATGGGAATACAGCCCAAGGCTTTGAAGAACCAGCGCAGGTACCAACGCTGGTAAACCGATCTGAGCATTACAAAGCGCACTGGGCGGGGGCTGGCGATCTGGACCATGGCCCAATCCACCCAACTGATATGGTTGCCCAATAGCAGCACGCCGCCCTGGGCGGGCAGGTTCTGCAAGCCATGGACGTCTACACGGTAGCGGCGTGTCAGCAGGAAGCTCAACAGAAAGCGCACCAAGCTTTGGGGCAGCTTAACAATAGTGTAACCACCGCCCACCATGGCCACGGTAGCGATCAGTAGCAGCAGATAGTGGCTATTCACTCCCGCCAACGCGAATAGCGCCGTGAGCACCAAAAAGCCCATCATGGCGATGTTTTGAATCCAGTTATTAGCGGCCAGCACGGTGCCTAGTTCGTTGTCGGCGGCGTGAAACTGAATCAGCGCGTTAAGCGGCACAATGAAAAGCCCGCCCATTATGCCGATAAAAACAAAGTTCAGCGCCTGGCTTCCGGGCGTGGTTAACAGCGGCAAGCACCATAAACCCACAGCCACCCCACCGGCGCCAACGGGAATCAAGCCGGTTTCAATACGGTTGTGGGAAAGTTTGCTGGCGAATAGGGAACCCAGCGCAATCCCGATGCCGCTAGCGGCGAGAATACCCTGGAGCACTAAGGTGTTATCGATACTCAGGGCATCTTTGGCATATGCGGGAAAAGCCGCCAGCAGTACTTGGCCCACTGACCAAAAGGTGGCCAGGCCGATAATGGAGAGCCTGATGACGGGCTGGTGAGCGATAATCCGCAGATTGTCTTTTAGGGCAGTGCCCTTGATGTAGCGCTGCCAGGTCAGCGGTGTGTCTGACCGAGTGGTGTGATCAAGCGGAAGGCGGTAGAGCGCCACCACCTGGAGGGCACTATTGAGCACCAGCAGCCAGCCCAGAGGGGCTATTTGGCGCAACAGCTGCGCTGGGGTTTGATCGTCTGGTGAGACCCAGGTTTCAAATAGCGCGGTAAACGCCACGGTGCCTGCCAGAATGGCGCCAATCGTAACCGCCTGGATCAGCCCGTTGGCTTCCGCCAAATGCGGCTTGCCGAAGAGCCCTTTTACCAAGCCGTATTTGGCCGGTGAGTAAAAGGCCGATTGAATCGCCAGCAGTAGCGTCATGGAAAAGGCCAGCCAGAACCAGCCTTGGTAGTAGGCAGCGGTGATGCCCAGTGAGACCACGACGGCGGCCCAAGCCGATGTGCGCAGAATGCGCACCTTGGGGTAACTGTCAGCCACATGGCCTGCCGGGCTAAACAGTAAAATAAACGGCAGCAGGATAAGTCCGTTGACCAGTGCGGTGAGCACGACCTGTGCTTCGCCATCGTAACTTTTGAAGATCGTGTTCTGAATGACGATCTTGTGGCCTAGATCCACAAAGGCATTGAGGAAAATAGCGATCAAATAGGGCCAAGCGCCCTTCAAGTGCAGTAGTCGATGCATCGTTGTTTAGCCTTATTAATCCCTGGAAGTCGTAGCACTTTCTCTGTGAGGCTTACTGGTTGCAACTCATTTGCACAAAGTTGTGTCATGGGTGCTGTTTGGTATCATTATTTGCTACTTTTATATTGTCTGGTCTTTCATTTCACTGATGAGATTTCAATGTCCCAAGCCGATTCACTGATTGAAACGCTAAAGCGCCAGCTTCGCGCTCAGGGTAAAACCTATGCCGATGTCGCTCAGTGGCTGGCGTTGAGCGAAGCTTCCGTGAAGCGCCTGTTTGCTGAAAAACACTTTACGCTATCGCGGCTGGAGTGCATCTGTGATCAGCTGAATATCGAATTCGCCGAGCTGGTGCAGACCATGCAAGCGGACGAGCAGCGCTTGCAGGAGCTAACCCATGCCCAAGAGCAGAGTATTGTGGATGATCGTGAGCTGTTTCTGGTGGCTGTCTGCGTCATCAATGGCTATAGCTTCGACGAAATTCATCACCAGTACCAGCTAAGTGAAGCAGAGTGTATCCGGCAGTTACTGAAGCTTGAGCGGCTTAAGCTTATTGATCTACTCCCCGATAACCGGATCAGACGTCGGGTAGCCGCCAATTTCCGCTGGCGAGCGGACGGGCCAATCCAGCGTTTCTTTCAGCAGCATATCGCCAACGAATTTTTCCGCTCCCGTTTTGATAGTGACAGCGAAAAACTCATCGTCCTTAACGGGCTATTATCCCCTGCGGGAAATGCTGAATGGCAGCAGACCATGCAGCGCTTGGCAAAAGAGTTTCATGCGCTATGCGAACGAGAGAGCGGGCTACCCATTCATCAGCGGTTTGGCACGACCTCGGTGCTGGCGGTACGGCAGTGGCAGTATGGGCTGTTCCAAGGCTATAAGCGTGAGGGTTAAGTAAGAAGGTAGATGAAATAAAGGTTGAGACTGCCACCGCTATAGTGATGTATCACGAAAGCTGGCAGCTTCGTGTTCAAGCCACTCCGTGAATCTAGCTACCGCCGGTGGCGCTTCTCCATTACTAGGTAGAATCAGTTCGTAGGCGAATGGAGAAGCGAGTGGATATTGCTCCGCAAAAGGGCGTACCAGAACACCGCTCGCTAGCCGGTCAGCTACCAGAGGGTAGCTGGCGAGTACCACGCCTTGGCCGGCAATGGCCTGATCCAGAGCCAGGCTGTAAAGCGAGTATTGCCGCTGGTTGGGCATCTTGGTGAGCGCTACCCCGGCGCTTTTAAACCAATCACTCCAGCCTGGGATATGGTGGCCTGCGTGGCTGCACCATTCCACGGTGAGCAGCGTCTGTGCCAGCAAATCGTTGGGGGTTTGTATGCTTGCCTGCGCTAATAGGGAGGGCGAGCAAACCGGAAATAGCGTGTCTTCAAACAGACGCTGGCTGGTGACGCCGGGCCAAGGGCCCCGGCCGTAGCGAAGTGATAAGCGTGCCCTGTTGGGCAACCACAGCGGTGGCGTTAAGCGCGCCTCGGCATCCAGAGAGATTTCTATTTGCCGCTCATTAGCTTCAAAGCGGGGTAAGCGGGGGAGCAGCCAGAGTTGTAGAAAAGAGGGCGGTGCACTCAGTAGCAAGCGAAAAGCCTCTTCTGAGCGCTCGGTGACGTTCTGTATGCCGTTGGCGATACGCAAAAGGCCCGCTTGAACATCTTCAGCCAGTACCCGGCCTGCCTCGGTGGCAAAAACTCCATTGGCATGACGTTCAAAAAGTACCACGCCTAAGTGATCTTCCAACTGTTTGACCTGTCGGCTAACGGCGCCAGGCGTCACCCCGAGACGATAAGCGGCGGCTTTGAAGCTATTTTCGCGCACGGCCTCGGCAAACGCGCGCAGGGCATTCAGCGGTAGCCTTTCTATTCTCATAGCGTGAGTTTTCCTAAGCCTAGACCCGATAAGTAATCGTTTGTACGCACAGATGCTTACTGTTGCAATGGGCACCTATAGGTTATAGGAGCCCGCAATGAGTAATCAAAGAGTAGTCTCAAATCCCCATTCTGACTGCATAATTGGTCGTGCACAGCGAAAGACAGTGGACGCAACGGCAGCATCGCTGATGCTGCTATTTTGCCTAGTGTTGGGTTTTCAGCAAGTGGCCATTAAAGGTGTGGCTGAGGATATATCACCCATGGTACAGATGGCCCTGCGCTCCATTATGGCGGTTTGCCTGGTCGGCGGGCTGGCTTATTGGCGAGGCATTCGGTGGGCGGATGTGGGTCACCATTGGAGCCCTGGGTTACTGGTGGGCCTCGGGTTTGCTGCTGAGTTCGCTTTTATCGCCTGGGGGTTAACCTATACCTTGGCGTCCCACATGTCGGTGTTTCTGTATACTGCGCCTATCTTCGCTGCCCTGGGTTTACATCTTTGGGTACCTGGCGAGCAACTCTCCATTCGCCAGTGGTGGGGCGTCGGCTTGGCATTTCTGGGAATGGTGATTGCCATGGCGCCAAGCGGCGCCTATAGCATCGAGATTGTCATCGGTGATGCACTGGGCTTGCTCGCAGGTCTCTCATGGGCAGCCACGACCGTTGTGATCCGCAGAACATCGCTTTCCGAAGCGCCAGCAGAGCTCACTCTGAGCTATCAACTGAGTGTGACGGCGTTGTTGCTCCTGCCGGTGGCGGCTATATCCGGACAGCTAATGAGCGCGCAGTTTACCCCGATGGCGATAGCCAGCCTTGGCTTTCAGACGCTGATCATTTCGTTTGCTGCGCTGCTGTTATGGTTTACCTTGTTGCGCCGCTACCGCGCTTCGCAGTTAGGCGTGTTTTCTTTCTTGGCGCCGCTTTTCGGTATTCTGTTTGGTACACTGCTGCTCAATGAGCCGCTGAGCATTAATTTTGTAATCGGCGGTGGCGTTATTTTAGTTGGCATCATTCTGGTGACTCGCTAAACGCATGCACCCATCTATCTCTGCGAAGACACCGATATGAGCATTACCCCTTTTCAAGCACTGGCGTGCCCGCTAGACGGAAAACCACTCAGTTGGTCGGATAGCGTTTGGCGATGCTCTGATGGTCACAGCTTTGATATTGCTAAGCAGGGCTACGTTAATTTACTGCCGGTGCAGCAAAAACGTTCCCACGATCCGGGGGATAGCAAGGCGATGGTGGCCGCTCGCCAGCGTTTTCTTGGTGCTGGGCATTACCAAGCTATTGCGGAGGCGGTTAGTCATGCTGTGTTGGGCCATGCCGAGGTTCAAAAGGCAGCCAGCCAGCCTTTTAGCTGCCTGGATGCGGGCTGCGGTGAAGGTTACTACCTTCGCCAATTAGCTGATGCAGCGACTAACACGCATCCACTTTCGCTGATGGGGCTGGATATCTCTAAATGGGCGGTATTGGCCGCTGCAAAGCAAGACAATAAACAGGCACCGTTAAGTAGTTGGGTGGTGGGCAGTAATGCGCACTTGCCCGTGCAGACGGAAACGCTGGATTGCGTGCTGTGTATGTTTGGCTTTCCGGTATTAAGCGAGTTTGCCCGTGTGTTGAGAACCGGAGGCGTACTACTGCAGGTCGAGGCGGGGCCCAATCACTTGAGGGAGCTGCGGGAGGTTATCTATCCCACGTTAAAGCCTGAACGCTCGACTGAGATAGAGGTGCTGGAAGGCTTTACTCACCATAGCAGCGAGAGAGTAAGCTACTCGCTTGCGCTAAACGGCAGTGACGAAATTGCCGATCTGTTGGCGATGACGCCGCATCTTTACCGGGCCAGCGCTGAGGGGCGTGCACGCGCAGCGGCTCTTGAAATGTTGTCCGTAACGGTGGATGTGCGGCTGGTGATCTATACGAAAGTATAAGGGTTATTCGTCATCTGATGCGGATTTAAGATTAATCGGCCATTTTGTGTCTTATGGCTGTCAGCCTAATTGGTCGCGAGCTAAAGCTACCTCCCACAGGTCAACTATCAGTCTGGCAGAAATAATTTTATACTGAATGACGAATAGCCAATATAAAAGGGTAGTGTAAACGCCGTTTTAGTATGCTCCAAACGCAACAAGGCCCGCATAAGCGGGCCTTGTTATCCGAACCTCGAAAGGTTCGAGCAAATTCTTAAGCGCTATGTCTTAGAGACTTAGACTTAGGAAATTTGCTTGATGTTTGAAGCTTGAAGGCCTTTCTTACCCTGGGTAACGTCAAAAGAAACGTTAGCGCCTTCTTGCAGGGTTTTGAAGCCGTCTGCTTGAATTTCAGAGAAATGGGCAAACAGGTCATCGCCGCCGTCAGAAGGAGCAATAAAACCGAAGCCTTTAGTATCGTTGAACCACTTAACTGTGCCAGTAGACATAGTAAAAATCCTTTCGCGCAAAGCGCTTAGTAAAGTTCCTGGTATCACCCAGATTAATAGCGGATAAAACAAGGAATACAATTACAGGCTTGCCGAAAGATCTCGTACACGTCTATCTCGTACATTTCCAAATCTTTTTCGTACACTTCTGAAACCATGCTTGCTTGCTAACCAACTGACGCTACAGTGTCACGGATTGCTCGATGTGTCAAAGCCTTTCTGGATTATCTTGCCTATGGGGCAGTGAGAGCCTCTATTGCCAGCCCATTCTTCAGTACGCAGCTCTGCCCCGTCCCCTCCCTTAATCCTCTTGGTTAATCCGTGGACATATTCTGTTGGCGATATAACACCATTCCAGCGTGGTAAAGCACATCGTCAATGAATTCACCGTCAGCGGTAAAGCCGGTGTCGTCCCAGTATTCGATGTGGTTACCCGTCACTTTATAGCGCCCCTGATAAGCGCTTTCACGCTCGCCACGGGCTTCATCGTAGCGGTTGTTGGCTAGAAGCTCATGACGTATATAACCGTCTTTGGTTACCCACGTTCCAACATAAGGATGGTCTGCCATGGCGTCATTTCCTTCGTTTAGGATAGGTTGAGCAGAGGTGGTCGTTGGAAAAATAGTGATAATGCCTGCGACCACCAGGGCACGTTTCCAGTAAATGGGAAGCTTGTTTTCTTGCATGAATATCGCTCGCGCTAATGTTTACGTTCGGCCAAAAGCTCGCACAGCACCTGACGCGCAGTTAGTGACTCGCCGTAGGCCGTACGACGATATCGCTGGTATCTACGTCATCGGGCTGGTTGATGGCATGCGCAATGGCGGAGGCGATAGCCTCGGGCTTGAGTGTAATTTGGCGGAAAAGGTCGATTGCCTTGGCGGTTTCAGCATCGGTGATGGTATGAGCCAGCTCTGATTCCACTACCCCTGGGTAGACACAGGTCACGCGGATCTTGTCGGTTTCCTGGCGTAGCCCATCGGAAATAGCGCGCACCGCATATTTAGTGGCGCAGTAGACTGCTGCGGTGGGCATAACCGTGAGGCCACCGATGGAGGAGATGTTGATCACCTGGCCACTTTCCTGGGCCTGCATAGTAGGCAGAACAGCGGCGATACCATTGAGTACGCCGCGAATGTTGACATCGATCATGCGGTTCCACTCATCTACTTTGAGCGCTGCCAAAGGCGATAGGGGCATGACGCCCGCGTTGTTGACGATGACATCTATGCGGCCGTGGGTTTTGATCGCGAAATCCGCAAACGCCTGCATGTCTTTAAGGTCGGTGACATCCAGTGCCTGGAAATCCACGCTGCCGCCCTCTTCGCGAAGGGAGTGGGCCAATGCTTCCAACCGATCAGTTCGGCGTGCGCCAATAATCAAATGGTGCCCTTGACCTGCAAGCCAGCGAGCAGTGGCTTCACCGATGCCGCTGCTGGCACCGGTCAGTAAAACGACTTTGGAAGATGGGGTTGTTAAAGCAGTCATTGGATAATCCTCAGGGTGGTGGGTACCCAGAGAAGATTAGGCTGCTGCGGCTGGCATCTGTATAGGCAATCCTATTGCATGCTTGCCTAATCCTATTTGATTGTTAAAGGAGGGCGGCGAGACAAGCAACAAAGTATGTATATTGCTCTTATGGTGTTATTGGCTCTTATGGCGTTATTGGCTCTTAGGGATTGGTTGAGGTGCCGACACGTATTACCGAGGTGGTTAACATGATACTGAAGAGCGATTCTATGGTTTACAGCAATATCGCCGAATGCTTATACCAACTCGCACCACACGAAGGGTATACCCAGTCGCTATTGGACGGCGTACGCTTTATGCGCTCTAACCGCCCGCTCAAAAACACCTCTGTGCTCTACGAGCCGAGTATCGTCATCATCTGCCAAGGCCGAAAGCGTGGCTATTTGGGTGATGAGGTGTATATCTACGATGCACAGCGCTATTTGGTGTTATCTGTGCCCCTGCCGTTTACTTCGGAAACAGAAGCCAGCCCTGACAAGCCAATGCTGGGTATTGCTATCCGCCTGGATGCGTTGGTAATCGCCGAGTTGGTGACGATGTTGGAGGCGTCAGGCGAGTATGGGTTTGAGGCGCCGCGCGGCATGCTTTCAAGCCCGCTGGAAGAGCCGCTGGCAGATGCGACATTACGTTTACTGAGAGCCCTTTCTTCACCAACGGATGCGCATATTCTCGCCCCTTTTATCGTCAGGGAGATCTGCTACCGGGTATTGACGGGAGAGCAGGGCGGCAGTGTTCGAACAGCACTCTCCCATTATGGGCAATTTGGTAAAATTGCTAAAGCGCTCAACCGTATCCATGCTAACTATGCCGATGCGCTGGAAGTAGGCAGCCTGGCGAGTGAAGCCGGCATGAGTGCGCCCGCCTTTCACGTACACTTCAAGGCAATCACCCAGACCTCTCCTATCCAGTACATTAAATCCACCCGCTTGCACCATGCTCGGCTGTTAATGATACGTGATGGGTTAACGGCTGCCGCAGCCGCGAGCCGAGTGGGCTATGAAAGCCCCTCCCAGTTTAGTCGTGAATTCAAGCGCTTCTTTGGCCGCCCGCCAGCGGAGGAGGTACGCACCATGAAGGCAAGCCTTGATTTATTGCCACCTACTCACTTGGTGGATATCGCTGTGCCACACTAATAGAGTGTGATGGTTGCTTATCAAATTAGACCGACCAACTTCTTCAAATCTGTAGGGATGCAAATGACTCGTGTATGGAAGGCCTATGCTCAGGCATCGTTGATTTTACGCGTCACTGTTGCGCTAGTACTGGGCGTTATCGTCGGGCTGATTGGCGGTGAAACAGTCGCTGTTTGGCTAGCGCCGTTGGGTGACCTGCTGCTACGGCTGCTTACTTTTCTGATTGTCCCCATTGTGCTGTTTACGCTGATGGTAGGGGTGAATCAGTCCCGGGAGGGAAGCGCTGGCCGCGTAGGCGGCAAGGTGTTTGGCTATTACCTTACCTCTTCTGCGCTGGCGATCATGGTGGGCTTAGCGGTTGCCACGCTGTTTAGCCCTGGCAGCGGTATGACGTTGGATGAGAGCGCCAGTTTCTCGGTGCCCGAGAATCCCGGTGTTGTCGATACGCTGCTGAATATAGTGCCGGATAATATTATTGGTGCGTTTGCCGAACTCAACATGTTGGGCATTATTTTTACGGCGCTGGTGTTTGGCATCGCCCTGCTAAAAATGCGCCAGTCAGAGCGTCAGCATGCCATGGGGGAGCGTCTTTATGGGGTGATTGAAGCGCTAAACGAGGTCACTCTAAAAGTGATGTCGGGTGTATTGCACTACGTGCCTATCGGCGTGTTTGCGATTGTCGCCGAAACGGTGAGTCAGCAGGGGTTGGAAACGCTGCTCTCACTGGGCGATATGGTGGTTGTTCTGTATATCGCGCTGGCAACCCAACTGCTGATTTATTGCGTCATCATGCGGTTGTTTGGCGTGAAGCTGCGCACCTTCTTCCGCGAGGCCCGTACGCCGATGGCCACGGCGTTTGCCACCCAAAGTAGCTCGGGTACGTTACCGCTAACGATTAATGCTGCCCATCGCTTAGGAATTCCCAAAAGCATCTATGCTTTTAGTCTGCCGTTAGGGGCTACTTTAAATATGGATGGGGCGGCGATTCGTATCGCCATCTCGGCGGTGTTTGCCGCCAACGTGATTGGTGCACCGCTGGATTTCATCAGCATGGTGCAAATCGTGTTGATCGGCACACTAGTGTCGGTGGGCACGGCTGGGGTGCCGGGGGCGGGAATCATAATGATTGCCACGGTGTTTGCTCAAGTGGGCTTGCCAATTGAAACCGTCGCGTTGCTCACCGCTATCGATGCGCTGGTGGGAATGGGCTGTACGGCGCTGAACGTGACAGGCGACTTGGTCGGCACCTCTGTGATAGCCCGTAGTGAAGGCGAGGAGTTGCAAGAGGAGTTTGTCGAAGAAGCACCAGCGACGGTAAAGGGGTAAAAACAGTAGGGCCATTGACGACTAAAAGGAAAGCACATGTTGAATGATCGAGAACTCGCTTACTTAACGCGTGCCGTTGAGTTAGCCGAAGAAGCCCTTGAGGCGGGTGATGAACCTTTTGGTAGCGTACTGGTAAGTGCCGAAGGAGATATCTTGGCCGAAGACCGTAACCGCATTGCCGGTGGGGATTCTACTCAGCACCCGGAGTTCTTCCTGGCGCGCTGGGCTGCTCAGAATATGACGCCGGAGGCGCGAGTAAAGGCGACCGTTTACACTTCAGGCGAGCATTGCCCGATGTGTGCCGCTGCCCATGGCTGGGTAGGGCTAGGGCGAATTGTCTACGCCAGCTCGTCTGAACAGTTGGGTCGTTGGCTTGCAGATTTAGACGTGGCGCCTTCCCCAGTTGCGACCTTGCCTATTCAACAGATTGTGCCAGGGCTCAAGGTAGAAGGCCCGGTAGCTGAGCTGGATGAACGGGTTCACGCTTTACATAAACGGCGCCATGCCAGCCCTGCTTTAAAGGCCTAAAAAAGCCGCCTAAGCGTTAGCTTAGGCGGCGTCGTATTCGCTAAACCTAGTTATTGAAGCCTAGTTATTAAAATCCAGCTATTAAAACCTAGTGCTTCAATATCACATAAAACGCATGAATGATGCCCGGTACGAAGCCAAATAGCGTTAGAATAATATTCAGCCAGAAATGCCCTTTAAAACCGACCTCAAAAAATACGCCGAGTGGGGGAAGTATTACGGCAAAAATCATCTTGATTGGATCAGTCGCTGTAAACGCCATGAAGCCTCCTTTGCTTTCATTAGTGTAACTTGTACAAGTGTAGGCACGATCAACCTATTTATCCATGCCTTGGCGAACCCTTTGTGACTAGCCGAGTAGGCAATCGTTCAATTCCGCCATTTATTTCCGCTCTACGCTGTTTGGGAGGGACCCCGTGTTCATCAAAGTGCCGTTAAAAGTAACCACCACGTCTTTTTGCTTATTAAGCTGTCTTGGCGCAGGCCAAAGTTGGGCTCAAGAGAGTCCGGCGAGTGATAGCACAATGGCTACGCTGGAAGTGACAGCGCCACGCCTGTCGCGAGAGCTTTACGCCACGCCCGCTGCGGTTTCAGCGCTCGACCGTGAGGCGATTGCTCAGGGGCAGCAGCGCACGCGTCTGGATGAGGCGTTAGTGCGCGTGCCTGGCATGTTTTTACAGAACCGCGATAATTTCGCCCAAGGCCAGCGAATCTCTATTCGCGGTTTTGGCGCTCGGGCGCCGTTTGGCGTTCGCGGTATTACCGTCATGGTGGATGGCATTCCCTATACGCTACCCGATGGCCAAGCCCAGTTAGATGCCATTGATCTGGACAGCGCTGAGCGCATCGAAGTGATCCGCGGGCCCTCTTCGGTACTTTACGGCAACGCGGCGGGTGGGGTGATTGATATCACCACCGCCGATGGGCGCGATAACCCAGGCTCAAGCGTGCGCACCGAGGTGGGCAGCGATGGCTACCGTAAGGCAGTCGTACAAACCGGTGGAGCCCAGGGGGACTGGTCGCACCATGTCAGCTTCTCTGCTCTTAATGTGGATGGTTACCGGGAGCAGAGCTCTACAGAGAAATACCTGTTGAATGCCAAACTGCGCCGCGAATTAGGCAGCGATCGGGCGTTAACCGCGATTATCAACCTGCTTGAAAACCCCCGTTCCGAAGACCCCGGCGCGCTGAACGCCGGTGAAGTGGCCCGTGGCCGCGATCAAGCGGCGCCGAACTCATTAGCGTTGAATGCCGGACAGAACGTAGATCAGCAGCTTATCGGGCTACAGTACGAAGATCTGTCTGCCGGCCCTGGAGCGCTCTATTTAAAAGGCTTTGTTGCCCAGCGCGATTTTGAGCAGCAGCTACCCTATGTGGGCGATAGCCGTATCGGCTACCAGCGTGACTATCTGGGCGCGAGCGCTGAGTATCACCATGAAGTCAGCTTGGGCAGCCTGCCGCTGAGCTACATCACCGGTGTTGATGTGGCCCGCCAAGACGACGAGCGCTTTCGTAATGCGGTAAATGGCCAAGGTGTGGTCGGCGAGCAGTTGGCGGAAGAGACCCAGAGGGCAACCTCCGCCGGGGTATTTGCCCAGGGCGATTTAGCGCTGACTGAGCAGGTAACGCTCTCGCTTGGCGCGCGCTTCGATAGCGTGGAGTTAGAGGTAGACGATCGTTACCTGAGCGATGGTGATCAGAGCGGTGAACAAACCTTCAATGAGTGGAGCGGTTCAGCGGGGCTTAGCTACCGTTACCGCCCTCAGCACCAGGTCTACGTGAATACCGGTACGGCGTTTGAAACGCCGACGTTCTCAGAGTTTGCCAATCCAGTGGGGGGCGGTTTCAACCCGTCCGTGTCGCCGCAAAAAGCCTGGAACCGTGAAGTTGGCACGCGTGGCTACATTGCACCGCTTGCCATGGACTACGATTTAACGCTGTTTTCGGTACGCGTGCGTGACGAGCTGGTGCCTTATGATGACGGCGGTCGCACCTTCTACCAAAACGCAGGCGACACCGACCGCGACGGCATTGAGCTGGCGCTGGGTTGGCAGCTTGCTGACCAGTGGCGGTTGGATAGTGCCCTGACGCTGGCAAGCTACGAGTTTGATCGATTTACTACACCGTCAGAGAGTTTTGGCGGTAACCGCATACCTGGCTTACCCGAGCAGACCTGGGTCAATCAGCTAACTTGGCAGGGCCTGGATGAGCGCTTTGCCACGCTGGAGACCCAGTACGTAGGCGATATGGTGGCGGACAACGCCAATGAGACAGAAGTCGATAGCTATTGGCTGGTGAACCTGCGGGTGGGTGATGGTTGGCAGTTGGGAAGCGATACGCGGCTAAATGCGTATGTGGGCGTGCGCAATCTCTTCGATGAAGAACACTACGCTAACGTACGCTTGAACGGCACCTTTGGCCGTTTCTACGAACCTGCGCCGGATCGCAGTGTTTATGGTGGCGTAGAAGTTAGTTTCTAAGACTTTAAAACTGGCTCTTAGTCACTCAATGTTGAATTAACTCCACTAGGCGGAAAACTAAACCTGTGGGAGGGAGCTTCAGCTCGCGAAGGGTGCCGCAGGCACCCCTTAGACTAAGCGGGCGGGCTATGAGCTCAAATATTCGCGAGCTGAAGCTCCCTCCCACAATACAGCGCATCCACTGAGGGTTGTTCTAGCGGCTCAGACATCCAGCGTCCAGATGTAGAACGGGCGGCGCTCTTGCTTGAGGCCGCCCGTTTTTCGTTACGTTAGTGGTGTGCTGGCGCTATTATTCTTCCGGTAGCGCGTAACCAATCACGTAATCGCCCATCTTGGTACCAAAGGTGCCGTGGCCCCCCGCCGTGACGACCACATACTGGCGGCCATCCTGGCCTGTATAGGTCATCGGCGTGGCTTGGCCACCTGCTGGCAGGCGCGCTTTATACAGCTCCTCGCCGGTAGTGATGTCGTAACCACGCAGGTACTGATCCAGGGTGCCGCTTAAGAACGACACCCCGCCAGCAGTCGTCAGCGGGCCGCCTAGCGCAGGAACGCCGACGTTCAAGCCAATCGGTAGATCAAACGGCATGCTGTCACGGGTAGTGCCATTGCGGTGCTTCCATACCACCTCGGCACTTTGCAGGTCAATACCGGCTACATCGCCCCAGGAGGGCGCTTGGCAGGGCAGGCCAAGTACTGATAGTAGTGGGCCAAGCTCAACAGCATAGGGGGCGCCTTCATTGGCTTGGAGTCCTTGTTCGCTGGCCGAGCCCTGGCCCTCTTCTACTTCTTCACGAGGGATTAGCGTGGATACAAACGCTAAATATTTAGCGCCGGTGAAGAGTGCTTGGCGTTCGGGATCAACGGCGACACCGCCCCAGTTCATCACGCCCACATTACCCGGATAAACAATGCTGCCTTCCAACGAAGGCGGAGTGTACTGGCCTTCATAGCGCAAAGAGTTGAACTGAATGCGGCACATCATTTGATCAAACGGCGAGGCGCCCCACATGTCGCGCTCGGTGAGCGGCGGTGGCAGCAGGTTAAGCGCTGAACGCGGCTGAGTCTCGGCTGTCCAGTCGCCTTCCACGGCGCCCTGAGGTGCAGGCACCTCTTCAATGGGCACAATCGGCTCACCGGTTTCGCGGTTCAGTACATAGAGGCTGCCCTGCTTGGTCGGCTGAATAACCGCGGGCTGGGTGCCATCACTCGTGGCTAGGTCAATCAGTATCGGTTGCGCAGGTGAGTCCATATCCCAGAGGTCGTGGTGTACGAACTGGTAAACCCACTCAACCTGACCATCTTCCAGGTTGAGTGCCACTAGACCCGCGCTGTAGGTTTCATCGTTCTCGGTGCGGTCAGCGCCATACTGGTCAGGCGTGGCGTTGCCCATCGGCAGGTAAACCATACCCAGTTCTTCATCAACGCTGATCGGTGCCCAGACATTAGGAGAGCCGCGGGTGTAGGTTTCGCCTTCTGGTAACGGGTCGGTGTTGTCAGGA
This sequence comes from Halomonas sp. FeN2, assembly GCF_020595105.1. Lineage (NCBI taxonomy): Bacteria > Pseudomonadati > Pseudomonadota > Gammaproteobacteria > Oceanospirillales > Halomonadaceae > Halomonas > Halomonas sp. FeN2. The sequence goes on from NZ_CP074200.1 coordinate 3,516,207, forward strand.
TTGCCGCTATCCCAGTTCCACACCAGCTCGCCGGTATGCACATCAAAGGCACGAATAACGCCTGAGGGCTCGTCAATGGAGCTGTTGTCGGTGACATGGCCACCCAGAATGACCAGATTTTCGGTTACCGTCGCAGGGGAAGTGGAGTAGTAACCGCCAGGTGAGAAATCGCCAATATTGTTGGTGAGATCAATTTCGCCGTTATTGCCAAAGTTGGCACACCGCTCACCCGTATCCGCATTTAGCGCAATCAAGCGGGCATCTGCCGTGGGCAGGTAGAGCCTGCGTGGGCACATGACGTCGGTCTCGCTGAGCATGGATTGCTGCGGGGCGCCGTTGTCTTCTTCGGCACCGAGCAGTAGTGACAAGAAGGAGAGATCCAGGCTGAAAATATCGCTGTCATCGAAGATATCGAAAGAGAGTGCGGTAGCACTACTCGGCGCAGCGTCGCTGTTCGCCGCTTGGTCGTTAGGTGTGCTCTCAGCAGCTGAATAACTGGCCGCATCGTAATAGGCGAGGCCACGGCAGGTCATGTGCGCCCAGCCGGAGAAGTCATCTGCACCCATGGTGCTGATTTCAGGGTCAAACGCCCACAGGGTTTCGCCGGTTTCAGGGGAGAGAGACATCGCCCGACTGTGAGAGGTACAGATATACAGGCTGTCGTTCACTTTTAACGGGGTATTCTGGTTGGTGATCTCCGGGGGCGCATTCGGGCCCGCCTCATCACCGGTTTGAATGCGCCATACCTCTTCAAGCTCGCCGATGTTGTCCGGCGTGATCTGATCGAGCGAGGAGTAGTGGGTGCCCGCGTTGGTGCCGCCATAGGCAGGCCAGTCATCGCCCGCCACTTGGGCTGGGTTAACGCTATCGGCCGTTGATTGGTTATTAGTGGCTAGCGAGCCTTCGATAGTGCCGGGATCGTTAAACTGGCTGGCAATGGCCACGATAACGGCGGCAGCAATGCTGCCAACAAGCGCCAGGCTGCCGCCTTTTGAACGTAGTGGCTTACGCCACCAGGGCAGGAGCAGCAGAATACCTATTAAACAGAGAATGGCAACACGGGGTACTAACTGCCACCAGTCGAGACCCACCTCCCACAGCGCCCACATTAATGTGGCAAAAAGAATCAGCGCGTAGAGCCACAGAGCGGCGCCTTTGCGCAGGGCAAATAGAACGCCGCAGGCAATAATACTAAGCCCGGCAATTAAGTAGTAGGCGCTGCCGCCTACGCTAACGAGCTTGCTGCCGCCAAAAGCAAGTACCAAGCCGATAATAGATAGTAGCAGGCCAACGATAATCGCTGGCCATTTACTGTGATCGCGCGTGCTTTCTTCCATGAGATGTCCCCTAGTGAAGCGTACTTAATACGTTAATGCATGCCGCTTAAACCCTAAATTCCAGCAATAAGTGCCAAGCGACGAACCCACAACGCGCTTTAACCCATCGGCGGCGCCGATGGGTTAAAACACACCGCTATTATGAATGATTTTAATAATCAATTCGCTATTGGTCTAACGATTTGATGTTTTTTCTAAGGTGGGCACCCTACCGCCATATCGTTGACGTTGCGGTAGGGTTGGCTCGAAGACGTGAGGGTTATAGCTTGACCAGCATTTTACCGGTATTGCCTCCGTCAAACAGGGCCAGGAAGGCATCGGGCGTACTCTCAAGGCCTTCTTTCACTGTCTCTTTATATACCAGCTTACCTTCCGCTACCTGAGGGGCTACTTCGTTCAGGAAATAGGGATAGCTAGACCAGTGGTCAGCCACAATAAAGCCCTGCATTTTGGCTTTGCGCACGACCAGCTGAGCGAGATTGCTCGGGCCGGGAGTGGGTTCTTTTGCATTGTAGCTATCGATCATGCCGCATACAGCAATCCGCGCGCCTTCATTAAGCTGGCTCAATGCCGCTTCCAAGCAGATGCCACCAACGTTTTCGTAATACACATCGATGCCATTGGGGCTGGCAAGCTTAATGGCGTCGCTTAATTCCTGTGCGGTGCGGTCGCGATAGCTAACCGGTTCAACCCCCAATGACTCAAGCCAGGCCAGCTTATGCGCAGCACCGGCAATACCGACCACATGGCAGCCCTTGGCTTTGGCCAACTGCACTGCCAGAGAGCCTACAGCACCGCTAGCCGCGCTAACCAACACATTGTCACCTGGTTTGCATTCGGCAATCAGGTTTAGGCCAGTCCAGGCAGTCATGCCGGGCATGCCCAGTACACCCAGGTAAGCTTGCTCGGGAACGTCGATATCGGGTAATGCCGTGACGCCCTTTGCAGGTAGTTGGGCAATATCCCGCCAACCGCCCATATGACTGACTTTATCGCCCACTTTTAGGCTTGAATCATTGGACTCGATTACCTCGCCAATGGCGCCACCTTCCATTGGCTTGCCGAGCTCAAACGGCTCCACGTAGGTGCGAATGCCGCTCATGCGGCCGCGCATATAGGGGTCGACGGAAAGCCAGCGGTTACGAATACGTACTTCACCTTCGGCTAGGTCGGGTAGGGTTTGTGTTTCCAGCTTAAAGAGCGCGCGGTCGGGTAGGCCGTTGGGATAATCGGTAAGCGTATAAAATTGTGACTGCATTGGTGTGCCTCCTGCGAATACTTAGCGTGTATCGAACTCCTTGCAGCATAGAGACCATTAGCCTGCTTGCAAGTTCGTTAATGTGGTTATTCGTCATCTAATGTGGATTTAATATTAATCGACCATTTTGAGTCTCATAATTCTGATTGTAACCACTAAGCCAACTATCTGTTGTGGGAGGGCGCTTCAGCGCGCGAAGTGTGCCGTAGGCACCCCGGTATTATCGGATTGGAAGCATAAGCAATCGCGAGCTGAAGCTCCCTCCCACGGGGGCAGTTATCAGTTTGGCAGCCTAAACGGTCACGAGCTTAAGCTACCTCCCACAGGTCAACTGTCAGACTGTCAGAAATAATTCCATACCGAATGACGAAGAGCCGTTAATGTATTGGGAAGTAGCCACATAAAGAAACAGGGCGACCATTGCTGGCCGCCCTGTCTGTTGACTGCTTTGAGATAACGGTGCTTCGTGTGCTGTCGCATTGATTAGGCTAAGGGGTATCACACAATAATCAAGGATGTGTTATCCGTTAATCCAACAGCGTTACCATCACTGGAGCTGTACCGCGGCGAATCATGCCAAGCTTCGCTGCCGCGCGTTTAGATAAATCAATAATGCGTCCTTGAATGAAAGGGCCGCGGTCATTGATCAGTACTTCTACCTCTTGCCCCGTGTCCGGGCGAGTCACCAACACCTTGGTTCCAAACGGCAAACTCGGGTGGGCGGCGGTCAGCGCCTGTTGGTCAAAGGGCTCTCCACTGGCAGTGGGCGCTCCTTGAAAGCGGTCACTGTAAAAAGATGCGACGCCTTCCTGTGTTTCTGTTTCGTGTGCAAAAGCACTATTGGCAGCGCTACTCGCTATTACCGCTGCCAAACATATCGTTCGGATCAGTCGTTTTTGGGCTCCCATAGGAGTACCTCGGTTTTGCGTGTTACGAATCTCGCACTCTGATGAGGTGCCTGATAGGCTTGTCGATACTACCCTTGTCGCAACGAGTCAGCAAGCTTTGAGAAGATCGATGCAAATAGGTTCAATTTCAAGATTTTTAATCTCTACTGATGTGGCCTTGGGTTTCAGTGACTTATCAGCCCAGGTGTTAAATGAATAGAGAAAGCACTTTGTGCAATGCAGCTTTTTTTATGAAACGCTCACTTTAATTGGTTAATGCCTTATAATAGGCATAGTTTATTAATGTTTATCATTACGGCTGAACAAGGAAATGCTCATGGCTAAATCTTCCCCTCTCGCTCGCGTCATTCTAGTCACTGGTGGTATGGCTGTTGGTGCCATAGCTGTTCAGGCGCACGCTTCGTCTACCGCGGAGGAATTAGCGGAATTGGATAGTTTAACGCTAGGCGAGGAGACCCGCGGTGAGATCACTACGGCGAGTGAGCTTAACGGTAACGACGGCAGCCGCTTCAACCGCTATGTGATTTCATTAGAGGAGGGAGAAATCGTCGAGATTTCTTTAGAAGGCGCTTTGCAAGGCGTGGTAGCGCTTTTCGACGACCAGCTCCAACTGCTCGATAATGCCCCTATCGTTCGTCACCGTATTGAAGAGAGTGGCGACTATGTAGTGGTGGTTAGCGGTGCCGATGCGCATAGCTATGGCCCGTTTACGGTTGATAGTCGTACCGTTGAGCTGTCGGATGTTGATACAGTGGCAGTGGGTGAACCCATTGATAGTTGGCTGCAAGGGGATGCCCGTGAAATCACCTTGAACATAGAAGAGGCGGGCCTCTACCAACTGGAAATGCGTTCTGACGACTTCGACGCCTATCTAGAGATTGAGGGGCCGAACGGCTACGCTCGTGAAGACGACGACAGTGCCGGTGATCTAGACGCGCGTATTGCTGATTTCCTGGAGCCCGGTGAATATACGCTAACGGCCCGCAGCGCCTACGGGGATGGCAATGGCGTTTATACGCTTTCAGTAGAGCCTCACGAGTTACCGGGTGATGGTGAGCTGCGTAATGATGGAGCGCTTACTCCCGGTGACTCTCTCAACGGCTGGTACAGCGGCCAGGAGCTTAGTTACCAAATAGAGGTAGAAGAAGCGGGCATGTACCAAATTGATATGCGCGCCAGCGACATCGACTCCTACCTGGTGCTCGAGGGGCCCAACGGTTACTACCGTGAAGATGATGACAGTGCTGGCAACCTGGATGCGAGCATCGCTGATTTTCTTGCTCCCGGTGAGTATCAGTTAACGGCACGTACTGCCTATGGCGAGAGCAGTGGCATGTTCACTCTCTCCATGGAGCCGCGTGATATGCCAGATGTCGATCTGCGTAATGAAGGCACACTGACCCCTGGCGAAGCGCTTAACGGCTGGTATAGCGGTGAACCGCTGACGTATCAGTTGGAGGTAGAAGAGAGCTCGTTAGTGACGTTGGAGATGCGCTCTGCCGATTTTGATACCTTTATTGAGGTTAGTGGTCAGGGCTTTGCCGCCAGCGATGACGACGGCGCGGGCGGTACCGACTCACGGCTTCAAGAGCAGTTGCTGCCCGGCACTTATACCGTAAGCGCACGCGGGTTTAGCGCTACCGGTAGCGGCTTATTTGAACTAAGCCTCGAAATGGAGCCGACGGAAATCCCACCAGAGCTTTAATGGTTAGCGCAAATCGATAATACCCAACGCCCCTTTCGCTTACGCGATAGGGGCGTTGGTTTATTGGTCGATGGTGAGGCGTAAATAGTTAGGCGTGAGGAGGTTAACGGCTCGCTTTTAGGCAGCCTACTACTACCAGCACTGCTGCGGCGGGTAAACGCCAGTCGAGTACGCTCATGCCTGCCAGCACCAACAGCAGAGCGGCCAGAATCGGCACGCCATAGGCCAAGCTGCCCACCAGGCTCGCGTGCCCCCAGCGCAATGCTTTATCCCAGGCCACCATGGCTACTCCGTACGGCCCTAACCCCAGGGCGATACCTGCCAGCAATGCCTCCCCGCTGGGAAAAGCTAGCGTGCCTTCCAGTGCCAGGCTCGCGGTCAAGGCAATAGCACAGGCGATGAGCAGTAGTCGCGGCAGTAGCGGCGTTAAGGCCACCGGTGCTGCTTGGCTTAGCCATGAATATATTGCCCAGCAACAGGCGGCCAGCAGTGCTAGCGCGTAGCCCGTGGTGGCGCCACCGAACCCTCCACTGATGGCTTGAGGAACCAGCAGCAGCGCCGCACCCGAAAACGCAATCAGTGCGCCGACAACCCCCGCAATCTGCAGGCGGCCAAAACGGCTCCATTGGCTGAGTAGTACAAACAGCACCGGCCAAGTGTAGGTAATGAGCGCCGCTTCGGCGGCGGGCGCTAAACGCATGCCAATAAAGTAGGTGCTGACGGCGCCAAAGATAAGCAGCGGGATACCCACCCAAACGCTGAGCTGCCAACCCGCGCCGCTGGCAGCGACGTTTACGCGGCGGCTTAACGGTAGCGTCGCCAATGATCCCGCTAACAGGGTCACTGCAGTTAGCTGCAAGGGCGGTGTCGCTTTGGCAAACTCAGCCAGCAGCGGTGCCGCACTCCAAAGCATCACGGCCACTAGCGCCGCACCAACACTGTACCAACGTGGGAATAACGCGGGGGAGTGAACGGGATGCATAAGAGTTCTCCTTGATTTGAGCATGTGCCGAGCAGCATACTCATCATCAATGCATCACAATATCGATCTTTTATGATCGATTTCATCAAGCTTGGTGATATATGCGTGCCCCTACGTTAGACCTAACCCTGCTACGCACTCTGGTGGCTATTGCGGATACCGGCAGTGTGACCGCAGCCGCTAAACGGCTGGCGTATACCCAGTCCACTGTGAGCATGCAGCTCCAGCGGCTAGAAGCGCAGTTATCGCTCACGCTGCACGAGCGGGAAGGGCGGCGAATACGCTTTACCTCAGAAGGCGAACGCTTGCTTAACCACGCCCGTCGGCTATTAGCGCTTAACGATGAAGCGTGGAGCGATATGCAGGCGCGCCAGGTAACAGGCGATCTTACCCTCGGCATACCTGAAGATTACGCCTCGCTGCTGCCCTCGGTGTTTGCCTATTTTCATCAGCTCTACCCCGCCGTGGGGTTAAAGGTGATCTGCGGCACCAGCGCGCATCTCGTTGAGCAGGTTAAAGCTAAAGAGCTGGATCTCGCCCTGGTGACTCGGCAGCGTAACTCGCCGGGCGGGGATGTGATTCGTCGGGAACCGCTATTGTGGGCGGTCGGTATGAACCAGCAGCCGCTGCTAAGCGACCCGTTGCCGTTGGCGCTCTACTCCCCGGGGGCTGACGTATTCCGTGAAGTGGCCGAGCAGGCCTTGCAATCGGCGGGGCGCAGCTGGCGCGTTGCCTATACCAGTCAATCCATGGCGGGGCTGGCGCCGATCGTTACCGCTGGGCTGGCTATCGTAGTGGTGACTCGCAGCATGCTAACCCCTGCGCTTAGACCGCTGGATGAGAGCAGTGGGCTGCCTGCTCTACCGATGATCGAGTTGGCGCTGCACCGGGCGCCGCACCGACCTTCGGAGCCTGCGCGCCGCTTGGCAGAGTTAATCCGCGAGCAGCTAGCAGTGCCCGAACAAGCGCTATAACGTGGTTTTGGTTATTCGTCATCTAATGTGGATTTAATATTAACCGGCACATTTTGTGCCTCACGGTTCAGACAGAACCACCAAGCCAACTGTCTGTTGTGGGAGGCCGCTTCGAGCGGGCGAAGGGTACCAAAGGTACCCCCGGTGTTGTCAGGCTGGCAGCCTAAACGGTCGCGAGCTAAAGCTACCTCCCACAGGTCAACTGTCAGAAATAATTCCATACCGAATGACGAAGAGTCGTGGTTTTATATCTCAAGTAGAGCCTAAGTAATGCTTAGCGTTGATGGCCGTGTAGTGCTTTAATCAGCGTAAGGGAGCGTTACTGACTAGAATGAAAAGCAAATGAATTGGCTGTTAGGAGCACTGCATGCACGAATTGGATCACTATATCTACCCGCATCGGGTGCTGCACTGGCTGGTGGCTGGCGCTGTGTTGCTCTCCTTAGCCAGCGGTTTAACGTTAGGCTTTTTGGGCTATGAACGCACCGTCGCTTTAGTCGGCAATATGTTGACAAACTTGCTGTATACCAGCCATAAGACGCTGGGTGTGCTGATCCTGTTGCTAATGACGCTACGTATCATTACCCGTCTGGCCTTTGTGGTGCCTGACCATGAACCGCCCCTAAATGCCTTCGAGAGGGTGGTGAGTACCAGCGTTCACCATTTGCTCTACTTGGCGTTGATTGTTATGCCTTTATTGGGCTGGGCGGCTACCGCAAGCGGCGGCTTTCCAGTGGAGTTTTTCCACTGGCATTTACCCGGTTTGATTGGCGAGCGCGAGCAACTGTCTGAACAACTCTTTATGTGGCATGGGCGCCTGGGGTGGGCCATTCTAGGCTTGGTGGTACTGCACGTCGCCGGTGCTATGTTCCATTGGAAAATCAAACGCGATAACGTTATGAAGCGTATGAGCCTGTTTGATTAATGAACAAGCAATTGGTTAAAAAAACGTGTGGCTACCAGAAAACTAGGGATTAGCTGAGCCGTAACGGCAACAACCTGTGGCTCGGCGTGATTTAACGGCGTACATTTGGCTATCAGCTTCACGCAGAAGACTTTCAAGGGTGGCGCATTCAGCTCCCTGGCAGGTACTTATACCAACGCTGACGCTAACGCTGACACGCTTGCCGCAGGGTAGCTCGATCGGTGAATGAATGGCCTCCCCAATCCGTGCCTCGATCGTCGCGAGAGTATCGTCGTGCCCGATGTTCTCCATAATGATGATGAACTCATCACCGCCGAACCGTGCGCAGTGGTCTCGCTTACGGGCTAGGTTGGAAATACGTTTGGCCACTTTTTGTAACACGAAGTCGCCTGCTTCATGGCCGTAGTCATCGTTGATGGGTTTGAATCGATCCAGGTCGAGCATCAGTAATGCCAGCCGGTGATTATGCTGACGAGTCCGTTCCAAGGCTCCTGCTGCGGAGCGCGCTAGCCCATGGCGATTTAATAAACCCGTGAGCACATCATAATTGGCTAAATGCTCTAGCGCTTTAGTGCGGGCAGCGACTTTTTGTTCCAGAACGGTTTCCTGTTTTTTAAGCGTCATCACCATGTCGGCCTGGGCGCGCTCTTTCTGACGTTTTAACTTGTTGAATCGGGCTGCGAGTGCAAACGACAGCAGTAGCATTTCCAGGGCAGAACCAATTTGAATACCGTGTAGGGTAATAAAGTTAGCCGGTAAAATGCCTAAATTACGCAGCGCAAACACACAAGCCCCGACTAAGAATAGCGACCAAGCCACCACAAAAAGACGGGAGCTAGGTACGCGCTGTGTCACGCAGTAAATTCCACAGATCAGCATGAGTAGCGCTGCCATAAAGCCTGTTACGTCCATGAGTCGTAAGGCGGGCTGGATGGGCAGCAGCAGGGTTGCTATTAGAGCAAGCGAGCAGTAAATACGAAAATAGCTCAGTACACGATGCCAGCGAGGAGTATAGCCTTTTGTATTAAGAAAACTTTGGGTGAAGAGTGTGGCCATGGTGGAAGCAAATGTAAATCCGATGGCGACCAGTCGTGAGGTATTATCACCCAAGGCACTCCAAAACATCAGGGTGCCAGTGCCGTTAAATGTCAAAATCGCAACGGTAAAACCTAATGTGAATAGAGAGTAATAGAGGAAGACACGCTCTTTTAAACCGAAGAACAGCATTAAATTGTAAAGTCCAAGAGCGAGGAGTATGCCGAAGTAAGTGGCTAACCAAAAGTTGTGCCGATCATTCTGAGCGTAAAATGCCTCTGGTGTCATTAAGTTGTAGTTCAACATCTTGCTGCCAGAGGCGGCGACATGAGTGTAGAGGGTAATGGTTTCTTGAGCGGCCATTTCGATTGGGAAAACTGCCTGACGATGGGCGAGGGCGCGCTGGTCAACGGGAAGCGCGCTGCCACTCTGCTGCGCCTCAATCGATGTCTGACGAAGCGTGTAGAGGGTAACGTGATCCAGAAACGGATACTCAAACTGTACCATCCAGCGCTGAGCTTCCGATGAATCATTGCGTACCTGGGTTCGCAGCCATACATCGTGCTGGGTGTAGCCTAGGTTTAAATCCTCAGCGTGGGAACTGGGCTCAAAAACAGGAGGTTGGACGAGTAATTCATTAAGCGTTACGTTTTGCCCACTGGCGTGCCAAAACACGCTATTAGAGGCGAGGGGGTAGCTCTCTTGGTTAGGTGATGCTAGCAAAATGGTGTTCGCTTGCGCCCAAGAAGCCAAACAAACGCTCAATAGCAACAATAGGCCGGTATAAAAAAACGCCGTTAAATATCGTACATGCATAGGGTACCGCTATTTTTAGTTTTCTCCCCCGTTCTTTATTTCCTGGGTTCCCTTGCCCATCGGGGTCTTTCTTTCGCCGACAAAGTGCTGATGCACGGTTTGCATGCCGTCTTGCTCATAAGCAGAAAACTGACAGCGCAAGCAAATTTCCTTGTGTCGTACGATAAGTTATCTGAGTGTAGTCGGCTTTTAAGGTTTGTAACATTTAAAAGCCTTATTGTTGTTGAACGATACCACAAAAATGTTGCGTAAGTCGTTGAATTAACTCTCCGCTATGCCGCCAGAAATGCCAGTACAAGGGCACTGCTAAAAAATGACCGGGGGCAACACTGGCTAGTTGGCCACTGGCCATTAATTCGCCGACCTGCAACTGAGGCATCATGCCGTAGCCGATCCCGGCTGCAGCTAAGCGCACAAACCCCTCTGAAGATGGGCAGAGGTGATAAGGAAAGTGGCCGTGGTAGCCGCACTGAGCAAGAAAGCGGTGCTGCAACTGATCGTGAGGGCCGAAGACGATGGCTGGCGCGGATTGAAAGCTCTCTTTGCAAGGGCCTTCTGGAAAGTAGCGTTCGATATAAGCCGGTGTCGCCAAAGGGTGGTAGCGCATTTCTCCCAGCGCAACACTGCGTGCACCGGCTATTGGTTGTGGTGTGGCGCATAGGCAGGCCACCACATCGCCATCGCGCAAGCGCTTGAGTCCCACATCCTGGTCTTCAATCACTAGATCCAGCAGTAGACCCTCCTCTTGGCAGATAGCGGCAACGGCCTCAGCCCACCAGGTGACCAAACTATCCGCATTGATGGCGATCCGCAGGCGCGGTGCCTGGTCATCCAGCGTGGGTAGAGAACCGCGGAGGTCGCGCTCTAAAAGCTGTACCTGCTGGTAATGGGTCAACAACCGCTGGCCCGCAGGGGTGGGAGCTAAATGAGGAGAGCGTATAAGCACCGGCTGCCCAAGGCGAACCTCCAGTGCCTTAATGCGCTGGGAGACAGCTGACTGCGAAAGCCCCAGCACATCGCCTGCGCGCTCAAAACCGTCGCACTCCACCACGATCGCCAAGGCATGAAGCAGTTTATAATCCAGCATGTCGGTTTTCCCAAGGCAGCAAAAAAGTGACACAGAGCAAAAAATGGTTATGAAACGGCGTAGTGCTGTTTATTTAGGTTTAAATAGGATTGAATCTCATAGGTCAATGAATTACATTTCAATGGAGCTAGAGCACCAAACCCTCAGGGGTCGCCTAGCACTTTATGTGAGTAGTTTCTGTAATGCCACAGCCTAAAGGACACTGTAATGCCCGCCATCATGCTCCGTCGCCCTCTTGCTGGCATCGTTGCGCTTAGCGCGCTGATGCCTTTTGCCCCAGTTGCTGTCGACACCGCTGCTGCTGACGGCACCGTTAGCGCTGACGCCGTGGTTAAACACTACGCCGATCTGGCTCATGCCAATTACGCCGATGCACTGAATGCTGCCCAAGCATTGAACGAGCGTATCGACGAATTGCTCGCCAATCCCACGGCCGAAACCTTGAGCGCAGCCAAGCAAGCCTGGCTGCAGGCGCGGGTGCCTTATCAGCAGAGCGAAGTATTTCGTTTCGGTAATGCGGTGGTGGACGACTGGGAAGGGCAGCTCAACGCCTGGCCCCTGGACGAAGGCATGATCGATTACGTCGAAGGTGACGACTACCAGCATGAGCTGGGTAACGAAGGCGCCACCGCCAATATTATCGCCAACGAGCAAATCTCTGTCGGCGGCGAATCTCTGGACGTCAGCGACATTACCCCGGAACTCCTTGCTGATCTGAACGAAATCGGCGGCTCGGAAGCCAACGTCGCCAGCGGCTATCACGCCATCGAGTTTCTGCTCTGGGGGCAGGATCTGCATGGCTTTGAGGAAGGCAACGGCGAACGACCGGTAAGTGATTACCAAACCGGCGACGACTGCACCCATGGCCACTGCGATCGCCGCCGCAGCTACCTGGACGCAGTGTCCGACCTGCTCGTTGACGACCTTGAGTGGATGGTGGCCCAGTGGGCGCCGGAAACCGAGGGTAACTACCGCCAGGAACTGCTCGCCGAAAGCGATCAGGAGGGCCTGCGTCGTATGCTGTTCGGTATGGGCTCGCTCTCCCTGGGTGAGCTGGCAGGTGAGCGCTTAAAGGTCGCCCTGGAAGCCAACTCTTTTGAGGATGAGCACGACTGCTTCAGCGACAATACCCACAACTCCCACTACTACAACGGTCAGGGTGTTCAGAATATCTACACCGGCAGCTATCAGCGTCTTGATGGCAGTGTGGTAGAGGGGCCTTCGCTACAAGACTTACTGTCTCAGGCAGATAGCGAGCTAGCCGACACCCTTGGTGAGCAGCTTGAAGCCACCATGACGCGGCTTGATGCTATCAAGCAGGCGGCTGAGGCGGAAAGCTCCCCGATGGCATTCGATATGATGATTGCGCCGGGTAACGAGCAGGGCAGTGAATTGATCAACGAGGCGATTCTCACCCTGGTGGCGCAAACAGGGTCTATTGAACAGGCCGCAGGTGAACTGGGCGTGACCTCCCTACAGCCTGATGATGCCGGTCATCGGTTCTAGACTCGACTAGCGTTTACCATGAGCCGCCGATAGTGTTGCTATCGCGCGGCTCTGTTGGTTTTGTCAGTATCCTCCTTCTCAAGGTATCACCATGTACCGCTTACCCCGGTTTATCGTCCTAGCCAAGTGGGTGCCCAGCACATTAGCCCACAGCAGTTTCTTACTGTTCTTGCTGACCGCGCCCTTACAGGCAGCCGAATCACCTATACAAAATGTGCCACCTAGCCAAGATTATCCCATTCAAACGACGCCCATGAGTGGCGGCGATGGCTCGGTAGAGCAGTTTGACCATAACGCCTATTCGCTGCCGCTGGGTAATATGTCGATGACCAAGCGGCTGGATTTCAGTGTCGGCAACAGCTTCTTTCGTAACCCCTGGGTGGCGGCGCCCGCCAGCACCGAGGCCCGGGATGGCCTGGGGCCGCTGCTCAACACCAATAGCTGCCAGGGTTGCCACCTTAAAGATGGTCGGGGGCACCCACCCACCGGCGACGAAAACCCCATCGCGCTGTTTCTGCGCCTCTCTTTACCCGCTAGCCAAGCGGATCCAGAGACACTGGAGCAGCGGGGCGCGCTTCCGGTACCTAACTACGGTTTGCAGCTACAAACCGCGGCGATTAGCGGTGCCAAGCCCGAGGCCAAGCTGGTGATTGAGTATCGTCCTCGGGAAGTGAGCTTCGCCGATGGTACTAGCGTCACTTTGCAGGAGCCGATCTACTCGATTGCCGAACCCGCCTACGGAGAGCTGCCGGAGTCACTGCAAACCTCGCCACGGCTGGCACCGCCAATGATTGGCCTGGGCCTGCTGGAAGCGATTCCTGAAGCTGACCTTATCGCTGCCGCAGACCCTGATGATGCTGATAACGACGGGATTTCCGGCCGCTATAACCAGGTGTGGGATGTGCGCAGTGGAGCCACGGTAATGGGGCGTTTTGGTTGGAAAGCCGGCGAGCCCAGCATTGAGCAGCAGGGCCTGCACGCCTTTGCCGGGGATATGGGGCTAACCTCCAGTCTGGTGCCACAAACCGACTGCATGGAGAGCCAAGGGTGCGATGAGTTTCCTAACGGTGGCACGCCCGAAGTCAGCGATGACGTGGCCGACTTCGTGACCTTCTACGCTTCCAGCTTGGCGGTACCGATGCGCCGCGATATGGATGAACCAGCGGTAAAGCAGGGGGCTGAGAGATTTAACGCCCTGGGCTGCGCGAGCTGCCACACACCGCGCCAGCGCACCGCTGCGGATACTGCCCGTCCGGCGTTAGCCAATCAGGAAATATGGCCCTATAGCGACTTACTGCTCCACGATCTGGGCGATGCCCTGGCTGATCATCGCAGTGAGTTCCAGGCCGATGGCCGCGAATGGCGCACCCCGCCGCTGTGGGGCATCGGCTTGGCGCAAACGGTTAACCCCCGGGCGGGATTTCTCCACGATGGTCGCGCCCGCACCCTGGAAGAGGCGATACTCTGGCACGGTGGTGAGGCAGAAAGCGCCACCCAGGGCTATCGAGCATTGCCCGCCGACCAGCGCGCGGAACTTATACGTTTCCTTGAATCCCTGTAAGTCATTCTGTTAAGGAGTTACCGTGATCGCATCTCTTCGCCGCCTGAGTTTGCTGGCCTGCGCGCTACTCGCGACGCCGCTCTCTTTTGCTACGGACACCCCTACGCCGCGGGAAATGTGGCACGGCGCGGTGGAACTTCAGTATGCTGAGTTGAGTGCCGCCTCCGAGCGCCTGGAAGCCAGCGCCGCGCGCTTTTGCCAGGGCTCAGACGAGGCCCTCAGGCAGCGGCTGGAAAATGACTGGCTGAGCGCCTACCAAGCCTGGCAGGCGGTGCGCTTTATACAGTTTGGGCCCGTCGAGCAGAATAGCCGGGGCTGGCAACTGCAGTTCTGGCCGGATCGAAAAAACCTGGTGGGCAGCAAGGTGCGCGGCTGGCTGAAGGCAGCCGAAGCGCCGGATGCCCAAGATATCGCCAGTGACAGCGTGGCGATCCAAGGCTTTCCCGCCCTTGAATACTTGCTTTATGACGACGCCATGGACGAACAGGCCCTGAGCGATCCTAAAGCCTGCACGCTGATGCATGCCATCGCCACTTATCTTGCGGATACCACGAGCGCTCTGCATCGCGACTGGCAGGCCTTTGGCGAGCACTATCTTGATACTGCCGACTACACCGAAACCACACTGGCCAGCGCCATCCAGGCCCTCGAAATACTCGAAGATAAACGGCTCGGTGAGCCCATGGGCCTCAAAGGCGCACCCGCCAACGGCTACTTGGCGGAAGCCTGGCGTAGCGGGCAAACGGTTCGGTTGGTAGAGAGCAGCCTGGAGGGCCTGCGTACCGGCCTCCTGCCGGGCCTTACCGCTCTGCTGCGCGAGGCCGATGCGCTACCGCTTGCCGAGGCGTTTCGTGACCAGTTGGATAAGACACTCGTTCAGGCCAGCGAACTGCCACCGGGCTTGGTGCCTTCCCTTGAAGACGAAGAGGCGTTTCGCGGTCTGCAGTCGCTCTACCTCGACATCAGCCAGCTACGCCATCTACTGGGTAACGAGATCGCTGGTGAACTGGGGCTGGTACGAGGCTTTAACTCCAGCGATGGGGATTGAACCATGCAGCGACGCCAAGTACTCAAAGTAGGGTTGGGCAGCGTCGCCATGGCGCTGACTCCGCTGAGCTGGGCGCTGCCCGCGCGGGAGGAAGCCGCTTGGCTGTTCAGCGCGGTAGACGACCCCAGCGGAGGGCATTACATCGCCGGGGTGGCATTGGATGGTCAGACCCGCTTTATGATCGAAGTACCCGAGCGCTGCCATGGAGGCTGTCTGCGGCCCGACTCTCGCCAGGCGGTATTGTTTGCTCGCCGCCCTGGCACACGGATGCATGTGATCGATGGGGACAGCCGCCAATTAGCCCACACCATTGCGGCCGGGGAGGGCTACCACTTCTACGGGCATGGCGTTTTCGACCTGAGCGGGCGCTATCTGTATGTCACCGCCAATCGTTTGGAGGACAGCGCCGGGCTAGTGCGCGTTTATGACGCTGCCAACGACTACGCCCATGTGCGCGATATGCTGCTGGACGGTATTGGGCCCCATGAGCTTAGGCTGATGCCGGATGGTGATACCCTGGTGATTGGTTTGGGGGGTATCCAGACTCACCCTGACTATGGTCGGGTTAAGCTCAACCTGGACACCATGGCACCAGCGCTGATGCTGCTGGATCGCCACAGCGGTGAGGTCTTGGCCCGTCACAAACCCTCCCATCACCAGCTAAGCTGCCGTCATCTTGATGTAGCGGCGGACGGTACCGTGATCGCTGGCTACCAGTTTGAAGGCCCCGAGTGGGAGGCTCACCCGTTAATCTGTCGCCTGGATATCAACGGCCACTTCTCTGAACTGTCACTGGCCGATGAAGTCACCGCCAGTCTGAAGCACTACACTGCCAGCGTGGCGTTTAGCCGTGTTTCTGGCAATGTTCTGGTGACTGCCCCTCGCGGCAATCGGGCACTGCTGCTGGATGCCGAGCAAGGCAAACTTGTTGCCAGCTTGGCGCTGCCCGACGCCGCTGGCGCCCGCTGCGACGGCAACGGCGGCTTTCTGGTCTCCTCCGGCCAGGGCGGGCTTTACCTTGTAACGCCTGACTCGGCAACGCCCGAGCTGCTCGCCAGCCTGGAAATTCGCTGGGATAACCATCTGACATAAAAGACTTTAAATAGTTATTAGTAATAGCCCGTCGATACGAACTGTCAGGCCAACGGTTTACTATCCAATATAAATGACGCCTTCTTGGTGAGAGGTGCTGCTGGTAGACTTCAGCGCTCTTGACAGGAAGGCAAGGAGCCCCATGGAACTGCTGCGCTTAGTATTTCATCACTACCGCTGGCCCTTTTTAGGCGCCATTGCTTTGAGCCTATTGAGCGCTGGCTTAGGGGTCGGGGTAATTGCCTTTATCAACCAGCGGCTTATTGAAGTAGGCAGTATGGCGGCGCTGCCGCAATTTCTCGGCCTGCTGGCGGTGCTCCTGGCGGTCACACTCAGTACGCAATTGGCGCTGACCGTGCTGGGGCATCACTTTGTGTTTGATCTACGCTCGCGGCTGGTGAAGCGGATTCTCGACACCGATATTGAGCGCTTGGAGCAGTTGGGCAACGCCACCTTGCTGGCCAGTTTGTCCAGCGATGTGCGTAACATCACTATTGGCTTTGTGCGTCTGCCGGAACTGATTCAGGGCGTGGTGCTAACGCTCGCCTCGGTGGCCTATTTGGCATGGCTCTCGCCGCAAATGGTGGTGATCACCGTTCTATGGATCGCGTTCACCATGGGCGTGGGTTGGGTGCTGGTGTCGCGGGTGTATCGCCATTTTCGCCTCGTGCGTGAAAGCGAAGACAGTCTGTATAAAGATTTCCAGGCGGCCATTGAAGGGCGCAAAGAGCTGGCGCTCAACCGCGACCGTGCCCGGCGCTTTTATGATGAGCGCTATATCGCCAATGCCCGCGACTACCGTCACCACATTATTCGCGCCGATACCTACCATTTAAGCGCTAACAACTGGTCTAACATTATGATGTTGGGCGCCATCGGGGTGGTGTTTTTCCTCTCTAATGGGTTGGGCTGGGCGAATACCACGGTGGCCTCCACCTTTGCGCTGACGCTGCTGTTTCTGCGCACGCCGCTGATCCAGGCGGTGGGCGCTTGGCCAACGCTGATCAGCGCCCAGGTCGCGTTTGATAAATTGAGTAGCCTGGAGCTAGCCGAGTACCAGTCAAGCTTTGCCGTCGACGATACGCTGTCCGATTGGCAGCGCCTTGAACTGGAAGAAGTCACCTACCACTACCCGAACACTGCCCAGGGCGAGGGCTTTCAGGTGGGGCCGCTCAATATGACCCTAGAGCGCGGTGAGCAGGTGTTTCTGATCGGCGGCAACGGCAGCGGTAAGTCGACCCTGGCAAGGCTGCTCTCGGGGTTATACCGCCCCCAAAGCGGCACTATTAAGATTGACGGGCAGGTGGTCACTGCTGCTCAGTGGGAAGCGTTCCGCGCTCGCTTTGCCAGTGTGTTTACCGATTTCCATCAGTTTGATCAGACCATGGGGCCGGAAGGCCTGCCTGCTGACCCGCAGGTCGTTGATACCTGGCTTGAGCGACTGCAGATGCAGCATAAATTGCAGTGGGAGGGTGATCGTGTCATCAACACCCAGCTCTCCCAAGGGCAGCGTAAGCGCCTGGCACTGCTATTAGCGATTGCCGAAAAACGCGATATTTTGCTCCTCGACGAGTGGGCGGCGGATCAAGACCCGCAGTTCCGCCGGCTGTTCTACCGCGAGCTGTTACCGCACTTAAAAGCAATGGGTAAAACCGTGTTTGCTATCAGCCATGACGACAGCTACTTCGTCCACGCTGATCGGTTGCTGGAGATGTCGAAGGGACAGCTAAGCGAGCTGAAAGGCGAGCAGCGTGCACGAGCGAGTGAGGACGCTGTTGCGCAAATTAATATCTAAACCGTGTTAAAAATAGCTAACGTTTTAACGGGCGACCTGCTTGGCGCGCTTTCGTGCTTCCAGGTCGCAGCCCTCTAGCGGGCAGGTGCCGCAGGTATCAAACTCATCCAGTAAATAGCGCAGGCAGCAAAGCTTGCGCACCCGCTTAACTTCCTCACTCCCTTTGGGCGTAAAGTAACGCACCGGCTGAAACAGCGGGTTGCGCTTGCCGTTGGGCAGGTTGCGCGCTTCCAGCAACGCCTTGGCGGCCTCAAACGCCTGCTGATTAGCAAGCGGGTGCTCGCCTAGTGCGTTGACGTAAAAGTCCAGGTAGCCACCGGCATTGCTCCAGAACACCCGCTGTGCAGCGCCGGAGATAGCCGCTAATTGCTCAATCAACGGTGCCCAGTGCTGCTCAATCAGGGTAGCAAAACGCTCAAACGGA
This sequence comes from Halomonas sp. FeN2, assembly GCF_020595105.1. Classification (NCBI taxonomy): domain Bacteria; kingdom Pseudomonadati; phylum Pseudomonadota; class Gammaproteobacteria; order Oceanospirillales; family Halomonadaceae; genus Halomonas; species Halomonas sp. FeN2. The sequence continues at coordinate 3,534,660 of NZ_CP074200.1, forward strand.
TCTTGAGTGGTTATCGGCGTGCCTTCGTGGGGCAACCATAGCCGCGAGGTGGCGCCCTTGTCGTTGAAGATAACCTGCATGTCGTCCAGCCCCACCGGCAAGTCACGGTTGAGCAGCAGATTAGCTGTCAGTGTGGGAACGGTTAGCGCACTTAAGTGCCACTTCGACCAGATCGATACCACTGCCCGCTGGTCACCGCCTGGGTACTGTGCAGCGAAACGAGAGAGATCCTCCTTGAGCCAATCAGCATCCCGCCAACGGGCTGTTTTGAACGCTTCCAGCGGTGGCGTTCCACCTATTAACGGCGGCGTAAAGTTCGCCAACGGCCCGGTGTAGCAGGCGGCCAACGAAGGCTCGAACAGTTGTGGCTGACGCAGAGCAGAGGGCATCGCGGGCTCCATCACAGGGCTTTAACACAAGGTTTTGACACAGCACACAGGTAAAATATGGCATTCAGCTTAATCGATAATGCGTATCAGTTGAAGCGTTTGATTGCGAATGAGTGCTTTTAAAAGTGTCTGACCTCGGAGAATAGCGCTATTGAGCCACGGCGATATTGTGCTCTCCGTTGGGGTGCTTCATGACCTGCATCGGTAAGCCATAAATAGCCTCTAAGGTGCTGCCGCACATCAAATTATCCGGGCTGCCATGGGCCAGCAAGCGACCGCTGTGCAGCGCCATTAGCTCGTCGCAGTAGCGCGAGGCCATGTTGATATCGTGCAGTACAATAATCACCCCAAGATTTAGCTCATCGCACAGCTTACGGATCAGCGCCAGCACTTCGATTTGGTGGGCGATATCCAGCGCCGCTAGCGGCTCATCCAACAGCAGGAATCGGCTGCCCTGGGCGAGTAGCATCGCCAGCCATACCCTTTGGCGTTCACCACCAGAGAGCGTGTCGACCAAGCGGTCGGCAAAGGTCTCTGTGTGGGTCAGGGCAATGGCGCGATCAATGGCATCTTTGTCTTTCTGGGTATGGCGGCCCAGCAGCCCGTGCCATGGGTAGCGGCCAAAGGCGACTAGCTCGCGTCCGGTAAGACTTTCTGCACTGGGTAAATGCTGGGGCAGGTAAGCCACCTGACGAGCGAACTCACGATTTCCCCAGTCACTCAGCGGGCGCTGATCAAAGTGAATCTCCCCCTGGCTTACCGGCTGCTGCTGGGCCATGAGCTTGATCAGCGTCGACTTGCCCGAGCCGTTATGACCAATCAGGCCATAAACCTTGCCCTCATGAAAGCTGTGGTCAATGGGATTTAAAATCTGCTTACCATTGATTTCAAAGGTGGCGCCTTTGACCTCGAACATGAATGACTCCTAGCGATAGGGTTGATGATAATGCCTCCATTCTAGTGCTAATGGTTCTCATTTTTAACAAAAAAATGAAAAGATTTACGTGATAGATGGCAAACGCCGCTTGGGGAAAGCAGGTCGGGGGTAGTAGGTCTGCATCAGCTAGCCTCCGCTTGAGTGGCTAACCGATGTGATTAGAGGTGGTATTGATCGTTTATCAACAGGCATTTAAACACGCTAACAGTTGGCTATGCCGCTCGGGGTGCGCTGCAATTAGGCTGTTCCATTGAGCGGGATGCGGCTCGCCAGTGAGATCCGTGACGGTGTAGCCCGCCTCTCGGGCAATCACAATGCCGGCGGCGATATCCCAAAAGTCGAGCTTAGCGCCTTGAGACCAAAAAGCATCAAACCGGCCCAGGCTGGTGTAGGCGATCTCCAGCGCCGCGGAGCCCGGGCTGCGGATACCGGCCACCTGGGGCATTAGAGCAGCGAGTTGATTTAGGGCCGTCGAGCAGTCGCCTTTAGCGTGGTACGGCAGGCAGGTGCTTATCAGCATCTCGTTCAGTGGGCGCGGTTCAGGCGTCGTGAGCGGCGTGTCGTTGAGGAAGACGCCGGTGCCAAGGCTGGCCCAAAGCATTTCATCAAGCAGCGGTTGATAGACAACGCCGATGATCAGCTCATCACCCTTGGTGACCGCGATGGAGACCGAGAAGTGGGGCACCCCATGCAGAAAGTTGCTAGTGCCATCGAGAGGGTCAATGATGACGGTATAGTCACTATCGGTGGGTGTAAGCCCGCTCTCTTCACCAAGGAAAGCGATATCGGGAAAAGCGCTGTTGATACAGTCGATAATGATATTCTCGGCGGCCGTATCGTAGTAGCTGACAAAGTCTGACGCCCCCTTTTGCTCAAAGGCGATTCTGCCCTTTAGCGAATATCCCTCGCGTAACAGCGCACCTGCCTCGTACGCCGCCTGCTTCACCGTTTCGAGTAGGTCATTACTGCTATCGAGCATTGTATTTCCCCTGGGCATGCATCGTGTCTTAGTGAATGGCAAAAACTGTATGCCTTCAATGTAACTAGCCATTCATGACGCGGAGATGACAGGAGTAAATTTGGTTTAATGGTAGATCATCTATGCATTTGGCGTCTGAGAGATGCCCCCGCCACATGTCGCTATTAACTGAGTCAACCAGCATATCGTTATAAAAAGTGAGTTAGCTCTCACCCGTTGACTTACCAGGCTCTAACGCAAATAATAATTATTGCCATTTATTCCGTGGTGTTAATCAAGGCAGGAGGCCGAGCTGTGGATACCCAGACCTGGAGCGCTGAGTTAGAAGATATCTTCGTTAATCAGCGGCCCCGGCTCTGTTGTGTCGCCGCAAAAGTCTTGGGCAATGCTGATCAAGCCGATGATGTCGTGCAAGACGCCTATCTGAAAATTTCAGAGGCAACCACGCTTTTTGAGGTAAAGCAGCCCATATCCTACGTGTCACGAGTGGTGCGCAATCTCGCCATTGACCGTTGCCGCCGTTCGGCGTTTGAGTCAGCGCTGTTTGCAAAAGCAGAGGAGGTGGATAACGCCTCTTGTGCGTCACACTCACCTGAGGTGATTGCCATTGATCGCCAGGCCTTGGCACAGGTGGTGGACGCGTTGGACGAGCTGCCCGAGCGTACGCGACGCGCCTTTGAACTTTATCGTTCGGGAAACCATACCCAGCGGGAAGTGGCGTTACAGCTAGGTGTTTCTACCACGTCAGTTAACTTTATGATTCGCGATGCGTTGACTCATTGCCACCAGTCGCTACAAGGTCGGTCGTTGCCAGATAAGTAAATCGGCGTTCCGTCCCCTCTTTGTTGTCGCTTTGTTACACTGTCAGCCAATAGCGTTGAGAATATCAGACGCTTCCATAGGCAGGTAATGAGCAGGCCGCAATAGCGAGGTTTGACAGTAACGATGGATAACGACAGCGGCGACGATGCCGTTTGGCAAACAGCGCTAGATTGGCTGATGCGCGAGCATGAAGAGACGTTGAGCGACGCTGATCGCGAAACGCTGCATGCTTGGTTAGCGGCTTCTTCCCTGCACCGTCGAGTCTTTCATGAAGCAGAACAGCTCTGGATGCTAACAGGGCTGATCCCAAGCGGTGATGAGCGCAACTGATAAGTCACTGTTTTTTTACCTCCTTCTTCGATCTTCAGGCTAACTCAATGGTCGCGAGCTAACGCTGCCGCCCACTGGAGCAATTTTTAGCTTGGCAAGGGTAATGCTATGTCGACGCCCTAGCGCCCCCTCCCCCTATTTTTTCTACTTTCTTCCTTTCCAACATTAAATTTTCTGGTTCCTCACTCGTCATTAAGTAATGAGAAGCAATTGCGTTTTACTTCTCATTCCTTTGGCAACGATGAGGTTAATTCCATGACAAGCTGTTTTGATCGTGAAGATGGTGTCTTCCGCGTATTAGTCAACCACGAAGAGCAGTACTCCCTCTGGCCAGAATGGAAAGCGATTCCCGCGGGCTGGACCGATACCGGCGTGCTCGGCGATAAACCAACCTGTCTCGACTACGTCGAAAAAACCTGGACCGATATGCGGCCACTCTCGCTGCGCCAGTGGATGGATGAGCAGGCCGGCGCTGAGGCGGAGCAGGTGAATGCAGGTTAAGCGTTTAAGACTGCTCTGCCTGCCCTGCGCCGGGGCCAGCGCCACCATGTATCTACGCTGGAAGCGCCAGTTGCCCGCCTGGGTCGAGGTGTATCCCGTCGAATTGCCTGGGCGTGGTGAGCGCCTGGGTGAGCCGCTTATCGATGACTTCGAGACCCAGGTCGTGCGGCTGTGTGAAGAGCAGGCAACGCGGATGCGCGGTGACTTTGCTCTGTTCGGTCACAGCATGGGGGCGTTGTTGGCCTACGGCATGGCAGCTCGCTTGCGCGATGTCGGGCGGCCTCAGCCGCGGATGCTGTTCGCCTCAGGCAGCGCGGCGCCCTCAATGCGCGACTCAGACCGCTTGGCGGGCCTTGATAACGACAAAGCCCTGATGGCGGATCTTCGCCAACAGGGCGGCACTCCAGGGGAGGTCTTCGAAAGCCCTGAGCTGCTGCGCCTTACCCTCGATATCTTGATGTCGGACTACCGCCTCTGTCGCAGTTTCCGCTATCGCGGCGGGTCGCCGCTTGCTTACCCCCTACAGGTACTCGCCGGGCGCGATGACGATATCGAAAGAGAGCGTCTAGAGGCGTGGCAGCGGGAAGCGGGCGGGGTGTTCTCTTTGAACTGGTTCGAAGGAGGGCACTTCTTTATTCGCCAGCAGCAAGCACAAGTGCTGGAGACTATCGAACGGGCGCTGACTCGACGGCTTGAGGAGGTGCCCCATGCAGCGCCTGCAGTTAGCTGAAGGGGTGCCCGAGGGGCTTGAGGTATGGCGCTTAGCGCTCGATCTGAACGCCCCGGTGGCTGACGAAGATGATCGGTTGCTGAGTCGAGCCGAGTGGCAGCGTGCCCAGCGGCTTCACCGTCACGCCGACATCGTACGCGCCGTGGCGACTCGCGCGGCCCTGCGGCGACTGCTATCAGCGCACACCGGTATAGCGCCAGAAAAGTTGGCGTTCACTCAGAACGCTTACGGAAAACCAGCGTTGGAAAACGCTGGTGGGCCTGCTTTCAATGTCTCCCACTCTGGCCATGTCGCCCTGATCGCGATTGTTCCCGGCGGCGCGGTGGGGGTCGATATTGAGCGCTGCCGATCCGAGGCCGAACTGGCGCCGCTGCAAGGGCTGGTGCTATCGCCGAGTGAGCAGCTCGACCACGCACTGCCCTTTATGGAGCGCTGGGTGGTTAAAGAGGCGGTGCTCAAAGCCCTGGGCCTGGGCATTGCTGATCATTTGCGATCGCTCTCGATCACTTCCTCTTTAGGGCCGCCAGACACCTATCACCTTGAGCACTCGCTTCCCGTTTCATCACCTTTGCAAGCATGGCCGCTGCCAGCGCCGAGTGGCTATGCCGCTGCCCTGGGCTATATCGATTCAGGCTATTCCCACGCAAACGCTCAGGGTAAACGCTACTCAACGAATTTTTAGGAGATCAATAATGGACAGCCAAAGCGCAACACCAACGCAACAAACCAACACCATATCCAAACGTCAGGGGCCTGCTGATTCGGAGCTGCCCATTATGATTTCTCCCTCCTACCCAGGGCAGCCACTGCTGGAAGCCTTTGGCGAGTTGCGTGGGGATATTGAGGCGCTGGTGGCCAGAGTCGGCGGGGTGTTGCTAAGAGGCTTCGATGTTCCCTCCGTGGACGATTTTCAGCAGTTTGCTGCCGCCTTTGGTCATCCGCTGCTGAGTTATGAGTTTGCCTCAACACCGCGTTCAGCGGTTTCGTCAGGCATTTATACCTCGACCGAGTATCCCGCTCATCAACATATTCCCCTCCACAATGAGCAGGCCTACACCCGCGAGTGGCCGATGAAAATCTGGTTCCACTGTGTCACCGCTTCCCCCGAAGGCGGAGAGACGCCGATAGCTGATAGCCGCGCTATTTACCGCCGTATGCCCGCAGAGATCCGCGAGCGCTTTGCCCCCGGCATTCTCTACGTACGCAACTACGGCGATTTCGATATGCCTTGGCAAAAGGTGTTTAACACCGAAGACCGCGCCGAAGTGGAGGCATTCTGCCAGCGTGCGGGGATTCGCTGTGAGTGGAAGCCCGATGGCGACCTGCGTACCACCCAACTGTGCCAAAGCATAGAGACTCACCCGGTCACCGGTGAGCAGGTGTGGTTCAACCAAGGCCATCTTTTCCATGTCTCCAACCTGCAGCCAGAGGTACGAGAGTCGCTGGAAGAGCTGCTCGACCCTGAAGACATGCCGCGTAACGTCTTCTTTGCCGATGGTAGCCCCATTGACGATGCCATCTTCGATGAGATCCGCGGCGTACTGGCCGACGAAACGGTGATGTTCCCCTGGCAGGCAGGCGATGTGCTGATGCTCGACAACATGCTGGTCGCCCATGCACGCACGCCGTTCAAAGGGCCGCGCAAAGTCGTCGTCGCCATGGCGGAAGGCCACGGCAACCTCTCCAAAGACTGAATACAACGGCTCAATCCCACGCCACGGCCAGGAGTTCCAGCAGGTACGCATATGAATATAAGGCACGCCCAGACAATGAACAGCCACCCGTCCCATAACGTTGCTAACCACAGCGACGTTTTTAGAAGCTATGTCGAGCATTTAAGTCGTCTGGCCCGGGAAAGGCCCAGTGACAGGGCGCTGATTGTAGTGAACGCTCAAGGTGAGATCACCCTTGACTACGCCACCCTGGAGCGGCGTTCCCGCGCCCTGGCCAGCGAACTCCAGCAGCGGTTCCCGGCTGGTGAGCGTGCCTTGATTCTGCTGGATAACGATGAGCACTATGTGGTGGCGTTCTTCGCCTGCCTATATGCCGGGGTGATTGCTGTGCCGGTCTTCCCTCCAGAGTCGGCCAAGCAGCAGCACCTGGCGCGCCTGCTCGCCATTGCCGCCGACTCCCAGGCCGCCTGTGTGCTTACCTCTACAACGATTATCGATGTGGTCGCATCTGCAAGCGAAGGCTTCGGTAGTGCGGAATTGATCCCTGTGGATGCCGTAGATGAGAGCCGCGCTGAACACTGGGTCGAGCATCACCCAAAGCGTGGTGATATCGCCTTTTTACAGTACACCTCAGGCTCCACGGCCACGCCCAAAGGGGTGATGGTCAGCCATGGCAACCTGATGGCGAACGAGCGTGCTATCGAGACAGGCTTCTCGATTGGTGCCGACGATGTTTTCGTCAGTTGGCTGCCGCTTTACCACGACATGGGGCTGATCGGTGGCCTGCTGCAGCCCATCTATCGCGGCATTCCCGCGGTATTGATGAGCCCCACCTTCTTTTTACAGCGGCCGGTACGCTGGCTGGAAGCGATCTCCCGCCACCGGGGTACCATTAGCGGTGGCCCCGATTTTGCCTACCGGCTGTGTCTTGAGCGTATCCGCGACGAGCAGCTTGAGGCGCTCGACTTATCCAGCTGGCGGGTCGCGTTCTCAGGCGCCGAGCCGGTACGCCACGATACCCTCACTGGCTTTATCGAACGCTTCCGCCCGGCGGGCTTTGCCGCTGACACCGCAGCACCCTGTTATGGCTTGGCCGAAGCGACGCTATTGGTTAGCTGTAATTCGCGCGGTACGGGCGTGGTGGGCACGGCTTTTTCTCAACAGTCTCTGGCCGAGGGAAAGGCTGCCTCAGCGGTTGAAGGCAACACCCTGGTGGGCTGCGGTACACCGGAACCCGGTCACGCAATCGATATTGTCGATCCTGAGGGGCTTCACTCGCTGCCCAGTGGTGACGTCGGCGAGATCTGGGTCAACGGGCCCAGCGTGGCGCACGGGTATTGGCAGAACCCAGAAGCAACAGCGAAAGCCTTTGTCACCCGCGATGGGGTCAGTTGGCAGCGCACCGATGATACTGATGCACAGAACCACGATGCTCGCGATGATCGCTGGCTGCGCACCGGCGATCTGGGCTTTCTGCACGAAGGGCAGCTGTATATTGCCGGGCGTATTAAGGATTTGATCATTCTGCGCGGCCATAACGTCTACCCCCATGATATCGAGAGCGCTATCGAGGCGGAAGTGGAAGCAGTGCGCAAAGGGCGCGTGGCGGCCTTTGCAGTGACCACCCCTGAAGGCGCCGAGGGGATTGGCGTCGCGGCAGAGGTCTCCCGCGGCATACAGAAACTAGTGCCCGCCGAGAAGTTGGTCGAAGCGCTAAGCGAGACGGTGGGGAGCGCTTGCCACGAGCCACTTTCTGTAGTGCTACTGCTCAACCCAGGTGGCCTCCCCAAAACCTCCAGCGGCAAACTGCAGCGCAGTGCCTGCCGCCAAGGCTGGGAAGCGGGTAGCCTGGATGCCTACGCCATTCACGCCTTTGGGCGTTTTGTCAGCGGTGGTGACGCTGAGGGCGGAGGAAAGTCATCGCACTCTACTGCGGAAGCTGGAAGCGAAACGGAGCAGGCGTTGGCGAAGCTCTGGCACCAGGTGCTGGGGGACGGCAAGGAAAAGCCGTTGGGAAAAGATGCCCACTTCTTTGCTAGCGGGGGTAATTCTCTGGCGGCGGTGCGCCTAGCCGCCGCCATCAGTGATCACTGGGGCGTCGAGCTATCTCTGCACGCGCTGTTCGAGCAACCGCGCTTGTCTGCCATGGCTAACGCTATCGAAGCACGTTTGGCGGCACCATCGGATCAACGAGGGATGGCCATCTCCCGTCTTGAAGATGATCAGCGTCAAGGCGACATACCGCTGTCGGAAGGACAGCGCAGCCTATGGCTGACGTGGCAACTCGATCCCCAGAGCGCTGGTTACAATATGGCAGGTGCACTGCACCTCAAGGGAGTATTGGATCCAACAGCGCTCAATGCTGCGATTGAGGCTCTGGTGCAACGGCATGACATTTTACGTACTTACTACCCCTTGAGTGAGACGGGAGAACCTGTTCAGCGGCTAGCGCAGGATTGGCATCCTGAGTTGATCTGTAACGAGATGCCCGGTGATACCGTGGTTGAGCAGGAGCAGGCACTGCATGACGCACTCACTAAACTGGCGCGGCAGCCTTTTGACCTGGATCAGGCACCTCCCTTAACCGCCGCCCTCTACCGCTTGTCCACGGAGCACCATGTGTTAGCTGTCGTGCAGCACCACATTGCTGGGGATGGATGGTCAGTACAGGTGCTCATCGATGATCTATGCGCATTTTATGAAGGTGTGTGTACACAGCAAGAAGCCAAGCTTGCACCACTGCCAATACAGTTCGCAGATTATGCGGTTTGGCAGCAGCGTCAGCAGCACAGTAGTGAGAGACATAGTAGTGAGCGACAGAGCCAACTAGCCCACTGGTGTGAACGCCTCTCCGGGGATCATCCCCCGCTAGCATTGCCCTTGGATCGCCCACGCCAAGCGCTGTCCGCACCGAGTGAAGGCCGATTGCGCTTTACGCTTACCGATGAGTTGAGCGAGCGGCTACGTAGCCTAGCTCGTGAACGAAGCGTTTCGCTCTACACCGTGATCTTGGCACTACTAAAGCTGACCCTGCATCGCTTTAGCGGTGAGACAGATATCAAGGTAGGGGCGCCGATTGCCAATCGGCATAAAACCGAGCTTCAGGGCTTAATTGGGTACCTTATCAATGTCGTTGTGTTGCGCACTCAGATTGATCCCACTGGAAATTTCGAACGTTTGTTAGATGAGGTGAACGCTACCCTGATTGATGCCCAACTGCATCAGGATGTCCCTTTCGATCAGTTAGTCGAAGCGCTCCAACTCGAACGGCAACCGGGTGTACATCCACTGTTCCAGGTGAAGTGCACTCAGCAGGAAATGTGGCAGGCGGATCGCCACGTGGCTGGCCTGACCGTTCAAGCTGAGCAGGTATTCACGGGCATTGCCCACTTCGACCTGAGTCTCGATTTTTGCGATGAGCCCGAGGGAATAGCAGGTCTATTCGCTTACTCCGCAGAGCTATTCGATGCCACCACGATCGAGCGTTTTTGCCAGGCATTCCGATTCCTGGCCGAGCAGGTCGTAGCTGATCCACGGTCTCACATAGCGATGCAGTCGCTACCTGAGCCTATCTCCGTGTTGGAAGGAAACCAAAGCGAGATTCTCACTCAGGCTATACCCACCCTGCTGTCGAAAGTGGTGGCAGCTCATGCTGATGAGCTAGCCGTAAACGACGGGCAGTACCGTTATACCTATGCCAGCCTGGATGCCCAAGCCCAGAGTCTGGCACAGGCACTAATCGCAAAAGGCGTTGGTTCCGAGGTGCGTGTTGCCATTCACGCTGAGCGTTCGTGCGAGTACGTGCTCGGTATCCTCGCCGTAATCAAAGCGGGCGGGGCTTTCGTGCCGCTTGATCCGCAACTGCCAGCGGAGCGCTTGGCCTATCAACTGGCTGACAGTGGCGCTCGCTTAATGCTGAGCAGTATGGCTTGCGACTGGAGCGATGACATTCCGGTAATGGAGCTGGCGTTTGCCGATGATATTCCAGTTGCAGTAGAGCACGAACCACCCGTTATCCATCCCCAGCAGACGGCCTATGTGATCTATACCTCTGGCTCCACGGGCAAGCCCAAGGGAGTGGCGGTGAGTTACGCTGCGCTGGCCAATTACGTGCAGGGCGTTCTGGAAGCTCTGGCGCTACCAGAAGGTGCCCGCAACATGGCAATGGTGTCGACGGTAGCGGCGGATCTGGGCCATACCGTGCTGTTTGGCGCCTTGTGCACCGGGCGTACCTTGCATCTTATTTCCCCCGACTGCGCCTTCGACCCAGATGCCTTTGCGGCTTATATGCGCGAACAGCAGGTGGATGTGCTCAAAATTGTGCCTAGCCACCTGCGGGCGCTGCTGAGTGCGGCAACTCCGGCCGATGTACTTCCCCACGAGCGCCTTATCCTGGGCGGAGAAGCGACCGACTGGGCGCTACTGGCGCGTATCGCCGAACTCAAGCCAAAATGCCAGGTGCTTAATCACTACGGCCCTACGGAAACCACGGTCGGTATTCTCACCCAGCAAGCCGACATAGCCGATCGAGCTGCCAGCACCCTGCCGATCGGCAAACCGCTGGCCAATGCTCAGGCCTATGTGCTCGACCCCTGGCTTAATCCGGTGCCGAAGGGCGTTGCCGGCGAGCTCTACTTGGGTGGCCCTGGGTTGGCTCAAGGTTATCTACAGCGGCTGGGACAAACAGCGGAACGTTTCGTCGCCAGCCCCTTCCATGCGGGGGAGCGACTCTATCGCAGCGGTGACCGTGTGCGCCAATTGGCCGACGGTAGCCTGGAGTTCCTTGGCCGTGTGGATGATCAGGTCAAGATTCGCGGTTATCGGGTGGAGCCGAGCGAGATCGCTGCCCTGCTGCGCGACCAGCCAGGGGTCTCGGAGGCCGAAGTGGTAGCGCGGGAAAATGAGGAAGGACGCGCGCAACTGTACGCCTATGTGGTGATGGCAGCCGGGAGCGACGTCGATGACGACGCGTTACTCGCGCAGCTTGGCGAGCGCGTGCCGGACTATATGGTGCCCAGCGCCCTGGTACGGCTGGAGGCTCTGCCGCTAACCGCCAATGGCAAGCTGGATCGCAAGGCATTACCCGAGCCAGTGCAAGCCGGTAGTGGAAAAACCTTTGAAGCGCCCCAAGGAGAAGCGGAGGAGACGTTGGCAGAGGTCTGGGCTGACGTGATCGGCTGCGAGCAGGTGGGGCGTAACGACAACTTCTTTGAGTTGGGTGGTGACTCCATCCTCAGCCTGCAGATCGTCGCGCGCTCGCGTAAGCGTGGCTACAAGGTAACGCCCAAGCAGTTGATGGAAGGGCAGACCATTGCCGCAGTGGCGGCGATGGCCACGCCTCTAGCTGCTACCGCTCCTAAACAAGTGGCTGCGCCCAATAAGGCTGCTTCCTTTGCGCTGCTGCCGGTACAGCGCTGGTTCTTCGAGCAGAACTTTGCCGAGCCACACCACTGGAATCAGTCGTTGATGCTGGAAGCGGCCAGTGATGTAGATGCCGCGCTGCTACGGCGTGCCATTGAGGCAGTGGTCGATCATCATGGCGCTTTGCGGCTGCGCTTTGAGCGCATCGACGATCGCTGGCAACAAGCCTATGGCAAGCTAGCCGATGACCTCTTCGAGCACCTGGATCTGAGTGACCATGCGGATCCGGCGCAGGCCATTACCCAGGCCGCCGATGCTGCACAACACAGCCTAAGCCTGGAGCGGCCGTTCCGAGCCATCTGGATGGCACTGGGAGGCGAGCGCGGCGGGCGATTGCTGCTAGTGGCTCACCACCTGGTGGTAGACGGCGTCTCGTGGCGTGTGATTCTCGATGACCTGCAAACGGCCTACACGCAGTTAAGTGCAGCCAAGACAGTCGATCTACCACCAGCCACCACCTCGCTAGATGAGTGGGCGCGTGCCCTGGCCGACTATGCCAAATCGCAGGCTTTGGCTGAGCAATGCTCCTATTGGGAGAGTCTTGTCAAAGAGCCCGAGCCCAGCCTACCCGCACATAATCCACATGGCAGCAACACCGTCGCCGATACCGCATCGCTCGTTGGCAGTTTGCCTACCGAAGCGACCACGCAACTGCTGGGGCCGGTGCATAAAGCCTACCGCACCCAGGTGGATGACCTGCTCCTCACTGCACTATCGAGCGCCCTGTGCCAATGGGCAGAGAGAGATAGCGTACTGATTGAACTGGAAGGTCATGGTCGCGAAGACCTGTTCGACGGTGTCGATCTCAGTCGCAGCGTAGGTTGGTTCACCTCCCTCTACCCGGTTCGCCTGAGCCCAGGTAATGCGGAGCCCGGTACAAGCCTAAAAGCCATCAAGGAACAACTTCGCCAAGTGCCTGAAAAGGGGCTCGGCTACGGCGTGCTGCGCTATTTGAAAGAAGAGCCCGCGCTGGTTAGTGGTGCCTACCCCCAGGTCACCTTCAATTATCTAGGCCAGTTGGATCGCTCCCTACAGGGCGATGGGGCCTGGCGGCTCGCCAAAGAGAATGCAGGGCAGGCTCGCGCGCCGGAAAGCAAGCGCCGTACCTGGATTGAGGTGGTGGCCTGGGTTCAAGATGGCCAACTGCGCTTCGACTGGAATTACAGTCGTGAGATTCACAGCGAGGCAACGATGCGTGCCTTGCAAGCAAGCTTCCAGATGCAGCTAGAGGCATTGATTGAGCACTGTGCTAGTGGTGTTCGTGGTGCTACGCCTTCGGACTTCCCGCTGGCGGGGCTGAGTCAAGGGCAACTGGACGGCTTGCGATTGGATGTCGCCAATGTTGAGGACATCTACCCGTTGGCGCCGATGCAGCAAGGGCTGCTATTGCATACCCTGCTCAATCCAGGCGCTGGTATGTACATGATGCAGGATCGCTACCGGTTTGCTTCGCCTATCGACGTCAATGCTTTCGAGAAAGCCTGGCAGCGAGTCGGCGAACGGTATGAGGTTCTACGTACAGGGTTCGTATGGCGAACCGAAGAGATACAGTTGCAGGTGGTGTATCGGCAAATTCCTTCACCTGTGGAATATATCGATTGGCGCGGTATTGACGAGGATGAGGCCGATCGGCGCTTGGCGGTGTTATTGCGTCAGGAGCTTGATGATGGCTTCGACCTGGAACGGCCACCATTGCTAAAGGTACGCCTTATTCAACTGGCGGAGAACCTGTTCTACGTCGTACAGAGTTTCCACCATATTCTGATGGATGCCTGGTGCCGCTCCCTGTTGCTCAGCGATTTTTTCCACTACTACGATGCCTATCGTCTCGGGACGAGTCACGAGTTGACGCAACCAAGGCCGTATCGTGATTTTATCGCTTGGTTGCAGCAGCAGGATGCCAATGTGCTACGCAACTATTGGCAACATGAGCTTGAAGGTTTCGATGAGATAACGCCGATTCCTTATCTTAAGCCGCACGGTTCGCACGACAGTGTTGCCACGGTGGCTGATGTATTCTCCTCGCTCTCCCACGATGAGAGTGCAGAGCTACAGAACGTTGCCCGACAGCATCAATTGACTGTCAATACGATCGTACAAGGGGCATGGGCACTGCTGTTAGGGCGGCTTTCCCAGGTAGATGACATCCTATTCGGCGTGACAGTGGCTGGGCGCCCGCTAGAACTGGAGGGCATACAGGAGACGATGGGGCTGTTTATCAACACGATTCCTCTGCGTGTGTCAGCCCCTTCGCCGCAAACATCTGTCCTTGATTGGCTGCATGGGCTATTGGCGAAAAACCTGGAGATGCGTCAATACGAGCATCTACCGTTAGTCGAAATTCAATCGTTGGGAGAGCAGTCACAAGGACGCAGTCTATTCGATAGCCTCTTTGTATTCGAAAATGCGCCGATAGATGCCAGCATAACGGAGAAAATCCATGATCTTCATGTGTCTATCAAGGGCAACCGCACCCACACCAATTACCCCTTGACCGTAGTGGTGGTGCCTGGCGAGCAATTGATGCTGCAGCTCTCCTACGACGCCCGTAAGTTTGACGATTCCGAGGTCGAGAGGCTGCTCTCGGGCTTCCGTCAAATTCTCTTGCACATTATTGACAGGCCTGATGCTCCCTATCATGAATTGGACGTATTGCCTGTTAATGAGATGGAGACACAGCGGGCGCAATGTAGAGGGCAGTCGGTTGCTTATCCCTTTGAGCGAGGTTATATCGACCTGTTCCGTGAGCAGGTACGACAGCATCCACGCCAAGTTGCCGTTCGCCATCAGGGAGAGACACTCACTTATGATCAGCTAGAGGACACCTCCAATCGCATTGCCCAAGCACTGCGGCAAGCAGGGGTGAAGAAGGATAATGTCGTAGCCCTGCATGCCGAGCGCGGCCTAGCGTTGCCAAGCATGATTCTGGGTACGTTTAAGGCTGGCGGTGCGTATCTAGCGCTGGATACCCGACTTCCTGATCAGCGTATCGCCGATATGCTGGCGTCCAGCCATGCATCGGTTCTAGTCGCCACTGCTGAGCAAACACCGCGTCTCGAAACTGTGCTTGAATCCATGCCCAACCCACCGCGGATGATAGTGTTCGAGGATCTCGTCACGGCGGAAAGACTAGAGGGGGATGCCGCTGTAACGGCTCACCCTGATCAGGCCGCCTATATCATCTATACCTCCGGTTCGACCGGTGAACCCAAGGGTGTCGTCGTTAGCCATCGTGGCATGCTCAACAACCAATTGAGCAAGGTTCCCTACCTGGATCTGTCGGCCAGCGATGTCATTGCCCAGACCGCAGCGCTGAGTTTCGATATCTCCGTCTGGCAAACGTTGGCGGGGCTGTTGTGTGGCGCCAGCATCGAGATCGTGCCTGATGAGATTGCACGCGACCCCAGTGCGTTGCTTCCTTATGCGCACGACAACGGCGTCACGATACTGCAAAGCGTACCAGCACTGATCCAGGGAATGTTGAACACTGCCCCAGTCGACCTGCTAGCACTGCGCTGGCTGCTGCCCACGGGCGAAGCCTCCACGTCTGAGCTAGTCCGCCAATGGTTCGCACGCTACCCGGCGATCCCATTGGTCAATGCGTACGGCCCTGCAGAATGCGCCGATGACGTATCCCTGCACTTGCTGCGAAGCGGCGATGACGAGCACTTAGCCGTGGTGCCGATCGGCAAACCGGCTGATAACACCCAGCTACTCGTTCTCGACAGTCAATTAAACCTATTACCTATGGGGGTGAGCGGCGAACTATATGTCGCCGGTGTCGGTGTTGGGCGGGGGTACCTGAATCAGCCGAAGCTGACGGCGGATCGCTTCGTGCCCAACCCGTATGCTGAAGTGCCCGGAGAACGGCTCTATCGGACGGGTGATCTGGCCCGCTATCGCACTGATGGTGTGCTGGAGTACATCGGCCGCACCGATCAGCAGGTCAAGATACGGGGCCAGCGCATTGAGCTGGGAGAGATAGAGTCCCGGCTGGTGGAATTCGATGTTATACGAGAAGCGGTAGTGGTGGCCCAGGAAGGGCCAGGAGGCGCCAGGTTAGTGGCTTATGCCGTCGCCCAGCCACATGAGTCGATCGATACGGCAGAGCTACGCGAGCGTCTAGGGCAGGTATTGCCCGACTATATGGTGCCAAGTTTAGTGGTAATGCTCGATGCCTTACCACTAACGCCCAACGGCAAGGTGGATCGCAAGGCATTGCCCGAGCCGGACTTCGCCAGTAGCGCGCAATATGAGCCACCCCAAGGTGAGACGGAAGAGACGCTAGCGGCGATTTGGAGCGAGGTGCTGAGTGTCGAGCGGGTAGGGCGTCACGACAATTTCTTCGAGCTAGGGGGGCACTCGCTGTTGGCTCTTAAAGTGCAATCTAAAGTGGAAGAACATTTCGATATACGTCTCCCTCTCCGCAGCTATTTCGAACACGCTACATTGGCCTCTATGTGTGAGCCCATTCAGGAAAGCAGGGGAGGTGCGAAAGAGGAGGAAAACGCACAGCTCGAAAAGATGGCAGCGCTACTAGATGGAATGGAGAGCTGATATGGAACTCAATAAACACACGATTGCTGAGCGCTTCGCAAACCTGCCACGAGACAAGCAGAGCGTATTTCTTGAGGCTTTACGACAACAGAGTATCGACTTTTCGACGTTACCAATCGTGCCGAGAAAGGAGCAGGAGAGTAGCGAGCTTTCCTACGCGCAAATGCGCCAATGGTTTCTCTGGCGCATGGATCCTCAAAGTAGCGCTTACCATATTAATGGTGCTCTGACCCTCAAAGGAACGCCTAGCCCTGAAGCCTTGAGAGATAGTTTCACCGACATAGTGTCCCGTCATGAGGCACTTCGCACGGTGTTTCGTGATGATGGTAAGGGTGGGGTGATGCAAGTGGTGCTGGCAGAGAGTAATTTTGCATGGCACGAGATTGATCTAAGTCATATGCCGAAGGATAAGCGTGAAACGGCAATAGAGAATCAGGTTGCTCGGCTTTGCAATGAACCTTTCAATTTAGAGCAGGGGCCGCTCTTGCGGGTGGGGCTCCTGCGCTTGGCCAATGAGGAGCACTTGCTGGTGGTGGTGATGCACCACATCGTCTCCGACGGATGGTCGATGCAGTTGATCATTGATGAGTTTTCTGCAGGCTACTGTGCTCGGGTGACAGGAGAGGCCTGGCAGCCAGCCGCCTTGCCGATCCAGTATGCCGATTATGCACTATGGCAGCGTCAGTGGATGGAGGCGGGTGAAAAAGAGCGTCAACTGGCCTATTGGCAGGCGGAGCTGGGAGATGAGCACCCGGTGCTTCAGTTGCCGACCGACCGCCTACGTCGCAACGATGGGCACTATCACGCAGCACGCCACGAAATAATGCTTCCTGAGTCGATAGTGAGTGGATTACGTCAGCGGTCACAGGAGATGGGGGCTACCCTTTTCATGGCATTACTCACGGGCTTCCAGGCACTGTTGTATCGTCATACCGGGCAGGAAGATATCCGGGTAGGTGTGCCGACCGCTAACCGCCATCGCAGGGAAACTCAAAGGGTAGTTGGGTTCTTTGTTAATACCCAGGTGCTGCGTAACCAATTGAGTGATCATTCGAGCTTGGTTGATGCTCTAGAGAAAAGCAAGCGCGCAGCGCTGGGCGCACAAGACCACCAAGATCTGCCATTTGAGCAACTGGTCGAAGCGCTGCAGCCTGAGCGTAGCTTGAGCCACCCTCCTCTGTTCCAGGTGATGTTCAATCATCAACAACAGGATCATGGCGCGCTGCAGACACTACCAGGGATGGAACTGAGCATCTGGCCAATTGAGAAGGGAGAGGCGCAGTTCGAACTGACGCTAAATGTGATAGAGCGTACGGACGGTTGCCTGGAAGCAAGTTTTGTTTATGCAGAAGAGCTGTTTGATTCCAACTCCATTGGGCGTTTGGCACAGCACTATATCGTCATTCTACAGGCGCTGGCAGAGATGCCGGAGCGTGTGTTGAGAGATATCGAGCTGCTTGATGACGACGAGAGGTTTCAATTACAGGCATGGGGCGTAAACACACAGCAGTATCCCGATGCCCAGCCAATCCATCAGTTGATCGAACGCCAGGCCGAAGTAACGCCCGGGGCTACTGCATTAGTATTTGAAGAGCAGTCACTCAGCTATGTCGAACTCAATACCCGCGCCAATCGCCTCGCGCACTATCTAATCGACCTGGGGGGGCGCCCCGAAACCCGAGTGGGCATCGCAGTGGAGCGCTCCATCGAGATGGTGGTAGGGCTGCTGGCGATTCTTAAGGCCGGGGGCACCTATGTGCCGCTGGATCCGGATTACCCCGCCGAGCGACTTGCCTATATGGTCGAAGACAGCGGCATCGAGCTGCTGCTCACCCAGCAGCATCTTCGCGATACGTTGCCGGTAGCTGAGAGTCTGAGTGTTATCGAGCTGGATCGTCTAGAAGTAGCGCACCATGCCTCGAATAATCCTGAAGTAGCCCTCCATGGTGAGCACCTCGCCTATGTCATTTACACCTCAGGCTCCACCGGACGGCCCAAGGGAGTGATGGTGCGCCATCATGCGCTTAGCCATTTCTTATTCAGCATGCAGGAAACCCCAGGCCTAAGCCCAGACGATATCCTGGTGGCGGTGACCTCACTGTCGTTCGATATTGCCGCCCTTGAGCTGTATCTGCCATTGATCAGCGGAGCAAGGGTTGTACTGGCGAGCCGCGAGACGACTCGAGATGGCAGAGCCTTGGGTGAATTACTCAACCAGGAAAAAGCGACGGTTCTGCAGGCGACACCCTCCGGCTGGCGGTTGCTACGTTCGTCAGGCTGGCCATGGACGACGGCTCCGCTATCGGAAGGTTTTAAGGGGCTATGCGGTGGTGAGGCTTTGCCACCTGATTTGGCTGAGGATCTGCAAGCTCAGGGGATCGAATTGTGGAACATGTACGGCCCCACTGAAACCACGATTTGGTCAGCAACGGATCGAGTGAAAGACAGTCAGGTTTTCCTGGGAAGCGCTATCGCCGCGACGCAATTGTACGTTCTGGATGGTGCGCTCAACTTCGCTCCACCCGGAGTAGCGGGGGAATTGTATCTAGGCGGCGTGGGCATGGCGCGGGGTTACTTAGGCCGTGCTGAGCTGACGGCGGAACGCTTCGTGGCCGACCCCTTTATTGCGGGCGAACGAGTCTATCGAACCGGTGATCTAGTGCGTTGGCGGGAGGATGGTCAGCTTGAGTACTTGGGACGAATTGACCATCAGATCAAAGTGCGCGGTTTCCGTATTGAGCTAGGCGATATCGAAGCTCAACTGCTAGCCCTGTTGGAGATACGCGAGGCAGTGGTGGTTGCCCAAGAGGGGCCAGGCGGTTCTAGGTTGGTGGCTTATGTGGTTCCCCAAGCCGACGTTGAACTCGATACCACCTTTCTACGCGAAACGCTAGGGCAAAAGTTACCAGATTATATGGTGCCTGGGGTGATAGTCACTCTGGATGCACTGCCGCTAACCCCGAACGGTAAGGTAGATCGTAAGGCGCTACCCGAGTTGAGCTTAGACATTGGATCGCAGTACGAACCTCCTCAAGGCGAGGTGGAAGAAGCATTGGCGATGGTCTGGGCTGAAGTCCTTGGTGTCGAACGGGTGGGTCGTTATGACAACTTCTTCGATCACGGTGGGCACTCGCTGTTGGCTGCGCAGATGGTGGCTCGTGTTCAAGCTGATATGCAAGTTGAGCTCCAGCTATCCGAGGTGTTTAAGAAACCACTGTTGCGCGATCTAGCAGAGTGTATTGCTACGCTAAGCAGCGGGTACTCCTTAGAGCAGTCGCTCTCCGATATTAATTCCTTTATCGACAGCATGGATACCGTTCAATGAGTAACATCGATACACATCGTATTGCGGAACGTTTTGCCGGATTGCATGCCGAGCAGCGCCGAGTAGTTTACGAAAAGATACGTTCTCAGGGCTTTGGCATTGGCCAGTTCCCAATTCTTTCTCGCCCTGTATCACAACAGACAACTTGCTCACCCTCTTATGCCCAACTTCGCCAGTGGTTTCTGTGGCGCTTGGATCCCCAAAGCAGCGCTTACCACATTACGGGAGCTCTGTCTCTTAAGGGGGGGCTTGACTCTGACGCACTGTGGGGTAGCTTCGCCGCTTTGATATCTCGTCATGAAGCATTGCGCACGGTGTTTCGTGATGATGGTGCAGGCGAGGTGATGCAAGTGGTGCAGGCCGAGAGCAGCTTCGCATGTCATGAAGTTGACTTAGTTAACATGCCGAAGGCTGAACGCGAAGTGGCGATAGAGAATCAGGTTGCTCTGCTTTGCAATGATCCTTTCGATTTGGAGCAGGGGCCACTTTTGCGCGTGGGGATACTGCGTTTAGCTGAAGAGGAGCACCTGTTGGTGGTGGTAATGCACCACATCATCTCCGATGGCTGGTCGATGCAGTTGATCATCGATGAGTTTGCTGCGGACTACTCCGCTCGGGTAACAGGTGAGACATGGCAGCCGCCAGTCCTGCCGATTCAGTACGCTGATTATGCACTCTGGCAGCGTCAATGGATGGAGGCTGGCGAGAAAGAGCGCCAGCTCGACTACTGGCAGAGGGAACTTGGCGACGAACACCCGGTACTGCAGTTACCGACCGATCGTCCGCGCCGCAACGATGGGTATTATCACGCTGCGCGCCACCACATGGT
The DNA here is from genome assembly GCF_020595105.1 of Halomonas sp. FeN2. Taxonomy (NCBI): domain Bacteria; kingdom Pseudomonadati; phylum Pseudomonadota; class Gammaproteobacteria; order Oceanospirillales; family Halomonadaceae; genus Halomonas; species Halomonas sp. FeN2. Next base: position 3,555,153 of record NZ_CP074200.1, read on the forward strand.
GCTCCCAGAGTCACTGATAAATGGGCTGCGCAAGCGAACCCAGTCGCAGGGTGCCACCCTGTTTATGACACTACTGACAGGCTTCCAGGCGTTACTGTATCGCTATACCGGGCAGGAAGATATCCGGGTCGGTGTGCCAATCGCCAACCGCCACCGGACGGAAGCCCAAGGAGTGGTGGGGCTTTTCGTCAACACCCAGGTACTGCGCAATACGTTATATGGTCGCCTGAGCTTGACCGAGGCGCTGGAACAGGGCAAACGCGCAGCACTGGGGGCACAAGAGCATCAGGATCTGCCGTTCGAGCAATTAGTGGAAGCACTGCAGCCAGAGCGTAGTTTGAGTCACACACCGCTGTTCCAGGTAATGTTCAACTATCAACAGCAAGATCATGGATCGCTGCAGTCGTTACCAGGACTGGAACTCAGCACCTGGCCGCTGGAACAGGGAAGAGCACAGCTAGAACTGACGCTAAATGTGGTAGAGCGCATGGATGGTTGCCTGGAGGCAAGCTTCGTTTATGCAGAAGAGCTGTTTGATGCAACCACTATTGAGCGTTTAGCTCAGCACTATACGGTCATCCTTCAGGCGCTGGCAGAGATGCCTGAACGCGCGTTGAGTGATATCGAACTGCTAGATAAAGCTGAACGGTTAAAATTACAGGAATGGGGTGTAAACACACAACGGCATCCCGCTGCCCAGCCAATCCATCACCTAATTGAACGGCAGGCTGAGGCAACCCCAGAGGCCTCGGCGCTAGTATTTGACGATCAGTCACTCAGCTACGCCGAACTCAATACCCGCGCCAACCAGTTGGCTCACTACCTTATCGGCCTAGGCGTAAAACCTGAGACCCGAGTGGGTATCGCCATGGAGCGTTCCATCGAGATGGTGGTGGGGTTGCTGGCGATTCTCAAGGCGGGTGGCGCCTATGTGCCGCTAGATCCGGAGTATCCCACGGAGCGGCTGGCATTCATCGCCGAAGATAGTGGCATTGAGTTGCTGCTGACTCAGCACCACTTGCGCGAATCATTGCCGGTAGCGGATAGCCTCAGCGTTGTTGAGTTGGATCGGCTGGACGTGGCACATCACGCCTCTACCAATCCCGCGGTGGCGCTGCACGGCGAGCACCTCGCCTACGTGATTTACACCTCGGGCTCCACCGGGCGGCCCAAGGGGGCCGCCATCCGCCATGATGCCCTGACCAACTGCATGGTCTGGATGCAGGAGACCTACCAACTCACCGATACCGATGCCGTACTGCACAAGGCGCCGTTCGGCTTTGATGTCTCTGTGTGGGAGATTTTCTGGCCACTAAGTGTCGGGTCACGTTTGGTGATCGCCCAACCAGGCGACCATCGAGATCCAGAGCGCATCATCGGGCTGATTCAGCGGCACGGCGTCACCACGCTCAACTTTGTGCCCTCAATGCTCAAGGCCTTCCTGACCTATCCTGATGTGAAGGCCAAGACGCGACTCAAGCATATTATGTGCGGTGGCGAGGCCGTTCCAGCCACGCTGCAGCAGGATGTGGCTGAATGTCTCGACGGTGCCAACCTGCACGACCTTTATGGCCCCACCGAAACCACCATTCATGTCACTCACTGGTGGTGCCGTGATGACGCCCACCGACAGATCCCCATTGGGCGACCCATTAGCGGGACCCGTACCTACGTCTTGGATGGTGAGCTCAACCTGGTACCACAGGGTGTCGCAGGAGAGTTGTACCTGGGCGGGGTAAGCCTGGCTCGTGGATATCTCAATCGCAGTGATCTTACGGCGGAGCGCTTTGTCGCTGATCCGTTCACAGAGGGCGAACGCCTTTACCGTACCGGCGATCTGGTGCGCTGGCGGGAGGATGGCCAGCTCGAATATCTCGGCCGCCTCGATCACCAGGTGAAAATCCGCGGCCTGCGTATCGAACTGGGCGAGATCGAAGCCGAACTGCTCTCTCAGCCGGAGGTTCGCGAGACGGTGGTGGTCGCCCACGAAGGCCCCGGTGGTTCTAGGCTGGTAGCCTATGTGGTTCTCCAGGCTAACGGTGAGCTTGATACCGCTTTACTGCGTGAGCGACTAGGGCAAAAGTTACCGGACTATATGGTGCCGGGAATCGTGGTGACGCTTGAGGAACTGCCGCTGAATGCCAACGGTAAGGTAGACCGCAAGGCCTTGCCTGAGCCGGAACCTGTCAGCAGTCCGAAGTACGAACCACCTCAGGGTGAAATGGAAGAGACTCTGGCGCAAATCTGGTCTGGAATGCTTGGCGTCGAGCGAGTGGGTCGTCACGATAACTTCTTTGAGTTAGGTGGTCATTCGCTATTGGTGGTTCGACTGACCTCGCGTGTTCGTAGAGAGCAAAATATTGAATTACCTGTGCGTAGTGTTTTTGACACGCCAATACTGAAAGATCTTGCCACTTGTCTTGGCAAGCTAGAAACACTGCAGGGCGAGAATAGGCTGAGTAATCTTGGGCTGAACCAGGCGCCGCAGTCCTTTGCCCAGCAGCGCCTCTGGTTCTTGAATCAGCTCGAGCCAAATTCCTCGGCGTATCATCTGCCGGGTATGCTGCGTTTGAAAGGAGCGCTGGATGAGCAAGCGCTCCAGCAGGCTTTCGATGATCTAGCGCGACGCCATGCCGTGTTGCGGACGCGCCTGGTGGCGCCTCCCGAGGACATGGCGGTGCCCCGGCAGGTGATTGATGCCCCCGCACCGGTGAACATCGAACGAGCTGACTTGAGTGAATCCGGCGATATCGAAAAAGCCTTGCGTCTCCATGCCCAGGAATTCATGGGCCGACCCTTCCTCCTGGCGGAGGAGTGCCTGTGGCGGGTGGGGCTGGTCAAGACGGGTGAACAGGAATGGCGACTGTTGATTTGCATGCACCACGCCATTTCCGATGGCTGGTCCGTATCGGTATTGCTGAGAGATTTCAGTGCCTTGTATGGGGCGGCCTGTCGGGGCGAAGAGTCGCCTCTGGGTGCATTGCTGATCCAGTATGCGGATTTTGCCATCTGGCAGCGGGAGTGGCTTGCCGGGGGGGAAGGTGATCGGCAACTGAATTACTGGTGTCATCAACTGGGCGATGAGCATCCGGTACTGGAATTGCCAACGGATCGGCCGCGACCGGCACGCCAGAGTTTCCTGGGCGCTCGTCATCGTTTCACGCTGAACGGGCCCTTGGCGGAGCAGGTGCATGCGCTTGCCGCTGCCCATAATGCGACACCATTCATGGTTTTGCTGGCCACCTATCAGGTCTTGTTGTATCGCCTGAGCGGACAGTCCGACCTGCGAGTGGGCGTGCCTATCGCCGGGCGTAACCGCCATGAAACCGAGGACTTGATCGGTTTCTTCGTCAACACCCAGGTGCTGCGTTGCGAGATGGATACCACCTCGACCTTTGGGCGGGTACTCGAGTCCGTCCGTGAGGCTGCCATCGACGCCCAGGCTCATCAGGATCTGCCGTTCGAACAACTGGTGGAGGCGTTGCAACCGGAGCGTAGCCTCAGTCATAACCCATTATTCCAGGTACTCTTTGATCATCAGCGTCATGACGACGACTATCAGGTGCATCTGCCTGGACTAGTTGCAGAGGTGCTAGAGCTGGAGAACGGCACGACCCAGTTCGATCTGGCGCTCAACACCCAGGAAGACGGCGACGGCGTGCTGACGGGCAGTTGGAACTATGCCACCGACCTGTTCGACAGCGAGACCATCGAGTATTTTCACGTGCAGTTCGAGTGTCTGCTGGAGCAAGTGGTGGTGGCTCCGGAACGCATCGTCTGCGATTACGATCTGCTCGACGAGGATCAGCGTCAGCAACTGAGCGCTTGGAACCATACCGGCGTGGATTACGGTAAGCCGCAGCCGGTGCATCGCCTGTTCGAACGGCAGGCGATGCTCCATCCGGGGCGCGAAGCCCTGGTCTGCGGTGGGCAACGTCTGAGCTATGCCGAACTGGACAGGGCGGCAAACCGGCTCGCCCATTACCTGCTGGCACAGGGGATAGGTCGCCAGGCGCTGGTGGGCCTTGCCGCCGAGCGCTCCATCGAGATGGTGGTTGCCCTGTATGCCATCCACAAGGCGGGGGCCGCCTATGTTCCCATCGATCCGGATCATCCTGAAACTCGGCAGCAACAGGTACTGACCGATGCCGGTGTCGCGCTGTTGCTGACCCACGATGCCGTGCTGGATCGGTTACCGGTCTCGCATGGTCTGATGACCATCAACCTGGATCGAATCGATCTGTCCGATCGGCCGACAACTGCGCCCGATGTCCCTTTGTCCGCTGAGCAGCGTGCCTATGTGATCTATACTTCTGGTTCCACCGGCAAGCCGAAGGGGGTGGCGAACACCCATGGGGCTCTATACAACCGGTTGCAGTGGATGCAGTCAGCCTATTCGCTGAAGGAATACGACAGCATACTGCAGAAGACTCCGTACAGTTTCGATGTGTCGGTGTGGGAATTCTTCTGGCCATTGATGGTGGGAGCACGCCTAGTCGTTGCCCAGCCTGGCGTCCACCAGGAGCCGAAGAAATTGATGGAGTTGATTCGCCAGGAGTCGGTGACCACGCTTCATTTCGTGCCGTCAATGCTGGCGGTGTTCCTGGCCCAGGAGGATCTGTCCGGTTGCGATTCCCTGCGCCGCATCGTCTGTAGTGGTGAGGCTTTGCCGAAAGACGTGCAGGATCGAACGCTGGAGGATTTGCCGCAGGCGGAACTCTATAACCTCTATGGTCCGACTGAGGCGGCCATCGATGTCACGCATTGGATCTGCGGTCAAGATGAGCGCACTACCGTTCCAATCGGCAGGCCCATCGGCAACCTGCAGATTCATATTCTGGACAGCCGCTTGGCGCCTCAGCCGATCGGCGTAGCTGGCGAGCTTTACATCGGAGGTGCAGGGTTGGCCGAGGGATACCACGGTCGGCCGGAACTGACTGCGGAGCGCTTCATTCCGAGTCCTTTTGAAAAGGGCAAACGCCTCTATCGCAGTGGTGACCTAGCCCGCTGGTGTCGCGACGGTACACTCGAATATCTGGGACGGCTGGATTACCAGATCAAGCTACGGGGCCTACGGATCGAGTTGGGAGAAATAGAGGTCGTGATGCGTTCTCGACCTGATGTTGGCGAGGCCGTGGTGGTGGCGCACCAGGGACAGCTGGTGGGCTATGCGCAGGGCTCGGATGTGGATCTCGATGCCCTGCAAGCCGAACTCAGGCACTATCTGCCAGATTATATGGTGCCAGCGCATATCGTCACGTTGGAGACATTCCCTTTGTCGGCCAACGGTAAACTGGATCGCAAGGCTCTGCCCATCCCCGCAATGGAAGGGGCCGATTACGAGGCACCGCAAACGCAGACCGAGTGCCGGCTTGTCGAGCTCTGGCAGGAGGTGTTGGAAGTTGAGCGGGTCGGGCGTCGTGACAACTTCTTCAGCCTTGGTGGCCACTCTCTACTCGGAGTACATCTGGTTCATCGTATTCAGAAGGTCTTGAAGAAGACCTTGCCTTTGAACGTACTGTTCGAGTCAGCAACTTTGGCGACATTAGCCGCGATGCTGGAGCGAGTGCCGGTGGAGGAAACTCCTGCCTTGCAACCTGCTGTACGCGGCCAACTGGCGCCTCAGTCCTTTGCGCAACAGCGCCTGTGGTTCCTGGCGCAATTGGAACCTGATAGTTGTGCCTACCATCTGCCTTCCGGCATGAGGCTGCAGGGAGACTTGGATGAAGAGGCCCTGATTGCGGCGTTCGAGAAGATGATCGTGCGGCATGAGTCCCTGCGCACCTGTTTCTGCCATGGCGAGGACGGGACTCCGCAGCAGCGGGTACTGGAGACGATAGACGTGCCCATCGAGCGGCATGATCTCCGCTTTGCCGGCGATACGGAGGCCGTCGTTGAAGCGCGGTTCCGGGATGTCAGTCGGCGCCCTTTCGATCTGGAAGCCTTGCCGCCTTGGAGGGGGGCCTTGGTTCAGGTGGGCGAGCGTGAATGGTGTCTGCTGATATGTATGCATCATATCATCTCCGATGGCTGGTCCATGCAGGTGCTGCTGGAGGAACTGGTCGCGTTCTATCGCAGCGAATCGCTCGGGGAGCCGGTGCAAGCCGAACCCTTGGCGACCCAGTATGCCGACTATGCCATTTGGCAGCGAGAACAGTTGTCGGGTGCAGAGTTGGAACGTCAATTGGCCTGGTGGAAGGCACAGCTAGGCGATGAGCACCCCCCCCTGGATCTGCCTGCCGATCGCTCGCGCCCGGCCCAGCGGTATGGTAGTGGGGCTCAGCATACCTTCAACTTTCCCCCAGAACTGGTCGATCAACTGCGCCAATCAGCCAGGGATCAGCAGGCATCCCTGTTTATGCTGATCCTGACCGGCTTCGCAGCCCTGTTACATCGCCTCAGTGGTCAGCGAGACTTGCGCATCGGGGTCCCCGTGGCTGGGCGTCATCAGCCTGGCACCGAGGGGATAATCGGTTTTTTTGTCAATACTCTGGTACTGCGCGCAGAGACCGAGCCTGGTGACCGGATCAGCGATCTGCTGGCCCATGTGTGCAAGCGTACCCGTGAAGTGCATGCGCACGCTGACCTACCGTTCGAGCAGTTGGTGGAGGCCTTACAGCCCGAACGTAGCCTTAGCCATAACCCGCTGTTCCAGGTGGGCTACAACCATCAGGTCTTCGACCATCGTCCGTTGGATCGAATGGGTAGCGTGTGTTGCGAGCCATTGGCTGCACCCGTGGAGAATGCCCATTTTGATCTGGTGCTGGGGACTCAGGAAGATGAGAACGGTCACATTACAGGCCATCTAAACTATGCGACTGATATCTTCAATTCAGAAACTGTCGTGCGGATGGCGGATCAATTGTTGGTGTTGTTAAAGGCCTTGGCCGAGTGCCCGCAACGGTTGTTGTGCGATATAGATTTGCTGAGTGACCGAGAGCGCGGCCAGTTACAACAATGGGGGGTAAACGAAGAATGTCACTCGCAAGACGAACCGATACACTGCTTGATCGAGCGCCAGGCAGCGGCGAAGCCCAAGGCCACGGCACTGATCTTCGATGATCGACAGATTTCCTATGCTGAACTCAATGCCCGCGCCAACCAGTTGGCCCACTATCTGATCGGCCTAGGCGTAAAACCTGAGACCCGAGTGGGTATCGCCGTGGAGCGTTCCATCAATATGGTGGTGGGGCTGCTGGCGATTCTTAAGGCGGGTGGTGCCTATGTGCCGCTGGATCCTGAGTATCCCTCGGAGCGGTTGGCGTTCATCGCCGAAGATAGTGGCATCGAGCTGCTGCTGACTCAGCACCACTTGCGCGAATCATTGCCGGTAGCGGATGGACTCAGCGTTGTGGAGTTGGATCGGCTGGACGTGGCACATCACGCCTCTACCAATCCCGCGGTGGCGCTGCACGGCGAGCACCTCGCCTACGTGATTTACACCTCGGGCTCCACCGGGCGGCCCAAGGGGGCCGCCATCCGCCATGATGCCCTGACCAACTGCATGGTCTGGATGCAGGAGACCTACCAACTCACCGATACCGATGCCGTACTGCACAAGGCGCCGTTCGGCTTTGATGTCTCTGTGTGGGAGATTTTCTGGCCACTAAGTGTCGGGTCACGTTTGGTGATCGCCCAACCAGGCGACCATCGAGATCCAGAGCGCATCATCGGGCTGATTCAGCGGCACGGCGTCACCACGCTCAACTTTGTGCCCTCAATGCTCAAGGCCTTCCTGACCTATCCTGATGTGAAGGCCAAGACGCGACTCAAGCATATTATGTGCGGTGGCGAGGCCGTTCCAGCCACGCTGCAGCAGGATGTGGCTGAATGTCTCGACGGTGCCAACCTGCACGACCTTTATGGCCCCACCGAAACCACCATTCATGTCACTCACTGGTGGTGCCGTGATGACGCCCACCGACAGATCCCCATTGGGCGACCCATTAGCGGGACCCGTACCTACGTCTTGGATGGGGAACTCAATCTGGTACCACAGGGTGTCGCAGGAGAGTTGTACCTGGGCGGGGTAAGCCTGGCCCGTGGATATCTCAATCGCAGTGATCTTACGGCGGAGCGCTTTGTCGCTGATCCGTTCACAGAGGGCGAACGCCTTTACCGTACCGGCGATCTGGTGCGCTGGCGGGAGGATGGCCAGCTCGAATATCTCGGCCGCCTCGATCACCAGGTGAAAATCCGCGGCCTGCGTATCGAACTGGGCGAGATCGAAGCCGAACTGCTCTCTCAGCCGGAGGTTCGCGAGACGGTGGTGGTCGCCCACGAAGGCCCCGGTGGTTCTAGGCTGGTAGCCTATGTGGTTCCCCAGGCTAACAGTGAGCTTGATACCGCTTTACTGCGTGAGCGACTAGGGCAAAAGTTGCCGGATTATATGGTGCCGGGAGTCGTGGTGATGCTTGAGGAACTGCCGCTGAATGCCAACGGTAAGGTAGACCGCAAGGCCTTGCCTGAGCCGGAACCTGTTAGCAGTCCGAGGTACGCACCTCCACAGGGGGAAGTGGAAGTGGCACTGGCGGAGCTGTGGCAAATGGTGCTTGGTCACGATGATATTAGCCGTAATGATAGTTTCTTCGAGCTGGGAGGTGATTCCATTCAGTCCCTGGGGTTGATTACTCGCCTGCGTCGGGTTGGTTGGCATTTGGCACCCAAGGATGTATTCCTCAAACCCCGCTTGGTCGAGATGGCAACGGCTTTGGAGCCGCTGGACGTTATTCCGGCACGAGTCGAGCCAGTGGGTGGCGACTTGCCGCTGACGCCGATCCAAGCTCATTTCTTCGATCAGCCGATGTCCAATCGTTCTCACTGGAACCAAGCACTGTTGCTAAGGGTCAAGCGCTCCTTGGATCCGCGGTGTTTGTTCCAGGCCGTCCAGGCCCTGATCGACCATCACGATGGGTTACGACTCGGATTCTATCAGCAAGATGAACAGTGGATGGCCTTCTATCGCGAGACTGAATCGGCGGAACGGATCTTGCGGGTGGTTGAGCTAGAAAGTGTTGAGCAGGTGCCTGCGGTCTGTGATGAGGTTCACGGGAGTTTCGAGCTGTCGCACGGACCACTAGCTGGCCTGCTGTTGATGAACCTGCCTGGGGGCGAGCAGAGACTACTGCTGAGCATCCATCACCTGATTGTGGATGGGGTGTCCTGGCGCATTCTCCTGGAAGATCTGGATCGAATTTATCGCCAGATCGAGGCAGGGCTCGATCCCGAACCTGGACTACCCTGTGCTAGTTACCAGCAATGGGCGAACCATCTTTCTGATCGAGCAGCCAAGGGGGCGTGGGATCAGGAGCTGGATGACTGGTTGGAAATTGTCTCGGGCGATGACTCCTGGCCTGTCGATGATCCACAGGGGCGCAATGCCGCGATCGATGTCGGTGAGTGTGAATGGCGGCTGTCAGCGGATCCAACTCGCCGATTGTTGCGGGAAACTCTGGCTATCCACAAGGCTGGAATCGATGACATGCTCCTGACGGCGCTGGCCGAAGGGCTAAGAGACTGGGGCGGCCTGGAGCAACCGCTGGTAGCCGTCGAAGGGCATGGCAGGGAACCCTTGGATGACACTCTCTATTTGAGTCGAACCCTGGGGTGGTTTACCTGCCTCTATCCTCTGCGGCTCAGAGCTACCGGTAGCCCTGCAGATACTCTGGAACTCATTCGCCAACGGAGGGCGGCAGTGCCCGGAAAAGGAATAGGCTTTGGTGCACTGCGCTATCTCGGTAAACCTGAGGTTCGCGCACGGCTATCACGGGCTCCCACCCCTCGGCTGGCCTTCAACTATCTGGGGCAACTGGATGAGAGCTTGGCGGACAGCAGATTCCAGCTTGCCCCGGAGTCCCCAGGAAAACTGGTGGATCCATGGAGTCCATTGAATTGGGAACTAGAAATCAATGGCCAGATTCATCGGGGAGAGCTGTCTCTCACCTGTCGCTATAGTGGCAAGCGATATCATGCACATACTGTGCAGCGATTGATGGAGGCAATTGGTCGATCGCTGGAAGCGCTGATCGCTGCCACACCGGCACCTTCACATCAAAGGAAGGTGCCTGTTTCCCTTCAGCGAGAAACAGAGCAAGACAAGGGAAGGCTCAATCCATTACTTCGTTTGGCGGAAGGTAACGACAGGGGGCCAGCCATATTTTGCCCTCATCCGGTGAGCGGCACAGTGGTTGGTTATTACCCTTTAGCCGCGAAGCTTGTGCCGGAGTGGGCCATCTGGGGATTGCAGAACCGGCAGGTTCAGGAGCCGAGTTGGCGCGATACCTCCCTGGTGGATATGGCGCGGGACTATGTTCGGGCAGTGCTGGAACAGCAGCCTAAAGGGCCGTACTACCTGCTGGGGTGGTCCATGGGCGGTACCCTTGCGCTGGAAATGGCCGCGTTGTTGGAGCGGCTGGGTAAAACCGTGGCCTTCGTCGGATTGATCGATGGCTACGTACCCGGTGCAGGACAGGACGAGGCCTATGCGGAATCGGGCAATATACCGGACGGTCAGCAACAGGACGATTGGCAACAGCTTCTTGCCGTGGAACAGCACTTGCGCCATCTCGCCCTTGGGCATGATCGGCTTCGCCTGTTGCACGCACCTGTGCATGCCTGGTGGGCGTCTCAATCACCAGAAAGCAACGAGAATGCCGAAGTGTTGCTGGCCCAGGCGATCGGACATTCTCTCTCAAGTTCTGTCTGGTTGGATACGGATCATATGGGTATTGTTCGGCACCCCGTCTTCCTAGAGCAACTGGCACGGCAAGCAGGTTATCTGTTGGGCGATGCACGTGCTTCAGAAGGCAAGGAAAATAAAATATTGGAGTAGTCACGGTCGTGGCACGGTTGAAAATAGCAGTAATCGAGTTGCTTTTTATATAAAAATAATTATCATTTAGATTGCGTTTTATCGTAATGCTTTTGAATTTTGTCATTCAATGGGAAAGTAGTTATGAACTATAAAGAAAAATGTGTGTTGGTCTGCCGGGGAAGCTTGGTTGTTGCCTTGGTAACCGCGACATCGGGTCATGCGGTTGCTGAGGAAGAGGAGCAGGCCACCGAACTGAACGAGATTCTGGTCACGGCAGAAAGGGAAGGCCCCCTTGGGCCCGATGCCGGATACCGAGCGAATCGGAGTATGACGGGTACCAAGACCGATACTCCTATATCTGAGACCCCTCGATCCGTTTCCTCGGTCACCCGTAACATGATTGAGGATCAGGGGGCGCAGACTCTATCTGACATCCTGATGTATATACCGGGCGTCTCTCCCGTCTCCTATGGCGTTCATGATGCCTTGGCTGGCGATATCTTTCGTATCCGCGGCGTCAATGCGCGCGATTATGGTTACGGTACTTATCGCGATGGCCTGAGGGTACAGCCCAATGCTTACACCACTTCGGCGGAGCCATACGGGCTGGAGCGGGTCGAGGTGATCAAGGGGCCGACTTCGGTACTGTATGGGGAGAATGTCCCCGGAGGCTTGGTGAATCTAGTCAGCAAGCGACCCACGGATACCCCACAAGGAGAGGTCAATCTGTCGTATGGTTCCCATGACCGCCGACAGGCCTCCATGGACGTGTCTGGCCCATTGACCGACGATGGCTCGGTTCGGGGGAGGATGGTGGTTCTGGTGCGCGATGCCGATACTCAGACTGACAATGTCTCGGACGATCGCATTTACCTAGCACCTTCTATTGCCTTTGATCTATCGGATCGCGATACACTGACGCTACTTGCCCAATATCAGAAGGATGATACGGAGCTCCAGACGGGGCTTCCTGCCGCGGGCACCCTGCTGAAGCACCCCAATGGGCAGCTGGATACCAGCCACTCACTGGGGCATCCAGACTGGGACGTATTCGATCGGGAATTCTGGTCGGCCGGTTATGAGTATGAGCACTTGTTCAATGAGCAATGGTCTTTCCGCCAGAATGCCCGCTATCTGAGTGCGAGTACAATACGCAAAGAAATCTGGTGGTCCTTCCCTCCTGCCGGCTTTGCAGGGGCCGCTGGTGATGGCTATGACAGCTTTTTGGCTGCCTATGGACGAGACCGTGACGATAACACCTATATGGCGTCAATCGATAACCAACTCGTGGGCCATTTTGATGCAGGCGGCTGGGAGAATACGGTTCTGTTTGGGGCTGGCTATGATAGGAGTTCATACGATGCTCAGCAGTTTATCAGCCAACGCCCGGACGAGTTCGTGATGATCGACATTTTTGATCCAGAGTGGACAAGCCCACCAAAGACGTCAACCAGGGCAACCGATGCAGAACTGAAGCAAGATCTGGCCGGGGTATATTCACAAATTCAGGCCAAGAGAGATGGTTGGATCGGAATGTTAGGGGGGCGTTATGACTGGGCAGAAAGCCAAATAGATGATCGTGTCAACCGCGATGGAAGTTTTGAAGTGACCGACCGGGAATTTACTTGGCAAGCTGGAGTGATGTACCAATTCGATAATGGCGTGTCGCCCTATATGAGTTATGCCACTTCTTTCGTTCCTGTGCAGCAGGTACAGAGTGAGTCGAACTCACCTTTCGAACCCATTACCGGTCAGCAGGTTGAAGCGGGCTTTAAGTATGAACCTGAAAACCATGATGTAATGTACACTCTGGCTTACTATGAGCTGCAGAAAGAGAATGATGTCACATATTCCGATGGAGGTGTTGCTCGGCAAATAGGTGAAACCGAGTCAAAAGGCGTGGAATTGGAAGCCCGAGGGGATGTGACGGATAATCTCAGCGTCAGTGCTTCCTATGCCTATACAGATGCTAGAATAACCGAAGACGCGGGCTCCTATGTGGAAGGCAAACAGATGGTGTCGATCCCACGCCACCAAGGAGCTGTATGGGCGAATTATCAGTTCCATGGGGATAGCTTGTTGGATGGTCTGGAGACGGGATTGGGAGTTCGCTATCTCGGCAGTTCTTATGGGTACCCTGAAAGCACCTATGGTACCGTAAAAACCGAGTCGACAACATTGGTGGATATGACGCTAGGGTATCAGTTCAATCCAAATTGGCGTGCGAGCGTGAATGCTCGTAATCTTTTGGGCAAAGACTACATCGCAGAATGTAATAACGCTGGAAGGTGCTACTGGGGTAGTGAGCGCTCCGTTATTGGTACCGTTTCGTATAAATGGTAAGCCATGATTGAGAGGGAGCCCTGAAGCTGACGGGGCATCGAACCTTGTTAGAGAAGCAGTGATCACAACCGTTGTCAGGAGCATAAAGTCGTGACAACGGTCTTTAGAGCCCATGATTCTGTGGGTGCTGGAGTCTTAGTGAATATCAGCATTTTCTTCGTGATGGTTTTGAACGGAATATGCAACTTGTGCGTCGACTTCGTTGCCGATGAGCTGGTTTGCTAGACTGTCTGCGAATTGCTGGGCGGCAGGTAGTCCTCCCCAAGACCAGTAGTTAGTAGGAATAATCTTATAGTTGCCTTCTCTCACGCTTGGTAAGTGTCTCCATTGACCATCAGTGAGTAGTTTTCTCTGGCCCCCAGGTGGGTCGTAGGGCGTTTCAAGAAATATCATTTTAGTATTGATGCTAAACAGAGATGTTGCGCTAACCGTGGTCATTCCCCATTGGCCTAAATCTCCCTGCCAAGCGTTCTGAAGACCAAGGCGATTTAACACCATGCCCTCAACACTTCCCTTGCCAAAAACACGAGCATGGCGTTCATCCATTAATTGCACTATTAATAAAGAAGGGTCTGTGTTGTTGAGTTTCCTTTTTAAATCGTCAAAATGGTTGTTGGTTTTCTCAATGTACTGCTCCGATGCGGCAGAGTCATTGACGAGAGTGCCAAGCTGTCGAGTTAACTCTTCCACCACTTCCCAGTGGTTCAGTGCGTCATCGCTTTTAGAAAAGTTATACAGGAGATATTCTTTAACATCAGCAATTTCGCTGAGTCTTGGTAATAAACTAGTATGAGCAGGTGGTGAAATCAGGATATTTTCTGGTGGATGGCCTGCAAGTAATTCAAGATTAGGTAAGTGACGATAACCTAGGTTGGTCGTATTGGGGATAACGTCACTTTGACGTGAGTACGTCTCGTAGCCCTTGAGCCCTGCTAGAAACATAGGTGGATGTCCAATTGCGTTGAGTGTTTCAGCAATTGCGAAGTCAAACGTTGCCAAGGGGACTTCGCTGTTTTCATCGCTGGCCATCAAAAGATTGCTAATCAACAAACCGATTAGCAACGTCGCTGACAAAGCAATTCTTTTATGGCGTATAGAACGATAAAAAGTACCATTTTGATATTTCACGATTATGCCTGTGTTTTTCATATAAATCGGCGTTATGCTGAGTGTTAAATAACTAAATACGTCAGAGTATGGTCAGCTCACAAATACTCTGTATTTTGTGTAAATAATTATTATTTTCATATTATGAATAGCTCTGCCCTGATGTCAACGTTGAGTAAGCATCAGGGCGTCGGGTCGACAGAATATTTTGGCACAGTGGCTTCTTGCTTGCGGGCGTTGGCTGCTGCAGCTGCCCAGCCACCACCTGATGCTGGATTACACCACACTTGATCTGCTAGTGGACGAGATTGTCCTCATCCAGCAAGGACGAAAAGGCGAGTCACCCAAACCGCTGCCATTCCGATACTTCGTAGCGCAGGCAAGGTATTGAGGGCGCCGAACGGGCATTGGGTATGTTTATTAATACGTTACCTATCCGCATCAGGCTGGGTACTAAAAGTGTGGCCGATGGCTTAAGCGAAACTCATAACGAGTTGGCCGAACTGCTGCACCACGAGCATGTCAATCTAGGTCTAGCCCAGCGTTGCAGTGCTTTGCCTGGGGGAGCCCCGCTATTCACGAGCTTGCTGAATTATCGATATAGTTCACCTCAACAAGAGGGGGGCACGCCGCTCATAGCTGGGAAGGCATTGGGCAATCGAGGTCGCACTAACTACCCGGTAGTGATGTCAGTAGACGACCTCGGCGAGGGGGGGGGGCAAAAGTGTCGTTGCCTGGGTTAGCGCTGCGGCTATTCAATTAATTCAGCATGCTGAGAAGCTGTGATGTTGTTTTTTAGAGTTTCCAGCCCCTCGTGAAGCGTGGGAAAGAGGCTTTTATTGAAGTTTCTCCACCGTAATTCAATGATGGAGTCATCGGGTTCGATATGAGTTTCTAATAGATCGTAGATGACTTCGCCAGAATCAATTCCGCTGTCGACAAAGTGGAGTGAGGCGCCGGTCTTGTTGATAGCAGGAGTGCTTTCGGTCTCCATTGTCTGCCAGTTGATAACTTTTTTTCCTTGAGCCCCGTACAGTGCATCAAGTGTTGCCGAGGCACCTCGTCTTTGATAGGGAGAGTCTTGGCGCGTAATACCGGGATGGATATTGACGATCTTGCGATAAAAAGGACTCTGGGGGCGGATGAGCTCGTCTAGAATAACTAATAGTCCGTCAAGGACGACGACGTCTGCTTCGATTGCCACTAACTTCTCTAGCAAGCTTTTTTCAAACGTCGACTTCGCAGGGAGTCTATCGGGTGAGTCGCTTGGTAAGCGTCGGTAAGTGGATGGTATAGAGCAAAAGAGGTCGTCAATGTGGCGCCCCGACACTAAGAGCTCTTGTGGCAATATCCATGGCCTTCCAGGATGACGACAGAAACCATAGTCTTTGAGCTTCTCTTGGTCTTTTATTGAGCCTTCATCGTCATCATAAATCACTGTTTCCAGAGAGTAGGCATCGCCTAGCGGAGTCTCGTTGAGAGATGTCACCAGATACTCAAGAGGGGACATCATGTACTGTTTCTCCCCCTTATACTCAATGTATTGCCCAGCTTTATCGGCTGCAGCATTTCTCAGTGACAGGATATAAGCTAGTTTTAATTTAGACATGTTTTACCCATGCTTTTTAATAGTAGATGGTGGTCTTAAGGTGCATCAGTCATGCTGCTTCAACGCCTGTGCTCTAACCGAGAACGTATTGAAGAACGGCATCTAGTTGCTAAGTCCAGTGGCCAAGAGGTGGCCTGACCACTGGTACGATTTATGAAAGTGAGTTGGTGAAAACTAAGGTGTAGTAGCTGCCTCCTTGCAGGGTGAAGGGGCATAAAAAGCTGCTGCATGATCTAATGCATCGCATATCTCGCTTGTTCGTGCCGCCAAAATCGACAGCAGGGTATCGCTTAAACCATGGGTGGGCTCGCAGCTGCCTTGCAGGAAAATAGCCGGTTTGAACTCAGGCTTGGTGTAAAGCTGATAGTGGCGATTGACAGCAAACTCAGGCAGGTAGTCCGCGACGGGGGCCAGTAGCTGTTTATGGGTGTCGCGTACATAGCCGGTGGCTAACACTACTGCGTCGTAGCGGGTGATATCCGTATGACCAGTCTCTAAATCACGCACGTTTAGCTCAACGCCTTCAGGGCCTGCTTCACTGCCGATAACCTCATGGCGGCGACGGAAGCGGTGGCGGGCCTGGCCGGTTACTTTTTGCTGATAGAACACATCGTAAATCTCCTGAATCAACGCCAAGTCAGGGGCTGAGTAGTTGGTGCTTTTGTACTCCTGCAGCAGTGCTTCCCGCTGGCCGGTGGGGTTGTTGAACACGTAGTCGGTGTATTCGGGGTTGAAAATCTCGTTGACGAAGGGGCTATCGTCGGAGGGTTTAAAGGCCCATGCCCGGCTAATCAGATCCACCTGAATGCCTTCACGGCCATGCAGGTCAAGGAATATCTCAGCGGCGCTCTGGCCGGCACCGATCACGGCGATGCGTTTGGGGGCGTCTTGCTTCGCCAGCTCTCTCAGATAGTGGCTGGAGTGGAAGACCCGTGGGTCGTCTTTTAGCCCGGCGAAGCATTCAGGCACATTGGGCGCACCCCCCACGCTGATTACCAATGAACGGGTGAGCCTTTCCTGCACCGCGCCACTCTCATCCCGTGAACGCACGCGGAGGTAGGCGACCTCGTCGTTATCAGTTTCGGGCAGCACTTCAAACACATCCTCTCCATAGGTGCACTGGTGTTCAAAGTGGCTGGCAGTCCAGCTTAGGTAATCATTGAACTCATGACGGCTGGGGAAGAAGGTCTGCAGGTTGATAAAGTCCTGCAAGCGGCCTTTGCTGTGAAGATAATTGAGGAAGCTGAAACGGCTCCCAGGGTTACGCGGCGTGACCAGATCTTTGAGGAAAGAAATCTGCATATGGGCATTTTCCAGCAACATATGCGGGTGCCAGGCAAAGTAGGGCTGACGCTCAATAAACAAGGCATCCTTCGCTCGCCCTGCCTGGCGCTGTTCGTCGAGCGCAATGGCCAGGGCAATATTGGAGGGGCCGAAGCCGATGCCGATCAAGTCGTGAATATGCATAAGAGTCCTCGTGGCTGACGAGCCAATAAAAAATCACTCCGCCGGAGGGGCGGCGTTACTGGCTTCCTTATCTAAGGACGAATGAGAATAAGGCTTGTTTACATAAAAATTGCTTAACTTTTTGCGTGAGCTGTTCGTCTGTATGGATAGGTGTCGCTTTCCAACGAGGTGAATGTGCTTTCCTATCTGTTTCGTCGAACTCGCGGGTTGATGACCGCTGCTGCGCTGGCCAGCATTCTCTCGGGGCTTTTCAGCGTGCTGCTGATTGCCCAAATTAATGCGGCGTTAACCAGCGACTCCGCCAGCCGCGCCAATGCTGCCTGGGCCTTCGCGGGTATCGCCGTGGCCCTAATGGTCTGTCGGATGGTGTCGACGGCGCTGTTTGAGCGGTTGGGGCAGCGTGCTCTGGCCGAGTTACGCAGTTTTGTCGCCCAGTGTGTGGCCGAGACCTCCTTTGCTCAGTTCGAGCGTGTGGGCAGTGCGCGGATCCAGTCAGCACTCACCGAGCACAGCAACAACGTGGCGGTGCTGTTCGTTAGCTTGCCGGTGATTTTGACCAATACGGTCATCGTGGTGGGGTGCTTGGGCTACCTGGCAATGCTTTCATGGCAGGTGTTTTTATTTGCACTTGGGGTGATTGGGCTGGGCGCTGTCGGCTACCACCTGGTGCACTTACGCGCTATTCATTACCTACAGTCCGCTTCATCCGAGCAGGATCGTCTGTTTGGACATTTCCGCGCGCTGACCGATGGTGCAAAAGAGTTGCGGCTACACCAACGCAAGAGCCGGGTCTTTATGGATCAGATACTGGGGGAGTCGGTTGAAGGCGTGCGGCGGCTGCGTACCTATGGCATGTCGCTGTTCGTGATCTCGACCAGTTGGGGGCAGTTCCTGATGTACGCCTTTATCGGTCTGGTGCTGTTTGTGTTGGCGGGCGATGGGCCTAATCAAACCCAGGTAATGACCGGTTTTGCCCTGGTGTTTGTATTTATGGTGACCCCCCTTGAAGGCTTGCTGATCAATATTCCGCGAATCAATATGGCGCGGGTAGCCGCTAGCCGAATTGATGACATCGCACGAGAGATGCCCCAGGGGCAGGAGAGACAAGCGACTACCCAGACTACCCAGATGCCTGCTTTGCAGCATCTTGAGTTGCGCGAAGTCACCCATCAGTACTACCACGAGCAGAGCGATGACTTCTTTGAGCTGGGGCCGATTAATCTGAGCTTTACGCCGGGGGAAGTGGTGTTTCTGGTGGGGGGCAACGGTAGCGGTAAGACCACGCTGGCCAAAGTAGTGGTGGGGCTTTACCCGCCGGAAGGTGGCGAGGTATTGCTCAATGGCGAGCGGGTGGAAGCGGATGGCTGGGATGCCTACCGGCAGCTTTTCTCGGTGGTGTTCTCAGACTTCCATCTCTTTGAGCGCCTGTTAGAGGCACCGCGTGATGGCCTGGACGAGGAGGGTAATCGCCTGCTGGCCAAGTTGCACCTGCAGCACAAGGTGCGGGTTGAAAACGGTGCGTTCACCACCCAAGCACTCTCCCAGGGCCAGCGTAAGCGTCTGGCGCTGGTGGTGTCCTACCTTGAGGATCGGCCCTTCTTGGTGTTTGACGAGTGGGCGGCGGATCAGGATCCGTTATTCAAAGAGGTGTTTTACTGCGAGGTGTTGCCCGAGCTAAAACGCATGGGTAAAGCGGTGCTGGTCATCACCCACGATGACCGCTATTTCCACCTCGCGGATCGGTTGGTGCGGCTGGAGAGCGGCAAGCTGTTGGCGCCAGAACAGCTAGATGGTGAGCAGCCGACTAGTGTGGAAGTGGAGGCAATCGAACCGTCGTAGGGTTGTTGAGCCAGGGACGGTTCAAGAGCTTTTAACCAAGGTCTCCACCTCAAAAGCTACAATCTGGCGCTGGGTGCTGGAAAACTCCACGCCGATCAGGTGTATGGGTTTGCTGGAGGCGCGGTGCTTATCGGCATAGCCCTTGTGTTTGATTTGCGTCAGCGCTTTACCTTCTGGCAGTTGTTCGACCACCTTAAACTCAAACAGGTAAATATGCCCACCAACGTCCACACTCATATCCACCTTGCCGTGGTGGCTGGCATCTTCCACCGTCACATCCAGCCCTAGAGCGGCAAAGTGGCTATAGAAGACACTGGCATAGTGGCCTTCATATTGGGCAATGGGATTGTTGCGGTACCAGTCGTGGGGGAGTCCTGCATAAAGGGCTTTGAGGTGAGCTTCCAAAGCAGCCAGATCATGGCGCTGAAAAATATCGAATAACGCCAGTTGATGGGTTTGTGCCTCGCTTGCGTTGATACCCAGTACCGGTAGCAATAAATCGTTGAGACTGCTTTCCACCTCTCGATTCGGAAAGCCTAGCGTATAGAGGCGATAGCCCAGCATGGGCTCCTGCACGTCCTTAATGGTGATATAACCCGTTTGAAAAAGTAGCCCTTCGGTGGTGATGTCATCCACATCAAAGCGCCCTAGCAGCTGCGCTTTTGCCTGTAAGGTCTCCAATCGAGGGGTAAATACTCCCCGCTGCTTGAGGATATCGACCAAAAACGTCGGCGTCGCAGACTCAAACCAGTATGGGCCGAACTCTTGTTCTTGGAACAGCAACAGTACATCGAAGGGATTGTAGACAGACGTAACCTCTCGGCCACCCCAACGATAGCCGTTATACCACTGTTTGATTTCCTGACGGTCTAACCCAGACAGTTCGGGTTCAAATACTGTATCAATGTCGTCATCGGTATAGCCACAAAGGGTCGCATAGTCGGGCGACAGGGTAATGTCGCGCAGATTGTTCAAGCCCGAAAACAGACTGACCTTGCTGAACTTGGAAACACCGGTAAGCAGCACAAAGTGCAAGTGCGGGTCGGCGTCTTTGATAACGCTGTAAAGGTTTTTCAGGCCCTCGCGTAGTTCTCGGGCGCGCTCCGACACCAGGATATTATCCAGAATCGGTTTGTCGTACTCATCGATCAGCACAACCACCCGCTGGCCGCTCTGCTGGTGGGCGGCGCGGATCAGGGCAGAAAATTCACCCGGTATATCGGTTTTATGATGCTGAGTAATGCCGAGCTGCTCGCGTTGAACCCTTAACTGCTCACGAATACGCTCGTCCAGCCCCTCACGGCTCTGCATCACTCCATCGGCAAAGCTAATACGAATCACCGGGTAGCGCTGCTGCCAGTCCCACCTATCATGAATATAGAGCCCTTCAAATAGCGCTTGGCGGCCTTCAAACAGGCAGCGCAGGGTATCCAGCAACAGGCTTTTGCCGAAGCGGCGCGGCCGCGATAGGAAATAGTATTTGTTCTGGTTAACCAAACGCTCGATATGCGGGGTTTTATCGACGTAGTAATAGTTGCCCTCGCGGATATCCGAGAACGTCTGAATCCCGATGGGTAACTTACGGCGGTGGGAATCCGTCACGGCGGTCTCCAGAGCAAAAAACAGCGATACGAATAGCAGTTTAGCATGCCCAGCGGCTTGGCGTGACGCGTACCACATCGCGGAGCAGCCTCGTCGGGTTGAGTATGTCTACCGAGGCAATATCCGGTAAGTTTGGGTGTAGATCATTGATCAAATCGACGAGTAGATCAGGCGGGTCGGCAAATAGCCGTATGGCGCTGTCAGCGCTTAAACATATCGTCCAGGCTAGCGGCGAACAGTACCTCTCACAATCAGTCTTTCAACTGATCATGGTCGGCTTGTAGCACTGCCATACTGACCACATCCTCGCGGTAACGATCCCGCAAGCGGTAGTGATAAGTATACATCCGTTCGGCAAAGGCGTCTTCTGGTTCGCCCTGGACTTCTGCGTGGATCAATACCCAGGTTTCCCTGCCCTCCCCAGTGCTGTCGTGGGCATATACCTTCAGCAGCTTATCGGCATAGCAGCGACCGGTATTGGTATCCGCGGTGATTTGCTGAAGCTCTTTATCCATGGGGGATACCCTTTCGACCAATCCACCTGCTGATCAATAGATGGGAACAGTAAAGCCAAAAAAACGGCAAAATAGCATCCCAGGGCGATTTTCCAAGGGCCTCCATGGTCGGTGGGACGCTGCTCGTCAGTCTCGCTCATCCGAGGGGCTCCTTACATTTTACTTAGGGACAGGAGAGGTGCTGACAATCAGCATAGCGACGATAGTGCAAACGACTAAGCTAGAGAGTAGGTGTCAACTGTTTGCTCTGAGGCTGCAAAATTGGCGGTTGTTGCGAACCGCGGTCGCAGTCCGAGTGACTGGGCGAGTCAGATCAATAGATCTGACCCTATTGATCTGGCTTTCCCGAGCTGTTATGGCCGATCAACCCGTAGATCTTGCCCTCTTTGAAACGGTGCTCCACAGAATGCAGCAGGCATTTGCCGTTGATCTCGAAACGAAAGTGGCACCCTTGACCTCGAACATGCTGGTTTCCTTGTGCAAGGAGTTTATCTTACAGGTAGTCGATCTCCATAGAGTAAACGAGAATCGTTGCTTCTCTCTCCCGTGCTTGACCTCCTTGCACTTCTCAACTCTGGGCTGATTCAATTACCCGCAGCTCGTTACCGATAGTCGATGCAGCGTTAGGTCATGCGTAGCATCGCGATAGCGGTGCGCATTAACGCCCTTGTGTAATGACCTCGGTCGCCGCCACCGCACGCTCGACGGCGCTGAAGGAGATGCGCTCCTGCTCCAGTCGCACCCGCGCGCCCAAACGGTCTGCGCGCAGTTCTTCGAACAGTGCCTGCTCGTCGGCGGTGAGCCTGGTGGGGTGGCCGGTGTAGCGCTTCTCCTCGGGTTCCTGGCCCCACAGGGGGTGGTGGCCCATCAGAGTGGGACGGTTCATCAGCAGGGAGCGGGCATGGGGCAAGCTGGCGCGCAGGCGGTTGAGGATGCCGAAGCCGTGGGTGTCGATGTCGCCCCAGTACCAGAGCGCGCTATCGTGCAGCCAGGGGATCTCTCTCAGCCTCTCCAGGCCATAGCCCAAGCCGAAGATCACCAGGCTGGCGGATGTCTCGGGGAAGGCCAGGCCGTTGGTGCGGTTCTCGGTGATAAACACACGCTGTACCGGCAGGCTCAGCCCGGCGAACTCCTCCGGCGGAACCGCGATATCGCGCAGGCCCTGAATGGACAGCGCCGGGTCGAGCAGACGGAAGCGGATCTGCGGCGCTTCCGTGCGCAGGCCATAGCGGCGCGCGAAGCCCTTAACGCCGCGGGCATCGCGGTGGATGGCGGTCGCCGGTAGCACCACATCCAGCAGCTCGGCGAGCAGGCCCCGGCGGGTTTCGATGAACTTGGTGTCGACGCCGGGAATGTCCAGTTGGCGCAGGTAGAGCCCTGGCCGCGGGTGGGCCAGGAACCACGCCAGTACGGCCAGCAGGCGGGGCCAGTCGTGGGCATGGCGGAGCACGGCGAGGGGGTGGCGCGCTATCCAATCCTGCAGTTCGAGGTGGTGGTGAAGCAGGGTGTCGGCCAGGGCCTGGAAGCGCTGGGCATCCTGCTGGCGACGGATCAGCTGCAGGGCCTGGGTTTCATCGGCGATGATCGCTGCCACCGGAATGGCGTTGCTGCCGTGAACCCGGTTGTTGACCTGCTGCCAGCGCAGCTCGTAGCCGTAGCCGCGTCTCTCCCGGCTCTGCTCCCGCAGCGCGTTCACCCAGTCCATCACCGCGCCGAAGCGCTCGGTGATGTCCCGGGCGCTGGGGCAGCGCAGGCGGATCTCCAGGGGGAACGGCGATTCGCCGGACACCCGGGCGGCGAGAAGGCGGCCACTGTCCCAGGCCTTTTCCACCTGCGCGCGGATGGTGGCAGGGGTGCTCCAGCTCATGACACGCTGATCATGCTGCGGGCGGCACGCTCGGCGCGATACTCCTCGATGCTGAGATTGCGCACCATGGAGTGCTGGCCGCCGTCGTTGTGCACATAGCCCACGTTGGCGACGAAGGGCTCGATGATATGGATCTTCTGCAGCGGGGTGATGATCAGCAGCTGCAGATTGAGCCGCTGGAACAGCTCCAGACCGTAGCGGGCGGACTCGTCGGAGCCGCGGCCGAAGGCTTCGTCGATGACCACGAAGCGGAATGAGCGCGAGCGCTGCTCACCCGCTTCAAGGCCGAACTGATAGGCCAGGCTGGCGGCCAGCACGGTGTAGGCGAGCTTCTCCTTCTGGCCACCGGACTTGCCGCCGGCATCGGTGTAGTGCTCGTGCTCGGCGTCGTCCTCTCGCCAGCGCTCCGAGGCGGAGAAGACGAACCAGTTGCGCACATCGGTCACCTTGCGTGTCCAGCGCTTGTCGAGCTCGGTCTGGCCCTCCCGCCCGCGCAGGCGCTCGATGATGGCTTTCACCTGCAGGAATTTGGCTTCGGAGTACTCCTCGGTTTCCGAGCCGGTCAGGGCCCCTTCGGTGCAGGCGCGCAGCTCCTCGCGGAACTCGCGTACCTCGGGATCCGGAGTCGGTTCGGCCTGCAGGCGGATATAGCGGTTGGGGTTGTAGTCGATGGCGTGCAGCGAGCGGTTGATGGTATCGATGCGCTCGCGGATCAGTTCGCGCTCCTGGTTGAGCTTGGCCTGGAAACCGGCCACCTCGCGGATGGTGTTCTCCTTGAGCAGCTTGCGGAAGTCCGCTTCGAAGCGCGGCAGGTCGTCGCTGACCAGTTGTTGGAGCATGCCGCGGTACTCGTCGCCGGCGGCGATGCTGACGTCCACCTCGCGGGTCTCCAGTGGCCACGCGGTCTGGTAGCTGCGCATGGCGTCGATGATGCGCTCGCCCAGGCGCTTGAGGCGTCTCTCCTCGGCGTCGATGCGCCCCTGCAGCCAGGTGCGCATCTCCCGCTCGGCATTGTCACAGGACTCCACGGTCAAGCGCCGCTCGGGCAGGGCCTCGGGGTGTAGCGCGTCGAGGCGGGGGAAGTCGTTTTCGCGCACCGTGGCGTCGGTGCGCTCCACCAGGGCTTCGGCCTCGGCCTGGGCGTCACCGGCCTGCTGGTACTTGAGTCGCGCGGTGGTGCTCTCGTCGCGCAGCCCGGTCAGACGCGTGCCCTGTGCCTTCAGTTCTGCTTCCAAGTCGCCGAGTTGCTGCTGTAACAGACGCAGCGTATCCGAGGTCGCCTCTAACGCCTGGCGCTCCTCCTCGAGGCGCTGGATGAGCAGTGTCGGGGTGTGCCAGTCCAGCTCCTGAAAATGGCGGTAGACATCGATCCGATGGAGCAGAGTGCCGCGGGTTTCCAGTTGCTTCTGGGTCTCTTGCGCCCGGCTCAGGGTGTCGGCCAGGTGCTGTAGCCGCTGTTGCAACTGATATTGCTGCTGCTCCAGGGCGGCGATCTTGGCCTCGTTGCTCCAGCCCAGCACGAAGCGGGCCCGGTCATTGATGGCGTGGCGGTCGTCCTTCTCGTGGCGCTCGCCTTTGGCCTTGATCTGGCCGCTGCGGGTGATGGCGCGCTGCTCGCGACGCAACTGCGCCAGGTCGTGGCAGCAGGCGTAGTCGAAGCGGCGGGCGAGCTCCTGTTCCAGCCAGGCGTAGAAGTCGGAGTCCGGTCGTACGGCGAGTTTGCGCACCAGGGAGTCCGGGTGCAGCTGCGGCAGGGCGGCGCCTTTCGGCTCGCGCACCCGGTAGTAGACCAGGCGGCCGCGCAGGTGGGTGCGGTCCACCCACTCCGCGACCTCCTGATAGTGCGCATCCGGCACCAGCAGCGACAGGCCGAAATTGTGTAGCACGCGCTCGATGGCGCCCTCCCAGTCGCGCTCTTCGTCACGTACCTGGATCAACTCGCCGGCAAAGGGCAGCGACTCGGCTGGCAGCCCGGTGCTCTCGCACAGCCTTTCGCGCAGTGCCAACATGGCGGCGGGGATGTTGGAGCGCCGCTGGCGCAGGGAGTCCAGCTCACGCTCGACCTCCTCGACACCCACGCGGCCATCGCGGAAGGCGACCGCCGCCTCGGTCACCGCGTTCTGGGCCTCGGCCTTGCGATCTTCCAGGGTATCGAGGGCTTGCTCCACCCGTTGCCGGTTATCCTGAAACACGGTTTCGTCGCCCAGCGGATCCAGCGCCAGGTGTTGGGTCAGCTCCTGGTACTCCTCGGCCCGCCGGCGGCGCTCATCGGCTCTCTCGCCCTGTTCCTTGATCTGCCGCTTGAGTTGCTCCAGGCGGTCGCCGCCGTTGTCGGCAATGGCCTGTTTCAGCTCGTCGCGCTTGGCCTGGTTCTGCTGTTGCTCGCTCTCCAGCGCCTCGATCCGGGTGGCCAGCCGCTCCAGCTCCCGTTCCAGCTTCTCCCGCCGCTGCTCCAGCAGTTGCGCCTTGATCCCGGCGAACCAGGGTTGCAGCGCCTCACGGCAGGCGGTGAGCTCCCGGGCCTGGTCACTGGCCTCGGCGTGGCGGTTCAGGTTGTCGACCAGCGGCCGCAGGGCATCGATCTGCGCCTTCGCCTTGAGCACCGCCTGGTGGGCGCGGTCAAGATCCTCGAAGTGGCGGATCAGGGCGTCGATGCGCTCCTCCACCGCGAAGGCCTCCAGCATATGCCCACGCACGAACTCGGTGAGATTGCCGACCGATTTCATGGAGACCGTCTGGTTGAACAGCTCCAGTGCCTGCTCGCTGTCGAGACCAAAGCGCCGGCGGAACGCCGCCCCATAGGGCGGGAAGTGGTCGAACAGCTCCAACTGGGGCAGCTGGCGCAGGCGTTTGCGCAGGGCATTGAGGTCGCTGCCGAAGTTGGCGAAGTCTTCGGTGATGGTCAGCGGCCGGTCGGCGACCACATAGCTGCGAGCGGGCTGCCCTTGGCTGTCGCGCAGCCAGAATACCTGGGCCAGGGTGACGTGCTGGTCGTAGCCGGCATGGTAGAACTGCGCGAGAATCACCGAGTAGCTATTGAAGTCGCGCAGGGCGACGGGCTTGGCGGCCAGGGCGCCATCGCCGCGCTCCGTCTTGTAGTAGCCAAGCACATAGGAGCGCAGGCTACGCTCGCGCTGTTCGGCGCCGGCAGCCTTGTTGTAGGTGATGCGCTGGGCTGGTACCAGCAGGGTAGTGATGGCATCCACCAGCGTCGACTTGCCGGAGCCGATGTCGCCGGTGAGCAGGCTGGTCTCGCCGCTCGGCGCCAGATGCCATACCCGCTGGTGAAAGGTGCCCCAGTTGTAGACCTCCAGGCGC
Source organism: Halomonas sp. FeN2 (assembly GCF_020595105.1). NCBI lineage: Bacteria > Pseudomonadati > Pseudomonadota > Gammaproteobacteria > Oceanospirillales > Halomonadaceae > Halomonas > Halomonas sp. FeN2. The sequence goes on from NZ_CP074200.1 coordinate 3,581,633, forward strand.
TGGAGCCGAAACCCGGTGTGCGAGTCGTCGCCGGCGAAGTCGAACAGCGCGTTCTGCGGGTTATCCGTCATCTTTGTCATCCAGGTGCTGGCGGTAGTCTGCCAGGCGTTGGTCGAACTCGGCGAGCCACTGGGCGTCGACGAAGGCGGCGAGAATGCGGCGCACCTCGAAGCGTTCCTCCTGACCGCGCAGCCGGCGCAGGAACCCCAGCTCCACGACACGCTTGATATGGCCGTCCATGCGGTTCATCAGGCGCACTTCGTCACCGGTTTCGGGCAGGAACAGGCGCACCATGTCGGTGATCTGCTCACTGGAGAGAATCAGCCGCGGATCACCGCCGGTGGCGTCGTGCTCGGCCAGCTTCTTGCGCAGCAGTGCCAGCAGCAGGCTGACCGGATAGCTGAGCTGGCGGCGTGGTACCAGGCGGGGCAGCTCCTCCTCGCCCTCCTCGGCCGGGCGCTGGCGCAGGTAGGCGTAGCCCTCGGCTTCATCCAGAATCAGCTCCAGCCCGAATACGCCAGTATGGTCGCGTACCTGCGCCTGGAGTCGCAACAGATCCTGCCATGCCGCTGGCTGCTCGTCCCGGTAGAGGACGCCTTTGAACAGCAGGATCAGCACCGGAGAGAGCGCCGGTTCGCGCTCGTTGGCTGGGGTGCCGGTCTCGCTCATGGGTGGGCTCCCTGATGGCCACTGACGAAGATCACCGCGGGCAGAGTGGCGCGGCGCTGCTGACCCTGGTCATCGATCCAATACACGACCTGCTCCTGTGTCTCATCGACGAGGCCCAGCCCCTCCCCGGTGGCCAAGCTGAGCCAGGTCACCAGTTCCGCCAGCCCCTGCCGCAGCGGATGCCGCTGCAGCAGCGCCTCCAGGCTGATCTGGCGCTGGGTCTGCAGCGCCTGGCGTAGCCGGGCCCGCAGCCGCTCCTTGTCCACGTAAACCTGTTCGAACAGTGGGTCGGCGGTGATGTCCGCGGTTCCCTCCTCGAGCGGGGCCTGCTCGATACGCGGCTTGATGGGAGGGCTGAACAGCGGCCGATCCATGGGCAACTGGACGTCGGGGGCCGGTGCCTCCACGGCCATGAAAGGGGTGGTTGGTATGGCCTCGCGCACCGCCAGGGCGTGCTGCTCCAGCCCACGCAGCAAATCCATGATACGCCGGTTCTCCAGCCAGGCCTGGTCGTCCAGATAGCGTCGCAGCTGCTCGGAGAGCCGGGCCACGGTGCGCTGGGTCGCCTCCCCGGCGGTCAGCCAGTCGTAGTGGATGCGGCGCAGTCTCGGGTCGGGGTTCAGTTCAGCGACCGGCTTCAGCGCCAGGATCGACTCCAGCAGTTCGGTGAGCTCCTGCTGGCGGTCGGCGGACATCAGGAAGTCCCAGAAGGCACGAAAACTGCGGCCCTGGTCGGAATCGGTAATGGCATCACGCTGGCCGAGTACCTCCTCGAGTATCGCGGCCTTGCCGCCCTCCCAGGTGGCGATCCGCTCGCGTACCTGGCGGTCCAGGTCGCGAAAATTCTGCTCCACCTGGCGAAAGTCGGCGAGTAACGCCCGAGCCGTGTCGGTGGCCTGAAGAAAGCGCTCGCGTAGCCGCGTGGGATCCATAAACGCCATATGGCCGGCGCGAATCTCCTCAATCTTTGCGTCAATGGCGGCGCGGCGGCGGCTCAGTTCCGTAATTCGCGTCTCTGGATCCGTTTCGCTGTTCTGGGAGATGTCCCGCAGCAGATCGAAGACCAGCTTCAGCCGCGACTCAGCTCCCACGAAGGTGCGCTGTTCAAGCCCTGCCAGCCACTGCACGGCTTGCTCGACGGCAGGTACCAGATCGTAATGCGGCTCGTCCGAATCGGCGGGAAAATAGCGCCGCAGCCAGCCGCGCTCATCGCTGGCCCAGGTATTCAGATACTCCCGCGCGGGTTTGGGAAAGTGTCCTTCGCCCAGCCCCAGGCGAAGGTGGAACAGATAGTCTTCCAGCGTCGCCGCCAGCTCCTGTTCCGGCAGGCTGCGCACATTGGGCTCGATAAAACTGCGATGCACGAAGGCAATGATCAGCGGCGCGTGGTCGGCTAGCAGCAGCCGCCAAGCGGGATGGTATTTACGTAGACTGGCGAGGTAGTCGTAGTCCATGCGGTCGAATCATGCTCTGTGAATACCCACCCATGTCCAGGCCGCACAGGGGGAACTAGGGAGCCTTGAACAGTTGGATTGAGATTCGTTGGATTATGCCTGACCTTAGGCCGCGCTTGCCACCCCAGCCAACCACGCAGCCGTTTGCGAGGGGATGAGTAGGCGGCAGTGTTGCGCTGTGCGCTACTCGAAAGCTGTGCGGCGGCTTTTTTCAACGCTTCACCGGCCCCTTGCCCCCACCATACGCGCCAGTACCCGGTCTTTGAGCCAGAAGCGGTGCATCAGCGCCATCGCGATATGGCCGATGACTAATCCACATAGCAGCCACGAGAGCGGGCCGTGAAGGAGCTCGGCGGGGGCGACCATCCAGGTGATGTCGCGTTCCGCTTCGGGTAGCAGCTCCATGCCATAAAAGCGCAGCGCTCCACCGCGGCCATACTGGCGCAAAATAGCGAAAGCGGGCAGCCACATTAGTAGCCCATAAAAGGTGATATGGACAAAGCGCGCCAAGCGTCCACCTAGCCCTGGCGTGTGGGGCGGGCGTTGTTTGCGATTTATCCATGCCCAGCCAAGGCGCGCCAGCGTCACGATCAGAATCATAAATCCTAATGAGCCGTGAGGCCCGATGCTCGCCAAGAACAGCGTGATAGCGTTTTCGCCCATTCCTCTCCAGGCCAGCAACACGGTAAATTGCAGCGTGACCAGCGCGGCGGTCAACCAGTGAAGTGTACGGCTGATCCGCCCATAGCAGTTGGGGCTGTCTCGCCAGCCAATAGGCGTTTGAGCTGGCTTGCTTGTGAGATCACTGTTTAATGCCGTGCTGTTTGCCATGCCTTTAACCATTGGCCTTGCCCTGGCGCCAGTAGCCCATGCTGGTGACGTACTGTTTGGGTAGCCCGCACTCGTTAACCAGGTAGCGGCGCAACTTCATGGCGACCTTGGTTTCAGCAGCTATCCAAGCGTAGAAGGGCGCGCTGTCATCCAGGGTGGCGGGTTCCCAGAGTGGGCCGTCCTCATCGTCGCTTTCGTCGTTGCTAGTGGCTGCCGTAGGCACGCCGCCTAGCGCTTGAATTTCCTTATGTAAATCAATATCGCGCACTGCTCTCATCAGCAGCTCACCGTGTTGGCAGCCGGGTTCAGCATCGCGGGCCAGCCAGTGCAGCTTAGCGGCTTGGGGCAGCGGCTGAACGTCGTCACTGCGAGGCACTTCGAACAGCGCTTCGACCCTGGGTTTGAGCGGCAGGTCATCAAGAGTTTCAAGAATGCCTGCGGCGGCGGGGAGGGCGGTTTCATCGGCGATGATCAGAATACGGCGTACACCTTGGGGCGGCTTCCACTCGTAGCCCAGCTTTGGGCCTTCCGCGTTAGCGTCGGGGGCTGTCATGGCAAGGCGGTCACCTGGGCGGGCGTGCATCGCCCAGCGCGATGCGGGGCCATTGTCGCCATGGAGTACAAATTCTACGTCCACCTCGGCCTGCTCCGGGCGCAGGGCACGGATGGTGTAGGTGCGCGCAGAGGGGCGCTGCGCATCCGGCAGTGCGCGGTAGGCTCCGTACCAGTCGTGCTCTTCCAGCTTGGCAATCTCAAACAGCGGGTCGAGACTGCCACCGCCTTCGGGAAAGAATAGCTTGACGCGCTGATCCGGCGCGTAGGTCGCCATTCGGCTGACTTCCGGGCCAGTGAAAGTAAACCTGACTAATGAGGCGCTGACTTGGGTGCGCCGGGCGAGGGTGATATCGAAAAGCTGGTAGCTCGGTTTGGCTGCCATAAGGAGGCTCCGTTACTTATGTATCAATTAAGGAGTCAATTGTAGTGCTAATTATTATCATTTAGAATCGTTGTCAATAATTTAACTATTAACTTCCAGAACGATTAAGGCTTAGACAATGACGCTGCTGCCTATTACGCCACGCGTGGCGAGCTGTTCGGTGATCACAAAAGGGTGCTCGCTATGCTAGGCGCCTCACAAGTTGCCCAACGAGTGGGAGGAATGTCGCCCGCGAAAGCCTGCCTGTTGCTGAGCCTGCCGATGGTCGTGCTGTTTTGGGTAGGCCTGCAGGGGCAGGGTGGTTTTACTCTGGGATTGCAGGCGTTAGTGGCGCCCTCTTTTGAAAACGTTGACGAGTTGCTGCTTTATTACGCGTGGTGGCCGCGCCTCTCGATTGCGCTGTTAGCCGGGGGTGGTTTAGGGCTAGCGGGGGTACTTATGCAGCAGGTTCTGCGCAACCCCTTGGCATCGCCCACCACCCTGGGTGTGGCGTCGGGCGCTAACCTGGCGTTGATGACCGCCACCTTGCTGGCGCCGGGGCTGCTTGTCGCCGGGCGCGAATGGGTCGCCTTATTGGGTGGCGCGCTAGCGGTTGGATTAGTGTTTCTGCTCTCCTGGCGGCGCGGGCTGGCGCCGATCGTGGTAGTGCTGGCGGGCCTGGTGGTCAATCTGTACCTAGGGGCACTCTCCACCGCGCTACTGCTGTTCAACCACGAGGCGCTCTCCGGGCTACTGATTTGGGGCGCGGGCTCGCTGGCGCAAAACGGTTGGGACGGCGTTGCAATCCTCTGGCCTCGGCTGGTGATTAGCTGCGTGGCCGCGTGGTTCTTGCTGCGCCCTCTGGCGGTGTTGGAACTGGACGATGCCAGCGCCAAGAGCCTGGGAGTCTCGCTGACTTATCTGCGCTTTGCGGGCATGGGGCTGGCGGTGTTTATTACCGGCAGCATTGTCAGCGTGGTGGGCATCATCGGTTTTATCGGCTTGGCAGCGCCCAATATCGTGCGCATGGCCGGTGCGCGCCGCTTAGGGCCGCGGCTAATCTGGTCGACGCTATTAGGGGCCGTGCTGTTGGCCACCACGGATCTGCTGCTGCAGCAGTTCGGTGGCATGGTGGCGGCCTTTATCCCTACCGGGGCGATTACCGGTGCCCTGGGGGCACCGCTGTTAATGTGGCTGATTCCGCGCCTAAAACTGCAGGGCGACCAGCCGCCGAAGGGGGCGGGTGTTTTCGCCCATCGTCATCCTGCGCCTTCCCGTTTGGCTACCGGTTTAATCCTTGCGCTACTGGGCGCCACGCTGCTTGGGCTGCTCGTTGGTCAGGGGGTTGATGGCTGGTACTTGCTGTCGCCGGATAACTGGAATGTGATGCAGTGGCGCATGCCCCGGGTGATGGCGGCCGCCGCCAGCGGGTTGATGCTGGCGATTGCCGGGACGATACTCCAGCGGCTTTCTGCCAATCCCATGGCCAGCCCTGAAGTGCTGGGTATCAGCGGTGGCTGTGCCATTGCGCTGATTCTGGGGATTTTCCTGCTGCCCGCGCCCACCAATATGATGCTGATTGGCGTGGGTACCCTGGGGGCTTTCGCGACGCTGCTGGTGTTGGTGGGTATCAACCGCAAGAGCGGTTATCTCCCCGAGCGCTTGCTGCTCACCGGGGTGGCGGTCAGTGCGCTGTTTGATGCAGTGCGCAGCGTGATGCTGGCGGGCGGCGATCCTCGTGGCCAGCAGGTGATTGCCTGGCTGGCGGGCTCCACCTACTACGTGGATATCACCAATGCGGTGGTGGTCGGGGGCATTGCCGCCGTGCTGGCGCTGGTCACGCTGCCCTTCACCCGATGGCTGGATATCTTGCCGTTAGGTGCGCCGACGGCCAAAGCCCTTGGGGTAACGCTTAACCGTGCCCGCTTGGCGCTGCTGCTACTGGTGGCGCTGCTAACCGCCTGCGCCACTCTAGTGGTGGGGCCGCTTTCGTTTATTGGCCTGCTGGCGCCGCATATGGCACGCCTGGTGGGCTTCTCCCGGGCGGGTCAGCACCTGCTGGGTGCTGCGTTGATCGGCATGCTATTGATGGTGCTGGCCGACTGGGTGGGGCGTCAGATTATTTTCCCCTATGAGATACCGGCGGGCTTGGTCGCTTCACTGATTGGCGGTGCCTACTTTATGTGGGGGCTGCGGCGTTTGTAATCACCAGCGCTTTTAGCTGTTAAAGAAAACAGAATGCCAGGGAGTTGTGGTTATGGAGCTGTTGAGGATTGTATGGCGTGATTATCGTTGGCCGTTTGTGGCCGTGGTACTGCTTAGCCTGACAAGCGCTGGCTTGGGCATCGGTGTTATCGCCTTTATCAATCAACGGCTGCTGGGTACCTTCACTGACCCCTGGCGCATCCTGCCCGAGTTTCTAGGGCTGATCGCGCTGCTGCTGGTCATTACCCTGGCGTCACAGTTGGCGCTAACTACCTTGGGTCACCATTTCGTCTATCGGCTGCGGGGGCAGTTGATCAAGCGAATTCTGGATACCAATATCGAACGCGCCGAGCAGATTGGCAGTGCGCGTCTGCTGGCGAGCCTCTCCACCGACGTGAGTTCAGTGACCGTTGCTTTTATACGCTTGCCGGAGCTGGTGCAGGGCGGGGTGCTGACGATAGGCGCCACGCTTTACCTGGCGTGGCTTTCGCCTGCCATGCTGGGCGTCACCGCGCTCTGGGTGATCGTGACGGTGTTGATTGGCATGCGTTTGGTGGCTCGGGTCTATGGGCATATGGCCAAACTGCGCGAAATACAGGATCGTCTTTACGCGGATTACCAGTCGGTGATCGAGGGGCGCAAGGAGCTGGCGCTCAACCGTGACCGCGCCGAATGGCTGTATCGCGATGTTTATACGCCTAACGCACAGGATTGCCGACGCCATTTTATTCTTGGTGATACCTACCATCTCAGCGCGGTGAACTGGTTCAACATCATGATGCTGGGTGCCATCGGCGTCGCGTTCTTTTTGGCCAACGGCCTGGGTTGGGCATCGGTTCAGGTAGCTACTACTTTTTCACTCACGCTGCTGTTTCTGCGTGCGCCGCTTATGCAGGCCATTGGCGCCTTTCCGACGCTGATTAACGCCCGAGTGGCGTTTGAAAAAATCAGCAGTTTAGACCTGGCCGAGCACCGCGAGGCGTTCGGCCACTCTGCGCTGCGCCACGACTGGCAGGAACTAACCCTGGAGCAGGTCAGCTATCGCTACCCGGATGAGGAATCTCGATCAGGCTTTGCCATCGGCCCTATCGACCTGACCTTGAAGCGTGGCGAGGTGGTGTTTCTGATTGGCGGTAACGGTAGCGGGAAATCGACCCTGGCGAGACTGTTGACCGGGCTTTACCAGCCTCAAAGCGGCTGTGTTCGGGTCGATGGCAGGCCGCTGCAGGAGGAAGACTGGACACGCTATCGCCAGCATTTCTCGGCCATTTACACCGACCTGCATCTTTTTGATCGTTTGATGGGCCCTGCGGGCGAGTCACCGGACTCGGGGCTGGTGGAGGAGTGGCTTGCCGCGCTGGGCATGCGCAGCAAGCTCGTTTTCGACGGCGATCGCATCACCAACGTCAACCTCTCCCAGGGCCAGCGCAAACGCCTGGCGATGCTGCTGGCGGTCGCTGAACAGCGCGACCTATTGCTGCTAGACGAGTGGGCTGCCGACCAAGACCCGCAGTTCCGGCGGGTCTTTTATCGTGAGCTATTGCCGCAGTTGCGAGCGCTGGGTAAGACGCTGGTGGTGATCAGCCACGACGACCACTACTTCGACCAGGCCGACCGGCTGCTGGAAATGCGCCAGGGGCAGTTGGTAGAGCTCACCGGCGAACAGCGAGAAGCCGCCAGCCGCGACGCAGTAGCCCGGGTGAGTGGGTAGTCATTGCTGTGAGTGGCTTAGAATAATTAGTGATGGCGAGTGATATCGCTTGTCTAAGCCATGCTCTGGTGATGGCGGAGTGTCCCGTTTTCTAGTTAGAGAATGAAGGCCCCGTTGCCAGCACTTGCACCGCCAGCGGCCTTGACGCTTTTATCACAGGGACATATATTCCAACATATACTTGCTGGCAAGAGGTGTGTCATGGGCCAAGTTACGATTTATATCGATGATGATACCGAGAAGAAGATGACGGCGGCGGCCAAGTCGATGAATGTCTCCAAGAGCAAATGGATTACTAATCTGATCAAAGAAGAGGTTGCCAATGAGTGGCCACAGGCGGTGGTCGAACTGGCTGGGGCTTGGGATGAGTTTCCGTCCCTGGAGGAGATTCGGGCAGGAACCGGCACCGATAATCAGCGGGAACCACTTTGATGTATGTGCTTGATACCAATACGCTCATCTACTTCTTCAAAGGCATGGGCAGTGTCGCCGATAACCTCTTGTCAAAAAAGCCCGCCGATATTGGCATACCTGCAATTGTGTTGTACGAGTTGGAGCTGGGTATTGCAAAATCGGCTGCTCCCAAAAAGAGAGCGATGCAGCTCGACAAACTGATCGACACTGTACAGATTCTTGGGTTTTCCACACCTGAAGCCAAAGCCTCAGCGCAAATTCGCGCAACCCTGGAAAAGCAGGGAACCCCTATCGGCCCCTACGATACGTTGATCGCCGGTACCGCGCTCGCCAACCAAGGTACATTAGTCACCCACAATACTGGGGAATTTAAACGCATTAAAAAGCTAGCGGTTGAAGATTGGTACTAGCGGGGAGCGCGGTATCGCTTAGCTAAGCTGCGCCCTGGTTATGGCGAAGCTGAAATAGGTCATAATTGGTTTGCATGGATAGCCAGAATTCGGCGCTTCCGGCATGCAATTTTTCTAGAGCCAATGCCATTTCAGGTGTGACGGAGGCGCTGCCATTAATTACCCGGTTCAGGGTATTGCGGTGGCAACCGAGCTGTTCGGCGACCGATGCCACGCTGCCAATCTTTTGGCCGTCTTCGTCCTCAATCAGACGTTGCCGGATAATGCGACCCGGGTGTGAGGGGTTACACATGGCCATTGTTTCTTCTCCCATCAGTGATAATCGTCATAGTTCAGCAGGTAAACATTACCGTCTCGGAACTCAAAGAACAGTCGCCAGTTACCCGATACCTTGATGGCATACTGGCCGTCCAGTTTTCCAGTTAGAGGGTGAAGGCCCCAGTTGCCAGCAGCTATATCGTCTAAACTCGTGGCTGCGTCCAGTACGGTCAGACGATCACGGAGACGGTCGACATGATCGGCACGGACGCCCTTGGTGCTTCCTTTCTCGAAAAACAGCTTTAGTCCCTTATGTTTGATGCTTTTAATCATCCATCGTACCGGCTTATGCCTAACTGGCTTTCATCTATTGTAGTGTGTCGCGCGACAGTGTGCAATTATGCCGAGACTCGCTCGGATAGCTGCATCACCACTCGCAATACTTGTTATCAACTTTTGCACTGTTTAATGGCTTTAGGGGCATAACCGAAGAAGCGCGTGAAGGCAGCGCTGAAGTTACTTGGGTGCCGATAGCCCGTGGCGTAGGCGGCCTGAGCGACCTGTTGGCCGCTCTCCAGCAGCGTATGTGCGTGGCGCATGCGCTGTTGATGAAGAAAGTGTTGAGGCGTCGTGCCAAACATGCGACGAAAACCCTGCTTAAGCTTCTGCTCTCCTAGCCCCACCCGTGCTCCCAGATAGGCAAGGGTCAAGGGGCGATCCAGTTCGTTGAGAAGGATCTCACGAGCCTGAACGATGCGCTCGGCGTCTGCGCTGGCGATGTTCTGTGTAGGGCTGGGTTCCGGCAGCAGCGTATCGAGTTGTTCCCCCAATAAGCTCAAGGCGTGAATGTGTTGCTGGAGCCGAGCGCTGCCTGTTTGGAGGCCTACCTGGAGCGCCTGCAGATGTGCATGGCTGGCTGGTGTCGTAGGCTGAAAAGCCAGCGGTCGAATACCCCCAGAGGCGGGGAGTGCTGCTTGATATCGCTCGCCCAGGTAGCGCGCTAGCCAGCCGGTGCTGGCGACAAGGCGTAACTGAAGCACTGTTTCCCCTTCCGGTATATGGCGTTCCCCCTGGCTGTGGTCAAAGGTAGTTACGGTGGTGTGACCGTGACCGAAATCGATGCGCGGCCCCCAGCGCTCTCGGTAATCAGAGCGGCCTTGTAGACCAAAGGTGACAATCACGCCTGCGCCCGTATGGGGGGTGTGGCTCTCTTCGACGAGCGCTTGTTTAGCACGGTAGCGGGTTAACACTACCGAGAGGCCATCATCCAGCACGCAGCATTGAGAATCTTGCAGAGAGTCGCCAATGGGAGGTGAAGCATCGCTACGCATAAGAAGTGAATCGGTTTGCATATGAATGAGTATGATAATTGCTATCGTTTATGGCTAGCCTACTCCCTTGAAGGTTCCCGCGCTAGTCGGGGAGCCAGAAACAGCGCTAAGGGGGTGGGCGATGCAGAGCAAGGGGTTGAAAAGAAATGCAGCGGTGGTGCTTCTGCTGGGGGGATGCGGCGTGGGCAGCATCGCTCAAGGGGAAGCACTACCCGTGGTAAAGGTAACGGCTAACAAGGTCGCGCAGACTGAGCAAGAGGTGCCGGCGAGCCTGGTGGTCATCTCCGGCGAGACGCTGGCGGATGCCGGCGCTTCCAATATTGGCGACTTGGCACGCTACGCGCCTGGGTTGAGTTTTCAGCCCTTTGGCCAGTCGGGTACCGCCCTGCCGGTAATGCGTGGGCTGACCTCAGGTGCCACCGCTTTCTCCTCATCAGTACTCATGCTGGTGGATGGGGTGCCCGTCGTGGCTGGCCAAGGGTTCGATCACAACCTGCAGGGCGTGGAACGGGTTGAGGTGCTGCGCGGGCCCCAGTCGACGCTGTATGGCCGCAATGCCGAGGCCGGCGTAGTCAGCCTGCATACCCGACAGCCGGATGAAGGCCCCTATGCCGAACTGGAGGCTACGCTGGGCAGCCGTGAGCTGAACGCGCTACGCCTCGATGCCGCTCAGGCACTCGTACCCGAGCAGCTCTATTTTGGGGTCAGCGGGGAGTGGCGCCAGCAGGATGGCCTCGTGGATAACCTGGCGCGTGCGGGTGAGGCAGATGACCGCCAGCGCAAGAGCGGGCGGCTACGTCTACTCTGGATGCCGACCGCGGATACGGACGTTACTCTGCGCTATGGGCAGTTACACTACCAAGACGGTGCGGCTCCCTGGGGGCCTGTCGGGGCAAACGGTCACGCTTCGCGTCGCATTGACTCCCCCAGTCCCGGCAGTAACCGCTCCAGCGGGCGGGATATTTCCCTGGATGCGCGTCATGCCTTAGCGCCTGATTTGACGCTGCGATCCATCACAGCGCGGCGGGAGATCCGTGATCGCGTCACCCAGGATACCGATTTAACGCCAGCTCAGCGCTTTGCCGTTGGGCGCGACCAGCGTTTGACCACCTTGTCTCAGGAGCTTCGCTTGGAGCGCCAGGGCGATGAAGGGCAGAGCAGTTGGGTGCTGGGCCTTTATGGCGACCGTGATGATCATCAACTGCAGTTCGAGCAACGCAACCCGATGGGCACCCAGCGCAGTGAGGCGACGCTGGAGGCTGAGAACCTCGCGCTGTTCGGGCAGTGGACGTTGCTGCTGGGCGAGCGTTGGCGCCTCACACCAGGCCTGCGCTTAGAGCAGAGCCGGGTGGCGTTGACGCCCCGGGGAGCCGTCCAGCGCAGCGAGCGCTGGGGTGATGTTACCTCGCAGTTGGCTCTGCAGTACCGATGGGGCGACGACGACTGGTTGTATGCCCGCTATGCCGAAGGGTTTCGCGCCGGTGGCTTCAACGCCTTCTCTGCTCAGAGTGACTATCCCGGCTACGAGCCTGAGCAAGTGGCTTCCTACGAGCTGGGCATCAAGGGAACAGCGTTTTCGCAACGGCTCCGCTATGGGTTAGCCAGCTACTGGATGACCATTGACGACATGCAAGTCCAGCAAGTTATTCAGCCCGGTAGTGTGCAGATCACCAATGCTGCCGCGGCGCGTTCCCAGGGCGTAGAACTGGATATTGACTACCTGCTGGGCGGACATTGGACGCTTCAGGCGGGCCTGGCGCTCAATCGTACCCGGTTTCGCGAGTTCAACGATCTGAGCGGTGACCACGCCGGTCACCACAACCCCTTTGCGCCCGATATCAGCGGTCGGTTGGGGCTGCGCTACGACTCACCCCAGGGCTGGTATGCCCAGGCCAACCTGAGTGGCATGAGTAAGACCTACCTGGATGCGGCCAACCGCTTTAGCCGCCCCAGTCATGCCCTGCTGGATCTGGCCGGCGGCTATCAACAGGGGCCATGGCAACTGGGGGTCTATGTGAACAACGCCGCTGACCAACAGTACGATGCAGTGGGCCTGCTCAACGGCACGGTACGGGAGTACAGCCCACCCCGTGAGATTGGCTTGCGTGTGGGGGTGTCGTTATGAACCGGCCCTTGGATGCGCTTCCCCATGCGCTGCAACCCTATTGGGATCTAACGCTGGCCGCTGTGCAGGCCGAGGCTCTACAGCTTGCCTTAGCAGAGGATCTGTTTGAGACGCTGGCGTCACCCTGCACCCCTGAGGATCTGGCGCAAATGCACGCATGGCAGCCTGAAGCCACGCGCCACTGGTTGACGCTGTTGTGGAGCATGCAACTGCTCGACCGGAGCCGTGATTCGGCGGGTGAGTGGCACTACGCCAGCAGCGAGGTGGCGCGGCGCTATCTGGCGTCTTCCTCAGCGTTAGACTGTGGTGATGCCTGGTGCTTTCGACTTGCTTCACTGCGCGATTTCGGTGCCGGGCTAGCCAATGGCTTGCGCGGGAAAAACCGGCCAGCACCGCTGGCCAACGGTGAGCGCTGGGCCGTGGCAGCGCGCGGCCATCTGGCTCGTGAGCAGGCGGCGGTAACGGCACCTGCCGCCTGTGAATTGGTGGCACAACGGAGGGTGGCTGAAGCAGCCTGGCGGCTGCTGGATCTAGGCGGTGGCCCGGGGCTGGTCGCCGTCGCCCTGGCGAAGGCATTTCCACATATGCAGGGCGTGGTCTTTGAGCTGCCCGAAGCTGCCGATGTGGCGGCGCAACATATTGCCGAAGCCGGCCTGGCCTCGCGTCTTGAGGCTCGGGGTGGCGATCTGGTGAGGGATGACATCGGTACCGGGTACGATCTGATCTGGTGCTCCTCGGTACTGCATTTCGTGCCCGAGCTTTCGGCCTGCCTAGACAAATTGCATGCCGCACTAAAGCCCGGCGGCGAGTTGATCTGCGTGCACGCTGAAATCCCCGCAGAACCCGAGGCGGCCCGCCGCATGCTGTCCTATTACCTGCCGCTGCTGTGGCAGGGCCGCCGGGTGACCCAGGCCGGTGAGCTGCGTCAGGCACTGTTGGCGCAGGGTTTCGAGGTGTGTGAGGCGCAGCCGATTGCGCTTCCCATGGCGCCTGCCACGGCTCTGGTGGCGCGTAGGAGGACGAAATGATGCGCGCCCTGACCGCCCGGCAGCTGGCGTTCGGCTGGCTCCATTTCGCTCTGGCGCTGCCCAGTATCTATCTGCTGTTGGGAATGCCGCTGATACTGCGCGAGCAGGGCTGGAGCGGTACCCAGATTGGCCTACTGCAACTGGCGGGCCTGCCAGCGGTGCTCAAACTGGTGATGGCAGTTCCCGTTGAGCGCTGCCGCCTGGGGGGCGGAGGCTATCGCGCCTGGGCTGGCCTGCTCGGATTACTGTTGGGCTTGGCGTTGCTAGGGTTAGCGTACGACTTCCCCCTGGCGCAGCCGCCGCGTTTCTATGCCTGGGTGCTGCTGATCAGTTGGTTGGCGACTTGGGCTGATGTGCCCGTGAACGCACAGGCGATTCGCTGCCTGCCTGCCGAAGAGCGACTACGCGCCGGGGGAATTCGTTCGGCGGCACTGTTTCTGGCTGCGGTGGTGGGCGGTGGCCTGCTGCTGGTCGTGCACGAGCGTGCAGGGGGAGCAGTGCCCTTCGTGCTGATGGCACTGCTATTGGCCGTGGGAGGACTCCTATTACGCTGGATATCGGTACCGTCAGAGGCTGGCAGGCAGCCGTATGTCTCGGCAGAGGGGGCGGTTGAGTCTCTGAACCATAAGGGGGCAATGGGCTTTGTCCGTCAACCTGCCGCAGGCATCTGGGTAGTTCTGCTGATGCTGCTCTTTCCCTTCGTTGGCGCTGGTTGGGTCTATCTAAAACCGCTGTTGCTCGACCTGGGGATGCCGGCGGAGCAAGTCGCCTGGTGGGTGGGGGTTGGTGGTGGTATAGCGGGCGCTCTGGCGAGTCTGGCGGGGCAACGCCTGGCACGGAGTATTGGGCTTGGCCGAGCCTTGCCGCTGCTAGCCGCTTTGGCAACGCTGGCTCTGGCGACCCTGGGGGGAGTGGGTTACATGGCTGCGGGGCATAGCTTTTGGCTGGTGGGCGCAGGACTGTTGGCCTGTGCTATGGGCGCGCTTTCGGGCGTTATGTTCGGCCTGATGATGCACTTCGCCCGGTCTGGGTATCAGGCGTTGGATTACGGTCTACAGGCGAGCCTGTTTACTCTGTCGCGTTTAGCTGTGCCTGTGCTCGCTGGTATTTTGCTAGACCGACTGGGCTACCCGGCTATGTTTACGGCGCTGGCGCTAGGCATGGCGGCGGTGACAGTGACGGCGCTGCTGGGGGGTAGGATTTTGCAGGGTGTTATATCAAAAAGTGGAGAGGTTCGTTGAGCACCGTGCATTGACACTGTCTGTGAATTGAAAAAGAATAAGAATCATTTTCGAAGCAGTGAGGCACTTTTTATATGGCGGCGGCACCCCGATCAGCCGAGCCTGCGGCTTACCATACCGGCTGCCGAGACTCCCTCGGTGAGCTGTATCACCACCACCAGCCCTGGCTGCAGCAGTTGCTCAGCCATCGGTTGGGGTGCAGTGAGTCGGCGGCGGATCTGGCGCAGGATGCGTTTGTGCGGTTGCTGAAAACGCCCCGCCACCTGGATAGTTTCGAAGGTGCCAGAGCCTATCTCAGCCGTATGGCCAAAGGGCTATGCGTGGATCATTGGCGCCGCCAGGATATCGAGCGCGCCTGGCAGCAAGCCCTGGCGGCCAGCGCCGAGGTGCATTTGCCCTCTGCCGAACAGCAGCAGATCGTTATCGAGACGCTGTGCGAGATCGACCGCATGCTGGCGCGGCTGCCCGAGAAAGTCGCTAGCGCCTTTTTGGCCTCCCAGCTACACGGTAAACCCTACCGTCAGATTGCTGAGGAGCTGGGGGTTTCCGAACGCATGGTTAAAAAATATATGGCCCAGGCCATGCTGCAGTGCGCGTTGATCGAAGCAGGCTTCGAGGCGAGCCTCTAAATGGTTTCTGCGGCTAGCGCCGATGAAGCCGCCAAACGTCGTGCGTTGGCGGAGGCCGCCGAATGGTTTGCCGAGTGGCAAGCGGGAGAGATGTCGGCAACGGAGCGTCAACGCTGGCAGGCATGGCGGGATGCTAACGACACCCATCGCTGGGCCTGGCAACAGGTGGAAGGCGTTAGCCGCCGCTTCACTGACAATCTAGGCAAGGATGAGAGGCAAACCGCTGACAGCGTGATTGGCATCGCGCGCCAACGGCGGCAGGGGCGGCGTCACTTGCTGGGTGGGCTGGCAAGCCTAGCGCTGGTCTCTGTACTCACCGCAGCGCTCTGGCAAACCACACCGCTGACACGACTAGTACAGCAGTGGGGCGCTGATTATCACACCGCCACTGGCGAAATCACTCACATCGTGCTGGAGGATGGCACCCAGGTCTGGCTGAGCAGCGCCTCGGCGCTGAATGTCGATTACGACCAAGAGCAGCGCCGTTTGGCGCTGGTGACCGGCGAGATACTGATAGAGACCGGCAAAGACGCCGCCGAGCGGCCGTTTTACCTGGATACCCGCAGTGCGCGCCTCACGCCCTTGGGCACGCGTTTTAGCGTGGGTGAGCAGTCATCAGGCGAACTGCTAGCGGTGTTTGACGGTGCCGTGGCCATCCAGACCCTGGGCGATGCTCAGCATGCGAGCCAGCGGCAGGTGGTCACTGCCGGGCAGCAGGCCCGCTACGCCGCTGACCGCATCGGTGAGCTCACCCCCGCCGAAGGCCGCCGGGAAGCCTGGGCCAACGGCATTCTACTGGCCGAGAGCATGTCGCTTAAAGCCTTCGCCGCGGCGCTTAGCCGCCATCACCGTGGCCGCCTTGAAGTCGACCCGGCGGTGGCAGATCTCACCCTGTTCGGCGCTTTCCCGCTCGATGATCTAGAGCGCACCCTTAACATGGTCGAGACCACGCTGCCGGTGAAAGTGCGCCAAGTAATGCCCTGGTGGATCAAAATCGAGGCAGGCAAAGCAAGCTCCAGCGAGGAATAAAAAAGAGCAAAAATTGGTTTTTCTGGTTCCCCTTTTTCGCGCTGGTTCGATTCCCCTTTATAAGCACTTAAAACGTATCTGCAAGGGGAACCGATATGCTCCAACAGCGCACTGCACTTCAACCGCTGACTGCCAAGCACAGACCGACGCTTAACCGCCGCGCCTTGGCGCTGGCGGTTCATCTCGCCGCCGCCGGACTATTGGCCGTACCGCTGCTATCGCAGCCCGCCATGGCACAAGTCACCCAGCAGCAAGCACGCCACTATGACATTGCCAGCGGCCCGGTAAGCAGCGTCATCAACCGCTTTGCCGCCGAGTCGGGAGTTTTTATCAGCGGCGCAGGCGAGCTGGGGGAAGGGCGCCAAAGCCCCGGCCTGCAAGGCCAGTATCGAGTCGATGAAGGACTGGAGCGGCTATTGGATGGAACGGGTTTAACGGCAGCCCGGCAGAGTGATGGTAGTTATCGGTTGGAAGAACGGGCGGCTGATGTGGCGTTGTCGGTTGTAGCGGTAACCGGTGAGAGCCTTCCCTACGGCATGACCGAGAACAGCAACTCTTACACAAGCGAAAGCGCTAGCATTGGCTTAGTTTCACAATCAATTAAGGAAACGCCTCAATCCGTCAGCGTTGTGACCCGAGAACGCTTGGATGACCAGGGAACTACCTCCTTGTCTGAGGCCATGCGCAACGTCACTGGTATAACCGTGAGTGAGTACGGGCCCAATCAGTACGTGATTAAGGCACGAGGCTATGATATTGACTCCTTTCTCATGGATGGTAGCCCAATTCAGGACACAGGTAGCGCTTGGGAAAGCGCAGGAGTATTCGACACAGCATTGCTCGATCGTATTGAAGTGCTGCGAGGCCCTGCGGGTATCCTTCAAGGTTCTGGTGAACCCAGCGGCACCATCAATCTGGTTCGCAAGCGTGCCTTAACCGAAAGCCAAGCCTCCATCTCTCTTTCTGCGGGTACGGATGATGCCTACCGAAGCGTTGTGGACGTTACCGGCGCACTAGACAGCGAAGGACGAGTGCGGGGGCGTTTAGTTGGCGTCTACGATGATAGAGATTCTTTTATTGACCACGTTTACTCAGAGAACCAAGTCGGCTATGGAACGCTCGAGTTTGACTTGTCTCCCGAAACGACGCTGTCAATGGGCGTTACTGTACAAGATGAAGAGTTCCGACCACACTCTGGATTACCGGCCTACAGTGATGGCGCACTGCCCAATGTTGACCGTTCCACCTATCTCGGATCTAACTGGGACAAGCAGGCAGGAGACGCGCAGCGCTATTTCCTGGAACTTGAACATCTACTTACCAACGGTGGCGAGATAACATTTAAAGCGAATCGTCTGGATCGAGACGCTAGTCTGAGAAAAAGCAGTGAAGGGGTTCTTACCGTCGAAAGAGATAGCGGCGATTTTGCGATTCGTCAGATTGCTTGGGATTTGGAGAAGCAGGATGAATATATAGAGACACAGCTTAGTTCCCCATTCCAACTAGCTGGAAAAACTCATGAAGCCGTATTTGGTGCCATCTATCAGAGCAGTGAGCTAAGTAATGAATGGTCTTACGGTGATCCACAATATGTGCCCCAAAACCTGCTTAATCCAAAAAATGACCGCACTGAGTCAAATTTCGACGGTACCCCCGGCAGAACTGAGTTCAACACCGAGCAATATTCCACATACGGCCAGTTGCGCTTCAACATCGCCGATGATTTCACCGCTGCGCTTGGTAGCCGTATCAATTGGTGGGAAACCAATAACTTTCTCGGTGGAGAAGCGTCTAGTGATGATGGCACTGAATTTATCCCTTATGCTGGTTTGATCTATCGGCTCAACGAAGAACTCAATCTATACACCAGTTACACAGGCATATTTCAGCCGCAAACAGCTGTGGGTAAAAATGGTGACCCCATTGATCCGCGAGAGGGCGAGCAGTACGAAGCTGGCATTAAGGGCTCACATGCTCTGGGGGACTTGAACTGGCATGCCGCAGTTTTCCGTATTGAAGACACTAACCGAGCCTATACAGACCCTAATAACCCTGGCTTCTCAATTCCCATCGGCGAAGCAAAGAGTGAGGGTTTCGAGCTTGAAGTCAGCGGTCAGTTACTGCCTCGCTGGGATCTCAGCGCAGGTTACGCCTATACGCAAACTGAGTTCGTAAGAGATCCTAGCTCAGAAGGTCTTACTCTCTCGCCGGACACGCCGGAGCATAGCTTCAATCTGTGGTCTCGTTATCACTTTAGCGACGATCCTAATCAGGGATTGCGCCTTGGTGCTGGCGTTAGTACGGTCAGCAGTGTTTATGCCGAAAGTGCTGATACGCGTATCGAGCAGGGAGGCTATACCACCGTTTCTGCGATGGTCGGCTATCGCGTCAATGAGAACTTAGATATTTCATTAAATGGCAACAATCTGACTGATAAAGAGTATTACTCTACAGTTCAGTCGGAAACCAAGCATAATTATTACGGCGCACCACGCAACTTTATGATGACGATGAAATATGACTTTTAGAGTTTTTATAGCAATGAATGATATTGGAATCAGCCTCTGTAAGAGGCTGATTTTTATTAAATTAAAATATTAATAATATCTTTGTGTTAATTATTTTTAAATAATGGCCTGTCTGCTGCTATATCACGGGAGCATCAATATGCGCTTTTTTCAATCGCTGCCTAGATTTTGGCGTACTTTTTTTTTATTTCTAGGACTTTCCTTTACCGCCAGTCCAGTGATGGATGCTAAAGCATCCTCATCCATTGCCGTTTTTGAATGGACTATCGCAGAAGCACTGCTTTCGCTTGACGCTCCATCTGTTCTTATGGGCAATGTTGCTGCTTTCGATAACTGGACAGGCAATGATTACGCCGACGCGGATATCACGGATATTGGTACCCAACTATTTCCTAATATGGAGTTGCTCAGTAGCATTGCCCCCGAACATATATTTCTTGGCTCTTCGACGCTGAGTGTGGAATTCATGCCCTGAGCTAGGCCAGAATATAGTCTTTACAACGGCAGTAGGTATGACATGGACGGCACCCAAATTCTGGCGCTCGGCCTGGGCCTAGAAGCGCCCTGGATCCTCAAGAACCAGCACCTGGATACCTCTGTGTCGCCCCACCGCCTGGATCTCTATGTCGAGGCGGAGCGAGGCAGTCTCTATCCCTGTCCAGAGTGCGGTAAGACCTGCCAAGCTCACGATTTTGCCGACAAAACCTGGCGGCATCTGAACTTCTTTCAGCACCACTGTTACCTGCATGCTCGCGTGCCTCGCACGAAGTGTCCTGAACATGGCGTCAAACGCATAGAGGTGCCCTGGGCGCGGCCGGGCAGCGACTTCACCCTGCTGTTTGAGCAAGCGGCTATGTCACTGGTCAAGGAGATGCCGGTGCTGGCCGTCTCCCGCCAGTTGGAGATTTCCGACAAACGACTATGGCGCATCGTGCATCACTACGTAGGCCGAATGCTAGGGGAACTGGATCTGTCCAAGGTGGCGACGGTCGGCGTGGACGAAACCGCGTCCCGGCGCGGCCATCACTACGTCACAGTGTTCCTCGACATGAAGCGCAAGCAGGAACCGGTGATCTTCGCTGTTCCAGGCTGCGGCAAGGATGCCATCCAAGCATTTAGCGCCTTCCTGACAGCCCATGGGGGCGATACGGACAATGTGGTCGAGGTAGTCTGCGACATGTCGCCCGCCTTCCTTAGCGGCATCACCAAGCACCTTCCCAAGGCCGAGGTAACGGTCGACTGGTTCCATATCGTGCAGACCTTTACCAAGCGGCTGGACGAGGTACGCAAGAAAGAGCGCCGCGAGCAGGAACACCCTAAATCGCTGCGCTGGGCACTGCTGAAAAATCTGGACAACGAGAACCTGAGGCCTAAACAGTTGGCGGCGCTCCAGGAGTTAGTAGCTGATCAGAGCGCCACGGCCGATGCCTGGATAATCAAGGAAAAGCTACGCTGGATCCAGAAGGCCCCAACGCCCAGAGCGGCTCGGTGGCGCATCACGAACTACCTCAAGGTCATGCAATCGGCGGTTTCTGAAAAGCCACTACTGAAGCCGATGGGAAAGGCCTTGGCGACACTTGAGCGGCACGCGGAAGCAGTGGTCAGGCGCTGGCACTCGGGACTGACGAACGCAAGACTGGAAGGGATGAACGGCCTATTTCAGGCAGCTCGGTCACGCGCACGTGGCTATCGGAACGAGGCTAACTTCATCGCCATGATCTACCTGATTGGCAGCCCGGTGGGCCGCCTGTTCGATCAGGCTAAATCCACATGAAGTGACGAAGAACCTATTTCTTGTGCCTCGTCAGACTCGATTGAAAACGGTTCTAGCTGAAATTTCAACGTCTGACATAGTCCAATCTTATCCATATACTAATAATAGTAACAACGATCTATGGTCAAAATTTGATGCCTTTATTCTGGAAGTAGGTGATCTTTCAGGGCGAAGAGTTGCAGCAGAGCAACTGATTAAAAATACTCAATCTCACTTAGCATCGCTGAAAGATGATTTGGAGCCACAGCCACCCTTATTAGTTGTGCAGTTCATAACTGAACAATACGTGCGAGTATATGGTGATAGAAGTGTGTTTCAGGGAGCTCTAGATCGGTTAGGCCTTCAAAATGCGTGGAAAAGAGATACTGATACATGGGGGCGCTCACTAGTAAGTATCAGAGAGCTCTTCGATGTTCATCTCGAAGACGCGAGATTAGTCGTTATGGAAAGTGCATTCCCCATAGGTATAGAAAACAATATCGAAAATAGCGGTATGTGGCGTTACCTTCCTAGCGTTCAGCGGGGAGACTTTGTGGTTTTGCCATCTACTTTTTGGATTGGTGGCGTTCACCCTTCCGCCCTCCGCTTTGCCGACGCTCTTGTCGAAGCACTTGAGGAGCCAACCACCCCCTAGCACCGATCTGTCATCTGCAGGTGCTTTACATCACCATATTATTTGTAATGATAAGTATTATCACTTATTGTTTGCGTCTGGTTTTGCCCCTTTTTTTTGGGCATTTGGCACGGGCGATCAATGGCAGCGGGCGATGTTATCGATAAAGCAACAGGGCGGAAACGAGGTTCCTTTCGACGCCCTCTATCACAATCATCATAGCTGGCTGCGGCGCTGGTTGAGCGCCAAGCTGGGCTGTTCCCATACCGCAGCCGATCTCGCGCACGATACCTACCTACGCATACTGGTGCGGGGCACTACACCCGCGCCCGAACAGTCACGTCGTTTTCTGACCCAGATCGCCAAAGGCTTGGTCGTCGACCATTACCGCCGTCGGCGAATCGAAACCGCCTATTTGGAAACCCTCAGCCTGCTTCCTGAGTCACACGCGCCTTCTCCCGAGGAGCAAGCACTCACTATCGAGGCGCTGGTAGAGATCGATACGCTGCTCCATGAGCTTCCCGACAAGCCTCGCCGGGCCTTCCTTATGTGTCGCCTGGACGGCCTGAGCTATCAAGACATCGCCGAGTCGCTGAGTGTCTCGGTCTCTTCGGTAGAGAAATATATCGCCCGGGCGCTGCTGACCTGCCACCGCGCGATAAGTGAATCTCAACCCTAAGTGAATACCATGAGCCGCACGTCCGCCGACACCTCTCAAGAGACCATCGATCCTGCCGTTCTAGAGCAGGCCAGCCTGTGGATGGCGCGCCTATGGAGCGACGACATCAGCGAGGCCCAGCGCGAGGCTTGCCTGGCCTGGCGACAAGCATCGCCGGAACATGAGCGCGCCTGGCAGCAGTTGCAGGCGATTGATGGCCGGTTAGCTGCGCTGCCGCGTCACGCTGCCCGTAGCGAGCTGTTTTCGTCTTCCCAAGCCGTTTCGCGGCGGGGTTTGCTGCAGTGGGGCGGCCTGGCTGTATTGTTGGGCGGGCTGGGGTTTGGGCTACCGCGCACGCCCCAGTGGCAGCGCCAGTTCGCCGACTACGCCACCGGTATTGGCGAGAGCCGCGAAGTGACGCTGAGCGATGGTACGCATCTGGTGTTAGATACCGATACCGCCATCGACGTAAGGTTCGATGCCCACCAGCGGCGACTCCACCTGCTACGTGGCGGAGTGCTGATTACCACGGCAAAAACACCGGACGCCCGGGCGTTCAGCGTTATGACCCAGGAAGGGCTTTCTTATCCGCTGGGAACCCGCTTCAGCGTGCAGCAGCATACTGACAGCACCCAAGTGGCCGTTTATGAGGGACGAGTGGCCCTTGAGCGGCGTGGATGTGATGAGCGGACGACGCTGGATGCTGGCCAGCAGGCTGATATGAGCGCCGATGAGGTATCGACACCTGAGCCCTTGGAACCTGCTGGAGAGGCCCGCTTTCAGGGGCGGCTGGTGGCCGAGAGCATGCGGGTTGCTGACGTGGTCGAAATATTGAGCCGCTATCGCCATGGCGTGGTGCGCTGCGCACCAGAGGTGGCCGACCGACGGGTGAGCGGGGTGTTCTCGTTGCAAGATACCGATCGCGCTCTGGCCAGCCTGGCCGATGCGCTGTCGTTAAAGGTGGTCTACCGAACGCCATTATGGGTTACGGTCGCGTCGCGTAACACTAACGAAAGCTAGAAAGAAAAATTTCAGAAAACATTGAGGGATTCTCGTTCTCGTTCGGAATAGAAGATGTAGACATAAAAATCAACGGGGATCTTCATGACGACGCAGCAAGCGCACTCACGCTTTATTCGAACGCCTTTGGCCCGTGCCATTCCGCAAGCTATTAAATACGGTCTGCTCGCCAGTTGTTTGGCTGGCCTACCCGCAACGTCGCTTGCCCAGCAAGCAGCAGGGCAGAGTGCCGCCGCTCAGCAACGCTATTCCATTGAAGCAGGACAGCTCGATACGGCTTTAAATCGTTTCGCGGTCAGCGCAGGCATCGAGATTGCCTTCGATGCCACTTTGACCGCTGGCAAGCAGACCGTTGGGCTGCAGGGCAACTATGGAGTAAACGAAGGTTTGGAGCGCTTGTTGGCAGGTACCGGCCTTGTACCAGTGCGCAGCGCTGAGGGTAGTTATCGGTTGGAAGAGCAGGCAACGGATGTGGAACTATCATTAATGGAAGTCACAGGCTCTCGATTTTCAAGCCAAGCCTTACCCGTTACTTATTTTGGTGGGCAAGTGGCAACTGGCGGGCGCCTTGGTTTGCTGGGCAACATGGACATCATGGATACGCCCTTTAACATCACCAGTTATACCTCCGAGCTCATTGAAAGCCAGCAAGCCAGAAGCATAGCCGATCTTACTGATAATGATCCCTCAATCCAGATTAGCACGCGCGGAAGAGGCACCAACACGGGAGGTGATACCTTTCAAATTCGTGGCTTCACTCTCTTCAACAGTGATATTTCTCTTAATGGTCTCTATGGTGTGATGCCGCTAAACACTATATCCATGGAAACCGTAGAGCGTGTGGAGATCATTAAAGGGCCCAACACCTTATTGGGCGGAGTCTCACCCGGTGGCAGAGTTGGTGGCGCAATCAATATTGTCCCTAAGCGAGCAAGCGATACTCCTCTGACAAAAATCGCAGCCGTTTATCAAAGCGACTCTCAGTTAGGCACTCACATAGACACTGGCCGCCGATTTGGAGAGTCCAATCAACTTGGCGTACGTTTTAATGGGGTCTTCAGAGAAGGGGATACGGAGGTCGATGGTCAATCCTCAACGTTAGGCGTTGCTAGTCTTGGCCTTGATTACCAAGAGGATAACTATCGTTTATCGGCTGACCTAGGCTATCAAAAAGATAGAACAGATGCTGGGAGCGGCTTTGGCTCAGGGCTTCAGCTCCGACAAGGAGTAGAAGTCCCTTCTGCACCCGATGCAAGCAAGCAAACAGCGCAATCATGGGAAGAAATAGAGAACGAGGATACTTATGCCGCTATCCAAGGTGAATATGACCTATCTTCTAATTGGACTTTTTATGGTGGATTAGGGGGGCGTAACAATACGCGCTACAATCTTAGAACCAACCATGCACTGATAGATGCGCCAAACCCTTTGGCCTCATTTCCCGTTTATTATCCGGATTATGTTGACACAAGGAGTGCCACATCAGGGGTTCGTGGTCTTGTAACAACGGGTGATATTACCCATAACTTCAATATAAACGTCTCGAAGCTAAGGGAGGAAGGTGGGTATCTATACGAGAGCAGCGATGTAAGCCTTTCCAGCCTTCACAGTGTGGGTGTGATTGCTCTTCCTAATCAATTCGAGCTCTCCAGAGATATCCCAAAGTCATTTGAAAGAGAGTTAACATCTATAGCAGCAGCAAACGTAGTGGGATTGTTTGATGAGCAGTTACTTATTACATTAGGTGCGCGTCATCAGAATGTAAAAATTGAGAATTTTGACACTGAAAATGGAAGTAGAACTTCTCTTTATGATGAGAGTGCTATAGCACCCGCAGTAGGAGTAACGGTAAAACCCACTGACAACATTTCCATCTATGGTAATTATATTGAAGGACTTGATCTCGGTTATACTGCCCCAGCGACAGCAGAAAATGCTGGTGAGACATTTCCTCCATCCAAAACTCAACAACTAGAAGCGGGTGTAAAACTAGATCATGGCAAATTTGGGGGATCCGTGAGCGCCTTCGAGATTCGACAGCCGAGCACAATCACTCTTCCAGGCTCCACTGATGGAGCATTTATATCGACTCAAGATGGTGAGCAGCGTAATCGTGGCGTCGAAATAAATGTCTTTGGCCAACCCACATC
The DNA here is from genome assembly GCF_020595105.1 of Halomonas sp. FeN2. Taxonomy (NCBI): domain Bacteria; kingdom Pseudomonadati; phylum Pseudomonadota; class Gammaproteobacteria; order Oceanospirillales; family Halomonadaceae; genus Halomonas; species Halomonas sp. FeN2. Next base: position 3,606,627 of record NZ_CP074200.1, read on the forward strand.
AACCTTAAAACTTTTAGGTGGTATAGCTTATCTACAGCCAACTCTAACTGAAACACAAGATGGCGTTAATGACGGTAATCAAGCGCCGGGAATTTCACGATGGATAGGTAATATTAGCGTTGAGTGGGATGCCCCTATTTCAGGATTGTCTCTAAATTCAAGTGTAGTTAGCAGCAGTTCGCAATATATTGATGCCAGCAACGCTCAAGAGATTCCAGGGTGGACACGTTGGGATATTGGGGCAGGTTACCAATTTGATGATCAACCTATAATAGTGAGAGCTAATGTAAATAATCTCTTAGGTAAGGATTACTGGGAATCTGCTGGTGGGAGCGGCGGAAGGCTTCGCCTCAGCGAGCCAAGAAGTGTGGTGCTGTCTGCAACTATGGAATTTTAGTTTTAAGTCGCTACCCCGCTGATGGCGGCGGGGTGGTGAGTCATTAATAATTCTTAGATATTGCTGCTATAACAATAAGTGGTGCCTACCCTTGATGGGCTTAGATAGGCCGCTTTCAGCAGCATAAAGACTACAGTTGCTTTACTAAGATCAAGCAAGGACTGTCATGCTCCGTATCTGTATTGTACGTATGCTTCTATATCGCTGCATGGTAATAATGATCCCAACTGCGTGCCTTGCACTTTCTATTCCTGACTTGGCAATTGCTTCCCGTGACATACGCTCCATTGGTTCTCTTGATTATCGCTGTACTGAAACATTATTGTCGATGGGAATAGTACCTAGCGCCGTCATAGATCCGGACACTCCATACTCCACTCTAGAGGGAGCGGCGCAAGCCATCAATCTCGGAACCATTATCCAGCCCAACCTTGAACTTCTTGATCAAGTCTCACCCGAGCTGGTTCTGACATCGCCGGAATTCACGCACATAGTCCCTCGACTGTCAGGTATTGCCAAGGTAAAAAGCCTAGCTCCTTATAACTCAGAAAGCGGAGCAAGTAGCTGGCAACGAATGATCTCTTTCACAAGACGGGTGGGAGAGGCCATCGGATCTACGGATCTTGCGGAGGACATGATTAAAGAAACCGAGTCGCATTTCCAATCATTGAGAAGCAGGATAGCTGGTGATCAAATCCCACCTTTATTGATTGTTCGCTTGATGGATCATAAACATGCCAGGGTGTTTGGTCGTAACAGTCTTTTCCAAGGTTCCCTTGAACAGCTGGGGCTGTCAAATGCTTGGCAAGGCCCTGAGAGTCACTTTGGAATCACAATGGTTAGTATCGACTCCTTAGTGGATATCAATGCTCGCTTAGTAATATTAGAAAGTCCTTACTCTAATAATCCCAGTCGTGAGCAATTCGCTGCAAATGGTATGTGGCAACATTTGCCCATTATAAAACGCGGTGATGTCATTTTCCTACCGGCGACCTTTAACCATTTCGGTGCTCTTCCTTCTGCTCTAGGGGTCGCCGAATCCTTGGTTAATGCCTTAGCCGCTGATGAGGTCGGTGAACAGATCAGTAGTCCATGCGTGACTAACGATTCTTTGGTAAGCCAGCAGGAGTGTCGATGATGGAAATGAATGAAGACTCCATTCGGCTTGGTGATCCGATTGAGGCCCTTTTGGCGCTCTATCGCCAACCGCCCATGGATAAAATGAAGGCACCTGGTTTTGGCCGACCGGATGCTGCGACGCTTCCGATCACGGCGCTCTTTAAACGTAAAACTATGGATAGGTTGCTGCGACAGCATACTGCAAGTTATGGCGAAAGTGCCGATTGCAAGGCTGCAGCATCAATATGGTCAAAGCATTTTTTTAGTTTGGTATCGTCGCCTACATTGGTAGCTAACCTCCTATTGGGGCAAGGGTTTCCGTTACAGCCAGATCAGTTGCGAGTGGAACTGGGTGAGCGAAGCCAAGTGAAACGGCTGTGGCTACGTGATGGAGGGCAACCTCTGGCATCTCAGGCTCTTCATGAACGCTTTGCGCCGCTTTTTGAGGGGCTGTGCGCTCCGTTAGTCGATGTGCTAGCTGAGCTATCGGGGCTTTCACCCAAAGTGTACTGGAGTAATCTTGGCCATTACGTGGAAATTTTGGGCCAGTCTTGTTCGCGACATTCAGCTTTTCTCAATGCCGGTGAACCGCTACTTCGCTTTCTTGATACACCCATGTTACCGGATGGGCGGCGTAATCCACTCTATCAACCAGTGCGTTATCTTGAATTGGGTGGCGATACTCCCAATCGCGTACGACGCTTGTGCTGTATCAAGTATCGCCTCCCAGATGAGCCGCTGTGCGGCGCCTGCCCTTTGAAACCTGAGAATTGTCAAGCAAAGCGTCACCGCTAACTCTTATGCTCCCAGGGAGTGTTGGGGAGTCGTCTAGAATTTTCATGCTTTTTTACTAAATCCAATCAATGGCCTCTTATAAGAAAAATTAATACCCCATTAGCAGGATGATTTTTAGTTATCAAGACTACCCGTTATCTTAGCGCGATGTTTTATGAGTGCGTTGTTTGATTAACGCGACGCTAATTCCGGCAATGAGGGCAGGGCAATGTGGGAAAGTTATATTACCGGGCTGGTGGTGTGCGGCGGAATTATCATGGCGATTGGGGCGCAAAACGCCTACATCCTAGGGCTGGCTATTCGTCGTGAGTACCACTGGTGGTCGGCAGGTCTGTGCATGAGTGCGGATATTATACTGCTCACTGCGGGGATGTTTGGAGTAAGTGCTTTTCTGCTGACGATGCCCAGTGCGTTGGAGGCTATGCGCTGGATAGGCGTAGTGTTTTTAAGCTGGCTGGCGGCCCAGGCATTATTTAGAGCCTGTAGCGGACGGCAAGGGTTAAGCGCTGAAGCCGGAAAAGCGCGCAGCTTAACCAAAGTGATTTTCGCCACTCTTGCCGTCACCGTGCTTAACCCCCAGGTATATCTGGATACGCTGCTGCTGATACCCGCCATTGGCTCCCAGCAGGAGAGCGCCGGTGTTTTTGTGGCGGGAGCCTCGACTGCCTCCGTCCTCTGGTTCAGCCTGCTGGCCTGGGGCGGCGCTGCGCTTTCGCCTTGGCTTTCAAAACCCATCGCATGGCGCATTATCGATGGCCTGATTGGCTTGATGATGGCAGGCATCGCCGTGCATCTTGCTTTAGGGGCGTCATCTCTTAGCTAAGCTATTTACTGGTTAATGACGACTCGTTTTTAATGGCGACTAAAATAGGCCTCCATCACCGCGATGACTTTGTCGATATCCGCGTCATTAACATCGCGATGCGTAACGAACCGCGTAGCGTAAAGCAGCTCAATCAATATGCCGTGCTCTTTTAGCCAGGCGGAGAGTGGCTTTACATGCTCATCGGGGAAATGCGCGAACACCATATTAGTTGCTTGAGCAGTGATCTCGACCCCTGGCAGCTTTGCTAAGCCCCCTGCAAGGCGCTCTGCACGACGGTGGTCGTCAGCTAAGTCCGCCACGTGATTATCTAACGCATACTGGCAGGCGGCGGCGATAATGCCTGACTGGCGCATGCCACCACCCACAACTTTACGCCAGCGCCGAGCGCGGTCGATCAATGCTTGTGAGCCCACCAGTGCCGACCCTAATGGCGTACCCAGGCCTTTTGAGAAGCACAGCGACACGCTATCGAACGGCAGGCAGAGCTGCTTGAGCGAGGTGTCGGTTGCGACAGCGGCATTGAATAAGCGCGCGCCGTCTAAATGCGTTGCCAGGCCACGCTCGCGGGCAAGCTCAGTGGCTCTTAAAACGTAGTCTGTGGACAGCACTTTGCCGCCAATGGTGTTTTCTAATGCCAGCAGCTTAGTACGCGCAAAGTGAAAATCGTCGGCTTTAATCGCGGCACTGATTTTTTCCAGTGGCAGCGTGCCATCGGCGTCATTCTCAATAGGCTGTGGCTGAATGCTGCCTAACACCGCTGCGCCACCGCCTTCATAACGATAAGTGTGGGCCGACTGCCCAACAATGTACTCATCGCCACGCTCGCAATGGGCCATTAGCGCCACTAGGTTGCTTTGTGTGCCGCTAGGAAACAGCAGCGCCGCGTCTTTGCCTGCCTGCTCGGCCAGATTTGCTTGAAACGCGTTGACCGTTGGGTCATCGCCCCACACATCATCGCCAACCGGGGCGGCCATCATGGCGTCTTTCATGGCAGAGGTCGGACGGGTCACCGTATCACTGCGTAAATCAATCATGCGCATCTCCTTTATTGTGTGGAGTAATCACTCGGAAGCGTTTTCTCAAGCAAGTTCTGGGGAACCATCTATGGTTAACAGCATACTGCAAGTCTCTCAAGCAAAGGCAAACAGATGGATCTGAAAAGTGGTTATCCCTTTTGGGCAGTCAAAAATGGCCTGTTGAAAACCTTTCCTCAGCTGACTCGCGATCACCAATGCGAGGTTGTTGTGATTGGTGGCGGTATTACGGGTGCATTGATTGCTGATGAGCTAAGCCGCAACGGTCACCATGTGGTGGTGCTTGAACGCCGGGATGTGGGGTGGGGCAGTTCAGCCGCCAGCACTGCTTTGCTGCAGTACGAAATTGACACCCATATGACAGAGCTAGCCGAGCGCTACGGGGAAGCCGATGCAGTGCGTGCTTACCGCGCCTGTGCAGAGGCGATTGGCGAGCTTGAGTCCCTGGCGGCAGGGCTGGGCGATGTGGACTTTGAGCGTCAGCAAAGCCTTTACTATGCCAGTAGCGAAGAGGATGTCGCATCGCTTCAGGAGGAGTTGGCGCTGCGCCAAAAACACGGTTTTGAAGCCGAGTGGATTGAACGCGAGGCTATTTTGGCGGAGTACGGTTTTGAGGCACCCGGCGCTATTCTTACTCAGCTAGCCGCCACTATTGATCCTTATCGCATGGCATATCAGCTGTTTTCCAGGGTGGTCGAGCGTGGAGGAGAAGTATATGACCGCACACAAATGGAGACGATGACGCCGGATTATCAAGGCGTCACGCTCACGCTCGCTAATGGTGCCAAGCTGCGTTGTCAGTACGTGGTGATGGCCGCAGGGTATGAGTCGCAAGCCTGGCTGCCAGAAAAGGTGGCCGTCAATCGCAGCAGCTATGCGCTGATCACCGACCCACTACCGCCAGAGGCATTGGGCAAACTGCGCCACACGATGATTTGGGAATCATCGCGCCCCTACCTATATATGCGCACTACCTGTGATGGGCGACTTCTCGTAGGGGGAGACGACGACGATGAAGATATTCCCAAGCGCCGTGATGCGCGGGTAGAAGAGAAGGCCGAAGGGTTAACAGCTAAAATAGAAACGCTATGGCCTAAACTCGATATCAACCCAACATTCTCTTGGGGTGGCACCTTTGCTGAAACCGACGACGGCCTACCTTTTTTCGGCCCGCATGACGCCCTAGGTTCACGCGTGCATTTTGCCATGGCCTACGGCGGCAACGGCATCAGCTATAGCATGATAGGTGCCAAACTGCTGCGAGCGCTTATAGAGGGTAGAGAACACCCTTTGGCAGAGCTGTTTTCCTTTAGGCGACTGCCAAAATAGCCTAACTTAAATGCAAGAACCGGATAGCGAACAAGCTTAAAACGAGTATCCTGAGTGGATATTCATAAGGATAGCGGGCAATGGGCCACACACTTTATTTGCGTGCACTGGAGCGCAACGACCTGCGCTTTGTTCATGAACTAAATAACAACCAGAGCATTATGTCGTACTGGTTTGAAGAGCCTTACGAGTCATTCGATGAGCTGGAGGAGCTGTATAACAAGCATATCCATGACAACGCCGAACGGCGCTTTGTCGCGGAAGATAGCCATGGAAATGCCATTGGTCTGGTAGAACTGATTGAGATCGACTACATCCATCGCAGCGGCGAATTTCAAATCATTATTACCCCAGAGCATCAGGGCAAAGGGTTTGCCCGAACGTTAATTCGCCAAGCGCTGCATTACTCGTTTACCATTTTAAACCTGCACAAGGTATACCTCATTGTGGCGGTGGAGAACGTTAAAGCGATTCATCTTTACGAGGAGAGTGGCTTTATAGAAGAGGGCCACTTGGTGCAGGAGTTCTTTATCAATGGCAAGTACCGCGATGTAAAGCGGATGTATATCTTGCAGGGCACTTACCTAGCGCAACTCTCCGAGCAGCAAGAAGAGGGTGGCGAATGGGCTTAGTGGGGGTAAGAAAAAATCTTTAAACCCTAGCAACCAATACTCCTGCCATTCATTATCAAGACTAACTTGGCAGGAGTACCGGTGCCTGAGCTTTACTGGAACGAAGCTTCTAGGCGCTCTGCACGGTCACCCGCGGCTGGGTGGCTGGAGAAGACGCTGCTGTTGTTGCCGTATTTGGCTTCCATTTTACGTAGAGCTGCAACTGAAGCCTCTGCATTCATGTCGTGGCGCTGCATTAGCTCAATGGCATAGTCATCAGCTGCACTCTCTTGGCTTTGAGAGAACTGAGCATTGATCAGTTTTTCGCCCAAGTCACCAAGCTCAGAGCTTGATAGTGCGGCGGCGGTAGTGCTACCGCTGGCCGCAGCTGCTTCACGTGCAGCGGAAGCCGCATAGGCAACCTGGAAAGCACGCTTGGAGTGTCCTAATGCGACGTGGCCGATCTCGTGGGCGATAACGTAACGCACTTCATCGTCGGTCATCTCATCCATCAGCCCGCTATGCAGCCGAATGGATCCGTTGGGTACCGCAAAAGCATTCATTTCTTCTATTCGATAAACGTTATAGTCAAGCGTATGGCCGTCGACTGTTTCCCAGCCTTGGGTTAACTTGGCCAAGCGTTGTGCATACTGGCTATCGTCTGCAACAAGGTGGTTCTGGGAATCAAGCTGAGCGATGGTTTGATCGCCTAGTTGTTGCATTTGCTGATCCGACATCGTGGCAGCGCCGGCTAAGCTGGAGCCCGCAGACATTAAGCCGCCGAGATCAGCGCCAGATTGACAGCCGCTAAGAGCGAGAGTCGCCGCTAAACCTAATACATAAGATGTTTTGCGAACCAAAAAAGGTTTTTGCATCGTCCGTTCCTTCGTCAATGTACGTGCATAACAAGAAGAGTTTGCACGTTGAGTATTGCGCCTTTATTAGCCGAACTAATATTAGACTAATCCTTTATGTAACTCCATACCTTATCGAAAATTGACTTATAGGGATTGGCTAAGAACATCGAAACGTTGCACTTAAAGTCAATGCTTCGCTAGACATTGCGCTGATTGTTACCGCTTTAAAAATGCACAAAGTGTTATTAATCGTAGCGGTAGGAAACATTAAAGCGATGCGTCTTTACGAGGAGCGCCGCTTGATTTAAGGCCGAAATTGCCAAATCATCTGGCTGTAAGGCTAAAAAAACGCCTCGTGTAAACGAGGCGTTGTATGGAGCTGAAACAGCATGCGGGTTCTATATGCTTAACGCAGATAAGCCTTAATAGCGTCAAGTGCCGCGCGCTGCTGCAGAGCGCGTTTCGCCCACACTTCCATAACATCAGCTTCCAACGCTTGTGCTGGGGTGATTAAGTGTTGCATGGCGTTTATTCCTCTTTCAGGGGGCAGAAATTTGTTGAGACCTTGTTGTAAAAAAATGATGTTGTAAAAACTCATGCAGTAAAAGCGCACGTTGTACACAGCTTGTGTTGTGCGAAGCAGCAATTTAGCTGCGGTAAGATATTAAGAGCTTTTTTTGCGAAGGGCTAGTCCTAACGATGTAGGTGATTTGCCATTTTTCGTAAGCCATGGCTTACAAATGCTGAAATGACGATATTAGGTCGTTGAATGGAAAAGGTTTTCATAGCCATAAAAAAGCCGGAAAATATTCCGGCTTCGGTGATTATCTTTGGTCTAAAGGGTGCAAAAGCACCTGAATTAGCCTAAATAGGCTTTCAGCGCTTCAACTGCGGCACGATGCCACTGAGCATTCAAGCTCCAGAACTCTAGAACTTCATTATCGCGTGCAGGGGGGGTTATTAAAAAAGTCATTGTGCGGTCCTCCTATTGGGACGACATCGTTATTATAGCCTATTTTTGTTGCAGTGCAGCATATCTTGGCGTGACACCGATGCCCTGCGACAAAGTGCCCTAGGCTGGGTAAGATTGGCTAAGGTAGTTTAAATAGGTATTTGCTATGGAGAGCCCGATGCGTCTGCGTATTTTGTCTGACCTGCACCTGGAATTTTTTGACGGAAACCGCGAGCTGCCGGAGGTGGAGGCCGATGTGGTGGTTCTGGCGGGGGACATTCACCGTAAGTGCGAAGGCCTTTCCTGGGCGCGCCTTCAGTTTCCAGACACCCCAATTATCTATGTGCCAGGCAACCATGAGTTCTACGGTACCTGCCTGCCGCTGCTGCGTGATGAGCTGGCACTCGAAGCCGAGCGGCTCGACATTGAACTGCTGGATAATCGTGCCATTACCCTCAATGGCGTACGCTTTTACGGTACTACGCTATGGACTGACTTTGCGTTATACGCCGGTGACCCAACTCAAAATCCCGCCGATACTGAGTCTAAGGCGCTGCGCTACATGCCCGATTTTAAAATCGTTCAAGCCTCGCCTGGCGTTACGTTCACACCTCAGGCGAGCCAGCAGGTACACGCTGAAGCACTCGCTTGGCTCGAAAAAGAACTGTCCCAGTCGTTTGCTGGCCCTAAGGTAGTGATTAGTCATCATGCTCCGCTGCATGACTGTATTCCTGATCAATATCTGGGCGACGCGTTATCCCCCGCGTTTGCCTCCCATTTGCCTCATTTAATGGGCAATATGGATGTATGGGTGCATGGGCATGTTCACGAACCCGTGGATATTTTGCGGAATGGCACGCGTATCATTGCCAATCCCGGTGGCTATCCCTACGAGTTCAATCCGCTGCTATTTAAGCCTGATTGGGTGGTTGAGGTGTAATAATGGCTTTTTTTTCAAAAACATGGCGTCTTCTTTACGTCATTTAAACGTTATTAATAGCAATTTTGGGCCTGCTACTTTGGTTTAAATTCTTCTGGTTCTGCTTGCACCATTCCGGACGTCTACATATCTTCAATGTTGTATGATGTATTACATAGTATTTGATTATTAGTATCGTCAAAGGTGTCTGCTACCCCAGTGACCAATACATGTATACAGAGGGAATGAGGAGCTTAAAAAACTGATTGAAAGCGTTTAATCGTAATAAAGCGCCAACTCGTTAAACCACTGAGCTATAACAATTTAACAACGAGCGAAAGAGGTGAAAGTATGATCGTTTCTAATAAATTAATGACAAGTGTCGGTTCCGCAGCGCTGATAGCAGCATTGAGTGTCAGCGCTGGCGTAGCCATGGCCCAAGATGGCCCATTGCGGGGCAATATTCGTGTTGTCATCGGTTCAACGTCCACAGGCGGGGATACGTATCAAAACTCTACTATTGTGGTGGATGAGCTAGCTGAAAGGCTGGATCTCAACATGAAGGTAGATGCCGTTGGCGCAAGCTCTGCTTTCCGCACACTTGACCGGGACTCTCGCGGCAATACGCTGATGATCTTCCATGATCAGTCCTACCTTGGCCATCTGTATGGCGTAGAAGGTTACGACGATATTTTTGAGAAATATACCGTCGGACCAACGCTTGCAATCAACCCAGGCAATGCCTACTTGGTGCCTAAAGATTCACCTTACCAGACCCTTGATGACATCATTGCTGCAGTAGGCAATGGTGAGACTGTGCGGGTCGCTATCCAGCCGGGTGGCGTATCGGAGATTGGTTTCAGTGCCCTGAAAAATGCCATCGCTATTGAGCATCCTGGGCAGGAAGACAACCTGGTTGCTGTCAATACCGGTTCTCAATCCGACAAAAACCAGCAACTTTTTGACGGCCAAGCCGATGTGATTAATGGCACCGTGCAGGCTAACGAGCAGTACACGCGGTTACCTGAGGACGATCAGAAAGCAATGCGTTTTGTCTGGTTGACGGCCCGTCAAGATACCATTGAACAGGCTCCGGAAGAGGGGCTTGGCCAAACGTCTCGTGAGCAACTGTTGGAGTATGTAGAGCCAAACGTGCACGTCACAATGGGCGATGACGAGAGTTTTACATTCGATAAGGAGTTCTTCTTCCTCTACAACAAAGACATGGATCCAGCGATTGTTGAGCAAATCGATGAAGCGCTAGCGGATATCTATGCGGAAGGTGAAATACAGGAGACTCAGAAGAACGCTTTCTTTATCCCCAACTTCAAGCCTTCTGATGAAGCCTCTGAGTATCTCGCCGATAAGATGGCTCGCTACGAAGAAATCATCAGCAACATCCAGTAAAGGGTATGGCACTCGCTGCGTGGGCGGCGGGTGTCTCACCTATGCGTGAGCCGCTATAGAAAGAACAATGGTAAGCAGGATACCCTGCTGCTTATGCCCGGAGCCGTTATGGAATCAGGTCTGTCAAGTCTGCTTAGTGTCTCAATCGATTTCGAGACCTCCCACCTGTTTTTCCCGAGGATTATTCACTGGATCATGGCGGGACTCTTTGTCTTGATTTTAACGACAAAGGTAGCTCCCTTCATGGCATCAGTGAAACGAGGAGAGCGCACACTGCCCATTGTGGGTGAAGCTAGGGATAATTTCCGTTTCTTCGGCACGCTCGTCTTGATCGCGGCGTATTTTTATTTAATGGCAGTTGTGGGTGACCTATTCCCCTACACCGGCTATGGCTTTCTGATGGTTTCGATAGCTTTCGTATTCCTTATGTCACTGCTCTATTTGCATGACTGGACGAAAAAGGCCCTTACCATCGTGGTGGTCAATGCCATCGTCGCACCTAGTCTGGCCTGGTTTATTCTCGCCAAGCTTTTCACTATCACCTTACCGTGACCGAAGCGAGTGCCACCATGGAATTTCTCTCACTTCTCGATATAACGTTTTTTTTACTCGCCGGGTTCGGTGCTCTGATAGGCATCATCTTCGGCGCTATACCCGGTATGACCGCCACCATGGCGGTGGCTGTTTGCCTGCCGCTCACCTATGCCCTTGGATTACACCATGGCCTGGCGCTGTTGCTGGGGCTTTATGTAGGGGGGATTTCCGGTGGAATGGTGCCGGCGGTGCTGCTCAATATTCCCGGCACACCGTCTTCAATCACCACTACCTTTGATGGCTACCCGATGGCCCAAAAGGGCGAGGGTGAGAAAGCGTTGAAGATATGCGTTATCGCATCCGTCGTCGGGGGGCTTATCAGCGCCGCTATACTCTTCCTGTTTGCGCCACTATTGGCCGATTTCTCGATCAAGTTCTCCTATGTGGAGAAGTTTTTGATCATTTTGTTAGCGTTAAGTGTCATTGCTTCGCTCTCCAGCAGCATGCTGATTGGCATCTTTAGCGGCGTCATCGGCATCTGGCTGAGCCTGATCGGTGACTACAGTATCTCGGATGGTGGCAATGGCAAGACCCGACTGATGTTCGATTTCATGGAACCCTACTTATTTGAAGGGTTTTCGCTATTGCCGGTGTTGATAGGGGTCTTTGGTATTTCCACCATTTTGCTTGAAGCGGAAAAGGGCGCAAAGAGTGGGCTGGTCAGCGAACGCATAAAGATCAGCAAAGGAGGTGGCTTTTCGCTTTCGATCTTTAGAGGACGTGTGACCAATCTGGTGCGCTCATCCTTTATCGGCACCTTCGTCGGCATGCTGCCTGGGGTCGGTGGCAGCGCCGCTTCCGTGCTGGCTTATACCCAAGAAAAAAACTTAACGCGGGATTCATCGCAAATGGGTAAAGGGGCACCCCAGGGACTTATTGCCTCGGAGTCAGCCAACAATGCCTTGACCGGCGGTGCATTGATCCCACTGCTGTCGCTGGGTATCCCCGGTGACTCAACTACGGCTGTGTTGATCGGTGCATTCACGCTGCAGGGCATCCAGGTAGGGCCGCTATTTATTCCTGAGAATACCGACACTTGGTACGTCATGATGACTGCCCTGGTGTTCGCCAACATCGTGATGTTCTTCTTAATGTTTTATGCCATTAAGTACATCGCCAAAGTGGTGATGGTTCCCAAGCACATCCTGTTTCCCATCATTGTGATGATGTGTGTAGTGGGTGCCTATGCCATCAACTACGGAATCATGTTTGATGTTTGGACGCTGCTGATTTTCGGTGTTTTAGGCTATCTGGTGCAGAAGATTGGTCTGGAAGTGGCTCCGCTCATTATTGGTTTCATCTTGGGGAGCCAGGCCGAGGTCTACTTCGTCAAGAGTCTGGAATCGTTTGGCACTTACTCGATCTTTTTCACCAAAAGCCCCATTGCCATGGTGCTGTGGGGATTGATTGCAGCCTCGATAATGTTTGCGATCGTTATGGGGGTTAAGTCTCGCGCCAGACAAAAAATGGAGCTGACCCAGGTGACTGGCAGTACACACACAGCCTCAGGAAAGGGTCATGACACAGATAACGACTAATACGCGTGTGATTCGCGTACACCCCAGCGATAACGTTGCCATTGTGGTCGAGCAGGGCGGCCTCGCTGAAGGCACCGTCATTGAGGGCAGCATCACCACCACGATGCCTATTCCGCAAGGCCACAAGGTGGCGCTAGAGGACATCGCTGAAGGGGCTCAGGTTGTTCGTTATGGCGAGATCATTGGTCAGGCGTTAACGGCCATTGCCTGTGGCAGTCACGTGAACGAGACGAATGTTCGCCTTCCCACGGCACCGGCGCTGGGTGAGTTACCCTTGGCCACACGTGAGATCCCCGCGATGGAGCCTCTGGAAGGGTACACCTTTGAAGGCTTCCGCAATCCGGATGGCAGCGTGGGTACCAAGAACGTCTTGGGTATCACCACCAGCGTTCAGTGTGTTGCCGGTACTGTCGATTATGTAGTACAGCGCATCAAACGCGAGCTGCTGCCGCGCTTCCCCAACGTCGACGATGTTGTGGGGCTTAATCACTCTTATGGCTGTGGCGTTGCCATTAATGCACCTGCGGCGATTGTGCCGATTCGAACGCTTAAAAACATCGCCCTGAATCCAAACTTCGGCAACGAGATAATGGTGATCGGGCTGGGTTGTGAAAAGTTGCAACCCTCGACACTGCTGACTGACCGGCCAGTAAGAGTTTACGAAAACACCCAGGCGGCCGACCCAGAAGCCAACGTGCTGAGCCTTCAGGATGACTCCTTTCAAGGCTTCGGTGAGATGGTCGAGGGTATTCTGGCCATGGCCGAACGCCATCTTGAGCGACTCAATCGACGTCAGCGCGAAACCTGCCCGGCGTCCGAGCTAGTGGTCGGTATGCAGTGTGGCGGTAGCGATGCTTTTTCCGGAGTAACGGCTAACCCTGCGGTGGGCTTTGCGACCGATTTGATCGTACGGGCGGGTGGCAGCGTGATGTTTTCGGAGGTCACCGAGGTGCGAGACGCCATCCATCTGCTGACGCCCAGGGCAATTGATGAGCAGGTGGGCAGGGCGTTGATCGAGCAGATGGCCTGGTACGACGACTACCTGTCTCAAGGGCAGGCGGATCGTAGCGCCAACCCCTCCCCAGGCAACAAGAAAGGCGGGCTCAGCAATGTGGTTGAGAAGGCGCTGGGGTCGGTGATTAAGTCGGGCAACTCACCCATTGTTGATGTTATTGGCCCCGGTGAACGGCTGCGCCGGAAGGGCCTGACCTTTGCTGCCACTCCGGCCAGCGATTTTATTTGCGGCACGCTTCAGTTAGCGGCAGGTATGAACTTACAAGTGTTTACCACTGGGCGTGGGACACCATATGGCCTGGCCATGGTGCCTGTGCTCAAGGTCTCCTCTAACTCCACGCTGGGAAAACGCTGGCACGACATTATCGACCTGGATGCAGGCCGCATTGCCACAGGCGATGCCAGCATTGAAGAGGTGGGCTGGGAGCTTTTCCACCTGATTCTTGAGGTGGCCAGCGGGCGCCAACAGGCTGCCGCCGATCGGCTAGGTATTCATAACGACTTGGTGTTGTTTAATCCTGCGCCAGTGACTTAATTCCTTAAAATAATTTTTCAACTTGGGTCAATAATAATAGAGGTTTACGACATATGTTTCCGAAGATTAAATCAATGAAAGTGGTTCCCGTCGCTGGTTACGACGGCTTTTTGCTGAACCTCAGCGGCGGTCATGCACCCTGGTTTATTCGCTGTGTGGTTATCCTTGAAGATGATGCGGGTAACCAGGGCGTTGGTGAGATTCCTTCCAGCGGCGGTATTCTTAAAGGACTGGAACAGTGCCGTGAGCTGGTAGAAGGCTCGCAGATCAATAATATTAAGCACACCCTCAATCAGGTTCGCCTGCGTTTAGCCCAAAACGGACGCGAAGAACGAGGCCGACAGACGTTTGATCTGCGTGTCGCTGTTCACGTGATCACAGGCATTGAGTCCGCGCTGTTAGACCTCTATGGGCAGGCACTACACATGCCCGTAGCCGACTTGCTCGGTCAATATGGCCGTCAACGCGATGAAGTCGAGGCGTTGGGCTACCTGTTTTTATTGGGGGATCCTGGCAAGACAGACCTACCGTACCCTCAAGCGCAGAACCCTCAAGATGCCTGGGACGAAATCCGCTACCAAGAGGCCTTGACACCCGAAGCGGTGGCTAATTTAGCTAAAGCCGCCTATGAGCGTTATGGGTTTAAAGACTTCAAGCTCAAGGGCGGTGTATTACGTGGGGATGAGGAGGCTGATTGCATACGGGCGCTCCATGAAGCGTTCCCGGAGGCACGACTAACGCTTGATCCTAACGGTGCCTGGACGCTCGATGAGGCGGTGCGAGTACTGGAGCCGATCAAGCACCTGCTTAGCTACGCCGAAGACCCCTGTGGCCAGGAAGAGAGCTACTCAGGACGCGAGACCATGGCTGAGTTTAAGAAGCGCACCGGCCTGCCTACGGCTACCAATATGATCGCGACAGATTTTAAACAGCTGCAGTACGCCGTCCAGCTCAATTCCGTTGATATACCTTTGGCAGACTGTCATTTCTGGACCATGCAAGGCGCGGTAAAAGTGGGTGAGCTTTGCAACGAGTGGGGCATGACCTGGGGCTCTCACAGCAACAACCACTTTGATATTTCGCTAGCGATGATGACCCACGTTGCCGCTGCCTGCCCGGGCGATATTACCGCAATCGATACGCACTGGATCTGGCAAGATGGACAGCGAATCACTAAGAACCCTTTGCTCATTCGCGATGGCAAACTCAAAGTGCCCACCACGCCAGGGCTAGGCGTTGAATTGGATGAAGACAAGCTCATGGAGGCACACAACCTTTACAAGTCGTTGGATACCACACAGCGAAATGACGCCATGGCGATGCAATTTTTGATTCCTGGGTGGGAGTTCGATCCGAAAAGGCCTGCTCTGGTTCGCTAATCTTTCATCGTGCATCTACTAATTTCGATTGGCTGAGGCGTTTTAATAGCACTCTATCCAAAACCTACCTGCTGCTAGCATGTGTTTTGACTGATAGCAGGTAGGAGAATTAACAATAGGTCTCGATTTAATAGCTATAAACTTTAGTCTTAAGCTGATTGTTGCTTATTAGCTTGATACTGCTACTTTGGTTTACATTTTGATAGTTCTGCTTGCGCCATGCTTCGCCGATACTTATCTTTCTAGTTGTATGATGTATTACATAGGATGTTGGCCGGCTGATGTCTGCTCACTCAATGGTCAACGCATTCACAAAGAGGGCGCAACGTGACGTTTTCAAGAGAAGCAGTAACCAATGCCATTGGCGATGGCTTGCTATCGTTCCCCATCACAGACTTCGATAGCCAGGGCCGTTTTGATGAGGCGAGCTATCGCAAGCGGCTAGAATGGTTCATTAGCCACGAGATTTCCGCGGTCTTTGTCGCGGGCGGTACGGGAGAGTTTTTCAGTCTTTCGCTAGAGGAATATCGCGAAATTGTTCGCGTGGCGGTCGAGGTGATTGACGGACGTTTGCCGGTGATCGCCAGTGCTGGCTTAAGCGTGGAAACAGGCAAAGCCTTTGCAAAAGCGGCTGAAGAGGCGGGCGCCGATGGCATTCTGTTGATGCCACCTTACCTCACCGAATGCCCCCAGGATGGCTTGGTTGAGTATGCCCGCCAAATCTGTGATGCCACCTCAATCAATGTGATTTATTACAACCGCGGCAATGGCATTTTGAATGCCTCATCGGTTCAGCAACTCGCCGACCACTGCTCTAACTTGGTGGGGCTAAAAGATGGCAAGGGCGATATCCAGGCACTCAACAAAATCGTCAAAACCGTTGGCGACCGATTGGTTTACATCGGCGGCGTGCCCACGGCAGAGATTTTTGCTGAAGCTTACGTTTCCATTGGGGTGAACACATACTCTTCTGCCGTTTTCAACTTCGTACCGGAAATGGCCGTAACGTTTTACAAGGAGTTACGCAAAGGAAATAAAGAGGTCGTGAAACAGATCACCAATGACTTCTTTATTCCTTTCGTGGATCTCAGGGATCGAAAAGCAGGCTATGCCGTAAGCCTCATCAAAGCAGGTGCTGAAATCGTAGGTAGGCCTGCAGGTAGTGTCCGCGCGCCGCTGGCAATGCCTAACAGTGATGAGTGCAAGCAGCTTGAAGCTCTTATCGATGTAGCAAAGAAGTATTAATCCACTACTAACTATTACCAATAATAAGAGGACGTTAGACATGCGCACACACAATAATTGCATGAGCGACAGCGCCATGAAAATCCGCTCTTTAAAAACCAGCTCTGTAAAAGCATTGCTGCCCACCGCTAGCGTAATGGCACTCATCGCCTTTGCACTGCCTGCTCAAGCAGATAACTGGCGTGGTTGGAACATCCATCCTGACGGCTATCCTAATACGGTGGCGTTAGAAGAGTTTGCTGACGCTGTGGCGGAGCAAACGGAAGGGCGCGTTGAGCCACGCGTTTATAACAACGCAGTGCTGGGTGATCAGTCAGACGCCATTGAGCAGACCCGTAATGGGGCGCTGGACTTTGCCAATTTTAACATGGGGCCGATGGGGCCCATTGTGCCAGAAACCAACGTGTTCTCGTTACCCTTCCTGTTCAATGACGTTGAACACATGCATACGGTAATGGACGGCGAAATTGGCGAGCGCTTTGCCGATGCTTTAGAAGATAAAGGTTTGGTGGTGCTTTCGTGGTTCGATTCAGGCGCACGCAGCATTTATAACACCCAACGCCCCATCAGAACCCCTGAAGATGTTGAAGGCTTAAAGATCCGGGTAATGAATAACGATCTTTACGTCGATATGATCGCCGCCATGGGGGGTAATGCCACGCCGATGTCTTATGGCGAGGTGTATCAAAGCTTAACCACCGGCGTACTTGATGGCGCTGAAAACAACTACCCTTCTTTTGAGTCAAGCAACCATTATGAAACAACGGGTTACTACTCGTTAACAGAGCACTTGATTATCCCAGAGTGCTTATGTGTGGCTAAATCCAGCTGGGAAGAACTCTCACAAGAAGACCAGGAAATTGTACGTGAAGTAGCCGAAGAAGCTTCCAAACGTCAGCGTGAACTATGGGTGGAAAGCTCTGAAGAGAGCCGTCAGATCGTTCTCGATTACGGCGTCGAAATTAACGAAGTAGACGATAAAGCCGCCTTCCAGGAGCTTATGGAACCTATGTATGAAGAGTTCATCGCTAATAATCCAGGTACGGGTGAGCTGATCGAGGAAATTCGCGCCACCGAGTAATATTTGTAACCCACACGCTTCCGGCAGCTAATCGCTGCCGGAAGTTGAAAAGGAAATGTGCCGTGAGTATCGAACTTGAATCGCAGGTCGATAAGGAAGACGCGGAAGAAAGCGGCTCGCTGAATCGAATCTTAGATGGTGTTGCCAGCTTATGTATTCTTGTTGCGGGGATATTATTAGTCACCCTGATTTTAATATTTGGGTGGTTAGTTTTCGGCCGGTACGTGCTTAACAATACCCCTACTTGGGTTGAGCAAGCCTCGTTAGTACTGGTTGTTTATATCACCTGTTTAGGCGCAGCGGCAGGGGTCAGGCACCATAGCCATTTAAATATTGACTTTATCCGTGAAAGCTTCGCTGGCCCATTGCGCGGATTAATGCACCACCTTTCTGATCTTTTTATCCTATCTTTTGGTGGTTTTATGGCCTTCCAAGGCTGGATCTTAGTGATGTCAAACTTGGAAAGAGCTATTCCCATGATAGGTCTCTCGGAGAGTTGGCGGGCGGCTCCCCTGGTAATTTGTGGTGTGTTGATCATGCTTTTTGCAGCCGCTGATATAGCGCAGCGCTTAATGTCTCGAAAAGACAAGAGGGTATAAACGATGGGTCTGATTATTCTTTTCGGGATCTTTTTCTTAGGCCTTATAGTCGGCGCGCCGGTTGCTTTTGCTGTCGGATTGGCCGCCGTTGTTACCTTCCTTTATGAAGGTTTGCCGCTATTTGTTGCCTTTCAACGTATCCTATCCGGTATTTCCGTTTTTTCACTGCTTGCGATTCCCTTCTTTATCTTTGCCGGTGAGTTAATGATGCACGGCGGTATCTCCACTCGCCTTGTACGCTTGGCTTCAGCGATGGTAGGCAAGGTGCGTGGCGGTTTGGGCATGGTCAACATCAGCTCTTCCATGCTGTTCGGGGGAATCTCCGGTTCGGCAGTGGCGGACACATCGGCGTTAGGTTCTATCCTAATCCCGGTGATGAAAGAGAAAGGTTATGACGCTGACTATGCCGTCAACGTGACCGTAACCTCATCGATCGCGGGTGTGGTGATCCCCCCTAGTCACAACATGATTCTTTACGCAGTCGCGGCGGGCGGGGGTATTTCCGTTACCCAACTGTTTATTGCCGGTATTGTTCCTGGCATTTTGATGTGCCTTAGCTTAGCCGTTGCGGCATATATTGTAGCAGTGAAGCGTGGTTATAAGGGTGAAGCTTTCCCTGGCTGGTATGCGTTGATGGTCAGTTTTTTCGCCTCCTTGCCTGGCCTGATGACCGCAGTGATTATCGTCGGCGGGGTGCTTTCGGGCATTCTGACCGTGACAGAATCCGGTGCCTTCGGGGCTATCTACGCTATTGTAGTGACCGGTCTGGTTTATCGTGAATTGACCTGGGCCTCTTTCAAAGCCGCTGTTGTTCAGTCGGTTAAAACCACCTCATTGGTGATGATTTTAGTCGGATGTGCATCGGCATTCTCTTACCTGTTGGCGCTCTACAATGTTCCGGAAATGCTGACGACGGGCCTGATGGCTATTTCCGATAAGCCGCTGGTTATTTTCCTTATGCTTAATATCATCCTGTTGATTTTAGGCATGATTATGGACATGGCGGCGTTAATTCTTATTTGTACGCCTATTTTTCTGCCCGTAGCCATGCAGTTCGGCATGGATCCGATCCAGTTCGGTATTATTTTGATGATGAACCTTGGGCTAGGGCTATGTACACCACCCGTAGGTGCCTGTCTGTTTGTCGGCTGTGTGATTGGCAAAATTAAAATCGAGGAGGCGGTGCGCACGATCTGGCCGTTCTTCTTAGCGCTGTTTGCGGCCTTGATGCTGGTGACTTATGTCCCCGCTATCTCTTTAACGCTGCCTGGCTTTTTCCAATAAGGGTGCTTTGAATAAAGCCGCAAAAAGGATACTTCAATTATGAAAGTCGTCGCCGTAAATACCCACATTCTCGATTACCAACTTGAGACGGCGTTTGAGAGTGCCTCAATGCACTTTTCGCGTCGCCAACACTGTCTGGTCGAAATCGTCTGCGATGATGGCACCATCGGCTGGGGCGAGTGCTTAGGGCCGGCTAAGCCTAATGCAGCGATTGTCGAGGTCTACGCGCAATCGCTAGTCGGTGAAGATCCGCTGCAAACGGAAAAAGTGTGGTTAACGCTTTATAACCGTTTGCGCGACCAAGGCCAGCGCGGCTTAACCGTGACTGCTTTGAGCGGCATTGATATTGCTCTGTGGGATATCAAAGGCAAGCACTTTGGCGTGCCGATCTCAACGCTGCTAGGCGGGCGTTTTCGCGAGAGTGTGCGTGCTTACGCAACCGGTTCGTTCGCCCGGGCAGGCGTTGACCGGGTAACCGGTATCGCCGCCGAAGTGGCAGGCTATCGCCGTGAAGGCTTTCACGCCGTTAAGATCAAAATCGGTTTCGATATCGAGGAAGATCTGGAAGTGATTGCCGCCGTACGTGATGCCATCGGCCCCGATATGCGTATGATGATTGACGCCAATCACGGTTACGACTACCTGGAGGCGATTGAGGTAGGTCATCGCGCCGCGCCGTTTGGTATCGACTGGTTCGAAGAACCTGTGTTGCCAGAGCAAATTTCTACCTACGAAGCCGTCCGCGCCGGTCAACCGATTCCTGTCGCCAGCGGTGAAAACTGGCACGGTCGCTATGCCATGCAGGAGCCGTTGACCCGTCGCGCGGTAGATATTGTGCAACCGGATATTTGTGGTGTGGGTGGTTTTAGCGAAATGCGCCGGGTAGCCGATATGGCGGCCATGCACGGCGTGCGTTTGGTGCCCCACGTATGGGGTACCGCGGTATGTTTGGCAGCCAGCTTACAGTTTATGGCGGCGCTGCCGCCCAACCCGCCGCGCCGCAAGCCTATCGAGCCCATTATGGAATTCGACCGCACCGAGAACCCCTTCCGACAGGCTATTGTTCAAACGCCCCTCGAACATAACCAGGGCGTGATGACGATTCCTGATGGCCCGGGGTTGGGAATTGAAATTAACCGCGATGCGCTATCCACCTATGCCCTTAGGGAGAAATAACGTTGTCTATCCCCGCTAATACACGTCCATTAACAGGTACGCCACCACGCTTGAAGGCACCCGCAGGGGCAACCGATTGCCACGTTCACTTGTACCTACCCGGTTATGAAGCGCAGCCAGGCGGCCCCAAAATTCCTGAACTGGCAACGGTTGCCGATTACCAAGCCCTTCAAAAGTGGCTCTCGCTAGAGCGTGTAGTGGTGACTCAACCCAATGCCTACCAGTTTGATAATCGCGCGATTTTACAAGGCGTGGCGGAAATCGGACAGGATAGCGCCAGGGCGATTGTGGCGGTATCGCCGGATGCCTCTGAATCAGAGATCGAAGCAATGCACTCTCAAGGCGCTCGTGGCGCCAGGATTATGCAGCTACCCGGTGGCGCCGTGGGAATAGCTGGGATGGCTGCGGTTGAGGAGCGTATACGTGCGTTCGGCTGGCACTTAATGGTGCAGTTTAATGGGCGTGAGATAGACGATTACATGGCCGCGTTGAAAGCTATTAAAACCGATTACATCATCGATCATATTGGCAAGTTTATGCCACCTGTGGCCGCTGATGATCCCCGCGTTGATCAAATACTCAGCCTGCTGGATCACGGTAATGCATGGATAAAAATTTGCGGTGGTTATGAAACTAGCCTAAACGGCGGCCCTGAATATGGCGATGTCGGCCCCATCGCCAAGCGACTTATCCAGCACGCTCCTGAACGGGTGATTTGGGGTTCAAATTGGCCGCATGTTGGGGTACCCAGAGAGCAGTATCCTGACGATACCGAACAGCTTGATGTATTGCTGCATTGGGCAGACGAGAGCACCCGTCAAAAGGTTTTAGTTGATAACCCTGCCTCGTTGTACGGCTTCTAATACAGCTCGTCATTTTAAGACTTTTACAAGATAGTAAGGAGTTTATATGTTAAATCGAATCTTAGTTACCGGCGCGGCTGGAGGTCTGGGCAAAAGCCTGCGGCCTCATCTATCTAAACTCGCCAAGCATGTTCGGCTCTCCGATATTGCCGATTTAGGCACCGCAGGCGAAGGCGAGGAATTAGTTCAAGCTGATCTTAGTGATATGCAAGCCGTTGCTGATCTAGTGCGCGATTGCGACGGTATCGTGCACCTTGGTGGGATGTCGGTAGAGAGCCCCTGGGAGTCAATTTTGCAGGCCAATATCATGGGGACTTATCACCTTTATGAAGCGGCCCGAAAACAGGGTAAGCCGCGGATAGTGTTTGCTAGTTCCAACCACACCATCGGTTTTTATGAGCGTAATCAACTTATAGACAATCAGGTAGTGCAGAAGCCTGACTCATTGTATGGCGTGTCAAAATGCTTTGGTGAAAACCTCGCTAGTCTGTATCACGACAAATTTGGGGTAGAGACCCTGAGCGTTAGAATTGGCTCCTGCTTCGATAAGCCAGCCGATACCCGCATGATGGCCACTTGGCTGAGTCTGGAGGATTTTGTCAGTCTATTGCAGCGTGCTTTTGTAACACCGCGCTTAGGGTATACGGTTATCTACGGTGCGTCGGATAATGCTGAAAAGTGGTGGGATAATTCCCATGCCAGCTTCTTAGGCTGGGTACCTAAAGACAGCTCAGAGCCTTGGCGGGAAGAGACCGAGCAGTTGGATCGTGATATTGATGGCAATGATTTAGCCGTGCGTTACCAGGGTGGTAAGTTCACCAAATCAGGCCACCCTGACGACGTTTGATGGTACTTAAAAGAGCTAAGTTGTACGATATAATACAACTTAGACTTTAACGAAGGATAGCTTTCATGGCCAAACCTAGCGCAACGGCATCTGCCCTAAAACCGCTTCAAGTAAGTAAAGTAACGCAGCAGGGAAGCTTGTCCGTGCACGTGGCTGACCAATTGGAAGCGTTGATTACTCAGGGGAAAGTCGAGGTGGGAGAGAAATTGCCCACTGAGAACAGCCTGTGTGACGCCTTTGGCGTTAGCCGCACGGTGATCCGAGAGGCGATTACGCATCTTAAATCCCTAGGGCTGGTTGAGACCCGACGAGGTGTAGGCACCTCGGTACTGCGCTCTTCCACGGTAGAGGCGCGGCCTGCAGAGCGCATAAATCCCACTACCGTGGAAGACATCTTGCACCTGCTGGAACTGCGGCTAACCTTAGAACCAGCGGCGGCTGAACTGGCTGCCTCACGCTATGATGATGAAGACCGTCAGCGGCTTGAGGCGCAGCACCTTGCCTTTAGCAATGCTTATACTGCAAAAACTCAAGCTCGCGAAGAGGACTATTTGTTTCACTTTGCGATTGCCACGGCGACCAAAAATCCCTTTTTCCAGTCATTTTACAAGCAGTGGAGCCAGAGTGTGATTCCCCGTGCAAAGCTGCTGAGTATTGATATTAACCCGGTCTCTTCTGAACGCTATTTAGAGCGGGTTCAGGAAGAGCACAGCTATATTCTCGAAGCTATTCTTTCCCGCGATGCGCAGGCTGCCCGTGAAACGATGTTTCAGCACCTTAACCGGGCACGTAACACCTATGCCCAGTATCTTGAAAAGTAGCATCGCGGGCCGTAGCAACGTGACAAGTGATATTGCGACCAGTGATATCACTGACTATATGAGGAGCGACGTATGACAATGCGAGGCGAAATGCTGATTGGTCAACAATCAGTGACCGGTACTCAAGCCAACATTCAAGCGGTTAACCCTGCTACCGGCGAAAAGCTAGAGCCCATTTATATCGGCGGCAGTCGTGTGCACGTTGAGCAAGCCTGCGAACTGGCTGAAGAGGCCTATGTTACCTATCGCGAAACGTCGCCCGAAGAGCGCGCTACGTTTCTTGAAACCATCGCCAGTGAAATAGAAGCCATCGGCGGTGAACTGATTGAACGCGCCATGGCCGAAACGGGCCTGCCTCAAGCACGCATTGAGGGCGAGCGGGGCCGAACCTGCGGGCAACTGCGCTTATTCGCTTCAGTAGTGCGTGCCGGGGAGTGGCTTGATGTTCGCATCGACCCAGCCATGCCTGATCGCCAGCCTTTGCCACGTGCCGACTTACGACAGCGCCATATTGCCCTAGGCCCCGTGGCTGTTTTTGGTGCCAGTAACTTCCCGCTAGCATTTTCGGTAGCGGGTGGTGATACCGCTTCAGCCCTGGCTGCTGGCTGCCCGGTAGTGGTAAAAGGCCACTCTGCGCACCCAGGCACCTCCGAGCTTGTCGGCAAGGCGATTCAAAAAGCCGTAAAAGCCTGCCAGTTACCCGAAGGCGTTTTCTCGCTGCTATTTGGTGCCGGTAACGAAATTGGCCAGGCGCTGGTCGATGATCCGCGTATTCAAGCGGTTGGTTTCACCGGTTCGCGCAGTGGCGGTATGGCGCTGATGAAAACTGCGCAAGCTCGGCCTCAGCCGATCCCGGTTTACGCCGAGATGAGCAGCATTAACCCAGTCTTCGTGCTACCAGCAGCGCTGAAAGCGCGCGGTAAAGAGCTGGGCGAAGCCTTTGTCGGCTCACTCAATATGGGCGCAGGCCAGTTCTGCACCAACCCCGGTCTGGTTATTGCGGTAAAAGGCCCGGAGTTGAATGCCTTCATTGAGGCGGCACGTGGTGCAGTAGAAGCCAGCGGCGCGCAGACCATGCTAACGCCGGGTATTCACAAGGCCTATCAAGAGGGTGTGACCAGCTTGAGCGGCGCAGGTAAAGTGCGTGAAATTGCTCGAGGCCAAACCGGCAGCGACTATCAGTGCCAGACAGGCCTGTTTGCTGCCTCAGCGAGCGATTTCCTTGCTTCTGAAGCGCTGCAAGCAGAAGTGTTCGGGGCTACCTCGCTGATTGTCGAGTGCGAAGATGCGGCGGAAGTAAAACGTGTTGCTGAGCAACTTGAAGGCCAGCTCACTGCAACGCTGCATATGGACGACGCCGACCTGAATGCCGCTAAAGCGCTGATGCCAACGCTTGAGCGTAAAGCAGGACGTATCCTCGCCAATGGGTGGCCCACGGGTGTCGAGGTGTGTCATGCCATGGTACACGGTGGACCGTTCCCGGCTACGTCTGATTCGCGCACGACCTCTGTCGGTTCGGCGGCTATTCACCGCTTCTTACGGCCGGTCTGTTACCAGTCCCTGCCTGAAGGCTTGTTGCCCGAGGCGCTTAAAGAGGGCAACCCGCTGAAGGTATCGCGGTTAGTTGACGGCAAACGCGAAGTTTAAAAGATAACTGCCACTATTGCGGTTCAAAAGCAGGCATTGATTGCCTGCTTTTTTTAGTTCGTTTTTAAATACGTCTTTTAAATACAAGTAATAACGAGAGTTGGGAAGGTAATTTAATGAGTGATGATATTACTATTTCTCTACAAGAAGCCGCAGCGCTGAGTAACCAAGTGCTCACCCATAATGGTTTTAGCCAGCCCCACGCCGACGCGATTACGCGCAGCGTCATGGCGGCACAGCGTGATGAGTGCCACTCCCACGGTTTATACCGGCTGATTGGATGTGTCCAAACCGCATTGAACGGCGGTGTTGATACCCAAGCCGAGCCGACCATCACTGACCAGGCCGCAAGTGTGGTCAAAGTTAATGCGAATAAGGGCTGCTCGCTGCTGTCGTTTGAAATGGGTAAGCCGCATTTGATCGAGAAAGCTAAACGCAGTGGGATTGCGGCGCTTGCGATTAATAACAGCTTCCACTTTTCAGCGCTGTGGCCCGAAGTCGAAGCGCTTTCAGCAGAGGGACTGGTGGCGTTAGCGATGACACCCAGCCACGCTTTTGTGGCCCCGGCGGGCGGTACTTCGCCCCTTTTTGGTACCAACCCCATCGCTTTCTCTTGGCCACGCCCAGGGAATACGCCCTATACGTTTGATTTTGCCACCAGCGTGGTCGCCCGTGGCGAGATAGAACTACATCGGCGGGCGGGTAAATCGATTCCCGAAGGATGGGCGATTGATAAAGAGGGGAACTCAACGACTGACCCAGTGGCAGCACTCGCTGGCGCTATGCTGCCCTTTGGCAGCTATAAAGGCTCTGCGCTTTCTACCATGGTGGAACTGCTGGCGGGCCCGCTGATTGGCGACCTGCTTGGCCATGAAACCCAGGCCGCGAATGCTGAGAAAACTGGTAAGCCGTTTCATGGCGAGCTAATTATCGCGATATCGCCTGAGGTTTTTCTAGGTAAGGACGCAGCGAGTCACCTCGAGCATGCTGAAGTCCTTTTCGAGGGTATTCTGGGCCAAGGTGCGCGCTTGCCTTCCCAGCGCCGCTTTGAAGCGAGGGAGAGAAGCCGGGTTAATGGCATTACTTTCCCCAAAGCACTTTATGACGAGCTTAGCGCACTTATCACATAATCATAGCGGTACAACAATACCCATAGCGGTACCAAAACCGTGAGCCACCGTCGTGGAGCGTGTTTTTTTAGTCTGCTGTTGAGTCTGCCGATGGGATCGTAGGTGAGAGGGAACTTCCATGCTTGAAATATTAGCCATCACTACGCCGATCTTTTTAATTATTGGTATGGGCTTTGTGGCTATGCGCTTGAGGATCGTTAGCCGAGAGCAGATGCAGGGTGTCGGCAGCTTCGTAATGTACTTTGCGCTACCTGCCCTAGTGATTCGCGCCCTGACACAAAATCCGCTCGAGGAGGTCTTTAACGTAGATTATTTATTGGCCTATGGATTAGGGTCGGTGATCATCTTCTCACTGGCCTTATGGCTAGCCGTTTTTATCCAGAAAAAATCCCTGCAAAACGGGGCTATGTTTGCCCTTGGGATGTCGGCCTCCAATAGCGCCTTCACCGGCTATCCTGTCGCAGCGATGGTGTTGGGGCCGCCAGCAGTCACCTTTATGACCTTAAGTATGATTATTGAGAACCTGCTGATCATACCTGGTGCGTTGATACTGGCGGAGATGGGGCGACAGTCGGGTGGTGGTCTGTCTAGTACACTTAAGCAAACGGCTAGCAGGCTGATAAAAAATCCTGTCTTGATGGCCATTTTCATCGGAGTCTTGATCGCTATGTCGGGGATAAGCTTGCCGGGCCCAGCCACCAAGGCGATTGATATGGTGGCGAACGCAGCGGGCCCCGCAGCGTTGTTTGTCATCGGGGGCGCGATCTACGGCCTTCGCGTGCGCGGCGTGATCATGGATGTCAGTCAAATCGTGGTGGGTAAGCTTATTGTCCATCCATTGGCCATTGTGCTGGCTTTTTTACTTTTGCCTACGTCAGATCCACTGCTTCTCGTGGGTGCAATTTTGTTTGCTGCTGCGCCTATGGCGAGTATCTATCCGCTGTTAGGTTTTCGTTATGGTATGGCAGACGTTGCCGCAGGCGCCTTAATGGCCGCTACCCTTGCGTCTTTTGTGACGTTCAGTGTGGTGATTGGGTTAATGAGCTATTTCGGTCTGCTTGCTTAATGCCGATTTTTCGCCTTTGCTTGGGGGCTAATTCAAAAACTGTCTAGACTGGTTGGCAGGGTTCTAACCCTTAGGGAGCCAACTTAGCACGTCGGGTCAGGGCAAATACTCACGTGTAAACAAGAAACCAATTGGAGAGCATGCCCATGGAGACCCTTGAACTACTCATTGCCCCCCTTCGCGATGGTCTTTATGCCATCATGATGCCGGTCAGTAACTTTATCTGGAGCTATATTCTTGTCTATCTGCTGCTAGGCGCTGGCCTGCTGTTTACCATTATGACTCGGGGCATGCAGTTCCGTATGTTCAGGCATATGGCTTATGTGACGTTCACTGCCCGCGGTGCCGGGGATGGCATTAGCGGCTTTCAGGCATTTGCCACCTCCATGGCGGCACGGGTCGGCACCGGTAATCTAGCCGGTGTGGCGCTGGCGCTATGGATTGGCGGACCGGGGGCAATTTTCTGGATGTGGGTCACTGCGCTACTGGGTTTCGCCACGGCGTTTATCGAATCAACCCTGGCCCAGGTCTATAAGCATCGCAATGAAGATGGCGTATTTCGTGGCGGGCCAGCCTACTACATCGAACGCTGCCTGGGGTGGCGCTGGCTCGGTGCGCTGTTCGCGGTATTTCTGATCATTGCTTACGGCTTAGCGTTTAACGCCGCCCAGTCCAATACCATCGCTCAAGGTATGAACGGCGCCTTTGGCATACCCAATTGGATTACCGGCGTGGTGATTGCCATCCTGGCAGGCGCGGTTATTTATGGCGGCCTCAAATCGGTGGCGCGCACCGCCGAGAAGATCGTCCCGGCAATGGCGATTGCGTATCTGCTCGTTGCGCTATGGATCCTGTTGACCAATCTGCCAGCAGTGCCCGATATGCTCTCGCTGATAGTGATGAGCGCCTTTGGCCTTGGCCCTGCGGTGGGGGGCGCTGCGGGCTACGCGATTAAAGCGGCGATGGAAAATGGCGTCAAGCGCGGTCTGTTTTCCAATGAGGCGGGCATGGGGTCAACGCCTAATGCGGCGGCCCAAGCAACGGTCAAACACCCAGCAGCCCAGGGGCTGGTGCAATCCTTTGGGGTATTTGTCGATACCATCGTTATCTGTAGCTGCACGGCGGTGGTGATTCTGCTCTCCGGCGTTTACGAGCGACTAATGTCGGAGTCTCCTGGAGACAGCATCGAAGGTATTCAGCTTACTCAGGATGCCATGGTCGACCATCTAGGTGGCTTTGGGGAAATATTTATCGCCTTGGCGATTCTGTTTTTTGCGTTCACCTCCATTTTGGCCAACTTCTCGTTCTCATCGGTGAATATCGAATTTCTATTTCGTCGTCACGCCGCAAAGGCGGTAAGCGTATTCAAGGTGATTATTATCGCCATGGTGCTGCTGGGTTCCGTCGCTGAACTGAGCGTGGTATGGGACTTTGCTGACCTGGCCATGGGGCTAATGGCAACTACTAACCTTTTTGCCATTTTGATCATGGGGCCAATTGCCGTAGCCGTGCTGAAAGATTATGAGCGTCAGCGCCGCGACGGTATTAAAGAGCCGATATTTGATCCGGCCATTCTTAAACGCCCCGAGCTGGTAGATGCTGATGTGTGGCCAGTGAAAGAGGCAAAAGAAGGGTAGGGGATTAACTCGCTGCTTCAATAAACGCTTTCGCCCTTGGGTCTTGTATATAGGCGACGTTGAGCCGGAGCCAGGGCGTTGGCTGGTGATCGGCAAAAAACAGATGCCCCGGCGATAGCGTGATTTCCCACCGGTTAGCCAGTTCACTGAGGGTTTCAGGAGTAATGGCCACCGGTGGTTTCGACCACACAAACATCCCGCCAGCCGGTTGGGTATACACCTCCCAACCGGCATTTTTCAGCATCGTTAGCGCTATTGCCATTTGATTGGCGAGCTTAATGCGCAGCCGTTCGGTAAGCTTTCGGTAGCTGCCGTTTTGCAGCAGGGTGGTGACGACCTGCTCAGCAAACCGCGAAGCTGAGATGCTGGTTAACATCTTGATGTCCACAAAGCGCTGTACCCAAGCCATGGGCGCGGCGACAAAGCCTACTCGCAGTGAAGAGGAGAGGCTCTTCGAAAAGCTACCCAGGTAGAATACCCGGCTCAATCCATCTAACGCTGCCAAGCGGGTGGTGGGAGTGTGCTGAAAATCCGCGTAGATATCGTCTTCAATAATCTGAAAATCGTGTTGCTCGGCGAGCTGTAACACTCGATGCGCTACTGCCGGGATGAGCGTGCTGCCCGTGGGGTTGTGAAAAACGCTGTTGATGTAGAACAGCTTTGGGCGGTGCTGGGCCAACAACACCTCCAAGCGCTCGATATCAGGCCCATCGGCTAATCGCGGCACGCCAATCACGCGTATTCGCTGTAAGTGCAGCAGGCCGAACAGATTGTAATAGCCCGGTGATTCCACGAAGACCACATCGCCAGGCTCTAGCAGCATCCGCACCAGCAGATCCAGCGAATGGCTGCCGCCTCCGGTCATCACGATCTGCTGGGCGTCCGCAGTAATCGCCAGTGGGCGCAGGCGTTCCTGGATTAAACCGCGTAAATCCTGCGGCCCTTGAGGTGTGCTGTACTCGAAAATCCCCGAACGGCTTTTACGCGCCACTTGGCGAATGGCGTGAGTGAGGTCATCGCCTTCTCGCCAGTCGCTGGGCAGCCAGCCGCAGCCCAGCTTGAGCGTGTGCTCATTGGCACTGAAAAGCCCCCATAGCCCGTTGGTGACCTCTTCCAATCCGCTCGTAGCTTCGGGTTGTGATACCAGTGCTGCTGCGTTATCCGCCACATAAAAACCCGAACCGGGTCGTGAGCGCACTAAGCCAGAAGCGACAAGCCGTTCGTAAGCTTCAATCACCGCATTACGGCTGATGTGGTGGGTGGCGGCTAAGCGACGAATAGAGGGTAAGCGACGGCCACCGCCTGCACCGTGCGCGGTAATCCAAGCGCGAATGCCTGCTTCGAGCTGCTGGGCGATGGGCGTCGTGGCGTGCCGATTAACCTCTAGTTTCATAACGTGGCCTATGGCTTTCAACTGTTCCCTAAAAAGGCGGAACAGTGTCTGGAAAGTGGAGGTTAAGTGTACCTTACCGCTGAGCGGTAAGCGTGCGAGCTTAGCGGTTCAATGACTTACTTATTTAGGACTTAGCTATGAGCCGCACTGCCAATCGCGCTATCAATAAAAGGAGCGCAGCCTGCCTGGCGTTTGCGCTATGTACGATTACCACGGCGGTTAATTTACAGGCCCCACTTTACGATGCGCTGGCGGCGCGGGATGGTTTAGGCGTTGGTGCCACTAGCATCGCTTTTGCCTGCTATGTGGTGGGCATTATACCGGTGCTGCTGGGGTTAAATGGCTTGGCCGATCGGGTAGGGCGCAAGCCATTAATTATGACTGCGCTGTTGTTATGTCTCTTGGCGACAGGGATTACCCTGATAGCGCCCGGTTTGCTGGCGCTGGGCATTGCTCGATTTCTGCTGGGTATCAGCACGGGGTTAACGTCTGCGGTAGCTCCCGCTTATATGCAGTTGCTGTTGGGTGGTGAGGATAACCGTGTGGCGACCAACTACGTAACGGCCAGTACCGCACTCGGGTTTGGGCTAGGGGCCGCGGTGACGAGCCTGTTTGTTTTCCACACCCCAAGCGTATCGCCACCCAGCCTGTGGATTTATCTCGCGATCGCTTCGCTGGCGCTGGTGGTGGTCACCACACTTAAGGATCGCACTCCGAATCCCACTAAAAGTCCTATGCTGCGTTTGCCCAGCTATCCTAAAGGGGCTCTCTCCTATGGGCTGGCGATTTTGTTGGCCTGGGCGATGGTGGGGCTAGTGATAGCCATCCTGCCTTCTGCATTAAGCCAACACGGTTTATCCGCCTGGAGTGGCTTCGCCACCTTCGGTATCTGCAGCTGCGGGGTGCTGTTTCAGCCCTGGGCGAGAAGACTTGCGCCGCGCAGCGCTACTCGACTGGGTCTGGTGATTTTGCCGATTGCCTACGGGTTGATCGCCTGGGGAGCGGTTCAAGGTTATCTTGCGGCGGTACTGCTGGGCACGGTAGCAGCCAGTAGCGCTTGCTATGGGTTTATCTACCTGGGGGGATTAAGCGGCGTGTTGGCGATTGCGGACGGCTCGGCTAGCCAACAAGCCACCCAAGCCAGCGCGGGCTATTTCCTGATGGCCTATCTGGGCTTTAGCATCCCGGTCATCACTACTGGGGTACTTATTGATGCCGTAGGGCATACCTTGGCGTTAACGCTATTTGGCCTTGCGCTACTGGTTAGCGTGATCGCCACGCTAGTTCTATTGCGCAAGGCTCGCTAATTAGCAAAGCCTATTTATGTGTGCTTCTCTACCAAGAGCCCACAGGAGGGCGCTGCCCAGCGGGTGTCGGCAGTAAACACCACGTCACACACCACGGGGGAGTAATAGCGGCGCACTTCGTCATCGACGCGTGCCCTGAGTAAATCCTGGGTGGAGACCGAAACATCGGATGCGTCGGGCAGTACCACATGCACCATCACATACAGCAGGCGCCCAGGGCGAACCATGCGCACCCGCACCTCTTGAGTGTCGGTATCCGCCAGGGCATTCGCCACGGCTTGGCGAATGGGCACCGCGATAGCCTCTTCCGGAGTTTTGTTGAGCAGTTCCTTGAGTGCCTGGGAAGCCATACGCACCGGCACGCCCAGGCAGAGCACCACCACCGCAATGACCAACACCGAATCCACGTAGGGCAGAATCGTCTGCCAGCCTAAGCGCTCAAACAGCATCACCAGGAAGAAAGCGGCTAACACGGCGGCAGAGATAACGCTGTTGACCACCCAGTTGAGTTTGTCTGCCGCTATCAAAGGGCTGCTTACGTGACGCTGGCTACGGTGCATCACCCAGGCTGTCAGTGAACAGGCAAAGGTAGCAAACAGGGCATATAGGACTGCCAAACCCGCCGCGATCACTCGGCCGCCGGTGAGCAGGGCGGCAATGGCATCGACCAAGGCAAAAATAGACACGCCTAAAATAAGCAGCCCTTTGCACAGGTTCACCAGCGACTCAAAGTAGCTATAGCCGAACGGGTAGGATTCGCTATCAGGGCGGCTGGCTAACTTGCTCACCTTGATCGTTACCAGAGCAACGCTGAAATAGATCAGATTGAACAGCCCATCCAGCAGGATCGCTTGGGAGTTGGAGGCGAGTGTGGCCACGATGCCTGCACAGCCAATCAGCAGCGCCATAAAGGCTGAGAATGCCAAAGTGCTTGATTCTGTCTTCACAAAGGTTTCTTCCGGTATGCATAGTCAAAATAGCCAATAAGCATAGCAACTTTGTTGGCCACAACGTCAGTGGCTTATCGAACGCTGGCTGCCTGTTTAATGAGTCTTAGGCCCTATTTTGTAAGAGATCTCTTACAAGCGTGTAAGACATTGACGCTTCGTGCCCTCAAGGGGTTGCCCTCTGCCACGGGCTCGCTATCCTGATTGCCTCTCATTAGCAGCTGATGATCCAAGGAGCGGAGCGATGGCGGATAGCACGGGCCTACAATTTACCCTGTCCCTACCCGGGGCCGATGACACCGCCGTGGTGTGCTTTACCCATCGTGAGGCGCTGTCTGAGCCGTTTGCGCTCTCGGTTGAGTTTGCCAGCCGCACCCACGACCTGTCGCCCAGCGACTGCTTGGATCAAAACGCCACCCTGACCATTTGGCAGGACGGTGAGCCGCTACGCCGGGTGCATGGGATGATTTCAGAGCTGCACCGTGGCGACAGGGGACACCGGCGCAGCTTCTATCGGGTGGAGATTCGTCCCGCGCTGTGGCGGTTATCGCTACGCCATAATTCGCGTATCTTTCAGGATACGTCCCCCTATGATGCCATCACGACGCTCGCTAACGAGCGCAGCCTCACCGATATCGGCTTTGCCACCACTCGCACACCCCTTGATCGGGAGTTTCTGGTTCAGTACCGCGAGACCGATCTGGCCTTTATCGAGCGTTTAGCTGCCGAAGAGGGCTGCTTCTATTTCCATGAGTTTGAGAACGCCGAAGGCGGCAAGCACCAATTAGTGTTTGCCGACGCCACCGTGGTGCTGCCCAGCGTCGGCGAGCGCGTCTACCACGGCCGCGCCGGGGGCACCCCGCCCCGACGCCATGTACGCAAATTGCGTCAGGCCAGCCGGGTGCGCCCCGCCTCGGCGATGCTCAAAGATTACACTTTTAAAAACCCGCCCTACGCGCAGATCCACGAGCACCTCGCTCCCAACCTGGGGGAGCATGCCCAGCGGGAGGATTACGAGCATTTCGATTACCCCGGCCGCTACAAGAAGGACGCCTCCGGCAAGCCGTTTACCCGCCACCGGTTAGAGTCCTTGCGCGCCGACGCCACCACCGCCGAGGCCGAGAGTGACCTGCCGGAACTCGCCCCCGGCATCTGCTTTACCCTCACCGACCACGATATTGATAGCTTTAACCGTTCCTGGCAGGTGGTCTCGGTGGTGCACTACGGCGAACAGCCCCAGGCCCTGGAAGAGGACGGCATGGCCCGGGGCGGCTATGACAGTAACAATGGGGGAGCCAGCGCCGCGCAAGCCGGCGAGCTGATGACCCGCTACCACAATGACGTGGTGATCATGCCGAAGGATCAGACCTTCCGCCCGGTGCCCAACCCCAAGCCGCGGGTCGATGGCCCCCAAGTGGCCTTTGTGGTGGGGCCGGAAGGCGAAGAGATCTACTGCGACGAGCACGGCCGGGTCAAGGTGCAGTTTCCCTGGGATCGTTACGCCGAACCCAACGAGACCGCCAGCTGTTGGGTGCGGGTGGCCCAGGGTTGGGCAGGCGGTGGCTATGGCAGCATGGCGATCCCGCGGATCGGCCATGAGGTCATTGTCTCGTTTTTAGAGGGCGACCCCGATCAACCGTTGGTCACCGGGCGCACCTACCATGCGGTGAATATCCCGCCCTACCCGCTGCCGGCCAACAAGACCCGCACGGTGATCCGCACCCAGAGCCACAAATCGGAAGGCTTTAACGAACTGCGCTTTGAGGACGCCACCGGCGAAGAGCAGATCTGGCTGCATGCCCAAAAAGATCTAGAGCTGCTGACGCTTAATGATCGCACCGAGGAGATCAAGCGCGACAGCCATCTCAAAGTGCACAACGACCGTATCAGCGAGATCGACAACGACGAGCACCACACGGTGCACCGCCACCGCTTTGAGCACACCGAAGGCGCCCAGCATTTAAATGTTGAAGGCACTATGCATATGCGCGCCGGTGAGGCTTGGCTAAGTGAAAGCGGTCGGGAGCTGCATATCAAGTCGGGCCAAAAAGCGGTGCTCGAAGCCGGTAGCGAAATCACCCTCAAGGTAGGCGGCAGCTTTATCAAGCTCGACGCCAGCGGTATCACCATCGTCGGCCCTCAAGTCAAAGTCAATGCCGGTGGCAGCCCCGGTAATGGCACCGGGCAAGCGGCCGAGCCGCCCAAGCTGCCGCCGGTGCTAGAAGGTAAAGATCATGACCGGGCAGAAGCGATAGGGCACTCGCCGTTATTAAGTAGTGATATTGAGCCATCGCGTCAGTTAGCGGCTCTAAAGCGAGGTAGTGCCCTGACTAATATATGCGAGCCACCCGATGACGCTTCATTAGGGGGGCATGAAGATGAGTAACCTCACCAGCGAAGGATTGCGACAATATTCGCCGGGCTCGCCGCCTAAAAGTAGCGATGTGGTGAATCAACCTGGCTACTACGTGTTGTTGGATGCGTTAACGCGGCCAAACCTAGAGCGCTGGCTATACGAAACATTGGAAGCGCCTGATTATGAATTACTGTATTTGAAAACGCCCCTGAAAGAGTGCTGTGAAGTTTCACCTTGCCTTGTAGCGATTAAAGGAGAGCCTGCGCTGTGGGAGGCATTCTTAAAACAGGGGGCTAATCAGGAGTGGGGATGGCTGCTTTACAGCCGCACCTCCCGCCAAGAGCTTTTAGCCCGCCTACGCTGGCTGCTGATGGTGCATCACCCTGTCCATGGGGAGCAGGTGCTGCGTCTTGCTTCCCCTGCCGTTATGCATAGCCTGCTCAATATCAAGGGGGGAGGGAGCTACACAAGTTTGTTTGGTAGCGTTATTGAACGTGCCTGGTTACCGGTCAAAGACAGCACCTCCATGACATGGTGGCAGGTTAACCAAAGCGACTCATTGCAAGAGACTGGCGTACCTACTTCAGCGTCTCCCCTAACATTGCAAGAGGCGCACCTTTCCGCCCTGGCACACGTTAACTGGCAGCGTTTTCAAGTCTCGCTAGCTAAACATTTACATCATTACTTCCCATCAGGCCCGTTAATCAGTCACCACGGCTCTACGATGAAAGCGGCTGAGCAGGTCATCGCAACGACAGCTCGGCTGGGATTTGTGGGGCAACGAGCGCACTTTTACATGGCAAATAT
Organism: Halomonas sp. FeN2; assembly: GCF_020595105.1. Lineage (NCBI taxonomy): Bacteria > Pseudomonadati > Pseudomonadota > Gammaproteobacteria > Oceanospirillales > Halomonadaceae > Halomonas > Halomonas sp. FeN2. The sequence continues at coordinate 3,642,139 of NZ_CP074200.1, forward strand.
ATTAGGCGCCCACGGTAACGCCGCATTGGATGTTGATCAGTACCCTGCATTAGCTAAATTGCTTCTCCATCCCAACCATCAAGCACCAATGGAACGGCTAAAAGCGGCAGTCAGTCTTGCCCAGCAAGCGTTAGAACAGGATGACATGGTATGAGCATGGATATAGCGGCCGCTAATCGCGTTGCCGATAACCAGCCAGATAACGACCCCAGCGATGAAAGCGGCCAGTGTACGCTAACACAAAAGGACATGCAGTTAGTTCCCGTGCGTTACGCCATGGTCGAAGAGCCCGAAGCTGAACGTGCAGAGGCGGTGAACGGCTTTGCCCCCGTGCACGGCGGTCGTTTTCGTCGTTCCGGAATTCGGCCGATACGCTCGGGGTGGTTATATATTGTGCATAGCTTAACGCCCGATGAACTCCTGATATTCAAAGTAGAGCCCGATGGCAGTGGCGATGAGATTATTCTTGAACGCAAAGGGAGCATCGAAGTACTGCACAGCATGGTGGAGCTAACTGAGCGCCATCAGTCCATGCTACTGATCCCCTCCTTCCGTCGCCAGGTAATGACCCGAGTAGGCATAGGCGGATTCTGCCATGGCACCGCCCATTTACTTGACCCCAATGACTTGCCTGACGCACTGGCAGATGACCACGGTGAATATCGTGCAACCCCAGAAGCGCCTGACCAAGAGGCAGGCGCTGATGCTGAAATCGACCCGGGAAGTTATGTCTGGTGTGACCTTGAAGCGACGCCTATTGATTGGCAAGCGGCCAGCGCTGGCGACATTGTGGGCAGCATCAACGGCAGCTACCAAAACGACAGCGCCATTCTCGTGGTAGAAGATATTCCCGCACGAGTAAAAGACTGGGCGCAACTTTGGAAGCAACTAGCTGAACAACAGGGCAATTGGCAGGATAAGTATCAAACGGAGAACTTCGCGGCGAGAACGACTGATGGGCTGATGACCCTTAACTTTGCTCCGCATGCCGCTAATGCGGGCCAGGGCAATATTCCCGAATGGCTAGGCGATGCTGGCAGCGATGATCAGGCCGATCTACGCGAACTGGCAGACCTTTACGAGCAGCGACGCGAAAGGCGTGAGGCTATCCATACTGCTCACACTGGAGTGGTCGGTAGCGCCTTGGCGCCTATTAACCGGGATATCGATGAACTCAGCCAGCATATCGCTGAAAACCTAGGTACGGATGCTGAGTCAGTAAAAGAGTTTGTCGAGGAAACCGAGCAGGCCCACTTTAATGAAGTGATTGGCGGCAACTACGCGCTGGCACCCAATGGCATTGTAGATGTCATTCGTCAGCAGGATATGGAAAATTTCCTAGCCTACGCCAACGGCCTTGAGGAGGATTGGCAATCGGCTTACCTAGCAATAGGACAGGATATGGCGCGGCTAGCGCCTGTATGGCACGACTATGCTCTGGTGCTGGATCGGGAAGAAGCACTACATATAAAACTGACGAGTAAAATCGAGAAGTACGCTTTCGAAACGCTGGCATTGTGTGGGCAAAGCGATTTTCTTGCTCAGTATTATATGGGCGATACCCCCAACACGGCCCACTTGCTTCACTTTATTCCTACTGAAAGCTTTATTGACACTTTCCTATCCGAGTTGGATGGCCCGCAAAAAGCCTTAACACAGGCGGCGGCATTGATGACCGCCTCAGGCGCACTAAGTAATTACCAAACGTGGCAGAGCACTATTGATGAGCAAATAGGCCTGCGCTTTCGCAGCATTGAGGGCCTCGCCGATGATGTGGTGGCGGATATCGCCGGGGAAGTCAGTTACAAAGAGAAAATGCTGGGTGAAGCGGTAATTAAAACACTGCTAGATGACGCGCCGCAGTTGGATGTTCCCCAGCGCTTTGCCAACCTGGCGGGCATGCTGCCGGAAGGGCAACGACTAATGTTTCTTGAGCGCCTGGGGCTGCCGGAAATGGGCTGGGATATCCCCGACCAAGCGGTGCTAGGGAGGTTGCAGCAGGCCACTACCAAGGCACAACGCTCGTCATCACTGCTCCAGCGGTTGGAACAGGATATGGAGCGCTATTACCAAGAGCGGGATGCGGAAATAAAGCGTGCTTCTCGTCGGGGCACAAGCCAGGCCCATCGCCGCGCTGCTGACCAGTTCAACGCGAGAAAAATCCGAGCTAAAGAGTTAGAGATAAGGCAACAGCAGCAGTTGCTGGGTGAGGCATTAGAAGAGCTGGCAGATCATAGTTTTCCCGCTAATGAAAATGGCACTCACGCCCTTAAAATAGGCGGCCTAAGCCAAGCCGCTACCCGCGCAGCGCTCGCTGAGCGCAACGCCTTCAAACAATTGGCCAACCAGCCCCGTGAAACGATGCGGAACACGCTCGATACACTCATCCGTAACGAACAGAATGAGGTGTCGGTATCCCGCGCGCTGGGGGTATTAGTGAACGGTAGTTTGTCGGCGATGGGGGCCATCACGGCCTGCGTGGCCATGAAAGATCTGTTTGAAAGTTTTGGAGCAGAGAGATTTTCTGAAAGTCTAGGTAACGCAGGTTCTCAGACAGCGGCAACTGCGGCAGCACTTATGGCGATTAGAGAAATGATTGTCGATGTCCGCCATCGCAAGCTCTATGAAGGGCGCGCCTTTCAACAAGTCGCCCAGGCTGAATTAAAAGCAGCAGCGGGTAGCCCTGTTCAGTTGGAGCTTTGGGCCAGGGCAGCCAATAAAGCCATGGTTTTTGTTGCTGGTCTGGGTGGTGTGGCTGGTGTTTTTGAGATGATTAGGCAAGGGCAGAAGCTAGGGCGTGCAGAGACGCAGGCGGAGCGTTTAGCCACTCAGGTGGCACTTGTGGGGGCTACTGGTACAGCAGGCGGGGGCTTTGCCTTAGCTGGCAGGTGGCTTGTGGGTAGACTATTAGGCACGCCTGCTGCGCAGTTGCGGCTTTTGATGTTGCAGTTTGCCGGGCCGGTGGGCTGGTTCGTTGCGGCCAGTACGCTGTTATTGGTGATGGGCGACTTATTAGCCAGCCGTTTTTCGCTAAGCCCGGTACAGCGCTGGTGCCAGCGCAGCTACTGGGGACAGCGCAGCAAACAGTGGAATCTTGAAAAGCACGAGCAGGAACTGGGCAAACTAAGTGGCAGCGAGGTTAGCGTGGAGCGCCAAGGCGTGGCAGCACCCCATGCCGGCCCCGGGCCTGGCCCTGCCGCTAGCGATCTAGCCTTCCGTCTGACCATGCCCGGTGGTCAGCCCCCGAGTGACGAGACGCTCTTTTTCGGTGTATGGGGTGTTCCCATGCGTGGGGGCCATCAAGAGCTGACCCGTGATGTGCTGGCGTATGCCCATAGTAGAACAGAAAGCTCTCGAGTAGATGTCACCTATCACTTTGCGCCAGAGGCGCTAAGTCAGTTCTACTTTGTACGGCTGGTGGTGCGCTCGCGCCTCAACGGTGAATCCACAACGCAAGTCTATGAACTATACCGCCGTGGCCGTTCACTCCCAAGTGAGTGGCGTGAGGTGAGTGCCCTGACGGATAGCTTTTTCAGCAGCGTAAAAATAGGCACCTGGCCTGGTATGCCACTCACGCCCTGGGCACCCTGAACAAGGACGAATAATGTTTAACACCAACCCCAAAGATGCTTTACCCCCCATGCGCGCGGGCGAACGGGAAAGCCGTGCCGGGGGTGAACAATATTGTTTGAGTCCGCTACCCCTACCCACAGATAGCGAGTACGCGGTGGATGTGGCGAATATCGATGTACACCACGATGACGTCATTATGGATCTTCGCCAGGGCGCGAGCCCCGACACCTTGATGACAGCGGGGCATGTGCTAAGTGGGTTAGCGTTATTTATGAACGGCTTTTTTTTAGTGGTGTTTTGTATGGCAATCATAAAAAACACCGCGTATAGCCAAGTACTAGCATTCTGGGGGGGGGGGCTGTACTTTGTTTTTTTGTATATCTTTATTCTAGGCATTATTTGGATCAATACGCTGCATAAGCGCATACCCCCTATTCGCCTAAACCGTCAGCGCCGTGAAGTTGCTTTTGTGGTAGAACCCCCAGGTCGCTTCTGGCTTCCCGCGCCTCAAAACCTGTGGTTAATGTCTACAGCGGGCTTAGCCGCAGCGGCTGGGGGGTTTATGGGTGTGATCGAAGTGGGTGAATGGCTGCGCGGTGCCCAGGAGAGTTTCCCTGTCGGATTGACGCTACTGCATATCGGCGCCCTGGCCTTTTTCTTTGTTTATCCGCCTGTTTATGACGCCCTCTGTCGGCTTTTCAAACGTGAACGGCGCACGGTATTGGTACCCTGGGAAGAGGTGGTCGCGATGTGTGCCTTTAACCCGGGCCTCGGGCCAGGGGCGGTCACCGGCTTTAGCTGGAACTATGCGCTGTTGCCGCCCGACCCGCAGCGGCCAGGCTACACGCTGCCAGGGGCGGGCATCATCGTCAGTGTGGGTGGCCTGCCGGGGGCACTGGCCCAGTGGGAGTATATTCGCCGCTTTATGGAAGAGGGTGCCGAGGCGATTACTCCTTCCGCCAGAGAGTGGGGCGTCGAGTGGTACAACGCCTATGTGGCGCGTGAAAAAGCCGAGTGCGAACGCACCAACGACCCCGCCCGGTGGAGGCGCTTTCGGCGCAAGCGCCTATGGGAACATGCCCGCTTTGCCCACTGGTACACCGAATACCGCATGAAGCATATTCTGCCCAAAGCAGTACCCAGCGACTGGCTGGCCGAATGGTCTAAGCCCTTACCCGAATCCCAATGGGCCAAGCCTTCGGCGGCTGTTAATGAACTTAGCAAACACCTGCGCGCGGCTTACCATCGCGGCGAGAAATTTATTGAAATGGGCGACATCGAAAAACGCTTTGGGGTGGTGGTACCCGCTGCAAGACAACAGGCTTACCCTACCTTTCCCTTTAGGCGTGGTAGTTCACGGTAATTGTTAACACCAATCCCAGCAGCTCTGCCCCCATGCACACAGGAACGCGAAAGCCAGGGGCGAACAGTAATGCCTCTGCTTCTAACGAACGTATAAAGAGCTACTAACAGCCCACTTTGGTAAGTCCGAAAGGGTTGTACTAGCCTTATGTGGCACATAAATGCTTCACGTTAAGCCAAACAGGAGGGTGAGACGATGCCAATGCTGAGCGTAGGAACGGAACAGGGCACGCCGGTTGAGCTTTATTACGAAGTGCGCGGGGCGGGCAAGCCCGTGGTGCTGATTCATGGTTGGCCGCTGAGTGGCCGCTCGTGGGAAAAGCAGGTGCCTGCGTTAGTCGAGGCGGGCTATAAGGTGATTACCTATGACCGCCGGGGCTTTGGCGGGTCAACCCAGGCTGATGGCGGCTACGACTACGACACCCTAGCGTCAGACCTCAAGAAACTGATTGAGGCGCTGGATTTGCACGATGCTACCCTGGTGGGCTTTTCCATGGGCGGCGGTGAAGTGGCGCGCTACCTCTCCAGCTATGGCACCAGCCGTGTTCATAAAGCCGTTTTTGCCGCAGCGGTGCCGCCTTACCTTTATAAAGCCGATGATAACCCCGAAGGTGGTCTTGATGATGCCACCATTAATCAGTTCCTTGAGGGCGTAAAAGATGACCGCCTTGCCTTTCTGGAAGAGTTTACCAAGAGCTTCTTTACGGCAGGTGAACGCAGCGACTTAGTTAGCGAGCCGAACCGCCAGTACCATCGCGATATTGCCGCCTTTGCGTCACCCCAGGCGACCTACGACTGTATCAAGGCGTTTAGCTATACCGATTTCCGTGAAGATCTACCTAGCATCGATATCCCCACGCTAGTCCTCCACGGTGATGCAGATGGTATCGTGCCCTTTGAAGTCAGCGGTAAGCGGGCTCAGGAGCTACTGCCCAATGCGCAAACGCAAGTGATCAAGGGCGGGCCCCATGGTCTCAATGCTACCCATCCTGATGAGTTCAATCAGGCACTGATTAGCTTTTTGAATGAATAACGTTTGAGAGTAACGGCTGCTAACAACAACGCCGCCCTAATGGCGGCGTTGTCGATTTTTCAAGGCTAATTAATGTGGTTACTCCTCAACCCACACCTCATCACCTTTAAATTCAACCTTCCAGGTACGTAACTTAACATCCTCATCCTCTAAACACTGGCCGTCTTCAAGGCGGAAGTGTTGCTTGTAGATAGGCGAGGCGACCACAGGGGCGCCTTTAAGGTCGCCGACGATGCCCCGGGCGATGACATTGGCGTTAGAGAAAGGGTCAAAGTGATCAAGGGCGAAAAGCTCACCGCTCACTCCTTGTCCAGGCAAGTAGAAAATAGCTACCTGAGCAGGGCCTTTTGCGGTTTCAAGCCAGGCGGCGACGCCGGAGAATTCGACCAGGTCAGCTTTGGTACACACTTTTTGCCATGCCATCGTGTTGTTAGCCCCTGTCGTATCCATCTCTTTTTTCAATGCAGTTGCGGTCATTGGAAACCTCTTTTATAGCTATTTTAAAGCGTCAGTGAGCAGTGGATTGGGCAGGCCGTGGCTGGCCGCGCTCGGAGGTCATAATGATTGACGGATCCGGGCGGTCGTCGTTGACGAAGCTGCGGAAGCGCTTGAGTTTCTCCGGGTCGCTGATCGCGTCTGCCCATTCGCACTGGTAGGTATCCACCACGGTTTGCATTTGGCGCTCCAGCTCGTCGTTGATGCCTAAGCTGTCTTCCAGAATCACCTCTTTGAGGTACTCCAGGCCGCCGTCGAGGTTTTCGCGCCACACCGAAGTGCGTTGCAGGCGGTCGGCAGTGCGCACGTAGAACATCAAGAAGCGATCAATGGTGCGGTAGAGCTGCTCGTCGTCCAGATCGGTGGCGAACAGTTCGGCGTGGCGGGGGCGCATGCCGCCGTTACCGCACACGTAGAGGTTCCAGCCGTTTTCGGTAGCGATAATGCCGATGTCTTTGCTCTGGGCTTCGGCGCACTCGCGGGTGCAGCCGGAAACGCCAAACTTGATCTTGTGCGGTGAGCGCAGGCCCTTGTAGCGGTTCTCTAACTGAATCGCCATGCCGACGCTGTCCTGCACACCGTAGCGGCACCAGGTGCTGCCTACGCAGGATTTCACCGTGCGCAGCGATTTGCCGTAGGCGTGGCCGGTCTCGAAGCCTGCGGCAATCAGCTCACTCCAGATATCCGGCAGGTCTTCCAGGCGGGCGCCGAACAGATCGATACGCTGGCCGCCGGTGACCTTGGAGTAGAGGCTGTATTTTTTGGCCACTTCGCCCAGCACGATGAGTTTGTCTGGGGTGATCTCGCCACCGGCCACACGCGGCACTACCGAGTAGGTGCCGTTTTTCTGCATGTTGGCCATAAAGGTGTCGTTGGTGTCCTGCAATGGGATATGCGCCGCGTCGGTGATTGGCTCATTGAAGCAGGAGGCCAGAATGGACGCCACGGCGGGTTTGCAGATGTCGCAGCCAAGGCGATGGGTGTCGGCGTTGCCGTGTTTTTCGATCAAGTCAGTGAAGGTTTTGATGCCTTCAACGCGCACAATATCGTAAAGCTCTTGGCGGGTATGGGCGAAGTGCTCGCAAATCGATTTATCGACTTCGACGCCGCGGGCTTCCAGCTCATGGTCAACTACGCTTTTGAGCAGCGCGGTACAGCCGCCGCAGCCGGTGCTGGCTTTGGTGGCCGCTTTGACACCGCCTAGATCTACCGCGCCAGCGTCAATAGTGGCGCAAATGTCGCCTTTAGTGACGTTGTGGCAAGAGCAGATGGAGGCGGTTTCCGGCAGCGCACCGGGGCCGAGAGTGGGCGCGGCGCCGCTGCTTTGGGGCAGAATCAATGAGGCGGGCTCGTCGGGCAACTCAATGCCGTTGGAGTAGTACTGTAGCAGCGTGTCATAAACGCCGTTGTCGCCCACCAGCATCGCGCCGAGCAGCTTTTTACCATCGCTGGAAACCACCAGCTTGCGATACTCCTGCTTGATGGGATCCAGGTAGCGGAACATCCGCGCGCCGGGGTTCTGATTACCATGGGCATCACCAATTGAGCCTACGTCGACACCCATTAGCTTAAGCTTGGTGCTCATATCCGCGCCGCCAAACTGGGTGTTGCCTTCGGTTAGTGTCGAAAACGCCGCCTTGGCCATTTGATAACCGGGGGCGACCAGGCCAAAAATGCTTTGGTTCCACAGCGCCACTTCACCAATCGCCAGAATGGCCGGGTCGCTGGTGAGGCACTGGTTATCTACCACCACGCCGCCGCGCTCACCAATTTCCAGGCCGCAATCACGGGCCAACTGGTCGCGGGGGCGGATGCCTGCTGAGAACACAATCAGGTCGGTTTCCAACACTTTGTCGTCTTGGAAGACCATGCGATGGCGGCTCGCCTCGCCATCTTCAATGCGCTGGGTGGCGCGCTCGGTGAGTACCTGTACCCCAAGAGCTTCAATTTTTTCCCGCAGCAACTCGCCGCCCTCGGTATCCACCTGCATCGGCATCAGGCGTGCAGCGAACTCTACAACGGCAGTATCCAGGTTCAGGCCGCGCAGGGCGTTAGCGGCCTCTAAGCCCAGCAGGCCACCGCCCACGACCACGCCGGTGGTGGCGTTTTCGGCGGCGGCCTGAATGGCGTCTAGGTCGTCCAAGGTGCGGTACACCAAACAACCATCGCGGTCATTACCGGGAATTGGCGGCACGAAGGGGAAGGAGCCGGTGGCCAGCACTACGCGGTCATACGGGTAGCGGCTCTGGTCGGTGACCACCTCTTGTGAGTTGCGGTCGATCTCAATCACGGCCTCGCCTGTGCGCAGTTCAACGCCGCTGGTGGCGTAGTAATCAGCTTCGCAAAGCGCGAGCGAATTGGCATCGCGGCCGCTGAAGTATTCAGACAGATGCACCCGGTCGTAGGCGCGGTGGCGCTCTTCGCCAAACACGGTGACCTGATAGCGTTCGAGGGCGCCGTTATCGACGAGCTGCTCGACCAGGTGGTGGCCGACCATGCCATTACCAATAATAATAAGCTGCTGTTGGGTAGACATTTAAGCCGCCTCCGACGTTGTATGAGAAGAGTGTTTTGAAGAAGATTGTTTTGAAGAAGATTGTTTTGAAGAGAGTTCAGAAGAATCAGGGCTGTGTAGAGATGCCGCTTCGCGTAGCACCTCGACATCAGCACCACCAAACAACAAGGCTTGGCGGTAAGCGTTGAGATCAGTGCCCGCGAGCGCCTGCTCGAAGTACCAGGGCCCTTGGCTGGTGTCGCCGTAAAGCACCGCGCCTTCAATCTGGCCGTCGCGAAGCAGCAGGCGGCGGTAGTCGCCGCGTTCAAGGTCGTGGTAATTCAGCACTTCATGCTCCGCGCTGGCCTCGGTGGGGCCAAAAGCGTAGAGCGCTACACCACTGATTTTGAGTTTGGTGGCGCTGGGGGTATCCGCGTAGCCTTGGGTATGCGTGCCGCACAGCGTCGCGGCGAGCACCTCTACCTGTCGCCAGATTGGTTCCACCAGGCCGTAGGTGGTGCCCTCGAACTGGCAGCACTCGCCCAGCGCTGAGACCGCCGTGTCGCTGGTGGTGAGCCATTCGTCCACCACAATAGCTCGATCCGTGCGCAGACCTGCTTGGCGGCCAAGTTCCGCATTAGGGGTAATGCCCGCGGCAACGATCACGCTGGAGGCGTTCAACTGGCGGCCATCGGCAAGATGCACCTTGGCGACTCGGCCCTGTGCGTCACTTTCTAGCCGTTCTAGCTGGGCACCGGTGATGATGTTCAAGCCGCGTTGCGTCAGGGTGTCTTTGAGCAGGTGTGCTGCGGTCGTATCTAACTGGCGGTTCATCAACCGCTCGCTGCGCTGGAGCACGCTAACGTTGATATCGTTGCCACGCTTACGCAGCCCTTCAGCCGCTTCAAGACCGAGGAGGCCGCCACCAATCACGACAGCATCACCGCCGCGCTGAGCAATGGCCTCAAGTGCTTCGGCATCTTGCAGGTCGCGAAAGCCGTGTACGCCCTCAAGTTCAATCCCGGGAACGTCGGGCAGTGCTGGGCGCGAGCCGGTGGCGATGATCAGATGATCGTAATCAAGCGATCGGCCGCTATCGGTGGCCAACGTTTGGCTTGCGCGATCAAGCGTCTCGACCTTTTCATCCAGTATCAGCGTGACGCCCTGTTCGGCGTACCACGCGGTGTCGCGCAGCGTAAGTGCATCCTGCTGCATTTCACCGGCCAGCAGTGGCGAAAGCAGAATACGGTTATAGGCAGGGGTTGGCTCTGCACCTATCACCGTGATGCGCTGGGGGCGTGTGGGCTGTTTTACTAGCCCCTCGATTAGGCGGTGGCTTGCCATACCATTGCCAATGATCACCAGATGGTCGTTTTGATGGTCGTTGGGCGAGCACCGGGAAGTGGTTTCCATGGGTGGCTCCTCTGTGTCTTTGCGGCTGCTTGAGCACCAAACAAAAAACGCCCCTGTCTCGCACCTCTTTGCAAAGAATCGCAAAAGCGTGCGTAACAGGGGCGTCGTTGCCCGATAGCGTCTTTTTAAACGCGCGACAACCTCCATTGGCTGTCAGCTGATTAAAAACCTTACTCGGTAACAAGCAAGGAGCTAGCCAACTGGCCGTCTGAAATATTTTTTTAAATAACTTCAGTTGCTTATGTTTAGGTGGTGGGTAAGCGGTGGCCAGGCTCTTCGGATAGACTGCACGGTGATGGTGCGAAAAGAGAGGTGGCCTGCACTCTCAAGCACCATTCAGCGTGTGCACAGTGCGTAAAAGAGCGTTGTGTGATGATTTTTAATTTTTTAACTATCTGTTTTTAAATAACTAAATTTCATATAGCCGGTTGTCGGCTTGGCTCTTGCAGTTCCCTAGGCAATAAGTAAGTTAACAAGGGATAAGCGCTCATTGTTTGGCGATGGCAGCGAACAATTCCAAAGCCGTTAGAAAAATAAGTAGCCGTTAGAAAATGTGTAGCTGTTAGTAAATCTTCATTTGTTTGAAGAGACTACTGTAAAGAGTAATGCACCGATGAAGGTGCGCTGTGGCAACGACGTCCAGCCCTCTTCTTTCAATGCGTTTATATAGCGCATTAGAGAAAGGGACTGGGCGTTTTTTTATGCCTGGCATTTATATACGTATATACGGCGTTCAGGTAAGACCCGAGGAGTAGTTATGCGAGGGGCAAAAGCAGAGCAGCAGACCAAAACGACGCAGCAAGCCAAAACCACATGCCCATACTGTGGCGTTGGCTGTGGCGTGACGGCAACCGTTGAGGCGGGCACGCTGAGCGCTGTCGAGGGCGACCGCGAGCATCCGGCGAACTTCGGGCGGCTGTGTGTCAAAGGTTCTGCGCTACACGAAACCTTGGGGAGTCAAGGACGGCTGACTCACCCTCGCGTTGATGGTGTTGAGGTCTCCTGGGCCACCGCCTTAAGCACTACTGCCGAACGCTTAAACACCCTGCGGGCCGAGCATGGCAATCACAGCGTGGCCGCGTATCTCTCCGGCCAACTGCTTACCGAAGATTACTATGTGGCCAATAAGCTGTTTAAAGGCTTTTTGGGTACGCCTCATTTAGATACTAACTCGAGGCTGTGCATGGCCTCAGCGGTGGTTGGCTACAAGCGCGCCTTCGGTGCCGATGCGGTGCCGTGTAATTACGAGGATTTGGAAGAGGCGGAATTGATCGTGTTGGTGGGTTCCAACCTGGCCTGGAATCACCCGGTGCTCTATCAGCGTATTAAAGTCGCTAAAGAGCGCAATCCATTGATGCGTTTGGTGGTGATCGACCCGCGCGTCACCGACAGCTGCGAAATCGCCGACCTCTACCTAGGGATTAAACCAGGCAGCGATGCTTACCTGTTTAACGGTCTGCTGGCGTGGATGGCGCAGCGCCGCAGGCTCGATACCCTCTACCTTGAGCGCCACACCGAAGGGTTTGACGATGCCCTGGCGGCGGCCCAGCAAACCGCGGGCTCGGTGGCGGAGGTAGCGGCGGCTTGCGATGTCGACCCCGAGCGCCTGGAAACCTTCTATTACTGGTTCGCCAGTCAGCTACATGTGGTCACGCTCTATTCCCAGGGCGTTAATCAATCCGCCAGCGGTACCGATAAGTGTAACGCGATTATTAACTGCCACTTGGCGGGCGGCAAAATCGGCTTGCCGGGGGCGGGGCCGTTCTCGATTACCGGCCAGCCCAACGCCATGGGTGGCCGCGAAGTAGGCGGGCTGGCCAACCAGCTAGCCGCGCATATGGATTACCACACCCCAGGCGCCCTGGATCTGGTCAGCCGCTTCTGGGCCACCGACAGCTTGACGCCTATCCTGCCGGAAGGGCCAGGTTATAAAGCAGTGGAGCTGTTTGAGGCCATTGAGCGTGGCGAGATAAAAGCGCTGTGGGTGATGGCTACCAATCCCGCCATTAGCCTTCCCGATGCTGCGCGGGTGCGTGCTGCGCTGGAAAAATGTCCGCTGGTGATTGTTTCCGAGTGCGCTGCCCATACCGATCTGCTGCCCTATGCCGATATCGTTTTACCTGCCTCTGGGTGGTCGGAAAAAGATGGCACCGTGACTAACTCCGAGCGGCGTATTTCTCGCCAGCGGGGCATGCTGCCGCCCCCAGGTGAAGCCCGCCACGACTGGTGGATAATGTGTGAAGTGGCGAAACGTTTGGGGTTTGCCGAGGCGTTTAACTACGCGCACCCCTGGGAGATTTTCGACGAGCACGCTCGTCTCTCTGGGTTTGAGAACGGACTTGAAAACAGTGTTGATAACAACTCGGTGTCCGGCAGCCCGCAGCGGTTGTTTGATATATCGGGTTTGGTGGGCCTGGGCCGGGATGGCTATGACGCCTTATCTCCCATCCAATGGCCGGTCACAAAGGCCGCACCCCATGGCACTGCTCGGCTGTTTGAAGATGGCGAGTTTGCCACCGCAAACGGCCGCGCCAAGCTGCTGGCGATACATCCCCAAGGGCCTGAACAGGCGCTGAGTGCCGCCTACCCGCTGCGTTTGAACACCGGCCGGATTCGTGATCAATGGCACACCATGACCCGCACTGCGCGCTCACCGCGGTTAATGAATCACCGCGCCGAACCCTTTATGGATGTGCATCCGGAGGACGCCCACGCCGCCGGTGTTATGGATCAAGGGCTGGCAGTGTTAACCGCCGCGAAAGGCGAATTTCGCGCCCGGGTGCGCGTGTCCAACGCCCAACGCCGCGGAGAGATCTTCGTACCCATCCACTGGACTGACTGCTTTACCCAGCAGGCCAGAAGCAGCGCGCTAATTGACAGCATTACTGATCCGCTCTCTGGGCAGCCTGAATCGAAGCACGGTGCCGTGGCGCTGGCGCCGCTTGCTACCGATTGGCAGGCCACCCTATTGGTCGCCGATGGGGCAACGGAATTAACGCCTTGGTGCACCAGTGCCTACTGGACACGTATTCCCATGCGCGGCTGCCAGCGCTGGCAGCTTGCCAATACGCAGTCGGTTAATGATTGGTTGGCGCAGTTGAAAACGTGGCTGCCCGGCGACGTATCGGTTGTCAGCCAGGATCCGACTAACGGACGTCTGCGTGCCGCCTGCGTAGAAAACGGTCAGTTGCGCTGGTGGCTGATGGTCGGCCCGCCCAAAGAGTTGCCAGGGCTAGCGTGGCTGGAAGCGCGTTTTAACGAGACGGCACTGAGCGATACCCACCGCCGTCGACTATTGGCAGGCTGCGACGACGGCGCGGCGGATACCGGCCCGGTGGTATGCAGTTGCCACCAAGTGGGCCAAACCACCATCGTCAACGCTATCCGCGAGGGCGACACCAGCGTAGAAGCGTTGGGCGCCAGACTCGCTTGCGGCACCCAGTGCGGTAGCTGTATTCCCGAATTGAAATCACTTATTGAAGAGGAGCGGCCCAATGCCCGCACTAAGCAACCCCTTGCTACAGAAGTGGTTTAACGCCTTTATGCGGTTATCGCACCGCGCGCTAACGCCGTTGGTTCAGCAGGCTGCAGACATACGTTTGCCACTGCGTGGCGAGTGCCGCGCCGGGCAGGTTTACTTGGTCGGCGCAGGCAGCGGCGATGCAGAGCTGTTAACCCTCAAGGCTGCACGCTTACTTATGCAGGCGGACGCCGTGGTGTATGACCGCTTGGTAGGTGATGACGTGCTGTCGCTGATTCCTAGCGGCAGCGAGCGCTACTACGTGGGCAAAGCCCGCGGTCATCACAGCGTACCCCAAGCTGAGATCGGTGAGCTGATGGTAAAACTCGCCCGGGAAGGTAAATCGGTGGTGCGCTTGAAAGGCGGCGACCCGGCGGTGTTTGCGCGGATGGGCGAAGAGCTGGATGCCCTGGCCGCTGCCGAGATCCCCGCTGCCATTGTGCCAGGGATTACCGCGGCCTCTGCCGCCGCTGCCTGCATGGGTATTCCGCTCACCGACCGTGGCCATGCCCAGCAACTACGCTTTGTGACTGCCCAGCTCTGCCGCGAAGACGGCACGCCGGATTGGGCATCGCTGGCGCGCAAGGATGAAACCCTGGTGTTTTATATGGGGCTTTCAAAAGTGAGCGCAATTTGTCATGGCCTGCGCCAGGCAGGCCTGCCGGATGAGTGGCCGATCATGCTAGTGGCTAACGCCAGCCAGCGTGAGCAGCAGTCGCTGGTGGGCTCGCTGGCGGATATGCCCGAAAAACTCGCCGCCACACCCTTACCGTCACCCTGTTTGATTGTGGTGGGCAGCGTCGTGCAAAGAGTCGCCACGACGCCCGCTGCCCTAGCCTCCAATTTCTGCTCTGCACCGCAAACCGTGCCTTAGCGGCAGGGTTTGCGGTGCGCGTTTTATGTTTCTGACCCTTCTATTCCTTAAAACCCACAACAACGGAAACGCTCTCTATGTCCTACTTATTGCCTGCCGAATTTGCTACCAAGATGGTCGATGCTGGTGAAGCCAAGCTGCATATGTCTACCCGTGATGCGCTGATTCGCGCTTTTATGGCGGGGGCTATATTGGCCATCGCGGCGGTGTTTGCGGTGACCGTAGCGGTGCAAACCGGCTACCCGATTATCGGCGCCATCCTGTTTCCGGTCGGCTTCTCGATACTCTATCTAATGGGCTTTGATCTGTTGACCGGGGTATTTGTGTTAACGCCGCTGGCGTGGCTGGATAAACGACCTGGGGTAACGATTAATCGTATTCTCAAGCACTGGGGCATTGTGTTTATCGGTAATTTTGGTGGGGCATTAACGGTCGCCTTTCTTATGGCAATTGTCTTTACCTACGGCTTTAGCACCGAACCCAGCGAAGTGGGGCGGGTCATTGGTGAAGTAGGCGAAGGGCGCACCGTGGGTTATAAAGAGTATGGTGCTGGCGGCATGGCGACGATTTTTATCCGCGGCATACTGTGCAACTGGATGGTGTCGCTAGGGGTAGTGGGGGCAATGATCTCAACCACGGTGAGCGGTAAGGTTATTGCCATGTGGATGCCGATTATGCTGTTCTTCGGTATGGGCTTTGAGCACTCGGTGGTCAACATGTTCCTGTTCCCATCTGGGCTGATGATGGGCGGTAACTTCTCGATTATGGATTACCTGATCTGGAACGAAATTCCGGTAGTGCTGGGTAACTTGATCGGTGGCTTGGCATTAACGGGGCTCACGCTCTACACCACTCACGTGCGTACCGCGCCCCAGAAAGCTTTATAGATGAAGAAATTAAATGCCAAGCTTTCGCTACTGTGAAGCCCTAGGTTGATGATAAACATCGGAGCTTAGCCGAGGTCGGAATCAACCCGTAGCGGGGGGCTTTCGCCATGGATGGCGAAAGTAGCGCCCATGGATGGGTCTACAGCGCCTCCGCGTAGGGTTGTTCCGACCGTTTGCAATGTTCGCTCCGGCGGAGGTTTTTTAGGGGAAGTATAATGGCAGCGCTGACCATTTCGCTTGGCCAGCACTCTGATAAAGGGCGCAAGCCAAGCAATCAGGATTTTTACGGCGCTTATCTACCCAGCGACCTCCAGCGCGCCACCAAAGGCATTGCGATCGCGTTAGCGGATGGGATCAGCAGCAGCGAAGTGAGCCGGGAAGCGAGTGAAGCAGCAGTAGGCGGGTTTTTAACAGACTACTACGCCACCCCGGCTACCTGGGCGGTTAAGACCTCCGCCCAACGGGTACTGCAGGCCACCAATGCATGGCTTTATGCCCAAACCCGGCAAAGCCAGTACCGCTACAACCTGGATCGCGGCTATGTGTGTACCCTCAGCGCGATGGTGATTAAGTCCACCACTGCGCATCTGTTTCACGTTGGCGATAGCCGTATCTATCAGCTCGCCGGCAATACGCTGGAGCCGCTGACCGAGGATCACCGCTTCTGGGCCTCCCGGGAAGTCAGTCATTTAAGCCGCGCCATGGGGGCCAGCCAGCACCTGGAGCTGGATTATTCCTCGGTATCGCTGAGTGTCGGCGATGTGTTTGTACTCACCACCGACGGTGTTTATGAGTGGCTAACCGGCACCGAAATGGTCGCGCTGATTCACGCCCATTGGGGCGATCTCGACGCGGCGGCTGAGGCGCTAATCGCTGCCGCAATCGATAATGGCAGCGATGACAATCTCACCGTGCAAATTGTGCGCATTGATTCGCTGCCTGAGCGCCACGCTAATGAGCTCTACGCGGCGCTGAGTACACTGCCGTCACCGTCTGAACTGCGCGCAGGAAGCGAGCTGGACGGCTACCGCATTGTGCGTCAACTGCATGCCAGCAGCCGCAGCCATGTTTACCTTGCGGAAGAGTTAGAAAGTGGCGAGAAGGTGGCACTCAAAACCCTCTCAACCGAGCTAAGCCAAGACCCGGCGAGTATCGAGCGGTTCGTGCGTGAAGAGTGGATTGCACGGCGTATCGATAATCAGCACGTGCTTAAAGCCCCCGTCCAAGAGCGGCCGCGCCACTACCTTTACACCGTGTTGGCCTATATCGAAGGGCAAACCCTGACCCAGTGGATGCGCGACCACCCCAACGCCGAATTAGCTAGCGTACGCCCCATCGTCGAGCAGATCGCCAAGGGGCTGCGCGCCTTTCATCGCCTGGAAATGCTGCATCAAGATTTGCGCCCCGATAACGTCATGATCGATAGCCACGGAACGGTGAAGCTGATTGATTTTGGCGCTGCCAAGGTGGCGGGTCTTGCTGATGAGGTCAATGCGGCTAGCGACGATATTCTAGGCACCGCCCAGTACACCGCGCCGGAGTATTTTCTGGGTGAAGGTGGTACGTCCCGTTCGGATCAGTACTCCCTGGCGGTGATCACCTATCAGATGCTAACCGGCACGCTGCCTTATGGCACTGAGGTGGCCAAAACCCGCACTCGGGCAGCGCAGCATAAGCTTGCCTATCAATCGGCGCTTAGCGAGAACCGTGAGCTGCCCGCCTGGGTAGATGAGGTGCTCAAAAAGGCTCTTCATCCTAATCCACACAAACGCTTTCCAGCTCTTTCGGAGTTTATCTTCGAACTACGCTCGCCCAGTCAAGAAATGCTGAAACGTGCTCAATTACCGCTACTAGAGCGCGACCCAGTGCTGTTCTGGAAGGGCGTTTCACTAGTATTGGCGCTAGTGGTTATCGCGCTGTTATTGCGGTGATGTCGCGGTCTCTGATCAGGAAACAATAAACAACGGGGTTGAAGTGGGGCGGTCTCCACCCCATGTTAGTTAACACGCTATCAATAGAAAAGGACGTTAATGATGCAAAATGTGATGCCTAACCCCGGTTTCGGTACCTTTCGCCTGGAAGGCGATACGCTCAAGCAGAGCATTCATGCGGCGCTTGAAGCGGGGTATCGGCATATCGACACGGCACAGTTTTATGGCAACGAAGCGGATGTCGGTGCAGCAATTCGTGACAGCGAGGTGCACCGCAGCGATATTTTCCTCACCACTAAGGTATGGTTTGATAACCTGGAGCCTGCCACGCTGAAGGCCAGCGTAAATGAAAGTCTCCAGAAACTGGGCACAGGTTACGTTGATCTGCTGTTAATTCACTGGCCGTCGCCCAACAATGAAGTGCCGATGGCAGATTATTTGACGGCTCTTAAAGAGGTCAAAGCAGAAGGTAAAGCGCGCCATATTGGTATTTCCAATTTCACCTGCGAACAAGTGGATGAAGCGGTTAGTATTCTGGGTAAAGGTGAAATTCTGACCAATCAGATCGAGGTTCATCCTTTCTTACAGAACCGCAAACTGGTCGAGCACTGCGAGCAGCATGGTATTCAGATTACTGCTTTTATGCCGCTAGCTGTGGGCAAGGTCATGGACGACCCGACCCTTAAGCAGATTGCCGACGCGCATCAAGCCACGCCCGCGCAAATTGCCCTTGCTTGGGTGAAACAGCGCAATATGATTACCATCCCTTCATCGACCAAAGCGCGTAATATCCAAAGCAATATTGCCGCCTTTGATATAGTGCTAAGCGATAGTGAAATAGCAGAGATTGCCATGTTGGATCGCCAGGAGCGTATTGCCAACCCCGACTTTGCTCCCGCCTGGGATGAGTAAGGGGACTAATAAGCAGGGCTTGAAACGCTAAGCAATGGACGCTAATAGATGAACTTCAATTGATAGTATGTGTCGTAGGAGATGCCTGCCCAGGCAGGCATCTTTAAAAGAACGGAGAAAACGATGAAACAGCGCAAGATAAAAGACAACGCGTTAAAAGCGCAACTGCGAACGCCAATGTTTAAAATGCAGCGGCAAACTCCGAAAAAAGGTAAAGGCAGCTACTCCCGTAAAGGAAGCAACTCTCTGAGAGGGCATCGCCAAGCCGCTTAATCTGGCGTTTTGGCGATGCCTTCCCCAGGCATCGTGTGCAGCATCCCCCATGCTGTGCAATGTCCCATCAGTTTGGCCGATCCAATGGGTCGGCTTTTTTATTTACTCCCACTGCACGGCGTTACGGCGCAAAATGTCGCAAAAGCCGGTAACCGGTTCACCATAGAAAGTATCTTTTCGAGTCAATAACCCAAACGGAGAAAGCGTTCGTCCAAGGGTGAGCGGCAGCATTTCAATAAGCCCTATATTGAGATGGTCTCTAAGAACGGATTCAGCCATTACCAGCAGGGCATCGCTTTTTTGCACTAGCTGTAAGGCAGCAAAGATTGAACCGCATTCGATAATATCGCGTGGCGACATTAAGCCTTCCATCTCCAACTCTTTCTCTAGCGCTTGGCGTGCTGGTGTGGTTATTGGTTGAAGTATCCAGGGCCAGTGCTCTAGTAGCTGCTCAAGAGACGGCAAAGGCTCATCGGTTAATGGATGACCACGGCGTACCACAGTGATCATGTTTTCGTTGCCCAATGGCTCAAAATCGAATTGATTATGTTGGATGGAAGTCGCATAGCGAGCGATTGCTATATCCACTTTACCCTGTTCGAGTAGCGCCACTAATTGATCGCTAGTCTCACCCATCAAACGAATTTGTAGCATGGGGCGCTGGCGCTTCATCTCAATAATCGCTTGAGCTACCAAGTCAGGCGCTGCCCCCATAATGGCGCCAACGGTTAATTGTCCGCGTCCACCCAGCTGGTAGCGGTGAACCTCTTCGGCGCATCGATCCAAACGAGTTAGCGCGTTATCGGCAAACTCCACCAGCATTTCGCCCACTTTGGTCGGGCGCATTCCCTTTGCCATGCGTTCGAATAACTGGCACGCAAACACCCGCTCAATTTCACTCAACATACGTGTCGCGGCAGGCTGCGACATATGCATGACCACGGCAGTCTGGTGTAGGTTGCCGACTTTGCCTAGCGTCGAGAGCATAAGAAGGTGCTTATAACGCAGTCTTGCTACCAATGCTTGAAAGCTATCCATTCTCATCTCACTTTTAAATCGATACCCAAACGGTATGGTGTTAACGCTTAATTTGGCTGTGCGACATTAGTCTAGTTATTCGGTCTCCTGTTATTAACAGGCCTAGCACAATCTGGCGTCATTACTGGCTTAGCGCTCTTCGATAACTTAAAGGTATCGAGGCGAGCCAGATAATCATTAGCTACCTTGCCCGCTTTTACTTACAACTTCCTCAAGAAAATGACGTTAACAAACAGAACGAGGAGTGTTTATGAGCGAACCCACCATCAAGCAGGTACGCGCCTACACCGTCCGGGGTGGTGGTGCTGACTACCATGACCAAGCCGAAGGCCACTGGATTGATTCCCAGATCGCGACGCCCATGAGCAAGTACCCAGAGTATCGCATGACACGTCGAAGCTTTGGGCTCAATGTTCTGGGCACCTTGGTGGTTGAGGTAGAGGCAAGCGATGGAACCGTAGGGTTTGCTGTAACCACCGGTGGCGAAATTGGTGCCTGGATTGTCGAAAAGCATCTTGCCCGCTTTATTGAGGGTAAACAGGTCACTGAAATCGAAAAAATTTGGGATCAGATGTTTAACGCCACGCTCTATTACGGTCGTAAAGGGGTGGTGATTAATACGATTTCCTGCGTTGATCTGGCGCTTTGGGATCTGCTGGGTAAGGTGCGGCAACTGCCGGTGCATCAGCTATTAGGTGGCCCGGTTCGCGATGAACTGGTATTTTACGCCACTGGCGCACGCCCTGACCTCGCTAAGAAAATGGGCTTTATTGGCGGCAAAATGCCCCTCGTTCATGGGCCAGCTGAAGGCGATGAGGGGCTGAGAAAGAACCTAGAGCACCTGGCGAAGATGCGTAGCGCCGTCGGCGATGACTTTTGGCTGATGTATGACTGCTGGATGAGTCTCGATGTCAATTACGCCACTCGGCTAGCTCAGGGAGCCCAGGCGTACGACCTGAAGTGGATCGAAGAGGCGCTTCCGCCCGATGACTACTGGGGCTACGCGCAGCTCAAGCGCGATGTGCCCAAAGGCATGCTGGTAAATACCGGTGAGCACGAGGCCACCCGTTGGGGTTTCCGTATGCTGCTGGAAATGGAGTGCTGCGACGTTATCCAACCGGATGTGGGGTGGTGCGGTGGGATTACAGAGCTGATCAAGATTTCAGCGCTGGCCGATGCGCACAACAAGCTGGTTGTACCCCACGGTTCGTCGGTTTACAGCTACCACTTTGTAATCACACGCCATAACAGCCCGTTCGCTGAGTTCTTGATGATGGCGCCGAAAGCCGATGAAGTCGTACCCATGTTTAATCCGTTGCTGCTGGATGAGCCGGTGCCTGAAAATGGCCGTATGGCGGCTTCTAAACTCGACAAGCCAGGGTTTGGTGTACGCCTTAATCCTGACTGCGAGTTAGCCCGCCCGTATACTCATTGATTAGCTACTAAAGGAGTTACTGATGCTAATCAAGGCGCTGCGAATGACCCTCTACCCTGGCCAAGCAGATGAATACCGGCGCAGGCATGATGCGCTCTGGCCGGAGCTTTCAAAAGCTTTGGCCGATGCCGGCATTGAGGAGTACCGCATTTTCCTTGATCCGCTCAGTCACCACCTGTTTGCGATTATGGTCGTGCGTGATGATCACCAGGTAGATCAGCTTTCTGAACTACCGGTAATGCAGCGCTGGTGGGCCTATATGGCTGACATCATGGAGACGGAGCACGATCATTCGCCGGTCAGCGTACCTCTTGATGAAGTGTTCAAATTTTTCCCAGGAGAGCAGCCGTGCAAGTAGTCGATCCGCACTTACATTTCTGGGCACTTGGTCAAGGCAATCAGCCATGGCTTGAACACCCAGCCGCTAATTTGTTGGGTGACTATACCCCAATGGCCCGCGATTTTGGGCCACAGACATTGCTTGAAGAGCGTGGTGATATAGAGCTGCTAGGGCTGGTTCATGTCGAAGCCGATGCCGTTAACCCTATCGCCGAAACCCAGTGGCTAACCGGTGAACTGGCTGAACACGATAAGCTTAACTGGGCGCTAGTCGTCGGTGTGGATCTTTCTCAACCCGATGCCCAAGTGCAGTTGGAGAAGCAGTGTGCCCTTTCAGAGCGTGTGCGTGGCGTTCGCCAAATTCTTAATGTGCACAGCGACCCGCTGTATGACTACGTCGGTCGGCACTATATGCAAGAGCCCCTATGGAGAGAGAATTTCGCCCAGCTCGCGCGCCTAGGGCTCTCGTTTGATTTACAGATTTATCCCTCGCAAATGGCTCAGGCCTCCGCTTTGGCTGCTCGCCATCCTGAGACACAGTTTGTGCTCAACCATGCTGGCATGTACGTCGACCGCCAAGGGGTTGAGGGCTGGCGGGCTTGGCGGGATGGTATGCGCTTGTTGGCCGCCCAAAACAATATCGCCGTTAAGCTGAGTGGCTTTGGGATGCTGGATCATCACTGGACGATGGGCAGTATTCGCCCGCTAATTCTTGAGTCGCTGGACGCTTTCGGTACAAAACGCTGCCTGTTCGCCTCCAATTACCCCGTCGACGGGCTCTACGCGCGCTATGCGGATATTTGGCACGCCTATGCCGAGGTGATCGCCGATGCCAATAAAAAGGAACAGCACGCGCTGTTTGTGGGGAACGCGCAGCGTATTTACCGCCTGTAAACAGAACCTATCACTGAAAAGGAATTGACTATGCTGCTGACTGATAAAAACGTCATTATTACCGGTGCCTCCCGGGGCATTGGCCGCGCCGCCGCTCTAGAATGCGCGCGACAAGGGGCCAATGTCGTCATTGGCTATAGCGGGAGCCCCTCCAGCCGCTCAGCGGTTGAGGAGCTAATTAGAGAAATTGAAGCATTAGGCCAGAAAGCGGTGGCCGTTGGCGCCCCTGCGGGAGACCCGGAGACCGGTGAATTACTGGTAGAAGCCGCCGTCAGCAATTTTGGCGGCGTCGATGTTTTCGTCAATAACGCGGGTATTTGTCCCTTCCACAGTTTTCTCGATATGCCACGCGAATTGTACCTTGAAACGGTCAATACCAATCTTAACGGCGCCTTTTTCGCTGTGCAGGCGGCAGCGAATCAGATGAAACGCCAGGGCCGTGGTGGCGCCATCATTGCGGTCAGCTCTATTAGCGCTCTGGTGGGCGGCGGCATGCAAACCCACTACACCCCCACAAAAGCCGGGCTGTTATCACTAATGCAATCTTGCGCTATTGCGTTAGGCCCCTATGGCATTCGTTGTAACGCACTCCTGCCTGGAACTATCGAAACAGATATCAACAAAGATGACCTTGCCGATCAGGATAAACGCGATTACATGGCAAGCCGTACTCCATTGGGCCGATTAGGGCGTCCGGAGGATCTTGCAGGCCCTATCGTTTTCCTTGCCTCAGAAATGGCGCAGTACGTCACCGGTGCTTCGCTGCTGGTTGATGGGGGCATGTACGTCAATCTGCAGTAAACGGTATTTATCGCTTTTCAAGGAGCTACTGCATGCAAATGCCCGTTAATACATTTAAAAGCGCGCTGGCTAAAAGTGATCCCATTTGGGGGTGCTGGGCTGGTTTTGCGACTGGTTATGCCGCTGAAATTGTGGCGAGCACTGGTTTTGATTGGCTGCTGATTGATGGTGAGCATGCTCCCAATACGGTGCCGACTATTTTGGCTCAACTACAGGCAGTGGCGCCCTATTCAGCGGCGCCGGTGGTACGCAGCGTTAACCAGGACGCTGCGTTGATCAAACAACTACTCGACATTGGCGTTCAGACACTGATGGTGCCAATGGTGGAAAGTGCTGAGCAAGCCGCGGCCCTGGTGCGTGCTACTCGCTATCCACCCCATGGCATACGCGGTGTCGGCGGGGGCTTAGTGCGTGCAACACGCTGGGATGGCGTGGATGACTACCTAACTAAGGCGCATGAGTCGCTCTGTCTAATCGTACAGGTTGAATCACCCAAAGGCGTTGAACAGGCGGAAGCGATTGCGACAACCGATGGCGTTGATGCGGTTTTTATTGGCCCGGCAGATCTCTCGGTAGGAATGGGGCATCCAGGCAATCCAGGGCATCCGGACGTTCAAAAAGCTATTGAGAAGGTGATTAAAACGGTACAGGCGGTGGGTATGCCGGTGGGGATCCTGGCGCCGCTTGAAGAGGACGCACGCCGCTACCAGGCGCTTGGCTGCCAGTTTATTGCGGTGGGAATCGATATTAGCTTTCTGCGCCAGGGCGCGCTTGCAACCGTTGCACGCTACAAGGGGCAAGCCGCGGATCACTCTTCCAGCACTTATTAACTCAGTGCTTGTTAGTAAGCACTTCTTAATCAGCACCGATCAATTTAGCACTTACCAGCAGATGGTCTGATTAAGGCCAATATAATCACAATAGGAGAGCCAGAATGACACAGCCAACCATTTATCAAAACTATATCAACGGCGCATTTGAAGCGGCCCAGCAGCACTTGGAGGTATTTAACCCCGCCAACCAGGCATTACTATCGCGTGTTCCCGCTTCCAATGCTGACGATGTCGAGCGAGCGTTAGATGCCGCGCGTGCAGCGCAAAAGGGCTGGGCCGCGACGCCAGCCGTTGAGCGTGCTGCATTTCTACACCGTTTAGCCAATAAGCTGCGCGATAACGTTGCCCATTTGGCACGTACCATCACGGAAGAGCAGGGCAAAATCAGTGGGTTGGCGGAAGTAGAAGTTAACTTTACCGCCGACTATTTGGATTATATGGCCGAATGGGGGCGCCGCATTGAAGGTGAAATCATTCAAAGCGATCGCCCTAAGGAGAACATTTTCCTTTTCCGTAAGCCACTTGGGGTGGTAGCGGGCATTTTGCCTTGGAATTTCCCGTTTTTCTTGATCGCACGCAAGATGGCGCCGGCATTAGTCACGGGCAATACCATCGTAATTAAGCCCAGCGAAGAAACACCCAATAACTGTTTTGAGTTCGCCCGTCTGCTAGATGAAGTGGGGTTGCCAAAAGGTGTGTTCAACGTGGTGAGCGGCACGGGTGCTGAAGCGGGTAACGCCCTTACCGCTAGCCAGCAGGTCGATATGATTAGCTTTACGGGCAGCGTGGAAACGGGATCACGCATTATGGCCAATGCGGCTAACAACATCACTAAGCTCAATCTGGAGTTGGGTGGTAAGGCACCAGCTATTGTGCTGGATGATGCGGATCTCGACCTGGCGGTGAATGCGATCCGCAGCTCACGGATTATCAATACCGGCCAGGTATGTAATTGCGCCGAACGCGTTTACGTTCAGCGTGGCGTTGCAGATGAGTTTATTGCGCGCATTGCTAAAGCGATGGAATCCACCCGCTATGGTGATCCGCTAGTGGATAGCGATGTTGAGATGGGGCCCATGATCAACCGAGCGGGCCTGGATAAAGTGGCCCAAATGGTAGAAACCGCTCGTGGGAATGGGGCTGAGTTGATTACCGGCGGTAATGTCGCGGATCTGGGGGCTGGCTTCCACTATCAGCCGACGGTGCTGGCGGGCTGTCGCCAAGACATGGCCATTATGCGCCAGGAGATTTTTGGGCCGGTTCTACCCATCCAAATCATCGATAACCTTGATGAAGCTATAGCACTGGCCAATGACTGTGAATACGGCCTTACCTCATCGATTTATACCCGGAGTCTTAATAACGCTATGCAGGCTTGTCGCGAGCTTGATTTTGGCGAGACCTATATCAACCGAGAGAACTTTGAAGCAATGCAAGGCTTCCATGCCGGCGTACGAAAGTCAGGTATCGGCGGGGCGGATGGTAAGCACGGTCTTTATGAATATACCCATAGCCATGTGGTGTATCTGGAGGCTTGATACGCAACGCTAACAACAATAGAGGTACACGCCATGAGTAATGCAAATTACTCAGCCCCAGCAGCAAAGCCTGCTGTTGGGGGTGGGGAGTATGAGCGTTCGCCGGTGCCAGAAAAGGCTCGGCTGGGCTTCAAAAGTTTTATCGGTATGTATGCAGGTGAGCACACTGCAGGTACAGAGTTAATGATTGGTCCGCTCTTTGTATTAGCAGGGGTCGCCGCTTTCGATGTAGTAGTAGGGCTTTTAATAGGTAACTTACTAGCGGTATTGAGCTGGCTGTTACTCACTGCACCGATTGCAACGCGGGTTCGGTTAACACTGTATTGTCATCTGGAAAAAATTGCTGGTCGCTATACCGTCATACTCTATAACTTAGCTAACGGGCTGGCCTTCTGCTTTCTTGCTGGCGCAATGATTACCGTATCTGCCACGGCCGTCGGCGTATGGTTTGGTTTTCCTCTGCCAACCCTTGCCGATTTGTTGCCCAATAGTCTTGGCTGGGTACTTAGTGTTATCGGTGTTGGCATCGTGATTACGTTGGTCGCTGCCTATGGTTATCGCTTTGTTTCCTGGTTTGCCAACATAGCTGCCCCCTGGATGGTGCTGATGTTTTTGGCTTTTGGCATTGTTTCCTTGAAGTGGTTTATTGATGCCACCGGCGCAGAAGCAAGCTCGGCAAGCGACTTATGGATGCTGGCGGAGACGGCTATCTGGACGGGGGTTGAAGTACCCGGTCAGCCCAGTTTTTCAATTTGGCACGTTATTTTCTTTGCTTGGTTTGCCAATATGGCCATGCACGTGGGGATGGCTGATTTAACGATACTGCGCTTTGCTCGCAAGAGTTGGTATAGCATAGCCTCGGCCGCAGGAATGTATGTGGGCCACTTTATGGCTTGGTTGTCGGCTTCTATGCTCTTTGCCTTTCAAATGTACGAGGCAGGACTAACTAGTGATACTGCGGTTATTGCAGCCTCTGAAGCTGGCCAGATCCCCAACCCCTTGCCAGGGCCACTTGCTGACCAAGCGCTCGGGGTGGCTGGATTAATCTGCGTCATCATTGCCGGCTGGACAACGGCTAACCCCACTATTTACCGGGCGGGGCTGGCATTCCAGGCGATTATCCCCACTGTTTCACGCTTTAAAGTCACGATTGGGACGGGGCTTCTCACCACCTTTGTGGCGCTGTTCCCTGGTGTTGCAATGCAGCTCTTGGGTTTTGTTGCTCTTTACGGTTTGTTGCTAATGCCCATTGGCGCCGTGATCTTTATCGACTATTGGGTATTACCAAGGCTTGGGTTAAAAAGCTTTTATGCAGAGCATGCTGGAAATAAGTTCACTGTGCCGGTGATAGGGACTTGGTTAATTACCTTGGTTATTTGCTTGTTTATGGCGAAATTTGCCGGTATTGAAATATTTTTTGTAGCCTTGCCTGGGTGGTTTATCGCAGCGGCACTTTTTATTGTGCTTAGCTTTATTACACAGCGCCAACGGACTGAGCAAGGTATTCGATCATCGGCAAAGGCCGGCCGATCCACAGGCATGGCATCTTCTGTATCAACACAGGAGTCAACCTAATGCGCTCGCTACTGCAAATTATTTCATTTTCAATGCTCATTTTAACGGTAATGTTTCCACTGCTGTACCTGTTTGATGCAGTGAATGAAACAACAATGAAAGGAGCTATCCTAGTAGTTACGGTCGTTTGGTTTGTAGCAACGCCCTTATGGATGAAATGGGAAGGCCAAGACTCAGCAGACTAAGATAGTTTTTTAGCATTTTCTTATATTGTCATTTGATTAGCGACGGATTTATTCCGTCGCTTTTCTAGCTGTCAATGATTTAAATGAATTTATTGTTTGTTTTGGCAATAAATTCAGAGCTTTTCTTTATATCATCTTGATCGATTTCATCCATAATGATACTTATGTGTGGCTTTCGGGAAACTAGTTTCTCAAAGATAAGGTCGTAATCCAGCCAGCCTTGACCCAGAGGAACAAAGCGTAAATTCCCTTCTTCCACAATGAAATCTTTGGCATGAAGAACAACTACTCTATCGCCCCATGAGTCGATGGCTTCCTGAAGTATCTCATTCTGGTTAAGATAATTATCACTTGTTAAAAAGTTAGCGGGATCAAAGATTATCTGTAAATTGTTAGATTTTACCTCTTCAAGTAGACGTCTTACTTTCTCCGGGCTATGAAGCGGGTGGTTAACGCCAGGCTCTATACCCACGATAGCACCAAATTTTTCTGCCTCCGCTACCAGCTCCTTAACGCTATCCACCATTGCTAGAAAAGGTGCCTCTGCAAAATTTTCTTCCGTATATATAATGTCAGCGTTTATGTTACCCGTTTCAGTGCCAACTATGCTGCAGCCAAAGTCGCGCACATATCGCAGGTGTTCTTTAAAACGATTTAAGGCTTGCCGCCTTTGGTTGATATCTGGGTGTATGATATTGACATAGCAGCCAAGGACAGCAATTTGAATATTAGCTTGGCGAAAAGCGTTGTTAATATGGTTTGCCAAACCCGGCGTTAAAAAGCCGGGGTCAGTTCTAAAGTCAAATGATTTATTTAGCGCTAATTGTACTGAGCTGATATCTCTATGCAAAATATCTTCCACAAGGCTTTCTAGTGACTGCATAGGCAGGTCATGGGCTCTAATGCCAATATTCATAAAATCTCCAAAATACAAGCACGCTCGAAATGGCGAACTTTTGACCCAGTTTGCTGAAGTTTATCGTGAGAGGAGGGTAATAAAAGTGGACGAGGTATGACGTGATGATTCGCGCCACACCTCTTAGCCCTATATGGTTACTGCGTATTCACCGATTTAATTTGCTGATATATAGCGTACTGCTCTGGCATGTTTTCAAGTTCTTCATACATGGGCTGTACAGCTTCCTGGAAAGGAGCGATGTCTACTTCGTTAATTTCAACGCCGAACTCATCTCTAATTTGAGTTCTAGCGCTAGCTATAGCTTCCAGCCACTGCTCATTCTGGAATTCAGTCGATTCCTGGATGGCCTCCGTAACAGCATTACGCTGTTCCTCAGAGAGCGACTCAAGCACTCTGTTGCTAATGAGGATAATATCGGGAATACGCGTATGGCCATCAAGAGTGTAATGATCAACAACTTCTCCATGGCGGGCGGTGGTAAGGGCGAATTCATTGTTTTCCGCACCGTCTAAAACGCCTTGTTGTAAAGCGGTGTAAACTTCTTCTTGGGCCATAACTACAGGGGACGCTCCGAGTAACTCCATCGTATCAATGGCGGTTTGGCTTTGCATTACGCGGATTTTTTTACCCGATAGATCCTCAACGCTCTCTATTGGGTCGCCGGTAGTATAAAAGTTACGCTGGCCTGAGTCGTACCAGCCAACGCCAACAAAACCTTGGTCTTCTGTTGAGTGATAAACATTTTGCATGATTTCTTCATCGTTCATGACTTGATAAAAATGTTCTTGGTCGTCGAATAGATAAGGCATTGAAAAAACATCATAAAGAGGCGAAAAGCTTCCCATTAGCCCGCCCGAAACCTTGGTCATATCAATAGCGCCGGCTTGGAGTAATTCAACCAGTTCGCTTTCGCCCCCTAATTGGCTATCGGGAAAATAAGATACGCTGATGGAGCCATTCGTTTTCTCTTCAACAAGCTCTCCAAAGAGGGCTAACGCGTCTTTTACCGGTTGTGAATTTTGCGCATAGGCTAGCTTAAGATTGATATTGTCCTGGGCGTGAACAGCCCCAGTACCTAGTGAGAGTGCAGCAATCGCAGCAGTTAAAAGTGTTTTTGCGTAATGTGGCGTGATCATGATCAACTCCTTGGTTTTATATTATTGGTGTAGAGCGTCCTATGGACTTACTGCAGTTACAGATATGTCCGCATGTATTCAGATAAGCACAAAATAGCCATAGCCTGGCCATAAGGCATCGAAGTTAAAGGGATATTTCTGTAGTAATCGAGGTTCTCTCCCATCGCTGTTCCGAAAGAAACCTGTTCAAGTTCACCTTCTGAATTGATGTTTTCGATAACACCCTTGACGGCTTTTTCAGCCATAGGGAAATATGCAGCATCGATATAACGCAGTCTTACTGCCTTTAAAAGGCCATAAGCAAATCCCGCTGTTGCTGACGCCTCAAGATAAGAGTCAGAGTCATCCAGCAGGGTATGCCAAAGGCCAGAGTCTGATTGCCATTTGCCCAGTGCCTCTACCTGGGACTCAAGCGCATGGATAAGGAAACGTCTGAAAGAATCGCTGTCGGGTAAATCCAATAGTTCTAAAAACTCAGGGATAACAATGGTGAGCCAGCTATTACCTCTAGCCCAAAGAGCGTTGGCGTAATTATGGTTGCCGTCAAATGTCCAGCCATGAAACCAGGCACCGGTTTGTCTATCCATTAAGTATTGGATGTGAATTAAGAACTGGTATTTGGCTTCCTCTACGTACTCAGGTTTATTTAGCAAGAGACCAATCTTAGCTAGCGGAAGAACACTCATCATTAATGTGTCATCCCAGATTTGCTGATGGTTCTCATTGTTATAAACAATATGCTGTAAGCCCCCTTTTTCTGTACGGGGCATGTCATACATCACCCACTCGGCCCAAGCTTGAAGGTAGGGGAGCCACTCCTTACGACCAGTCTCTTCATAGCGGTAGGCAAGGGTTAGAAAAGGGCATACTGTATTTACGTTTTTTGTTGCTAAGCGTTCGTTGAATCGCTCTTTGAACCATTTGTCAATAATGGCCAAAGCGTTGCTATCACCAGTTTGTTCGTAGTACTTATAAATGCCGTAGAGGCCAATGCCATGTGTCCATTCCCAGCCGGCCCAGCCCTTAGTATCTATGGTTCTCCCATCATCGAGGTGCAGCAGAAATTCACCCGTTTCATCCTGTATATTAATCAGGTTGTGAATGGTTTTATTGATCAGATCAGTTACTTCATTTTTTTCAATAAACCGCTCATCCTGCCTTAAAAGAGCGCTGTGCTTTACACTAAATACTTGCATGTGGATATGCTCCATTTATGATTATGAGATTAAAGGCCCATGAGTCTGGGTAGGAATAGCGTTATTTGTGGGATGTAGGTGATCAAAAGCAGCGTAAACATAATGATAATATAAAAAGGTAATAGTGGGAGAAGCAAGTTTTCAACCTTCTCTTTTGCTATGCCAGCGCCTACAAATAAACCGGTTCCAACAGGCGGGGTAATGGTACCAATACAAAGATTGAATACCATCACGATCCCAAAATGGACGGGATCAAGCCCTATCTGATTAGTGATGGGCAATAGTATTGGTGTGAAAATCAAGATGGCTGGACCGATATCCATGAAACAGCCGATAGCTAACAGCATCACAGTGATGACTAGCAATACAATGACAGGGTTGTCAGACAGTCCAAGAATAATGCTGCTTAAGGCAGAGGGCAGCCCGGTAATCGACATGGCGAATGACATTGCAGCAGAGGCTGCTAGCAAAAACATAATAACACCCGTCGTTTCAAGTGCTTTTATAAGCGCTGCCTGAAACATCGAAAAATTAATAGTTCTATAAAAGCAGATAGTTAGCAGCATCGTATATATAACTGAAATAGCAGATGCTTCTACGGCTGTGAAAACGCCAAGTACGATCCCACCAATAATGATTACAATCAAAAACAGGCTTGGAAGGGCATCTGTTATTACCTTCCACACTGATGAGTTCCGTAAATCAATTTTTGTGGTGTAGCCACGAGACTTCGCCGTCATATAGGCAACTAGCATACAGCCTAGCCCCCACAAGCAGCCAGCGACCAAGCCGCCAGCAAAGAGCGCTGAAATAGATGTACCTCCGCTTGCTAGCGCGTAAAGGATGAAAGCAGTAGTTGGGGGGATCAGCATACCCGTTGGAGCGGAAGCGATATTGGCAGCTGCAGAAAAAGGGCGACTATAGCCTTCCTTTTCACTCATGGGCACCATCACACCACCGATGGAGGTAGAGGCAGCAATCGCGGATCCGGAAATAGCACCAAACATCATATTACCCATGATATTGGTATGTGCTAGCGAGCCAGGGATCCGGCCGCTGAACAACTTGGCAAAGTTAACCAATCTTAAAGCGATCCCCCCATGATTCATCAAAACCCCGGAAAGAATAAAAAAGGGTACCGCCAAAAGTGTAAAGCTATCCAAGCTTGATACCATTTTTTGAGCAGTCGTGAAAATAGCAATTTCAGGCGGTAGGGCTATCAGTATGGTTGCCATTGAAGAGACAGCAATACAAATGCCAATCGGCACGCCAATGATAAGCAGGCCAAGAAATGCTGCTATTAATATAATGCCAGCATCTAACATCATGACGCCTGACTCCTGGTTAAAAATATATTTTTATAAATAAGGCAGCAATTATTAAGGCAGTAAACAATAATAATTGCTCCAGATACAGGAAGTGATAGGTAGAGAAGACCTTTGGGTATATTAAGCATTGGGTAAATTTGGCTCATGCTATTTGAGGTCGCTTGCATGCCTCCATAAATAAGTACTACGGCAGAGAATCCAATAAATAAAAACTCCATTAAAAAGTCGCAGCCAATTTTCCATTTTCCTGTTAATTTGTCGGTGAGTAACGTTAAGCTGACATGCTCTCGTTGCCCGGTAACGTAAGCAATTGCTAGCATTGATAACCATACCAGTGAGAATCTGAGCAGGGCTTCTGATATCGTGCTAGGTGTGTTGAGTACATAACGAGCTATTACTTGCCAACTAGCGACACCCACCATCGATATAAAAAGTAGGCAGCATGTGAGCTTTAATATTTTGTCCATGGCGGCGTGTATTGTTAGCATTGTAATTTCTCTCTTAGCTTTAAGTGCTTTTTGTTTGCTAATTAGCTATCAGTTTGCCTAGTCCAGAGATGATAGTTGGTAGGAGAAATTAATTCCTCCTACCTTTTTATACACTAAAATTTATACTGATAACCAATTAGAAAAGAACTGTTACGTTGCCCAGGATCCATGCCAGCATCTGAGCTATTGCGATCTCTATGAACATACCCGCCGAAGATAGTGTTATTAGCGTTCAAGCTATTGAAGACAAGGAATTCATGTTCTACGTAGTCGCGGTCGCCAGTGCCGAAGTTTGGAGAGCTGCTTTCATGTTTGAAATGGTAATGGGGATTGTAAAGCAGCATCCAGTCGTCATTTACGTTATAGGTAGCATATAGATCGATCCGCCCCGCACGGCTTTCTATCGCAGTTTCATGACTAGTGTCATGTTCGTAACGGTATCGTCCTGCTAATCCCCAGCCATCTCCTTTGTAGCCTATCCTCAATCCTGCAAGGGCTCGAGTTACGTTAGATCTGAATTTTGCTCCAACCTGCGGTGTCAAAGACCATTGATTTTGTTGGTCTAGCTGAAACGAAGGAAAAGAGTAATTAACGAATGCTTCATCGTGTTTTGGCCAGCCGCTTTCATGGACGCCATCTTGCCAGAACCAAGATTTTTCGAACATTAACGATGAGGAGTCTTCAAATATCCGGGTGATTGCAATTTTTGGAAGCGTTAAAGCATGGTCATTGGTGGTTTGCTCCAGCTTCATGGTCAGAATGTTTTCTGCCGACCATGCGGTGCTAGAAAGCGTCAGTGCAGTACAGGTTGCCGCTATGCCTGTTACCCATTTCCCCTGGCGAAATATAGTCATATTTTCTCCGTTGTTAGTGTTATTAGATAGTGTCCGATCCCGTGGCGAATCCAAACGTATTACTGACAATTCCATTTAATGGCCCGCGGGTTCGTATTAAATGTATCAGCGTATCTTTAAAATTGAAACGCCGTTTCTTTTATACTTTGGTCGAGTTTTTGTTTGATTATGATCGGGCCGCTCATGTTTGAAGATGGCAATTAGATGTTTTTTGATGTAAATTCAGACCAATAGTCCAATTTTTATGAAACGAGGTATGAGATATATGGTCGCTTCGCAAAAGCCCGATAATGTGGCAGCCGTCATGAAGGTGTTCGCTATTCTTGAGGGGCTGGCTGAGCAGCCGAGCATAGGCCTTTCTGAGCTTTCGCAGCGATCTTTTACTTCCAAAAGCACGGCGTATCGCTTTCTGCAAACCATGAAAGAGCTAGGCTATGTGGTGCAGGAAGAGGAGACGGAAAAATATGCCCTTACGCTGAAGCTATTTGAACTGGGAGGGGCGGCTCTCGAAAACGTAGATATGATCCAGCTGGCGAATACTGAAATGCGGGCGCTGTCTGAAAATACTCATGAGGCTATTCATTTAGGTGCCCTGGATGAAGATGGGCAGCATATAGTGTATCTGCATAAATATGATTCCCATTTCAACCTGTGCATGAATTCACGTATTGGCAGACGCAGCCCTGTTTACTCAACGGCCATGGGTAAAACCTTATTAGCGTGGATAGATGAAAGTAAAGCACGCCAGATTCTTGAAACTACAGAGTTCATAGCACGTACTCCACATACGCTGACTAGCACTGAAGCTGTCATGAATGAATTGCCTGAAATTCGTAGAACGGGTGTTGCTGAAGATCGAGAAGAGGCTGAATTAGGGGTACGCTGCCTTTCAGTGCCTGTATTTGATAGGTTTGGCAAGGCGGTGGCGGCGCTGAGCTTGTCTTTCCCTATTGTCCGTTATGATGAACAAAAACGTGACGAGTACGTCCAGCTACTGTTTAAGGCTGGGCAGCGTGTTTCTTCTGGACTGGGTTTTCATGAGTACAAATTTGCTGACCCGTTAGACGCTTCTTAAATTTAGAATGTGGGGCTCAGAGCATCTAGCCTCAAAATAAGTAGGCGCCGACTTAATAGTGGGCGCCTTTTGTTTGAAGAAAAACTGTGGCTAACGGGCAAGCCAACCGCCATCGACAGCCAGAGTATGACCGTGTACATAATTGGATGCGTTAGAGGCAAGAAACACCGCAGCACCAGCAAGATCTTCGGGCGCTCCCCATTGTCCAGCTGGAATACGTTTTAGAATCTCCTTACTGCGCTCTGGGTCATTTCTTAACGCTTCCGTATTGTTCGTAGCCATATAACCAGGGGCAATAGCATTAACGTTTATGCCTAGATGAGCCCACTCATTTGCCATTAGCCGAGTAAGACCTAGTACACCACTTTTTGAGGCGGTGTAGGATGGCACCCGTATGCCGCCCTGAAAAGATAGCATTGATGCTATGTTGATAATCTTTCCTCGGCCTTGGCGATTAATGCAGGCTCGAGCGAAGGCTTGTGAAAGAAAGAACAGGCTCTTGAGATTCACGTCTAGAACATCGTCCCAGTCTTTCTCAGTAAACTCCAATGCATCAGCGCGGCGTATAATGCCAGCGTTATTGATTAAGATGTCAGCAGTGCCAAATTGCTGCTCGGTTTTGTGCATGATCTCAGCGATAGGCGTGGTACACCCCAAGTCGGCTTCAATCGCCAGGAATTGCACTCCCATTGCTTCGACGCGTTGCTGGGTTTCTGCAGGTGAACGTCGATTAACTCCAACAATATTACAGCCCGCCTCCGCGAGCCCTAAGGCCATACCTTGGCCAAGTCCAGTATTGCAGCCGGTTATAATGGCTGTTTTGCCACTTAGATTGAATAAAGCATTACTCATTATGGCTCCTTGTACGTTAGCGCAGGTCATCCATCGCAATATGATCCATATCGGAGAAAGTCTGGTTTTCACCCGCCATTGCCCAGATAAACGTATATCTACCTGTGCCAACACCCGTATGAACAGACCAACTAGGTGAAAGGGCCACCTGTCGGTTGCGGACGATCAAGTGTCGCGTTTCTTGTGGCTCGCCCATCATATGGAAGACCACGCTATCATCAGCCATATCGAAATAGAGGTATGCCTCCATACGACGCTCATGGGTGTGGCAAGGCATGGTATTCCAGAGACTGCCTTCTTCCAGACGCGTCATGCCCATGAGTAACTGGCAGGTTGGCAGCACGTCGGGTACCAAGTATTTATAAATGGTGCGCTCGTTACTATTCGCGGCATTGCCTAGTGTTTGGGGGGATGCTTCATCTAGCGTGACTTTGCGTGTGGGGTAAGTCTGATGGGCTGGGGTGCAGCAGATATAAAAAGCGGCAGGATTGGAAGTGTTAGTGCTTTCAAACTGCACTTCACGGCCTCCCTTTCCAATATAAAGTGCTTCATGGGTATTCACAGAATGCTGCGTACCATCCACGGTAATCTTCCCAGGCCCACCGATATTAATAGTACCGAGCTCTCGGCGCTCGAGGAAATAATCGGTGCCTGTATGCTTGCACATGGACGTAGATATAGGGACGGGCTGGTCGACCGGAATTACACCACCAACGATGAGCCTATCAAGGTGGCTATATACCAGCGTCAACTGATTTTTTACGAATAACTCTTCGATTAAGAATTGGTCGCGAAGCCCTTGGGTGTCTAGTTGCTTCGCATGTTCACTGTGGATAGCTTGCCGAAATTCCATAGATACTCCGAATCGATGTTCTCTAAAAAAAGAAATGACGGTTCAAAATAACAAGACCTCTATTTTTTTTCAATGCCAAGAACCAGACTGGCTCTTGGCTGGCACGTAAAAATGAGCGTTTGTGGGATTTATAAAGTGAAAAGGCCCCGGCCACTTCCTGTGGCCGGGGCGTTGGCTATGCCAAACTACTCCCGCAGTGTGGACATTTTTCGTGGGCGTCGCGGGTTTCAGCTTGATGGCGTTGGTTGCGTTGACTTGGTTCCTCTACGCCGTGAATGGATATCAGCTGGCCCTGCTCCCAGCGTAAGCCGATATCTTTTAACAGGTGCGGGTCATGAAAGCGCGGGTCTTCGTACAGACGGCGCTGAGTGCGCGAGTGTTGTAGGGCGTTGAGTAGTTTGCGGGTAATCGTTGCTACTGCCATAGGGCGGTCTCCTGGGTTAGGAGGCCGGGCAACATCGCGATCAGGCAGTAAGTATCAAATGTAACGATAAAACAACATGGCCGCGACACCTGCCGCGGCCAATTTCCTCTCTACATCTCTGGCGCGCGACAATAATTAGCCGATACCGCATTATTGATAATGCGATGCAGCTTATTCATTCGGGTCGCGGGGATTTGCCAGCGCATGATGAGGTCTCTGAAAAGTCTTACTTTAAGAACGTCTCGTTAATAAAACCAAACTGCCTTTACAAGGCAGCTCTTATCTTTTAACCGATGCTTATATGAGCGTCAACCTATTCGGCGACTTGTCGTAGGTGGGATGTTTGGCAAGTCTCCATGCGATACCCTGATTGGTAAACGCTGCGTAGACGCAGGCCATGACGGCCATCCAGCTCCAGCTTGCGGCGTAGGCGGCTAACGTGGGTGTCAACGGTACGCGTCGAAACATCCCCTTTAATACCCCATACCAGCTCTAGTAAGTGGGCACGGGTAATGAGCTCACCAATTTTTGAGAAGAAGAGGGTGGCTAACCGATACTCTCGCTCGGTTAAATCAATGGCGTTGCCCGCGACGCTGATATAGTGCTCTTCGGTGTGCAGTGTAAAGGTCTCAGGGCAAGTCGATGCTGGGCGCGGTGTGGCATACCCTGACCGTCTACCTAATGCGCTTACCCTGGCAATGAGCTCACTGGGGCGAAGGGGTTTGGCAAGAAAATCGTCTGCGCCCTGTTCGAGTGCTTTAACGACGTCGTCTTCGCCTTGGCTGGCGGTAATAAATAAAATTGGGCCACGCCAACTGTCGTGTTGGCGCAGGTGGGCAACGACATCCATGCCGTCGCTGTCGGGGAGTCGCCAGTCGATAATCAGCAGGTCAAAGGTGTGCTGCTGCGTCGCGCGGCGAAGCTCGCTGGAGCGACTAAACAGCGAAACTTGGTGTTCTGCCGTAAGTAGACACTGCTCAATAAAAGCCTGCTGGTCGAGGTCATCTTCAAGTACGCCAATATGCATGCTGATTTCCCGTATTATCGTCTTATAAATGTCACACCCGTCGAAGCGGCAAACTCATACGTTAAGTTTAGTTGATGATGATGCGTTGACACAAAGGTTCACAGTTTATCCGCAGACGGCCGATATATACTCATCGCACTATTAATCGCTAATACCGAGGTGCAGCCCAATGCGTCGTTCTTTGGTTCTTAAATTCAGGGAGGGCATCGTCGCGTTGGGTATGGCCTTGCTGTCATCCCAGGCTATTGCCTTGGAAGTACCTGAAGGCCCGGTGATATTGGTAGTGAGTGGAAAGGTTGGGCAGACTAATGTCGGTGACGAAGCCCATTTTGATAAAGCGATGTTAGAAAGCTTAGGGCAGCACGAAACGATTACGCGTACGCCCTGGCACGACGGCGTGATTGGCTTCTCTGGCCCCTTGGTGCGAACTATTCTGGAAACCGTCGATGCTGAGGGGGAGGATATTCGTGTAGTAGCGTTGAATGAGTACGCCGCGACAGTGCCCATCAGTAATTTTGAGAATTACGATGTCATTCTTGCCATGCAGGCAAACGGTAAAGCGCTGCGAATTCGCGACCAGGGACCGCTGTTTGTCATTTACCCTTTTGACCAGCATCCCGAGCTGCTAGATGAAGAGATATTTTCGCGCTCTGTGTGGCAGGTGGCGCGCATCGACGTTGAATAAAATAATCGGACAATTGCCATGCTGGCCTTATTGAAGTTCTATTTTTCCCGCAGCACCAGGGTCGCTACATTCTCAGCGATCCTTTTTTTTCTTTCAGCGCTAACCACCGGCGGGGTTATTTATAACCGTCAGCATGCGTTGGAGAACCGCCTGCTCGAAAACTTATTATGGGCCGGGTATCAGTTTGATCGAGAGGTGCGCGAATTGCGCCTCTCGCTATTCGAAACGAGTGCAGGGAACGCTACGGTTGATGACGTGTTGCTGCGTTTTGAAATTCTCTTCAGCCGACAGTCACTTTTTTTTCAAGGTGAAATAGGAAAAATCGTGGCGAAACTTGAGGATATTGAGGCGGTCATTAAACAAACTCAAATCCGTATTTTAGAGATGGATACCCTACTCGAAACGGTTTGGGACAGCCCTACCCAGTTAAATAGCGAGTTAACGGCTACCCTCCTACAGCAAACGGCGGAGCTACAGCAACTCACCGGTAACATTTTGATCGAAACCAACGCCCATGTTTCCCATCTACATAGTGAAGAACACCGCGCATTGACGCGTCTCTACGGATTGGTGCTGTTGCTTATTGTCCTGTTAATGTTTTCTGGTGGCATGCTGGTTCGTGCGCTGATTCTGGAAAGCCGTTCAAGTGATCACAAGGCACAAGCATTAGAAGCCAAGGGAAAAGAGCTGAACGAGGCCGCCAAGCAAGCAGAGAAAGCGAGCTTGGCAAAATCTGAGTTTATGGCGGTGATGAGCCATGAAATTAGAACCCCATTAAATGGCGTCGTAGGTATGGCGGATTTGTTAAGCGAGGAGGTTAAAACAACAAGTGCGAAGACTTATCTCGCGGCGCTTAAGCGCAGTGCAGAGAGCCTACGCGCGGTGATCAACGATATTCTCGACTACACCAAAATTGAGTCGGGTCGCCTCGACCTGAATATCCAGCCTTTTGATCTTCACCAATGCATTGACCAGCTTTGTGAAAGCTACGCTCTTCGCGAACCGAAGGCGAAGGTCACCTTTAGTTATGCTATCGACCCGGCGCTGCCCCGCTATGTGTTGGGAGACATCGCGCGGCTACGCCAAGTCATGATGAACTTAATCAATAATGCCTTGAAGTTCACGGAAGAGGGGTTCGTTAAGTGCCAGGTAAAACCACTTGGAGACGATAATATTTTAGTGGAGGTGCACGATACTGGCTGTGGTATCACGGAAGCGGATCAAGCGCAGCTCTTCTCGGCGTTCTCCCAAGTGGATACCTCCATGGCGCGTCGTCATGAAGGCACCGGGCTTGGGCTCGCAATCTGTAAGCGCTTGGTCGATGCCATGCAGGGCGAGATAGGTGTTAATAGCCAGCAGGGACTCGGCAGTCGATTCTGGTTCACCGTCAGCCTACCGGAAACCGAACCTTTGACCATTTACCAAAGCGGTGAACACCCGCCAGCAATGCCCCCCCATCACCATATCTTGGTGGTAGAAGATAATCCGCTAAATCAAACGGTGGCACGCGTCATGCTTGAGCGCCTTGGTCAGCAGGTAACAGTTGCAGATAACGGTCAGGAGGCGCTCGATCAGTTGAAAGCTGACCATGGTCGATTTGATTTGGTGTTAATGGATATGCAGATGCCCAAGCTGGATGGCACGGAAACCACCCAACGCTGGCGTGATTATGAAACTGTGCATCAACTGCCCAAGCTGCCCATAGTGGCGATGACCGCCAATGTGATGCCTGAGCACCGCGAGCGCTGCATGCAAAGCGGTATGGACGATATGATCCATAAGCCTTTTACCCGCGATGAGTTGCATCAGGTGATCTGCCGCTATCTCTCAAACGACGAAAGCGTTGATTCTGACAGCATTCGCGCTGCTGCTGCTCCTGCTAAAAAAACTGAATCGCTGGGCGATAGCGCTGGGGCAGTGCAAGTACTCGATAAGCGTCTCTGCGAAGAGCTGCAAAGTACCTTTGAACCCAAGGCACTGGATGCGCTGCTAACCACGTTTTTAAAACGGTTTGGTGAGCGTATCGCTCGCCTGAATGCCTACTGGCAGTTAGAGGATCGACAGGCCTTGTGCCAAGAAGCCCATTCACTAAAAGGAGCCGCTTCCTCTCTAGGCTGTGCCGCGATTGCTGAGCAAGCAAGCCAATTGGAGCAAGCAGCGCTAAAAGCTCCACTTAGCGAATTGACCGTCTATCTGGAGCGTTTAGTTGCTCTTGAGGCCATTACTCAGCTGGCTTTGGAGCAAGAAAGTATGCTCGTTTGATGGGTTGTTGGTGCGGAAGGTGAGTATTCGCGCAACCAAGTGTTGAAAGCATCCGCGGTCAACGGATGAGAGATACAGTAGCCTTGTCCAACCGTGCATCCAGCTTCAACAAGCTGGGTGAACTGTGCCGATGTTTCGATGCCTTCGGCGACTACAGTCAGCGCCAGGCGTTTGCCTAAGTCGATAATCGACTCTGTTATTACCAGTGCTTCTTTGTCCTGATCGATCAGTGAGACAAAGCTGCGGTCAATTTTGAGCTCGCTGAAAGGCAACCGATAGAGCTGTGTCAGCGAAGAGTGACCGGTACCAAAATCATCTAGCGCCAGTTTGCAGCCCCGTTGTCGCAATGCTTTGAGCACGTAGCAAGCGTAACCCAAACACTCAACCCCCGCCGTTTCAGTGAGTTCCAGGGTGATCTTGCTAATAACAGCATGATGCTCTTGGGTGAGTCGATCAAATGCTTCGAGTACGCCTTCTGCTTGAATAAAGGCCGCCGGTATATTAATTGAGACGTTTAAATCCCACCCTAGTGACAGCCATTGGGCTTGCTGCTTGATGGCAAGCTCAATAACGTACCAAGTGAGTGGAAGCATCAGGCCGTTTTGCTCTGCTAGAGGAATAAAACTGTCGGGGTATAGCACGCCGCGTTGAGGGTCTTGCCAGCGTACCAGCGCTTCAACGCCAATAACCTGACCGTGTTGTGTGCCTTGCTGGAGGTTTATTTGGGGTTGAAAAGCTAGAAATAGCTGTTGTTCACGTATGGCCTTCGCCAATTCATCGCCCGTAGGCGTTTTGGGCGCTTTTTTTAATGGCCCAAGGAATGTCGCTAGGCCGGTGAGCAGCTTGGATTTAGATAGGAAACCGAGCATTTTCAAGCCTTTTGCTTCACCTGCTGCAAGAGCATGCGCGGCAGTTTCTTCCGTGCAACTACTAATTAATAAAATTGAAGCGTTTAAGCGTAAATCATACAGATATTCCAGAATATCAAGGCTGGTAAACTCACCTAGCCCGATATCAAGCAAGATCAGCTCGACATTGAGCAGGTCAGGTTGGCGCACCAGCTCGCCAAAACTACTTGCCGTCATCACCTGATAACCGTGTTGGCGTAATAGCATTCTGCCCAAGAGTTGGACGTTACAATCATCATCAATAATTAAAGCATCAGACAGCATACGCGTACCTTTGACGATTACGATGAGCGGCTGTGGTTAGACAAAGCGCTTGCTGAAATGGATACACATTATATAAGCCGGTAATAAAACTTCCTTGGGCTCAGCGTAAGTCCAAGGAAGCATAGAAAACTAAAGGAGGTTGCTTAGAACGACTCCCACTCAGGTTGCTGTGAGCTTGGCATACGACGCGGGGCAGCAGGCGTAGGCGAGGGCTTCTTCATCGTAGAGGCAAGAGCTGGTTTGACAAGAGCAGGTTGCTCACTAGCATTGCTGAGTTTGAATGCGCCCACTAGCACGCCCAGCCGGTCAGCTTGCTCCCTTAGCTCCGCCGCCGCAGCGCTGGACTCTTCCACCATGGAGGCATTGTGTTGGGTCATGCTATCCAGTTCGTTGACCGCGTCGTTGACTTGGCCAATACCCACACTCTGCTCCTTAGCTCCGGCGCTAATTTCAGCTATTACGTCGGCCACACGCTCGATGCTTTTTACCATCTCCTGCATGGTGGCTCCGGTTTGTTTCACTTGGTCAACGCCCGCCTTTGTGCGGCTTAACGACGTATTGATCAGAGTGGCAATGTTTTTGGATGCATCACTGGAGCGGCTGGCTAATATCCGAACCTCTTGGGCGACCACTGCAAAGCCTCGGCCATGCTCACCCGCGCGGGCGGCTTCTACCGACGCGTTCAGCGCCAGGATGTTGGTTTGAAAAGCGATGCTATCAATTAGGCTGACAATGTTACTGATTTCAGAGGAAGAGTCGTTGATCGTATCCATGGTCTGCTCAACGCTGTGCATGGAGTGCAAGCCCTGCTGAGCGAGGTCGCGGGTTGAAAGTGCCAGCTGGTCAGCTTGCTGGGCAGAGTCAGAGGCGTTGTTGACCACCGCCGCAATTTCCTCCATTGAAGCAGAGGTCTGCTGTAAATTCGCGGCAGCTTGTTCTGTGCGTGTTGCAAGCTCCTGACTGCCTTTAGCAATTTCATTCGAGGCATGCTGTAGACTAATAGTACTGCTGCTAACTGACTGTAGCGTATCGTCAATACGTTTAATGAAGGCGTCGAACTGTTGTGCTAACTCACCAATTTCATCACGGCGTTGGCTCTCAATCCGCGCGGTTAAATCGCCATCACCTTCGGTGATCTCCTTAATACGCCCACTGATTTGACGGATAGCCCGCGACATCATTAGTGGCCCTAATAGTGCAATAAGGGTTGCCGCTATAAAAATGATTAAAGCAATGATGATAGTAGAGGTTTGCTGTACTTTGATTCTATCAACAACGGCTGCTTCTGCTTGATTAATAGCCGTGTCAATATTCATTCCTGATACATCATATACATCGCGTAAAGCATTAAAGTTATCTAGTGATGAGCCGGAAAGCATTGTGAATGCTGCAGCGCTATTGCCGCTTTGATGCAACTCAAACACACGTGTTGCCTCTTGTTGCCAATCGCTATACAGCGTTTCAAAGTTGGCTAGTTGTGCGGTTAACTCTGGGTAGTCCTGCATATATTCGGCATAGCCCTGCATACGATCATAAGCTTGCTGTGAATTCTCTTCGAATTCGGCAATTAGCGCCGATGCACGCTCTGTGCCTGGGTCTGCTAACAGATACTCGATCTCAGCTACCCGGGCTTGGTACAGGTCTCTATCGGCATTGAGTACGGTGGAGCTAGCAGGAATATAATTTTTAATGAAAGTGTCTAAACGACCCTTCACCATATTAACGAGTAGCGCATCGGCTATCACGATAGCCAGTAGTGCTAAGGCAACGCTAATAAACGCAAGAGCATACTTAACTTTTATCTGATGAAGACGGTTCATATGTGCCACTCCTGTAGTGTCAAACCATGAGAGCACATTACCTTTAAAGTATTAGAGAGGTCGATAGCCTTGTAACGCTTGTGACTTTTGTTCACGTTCCAGATTTTAATTAGCGTTGTAACGATTTAATCATAATTGTAATAAGAATTGTTTATGTTTAAGTGGTTATTTATAACCTGCTGCTTGTAGTTGGAATAGTTTTGCATAACGGCCGGCCATGGCAAGGAGCTCTTCATGGGTGCCACGTTCAATAATATGTCCTTGATCAATAACTAGAATGAGATCAGCGCTGCGCACTG
Organism: Halomonas sp. FeN2; assembly: GCF_020595105.1. NCBI lineage: Bacteria > Pseudomonadati > Pseudomonadota > Gammaproteobacteria > Oceanospirillales > Halomonadaceae > Halomonas > Halomonas sp. FeN2. Next base: position 3,685,934 of record NZ_CP074200.1, read on the forward strand.
TGGAAAAACGATGGGAGATCAATATCGCCATTTTATCGCGGCTGTGTTCGCGAAAGCGGGCGAATATTTCGGCTTCTGCAGCTGCATCCATGGCGGCGGTGGGTTCATCCAGCACCAATATGTCAGCGTTTTCGCGCATATAAGCTCTTGAGAGGGCAATTTTTTGCCACTGGCCGCCGGAGAGCTCCTGGCCATTTTTAAACCAACGGCCAAGCTGGGTTTTGTAGCCGCTAGCCATGCGGGTAATAAACTCATCCGCCATACCGTGACGAGCGGCGTTCTGCCAACGTTCTTGGTCGTTAAAGGCATGGGTATCGCCGACGCCCAGGTTTTCGCCCACCTGCAACTGATAGCGCACGAAGTCCTGAAAAATCACGCCGGTGCGCTCACGTAGCGCCTGAGTGCTCCAATCCCGCAGATCGCTACCATCTAAAAGAATTCGGCCTTGAGTTGGGTGATAGAGTCGCGTGAGTAGCTTGATCAGAGTGGTCTTGCCCGAGCCGTTTTCACCTACTAAAGCCAGGCTCTGTCCAGGGCAGAGGTGCAGCGATATATCGTGGAGAACCGGCTCTTGGAGAGAAGCGTCGCCGCCAGGGTAGGAGAAGCTAACGTGTTCAAAGCGTAGCCCGTCTCCGGGCAGTGCACCCTGAGTGAGTGTGCCGTTCTCTTCCTCCACTGGTTGTTCCAGATACTCATAAAGATTGGAGAGGTAAAGGTTGTCCTCATACATGCCGCTGATCGCGGTCAGGCTGGCGGAGAGCGCGGCCTGTCCCTGCTTGAAGACCATCAGGTACATGGTCATCTGGCCGAGGGTAAGCGCCCCGGCAATCGTTTCAATGACCACCCAGGCGTAGGCGGCATAAAAGGTTAAGGTGCCAAGCAAGCCGAGCAGAAACCCCCAGCTCTCTCTGCGCAGCGTTAAGCGCCTGTCCTCAGCAAACAGCTGGGTAAAAATATCCCGGTAGCGCTTAAGAAAGAGTCCTTCAAGGCCAAACAGCTTGACCTCTTTAATGCTGTCTTCCCGTGCCAGCACCGTCTCTAAATAGATCTGCATACGGGTTTGCGGTGAGCGCCAACGAAACAGCCGAAAGGCATCGCCCGAGAATTTGGCCTCTGAAATAAATACCGGTAGGGCGCCTGCCACCAAAATCAGTAGCGCCCAAGGGGAGAACTGCACCAGCAGCACACCAAAGCTGCCCAGCGATATAGCGTTTTGCAGCAGGCCAAAGGTTTTATTCACCAGTGCAAGGGGGCGCGTAGACGCTTCACGCCGCGCTCGCGTGAGCTGGTCGTAAAGCTCTGAATCTTCAAACTGGCTAAGTGACAGTTGTCCCGCTTTCTCCAGAATCATCACATTGACCTTCTGTCCCAGCAGCGCACGCAGCAGTGACTGTTGGGCTGAGAGGCCGCGCTGGGCCAGGGCAATGAGCGCAATAATCACGGCTTCAATCCCCACCAGCGTTAGTACCGGTGTGATGGACGCTAGCAGGTCGGGATCTGAGGCTGCTTGATGAGACTCCATCGCACTTACCACCCCGTCCACAATCAGTTGGCCGACCCAGGCGGCCACGGCAGGCAGAACCCCCGCCACCAGCGTGCACAGCGCCAGCCCGAGCATCATCCAACGGGAGGTTTCCCAGACTAAGCCAAGTGCACGACGGCTATAGCGAAATACGCCAAAAAAGCCGCTTAGTGGTGAGGCGGAGGAGGTTTGAGAAGAGGGTGGCGGTGACATAGTGAAAAAGGCAAAACTCTAATAAAAAAGAGCAGCCATAATGCTGTGATTGAGAGGAGATAGCTAGCTAACAACCGCCGGTTGCCTTCAACGGCAACACGGCGGAGACGCAGTTCAGTGGTGAGCTGTTACCAGGGGAGCACAGCTCCATCGGTGCGTGGCTCGGTACCCCCTTGGAGTACACCGGTGTCAGGATCGCGCAGAATGATTTGGCCACGGCCAAAGCTGATTGAATCGGCGACTTTGACGATGTCGTGGCCGCGGCGTGCCAGGGCAAGCGCTAAGTGGTTGGGGAAGTCGGCTTCCACTTCGATGGTTTTGCCTTTGGTCCATTTCCAACGCGGCATATCCAGCGCCGCCTGAGGATTCAGTTGATCCTCAAGCATCGCTGTTACCACCTGTACATGGCCTTGGGGCTGCATATAGCCGCCCATCACGCCAAACGGCCCAACGGCTTGGTTATCTTTAGTAATAAAGCCTGGGATGATGGTGTGATAGGTGCGCTTGCCGGGGGCTAGCGCATTGGGGTGCTGGGGGTCGAGGGAGAACGACCAGCCACGGTTTTGTAGGCTAATACCGGTGCCAGGAACGACCATTCCCGAGCCAAAGCCTTTAAAATTACTTTGAATCAGCGACACCATATTGCCATCGTTGTCAGCCGTTGCCAGGTACACCGTGCCGCCCTTAATAGGGTTACCGTGGACGGGATCAACGGCCTGTTCGCCAATCAGTTCGGCACGCGATTTCAAATAATCATCGTTTAGCATCTGTGCAATGCTGGGGCGCATAGCGTCGAGGTCGGTGATATGAGCAAAGCCATCAACGTAGGCAAGTTTGGTGGCTTCAATACGACGGTGCAGCGTTTCGACTCGATCTCGCCCCTCTTCGCCTAGATGTTCCAACATGCCTAGGGCTTGCAGCACAATCATACCGCTCCCGTTGGGAGGAATTTCCCAAATATCATGGCCTTTGTAGCGCACGCTAATCGGGTCGACCCACTCTGGCTGGTAAGCTGCTAGGTCTTCTTTGCATAATAGGCCACCGTGTTCGCGGGAAAAGGCATCAATGGCCTCGGCCAGTTCGCCCTCATAGAATGCTTTGGCGCGGCTGTCAGCAATCGCTTTTAGGCTTTTCGCATGGCCTTCGGAGCGCCACAGCTCACCGGGCTCCGGCGCACGCCCTTCGGGAGCAAACGTATCAAACCAGGGTTTGAAAGAAGCCTCATCGTAAGCCGAGTAGGTGTTGAAGGCTTCTTTCCACATTTGATGAATGACGGGAGAAACCGGGAACCCTTCATCGGCCAGTGCAATCGCAGGCGCCAGCAACTCTGAGAACGGAAGTTTGCCGAAGCGCTCAGATAGCGCCGCCCAGGCAGCGGGCGCACCGGGTACCGTTACAGGAAGCATGCCGTGGTTGGGCATTGTGTCATGGCCGAGGGCTTTTAGCGCTTCAATGGTTGCCGCTTGTGGAGCAGGGCCACTGGCATTAAGGCCATGCAGTTTGCCATCGACCCACACAATGGCAAAGGCGTCGCTGCCGATCCCATTCGAGGTGGGCTCCACCACCGTTAATGCAGCTGCCGTGGCAATGGCTGCATCAATCGCATTGCCACCTTGCTGCAAAATGCTAATACCTACCTGCGCAGCTAGCGGTTGTGAGGTGGCGACCATGCCGCGTTTACCGAACGTTGCCATCCGGCGCGAGGCGCTGGGGTAATAGAGAGCATCCTGGTGCATGTGAATCCTTGCATTTTGGTTAGCGGTTTAAGACTCGGCTTATATTCACGCTCAACTGATGAAAAGTGCGCCATAAACCAGTGCGCCCATAACCACAAAGGCGGGGTGCGTTTTGAAGCGAATCAGTGCAATAGCGGCGACTATGCCAATGATCAGGGTGTGAATCGTGCCGCTGGTGTTAAGGCTCTCGAGCAGAAACCCCAAGGTCAGCCAGGCCATCATCATGGCGATGACAGGGCGCACCCACTGGCTCATGCGCTTAACCCGGGGGGAATCTCGGTGACGGTATAGCAATCCTAGCGCGCCTAACATCAACAGCAGGGTGGGGATCACGGTAGCGGCCACAGCGATGAAAGCGCCGCCAATGCCTGCTACTTCATAGCCTACATAGCCAGCCATTTTGGTGGCGATAGGGCTAGGCAGCGCGTTACCCAAGGCTAATGTTTCCGCGAAGGTTTGCGCGGTCATCCAGCCATACCGGCCAACCACTTCGGCTTCGATTAGTGGGATAATGGCTGGGCCGCCGCCATAGCCGATAATGTTTGGGATAAAAAACGCCAGGAAGAGATCCCAATAAATCATGTCGTCCTCTCCGCTTTTTTGTTACCGGCAGGGCGCAGGAGAGCGGCAATTAGAATGGCGCCAATCACCCAGCCAGGGTGAATGCCAAGCCAGTAGATCAGCCCGGCGGCAATGATGGCCATGGCTATACTGACCAGCCAGCCAAGGGCAGCCTGGGATTTATCAAAAAAGTCCCAGGTGAGTTGCGCCATCATCACCATGACGACGGGCACTACCGCTTGGCCCATACCGCGAATCCATGCCACATCGCGGTAACGGCTGAAAATGCCTAACATGACAATCATCGCCACAATCATTGGTACGATGATGGCAATTACGGCAGCGATACAGCCGACGACTCCACCTACACGATAGCCAATATAGCCGGGCATCTTGGTGGCAATGGGGCCAGGTAAGGTATTGCCAATTGCCAGCACATCGGCAAACTCTTCATCGGTTAGCCAGCGGTAGCGGGTGACGACCTCGGCGCGCACTAAGGGAATCATGGCGGGCCCACCACCGAAACCAAAGATGCCGACGCGGAAAAAGGCCCAGAATAGTTGCCAGGAGACAGTGGGTGGTTTCATGAATGCATATCCCGCAAAGTCGACGAGGAGATCAGAAGCATACCCAGACCTTATTTATCGTTTGTAGGTTAAAAAATCGATTATCTTGTCTAAAATAGAATATAGGTAGTGCCCGACCCAACGTCAACACTCAAAACAGAATGGACAGCGGGAGCTAAGGTAAACAAAGGACATCGTGATGAATAATTCTCTACCTACGTCAGCCAAGTCGCTAGGGCCAGTGGGGCCAGCGGGTACCGCATCAAGTCGCGTGTTTGATCATTTACGCAAGGATTTGGTGGGCGGGCGTTTTGTGGCCGGTGAAAAGCTCGCTATCAATGCGCTCAAAGAGCGCTATCAAGTCGGCTTGAGCCCGCTACGAGAAGCGCTCAATAGATTGGCAGCTTATGGGTTGCTGGTGCAGGAGAATCAGCGCGGCTTTCGGGTGCCGAAGTTGTCGCGGGATGAGCTGGACGATATTACCCAAATGCGTCTGGAAATGGAGGGGATGGCGCTAGAGCGAGCTATTGCTAACGGTGACTCGCTTTGGGAGGCTGATTTGCTTGCCGCCGCGCATCGCCTGAAACGAGCCGATATAACCCTGGATAAAGGCGAAGAGTGGGAGCATCTGCATACACAGTTTCACCGTACCCTGGTGGCGCCGTGTGGGTCAGTCTGGTTATTGCGTTTTATTGAGCAGTTACACGACCAGTTCGATCGCTACCGCCGTTTGGGGCCCAAAATGCCGATGATACGTCAAGAGCTGGACGAGCAGCATCATCAACTGGTGGAGCTGGCGCTACAGCGCGAGGCTAAAGCAGCACGTGAATTAATGGACGACCATATCCATAAATCCTATGAAGTCGCTCTGAAGCGCTACCAAGAGCATGTGTAGTTGGGTATGAACAGTTGGTAAACTGCTGCGCACAGTGTGTCGGTCATCGCCGACCAGATGAGTAAAGAGGGTGCTATGCACGCAGATAACCAACACGCAGATTACCGAGTAGCCGCGCAAACGCTGAACTGGGTGCGCACCTTCATTGTCGCCCACGACATTTGCCCGTTCGCTCAACGTGAGCTAGCGCGTGACACCATCCGCGTTGAAGTAGTGCGCTCCAAGAAGATCGAAGTGGCACTTGAGGAGCTGATGGTGGAAGTCCAGTGGCTGGATGAGCATCCAGAAACAGAAACGACGCTGCTGGTATTCCCAACGCTCTTTAAAAGCTTTGATTACTACCTGGATTTTGTTGAGCTGGCAGAAAGCATTTTTGTCGACCAGGGGTATGAAGGGGTCTATCAGCTCGCCACTTTTCATCCCGATTACTGCTTCGACGGTGCTGAGCTCGATGACGCCTCTAACTATACCAACCGCTCTCCCTACGCCATGGTGCATCTGTTGCGCGAAGAGAGCGTCGAAAAGGCGATCGAGTTTTACGGCGATACCGACGCGATACCTGAGCGCAATATCGCTAAGTTAACGGCGATGGGCAGTGCCGCCGCGGAGCAGCAGTTGCAGCACTGTTTTGACGTAAGCGACTAAGGCTTGTGAATCACGAGCTGATGTTTACCTTTGCTTTTAGCCGCATACAGAGCGCTATCTGCAAGTTTTAGCACCGTTTCAATATGCAGGCCGTGGTGCGGCCACCAAGCGGCGCCCAAACTACAGCCCACGTGGGCGCGTTTATTTTCGGGTAATAAAATCGGTTGGGCGATAGCCGTAAGTAAACGCCTACTCACTTCGTGGGTAAGCATTTCCAGGTACTCCTGCTTGGTTTTGAGCACCATTACGAATTCATCACCACCCAGGCGCGCCACAACATCGCCACTGCGCAAGGCGTTTTTCAGGCGCTGGGTGATCTCAATAAGTAGCAGATCCCCTGCATGGTGGCCCAGTTCATCGTTGACCCGTTTGAAACCATCCAGATCGATATACATGACCACCATGCTTTGCTGGTTTCTTTCCGCTTCCGGAATGGCCAACTGCAGGTATTGATTAAGAAAGGCGCGATTAGGAAGCCCCGTTAGCGGGTCGGTATTGGCTAGATCCTCTAAACGGTTGATCGTTTGACGTTGATCCAGTAGTCGGCTAACCATGTTACGCATAGAGGTCGATAGGCGCTTCATTTCTGGAGAGCCGTTTTCAAGAGGAATACAGTCGGCATGCTCGCCATCCTGTATTTGATCGGCGGCGCTGGCTAAGCGGGTGAGGGGAGTTACCATTCGAGAGGCAATCTTCCAACCAATCATTGCAAATAGCAGCGCCAGGAGAGTGCCGATGCCCATAATGGCTGTCTGCAGTTGCTCCACGGGGGCAAAGGCCGACGCAATGGGATTACGGGTAATCGCTATCCACCCCAATCCAGGAAAGTCCTCAAAGCCACTGCTGCGCGCATAGCCGGTGACAAATTGTTCGCCATTGGGCCAGGTTTCAATGGCCCATTGTGGCGATATATTGGTGGGGCCAGGTATGTGCCTAAGGCTGTCTAACGATTTTCCCATCAGCGCCTTTGGCCCTAGCAGTACGGTACCACCGGCTGAAAGGAGTAGTATTTCGTTATTTTGCCGCTTCTTCGCGGGCGAAAAAATGGATTGCTGGATATATTCGGCCCACTCCCAACTCAGGTGTACTGCCAGAACGCCCTGTAGTTCCTCGTTGCGGTCATATACCGGGGTCGCAATATCGACAAACTGGAGCTCTTCACCGCTAGGGTTAGGCAGCAGTTGAGCGAGTAGCACTGCCTCATGAACATCGCCTATCCAGAGCGACTCGCGTCCTTCAATAAACACGGGCCTTTGCGCGATTGAAACGCCTTCTAAAATTCCCCCAGTAGCTGCTTGAACAGTACCTTCGGGGTCAGTAAATCCGATCCACGACACAACGTTATAGTTGTCTTGTAAACGCTCCAGCTGTTCCCTCAGCGCGCTAGGGTTCGTATCAGTAGTGAGCGCCTGCATACCCAACAGTAGTTTTACCTCTTTTATGCGTGCGTCCATGTTGCGATCCAGCTTATCCACCATTTGGTAAGCTGCTTCTGAGGCGGCATTACCAATATTGGCTTCCATTTGCTGAGCCGACTCTCGCGACGCCACCCAGCCAAGTAGCAGAGTCGTGGCAAACACCAGTGTGGCAATCAAAGCGATAAACCGCGAGCGCAGCGAGAAGCGCGAGAACAACCAAGCATGCACAGACATAATTAGCCATCACCGATAAGGGGAGTTGCTTAATAGCGTATTGTGATTAGGTGAAGGAAAGTACCTTATCCTGGAGGCTTTTGCATTTAACTGATTGTGAATTTTTATTAACTTAAGCGGTGCTTCAATGAGAAAAGGGCCAGCATTGCTGGCCCAAATGGAGGAACTAAAACTCTTCCCAATCTGGCGTGGCACTAGGCAACTTTTTAGATGGATAAGAGTGAGCTGCTGCAAAGGCATGCTGTGAAGTAGTCACGGTGGGGATCGTACCCTTATTAGCTGCTCGCTTCAGTTTGAAGGTCGTGACTAACTCGGCCAAACGAGTAGCTTCATCCTGGAGTGAGGCTGACGCGGTGCTGGTTTCTTCAACCAGCGATACATTTTCCTGGGTCGCGGAGTCCATCTGGGATACCGCGGTGCTGACTTGGCTAATGCCCGACTCCTGCTCCTTTGCAGCTAGAGCAAGCTCTTGCATCATTTCCGTCACTTTGCGAATAGCTTCGTTGATATCTGCCATATCATGGCCATTTTTCGCTGCTTGCTCTGCGCCGACGACAATTCGCTGTGAGATATCTTCAATCATAGTGCGTATCTCTTTTGACGAGGTGGAGGTCTTTGTTGCTAATGAGCGCACTTCACTGGCGACCACCGCAAACCCCCTGCCATGTTCACCTGCACGAGCAGCTTCTACCGAGGCATTCAGTGCCAAAATATTGGTTTGAAAGGCGATAGAGTCAATCACCTGAACAATGTCATGGACTTTGTGCGAGGTTTCTTCTAATTCCCGCATCAGTAGGCTGGTGCGTTCAGATGCCTGCTTACCACTATTCGCCTGTTGCGCGGCGTCCTGGGTCAATTGCTGTGCTTGACTGGCAGTGTCAGCGTTCTGCCGCACAATTGATGAAATTTCATCCATACTTGCGGCGGTTTGCTGCAAAGCTGCGGCTTGTTGCTCTGTGCGTGAGGCGAGGTCTTGGCTGCCGCTAGCAATTTGCTTCGAGCTAGAGGCGACGGCCTCGCTACTTTGATTAAGCGTACCGATCATCTCTTCCAGGCGCTCCTGCATATCTTCCATGGCACTATAAAGACGGCCAATCTCGTTACGCCCTAGGACGTCGATATGACTTGTCAAATCTCCCTTTGCAATGTTTTCGCATATTCTGACGGCCCGCTGGAGAGGGTTAATAACAAGCCGATTAATTACTATTTGCACAACAACGTAGAGCACAATCGCGGTTAAGATGAGAACGCCTACGGTAATGCCAAAAATGACGCTTTCGCGCTGTGCTTCAGAGTGAACTTGGTTACCTCTACTCAGTGCATAATCATTAAAATGACTGATCGCAGTGCTAAAGCTGGAGAACTTCTGATTAATGGGGTCACGGTATTCATCCAGTGCCTCATAACGCTCATTGGCTAAATCACTTCGTAAGGTGTCAGTGACAATAAGGTTGTAACTATCGACAATTTCATCGATTAGTGGGCGACGATCAGAATCACTTGGGAGCTCAAGGCGAGTAAGTTCTGCGATACGTTGGTCGGAGTTCTCCAAACCCACCAGTGCTTCTCCTAGCGCACGCTCAGCATAGTTTTCGTTGCCATTGCGGTAGTGCTGTGACATACGCTCTAGCCTTACCCGTACTTCCATTAGGTTTGTTTCTGCACGGTTAGCAGCACTCGCTTGTTGAGCGCTGATCTCATTGATTTCTGCCAGCAGCTTTGCAGCTTCGCGTTCCGCCATGGCGCCCATGCCACCCAAAAGGATAAGCATGGCTAAAAGCACAATCAGTGCCCCAGCAATCACTCTCTTAACGGATATGTTTCGCATTGATACTTCTCCTAATACTCCCCGCACCTGAATTGGTGCTTAGGGGAGTTTTAAAAGGTATCAATTGACCGTTAACAACAGCGGCTTGATTAACTTATCTTTAGTTTGTGATATTAAAAAATGCTCAATCACGATAAAGTCGTATAGTTAAATGTTTTTTTTAACTTGCTGTGGAATATCTTTGATAAACAGTTCTTTGGTAAAGATCTGTTTGGTAAGTGTATTGCCGCTAAAGCGCCTTATACATCACATAGGTGTCAACAAAGCCATGGCGCGCATGGCGGTAAGCGTTAGGCACGGTACCCACAATGCTAAAGCCAAGCTTTTGCCATAAGGCGACGGCCACTTCATTGGTGGCCACTACGGCGTTGTACTGCATGGCTAAAAACCCAAGTTCACGGGCCTGCTGCTGGGAGTGCTCACACATGGCACGCGCTACGCCTTTGCCCCGTGCGGCGGGGGTCACCATATAACCACAGTTACATATATGATCGCCGGGGCCAGCCGCGTTAGCTTTTAGGTAGTAAGCGCCCAGCAGTTGGCCATTTTCATCTTTGGCAACCACACTGGCGTTTGGCGTTTTACACCATAGATCGCGGGCGGCTTCAAAGCTGATATCCGGAGCAAACGCATAGGTCTCTTGTGCTGCAACAATGGCCTGGAACGTAGGCCAGAAAGCAGCAAAATCGTCATCCGTTACTGGGGAAAACGTGAGTGTGGTCATAACTATCCTGTGCAGCTAAGCGCTTATCGGGCGACCTCAGCCACAATCTCGTAGCTGCGTAGACGGTCGGCGTGGTTGTAAAAATCGCTATTAATCATCAGTTCATCGGCACCCGTGCGTGCCTGGAACTCCTCAAGCTCTGCTTTAACTGTCTCTGGCCCGCCAATGATGGCTGCGCCTAAAAATTGGCTGACTTGGGCCTGTTCCATCGGCGACCAATCGAGCTGCTCAACCGGCGGCTGTGACTGAGTCGGCTTGCCGCGAATAAGGTTTAAAAACTTCTGCTGCGCTGTTGTGGCCAGGTAATGGGCCATCGCGTCGTTCTCGGCGGCCATCACGGGTAGTCCGACCATGGCGTGGGGCTTGTCGAGGTGTTCCGAGGGGCGGAAATTGTCACGGTATAAGCGCAGGGCCTCGAATAAATAGCCCGGTGCAAACTGCGCGGCAAACGCAAACGGCAAGCCCAGTTTAGCCGCCAGCTGCGCGCTGTAGCCGCTGGAACCCAGCAACCAAATAGGCACATGGGTACCTTGGCCAGGCACCGCTTTTACGCGCTGTTGGGGCTCTGCATCGGCTAAGTAGCTGCGCAGCTCATTCAGCAGCTGTGGAAAATCATCGACCCCTGCGTGGGCGTTGCGGCGCATGGCCTGCATGGTGGCACCGTCTGAGCCAGGCGCACGGCCTAAGCCCAGATCAATACGACCAGGATAGAGCGTTTCCAGGGTGCCGAACTGCTCAGCAATCACTAGCGGCGGGTGGTTAGGCAGCATAATCCCACCGCTGCCCACGCGGATGGTGGATGTTTGCCCCGCTATGTGGCCAATCAGAACAGCGGTGGCTGCACTGGCAATGCCGGCAATATTGTGGTGTTCGGCGAGCCAGTAACGGGTATAGCCTAGCCGCTCGGTTAATTGCGCCAAGGCGACACTATCCCGGAAGGTCTCTGCGGCACTGCCGCCCTGGCGAATAGGTGCCAGATCGAGGACGGAAAGTGCCGTGGAAGCTAGTTGGCTCATGGGTCACCTGCAAATTAATTCGTGGGCGCGTAGCGTGAAAAATTACTTAGCGCGCTTGGTAATTACACGTTATGCGGCCAGTGCAGATGAATTGCAAGGTGTTGCCTGCTTAGGTGTACATTGGAGTAGTGCTAATCCTCACTCAAGCGGCGGTGTGGGGCGAATAAGGATTTCATTGACGTCTACATGGGCAGGCTGAGCAAGCGCATACACCACTGCATTGGCGATGTCGCGATCTTCGAGGGCATGGGCCGGCGGTTCATCAAAAAAGGGGGTGTCGACCATCCCTGGTTCAATCAGCGTCACGCGCATGCCAGTGCCACGGAGTTCTTCACGAAGGTTATAGCCGATGCCCGTTACCGCCCATTTGGTCGCGCTATACATAGAGCCTGGGATGGTCGTGCGGCCTGCCGCTGAGCCGGTGAGCAATACATGGCCTTTGCTGCGTTTAAGGGCGGGCAAACAAGCTTGAATAGTGAGGCCCACCCCATAGATATTGGTGAGAATCATCTCACGCCATGCTTCGTGGTCGGCTTCACTAAAGCCGCCGGGCGAGCCACCACGACCAGCGTTGGCAAAAATGCCATCCAGACGGCCAAAGGTTTCCAGTGCTTGCTCAACCATGGCCTGCTGCTGTTCCATATTGGTCACGTCCAGCCCGCAGGTCAGCACGTTTTCCGGCCCTAGCTCTTGCGCCAGTGCGGTGAGCTTGTCGCTAGAACGTGCAGCGAGTACTAACTTATAGCCTTCACGCGCGGCTGCACGGGCGGTGGCTGCGCCAATACCGCTAGATGCGCCGGTGATTAATAGCACGCGGTGTTGCATGGGGGTGCGCTCCTTGCTTGGTCAGTCAAGTGAGCTTTTAGCATGGCTAAGGTGACAGCATACTGCAAATATAGGCTTAACCAGCTTGATACTGTGCTGCTAACTGACGGCTAACGGGAACCCCATCTACTTTACGCTTTAGCATCTTTACGTTTTAGCATTGCGGAGAGATCGAGAATAGCTTGGGCCATATCCGCCATGCTTTTGCTTTGATCCATCGAGGTTTTACGCAGAAAGCGGTAGGCCTCCTCTTCGCTCATTTCCTGATGAGCCATGATCAGGCCCTTGGCGCGTTCAATCAGTTTGCGTTCTCTTAGCGCTTTGCGGGTATTTTCGAGTTCATCGCTAAGCCCCTGTAAGCGACTGGCCTGTGCCTGGGTGAGCTCAATCAGAGAGCGACCTAATGGTGAGGTTAAGGCGTTGGCGGTCAAATCACCTAACGGTTGCCCATCATTAAGCGCCAGCAGCTGTTCGCACGGAGCCGGTGCATACGTATAAGGCTGCGTTTTAGCTTTCTCTAAAGCATCCTCGGCTTGAGCAATTTTGCGGTGGCAAAGCACGCTCAGCTGTGAGATTAGCGCATCTTCCACCATTTTCATTGAGTCGATACGCAGAGTCGTCAATTCGTACCAGGTTTCACCCAGCTTATCAGGTGTCTCTTTGGGCGGGGATTGCGTTGCCGACGAGCGCTGGCAGGCGATATCACGCAGGTGGCAAATACCTGAGAGCGTGCGCGTTGACAGCTCTTTTTGCCATGCCTGCTGCGCTTCGGGGGTCGCAAACTCTACAAAAGTGTCAAAGCAGCGCTGTTGATCCGTCATTAGCTGGTTTAGCAAGGCGCGGTGGGGCTCGTCGAAGTGACCATGGGTGAAGCCAAAGGCGCCGCAGGCGCGCTCCTGACCCGCCAACTCTTTGCCCTGCATCAAGTGGAAAATGGCTACTAGCGTACGGGTGATGTCGGGATCGATAGAGGTGTCAGCGGCCTCAAATACAATGGATAGCAGTCCGCTGGTCAGCTGGTTAAAGGCCTGAGTCGCCGCATCGGGCGTGATTGCAAAGGTGTCAATGGCTTGGCGAAGGGCGCCAAGTTCGTCAAGCGCATACCAAACGGCGGCGATCCGGCGCAGTAAGCGCGCGGCGGCCTGGGGACGGGCCTCCTCGCTGAGCGCTTCCAGCCGTTGGCGCATTAATGTTTCGGCTTGCTGGCTGTGCTGCCGGTAGGTATCGCGGCGGGTTTTGAAACGTTGCCCCTGGGAAACCAGGTAAATCGTCGATGCGCCCCGTTCACGCTGGAGCATATGAATAAAGCGACTGATGTCGCCAACAATATCGACGGTGGTGGCAAGGTGAGTAAGGTTGTCGATATCGCAACGAATGGCGGTTAAGAGCAGTTGCTGCGCTGAAGACATAGAAAGTTCCTTAGTGGCTTGCCACCTAAATGAGGCTCTTCGTCATTCGGTATGGAATTATTTCTGTCAGCCTGACAGCTGACCTGTGGGAGGTAGCTTTAGCTCGCGACCGTTTAGGCTGCCAGCCTGACAACACCGGGGTACCTTCGGTACCCTTCGCCGAAGTGTCGGACCACCGCTGGAAGCGGCCTCCCACAACAGACAGTTGGCTTGGTGGTTTCTGTCTGAACCGTGAAGCACAAAATGTGCCGGTTACTATTAAATCCACATTAGATGACGAATAACCCTAAATGAATACACTCCCATACTGCTAAGTAGCTGGATGGGAGTGTACGCGAGTGTACTGGAAAGCGTTTAACGTAACGACAGAGCGCCCGCGCCTACATCATCACCTACTGCGTCGCTATACGCTTTAGCCTCTTCTGCTTCGGTAGCATCGCTAAAGCGTACCAGCAACACACATGAAGCCAGGATCAGTACCGTAAGGCCTAAATAGAACAGACCTTGCTGATAGGTCAGGCTTTCGCTGCGGAACAGAAAGGCTGCGCCTACAGCGCCCACGTTACCGCCAGCGCCAACAATCCCTGCGACAGCTCCCAAAGCTTTTTTGTTAATAAAGGGGACAACACCGTAGGTAGCGCCTTCAGCCATCTGCACAAATAGACTGAACACTAGCATGATGCCAATTGCGAGGCTCAAGACGTGCATCTGCGAGAACGCCACCAGCGCAATACCTTCGCAAACCAAGGCAATAAACAGCCAGCGAACGCGACCTTTTAGCCCCCCTTGCTTAGCGAAAAGATCCGAGAAGACGCCGCCAAGAGTACGCGCAAAAATGTTCATTAACCCGAACAAACCAGCGATCAGACCCGCTGTGGCCAGGGTAAGGTCAAATTTATCGAAGAAGTAGATGGCGGCGATATTGTTGATCGTCAGTTCCACGCCAAAGCAGAGACCATAGACAACGAACAGCGCCCAAACACGAATATCCTTGGCGGCGGCTAGAAAGCTTTGCGCGGCACCATTTTCGCCTGAAGCTTCAGGCAGTTCACCCCGTGCACGTAGATCGCTGAAATTACCGTTGGGCGCATCCTGGGTGAAGAACCAGTAGCCAATGCCGGTGAAGAACATCACTACGCCAGGCACCATCATCGCCAAGCGCCAGCCAAAGGCTTCATTAACGCCCAGCATCAGCATGCCAGAGAAGATCAGGGGCATCAGAATTTGCGTCGTGCCGCCACCCAAGTTGCCCCAACCCGCGCTAGTTGCATTGGCGGTGCCGACCACATTGGGGGCGAACATCATCGACGTGTGGTACTGGGTAATCACGAAGGAGGCGCCAATAGCTCCAATGGCCAGGCGCGCCAATAGAAAGGTTTCAAAACTGTCGGCCAAGCCAATGCCCATCACCGGGATAGCGCCCAGCAGCAGTAGCCCGGTATAGGTTTTACGCGGACCGATACGGTCACATAGCACGCCAATCGCTAGGCGCACAATCACCGTGATCGCCACCGAAGCAATAATCGTATTGCCGATTTGTGTTTGGGTTAGTGAAAGATCTTCACGAACGATCGCCATGAGGGGGGCGATGCCGAACCAGCCGAAGAAACAGATATGAAACGCGAACCATGAGAAGTGGAAAGCTCGCATCTGAGGGGTAGAGAAGTTAAATAACCGAATGCGGTTGGCTTTATTGCGTATGTCCATGGGATGGCCTCACGGGGCATAAAACGAGTTGATCGCTACGCAACGCAAACGAGTTAGCGCGTTACGCAAACAATTGACGAGAACATGCCTTCATCGTTGAAGGTCAGGTTCGACGCACTCGTACCCAGCTGGGCCTGGTCCACGCCTACCACCACTGGTAGGAGTTATGCAGGTAGTTTGCCAATTGAATATTTATTTCTAAAAATCAGCATCTTAATTTATTTTTGTTGTGAGTTTTAGCGACAAGTGATCAAGGCTATGCTGCATGATTGGGCATGCAGCGACTGTTTTGCGGCATCTTGGTGCTAGAGGGGTGTGATGCGTGAGCCGATCATGTAGCTATTATTCATGTAAATAGACGGCATCAATATCAAGGGTGGAGTGGTTACCGATGGCCTCAAAGTGCTCGCTTAGCCAGCGTTCAGCGGCGGCTTGGCCCTGTTCAAATAGATGGCATAGAAAAGGCCACTCGGAATTGGATTTACTCGAGACAGAGAGCCCCTCAAGCGCCTGCTCGCCGCTGATGCGGTGGAACAACGCCTGTTGGTAGCAGTTTTCGATGCCTTGTTCATCGAGGGCGTGCTTTAGCAGGGCTATCATGCGGATCTCTTTAATCAGTGCTGAATTAAAGGTTATCTCGTTGAGGCGGTTCATAATGGCCGAGGCTGAAGTGGGGACTTCGTTACGGCTGATCGGGTTGATTTGTATCAGCAGAATATCCCTTGCGCTGCACTCCTCCATGAGTGGGAATAGCGCCGGATTACCCATGTAGCCACCATCCCAATACGCTTCGCCGTCGATCTCCACCGCTTGAAACATAAAGGGCAAGCAAGCGGAGGCCATTACCGCTTCAACGCTCATCTCTTCACGGCGGAACACCCGCTGTTTCCCCGTGCGTACGTTAGTCGCCGCCACAAACAGCTTAAGTTGTTGGCATTGTCTCACTCGCTCAAAATCAATGTGATCGGCCACGATATCGCGCAGCGGATTTATGTTGAGCGGGTTGAGTTGATAGGGGGAGGCCACCCGGCTTAACAGATCCATCGCAATAAAACCGGGCGAGTGATCCAGGCTCCAGTTGCCGGTTAATATATCCATGGGGGAACGGCGGATAGGGCTGGCCATACCCGCACGACTTACCGCTTGCCAAAATTCGTGCAGTGCTTGCCGTGCGGTCTCTTTATCGCCTCTTGTTAGTGCATCGGCCATTACTACGCCGTTCATCGCACCGGCGCTGGTACCACTGATACCCTCAATTTCAATTCGGTCATCTGCCAGCAGGCAGTCAATGACACCCCAGGTATAAGCCCCGTGGGCGCCGCCGCCTTGTAACGCGAGGTCTAGCTTTTTGACCTTTGCCATATGCTTTTCCCATTGCAGCTGGTGAGGAAATCGGTTCCAGTGACACCAGCATGGCATAGGCGGCGAGATAAGACGAAAGGCTATTTAGCGCACTGGGTTTATTTAAGGCGCACCCGCGAGCGGTGAGTGATGGTTGGTTGAGTATGGCGCCTCAAATATGGCGTGCTCCATGAGGTTGTCCAACTGCAGGGCGAGCTGCTGGCTGGCTTCTTCCATTACACCTAAGGCAGCCAGTTGGCCATTGCGGTCGCCCAAGCGGGCAAACTTCAGTGCTTCGGCACCGCTTTCGTGCATGCGGCGATGGGGTGCGGCCAGCGCTCGATAAGCATCGGTGCGAGCATAGCGTTGGTGGCCTTCACCGTGTTGATGCCAACGGCCCAAACGGCATTGGTGATGATCTTCTAGCAGGGTGTCTGTATTAGCAGACAGTAGCTGCTTATAAAGTCGGCATTTCCACACCGCATGATCAAGCTTAGCCGAGTGTAAAAAAGCAGCGGTGGCGCTGTGATGAATGACCTTATGCATATGCTGAGCCTGGTCAGCAAGCTGGCCCACTGTCTGTTTAGCTGTTTGTGCCGAGTGGGCAATCTCATCGTCGGCCAAACGCTTTTTCAATACGGCTTGGGAGTGCTCTCTTACCTGGCTATTAATTTGCTCCATCAGAAGACTGAGCTGGTGGCTCAATTGGTGCATATTAAGTGCTAAGCGGTGAACGTCGTCAGCAATGGCTGCCAACCCTGGCGCTTCCTGGGCAGCGGCGTCAGCGCTACCCAGTAGACCTTGGCTATGGGCCGTTTCAAGCGCCGTGCTAACTGCTAACGCTTGGGCGTGGCCCGCATTACGTGCGAGGGCAACCTGCAATTGGCTTAGGGTATGTAAGGTTTTGGCTAGCACTAACGGGGGCAATGCTTCGGCATGCGTAGTGTCGAGGCAGCGCTGATCAAGGGTATTAACTGCTAGTTCAGCAGCGGCGATTAAATTACTAGTCTCCGTCAGGGTCGCGCGCTCACCGGCAAGCTGGTCGGCGTATTCCTGAATGCCGCTGTTTAGCGCAGCCAGCATATCCGCGCCTCTCGCCTGAAGCATGCCAATGGATTGTGCTGGTTTCATCAGGCTTAACAGGCGGCAACTGGGGGTGGCAGCGTCAAGCTGAGTGCGTAACTCGGCAACTTCCTGCTCCAGGCGACGAATTTTTTGATACGGGTGAATAAAGGTGAACATGGCAGAGACACCTACGGCAGATAGCAATGCTTTGTGTTAATTTGTCACGAAGTATTGCAGAGGGTTCCCCTCTACGCTTGATCTAACGGCCGTAAATGATGAAATTGAGCTGTCAATTGCCTGCGAGACTGAGGTTGTTAACGCTCACCTTGACTAAAAGCCCCACATTAGCGCTGGGCAAGCTGTGCCGCGGCGGCCGTGCAGCCTAAAAATGCGGAAGTGGCCAGCCACTCGGCATCGGGATAATAAGCGAAAACGTACTGATCTTCTTTCAAGCTGTTTATTAGCGGGTACGTGACGTCTTCACGCACTGCTGGGCAGCCATGGCTGCGTCCGAGTCTTCCCGTTTGGGTGATAAAGGCATCGCTTACATAGTCAGCGCCGTGGATCACAATAGCGCGCTCAAACGCCAAGTCATTAACGTTAGGTTCAAGCCCCTCCAAGCGAAGCGAATAGCCGTTGCGGCCGTAATAGCTGTTCATGGTGCGAAATAGGCCGATGCTGGATTGGTGGCTGTCGGGGGTGTTGGAAAACGTCTCTGCTTGGGCGTCGCCGGAACCTTGGCCGTGGGAGACAAGCTCTTCGAAGAGTAACTTATGCTGGTGCAAATCAAATACCCACATGCGCGGCTCGGTAGACGGTAAGGAGTAATCGATCACCGCCAAGCGCTCGGCATTGGGTTCTGCGCAGTTAAGGGCTTGAGCGGCTAAACGCAGCGCATCGGGAGACGCCTGAGGGGCGAGCTGCTGCAGCTGATGGTGTAAAGGCAGTATGCCGCGGGGCGGCGTTGAATCAACTTGGGCAAAGAAACTGGCAGCGTGTAGCGGTAATGTAAATAATGTAAAAGGTAGAGAAAATAATAACGTGGCAACATTTAAACGCAGAGCCATAAAAGTCGATCCTTAAAGCAATATCAGTCATTATGAAGATTAGCCGACTAAGATAAAAAAACAGGGTCGGTGATGTGGAAGACTATAGTAACGCAAGGAGAGGGCGATGAACGAGATACAGCCACTAAGACAATGGGCGATAGGGGTCGCTCTATGTCTCACGCTTACCCACAGCCCTTTAGGCATTAGCCATGCGTATGCGGATTCAGCGCCATTGCAACAGGCGCTGAATCAACAAGTAAGCGCGGTGGAAGCGCACCCGTTACCCATTGCTGAATTTTACCAACTGCGCGACGGTCAGCCCGCTTGGCAGGCAGTCAGGGCGGTGGAATCACTGGTTGCCGCACTCAACAGCTTGGAAACCGACGGTTTAACGCCCGAGGATTACCATGCTGACAGGCTGCTTGATGAGTTTCAGCGCAGTCAGGCAAGCAGTGAATCCGCCCAGGCGGCGTTTGATATTAAAGCGACGCGGTCGCTACTGCTGGCGCTGGATCATCTAGAGCGCGGCAAGGTGAACCCGAGAGATGTTGAGCCCCAGTGGGATGCGCCACGCCCTGAACGTAGCTACTCTCTGATGCGCGTTGTGCATGCCGTCGATGATTATGCGCTTGATAACGCTATCGCGCTGGCCCGGCCTTCATCAGCGGCATATCAACAGTTGCGCGACGCTTTGAAGCAGCATTATCAGCTAGTTAACTTGGGGAGCGTGCCCTACCTGGACGCGCGGGATGAGTCGCTTCGGCCTGGGGATGAAGACGACGATGTGAGCGTGCTGCGTCAACGGTTAGCGCTGTGGGGTGAGGCTGATTTACAGGTAGCTGACAGCAGTGCTTATCCCATGATTGGGGTACAGGCGGCGTCTAATCGGCGCACCTTTGACGCACCGCTGGAAGCCGCTGTGAGACGTTTTCAGCGCCGTCATCTGCTGCAGGAGGATGGTGTGGTAGGCGAACAAACTCGCCTGGCGTTGAATACCTCGGTGGCGTCGCGAATCGATCAGCTGCGGGTCAATTTAGAACGCGCGCGGTGGATCCGCCCGATGCAGTCTTCCGAGCCACGGGTATGGGTTGATATTGCAGGCTACCGGATGCACTACGTGCGTCCTAACGGACAGCACTGGGATGCCCGTGTAGTGGTAGGAACGCCGCGTCGTGAGACGCCGATTATCCATTCCACGATCAGCCATTTAACCATTAATCCTTCCTGGACAATCCCACCGACGATTATGCGCGAGGATGTATTGCCCCAGGTGCGTGCCGATATCGACTACTTGGCGCGTAAAAATATCCAGGTGATTAGTCCCATGGGCGAACCGCTCGCTGCAGAGGAGATCGACTGGCAGCGCCCTGGCGGCGTTATGTTGCGCCAAGTGGCGGGTGCGGGTAATCCGCTAGGTCGCGTCGTGGTGCGGTTTCCCAACGATGACATGATCTATTTGCACGACACCCCTGCGCGTGGCTTGTTCCGGCGCGATCAGCGTGCACTCAGTTCAGGTTGTATTCGGGTTGAAGGTGTGGCTGAGCTGGCGCAAATGCTGCTGCAAGATACCGGCAGTCGTTACCAAATGAGTTCGCTGTTAAATGGGGGGAGTGATCGTAATGTGAACTTATCCCAGCGTATACCCATTGCACTGCATTATTTAACCGCGTGGCCGAATGCGGAAGGTGAAGTGGAGTTTAGGCCTGATATCTACCGCCGTGATGCAGCGCTACTGGCCGCACTGCAGCGGTCAGTTTAGATAGGTGAAAATATCGTAAGGGTTCTTCGTCATTCAGTGTGGAATTATTTCTGACAGCCTGACAGTTAACCTGTGGGAGGGTGCTTTAGCTCGCGACCGTTTAGGCTGCCAGCCTGACAACATCGGGGTACCTTCGGTACCCTTCGCCGAAGTGTCGGACTACCGCTGTAAGCGGCCTCCCACAACAGACAGTTGGCTTGGTGGTTTGTGTCTGAACCGTGAGAAATGTGCTGGTTAATACTAAATCCACTGTAGATGACGAATAACCATCGTAAGCCAATGCAAAACACCGCCTAGTGGCGGTGTTTTGCGTTTGAGTTTCCGGTGGCTATAAAGCGGTCGCTAGTCGTCGCTTTCCTGCTGATAATTAGCCACGCTAACCGGCCCTGTTTCGCCGCTTTCCAGTGTGGCTAATATTGGCGCTGCTTGGTTCTGGAACGCAATAAGCGTGTCGCCGCTCAAACTGGTGTTCTCGGGTAAGGGAACGGTCATCGCATTCACCGGCGAATTGTTAACGATGACTTCATAATGCAGATGTGGACCGGTGCTCCGGCCTGTGTTACCTGACAAGGCAATACGCTCTCCCATGGTCACGTGTTCACCTTGCTTCACCAGCGGGCGGGAGAGGTGCAGGTAGCGCGTCCGGTAGCCATTGTCATGACGGACGACAATATAGCGTCCTGCGGCGTGATGGTTGCTGACGCGCTCAACAACACCATTGGCGGGAGCCGTTACCGGCGTGCCAATGGGCATAGCAAAGTCGGTGCCGTTATGGGGGCTAATGCGGCCAGTCACCGGGTGCTTCCGGCGTGGATTGAAACCTGAGCTTAACCGATAGCTGCCTTCAAACGGGTGGCGGGCAAAGGCGGGATCCAAACTTCCGCCCTCAGGGGTATAGAAATTATCGTCGTTGGCATTGCGCACTACGGTTAAGTCCATGCGTTCGCCGTCGTATTGCACCGCGAGTACGCGAGAATCAAGCGTTTCCCCATCGATCATGTCTGATTCGACTAGAACCTGGAAGCGATCACCGCGGCGGCTGTCACGCCTAAAATCGAGTTTCTTTTCGAGCAGCTTTGTTAGTTCCGTTACCGAGCCGCTGTTCAAGCCTGTTGCCTGGGCGGAGCGTGCAAAACTACCGCTGACGCTACCTGCATAGAGACGCTGAACAGGTTCGCCCTGGCGCTCTATAGTGGTAATGGCAAAGTGGTCTGCATCTTTCTCCAACAAAATGCCATCGCGGGTGTTTTTCATCATCCGCAGCGATAGCAAGCGCCCATCTTCATCTAACTGGTAATCGAAACTATGCCCGGCGCGCCAATTAGTTAACATGCGCTGGTCGGGTAAATCTTCCAGTAGGGCCATCACTTCGCTGTAGCCAAGGCCTAGTTCATTCTGCGCCAGTACGGCAAACGTTTCGCCGGATTCGACAATATGTGTTTCCCATTCAGGTACAAACGGCTCTTCTGCCGCCAGCTCTAATTCCAGGAAAGAGATATCATCAAATAGCTCAACCCCGTAGTCCTCATAAGAAGTGGCATCGGCTATTTCCACGGAGGAGGAGTCATCTACATCCAGCATGCCACTGGATATCGTTCCCAGTACAATCGCCATATGCAGCGCGCCGTCATCAATACCGCTACTGGCTAGCGTTGTGGTGTTCAGTACTGCGGTATCGCTGCCCAAAACAGGTTGGTCTGCTATATCGACTTCCGCACTAGATATATCGGCTTCCGCACTAGAAATGACGTCAAGATCAACGATCTCGGTTGCGGTGAGTTCACTGAGGGGGATATTTTCGCGGGTAGCGTCGAGGGCACGTGAGGCGCGGTCGATCGCTTCTGCCACCGGAGTGCGTTCCTGACGCAGGGAAGGAACACCCGGAGTAGAGTCGCTTGGAAGCGGTACCAGCACGCTTTCAAGCGGTGTGTTTATTTGATTTAAATCTTGGTATGTCGTCAATAATTTTTGTGTGCCCAGCACTGTGACCATTGTGGCCACGGGTAACAGTAATAATTTATGCGTACGGGGCAGCGAATGGAGGATTCGCAACATGGGTAAATGGACCGCCGAGTTCGTGATTAAAAGTAACTATAAAGTGAATAAACCCGGAAACCATACCCCATGAAGGCAGGAGTGCATAGACTGTATATCTATACATAAAATGTAATTAAATACAAAAATGGTAACAATAGATAGAGATTACTATTTATAAACACCGTTTGCTAACAAATGTAACCAATAGAGCGTGCTAACTAAATATTCTGAGTGCACTATAGACGAAAACTATGTTTTTAAAAACTCAAATATAACCTGTGTCGAATATTTTTCTGCCGCTAGCCGCTAATCTTAAGCATTTTACAAGCATGGGCGGAAGTGTTGGCTGTTTCCTGGCATCCTAGCCATGTTTTCGAACACAAGTTTTTTCGAACATTAAGCGCATTGTTTCGCTGTATTGCGTTGAGGAAATCGAAATGTCCCGGGTAACACTTTCACAATGGCAAATGCTGGCTGCCGTGGTTGACCACGGTGGGTTTGCGCGTGCGGCAGAGGCGGTACATAAAAGCCCCTCCACATTGAACCATGCCGTTCATAAGTTAGAAGAGCAGTTAGGTGTCCAGGTGTTGGAGCCCATTGGCCGACAAGTGCGTTTAACTGAAGCGGGCGAGCTGCTGCTTCGGCGTGCGCGTCAATTAATAGAGAGCGCGGCGTCACTGGAAGATGTCGCTACCCGGCTGGCCGCGGGCTTAGAAGCAGAAGTGGTGTTGGCAATCGATCAGGTGTTTCCTGCCGCCGCCCAAGCCAAAGCGTTAGAACGCTTTTCTGAGACATTCCCCCAGGTACGTGTTCAGTTACACGAAAGTGTGCTCAATGGTGGCATTGAAATGCTTTACGATGGCCGCGCAGACTTGGTGGTCTCCGGGATTGAGGCGCAGGGCTTCTTGGGCGAGCCGTTAGTAACCGTGCGTTTTGTTGCGGTGGCGCATCCCCAGCATGCGCTGCACCAGTTGGGTCGCTCGTTGGATCTGCGCGATTTGGCCCAGCATCGGCAGCTGGTAGTGCGTGATTCAGCACTGCGCCAATCAACTAACGCTGGCTGGTTAAAAGCTGAACAACGCTGGACCGTCAGTCACCTAAACACCTCGCTGGATATGCTAAGGCGTGGTCTAGGCTTTGCCTGGATGCCGGAAACCCGCATTGCTGATGAGTTAAAAAGCGGTCAATTAAAGCCGCTGCCCCTGCCAGCGGGCGGTATTCGTGAAGTGCCGATTCAGATGATATTTCGCGACCGTGATCGGGCAGGGCCTGCGGCCCATGCGATGGCCGCCGCTCTGAAACAAGCTGTGGTAAGCGAGTGCGCGCTGCATGATTCGACTGACTCGAATGAAAGGCCGTAAAACATCCGCTTGAGCCTCCCTAAAGCGGGCGTATGCTGAAAAAAGTAACGCGATATAAGACCCCAAAAGACTTTTCAGGAGACGCCTCATGGGATTGCTTGTAAACGGCAAATGGCAAGATCAGTGGTATGACACCAAAAAACACGGCGGCGAGTTTGTACGCGAATCCGCTCAGTTACGCGATTGGGTGGGTGACCAGCCCGAAACAGAGGGTGACTGCTACCCAGCGGAAAAAGAGCGTTACCATTTATATGTCTCGCTCGCCTGCCCCTGGGCGCATCGAGCGCTGATTATGCGTAAGCTGAAAGGGCTGGAGCCAATGATCGGCACTTCCCATGTTAGCCCCTTAATGCTCGACCAAGGCTGGACGTACAACCAGGACGAAGGTGCCAGCGGCGACCCCATTAACGGCGTCGACTTTCACCACCAGCTGTATACCATGACCGACCCACACTATACCGGTCGTGTCACCGTGCCCGTGCTATGGGACAAGCAGCGCAGCGCCATCGTAAATAATGAGTCTGCGGATCTATTGCGTATGTTTAACCATGCGTTTGATGAGTTGACCGGCAATGATTTGGATTTTTACCCAGAAGACCTGCGTGGCGTCATTGATGATGTAAACGCCGATGTCTACGACCATATTAATAACGGTGTCTATAAATCAGGCTTTGCCACTGAGCAGGCGGTTTATGAGAAGCATGTGAAGGCACTGTTTGACGCGCTAGAGCGTATGGAAGCGCGTTTGGCCGAACATCGTTACCTAGCAGGAGAGTGGTTAACCGAAGCAGATATCCGTCTGTTTACGACGCTGATCCGTTTTGATGCGGTTTACTATGGTCATTTCAAATGCAATTTTAAGCGCATTGAGGATTATCCCAACCTTGCCAATTACGTGAGGGAAATCTATCAGTGGCCCGGGGTGGCTGAGACCGTCAATATGGATCACATCAAACGCCACTACTATTATAGCCACGACACAATTAACCCGACGCGGATTGTGCCAGCAGGTCCACTGCTCGATTTTCAGCGGCCCCATGACCGCGAGCGTTTGCCGGGCAAGGGGGTACGGCGTAAACAGGCTAGTAGAGAGGTATAAATAGGTCGGGTATCGCCAAGCGATGCCCATCAAATAAGCCCATCAAAAAAGGGCCGCCCAATTGGGTGGCCCTTTTTAATAGCGTTACGATTTTTGGCTAGCGCTAGGATATTCCTAAACGCTGCAAATCATCGTTAACCATTATCATCGATATCTAACGCTTCACGGGTACGCTGCCAAGCGCTTTCAGCGCCTTCTTGTGTGGTTTGCCAAGCGTCGCGAGCGTTCGCTTTGGTCTGTTCCCACCACTCGTTGTTATAAGCGGGGAAACCTTCTACCTCTTCCTGGCTGGCTTCGACCATGATGCGATGTTCTGTATCACCGTCGGCTTCCGTTTCGGTTTCGAGGGTGAAGTAATCGGTATCCACAACGATCTCGCGACCACCGAGGCCCAATACTGAACCGCTTTCGATCACAATCGCGGTAATGCGCATCTCTTCATCAAACAGGATGTCATCGACGTCGCCAATCTCTTCACCGGAACCGCCGGCAAAATAGACTTCTGCATCGAGAATATCATCGGCAGAATACATGCCTTGGGGTTCGTTGGATGCATTGGCGCTCATGGCGACGCTGCCCAGTAAGGCCGTGCCGATAGCGTTAGTCAGGATCGTCTTTGTTAAAGTCGTCTTACGCATAGCATCTCTCCATGTGGCTACGATAGAGGGTAGGCCGCCTATTGAGTGCGGATAAAATCGCCGACCTACTTAAAACGGAAACAGAGCATTGAAGGTGCAGTAAAAATGCTACTGCTTGTCAGCCCAGTCATCGGCTTGGCGCTCTGCTTCTTCGCGCTCAAGGCCATACTTTTGCTGAAGCTTGCCCACCAGCTGATCTTTCTTACCACCGATCTGATCCAATTCATCGTCGGTAAGCTCGCCCCAGCTAGAACGTGCTTTGCCCTTCATCTCTTTCCATTTGCCTTCGATTTGATCCCAGTTCATTGCGTCGCTCCTTGAGAATAGTGAACTTGATTAGGCACTTTCCAGGTTAGACCATATGTGCATGAGTGCAAGTCCTTGTTCCAATGTGGTGTAAGTTAAAAGTACTGGTCAGACGCCAAATGCAATGGTAGGATGCGCCCTCCTCGCATGTGTTGACCCCTCCATCACGACGGTAAGCGTTTAACTGCATAGTTATTAATGAGTAGATGTTGATAGTTATATGTAGTGTCGCTTGCGGGAACATCTCGCCAATTGCTAGATGTTCATTGCTGTGTAGATGGCGCGCCTCCAGTATTTCACCACACGGGTGAAATCGGCGCAGAAGGTCGCCACAACGGTTGGCCCGCTAATGCGTTGTTTGCCAACCGGATGCTAGGTGCGACCGGCGTCTCCGACTCCACTGATGGCTTTGACCGCTATGGCGGTGCCTGTTATCGACGATGACCACACTTTATGTCGTTGTACGATGACTGAGTCAGAGACGCTTATGATGTTTTTTGCCGGTACTTGCCGGCCTACCAAGGTGTGATTAATGACCTCGACTTCTGTCGCCTCGCCGAGCTTCGGCGATCTGGCTCTTTTGCCTGCCGTTCTGTCTGCTGTTGAATCACAGGGCTACCTAGTTCCCTCGCCGATTCAGGCGCAAACCATTCCTGCGCTGCTTGAAGGCCGCGATATGCTGGGCCAGGCCCAGACGGGTACCGGCAAAACCGCAGCGTTTGCATTACCGTTACTGTCACGTTTAGAACTAACTCGCCGCGAGCCGCAGGTGTTGGTAATGGCACCAACCCGCGAGCTTGCTCAGCAAGTAGCTGCCTCGTTTAGTAAGTATGGCCAAAACCTCAAAGGTATCGAAGTTGCGACCCTATGTGGCGGCCAAGAGTACCGTGAACAGCTAGGTGCCCTGAAGCGTGGTGCGCAAGTGGTTGTCGGTACCCCAGGCCGTATTATCGATCACCTGGATCGCGGTAGTCTGAAGCTTGATGGCCTCTCCGCCCTGGTGCTGGACGAAGCTGATGAAATGTTGCGCATGGGCTTTATCGACGACGTAAAACGCGTGGTTGCCGATACCCCGAAAGATGCTCAGCGTGTGTTCTTCTCGGCAACACTGCCGACTGAAATCGAGCGCATCGTTAACCGCTACTTGGTTAACCCGGTGAAAGTCGCGATTGAGTCGGGCACCACGACCGGCGAAAACATCGAACAGCGCATCGTGCGCGTTGATGGCGGCGCTAAGCTTGAAGCGCTTTCGCGCATTCTTGAGGTCGAGCCGGTCGATGGGGCCATCGTCTTTGTGCGTACCCGTGCAGCTTGTACCACGCTCGTTGAGCAGTTGACTGCTCGTGGCGTTAACGCCGCTGGCCTATCGGGTGATCTTGATCAGAGCCTGCGTGAGCGCACTATTACACGCTTGAAGCGCGGCAAAGTAGACGTGCTGATCGCTACCGATGTAGCTGCCCGTGGTCTTGACGTGTCGCGCATCACTCACGTTATCAACTACGATCTGCCTCAGGATGCAGAAGCTTACACGCACCGTATCGGTCGTACCGGTCGTGCGGGTCGTAGCGGTATCGCGATTACCTTTGCTGGCTTCCGTGAAGGCCGCAAAGTCGGCTGGATGGAGCAGGCGACTGGTCAGAAAATGACCGAAATGCCGCTGCCTGACGAAGCCGCTATTCGTGCCCACCGCGATGACGTCTTCTATCAGCGTGTCACTGCCTCCCTGACCAAGGGTGCAGAAGAGCAGCGTGCGCTGATTGAGCGTCTGATCGAAGAGGGCCATGACCCGATCGAGCTGACCTGTGCGTTTGCCGCGATGGCTCGCGCTGACGAAGCGCCTATCGGTCGCCTACAGGCGCCGCGCAAAGAGAAGCCCATGCGTGAAGGTGCGTCTGGTGGTAAACCGGGTGCACGCCGCGAACGCACTGGCGCGCCGACTGAAGGCATGACACGCTACCGCGTATCGGTTGGCCATAAAGATGGCGTCAAGCCTGGTCAACTAGTTGGTGCCCTCGCCAACGAAGGGGGCATTGAAGGCGCGCGTATCGGTCGTATCGATATTCGCAACGCTTTCTCTGTGGTCGAACTGCCGAGCGGCTTGCCCTCGACGATTCTGACCAAGATGGCCCGTGCCCGTGTGGCTGGCCGTCCGCTGGAAATCAGCGAAGACAGCGCACCGGCTGAGCGCGCCCCGCGCCGTCGTCGTGACGAAGGCGATGCGCCGGTTCGTCGTCGCGAACGCGCATAAGGATTAATCAGCTGCCGCCAAGCGGCAACTGAGGACATCTCAACGCCCCCGCACCTTTACTGGTGCGGGGGCGTTTTTTTGCTACCTTATTCATCATTAACCGTTTCAAGGAGGAAACCATGTCCGCACCACTGCACGAATGGAGTTTGGCTCCGCGAGAGGCGAGGATGCTGCAGTCGCAACTGGCAAAGCGCTTGGAGCTAACTGATCGCCTGGCGCCGATAACGCATATCGCCGGGGTGGATATTGGGTTCGAAGAGGGCGGTGAAATCACCCGGGCAGCGGTGGTGGTATTGAAATGGGACTCTGCCACTGCACCTGATTTAAGCGTGGTGGAGCAGGTGGTTCATCGCGAGCCCACCCGAATGCCGTACATTCCCGGTTTGCTTTCGTTTCGAGAAATCCCCGCTGCGCTTGAAGCGTTTGAAAAACTCAGCGTGATGCCTGAGCTGGTGATGGTCGATGGTCAGGGGATTGCGCACCCACGCCGGTTAGGCGTGGCGGCTCACCTAGGGCTATGGCTGGATTTGCCCACCATTGGCATTGCCAAGTCACGCCTATATGGCCAGCATGCTGAGGTGGGTGAGCAGCGTGGCGACTGGGTGCCGCTCTACGCGGGGCAGGAAACCATTGGTGCCGTTTTGCGCTCCCGCACCAAGGTCAAACCTGTGTACGTATCGCCTGGGCACCGCATCACGCTTGAAACCTCGCTGACCTGGGTGCTGCGCTGCTTAGGGCGTACTAAGCTACCTGAGCCAACGCGCCTGGCGGATCGCTTAGCCTCGCGGCGCGATCAGCGGAGGTAGTCGGCTATAAAAACGCCAAAAAGCGCCGCAGTATGCTCGAGGCATCGTGGCAGTCGGCAATGTTTGCCAGTAGGGTATCCGGCTCTTCGCCTTGGTCGCGTAGGGCAACGCGTTGGCGTTCAAGGTATGCACGCATCACCGGCGCAGTAAACTCGGGGTGAAACTGCACGCTCCACTGACGCGGGCCGTAGCGCAGCGCCTGATGGGCGTCGTGGCTGTTATGGGCCAGCACCGTGCAACCTTGAGGCGCCTGCATCACCGACTGGGCGTGGGTCAGGTGGGCGGCAAAGCTTTCCGGTAGTTGGCTAAACAGCGGGTCTTTTTGGCCTGCTTGAGTTAGCCGCACGGTGCGTGTGCCGGATTCGCGGCCCGCCGGATGGTAGTCGCTCACGCCACCAAAAGCGGCGGCCATTAACTGGTGACCATAGCAAACGCCTAGCATCGGCGTGTCGCTTGCCAATGCATCTTGCAGCCACGGCTTAAGCGCTTCGCTCCAGGGTTCGGCCTCGCTGACCATGCTGTGCGAGCCCGTAATCACAATACCCGCGAGTGTATTAAGCTCAGGAGCGCTGGGTTGCCGGGTCGCATCCCACACCTGTAATTCTAAATGCGCAGGTAGCGCAGTGCTAAGCTGCTTTATAAATAGCGTTTCAAAATCACCATGCTGGTCGGCAACTTCCGGAAAAGCGTCGCCGGTTTTAACGATTAATACGCAGGCCATATCACTCCCTCGGTAGGATGAAACGCAAACATTGAACAAAGGCCTTTCAGGAAGAGCGCAAAGGCGTGAAGATAGCCTACCATGGCTTCTCAGTTGGTAAGAACGAGTTGGTAAGAACGAGCTGGTAAGAACGCATCAATTATTAACGTCATAAGGAGACAATAATGCAACAGATTACCCGCGCAGGCGAACCGCTGGATGTGGCTGGCACTTTGCCCGCAAAAGGGCAGGCGGCACCTGAAATGACGCTGACCAACACCGATTTGCAAGACGTTACCCTCGACACGTACGCAGGCAAGCGTAAGGTGCTCAATATCATCCCCAGTGTGGATACGCCCACCTGTGCCATGTCCACGCGCCACTTCAACGAGCTGGCGTCTAACCTTGCTGATACCGTGGTATTGGTTGTCTCAGCGGACTTACCCTTTGCGGCCAAACGCTTTTGTGGCGCCGAAGGGTTGGATAACGTCGAAACACTGTCTACTTTCCGCCACCCCGAGTTTCGTGAAGCCTGGGGCGTGGCATTGTGCAACAACCCTATGGAAGGCCTTTGCGCCCGTGCAGTCGTCGTGCTGGATGCCGACAACCGGGTGCTGCACAGCGAGCTGGTGAGCGAGTTGAAGAACGAGCCTGATTACGAAGCTGCCTTAGCGGTGTTGGGCTAATTCGTACTGCTAGCCTCGCCGTTTAGCATGTCGTTTTGACGCCCTCACCAGCGCGCGAATCAAGCGCTGCTGGGGGCGATTGAAAATCAGCCACTCCGGATGCCACTGCACGCCAATCAAGAAGTCGTGCTCCCGTGACTCAATGCCCTGCACTAATCCATCTCTGTCGCGTGCAACGATTTCAATCCCTCTGCCCGCCTGATAAACGGCTTGATGATGCAGGCTGTTAACTCGGCACCAGGTAACCCCTAGCAGGCGGTGCAGCTTACTCGCTCCCACGATATCAACGGTTTTGCGCGGCAGAACGGTGCGTCGCCGTTTTAGCCCTTCATGGGTGGTGTAGATATCCGGATCCAGAGTGCCACCAAGATGCACATTGATTAATTGCGCCCCCCGGCAAATACCCAGCACCGGTGTATGTAGAGGAATAAAGCGTTCAAGTAGGGCTAGCTCCAGCTCATCCCGTGCGGGGTCTAAACGAACATCCAGCTGCACTTCGCCCCCGTATAGGTGGGCCTGGATATCGTCGCCGCCGCCAATGATCAAGCCGTCCAGACTTTCCGGCTGCGCGCGCGAAGGTGATAAACGCAACGGTTTGCCGCCATGCCGCCAGACGGCGAACCAATCAAACCACCACGCTAAGTGGCTTTTTTTGTCAGAGGTAGTAATTCCGATAAGCGGCCGAGTCATGCGGGTAGTTACTCACTGTGACAGAAAATGAAAGATGCAACATTGGGCGCTTTAAAAATTAGCGCTTACGACGAAGCCAGCGAACCAGCTTCTCTTTTACCCGGGTCAGCATCGGTCGGTTATGGTCGGCGATATACTTAGCGCAGCGAGCAAGCAACACCTCAGAATTAGCGGCAAGTTTCTCAACTTCCACCCAGCGATTCCACTCAGTCACTGAGCCCCACCCCGGCTGGGAAAGCTGAGCATTGGGTAAGCGGTAGTGAAAGGTGGGGCGCGGCTTGGTAAGCTGCGTATGCAGCAATTCATGAGAGTGGTCGGGACGTAGATAGGCAAATAGCGGCAGCATATCCAGCTCGCGATTGCGCGTCGGATTGTGGTGCAAGTAGTCGTCAATCAGTGTATCCAGATCAGGCGAATAGCGGCTATCCAGTACTTTTAGCGCATAAGCTTTATGGAATGGATTGGCATGGGGCAGCATCTCACGGGTAATATCGACTTTGATTTCGTCGCGCAGCCAGCCAGCCAGTAGCAGGTAAGCGCGCAGCATGGCGAGTAAGTAGTCAACGTCAAAGCGCTCCGCTTCAGGGTTTAGGTGCAACCCAAACCCATACAACAGGCTGGCATCGGTGCCCTTAGCGCCACGCTTACGCAGTGCTTCAAACAGCGCGTCTAAATCTTCCAGCTCATTCCAAGGTATCGGTGGGCAAACAATTTCGGTAGGTACCAGGCCGGTGACCATATCACCAATCAGTTCGCGGGTTTTTTGGTGAAACTCGATTCGCCGTTGATGCTGATGTCGCGCCCACTCGCTGTCTTCTGCGTGAAGGTCATCGACCAGCGACTTGTCGGGGTGCGCGTACTGGGTGTCCAGCTCAATCCCAAATTCACCCCAACGGGTATCTTCAACTAGTAGCCGATGGGGGCTTACCACGTTAAGCTCCCCGCCAAACAGCTCACGTACGATCATTGCCGTGTCTCGGGGCGGCAGGCCAGCGAATTCAATTTCGACGCCAACTTGCCGGATTTTCCCGTGGCTATTTAAGCGATTAGGTGGAGCTTGAAGCGTCATCTCGGCATCCTTGAGGTGAACGTTTAAGCCACCAGCCTATCATAGTCACGCGTTGAGACTGAGCGTATCAGTGGTTTCAGTAAACCGTAGCGGCGGCAAACGATATGCAGGACGCCATCAAAGCTAATTTTCAGGAGTGAGGCGTGCGACAGCACTGGTTAATTAAATCGTTCATAGGTTTTGTCTTGCTTGTCTTGGCAAGCCTAGCAGTGACGAGCATGGCAATAACCCAGGCTCAGGCGCAAACGGTGTCGCTACCCGGGCTGAGCAGCAGTTCCGAAGAGCAAACGGCCGAGGTCAGTGGCGAAGAGTTTCAGCAGTCGCTAAATGACGTCATCACCATGCTCGAAAATGAGCAGCAGCGCACCGAGTTGCTTAAATCGCTACGTGAGTTGCAGGTCACTGCCGGCGCTGCCAGCGAAGATGAAGGGGTCGTGCATCAAGGGCTGCTGGGCGCACTCGCCGATACGTTAAGTGACTTGGGGGATCAGGCCCAATCCGGCGACTCGCCAGTTGATCAGTGGTCACGTCAATTGGTTCAGGGCGTAGAGGATATGCGCGCGCTTAACGATGATGCCGACCAGGGCGAGGCGGTGCGGGCAGTTGCCGAGGGCGCCGTGCTGGCCTTTATTTGGGGCGTGCTGCTGGTAGTAATGATTGCCTTTGGACGTATGGTGGCCACTCGACGGGAGTGGCCGCTGGATCTACCCAGGGATCCAAAGGGCTGGTTGATGGCGGTGCACTTCTTGCGCCGTATGTTGCCCTGGGCATTGTCGTTTGCCATTACGTTGGGTATCGGACAAGTGCTGCCCGATAGCCCTGGGCGAACGCTGGTACTGGTGGTGGCCTACATTTGCGTGTGTGGTCGTGCGCTCTCGGTGGTGTTTGAAACGGTCATCGCGTTCTTTAGCCGTGGCCACCGTTTTACCGCGGTTCAACTGCTTCAACAGCGCGCGCTGCGCGGGCTGTTTGTGATTGGTGCCTTGATTGCACTTGGCGATGCGGTCAACTCCTCACGCTTGGTCGAAATGCTCGGCAGCGAGCTATCGAGCCTAGTGTCGGTGCTTTCAAATATGCTAGCAGCGCTGCTCGCGGCGCGGTTTATTATCAAATTCAAACGGCCCGTACGCCATTTGATTTGCAACCGGCCGTTTAAGCAGCGCCGTGATGCCAGTACTGCCGTCGAGATGATTCGCTCGCTGGGGGGGCTATGGCACATACCCGCGCTGCTTCTGGTGAGTGGTTCGCTGCTGGCGATATTTATTACTGTCGGTGATGTGGGCACCGCCCTGGCGCGCTCGATTATTTCAGCCAGCCTGCTGGTGCTAACGCTGGTGGTCACTGGATTGTTGCGCCGCCAGGCTGAACGGATGGGCAAGCGTCGCCACCGACACCGCCAGAGCCAGTACCGT
This sequence comes from Halomonas sp. FeN2, assembly GCF_020595105.1. Taxonomy (NCBI): domain Bacteria; kingdom Pseudomonadati; phylum Pseudomonadota; class Gammaproteobacteria; order Oceanospirillales; family Halomonadaceae; genus Halomonas; species Halomonas sp. FeN2. Next base: position 3,719,499 of record NZ_CP074200.1, read on the forward strand.
AAACGTTTGGAGCGTTTCGGCTTTGTTCTCGCGCATATTTTCGCATGGATGGTGTTTGCCGAGCTCTCGATGCAAGTGTGGGGCAGTTCGTTCTTTGGCCTGGGTCAGCAAGCAGTCGCTAGTGCCCGTATTGGGCAAGCGCTAGTCAGTCTTGGCGCCACAGTGTTGTTGGCGTGGCTGGTGTGGATTTTTGCGGACACTGCTATTCAGCGGGCGCTTACATCGTCGGCACGCTCACGCGGGCGACGGGTCAATCAGGCTCGAGCGCAAACTATTACGCCGATGATTCGTAACGTGATTTTTGTCACAATCCTGATTATTGCCGTTATCGCCGGGTTGGCCAATTTGGGCGTCAACGTTACACCATTGCTGGCCGGTGCCGGTGTGATCGGTTTGGCGATTGGCTTTGGTGCGCAAACGTTAGTGCAGGATTTGATTACCGGTATTTTTATTTTGATCGAAGATTCGCTAGCGGTAGATGACTTTGTACAGATCAATAACCATATGGGCACGGTCGAGGGGCTGACGTTGCGCACCGTGCGGCTGCGCGATTTGGATGGGATTGTGCATATCATCACCTTCAGTCGTATTCAGTCGATTCATAACATGTCCCGCCAGTTCGGCATTGCGCTGATGCGTATCCGCATTCCGTTTGATATGAAAATCGACGATGCGATTACGCTGATGCAGGAGACCGCCCAGGAACTGCGCCGCGACCCGATGATGCGCCACTACATCTGGTCGCCGCTGGAAATGCAGGGCGTTCAGGGCTTTGAAGATGGCTGCCCCATTTTACGCATGCGCTTTCGCACCGCGCCGGAGATGCAGTGGGATGTCTCGCGGGCGTTTAACCTATTGCTGAAGCAGCGTATGGAAGCACAAGAGATTGACCTGGGCGTGCCGCGTCTGAGTGTCAGTATGGAAGCGCGTGCCGAAGACCTCATGGAGGCCACCGCGGGTACTTCGTTCTCTTTAGAAGAGGGCTCGCAAGAGCAAGCCGGGCAAGAAAATGGCTCGTCTGAGAATGAGCAGGGCAAGGGGGAGGTGACGCAAACAGGTGATGCAAACCCCGAAGATCATAAGAAACCTGCACCGCCGAAGCCCGCACCGCGCCCGACAAAAGCCGAGATTCGCCAGGATGAGCAGACGCGTAAGCATGATGAGACGGCTAATCGTGCTGCGTCACATCGGCAAAAGCCCCAGGCACAGGGCAAGCCCCAGAGCGATTCCTATGCCAGCACCGGCGGCGAACACGGCGATGAGTAGCCATGGCCCGCGTAAACGACGCCAGCGGTTATACAGTGAGACCGCGTGGCTAACGCGGTCGACCAGTTCGTCGTGACGGGAAATGGCGTGATCCGGAGGCAGCGAAAAGTCGTTGGCGACATCGCCCTGCCAGTGGGCACCGTGGCTGAGTCCCAGGCGCGCTCGTAGCTTGCCGATATCGCTGACGGTGTCATGCAGCGTGTCGTAGGTTTCGCGGCGTTCGGCAACCGTGAAAACCGCCTCGGCATCCTGACGTAGCGCGCTATGCTGGCAGCTAGCAACGGCTTGACTTATTTCTTGTTCGTTGGCCTCGGGGGAAACCGCGAGGCGCTGGTACAAATCGCGCATAAGGGGCTATTGTTTCTCTTGGGACTTGTTGCTCATAGGACTTGATTCTCATAGGGCTTGATTCTCGTGGCCCAGCGCATAGCGCGAAACCTCTAGCTTTACATGCTCTTAGTAAGTTTGCATCAAATAATCATAGGCGTTTTTAATACGCTGAAATCGCGCTGAAGCCAAGGCGACCTGTTGTTCGCTTTCCGAATAGAAGCGATCCGGATGGTGGAGCTGCGCCATCCGCCGATAAGCGTGGCGAACCTCTATCCGGGTAGCTCCTGGGGTGAGACCCAGCACCGAAAGCGCACGCGTGGTGCGGTCGGGTGGTGGCGGTGAAGCGCGCTGTTGGCGATGCTGTTGACGAGAGTCTTGCTGGCGAGAACGTTGCTGAGAAGAGTGATCGCGAGAGCGGCGTTGTTCGCGTTCGGCCTGTTCGCGCTGCTGTTGCTGCCTTTGCCGTTCCTGCTCCTGTTGGCGTGTCTGTTCCCGCTGGCGCTGCTGTTCCTGTTCTCGCGCCTGGCGAGCCTGCTCCTGGCGCTGCTGCTTCTCCTGCTGTTTTTGCTGCTTCTGTTTGTGGCGCTGCTCTTTCTTTCGCTGCTGTTGTTCGGCCCGTGCGTTGGCCTGTTGGTGCTGCTGCTCAGCGGCTTCAGCCTCGCGTGCTTTGCGAGCATGGTAATCTGGATCGTGAGTTTGCCAGTAGACATCGCGGCTAGGGTCTTCGGGGTTGCCAAGCGGGGTGCCGGTGAGTTCCTTAAACAGGGTGTTTAAGGTCATCGGTGTAACGCCGAGCAAATCAGCCAAAAAGCGCAAAATATAGTGGTTGGCCAGCGACAGCTCGCCGTCATCGGTGGCGACGGTAATGGCTTGATGAATAACGCTCAGGCTACGTTCTGTGCCGCACTCTTTGCGAACGACCTCTGCGGCTAGTTGGATCGCCTGCAGGTCTTGGCTATGGGCAATGCTCATCACCGGGCCAAGCTCATGCCCGTGGCGAAACTGCGCGGTCACCTGGGCCAAACGGCGCCGCCGCTGACCTTCCGAGACGTGTTGGCGGTGCACCAGCACCCAGGCCAACAGCAGCAGGGTTGCCGTATCCACTTGGCTGCGGCTCTTTAACAGCAGCAGCTCAAAGGGTGAAAAACGGGCAATGGACATTTCCTAGCTCCACAGATGAAGAGGTGAACACAGGGCGGTGGCTTTATGCGGCACCATGATCATTTTAGCCATGGTATATCATCACGTTAGGCAAAGGAGTAGGAGATTGATGAGTTGATCAACGTTGAGCGTAAAAACAGCTTTCAGCTGCGTCTTACCCGGCGACTCAAGGAAGAGACATCGCATAACCTTGACGTCTATCTTTTTGTGCCTGGCGATTTGGGTTTAAGCACCCAGCTTATCTCAGAAGAAGCCTTTTATCATGCTGCTATTAATGTCTCGCGCACCTACTACAGTGACGAGTACCTCCTGCCGCTGGTGCATAGTCGACTGGCCAGTCGTAATCGGCTCGGCAGCGACTCGTATCGATTGAGTCTGAGCCTCTATGCCTACCAATACGTGGAAGCGATGGAGCGCACTACCCGGTCAATGCTAGTGAGTGCCAATAAACTGCGCCATGCTCGCCAAGAGGAGCGGGAAGAGAACAGTGAGGTACAGGAGAGTGCCGCCGGCCTGCGCGATCAACTGCATGAAATGATCGACCTAAGCGACGGTATTCTTAAGCGGTTGAGACGGCACCAGCCCGATGATGAAAGCTTTAATAAGTACTTTGCCAATATTGATAACTACCTCTCCTGGTTTACCGAACAGCAGTTGCTGGCGCTGGTGGCGCACATGCCCCGTGGCGGTGAGTTTACCGATATTCGTCGACGCTTTATTAGCGTATGTCACCGAGAGGGGGAGTATCGACGGGAACAGCAGTACAACGCCGAACGGGTCATGGCCGACCCGACGCGAATGTCGAATAAAATGCGTTTACTTCGGCGCCTGATTGAGCACCCGATTACCCTGAAACAGGAGGCATTGGAGCTGGGGGGCGGCGAGCAGAAAGCGGTTAAAGCGCTAGCCACGGCAGTGGTAATGGCTTTTGTATCGTTAGGTGTGCTGCAGTTGCGTAATGCGTTGGGAGATATCACCGCACTGTTCGTATTAGCCATGGCGCTGCTCTACGCCATGCGTGAGGTGTTTAAGGATGATTTACGCAATACCCTTTGGCGCTGGTTGCGTAAAGGCCGCCCCAAGTGGCGCCGCCAGTATTTAGACCCCACTCGCAATGCCGTTGTGGGACGCCAATTGGAGTGGTTTGACTACAAGCGCTTTGCATCGCTGGGCGAAGATATTCAACAGATGCGCCGCCGAACGGTAGCTCAGCGAGAAGAAGTGGTGCTGCACTACCGTTCAAGTTCACGTATGTCGCCCACGCGTTTTTTAAGCGGCTACGAGCATACCCGCGAAACGCTCAATCTGGATATCTCCATGCTGACGCGGTTAATGAGTAAGGGCAAGCATCATATCTACCGTTTAAAAGATGGCCAAGCGGTGCGTGAGGGCGTCGAGCGCCGCCATCTGTTCAACTTGGTGATTAGGGAGACAGGGAGTGAGGATACGCCCTACCTCGCCCGTTGGAAGGTGGTCGTTAGCCGCTCGGGTATTGTCGATGTTGAGAAAGTCGAAGAGAGTAGTGTGGTGAAGGAGCAAAAATAAGAAAGGGGCAAATAAACTGCGCCAGATCAACGCAGCCTCAATGCGTTCTTTGATATCGCCTCTCGGCATGGGCAAATTTCCAGCAGCGAACTAGTCTCAAAGTACAGGCAGACTAACCTGCATCTGCGGCTCAGTCTTTAAAGGTTGAGCGTAAGGAGGAGAACCATGCAAGCTATCGATATTATGACGCCCAAAGTGGTGAGTGTGGGGCCTGACACTGAAGTGCGAGAAATTGCCCAGCTGTTGCTCAGTCACCGTATCAGTGCGGTTCCCGTAGTGGATGAGGCTCACCAGGTGATTGGCATTGTCAGTGAAGGCGATTTAATGCGCCGGGTAAAAGGCGACGGTGACCATCGCGACTCCTGGTGGTTATCGCTGTTTACCGGCGGCAAGGATGCTGGGGACTATGTTAAGTCCCATGGCCGTAAAGCCCACGAGGTCATGACCCCGAATCCAATGACCGTCGAAGAGAACACGCCGCTGCATACCATTGCGCGCATGTTGGAAAAACACCATATCAAGCGGGTGCCTGTGTTGCGTGAAGGTAAACTGGTGGGCATCGTGAGCCGTGCAAACCTGCTACAAGGTATTGCCAATGCGGCGGTGGCGCCGACCCAGTCACCCACGGATGATCGGCAAATTCGCGAGGCTATTCTCAACGAGGTTGAGCATAATACCGGCGTACAGGTTGAAGGTATTAGCGTGATTGTGGATGGCGGTACTGTGGAGGTCTGGGGGCTGGTCGAATCCCTTGAACAGAAGCAGGCGGTAACCGTTGCTGCGGAAAACGTGCCTGGGGTCACCCAAGTCGAAAACCACCTGGGCATGATGCCGCGAGGCGTAGGCTATATGTAGCCTTTTACAGCGCATCCCCAACGGTCTGATCAACCCTATGCGGGGGCGCTGTAGACCCATCCATGGGCGCTAAATTCGCCATCCCTGGCCGAATAACCCCCGCTACGGGTTGATGCAGACCTTAGCAAATAGGTGTTGATGGGTTTGGCATTAATCTGGCCCGCTACTAAAATAGCGGGCTTTTCCTTCCTTACTCTCTTAAGCTCTGTCTTAAACCACTGCTTTAATCGCCTGCTCCAAGCTGTTTACGCTGCGCTCTGTGTGATGCAGTTTATCGAGGCCAAATAGACCTATGCGGAAGGTTTGGAAGTTATCGCCTTCATCGCACATTAGCGGTACGCCGCCCGCCACTTGTACGCCCGCTTGGGCAAGTTTGCCCACCAAGCTGCTATCGTCGCTATAACATACCACCACACCCGGGGCTTCAAAGCCTTCCGCAGCAACGCTCACAAAACCGTGGCGATTAAGCATGGCGCGGACTTCCCGGCCAATCGCTTGCTGCTCCTCTTTTACCTTGGCAAAGCCATAAGCGCGGGTCTCCTGCATGATATCTCGTAACTGCCGCAGTGCATCGGTAGGCATGGTGGCGTGGTAGGCGTGCCCGCCATTTTCATAGGCCTGCATAATGCTGTGCCACTTGCCCAAATCGCAGGCAAAACTGTTGCTCTGGGTCTCGCTCAAACGCTGGGTGGCACGCTCTGAGAGCATCACCATGGCGCAGCAGGGCGAGCCGCTCCAGCCTTTCTGCGGTGCGCTGACCACCACATCAATGCCTAGCGCCTGCATATCCACCCACAGGGTGCCCGCCGCAATAGCGTCCAGCACGAACAGACCACCTACCTCATGAGTTGCTTCGGCAAGCGCCTGAATATAGTCGTCCGGGAGCAGCAAGCCAGCGGAGGTCTCCACTTGCGGGGCAAACACTACGGCAGGTTTCTCGCTACGAATTTGCGCCACGGCCTCATCAATGGGCACCGGCTGAAAAGGCGAACGCGGGTCATTGGCCTTCAGACGCCTTGCTTTCAGCACTGAGTGCTGGTCGGTTAAGCGACCCATCTCAATAATTTGCGTCCAGCGGTAGCTGAACCAGCCGTTGCGAATAACCATGGTTTTCTGGTCAACGGCAAACTGGCGCGCCACCGCTTCCATGCCAAAGGTGCCGCTGCCGGGCACAATCACCGCTGCATGGGCGTTGTACACCTCTTTCAGCGTGGCGGAAATATCCCGCATTACACCTTGAAACTGCTGCGACATGTGATTCAGTGAGCGGTCTGTGTAGACCACCGAGTATTCAAGCAGACCCTCGGGGTCGACGTTTGGCAGTAAACCAGCCATGGCGTTCTCCTGTTTTTAGAAACAGCCTGTCGTTAGGAACAGCCTGTTGTTAGAAGCAAATAATTAAACACGCATCGTTAGCCACGCTAAAGCGTGAGGTAGCGTTTCAGAATACGGATAACCTCGGCGCGATGCCAATAGTGATGGCCTCCACAGTAGAGGCGAGGGCGGCGACTAAAGTTGCATGTAAGTAAACGTTTACGTCATTAAGGTAAACGTTTACTTTATGTATTGGGTGTCACTTTTAAGCCGCTTTTACGCTGTTAGGCCGTCATGGCTAAGGAGAAAATATGACTATTAACGTCACCGTGTGGGGTGAAAACGTTCACGAGCAAACCAATGAAGTTGTAGCCAGAATTTATCCAGAAGGTATGCATCACTGCATCGCAGAAGGTTTAAACGAAGCGAAGGGTATCCACGCCAACGCGGTTACCTTGCAAGATCCCGAGCAGGGTTTAAGTAAAGATACTCTCGAAAATACCGATGTGCTGCTGTGGTGGGGCCACGCCGCCCACGGCGATGTGCTTGAAGAGACCGTCGACCGAGTTCAGGCGCGTGTGTTACAGGGGATGGGGCTTATAGTGCTGCACTCTGGGCACTACGCAAAGATCTTCAAACGCCTGATGGGCACGACCTGCTCACTCAAGTGGAGGGAAGCGGGAGAGCGCGAGCGGCTATGGGTCGTTAACCCTGGTCACCCTATCGTTCAGGGCCTGGGCGACTATATCGAATTGCCGCATACCGAAATGTACGGCGAGCCGTTTGCGGTACCCAACCCCGATGAAGTGATCTTTATCAGCGCCTTTGAGGGCGGTGAGGTATTCCGCTCAGGGCTGACCTACAAACGCGGCAATGGCAAGATTTTTTACTTCCGCCCTGGTCACGAAACCTACCCAATCTACTACGACGCACAGGTGAAAACGGTACTGAAGAACGCTGTGAAATGGGCGCGCCCGGAAGGCTCTCGCTGGATCGACAGTTGCCCTAATATTCCTGCTGACCAGGCACCCAACCCGGTGGAAATCAAAGGCGAAGGGCTGCATAAACCCGGCGAGGAGGGCTTCAAATGATCCGTTTAGCGATAATTGGCGCTGGCAGTATGGCTGGTGAGCACGCCAAGCACTTTAGCCGGATCGAGGGAGTGGAAGTGGTGGCGGTGTGCGATATGGAGCTGGCCAAGGCCCGCGACTTTGCTGGCCGTCACGGTATTGCAGATGCGTATGACGACCTGGGGGTCATGCTAGCGCGGACGGATATTCAAGCTGTGAGCAACGTCACGCCGGATGGCGTTCATAAGCTAACGTCACTGGCCGCGATCGCCGCAGGCAAGCACATTCTGTGCGAAAAGCCGCTGGCGACGAATGCAGATGATGCTCATGAAATGGCCCAAGCGGCGCAGGCCGCCAAGGTCATCAATATGGTCAATTTTAGCTATCGCGATGCCCCGGCCATTCAGCACGCTCGTGCGCTGATTACCGCTGGGGCGATTGGTCAGGTTCGCCATGTAGATGCCAGCTATCGGCAAAGTTGGTTGGTCAGCAATGAGTGGGGACGCTGGGATCAGGAGAGTCAGTGGCTTTGGCGGCTTTCGGAAGCCCACGGTAGCAAAGGCGTATTGGGCGATGTAGGCGTGCATATTGTCGATTTCGCCAGCTTCCCGGTGGGCGATATTAGTCGCGTGAACTGCGAACTGACCTGCTTTGAAAAAGCCCCGAATAACCGCATCGGCGACTATCTACTGGATGCCAACGATACCGCGCTAATGCGAGTGACTTTTGCCAATGGGGCCAAGGGCACCATTCAAGCCACCCGTTGGGCGACCGGACACCATAACTCGCTAACCCTGAGCGTGCACGGCGATAAAGGTGCTATTCGCGTCGATTTAGACGCCTCAAAAGACGACGTGCAGGTGTGTTTGGACGATGACGTTCACCCAGCGCGTTGGGGCACAGTGAAGGCACCGCCAACGCCCAGTATCTATCAGCGGTTTGTGGAAAGCATCCGCAGTGGTGAAAACGACCAGCCGGACTTTGCCCGAGGGGCAGCGATCCAAACTGTGCTTGATGCCTGCGTTATCTCCAGTCAGGAAGACCGCAGTCTGGAAATTGCAGTGTAATCAGCGTCGCAACGCCGGGCGTTTTTCGGCACACTGGAGGCATTCCAGGTGAAAAATAGGGCGGGAAATAGCCGGTGAGAGATTCGGTGATAAAGAGCAATCAAAGCGCCCAAACGGCCACCATCCGAGAAATTGCCCGGCGGGCCGAAGTATCGATTGCCTCGGTCAGCCGGGCCCTGAACGGCAAACCAGGGCTCAGTGACGCCCTGCGTGAGAAAATTTTGGCGATTAGCCAAGAAGTGGCCTACCAGCCCAGCGCCGCGGCTCGTCAGCTAATAAGTGGTAAAACGGCGGTGGTAGGCATCTCTCTCGGACGTCAGGATATCGAGCTGCGCCCTTACTATATCTTGCTCTACCAACACCTTACCGTGGCCCTTCATCAGCAGGGTATGGTGCCGGTGTTCTTTAATCACCAGCAAACCGCCGAATTACCCGAACGCGCGGGGGCTGCTATTTTGCTTGGTGAAGCCCCAGACGATGAGCGCCCGGCGCTGCTTAAGGCCGCTGCGATTCCTTTTGTACGCATAGGTGACGCCGGGGAAGGCTTTTCTGTCGCCCCGGATGATAGGCAGGGTCTGTATGAGATGACCCACCACCTCATTACTCACGGGCGCCAACGGCTGGCCTTTATGGGCGGCGAGCTAGAGGTGCCGCGTCCCCATAGCCGCTTGGAGGGCTACCGGCGGGCGTTGGCAGAGGCGGGGCTCGCCGAACGCTTGATCAGCCTACCGCACCGCTTGGCGTCAGACTCCCTTAACAGCTATCGCTATCTAAATCGCTATTTAGACGAAGAGGGCGCCCAACCACTGCCTTTTGATGCGCTGGTATGCGCCACCGACGAACTAGCGTTGGGCTGTGTGGCCGCGCTGGAAGACCGCGGGATTGAAGTGCCTTTTCAGGTCGCGGTAACAGGCTTTGATGACCTGCCCACCCTCGCCACTGGGCTCACCACCGTACGGCAGGATATTGCCGAGATAGCCGAGACGAGCATGGCACTACTGGCAGAAGCGAGGGCGGGGGAAGCGTCCCGGCACGTATCGCTGCCGGTGACGCTGGTGGTGCGCGAAACTGGGTAGTTAACGCGGTGGCAATTGCTCAGGCCCGAAGGCGTCGGGCAGCAGCGTTTCCATGGTGTAGGTTTTCATCATTTCGCCGCTGCCGGAAAGCACCTTGATCTGCGTTTCTGGCGTGGCGAACTCACGAATTCGCTGACGACAATCGCCGCAGGGCGTGCACAAGTGATCAGCTGGGCCCATGACGAATACGGTCGCCAGCTGGCGTTGGCCTGCGGTTACCATGGCGGAAATGGCCGAGGCTTCAGCACACAAGCCTTTGTAGTGCGCCACCTCCACGTTGGTGCCGGCAAACTGCTGACCGTCAGGGGTCACCATCACCGACGCCACCGGGTGATTAGAGTAGGGCACATAGGCGTTAGCCCGGGCGCTGAATAACTTCTGAACGATCTCTTCCGATACCTGTTCCATCATTTTTCCTTTTGGTTCTTCGTCATCTCCCACGGGTGCAACTATCAGGCTGGTAGAGATAATTCCATACTGAGCGAAGAAGAACCTTGCTTTAGGCCATGTCAGCGCTTCAAGCGCGGGCAGCGTCGTCGCGTAGAACGGTGTCCAGTGCAATCAGCATCATATCGTCGAAAGTGGTTTGACGATCGGCGCTGGAGAGCGAGTCGCCTTTCAGGATGTGATCCGACACGGTGCAGATGGTCATGGCGCGGGCACCAAACTCGGCGGCGACGCCGTACAGGCCAGCGGCTTCCATCTCAACGCCGACAATGCCGTAGCGCTTGAGCATTTCAGCCATTTCGGTTTGCGGGTTGTAGAACAAGTCCGCTGAGAAGATGTTGCCCACTTTGACCGGCACGCCCTTGGCCTTGGCGGCAGCCACCGCGTGCTGAGTCAGCTCAAAATCCGCAATCGCGGCGAAGTCGTGATCGTTAAAGCGCATACGATTGACTTTGGAGTCGGTACTGGCACCCATGCCGATGACCACATCGCGCACGTTGACATCGTCGCGCACCGCGCCGCAGGAGCCCACGCGAATGAGCGATTTAACGCCGTAGTCGGTGATTAGCTCTTTGGCGTAGATGGAGACCGATGGAATGCCCATGCCGTGGCCCATCACGGAAATCTCGCGGCCTTTGTAGGTGCCGGTGTAGCCGAACATATTGCGCACGTCATTGACCTGGCGAACGTTCTCCAGGTAGGTGTCGGCGATGTATTTGGCGCGCAGCGGGTCGCCGGGCATCAGGACGGTATCAGCGAAATCGCCGGGGGCAGCGTTAATATGCGGGGTAGCCATCAAATATCTCCTTTAAGCGGCTTCAGGAAGAAAGCTTTTGCCATCGGCCATGGCCGGTAGCAGGAAAAAGTCGGCCAGGGTTTGGCCAATATCGGCAAAGGTGCCGCGCTCGCCCAGCGGGCCGGGGGTAAAGCCGGGGCCGTGTACCAGAATGGGTATGTACTCGCGGGTGTGCTCGGTGCCGTGCCAGCTGGGGTCGCAGCCGTGATCAGCGGTGAGAATCAGCAGGTCATCTTCGCTTAGCGCAGCCAGCAGCTTAGGCAGCTTGGCGTCGAAATCTTCCAGTGCGGCGGCATAGCCCGCCACGTCGCGGCGATGGCCATAGACCGAGTCAAAATCGACAAAGTTGGTCATGATCATGGCGCGCTCGCCTTCGTCGCGTTGGCTGGTGCGCTCGATCTCTTTGAGCGTGGCGTCCATCAATGCATCGTGACCGCTGGCTTTTACCTTGTGGGTAATGCCGCAGTGGGCGTAGATATCGGCAATTTTACCAATCGAGACCACTTCGCCGCCGGCATCATCAAGCTTCTGCAGCACGGTGGGTGAGGGCGGCTCTACGCTGTAGTCGCGACGGTTGCCGGTGCGGGCGAAGGTGTTGCTGTCTTCGCCGATAAACGGACGCGCAATGACGCGGCCAATGTTATAAGGCTCCAGCAGCTCGCGGACGGTTTCGCACAGCTTATAAAGCCGTTCAAGGCCGAAATGCTCTTCGTGGGCGGCAATTTGGAACACCGAATCCGCCGAGGTATAAACGATGGGCTTGCCGGTGGCTATGTGCTCTTCACCCAGGCGGGCGATGATCTCGGTGCCTGACGCATGGCAGTTGCCAATGACCCCGGTGAGGTCGGCTTCTTGCACGATGGCATCGAGCAGCTCAAGGGGGAAACTGTCAGTTTTATCCAGAAAGTAGCCCCACTCGAAGCGTACCGGAACGCCGGCAATTTCCCAGTGGCCGGAGGGGGTGTCTTTGCCGCTGGAAATTTCTTTGGCATGGGCGTACGCGCCTTCCAGGTTTTCCGGCAGCGTGACGCCTTCGGCAACGCTTCCCGTGGCATCGCGGTGGGCGTGAAATAGCCCCAGCTTGGCCATGTTGGGCAGCTTGAGCGGGCCTGAGCGGTTGGCGTTATCCGCCTCGCCACGGGCGCAGGCGGCGGCAATATGACCCAGGGTGTCGGAACCTTCATCGCCGAAGGTGGCGGCATCCGGGGCGGCGCCAATCCCAAAGGAGTCAAGTACCAGGACAATCGCGCGGCTCATAAGGCTTCTCCACGGAAAGTGTCTTGTAGCAGGGTATCGGCGCTGGCGGTACCTTCGCCAATCGTAAACGCCGCGCGCAACTGCTCGGCGGCACGGTCGGCGGCGGCTTCACTGCGGGCGTGTACCATGGCAATGGGGCGCTGGCTATCCACGCTCTCGCCGATTTCGACGATAGCCGTAAAGCCGACGCTGTGATCGACGCTGGCGTCGTTACGCAGGCGGCCGCCGCCCAGTTCCACCACGCTCATGCCCACCGCTCGGGTGTCGATACGCTGGACGACACCTGGTTTTTCGGCATACACGGGCTTAATCACCTCGGCTTTGGCCAAGTAGTGCTCCGAGCGCTCAATAAAGTCGCTGGGGCCGCCGAGTTCGCGCACCATGCGGGCGAATACTTCAGCGGCCGCGCCAGAAGTTAGCGCCTTCTCAAGCTGAGTAAGCGCTTCTTCACGTGAGCCTGCGAGCTTGCCGGCAATCAGCATTTCCACTGCCAGTTCTCGGGTGACTTGCATCACGCGACTGTTGGGGCGGTCTCCGCGCAGTAGTGCCAGGGTCTCGACGATTTCAACGGCGTTACCGGCGCAGGGAGCCAGCGGCTGGCTCATGTCGGTAAGCAGAGCAGTCGTGGGCGTACCCGCTTGGGTGGCCACATTGGCGATACTTTTAGCCAGCTCGCGGGATTTTTCCGGCGTGGGCATAAAGGCGCCGCTGCCGACTTTAACGTCCATCACCAGCGCATCCAGTCCGGAAGCCAGCTTCTTGCCTAGAATAGAGGCGGTAATCAGCGGAATCGATTCCACCGTGGCGGTCACATCACGCACGCCGTAGATGCGCTTGTCGGCGGGGGCGAGATCACCCGTTTGGCCGATAATCGCCACACCGGTGGATTTAACCACCTCGCGGAAACGCTCTGGTGCGGGGTAGGGGTCGTAGCCGGGGATCGATTCGAGCTTATCCAGGGTGCCGCCGGTGTGGCCCAGGCCACGACCTGAGATCATCGGTACAAAGGCGCCGCAGGCAGCGACCCATGGGCCGAGTACCAGTGAAACCAAGTCACCCACGCCGCCGGTGGAGTGCTTATCGACAATCGGGCCGGGCAGGTTGAGGTCGCTCCACTGCATCACGTGGCCGGAGTCGCGGGTAGCGGTGGTCAGCGCTACGACTTCTTCACGGCTCATGCCGTTGAGAAATACTGCCATGGTGAAGGCGCCAATCTGAGCGTCGCTGATGCGATCATCGGCAATGCCCTGCACAAAGGCTTTAATCTCTTCCGCGGGCAGCGGCTGGTTGTCACGCTTTAGGCGAATCAGTTCCTGGGGGAGTAGGGTGTGTTTGGCAGACATTAGTAACCTCCGTCAGTGGTGGCCGCGTTGGTGTTGCCGGTCAGCGTCGCCAGCAGATTACCCAGCAGGCTAGAGGCACCAAAGCGGAAGTGAGCTGGGGTTACCCAGCCTGGACCCATGATGTCGTTGGCAAGAGCCAAATATTCCGCTGCGTCTTCAGCGGTTTTAACGCCACCTGCTGCTTTAAAACCAACGTCTTGGCCACTGGCCTTGATGGCTTTGAGCATAATTTCAGCGGCTTCCAGCGTAGCGTTAACGGCAACTTTACCTGTCGATGTTTTAATGAAATCCGCGCCGCCTTCAATAGCCAGTTCGCTAGCGCGTTTGATCAGTGCAGGCTCTTTGAGTTCGCCGGACTCAATGATCACTTTGAGCAGTGCTTGGCCAGCGCAGGCGGCTTTGCACATTTCAACCAACTCAAGGCCGGTCTCTTCGTCGCCTGCCATCAGCGCGCGGTAGGGAAAGACGACATCGACTTCGTGGGCACCGGAGGCAACGGCGTCACGGGTTTCCCGAGCAGCGCCCATGATGTCATCACCACCATCTGGAAAATTGGTGACCGTGGCGATCTTGACCTGGTCATTGAGTGTGTGAGCAGTGAGCGCACGCTGGGCCGTGACAATAAACTGGGGGTAGACACAGACTGCAGCCGGGGTGCCAAAGGGTGTCTTTACCTGCTGGCAGAGCGCTTCAATGGTGCTGTCAGTATCGCTGTCGTTCAGGCTCGTCAGATCCATGAGGGTAAGCGCTTGGCGGGCGGCTTGGACGATATGGGGGGAAGCAGTCGCAGTCATGGAATTCTCACAAATCAGTAAAAGATAAAAACGGGCACTGCGGATAAAGCCGCAGTGCCCGTCACCTTCAGTAAGCCCGCTGCATTAAGCAGTGGCGTTACTTAGGGCGATAAAGAAGCCAGCAATCGAGGCCGACATCAAGTTGGACAGTGTACCGGCCAACACGGCTTTGACGCCAAAACGAGCAATCTCTTTGCGGCGGGTAGGGGCAATGCTACCCAGACCACCCAGCAGAATCGCAATGGAGGAGAGGTTCGCAAAGCCACACAGCGCAAAAGAGAGGATCGCCATGGTGTGCGGTGTCATCATTTGACCCGTCGCAGCCACCACCTGTTCCCCATCAATGTAGGGCGCAAGGTTGATATAGGCGACGAATTCGTTGACCACTAATTTTTGGCCGATGAAGGACCCAGCCAGAGTAGCCTCTTCCCAAGGTACACCCAAGAGGAAGGCCAGCGGGGCAAACAGCCAGCCCAAGATCAGCTCCAGACTCAGCGAGTCAAAGCCCACCCAGCCGCCAACGCCGCCTAGAATGCCGTTAACTAACGCAATCAGGGCGATAAAGGCGAGTAGCATGGCGCCCACGTTGGCGGCCAGCATTAGACCCGAGGTGGCACCCGATGCCGCCGCATCCAAGACGTTGGCAGGTTTATCTTCCTGGGCTTCAATCTCTTCTTCCACCTTGGAAACGCTGTCGCTGTCGGTAACGTCTTGGGTTTCCGGCATGATCAGCTTGGCGAACAGCAACCCGCCCGGCGCCGCCATAAAGGAGGCTGCCACCAAGTACTCCATGGGAATACCCAGCGCGGCGTAGCCCGCCAATACTGAACCGGCGACCGACGCCAGACCACCACACATAACGGCAAACAGCTGCGAAGGCGTCATTCGGGCGATAAACGGACGCACCACCAACGGTGCTTCGGTTTGGCCGACGAAAATATTGGCGGTTGCGGAAAGCGACTCCGTGCGTGAGGTGCCCAAGGCTTTCTGCAGAGCGCCGCCCAGAATACGAATCACCCACTGCATAATGCCGATGTAGTAGAGCACGGCGATCAGCGAGGAGAAGAAGATAATGACGGGGAGTACTTTGATCGCAAATACAAAGCCGACATTATCCACATCGGCTAAGCCGCCGAACAGAAAGCCGATACCGTCGTTGGCATACACCAAAATTTGGCTAACGCCGGAGGAGATGGCCTGTAGTACCGCTTGGCCAAACGGCACATAGAGTACAAAGGCACCAATCCCCGCTTGAATAGCAAAGGCGCCCAGCACGGTACGCAGCCGGATAGATTTACGGTCGTAGGAGAAGATCAGGGCAATGGCCACCAGAGTGACCATGCCCACCAAGCTCATAAGGAGTGTCATAAGGAGATCCTTCGAGTCCGCGAGTAAGAAGCGCGTTTATAGTAAGTTGAGCTTGACGGAGTAGATCATCGCATTCTGATAATCGTTGGGGGTGCCCAACTTATTCTCAGAGTAACGGTACTGAATGCCGGTGGTGATCAAATCGCTCGGATGCCACCATAGGCTCAGTGCACCGTTGGTGCCCACACTACCTGCCGTGTCGCCCACGTAGTTCTGCTCCAGGTATTCATCGTCACGGCCAAACGTCTGTTCGTGCCAGTTGGTGACGCTGAAGTTCTGGTTGAGCGCGTTGAAATCATAACCCGCGACCCAGCCTGCCATATAGCCGTTCATGCCGGTATAGCTATTACTTTGCACCCGCGCCGCGCCAATAAAGGGTTTAAACCATAGGCCGTTATCAAAGGTGGTACGGTAACCCAAACCCAGAATCTGATCCTGCTCGCGGCTGTTATAACCGTAATCGCGGAAGTCATACAGGTGGGCGTAAATCGATAGCGGGCTATCACCCAGGTAAATGTGAGAGGTCACTTTACCCGCGGTGCGGAAGTTGTCTTTACCACCGCTGGGCTCATCGAACTGGTCGTTGGTGGGGTTCTCGAAATCAAAGAAGCCGTAAAATTCGCCCCAGCTAAAGCCAGCGCCGCCTTCGATTTCGAGAAACATAAAGTCGCTTTTCGCCGCGTTGGACGCGGTGCGCGCCTCGGTGCCGTTTGACCAATCCAGGTAGTTAACTGAAACGTTGGCGAATGACCATAGCCGATCAAGGGGATGCGGCTGAGCAGCCTCGTCTGCCATTAGCGGCGTAGTCAGCATTGCCCCTAATACGCCAGCGCCAAGCGCGGTCTTAGACGAAGGGGTGCGAGAGTGTGTACGAGCAGTCATGAGAGCCTCAACAAGGGTTGTCGCGGAGCCATTTGGGTGTGGCTATCCGAGGTTATAGTCGTGCGGGCTGGCGTTAATGTTAAAATTATAACATTCAGTGTTATTTTTCTAACGTTGATTTGCAAGTATTGTCACATCAACGCTATTTAAATGTCATATAGCTCTCACGGGAATCAGGCAGAGACTGGATGGTTCAAGGGTTGTGATAGCCGTGGAGACATGGCCATAGAGACATCGCATGATGATATAGCAGTGGAAATTCCGCCGTTGCTCACGCAGCATAGAAATGAACGCTGACTATTTATGAAGGCAGCATCGCCAAGACATCGACACGATATTTACGTTTAGCTTCACACAACAAGAGGGGTTTGCAAGGAGATGCCCACTACCAATGGCCGAAGCGCGCTGCGCCTTGCCAAACTTCAGGAAGCGCTTGCCAGTGGCGGCACTCTGCACCTGCGCGATGCCGCAGAGTTGTGCGATGTTTCAGAAATGACTATCCGCCGCGATCTGAGTACCCAGAAGAACACTATTAGCCTGCTGGGGGGGCGGTTAGTGATGGCAAATTACCCAGGCGTAACCCCTATTTATGACTTGAATGAACAGCAGGCCAGCCACTATCAAGCCAAGCATCGGCTCTGCCAGCGTGCGTTAGCCTATATAGAAGAGGGCGATACGCTGTTTATTGATTGCGGCTCAACGCTGATGCCGTTGCTGAGCCAGTTAAGCCATTTTCATGAGCTAACGGTAGTCACCTATGCGCTTAACGTTGCCAACGCTGTCGCCGCGCTCCCCAATGTTCGCTTGGTACTATTAGGCGGGCTGTTTTATGCCGCCTCTCAATCCTTTGGCAGCGATAATATGGCCGCCGCTGTCGAACGGCTAGGCATTAATAAAGCGCTGATCTCCGCTGCAGGGGTGGATTTAGAGCGCGGAGTAAGTTGCTTTCACTTTCACGAAGTGGCCCCTAAACAGGCTGCCATTGCCACCGCCATACAGCGGCTGTTGGTGGTAGATGCCAGCAAGTTCGGTGTGGTTCGGCCTGCCTATTTCGCCGCACTGGACGATTTTGATGTGGTGGTCACCGACGAAGAGGGCGCACCGCAACTATTAGATGGCCATGGAAGTGATGTGCCAAAAGTGACGGTAGCCTAAGAGAGTGGGGCGTTGTTGATGGTAGTCAATACCTTGGGTGCGGCAATGCGCCACTTCTTTCATGATCTCGATCAATAGAAAATACTTTAGTCTTAGTTGATCTAATCTTTCGTGATTGGGCCAGCTTGGCTCGTCGCCAATTCCCATCCGGCGACGCATATTTTTCCCGGAGCAATGACGCTCACTGCGATACGCATTGTTTTTAGCAACGTTTTTAGCTGTGTGCTTACGAGCATGTTTTGGGAAGAGTATGGGGTGGTAGTTAGCCTGCTATTTATATAAATGGCGTGGCTGGCTAGTTTCTAATCAACCTGTTGTTTTTAAAACCTTACTTTTAAAACCTGGACGAGATCACACCATGCAACGACGCTCTCTTTGGCGCAGGCGAGGCACCTTGGTGCTCCTTGCGCTGTGTCTGTTTCTAGCAGGCTGTAGTTCAGCGCTGCTAGACCCAAAAGGCCAGGTTGGCGCTGAACAGCGAACGCTGATTCTGACCGCCTTTGGCCTCATGTTGATTGTGGTTATTCCTGTTATTGTCATGACGCTGCTGTTTGGCTGGCGCTACCGGCGCAGTAATAGCGTAGCTAATTACATGCCTGACTGGGCGCACTCCAATGTGATCGAGGCAGTGGTGTGGATCGTACCCTGTGCGATTATCGCTGTACTCGCCCTGTTGACCTGGAAAACCTCCCATAGCCTTGACCCTCACAAGCCGCTGGAAAGCGACGTGGCGCCGATCGAAATACAGGCCGTAGCGCTGGATTGGAAGTGGTTGTTTATCTACCCCGAGCAGGGCGTGGCCAGCGTTAATGAAGTGGCCTTCCCGGTGGATACCCCGGTGCGCTTTCGGGTGAGCTCCGGCTCGGTGATGAATGCCTTCTTTATCCCTCACCTTGGCAGTCAGATCTACGCCATGGCGGGTATGGATAACGATGTTCATCTTATCGCCGATGAAACGGGTAGCTACCCTGGCCGCTCCACCAACTACAGTGGGGCAGGCTTCTCCGGCATGACCTTTGACGCCAAGGTGACCACGCCCGCCGATTTTGATGCCTGGGTGGAAACTGTGCGCGGCGCCCCACAAACGCTGACCTACCCCGAAGGTTATGAAGCGTTGGCTGAACCCAGCGAATCGAATCCGGTGGAGTACTTCTCGGCCGTTTCGCCGTCGCTGTATGAAAGCATTTTGAAAAGCTTCCACACCGGCGGTGAACACTCTATGGGCGGCGACCACCAGCTGAGCGGCGATCATGCTGACTCGCACGATGGTGAAAGCGCTCACGCTACCGATCACGCGGCCGAATCAGGTCATGTCACCAACAACCATGCTAGTCAGGATCATGCCATGCGCAGCCACTCCTCTAGCGTAGAAGCGGGAGGTTAAGCCGTGTTTGGAAAACTCAGTTTAGAGTCAATTCCCTATCATGAGCCGATCATCATGGTCGTCGCAGCCTTTATGGCCATTGGCGGGATCGCACTGTTTGGTTTGATAACTTACTACCGTAAATGGGGCTGGCTGTGGAACGAGTGGTTTACCTCCGTTGACCATAAAAAGCTCGGCATTATGTATTTCATTGTTGCCCTGGTCATGCTGCTGCGTGGCTTCTCGGATGCGATAATGATGCGTACCCAGTTGGCTATGGCCGCCGGGGATGCAGCGGGCTATTTGCCCCCTGAACACTACGACCAGATCTTTACCGCCCACGGCGTTATTATGATCTTCTTTGTCGCCATGCCCATGGTCATCGGCCTGATGAACCTGGTGGTGCCGCTGCAAATTGGCGCCCGCGACGTCGCCTTCCCTTTCCTGAATAACTTAAGTTTTTGGCTGTTTGCCGTAGCGGCGATACTGGTCAATATCTCGCTGGTGGTGGGCGAATTCGCCAAAACCGGCTGGCTTGCCTATGCGCCTTTATCGGGGATCGAGTTTAGTCCCGGGGTGGGGGTCGATTACTGGATATGGGCGTTGCAGATATCCGGGATAGGTACGACGCTCACCGGTATCAACTTCTTCGTGACCATTATTAAAATGCGCACCAAGGGCATGACGATGTTCCGCATGCCGATCTTCACCTGGACATCGCTGTGCGCCAACGTGCTGATCATCGCTTCCTTCCCGATTTTAACCGCGACCATCGCACTGCTCACCCTGGATCGCTATTTGGGTATGCACTTCTTTACCAATGATTTTGGCGGCAACATGATGATGTACGTCAATCTCATCTGGGCTTGGGGCCACCCGGAAGTCTATATCCTGATTCTGCCCGCCTTTGGCGTGTTCTCTGAAGTTATTTCGACCTTTGCCCGTAAGCGCCTATTCGGCTACGCCACCATGGTATGGGCGACCATTGCGATCACCTTGCTGTCGTTTATTGTTTGGCTACACCACTTTTTCACCATGGGAGCAGGGGCCAACGTCAACGCCTTCTTCGGCATTATGACGATGATCATCGCCATACCTACCGGGGTGAAAGTCTTCAACTGGCTGTTCACCATGTTCCGCGGCAGCTTAGAACTCACTTCGCCGGTGCTGTGGACGCTGGGCTTTATTATCACCTTTACCCTGGGCGGTATGACCGGCGTTATGCTGGCGGTGCCCGCAGCCAACTTTGTACTGCATAACAGCCTGTTCGTTATTGCCCACTTCCATAACGTCATTATCGGTGGCGTGGTGTTCGGCATGATGGCGGGTCTGACCTTCTGGTTCCCCAAAGCGTTCGGTTTCACGCTGAGCGAAAAGTGGGGCAAGCGTTCGTTCTGGTGCTGGTTTATCGGCTTCTACGTCGCCTTTATGCCGCTTTACGTGCTGGCCTTCTTTGGCGCCGTGCGCCGCATGCAGTCATACGCCAACCCCGAATGGCAGCCGTGGATGATTCTGGCTTGGGTAGGCGCGGTGATCATCATGATGGGTATTGCCTGCACCGTTATTCAGTTCTGGGTCAGCATCCGTGACCGTAAACAAAATGCGGATGTCACTGGCGATCCCTGGGATGGTCGCACTTTGGAGTGGTCAACCTCCTCCCCTGCGCCGTTCTACAACTTTGCGCGTTTGCCGGAAGTGGGCGATATCGACAGCTTCTGGTCGCAGAAACAGCGCGGCGAAGAGCAGCTTGAAGAAGCCCCTTACACCGATATTCACATGCCGCGTAACACGGTGGCAGGTCCGGTGATTAGCCTGTTCGCACTCGTGATTGGTTTCGCGCTGGTATGGCATATCTGGTGGTTAGCGGGTGTAGGTGCCGTAGGTGTATTTGTGAGCTTTATGGCACGGGTATTTAACGACGATATCGATTACTACGTTCCCGCCGCAGAAGTTGAGCGCATCGAACGTGAGCATCAACTCAAATGTGAACAAAAACTAGGCGTGGAGGCGCAAGCGTAATGTCGACTGATACGCTAAATCATAGCTCACACCACCCGGTAGAGCACGAGGAAGAGCATCACGATGCCACGGGCACGAAATTGTTCGGGTTCTGGGTCTACTTAATGAGCGATTTGGTGATCTTCGGATCGCTCTTCGCCACCTACGCCGTGTTGATGAAGGGCACGGCAGCAGGCCCCTCAGCGGCGGAAATTTTCGAGCTGCCGTTTGTACTGGTCGAAACGTTTCTGCTGTTGTTCAGTAGTTTTACTTTCGGCATGGGTGTGCTGGCGATGAACGCCGAACGCCTTGGTCAGGTAAAAGCGTGGCTCGCCGTGACTTTCCTACTGGGAGCGGGGTTCGTGGGCATGGAGATCTACGAATTTCAGCATCTGATTCATGAAGGCTATGGGCCGGATAAAAGTGCATTTTTGTCGTCGTTCTTCACTCTGGTGGGCACCCACGGGCTACACGTGACCTTTGGTTTGATCTGGATTTTGGTGATGCTGGTACAGCTGTACACCAAAGGGTTGAACGATATGACCCGGCCGAGGATTTTGTGCCTAAGTCTGTTCTGGCACTTCCTGGATATTGTCTGGATCTGTGTCTTCTCATTCGTCTATCTGATGGGAGTGCTGTGAGATGAGTCATTCTTCGTCTAGTTCACCCAATGCCCATGGCAGCGTTAAGTCGTATGTGACAGGACTGGTATTGTCGCTGATACTGACCATCATCCCCTTTGCGGTAGTGATGAGTGGCGCACTCAGCACACTGGCTACCGTCATCGTGGTCGTGGTGACCGCTGTGCTGCAGATATTGGTACAGCTGGTTATGTTCATGCATATGAATACCAAAGCCGACGAGGGCTGGAATCTGATGTCCTTCGTCTTCACACTGACGATTCTCGTCTTAGTGGTAGGAGGCTCGCTGTGGATCATGCAGCATCTGCATCTCAACATGATGATCGGCTGATTTCAGCACCTAGCCGCTGGCGGGATCTGCTTGAGCTGACCAAACCGGGCATTATCGGGGGCAACCTGATTGCTACTCTAGGCGGCTATTCCCTGGCCGCCCAGGGGCAGTTCGAGTGGCTCAGCTTTGTCGCGGTCATGGTGGGGATTGCATTAATCATTGCGTCGGGCTGTGCGTGTAACAACGTCATTGACCGCGATATTGATGCATTGATGGCGCGTACGCGCCATCGCCCCCTGGTCAGGGGCAGCATTTCCATCACCCAAGCGCTGGGCGTTTCGGCGCTGCTGGGTGTGTCGGGGGTGGTGTGTCTGGCGCTGGGCACCAACGGGCTAACCGTTGCCTTGGCAGTCATTGGCTGGGGCGTGTATGTGGGGCTTTATAGCCTCTATATGAAGCGCCGCTCAGAGTATGGCACCTTGGTGGGCAGCCTTTCCGGCGCGATGCCGCCGGTGGTGGGCTACTGCGCCGTGACGGGGCAGTTCGACAGCGGTGCCATTATGCTGCTGGTTATTTTCTGCCTGTGGCAGATGCCGCACTCCTACGCCATTGCTATTTTCCGCTACGCCGATTACCGCCGCGCCTCGATTCCGGTGCTGCCGGTGGTGCGCGGGGTCAAAATGGCGAAACACCATATCCTCGGCTATATCGTGGCGTTTATACCTGCTTCGCTGGCGCTAGGGCTGGCCAGCCAGGCGGGCGCGGGGTATCTGTGCGTGGCGCTGACTATGGGCGGTTACTGGCTCTACTTGGCACTGCGCGGCTACCGTTTAGACGACGATGTGCGCTGGGCCAAAAAGGTGTTTGGCGTCTCTATCCTTACCATCACCGCGATGAGTTTAGTCATGGTGTTGGAATCGATGGTGCCGATGTGGGTCTAGCCCTCTCATACCTTTAAGTTGTTAATAAAAACGCCCCAAGCAGTTGTCTGCTTGGGGCGTTTTTATTGGCTAAGGAAAAGTTTCTGTAACTCAGCTTTCCCGCTGGCTGGCCTGAATGGCGGTGAGGGCAATGGTATAAACGATATCGTCGACCAATGCGCCGCGGGAAAGGTCGTTCACCGGCTTGTTCAACCCTTGCAGCATGGGGCCAACGCTTACTACGCGGGCGCTACGCTGCACCGCTTTGTAGGTGGTATTGCCGGTGTTGAGGTCGGGGAACACAAACACGGTGGCTTTACCTGCCACCGGCGAGTCGGGGGCTTTCTGCTTGCCCACGCTCTCGATGGCGGCGGCGTCGTACTGTAGCGGGCCGTCGATGGCCAAGTGCGGCGCGCGTTCTTTAGCAATGCGGGTGGCTTCGCGGACTTTATCTACATCCGCACCGGTGCCGGAGTCACCGGTGGAGTAGCTGATCATGGCGACGCGTGGCTCAATACCGAAGGCTTCAGCGGAGCGGGCGCTTTGCAGGGCGATTTCCGCCAGGGTTTCAGCGTCCGGGTCGGGATTAACCGCGCAGTCGCCGTAGACCACCACCTGCTCGGGCAGCAGCATAAAGAAGATCGACGAGACTTGGTTATACTCCGGCGCGGTTTTAATCAACTGAAAGGCGGGCCGCACGGTGTTGGCGGTGGTGTGTACGGCGCCGGAAACCAGCCCGTCGACTTCATCCAGCTGCAGCATCATGGTGCCGAGCACTACGTTGTCTTGCAGCTGCGCTTCGGCGGTTAGCTCGTTGAGCTTGCCACGACGACGCTCGACCATCGGGCCAATATAGCGCGCGCGGCTGCTTTCGGGATCGATGATCGTCAGCGCTTTGGGCAGCGTGAGTCCGCGGTTACGCGCTACGTTTTCGATATCGTCACGCTTACCCAGCAGCACACAGTCGGCAATGCCGCGGCGCTGGCAGATAATGGCCGCTTCTACAGTACGTGGCTCATCACCCTCTGGTAGCACCACGCGCTTTTTAGCCAATTGAGCGAGTTTAACCAACTGATGGCGAAACGCTGAAGGCGAAAGGCGGCGGGTATAACCGCTGCTCAGGTGGGCTTTCAACCACTCAAGATCTATATGGGCGGCGACGTAACGAGCCACCTGTTCGGCGCGCTCGAAATCGTCCATAGGGATTTCGCTGCTTAACTGGCTGAGGTTCTGTGCCGTGGTCAGGCTGTCGGTCTCTACCGCCAATACCGGTAGGCCCGTTTTGAGCGCGGGGCGGCACATTTCAATCATGCTGTCGTTAGGCATAAAGCCGTTGGTCAGCAGTACGCCCGCTAGCTGAATACCGTTCATGGTCGCTAGCGCTGAGGCCAGTACCACATCGTCGCGGTCACCTGAGGCGACTACCAAGCTGCCAGGGGTGAAAATATGCAGGGCGTTGGCAGCACTGCGTGCGCAGAGGCTGGTGGAGAGCACCCGGCGGCTGGCTGCCTCGCCTTCGTTCAGCAGCTTGGCGTTAAGCGCTCGGGCCACATCCAGGGTGCGCAAGGCGCTAAGGGTTTTGCTGTAAGGCACCACGCCAATCAGATGGAATTTATCGGTTGCCAGGGCAGGGGAGTACTGGCGTAGCTCAGTGAGTACCGACTCTTCCAGCTGCGGTTTGAAGGTGCCCGGCGCGGCAGAAAGATCGTCTTCCTGAGCGTAAGGCAGGTTCTTCATGCGCATCAAAATGCCGCCCAGGGTGCGGCTGGAGCTAACTCCGCCAAAGCTGCGTGCGTGCATATCAAGCTGTTCGGCCAGTGCCTGGGGCTCGTTTAAGTCACCAGATCCGACAAGAATAATCCGCGCATTCAGCGCGTTGGCGAGTTGGGCATTGGTTTGAGTCGCATAGGTGGTGTGCTGGGTGGGCACCACGCCCTCTACCACGACAAGGTCTAAGGTGCTGCCATCGCGGTGGGCCTGCTGGACAACCTGCTCATAGAGCTCAACGGCGTTTTCCATTAGCTCATCGGTTTGGTCGTCGCGCAGCAAGCGCTCCAGCCGCGCCTGGGAAATCGGCGACGGCGGGCGTTGGTTTAGGGCCCGGGAGACCAACGCGGTGGAACGATCCAAACCTGGGCCGTTCAGCTCGTTCTGCATAAACGGCTTTAAAAATCCGGCTTTCAGGCCGATGGTATCCAGCGCTTGAATTAAACCCAGACAGGCGGAGGTAAGCCCGACGCCCTGGCTGGTAGGCACTAACAGAATCGCTTGTGGCTGATCGGGGTGGGGAGTCATACACGTGTCTCTAAGCAGTGACGGGTTTCCAGGGCTATGCGACCCTCTTCATCGGTAGGGATCACCCACACCTGGGGGCCTTCATGACCAGCGCTATCCAGCTTGCCCTCTTTGCCGCGAATAGTCGTTTCGTTAGCATCTTTATCCAACGCAAAGCCGAAGTGGGGCATAAGTGACAGCACATGAAGGCGCACAATAGGCGAGTTCTCGCCGATGCCACCGGTAAAAATAACCCCGTCTAATTGGGGTAGTGCGCAGGAGAGTGCCGCTAACGATTTGGCGATACGGTAACAGAACACCTCCATGGCTAACTGTGCGGTGGCGTGCCCTTGTTCAGCCGCCTCCTCAATTTCGCGCATGTCGTTGGTTAAGCCTGAAAGGCCCAGTAGGCCGCTCTCTTTATTGAGCACGTTGTCGATTTTGTCTAACGACCAGCCCAGTTGGCGGTGTAGATGGGCGTGCAGGCCGGGGTCGACGTCGCCACTGCGGGTGCCCATCACCAAGCCTTCCAGTGGGGTAAGGCCCATGCTGGTATCCTGGCTTTGATTGTTCCAAACCGCGCTGGTGGAGCAACCATTGCCCAAGTGGGCGGTCAGCCAGCCGCCTGCGCCACGGCTACTCAGTTCGCCCGCCCGCTGGCTAACGTAAGCGTGGCTGGTGCCATGAAAGCCGTAGCGGCGAATGCCATGCTCAACGTAGAGGCTTTCTGGCAGGGCGTAACGGTAGGCACGCGGCGGCATGGTTTGGTGGAAAGCGGTATCGAACACGGCCACTTGGGGCAGTTCAGGAAAGACGTTTTGGGTCGCAGCAATGCCGGCCAAATTCGCGGGGTTATGCAGGGGGGCAAGCGCTGCGGTAGTTTGGATAGCGGCGATGACGCTGTCGTCAATGAGTGCAGCCTGGGTGAAATGCTCGCCTCCATGCACGATGCGATGGCCCACTGCCACGGGTAATCGGCCCTCCATACGCTCAAGTATGGCATTCAGTGCTTGGGTATGGTCAGCACCAGGAAGTGGCTGAGTAAAACGTTCACCGGTACTGTTTTTGCCCTTTAAGCCAGCCTCATCGCTACCCAGGCGCTCAGCTATGCCTTCAAGACGTGGTGCCTGAGGGTCTGAGTCAATCAACGCGTATTTAATAGAGGAGGAACCGCAGTTAATTACCAGCACCGGTGCATTCATAAAAACCTTTTCGCTAGGAGGTTAGTGAGCAAAGAGATAGACTTTAGTTTAACATGCTGCGCTGCGGAAAAGCAGCGCCTGGAATTCGTTAGCCTACTATGTAACTGCGAGGCATGCTGAGCTATCGATGGCTACACGCCCGATCTTCGCCTTACTCTTTCTTAACTCCCTTAATGAGCCGTTCTGTTCTTATGTCAGCGTCCCCTTTGCCTAAACTACTGCCGCGCCATTTGGCCATTCTGTTAATGATGACCGTGGCCACTATGTTCGCCGCCAATCATGTCTCGGCGCGGCTTGCGTTTGATAATGGCACCGGGCTGTTACTGGCGGTATTAACCCGCTCGGGGGTGGCCTGCCTGATTTTAGTGGCATTAGTCATCGTACAGAGAAAGCGACTGTGGCTGCCCGCAGGCTCTTGGCCGTGGCAACTCGCCGTGGGGCTGTTGATCGCGATCCAGAGCGTTAGTCTCTACTCGGCGGTGGCCAGACTGCCGGTGGTGATCGCACTGCTATTGGTCAATACCTTTCCTATTCAGCTGGCGCTGCTCAGTTGGGCGTTGGGCGGCCCGCGTCCTACTCTGCGTAGCTGTCTGATTATGGGCACGATTTTAATCGGCTTACTGGTGGTGCTGGATATTCCCTCATGGATTGCCAGCGCCGATGGCATGGGGCCGGGGTGGATAGCAGGCATTGGTTTTGGATTAATGGCGGCCTTCGTATTTGCCTGCGCGCTGTGGGTTACCGAGCACCGCCTTGCAGGAGTGGGCAGCACCCTGCGCAGCCTGTTGACCATGCAGACCGTGTTTATTGTCATGATCATTGGCGGCATCGCCGGTGTGGTGCCAGGGGGTATGAGCCTGCCGGATAACAGTACCGGCTGGCTAGGGCTGACGCTGCTTGGTCTGCTGTATGGCTCGGCGTTTTCGACGCTGTTTATTTTTGTGCCGCGACTCGATATGGCACGCAACGCACCGGTGATGAATATCGAGCCGGTTGCCTCCCTGGTGCTGGGTTACTTTGTGTTGGGGCAAATGCTTAGCCCCGGCCAGTTGGTAGGTGGGGCAGTCGTGGTTGGCGGCATTGTCGTGCTGAGTTTATCCAAGGGGCGGTAAATATCACCGTGAGATTTATTCGATATAAAGCCCTGTAGCTAAAAATTGGCTATGGGGTTTTTATTTTCATCATTACAACACCTATATTGTTAGCGCGCTAATTAATTGTTAGACTAAAGTCCCCTATGCGATTCCCTACACGATACGTGCCCGTTGAGAGGCGCTGGCCAGGTAGTTGCCTGGTGGCTAACAAGTGAGCTCTGCATGACCCCTGATCAAACATTTGCCCGCTGGGTGAAGGTAGCCCTTGCTGCCTTTGTACTGCTTTTTATCTATTTTCTGTTAGCCGATAGCTTTATGCCCATGACGCCGGAGGCGAGGGTGATGCGGCCGGTAACGCGTATAGCGCCCGAACTCAGCGGCCCAGTGAGTGAGGTGCTGGTGAGTGATCATCAACATGTGGCCAAAGGTGACGTGCTGTTTCAGATAGACCCGGCGCCGTTTCGCTTAGCCGTTGAGCAGGCGGAGCTTAACCGCGAACAGGCCGGGCGAGAGAATGCCCAGCTGGAAGCAGAGCTAACCTCTGCACAAGCGGAGCTGGCGTCTGCTGAGGCGACGGCTGCCGAGCGGCGGGGTGAACTGCAGCGTGCTGAAACTCTTGTGGCGCAGCAGAGCGTATCGCGCCAACAGTACGAACAGCAGGTGGCCGCTGAGCGCACCGCTCAGGCTAGCGTAGCAGCAGCCAGGGCTAAAATCGTCAGCCTGGAAGTGCAGTTGGGCGATGCTGGCGAGACAAATCTGCGTTTGCGTCAAGCAGGCAATGCGCTCTCCCAGGCGCAGCTGGATCTTGCCCGTACTCAGGTGCGCGCCGCGCAAGCCGGTCGTGTTGCCAATCTGCAGCTAGAGGTGGGTGACTACGTTCAGGCGGGGCAGCCAGCAGTAGCGATAGTGACCGATGGGATGGATATTATTGCCGATTTTCGTGAAAAGAGCCTTCGCCATGCGGCCCCTGGTGATTCAGCGCAGGTAGTGTTTGATGCCTGGCCGGGACAAGTATTTGATGCGCAAGTAATCAACATGGATGCCGGTGTTCGCGAAGGCCAGCTGGCCGCCGATGGTCAACTGGCCGATATTCCCACCACCGACCGTTGGGTGCGCGATGCCCAGCGTATGCGCGTACACCTAGCGTTAACTCAGCCAATCGAGAATTTGTTACCCAGCGGCGCCCGCGCCACGGTGCAGCTTCAGCCTGGCGATGCTGCTTTGGCCAAGCCTTTTGCATGGTTACAGGCGCATCTCATCAGCTGGCTGCACTATGTTTATTAACAGCCCGTATATTAAGCGCATGTTGTTGACCCCGTTTAAAGGTTGGTGGGGGAGGCGCGGTGAGGCTAATGTCAAGGGAACTGCTCGCCCGGCGTTAACCCAAAACGGCCTGCGTCAGTGCCTGCGGGTAGCTGGCGGCGGCACGTTGGGGTTTGTGGTCAGCCAACTGATGGGCTGGAACTACGGGGTGTTTTTTACCGTTTTTCCAATGTTCTTGCTGGGCATGGTGCCGATTCTTAATGGCCATATTATTCGCCAGTTTTTAGCCAACGTATCGCTTAACGTG
Source organism: Halomonas sp. FeN2 (assembly GCF_020595105.1). NCBI lineage: Bacteria > Pseudomonadati > Pseudomonadota > Gammaproteobacteria > Oceanospirillales > Halomonadaceae > Halomonas > Halomonas sp. FeN2. The sequence goes on from NZ_CP074200.1 coordinate 3,748,558, forward strand.
CTTGAAGTCAGCCTGGTGGTGGGGCTGCTTAAACATATGCCGCCAGTGATGACCCTGGTGGTGATGGGCATGTTTCTGTTTCGCTTTAACCTGATGGCGAAAGGCCCCCTGTTTCTGTTTGGCGCAAACGGCGTGCTGACGCTCAGCATCCTGCTCCACTTTGCCAGCTACCCCAATGTAGACTTGAGCGATTTACTGGCCTGTAATCTCGTCGCCAGTGGTTTGGCGGTGTTTATTGCCATGCTGATGCATACGCTGTTTCCTGACGTGGAAGCCCGCAAACCGCCGCCCAGAGCCACCAAAACATCCTCGCAAATTCGTCATGAAACCTTAATCGGTGGATTAACCGCCACGCTCTCGTTTGTGGTGTTTCAGGTGTTCGACTTGCAGGGGTCGCTCTCGGCGCAGATGGCTACCATCCTGGTGCTATTTACGCTGGGATACTCTGGCGCGAAAGTATCAGCCGGTAAGCGAGCTATAGGAACGCTGCTGGGGTGTAATTTGGCACTACTAATGCAGCTACTCCTGTATACCCAGAGTCACCATTTTTTGCTGGTGGTGATGCTCTACTGGCTGGGGCTAATACTCTTCGCTCGGGAGCATATTCATGAAGGGGGCGGATCAGGGATTGGCTTTGGTGGGCTTACCACCTTGGGAATTCTGTTCGGCCAGTCGCTAGGCCCGCAGCAGGATCTGGTTTACAGCGCGCTCTATCGCTTCTCTTCCATGAGTGTGGCACTGATCCTTACGCTGCTGGCTATGGCTTGCCTGCACTTCGTCTTGAACCGCTGGGCACCAACGCGTTTACCCGCGATCAACCCCAAATAAACCCGCCATAAATTAAGTAGCGCAACTTTTTTAATAAAGGCTACTCTGATGAATGTGTCGATGTGTGATCAGCAGTGCCATTCGCACCTTTCACATACGGCGTTTTCCCTACTAACGGATTAGAGGTGTTCGTCATGACAACTGGTAAAGATGATAAAGCTAAAGGAACGGCCAACAAAGCAGCAGGTAAAGTGAAAGAAGCCGCGGGCAAGGCAACCGGTAGCACCAAAACTGAAGCCAAAGGTAAGGCCCAGCAGGCGAAAGGCGAACTGCAAAAAGGCAAAGGCGACGCCAAGGAGAGCCAGAAAAAACAGCGCTAATCATGTAACACAGATACCAACAGGGGGCTTCGGCCCCCTGTTGGCGTTTGAATGGCTTTGAACTGTTGTTTTGCTCTGTATGTATGGCTTGCTATTAGCTTTATTGAGGGTTTGTTAATGCCAGCTTCTGCCTTTTGCAGATAGTGTCTAATGCGATGCTATGAGCGAAAACCCCACTACCAGAGGTAGCGGGGTTTTCAAATGACAGAACAGCTAGGTATCAGTTTAATTCCAGCGAGAAACTCATTTCGATGCCTGCGTCATCCACTCTGAACCAGTACTCCATGTTCTTGTAGACGTCGCCATATTGCTTGAGCATTTCAATATCGAACTCTGACGCATCATTTGCTGGCATCTGCTCCATCACTTTAACCATTGATTGATAAAACTCGCCTGTCATGTGGCCATGAAGCAGCAGGTCACGCTCTGAAGCAGGAGCTTCCAGCTCTTTCTGTAGTACCGACGAATCGCTGATGCCTGCACTCAGTGCAATAGCCGTGTCCGACATGGCGACGTAGAGCTCCGGTGTGTCTGGTGGCAGCATCGTACTCTCGACTTGCTTGGCTTCTCCGCCGGGTTCCAGTCCAAGCGCCCCTAACTCAGGCGCGAAGGAACTTGCTGTAGATAGCAGTGTTAGCGGGTTTTGTGAGGCGAGTGTGAGGATGCCGGTCGCAAAGGGTTCGCCGTTTTTCATTGTCAGGCTGTTAATACGCGCGTTGAAGCCAGACAGCGATGGGCCCATCATCATCATGATCGGATTATTGATCGCTAGGTTAGCCTCGTTCCAGGCGCTGTTTAGTTCCTGCAGCTCATCACAGCTGAAGGGGTTTTCGCGCACTTGCTGAGCATATTTCTGTACGGTCTGAACTAGTACCGGCAGGTTCAGGCCCAAACCAATGCTGGCCATGCCCTCTGTATTGCCAAGACCTGGAACCTGAGTGATCAGGGCACGGAGGTCGCTGACAATCTCCTCATCGGTCTCCAGAATGAGATTCATTTCCATATTTTCGAGATCGTTCTCGCGCGTCCCCATAACAACGCCGGGGAAACGGCTGGTAATACGGTCGATGTCTGCCTGGCAGCTGGACAGATCCAATTGCTCAGTATCAGTCGCTTCCAGCATTGCCTGAGTCCCTGTATGAGTGGGGTTACTCAACTCATTAAGCAGACGTGCAAACGAGAGCTGGCCAGCACCGTAAGGGGTGAAGCCATGGCGCTGTTCAAGTTCTGCCAGCGAGCCGGTATCTCCGATGCTACTTTCGGGCAGCGTGTTACCCAGCACCTGCGTGAGCAGCTCGTCGCTGGCATCCTGTGGCACCATCGATAGCACTAGTTGTTGATCTTCGATAGCGAGGATCGCCTTGACCGGAGCCTCAGGCGTCAACACCCAGTAGTTGGTGCCGTTGGTGGAGGCCTCGTTTGGAGTGATATCGGCCTTGGTCAGGATACGCTGCAGCGTTTCGCGAAAAGCATCTTCATCGTGCAACTGTATGCGCATAACAGGCAAAATACCTAGCCCGTAAATAGCGATTTGGGGGCTTATTTTCAGGCCCAGTGCATGGACATCATCCAGAGTTTCAACATCGAGTAGTTCTTCACCCGTTGCGATTAACAACGTCATCATCGAGCGAAGGGCTTCATCATCGACATCGGCCAGCGAGGCGCGCAATTCATCTAGATCAGACTCAAGGTTAGCTATGGGCTGCGTGCGCTGATAAAGATCAAAGACATCTTGTTCCGGAAATGAGTCGCGCGAGGCCATAAAGTAAGGAGAGTCAGCCGGAATATATTTCAGTATGGGGGCTGCGTTATTTTTCGGCGCTTCCTCCTGTGTGGCTGCTGACGTTGATTCGTTATCATCACTGCAGCCGGTTAACAGGCCTGCGCTGAGCAGAGCCGCGGTTACCGCCAAGGAAAGTTTGGTTTTCATCTGGAATCAGTTCTTTGAATGGTGTTGGTTTTAAATAGAACGCTATGAACAGAGCGCGACGTAAATGATAATCATACACGAGCAATGTATAATTAATCTACTTGAGCGATAAATACTTTTAGAGAAAATTCAGTAAATGGTTATTTGTACTTAGAAGCCTGATCGCGCCAACAGTTGAGGTCGCTGAACGGGAGCTCTATAAGGAATTGCAAAGCCAGAGAAACATGCAGTGTCTGATCCGTTGCAAGTAGATATGTAAAGTGGCCCTTGAGTTTTGCTAAGACTCAAGAGCCACATATAGTCACGACACTGTTCAGTAAGTCGCTATTTTAAACTTCCTGATATAGCTCACTGCCTTTGTTGCGGAACTTCTCTGCCTGCTCTTCCATGCCTTTCATCACCGCTTCCTGATCACCGTTGAGGCCGTGCTCATTGGCGTAGTCACGCACCTCCTGGCTGATCTTCATGGAGCAGAACTTTGGCCCGCACATGGAGCAGAAGTGGGCCACCTTGGCGGAGTCTTTGGGCAGGGTTTCGTCGTGGTATTCCCGGGCGGTATCCGGGTCTAGCCCCAAGTTGAACTGGTCTTCCCAACGGAACTCGAACCGCGCCTTGGAAAGGGCATTGTCGCGCCGCTGTGCGGCAGGGTGGCCTTTGGCCAAGTCCGCCGCGTGGGCAGCAATCTTGTAGGTGATGATGCCGGTTTTGACATCGTCTTTATTGGGCAGGCCCAGATGTTCCTTGGGCGTGACGTAGCAGAGCATGGCGCAGCCAAACCAGCCAATCATTGCTGCGCCAATGCCTGAGGTAATGTGGTCGTAGCCGGGGGCGATATCCGTCACCAGCGGGCCGAGGGTGTAGAAGGGCGCCTCGTCGCAGTACTCCAACTGTTTATCCATGTTCTCTTTCACCAGGTGCATGGGCACGTGGCCGGGGCCTTCGATCATTACCTGCACGTCGTGCTTCCAGGCGATATGGGTCAGCTCGCCGAGGGTTTTCAGCTCCGCCATTTGCGCTTCGTCGTTGGCATCCGCCACCGAGCCAGGGCGCAGGCCATCGCCGAGGGAGAACGCCACGTCGTACTGCTTGCAGATCTCGCAGATCTCCTCGAAGTGGGTATACAGGAAGCTCTCCTGGTGATGGTACAAACACCACTTGGCCATGATCGAGCCGCCGCGGCTAACAATACCGGTGACCCGCTTGGCGGTGAGCGGCACATAGCGCAGCAGTACGCCCGCGTGAATGGTGAAGTAGTCCACGCCCTGTTCGGCCTGCTCGATCAGCGTATCGCGGAAGACTTCCCAGGTGAGGTCTTCGGCCACGCCTTTAACCTTTTCCAGCGCCTGATAAATAGGCACCGTACCAATGGGCACCGGCGAGTTGCGCAGAATCCACTCGCGGGTTTCGTGGATGTTCTGCCCAGTGGAGAGATCCATAATGGTGTCCGCGCCCCAGCGGATGCCCCAGGTCATCTTATCCACCTCTTCTTCAATTGAAGACGTCACCGCGGAATTGCCCAGGTTGCCGTTAATCTTGACCAGAAAGTTACGGCCAATAATCATCGGCTCGCTTTCCGGGTGGTTGATGTTATTGGGAATAATCGCCCGTCCGCGGGCCACTTCATGGCGCACGAACTCTGGCGTAATTTCTTCCGGTAGGCTGGCGCCAAAGCTCTGGCCGGGGTGCTGGTGGCCCAGAATACGCTCTACTTCTGCCGTACCTAACGCCTGGCGACGTTGGTTTTCGCGGATGGCAATAAACTCCATTTCCGGGGTGATAATGCCTTGGCGGGCGTAGTGCAGCTGAGTCACGTTTTTACCCGCTTTCGCGCGACGTGGGGTGCGGGTTAAATCAAAGCGCAGTTGGGCAAGGGTGGGGTCATTGGCGCGGCGGTTGCCGTAATCTGACGTGGGCCCGGTTAGGAATTCGGTGTCGTCGCGCTCTTCAATCCAGGCCCGGCGTAGGGCGGGTAAGCCTTTGCGTAAATCGTTGATAGCCTCTGGGTCGGTGTAGGGGCCAGAAGTGTCATACACCAGCAGTGGCGGGTTCTCTTCATCAATGCCGGTGGTTTTGGTAGGTGAAAGCGAAATTTCCCGGAACGGCACGCGAATATCGGGTCGTGAGCCTTCCACGTAAACCTTGCGCGAGCCGGGCAGTGGCGCAATGGCGGCGGCATCGACCTGGGCGGTTTCGGCTAAAAAGTGACTGGTTCTATTGTTGACGGACTTAGTCATTACGGTCTCCATAGTTTGTTGTTGTGCTGTATTAAGCTGTCAGGTCTTGGTCTATCAGCGCTAAGCCCATCTGCCAGAAATCGATTTCCAGGCGGGTGGCATCGCGGAAGATCTTGCTGAGTTCGGCGAAGCGGGCGGGGGGGACATCGGCTAAGCGGGTATTGAGCCATTCAAGCTCTGCCTGCATGGCGGCCTGAAACTCCTCGCCTTCGTACATGGCAATCCAGGCGTCAAAAGGGTTTTGGCTACCGCGTAGGGTAGAGGGCTGGGCGTTCAACCAGTTGGCGATTTCGCCATAGCCCACTAGGCAGGGGGCCAACGCTACGTGCAGATCGAGCAGATCGCCGCGGTTGCCGGTATCCAATACATAGCGGGTGTAGGCCAGGGTGGCCCTGGCTTCGGGGAGCGCTTCCAGCTCCTGCTCGGAAATCCCCCACTCTTGGCAAAAGCCCACGTGCAGGCCCAACTCCACATCCACAATGGCTTTTAAGCCTTCATGGGCCTGGCGAAGGTCGGCAAGGGTGGGGCTTTTATAGGCAGCCAGCGCGTAGGCGCGAGCGAAGTGAATCAAAAACAGGTAGTCCTGTTTTAAATAGTGGCGAAACGACGCCTCAGGCAGCGTGGCAGTGCCCAATTGGCGCACAAAATCGTGCTCAATATAGGCGCGCCAATCTTCATGAGAGGCGGTGGTGAGATCAGTAAAGCGGTAGCCCATGACTTCTCCGGTGGTAATGATCCGGAGGGTGGGCGAAAAAGATCGAGGAAATGGCGTGAAAGGTGGCGTGAAATGAAGCCGTGGCCATCGCTTGATCCCTACGCCGGTACCCGCGCTGCGACTTGTGTAAGTAGCAGTGCATTAGCCGGATCAGGTTCAGCGGGACCAGCGCTTGGCAGCATTAATTGCTACGCCCTGCGCCATCTCAGCCGGATATCACCGGCACCCCGTCAAGCTGTTCGTGGGTGGAGTGTAGGAGGCGGGTGGGGGAGATGCAAGGGGGGACTGCCGAATTAGGCTTTGCTTGGTTGTGAAAGAGTGGAGTAGAGTCAAGCTAGAGTTGATAGAACTTCAATGGAAGAGCCGCCACCACTGGAGAAAAAGGCGATATGAACACGGCTCCCGATCCGCTCGACACGCCCGGCGCTCTGCCGTTCGTCGATCAGCATGCTGTGGATTATGTGGGCAGCGTCAACTTGCTGGTGGCGCCTGTCCGCGATCGTGTACTGTTACCTCTCGACCTAGACCGGAGAACGCCATGTCTTCCCCCCTTGTGACCACCGACTGGCTGCAGGACAACCTGGATAACGAACATTTGGTACTGATCGACGCTAGCATCGCCAATGTCGTTGGCAAGGAGCCGATCGTTTATGACCGTCCGATGTTGATCCCGGGAAGTTTCCGGATCGACCTGGAAGGAACGCTTTGCGATACCGGAGCTTCTCAAATTCACGCCTTCCCGACGGAAGAGCAGTTCACTGCGGAGATCCGTAGATTGGGCATCGAGCCCGAGAGCCTGGTGGTGTTGTACGACGATCAGGGGATCTACTCGGCACCACGCGCCTGGTGGATTCTGCGGGCTATGGGCCTCAAACAGGTGTTTGTTCTGGATGGCGGCCTGCCGCTGTGGTTGGCCGAAGGGCGGGAGGTCGATTCTGCTTCGGTGGCAGATGCGGCCAAGCATGGCAGCGTGGTTGGCAAACTCGACCACACTCTGGTTCGAGATGCTGCCTATGTTTTCCAGCATCTGGAGGACGAGCGAGTAACTGTCATCGATGCGCGATCACAGGCACGTTTCCTGGCGCAAGCGCCAGAACCCAGACCTGGTGTGCGCGGTGGCCACATCCCCAACTCCCTTAACCTACCGTTTACAGAGGTGCTGGAGGGCTATCGGTTCAAGCCAGCCAGCCAGCTGGCGTCAACGTTTGCCCGCCTCGCTCCCTCCCTTCAGCCCAGCAACGGGCACCAACTGGTGTTTTCCTGTGGTTCTGGCATCACCGCCTGCATCATCCTACTGGCGGCCGAGCTGGCCGGGTATACTCAGCTGTCGCTGTACGATGGTTCTTGGGCCGAATGGGGCAGCAGTGAATCGTTGCCTGTGGCGTAGCGGACATGATCCCACTATGACAGGAATGGGCAGTTCCTAACAATCACAGGCACGGTACGTCTACTCCATAGGGGCTTCGTCTCCATGGCGCAGCCGCAGGTGCTGTCTGCGTTAAATCAGTAGTGGTACCTAAGTTGAGCAATAAGCAAAGCTTCATCCGTGACTTGTAAACCATTCGGGGTTCTTCGTTGATTCGCCGAGACGAGTAACCGGCGAGGCTGTGTTTGAGAGGCGCTGGTTTGCCGACCCCTTCAAACGGCTCTCGCTGGGTCTCTTTGATGAACTTTTTTCAGCTCTGAGTCGATTATCGAAGCGCCTCTACTTTCCCGGTAGAGGCGCTTTTGTAACAAAAACTTACCTATCGCAATCGAATCCTCCTTGTTATCGAACAGTGTTTTTCCTATATTTGATACGTGTGAATCAAACGACTGTCACATTATGTGAACCAAGGCAGGATCGCCTTTCAATACCATGACGATTCATAGAATCTTTCATAGCAAGTCGTCACAAGGAGAAGACACGTGAAACTCAGAACCCTACTTACCGCCTCGTTTGCCTCTACCGCGCTGCTCGCCGCGGCACCGTCGGCATTCGCCGCACCCAATGCTGATGGACTCTATCTGGGCATCGGTACCGGTTTCAGCTCGCTGGAGAATGACGACGACGAAGTCGACAATTTCATCTCCGATGGCGCTGAAGATTTTGATCTGGATGATGACGAAGACAACGTCTTCAAAGGTTTCGTCGGCTACGAAATCAATCCTTATTTCGCTACCGAAATCTTCTATGCCGATCTGGGTCGTACGCGCCTAGAGGGTAACAGCGGCGCCAATACCGATTTGGAATCCAACGCCTACGGGGCGAGCTTGGTCGGTCAATTGCCCGTCACCTCCTGGTTTACCGCTTTCGCCAAGGCCGGTGTGGCCAAGTGGGAAACCGACGTCGACGGTAACCTTGGCGGTGCTAGCGTTGATCTTGAAGATCAGGACGGCACTGACCCGGTCTACGGTGTCGGCGCGCAGTTCAACTTCGACCCCTTCCTGGTTCGTGCTGAATACGAGCGCTACGACTTTGACAGCGACTACAGGATCGACACCTTTACCGCGTCAGCCGGTATCCGCTTCTAACCGTCAATCTGTTTTGCCATGTACGATATCAGCGCCGGGGCTTGCCCCGGCGCTGTCGTTTTATCTCACGCAACTCTCCCATACTTCCAGGCGGTACGCTGTCAGCGCGTTAAGGCGCTGGGCTAGCTTCGGCTCATAATCATGATCGGCCGCGTTACGATGCAACTTGCACTGATCGTGCTGTTATGGATGCCAACGTCTCTGGCAAATTGTCGCTGGAACATACAGTAAACAAGGGAGCATCTATGAACCTTCTATTCATATGCAGCGAAAACAGGCTGCGCAGTCCGACGGCGGAAAGTGTCTTTGCCGCTTATCCCGGCATCAAGGCAATCGGCGCTGGTACAGGGGTACATGCTCAAACGCCCGTTTCCCGGGGTTTGATTGAGTGGGCGGATATCGTCCTGGTGATGGAAAAGCACCACCAGGATGAGGTCGCCAGGACGTACAAGGACGTGTTGAAGGAGAAGCTGCTGGTCTGCCTGGATATTCCTGATCACTATGAGTTCATGGAGCCGGAACTCATCAACTTGCTCAAGGAAAGGGTGCCAGAGTATGTACGATTATCGACGGTTGAAAAGTAGCCAAGTTAACTACAGTGACAACGATCCAGACCCATAGGGTAGTCCTCGTGCCTCAGTGTCGAAAGTACTGGTGCTGAGTCGCTATCGCTTGGACGCAATGCTCTTCCAAACAAGCCCAACCAGCGCAATCACCAGTACGGCGAACAGCACAGCGGCACCCGTCGACTCTAGAACCTGCAACGTCAGTCCAGACACGACCAGCCAGAGCGCTGGAATAATGACGGCGATCCAGAGGGCGAAGCCCCGCAACATAATAAGCATCAGGCCCAGCGTGGTCACCGCCGTGGGGTCGGCATGAATGCCGAACACTTCTGCCTGGTACCAGGAGCCGCCGCTCAGGGGCGCCATCAGCGGCATGATGATCAGGCCGAAGAGGGTGATGGCGGTGCCCATAACGACGGGTAGGCTGGTGCGGCTCGAAGTTTTATCCATTCCCCAGCCCGTTAACGCCATCACTACCAACAGAACGGTCTGGACGATGAAAGCGTATCCAACATAGCCCCCCGCCCAGTTAAGTTCTGCATAGCGCTGAATGAAAAACGCGACGGCGACGAAGGCCCAGAGTGGGGCGGGTAGCAGGCGGGCGAGTCGCGTGCGGTATCTCAGCGCCAGAAAAAGGGTGGTGGCGCCCATTGCAAAGGTCAGCAGGTGCAGCGGCCAGAAGGTTTCGCCCATTCGCTCCAGTAAGCGAAAGTAAACCTCCGCTGTGAAGGGAATAAAGTCCTGTAGCTGGTAGCTTGTCCACGCGTTCATAGCGACTCGATATAGGCGGCCATCCGTTGCCGGGCATTGGCCGAAGGCATTGGGTCGTGGCCAGCGCGCATATTCTCGCGCAGGTGCTCTACCTGGGTGGTGGCGGGTATCGCGCAAGTTACGGCTGGGTGGCTGACGATAAATTTCAGCAGAAAGTCCGCCCAGGTTGTGCAGCCACATTCCTCGTTGGCCCACTCGGGCAATGGCGCGTCACGCCGTTTGAGGTTCTGGATCAGGCTGCCGCCATCGTAAGGGCGGTTGGCGATCACGCCGATGCCCCGTTCTTCTGCCAGGGGCAGTAGCCGGTTTTCAGCCTCGCGGTGGGTGATGTTGTAGGTCAGCTGAACGAAGTCGATATCCTCTGACGTCATGATCTGCTCGATCTCGCGGTGGCGGCGACTGTGGGAGGTAGTGATACCGACATGGCGGATGATGCCTTCGGCTTTCATCTCCTGCAGCGCTGCTAAGTGCTCCCGCCAGTCGGTCAGATTATGCACCTGTACCAGGTCGAAGTGTTCCACCTTCCAGCGCTCTTTCAGCTCGGCCACCTGTTCACCGGCAGAACCACCGGCGGGGCTCCAGACTTTCTCTGCGGAAAACAGACTTTCGGGCGTGCCGAGCTGTTGCAGGGCATAGCCCATCACATCCGGCGCCGAGCCATACATGGGCGAAGAGTCTATGAGGCCGCCGCCATACTCGAAGAATGCCTTAACCACCTCGGTACGCGCATCGAGCAGCTCAGGGTCGCTGCCAACGTTGAATGTGCGCCAGGTGCCCATGCCAATCACGGGCAGCGTTTTGTCCGTGCCCGCAAAAGTCTTGTGGCGCATCCCTCCCGTGTTGGCAAAAAGCGATGCGGTGGGGAGCGCCATGGCGGCGAGCGTGGCGCCGATGAGCGTAAGGCTTTGTCTGCGCGTGATGCCATGCTTGATGCGATGCCTGATGTGATAGTTCATAGCGGTCGCTCCTTCAGGTTTTGTTGAATCGGCACCGTGGCAGCCAACACCAGCACAAAGCAGGTCAGTACAAATACCTTATTCACAAACCAGTTGGTGCGCCAGATCGACCACTCAGGGTCGGCGAGAAAACGGGCGAAAAGCGTGCCGATGATGAGGATTTCAATGACGGACATGCCCACCGCCAAGGCACGCGTATAGCGAGGCCGTTCGAGCAGCGCCCAGCCTAGCCAGACGTGCGCTAATGGCCATAGATCCCAATAGATATAGCGTGCCCAGGGCTCGCCGTATGCCAGCGCGTAACCAACGGGAAACAGGTATTTGATGAACAGCGTCCACGCGGCAAGGATAAACAGCAGGTGGGCGAGGAAGCGGCTCCAGCCATTGGGTTTTGGGGCGGGCAGTGACATGACAGCGCTCCTGTCCTAGTCCGTTAATCCTGATCCGTTAATGGCGCGTCCTCACACCATCTGCAAAGGCTGCTTGCGCGTTGGCGGGGGATAGGCGGCGTCGATTTGTGCCAGATCATCGCCGTCGAGTCTGACGTTATCTGCCCCGGCGTTCTGTTTGAGGTGATCCAGATTCACGGCCTTAGGAATTGCTATCACGCCGGGGTGGCGCAGTGCCCAGGCGAGGGCGACTTGCGCGGTGGTGGCGCGGTGTTTGTCGGCTATGTGTTGGAGTGTGGCATCATGCAGTAGCGCGCCGCCTTGGCTGATGGGGCAATAGGCCATGAGCGGCATGTTGTGTTGTGCTTGCCAGGGCAGCAGGTCGTATTCAATGCCCCGTGCTTCGGGGTTGTAGAGCACTTGATTGGTGGCGCAAGCTGGCGCGTCGAGCTCTGCCAAGTCGTTACTGTCGAAGTTCGACACGCCCCAGCGCAGGATCTTGCCCTGCTCGCGCAGCCGCTCAAACGCTTCCACTGTTTCGCTCAGCGGGTACTGGCCGCGCCAGTGCAGCAGGTACAGGTCGATAGTGTCTGTGCCCAACCGGCGCAGGCTGCGCTCGCAGGCGGCTTGAACACCCTTGGTGCTGGCGTTGTGGGGGTAGACCTTGCTGACCAGATACACCTCATCGCGCCGACCGCGGATGGCTTGGCCAACGACCTCTTCTGCGCCGCCTTCCGCATACATCTCGGCGGTATCGATCAGCGTCATACCCAGATCCAGGCCTTCACGCAGCGCCTTGACCTCAGCCTGCCGCTGCCCGGCATTCTCGCCCATATGCCAGGTGCCCTGGCCTATACGGGGTATGCTTTTTCCACCTAGCTCAATCATCTGCATACCGCTGTCTCCTCCTGTATTGACTGCTGTGATACTGGCTCTGACTTCCCCTCGCCATTGCAGTTCATGGATCAAAACCAGCACCTTACGCAAACCTGCTATCGCTATTGATAGAGCGTTGTGCAGCTTGAGGAAGTGCTGTTTGTTACCCTACTTCTCGGCGGTTTTGTCACCGGAGATAAGCGTCGTTAAATGCGTATTGGAGTCCCATGTTTAGGATCGAACTCACAGCATTAGTTACTGGTTTAGCAAGTATTGTAATTGCTTTGCTCATCCCATTTGCCTGGAGCTTGTTTCCCGAAATAATGCGCGCCTACTTTCTCGGTGGCGAGCCAGGGGCGATAGTTGTTGGATTAGGTGTTTTAGTTGGGATGGTAGGAAGTATGCTGTTTGTTATAAACCTGTTTCGCAGGCAGTTTACGCTGTGGTGGGTTAGGTTGTTAGCAGTGTTGGTTCTCTACCTGGGTTTAGCCACAGTTGGTGCAATCGGAATTTAACAAACGTAAGCAGCAGACATCTATCCGCAAACAACGAGTTTCTTTTAGCGTGTGATTGGATCTCCTTTACAGGCTCCGCCAGGTTAACCATAAAATGAACATCATCTAATTTCTAATTGATTGATATTAAGCTTTATTAGAGTATGAGAGCGAATCGGTTAGAATTGGACATATGATTAGCAACTTCACGATTGCCGGGTGGGGCAGTTATCGCCCCCGTATCCTGCTAACTTCGCGCAGCCTGGACGAGCGCCAAGGTCATCCGCCTGGCTGGACTGAATGCCAGTTTGGCATTGCCGCGCGCTATGTCGCGAGCGGGGATGAGACAACCTCAATGATGGCGACTGAGGCCGCACGCGAGGCGCTGAACCGCGCAGGCTGGGGCAACTCGCCTCCCGACGTCATCATTGGCGGTTGTGGCGTTATGGAGCAACCGATTCCGTCTACAGCCGCTTTAGTCCAGAACCGTCTCGGCTTTGGCCAGTCCGGCGTGCCTAGCTTTGACGTTAACCAGACCTGTTTATCCTTTATGGTGGCGCTGGATATCGCCGCCATGGGAATTGCCTGCGGGCGCTGGCGGCGAGCGCTTGTATTTGCGAGCGATATCGCGTCGGCAGGGCTTAACCCCGATGAACCGAAAACGCGTTCCATCTTTGGCGATGGCGCAGCGGCACTGGCGATTGAGGCGACGTCAGACCCTACCTGCGGAATGCGCTCAAGCGTTACAGTTACCCATGGTGCTCACCACGCGCTAGCGCAGCTTCGCGCGGGCGGCACAAAGTTGCGCATCGCTGAAGGTTACCCGGCGCTGGTCGCCGGTTCCTATTTCGAGATGGACGCCTTTGGCATCTTCAAGGCCGCTGCCAAAGCGTTGCCTGGCGTCATCGAGCGTGCACTCACACAGGCGGAAATAAGCAAGGATGATCTTGCCTGCGTAATTTGCCACCAGGCCAGTGCACCTGGGGTCGAGCATATCAAGCGGCTTTTCGCGCCCAACAGTGACCGCGTGGTCAATATCTTTCCAACGACCGGTAACCAGATCGCCGCCTCAATCCCGTCCGTGCTCGCCCACGCACTTACGACGGGTGTCGCCAAGCCGGGTGACTATATCCTGCTGCTGGGCACCGCAGCGGGGATCAGTGCCAGTGCTATGGTGCTCAAGCTATGAGTCAACGACGCATCCTTATCACCGGGGCGACCGGCGGGCTGGGCATGGCGCTGGTGCGCGAGGCGCTAAAACGCGGGCATGCTGTGCGAGCCACAGGGCGTTCGCAGGCGGCGGGCGAGGCGCTTACGTCACTCGGCGCGCAGTTCGTTAGGGCGGATCTTACCCACCCAAAAGCTGATTTTCGCGGGCTCTTAAAGGATGTCGAGAGCGTGATTCATGCCGCCGCCTTATCGGCCAGTTGGGGCCCACGGCGGGCATTTGAGATCCACAATATTCAACTGACCGAACGCCTGCTTGAAGCGGCCAGCCGCTCGGGCGTTGGGCGTTTCGTGTTTGTTTCTTCGCCGTCAATTTTTGCTGCGTATCGTGACCGGATAGCCATCGGCGAATATGACGGCCCCGCGCCTCAGCCACTTAACCACTACGCACGTACCAAGCTCGCGGCGGAACGCAGCGTGCTTGCACAGCGGGAAGACGCCATGGCCTGCTGCGCCATTCGCCCGCGCGCACTGGTGGGGCCGGGCGACCGGGTGATCTTGCCCAAGCTGGCCGAACTGGCGGGGCGTGAGCGGATGCCGCTTCCGCGTGGCGGCAGGGCGTTGATTGAGTTGACCGATCTGCGCGACGCCGCATGGGCCATCTGCGCCGCTGAAGAGTGGGCGGTTGGGCTTGTCGGGAAGGAAATCAACATATCGGGAGGTAGCCCTATTGCGGTACGTGAAGTGGCTGGTAAGCTCGCCAAGGCGTTGGGAAAAACAACGCAGCTTGTCTCGCTGCCGGTTGGTTTGGCGCGCGCTATTGCTGTGCTCAGTGAAAACGCTGCGCTGCTGATGCGCTCCACCCGCGAGCCGATGCTGACACGCTACAAGCTGGCGACGCTGGCCTACTCTCAGACCTTTGATCTCGAGCCTGCTCAACGATTACTCGGCTACCGACCCCAGCATGATGCGCTGGCGACCCTGCTGGCCGAAGCGCGGCAGCTTGCCACGCAGGAAAGGCTGTCATGATCCGCGTCGGATTCCGTTGGCTTGAACGCGGTTTATGCTGCCATCCAGAGATCGCCACTCTCTCGGGTGGGAGCCTATGTGCGGTTGATTTTCCCGCCATGGTGGGTGTGATTGATCACCCGACGCGGGGTATTTTGTTGTTCGATACTGGCTATGATCCTGCTTTTATTGATGCAACCGAGACGTTTCCCGAGCGGTTCTATCGCTGGACAACGCCGGTCAACATCGATGCGCAGCAGGCGTGGAGCGCCTGGCTCGCTACCCATGGGATTGAAGACAGCGCGATTGTTGGCACCATTATCTCGCATTTTCATGGCGACCACGTCGCGGGAATGACCCACCTTGCCCAGCGGCCGGTCTACTGCGCCCGTGCGGGCCTATCCGAATTGCGTCGGCCGGGTCGCTTTGGCCGCGTGCGCCAGGGCATGCTGCCTGCACTGGTTCCCCAGGCGGCCGATGCTAACGCTCGCTTTTTCGAAGATGCGCCAGCAGTGGCGCTACCCAGTGGATTTGCGCCCTTTAGCGAAGGTCGTGACATTCTGGGTGACGGTAGTCTGATCGCCGTCGAACTACCCGGTCATTGCGTCGGCCACTGGGGGCTGGCACTGCGCACCACCGACGATCGCCAGGTCTTGCTGGCTGCCGATGCGGTGTGGCTTGGCAAGTCAATCACGCAGCGCCGACCGCCGCCGCGGCTGACCACCGCACTTCTCGGCGATACCCGGCGTTATCGCGCTACGCTAAACCTGTTGAGCGAGGCGGCGTGCTGCAATGGCGACTTGGTCATCCTACCTTCGCATTGCGCTGCCAGTGCCAAGCGCTTTGGCGGCCATGATGCGAACTGACCGGGTCTTAGCCGCGTGGCTACGAACGCGGCGTGCGCTGAGCCTGTCGCCGGTGCAACTGGCTGCGCGACGAACAAGCATGTGGCGCAAGCTGCAGCCTGTCATCGCTCGTACGCCCGCACTGGCACACTATGCTGGGCGCGATCTGGCTGAGTTTCCGGTCACTGACATCGCGGATCTTCGTGCTGATTACGGTGCCTGGAACAGCCTAGGTATGAGCGATGGGGAGCTGCGCGGGTTGGCCGCCGCCGCAGAGCAAGGCACAGCCGTTGGCGAACTGTCGGCAGGCTGGTCGACCGGAACGGGAGGCGGTGCGCGAGGGCTGTTCCTCGCCAGCCCCGCAGAGCGTGCCGACTACATCGGCCAGAGCCTGGCTCGGCTGCTACCGGCGCGTGCCTTGTTCAAGCGCCAGCGGCTCGCTCTGCATTTGCGCGCCAGTAATGCGCTCTACAGCGATGTGGGGCGAGGGCGGTTTACGTTTGCCCATTTCCCCCTCGAAGCGTCGATTGAACAGAGCGTTGCAGAATTGGCGCAGTTCGAGTCGACGATCCTGATCGCACCGCCCCATCGGCTGGCAGCCTTTGCCCAAGCAGGGGCGCATTTCTCCTCGCTGCAATACCTGTTTTGCGGCAGCGAACCGGCCGGTGACGCGGAGCGCCACTTCTTTACTGAGCGGCTGGGGGTAAAGCCACGCCAAATATACCAAGCGACCGAAGGGTTTTTGGCCGCTGAGTGTGCGAACGGCCGGCTGCATCTTAATGATCATGCGATGGCTATCGAGCTTGAGCCGGTTCCCGGCACGCCCGGCTATCGACCGATCATTACCGACCTTCGCCGCACCAGCCAACCGATTGTCCGCATTCGCGGTGACGATTATCTTGAGCTCGACGCTTGTCCCTGCCCGTGCGGTTTTGCGGGTCGCGTCATCCATGCGCCTCAAGGCCGGGTGAACGATATCTGGCGCTTTGAGGGTCGCACCGTTACGCCACCTCAAGTGGTAGCCGCGCTTGAGACGGTGCTGGGGGGCGACAAGATCTGGCAGGCTGAAGCGGCGCCTGAGCGCGTCGTGCTGCATTTGTCGCCGCCTTGCCCAGATGCTAATTCCACCCCGGTTTCCACCCCAAGCGCAACGACTGCTGCACGGGCATTGAGCCAGGCATGCGATTTGCCGGTGCCGGTTGAGGTCGTTCATGATCTAAGCGCGTGGAGCGGCCCCAAGCGCCGTAAGGTGGTGTGGCGCGATGGCTAGACGCGTGCTTATCACCGGCGCCCGGGCAGTTGCCGCGCTGGATATTGCCCGGGATTTCGCCGCGGCCGGATGGGTGCCGCATCTTGCTGACAGTGTACCGGTGCGTATGGCGAGCTGGTCGAAAGCCCCTGCGCAGGTTCACCGCTATCCCGCGCCCCGGCAGCAGGGCGCAGCCTTCCGCGCGCGTATTGTCGAGCTAGTCGATACCTTCGGTTTCGAGCGGGTGGTGCCGACCTGTGAAGAGGTTTTCCATCTTGCGGCGCCCGCCCTTCAACGCCGATTGGGTGAGCGCCTGTTTGTGCCTAACCTTGCCACGTTGCGCCAACTGCACGACAAGTTCGCCTTTGCACGCCACTGCGGCGAATGGGGCCTACCTATGCCGGAAAGCCATCCGATAGATTGCATAGAAGAGCTGGAACGCTTCGCTAGCACAAGTCGCAAGTGGGTATTCAAACCGCGCTTCAGCCGATTTGGTGATAGCGCACTGGTCGCCCCTGACCGGCGTGCGTTGGCCGCTATTACACCCAGCCACGACGCACCCTGGATGGCACAGGCGCGTATCCACGGCGAGGAAGTCTGCTTTCATTGCGTGGCGCATCGGGGAGAGTTGGTTGCCTTTGCTGCCTACCGTTCCAGCTGGCGCCTGGGCGGGGGAGCTGGCTATTCTTTCGAACCTGCCGCTGATCAGCATCGCGAAGCGCTACGCAAAATAGCTGCTCGCCTGGCGCAGTGTGCTGTCATTCACGGGCAGTTCGCCTGCGATGCAATGTTCGATGAAGCTGGCGTTGCCTACTTGCTTGAATGCAATCCGCGCGCGACCAGCGGTGTGCATCTGCTCACTGGTGCCGGTCATCTGGCCCATGCAATCGGTGACGGGATCGCCGCACCTGAAGCCGTGCCACGCACTCTTTATCTTGGCCCGGCGATGGTCGTATTTGGCCTGCCACAGGCGGTGCGTGGTGCGCGTATGCGCGATTGGTGGCGCTGCGTTGCTACCGGGCGCGACGTGGTGTCTCGGCCTGGCGATCGCTGGCCTTTGCTTGGTGCGCTTTGCGACGCCGCCTCCTTCTCCCTGACGGGTTTCAAACACAATATCTCGACTAATGCCGCCGCCACTTACGATCTCGAGTGGAATGGTGAGGAGCTGCCTTAATGACATTTCCCCAGTCAGTCTGTGATGCTTGGCACATGGTTGCCTTATCGAAAGACCTGAAACGCGGCAAAGCGCAAAAGGTTATGTGTTGCGATACACCGATTGCACTCTTCCGCAGCGAAGAGGGAATTGGCGCCTTGGTCGATCGCTGTCCGCACCGCAATTACCCACTTTCTGAAGGGCGTGTGCACAAAGGGGCACTTGAGTGCCCTTACCACGGCTGGCGCTTCGCAAGCGATGGAACCTGTGCCGAAGTGCCCGGTTGTCTGGTCGATACTACCCATGAACAACGGCTGAAGGCTGAGGCACTGCGCGTGGTTGAGCGGCACGGAGGGATCTTTGTGGCGCTTTCTGACGCGGCACCGCCCGAGCCTGTATTACCGCCTGATTTTGGCAACCCTGAACTCGATCATTTCTGGTGGCAACAAGGTACCTGGGTGGGGCGTGCCTACGATGCGGTTGAAAACGTGATGGATCCGTTCCACACCAATCACCTCCATCATGGTTTTATTCGCCGCCGGGATCGACGCTTGCCAGTGGAGCTGATTGTTACCAGCCACGGCGACGGGATCGATATGGCCATCGAGCAAACCCAGCCCGATTATGGCCTGATGTCGCGCTTTTTGGAGCGCGACCGCTCGCGCAGCGTCTCGCGCTACTATCCGCCCACCACGGTGCAAGCACGGTGGGAAGGCGAGACCAAGCTAACCCTGTGTGTCACCGCCATTTTCACGCCAGCGACGGGAAACAGTTTCACGCCTTTCGCGCGCTTTTCGACACCCAAGGGGTTGGCGCCAAGCTGGCTCAAGCAGGCGGCCATTCGGTTGTTCCTGGCCCCAGTGGTCTCGCAGGATCGTCGCGCATTAGAGCGCCAGCACAAAGTGATGACTCACTTCGGCCAGCCTAAATTCATCTCTGGGCCTGGCGATATTCTCAAAACTCGACTACATCGCCTCTGGATCGGTGAGCAGTTAGAGCCCGGCACTGATCCAGCCGTTGAGGTAAGGCTTTAGCCCCCCGCGTAAACCCTCGACAATGCGGGGAGCCGGCACCTTAATTAATCCGAACATCGCTTGCCTCTGCGCGGGCTTGTATTTGTTGCCTGACGCTTTCGAGGGTGGGCCGCAGGCTGTATAGGCAGTTGCCACTCTGGTAGGCATTTTCAAGCCCCGGTAGGCGCTGTAGATCTATGGTGGGGCGAGTCGCTTGGCACTCCTCATCATATTGTTCCTGCATGGCGCCCAGCCTCGTCAGCGTGCCCGTTTGCAGCCAGTCGGTATTTTGCTCGGCATTGCGCTTGGTATAGACCTGTCCATGCGAGCTGTAGGGCGCGTAGATAAACCATTGTAATTCATGCTCATTGCTTACCTGAAACGCTTGACAGGGTTCAACCTGGCTTAGGCAGGCTGAGCCCTGCTCAATTAACAAGGCGAGCAGTGGCTCGGGTAGCGTGGCGTCTTCAGGGTTCACGCTAAACTGCTGGGCGACATCATCCAGGTTGTGGGTATCCACTAGTGGATCCTGGTTCCAGCGCTTGGTTTGCTTTAGCGAGAGATCAATACGCCGTGTCAGCTCAGGTCGCGATTGGGAAAAATCGCTGTCAGCGAGTGCTTGTAATGCCAAACTGCCCGGCTGGCCGAGGTGAAAGCGTAGATAGCGGTAGTCGAAAGCATCCACAGTGGTGCGTCCGTCTATCAACCGCTTGACCTGATGCTGGGCCACCCAGTGGCGCATATCCGCCAGTGGCGTATTAACTACGATCAGGGCCCCGGCCACCAGCAGGGCCAGGACAATATTGGCGCGCTGTATACTGGGGAGCGCCGCCTGTCTCCGCCAGAGCAGAAGCAGGCTGTAGCTGAAGGTAAACGCTGCCGTCAGTGCCTGCAGCAGTGCCGCCCAGAGCCTATCCAAGCTGAGTCCATATTGGTCGATTCGTAGCCAGAGCGCCCAGGCAGCCAGCAGGCTACCTATCGGCAGCAATACGACGGCGAGCATAACGGCGCTGCGTAACCAGATAGGGTAGGGCAGCTTGTTATCGGTTTGATAGAAAACGGCGTTGAAGAACAGCAGCAGGGTCAGCATCAGGGCCATAAGTATTTGCGCGGCTCTGCCGGTATCCCATATCGGCTGTAGCCCGGTCCAGGGCAGCACGGCAAAGAACATCAATACGATTAGGGCGACCAGCGGCAGTAGCGCCTTGATAAGCGCTTCGCACATCAGTCTTACGCTCGCGATAAAGCGAAAGCGATTGCGGATCATCACCAGCCCCATGCCAATCACCAGCCAGGTGTCTGGATAGAAAAAAGCGGGTGTTTGGAACAATGTTTTGAAAAAGTCTAAGCCAATGGCTGAAAAGAGGGCTGCCCACAAAGATAGCAAGCTCCAAAAAACGCCAATGAACAGGCCTAGCTGGGCGATTGTCAGGGCGTGCTCCCATGAGTAATCCAGCATGGGCTGATAGGTTTTTGGCCAAGTCCCACTGGCGGCGCTGCTACGAAAGAACAGCGCAAGAATAAACAAGGCAACTCCTACGGCCATGCAAAAGGCAAAGGTAAACGGGTGACCTCCCCACTGCTGCGGCTCGGGCACCTGCTCAACCCAGCCAAGGTGCCAGCCCAGCAAAAACAGTAGGGGAGCCAGCAGCAGCGGTAGGAGGTTGATACGATCACGCAGTCGCACGATGCTGATCAGATAGAAAGCTGGCAAGGCGACCGCGACGGTGTAGAGCGCCTTAAGCCAGCGCTGGTCGGCGACCAGCCAGTACTCATGGTCGATAGCCAAATGCAGCGCATAGAGCGCACAGCCCTGTACAAAGGCGAGAAAAATCAAGCCCAGACTGGTGGCCCGGTCCAGGGTATTTAGGCGATTATCGTCCATGACAGCTCTTCTACGGTTGAGTGGCGGCGTGGGGGCCGTAATTCTTCTAAGCAGCTAACGGGCTCTAAGTAATTAGCTGGCCCTAAGTAATTAACTAGCCCTAAGCAACTATAATAACGTGAGAAAGTTACAAAGGTTGCAAAGTGCAAAGATAGATGGCTCGAAATACTGCTAATTAATTATGCTGTGCTTTAGGCACGTCGTAAAGCCGGGCCAGGGAGGAGCTTTGAATCTTCTGTTTATATGCAGCGCAAATAGACTCCGCAGTCCGACGGCTGAACGTGTCTTTTCAGCTTACCCCGGTATTCAAGCAATCGGAGCTGGGACAAGTTCGAGTGCTAAAACGCCCGTTTCTTGGCGCTTAATTGAGTGGGCTGACATCGTCCTGGTGATGGAAAAGAGCCACCGGGATGAAGTCGCCAAGACGTACGGGGAGTTACTCAAGGGGAAGAGATTCGTCTGCCTGGATATTCCCGATCACTACGAGTTAATGCAGCCTGAACTCATCACCTTGCTCAAGGAAAGGGTTCCGGAGTATGTGCGGTTGTCGGCAGTTGAAACATAGCGATGAGCTGGTGCGCCGTAGGATTGATCATAGCGATGAAGAGTCGTTCTCCTCCCATTTCAGGTTTATATGAAATTATACTTATAAAAAACCTGGTTTTTTAAAGCTCTGGTCAGGTAAAGTTTACT
This sequence comes from Halomonas sp. FeN2, assembly GCF_020595105.1. Lineage (NCBI taxonomy): Bacteria > Pseudomonadati > Pseudomonadota > Gammaproteobacteria > Oceanospirillales > Halomonadaceae > Halomonas > Halomonas sp. FeN2. The sequence goes on from NZ_CP074200.1 coordinate 3,770,164, forward strand.
TGGACTGCCATGAGCCATAACCAGGAGGGAAGCATGTATCGAGTAGTGATCGTTCTATGTATTTTTTTAGCGGGCTGCACCACAAAACTATGGGAGCCCAAGCCAGAGAGATTGTTGGCTGTTAACGGCTTCTACGTTAATAAAGAAACGAACGATTTAGTGGTTACCACGCGGAGTGAAGCTTTTTTGTTTCCCTCTCAGCAGCAACTTGGCCAGGCGCTGATGCTTAGCCGAGAAGTTGAGTTTCTTCCCGAATTTAGCGGCTTCTCGCTCTCTAGCTCCAATGTGGTGAGTGGCAGCATTAAGCTCACACTGCATGAACAGAACCCTTCAGCCGAGCTTGTCAGTCAATTAACCGCATTGGGCTTTACGAAAAATCCTGTCACGAATGACTTCCTGTTGATACGCGAGATTAGGGGTGAGCGATATACCATTGAGGGAAGTTTGCCGCTTGAAAAGCTAGAAAACGAGTATCAAGTCAGTATGAGCATGCCCAGGGGCCCCATCGATACAGCCGGGCGTGTTATCGCAACGCCTGTTGCCATTACATTTGATGCGGCCGCAACGGTCGTGGCAATTCCTCTCTTCGCACTCTTTGTGGTGTCACAGGGTTTGCTTGGGCCATGAGTAAACAGAGCGTCTTAACGAGCTCACAGGGGAAGTTTAAAAACAGCTGCCTATAGAGTCAGACTAATGCCTAGACTTTTTTTTGAACAGTCGGCGTGCGCAGGTCATGCAAGGCCACAATCTACAAAAAAGAATCGGATTCGCGTGCGAATTTACGGGTTGTAAATGAGTACTCTGATTGGACTCGTGCACGAGCTGATTCTTAATAGAGTATGGCCAAGCGTAATAGTTAACCAGAGGTTTCCTGGTATTTATTAAAGAACGGAGGTTAAGGGTGGGACTACTCGATAACTTTAAGAAGAAGCGTGCTATTAAAAGCTACATAGAGAAATTGCCTAACGTTTTGGTCAACGATTATGGCCGCCAGGAATATTACACACAGCTTCAGGTAAGGCGGAGTATTGAGCGCGCTGGGCTTAATAGCCAGCATCAGCACTACGCGCTGGCGATGTATGCTAATCGTCCAGAGTTTGTCGCTTATCAGAGCGAGATACATGAAAATTTCAGCTATGAAGAGCTGCGTGAAGAGGTCGGCGGTGCTTACTTTTCGGGTAGCACTGAGTTCAACTGTTCAAGCGTAATAACAGCGTCAGCGAGTTTTGGAGGTGATACGTCTAGTATGGATTGCTCGGGTGGCGGGGGAGATGGCTCACCATAACGCTGTCGACAAGTTCGACCCATTGGCTGACGAACTTGCCCATGCAGTGTCTCGTCAGCGAGACCATAACTGTTGGATACGTCGTATCATCGACTGAATGAACCGTCGCTTAGCCTCGTGCTGATCCAGCCTCACCCGCTCAAGATCAACGCCTCCCCGCCCATCGCGGTATCTGGAAGGGATGCTTTCCTTGAGCGAGTCGTCGGCACTTCCTTTTGGCATGTCATCGTTATCGCTCCGGGGTAACAAGTCGCGGAGTTGAAAGTTCTGCTCTTTTCTTGAGTTCAACATGTTCCTGGCCTCTATTGCGTCGTCACTGGTGACGGGATGATTGCGTGCTCTCATAGGTTCAAGTTCATGCTAGTCTTGTTCTAAACTGCAAGGTATTCCATAAAAGTGAGCATTAACTTTGCAAAAACGAACAGGCAAGAGTCTCGGGCAGCCTTCTGCCATGACACAGAAAACAAGAAGTCACTTGGCGTGGAATGACTTTGAGGTCGTCCTGGCAATCGCGAACGCAGGGTCGCTGTCGGGTGCTTCACGCGCTCTGGGTGTCAGTCACGCCACGGTTTTTCGACGGCTGGGTGATATCGAACAGCGTCTGGGAGTGTCTCTTTTTGAAAGAAGCCGAACCGGCTATCGGCCAACGCTTGCTGGAGAAGAGCTTGCCGGCACCGCCAGAATAATGGATGAAGCCGCCTTGGACGCCGAACGTAAAGTCGCCGGGCGCGACTTGGCGCCGAGTGGGGAAATTTGGGCTACCACAACGGACTCTTTGTTGATGGGACTGCTCTCACCTCTGTTCACGCAGTTTCAGCATAAATATCCAGGCATCGTGTTGGATGTCGCCGTATCCAACCAGCTGTTCAATCTGACACGCCGAGAAGCTGACGTCGCCATCCGTCCATCCAACGCTCCCCCTGAAAATCTGATTGGGCGACCGCTGACCGCTATTGGGCAAGCTGTCTACGCACACCGGAGCCTCAATGTGACACCAGGGGCTTCCATCAAGGCTCTTGCTAGCCAACCTTGGATTGGTTCCGGATCACGATTGCAGGACTCAGCACTGGATCAGTGGATGGCTAAGCACGCGCTGAAAAAGGCCTGTGTCTACCGTGTGGATACCCTGGTCAATATACTCAGCGCTGTTCGTTCTGGTATGGGATTGGCCGTTCTGCCCTGTTATCTTGCCTACGAAGACCCCAACATTATCCAGCTCACTGATCCCATCCCCGAGCTGGAATACGGCTTGTGGTTTCTGATGCACCCGGATCTACGTGGTGTAGTGAGGATTCATGCTTTTATGGACTTTCTAACAGAAGCTGTTCGTGAACAGAAACAACGCTTGGCCGGGCCATTATTAGGCTAGCTTGGTTCGCTAATATGTGGGCGCCATTGACTTGACGTTGCGGGGTACCTACGGGTTTTCGCTGGGTAACATGGTGTTGATGGACATTGGTGAATTCAAGAATCGTACAGATAGTTGAGGGGGGAGAATGCAATTCATCGTAAACATCGATGTAGAGGATATGGGGAAAGCAATTACCTTCTACGAGCACGGGCTCGGTTTGCAGCTCATTCGGCGGCTATTTGACGGTACGGTTGCAGAAATGGGGGGAGGGCCTGCCTCCATTTACCTGATTGAGCAGCCTAATGCGAGCGTTGCGGCCCCAGATACCTCTCTCCAACGTGATTACAGACGGCACTGGACGCCAGTACATCTGGATTTCATTGTTGAAGATATTGACGCAGCAGTCGAACAGGCAGTTTCGGTGGGTGCTGTCCAGGAAGGAGGAATCAAATCTTTTGATTGGGGGAGGCTTGCGACAATGAGTGATCCATTTGGCAATGGGTTCTGCCTACTAGTGTTTGCTGAAGGCGGTTACGATCATGCTGAATAATCCCTGCCAATGGCTACAACGCGTTGCGCGTTTCATTGGGCGTTATGAGGTCGGCTGAACCCTACCTAGCGATTGTTATGAAAAGATGGTCGTTAAGAGCCTGCTGTTGTATGGGGCTAACGGCAGCAACGGGTGAAATTGCTTCAAAAGATGTCGCGGTGGTGTGGGCAAAAGGCCAACTAGCAAAGGAACACGCAGCTTTATTGGACTACGCTAAGCAAGGTTACCTAGGGAATATAGAGGATCGATGAGACGAGAAGCAGGGGGAGGTCAAGGCGCCCACCTGGTGTCTGCGAAAATCTATTGAGGCGTGTCTTGGTATCTGGCAGCGAGAAGGTTCTGACGATCAGAATGAATATTGCTGAAAGCAGTTCACTTATCACAGCGTTATTATTTTCGAATTAGGCGCCATCGTTATTTACTTGGCGACCAGTTCACCTATGCAGACATTCTCATGGTTGCTGCATTAAGTCAGGTACCGCATACAAACCTTCTAGATATGTTCCCGAATGTGATTTCCGGCTTAACGCGCTGCCACGACCGACCAGCGTGGCATAAATGCCTCGATGTGTACAATCGCCGCTTGGCGAAGTTTGTCAGTGCTGGCGCAACTCAAAGTCACCCATGAAATACATAGGAGGGTGGGGCAATGGCAACCACTAAACAGCCGCTACCAAGTATCGTATCTTCAGAAGAGTGGAAGTTAGCGCTGGATCAGCTTCTTATAAAAGAGAAAGCGCTGACCCGAGCACGCGATGCCTTGAGCGCTGAGCGTAGAAAGCTACCCATGGTAAAAGTAGACAAAAACTACGAATTCCATGGCGACGAAGGCCCCATATCCTTACTCGAATTGTTCGGTGGGCGTCGGCAACTCATTGTTTATCATTTTATGTACGCGCCTGATTGGAAAGCGGGGTGTGACGGGTGCTCGTGGGTTGCCGATGCCATGACTCACCCGGCCCATTTACATGCTCGTGATACTTCGCTGGTAATGGTTTCACGGGCTCCTCTAGAGAAAATCAACCAGTACAAAACACGTATGGGTTGGACGATTCCCTGGTACTCGTCGTTTGAGAGTGACTTTAACTATGATTTTGGGGTGACGACAGCGGATAGAGAAAGGCACGGAGCCAGTGTGTTTCTCCGCGACGGAAACGACATATATCGCACCTATTTTACCGGGGCGCGTGGGGTCGAATATTTAGGTAGCTTCTGGACGTACTTGGATTTAACACCTTATGGTCGCCAGGAAACGTGGGAGGATTCTCCGGAAGGCTGGCCTCAGACGAAGCCATATGAATGGAACCGCCGCCATGATGAGTATGATGTTTAAGAATACTGGCGCTCGCCAAGAGGACAGGGGACGGTTAGACCATCCTCGTTAAACCACGGCAATCCTTTGCCGCGTCCAGACTTCTTCCAATTGGCACCGTTACTATCCGTCTATTAACAGCTGTTTCAAACCAGCTCACGCTTCTCGCGCTTAGCCACGCGAATATCTTTGACGGTGGCAATGCCAATCACCGCGAAGATGACAAGTGAGATCAGCGGCCAGATCAGTACATATACCGCCAATATAAAGGTTTGCATATGCTCTCCTATTGTCTCGCTGGTGCGTGATGGCGCACCAGTTGATGAAGTTATTTCGGCTTATTTCAAAGAGCTTTCACAGGGCTTAGGCCTGGGGAGCAGGTTTGGCCGGGTCGTAGTTGATTACTTTCTGATCGATCTGCGAGAAGTCGAACTTGTTTGAACTCATCAGGCTGATTGCGATGCAGACGATGGTGCTGACGCCGTAGGCCATCAGTGATGCCAGCAGCACTGTGTAGTCGCGCAGGAAGCCAATGCTGAAGTAGGCCAGCACGATGGCGCTGAGTGCGCCGAAGATCACACCGACTCTACGCCCACAGAATCCGAAGGCCATCAAGCCGAGCACCACACCACCACCTACGGCGGCGAGTAATTCGAATAGCCCGCCGACCATACCGATCAAGGGCAGGAGCTCAAATCGTGCGACGCAGAACATCACCAGGCCTGCGATCACCGCCGAGGTGAAGGCCGTATTAGTAACACGATCCCAGAAACAGCTGGCGATGACCGGGAACACAATTGCGCCCCAAAGTGCGCCAACAAAGACCAGCATGATCAGAATATCCATGGAGAAGCTGGCGAGAATCACCCCAATCAGTGTCGCGACGACCATGGTCAGCCTGCCGATAAATAACATCTTGGTGGGATTAGGTTTGTTTTTAGCGATGTTCTTGCCATATACATCGGCCATCACAATCGCTGACATGGCGGAGAGATCCGAGTCGGCGGTAGAAGAGAGCGAACCGATGACCAGAATAAAGAACAGCCCGATAAACACCGGCGAGAGGTACATGGAAACCATCTGCGGAATCAGGTTATTCATATCGCCACCGATGGGTTCCATGCCAGTCATCAACGCCATCAAACCAATCATGCCCAGGCCGATAACGATCGCACCGTAACCAATGGTGGCGGTGATAAAGGTCGGCTTGATGTGGTCTTCACGCACGGCGAATAGCCGCTGGGAAATAGTCTGGTTGCCAATGGCGTAGGCCAGCACCGCCACAAAGAAGGGCGCACCTTGGTTGAGGATAGCGTCCATTGAGAACAGATTCGCCTGTTCGGGCGTCAGTAGACTCATGCCGTCGGACAGCGTTTGCGGGCCGCCAAGGGCGAACATCACCGCTGGAATTATCAGAATCGCGACCGCCATCATTGCCATTAGCTGAGCAAAGTCAGTGAGTACCGAGGCGCGGAAGCCTGACCACAGCGTGTAGCCGAGTACCCCGACCCCAGCGATGATTACTCCGGCCTGGAAGGAGAGTGGCGAGAGTACCGAGACCAGTGCACCGGAGGCCGTGAAGTTGACCATCAGGCTAATGATGCTGCCCAGGATGTTGGAGGAGGCAAGAATCAGCTGGCTGGAAGAGCCATGGCGGGCATGGATAAGCTCACCCAGGGTGTGCGCATTGGGCGCCAGTTTGCGAAAGCGGCGGCCAAAGGGGTAGATGAATAGAATCATCAGCGCGCCCCACAGCCCGTAATGCAAAGGGCCGGAAATGCCGTAGGTATAACCCGAGGTGGCGGCGCCGTAGAATGAGGCTGCCCAGATCCAGGTGGCGGTCATGCTGGCAGCGCCAAGGCCAAAGCCGATCTGGTGATTAGACACCATAAAGGCGTCAGTATTTTCCTTTTTCTTCTTGATCAGCAGGGTCAGCAGATAAGTGCCGCCGTAAAAAAACGCCAACAAGGCGAGCACAGTCACGGTCGAGAATTGATAGAAATTTTCTTCGTTCATTGAATACCCATAGGCTTTGCAGCCCTAGCATCCTAAATAGCAACCACAGTTCCCTTAAAGGAGTGGCCGCGACAGGACGTAAGCAAAAAACAGAACATCTTTCTAGGTATGTCTGTAGCGAGGTGAGATCGCGGTTGGCGATCAGGTCGTGCAAGTGTCAGGCGTTGGAAGCGCCTTAAATAGGGAGGCAGATGGACTTCCACAGTGAATCGCAACAAAGCGCTCGGGGAGTCGATCCGGAGGGCTACCCTACTCCCTTAAGCGCGAACAGTACAGGTTGAAGCCCGGCACGCTGGGAATCAGCAGGCGGGGCAGCTACGCCGTGTCCTGAAAAGGCCATAGGTATGCTTAGCATTAGCACATGGCGACAGGCAGCCCACTCGGAGAGAGAGGGTTGCTCCTTTTAACTGGAGTGCTGTTAATTGCCAGGTTAAAGCTATGGCACAACAGCCTATGACATCTCAGCTTAAAGCAGCGCTTCTTCGCCCAGCCAAGCAGCGAGGTGTTTGGGTCGTGGCAATCAATCAACTCCGTAGGTGATGAAGTACTGGAACACAGCACCCTGGATGGGAATGCAAGATGCCCTGGATTTCGTTAATAGCCGCAATGACTCAATGCGACGCCAAGAATTACTGGTGCTGGGCTTAATACTTGAATTCAGGGCCTGAAATCGACAGGTGAGTTGGCCGGGAAGTGCATGCTGTTCAGCTATGACAGCGACTCCAGACGCGCTGAGATTGACCCAGATAACCACTCCTCTGCGCAAGCACTGTAAAAGCTTGGGTTTTCACAAGAGGGCTTGCTAAGGCAGCGCTGGGAAATCGATGGTGTTGTCTCAGATTCCGCACTATATGGAAGGCTTGTAAGTGATGAGCCCCCGCCAAAATCGGCCTAATTAATGTTCTCTCTTAGGCTCTGTCTGAAAAATCGACGAAAAGACGGAGTTTTCGTGGTGTGAATGAGTACTTTGAGCCGGTTTTTAACGCCGTATGATCGAGCGCAGCCAGTTTTCAGACAGAGAGCCTAGGCAACATCGGGTGTTCGGGTACTCCAAGGTCGGCTATTATTGCATTAAAAGACATAGTACTTAGGGCTTTGTCAGCCCAGAGGTGTTTAAGCAAAAAAGCCTCGTTAAACCCACTGACGCGTTTTGATGGTGGCGATCGCCCATGAGCTTGCCCTTTTCTGACAATGACCTGCTAAAAGCCTCGCTTGAAGCCATCTCGGATGCCGTACTGATCACCGATGCTCGATTGGATCTGCCCGGCCCCACGATCGTTTACGCTAATCCTGCTTTTTGCGAACTGAGCGGCTATACCGCCGCCGAACTTGAGGGCCAGACGCCCCGTATACTCCAGGGCCCTGACACTGATCGTGAACTGTTAGAGAGGCTAAAAAACCAGCTTCGGGCCGCCGAGACGTTCCGCGGAGAGACAGTGAACTACCGCAAGGATGGCACTGCCTTTCGGATGCAATGGTCGATTCGACCTTATCCCGACGATGCAGAGCCAGCATATTTTATCGCGGTACAGCGCGATGTCACTGCTTTACGTGACCTTGAACAGCATCGCCGACAACTGCAACGGTTGGTTGATATACAGACTCGGGTGGGTACCGCTGGCCTAGATTTGCAAACCCTGCGCGAGCAAGTAGCGCAAATCGGGCTCGTCGTCACCGGTGCTGATGGCGCCGCAGTGGAAGAGGCCATGGGGGAGGAAATGATCTATACCGCAACGGCAGGGACAGCGCTGAGCTCTGTTGGCATGCGGCTACCGGTGAGTGCTAGCCTTTCGGGCGTTTGTTACCGTACTCAAAAGCCAATCCATTGTCGCGATACCCATATCGAGCCGCGCGTAGCTCGCGAGGCTGCCGATCGGGTAGGCTTTCGCTCGGGCCTGTTAGTGCCCTTAATCTACGCAGATCAATGTTTTGGGGTACTTAAAGTTTACGCTGCACGCGTCAACGCTTTCAGTGAAAGCGATATGGAAGTGCTCAGTATGGCTAGCCAAGTGTTGGCTTCGTCACTCGCCGATGCCCGGCTGTTTAAAGGCGAGCGTGACCGGCGCCGCCTGCTGGTGGACTCTTTGCCGATACTCATTGCGTTCATCGACCAAAAGGTGCGCTACCGCGAAATCAACGCCACCTACACCCGCTGGTACGATCGCCCCGCCGATCAAATTTTGGGCAGGCCGGTGGCCGACGTAATGGGTCAGGCGGCATACAATAATATTCGCCCGTATATACTAGCGGCGCTGGCCGGCGAGCACGTTACTTTCGAGAGCCTCTTCCCGCACCCGAACGGCCGGGTCATCCCGGTGGTGGTGGACTACACGCCAGAGCGCGGAGCCCAGGGGGATATTAAAGGGTTCTATGCCTTGGTGCGGGATATTAGCGACCTCAAGCGTGCTGAGCGGGATCACTTAACCGGTACTCTCAATCGGCGCGGCTTCGACGAACGCTTGGAGGTGGTGTGCGCCACCGCCAAGCGTTATAGACGGCCAGTAGCGCTGATTTTCCTGGATATCGACCACTTTAAGAGCATCAATGATCGCTACGGCCACTCGGTGGGCGACAACGTTCTCACTGCTGTATCGCACGAGCTGTGCGAAGCAGTTCGTGAAAGCGATGTTGTTTGCCGCTGGGGTGGTGAGGAGTTTGCCATACTAGCGCCAGAAACGACGCTGGACGAGGCTGAGAAACTGGCTGAGCGCCTACGCAAGACGCTTGCCGATCGCCAACATCCCACCGTTGGCCATGTGACGGCGAGCTTCGGCGTCGCTGAACTGGCGGGTGAAGAGAACGAAATTGACTTTATTCAGCGCGCTGACAAGGCACTCTATGCAGCCAAGACCGCAGGCCGAAACAGGGTCGAGTGGGCCAATTAACCAGCTCAACCGCTTAACAAGGAGGGCCTCCAGTTTTGAAAGGGTTCACGACTATAGGCTGATAGTTAAGCATTAAAAAAAGCTGTGTGCTCCGCCAATACTGCCAAGCCAATTCCGATTAGCACAACACCACCGATAAGCTCCGCCCAGTGGCCAACAAACTTACCGAGCTTATGACCAAGCAGTGTGCCGATGGAGGCCATGACGGTGGTGGCGAGGCCGATAGCCAAGCTGGTGGCGATGATACTGGCATCGATAAAGGCAAGGCTAGCACCGACGGCCATGGCATCAATGCTGGTAGCAGTGGCGGTTAGGATTAATAGCCAGAGTGTTTGTTTACGGTGCTCTATCTTGTGCTCTTTCTTGAGCCCGGTATAAATCATATGCGAGCCAATCACCGACAACAGGGTAAAGGCTACCCAGTGATCCCAGGCCTGCACATACTGTTGCGATACCATCCCAGCCGCCCAGCCGAGTAAAGGCGTGATGGCTTCGATTACGCCAAATACCAAGCCAATACCGATAGCATGGCGGAACCGGGGCTTTTGCAGCTCAGCACCTTTACTGATGGAGGCGGCGAAAGCATCCGCTGACATGGAAACAGCTAGGAATAGTAGGGTGATGGGTGTCATGAAATATGCATGCTCTCGCTGAAAAAGTACCGCGTATATAAACCCAAAAGCATGGCAATAAAAAACCATGTCTGAGTGTAAATATAGAGCGTTTAATAGAGCGAATCCTAGCATGCTTTAATGCTTAAATAAGCTAAAAAATTAAGAATAAAGTTTGTAGTGGTGAATTAATGTAGCCTTGGCTAAAAATCTTTATGTTAGCTTATTTTTTGGTTTTTAATGTTTCAATAGTTTTTTTATTCATCTGTTTGAGATGGCTTTTTTAGTTTTTTAAAGCTGAGGATTGATAATGGCAATGTGTCAGGGCAGCCATTTAGCCGCTGGATTGAAGCTATGTGCGTTGGAGAAGCCATGCTTGGCCCTTCAGCACTCGTGCTAAGGTGTGGCGCAATGGATTTCTGATGATTTGCGTCAGCATGCTGAGCATGACTATCACAGGGATTAAAAGTGAAAAGTCGCGCATGGCGTACGTCTCCCTTGATCCTTTCTGCTATTGGGAGCCAAAGCAATGTCGAAAAATATACGCTTAGCGGCGTTTATTCGCGCTGAAATAGAACCGATTCTTCAGGATTGGGAAGAGTTCGCCAAAACCATCCTTCATGCTAACCATATGGATACGTCCGGTCTGCGCGACCACGCCAGAAACATGCTTCTGGTGATTACTGACGATATTGATTCCGACCAAAACGAGTTCGAACAGGCCGCAAAATCAAAAGGCTGTGGGCCTGACGATGGTAACGAGACCTGGGCGGAAGTGCACGGTGCCGATCGACTGGGTAGCGGCTTCAGTGTTATGGAGACCGTTTCCGAGTTTCGAGCCCTGCGCGCGAGCGTCATGTCGCTCTGGACTAAAGCGCATCCCGCGGTTACCGGCCCTCAGCTTGAAGATATTACCCGGTTTCATGAAGCGATAGATCAGGCCGTTGCCGAATCGCTGGAGCACTATGCCACCATCAAAGAGATGGAAACCCGGCTGTTCGGCGCCATTCTGGTTGCCTCGCCGGATCCGATTTATGTGTTGGATCTCAACGGTAGATTTACGTATGCCAACAAGGCCACTGCCGATCTTTTCGCTATCAAGCCAGAGGAGATCATAGGAAAGTCCAACTTTGACCTCGAATTTCCGTTTGCCTCAGAGTTCCAGCGCAACTTGGAGAAGGTGATTGCTGAGCAGTCCAGTTTCCGAGGTAAGTTCGTTCATACCTTTGCTTCAGACCAGGGTGAAAGGTTTGAGTATCTACTTGCGCCCGTGTTGGACGAGCATTTAAATACCGAAGCAACCGTTTGTATGCTCCGAGATATTACCGAGCAGGCACTCGCTGAAGAGAAAATATGGCATAACGCTCACCACGATCTTCTCACCGGGCTGCCGAATCGGCGTTTATTCCTGGATCGTCTGGAGCAGGAAATTAAGCATGCCAAACGCAGTAGCCAGCCTCTTACGCTACTTTTCATGGATCTTGATGGCTTTAAGAAAGTCAATGATTCACTTGGTCATGAAACGGGGGATCGGTTACTTTCAGCGGTTGCTGGACGTCTAACTGAATGTGTCCGGGAAAGCGATACGGTGGCTCGTTTAGGTGGGGATGAATTTACCGTCATGCTTACCGGTACTGAACACCATGAGGATGTTGAACGTGTAGCCCAGAGCATTGTGGATACACTAGCGTTGCCTTTTTACTTGGCGCCCAAACCTGTCCTGGTTTCTGTCAGCATTGGAATTGCATCGTATCCCCAGGGCGCATGCTCCCCAGGTGCGCTGCTAGAAGCGGCGGATCAGGCCATGTATAGAGCCAAGAAATTCGGCTCAAACCAGATGTGTTTTTACGATTCCTTTGATAAGACAGACGCAGCTTTGTTCTAAATTTTCTTTGTCTACTAAGGCGTTTCTGCCCGGTTGCAACTGCTGCAGACCACGCTGTTGTTTAGGCGGGCTGGGGTACCGCGTGTTGCCCTCTCAATTGGCTGACGTCAGCGCGAGGTGGCGCGCCGAACATGCGGCTATATTCGCGGCTAAAGTGTGAAGGGCTTTCGTAACCCACACGATAGCTGGCGGTGGCCGCTTCCAGTCCTTCTGCCAGCATCAGCCGCCGGGCCTCATGTAGGCGAAGCTTCTTTTGATACTGCAGAGGCGACATGCGAGTGACTTGGCGGAAGCTGTGATAAAGCGTCGACTCGCTCATATTGGCGGCATCTGCCAGATCACGGATCTTAAGCGGTTGGGCGTAGCGCTCTTTAAGGGCGTAAATCACCCGCGCAATCCGATTCGCCTGAGAGTCCGAGGCGGCAAACCGGCGCATTTGAGGCCCCATTTCTCCCATCAGTGCCCGGTAGATTAGCTCGCGCCTAGCTAGGGGCGAAAGTATTGGAATATCTTCCGGTGAGTCGAGTAGGCTCAGCAGCCGATAAAGCGCGCCCTGCATTCGCGTATTCATGGGCGCAGAGCAAAGTCCGCAGTCCATATCGGGGCAGATAGCATCCTGGCCTGCTGCCGGTGCCTTGTCGCCCAGTTCCAGTATCAGCCCGGCGACCTCTTGAGGATCTACTGAAACCTTCACCGCCAGATAGGGCTGCTCTGGAGTGGCATGATCTATCCTGCCCACCACCGGCAGATGCACGGCGCTTGCCATGTAGCTTAGGCTGCTGTAAGCGATCTCCTTGTCACCCAATTGGACGGTCTTGCTGCCCTGAATGACAAAGCATAGGCACGGCTCATATACGGCACAGTGAAAGCTAGTCGCGGAATCTGCGCGTATCAGTTGAACCTCAGCAATCGCTGTGTCCTGAAGCTCTTCCAAGAGTGCCCAACGGCGGGCGACTTTGCTCAATTGTTGCGGCAGGCTGTCGCTCAAATGAGTGACCTGCTCAGGCACGATATCGTTCAAAGGCTCTCCTCCCTAACAGCTCGCAGTATATGCCTTCGTTTCGTGGAGCGAAGGCTTTTTCAGTGCGTTTTGCAGGATTGGGCAAGCACTGCGCAGGAACCGGCAACCCGCGCCGTGTGTCATTAAACGGTCATTATGCTTAAACACTGAAGCAGGGCGGTCTTTTGATCACCTTACCTAGCTGAGTCTTCCACTTCCACGACAGAATTAGGCAATCTTGCTGCAGAAACCCGCTACCCCCACCGCCTTTGCACGCCCTATTGTAAGCAGCATCTGGTAGACAGTCAGCGCGCTGCTCGGTATGGCCAATCTATTTAACCCTCCCTAATGACAACACCTACTGTTGATCGGTTGCTTTCAATTGCGTTCGAGATTCCAGGGTGATGTCGAATTTGGCGCTGCTGAACCGTCTAGTTAAACGCCAATCGCCAACGTGAGGCGAAAATTATATAACCAATGTGGCTATCGGTTTCCGGTAGCCATTGGAGCAATTCATCATGGGAAACCTGTCTCAAAGAGTACTCGCTGCAAGTACTCTTTTTCCAAATACTCTCTCTCGAAGAGCTATCTCTCGAGAAGATGCCCCTAGAAGAAGGGGGGCTCACACCATGCTTTCGGCAAGCAGTCGGGGAATCCTCCTGGGACTGCTAATAGCGGCTTTGCTTACCGGTTGCGAAGCCAAGAGCGAGGAAGCAGCAGCGGCTGCGCCACCACCCCCGCCAGAAGTGGAGGTGGTGAGTATGGTGGCTCAGCCGATAGTGCTGAGTGAGTCTTTCACCGGGCGGGTGGAAGCCGCGGAAACGGTTGAACTAAGGTCGCGAGTCAGCGGCTATATCCAGGAAGTCGCCTTCGAGGAGGGAGAGCTGGTAGAGCAGGGAGATCTGCTTTTCTTGATCGATCCACGTCCATACCAGGCCCGTGTTAACGCCGCCCAAGCGGATCTTGCCCAGGCCAGGAGCCAGCAGGCTCAGGCTGGCAGTGAAGCTGAACGCGCCCGGGTGTTGCTAGGGCGTCAGGCCATTTCCCAGGAAGTGCATGACCAGCGTCAATCAGCCCTGAGTAACGCTCGTGCCATGGTCGATGCCGCCGAGGCAGCGTTGCAGACCGCCGAGCTTGATCTTGAATACACCCGCATTACAGCGCCGGTCAGTGGCCGCGTCGGTCGGGCGATGGTCACTCGCGGTAACTTAGCCAACGCCGACCAGAGTCTATTGACCACGCTGGTCACCATCGATCCGATTCATGTCTACTTCGAAGCGGACGAGCAGGCTGCGTTTGCCAGCCATGCATTACTGAGTGGAGAGGAGCCGAACAGTCTGCAGATCGAACTGGGTGGTGACGCCACGCGGCAGTTCACTGGCACCCTGGACTTTATCGACAATCGCTTGAACCCCAATACGGGCACCCTGCAATTCCGGGCGGTGCTGGCCAACCCTGATGGCCGCATTCGGCCAGGTGAGTTTGCGCGGGTCGAAATGCCGGTCGCTCGGTTGGCGCAAGCGCTACTGGTGGATGGCAAGGCGATCCTGACCGACCAGGATCGCCGCTACGTCTATGTAGTGGATGATAACAACCTGGCCCAGCGGCGTCAGGTCAACACAGGGCGCCAGGTGGATGAGCGCACGGTCATCAGCGAAGGGGTCGCTGCCGGCGACCGGGTGATCGTCAACGGGGTGCAAAAAGTCTTTATGCCGGGCATGGAAGTGAGCCCTCAAACGGTGCCAGCAGCACCGGCGGCTGATGCTCAACCCGCCATTGCTGCCAGAGAGGACTAATCTGCCATGAATTTTTCGCGTTTCTTCGTTGACCGACCAATTTTTGCGGCGGTGCTGTCGATTATTATTCTGGCGGTGGGGCTGATCTCCATTCCCAACCTGCCCATCAGCGAGTACCCGGACGTGGTGCCGCCCTCCGTGGTGGTGCGCACGGTTTACCCCGGCGCCAACCCGAAGGAGATCGCCGAGACCGTGGCGACGCCGTTGGAAGAAGCCATCAATGGTGTCGAGGACATGATGTACCTCAAGTCCGTCGCGGGCTCTGATGGCGTGCTGCAAATGACCGTTACCTTCCGCCCTGGTACCGATGCTGAGCAGGCTGCCGTCCGGGTGCAGAACCGGGTCAGTCAGGCCGAGGCCCGGCTGCCGGAAGCCGTGCGTCGTCAAGGCGTTACCACCCAGAAACAGTCGCCTACGTTTCTGATGGTCGTTCACCTGACCTCTCCCAGCGGCGAATACGACACCCTCTACCTACGCAACTATGTGCGGCTGAATGTCCGCGATCGTCTGGCCCGGCTCGAAGGGATCGGGGACGCGCAAATCTTCGGTGGGGGTGACTACGCCATGCGGGCGTGGCTCGATCCTGATCGGATAGCCGCCCGTGGCCTGACGGCCAGTGATGTGGTCGGCGCCATGCGCGAACAGAACGTGCAGGTCTCCGCCGGGCAGTTGGGGGCCGAACCCATTGAGGATAGTGACTTTCTCACCCTGATCAATGCCCAAGGGCGGCTGGAAACGGTGGAGGAGTTTGGTGACATCGTGCTAAAGCGCGGCGAGAGCGGCGAGATACTCAGGCTTGCAGATGTGGCCCGGCTGGAAATGGGCGCCGGGGACTATACGCTGCGCTCGCAGTTGGATAGCAACAACGCGGTGGGTGTGGGGATCTTCCAGGCACCGGGTGCCAATGCGCTGGAGATTCGCGAGCAGGTCGTCGCCACCATGGACGAGCTGTCCGAGCAGTTCCCGGAAGGCGTGGAGTATGAAGCGGTCTACGACACCACGATTTTCGTCAATGACTCTATAAAGTCAGTAATAGCCACTCTGCTGGAAGCCGTGCTGCTGGTAGTACTGGTGGTCACGCTATTTCTGCAGACCTGGCGTGCCTCCATTATTCCGCTGCTGGCGGTGCCGGTATCGGTGATCGGCACCTTTGGCGCGCTCTACCTGCTGGGTTACTCCATCAACACGCTCACTCTGTTTGGGCTGGTGCTGGCCATCGGTATCGTGGTGGATGACGCCATCGTGGTGGTGGAAAACGTGGAACGCAATATCGAGGAGGGCTTAAAACCCCAGGCTGCTGCTCATCAGGCCATGCGGGAAGTATCAGGCCCTATCATCGCCGTGGGGCTGGTGCTGTGTGCGGTGTTTATTCCCATGGCCTTCCTGTCGGGGGTGACCGGTCAATTCTATAGCCAGTTCGCGGTGACGATTGCCATCTCCACGGTGATCTCCACCATCAACTCGCTGACCCTGTCGCCGGCGCTGGCCGCAATGCTGCTCAAGCCCCATGACGCGCCCAAAGATCGACTCACCCGCGTGATCGATACGCTGTTCGGCTGGATTTTCCGGCCCTTCAACCGTTTCTTTAACGCCAGCTCCAACAAGTACCAGGGCGGCGTGGCCCGCTCCCTGAAGCATCGTGGCGCGGTGTTTGTGGTCTACGCGCTGTTGCTGCTGGGAACCGGGGTGATGTTCAAGGCGGTGCCACCTGGGTTTATTCCTGTGCAGGACAAGCTTTACCTGATTGCCGGGGTCATCCTGCCGGAAGGGGCGTCTCTGGAGCGAACCGACCAGATGCTTCAGGACGTGGTGGACATCGCCATGGAGACCGAGGGCGTGGAGCACGCCATTGCCTTTCCCGGTCTGAACGCGCTGCAGTTCACTAACACCTCCAACACCGGGGTGGCGTTTCTTACCCTCAGCGCCTTTGGTGAGCGCAGCCTTAGCGCTGCGGAAATAAATGCGCGAATAAACCAGGGCATTGGCGGCTTGAAAGAGGGCTTTGCGTTCTCCTTCATGCCACCCCCTATTCTGGGGCTAGGCAATGGGTCGGGCTTCCAGCTGTTCATCGAGGATCGCGGCAATCTTGGCTATGGGGCGCTGCAGCAGGCGGTGAACCAACTCCAGGGGGCGATTGCGCAAACGCCGGGAATGGGTTTTCCGATCAGTAGCTACCAGGCCAACGTGCCGCAGCTGGATGCCGAGGTGGATCGGCTGAGGGCCAAAGCCCAGGGTGTGCCGTTGACCGAACTGTTCGACACCCTGCAAACCTACCTTGGCTCGACCTATGTGAATGACTTCAACCGCTTTGGCCGCACCTGGCAGGTGATCGCCCAGGCGGACGCCCCCTTCCGGGCCAGCGTGGAGGACATCGCCCGCCTGCGCACCCGCAACGACCAGGGGGAAATGGTACCCATCGGCACGATGGTGAACATCACGCAAACCTTCGGGCCAGACCCGGTGCTGCGCTACAACGGCTACCCGGCGGCAGACCTGGCCGGCGAATTTGACCCCCGCGTACTTTCTTCCGCCCAGGCGATGGACGCCATCAACGCTCTGGCGGAAGAGGTGCTGCCCCCGGGCATGGCGCTGGAGTGGACCGACCTGAGCTATCAACAATCCACCCAGGGTAATGCGGCGCTGGTGGTCTTCCCGCTGTCGATCCTGCTGGTATTCCTAGTGTTGGCGGCCCTTTACGAGAGTTGGACGCTACCGCTGGCGGTAATTCTGATCGTGCCCATGTCGATGCTCGCGGCGCTGATCGGTGTCTGGTTTGGCGGGGGTGATAACAACATCTTCGTGCAGGTGGGGCTGGTGGTGCTGATTGGCCTGGCCTGTAAGAACGCCATCCTGATTGTGGAGTTCGCCCGGGAGCTGGAACTGCAGGGCAAGGGAGTAGTGGAAGCGGCCCTGGAGGCCTGCCGGCTGCGGCTGCGGCCGATCATCATGACCTCGATCGCCTTCACGGCGGCGGTGCTGCCTTCGGTAGTTGCCACCGGCGCAGGCGCCGAGGTACGGGCGGCGCTGGGAACTGCGGTGTTTGCCGGCATGATTGGCGTCACCCTGTTTGGCTTGTTCCTCACGCCGGTGTTCTACGTGGCGCTGCGTAAACTGTCTGGCCCATTGGTCAGCCATCACAGCGCTACGTTGGATACTTCATCTCACCCTACCAGCCATGCCCAAAGTTGATGATAGAGCGGAATGCCGATTAGCACGTTAAAGGGGAAGGTAAGTCCTAATGACGCCAACATGGCCAGGCCAATGTTGGCGTCTGGGATAGCGGCGCGAATGGCAACGGGGGCGGCAATGTAAGAGGCACTGGCGGTAAGACTCGCCAGAATAACCGCCGAACCAGCGGGTAGCCCCAGCCAGTAAGCCATTCCTAGGCCGAAGCAAGAGAGCACGATAGGTGCCGTTAGCGCGAATATAATCAGACGGCTGTGCCCCCACCGCAGGCTGCGCAGTGTTTCTGCCGCGACCAGGCCCATCTCCAACAGGAACAGCGCCAGAATGCCATGGAAGGCTTTGGTATACAGGCCAGTCACCGACTCACCCGCATCGGGGCCGTATAGCCAGCCAATAAGGACACCGCCCACCAACAGGATCACGCCGCGATTGGTCAGAGTTTCGTGCCACAGTCCGGAAGTTTTGATCGGCTCCGATGTTGTGTCAGAGGCCTTTTGACGGCTGAAGCGCCGGTAGAGCAACAGGCCCAGCATGATGGCCGGTAGTTCGAGCAGTACCAGGTAAAGTGTCACCTGGCCACCGGTTATTAGGCTATGCGCTTCGGTATACGCCAGCGCCACGGCGAACGTACCGGCGCTAACGGAGCCGTAGTGGGCCGCAAGGCTGGCACTGTCGGCAATGGATAGCCTCACCAAATAGTGAACCACCGGAAAGATAATCAGTGGAATGATGACCCCCAGCAGAGTGACACCCGCTAACTCGACCAGCAGCGATATGCTCAAACTACCATGCAGCGCCATGCCACCTTTAAGGCCAATGGTCAGCATCAGCAGCAGGCTCAATATGTCATAAGCGGCTTTGGGAATACTGAGATCGGAGCGCACCACACCGGCAACCACACCTAGTACAAAAAACATCACCACAATATCCGGCACGGCCAATCTCCTTGATGGGTTTTAAAGCAGCTACTTTAGCGATTCAAAGAGATTGATGAAAACAAATAAACTTTATACAGTCATAGGTGATTATCTATGGTGCTGGTTATGAAAGTACGACAACTCACTTTTCGCTTGCTACAGGTCTATGCCGACGTGGTTCGCACAGGCTCACTGACGGCCACGGCAAATCGACTCCACCTGACCCAACCCACGGTGTCACAGCAGCTAAAGCGCTTGAGAGAGATTGTCGGTGAATCAATTGTGCGCCACGAGGAAGGGCGCTTGGTGCCCACTGAGGTCGGCCAGGCGCTTTATCAACTCAGTCAGGACTTGCTTAGCCGTGCCGATGTGTTTAGTCAGTACCTGGAAGAGTACAACCGCGGAGGGCGCGGGCACTTCAGCATCGGCTTGGTGAACACCGCACAATATGTACTGCCACGGCTATTAGGGCCGTTTGGTCAGGCTAATCCCCAGGTAGATGTCACGGTGGAGATAGGTAATCGCCAACAGATGCTCAATCGTTTTGAGCGCCATGAGGACGATATCTACGTATTTAGCCACCCGCCCATTGATGACGATGTATTAGCCGCCCCTTTTCTGAGTAATCCACTGGTAGTGGTAGGGCCGCAGCATTGCCGTTGGGCAAGCGTAGAAGGTCTCAGCATGGACGCACTCAAAGAGGAGCGATTTTTGCTGCGCGAACCGGGCTCTGCAACTCGGCATACCTTTGATGCCTGGCTCTACAGTGCGGGTATTGAGCTACGCTCTACCCAGCAGATCGCCAGTAATGAGGCGATTCGGCTAGCGGTGGCGTCAAACATGGGCCTAGCGGTGCTGTCTCGCCACGTTGTTGCGGATTCGCCCAATGGCGTTCAAGAGCTGCCGTTGCAGGGCTTTCCGCTGAAAAGTCGTTGGCACTTTGTGGTCAGACGGCAACGCCGCTTACCCCCCGCCGCCATTCGTTTTTTGAGCTATGTACAAGGTTCGCTGGCCCAAGCGTTTGACGAGCCTGAAGGTGAGATGGCCGTGGCTGAATTGCTTCAGGCTTTAGAGACTGAACGCTTAGGCATTGACTTAAAACCAGCGTCAATTATCCCCGTTGAAAGCGGTCTAGATCCTATGCGCTAAGCTAAGATATTAAGAGAGGGCTTGAGAGAGAACTTAAGAGCGTACTTAAGAGAGAGCTTAAGACTGCACTCGGTTTATGCAGCCGCGTTTCAATACTCATTTTGAGTAACCGCTGCAAAGGGAGGTAACTATGCTGCTCAAAGGATCATGCCACTGTCAGGCGGTGTCGTTCAGTGTGAAGTCTCACCATCCCTATCCTTTCAATCGCTGTTACTGCTCTGTGTGCCGCAAAACGGCCGGCGGTGGAGGTTACGCCATCAACCTCAGCGGAGAAAGCAAAACGCTCAATGTAAGTGGTGATGAGCATATCTCCATCTATCGTGCAGTCATCAACGGCGTGCAAAGCACGGGAGAGCGGCATTTCTGCAAGCACTGCGCCACCTCACTGTGGGTTTACGACCCCGATTGGCCCGAGCTGGTGCACCCCTTCGCCTCGGCGATTGATTCGGACTTACCGACCCCACCCCGGAAAACGCACATGATGCTGGGAAGCCGGGCCGACTGGGTCGAGGTTAATGCTCAGTTTCAAGACAAATGCTTCGATGAGTACCCGGATGAAAGCCTGGCCGAGTGGCATCAGCGCCTGGGGTTAGAGCGTTAATGCCTCTTGCTCTGTTTGGCATTTCGGTATAGCCACCATACATCAAACCCAAACGAATAGATTAAAGAGGTCAGCGCACTAATGGCCAAAAGGCTGGCCACAAGATGCGAGGTCAGTGGCGTTAGCGCCAATAGCAGCGCCACTACCTGCCAGACACATACGGCCTTACGACGAAGACTTTCGAACAGCGGTTCTGAAAGCCAGGGGAACGGCCAACTGGCGGCCACAAATAGATAGCGCATGCCGCCAATCATCAGCACCCAAAGACCTAAAGACTCCAACCTCAGCAATCCCGCGCAAAGCAGCAATATCAGCAGGGCATCCAACTCCATATCAAAGCGAGCACCGAACCGGGTGTGGCTTTGCGTGCGCCTGGCAATCCAGCCGTCAACGCCATCCAGCAGTAGGGCGATCACCGCGATCGCCAACCACTGCCAAATGGCTCCTACAAAGGCATTGGCGGCGAGCGCACCTGCCACTATTGCAACCAAAACCGCACGAACCAACGTAACTCGGTTAGCCCAACCCAGAGCGCCGTAGGGCCAGAAGATGATGACCAAGGTGGAAATAAACGTATAGAAGGCAAAGGACACCCACCAATTAGCCGGGGTGGCCATTAAGAGTGGTAAGCCTTTGCCTACGGCAATTAGCAGCAAGCCGCCTAGCAGTAGTTCTAAAGCGCCATAGAGACGTTTAGGCAGGGTGTACGAAGAAGCGTTGGAAAAAAGCGGCATGGTGGCTCACGAAGCGGCGTCGCTGTCCGCAGTTGAAATAAATGATGCAACTATTTTTATATGTACCATTCTTGTAGAAGAAGGTAGGGTTGTCCATAAGATCAAGAAATAGACGGGTTAGTTTCAATTGTTCCAAATGGTTAATCGAATATTTTCTTTTCACCCGCTACGCTGAAGATGGTGAACCATTGAAAACTGTTCTGCCTAGGGCCATGCAAAGCATGGTCACATATTACGCTAGGGGGCTGAGTCACACGGCGTGTCTCTTATTCCTAACTTGCAGCGCAATGGTGCCAAGCCACATTCAACGGAATGAAAAAGAGCCCGGTTCAAGTGGGCTCGTAACGAAAAGGAACGCTCATGTCGGCGCCTAACGATGTTGGCAATGCCCCTAATGCCGCTAAAAAAACCTGGGCCACAGCCTTTTGGGTGGCTAACCCAGCACAAGGCGAGCTGCGGCGAGAACCACTTGACTCTCCTGCTCAGGATGAGGTGCGTGTACGTACCTTGTACAGCGGTATCAGTCGCGGCACAGAATCGTTGGTGTTCAATGGTCGCGTCCCTGAGAGCGAATTTTCGCGCATGCGTGCGCCCTTTCAGGCGGGCGAGTTTCCTGCTCCGGTCAAGTACGGCTACTGCAGTGTTGGCCGCGTTGAACAAGGGCCAGACGCGCTGTTAAATAAAACCGTTTTTTGCCTGTTTCCCCATCAGGATCACTACATCGTGCCTGCTTCGGCAGTGCTGGAAGTGCCTACCAACGTGCCCGCTAAACGCGCTGTATTAGCTGCCAATATGGAAACGGCTATTAACGGCGTGTGGGACGCCGAGCCGATGCTGGGTGAGCGAATCAGTGTGATTGGCGCCGGTGTGGTGGGCGCGTTGGTGGCGTATCTATGCGCTCAGGTGCCCGGCGTTACCGTCCAGTTGGTCGATATCAACCCAGAGCGTCGCCAACTGGCCGAACAGTTAGGCGTGGCATTCTGCACTCCCGAACAAGCTCTCCATGATCAAGATTGCGTGATTCACGCCAGCGGCCAGTCTGCCGGCTTGCGCCAAGCACTGGCGTTAGTGGGCAGCGAAGGTCGCATTATCGAAATGAGCTGGTTTGGCGAGGGGGATATTGCGATACCGTTAGGCGGTGCTTTTCACTCCCAGCGGTTAACGCTTAAGGCTAGCCAGGTAGGCCAGCTGCCACCCAGGCTTCGTCCCCGCTGGGACTACCAGCGCCGCCTTCAATTAGCGCTGAACCTGCTGGCAGACGAGCGATTGGATGCGCTAATCAGCGGTGAAAGCGATTTTGATCAGCTGCCCACGCTGGCCCCTAAGCTGTTTGGCCGCGGTAGCGCTGAGCTCTGCCACCGCCTGCGCTACTCCTCATAACCTATTTACTTATCATTGGAGTTTTTATGTTCCGTTTATGTGTTCGTGACCACTTTATGATTGCCCATAGCTTTAATGGTGAGATCTTTGGCCCTGCCCAGCGTACCCACGGGGCTACCTATGTTGTCGATGTAGTTTTTCAGCGCCCCGAGCTGGATGAGGACGGCCTGGTGATCGATATCGGCCTTGCCAGTGAAACAGTTAAATCGGTACTAGCGGGATACAACTTCTGTAATTTGGATGAAGTGCCTGAATTTGCCGGTAAAAACACCACCACCGAGTTTATGGCCAAGGTGATCTTTGACCAGCTCGCCAAGGCGATTGGTGAGGGCAAAATGGGCATCACCGCCAAAGGGATTACCCATATGGAGATTAAGCTACATGAATCCCATGTGGCCTGGGCCAGCTACGAAGGCGCGCTATGAGTAAGCGGTTTACCCTTGTCGTTGCTGGTGATCCTGCTCAGCGCACCGGCGGCTATATCTATGATGCACAAATTGTCTCGGCCTTACGTGTCCAGGGATGGGAAATTGACGTCGTCGGCTTGGCAGGCACGTTTCCTGATGCGGATGCCGAGGCGGCAGAAGCGCTCACTCAGGCCCTAGCGTTGCTTCCCGATCAGGCGGAGGTGGTGATTGATGGCCTTGCCATGGGAGCGCTGCCGGAGGTGGTGGCCCAGCATGCCCAGCGGCTGCAAATCACAGCGTTGCTGCACCACCCCTTAGGCGATGAACAGGGCCTTAACGATGCCGATCAGCAGCGCTTTCATCGCAGTGAGTTAAACGCGCTTGCCCACGTGGCGCGGATTATCGTCACCAGTCACTTTACCGCTCGGCGCTTACTGGAGCTGGCGGCCCACTATGAAATGCCACTCATTCCCCGTGTCACTGTGGTCGAACCGGGCGTTGCCCAGGCGTCGATCAGCCCCGCAGCAGAATCGGCTGAGACACTACGTTTGCTATGTGTGGCAACGCTAACGCCGCGCAAAGGACAGGATATTCTTGTTCAAGCGTTGTCGGGCGTTGCCGGTGATCACTGGCAGTGCGACTGCTACGGCGGCGCGCGGGATGCCGCCTTCACCCAGCGCGTGCAACAACTGATTGATCAAAACGGCTTGCAGGGCAGCGTACACCTCCACGGCGAGTGCGATAGCGAGACCCTGGAATCGGCCTATCGCAGCGCCCACGCGCTGGTACTGCCCTCCTGGTATGAAGGCTACGGCATGGTGGTCACCGAAGCCCTGGCTCACGGCCTGCCGGTAATTACCACCACCGGTGGTGCGCTTCGCGATACCTTGCCAGCAGGCGCCGGTTTGAGCGTTGAACCGGGTGACGTTGATGCGCTGCAAGGTGCTCTAAGCCGTTTTTGCCATGACGACGAGCTACGCCATCAACTGCGCCAGGGAGCCGCCCTGGCCCGGGAAGCGTTAAGCGACTGGCAAGAAGCGGGAGCAAAGTTTGCTGCGGCGTTAACTGCGCCCGCCGACTCTCCCAATTTACGCCCAGGCAGCCAGTTTGCGTCCGACTGGCTGACGCTGCGAGAGGCGGCTGATATCGATTCCCGTAGCCAGCCCTTGGCTGAGCTTGCCGCGGAGTGGCTGAGCGCGCGTACGCAGGCGCCGCTGATAGCGGATCTTGGCTGCGGCCGGGGTAGTAATATGCGCTTTCTGGCGCCGCGCCTGAATGGTCACCAGCGCTGGAAGCTGATCGATCACGACGCCATTTTGTTAGCCCAGGCGCGCCAGCGTGCTGCCGGATTAAGCAATAGCCAAGGGCAGCCCGTGGCCGTTGAGACGCACTGCGTATCGTTGGAACCGCTTGCTGAGGTGCCGCTCGACGGCGCGCACCTCGTCACCGCATCGGCGCTGCTGGATCTGGTCTCCCAGCAGTGGATCGATGCTTTGGTGGCTCGCATTGCCGGGCAGCAACAGGCGTTGTTGATAGCGCTAAGCGTGACCGGTGAGTGGCACTTTATTGACCCTCAAGGCGCGCCGGTGCTGGATGACGAAGACCGCTGGCTGCTGGCGATGTTTATGGCTCACCAGCAGCGTGATAAAGGTTTGGGTGATGCGCTGGGTGGACAGGCGCACGAGGCATTAGTTGCTGCGTTAGAGCATGCTGATTACCGCATTGAACAAGCTGAAACACCGTGGCAGCTTGCTGCGGGTAGTCAACAACAGCAGCCGTTAATGATGGCGCTACTCGAAGGCTGGGCTGAAGCCGCCACCGAGCAAGCTCCGGAAGCGGCGGCGCGCACTGCCATCTGGCTACAGCAGCGTCAGCAAGCGGTGGCTAATGGCGAGCTGGGTATTTGGGTGGCGCACCGCGATCTGTTTGCCACGCGCCTGCTTTCCACGCCCAGGGTAGAGGCCTAAGCCTATGGGGCCTGTTAAGGGGATGTTCACTCGGCTAAGTGCTTGTTCTAAAAAGCTAGCGTGGCGAAACCCATGGCTTCGCCGCGTGGTGATTAGCATAGCGTTGCTGAGTGCGGTGGCGCTGTGGGTAGAGCCCCAGGCGATTGTGGCTGAGGTTCAGCGCTTCTCCGCTGAGTGGGTCGTGCTGGCGTTAGCCATCAGCACGCTACAGATCATGCTTTGTGCCTGGCGTTGGCAGTTTACCGCGGGGCTTATTGATGTACCGCTGCGGTTTACATACGCGCTACGGGAGTACTACCTGGCTCTGCTGGTCAATCAACTGTTGCCCGGCGGTGTATTAGGCGACGCCGGGCGGGCGCACCGCCATGCCACCCAAGCGCAGTCTAGGGGGCGCGCCTGGCGAGCGGTAATTATCGAGCGCGCCTCAGGGCAGGTCGCCGTGGTGGTGTTAACACTAAACGCGCTGCTGTTCTCACCGCTCTGGCATGCCGCGCTGGGTGAGTCAGTGATCACAGCGGTAGGGTTAAGCGCATTCGCCGCTCTTGCGGCGCTCATCGCCAGCGGCCTGCTGCTGCGCCAACGTTTTAGCCATGGGCTGACAAGGCTGCCGAGCTGGTGCCAAGCCCTGGCGCGCGATGTAAGGCGTGGTTTGTTGCGGCACGGCGTGTGGCCCCAGCAATTGCTTTCGTCTCTGGTGATTGTGTTGAGCTATGGTCTGGTAATGGTCTGTGCGGCTCGGGCGATTGGCGTTGAGCTACCGTCGCTGCAAGTGCTGGCGCTGACACCGGTACTGCTACTGGCTATGCTGATCCCGTTTTCGGTAGCCGGATGGGGATTGCGTGAAGGCGCCGCTGCCGGTGTTTGGGCCTTGGTCGGCCTGCCGCCCGCCCAAGGGGTGGCGGTGTCATTGGCTTACGGGGTGCTGGTGTTGCTGGCGAGCCTACCGGGCATCTGGGTGGCGCTGAGTCGTCGTGAAAAAGCGCAGCCTTCAGGCGGTGGTATCCCTCAGTCGCAGGTCGAACAGCGTGTCGTCACCGCAGCGGAAAGTTCGCGCGGGCGGGCGCAGCGCACTCTCAAGGGTCTCGATGGGCGTCATTTGCAGCCCTGGCCTACCGGAGCCGATCAGCAGCGGGGCGACCAGCAGATGCAGTCGATCAACGGTTCCCGCTTCGATAAACTGAGACACCGTAATGCCGCCGCCTTCTATCAACACCCGCGGCAGGCCCTTCTCGGCCAGCAGGGTGACAACATCATGGGGAGCGAACTGACCGCTGGCGTTCAGGGGCAGTACGCAGCGTTCAACGTGGGCCAGGCTCGTCGTTGCCTGCAGCTCAGACCTTACGTCAGGCCCCACGATATGCAGCGTCGGGGCGCTATCGGTGTTCAGCAGCGCCAAGTCGTTGGGAATGCGACCGCGTGGATCCAGCACCACCCGCGTCGGGTTGGTGCCGCTAACGTGGCGCACGGTCAACTGCGGGTTATCGGCGCTGGCGGTGCCCGCACCGACCACCACCGCGTCGACCAATGCACGCAGGCGGTGCAGGTGAACCAAGCTTTCATGGCCGTTGATGTAGTGGGAGTGGCCGCTTTCCGTCGCGATGCGGCCATCCATACTTTGCCCCAACTGCGCCACTACCCACGCCGCTCGACTGGCCAGCGGGGTCAGGCAGTCGAGCAGCTCTCGCGCCTCAGCGGTGACCGCTTTGGCCGTTTGCCACTCACCGGTTGGCGACACGTTAATCGCCACATCGCAAGAACGCCGATGACGCAGTGCCAACAGCCAATTCCAGGCATCGGCCAGTGCAATCGTGTTGACATGAGATTCGGGCATGACGCCTCCGCGCTTAAAGATTCGCTTCATCATGCGGGCGCTTCTTGGTTGAGAGCAAGCCGTTCGGGGCAGCCATTCATTCAGTTCAGAGCAAATAGCTCAGCGCAAGCGTGCGCCATCCCCCTCGTAAGGAAGCCAGGAGGCCTACATGTACCAGATTGAACGCGCTATTTTCGATATCCGTCGTGGATTACCCGTAGTGGTCAATGCCGGTGAGCAACGTTTGCTCGTGCAGGCGCTGGAAGGCAGTGAATCGGTCGAAGCGCTGGCTCTGCTAGCGGGTGATCGGCCTTCGCTGGTGCTTACCCGTCACCGGCTGGCGGCGATGGGCATGAGCCTATCCACCGAGGCGGCCAGCCTGCCGTTGGCTGCCCACATTAGCACCAATGAGCTGCATGGCTTGGCCACGGCGGAAACGCTTTCACAACCCGCGGGTGGATTGCTTAGCGGTTTAAAGCCCGCCGGAATAGCCGAACTAGGCGCGGTGACGCTGATGCGCCGCGCCCTGCTGATTCCCGCAGCGCTTTGCGCTTTTGTTAGCGAAGAGGCCACAGCGGCTATTGAGCAGCAACTGGCTGAAGGACGCCTGCTGCAGGTCAGCGCTGAAGACGCTACGCAGTGCCTTGCCGGGGCGCCGGGTATGCTCAAACGGGTGAGCGAGGCAAATATTCCCCTCGAGGATGCTGCCGACAGCCGCTTTGTCCTCTTCCGTGAGCCGGACGGCCTGCGCGAGCACGTTGCGGTGGTGATCGGTAAGCCGGAACGCTGGGAAGGCGCGGTGCCGCTACGCCTGCACTCGGCGTGTTTAACCGGCGACCTGTTCGGTAGTCTGCGCTGCGACTGCGGCGAGCAGTTGCGCAACGCCGTGGCGGATATTCAGGCCATGGGCGGCGGCGTGTTGCTCTATCTGGCACAGGAAGGCCGAGGCATTGGTCTGGCCAATAAGCTGCGCGCCTACACTTTACAGGATGGTGGCCTGGATACCGTGGATGCCGATCAAGTGCTTGGTTTTGGTGACGATGAGCGCCAGTATGCGGTGGCGGTCGACATGCTTAACGCGCTTAACATTGATCAGGTGCAGTTGCTGACCAATAATCCCTTGAAGATGGAGGCGTTGCGTCAGGGCGGTATCGAGGTGGTCTCACGCCAGGCGCTGTACGGCAGCGTTACCGACCACAACCAGCGCTACCTCAACGCCAAGGCAACCCGTGGCGGGCACTTGTTGGAAGATGTGCTCAGTGGCCAGCGTTAAACGCACAACGGTCGCGAGCTAAAGCTGCCTCCCACTGGTGCAGCGAGCTTGGGTTAGCGGTGGTAGGTGGGCGGTTTCCGTCACTACGGCCGCCAGATGGCGGGCATAGTGTTGAACCAGCTGCTCGCCTAGTTCAGCGCTGGCTTTGCTGGCATCGCCCGCTACGCCTTGGGTGCTTAAGTCTTCTGCCAGCCAGGCAAACGCTGCAGCACCTTCTGCGCTCACTAATGCGTCGCCTTGGGGCGCTGCAGGCGGGGTGGCCTGATAGTCATCTAGCTGTACCAGCGCTGGCGCTAAATAGCGCATCATCGCGGTTTCGAGTAGCCCGCCGTGTAACCCATGACGTAGCTCATCAGGCTCAATGGCCCCTTCCAGTGCGGGTAGTCGCGTGTAAGTGGCTTTGACTACACGCATCCCGTGGCGTCGCCGCAGTGTTAGTCCGGCCAAATCCATCACCGCTTTATTTCCACCGTGGCTGTTAAGCAGTACCAAGCGGCGAATACCAGCGCGAGCTAAGCTGTCGCCGTAGGCTTCCAGGGTGGCAATCGAAAGCGAAGCGGGCAGGCTGAGCGTGCCGGGGAAGCTGGCGTGCTCATCGCTAGCGCCTACCGCAATTGGCGGTAGGCAGATCACGTTAAGTGAGGGATCTAGTTGCTCCAGCATAGCGGCCTGGAGACCCTCGCCAATGGTGAGATCGGTGGCTAAAGGAAGGTGAGTGCCGTGCTGTTCAATGGCCCCGAGTACCAACACCGCGACTGGGTCGAGCTGAGCGAACTCGGCTAACTGTGGAGCGGTAAGTGTTTGCCAGTGGTGAATCATTGTGTGACGTGCCTGTAGGATATTTAAAAATTAAAGTGAACTCAGCAGTAGCGGATGGTCTGAGCGGCAGGCGTAAAGGTCCCCAGATGGCAGTCCTTCGGCCCCTGCGCTCAGCCACTCGCTAACCGCCTGTGGCGTTTGCCACTCGGCCCAACGGAAATGGCGCTGCTCACCGACCACCACATTATAACGGTACTCGCCAAGGCGGCTTAGGTGGCTTACGCAGGCGTGACTCACCTCTAGCGTACCGCCTAAAAACTCCACCGAAAGTGCGGCCACTGGGCAGCTTAGACCCGCAAGCACCTCCGCCTCAAAGCCCTCAACGTCGATTTTGATAAAGCTGGGTTCGCCATACTCGTCAATTAACGTATCCAACGTGGTGACCGGAACCTGCAAACGTTGTTCCCAACGTACCTGACTAAAGCCTGCGTTGCGTTCGCCGATTTGCTCCCGCCACTCAGTGGCAAGCGTGGCCAGGGTTGGGTTGCTGGGGCTGATCGCTATCTCAGCAAAGCCCTCCTCAGGGCCCGCCGCCATGGGCAGCAGGGTAATGGTGGGCGGCTTTACCAGGCGTTTAAACCATTTGGCGAGGTCGGGCTGGGGTTCCAGTGCCACCACCTTGGCACCGAGCGCATGAAAAGCCGCGCTACGGTCGCCTAGGTGTGCACCGATATCAAAGGCGACGGTGCCGGGTTGTATGAAAGGCTGGTATAGGCGCTGGAGCCCGCGCTGGCGCCCAGGCCGCCAATAAATAAACAGTGAGCGGGCTAGCCCGCCTGCGCTGCGCAGTCGTTGTAGCGCCATGCGCTGCATCAGTTGGTCTCCCTGGAGGTTGAAGTAGACGTCATTGAAGGCGCAACCAATGATTGGCGATCAAACTGCTGGAAAGATTGGCAACGCATCTGACTAAAACGCTCGGCAGGGGGCAGTTGAAGTACAAAAGGTGCCTGGGTGATTGGATCAAGAGGATGAGGGTCGCTTTCGCTCATTAGCTTGGCGAAGTCATCCAGCAGTGGCGGCTTCAAACAGTTACTGGGTGTTTTGAGCAGCCCCAGCCGATGGCTTACTACGCCGCCCCAGGTACCGCTGCTGGAGTATTTGACCAGCGGTGCTGCACCGACAAGGCCAAGCCAAGCTGGTGTTAACCAACCAAACGCCGTCGGCGAGAAGGACACCATGGCGCCCGCCCAGACTAGCCCAGTGATAGTCATCCAGCCTGTATGTTGCCAGGTTTCACGCCAGGACAAAGAGCGTTCGCCGCGGTGTTGTGTTTGCCAGTCCACAGAACGCCCCAGCAATATATTGATAATGAACAAGCTGTGCCACGCCATCATCAATGGGGCTAGCAAGGCAGCAAACAGCATTTCTAGAAAGGTGCTTGCCAGTAGGCGAAGACGGCCACCAAAGGCGTGGGGTGTTTGCCAGAAGGCCAACACCAAGCCGAGCAGTTTGGGCGCCAACAGCATTCCAAGGGTAATGGAGAGTAGCCCTAGTGACAGCGGCTCAGGCAGGTCTTTTTCGCCCGCATCGCTAAGAACTTGATAAGATACCAAAATACTGGTGCAGACCAGAAGTCCTAGCCACACCACCGATGATAAATAGGCAAAGGCGCCGTAGAAGAAGTGGAGGCGGCTCATGGGGTGGAGACCTGCCCCGCCCAACAAGCGTAGGTGTTGAAGGTTCCCCTGGAGCCATCGTCGGTCGCGCTTGGCAAAGTCGAGCAGGTTGCTTGGCATGGCTTCAAAGCTGTTATGAGAGGCGCTGGCATAAGGATCATGGCGCGAGACCGCGGTGGTAATGGTGGTATCCAGTATTACCTGCCAGCCGCCGCGTTTGAGCAGGGCGGCCTCAACAAAGTCATGGCTGAGTATCTCGCCGCCTAGCGGAGGTTTGCCGGAGAGTGTCGGTAAGCCCGCGTAATCCATAAAGGCGCGGGTGCGAATAATGGCGTTGTGTCCCCAGTAGTTGGCCGCATCGCCCTGCCAGAAGCTCTGACCTGCCGCCAACATGGGGCTATACAGCGCTGAAGCAAACTGGGTAAAGCGGCCAAACAGGGTTTTTTGCCCTACCGGAATTGGTACCGTCTGGAGCAAGCCAATGCTGGGCTGTCGCTGCATGCGCTGCACCATGCGCAGTAGCGTGGCGCCGCTCATTAGGCTATCGGCGTCCAGCACGATCATAAAGTCGTAGTTGCGCCCCCAGCGGCGGCAAAACTCAGCGATATTGCCCGCTTTGCGACCCTCATTATTGGGCCGCCGCCGGTAGTGGATCGCGAGTTTGTTGGCGAAACGGCGCTGTAGCGCCCCCACGTGAGCTTCTTCCAGTTCCGCCACGCTGGCGTCCTGCGTATCGCTAAGGACGAACACTTCAAAGTGCTCACTCATGGGGCGTGCGGCTTCGCCTTCCTCGCTATCGTCAATGGCATAGCCCAGCAGCGAATGGCAGGTGGCTTCAAGCCCGGCAAAGGTGGGGATGGGCGGCTCGGCAAAAATTGGCATCACAATGGCGGTGCGGCTCACCAGCAGGCGTGCGCTGGGTGCTTCCATATCCAATTTACGTAGGCTTAGCGGATCGCGGCGCAGCGCGCACACCACGAAACCGCAGACCGCGCCCCAGAACGCCAGGGCAATCCAGGTAAAGGTCAGCGCGAACAACATCAGCATGGTGATCTGCCAGCCCATGGAGAGACTTCCGGCGACCCGGCTCATGGCGATACAGCCCGCGACGCTGGAAATCAGCACCATGATAGCGAGAAAGGCACGGCGGATTTTCAGCCAGGGAATCGATGGCGTTATATCGATTGTATTAGGCATCGGGGTACCACACGTAATTCCAGGTTTCGCTAACTGGTTCGCCGTTTAAGGTGAGCCTTAGGCGAACATCGCTGGGTTGATCGCTAGCGGGTAGTCGGAAGCTGGCTCGCCAGCCATTGTTGGGCAGTGATGTGACCTGGGGGAGCAGAACCTCACCGTGCAGGGCGCTGATATCTAACTCGACGGGCTGATCAGCGGTGAGCTCTGCTAAGGCACCTCCTTGAAAATCGACAATAAACTGGCGCTGACCTTGTGAGGCAGTGTCCGTTTGCCCCGGCACCGCCGCACTGCCATGGCGAGTGCGAATGGCGCGGCCAAGGTTGTGCGCGTCAGGCTGAGTGTTCAGCGTGTGAGTGAGATAGTGCAGGCGGCGGGATTCGCCGGCATCCAGGGTGTCGTCTGCCACCCAGTAGGCGACGATATTGTCGTGAGTTTCATCGGGGGTAGGGATTTCGACAAGTTCCACTTGGCCCGGGCCCCATTCGTCCAGCGGCACAACCCATTGGCTGGGGCGACGGTGATACTGGGCTTCGGTATCCAAATAACGGTTAAAATCCCGCTCTCGCTGCATTAATCCAAAGCCTTGAGGGGAGTCGTCTACAAAGGCGGATGTATGCAGGTGAGATGGGTTACTCAGCGGGCGCCAGATCCACTCGCCGCTACCGGTATGTATTAGTAGGCCATCGGAGTCGTGCACCTGTGGACGGAAATCGTCCGGCCGCTCTCGGCTTACCTCACCATAAGTGAACATACTGGTGAGCGGGGCGACGCCAAGCTTGGTAATATCTTGTCGGGCAAACAGCTCCGCTTCGACCTCGACCTGAGTATTCTCACCGGGTTGGATAACAAAACGATAAGCGCCGCTGACCGAGGGGCTATCCATTAACGCCAGCAGTTCAATTTGTTCGGCGTCAGCCTCGGGTTTATAGAGCCAAAACTCGCGGAACGCCGGGAACTCTTCGCCATCTGGTGAGGCGGTATCGATCGCCAGCCCGCGGGTGGAGAGCCCGTAAGCTTGGTCACGCCCGACAATGCGGAAGTAGCTGGCACCGAGAAATACGCCAAATTCGTCAGCGTAGTCACTGCTATTAAGAGGGTAGTGAAGGCGAAACCCCGCATGGCCGCTTCCGGCTAGATCTTGCTCTTTCAGCGCGGCGGCATTGCCGTCGTAGGAGTAGTCCGCTGCTGAAAAGGGTAGGGGGGTTACCGTGTCGTTGTCGATGACGTTCAAGGCAATCGGGGTTTGAAACAGAAAGCCGCTATGAAATAACTGTAGGCTAAAAGGGCTCTCGTCCTTCCAATAGGCATGGGCGGGATCAAAGCGAATTTGCCGGTAGGTATCGTAATTAAGCTCACGCAACACCTCGGGCAATGTCTCTTCGGGCGCTTGATAGGCCTCTTCTGCAAGCTGTTGGGCGCGTTCAATGACAGCGCTGAAGTGTTTGTCGTCTTCGGCAAATGCCGGTAAGGCCAGTGTGCAGCCTATGAATACCATCCATTTACCAGCCCGCCACCTATTAAAATGGTTACAACTCATGGGCGAAATCCTTTCCGGTGAAGGCCTGCAAAATGCATGGCCTTATGCCAAGCTAAGCGTGAAATTTTTACACAATAACTATACGATAAAATATTACAGTACATGATTATTGTGTATTTCAGCAGTCTTATTCCTTGCTCTCTTGTCTTACGCTTGGGTACACCTCCCTTCGAGGCTGGGCGCTGACAGACTGTAACTTTGAAACTGTAAGCTAAAGCAGGCATCTATGGGGATGCGATGAGTCGATTATTACTAATGCTGCTAACGCTGAATCTATTACTCATCGCGCCGCTCTGGTGGCGTTATGGTGAGATCAGCTCATATTTGCTTGCCTGGGAAGCGCTCATCATGGCGCCACTTATGCTGCTGCTTCCTGTCGGCCAGGCGCGCCGCATAGTGTCAGTAGTGCTCGTCAGTTGGGTCGTGTTGGCAACCGCTGCAAATCTAGGCACTGCCGCCACCCAAATGGCCTTTGCACGGCCACTCAATCTCTATCTTGATGTGCCTTTGCTGCGCTCAATTTATCATTTGCTAGTAGGTAATGTAGGCCAACTATTGGCAGTTTGCGCAATGCTACTGGGGGGAGCCTTGCTGATCGCCATCACCCTGGTTTTGGCACGCCTGCTGATGCCTCCCGTTGCCTACTCAGTTAAGCGCCTGCCTGGCGCGGTCGCGTTAACGTTGCTGGTCACTGCCACTACCGGTGCGGTGCTTGAGCTCAATGGTGTGCGGGTAATGGATAGCGCCCGTTTGCCGATGGTGAACACCACGCGTTTTCAGTGGCAGCAAATTACCGATACCCACGCCGCCCGCCTGGCTTTTACTGCACAGCTGGAGGCCGCACCAATGGAAGCCCGGCCATTACCGGGATTGGTGGGGCGCAATGTACTGCTCACCTTTATTGAGTCCTACGGTATCTCTGCGCTGAAAAAACCACGTTATTCCGACGTTCTTCTGCCTACTCTAGCCGAAATGCAGCAGCGCCTGGGTCAGCATGACCTCCACGTGGTCTCTGGCATGTTGGCCTCACCCATTCGCGGTGGGCAGTCATGGTTAGCCCACGCGACAGCCCTCAGTGGCCGCTGGATCGACAATCAGCTGTGGTATCAGCTGATGCTAGATAGCGGCCACTCCACTTTGATCGATGATTTTGGTGCTACTGGTCAGCGCACCCTTAGTGTCATGCCCGCCATTACCCTGGCGTGGCCGGAAGGGGAGGCCTACGGTTTTGGTGAAATTGCCGCAGCGAAAGATATCGCCTACGCCGGGCCTGCTCTCAACTGGGTAACCATGCCGGATCAATTTACTCTCGATTACACCCAGCGTTACTTGCTGGGTGAGACTCCGGTGTTTGCCCAATTGGCACTGATCTCCAGTCATGCCCCTTGGACACCCATCCTGCCTGTCTTGGATGATTGGTCATCCATTGGCGATGGGCGTATTTTTGCCCCTTGGGAGGATGCCGGTGACCCACCAGAAGTGTTGTGGCAGGACATTGAGCGCATTCGTGATCACTATGCCTGGTCGGTGGACTACGCTGTGAAAGTCACAGGCCGCTGGGCCGAACGCGTCGTGGATGACAATACCCTGATGATAGTGCTGGGTGACCATCAAGCCGCGCCGTTGATTACCGGCGACGATGCTAGCGCGGTAGTGCCGGTGCATATTATTAGTGGCGACCCTGAGCTATTGACGCCCTTTATAAAGCGTGGCTTTGTTTCCGGGACGTTGCCTAGGCTCGAAAATGTGAGCCACGCACCAAGAATGAGCCAGTTACGCCACTGGCTGCAGGCCGATTTTGGAGTATTCGCGGTGGATGCAGCCGCTGATGTGCAACAGGAATGATCGCTGGGGTAGGAGGTTCCTCTGATGTACGGCCAGTCACCGTTTCAAAGACAATGACAAGGACGCAGCAATGATTCAGCCAGTGATTTTAAGCGGGGGCAGCGGCACGCGGCTGTGGCCGCTTTCCCGCGAGCAGATGCCTAAACAGTTTTTGCGCTTAACCTCCTCCCAGAGTCTGCTTCAGCAAACCCTAAGTCGTCTAACCGGGTTAACCGACACCGTGCCAATGCTGATGGGCCATCACAGCCACCGCTTTTTAATGGCTGAACAGCTACGGGAAATGGATCACGCAGCCACCCTGGTACTTGAGCCTGAAGGCCGCAATACTGCTCCGGCGATTGCTTGTGCTGCGCTGTTGGCGCGCCGTACTGGCGATGACCCGCTACTGCTAGTGCTCCCGGCGGATCATGTAATTGGCGATATTCAGGCGTTTCAGCGTAGCGTTTCACTCGCCGTGCCGTTAGCCGAAATGGGTTACCTGGTAACCTTTGGCGTTGTGCCCACACAGCCTGAAACGGGTTACGGCTACATTGCTTGCGGCGAGCCGTTGGAAGGTGGTCATCATCTCGCGGCCTTTATTGAAAAGCCTGATGCCAAACGTGCGGCTGAGTTAGTCGATAGCGGCGATTACTTATGGAACAGCGGCATGTTTCTCCTTCGTGCTTCAAACTACTTAGAGCAGCTAAAACGGCTCCAGCCGAATATGCTGAAAGCCTGTGAAGAGGCGGTCAGCAGTGCGCATCGTGACCTGGATTTTCTACGCTTGGGTGAAGCGGCTTTTCGCCGCTGCCCTGCCGACTCCATCGACTACGCGGTGATGGAGCGCTGTGAGCACGCCGCGGTAGTGTCATTAGATGCCGCGTGGAGTGATATCGGCAGTTTTGACTCACTGTGGTCTGCCCTGGATACGGATGCAGCGGGAAATAGTGCCAAAGGCGATACCTGGCTAACCGATACGCAGGATTCGCTGATAATCGCCGAACACCGTTTGGTAGCCACCTTGGGTGTTAAAGACATCATCGTGGTGGAGACATCGGACAGCGTGCTGGTGGCTCATCGGGATAACGCGCAGCAGGTTAAGCAACTAGTTGCTGAGCTTATTAAAATGGAGCGCAGCGAGCCGCACTCAGCGCCACTTGTACACCGCCCCTGGGGCAGCTTCCAAGCCATGGATCACGGCGAGCGCTATCAGGTTAAGCACATTACCGTTAAGCCCGGCGGGCGGTTATCGCTACAGCGCCATCACCATCGCGCTGAACACTGGGTAGTGGTGAGTGGCACGGCCCAAGTCACTATCGGTGACCACAGCTTTTTAGTGACTGAAAACCAGTCCACTTACATTCCTATTGGGGCACTACACCGACTGGAAAACACCGGTAAAATACCTCTTGAATTGATCGAAGTGCAGTCTGGCAGTTATTTGGGCGAAGACGATATCGAGCGTTTAGATGATGTTTACGACCGTGATAACGATGAGTGAAGAACGGAATCAGTCGCAGTTTACCAAAGCCAGCTATTCGGGCGTGCCGGTGTTAACCCTTTGCGAACATCGACCCAGCCGAGCACGCAGCGCACGCCTAGCCATACCGCTAGCAGCGGCCAGAGCAGGGTGCCAACTATCACAATACTGAGTAAAAAAGCGATGCACGCATACAGCGTGCCGATCCAAAAGGTGCGTATCAGGTAACGATAGTGCTGCTGCAACCAGGGTGCCGCTTCTTTTCGATAAACATAGGCGATGATTACGCCAATCAGCAGGGTGATATTGGCTGTGACGATACCTGCTAGGTAGAGCGCGTAAATAATCTGTGGCGCGAGTATGTCATCGTGGGGTACAGGGGGTTGTGTCATCAGTGCTCTCTTTTTCAGCCTAATAAAGACGATAGTCGCGGAAATTGGCTAGATTTTGCTGCTCCTGCACTACTTTACGGTAGCGTTTGTACTCCCACTGATACTGTGCCGGTTCCAAGGCAATCGCGCTCTCGACGCTGGCATTGACACCAGTGGCAGACTGCACATCATCGTCGCTATAGACCCGTTCGTCGGCATCAAGAAAATGGATCTCAAACCCTTTACCAGGAATACGTAGCGCGACGCCGGTAACTACCCGCGCCTGAGTCCGGGCGACCAGTTTCGGCAGCAGGGTGGCGGTGTAGGCCTCGCGACCAAAGAAGGGCGCAAAAACGCCGCTGCCCCAGTCGGGCTCCTGATCAGGAAGTATGCCAATCGCTTCACAGCGTTTAAGCGCTTTAAGCAGCGCCGCCACACCGCGGGGGTTGGTGGGAACCAAACTTGCCCCCATACGCTCGCGGCCATGACGAATCACTGGA
Organism: Halomonas sp. FeN2; assembly: GCF_020595105.1. NCBI lineage: Bacteria > Pseudomonadati > Pseudomonadota > Gammaproteobacteria > Oceanospirillales > Halomonadaceae > Halomonas > Halomonas sp. FeN2. The sequence continues at coordinate 3,807,623 of NZ_CP074200.1, forward strand.
TCGAGAGCGGTGATTTTGGGGGGCTCGTACATGGCGGTGAAAGGGAAATGGCTTGATAGCCAAAAATTAAGCACCTCCCAGTTGCCGAAGTGCGGGGCAAGTACAATCACGCCGCGGCCTTCTGCGCGGGCATTATCGAGCTTGTCGCGACCATGCACCGCTAAAATGCTGGCTTCTACTCTATTAGGTTCCGCCATCCAGGCGTGGCCCAGTTCCAGCATCGTAGCCGTTGAGTGGCGTAAACTTAATTGACCAAGGGATTTACGTTCCGCAATGGAGAGGTTTGGGAAAACAACCGCTAAGTTACGATCGGTTACCCAGCGCTCACGCTTATTAAAGCGGTAAACCAGGGGGCCGAGCGCCGAAGCAAAATGCCAGAGACGCGCAAGCGGCCAGCGTGATAGCTGACGCCACAGCCAACTGATTGCCCTGGCTTTGGAAAAACGCCTAGCGTTATTAGCCCCCTGTGGTGTCATCGTTAAATCAACCAAGTGTCTACATTGGAAGGTGCGCGCTTCTCTTGCAGCCCTTTGAAACCTTTAACACAGCGAATAATGAACCACACGGCTAGCGCCAGCAAAAGTGGGAAACCGATCACTGCAAAGAGCAATATCGAGAAAATAATGCCGTACGCCAATCCTATCCAGAAGGTGCGGATCTGGTAGCGGTAGTGCTCGTCCAGCCACGTAGGGCCTTTGCCCTTATAGACATAGGCAATGACCACACCAATAATCGAGGTGAAACCAAGTATAAAACTTGCTAGATAGAGGGCATAAATAACCATTGCCATGGTTGTGTCGGGCTGGGAGCTCTGCTCTCCGTTGATGACTTGGCCGTCGAGTGGGGATTCATCGTTATCAAGCATAACGTTTCCTTTCGATCAATCTGTATATGTGCTGAAGTGGGTGATGATGCTTGGCATATCAGTGAGTGCTATTTAAGCGCGATATATAATACCTGGATTCACTAGACTTAGCATTAACGCGAAGAGGGGCGGCAAATCTCTAGCAGGTTGCCGTCCGGGTCACGCAGGTAGATGGATTCAATCGGGCCATTGGCGCCTTGGCGAGCCACGGGGCCTAGCTCTACGTCAATCGCTAGTGCGTCTAAATGCTGCTTGAACTCATCCAGCGGCAGCTGGCAGCGCAGGCATAAATCCAGACTGCCAGGGGTGGGTGTGGCTGAAATGGGGGCAATGTCGGTATCGGTTTGATGTAGGCGAAGCGCCGTATCACCGAGCATTAGATCGACCCGCTGGGCATCGCGATAGCGCACGTCTAAGCCTAAAACCCGCGAGTAAAAATCAACTGCGCGACCCATGTCGGTCACTGTTACAACAAGATGATCTAGACCTGATAGCATGTCACTTTCCTTAATACGTAACGATAAGCCAGAGAATACGATGATGCGCCGCTGTCCGCTCTGCGCGGAATCCACTACTGCGCTCTACCACCGGGATCGGCGTCGTGACTACTACCAGTGTGCCACGTGCAAGCTGGTATTTGTCCCCCCCGAGCAGCATTTAAGCCCTGCTGCAGAAAAGGCCGAATATGATAAACATCAAAACTCGCCGCATGATACGGGATACCGGCGCTTTTTAGGGCGTTTATTTACCCCGCTGTTAGCTAAGCTCGAACTCAGCGCCCGCGGTCTTGATTTTGGTTCAGGGCCAGGGCCAACGCTGTCGGTGATGTTCGCAGAGCAGGGGCACCCGATGGCTATTTACGACCTTTTTTACGCCCCCGATGCCTCAGTTTTGACACAAATATATGATTTTATCACCGCCACAGAAGTTGTTGAGCACTTGGCGCAGCCTGGTAAGGTGCTTACGCAGTTGGCGGCTCAGCTCGCGCCAGGTGGTTATCTGGGCTTAATGACCAAACGCGTCACTTCGCCTCAGGCTTTTGCCCGCTGGCACTATATTAGCGACCCCACGCATATCAGCTTTTTTAGTGAGGAGACCTTCCGTTGGTGGGCGCAAAAGAATAGTTTAGTAGTGGAATTTCCTGGGCCAGACACGGTTATTCTACACAAAACGCTAACGTGAATAATTGTAACGTTAGAAAAGCATTGACTTTGCCCCCTTTGGGGCAATAATTGCGCGCCGCTATCCCGGCCTGACTCGATGTGCCAGGTGAGATGACGGTTCCTGTGGAAGCGCTTAGTAGCGTTTTCACGCCTGTTTTCAGTCTTTTGTTTCACCACTTTTAGGCAAGACGAGGTTTTCATGTCGCGGCAACTGCTAGCCATGGCGCTGGCGCCCCTGTTAGGGCTCTTCATTCTCGGGATTGGCAACGGTTTTCTTGCCACCTTAATTACCGTGCGCTTGGATGCTGCCGGTGAGTCGGCCACGGTCATCGGTATTGTCTCGTCGGCTTACTTTATCGGTTTAGCGTTGGGCGCAATGGTGAATGACCGCCTGTTGCTGCGCATTGGCCATATTCGCGCTTACGGCAGTTTTGCCTCATTAGTGGCCGTCACGGTGCTGCTGCAAGGCTTGTTCTTCGACCCCTGGGCCTGGTTTGTACTGCGCCTTATCGGCGGCTGGGCCACGGTAGGGGTTTATCTGGTTATCGAAAGCTGGCTGCTCACGTCAGGCGACCAGAAGGTTCGCGGCCGCCTGCTGGCGCTTTACATGATTTCGCTTTACGCCGCCGGCGTCTTGGGCCAACTGCTGCTGGGTGTGACCAACGCCATGGGCGTCACTGCGCCTTTTATGGTGATTGGGCTACTGGCCTCGCTCTCTGTTCTGCCTATGGCGATGATTCCCCGGGTATCACCGATTATGGAGCACGCCGAACCGCTTCCCCCCCATCGTCTGATCACCCTGACGCCCACCGGCGTGATGGGTAGTTTAGGCTCTGGGATGGTGGTAGCCGCAGCGTATACGCTGCTGCCGCTCTATTTACAGCGCATTGGTATGAGTGTCAGCCAGGTGGGGCAGATGATGGCGGTGGTGATTATGGGCGCGATGCTGCTGCAGTATCCGATTGGCCGTTGGTCGGATCGCCACGACCGTCAAATGGTGCTGATCGGTATTAGCGGTTTCTGTGTACTCATCTCTGCGGCGATGCTCTGGCTGCCGCTCTCGACGCCGCTATTGGCGCTGCTGTTGTTCTTGCTTGGCGGTGGGGTATTTGCGCTCTACCCAGTGGCGGTGAGCCACGCCGCTGACCGCGCCCCCGCAGGGGCGCTGGTGCGCATGAGCCAAGGCCTGCTGCTGATCAACTCGATTGGCGCCACCATCAGCCCGCTAATGATTTCTCCGGTGATGACCGCCATGGGCGATGCGGGCCTGTTCTGGGCCTTCGGCTCACTCAGTCTATTCTTCTTAATGTTCTTCTCCTGGCGCCGTAGCGTGCGCCCGGCGCCAGTGCCCGTGGCACCCTTTACCCCGACTACGCCCATGACCGCTGCCGGTGCCGAGCTGGTGGTCACCGAAGAGTTGATTCAGGGGGCGTTGGAGCACGAGCATTTGGAGGATCTTTCCGATGCCGTATGGGATGTTGACGCCGCCGAACCGGTGGTAGGGCCGCCCGCGGAAGATGAGAGCCATATCACTTATTATGATGATGTGGAGCAAGCAAGTAAGCGAAAATAAATACGGGTGAAGACGCTAAACATAGCGGGTGATACCTTGGGCTAATGGTGTACGTGAGAGAGTATTACTACTATCAAGGGCGTACTTTCAAACAATTGTTTAATTTTTCAGCCCGAGGTTCGCCATGAATGTTTACGCCGCACCGGTACGCGATTTGCGCTTTGTGCTCGAAGAGCTGCTAGCGCACCGTTCGCTCAGCCTGCCGGGCTTTGAAGAAGCCACGCCCGATTTGGTCGAGGCGGTACTCGAAGAGGCCGCAAAGCTGGCCGGTGACGTCTGGGGCCCGCTTAACAAGATTGGCGATCAGCAAGGGGCCAAGCGCCACACCGATGGCAGCGTGACGACGCCGGAAGGCTTCGCGGCGGCATACCAGGCTTATGTCGAGGGTGGCTGGAATGGTATTGGCGTCTCTGAGTCGCTAGGCGGCCAGAACCTGCCCGAGGTGGTGGCCAGTGCGGTGCAGGAGATGCTTCACGGCGCCAATATGGCGCTAGGGCTCTGCCCCATGTTGACCGCTGGCGCTATCGAAGCGCTGGCCCATCATGGCAGCGATGCACTCAAAGCGACCTACTTGCCCAAGCTGGTGGAAGGCACCTGGACGGGCACCATGAATCTGACCGAGTCCCAAGCAGGGTCAGACCTCTCCCAAGTGCGTACCCGCGCGGTACCTGAAAACGACCACTACCGCATTAGCGGCCAGAAGATCTATATCACCTGGGGCGAACACGACGCCGCCGAAAACATTATCCACCTGGTACTGGCCCGTAAGCCTGATGCTCCGGCAGGCAACAAAGGCATCTCCCTGTTTCTGGTACCCAAGTTCCTGGTCAATGAAGACGGCTCGCTGGGTGAGCGCAACGATGTCACCTGCGCCTCTATTGAGCATAAGCTGGGCATTCACGGCTCGCCGACGTGCACCCTGAGTTTTGGCGAAAACGGTGGTGCCATTGGCTACTTGGTCGGTGAAGAGGGGCGTGGCCTTAATCATATGTTCACCATGATGAACGAGGCGCGTCACAAAGTCGGTATTCAGGGTATTGGCGTGGCCGAACGTGCCTGCCAGCACGCCTTTGCCTATGCGTTGGAGCGTCGCCAAGGGCGCTCTCCCAAAACCCGTGGCGGCGCCGAGTGCACCATCAGCGATCATTTAGACGTGCGCCGTATGCTGCTCTCCATGCGCTCGCGTACCGATGCGCTGCGTGCGTTGGCGCTCTACTGCGCTGCCGAGTTGGACACTGCCCGCCACGCTGAAAATGATAATGCCCGCCAAACCGCCCAGGCCCGCGCGGATATTTTGATTCCAGTGATCAAAAGCTTCTCTACCGATCAGGCAGTGGATATCGCCTCCATGGGCATTCAGGTACATGGCGGGATGGGCTACGTGGAAGAGACCGGCGCGGCGCAGCTGCTACGTGATGCCCGCATTGCCCCTATTTACGAAGGCACTAACGGTATTCAGGCGCTTGATTTGGCGGGGCGGAAGCTCCAGCGTGACAACGGCGATGCGCTCACCGCGCTGCTTGATGACGTTACCGCCACCGTGGAGCAGCTAAACACCGACCCCGCACTAAAAGCGTTGGGCCATAGCTTGGCCGCAGGCTTGGAAGATTTAAAAGCCGCCCAAGCAATTGTGCTAGAACAAGGCAGTGACCCTGAAAAAGGCGCAGATGCAGTACAGGCTTATGCCACGCCGTTCCTTAACTTGGCGGGCCACGTGCTGTGTGCTTGGCAGATGGGGCAGGCGGCGCTTAGCGCCAAGGCCGCCCTTAACAACGGCAGCCATGATCCCTTCTATACTGCCAAGATGCGCAGCGCCGAATTTGCCATTACCCAATGGCTGCCGGTAGGCCGCGCTCAACGCGCGGTAATTGAGGCGGGCATGCAGTGTTTAAGCGAATTTGAGGTTCACTAACGCTAATGTTTCAACCAGTGCCGCCGCCCCTTTGGGCGGCGTTGTTGTTTCTAGGCGATCAAAACAACTATTTTAAACGAACCCTTAAAACGAACGCTTTCAATAATATCAACAACATTCAGGAGCTGATGATGACCGCTATCTTCGAGCAAGGCTTGCCCAAAACCATTGCCAACCACGTGCCGCTTTCACCGCTGACCTTTATCGAGCGCTCGGCGTCGATCTATCCCGACTACCCGGCTGTGGTACATGGCAGCACGCGGCGCACCTGGAGCGAAACCTGGTCACGCTGTCGCCAGCTTGCCTCTGCGCTCGAAAAGCGAGGCATTCAGCCAGGCCAAACGGTGGCGGCGATGCTGCCCAATATTCCGGCGATGTTTGAAGCGCACTTCGGTGTGCCGCTAGCGGGATGTGTGCTTAATACACTGAATATTCGCCTGGATGCCGAAGCGATCAGCTATATGCTGGAACACGGCGAGGCCAAAGCCATTCTTGTCGATCCAGAATTTGCCGAGGTCATCCAGCAAGCGGTTGCCAAGCTTGCGCATAAGCCTTTGATCATCGATGTCGCCGATGTTGAGTTTATTGGTGATACCCAGGGCATTGGGGAAATTGAGTATGAGGCGCTGCTTAACGAGGGCGATGCTGAATTCGCCTATCAGCTGCCTGCCGATGAGTGGGATGCGATCTCGCTAAACTACACCTCTGGCACCACCGGCAAGCCCAAGGGGGTGGTTTATCACCACCGCGGCGCTTATCTCAATGCGGTGAGCAATATTATGGAGTGGGCAATGCCCCACCATCCGATCTACCTGTGGACGCTGCCGATGTTCCACTGCAACGGCTGGTGCTTTCCCTGGACGATTGCCGCCAACGCCGGGGTGAATGTCTGCCTGCGCCGCGTTGATCCCAAAAAGATCATGCAGTTGATCGCCGATGAAAAGGTCACCCATTTCAGCGGGGCGCCGATTATTCTTAATGGCTTGGTGAATCTACCGGCTGAAGACAAATGTGAGTTTGATCACCCGGTGAAAGTGACCACCGCTGGTGCCGCGCCGCCAGCCTCAGTGATTTCCGGAGTCGAAAAGCTAGGCATTGAGGTCACCCACGTATACGGCCTTACCGAAGTATACGGCCCGGTAACGGTGTGCGCCTGGCGAGAGGCGTGGGATGAATTGCCCATTGAATCGCGGGCCAAAATCAAAGCCCGCCAGGGGGTGCGCTACCACATGCTCGAAGCGCTCTGTGTGGCTGATCCGCTCACCATGGAACCAGTGCCCAAAGATGGCCAAACCATGGGTGAGATAATGATGCGCGGCAACAACGTGATGAAGGGCTATTTAAAGAACCCGGAAGCCACCGAGCAGGCGCTGGAGGGCGGCTGGTACCACACCGGCGACTTGGCGGTATGGCATCCGGATGGCTATATCGAGATCAAAGACCGCTCCAAGGACATTATTATTTCCGGTGGTGAAAATATCTCGACCATCGAAGTGGAAGACGCTATTTACGGCCATCCCGCCGTTGAAGAGGCAGCGGTGGTTGCCAAGCCCGACGAGAAGTGGGGCGAGACGCCCTGTGCCTTTGTGAAGCTCAAAGTCGGTTATGGTGAAGTCACCGAGGCCGATATTATCGCTCACTGTCGCGAACATTTGGCGGGCTATAAAGTGCCCAAAACGGTCATTTTCAGCGAACTCCCGAAAACCTCAACGGGCAAGATTCAAAAATTCGTACTGCGCGAAGAAGCCAAGCAGCATTGATAACCCCCCAGTGGTAATAATAGATAGTGGTGATAATAGATAGAGGAGAGCGTGCATGAGTGATCAACAAATTGGCGTTGTAGGAGCCGGTACCATGGGGCAGGGCATTGCCCAAGTAGTGGCTGCCAGTGGCTATCAGGTGCACCTTTACGATGTGGCTGAGGAGCAGTTAAGCCGCGCCAAGGCGAATATAGACAAAGGTTTAGCCAAGCTGGTGGCGAAAGAAAAGATCAGCGAGGCAGATAAAAGCGCTGCCTTAGCGCGCTTGTCGACTACCACCACGTTGGATACTTTGAGCGACTGCGCGGTGATTATTGAAGCCGCCCCTGAACAGCCAGAGCTGAAAGAGAAACTGTTTCGTGACCTAAGCCGCTTAAGCAGCACCGCGATTCTGGCCTCCAACACCTCGTCGCTGTCGCTTACCCGCTTGGCGGCAGTATGCGAGCACCCCGAGCGAGTAGTAGGTATGCACTTCTTTAACCCGGTGCCGGTGCTCAAATTGGTGGAAGTGATTCGTGCCGAGCAAACCTCGGACGCTACCGTGGACGAGATTGAAACCCTCGCTAAAGCGTTGGGTAAAACCGCCGTGCCGGTAGGCGACGCGCCGGGCTTTGCGGTGAATCGCCTGCTAGTGCCAATGATCAACGAAGCGGCTTTTATTGTTCAAGAAGGCACTGCAACACCGGAAGCGGTGGATGAAGCCATGAAGCTCGGCGCGGCTCACCCCATGGGGCCGCTAGCGCTGGCAGATTTAATCGGCCTTGATGTCTGCCTGGCGATTATGGAAGTGCTTCAAGAGGGCTTTGGCGACCCCAAATACCGTCCTTGCCCACTGCTTAAGCGCATGGTCGCAGCGGGCTACCTTGGCCGTAAGAGCGGTCGCGGTTTTTATCACTACGACTAGCTTGCGCTGAACAAAAGAGCGCGGCATAAAGAAGTCATTGCCACTCAACCAAGCGTTCGCTAGGGTTGAGTGGTGTTCACTTTAATATTCCATAACAAATCGAATAAGGAGTCCGCCATGAGCGAAGCAGTGATCGAGAAGGTTGATAACGATGGGATGGTGCGGCTGACCATCAATCGTCCTAAAGCGCTGAATGCCCTGAACAGCGATGTGTTAGCCGCGCTGGAAGCGCATCTGGTAGAGCTTGAGTCCCACCCGAACCTACGTGCTGTGCTGATTACAGGCGCGGGCGAGAAGTCCTTCGTAGCGGGTGCTGATATCACTGAAATGCGTGAGAAAACGCCTGAAGAAGCGCGGGCTTTTGCCATGCAAGCGCTGCGAACCATTAAACGCCTAGAGACTCTGCCCGTGCCGGTGGTCGCGCTGGTGAACGGGTTTTGCCTTGGCGGCGGCTGCGAATTGGCACTGGCCTGCGACTGGGCGGTAGCCAGCGACAACGCGGTGTTTGGTCAACCGGAAGTGCTGCTGGGCGTCATTCCTGGCTTTGGGGGTACGCAACGCCTGCCACGCCGCGTTGGCCCCGCGATGGCGATTGATCTGGTCACCACCGGGCGCAAAATCGACGCCCAAGAGGCACTGCGTATCGGCTTGGTGAACCGGGTAATGCCGCAAGCAGAGCTGGAGAGCTACGCTGAAGAGCTCACTAAACAGCTTAAAGGTAACGGCCCGCAGTCAGTGCGCGGTGCCAAGCAGGCGGTTCACGACGGGATGGATCAAGACCTGGACAGCGCGCTGGCGCTGGAAACCAGCCTGTTTGCCTTCTGCTTTGCCGGTGATGAGCAGAAAGAAGGTATGGCGGCCTTTGTCGAGAAGCGTAAAGCTAATTTCTAAGCCTTTATTCATTCCAGTTTTACTTATTTAGGGGGTGGCGCTTGCGTCATCCCCGTTTTATTCTCAAAGGCTTCCTACTACTGATCTCTTCGGAGTTGCCACGATGCAATGGGCCGCGTTTATCCTCGCCGCGCTGGGTTTTGCCTACCTCCCTGGGCCTGCGATGTTGTATACCGCAGCGCAAACCCTGGGGCGCGGCCGACGAGCAGGGTGGTTAGCGGTCATGGGTGTGCACATGGGCTGCTACGTTCATGTGGTAGCCGCTGCGCTAGGCTTGGCACTGCTGTTTGCAGCGATTCCGCCTGCCTATATCGCCATGAAAATCATTGGCGGGCTCTATCTGCTCTGGATGGGGTTGCGGCTATGGCAACAGGGCATTCGTGCCCATGGCGATGAGGTACCGCTGGCAACCACTAAACGCGTGCTGCGTGACAGCTTTTTGGTGGAGGTGCTCAACCCTAAAACCGCGCTTTTCTTTGTCGCGTTTCTGCCCCAGTTTGTGCAGCCCGAGAGCGCTATGCCGGTAGCGTGGCAACTGCTCTGGTTAGGTATCGCCACCAATGCGCTGTTCTCATCGGCGGATGTTGTGGTGGTGCTGCTGGCCAGCCCATTGCGTGAGTGGTTACAAAAATCCCATGGTTCCTCCCGACTCATTCAGCGCATTGGCGGTGGTGTATTAATGGGGTTAGGCGGTAATACGCTGGCTCAGGCGGCACGTTAAGAGAGGCTGCCTTCATCGATCGGTTAATTCAATTCTCCACAAAAGGAGCGCTGCATGTTTGATCTCTATATTGCCAACAAGAATTACTCTTCTTGGTCGCTGCGCCCTTGGGTGCTGATGAAAGCACTGGAGATTGCGTTTAACGAACACCTGATGCCCTTTGAAGGGGGCACTGGCGCGAGTCATGCCACCTTTACCCGCTTTTCCCCTTCAGGCTTAGTGCCTTGCCTTGTGGAGGTGACGGACGAAGGCGAGCTGGCGGTGTGGGACTCCCTGGCGATTGTTGAGTATCTGGCCGAGCAGCACGCTAATGTCTGGCCGAGTGATAAAGCCGCCCGCGCCTGGGCGCGCTCAGCTACAGCAGAGATGCACAGCGGCTTTAGCGCCCTGCGCGGCGAGTGTCCAATGAACTGCGGTATGCGGGTGGAATTGAATAGCTTATCGGCTAATCTCAAGGCCGATCTGGCACGCGTGGATGCACTATGGCAGCAAGGGCTTGAGCGCTTTGGTGGGCCGTTTTTAGCGGGTGAAACCTTCTCCGCGGTAGATGCGTTTTACGCCCCTGTGGCCTTTCGCATGCAGACATTCAGCTTGCCGGTTAGCGAGAAGCCCCGGGCGTATGTCGAGCGCTTGTTAGCGCTGCCTGCCATGCAGGCATGGTATCAAGCCGCGCTAGAAGAGCCATGGCGGGAGTCCATGCACGAGGCCGATACGTTGAAAAATGGCACAGTGACAGCTGACCACCGCAAAGCTTAACCTTTCAGGCTATTCACCAAGGACACCCTGCATCGGGTACACTGACGCAAATTTCGTTTGGAAACTTCCATGGCTCTTAGCGCAACGCCCTACAAAGTTGATATTAACCTGACCGATTTGGATCGCGGGGTGTATGAAACGCTGCGCTTTACCGTGGCTCGCCATCCATCAGAGACCGAAGAGCGCATGACCGCGCGCCTGCTCGCCTATGTGCTGTGGTATAGCGAAACGCTTGCCTTCGGGCGTGGGCTTTCCGATGTAGATGAACCGGCACTGTGGGAGAAAAGCCTAGACGGTCGCCTACTGCACTGGATCGAAGTGGGTTTGCCCGATGCCGAGCGGGTTACCTGGTGCTCACGTAGGGCAGAGCGCGTGTCCCTCCTTGCTTACGGCCGGGTAGATCAATGGGAAAGTAAAGTGTTGCCCAATGTGGCATCGCTGAAAAATGTCCATGTGGCGGGCCTGCCACAAGAGGCTCTAGCGACTATCGCTAAAGACCTGCCAAGGGCGATTAATTGGGCGGTAATGATCAGCGAAGGATCGCTGTTTATTACCGATGAAAATGGCCAGCATGAAATTACCCCGCAATGGCTGCTGCGCGACAGAGAGTGATTGATCTTGACCATTAGCCTGCAAACTTTCGTTTAGTCGACTACGCTATAAATCTAAGCAATCAACAGCATAAGGGATGGCCTACGGGCCATCCTTAATTTTTAGTGTCTTAGCCTTTTTGTGTAGAAATTTGCAAAAGTATGCTTGCTATCTTTTTGCATAATTACATACAATCAACAATGTTTGTTGCTATTCTTAATCTAGCAGTTTCAAAAAACAGGCCCAAGATCTATCTCAAGGAATGAGTAATGAAAGCAAAGACCCCTTTACGATGGCAGCTGCTACCGCTCGTGGCTGTAGTAAGCCTGCTGCCAGCACTGGCGCAAGCCGACGATAGCATCCTCTCGATTAAGCACGAAAATGATGGCATGGCCAGCAGCGATGATGGCCACTTTACCAGCGGTTTTGAGCTAAATTGGGCGTTTGAACCTGAAGCGCAAAGCTGGACGCAGCGCTTGGCCACCGCGTTACCTGATAGCCTCATTGGCAGCGCTGACATGGCAGCTTTTCGTCTGGTGCATCAGATTTATACGCCAAACAATATTGAGCAGCGTGGACTGATCGAAGATGATCGACCCTACGCAGGGATTGTTTACGGCGGTATGTCACTTTACGAAGATGTGCCCACGGGCAACTGGCGCCAAGCGACTGACCTGCACCTGGATATTGGCTTGGTAGGGCCTTCGTCGCTTGCCGATAGCATTCAACGTGAAGTGCATCGCATTACTGAAAGCGACCGCCCCAGCGGTTGGGATAACCAGCTTGGTGATGAAGCCATCGTCAACGTCTCCATGCGTCGCCAGTGGTGGCATAGCTCCCCATTGATCGGCAAGCAGTTTGCCCATGGCCCCAGCATCAGCGCTGCTTTGGGCAACCTCTATACCTACGCAAGCGCTGGGTATAGCGTGCGTTGGGGAGATGAGGCCCCTGGCATTCCTACACTAACGCCAAACTCCGGCAGCCGACACTATATGACGGGTAAAGAGGGGTGGCAGTGGTACCTGTTTGCCAGCGTCGACGGTTACTACATGGCGCAGAATCTGACACTGGACGGTAATACGTTTAGAAATAGTCACTCGGTTGATCGCAAAGAGTGGGTGGGCGATGTCTCCGCGGGGTTGGCGCTTGCCTGGGATGATTGGCAGGTCACCTACGCGGCTGTTCAACGCTCACGTGAATTTGACGGCCAGGAAGAGCAGGATAAGTTTGGTTCTATCACGCTATCTAAACGCTTCTAAAACAGTTCGGTTAGTCACTCGCGTTCAACGGGAAAGGAGTAGTGCTTATGGCTAACAAGTACCCCCACACCCCAGATGGGCGCTACTTTGTCGCCAAAAATCGGCTTTGGCGCTGCACTGACCCGCGTTTAGATGAAGAGCAAAGGCGAGCCCATATCAAAGAGTTGATGAAAGCCCGTCGAGCGGTTAGAGCAGCCCAGCAAAAAGACGATGAAGATGCGCTTCGCCAAGCCCGCAACGCAGTGCAGAGCGCTAAAGAAGCACTCGGAGAGCGTGGCCCCGTCTGGTGGGATGATGAAGCCCCCGATGAAGGCGGCCTTGCGCCCCATAACAGTTCCTATGCCGAGTGGTGGGAGCGTCATCACTCAATGCCCTCCTAGCGTATACAACAGACTCAGGGCTGCTAGCCTACGTAGAGGTGTGTGATGTCCACATACCACTCGGCGTCTAGGAGTAAGGGTCAATGGAACTGGGTTTTTTCAATAGCTGGGGTAGTTTATTACGCATTGTGATCGTTGGAGTACTGGCATACGCCACGCTTGTTCTCTTCCTGCGCCTGTCAGGCAATCGTACGCTTTCGAAAATGAATGCCTTCGACTTAATCGTGACGGTAGCGCTGGGCTCCACGCTGGCCACTGTGCTGCTATCTAAAGATGTCGCCTTGGTGGATGGGGCGGTCGCGTTAGCATTACTGATTTCACTTCAATTTATAATTACCTGGACAAGCGTGCGATTTCGTTGGGTTCGTCGGTTAGTCACTGGCGAGCCGCTGATGCTGCTCTATCAGGGCGAGTTTCTGTTAACGTCGCTGCGACAAGCGCGGGTAACCCAAGACGAAGTCCTTTCGGCCATTCGCAGTAGTGGGCTTAGTGACGTGACCAGGGTAGAAGCAGTGGTGTTAGAAACCGATGGTTCATTAAGTGTCGTCAAACGGCAGGCGGAGAGCCGTCAATCCAGCTTAGAGGGTGTTAGGGGCCCCCATTGAAGCCAATTCATAGCTCATATGTCTAAGTAATATTAATTTTTGCGTTCACGTTTCTGCCTAGCGATGGTACTCTTCGCCACTGTTAATTTTAAGGACGCAACGTGAATATCAAAGCTGATCTTTCCATTCTCGATATTATTGGCCATCTGATTGTTTGGGTGGTACTCAGTATTGTTACTCTTGGCATAGCGCTGTTTTTCTTCCCCTATTCGTTTTCACGATTTGTGATTAACCGTACCTCGGTAGTGGATGCTGCTGGGGTGGAGCGAAAAATGGTTTGTGATATCAATCTGTTCAGCAACATTGGCCACATTATCCTCTGGATGCTGATTTCGCTGGTCACCTTTGGACTGGGGTATATTTTTTACTTCTACCGGGTATGGAATTACGCCTTGAATAACTCACGGGTTGCATAGTCTTAGCTTGTAATCTGAAAGCTACCAAGAGCCTACGCTGAGAGATCAAGCGCAGGCTCTTTTGTTGGGCTACTTACTCCCCGTCAGCCAGTTTATCTTGGGTGCGAAGTTCAAAATCGCTGGCATCATGACGTTCGTGCAACTGCTCGTGCAGCTCGCCAAAGGAGCGGTTGACCATACGGCCGCGTTTAACGGCGGGGCGCTCATCGATCTCTTCCGTCCAGCGTAGAACGTTCTTGTAAGTGTGAGCTTCCAAGAACTCGGCCGCTTCGTAAACGCGATTTTTCACCAGCGCGCCATACCAAGGGTGAATCGCCATATCGGCAATGGTGTACTCATCGCCGGCCATAAAGCGATTTTCCGCCAAGTGGCGGTCAAGCACATCAAGCTGGCGCTTGACTTCCATGGTGTAGCGGTCAATCGGGTACTGATACTTTTCCGGTGCGTAGGCGTAAAAATGGCCAAAGCCGCCGCCTAACATCGGCGCGCTGCCCATTTGCCAGAATAGCCAAGAGAGGCATTCGGTACGCTTCGCCGGGTCGCTGGGTAAGAACTCGCCAAATTTTTCAGCCAAATAGAGCAGGATTGCGCCAGACTCAAACACTCGCTGGGGGGGATTGGCTGAGTGATCCATCAGTGCCGGAATTTTGGAGTTGGGGTTCACCTCGACAAAGCCGCTGCTGAATTGATCGCCTTCGCCAATTTGAATCAGGTAAGCGTCGTACTCAGCGCCTGTTACGCCTTTCTCCAGCAGCTCTTCCAGCATCACGGTGACTTTGACACCATTGGGCGTGGCCAGGGAGTAAAGCTGAAGTGGGTGTTTGCCTACCGGCAGCGCCTTGTCATGGGTAGGGCCTGCGATTGGGCGATTGATATTGGCAAATTTACCACCGTTGCCAGGTTCCCATTTCCAAACGCTCGGCGGAGTATAGGTGTTGTCGCTCATTAGTTTCCTCGCTATAAATATTCTATCAGTGTCAAAGCAGCTACAAGGGGTAGCTAGTGATTAGCCTGATAATAAAGTAGTTCATTTTCCCAAATGAGGTGGCGGATGCGTGTTATTGGTGTACTCGGCGGTATGAGCTGGGAATCTACCCAAGGCTACTACCGGGCCTTAAACGAAGGCGTAAAAGCGGCGCTAGGTGGCTTTCATTCGGCTAAGATCGTGATGGTTAGCGTCGATTTTGCCGACATTGAAGCACTGCAGCAGCAAGGCGATTGGCACGCGGCTGGCGATCTGCTGGCCAGCGCTGCCCAAAGCGTCGAGCGGGCGGGCGCCGATTGCCTGCTGATTGCCACTAACACCATGCATAAAGTGGCACCTGCCATTGAACAGGCTATTGCTATTCCGCTGCTGCATATTGCCGATGCCACGGCTGAACAACTCACCGCAGACGGCATTACCCGGGTTGGCCTATTGGGTACGCGCTTTACCATGGAACAGGACTTTTATATTGGTCGATTAGAACAGCGGTTCGGCATTGAGGTCGTGGTGCCGGATCAGTCTGAGCGCGACATCGTTCATCGGATTATCTTTGATGAACTTTGCCAGGGCCGCATTGAAGATGAATCACGTCAGCGCTATTTGGCAATCATTGATGCCTTGCATGCCCAAGGCGCCCAGGGGGTGATTTTAGGCTGTACCGAAATCGCCATGCTGGTAGGCCAGGGCGATACCGCGGTGCCCCTTTACGACACCACCGCTCTGCATGCCCAGAGAGCGGTGGCGTGGGCGCTAGCTAAGTAGGTGGCTAGCAGCTTATACCAACGTCAGGGTGACATTAATATTGCCACGGGTCGCGTTGGAGTAGGGGCAGACAACGTGGGCTTTATCGACCAGCTGCTGGGCAACGTCTTGCTCAAGGCCAGGCAGACTGATTTTTAGCTCGACTTCGATGCCAAAGCCGGTAGGAATGGCGCCGATACCAACGTGGCCATCAATTTTCGTATCCTGGGGTAGCTTTACTTTTTCCTGGCCAGCGACATGCTTTAGTGCGCCTAAAAAGCAGGCCGAGTAGCCAGCGGCAAAGAGCTGCTCAGGATTGGTGCCATCACCGCCTGCGCCTCCCAGCTCTTTGGGCGTGCTGAGTTTAACATCCAGCGCGCCATCGGACGATTTGGCCTGGCCTTCACGGCCGCCGGTAGCAGTGGCGTGGGCACGGTAAACAACATTTTCAATAGTGGTCGTCATTTGCTATCTCCTGTCGGTATTTTCATTATGAACTTACGCTATTAACTTAGCGCAGCTTTATTTTGCGCGCAATATAAATGCCAAATAAATCGCTACGCCCTGCGCCAAAAAGCAAAGGCTACTGGTTCTTTTGCAGGCTATCACGCAGCCGCACTAAGTCCTCTTTAAGCATGGTCAGTGCCTCAATTGACTGCTCGCTGGCATGCACCACACAGCTGGGAATATCGCACGCCTGTTCGCGCAACGCTTTGCCTTTGTCTGTGAGGTAAAGCTCTACTACGCGTTCGTCTTCATGGCTGCGTTTGCGATTCAACAGTTGATCGGCTTCAAGTCGCTTAAGCAGCGGCGTAAGTGAGCCAGGGTCTGTTAGTAGGCGCTTACTCATAGTGCCTACCGTGATGCCATCGTTTTGCCAAAGCACCAGCATCGCCAGGTATTGCGGGTAAGTTAGCCCCAACTTTTTGAGCAAGGGTTTATAAACTTTGGTCATCATCAACGAGGTTGAATAGAGCGCAAAGCAAAGTTGGTGATCGAGCTCTAATTCGCTACAAGATGGTTGCACAAGTATGGGTTCCGATCCGAAATACGTAGGGTAATGTAGCGCGGGAAGCAGTTAGTGGCTATCCCTAGACGTTGGTCGTAAGTTGGCAGTTTTGTTTTGACACGCACAGGGCAGGTAGCTAGCCTTCGCTTACTGGATGTTACCGGTAACAAGTTGCCGTTCATTGAATCAGCCATTAACAACCTCGCTATTAACGACTCAGCTATTAACAACCCAGTCATTAACAACAACGAGTATTTGGAGATAACGCTATGACACCTATTTGGCGCAACACACTGACCTTCGTCGGCGCGACCACCCTGACATTTGGTATGGCTCATGCCCAGAGCCCTGAGCTTTCTGATCCGCCTGAGATTGAAGGCGAGGTAGTTGGCGACCACGGCTCGCATACTTTGCGCATGGGCATCGGCCTTGCGGAAAGTTCGCCACAGTACCTATCCAGCCAATACTTTGGTGAGATTCTGGAGCAGCGTACCGACGGCCGTATTACCGTTAATGTCTTCCCTAACAGTCAGTTAGGTGATGACGTTCAAATGATGGAAATGCTGCAAACCGGTACGCTGGATATGACCTATCCTTCCAGCTCTGCCACCACTGGTTACGTTGAAGAACTAGCCGCTTTCGATCTGCCGTTCCTGCTCCCTAGCCGTGAAGCAGCCGTGGCTGTGATGCAGAGCGATGTGGCCCAGGACATGCTGGATGCCTTTGAAGGTACCGGTCTGAAAGCGCTCGCCTTCTCTGAGAATGGCTATCGTCAGCTCTCGAACAGCGCACGCCCGGTGGCGAGTCCTGAAGACGTTGCAGGTCTAGATGTGCGCGGTTTAAGCGTACGTACCATGGAAAACCCGGTGCACCTGGCAATTTGGGAAGCGTTAGGCGCCAACCCAACGCCGATGGCCTTTGGTGAGCTGTTCTCTGCCATGGAGCAGGGCGTTGTTGATGGCCAGGAAAACCCATGGAGCACCATCCTCACCTCTAACTTCCATGAGGTGCAGGATTATGGCACTGAGACGCGTCACGTCTATACTCCCTTTATCATGATGCTTTCTGAGCGTACCTGGGATCGTATGGCGCCCGAGTACCAAGAGCTGGTGCTGGAAGCGGCGCGTCAGTCCGCTGAATATGAAATTCAGCTTTCTGCTGAATACGATGATTGGTCACGGGATCAGCTTGCAGAGCGCGGAATGGAAATTACCCGCCTGGACGATGAGCAGTTAGCCGCGTTCCAGGATGCCGTTCAACCGGTTTATGAAGAGTGGGCGCCGCGTATTGGTGAAGACCTGATCGCCGACATTCAAAAGATTGTTGAAGAGAGCAGCAACTAAACCTTACGTTTAGCGCACTACTCGGGCAGGCCATTGGGCCTGCCCGACGTGTCAGTGCCCTGGAGCTCCTATGTCACTCTCCTCTACACCCCCAAATACCCCCACGCCGATTGAAGATCCATCGGTGTATCTGGATGACCCTAATCGCAAGTTGCTGGAAATCGATACCGATACTCGCCAAGGCCCGGCATTGTTCCGCTGGATGACTTTAGGCATGGAGTATTTGATCGGCGCTATTTTAGTGGCGTTGATTGTGTCCGTTTCCTGCAACGTGGTGGGACGTGCGTTGTTTAATAACTCGCTGCCGTGGGCGGATGAGCTCGCGCGTATGCTGTTTATATGGCTGGTATTTATCGGTGCCGCTGCGGCGTTTTCCCGTTACGAGCACATTGCCGTTGACGCTCTTGTACGGCGCCTGCCGCTGCGCTTGGCGCATATGCTATATCTGCTGCAGCACCTGATTATTACCGGCCTCATGGTAGTGATGATTTGGGGCGGCTACCAAGTATTGGCACACTCTAGTGGGCGTTCGGCGATTATGGACGTGCCGCTGAGCTTTATCAGCCTTTCGCTGGTGCTATGCGTCATTTTTATTGCGGCGGTATCGATGTGGCGAATGTGGGTCAGCCTGAACGTTATTCGACACCCTGAGCGGGAGCGCTAATCATGCTATGGATTTTTCTGGCTATTTTATTGGCCTCCATCGTTATCGGGCTGCCCATTGCCTTTGGCCTGGGCGTTGCCGCGTTGGTGATGGCGGTACTCTCTGATATTCCACTGTCGATCATGATCGAGCAGTCCATCCGCGGGGTAAATAGCTTTCCGCTGCTGGCAATTCCGTTCTTTATTTTAGTCGGTGAGGTGATGAGCAATGGCGGTATCGCTCGCCGCTTGATGGAGCTGGCTGGCGCTATGGTGGGCTTTATGCGCGGCGGGCTAGGGCAGGTTGCTATCACCGGCTCGATGTTCTTTGGCGGCATCAGTGGGTCAGCGGTGGCCGATACGGCCGCTACCGGTGCGATGATGATTCCCTCTATGAAAGAACAGGGGTATACGGCTGCCAATGCCACCGCAATTAATACCGTATCGTCAGTAATCGGGATCATTATTCCACCCTCGATTCCTCTGATTCTCTACGGCATCGTCACTGAGACTTCCATTAGCCGCCTGTTTATCGCCGGTATTATCCCCGGCCTGCTGATTGGCTTTGCGCTGATGGTGACCACCTATATTCTTGCCAAAAAGGATGGTGGCGGCGTGCAGCAGTTCCGCTGGGATCGTCTTTGGAAAGCCTTCAAAGATGCCTGGATGGCGCTAGTGCTTCCGGTGATTGTGATTGGCGGTATTATTGGCGGCGTGTTTACGGCCACCGAAGCCGCCGTAGCGGCACTGCTCTATTCGCTGGCTATTTCGCTGGTGGTCTACCGCGAATTCAAGCTTAAAGAGCTTGTCGGTATGCTGATTCGTACGGCCCGCTTGACCGGTATGGTCATGATGTTACTGGCGTTTGCGACGGTAATCGCTTGGTTCCTGACCATTAATATGGTGCCGCAAACCCTGGTTAGCCAAGTTCAGTCGATCACTCAAGACCCGTTTATGCTGCTGTTGATTGTGGCCTTCTTGCTGCTGTTGGTGGGATTTGTGATGGACTTGACTCCGGCAATGGTAATTATGGCGCCTATGCTGGCTCCCATTGTCACCTCGGTGGGCGTTGATGCGGCTTACTTCGGCGTGCTGATGGCCTTTGTATTGGGCATCGGGTTATTAACCCCACCGGTGGGCACCTGCCTCTATGTAGGTTGCGGTGTAGGTAAAGTTTCTATGGAGTCGTTGGTCAAAGCCATGCTGCCTTACTATGCGGCTCTCTTGGTGGTGTTGGTGATCCTGGTCGCTTTCCCAGGTATCGTTACCTGGCTGCCCGACCTCACCGCCGTGCGCGGCAATTAATAGGAGAGCCTCTGTGAAGACCCTCTCGCATCGTATTTTGGTGATGGGCGTGTCCGGCTCAGGGAAGTCGCACATTGGCCAACAGTTGGCGCTAACCCTAGGAGCGACCTTTATCGATGGTGATGACTACCACTCGCCCGCTAACGTTGCCAAAATGGCTAGCGGCAAGCCGCTTAACGACGATGACCGGAGCGAGTGGCTGGATACCTTGGCGGCGCTGTTTGCCGAGTATCGGGCAAAGAGTGAATCGCTGGTGATTGCTTGCTCTGGGTTGAAAAAACGCTACCGCGATCGACTGCGACAGGGCGACTCAGCGTTGCAGATCCTGTATTTAGAGGGCAGCCGGGAGCTACTGCTTGAACGGCTTGAAACCCGGGCCGGGCACTTCTTTAAAGGTGATACCATGTTGGCCAGCCAGCTGGCCGACTTGGAACCACCGAGTAGAGAGGAGGCCTTCAATGCCTCGATTGCTTTATCGCCCCAAGTGATCGTTACGCAATTTGCTGCCACATTGTCGACGCCCAGCCACTCGCTAAGTTAAAAGGCAGGAATAAGCATTAGGGTCGCTGCTGGTTAGGCTAGGCCCTATCGCTTACACGTTGCATAAGGCAGTCACTTTTTGAAGAAAAAACGCCCAACCCTGCAGGATATCGCCAATCACGTAGGGGCTACCAAAATGACGGTAAGCCGCTGCCTGCGCGACCCTGAAACGGTCTCGGAAGGCCTCCGAGAGCGTATCTTCTCGGTTGCTGAGCAGATTGGCTATATTCCCAATCGCGCACCGGATTTGCTCTCACGGGCGACCAGCCACTCCATCGGGGTGCTGGTGCCGTCGCTTACCAATCAGGTATTCGCCGATGTCATCCTCGGTATCGAAACGCTGACGGAGCCGGCAGGTTATCACCTAATGCTTTCCCACTATGGCTATAGCCCAGAGCTTGAGGAGCGGAGTCTGGCATCTTTGCTCTCCTATAACGTCGATGGGGTGATTCTGTCTGACCGTGACCATACACCGCGCAGCCTGCGCATGCTGGAAACCGCCGGCATTCCAATTGTTGAGATCATGGACACCCACCGCCCTCCGCTGCAGCAGGTAGTGGGCTACGATAACGTTCAAGCGGCGTATGACATGGTGAGTGAGATGATCCGACGTGGTCGACGTCAGGTGATTTATCTGGCGGTGCGCTTGGATGAGCGCACCCGACAGCGTGAGCAGGGCTACCGTCGCGCCATGGAGGAGCATGGATTAACACCCGTCACCTTACAAAGCACTCAGCGCTCCTCTTACAGCGTGGGGGCGGCGCTGCTGCAACAGATAATCGTCGATTATCCAGCGGCGGATGGCCTGTTCTGCACCAACGATGACGTCGCAGTAGGGGCCTATTTCGAGTGCCAGCGGCGGGGGATTGATGTACCTGGGCGGATGGCCTTGGCTGGCTTCCATGGCCACGACGTGGGGCACGTTATGACGCCACGGCTTGCCAGCGTAGTCACTCCGCGTCAGGCCATAGGCGAAGCGGCAGCGGCGGAATTATTGGCGCGGATTCGTGGAGAATTGCTAACCCAGAAAGTGGTTGATTTGGGTTACCGTATTGAAGTGGGAATGACCTTATAGAGCGCGTTATCGAGTAGCCGTTAGCGGCGTAAATGACTAAAGTAGCCTTTTACTTTTGTCGCGAGGCCGTCGTGCAGATTACTCAACTCAATATTTACCCCGTCAAATCGCTAAAAGGCATCAGCGTGACTCAAAGCGAGCTGCAAGAGCACGGACTAGCCTGGGATCGCCGCTGGATGCTGGTGGATGCGCAGCAGCGTTTTGTGACCCAGCGCCAACTCCCGGCGCTTGCCACCGTTGAGGTCGCGCTGACCGATGAGCACTTGGTGCTGTCGCATCCTAACGTCGAGCCGTTGAGCGTACCGCTGGCCGAGCCAGAGGGAAATTTGCGCCTGGTCAGTGTGTGGAATGACCACTGTAAAGCTCTGCCAGAGAGCGATGAAGTATCGCACTGGTTGGTTGCCGCCTTGGGCGAGCAGGTTCAGGGGCTTAGCATGGTGCGCTTTGCTACCGAGTTTACCCGTGCCGTTGAAGAGGATTTCCTTGATGGCGGGGCGGCGCATACCTACTTCTCTGACGGCTACCCCTTCTTGATTGCGACTACAGGGTCGTTAGACGCCCTGAACCAGGCCTTAGTAGCAGGTGGGCACGCCCCCGTGCCCATGAACCGCTTTCGGCCCAATATCGTCGTAGAGAGTGACGAGGCTTGGGCGGAAGATCACTGGGCAACGTTGACTGAGCAAGACGGCGCCTTTCAGCTAGCGTTACGCAAGCCCTGCAAGCGCTGCAAGATTACCACCATCGATCAGCATACCGCGGCAGTGCCTGCCCCAGCTGAACCGCTGAAAACCTTGATTGAACTCAACACCCAGCCCACCTTAAAAGGCGCCCACTTTGGCCAAAACGCTACGCTGGTAGCCGGCGACGGCAGTGTTATTCGCGTGGGTGATAGACTGACAGTAACAGCCCGCAGCGTCTAGAAAGCTCAGCATACTAATAGTTAAAAATGCGTTTTTTAACTTGTCAAGATAGACGGATTGATTAATTTGTCGTTGACGCTTTTATAGGGAGTCTCTAGTGTCCGAGACTCTAGCACACTAGTATTTTTACACTGTGGGGAAGCGCCGTGGATCTCGCAACATTGATTGGCTTGGTAGGGGCTGCTGTCTTAGTAGGCACTGCTGTGATTATGGGCACTTCGCCAGAGGTGTTCATGAACCCCACTGGGCTGCTGCTAGTGGTAGGGGGAAGCCTGTTTGTTGTATTGGCTAAGTTTAGTATTACGCAATTTAAATTCGCCTTTAGAGCCGCTGCCCGGGCGTTTAAGTTTCAACTGCCAAGTATTCAAGAAAGTATTGATGAGTTAGTAGAGCTATCAAAGGTGGCGCGCCGAGAAGGCATGATTGCTCTAGAAAGTCGCGAAGTCAGTTCGCCGTTTTTGCAGAAGGGCCTGCAAATGCTGGCCGATGGCTACAGTGCCGAGATGATAAGAGACATGATGGAAAAGGAGCGCCTGCTTACTCTTGAGCGTAATCAGGCGGGGGGGCAGGTATTTTCAGCCCTAGGCGAGGTGGCTCCCGCCATGGGCATGATTGGTACACTGGTAGGCTTAGTGCAAATGCTTTCC
Source organism: Halomonas sp. FeN2 (assembly GCF_020595105.1). Classification (NCBI taxonomy): domain Bacteria; kingdom Pseudomonadati; phylum Pseudomonadota; class Gammaproteobacteria; order Oceanospirillales; family Halomonadaceae; genus Halomonas; species Halomonas sp. FeN2. The sequence continues at coordinate 3,830,626 of NZ_CP074200.1, forward strand.
AATATGGGCGACCCATCGCTCATTGGCCCGGCCATGGCCGTTGCTCTTCTAACCACTTTGTATGGTGCGATGATCGCAACGATGATCGCCAGTCCTATCGCGGATAAGCTTTGGGTGCGCATGAATCAAGAAGCCAAAATGCAGGAGCTGTGGATTGATGCGGTGCTGGCCATTAAAAGCGATAAGAACCCGCGCGTACTGGAACAAATGTTGACGATATATCTCCCACCAGAACATCGCAGCGCAGCTGACGCAGAAGCAAATACTACCGCAGGCGAGCAGACGTAAAAAATGGCGCAAAAACAGACCAACATCCCCGCCTGGATGATTACCTACGCAGACTTAATGTCACTGCTGCTGTGCTTTTTTGTGCTATTGCTGTCGTTTGCGGAAATCGATGCGGAAAAGTTTCGTCGAGTGGCGGACGAATTGTCCAAAGCCTTTGGCGTTCAGCGCGAAGTTGAAGCGACACAAGTACCTATGGGAACCAGCGCGGTAAAGCAGCATTTCTCTCCAGCAGTGCCTGATCGCACCTTGGTAGATGAAGTGCGTCAGCAAACAATGCAACAGCGACCGCAGCTTGAGTCAATGCGCGATAGTCAGGAAGCCCAGCGCCACCTGCAAAGCCACCAATTGGCTCAGAATGTTGAAAAGCTGCTCGAAACATCGTTGCCAGAGGGCGCGACTGAAATTGATATTGATCAGTTTCGTGTGGTGGTGCGAATTTCCGAAAATGGCACCTTTGGGTCGGGTAATGCCACCGTCACTTCGGCCTTTGAGGACTTATTACAGTCGCTAGCAACCCTTCTGGCCGATGTGCCTGGAACGATTTCCATTGATGGGCATACTGATGATGTGCCTATCCGTACATCCCAATTCCGCAGCAATTGGGATCTTTCGGCAATGCGAGCCGCTTCAGTGGCAAACGTTCTCACCGCGACCGGTGCGCTGGCACCTGAGCGGCTAATCGTTCAAGGCTTCGCGGATACTAGGCCATTGGCCTCTAATCTGACCAACGAAGGCCGAGCCGAAAATCGCCGGGTTGAGCTAATGATTGATCTGGATGCGGCTGTTGAAGAGCGGGGCGAGCGCTCAGTGGAGTCATTGCAACCCGTTTCTTCCGATCCTCTTGAGTCTGCCGAGACCGATTCAACACCCTGATTCGGCATAAGCCGCGGAATCAGCTACGCTAGTAACTCGGTAATCGCAGTTACCGAGCCTTATCGGAGCCTAATCGATAAGCTAACTATCACAGGAAAGGAGAACAGTATGGATAGTAAAGCAAGTGCACGCTGGGAAGGTGGTTTAAAAGACGGTAAAGGCAATGTGTCTACTGAAAGTGGTGTGCTAGATGCGGGCTACTCGTTTAAACAGCGCTTTGAGGGAGAGCCTGGTACCAATCCCGAAGAGCTGATCGGCGCGGCACACGCCAGCTGTTTCTCAATGGCGCTCTCCATGATTTTGGGTGAGAAAGGCTATACCGCTGACGCTATCGAAACCAGCGCCAAAGTGACTCTTTCCCAAAGCGATGCAGGTTTTGATATCTCGAACATTCACCTGGACGTTGTTGCTGAGATCAGTGGCGCTGATGACGCAGCATTCCAAGAAGCAGCGGAAACGGCTAAAGCCAATTGCCCTGTTTCCAAAGTACTTAATGCTGATATTAGCATGACGGCTAAACTGAAAGCCTAATTTTGTCTAGGCTGTACTTTGCTTATAAATAGGTTGTGTTTTGACATAGATGGCTCGCGTATAAACAGTGTGCGCGAGCCATTTTGCTAACTAAACGCATTTTAGGTTTTTGATTATTTCTTTGTTATCTTAAATGACATGCATTAAAAAGCCTTGGCAATTGCCAAGGCTTTTATCTTATGACTAGTGCTTACTTGTCTTCGTCTCCGTCACGGTTATACTCTTCAGCTGCTTCAAGCGCATCTTCTGATGCATTAACGGTAATGACATAATCATCGCCATCTTCGTCTTTAGTCAGCTCAAGTGAATCCCATTCAATCGCAACGTTTTTCTCACCCATACCTAAGAAGCCACCAACGCCAACAACAACAGCATTGATTTGGCCGTCTTCACCAATCACGAGGTCAGTAATGGTGCCGATGTCTTCGTCATCTTCGACGCTGCTTTTGACTTGATTGCCGGTTAAGGCGTCAGCGTGGAATGTGTTTTCTGGCGTTTCCGTTAGGTAGGTCGCTTCCATGGTCGTGGTGTTTTCTTCAGCATTTACGCTGCCAGCGGCAAACATAAAGGCTGGAACCATGAGAGTACCTAGAATAGCGGGTTTGATCATTTTCATTTTGCTTGCTCCTTGCGATTTTATTGGGCTTAACGACTCCGCGTAGCAACCCGAATAAATCAATAGTGACGGTATTGGCTTCGTTTAAAATAAGCGATGGCAATGCCGATACTATTATTCCTAAGTGTGTTAATTACCCTAGCTACTTAATGCATTGAGAATTAGTGCATTGGATAATTAACGCTATCTTGCGCTTCACTGCGTCAAGACAACTATCAGGTTAGTCGCTGCGTTCAAAAATACAACCATTAAAGTGAAACTTTTAAGTACCACCACCACTGCTGTTCGGCCCTCATGGGCCTACACCCGCGCCGTCATGCCACAGGCTGTTGAGTTGACCCGCCCTCGCTCAGTGTTCATATTCGTCTCCAAATGGCTCGCTTTCTATCCTCTGTTTGATAAAAGGTTTGATAAAAGTGAGGTCACATAAAAAGGAGAACCCTGACCATGATTTCCCACCCTTTGCAGTGTTTAAAACAGTTCTGCGTTAGCAGCGTTGCGCTAGGCGCTTGGCTATTAGCCTCAAGTGCTGTGGCCGATAGCAGCGAGCTTCCCAAAGGGCATTTTCTACTGCCTGAAGAGGGCAACATGGTGGGCCAAGTGTATACCGTCACGGCGACCGAAGAGGATACGCTGCTGGATATTGCCCGGGCACACAACGTGGGCTACGAAGAAATTCGTATGGCCAACCCGGATACCAGCCTCTGGGTACCGGGAGAAGGCACCGAAGTGACGATCCCCGGGCAGTATATTCTTCCCGATGAAGCGCGTAGCGGCATTGTGATTAACGTGGCAGAGCTACGCCTTTACTACTACCCCGAGGTAGCAGAGGGCGAGACGCCGCGGGTCGAAACCTACCCTATTGGTATCGGGCGGGATGCTTATAACACCCCACTTGGAGTTACCGAAACCACTATGCGGCTTGAAAACCCGGCCTGGTATCCACCTGAGTCGATTCGTCGTGAAGCCGCCGAGCGGGGCGACCCAGCCCCTGCGGTAGTTCCCCCTGGTGCCGACAATCCCTTGGGTGAATACGCTATTTTGCTGGATATCCCCGGTTACCTGATCCATGGCACCAACCAACCAGATGGCATTGGTATGCGGGCTAGCCGGGGCTGCATCCGCATGCACCCGGAAGATATCGAGTCGGTGTTCTGGCGTGTGCCGGTAGGCACCCAGGTCAATATTATCGATTCGCCGATCAAAGTAGGCTGGGGTGAAGAGGGGAATCGCTACATTCAAGCCTTCACCGCCACGGATGAGCAAGTATTTGGTATGGAAACGCTGTTAAACGTAGTTGGCTTAATTGAAAAGCATGACGGGGGTAATGCCTCCAGCGTCAACTACGAGCAGGTAAGTGAAATATTAGAGCGAGCGAATGGCCAGATCGTGCCGATTAGCTAAACGATGGTGCAGCGCTAGCGTGCTGGGTCCAAAACCCCTCCCAGCGATGCGTTGCGCCTAAACCAACCCGCAATGCTGGTACGCGGGCAGCGAGTTGGTAGCACTTCATGGGGAATGGTCTCAGATAAGAAGCAGGCGAAGGTGCCCGCTTCGGGTACCACCCGGGCGACCTCTTGTCTGGGGTCGTCGGGGTGGTAGATCACCATCTCACCGCCACCGTCGCTGGGCCAGTCCGGTGTCAAATAGCCGACCGTAGATATCACGCGGTTGGCACGGCCTCGAAAGCTATCCAGGTGACGTTGATAAAAAGCGCCCGGTGGATAGTGGGCAAAGTGGGCCTCGTACTCAAATAAGCCCAAAAACAGCGCCTGGTTAAGCGCCTGCTGTAGCTCGCTCATGGCGTCTAAGTATCGCCGTTGGGCAGCGCTTTCTCGATCAAGCCAATGAATAGCGTCACCGCGGATATCTTTACGCAGTAGGTGCTGTTGTCCGCGACCAATGCCCGCTTCATCCAGTCCGTTATAGGCCGCCCGCTGGAGAAGCTCATTATTCAGCGCGCCGCATAGCTCCAAGTCAATAGCCCCGCGGCCTACATACCAACCCTGTTCAACCAGCGCATCCACAAGAGCGACCTGCGTCTCGGGCTGAAGCGCAGGTGACGACGTAGCAACACTAGGGATCATTGGTTGGATCTCGATGGCGCCGAATCAGGAACGCTTGTAGAGAGTTTAGATAGACGGTTTTTGCGCTCAGGGTGGTGGCGCAGCGGCCCCTGGGGGCGTTGATATAAATCAATCGGCATACCGAAGCCCTCGGCCAGTAACTCGACCAGCATCATGGCAGATAATCCCCAAATCACATGGCCGTCCACATGATAGCTAGGCACGTAGTGGGCAACGCCATCCACGGTAATCACGTCGGTATGGGTGCGGTGATCGTCTAGAAAGTGACTTAGTGGCACTTCAAAAATAGCGTCTAGCTCTCCTGGGTCGGCGATCAGCGGTAAATCCGGCGGAATAATGCCCACCCAGGGGGTAACGCGAATACCGTGCAGCGAAATAACGTCCGACAGCCTACCTAGGGGTTGCACCAGCGCGGGGTCGAGGGCAATCTCCTCTTCTGCCTCGCGCAGTGCCGTGGCGTAAAGGTCGCTATCAAAGGGCTCGCGCTTGCCGCCAGGGAACGCCACTTGGCCGCTGTGGGTGCTCAAGTGGCTGGCCCGGCGGGTAAACAGTAAGGTAAGCGCTGGGCGTTCGACAATCGGCAACAGCACGGCGGCCTCGGGCATCACTATGTGATCCAAGCGTTGAGGAGTCAGCTGTTGCAGCTGTTTACGCAGTTTCTCTAACATGGGGTATCCCGTTACTTTGTTCTCTTTTACCCAGCAGCGGTCGTTGACGTCAAGCGCGTCGAGGCTTCTATTCACTAGCCGTTGAGAATATGCGATGAACTTTTGCAGCCAGTGTGGTGATAAAGTACGTTTTGCCATCCCGGAAGGCGATGACCGCCCGCGCTACCTGTGCGATGCCTGCGGCACGATTCACTATCAGAACCCACGCATTGTCGCCGGTACGCTGCCCGTCAGCGGTAGTAAAGTGCTGCTCTGTAAACGGGCGATTTCACCGCGCAAAGGCTACTGGACACTGCCCGCCGGCTATATGGAAAATGCCGAATCAACCCAGCAGGCCGCTTCCCGTGAGACCCGTGAAGAGGCCTGTGCCGAGGTCGAACTGGCCAACCTCTACACGCTAATTGACCTGCCGCATATCAATCAGGTGTATATGATTTTTCGCGCCGAATTAGTCGGTGGCTTCAGCGCCGGGCCGGAAAGCCTGGAAGTCGCGCTGTTCGAAGAGCATGAGATCCCTTGGGATGAGCTCGCCTTCATGACTATTGAGCGCACCCTCAAGCATTTTTACGCCGACCGCCCCCGCAATGAATTTCCGCTGCATATCAGCATGGTAACGCCAGAAGATCGCGAGCGTTATTTTGGCAGTGCGTAAGACGTTAAAGGTCTGATTATAGATCGGCGAGCTGCCACACATCATAAGCGACTTCTTCATAGGGGTGGGCAAGCCTCAAGGCCGCGATGGCGCCGTGAATATGCGCTTCATCGCAGAGCAGTTCGACTTTGAACTCTTCGACCTTTTCCAAGCTGCCCACCGAGCCGATGTGCGGGTGGGCGCCTTCCGTTGGGCGAAACTGCCCCGTGCCTCGGGTTTGAAAACAGACGTTTTCGTACGCCCCTACACGCCCGGCTCCGGCTTCGAATACCGCCTGTTTGACACTTTCGGCATCTTCTACGGGGACAAAAAATGCGAGCTTATACATACTGTACCTCCAAACGATCAATCCAGTGTGAAACGTTGAACTCTGGCTATGTTAGCGGATAGGCGACTACTGGTCGCGGGCTTGGCTTTGTATGATGATGCTTTTATGACGTTTACCCACGATTGTTAGATGAGCCATCCCATGGATAAATTTGAGGTAAAGCTGGATCAGGCGGCCAGAGCCGCATGGATGTCTTACGTAGGTGGAATGACCCAGGATGAGATCGCCAGCCAGTTGGGTGTCTCACGACCCGGTGTGCAGCGTTTATTGGCGTTGGCTCGCCAGGAAGGGCTGGTAAAAGTGCATATTGATCACCCGATCTCTAACTGCATGGCGCTGGGCAGCACGCTGCGCGACCACTTTGGCTTGACCTACTGTGAAGTGGTACCTGCCGATAGCCACGCCGCCGACAGCGCCGCTTCCTACTTGGCAGTCGCTGCTGCCGAGCGCATTGCGCAACTGGTCGAACGCAGCGAGCCATTAACCCTGTCGCTAGGCACCGGGCGTTCTGTGCGGGCCGCGGTGGAAGCGCTTAGCCGCGTTGAGCGGCCCCAACATCGCTTTGTGTCGCTGGTGGGCAATGTCGCCCGAGATGGTTCGGCCAACCGCTACGATGCGGTGATGGTGATGGCGGATAAAACCGGCGGCGAACGCTTCTTACTGCCTGCACCGGTGGTCGCCGAGTCGCTGGCTGAAAAAGAGGCGATGCTGGCTCAACGCCTCTTTAAAGCGATTGCTGATGTGGCGCGACAGTCAGAAGCAGCGTTTATCGGTGTCGGGCGCATCGACCGTCAGGCCACGCTGTTTCAAGACCATTTCATTAGTGAAAGCGAGCTGGATGAATTGTTGGGACTGAAAGCGGTAGGGGAGTTGCTTGGTTGGCCGCTGAATCGCGACGGCGAGGTGATAGACTGCTCAATTACGCGGCGGGTCACCAGTCTTCCCCTGGAGCGCTTTGGTAAGCACCATATGGTGGCGATTGCGGGAGGGCACGAAAAAGCCCCGGCGATCCATGCCGCATTGCGCGGCGGCTGGCTGAAGGGCTTGGTGACTGACGAAGTGGCCGCGCGGCAGATCGTTGAAGCACTCTAGGGCTTTCAAACCCAGCTGCGTGCACTGCAATATGCGTTAGAGATAATGAATTAGCGTAAAGTCTAAGCTAATCAGCTTTGCTTTTTTTTGGCTTACGTACGATCATTTGTTCGATAGTTGATCAATAAGATCAAGGCGACAACAATGCCAATACCAGCCCATAGGAGTGCTTTATGCGACTCGCACGTCACTTGCCCGTTACCACGCTAGCGGCCGCCATTGCCATGTCGGGCCATGCCCAGGCGCAAACCGAAATTACCGTGGCCACGGTTAACAACAACGATATGGTGATTATGCAGAGCCTCACCGAGGCTTTCGAAGAGGCTCACCCCGATATCACCCTGGACTGGGTGGTGCTTGAGGAGAACGTGTTACGTCAGCGCATGACCACCGATATTGCTACTGGTGGCGGCCAATTCGACGTGATGACCATCGGCACTTACGAAGTACCTATTTGGGCAGAGCGCGGCTGGCTCTCCCCGCTGGATAATCTGCCCGACGATTACAACGAAGACGATCTGCTGACCTCGGTGCGCGATGGTTTGAGCTTGGACGGCACGCTGCATGCGCTGCCTTTCTACGCCGAAAGCTCGATGATGTACTACCGCCAGGATCTGTTTGAGGAAGCGGGTATTGAAATGAGCGATCAGCCCACCTGGGAAGAGGTGCGTGAGTGGGCGGGCGAGCTGCACGGCAGCGAAGAAGGTCTGGCCGGTATCTGTCTGCGCGGTAAACCAGGCTGGGGTGAAAACATGGCCTTTGTTTCCACCCTCGTGAATACCTACGGTGGCCGCTGGTTTGACGAAGAGTGGAACCCAGAGCTCAACTCTGAAGCCTGGGTTAACGCTATCCAGTTCTATGTCGATTTGCTCAACGACTACGGCCCGCCAGGCGCAAGTTCCAACGGCTTTAACGAAAATCTGGCGCTGTTCTCCCGTGGCAACTGCGCAATGTGGGTGGATGCTACGTCGGCAGCGGGCAAACTGTATGACGGCAATGAGTCCGATGTGGCGGACAGCTTAGGTTTTGCCCCAGCGCCTATCGCAAAAACACCCAAAGGCTCACACTGGTTGTGGTCCTGGGCGCTAGCTATCCCGGCCTCTTCAGAGAACCAGGAAGCGGCGCGCGAGTTTATTACCTGGGCGACCTCACAAGAGTACATTGAACTGGTCGGTGAAACTCAAGGCTGGACCAGCGTGCCGCCAGGCACTCGTGAGTCGACCTACGCCAATGAACAGTACACCGAAGCAGCCCCCTTTGCTGACTTCGTGCTGAAGGCTATTCAAGACGCCGACCCTACCGACTCCACCCTGGAACCCAATCCCTATGTGGGCGTGCAGTTTGTGGGCATTCCAGAGTTTCAGTCGATCGGCACCCAGGTTGGCCAAACCATTGCCGCGGCGCTGACCGGTGACACCACCGTTGAACAGGCGCTAGACAGTGCTCAGCGTGCCACCGAACGCACCATGCAGCGTGCCGGTTATCTAGACTGATGGCCCGCAATGCCTGCCTTAGCTAACTAGGCAGGCATTGCCCCCACACTGTTTCTGCAGGTATTTCCATGAATAAAACACGTGCTTCTGGCCGGACGGTCGGCGGGCTAAGGACGCTTTCGCTTCAAGCGCCTGCTGTAACGCTGTTATTGCTTTGGATGATTGTGCCACTGGGCATGACGCTATGGTTCTCCTTCCAGCGTTATAACCTGCTAATGCCCGGCATGACGGGCTTTGCCGGGTTGGAAAACTATGAATACCTTCTCACCGACCCTGCCCTATGGGCCGCTATGGGCAACACGCTGCTGCTGGTGGGGTGGGTGCTGGCGATTACTGTAGTGGGCGGCACACTGCTGGCGGTGCTGTTCCAGCAGGAGTTTGCGGGGCGCGGGATTGCCCGTGTGCTGGCGATCTCACCGTTTTTTGTAATGCCCACCGTGAGTGCCCTGGTGTGGAAAAACATGATGATGCATCCCTCGAATGGGGTGCTGGCATGGCTGGCTGAGTCCATTGGGCTGCCCGCTGTCGATTGGTTCTCTTCGCTGCCGCTAACCTCGATTGTGATCATCGTTGCATGGCAGTGGCTGCCGTTTGCACTGCTGATCCTGCTCACCGCGATGCAATCCCTGGATGAGGATCAGGTGGAAGCGGCGCGGATGGACGGCGCAGGGCCGGTGGCGATTTTTTTCTTTATCACTCTGCCGCATCTAAAGCGTGCCATCAGCGTGGTGATCATGATTGAGATGATCTTCCTGCTGACCATCTTTGCCGAAATTTTCGTCACTACCTCCGGCGGGCCTGGCTTGGCGACGACCAATCTGGCTTACCTGATTTACATTCGTGCGTTACTGGATTTTGACGTAGGCACTGCCTCCGCCGGTGGGGTGATTGCGATCATCCTCGCCAATATCGTGGCGATCTTCCTGGTTCGAATGGTAGCCAAAAACCTGGAAGATTAGACCGGCACTTGTGTCTTGGGAGTACTTCGATGACAACATTAAGTTCCAAAACCGCAGCGCCACGCTCGGTGTCAGGGTGGCGGTCGGCGCAAAGCAAGCGCATCTTGCTGACGCTTTTGGGGTGGTCGGTGGCGCTGGTGATCTTCTTTCCGATTTTCTGGATGATCCTGACCGGCTTTAAAACGGAAACAGCGGCGATTGCCGACCCCTCGCTGATTTTTTCGCCCACCTTAGAGAGCTATCAGGACGTGCATGCGCGTTCCGGCTATGCACGCTTTGCGCTCAACAGTGTCGCGGTGGCATTTGGCTCAACGTTCTTCGCGCTGCTGATTGCGATTCCTTCAGCCTATGCCATGGCCTTTTTGCCCACTAAGCGTACCAAAGGCACGCTGCTATGGATGCTCTCCACCAAAATGCTGCCCTCGGTAGGCGTGCTGGTGCCGATTTATCTCATATGCCGCGACGTTGGGCTGCTCGACACACGCACCGGTCTCATCATCATCTATACCCTGATGAACCTGCCGATTGTGGTGTGGATGCTCTACACCTTCTTCAAGGATATGCCCAAAGACATTCTTGAAGCAGGGCGTATGGACGGCGCCTCCACTCTCCAGGAAGTGTTCTTTCTGCTGTTGCCACTCACGCTGCCCGGTATCGCCTCAACGGGCCTGCTATCGGTCATTTTGAGTTGGAACGAGGCGTTCTGGAGTCTCAACCTAACGACCTCAAGTGCTGCACCGTTAACCGCCTATATCGCCTCATTCTCAAGCCCTGAGGGGCTGTTCTGGGCCAAATTGTCCGCCGCTTCCACCATGGCGATTGCGCCGATTTTAATACTTGGTTGGATGACCCAAAAACAAATGGTACGTGGCCTGACCTTTGGTGCCGTCAAGTAAAGGATCTTCCTCATGGCAACACTACAACTGAACAATATTACCAAGCGTTTCGGCGACACCGAGGTGATCAAGGGCATCGACCTTGAGGTCAATGACCGAGAATTTGTGGTCTTCGTTGGTCCCTCCGGCTGCGGTAAATCGACTCTGATGCGTATGATCGCCGGGCTGGAAAGTGCGACCGACGGCGATATTTTGATCGACGGACAGCGCATCAATGACGTCGGCCCCGCCGACCGTGGCCTCGCCATGGTGTTTCAGAGCTACGCGCTTTACCCGCATATGACGGTAGAGGGCAACATGGGCTTCAGCATGCGCTTGGCCGGAGTGCCCAAGGAGGAGCGACGCGCCAAGGTGCTGGAAGCGGCCAAAATTCTCCAGTTAGAGCCGCTGTTGGATCGTAAGCCCAAAGCGCTCTCGGGTGGTCAGCGCCAACGGGTGGCGATTGGCCGGGCGATTGTGCGTAATCCCAGCATCTTCCTGTTCGATGAGCCGCTCTCCAACTTGGATGCTGCGCTGCGGGTTCAGATGCGTATCGAGCTGGCGCGTCTGCATGATGAGCTGGACGCCACCATGATTTACGTCACCCACGACCAGATTGAAGCCATGACCATGGCGGATAAAATCGTCGTGCTCCACGACGGCGTGGTCGAGCAGGTGGGCTCGCCAATGGCACTCTACCACCACCCCCGCAATCGCTTTGTGGCGGGCTTTATTGGCTCACCGAAAATGAATTTTCTACCGGTGACGTTGATCGGAGTAACGCCTGAAGGCGTAGCGATTCGTCTGCCCGGTGGCGGCGAGCGCAGCGTGCCGGTGGACGGTGCGCACTTGGATGCAAACGCCACCCTCGAGCTGGGTGTTCGCCCAGAACACCTGATACTCGAGGAGCAGGGGCCGCTGAGTGGGCAGATCAAAGTGCTTGAGCGCCTCGGCGGTCAAACCTCGCTCTACGTTCAAATGGACGATGAACTGATCACTATTATGGCTGATGGCGATGTGGCCTATCGGGTCAACGAGACCGTGCGTTTCGGCTTTGCCCCCGAGCGCGCTCACCTGTTTGACGCAGGCGGGCTAGCCCTACCTAGCTTGCAGCAGCATCCGCTAGCGGGGCTGACCCGCCATGACAACCGCGCCCCCGGCTCGCCTTCTGAGGAGCCTTCATGAGGACGTTAATCTTTGATTGTGATGGTGTGCTGGTCGACAGCGAGGCTCTTGCGGAAGGCACACTGGTGGAGTACCTCTCCCACTGGCTGCCCGATCTGAACATCGACCAGGAATTAGGTCAAGCGCTGGGGATGACCACGGCGGCTATTCTCGCTCATCTCGAAGCGCTAAGCGCCCACATGTTGCCATTGGACGCCACAGAACAGGTAGATACCGCTATCGAGGCCCGATTGGCGCAGGAGCTTAAAGCTATAGACGGCGCCGACAAGGCGATTCGTGGCATTACCTTGGAAAAGGCGGTGGTTTCCAACAGTCGGCGCAGCCGCGTATTGGCATCACTGGCAAGCACTGGGTTGGCCGATGCGTTGGGCGAGGTGCCCATTTTTACCGCTGATCAGGTAGCGCACCCCAAGCCCGACCCCGCACTCTACCGATTGGCGGCATCTCACTTAGGCCAAGTGCCGCGTGACTGCCTGGTGGTAGAAGATAGCGTGGCCGGGGTGACGGCCGCCCGTGCTGCGGGTATGTGCGTGATTGGGTTTGTCGGCGCCAGCCATGTGGATGTTGATCAAGCGGCGCGCCTTACTCAAGTCGGTGCCTGGCGTATTTTAGAACATATGCACGGCCTGGAAGCCTTGGTGGACGAATGGCAAGCCAAGGGTTCCAGCTGTTCGCCTTAACGAGAGCATGACGATGAAACTAACCAACAAAATCGCGGTGATTACTGGCGGCGCGCGGGGCATCGGCTTGGCCATTGCCCAGCGTTATTTAAGCGAAGGCGCCAGCGTGGTTGTGGCGGATATTGATCGGGCCGCTATCGATGATGCTTTAGCGACGCTGCAGCAGCAGGCGCCTGCCGAAAAAGTGATGGGGGTCGAGCTGAATGTCTGCGATCAGGCCTCGATCGATGCCATGGTTAAAACGGTAATAGAGCGCTTTGGTGGCATCGATATTTTGGTCAATAACGCTGCCATCTTTGATATGGCGCCGGTGCTAGAGGTGACCGAGGAGAGCTTCGATAAGCAGTTTGCGGTCAATACCAAAGGCATGTTTTTTACCCTGCAGGCGGTTGCCCGTTCGATGGTGGCCCGTGGCCAGGGTGGCAAAATCATTAATATGGCCTCCCAGGCAGGCCGCCGTGGTGAAGCCCTGGTAAGCGTTTACTGCGCCAGCAAAGCGGCTGTCATCAGTCTTACCCAATCCAGTGGGCTGGATCTGATCAAACACGGTATCAACGTTAACGGCATTGCCCCAGGGGTTGTGGACACGCCGATGTGGGAAGAGGTCGACGCAATGTTTGCCCGTTACGAGAACCGTCCGCTCGGCGAGAAAAAACGCTTGGTGGGCGAGGCGGTGCCGTTTGGGCGTATGGGGCTCCCCGAAGATCACACCGGCGCGGCGCTGTTCTTGGCCAGCCAAGACAGTGATTACGTGGTCGCCCAGACACTCAATGTCGATGGCGGCAACTGGATGAGCTGAGGTGGCCATGACCCCTGATCTTGATACGTTAGCCCATCAGATTATTCGCGCCGCCGAAGGCGCCTCACGCTATCTGGTCGCACTAGCAGGGCCGCCGGGGGCGGGGAAATCCTATCGCAGCGTCCAGCTCTGTGATGCCATTAATCAGCACCTGCCGGGCCAGGCAGGGCTAGTGCCCATGGATGGCTACCACTTCGATAACGCTGTGCTGGGCGAGGAGCAGGTGCCGATAAAAGGCGCGCCCCATACCTTCGATGTGGAGGGGTTGCGCTGCGACCTCGAGCGCATCCGCCAGGCTAGCCACCCGGTAGCGGTACCGGTTTTTGACCGCCCGTTGGATCTAGCCCGTGCCGGTGGACGATTGATCACCCTTGAGCAGCGAATCGTTATTGTCGAGGGCAACTACCTGCTGCTTGACCGCTCCCCCTGGCGCGAACTGCGACCGCTGTTCGATTGGACGCTATTTTTAGACGTCGATGACGTTGTGCTGGTTGAGCGGCTGATCAATCGCTGGCTTGAGATGGGCCAGGGGCGAGCCGGGGCGCTGGAGCGCACCCATCACAAAGATATGCTCAACGCTCAGTTGGTGAAGAGTTGCTGTTTGCCGCCCGATCAGCGCTGGCGCTAGCGCTCTATATCGCCACTTGTTACCTGCCATATTCACCCCATCGCGCCAAGCAGGCCTTGGCTGGAGAGTCCCATGACCCGACTTAACAATCACAACCTGGGCAAGCTAACCGACGATGTTGCCAAATCTAATTACGTTGCCAAACCTCAGTATGACCGCAAGACTCTCACCCCTGGCATCGTACATATTGGGGTAGGCGGCTTTCACCGCGCCCACCAAGCGATGTATCTGGATGCATTGATGAACCAGGGCGAGGCGCTGGATTGGGGCATTGTCGGCGTAGGCGTGATGCCTGGCGACAAACGCATGCAGCTGGCGCTGGCAGCGCAGGATTACCTCTACACCCTGGTGGTGAAACACCCCGATGGCCAGTATGAGCCGCGGGTCATTGGCAGTATGGTGAATTACCTGTTTGCACCGGAAGACACCGAGGCAGTCATTGAGCAGATGGCTGATCCGGCGATTCGCATTGTATCCTTGACGGTAACCGAAGGCGGCTACAATTTTCATCCGGTGAGTGGCGAGTTCGATCTCAATAATTCCCAGGTGCGCGCCGATCTTGCCAACCCCACCCACCCCACCACCAGCTTCGGGCTGGTGGTGGAAGCGCTCGCCCGCCGCCGTGCGCGGGGTATTGCGCCGTTTACCGTGATGTCCTGCGATAATATTCAAGGTAACGGCGATGTAGCCAAGCGTATGTTTGGCGCCTATGCCCAGGCGCGTGACGCCGAGTTAGGCGCTTGGCTTGCCAGCGAGGTGGCGTTTCCCAACGCCATGGTGGATCGCATTACTCCGGTGACGTCGTCCACGGATATTGATGAACTGAGGCAGCGCTTTGGCGTAGAGGACGCCTGGCCGGTAGTCTGTGAACCCTTCACCCAGTGGGTGTTGGAAGATCACTTCCCCCTTGGGCGTCCGGCGTTTGATAAAGTGGGTGTTCAAGTCGTGGCGGATGTCGAGCCCTACGAACTGATGAAACTGCGCCTGCTCAACGCCAGCCACCAAGCGCTGACCTATTTTGGCTATTTGGCCGGATACCGCTACGCCCATGAGGTGTGCCAAGATCCGCTATTCGTTGATTTTTTACTGGGCTATATGCGCGAAGAGGGCACGCCGACCCTGGCGCCGGTGCCGGGGGTTGATTTGGAAACCTACCGCCTAACGCTGATTGAGCGCTTCGCCAACCCGCAAATCAAAGATACCCTGGCGCGGCTCTGTGCCGAGAGCTCTGACCGCATTCCTAAATGGCTAGTGCCGGTGATTCGCCAGCAGTTGGCACAAGATGGTGAAATAGAGCGCAGCGCCGCCGTGGTGGCTAGCTGGGCACGCTACGCTGAAGGGGTGGACGAGCATGGCGAGCCCATCGAGATTGTCGATCGCTTGAAAGCGCCGCTCATGGCGATTGCTGCGGAGAACCGTCAGCGACCAACGGCCTTTATCGAAAATCGCGAGCTGTTTGGCGACTTAATCGACAGCACCCGTTTTGTGGAAGCCTATCTAGCTGCTCTAAGTTCCCTGCACGAACGTGGCGCACGCGCTACGCTAGAGGGTCTGGCGTCGTCCAAAGGAACATTGTGATGTATATCGGGGTAGATTGCGGTACCCAGAGTACCAAGGTAGTGGTGGTAGACGTTGAGCGGGGCAAGATTCTGGCTGAAGCAAGCCGCCCTCATCACCTGGACGAGGGCGAAAATGGTCGCCGAGAGCAGGCGCCCGCGGAGTGGCTAGCCGCCTTGAAAGCGGCGTTTTTTGCCGCGTTGGATAAAGCCGCTGTATCGGCTAGCCAAGTGCGCGGCATTGGTGTCTCTGGCCAGCAGCACGGCATGGTCGCGCTCGATGGCGAAGGCGTGCCGGTCTATCCAGCCAAGCTGTGGTGCGATACCGAGACCAGCGCCCAGAACGCTGATTTGGTTACCCGCCTTGGCGGCGAAGCAGGTTGCTTAGAGAAGCTGGGACTGGTGCTGCAAACCGGCTATACCGCGTCTAAAGTCGCTTGGCTACGGGAGCATCAGCCGGATGCGTATCGACGCATTGAGAGCCTGCTGCTGCCTCACGACTATCTCAATTTTTGGCTAACCGGTGAACGGGTCACCGAGGCGGGCGATGCTTCCGGCACTGGCTACTTCGATACCCGTAAGCGCTGCTGGCAGCTGGATGTTTTTGCAGAGATAGCCCCAGAACTAGACCCGGCGCGGGTATTGCCCCAGCTGCTGGAAGCCCATGAACCGGTAGGCTTTGTGTGCTCGGCGGTGGCCCGCGAACTTGGGCTTGGCGATCAGGTTGTCGTCTCCTCCGGCGGTGGTGACAATATGCTGGGTGCCATTGGCACTGGCAATATTACCCCAGGGCTCATTACGCTGAGTTTAGGCACCTCCGGCACCGTTTGCGCTTACTCGGCTGACCCTGTTGAATGCGATAGCGCCATGGTCGCCAACTTCTGCTCCAGCACCGGTGGCTGGCTGCCGTTGATCTGCACGATGAACGTTACTTCGGCCACTACGCGGGTGCGCGAGCTGTTTGGCTTGGATCTGGCCGCCTTTGGCGAAAAAGTAGCCAGCGCGCCGATAGGGGCCGAGGGCGTTACCGTGCTGCCGTTTTTCAACGGCGAGCGGGTGCCGATGCTGCCCGACGCCTCCGCGGACTTTCTTTGCCTGACCAGCCTGAATACCACTCAGGCTAATTTGTGCCGGGCCGTGGTGGAGGGGGCCACTTTCGGGCTACGCTATGGGCTGGAATTGTTGGGTGATTTAACCGCCGGGGCGAGTCAGATTCGATTGATCGGTGGCGGCGCTAACAGCCCCGTATGGCGGCAGATGGTAGCGGACATCACCGGTACCCAGGTGATTTGCCCTGAGATTACCGATGCGGCCGCGCTTGGCGCCGCGATACAGGCGGCCTGGTGTGACCAGCGTGCAGAGGGCGTAACACTGGAAGCACTGTGTGAGCGGCTTGTCCATTTGGATGCCAAGTCGGTGGCTGACCCACAACCAGAGAGTGTGGCCGCTTACCAACCCATTTATACGCGTTATTGCGCAGCACTTGAACAACGCCATGGCGGCGCTTAAACGCATACCAAGGAGATTTTATGACCAGCCAGCTGCAACAGTTAAAGCAACATTCGCTTGTCGTCGCCGACACAGGAGATCTTGAGGCTATTCGCCGTTATCAGCCCCAGGATGCCACCACTAACCCGTCGCTGCTGCTCAAGGCATTTAGTCTGTCCGGTTATCAAGCGCTGATCGACGAAGAGCTGAGCAGCGTAAAAGCCTCTGGTGGCAGCCGTGAAGAGCAGGTCAAGCATGCCGTTGACCGTCTGGCGGTGGCGATGGGCAGTGAGATTTCCGCCGTGGTACCGGGCCGTGTCTCCACCGAAGTGGCTGCTCGATTGTCGTTTGATACTCAGGCCAGCATCGCCAAGGCCCATGAGTTAATCGAACTGTACGACGCCCGCGGCGTGTCGCGGGATCGCGTGCTGATCAAGCTCGCCTCCACCTGGGAAGGGATTCGTGCCGCCGAGGTGCTCGAGCGTGAGGGCATTCAGTGCAACCTGACGCTACTGTTCAGTGATGCCCAAGCCCAGGCCTGCTTTGATGCCGGGGTGTTTTTGATTTCTCCCTTTGTCGGCCGCGTGACCGATTGGTATAAAAAAGAGACCGGCAACGACTACACGCCGGAAAACGACCCGGGCGTTCAGTTTGTTCAGGGTGTTTGTGAGCGCGCCAACCAGGGTGGCTACGACACCGTTGTAATGGGCGCAAGTTTCCGCACCACTGGCCAGGTGCTTGCCTTAGCAGGCTGCCCAAGGCTAACGATCTCGCCTGCCTTGCTAGAAGAGCTGGATGCCACCGAAGGCAGTGTCACCGCGCAAATTCAATCGGGTAAAGGCAGTGGCAAACCGACTGAGCCGCTGAGCGAAACCGCCTTCCGCTGGGGCCACAATCAAGACGCCATGGCCAACGACAAGCTCGCTGAAGGTATCCGCCGCTTCCACGATGATCAGCTGGAACTGGAATCATTGATCGATAAACGCTTGAGTTAAGCTACCAATCTTAGGACGTACTCATCCCTATGGAGAGTCGCACTATGGATGCCACCCTGAGCCAACTGCTCGAGTCTATCGAGTTAACCCCCACCGGCGGTTTGCAGCCGCTAAGTGGGGGTGATATTGCTGCCGTTTATCGCTTGGAGACACAGCACGGGCAGGTGGTGATTAAGCACGATGACGCGGCGCGAGTACGCGGTGAAGCCGAGGGGCTAGGTGCCTTGCGCAGCGCCTGCGAGAAGCTTGCGGTGCCGGAAGTGCTAGGTTTATCGGCGGGCTGGCTGGTCATTGAGTCATTAGACACAGTGCCCGTGGAGCCGAAGAGCGAGGCCGCGCTTGGTGAAGGGCTGCGCGGCCTGCACAGCGTAATTGGCGATGCCCACGGCTGGCATCAAGATAATGCCTGTGGGCAAACGCCTCAGCCGAATACCCCGCTTAGCGACGGACGAGCTTTTCAGCGCGAGCGTCGCCTACTTCCCCTGTGTGAGGCGTGCCACCAACGTGGTCTATTGAGTAATGAGCTGCGAGGGCGTATCGAGCGCTTAGCCCATGATTTAGAGCGCTGGTTGCCGAATGCACCGCCCAGCTTGCTACACGGCGATTGTTGGTCGGGGAATGTGCTTTTCACTACCAGGGGACCAGCGCTTATCGATCCGGCCGTTTATCGCCACTACCCGGAAGTTGATGTGGCGATGCTGACACTATTTGGTTCGCCAGGGGAGGCCTTTTTTGACGCCTACTGGAACGGCAACGCCCCGACCGAATGGCCGAGGCGTGAAGCCCTGTTTCAGCTCTATCCGCTGCTGAATCACCTGCTGCTGTTCGGTGCCGGTTACCGTTCGGCGGTTGAACGCAGCGTGGTGAGGCTCGAGTCTTTCAGCTGAGTCTTACCAAGACTTATAGGGCAAAAACTTGCCGTTCATGGTGAGTAATACCCGGTCGCCTTTGGGATCTTCGATTTTGTCGACCTCCATAGTGAAGTCGATGGCGCTCATGATGCCGTCGCCAAACTTCTCCTGTACCACGTCTTTAAGAGTCTCCCCGTAAACGCCGACAACTTCATACAGGCGGTAGATGAACGGGTCTTGGGGAATCGCTTCATCCCAGGCTTTGGTAGGGAAGGCCACCAGGGCGTCGGTGACATCACTCTCCACACCCAGTGTGTCGCAAAGCTTAGCGGCAACCTCTTGGCTGGCGCTGTTCATACCGTAACAGGCGGAGGCGACCCAGACTGGCGACATGTTGACCGCTTTACCAATATCATCCCAGCTCATCTTTTTACGCGCTTTGGCGGCGAGCAGGGTGTGACGCATTTCGAGCTTATCCATGATGGTTCTCCTTTATAGGGGAGGGCGTTTGAAGCCCTTTTTTTGCCTAATAGGCTGTGATCAAGACAACACTTTTTTGGCTTGGGTACGGACGTGGGTGGTGTAAAGAACGAGACCAACCAGGGTCAGGCCGCCGACCAAGTTACCCAGTACCGTGGGAATCTCGTTCCACATGATGTATTGATACAGAGTGAAGTCAGCGCCCATCATCAGACCAATTGGGAACAGGAACATGTTGACCACGGAGTGCTCAAAACCGAGATAGAAAAACACAATAATTGGCATCCACATGGCCATGATTTTGCCGGACACCGTTGTGGAGATGGCGGCGCCCACCACGCCCATGGAGACCATCCAGTTACAGAACATGCCCCTCAGGAAGAGCACGATCCAGCCGGCAATCCCCGCCTCCTGATAACCCACCGTGCGACTTTCTCCAACGGCCATCATCGTTTGGCCGACAGCGTTGATCTCCTCGGTGCCGCCCATGGTGAAATTCAGGTAGCCGAAGGTGGCGATAAATAGGGCACCTCCAAGGTTGCCAAGACCCACCAGCGCCCAGCACTTCAGCATGCGCGGCAGTGTCACACCGGGTCTTTTGTCGAGCCATGCAAGAGGTACCAGCGTAAAAACACCAGTGAGCAGGTCATAGCCCATCAGGTAGAGCATCACAAAGCCCACGGGGAAGAGCAGTGCTCCAATTAAAAAGTGGCCTGTTTGGGTCGCGATGGTAATGGCAAAAATAACTGCCAACGCTAGGGTCGCCCCCGCCATAAAGGAACGGATAAGCGTATCCCGAGTACCCATATAGACTTTGGACTCACCCTGATCCACCAACTTGGTGACAAATTCACTTGGCATTAGATAAGACATAAGTATGTCTCCTGTGTCATTTCGGTTAATTAACGCCTAACCCTAGAGTTTTAGTGTTTCCTGGCAGGAGTAATAAATAGGAGCAATAAAACCGATGGCTGCGCCGTCCTGGTGCAAAAGAGATTAAGCGTATGGCGCTATCGCACTATCCACATAGCTATTGCTATTTGTGTGCCAACTCGCGCGTATTGTTTTTAATCGTCTGTTTTTAATAAATTAATTGGTTTTTTGAAGGAGTTTTTGAATTGCATATCGAGTTACGAAAAATCGTAATTAACGATATTTCGTTGCTTTATTTACGAAATGTCGTAATTGGCGCGGGAATTGAATGGTTAAGGAGAGACCACCTAGAGCCATGAGGTATGCAATGGATGAGCAACAACGCAATCACACCGCGGCGCTGATGGTCGCTTTTTCACCTTTGGCGATGATAGTGGTCGACCCTTATGCCGATAAGTTACTGGACGCTAACTCTGCCGCCTGTGAGTTGCTCAATATTAATGAAGCACTGCCTCTAAAGGCGCCTTTTAGCCATCGTTTAAGTGCTTCACTGCCGCTATGGGTGAGCTTCACCGATGAGACGCTGGTGCAAAAAACGGCCTGGTCGGATGACCTGGTGATACTAGACATGCTGCGCCAGCCTTATCGGGTAGAAGTTTATGCCCAGCATATTGAAGACTCTTCACAGCTGTTACTGACGCTGATAGACCGCAATAAAGCTGAGCAGCGGCGAGCAAAAGCGGAATTAGGCCGCCAACACCGCCAGGGGGAAGTGGGTTGGCAGCGGGTCGAACAGGTGTTCGAACGGATTGAAAAGCAGAACCAGCTGATTCTGGGCGCAGCGGGTGAGGGGATTTACGGCCTGGATGCTGAAGGAAAAACCACCTTCGTGAATCCTGCCGCCGAGCGAATTCTGGGCTGGAGTACCGAAGATATGGTAGGCCACGATGCGCACCTAATGTTTCATCATACCCACGCCGATGGCAGCCACTTCCCGGTGCAGCAGTGTCCTATCCACGCCTCATTCAGCGACGGCCAGGTGCACCACGTCGATAACGAGGTGTTCTGGCACAAAAATGGTGAGGCGATTCCCGTTGAGTACACCAGCACCCCTATTTTTGAAATGGGCCGTTTGGTCGGGGCGGTGGTGCTATTTCGCGATATTCGTGAGCGCAAGCGCGCCGAGCAGCAGTTGCGTGATGCCCTTGCAGAAGTGGAGTCACTCAAACAGCGTCTGGAACTGGAGAATGAGTACCTTCAAGAAGAGATAAAAGCGGAGCTTAACCACCGCGATATTGTTGGCAATAGCCCGGCGGTGGCAAAACTGATCCAGCAGATTGAGCTGGTCGCTCCCACTAGCGCCAACGTGTTGATTAGCGGCGAGTCGGGTACCGGCAAAGAGCTGATTGCCCGGGCCATTCATGCCGGTAGCTCGCGCAGCGATCGACCGCTGATCCGCGTGAACTGTGCTGCTATTCCCCGTGATCTGTTTGAAAGCGAGTTTTTTGGCCATGTCAAAGGCGCCTTTACCGGCGCGGTACAGGATCGCCCTGGGCGCTTTGAGCTTGCCCACGGCGGCACGCTATTTTTGGATGAAGTCGGTGAAATCCCTCTGGAACTGCAGAGCAAGCTACTGCGGGTGCTGCAGGATCAGCAGTTTGAGCGGGTGGGCGATAACCGTACCCGCGAGGTAGATGTGCGGGTGATTGCTGCTACTAACCGTGATCTACGTGACATGATCGAAGAGGGCCACTTTCGTGAGGATCTCTATTTCCGCCTTAATGTCTTCCCGATTGATTCGGTACCGTTGCGCAAACGAATAGAAGATGTACCGCTGCTGGCACGGCATTTTTTACAGCGTGCCTGCCTGAAGTTTAATAAACCCGGCGTGCGCATTCCCCCCGCCCAGTTGGAAATTCTTCAGCGCTACCCATGGCCGGGCAATATTCGTGAGTTGGAAAACATTATTGAGCGCCAAGTGATTGTGACCCAGGATCGCCGCTTGATGTTTGATGACTTGCTATTGGGGGAGCCCCCGCGTGCGATAGGTCTTACTAATCCGGTTGCACCAGCCCACGCCAGCGTGGAGAAAAGTGAAACACTACTGCTGACCGAACATGCGCTGGGGCAGCGCCAGCGGGAGAGCACGATTGCCGCTCTGGAAAGGGCGGGAGGTAAAGTTTCTGGGGCAGGAGGTGCGGCGGAGTTGCTTGGCATAAAGCCCACGACGCTTGCCTCACGGCTAAATAAATGGGGCATCGACACGCGGGAGTTTCGTAGAAGAGAGCCACATTTATCGCCAAGGCATCATGCTTTGGACTAAGGTAAGCTGGAAGCGGCTTGACAATAGGTTGTTCACACATTTTCCGATTGTTCAAGGCTAGCATACATACATGAATGTAACTATAATGCTCATCTTTCTGAGTGGCACCGTACTTTGAGTGATTTTGTGCGCTGATTGATTGAGTGCGTTCGCCAACCTGATGCTGATACCTAGAGGCAATCCCATGCGACTGGCACACTGGGCAGTCAATGCCCCTTTACGACCCCTGCTGTTAGCGGTATTTACGGCTTCTTTTGTATTGCCTGCTCAAGCCGCCGACCTAATCACGATTACCCGTGATGCGTTGGATAATAACGCTGAGCTTGCTTCGGCGCGCTCGGAATATTTGGGTGTTGAAGCAGGCAGAGATGTTGTGCGTAGCGGGTTATTACCCCAAATTAACGCCTCGGGTACCGTGGCGCACAATGAACAGTATGAAAGCCAGGGTTCATCCCGAGCGGGAGTAGGGGCTGGAACGGGTAGTGTGAGCGCTGGTGATGACCGCTACAACACCGTATCGCTCTCCCTTGAAGCCACCCAGGCGCTCTATGATGAAGTAACCCGCCGACAAGTCACCCAGGCCGAGCGCCAGATTGACCAGCAGGTATATCTGCTAGCGGCGACTGAGCAGCAGTTGCTAATCGATGTAGCCAGCGCCTATTTCGACATTCTGCGTGCTCACGAAGTCCTCGAAGCGCGGTTTGCTCAAGAGCGAGCTATTGGCCGTCAGCTTGAGCAGGCCGGTGAGCAGTTTGAGGTCGGGTTGATTGCAATTACCGAAGTCGAAGAGGCCCGGGCTACCTTTGACCAGTCCCGTGCTGATCGCATTGCCGCAGAGAGCAATCTGCAGGTGGCATTTGAGGCTCTGGAGCAGTTGACCGGCCAGCGTTATGCCAGCATTGAGGCGCTGGGCGACAGTATGCCGATAGCACTTCCCGAGCCAAGCAGCCGCGATTACTGGGTAGAGCAGGCTATTGAGCGTAACCCTCAGGTATTGGCCCAACAAGCGGGGATCGAGGTGTCACGTAGCGGTGTAGATATTGCCCGCGCGGGTCGTTTACCCACGCTTTCAGCCTTTGGCAACTATCAGTATGGCGACAGTGATATTGATAATACCACCGGCAATGACTCCTCTAGCCAAGTAGGCATTCGCGCTAATTTACCCATCTACACCGGCGGCAGCACCAGCGCTAGTATCCGGCAAGGGACTTATCAGCTGGAAAGCAGCCAGTATGATTTCGAATCCCAGCGTCGTTCGTCGATTCAGCAAGTCCGCTCGCTTTATACCCAGGTTAGCAATGATGTGGAAACTGTCGAGGCTCGTGAGCAGGCCATCGTCTCCAACCAAAGTGCGCTGGAAGCAACACGCGCCGGTTACGAGGTCGGTACCCGTAACATAGTGGACGTTTTAAATGCTGAGCAGAATTTATACAACGCGATCGCCAACTATGCCGAGGCGCGATACAGCTATGTCGTCAACCTGCTCTCGCTGCGTCAGCAAGCCGGACGCCTGGATGTAGACGCCATTGAGGAAGTCAATGCGTGGTTAACCGGCGATGAGGTGAATTTTACCTTGCCAGAAAGCGGTGGCGACGACCCCTATGAGCCCGCGCTCAACATCGGTGCACCGCCCCAGCCTGGTATGTAATTACCCGACGGTGGGAAGTGATTCAGGTGTGCATGTGCTATCGGTCACCTTAAAAAGATATATGGGAATGTAACGTATGAAAAAGATGATTCACTCACGCCGAGCGAGTCTGGTGACGCTAGTAGCTGCGCTGGCACTTTCAGCCTGCGGTCAAGAACAAACCGAGGTACCTCAGCAGGGTGCCCAGCAAGAAGCACCGCCCCATAAGGTCGAAGTTGCCGAAATGGAGCGTCAGGATATACCGCTGGATAAGTCGTACCCCTCACTGCTGCGCAGTGATGGTGAAGTCACTTTGGTTGCCCGTGTAAATGGGTTTCTGGAAGAACGCCACTTTGAACCCGGCCAGTTGGTCGAAGAAGGCGATCGTCTTTACACCATCGAGCCAGATCTTTATCAGGCAACGGTTAATCAGCGTGAAGCGGATCTACAGAGCGCTCGTGCCCAGCTTGCCCGCGCCCAGCGTGATGCTCAGCGCTTTGAGCAACTGCTAAGCCAAAACTCGGTGAGTCGTCAGCAGTATGACCAAGCGTTAGCCGACCAACGGGTCGCCCAGGCGAGCGTTGCGCAAGCCGAGGCGGCCTTAACCAGCGCCAATTTAGACTTAGGCTATTCCCAAGTTACAGCCCCTGTTTCGGGTATGATCGGTTTGAGCCAAGTGAATGTGGGCAATTTAGTGACTTCCGGTACTGAGTTGGCGACGATCACGCCACTGGATCCGCTGGAAGTTCGTTTTCAACTGCCTCAGCGTGACGCATTCGAGCTGCGTCGCCAATTGAGCGACGGCGATGATACGTCGGATATTCGCGCAAAACTGAGCATCCCTGGGGTGAGTGGCGGCAGCGATTCTGAACTGGAAGGCCATTTGGATTTCCTGGGTTCGCGTGTTGATAGCGGTACCAGCACCGTGCAAGCGTCTGCAACCTTCGAAAACCCCGATGCGACTGTGCTGCCTGGCCAATTTGTGCGCGTGCGTATAGAGGGTCTGAAGCGTTTTGATGTGATGGCCGTGCCGGAAATTGCCGTTACCCAAGGGTTGATGGGCCCGCAGGTGTTTGTCCTGGATGATGATAATAAAGCCCGCGAAAGGACTGTTTCATTGGGTGAAGTGGCTGGCCCGTGGCAGTTGATTCGTGAGGGATTAGAGCCGGGGGATCGTGTGGTAGTAGGAGACCCTGCTGGTTTAGAGCCGGGCATGACGATTGAGCCTCAACCATTTGATGGCAACGCTGAAAACATTGTTGAAAATGTGGAGCAAGAAGAGGCACAACAGCAGGCTGAAGCGGCAGAGACAATGGAAGATGGGGCGGCAGATGGTCAGCCCACTGAAGGGGAAGAGGGTGCGCAATAATGAACTTCTCTAACTTCTTCATCAGTCGGCCGATTTTTGCCACGGTACTGGCGATTATCGTGACGCTGGTGGGCGTGATGTCCATGCGCATACTGCCTATTGAACAGTATCCCAACGTGGTACCGCCAACGGTATCGGTACAGGCTCAGTTCCCCGGAGCGGATGCGGAAACTGTTGCACAGACCGTGGCGGCACCTATCGCAGAAGCGATTAACGGCGTTGAGGACATGCTTTACATGACCTCCAACAGCTCCGATAACGGCAGTATGAGTTTGAGCGTGGCATTTAATATCGGCACTGATGGCGATATTAATACGATTAACGTGAATAACCGCGTTCAAGGTGCGCTCTCTCAGTTGCCTGAAGCAGTGCAGTCGCAAGGCGTCACCGTTGAGCTCCGCTCCGACTCTATCTTGATGTTTATTGCGTTGACCTCGCCGGACGGCGACTATGACAAAATTTTCATGCAGAACTACGCTACCCTCAATGTACTTGACGAACTTCGTCAGGTACCAGGGGTAGGTAATGCAGAAGTACTGGGTGGCGGCGAGTTTGCCATGCGAATCTGGATGGATCCGGATAAGTTAGCCCAGTACGATCTCACTCCTAGCGAAGTAGCTAGTGCGATTAGAGCGCAAAATACGGAAGTGCCAGCGGGTAGTTTGGCATCGACACCGCAAAGCGATCCACGCGCATACACCTACACGATTACCGCTGGAGGTCGCCTCAATGATGTTGATGACTTCCGTAATATTTACCTGCGAACCAATAGCGACGGCTCTTCACTACGTTTGGAGGACGTTGCACGTATTGAGCTTGGGGCGTCTTCTTACGGCGTTGATGCGCGTTTGAATGGCTCCAGCATGGCGCCGATTATTATTAATCAACAGCCCGGTGCAAATGCGCTAGAAACTGCTCAAGGTGTGCGTACGGCGATGGAAGATTTGTCCACTCGCTTCCCGCCCGGGCTTGAGTATGTGGCACCTTACGATACTACGCTGTTTATTGATGCCTCTGTAGAGACGGTCATTCATACCTTCATTGAAGCGTTCCTAATCGTTATCGTCATTCTGTTTATTTTCCTGCAGAACTGGCGTTTTACTGTCATTGCGATGTCAGTGGTGCCGGTGGCGGTAGTGGGCACTTTTGCAGGTTTCTATCTATTAGGCTTTTCGATCAATCTGTTGACGCTATTTGCGCTGGTTCTCTCGATAGGGATAGTCGTCGATGATGCGATCTTGGTTGTGGAGAACGTCGAGCGCGTGCTGAGTGAAGAGGATGATATCAGTGTGCGGGATGCCACTATCCGGGCGATGAAAGAAGTCGGCGGGCCGGTTATTGCGACTTCGCTGATTATGGCCGCTGTGTTTATACCCGTGGCTTTCCTGGGCGGCTTTACCGGACAGATTTATCAGCAGTTTGCGATTACCGTGGCGATCTCGGTAGCGCTCTCAGCGCTGATGGCATTGACCTTTACGCCCGCCCTCTCTGCGATCTTTATCAAGCATAAAGTCGCGGGCGCCGGTCAATCCAAATTCAAGCGCGCGCTGAATACACCGTTTCGCCTGTTTGATCGGCTGTTTGCCGGTATTACCGCCGCCTATATGTGGATCGTAAAAGGCCTAGTAAGGTTTTGGCTGCTGGCGCTTGCGCTGACGGTGCTTACCGGTGTGGGGTCTTACTGGCTATATGCTAATACACCCTCAACGTTGGTGCCTGAAACCGATCAGGGGGTCGTCCTGGTGAGCGTGTCGTTGCCAGATGCGGCTTCACTTGACCGTACTCAACGCTATATGGCGAAACTCAGTACGGCAATTGAAGATATCCCTGGGGTGGAATACTCCTCGGCAGTGGCGGGTTATGACATTCTTTCAAGCGCCGTGAATACTGCTCGCGGTGTGATGTTTATCAATCTTAGCCCTTGGTCTGAGCGTGAACTAACCGCCAGCGAGCTGGTTGGGCGTATTATGGGGTTAGGCGCAAGTATTGATGGTGGCTCTGCTATGGCCTTTAACTTGCCGCCCATTATGGGACTTTCGACAACCGGCGGGTTCACTGGTTACCTTCAGTCATTTGATGGGGCGTCGACACGCGAGCTCTATGAGGCCTCGTTGCAAATAATGCAAAAGGCTAACCAGCATCCCGCCTTGAACCGGGTTTTTACCACCTTCAATGTTAATGTGCC
Organism: Halomonas sp. FeN2; assembly: GCF_020595105.1. NCBI lineage: Bacteria > Pseudomonadati > Pseudomonadota > Gammaproteobacteria > Oceanospirillales > Halomonadaceae > Halomonas > Halomonas sp. FeN2. The sequence continues at coordinate 3,858,127 of NZ_CP074200.1, forward strand.
GTCATATCGTGCCAATATCGACCAGCAGAAGGCGTTGAGTTATGGCGTGGCGCTGGAGAATATTAACTCGGCCTTAGGTAATACATTTGGTAATGGTTTTGTGAACTTCTTTAGCTATCAAAACCGTAATTTCCAAGTCTATCTGCAAAACGAAGACGAATTCCGTAAAACGCCGGAAGACGTTAGCAGCGTCTACGTGCGCGGCGGTAACGGCGAACGTATTCCGCTTTCCGAGTTTGTCGAGCTTGAGCGCCAAACCGGGCCGGCGGTAGTGTCGCGGTTTGGGGTTTATGCTGGTGCCCAGTTCCAGGGACAGCCTGCGCCTGGGTACAGCTCTGCCCAAGCCATTGAAGCGATGGAAGGGATCGTGCAAGAGACGCTAGGCTCTGACTGGGGAATGGGGTGGACCGGCACGGCGTATCAAGAGTCCAACATGGGCAGCGCAGCGACGCTGGCGATTGTCTTCGGCCTATTGATGGTCTTCCTGATCCTAGCGGCTCAGTATGAGAGCTGGTCGTTGCCCCTCGCGGTACTGACCGCTACCCCCTTTGCTTTCCTAGGGGGGGTTGGTGGCATCGCATTGCGCGGGTTGGACACCAGTGTGTATGTGCAGATCGGCATGCTGGTGGTGGTTGGGTTGGCGGCCAAGAACGCGATCCTTATCGTCGAATTTGCCGAACTGCAGCGTAAGGAGCAGGGTAAAACAATCCGTGAGGCGGCGATTACCGCAGCAGAACTGCGTTTCCGCCCGATCGTGATGACATCGTTGGCGTTTATCTTCGGTACGTTGCCGTTGGCCTTAGCCACCGGTGCTAGTGATGTAAGTAGCCATCACATCGGCACTACGGTGGCGGTGGGTATGGCGTCTGTTGCTATCTTGGGGAGTCTATTTATCCCCAGCTTCTACGCTATGATTGCAACTGTTTCTGACTGGCTAGGTCGCAAGATGAAAGGGAATAGACATGATGGCTCACAGCCGGCGCTTGAGCATGAAAAGCACTAGTCCTTAGCGATTAACCACGCGTAAACACAGGCGGGTGCCATCTTCGGATGGCACCCTTTTTTATTGATAATCAAGTTAGCTGACTAAGGTCAAGGTATAGGTGGCACCCCAAAGCTAACCTGGACTAAGCTGGAAGTAACAATACATCACCGGCTAAGTACCGGGAGGCATCATGAACGATCTACTGCACGCTGCTACGCAATTTCCGACCATCGTCTTTACGTTGCTACTCGGGCTGTTAGCCCTTTACTGGCTATTAGTGATTATCCGCTTAGCCCCTCTAGAGCTATTTGAGCGTGATAGTCTCAAAGAAGACCATCTTGCCAGCACGTTGGTTTCTCTAGGCTTTGCTGGGGTTCCCGCGACGTTGGCTTTGACAGTGATTCTCAGCATTGCTGCGGCACTCACATTGGCCATCGAACTACTGATATTGCGTTGGCTACCGCTTGGCTTGATACGTATTCCGGTAGGAGTGCTGGTGCTATGGGGTACGTTGGTGGTTGCTTCGCCCGTGGCGGCGATGCTCTGCCAGGTGTTGCACCGTGGGTTGCACCGTTATCGCCCCTTCACGCGGCGCTGTTTACTGGGTCAAACGGTGGTAGTGACTGAGCGCGAAGGTGCTGGTGAGCAGGCATTTGCAGTGATCGATAATGAGCCCAATAGCACGGTCAAACTGCTCAGCAAGCGTGATGCACTGCCTGTAGAGGGGGAGCGACGGGTGCTGGTGAAGTACTTACCAGAAGAGAGCGCCTACCGCAGCGTCTCTGAGAAGGCGTATCTTGAAACGCGAGTTCGTTTGAACAGGCTGCGTTTTAACCAGAAAAACCGTCATACAGCCCATTACTCTACTTCTCACTGATACGTCATTTTGATGAGAGGAGGCACCGGGAAGCACAAACCCTAAACATCCCGGTTATTTCCATCGCCGCCACTGCTGCGCCAGCCACTGCACTACACGCTGCCAGACAGTGGCGTTTTGCGTTTTATCAACGGAGGTAGGGCGAGGGGCGGGGCGGTTTAAAAAGTCGCGAATGGGGTTAACCTGTGCTGGCTTATCCAGCATGGGCGCGTGGCCGCAGTGTGGCACGGTAAGTGTCACAAGTTTAGGTTGCACTGCGGCCATCCGCGGCAGCGTTTCCGGGTCTAAAAGCGTGGACTCTTCGCCGCGTATCACCATCGTCGGGCAGCGAATATTCGCCCAGTCTGCCCACATGTCGCGTGGTGTATCGTGTACAAACTGCTCCCCAATGCGTGGATCAAAGTGATACGTCCAACTGCCATCCGGTAATCGACGGGCACTGTTGAGTGCTAGCTCGCGCCGTGCGGATTCATCGGTAATACCGAAGCTAGCGTAGTGCCGGTTGAGCTCTTGCTGGAGTTCGCTAAAGGTAGAGAAGCGGTGGGTCACGCCGAAATAGCTGGAGAGGCCGATAAGACCCTGTGTGTTCAGCTCAGGCCCAACGTCGTTAAGAATCAGCCGGGAAATACGCGCACTGTGCTGTGGATCAGCGGCGATCAACATACCTAGCAGGCCACCCATCGAGGTGCCCAGCCAATCAACATACTCGAGTTCAAAGTGATCGAGTAACGCGATCGCTACCGTCACATAATGGCTATAAAGGTAGTCGTGAGCAGGGAACAGTGACCAACTTGATAGTCCACGTCCAGGGGTGTCCGGGGCGAGAACCCGCCATTCACTGCCGAGTTCCTGCGCCAGTGCTCTAAAGTCGCCACCGTGGCGGGCAAGGCCGTGCCAGGCGACCAGGGTGCGGGGGGCGGTAGGATTCCAGATGCGTACAGCCACTTCTAATTCGCGTACGCGTACAAACTCCAAGGCATCCATAGTGTGCTCACACGGCTATAACAGTAGTGCCAGTATTAACACATTTGCTGCACTGCAGCGAGGATGGGATTAACTGTTTAACGCTGCATTAAACGAATAGCGGTATCAATCAGCTCACCACCGCGCTCACTGATGGAAAAAGCTTCGGGGTTACGTAGCCAGTCATGGAAAAGGCCGCCGAGCATGGATTGCATTAGCCGCGTCGCCATTTCGGGGCTGAGATCTTCGCGCAATATCTTTTGCTGCTTAGCTAGCACAAAGACATCGAGCATTTCCTCAAAGCACTCATTGCCGATCTTGTCCTGCATTTCTAACGGATTAATATCGCTAAAAAATTCGCAGCGATGCAGTAAAATCGACAGTATCCGCTGGTAAGAGGGTTGCTCAAGGCGCACCAAGCCCGCATGGCAAGCCAGTCGTATAGACTCCAGCGGTGATAATTCGGCGTCAGCTTTGTCGACTTCATCCATCAGCGACTGGAAGGGCATACGCACCTGTTCAACCAGTGCCATGAACAGGTCGCCTTTGTTTTTAAAGTGCCAATAAACGGCACCACGGGTGAGGCCTGCATGGCGAGCAATTTGCTCAAGGGAAGTGCGCGCCACGCCTTTGGCAAAGAATACCTCTTCAGCAGCGTCAAGCAGTGCTTCTCGGGTAGCAGCCGCTTCTGCTTTGGTCTTTCTTGCCATGGAAATACAACCTCATAATCGGACACAGTATGGTCACATTTTAACCTAAGCAGCAGAATATTTACATTCAAAACTGTATGGATAAATATTCCATCTCATAACGTGTATTAACAAATTCGTCATTTTGCGACTGGAAGCGTATAAACGGGCAATGAGACTGGCCCACATAGCACTAACGTCGTGAGCAAAACGAATTAAAAAAACAGGACAGAAAGCATGGCGCGAGCTCCTTTTCAGCTGGGTGAACATACCATTATGCCCGGCCAACGCTTACAAGTTGATGTGCCGGTGGCGCGCTTATATACCCATACCCCCCTGCATATACCTGTCGAAGTCGTTCATGGCCGCAAGGATGGCCCGGTGCTGTTGGTATGTGGCGGCATTCACGGCGATGAAATCAATGGGGTGGAGATTGTTCGTCGGGTACTGCGCGCGAAAGCGATTAGTAGTATCCGCGGGACCTTGATCGCTGTGCCGGTTGTGAACGTACTTGGTTTCTTGCAACAAACCCGCTATTTGCCTGATCGGCGTGATCTAAATCGCTGTTTTCCAGGCAGCGAGTCAGGGTCACTCGGCGGCCGTATTGCAAATTTGTTTCGCGAACAAATCGTCGATCACGCTACCCATATTATTGACCTGCATACCGGCGCAATCCATCGCACTAATCTGCCGCAGATTCGTGCACAACTCCGTCCTGGAAGCGAAACCGAGCGCATGGCCGATGCTTTCGGTGCGCCCGTGGTGCTGAATGCGGAACTGCGTGAAGGTAGTCTGCGCCACTATGCCCAGAACCGCGGGATTCCAGTGCTGACCTATGAAGCCGGTGAGGCGTTGCGTTTTGACGAGTGGGCGATTGCCCCCGGCGTTCGCGGGGTTCTGCGGGTAATGCGACGGTTAGGCATGCTGACCGGCGAACAGCGCCGCCGCACGCCAGCACCCGCGGAGCTTGCTAAAGGGTCAAGCTGGGCCCGGGCACCTATCGACGGCATTTTGCGGCCCAAGGTGCGCCTAGGCGCCCGCGTTGCCAAAGGCGAGGTGCTGGGCAAAGTCGCTGACCCCTTTGGCAATGACGAGGGCGAAGTGCGCGCCGTCGCCGACGGTATTGTGATTGGCATGAGTCGCTTGCCCTTGGCCAATGAAGGCGAGGCGCTGTTCCATATTGCCCGTTTTGATGAAATTGATGAGGCTGAAACGGCTATTGAGAGCTTTAACTCAAGCTTGGTGCCGCCACCTGATTCGTTTTATTAATCGTCATTAATAACTAAAAGCTATCGCTTTGATAGTTAAGGATTAGCTACTATAAATGGCAAGTTAGCAACCGTTTGACTATACCTAGGGGTGGGCTTTGTTAGCGGCTGTTAAAATGATAACAACTAAAATAGATAGCTAAGCTTTCATCGTACTCGAACGAGTGGCGATCAAACGCCACGTCTACCGTGACATGGAGGAAAAGCGATGACGAGCGATAAACCTAAGCACACCACAACGGATGCGGGCATAGGAGTCAACAGTGATGAACACTCACTCTCAGTAGGCCCCGATGGGCCGATTGTTCTGCATGATCACTATTTGATGGAGCAGATGGCTGCCTTTAACCGTGAAATGATTCCGAATCGTCAGCCCCACGCAAAAGGGAGTGGCGCCTTTGGTCACTTCCAAGTCACTCACGACGTTAGCCAATACACCAAAGCTGACTTTCTCCAACCGGGCAAGAAAACCGAGATGTTGGCTCGTTTCTCGACGGTGGCCGGTGAGGCGGGTAGTCCGGACACTTGGCGCGATCCTCGTGGCTTCTCGCTGAAGTTCTACACCGAAGAGGGCAACTTCGACATGGTGGGTAACAATACCCCTGTGTTCTTCGTTCGCGATCCGCTCAAATTCCAGCACTTTATCCACTCACAAAAGCGTCGAGCGGATAACGGCTTGCGTGATCACGATATGCAGTGGGACTTCTGGACGCTTTCGCCGCAATCTGCACACCAAGTAACCTGGCTAATGGGCGATCGTGGTATCCCCGCCACTTGGCGCCACATGAACGGCTATTCCAGCCATACCTATATGTGGGTGAACGCTGAAGGCGAGCGCTTTTGGGTGAAGTACCACTTCAAAACTGATCAGGGCATTAAGTGCATGACCCAGGAACAGGCCGATAAGATGGCGGGCGCGGATGCCGACTACCATCGACGTGATCTGTTCGACGCCATCAAACGCGGCGATTATCCTACCTGGACGCTGCAAGTTCAGATTATGCCGTTCGAAGATGCCAAGACCTACCACATCAACCCCTTCGATTTGACCAAGGTATGGCCGCACGCCGATTACCCGCTGCAAGAAGTCGGTAAAATGACCTTGGATCGCAACCCTGTAGATTTCCACAGCCAAATCGAACAGGCAGCGTTTCAGCCCAGCAACGCCGTACCGGGTACCGGTTTCTCGCCGGATAAAATGCTGTTGGCGCGGGTAATATCCTACGCTGATGCGCACCGTGCGCGTTTAGGTGTGAACTACCAACATATCCCCGTTAACGCGCCCAAGACCCCGGTTAACAGTTACAGCCAGGGTGGCAAGATGCGTATTAACCACTCCACCGACCCGGTGTACGCACCTAATAGCAAAGGGGGCGCGCACGCCAACCCTGAAAGGTACCCGGAAGATGCGGTATGGGAGACGGACGGCGAGCTGGTTCGCGCCGCCTATACGCTGCGCCCGGGCGATGGCGACTTCAACCAAGCCAATGATCTGGTCAATAAGGTGATGGATGATGCCGCCCGTGACCGATTGGTAAACAACATTGTTGGCCACGTTTCCGATGGTGTGGAAGAGCCGGTGCTATCACGAGTATTTGAGTACTGGAAAAACGTTGACCAAACTATCGGCGAGCGTGTCGAGCAGGGCGTAATGGCGAACCGTCGGGAAAACGGTCAGTAAGCTTACGCTAATAGAAAAACGAACCCGCTACGCTGGCGTAGCGGGTTTTTTATACGACGCACTTATACAACGAACTCTGTTTCGTTCACCAAGCTAAGCGCGTCATCAAATAGGCGCAATCCTGCGCCTTCTTTATGCGCGTATTCCGACAAATGACGCCGAAAACGCCTGCCGCCAGGGCAACCCTGAAACAAGCCAAGCAGGTGGCGGGTAATATGATTCAGCTTCGCGCCTTCATCCAGGCGCTGCTGAATATACGGCCGGAAGGCAATTGCGGCATCCAAGCGGCTCGCCGCCGGGCCTTGCTCTCCAAACAGCTGCTCATCGACGCCCGCGAGCAGCCACGGGTTTTGATACGCCTCACGCCCCACCATCACGCTATCCACATGGGTAAGCTGCGCTTGGCACTCCGCCAGCGTTTTAATTCCACCGTTAATGCCAATATGCAATTCAGGTCGGCTCTGCTTTAAACGATGAACGCGGGGGTAGTTAAGCGGCGGGACATCGCGGTTCTGCTTGGGCGACAAACCCTGCAGCCACGCCTTACGGGCGTGAACGGTAAACACCTCGCAGCCTGCGTCAGCAACGATTGCGATAAACCGCTCAAGGTCGGCATCTTCATCCTGGTCATCAATGCCAATACGGCACTTCACCGTGACCGGAATAGATACCGCTGCCTGCATCGCCCGCACTGCCTCGGCTACCTTCTCGGGGTAACCCATCAAGCAGGCGCCAATCAGGTTGTTCTGCACGCGGTCGCTCGGGCAACCCACGTTCAGGTTCACCTCATCGTAGCCCCACGCCTCGGCAATTGCCGCGCACTCCGCCAGCTCACCGGCATCGCTACCGCCTAACTGCAGCGCAAGCGGATGCTCCACCTCGCTATAGCCCAAAAAGCGCTCACGGGGCGTTCCGTGCAAAATCGCACCGGTAGTGACCATCTCGGTATACAGCAGCGCTCGCTTGGTTAACGTGCGTGCTAGCGCTCTGTAATCGCGGGTTGTCCAGTCCATCATGGGTGCAACGGAGAAAGTTCTATCCAGCTCCGGGCGGGCAATGCCAGACTTCATGCGGGTTTGCGCGGTTGTGTTATCATTCATAACTGTTCATATTTACAGTAGTTGAGCCACGTTTTTAGCTAATGGGTGTCACAAATTTGGCACTTCGTGGCACTTTCATTTGTCACATTTCGAGGCAGTGATGGCGACGATCGTGAAGCGTCCAAAAAGGGACGGCAGTTTCTCATATCTAGCGCGTATTCGCATTGCGCGCACTGGTCAACCTGACTACTCAGAGTCTAAAACATTCCCAAAAAAGGCAATGGCCAGTGAGTGGGCGAAACGACGTGAGCTCGAACTGGCTGCACCAGGTGGTGTGCTGTCCGCGAAATGGAAGGGCGTCACCTTACATGATGCCATTGAACGCTACCTGCATGAATTTGCTGATGGAGCCGGGCGTAGTAAGCGAGCGACCATTGAACAGCTGCAGCGCTTTCCTATTGCTCGCGTCAAAATAACCGAGCTCAGCAGTGAGCAGCTTATTGATCATATTCAGATGCGCCGGCGTAGTGGTGTTAAAGCGTCTACCGCATCGCTCGATATGACCTGGCTCGGCATTATCCTAAAAACGGCTGTGGCTGCCTGGCGAATGCCGGTGGATTTGAATGAATTTGAATCCGCTAAGTTGCTACTGAAGAGCAAAGGACTTACAGGCCGGCCAGCATCCAGGGATCGGCGGCCGACAGCCGATGAAATTGAGCGACTACGGGCTTACTTCGTTCGCTCTCAGAAGATCCGGCCCAGTGCGCTTATACCCATGGAAGACATCATGGATTTTGCGATCGCGTCAGCGCGCCGGCAGGAAGAAATTACCCGGCTAACTTGGGACGATTTGGATACAGAGGCAATGACTTGCTGGGTACGTGATGCAAAGCACCCACGGCAGAAGTGGGGTAACCATAAGCGCTTTAAGCTCACCCATGAGGCGATGGCCATCATCCAGCGGCAGCCGCGTAAAAAAGATGAGCCTCGGATCTTCCCCTATTGGGCGAAATCGATTGGCACTCGATGGAGAGCAGCGACGGAATCCAAAGGGATTGAGGATCTACGCTTTCACGACTTGCGCCATGAAGCAACGTCACGGCTATTCGAGGCGGGCTATGAGATCGTGGAGGTGCAGCAGTTCACGCTCCATGAGAGCTGGGATGTATTGAAGCGATACACGCACTTAAGGCCGGAAACACTGAAACTGCGTTAGTCTTATACCGTTACTTTGTAATGAGTGAAAACCGCCTGAAAAGGCGGCTTACTTAGTCAGGGCAGCCATTACGCTCGCACTTTCTGACCCTGGCATGGCAGTCGTCAAGCTTTCCCTGTAGCTCCTTGATACGCCTTACCAACACGTCCTCTGGGGGCATTTGGTTACGTTCCAAGGCACGTATGGAGGCGCTAAGCCGTTTGATTTCCTCGGGGAAGAGGGCGCGCTTGCTGGCTGTATCTAGGGTTCGTTCAATGATGCTATCCACGTGAGTGCTCCAGTTTGTGCGTGGCTGAGGCGTTGCTAGACAGCTTACCAACTTCATCCTGCTTCACCAGCGGCTGAGTGGGAATGCCCAGCACGTTATTAATTTGGCGCAGCTGGCAATGCAGGGTATAGCGCTCATGTGGCCCTTGCGCTTGATCTAACTGGCGAGCACATGAGCGGCTTTGTTCCTGCAAAATCAGCAGGTAGCGAAACTTGGGCGTATCGCCAATTTCTGCGCGTACTTCTTCTAATGGTCGCACGCTGTCTGCCTGTTGTTGCAGCAGCTCAATCGCCTGGCGTTCGCGCTGGATGAAGTAGCGACGCACGCGACGACCCATGGCGTTGTTTTCGATCATGGCCAGCTCTTTGGCCATCTGAACCGTAAGGTGGTACTCAACCCGCCCTTGTTGGCCGAAGTTTTCAGCGTAAGTAATTGATTCTAGGGCTCGCCAATTTTGGTGAGCTTCCTCGTCTTCATAACTTTGTGATTCTTGGGCTTCTCTGCTTTGGGAAGCGGTTTTGTGACCTTCGCCGGGCGTCATGTCGATAGTGAGAAAATCCTCACCTTCGACGAAGCCGTATTTCTTAATACGATCCTTGATCCAGTTCGAAAAATCACGCCCCACTTCCAAAAATTCATGCAGGTCACGAGCATTGCAAAGCAGTTGCTGATCATTGGCTTGGAAAACGGGGATAAGGCTTTGGTCCATGGTTAGCTCCGTAGGACTACTCGGGTGAAGGGAAGTTAAGGAAATGGTGCGGGTAGGTGTGGCAGAGGTAAAGGCTAAAATGTGATGCGAGTGCAAAGGCTAGCCGGCTAAAGGTTTAGCCGGCGCATACCTCACCCATTCACCATCTTCCACTGCTCCCGCGCCTCAGCCCGTTTCTCATCAATGTATTGCGCTAGGTCGATCGCACTAACCAGCCACGGGCTTTTCTGCGAATCCCCCGCACGATAGGCGGGTACCGGTAAAGCCTGGGCACCTGCTCGAAAGGCGGCGGTGCGGGGGCTGATGCCGAAGAAGCGTGGGGCGACTTCTTCAAGTGGAAGCTCTGTGCGGCCGTTGAATTCAGCCAGTAAGCCAAAATACGTGTTCATTGTTGCCTCCCTTGCTGCTTCCACTTCAGAAAGCATTGGCGAATGCGGCGGAACGTGGCCGCGGCGGTTGGGCTGTGATCTAGCTCGGCGCGACTTTGGATCTGGCAGGCGGCGCAGAGCCAGTCCCGGGCGTCTTCTTCGTTGTGAGTGCCATCGGGTAGTTGGAACTCGGTCATGTTGCGTTTGGCTCGCCGGCGGCGATCCAGGTAGAGCTGGAAGGCGTGATCCTGGCAGAGCATGGCCGCTTGCCGGGCCAGTTTGCCGCCCTTGAGTTGTTCAGCGCACATGACGCCCCCTTAACTCACGAATCCCCTGGCATTCGATGCACGTAGTGGCCCATGGGACGGCGTTGCGGCGGGCTTGGGGGATCTCCTGGCCGCAGTCTTCGCACTTGGGGTCGGGATTGGGAATGTACAGCGAAAGCCGGCTGCTCAAGGCGGCCTCCATGCGGCGTTCCATTATTTCGGTGGCGATGTCGGCGTTGTCAGCCATGGTTACTGTTCCTCTTTTTCGATGGCGGCAAAGCGCTGCATCAATTTGTTTCCACCGGGCGTGTATTCGTGGGGTTCATCACTGGCGTAGATACTCCACTCGATAACGGTGAGCGCGGCTTGCTGCAGGTCGCGATCCAGCACCCGCAGGCGGGTGAGATCCAGCGGCCAGGCGTAACTGTTGTAAACGGCAAGCAGAATGCGGCGGCAGTGGTGGCTTTGGCCGCTCTCTTTCTGGGCTACCACGGCGAGGCGCTGCCAGGCATCCGGGCCTTTTTCATCGAGCTGGGCGCGCTTCTGGTCAGCGGCATCTTCGACGGCAAGCATTGCCTCCAGTGCTTCACGGTTGCGCTCGCGTAGGCGCTGGGTCACCAGTGGCATTGAGTGGTTAGTGGTCATCACAGGCTCCTTCATGCTTGAAACACCCAGCACTTCACGCTGCCGCCGTTGAGGCGGACGCGGGAGTTCACGGTGCGGTTGGAATCGATAAACTTGCGGGTCTTGCTGCTCTTCAGGTAACGCTTCAGCTCCCGCACCTCTGGGGTGCGCAGCTTGTATTCGGCGCAGGTGCGCTCGAAGTCTTTAAGGTTGATGGCGATCAGGTCGCTGCCCTTGCCGTAGTGATTCAGCATGGGCTCGTCGCGCAGGCCTTCGATGTAGTCGAAGGCTTCCCAGAATTCAGCGACCAATGGGTGGTCGGCGTTGATGGATTGCTGGCGTTCGCGGGCCATCTGCTTTACGTGGCCCAGGGCGATATCCAGGGTTTGCTGGTCGAAGAGATCCAAGCCTTCCGGCCCCAGGCACTCCACCAGGGCCATCAGTTGGCCGTGGCACTTGGCGATGCGCAGCACCTTGATATCTGGGTCGTCGGCCAACTGGTCGGCGTAGTGGCGGGCGCGTTGGGTGATCAACGCCAGCAGCGCGGCCTCCCGTTGGGCCACCGCCAGGGCGAACTGGCTAACGTGCTCGATCTCGGTACGTTCCAGCGCCTCGGCCAGCGCCTTGGTCTGTTTGTTCTGGCCTTCCCGGGTAAAGTGCAGATGGCAGATACGGGTTTGAATGGCTTCGCCTGCCTGCACTGGGGCGTTCTGGCTGATAACGATGCTGCCGCGGAAGGGCGGCTCGTAGGTGTCGTTGCCGCTGTTCTTCACGCCGCGGGCACGAATCGAGCGGCCGTTAAAGGCGGTTTTGAGTTCGTCCCAATCGAACTGCTTCTGTTTGGCGCCGCCATCCTGTTCGCGGTCGGACTCGATCAATACCACCGGCAGGTTGCTCACCTGGGCGAAGTTGCGCGAGCGTGCCGGCATGGTGGCCTTGCTGGGGTCGAAGCCTTCGTAGTCGCGCCGGCCGCACAGCTTCCACAGGAACTCGATCAGCGTTGACTTACCCGCGCCGGCTTCACCGACGATCTCCAGAAACGGGAAGCTGCCCATCTCGGCGCGGATCTGTTCGGCCAGCAGGCTGCCCAGCCAGTAACCCAGGGCGATGACGCCGCGGGTACCGAAGGCGCCGAGCAGCTGCTGCGTCCACTCGGTATTGAACGCCTTGCGGTCGGGGTTGATATGCAGCGCGACGGATTGGCTGAGGGTTTTCAGCTGGCGGCGGGGCCCTAGCTCGAAAAAGTCCTCGCTGTTGATCGGCACCACTTTGCCGCCGGCCACGGCAAGATCGCCGAACACATAAGCGCCGTGCTCCTTGCTGTAGCCGATAAAGTCGATGGTCTCGACGGTTTTGATGTTGCCGATCTGATCCTGCAGCAGGCTATCCAGCTGTTGGCTGGTACCTGTCCACACTGCGCCTGGAGCAACGCCCAATAGGCGCTTTTTATACTCAGACGCTGACGCCAGTTGGCCACCGCTAAAGGTGTTCTTGATCGGCGGGCGGCCGTCGGGAAACTCCACGCGGTAGTAGTACCAACTTTCGTCAGTTACCGCGTTGGCCTGGTAGTAGAGCGCCGTGGGATAGCAGGTACAGATCCGCTTCACGCTGCCGGATTGCTCCAGGGCGGCATCGCGCAGGGCGGGGTCGATTTGACGCTGGTCTTCACCATCCAGCCCATCGGCGCGCAGGGCGCGGTCGAAGGCGTCCATATCCAGCTTCCACCACCACAGCTGGCGTTTGAACTCGAACCAGAACTCCCGCTGTTCTCGGCGCTTGTAGATCAACAGCGCCTTGGCCATGGCCGTGGGGGCCAATAGCAGGTCGCCGTGATAGCGGTAGGTTTCCTGGTGCTTCTCGGTCAGTTCACCGCGCTGGTGGGCGTCGTTCCAGTCGTGGCCACCGTTGGGAATCTGCGCAGCGTCACAATCCCAGCCCGCCGCACGGGCACGCCTTACATGCTTGTGAATGGCGTTGTGGCCAGCGCGGTTGTTATCCAGCGCCCACACCAGGGTGGGGCAGCTGGTACCCGCTTTATGGGCAGCATCCGAAAGAGCGTTTAGGGCTTCATCCGGATAGTTGCCGCAGCTCATGGCGGAAACGGCAGCGATGCCGTGGTGGTAGAGGGCGATCGCATCGAAGATGCCCTCTACAATCCACACTTCCTCGGCGGCGACCAGATCCGCCGTGGTGAGCGCAGGCGGGCACCACCACTGGCCTTTATAGCGGCCAACGAAATTGGCCTTCTGCTTGCCGAAGCGCTCCGGGTTATCCAGCAGGCGCTCCCAGTAAGCGCCTCCGGGCAGGGCGAAGCGCACGGTGGCGGTACCACCGATCTCTGGCTTCCAGTAACTTTCCTGGGTGTACCAGCCCTGAATGCGCGTCAGCTCAAAGCCGCGGCCATCACGCAGATAGCCATCGGCCACGGGTGTTTGAGAGGTGGGCTTTTCACCCACCTGGGTGCTGTAGCGCTCGCTCCAGGAACGGAACAGATCCGGGAACAGCGCTTTAACGTGGGTTTGCGCGCCACAGTTGTTTTCCCGCCCGCATTTCAGCATCCACGGCGCATCGGCGTTGATGTACGCCTCGCGCTTACCGCACTCCGGGCAGCGCACCCGTTGCAGGTAGGGGCCGCGCTCAATCGCCTCAAAATCGCTGATTAAGCGCGCAACAATGTCCTGGCGCAGCGATGAATTCACGCTCGCCTCCTTATGTCACAGTTAGTAGCGGGGCCGGTTAGGCGTTCACGATTTCCGTTGCGCCTGCTTGATCGCCTGGCTAAGCAAGGTGGGCGTAAACGGCAGATCGATCGCCGGGTTCGGCATGTCGCTGGGCGTCAACGTGTTGCACAGCTCTATGCGTGCCTTCGCCCGAAACCCACAGTCGTCATTGCGGCACTCCGCGATTGCCTCGCGATACAACGGCGTTAGCCCCTGGCTTTTGCGAATGCGCAGGTTCTGGTCGCAGTGCGGGCAAGGAATGCGGTGTTTGCTAGCTGTCATCAATGTTTTCTCTTAATGGGGTAAAGGGCGCGACCACGGCCGGTGAGCCCTTGGGTGCCTTTGCGTAAGCGCCGGCGGAGTAGCCACTCGGCGGCTTCATCCAGGCTGGTTAAATCCTGCTGTTCACATACCTGCTGCAGCACGGCCTCTAGCTGGTCGTTCAGCGGAAGTCGTAATTCGCCGCGTGCCGGTTGGTCAGCCATACATCAATGCTCCTTGAGGGCCTCAAAAAGCCCTGCCTTTACGACGCCTGCTGGGGCACAGTGCTAACAGAGAGATCAGCAACGCCCAGCGTTTCCAGTGCTTCTTTCAGCACCAGTTGACGCAGCAGCGATGCCCGTTCGATGCCGGTGTAATCCACCAGCGCATCGATCAGTTGGGCCTCGTACTGATCCAAATTGAGAGCGGCGTAACGAGAGCGCACACGTTTGGGGTCCTGGTACATGGCAAACATCCTTATGCAGGCAAGGTCATTCGGCATTCAGCGTGTCTTGGTCGTACTCGGCGATGCCGCGCAGCATGAGCATGCGAGCGGTGGCCGACTTAGTGCGCATCTCCAGCTCCTGAATGCGTTCCAGGTCGGCACACTCGCTTTCCGTGAGGTAGGTCATCACAGGCTGGTCGCAGCCTTTTGGGGCATAAATTGGCTTTGGGGTAATGGTGTTAGTGGTGGCCATGGGTTAGGCTTCCTTAAGAGAGTGAAAGACTTTAAACGAGAGCTTGAACAAGGTGGCCGAGCGTCTGTATTAACGCTCGTAAAGGCGTACCAGCTTGCGCTGCAGGAAGTGTTCATCCATGTAGGTGCGCAGTTCGCAAAGGGCGTCTTCGATTTCATCGCTAGAGGCGTTGCAGGCCAGCATCAAGGCAGCGAGTTCGCCCACGGCTTCGGCGGTGATGCGCTCTTCCAGCGCTTCAAGATCCGCCAGCGGGTTAGGCGTGTTGGTGCCGCGCTTCAGTGCGGTTTCGATGTTGCGGCGGGTTTGTTCAGAGCAGCGGTCAAGCTCCACCTCGACCCCGCGGAACAGGGTGGTCTGAGTGGTGGGCATAAGAATGGTGGCAATGATGGTGACCATGGCAGTGGCTCCCTTTGCGTAGTGTTTTAGAGTGAAAGACATTAATAGAATGGTGGAGATATCCTACCGTGTCAATTGGATTGGTGGAAAATATACCCCAAAGAATTAGGGAAGAAATATCTCTCCTTGGGATTTCTCTGGCTGAAGCGTCCAGGCGCGCGGGTGAAAACTCACCTCAGCGCTTGAAAGACGTGCTTGCTGGAAGACAAAAATGTTCTGCTGACCTAGTTGCTCGGCTAGCAAATATTGGCGTGGATGTTTCCTACGTTTTGACAGGTATACGTACAGGCACACCCGATGCTCAGTCTCTTGGCTTGCCTGTTACCGAGCCAGGGCCGGATTTAGTGCCTGTGATGATGTACGACATCGAAGCCGCCGCCGGCGCGGGTCGCAGTTTTGAAGGTGAACCAGTGCAAACCACACTGCACTTCCCCAGCAGTGAGCTGGCCGATAAGGGGCTGGATCCCGCACAGGTGGTAGGCATCAAGGTGCGCGGTGATTCGATGGACGGTACTCTGGCCGATGGCGACTGGGTATTGGTAGATCGCAGCAACCGGGATCCGAAACAGGAAGGGGTGTTTCTGCTGCTGGTGAGTGGAGAGCGGCGGATCAAGCGGGTGCAAAGGTTAGCCGGGGGCGCTTTGTACCTGATCAGCGATAACGAGCTTTATCAGCCGGAAATGATCAAGCCGCAGGATATGCATGATGTGGAGATTCTGGGGCGGTGTGAGATACGGATTGGGCGGGTTGTTTGATTAATAACTATTGGTCAAGTCTTGAATTTTATTTTAATCATTATATTAAAAATATTGGGGGAGTGCAGTGAGTAGACGAAATTTTACTATTGAAGAAGTCTCCGTTGATGACTTGTTGCTAGATGTTGGGAATGCACGTATCAGAACCGGTGCAGATCAGCGAGATTGCATTGAAAAAATATTAGCGAAAGAAGATCAAATGCTTACGCTAATACAGGATATTGCTGAAAATGGTTTAACAACTATGCCCATTTTAATTCAGCCACTAGATGATGGTAAATGGCTAGTATGGGATGGTAATAGGCGTACGACAGCGCTTAAACTGCTAAGACATCCTGAACGCTGTCCAGTAGAATATTTGAAGCCAAAAATAAAAAAAATCGCAGAGGAATTCACAGATAGCATTTTAGATAAAGTTGAGTGCCTTTCAAGTAATGATATTCAATCTTTAGAGAAAGAAGTTATTGCAAGACATTCTGGGGCTATGGGAGGGGCTGGGCAACTCCCTTGGGCTGCTTATATGAAAGCTGTTTTTTCATTGAATCATAATGGTGCAACAGATTATAGGCGAGCTGGGAAATATTTGCTTTGGGCTGAATCTAAAGGGTTGGTTGTCGAGGATGATTTTCCGATAACTAATTTACACCGATTTTTTACTAAAGAAAACATTGTTTTGCTAGGCTTTGAAGTGCAAAGCGATGACTCTTTAAAACTGATGATTCCAGAAGTTACTGCTAAATCGATGGCAGTTAAAATTATTTCGGATTTTGGTGGTGGGAAACCAGTAAGGGAAGTTTTTTCACCAGAAAGTGCCAAATCTTACCTGTATGAAGTAAGAGAAAGTGTTGGCCTAAACGCTAATTGTGAAAATCAAGATGTTAGCAATTTTGATACAGGAGCTAGAGCAGAAGGTGAGTCAGGTTTAAATAGCCAAGAAAGCTCAAGTTCGAATGAAACAGCCGGCATTAATCACGAAAGTGCATCTAATAATAGTCAGTCTAATGGTTCTAATGATGTTGAACCTGAAAAGCCAGCTGGAACCGGGTCACAAGTAAAAGGTACTGTTTCTGCCTCATGGGAACGTCCCGGCCTTTTCCCACGAGGTAAGGATGGAATTCCAATTCCTAGCGTACATAAAAAGGCTAAGAATATCGTGGCGGAGCTTAGAAGGCTAAAAACGAACGGTAATAAAAGCACTCCAGGAACACCAATTGCAGTTGCAATGCTATTAAGAGCTTTAATTGAAATTAGTACGGAAAATTATTGTAATAATTTTAGTGATGTAAAAAAAGATCAAGATTTTACTAAGCAAGTAGCTAAAGTTGCTGATCATATGTTGGATAGTGGGTTTATAGCTAAGGATCAACATGAAGTTGTGATGCGACAAACCCGTTCTTCAGAAAGTATGCTTCATATAAAAACTATTCAAAAATATGTTCATTCAGCATCATTTCATCCCACGGGGCAAATTTTGAATAGCCTATGGGATGAGATTTCAGTTTATATAGGAGTCTGTTGGAGAGCAAAGCCTTCTTAACGACGAAGCGTAGGACTATCATGTAACATTAAGTTGTCATAAAACATGATTTCAGTTGCATTTGGTCTTGATAAGTGAGTGGAGTAACGTAAAGAAAATTCCACGTTTCGCTCTTGAGAGTATAAGGCTCTTATAGGTTCACAGTTGTCGTAAGTGACAAGCCAAGGATGGCGAATCTTTCTTACTGTATCCGCAATTTTAGAGTGATCTTCAGGTTGATAGTGGTTTCTGTATAGCTGGCTGCCCTTAACATAATAAGGGGGATCTAAGTAAACAAGGCACTTGCTATCTTCTTCAGGTAGCTTCCTTGCTATTAGCTCTAGGGCATCCAAATTGTAAACGTTTATATGGTTTTTAAGTGAGTTTATGCTTTTGATTCTTTTTAATAATTTTTCCTTGTTGTAGCGAGCATCAATTTTATATTTTCCTTCTTGCTTTTTTCCACCAATAACGCCAGCCGATATTATTCCTGATCTATTCGTTCTATTGAGAAAGAATGTGGCGAAACCAAGTTCGGTTGTGCTATGTTTTTCCGGGTTATTAACTATGTCTTTTTGTTGATACCAACTATCCATGTTGGTTTCAGTTTTTGAAAATAGTTCGGAGAATTTTTCTTCATCATTTAATATCGCCCACCAGAAAGCATAAATTGCTGGATCAGCATCATTAATAATTATGTTGTTAACATATCCATTCGTTAATAAATAGATAGCAGCGCCTGCGCCACCTGCATAAGGTTCTACGTAATATCCACCGCTGATGCCGTTATGCCGCATTAAGCTACCCAGCCATTCACCAAGGCGTGCTTTTCCTCCTGGGTAGCGAAGGGGAGTAACAAATGAGCGGGGCGATGACATATTGACTCTCAATTTTGGATATTTGGCAGTTTCGAATTTGGTGCTTATTTTCACGGATTTTTAAAGAAAATAATAGGTATTTAGTTTTTGTCGTGGGGCTTGATCAATCACAACATTTTGATTTTTATTAAAATTTTTCGACATTTCTCTTTGCCGCCCCCTCATCTGTATACGCTACCATCAACTCATCCCAACTCGTCGTATAGCGCGGGCTTCGGTTCGCGCAGCGGAGGTGCCAGGGGGCGTTCTTTTCCGGTAGTCCTAGACGTACAGTTCCCTTTCCCATCTTCTCGTTTAGCGCGTCCATGGTGGCCATTAGCTTCTGGCTGCGCTGGCGTTCTTCTTCCGTTTGCGGTGTGTCCATTAGGCTGAGTTGCTGGCGGTTCTCGTCGGTCAGGTCGATCAGCATAACGCCCGCTTTCTTGTAGCCGTACTTGGGCCGGTAGATCTTGCGTAGCGCCTCCTGAGCGGCGTGGAGTATGTCGCGGGTGTCTTGGCTCGGGCGTTCCATTTCTACCGCCAGGCTGGGGGAGTATTGGGGCAGGTCGGGACGGAAGCGATCGGTTTTGAGAAACACCAGCACGGCGCGAGCGAGGCTCTTCTGCTCGCGTAGCTTTTCGGCGCCTCGTTGGGCATGTTGGCGAACGGCGCCTTGTAGGTCGCAGAGCTGTGAAGTGGGGCGGCCGAACGATCGGCTGGTCATGATGCGCTGGCGTGGCTCGTTGAAGTCGTTCATCTCCAGGCAGCTGATGCCGCGCAGTTCCAGCACCGTGCGCTCCATATTGACCGAAAACTTACGCCGCAGGCGTTTGGCGTCCGCTTCGCGGAGATCCCAGGCGGTGTTGATGCCCAGGATCTGCAGGCGCTCGTTTAGCCGGCGGCCGACGCCCCATACATCGCTCACCTTGATTTGCTGCAGCAGGTGCCTGGCTTCGTCGCTTTCCGCGTGAAGGATACACACGCCGGGGTAGCCGGGGTGCTTCTTGGCAATGCGGTTGGCCAGCTTGGCGAGGGTGTGGGTCGCGGCTACACCAACACACACTGGGATGCCGGTGTAGCGGCGGATCTTCGCGTGCAGGGATTTGGCGTGTTCCAGCAGTGCTTCCGGCTCGAAGCCATCCATGCGCACGAACATTTCATCAATGGAGTAGGGCTCTACCCCGGCGGTCTCCTGTTCCAGGATGCCTTGCACCCGGTGGGACATATCGCCGTAAAGCTCGTAGTTGGAGGAGTGCAACACGATCTCGCCGCGATCGACCAGGTGGCGCACCTGGTGGGCGGGGGTGCCCATCTCGATACCCAGCGCTTTGAGCTCATTTGAGCGGGCGATAATGCAGCCATCGTTGTTGGACATGATGCCCACGGGGCGGCCTTCCAGCTTGGGGTTGAACACCCGTTCACAGCTGACGTAGAAATTGTTGCAGTCCACCAGCCCAATCATAATTTGCTTCCGCTCTTGTGTAAGACTGTTAATTTATACAGTATTAGGCTCAAGGAAAGCGACAGGCAAACGCTAATGTACGTCGCTTAATGTGGAGCAAGCACAGGGCAACAGCATGCGAGTAAATTACTTGGGGCCAGCAGTGGTGGGCGTGGAGCACCCGGCAGTGGCCGAAATGGATAGCCGAAAATTTCCCCCCAGCTGCTTTCTGGTGGAGATAAGCGAGGACGCACGCCCAGGTGGGCCGTGGATGGAGGGCGATGTGCTGGTGGTGGATGAGGCGCGTTCGTTCGGCCACGGGGATCTGGTGGTGGCTGAGATGGAAGGGGAGTTCCGATTGTTTAAATCCCACCGCGTGGGTAGCCGTTGTCGGTTGCTGCCCACCGCTGGTGGCCAGGGGTGTTTTATCACCGCTAAGCAGTATCGCGGGGTGGTGGTGAGGCAGGCTAGGTGTTGGGCGGTGTAGGTGAACCCTTACATTGCGTAACGGGAAATTACTTGTTTGCAACTTAGAGAAACTTTGCCATAGTGAAAGTGTCGCCTAAGAGCACGCGTGGCGGTAACGCTTCGCCAGAAGATTGCGGCAATCAAAACCCCCGACCATGTGGAGTGGTCGGGGGTTTTGTTTTGAAGCTAATAATTAGGACAGGCGAAAAACGGACTTCTGAGCACGTTTCTGCGCTTCTTCGGCGCTCAGGCTGACTTTGACATTGCCTTGCCGTTTTGCGGCAAGATAGCGCTTACGTGCGGCCTCAATGGTTGCCGCCTTGCGCTGCTGCTGTGTGATGTGATCAGTCGCGTATAAATGCATAGCATGTTCCTCTAATAATGCCCATGCCGCCTCCTAAAAACGGGCTGAACATTATGTCATGGGAATGCGCGGCTTTCCTTCCACCTGGCAACGCTACGGTGAGCCTCACCGTGTCTCTATATACCCCCGTTCAATGTAATTGTGGGTCACTTCGCGAAGGATCCTAGTCATAAAGTTGTAAGAGATCTCTTACAAATCTTGTCGGCGATGTCTTACATCAATGGTGGTGCTTTTCTGTCAAGCTGGATATGACGCTTGGATGCGCGAGCTGGAAGGAATCAGCTTTTCTGTAAGGAGACGGATGCCAAAAGCCCTCGGCCAACGGATGGCCGGGGGTTGTCTGGTGTTGATTGTTAAGGGCCCAGCCCGATAATTCCCACCGACACCTCTGCGTTAATACTCACCGCCTCTCCATCCTAATACTGCAGGTATACCCCCGCGCCGTGAAATTGTGGGTGACTTCGTCAATGATCCAGGGCGTGGCGTTGATCTCTGGCTTGTAGCCTTGGGCTGTGACCGGGGTTTCGGGGGAGATGTCTGCCCTCCCCAGCGTTAGCTCAAACTCTGCCAGGCCGCGCTGGATGCGTTGCCATTCACTGCGAGCGGCGCCCAGGGCGTTGACTTCTGTGACGTAGGAGGAAGGGGGGTGCCGTTTGTTTAAATCCCG
Source organism: Halomonas sp. FeN2 (assembly GCF_020595105.1). Classification (NCBI taxonomy): domain Bacteria; kingdom Pseudomonadati; phylum Pseudomonadota; class Gammaproteobacteria; order Oceanospirillales; family Halomonadaceae; genus Halomonas; species Halomonas sp. FeN2. The sequence continues at coordinate 3,879,224 of NZ_CP074200.1, forward strand.
CCGCGTGGGTAGTCGGTGCCGGTTGTTGCCCACCGCTGGTGGGCAGGGCTGCTTTGTGACCGTGCAGCAGTTCAAGGGCGTGGTGGTTAGGCAGGCGCGGTGTTGGGCGGTGTAAGCGATCTCTTACAAATTTTGTCGGCGTTGGCTTACATAAAATTAGGCAAAAAATTACCAAGCTGTAAGTGTCGCCTAATAGCACGCGTTACCTTAGGGTTTCGCCAGAAGATTGCGGCACTGGGATGAGCCCCAGCCATGGAGGACTGGGTGTTAATTCCTAACTGAATGAGCGCACTCTAAAATATAATGGCGCTGCCGGATAAGACTTATACCTACATCCATAATTGCCAAGCATAAGCCTACAAAGGGAATGGTTCGCTTCATCAGCCAAAGCCTTATCGCACGCGCTATTGGGGAGCGCAAGGTTTCAACAGCCTGCTTGATAGCTTCACTGATAGTAAAGTCATTAATAAGTAGTTCTATATAGTTCCTGAGCTTATTGTTATCGCCTTGCTCAAGTGAATCAGCCATCCCATCTACATAAGCAACTTGATTTTGCTCGCTCAAAAAGCCCCTGAAGTCATCTATACGATTAGGCTCTATGTTGAACACATCGGCTAATATTCGTAGTACTGCTTCCGCACAAGGGTTGAGTGTCGAGGGTGGCAATATCCAATTGATGTCGTCTTCATCACGTAAAGGGATATCCTCATTGAATGGAGCGGGGGAAAAGTTAGTACGTATCCACTCCTCACCTTCAATATCATCAAGTTCCACGAATTCAGGAACTATCCTGTCCAGTTCATTCTGCAGTACACCGAGGACTTCACTGCTGGTATCAATTTGGTCATCGGGTGATGGGTTCAGGCATAAGAGGGCGAACTCTTGCTTCGCAGAGGCTCTAATCGCATTGATAGTGTCGTAGTCCTCTATATCCAGGTAAACGCTTCTTGGTTGACCTAACACGTTGATGGGATAACAAATCAGTGCACCGCTGCCTAGGCTTGCGCTTGTCACAAAGGTTCTTCTGCTCATTTTTTTATTGTTTAACATCGTCCCCAGCCTCTTTTTAAAACGTATGGGTTCCCTAGAGACCAGTATGAGACAAGGTAAGAAGACTTAGCGGGTTAAATGCTCCATTAATACGTCTATCAGCTATAGGGCTGATGAATTTCTTAGCTGATCAGTTAAAATGAGGTTGGTTCTGCGGTTTTAATCTCACACCTCACCTGCGTCCCAAACCCTCGATCATTCAGCGAGTGAGTTACCTCCGCTACTAGCCAAGCGGTGGCATCAATTTCTGGCTTGTACCCGCTAAGTGTTAATGGCGACTCCGGCAGTATGTCTGCCCGCCCAAGTGCCAGCGTTAATTCAAACTCTGCCAAACCACGCTGGATGCGTTGCCATTCGGCGCGGGCGGCGGCCAGGGCGTCGTCTTCCGTGGCGTAGGTAGGACGCAGCTGTTTGGTGTTGTCGCCACTGCCGGCGAGTACGGTTTTGCGCTCTGCGCCTCTTGTGTCATTCCAGTAGGCTTTAACGCCACTATAGGCGTCGCGATCGGTGACGCTGTAGCGGTGCTGGTCGCCATCGCGGCGGGTGAGGGCAATGGCGGGCATGGCTTGGCCGCTGGCGGTTAGGCCTTCTCCTGCCACGGTGAACAGCATTCGCCCGGCTTTGATGGCGGCAATGGCATCAAAACGTTCGCCCAGGCGGGTGAGGAAATTCAGATCCGACTCGTCGGTTTGATCGATATGGCCAATGCGGATGCCGTTGAGCGCAGCGGCTACCACAGGCTCTATGCTATTACGGCTGGCGATGGTGTTAACGATCTCGCCCAGCGTTACGTCATGCCAACTCTGGGTGCGCTTGCCAGGCAGCTGGCCGCGCATATCCGCCGATCGGGCGCGAATGGTGAGCTGGTCCGGCGTGCCGCTGTGCTGGACTTCATCCACCGTAAAGCGCCCCTTGTCGATCAGCCCTTCATCCAGCCAGCCAAAGGCTACCTGTAGTTCGGCGCCGCGTGGGGGAATGGCGAGCTGGCCATCGTGATCCGCCAGGGTGATATCCAGCTGGTCGGCTTCCAGGCCGCGCTGCTCGCGTAGGGTTAAGCTGATCAGCCGCCCATTAATGCGCGGGGTGATGTCGGTGCCATCCAACGTGATTCGATAGCTGGGCTTTGGGTAAGCGTTCATACGTAGCCACCGGCTAGGCGCGCCACGGCGGGCAGGGCCAAGCGGCCAATCAGTTCGGTGCGTTCGTTGTCGACGTGCTCGAGCGTGAGTACGAACTCGATTTTTTCAGCGGCACCGTCGCGGAAAAAATGAGTGCTGGTTTCTTCCACGCGAGTGACGACCCATAAACCGTATTGGCGGCCGGTGCCTTCAACCAGCGGCCAGGCATTGCCCTGGTCGGCCATCTCGCGGATCTCATCCAGGCTAAAGCGCCCGCCGGTGAAGGTGGGCAGTAGGGTGCCGCTGAGCGTGATGGTATCCGCGCCTGGGCCTGCAAACTGGTAGGCGGGCCGTTGGCCCACGCGGGATTGGCTGGGGTGCCGCCATTCAGTGATGCGTTTGAGTTCTTGGTAGGGCACGGTGCGGGTTTCAAACACGAACATGCCGAGGGCCATGAGCATGATGGGTTCCTTTTAATCGAGGTCGCGCATCGATGAGCGCTGGCGTGCCTGGGCGTCGCGCTGGGCGTTGGCCAGGGCGCGCTGGACTTCCTGCGCCACGTAGTGGGCGAGCTGCTGTTCGTTCATGCCGGGGGCAGGGGTAACGTTGATATTGATATCGCCCATGGTGAGGCTGCCCGCCTGGGCGCTGGGCGCGCTCAGCGGTGGCCGGTTATCAAACTGAATAGGTGCCTGCTGCTCGATGCTGGGCATCGCTGCTACAGGTAAGGTAGCGGCGCCCAGTGCCAGCCCGGCCCCTGCACGGGTCACCCGTCGGGCGATCTCTTGAATGCGCCTTGCGGGTTCGTCCCGCTGGGCATCTAGCCCTCTATTCAGGCCATCCACCGTGTAGCCACCTAGCTGGGTGAACACACGGGAGGGGCTGTTGATATCCAGCACATCGGCGAACCAGCTACGTACGCTGCCTGCCATATTCACCACTCGGTCGCGCAGCTCGCCGAGCTTGCTACTCAGGCCGCTGATTAAGCCATCCACCGTGAAACCGCCTAGTTGAGCAAATACCCGGGAGGGGCTGTTGATGCCCAGCACATTGGCGAACCAGTTACGCACGCTGCCTGCCATGCCCGTTATGCTTTCGCGCAATTCGCCCAGCTTGCCGGTTAGCCCGCCGATCATGCCGTCCACAATGGCGCTGCCCAGTGAGCTGAACTGCTCGGGGATCTGAACGCCCAGGGCGCTTAAAGCGGTAGTGATCCCCTGGTAAAGCAGACCCAGCGGTGACCAGTTCATCAGCAGCTGCGCCACGCCGCTGATGCCGTTATCAAAAGCGTTTTTCACCTGCTGCCACAGCCCTTGGAAAAAGGCTTTGATCGGTTCCCAGTAGCGGTAGATGAGGTAGGCTGCAGCGGCGATCGACGCGATGGCCACGCCAATGGGGTTGGCGAGCAGGAACATCGACACCGTGCGGAACACACCGCCCAGCCATAGGAACGCTTTGCCTGCCATGAGGATCTGCGGGCCGACCAACGCCATGCCGTAGCGCACCATGGCGATGGGGCCGAGGATGGAGGCGAGCATCAGCGTTAGTGCACCGCCCGCGGTGACCAGCACGGCCAGAATGGCGGCCACCTTGGCGATGGTGCCGGCCAGCCGTGGGTTGTCATTGATCCAGCGGCCTACGCCACGGGTAATGGCGGTGACGTTCTGGATGAGTTCGCGCAGCGGGCCGTTGTTGGTGTCGGTGATCGAGATCCCGACTTCTTCCCAGGCCGATTTGAGCGATTTGAGGTCGCCACCGATGTTATCCGCCATGGTTTTCGCCACACGGGCGTTTTCACCGGCGGCGTTGGTGAGGATCTCGACAAACTGCTCAATGCCCGCGCTGCCTTGCTGGGCGATCAGTTCCGCCATGCCAGCGCCGGGTTCCTCGCCGAAGATATCCTTCAGGTAGGCGGCGCGGTCGGCGTTGCCCATCTCCTCCGTGGCGCGGGCCACATCGGTGAGAATGCGGGGGATGTCCCGCAGGTTGCCTTGGGCATCCTTGGCATTGACACCTAAATCTCCCAGCGCGCTGGCGGCGGCCCCGGTGGGCGCGGCCAGGCGGGTGACCATGGCGCGCAAGGTGGTGCCCGCCTGGCTGCCTTGAATGCCCACGTTGCCCAGCAGCCCGGCCATGGCGGCGGATTGTTCCAGGGACATATTCATGGCCCGGGCCTGGGGCGCCACGTACTTCATGGATTCGCCGAGCATTTCCAGATCGACGTTGGCCCGGGTAGTGGTGGCGGTGAGCACATCGCCCACGCGGCCCATCTCGGCGGGGTCTAGCCCGAAGCCGGAGAGAATGTTGGAGGAGATATCCGCCGTGCGGGCGAGATCGGTGCGGTTGGCCAGTGCCAGATCGAGCATATTCGGCATGGCAGCCTGAATGGCCTCCGGATCGAAACCTGCCATGGCCAGGTAGCCTTGGGCATCGGCGGATTGCCCCGCGCTAAAGGCGGTGGTGGCTCCTAGCTCCCGCGCTTGCTGGCGAAGGGCCTGGAAGCGTTCGTCGTCGGCTTCCATGCGGGTGAGCGCCTGCACCCGAGACATGGATTCCCCATAGGCCACACCGGGGGCCAGCAGCCGTGCCCCGGCGTAGAGCGCGGCACCGCCACTGGCCATCATGCCCGCGCCGGTACCGGCCATGTTGTTGCGCATACTCATGGCGCGGTCGTATCGGCCACGGGCTTGGGCGGCATTGCGCTGCTGTTCGGCTAACCGTTTTAGCCGCTGCCGCTGCTCATCCACGGCGGTGTTGGCCTGCTGTATCTCACTGGTCAGCCGCCGTTGATCGCGGGAGAGGTGTTCGGTGCTGACGCCGTTATTTTTCAGCGAGGTACGCAGTCGCTGTAGCTGCTGGCGTTCTTCATCGTAACGCTGGCTTAGTCGGCGCGCCTGGGTAATGGCCCGTTGACGTTCGGCACGCAATGCGGTGGTGTCGCCCTGGTGGGACTGCATCTGCTGAGAGAGGCGGCGGATGCGTTCCTGCTGTTCGCGCAGGGCGGTGGTGGTTTCCGTGGATTGCCGGGTTAGGGTACGAAAGGAGTTGACGTTCTTCTGGGTGGCCTCCAGTTGCTTTAAGCGGTCACGGTTTTCGCGCATGGCTTGAGACGCGCCCTGGGAGGCGCGATCAATCGCCCGTAGCGGGCGGGTGGCCCGGTCGACGGCGTTGAGAATGACTTCAAGCTTTAGATTACGCGCCACGCTGGCTCCTGCTTTCCGAGGGTGTGCTGCGCTTTCGCGCCCGTTCGCGCCACTCCATTAGCTCCCGCAGGCTGAAGTCGGCGCACTCTTCCGGCGACCAGTGGAAGACAATGGCGAGATCCGCCATCGCGTCTTCTACTTGGCCAGGGAGGTTTATTCGCTCTCGCCCTTGGCCCGCTTCGTCAGCAAAAAACCGGCGATTTCACCGCCGCATTGCACCAGGTCGGCCGGATCCATCTGGCGGACTTCGGTCGCGGTGAGCGACGGGTTGGAGAGGCGTGGGATTAGCGTGATCAGCGCGTCGGTTTGCATCTGCAGTACATCGGCCAGGGCAACACCGCGCAGCTCGCCGGATTTGGGCTTGCGCAGGGTAATGGTGTCGATGGTTTGCTCGCCGCGCTTGATGGGTTCGTCTAGTTCGATCGGGTCGGTCACGGTGGCGGTGTTGGCTTTGGTCATGGTGGTGTCCTGGTGTGTGAGGGTTCGAAAAAAGGGGGTTGTTAAATACCTAGGCGCTGACGTCGACCGGCCAGGCGGTCTTCGCCGTTGACCTTGAACACGCCGTTCACCAGGTCGATCTCGATTTTCTCGACGCCGTCGATGGTGAGCTTGTAGTAGCTGAGCGTGCTGGTGACCTGGTGCTCGGTGTTTTCGCCGGATTGGGCATCGCCCATATCGATCTCGGTGTGGCGGCCGCGCATGACGACCTCGACGGCGGAGGCGTCTTCGATATCGTCGCGCTCGTAGCTGCCGGTCATGCGTAGCATGTCGGCATCGATGCGGGCGGTGCCGAAGTTATCGAACAGGCTTTCGACCAGCCCACCGACCGTCCACTGAACGGTGAGCAGGCCGTCCTGGCCCATATCGATACCCACGGCGCCGTCCATGCCGCCGCCGCGCCACTCTTCGATCTTGCGGGTGAGGGTGGGCAAGGTGATCGACTGGACGATGCCCTGCCAGCTTTCGCCGTTGCTGAACAGGTTGAGGTCTTTGAGCTTTTTGGGGAGTGCCATGGAGTCTCTCGCTAGTCAGTTCAGGCGGTGGCCGCGACGCGCTCGGCGAAGTCAGCCAGGTAGGTGTCGGTAATGCGCTGCTGGAAACCGAGATCCTCCAGCGGCGGTACCGGCGTGTAGTCGTAGTCGATGCGCAGCTTGCCGGCCTTGAGGGAGGTCTGGGTGTTGAGCTCTTCGTTCAGCCAGGCGCTGCCATCCACAATCAGCCCCAGGGTTTTCAGCTCGCGGAACTTGGCGTTCAGGCCTTCGATGATGTCGCGAGCCAGGGAGGCGTGCAGGGGCAGATCCACTGCCCAGAGGTGCGCTTCGGCCACGGTGTCGGCGAGGATCTGCGCGGTGCGGGTGTAGTTCTCGAAGGGGAACAGGCTTTGCGGCCCGGCGCAGGTGCGCGAGCCCCAGAAGCGGTAGCCGCTCTGGTTGACCAGGGTGGTGACATCGGCCGCGTTGAGTAGGCCCGCATCGGTATTGGGCGATTGCAGATCCCAGAACACGTCTTTATTGATGCCGGTGACGCCGTTGACCACCACGTTACTCAAGGTTTTGTGCCAGCCCACGGTTTGATCCAGCTTGGCGCGCAGGCCGAGGGCGATCGCCACAGGGCTGATATCCAACGTATCGGCGTCGTCGGTATCGAACGCCTGCCACTGGGGCCAGATGACCATCAGCTCGCGGGCACCGAATTCATCCCGGTAGGCGGTGACCTCGCTGATGGTTTCGCAGCCGTGGGCGTAGACATAGCCAAAGGCGCGCAGCTGCTCCAGCACCGCGACCATAGCGGTGGCCACCGGTTGGGTATCCAGGTAAGGCACGCCGATAATGCGCGGCGTGACGCCCAGCTTCTGCTTGGCGGTCAGCAGCGCCTGCAGCCCGGTGCGCTGGCCTAGCTCGGTGGTGGTGCCCACCACGTTGGCGGTGGTTTCTTCATCGGTTTCGCCTTCTGCCACCCGCACCACGACGATGATCGGCTTGGCCTGCTGGCTGATGGCGGTGAGGGTGTCTTTCAGCGTGCCTTGAGTGCCCGCCTTGCCGATGGCGGTATCTACGCTGGTGACCAGGGCGGGTTGGTTAAGGGGAAAGGTGGTGGCATCCGCATCGGACGCGGTGCAGACCACGCCAATTACCGCCGTGGAGACGGTGCGGATAGTGCGCGTGCCGTCGTTGACTTCCGCAACGCGCACGCCGTGGTGGTATTGATCGAGTGCCATGGTGGCTCCTGCGCAGGTTCACTTTAAATGTTGTGAATTCACGCAGGTATCGTGCGGGGGCTTGGGGGAGGGTGGTAGCGGTCTTGGGTGTGAGTGGGGCGGTTTACACCGTGGGGTGTGAATGGGCACAAAAAAGCCCGCCAAGGCGGGCTTGCTGACGTCAAAAGAATATTGGCCAGTGAGGCAACACATTGTGTGTAAGTTCGACTAGCCTAATCGTTAAGTCAAAGAGGTGTAACACGATTTCTATGGTTCTCATCGTGAAGCCCTCCAACTACACATATTCAACGTCTGCCTACGCTTAAGCAAAACGCTTAAACAGTGTTTGCATGTAACACGTAATGTGTTAAGTTTCTTCATATGATATCTACCAATATCTAGTTTAAGGCGCGTCAACGCCTTGGACATTGCAAGAAGGCTTGAGTCTAATTGGCTCAGGCCTTTTTGCGTTTCTAGGTAATTCAAATGCCTAGTGGAATGGATACTATATATAGACCATTGAAAAATCAATTCAAGCATATGTGGTATTTTTCATCCACAGGATATTGATAGCTAATGCCCAACGATATCCCTGACTATTAAAACCTTAAACGGCTAGGAGACACCTAATGTGGGAGCGTGTGATCGAGCTGATGAGCGACCCAGCTTCCGCCCAAGTAGTGGTAGGTATAGTCAGTGTGCTTGTTGCTTTTCTAGCGGTGGCCATTGCCATATGGAACGGTATTATCACGCGCAAGAACGCGAGACTATCTGTAGTGCCTGCCTTATCAGTTTGGGCTGAATACCCCAGAGCACGTAATCTAGTCTGTGAAATAAAACTGGGAAACAAAGGTTTTGGTCCAGCAATACCTCAGTCTTTTCAGGTCTTTAGGGATGGAAGCCCGGTCGGCGGACCGATGTTCGACAAGGTAAGCAATTTAATAGCGGGAACCTTTGGGAAGTATTTGAAAGAAATACACTCAGTAAGCAGCTTAGAAAGGGGGCATGCATTAGGTGCCAACGATGAAATCACCATAGCAAAATTCTCAGTTTCCGAAGATCTCGTGCGCACTGGAACTGACGGCATGGCTCAATTCATGACACGCCTGTCCTTAGTGGTGCGTTATAAAGATATTTATCGAAAAAAGTGGGTTTTCGTCGTGAATGAATTCGACGGTTATACCTTTCGTGATGCTTGGTGGAGCCCTTCTTACTGGTCACTCAGATGCAAATTGGGGACGATAGTTACGACATCTCCCCCCTCTCTAAAGGTGGATAGAAAAGCCGAATAAATTGGCATTTGCCCCCTTTCTAGCTCGAAGCCCGCCGCTTGGCGGGCCGTTTGTTTGGGGCTAAAGCAACGTACCCGAAAGAATCTGCTCTCGCCGCGTGTCCGCTTCGCTTTCGGCGATGATCTCTGCATTGATGAGCAATGATAGGCAGTGGTCAACCCCGGCGGCTGTGGAGCCGAGCGATAGATCAACATACTGCAGGCGCGGATCTTCAATGATCTCGAAGAAGTCAGCGAGGGCTGCGTCAGTGTTGCGTAGCTCTTTTAACATGAGCCGCTCTGCAGAGGTGAAGAGTAGCTTGAACTCGACCGGGCCGACTTTCGGACGTTGTAACTCAGGTTCTGCTGGCTCGAAAGGCTCTGGGGCGGGTGGGGCCGACCAGTTGCCATCCTCGTCGATACGCCAGCCGCGCTTGACTTCATTAGGTACCGTTTCAAACTCTGCGGCAATAGCCGGGTGAAACTGGCTGGCCGGGTCGGTGCTGACATCCACAGCGACATTGCTTTTGATGCGTGCGTAATTACTCATTGGTTACCACTCCACTATAATCATGCTGGATCCACCTTTAGAACCGGCTCCCGCGTAGCCGTTGGTACCAGCTGCGCCGCCACCACCGCCGCCCAAAGCTCCATTTCCGCCGGAACCGCTGTTAGATAAAATGGCACCACCACCACCGCCAAGCCATCCACCATCACCGGCGCGATTTCCCCCTGTGCTCTGCGAGGCGCCGCCGCCTGCCCCAGGGCCTCCGGAAAATGAACTAACTGTAGAAGTGGTGACCGCACCACCACCTCCCAGGAGAAACTCACTGGGGAACCGGGAAATATACTGCGCTGGGTTATCCGCTCCATGGCCATCAGAAGCGTCAGCGAAACTGCTATAGCCGCCCAACTTGCCTATTGACCCTGAGGCTGTCCCCGCGCCCCCCGTACTAACAGAAGTACTTGTCACCCCTGCTGATGAAAAACCACGGATAGCACCGCCACCTGTTGCACCGCTCCAACTAGACATCGATAGCAAGCTGCCGGAATCGCCGCCGTCGCCGTGTTGGCTGCCAGCTCCACCCCCACCCGTTGCACATGAGCCTGTGCCCGCGCTGATTGATCCCGAATTACCACCTTTAGCATTAATGATGTTGCCGCCCGTTCCTTGACCACCCTCTGCACCTGGGCAGAACATCCCCGACTGAGCGTAATTACCGGCACCACCGCCGGTTGCAGAAAGTAGCGTGCCGAAGGAAGTGGTGCCGCCAGCGCTGGCAACGCCGTCAGACACATATTGCCCCGGTTGCCCGATCGTTATTTGAAAGGTATCACCAGGCGATACGTCGTAAGCGCCCATGGCGAAACCACCCCCTGCACCGCCAGTGCAGCGTGCACCATTTTCATTTTTGACAGCACCGCCGCCGCCTGGCGCTATCGCGCGAACACGAATTCGACTGACATTTTGCGGAACTGTGAATACTCCATCGCTCATGTAAATGGCGTACTGTCCTGCGCCGAAGATATCGCGAGCGACGCCATCGTGAAGCACTAAGCTGCTGCCACTAGCACTGCCGCCGGTTCCTGCCGTTGTTGTACCGTTATCAAGCGTGCGCCCCATTATTCAGCCTCCTCAAAGCCGTGCACGCGGGCGCTTACTGTGCCCACATCGCTGTGAATGATGATGTTCTCGCCCGCGCCTGCGACCAGCGCGGTGCGCTCCATGACGCCGCCAGTGCCTGGAATTGTCGCGTCGTACTCGATCCAATCGGCATCGCCTGGGTTCACTGAATCGGTGATGGCCACACGCACCTTGGCGGGATCTCCACCTCGATTAACCAGGGCGATATTGAGTGTCGCCACGGTACTGGCTGGCACGGTGTAAACCGTGGTGGTGGTGTCAGCGGCAAGGGCCGCCGAGCCGAGTTTTCCTGACATCAGTTCTGCTCCGTTCAGTTTTGGCTCATGAAGTAGTTTTTAAGACGAATGTGGCTAGCCAGCGTGGCGAGCTGCCCATCAACGGTGTTGCCGTAATTGTCGAGCTGATGAGCAACGTGGGCTTTTACCCCGGCCGGGGTCACCGCATGCGCGGTGCTTGTCCCAGCGACGGCTTCGGCACTGGTGGCCATCTCGACAAAGCCTCTCGCTGTCGTCGTGGCGTCCGGGTGGTCGCGGCTTTGCGCGTGTTGGTCGAGAACTGCCTTGGTACCGGCTGGCGTGACCGCATGTGTGGTGCTGGTTCCAGCCAATACTTCTGCGCTGGTCGCTATCTCAACGAAGCCTTTGGCCGTGGTGGTGGCATCGGGATGGTTGCGGCTCTGTTCATGCGCCTGCATCTTGCTGTCGATGAAAGTACGGGTCGCGAACACCACCGATTGGTCGATGGTGAGGGTTACCGATGCGGTGTCGCTGACCTGAATCGTCATGCGCACGGTGATCTCGCGGCCGCTGCCATCGGTCAGGGTCGGCTTATAGGTCTCGGGGAAGTTTCCCACTGCGAACAGGTTCCCGTTGACATCGAACAGGCCGATCTCGCGGATTGTCCAGCCACCCATATCGGTGGGGATCACCAGTTCGGCGACCAGCCAGTGGGGATTCTGCGGGTCGACTATCAGGCTGGAAACGCCTGAGCGGTAAACCTCGTTTTTTAGTGCGGTTTGGGCCTCGGTGGGCGAGGTTGCGGCACCGTTTCCGTCGCCTACGGCCATGGTGGTCAATTCAATCTGTTGGCCAAAGCCCATCGCCTGGGTGAGAAGGTCTTGGCCGGTGGCGGTCAGGAGGGTAAAGAATTGGCTCATAGGGGTTGTACCGTGGTGGTGTCGTAGGCGGTCGTCGTGGCGCCAAGGTAATAAGGCGTTGGCGGCACCTCAGCCTCGGTGATCTGAAGCGGCAGCACCGATACTGTGTCAAAAGATTGTTCCCACCCTGCTAGGTAGATCTGCCCCTTGAGGCTACCGATCAGGCGCAGCGTGGTGAGGTGGCTGCGGGCATTCTTGGTGGCATTGATCAGGCGGATAATCTCGGCCTGGGTGGCGGCGTCCAGGCCGCGGTCTTCAATGATCGCTTCGGCGCGGAAGGTGTAGGGCGCGCCTGGCGGTTCGTCCTGGTGCCACTCGATCAGCGACACGTGGTAGTCAATCGCTGCCAGGGCGCGCTTCACTGCGCCGATGGTGCCCTTGCGGCGATGCACGCCGACGGCGGCTTGAATGGCGCGGCGCTGGCGATCCTCGCTCCATCTGGCGTCCCATTCGTCCACGCTCAGCGCCCAGGCCAGCCAGGGCAGCAGGTGCGCCGGGCAGGTGTCGGGTCGCCAGAGATCCCGCAGCGGGGTATTGAGGTCGGTGATAGCCCCGTTTACCTGAGCGGCGCGCCGCTCCAGCGCCGTGGTGTTGGGTGGCAGCAGGGTGGCGTTACTCATCAGTGCCCCCCTCGCGCAGGGTGATTCCGCTGCAGTGCGCCGCTTGCTGCGGGTTGACGGTTAACGATGCGGTGGGGAGGGCTAGCTCGACGCGCTGTACACCGGGGCGGTGCAGGGCGGCGTATAGTCCTGAAAGGGTGATATCACGGCCCAACTGGTGCTGTTCGCTGGTGTAGGCGTCTGCCTGGGCACGGGCCTCGGCGAGTACCACGGTGCTGTCCGGGCCGGGGTAGAGGTAAAGCGTGGCGTCAAGGGTGTAGTCGAGGATCTCGGCGGCCTGGACGCTGACCTGATCGGTGAGCGGGCGCACGTCTTCAGCATTGACGGCTTGGCTGACGGCTTCAAGCAAGGCGGCATCGGCAAGGCCACCGTTATCGCGAGCGAGCACCGTCACCACGACCTGGCCGGGGGCGGGGCTTGAGACGCTGGCATCCTTCACGTTGCCGTTGGCAGACAGGGCGTGAAACACATACGCCTGCGCCGGGCCTGCGGTACTGAGCCCGTCTAACGACAGCTGTATGCGGCGGCGCAGTTCGCTGTCCGTTTCATAGCTGGGCGGTACTGGGGGGATGGCGTCCGGGTTGCCGGGGTCGGTGACCAGGCGGCCCACTTCAAATAGCGCACCGAGGTGTTCCAGGTCTGCGTCGTTGGCGTAGGCCAGCATCACGGCCCGGGCCGCTTCGTTGATGCGCTGACGCAACACCAGCTCCCGATAGGCGTTCTCTTCCAGCAGCTTGACCAGTGGTTCGGACTCCAGGGCGAGCAGCTCGGTAATGGCGTCCCGCTCCTCTTCCGGGTAGAGGGCGATAAGCCGCGCCTTGCGCTCAGCTAGGATCGTTTCATAGTCGAGTGGTTCGACGATGTTGGGCGCGGGTAGCCGGGAGAGATCGATGGGGCTGTTCACAGGTTCCCCCTTAGCGGCACGGCCAGGCTAACGTTTTCACCGGTATCCACGCGCCGGGCGGTGATGATCAGATCAAAGCGGCCAGGGCGCTGGGTGGAGACCTGGCGGGTGACTTGCTGTACGCGAATGCGCGGTTCCCACTTCATTAAGGCCACCACCGTGGCGGCGTAGGCGCGCAGGGCGGTGGGGCCGTTTAGGGGTTGGTCGATCAGTTCTGGCAGCAGCGAGCCGTACTCCCGGCGCATCACGCGGGAGCCAATGGGCGTGGTGAGAATATCCGCCACGGATTGCTGGATATGGGCCAGCGCATCTAATCGGCGGCCGTCTTTTGCATTCATACCTGCCATTACACTGGCCCCTGGGTGTTGGCGGGGCCGGGCTGGATGCCGCTATGGGCGTGGTCGTGCCCTACGTTTTTGCCGTTATGGGTAAGCCCGCCACCTTGCTGCTGGTAGCTGCCTTGCCGGTTTAATTCGCCGATGTGTTTGATGTTGCCCTGCCAGGTGGTGCCACCGGGGGCGGTGATCTCGATGGCTCCGGGCAGGCGAATGCGCAGCACGCTGTTGGCGTGGTCGTACTCGAACAGCCCTTGATCGGGGAACAGCCTGCGCCACAGCGCGGCGGACTCTGCAGGCGCTGGGTGCGCATCGGAGAAAAGCCCGGTCAGCACCACGCCAGCGGCGGGGTCGCCGCCGGGGGAAAAGATAATCACCTGCTCGCCTTGGGTGGGCGGGTCCCAGTCCCGCGTGGTGCCTGCGCGGCCTTCGATCCACGGCAGCCAATCGGTGAGCAGTTCGCCGGTTTTAACGCGCACCCGGGCAGCGCGGTGATCCACCTCGGCGATGGTGCCGAGGCGGATCAGGTTGTGCAGCAGGCGGAGCAGTTCGGGAATGTTCATAGCCGCTATCCTGCGGCGGCGTTTGGCGAAGGCGAAGCGGCGGCGGGTGTAAGTGGGGCTATTTACACCGAGCCGCTTATACCGAGCTTAGATGATGAAGCACTGAATCCATGATGTGCTCTTGATCCAGCGCGGTGAAACCCAGCAGCTCCCGTTGGGCGTACTCCACGCGGGGGCCGTCGCGGCTGACGCGATCTTTTAGGCCGCGTTGGTGGGTGGTGGCGATGCGGGCGACGTTGCCAAAGAAACCCACCACGGCGGTGTCGCCTTGGGCGGTGGCTTTGAGCCATTTGGCGGTGGAGAGCTTGCTGAACATGGCACGGCGACGAATGCTGCCTTGCTGGGCGCGCAGGCGCTGTTCCTTACGCGGGGCGTAGGGCGTGCCGTCCGGGTTGGTTTGGGCGCGGATTCGCTCCCGCTGCCGGCGGCGAAGATCCCGCGCTACGTTGCGTGCCAACGCTCGGCGCTGCTTAACATCCAGCCTGACCAGGAGCGGGCCAACCCACTCCTCTAACGCTTCCATATTATCCGCCATGCGGGCCTTCCCATTCGGCGGCCAGGGTGTAGTCGGCGTCTGCCTCGCTATCACGAATCAACAGCTGCCAGCGAGGGGCCGGGCAGCCGGTAACATCGAAGCGGGGCAGGGCGTGATCGACCTTGATCTCCCCTTTGTCGCAATCCATCTTGGCCAGCACCCGCTCGGTCAGTTTCACCCGCAGAGCGACATCCACGGATTGGTGGCTGAGGATCTCGGCTTCGAAGCTGATGGCTTCCGTTGGGTCGGCATCCGGCTGGTATTCGGCGAGCCATTTCAGCAGCGGCACGATGATGGTGTCGAGATCCGCGCTGAAGTCGGTGAGTACCAGTTGGGCGGTGAACCGGTATTCATGGGTGAGGTTGGGGCCGCGGCGAAATTCGATGCTGCCCTCTTCCACAAAGGTGAGCAGCCGTTCGGGGTCGTTGGCGAGCGCCGGTACCGCGTTAATTAGGTGGGCGCGTAGCAGGTGGAGTTTTTTCATCGGCGTTCTCATGGCAGGCAATAATGGCATCGACCTCGGCGGCGCACTGTGCCCAGGCGGCTTCGGTGCGTTCCAGCTGCAGGTCTAGCTCGCCATTGGTGAGCGGGTTACTGGCGGGGAGCGTGCAGGGGCTCGGCGTCGCGCACTGATTGGTGATAAGCATCGGCGCCGGTGACGGCGGGGCGGCGGCGCATCCGGCTAACAGCATCAGGCAAGGGAGCGGTAGCCCAAGCGCGAAGCGTTTCATTTTCACGGTGTAGCTCCTCGATGGTGGTAAGGCGGTTGGAGGCGGTGCGGGCCAGCGCCGCTTGCTGCTGAGCCAGGGCGCGGCGCTGATTGGCCTGGCGGCGGGCGTTGTCCCACAGGGCGTTGATGACCACTTTGTTTTGCGCTTCGCGCTGTAAGGATTCGGCCAGCTGCTGTTCGGCAAGATCAGCACGGGCTTCGGCGGCGTTGGTGCGCTGCCAGAGCGCCCAGGTGACCAGCAGCACCAGGCCCAGAATGGCGAGGGCGGTGAGTAGGCGAGTCATGGTGTTGGCTCCTGTTCTAGCCCGGCCAAACACAGTTCTCGTTCGGTGGTGCGGCGTTTTACCAAACCGTTGAGTCTTCGCCCGCCTGCATACACCCAGCGGGAGAGCTCGTGGCAGGCGCCGTGTAGATCCCCGGCGTTGAGTTTGCGCAGTAGGGTGGAGCGGGCGAAGTTGCCAGCACCGACGTTGTAAACGAAGGAGGCGAGCGCGGCGCGGGTGGGTTCTGGCAGTTCGACCTGGGTGCGGCGATCCACTACCGCGAAGGCATCGCCCAGATCCTGCTGCAGCAGAGCGGTGCATTCGGCTTGGCTGAGGGTTTGCCCCAGGCGAGTGGTTTCCGTGTGGCCGTAGCAGATAGTAGGAATGCCCACGGGGTCGCGGTAGGCGGTGGGCTCGTACCCTTCGTAAAACGAGACCACGGCGGTGGCGATACTGATGGCACCGGCGGCCAGGCTGATGCCGAGTTTGGTTTTAAGACCCACGGCGTTTCTCCCAGTATTGGCGCAGGCGGGTGAGGTAGCGGGGAACCAGCAGCCCGATCTGCAGCGCGAGGTAGAGCAGCGTTAGCACCGTGACCCAATCGGCGGGTGTCATGCCGCCGACATGCAGCAGCGAGACGACGGCCGGGGGCGTGACCTTGGCGCTTTCGGTGGTGATTTCAAAGTGGTGGCTCATTCGGGCCTCGGCGGTTTAAAACGTTAATCCCACAGGTTCACCGTGGGGGCGCGTTGGGTGGCCTGGGGAATGACGGGCATCGTGACGGGCGTGCCGTGGGGCAGCACCGGCCCTAGTTCCGCCAGCCACGGGTTGGCAGCCAGCACCTGTTCGGTGACACCTCGTGTGGTGCCGTAAAAGCGGTAGCAGATGGCATCGAGCGTGTCGTGTTGCTCAGCGTGCATCAGGGTCATATCAGCTCGACCGTGCTGTGCGGCCGGCCTTCGATCTCGCTGATCGCCCAGGCGGCATCGCGGCGGTAACCGTCAGCGGGATCTTGCAAACGTTCGCTGCGCTCCCGGCCGCTGTTGGTGGCGTCGTAATCCGCGTAGCGTTCCAGCAGGCTGGCGTGGGCAGTGGAGTAAACAGCGCGCAAATAGAGCACGTTGAAGACTTCAGGCGTTTGCCAGACCGGAATCGGCAACGCTTCCATGGTGGGGTAGCCCGCCTCGACCTTGGCCTGCTGCCAGTGGCGCAGTACTCGGTTCACGGTGGCCATGGCGGCTTTCAGAGCGGTTTCAATGCGGGCGTTGGTTATGGTGGTATCCAGCCGGTGGGTTTCCCGGAAGTCGCTGGGCTGGATCGCCGGCCAGAAGCCATTATTTTCGAGATGGTTTTCGATGGTGGTGGCTTCGGTTGCGCTGCTGGTGGTGCCTGCCGAGATAAAGCTGCTCATCGGGTTACCTCTTTATAGTGGCCGCTTATGTAAAAGGGGGTGGGCGGCGTTCGAACGTGGGCGTTGAAACGCCTGGCTCTTACGTCGCGCCCCCTGACGTCGGCGGTCGACTCGGTTAGCTGTCAGCCTTGGGCTGCGCAGCGTTTTGTTTCAGCTCGCGTTCCAGGCGCTCAAGATCTTTCTTCACACCTATGCGGTCGTTGAGTGATAAAGCGCGCTCCAGATTGACCTGGGCATCTTCCAGTTGGCCGGTCGCCCGGCAGGCGTAGCCCAGCGCTTTGTGCAACTTGGCGCGGATCTGATCGTGCATATCCGCATCACGGGTGAGCAGCTCTACATCGATCAAGTGAAGAAGTAAGGCGCCGCTATCAACGTCCTCTTCATCCAGCTGTTTAAGCGCTTGATCGGCGACCTCTTCGGCAATAATCGCGGCGGTGCCACGCTCGAATTGATCCGGCGGGGTGAGGCCGTGCTTGATGGCGTACTTGGCGATCGCAATGGCACCGGCGAGGTCGCCGGCATCGATTCGCCAGAGCATTACCCGCATCAGTACGTCGTCCTGGGCGCCTTGTCCGGCTTCCAAAACGCCGGTGATGTACTCGGCGTACTTGGGCAGGATCTCGCGCTTGATCTCGGCTTTGCGCTCCTTTGATTGCGTGGATTTGAGCAGGCGGTAGTCTTCAAACAGCGCGGCTTGCATGAGCTCGAAGGCTTCGCCCTGCATGGGGGCTTCGCCCGCGTCAGCGGCTGCCTGGGCAGCGCTGACGCGTTCAAAGTGACGGCGGGCTGGGCTGGTCATTGTGTCTCCTTAACCGTTCAGCGCTGCCGGAGACAGCTCGATGTTTTCCACCAGGCAGCCCGCACCGAAGTCCTCCACCACGTAGGCGTCGTTAGAGGACTCGAAGTTTTCCACGCGGTTACGCCGTGGGTTCTCGGTGAAGTAACGGCGGCGGGCGCCGTTCTGCCAGTAGACCGAGAGGTTATCCAGGGTGGTGACCATCAGCGCGTTATCAGGGAAGAAGGGCACATCCATGCCTTGCAGCCCGCCGATGCGTTTCTGGCTGATGACCAGGTCGGCGGCCATCTGCTCGGTGGGCGGTAGCTGGTTTAGCAAAGGGAAGTATTTATCTGACATCAGGTTGCGGCCGAGGATGACCACCAACCCTGGGAGCTTGCGGAACCAGGGGGCGATCAAGCTGTTCACGACGTCATAGACCAGCGCATCCAGCGTGGAGTAGTCGCCCACGATGCCAGGTTCGTTTGCGTTGGCCGTTGGATCGATCAGCACCTTGCCGTTGGTTTTGCCGTCCTTCATCACCCGCGCCGGGGCCTGGGTGCGGTAATGCTGCAGCCAGCCGATGTTGACGTCTTCCAGGTAGGGATTGGCCACCGGATCGGTTTGGGTCGCGGCGGAGGTGCCGTTGAAGCCGATCATCATTCGATCCAGCGCCTGTTGGCGAACGATCACATCGCGCACCATGGCCTGGAAGTTGGGGAACTTGGCCCATGCATCCAGCTTGGCGTAGCCCAGGTGAGTGTCGAATTCGGTCATTCGGCACTCGTAGCCTTGGGCATCCAGCGTTGTGAGGTCGCGGGTTTTGCGATCCTGGTTGTTGACGTTGGTGCGGGCGGCGATAGGGCCGGTAACACCCAGGGCGAGTTTTTCGCCTTTCAGTTCATCGACGCCGACCATGTTGATGCGCGAGAGGAAGTCGCTGGACTCCTGGATGCGCTTTTCCAGCCGCTGCTGGATGGTGGGGTCGACGGCGAATTTCTGGGTGGCGTCCGGGACGCCGTTAAGCTTCGCCACCTGTGCGGCGAAACTGTTGAAGTGCGTGCGGGTATCGTTGCGCATGGGCTTGGGCGTCTCTTAGCAGTCGGTTTCGATGGTGCCGTCGTTGCCGGTGGCAGGCGTGCGCGACGGGCGGTTGGGGGTGTTGTCGAGCTGGGAATAGAGCGCGTCGAACTCTTCTTTCAGCGTTTCGTGGGCGCTTTTGAGCTCAGCAAAGGCGGCCTGGGTAGGGCGCTTTTTAAGCGCTTCGCTGAGTGCCTGGTGTTTTTCCACGAACAGGCCGAGGGTCTCTTCCAGATCGGCGCGGAAGGCAGCGAAGCCAGCTTCTGTTTTGGCGTCCTGCTTTTTGAACAGCGCTTTGACGCGCTCGGCCAGTGACGGGCCTTTCTCTTCCTGTTCCTCTTCCTCGCTGAATGAGAGCACGGTTTCGATAGCTTCAGAGAAGAGGTTTTCCGGGCGCTGCTTGCGGGCGGCCAGCGGGGAGTTCTTACCTTCCGACGCGCTGAACTTGAGCATGGAAGTGCCGAGAGAGGCGGGGGAGTCGGTGACGGCCAGGCCAACCAGGTAGGCTTCGCCGGAGTCGGCAAAGTCGAGGTCGATCTCCATGGAGGTGTAAATCTTCTGGCGTTTCTCGACCATGGCTTTGAGCTCATCGGTCGGGTCGATCTCGGCGTATAGGCCGAGCTTGCCGTCGTCGCCTTCTTCGGTTTTGAGCGCGGTGACATCGCCGTAAGCTTTGAAGGGGCCTTCCGGTAACAGACCTTTGATGTGTTCCATATTGACCCGGCAGCCGTAGTTGTCGGGGTCGAAGTTGGCGGCCATTTGAGTGAGCCATTCGGCGCTGATGGTGCGGCCATCGGTGGTTGCGCCTTCTTTTGCAATGCGGTGCCAGGGCATGAGCGGGCCTCAGTGTGTGGGTTGGGCGTTTGGCTGCGGTCAGGTTCCCCGCACACGCGGCTTGGCTCAATGAGGGCTGGGTGTAAGTGGCGTGACTTACACCGGGCGGGGCAATCGTGGCTGCTCCGGCGCGGGTACGCTGGCGGCATGACGCCTCAAGCCAACATCGACGACGATCACTACCGCCTCTCTGCCCGCCATCTTTTTTGGATGGGGTGGCGGATTGCGCGCATTGCCGAGTTCCTGGATATCCCCCGGGCGACCATTGATTCGTGGAAAAAGCGCGACGCCTGGGACGATGCGACGCCGACCCAACGGGTAGAGGGGGCACTGGAAGCGCGCCTGGTGCAGCTGATTTGGAAGGAGCAGAAAGAGGGCAAGGATTTTAAGGAGATCGACCTGCTGGGCCGCCAGATCGAGCGGTTAGCGCGGGTGCATAAGTACCAGGGCAGCGGGAAGGAGAGCGACCTTAATCCCAACATCGAGCGCCGTAACGAAGGGCCGAAGCGTAAGCCTGCCCGTAACGATGTGGGTGACGAGGGCGTCATTCAGATTGTCGAGGCGTTCGAGGCCTCGCTGTTTGATTACCAGCGGGGCTGGTACCGGGCGGGCCAGCATGAGCGGATTCGTAACCTGCTCAAGTCGAGGCAGATCGGTGCCACCTGGTACTTCGCCCGGGAAGCGATCGCCGATGCCATGGAGACCGGTAAGAACAAGATCTTCATGAGCGCGAGTAAGGCTCAGGCGCATATTTTCCGTCACTACATCGTGCAGTTTGTGAAGGAGGTGACCGGGGTGGAGCTCAAGGGCGACCCCATCATTCTCGCCAATGGCGCGGAGCTTCACTTTCTCGGTACCAACGCCAAAACCGCCCAGGGCTACCACGGCGATACCTACTTAGACGAATACTTCTGGATTCATGGCTTCGAGACGTTCCGTAAGGTGACGTCGGGCATGGCGATGCACAAGAAGTGGAAACAGACCTACTTCAGCACGCCATCGTCCGTGGCCCATGAGGCGTACCCGTTCTGGACCGGGGACCGGTTCAACAAACGCCAGAAAAAAGCCGACCGGGTGAAGATTGACGTAAGCCACGCGGCGCTGAAAGCAGGGGCACGCGGGCCGGATGGCCAATGGCGGCAGATTGTGACCATTGAGGATGCGATCGCCGGGGGCTGTGACCTGTTCGACATCGATCAGCTGCGCCTTGAGTACTCGGATGACGAGTTTGCGAACCTGTTGATGTGCGAGTTCGTGGACGACACGCAAAGTGCCTTCCCGCTGGCGATGATGCAGCGCTGCATGGTGGATAGCTGGGATGCTTGGCGGGATTTGAAACCCTTCGCACCGCGGCCCTATGGCGAGCATCCGGTGTGGATTGGTTACGATCCGGCCGGAGATGGTGAAGATGGCGATGGGGCTGGCCTTGTTGTGGTCGCACCACCAAAAACCGCCGATAGCAAGCACCGTATTCTGGAGCGCCACCGCCTTAAAGGCCGCGATTATGAGGCTCAATCGGAGTTTATCCGCAGTGTGACGCGCCGCTATAACGTGACCTTTATCGGCATTGATACTTCGGGCCTAGGCGAAGCCGTGGCACAGCTGGTGGCGAAGTTCTTCCCCACCGTGACCCGTTACCGCTATACCCCGGAAATGAAGTCGCGCCTGGTTATGCAGGCCCAGCAGATCATTAACAAGGGGCGTCTTGAATTCGATGCTGGGTGGGTGGATCTCGCCCAGTCGTTTATGGCGATCCGCCGGGAGCTGACCGCCTCCGGTCGCCAAATGACTTACACCGCCGGGCGCAATAACCAGACCGGCCACGCTGACCTGGCGTGGGCGACCATGCATGCCTTACACAATGAACCACTCGATGGCCCGGTCGATCACGGCACGGGCCGTTCCCTAATGGAGTTATACGGATGAGCGAAGCGGCAGCAGCGCAGAAGCCGCGGGTACGCGTGCCTGCTTACGTGAAAGACACCGAGACCACAGCCGCGCCTGCCAAGGCGGAGGCGTTCAGCTTTGGCGAGCCGACGCCGGTGATCGATGGCTATGATTTTTTCTACACCGGCTGCTGGATGCTGGGGAATGAGTGGTACGAGCCACCGGTGGATTTTCCGGCGCTGGCCCAGACCTATCGCGCCACGGCGCACCATGGCTCGGCCATTCAGGTGAAGCGCAATATCCTGGTGCGTTCGTTCATTCCCCACCCGTTGCTCAGCCGCCAGGCGTTTAGTGCGCTGGCCACCGATTACCTGGTGTTCGGCAACTGCTACCTGGAGCGGATCTTCGGGCGCTTGGGTCGGCTGCTGGCACTGAAACCAGCGCGGGCGAAATACGTGCGCCGCGGGGCGGATCTTAGCCGCTACTTCTGGGTGCCCAACTGGTCGGATCGCAGCGAGTTCGACGAGGGCAGCATCATTCACTTACTGGAACCAGACATTAACCAAGAGGTTTACGGCGTGCCGGATTACCTGGGCGCGCTGCAGTCGATCTACCTGAACGAAAACGCCACGCTGTTCCGACGCAAGTATTACCTAAATGGCTCCCACGCGGGCTTTGTGATGTACGTCTCCGACGCTGCCCACAACCAGGAGGATATCGACGCCATGCGCACCGCACTGAAGGAGTCGAAGGGCGTGGGAAATTTCCGCAACCTGTTCCTCTACAGCCCCAACGGCAAAAAAGACGGCATCCAGATCATTCCCATCAGCGAGGTGGCCGCCAAGGATGACTTCGCCGCAATCAAAAATATTACCCGCGATGACCAGCTAGCCGGCCACCGCATTCCCCCGCAGCTAATGGGCATCATCCCCAACAACACTGGCGGCTTCGGCGACGTGGAGAAAGCCGCCAAGGTGTTCGTCACTAATGAGCTAGAGCCCGTGCAGGCGGTGTTCAGTGAGATCAATGATGTGCTGGGGGAGGAGGTGATTCGGTTTAGGGAGTATTCGTTGGAGCCATAAATAAAAAAAGCGCCTGGCGTGACCAGGCGCACATCGCTCGTTTCATCCCTGAAAACAGTGGGAGCGTCCCGGCCTCGCAAGCGATACCCACTACTGTATATAAATACTGTATATTTGAACAGGTGTCATGGATGATGAATCGACCGATATTGCCCTGGATGGGCGGCAAGCGACGCTTAGCCAAACAGATCCTACCGCTCTTCAAACCTCATACTGCCTACGTGGAACCGTTCTGCGGCGGTGCCGCGCTCTTCTTCATGAAAGCACCCAGCAAAGTGGAAGTGATCAACGACGCGCATGGGGAGTTGGTAAACCTCTATCGAGTGGTGAAGCACCACCCTGATGAGCTGGTAAAGCAGTTCCGCTGGGGGCTGATCAGCCGGGAAGAGTACCTCACTCAAAGAGAGATCGACCCACGCCACCTAACCGATATCCAACGGGCGGCGCGTTTTTTCTATCTGCAAAAGCTAGCCTTCGGCGGCAAAGTGAGCGGCCAGACGTTTGGCACTTCTGCGGTTTCCCCACCACGAATGAACCTACTGCGCATTGAGGAAGATCTCAGCGCCGCACACCTGCGCCTGGCTCGTACCGTGGTTGAGCATCTGGATTGGGCGGAGTGCATCAAACGCTACGATCGGGAAGGCACGCTGTTCTACCTCGACCCACCGTATTGGGGCACCGCAGGCTACGGCTGTGACTTCCCGCTTGAGGAGTATTACCGGATGGGTGAGCTAGCCCGAACAGGGCAGGGGCAGTTCGTGATCAGCGTAAACGATACGCCCGAGATGCGTGATGCGTTCCAGGGCTTGACGTTTCGTACCACTGAAATTCGGTACACGGTAGGGCAGCAGGCAACTGGCCCACGTGGCGAGCTAATAATCACTAATAGCTGAGCCGAGAGCCACCCTCAAAAGTAAGCCGCCCAGTTAAGGGCGGCTATATTTTATCCAGTAGCCTGAGGATGGCGGCAGCTATCACTATAGATTCGCTCTTCTAGGATGCTGCCATCCTCTTGGTAGATCTCAACGACACCGTCTTTACCTACCATGTACTCTTGCATAAACAAGATGATCTTCTCTTGAGTATCAGCGCGCCCAGTAGCCAAACTGGCATCTGCTCTCTGAAACTTCCATTCATGACCCTCTTTCGAGATGTGGTAATTGTCCACTTACACCTCCTGTTGATTAATTTTCAACAATCAACACTAGACCATACAAAACAGTCTTGCCTCCCCCAGCCGCGCCGTCGACTCCCCGCCCCGCCTGCGCGCTAAACCTGTGTGTTTTTATGCACCCATGCACTAGCTAACAAGCCGCCCCGGTGCTGGGCTTTATAGCCCTGTTACTGGCGTGTTTTCTCATGCGAAATCTTGCGAAATTAATGGAGTAACACTGGACAAGGAGGTCACGGGGGTAACCTCCCAGAAAGCATGGGGGTCTCGGAAAAAGGTAATCTAGGTAATTTGGCCTTTTTTCGTTTGTAAGCTTTTGTTTTTACTTGTTTTTAAGATTACCTCTAAAAGGTAATAAAAGGTGATCCAAAAGGTAATCTTAAAGCAAGTAACTGAAAATATTGAGATTTATAAAAACAAGAATTTACCTATTTAAAAGGTAATGTGGTTACCTATTGATCACCTTTTTATTACCTTTTGAACGACTGTTTTAATTATATATAAATCAATATTTTACTGTGTATTTTCAGGATTGGTTACCTTTATTACCTTTTTCCGAGACCCCCAAACATTCTGAAGCACCCTTACGCATGATGCGCACGCACACGCGTCACTCGAGTATCTGTTAGCAAAAGGGAAACAGAACAAAAGCGCTATTTAGTTGGCACAAATTTGGTACTTGTTCTTAACGAGAGGCTTAACGGCGGGGTTTCGTTCTAATCCATCATGGGCGCGACGGAGAAAGTTCTATCCAGCTCCGGGCGGGCAATGCCAGACTTCATGCGGGTTCGCGCGGTTGTGTTATCATTCATAGCTGTTCATGTTTACAGTGGTTTGGCGGCGTTTTTCATGGTTCGTTGGTATATATTTGGTACTTGAGCCGCTTTCGATTTGTACATCTGAGAGGCAAGTATGGCAACGGTTCGCAAGCGCCGTAAAAAGGACGGCAGTTTCTCATATACTGCCCATTTTAGCATTCTCAGAAAGGGCCATACGCTGAAGCCTGTGTTTAAGCCGTAAACACCGCATACACCATCTGCAGTGCCAGCCCCATCAGCATAAAAGCGAATACTCGTTTGAGGAGATTGACGGGTAGTCTATGCGCTAACCTTGCTCCGATAGGGGCGGTAAGAATACTGAAGGGAGCCATTAGCAGTAGCGCGGGCAGGTAAACATAGCCGAGCGCCGCACTCGGCAGCCCAGCTGTACTCCAACCATTAATGATGTAGCCCAGTGCCCCGGCAATCGCGATAGGGAGCCCTACGGCTGCGGAGGTGCCAATTGCGCGGGGTAGCTTGACGTTGCACCAGGTGAGGAAAGGCACTGTGAGTGAGCCACCGCCAATGGCGACGAGTGCTGAAATGCCGCCGATGCCCAGGCCCACACCGCTTACGCCGAGAGGGCCAGGTAGGCTGCGGCTCGGTTTGGGCTTAATGTTTGCCAGCATCTGGAGCGACATTAACACCATAAAGCAGGCGAAAAAGATGGCTAGGCCGCGGGTAGGGAGCAATGCAGCGATAAAGGTCGCCAAAAAAGTGCCGATTAATATGCCGGGGGTGATAAAGCGCACGATGTCCCAGCGAACGGCACCGTGCCGGTGGTGGGAGAACAAACTAGCAGTAGAGGCAGGAATGATGGCCGCCATGGCGGTGCCTAAGGCCAAGTGGGCAAGGTGTTCGTGGGGCACGCCTTGGAGTACAAAAAGGGAGGTGAGAATCGGCACCATAATGCCGCCACCGCCAATCCCCAATAAACCTGCCATCAAACCTACAAAACCGCCCAGTGCTACATAGGCCAACCACCAAATGATGTCCAAAGCCGCTGCTCCTAAAAGTGTCTTGTTAGCATGATAAGCATATTGTACCTGAAGCGGTGCCTGTAGCGGGGCCAATACAAGTATTCCACTGTGGTAGCAGCTATGCAGTGGTAAGCTGCTAGGAGCCTGACAGGCGGAACGCTGATCTACTGAAAATTCGTGTGCTTTTCGCGACGATCGGTCAAGCCTGAAAGGCTCCGGGGCAATATTTTGGAGTGCATATGCGCAATGTATTAAGCAGTGTTGGTGTGTTGATGATATCCGTTGCGCTATTGGCAGGCTGTAGCGAAACAGACAAGCCGAGTGAGCCAGTATCAACAACTGAGCAAACATCAACTCCTGAGTCCACAGCTGCTGAGATAGACGTGGTTGCGGCAGAAGAAGTGGCGCCTCTTGTCGTCGAGATAACGGCGCATGTATCGCTGCGCAGCGATCGACGGTTAATGGTGGAAGGTGAAAGCAACTTGCCTGATGAGACGCTGGTGCAAATTATTGTCGAGCGCGAGATCAGCAGCGTCCGTTGGCGTGAGCGGACACGTATAGGGGATGGGGAATTCGCAGCAGGGCCATTTGGGCCTGGCAGTGGCTTACCCGATGGTGGCTATATAGTGCAGGTTGAGGTTTCCGAAGGCAGTGTGCAGCCGGAAGCCGTTCAGGCGCGTATTGGCCAAGAGGGCCAGCTCCTGGCGGGAGAGCTGGTAAATCAATCCCGCCACGGGCTGGGCCAAGTGGCCACCTACTCACGGCGCTTC
The DNA here is from genome assembly GCF_020595105.1 of Halomonas sp. FeN2. NCBI lineage: Bacteria > Pseudomonadati > Pseudomonadota > Gammaproteobacteria > Oceanospirillales > Halomonadaceae > Halomonas > Halomonas sp. FeN2. The sequence continues at coordinate 3,905,621 of NZ_CP074200.1, forward strand.
TTGGTGGGGAGTGAGCCAAGGCAAACGCGTGACCAGGTGGAAGTGCTAGAGAGTCCGGGGAGGTAGACGCTTTAGGCAGGATGCCAATGGGCTAACAGTACTGCATGAATCGATGTGTCGCTTGGGGCTTTGGCGAAGTGCTCAATGACGAAACGATCGTCGCGTTGCACTACATAGTGGCCCGCTTTGTGAAACACATGGGTTGGCCCAAGCAGCAGAAGATCACCAGCATTAACGGGTGAAAAATCTGTACCTTGGCCGGGTGTTGCCATCACGCACGGTGCTTTCCAGTCGATGTTCAGCGGGAGATGACTGGGCACTTTAATGGTCGTTGCCTGCACCTGTTCCCAGGGGAGGGGGCCAGTATGGGTCAACGTTAATAGCTCGGGGGCGCTATCACCTTCCAATAGAGTTGCCAGGGAGCAGTCGAGTGCATCAGCGAGCGCAACGAGGCGTTCGTGACCGATCTGTTTGATCGCCCCAGATTCCCAATAAGAAATGGTGACATCTGACACGCCAACTTTGCGTGCGAGGGCAGCTTTGTTGAGCTTGGCCCTAAGCCGCAGTTGCTTGATACGTGAGCCTAGCGATTCCATTTCGTCTTCCTGATGATGAGCTAACAAGCTCGTTGAATGACTGCCACTACAATAATTTCATCTAATATAGATAGTGGCGCTAAGAACATACGTTATTGGTCTGTCTCAAGCTTGGGGTATGCACCCAAGGTGTTGCTGCAGAGCCATACTAAGCGATTGTGCTTTAGCGCGCATTAGTGGACAAATAACGTTGAGTTAATTTCTCTGACGCTTTCTTGCGCTAGTCGTTCCCTGGGCAACGCTGTTGGTTGCGCCTAAGGTGCGTATAATATCGCCATGCATTTTTGCCAATAGGACGTTTTCATGACCGTACGTACTCGCATCGCACCTTCTCCCACTGGAGACCCCCACGTTGGTACGGCCTACATCGCGCTTTTTAACCTCTGTTTTGCGCGTCAGCATGGTGGCCAATTTATACTGCGTATTGAAGACACGGATCGGGTGCGTTCTACACCTGAATCGGAACAGATGATTCTTGATTCACTGCGCTGGCTGGGTCTTGAGTGGGATGAAGGCCCGGACGTTGGCGGCCCCCACGGCCCTTATCGGCAAAGCGAGCGTGGCGATATATATGCTCAATACGCCCAGCAGTTGTTGGATGCCGGGCATGCATTTAAGTGTTACCGCACCAGTGAAGAGCTTGATGAGTTGCGTGAAACCCGCAAAGCCGCGGGCTTGCAACTGGCATTGAAGCCTGCCGACTTGGCATTGGAGAGCCAGGAGCAAGCACGACGTGAACAGGAAGGGTGGCCTTTCGTGGTGCGTATGAACGTGCCCGCCGAAGGCGTTTGTGTGGTCAATGATATGCTGCGCGGTACGATTGAAGTGGAGTGGGCGCAGGTGGACGCGCAAATTCTGCTTAAGTCAGACGGCATGCCCACTTACCACCTCGCCAATGTGGTCGACGATCATCTAATGGCGATCACCCATGTATTGCGTGGGGAGGAGTGGATTAACTCCGCACCAAAGCATCAATTGCTGTATGAGTATTTTGGTTGGGAAATGCCGCAACTTTGTCACATGCCGCTGCTGCGCAACCCGGATAAATCCAAGCTCTCGAAGCGCAAGAACCCGACCTCCATCAATTACTACCGCCGGATGGGCTTTTTACCCCAGGCCGTTACCAACTATTTGGGGCGGATGGGATGGTCGATGCCTGATGAACGCGAAAAATTCAGCCTGCAAGAGATGATGGCAGAGTTCGACGTTCAACGTGTCTCGTTAGGTGGCCCGGTGTTTGACCTGGAAAAACTGACCTGGCTGAACGGTGTTTATATCCGTGAAGATCTGGACGACGATGCCCTGTTGAGCGCCCTTCGCGACTGGGCCTTCAATGAAGCCTATGTTAAGCAGATCCTGCCGCAGGTTCGGCCACGGGTAGAGACGCTCTCCCAGGTAATGCCCTTGGCAGGGCACTTCTTCTCAGGCCTTCCGGCGCTAACAAAAGAGTCGTTTGATAGCGTGAAGCTCGAGGAAGAGGAGCTGGTTAAACTGCTCCAGTTCCTTGTTTGGCGGTTCGAGGGCGTTTCGGCTTGGCACAAAGAGGCGCTGCTGAGCGAAGTGAAGATACTGGCTGAGTATTTTGATTTGAAAATGAAGGCTTTCCTTGCCCCGGTGTTTATTGCTATTACCGGCAGCACCTCCAGTACCTCTGTGATGGACGCTATGGCAATTCTTGGCTCTGACGTTACCCGGGCGCGGCTGCGTAGTGCGATAGAGGTTTTAGGCGGCGTCTCGAAAAAACAGGCGAAGCGCTTTGAAAAGGAGTACCGGGAAATAGTTTCGTGAGATCGCTTAACCGCGCTTGATCTAGCGTTAGCGCCAATTTCTTAACCGTAAGGAATTGGCGTTTTACTAGTTGACGAAGGCCTGGGGAATCAGTATTATACGCTCCGTCTTCGCGACATGTGGGGCCTTAGCTCAGCTGGGAGAGCGCAACACTGGCAGTGTTGAGGTCAGCGGTTCGATCCCGCTAGGCTCCACCAATTCATATAGCTATTTAAACGTAGCGTGTGGATAGCCGCTCAAGAAGTCATGCTTTAAGCGTCATATTGCTTCAAAGCGATTTATAGTTAGTGTTATACGTCCCATTCGTCTAGTGGTCTAGGACACCGCCCTTTCACGGCGGTAACAGGGGTTCGAACCCCCTATGGGACGCCACTGCTTCAGTACCCTTCCTAATCGTTTATTTCTCTGGCAATGAGTCCTCTCATCTGCTGGCTTTTTGTATTCCTGTCGTTCACGAAAAAGCTACAAATCGTCAATTTTTGGACGATTTTGTGCTTGACTTGTCCACTTTTGCGATTCTGGTTTAAAGGTTGTGCACAACCCCTTGTTGTTGACGCAAAAAATCTTCAACAGAACTTAAACTGTTAAAAAACAATGACTTATGGAAGGTTAAAAAATAACCAATTTAAGGCTGGCCCACTGCCCATGGCGATTTCGGGACGTTTTGAAGTGGTTGTGAACAGGGTTATCCACAGATAGTGTGGAAAACCCTTGGCAAGATCCAGAAGCAAAAAAGTCAAGCGATAATAGGGTCGAATTAGGCGTTTTTGAAGTCCTTCACTGGTGCATCTGACTATCGCCGTGGCCTAAGCTAAGAAAGGGCAAGGGGTAGCCTCTAAGGGGAGAGCTTGCTCATGGCATCGGTAGTTAGTGATTGGTCGTGAGCGCGTGTGGTGGCACGTTGCTGGTCTATGAGCCAGGTTAATCAGCCCATACGCAAAAGGCCACCCGAAGGTGGCCTTTGATCTTACTATCAAACGGGGATGATTTATTTTTTTGGGTAGTCCCGCTGGTCGTGGCCAATATAGAGCTGACGCGGGCGACCAATTTTGTAACTTTCGCTGAGCATTTCGTGCCAATGAGAGATCCAGCCAATAGTGCGCGATACTGCGAAGATCACGGTGAACATATTGGTTGGGATACCCATGGCTTTCAAAATGATGCCTGAGTAGAAATCCACGTTGGGGTACAGCTTACGCTCAATGAAGTACTCGTCTTCAAGGGCGATTTGCTCAAGACGCTTAGCGATTTTGAGCTGCGGGTCGTCGGCCATGCCAAGCTCTGCAAGAACTTCGTCGCAGGTCTCTTTCATTACCTTGGCGCGCGGGTCAAAGTTGCGATAAACGCGGTGACCAAAGCCCATCAGCTTGAACGGGTCGTCCTTATCCTTGGCTTTATCAACAAAGCGCTGGATGTTCTCTTCGGAGTCTTCACCGATTTCGTCAAGCATGGCCAGCACGGCTTCGTTTGCGCCGCCGTGAGCGGGGCCCCAAAGTGCCGCGATACCTGCGCTAATACAAGCGAATGGGTTGGCGCCCGTGGAGCCTGCTAGGCGTACAGTTGAGGTAGAGGCGTTCTGCTCATGATCCGCATGCAACATAAAGATGCGATCCATGGCTTTCGCGTATACCGGGTTGATTTTGTACTCTTCGCAAGGGTTACTGAACATCATGTAGAGGAAGTTCTCTGCATAGCTCAGATCGTTACGCGGATAGTTAAACGGCTGGCCCACATTATATTTGTGGGACATGGCCGCCAGCGTAGGCATTTTGGCAATCAGGCGAATCGCGCTAATGACACGATCTTCTTCTTGAGTAATGTCCATGTGGTCATGGTAGAAAGCCGCTAAGCCGCCTACTACGCCGCACAAGATAGACATCGGGTGCGCATCGCGGCGGAACCCTTTAAAGAAGTTATTGATTTGATCGTGAACCATGGTGTGGTTACGAATGCGCGATTCAAAATCTGCGTACTGCTCGTCGTTGGGCAGCTCACCAAATAGCAAGGTGTAGCACACCTCGACGAAATTAGACTCTTTGGCCAGTTGGTCGATGGGGTAGCCGCGATGAAGCAGTACGCCCTTGCCACCATCAATATAAGTGATGGCAGACTGGCAGGAAGAGGTGGCCATAAAGCCGGGGTCGTAGGTGAACAGGCCTTCCGCGCCTAAACCGCGTACGTCGATGACGTCGGGGCCAAGTGTGCCGGAATACATGGGTAGATCGATCGGTTTATCCAGACCGCCTACCGTCAATGTCGCTTTCCTGTCAGCCATGCTGGCCTCCTTTCGAATTCGGGTTGGGACGTAAAGTCATTGCTGCGCATACCGCGCCGGCGAAAAGGCTTGCCCACTATAGAAGCGTGCGACATTTTGTCAATTAGCCTAAGCGCTAGCTACAGGTTGTACAAATATTGTTGTTGTGGATAATTTTTGTATATGATGAAAAAGCCTAGATTATGGCGAAGCGTCAGAAGATTGACGATAGGCTAATATGATATGTTAACAGGCTTATCAAATTGCTAATCTACTGTCACTATAACCATGCTGCAGCGCAAAATCGACACAGGGTGAAGACAATTTTCTTGCACCATAGTCGAGTTAGCCCTGAGTTCGGTTTGTAAGCGAGGGCGAAGGTTCTTATAATCCACGGCGCGCGACCGGCAGGTAGGTGGTCGTGCCCGACTTGGCAACGGCCGAGCCCCTTCCAGCAACCACCGCCCGCTCGGGCCATGCCCGACCTGTCGCAGAGCGGGCCAAGAGAGTGTGTACAAAGCCGTGAATAGCAAACGACCCGTAAACCTAGACCTTACTACGATACATTTCCCACTGCCGGCGCTGACGTCGATCACACACCGTATCACTGGTGTCATCCTGTTCGTTGGCTTGATTTTCGCTTTTTGGGCGCTGGGTAAATCCTTGTCATCTCCGGCGGGTTTCGACGCCGTTAGCGATGCTCTGGCCAATAATTTTTTGGCTAAATTGATTGCTTGGGGGCTGTTATCCGCACTGGCATTTCACTTTGTCGCAGGTATCAAACACCTGCTGATGGATGCCGACATTGGTGTAACCCTTGAGGGTGGCGTTAAAAAAGCGCAGATCACCGTCGTGGTCAGCGCCGTTCTGATTATTCTGGCAGGAGTTTGGGTATGGTAACCAACATTACAAGTTTTGGCCGTAGTGGGCTTTCTGACTGGCTGATGCAGCGCGTTTCTGCTGTTATTTTGGCCCTCTACACGGTCTTTATCGTTGCCTTCCTGCTGTTTAATCCGAACCTCGACTACTACGCGTGGAGCGGCCTATTCAGCCAGACGTGGATGCGGATTTTCTCGCTACTGGCTTTCGTCGCCATAGCGGCACACGCCTGGATCGGTCTGTGGACCGTTACCACCGACTATCTCAAGTCCACTCGCCTGCGCGTGGGTGCCCAAGCTGTCATCATTCTGGGCATTTTCGTGTACTTGGTGTGGGGCATTCAAATTTTGTGGGGAGCTTGATTACATGTCTAATCTGCGTAGCCTGACGTTTGACGCCATTATCATTGGTGGCGGTGGCTCTGGCCTGCGAGCCGCTCTGGAACTGGCGAAGTCCGGTAAAAAGACGGCCGTGTTATCGAAAGTTTTCCCGACCCGCTCTCACACCGTTTCTGCCCAGGGTGGTATCACCTGCGCTATCGCGTCTGATGATCCCAACGACGATTGGCGCTGGCACATGTACGACACCGTTAAAGGTGGCGATTATATCGCTGACCAGGACGCGGCTGAATATATGTGTTCCGAAGGTCCGAAAGCGGTATTTGAGCTTGAGCACATGGGGCTGCCGTTCTCGCGTTTAGATAACGGCCGCATTTATCAGCGCCCGTTCGGTGGCCAGTCGAAGAACTTTGGTGAAGGCGGCCAGGCGGCGCGTACCTGTGCAGCGGCTGACCGTACCGGGCATGCGCTGCTGCATACGCTCTACCAGAACAACCTGAAGAACAACACCGTGTTCCTCAACGAGTGGTACGCGGTGGATTTGGTCAAAAACGCCAGCGGTGATGTGGTCGGCTGTATTGCCATGTGCATCGAGACGGGCGAAGTGGTTCACGTTAAGTCCAAGGCCACGGTATTAGCCACTGGTGGTGCTGGTCGTATTTACGCTTCGACCACCAATGCGTTGATCAACACCGGTGACGGTATTGGTATGGCACTGCGTGCGGGCTTCCCGATGCAGGACATGGAAATGTGGCAGTTCCACCCGACCGGTATTTACGGCGCGGGCACGCTGGTCACAGAAGGCTGCCGCGGTGAGGGTGGCTACCTGATCAATAAAGACGGCGAGCGCTTCATGGAACGCTACGCGCCGAACGCCAAAGACTTGGCGGGCCGCGACGTTGTCGCCCGCTCGATGGTCATGGAAATTCTGGAAGGTCGCGGCTGCGGCGAGAAGGGCGACCACGTCTTCCTGAAGCTTGATCACCTGGGCGAAGAAGTTCTTGGCAAGCGCCTACCGGGTATTGTTGAGCTTTCTAAGACCTTCGCTCATATCGACCCGGCGAAAGATCCGATCCCGGTTGTACCGACTTGCCACTACATGATGGGCGGTATTCCGACCAATATTCATGGTCAGGCTATTACCATGGACGAAAACGGTAAGGATCATATCGTTAACGGCCTGTTTGCCTGTGGTGAAGCAGCGTGTGTATCGGTTCACGGTGCCAACCGCTTGGGCGGTAACTCACTGCTGGATCTGGTGGTCTTTGGTCGTGCCGCGGGTATGTTTATCGAAGGCGCGCTGAACGAAGGTATTGAGTATCTGGACGCTTCCGAGTCTGACATTGAGTCGGCCATGAAGCGGATCACGCGCTGGAACGAGTCTGAAGGTGGCGAAAGCATTCCTGAGCTGAAAGCAGAGCTTCAGGAAATCATGCAGACCTCTTTCGGCGTATTCCGCGAAGAGAAAAACATGCTGGAAGGCGTCGACAAGCTAGCGCTACTGCGCGAGCGCATCGCCAATGCCCACCTACCTGACAAGTCCAACGCCTTCAACACTGCCCGTGTAGAAGCACTGGAACTGGATAACTTGATGGAAGTGGCAGAAGCGACGGCGATCGCTGCCCTTGAGCGTAAAGAGAGCCGCGGCGCCCACTCGCGCTACGACTATCCAGACCGTGATGACGTCAACTGGCTGAAGCACTCGCTCTTCTTCCCGGCGACGAAAGAGCTGAAAAAACGCGACGTTAACTTCAAGCCGAAAACTGTTGATACGTTCGAGCCTAAGGTTCGTACCTACTAAACGCCGCATAGACGAGAGGGAGTCACTATGTCCAATCTTCAGGTATCCGTATACCGCTACAATCCGGAAACCGACTCCGCACCTTACATGCAGGAGTTTCAGGTCGATACCAAAGGCCGCGATGTGATGGTGCTGGATGTTCTTCATATGATGAAGGAGCAAGACAGCGGTTTGGCGTTTCGACGCAGTTGCCGTGAAGGTGTCTGCGGTTCTGACGGCATGAACATGAACGGCAAAAACGGCTTGGCGTGTATCACGCCGCTGTCAGACGTTGTGAAAAACAACAAGCTGACACTGCGTCCGCTGCCAGGCCTGCCGGTTATTCGCGATATGGTCGTGGATATGGGGCTGTTCTATAAACAGTACGAGCGTATTCAGCCGTACCTGCAGAACGACACGCCTGCGCCGGCCATTGAACGCCTGCAGTCGCCAGAAGAACGCGACAAGCTAGATGGCTTGTATGAGTGTATTCTATGCGCATGCTGTTCAACATCTTGCCCGTCGTTCTGGTGGAACCCAGAGAAGTTCGTTGGACCAGCCGGTTTGCTACAATCTTACCGCTTCCTGGCCGATTCACGTGACACGGCTACCAGCGAGCGGTTGAGCAACCTGGAAGACCCGTTCTCGGTATTCCGTTGCCGTGGCATCATGAACTGTGTAGCGGTTTGCCCAAAAGGCCTTAACCCTACTCGGGCGATTGGTAAAATTCGCGAAATGTTACTCGCTGATGCTACCTAAGCCTATGACATCTGAGTAAAAAAGCGTCTGCCACTTAAGTTGGGTGATAATGCCACTTAAATCATGACGCTTCGCTTGTTATCATAGGGTTTGTCACGCGGTGCGGCGTCACGTCGCACTGCTGATCAGACAAGTTTGAAAGCCGGTGCCTGAGGTACCGGCTTTCGAGCATGAACTGAAGACGAAACACTGAATGACCGCTAGAAACACAGTATGACCGCTAGATGTAACATCAAGCGTTAGATGAAGAATAGCTAGACGAACAGGGTTTCCGGCCGTTGGCCGGCGCCGCCGGCAAATGTCCCGCCCCGCCGGCAGGGCAATAGCGATGTCGCCGCATGTTTGCGACGATACCGATACCACCCCATCAGTGCAGGGTGACCGAGAGATGCAACAAGGCATAATGGAGTTGATGTGGCGTTCCTCTCACGTTAGTGGCGGCAATGTTCACTACGTGGAAGCGCTTTACGAGCAGTACCTCGCCGATCCTGAGTCTGTCCCTGACGAATGGCGCAGCTATTTTGACCAGTTGCCGCGTCCCGAGGGCAGTGCCTCCCACGATGTTCCACTTAGCCCCGTGCGTGATCAGTTCTACCAGTTGGGGCGCGAAAGTCGCCCGGGCCGGGTAGTCGCCGCTGCCGATAGCGGTGAAAACAAAAAGCAGGTAAAAGTCCTGCAGCTGATTAACGCTTACCGCTTCCGTGGCCATCAAAAGGCCAATATCGACCCGCTAGGACTGCGTAATCCCACCCCCGTCCCCGATCTCGATCTGTCCTTTCATCAGCTTTCCAAAGCTGACCTGGACACCGAGTTCCAAACCGGTTCTTTCTTTTTAGGTATCGACAAAGCGCCACTGCGTGACATCGTGGATGCGTTGGAGCGTACTTACTGCCGCTCCATCGGCTGCGAAATCATGCATATCGTCGATACGGAAGAGAAACGCTGGTTACAGCGGCGTTTTGAGTCGGTACGCAGTGCGCCTGATTTCAGTGCCGACGTGCGCAAGCACGTGCTGGAGCGCTTGACGGCCGCCGAAGGTTTGGAGAATTACCTGGCATCCAAGTATCCAGGTACCAAACGTTTTGGTCTTGAAGGCGGCGAATCGTTTGTGCCGATGATGGACGAACTTATCCAGCGTGCCGGTGGTTATGGCACCAAGGAAGTCGTCATTGGCATGGCGCACCGTGGCCGACTCAACCTGTTGGTCAATATTTTGGGAAAAAACCCAGCTGACTTGATTGATGAGTTCGACGGCAAGAAAGTCATCGAGCGCGGCTCAGGTGATGTGAAATACCACCAGGGTTTCAGTTCGAACGTCATGTCCCCAGGCGGCGAAGTCCATTTGGCGATGTCGTTTAACCCGTCGCACCTGGAAATTGTCGCACCTGTCGTAGAGGGCTCGGTGCGTGCCCGCCAAGATCGTCGTAACGACGAAGAGGGCAGCAAAGTGCTGCCGATCAACGTCCACGGCGATGCAGCGTTTGCCGGTCAAGGCGTGGTGATGGAGACATTCCAGATGTCCCAAACCCGTGCTTATAAAACCGGTGGCACCGTCCACATTGTGATTAACAACCAAGTGGGCTTCACCACCTCGCATCCATTGGATGCTCGCTCTACCGAATACTGCACTGATATTGCCAAGATGGTTCAAGCGCCTATTTTTCATGTCAATGGCGATGACCCGGACGCAGTGCTGCACGCCACCCAAGTAGCTCTTGATTACCGTCAGCAGTTTAAGAAAGACGTGGTGATCGATCTGGTCTGCTACCGTCGCCGTGGCCACAACGAAGCTGACGAGCCGTCAGGCACGCAGCCGATGATGTATGCCAAGATCAAAGATCACCCCTCTGCGCGCTCGCTGTATGCCAAGCGCTTGGTTGAACAGGGCGTGCTCTCTGAAGAGTCCGCCAAAGCGATGGTTGAAACCTATCGTGATGATCTAGTGGCAGGCAACCACGTTGCCAATGCATTGGTGCAAGAGCCTAACGCTTCGCTGTTCGTTGACTGGGCGCCTTACCTGGGCCACGAATGGTCTGGTGATGCCGACACGACGTTTGATATGAAGCGTCTGCAGCAGTTAGCGGCCCGCATGTGCGAGGTGCCGGATGGCGTCGACGTTCAGCGCCAAGTAGCCAAGATTTATGAAGATCGCCGTAAAATGCAGGCTGGCGGTCTGGCGCTTAACTGGGGCTTTGCGGAAACGCTTGCCTACGCCACCCTGCTCGATCAAGGCCATCCGATTCGGATTACCGGGCAAGACGTGGGCCGCGGTACTTTCTCCCACCGCCATGCGGTGGTGCATAACCAGAAAGATGGCACCACTTATGTTCCGCTGCAGAACATGGCCGATGGTCAGCCGCGTTTCACCATTCATGACTCCTTCCTTTCCGAAGAAGCGGTGCTGGCGTTTGAGTACGGCTACTCAACCACTGCGCCGAATGACTTGGTGATCTGGGAAGCTCAGTTTGGTGACTTCTTCAACGGCGCCCAGGTGGTCGTGGATCAGTTCATCTCGTCGGGCGAAACGAAGTGGGGTCGGGTGTGTGGTTTAACCATGCTGTTGCCACACGGCTACGAAGGCCAGGGCCCTGAGCACTCTTCGGCACGCCTGGAGCGCTTCCTGCAAATGTGTGCCGAGCACAACATGCAGGTCTGCGTCCCCACTACGCCTGCGCAGATTTATCATCTACTGCGTCGTCAGGTGATTCGTCCGCTGCGTAAGCCGCTAGTGGTGATGACACCTAAATCGCTGCTGCGTCATAAAGAAGCGATTTCGAGCCTTGAAGATCTGGCCCACGGCAAGTTCCACATGGTGCTCGCCGACCAGGCAGATCTGGCGCCGGAGAAGGTCACACGCGTTGTGCTATGTGCTGGCAAGGTCTACTACGACTTAGCCGCTTGGCGCGCTGAGAATGAGCGTCATGACACGGCAGTTGTGCGTATTGAGCAGCTATACCCCTTCCCGAAAGAAGAGCTACTGGAAGCGCTGCAAGACTATACCAACATAGAGGACATTGTGTGGTGCCAGGAAGAGCCGCTTAATCAGGGCGCTTGGTACTCCAGTCAGCACAATATGCGTGCAGTGGCCGATATGCTGAAAGATGGCCTTGGCCGCGAGTTGAAATTTGCAGGACGTCCTGCCTCTGCTGCTCCGGCAGCTGGCTATATGTCCGTCCACACTGAACAGCAGCGCCAGCTGGTGGAAGACGCTTTTAATTTATAAGCGACCACCGGATTTAGAGAACATATAAGGGAAACGACATGGCTACTGAGATCAAAGCGCCAACCTTTCCGGAATCCGTTGCCGAAGGCACAGTGGCGGCGTGGCATAAAAAGCCGGGTGACAGCGTTGAGCGTGACGAGCTGATTGTTGAGATCGAAACCGACAAAGTGGTGCTGGAAGTCGTCGCACCGGAAGCGGGTACCCTGACCGACGTAATGGCCGAAGAGGGCGATACCGTTGAGTCAGAACAGGTGCTGGGCAAAATCGGCGAAGGCAGCGCGTCTGGCAGCCAAAAAGAAGAGAAATCTTCTGGCGATGACAGCGCTGAAAAATCTGAAGAGAAATCTGAAGGTAAGAAAGAAGAGAAAAAAGCCAGCGGTGGCGGCAAGCAACACGACGTAAAAGCCCCCAGCTTCCCTGAGTCGATCCAGGAAGGCACGGTAGCGACCTGGCACAAAAAAGTCGGCGAAGCGGTGAAGCGCGATGACGTGCTGGCCGACATCGAAACCGATAAGGTTGTGCTGGAAGTGGTCGCTCCGGCCGATGGTGCCCTGGCTGAAATTAAAGCCGAAGAGGGAAGCCAGGTTGAATCCGAAGCGATTCTCGCGACTTTCACCGAAGGTGCCGGTGGTGACAGCGGTAGCGAGAGCGGTGGCGATTCAGCGTCCGCGAAATCAGACAGCAGCGATGACGATGGCGCCGATGAAAAAGTCGGTGACAAAATCCTCGCCCCAGCCGCACGTAAAATGGTTGCCGAGCACGACCTGGACGTTGCCAAGATTAATGGCACCGGCAAAGGTGGCCGCATATTGAAAGAAGACGTGCAAAAAGCGGTAAAAGACGGTTCCGCTAAGAAAGCTGCGAAATCGGCCGCACCGGCGAAAGCCGCCACTGCACCGGCTGCCGAGGGTGAGCGCATCGAGAAGCGCGTACCTATGAGTCGTCTGCGTCAGACCATCGCCAAGCGCTTGGTTCAGGCGCAGCAAACCGCGGCGATGCTGACCACTTACAACGAAGTGGACATGACTGAGATCATGGCCCTACGTGCGCAGTACAAAGAGACTTTCTTAAAAGCTCACGATATCAAGCTGGGCTTTATGGGCTTCTTTGTAAAAGCGGCGTCAGAAGCGCTCAAGCGATTCCCGGACGTTAACGCCTCTATCGACGGCACCGACATCGTTTATCACGGTTACCAGGATATCGGCGTAGCGGTCTCCACCGACCGTGGTTTGGTCGTGCCGGTACTGCGTGACACCGACAGCATGAAAATTGCTGACGTCGAGCGTAAGATTGTCGATTTCGGTAAGCGTGGTCGTGACGGTAAGTTGGGCATGGACGACATGATCGGCGGCACCTTTACCATCACCAATGGCGGCACCTTCGGTTCGTTGATGTCGACCCCGATCATCAATCCGCCGCAAACCGCTATTCTGGGCATGCACAAAATCCAGGATCGTCCGATGGCAGTCAACGGCAAGGTCGAGATTCGTCCGATGATGTATCTGGCACTCTCATATGACCACCGCATGATCGACGGCAAAGACGCCGTTCAATTCTTGGTTACTCTCAAAGAGTTGCTGGAAGACCCGGCTCGTCTGCTGCTGGATGTCTAAAGCATAAGCGTCGTATTTATTGAAATAGTGATTCAGTACGCTACTGCTTAACCAGGATTTATCTGCAATCGCACTTAGCCTCCCGCCCGGTTTTAGTCAATAACGGGGGGAGGTCAGCAAGCTAAAGGAGCCAACATGGCTGATAAGTTTGATGTGATCGTTATCGGTGCCGGCCCTGGTGGTTACGTTGCCGCCATTCGTGCTGCACAGATGGGCCTAAAAGCGGCCTGTATTGAAAAATGGATTGGTAAAGAGGGCAATGTTGTCCACGGTGGCACCTGCTTGAACGTGGGCTGCATCCCGTCTAAAGCACTGCTTGAAGCCTCCCACAAGTTCGTTGAAGCCAAGCACGATTTCGACGATATGGGCATTCAGGCTGGCGACGTATCCATGGACGTCACCAAGATGATGGCGCGCAAGGACAAGATCGTTAAGAACTTGACCGGCGGCATTTCAGGTCTGTTCAAGGCCAACGGCGTTACCGCCATCGAAGGTACCGGTAAAGTGGTTTCCGGCAAGCAGGTTGAAGTCACCGACAACGACGGCAATACCACTACCTATGATGCCGACAACATCGTTATCGCTGCGGGCTCAGTACCGGTGGAAATTCCTCCGACCCCGCTGACCGAAGGCCTGATTGTCGACTCTACCGGCGCGCTGGAATTCACCGAAACACCGAAGCGTTTAGGCGTGATCGGTGCCGGTATCATCGGTCTTGAGCTGGGTAGCGTCTGGAATCGCCTGGGCTCTGAAGTTACCGTACTTGAAGCTATGGACTCCTTCCTGCCGATGGTGGATACCACCGTCGCAAAAGAGACGCAGAAACTGCTCAAGAAGCAAGGCCTGGATATCAAACTGGGTGCTCGCGTCACCGGATCGGAAACTAACGGTGAAGAGGTTATCGTTAAGTACACCGACTCAAATGGTGAGCAAGAGATGACCTTCGACAAACTTATCGTTTGTGTCGGCCGTCGCCCCTACACCAAAGGTGTCATCGCTGATGGTGTCAGCATCGAGTTAGATGAGCGTGGCTTCATCTTTGTTGACGACCAGTGCCGTACCAACGTCCCGGGCGTTTACGCCATCGGTGACTGTGTACGCGGTCCGATGCTGGCGCACAAAGCGTCTGAAGAAGGCATCATGGTGGCGGATATCATCGCTGGCCATAAAGCAGAGATGAACTACGACACCATTCCTAGCGTTATTTATACCTACCCGGAAGTTGCATGGGTCGGTATGACTGAGCAGGACGCCAAAGCGAAAGGCATCGAAGTCAAAACCGGTACCTTCCCGTTCGCGGCCAGTGGCCGTGCAATGGCGAACAACGCCACCGAAGGCAGCGCCAAAATCATCGCCGATGCGGAAACTGACCGCATTCTCGGTATGCACATCGTGGGTCAACACGCTGGCGAGATGATTGCCCAAGGCGTGATTGCCATGGAATTCGGCTCTAGCGCCGAAGATCTGGCGTTGACCTGCTACGCGCACCCGACCATGTCGGAAGCTGTTCACGAAGCAGCGCTTGCGGTGGAAGGCCACGCGATTCATATGGCCAATCGTAAGAAGCGTAAGTAATTCAGTAAGTAACAACGAAGCGCCACCTTTTAATGGTGGCGCAAACTTTCGGCTTTGTCTTAATCCACAAAGATCGAAAGAACGGGGATGGCCAGTTCTTTTAAGACTGTTCTTAAAAAAAGCTGATCATCGTTCGAGTCACATGCAACCAATGGCATGAATCGATGAATCTTCACGAGTATCAAGGTAAACAGCTGTTTGCCGACTATGGTCTACCAGTGTCTAAAGGCTTTGCAGTCGACACGCCCGAAGAAGCGGAAGAGGCTTGCAAAAAAATCGGTGGTGACATGTGGGTGGTTAAAGCCCAGGTGCACGCCGGTGGCCGTGGTAAAGCGGGTGGCGTTAAGCTGATTAAAGACCCGGCAGAAGCCAAAGCATTTGCTGAGCAGTGGCTAGGTAAAAACCTGGTAACCTTCCAGACTGACGAAAAAGGTCAGCCGGTTGCCAAGATTTTAGTTGAAACCTGCACTGACATCGCCGACGAGCTGTATCTCGGTGCCGTTGTCGACCGTACCACCCGTCGTGTTGTCTTCATGGCCTCTACTGAAGGCGGTGTTGAGATCGAGACGGTTGCGGAAGAGACTCCGGAAAAGATTCTGAAAGCTGAAATCGATCCGCTGGTCGGCGCTCAGCCGTACCAAGCGCGTGAGCTAGCCTTTGCTCTGGGCCTGAAAGGTGACCAGATCAAACAGTTCACCAAGATTTTCTTAGGTCTGTCTCAGTTGTTCCACGACAAAGACCTGGCGCTGTTGGAAATTAACCCGCTGGTTGTTACCGACGAAGGCAATCTGCACTGCCTCGACGCCAAACTTGGCCTGGATAGCAACGCACTGTACCGTCACCCCGACCTGCAGGCCATGCGTGATCCTTCGCAAGAAGATCAGCGCGAAGCCGATGCGGCGAAGTGGGAACTTAACTATGTCGCACTGGATGGCAACATCGGCTGCATGGTTAACGGCGCAGGCTTGGCCATGGGCACCATGGACATCGTCAACCTGAGCGGCGGCAAGCCCGCTAACTTCTTGGACGTTGGCGGCGGTGCCACCAAGGAGCGCGTTGCAGAAGCGTTCAAAATCATCCTCTCTGACGACAACGTTAAAGCCGTACTGGTTAACATTTTCGGCGGTATTGTACGTTGCGACATGATTGCTGAAGGCATTATCGGTGCCGTTGAGCAAGTAGGCGTCAATGTACCGGTTGTCGTACGTCTGGAAGGTAACAACGCCGAACTGGGTGCTGAAAAACTAGCATCTAGCGGTTTGAACATCATCGCGGCTACTAGTCTGACCGACGCGGCTCAGCAGGTCGTTAAAGCGGCGGAGGGCAAGTAATGAGCATCCTGATCGATAAGAACACCAAGGTCATCTGCCAGGGCTTTACCGGTGGCCAAGGCACGTTCCACTCCGAGCAGGCGATTGCCTACGGCACGCAAATGGTCGGTGGTGTTACGCCGGGTAAAGGCGGCCAGGAGCACCTCGGTCTGCCCGTTTTCAACACTGTGAAAGAAGCGGTAGAGAAAACCGGCGCGGAAGCCAGCGTTATCTACGTACCGGCGCCGTTCTGTAAAGACTCAATCCTTGAAGCGGCCAACGCCGGTATCAAGCTGATTGTGTGCATCACTGAAGGCATCGCCACGCTAGACATGCTCGAAGCCAAAGTGAAGTGCGACGAGCTGGGCGTACGCCTGATCGGCCCGAACTGTCCAGGTGTTATCACTCCGGGCGAATGCAAAATCGGCATCATGCCGGGTCACATTCACCAGCCGGGCCGCGTAGGCATCGTATCTCGCTCTGGTACCCTGACCTATGAAGCCGTTAAGCAGACCACTGATCACGGTTTTGGTCAGTCTACCTGTGTAGGTATCGGCGGTGACCCGATTCCGGGTTCTAACTTCATCGACATCCTTGAGATGTTCGAGAAGGATCCGAAAACCGAAGCCATCGTTATGATCGGTGAAATCGGCGGTACGGCTGAAGAAGAAGCGGCAGCTTACATCAAAGCTAATGTTTCCAAGCCCGTGGTTTCCTACATTGCCGGTGTGACTGCACCTCCTGGCAAGCGTATGGGCCACGCGGGCGCAATCATCTCTGGCGGTAAAGGCACCGCTGACGAGAAGTTTGCTGCTCTTGAAGACGCCGGTGTTAAAACCGTGCGCTCTTTGGCTGAAATCGGTGATGCGCTGAAAGAAGTCACCGGCTGGTAAGCCATTGACGTTTAGCTGCACGCTATAAGGGCGCCCCGAGGGGCGCCCTTATTCATTCCTGCACATTTAATGTTGTTCTGGATAATGTTTCTATGGCTAATGTTGCTATGGCGTCGGTGAGCGGCGCAGCATTCGGTAGCTATACAGCACAAACAGCGGTGCGCCTGCCGCCAAATATAAATGGTAGCTGACCAACCGCCACACCAGAACCGCTGCAGCGGCCTGTTCGCGCTCCATTAGCGGCAGCAACAGGCTACCCACGCCTACCTCAGCGGCACCCGCGCCGCCGGGCAGAAAACTAAATTGGCTGGCTGCCATCGCCAGCATTTGCGTTAAAAACGTCCACATCCAATCTGCATGACCGCCTACCCCCAGCACTGCTAAATAGAGCAAGCTATAACGCATCAGCCAGTGTGCCGTCGTCAGCGCTAGCATGGCGATCAGTATACTGAGCGGGAGCTTAAGGGTGACCTTTAACGCATGCCGACAGCGCAAGAGGCGCCGTACGAGCCAGCGTCGCTGATATCGGCTTGGCCATGGCGTGTTCACACCGGGTGAGCGCAAGAGGCTGGGTAGATAACGCATTACGATAATCACCAGCGCTGCCATGAACGCTAATCCTACCAGTGCCCACTGCACAAGCGACTGATGTGGCCATTGGGTGTCGCTTAGCATTGAAAAGAGCACCAGACCGCTTAGCATGGCCAGGAAGAACAGTAAGTCGCAGCCTTGATCAATCAGGAACACTGCCGCGCCCTTGGCAGGCGGGAAACCGCGCCGTGCAAGCAACAACAACAGGGTCGCTGGGCCACCGCTGCCGCCTGGGGTGGCGCACAGGGCAAACTTGGACGCCAGTTCGATACCCAGCGCGCCGCGCTGGCCGAGCCTGCCCGCACGGCCACCCAGCATCAAACGTAGCCTTGCTGCATTCAGGTTCCAGCACAGAAAGGCCATCACCAGCATCAATAACAGCAGCCCAAGTGGGAAGTGTTTGACGCGCTGCAGTGCTTCAACGCCACCTAGCCAAGCGGTGAGCACTAGTGGTGCAATCAGCGCTAAGGCAATCATCACACCATGGATGGGTCGCCACTTCAGTAGCTGACGGCGACTAGTGGTGTTGGTGGAGTGCATACGGTTGGCTGCCGTGGCAAAGCTGCTGATAGTGCTCCAGCAGGGAATACATGACACCATCCCAGTTGAAGTGGCGCTCTACATGGCGGCGCGCATAGCGCCCACTGGCGGCGACATCATTACTGAACAGTGCCACGCACGCCTCTGCCATGGCAATGGGGTCAAGCGGTTTGCATAAAATACCCGCTCCCAGCGGCACGTTTTCTGCCAGCGCCCCAGCGCGCGCAGCGACTACCGGAATGCCACTGGCCATGGCTTCTTGAGCAATCAAGCCGAAGGTTTCGCGGGTGCCTGCGTGCAGTAGGGCATCGCTACTGGCCAGTGCTTTGGCTACCTCATGGGCGCCGCAACAGCGATCCACAATGGTAACGTTGCTGGGTACGTGATGTGGCATGCCGGGGCCCATTAGCAACAGATGGTAATCGCTGCCTAGCTTGCGCATCGTCGCCAGCAGTACATCAATATTTTTCTCGCGGGAGTAGCGCCCCACAAAGATCAGCAGCCTTTTCTCGCTGGGTATGCCCATGGTTTTGCAGAAAGTATCGTCACGCTGCTGGGGGTTAAATTGGGTTAAATCGACGCCCAACGGCTGAACGCGGACGTTATCGACGCCCCAATCCCTAAGCCGGTTAGCCATGGCGTTACAGGGCGCCAGCACGCTATCAAACTGGCTATAAAGCGTCGTGACATATCGGGTTAAGCGTTTCTCAACGAAGCGCCCAAAGCGGTCTCCCATCAGACGTGGGAGGTCGGAGTGATAGAAACCGACCACTGGCACACCGAGCCGTTGACCTGCCTCGAGTGCCGCCCAAGCGGTTACATAGGGGTCGCCTGCCTCAATAAGGTCTGGTTTTAGATCGACCAGGGCATCACGCCATGGCGAGCCTCGTAACGGAAAGCGATAGCCTTGACCTAAGGGCAGGTGTAACGCCGGTAAAGTGTGGTGGTCGCCCAAACTATCGCGCTCTGCTCCCGGAACCAGCAGGCTGGTTCGTAGCTGTGGGAGGTGTGAAAAAACGCGGTGTTTAGCCTGTAAGTAGGTACGCACACCGCCGCTGGCGGGGGCATGAAACATCGTCACATCGGCAATGTGCAATCTAACCTCCAACCCCAAAGAGTGTCATCGTTTCACCATAAAGGAGAAATAAGTCAGTTCAGCGACAACGGAGCCCGCTTTTTATTTTCTGTTATTCAAGTGTATTTGAGGTTTCGAGCTGGACTATTTCTCGGCATTGTCTATTCTAACCATCCATATGGATGCCATATGGATGTTATATGGATTCCATTTAGAGTTAATTGATGCGCGACCGGTATGTGATTGCCAGTTAGTAGGTATCAATAAGCGTTTTATGATGAGCAAAAGAGACATCACCTATGAGCGTGCACGAACTGCGCCGCAAAAGCGGCGACTCCAGCGAGAAGATCACCATCAATCTGGGGGTCGTTGACCTGGGGCAGATAGACCTGCTGGTTCAGGAGGGGTTTTACTCCAACCGAACCGATCTGATTCGCACCGCCATTCGCAACCAGTTGGTGACCCATGCCGAGGTCGTTAAAGAGACCGTCACCCGCAAGTCGTTTGTACTCGGGCTTGAGCACTATAGTCGTGCGGATCTAGAAGCCCTGCAGTCGGCAGGGGAGAAATTGCAGATTCAGGTTCTGGGTATGGCCAGTATTGCCGACGACGTTACGCCGGAGTTAGCTCTTGCCACCATCGAGTCGGTGGTCGTACTGGGCGCACTGCACGCTAGCAAAGCGGTCAAGGCCGCCCTGGCGGATCGAATCCACTGAATCACTCAATAGGGACATTGATCATGATCGACGCCACTATGTCGAAGCGAATGGAAGAAGCAACGCGACTCACCCGTGCGGGGAAACTGCATGAGGCCATGGCTCTCCTTCAGGGCGGCGAGCCCGAAGCCAGGCGAGAGGAAACGTCAGAAAACGCTTACCGAGGTGGCGATACCATCGATGGAACCTGGCAAGTTGTTGATAAAGACGACACGGTAACCAAACCAACGTCAGAGGCCCCAACTTCTGCCTCAGGCCACGCTCGTCAAACGAACGCAGGCGCCTTCACGGCCGGTAGTTTCAGCAACCGCGTCGGCACACGCGATTACAAGCTGTATATCCCCAGCGGCTATCACGGGCAAGCGCTGCCGCTAGTGGTTATGCTGCATGGTTGCACGCAGAATCCCGATGATTTCGCTGCTGGAACCGATATGAACCGGCTGGCCGAAGAGCAGCTGTGTTGCGTGCTCTATCCGGCCCAGCCGATGACCGCCAACAACTCCAAGTGCTGGAACTGGTTCAAGGCCGAAGACCAGCAGCGTGAGGGCGGTGAGCCGGCAATTTTGGCGGGCATGACGCGTCAGATTATCGCCACCTACGGGCTCGATGCCTCTCGTGTCTATGTGGCAGGGCTCTCGGCAGGCGCCGCCATGGCGACCACTCTGGCGATGACCTATCCCGATCTTTTTGCTGCGGTAGGCGTGCACTCTGGGCTGCCCCATGGCGTGGCCCAGAGTCTTCCCGATGCCTTGGGGGCAATGCAGGGCGGCACAGGGCCGCTCGGTGGCGGTAATCAAGCAAAAGGAGCCGGATGGGGCTCGAATGTGCCAGCGATTATCTTTCATGGTGATCGTGACACCACCGTGCACCCCAGCAATGCGGATCGAGTAGCCGCCCAGTACAGCACATCGCGTCAAGCAGGGGCGACGGTAGAGCAGGGGAAGGTGGCCAATGGCCATGCCTATACACGTACCACGCATCACAATGAGAAGGGCGAACCACACATGGAGCAGTGGTGCATCCACGGCGCGGGCCATGCTTGGTCAGGAGGTAGTAAAAAGGGCAGCTATACCGACCCTCAAGGCCCTGACGCTACCCGGGAAATGCTGCGGTTCTTTCTTCAGCATCGGCAGATAGTGTCATAGAACTGGCCGATATTCGCTCACGCGCGGGTAGGGTAGATACTCTTTAACTCTGTATAAAAGTTGACAATAGTTTGCAAAGGGTGAGTTACAGTTTTCATTCTTGTTGCCTACAATCTTAGTCCTCTTACTTATTAGGATGTGGCTATGCTTTCCCGGTTCAAGATTGGCACTCGCTTAGCGT
The DNA here is from genome assembly GCF_020595105.1 of Halomonas sp. FeN2. Lineage (NCBI taxonomy): Bacteria > Pseudomonadati > Pseudomonadota > Gammaproteobacteria > Oceanospirillales > Halomonadaceae > Halomonas > Halomonas sp. FeN2. The sequence goes on from NZ_CP074200.1 coordinate 3,926,877, forward strand.
TAGCCTTTGGCTTAGTTTCGCTTTTTCTTTTGGGCACCTTAGTGGCGGGGGTGGTAGGTATCACCGTTACTAAAGATACGGCTCAAAAAACCTTGGACACGGATGTTGCTCTAGCCAGTAATGCTGCTGAGATTCAGCGGTTGGCGTTGCTTGCTCGGCGTTATGAAAAGGATATGTTTATCAATATCGACAGTCCCGAACGGGTAGCGGACTATCAGCAACGTTGGGTGGCGGCCATTGAGGCAATTCGGACTGCCCTTCAGGAGGGAGAAGAAATCGCGAGCCAAGATAGTTTAGATTCTCTCTATCAGCAGGCACAAGGCGCTCTTCAGGGGTATGAAGAGGGCTTCATGCAGGTGTTTCGTCGAATCGAGGGAGGCAGTATTTCCGATACCTCCCAAGCCAACCAGGCGTTTGGTGAACATAAAGATAGTATCTATCGGCTGGAGGAATTAGCTGATGAGATCAGTTCGGCGGCGGGTTCGGGCGTTCAAATCGCTAATGAAACGATAAACGCTGAGTACCGGTTAGCACTTTGGCAACTGTGCATCTTCGCGGGAGTGGCGCTGTTGATGGCAGTGGCACTGGCTATTGCCATTACGCGAAGTATCGTACTGCCGTTGCGAAGAGCCGTAGAGGTCACCCAGCGTGTAGCGGAAGGCGATTTACGCCACGATGTTGTATTCACCGGACGTGATGAAACAGCACAGCTATTGAGTTCTATGGCTCACATGAGCAAAGAGCTTACGACGCTGGTCGCCTCACTACGTGACTCAAGCGAAAATGTTTTGCACGGTGCCAATGAGATTGCCAAAGGCGGGCAGGAACTCGCTGCTCGTACTGAGCAGCAAGCAGCTGCCTTGCAGGAAACGGCTTCAAGTATGGAGGAGATGACGGCAACGGTTCGCCAGAATAGTGATTCAACCAAAGAGGCTGATACGCTGGCCCATAATGCTTCGCAGCAGATGCAAAGTAGTGGTGAAGAAGTTTCCCGAAGTGTGGAATTAATGCGCGAAGTGACAGCCGCATCGCTAAGCATGGATAAGATCGTTGAGGCAATCGATACAATTGCATTTCAAACCAATATCCTGGCTTTAAACGCCTCCGTTGAAGCGGCGCGTGCTGGTGATAAAGGCCGTGGGTTTGCAGTGGTCGCGACGGAAGTTCGTGCGTTAGCAAGCCGCAGTGCCGCTTCAGCAGGTGAAATACGCAGCATGCTCGACGATACGCGTAGCAAAATAAAGCTATGTTCTGACCAAGCGGAGCGAGGCGCTGCGACCATAGGTGAGACGGAAGCGGTGATCCAGCGGCTAGCTATGTTGATGGTCGAGGTCTCCTCTGCCACTCGGGAGCAAAGTAGTGGTATTGAGCAGATCAATACTGCTATTACTGAAATGGATTCTACCACTCAGCAAAACAGCACCTTGGTCCAGCAATCGACTAATGCAGCATTTTCCTTGGAAGATCAGGCTGGGCGACTTCGCGAGTTGGTAGCTGCCTTTCAAATAGATGAAGCTGTTGTGCAAAAGGCAACAGATTATAAGCCTACAACGGCTTTACCCTCGGCTCCAAGACATGCAGAGTTTTAAGTCAGCAGCTATGCATTTACATTGATGTGAACGATAGGGCTGATTAAATGAAGGCCTGAACTAAAGAAACAACAACGGCGCTATTAGGCGCCGTTGTCGGTTTTTGCGATTAAACACGTTCGCTTTACTCAGCAGGTTTAGCCACCAGTGAGCGAGTCTCTTCACGGGCTTCGGTCAGTGCTACCCGAATAGGATCGCCAAGCTTATAACGCTCTTCACCCTCAATTTGAATACGCCCCTCTTTATCGTCAATCACCACTTTACTGCGGTCACTGTGCATTAAGGGCGCTGGCACAAACGCCGTCGCGCCATTCTCCAGCAGACGAACGCGCATACCGCCACGGTTGATGGCCATGATTTCGGCCTCAAAGGTGTCCTGGTTCTGCGCGGAGGGCGTCAGGTAACGCACGTAGAGCCAATCCTTCACATCGCGTTCGGCCATACGGTTCAGGCGGCGACGCTCCGTCAGCTGCTCGGTGAGCTGCTGGGTCGCCTCGGCGGGTGCCTGTTCGCCTTTAAGCACGCGCTTGATCAGGCGGTGGTTGACCATATCGCCATACTTACGAATCGGCGACGTCCAGGTGGCGTAGGCAGCCAAGCCTAAACCAAAGTGCGGGCCGGGCTGAGCGGACATCATGGTAAAGCCCTGGAAACGGCGCAGACGCGCATCCAGCCAGGCGTCGTCGCGGCTTTCCAGCGCACGCTTCAGCTCAGTGTAACGGGCAAGCTCGGTGAGCGCTTCACGCTCGACGATGATCTCTTGCCCGGCCAGAAACTCCTGGGCGGCTTCGGCTTTTTCCGGCTCAAAGGCGCGGTGCACGTTGAAGATACCGTGGCCGATATGCTGGGCCAGGAAATCCGCGCAGCAGGCGTTGGCCACAATCATCGACTCTTCGATCATGCGGTTGGCAATGCGGCGCTCTTCGGTGCGCACCGCCAGTACATTACCGGCGGCGTCGAGATCAAACACGTAGTCCGGGCGGTCTTTAAACACCAGCGCGTGTTCATTGCGCCAAGCGGTGCGCGCCTCGGTCAAATCACGCAGCGCAGTAAGCTGCTCGGCGATCTCATCCGCAGGTGCCCAGTCGCCTTGACCTTCGATCCAGTCGGAGACGTTGTCGTAAACGAGCTTGGCGTGAGATTTAACGTTCGCCGCAAAAAAGCGGTAATCGCCCAGGCTGCCGTCAGCATTAATATCCAGCGTACAGGCCAGCGCGGGGCGCTCCTTGCCTTCCCACAACGAGCAGAGATCATCCGCTAGCTGCTCTGGCAGCATAGTGACGTTTTGGCCAGGCAGGTAAACGGTAAAAGCGCGAGTGCGGGCTTCCAAGTCAGCCGCATGGCCCTCTTCCACATAAGCGGTGGGGTCGGCAATCGCCACGCTCAACCGCCAGCCGCCTTCCGCACGAGCAGCGACATGCAGCGCATCATCCATATCGCGGGTCTTCTCACCATCAATGGTGAAGAAGGGCGTGGACGTTAAGTCTTCGCGAGTCAGGCCTTCATCAATTAACGGCCAGTCGGTGCCTGCATCGGGGCACTCTTGCTCCAGCGCATGGCGAGCCAGCGTAACGCGCCACGGCACTGCCGGGTCATCGCTTTTCGCAACCAATTCATCAATCTGGGCAAAGAAAGCGCGGTCGTCGGCTTTTAGCGGATGGCGTACCAAGCGAGCGACGACCCAGTCGCCGTCAGCAATGGTGTCCTCATCAAGGCTGTTCTTTATCCGCGCCTTGATAATATTTTTAATCGACGGATGGTCGGGGACGACAGATAGGCGGCCCTCACGTTTCTGCACGCGGGAAACAAACCGATCAAGACCCGCTTCAATCAGCTTTTCCGGCTCAATGGACTTTTTGTCACCGTTCTCGTGAATCACGCCTTCCACGCGATCACCGTGAATCACCTGCTTCATGGCGGGCGGCGGCACGAAATAGGATTCACCGTCGTCGGTTTCGAGAAAACCGAAACCTTTGTCGGTGGCTTTGATCACCCCTTCAGCGCGGGGGGTGGTTTGACGAATCTGTTGCTTGAGCTGGGCAAGCATGGCGTTGTTCTGAAGCATGAGCTCAATCAGTTGGCGAGAGTTAGGCTGCCACTATACGGATTCCCGCAGGCTGCGCCAATTGTCGCTACGCGATGTTGGCCCTGATGTTGGCGTTGGTAACGGCGAGTCAAAGGCTTACATGCGCTCAAGGGAATCGGTTAAGCTGAATATTCATACTCACGGAGCGCGCTATGAAACCTCGCCTGATTGTTTCTGACCTGGATGGAACCCTATTAGGAAGCGACCACACCCTGCACGAAAGCACCGTCGAGGTGCTAAGAGCATTGGTAAAGCAAGGCCATCATGTCGCGCTCGCCTCGGGTCGCCACTACCACGATATGAAGGTGTTTCGTGATCAGTTAGACATTCCTGCGCACTTGATCAGCACCAACGGCGCCTATGTTCACGACCCCGTAGATACTCTGCTGGCGGCTAATCACCTTGCGCCTGAACATGCAAAGACGCTGATCGGTCTTCCGCGTCCGCCTCAAGTACGGCTTAACCTTTATCGCGAAAGCGGCTGGCATATTGATTCAGAGGCTCCACATTTATTATCACTTCACGCTTCTACCGGTTTTGGCTATGAAGTCGTGCCCCCCGCGCAAATGGACGCTAATGGTGTAGGCAAAGTGCTCTATCTAGGCGATCCAAAGGCGCTAAAACAGCTAGAAGCCCAGGCGCAAGAGGCCCACGGCGACGGGCTGCATATTACCTATTCCACGATTGATTCTCTGGAAATCATGGCCGGTGGGGTCAACAAAGGCGTGGCGCTGTCATCACTGCTGGAACGGTTGGGCTTAACGCCTGCAGATTGCCTAGCGTTTGGCGATAATCTTAACGATACCGAAATGCTCGATTTAGCAGGGGAAGCCCAGGTAATGGCCAATGCTCACCCGGCGCTATTTGATCGTGTCACCAGCGCTGAGCGTATCGGTCACCATGGTGAGGCCGCCGTTGCCAAGTGGTTGAGAAAGCGGTTTGGAATTTAAGCGCAAGGAGCGCATGGCTTTCGTCAATGATTAACGCTAATGCAACCTTGGTCGTAGCACTATTGCTACTGTCCAGCCCCTCGACCATCATCAAGGCCCAATAACGACAATAGCGTAGGGCTGAACCCGCTGAGATGACGACAACCCCTGCTACTTTGATTGTGGTCGACGATGACCCGGAAATTTGTGAACTGCTCGCTGACTACCTGGGGCGCCACGGTTACCGGGTATTTACGGCGGACGGTGCCCAAGCGCTGCATTCGCTGCGCGCTGAACACGCACCTGACTTGCTGATTGTCGATTTAATGCTTCCCGGAGATGACGGCTTTACCATCTGCCGCGATGTTCGAAAGCACAGCGATGTGCCGATCATAATGCTTACCGCCAGCGCCGATGAGACCGACCGCATTCTGGGTCTGGAGCTGGGTGCTGATGACTACTTGGGCAAGCCGTTTAATCCCCGCGAATTGCTGGCGCGCGTCAAAGCGGTACTGCGACGCACCCGCAGTGCTCCACCAGAGTTGCCTGCGGGGCAGGCGCGCTGGGTCAGTTTTGGTAATTGGCAACTCGACCGCATGACCCGCGAGTTGATTGACCTGCAGGGCGAGCGCGCCGCGCTTTCAGGGGCTGATTTTCAGCTATTGCAGGTGTTTTTGGAGCACCCGGCGAAGGTACTCACTCGGGATGATCTCTACGCGCTTACCCGGGGGCGGGACGCGCCGCCGCTTGACCGCTCCATTGATGTCCACGTTTGCCGCTTGCGCCAACGGCTGGGTGAAGATGCCCAGCACTCGCAGCTGATTCGAACGGTGCGCGGGGCAGGGTATGTGTTAACCGCCCAGGTCGATGCATTAACGTGAGCCGGGCGGGGTGGGCGCATATCCGGCGACGCTTATCCCGCTGGCTGCCAGCGTCTCTTCGCGGGCGCTTTGTGATCATCATGATCGCCGGAGTGCTGGTCGCCCAAGGGGCCAGCTACGCCATCTGGACTTCCCAGGTGCGCTCCAGCCACTTGGCACAGCTGGATGAGCTGTCCACCAACATGGCGTTTAGCATCGCCTCCACCATGAAGTTTTTCCGCTCACTGCCCGTTGACTATCGCCATATTGTGCTCGATCAGCTGCGTAATATGGGTGGCACGCGCTTTTTTGTTAGCGTCAACGAACGCAGGCTGACTATCGACGATATCGGCTCGGGGCCTGAAAAACAGGTGGTGGTGAACAATGTGCGCTCGGTGCTCACCCAGCAGCTCAATATCGACGATGTGATTGTCGAGTTCTCCCGCCCGGAAAACCTGCGTGTGCTCAATAATGAAGTACTGCTTTACGACCTGCCGCCGCGCTGGGGGCAGCACAGCTTGCTGATGGAGCCGCTCTCGCCGCCGATTCTAGTGGTTCAACTGGAGCTTGCGCCAGGCACCTGGCTGTATGTCGCCACGCTGCTGGGCGTACCGGATATTTTCAGCGGCTATCGCTGGCTTTCTGAAGAGCGTTTGCTGGTAGGGCTGCTGGTGCTGCTGAGCGTGCTGGCGCTTTCGCTATTGGGCATTACCAGCGTGACCCGGCCATTGGCGCGGCTCTCGCGGGCAGCTAATCAGTTGGGCGATGACTTGGATATGCCGCCACTACGGGAGAGCGGCCCCAAAGAAGTGGCCGCCACCGCCGCGGCGTTCAATCGTATGCAGCGGCGTATCCGCGAGCAGATTGAGGAGCGAGAACGGCTGTTTTCGGCGATTTCCCATGATTTAAAAACGCCGTTAACCCGGATGCGCCTACGCGCCGAGATGCTCGAAGACGACTATCAGCGTGAGCGCTTTTGCGCCTCACTGGATGAGTTGGATAGCTTGGTTAAAGGCGCCTTGGCCTCGGTGAAAGGCTTGGATCTGCACGAAGAGCCCGCGCCCGTTGATCTAACGCACCTGATCGAAGAGCTGGCCGAAGAGCTTAGCCTTCAAGGCGGTAAGGTCACTATCGAGATTAAAAGCACTCACCCTGTTGCACCGCTGATTGCCAAACCGCTGGCGCTTAAACGCTGTTTGGCGAACCTGCTTGAGAATGCAGTGTTCTATGGCAAGCAAGCGGATGTGGAACTCGTTGATCACGGTAATGCGGTTACCATGCGTGTTCGTGACCACGGCCCAGGTATACCTGAAGAGCAGTTGGGGCGGGTGTTTTCGCCCTTCGTTCGCCTGGAGCCCTCACGCAGCCGACACACCGGCGGTAGCGGCCTGGGGTTGGGTATTGCTCGGCATATTGCCCGTGCCCACGGTGGCGATATTACGCTCGCCAACCATACTGATGGTGGGCTGATAGTGACTCTCACGCTACCCCGCCAAGAAACTATTACAGGTTTGTAATAAAACCCCAACACTATGCAGTACTCGGTAACTCCCGTTCACGCACGCCGTGGCGTAACCTCTTGGATGTCGCACGTCCGAGAGGACAATAACAATATAAGGAGTAACTCCATGTCGACGTTTAAGAAGATAACCCTCGCGCTTGCTCTGGCAGGTGCCACGCTCGCCACCACCGCTCAAGCAAATGAAGTCGAAGTACTGCACTGGTGGACGTCCGGTGGTGAAGCTCGCGCTGCCAACGTGCTTAAAGAGTTAATGGAGGCTGAAGGCTACGGCTGGCAGGACTTTGCCGTGGCCGGTGGCGGAGGTGAAACCGCCATGACGGTGCTTAAATCTCGTGCCATGTCGGGCAACCCACCCTCTGCAGCCCAAATCAAAGGCCCCGAAATTCAGGAGTGGGGTGAGCTTGGCTTGCTCGGTGACCTAAACGGCGTTGCCGATGCGGAAGGTTGGGATGAACTGCTGCCAGAAGTCGTGGCCAATATCATGCGCCACGATGGTCAATACGTGGCGGTACCCGTCAACGTGCACCGGGTTAACTGGCTGTGGGCCAACCCGGAAGTGCTGGACGCGGCAGGGGTAGAGATGCCCACCACGCTGGATGAGCTATTCGAGGCAGGTGAGGCGATCCGCGAAGCGGGCTTCGTACCGCTGGCTCATGGCGGTCAGGCCTGGCAGGACGCGACGGTCTTCGAAAGCGTGCTGTTAGGTGGCCAGGGGAGCGAGTTTTATCAGCAGGCATTGGTAGAACTAGACCCAGAGGCCCTGGGCGGCGAACAAATGATCGATGCCCTTGAAGACTTTAAACGCACCCGCGAGCTGATGGATGAAGGTATGCCCGGGCGTGACTGGAATGTCGCTACCGCCATGGTGATTCAGGGGGTTGCTGGGTTTCAGCTGATGGGCGATTGGGCCAAAGGCGAATTCACCGCGGCCGGACTGACCGCCGGAGAAGATTACCTGTGTGCGGCAGCGCCGGGCACCCAAGATGCGTTCACCTTCAATATCGATAGTCTGGCCATGTTCCGGGTCAGCGACGACGAGGAGCGTGAAGCGCAGCAAGCGTTAGCCCGCCTGGTACTTGAGCCTACTTTTCAGGAAGCGTTTAACCTTGCCAAAGGTTCAATCCCGGCGCGGCCTGATCTGGACATGAGCGAATTCGATAGCTGTGCCCAGCAGTCGTTGGCTGATTTCCAGCGCACCGCTGAAGAGGGTGGCCTAGTGCCCAGTATGGCCCACGGTATGGCCGTACGTGCGGATATTCAGGGCGCCATTTTTGACGTGGTCACCAACTACTTCAACGATGCCGATATGCCTGCTGAAGAAGCGGCAGAACGTATGGTGAGCGCTGCCGAAGCGGCCTCTTTCTAGGCTTCTCTAGCGTTAGCGTTCTTCAGGCGCCGCTGCAACGGCGGCGCCTATTTTGCTTAGCAAAGACACTATGTTGCTTAGCAAGGACACTATGTTGCTTGGCAAGGATACTTCTCCATGAGAGATTCCCTCCCCATGAAAAATACCTCTGCGACGCCTTTAGGGGCTGGCGCTAAGCGGTCGACGCCATCCGGTGGTTTGCAGGCGTGGCTGCCTCGCCTGGTGCTGGCACCGTCGGTGGCCATTTCGCTGTTCTTTGTTTACGGCTTCATGCTGTGGACGTTCGTGCTCTCGCTAACCAGCTCGCGCATGCTGCCCAGCTACGACTTTGTCGGCTTTGGTCAATATGCACGCCTGATGGCTAATGAGCGCTGGTGGGTCGCCTCGACCAACCTGATGATTTTTGGCGTGCTGTTCGTGGTGATTTGCCTGGCGATCGGCGCGTTGCTGGCGATACTGCTTGATCAGAAAATTCGCCAAGAGGGCGCGCTGCGCACGATTTACCTCTACCCCATGGCGCTGTCGTTTATCGTGACCGGTGTGGTGTGGAAGTGGCTACTCAACCCGCAGCTGGGCATTCAAGCGATGGTTCAAGGCTGGGGCTTTGAGTCGTTTCGCTTTGACTGGATTGTCGATCCTGATATGGCGATTTATACCCTGGTGATTGCCGCCGTATGGCAGGCGTCAGGCTTTGTGATGGCGCTGTTTTTAGCCGGCTTGCGGGGTATTGATGACAGCATTATCAAAGCAGCGCAACTAGATGGCGCTAGCCTGCCGCGGATTTATCTGCGCGTAGTGATGCCGTGCCTGCGCCCGGTGGTGTTTAGCGCGGTGATGATCTTGGCCCATATCGCGATTAAGAGCTTTGACCTGGTCGTCGCGCTTACTGGCGGTGGGCCGGGCTATGCCACCGATTTACCTGCCACCTTTATGTACGCCCACGCCTTTACCCGGGCGCAGATAGGTTTGGGCTCTGCCAGCGCCATGCTGATGTTGGGCGGCGTGTTGGCGATTTTGATTCCTTATCTCTACTCCGAACTAAGGAGCCGCAAGCATGGCTAATGTGATTCGTCGTCAGACGCCCGCTGCGCGGCTGGGCCGTGGCCTGCTCTATGGCGTGCTGATACTCGCCGCGCTGTTCTATATTCTACCGCTGGTGGTCATGCTGATGACCTCGGTGAAGCCGCTGAGCGAAATCAGCGCCGGGTCGCTGCTCTCGTTTCCGCAAAATCCCACTTTCGCACCGTGGACAAAAGCCTGGGGTGAAGCCTGTACCGGCATGCGCTGCGATGGCGTTGGCGGCTACTTCTGGAACTCCTTTGCGATTGTGATTCCAGCGGTGCTGATCTCAACCACTATTGGTGCCCTTAACGGCTACGCGCTAACCAAATGGCGCTTCAAAGGCTCCGAGTTAGTCTTCGCGCTAATGCTGTTTGGGTGTTTTATTCCCTTCCAGGTGGTGCTATTGCCTATGGCGCAAACCCTCGGCTGGCTGGGGATCTCCAGCTCCCGCGCCGGGTTGATCCTGGTTCACGTGGTCTTTGGCATCGCTTTTACCACGCTGTTTTTCCGCAACTTCTACGTGGGTATCCCTAATGAGTTGGTATCGGCGGCGAAGTTGGATGGCGCGGGTTTCTTCCGCATCTTCTGGCGCATTCTACTGCCGGTTTCCGCTCCCATTATCGTTGTTTCGGTAATTTGGCAGTTCACCCAAATCTGGAATGACTTCCTGTTTGGCGTGGCGTTTTCAGCTCATAACACCCAGCCCGTTACCGTGGCGCTAAACAACCTGGTGAATACCTCCACCGGCGTGCGCGAGTACAACGTGGATATGGCGGCAGCGATGATTGCCGCGCTGCCCACCCTGGTGGTGTACGTGCTGGCGGGAAAATACTTCGTGCGCGGGCTGACAGCAGGCTCCGTGAAAGGCTAATAACAACTAGGTGAGGGGCAACCATTTCTAGAAGGTCAGAAGCAGCCCTCCGCGGGGGCGCTGTGAACCCATCCATGGGCGCTACTTTCGCCATCCATGGCGAAAGACCCCCGCTACGGGCTACTTCTGACCCTCCAAATGAATGGGTTTTGTCAGTCGCTTTACAATAGGATTTTCATTATGGCAGCGTTAGAAATCCACAACGTGCGCAAAGAGTTCGGCAGCGAGCGGGTGCTCAAAGACGTCAGTATTTCGATCGATTCCGGCGAGTTCCTGATTCTGGTTGGCCCCTCGGGCTGCGGTAAGTCCACGCTGATGAATGCCATTGCCGGGCTTGAACCGGTGACTTCTGGCAATATTTATATCGATGGTGAAGACGTGACCTGGCGAACCCCCGCGGATCGGGATATCGCCATGGTATTTCAGTCCTACGCGCTTTACCCCAGCATGACCGTACGCCAGAACATCAGCTTCGGGCTGGAGATGCGCAAGGTGCCCAAAGCCGAGCGGGAAGCCGCCGTAGAGCGGGTAGCCGATCTACTGCAGATCACTCACCTGCTGGAGCGCAAACCTGCGCAGCTCTCCGGCGGGCAGCGCCAGCGGGTGGCGATGGGGCGGGCGCTTGCCCGTGAACCAAAGGTGTACCTGTTTGACGAGCCGCTCTCAAACCTGGATGCCAAACTGCGCGTGGATATGCGCACCGAGATCAAAAAGCTCCACCAGCGCCTGGGCACCACCATTGTTTACGTCACCCACGACCAGGTCGAAGCCATGACCCTGGCCGACTGCATTGCGGTGATGCGCGACGGCCATATTCTGCAGCTCGGCTCGCCGGATGAGGTCTACAACAACCCGGTGGATATGTTTGTGGCGGGCTTTATGGGCTCGCCGTCGATGAACTTTATTCGCGCCACTCTGGAAGATAGCAACGGCGGTTATCAACTGCGCATTGCCACGCCGGGTGAGGATGAGCTGGTGCTACCCTGGCCGGAAGAGCGCATCGCCCCAGATATGGCCGAACGGCTTAACCAGCCGGTCATTCTTGGCCTACGCCCAGAGCACTTCAGTGAAGAAGATGAGCGATTAACGTCCCAAGCCGAAGGAACGCTGCTGAGCGCCAGTGTGGCGGTGGTAGAGCCTACCGGAGCGGATATTTTGCTGCGTTTACCCCTGGGCGAACAGGAAGTGACTGCCCGTGTTGGGCCTAAATGCGCGGTGGTCGCAGGGGAGCGCTTATCGCTGCGTGTTGATATGGCGCGGGCGATTCTATTTGATGCCGAGACCGAGCAGCGTATTGCGTAGGCGACTTGGTTCGAGTCTGTCGTGAAATAGTAAGGCCCCCTGCTGGTTTCAGCAGGGGGCCTTTTTTACAGTTGTCTAAAGGTTTTTAGCTGCAGGTATCACTTTCGAATAAGCCGCAGCTCGCCATTGAGCGCTTTGATGATCGAGTAGCACATCAGCAGCATCACAATCGAGAACGGAATAGCGGTGGCGGTAACCCCTGCCTGAAGGGCGGTCAGACCACCGCCGATCAGCAGCACTATCGCGATTAGGCCCTCGACGATCGCCCAGAACATCCGCTGCGGGCGCGGAGCGTCGATTTTGCCACCGGCGGTGATGGTGTCGATGACCAGAGAGCCGGAGTCCGAAGAGGTGACAAAGAAGATCAGCGCCAAAACGATGCCCAGGGTCGACATCAGGCCCGTCAATGGTAGCTCGTTTAGCATGCCGAACAGCGACAGCTCGGGTCTGTAGTTGTCGATGACATACTCTTTAACCAGGCTGCCTGCCGGGTCAGCATAGAGCTGTTCAAGGGCGGTCGAGCCAAAGACGCCCATCCAGATAAAGATAAACAGACTGGGCACCAGCAAAACGCAGAGGATAAACTCACGCACCGTACGCCCCCGGGAGACGCGAGCGATAAACATCCCCACGAAAGGTGCCCAGCTAATCCACCAGGCCCAGTAGAAAATTGTCCAGGACTGGCGGTAGGCATCGTCCTCACGACCGAAGGGCGCGGATAGAGGAATAAAGTCCGTGACATAGGTGGTAAGCCCCGACCAGAAACCCGTCATGGCCAGCAGAGTAGGGCCAGCGAAAAGCACAAAAAAGAAGAACAGAACGGCCAGGATCATGTTGATCTCTGAAAGCTTCTTCAAGCCACCCTCAAGACCGCGCCAAACCGACACCAGCGCCACCGCTGTCACCAGAATGATGACGATGACCTGGGTTAAGGTGCTTACTTCCAGGCCGAAGACAAAGTTCATCCCCGCATTAGCCTGCTGTGCCCCAAGCCCAAGGGAGGTGGCCAGCCCGAAGAGGGTGGAAAACACCGCCAGGATATCGATCACGTGGCCCCACCAGCCCCAGACACGCTCACCGAGAATGGGAAAGAATGCCGAACGAATCGAAAACGGCAGGCCTTTGTTGTAGGTAAACAGGCCCAGCGCTAGCGCCATCACCACATACACCGCCCAGCCATGGATACCCCAGTGCAGATAGGTACCCGCCAGCCCCATGGCGCTGGCGTCATCAATAGCGGCTGGATTCAGCGCCCCGTCAGCGCCGAAGGGTGATGCGATACCCAGAGGCAGCGAGACATTGGCGTGGTAAACCGGTTCGAGCACGCCGAAAAACAGCAGGCCGATGCCGATCCCCGCGGTGAACAGCATGGCGAACCAGGAGAGGTAGCTGTGATCCGGTCGGGCATCGGCCCCGCCCAGCCTGACTGACCCATAGGGCAGAACCACCAGCGCCAAGCAGAACAGAATAAAGAAATCGACCAGGATCATGAAATACCAGTCCAACGTACCCGTCGAGAAGGCAACAATGGACTGAAAAGCATTCCCCGCTCGCTCTGGAAACAGCAGGGTAAGGACGATAAAAATAGCCGAGGCCAGCGCGGATACAACAAAAACGCGGTTGTGGATGTCGAAACCGATGGGGCCAAGCTGCCCCTTGATATTGTCCTGGCCGACGACATAGTCGGTCTGCATGTCGCTCGTTACCGAAGGCGACTCAGGATCATTGGAACTGTTCATACACTACGTCTCCTCATTGGAGGATGCCATGTCAAACACCCATCATGAGGATAAACAGCGTTGAATCCCATCTTGTGGCCGAAAACAGGCTTGTTGTCGGCTACTTAATTAGCGTCTCTGCGGCGCCGTTTCTTTGTCGAGCCGCTTGATTTGCCGCCACAGATCCTGGCGTAGATCGGCGATCTTGGGCTGCTCATCGGCAGTGAAAGGCACTGGACGACAGAGCCGCTGGGCGCGTAGCCCCAGGCGCGCGCTAAGCAGCCCGGTGGCAAGCCCTTGGCCTGCGCGTGCGGAGAGGCGGCTGGCTAAATCCAGCGAGAGCATATCCATACTGGCCTCGGTGGCCAGTTCGCTGGCACCGGCAAAAGCCATGTTGTGCAGCACGTTACGAAACAGCCGCAGGCGGCTGGCGTAGCCCAGCTCAAGCCCATAAAGGCGACAGAGTCGATCCACCATCGCCAGGCTGCGCCAGGCTACCAGCGCCATATCCACCAGCGTTAGCGGGCTGATGGCGACCATGATGGCGGTTTCACCGGACATACGCGTAATCAGGCGCTGGGCCTCGCGATCACGCGGGGCTAGCAGGTGGTAACGCAGCAGTGCCTGGATCTCCTCCCCGTTATGGTGGGGTTGGCTAGCGCGTTGAAAGGCCAGCCAGTGCGGGTCATCGTCGGCGAGTTTGAGCTGACGTCTTAGCTGCTCGGCCATCTCCCGGGCCTGCTTGGGTGAGCGTAGCGGCAGCTCGGCCAGATTGCTGCGCAGTTTGTCGTGGCGCTTGAGACGGCGCAAACGGCCCAACTCTTTCAGCAGTGAAACGCCCCCTAGGCCAATCAGGCTGATCCCGAACAGCTGCCAGGCCATGGCGAGCCACTGCGACTGAGCCATCGCATCAGGAATGCCGGTGACCAGTTCTGCCGTGCCTAGACCGGCTCCACCGGCCAGGGCAAATAGCAGCCCCCAGCGGCGTTTACGGGGTGCGCCTAAACTGGCAGCAGGCAGCGCTTTGTCTTCGGGAAGGGGCGCCAGTGGATGATGCTCGCTAGTGCCAGCAAAGGCTTCGCGCTGGCGTAGAGCTATCTCTGCATCAGCGGCCTCTTCGGGCGTGTCATCCAGCGTAAAGTGACGACGTGGCTGTGGGGTGGTCATGTCAGTTTATCTCCAATCAGCCAGTCGATGGCGGCGTCCATGCGGATATGATCCAGCGCTTCTGACGTGGTTTGCATCGGGCGAAAGCCGGGGAAATCGAAGCCCTGCTGCTGCCAGAAATCGGCAGCGGGCAGCCGGGCGGGCACATCACCGGGGTAAACCAGCACCTCTTCTCCTTCCAGTGTGGTGCCTCGCAGAGCAGGTGAGCGCTTACCCTCATGGGTCACCTCACGGGCTTCAGTGGCCCGAATCGCTGCCAGCGAGAGCGCTTTAACCGGCACATTGGCAAAGCGTAGGTCTTTGAGAGGCTCTGCCAGCAGGGCCTCTAACAGCTGCACCAAGTGGCCGTGTTGATCGGGGGTGACGTGATCGGCTTTGGTGGCGGCAATCGCTAGGCGGTCAATTTTAGGTGCAAACAAGCGCGTGAGCAGGCTGCGTTGGCCATAGTCGAAGCTATGCATTAACTGGCGCAGCGCACGGGAAAGATCTTCAAAGCGCTCGGGCCCGGCATTGAGCGCGCCCAGCACATCCACCAGTACAATTTGGCGGTCAAAACGACGAAAGTGATCGCGATAAAAGGGCTTGACCACCTGCTGCTGGTAGTAGCGAAAGCGCGCCGCCAGGGTAGCGTAAAGGCTATTGGCAGGCAGCGCCTCCAGCATTTCTCTCGATGTGTTGTGTTGAGAGGCGTCGAGCTGGGGCAGCGGAAAAAACTGCAGCACCGGCGCGCCCTCCAGTTCGCCGGGAAGCAAAAAACGCCCGGGCTGTAGGTCGGAAAAACCGGCCTTTTTGGCGCGGCGAAGGCCCTGAGCGTATTCCTCGGCCAGGGCAGCAAGCTGAGCTTCATCAGCTTCACCAGCAGGGTCGAGCTGCTCCACTGCCGTCAACCATTCGCTAAACAGACCGCGGCGCTGCTCGCCCTCGTGTAACGCCTGTGCTTGGCTCCAGCTATAAAAGTCGTGCTGCAGCAGCGGCAAATCGAGCAGCCACTCGCCAGGGTAGTCGAATAGATCCAGCGTAAGGTGGGCAATTTCAGGGGTTAGCCAGCCGCTGCGGGCAGGGCGGTAGCGCAGCTGTAAGCGTAATTCGCTGATGCCGCGGGTGGGCTCCGGCCAACGCGGCGGCGTATCGCGCAGGGCGGCCATGCCGGGGTCGTAGGGAAACCTAGGCACGCCCAGGTCGGGCTGGTTAAGCCTTTGGGCACCCAGTAGGCGGCCTTCCCGGGCAGCGGGCAGTAAATCGAGCCGTGCCTCAACGCCCGCATGACGCAGTTGGTTGACCAATGAGGTTAAAAACGCGGTTTTTCCCGCTTGGGAGAGGCCGGTGACCGCTAAGCGCAGTTGGCGATCCCTTCCGCGTTCCAACAAATTGCTCAGTTCGCGACTTAACGGCTGGCGCATCCTTTCGATCCCTTTGTGGCTCTTGCCTAGCCTTTATTGGCTAAACATTAATACCAGTTGCGAAAGCATCGGCAGGGTGGCAATTAAAAAACCAACCCCCGCCAGGGTGTAGCCTGGCCAGCGTCGTGTCATCTTCTGCGCCAGGGTCAGGCCGACCAAGCACACCACCATACCGATTAAATTAAAGGCCAGGGTGGCGGCTTCTAGCCATTGCTGCGGATCCATTGGGTCTCCCTAACACAAATGATAGTAAATGCATGATAACAAAGCATTGATGAACCTAAGATTAACCGCGGCTGAGGGTGGTGCCTAGTAGATGCTGAGCGCCAGGCACTAACCATACCGGGTCGAGGCGCGTATTGGCGGCTTCAACGCAGATAAAGTGGCGCGCTACGTCGGCGGGAGTGTCGCTGGGCAGGTCGTTGTTGGGGTGCCACACCACCGTGGAGTCGCTGGACTGCTTGCCGATGCGCAGGCTGCGCTCGCCATCGTTGAGCAGCACGGCTTCATTGGTGTGATAAATGCGGTCAACGGGGCCCTGAACGGCCAGCGTGCCTTGTTGTTCGCTTTCTGCAAAGTCGCGCAGTTTGTCGAGATAGCGCGCCCCGGAAAGGCCTTCCAGGCGACACTGGTGGGTATCGGCAACGGCTAAGTAGGTGTGCAACGCGCCGCTGGTTTTGATCGGCGTTTCGCCGATGTTTTCGCTAATCAGCTCAACGTTCAAGCGCTGGGCGTTGGCTTGTACCACTAAGCGTGCGGTAAGCAGTGTATGCAGGGGCTGTGCTGGAGAGAGGTGGAGCTCAATACCCTCGGCGTGCTCATCAACAGCGTCTAGACGCCACTCAGCATGGCGGGCAAGACCATGGAAAGGGCCGTCGTGGTTGGGGCTCTCATCGGCATAGCGCTCGTCAGCGAACCACGGCCAGCAGAGTGGAATGCCACCCCGGATAGCGCCTGGCAGCGCCTGGGGCGTAGGTGTCAGCCATAACCAGCCGGTATCACCAGCAGGGCAGAAGTGCAGCACTTGAGCGCCCTGGAGACTAATCACCAACTCGCCCCAAGGCATATTGAAAAGCACCACGTCGCGGCCTTCCCACTGCGTCGTCTGCTGTCCTTGAGTGCTTTTAACCAGTTGATTGAGCGAGTCGGGGATCATGAATTTTCCTTTAAGAGTTGCCAGGCATCGATACCTGTAGGCGCCGAACACTAACGCTGTGTGCTATGGTAGAACAAGCGTGACTCTAAGGTAAAACGCGTAACTGCAACCCGTAATCGAAATAGTAAGGAGACTATATGGGCTTTATTGCATGGTTAATCATTGGTGGCTTGGCTGGTTGGATTGCTGGCAACATCATGCGTGGCGGCGGTTTTGGCATCCTGGGTAATATCGGTGTCGGTATCGTTGGCGCGGTCGTGGGTGGTTTTTTGTTCAGCCTTCTTGGCCTCTCGTCCGGTGGCTTTATCGGTTCGCTAGTCACCGCGATCGTGGGTGCAGTGGTGCTCCTTTGGGTAATAAGCAAAGTGAAACAATCTTAGCGATTGAGTAGCTAACCGCATGACACCGCCCGGCCTTGTGCCGGGCGGCGTCGTTTATACTGATGCTATCGGTGTTCGCGCCACTTTCCGTTACACTAGGCAGCTTTACTTCCGGCTATTGGCTGGTGTCATTGTGCTTTTTCGAGGTGCCTCTTGATCGACGCGTTAAATGCCTGGTGGGCCCAACAGCTGGTGCTGTGTGATTGGGCGTTTACTCCTCATCCGTTGGCGGTCGATGCAGGGGCGGCGGAGCAGCGCCTGTTACAGTTGGGGATTACCAGCCGAGGGGAGCTTGCCGAGCAGCTGTTCCATGGGCTGGGGGCGCCTGCGGGTAGTGCCGACCGATTGCTAGGTGCCTTAGAGTGGGCCGCCCTAGCGGGGGCGGCGGGCTGGTTAGACGCTGATCAAGCCCGCCATTGGGCGCACCATCTAACCCGTCGCATCACCAGTGATTACAGCGATCTACGTGCCTGGCTGGCAGATCTACGTCGTGCGTTAGGCGCACGGGGCTGGGAAGTAGGGGCCGACGACCGTTTTATCGACGCTTGCCAAGCGCTGGCCAAGCTTGAAACCGATGGCGAAGGGATTACCTGGGATGCGCTCGAAAACGCCCTGGCTAAATTGCCGGCTCCCGCACCGCTATGGCCCCAGCAGCCCGAGGCGCAGAGCTGGCGGCTATGTGCGCTGTTCCGGCCGATTATTACCTATCCCGCGAGTCACACCGATTGGCCTGAAGCCATCGAGTGGCTTGCTCACGTGTGGGATGTCCATGACCGTGACGCTCTTATTGGCGTGATACTCTGGCTAGGTGCTCAAGGCGAGCGCCAGCGCTGGGATATCGAAGCTCGCGAATTGCTCAGCATGGACAACGCCCAACGCATGGAGTGGCAGCGTAGCGTGGTGGAAGAGTCGCCCTATGCGCCGGTGCTGAATAAGTTCGTCGCTCAAGGCGAGCCTCTGGAGTGGGCAGCTTGGGATTGGCTGCGGATTGTTGAACTCGCTTGGGCCGGCGCCTGCTGTGGCTTGCTTAGCCAGGAGGAGGCCGATGACCTAGCGGGGCATGCCGCCGATTTGATGAGTCGCCGCTACCATGATTGGTACGCTGTGCTTAACGCTTACGGGCGCGGGCAAAGCCTGTTTGACGGCATCGACCGGCGAGATAAAACACCCAGCGAGCGGCATCAGTTGTTGCTGCATAGTGCCCATAGCCCCTGGAAACGTCCCCCAAGGGAGCTATTGGACGAGCCTACGCGCAAGGCATCCCAAGCGCGCATTCGGCAGTGGCGCAATACGCCCCATCATTGGCTGTTAGCACTGGCCAGCGTACGCGAGCCGGATGCCATGCTGCGCCAGATAGACCCCTCTGCGGCGCTGCCGGAAGAGCAACGTGCCGACGCGGCGCTCTATTTGCAGGAGTCACTTGGCTTACATGCCGATGAAGGCGCTCATGCGCTAGCGCGTTACTGGCTGCCCGCCCAGGCGCACCATCTAAATCAGTTGGCGGCCGACGCTGTGCATGGCGTTTTACCCCCCTCGCAGAGCTGGTTTGGCCAGCCGACTCCAGAAGAGCTTAAACAGCGCAACGCGGTTAAAGGGGTAAGTCGCCATGCGGCGACGATCCATATGGCCGAAAAATTCGCCTTCTATCTGCATATGTCTCTCGACAGTGGCTTATTTGATCGCGCGCCGTTAATGGAATACGCCAGTGCACTACGCAGCTGCCTGTGCCGTTTTTACCCCAATGCCAAGCGCCTGTTAGAAGCCTGGTTCGCTTGGGAGAGCTGCCTGCCTGAGCCTGAACACTCCTCGTTGGTGAATGAAATTATTTGGCACATTGAAGATCCCGGCAGCTTGTTTCACTGGTTGGATTGGCGCCACGACGCTTGGCGTGAGCCGGGCAGTCGCCCCACCTTGAGCCACTTTACCGCCATGTCACTGGTAGGCCCGCTGAATAGCGCGGTATGGAGTGAGCCCCAGCCCGAGAGCGCCCGTGAGTGCGCCGAGATTCGCGAGTGGGTGGAGAGCCACTACCACTTGAGCAACGCAGGCGATATGCAGGAGTTTTTGACCTACATGCTCGAATCGGGGGATCGCCAGGAGTATCAGATTAACTACGCGCCCTATACCCTCAACACTGAGCGCTTAAGCGCTGAGATCGCCATTCTTGAATCCGGCGACTGTGCTGAAGATGAGCGCCACCATCTGCTTCGCTTACGCCGTGTGCGTGACAACGAAGATGGCTGTAATGAGGTGGATATGGCGGCCTGGGACATTGCCCAACTGGTCGATCTGGCAATTGCTGCGCGGCAGCTAGGCTGGCTGGACAGCGATGCTTTTGCCAAGGTGTTGGATCGTGCTTACCAATTGGCGGCGGATCACTATGCTGGGTGGCAAGAGTACGCCATGGGGATGTACGCAGGCTTCTCATTTTTTATGGGCGAAACCCCTGAACGAGAAAGCTTTTTAGCCGGTTTTCGTCAGGCGCTGGTAGCTTGGGTATGCGGCGCGCCGGTCTTGGCTGGCCCATGGGTGAGCTTGGATTTTCCTGGCAATAAACCACGCCATTTTGCGCCACTGCATATTGATACGTTGCCGGGCGATCAGCGCACATTACATTGATGCTCGCCAAACATATGATAACTAGCTTATAGTCGTGCAAAGGAAAATGAGTTTTGTCATACCGCCCTCTTATTAATGTCACGAGGTTAATCGCATGGTTGCGTTGCCACGCCCCGCTGTGACCGCTGTCCGTGTTGTAAGCGTTTGTTTTTTAGTTACATTGGTCGCTGGCTGCGCAGGTTCTGCGCGACAGAGCAATATGCAGGCCCCCGAGAATTACTTCTCGATGACGTTACCGGGAATGGGAGCTAACCCGCAAATGTCCCCGGTTGACCCCATCGATGCGCATTTGCGCAGTTTGCAAGTACCGCCGCCAACAGTCGTTCGCGAGGCGCTGCTGGCACAACACCAGCGCTGGGCCGGAACGCCTTACCGGATTGGCGGTACCTCAGAGAGAGGCATCGACTGTTCGGCTCTGGTTCGCAATGTTTACCGTGACACTTTCAATTTAGAGCTTCCGCGCTCCACCCGTGGCCAAGTACACGAGGGACGCCCGATCGACCGCCAAGAGCTGCAGGCGGGCGATCTGGTGTTCTTCCGACCGCCGGGGCGCTATAACCATGTGGGTATCTACGTGGGCGATGGGTATTTTCTCCACGCCTCCACCTCAAAAGGGGTCATTATCTCCAGACTGGATAATAGTTACTGGCAGCGCTACTACTGGCAGTCACGTCGCGCGCTGGAGCCAACGCATTTGGCTCAACTGGGTGGCAGCGTTTTCCAGTAGCCAGACCGACCATGTTTTAGGAACGGCATGATTGAAGCCAAATCGCGCGCCTGGTGGCGCGCCACCTTGGCGCTTTGCCTCGGCTCATTTCTAGTTTTTATCAATTTGTACGCACCGCAGCCGCTGCTACCGGGGTTAAAGGAGACCTATCAGGTCTCTACCTTAGGCGTCAGCCTGCTCATGTCGGTGTCGACCCTCTCCTTAGCCATTGCGCTGTTGGTGTTCGGGCCTCTCTCGGATGCCATTGGGCGTGAAGGCATCATGCGTATCACTCTGCTGCTTGCAGGCGGCTGTTCTATTGCCTTGGCATTCGCACCCACCTTTGAAAGTTTGCTGTTTTTGCGCCTGATGCAGGGCTTTGTGCTGGGTGGGCTGCCAGCGGTGGCGATCGCCTGGATGGGCGATGAGTTTGAGAAGCCTGCGCTGTTAAGCGCTGTGGGACTCTATATTGGCGCTAATTCACTTGGCGGCATCAGTGGGCGTATCGTCGGCGGCGGCGCCGCTGAAATTGGCGGCCCCACGGCGGCATTTCTAGCGGTAGGTATCATGACGCTTGTTGGCTGCGCGGTATTTTGGCGTCTGTTGCCCAATAGTCGCGCCTTTACACCCCAGCGCTTTGAGCTGCGCAAAGCAGCAAGCGATTTAGCCAGTCATTTGCGCAACCCGGTGCTGCTCGCCGCTTACTGCCTGGGTGGTATTAACTTCCTGATCTTTATCAATCAATACAGCTATATAACCTTTCGGTTGGCGGCAGCGCCGTATCAATTAGCCGCCAGCTGTCTGGGGCTGATTTTTTTGACCTATCTCGGCGGTACCTTCGGTTCGATGATTTCTGGGCGTCTGGCTGGGCGGTTTTCTCCCGCGGCATGCATGATGGTGGGGGTGGTGATTTTAATGCTGGGCACAGCGATTACCTTAGCGGATTCGCTGCTGCTGATTATCGTCGGTTTAACCGTTAACGCCTTTGGCTTTTTCCTGGCCCATTCGTTGGCCTCCAGCTGGGTAGGGCGCTATGCCCAGGGGGCACGGGGCAGTGCTTCGGCGCTCTACCTGGTGTTTTATTACCTGGGAGCCAGTTTGGGCGGCTTCTGGCTGGAGCCGTTCTGGCAATGGGCCGGTTGGCCAGGGGTGAGCGTCGGTTCGTGGCTGCTGCTGAGTATCACGCTGCTAATTGCTTGCGGCCTATGGCGCTTTGAGCGTCGCCAAGCTAAGCCGGTCGTGAGCTAAAGCTGCCTCCCGCAATGGCCACAGGTACCCCTTCACCTTATCAGGCTGGCAGCCCGAATAGTCGCGAGCTAAAGCTCCCTCCCACAAGATCCTATAGCCAGCACAAAGCCAGGAGCGACTTGTAGGAGGGCGCTTCAGCGCGCGAAGGGTGCCGAAGGCACCCCTGAGTCGAATCAGGCTGGCAGCCTGAACGGTCGCGAGCTAAAGCTCCCTTATATGGATCCGTCCCGTTGAGCAAGCAAGCCACGAGATGCACACGGATGAGGACTGCACGCTTATATCCGGCCTTTGATGGTAGCGCTACTACCTGGCCCTGATGGAATGCGCACTCTCTGCTCTTAATCTCCCACGCGGCCTCTCAAGGGGCCTAACAGCTTCACAGAGTGGCAGAGAGTCGGTCTTACCTGTGTGCCATCAAATGTCTTACTCACGCAACCTCGGGTGTGCTTACTTCAAACGATAATATGACTTTTTCTAAGTACCTCGTAGAGGCAACTGCCTCACTTTTCTAGGCTTGATAAGAGCGTTGATGAGCGAGTACCGACCAGCAAATTCGCGCCATTTTATTCGCGAGGGCCACAATCGCCTTTCGCTGACCTACCCGTGCCGCCAGCCGTATGACCCATTGAGCCAGTCGGTCGGGGTATTCTTGACGTTGAAACTGCCTCAAAGCCGCCCTGGCACCATGAACGAGTTGGCGCCGCACCTCGCTGTTGCCACGTTTGGTGATGCTTTTTAAGACGTTCTTACCACCACTTGAGTACTGCCGTGGCACTAAACCAATAGAAGCGCTAAATTGCCGTCCATTAGGGAAACGCTTGGGATCCCCCATATGACTGACGAGCAAGGTGGCATTGACAGGGCCAATGCCAGGAACGCTCATCAGCTGCTTCGTGCAGGGAGAGGCCTGAACATACGCCTCTAGTCGTTTGTCGTACTCGGCGATGCGCGTGTCGAGTGCTAGCCACTCATCTAAGAGGTCATGGATCACGTTGCATAACGTGGCTCCCAACTGATCGTGACGCTCGTCTAGCCATTGGCGTATATCCCCTTGTCGGATAACCCGGTGGCCTTGAGCCACAATAATGCCAACTTCATTTAACAGCCCGCGCAGCTCGTTGCCGACCGCCGTCCGAGCACGCACAAGGCGGCTGCGTACCCGGTGCAGTGCTTGTAGCGACTGCTGTTCCTGGGTTTTCACTGTCACGCGCCGTGTCGCCGGGCGTGCAGCCGCTTCGGCGATACCGGCGGCATCGCGTGCATCATTTTTATGCCCCTGAATAAACGGTTTTACGGCTTGTGGAGGGAGCAGTTGTGCATCGTGACCAAGCTGGCTGATCTCACGAGCCCAATAGTGAGCGGAGCCACACGCTTCCATGGCCATGATGCAGGGCGGAAGGTTCGCCATCACTGTTCTCAACTGATCACGTTTGATCTTTTTGCTAAACACTTTATGGCCACTGTCATCAACGGCATGAAGTTGAAAAACATGCTTGGCAAGATCAATACCCACAATGCTAATGTTGTTCATGGATGGATCCTCTTTCAAGATGCCGTCAGTGTTCTGCGCACGTTAGATGAAGTACTTCTTCATCTTGGCACAGAGGGACGGATCCATCCCATTTCCCACAATGGCCACAGGTACCCCTTCACCTTATCAGGCTGGCAGCCCGAATAGTCGCGAGCTAAAGCTCCCTCCCACAAGATCCTATAGCCAGCACAAAGCCAGGAGCGACTTGTAGGAGGGCGCTTCAGCGTTGGCCCGACACTTCGGCGAAGGGTGCCGAAGGCGCCCCTTAGCCTGATGAGGCTGGAAGCTCGAACGGTCGCGAGCTAAAGCTACCTCCCACAGGTGTTGCTATCAGGCTGGTAGAGGTAACTTCATACTGAGTGGCGAGGAGCCATTTTATTCAGTTGACCATGGCTTCAGATGCCCTTCGCTTAAGTGCAAGCGCTGTGGGCAAAGTCGTTCCAGTAGGGCGGTGTCGTGGCTAATCACCAGCACGCCAAGCTGGCGTTGTTTTGCCTCCCGTTTTAGCGCCTGCCAAAGCTCAAGTTGGGTAATCGGGTCGAGCATGGTGGAGATCTCATCGGCGATGAGAAAGCGTACTCTCGGCGCGAGCGCTCGCAACACGCATACCCGCTGCAATTCTCCCCCTGATAACGATTGAGGGAAGCGCGACAGCCATTTTGCTTGCACCCCAAACGCTTGGCACTGTTCGTCAGAAGGCGTCCACGCTTCACGTAGTATCTTACCCACCCGCCAGCGTGGGTTTACCGCCAGCTCCGGCGATTGCGGTAGCCACTGCACGGGCTGCACGCCGCTTTTCGGTAGCGCCTCGCCATCCAGGGTGACATCACCTGCCTGGGGTGCTAAGTAGCCCGCCAGCAGTTGGCCCAGCGTCGATTTGCCCGCGCCCGAGTCGCCGCTTAACCCCAGCCACTGACCCGCGCCCAGCGTGAGCGAAACGTCCTTAAGGAGCGGTACGCTGGGTGAAAAGTGAAAACTAAGCTGGCGTGCTTTAAGCAACGTTTGCCTCCTGTTCTCGCCTGGTTATAGCGGTCGTTGCAAAAGCGTTGTCCGGCAGCGCCAGCCACAATGCCTGTGAATAAGCGTTGGTAAGCGAAGCACCGCTACCTTGAAAAGCGCAGGCTGACGCAGTTTCCACCCGCTTACCGTCACGCATAATGGTGACGCGGTCGGCGATTGGCAGGGCATGGCGCAGGTCGTGAGTAATCAGAATCACGCTTTTACCCTGATCAGCCAGTTCGCGCAGCGCGTCCAGTACATGCTGGCGCTGGTAAGGGTCAAGGCCCACGCTGGGTTCATCGGCAATCACCAGTTTGGCTTGGCTGACGTGGGCCATGGCCGTCAACACGCGGCGGGCCATGCCGCCGGAAAGCTCGTGGGCATAGGCCTGCTGTGCTCGGGCGTCTAGCTGATAGTGATCGAGGGCTTGTTGGGAGGCGTGCCAAGCGTGTGCGGATGCTTGGCCTGCGCGTTGGGCCGCCCAGGCCACCTGACGCTGAGTGCGCACCAGTGGATCCAAGGCGTTTAGCGATTGGGGTATTAGCGCCAGTTCCCGGCCGCGAAGCTGACGTTGGAGCGACGCATTAAGCGGTTTGCCTTGATAGTAAAGCTGACCGCTTAAGCGTGCAGGTGTTGGCAGTAAACCCATAATCGCATAGGCCAACAGGCTTTTTCCGGCGCCGGAGGCGCCCACCACCGCATGTACCTCGCCTGGGTAAACCCGGAGCGAAAATTTATCCAGGCAGGTGGCCCAGTCACGCTTCCACCAGGAGGCATACAGAGGTAGCTGTAGCGATAATTGCTCAATCGTTAACACGGCATGCCTCCCAACAATCGTTTTACAGTCATGGTTTTTACAGCTAATGGTTTTCGGACAAGCGTTAAAGCGCACGGCGCAGGTGGCTGGAAAGGCGTTCAAAACCCAGCACCATCAGTAACATCCCCAAACCTGGAAATACTCCCAGCCACCAGTAACCGCCGCTTAAGTAGCGCATGGCGTCGGCCAGCAGCACGCCAATAGCGGGCTGGCTGGGGCTTAAGCCAAAGCCCAAAAAGGTCAATGCGGCTTCGTGGAGAATGGCGTGTGGGAACAGCAGTAGGGCGCCAACCAGGCAGTGGGGAATAAGATGGGGAAGCAGATGGCCGTGGAGCACAAACCAGCGCGATTTACCTAGCGCGCGGGAGATGCGCACATAGGGCGCCTGCCGCAACTGCCATAGCTCGGCGCGTAGCACCCGGGCCAGGCTTGGCCAGTGGGTCACGGCCACGGCAATAATCACCGCCTGGGTGCCGCCGCCCAAGGCAAAGGCGATCAGCATTAATAAAATCAGGTGAGGCACGCTGAGCAGCGTATCAATCAGCAGACTCACCAACGCATCCAGCCGCGCCGACAGCGTGGCTATTGCTGCCAGGCTCAATGCAATCAGCGTGCTCAGTAGCGCCGCCAAGCAGCCCACCCAGAAGCTTAGTGCCAGCCCCGCCAGAGTGCGTGCCCAGAGCTCACGGCCCAGCGCGTCGGTGCCCAACCAGTGGTCAACGCCGGGCGGTGCTAGTCGAGCGTCAAACTGCATCTGTCGCGGTGCATCACCCAGCAACCACTGGCTAGCGACTAATCCTATGACCAGCAGGGCGGTGACGGCCAGGCTCAAGGCGGCACGAAGGCGCGGTTGAGCTTGGCTCATAAACCACCTGCCTTAATGCGCGGGTCAATAACGCCATACAGGCTATCGGCGATCATATTGCCGACGCTGACAAACGGGGCGGTAAAGAGCGCAATGCCCAGCAGCAGCGGAACGTCGCTGCGCAGGCCCGCTGCCACCGTGGCTTGGCCTAAACCTGGGTAGGCAAATACCTGCTCGATTAAGATGGAGCCGCCAAACAGTTCTCCCAGCGAGGCAAACGCCAGCGTAATCGCCGGTAAACTGGCGTGGCGAAGGCCGTGGCGCCAGGCCACATCAATTCGGCTGGCCCCCTGAGCAAAGGCGTGGGTAGCAACGTCTGAGCGCATTAGCTCAAGCATGCGGGTGCGTGTGTGTAGGGTGATATTGGCGATGCCCAGCAGTGCCAGGGTGGTAACCGGTAGCAGCAAATGGTGTAACCGGGTAGCGACGGAGACCTCCTGATTTAACGCCCCGGCGGGCCCTGCGCAGCAGGTGGGCGTCCAGCCCAGGGTTACCGAAAAGAGCAGCACCGCCAGTATCGCCAGCCAAAAGGCGGGCGTAGAGGCGGTAATGAAGGCGTAGGTACTGATAATGTTATCCAGCTTGGAGCCCTCTTTGGCCCCCGCCAAAACACCCAGGCTAAACCCCACCAGCGTAGAGAGCATCCAGGCGCTGCCCAGTAGTGCAATGGAGCGCTGAAAGCGCTGAGCGATTACCTCACTAACCGGCTGGTTATACACGTGGCTCCAACCTAAGTCACCACCGACTAACTGGCGCAGCCAGTGGCCAAACTGAACGGCAGGTGGCTCATCAAACCCCCAGCGCTGAGCAATCAGTGCCCGCTGCTCAGGGCTTACCTGGGCCATTTGTGGGCCTAGGTAGGCATCAACGGGGTCAATGGGGGAGGCCATCATAAGCCCATACGACACTAGGGCGACGCAGGTTAATACCAGCGCCAGGCGAGCCACGCGCTTGGCGATAGGCGCAATTAGTCGCACGTCCAGCGCCACTCAAGCAGGTTGGCAGTGATTGGCCAGCCGTGGCCGTGGGGCGCTACACCTAGATCTCCGACATCTAAGCAGGTATTGGTAAAATAGACATGCTCAAGATTGACCAGCCAGGCCCAGCTACTATCGCCGCGTACTCCGTAGCCGCTGGTGCCGTCCCACTGCGCTGCCTGCCACTCGCGGTTGGCTTGCTCAAAGCTAGACGCCGCCTGGGCGGCGTCCAAGTGGGCGTCCACCGCTGGATTAGCGTAGAAACCGCTGTTGTAGAAACCGTTGCCTGCATGTTGACTGTGGAAAAGGTAGTAAACCTCTTGAGGGCTGTGGCTGCCAAAGCCAAACATAATGGCATCCTGGTGGAGCGCTTCGCGCTGAATTTCGTCCCAGTGACGGCCGGTGGGCTGGATCTCAATCCCCAGTGGACGAACCATCTCTGCACTCACCTCCGCGAGTAGCTGTCGGGTGGTATCGCCGGAAGGGTAGGTAAGTCTAAAGCTAGCGGGTAGGCCCTCTTTGTAGCGCAGGCCGTCGTCACCTAGCTGCCAGCCTGCCGCGTCGAGTATCTCCGCCGCCTGTTCAGGGTCGGGAGCGACAAGGCGTTCATCTCTAGCGCTCCAGGGGAGGCCGTCCGCCGGGCCAAAGGCGGGGCGCCCATATCCGTGAAGCGCCACCTCGACCAGCGTATCGCGGTCAACCGCAAGGTTAATTGCCTGACGGACAGCAATATCTGCGGTCACGTCGTTACCAATCGGCGCGCCGGAAGCGGTGTGCTCGCCATTGACGGGCTGCATAGGGAACAGAATGCCGCGATTATCGACACTCTCCATAATCACCCGCTGCATATGTGCTGGTACATTGGCCGCCAGTGCAGAAGGAACAGAGGCGATATCCACTTGGCCAGCATGGGCGGCACTGAGCGTGGCGTCTTCACCGGTAAAGAGAAATACCAGCCGTTCAAAGGCAGGCGTAGGGCCGTAGAAGTAAGGATTACGTTCAACAATGAGCTGTTCGCCTTCCTGCCACTCGACCAACTGATAGGGCCCAGAACCCAGGGGATGGCGGCCATACTGCTCGCTATAGCCGTTGTCACGTTCGGCGTTGGGCACAATGCCCAGTGTCAGCAACTGGTCGATAAAAGTAATGCGCGGAGCTTTCAGGCGGAGCGAAACAGTGTGCTTATCAAGCGCTGTGGCTACATCAAGCGCGCTAAGATCCGCTCGCCCGCCCGCCTGGGCCGCCGTATTAAACGTGTAAGCCACGTCTTCAGCGGTCAGCGGCGAACCGTCGGCAAAGCGGGCGTCCTCGCGCAGTGTCAGTGTCCAGGTCAGGCGGTCTTCAGAAAGCGACCACTCAGTGGCCAGCTCTGGCTGCGGCGCAAGATCCTTACTCCGTGAGAGCAGCGTCGATTGAAACAGTGGATTGCCATACTGACCCCAGCCCAGCAGTGGATCGAACCCCTGTTCAGGTTCGCCGCCGATGGCGAGCACCAGCTGTTGTTTTGCGTGTACCGTGGTAGCTACGACTAAACAACTTAACGCAATACCCAGTAAGATGGGCTGAGTTAGTTTAGCCATCGCTTTATCCTTTATGCTGTTAGCGTCAAGAGTATGATGTTTTTACAATAACATCATACTACCGGTGACGGCAGCGCATGCAAAGTTAATCAGTACAGGGGGCGTGAATGCAGCGTGTAACGGTAACGCTTGATGAGGAGCTGGTGGCGGAAGTGGACGCGTTAATGCGCGAGCGCGGCTACCAAAACCGCTCAGAGGCGATTCGCGATTTAACCCGCAGTGGCTTAAAGCAGGTGAGAGAAGAGGCCGCACCGGATTCGCCCTGCATGGGCGCGTTGGTATATGTTTATGATCATGCCGCTCGGGAACTGTCCAAGCGCTTAACGCGCCACTCACATGATCATCATGACCTGACGCTTTCGACCCTGCATGTGCATATCAACCATGACAGCTGCCTGGAAGTAGCGTTGCTCAAAGGCCAGGGGCGGGCGCTCAAGCAGTTTGCTGCTGAAGTTACTTCGTCGCGCAGCGTTCGTCACGGCCAGTTGGTGCTAATACCTGACGAATAACCTTCTTTTTAAGCATAAAAAAGGGCAACCCGATAGGGTCGCCCTTTTTGCAGCGGTTACGCGAGCGTTTTAGTGCTCAACGCCGCCTTCGCCGTGCACGTGGCCGTGCTCAACTTCTTCAGCACTGGCTTCACGTACTTCAGCGATCTCAACATCAAAGTTGAGCTGCTGGCCAGCCAGCGGATGGTTGCCATCGACAACGACCGTATCGCCTTCGACTTTCTTGACGGTAACCATCAGAGGGCCGCCTTGAGTCTGGGCTTGGAACTGCATACCCGGCTCAATGCTTTCAACGCCCTGGAACGCATCGCGGGGTACTTCTTGCATCAGCTGCTCTTGCAGCTCGCCGTAACCTTCTTCAGGAGAGACGCTGACGTTCAGCTTCTCGCCTGCTGCACGACCTTCCAACTCTTTCTCAAGACCCGGAATGATGTTACCAGCGCCGTGGAGATAGGTAAGTGGCTCACGGCCTTCGGAACTGTCTAGCACTTCACCTGCATCGTTGGTCAGGGTGTAGTGAAACGCGACAACCGAGTTTTGCGCAATTTGCATGGAATAACCTTTCGGTGAGTGCATGTCCCAATATGGTAACGCGTGTGCGCTGGCTTGTCAGGGGGTAGCGGTGCTTTTTCCTACTCACCACTTTCGGCGGTATTGCGCGCCAGGGTGACCAGGGATACCCTACGACCATCACTTTTTCCTTTGCCCTATCACTTTGGGAGCATGTAATGACGATCTTGATTATTTGGCTTATCGCTTTTTGCCTGATTGCTTATTTTGTCTATCAGCGCTGGAATAGCGGCGTTAGCGAGGGGTTAGATAAGGTGTTGCCCGGTTTTTTGAAAAGCCATGGTGATAACCGTTATCTATGGGTGATTACGCTGGCAGTGCTGGGGGCCACCACCCTGGTGCAACCGGTTGAAATGCTGTTGGTCGTCATCCTGCTTGCCCTGATTGGCTGGGTGATCATGGCGCTGACTAAATGGGCGGGTAATAAAACCCACCACTAAGCTGTTCACGATAAAAAGCCCGGCCATCTTATTTGATGGCCGGGCTTTTTTATACTTGAACGCTTTCGATTAACGATTGTGCTTAATAGGGCGCAACGCTCATGCTGGCGCCGTTGCCAATCATGCGTACACGTTGGCCGGCTTGATATTGATGATCGGCTTTCTGAACCACCACTACATTACTGCCGTCATCGCGACGAATTTCCATTTCTAGGGCGCTGATACGGTTTGTACGATCCTCTGCCGCGGTACCGGCAACAGCACCGCCGAGCGCGCCTGCCACAGTGGCTAGCTGACGGCCCGAACCGCCGCCTACTTGACTACCCAGAAGACCACCGATAATCGCGCCACCGCCGCTGCCTAAAAGACCACCGGCGCGGCTTTCCGCTTGAATCTGAACCGGGCGAATAGCCACGATGGTGCCGTAGGTGACGCTTTGCCCCGTTTGCGCCTGGCTACCGCGATAGACATCACCTGAATAGGGGGCAGTGTTGGCACAGCCTGCCAGCGTGAGAATGCTCATTGCGGCAACAGGGAGAAGAAGACGTTTCATTAAAACCTCCAGGGTGTCTATTTTTTTACAACTGTCATCTAAATGTCTGCCATTTGTAAGGGGGCAAAGAATAGACTGCAGTTATAGAACAGTGTTCGTTAAAGATAGCTGATGCTAATGGCTTTGACCAGCGATCGTTTAAAAAGATCAAAGCTGATAAAGCAGTAGCTAACCATAGCCTAATCAAGAGTCTAACAGCGTATTAAGAAAACAGTGTGCAAATGCGGCTAGACAAGCAAAAACAGGAGGCCTGGAGGCCTCCTGTTGCAGGGTTTGCAAGGTGAGTTAAGGTGTTAAAACCTGCTCATTAGCCAAACTGGTTCATGGTGTTGTCTTTGCCGCCGGCCTTGAGCGCTGCGTCGCCGTGGAAGAACTCTTTGTGGTCATCACCGATATTGGAGCCGGCCATGTCCTGGTGACGTACGGTGGCGATTCCCTGGCGAATTTCCTGGCGCTGTACACCTTTCACGTAAGCCAGCATACCTTCGTCGCCGAAGTAGCCTTTCGCAAGGTTGTCGGTGGACAGGGCAGCGGTATGGTACGTCGGCAGCGTGATCAAGTGGTGGAAGATGCCCG
Organism: Halomonas sp. FeN2; assembly: GCF_020595105.1. Lineage (NCBI taxonomy): Bacteria > Pseudomonadati > Pseudomonadota > Gammaproteobacteria > Oceanospirillales > Halomonadaceae > Halomonas > Halomonas sp. FeN2. The sequence continues at coordinate 3,958,275 of NZ_CP074200.1, forward strand.
CTTCACGCGACGAGTCGCGCTGGAAATTGCGCGTCCACTCATCGGCCAACTGGCCCAGTTCGGTGTCGTCGTACTCGGCGCTCATCAGCATGTCACGCTGGTACGCTGAAACATCTTTGCCCTCTTCCTGCCATGCATCGAAGACCTGCTGGCGGAAGTTCAGCGTCCAGTTGAACGACGGTGAGTTGTTGTAGACCAGTTTGGCATCCGGCACGACATCGCGAATCCGGTTAACCATGCTAGCGATCTGGCCAACGTGGGGCTTCTCGGTTTCGATCCACAGCAGGTCGGCACCGTTTTGCAGGCTGGTGATGCAGTCAAGAATTACGCGATCTTCACCAGTGCCGGGTTTGAACTGGTAGAGGCCTGAAGCGAGGCGCTTGGGTTTCACCAGCTTGCCGTTCTGCTTGATGACAACGTCGCCGTTATTGATGTCGGCAGCATTCTCAATCACATCGCCGTCGAGGAAGCTGTTGTATTGGTCGCCGAGATCGCCTGGCTCATTAGTGACGGCAATTTTTTGTGTCAAACCCGCGCCGAGTGAGTCGGTACGTGCCACGATAACGCCATCTTCAATGCCGAGTTCCAAAAAGGCGTAACGGACGGCGTTAATTTTGGCCAGAAAGTCTTCATGGGGCACGGTAACTTTACCGTCCTGGTGGCCGCACTGCTTCTCATCAGAGACTTGGTTTTCCAGCTGGATGCAGCAGGCACCTGCTTGAATAAACTTCTTGGCTAGCAGGTAAGTGGCTTCTGCATTGCCAAAACCAGCGTCGATATCGGCAATGATCGGGACGATATGGGTTTCGTAGTTATCGATTTTGCTGATCAGCTCCTGCTCTTTGCCTCTGTTGCCAGCCTCTTTGGCTTCATCCAGGGCGCGGAACAGGTGATTAAGTTCCCACGCATCGGCTTGCTTGAGGAAAGTGTAGAGCTCTTCGATTAGATCCGCGACCGAGGTTTTTTCGTGCATCGACTGGTCGGGCAGCGGGCCAAACTCGGAGCGCAGCGCGGCAACCATCCAGCCTGACAGGTAAAGGTAGCTACGTTTGGTGGTGCCAAAGTGTTTTTTGATCGAGATAAGCTTCTGCTGGCCAATAAAGCCGTGCCAGCAGCCCAGTGATTGAGTGTACTGTGCGGTATCGGCATCGTAAGCGGCCATGTCCTCACGCATGATTTTGGCGGTATAGCGGGCAATGTCCAGGCCGGTGTGAAAGCGATTTTGAGCACGCATACGGGCGGCGTACTCAGGTTTGATAGCTTCCCATTTGCCGCCTTGTGCTTCGCGTAGTTGGGCCATGGCTTTGATATCGTCGAGCAGTCCTGACATGAGCTTACCCTCTTTGGTCGTGATAGCAGTTCTTGAATGCTAATGATGATTCGCAAATCAGCGCTTGCTTATGCTGCACCTGCGAAGTTGTATTCAGCATCATCGAATTTGTTCTTTATGTCTCTAAGTCAATCGTCTCTAAGTCCATCGTCTTGGGTACTAGAGACACCAGGGTTAGAGACATCTGATACAGCGTCGCGGACTTGAAGCATTCGCCATAACGCTGCAATGCAACAACTATCTACTAGGATGGCTCATTCAACAATTGACACTTGGAGGCATAGCGGGTTGTAACCCGACTACAGTGCGGTGAGAAAGCGGTGGGTTTGTGTAGTGGTTTTTCGTCAGGAGGGCATAAAAAAGCACTGCCGAGGCAGTGCTAGAGATCAATCAAGATAGCTAATTACGCGAGCGAAAGGGTCATTTCTCGATGGGGGATGCCCGCATCCAGAAACTCATCGCCGTGGGCGACGAAGCCTAGCCGCTCATAAAACGCCAGCGCATGCACCTGAGCGCTGAGGGCTACCTGGGTATGGTTCGCATGGCGGGCTGCTTCAATCGCAGCCTGCATCAGCAGTTCACCAATACCAGAACCACGCGCTTCGGCGAGCACCGCGACGCGGCCGATATGTCCGTCGGGCAGCAGCCGTGCGGTGCCTACCGGTTGCCCATCAAGCATGGCGAGAAAGTGCTGGCACTCAGGATCCAAGCCATCCCACTCCTCATCCTGAGGCACGCTCTGCTCTTCAATAAATACTCGGCGCCGGATCTCGCTGGCCGCTGACCCCAGCGTTTCCCAGTCACCGGTTCTGATGTGGGTGATCGCCATTAATACTCCTCGTCGTCGTCACCTTCATCGCTCATAAAACCAAGGCTGCCGGTATTGACCAGTTGGGTGATGAGCGTAGCTGCACCGTCAAGCTCGAGGTCTTCGGCGTAGAGTGGGGTGGTGTCGGCAAGTCGCTTGGCTAACTCAGTAGAACAGGCGTGGCCGTCGCCATCGACAAACAGCGTGGTGCCGCTGGCGTCGTGCCGCCAGGCAAAGCGTGAGCCGGGCATATGGTAGAGCGGATCGCCATCTTGTAGTTGAGCAACAAGCGCTGCTTCGTCCATCGGTGTTTCAAGCGGTACCACTTGATCGACATATTTTGGCTGGGTCATCACCCGGCCAAACCACTGGGCGACCTGGGTGGGGTTATCCAGTGTCGACATGATCAACTGACGCATACGCTCAACGGCTGCGTCGTCCAATTCACCGATCTGCTGCGCAGGCGCCATGCCCGCATCACTGTAGCGCTGGGAGGCGGGAAGCTGTTCGCCCAAATAGTCGGCGTAGGAGGTAATCGCCTCATCGGCGGAGGGGGCGCGGAAACCAACCGAGATGGTCATGCAGTCATCGCTTTGGCTAACGCCGTGATGCGCCCAGCCGGGAGGGAGATAAAGCATGTCGCCGGGGTCAAGCACCCAGTCGGAGTCAGGCTCTACGGTGAACTCCTTCAGAATGCGCAGATCGATGCCTTGGATAATCGGCGCGTCATCGGTAAGTTTGCCACCCAGCTGCCAGCGGCGATGGCCGCTGGCTTGGAGTAGGAAAACGTCGTATTGATCGATATGTGCGCCCACATTGCCGCCAGGAGGCGCGTAGCTGATCATCACGTCATCGAGCCGCCAGCGAGGCAGGAAGTCAAACTCATCCATCAGCGCAGCCACCGACGGTACATAGTGATCAACCGCTTGCACCAGCAGGCTCCAGTTGTTTTCTGGGAGCCGTTCAAAGGTGGCTTCATCGAAGGGGCCGTGGGAGACCTGCCAAGGGCCATCCGGGCCCTCCTCTTCAACCAAACGCGCTTCCACGCCAGGCTCGCAGGCGAGGCCGGCCAGCTCATCGGCTTCAATCGGGCTGATGAAGTCTGGCATTGCGCCACGGATCAGCAGCGGCTTTTGCTGCCAATAGTTGGCCAGAAAGTCTGCAGCGGTAAGATCGCCCAGCAGGGTTAACGGCTTATCGTGATGGTTCATGGCATGCCCTGGCGTTAGTAAGTTGGCGTAATAAGGTGCGTTATAAACGTAGCGTTATAAAGAGCTTAGCTGTTGTGTCAGCGCTTCGGCTTGGGCCTGGGCATTACCAATATAGTTGGCCGGTGAGAGCGCCTTCAACTCGGTTTTGACCTCATTGGGCAGTTCAAGGGTATCAATGAACGCCGCAAAGCCCGCCTGGTCAATACGTTTGCCACGGGTTAGCTGCTTGAGTTTTTCATAGGGCTTCTCAATGCCGTAGCGGCGCATCACCGTTTGGATAGGCTCGGCAAGCACTTCCCAGCTGTTATCCAGGTCAGCGTCTAAACGCTCCGGGTTGGCTTCCAGCTTGCTGATACCTTTCAGGCTAGCGTGGTAAGCAATCAAGCCATAGGCCAAGCCCACTCCCAGGTTGCGCAGCACAGTGGAATCGGTGAGGTCACGCTGCCAGCGCGAGATCGGCAGTTTCTGGGCGAGGTGGCTAAGTACCGCATTGGCCAGACCCAGGTTGCCCTCGGAGTTCTCGAAGTCAATCGGGTTCACTTTATGCGGCATAGTGGAAGAGCCAATTTCGCCCTCAACCGTGCGCTGCTTAAAGTAGCCCAGAGAGATATAGCCCCATACGTCGCGATCGAAGTCGATCAGGATCGTATTGAAGCGGCAAATGGCATCAAACAGTTCAGCGATGTAGTCGTGAGGCTCGATCTGAGTGGTATAGGGGTTGAACGTTAATCCTAAACCCTCCACAAAAGTGCGTGCATTGGCTTCCCAGTCGATCTCTGGGTAGGTGGTTAGGTGGGCGTTATAGTTACCCACGGCCCCATTGATCTTGCCAAGCACTTCCACTGCTTCAATCTGCTTGAGCTGGCGCTTTAAACGATACGCCACGTTGGCCATCTCTTTGCCCAGGGTGGTGGGCGTTGCGGTTTGACCATGGGTACGCGATAGCATCGGCTGAGCGGCATGGGCAATGGCCAGTTGGGCAATGTCGTCGGCGACCTCGTGCATGGTGGGCAGCATGGCATTTAGGCCGTCGCTGAGCATCACACCGTATGAGAGGTTGTTGATATCTTCACTGGTGCAGGCAAAGTGAATGAATTCGGTCACTGCATGTAGCTCGGCCTGACCTGCGATCTTCTCTTTGAGGAAATACTCAACCGCTTTGACGTCGTGATTGGTGGTGCGCTCGATCTCTTTAATGCGCTCGGCATCTTCAAGCGAAAACTCACGAATCAACTGTTCAAGAAACGCGGTAGCTTCAGCGGAGAGTCTTGGTACTTCGATAATTTGCGGGTGCTCAGCCAGACGCTGTAGCCAGCGAACTTCCACAATCACGCGGGCGCGAATCAGGCCGAATTCACTGAAGTGTTCGCGCAGCGCGGCGGCTTTAGTGGCGTAGCGGCCGTCAACGGGGGAGAGGGCGGTCAAAGCGGAGAGTTGCATGGCATCGTTTCCAGGAGGTTCGAAAGAAATTTAGTCGAGAGCAAGTTAATTGAGAAGACGTCGGTCGATAACAGAGTAGCCGGTTCGCTAGGCATCTAGCTGAGACTGTCCAGCGCCCGGCGTAGCGCTTTACGCTGGAAGACCAGCTTCCAACGCCGCCCGCCTTGCTGGTGCCACAGTAATCCAAAGCGAATGCCGGCCATTAAACAGGCGCGCACACGCTCGGGCATCATACGGCTCTGCAGCAGTGATGGATCGCCCTGCACCACGATACGGGTTTTAAAGGTGGAGATCGTCTCTTGATACGCTTCCCCAAGGCTGGCGACCACGTTTTCATGGGTAGTGCCAAAGTGCTCGGCCTGCCCCTGAATACGGGTTAACTTTTGCCCCAGCGTATCCATCATGTCGTTATCGGTGCGCAGTTTGTTCATCAACATCAGCAGTGAAAAGCCGTAACGCAGCACCACCGGGTTCGCCTGTTTGCGCCCCACCAAGGCTTCCAGGGTATCCAGACCTCGTCGCAAGTTGTTGGGGTGACCGCCATAGATCGCTTCAAAGCTCGCCGGGTTGGTGTCCACGGTGGCCTCAATTAGCGTTTCCCAGGCACGCGGGTCGACTTGACCGGTGCGGGCAAGCTCGTCAACCAGGCTGGCAGCTTGGAACACACCCGCCAGGGCAAGTGCTTGGCGGGCGGCCGGTGAGTCGGGGGCGCGATGAATCGGGGTGGTAGGATTCATGCAGCGGCCTCCGCAGCTTTCTTCCAGGTAGCACGAATAACACCGCCGCCTAAGCAAATGTCGCCATCGTAAAGTACCAGTGATTGGCCGGGTGTAACCGCCCACTGAGGATCGTCGAAGGTAACTTCCACACCGCCGTCGGGCAGCGCGCGCATTTCACAGCCGCAGTCGCTTTGCCGATAGCGCGTCTTGGCGGTAAAGCGCCCCTGGGTGACCGGCGGCTCGCCCGCCACCCAGTCCATGGCCTCTGTGGCCAGCGTATCGGAGTAGAGCAACGGGTCATGCTTACCCTGCACCGCGATCAGCACATTGCGATCAAGATCTTTCGCCGCCACGTACCAGGGCTCTTCGGAGTAGTTGGCAAGCCCGCCAATGCCTAGACCTTGACGCTGGCCCAGGGTGTAGTACATCAGCCCCATATGTTCGCCGATGACATCGCCATCCGGCGTTTCAATGGTGCCGGGCTGGGCGGGCAGGTACTGCTGCAGGAAGTCGCGAAAGCGGCGCTCGCCGATAAAGCAGATCCCGGTGGAGTCTTTTTTCTTGGCGGTAATCAGCTCGTACTGTTCTGCTAACGCACGCACGGCGGGTTTTTCCAACTCACCCACAGGGAACAGGGTGCGGGCAATCGCGGCTTCCGGCACCGCATGCAGGAAATAGCTTTGATCTTTATTACTATCCAGGCCTTTAAGCAGACGCGGGCGACCATTACGCACGCCCTGGCGCACATAGTGGCCGGTGGCGATTTTGTCGGCACCGAGCATTTCGGCGTACTCAAGGAACACCTTAAACTTGATCTCCCGGTTACACAGAATGTCCGGGTTGGGCGTGCGGCCTGCTTTGTATTCGGCTAAAAAGTGCTCGAATACATTATCCCAATACTCTGCGGCAAAATTGGCGGTGTGCAGTTTAATGCCCAGTTTGGCGCAGACCGCCTCGGCGTCGGCGAGATCTTCTTTGGCCGTACAGTATTCGGTGCCGTCGTCTTCATCCCAGTTTTTCATAAACAGGCCTTCGACCTCATAGCCTTGCTGCATGAGGAGAAGGGCGGAAACGGACGAGTCGACGCCGCCGGACATTCCGACAATCACTTTACCGTTAGCAGAGGATCCGGTAGTGGTTGAGCCGGTGCTGGATGAGTCGGTATTGGATGACTCGGTCTTGGATGACATAGGCATCCTCAGTAGAAGTAGTGTGCAAAAGAGCAGTGTGCATTTGGGCAGGGATTATACACGATGGGAGGGAATGCCTTCGAGTGCTTCACTCGCGAATCACCGCCAGCGGATAGCAAGGCCCGCTGAGTGCGTCCTCAATACGTTTGAGTACCAGTGGGCTGCGTAGGCGCGCCTGCTGCTCTAACGCGCGTATCTGCTCAAGCGTTAACCAGTGGGCGGCAGTGATATCGGGGTCAAGGGCGAGATCGAGTTGACTAAGCGGCTCGGCAATAAAGCCGTGGCTATGGAATGTCTGTCCACCTTCGGTATGAAAAACGTAGAGTCCCAGATAGCCGGTGAGTGATACCTGCCAGGCAGTCTCTTCCAGTACCTCACGCAGAATGGCCTCCATGGGGCCTTCGCCTGGTTCGATATGGCCAGCGGGCTGGTTAAACACGCTCTTCGGGCCGCCACGCTGCTCTTCTACCATTAAAAAGCGCTCGCCTTGCTGAATGACGCAGGCAGCCGTGCTGCGAATAAGATCCATCAGGATTTCCTGCGTTTTGTGGTGGGCCGCGCTCGCTGCTCTTTTCGCTGACCTGCTCCCCGGCCAGGCGGCGCATTGGCGGGGCGGGGCGCGTGCAAGGTTTCTTTGCGCCACTCTCCGGGGGCTAATCCATCCAGTCGCCAGGGGCCAATGGCCGTGCGAATCAAGCGTAGCGTTGGAAAACCGACATGGGCCGTCATGCGGCGTACTTGGCGGTTACGGCCTTCACTGATGGTTAGCTCCAGCCAGCTAGTTGACGGATGGCGCTTGGGGTCAATGGCCGGTTGGCGCGGCGCGGTAGTGGGAGGATCTATCCTGCGCACTTTGGCTGGCTGTGTTGGGCCATCTTTCAGGGCCACTCCCTGACGCAGCGCTTGCAGCGCGGCCTCGCTAATATCGCCTTCCACCTGAGCCCAGTAGGTTTTGGGCTGCTTATGCCGCGGGTGCGAGATGCGGTGAATCAGTTCGCCGTCATCGCTAAGTAGCAACAGGCCCTCCGAGTCGTAGTCAAGCCGTCCAGCGGCGTACACGCCCGGCACCGTAATGATATCGGCTAATGTGGCACGAGCCTGTTTATCGGTAAACTGAGAGAGCATGCGGTAGGGTTTATGCAATAAATATAGAGTGCTCATAATCTCTCTCGGGGCTGTCCTTGATTTGTCGACAATCTCTCATGTGATTAAAATGCAGCGCTGGTATACTTTTCAAAACTGTTTCAACAACCAGCTCAACAACCGTCTCAATCACCACCGATCGATAATTGAGCAAGCTAAATAAGGCTAGATAAAGCCAAATAAAACGGCCCCGCCTGCTTCGCGGCATGGTCTCTCGTTGAATGAGTCGCGTCGCTCAGGGTCTTTATAATCACAGCGATAGAAAAAAGAGGTTAACGCAAAATGTCCAAAACGCCGAAGATCATTTACACGCTCACCGACGAGGCGCCTGCGCTCGCAACATATTCTTTGCTACCGATTATTGACGCCTTCACCGACGCAGCTGGTATCGAAGTGGAAACCCGGGATATCTCCCTGGCGGCTCGCGTTCTCGCTTTATTTCCTGATTACTTGACTGAAGATCAGCGCATTGAGGATCACTTGGCTGAGTTGGGTGCCCTGGCCAAGGTTCCGGAAGCCAACATCATCAAGTTGCCCAATATCAGTGCTTCCATGCCGCAGCTTCGGGCAGTGATCAAAGAGCTGCAAGAGCAGGGCTACCCACTGCCTGAATATCCTAGCGAGCCAAGTAACGACGAAGAGAAAGACATCAAAGCGCGCTACGACAAAGTCAAAGGCAGCGCGGTTAACCCAGTATTGCGCGAAGGTAACTCTGACCGTCGTGCGCCGAAGGCCGTCAAAGAGTACGCGCGCAAGTATCCTCACTCGATGGGTGAGTGGAGTCAGGCCTCGCGTAGCCACGTTTCCCACATGCATAAGGGCGATTTCTACGACGGTGAGAAGTCCATTACGCTGGATCGTGCGCGCAATGTGAAGATGGAGCTGATCACCAAGAGTGGCCAGACCCAGGTGCTCAAATCGAATATCCCGCTACTCGAAGGCGAGATCATCGACAGTATGTTCATGAGCAAAAAAGCATTACTCGAATTCTACGAGCAGGAAATAGAAGATGCTCGCAAGTCTGGCGTGATGTTCTCGTTGCACGTAAAAGCGACGATGATGAAGGTTTCACACCCGATTGTGTTTGGCCACTGTATCAAGATTTTTTACAAAGACGCCTTTGAGAAACACGGCGAGTTATTCAAAGAGTTGGGTGTCGATGTCAACAATGGCATCGCCAATCTCTACGAAAAGATAGAGACGCTGTCAGAATCACAGCGTGATGAAATCATCAGCGACTTGCACGCCTGCCATGAAAAACGCCCAGAGTTGGCGATGGTAGATTCGGCTCGCGGTATCACCAACTTTCACTCGCCCAGCGATGTGATTGTGGATGCTTCGATGCCAGCGATGATTCGTGCCGGGGGTAAGATGTACGGCGGTGACGGTCGTCTTAAGGACGTTAAGGCCGTTATGCCCGAGTCCACGTTCGCGCGTATTTATCAGGAAATGATCAATTTCTGTAAATGGCACGGTGCTTTTGATCCGGCGACGATGGGCACCGTACCCAACGTTGGTTTGATGGCGCAAAAAGCCGAAGAGTACGGCTCCCACGACAAGACCTTTGAAATTCCGGAAGATGGTGTTGCTAATATCACCGATCTGGACACGGGTGAGGTGCTATTAACGCAGAACGTGGAGCAGGGCGATATCTGGCGGATGTGCCAAGTCAAGGACGCGCCGATTCGCGATTGGGTCAAGTTGGCAGTAGAGCGCTGCCGTGATTCGGGTATGCCGACGGTGTTCTGGCTCGACCCATACCGCCCGCACGAGAACGAGTTGATCAAAAAGGTTAAAACGTACCTCAAGGATCACGACACTGATGGGCTCGAGATCCATATCATGTCCCAGGTTCGGGCAATGCGTTACACCCTGGAGCGTGTGATTCGTGGCCTCGATACTATCTCGGTGACGGGTAACATCCTGCGTGATTACCTGACGGATCTGTTCCCGATTCTTGAGTTGGGCACCAGTGCCAAGATGCTCTCTATCGTTCCCCTGATGGATGGCGGTGGCCTGTTTGAAACCGGTGCTGGTGGTTCCGCACCTAAGCACGTGCAGCAGCTACTGGAAGAGAATCACCTACGTTGGGACAGTCTTGGCGAGTTCCTGGCACTGGTGGCCTCCTTGGAGCACCTCGCTAAACGCTTTAGCAATGACCGTGCTAAGCTGCTGGCGAAAGCGCTGGATGAAGCTAACGGAAAGTTCCTCGAAAGCAACAAGTCACCGTCACGCAAAGTGGGTGAGCTGGACAACCGAGGAAGCCATTTCTACCTGGCGCTTTACTGGGCAGAAGCGTTGGCGGCTCAAGATCAAGACGCTGAACTGAAAAAACGCTTTGCCCGCCTTGTAGAAACGCTGAAAGCCAACGAAGCGACTATTATCGATGAGCTCAATAGCGTTCAAGGGCAGCCCGTTGACCTTAAGGGCTACTATCACCCCAATGGCGAGTTGGCTAGACAGGTCATGCGGCCGAGCAAAACGCTCAACGAAGCGCTTGCTATGGTGGCAAACGACTAATTTGTTAAAGATCAGGTTTTTGAAGCCCGGTTTTTACATCTAAGTTTTCAAGAGCCAGGGTTTTAAAAGCCAAGGTTTCACAAGCACTTTAGTGCGGCTTGTGAGACCGCTTCGCATGAAAACGCTGTGATATCCCTCGCCCATCGTTGTGGGCGAGGGTTTTTTGTCTTGTTTAATATGTTAATTTTGAATTTTCCATGAACCCTTGCTGATCGGCAGCGTCTGAAATGTAGACAACATCATTTAGACGCTTCCATCGGTCAGTGGCGAGACAACCAACCGTGCTGCTTATGCCCAAACTAGATAGTTCATGCTTGACCGTGCTACCTGCCCAGGCGGGAATGACACGGCCAAATATGCCCGATGAAGATGGCGACATAGCGGTGCAGTCAGCAGAACCGGCGCTGGCGCAACCGCCGCTTTATAAGGTGGTGCTTCATAATGACGATTACACGCCGATGGAATTTGTCATTGAAGTGCTGCAAGATTTTTTCAATATGGATAGCGAGACGGCCGTGCAGGTTATGCTCGCCGTACATACCCAAGGAAAGGGCACTTGCGGCGTGTTTACACGCGATATAGCCGAGACAAAAAGCTATCAGGTTAACGAATATGCCCGTGAGTGTGAGCACCCGTTGATAAGTGATATTGAGGCCGCCAATTAGAAACGTTGAGAAATAATTGGTGGCGAGGCTTGCAACCGTGCCATTTGTACCCGATGTTGAGAGTGCCGGTCGATTAAACTGATCCGACGCAAGCCCTAGGTGGCGATACGCCCTAGGTAGTAGCGAAAAGGGGACTGCCATGCTGAGCAAAGAACTTGAAATGACCCTGAACACGGCCTTCACCGTGGCGCGTTCAAAGCGCCATGAGTTTATGACCGTTGAGCACCTGCTGCTAGCGTTGCTAGATAATGCCTCAGCGGTAGACGTACTGAAGGCCTGTGGGGCGAACCTCGACAAGCTGCGGTCCGATCTGCAGGATTTTATTAACTCGACGACGCCGCTGATTCCTGAAGGCCAGGGTGATCGTGAGACCCAGCCAACGCTTGGTTTTCAGCGTGTTTTACAGCGGGCGGTCTTCCACGTTCAGTCATCTGGCAAAAGTGAAGTTTCCGGCGCCAACGTGCTGGTGGCGATATTCTCCGAGCAGGAGAGTCAGGCGGTGTACTTCCTTAAGCAGCAGAGCGTTGCAAGGGTCGATGCGGTCAACTACATCGCCCACGGCATCTCCAAAGTGGCTGGTCACGGGCCTTCTCCCGCCCCCTCTTCAGCAGAGAGTGAAGACGCGGAAGAGGGCGGCAATGAGGGCGCTGCGCACCCGCTCACCGGCTACGCTACCAACCTGAATGAACAGGCTCGGCTGGGTAAAATTGATCCGCTGATTGGCCGTGACCACGAGCTTGAGCGCGTGGTGCAAATCCTGGCCCGGCGGCGCAAGAATAATCCGCTGCTAGTCGGCGAGGCGGGCGTGGGTAAAACCGCAGTGGCCGAAGGCTTGGCCAAACGTATCGTTGAAGAAGACGTGCCAGACGTGATTGCCGATGCAGTGGTCTACTCGCTGGACATGGGTGCGTTACTAGCCGGCACCAAGTACCGCGGCGATTTTGAAAAACGCCTCAAAAGCCTGCTGAGCGAACTGCGCAAGCAGCCTAACGCGGTGCTGTTCATCGATGAGATTCACACCGTGATTGGTGCAGGTGCCGCGTCTGGTGGCGTGATGGATGCGTCCAACCTACTCAAACCATTGCTCTCCTCGGGCGAGCTGCGTTGTATTGGTTCGACCACGTTCCAGGAGTTCCGCGGTATCTTTGAGAAAGATCGTGCCCTGGCGCGTCGCTTCCAGAAAGTGGATGTGATGGCGCCGTCGGTGGAGGACACCATCAAGATCCTCAAAGGGCTACGTTCACGCTTTGAAGAGCACCACGAACTTAAGTACACCGATGGTGCACTAGAGAGTGCGGCGCGCTTAGCGGATCGCTATATCAATGACCGCTTCCTGCCCGACAAAGCGATTGATGTAATTGACGAGGCGGGGGCTCACCAGCGTCTATTGCCGCCAGAAATGCGCGCCAAGACGATCGATGTTGAGCAAGTGGAAGCCGTGGTGGCGTCCATTGCACGTATCCCACCGAAGAGTGTTTCAAGCTCAGACCGCAAGCTGCTCGAGAAGCTGGATCGTGACCTGAAGATGCTGGTGTTCGGTCAGGATGAGGCGATTGATAGTCTCTCTGCGGCCATCAAGCTCTCCCGGGCAGGGCTTAAATCTCCCGATAAGCCCGTCGGTAGCTTCCTGTTTGCAGGCCCCACCGGTGTGGGTAAAACCGAAGTGGCCAAGCAGCTTGCGCATATCATGGGCATTGAGCTGGTGCGCTTTGATATGTCTGAGTATATGGAGCGCCACACCGTATCGCGCTTGATTGGTGCGCCTCCGGGCTACGTCGGTTACGACCAGGGTGGTCTGCTGACCGAAGCGGTGACCAAGCAGCCTCACTGTGTGTTGTTGTTGGATGAGATTGAGAAAGCGCACCCGGAAGTCTTTAACCTGCTGCTGCAGGTCATGGATCATGGCCGCTTAACGGACAACAATGGGCGTGAAGCGGACTTCCGCCACGTTATCGTGATCATGACCTCAAACGCTGGTGCGGAGCAGGCGTCGCGCCGCTCTATCGGCTTCCAGCATCAAGATCATTCCACCGATGCCATGGAAGTGATTCGTCGCACCTTCTCGCCGGAGTTCCGTAACCGCCTGGACGGCATCATTCAGTTCCACGCGCTACCGGTTTCGGTGGTACGCAATGTGGTCGACAAGTTCTTGATCGAGCTGCAGGCGCAGTTGGATGAGAAGCGTGTTCAGCTGGATGTGGACGACATGGCGCGGGATTGGCTGGCCGATAAAGGCTACGATCCTGACATGGGCGCACGTCCAATGGCGCGGCTCATTCAAGAGAAGCTGAAGAAGCCGTTAGCCGAGATGATTCTGTTTGGCGAATTGGCTGACCAGGGCGGTATCGTCCACGTCAGTCTGGAAGAGGGCGAGTTGCACCTTTCCACAGAGACTGAAATGGCAGATGCGCCCTGAAAAGGGCGCTAAGCCGCGCTAAAAGCCATCATCATGCTAGATGCGTAAAAACGCAGCGCCCTGTCATTGACGGGGCGTTGTCGTTTTTAGTGAACAGCCATTGACGCTGAACGGCGCTGTCTATGGGAACAGACTATGGAAACAGCTGAGACCAGCCGAACGCGTTAACAGTGCAACGACTTAGCGCGAACGGTAAACGATACGGCCTTTGGACAGGTCGTAAGGTGTTAGCTCTACTTTTACCTTGTCGCCGGTCAGAATGCGGATATAGTTTTTGCGCATTTTACCGGAGATATGAGCGGTAACAACGTGACCGTTTTCCAGCTCAACCCGAAACATGGTGTTCGGAAGGGTATCGACGATAACGCCTTCCATTTCAATATGATCTTCGCGTGCCATATAGGCATGTCCTCACTGATGAGTTAGTAATGTAATAATCGGTCAGAATTTGAGTGCCGCAAGATGGGCGCTCAATAAACAGCGCTATATTGTGCCGTAAGCCCGCCGTCAAGGCAAAAAAGCTGGCATTTTTAGCGAATCAGCGGCCGCCAATGGCGTCCATCGAGTATTTCCAATGGCGCGAAAGCCTGTTTGTAGCGCATCTTACGGCACTCTTCGATCCAATACCCTAAATAAAGGTGCGGCAGCGCTTTTTCTCTGCTCAGCTCAATGAGCTGGAGAATGGCAAAAGTCCCTAGTGAGCGCTTTTCCAGGGCCTCGCTAACGGCAAAAAAGGTGTAGATTGCCGATAGCCCATGCTCCAGTTGATCGAAGGCAGCCACACCAACCAGTTCGTCGTCGAGATACATCTCCATTAGATGGGCATAGGGCTCATCAAGGGTCAGAAAGGTGCGGTACTGCTCACGACTAGGTGGGTACATATCGCCGTCAGCATGGCGCTGTTGAATGTAGTTAGCGTAAAGTGAGTAGTGGCTGGATGCAAAGTGAGCGGGCACGACACGAACGCTTATATCGGCGTTGCGGCGCCAAATTTTACGCTGGGTTCGGTTAGCCGCAAACTGTTCAACCGGGATTCGCACTGAGCGGCAGGCGTTGCAACCCTCACAGTGAGGGCGGTAAAGATGGCGCCCACTGCGACGAAACCCTAATAGCGCCAACGAGTCGTATACGCCTGGGACGGGCGACTCCTGAGGGTCAAGAAATAGCGTTGTCGCTTCCCTGCCGGGTAAATAGCTACAGGCATGCGGCACGGTAAGGAAAAAGCGCAAATCCCGCACCGGCCGACGCGGAGTGTTACTACTCACGGCCTGCCTCCTCGTTGTAAGCAAATGGTTGGAACAGAATAAGTTCGTCACTATGGTTCATCACTACGCATTACCTTCGGTGGCAATCGCCTGAAGCCAGCGCGATGCAGGAACTGTAGGTGCCTCAATGGGTGATGTGGTAAACGTAAACGCCTTATCGGGTAACCAGTTTTTAAGATAGTTGATGAACGCCTCGCGAGCGACTGTAATAGCGCCCAGGCTTGCCAGGTGAGGCGTGTGCATTTGGCAGTCGATGAGTTTTCCGCCATGTTCGCGCATCGCCCTGGTGAGGTGGGCCAGCGCTACCTTCGAGGCATCCGGCGCGCGGGAAAACATCGACTCGCCGAAAAACACCGGGCCCATGGCGATGCCATACAGCCCGCCCACCAACTGGCCGCCTTGATGCACTTCAATGCTATGGGCAATGCCCAGGGCATGCAGCAGGCCGTAGGCTTCGCGCATTTCGTCGGTGATCCAGGTGCCATTATCTTCACCACGCGGTGCAGCGCAGGCCTGTATCACCTGGTCGAAGTGTTGATCCAGGGTGACTTGGAAGCCACCATGGCGTAATCGTTTGGTTAGGCTACGACGCTGCTTAAATTGCTCTGGTAGGAGTATCATGCGCGGGTCTGGACTCCACCATAAAATAGGGTCTTCGTCGCTGAACCAGGGAAATATACCCTGCCGATAGGCTTCTACCAGCCAAGTGGGGGAGAGTTCGCCGCCGGCGGCCAGTAGGCCATTGGGGGAGTCCAGTGCCCTATGTGTAGATGGAAATGTAGGATGTGGCGAGGAAAGCCAAGGTAGCATTACTTGCTCCTGTTACGACGTTCTTGTACTGGGTAGACAGTACCGGGCGAATAGCTAGCAGCTCTGTAACGGCGGAAGGATGCTCGGTATCATGCAAACTCGCAAGTGGATTAAAGACGCCATTGAGGTGTAAAGGGAGAGTCGCTTGAAAGTGAATAAAGCAGTAAACAAGCGAACGCAGCGTAGCGCGCGTCAAACACCATCATCGGCTTCTTCTGCGCGTGTTAACGCCGCAAAGGATAAGGCTCGCCGTTTTGGCCTGCGCTTACAAGGCTCCGTACGCGAAGGCGTAGTGGTAATACTGCTGGCGCTGTGTGTATTTTTATTATTAGCGCTATTTAGCTACCACCCGTCCGATCCAGGCTGGTCCTATCAGGGGCCGGAAACAGAGGTTCGTAACTGGATGGGCCAAGTAGGCGCCTGGTTGGCCGATGTCCTCTATTCACTGCTTGGCGCCAGTGCTCTGTGGTGGCCGGGTATGTTTGGTTTTGCCGCCTGGTGGTTGATTCGTTCACGCCAGGTACGTTTTGAGCTCGACCCGGTGGCCATCGCTGTCCATGCGGGTGGCTTGGTTCTACTTATATTCGGCACCACCATGCTGGGGGCGCTGCACTTCTATCATCCCGAGAGCATACTACCCTACGCCTCAGGCGGTATTTTGGGCGAAGGTCTGGTCGGTGCGTTAAGGCCTCTAGTAGGAAGTGGTGGCGTTGGCTTAATTGCCGCAGCGTTGATCTTAAGCGGCTTTCCGCTGTTTAGCGGTATGTCCTGGCTGCAGGTAGCGGATGAGCTCGGCAAGCGGGTATGTCGTCTGGGTGGCTGGTTATCGGCACGTCGTCAATCGCGCCGTATGCGCGCTGCTCAGAGAGCAGCTGCTAAAGCTGCCAAGCCTGCGCCCAAACCACAAGCAGCGCCTGAAGTTCAGTCTCAAGAAGCTAATTCTCAAGAAGCTAGGCCTCACGTAGTACCTGAGGCTAAGTCAGAAGCTGCACCCGCCGAGATAAAGCCCGCGGCAGAGCCAGTCGGTAAAAGCCCTAGTGGCCGCGAACGCCGTGAGCCAGGCTTCTCTGTGCCACTTTCCAGCAGTGAGGCGAGCAGCTATTCAGAAAGCAGTGGGTCAGAAGCGACTCCTGCAAAGAGCAGTGAGACCACGGACACTTCGATTCCCTGGGAAGCCGCGGCGTTTTCAAGTAATAAGCATGTACCTGCTAGAACACCCGCGCCTATCTCTTCGACTCCCGCCGCGGAGCCGACGGTTTCAGCGCCTGCGACAGCTCCGTCAGTGACGCCAGCGGCTAAAACGGCAGAAGAGGAGAAAGCGACGGCCCCACCGGCGCCGCGGGAAAATGCCTTTGTGCAGCCTGAAGCACCGACAGCAGCGCCTCAGCCAGAGGGTGAGCCCAAGGAAGCCGAAACGTCCTTCCCGCTGCGCGCCTCGCGTCAAGATGAGCCCGCGGCGCCTGCCTCGAATAACTTCTTTGTCAGCGACGAAACGTCTGATGAGAAGGAGCATGTTCCGCCAACGCCCGTTGAACGCCGCAGTGAGCCGTCACTCACCGCTGATCCCAGCAGTTACGAGGCCGAACCGCGTATTGACGAGCCACATATCGGCGAAACTGATACTGCATGGCGCCCTGAGCGTGTTTCCGCGCCTGAGCCCGAACGTAAACCTGAGCGTGTAGCGGAGGTAGTGCCTGAGCCTGTTTGGGACGACGAAGAGATGGACGATGAGCTGTATGCCCAAGGCCGCGATGGTGACGCGCGTGCAATGGCTACTCCTCCGCCCACGCCAGCCCCAGCAACGCGCCAGGAACCCACCTGCGAACCCGATAACAGCACCACGCCCGAAGCTGATGAAGGCCCCGCCCTGTGGACCGTGGAGCACTTGCAGAGCCAGCGGCCTGCTTTTGAAACTATGGACGAGCCTGAGGGCGACGTTCCTAGCCTGCAGCTACTGACACCCGCAGAGCCGCATCAGCCCAATTATAGTGACGAGCAGTTGGCGGATATGGCCGAGCTGCTTGAAGTGCGGCTGCGCGAATACGGCGTCAAAGCGGAAGTGGTGGATACCTGGCCTGGGCCGGTGATCACCCGCTTTGAGATCAAGCCCGCTGCGGGCGTCAAAGTGTCTAAAATCAGCAACCTTGCCAAAGACCTGGCGCGCTCACTGATGGTGAAGAGCGTGCGGGTAGTGGAGGTGATTCCAGGTCGCCCCACGGTGGGGATTGAAATACCTAACCCCAATCGCGCCATGATTCGCCTTCGCGAAGTCATCGACTCTGATCGTTATCAGCAGGAGACCTCTCCGCTAACCATGGCGCTAGGTCAGGATATTGGCGGCAGCCCTGTGGTCGCCAATCTGGGCAAGATGCCCCACCTGTTAGTGGCCGGTACCACAGGCTCCGGTAAATCGGTGGGTGTGAACGCCATGCTGATCTCGATGCTGCTGAAAGCCAAGCCCAGCGAGCTAAAGCTGATCATGGTCGACCCGAAAATGTTGGAGCTGTCGGTGTATGACGGTATTCCCCATCTGCTGGCACCCGTAGTTACCGATATGAAAGAGGCGGCCAACAGCCTGCGCTGGTGTGTGGCCGAGATGGAACGCCGCTACAAGCTAATGGCAGCCATGGGGGTGCGTAATATTGCGGGCTTCAATGGCCGTTTGGACGAAGCCGAGCGCGCCGGTGCCCAAGTGGCAGACCCGCTTTGGGAACCGCAGCCCTGGGAAGTGCATCAACCTCATCCGGTGTTGGAAAAACTGCCCTACATCGTCGTGGTGATCGACGAGTTTGCCGATATGTTTATGATTGTCGGCAAGAAAGTCGAAGAGCTGATTGCTCGTCTAGCGCAAAAGGCGCGTGCCGCGGGTATCCACTTGATTTTGGCTACCCAGCGCCCTTCGGTAGACGTTGTGACTGGCTTGATTAAAGCCAACATCCCGTCAAGGATGGCGTTTCAGGTCTCCTCCAGAATTGATTCGCGCACTATTCTTGACCAGGGCGGCGCTGAAAGCCTGTTGGGGCATGGTGATATGCTCTATCTGCCCGCAGGTTCTGGGCCACCTAACCGCATCCACGGTGCCTTTGTGGATGATGACGAAGTACACCGGGTGGTCGATGACTGGAAGCGTCGTGGCGCGCCTGAATACATCGAAGAGATCCTGTCCGGCGGCGTCTCTGCCGATGCCTTAACGGGTCTTGAGGCTGAAGGAGTGGATGGCGACGATGCGGAGCAGGATGCGCTCTACGATGAAGCCGTGCAGTTTGTTACTGAAACACGCAAAGCCTCGATTTCCGCCGTGCAGCGTCGCTTTAAAATTGGCTATAACCGGGCCGCTCGCTTGGTTGAAGCCATGGAGGGTGCTGGAGTGGTGACATCAATGGGCACCAACGGCGCGCGGGAAGTGCTAGCTCCGCCGCCGGTGGGCCACTAACCGCGCGCAATTATGCAATAAGCGTGAAAGTAGCGCCGCAGGTGAAACCCTGCGGCGTTTTTTACGTCTGAAGGTCACATGGACGGTTAAGCCGGCCTCAAGTATTAATATCTGGCAACGTTTGCCTAGGGAGATCATATGCGCGATACGCAAACAAAACGTCCGTCATCACTGGGGGCGCCACAACTGGCATTTGCGGCCAGCGCCTTGGGGTTAACCTTTGGTGCTCCCGCTTGGGCGGATGATGCAGCCGAACGTTTGACCGAGCGACTGGATCCACTTGAGCGCTATCAAGCGGCTTTTGAGCAGCAGATTCTTGATGGCAGCGGCGAGCGTCTCCAAAGCGCGCGCGGCGAGATGTGGTTGTCCCGCCCCGGTATGCTGCGTTGGGAAGTTGAAGCCCCGTACTCTCAAACCGTGGTCTCCGACGGCGACGATGTGTATATGTACGATCCCGACCTTGAGCAAGTCACCGTTCAAGAGATGGATGATCGGGTCACCCATACCCCTGCGTTATTGCTGTCAGGTAGCGCGGACGATTTAACCGATAGCTACGAGGTTTTCTACGAGCAGGATGGGGGAGAAGATGTCTTTACCCTGGTGCCTATTTCTGCGGATACGCTGTTTGAAGAGTTGAGCATGGTGTTCGATGCCGACACATTAACCGAGCTATGGATGATGGATAGTACCGGCCAGCGCACCTCGATTACCTTTAGCAATATTACTCTCAATGGCGAGATTGCTCGGGACATGTTTGATTTTGAAATCCCTGAAGGTACCGATGTAATTCGCGAAGAGCTGTAGGGGTTAATCGTGAAGAGTGAGGGGGTGGAGCGTGGAGTGCCCCTAGTTTAGTAGACTGCCACTGCTTTAAACATCAGGCGCCTCAGGGCGCCTGATCTGCTTCCTGATCAAGATTTTCCCGCCACGCCATAATTTCCCCAAAGCGCTTCTCCTGACCAAACGAACTCGGCTTGAAGAAGGTGGCTTTAGGCAATTCTTCAGGCCAGCAGTCGTGGGCGCTTCCCGCCGGGTAACCGTCTGGCTCGTTATGCGCATAGCGATACCCTTCGCCATGACCCAACTGCTCCATCAGTTTAGTGGGCGCATTGCGCAGGTATGTTGGCACTTCAACCTGGGGTTGTTGGCGCACGAACTGCTTGGCTTCATTCCAAGCTCGGTCTATACGGTTGCTTTTGGGTGCCACCGCCAAATGAATCGCCGCGTGGGCAATCGCACGCTGGCCTTCGTAATCACCCAAGCGCAGATAGGCATCCCAGGCGGCAATGACCAGCGGTAGGGCGCGGGGGTCAGCATTGCCGACATCCTCTGATGCAATGGCGGTCAACCTGCGCACCACGTCCAGCGGGTCACCGCCGCCCTGCATAAAGCGCGCCATATATAGTAAAGCGGCGTTGGGGCGTGAAGAGCGTATCGATTTGTGAATAGCCGAAAGCAGGTCGTAATAAGCATCACCCTGCTTATCGAAAGAGCTAGCCTGGTGGCCTATCACATCGGCGAGCACCTCTTTATGCAGCACTTCGCGGTTCGCTTCCTGGGTAGCGAAATCGCAGGCGGTTTCCAATAGCCCCAGCGCCCGTCGGGCATCGCCAGCGCTGGCGTGGGCCAGGGCGGTTAATACTTCGTCATCCACCTGAATGTCACGCTTACCCAGCCCGCGCTCTACGTTGTTGAGGGCCTGGCGCATCACCGTGATCAGTTCCTCCTGGGTGAGCGATTTCAGCACGTAAACCCGCGCGCGGGAGAGGAGCGCCGAATTGACTTCAAATGAGGGGTTTTCGGTGGTGGCACCAATCAGTGTTAACAGGCCCGACTCGACGTGGGGCAATAAAGCATCCTGCTGGCTCTTGTTGAGGCGATGAATCTCGTCTAAAAAAAGGATAACCGTGGATGACATCTGCTGGGCGCGCTCTACCACGGCGCGAATCTCTTTCACCCCGGCCATCACAGCGCTGAGATGCTCTAGATGAGCCTGGGAAGCTCGCGCTAATAGCTCTGCCAACGTGGTTTTACCAACGCCTGGTGGCCCCCATAGAATCATTGAGCGCACAACGCCTGATTCTGCCATGCGGCGAAGGGGTTTATCTGGCCCCACCAGCGCCTGTTGGCCCACATAATCGTCTAATTGGCGTGGGCGCATACGAAAGGCTAACGGGGCATCGTCAGATGGTGTTGCCTCGGCACTATCAAAAAGATCCATGTAAGCTTCCGTTGTAAATCAGTACGTTGAGCAACAAATTGCTAACAAGTTTAGGTGGTAAACTGTGCCTTAGCGAACTACCTTTGGCGTAACCTATCAGAAAGATACACTTGCTAGGATAACGCTAGAGGGGCATTGTTTATGATAACCGTTGTTGATACCCCCTGTTGATAACCCCCGATAGTTACGACACGCTTAGGTTACGATATGTTTTAGCGTCACAGCATGTTTGTTACCTCGCGCTTATTATCGCATGCCGTCAATCACGAAGGCACGACGGTAGGCATGACACAATAAAAGGAGACAGTTCGATGTTAAACCAACTGCGTCTAGATCATGCCAACATGGCGAGATTACTCCATGTCCTGCAGCTTAAGCAGAAAACCCTGGCCCAAGGTGAGCGGCCCAACTTTCAGCTTATGCGCGAGGTCGTCGACTATATTTTGTCCTATATGGATGGTTTTGCAGCCCCTCTTGAACGCGTCTGCGTGGAGCGATTGCAAACCCAGGCCCCAGAGCATATTGCCCTTACCGAGCAGATGGC
The DNA here is from genome assembly GCF_020595105.1 of Halomonas sp. FeN2. Taxonomy (NCBI): domain Bacteria; kingdom Pseudomonadati; phylum Pseudomonadota; class Gammaproteobacteria; order Oceanospirillales; family Halomonadaceae; genus Halomonas; species Halomonas sp. FeN2. The sequence continues at coordinate 3,979,990 of NZ_CP074200.1, forward strand.
GAATGACTATCGTGAGCTAAAGCCGCGCTTACAGCGCCTCTCCAACGACATCGACATGGTGTTAATGGATAACATCATTCCGATGGATCGTTTTGCCGATGACTTAAAAGATTATTTGGAAGCGCATCGTGCCTATTTGCGTCACGAACGCGAGGGGTTGTTCCCGCTGATTGACGAGCATTTTAGCGAGGAAGATATGGAAGAGCTGCGTCAGGCGCTCCCCGAAGGCGCAGAGAAAGAGCTGGAGCGCCTACAGGACGCTTATCCCGAGCTCTACTCCGAACTGCGTGGGGCAGATGTCCCGGCGGTATAGTCGAAAAGCGTCTCAACAGGGTAATTCGCCCGCTGAAGCGACCTACCACCATAGCCTTGAGCCTAGTGAGATGAAGTGGTGCTTCCAGCCATTGTGGGAGGGAGCTTTAGCTCGCGAATGTGTTGGCTAATAGCCTGATGAGGCTAAGGTGTGCTTTCAGCACTCTAGAGCCGAACCTCATAGGCTATTGAATGGGAATTATTGATAATGTGCGATTGGCTCTGACAGGGTAGTAGCAATTGCTAAAATCATGGACGGAGCATGCTAAAATAGCGGCTCCGTTTTTTTCAGGCAGAGCCATGATAGGCAGAGTCATGAAAGGCCCCGTGTTAATTTTTGATTCCGGTGTCGGCGGCCTCTCAGTGGCGCAGTCGCTGCGCCAACACTACCCTGATGCTGCCCTGTGCTATGCCTGCGACAATGCTTGGTTGCCCTATGGCCTGCGCGAAGATGCAGCTCTGACCGAACGAATTGTGGCGGTGTGCCGTTCCGCTGTGGAAGCGTGTCAGCCGAGTGTTCTGGTCGTTGCCTGCAATACCGCGAGTACCCTGGCACTGGAAAATTTACGCGCGCAGTTAGCGATCCCTGTCGTGGGTACCGTGCCCGCTATCAAACCTGCCGCAGCGATCAGCCAAACACGTCATATTGGGCTGTTAGCCACCAAGGCCACGGTAGGGCGGCCCTACACCCAGCGTTTAATTGATAGCTTTGCCAGCGACTGTGTCATTACTCGCGTTGCCGCCGATGCCTTGGTGGTCGAGGCGGAAGCGTACCTGGCAGGTGTCACCCCTAATATTGATCGCATGCAGATGGCCCTGGCGCCGTTATGGCACGCCATTGCACCTCCGTCGTCTGCGCATTGTTTATCGTCTGACCATCAGGCCCTGGATACCCCAGAGCTAGATACAGTGGTACTGGGCTGTACGCATTTTCCGCTGTTAAAGCCTTGGCTGAAGCAGCTTACCCCCGTGCCGCTACACTGGGTCGACTCCGGCGATGCCATTGCCCGGCGGGTTGGGCAAGTTGTCGCTGAGCTATACAGCGATCATCAGGATGGCCGCTGCTTTACTACTGCCCCTGCTGCCAACCTGACCGCTGGTTTGGCCCGCTATGGGTTTAGGGCACCCCAATTGCTTAGCGTGGGCTGTTGAACACTATTTACTACTCTTATTGCTGATCGAATTATTCAAAGGAGCAGCCTTGGCTATCCCCGTTGTAGAACCTGAACGCTATGCTGAGCAGTTAGCCGCCAAACGCGACTACCTGGAAAGTACCTTTGCCGCTTTTCAGCCTCCAGCGCTAGAGGTATTTGAATCGCCGCCCGGCTATTACCGTCAGCGCTGCGAGTTTCGCATATGGCACGAAGAGGACGACCTCTTCTACGCCATGTTCGAGGTAGACCCAGAGAACCCGAAGAACAAGCGGGTGATTCGGTTAGATCAGTACGCAGTCGCCAGTGAGCGAATCAATCAACTGATGCCGCAGCTACGCGAGGCCTGCCTGCGCTGTGATGAGCTACGTCGGCGGCTGTTCCAGGTAGAGTTTCTAACCACGCTGTCAGGTGAGGCGCTGGTAACGCTGATTTACCATCGACCGTTAGGCGAGGATTGGGAGCGCGAAGCCCGTGCTCTTGAGGCTGAGCTGGGCATTATGATTATTGGCCGCTCCCGCAAGCAGCGCATCGTACTGACTCGTGACCACGTATGGGAGCGGCTAGAGGTGGATGGCCGCACGCTGCACTATCAGCAGGTCGAAAATAGCTTTACCCAGCCTAATGCACATATCTGTCAAAAAATGCTCAGTTGGGCGCGGGAAGTTACCGCTGGCCAGCAGGAGAGTAATGCAAAGAGAGACCTGGTCGAGCTCTATTGCGGCAATGGCAATTTTACCATTGCCCTGGCGGACAACTTTCGCCGCGTACTGGCCACAGAAATTTCCCGCACGTCGGTGGCCAGCGCCAACGTGAACCTGGAAGCCAATGGGGTAACGAACGCGCAGATTGGTCGTATGTCAGCGGAGGAGTTTTCGCTGGCACTGAAGGGCGATAAAGCCGGGCGACGCGTGGCGGAAATGGCGCTGGAAGAGTACGATTTTTCCACTGTGCTGGTCGACCCGCCCCGTGCTGGTTTAGACGAGCAGAGCTGTGAACAAATCAGCGAGTACGCTCAGATCGTCTATATTTCATGCAACCCAGCCACGTTAGCTGAAAATTTGACCATACTGACCAACACCCATGAGATAGAGCGCTTTGCGCTATTTGACCAGTTTCCGTTTACCGACCACTGTGAGTGTGGGGTGCTGTTGAAGCGGCGGGTGGTTGAGTGAGTATTCGACCTAATGCGTAAACGGTATGTGCCATGAACAACACGTCAGGTGATTAGGGCCGTGACGATAGGTAGCGTAAGCTAGCGGTTATGTTGGCCTAAAGGCCTATTGTCCTTCGTTTTTTGGCCGTTTAATGGCCCAGGCAGTCGAGGTGATGGATGCACTACGTTGCGATTGAAGAGAGTCGGCAAGATCTTTTGAAGCAGCTCCAGGAGCGGTTAAATGCGCGGCTAGACCCCGCTCGCGCTGCTACTGTGGACGCTTTTGCTCGGCACTTTTATGCCACCGTGCCGGTGGAAGACCTAGTGGATCGTCGCCTGGACGATCTGTATGGCGCAACGCTGTCGATCTGGCAGTTTTTGCAGCACCATGATCCGCAAACTCCCAAAGTACGGGTATTTAACCCGGATTTTGAAGAGCACGGCTGGCAGTCGACGCATACCTTTGTCGCCGTTCTCCACGAAGATATGCCGTTTTTGGTCGATTCGGTGCGTATCGAGCTCAATCGCCGCGGTTTGACGGTTCACGCCATTCAAAACGCCGTGCTTGCAGTCGCCCGTGATGAGCGTCATCAATTGCAAGCGCTGGCCTCGCCCAGAGCCGAAAACGCACCTGAAGCGCGCGAGTCGCTCATTGTCATTGAGGTAGATCGGCACACCGACGTGGCTTTGCTTGAGAAAATCGAAAGCAATCTAAATGACGTGCTTCGCGATGTACGCACCGCCGTGAGCGATTTCGACGCCATGTGCTCGCAAATTACCGCGTCGATTCAAGAGCTTGAGAAAAACTGTCCACCCCAGATCGACCCCGACGACCACGAAGAGGCGATTGCCTTTTTAGAGTGGATGCTCAAAGATAACTTTACGTTCCTGGGCTACGACGAGTACCTGCTGGAAGGCAGCGAGTTAAAGCGCGATGCGGATAGCGTGCTGGGCGTGTTCCGCCTGGATCAGCCGCGCTACTGCGAGCGGATTCGTACCGAAGAGGGGGTGGATGAGCACAATGATTATGTGCTGGTGCCCCAGCTACTGTCGTTTGCCAAAAGCGCCCACCACTCTCGGGTGCACCGTCCTACCTACCCTGATTACATCACCGTTGACCGCTACGACGATGACGGCAATGTGATTGGCGAGCGGCGCTTCTTTGGTTTGTTTACCGCCACGGTATATAACGAGTCGCCGCGCAATATTCCGTTGCTGCGCCGCAAGCTCAAAGCCGTCATGGATATCGCTGGGTTTAATCCCCAGGGCCACAACGGCAAGCAGCTGTTACAGGTGCTGGAAGTCTACCCCCGGGATGATCTGTTCCAGATCGATACTGAGTCACTGGCCAGCACTGCGCTGGGCATTCTCAATATCCGCGAGCGCCGCCAGGTGCGGCTGTTTATCCGCGCCGATATCAGCGGCAAGTTCTACTCCTGCCTGGTATTTGTTCCCCGGGACGTGTTCTCCACGGATCTGCGTCAGCGGATTCAAAACGCGCTGTGCGACGAGTTAGACGCCCACTTTGGCGACTTCAATACCTATTTATCCGAGTCGGTGCTAGCGCGTATTCAGTTGATTCTGCGCTTTAATGGTGACGCGCCCAGCGACTACGATCTCAAGCGTTTGGAAAGCAAAGTGGCACGGTTGGCGCGCAGCTGGCGCGATGAGCTGCAGAACGCCATGATCGAAGGCTTCGGTGAAGAGCGCGCTAACAACCTGATGGATCAGTTCCGTGAGGCGTTCTCGGCCAGCTACCGTGAAGATTTCTCCGCGCGCACCGCGGTGTTTGATGTTCAGCACCTGCTGACACTGGATAGCGAGAACGACCTCTCGCTATCGCTCTATCGGCCACTAGAAGAGCAGGGCGGTGGCGTCAACCTGAAGCTGTTCCATCGCGAATCCCAGATTCCGCTCTCTGACGTGCTGCCAATGATGGAAAATCTCGGCCTGCGAGTGATTGGCGAGCGCCCCTACGATATTAATGCCCCTGAACAGCGCTACTGGATTCACGATTTCGAGCTTGAGCACAGCGGCGCGGACGTCAGCCTGGGCGATATGCGCGATGTATTCACGGAAGCCTTCAAGCGTATCTGGAGTGGCGAAGCCGATAACGATGCGTTTAACCGACTGATTATCGGCGCGGGGCTGGACTGGCGTGAAGTGGCCATGCTGCGCGGCTATGCCCGCTATCTCAAACAGATCCGCTTCGGCATGTCCCAGGATTACATTGCTGCTACGCTGGCCAACTATCCTGCCATTACCCGCGAGCTGGTTGAGCTATTCCGCCTGCGCTTTGATCCTGAGCAGCAGAACCACGCCACCGAAGAGTGCATCACGAGCTTAAATGAGCGCTTGGAAGGCGTTGCCAGCCTTAACGATGACCAGCTGCTACGCCGCTTTATGGAGCTGATCCTCGCCACCCTACGTACCAACTACTACCAGCTGGCAGAGGGGGGGCGCTTTAAGGATTACATCGCCTATAAGCTGGAGCCCTCCAAGGTCACCGGCATGCCCAAGCCGCGGCCCATGTTTGAGATTTTTGTCTGCTCTCCGCGGGTGGAAGGTGTCCACCTGCGTGGCGGCAAAGTGGCCCGTGGTGGTCTGCGCTGGTCGGATCGGTTTGAAGATTACCGCACCGAAGTGCTGGGGCTGGTGAAAGCGCAGCAGGTGAAGAACGCCGTTATCGTGCCAGTGGGCGCTAAAGGCGGTTTTGTGTGTAAACGCATGCCGGAAAATGCTAGCCGCGACGTCGTCCAGAAAGAGGGCATTGCCTGCTACCAGATCTTTATCCGTGCGCTGCTGGATGTCACCGATAACCTGGTGGGCGGCGATGTTGTGCCGCCGGAAAATGTTGTCCGCCATGATGAGGACGACGCTTACCTCGTCGTAGCCGCCGACAAAGGCACCGCGACTTTCTCAGATATCGCCAACGAGATTTCCATTGAGTATGGGCATTGGCTGGGCGATGCCTTTGCCTCTGGCGGTGCTAACGGCTACGACCATAAAAAAATGGGTATCACCGCACGGGGTGCCTGGGAGTCGGTTAAACGTCACTTTAAAAATCTCGATGTGGATACCCAGCGCGACCTGTTTAGCGTGGTGGGAATTGGTGATATGGCCGGAGATGTCTTCGGCAACGGCATGCTGCTTTCCGACAAGATCCAACTGGTGGGTGCCTTCAATCACCTGCATATCTTTGTCGACCCCAACCCGGATGCAGAGGCCTCCTTTGCCGAGCGTAAGCGACTGTTCGCTCTGCCACGCTCAAGCTGGGAAGACTACAGCCAGGAACTGATCTCCTCCGGTGGCGGCATCTTTAGCCGTAGCGCCAAGTCGATTGCCATCACGCCGGAGATGCAGCAGGTCTTCGGTATTAAGGAGGAGCGCCTGTCGCCAAATGAACTGATCCGCGCCATGCTCAAATCCAAGGTGGACTTGATTTGGAACGGCGGTATCGGTACCTACGTGAAGGGCTCTGACGAAACCGACGCCGATGTGGGCGACAAAGCCAACGACACCCTGCGCATCAATGGCAACGACTTGAACTGCCGGGTGGTCGGCGAGGGCGGCAACCTTGGCTTGACCCAGCGCGGACGTATGGAAGCCGCAGCCAAAGGCGTGCGCGTCTACACCGACTTTATTGACAACGCGGGCGGGGTGAACTGCTCAGACCACGAGGTCAATATCAAGATCCTGATCGATGAAGTGGTCAAGCGCGGTGACATGACCGATAAGCAGCGCAATCAGCTGTTGGCGGAAATGACCGATGAGGTGGGCGATCTGGTTATTCTGGATAACTACCGCCAAAGCCAGGCACTGGATCTGTCGGCTATCCTTTCCGATTATTCGATGGGCCCTTATCGCCGATTTATCAGCGAACTAGAAGCATCCGGGCAGATTGACCGCGAGCTGGAGTTCCTGCCCACCGACGATGTGCTGAAAGATCGCGCCAGCAACGGTCAAGGCATGCGCCTGCCGGAGCTTTCGGTGCTGATTTCCTACGCCAAGAGCACCTTGAAAGGCGACTTGATCACCTCGGATGTGCCGGACGATCACTATATTCATCGTCATCTGGAACGGCTGTTCCCATCGGTGCTGGTGGAGCGCTTTAAAGACGAGATGTACGAGCACCGTCTTAAGCGCGAAATCGTCGCCACTCAGGTAGCGAATGATCTGGTTGATCACATGGGTATCGTCTTTGTACGACGCCTGATGGACTCTACCGGAGCGGGACGTGCCGACATTGCCCGAGCCTACATCGTGGCCCGTGACAGCTTTAACTTACCCAGTCTATGGGCGCAAATTGAAGCTCTCGATAATCAGGTGCCCAACCGTATTCAGTACTCGATGATGCTCGACCTGATGCGCTTGATCCGCCGCGCCACACGCTGGTTTGTGCGGCAGCACTTGGGACTCTCGACCCAGGATACCATCGAGTACTTCGCTCCCCGCCTGGCGCAACTTCAGGAAGGTATTGGTGAGCTGCTGAGCGGTGAAGAGCTTAGCGCCTGGAATAGCCGCCGTGACGAGCTGCTGGAAGCGGGTGTGCCGGAAGCCTTGGCATCTACCGTGTCAGCCACTTCAAGCCTTTACGCCGGTCTGGGTATTATTCAAGCGGCGCGCCTGACCAATGAAAAACCCCAGCGGGTGGCGGAAGTGCTGTACGAAATTGGCAGCCGCCTGGAGCTGCCGTGGATGATTCAGCAGGTAACCCAGCTGGAAGTGCGTGACGCCTGGCAGGCTCAAGCCCGGGAAACCTTCCGTGACGACATTGAGCGTCAACAGCTTGCGTTGACCACCAGCGTGTTGAAACTCGACGCTGGCAGCCGCGATACCCAAGAGCGGGTAGAGCAGTGGCTGGATCAACACGCCGACCTGCATCGCCGCTGGTGCCGCCTTATTGAAGAGGTGCGCGGCGGTAGTGAGGGTGGCTTTGCCCTCTTCGCCGTGGCGGTACGCGAGCTGGTAGACCTTGCCGAGAGCGACAGCGAGGCGTAGGTTCGACTAGCTTTTTCATAGTCCACTGTAAAGCGTGTTCCGGTTCTCCACCGGGGCGCGCTTTATTGCGTTATACTAGTGCCCGTTTTCGGTTATTTGTCCTCTTTTGAGGGCTATATATTGACTATTTAAGCGATGGTTCGACACTTTGGCGAATAGGGATATCAGGCTGGAAGCTCATTGTGGGAGGGCGCTTCAGCGCGCGAAGGATACCGCAGGTACCCCTTAGCCTGATTAGGCTAGGAGCTTATTGTTGGAGGAGGCTTCAGCGATGGACCGACACTTCGGCGAATAGGGATATCAGGCTGGAAGCTCAAATGGTCGCGAGCTAAAGCTACCTCCCACTGGAGTACTTATCAGGCTGGCAGAGTTAATTCCACATTGAGTAATGAGTGACTGTTTTCAACCACGCGCCCGTTCTGTCCTGATTCAAGAGATGCTAACCATGTACCACCTCGCTCGCTCGCTGTTCTTCCGCGTTGATCCAGAAAAATCCCACGGCATGGCGCTAGGTGCATTGGATGCGCTGCATCGCGTGGGCGGCGTAACACCGCTATTTGGACACTCGGTAAATGACCCTATCGAGCTGATGGGGCTGCGGTTTTCCAATCGGGTGGGTCTCGCAGCTGGGCTGGACAAGAATGCTGACCACCTGGATGCGCTTGGCGCGCTGGGGTTTGGCTTTGTGGAAGTGGGCACCGTCACGCCTAAGCCACAGCCAGGCAACCCCAAGCCCCGGCTGTTTCGCTTAGCGCAGCATGAAGCGATCATCAACCGCTTTGGCTTTAACAATAAGGGGGTTGAGCACCTGATTCAGCAGGTCAAACAGCGCCACTACGGCGGCATTGTGGGCATCAATATCGGTAAAAACCTGACTACTTCAGTAGAGCATGCGTTGGATGACTACCTGGTATGTTTAGACGCCGTACACCCTTACGCGGACTACATTGCGGTTAACGTCTCCTCGCCGAATACGCCTGGGCTGCGCACCCTTCAGTTCGGCGAGCAGCTGGACGCGCTATTAGGGCCGATTCGAGCACGAGCCACACAGCTCAATGACCAAACGGGTCGCAACGTACCATTGCTGATTAAGATCGCCCCGGATATGAGCGCTGAAGAAGTAGCCTTAATGGCGGCAAGTATCGAGCGCAATGGCCTTGATGGCGTGATTGCCACCAATACCACGGTTTCCCGTGAGGCCGTGCAGGGCGATCCCCAAGCGGATGAGGCCGGCGGACTCTCTGGGAAACCGGTCTTTGAGGCATCCAATCGTGTGATTCGCCAGCTGCGTGAGCAGCTCCCCCAGCTTCCGATTATTGGCGTAGGCGGTATCGATAGTGCCGCTGCAGCTCAAGCCAAGATCGCCGCTGGAGCGGATTTAGTCCAGCTCTATTCAGGCTTGATCTACCAAGGCCCGAAGCTGGTGGGGGAGTGCGCCAGAGCGTTAAAGGATTTAGCTGCTGGAACGCCAGCCGCTGGAACGCCAGCCGATAAAAAGCCCACCGATTAAAGTGGGCTCACTTGAAACCTTCGTTCAGACGTAAAGAAAAAATAAAACGTTAAGTCATGACCATGGGGTTTTTATGGATACCGGAGATGCCGGTCATCCCATCCCACTGGTCGCCGCGACCTTCACGCCAACCGCTCATCCAGTATTCGCGTAAATTGATATCTTGACTGGGACAGTCATCACGAGAACGACCCGATACACCCGCTTTGTAGCCGTGGACATAAGCCCGCTGGAAGCGATCACGTTTTTGCCGTTTCATTGGCTAACCTCTTTTCACGAAAGCCTTTGATAAGAGAAATAGGATATTGTCGAATCTATTCACAAAACATGTCCGAAAATATCCATTATTCCGAGAGCTTGCTTCAAGAGCGAGTCGCCGCCTCAACTCCAATGTCTAGCACTCACGAGCTGAACGGGTCGAGTGGCGATCTCATTCAAATCATAGGCCGAGTCTTAAATCTCGACCCTGACAGGTAACGCATGCGTTTTTCAGTAGCTACTCTCTTATTGTTAGACCATGATGGGGTCATCTGTCGACTATCAATTTGTCATAAAACGTAAACTCATTTGTTATATACAGGAATTCCGCGCCTTTCGGCGCCGCTATTATCATGATCGAGTCGAACCAAACTGCTCCGCTAAATTTGCTTGCCACCTGCCCCAAAGGCATTGAAGGCCTGCTCCACGATGAACTAGTGGCACTGGGCGCCACGCCGGGTAAAACCACGGTGGCCGGTGTGTATTTCACCGCCAGCCAAGCCATCGCCTACCGGGTATGCCTATGGTCGCGATTGGCCAACCGGGTCATTTTGACTCTGGTACGCGAGTCGATGATCGACACCGCCGATCAGGTGCGCGATGTGGTTGCCCGCATTGCCTGGACTAAACACTTGGCGCCTGGCAATACGCTGGCGGTCGATTTTCACGGGCGCAGCGAACAGATTCGCCATACCCGCTTTGGTGCGCAAACCGTTAAGGACGGCGTAGTCGATGCACTCCAGTTGGCGGGGCAGGAACGCCCCAATGTGGATACCAAAACACCGCATTTGCGCATCTATGCCCACTTGCACCGTATGAACTTAACTATTGGGCTGGATCTCTCTGGTGAGAGCCTGCACCGCCGCGGCTACCGCCGGGATGTAGGCCATGCGCCGCTAAAAGAGAATTTGGCCGCCGCGCTGTTGGTGCGCGCGGGTTGGCCCGAGCGCTTAAAAGCGGGAGAGCCGTTGATTGACCCGCTGTGCGGTGCCGGCACGCTACTGATCGAAGCTGCCATGATGGCCGCCGACCAGGCACCGAACCTCAACCGGGAACGGTTCGGCTTTCACGGCTGGGCAGGGCACGATGACGAAGCATGGCGGGAACAGAAGCGTGAAGCCGAAGCGCGCGCTTCGATTGGTCGCAAGCGCTGCAAGGCCCAGCTATTAGGCTTCGACCAGAGCCCCGCGGCGCTCTCTGCGGCGAAAGCCAATGCCATGCGGGCGGGCATCCCGGCATTGATTGATCTGCATGGGCAGAGCCTTGCCCAGCTTACCCGCCCCGAAACGCTCACCGCCGAACGTGGCCTGCTGATCACCAATCCTCCTTACGGCGAGCGCCTGGGGGAGTTGCCTGAGCTGGTGCGTCTATACGCCCAGCTGGGTGAGAAAGCCAAAGCGCTATTCCCTGGCTGGACGCTGGCGGTGTTTACCGGCAACCCTGATCTCGGCCACCGGTTGGGGATGCGTGCGCACAAACAGTACGCGCTTAAAAACGGTGCCTTGGATGCCAAACTGCTGCTTATGGAAATTGGTGACGCCGAGCACCTGCCGACCGTTAGCGATACACAGCCTGTTCAGAGCGAGAGCGTTGCAGTGGCGGCGCCTAGTGAAGAGGTTAGCGAAGAGCAAACGGCTCATAAAAACCAAGACAATGCCCAGATGTTTGCCAATCGGCTGATTAAAAATCAGAAGCGGCTGAAAAAGTGGCTGAAGCAGAGCGGCGAAACCAGCTATCGCGTGTATGACGCGGATATGCCCGAGTACGCTTTGGCGGTGGATCGTTACGGTGACCGTGTACACGTGCAAGAGTACGCGGCGCCCAGTTCGATCAATCCAGCTCAAGCGCAGAAACGCTTGTACGATGCTTTGGAAGTCATGCCCGAGGCGCTTAACGTTGACGCCAGCAAGATCTATATCAAGCGTCGCGAGCGCCAAACTGGCAGCGCCCAGTACCAGAAGCGCGCTGCCAGCGGTGAACGTTTTGAGGTGCAGGAAGGCACAGCTCGGCTTTGGGTGAACCTGCGTGACTACCTGGATACCGGTCTGTTTCTAGACCACCGCCCGGTACGACGCATGTTGGGCGAAATGGCCAGCGGTAAACGCTTTTTGAACCTGTTCTGTTATACCGCCACGGCAACGGTGCAGGCCGCCTTAGGCGGCGCCAGCGACAGCGTGAGCGTGGATATGTCCAATACCTACCTGGAGTGGGCCAAGGACAACTTTGCGCTGAATAAGCTCGATACACGGCTGCATCGCGTGGTTCGCGACGACTGTTTCCGCTGGCTGGAAACCGCCAACGCCGAGTTCGACCTAATCTTTATGGATCCGCCGACGTTCTCTAACTCGAAGAAAATGCGCGACACCCTCGACGTGCAGCGCGATCATCCACGGCTTGTGGAGCTCGCCATGGCGCGCTTGGCATCCGGTGGAACCTTGGTGTTTTCTAATAACCAGCGGCGCTTTAAACTGGATGAATCACTCAGCGAGCGCTACGCGGTAGAGGATATCACCGGGCGCAGTTTCGACCCCGATTTCCAGCGGCGTACGAACCTGCACCATGTGTTTTTACTCAGGCATAAATAATGGATTGATGCGGCAGGCACCCTATAGTCTCATTAGGCCAAGAGCCAAACATTCGCGAGCTAAAGCTCCCTCCCACAGGGCTGAAACTCGGCAGATAATCATTATGGGATGCCGCTGTAGAGTTGGTCTGGCACTTCGGCGAAGGGTGCTTCTCTTGGTCTCATCAGGATCAAGACTGTTGTGGGAGGGCGCTTCAGCGCGCGAAGGGTGCCGCAGGCACCCCTTAGCCTCATCAGGCAGGAGGCTAAAGCATTCGCGAGCTAAAGCTCCCTCCCACAAGGGCTGAAACTCGGCAGATAATCATTATGGGATGCCGCTGTAGAGTTGGTCTGGCACTTCGGCGAAGGGTGCTTCTCTTGGTCTCATCAGGATCAAGACTGTTGTGGGAGGGCGCTTCAGCGCGCGAAGGGTGCCGCAGGCACCCCTTAGCCTCATCAGGCAGGAGGCTAAAGCATTCGCGAGCTAAAGCTCCCTCCCACAAGGGCTGAAACTCGGCAGATAATCATTATGGGATGCCGCTGTAGAGTTGGTCTGGCACTTCGGCGAAGGGTGCTTCTCTTGGTCTCATCAGGATCAAGACTGTTGTGGGAGGGCGCTTCAGCGCGCGAAGGGTGCCGCAGGCACCCCTTAGCCTCATCAGGCAGGAGGCTAAAGCATTCGCGAGCTAAAGCTCCCTCCCACAAGGGCTGAAACTCGGCAGATAATCATTGTGGGGAGCCGCTGTAGAGTTGGTCTGGCACTTCGGCGAAGGGTGCTTCTCTTGGTCTCATCAGGATCAAGACTGTTGTGGGAGGGCGCTTCAGCGCGCGAAGGGTGCCGCAGGCACCCCTTAGCCTCATCAGGCAGGAGGCTAAAGCATTCGCGAGCTAAAGCTCCCTCCCACAAGGGCTGAAACTCGGCAGATAATCATTGTGGGAAGCCGCTGTAGTGTTGGTCTGGCACTTCGGCGAAGGGTGCGTCTCTTGGTCTCATCAGGATCAAGACTGTTGTGGGAGGGCGCTTCAGCGCGCGAAGGGTGCCGCAGGCACCCCATAGTCTCATTAGGCCAAGAGCCAAACATTCGCGAGCTAAAGCTCCCTCCCACTGGGGCAACCATCAGGCTGGCAGCGTTAATTCCACTCTGAGTGACGAGAAACCAGAGTTCAGGAGAGAGTTTAAGCATGATTCAGCTATCGCTTTACACAACCATGGGCTGTCACCTATGCAGCCAGTTAGAAGCACTGGTGGCCGCACTAGCGAATCAAGAGGTGTGGCTGCACCACATCGAGATTAGCGACGACGACGCCCTGGTTAAGCGCTATGGCGTGAGAATACCGGTGATTGTGGATAGTGAAGGCAATGAGCTGGATCGTGGCTTTGAGCTTGAGCGATTAAGCACTTGGTTGCGCGAGCGCGGCTGGCTGGATGAGGCAGCGCTGGCAGCGTTTACAGCACTGCCAGACACCGCGCCGCCTAAAGGCGCCCATCAGCGTGATGGCCGACGTTTTTTAGGTTAACCAAATACATGGCTAATAAACGCAGGATGAACAGTGCATGTCTGAACGCGAGCGGCTCACATTGCATCCAGCAACGATAGCTGGCGCATAGCTTCTTGGCCTTCGGGGGTATGGTCGGCCACTTCCAGTACCTTGCGAAAGCCTCGTGAGGACTGGATCGTGGCCTCGTCCTCCAGCCACATATGGGCTTGATCCAGCGTATCGGCTAGCTGATGTTTCAGGCCGCCAAACTGAGTGCCGATTTGGCCCCAGGCGCGACTGAAAATCCAGTCACCAAACATATCCTGGTGAATATGAACCAACACATAGTCATGGTTGGTTTCCCAGCGTACGATCACAACACTCTCCTTACTTAGCCTTTAAAAGATAGCCTTTAAACACGCCTGCCCATCAAGCCGTCGCGGGCGTATTGTAAAGCTCGGATACCCAAACGCCTATGAAACTTGTCATCGACGCCAATATCCCCGCTGCCGAGCATTGTTTCGGCCATTTCGGTTCGCTCACCCGCGTGCCAGGGCGGGAGATAAACGCCGCCCACCTGCAGGATGCCGATGCACTCATCGTGCGCTCCATTACCCAGGTCAACGATAAACTGCTTGCCGATAGCGCCGTGCGCTTTGTGGGTACTTGCACCATCGGCACGGATCATATCGATCAGGCAGCGCTTGCCCAGCGCGACATCGCCTTCGCCAGCGCGCCAGGCTGCAATGCCGAAGCGGTGGTTGATTATGTGTTGAGCAGCCTGCTGACTCTGGCGGAACGCGATGGCTGGGCACTTAGCGAACGCACTGTGGGTATTGTGGGGGTGGGCAATGTGGGTAGCCGACTGCAGGCGCGACTAGCCGCCATGGGCGTGTCAACGCTGGCCTGTGATCCGCCCAGGGAAGAAGAGGGGGCAGGGGGAGGCTTTCACTCCTTAGACGCCCTGATCGAGCGCTGTGATGTGCTATGCCTGCATACACCGCTTACCCAAGCAGGTCCTCACGCGACTTACCAGCTCCTCAATGCCCAGCGCATCGAGGAGCTTGCCCCCGGTTGTGTGCTGCTCAATGCGGGACGGGGCGACTGCGTGGATGGTTTAGCGCTACGCAGCCGCATAGCAGGCAAGGGCGATATCAGTGCCATACTGGATGTTTGGGAGGAGGAGCCCGACATCGATGCTGGCTTGCGTGATCTTGTCTCCTTGGCAACGCCGCATATTGCCGGACACAGCTTGGACGGCAAGCTACGTGGTACCTGGATGATTCAGCAGGCGCTGGCTCACCACTGCGGTCAGCCAAGCTATCTCACATTTGCCGATATTTGCCCACCGCCCGCGCTGACGTCGCTGCATTTGCAGCACGCACTACCCCCGGAAGACGCCCTGCGGCTCTGCATGAGAGCGGTGTATGACGTACGCCGCGACCACGATGCGCTTCAGCGCCAAACGCAGCATCACGGTATGCGCAAAGGCTTTGATGACTGCCGAGCCAACTACCCGCTGCGGCGAGAATTCGCCACGCTCAACGTGAAACTGTCAGGGGAAGCGATAGCGCTGGAAGGCGTATTGCGTGGTGCAGGATTTAGTGTCAATGGCCGCTTTGATGAGAACAAGCACTAAATAATGCTGCTACTGATAAATTGCTCGCTGGGCTTTTAATTTACTAGCGAACTAGGCATAGCAACTCTCTGGCTAAATCTTGATGTTTATACGGCAAAGCCGTATATTTAAGTGATGCTGTTTATCGAAACCTCTACCTTCACCAAGCTATTACCGAGCTACCTTACGGATGAGGAATATCGTGGGCTGCAAGCGTATCTATTGCAGAAACCGGATGCGGGCGACCTCATAAAAGGGTCGGGTGGTGTGCGTAAGGTACGTTGGGCATCAGAAGGTTCTGGAAAGAGCGGTGATATTAGAGCTATCTACTACTGAAAGAAGTCTGACCACGAAATATGGATGCTTACGCTGTACAGCAAATCGGAGCGCGCCAGTATTTCTGGTCATATGCTCAAGCAGATCGCGGAGGCCATCAAAAATGATTGATAGAAATCTTGGGGCAGAGATTCTCGACGGTATTAATGAAATTAAGCAGTTCAAGAAAGGCAACGTGGCTCTGCGAACTAATCAGTTAGCAGAGCCCTCACCGCCAAAAATGATTCGGCAAAAACTGAAACTGACACAATCAGCATTTGCAGGTCTTATGGGAGTAAGCATACGTACTCTTCAAGACTGGGAGCAAGGTCGAAGAGAGCCACAGGGCCCGGCGGTTGCCCTTTTACGTATAGCTGAGCAACATCCGGAAGTCTTTGAACAACTTCACTGAGCAAAGAGAAATTGTACTGTGGAAAACAGTAAGGCCCGCATCTGCGGGCCTTAAACGTATGGCACTGCTAAAAAATTACTGGCGATAAGCGGCTTCTTTCAGCGCCCGGATGCGCTCATCCAGCGGCGGGTGGCTGGCAAATAGCTTTTCCACCAGCGAGCGTGTTTGGCCTTTGGTGATGGCCATGGCGCGCAGCGTATCCGGCATTTGATCCGGCATTTCGGTTTCGGTTTTCAAGCGTGCCAGTGCACTCACCATGGCGTTGGTGCCCGCCAAGCGCGCACCTGCTTCGTCGGCGCGGTATTCGCGGTAGCGCGAGAACCAGGCGACGATAGCCGAGGCTAAAATACCAAACACAATTTCAGCGACCATCACCACCGCGAAGTAGCCCATAAAGCCCAGTCCGCCTTCGCCATCGCTGCGGCTGCGCAGGAAGTTATCGACTAGATGTGCCACTACCCGGGCAAAGAACATCACAAAGGTGTTCACCACGCCCTGGATCAGCGCCAGTGTCACCATATCGCCGTTAGCGACGTGTCCAATTTCGTGAGCCAGAACCGCGCGCACTTCTTCCGGGCGCATGCGGTTGAGTAGGCCTGCTGAAACGGCCACCAGCGCATCGTCTTTGTTCCAGCCGGTGGCAAAAGCATTGGACTGTTGGGCCGGAAATATACCCACTTCTGGGGTTTTGATGCCTGCTTCACGGGAGAGCTCAGCAACCGTGTCCAGCAACCACCGTTCAGTGGAGTTGGAGGGTGTTTCGATAATCACCGTGCCGGTGCTGCGCTTGGCCATCCACTTGGAGATAAACAGCGAGACGATGGAGCCCGCCATGCCGAAAATAAAGCAGAAAATCAGCAGGCTGGTGAAGTTGATGCCCTGGCCGCGCAGATAGCCCTCTACGCCTAGCAGGCGCAGGGTAATACTGGCGACCAGCAAGACCGCTATATTGGTGCCTAAAAACAGCAGAATTCGCATCATGGTGCAGGTTCTCCCCTAAAGTTCATCGAAGCATTACTAGATTAATGGCTTAGATACGTGCTGTTCATGGCAGTTTCAAGTCATGGCTACAAAAGCTACTGCCGATAGCGCGACAAGAAGTTGGCAAAGCGGTCGAGTGCATCGCCTAACTGGTCGGCCCAGGGCAGCGTCACGATGCGCACATGATCCGGCTCTGGCCAGTTAAAGGCTGTGCCCTGTACCAGCAGTATTTTTTCCTGAAGCAGTAGATCCAGCACCATCTGCTGGTCGTCTTTGATATTGAAGACCTTGGGGTCGAGCCTTGGAAAGGCGTACAGCGCGCCTTTAGGTTTCACGCAGGAAACGCCGGGGATTGCGTTTAACTTCTCCACGGTAATATCGCGCTGGGCCAGCAGTCGCCCGCCGGGCAGGATTAAATCATTGATCGACTGATAGCCCCCCAGAGCGGTTTGAATCGCGTGCTGGGCGGGGACGTTGGCACATAGCCGCATAGAGGCGAGCATATTCAGCCCCTGGATATAGTCTTGAGCGTTTAGCTTGGCCAGGGTGCCGGAGATAATCATCCAGCCTGAGCGGAACCCGGCACAGCGATAGCTTTTGGAGAGACCGTTCATGGTGATGACCAGTTGGTCGTCGTCCGCCAGGGCGCCCGTGGCGGTGTGCTCGACGCCGTCATACAGAATCTTGTCGTAGATCTCGTCAGAGAACACCACCAGGTTGTGCTGCTTGGCGATCGCCAACACCTCTTTCACCACGGCAGGCGGATACACCGCGCCGGTGGGGTTGTTGGGGTTGATGAGCACAATGGCACGTGTGTGGCTGGTGATCTTGGCGCGAATATCCGCCATGTCTGGCGTCCAGTCCGCCTGTTCGTCGCACAGGTAGTGCACCGCGTGGCCACCGGAAAGGTGGGCGGCGGCGGTCCAGAGCGGGTAGTCCGGCGCGGGAATGAGTACTTCATCGCCGTCGTTGAGCAGCGCCTGCATGGCCATCACGATTAGCTCAGAAACGCCGTTGCCGATGAAGATATCTTCAATACCCACGCCGGGAATCTGCTTGCGCTGGCACTCCTGCATAATCGCTTTACGGGCAGAGTAGAGGCCTTTGGAGTCGCAGTAGCCCTGGGCCGTGGGCAGGTTGCGCATCACATCCTGGAGAATCTCTTCCGGCGCCTCAAAACCAAAGGGTGCAGGGTTGCCAATGTTTAGCTTGAGAATTCGCTGACCTTCCTCTTCCAAGCGCTTGGCGTGGTCGAGTACCGGGCCGCGAATGTCGTAGCAGACATTGTGCAGTTTATGAGATTTCTTTAACGGTTGTGATTCTTGCGACTGCGGGGTATCCATGAGGTGTCTGTCCAAATAGTAGCTAGAGGCCCAAAAGTGTCCAAAAAAACATAAGTGCTTAAAAAGTGCCCGTACGCCGTGCCTTTGGCTAAGGAGCAGTTAGGCCATTATGCGTCGGAAAGTAGTTGATTGTCTTCGTCGTTTTGCACGGGCGGCGGAGGAATGTCTGCCGGGGTTTCAAGCGTTAGCCTGCCCAGCTTGCCATCACGCAGTTCGTGAAGCAGAACTTCCGCGCCGCGGTGCAGATCAACGGCGCCGCCGGGGCGCAGCCCGCCTCGGCGGGCAGCGATATCTTTTAAGATGGCGTTACCGTCGAAGCCAGCAATAGCGAGAAAGTCGGGCTTTTTCGGACCATCTGCATCAATGTCGTGGGGGATGTCCGGTGCGGCGTAGGGCGGCAGCTCTTTGAGCTTATAACGCTCGGTGAGCGCTTCGGGGTAGCGTTTGGCCAGCTCCGCGCTGGTGACAATCGCTACATCGGCGTACTCGATAGCAGTGTCACGAATGGCGCCGGTGGCCGCAAGACGATAGGCGCTAGCCTGATCCTCAATTTTCGGCCAAAGCACTCCAGGCGTGTCGGTAAGCGCTACGCGTCCATCGATGCGCACCTTTTGCTGGCGCTTGGTGACCGCTGGTTCGTTACCCGTTTTAGCGATTTTGCGCCCGGCAAGGCCGTTAATCAGCGTGGATTTTCCCACGTTGGGAATACCCATCACCATCACGCGCACATCCCGGTCAGCACGAACGGCACCAGCCAGCTCATGGCACAGCTTGGGGATTTTCTTTAGCTCGCGGGTGTTGGTGGTGGTCACCGCCAAGGCGCGCATATTCTCTTGGGCATCGAAATAAGCCACCCATTCGGCCGTTCGCTCTGGGTCGGCGAGGTCGGCGCGGGAAAGAATTTTCAGCACCGGCTTGTGGCGGGTTAGCTCGGCCAGCATCGGGTTGGCGCTGGAGTAGGGCAGACGCGCATCGAGTACTTCAATGACCACATCAATTTCAGGCAGCACCTCCTTAATCTGGCGGCGGGCCTTGTTCATATGTCCGGGGAACCAGCCGAGCATGGGTTTCTCCTGCAAGTACAAAAATAACGGCACAAAAAAAGCGGGCGTCCATTCTAGCAGATGACGCCCGCCTTGCCGGTTTTCCTTGCGAGGATTTAGCGCAGATTACTCGTCAGGGTGAAATTCCAACGATACTGAGTTAATGCAGTAGCGCAACCCGGTAGTCTCCGGTGGGCCGTCGGGGAAAACATGGCCCAGATGAGCATCGCAGTGAGAACAAACTACCTCCGTGCGCTGCATGCCGTGAGTGGTATCCGTATGCTCCTCAACACAGCGGCTACCCAGCGGCCGATCAAAGCTTGGCCAGCCGCAGCCAGCGTCGAATTTATGCTCGTTCTCAAACAGCGGCGCGTGGCAGCAAACGCAGTGGTAAATACCCTGCGCATCGCGCACCTGATAATCACCGGTGAACGGGCGCTCGGTGCCTTTCTCGCGTGCTACGCGGTACTGCTCGGGGGTTAGCTGCTGTTGCCACTCGTCAGGGGATTTTTCTATTTTCGCCATGCTCTGTTCCTCTCCCTTGTGCATTGCGCTTACATCGCTGAGGCCAAGTGTTGTTGGTCTCACTAGCCTAGTGACACCACTTGGTCATCATGAGTTTCAGCATGGGCGATTATACATCGCTGTGCCAGTGTAAAGCGCTATACGCTAGCCGCACCGCCGTTACTGCGAGGATCGTGGGCGCTCTCTATCAGCCCATCCGGGTGATGCACAATACCGCCTGCATGGCCCATGGTGTCACTGAACGCCTCGGGCAGCACTTCCACATCGTGGCCTGCCGTTGCCAGAGCGGTGACTAGGGCATCGTCAAAACGCGCTTCGAGCTTCAAGTTAGTGCTGGTTTCACCCCAGGTGCGCCCCAGCAGCCAGCGGGGAGCCGTAATCGCCTGCTGCAGCGGCATGCCGTGCAGCGCATAGCGTGAAAATACCGCTGCCTGGGTTTGCGGCTGGCCTTCACCGCCCATAGTGCCGTAAACCATAGTGCGGCCATCGTTGAATTTAGCAAGCGCCGGGTTAAGAGTGTGGAAAGGTTTGCGGCCGGGAGCTAAGCCGCGCAGGTCGTCGGGGTTAAGCGAAAAGCTGATGCCGCGGTTTTGCCACAGCACGCCGCTTTCTGGCAGCACTACGCCGCTGCCAAACTCCCAGTAGATGCTCTGAATAAAGCTCACCGCACGCCCTTCGCTGTCCACGGTGCCCATCCAAATGGTGTCGCCAGGAGCGGGCTCGTGTGGCCAGGGCAGAGCGTGTTGTGGGTCGATTTGAGTCGCCTCCCGGCCAATATTCTCTTCGCTGAGTAACTCCTGCAGCGGTGTGGGTACGCGGCCGGGGTCAGTGACGTTTTGGTCGCGCAGGATAAAAGCGCGCTTTGTCGCTTCGATGAGTCCGTGCAGGTGGTCAAAACCATTTGGCTCAGCAGCTTTTAAACGTTCGTAGATGCCCAATATCATTAGCGACGCCATGCCCTGAGTCGGGGCAGGTAAGTTATACAGCTTGGCATCTTGAAGCGTTACTTCCAGCGGTGTGACTCGCTGGGCTCGGTAGGCGTGAAAGTCAGACAAACGCAGTGGGCTGCCCACCGCCTCTAAATCTCGCGCCATGCTAGCGGCCAGCTCGCCGCGGTAGAAGTCGTCTAACCCCGCTTCCGCCAAGCGCTTAAGTGTCGCGGCCAGGCGCGGCTGGCGAAGTCGTTCGCCTTCACGGGGAACCTGGCCGTTAAGCAGTAGGGCGTCACTAAAGCCTGGGCTTTGGGTTAAACGCTCAATGTGTTTAGCGGTAAGCGCTTCCTGGCTCTGGGAGACCGCAATACCTGTCTCGGCATGATGAATGGCGTCGGCCAGTAGCGTGGTGAGAGGCAGCTGCTTACCCCATGCCGACGCCGCGTTAAGCGCTTCATGCCAGCCGCCAATGGTGCCGGCCATGGTCAGAGCAGCTTTAGGGCCGCGCTCGGGAATCTGCGTTTCACCCGCATAGAAATCTCCATCGGCGAGCCCCGCTGCCGGGCCGCAGGCGTCAATGGCAATCGGCGCTTTGCCCGGCTCATGAATGAGCCAGAAGCCATCGCCACCCAGGGCGTTCATATGCGGGTAGACCACCGCAATGGCCGCAGCGGCAGCGACCATGGCTTCCACCGCATTCCCACCCTGTTTAAGCACATCGCGCCCGGCGCTTGCGGCGAGGTGGTGAGGGGCGACACAGCTACCGCCGTAACTACGTTGGGTGTGGAGCATCTTAGAATCCTTGTTATTAAGCAAATAGTTATTAAGTAAATAGTTGTTAAATAAATACTAAGGCAGTTCGTTACCAGCCAATGGCTGCGGGCAACCAGGTGGCAATGCTGGGAAAGATAAATACCAGCGCGACGGCGACGAACTGTAAACCGATAAACGGTAGCGCGCCTTTATAAATATCCAGCGTCGAGACTTCTTTCGGCGCTACACCCTTGAGGAAAAACAGCGACCAGCCAAAGGGTGGGGTAAGAAACGAAGTTTGTAGCACGAGTCCCACTAAAATACCCAGCCACACCATATCGACGCCCATCTGAACAAAGAAGGGCAAAAACAGTGGTAGGGCAATATAGCTGATCTCAATCCACTCCAGGAAGAAGCCCAGCACAAACATCAGCAGCAGCATGAATAGCATCGCGCCTAGCTCGCCACCGGGCACCCAATCGAACATACGGGCCACCAAGTGCTCGCCGCCCAAGCCACGAAATGCCAGGCCAAATACCTGGGCGCTGATCAAAATAAAGAACACCATGGCCGAGATCACCAGCGTGGCCTTGGCAACCTCTTTGAGTAGCGCAAAGGTTAACCGCCCCGAGCAGGCTACAATTAGCAATGCTCCTAGCGCACCCATGGAGGCCGCTTCAGTTGGCGCGGCAATGCCGCCAATAATCGAGCCTAATACCGCAAACACCAACCCCACTGGCGGGCCCACCACGGTAATCACTTTGCGTATCAACTGACCCCGGCCCATTTCTGCTCGCTCCTCGGCGGGGATTGGCGGCATTAGGTCGGGATAGAGCTTGGCGATCATCAGTATGGCAATAATATACACCGCTGCCAGCGTTAGCCCTGGCACCATGGCCGCTGCGAACATCGTACCGACCGATTCACCCAGAATTTCCGCGAGCAGAATCAGCACCAGGCTGGGCGGAATAATCTGCCCTAAGGTGCCTGACGCACAGATCATCCCTGTGGCCAGGGTTTTAGGGTAGCCGCGGCGAAGCAACGTCGGTAGCGTGAGCAGACCAAGGGTAACGATAGTGGCGCCCACAATGCCGGTGGCGGCGCCTAACAGCACACCCACGAGAATTATCGCCACACCCATGCCGCCTGAAATGCCGCCGAACAGATGGCCGATGACATCGATCAGTTCCTCGGCCAGCTTCGACTTCTCCAGCATCACCCCCATAAACACAAACAGCGGTATGGCCATAAAGGTGTAATTGGTCACTACGCCGAAAATACGTGACGGCAGCAGATTAAACAGCATTGGGCCAAAGCCAATGTAACCAAAGAAAAAGGCCGTCGCCGCGATACTGATACCTACGGGAATACCTATCAGCAGGAACACAAAAAAAGCCACGATCATGCCGATCGCTAGCCATTCATTGGGAGACATGGGTTATTCACCTCGTGTGGGTAGGGCGAAAGCCTGACGCATCGCGTGGGCCAACCCTTGCAGCGCGAGAAGGACAAAACCGAATGGAATCAGCGATTTGAGCAGCCAGCGCAGAGGCAGGCCACCGGGGTTGGGCGACGCTTCGCCGCGGGCGAATGACTGGTCGATCCAGGGCAGCGTCAGCCAGGCGATATACAGCCCCATCACCAGCAGCAATAGACCTCCGACCACTTCAATCACCCGTTGCAGGCCAGCGGGGAAGCGTTCGTAGAAAACATCCACGCGCACTTGCTCGCCCATCAATAGCAAATACGACATGCCAAACAGCGCTATAGGCGAGATCAGATGCCACTGCAGCTCCTGCAGCCATACCGCCCCTATGCTGAACACATAGCGCATCAATACGTCGCCAGCGACGAGTCCGACTAAAACCACGCAGGTCCAGGCGGCGATCCAGCCAAATAGCTGAACCACCGCCTCAACTCCGTGGACAAAAAATGCCACGGCGCGCATATCAGACTCCGATAATGTCGTTTAACCAAGCCCGCTCACTGGCACCCGCCCAGCGGTCGTGGTTGGCTTTAAATGCCATGTAGCTATCGTGCACTTTGCGCACCAGCGGGTCGGCGTTGGCCTCTGTCGCCAGGGTATCTTGAGTGGCTTCGCGCAGCGCATCGACAACGGGGGTAGGTAGCATGCTGGCAGTGACGCCTTCGTTCTCCACTAGATCTGTCATGGCCTCGCCATTGACCGCTTCAGACCAGGTCACGCTCTCCAAGCAGGCGGCCATACAGGCAGTTTTGACAATCATCTTCAGGTCTTCTGGCAGGCTGTCCCAGTGGGTTTTCGAGATGAGCAGTTCACCCGTGGTTGATGGTTCGTGCCAGCCGGTGGTGTGGTAGAACTTGGCCGCGTTGTGGAGCCCCATACGGCGGTCTTGGAAAGGCCCCACAAACTCGGCTGCATCAATCACGCCACGTTCCAGCGCGGGGAAGATTTCACCACCGGGCAGTACCCGGGCATCCACGCCAAGTGAAGAGTAAACCTGGCCCGCCAAGCCAGGAACGCGCATGCGCAGACCGTTGAGCTGGCTAATATCCTCAATCGGCTCGCGGAACCAGCCAGTCATTTGCACGCCGGTATTGTTCAGCGGGAAGGCGACCATGCCGTAGGGCTCGTACACCTCGTGCCAAAGCTCCAAACCGCCGCCGTGGTAAAGCCACGCCATATGGCCCATAAAGCTCATGCCAAATGGAACGGTAGTAAAGTACTGAGCGGCAAAGGTAGTGCCGGACCAGAAGTAGCTGTTAGCGGCGTTCATTTCGATGGTGCCGCTTTGAACGGCTTCAAAGCCTTCAAAGGCCGGAATCAGTTCGCCGGATGAAAAATGCTGAATATTGAGTCGCCCGCCGGACATGGCGTTGATTTTGGCGATCACATCAGTGGGGCTGCCAGGGCCTTCCACGTAAAACGGCGAGCCGGGCGGGTAGGCATTGGTCATACGCCAGTTGAAACTCTCGGCGGACTGCGCGCGGGCGATAGACGGGGCGCCCAAGACTAGGCCTGCCGTGGAAGAGACGGCAGCTGTGGTGAGAAACTTGCGACGGGATAAGGACATAGCACACCTCATTAATGGGGGAGTTGGTCAGCCAGGGAACACAATGAAGTAGCAAGGGGTGTGCCATAAAAATCGATTTTATTTTAAATAAAAGATTTTTAAGGGTTTTGTCGGTCTCTGCTGAAAAGACTAAATATAAGAAAAATAACTGTTTGCACCGTTATGGCGCTGAATGAGTGCCCAGGGCACCCTCGGTGTGCATACTGACTTCGCAAAAGTTGGACGCAGAGGTAGGTGATTGAAAGCGGGTCAGTTAGTTTGGTGAGGGCAGGGTGCTTGACAGCTCAATAAGGTCTGAGTAACATACGCGCCACCTCGACGAGGCAATGCAACGTCCCATTCGTCTAGTGGTCTAGGACACCGCCCTTTCACGGCGGTAACAGGGGTTCGAACCCCCTATGGGACGCCACTTATTCTTTTTCTTTCTAGAGCTAGAGTAAGCGGTCGTCAGGGTTATCGGAATGCGGGAATAGCTCAGTGGTAGAGCATCGCCTTGCCAAGGCGAGGGTCGGGAGTTCGAATCTCCTTTCCCGCTCCAAGCATTAAAGTGCTTACAGTGTCCCATTCGTCTAGTGGTCTAGGACACCGCCCTTTCACGGCGGTAACAGGGGTTCGAACCCCCTATGGGACGCCACTTCCGGTAGGTTAGGTAAAAAGCTTAGGTAAAAGCTAAGCAAGTGTTCTATAAGCGGGAATAGCTCAGTGGTAGAGCATCGCCTTGCCAAGGCGAGGGTCGGGAGTTCGAATCTCCTTTCCCGCTCCAGTTTTAGGTGTCGGATTAAGTTATTGTCCTGCTCCAATCAGTCCCATTCGTCTAGTGGCCTAGGACACCGCCCTTTCACGGCGGTAACAGGGGTTCGAACCCCCTATGGGACGCCATCTAGCTTTATATGTTGTTTACGTTGCGGGAATAGCTCAGTGGTAGAGCATCGCCTTGCCAAGGCGAGGGTCGGGAGTTCGAATCTCCTTTCCCGCTCCATTTTGGATGTGTGGTTAAGAGCATCGCCTTACCAAGGCGAGGGTCGTGATCTGGTGCGCCAGCCCGGCCGATCTCCTTTCCCGCTCCATGTAAACAAGACCAGATAGTTCTGCAATTTCCCAGCTTCAAAAGTTTAGTCTTCCCTTTGTTTCCATGGTGTATCGGCTAATTGCTGGGCATCACTGTTTGCGTGTCTGACGTTTGGTGGTCGTGTTCACCTTGAAAAAAGTCGTTTGCGCCCTAATGTTTTACCTTCTCTTCTTTTTTTGCTGACAGGACATGTTCATGGCCGAACCGGCATTGTCGATCCGTGGCCTTACCAAAGTGTATGGTAATGGCTTCCAGGCGCTCAAGGGTATTGATTTAGACGTCCAGCAGGGCGATTTTTTTGCTTTGTTGGGCCCCAATGGCGCCGGTAAATCCACCACCTTGGGGGTGGTCTGCTCGCTGGTGCAAAAGACGGCGGGCAAGGTCTCCATATTCGGTATCGATGTGGATAAAGACTTCGCTAAAGCCAAGTATCAACTGGGTGTGGTACCCCAAGAGTTCAACTTCAATCAATTTGAGAAAGTGCTCGATATCGTGTTGGCTCAGGCAGGCTACTACGGCATGACCAGTCGCGAAGCTTTGCCCCGCGCTAAGCAACTGTTGACCGATCTGGGCCTATGGGAAAAGCGCAACGGCAGCGCTCGCATGCTGTCAGGTGGCATGAAGCGCCGCCTGATGATCGCTCGAGCGCTGATGCATCGCCCCAAGCTGCTGATTCTGGATGAGCCAACCGCCGGGGTGGATATTGAGCTGCGGCGCAGCATGTGGGAGTACATGCGGCGGATTAACCAAGACGAAGGCACCACCATCATCCTGACGACTCACTACCTGGAAGAGGCTGAGAGCCTGTGCCGTAATGTGGCGATTATCAATAATGGCGACATTGTGCGGAACACTAGCGTGCGAGGCCTGCTGGCGGAGCTGAATACCGAGACCTTCCTAATTGATACCTCCGAAGCCATTGCAGACATCCCCAAGATAGACGGGTTTGAGATAAAGCAGTTGGAGTCTACTCAGCTATCACTCGTGGTGCATCGCGGGCAACGTCTAAACGATGTCTTCAAGGCGTTGAGTGAGCAGGGCATTCAGGTGGTTTCCATGCGTAATCGAGCCAACCGCTTAGAGGAGATGTTTGTGTCGATGGTGGAAGGTAGTGGGCTAGGGGCGATAGACCAGCGCGTTGAGAAGACGGAGGAGCGCGCATGAATGCTACGCAAACATTGATTGCTCTTTGGACGCTAGTGCTAAAAGAGATCAAACGTTTCACCCGCATTTGGCCGCAAACGCTGCTGCCTCCCTCAATCACCATGGCGATGTACTTCATTATCTTCGGCAACCTAATCGGTTCGCGGATTGGTGACATGGACGGCTTCAGCTATATGGACTTTATTGTCCCAGGGCTGATCATGATGTCGGTGATTACCAACAGCTACTCCAACGTGGCGTCGAGTTTCTTCTCCAATAAGTTTCAGCGCTCGATCGAAGAGATGATGGTTTCGCCCATGCCCAATTGGGTGATCCTGGCCGGCTTTATTTTAGGCGGAATGGCGCGAGGCTTGGGCGTGGGGTTAATCGTTACAATCGTTTCGCTGTTCTTTACCCGTTTAACCATGGAGCATCCGCTACTTACGGTATTGGTCGTAGTGCTGACGTCTGCACTGTTCTCCATTGGCGGCTTTATTAACGCTCTGTTGGCCAACAAGTTTGACGATATTTCTATCGTGCCGACCTTTATCCTTACGCCGCTGACCTATTTGGGTGGGGTGTTCTACTCGATCTCAATGTTGCCCGACTTCTGGCAGGGCGTTTCCATGCTCAATCCAATTTTGTACATGGTCAACGTTTTCCGTTATGGCTTCTTAGGTGTTTCGGATATTCCCGTTGGCTGGGCGCTCGCTGCCATTTTTGCCTTTATCATAGTGCTGTTTGGCATTGCGCTGGCGATGCTGGAACGTGGCAAAGGTATTCGCAGCTAGTCGTCTGCTAGACGCATCAATCCGATTGAGAAAAGAGAGCTTTATATAATGGCACATCGCCCAGACACTTTAGCGCACGCGCCGTTAGGGCGCGATTCCGCTTACCCTGAACTGTATGATGCGGGGCTGTTATACCCTATTCCCCGTGCGGCTAATCGAGTGCCGCTGGGGATTGAAGAGGGGGCTCTGCCGTTTGCGGGTGAAGATGAGTGGCACGCTTTTGAAGTCTCCTGGCTGAACAGCCGCGGTAAACCGATTGTGGCCGTGGCGCGTTTCCGCTTGCCAGCAGCCTCGCCCAATCTGATTGAGTCCAAATCCTGGAAGCTCTACCTCAATAGCTTCAACCAAACCCGTTTCTATAGTCGTCAGGAAGTGATGGAAACGCTTGCCAATGATCTCTCCGTAGCGGCGGGGGCTGAAGTAAGTGTCGAGCTGTTTGACGTGGATGCGTCAGAGCTTTCGCCACAGCAATTGCCGGGCGAATGCCTTGACGATTTAGATATTGCAGTAAGCGACTATACGCCTAGCAGTAACCACCTCTCGGTAGGGGAAGAGATTGTCGAGGAGACGCTTTACTCCCATCTGCTTAAATCTAACTGCCCGGTTACCGGCCAGCCAGACTGGGGAAGCGTGCTAATTCGTTATAAAGGCCCGAAAATCGACCGTGAAGGGCTACTGCGCTACCTGATTGGGTTTCGTCAACATCAGGATTTTCACGAGCACTGCGTTGAACATATCTTCACCGACCTAATGGCCCAGGCAAAGCCCACGCAACTACTGGTACTGGCGCGCTATGTGCGTCGCGGCGGGTTGGATATCAGCCCTTGGCGCGCAACTCCTGGACTAACGCCCCCCACGCCGCTGCGCCTAGCAAGGCAGTAAGTGACGATGTTATAAATGACTGTGCTATAAATGACGGTGCTAAAGTAGCCTCACACAATTGGACTTGGAGTCATCAATGGACGCACTCACGCTGCTTCACGAGCGTAGCTCAATGGGCAAGCTGATGGAGCCAGCGCCCAGCGGCGAACAGCTCAGCGCCATTTATCAGGCCGCACTGCGGGCCCCAGATCATAAAGAGCTGCGCCCCTGGCGCTTTATCGAGTTTAGCGGGGAAGGGCGAGAACGTTTGGGCGAGTTATTCGCCGAGGCGGAGTTTCAGGAGGATCCTAGCGCCGATGACGAAACGCTCAACTCGGCGCGTAAAAAGCCGCTGCGGGCGCCAATGATTATTGCCGTGATCGCCAAGGTCACGCCTGAGCTCGAAAAAGTACCTAAAATGGAGCAGGTGATTTCTGCCGGGTGCGCCGCCCACGGTATTCTACTGGCCGCCCACGCGCTGGGGCTAGGCGCGATGTGGCGCAGCGGGAAGTATGCTTTCGACCCCGTGGTTCGCAAAGGGCTGAGCCTGGATGAGGATGACGAAGTCGTCGCATTTATCTACCTGGGCACCTTGGGTGGTCGCCATAAACCGGTGCCACAGCATAACGTTGCTGACTTTGTGGAGCGTTGGGACTAGCGATGAGTCTCCCCCGCCAGCCAGGCATCCCTCACCCTCGATTGCCGCTGCCAAAAGGCCAGCCGGAAAATCTGGCCGCTTTTCAACAGTGGCTAAGTGACGCCATACCCATGGTGAGCGCGTTAGGTATTAGCGAAATGACGCGCCAGGGAGATTCACTAGCCTGGCAGTTAGCACTGGAGCCCAACCTTAACGATAAAGGCACGGGCTTTGGTGGCGCACTGACGGCGCAGACGACGCTGCAAGGCTGGTGCTGGGTAACGCTATGGCTGCGTGAGCGGGGCATCGCACGGGATGTCGTGGTTGCCGAGGCTAGCCAGCGTTTTCTGGCACCGGTAACCAGTGATTACCGCCTGGTATGCACGCCAGCCGTGCCAGAAGGCCCTGCTCAGCTTGCCAACAAGCTCGCTGAGCGAGGAAAAGGCCGCATAGCGCTAACCCAGCAGCTCTATTGTGGTGAGACGCTCTGCCTGGAAGCCAGCGGCAGCTACGCAGTATTGTCTGAACGATAACGGTGCGACAACACGGGTTGCGTCACAACGTTAACCGCGGTGTGCCACTAAACTAAAGGTTCGTCAGCCGGAAAAGGCTTGCTATTTCGAGGCTTAGCCAATAGTATATGCGCCGTTCTGTCGCGAAAGGTTCAGCCTTTCAACAGCGCCAAAACGCGGAGGGGTGTCCGAGTGGTCGAAGGAGCACGCCTGGAAAGTGTGTAAGCCGCAAGGCTTCGAGGGTTCGAATCCCTCCCCCTCCGCCACAGAATTTTAAAGGCCGTCAAGCACTTAGCTTGACGGCCTTTTTCGTTTTTGGGCTTTGGGAGCGGTTTTGGGAACAATCCTGGGAATACTACAGGTCTAACTGCTTCTCGATGAGCGCTGGAATGTCAGGGCCGTCGCTGCGAATCCACTTGCCATAGCGGCGCTGGATCATTGTGATAGTGGCGTGGCCAACGTGGTTGGATATCCAGTGCAGCGGCACCACTCCCAATGAGAGCAGCTGGCTTATAAACGTGTGCTGGCACTGGTTGGGGCCGCGGTAGCGGACGCCTGCGCGTTTCAGGTAGGTTTTTCCAGAAGCGCTTGCGGATAGCGTTCTCGTAGAAGGGCTCATTGCGCTTGGTTTTCGTCACCTTAAAACGCACCCGTACCACGCCGTGCCGATAGCGAATAATCCACATCCAGTGTGTCTTTCCAGGCCAACGCTTGGGGTTCAGAGATGCGCTCACTCCGGCAATCGCACCCAAAGTGCATTGGATCGGCCATGGAAACGCTGTTATCTGGGCTACCGTCTCACCCTGAATTAAGCTATTAAGTGCAGCACCAGTGGTTTCTAGTGCTGCGGAGTATTCTCCCAAGAACACCTTGTCGTGGGTTCGGTATCCCAGCCGCTTCCTGGATCTATCGTTCAGCTTATTGACGACCCTCCTTCGAGCTGCAGCGATAGCGTTTCAGTCGTCTGTTTTGCCCTCTACTTAGCGGTTTTTATCTTTATAGTGAGTTGCTTATGTAACCGCTAAGGGTAACGGTGTCTCTGGACAAGTGAAACGCTACTTACCCTGTTTCCTCTATCCTAGGCTCATAGTTCGCTGCATTTATCCTATAAGCTCAGGCTTTACAGCAAGTTGCCTCCCACGTAAAGTTGGTCATAAAGTATTATGAGGTAAGTCTTTTCGCATTATCCCGATGATTAGTAGGTTCAACCGACCTGTAAGCCCTTGATATTCAGCTTCTGGGTTTTCCTTTTTGAAGTTTGTCGGCGTTTCACATCAGCATGCGGATCTGCCGCAAAGACGGTAGAGCGGAACATCAGCAAGGAAAATTGTAGCGATGATGACTATTACCATCTTTGTTTGTGGGCATGTAACTCTTGTAACGAGAGCTGGCCTAGCCGATAGCAAGGAAGTACTAAAGACCCTACATGAGCCAGTGGCGTTCGATGGCTGCAATTTTATCGATACCAACAGCGTGAAGATTGGCGGGCTTGCTGACTGCATCATTGTCCCAGGTGAGTCCATGAGAACCGTACTGGCTTAAGGAATGCTGATGTCCGATTCTCCCCGCAATCACTCCTCTGCCAGCCGGATGACAGAGGTGATCACGTTTATATTCGGTCTTGTGCTGCTGATTATCATCTTCAGTGAATTGCCATCAGACGTATTCACCCCCGAGTCTCAAAGCTTTTTTTTCCTTATCGGCTGGGTCGCGATCTGGCGCTATTCCTGGTGGGCAGTACAGGCTATTCGTTCAATGTGGTACAACCGCGTTGTCTTTCCCAGATTGCGTGCCGAGGCCGATGCGGCTGGAGAACTCCAGAAGCCGCCCGAGCTGTTCGTGCTGTGCACCTCCTTCCGAATCGATATGCATGTCAACTTTCAAGTCTACGATGCGTTGATACGAGAAGCTCGCAATTACGGTGTGTCGACGACGATTTTCGCCTCCGTCTCGGATCGTACCGATGTGGACATCATTACTCATGTCATGGACGATCATGGCTGGCCACAGAACGTCGAAGTGCGCTACATGTTTCAGAAGGGAGACGGCAAGCGTTCTGCTATGGCCGAGGTGTTGCGGGCAATCTCCAGGTGCCTACCCGCGCCGGGGTCGCTGCTGATCTCGATGGACGGTGATATGCGCCTTGAGCCAGAAACGCTATCTCGCTCGCTCTCCTTCTTTATTGCCCAGGACGATCTGGGGGCGCTGACCACCAACAACCGTGCCGAGGTGACGGGGGACGATGTCACCCGCGAGTGGTATGACTTACGTTATGCACAGCGCCATCTGATGATGAGCTCGATGTCGCTGTCGCGCCGCCTGCTCGTGCTTACGGGTCGCTATAGTGTCTTTCGCACCGATCTCGCCATTCAGCCGGACTTCATCGAGATGATCGAAAGCGATCACGTTGATCACTGGCGCTTTGGTAGATTCAAGTTCCTGTCGGGTGACGATAAGTCATCATGGTACTGGCTGTTGAAAAACGGCTGGTCCATGCTCTACATCCCTGACGTCTTCGTGACCGGGTTTGAGGAGCTACCCGATCGGCGTCGCTTCTTTGCCTCGACCACCGATCTAATGCAGCGCTGGTTCGGCAATATGCTGCGCACTAGCAACCGGGCAATTGCTCTGGGGCCAAGCCCAATGGGGATGTTTCCCTGGTGGAGCTTGATCGATCAGCGTATCTCAATGTGGACAACGCTGGTGGGGCCCACGGCGGTGATTCTGGTGATACTTTTCATAAGACCCTCCTTCTTCTTCGCCTACATGCTGTGGATACTATTTAGCCGCTGCATTGCCACTTCAGTGCTGGCCTGGCAACGCGGGCGTTTCAGCCTCCTGTGGATTCCGCTGATTTATTACAACCAGGTGTGGGGCGCAATACTAAAGACCTACGTTAGCTTTCGCTTCAACCGCCAGCAATGGTCTCGCCAGGGAATCTCCGCGGGTGAGCCTGTCGATCAGGGAGTGGTTCGTAATCAGCGACGCATAGGCCATGTGATGCATGGTTTCGCTTATGGCGTTCTTCTCTACATTTTGATTATCTTGACCGGAGTCATGACACCCCCGGATCTAACTACGCTGCACATCACCATTGATCAGATCGGGAAGCACGAGCAGCACCCCCAGCGTCTTGATCGCTCGCTCGACACAACCCTTACCGATAAGGGCTGTGAACTGGTCAAGCTGCCTCCAGACGATTTCATGACCGAAGGTGATCTGATCGATAGCCTGCAGCTAAACGCCATCGCACAAGCCAACCGAATGGCAGTTTCAATGACCATGTGCAAAACAAGACCCAGGGTCGAGCCTTCGGCTCCGATCGAAGTGTCTGTGACTCAACCCTGACGAAAGGAGCGGCATTCGGATGGATTTTTCAAAATATACTCAACAACGGCAAAAAATCACTCCCGAAGAAGACAGAGAGCGAGTAAAAATTGGCGTCTCCTTGCACTCAAAAAGCATCAATCACGATAAAGTGCATTTGACTCAAGGCAAGCAGCTACAGCGCGAATATCGTGACGATAAGAGCTCTCTCCAGGCTGAACTTTTAAAATACGCCCCCAAACAGCATAAACCTACTCCCGATGAAGACAGTAAACGAATTCAAACTGGCGTTTCCTCAAAATCGCAAAGTAACGATTACGACAACGTGCGGCTTACTGAAGGCAACCAATCACAGCATGTGCATAGTGACGAAAGTAGCGATCTAGAGGCGGATTTTTCAAAATATACTTATGAGCAGCAACCCCCTGCTCTTGAAGAACAGCGGCAAGATATGAAAACTGAGGCTTCCCCAGCCTCGGAAAGTGTCGATCATGACAACGCGCGCCTGATCCTGGGGCAGCAGCTACAGCACGAGCGACGCGATGAGAGAGGGTATGTCCGGGTTGCGCTACCGTTTCGCATCGTTCTTGCAGGCAGCGACAAAGAGATGAGCGGCAAAGACGTCTCTCTCGGCGGCTTCTCTGCCCACAGCGAAAATAGCTTCGAACCTGGCGAACTCATTTCCGCCTCACTGCTGATGGCTGTGGGAACCTTCGAATTTATCGTAGCGCTCAAAGCCAAATGCCTTTACGTGAATCCTACTGCAAGCGGCAACGGATATAATGTCAGCTTCCAAATCACCGAGATCGAGCCGCATCACCGAGAGTCGCTGCGACAGATCATTCGTAGTGGGTTAAGTGGGCGTTTGCCGAATATCGAGGGCCTAATTGCAAGCGAGGATCCCCAGACGCCCCGCAAGCGTCAGGCAGCCAATCCATCGTCACCATCGCGACCACCAAAACCCATTGGGCGCTATATTCTCCTGTTTATCGCAATCAGCTTACTGGTTTTGGTAAGTGCAGCGACGGCTTATCGTAACTTTTTTCTGCTCGAACCCAGCTTCGCTGCCGTGACGGCACCGCGTATCGATATCCGTGCCCATAGCCACGGTTTACTCGGTGAGCACAATGTTACTGCAGGTGATAAGGTCAAACGTGACCAGTTATTGACCCACGTGATCAATAGCGAACTAGAGTCGGATCTGATCCTCACCGAAGCAGCTTTCAACTATAACAAGAGGCTTATCGATAACTTACGCGAAAGCCTCAATGGCAACAACCAAGAGGTCAGCTTGGCCAACTCCGCACAGCCGGCCAGCGGTGACACCATGACCTTCGAGTCGGTTTCACCGGAAGTTGCACTGGCTCGTATTGAGCAGTTCGAAATAGTGCGCGATTTCGAGAGTTCGCGTATTGCCGCCCTCAATGCACGTCGGTCCAGCAATGAGATCTACAGCCCATGCGACTGTCTCGTGGGTTGGGCATTAAGTAGTGCCGCTGGGGTTTATATCGATGAGGGGGAGCGGATCATGACCCTGATCCGAGTCAACGAAGGTGATGTTATGGTCGAGGCACTGGTTCATATGGATGACATCAGCCGCATTGAACCCAATCAGCAAGCCTACGTGACGCTAGCCAATTCCAGCCAGCCGATTCGTGCCCGGGTGCGTAACGTCTCCCTGGATATCGAGTTTCAGCCTCGTGCAGGCTTCCCTGGCTGGGTGCGGCAACAGCAGAACGTAGCCAGCGTACTGTTGATTCCGGAGGAGCCCCTGCCACCAGAGAGCGTGGGCCAGCCAGTAGACGTTCGGTTTTCTGAAACACTGCTGCTGAGCTCCGTCTCTGAGAAAACCTGGCAAGGCGTTAGCTGGCTCATTCAATCCGGCAACGCCATCTATCACTCAGCCATTGAACATTTAACGGGAAGATCTAATGAAACGACTAACGAGGGATAGATATCGCCAATCGCGGGCCGGATGCAGAGCTTGGAGTCTTATGTTGGGCACGCTGGCGCTTGTACCGTTTTCTGCCAGCTACGTTAACGCGGAGGAAGATGCTGTTATTAGCATCCCTCAGGAGCAACCCTGTTCCCAGCGCTATGCCCTGAGTGAGGTTACACGGCTCCCCGATGCAAACGGCCATACCGCTATTCGTCAGGGCTTTAACACCACGCGGCACTGGGGTACTGAGGAGAACGTGGAGCGCTTGGGCGCGGAACATACTGGCATAGGTGAAGCCGGACTGCGCGTCCATTATCCTGCTGGCAGCTCCTCACCGGGTGAGGATCCTCGCGGCGGAGCTGGCTTTTATAACGCCCCTTCTTCGTTCGAAGGAGTTGAAAGTGCCTGTCTGAGCTATAAGGTTCGCTTTCCGTCGGACTTCGATTTTGTCAAGGGCGGCAAGTTACCAGGATTGTATGGAGGCGAGGCTCCCTCTGGCGGTGAGCACGTCGACGGTGAGAACGGTTTCTCAATGCGCCTAATGTGGCGAAAAGATGGCGAAGGTGAACTCTACCCGTATGTTGTCGGCTTTGAAGGCGCGTCGATAGGGCGTGGCTTCTGGCGCTACCCGGTCGGGCGGTGGGTCACTCTTGAGCAGGAACTGGTGCTTAACGACCCAAATCGGGAGAACGGTATTGCTCGGATCTGGGTCGATGGGCAGCCTGTACTAGAGCAGCAGAATATCGTCTTTCGTACCACTCCGGCCATCACTATCGATGGCTTAATGTTTTCCACCTTTTTTGGCGGGACGGGGGAAGGTTGGCGCACACCTCGCGATCAGTACGTGGATTTTGCCGCCTTTCAATTTTATACCCCAAAACCGTGAGCGCCACTAATAGAGCGCCGCCTGAGTGACAGCGACCATGCCTATTGCCGTAGTACAAAGACTAGCCGGACGCCTTCTTTGGATGCTCCCTATTGCGCTGATGACAATGGGCAATGTCGACATGCAGGCCGATACTCTAATGAGCGATACCCTCTTGAACGGAACGCTCTCAAGAGAGGAGCGCATGTCGCTTGATCTTTCGCAATATCGCGTTACCGATACAGACGCCAGCTATTTCGACGTTAAAGCGCGCATGGCCCAGCTTGAGCAAACCGATAGCAGTATTCTGCTGCAGTTGAAAGACGATATCTCACTAGGTCCCAGCTGTAATCAGATGCTTAATACGAAACCCATCACCACGCGGGGGGCTATCCCTGGCTTCTACCCCAACCCGGATGATTGGTTGTTGGTCACTGAACCGATATTCGATTTTGAAGATAGTGTATCGAACCTGGCTGGTGCCTTCGTCGCAAGCGGTGACCTCTATTATGCCGAATGCTTGGTTCACTATCTGAGTAACTGGGCCGAGGCCGAGGCCTTGACCAGCTTTGTTTATGACTCGGTGCGGCCACAGGCTTGGTACGCATCTGAGTCGATGCTGTTCGCGGCGGCCATGGGCTACTCCATTGTGCGACCCTTCATCGACGGCCTTGGTAAGGAACGTGCCGACGTCGAACAGTGGCTACACGGCCTGGCTCTGCGGCACTCGGCTGTTCCTGGTGGACTGGGTAGCTGCTGTAATAACCATTTATATCGTCGCGCGCTTTATGCCAGCATGATCGGTGTGCTGGTCGAGGACGACGACCTGTTTCGCTTTGGCGTTGCAGCCATCTACTCGGCCCTGCATGACATGACCGAGGAGGGCGCTCTGCCACACGAGGTAGCTCGCGGCCGACGCGCCACCCACTACCAGAACTATGCGCTCGGCTACCTCATTACCAATATGCAGGTCATCCAGCGCCAAGGTTATGACATCTTTAACCTGGAATATGAGAACAGCAGCATCCATAAGGGCGTGGACTTCCTGTTTCAGATCTTGGAGGATCCGGCAGCGTTGGGCGATTATGCTCCAAGGGAGCAATACACTGGTTTCCTGCGGGATTCACAGTATTTCACCTGGATGGAGATCTACCTTTCGCACTTCGACTATCCAAGTATGGCCACTCTTGTGAGCCGAGCACGACCCACCTATAGCCGCAGCGCAGGGGGGCCCATTACGCTTTACTTCATGGACCCCGAGGCCCAGCAGCACTTCTATATAGATGAACAGCGTCAGGATACAGAGGCCTTTCAAGGTTTGGGTAATTGAAAAGTACGATAGAACAGCACCAAACACGACAGTGGGGAACGCATGAAAAGTATAATCGCCGGGACTCAACGCACTCCCTTCCTGCCGCTGGCAGCGTCATTAACCTTGTCGGTTTGGCTCGGTGGCTGCGCGATTACCGCTAAGGAGCCGCCTGGCGGCGGGCATGCAGGCACCCTGCCCGTCCAATATGCAGGTTGGTTTACCAGCGGCCCCCAGGCCAATATCAACGGGTCGGACTGGGGTACCATCAATCGCGCTCAGGATCGTATCGAGGAGGGCCGTTATGAAGAAGCCATTGCTTATCTGCAACCTTTGATGGATCGCTATGTGCCAACTGCCTTTTATGAGATGGCCAAGCTTTATGAACAGGGACTCGGGGTAGAAAAAGATCCTAGCGAAGCGGCAAGATTGTATGGGCTAGCCATCGAGAAATCTTCCTCGGTTCGCGGCCATGCTTCGCTTAACCTTGCCCAGCTTTATCTAGATGATGGAGGCGTCGAGCGCAACGATGTGCTCGCTTATTACCTGCTTTGGCAGGCAGTGGAAGCTGATCTCAATCGCACAGCAGAAATCGAGCTTGCAGAACTGTTGTCCGAAGGTGGCGAAGGCGTAGAGGCTGATCCAGCGCTTGCCATCCAGCTCTACGAGCAAGCAGCCTCCCAGGGAAAGGCGCCAGCCCTGAAGGCTCTGGCTGAAGCTCATGCACCTGGCGGTTGGCTATGGGAAGATGCGGCACAATCGATAGCCTATGCTCAACGTTATGCCAATCGACTTGAAGCTAATGCCGGACAGGGTGACGTCGGCGCGATGCTTCAGTTGGCATCAGCCTATTCCCAAGACGGACTGCTCGGTGATCAGCCTGACCGGCGCATTCAATGGTTGCAGCAAGCTGCCCAAGCTGGCGATCTTGATGCTCTGGCCCGTGCTGGACACGAGATGACCAAAGCGGGCGAATATCGACAGGGTATTGCGCTGCTTGAAGATGCCGCCCGGCAGGGGCACGTTGGGGCCATGACGTACCTCGGCCAAGCTCTATTGGAGCCTGAGCATACCGGTCGATTGGAGCAGAATCGCGCTGAACGCTGGTTGAACGAGGCAATTCAGGCAGGCTCGGTCGATGCCCTAGTGGTACTCGGAAGTGCCTTAGTCAATGGCCAAGCAGACCTGGACGACCTGCCCCGTGGCATGGGCCTGCTTGAGCAAG
Organism: Halomonas sp. FeN2; assembly: GCF_020595105.1. Taxonomy (NCBI): domain Bacteria; kingdom Pseudomonadati; phylum Pseudomonadota; class Gammaproteobacteria; order Oceanospirillales; family Halomonadaceae; genus Halomonas; species Halomonas sp. FeN2. The sequence goes on from NZ_CP074200.1 coordinate 4,018,073, forward strand.
CTGCAGAAAGCAACCACCCGCTCGCATTGGCACAGCTGGGGGCGTTGCTAATGAATGACGAGAGGGTCACCAGTCAACCTTACATCGCAGTTAGCTACCTGAATCGCGCTCATGAACTCGGCCACCCCTGGGCCACCCAACAGCTCGGAGTCGCCTACCTGGAAAGCCGTGGTGTGCTGCGGGATCTGGAACGGGCTGAAGAACTGCTGCACAGTGCCGCCGAGCAGGGGCAAGCGGGGGCAACGCGCATTCTTGGTGAGGCCTATTTGGAAGGCTTGTTAAACGGTAATCCGTCACAGGGCATTCGATTGCTGACCCAAGCCGCCGAGCAAGGTGATAGCTATGCGATGATTTTGCTCGGCCGTGCCTACCAAAAAGGTAGCGGTGTCAGTCGGGATCTCAACGAGGCCATCCACTGGTTGACCCGCGCTCGCGATGCCGGTCATGAGTCCGCTGCTGCTGCACTCACATATGTGCAACGCGATCTGGGTGCTGGAGGCAATATCAATGCGCTAATCGCGGCAGCGAAAGGCGGCCATCCCGGTGCCATGGCGGATCTTGGTCGAGCTTATCTCGACGGAAAGGGCGTTGAGCGCAATCATATTCAGGCTGAAAAATGGCTGGAGCAGGCACATCAGGCAGGGCATGCAGGCGCAAGCGCAAGCCTTGGCCGCATGTACCTTGATCGGGGCGACAGTGCGCGTGGCATCGACTACCTCAATACCGCCGCGTCCAGGGGGCATGACGCTGCACGCGCTGACCTTGGAGAAGCCTATATGACCGGCAATCATGCCGAACAAGACGTGGAACGCGGTCTAGAACTACTGATCTCAGCAGCCGAATCAGGCAGCCCGAATGCCGCTTTTACGCTGGGCGATGCCTATCAACACGGCAAGGGTGTCGGAAAAGATGCCGTGTTGGCCGAACGGTGGTACCAGCAAGCGGGTGATGCCGGAGCCATCCATGCACGTGCTGCGTTAGGTATTGCCTTCATCAGCGGTGAAGGCGCCATTGCTCAGGACGTCCAGCGGGGCCACGAGCTGCTTCTTAATGTCGCTGAACAAGGCCACCTCGGTGCTCAGGCCTTTCTGGGCCGTGAATATCTACGCGGTGAGAACATTGAAAAAGACCCCGAGCGTGGGGTGAATTATCTGTATGAGGCGGCTAGTCAAGGATACCGTAGTGCTCGCTTATCACTCGCTGAGGCCTACCTCTCAGCCCGCGGATACGCAAACGTCAACCAAGAACAGGCCATGCTATGGCTCAATGAGCTTCTCGATAGCGAGGAGCAGATCGCCCTAGAGACACTGCGACAATTGATCCTTGAGGAAGTAAACGTGGCCGCCAGCGGCAGGCAGATGTGATCAAACCCCAGAGAGTGAAAACACTCGCATGCCGAGTTACCAGCGGCGTATTAGAATGTTTAAAATCCTGCGATGCTTGGCAAGTTTATGCCGTTGAAAGCGCTAGGCTATTGCCTTTTAAAACGGCAGAACCCCGCCGAACCCAATGCCAAGCACGGCAACGATAACAACCACGATAACGACGATAGTGGTAGTAGACATATTCTCTTCCTTTGAGTAGTGAGCGTTGATATAGCGTAGTCACGATTGTGCTTTTTCGCACACGGCTGTTGATAATCAGTTCCGAAAACAGCTTTTTGATTAAGCTTTAGCCCCCAATGCCTTCCCAAGCCCACTAAAATAGTCGCTGAACGCTGCATTGATCTGCTCCCGCTGTGAGCCTCGTGGGTAAAGGCCTCTCTCCGCTTCAGGGGAGGCCTTGGTGCCTTTGACCAGGAAGTGGTTGGTGATGGCCGCATCCTGCACAAAGGCCTCGAAAGCGCGGGCACAGAGCTCTTCGGGTTTACTGTAGTAAAGCTGGCCGAGCTTTTTATCCACCTGCACCGAGTGCTGAAACAGCGCGCTGGGCTGATCGCCTGCTGGCCGCAGCAGAATCGCCTTGAAGCACTCCATCAATAATTGATTAAGCGGGTGGGGGATGGGCGTTGCATCGGCGAGCCAGGCGGTAGAGGCAAACATGCCGACTGGCGTGCCGCGAAAACACTTACTGGCGATGTAGTGATCAAAAGCATGAAACCACTCATGGGCGATGCTGCCGGGGCCAGCGTTTTTAGCCAGAGCAAAACTGCGTTGGCTGGGGTCGTAGTGGGCAGAAACACCCGGTCGACCACCGCTGCCGTACTGCAGCGCTATTGAGCCGCGCAGGGAAATCAACGCCTCGGTTCCCTGTAAAATCAACATAAGATCACACAGGGCATCATGAAACAGCTCCGCGGCCCGGTCACGCTCAGCGTTGGTTACCCAGCGGCCAATCTCTATGGAGCGAAAATCAAACTGGCGTCGAATTAACGCGAAACTGCTGGCTTGCCCCTGGCGATGGTCAGGCCCGCTGCGATAAAAATCCCGCGCTTCAATGCTCACTTATCGTGTCTCCTTGTATTCTGCCATCCAGGCCCCCACTAACTAACCGTAACGCATTTTAATTGCTTCATTTTCCACCGCCAGGAGAGAGATATGAGCAAGCGTATTTTAGTGGTACTGACGTCTCACGATCAGTTGGGCGATACCGGTAATAAAACCGGTTTTTGGCTCGAAGAGCTGGCCGCCCCTTATTATGTCTTTAAAGACGCGGGCGCTGAAGTAACGTTGGCATCGCCCAAGGGTGGGCAGCCGCCGCTGGATCCCAAAAGTGACGCAGACGATAGCCAAACCGATGAAACGCGCCGCTTTAAGCAAGATGAAAAAGCTAACGCAGAGCTTGCCGCGACCCATCGTTTGAGCGACATGAAGGCCGATGACTTCGATGCGGTATTCTACCCCGGTGGCCATGGCCCGCTATGGGATCTCGTTGACGATGCAGATTCCATTCGCTTGATCGAAAGCTTTATTGCCCAAGGCAAACCGGTTGCCTCGGTTTGTCACGCGCCGATTGTCCTGGTTAATGCCAAAGACAGCGATGGAGAGCCGCTAGTAAAAGGTCGCCAAGTAACGGGCTTTACCAACGGCGAAGAAGAGGCCGTTGGCTTGACCAATATCGTGCCGCATCTCGTTGAAGATGCCTTGCAAAAGTGCGGCGGGATTTATAGCAAAGCGGATGATTTCACCCCTTACGTACGCGAAGATGGCCAACTGATCACCGGGCAAAACCCGCCTTCCTCAGCGCTCACGGCTGAGACACTGATGGCGTGGTTTAATAAATAAGCGGTATAGATCATATGTTGGATGAAACGGCGAGGCTCTCCTCGCCGTTTCTATTTTGGGTACTGGCTAGATCCTGCCTAGATCCTGACTACCCTTATAGGGCAATAGGTTATTTATACATAGTAGCTATGCTCTCATCAGGGCAACAAGGAGACGACTAACATGGAGACAGCACGCGTCTATCGGATGAAGACGGCAGAGCATCTCTGCCCATTCGGTATGAAAACGGTCGATTTGTTAAAGCGGAAAGGCTACCAGGTCGATGACCATCCGCTCACATCCCGAGATGAAATTGAGGCATTCAAGGCCCAGGAGAATGTCGATACCACCCCGCAAACCTATATCGGCGATCAACGTATTGGCGGTTATGAAGAGGTGCGCGAGCATTTAGGTATGAGCGTGCCGAGTGCAAAAGAGACTTCCTATCGGCCGGTGATCGCCATTTTTGTGACCGCTTTGCTCATTGGACTGGCGGTTAGCTGGGTTGCCAATGGCACCTTAGTAGCGGCACGAATGCCCGAATATGCGGTGGCTACGGCCATGGTACTGCTGGGTTTGCAGAAGCTGCAGGATGTAGAAAGCTTTAGCACAATGTTCCTCAACTACGACCTACTGGCACAGCGCTATGTCCCTTACAGCTATGTGTACCCCTACGCAGAGACCTTGGCAGGGGTACTAATGCTAGCAGGTGCCTTGCTTTGGCTGGCAGCACCGCTGGCGCTGTTTATCGGCACGGTAGGCGCGGTGTCGGTTTTTAAAGCCGTGTATGTGGATAAGCGTGAGTTGAAATGCGCCTGCGTTGGCGGAAGCAGCAATGTGCCACTAGGGTTTGTATCGCTGACAGAAAATATCGCCATGGTGCTAATGGGACTATGGATGCCGCTGAAAATGTTGCTATAACAATCGTCGTCAAAAACCTGCTTGGCTAAAATGCTGTTTAAAATCCAAAAACCGTTAAAAAACAATTTATTTGCCGCTACATATCACAGGTTAGATAAACTCGCTGTTATAAAGCGCACTGTGTGCACACAGCGAAGGGAACTCGCGACAGGGAAGAACAAGCAAGGATTGCTTGTGTAGCACAAGGATGCACAAACAGGATGTTTGTGGTGCGAGATCAGGGAAGACCTGATAAAAAACCCGGCCAAGGAGTGGCCGGGTTTTTTTTGCCCTGGGTTTAATGACAAGTTGATTAAGCTCTTGTGATGATTTTATTAATAATATATTGCTTGTGATAATAAAAAGGCAATGGTGACAAAGCTAAGCCTTTTTATAATAAGCGCTTAATTTGGTAAGCGATTGTTTTAACAAGCATAGTGATAATAAAGCGAGCTTAATTCACTCAAGGGTATTCCAACCGCTGTTTGACAGTTCAGGCAGCGTACGGTGGTGCTGTTTTTACCGGTGCCTTCCAAACGGAAGCGGTTCAAAAACGGGTTTTTGGGTGACTCTGAGTTACCGCAATGACGACAGATGACATCCAGCCCGTTGACTTTATTGCTAATAATAATGTCTCGCACGCTGACCTCCTACCATTAGGTTAGATGATGGTTCAGGCGTGGTAACGTCCGTGTAGAGCAGTACCGTTGCCGATACTTTTAATAGTATAGCGCTGCAGGGCATATGTGCCATATAAAAAAGCGTGCTTTAAATAGGTGCAGTTACTCTGAATAAAAAAAAGATAAATTTTTTCCGGTTTAATAACATAGGTTAGATAAATAGAGTGTTTTAAGGTTCACTGTGAGTACACAGCATAAGGAAGTGGCAACAGGGAAGGTAAAGCTAGGGAAGCTGACACTCATGGATGCACAAACAGGATGTTTGTGAAGACGAATCAAGGATGGTTTGATAAAGCCCCAGCCAAGGAATGGCCGGGGCTTCTTTTTTATACGCTTGTTTTATTTCTTCGCTTTTTTCTTGTTTTTCCTGCTGTTGTTGCTGTGGCTAACTGTTTTGCCTTCGCTGCTACTCTCGTCTTTGCTGTCCTCCTCCTCACTGTCAGGCTTGTCGCTGCCTTGATGGGTGAGCGGGCTCGCTTGGTCTAAGCGCGGGTGGTTATCCAGGAATTCACGCTGTAGGTCAGGTATGGCATCCAAGGCTTGCAGGGTATGGGTGAGGGCGTGAATAGCCGCCAGCACGTCCTGGGTATGGCCTGTTTCTGAGATGGTGTGCATATTGCGGATAGGGAAGCCAATCGAGGTAGCGGCACTGTCGATAGACGCCAGTACGCCTGCCATGCCATCGGTACCCGTATCCACACCGACAATATCGCGCTGCAGCGGAATATCCTGCTCTTTAGCGGCGGTGGCGATAATCCGGTTGAGCTGTTCACTGGCAATAGAGCCCACCGCCATGGTGAAGCCTTTGCCCATCTCCAGTGGCTGCATGCGCTTGTCGCCAATACCGGGCGCAGCCACATAGTCGTGGTTTACATCGACGCCAATCAAAGCATCTGGCTTCATTTCGCCCGCCATCACACGGCTGCCGAAACGGCCAATCTCTTCGTAGCTGGCAATCGCAAACAGCACGCGCACGTTTTGGGTGCCGCCTGCTTCGGCGATCAGGCGCGCCACTTCGGCGGCCACAAAACAGCCTAGGCCGTTATCCAGGTAAGCGCCGTAGAAGGTATTGGGACTGAAGCCTGGGCGGATAGGGCGGTCGAAAATAATCGAATCACCAGGGCGAACACCCAAGTTCAGCACCTGTTGCTTTTTATTCTCACCGTGGATCTGTAGATCCAGGTAGATCTGCTCTTTTTTCAGGCCTTTGCTACCATCGCGCTGGGCAGGATCGGAGAAGTGAATCGCACCCAGGGCCTCGACCGTGCCGCCTTCAATGCAGCGGTAGCTACCGGGAGCGTCGGGGTCTTCGCTAAACAGCTTCACTTCATGGCCGATCAGCACGGTGGGCAGGAAGGAGTCAGTGTTGATCCAGATCTTGCCGTCTTCGCCAATCGAGCGCACCTGCATGCGGATTTTATCCGCATGGCCGATCAGCATGACCTTGAACATGTCGTCGCGGCCGGGGTGAGTGTCCAGCACAACGCCCGCGTTGCCCTTAAACTGGTGAAGGTGCCAGCTTTTAGGCGCGAAGCTCTCAAAATGCGGTTTGAGCACGCCGTAAGTCATGGCAGCTTCCAGACCGACGGGGCTGGGGGCAGCAAGAATATCGCGCATCAGTTTGAACTGCGCGTCGGGCATCGGTTGTGTCCAGGGTTTTGCACTATCGCTCATCGTTGTCGCTCACTCATTTTTAGGTGGATGTTAATCACCTCTAGTCTGCCAGATTCCCGCACTGTGTGTAGAGAAAGCCGCTTATTCGTGGTGATGAATTAGCTCGCGCAGGGCGCTGGTGGCGGCGGACGGAGGATGGCGGCGGCTCAATATAATGCCCAGCTCACGGCGAATGGTTGGCTCGACCAACGGGCGGTACTCAATCCCATCGGCGGCAATTTGACGAAAACTCAGCGAGGGCAGCACGCTAATGCCTAACCCCGCAGCTACCATGCGGCCTACCGTGGCGATCTGACGCGCATCGCACAAGATATCCAGCCGTTCTCCTACGCTCTGCATAATGCGGTCAATATCCTGGCGCGAGCTGGAAAGACGATTGATACCAATAAACGGATAAGCCGCGAGCTGGCTCCAGGCGACGGCTGATTGCGCCAGCAACGGATGCCCGCAGGGGCAAACGACCACATAGCTGTCTTCGAGGACGGGCTCAAACGTTAGATCGTCTGCGTCGCTTGGCGGCACGGAAAGACCCAGGTCGGCGCGGCCTTCGCGCACCATTTGATTGATCTGATCGGCCAGCACATCGTGCAGGCTGAGGTTAATTCGTGGGTAGGCTTCGTGAAAAAGCTTAATGACGCGGGGGAATAATCCTGCCGCCAGAGTGGGGAGGGCGGCCACGGTTACCTTTCCGCGCTGTTTGGAAAATTGGTCGTTGAGATCTTCAAAGGCTTCGTTCCAATCATTCAGGAGCCGTACGGCAACGGGCAGAAAGGCTTCGCCTTCCGGTGTTAACGCGAGCTGGCGGGTGGTACGGGCAAACAGTGCACCACCGACGTTCTCCTCAAGTTTACGTAGGGCGATCGAGATCGCCGGTTGGGAAAGGTGCACGCGCTCGCTGGCCTCTGCAAGGCTGCGCGAGTGGGCGACGGCAACAAAAACACGAAGCTGCTGGATACTTGGATTCATTTAGAAAGTAAAACATAAGTTAAAAACTATTCAATATACAAAATTAAACCGGAGCACCATGCTTGGCTTATCGCGATTCGATTCTTCGCGATCACCGTTTTAGATAAAAAACCGCTCTACAATAACAATAGCTCGCCTAGCGAGCTTCGGAGACACGATGAAAACGCTACTGACCGCCATGGTGGCAAGCGCCGCTGTGCTAGCCGCTGCGACCTCTCATGCCGATGAACGCCTGTTGATAGGCTCTACCTCAAGTTCCTCAAGCCACTACAGCTACTTTGTGGCAGTCAATCAGATTATTAATAACCAAGTCGAAGGGGTGAGCTCCTCCGTTGCAGAAACCGGTGCCACGGTGGATAACCTGCGCCGTTTAGGCCGCAACCAAATCGATATGGGCCTGGTGACCACCAACACCGGCTATCACGCTTACGCGGGCGAGAAGGATTTTGAAGGCCGTCCCGTCGATAACCGCCTGCTCTGGGTCTACACCGTGGCACCGCAGAATGCCGTAATGCGCCAGGATGCGGAGGTGGAAACCTTCGCTGACTTAAACGGTGTGCGCTTCAATCCAGGCATTACGGGGTCAGCCACCGAGAAAACCACCGAAGCGGTAATGCGTGCACTCGGCATCGAGCCTGACTATGTACGTGGATCCACCACCGACATGGTTGACGCCATGAAAGATGGTCGCGTGATGGGATCCGTTAAGTCAGGTGTCGGAGAACGCCTGGATGGCTCCTCCATGGACATCGCCACTTTTACGCCGATAAGCGTGCTGTCGCTCGACCAAGAGCAGGCCGACACACTGCGCAGCGAAATGCCTGATGTGGCGATTGTCGATGTGCCCGAAGGGGCTGCGGAGGGGATTCCTGCCTACACCACTTGGGCCTTTGGTGTGGCCGTGCACGCCCATCCGGATATGGATGAAGAAACCGCCTATCAAATCGTCAAAGCCGTGATGGAAAACCCGGAGCCGCAGGTTAACGCCTTTGCGGCCATGCAGGACGCGGATATGGCGAAGATGACCCTGGAGGTTGGCACCGTGCCGCTGCATGCCGGCGCTGCGCGTTATTTCGAAGAGCAGGGGTATGACATTCCCGATGCCTTGCAGCCAGCCCAGTAAGGCCCATTGGAGAAGATGATCATGCGCGAGACAGTCACCAAAGGCTTGGCGCTCCTGCTGGGTGGGCTAATCCTGTATACCTCCGCCACTGGGCCGTTCGAGAGTTTGATTCAGCGGAGCATCTTTCTCGCGCTGGTCATTTTGCTAGGGCTTGCCGTTTACCCGTTAGGGCAAGGCAAACGCTGGCGCCCGCTGGGCATTGCTATTGATGCGGTGCTGGCAGCGGGAGTGGTTTATGCCTGTAGTTATGTGGCACTTAACTACGAACAAATTCTGGTCGAACTCCCCTGGGCAACACCTCGTGATATGTTGCTGACCGGCGTACTGCTAGTGGCCATTCTGGAACTGTCACGCCGTGCCATCGGCGTGATCTTTCCACTGTTGGTGTTAGTGGGATTGGCCTATGCGTGGTTTGGAGCAGCCATTCCAGGGCCGATCGGTCACCGTGGTTTTGATCTGTATTACATGACCGAAACCATCTACCTCGGCGATTTAGGCGTGTGGGGCATGCTGGTGGGTGTCGCCGCCACCACTATCGCTGCTTTCGTGTTGTTCGGCTGTTTGCTGCTGCACACGGGGGGCGGTAATACCTTTATGGATCTGGCGCTGCGTATTAGCGGCCGCTCGCCGGGCGGTGCTGCCAAAGTGGCCACGGTGGCCTCCGGGCTGTTTGGCATGGTCAGCGGCAGTGCCGTGGCTAATGTGGCCACCACTGGCAATTTTACCATTCCCATGATGAAGCGCTTGAACTACCCACGACCCTTCGCGGCTGGGGTAGAAGCGGTGGCCTCGACCGGCGGCCAAATCGCACCGCCGATCCTGGGCGCTGCGGCATTTATCATGGCGGAGATTCTAGGCGAAAGTTACCTGCGTATCGCCTTGGCGGCCTTGTTGCCAGCGATCCTTTTCTACCTCGGGGTGTTTGTCACTATTCACCTCGTCGCCAAGCGTCGCCAACTGCAGGTAGTGCCTGATGATGAGCTGCCAAGCTGGTCAGACGTGATACGCCCTGAACGAATTATTCCCATTCTGGCTGCATTAGGCGGGCTGTTTTACGGCGTGCTTAGTGGCCGTTCGATTCAAATGTCGGCGTTCTACGGCATCTTAATGACCGTGCTAACGTTCGTCCCTTTTGCGCTCATGGCCAAAATGCCCTTGCGCGATATCCTTGGCAAGCTGGTGGCAGGCTTAGTAGATGCAGGTAAAGGCATGGTGATTATCGGCGTGCTGCTGGCCGGGGCGCAGATTCTGGTGGCGATGATTGGTATGACCGGCATCGGTGTGACCTTAGCCAGCTTGATTGTCACGGTAGGCGGTGAGTCGCTGTTCCTGGTCGCCTTTATCGTCGGCGGCGTTTGCCTGATTTTGGGCATGGGAATTCCGACCACGGCAGCGTATGTGCTGGCGGCATCAGTACTGGCCCCAGCGCTCACTACCATCGGCGTTGAGCCGCTGATTGCCCACCTGTTCGTTTTCTACTTCGCCACCCTGTCAGTGATTACACCGCCTGTCTGTATTGCGGTGTTCGTGGCCTCAGGTATTGCCGACACCAACTGGCTGCCTGCTGCGGTTGAATCAGTGCGCTTGGCGGCGGCTATTTATGTCATTCCCTTCCTGCTGCTGATCTACCCAGCCTTGGCAGGGTTTGGTTCTGCCCTGGAGATCGTTCTGGCCAGCTGCCAAGGGGTCGTTTTTGTGATGGCGTTTGCCGCACTGATGTCCCGGGTAGCCATGACGGGTAAGCGCGTGGTCGATGTCGTGGGTCTGATCGCGGTGATTGGACTTGCGCTGACACCCGGCTGGCTGACCACGCTGGCAGCGCTAGCCCTAATCATTGGGCTATTTATACGCCGCCGCTTGCTGCTGAGAGACGAGCAGGAGCCTGTCGTGGGCGACCACCCCTCTCTTCAGGCCAAGGAGACCCAGCTATGAGCTTTTTATTAGGCAGCGGGGCGGGGTTTTCCGGTGACCGTACCGATGCGGCCGTGGCGGTGGTGGCAGAGTTAATCAAGCGACAGCAACCTTCCGCTTTAGTATTTGAAACCCTGGGTGAACGGACATTAGCGGCAGCCCACCGCGCGATGCGTGATGATCCCGAAAGCGGGTTTGAACCGCTGTTAGACGAGCTGCTGGCGCCGGTGCTGCGCGACTGCCTGGATCACGATATTAAGATTTTAGGCAACTTTGGTGCGGCGAACCCCAGTGGTGCTTGTCAGGTAATTGCTGACTTGGCGGCACAGCTTGGGCGCGGGGATGTATGCATTGCCCAGGTGCATGGTGACGATATCCGCCAGCAGCTACATAGCTTGGACTTACAGCGCTGGGAGGCCGAGCGGCTGGAGTTACCAGGCGATGACGCCCTGATCTCAGCCAATGTCTACCTGGGGGCCAAGGCGCTGGCAGAGGCGTTGGCCATGCAGGCGAATGTAGTGGTTACAGGTCGTGTTGCCGACCCGGCGCTGTTTTTAGCGCCGCTGATGCACCACTTCGATTGGCGTTGGGATGACTGGGATCGCCTGGCCTGCGGAATGATGGCGGGGCATTTGGCTGAGTGTGGCGCCCAGGTAAGCGGCGGCTACTTTGCCGATCCGGGTTTTAAAGACGTGCCCGGGCTCGCCACGGTGGGCTATCCGATTATTGAAGTGGAGCAGGATGGCAGCCTTATTATTACCAAGCCTGCCAATACCGGTGGCTGTGTTACCGAGCAGACGGTGAAAGAACAGCTGCTTTACGAAGTGCATGACCCGGCGAATTATCTAACCCCGGATGTCACGGTGGATCTTTCCCACGCAGATGTGCGTCAGTTGTCACCCAACCGCGTGGCGGTGACGGGAATTCGCGGCAAGCCTGCGCCCGAGCGACTCAAAACCACCGTGTGCTATGAAGGCGGCTGGCAGGGGGAGGCGGAAATCTCCTATGCCGGCCCGAACGCCTTGGCAAGGGCACAGCTTGCAGCCCAGGTCTTGCGTGAACGATTGGTGTTTCGAGCCCCTGCCGAGCTGCGCACTCGCTTGGATATCATTGGCCTGGCCAGCGTATTCGATAGCGATAGCGGTGAGCTGCAGCGCAGCGCTTCAGCGTCTGCCAGCGGCGATTATCGGTTGCGGCTGGCGGCCGAGCACAGCGAGCGGCGCTGGGTGGCTCGCGCCACCCAGGAGCTATTGGCGCTTTATTGTGCTGGGCCCGCGGGCGGCGGCGGCGTGCGGCGTCAATTTCAAAGGCGAGTGTTTACCGCTTCTTATTTGGTAAAGCGTAGCGATATTCATCCCCATGCCAGTCTGTATGAATCGTCGCCGTCCGGCGAACGCAGGAGTGAACGTTATGCTGCAAGCTGAACCCACGCAAACAGCGGTGCGCTCGGATACCTCAGTCGCTCTTCACCAACTCGCCCACGCCCGAGCAGGTGATAAAGGGGAACGCCTGAATGTGGCACTGTTTGCCTATGACCCAGACCACTACACCACCTTACTGGAGCAGGTAACCGAGGAGCGTGTGCTGGCGCTGTTTGCTCACCGTGGTGCCAGCCGAGTGCGACGCTACCCTTTGCCCAATTTGGCGGGCATGAACTTCGTGATTGATGACGTGCTGCAGGGCGGTGTTAATGGCGCGCTCAATTTGGATGGGCATGGCAAAACGCTATCGTTTTTGCTGTTAAGCATGGAGGTTGATGCGAGCTAGACGGTTCAGGTCGAACCCACTAAGCCCACCATTTTTTGTGGGAGGCCGCTTCAGCGGGCGAACGGGGGAGCAGGCAGAAAGCTTGAAGGGTCGCGAGCTAAAGCTCCCTCCCACGAGAGGTACTCTCAGGCTGGAAGCATATTGTGGGAGGCCGCTTCAGCGGGCGAACGGGGGAGCAGGCAGAAAGCTTGAAGGGTCGCGAGCTAAAGCTCCCTCCCACAAGGGCACTCTCAGGCTGGAAGCATATTGTGGGAGGCCGCTTTAGCGGGCGAAGAAGGGAGCAGGCAGAAAGCTTGAAGGGTCGCGAGCTAAAGCTCCCTCCCACAAGAGGTACTCTCAGGCTGGCAGTGTATTGTGGGAAATGGGATGGATCCGTCCCTCTGTGCCAAGATGAAGAAGTACTTCATCTAACGTGCGCAGAACACTGACGGCATCTTGAAAGAGGATCCATCCATGAACAACGTTAGCATTGTGGGTATTGATCTTGCCAAGCATGTTTTTCAACTTCATGCCGTTGATGACAGTGGCCATAAAGTGTTTAGCAAAAAGATCAAACGTGATCAGTTGAGAACAGTGATGGCGAACCTTCCGCCCTGCATCGTGGCCATGGAAGCGTGTGGCTCCGCTCACTATTGGGCTCGTGAGATCAGCCAGCTTGGTCACGATGCACAACTGCTCCCTCCACAAGCCGTAAAACCGTTTATTCAGGGGCATAAAAATGATGCACGCGATGCCGCCGGTATCGCCGAAGCGGCTGCACGCCCGGCGACACGGCGCGTGACAGTGAAAACCCAGGAACAGCAGTCGCTACAAGCACTGCACCGGGTACGCAGCCGCCTTGTGCGTGCTCGGACGGCGGTCGGCAACGAGCTGCGCGGACTGTTAAATGAGGTTGGCATTATTGTGGCTCAAGGCCACCGGGTTATCCGACAAGGGGATATACGCCAATGGCTAGACGAGCGTCACGATCAGTTGGGAGCCACGTTATGCAACGTGATCCATGACCTCTTAGATGAGTGGCTAGCACTCGACACGCGCATCGCCGAGTACGACAAACGACTAGAGGCGTATGTTCAGGCCTCTCCCTGCACGAAGCAGCTGATGAGCGCTCCTGGCATTGGCCCTGTCAATGCCACCTTGCTCGTCAGTCATATGGGGGATCCCAAGCGTTTCCCTAATGGACGGCAATTTAGCGCTTCTATTGGTTTAGTGCCACGGCAGTACTCAAGTGGCGGTAAGAACGTCTTAAAAAGCATCACCAAACGTGGCAACAGCGAGGTGCGGCGCCAACTCGTTCATGGTGCCAGGGCGGCTTTGAGGCAGTTTCAACGTCAAGAACACCCCGACCGACTGGCTCAATGGGTCATACGGCTGGCGGCACGGGTAGGTCAGCGAAAGGCGATTGTGGCCCTCGCGAATAAAATGGCGCGAATTTGCTGGTCGATACTCGCTCATCAACGCTCTTATCAAGCCTAGAAAAGTGAGGCAGTTGCCTCTACGAGGTACTTAGAAAAAGTCATATTATCGTTTGAAGTAAGCACACCCGAGGTTGCGTGAGTAAGACATTTGATGGCACACAGGTAAGACCGACTCTCTGTCACTCTGTGAAGCTGTTAGGCCCCTTGAGAGGCCGCGTGGGAGATTAAGAGCAGAGAGTGCGCATTCCATCAGGGCCAGGTAGTCGCGCTACCATCAAAGGCCGGATATAAGCGTGCAGTCCTCATCCGTGTGCATCTCGTGGCTTGCTTGCTCAACGGGACGGATCCATATAAGGCCGCTTCAGCGGGCGAACAGGGGAGCAGGCAGAAAGCTTGAAGGGTCGCGAGCTAAAGCTCCCTCCCACAAGGGCACTCTCAGGCTCCCACAAGGGCACTCTCAGGCTGGAAGCATATTGTGGGAGGCCGCTTCCCACAAGGGGCGCTCTCAGGCTGGAAGCATATTGTGGGAGGCCGCTTTAGCGGGCGAACGGGGGAGCAGGCAGAAAGCTTGAAGGGTCGCGAGCTAAAGCTCTCTCCCACAAGGGGCGCTCTCCGGCTGGAAGCATATTGTGGGAGGCCGCTTCAGCGGGCGAACGGGGGAGCAGGCAGAAAGCTTGAAGGGTCGTGAGCTAAAGCTACCTCCCACGAGAGGTACTCTCAAGCTGGAAGCATGTTGTGGGAGGCCGCTTTAGCGGGCGAAGAGGGGGTAGGCAGAAAGCTTGAAGGGGAGCGAGCTAAAGCTCCCTCCCACAAGGGGCGCTCTCAGGCTGGAAGCATATTGTGGGAGGCCGCTTCAGCGGGCGAAGAGGGGGTAGGCAGAAAGCTTGAAGGGTCGCGAGCTAAAGCTACCTCCCACAAGGGGCGCCAGCAGGCTGGAAGCATGTTGTGGGAGGCCGCTTTAGCGGGCGAAGAGGGGGTAGGCAGAAAGCTTGAAGGGGCGCGAGCTAAAGCTCCCTCCCACAGGTCAACTTTCAGCTTGGCAGCAATAACTCTATATCGAATGACGAAGAGTCATTAACATAACGCTCGCTAAGTCGTCGTTAATGAGCCGTTCAGGAGCAGCCCCATGACCGTTGCAACGCTAGGTGCCCAGCGCTTCAAAGTGCTGATGGCGGGCGTTTTTAGCCAAATATTATGTGTTGGCATCGCGCGCTTTGCCTATACCCCATTGCTACCGGTGATGCAGCAGCAGACCTGGATGGGAGACGCCGATGGCGGCTGGCTGGCCGCGGTTAACTACGCGGGCTATATGCTGGGGGCAGTGCTGGCCGCCTCTATTCGCAGTATTTATATTAAAGACACGCTATTTCGCTGTGGTTTAATCCTGGCGGTAATCACGACGGCGGGTATGGCGCTTACCGATCACTTCTGGGTTTGGGCAGGGTTGCGCTTTCTGGCGGGTCTTTCAAGCAGCGCTGCAATGCTATTAGCGTCAGGGCTGATTCTTCACTGGTTAATCCAACATCGCCAGCGCGGCGAGCTGGGAATTCATTTTGCCGGTTTGGGGCTAGGCATGATTGTCGCGGCGGTGGCTGTTGAGATGATGCTCCAGTTTTCCTTTAGCTGGCAGACCCAATGGTGGGGCTTTAGCCTGCTGGGTGCCGTGCTGCTGGTGCCTGCCTGGCGCTGGCTGCCGCGGCCGGAAAGGCCGCTAGCGGGGGCTCACGTGGCAAGTAGCCGAACCGCTATGCCGCCAACACGAACTTTTATGCGCTGGATGCTCGCCGCCTACTTCTGCGCCGGTTACGGCTATGTCATCAGCGCTACCTTCTTAGTTGCCATCGTTGAGCGTGAGCCGTTGCTGGCAGGGATGGGCAACTGGACGTTCGCCTTGGCCGGTTTAGCCGCCGCCCCTGCCGTCATGCTATGGGATTTAGTCGCCCGTCGAGTGGGTTATTTAATGGCACTGATGATCGCTATGAGCATTCAAGTTATTGGTATTGTGCTCCCAGCCATTACCGCGAATGCAGCGGTGGTGCTGCTAAGCGCCGTACTCTATGGCGGCACCTTCCTTGGCTGTGTCAGCTTAGTGCTGACAATGGCGGGCAGGCTCTATCCCGCCAGCCCTGCTCGATTAATGGGGCAGATGACGCTGGCATACGGCGCCGCCCAGATATGCGCCCCGGCGTTAACCGGTATGTTAGCTGAAGCCTCTGGCCATTATGGCGTTGGACTATGGCTGGCGGGCGGTTTTGTTACGCTTGGCGTCGTGCTGCTGGCCTGTTTGCGCCGGGTAGATCAAACCGCCCAGCGCTTGGATGCCGCAGCCAAAGCCTCGGTGTACGCCTAGGGGCCGGGGCCTGGTGGGCTTTGCCCGCAAAATCCTCTAGGATAGGCGGCTTTTTTAGACAGGATAACTGCGCAAATGACCACTTCAGGGCAACCTCGTACCCAGTGGCTAGGCCGCTGGGGATTTATGTTGGCAGCCACCGGTTCTGCGGTAGGGCTGGGCAATATCTGGAAATTCCCCTATATGACGGGGGAGTACGGCGGCGGTGCCTTCGTGCTGGTTTATCTGCTGTGTATCCTGGCTGTGGGTGTACCGGTCATGATGGCCGAAATCGCTTTTGGGCGGCGTGGCCGCGGTAGTCCAATTGATGCCGTACGCCGGGTAGTGAACGAGTCTGGGCGTTCATCGGCGTGGTCGCTGTTTGGTTGGATGTCGATGCTGTGCGGCTTTATGATCCTATCATTTTATGTCGTGGTGGCGGGCTGGTCGTTCTCGTATCTCTGGAAAATGCTCACCGGCGGTTTGAGCGGCGGCACCGTTGAGGAACTGGCGGCCGTGTTTGGCGCTAATAATGCCAACCCCTGGAATCTAGGTTTCTGGAGCACGCTGGTAACGCTGGCGACCATGGTCATTGTTGGTAAAGGCGTGCAGGAGGGGATTGAGAAAAACGTCCGCTGGATGATGCCCGGCCTGGTGATCATGCTGCTGGTACTGATTGTGTTTGGCGCATTCTCCGGCGGCTTTAGCGATGCCTTTGCGTTTCTGTTCTCGTTTAACACCGGCAGTCTATCCAGCGAGGGGATGCTGGCGGCGTTGGGACATGCGTTCTTTACGCTTTCGTTGGCTGCTGGCGCGATCATGACCTACGGCAGTTATCTGCCCAAAGACACCTCGATTGCCCGTACAACGCTCGGCGTTGCCTTGGCGGATACGGTGGTTGCGCTGATGGCGGGGCTGGCCATTTTCCCGGTTATTTTTGCCAATGGCATGGATCCTGGAGAGGGCCCGGGGCTGATCTTTATGAGCCTGCCCATTGCGTTTCAAGCGATGCCGCTAGGTACACTGTTTGGCATTCTTTTCTTTATCATGCTCTCTATGGCCGCGCTCACCTCGTCGATATCCATGGTCGAAGCGACGATATCGTGGCTATGCGATAGCAAAGGCTTCTCGCGGCGTTCGGCGGCGTGGAGCACGGGCATTGTGCTGTGGTTAATCAGCACGGCGGCGATGCTCTCGTTTAATGTCGGCGCCGACTGGACGCTGGCGGGTAAGACGTTCTTTGACTGGCTAGACTACCTGACGTCACGCTGGCTGATGCCGCTAGGGGGCCTGGGCACGGTCGTGATGGCGGGCTTTGTGCTCAACATCAATATCATGCGCGATGAGCTTGGCCTTAACCCGCGCCTTTATGCGCTATGGCTGCTGATGGCTCGCTATGTCAGCCCGCTCGGTATTCTGGTGATTTTTGCCAACGTGCTAGGGCTTTATAGCGTGACGTTTTCAGTGCACTGGCCGTGGCTCTTGGCGATTCTGGTCGCCATGGTGGTGCTGGGCGAAACGTTAAGCCCGCGGCTGCGCCAAGCGCTGAAAGCAGCGTAATACGCTACGGCACTTGCCCCGACAACAAACGCTGCTGCTGAGCTTTTACCTCATCGCTGCGCAGCGGCGTTTGGCAGGTCGTAAACACCTCTGTTAAGAACCGCTTGCGTGAGCCTTTGTAGGTGCCGCTCAGTAGCGTCGCCTGGGTAAGTGCATTAAGCAGTGCTTTACGTGACTCACCCGTAAGTTGCGCATAGTCCTGTAGCGCGGCTGGCCAATCAACGTCTATCGCCTGTGGTTTATCAGGCAGGCTATTCAGCAGGCGAGCCAACAGCAGCACCAGGTTGGGGTGGGGGTGTTGGTTGCGCATAATAAGCTCGCCAACGCCCTGGGCCACTAGGCGGCGGGTGTGTTCATCGCTGTTCGTTAGCGTTTCCATTAAGTGCTTAACCAGGGCGGGGCCACGGGCCTGTAAATAAGCTTCTTGAATAATGCGTGCGGCAATCCAGGCGTTCCATACAGCGTATAGCGGCCCGGTTAAAACGGGTAGAAAACCGCGCAGCGTCAGTCGTCCCAATAGCCGACGCAGCAGTAAACGCAGTAGAAAGCTGCTTAAGCTGATTTTTAAGCGATAAAGCAGCGCTTTAAGCGTGAGCTTCCAACCATGCAGGTAGGCGTGGGGATCGACGCCATAAATAAGGCTACCCGGGCTGGGATACTCCAACGCCGACCGGGAAACACCGTGAACAGTCAGCTGAATATCGGGCTCCAACGTTTCCGTTTGCCCATAACGTAGACCTGCCAAGCGGGTAATATTCGCTACGCCGCGCAGCGCGTTCCAGTATAAAAAGCCGATCTCCAGTGCGGTTACAACGCCTGCTACGGCCAGATAGCCAGCCCAGTAGGGAAGTTGCTCCCTTAAATTCATGTTCTCCCAGTGGCCGGTGGCAAATTCCCGCATCCACCATTCGGCGCTGCCAATCAGGGTGCCGGAAATCAGGCCCGCGAGCGCTGCCCAGGCGATGATCCAGCGCCGTGCTCGCTTCAAGGCATGTGGGTCGGGAGAATCAAGTGGCGGGTGGCGGCGTAAATAGCGCTGTACATAGCGGCTAGCCCAACGCTGCGCTAAGCCAGGGGCTGGGGCGTACTCTTTATCTGGCCGAGTCAGAGACATGAAAAAAGCGCTTCCTGCGTTGGCGTCCGTTAAATCCGATAAACGCTAGGGTAACGGTTACGTACGCGAACTACACGCATCGATAGCGCCTGGGTGAGTGCCCACTTTCATTAGTTCGTCCCAGCGTGTGGTAAAGCGATTAGAGCGATGGGCGCAGCGTAACTGCCAGGCGGCTGGTGCATTCGTCATGCCAAAGCTGATTGTGCCTTGCCCCATGCGCTGGTTGATCTGATCAATGGTGGCCATCAAAAACGGGTGGCGATCGCGGGCAGGTTGATGCAGTAACGACATTTGGTACTGTTCGGCATCTACTAAATCCAGCAGCATTACGCCGGCCTTCATAAATTGGTAGCGGGGGCGATGAATCCGCTCAAGACCTTGGCGGACGGCATCAAGGATCACCCGGGTATCGTCGCTTGGTGAGGGCAGGGCGATCAGCTCCTGCGGGAAGTATTGCAACTGATCGCGACGATGACGGTTAGTGTTGAGAAATACCATCACCGCACGGGCTAAACTGCGCTGCTCGCGAAGTTTTTCAGCGCTGCGCTGCGCGTGACGGCGCAGCGCGTTATGCACCTCTGCAAACACACCGGTCGGTTGTCCGAAAGAGCGGGAGGTCATAATGCGCTCTCGGGGTTTATCTAGCGCGTTCATCGTCAAACAGGGTACGCCGCGTAGCTCAAGCGCCGTACGCGCTAGTACCACCGAGAAGCGCTTGCGGAGCTGTTTTTCATTGCTTTCGCGCAAGTCCCAGGCGGTATTAACACCGCCAATGGCCAAACGCTCGGCAAGCCGGTGGCCGACGCCCCATACACTGCCCACCGGCGTCCGTTTGAGCAACGCCTCCGTAGTGTGATCCTGCCCATTAAGCAAGCAAACGCCTTGGTAGTGAGGGGCTTGCTTGGCAAGGTGATTGGCCAGTTTGGCGAGCGTATGGGTGGGGGCCAGCCCAATACAGACCGGTAACCCCAAATAGCGGCGGATACGCTGGCGTAATTCCCGCCCCAGCCCCTCACACTGCTCTGTGGTTAACCCTTCCAGATAGACGAACATCTCATCTATCGAGTAGGGCGCAACCTCTGGACAGGCATCGCGTAGCAGTTGAGTCAGCCGCCCCGACATATCGCCGTAGAGCTCATAGTTAGACGACAGAAGATGGATCTCGCCGCGCCGGCGCAGCCCTTCAAGCTTGAAGGCGGGTGTGCCCATGGGGATATCCAGCGCTTTCAACTCCGCTGAGCGGGCGATCACGCAGCCGTCGTTGTTTGACATCACTCCCACAGGTCTACCTTCCAGCTTGGGCTGAAAAACCCGCTCGCAGCTGACATAGAAGTTGTTGGCATCGACGAGACCGATCATCGCCACCTCTCAATCAACGTAAGTAGCTTGTTCAACGTAAGTACTCATGCACCACCGCGCGCACCACGCCCCAAAGCTGGCAGTCGCTGCTTTCAAGGGGCAGCGGCGGGTAGTTTGGGTGGCTCGAACAGAGGTGCGGTGTGCCGCGGTAAAGCGCGTAGCGTTTAACCAACGCCTCGCCCTCCAGCATAGCGACCAAAATATGCCCCAGGCGCGGCTCGATACTGCGGTCAACAATCAGCAGGTCGCCTTCAAAAATTCCCCAGCCCTCCATGCTGTCGCCGGTGGCGGTGACATAAAACGTCGCGGTGGGGTTTTTAACCAGGCGTGTATTGAGATCCAGCGTGCATGGCTCGTAATCCTGAGCAGGCGAAGGAAAGCCGCTAAAACCAGCGCGGCCCATAAAGGTTAAATAAGGCAACGGCTGAGAGCTTAACGGCAAGGCTGGCGTAAAGTGAGCTGACTGGCCCGGCATCGTCGGCATCCTGATTCTTGGGGTATTGTATAAATATACAGTATTTTGCAGGGCGAAGGAAAATGCAAGGGTCGCGAGCTAAAGCTATCTCCCACAAGGGGCGCTATCAGGCTGGCAGTTTATTGTAGGAGGCCGCTTCAGCGGGCGAACAGGGTATTCGGCCGGAAGCTTGAAGGGTTGCGAGCTAAAGCTATCTCCCACAAGGGGCGCTATCAGGCCGGCAGTTTATTGTGGGAGGCCGCTTCAGCGGGCGAATAGGGGTGTTTGGCTGGAAGCTTGAAGGGTCGCGAGCTAAAGCTCCTTCCCACAAAGGGGGTTATCAGGCTGGAAGCTCGGATGGCTGCGAGTTAGAGCTATCTCCCAGTGATTAGGTTACTGGACTTTAGGCAGCATGGCTTTTTAGCAAAGGCCAAGCACCTTGCTTTGATGCATCCAAAATAACAATTTCAGCAATTGTGCCGTCTTCTGCATAGCTGATATGCGTATGCCAATCTTGAGAAACCTCTTTCGTGATCGGCTTCTCGGATAAATGGAGTACCAAAATATCATCGGCCTCATCATAGGTCGTTCTCATGACATTTCCTCCCATTCAAAATGGTGCATCACTGTTTTTACAATTAGCTGATCTTCTAATACTACTGCAGCACAGACAAGATTGTCGGAGCGGTGGGCGAACGCTTTAGCGATCCATAGCCTGGCTTGATCTTTATAGCGGGTTTCACCCGTTTCTAGCAGCTCACATAGCTGTGCTTCATCAATCTCCCTTTGCTGCATACGTTCCCGCGCGTGGCGTGTAACGTGCACATTGCGCTTAAAACGATTGGAATACATTACAACCGCGCCCTGGGCTAGATGTCATGGATACACTTTTTTGTACATCAATAGTTTTATTGAAGAAGCAAAGCATTTAACAGATGAGAATAGCATATAGCCACAGAGCTGAATGTATGTTGTGGGAGGCCGCTTCAGCGGGCGAACGGGGGAGCAAGAAGCTTGAAGGGTCGCGAGCTAAAGCTACCTCCTACAAGGGGGCTATTAGGCTGGGAGCATATTGTGGGAGGCCGCTTCAGCGGGCGAACGGGGGAGCAAGAAGCTTGGAGGGTCGCGAGCTAAAGCTGCCTCCTGCAAGGGGGCTATCAGGCTGGAAGCATGTTGTGGGAGGCCGCTTTAGCGGGCGAACGGGGGAGCAAGAAGCTTGAAGGGTCGCGAGCTAAAGCTGCCTCCTACAAGGGGGCTATCAGGCTGGAAGCATATTGCGGGAGGCCGCTTTAGCGGGCGAACGGGGGAGCAGGAAGCTTGAAGGGTCGCGAGCTAAAGCTGCCTCCTACAAGGGGGCTATTAGGCTGGGAGCATATTGTGGGAGGCCGCTTTAGCGGGCGAACTGGGGGGCTGGAAGTTTAAGTGTTCGCGAACTAAAGCTGCTTCTTATAGAGCATTGAGAAGGTTGAAAGCTTTAGTTTTAGCGAGTTAAAGTTAGGATTTAAGGTTGCTGCCGAGCATGATCATCGTTTGGGGCTTTAAGAAAATGCAGAATAGCCGTGCGCTGAGGCGTGGTAGGTATTCCATAGAGGGTGGTCACTACTTGATCACCGTTGCTACCCGAAAACGCTATCCTTACTTTCTCTCGTTTGAGCATGCCTGTTCTGCTTCCAAAAGTTTCTATCAACCCCGCGTCACACTCGTTGCAAACACGCTTTCCTATGTTGTAATGCCTGACCATATACATTGGCTATTGCAGCTTAATGGCGAGCTCTCGGAAGCTGTACGTCGTTATAAAAGCTATGTCTCCTTAGACGTTGGAGAGCGTATTTGGCAGGATGGCTTTCATGATCGAATGATTCGTAAAGAGGAAGATATAAAAGCTGTTGCCCGCTACATAGTTGGTAACCCTTTAAGAGCAGGACTTGTCGCCAATATTAACCACTACAGCTTTTGGAATGCAGCTTGGCTTTAGATTCCATTTGAACTGGAAGCTCGGATGGTCGCGAGCTAAAGCTCCCTCCCACAAGGGACGCTATCAGGCTGGCAGTTTATTGTGGGAGGGCGCTTCAGCGCGCGAAGGGTGCCACAGGCACCCCTCAGTCGGATGAGACTGGCAGCCAGAACAGTCGCGAGCTAAAGCTCCCTCCCACAAGAGCCACGCTATCAGGCTGGCAGTTTATTGTGGGAGGGCGCTTTAGCGCGCGAAGGGTGCCACAGGCACCTCTTAGTCGAATGAGGTTGGCAGCCAGAACAGTCGCGAGCTAAAGCTCCCTCCCACAAGGGCCACTGGCACCCCTCAGTCGGATGAGGCTGGCAGCCAGAACAGTCGCGAGCTAAAGCTCCCTCCCACAAGAGCCACAGGCACCCCTCAGTCGGATGAGGCTGGCAGCCAGAACAGTCGCGAGCTAAAGCTCCCTCCCACAAGGGCCACTGGCACCCCTCAGTCGGATGAGACTGGCAGCCAGAACAGTCGCGAGCTAAAGCTCCCTCCCACAAGAGCCACAGGCATCCCTCAGTCGGATGAGGCTGGCAGTCTGAACAGTCGCGAGCTAAAGCTCCCTCCCACAGCTGCCTTCCTTATATGCAGTGACCAAATTGGAAATAGGAATGATATGCTTAAGGCATCTTAAAAGGAGGTTACGGCATGCACGTCTTCGCTAAATCCTGGCGCTTAACCACTGGGCTTTCGGCTCTGTTGCTCTCAGGCACGGTAAGTGCCTCGTCCGAGCAGCTTGAAGCGGATCTCCGCCAACGCATGGCAGGCGAAAACGATAGACTCACCTTTAGCCGTATTTACGAAGACGAAGCGACGCAGCGCTATATTGCTGAAGAAGTGGCGATCACACATACCAATGGTGATGCGATTACCATCGAGCGCTACAGCGTCGAAGGAGACTATGAACGCCCCGACCAAGTGGTGATGGATGGCATCGCGTTCAGGGAAGCAGCACAATCAGCGCCACTTCTCAGCATCGCGACACTAGTACTCCCCGAACCATCCCGGGCAGTATTCTCCAACGAAGACGTGGATCAGGCAGTGGAAAATGTCGCTTTCAAGGCCATAACCGCTCGCGATATCACGCTCCGGCTAGATGGGGGTGTAACCGAGAGTGTTTTGGACGACATGAACACGACTTACCCGGAAGGCCAAATCCACATCAGTGGGTTTACCCTGGAAGGATTGAGTCGCAACGCCCTGCAGCTTCTAGAAATAGAGGACGTCAGCGCCGAACTCACAGACCTGGAGAGTGGCATCACCTCTGAACTCGCGCTGGCGAATCTCCGTATTGAACAGCTGGTCGGGTTAGACCGCACCGGGGAAGAAAGCGTTGAGCACGCCGAGCTGAACGGCTTCAGCCTGATTGGCGACAACTGGCAGGCTGTGCTTGAGCGACTCTGGGTAAACGGCAGTAGCTATAGCGGCGACGCGGGCTTTGAGGGGGCTTATTTCGATGTCGCCGAACTGATTCACCTTGTGCCCCTTGAAGACCGCCAAGCATTTCAGAGCCTGAGCAATGTCCTTACCGGGGGCACCGGAGAACTGAGAGCCGATGGATATAGCCACTCCCGCTGGGAAGAAGCAGGCAAGGAGAACCGGCTGATATCCGAAGGCGCCTTGACCTTGACTGGCGCCGCCGGGCTGGAGTTCACCATGAACCTTCCCATCACACTGCCTGCTGGCACCACTATCGAGCAGGCCACACGCAACCCCGCGCTTTTGGAGTCGGCAACCCTGAATGGCGGCGACCTCGTTGTTACTTACTCCGATGAAGGAATGCTGCCGCGTTTAGCGACCGAAATAGCCGCCCAGCAGGGGGGCAACGAAGAGCGGGTGATCTCCCAAACCCTGGCTCAGGCTCAGCAGCTTGGTCAGTTATTCGGCCCGCAGGTCACCAAACTGATGACGGCAATGGTCGATATCATGGCCGGTTATTCCCAGCAGCTCACTGTTAATGTAGGGCTACCCAACCCCTTTACCCTTAATCAGCTCATAATGAACCCGATGGGGAGCGCAGAGCAGCTAAGGTTTACCTTTGAGTTAAAGTAGCCCCGTAAGACGCTTGGTTGTCCATTCGGTCAGCATTTTATGCCCCAGGCAACATGAAGCACGTTCATGTACGACCTGACGCGGATGCGATGAAAGTCGCGTCAGGCTGCGTTATGATAGCGCCCTCGCTTCTCCCATGATGACCCTTTCTCGTTACGAGGTTCCCGCCGATGTTCAGCCGCGATATGACAATTGCCGGATTCGATGATGTGCTGTTTGATGCCATGCAGAAAGAAGTGGAGCGCCAAGAGGCCCACATCGAACTGATCGCTTCCGAAAACTACGCCAGCCCCCGCGTACTCGAAGCTCAGGGCAGCCAGCTGACCAATAAATACGCTGAGGGCTACCCCGGTAAGCGCTACTACGGCGGCTGTGAGTTCGTCGATATCGCTGAAAACCTGGCCATTGATTACGCCAAAGAGCTGTTCGGCGCCACCTACGTAAACGTTCAACCCCACTCCGGCTCGCAAGCCAACAGCGCGGTGTTCCAAGCGCTGGTTAAGCCAGGCGACACCATTTTAGGCATGAGCCTGGATGCAGGCGGCCACCTGACCCACGGTGCCAAGCCTAATTTTTCCGGCAAGCACTACAACGCCATTCAGTACGGTCTGGATGAGCATGGGTTAATTGATTACGCTCAAGTGGCCCAGCTTGCTCGCGAGCACAAACCCAAAATGATCATCGCCGGTTTCTCAGCCTATTCACAAATTGTCGATTGGGCCAAGTTCCGTGAAATCGCCGACGAAGTAGGTGCTTACTTACTGGTTGATATGGCCCACGTCTCTGGTCTGGTAGCGGCGGGCGTTTACCCCAGCCCCTTACCCCATGCCCATGTGGTCACCTCCACTACCCACAAAACCCTACGCGGCCCCCGCAGTGGCGTGATTCTCTCAGCGGAAAACGACGCTGATATCGAGAAGAAGCTGCAGTCAGCGGTTTTCCCCGGCGGTCAGGGCGGCCCCTTGATGCACGTAATCGCGGCGAAAGCGATCTGCTTCAAAGAAGCGATGGAGCCCGAGTTCAAAACCTACCAGCAGCAGGTAGTCAAGAACGCCCAGGCAATGGCCAAGGTGTTTATCGATCGCGGTTACGACATCGTCTCCGGCGGCACCGAAGACCACCTCTTCCTGCTTTCGCTGATCAAGCAAGGCGTAACCGGCAAAGATGCCGACGCTGCTTTGGGTCGTGCCCACATCACCGTGAACAAGAACGCCGTTCCTAACGACCCGCAAAGCCCGTTTGTCACCTCTGGGCTGCGTATTGGCACCCCGGCAGTGACCACGCGCGGTTTCGGTGAACAAGAGTGTAGTACCTTGGCAGGCTGGATCTGCGACATTCTGGACGTACTGGCCAAGGGCGAAGACACCAGCGCCATCGAAGCCCAGGTGCTGGATAAAGTAGCCGAGGTGTGTGCACGGCTTCCGGTTTACAAGTAAGCAGCCATAACCAGTCTCCTTGGCGAAGGATAGCCACAAAGAACGGGCGGCCCAATAGGGTCGCCCGTTCGTTATTAGGCTAAAACTAAAAGTTGCTCCAGTGCTTGGGGAAAGAACTTCAGCTCGCGATTTCCGCCTATCCTTCCGCGGCAGGGAAAACCTAGCTGGCACTTCTTGTCGCTCGCGTACCTATTACACGCCAGTAATGAAGATACTAATCCTGACACTAAAACGAGCGCCCCTACCCCCTGCGGCAGCGTTTCTGTTAACATGCTGCGATTAATTTTCTGCGCTTGACGCCTCTTCGATTCAACGGTGAACCCTCCATGGCAAAGCAACAGGAAGCAACGGATTTGCAGCGTGCATTAAAAACCTGCAAAAGTTCGTTCTTATCGGTGGGCTTTTTCAGTATGTTTGTCAACTTGCTGATGCTTGTACCACCCATGTACATGCTGCAAGTATACGACCGCGTGCTCTCTACCCAGAGTGTCGACACCTTGTTAATGCTCACCCTGGTGGTCGTGTTTCTGTTCATGGTCATGGGCGGGCTAGAGCTGGTGCGTTCGCGCATGCTGGTGCGTGTCGGTAACAAACTCGATACCACGATTAACGAACGCCTCTACAGCGCCATGTTCCGCCGCAGCTTAGTGGCCCAGGGCAGCCAAAGCGCGCAACCGTTGAGTGATTTAACCAGCCTGCGCCAGTTCCTAACCGGCAATGGCCTGTTTGCTTTTTTTGATGCACCCTGGGTACCCGTTTACCTCGGCGTCCTCTTTCTGTTTCACCCCTGGCTGGGGGTATTCGCGACCTGTGCAGGCATTATTCTGCTAGCGCTGGCCGTCGCCAACGAAAAAGCCACCAAAAAGCTGCTTGCCGAAGCCAATAGTGAGCATATTCAGGCGCAAAACCTGGCCAACTCCAATTTACGTAACGCCGAAGTGCTGCATGCCATGGGCATGCTGCCGGGCATTATGGGGCGTTGGTCGAAACGTCATCACGAATTCCTATCGAAGCAGTCTCAGGCAAGTGACCGGGCTGGCGCTTTAACCAATACCTCCAAGGTACTGCGTCTGCTGTTCCAATCGCTGATTCTTGGCCTTGGCGCGTTGCTTGTGCTGCGCGGCGAAATGACCGCTGGGATGATGATTGCCGGTTCTATTCTGATGGGGCGTGCTTTGGCGCCTATCGATCAGATGATCGGCGGCTGGAAAGGCTTCGTGAGCGCCCGCGGTGCTTACGAGCGCCTCAATGAACTGTTAACGCAAATACCCAGTGAAGAGCGCAAAATGTCGCTGCCAGCGCCTCAGGGTGTGGTCGCGTTAGAAGGTGTGGCAGCCGCACCGCCTGGGTCGCGCATGGCAACCATTCGCGGTATCAACTTTAGCGTGCCCAAAGGCGAACACGTCGGCATTATTGGCCCCAGCGCAGCGGGTAAATCAACCCTGGCGCGGGTGCTGCTGGGTATCTGGCCCTCGCAGGTCGGTGATGTGCGCCTGGATGGCGGGGTGATTACTCAATATAACCGCGATGAAATCGGTCCTTATATTGGCTATTTGCCCCAAGATATCGAACTGTTTGACGGCACTATCAGTGAAAATATTGCCCGCTTTGGCACTATCGACCCGCAAAAAGTGGTCGACGCCGCCAAGAAAGCAGGCGTGCACGAAATGATTCTGGAGCTGCCCAACGGTTACGACACGGTGATCTCTGCCAGCAGCGGGGCGCTTTCCGGTGGCCAGCGTCAGCGTGTGGGGCTGGCCCGGGCGTTGTACGGCAACCCTGTATTGGTCGTGCTGGATGAACCCAACGCCAACTTGGACGATGCCGGTGAACGAGCGCTGGCGATGTCTATCGCCCAGTTGAAAGCCGAAGGCGCCACGCTATTCGTCATCAGCCATCGCACCAGCGTACTGAAAAATATGGATAAGCTGCTGGTGATGAAAGAAGGGCAGGTCAGCATGTTTGGGCCACGCGACCAAGTGTTGGCGCAGTTTGCCAAAAAGCCCCGCGAGCAAGTTAGTCAGCAAAGCGCTACCCGCCTCTCAGCCATCCCCGGTGGCCGTGGTAATGAGGAGAAGTCATGAGCGACGAAAAACGCAACCTGCCCACGTCAGAGATCGACGTCACCCCCAAAGAGCCGGTGACCATCGACGGTGAAGCGAGTGAAAAGCTGCCCACCAGTGACAAAGGTTACCGCAAGCTCGGCTTTGCCATCCTCTTTATAGCCCTGGGCGGTTTTATTCTCTGGTCGGTGACCGCCTCCCTGGCCATTGCCGTTGTAGCACCGGGTAGCGTCTCAATTGAGTCCTTCAAACGTACCGTACAGCACCTGGAAGGCGGTATTGTCGAGCAGCTGTTAGTGGAAGATGGCGACAAAGTAGAGGCCGGTGACACCCTGGTGGTGTTAAGTGACACCCAGGCCAGCTCCCAGCTGGCCATTGCCCGTTCGCGCTACCTGATTAACCGCGCCATGGAAGCCCGCCTGCTTGCCGAGCAGGCCGGGGCAGAAATGATGGAAATCCCCGAAGATATTCAAGACACCGATGATCCTCGCGTTCAGCAAGTGATTGCAGTGCAGCAAAGCCTCTTCGCCGCCCGTCGCCAGTCACTGAAAAGCACCCTGGAAGCGCTGGATGAGCAGAGCGTGCAGATGCGCGAACAAATCGAAGGGCTGGAAGAGCGCATCCGCGTCAACGTTAATCGCATCAGCTCGCTACGCTCTGAGGCCGAAGACTTCCGCTCGCTCTATCGTGAAGGGTTGGGAGATAACCAGCGCCTGCGTGAGTTAGAGCGGCAAGTGCTGCAGTACGAAGGCGATAATGCCGAATTTCGTGCCAACATTGCCCAACTGCGTTCGCAAATCAGCGAAAACAGCATGGAGCGCGAAATTCAGCAGCAGGAGTTCCAAAAAGAGGTCGGTGAACAGCTACGCGACGCCCAGGCGCAAATAGCCGAAGCGGAAGAGCAGATTATCTCGCTCCGTGATCAGGTGGAGCGTTCAGTGGTCACCGCCCCGGTCTCCGGCACCGTCGTAGGGCGTCAAGTGCACACCGTAGGGGCGGTGATACGCCCAGGCGACAAAATCATGGATATTGTCCCCTCCAATGAAGGTTTCGTCGTAGAAGCGCGTATTCCCACCCGAGATATCGACAATATTCATATTGGTCAGTTTGCAGAAATACGCTTTAGCGCCTTCAATCAACGCTTAACTGATGTTATTGATGGTGAAGTGATTTACGTCAGTGCGGACAGCTTTGAAGATGAAGCCACGGGGGCTAAGTACTACCGTGCCCGGGTAGGCGTCACCGAAGAAGGGTACACACAAATGAATGACCGCATGCAGCTACTCTCCGGCATGCCTGCGGAAGTCATGCTTCGTACCGGTGAACGCACCTTTGCCAGCTACATAGCCAAGCCCATCACCGATATGCTGGCTCGCGCCCTACGGGAGGATTAATGCCGAAAATATCCAGCCAATACCCCTTTGTTCGGGTAATGGGCGCTTGGTCACGCACAGTACCGCTGGCCCTGACGATTAGCCTCATCGCTTCACCGCTCTATGCACAGCAGGATATGCCCGCAGGGGGCGCCGCCATGGAAGAGCTGGCCGCCCTGGAACAGGCCACTCGTTCTCCCGCAGCGCTACCCTCGCTACCGGCGCTTTTTGGCCGTGCGCTGGAGCATGACGCAGACCTCACGCGCCAGCGCTATGAGCTAGAAGCCACCCGGGAAGAGATCCCCATGGCGCGTTCACAGCTACTGCCCCAGGTAAGCGCCACCGGTGGCTACCTCTGGCAAGACTCCACTAATATACAAACATCACCGGACGATTTTGGCCTCGACCAACCCGCCCAGCGGCCCGGTGAAATTGAAGAGAACTACTGGCAGGTGCAGCTACAGCAACCACTTTTTAGTCTAGAGCGCTGGCGCGGCATGGATGTAGCCGACGCCCAGGTAAACGCCGCCGAACTCCAGCTGGCCGTGGTAGAGCGTGACCTTGCACTGCAAGTCAGCGAAGCCTACGTACAGGCCTACTTGGCCTCTCAGCGCCTCGGGTTATTAGAGTCTCAGCAAGAGTCACTGGAATTACAGGTTCGTCAGGCACAGCGTGCCTACGACCTGGGAGTGGGCGACCGCATCAACCTGCTGGAAGCGCAGTCACGACTAGACCAGGCCATTTCAGACGCCGTACAGGCAGAAAATGAGCTTGATAACGCCCTGAGCATCCTGGAACGCCTAACCGGTACGCTGCCCGAATTTCGCGGTTTAGCCATCGGCGAACTGTCCGAGGTCTCTCTCAACAGCGAATGGGGTGCCCAGGACGACTGGCTAGCCCGCACCGGGCAAAACCTGGATGTGCTGTTAGCGCGCCAGGAGCAGCGTATCTCAGAAGCCGACGCCAGCACCCGCCGGGCGGGCTACTACCCAGAGGTAAACCTCAACCTCAGCTACTCCGACCGCACAAGCGACGACGTACTGCGCGAAAGTGAAGACTACCGCGCCGGTGTCGAGATGAGCGTGCCGATTTATCGCGGCGGTTACACCACAGCCAATGTACGCCAAGGTGAAAAGCGCATTAATGCCAGCCAGGCAGCGTTTGATAACCAGCGCAATTTGGCCGGGCAGGAAGTCCGCCAGCGGCTACGTTCTTTAAATGGCCACGTGCGCCGTATTGAAGCGCTCAAACAAGCCATCGCCTCCAGCCAGCTATTTTTAGAAGCCGCCGAGCGAGGCGAACAGCTGGGGCTGCGTGATTTGGTAGACGTACTCGACGCCCGCGCCAGCCTCTACGACCAGCGCATACAGTATGTGGATACCATTGGTGAGTACGCCCTGGACAGTTTAGCGCTTCAGTCAGCCGTAGGGGAGCTGGGCAGTGATGACTTGGGTAATGTGATGGCACTGCTGCTATCGTTAACTGATCTAACCGCTACCACGTCAGGATAAACCTACTCCAATGGCAGCGCTGAAAGGCACTCAAAGCAACGACTGGCTAAGGCGAGCCATGCGTTGCTTTGACGCCGCAATCGCCGTGGCGGTCTCTTGGTTGATACTGTTGAGCATGTCTCACATCAACTACCAGGAAGACGACTACTTCTTTTTAATGCTCATTGGCGGCCTGCTGCTACCCGCCATTGGTGAGCTGCTGGGGCTGTATCAGCCATGGCGCGGGCGCAGCCTGTTCAGCATGCTGGGCGTGTATGGCCTTAGCTGGCTAGCGACCATTGTGCTGCTTAGCTTACTGCTTGTGGCCACCCATAATACCCAAAACTTCTCGCGACTCTGGATGGGGTTATCCTCGTTAGCCGTGCTCACCACCGGCAGCCTGATGCGAGCCGCCCTCTATATCTACCTAAGAAACCTCCGCGCCAAGGGTAAAAACCGCAAACGTATCGTTATTATCGGCCGTCAGGCCAATCTCGAAAGGCTGGCAAACCACCTCAACGCCATGGTGTACGCAGGCTATCAGCTCCAGAGCGCCTACACGGATGATGACTCCGACCACTTCCATAAACAGCTCCACACCCTGGCGGAAGAGAGCGCCTTTGATAGAGCGTTTGATGAAATTTGGCTCACCTACCCACTCAGCGACGGAGACAAAGTACGCCTGGTATCCGCCAATTTGATTAACATTCCCGTCAGCGTGCGCTACTTCCCCGACTTGTCCGACATTCGCCTGCTCAACCACCGCATGGCGCAAGTCGTCGGTCTCTACTCGTTAGAGCTTAACTACAGCCCCTTAGACAGCGGCCCGCTAAGGTTTATTAAAAACCTGGAAGACCGTCTACTGGGCGGGCTGCTGTTTATTGTTTTCCTGCCGGTGATGCTACTGATTGCCGCATTGGTAAAGTGGAAAATGGGTGGGCCAGTGCTCTTCAAACAGCACCGCCACGGTATTGACGGCAAATGTTTCCGCATCTACAAATTTAGAAGCATGAGCGTCCATAAGGCAACGAACACCCAGCAAGCCTGCCAAAACGACCCGCGCATCACCCCCCTGGGCGCCTTTTTACGCCGCACAAGCCTGGATGAGCTACCCCAGCTTTATAACGTACTGCAGGGAAGAATGTCGCTGGTCGGGCCGCGCCCTCACGCCCTGGATCACAACAAGTATTACCAAGGCGTTATCCAAAACTATATGCAGCGGCACCGGGTCAAACCCGGCATGACAGGCTGGGCGCAGATAAACGGCTATCGCGGCAACACCGACACCTTAGAGCAGATGCAGAAACGGGTAGAGTACGACCTCTACTACATTGATAACTGGTCGCTGGGGTTTGACTTAAAGATTCTGGCGATGACGATTTCCCGCGGGTTTATCAACTACCAGCCCTAAAGCAACGCCAACGCGCTGCCTACAGCCAAAAATGCTTATGCATAGAGAGCCGGCGTTTTACCCCAAGCGGCAGCCTGGCTTCACTTTTGCCCAACCGATACCCCGCATATTTAAGCAAAGTGCGCAGCCCAGCCTCCGGCAGCCGCCAGGGCGCTCGACGCCATAAATAGCTTAACTCCGAACGCACAAAGCGGCCGCCTTCCCCCTCAGCCCTGCCCAACCAATCCAGCAGCCAGGCCTCACGGTGATGCAGCACACCAATATCGAAATAGCGCTGAAACTCTTCCACCAGCGAATAGTTATGGGAGTGTAGAGCGCAGGCCTCGGCGCAGTAAGCCAGCTTCCAACCCGCCTTTAGCAACCGTGCGCCAGCAATCATATCCTCGCTCAGAATCGTACCTTCGGGAAACCCGCCCGCGCTGATAAGCGCCTCACGGCGATACGCCGCAAAAGAGTTGGAGAGAAAGGCGGTTTTAATACCCAGCCGGGGAATATCCGCCGTCGCCACCACCCGGGACTCATCAGGGTAGTTAAAATAGCGGGCATGAGCCGCAATGGGTGAGGCATCAGGGTGGGGTAACTGGCGTCCAAAAGCCGCCCCCACGCCGGGGTCATCAAACGCCGCGACCAGCTGCGCAAGCGCATCCTGATCAGCTATCAATGCATCCTGGGTAAGAAAAATAACGATATCGCAGTCACTTAGGTAGTGAAGTGCCCGCTGCCGGGTGCCCCCATGATCAAAGTCACAGCGCTCGATCACTAGCAGCTCACACCCAAACTCATGCGCAATGGCCGCTGTTTCATCGTCGGAAGAGGAGTCCACGACCAGCACGCGAAAGTGCTTGGCGGCAGGCTGAGTGCGTACAAGCCAGTCACGCCACAAGGCACCAGCATTAAGTGTCGGCACACACAACCCAATGGAAGGAGAAGAAGGAACAGCAGCGGCCATAAATCAATCAAGCTCAAAAAAGTGAATGGAGTCCGGCTATAAAAAACCGCCAAGCAAGCGCGTATACTACCCGCTGGTCAGCCGAGTGACACGGAGCAATCGTGTTTTGAGTACAAGTATGGACACCCGCATGCCCCCCTCCATCCCGCATGTTGCCATTTTAATGGGAACCTATAACGGTGAGGCGTATCTATCAGAGCAGCTAGATTCGATTGAGGGCCAGCAGCACGCCCACTGGACGCTACACGTTTCAGACGATAGCCCCTTGCCTGGCACCCGCCGCCTATTAGAGGCCTACCAGCGGCGCTGGGGCGAGCAACGGCTAAAAATTTACCCAGGCAAACAGCAGGGGTTTGCCGCCAACTTTATGTCGCTGGTGCGCAATAGCGCCATTCAAGGCGACTACTACGCCTTTGCCGACCAGGATGACCGATGGCATCCCGAAAAGCTCACACGGGCAGTAGAACGGCTAGCCGCGTATCCGCCCAGTCAGCCCCAGCTGTATACCGCCAGAGCGCAGCTGGTGGACGAGCAGGGCACGCCAACCGGTTATTCCACGCTGCAAGCGCGCGCGCCGGGTTTTAACAATGCCCTGGTGCAAAACATTGCCAGCGGCAACACCATGGTGTTTAACCAGGCCGCGCGGGAGTGCTTGCAACGTTCGCCCCACGGGGAGGATACCGGCCTGCACGACTGGTGGTGTTACCTGTTGATCAGTGGCTGCGGCGGGCGAGTGGTTTACGACAGCACCCCCTGTATAGACTACCGTCAGCACGCCAGTAACCTCATCGGCATGCAGCGCGGGATTAAAAGCCTGCTAACGCGCATCAAACATCTGTGGCAAGGAGGCCACCGTATGCAAATCGACCGCAATTTGACCGCCCTGGCGGACCACCGAGACTGGCTTGAACCCCAGCATCAAGCGAGTTTCGACCACTACCGATGCTCCCGCCACGGTAACCCATGGCAACGCCTTCAAGGCTTAATAAAGGCGCGGGTATACCGTCAAACATGGCAAGGTAACCTGGCCATGCGCGTAGCCGCTCTTCTTAACAAAGGGTGACTAAGGTAACATCTTCGCCCTTATTTCTGCCTGGAGTGGGGAGAGGGCCTGGCACCTTCTATTCACCTATCCAAATTCAACACATCGAATGGTGTAAAGAGAACCAATGAACCCACATGCTTTAAATACGGTGGCACCACGCGCCATGGTGGTACACCTATGGCGCTATCGTGAACTAATAGCCCGCCTGATTAAGCGCGATGTATTAGGCCGCTACAAAGGCTCACTGCTCGGGCTGGCATGGTCATTTGTCACCCCCATTATTATGCTGGTTATTTACACCTTTGTATTTACAGTTGTTTTTAATGCCCGCTGGGGAGTCGGGGGCGAGGAGAGCAAGGGTGTGTTCGCCCTGCAGCTATTTGCCGGGCTGATCGTTCACGGCATTCTTGCCGAGGTGCTAACCCGTTCACCCAGCCTGATTCTGACCAACACCAACTACGTCAAAAAAGTGGTGTTCCCGCTGGAAATCTTGCCTCTGGTGCCCCTTGGCTCAGCGCTTTTCCATGCCGCCGTTAGCTCCCTGGTGCTGATACTGGCCCAGCTGGTAGTGCTGGGTAGCGTGCCCTGGACTTTCTGGATGTTACCCCTGGTGCTGTTGCCGCTCATGGTATTAACCATGGGCATTAGCTGGCTGCTGGCCTCCCTGGGGGTCTTCCTGCGCGATATAGGTCAAACCATGGGGCTGATAGCCACCATGCTGCTGTTTCTATCGCCGATTTTTTACCCCATCTCCGCGCTACCGGAAACCTTTCACGGCGTGATTCACGCCAACCCGCTAACGTTTATTATCGAACAGGCACGCATCGTGCTGCTGGAAGGGCAGCTACCCAATATTAGTGGGTTGCTCAAGTATCTCGCGGTATCGCTAGTGGTGGCGTGGTTAGGGTTTGCCTGGTTCCAGAAAACGCGTAAAGGATTTGCTGATGTCCTCTGAAACAGTTACACAGACCGAGGCTACGCCCCCGGTGATTACCCTGAGCGATATTGCCAAATATTACCAAATCTACGAGGCGCCCAGCGACCGGCTCAAGCAGTTCGTCGTACCCAAGGTACAGCGGCTGGCGGGTAAAACCGCCAAGCGCTACGGCCGGGAGTTCAAAGCCCTTGACGGAATCTCCTTTGAAATACGCAAAGGTGAAACCGTGGGCATTATCGGCCGCAATGGCTCCGGTAAATCCACCTTGCTGCAGATGATCTGCGGCACTCTCACGCCGACTCACGGCGAAATAAACACCCATGGGCGCATCGCTGCCCTGCTTGAACTGGGCGCTGGGTTTGACCCGGAATTTACCGGGCGTGAGAACGTCTACATGAACGCCTCGGTACTCGGGCTGAGCAAGCCCGAAATCGACGAACGCCTGGACGATATTCTCGCCTTTGCCGAAATCGGCGATTTTATCGACCAGCCGGTCAAGACCTACTCCAGCGGTATGTACGTCAGGCTCGCGTTTGCCGTTATCGCCCACGTGGATGCCGATATCCTGGTGATCGACGAAGCCCTCGCGGTAGGCGACGCCTTCTTTGTACAGAAGTGCATGCGCTTTCTGCGCCGCTTTATGGAGCACGGCACCGTGCTGTTTGTCAGCCACGACACCGCCGCCGTGCTCAACCTCTGCGAGCGGGCGATCTGGCTGGATAAAGGCAAGATCGCCGCCGAGGGCGCCCCCAAAGAGGTGGCAGATGCCTATCTGAAAGCCTTCTTCGAGTCCAACCAAGGGGCCAGCGACACCACCAAGCGCAACGATGAGTGGCACGAGCAGCAGCGTAAGCGTCCCGTACCCCGGGACATGCGCCAGGACATCATTAACGCCAGCCCCTATCGCAACGACCTGGAAATTTATGCCTTCGACCCAGACGCAGAAGGGTTCGGCAAAAAGGGCGCGATCATGGAAGAGGTGCTGCTCCACGACCGCGAAGGGCACCCGCTGACCTGGGTAGTGGGTGGGGAAGAGGTCATTCTCTCCATCAAGGCGCGTATCCACCAGGAGCAGCCCATGCTGCAGCCCATCATGGGATTTTATATCAAAGACCGCCTGGGCCAGACCCTGTTTGGGGATAACACCTTTATCACCTACCAGGACGACCCCGTGAGCGCCATGCCCGGCACGGTGCTGGCCGCCAGCTTCACTTTCCGCATGCCCATACTGCCCCAAGGGGATTACAGTATCAGCACCGCCATTGCGGACGGCACCCAGGACAACCACGTACAACACCACTGGCTGCACGATGCCCTCTTCTTCAAGTCACACTCCAGCAGCCATAGCCACGGCCTGGTGGGCATCCCCATGCACCAAATCGAACTACAGGTAGAACGACACGCATGAGCACAACAAACGAGCAGGGCTTGACGCCTACCGGTGAACGGTACTTACCCAACGTATTGAGCGGCGACATCATTGCCGAACACATGCACCGCTACTACGTTGCCCAAGGCTATGTAGAGAACAAAGACGTACTCGATATCGCCTGTGGCGAAGGCTACGGCAGCCACTACCTGGCGCAAAAAGCCGCCAGCGTGGTGGGCGTGGATGTTGACGCGGGCACCGTTGAGCACGCCAAAGCGACCTACAGCCACCCAGGGCTAAGCTACCTGCAGGGCGACTGTGCCGCCATCCCCCTGGCCGACGCCAGCGTGGACGTAGTGGTGAGTTTTGAAACCATTGAGCACCACGACCGCCACGAAGCGATGATGGAAGAGATCAAGCGGGTACTGCGCCCCGGCGGTCTGCTGATTATCTCCAGCCCCGACAAGCACGAATACAGCGAAAAACCCGGCTACCAAAACCCCTATCACGTAAAAGAGCTGTACAAGCAGGAGTTCGAGCAGCTGCTCAAAAGCCACTTTGCCCACAGCACGCTGATCGGCCAGCGGGTGGTTTACGGCTCCGCCATGTGGGACACCCGCAAAAAGAGCCACACCACCTACAGCGAAGCGAGCCCGGAAGGGCAGCCCGGCACGCCCAATGCCATGTACTGGATCGCCCTGGCCAGCGAAGAGAAGCTCCCCGAACTGCGTAGCTCCTTCTACCAGTGCGACATTGAACAAAGCGACGCCGTCAACCGCCAGCGCACCCTGGTGCACGCCCGCGATATGGAGCTGGATCAGCGCGGCGAGTACATCGCTACCCTAAAGGCCGAACACGCTGTCAGTGTGAACGAGCTGAAACAGGAAACCAGGCGCGCCGAAGCGGAAATCGAAGTGCTGGGAGGGGAAATCGAAGAGCTAGCCGCGGCCAAGCAGCAGCGCGAAAAAGAGACCCGGCAGTTGCTCAAAGCCCATGCCGGAACGGTCAGCCACGCCCACAACCCCACCTGGTTGGCCAAGCAGCTGTTAAAGCGTTTAAAGCGCCTGCCCAGCGAAATCAAACGCGCCCGCACCGAACGCTACCAAATTGCCGCTTCGGGCCTGTTCGATGCCAGTTGGTACCTGCAGCACAACCCCGATGTGCAGGCCACCGGCCAGGATCCCCTCAAGCACTACCAGCGCTTTGGTGGCTATGAAGCCCGTGACCCCTCGGCCAGCTTCGACACCCTCAGCTACCTTCAGGAGCATCCGCAACTGCTGGCCAATCACCAGCACCCGCTGATCCACTACCTGAACCAACCGCGCCCCAGCGCTAAAGGGGCAGGCACCACCGAAGGCGAGCAGCCCGCGAGCGCCCAGGCCTCGGCAGCGCCCACCGGCAGCACCATGTTTGGTGAAATGTTCGCCCAAACGGTGGGCAGCAGCGACGACTACGTACCCCTGGCCGAACAGCCCCTGGAAGAGGCGTCCCGCCTGCGGCCCATCGCCTTCTACCTGCCCCAGTACCACCCGATTGCCGAAAACGACCGCTGGTGGGGCAAAGGCTTTACCGAATGGACCAACGTTGGCAAGGCCGTGCCACAATTTGCCGGCCACTACCAGCCACGCCACCCCGGCGAGCTGGGCTACTACGACCTGCGCCTGCCGGAAGTGCAGGAGCGCCAGGCCGAGCTGGCCCGCCACTACGGTATCGAAGCCTTCTGCTTTCACTACTACTGGTTTAGTGGTCGCAAGCGCCTGCTGGAGCGGCCCATCGACCAGTTTGCCAACAACCCCAATATCGACTTTCCCTTCTGCCTCTGCTGGGCCAACGAGAACTGGACCCGCCGCTGGGACGGCAAAGAGAGCGATATTCTCATGGAGCAGAAGCACCTGCCGGAGGACGATCTCGAATTTATCCAGGATGTCGCCCCGCTGATGCAGAAGCCCAATTACCTGCGCGTAAACGGCAAGCCGCTGCTGATCGTTTACCGCGTGGATATTCTGCCCGATGCCAACAAAACCGCCGAGGTATGGCGCAACTACTGCCGTGAAAACGGCATTGGCGAGATTCACCTGGTCTCCGCCGAGAGCTTTAATAACGGTGACCCCAGCCCCTATGGGTTTGATGCCTCGGTGGAGTTCCCCCCCCACCAAACCCACGCCAAGCGTATCGACCACCAGCTCACGCTGCTCAACCCGGCGTTTGAAGGCTGCGTTTACGACTACGCCGACCTGGTGTTTACCCAGTTGGCCAAACCCGCCACCGAGTACACCCGTTACCGCACCGTTTCCCCCGGCTGGGACAACGACGCCCGCAAACCGGGCCGCGGCCACACCTTTGCCAACGTGACCCCAGGCCGCTACCAGCAGTGGCTGGCCGGTGCCGCACGGGAGGCCGACCTGCTGCCCGGTGACCAGAAACTGGTGTTTATCAATGCCTGGAATGAGTGGGCCGAAGGCGCCTACCTGGAGCCGGATCGCCGCTACGGCTACGCCTATTTAGAGGCCACCAAACAGGTCGTTAAACACTACACCAAACCCGCCAATTTCGCCCTGGATACTGAGCTGCCCCAGTGGCAAAAGTGCCACGAAACCGCGGTGATCCTGCATCTCTATCACACCGAGCTATGGGACGAAATTGCCACCCATCTGGCGCACCTGGAAGGGCAGTACGACCTGTATATCTCGCTGCCCGAACACGCCCCGGAAGGCACGGTCGAGCGCATACAGCAAACCGTACCCGATGCCCGCTGCGCCACCCTGCCCAATAAAGGGCGCGATGTGCTGCCGTTCTTGACCATGCTCAGCGCTATCCGCCCGTTGGGGTACGGTCAGGTGTGTAAAATCCACGCCAAGCGCTCGCTGCACCGCCAGGATGGCGACTTGTGGCGCCAGGAGTTTTTGGGCCAGCTGTTAGGCTCCAAAAAGCAGGTGGCCAGCGTTATCGACGCCTTCAACCGCCAGCCGGATCTGGGCATGGTTGGCCCCGCCGGCCACTGGTTGGACTACGTGCACTACTGGGGTGACCTGCAAAGCCCGGTGCGCACCCAGGCCCTGCTGGAGCACCTGGGCATTCGTATCAGCCTGGACGAGCTGGGCTTTTTCGCCGGCTCCATGTTCTGGTGCCGCCCGGAAGCCATGGATCCGCTGCTGACCATTACCGACAGCGATTTTGAGCCGGAAGAGGGCCAAACCGACGGCACCCTGGCACACGCACTGGAGCGCATTTTCGCCGCTGCTGCCCAGGCCGCCGGGTACCGGGTCACTGACACCCGCACGCCCGCGGCAGTAGAGGAGCCTGCGTTTGAGGCGCACTACCCCTTTGCCAAGCCCAGCCCGCACTTGCGTGGCAGCGCCCCCAGTACCAACGTAGCAGCGCCGCCCATCACGGCTAAAATTATCGAACGGCGTGCGAAAACGCTTTATCATTCCTTAAAGCGAAGGCTAAGATAGCCGCTAAGGTGAGCAATACCATCAAGTTACCTCCCTAAAAAAGATCAGGTAACTAGTGGTAGGACGTAAAAAGGGCTGCTATGATCGACCAGCGTGAATCGCGCGATTCACAGCAGGTTCCAAGGTGGTCTTGATTTTGTAACGCTTGAGGCGCTATCGTCTCCGCCAAGGCAACTTACCCATCTTGGGTAGCCTGCTTGCTTTGCACCGAACCTCGGCAAGGGATCCCCCAGGGGTTGAGGGTCGGCTTAGCAACAACATGGGGTGCCAGCCAGGCACCCGAACATATGCATATGTAAGGAGAGTACCTACATGGCAATTCAAGGTTTCAATAAAAGCTTTTACCTAAATGCTAAGCTTGCACAGCTTCAAGCCAACTCTGAAACTGCTGCTGATTGGGCAGGTAAAGATGCGGCATTCCTAGAAGCACGTTTTGCCGCCGTTGGCTTGACTGCTGAGCAGCACTACGAGCAGTACGGCTTCCAGGAAGGCCTGGCCCCGAACGCCTTCTTCAACCCGGCTGAATACATCCGTGCCAAAGCAACGGCCATGTTCAACGATGCCAATAACTCCTACCTGACGATCGACGCAGCAGCGCAAGACTTCGTTAATCTGTGGAACGGCAACGTATACAACCACTACCTCCAGTACGGTGAAGCAGAAGGCGTTAACCCCTCTAACGCTTTTGACGTTTCTGGCTACTACGAAGCTAAACTGGCTCAGCTGCAGGCGGCCGGTAACACAGAAATCACCACCGTTGCGCAAGTGAAGGCGTCTCTGGATGCTGCGGGCCTAACCGCACTTGAGCACTTCATTGCTTACGGTCAGGACGAAGGCATTACTGCTCCGGCCGTACCGGAAAGCGAGCAGGTCAATGTTGATACTTCTGCACCGGGTGAGACGTTCACACTGACTACTGGTCTGGACACCCTGACTGGTACATCGAAAGATGACAGCTTTGTGAGTGTTGTTGACGCTCAAACCACAGCTAACTCTACGTTGACAGCAGCTGACTCTGTTAACGGTGGGGACGGCAACGATACGCTGAAAATCACTACCCAGGGCACTGCCGCAATTGCAGATGCTACAAATGGAGCTTCAATTTCTAATGTTGAGACTGTTGAGCTTCGAGCTGTAGGTACTGGTGGTGTAACCCTAGCAGGAACTAGCTTGCCCGGCGTCACGACGATCAACAACCGTCTGTCGACTGATGCAGTAACGCTTACCTCGCTTGCTGATACTACTTCCGTCAAAGTTACGGGTAATGGCGTTGCAACTAATGGTGCGACGACCGCTACCTATGCTGCGGCCGCAACAAGTGGTGAGTTGACAGTTGACGGTGGTGTAACAGCTGGTGCCATCGCTGTTAATGGTGCAGGTTTGACCTCACTGGACATTACCTCATCAGGCGCAGCGAATACCACGGGCGCAATTTCGACCACCGGAACGCCAACGTCTGTTTCTATCGCTGCTGCTACCGCCTTGACAACTACAGGTCTGACAGTTGGCACTAACGCTGCTGCACAGAGCCTAAGTGTTAGCGGTGCTGGAAAAGTGACACTTGGTACTTTGGACGACGACTTCGCAACTGTTAATGCTTCGGCTAACACTGGCGGTGTTGTGGCAACCTTGAACACCCTTGTAACTGGTAAGACAACTGGTAGTTCTGCTGCTGATACCTTCACTACGGCTGCTGTGCTAACTACTGGCTCAGTTGATGCAGGAGCAGGAACTGATACGCTCGTCGTGGCTGACTCAACGCATCTTGCTTCAGCGACACTTGGTGGAAAGTACACCAACTTTGAAACCCTCCAGCTTAACGATGGTGTAGCTGTTGATCTGGATAACATTGCTGGTATCACATCCGTTGTTATCAATGACGGTGCCGGTACTACTGCAGCCACTGACTTGAGCGCTGCTCAAGCTGGTGCAGTTACGATCAAAGCGGGTGACGGTGCAGCAACGATTGGTGTTAAGGGTGCTGCTACTGTGGGTCAGATCGACACCGTGAAGATGACCTTCGACGATGGAGATACCACGCTCAACGAAGATATCAACGCAACCTCCTCTACGTTCACGCTGGCCTCGGTCGAGAACCTCGAAGTGACAGCAGTTGATCAGGTTGATATTACTCAATCTAATGCTGCTTCTGGAGACCTCGCTAGCGTCAAGCTGATGGGTGCAGGTAATATCAGTTTTGTAACTGGCGATATGGATCAAGTTAATTTCTCACTTGATGCATCGGGTTCAACTGGAACAAACACGTTGAATGCAGGGGCTTTTGCCACCAACGGTGTGTCGATCAAAGGTGGTGCGGGTGTTGACACCATCACTGGTTCTGCTCAGGCCGACGTGATTGAAGGTGGTGCTGGCAACGATATGATCACCGGCGGTGCTGGTGCAGATACATTGACAGGTGGCGCAGGTGCAGATACCTTCAGCTTCGCTGTTACTGATTCTGGTGTTACTGCTGGTACCATCGACGTGATCACCGACTTCGTCGCAGGCACAGATAAATTACAGTTTACCGGCATCGCAGATGTGGTTTCTGGCCAACAGGCTGCCGTTCAGACTGCTGTTAGCGCATTAGCTGCTGGATCAGACGCTACCGCAATTGCAAACGCAATGGCTAATGCAAATACAACTGATAACGGTGTATCCTTCGCTGTGTTTGAAGGCAATACTTATGCCTTCATCGAAGGTGGAGTGGATGCGACTGGCACCACTGCCGCTGCTGCTGATGATGCCCTGATTCAGCTCTCTGGCGTAACTACTCTGCCTACCTTTGCTGCTGACGTAGTTGCCTAATTCCTCTCTCTGAGAAGGATGCCTGTCGTTAGATAGGTTAAGGTACCTAAACCCCCGGCCTCGGCTGGGGGTTTTCTTTGCTAACGAGGATCACATGACCATTAAGGAATTCGAAGAGACCGTCTGGCGCCTGGAAGGCATCCGCCTGGTGGTGCGCGAGACCGTGGATGTACAAGTGGACGACTATGACTACCAGAACGCTGCTAATCGCACCTGGTCGATTGCCGAATGGCTGCGTAACCGGGTCGAGCCGTGCCTGCCGGGTAGCGAGATCGTAGTACTCGACGGTCAGGGCGAGCAGCCCAACCGCCGTAAACGGCTGGATACCCTACGCGGAAGCTACGCGGCGGAGTGATGGGGTGCCTGGCGTTGCGACACCGGCAAGGTGGTGGCCCCCAGCACCAACCGTGACTGGCTCTCTCTTTGATGTTGACTAAGGCAAATGCCTAACCTATGCCACTGACCAACCCCTGGCCCCGGTGCCGGTTTTTGTCTTTACACTGCCCGCCACTATTAACGCCTGTTGAATCGAGAGTCGTTATACCCCAATGGATCGCGCTTTCCCCCAGCCAGCACGCGGGCTAGGGGTACTTACCCCGGGGTGATTAGCACTTTGCGGATCAGCTAAACGTTGCGGGACTTCTGCTGGCGGAACTGCCCAAGCTGCTGCCCCACTATGTCGTCGTGTTGCTCAAAGAGGGCGAGCACTACCAACTCATGGTGCTGCTGGGGGAGCGGAACCTGTATGTGGCTCCCGATGGCAAATGGTTGGGCAGCTACGCTACGTGCCCGCCAGCCTGCTTGGTTACCCCTTTACCCTGGCCAACAGTGAACAGCGTCTATCGTTTAGGATCGCATGGAAACGACCTTGGAATGCGCTCGACGCCCCCATCCTACTGACCCAGGCCCCAGGGCAGAGTCGTCCCGCGAGTCTGCCTACGCTGAACGGCTATATCTCAATGCCAACCCGAACATCGCCCAGGTCGGCGTCGAGCCGCTGTAGCCCAGATTGTCGTATGGGCCATAGGATAGCGGTTTCGCAGATTTTGTTTGATGGCTAATTTTTTATTTAAGCATGATGAGTCATACAAATTTAGTTTACCGATTTAAAGTAACGATATGCCTTCGAAAAAGGGGGCTTTTCGTCGCTGAGATGGCTGTCATTCCTAGGTATTACTCGCTAATATCCTAGTATGAGAAAGCTGGTCATCGGCTGGTGATGTCTTCTCAGTACAGGTAGACGAGAAAGTGTGGAAAGAAAAGTACCAACCAAGCCTGCTGATAATGTCTGCGATTAGCTAACCAGCGAGGTTAGTAAGTTGCTGATTCTAATAATAAGTTGTTATTTTTTATAAAAGGGGAAGGATGTGCAAAAAGAGCGTTCAAAAAAACAATGGATAATCGGTCGAGCCCACCTCGCGTTGCTGATCATTA
Organism: Halomonas sp. FeN2; assembly: GCF_020595105.1. Classification (NCBI taxonomy): domain Bacteria; kingdom Pseudomonadati; phylum Pseudomonadota; class Gammaproteobacteria; order Oceanospirillales; family Halomonadaceae; genus Halomonas; species Halomonas sp. FeN2. The sequence continues at coordinate 4,062,352 of NZ_CP074200.1, forward strand.
TCGGCGCAATTGGCGGTGTCTCCCAAGCTCAGGCTACCTGTGGCCCGCCTGATTCGGTCTATATTGGATCGGTCTGCGCGACGGCTGCCAACTTTTGTCCGGTGAACTATATCGAGTTGGCAGGACAGACGCTTTCCGTTTCGTCAAATCAGGCGCTGTTTTCTCTTCTGGGATGCGAATGGGGAGGGGATTGCAGATCCTCTTTCGCTGTTCCGGACATGCGGGGACGTTCGCCTGTAGGGACTGGCCAGGGCAACGGTTTGTCGCTCATGCGACTGGGCCAGTATCAAGGTTGGGAAACGCATACTTTGTCGGTTGCCGAAATGCCGGTACACAACCATACGGCGACTCTCTCTTCGGCAGCCATCAGCGCTTCGCTGAAGGCTTATGACGGTAATGGTGCATCGCCCACACCTTCGGCCTCAAACTCCCATTTCCAGACAGTGGCGAAAAATTCGTTTCAAGTCGCTGATGAAGCCAACATTTACGGGTCTGGAACGGGCAGCCCAGTCACGATGGAGGGGTTTGATGTGGCTCTCAGTGGCGGCAATATCAATGTCGGTTTAACCGGGAACTCGAACGCTTTCAATATTCGTGGGCCAGTCACGCCATTGACCCATTGCATGGCGACCGAAGGGCTTTATCCACCCAGAAACTAATGATGTCAGTTTTATGATGCATTGCCACTCACCATCGTAGGTAACGAAGGCGAGTGGCGTTTTAGTATCCAAGACAAGGTTGCCCGCCACCGGTGCGTTGGTGACTCATGGTAGATAGGGGTGAAAAGATGAGTATCGCGACTCTTATGCAGGGCGGTCACGTTTTCAATGCTCCGAAGGCGGGAGCCACCAGCGGCACTCGCCGAGTCGTATTCATCGACAGCGAGGTGGCGGATTATGAAGCCCTGATTCGCGACATTGACGATGATACGGCCGTTCATATTGTGCCAGGGTCGCGAATTACGATTCCATGGGTGACCGAGGTTCTGTCGCGATACTCGCATCTGGAGAGCCTGCATATCGTCTGCCATGGCAGTGAGGGACAACTCACCCTGGGTCAGACCGAGCTGACCCTGGGGGCATTGTATGCCTCCAGCCAGGAACTCTCGACCTGGGGTAAAGCCCTGTCGGAGACGGCCGACATACTGCTGTACGGATGTTGCGTCGCTGCCGGTCAGGTAGGAAGCGATTTTCTCGCGGGATTTGCCGATCTGACGGGGAAGAACGTGGCGGGCTCGACAACCGTGATCGGTACTTCGGGGGATTGGGTGTTGGATCGTACCGTGGGCGCGGTGACGGCCGGTTCGGTGTTTTCCGAAGCCGCTATGGCAAGCTATAGCCACGATCTGGCCACTGTCATCGAGAATAATCCTGGCAATGCTTATAGCAGTGCGCTTACGAATGCCACGGGAGTGACATTTTCCCAGTCGTTCACGGCCACTGCCAGCGGCGACCTGACGAGTATCGCGGTCGTTGCTGGGGAGGTGGGGGGAAACGTGACCCTCAACGTCTATTCGGGCGATGGCGTCGTCGGTGGTTCTTTGACCTCCCAGACGTTTACCGTTTCCGTGGACTCTAATAACCAGGACTATCATTTCCAGACAGTGGCACTGAATTCACCGATCAGTGTCACGAACGGTTCCATTTATACATTCGAATTACGGCATGATTCGGGGAGTTTTCCGGACTGGGGGATGGAACATAACGGTGATGCCGGCTCGAATGGAGATTATACGGGCGGCATCATGTATGCGGATGGGGCGGCTCAAAACGACTTCGATCTCTATTTCCAGGCCACTATCACTCCCTCCAACAACGCTCCGACTTTCTCCAATCTGAATGCTACGCCTAGCTATATTGAGGGCGATGCTGCGGTGTTACTCGACGCAGATGCCACCATCGCCGATACCGAACTGGATGCGCTCAACGGCGGCAATGGCGATTACAGCGGCGCCTCGTTGGCCATCGCCCGCCACGGTGGCGCCAATGCCGAGGATAGCCTGGGATTCGATACCAGCGGTGCCGGCTTCACGGTATCCGGTAGCAACCTGCAATCCGATGGTTTAACGTTCGCGACCTACACCCAGAGCGGTGGTGCGTTGACGATCAATTTCACGTCGTCAGGTACCGTGGCGACGACTTCGCTGGTCAACGACGTTCTGCAGCGGTTGACCTATCAGAATGGCTCCGATGCCCCGCCTGGCTCGGTGACGCTCGACTATACGCTCAGCGACGGCACGGATGTGGCAAGCGGTACCAATCAGATCACGGTCGGTATCACGCCGACCAACGATGCGCCTACGGCTAGCGACGTGCCCACTGACGTGACGGTCACCGAAGACACGGCGAGCAATTTCGATCTCTCGACGCTGACGCTGACGGATGTCGATGGCGACAGCCTGACCGTAACCCTCGCGGCGAGCGCCGGTACCTTCACAGCGGCCAGCGGCGGGGGAGTGACCGTCGGCGGCTCGGGCACTGGGTCATTGACCCTGGCCGGCTCGGCTGCCGATATCAACACCTACCTGGATACTACCAGCAACGTTCAATACACCGGCGCGGCGAACGTCAATGGCAACGATGCCGCGACTTTCACACTCAATGCCAACGACGGCACGGTGAACCCACAGGTCGGCAGCGGCAACATCGACATAGCCGCCGTCAACGATGCGCCGGTCTTCGTCAATCTGGATGCCACTCCCAGCTATACCGAGGGTGGCACTGCGGTGGTTCTCGACGCGGACGTCACCATCGCCGATATCGAACTGGATGCGCTCAACGGCGGCAATGGCAATTACAGCGGTGCCTCGCTGGCTATCGCCCGCCACGGTGGCGCCAATGCCGAGGATAGCCTGGGATTCGACACCAGCGGTGCCTCCTTCACGGTATCCGGGGGCGATCTGCAATCTGGTGGACAGACGTTCGCGACCTACACCCAGAGCGGTGGCGCGTTGACGATCAATTTCACGTCGTCAGGTACCGTGGCGACGACTTCGCTGGTCAACGACGTTCTGCAGCGGTTGACCTATCAGAATGGCTCCGATGCCCCGCCTGGCTCGGTGACGCTCGACTATACGCTCAGCGACGGCACGGATGTGGCAAGCGGTACCAATCAGATCACGGTCGGTATCACGCCGACCAACGATGCCCCGACGGTCAGCAATTTGCCGGCGGGGATTGCCATCAACGAAGATCAGCCCGGTAATCTCGACATTTCGGCAAGTAGCTTGGTCGATCCCGATAGCGCCTCGATCTCGGTAACACTTGCCGTTTCGGCAGGCACCATAGGTTTGGCGAATCCCTCGGGGTATTCGGTCACGGCATCCGGCAATGGTACGTCGAGCGTGGTGCTCACCGGTTCCGCGTCTAATATCAATTCATACCTCGATACGCCCTCGAACGTCATTTATACCCCGGCGCAGGATGTCAACGGTGTGGGTGCCGCGACACTATCCCTCAGTGTCAACGACAACGATGGCTCCGGCGATGTATCCATGGGCTCGGTGCCGATCAATATCACTGCGGTCAACGACGCCCCGTCGGTCAGTGGGGTCTTCGGCGATACGTCCAGCCAGGTGACGGCCGGTAGCGGCGCCGTCAACGTGACCGGGCTCGACGATGCGACCCTCTCCAATATCGACTCGTCCGACTACAATGGCGGTGCCCTGACCCTGGCCCAGAACACCGGCACGACCAACGGTAGCTGGGGGCTGGATGGCATCAAAGTCACCGCAGGGGGTGATGGTGCGATCAGCGCCGGAGAAACAATCGCCGTTGGCGGTACCAACATCGGCACGGTCGATGGTACCAGCGACGGCCAGGGGGGGAGTGCGCTCAACATCACCCTCAACGCCAATGCGACGGATGCGACTATTCAGCAGCTGATTCGCGCGCTGACCTACGAAGCCCCCTCGGGGCTCGGCGACCGCTCCTTCACGCTGGAGCTGAACGATGGGGACGGCACGCTGAACGGCGGAGACGCTTCATCGTCGGGAAGTTTCACGATTGCGGTCACGCCCAACCCGCCCGTATTGAGCGGCCTGGACGGCGACTCGGTGACCTTTACCGAGGCGGGCGCGCCCGTGCGTCTGGATATGGGGGGCAATGCCACCGTCAGCGACGTGGACAGTACGGATTTCAATGGCGGCGCGCTGACGGTATCCATAGCGGGGGGCGCTGCCGACAGCGAGGACATACTATCCCTTCAGGAAAGCAGTGATGGTCGTTTGACGCTGGTCGGTTCGGAAGTCTTTTGGGACGATGACGGCAACGCGGGCACGGCAGCCGTCAAGGTGGCTGACGTGTCGGGCGGCACCAACGGGGCTGACCTGGTGCTGTCGCTCACCGGTGCTGCTAAGCCGGGCCTGGGCGAAGCGTTGGATGCCATGCTGAGCAATCTCGCCTATCAGAACACCAGCGATACGCCCTCGGAAACGAGCCGTGAGGTGTCGGTGACGGTGCGGGACGCCGCCGGCGGCAATGGCGCCGTTTCCGCCACTTCGACGGTGACGGTGGGTATTCAAGCCGTCAACGATGCGCCCGTTTTCACCGGCGTCGACGCCACGCCGAGCTTCATCGAGGGCGGATCCGCCGTTGTGCTGGATGGAAACGCCACTATTGCAGACCCCGAACTCGATGCCGCGAACGGCGGCGCGGGCAATTATGCCGGTGCCACCCTGACCCTGGCCCGCCAGGGCGGGAAGAATGCCGACGACGGCTTTTTCGCCACCGGCAAGCTGGGGGCGCTGACCGAGGGGGGCGACCTGGACGTTGGCGCTACCACTATCGGCACCGTGACTACCAACAGCGGCGGCATGCTGACGCTGACCTTCAATGGCAACGCTACGTCGGCGCGGGTCAATAGCGCGCTGCAGCAGATTGCCTATGCCAACGGCAGCGACGTGCCGCCGGCCAGTGCCGAGATCGCTTATCGCTTCAGTGATGGCAATAGCGGGGCGCAGGGCAGTGGCGGCGCGCTGGCCGATGCCGATGATTCGGTTACCGTGACGCTCGTCGGCGTCAACGACGCACCGGTGTTCACCACGCCTGGCAAGTTGAGCATGGACGAGAACACCACGGCGGTGACCACCCTGGCTGCTACCGACGCCGAGGGCGATACGCTGGTCTACAGCATCACCGGCGGCGCCGATGCGGCGTTGTTCTCGCTGGATGCCAACAGCGGGGCGTTGACGTTTACCGGCGCGCCGGATTTCGAGAGCCCGAAAGACCAGAACACCGACAACGTCTACGAGGTGACCGTCGCGGCTGCTGACGGCACGGATCAAACGGCCCACACCCTGGCGGTGACGGTGACCAACGTCGAGGAGACGTCGCCGAGCCCCGATCCCGATCCGTCCCCCGGCCCGATCCAGGTCTCCGAGCCTGTGTCGCAACCGGACATGCCTTCAGGTTTGCCCTCGGTGAGTGAGACGATCATCAACACCGGGAATACCCCGGGCAGCACCAAGCTGGTCGAGAATAGCGGCAATGCTAACGAGGTGACGGCCACGCTGCCGGGCGGCGTCAGTCTGGTCAATCAGGGGGCGCGCAGCGCCGTCGATGCTCAGCAGGCACTGGCTGACCTGATTGGCAGCATCGATGCCAAGCAACCCGGCAACCTGACCGATCAGGCCGGCGTGGCCAGCCAGTGGCTCGCCAGCCGGCCCGGTAGCACGCTACTGGACATTCGCACGCTCGTCCTCAACGACAGCGGCAGTGCTTCAACGAACACGCCGATCCTGATCACCGGCATCGTCGATGACGCAGCCTCGGATCATCAGGAGGCGTTCGTCATCGATGCCAGCGCGTTGCCTAGCGGCAACCGGATCCAGCTCGATAACATCGACTTCGCCAGCATCATCGGCGCGACCACCCTCAGTGGCGGTGCCGGCAACAATGTGGTGAGCGCCGACGATGCGGCGCAGACCATTGTGCTCGGCGCCGGTGATGATGAACTGCATGGCGGTGGTGGGCGTGATCTGGTCGGCTCGCAGGGCGGCGACGATCTGATTTATGGTGACGCGGGCGACGACAGGCTATTTGGCGGTGAAGGCGACGATACCCTCGATGGTGGCAGTGGCGTCGATATTGCGCGCTTTGCACTCGACGCTGGCGAAGCCACGTTCCGTTATGCCGATGACGGCAGTCTGATCGTCAATGCCGGTAGTCTGGGCAGCGACACGCTGAAAGGCATCGAACTGTTACGCTTCGATGATCGGGTCATGCTTGCCAAGGCGCCGGCACTGATTGAGCCGAGTGGCTTCGATGAGGCCTTCTATCTGGCCGCCAACCCTGACGTCGCGGCTGCGGTGGCGGCCGGCGACATTCCCAGTGGGGAGTGGCACTACCAACATTATGGGGCTGACGAAGGGCGCTTGGGCGACCCTGCGGCAATGAATTTCGACCGGGCGCTCTACCTGGCCGCCAACCCCGATGTCGCCGCAGCGGTGGCGGCGGGCGACGTCGACGCCTTTGCCCACTACCGTGATTATGGAACCGCCGAGGGACGTTCGCCCAATGCGCTGTTCGACGAGCGCGGCTACCGCGAGGCTAACGCGGACGTTGATGCGGCGATCCAACGCGGCGAGCTGGACAGTGGCTACCAGCACTACCAGACCTGGGGCTGGCAGGAGGGGCGCGACCCGTCGGCATGGTTCGACCAGAGCGAATACCTTGAGGCTAACCCGGACATCGCCGAGGCCAGTGTCGAGCCTCTGGGTCATTACCTGCGCTCCGGCTATGACGAGGGGCGGGTGGTCGTGCCGGCCGATGACGGGCTGTGGGGGTAAACAAGCGTTTACTGTGATCGTGGAGTCTAATGGTCAGAAATTACTGAGAAGGATACCTATCAATAGATAGGTAGCGTACCTAAAACCCCCGGCCTCGGCCGGGGGTTTTTTGTTACACTGGCGGCCACAATGAATTAATGCCTTTTGAGTCGAGAGTTGTTATGCCCCAATGGATCGCACTTTCCCCTAGCCAGCACGCGGGCCTTGGTTACTTGCCCAGGGATGGTTACCACTTTGCGGATCAGCTAAACGTCGCGGGAATTCTGCTGGCGGAACTGCCCAAACTGTTGCCCCACTATGTGGTGGTGTTGCTCAAAGAGGGCGAGCACTTCCAGCCCATGGTGTTGCTGGGGGTGGGCGAGCGGAACCTTTATGTGGCCCCCAATGGCAAATGGTTGGGCACCTATGTGCCCGCCAGCCTGCGCGGTTACCCCTTTACCTTGGCCAACAGCGAACAGCCGGGGGAAAAAGTCTTCGCCATCGACGCAGATCACCTCAGTGAGAACCAGGGTGACGCCCTGTTTGATGACGAAGGCAAGCTGGCGGGCACCGCCGCCCAAACTCTGGATTTTTTAACCCAGTGCGATCGTAACCGAGCGGCTACCCAGCAGGCCTGCGATGCGTTACAGCGTGCCGGAGTGATTGAGCAGTGGCCATTGACCATTGAGCGGGGCGAAGGGCAGGAGCCGTTAACGGTGAACGGTCTCTACCGTATCAATGAAGCGGCGCTTATCAACCTGGAAGCCGATGTGTTCGCCACCTTGAAGGGCGCGCCCATGGCGCTTGCCTATGCCCAGATGTTCTCCATGGGTCAGCTTAACCAACTGGCAGATCGCGCAAAGTTCCACGCTGAACACGGCGCTACCCAGGAAGTACCGGAAAACCTTGATAGCGTGCTCGATGGCATGGATGATGACGACCTCATGTTCGATTTCGATTAACCGTTGCCCCTTTGAACATGGCTTTTGTGGTACCCAACGTTTTAACAAAGGAGTAAGTAATCATGGCCGATGAAAACCAGACCATTACCATTGATGGCACCGAGTACAACCTGGCGGAGCTTTCCGAGGCTGCCCGCAGCCAGCTAGTGAACCTGCGCGTCACCGATGCCGAGATCGAAAAGCTCAACCAGCAGCTGGCGATCTTTCAAACCGCTCGTACCGCCTACGCCCGTGCCCTGGGGGAAGAGCTACCGAAGAAGAAAAAGCCAGCGGCCAAGAAAAAAACGGCGGCTACCCATTGAGGGTTACACTGCTGGTCGGCCTGTTTAGTCTTGCGCTAGCGGGCTGTGTGCCTTTTGTGCCGATTATTTAATCGGCGTTTTAGTAGGCAGCTAAAAGGGCGATAACACCCTCAGGTGAATGTAAACAAAGGAGTAACGACTCATGGCAGACGAACCCCAGACCATTACCATTGATGGCACCGAGTACAACCTGGCGGAGCTTTCCGAGGCTGCCCGCAGCCAGGTGGTGAACCTGCGCGTCACCGATGCCGAGATCGAAAAGCTCAACCAGCAGCTAGCGATCTTTCAAACCGCTCGTACCGCCTACGCCAACGCGTTAGCCGCAGAGCTACCTAAAGAGCCATCTAAAACCAAGCACTGAGACACCCAGCCGGGATAAGGGCGCTCCATGCCACTACAGAATCGCGTTGACCCCTTCGCGCGCTGAAGCGCCCTCCCACAATTAATTTCCAGCCTGATAGAGCCACTTGTGGGAGGGAGCTTTAGCTCGCGACCGTTTGAGCTTCCAGCCGGATACTCTGTTCGCGCGCTGAAGCGGCCTCCTACAATATGCTTCCAGCCTGGCGGAGCCATTTGAGGGAGGGAGCTTTAGCTTGCGATTGTTCAAGCTTCCAGCCTTATCAGCCTAAGGGGTGCCTTCGGCACCCTTCGCGCGCTGAAGCGCCCTCCCACAATTAATTTCCAGCCTGATAGAGCCACTTGTGGGAGGGAGCTTTAGCTCGCGACCGTTTGAGCTTCCAGCCGGATACCCTGTTCGCCCGCTGAAGCGGCCTCCTACAATATGCTTCCAGCCTGGCGGAGCCATTTGAGGGAGGGAGCTTTAGCTTGCGACTGTTCAAGCTTCCAGCCTTATCAGCCTAAGGGGTGCCTTCGGCACCCTTCGCGCGCTGAAGCGCCCTCCCACAATTAATTTCCAGCCTGATAGAGCCACTTGTGGGAGGGAGCTTTAGCTCGCGACCGTTTGAGCTTCCAGCCGGATACTCTGTTCGCCCGCTGAAGCGGCCTCCTACAATATGCTTCCAGCCTGGCGGAGCCATTTGAGGGAGGGAGCTTTAGCTTGCGACTGTTCAAGCTTCCAGCCTTATCAGCCTAAGGGGTGCCTTCGGCACCCTTCGCGCGCTGAAGCGCCCTCCCACAATTAATTTCCAGCCTGATAGAGCCACTTGTGGGAGGGAGCTTTAGCTCGTGACCGTTTGAGCTTCCAGCCGGATACCTTGTTCGCCGGCTGAAGCGGCCTCCTACAATATGCTTCCAGCCTGGCGGAGCCATTTGTGGGAGGGAGCTTTAGCTCGTGACCGTTCAAGCTTCCAGCCTTATCAGCCTAAGGGGTGCCTTCGGCACCCCTCGCGCGCTGAAGCGCCCTCCCACAATTAATTTCCAGCCTGATAGAGCCACTTGTGGGAGGGAGCTTTAGCTCGCGACCGTTTGAGCTTCCAGCCGGATACTCTGTTCGCGCGCTGAAGCGGCCTCCTACAATATGCTTCCAGCCTGGCGGAGCCATTTGAGGGAGGGAGCTTTAGCTTGCGATTGTTCAAGCTTCCAGCCTTATCAGCCTAAGGGGTGCCTTCGGCACCCTTCGCGCGCTGAAGCGCCCTCCCACAATTAATTTCCAGCCTGATAGAGCCACTTGTGGGAGGGAGCTTTAGCTCGCGACCGTTTGAGCTTCCAGCCGGATACTCTGTTCGCCCGCTGAAGCGGCCTCCTACAATATGCTTCCAGCCAGTCGGAGCTACTTTTGGAAGGGAGCTTTAGCTGGCGACCCTGCTCCTTGCTAGCCACCTTCCACAGCTTAAGCGTGCTTAATCACCCTAGCCAGCCATCGTCATCCAGGATAGTGCGCACGGCAGTCAGTTGGGCAACACCGACGCCAAAACTACCGCCGACCGGATTAAACACATCCAGATAGAAGGTTTCATCCGGCTCGGGGGTCATGTCGCCAATCACTTCAACGGCAATCGTCGCTTGGTTTTCGCCAGGGTAGAGAATTAATGTATCCGCTACCGCCAGATAGTCTTCTCCAGCGTTGGCGGTGCCATCGCGAGTGGCGTAGTCAACGCTTAACCACTGGCCTGGGTCGCTACGCACGCCGTTAAATTCGAGCAGGAAGTAGACCAACTGCGTGCCACTATTGCCTTCTTGAATCGAGGTGACCACATCTTCTGATCGGGTAGGGGCGTTTGTGTCCATCTGGCGCAGGCTTTGATCGATCCACTGCTGGTAGTGGCTCACCCGCTGGAAACCCGCTATTTCGCCAAAGCTGCTATCCAATTGGTCATTCACATCGGGTGTTTGGCCGTTACGGCTGAGTGATGCTGAGTAAGTGGTGATACCTGCCACTTTGTTGCCAATAAAGGCGGGGCCGCCGCTATCGCCAGGGGCGATCATTCCTTCTGCAGCGCCACGGCCAGTATTGTCTAAGCCCATTAGCACACCTAGTGCGTCGTTGGCGCTGCTGCCGTTGTCGAAATCGATAATTAATTGAGAGCCTGCCAATGGATCCCAGTTGATGCTGCGGCCAAAGGCTGCTTTCAATCCTTCTCCTGTGGTGTCGAAGCGGTTTTCAGCAAGGTGTTTAGTGGGCGCATTAGTGCCACTCTCAATATAGCCGGTGGCTCCATCGCCAGTCAGGCCGTAGCCAACAAGGGTTATTACGTTGCCGAGTTCATCGCTATGCCGGTAGAGCGCGCTTCGTTCTGCGGTTACCGGTGCAGGGTCAGTTAACCACACTAACGCGAGGTCATTGTTTACACCGTTGGTTTCATAAAGCGGATGTAGGACATAGTGAGAGGCTGGCAGGTTTATACGCCCATCAGGAGTGTCCATGCGCACCGAAACGTTATTGGTGCCTTCCAGTACGTGGGCTGAGGTCAACACAGCCCGGCCGCCGTAAAGCAGTGTGCCTGAACCGTAAAAGCCCTCAGCCAAGACTTGGACAACGCCGTCGTAGCCTTCGCCAGGTAAGACCCGGTAGCGGTCAGGATCGCGGGTGACGGTGACCATGTGCATTACCTCGCTGAGTATTGAGCTGGATGACAAACATCGGGTTTCACGATAATTGACAATCTTGTTTATCGTCAGTCGGATTGTAAGTCACTAATATACCGAGTGGATGGAGACTTTCTCGCCGTTAGATTGTTAGGGGCCAAGGCAACCGAAGGTGCTCTGCAAGGGCAAGAATACAGCGGATCGCGCAAGCGGTAGCCTTTTTAGTAGCAAAACGCTCCATTTAATTACCCATTCAACGTTGTAAGTTACTAATATCGATAAATACTTACGTTACGTCACACGTTATAATGACATGGTGCGTCATACCAAAGGGTTAGGGAACCCTATGATCGCGTTTTAAACATAAATAAAAACAGTGGGATGTGTAGAAAGCAGCACGCATTCACGACCATAAGGACAGTTACTATGCCCCTAACACCTTCACAAAAACAGGCGCTAGCCGATGAATTGATTGATGTTATGGAACGCTTCCAACACTACGTGGATCATCACCCTGATCACTATGAGGCGTTGATCACGCAGCCCTCCCCAGGTCACTTGATTATCAAGCTTCAGCCCACTTACCCTTCTGAAGAATAAGCCGGGTAAGCCTCGATATTTGTGGGATTAACTAAGCAGAGTTGGGTCGCCGGTCAATTGATAAACGGGCGACCCCCTGGTTGACCGCCTGCCGTCGGTTATCGAACGGCTCGGAGGTGGGCGCTGGTTATCCCATGAGATGCGCAGCGGTTAGGCGATGTGTAAGGCTTTTAAAATGGGTAGTTGCTGCTCGGCAAAGGCGATAGCTTGCTCCTTCAGTTCGGCGATATTTTGCTCATCGCCTTGCACTGTTTTACCCTCTTTGACCAGTTGTTGGCCTTGGGACTTAAGCAGCTGCCAAACAAACGCTGCCCACTGTTCGGGCTGCTGTATGCCCTGGGAACGGGCGAGCAGAAACAACTGGTGAAAGCGGACCACTTTAACGCTACCGCCAATAACGGGGCTGGCCAGGTAGGTAACGTCATCGCTCCCGCGGGCTTTATCCATTAGATGCAGGTTGAGCTTGTCTGTGCGCTTCTTGGCTTTCTGGAGGGTATTTTCGTCTTGCACCGGGGCGATGTGGCCACCGCCAATCAGTACCGTGACCGCTTCGCTGATCTGGGCGAGGTTTACCCGCTCTTGCAGAGTTTTCTCAAGTTCTCCCAGGCTGCGGGGCTTATGGTCAGCCATCGCATCTAGAATAGGCGCATATATTGCTTCGTTCATATCGGCTTCACCTAGCGCGCCTTTAACCTTCAACGAAACATCGTGGCGTGGGCTGGTCAGTATGATGCGCTGGGCGCGCAGCTGTTCGCTGCGTTCAAGTCCATTCACTTCGCGCGGGCCTTTGACCCAGTAGTCGCGACGGAACTGCTGGTTGACCATAAAGTCGCGCACTGTCTCGCGGAACAGACGGTCGGGCAGCTGCTCTATCAGTGCTCGCTGCTCCTGGGTGAGGTTGATGCCGGTCACGTGATCGAGATAGTGCGCCGAACAAGCGAAGCCCAGCTTGGCGGATGATAGCCACTCAGCCAGGGTAGAGAAGTGCATTGGCAACCAGTCGTGGTTGAAGTACTCGTGGGCAAGGTATTGGCGGTTCTGGTTTTTAATCTGGTTTAGGCGTTCGTTGACCTGGGGATTGGCCCGTGCGTAGGTGGGGTTGGTTGCCAGTAGCTGCTCGGCAAAGTTAATCGCTGCGTCAACCTTGGGGACGATGCCATGGCCTTCGGCACCCATCACTTCGCCATGTTCGCGCATTAGATGGCGCATCGGCGCAAAGGAAGCCCAGCCCGGCTGGGTGTTGTAGCTTATGTAGAGCACGCCACCCACCTTGAGCTTGCGGCGAACGAAATCGACAATCACCGCCCGGTTCTCATCAGAGATCCAGCTCCAGATGCCGTGCAGGCCGATATAGTCGAAATCCGGTAGGTCATCTCGCTGGCAGAAGGCATCAAAGGCGTCGTCGTGCAAATGGGCATTGGCGCCACTGGCTGATGCTACCGACTGGGCAAACGCCGCCTGTGAGGGGTTGAAATCCGTTCCGTGCCACTCCACCAGTGAGGCTGCTGCATGGCTGTTGATACTGATTCCCTGACCAAACCCCAACTCGCACGCTGTGCCTATGTCGGGAAAGTCGAGCCCGGCATTGAGAAAGGCCAGCTTTAGCCGTAGGGGGTTGAGCTCTCCGTAGTAGCCGTAGGTATAGCCAATATCGGCCACGTAACCAGCGGTCCAATCACTCATTGAGTCACCTTTCAGTAGCTTGTGTAGGATAGTGCCAGAAACCTCAAGGTGATAGTTACGCATTTTGAGGTATTAAAAAACCCCATATATTGAAATGGGGTTATTGAAGATGCCTTGAGCGGTAGACGCTATACGCCTAAACTATGAAACCAAAAAGCGGCCAGTGATGAAAACATAATCAATTCTGTCGCTAAGAAGATAATGGTGAAGAGCCTTTTTTTTTCGTTCTAATTTCCTGATAGCTTCAATCAGCCTGTTTTTGGGCAAATACCCTTCCACTCGAACAGTCTTACCATGAAGCAACGCGAGTACTTCAGGGGAGGGCTGTCCATTTTCGTGGAAATCTATTTCAAGCAATTTATTTAATAACAGCTGAATACGCCCCTCCTGAGCTGCTACTGTTGTATTAACAATGCTTAAAATTATAGTCAACAAAGCAATCACAAACGCAGCCGCTGCGAACGCGATGGTTACCTTGCCGCTAAATTCCATCTGACTATCCATAAGATCCATACAGTTTCCTTGATGATTCCCCCACTGGAGATAGGTACGTTAATTTTGCACACGACACTCTAACCTGGTTTTTCACTACGAACGCTAAGAGAGGAGTTGGTAAGTTATCTTAAATGTATTTTAAGTGCATTTTAAGTGCATTGAACCCCTTTTAAGCAACGGCGAAGTCATCAATAGTTGTGCCGGTAAGATCTAACAACCCTGTTAGCTTAATCACCGTACCTGGCCAACCTGAGACGCAGCGGCGCTGGAGTCATCGGCCACTATAAAAGTGTCCTTCCCTTTGCCGCCGCTCACGGCGCCCGGCTCCTCCAGTATGATGGTATTTCCGGAACCGGTGTAAGGTGAGGCCTTCTGCGGCTGTTAGGTTAACGTCAACGCCCGCCGTGTTCACGGAAGCGTTAATCTTTTCTACTGTATTGGAGTTGCTTCGCGTCAGAGCAAGCTGCGCATCGGTTGCGATATTAACAGTCGTTGCCTTATCAGCCTTTGGCTTCACCGTACTGTAGAATATTCAGCTGGCTACAGGCATTTTATTGTAATTAATTGATACGCGGCTTTCGTGATGAGGGCCAAAAACTTGCCGAGGCGGGCGGTTTATAACACCGCTTGTGAAAGATCTTCCTTTCACATCGGGTGGAGAGCTAAAGACGAGGATTGATGGCAACTATAATGCTACTACCCAACGAACCCAGTATCGAAAATGAAGCTGCTCAAGAGGCATTAACGACGCAGTGGTTACTGCCCGTGCTTGGTGAGCTCAAGAAGCTCTTTATAGACTTGCGGCACTCGTTGGATCCTGAACTAGTCCAGGCGAGGCCGTATAAACAGGGCAAGGCTTATCCGCTGGGTCAGTGCCTGGAGATTTCTCAGGCGGCGTTCCAGCGGTTACCTCGACTTAGTACCGGAACGCTACAGCCGGCGGCTGCACGGGGGCTCCAGGCGCTAATGCACTTTGTTCGCCACGGTGGCTGCGTTCGACAGGTATGGGGGGATCTGCGCGGTGACTATTTTCAGAATGCGCTTTTGGTGGGAACCCTGTATGTGGATGTGGCCAACGATACCGTTGACCCTACCAAGCCACCGGTGGAGATACTCCCTTTTGCGCATGCGCGGTTAAACCCTATCAGCGATTTTGTTCATTTTTCCAGGGTGGCGGCGCGCTATTGGCAAGCGCAGCTTTATCCTAATCACATTCTGCCAGGGCTGGCTCCTTACTTCCCATTAGTGAGCGTGACCCAAAGCGGCGTCGTTCAGTTTCAGTCCGCCAGTAACTATATGATTGCCTTAACTGAGGCGGGTCAATTTGCACCGAGCGAAACGGTTCTTAAAGGCAATCCGATGAACGCCTCACTGTTTGCGTTGCTACGCAACACTCTGCTGGCAACGAATGCTTCTCTTCCTGACGCTCCCGACCAGGGCCGAGTGTTGGCGTTGAGAACCTGTTTGGCAGCACACAATCAGCAGTGGCATACCTCTCAGCAGAGGCGTAATAGCACTGTGACAACGGTGATCCAGGTAAACCGTGCGTTAGGTCAGTTGGTGATCCGCGGGCAGGGGGAGTGAAAGGCATCACTGAGGTCTTGATATAAGTCCTTTATCTTTTTAAGCATGTTAGTTGGCTAGGTAAACGCTACGACTAATGTCATTTTTTAGACTGATAAAAAATAGCGATGCACTTTTAAAAAGGGAGTAATATTTCCAGCTTTGAAAGCAGTAGCAGTTTTCTCACGGGTTGGTTAAGTAGTTCTTCATAAAAAGGCTTTTGCCACAGGTAAGCAATGCCAGGCAGGGGGAGAAAAAATTGAGCAATATGCAGATAAATCCAGTAGGGCCGATTAATTATGATGAGGCTGTCAGTGGCGATGTGAACGATTTCGCAGCGCGCACCGATAGCCTCGGCCAACCAACCCTCGCCGCCTGGGTGCTCGATGAATCCGGTGCCAATGTTTGGCAGGGCCATATTGAGTCTGGAGGTGCAAACGATAGCTCCGACACCATTATTTTGGAAGTACCGCAGCATAGTAAGGTTCAAGGCATAACCCTTACGGTGAGCAATATAGTAATCAATAGCGGTACTCAATTCTATTTGAGTGACCTCTTTGGCAACCTTATAGAGAGCCGCCCCTTAGAATCCTTTACCAAAGCTTTCAATTTGCAGCCTGGGTTGTATAGCTTGATGATGGGTAATGGTACGGTGGTTCTCGACTACAAACTGTCATTAGACGTAGTGGCCACCCCTCCCGGTTTGCTGCCTACGTTATCAGTTACGCCTGAAAACCCGCTTTTTATCGAAGATGAGCAGGCAGTCACTCTGTTTAGTGGTGTGGATGCGAATACCAACGATACAGGGCAGAGTTTTACCGGTTTTACTTTCTCTGTCTCTGGTGTTAAAGAGGGCGCGCAAGAAGTTATTTCACTGAGCGGGGTCGATATTAGCTTGGGGGCTAATAGTAATGGTTTGGTTAGCGGCGGTAGTTATGCTGTTTCCACGACGGGGGGAGGCGCAACGGTAACCGTTAGTGGAGTGTCACTCAGTCAAGCTGATATGAACTCTCTGCTCGCTAGCATGGCTTACCGGCACAGTGGGCAGAACCCTACGGCGGGCGCACGTGACATAACACTTCTTGAGCTACGCGATAACGGAGAACCCGGCTATAACAGCACCTCGCTAAATATTACCAGCAAGGTAGTAGCGCAGGCGGTAAACGACGCGCCTGAAGTCACTACCTCCACGGGTGCATTAACGTTTATCGAAGGCGAGGGTGCTAAGCCTATTGATGTCGGTTTGACGCTTTCTGATATAGACAGTGCTACTTTGGTTCAGGCGGTGGTTACCATTAGCGGTAATTACGTTAGCAATGAAGATGCGCTATTGTTTACCAACAGTGGCACCACCATGGGTAATATCAGCGCCAGCTTTGATACGCTAACTGGCACCATGACGCTGACCTCAGCAGGTGCCTCGGCGACCATGGCCGAGTGGCAAACGGCGCTCCGCTCCGTCGCCTATGCCAATACGTCACAGAACCCAAGCACGCTCCCGCGCACGGTTGAATACGCCATTAACGATGGCCAACTGAGTAGCACGGTAGCTGCGCGTTCCATTACGCTAGTAGAAGGCAATGCGGCTCCTACCTTTGCCGGACTGGATGGTGCACCAATTTTTACCGAAGGCTCAAGCCCGGTAAGGCTTAATAGTAATTTAAGCATTACCGACGAAGAGTTGGTTACCTTCAATAATGGTGTCGGCGACTTCAATGGTGCCTCATTAACGCTTTCACGCCAGCTTGGTTCGAATGCTGAGGATCAGCTCTCTTTCGACACGGAGGGAGCCTCCTATTCAATTTTAGGAAATATTCTCCTGACCGGGGGAGTTACGTTTGCCAATTGGTCAAATGCGGGCGGCGCGCTGAATGTTAATTTTGGCAGTGGAGCGACGACGGCGCTGGTAAACGAGGTGCTGCAAACGATCCAGTATGCTAACAGCAGTGATAACCCAAGCGGCTCTGTGTCATTGAACTATCTATTTAGCGATGGAAACACAGGTATGCAGGGTGCCGGTGGGGCAGGAATAGCGCAGGGCTCCACTTCGGTGTCTATTATCGCCACCAATGATGACCCGATAGTCACCGGGCTACCTCTTACCCTTACCGTTATAGAGGATTTTGCCTCAACCATTGATCTTCGCGGCATTGCGTTTAGCGATGTCGATAGCGGCAAGGGGGACGTGACGGTTACCCTCAAGGCCTCTACGGGAAGTATAGGTTTGGCGGCCAGCGGGGCGGTGAATCTATCGGGCAATGGCACCGACACAGTGACCCTGGCCGGCACTTTAGCGGCTGTGAATGTTTATCTTAATACACCCGCCAATATGCTCTATACCGGTGCTGCGAATGCCGCCGGTTTAGCTGCTGCGAACCTTACGCTATCTATTAATGACGGTGGTAATAGCGGTGCTGGGGGTGGCACGGACATTGTGGTGGGTAAGGTGGGGATGGATATAACGCCGGTCAACGATGCGCCGGTGTTTACCACGGCGGCCACCCTTGCGGTGCCCGAGAACAGTCTTTCGGTTACCACGCTTGCAGCCACCGATGTCGATAATCTCAAGCTCTTTTATTCTATCCAAGGGGGCGCGGACAGTGCGCTGTTCTCGCTGGATGCCAACTCCGGTGCCCTGAGTTTTAATACTGCCCCGGATTTTGAGGTGCCCACGGATCACGACAAGGACGGCATCTACGAGGTGATTGTTGAGACCAGCGATGGTAACGGAGGAGCAACGCCTCTGACGCTAGCCATTAGCGTCACTGATGTGAACGAGTCAATACCACCTGCTCCGCCGCCTGCTCCAGCCCCTATTCAGGTCACCCCGCCCACGCCACAGCCCAATACTCCTTCAGGGCAGCCCTCGTTTAGCGAGACAATCACCAACACTGGCAGTAGTAGCGGTAGCTCCAAACTGGTAGAGAACAGCGGTAACGGCAACGAGGTCACCGTTACGCTGCCCGGAAGTGTGAGCCTGATCAACCAAGGCGCGCGCAGCGCCGTCAACAATCAGCAGGCGCAAATAGATCTGATTGATAGTATCGGTGTTCAACAGCCCGGCAACCTGGGTGATCAGACCAGTATTGTCAGGCAATGGTTTGCCACTAGCCCTGATGGCATGCTGCTTGACATCCGCACGCTGATACTTAGTGACCGCGGCAGCGCCTCGGCCAATACCCCTATTCAGATCAACGGAAATGCCGGAAACGGCAGTGCAAGTAGTAACCATCTTGAGGCCTTCGTTATTGATGCTAGCGCACTGCCCAGTGGCAACCTTATTCAGCTCAATAATATCGATTTCGCCAGCATTGTTGGTGCAACATCAATCAGTGGCGGCGCCGGTAATAATGTAGTGATTGCGGATAATGCCGATCAATTTATCGTTCTAGGAGCCGGTGACGACGAGCTTCACGGTGGCGGCGGTAATGATGTGATCGGTTCCAAAGGGGGAGACGACCTTCTCTTCGGCGATGCGGGTAACGATCGCCTGTTTGGCGGGGAGGGCAATGATCAACTGAACGGTGGCTCGGGAGTGGATGTGGCCCGTTTCGATACCGTGAAAAACAGTGTCCAGCGTGATCAGGCTAGCGATGGAAGCCTGACGATAAGCTCTGCGGCTACCGGCGTGGATACGCTGACAGGCATTGAACTGCTGCGCTTCGCTGATCAGGTGATCTTGGCTAAAGCTCCCGAGCTAGTCAATACTGCAGTGACCAGTTTCGATGAAGCCTTTTATGTCAGCCGCTATACCGATGTGGCGGAGGCGATCACCCAAGGGGTGTTCGCCAATGCGCGCGCTCATTTCCAGCAATATGGCCGCAGTGAGGGGCGTCAAGCGGGATCTGAAGGCAACGGACGGGACAATCTTGTCTTCGATGAGGCGTTCTATCTATCCCAGCATACGGATGTGGCGGCCGCTGTTAACCAAGGTGGCTTCGCCAGTGGTTATGCACACTATGTGCAGTACGGAGAGCGCGAGGGGCGCGACCCTAACGTGCTTTTTGATGAAGCGGGTTATCGGGCCGCTAACGTAGATGTGGCGAGCGCTATTCAGCAGGGTAACTTTGCGAGTGGCTATGAGCACTATCGGCTGTTCGGCGAGGCCGAGAACCGAAACCCCTCCGCCTGGATGGATATTACCGCCTATAAAGAGGCCAACTCAGATATTGTTGCTACAGGCATCGGAGCCCTGAACCACTATATGCAATACGGCATAGGTGAGGGGCGTATAATCACGGCTGCCGATGAGGGGCTGTGGGGATAAACGGTGACCTCCCTCGCCCTTGTGGCGGGGGAGTCGTTGCGGCATCACTTCGTTCTGCATGCACTTTGCCGTAATCGTGTTAGCTGTGCTTGGCAAAGCCTTTCGTTTGTTCATGGCGGGGTAGACGACCGGTCTATCTCGCGCTCTCCTTGGCTTTAGGGTAGAGTTGCTGCCCATTATTCACCTACACGCGTGCTGTTATGGCTTGCGAGCTTGGTGTCGCCGCAGTTTTTAATTAGTCTTGAGTGGTAACTACATGCTGGTGCAGCGTTTTTCCCGTTATCTCAGTATTGGTGTCATTAATACGCTACTGCATTGGGTCGTATTTCTACTGTTGAACCTTGGCCTGGGTATTTCTCAATCCTGGAGTAATTTGTTGGCTTTCGCTGTGGCCGTCACGTTCTCTTTTTTTGCCAATGCGCGCTTTACCTTCCAAGCCAAAGCGACGCCACTAAGGTACTTATTGTTTACTTGCGCTATGGGCTTGCTTAGCTTTTTAATCGGCGTTACTGCTGATGTATTAGCATTGGCACCAGTAATAACTTTAGTAGTTTTTTCTGGTTTAAGTCTAGTGCTGGGTTTTGTTTATTCACAGTTTTTTGTCTTTAAGGAGCGTACATGAAACTGTCGTTAGTAGTGCCAGTTTTCAACGAAGAGGCGATGCTGGCGCTCTTCTATCGCACTGTTCGTGAAAGTGAGGCGCTAGCTCCGTACGATGTTGAAATTGTACTTGTGAATGATGGTAGCACCGATACCACAATTGAGATTGCTCAGCAGCTTGTGGCAACCGATGAAATGATAGTGCTGGTCGATTTTTCCCGTAACTTTGGTAAGGAGCCCGCACTCTTTGCAGGGCTCTCTTATGCGACCGGTGATGCCGTTATTCCTATCGATGTCGACTTGCAGGATCCCATTGACGTCATCCCCAAACTGGTAGAAAGGTGGCAGCAGGGGGCCGACGTGGTGTTGGCTAAGCGTGTTGACCGCCGCCAGGATGGCTTTTTAAAACGCTTAAGCGCAGAGGGGTTTTACCGTTTCCACAACAGTATCAGCACCCCCAAAATTGAAGAAAATGTAGGTGATTTTCGGTTGATGTCTCGACCAGTGGTTGACTCGATTTTGCAGATGCCTGAGCGCAATCTGTTTATGAAGGGGGTGCTTTCCTGGGTAGGTTATAAAACCGATGTTGTTAGCTACGAACGTGCTGCACGCGCCGCTGGTAGTACTAAGTTTAATGGCTGGAAACTGTGGAACCTGGCGGTTGAAGGTATTACATCCTTTAGCACTGTGCCTTTAAGAATTTGGACTTATCTGGGATTAGGCGTTGCGTTGTTTTCTTTTATATACGCGGCGTGGTTGGTGATGGGAAAAATTATCTGGGGTAACCCTGTACCCGGCTATCCTTCGTTAATGACAGCCATTCTGTTTCTTGGCGGTGTTCAACTGGTGGGTATAGGCGTACTGGGTGAATATATAGGCCGTATTTATATAGAAGTGAAGCAACGTCCGCGTTATGTGGTGAAGCGTGTTCTGGGCAAGTCTATAAGCGACTATAACGACACCATAGATTCATAGCTGATCTTTAATAGGCTAGTAAAGCTGCGCTAGGGCGTTGCAGGTAAAGGTAAAGAATCTATGCAGAGTGAAAAAAGTGTTTCCTCCCAAGGGCCGTGGTCTGAGCCTTTGGGGTGTAGCCGTTGGCAGCGCGTGTTTGGCGGGGCGCTACTCGGTGGTTTTGTGGTGTTCATGCTTGCGCAGCATGCGCTGGTGTTTCCTTATCACGATGACTGGGGGTACGCCACGCTAACGTATACCACCGAGGTGGGGGCTGGTATTGGGCGCCATTTTACCCAATTCGATTTAATCCGCTTTTTGTACAGTGAATACTGGAACTGGTCAGGCCGATTTTTCCCCTTCTATCTGCAAATTAATCTATTTTCCTGGGGAATTGAGTCTGTAAGGGTTGTACAAGTTTTTGTACTTGCCGTGATGGTGGTGAGTGCAACCGCGGCTGCTCGAAAAGGGGAGCCATGGCATCCGGTATTACTGGTGCCTGTTGTTTACCTATTGGCGTTGCCAGAATTTGTCACTACTAGTGGCTTGTATTGGTTTTCTGCTTCAATCGCTTATGTTTGGGGTTTGGCGCTGTTTGGTTTGGCAAACTGGCGTGTTGCTCGCAATGGACGGCTGGACTGGTTAGCTACGCTGCTTTATGCGTTGGCCGCTTTATTTCATGAGCAAATGGCTGTTGCTATGCCAGCCTTTGTTTTGACCTATGGCGTGCTGCAGTTTTTAGCCCAACGGAGCTGGGAGGGCGCAGGTCTGTGGTTGTGTCGGCTGTGCATCACTATTGGTGCAGGGGCGTTGGTTATTTTTGCTCCAGGTAATTTTGTGCGTCGTGCAGTCTCTCATTACCCCCATGAAGGGGTCGTTGATACACTCTTAGCTAATGTTCAAGTGATGAACCAGCTAATATTGCATCCTGAGGGGCGCTTGGCGCTATTAGCCTGGCTAGCTGCAGGTATAGTTTATGGAGCCTTGCTGTTCACTCGCCATGCTAAAACTACCTTTGTGGCTGCAGGCTTGAGTGTTGGAACGCTATTGCTGGCATTACTCGCTTGGCAGGGGTTAACGTTATTTTTCCCAGCTTTGTTGTTACTATTCGGCGTTGTATTAATGCTGGGAGTTTGGTGGCATCGTGTTCCTGTTGCTATTGCTGCTGCGTTCTTTGCAGCGGTTGCCTCTTTGGTGCTGCTGCTGTTGGCACCAGTGGTTGCTTCCCGTGCACTACTGACTTTTTACTGCTTAATGTTAATACCGCTTACTTATGCGGGTGCCTTGGTATTTCGTTTTAGTCCTCTATTAATGGTGGTGGTATTGATGGCATTTGCTGTGCCCGCAGCCAATAAAGCTGGGGCGGTTTATGAGGGGTATGCCCAAAATGCCCCGACCCATCAACTCAATGGGGCTAAGTTGTTGGCAGCAGGTATGGAGGCTGAAGTGGGGAGGGTACCTGACCAACTGGTTTTGTATCGGCTACCGAATGATCGCTTTGCTGAAACAATGCCTTACCAGCGTGAGCTGGTCGAAACGTGGATGCGGCGTTACTACCAAGTACCAGAAGGGGTGAACATTGAATGGCAAGCGCCCCTGGACTTGAGACAATAGCCTAATAGCTATCAGCCAAACTGCATGGTAAGCGCAATGCACATGTGCTTTGGACGAATTAAACACTTGGACGTGGTGGTTTAACATGAAAATTTTAGTCACTGGTGGGGCCGGTTTTATCGGCTCAGCGGTTATACGTTATTTGATCCAATCCACTGAGCACCATGTGGTCAATGTGGATGCCCTTACCTATGCTGGTAATTTGGAGTCTCTTACCGAGGTAGAGGGTAGCGACCGCTATGCGTTTGAGCAGGCGGATATTGGCGATGTTTCCCGCATGGTCGCTATTTTTGATCACTACCAACCGGATGCTGTGATGCACCTGGCGGCGGAGTCCCACGTGGATCGCTCGATAGACGGCCCCGCGGCGTTTATCCAGACCAATATTGTAGGCACTTATTCGCTTTTAGAAGTTGCACGGCACTACTGGAAGGGCCTGCAAAAAAGTGCACCTGACAAAGCCGCTGCTTTTCGCTTTCACCATATCTCTACCGATGAAGTGTACGGTGATCTAGAAGGGCCGGAAGAGCTTTTTACCGAAGAGACCCCTTACGCGCCCAGCTCTCCCTATTCTGCCAGTAAAGCAAGTTCTGACCACCTGGTGCGCGCTTGGTTGCGTACCTTTGGTTTACCGGTGTTGGTTACCAATTGCTCGAATAACTACGGGCCTTATCACTTTCCTGAAAAGCTTATTCCCTTGATGATTTTGAACGCCTTGGCAGGTAAGCCACTGCCGGTCTATGGCAATGGCCAGCAGGTTCGGGATTGGCTTTATGTTGAAGACCATGCGCGTGCATTGGTGAAGGTTGTCACCGAAGGCGTCGTTGGGGAAACCTATAATATTGGGGGACACAACGAGAAAGCCAATCTTGAAGTGGTCGAAACGCTATGTGACCTGCTTCAAGAGCTGGTGCCTGCGGAGCGTTCATATCGGGATTTGATTGCCTTTGTGCAAGACCGTCCTGGCCACGACCTGCGCTATGCCATTGATGCCAGCAAAATTGAGCGAGAGCTAGGCTGGCGCCCGGAGGAGACGTTTGAGACCGGATTGCGCAAAACCGTGCAGTGGTATTTGGATAACCGGGAGTGGTGGCAGCGGGTTCAGGATGGCAGCTACCAGGGCGAACGTTTGGGGAGTTTGTAGCTCTTAACGCAGTGTTGGTGGCCTAGCGGTCGCGAGCTAAAGCTACCTCCCACTGGTGGTTTGTTCAGGCTGCTAGCCAATGGTCTCGAGCTAACGCAGCCTCCCACCGGTGCGGTGTTTAGGCTGTTAAGATGATGAAATCAAATGTTTTATAAAGGAATGGGTTATGAAGGTGCTTATCACCGGCGGTAACGGCCAGGTAGGGTTTGAGCTGCGCCGTCAACTGGCCACCCTAGGCGAGATATTAGCACCTAGCAGGGCGTCGCTTGACCTCTCGGACGCTGACGCAGTAAGTGCTTACTTGGCTCAGCATCAGCCGGATGTGGTGGTGAACGCAGCCGCTTATACGGCGGTGGACAACGCCGAAACGGATCAAGCATTGGCAACGCGGTTAAACGCCGAACTGCCCGCTCAACTGGCGGCATACTGCCAGAAGCGTAACTGCTGGTTGGTGCATTACTCTTCCGATTATGTATACAGCGGTGAAGGTAGCGCCCTTTGGCGCGAAGATGATGCAACGGGCCCCTGTAATGTTTATGGCGCTACTAAGTTGGCGGGTGATAAGGCTATAGCTGCCAGCGGTTGCCAGCATCTGATTTTTCGTACCAGTTGGGTATACAGCGCTTTCGGGAAGAGTTTCTTATCTACCATGCTGCGTTTAGGCGCTGAACGCTCTGCCCTGAGTATTGTCAGTGACCAAGTGGGCGCACCAACCCCCGCACGCCTAATTGCGCTGGTTACCCAGCAGGTGTTAACTGCCTTACAATTTAAGACTTCCAGTCATGATATTGGGAGCGGTGTGTATCATTTGGCCCCCAAAGGGGAAGTCAGTTGGCACGGGTTCGCCTGCGAGATTTTCCAATTGGCAGGTAATATAGGGTTACCGCTAACGATTACTTCCGAGAGTGTTAGCGCTATCCCTACCCGTGATTACCCAACTCCTGCTGCTCGCCCGCTTAACTCGCGGCTGGCAGTGGATAAACTAGAAAAAGCGTTGGGAATTGAGATGCCCAGTTGGCAGAGCCAGTTGGCGCTTACCGTGGAAGAAATAGCAAGCTCGCGCTAAGTCGTGCGTGCGCAATGAGCAAGGAGCAACAACGATGCAACGTAAAGGCATTATTTTAGCGGGGGGCAGCGGTACTCGTTTACACCCCATCACCCGCGGTGTTTCAAAACAACTGCTGCCGATATATGACAAGCCGATGATCTATTATCCGATCTCGGTATTGATGCTGGCTGGTATCCGGGAAATTTTAATTATCTCTACCCCGGAAGACCTGCCCCAGTATGAAAACCTTTTGGGCAATGGCGATACGTTCGGCGTACGTTTTGAGTATGCCGTGCAGCCTTCGCCTGATGGTCTGGCCCAGGCGTTTCTTATTGGTGAATCGTTTATCGGAGATGCGCCGGTGTGCCTGGTGCTCGGCGATAACATTTTCCATGGTCAGCACTTTTCTGAGCAGCTCAAGCGTGCGTCTGCCCAAGCGAGTGGGGCATCGGTATTTGGTTATCTGGTCAAAGACCCCGAGCGTTTTGGTGTTGTGGAGTTTGATGCTGATGGTAAAGCAGTTTCCATTGAGGAAAAGCCTGCCAAACCGAAGTCGCCTTACGCGGTGACCGGTCTCTATTTTTATGACAATGATGTGGTTGAAATTGCTCGCCAGGTGAAGCCTTCTGATCGGGGGGAGCTGGAAATCACTAGCATCAATAATGCCTATTTAGAGCGTGGCGACCTACGTGTTGAGCGCTTGGGCCGTGGTTTCGCATGGCTGGACACCGGCACTCACGATAGCCTGCTGGAGGCTAGCCAGTATGTGCAAACTATTGAGCATCGCCAGGGTTTGAAAGTGGCATGTTTAGAAGAGATAGCGTGGCAGCAAGGGTGGTTAAGCGATGAAGCTCTGCGTGAAAGCGCCACCGCGCTTGCGAAAACCGGTTACGGACAATATTTGCTTCACCGTTTAGATGCTAAAGGGGGCTATTAATGCTGGTTGAAAAAACGTCATTGCCTGATGTGTTAATTTTAACCCCCAAAGTGTTTGGCGATGCCCGGGGCTTTTTTATGGAGAGCTTCAACCAAAAAGCGTTTGAACAGGCCACGGGTTGCAAGCGTGATTTCGTTCAGGATAACCACTCGCGCTCCCGCCAGGGTGTGCTGCGTGGCATCCATTACCAACTGGAGCAGCCCCAGGGCAAGCTGGTGAGGGTTGTGCAGGGTAGCGTGTGGGATGTGGCGGTCGATCTTCGCCGCGATTCTGCTCATTTCGGCCAGTGGGTCGGCGTAGAGCTTTCGGCTGAAAACAGCCGTCAGCTCTGGGTGCCTGAGGGTTTTGGTCACGCCTTTGTGGTGCTTTCGGAAACGGCGGATTTTTTATACAAGACGACTGATTATTACCATCCCGAATCTGAGCGATGTATCCGTTTTGATGATCCTGAGCTGGCCATTGAGTGGCCAGAACTACCCGTTGAGTTTTCGCTCTCTGAAAAAGATCAGGCGGGTAGCACGTTTTCTAAGGCAGATGTTTATAAACGTTAGCAGTGGCGTTACCACTGCCAGGTAACCCCTGCGCTGATCACATCCAGATCAAACCCTGGTAGGTTGTCGGTTTCACCCGCATCGAAGTGGCGGGTGAAACGCCCGCGCAGGGAGAGCTGTTTGGTAATAGCCAGCTGCGCCCCCACTCTCAGATTAGGCACCCATCGCCGAAATGTTGAATCACCGCTGAAGAGGCCCCCCACACTCGATAGTTGGCTTTAGCGGTTTCGGCCTGAACCCTAAGACGCAAAATGGCCGATTAAGCTTAAATCTACCTTAGGTGACATATAACCTTTTCTTAATGCATTCTTATTGATGTCTACAGTAGGTGCTGCTTAATCGTTAATTTAAAGTTAAATCTGAGTGCCCTTAAACGCTTTATAGATGATGGCGGGCTTTTTCGTGTTTTTTTTGTGAAAAAAAATGTATAAGTGTGGTAACAGTAATGGGCAGAGTGTTAGATAAAGTAACTTTTTGTTTGAGGGCTGCCCATGCCAACTTGGTATTCACACCTAGTGCTTTTGGACTACGCCGAACATGCGAATTTAGGCTGGAATGGCGACAAAGCTGAGGCGTTGAAGCATGATTGCACATGGCTTCCCGTCAGCCTGAGTGAGATGGCGCAGGCATCAGCCCATCTTCCAATCGTCATAATGCGCTGTGAGCAGCGTTGGCTAATAGTCGTCGTGACTAACGATATTTTCCTATCGAGTATTAGGGGTAGAAACACTGAGCCGCTGAAGCACGTGTTTGTACCCCAAAGTGCGCAAGTATATCCATTTTCTCTCATGCTTTTAGAGGCTTCCAAAAGTGGTTTTCAGCTAGGTATCGACAAGCGGTGTATTGTCCCGCTTGAAGATACGGGGGCTTTGCCTCTCTTTAGTGAAAATCGTGGTTATTCTGAAGCGGTAATGGATCGGTTTCATTTACTCCACCGCTTAAAGATAGACAGTGAAATAGTCCATAGCGCCTGCGAACTTTTAGCAAGAAAGGGGTTGTTGATACTTATTTCTGAAACAGAAAAAATAATGGGAAACAATAAAGAGCGTGATAGGCCGCTTTATCGCGTTGATATTGGTGCCATTGCTCGATTATCCCGCGAAGATTTTGCCGACCTGCAAATGCATCATGCCATGGAATTAGCGGCCTATCAGCATAGTTCTCTGTTCCATGCGGGATGTTTAAATCAAGATGCTAATTAAAAATTGCTTTTTATTTGTTTTTATTGCATCGTCAATTGACTATTAGAGGTACTGTTTGGAAAACGAGTAATAGCGATTAATACACCCGACAACTCTATATCCACGATCATTCATCGAGGCGGTGCTAGTGGTGTTACTGGCAGCTGTCATCAGCTTATCGTCAATAGTGAGTCTTCACTACTAATAGATTGTGGCTTGTTTCAGGGGGAGGATGCACAGCAGGATAGTTTCGAACAACTCACTATCGGATTTGATATCTCGACTGTCAAAGCCTTAGTGATAACCCATGTGCATATTGATCACGTAGGGCGTTTGCCTTACTTGTTAGCCGCTGGTTTTAATGGGCCCATTTTGTGTTCAAAGCCCTCGGCTAAACTACTGCCATTGGTCATTGAAGACGCGCTGAAAATTGGCTTTACCCGAAATGCGCGCCTCATTGAACAATTTTTACAGCGGGTCGATGAGCAGTTGGTGCCTCTGGATTATGCTAAATGGCACACTTTAGAAGCTTCTTCCTCTTTAATGGTCAGGGTTAAGCTGCAGCGTGCAGGGCATATACTGGGGTCAAGCTATGTGGAAGTTTCCCTACGCGAAACAAATTCGAAACGCCGTGAACGCTTGGTCTTTTCCGGAGACTTGGGCGCCGCTAACTCTCCACTACTACCCGCGCCTAAGTCGCCGTCAAGAGCTGATGTGCTGGTGATTGAGTCAACCTATGGAGATCGGCTGCATGAGGGGCGTAACGAAAGGGCGGCGCTACTAAAGCGGGCCATTGAGCAGGCGCTAGAGAATAAAGGTACTGTTATTATCCCTGCCTTTAGTATTGGCCGAACTCAGGAGTTGCTTTACGAGCTGGAGACTATTATTCATCGTGCGGGCAGTGGCTCTCTCTGGCAGTCGCTAGAGATTATTGTGGATTCGCCGCTGGCCGCTCGGTTCACTCAGGTTTACCGTGATTTAAAACCATTTTGGGATGATGAAGCGCAAAAGCTGATAAAGGCTGGGCGTCATCCGCTCAATTTTGATGCGCTGTATACCGTGGATAGCCATACAGCACATGAACAAACAGTGCGCTATTTGGCCGAAAGTGGTCGGCCTGCGGTGGTGATTGCGGCGAGCGGCATGTGCGCCGGTGGGCGGGTGGTAAATTATTTAAAAGCCATGTTGGGCAATCCGCGTCATCAGGTGCTGTTTGTGGGTTATCAGGGGGCGGGCACGCCAGGGCGTGATATCCAGCGCTATGGGCCTGAGGGTGGCTGGGTAATGCTGGATGGCGAGCGTTACGATATTCGCGCGGGGATTACGACTATTAACGGTTACTCCGCCCACGCGGATCAACGGGATTTATTAACTTTTATCAAAAGAATGCGTCATTGGCCTAAGGAAATCCGTTTGGTGCACGGTGACACATCTGCAAAACTGGCGCTTAAGGCTGCCATCGAAGCAATGGCGGATAAGCATCAACAACCTATAACCGTGAATTTACCTGAGAATTCTGTATAGGCTGTTGTGCTTATCGCGGGAGTGACTTTCTGTTGCTTACCAGCCCCCCTGGCCCTCTAACAGACTGCGGGTGTTGTTATTGAGCGGTAGGCGAAAATCGGCACTGCCAAGCACCATAGCATCGCCTGCCCGCACCACGCGAGCACTCACATAGACGTAGTCCTGCCCTTGTGCGTAGGTGCCCATCAATATTGAGCGGGCGTTGTGCTGTGCGGTTAGGCGCTGAACCTGGCGTGAAAGAATTAGTTCGCCCACGCTCTCTTCGATAAACATGCTGTCGCGCATTTTGACTTCGCGTACCTGCATACCCTGGCGGGCCAGTGCGGAGGCCATGATTTCAGAGCTGATACGCCCAAGCGTAGATGACTGGCTTAGATTGTCGATGCTCACAAAAGTGGCGGCAATCATGGGGCTATAGCGTGTGAGCTCTGGATTACTGGCAACCATCTGTTCAGCAGCGGCATGAACCAATTCAGAGAGATCGGGTTCCGGTTCAGCGGGTCTGTTGTTAGCATTACCCAGCGCGCTGCAGCCAGCCAGGAACAGTAGCGCTATGCTCATGGCCATCCCACGAGCAGCATGGCTGATAGAGCGAGCGCGCCAGGTAGTTAAAAGTGTCATCAGCATGAAATTACCACGTATCAGTAAGAGGAACGGAGGGTGTGGTAGGTGCCTGAGGCACTCGGTGCGGGGCATATTGACGACGATCACCGGCATTGATGTAGTAAATGTTGGACGAAGAGTAGAGAATTCGCTCGCCATCGATAATTTGTGTGGTCACGATGATCTCTTCGTCACCGGTGTGTGTCCAACTACCGCTGGTGGTATCGGCAAGCATGGCGGCGGGGATTAGCCCCAAAGCAGGTTCGGCCCACTGATTATAGGGAATGGTGGCCACGGCGATACCTGCGGTGAGTGCGGTAAAAGCACCGACGGGCGGGCGGATAAAACCACGATCCCGGTGTTCGACGACTTCGACATCAAAGGTGATGTTGGCACTGTTCGCAGTAGGGACGGTGGTTAGGTTAGCGCCACGCGAAACCAGCTCGCTGGTCAGTAGCGCGCGAAAGCCGCGTCCAAATTCACCGCCGCTGTAAGCGTGCAGTGCTTCATTGTCGGGTTCGCTAATGTGTAAATCGCGATTGCGAACGCGCTCGCGTTGCAAAATGCTGGTAGCTTCATGACGGGCCAGCACATCCCAGTGGTGGGCAGCCTGCATACGCTGCTGTTCTGTATAGGGGTAGGTCGTGGCGATCGGCGCTTGGGATGTGTTGGCATAAAAGCAGCCGCTGAGCATTAGGCTTGCCAGCCCCAAACTTACAGGGCGTATGCAATTGGATAATGGAAATAATCTGGGACGAGTGCGCACCTGCTGGTTCCTTTTTCGCTACAAAACGGCTTTTGATAGACTGTTTGCCATGCTTAGCTTGCCATGTCCGATTCAGCGTATCTAATTTCGACGTGTCTAATTTTTAAGCACCTGATTTTGAAGTACCTGGTTCGATATCACTAATTATAAGCGACTGATTTGACATGCCTAGCTTGATGAGCCTGATTCGTCATATTTAGCTAAATCGGCCACGAGGTTAAAAACTTTAATGAGCGATAATACCCATGCTTGAAGATCATCGCGGCGGCCCGCGCCACGATTCGCTAATGTCGGCCTACCATGAAAGTGATAGTGGTAGCGGTTGGATGATCAGCTATCTCGATATAATGACTTTGTTGGTGGCCCTCTTTGTCGTCATTATTGCCGCTTCTGGGCCGATTATCCCTCAGTTGAACCAGGCGAATAGTGTGAACGAGGACGTTGGCACAATATCGCCTACTTTAGGCGTTCCCTTGCCTGATTCTTTGGCTCAGATAAATAATGATCGTGTGAACATTGCTCGGTGGAGTGGGGCAGGGTTGAACCCTATGGCCATTAGTGCGGCACTTGGCGTGGCGGGCTTGCCCAAGTTGACTGATCTTCCTCGACGAGTCAGCTTCGGGGTTCCACCGCTTTTGGCAGCACCGCCGCAGCCTGTCGAGCCGACTTTCTACTTGCCAAAACTGCTGATGCCCGCGGGCAGCGATGATTTTACATCACCCTTGGCTGACTACATGGTGGTGTTAACCGACCGCCCCCCGGTAAATGTACAAGCGGTGAGCGATGAGTCAGTAGCGGGTGCACTTGCGCTAAACCAGGCGCTTTCGGAGCGCGTAGAAGAGTCTACCTATCTGCCCGACCTGGAGGGTGTTGAAGTGTCGCGGGTGGCGGAGGGGATTAGCCTCCGCGTGCAGGATCAACTGCTATTTCCTTCTGCTACGGCTGAGTTGACCGACAACGGCTCGTCACTAGTGGGCAGTTTGTTGGAAACTATTCAGCGCTATGATGGCGAAGTATGGGTTGAGGGGCATTCGGACAGCCAGACCATTAACACCGATGAGTTCTCATCTAACTGGGCGTTGTCGAGCGCCCGCGCCATTGCCATTGTGGAAGCGCTGGAAGCTGAAGGTGTCGATGCTGAACGTTTACGCGCCGTAGGCTTGGCAGCAACAAAACCACTTGAAAGCAATGCCACCGCAGAAGGGCGTGCACGTAATCGGCGGGTTGAGGTGGTTATTCATGTTGAGTAGTAAATACTCACTGTTGCAAGGTTCTATTAAATTGTAGGGGGGGCGCTTCCAGCGCGCGAAGGGGGCCGCAGGCGCCCCTTAGTGTCTTCCGGCTGGAAGCTAGAATGGTCGCGAGCTAAAGCTTCCTCCCACAACACCATACAGCCCCCACAACACCCTACAGCCAGCCCTAAGCCAGAAGCTACTTGTAGGAGGGCGCTTCCAGCGCGCGAAGGGGGCCGCAGGCGCCCCTTAGTGTCTTCCGGCTGGAAGCCAGAATGGTCGCGAGCTAAAGCTCCCTCCCACAACACCCTACAGCCAGCTCTAAGCCAGAAGCGACTTGTAGGAGGGCGCTTCCAGCGCGCGAAGGGGGCCGCAGGCGCCCCTTAGTGTCTTCCGGCTGGAAGCTAGAATGGTCGCGAGCTAAAGCTTCCTCCCACAACACCCTACAGCCAGCACTAAGCCAGAAGCGACTTGTAGGAGGGCGCTTCCAGCGCGCGAAGGGGGCCGCAGGCGCCCCTTAGTGTCTTCCGGCTGGAAGCTAGAATGGTCGCGAGCTAAAGCTTCCTCCCACAACACCCTACAGCCAGCCCTAAGCCAGAAGCGACTTGTAGGAGGGCGCTTCCAGCGCGCGAAGGGTGCCGCAGGCGC
Source organism: Halomonas sp. FeN2 (assembly GCF_020595105.1). NCBI lineage: Bacteria > Pseudomonadati > Pseudomonadota > Gammaproteobacteria > Oceanospirillales > Halomonadaceae > Halomonas > Halomonas sp. FeN2. The sequence continues at coordinate 4,094,777 of NZ_CP074200.1, forward strand.
CCCTTAGTGTCTTCCGGCTGGAAGCTAGAATGGTCGCGAGCTAAAGCTTCCTTATATGGATCCGTCCCGTTGAGCAAGCAAGCCACGAGATGCACACGGATGAGGACTGCACGCTTATATCCGGCCTTTGATGGTAGCGCGACTACCTGGCCCTGATGGAATGCGCACTCTCTGCTCTTAATCTCCCACGCGGCCTCTCAAGGGGCCTAACAGCTTCACAGAGTGACAGAGAGTCGGTCTTACCTGTGTGCCATCAAATGTCTTACTCACGCAACCTCGGGTGTACTTACTTCAAACGATAATATGACTTTTTCTAAGTACCTCGTAGAGGCAACTGCCTCACTTTTCTAGGCTTGATAAGAGCGTTGATGAGCGAGTATCGACCAGCAAATTCGCGCCATTTTATTCGCGAGGGCCACAATCGCCTTTCGCTGACCTACCCGTGCCGCCAGCCGTATGACCCATTGAGCCAGTCGGTCGGGGTGTTCTTGACGTTGAAACTGCCTCAAAGCCGCCCTGGCACCATGAACGAGTTGGCGCCGCACCTCGCTGTTGCCACGTTTGGTGATGCTTTTTAAGACGTTCTTACCGCCACTTGAGTACTGCCGTGGCACTAAACCAATAGAAGCGCTAAATTGCCGTCCATTAGGGAAACGCTTGGGATCCCCCATATGACTGACGAGCAAGGTGGCATTGACAGGGCCAATGCCAGGAACGCTCATCAGCTGCTTCGTGCAGGGAGAGGCCTGAACATACGCCTCTAGTCGTTTGTCGTACTCGGCGATGCGCGTGTCGAGTGCTAGCCACTCATCTAAGAGGTCATGGATCACGTTGCATAACGTGGCTCCCAACTGATCGTGACGCTCGTCTAGCAATTGGCGTATATCCCCTTGTCGGATAACCCGGTGGCCTTGAGCCACAATAATGCCAACCTCATTTAACAGTCCGCGCAGCTCGTTGCCGACCACCGTCCGAGCACGCACAAGGCGGCTGCGTACCCGGTGCAGTGCTTGTAGCGACTGCTGTTCCTGGGTTTTCACTGTCACGCGCCGTGTCGCCGGGCGTGCAGCCGCTTCGGCGATACCGGCGGCATCGCGTGCATCATTTTTATGCCCCTGAATAAACGGTTTTACGGCTTGTGGAGGGAGCAGTTGTGCATCGTGACCAAGCTGGCTGATCTCACGAGCCCAATAGTGAGCGGAGCCACACGCTTCCATGGCCACGATGCAGGGCGGAAGGTTCGCCATCACTGTTCTCAACTGATCACGTTTGATCTTTTTGCTAAACACTTTATGGCCACTGTCATCAACGGCATGAAGTTGAAAAACATGCTTGGCAAGATCAATACCCACAATGCTAATGTTGTTCATGGATGGATCCTCTTTCAAGATGCCGTCAGTGTTCTGCGCACGTTAGATGAAGTACTTCTTCATCTTGGCACAGAGGGACGGATCCATCCCATTTCCCACAACACCATACAGCCAGCACTAAGCCAGAAGCGACTTGTAGGAGGGCGCTTCTAGCGCGCGAAGGGTGCCGTAGGCGCCCCTTAGTGTCTTCCGGCTGGAAGCCAGAATGGTCGCGAGCTAAAGCTCCCTCCCACAACACCATACAGCCATCACTAAGCCAGAAGCGACTTGTAGGAGGGCGCTTCCAGCGCGCGAAGGGGGCCGCAGGCGCCCCTTAGTGTCTTCCGGCTGGAAGCTAGAATGGTCGCGAGCTAAAGCTTCCTCCCACAACACCCTACAGCCAGCACTAAGCCAGAAGCTACTTGTAGGAGGGCGCTTCCAGCGCGCGAAGGGGGCCGCAGGCGCCCCTTAGTGTCTTCCGGCTGGAAGCCAGAATGGTCGCGAGCTAAAGCTCCCTCCCACAACACCCTACAGCCAGCCCTAAGCCAGAAGCTACTTGTAGGAGGGCGCTTCCAGCGCGCGAAGGGTGCCGCAGGCGCCCCTTAGTGTCTTCCGGCTGGAAGCCAGAATGGTCGCGAGCTAAAGCTCCCTCCCACCACTAGCTTTGGCACCGAGGCAGTTGTCTATTGTAGGAGGGCGCTTCCAGCGCGCGAAGGGGGCCGCAGGCGCCCCTTAGTGTCTTCCGGCTGGAAGCCAGAATGGTCGCGAGCTAAAGCTCCCTCCCACAACACCCTACAGCCAGCGCTAAGCCAGAAGCTACTTGTAGGAGGGCGCTTCCAGCGCGCGAAGGATGCCGTAGGCGCCCCTTAGTGTCTTCCGGCTGGAAGCCAGAATGGTCGCGAGCTAAAGCTTCCTCCCACAACACCATACAGCCAGCACTAAGCCAGAAGCTACTTGTAGGAGGGCGCTTCTAGCGCGCGAAGGGTGCCGTAGGCGCCCCTTAGTGTCTTCCGGCTGGAAGCCAGAATGGTCGCGAGCTAAAGCTTCCTCCCACAACACCCTACAGCCAGCCCTAAGCCAGAAGCTACTTGTAGGAGGGCGCTTCCAGCGCGCGAAGGGGGCCGCAGGCGCCCCTTAGTGTCTTCCGGCTGGAAGCTAGAATGGTCGCGAGCTAAAGCTTCCTCCCACAACACCCTACAGCCAGCTCTAAGCCAGAAGCGACTTGTAGGAGGGCGCTTCCAGCGCGCGAAGGGTGCCGCAGGCGCCCCTTAGTGTCTTCAGGCTGGAAGCTAGAATGGTCGCGAGCTAAAGCTCCCTCCCACAACACCAGACAGCCAGCCCTAAGCCAGAAGCTACTTGTAGGAGGGCGCTTCCAGCGCGCGAAGGGTGCCGTAGGCGCCCCTTAGGTGGGGCAAAAAAAAGCCCGCCGGGGGAGGCGGGCATCAAAGGGCTTGGCTCACTGCAGCCCACTGGAATCAGGTGAGGGGTGTACAGGATCACCAGTGGGTACAATTTCAGTATAGCTATTTATGAGACGTTGCCAAGACCTGTGACGTTTTTTTATAGCTTTATTTTCCCTCGTGATTTTTCTTGCACTTATTTGGTGCGTTAAAACTGCCTCTTTTTGGTGCTTGCGAGTGTTGCGATACATTTTTCCCGCAAAAAAGTCCTGTAACCCTCTGTTGAATCGACACTTCTCTGTTTTGGCTTATGAATTGCTATGCTTTCTATAGCAATTAATAGCTGGCCATAGCTATTTAGGTGTCCGAGACATGACGTCTTAACGAAGCGTTAAGGCCGAAGAGAGGTAGTGCTATGCCTGAATCCGCCCAGTCAACCCCTTCGGTTGATCCTGCTCTGCAGCCACGTCTGGTAGTGACCGATTTAGATGGCTCGCTGCTGGATCATCACAGCTATGACTTCAGTCCCGCGGCTCCCTGGCTTGCCCGCTTAAAGCAGATGGGGGTGCCGGTAATTCCGGTGACCAGTAAAACCCGTGCCGAACTGATTCCGCTGCGCGAAGCCCTGGGTCTCACGGCAACGCCGTTTATTGCTGAAAACGGTGCGGTTATTGGTCTACCGCCAGGCTGGTGCCATGCGCGCTTAGACCGCCCAGGGAGTGGCCGTGATGGCGTCGTTATCAAGCATCCTGGTGTGGATATTGGCTTTATTCGTGCCCGGTTGAAGGTTTGGCGCGAGCGTCTGGGGATTCGTTTCACTCGCATGGGAGAGATGAGCGTAGCTGAGGTGATGGAGCTCACCGGGCTTGATGCGGTTCGCGCCCGGGATGCGCGGCAGCGGGAAGGTAGTGAGCCGCTGCTGTGGCAGGACTCCGAGGCAGCTCTAGAGACGTTTCGCACCGCTTTAGAAGGGGATGGGCTACAGCTTACTCAAGGCGGGCGCTTTTGGCATGTGATGGGACTTTCCGCCGATAAAGGAAGTGCCGTTGAGTGGCTGGTTAAACGTTTCACGGCGTTAAGAGGCCGAACGCCTCTTTCATTGGGGTTAGGGGATGGGCCAAACGATATCACCATGCTCGAAGCGGTGGATCAAGCGGTGGTAATTCGAGGTTGCCATGACTTAGCCGTAGAACCCTGCAACGCTTCTATTTACCGCACGGATGCAACAGGGCCTACCGGCTGGGCCGAGGGGGTGGTCTACTGGTGGGGGCGAGATGACCGCCGTTTAGCGACGGCGGAGAAGAGAGATGTCGTGATCCTTTGAGTACAGTTCTTTGAGTCCAGTACTTTGACTCCAGTACTTTGAATCCAGGGAGGTAAGCGCATGAGTGACTTTCATCAAAACGGTATTATTACGGACTTTCACAACCTTACCCGGCGCTCGGTGGAAGCGCTTGAACAAGAGCTGTGCCAGTTTGCTCGACGGCGTCCAATGGGGCTGATTTTGCCGTCGCTTTTTTCTGAGCTGGAAGGGCCGGCGCTGTCAGCAATCGTCGATGAGCTGGTTAAAGTCCCGTACCTCAATGAAATTGTCATTGGCCTGGATCGAGCCGATCGCGAGCAATTTTTATATGCTCGGGAATTTTTCTCACGCCTGCCGCAGCACACGCGCATCTTATGGAACGATGGCCCACGGCTGCGTGCCCTGGATGCGGAGCTGGAAGAGCACGGTTTAGGCGCGTTAGAGCCTGGTAAAGGGCGCAATGTGTGGTATTGCGCAGGCTATATGCTGTCATCAGGGCGCTCGACGGTAGTAGGGCTTCACGACTGCGATATTTTGACCTATGAGCGGGGGCTACTTGCGCGCTTGATGTATCCCGTGGCGCACCCTAATTTCAACTACAGCTTCTGCAAAGGTTATTACCCGCGTATTGCCGAGGGCAAGCTAAATGGTCGCGTCTCTCGACTATTAGTCACGCCGTTGCTGCGGGCGCTTAAAACGGTTTGCGGGCCGATGCCCTACCTCGATTATCTGGATAGCTTTCGCTACCCGCTGTCAGGTGAGTTTGCGATGCGTAGTGAAGTGCTCGAGGGGATTCGTATGCCCGCAGACTGGGGGCTGGAAATTGGCGTTTTGTCGGAGTTACAGCGCAACTACTCCCTGCGCCAGCTCTGCCAGGTGGATATTGCCGATGCCTACGACCACAAGCATCAGCCGGTTAGCGAAGATGATCCTGATAGCGGCTTAAACCGCATGAGCCTGGATATTTCAAAAGCGCTCTATCGCAAACTAGCTACCCAGGGGGTTACCTTTAGCAGCGAAGACTTCCGCACGCTTAAAGCCACCTACTACCGCTTTGCGCTGGATTTGATCGAAGCCTATGACCACGATGCGACGATGAACGGTCTAAGTCTTGATCGTCACAGCGAAGAGCAGGCCGTGGAGCTGTTTGCCAGTAACCTGCTCGAAGCGGGCAATCTTTTTATGGATAACCCGCGAGAGCGACCTTTTATCCCCAGCTGGAATCGTGTTCAGGCCGCGGTGCCGGATCTGCTCACGCGCATGCACGAGGCAGTAGAACTGGATAACCAGGGTAAGGTTTAGGCGTTTCCTGCACGATATAGACAATAAAAGGCCAGCTACCCAAGGGGAGTTGGCCTTTTTTGTCTCGTATTCACTCAGTGTGGAATTATCCCCGCTAGGAAAATAGCTAAACCTGTGGGAGATATCTAAACCTGTGGGAGGGAGCTTTAGCTCGCGAATGTTCAGGCACTTCGCCAGCTTAACCTAAGGGGTGCTTTCAACACCCTTCGCGCGCTATAAGCGCCTTCCCACAACATCTAGATAGCTGAGTGGTTTCACTCAGCGGATATTGAGACTAAAAATCGCTGTCCTGGTAGGCTGCCCGCGGGGCAGGGGAAGAGGCTGGCAGACTTGCATGTGCATGCCCAGCGCTCTGGTTAATGCGGAAGTGAGCAACCAACTGACGCAGCTGGGCGCTGAGCTGTGCGAGCGTTTGAGTGGCGTGGTTACTCTGTTGCACCAGGCTGGCATTTTGCTGGGTCATTTGATCCATTTGCGTTACCGCCTGGTTGACCTGCTCAATGCCGCTGCTCTGCTCAATGGTGGCTGCAGAGATTTCCTGAACCAGTGTGCTGAGCTGTTTAATGTCAGCGACCATGCCATTGATCACATCCCCGGTGTCACTTACTTGGCGGCTACCTTCCACCACTTTGCTATCCGACGCTTCGATCAGCGTTTTGATCTCTTGGGCGGCGGCAGCCGAGCGGCTGGCTAGCTGACGAACCTCATTGGCAACCACGGCAAAACCACGGCCCTGATCGCCTGCGCGCGCGGCTTCCACCGAGGCGTTTAGGGCCAAAATGTTGGTTTGGAAGGCGATCCCGTCAATGGTGTTAACGATGCTGCTCATTTGAGTGGCGCTTTCGTTAATCGTCGCCATGGTGGTGATCACCGTTGACATCGAGTCACTGCCGCGCTGCGCACTGTCGGCCGCTCGGGTGGCAAGCGTACGCGCGTGATCGGCGTGCTCGGCATTTTGCTTAACCGTGGCGGTAAGCTGCTCCATGCTGGAGGCCGTTTCGGCTAATGAAGCTGCCTGCTGTTCGGTACGGGTGGAAAGCTCTTCGTTAACGCCAACGATCTGCTCTACGCCACTGTTGACCTGACTCGCGCCGAGGTGGATATCGCCAATCGTCTCAGCGAGTGCCTCGCGCATGCGATTGATATTAAAAAGTAGGCTCTGCTGATCCTTTGGTGAAAGTTGAGTAACTTGGGTCAGGTCGCCATCAGCGATATGTCGCACTACGCTGGCGGCGTAGCGTGGGTCACCGCCTAAACGACGAGAAACATCACGAATAACCCACCCCATCAGCAGCGTTACCGGAAGGCCAATGATCAGCAGTATGACTATCGAGCGAATCAAACCGGCAATAAAGGCAGCGTTAATATCATCGACATAAACACCGGTCGCCAGTGACCAATCCCACTCGGGAAGGTGTGCTACATAACTGGTTTTCGGCAACTGCTCATCGCCACCCGCGCGGGTAGAGTAGTAGTCAACGTGGCCACCGCCTGTTTGGGCGACACGCAGCAATTCTGGGTATAGCGCCATACCGCTGGCATCTTCATAGTTGGTCATGTCAGTGCCGGGGTCACGGCTGGGGTGGGAGATAATAAGTAAGTCATCGTTGAAAGAGAAAATATACTCACCAGCCCCAAAGCTAACGGTGGACATATTATCAATGGCACGCTGTTGCGCTTCGTCCAGGCTTAGCTCACCGGCGGCGACCCGCTCTTGCAGGGCTTCGATTTGGCTTTGCACGCTTTCCACCACGTACTGAATGCTGTCGCGGCGTTCATTCTCGATTGTCTGGCGGTTTTCCCAGGCCAGCCAGCCAACCAAAAGCAGCATGGCAACCCAGATAATACCCAGCGTTCCCCAGAGTTTTTGTGTGGTTGTTAAGTGAGTCATGTTCTTCCTAGTTATTGTAATGAAGTAAGGAACCCATTCCCTATTCGTTCACTATCGGCCTAAACAGAGCAGACCTTAGCGAAATACCTGACGAACGCTATTTTGCGCATAGCTATATTGTGGATAGTAGCACCTTTATATTCTAAAATGATCTAAATATAGAACGAAAAATGAACTATGCTGTCCCTACCGTATGAGAATGAGATTTCCACCCCATGGGAGACAGCGATGCAACGCCCAATCGTTACGCACTTTTTTGATGAGCCCACGAACACCTTTAGCTATGTCGTTCAAGACCCCGATAGCCGTGCCTGCGCGATCATAGATTCGGTGCTCGACTTTGATTATGCCGCTGGGCGAACCGACGTGCGATCCGCTGACAACATCATCGCCTTTATTCGCGAGCACGATCTCGATGTTGTCTGGATTTTGGAGACCCATGTACATGCCGACCACCTCTCGGCGGCGCCTTACCTGCATGAGCAGTTAGGCGGTAAAACCGGCATTGGTGCCAACATAGTGAAGGTGCAGGAGATCTTCGGTAAGGCGTTCAACGCGGGCAGTGAGTTCGCCCGGGATGGCAGCCAATTTGATGCGCTGTTCGAAGAAGGGAATACCTTCACGATTGGCCAATTACAAGGCCGTGTGCTGCATACCCCAGGGCATACGCCAGCTTGTTTAACCTACGTAGTGGGCGATGCCGCTTTTGTCGGCGATACGCTATTTATGCCGGATTATGGCACCGCGCGGTGCGACTTCCCCGGCGGTGATGCGCGCACCCTGTATCACTCTATTCAAAAAGTGTTAGCGCTTCCCGAGCAGACGCGATTGTTTTTATGTCACGACTATAAAGCCACTGGTCGCGATACCTTTCAGCATGAAACCAGCGTGGCGGAACAGCGTAGTGAGAATGTCCATGTTCATGAAGGCATCAGCGAAGACGAGTTTGTGAAGATGCGCACCGAGCGTGACGCCACCTTAGGCATGCCACGGCTCATTATTCCTTCTGTGCAGGTCAATATGCGTGCGGGGGAGCTGCCTCCAGCGGAAGAGAATGGCACCGTCTATCTCAAAGTGCCGATTAATTTTTTCTAACCGTTTCTATTTTTTTAACCTGTGAAAGCGGAATGCTTGGGAGACAGTAGTGGATTGGACAGCAGGCTTACAAGGGCTGGTTGGGGGTGTGTTGATCGGGCTTTCTGCTACCTGGCTGATGGCAACGCTGGGGCGTATCGCCGGTATCAGTGGCATCGTGGGCAATTTGATAACCCAATGCCCCAAGGGCGATAGCGCTTGGCGAGTGGCTTTTCTGTTAGGGCTGATAAGCGGCCCGCTTCTGCTTATGGCGCTAGGTGGTGGTTTAGGCAACGTTGCCGAAAGCCCTGGCCAGGTGATTGGCGCACCAGTAGGAGACGTAGGGTTAATGCTGGTGGCTGGGCTGTTGGTGGGTGTGGGCACCGGATTGGGCAGTGGCTGCACCAGCGGCCATGGCGTATGTGGCCTGGCGCGTTTGGCACCACGCTCTATGGCAGCCACCGGTATGTTTTTGCTGACGGCGCTAGTGACCGTTTACATCTCGCGCCACTTGCTAGGTTTAGGTGGCGTTCAATGAATAGTTCAATGAGTCAGTCAAACAAGAGCAATTGGATGAAAACAGCGGCGGGCTATGCGGCGGGGCTACTTTTCGGTATCGGCCTGGCTGTTTCAGGCATGACCGACCCCGCGCGAGTAGTGGGGTTTCTAGACGTAGCGGGCGCCTGGGATCCAACGCTGATGTTCGTATTGGGCGGGGCCGTCATCACCACCTTTGTTGGTTATCGGCTGGTATTCAAGCGTACTGCACCATTGTTGGGTGGCGTCTTTCAGTTGCCGACCAAACGTGAGTTGGACGCAAAGTTGTTAGGGGGCGCTGCCCTGTTCGGCATCGGCTGGGGGCTTTCCGGCTACTGCCCAGGGCCGGCGATTGCCTCCATCGGCGGTCTTTCGTTACCGCTATTGGCCATGCTGGTGACAATGGTGTTGGGGTGGTTTGTTGCTAAGCGTCTCGCCTAGCCATTCGTCCTTATTCGACGATTGCCATGCCTACGCCCTTGCCATCACGGCAAGGGCGTTTTTATTTGTCTTAACGCTGGGTTAATGCCCGTCAGCCATGCTGATGGGTAATAAATAGGAAACCGCTATGCACGTCTTGTTGATTGAAGATGACCCGCTGGTTGCTTCGGGTATACGCGCTGGATTAATGACCTTCGATTTCGTGGTTGATCACGTCTCTACGGTGAACGCTGCCCGTCAGGCGATGCGAACGGTGGCCAGTGATGTGGTCATTCTTGATCGCGGATTGCCCGATGGCGATGGCCTTCAATTGTTGGCCGAGTGGCGTGAGCAGGGTAACGACGTTCCCGTGCTGGTGTTAACCGCTAGGGATGCGGTGCGTGACCGGGTGGATGGACTGCAGGGCGGCGCCGATGACTATCTGGTGAAACCTTTCGATTTAGATGAGTTGGTAGCGCGTTTGCACGCTTTGCTTCGCCGGGTAGCAGGGCGCAGCAGCGGCCTGATTGCCCACGGCGCACTCAGCTTAGATCCAACGGCTCGGGAGGTCTACGTCGATGAACAGCTGATTATGCTGTCTCGCCGGGAGCTGGTGCTGCTTGAAACCTTCCTGCAATCGCCACGCAGCGTCCTGTCAGCCGACCAACTCAAAGATAGCCTTTACGGTATGAACGACGATGTTGAGAGCAATGCGCTGAATGTGCATATCCACCATCTGCGTCGCAAGCTGGGCAGCGGCGTGATTGAAACAGTGCGCGGGCTTGGCTATCGGTTGGGCAAACCCGAAGCGGTACATGTGGCTGGTACGCCCTACAAGGGGCAGCTATGAGTTTACGCGCGCGCTTGCTGCTGACTCTGGGGTTAACGCTGGCACTGCTCTGGGGTGTGGCGGCGGCGTGGCTGATGCGCGACCTGGAAGAGAAGTTTGTGGAAACCCTGGATCAGCGCTTAGCGCAGTCGGCAAGAATGGTGGCCGGGTTAGTCCTGCAGCTGCCGTTTGACGTATGGGAGGATGCCGAGCATCCAGTGCTGTCTATTCCGCCCATTGAGGGGCTGGCCTGCCAAGTGCACTCGCCCCAAGGCGAAATCATGGCGCGCACCCATGCCGACATGGACGCTATTCTCGCCCCGGGAGAGGGCGGCCACACTTATCGCCAGGCAGGCGATGTGACCTGGCGGGTATTTACCTACGAGCGCGGTGGCATTGTGATTACCACCGCTGATCGTATGGATGAGCGCGATATGCTGCTTAGCGGCGTTATACGCATGACCGTGGTGCCCTTTATCGTAGCGCTGGTGGGCAGCATGTTTGCGCTTTGGCTGGGAGTTTGGCGTGGCTTAGCACCGCTAACACGGCTGCGCGAATCGCTTGCCAATCGCCACCCCGATGCGCTGGCCCCGGTCGCCACCTACGGCCTACCCAAAGAGATACGGCCACTGATTGAGACCCTTAATGCGCTCTTGGCGCGCGTACAGCAAACCATTATCCGTGAGCAGCGCTTTACCAACGATGCCGCCCACGAACTGCGCACACCGCTTACTGCGATCAAAACCCACCTGCAAGTGGCTCGCCGGGTCGAAGGTCAGGCCGCAATAACATCGCTCAACTATGCTGAAGAGGGCGTGGTGCGGTTGAGCTCAACCCTTGACCAACTGCTCACGCTGGCCCGTGTAGAGGGGCGTGTGCGCTTTGATGATGGTGAGGCTAGCCGCGTTGCGGATGTGGCAGAACACGCCCTGGCGGATAGCCAACACGACACATCAGCCCGCTTTATAGTCCCGCCCCATTGGCCTGATGTCGCTCTTGCGATGCCCCGCGAACTGGCTATCACCGCGCTGCGTAATCTGCTCGATAACGCTATTAGCCATGGGCCCGCCAATGCCCCCGTTACCTTTGGTGCGCAGTGGGAGCCAGGGGAGCGTCATCTTACCTTTAGCGTTAGCGACCAAGGCCCAGGTGTTGATGGCGCGACGCTTGAACAATTAACGCAACGATTCTGGCGCGCCAGTAAACAGCAGGGCAGTGGGCTGGGGTTAGCCATTGTGGCAGCTATCGCCGAACGCTTTGGTGGCGAAGTGACGTTTGTCAGCCCTGCTGAAGGTGGTTTTACCGCCCGCCTGGTGGTGCCAGTGGCGGGTAGCTGACAACGATAACGCAAGGGAGAAACCGAGATGAATAAAAAATGCTTAAGCAGGTTTGGCCTGCTGATAGGGATTAGCTTAGTCACCGGAGGCGCGCTGGCGCAGCAGGGTGACGCGGAGCGAGGCCAGGCTGCAGCGGCGACCTGCACAGCCTGTCATCAGGCCGATGGCAGCGGTATGAATGTGCCCAACGGTGAGTCATGGCCGCGCTTAGCCGGGCTGAATGCCGACTATATCGCTAAGCAGTTGCACGACTTTAAAGCCGGGCAGCGTCAAAACGCGACCATGGTGACGTTTGCCAATATGCTCGACGATCAGCAGATAGCCGATGTTGCCGAATACTATAGCCAAATGCCGGTAACGCCGGGGCAAGGCGGCGATGAGGCCGAAGAAGCGCTGCTGGCGCGGGGGCAACAGCTTGCCGAACGCGGCGATTGGAACGCTTACATTGTTTCCTGCCAAAGCTGCCACGGGCCCGGTGGTACGGGCGTTGGCAGTACCTTCCCAGGTGTCGCCAGCCAGCATGCTGGCTATATCAGCGCTCAGTTGACGGCGTGGAAAAACGAGACGCGCAGCAACGACCCGCAGAATCTCATGGGGGCCATTGCCAAACGCATGAGCGATAACGACATTCAGGCGGTGTCTGCCTGGTATGCCACGCAACCCGGTTCAGAAGAACAGGAGACAGCACAATGATCATCTGTCGTCGCTCCCTCGTCATAACGCTGACCGGCTGCTCGCTTGGGTTCGGTACCGTTTATACGGCCACGGTTTTTGCCCAGCCGGAAGAGCGCCCAGATGCTGCGCTGAATATGCTGGTACACGAGCCCCCCACCATGGAAGACCTTGAGAATTCCGAACTTCATCCGGAGCTGAAGAAAGTCATCCGCTATGGGCATGATCTATTCACCAATACGCAGCAGTTGCGTGGTGAGAACGTGTTCAATGATATGAACTGCTCTAGCTGTCATTTGGGCGAAGGGCGGGTGCCGTTCAGTGCGCCAGTGTGGGCCGCGGCTATCACGCTGCCGGATTTCCGTGGTAAGAATCAGCATGTGAATAACCTGGAAGAGCGTATCGCAGGCTGCTTTGCTTACTCCATGAACGGCGTGCCACCGGAGTATGGCAGCGATGAAATGCTGGCGCTGAGCGCCTACCATCAGTGGCTGGCCACCGGTGCGCCGATGTATCCAGACAAACCGATCTATGGGCGTGGCTTCCCCGCGCCGGATGAGCCAGCTGAAGAGCCCGACTACGCTAGAGGCGAAGCGGCTTACCAGCAAAATTGTTCGATATGCCATCAGAACGATGGCTCTGGCCACTATGAAAACGGCGAATACGTATTTCCAGCCCCTTGGGGCGACGGCTCAAATAATTGGGGCGCGGGGATCGCGCGAGTAGAAACCATGGCGGGCTTTATTTACCAAAATATGCCGCTTGGTCAGCCGCGGTCGCTCAGCGATCAAGACGCCTGGGATATTGCTTACTACATAAACAGCCAAGAGCGCCCCCAAGACCCCCGCTATACGGGCGATGTCGCCGAGACAGCCGAGCGCTTCGGCTCGACCTTTCATAACCGCTCACTGTACGGGCAAACCCGCGAACACGACGGCCATGTACTCGGTGACCACGACAACTTCGGGGAGAAGGGCGACATTAAACCCTGGAACGTCGGGATGCCGAGGTTTGAAAACCTTTCCGAGGAGTAGCAATAAGAGAAAGAGCATACAGTTCACAAGGTTTGGTCTTCTAGCTAGCTTGACCTCAAGGGGGCCTTCCGGCCCCTTCGCGCGCTGGAAGCGCCCTCCTACAATAGGCAACTGCCCTGGTGCAAAAAGTTAGCGGTGGGAGGCAGCTTTAGCTCGCGACCATTTTGGCTTCCAGCCGGAAGACACTAAGGGGCGCCAGCGGCACCCTTCGCGCGCTAGAAGCGCCCTTCCACAATAGACAACTGCCCCGGTGCCCAAAGTCAGTAGTGGGAGGGAGCTTTAGCTCGCGATGATTACGGCGCTTCGCTACCCATCATCTCGATCAGCCGCTCATCACTGGGCATACCTTGAATGCGGTCAAGACGCACGTTGCCGTTCTCTGTTTCCCGCTGAAAAACCGAGGTGGGGGTGGCATACAGCCCCAGCTCCTCGAACAGCTGGTTATTGGTATACACCTGTTCTTCAATTTCCCTTGGTTGGGCGCTGGCTTCGATTTCCTGCTGGCCACTTTCATGGGCATGCAGCGTTGCTGCCGGATCGTCGGCGCCGAGTAGGGCGGCTGCTTTTCCAGGGCTGTCGGGCGCTAAGATACCGACCATGATATGACGTAGCTGCACCTTACCTGCTTCCACCCAGGGGCGAACGTCTTGCCAAAGCTGGCGGCAGTAGGGGCAGTTGGCGTCCGTGAAGGTGTAAATCACCCGGGGAGCATCAACGTTGCCATCTTGAATCCAGTGGCTTTCGCTTAATAGCTGCCAGGTTTGTTCCTCTAGCGGTGCCCGTACATGCTCATCCAACTGCGCTTCGGTAAGGTCATTACCCTCGCTATCCATTAGCGTACCCACCACGGCGTGCTCGCCATCTGGTGTCAGGTAAATCGCCATGTCCTGGCCCTGCACGCTGGCACCGTAGCCGCGCAACCCGCCGGGGGCATCGAATTGGCCATGAATCTCTAAGCCTTGATCGGCCAGTGCCTGGATGGGGGCGGGGAGCTCGTCGGCAGCGATCGCAGAGGTGCCCACCAATCCTACCAGTAACAAAAAGCCGCTAATGGTGTTTCGGGTTAATTGCATTACAACGTCCTGTTTTAATGATATGGCATTAGAAAAATGGTGTGGAAAAGTAGCAGAAGACGACTGATAAGAGAGCAGGTCAGCGCAATCGTTCTAGCCCACGCTGCAGAGTTGCGCTGGAAAGCTCGCCAAAGTGCGTATTGACCAGGTGACCATCGGCATCATAAAAGAGGGTGGTTGGCATGGCGTGAGCTCCGGTGGCTTGACCAACCGCATTGCTTGGGTCAAGCCATACGTTTTCCAGTGAGAAGCCGTGTTCACTCATAAACGCCTCAATATGGGCGGGTGACTCCCCTTGATTAACGAATACAAAGGTGATGTCGGTTTCAGTAGTTTGCGCCTGTTCAAAAACCGGCATTTCGCGGATGCACGGCGGGCACCAACTGGCCCATAGGTTGACCACTATAGGTTGTTGGCTCTGTTGCGACATTTGCGGTAGATCAATGGGCTCACCTGTGCGGGTATTCAGCGCAATATCCGGTAAAGGGCGAGATTGGTGATCTATCAAGGTAGCGCTACCTGCGGCGAGCCCCCACATAAGGCCGCCAGCCAACAGTGCGCCAGTCAGTGGAAACCGCTGGCGTGGTGAGCGCCATAAAACCCAACTGGTATACGCAAGGCCGATAACAATACCGCCAACAATATCAAAGCCGCCATCGCGAATATCCAGGCGCGAAACTAGGCCATCATATTCGCCCCAGTAGCGCACTACGAAGACCAGGCGGGCGCCAATAAAAGCAACAAACAGCAGCGTAAATAGCGTATCGCTGACGGGCACCCGATGGCGCCGACCCAGCAGCGCACCGGCAAGCAGCGCCAATAAAAAAGCCAAGCCAATCAAGAGTTGGTGGATACTAAAGCCCACCGGGCCCAGGGCAACACTCTGTTGCAGCATAAGAAAAAATAACCCCTAAAATAATGCAGTGCTGGCATTGTCGCAGCACGACATTATTTAGGTATTATGCGCGGTATACCTGGGGCGATATGTCGCAACCGACAGTTTTTGAAAATTGAGTCTTCTCAGTGGTATTAGCGATCGGCTACCAGCCAACGCACCGCGTAGGGCGGCAGCGCATCTTCTGCGACCCAGGGGTTAGCGGGATCCAGCGCTTGCCAGGCGTGTTTTTCAAGTGCCTGGGTAACTGCCTCGCCCACGTTCTCTAAGGGGAGCGGCAGATCGGTGACGTTGTACAGCGCCAGTAAACGGCGGCCGTCATGCAGTGGGCCGCGTTCTACCGCCAGCAGTTCCGGTGCCGAGACCAACACCCGCTGGGCGGCATTGGGGTGAAAGCAGGGTTCATGACGGCGCTGGTCTAATAGCCGGTTTAACGCATGGAAGACATCGTGGGTGGGCGTTGAAGGGCTATCTAACAGCAGGTCTAGCTCGCTACGCTGCCAGCGCCGACGGTTGATCGAGCGTAGCCGCCCACTGCGCTCAACCCCCTCAACGTCGTTGAGCGTGCCCGTTAGCGTGTGAATATACAGCGCGGGGATACCCTGCAAACTCAGCATAATCGCCTGGCTGCATAGAAAGCGCGCAACCTGCCACGGGTCGGGGCCACGGCGGGTGCCACGCATGGCTTCAAACCAGGTGATATTGATCTCGTAGGGCGTATCGCTGCCATCGGGGTTGCTACGCATGCTGACAAAACCGCCGAATTTGTGCATCAGCTCCAGCAGGGCATCACGCTCGTGGTCAGGCAATAAACCTTCCAAGGGACGCACGCCAATGCCATCGTGGCTGGCGGTAAAATTAAGGTAGGTGCATTGGTCGGGGAGTACCGGAAGGCTGGCAAGCCATGTTTGCAAGGTGCTCGCTTCGCCCCGGGTGAGGGTGTGCAGCAGCAGCGGGGGAAGGGCAAACTGATACACCATATGGGCTTCGTCGGGCGCCCCCGCGGGTAGCCGATTTAAACCAAAATAACTGATGTTTTCCTGGTGTGGCACATTGGTTTCGGTAATCAACAGCGTGCCGGGGGCCACATGATCCACAATCGCCCTTAGCAGCCGCACCACAGTATGGGTTTCCGGCAGATGAATGCAGGAGGTGCCCAACCGCTTCCACAGAAAGGCCACCGCATCCAAACGTACAATCCGCGTGCCTTGCTCCAGGTAGAACAGCAAGATACCCACGAACTCCAGCAGTACATCCGGATTTTCAAAGTTCAGGTCAAGCTGGTCTTCTGAGAATGTCGCCCACAGGTAGCGGGTACCGCGCCGGGTTGAAACGGGCACCAGCAGCGGACTGCTGCGCGGCCGCACCACCTGGGAGACATCGGTCTCTGGATCGACTTCGATAAAGTAGTCGCGGCCGGGCAGGCTGCCGCTCAGGTAATCCACGAACCAGAGGGACTCCCGTGAAACGTGGTTGAGCACCAGGTCGGCCATTAAATCGTAATGACTGGCGAGCTCGCGGATATGTGACCAATCACCAAGGTCGGGGTTCACTTCCCGGTAGTGGATTACCGAAAAACCGTCGTCGCTGCTCCAGGGAAAGAAGGGCAGTACATGTACGCCGCTGATGCGATCGCCCAACCGCGCTTGAAGGAAGTCGCTAAGCACTGCCAACGGCGGCACATTATCTTCAATAATGGAGTCGCCGTAGCTGATCACCCACTGATCTTTTTCGCTCCAAGATGGTGCGTTTTTAGAGCTGGCTCCGACGGGGTTGGGTGAAAACGGAGCAAGCGACTTAAAATGCTCTAGACGCTGGTTTAAGCGGCGCTGCACTTCCCCCGCCCGGGGCCCGTAAAGGTGGCTGAGGTAGTCATGAACGGTATTTGAAAATGTATCGTGGACGGTCTGCTCAAAGGTGGGCATGGGGTGCTCCTGATAAACAATCTGCCACAAACGCTGCAGCTTGTGTGCCAAATCGTTACAATGCGAGGTTGATATCGCGTTTAAACGCTAAGCTACATTAGCTTATGGCAGTTGCTGCTGCTAAAACGCTATTAATAGCACACACATTGACAGGTTATAACACGCTAACTCGTGCGGCACGCCGACACGAGCTGACAATAGGTTGACCGCCATGCATTGCCCTTTTTGTGGTGCAAATGATACTCGAGTGACAGATTCGCGACTGGTAGCCGATGGTGACCAGGTACGCCGTCGCCGCCAGTGTGCGAGCTGCCAAGAGCGCTTCACCACCTACGAGACCGCTGAATTGGTCATGCCGCGGGTGGTGAAGTCCGATGGCTCCCGCGAGAGCTTTAATGAAGCCAAATTGCGGGCAGGTATGCTGCGTGCCCTGGAGAAGCGCCCGGTCAGTGCTGAAGCCATTGAAGCGGCGGTGGAGCGCATTCGTCAAACCCTACGCGCCCGGGGTGATCGTGAGATCAACGCCCGCGATATTGGTGAGTCGGTCATGCAAGCGCTTAAAACCCTCGATCACGTCGCCTATATTCGCTTTGCCTCGGTATATCGCAAGTTTCAGGATCTGGATGAGTTTCGTGCTGAGATTGATCGGCTGTCACAAGAGCCCTCTTCACGACCGAGCCAAGGCAGCGAGTCGTCACAATGAGCGGTGCCTTTAGCCAAGCAGACCATCGCTATATGGCGCGGGCGCTGCAGCTGGCGCAAAAAGGTTTATACACCACGGATCCCAACCCGCGGGTCGGCTGTGTGATTGTGCGCGATGAGCAAATTGTCGGCGAAGGCTTTCACTTGCGTGCCGGTGAACCCCACGCCGAAATCAACGCCTTGAATGATGCGGGTGAGCAAGCCCAGGGCGCGACCGCCTACGTTACCCTGGAGCCCTGCTCTCACATAGGCCGCACCGGCCCTTGCGCGGTGGCGCTCCAGGAAGCGAAGGTGTCGCGGGTGGTGATTGCCATGGTGGATCCCAACCCGCAAGTGAGTGGCCGTGGTATTCGTCTGCTTGAGGAGGCGGGTATTGAGGTGGCAGTGGGATTGTTGGAGATTGAAGCGCGCGTGCTGAATCCCGGCTTTATTGCTCGCATGACCCAACAGCGCCCCTTTGTGCGCCTGAAAATGGCAATGAGTTTAGACGGTCGTACCGCCATGGGGTCGGGGGAGTCCCAGTGGATTACCGGGCCAGAAGCGCGTACTCAGGTACAGCGGCTACGGGCGCGTTCCAGCGCAATATTAAGCGGCGTGGAGTCGCTGATTATGGATGACTCTCGGCTGACGCTACGAGCAGAGCAGCTACAGCTCGACAACGCTGACGAAGTGGTTCGCCGCCAGCCCCTACGGGTGATTTTAGATACCCACTTGCGGTTACCCCTGGCGGCGGCCTGTTTAAGCGAGCCTGGGCGTACGCTAGTGATCGCTACGCCAGATCACTCGGAAGAGAAGCGTGAACGGCTAACCGAGGCGGGCGCTGAAGTGCAGGTGTTGCCCGCCGGTAGCGATGGCCGTATCGACTTGGTGGTAATGCTGCAGTGGTTAGCCGAAAATGAGCAGGTCAACGAATTGCTGGTGGAAACCGGTGCAACGCTGGCGGGCGCTATGCTCGATGCGGCGCTGGTCGATGAGCTGCAGCTGTTCGTTGCCCCCACACTGCTAGGTGGCGAAGCACGGCCGCTTTTTGCGCTGCCAGGGCTCTCACGTATGGCCGATCAGCGGCGGTTAACCATTCACGATATGCGAGCGGTGGGGCGCGACTGGCGCATTATCGCTTCCCCTCAGGCGACTAGCGAAACTGGCCCATCTGGCGAATTTAGTGAGAGCAAGGTAACCTGACGCGCAAAATCATGACTAACTCACGCGACACTTTCGCGATAACCGTTCGTGACTACATTAATTGGAGATTCCATGGCGCACCCCTCCTCTAGAGGCTTAGCCCCTATCGCCGAGCTGGTGGACGATATCCGCCAGGGCAAAATGGTGATTCTCATGGACGATGAGGATCGCGAAAATGAAGGTGATATCATCATGGCTGCCGAAAAAGTGCAGGCTGAGCATATCAACTTTATGGCTCGTTTCGCCCGCGGCTTGATCTGTATGCCGATGACGCGCGCCCGTTGCGAGCAGCTTAATCTGCCGCTAATGGTGCGCGATAACGGTTCCGGTTTTGGCACTAAATTTACCCTCTCCATTGAGGCAACCGAAGGTGTCACTACCGGCATTTCTGCAGCGGATCGAGCGCGCACAGTGCAAGCTGCCGTAGCACCTCATGCAAAACCCTCCGATATCGTTCAGCCAGGCCATATCTTTCCGTTGATGGCAGAGCCGGGTGGCGTGCTGCGTCGTGCCGGGCACACTGAGGCGGCGTGTGATTTGGCAGCACTGGCAGGCTGTGACCCTAGCGGTGTAATCTGCGAGATCATGAATGATGATGGCAGCATGGCGCGACGCCCGGAGCTAGAGGCGTTCGCCCAAGAGCACGGCATTAAAGTCGGCACCATCGCGGATCTGATTCATTACCGTATCGTCAATGAGCAGACCATCGATCATCTGGAAGCGTCAACGGTAATGACTTCCCATGGCGAGCTTGCGCTGCACGTGTTCCGCGACCGTATCCAGGGCGCCCATCATTTGGCGCTGGTCAATGGTCAACCCACGCCGGAACAGGCCACCACGGTGCGTGTGCATCTTGCCGATACGCTGCGTGACGTAATGGGCTTAATGAAAGGCGAGCAGTGCCGCTGGGATGCCCACCGCGCGTTGGAAGAGATTGCCGGTGCCGCGCCAGGCGTGTTTGTGTTGATTGACGATGGTCGCCCGCACCAGGATTTGAAAGACCAGCTGGATATCTTTTTGGATCGCGTGCGCCAGCCGCGTACCAGTGATTCCGACGGTGCCGGTAACTACCTAACCATCGGCACCGGTTCCCAGATTCTGCGCTATTTAGGCGTAGGTAAAATGCGATTACTTAGTTCACCGTGGAAGTTTTCGGCGCTGTCCGGCTTTGATCTTGAAGTCGTAGAGCGTTTGGGCCCAAATGACACGGCGTATGAGCCAATTTCTCAGCAGGACGAATCAGCAGGATTAAATTGATGCACTCCCTCACTCAAGTTGAAGGTACCTTTGTTGACGTTGATGGCCACTATGTCATCGTGGTCGGCCGTTTTAACCATCACGTGGTGGATAGTCTTGTGGAAGGCGCCGTCGACAGTTTGACCCGCCATGGCGTAGACGCAGAACATATTCATATCGTTCACGTGCCGGGCGCCTGGGAACTCCCACTGGCGGTGAAGCGTGTACTAAAGGTGATGAAGCCCGATGCAGTGATTGCCCTGGGTGCGGTCATTCGCGGTGGCACACCGCATTTTGAATACGTGGCGGGCGGCTGCAATACGGCGATTAATCACCTGCAGCTTGAGTTTGATACGCCGGTGGCTAACGGCGTGTTAACCGTTGAAACCATCGAACAGGCGATTGAGCGCGCGGGTACCAAAGCCGGAAATAAGGGCACCGAAGCTGCCATGGCCGCCATGGAAATGGTTTCTCTGCTCCGCGCGCTGCCGTCAGGAGATACCCAATGAGCGAGCGTAAACCCTCTGCTGCTCAGCAGGGCCGTCACGCGGCGCGTGAGTTAACGGTGCAGGGGCTTTATCAGTGGCACATGACGGGTAAATCCATCACCACCATTGAAGCCGAGTTTCGTAGCCAGGTCGCCGATGACGATCTTGAAGATCACGAAAACTGGGTGAAGGTGATGGAGATTGCTGACAAAGCACTGTTTCACGAACTCCTCCACAACACCGTGCGTTTCAAAGCTGAACTGGATCGTGAGATCTCCCCCCTGCTAGACCGCCGCTTAGAAGATCTTGATGCGGTAGAGTTGGCCATTCTACGGTTGGGCGCTTACGAGCTTTCCCGCCGGATGGAAGTACCCTATCGTGTAGTGATTAACGAAGGCGTTGAGCTGGCTAAGTCATTTGGCGCCACCGACGGCCATAAATACGTGAACGGCATTCTCGACAAGCTGGCGATTCGCTTGCGCAGTGCCGAGGTCAGCGCTCGCCGTCTCTGAACGCGAGCGGTATGACACAGCGTTTAAGGGGCCTTTGTGCTTGCCGAATTTGATTTGATTCGACGCTACTTTATGTCGTCGCAGGAGGCGTCGACCGCGTCAAATGGTGTCACACTGGGATGTGGTGACGACGCCACGCTACTGGTACCGCAAGCAGGCCAACAGCTGGTCGTAAGCGTTGATACCTCGGTAGTGGATGTACACTTTCCCCGCGAAGCCCCGGCATTCGCGGTGGGTCATCGTGCCTTGGCCGTTGCTCTGAGCGATTTGGCCGCCATGGGGGCGACTTCACGCTGGTGCTTAATGGCGTTAACCCTGGATCAGCGCCAATTTGCCGATGATGAAGCTACCCAGGCCTGGCTGGCCGACTATGCACAGGGCTTTCATGCCCTTAGCCAACAGCACGCCACTACGCTGGTGGGAGGCGACGTCACTTCCGGTGCGCTTTCCATAGGCGTTACTGTGATGGGCGAGGTACCGGTAGGTGAAGCGTTAACCCGCGGCGGTGCCCAGGCGGGTGACTTGATTGCCGTCACCGGTGCGTTAGGCGGTGGGGCAGGGGGGCTGGCGCTTTGGCAGCAGGGCGAGCGTGACCTTTCGCATCCGTTGTTGAGTCGCTACCTATTGCCCCAACCGCGCTTAGCGGCGGGTTTGGCGCTACGAGGCCTGGCCACCGCTGCACTGGATATTTCCGATGGGCTGCTGGCTGATTTGGCGCATCTTCGCGAGGCCTCGCAGGTAGGAGCCATCATTGCGTTAGATGCACTACCACTAGCGGACGAGCTGGAAAGCACGCTAGGGCGGGAAGCTGCGCTAAAAGCGGCGCTTTCCGGCGGAGATGATTACGAACTGCTGGTTACGCTGGGCGCTGACGACGTCGCCGAGGCGCAGCAGCGTTTGGTGCCACTGGGCCTCTCGCTGACCGTTATCGGCCGCTGTAGTGAAACGTTGGGCGTTAGTGCTTCTGATCAAAGTGATTTAAGTGGTTATGCTGGCTGGCAGCATTTTAGTGGGGAAGCGCCATGAATCGTGCACCGAAAAGTGTCTGGCGTCGCCCAACACATTTTTTTGCCTTCGGCTTAGGTAGCGGTACTGTGCCTTGGGCACCGGGTACTTTTGGCACGCTAGCGGCAATTCCGTTCTACTGGATGATGGCGGAATTGCCCCTGGGGTGGTACCTGAGCATTTGTTTTGTCACCTTCATTGTCGGTGTTTGGCTATGTGATAAAACGTCCCATGATTTAGGGGTGCACGATCACTCCGGCATTGTATGGGACGAGTTTGTGGGGTACTGGCTGACGATGGCGGCGGTGCCTTTTTCTTGGGAGGCTGCGTTATGGGGTTTTATCGTATTCCGCATCTTTGATGTCTTTAAGCCCTGGCCCATCCGTTGGGCTGATCGCCGCGTGGCGGGCGGATTTGGCATCATGATCGATGACGTGATGGCAGGGGTCTACGCCTGGAGTACTATGCACCTCTGGTTCTGGCTGCACTAAACTGGAATAAGTGGTGAGAGAGCAGAAGCGGTGGATAACTTTTTCGAGCGCGTTGGCTTCAAGGAGGTAGCATGCGCAAGGAACGTCTGATTGTCCCCACACTGGCGATCATAGCCGTCGTGTGGATGGCAGCGCAGCTTCTCTCCAGCGTGCTGTTTGAGCGCAGCCTGCGCCAAGCGCTCGAAGACCTGGAGGCGCGGGGGGAGTGGCGGGTCAACCGTACAGAGAGTCGTCAGGGTTGGCTAAGTTCCCAGGGTAGGCTGATTCTGTCCCCGCTGCTGGGCCGCCCCTGGCGCCTTGAGCTTACCTATCGCGCGCGACACGGCATTTTAAGCACGGACGTCGAAGGCACTGTGTTACCCCGCCTCGATACCGTGTTACAGCAAGCTGTGGGTGAAGTCTCTGCTCCATCTGTGCCGCGCTGGCAAGGGCGCTACCATACCCTGAGTGGTCATAGCGAACTGCGCCTTGCCCTTGCTCCCTTCGTTATTCAACAAAATGGTCGTGAGCTAGCCGTGCGCGGCGGTCGGCTGCGCTTGGAAGGGGTGTTTGGTGATTGGCGACTACGCGCGCTGTTTGATCAACTCACCCTTATTGACGGGATGGCCCAGCTTGCGGTAGGCCCCACTGTGCTCGAAAGCCGCTATACCTATATTGATGATGCTTACCACTTTGCTCAACGCGACCATCTGCATATTGAGACGCTGACGCTTAGCTACCCTTCCTATGATATTCAGCTCTCACCCCTCGACCTGAATAGCCACATGGTGCTGGATGAGAGCGAGCTACGTATTAAAGGTGACCTAGAAATAGGCGATGTGATGGTGCCTTCTGAAGCGCCGGACATGCCGCTGCTCAGTGGTCGTATAGAGATGGAGCTTTCCCGCCTGAATGCCGATGCAGTGCGCGAAGTGATACGCCGTTTGCGCCAGGAAGCCGCCTGGGGAGACGCTAGTCTACCCATGGCCGAGGGGTTGTTGGCCCGTCTTGAACCTGATCTGCGTAAAGTGCTTAGCGACTCGCCGCGTTTAGATGTCATGACCGTTGCCATCGAAAGTCCGTTGTTAGGTATTCGTCTGGATGCGGATGGCGCGCTGTTTTTTGATGCCCGCCAGCTAGATGAGCTTAGCGTAGTTGACCTCGATAAAGAGCAAGAGCAGGCAAAATGGCTGGAGCGTATTGATGGTGACTTCACCTGGCATGAAGCGCCCACCGTCGCCGCGCTATGGTTAGGGCTCCCGCTTGGCACTCGTGAACTGCAGTTCGATGTGGTGCGCGGCGTGTGGCGTGTTAATGGGCGCCCGATGCCCGAACTTTGGCCTGAATAAGCGTTATTAAACCGACTGTTCTACTCGTGAAGGGTTGAAGTTTCGGCGCACTGCCCGCATTCCATGAACAACGCTAGGCGGTTGTCACCGCCGGTATCGGTTCATTGGAGGACGCATGAGCGACCAGGATTACGAACGCGACGCTGAAGATCTTGATTGGCAACTTGATGACGAGCAATCATCCACTACTGACGACGCTCCTAGTAGTGAAGCCCCCAGTAGTGAAGCCACCGGTAGTGAAGGTAGTAGTGAAAAGAGCATTAATGGGAGTGCTGAAAAGAGCGCTCAAGAACAGGGTAACCATCAGGGTGGCAATGATTACCGCTCAGACGGCGAGCGGGTAAACTCCCTGGTTCCTGCCAGTGAAATGCTTCCTGAGCGTATTTACCTGCTGCCTATTCATAATCGGCCATTCTTTCCTGCCCAGGTACAGCCGCTGGTGGTTAATCGCGAGCGCTGGGAAGAGACCATGCGCCGCGTGGGCAACACGCCGCACCACACCCTAGGTGTTGCCTTTGTCGGCGAGCAGGGCGTTACCTCACTGGATCATGAAGGTTTCCCGGAGATCGGTACCGCGGTCAAAGTGCACAAACTTAAAGGCGAAGACGATCAGATTCAGTTTATCGCCCAGGGCCTTCAGCGTTTCAAAATTACCCGCTGGCTCTCCAAAGAGCCGCCTTACCTTGTCGAAGTTACCTACCCTAAAGAGCCGGTTGACGCGGAGAATGAAGAGACCCGTGCCTACGCCATGGCGATCATTAACGGCATTAAAGAACTGCTGCCGATTAATCCGCTGTATGGGGAAGAACTCAAGCACTACCTCAACCGTTTTAGTCCGCATCAGCCGGGCCCGTTGACCGACTTTGCCGCCGCGATTACCTCCGCCAAGGGCCCCGAGCTTCAGGATGTGTTGGCGACACTGTCGGTAGAAGAGCGGATGCAGAAGGTGCTACCGCTGCTGCGTAAAGAGATCGATGTGGCGCTGCTACAGGGCGAAATCAGCGAGCAGGTAAACGCGCAAATGCAGGATCGCCAGCGCGAGTTCTTCCTGCGTGAGCAGCTCAAGGTTATCCAGCGTGAATTGGGTATCTCCAAGGATGATCGCGAAAACGATGTAGATACCTTTCGAGCGCGTTTGGAGTCGCTGGTGGTTCCCGAACGCGTTCAATCGCGTATCGACGATGAACTCAATAAGCTCAGCGTGTTGGAAACCGGTTCGCCAGAGTATGGCACCACGCGTAACTATCTGGATTGGCTAACCTCGCTGCCCTGGGGCGTCACCAGCCAGGATCAGTTGGATCTGCCCCATGCCCGCCAGGTGTTGGATCGCGACCACGACGGTTTGAAAGACGTTAAAGAGCGCATTATCGAATTTCTGGCCGAAGGCAAGTTTAAAGGCGACGTAGGTGGCTCGATTGTGCTGTTGGTCGGCCCGCCAGGGGTAGGTAAAACCTCCATTGGGCGTTCGATTGCTGAAGCCCTGGGGCGTCAGTTTTACCGCTTCTCTGTAGGCGGCATGCGCGATGAGGCGGAAATTAAAGGCCATCGGCGTACCTATGTGGGCGCTATGCCCGGCAAGTTGGTGCAGGCCTTTAAGGAAGTCGAGGTCGAAAACCCCGTTATCATGCTGGATGAGATCGACAAGCTAGGGCAGTCCTTCCAGGGCGATCCCGCCTCGGCGCTGCTAGAAGTGCTTGATCCTGAGCAGAACGTTGACTTCCTCGATCACTACCTCGATGTGCGCATGGATCTCTCCAAGGTGCTGTTTATATGCACCGCCAACACCCTGGATTCGATTCCTGGGCCGCTGCTGGATCGTATGGAGCAGATCCGTCTTTCCGGCTATATCGCCGAAGAGAAACTGGCAATTGCCAAGAATCACCTTTGGCCGAAGCTGCTCAAGCGCGACAACCTGACGAAAAAGCGTATCAGTCTGTCCGATGCTGCCTTGAAACAGGTCATTGAAGGCTACGCCCGGGAAGCAGGGGTGCGCCAACTGGAGAAGCAACTGCACCGCATTGTGCGTAAATCCGCCGTTAAGCTGCTCGAAGAGGAGCCAGAATCGGTCAAGATATCGGTCAAAAACCTGGAGGAGTTCTTGGGTGCACCGATTTTCCGCAAGGAAAAAGTGCTCACCGGCGAAGGGGTGGTGACCGGCTTGGCGTGGACCTCTATGGGCGGGGCAACGCTGCCCATCGAAGCGGGCAAAGTTCACTCTCTGGATCGTGGCTTTAAGCTGACCGGCAAGCTGGGCGAAGTCATGCAGGAGTCGGCTAATATCGCTTACAGCTATACGTTGGGCCATCTGCAAGAGTATGGCGCCGATGCCGACTTCTTTGATTCGGCGTTTGTACACCTGCACGTACCTGAAGGGGCGACGCCAAAAGATGGCCCTTCGGCGGGTGTGACCATGACCACTGCGCTGCTGTCACTGGCCAAACACCATGCGATTGATCGGCCTTTGGCGATGACCGGCGAACTGACGTTAACCGGACAAGTGCTGCCCGTTGGCGGTATTCGTGAAAAAGTCATTGCTGCCCGCCGCAGCGATATCTTTGAATTAATTCTGCCCGATGCCAATAAGCGTGATTACGAAGAGTTGCCGGAATACCTAAAAGAGGGCATGACAGTGCACTTTGCCAAGCGCTACCGCGATGTGGCGGATGTAGTGTTTGGTCGAAAATAGAGAGTTGATTTTATTTTTAGCAAGGTTTTTTTAACCTTTAAAAGCGCCTTACGAAAGTAAGGCGCTTTTTTTACATTTGTTCACTGGTACGCTGACAATAGCCACACTGATAATAGCGTATGTTTAATAAAAATTAAGAACATCTAATTCTTGGAGAACTAATGCGCAATAATCAGCCCGTGACCCAACGTGAGTATGTTCTGAGTGAGGAAGCGGTACTCATTTCTCGCTCGGATTTAAAAGGCAATGTGACCTACGCCAACCCTACCTTTGTTGAGGTCAGTGGCTATAGCCGTGAAGAGCTAATCGGTGCCCCCCACAATATTCTTCGTCACCCTGATATGCCCGAAGCAGCTTATGCTGACTTCTGGAAAACCATCCAAGCCGGGGTCACTTGGCAAGGCGTGGTCAAAAACCGACGTAAAAATGGCGATCACTACTGGGTGCACGCTACCGTTGCACCACTCCGAGACGGAGAGCGGATCGTTGGCTACACCTCAGTGCGCCGCAAAGCCGCTGGTAAGGCCGTTGCCAGAGCAGAAAAAATCTACGCTGAAATTCGCGAAAAGGGCAAATCCCGCCACTATGCGCTAGCCCATGGAACGCTGCGCCGTAAAGGCTTGACCGGCATGCTGTCGCGCTTTCAGTTCTCTAGTCTGAAAGCCAAGCTCACCAGTATGGTGTTGGCATCGTTGTTGTTGCTCTGCCTTTCAGGGGGATTGGGCGTCTATGCGCTGATGGTTTCTGGCGAACGGCTGGAAACCATTAATCGTTCAGGGTTGAACGATGTGGCCTCGCTGCAGCATATCGAGCGCTATATTGGTCAAACGGTTGGTATGCTGGAACCTGCGGTGCGTAACCCTCGTCGGGCTGACCTGGAGGCCGTCAACGCAGATATTGGTCAATATACCGATGCTATGCAGACGCTGTGGGCGGGCTACTACGCGGATGAAGCGGTCAGTGATGAGACCGCCCAGGCCTTTGATAGCGCGCTGAATACTTGGGGGGCAGCGGTGCAAACCGCCCTTGTGGCGATTGAAGAGGGTAATGGATTCGCGGCCTTTGAAGCCTTTAATGACATCGTGGTACCGACCACTGAATCACTGCGCGAGATGAATAGCACCCTGGTAGAGCAGGTGCGCGCCGATGCCGAAGCGTTGGTCACCCAGGCGCAAAGCGGGCGTCAACAGCTGCTAATTGCTCAGCTGGTGCTGCTGGCCATTGGCTTTTTAGTCATGATCGGCCTGAGCGTGATGATTCTGAAGTCCGTGTTTCGCAGCTTGTCGGGCGCGCGCTATATCACTTTCCAAATTGCCGCAGGTAACCTGGCGGCCCGTGAACGCCGCCAAACCAACGATGAACTGGGCGAGCTGCTCTACTCCCTGGACACTATGCGCTTTAGCCTCTCCAGCATCGTGGGCGATGTAGAGAGTCGGGTATCCGTCGTCACCCCGGCGATTCAGCAGATAGCCGCTGAAAATGAGGAGCTCTCTTCACGTACGGAGCAGCAGGCGTCGTCGCTTCAGCAGACCGCCTCAAGCATGGAGGAAATGACCTCGACGGTTCAGCAGAACACCGAGAATGCCCGCCAGGCTACCGACCTGGCAGTGCAAAATGCGGCGAGCACTCGAGAGACCGGGCAGCAAATGCAGCAGCTGGTGGAGCGCATGCAGCGTATCGCCCAGAGTGCGGAAAAGATGACCGAGATGATCAGCGTGATCGACGGGATTGCTTTTCAAACCAATATTTTGGCTCTCAACGCCTCGGTAGAAGCCGCTCGTGCGGGCGAACATGGCCGTGGTTTTGCGGTCGTCGCCAGCGAAGTGCGCAATCTGGCCGGTCGCAGCGCCGATGCCGCCCAGGAAATCCGTAAGATGATTGATAGCACCACCCAGGAGGTCAGCGGTGGTCGCAGTGCTGTTGAACAGGCAGAGCGGGCGATCGAGGAGGTCTCTCAGCAGGTGAGTAGGGTCAGTGAACTGATGGAGTCGATCAGCACTGCGTCCAGCGAGCAGAGCAGTGGGATCGGTCAAATTAACTCGGCGATTGCTGAAATGGATCTTGTGACCCAGCAGAACGCCTCTAAAGTCCAGTCGATTGCCGCGTCAGCCGATAACCTCTCCCTTGAAGCGTTTGAACTCGCCAATGTGGTCGATGCGTTCCGTTTGGAAGGCGCTCAAGATGAGAGCATCAAAGAGGCGCGGGCCAAGTTACAGCGCGCTAACCAGGCACTCAGCAAAGCTGCCCGCAGTTTGCCAGCCCCTTCCGAGCAGAGTGCTAAATCATCCTCAGCGCAGCCTCGTACCGACCAATGGGAAGAGTTTTAGCGCTCATGGGGCATTACGCTTCTAATGGGATATAGATAGCTGATTTTCCTCCATTCCTTTCACTACATGCCACCCTTCGCGGTGGCATGCTTTATGCATTGCCCCTAATCTGATTCTAATGATGGCGTAAGCCGTCAATAAAAAAGTAGGGGTTCTAAATGCGCAGTGCTAAACAGGCAACATCTACGCAATCAGTATCGAGGCAAACATCATCCAGCTTATACGAGTTGGCTGATGATGAAGTGCTTATCTCGCGCTCGGATTTGCAGGGCAGAATCACCTACGCCAATCAAACCTTCGTGGAGGTGAGTGGCTACACGCTGGACGAGATCATGGGAGAACCCCATAGCCTGTTCCGCCACCCCAGCATGCCCAAAGCGGTATTTCAGAACCTGTGGGAAACCATTGAAGCCGGTAAAACCTGGCAGGGGCTGATCAAGAATCGCCGTCACTCTGGCGAAGCGTATTGGATGCATACCACCGTCGCGCCGCTGCTCGATGGTGACCGTGTGGTGGGCTATACCTCTATTCGGCGCAAAGCGGAAGGTCTAGCCATTGCCCGGGCAGAGCGGGTATACGCTGCTATGCAACAGGGCAAAACCCGTGGTTTCAAGCTCCATTTTGGTGCAATACGCCACACTGGGCTGCGCGGTTGGGCAAAGCGTTTTAGTTTCAGCAGTATGCAGGCCAAACTAATGGGCATGGTGCTGGCTTCAGTGGTTTTATTAGTCATCGCAGGGGCGGCGGGGGTGTATGGCTTAACCAGTTCCGCTGAGCGATTGCGCACCCTCAATCAAACTGGCCTTGAAGGCATTTCCGATCTTCAGCAGATTGACCAGCGGGTTAGTCAAGCGACCCAGGCGCTAGAGCCTGCGGTACGCAACCCGAGGCGAGCGGATCTTGATGCCCTTGAAAGCCAATTAGCCGCCATGAGTGCCAACATTGAGCAATCGTGGCAAGGCTATACTGCAGCGCGCGAAACCGGCGGTGTGCAAGAGGGGTTAACGGCTCATATCACCACCTTTATTGAAAACGCCGCTATCACCCTGACGGCTATTCAGGATGGCAACGGCTTTGCCGCCTTTGAAGCCTTTAATGACAACGTGCAGCCCACCTCTGAAAGTATTAGTGCCACTATCAACGTATTGGTTGAACAGGAACGAGCCGCCGCGCATACGCTAATGGAAAATGCCGAACAGCAGCAACAGGTATTACTATATGGTCAGTTGGGCGTCCTGTTGCTGGGTATTGTGTTAATGGTGGGGCTAAGCATGGCGGTACTCAAATCGCTGATTAAATCGCTCAACGAGGCGCGCCGGGTAACGTTCCAAATTGCCGCGGGTAACCTCGCCAACCGAGTGACCTTAAAGCGTAGTGACGAGTTGGGCGAGCTGTTGAGTTCGCTGGAAACCATGCGCGCTAGCTTGTCGGGGTTGATCACCGAGGTGGGCAGCAAAGTCGATGTGGTGACCCCAGCATCTGAGCATATCAAACAGCAGAATGAGGAGCTGGCATCGCGCACTGAGCAGCAGGCCTCCTCGCTGCAGCAAACTGCTTCTAGCATGGATCAAATGACGGCGACCGTGCAGCAAAACAGCGAAAACGCCCGTCAGGCCAATCAGTTGGCCATGCAAAACGCCACCACCAGCCGTGAAACCGGCGAGCGTATGCAGGCGCTAGTGGAGCGGATGGAGCGTATCGCTGCCAGCGCCGATAAGATGACCGACATCATTAGCGTCATCGACGGCATCGCATTTCAAACCAATATTCTGGCATTGAATGCCTCGGTTGAAGCGGCACGGGCTGGCGAGCAGGGGCGTGGCTTTGCGGTAGTGGCTAACGAAGTGCGTAATTTAGCCGGTCGCAGCGCCGATGCCGCCGGTGAAATTCGCCGCTTGATCGACGCCTCCTCCCAGGAGATCAGTGGGGGTGCCCAGGCGGTAAAAGAGGCCGAAGCCGCTATTGAACAGGTCGTTACCCAGGTGATGAAAGTCAGCGATATCATGGAAGAGATTAGCACCGCCTCCGGTGAGCAGAGCAACGGTATCGCGCAAATCAATACTGCCGTCGCGGAGATGGATCATGTCACCCAGCAGAATGCCTCCAAAGTGCAGTCAATTTCCAGCGCCGCTCAAGATCTCACCCGCGAAGCACTAAGCCTGGCCAATGTGATCGCCGCCTTCCGCTTAGAGGGCGCCGCCGAAGAGAGCAGCGAGACGGCGCGTGAGCGCTTGCTCAAACAAGCAGGGCTTGGTTCCTCGCTATCAGTAGCGGCAGCTGCCCAGGCATTAGCGTCGGCCCAGAGCTCCTTGCCGCAGCGTACTGCCCAAGCCCAGCCAGCCGAAGAGGCGTGGGCGACCTTCTGAGAAATCGGCGCCATGGAGGGCGCTTCACTCGCCATCGAATCTCTCTATTTAGCCTCTTCATCAAGCCTCTACATCTAGTCTCTGCGCATTGCTCATGCCACAATCAAAAAACACTGATATTTTTCAGCATTAGCCTAGCCCGCGGCTTTAGGTGCTGTGGGTTAATAAAAAATAGAGCCTAGCTATTATTAGAGAGTAGAGGAAGCCATGCCAGAGTATCGCTCACGTACCACCACCGCCGGTCGCAATATGGCCGGTGCCCGCGCGCTATGGCGCGCCACTGGTATGCAAGACGGCGACTTTCAAAAGCCGATTATTGCGGTAGCCAACTCCTTTACCCAGTTTGTGCCGGGCCATGTCCACT
Organism: Halomonas sp. FeN2; assembly: GCF_020595105.1. Lineage (NCBI taxonomy): Bacteria > Pseudomonadati > Pseudomonadota > Gammaproteobacteria > Oceanospirillales > Halomonadaceae > Halomonas > Halomonas sp. FeN2. The sequence continues at coordinate 4,126,505 of NZ_CP074200.1, forward strand.
TAAAAGATATGGGCCAACTGGTGGCACGGGAGATTGAGAAGGCCGGGGGCGTCGCCAAAGAGTTCAATACCATTGCGGTGGACGACGGTATCGCCATGGGCCACGATGGCATGCTCTACTCGCTGCCCAGCCGCGACCTGATCGCCGACAGCGTTGAGTATATGTGTAACGCCCACTGCGCCGATGCGCTGGTGTGTATTTCCAACTGCGACAAGATTACCCCCGGGATGCTGATGGCCGCGTTGCGTCTCAATATTCCGGTGATCTTTGTTTCCGGCGGCCCCATGGAAGCGGGTAAAACCAAGCTGCTCAACCATGGTTTAGATTTAGTCGATGCCATGGTGATGGCCGCCGACGACAGCGTGGATGATGACACCCTGGCAGAAGTAGAGCGCAGCGCCTGCCCTACCTGCGGCAGTTGTTCAGGCATGTTTACCGCCAACTCAATGAACTGCTTAACCGAAGCGCTGGGCCTGGCCTTGCCTGGCAACGGCACCGTGCTGGCGACGCACTCTGATCGTCGTCGCCTGTTTGAAACTGCTGGCCATCGTATTGTCGAGCTGGCTAAGCGCTATTACGAAGGCGATGAGGCGCACCTGTTGCCTCGCGCCATTGCCTCCAAGGCAGCGTTCAAAAACGCTATGACCCTGGATATCGCCATGGGCGGCTCGACCAACACCATTTTGCACTTCCTGGCGGCGGCCCAGGAAGCCGAAGTTGACTTCACCATGTCGGATATTGACCGCCTCTCTCGTGAAGTACCCCAGCTCTGCAAAGTAGCGCCCAATACCCAGAAGTACCATATCGAAGACGTCCACCGTGCAGGCGGCATTATGGCCATTCTGGGGGAGCTGGATCGTGCCGGAGTGCTGGATACGTCTGTGCCCACTGTGTATGGCGATAGCTTAAAAGAAGCGCTGGATGAGTGGGATATCATGCGCTCGCCAAGCGCTGAGGTGGTTGAGTTCTTTAAAGCAGGCCCCGGCGGTGTACCGACCCAAACGGCATTTTCCCAAAGTGCCCGCTGGCCGAGCTTGGATGGTGACCGCGCCACCGGCTGTATTCGCGACCTTGAGCACGCCTTCTCTCAGCAGGGCGGCTTAGCCGTGCTCTACGGCAATATCGCGCTGGATGGCTGCGTGGTCAAAACCGCCGGGGTCGATGACTCGATTCTGGTCTTTGAAGGCCCCGCCCATGTGGTGGAGTCCCAGGATCAGGCGGTCGCCGATGTGCTGGCGGATAAAGTCAAAGAGGGTGATGTGGTTGTGATTCGCTACGAAGGGCCGAAAGGTGGCCCCGGTATGCAGGAGATGCTCTACCCGACGTCCTATCTCAAATCCAAAGGATTGGGTAAAGCTTGCGCGCTACTGACCGACGGGCGCTTCTCTGGCGGCACCTCAGGGCTCTCTATTGGCCATGTTTCTCCTGAAGCAGCGGCGGGCGGCGCGATTGGACTAATCGAGCAGGGCGACCTGATCCGTATCGATATCCCAAACCGGGCGATCAACGTCAAACTGACGGATGCTGAACTGGCGGCCCGCCGAGAAGCGATGGAAGCCAAAGGCGCCACTGCCTGGAAGCCTGCTGAACAGCGTCCACGTAAGATAACCCCGGCACTTAAAGCCTATGCGCTGTTGGCGACCTCCGCTGACAAAGGGGCTGTTCGGGATCTAAGCAAGCTCGACTGATACACGCACTGAAACACACAATCAGCCCGAGTAAGGAATCAAATGAAGGCGATTATAAACGTTGGATTAGTCGGCTACGGTTTCGCTAGCCAAACCTTCCACGCACCGCTGATTCAGGCCACGGAAGGCCTGGACTTGGTCGCGGTGTCTTCAAGCGATGCCGCCAAGGTGCAGGCGTCACTGCCGGATGTTGAGGTAGAGGCGCAGGCATTAGCGCTTTGTCAGCGTAGCGATATTGATTTGATCGTTATTCCCACCCCTAACGATACCCACTTCTCCCTCGCCAAAGCCGCTCTCTCGGCGGGCAAGCACGTAGTGGTCGATAAGCCGTTCACGGTCACCCTATCGGAAGGAAAGCTGCTCAAAAAGTTAGCGGATGATAAAGAGCGTCTATTGTCGGTGTTTCACAACCGTCGTTGGGACAGCGATTTCTTGACCGTTAAAGCCCTGCTTGAGGCGGGGACGCTAGGACGCCTGGTCAATTTTGAATCTCACTTTGACCGTTTCCGCCCGGAAGTGCGCGATCGCTGGCGCGAGAAGGCCACCCCTGGTGGCGGCATTTGGTTTGATCTGGGGCCACATTTGCTAGATCAAGCCTGTGAGCTGTTTGGCATGCCCCAGTCTATTCTGCTAGAACTCGGCGTGCTGCGAGATGGCGCCCAGGCTGACGATGACTTCCTGGCGCTGCTCGACTACGAAAGCTTTCGCGTTACCTTGGCGGCGGGCACGCTGGTGGCCGAACCAACGCCGCGCTTTCGGATTAATGGCACCCAAGGCAGCTTTATAAAATACGGCTTAGACCCTCAAGAGGATCGCTTAAAAGCAGGCGAAGTGCCGACATCCCAATGGGGCGAAGATAGCCAACATGGCACCTTGACGCTGCGTGAAGGAGAGGGGGATAACGCGCCGCTAACGCGTTGTGAACTTCCAACGCTGCCGGGGGACTACCTGGCCTATTACCAAGGCATTGCTGCCGCTATCCGCGATAAAGCACCGTTACCGGTCAGCGTCGACGACGCTTTGCGCTCAATGGCCCTACTGGAAGCAGGCCTGGACAGCCACCGCCAACGTCGTTGGATCGCATTGAAAAATCATCTTTAGAAGTAGGAGCTAGTTGTAGCAGGGAGCTTCAGCTCGCGATGGGTTAGGCTTCCAGCCAGCTTAAGCGAAGGGGCGCCTTCGGCACCCATCGCCCACTGGAAGTGGCTTCCTACAATGGCACAGAGCCTGATACGTACACCGGTGCTAGGCGTTAGTTGTAGGAGGGAGCTTCAGCTCGCGATGGGTTAGGCTTCCAGCCAGCTTAAGCTAAGGGGCGCCTTCGGCACCCATCGCCCACTGGAAGTGGCCTCCCACAATGGCACAGAGCCTGATACGTACACCGGTGCTAAGCGTTAGTTGTAGCAGGGAGCTTCAGCTCGCGATGGGTTAGGCTTCCAGCCAGCTTAAGTTAAGGGGCGCCTTCGGCACCCATCGCCCACTAAAAGTGGCCTCCCACAATGGCACAGAGCCTGATACGTACACCGGTGCTAGGCGTTAGTTGTAGGAGGGAGCTTCAGCTCGCGATGGGTTAGGCTTCCAGCCAGCTTAAGCTAAGGGGGCGCCTTCGGCACCCATCGCCCACTGGAAGTGGCCTCCCACAATGGCACAGAGCCTGATACGTACACTGGTGCTAGGCGTTAGTTGTAGGAGGGAGCTTCAGCTCGCGATGGGATAGGCTTCCAGCCAGCTTAAGCTAAGGGGCGCCTTCGGCACCCATCGCCCACTGGAAGTGGCCTCCCACAATGGCACAGAGCCTGACACTTACACCGGTGCTAGGCGTTAGTTGTAGGAGGGAGCTTCAGCTCGCGATGGGTTAGGCTTCCAGCCAGCTTAAGCTAAGAGGCGCCTTCGGCACCCATCGCCCACTGGAAGTGGCCTCCCACAATGGCACAGAGCCTGATACGTACACCGGTGCTAGGCGTTAGTTGTAGCAGGGAGCTTCAGCTCGCGATGGGTTGGGCTTCCAGCAAGCTTAGGCTAAGGGGCGCCTTCGGCACCCATCGCCCACTGGAAGTGGCCTCCCACAATGGCGCAGAGCCTGATACGTACACCGGTGCTAGGCGTTAGTTGTAGGAGGGAGCTTCAGCTCGCGATGGGTTAGGCTTCCAGCCAGCTTAAGCTAAGGGGCGCCTTCGGCACCCATCGCCCACTAAAAGTGGCCTCCCACAATGGCACAGAGCCTGATACGTACACCGGTGCTAGGCGTTAGTTGTAGGAGGGAGCTTCAGCTCGCGATGGGTTAGGCTGCCAGCCAGCTTAAGCCAAGGGGGGCCTTCGGCACCCATCGTCGAAGTGTCGAACCACCACTAAAAGTGGCCTCCTACAATGGTGCGGAGCCTAAAGGCTGCTCTCGGCCAAGCTAATTATTGTTTCACAATAAATCCGTTGCACTATTGCGCTTCTCTTCCCGCAACCTATCCCGGGCGATATAGAGCGCGGCGATGGCGCGGGCTTCGTGAAAATCCTCGCGCAGTAGCAGGGCGGGCAGTTCCTCAATGGCGTGGGTTTCCACAATCAACGGCTCGGGCTCATCCCCCGGCAGGCGCTTGGGGTACAGGTCGGTGGCGAGGAGTACCTGCATACGGTGACGCATATAGTTGGGCGCCAACGAGAGCTCGACCAGCGGTTCAATGCGGTGAGCGCCTACGCCACACTCTTCCATCAGCTCCCGGTTAGCCGCGGTAATGATATCTTCGCCAGGGTCGACCAACCCCTTAGGCAGGGTGAGCACATAATCTTCAAATCCAGCGGCGTATTCGCGGATCAGCAGTACGTGGTCTGGGTCGGGCATCGCCACCATCATCACTGCGCCGCGATCAGCGCCGGTCAAACGCTCAAATTGGCGCTCTTCTCCGTTAGAAAAACGCAAATCAAGCGACTCAATCTGGAATAAACGGCTCTGGGCCACGCTCTTGCGAGCCAAAATTTGCGGCTTTTGCTGGTAGCCCGAGCGCTTGGTACTGGCGCCTTCAGGGTGATTGAAGGTGTCGCGCGTTGGGGGGGACGTAGACATAAAAGTGGGCCTCCATGGCTGGTAAAAGGCGGTTAAGCTACAATAGCACGCTTACTCCTAACGTGACTGGAGCGGCAATGATTGATTGGCGCGAGATAGACACCGTCCTCTTGGATATGGACGGCACGCTGCTGGATTTACACTTCGACAGCCACTTTTGGCTCGAGCATCTGCCGCGGCGCTACCGCGAACTGCACCAACTGGATGAGGCTTCCCAGGAGGCGCTGCGTGCGCGCATTATCGGCGGGCAGGGCACCTTGAACTGGTACAGCCTGGCGTACTGGAGCCGCGAGCTGGGCGTGGATATCGTCGCTCTGAAGCGCGAAGTCCAACACTTGATAGGCCTGCGTAGCGATGCTCTGGATTTCCTCAAATGGCTCAAACAGGCCCATCCGAGGGTCGTGCTCGCCACTAATGCGGATCGTGCGAGTCTTGCCCTGAAGCTGCCGCTCACCGGTTTGGAAAGTTACCTGGACGTGATTGTCTCTTCCGAGGACGTAGGAGCTGCCAAAGAGGAGCAGGCGTTTTGGTTTGCGCTACAAGACATCGAAGCTTTTGATCCCGCGCGCACGCTGTTTATCGATGATAACGCCCGCGTGCTCGAGAGTGCTCGTGAGTTTGGCATTAAGCATTTGCTGGGCATTAAACAGCCCGACAGCCAGCGGCCTGAAAAAGAGCTGCAAGAATTTATTGCTCTTGATCGCTTTGCTCACCTGTTACCCGAAAAGCTTCCTGAACAGGTGTCAGCAACCCAAGGAGTGCCTAAATGAGCGAGAGCGTACGCTTGGATAAATGGCTGTGGGCCGCACGTTTTTTTAAGACCCGCGCACTGGCCAAGAAAGCCATTGAGGGCGGGAAAGTGAATTACGACGGCGGCCGCGCTAAAACCAGCAAGCAGGTGGAAATCGGTGCGCTTATTCGCGTGCCCCAGGGCTGGGAGATATTGGAGGTAGAGGTCTTATCGCTTTCGGATCAACGTCGCGGGGCACCAGAAGCCCGCACGCTCTATGCGGAAACCGAAGAGAGTGTGCAGCGTCGTGCTAAAGAGGCCGAAGCAAGACGCCTCACTAACGAAGCGATGCAGCATCCGCTCAAACGCCCCGACAAAAAGCAGCGCCGCGATATCCAGCGCTTCCAGCGCCATCAGGGTGAGTAGATCCTCGCTGTTAAACGCTAGCCTTCCTTAAATACTTGCTGTTCTAAAATACTAGGTTGCCAAATTATGTCCGATCAAATTCAGCGCTTTATGTTCGATCACACCAATGTCCGCGGCGAGATCGTCACCCTGGCGGGCGCCTATCACGAAGTGTTGGATCGCCACGCCTATCCACCAGCGGTGAATGAGCTGCTGGGCGAGCTATTAGCCGCCGTGGCCCTGCTAACTGATACCGTGAAGTTGGATGGCACGCTGAGTATCGAAGTGCGTGGACGCGGCGTTCTGTCACTGTTAATGGCCGAATCCAACCCCGGTGGCGAACTGCGCGCGATTGCCCGCATAGCAGAAGACGCCGCACTGCCCAGCGAGCACGCCAGCTTCCGCGAACTGGTGGGCGAGGGGCAGATCGTGATTACCCTCGATCCCCGGGAAGGTAATCGCTATCAAGGTATTGTGGCGCTGGATCAAGAGTCCCTGGGTGGCTGTCTGGAAGCCTATTTCAGCCAGTCCGAACAGTTGCCAACCCGCCTCTGGTTAGCGGCAGATGAGAAGCGGGCGGGCGGGTTACTGCTTCAGCGGTTACCAGAAGAGTCACAAAACCAGGATGTCGATGCCTGGGATCGCAGCGTACAGCTAGCCGATACGATCAAAACGGAAGAGCTGCTCGGCCTGGAGCAGCGCGAGGTGCTGCATCGTCTCTATCACGAAGAGACCGTGCGCGTTTTTGAACCCAAAGCGCTGCGCTTTGGCTGCACCTGCTCCCGGGAGCGTATGAGCTACGCATTGCACTCTCTGGGCAAGGAGGAACTGCGCGATATTTTGCACGAGCAGGGGGCTATTGATACCCAATGCCACTTTTGCCATACGAAATATCACTACACAGCAGCGGATATTGAAACTTTGTTGGACGACCCCGAAGCGCCATCGCCCACGATTCACTAACTATGTAGTCGAAAGCGTATACCAGGGCGACTACCTGCTGTACTAGGAGCGCCATTGTATTCAATGATTTTGGCGGTTCTTGCAAACGACTGTTTTAATTTTTACTGCGTTGCAACACAAAATGTAGTGCCTTTGTAGTAGTTTAACTACAAGATATTTGATCTTCGCCCCCGTTTCCTGGGGGCTTTCTTTTTGCCATAATGCGCCGGACTTCAGCGCACCCAGCCGGTTTTACAGTGGTTGGGATGAACATCAAGGCGTCGGTGACGCCCGGTAAATCGAGAGAAGCCCAGGAATCGACATGACCACGACTCAAGCCGCTCCCCAATCACACGTTAATCTCAGCAGCGCCGAACTAGTTGAGCGCGCAGTGGCACGTGGCGAAGGACGCCTCTCAGCCAACGGCGCCTTGGTAGTCAATACCGGCCTGCGCACCGGCCGCTCACCGAAAGACCGCTATATCGTTGATGAACCCTCCACTAGCAGCCAAATCGATTGGGGCAACGTTAACCAGCCCTTCGACGCCGACAAGTTCAACGCCCTGTGGGATCGAGTCAATGACCACCTGATCAGCCAAGAGCATTTTGTCTCTGAACTGCACGTGGGTAGTGATTCTACTCACTATCTGCCGGTGCGCGTCACCACCGAAACCGCTTGGCAAAACCTGTTTGGTCGTACCATGTTTGTGCGCCCGCTGGCCTACAATCAGGCGGTTAAAGACGAGTGGACGATTCTTAACGCCGCAGGTTTTGAGTGTGACCCTGCTCGCGATGGCACCAACTCTGATGGCTGCGTGATCATCAACTTCGCCGCGAAAAAAGTGCTTATCGCCGGTATGCGCTACGCCGGTGAAATGAAAAAAGCCATGTTCTCGGTGCAGAACTTTCTGCTGCCAGCCGCCGACGTACTCCCGATGCACTGTTCGGCGAACGTGGGTGAAGATGGTGAAACCTGTCTCTTCTTCGGTCTCTCTGGCACAGGTAAAACCACGCTCTCGGCGGATCAGGCGCGCTTCTTGATTGGTGACGACGAGCACGCTTGGGGCGACGGCATTGTCTTCAATATGGAAGGCGGCTGCTACGCTAAATGTATCGATCTTTCCGAGAAGAACGAGCCGGTCATTTGGAACGCCATCAAGTTTGGCACCGTACTTGAAAACGTGGTGCTGGACGACCGCCGTGAACCTGATTACGCCGACGATAGCCTGACGCAAAACTCTCGTGCCGCCTACCCGTTAGAGCACGTTGAGAAGCGCGTAGCGGAAAACCTGGCGGGCGAGCCGAATGCCATCGTGTTCCTGACCTGCGATATGTCCGGCGTACTGCCCCCGGTATCCATTCTTTCCAAAGAAGCCGCGGCGTATCACTTCCTGTCCGGTTACACCGCTAAAGTTGGCTCCACTGAAATGGGCTCCTCGGAAGGCCTGGCCGCCACATTCTCTACCTGCTTTGGCGCACCGTTCTTCCCGCGTCCTGCCCGTGAGTACGCTGATCTACTGATCAAGCGTGTCGAGAAAAAAGACGCCCAGGTGTACCTGGTTAATACCGGCTGGACCGGCGGCGCTTACGGCGAAGGTGGCGCACGTTTCTCCATTCCGACCACGCGTGCCATCATCAGCGCCATTCAGTCTGGTGTTCTGCGCGACATCGACACCAAGCACATTGATGGGCTCAATCTGCAAGTGCCGCTTGCCGTGCCGGGCGTCGACTCCAGCCTGCTCGACCCGCGTGAAACCTGGCAAGACCGTGACGCCTATGACCGTCACCTCAAAGACCTAGCGACCAAGTTCGTCGATAACTTCAAGAAATTTGAAGGCGTCAACGAAGCGATCATCAAGGCAGGCCCTCAGCTAGGCTAAGACGCCGTTGAGCTAGGTTTACAAAAATAAATGTATAGAATGGGGCAGCGCTACGGCACTGCCCCATTTTTGTGGACATGATTTTTTCGCCTAGCGGTGGTGCGTGGTTGAAAAAGCTAAGGAGCCTAACGTGAATTTCTGGACTCAAAAAAAGCTCGCCAGTATTCATAATCTGCACGATGTTGAGCGGCTGGCGCGGCGCAAGCTACCCAGGCCAATTTTTGGCTATATCGACCATGTCGCCGAGGATGGACGAACCCAGCGCGCGAACCTGAGCGCTTTTGATGAGTACTGCTTTTTACCCAAAGCCTTTGTCAATGTCTCGCAGATAGATCTGCACACCGAGCTTTATGGCAAACGCTACACCGTCCCGTTCGGTATCGCCCCCATGGGTATTAGTGCGCTTTCAACTTACCAGGGCGACTTAGTGCTGGCGCGGGCTGCAGCGAAGCGCAACTTGCCCATGATTATGAGTGGTTCATCGCTGGTGCCCATGGAGGAGGTGGCCAGGGTGGAAGGGGCCGACTGGTTCCAGGCATATCTACCGGGAACCCCAGAAGGTATCGAAGCGCTACTGGCGCGTATCCAGCGGGCCGGTTTCAAAAAACTCGTCGTCACCCTCGATTACCCGGTACCTCCTAATCCCGATAATTTCCGCCGTGCGGGGTTTTCATCGCCGCTGGAGCCAAGCCTGCGTCTAGCCTTGGATGGCTTGCTGCGCCCAGGCTGGCTGTGCAATACCTTCCTGCGCACCTTGTGGAAGCATGGCATGCCGCATTTTGAAAACAACTATGCCGAGCGGGGCGCGCCCGTTATCTCCCGCCAAGCCGCGCGGGATTTTTCGGGGCGGCGCCATTTTGACTGGGGTTATCTCGATTTGGTGCGGCGCCTTTGGCCCGATACATTGATCGTCAAAGGGATATTAAACCCGGAAGACGCAGTACGTGCTCAGCAGGCAGGGGTTGATGGCATTATTCTTTCAAACCATGGCGCCCGCCAGTTGGATTGCACTATTTCACCGCTCCAGGTGCTACCCGAGATCAAGCGTCGCGTGAGTGATATTCCCATTATGATCGACAGCGGCTTCCGGCGTGGCACCGACGTGATAAAGGCGCTGGCATTGGGGGCTGATTTTGTCTTTGTGGGGCGCCCCTTCAACTACGCCGCCGCCTGCGCAGGGCAGGCCGGGGTAGAGCATGTCGCCGATCTTTTACAACGTGAAATTGAGCGTAATATGGCGCTGCTCGGGCTGACCAGCCTCTCTCAGCTAGACCGCTCCTGCCTCTATCAACCAACAACCGGTGAGGCACCACCGGCTGCGGCAGACTGCATTAGATAAGGCTGCATTTCTATCCATTCCGAAATGCCCCATAAGCGCATGCCTTCGTCTTTAGCGGCCTGGATATCGGCGGGTAAAGCCAAGCTATTGAGGGGCCACATCAACGGCAACAATAAAACGAATAGCAGATGCGTTGCTTTTGCCATATCTCTACTCAGAAACCAAAGCGGTGAGGAAATCTTGAGAGCGGTGGGTGACGGCCTATCCATTCCGCTTCCGCTAGTGCCTCAGCCTCCAACTTCTGATCTGCGGTTAATTTTTCTCGATTCCAATCCATAATATCTTCTGCACCTTTTCCACCCAACTCATGAGACATGGCATAGAGAATTGCCCAGCCTTTTGTTTTATCCTGTTCATTTGGACACCACTCTTCATCGTGGCTGGGGTCCAAGTAACACCATCCCACTCCTAGTCGGCTATCAATATTTCCGCTATTGGATGCTTGCTGCCTCCATCGCCAACTCTCTTCAAAGTCCTGTTGCTCTCTGTTCACATAGTCCATTTTCTCCATGGCGGGTACATAACCCTGCTCAGCCGCACGGCTAAACCAGCTTTCGGCGGCTTCTAAGCGGCGGCTTCTCGTAAAATACCAGCCTCGTCCGTTCATAATATGTCGCCCCCATCTGGTTTGGGCTTCGGGAAGCCCGGCTTCGGCAGCCCGCTTTAGCCACTTGCCTGCACGGGTGGGAATGCCCAGGAAATTGTAAACAGAGGTCAAACGAGAGGCATCGAGATTGGCGTAGATGTAGTACATCGCCAGCATAGCCTCCGGGTCACCGGCTTCGGCTTTGGGCAGGGTGATGCCCAATGCGGCTTCGCGCCAATCGTCACTGCCTTCAGGGCATTTGCCCCCAATGCATGCACCGCCTTGAAATAGACGCAGCATGGCATAGGGGTCGCCTTGTTCGGCGGCCTTCAAGTACCACTCCATGGCTTCAGTGGTTAGCCCTCGACCTAACAACCGCGTGGCTTCACCTAGGTAGTACATTGATTCCACATCACCCGCTTCGGCGGACTGCTCTAGATAAGGCTGCATTTCTATCCATTCCGAAATGCCCCATAAGCGCATGCCTTCGTCTTTAGCTGCCTGGATATCCGCTGGCAGTGCCCAGCTATTTAGTGACCACATTAATAGCGCAGCAAGCACACTTTTTTTAAACAACATGACTAACAGTACCTTTTTAATTTTCACGATAGCGAACCCGTGTGCCACGAGGCGTGGAATAAGTCTCACGATATTCCTCAATATCAGTCCCTAATCGACGAGATATTTGGTCGTATTTTTCTTTTTCTCTTCTAGCATCAGCACTACCCTCCCCATTTCGCTTCATAAACTCATCCAACTCTTCGCGATTATGGCAGTAGGCCTCCACCCAGGAAGAATAACTATCAAACTGACCTGTTTGGGACATTCTTGCCACGGCACGTTCAAACAGATGCTCAGCGGCCTCTCGGCTGTAGCGATTGTCCAAATATCCTTGCTCCAGCCACTCCACACACTGGGCAATCGCGATTTGCTGTAGATCAATGGCCCGCCCTCTATCAACTTTATCTCCATCGATGTCGACGGTAGGGAAAAACCAACCGGGAGAGGTAATCAGTGTGTTAAGTAACGGCCCCAGCGCTTCCGGCGGGAGATGCTGCACCCAGGAACACATTTCTTTTTGCCGAGGATCGTTTACAAATGCATAAGCCACCATCACCGCTCGATTGCTCTGGGTCATTAACTCGTAAAGGCGCTTAATACCGTCGATGCCTCGGGCGGCCAGTAGGCTCACATCCAGCAGGGTGGTGGTGGCCAGATAGGAGAGGTGGCTAAAGCCTTCAAAGGCGTCAGCATCTACCCAATCGACAAATCCGTAGTCATTGTCGCGCAGAGCCTGGCTCAGCATCATCATCCACAGATTAAGCTGCCGCGGGTCTAATTCAATCGCGAGTTGTCCACCAACGCCTACCCCGGCAACCAGTTTGGCGCGAACATAAGCAATAAACTTGCCTTGATGAAGGCCCAACCGCATACCCAATTCGCCACCAATACCGCCGTTGGCTTCCAGCCCCAATACGGCTTTGCCCAGTGAGCGCCAGACCTCCAGGTCGTTTCGCTGGGTGCTGAGGGTTAGCCAATCCTGGTCGGCCAGCTGAGGTAGCTGGCGGGTAATATCCATTGGCGGCTTCCAGCGTAACGAGCAGGCGGTCTGTACCCCCAGCGTAGCGCCGGCAAATGCCTTAAGTGCGCCGCCTTCAGCTTCCCGCTTGGCCCACTCTGTCCCGGTTATTTTGACGCCTTTATGGTCAAAGCTAAGCCCCGTTTGAGCGGTAAGCGCGAGTGAGGCCCCCGCAAACCCTTTAGCGACAGCGGTTACCTGTAATGAATAACGACCTAAGTTGCGTCGTTCGCCGTCGTTTTCTTGCAAGACGGCATAATAGGGCTGGGCGTTGGCTTCTTCGGGTAAGTTAAACGTCCCCAAGCTGATTTCACCCCGTGCCAGGTTGTACGTGCCTTTGATGGAGAGCTGATGATTCACGCCTCCACTGACCTTCGTTCCTCTAGCATTAGGATCACGGGTGCTTTGCCAACTCTGGTCGTGAGGGCCACCCATATTGCGCTGCGCGCCAACTTCGTTATTTCGCTTCGCGCTGCTAGAGGCATTCACCCCAGAGGTTGTCTTCGTCTCCTCTAGCTCAAACACTTCCAGCGTGGCATTGCGTTCGATGAGCGTGACGGGCTCTTCAAAGTGAACCCCCAATGCCTCATTTAGCTCAGTATGTGGCATGCCCACCAAACGGAGCATTTGCGCCTGGGCGCTGGCATCAAACAGGCGTAGTTTTTCTCGGCTGGGGCCGGTGAAAATGATTTTTTCGAGGGTGTCTTTCCAGTCAGCTTTGGCCCCTTTATCCTGCAACGATTCGACGATATGGCCCCGAGCCGAAAGGGTGGCATACAGTTGGTCGGGTAGGAAAAAGCCTAGTGGCTCTTCAAACCATTCGGTGTGTCGCAAAATGCGTTCGCAGCCTCGCCGTGCAAGCCAACTGGAAAGGGCCGTTTCGTTGGCTTGCCACAACGTGGCAGGCAGAACGCCATCTTGCTCAAGGTGCCTTTCTAAGGTGGCTCGTTCGGCATCGGGCATATCGCGCATTAAGTGCCGTAAGCTGACATGACTGAGAGAGCGCCGTCCCATTGGGGAGCTAAACTCCCTTAGTGGGAAGTCATTGCGCACCAATACATCAATGGATTGGCGTTTGTAGCCAAGCGCATGCCGCTGGTCTTCTATATCCGCCTGCCAGTAAAGCACTCGCTGGGGAACCATGCGCGCTACCTGGTGCTCGGCGGCCTCGTAAAGCGCATCTAGTTGGTTGGTTAGGCGTTGAAACTCTGTTCGCTCTTCCTCGAATAAATGCACCGGTAGCTGAGCTCTACGGGCCGTGGCTGTGGCCCATTCGGATAATTCATCCTCAATATCTTTGAAAATATCAACCGCTTGTTTAAGCGTACGGTTGTAGTAATCGAAACCGTTGACACCCGGTTCGAGCCGCCCCTGCATACTGGTTGTCGTTACATCAGCCAATGCCCACTCAGGCGTTGCGACGCCTAGGGTTGCCAGGGTGAGAATGCTCATTTGGTACGCAGAGACATCGGCGTCTAATTGCTCTGCTGACGCCTGGAAGTAATCCCTAATCACCTCACAACGGGATGAGTCTTTGGGCGTCATGGATTCGCAATCTTCTAAGAAAGCTTGGTATTCGGTTAGCGCCTCACTCACGGAAAGGAACTCACCGGGGTTGTCGACGGAAACCATCTCGCGGATAAATTTCTCTCGGCATTGACGGTAAGTCTCCAGCGCTTTCTCTATCTCTTCTTCCCAGGCGCCGTAATAGCGACCGCCATCCAGTACGTAGCCAGCCTCTTTGGCCTTTTCGGTGCCTGTTTGATAAAGACTATGCAGTTCCGAGATCAAGCGTGTTTCTTCAGGGCGAGTCAGCCGATCCCAGGCATACGAGCCGGACACAAGAAGCGGCGAAATCCACATCCAGCCATTTTCCATAAGCGGACGGTACTCACTCACCCGCTGGCCGGCATCAATTGCTTCTTCCTCTTCAGTTCTATCCGCATTCAGCAGCTCGGCTAAACGTTCCAGCTTTGCTTTGACGCTTTGGCGTTCACTATCATCTAGAAAGTTTTCCGGGCGAGCTGGTAAAAAACACTCGATTAGGCCTGCATCTTCTGCCAAATGGCGCATGCGTTGCTCTGGATCTTCGGTAAGGACCCAGTCGGCCAACTCGTCAGAGGCTTCGTGTAGCGCATCAGCAACGTCTTGGGTTAGTAGCCAGAAGTCGCCTGTCCCGGTGATGTAAATAATGTCAGCCCACTGCTTGGCGACACACATCAAGGGCTCTTCGTCGGGTATCTCGCCTAAATAAGGCCCTAGATTGAATCTATCTAAATTAATAGCGTTGCTTGGCCCGTTCGCCGTCATGCTAAGCTCTCCATCGCACTAACACGCTGCTTAGTAGTTAATCTTTGATCGTGAAGTATGTCTTCATGCTGCATCCATATTGACTCGTCAGCGTGTTGTATCGCTGCAAGTAAGCGCATCAGGTCACGTCCGCGTTTAATGCCGCATCCCGAACATTTTTTTAGCCTTTCCAGCCAGTTTCTTGGCAACTCTTCCAAGGGGATTTTGGTGGTATCACTCAACCACCACGCCTGTTGGCTTTCCTTCAACGCCGCTTCCATTGCGGCGCTAAGTTGCCATCGCTCTGATGTTGCAGAGAAGGGAGCATTGGTCTGCCACACCAGCCACTGGCCCTGAGGAGTGGGGGTTGCCACTTGATGCAGAGAGTTTAACCAGTGTGAGTAAATGCTGGCGGGAGCGCTGGCGAGCAGTGCGATCCAGGCCGCAGGCTGCTGAAGATTGATCAATGATTTACCGCCGTGCGGGTCATCCAGCATGAAGAGTGCCTGTAAACAATCAGCAGTGCTGTACAGCGTTTCATTGGGCAGTGGTTGGCACACCCATCCCAAACGCTGCTGGCAGAGCATTTTGGCGAAATGCCAAGCTTCACTGCCTACTTCAATATCCAGTAGCCAGGGGCTGGCTTCCAATAGAGGTGACAGCGGCGTACCCGCAAACAGCGCTATAAAGTCGCGCTTGCCCGAAAGGGATAGCAGTGACCTACACTGATCCGGAGAACGACGCTGGTCGAGTACGACATAAACCGTTTGACCGTGCTTTAAGCTCCCTTCTGGACGATCAACCCGGCGGCTACGCTCGCTAATATTGCTTAACCAACCAGGCATGGACAATCCTCTCGGGTGCATTGGGTGTTACTCATCTTGCCGCAAATCGGCATAATGACGGCTTCGCTCAGTTGATAATCCGTAAGCTTGGGCAGTGAGGTGGGCGGTATTGCTTCATGCTCCTCCGCCATTGCATGCCCAGGTAGTAGCGGGCTTTCTGTCGCTTGCCCGCTGCCGTTGCCGGGGTTGCCACCGGAATTGATATTGACCTGTGAGCCAACAATGCTTACCCCGCTGGGGTCTAGTTTGATAAAGCTGCCGCCGACTTTAAGAGTGATCTCCGAACCGGCCTCAATAACCACTTTCATACCGGCTTTGTGGTGTATCTCTTGCCCAGCTTCTGCCAAATAGGCCTGACCTAATCGCATGTGCTGTGTGCCATCAACAGTAAGGTGATCATTGCCATTTACTTTGGTATAACGGTTACCGTGCACCGTGTGATGATCGTCGTTATCGATCTCGCTGATGCGATCGTTGCGCACCTTGAGGTGGCTGTCTCGGCGGATCTCCTCGGTGCGGTCGTTAAGGGTCAGCAGCTCCAGGTCTTTTTGGGCGTGGAGCCAGATCTGCTCTTCACCAGTGGCGTCCTCGAAGCGCAGTTCGTTAAAGCCTTCCGATTTGTGGCTTTGGGTGCGGATGACCGTTCGGGTCTTGTGCTCCGGCAGTGGGTAGGGCGGGGTATTCACCGCGTGATAGTTGCGCCCGGTGACTAGCGGTTGATCGGGGTCACCCTCTAAAAACGAAACAATGACCTCATGGCCGATCCGGGGGATCGCCATGCTGCCGTAGCCCCCTCCGGCCCAGCCCTGGGCCACCCGCACCCAGCAACTGGCGGTTTCGTTGGGCTCGGCGTAGCGATCCCAGGGAAACTGCACCTTGACCCGGCCATGTTCGTCGCAGTAGATCTCTTCACCTTCGGGGCCGACCACAAAGGCCACCTGGGGGCCATCGACCCGCGGCTTGGGGTTGGGCACCGGGCGGAAGGTCTGATCCTTCGGCATGATCACCACGTCATTGTGGTAGCGGGTCATTAGCTCGCCTGATTGGGCACTGTTCCCGTTATTTCCCCGGGCCATGCCGTCCTCTTCCAGGGCCTGAGGCTGTTCGCCGTGGTGAACCACCGAAACCACCTGCCAAGCGCGGTTAAGGCTATCGATATCGTGGTCGGTGAGGGTAAAGCAGATACCGGGGGCGAGTTCCGGCAGGTCACTCTCGGCCTCGGCGGTGGTTGCATCGGCGCGCAGGGACTCTAAGCGGTGGCGGGTAAAGGGCTTGCCGGAGGCATCCTTCTTGTAGCGGCCGGGGTAGTCGAAGTGTTCGTAATCCTCCCGCTGGGCGTGTTCGCCCAGCCCCGGCGCCTGGTGCTCGTGGATCTGCGCATAGGCAGGGTTTTTAAATGTGTAATCCTTGAGCATCGCCGAGGCGGGGCGCACCCGGCTAACCTGACGCAATTTACGCAGGTGGCGTCGGGGCGGGGTACCCCCGGCGCGACTGTGGTAGGTGCGCTCGCCCACGCTGGGCAAGACCACCGTGGCATCGGCAAACACCAGCTGGTGTTTGCCGCCCTCGGCGTTCTCGAACTCATGGAAATAGAAGCAGCCCTCTTCGGCGGCTAAACGCTCGATAAAGGCCAAGTCGGTCTCGCGATACTGAACCAGAAACTCCCGGTCGAGGGGCGTGCGGGTGGTGGCAAAGCCGAGTTCGGTGAGACTGCGCTCGTTAGCGAGGGTGGTGATGGCGTCAAAAGGCGAGGTGTCCTGAAAGATCCGCGAATTATGGCGTAGCGATAACCGCCACAGCGCGGGACGGATCTCCACCCGATAGAAGCTGCGCCGGTGTCCCCTGTCGCCGCGGTGCAGCTCTGAAATCATGCCATGCACGCGGCGTAGCGGCTCGCCGTCCTGCCAAATGGTCAGGGTGGCGTTTTGATCCAAGCAGTCGCTGGGCGACAGGTCGTGGGTGCGGCTGGCAAACTCAACCGAGAGCGAAAACGGCTCAGAGAGGGCCTCACGATGGGTAAAGCGCACCACGGCGGTGTCATCGGCCCCGGGTAGGGTCAGGGTAAACTGTAAGCCTGTGCTATCCGCCCCCGTCCTTTTAGACATAATGCCGCTCCTTGGATCATCAACTGCTAATGAGAAACGGTCAGGATAGCGAGCCGGGGTCAGAGAGCAAGGCCTGGAGGGCAAGTGACAGGGATCTCTTACACGTTTGTAAGAGATCTCTTACAAAATTTTAAGCGATGTCTTACAGCTTATGGAGCTTAGCGGTGATTGGCTGAAAAGTGCTGCTCCCAGAGTGATGGCAAACCGGGAAGTATTTGGAGTGCTGAGGAGCTTCAATTACTGAAGACGAATTGCGAACTGGCCACTGTTGAGCTGGCCAAGCTGCTACTAAGGGCTCGGAGGCAGGTACAGCATCAGAACGGGCATAGATTAAAGCCTAAACCCTTCAACAATATGCTCGGCCAGGCTATCGATAATCGGTGACTGGGTGGAGGAGGTGTGCTGCAAAACGATGGACGCTTCCGGCAGTTCGGGAAACCCTTCTATTTTACCCAATATCTGCATGTCGGCGGTGACTAAACTGCGCATCCAGGCAGACACTGCCAATCCCGCCCCCACAACCGCCTGTAACGTCGCCAAGCTTGGGCTGCTGTAAGCGACTCGATAGGCCCGGCCTGCGCGATCCAGTGCATTGCAGGCGTGACGCCGACAAAAGCAGGGTGCCTCAAACATGGCAAGGGGCACCGGTGTCTGTAAATGAGTGCTGTGGCTCTCAGCAGAGACCCATACCGTGGGCTCCCGTCTTAATATGGTGCCAATCTCATCGCCAATTTCCCGGGTCATAATGATCAGGTCTAGGCTGTCTTTAGGCTGCTGAGAGAGTACCGAAGACGGCGCGCAGTGCACATCCACATCTACCAGTGGCCAGGCTTGGGAGAAGGTTTTCAGAATGCCGGGCAGAAAACGCATCACATAGTCATCGGGCACTCCCAGGCGTACACGACCCACCATATCGGGCTGGCGTAGCAGCGTCAGCGCCTCTCCCTGCAGCGATAAAATCTTGCGCGCATAGCCCAGCAGCGTATGGCCTTCGCTGGTCAGCTGCAGCGGCTTGCTTTGGCGCACAAACAGCGGGCGCTGAATAACGTCCTCTTCCAACCGCTTAATTTGCATACTCACTGCCGATTGGGTGCGGTTCACCGTCTGAGCGGCGCGGGTAAAGCCGCCTTGATCAACAATGGCAACAAAGGTACGTAGCAGTTCGTGATCGATCGTGGGAAGCATAGCCATAAGTATCAATCTTGCTGATGTTGAGCATAAGGAGTATTCGTTGGATTGATTTTAGACGCTGCTCAATACTTCCTTCAACGCTTATTTGCTATGCCGTTGTAAGCGGCTATAAGGAGGTTGAAATGGAGTGCTCAGTCGCAAGTCATCAAAACGTACAGCGCCAGCAGGCGGAGCAGTGCGACAAAAAAGTAACCTGGCGGGAAAGGCTCTATCGCTGGCGGCAGCTGCGTCGTGAACGCTATGCGTTGCGCCATTTGAACGACGATATGTTGAAAGATATTGGCATTAGCCGGGAAGCCGTTCAGCGCGAGTCACGCCGTCCGTTCTGGGATGACCACGGGTGGCGACGCTGAAGCCGCAAGTCATGCCAGCCGTGGCGCGTTTGTGATACCTTGTTGGCACTAAAAAATGCTGCATGAGTTAGTTGCAATTTATGGATGTCAATCAGCGTATTATTTCCCGCCTGGCCACTGAGCTTGGTGTGCGTCCCGAGCAAGTATCTGCCACGGTGGAGCTGCTGGATGGCGGCGCCACCGTGCCGTTTATTGCCCGTTACCGTAAAGAAGTCACCGGCGCGCTGGACGATATCCAGCTGCGCCAGTTGGATGAACGTCTTCGCTATCTGCGTGAGTTGGAAGAGCGCCGCGCCGCGGTACTTGTCGCCATTGATGAGCAGGGCAAGCTCGATGCTACGCTGAAAGCCAGCATTGACGCCGCCGAGACCAAGCAGCGGCTGGAAGATTTATACCTGCCGTTTAAGAAAAAACGCCGCACCAAAGCGCAAATCGCTCGCGAAGCAGGGCTTGAGCCGTTGGCGGATGCGCTGCTTGCCGATCCAACGCTTAATCCGGAAAGCGAAGCGGAAAACTATCTGCGTCCGACTGAGGGTGATATCCCTGCCATCGAAGATGCCAAAGCCGCCCTGGATGGCGCCAAGCAGATCTTGATGGAGCGCTTCGCCGAGGATCCCGAACTCATCGGCCAACTGCGTGAACGGCTGTGGCAAGAGGGCGAGCTCAGTGCCCGCGTTCTGGATGGCAAGCAGCAGGAGGGCGCCAAATTCTCCGACTATTTCGAACACGATGAGAAACTCGCCAAAGCGCCATCACACCGCGCCTTGGCAATGTTCCGGGCGCGTAACGAAGGCGTGTTGAGCCTGTCGATTCGTCTACCCGGCGAAGACGAAGCTCTCATTCACCCCGCCCAGTTGGCGATTGCCAAGCAGTTTGGGATCAGCGACCAGGGCCGACCGGCGGATAAGTGGTTAGCCGAAGTCGTTCGCTGGACCTGGCGGGTGAAGCTCTACACGGCACTTGAGACCGAGCTGCTGGGTCGCCTGCGCGAACAGGCTGAGCTTACCGCCATTGAAGTGTTTGCGGCTAATCTAAAAGACCTGCTGCTAGCCGCGCCGGCGGGGCAGAAAGTCACCCTTGCCATCGACCCCGGTCAGCGCACCGGCTGTAAGGTTGCGGTGATCGATGCTACCGGGCAATTTGTCGATCACACCACTATCTACCCCCATGCGCCGCAAAACCAGTGGAATGAAGCCTTGAACGTGCTGGCTAAGCTGGTGAAACAGCACGGCGTCGAGCTGATTGCGGTGGGTAACGGTACCGCCAGTCGTGAAACTGACAAGCTCGCAGGGGAGCTGCTAAAAGCCCTGGCGCCAGCGCATCGGCTAAGCAAAGTGATGGTCTCTGAAGCAGGCGCCTCGGTTTACTCCGCCTCGGAGTATGCCTCACGGGAAATGCCGGATCTCGATGTTACCGTCCGCGGTGCTGTTTCCATCGGCCGCCGCCTGCAAGACCCGCTGGCCGAGCTGGTTAAGATCGAGCCTAAATCCATCGGTGTGGGCCAGTACCAGCACGATGTTTCTCAGGTGCAGCTATCGCGTAGCCTGGAAGTGGTCATTGAGGACTGTGTTAACGCTGTAGGTGTTGACCTCAATACCGCTTCCAGCGCACTGCTCTCACGGGTAGCCGGTCTGAGTGCTGCGCTGGCCGAAAATATCGTTGCCCAGCGCAATGTCAAAGGCGCCTTCAAAAGCCGTAAAGAGCTGTTAGAAGTGAGCCGCCTCGGTGCCAAAACCTTCGAGCAGTGCGCGGGCTTCCTGCGTATCCACAATGCTGATAATCCCTTGGATGCCAGCGCCGTCCACCCGGAAGCCTACCCACTGGTGGAACGTATCGCCAAGCAGAGCGGCCGTGAAGTGCGCGGCTTGATTGGCGACAGCGCCGCTCTGAAAGCGTTAAAGCCCGCCGATTTTGCCGATGAGCGTTTCGGCGTGCCCACCGTCAGCGATATCCTCAAAGAGCTGGATAAACCCGGCCGCGACCCTCGCCCTGAGTTTAAAGCGGCTGAGTTCCGCGAAGGGGTCGAAACCCTTAATGATCTCAAGCTTTCCATGGTGCTCGAAGGCACAGTCACCAACGTGACCCACTTCGGCGCTTTTGTGGATATCGGCGTTCATCAGGATGGCCTGGTGCATATCTCGGCGCTATCTGATCGTTTTATCGATGATCCGCGCAGCGTAGTCAAAGCAGGGGATATCGTCACCGTTAAAGTGATGAGCATCGATATCCCCCGTAAACGGGTAGGTCTATCGATGCGTTTGGATGACCAGCCTGAGGCTGAAAACGGTGCCAATAAGCTCAGTGGCTCGCCTAAAGATCAACACAATGGTGCCCGTAAACCGGCTCGAAACCAGCGTAACAACGCCAATAAAGCGGAAGCGCCGGAGCCTATGGGTGCACTGGGTGCTGCGCTGCTGAAAGCGCGTGGCGGCAAATAGTCGCGTGCCCTGGAAGCGAAGGTGTCTTGAAAAAACGATCGTTGCCGCCATATCCTGTTTTCTGTTTTTGAATCAGCGATGATGGCGATGCCACCTGACTACACCAAGGCCCGCTCACGGCGGGCTTTACTGACAAGGAGTGTTCACCTTGCCTGAACCACTCACTGTGCCATCCGCGCTGACCGCGCAAGTCGAGCGCCTGATACCCAGTGCGCGCCTTGGTCGGTTGGGCCGCCTGCGTCGTGGGCTTGAAAAAGAGGGGCTGCGGGTTGATGCTACTGGCCACATTGCGCAAACGCCGCACCCGTACGCGCTGGGTTCGAAATTAACCCACCCGCATATCACCACCGACTACTCAGAGTCGCTGTTAGAGTACATCACGCCGGTTTACTCTCAGCCAGGTGAAGCGCTGTGCTTTCTATCTGACCTGCATACCTTTACCTATCACCATCTGCAAAACGAGTGGATCTGGCCCGGCAGCATGCCCTCTAGGCTATCCGGCAACGACAGCGTGCCGATTGCCGATTATGGCAGCTCCAACGTGGGCACCATGAAGCATGTTTACCGCAAAGGGTTGGACATGCGTTACGGCCGCATCATGCAGGCGATTGCAGGCGTTCATTACAACGTATCGCTGCCCGATGACATGTGGCACGCACTGCGCGAGTTGGAAAAAGCCAACAATATCCCCTTCAACGACTACCGCTCCACCCGCTATTTCGGCATGATCCGCCACTTCCGCCGCCATAGCTGGCTGCTGCTCTACCTGTTTGGCGCTTCCCCGGCCATCGATAAGAGCTTTTTGCCTGAGGGGCAGAAAGTGCCGGAAAAACTGCAGTCGCTTAGTGACGATACGTACTTTGCCCCCTATGCAACGACGCTACGTATGTCCGATCTGGGCTATCAAAACAAAGTACAGTCGCAGCTTAAAATCTGTTTCAACTCGCTCTCTAACTACGTTAATACCCTGCGTCACGCCATCTCTTCACCGTGGCCCGACTATGAAAAAATGGGCGTTAATGTGGACGGTGAGTGGCGTCAGTTGAACGCCAATATTCTCCAGATCGAGAACGAGTACTACAGCGATATTCGCCCCAAGCGGGTCGCCAAGCACAATGAAACGCCTAGCCAAGCCCTCGAAGCCCGCGGGGTGGAGTACATCGAAGTACGTTGTTTGGATTTAAACCCCTTCGACCCCCTGGGCGTTACTGAAGACCAGATGCGCTTTGTGGACACCTTTTTGATGTGGTGCCTGCTCAGCGACAGCCCGTGGATCTCCGACGAAGAGTGTGACCGCTTGGATGACAACCGCCGTTGGGTGGTGGAGCGGGGCCGTGATCCTGAACTCATGCTAATCAACCATGGTGAAACCACCTCGGTGCGTGAGTGGGGCGAACAAATTTTCGCCGAGATGGGCGAAGTTGCCCGCCTGCTGGATGCGGTCGAAGAGGGGAGCCCGCATGCTGACGCGCTGGCAAGCCTTGCGACACGCCTTGCAGACCCTTCGCTAACGCCTTCTGCCCAGGTGCTGGAACGGTTAAAAGCGAACGGCGGATCGCTAAGCGATTTGATGCTTAGCTTGGCCAAAGAGCAGGCCGAGCAGTTAAAAGCCGCGCCGATGCAGCGCAGTCGTGAAGCGCTGCTTGCTCAGCTGATTGAGACCTCACACCAGCAGCAGCACGATATTGAAGCCGCTGATAAAGAGACCTTCGAGGAGTTCTTGCAGGCCTATTTCACTAAAGCTCGTGAGTCCCGCGCCATGTCGGCGCTGCCATCTGAGGTTAGACAATGATTCTGCACTCCTTTCGCTCGGCCGCCCTGGCTGGTTTAGCCTTCTGCGTTTTAATGATGGCGGTAGCCCTGGGGCTTGAGCACATCGGCGGATATGAACCCTGCCCGCTGTGTATCTTTCAGCGCGTAGCGGTGATCGCCGCGGGCATCGTGTTTGCCATTGCCGCTATCCACAGCCCCGCCGGGCGTGTAGGCAAAGTGATTTACGGGCTGCTGTCGCTGGCTGCTGTGGGAACTGGTGCCTTTATCGCCGGCCGTCACGTTTGGCTACAAGGTTTGCCCGCCGATGAAGTACCTTCCTGCGGCCCTGGGCTCGATTACATGATGGATATTCTGCCCATGCAGGACGTGGTGGCCATGGTGTTAACCGGCTCAGGTGAGTGCGCCAATATCGACTTCTCCTTACTTGGCCTCTCGCTGCCCGCCTGGACGCTGATCGGTTTTGCCATCCTGGCTCTCGCCCCGCTGCGCATGCTGTTTTTTAAGAGCCGGGGATAGCCGTAAGGCAGCTATAAGGAGATCGGCATGCTTTATCGACACTTCACGACCCAGGAAGAGATCGACCGCGCCTACGACCCGATGATGGGGCGAGATCCGTTGGTGTTGGTAAAGGCGTGGCGTGAGCGCAGCGAAGCATCTCGTGACCGCCACCGCGCCAGTCACAAAGTAAGTCTCGATCTGCCTTATGGCCCAACGCTTGCGGAGCGCATGGATATCTTTCATGCCGATACACCTAATGCACCGGTGCATGTGTTTTTCCACGGCGGCTACTGGCGCTCGCTGAGCCATCGTGAATTTAGCTTTATCGTCGATGACTTGGTTAACGCCGGGATCACCGTCGCGGTGGTCAACTACGCGCTCTGCCCGCAGGTGCGCTTTAGCGAGTTGGTCCGGCAAAGCCAGGCAGCGGTGGCCTACGTTTATCGCCATGCCGCTGAATTGGACGTTGATCCGGAGCAGCTGAGTATTTCGGGGCACTCGGCAGGTGGGCATCTATGCGCAATGCTGATGTCGACGGACTGGGAGGGCGCGTTTGGCTTACCCAACCAGCTAATTCGCGGTGCACTCTGCATCAGCGGTTTATACGACCTGCGGCCATTCCCTTGGTCATGGCTGCAGCCCAAACTTCAGCTCAGCGGGCGCGATGTGCAGGAGTTCAGCCCCTTATGGCTGCCGTGCCGAGTACCTGCGCCTATAAAGCTGGTAGCAGGGAGCCTGGAGCCTGAAGAGTTCGAGCGCCAGATGAGCAGCTATGCTGAGCATTTGAGCCAGCAAGGCCAAACAGTGACTCAGCAGCTACTTCCTGACGTGGATCACTTCTCGATTCTTGAACACTATCTTAACGATGGCTGCTTCGTTGAGTGGATTAAAGATTTTCATGGGTTATAAGAACACGCCTTAGCTATGAGTGGAACGCAATAGCCTTCCGCGGGGGCGCTGTGAACCCATCCCTGGGCGCTACTTTCGCCATCCATGGCGAAAGACCCCCGCTGCAGGCTATTCCGTTCTTGTGCTTAGTGTTATCTCTCAATAAGCAATTTTATACGGCCGGAATCACCGCAGTCGCTTCGATTTCTACCTTGGCCTGATCCTCAACCAGCCCCGCCACCTGAACCATCGTCATCGCCGGAAAATGTTTACCCAGCACCTCACGGTAGGCAGCGCCCACCTCCTTAAGCCGCGCCAGATACTCCTGCTTGTCCGTCACATACCAGGTCAACCGCACGATATGCTCCGGGCCTGCGTTGGCCTCTTTTAAGATCGCCACGATATTCTGCAGCGCCTGATTCACTTGCACGACAAAGTCATCACTTTCAAATACCTGGTCGGCATTCCAACCAATCTGGCCGCCTACAAACACAGTTTGGCCCGAAGCCAGCACGCCGTTAGCGTAACCGACCGCTGCTTTCCAATGCGAAGGGTGAAGAAGCTGATGAAAGTTGGCGTCACTCATTATGGCTATCCTTATAGGTTTTCAACGATAAAGTGCTGGCGCATAGCCTCTGTCCAGGGCATTGGCTTACCGCTATTTAGATCCACATATACAAGGGTTGAATTACTGGTTAGGCGCTTCTGCTCACCGCAGTAAGCAGTGATTTGCAGCGTCAGGCTACTACGCCCAACGGTTTGAACCGCTAACTCAAAGGTGAGTCGTTCGCCTAACCGGCTCGGCGCGTGAAACTGGGTGTCGATAGCGGCGGTAGGAACCCCGGTGCCGCTCTCCACATGCAGTTGGTTAAAATCGCTCTGCACGATCTCCTCAAACCAATCCTCCACCACGGAGTTAATCATCTCGAAATAGCGGGGGTAAAAAACGATACCCGCCGGATCACAGTGCTGGAAACGGACTTTTCGCTGGGTAGTAAACGCCACTGTTTTCTCCTCCCTACACGCCCAGATAACGGTCACGAATGGCGCTGTCCAGCGCGGCGGGTTTGCCCTCCCACGCCGTGCAGCCTTTTTCCAGGATGGTGCAGCGGTCGGCGATGGGCAGAATTTCGCTTAACGACTTATCCACCAGCAGCGTGGCCTGGCCTTGCTCCTTGAGCAGGCGAATCGCCCGCCAGATCTCCTGACGAATAACCGGTGCTAAGCCTTCGGTAGCCTCATCCAGCACTAGTAGACGCGGATTGGTCATCAGCGCCCGGCCAATGGCCAGCATCTGCTGCTCACCGCCAGAGAGCGTTTTGGCCATTTGCGCACGGCGCTCCTCCAGGCGCGGAAACAGCGTTTCTACCTTCTCCAGCGTCCACTCACCCGGTCGTGCCGTCACTAACAGGTTTTCGCGCACCGACAAATTGGGGAAGCAGCGGCGTCCCTCCGGCACCAAACCAAGCCCCGCTTTCGCGATGCGGTAGGCGGGCAGTCGGCGTAGGTTCTGGGATTCAAACTCAATGGTGCCGCGGCTGGCCGGGGTTAGGCCGAATATCGAGCGAATAGTGGTGGTTTTACCCATACCATTGCGCCCCATCAAGGCGACCATTTCTCCAGCGTTTACTTCGAGATTAACGCCGAATAGCGCCTGAGAGGGGCCATAAAACGTTTCAATATTGGCAACTTTAAGCATCGGAATCTCCCAGGTAGGCTTCCCGGACGCGCGGGTTCTGCTTAATCGCCTGGCTATCCCCATGGGCGATAACACTACCGGAGACCAGTACTGAAATGCGGTCGGCAAGCCGAAACACCGCCTCCATATCGTGCTCTATCAGCAGGATGGGCACTTCCAGCTTAAGCGCCTCCAGCAGCTCGGTTAGCTTCGCCGAGCCTTCTGGGCCCAAGCCTGCCATGGGTTCATCGAGCAGCAGGGCGCGGGGTTTGAGCGCCAGAGCGCAAGCCACCTCAACCTGGCGGCGCTCCCCATGGGAAAGTTCAAATACCGGCGTCCAAGCGCGGTGACTAAGCTGCATACGCTCCAGCGCTTCGTAGGCGGGATCCAGCAGATTCCGGTCGCGGGCAACGGGTTTCCAGAAGCGAAAACTGTGACTCTGTAACGCTTGAACGCCCATCATCACATTACGCATGACCGAAAGCGGCTCGGCCAGCGATGAGACCTGAAAACTACGCCCCAGCCCAAGGCGCGCACGTTGAGCAATGCTCATGCCGGTCATTTCGGTGTCGGTTAGATAAACGCGGCCCTCATCAGGACGCAGGCTACCGGCTATTTGCCCGATCAGGGTCGATTTACCCGCTCCGTTCGGGCCTATTAGCGCGTGGATTTCGCCCTGCTTAAGATCTAACGAGACATCGTTAGTCGCCTGCAGTGCTCCAAAACGTTTATGCAGATTTTGCAGTGAAAGGACGACCTCACTCATTGCGTTCTCTCCCTGCTAGCCATCCCATCACGCCGTGCTTGGCAAACAGCACCACTCCAAGCAGTACAAGCCCCAGGAAGAGTTGCCAATACTGGGTGACTCCCCCCAGAAAGGTTTCCATCATCACAAACAGCACCGCACCGGCTAACGGGCCGTAAAGACGCCCAACGCCGCCCAAAATGACGATGACCATCAGTTCCCCGGAGAAGTGCCAGCTGAGCATTGTGGGGCTAACAAAGCCGTTGAGGTCCGCATAGAGCGCACCAGCAAGCCCGGTAATCGCCGCAGAGATGACAAAGGCTGCCAAGCGAATGGGGTAGGGGCTGATCCCCGCGGTAGCTAGGCGCACATCATTAAGCCGTGCCATGGTCAAGGCAGCGCCAAAACGGGATTTCATCATCCGTGAGGTAATCGCCATAGCCAGCACTAAGCCAATAAAACAGATCAGGAAATAGGTGAGTGCATTGCTGCTATCGACTAGCGGCAAGGTGTTACGTATGTAAATCGGCAGGCCATCCTCGCCGCCATAGGTGGGCCAGGAGTTGGCAAAATAGTAGATCATCTGCGCAAAGGCGAGAGTGATCATGATGAAATAGACACCGGTAGTGCGCAGGGAAATGGCGCCGATGGCCAGCGCCAGTAGCGCGCAGAGGAGAACCGCCGCGAGCCAAACCACCAGTAAATTGTCGCTGCCCGGCACGCTGAAAGGCCACGTCATAAATGGGGTCATATCAAAAGCGTGATAAGCACTGATGCCTGCCACATAGCCACCTAGGCCGAAATAGGCCGCGTGGCCAAAGCTCACCATGCCCCCATAGCCAATGGCCAGGTTAAGGCCAACGGCCGCCATGGCAATAATGGTGATACGCGAGGCCAGATTGACGTAATAAATGTGGCCTGAGAAATAAGCCAACACCGGTAGCAGTAACAGCAGGCCGAGTAGGGCCATCTGAACCAGCCCTTTGCGGTCAAAAGGTCTAT
Organism: Halomonas sp. FeN2; assembly: GCF_020595105.1. Lineage (NCBI taxonomy): Bacteria > Pseudomonadati > Pseudomonadota > Gammaproteobacteria > Oceanospirillales > Halomonadaceae > Halomonas > Halomonas sp. FeN2. The sequence goes on from NZ_CP074200.1 coordinate 4,154,513, forward strand.
CCGCTTCGGGCGCTAGCGCGGCGTTCTTGGACAAGGAAGTGTTGTTAGTCATGGGCAGAGAACAGTCCCTTAGGTTTGAACGCAAGGATGACGGCCATGAGGATATAGATCAGCATCGCGGCCAACGCTGAACCGACGCCGGTCGCCTCAGACGGCGGCATAAACGTTTGAAAGAAGATAGGCAAATAGACCCGACCCAAGGTGTCGACAATACCCACCAGCAGGGCACCGAGTAGCGCACCTTTAATGGAGCCGATACCGCCAATGACGATCACGACAAACGCTAAAATGAGCACCGGCTCGCCCATACCTACCTGTACAGATTGCAATGCGCCTACTAACGCGCCGGCTAAACCCGCTAACGCCGCCCCCAAAGCAAACACCAAGGTATAGAGTTTTGAAATATTGACCCCCAGCGCACCAATCATTTCGCGATCGCTTTCACCTGCCCGAATGCGCATACCGAGTCGAGTTCGCGAGATAAGCAAGTAAAGGGCAATCGAAATAGCGATACCCACTCCAATCAACATCAGCCGATAGATGGGGTAGCGGGTATCACCTGGCAGGGTGACAAACCCCGTCAGCCAAGAAGGAGGACTCAACCATAGGGGTGAAGAACCAAAAATCCAGCGCGTGCCTTCTGAGAAGATCAGTATTAGCGCAAAGGTTGCCAATACCTGATCAAGATGAGGGCGATGGTAAAGTCGGCGTATCACCAACAGTTCTACCAGTGCACCTACCAGGGCGGCCGCAGTCATCCCAGCAGCCAGTCCAATCAGAAAAGAGCCCGTTGAGGCAGTCACCGCTGCCGTGGCGTAGGCGCCCACCATATAAAAAGAGCCATGGGCAAGATTGATCAGCCCCATCACCCCAAACACCAAAGTGAGGCCGCTGGCCATCAAAAACAGCATCGTGCCAAGCTGCACGCCGTTCAGTAATTGCTCTATCAGCAGAGTAACGGACACGTTGGGCATCCTTAGCGAAGGTAAAGAGAAAAGGCTGGGTGGCTACACCCAGCCGAGTCGGCATTACATCTGGCACTGTTCGTAATAGACGTCCTGAATATCTTCAATAGCGATACCAATCAGGCGATTGGTGGGCTCACCATCGTCACCCTCCACCACTTCGCGCACGTAAATATCCTGGATTGGGTGCTGGTTGGGGCCGAAGCGGAACTCACCGCGTACGCTGTCAAAGTCAGCGGCCCGCAGCGCCTCGCGGAAGGCGTCTTTGTCATCGGGGTGTGCAGTTTCAAGCGCGCTAAGAATCAGGTTGGCGGTGTCGTAACCTTGTGCCGCGTATAGCGTTGGCGTGCGGTCATAGGCTTCCCGGAAGCCCTCTACAAAGCGATCGTTGGCCTCGTTTTCCAGGTCATAGGCCCATAGCGAGGTGTTGCGTGCGCCTATCGCCGCACTGCCTACCGCTTTGATGAGGATTTCATCAAACGAGAAGGCGGCGCCAAAGATCGGCATATCGACACCGGAGCTTTCCCACTGCTTCATAAACGAGATGCCCATACCGCCGGGTAAGAAGAAGAACAAGCTGTCGGCATCGCTATCGCGAATCTGGGCAATTTCAGCCGCGTAGTCGGTCTGGCCCATTTGGGTGTAAAGCTCGCCAACGACCTCACCCTCATAAAGGTGTTTGAAGCCTGCCAGTGCATCGGTGCCAGCAGGGTAGTTGGGCGCCATGATGATGGGGCGCTCATACCCCTCTTCGCGCATGTAGGCACCCATGGCGCCGTGCAGGTTGTCGTTCTGGTAAGCGACGTTGAAGTAGTTCTCGTGGCACATTCGCCCTGCCAAATCGGAGGGCCCAGCATTAGGTGACAGGTAGAAGGTGCCCTGGCGTACCACCGAAGGAACGACCGCCATTGCCAGGTTGGACCAGATAATGCCAGTAAGAATATCGACCTCATCACGCTGCATAAACTCGTTGGCCAGCGTGCGTGCCAGGTCGGGGCGTCTCGCGTCATCCTGAATCAGCACTTCCACGTCGTCGCGGCCCGACTGCTCAAGGGCCAGCATGAAACCGTCGCGAACGTCCACACCCAGGTGCGAACCGCCGCCTGAGAGGGTGGTGATCATGCCGATCTTGACGTCATCAGCGTGAGCCGTTACCAGGCTGGAGGAGAGCAGTAAGCCAAGGCCAAAGCGGGATATCATTTTCATGGATCATTCCTCATTTTTTTAATCGTTTATTACTTAGAGGGTCATGCGTTGGTGCTATTAGTTTTGGTGCTGTTGATGTTAGTGCTATTCACATTGATGCCAGGAGAGCCAGCGCTCAGGTAATGCTCCTGGCTCAGCCGAAAGCGCTGAACCTTACCCGTGGGTGTTTTAGGTAGTGCCTCGATAAATCGTATGGAGCGAGGGTACTTATACGGCGCGATGGTCTGCTTCACGAAGTCCTGCAACATTTGCTGACACTCTTCATCTTGCTGAAAACCATCGTTTAGAACAACAAAAGCCTCGACAATTTGGCCGCGCTCCTGGCTGGGCGCTCCGATCACCGCGCACTCTTTCACGGCAGGGTGAGCCAGCAGGGCTGCTTCCACCTCGGGGCCTGCGATGTTATAGCCTGCCGAGACGATCATGTCGTCGTTGCGGGCTGCGAAGTGGAAGTAACCCTCCTCATCCTGGTAAAACGCATCACCGGTGATATTCCAGCCCGCCTTTACATACTTTTGCTGGCGCTTATCGGCCAGGTAGCGGCAGCCGGTAGGGCCGCGCACGGCCAGTTTGCCGACCGTGCCGTGGGGCACATCATTCATCTCGTCATCAACAATACGCGCTTCGTAACCGGTCACCGGCTTGCCGGTACAGCTGGGGCGATGGTCATCCAGACGGTTGGAGATAAAGATGTGCAGCATCTCTGTCGCGCCGATGCCATCGAGGATGGGCGTACCGGTTTGCTTGATCCAGTCATGATAAATCGGTGCGGGCAGGGTTTCGCCAGCGGAAACCGCCACGCGCAGACTGCTCAAATCCTCATGGCTGGTAGGCGCCGACAGCATCGCCCGGTAGGCCGTCGGTGCGGTGAAGACCACCGTGGCCTGATACTCGCGGATAATGTCCATCATATTGGGCGGGGAGGCGTGTTCGAGTAGTACGGCGGTGGCGCCGAAGCGCAGCGGGAAAATGGCCAGCCCGCCCAGGCCAAAGGTAAATGCCAGCGGCGGCGAACCGACGAACACGTCCTCGGGTGTTACCTGTAGGACTTCCTTGGCGTAGCCGTCAGCAATGACCAGCAGGTCGCGGTGAAAGTGCATGGTGGCTTTGGGTGAGCCGGTAGTGCCAGAGGTAAACCCCAGCAGCGCCACATCGTCGGCGGCGGTATCCACCGCTTTAAAGGAGGCGGGTTTGCCCAGCGCTAAACGGTCAAGCTCTGCGTCGTGGTTAGCTGTGCCATCAAAGCCAACCACACGTTTGAGCGCCGGGCTATGTTGTTGGCACTCAATCAGTTCATCGAGCAGGCGGGTATCGCAGAGGGCGAGGCTGATTGCCGCTTTATCGATTACCTGGCATAGCTCTTTGGTGCGCAGCATCGGCATGGTGTTGACCACCACGGCGCCGGCCTTGGTGGCGGCCAGCCAGCAGGCCACCATGGCCGGGTTGTTCGCCGAACGGATCAATACCCGCTGGCCGGGAACCACGCCCAGGTCTTCGACTAGCACGTGAGCAAGGCGGTTGGTCCACTCGGTGAGCTCTTGATAGGTGCGACGACGGCCATTGCCCGCTAAGGCAATTCGTTCACCGTAACCCTGGTCGAGCAGCCGGTCGCAGAGTTCAACGCCCGCGTTAAGTCGTTGGGGATAATTGTAGCCCGCGAGCAGGAACTCAGGCTGACAATCAGTGGGTGGCAGGTTATCCCGCGCAAAAGTATCAGCATGGGCCGACTGGATGTACATGACCAACCTCCGTATTTGGTGTCGTTGTTTATTCCTGCCCAAGCCATATAGGAATCAGATCCTTCTCAGATGGTGTTCTGCACCTCTTTGGTCTCGAGAGCAGGCTTCCGCGAGGGCGCTGTGAACCCTTCCTTGGGCGCTACTTTTGACATCTGACCGCCATGGATGGCGGGAATGGCGGAATTGTCAGGAACATTTTCCGGCCCTGTCAAAAGACCCTCGCTTCAACCTGCTCTCTTCTCCCGTTAACGAAGATATTCAAAGACGTCATTTCCAACTGTGATGGCCCTGGGGCAGGGATACGGTGTCTGGCGTTGTGTTTTATTGTTTTTGAGAGCTACTGTACGGTTTTTTGCTATTTACTCTTCCGCGAGCATGCTGCGGGCGATGACTACTTTTTGTACATCTGAGGCACCTTCATAAATACGCAGCGCGCGGATTTCCCGGTAGAGGCTTTCGATAATATGGCCTTTGCGAACGCCGTCGCCGCCGTGAAGCTGTACTGCCTGGTCAATCACCTGCTGGGCCTGGTCGGTGGCAAATAGCTTGGCCATTGCCGCTTCGCGAGTTACCCGCTCCGCGCCTTGATCTTTCGTCCAAGCAGCGCGGTAAACCAGAAGGGCGGCGGCATCCACGTTTAGCGCCATATCGGCCAAGTGGCCCTGCACCATTTGTAGATCAGCAAGAGTGGCGCCAAACAGCTCCCGGGAGCGGCTGCGGGAGAGCGACTCTTCCAGTGCCCTGCGGGCGAAGCCCAGGGCTGCCGCGCCAACCGTGGAGCGGAAAACGTCCAGCACCGACATGGCGATCTTAAAGCCCTGCCCAGGCTTGCCGATCAAGGCGCTAGCAGGCAGCACCATATCGTCGAAGCCCAGCCGTGCCAGCGGGTGAGGTGCCACCGACTCCAGGCGCTCACGAATCTCCAGTCCGGGTGTGTCGGCAGGCACTAAAAAGGCCGAAAGGCCTTTGGCACCGGGACCTTCGCCGGTGCGGGCAAAGACCGTGTAGACGTCGGCGATGCCGCCGTTAGAGATCCAGATCTTTTCGCCATTTAAGCGGTAGCTGTCGCCATCGCGCTCGGCGGTAGTATCCAGTTGGGCCACATCAGATCCCGAGCGTGGCTCGCTCAGGGCAAACGCGGAAATGGCTTCACCGCGCCGGGTTTTGTCCAGCCACTGCTTCTGTTCATCGCTGCCATAAAGGCTGATGGCGCCGGTTCCCAGCCCCTGCATGGCAAATGAAAAATCGGCCAGGCCATCATGGCGAGCCAGGGTTTCACGGATCAGGCAGAGACTGCGCACATCGATATGCTCGCCCGCTGTGCCTTCCAGAAACCCGGCCTTGCCTAAATCGCGTACCAGTTGAATACAGGTGGCATCCACGTCGCTGTGGTCGCGGGGAAGTTCAGAGCGGCACCACGCTTCGAGCTGCTGGGAAAGTTCGCGGTGCCTGGCCTCGAAAAAGGGCCACGCTAGAAAGCTCGTGTCGCTCATTAGTCCCCCTTGAACTCAGGTTTTTGTTTGGCTACAAAGGCGTGGTAGGCGCGCGCGAAATCGTTGGTCTGCATGCAGATCGCCTGGGCCTGGGCTTCTGATTCGATGGCCTGCTCCAGGCTCATGGACCACTCCTGATTTAGCTGGGTCTTGGTAATGCTGTGGGCAAAGGTGGGCCCACTAGCCAGCCGGGTGGCGTAGGCGATGGCGTCTTCTTCGAGAGCGTCCGATTCGACCACGCGATTGTAGAAGCCCCACTGCAGGCCTTCCTCGGCACTCATGCTGCGGCCGCTGTAGAGCAGGTCGGCGGCACGGCCCTGGCCGATAATGCGCGGTAGCATGGCGCAGGCGCCCATATCGCAGCCCGCCAAGCCCACCCGGGTAAAGAGGAATGCCGTGCTGGCGCGTGGGGTGGCAAAACGAATATCCGAGGACATGGCGATAATCGCCCCTGCGCCCACGCAAATGCCGTCGACAGCGGCAATGATCGGTTTGCCGCAGTTCAGCATCGCCTTGACCAGATCCCCGGTCATGCGGGTGAACTCGAGCAGGCCCTTCATATCCTTGCCCACCAGGGGGCCGATGATTTCGTGAACATCGCCGCCGGAGCAGAAGTTCTCACCGTTGGAGGTAAATACCACGGCATGCACATCCGAGGCATAGACCAGGTCACGAAAGGTGTCGCGTAGCTCAGCGTAGCTCTCAAAGGTCAGCGGGTTTTTGCGCTCTGGGCGATTCAACCGGATAACGGCGACACCACCTCTCATTTCCCAAATAAAATGCTCGGGGGCTAAGTCAGCCATGCTCTTCATACTCTTGTTCTCGCCTGTCAGTGATTAATCTGTGCCGCCGTCGTTAAGATAAGGAGGCGTCTTTAGAGGCAGCCGGCAAGCGGTGCAGCAGTTCGCCTATGTGGTGAGCGTCCTCTTCGGTTACCCCCTCAAACAGCGCATTGATCCAGCGCTCATGCTCAACGGCCATGGCCCTGAAGCTTTCGCGACCAGTGCTGGTCAGGCAGACCCGCGTGGCGCGCCGGTCGCCATCAATGGCAATACGCTCCACGGCGCCATCCTCTACTAAGCGGTCAATAATGCCGGTGACGTTGCCGTTGGAAACCCGCAGCCGCTTGGAGAGCTCGTTCATTTTTAGGCCCTCCTCCGCGGCATATAGCGCGGCCATCACATCAAAACGCGGCAGCGTAGAGTCATGCTCAGTGCGCAGGCGTTCACGCAGCTCGGACTCCACCTGACGGGTAACCCGTAGCATGCGCAGCCATAAGCGCAGGCGCTCCTTGCTTAAGCTTTCTGCCGTCATACCTCTCCTCCTGAGATTGAGATCGCCTGTCCGTTGATTGCGCCACTGTTAGGCCCGCATAGCCATAGGGCCGTTGCGGTGACTTCCGCAGGTGTGACTAAGCGGCCGGTGGGGTTGGTCGATTGAAAGTGCGCGGTGGCTTGTTCGGCTGACTGGCCGGTTTTGGTCACAATATTCTCCACGCTGGCGGCCAGTAACGGCGTATCGGTAAAGCCGGGGCAGAGCGCATTAACGGTCATATCGCGGGTGGCGGTTTCAGCCGCCAGAGAACGTACCAACCCCACTACGCCATGCTTTGCCGCGCAGTAAGCGCCCACATATGCGTAACCTTTAAGGCCCGCAGTGGAGGCAACGGCGATAAGGCGCCCGCCGTCGTTCAACTGCTTCAAGCCCTCGCGCAGGGTCAGAAACACTCCGCTAAGGTTGACGTTCAACATGCGCTGCCACTGCTCGAAGGAGGTCTTGGCGAACGGCGCGCTCTCTGCCGCCCCGGCGTTGGCAATAACGATATCCACACTGCCGATCTTCTCGAATAGCGCCACCATGGCGGCTTCGTCGGTGACATCGACCACCGCGAAGTGAATGGCGTTGTGCTGCTCTGCGACGGCTTGAAGAGCAGCCTCCCGACGGCCGGTAATGGTGACGTCGGCGCCTGCTTGAGCAAAGGCCAGAGCCATATCTGCACCGATACCGCTGCCGCCGCCGGTAATCACCGCCCGCTTGCCAGCCAGGCTGTTCGCTGCCGAGTTTCTAACGGATTGGCTCATACCCAGCCCTCGCCACGTTCGGCCAAGCGCTGTAGCTGATCGGCGCCGGCTCGGTAGGGCGCCGGCCACTCCACCTCACTATCGCCCAGCCCCGCAGCAACGTGCAGTAGCCAGTAGGGATCGGCAAGATGAGGGCGAGCGATACAGACTAAGTCGGCGCGCCCAGCCATCAGAATTGAGTTCACATGGTCGGCCTGATAGATATTGCCCACCGCCATGGTGGCGATTGGCGTCTCATTACGAATCCGGTCAGAGAAGGGCGTTTGGAACATACGTCCATAGACGGGTTTTGCCTGAGTCGAGGTTTGCCCGGCAGAGACATCGACAATATCCACCTCCGCGTCGCGCAGCCGTTTGGCGATCTCTACCGCATCGTCGGGGGTGATGCCTTCAGCGCCGCACCAGTCGTTGGCAGAAATGCGCACCGACAGCGGCTTATGGGCAGGCCACACGCGACGCACGGCGTTGATCACTTCAAGCGGGTAGCGCAGCCGGTTATCCAGTGAGCCGCCATACTCATCGTCACGGTGGTTGGTTAATGGCGTGATAAACGAAGAGAGCAGGTAGCCGTGGGCGGCGTGAATCTCGATCATGTCGAAACCTGCGCGATCGGCCATCTGCGCCGCGCTAACGAACTCGTCACGCACGCGATCCATATCGCGCCGATCCATGGCTTTGGGTACTTGATTGCGCGCTGACCAGGGCTGTGCTGAAGCTGCCAATATTGGCCAATTGCCATCCGCGAGCGGGGCATCCATTTCCTGCCAGCCCAGTTGAGTAGAGCCTTTTGCTCCTGAGTGGCCGATTTGGGCGCACAGCTTGGCCTTGGTTTCCGTGTGCACGAAATCACAAAGACGCTTCCACGCCGCTTCGTGTTCAGGGGCGTACAAACCTGGGCAGCCGGGGGTAATACGCCCGGTGGGGCTGACGCAGGTCATCTCGGTATACACCAGGCCTGCGCCACCCTTGGCGCGCTCTGCGTAGTGGCTAAAGTGCCAATCGGTAGGGCAGCCATCGACGGCTTTGTACTGGGCCATTGGGGAGACCACCACGCGATTAACCAGGGTCATATCGCGCAGTTGATAAGGCGCAAACATCGGTGCGCGGGCGCTGCCAGGGTTGCCCGCCTGGGTTTGAAACCAGCGCTCTGCGCTCTCCAGCCAATTTGGGTCGCGCACCCGTAAGTTTTCGTGGCTAATGCGCTGGGAGCGGGTTAACAGCGAGTAGTTGAACTGTACCGGGTCGAGATCCAGGTAGCGCTCTATCTGCTCAAACCACTCGGTGGAGTTGCGTGCGGCTGACTGAAGGCGCAGCACTTCGAAGCGGCGATCCTCTTCATAGCGAGCAACGGCAGCTTCCGAACTGTTTTCACTGTGCAAGTAATTAGCCAGTGCAATGGCGCTCTCCAGGGCGAGCTTGGAGCCGGAGCCGATCGAGAAATGCGCGGTGGCGGCGGCGTCACCCATCAGCACCACGTTCTCATAGCTCCAGCGTTCGCAAAGTACTCGTGGAAAGTTTATCCACGCTGAGCCACGAATATGGTTGGCGTTGGTCATCAGCGCGTGGCCGTCAAGATGCTTGGCAAAGATACGCTCGCAGACGGCTATCGACTCCTGCTGGTTCATTTCGCCAAAGCCAAACGCCTGCCAGGTGGCTTCACTGCACTCAACGATAAAGGTCGCCGTATCCTTATCAAACTGATAGGCGTGGGCCCATACCCAGCCATGCTCGGTCTTCTCGAAAATAAAGGTGAAGGCATCGTTGAAGGTTTGATGGGTGCCCAGCCAAACGAACTTACACGCCCGTACATCAATGTCGGGCTTGAAGTGGTCGGCGTAAGTTTGGCGGGTGCGGGAGTTGAGACCGTCGGCGGCCAGTACCAGGTCATATTCACGACGGAGCTGCTCAATGGAGGCTTCCGTTATATCGGTTTCAAAGCGCATCTCTACGCCCAGCTCACGAGCGCGCTCTTGGAGCAGAATCAGCAGTTGGCGGCGGCCAATGCCACAGAATCCGTGACCTGTAGAAACGGTTTTAACGCCCTTATGAACGACCGCAATATCGTCCCAATAGGCGAAATGCTCGCGAATTCGCTCTGCGCTGACCGGGTCGTTGGCGGCCAGGTTGTCGAGGGTTTCGTCTGACAGCACCACGCCCCAACCGAAAGTGTCGTCTGCACGGTTGCGCTCAATCACCACCATCTCATGGGAGGGGTCGTGTAACTTCATGCTGATAGCGAAATAGAGGCCGGCAGGCCCTCCACCCAGGCAGGCGATTCTCATTTTTATTCTCCACTGGAAACACACTCATTTCTGAAGATAGGAGAAGGTTTTATAAAATTCAAGCATAAACTTTTTAAGCTTAAAGTATTTTTCTGTGAGTAGGCTTGTGAGCGTTTAAAACCCTCATGCGGCTCTGCTCGCAATGGTGGCCGGAAGATGAGAGCATGAATAGACGCAGGAATATGGCAGTGGCAGCCGCTTGAGGGCGCTGGTTATCAGCTATAGAAGAAAGCGTTATGGGCAGTGAACTTTTAGTACCATGGAAACCGTACTTGCTGGGATTGACAGAGGTAGGTGTAGGCGCGACTCTAAGCCTATCGCTGTTTTGAGTAGTTAATAGTTGTTAAAGGTGAGTTTAAGGAGAAAGCCCCATGCTCGAAGATTGCAAAAATGCCCTGGAGCGCTGGGGAGGCGTGCATACTCTTATCGACCGATGGCTGGATCAGCGTCGTCAGCTACTAATTAGCTTTATCGAACTGAAAGAGGCGTGTGATGCTGAGCTGGAAGCAGTCAGCAAAGCACCTATCGATACGTTCAGTGAAAAGCTAATGGATTACATCAGCGCAGGTCACTTTGAGATTTACCCCCAGCTCTCGGAAGAGGCACGGGCCTTTGGCGACGGGAGCGCACTCGTCATCGCGTCGAAGTTGCTCGAACGTCTGGAAATGTCCACCGAGATGGTGCTGGAGTTTGATACCGATTTTGGCTCCACGCTTAGCTGCGAGCAAAATATCGCACGCCTGCCTGCCTGGATTGACCGCTTAGCCCGTGGCCTTACTGAACGCTTCGCGCTGGAAGACCAGTTAATCGCGCGCTTGCACGCAGCCCATAGCCCGCAGCACACCAAAGCCCCTGCTTAATAAGACCCTGTTAAACAGGCGCCGCCATGCGGCGCTTTTGAGCCTTTCATTGTTACGCCTACTCCGCTGGGCCGTTGTTGCAAGTGGGCTAAAAATCGATACATCATTTACCCCCTACGACGAAGCTTCCCACCAATCACCAACATACACGGCGTGAGCAACAGCGTTAGCGCGGTGGCGAAGGTGAGCCCGCCGGCTATGGCGCTCGACATCTGCGTCCACCACTGGGCGGAGGGAGCATTAAAGCCCAGGGCCGGGGTGAACAGGTCTACGTTGATCCCCAGCACCATCGGCATTAACCCCAGCACCGTGGTAATCGCCGTTAATAGCACCGGGCGTAGGCGTAAACAGCCCGCTTCGAGTGCAGCCTCGCTGGGTGTCATACCCTGGCCGCGCAATTCGTTGTAGGTATCGATCAAGACAATGTTGTTATTGACCACGATGCCCGCCAGGGCAATCACGCCCATCCCCACCATGACAATGCCAAAAGCCTGGCCGGTAATCAGTAGGCCCATGAGCACACCCGCGGTGGAAAACACAATCGCTGAGAGCACCAACCCCGCCTGGTAAAAGCTATTGAACTGGGTGACCAGAATCAGCGCCATCAAGCCGATAGCAATCAAGAAGGCGCTGGCTAAGAACTGCATAGACTCCTGCTGGTCTTCCTGCTCGCCCGCCACGTTGACCATCAAACCGTCGGGCAAACTGTCGCTTCCCGCCGCCAGTAGGGCGCCCAGGCGCTCATCGGCGAGATATCCAGGTGCCAGGTCGGCGTCTACCGTAATGGCACGTCGGCCATCAATGCGGTTCAGGGTGCCGACCTTAGGTGCTGGTTCCAGGGTCACAAAATGTGAGATTGGCACTTGGCCTCGCTGAGTATTGATCGTCAACCGCTCCAACTGATCCAGCGAGCGCCAGTTCTGCGGCAGGCGCACGCGGATGTCCACTTCATCGTTGACTTCAGGTGGCCGGTAGCTCGCCACCTGTAGGCCGGTGGTGAGCAGCTGAACCGCGCTACCGATGGTCGTTACATCGGTACCCATGCGCGCCGCGGCTTCACGATCCACGTTAACCCGCCACTCCACGCCAGGCAGGCTGCGGTTATCCTGAATATCGGTAAAGCCGCCCAGCTCGCGCATCAGTTGGGTTAGCCGGTTCACGCCCGCATCGGCGACGTCGGGATTAGTGGCGCTCACTTCGAGCACGATCGGCTTACCGCCGCCGGGACCCATCTCCTGCTCCTGAAATTCCAGCGTAATGCCAGGAATATCCCCGGCGCGCTCGGCCATATCGTCCAAAATGGCCTGGGCAGGGCGACGCTCATGCCAGTCGATAAACTGGAACTGCAGCATGCCAATCACGTCGTTGCCCATCTGCTCGTTAGGCACCGCAAAAGAGCGGGCATATAGCGCTCGCACTTCGCTCATCCCGGAGAGTTTGGCTTCTACCCGCTGCACAATGGCATCGGTTTCCACGGCAGAGAAGTCGCCTCGGGCTCGCACCAGTACCTGGGCGCTGTCGGGCTCAACGGCTGGGAAGAAGTCGATACCGTGGTTAAAGCGGGCATAGCCGGTATACAGCAGCGCCATTAATAATATGGTCACCAGCAGTACCCAGGCAGGGTGCATCAGCAGCCTGGCCAGTAGGTGGCGATAGCCGCGACCAAATGATGTTGTGGTCTCTTCATGATTAGCGCCTGTCGTCGCCGTGGTACGCGTAAAAAGGCGCCCCAGAGTAGGCAAAAACACCAGTGCCATGGCCAGCGATGCCAGCAGGCACAGAATTACCGTGGCGGGCAGGTACTTCATAAACTGACCGACCACGCCGGGCCAGAACAGCAGGGGGATAAATACGGCGAGCGTAGTGGCCGTCGAAGCAATCACCGGCCAGCTCATTCTTGACGCAGCGTTGAGCCAAGCCTGATGAGGCGTTTGGCCATCGCGCAGATGTCGATCGGCAAGCTCACTGACAACGATAGCGCCATCCACCAGCATGCCCGCCACCAAGATCAGGCCAAACAGCACCACGATATTGAGCGTAAAGCTAAATACCCAGATGAGGAGAATGCCGGTTAAGAAGGCGCCGGGAATGGTGAGGCCGACCAGCAGCGCCATGCGCCAGCCCATGACTGCCACCACGACAATCAATACCAGCGCCACGGCGGTCAGCACGTTGTTGAGCAGCTCGGAGAGCATATTCTCAACGGTGGTCGACTCATCCAGTATGGTGGTAAAGCGCAGCTGCTCGGGAAGCACGTCATCTGCTTCGGCTAAGCGGTCACGAACTGCGCCAATGGTGGCGATAATGTTCGCCCCGGCGCGTTTGGAAATTTCCAGCACCACCGCGGGTTGGCCATCAATGCGGGCGAAGCCTTCCGGCTCTTTATAGGTGGGGTTGATCCAGGCCACATCGCCAAAGGTAACCACGCGATCCTCATCGACCTTGACCGGCATATTCATCACATCGTCAAGGGACTCAATAATGCCGGGGACTTTCAGCGCAAGACGCCCCGCGCCGGTATCCAAACTGCCCGCTGCCACCAGACGGTTATTGCGCGATACCTGATTAAACAGCGTGTCAAAATCAACGCCGTAGCTCTCCAGCACCAGTGGATCGACGACGATCTCCAGCAAGTCTTCCCGTTCACCGGCAATATCGACTTCCAGCACATCAGCAATGCCTTCGATCTCCTCCTGCAAGCGCCGGGCAATCGTCATGCGCTCACGGGTATCCAGCTGCCCGGAAAGGCCTATGGTCAAGACCGGAAACTCCGATACGTTGACCTCCATGACACGTGGTTCATCGGCCTCGGAAGGTAGCTCGCTGCGCGCGATGTCTACCCGGTCACGCACGTCGGTCAGCGCGGTATCTGGGTCGAAGCCAGGATCGAACTCCAACGTAATCGAGCCATGCCCCTCGCTGGACTGGGCGGTGAACTTGCGCAGCCCTTCAATGCCACGCAATTCCTGCTCCATGGGGCGGATCAACAGCCGCTCGCCATCTTCGGGGCTCACTCCCTCCAGTGACAGCGAGACATAAATCATCGGGATGGTGACGTCGGGGTTGGCTTCCTTGGGAATCACCTGCCAGGCCGTAATACCCGCCAACAGAAGGCTTACCAACAGCAGTAGCGTCGTGCGGGTATGGGCTAGCGCCGCGTTAATCAACTGGCGCATGAACGCTATCCTGTTCCGCTGGCTGTGAAATAATCGCCTCTTCAACAGGCACCGGGGTCACGGTTTCACCAGTATCCACCATGCCAGCGCCCAGTGTAATCAGGCGTAGTGGGTCGGGTAGGCCGGTCACGTAGGCGCGTTGCGTATCGGCACTTACCAGTTCCACGGTGGTCAGCTGTACTTTGTCGTTCTCATCCAAGTGCTTTACCGCCAGCTGTCCTTCGCTGTCCAAACTCAGCAGCGCAGGCGAAAGGGTGTGCACCTGGCGGGGCGGCAAGGTAATCGTCAACTCTGCGCTGCCGCCTGCCAAGCGCTTACCCGCCGGGTTGTCCAGGGTGGCTTCGATATAAAAGCTACGCGTGGCTTCTTCTGCGCGGTGGCTAATAAAGGTCAGCTCACCTTCGAGGTGGTCGCCATTGAGTAGCCGTGCGGTCACCGGTAAACCTTCGCTTAAATCGCCCACCTGCTGCTGAGAAACCCAGGCGGCTCCCTTCAAGTGGCGGTCATCGACCAACTGGCCCCACTCTTCACCGGGCTGCAGCAAGTCGCCTAGCTCCACCTGGACACGGTTCAGCACGCCATCAAAAGGGGCCGTGGGGCGGCTGTCGTCCAGTTGCTTCTGCAGCTGTGCCACCGAGGCAGCGCTGGCGCTTAGTGCGCTCTGTAAGCGCAGTAACTCTGGCTGGGAAATCAGCTCCCGCTGGCGTAGGTTGCGTGCTCCGGCATACTCCGCCTCGGCCACCGCTAGTTCATCCCGAGCCTGCTGTAGCTGCTCGGGCAGGGCGTCATTATCAAGCACCAGTAGCGTATCACCCGCCGCAACGCGGCTACCTTGCGCGACCGGCTTCTCAGTCACAAAGCCCGTGACGTTGGCGCGTAGGGTAGTTTCGCGCTCTGCCGTCAGTTGGCCCTGGATAATTTGTTGAGGAATAAACGGGGTACTCTGCTGTACGACTATTTCGACCCGCGAGCCTGCTTCGCTGCGGGCTGGAGCGTCTGGGGGCGTGGTTTGAAAGCGCTGAAAATTACCAAAAGCGAGCCATATCACTAGCGCCAGCACCAGTAAGCTAGCCAATGCATAAGAGAACGGAATTTTTCGCATGGAGCATCCATGTCCTTAGCAACACAAGAAAGGAGGTCATAAAACCGAAGATACCATAGCGCAACTCGTCCTTTTCAGCGAGCAGCAAGCCGCTGAGCGAAGGGCTAGTATTACAAATTGGTAGTAGTCGCATGTCTGATTGAGTTTTTGCCCGGCTGGGCATACCATCTTTGCGTCTTGAGTTCTGTTAAGCCACTCCTCAGGCGAGAACCATCCCTAGGCGAACCAATCAAGGAGCAATGATGAAAGATCCAGTACGTATTGCGATTACCGGCGGCGCCGGTCAGATCAGCTACTCTCTTATTTTCCGCATCGCCGCTGGCGACATGTTGGGGCCGGATCAGCCTGTCATTCTCCAGCTTCTGGAAATTCCCCAGGCAATGGACGCCCTGAACGGCGTGGTAATGGAAGTTAACGACTGTGCCTTCCCGCTGGTGCAAGAGATCGTTGCTACTGACGATCCGAACGTAGCCTTCAAAGACGCTGATTTCGCTCTGCTGGTTGGCGCACGTCCGCGCGGCCCGGGCATGGAGCGTAAAGACCTGCTGGAAGCCAACGCAGCGATCTTCTCCGTGCAAGGTAAAGCCTTGAACGATCACGCTAGCCGTGATGTGAAAGTGCTGGTCGTCGGTAACCCGGCCAACACCAACGCGCTGATTGCTTCCTGCAACGCGCCGGATCTGAATGCAGGCCAGTTCACCGCCATGACGCGCCTGGATCACAACCGTGCCCTGACCCAGCTGGCACAGAAAACCGGTAAGCATGTCACTGACGTTGAAAACATGATCATCTGGGGCAACCACAGTGCCACCCAGTACCCGGATCTGGCCCAGTGTAAAGTCGACGGCAAAGCGGCGTTTGATCTGGTTGAGCGCGACTGGTACGAAAACGACTTTATCCCCACCGTGCAGCAGCGCGGTGCGGCTATTATTAAAGCACGTGGCGCTTCCTCTGCTGCCTCTGCTGCCTCTTCCGCCATCGACCATATGCACGACTGGGCGCTGGGTTCCAAAGGCATCGTCAGCATGGCGATTCCTTCTGACGGCAGCTACGGCATCGAAGAAGGCATCATCTACTCCTACCCAGTGCGTTGCCAGGGTGGCAAGTATGAAATCGTTCAAGGCTTCGAAATTGACGAATTCAGCCAAGAGAAGATGAAAGCCACCGAGAAAGAATTGCGCGAAGAGCGTGCAGCCGTCGAGCACCTGCTCGGCTAAACGCGCCCGCTGACGCTTTTACACTAGCGTTAGTAAACGCAAAACCCCGCAAGCCTGGCTTGCGGGGTTTTTTATTACCGTTTACTCATCAACATTCACAAGCCTCAATCCCGCAAACTCATGATCCGCCATTGGCGTTCTTTGGCGATCTCGCGCAGGGTGTCGTCGGGGTCTACGGCGACGGGGTGCTCGACTATTTCTAATAGCGGTAAATCATTGTGCGAGTCGCTGTAAAACCACGCGCCTTCCATGGTCAGGTCTTGACCTTCCAGCCACTTTTCCAAGCGGGTGACTTTGCCTTCGCGGTAGCTGGGAATGCCCGAGACGCGGCCCGTGTAGCGGCCCTCTTTGACTTCCGGGTTCACCGCGATTAAATGATCGACACCCAGCCGCTCGGCAATAGGCGCGGTAATAAAGCGGTTAGTGGCGGTAATGATCAGCAGCGTGTCGCCTTTGGTGCGGTGGCGCGCCAGCAGCTCTTCGGCTTTAGGTAGAATACTGGGTTCGATCTTGCTGACCATAAACTGCTGGTGCCACGCCGAAAGCTGTTCCGGGGAATTATCGGCCAGGGGCTTAAGCGCCATTTCCAAAAAGGCGGCCATGTCCAGGGTGCCCGCATTGTAATCGGCCATGAAGCGCTCGTTGGCTTCCCGGTAAGCGACCGGGTCGACTGCCCCTTGTTCGAGTAAAAACTCGCCCCAGGCATGATCGCTGTCGATGGATAGCAGCGTATTATCCAAATCGAAAATGGCCAGACTCACGGCGCTCCCCTTTTTTAGTCAGTGGTAATAAGCGATTAGTGTTGGTGTAACAGACGCTAGTAAGGCAAATAGCGGACGCGGATTATCGCAGAGTCGCACCGCCATTCCCACCGACTCTCCGCAACCATTCATGACTTAGCGTTATATTGTATTGATACGCTTGTCACCCTTGTGGAAAAATGGGGATAACTGAAAATTTATAAGGTGATGTCCGTGATCGACGCTGACGGCTTTCGCCCCAATGTTGGCATCATCATTGCCAATAGCCAGGGGCAGCTGCTTTGGGCGCGTCGGGTAGGACAAAATGCGTGGCAATTTCCCCAGGGGGGCATCAATGCAAGCGAGACGCCACAACAAGCACTTTTTCGTGAGCTTTACGAAGAGATCGGCCTAACCGCCGACGATGTTGATATTGTTGCCTGCACCCGGGGCTGGCTACGTTACCGTCTGCCACGACGTATGATTCGCACACATTCGCGTCCGGTCTGTATAGGCCAGAAGCAGAAGTGGTTTTTACTTAAAATCCGTTGCCAGGAAAGCCAGATCTGTATGACGGCAACCCCAACGCCCGAGTTTGATGGGTGGCGGTGGGTAAGCTACTGGTACCCGCTAGGGCAGGTCGTGCCCTTCAAGCGAGAGGTATATCGGCGCGCGCTACGAGAGTTGTCTCCCCGCGTTCAACGCCTGGCACAGGATGAAGATTAGGGCGACGTGCCGCTGCCCAAAATAGGGCGGCAGCAGTTTGCCAGGAAATTCCTCAGCGAGGCAAATAATAGTGAAAAGTAAAACGTCCATGCTTGAGGTGCTGCGCCGGGTGATTCAGGAAGTGAATGGCGCGCGCAACCTCGACGCCGCGCTGTCCACGATGGTACGCCGAATTCGTAAAGCGATGCAGACCGATGTGTGTTCCTTCTACCTCTACGACAAGGAACTTGAGTCGCTGGTATTGATGGAGACCATTGGTCTGCGTACCCAGGCAGTAGGGCGCGTAGTACTGCCGTTAGGCGAAGGCCTGGTGGGCCTGGTGGCCAAGCGCAGCGAGCCGCTTAACCTCGAGGACGCCCAGACCCACCCACAGTTCCGCTATTTTGAAGCGACCGGAGAAGAGCGCTACTCCAGTTTTCTGGGTGTGCCGATTATTCACCAGCGACACATGCTGGGCGTATTGGTTGTTCAGCAAGCCGAAAAGCGCCGCTATGATGATGAGGACGAAGCCTTCCTGGTCACCATGGCGGCGCAGTTGGCGGGGGTGTTGGCGCATGCTTTAGCCACGGGCAACCTGCTACGCCCGGCGCTTGCCGGTGGGCAGGCAATGTTCAAAGGCGTGGCTGCCTCACCCGGCATGGCCATGGGGGAAGCGGTGGTGATTACGCCTCCCTCCGACCTGAATAGCGTGCCCGACCTCATTCCAAGTGATCAGGACTATGAAGTAGCGCGCTTAAAGGAGGCTATCGGTAAAACCCGCAGCGAAATTCGTGCGGCGGCAGAGCGCTTGGCAAGCCGTATCTCTGCACAAGAGCTGGCGCTATTTGATGTCTACCAGCAAATGCTGGGCGAAGCGGCGCTGGCCGATGAAGTAGAAAAGCGTATTCGTGAGGGGCAGTGGGCGCCAGGTGCCTTGGCCGACGTAGTGCGTCGCCACGTGCAGTACTTAGAGCGGGTCGACGATAACTACCTGCGCGAACGGGCGGCAGATATTCGCGATCTGGGCCGCCGGGTACTCGCGCACCTGCAGGAAGATACCCCGTCCACGCCAGAAACCTACCCCGATAACGCGATCTTGGTCGGCGACGAAATTAGCGTTGCCATGCTGGGCGAAGTTCCCCGCGAGAAGCTTAAAGGGCTAGTCTCGGTGCGCGGCTCCAGTACGTCTCACGTGGCGATTGTAGCCCGAGCCATGGGCATTCCTACGGTGTTGGGTATGGTGGATTTACCGTTACCACGCCTAGGCGGTGCGCCGGTGGTGCTGGACGGCCACCGCGGCCGCCTGTTTGTGCGCCCAGCGCCTGAACTTACTGCCCGTTATGAAAGTCTGATCGCCGAAGAAGAGGCGCTGAGCGAACTGCTAGAACACGAGCAAGATCTGCCCAGCGCCACGCCCGACGGCCACACCATGCCGCTTATGGTCAATACCGGCTTAGCGGTAGATGCCACCGCGCTGCTTAAAAGTCGTATCGGTGGAGTGGGCCTCTACCGAACCGAAGTGCCGTTTATGATTACCGAACGCTTCCCCGGTGAAAAAGAGCAGACCAAACTCTATCGTGACCAGCTCGAAGGCTTCGCGCCGCTGCCGGTAGTGATGCGTACCCTGGATATCGGTGGCGACAAAGATCTGCCCTATTTCCCCATTGAGGAGGCCAACCCGTTCCTTGGCTGGCGAGGTATGCGGGTGACGCTGGATCACCCTGAAGTACTAATGGTGCAGTTGCGCGCCATGCTCAAAGCCTCCATTGATCTGGATAATCTCTACGTTCTCTTCCCAATGATCACCAACGTCGAAGAGGTCGATGAAGCGTTGCGCCTGCTGGATCGCGCCATTCTAGAGCTGGGCGAAGAAGGGATTACGGTTGTCAGGCCTCAGGTGGGCGTGATGATTGAAGTGCCTGCCACTATTTATCAAATGGACGCACTGGCCAAGCGAGTCGACTTCTTCTCCGTGGGCAGCAACGATCTAACCCAGTACTTACTGGCAGTGGATCGCAATAACCCGCGCGTATCGAGCCTTTACGATGCGCTGCACCCGGCGCTGCTCGGTGCTCTACTGGAGCTGGCTACTGATGCCAAGCGCCTCAATAAGCCAATTTCGCTATGCGGCGAGTTGGCCGGTGACCCCGCTGGGGCCTTGCTGCTCATGGCCATGGGCTTTTCCAGTCTTTCTATGAATGCGCCAAGTTTGCCTAAAGTGCGTGCGGCCATTCGACGGGTGCCGTTTAGCGATGCCGAGCAACTGCTCAAGGAAGTGATGGCGCTAGACACTCCTGCCCAGGTGCATACCCATCTAGAGGGGCGTATGGATGAGTGGCAGCTAACGCACCTTATGCCGCCCCGCGACTAAGTTTTAGCAACGTTTTAAAAGGCTCTTAGTAACTCAGTGTGGAATTAATTAACGCTGCCAGCCTGATGGTAGCTCCCGTGAGAGGGAGCTTCAGCTCGCGAATGTTTGGGCGTTACAATCAATGCTTAGGAGGTTGGCGCATCGCTGGGCAGAGCCAGTGTGGTTTCACCCTCAAAGTGCCCCAGCGGCCCAAAGCGCTGCTCGGTAATCTCGATGTGCCCGTGGCTATCCAAGGTTAGCCACGAGGTGGCGCGAGTGCCGTAGCGTTCGCCGACAATAAACGCCGCCGAGAGCTGGCGCTCCAGTTCAAGCCCTACGCCGGTATTTGGTAACTCCTGGTCAGCGGCTTCTTGCGGGTTTTTCATCGCGCGCTGAACGGCGCCTGGCCAAGTCTTTGATGCGCCTGCTGGCAATAAATCCTGCTCAAGCGCATTGCGAACATGCAAAAGCTTTGGCCAGGGTGAATTGAGGTCAGCGTTGGATAGACCATGAATGCCGGGAGCTACCTCGCTGAGAGTCAGGCAATCTCTGCCCCGGTGCAGGTGCCAAAGCCGCTGTGGCGTCGCAACTAATAAATTAAATCCCGCGTAGCGCAGTGCCTCGCCCTCGTTGAGTGCAGATAACCACCCTTCGATATCGTCACACTGCAAGGCATTAGCGACCAGTTCCCCCCGGCTTGGGGCGCCGGGGGGCACGTTTAATTGCAGATCGCGTACGTTGGTCAAGGCTGCCACGACGCCGCTGCGTTTAGCCGCCAACCACGAGCCGCCGGCTTCTAAGTCACGCCCACCGACCAGCATGGGGTTATCTTGCCACTCAGCCAGCGGCGCGGTGGGGCGCGCATAAAACTCATCACGGTTACCTATCAGCCGCAATGGGGTGGAAGTGCCGGGTTGCCAAGCAAACGATATCAAGCACATAACAAACTCATAGGTGAAAAGGGTGGAAAAGGTTTCACGCAGCCGCCGCATGACAGTAACGAAGCGTAGACGTACACTTACATCAGTATCATGTTTGTAGCATAAATAACTACACTGAATGGCGTGAGTATCGACAGGCAGCTTAAAGCTTAATCAGCGGTCACGTTATCAGCGGCCATATGGCCAATAGGAAGGCGAGATCATGCAATCCAATGAAAGGGAACACTTTTGGAACGCCATCGTTTGGCCATCTCTGTGGCCTCTGCTGCTTGTGCAAGCCGCATTAGTTGTGCTTTGCATAGTGGTTGGCGCCATGATGTGGTGGATGTCGCCAAGCAATGCTTCGTGGAGCACGATGCTATGGCTGATGGCAGCCCTGCTGATCGGCAGTAGTTTGAATGTCTGCGCCTTCCTTATGCTGCTTAAAACACGTGCTCGGCATAAAGATGCTCGTTTTATGCAAGAACTCACCGAGCTTGAACGGCATAGTCAGGCACTCTGCACCACCGCAGCGCGTGCGCTACCTGAGCATAAATGTTCACCGCCAGATGCCGCTGATGAATCTCATTTACCCCTTCAGCGGTTGGCTAGCGTTAATGAAGTGCTAGCCGGTCTTGAACGCTGCATGAATTGCTCGCAAGTGGCCAGCACCGCCACCAAGCAAACCTGGCAGGAACATGAACAAACGCTGTTGGACGACCTCCAGCACCAGCAACGGCAACTTAAACATTTGATGGCTGGCCGGGAAAGAGCGCGGGAAGAGTCGCGTTTGAAATCAGGCTATTTGTCACTACTGCAACATGAAACAGACAACTTGTTAGATCACTTGAATTCCATGGCTAATAAAGAAATTACCGATAAATGTCGGCAAAACGTCATGGAAGTACACGAACACGTGTCGGATATACGTGCGCTATTGACCAATCTTATCCAGCAGGGTTCTGATCAAGGCTCTTATGGGCATAACCCTGGACAAGGAACCGTAGGCAATGAGTCGGGAGTTGGCGGCGAACCTACCGCTCAGCAGCGCAGTTTGCGTGTATTAGTCGTCGACGATGGCCCAGTGAATTTGATGCTCGCCCGGCAAATGCTGGAAACCCAAGGCTTAAAGGTGGAAGGGGTTAGCAGCGGAGAGCAGGCGCTGGAGCGCCAAAAAAGTACCAATTTTGATCTGGTATTCATGGATATCTTTATGCCCACCCTGGACGGTCTTGAAACCACTCGGCGTTGGCGGGAGTTCGAACGTGAACGTGGCGGCAGTCAAAGTGTGCTGGTCGCACTAACAGCTAACGTCGACAATGCCGGGCGAGATGCCTGTCTAGCCGCGGGTATGGATGACCTGCTCGCCAAGCCGTATCAGCCCGAAACGCTGCTTAATATGATTGCTCGCTGGTTTCCAGGCTCTGTTAACGCAACGCCGCCTGAATGACCATCGCCATGACGTTAGCGATTTACCTAGCTCTAGGGGCAGTCGCAGGAACAATGGCCGGCGTGTTTGGCGTGGGCGGTGGCATTATCATTGTTCCCGTGCTGGTGTTTGCCTTTGAGCTGCAAAACATCGCCCCAGAAATTATCATGCATCTAGCCATTGGCACCTCCCTCGCTACTATCCTGGTCACCGGCTCATCTTCAACGCTGGGGCATTTTCGTCGCGGCAGCATTCACCGTGCATGGCTTAAAGCCTTGCTACCAGGCTTAGTGTTGGGTTCCGTCGCTGGGGCGTTTGTTGCAGATAATCTCTCAGGCTCCTCGCTGGGAACTATGTTTGGCATCTTCGTTCTACTCATTGCCACCAAGATGGTGTTTGGGTTGACGCCCAAACCCGGCAGTGCCGCGCCAAGCAACTGGGTAATGGCGCTGGCAGGTGGGGCGATTGGCACAGTGTCAGCGCTGTTTGGGATTGGCGGTGGCGCGATGACCGTGCCGCTATTGTCACGTTGCGGTGCCAGCATGACCCAGGCGGTAGGTACGGCAGCGGCGGTCGGGCTGCCTATTGCGCTAGTGGGAGCGCTGGCATTTATCGTGGTGGGGTGGGGCAATCCGCTGCTGCCTGCTTGGGCGACTGGCTTTGTTATGTGGCCAGCGTTCTTCAGTATTGTTGTCACCAGCGTTCCATTTGCCCGCTTAGGCGTTAAACTTGCCCACGTTTTGCCTGCCCATGCGCTACGACTCTCCTTCGCGTTACTGTTGGCAGTGGTAGGGGTTCGCTTCCTGCTCTCCTAGCCGGTGAATGTTTGGCTTGTTGAGTGAGTGCTATAAATACTTCCTTTGGTCAGATTAGAGAGTGTAAATGATTAATTACCCGACGATTGACCCAGTGGCTATCTCTTTGGGGCCGCTGCAAGTCCATTGGTATGGCCTGATGTACGTAGTGGGGTTTGTCGCCGCCTGGTGGCTCGGCTGTCGGCGCGCATCACGTATCGGTCTCAATAATGACGATATCGGTGATTTGCTTTTCTACTGTGCGATCGGTGTCGTTGCTGGTGGGCGCTTAGGGTACGCGCTGTTCTACGGACTAGGGCAGTGGACAGCCGACCCGCTGTGGATTTTCCGCGTATGGGATGGTGGTATGAGTTTTCACGGCGGCCTCCTCGGCGTACTGCTCGCCGCCTCGATATTCGCCCGGCGTAAACAGCTGGCATTCTTAACGCTCACCGATTTTATCGCTCCTCTGGTGCCAATCG
This sequence comes from Halomonas sp. FeN2, assembly GCF_020595105.1. Lineage (NCBI taxonomy): Bacteria > Pseudomonadati > Pseudomonadota > Gammaproteobacteria > Oceanospirillales > Halomonadaceae > Halomonas > Halomonas sp. FeN2. The sequence continues at coordinate 4,178,054 of NZ_CP074200.1, forward strand.
GTTTGGGCGCCGGGCGTATCGGTAACTTTATTAACCATGAGCTGCCGGGCCGTGTGACCTCATTGCCCTGGGGCATGCCGTTCCCTGGCATGGGGCCTGAACCACGCCACCCATCAGCGCTCTATGAGGCTTTGCTAGAAGGTCTCGTGCTGTTCGCCATTCTGTGGTGGGTCTCTGCCAAACCGACTGCACGAGGCTTTTTATCCGGGCTGTTTTTAGTTTGCTACGGCGTGTTCCGCTTTCTGGTTGAGTTTGTCCGCCTGCCCGACGCCCACATCGGCTTTATCGCCTTCGGCTGGGTTACTATGGGCATGCTGCTCTCGCTCCCCATGATCGCGCTTGGCCTCGTCATCATCGCCTGGTCGCGCTCTCAGCCAGTCGACATAAAGGATGCAAGCTAAAGTACCGTGGTGCCGGAAGTGGTCTAATAGCGCTAACAAGCCGGCACCGCTAGACCGGGCAGCTATGGGGGCCTAGAATAAACCGCTACATCGCCTGTTAATTTGGAAATTCAGTGACTGCTACAACGCCCGCGCTTGAACAACCCTATTTAGACTTGATGCAAACCGTTCTGGAGCATGGTGTTGACCGCCACGACCGTACAGGTGTCGGCACTCGCTCCGTGTTTGGTCACCAAATGCGCTTCGATTTATCGCGAGGCTTTCCGCTACTAACGACCAAAAAACTCCACCTGCGCTCTATCATTCACGAACTCCTATGGTTCCTGAAAGGCGACACCAACATTGCCTACCTAAAAGAGAACGGGGTGCGGATCTGGGACGAGTGGGCGGATGAAAACGGTGACCTAGGCCCTGTTTACGGCTACCAGTGGCGGAGCTGGCCCGACCCAAAAGGCGGCAGCGTTGACCAAATTGCCAAGGTGCTCGGTCAAATTCGCACTACGCCACAGTCGCGCCGCCTAATTGTCTCTGCCTGGAACCCGGCTCAGGTCGATGAAATGCAGCTCCCGCCTTGCCACTGCCTGTTTCAGTTTTATGTCGCCAATGGAAAACTGTCGTGCCAGCTTTACCAACGCAGCGCCGATATTTTCCTCGGTGTGCCGTTCAATATTGCAAGCTACGCCTTACTGCTGGCCATGGTCGCCCAAGTGACCGGTCTGCAACCGGGTGAATTTATCCACACCCTGGGCGACGCGCACCTGTACAGTAACCACCTTGAACAAGCCAAAGAGCAGTTAACGCGCACGCCTAATGCAGCGCCTAAGTTGGTGCTTAACCCTGAAGTAGACGACCTGTTCGCATTCCGTTTTGAAGATATTCACATTGATGCTTACGAGGCGCACCCGCACATAAAAGCCGAGGTGGCGGTATGAGCCAACAAAACGATACGAGCAACCAAAACGGCGCTTTCGATTCCCTGGTGCCGGTGGCAATGATCGTTGCCATGGCTAAAAATCGAGTGATCGGCGTAGATGGCAAGTTACCCTGGTACCTGCCCGAAGATTTAAAGTTTTTCAAACGCATTACTCAGGCAAAACCGCTGGTGATGGGGCGTAAAACCTACGCTTCCATTGGCAAGCCGCTGCCCAACCGGCTTAATGTGGTGGTTACCCGCAATGCTGAGTTTTCCCACGAAGGCGTGCGTGTGTGTCATGACCTCCCCACAGCGCTAGAGCTAGCCGACCAGCACGCCACTATAGAAGCGGCAGAAGAGATCATGGTAATGGGGGGCGGAGAAATTTACCGCCAGGCATTACCCTTTGCCCAGCGGCTGTACATAACGGAAGTGGATATAAATGTAGAAGGCGACGCAACGTTTCCTGACTTCGACTCCAACGAGTGGCAAGAAGTACAGCGCGTAGCGGGGCAGCCAGCAGAAGGGCAGCCAAACTATGATTTCGTCGTTTACGAGCGCATCGCCGACTGAATAGGGCAGAGGAGAAGGCTATGGCCGCCAGCTTAATAAATATGTTAGACGATTTAGAAACGCGTCTTGAACGCACACAAGCTGAGCTACAAGCCCTGCGTGAAGAGAATCAGCGGCTAAAGCAGCAGTTGGCGCAGAAAGATGCCCATGCGCAAAGCCTGCCAAGCTCGGAATCTACGACGGCAGTAGAAACTGAAACCCATAGCGAAGCAATTCTCCATACAGCACTCCTCGACGAAGAGGCTCCTGAAGAGAAAGTAAATAACGAAGCTGCACCCGTTGAGACTGCCCCTGTTGAAACAGCTTTAGAAGAAAAAGCCGAATCATCCACTACCGCTGAAACGGCCAAAACACCTTCACCGCACGCTTTGCTTAATCAGTGGTACGAACGGTATCCCAACGCATTTTTCAAGGGCCACACCAAACCGCTAAAAGTGGGTATTCACCAAGAGCTTGCCGAGCGGGAAGAGTGGCCCAATAAGCTAATTCGTCGCGCCTTAGCCAACTACGTAAACCTACCTCGCTATATAAAAGCAGTGCGAGAAGGCGTAGAACGAGTCGATTTGGATGGACAGCCCGCTGGCAAGGTCGATAAGGAAGCGGCGCTCCATGCGGCAGAAAAACGCGGTGATAAAAAAGAAAAACGCGCTGATAAGGAAGCGGCCAGGCAGCCAAAAAGAGCGCAACCTAAACCGTCGCCTGCCGCTAACAAACCTCGTATAGAGGCTTCTAAACCGCCTGAAGGGGAAAAAGATGAGTCGCGTAAGCAGCTTAGCATGGAAGATAAATTGTTAGACTTACAGCAGAAGTTCAAAGGCCGCTGAGACCGGGCCCAGCAGCAGGGGTTCCATAAAAAAGCACAAATAGTAAGAAAACACTGTTTTTTTCTATTGCGTTCCCTTGAGTCCCGGTATAGAGTTTGTCCTGCGAGCATTGGACTATAACAAGGCTTAGTTGAGGACATGCCGCATACCACCGGGAAAAACCGGCGGATGGCAAAAGAGCATGGCCCGCAAAAGCCAACTGCCAGCTCATCAAGAGCTGAGCAGCAACGATCGAAACAGTATACGAGTTAAGGAACTTACATCATGAAAAAAACACTTTTAGCGACTGCTATCGTTGGCGCCCTGGGTGCTTCTGCTGCAGCCCAAGCAGCAACCGTTTATGACCAAGACGGTACTAAGCTGGATGTCTATGGCCGTATCGCCATGGGTGTTGCTGGTGGTGGCCCAGAATTCAATGGTGCTGGTCAGGAAGTTGATGACGGCGCTGAGTTTGTAGACGTTTACTCACGTCTTGGTCTGCGCATGAGCCAGGAAATTACCAGCGACCTGACTGCCTTTGGTCGTGTTGAGTGGCGTTTCGACGGTGACGAGCGTACCGGCCCCAGCGGCAACGGCAACACCGGCTTTAAAGAAGTTCGTCAGAGCTATATCGGTCTGCAAAGCGATCAGTTCGGTACTATTCAAGGCGGTAACTTTGACGCCTTCTATAACCAGTTCGTTTCTCTGCCGTTCGATGTTTACATCGATCGTGGCTTCGAATTTGCTGGTCACCCGACTCAGTCACGCGGCGACTCAATCGGCTACTACACGCCTGATCTGAGCGGCTTCACTGTCTTCTTGCAGGGCAAACACTACAGCTCACGCGGCGAATTAGAGCCTAGCGATGGTTCTGAAGTGGCTGCGCAAGGTGGTGTTCGTTACGCTCAAGGCCCTGTGACCCTGGGTCTAGGCTTTGTAGACGACATCGTTGAAGGCGGCGGTAATGATGAAGTTCGTTACGGCCTGATCGGTTCTTACGACTTTACCGACCAGTTCTCTGCGCGTCTGGGCTATGAGACACGTGATGAGAACGATAACTACACGCCGAGCGCTACTGGTGAGAACGGTTTCGATACTGTAGGCCTGGGTGGTACTTTCACCACTGGTCCTTGGGCTTTCGCTCTTGACTACTACAACATCAACCGTGACAACCGTGATGACAGCAACGCCTGGGCAGCTGGTTCTTACTACAAAGTTTCCAGCAACTTTGATGTATTCCTAGAGCTTGCTGACGGCGATGCGCCGACTGTTGATCGTGATGTTACCCTGGGTGACCTGACCGACGACGTATACTGGCTGACAGGCGCTCGTTACCACTTCTAAGCTTGGTTTTAAACACCACGCTTAAAGTATAACTGCCTAGCAGAACCAAAAAGAACCGGCCTCTAAAGGGCCGGTTTTTTATGGTTGGAGTTTTACTTTTGAAATGCTAATACAAATAAGAACGTTTTTCCTTTAATAGCTACTTGATATTGTATAACATTATATGGCTGCTTAGTTGGGTAACTAAAGCAGTCAATAAAATTAGCGTATCAAGGGATTATTTCTAATGCATAAGAAGCAGTTGGCGGTAGCGGTAGCTAGCTTGTTGAGTATTACATCGGTTCAAGCCGCAGCGCTTTATGACCAGGATGGTACGAAGCTGGATATTTACGGCCGTATTGCCATGGGTATTGCGGGCGGTGGCCCTGAGTTTGATAGCGCTGGCAATAAGGTCGATGATGGCCCGGAATTCGTAGATGTATACTCCCGCCTAGGGTTTCGAATGAGCCATGCAGTCACTTCAGATCTAACGGCGTTAGGTCATTTGGAGTGGCGTTTTACTGGTGATGAGCGCAATACGGCTCAGGGCTTCAACGAAACTCGACAAAGTTATATTGGCTTATCCAGTAAGCAGTACGGCACATTGCTGGCGGGTAATTTTAATAGCATGTATGCCCAGTTTGTCTCGCTGCCGTTTGACGTTTATCAAGACCGCGGATTGCTATTTAAATCATCGGGTTTACAGTCTTGGGGCGATTCGATTGCTTACTACACGCCAGAACTGAACGGTTTTACTTCTTTCCTACAAGTTAAGCACTACAGCGAGCGCGGATTAACGCCTGCTGAGCAAAGTGGGGGTGGCTCTGATGTCGCGGCCCAAGGTGGTATTCGCTATCAGCAAGGCCCGTTCAAAATTGGGTTTGGTGCGGTGGAAAACGCAGTTCGTGGTGGCGGTAGCGGAAATGATGAAGTGCTGTATGGCCTTATTGGCACATACGCGCTATCTGACCAGCTATCCCTGAGATTGGGTATCGAAACCCAAGACAACAGCGACACTTACGTAAAGGGGTTCGAAACGGTCGGTTTAGGTGGTACTTATTCCACAGGGCCCTGGGCGTTTACTGCAGATTACTACAACGTCGACCGTGACGAAGGTGAAGAGAGCAACGCCTGGGCTGCGGGTGGTTACTACAAGTTTTCCAGTGCATTCGATGTGTTCATCGAATTGGCTGATAGTGATTCACCAAGTGTGCGGAGTAGTGGCGGTATGCAGGACATGTTTTGGATAACCGGGGCGCGGTACCACTTCTGATAATATTATTTATCAAAAGCTTACGCGTTTATGAAAAGCCAACCATTTTCCAATGGTTGGCTTTTTGTGTTATCAATGCTCTTCAACATCTAGTGAACGATGCCGGTAGGTTAATAAATTATAGATAACTATTCGCGTTGGCATTTTTCATAAAACCGATGAGGTTGTTTGTTTACGTAAAAGGAATTCAGAAAATGGAAGCCGTCTTAAAAGCATTTTACGAACAGCAGCCGAGTGCTAACGTCCCTCAGGAGCGGGTGTCGTTTGGTACCTCTGGCCATCGTGGCCGTTCCATTGAGCGTACGTTTAATGCTTCGCATATTTATGCCATCACCCAGGCAGTGGTCGACTACCGGTGTGAGGCGGGCTATCAGGGGCCCCTGTTTTTAGGTTTTGATACCCATGCGCTTTCGCGCCCTGCCTGGGAGTGCGCGCTGCAGGTGTTGGCTGCCAATAAGGTACCGGTATTTGTCGAGAAAGATCACGGCTACACCGCGACGCCGCTGATCAGCCAGGCGATTCTGCACCACAATCATCCCCACGATCAGGCGGCGCCAGATGTGGCGCTCGCGGATGGCTTAATCATCACGCCTTCGCACAACCCGCCAGAAGATGGCGGCATTAAGTACAACCCGCACCACGGCGGCCCTGCGGATACTGACGCCACCGGCTGGATTGAGCTGCGTGCAAATGCTTATCTGCTGCGTCAGTTGGAAGATGTGCTCACCGTGCCGGTTGAGGAGGCGATTGCTCACGCGCAGGAGTACGACTTCACGGCACATTACGTCGCAAAGCTAGGTAGCGTGGTGGATATTGCCGCCATCCAAGGCGCAGACTTGGCGTTAGGCGCCGATCCTATGGGCGGCACCGCACTGCCGGTATGGCAGGCGATAGCGGCGCACTACAATCTGAATCTTGATGTCGTAAATACCACGGTTGATCCGGCGTTTGCGTTTATGCCACCGGATCACGACGGTAAGATCCGCATGGATTGCTCAAGCCCGGCGGCAATGGCTAACTTGCTCAAGATTAAAGACCGCTTCGATATCGCCTTTGGCAACGACCCGGATGCTGACCGTCACGGAATAGTGGATGCCAGTGGCCTGATGAATCCGAACCACTTTTTGGCTGTGTGTATCGATTATCTGATTACACATCGCCCTGAATGGGCCGCGTCGCTAAAAATAGGCAAGACGCTAGTATCATCCTCAATGATCGATCGAGTGGTGGCTTCCCATCAGCGCGAGCTGTATGAAGTGCCGGTGGGCTTTAAATGGTTTGTAGAAGGCCTGCACGAGGGCTGGCTCGCCTTTGGCGGCGAAGAGAGCGCGGGGGCGAGTTTGCTAACCCGCGACGGTAAGGCGTGGTCCACGGATAAAGACGGCATAGTGCTGTGTTTGTTGGCTGCGGAAATTATGGCGGTCACCGGCAAAACGCCCAGTGAGTATTACCGTACGCTTACCGAGCGCTTTGGTGAGCCTTTTTACAAGCGTGTTGATACCGCCTGTTCGCCCGAAGAGAAAGCGGCGTTTAAAAAACTGAGCGCTGAGAGCGTGACTGAGAAAACCCTGGCAGGCGACACTATCACCGCTGTATTGGTAGACGCGCCAGGCAATGGCGCTGCTATTGGCGGTATCAAAGTCACTACCCAAAACGGCTGGTTTGCCGCTCGGCCAAGTGGCACTGAATCGCTTTACAAGGTGTATGCCGAAAGCTTTAAAGGCGCACAGCACTTGGATGAATTGATTGAGAACGCCAAGGTATTGTTGGCTGGTGTACTGGCCTGAATTTTAGAGCGCCGCTGAACGCCGCTGTTATTGCCAAGATTGGTGTATGGAGTTCAGGTACAAAGCTAAATACAGATGAAGCCCGACATAAGCCCCAGTGCACCGCGGAAGCATCGCGCAGCGGTGCCAGGGTTTCCTCCTTTATTCCCAATCCATTGCGGCAATGTAGGGGGCTTTTTGGGTGCCCCAGTCGGGGGCGTACCAGCCTTTTTGAACGCATTGTTGAAAGCTTGACCACTCCCAGTCCTGGGGCGCTCTAGTCCAGCCGTGTTTTACGGGGTTGTAATGGATGTAATCCATATGGCTTTGCCAGTCTTTTTCATCACGGATGGCGTGTTCCCAGAAGCCTCGTTGCCATGCGTTATGGGTGCCGGGTGGGAAGAAGAATTCCTGTGAGGCGTATTTTTTAATATCCCGCCATCGTGAAGAGTAGTCCGCGTCGCCTTCAGGCAGTCTCCATAGGCAGTGGAGGTGATCGGGGAGCAGTACGAATGCATCCATTACGAAGGGGCGTTCTTCTTTAACTCTGCGGAAAGCACGCCCGAGGGCTTCGATATTGAGACGATCTGCCAGAAGGGGTTGTCGTGCGTAGGTAACGACGGTAAAAAAGTAGCAGTCGCCAGGAACATGTGTGCGTCGATAGGATGTCACCCCTGCCTCCATGCAAAAAAATTGGGTTATGAAGGCTCATTGTAGCGTATCGTTATTAGTGTTGGGGGCCTACGACTTGCCTAGGGTGTCTAGATTGGCAAGGTGCCGGCGGGCCGAAATAATTTCCCCCCCTTTGCACTGGATAATGCACCCGTTGGGCATTGCTGTGTCTTCCTGGTCATTTTAAATATCCATTCCACCATCTGTATATCTAGAAAAGCTTCACAAAACTATGTCTGCAGTGCGTTGAGCGGGAATGATCTACGCTGTAGAGAAAATTGGGATCGTTATGTCTAACCCTCACTTGGGATGCAGGGACGCTTCGTATCCTTCTCCTGAACATTATTTTTCCAGGGCAGCTAGCCTGCGAATACCTGGATATGTTTAACCTGCTATTAGTTTTGCCATAAAGAAGGCTGCAGTGAGGTAAGATAATGAGTACTCACTATCATTTACATGATAAAAGACTTAAGTTAGATTCATTCAACGCGCATGATTGCTGCTTTTTTGGTAGGTTTGTACGTTCTCTGTGTCATTGATTCTACCCAGCAGATTCTGGAGCTAAGTAAAGTATGCATAAAAAGGATGGTCGGTGCGCTTTGCCTATCTGCTAAAAAATCTATTTTCTTTTAGTTCATTAAAGGGCCGGCTCTTGCTGGGGCTTTCCTTTACCTTGCTGCTGCTGATCGCGTTGGTACTGGGCATGGCGTGGCAAGTCGGCAAAACCATGGTGCATGACACTAATATGTCACACCTGCGCTATGAAGCCACTCTACTCGCCGATGAGGTTACCCAACAAATTGATATGCGCATCCAGGCGTTAGAGCGCCTAAGAGAAATGATCGGCGACACTGAAGATGCGAGTTGGATGAATTATCAATTGCGGCAGAACGATAGCCTGCTGGCCTGGTTTGAGGGAATTGTGGTTGCCAACAGCGACGGAAGGATTGTTGCCGATTGGCCCGCTATTGTTGGCCGGGTAGGGCTTGAAACCAGTGAGCTTGAGTATTTCCGTATGTTGCGCGGTATCCGCCGACCCTACGTTAGTGAGCCCTTTGTAGGTCGGGCAAGTGGCATGCCGATGGTTCTAGTGGGGGTGCCGCGTTTCACCGAAGAAGGCGCTTTTAATGGTTTTGTTGGAGGGGTTCTTAGCTTGGATTCCGGGGGGATATTTAGCCGTTTAGCCAAAGTGCGCTTGGGCGAAAAAGGCTATGCGGGTGTTGCTACCTCCTCAGGCAGGGTCTTATACCATCCTAATACTTCATTGATTAATGCTTCTGTACCCAGCCGGTCATTTAACCCTTTGTTGGACTTGGCGCTAGATGGTTGGGAAGGGGATGGCGTGGGGGAGCTTCTGACTGGGGAAATGGCGCTTCAGTCCTATTCTCAAGTATGGCCTGCCGGTTGGATTGTCGGTCTTTACTTGCCCATATCTCAAGCGCAACTTCCATTAGCAGACTTTATTAGGCAGTTATGGTGGACATGGGTTGTGCTGGTTTTAATTATGTTCCCTTTACTATGGTGGATGCTGGGCCGAGTACTTTCACCCTTGAGGTATTTGGAGAAGCAGATTGGTGAGGTGGGCTTAGGGTACCGTGAGAGCGTGAGCCTGGCGACCAATATGCAAGAGCTACAGCAGGTGGCGAGTACCTTTAACCGTGTGGAAGATGAGCGGCAGTTGCTACTAGGCAATCTTCAAGAGCGCGAGGCGTTTCTTGACTCGGTGCTCAATGCGGCGCCTCAGGGTATGTTTGTCGCCAACATTAAGGGCGATATCACTTATATGAACCCCGCACTACTGGAGATGCTGGGTGTTTCCGCTGACTCCCCCATGGATTCTTGGATTAAGCAGATCCACATGGATGATCTCGACGGGGCTCAAGATATGTGGATACATAGCCTTCGCACCGGCAGCAATTTTGTCCGTCAGTTACGTTTCTTGCGTAGCGATCAAGAGCTGCTGTGGCTGGATATTCATGCCCGCGTGGTTACGCTGTCTCAAGATGGCCAGACCTTGGGTTTAGTCGGGGTTGTCAAAGATATTACCGAGCGCCGCGAGCAGGAAGCTATTCAGCGTTGGGAGGCGGAGCACGACCCGTTAACCGGGTTGTTGAATCGCCGTGGCTTTGAGCGCCGCTTAGAAGAAGCCTTTGCCGATTTCCAAAAAACCAGCACGCCGTCAGCCCTTTTACTGTTTGATTTGGATCATTTCAAGCCCATCAATGACGAAGGTGGCCATGCTCTAGGCGATGAAATGCTGCGCCGTATTGCACAGGTGGTAGCCTGGGAAGTTCGCCGTAGTGACCATGTGGCGCGCCAAGGTGGCGATGAGTTTGGCGTGCTGCTCCCCAGCTGCACCCTGTCTCAGGCAAGGCGTATCGCGGAGTCATTGCGCCAATCGGTGAGTGAAATCTCCGTTACCCATGAAGGTAAAGAGTTTATGGTCACCTTAAGTATCGGCGTGACTACTTTTGATGATAGCGATAGCAGCGTGGATGATGTCCTGGCACGCGCCGATGCCGGTAGTTACAAAGCCAAAGAGCACGGGCGTGATGGGGTTGTGATTAATATGCCCCATGATGATGTGATGGAGCTCTTTGATCAGTCTAATTAAGGTCAGGTAAAACTGTGTTCTGCTCCCTACATCCAGAGGAGCTCTTGCCAGTCGACAAACGCTGTCCGGCAGTACAGTATAAGCAGGTGCTAAATTTGTTGTTGAAGCCAGTTTTTAAATCAAGGCTGACCGAGATACTGTTGTGAACCTACTTGAACTTTTTGCCCGCACGCTTGATGTGACGCTGCCTGTCTTCGCAATGGTATTTGTTGGCCTGGGTCTTAAGCGCTTGAAATGGATCGATAGCGTCTTTGTCTCGACCGCTTCAGCGTTGGTATTTAGAGCAACGCTCCCCACCTTGATTTTCCTCAGTTTGATAAAAGCCGACTTAAGCGTTGCTCTAGACGTTTCGCTGATGGTGTTTTTTGCCGCGGCAACGCTCGGCCAGTTCCTGCTCAGCTGGGCATGGGCGCATTTCCGTGTTGCTCATCAGGATCGCGGAATTTACGTCCAGGGCGCGTTTCGTGGTAACTGCGGGGTAGTGGGCTTGGCATTAGCGGCGGGCATGTACGGTAACTATGGCTTGTCAGCGGGTAGTCTTCTGCTGGGCGTGGTGATTGTAATGTATAACGCGTTCTCGGTTGTCGTACTGGCATTCTACCAGCCTGGGCAGTCCACCGATTGGCGTAGCCTGCTCAAGCATGTAGCGAAGAACCCGCTAATTATTTCCGTATTTGCAGCGTTACCCTTTACCGCACTTTCGATTCCTCTGCCCAGCTGGGTGGTTACCTCGGGGGACTATTTTGCCTCGTTAACACTGCCGCTGGCACTGATTTGTATTGGCGCGACACTTTCCGTTTCGAGCATGCGTGACAGCAGCCAAGTGGCGCTAGGCGCCAGCTTGATGAAGATGGTCACGCTACCGATACTCTCAACTCTTGCGGCCTGGATGGTGGGCTTTTCAGGTGAGCAATTGGGCTTGCTGTTTCTATTCTTCGCCAGCCCCACCGCCGCCGCCAGCTTTGTGATGGTGAAAGCGATAGGCGGCAATGTGGCCCTAGCTGCCAATATCATCGCTATTACCACGTTGATGGCGAGTATTACCGTTACGCTGGGGGTCTTTGCTCTGCGTTTACTCGGTTGGATATAGAGCCGAATAGCTCTGCTAAATAGACCAACTCGGTTGGCCCTGCCTATGTCGACGCGTTATACTACGCGCCCGCTAGTTTAGAACGACGACGTTAGTCCCTGTAGCTCAGTAGGATAGAGCAGCCGCCTCCTAAGCGGCAGGTCGCAGGTTCGACTCCTGCCAGGGACGCCAACTGGGGTTCTTTACAAGTCCTGAGAAGGCCTAAAAAAGAGTACAATACTCTGAAATACATGGTTTTTTAGCTCCTCGTTGTTCCTCACAGTTCCTTCCAAATCCCGCTTTCAAGTGGTATACAGTCCGGTATATGCCTCCATTCGGAAATACTCGGTATACCTCCATGGCGCTAACTATCCGACAAATAAACGCAACTAAGCCCGGCACGAAAATTATTACCCTCTCAGATGGCATGGGATTAGAACTTAGGATCTCAACCAATGGCAGCCGTGGATGGCGTTTGCGCTACACACGCCCTAACGGCAAGCGCAACATGATCAGCCTTGGTCAGTACCCTGAAGTGAGCCTTGCCGAAGCAAGGGAGAAGCGGACGGATATGAGACGTCTAATATCCCAAGGCATTGACCCTGTAGAGCAAAAGCAGAGCGACAAACGCCAACGACAGTACGCAACTGAAAACACGTTTGAAGTGCTGGCCATGGAGTGGCACGCAGCCATGGTGCCGCGCTGGAAAGAGAGTTCTAAGCGTGCCAGTGACAGCAGGCGCGTGCTTGAAATGTATGTGTTCCCCAAAGTGGGGAATCGGCCGATAGAGAGCATTCTGCCCCTCGAATGGCTGGATATACTGCGCACGCTGGAAGAGTTAGGGAAATTCGAACAGAGACGCCGCCTGCACGCCTTCTGTCGTGATATCTACCGCTTTGCCATCATTACGGGTAGAGCCAGCTACAACCCCCTTACCGACCTTCAAACGGCGCTTAAGCCCTACAAGCGGGGTAGCTTCCACCATATCCCCCAAAGTGAGCTTCCACAGCTTGTGCGCGATATTGAGGCTTACGATAAAAGCCCTATGGTGCGCATTGGGCTAAAGCTGTTGCTACTGACAGCCGTTCGGCCTGGAGAGCTACGCCGGGCTGAGTGGACTGAGTTCGACTTAGATGCAGCCGTTTGGAAGATCCCCGCCGAACGCATGAAGATGGGCAGGGCGCACCAAGTGCCCCTGCCTAGCCAGGCATTGTGTGAGCTGCGTTATCTTCACAAGCTAACAGCCCCCTTCAAATTGCTATTTCCTGGCCGTAATGACCCACGAAAACCAATCTCCGATGCCGCTTTTGGCATGGCTCTAAAGCGTATGGGTTATGAGGGCAGGCACGTACCCCACGGCACCCGCCATGTTGTGGCCACCGGCTTAAAAGAGTTGGGCTATCCCAGAGAATGGATAGAGCTACAGCTATCGCACAAGCTGCCAGGGATCGAGGGCGTTTACACCCATGCCCAACACATGGCCCCGGATCAGCGGCCCGCCATGATGCAGTTTTGGGCGAACTACCTAGATAACATTAGCGCCGAGGTTTAAATGCGACTAAAGCTACCTATCAATTGCCCTGATTGCGGAACGAAAACCCGGACTAGATCTAGCCGGAAAATGACAGAGGGCTATCATGTTTTATACCAAGAGTGCACTAACGAGGAGTGTGGCAATAAGTTTAAAGCTGACGAGATATTCAAAGATACGACAATCGATGCAGTGGCGGAAAACTTCGATTTAATGAGTTTAAACCCCGATGCATGTGCGTTAATGATCATCGATCAGCAGCAAGCGGATATGCATTATCCCTATTTTAGAAAGCGCAATAACGACCGCGCAGAGTACAACATGTATCGTCTGCTGAATGCATGGCGTGAGAACTCGCTGCCCATCATCCATGTTCGCCATCTCTCTGGTGATCCAGAATCTCCCTATTCCCCCGGCCATCCTGGTGTGCGTTTTAAACTTGGTTTAGAGCCTCTCGCTAACGAGGAGATTTTCGATAAAAACATCACGGATGCCTTTTTACGCTCCAACATTGAGGATTGGCTGCTTAAGCGATCCATTCGCCAACTTGTGGTGGTGGGATCGACCAGTGAGGGAGCGGTAGAGGCGACGGTAAGAAGCGCCTCTAACTTAGGGTTCACCGTGTGGGTTCCCGATGACGCTTGCTACACCTTCGAGAAATTCAGTTACGACGCCGTGGATCTTCTTCCTGAAACTATCCATACCCTTGCAATGACGAACTTGCACCAGGGTAATTCTACGGTAGTGGATACTACGCTAGTGCTTCACGCGGTCGAGCACGCCATTGCTACCAAGGAAGGAGAGAGTAATGGCCAGCGCCGTCACTGAGTGGCCAGCTAGGCATCTGCGTGTTGTAAATTTTCCGTTTTCTACAACAGAAAAATACTGGCTGATTTTTTATAACTATTTGAATTTAAAATATAAAAAAATATGCCTTTCGGATGACGCTTCAGCTCCGCGTTATAAATAGCTCATGAAACACTTTCTGTTGTATATCCATACAGTTCTACAACAGCCCTTTCTGGTAGTCCTCCTCGTTCCTCGTCAAGCTAGTGGTGTCTCAAGCGTAAGGCTTGCAACGTCACCACTCGCTGAAGGAACCCACCTTATGGCTCATCAAAAACCAACGTCCTCTTTGTCATCCAAAGCTGCTTTCGATGCCTGTCTAGCTGCCCAGAATCGTTCGTGTGCCATCCCGTTGTGCGGGAATCGTGGCACAACGCGCATCGATGGCGCGTCATTTCGTTAACCGTCAAGCTTCATAGGGCCACTAGGGCACTTGCCTGGAATGACACAGCGAGGACACAAATCAATGCCTGAACTCACCACTCACACACCGCCATTCAGAACGGTGAACAAGATCCAGCTAGGTAATCGCCTGCTGCGTCGCAAGGAGGTAGAGCAGAAAACCGGTAAAAGCCGTTCGGCCATTTATGACGGTATTCGCCAGGGCACTTTCCCGGCACCGGTGCCGATTGGCGGCAAAAGCGTTGCTTGGCTAGAAGAGGAGGTGGATAGCTGGATCGCTAACTGCTTGGAAGAACGCAAACGCCAACTCCTGGAAGGCATTCCCGCACCGCTACGCATGACCACACACCAACAGGAGCGCCACGCATGAGCCAATTTGAATTCACCATCAACGGCACCACGCTAAAGCTCACCGCGGACGATGTGGTCAAGCTTGAGGCCGCCATGGTAGACGCCACCAAATCACCCAGCCGAAAGGCATTCCGTAAAGGTTCGACCGGCGATATTAGCGCCAAATGGTTAGATGGCCAGGGCGATGGCTTGGAGCGCTTCAACCGCCACCAGCCTCCCGCCGAGATCCTTACCGACTGCTAACCCCCTAACCCTACCAAATAGGCATAACGCTGCTGGGCCAAGCCCAGCGGGTATGGGGAAGTTTTGCCCAAAGATCGCAAAAAAGGCCCCAGAGCGGGGAGCACTGGGGCCAAGCGAAGTTACATCAAAGGGAAGTCATGAAGCCTATCAAATTGAGCGACATTTGCTGCCTGAAAAGCTTGCGAGGAACGCTGGGGAATGCTTATCATGCTCTTGCTGTAGCAAAATCTACAGCCGGGCGTGAGAACCCGAAGTATCCAAGGCGCTACAGCGCCCCTACCATTGCAGGCGCTTTTTTTCCGCCTGTAGTGCGTCGTTATGGCGGCTGTGCGTGGGCACGTTTCGGCGTGGCCGGTTCCCTTGGATGCCGGTTTCTCACCCTGCGTACAGTCGCCTCCAATCGCGTGAGAACGGTTGTTGGTGACTCCAAAATCCAAGGAGTCTTACCTATGGCCAATCAAAGCCAAGGTGCGTACACGCACACCCAAATTTCCCCCACGCATATAGCTACTGCGCTAATCGGTGCAAAACTGATTGCCTACCGTGTGAACCGTAAGCCTGAACAGCTTCAACAGCTGTTGGGTATGGCACGCATGGCCACCGCGCTAAACGCCCTCTCTTATCAAGAACACGACCAATTACTCATCGAGCTTGAACGCCTGTGCGTTGAGGAGGTGGGTAATGCTTAATTCACCCATTCCCCCACGCCTTGAAGATGCCGTTTGCCTGACCGAGGCAGAGTGCATGTTGATCGACCCCCGCGCCGATGGCGACACGCTGTTTGAACATGCAGAAATGCGCCTGGAGGCAGTCAGCAACTTGATGCTGTCGCTTTGCCAGCTAGATACGCCAGGAGCCAGCGCTGATGCGCGTGATTTAGCCAACGTGGCTATCGCATCGCGTATTTTACTGGCCGATGCATCTGATCTTTTCCTAGTGGCGCGCAAAACCGTCAAACGGCAAATACCGCCTGCCAAGAGGGGGGCGCGTCATGGCTAAAACGACCGTTCAAAAAATCCAGCAAGTGGCTATAGCTGCGCTTAATGACGCTGAAACCCTAGTCGCTGAATGGCTGCCCGATGGTGCGCGCCAGGGCAGCGAATGGGTAGCACGCAACACGGCCCGCGACGACCAGGGGAAAGGCTCGTTTGGTGTGTCATTGGCCAGCGGCAAGTGGAACGACTTTGCTGATCCTGACGCCCACGGCGGTGACCTTGTATCGCTGCTTAGCTACCTGCGCGGGTGTCGGCAGGTAGACGCCGCCATGATGATCGATCAGCGGTTGGGGCTGGGTATTTTTCATCGCAACGGTGAGGCGCAAGCCTCACCCCCCATTGCTGTTACCCCCACCAAAAACCAGCTACGCCAGCAGGCGGAAGCGCAACGCCTGGCGGCCCAACAAAAAGCCGCCCAACTGGCCAAGCAGCTTTGGCTCAATGGCCAGCCTGCTTGCCCTGGCCATGCGTATTTGGTGAGCAAAGGGATTAGCCCTTATCGACTACGCCAAACACCCAAAGGCCAGCTAATGGTGCCGCTTTATGCCGATGGTGAGCTGGTCAATGTGCAACTGATCGATGCCCAGGGGAATAAGCGGTTTTTAAAAGGCGGGCAGGTGCTGGGTGCTTACTCACCGCTTGGCCGTGTCATGCCTGGAAAGACCCTTTATGTCTGTGAGGGCTGGGCCACCGGGGCCACGATTCACGCCCACACCCGCGAGCCAGTGGCGTGTGCCATGCACGCGGGCAATTTAGAACCGGTTGCGCGTGGCCTATGTGAGCGCTATGGCCACCTTGAAATGGTCATCGCTGGCGACGATGACCGCGCTACCCCTGGAAACCCTGGCCGTACTGCCGCCAATGCCGCCGCGTTAGCGGTGGGGGCGTTGGTGCTGTTCCCGGCTTGGCCGAAAGAAGCCCCGCATATCCTGACCGATTTTAACGACTTGGCGTGCTGGTATCGCCAACAAGGGGGCCACCATGAGTGAGAAAAAACGCGAGCAGCAAAGCTACCTTGCGCTAGTTGGCCAACCTACCGCGCCGGAGATCGACACCCTAGAGCGCCCAAGCTATGCCGTGTATGAAGGCCAAACGCTGGTGGATGGGAAGCTGTTTAGGGCAGGAACTTGGTTCCACGGCATCAAACAGGGCCAGGGCGATGATATTGGCCAACCGTTTGATCTATGGATCTGTGGCCCACTGCATGTGGATGCCGAAACGCTTAACAGTGATGACGGCAGCGTCGGACGCTTACTGCGCTTCAAGCACCGGGGCAAGGTCATTGAATACGTCATGCCCATGGAGGCATTAGCCGGTAAGGGAGAGGAGATCTTAAAAGCCCTTTTCCGCCAGGGCTTAAAAGTGGAGTACCACCAGCGCCGCTATGTGCCTGCCTATATCGCCAGTCACCACGACTTAAACCGAGTGCTGGCCACCACGACCAAACCGGGCTGGCACGATGCAAGCGGGGCATTTGTACTCCCAGGCAAAATTTTAGGCGGCCAGGACGTACGCTTTCAGGACAGCGGCAAGGGTGCCCACCTATTTTCTGAACGGGGCACGCTGGAAAGCTGGCAAAGCGAACTGGCGCACTATTGCCAGGGCAACCCGGTGCTGATCCTGTCTGTTTGCTGTGCATTGGCGGGGCCACTGCTTTCAAAAGTAGGCGTAAACGGTGGTGGCGTGCATTTGGTGGGTGACTCCTCAAGCGGTAAGTCACTGGCCCAGGCTATCGCCGCCTCAGTGTGGGGCGACCCCAGCCGTTTTGCGGCGTCTTGGGATATGTCAAAGGGCGGTATTGAGATCGAGGCATCGTCACGTAATGACACGGTGCTGATTCTGGACGAGATCAAACGCGCCGATCCCAAGCGGGTGCAAGAAATGGCCTACGCCATCGCCAACGGCACCGGCAAGGGCACCATGACCCGTGAGCGGGAAGGGCGGCCCAAGCTTTACTGGCGTGTGTTGGCGCTTTCCAGCGGGGAGCGGTCACTTTCTGAACACGCGGCCATTTCAGGCAATGCCGCCCACGCTGGGGCAGAGCTGCGCATGGTGGACGTAAATGCAGGCAACCGCGCCTATCGCGCCTTTGATGACGTTCACGGCATGGATGGAGCGACATTCCATAGGAAGCTGACAACAGCAACCGCGCACCACTACGGCATGGTGGGGCCTGCGTTCGTGGAGCATCTCATTAAGGAAACCGACCCTGACTACTTTTATCAGCGGTTTGCTGAGGTGCGGGGAGGGTTCAATTCTGATGGCCCCCAGGCGGGCAGGGTCGCGGATCGCTTCGCCATTATTGGACTAGCTGGAGAGCTGGCATCTACCTACGGGATTTTACCGTGGGAAGAAGGCACCGCCGCTAACGCATGTAGTCAGCTATTCCGCGAGTGGGTCGCCAGGGTAGGCGACGGGAACGCGGAAGATCGGCAAATACTTAGCGCGCTATCAGATTTTATCGCCATGCACGGTGATAGTCGCTTTTCCAACATTGCGGCAGAGCTGCCGAATCCTGGGATCAAGCATCGCGCCGGTTACTTCGAGATTGAGGACAAAAAGCGCCTTTACCTATTCAACCGCGCCTCACTAACGGAGGCGGCAGCGGGATATGGCAGAGACCGCGTGATTCGCACACTGGAAACCTACAACGTGCTGGCCAAAACCGACAGCGGCCGCCGCCAGAAAAACTACCGCCTGCCAGGAGGAGGGAGCACGCGCTTTTTCGTCATTGATCCCGACAAGTTGGACGGCGAGCGAGGGGGCGAATGATGCAGAGGCTTTTTACGCGTGAACCTAGTTTCTGTGGCAACACTGGCTACAACGGCAACGCCCAGCAACCATGCGGGGTACAGGTGTTGCCTATTAATAAGAGAGGTGGCTACAAAGGCAACACATATCTTTATATCTATAGAGTGGCTGAGCTTGTCTGTTGCCGTTTTCAAAAAGCGGCTACAAGTTGCCAAAAAAAATATCAATTAAATCAATGCTATTGCCGTTGTTGCCACGTTGCCCCCGTTTTTCAAAATCAGACAGGGGAATTATGTATGGGAGGTATTGAGAATTATTCCCATATTTGCAAGGAGGCGACCCCTTTCCCTTCCTGGCAGGCGTTTTCCACCCAGCTAAACATTTCCCGTTGGTGGGGCCTTGGCTCCACCGTTTCACCCGCGCACCCATGCCAACAGTGAGGCCAACATGACTGAGCAGACATCAGCCACCACCCAAGCACCTGAGCAGGAGCAATGCACCATGCAAGCAACAGATAACAAGCACTCCAAAGCCCCCGAAGCTGCCGTGAGCGGTGAAACTGAAACCGAGCTGGAGACTGAGATCGAGCAGCTACGCGCCACTTACCTCGCCCGGCGCTCGAAGCTCGAAAACGTATCTGGCAGGTTGGCCAAGCTACGGAAAACGCTCGATGCCCTACAGCACCAGACGAACGCAACGAAGGATGCTTGGCGGCAAGATTTCGTGAAAGGGTTTGGGGAGCAGAGCAAGGCGGTACGTGACCAGCTTAAGCAAAAAGGACAGTTGACCTCTGAAGCCGAGCAGACCCAGGAAATGATCGAGCTGCTTGAGCCGCAACAGGAATGGCTCAGGATGCAGACGCATTTGGCCCGACAACCGCTTGAGGGAGCTATCGGTCGTCTAGCGGAAATTTCATCACGCAAGAGGTTGATGAAATGTCTTAAGAATATGAGCAACAGTGAGGAAATGGCCACCTTGAGCGCTGAGCTGCCAAGGCTGTTCAAACGCATTCATGAAGGGACGTACAACGATTATGCTCACATGGCGAGGCTTGGCATTGATGTATCAAGCCAGCCAGGGAGCAGTATCGATCCCTTGATGGATAATGCTAGTCGACGGTGGACTAGTGAAGAGATTGAGCGCCGCCAACATGCTGCATTGGGCAAACTATTGATGGGCGTCATGCCCAAAGCCAAACCGGAGCCCAAACCAGAGATTTTACAGGTGCCGTCCTTGCTCGCCTGTGAAGCAGACGGACGTGACTACCCATCACCCGTTCGCTTTAACCGCCGGTTGAAAGAACTAGAAGCACAAATGGAGTATGTTCCGAGCCTTGACGACTTGGATAGCGCCCAAGCCTAACCAATCCATTCTCAAGCGTATGGCCAACGCCCTGCCTTTGTGCGGGGCGTTGTCGTGTTAGGCGAGGGAGAGGACGGCGGAAGGGGAGCCAGCCTTGTGCGAGCGCGTAGAGGGCTTCATGCGGCGATGTTGCCAACCATCCACCCCCACACCGGCCGCGACCCACGCCGCGCACTCGACACCCCGCCCCGCCCGCGCGCTAAATGTAGTGGTTTTTATGCACCCACTCGCCCGTCACCAAGCCGCGCCACTGCTGGGCTGGCTGGTGAAAAATGGGTGCATGAAAATTATGCGTTTTCATGCGGAGTTATGCGCTTTCAACAGGCAAGAGGCAGAGAAAGATCCTAAAGCGAGGCCACCGGCTGGCCGATAGTTTAGAAAGACATTCCTGGTAAGGCCTTGCCGTACCGGGGCGTTCCAGTGAGCAGCTGCGCAGGGTGGTCTAAAGTCTCAGAGTTATTGGTTGTACAGGCTTAGGAAAATGATGAATACTGCTTAAATATAATGAAGCAGGGGTGTAGTGGCCGATGGGTGTTAATCAGCTGGTAACCATTGATTTGCGAATCACTAGCCACCGTGACGATCAAAGCAGACTTGTCGAAAAATGCTGCAGTCGCGCATATTTTGTTTAAAAGCCTCATAAAAAATAATAGCTGAAGGGGTATAGACTTGGGAGAATTTGGCAAGCTGCATTTTCCAGATGAGCATGTCGCCATATTCATCCAATCATAGGAAGGCCCGTCTAATACCTGTTCGGAACCTTTAGAAGTGTTTAACTGAACCAATGAATTTACGCAACTCCGTCATCAAAGCTCGTTATAAGAACCCGGACAATGATCCGAGGGGAGCATATCTCCTTGCAGATGTAACGTCGCCGGTTGATCGGCCAAAGCTTCAATATGAATGGCGTGGTCAAATGCCGCCGCAAGGTCGATCTTGGCGCTATACGAAAGAGCGTGCCGAAGAGTTAGAAGCGGAGGGGCGTATCGTCTTCTCATCAAATGGCAAGCCTCAACTAAAGCGTTACTTGAGCGAAGCCGCATCTAAAAACAACGTTGAACCTGATGTAAAAAACCCGTCTCGGCTTGAGGTAATAGTTCGAACGGCGATGAAGGCGATTCCATTGGAAATTGCTAAAAATCCGCAATGTCTCCGTGACGTTGAATGGAGAGACCTAGAGCGAGCCCTGCGAGAGGTATTCGAGCAGCTTGGATTCGAAACTGAGTTAACCCGGTCGGGGAAAGACGGGGGCTTTGATCTTCGACTTGAATGTGAAGAAGGTGGTGATGCGCAGATCTTCTTAGTTGAGGTGAAACACTGGCTCGCAAGTGGGAAAAGACCAGGGAGTGATGTCTTATCGGCTTTGGTTGATGTAGTAGTCAAAGCAGGTGGCAAAACTAAGGGTTTGCTTGTCTCTTCGTCGGGTTTTACCGGTAATATCCTTAGTGGGCGTACCGAGGTGGAGCAGCATAATATAAGGATAGCTGGCCAAAATAAAATTGTCTCACTGTGTCAGAGCTATCTTGAGAGTCTCGAAGGAGTCTGGCTCCCAACCACAGAACTATCTGAAATGCTTCTCGAAGGATCGAACTAGCCATGTCTTCTCAGCGCAGGTGCCGGGCGTATCATTCCGCCGTTAGCTTTCATGGAGAATTAGTCAAAAATGAAAAGAATTAGAATTTTTGGAGAAAGAGAGCTAGGAGACTTTCTAGAATCTAGAAAAGTTAATATTGCTTCTTCTATAGAATCTGAAAGTGATGACTACATTCTTAACGTTAACGAAGATGATTATATAGCTCACAAAGTATCAGAGGCGACTGTTGAGAATTTGCAAATTAACGTTGCTGATATCTACGCCTCTTCAAGCGAGCGGATGATACCAGCTGAGCATTTTCCTAACAGTTTCCACGTTCACCCAGGGAAATCTTATAAAAAGAATGTAATTAAATTCCACGTTCCTGTTAGTGGGGATATTCAATTGCTCTATTGTGTTCCGAGTAATAGAATATTATGGAGCATGGATGTTGAGGTTGGGCATAATGAATTTTGTTTTGAAATTATTAATTTCAGAGATGACGCCAGTGAGATTGTTCGGAGAAAAGACGAAAATATCCAGAGTATCTTACAACAGTATAAAAATGTGATTGCTGAGGTCGATAGATCTAATGCTAGTTTAGAAAAATATGTGCGCAATATATTTAACTCACGAAAGCAAAGAATACAAAAGAGTTCCGGGGTGTTAGCTTCATTAGGTGTTCCAGTTAAAAAATCAGTCTCGATACCAGAAACATTCTCCATTCCACTCTCACAAAAACGAAAAAAACCTATTTTAAATAAACCAGAAGTAAAAGAAGCAGGCTTTACTTCTGAGCCAAGCCTTGGTCAGTCGACGTATATTGATATTTTGAATTTAATCCACGATGTAGGAAAAGAATTTGAACGGCTACCGAGTTTGTATGCAGACAAGGAAGAGGAGCATCTTAGAGATCATTTTTTAATGATGCTGGAGCCAAATTTCGAAGGTTCTGCTACTGGGGAAACATTCAATAAAACGGGAAAAACCGATATATTGCTGAGACATGAAGGTTTAAACGTGTTTATTGGCGAGTGCAAGTTCTGGAAAGGGGAGAAGAGCTTTTTATCTACGATAAGTCAGCTTTTGGGCTACCTGACATGGAGAGATTCAAAGGCGGCAGTGATTATGTTTGTACCAAATAAAGATTTTAGCAGTGTAGTTGAAACCGCCAAAGGAGCATCGCTCAAGCACAGCAATTTCCTCAAATACGTTGATAGAAAAGATGAAACTTGGTTTAACTATGAATTCCATTTAAATGGCGATAGAAATAGAGTGGTGAAGCTAGCGGTTATGCTCTACCACACGCCGAGGTAAAAGCTAACAAGGCGCTGCTGTCGGACTAGTTTTCCGCTGCGCTTCAAACTTGCCGCAGAGCGCGGCGTTAGATTTCTTGAGATATAGGGAGACGCTCATTACATCCTCAAATCCTAGTCATGACTACCTGATCGGTTACGATGCCGCTGAATACCGAATGGGGTTGTGGAAGGCGTTGGGCTATATTGCTCCACACTGGACTCCAAAACAACAGCGGGCAATTGAGGCCGACTTGCAGTTGAGCGGCACATCATTCAATGAACCCAAATACCTGCAAGCTGCGTGCGAAACTACGATCAGTGCGACACTTGGCTGTATGTTCCCCGGTTCATTCGTCTATGAGCGAAAGATCAAGCCTCCAAAAGATGTGGATTGTTCCTTTGAAAGGGGGGGATTCACATTCAATTTTGAAATTAAATGCCCGGACTATTCGAAAAAACAAGCTATTGATGAAGCTCACGCGTTCAAGATTGGCGCATTCGGAAGAATGGAAGACTACCAGTCAATTGTGGAGAGCCTACAGCGCGAAGTGTTCAATATCGAGGCGAATCCTAATGCCGATCTCAATAAGCCTTTGATTAAGCAACAGCATATGGATAACAAGCTTAAGGATTTTCTTCTGTCAGCACACGGCAAGTTTGCTGATGATTGCCAAGAGGATGAACTAAATGTTCTTGTTGTGTGCTGCCCGGATCAAATGAGCATGCAAGCCTGGTTTTTCTATATGTTTGGCCTTCAGGGTCTGCTAACCCCAGGTTCTTATCATCCTCCGAAGGAATACAGTAACGTAGATTCGGTTATCCTAACCAACGTTTACCACCGGCATTATGACTACAAAAACAAAGATAAATTGAGCGACCATTGGGATTGGAGAAAGTCATTCAATTTAATATTCTCTAACCCATTGAGGAAAAGGGAGAAGAAAGAAGCCAGTTGGAAACTGGTAGACCTGATACCTAATCATTCGCTAGAGGTTATGAACTTTGACATGAAAAACGGTTTAGATGAAATGCGAATTGTTCACTTCATCGTCGAAGAGCTTTTAGCCAAGGGTGAATATTACTTTCAGCCAGAAATCTAACAAGTTGCGACACACTGACGCACTAAAATGCGCCGGTGTGCTTTGGCGTTATATACCAGAGTTACCCACGAAAGGAGGTTAGATTAATTTGAATAGTTACTTACCATTCTGGCTAATAGATACAGCTTCGATTGTCTCGATAATTGGTTTTATTGTGACATGCTTTTTGTTCATAGAAGCTAGGAAAATTAGAAACTCTTTTATGAGAAAAGCTAGGATCCCTGAAATTGTAACTGACTTAGATCGAATTGCCGAAGGGCTTGTAGAAAATCTCAAAAAGTATAGCGAAGAAAGTCGCTCTGCACATGAAAAAATACAACGAGCGACAGCTTTACTTGAGAGTATATTACTTAAAATACCAGAGGCTAACAAAGAAAAGATCACCGATTTTATAAAAACATCGAAAGAAACTTTGGAAGTATCTTTAGATGAAGATAGCTCGTGGAAGATATATGGTGAATTAAGTGGTGTTGTCACTTATTTGCAACAAATCGCAAAAGATACAAGGTGGGATTAATGAGTTTCGATAACCAAAAAGATCAATTAATTACTCAGTTAATTAGAGAGACCATAAGTGGTCATGTTCGTTGGTCAGCACGAACGCCACCGTACTCTTTAAATCAAGCTACTGAGAGCTATGTGCCTTTGTACTTGGAAACTACCTATAAAGAAACTCGCATTGGTATCTATGAAATAAGAGATAAGCATTTTACAGATGTAGATGAGTTTTACTGGGCCGAGAATTTAGGTTTTTGTATTGTCCTAGAACCTGAGGTTGTTGTATGGCAAATTGAGGAATATTCGCCTGCGTTGAAAGAGCTATTTAACATGGCTAGATATCATGCATCCGGAATCTCAAATCTACTGTGAATTTAGATATAACAAGTCACCGTACTCGGTAGTTTTTCTCGCTTCACTCCCAAAATTTCGGTGAGTGAAGCGTTAAAACGCTATATCAATGGCTCCTAGAATATCGCTCTTGGCAGTAAGCATTCCATATGTGCCACAAACAGAATTACCAGTGATTGATGTTATCCAATGATACGTTTTTCGCGGGTTGCAGGTGGGAGTGCTGGTATACATAGTGGTATATTGTATTTTTTGACTTAATATTTAGTTTTTTAAAATCATGTTGTTATATCGTTTTTTAGACTCCTGCCAGGGACGCCATATCACCCCCCCTAGCCGCTCCTAGGTACACCAAAAACCGACAACTAAGCGGTTTGACTCATCAAACTCTCATAAGGGATTCGAAGCCCCTCATGCAGGCTTTTAATCATGCGAAGGCTGAGTTTGCGCTTACGGTTCAGCACCTCTGAAACTCGGCCGCTAGAGCCGATGTATGCTTCAAGATCACGCGGCGTCAGCCCCTGCTGTTCCATGCGGAATTTGATCGCCTCAATAGGATCCGACGGCCCGATAGGAAAGTGTTTATCCTCGTATTTCTCTATGAGGATTGAGAGCACTTCGATCTCGTCCGCTTCAGGAGTGCCTGGTTCAGCAGCCCAAAGCTCTTCAAGGCGAGCAAACGCCCGGTCAAGATCGGCATCATTATGGATAGGCTGAATGTTCATCATATTGTCTCCGCATTGACTTTATCGTACTGGGCGTGGGTGCCAACGAAACGAACCCAAGCAATTTGCTGCTCATACCGAATGGAGAGTATGACTCGGTACTTGTTGCCACCGATATTGAAAACAACACGGCCGCCTTTAAGGATGCTGGCGGTTCCAATGTCGGCCTTCAGCTGTTGCGGGGTTTCCCAGGATGTTCGGAGCATCATGTTGTACCACTCGGTTAAAGGGGTCTTGGCGTCGTCATAGCCCTGCTCCCAAAACTCTTTCAGTGTGCGCTTTGCTATGACTCTCATGCTTCCTCCCGTTTCGGGAGATTATAGATGCTCCCGTTTTGGGAGTAAAGCCTGAATTCAACTAATAAGTGCAGCACCTGCGGTTTCTAGTGCTCCTGAGTGTTCACCTAAAAACACCTGGATCCGGTATCCCAGCCGCTTTCTTGGCCTATCGTTTAGCTTATTGACGACACCTCGTAGCTCGGCATCGGTCACTTTTCGGAAGTCAGTACCTTTAGGAAAACAGTGCCTAATCAGGCCATTGGTGTTTCTGTGTGATCCAAAGTGCTGCATTTATTCTATGAATCCAGAAACCAAGGCTAGTAAGATGTCTGTATAGACAAACGCTCTTAATTACAAAGGAGTTTCATGACTAGTCCTCCTCTCTATCAGCAGATCCGTCAACATCTGCTGGATAAGATTCAGTGCGGTGATTGGCAGCTGAATCATCAGATACCTACGGAAGAGCGGCTGGCGAAAGACTTTGGCGTAAGCCGGATGACGGCCAATAAAGCCATTAGAGATTTAGTGCAGCAAGGGTACCTGGTACGTCAACCTGGGGTCGGCACCTTCGTTACCGACCGTAAGGTTGAGTCCTCTTTGGTGGAGGTCTACAACATTGCCGAAGAAGTCCTTTCTCGAGGGCATCGATACAGCAATAAAGTGATCAGCCAAGAGGCGATTGAAGCAGACGATGAAGTGGCGCTGCGGTTAGGCGTGAGGCTAGGGAGTCGGGTTTTTCATACTCTCTTGGTGCACTATGAGAATGACATTCCGATTCAGCTTGAGAACCGCTACGTTAACCCACGCTGGGTGCCAGATTATCTTGATACCGACTTTTCACGCCATACGCCTAACGAGGTGCTGGTCGCCGCCTGTCCCATGACGGATATGGAACATATCGTTGAGGCGGTGCTAGTGGATGAGCAAACCGCAAAATGGCTAAGTATCGATACCCAGACGCCTTGTTTGAGCATGGTGCGGCGTACTTGGTCTGAAGAGCATTTGATTAGCTATGCGCGCCTGATCCACCCTGGCGACCGCTATAAATTGCGCTCCTCCCTGCAAAGAAAAAGCGCTTAAACTGACGCAAAGCAAGCGCCAAGCGGGGCTGGTTTGTTCGACCTCGTGGCATTGTCGTTAATGCGGATATTTAACTGGACTGGGATTCAACTGATCAGTGACTGCACCAAGTAGCCCGCGGGTATCGCGAGTAGCAAACTCAAGGCAACGCGAATGAACCACACGATCAACATGCGGCCTACCGAAAGCGGAATGCTGGTAGAAAGAATGCAGGGGATGGAAGCCGAAAAGAACAGCACGGCGGAGACTGACACCACGCCAGCCGCAAAGCGGGCGACGAATTCGGCCTCGGCCATCAGTAGAGCCGGTAAGAACATTTCCGCCAGTCCAGAAGCAGATGCCTGCGCTAGCGCCGCAGCGTCATCTAGCCCCCAGATGGCGACAAAGGGGTAAAACAACCATCCCAACCATTCAAATAAGGGCGTGTATTTGGCGATGAGAAGCCCGAGCAGGCCTACCGACATAATCGACGGTAGGATGCTGATGGCCATTATCAAGCCTTCTTTAAAGTTGAGCGCTACGCTGCGGTGAAGGCTGGGCGCTTTGGCAGCAATCTCTGTGCCTGCTTGCCAGGCCGTGCTCAAGCGTTTCCCCGGTATTGGCTCCGGTTCACCATCACTCTTATGGTTATCCATGCTTGCCAGAGGCGGCAGCCGCACCGTGATAGCCGTGACGATGAACGTAATCAACAGGGTGAGCCAGAAGTACCAATTCCAAATGCCCATCAGATCTAGCGTCCGGGCCACGATGATCATGAACGTTGCCGACACCGTGGAAAAACCAGTGGCAATGATGGCGGCTTCCCGGGCTGAATACTGTCCCGCTTGATAAACCCGATTGGTAATTAATAGCCCGATCGAGTAACTACCTACAAAAGAAGCAACGGCATCGATTGCCGAGCGCCCAGGCGTTCGCCAAATGGGCCGCATGACCGGCTGAACCAGTACGCCAATCAATTCCAGCAACCCATAGCTGATCAACAGTGCCAGGAAAATAGCGCCGATTGGTACGATCAAACCCACCGGAATCACCAGTTTCTCGAACAAGAAGGGCAGCATGTCCGGTTCGTGCAGAAACGCAGGCCCCCAACCCGTTAACGCCATTACGGCAACAACGACACCAATGATTTTCAGCACGCTGAAAATGCCTTCGGTCACTGTTCGCCGCCAATAGCCTTTGAGCAGTGGGTAGGCGGCGCCCGCCACGATCATCACTAACGCATAAATGCCGCTGTATTCCCCCATCAAAGAGCGCAGTCCGGTGACCATATGGTCAAGCAGTATAGTGCTGCGTCCTCCTAGCTCGATGGGAACAAAGAAGATCAGGATGCCCAGAGCGCTAGGCACAAAGAGTTTAAAGATGGTGACAGCGTTGGCTCGCTGCTTAGTGGGTGGGTCTATGGAGTGCATGGGGCGCCTCTAGTTGTTTGGTTGTCATCGCCATGGCCGTGGCTTCTTGTTATGTATATACAATAAATTACCCCTATGCAGCGTTTAGGTATAGCGCTTAAAAAATAGACATTAGTCTAAGTTGGCAGTCACTACGCACTTATGATTTCATTCATTTTTATTTATTAAATACTTGTTATTTAGTGTTTTTTACATGTTTGTCTCAGTTTTAATAAGGCCTATATTGAGGCTTTTTTTCTTGATTCACTGCTTGACGAAGGATATGAGGGTGGGCTTAATTGTATATACATTATGTTTGCTCCAAGGAGACCTCCATGGCTAATAACAAACGTCGCTACCTTTGGCGCGATATCAGTGTCTTCGATGGTCTGAAAACGTTGCCGGAGCCCATGGCCGTCATTACTCAAGGTGAGCGTGTTATCACCATGACGCCCATGAATGACTTCGAGGAATCACAGGCGGATGGCTGCCATGATATGGGGCGGGGCGGCGTCATGACGCCCGGCCTGGTGGATTGCCATACGCACTTGGTGTTTGGCGGCGCCCGCGCGGACGAATTCGAGGCGCGTCTGGAAGGCGCCAGCTACGAAGACATTGCCCGTCGTGGCGGGGGCATTCTGAGTACCGTTTTGGCGACGCGGGAAGCGAGTGAACAAACGCTCTTTAATGCCGCCTTGCCACGTCTTAAAGCGCTGGTTGAAGAAGGCGTCACTACGGTCGAGATCAAGTCGGGCTATGGCTTGGACGTGGCTAATGAACTGAAAATGCTGCGAGTTGCTCGGCGTCTAGGTGAAGAGTTGCCAGTGCGCGTGTTGACGACACTATTAGGTGCCCATGCCTTGCCGCCGGAGTATGAGAACGATAGCGACGGATATATCGATCTGGTCTGCAATGAAATGATTCCTGCCGCAGCGGCGGAGGGGCTGGCCGATGCCGTCGATGTCTTTTGTGAGAAAATCGCCTTTTCAGTAGCGCAATGTGAGCGGGTTTTCAAAGCCGCCCAAGCTCATGGTTTACCCATCAAAGCGCATGCCGAGCAGCTCTCAAACTTGGGGGGCGCCGCGATGGCAGCCCGCCACGGCGCATTGTCCGCTGACCACATTGAGTATCTCGATGACGTCGGTATTGCTGCCATGCGCGAAGCAGGCAGCGTGGCCGTCATTCTCCCCGGTGCTTTCCACACCCTGCGTGAAACGCAGCAGCCGCCCATTGCGGGGCTGCGCGAAGCGGCCGTGCCGATGGCTGTGGCCACCGACGCCAATCCAGGCAGCTCGCCGCTATTTATGCCCACGTTAATGCTC
Source organism: Halomonas sp. FeN2 (assembly GCF_020595105.1). Lineage (NCBI taxonomy): Bacteria > Pseudomonadati > Pseudomonadota > Gammaproteobacteria > Oceanospirillales > Halomonadaceae > Halomonas > Halomonas sp. FeN2. The sequence goes on from NZ_CP074200.1 coordinate 4,207,555, forward strand.
AACCTGGCTTGTACGCTGTTTCGCATGACGCCCCAGGAAGCGTTGGCGGGGATGACCGCTAATGGTGCTGCCGCACTAGGATTGAAAGGGCAGGGGCAGCTTCACGAAGGCGCGGTGGCTGATCTGTGTGTCTGGGATATTGAGACACCTGCTGAGCTGGCATACGCGGTGCAGCCAGGTCGCCTACGGCAGCGTGTCTATCAGGGGGAGTTAACCCATGGCCTCTGATACGCCCATTGATATGGCGCTCTGGCAGGGGCGCACGGATCCTGAACCCGATAGTGACCGTTGGCATCAGCGCATTCAGCCGTTAGCCAACAACGCCGCGCCGGGGTGTGCACTGCTGGGTTTTGAAAGTGATGCAGGTGTTGCGCGTAACCAGGGCCGCACCGGCGCTGCTGAAGGCCCTAATGCGTTACGCCGTGCGCTGGCGCCGTTGGCTTGGCATCGCACAGCGCCTGCTTACGATGCCGGCAATGTGCGCTGTGTTGATGATGGGTTAGAGGCAGCGCAACAGACGCTTGCTGACCGTCTGACGTCATTATTAACCGCTGGCCACCTGCCCATTGTGCTGGGCGGCGGGCATGAAGTGGCCTATGCCAGTTGGCTCGGTCTGGCGCAGTCTTTTATGCCAAAAGGCTCTGATTCAAAAACGGCGCCACCGCGGATTGGCATCATTAACCTGGATGCGCACTTTGATTTACGCGATCCAGCGCATATTCGCTCCTCGGGCACACCCTTCGCCCAGATTGCAGATAAGTGCCAAGAGTGGGATTGGTTGTTTCGCTACGCCTGCCTGGGGGTAAGCCGCGCTGCGAATACGCGCGCCTTATTTACCCGCGCTGATGCGCTCGGAACACTGGTTCGGGAAGATCGTGAGATTGATGCGCTACGCCTGGATTCTATCGTCAGAGACGTACAGCGCTTCATCGCCAAGTGCGACCACATTTATCTGACCATTGACCTGGATGTACTCCCCGCTGCCGAAGCCCCCGGCGTGAGTGCGCCCGCCGCACGCGGTGTTTCGCTTGCCTTGATTGAACCGCTGGTTGAAGTCGTGCGTGACAGCGGCAAGCTCCGCCTAGCGGACTTGGCAGAACTTAACCCCAGCCTGGATATCGACAGCCGCACCGCCAGAGCGGCGGCTAGGCTCGTGCATTTGCTGACCCTGAATGAATGACAGGGCACGCCTTTAGACCAACGAATAATGAACAGAAACACAAGGAATGACGCCATGCCAACCAACGATAATCGTCACGATGCTTCACGTAAGATCATTGCCCCGACCGGTACGGAACTCAGCTGTAAAAGCTGGCTGACCGAAGCGCCGCTTCGCATGCTGATGAACAACCTTCATCCGGATGTGGCCGAAAGCCCCGAAGATTTAGTGGTGTACGGCGGCATCGGCCGCGCTGCCCGTGATTGGGCGTGCTACGACAAAATCGTCGAAACGTTACAGCGTTTGGAAGATACCCAGACGCTGCTAGTGCAGTCTGGTAAACCCGTCGGCGTTTTTGAGACCCATAAGGATGCCCCCCGGGTATTGATCGCCAACTCAAATCTGGTTCCCGCCTGGGCCAACTGGGAGCACTTCAACGAACTGGATCGCAAAGGCTTGATGATGTACGGCCAGATGACGGCGGGTTCATGGATCTACATCGGCTCCCAGGGAATTGTCCAAGGCACCTATGAAACCTTTGTTGAGGCGGGTCGCCAGCACTACGACGGTGAGCTTAAAGGGCGCTGGATTCTGACCGCAGGGCTTGGCGGTATGGGCGGCGCTCAGCCTCTGGCGGCTACGTTAGCCGGTGCCTGTTCGCTGAACATTGAGTGTCGGCAGGAGAGCCTCGACTTCCGTTTGCGTACCCGCTACCTGGATGAACAGGCTGACAACCTTGATGACGCCCTGGCGCGTATTGAGCGCTATACCGCCGAAGGTAAGGCGATTTCTATCGGCCTGTGTGGTAACGCCGCCGATGTGCTGCCGGAACTGATTAAACGCGGCATCAAACCGGATATGGTCACGGATCAGACGAGTGCCCACGACCCATTGCATGGCTACCTGCCTTCCGGCTGGACATGGGAAGAGTACGTAGCGCGGGGCAAGTCTGAGCCTGAAGCCACAGTGAAGGCGGCCAAGCAATCGATGGCGGTGCATGTGCAAGCGATGCTCGACTTCCAGAAGATGGGCGTGCCCACGTTTGATTACGGCAATAACATTCGGCAGATGGCAATGGAAGAAGGGGTTGCTAACGCCTTTGATTTTCCGGGTTTTGTGCCTGCCTATATTCGTCCTCTCTTTTGCCAGGGCATCGGCCCCTTCCGCTGGGTGGCGCTCTCCGGGGATCCTGAGGACATTTATAAGACCGACCAGAAGGTCAAAGAACTCATTCCCGATGACCCGCACTTGCACAACTGGCTCGACATGGCGCGCGAGCGGATTAGCTTCCAGGGGCTGCCAGCACGCATTTGCTGGGTAGGGCTTAAAGACCGTGCCCGCCTTGGGCAGGCCTTCAACGAAATGGTGAAGAACGGCGAGCTAAAAGCACCGATCGTTATTGGTCGCGACCATCTCGATTCAGGTTCCGTTGCCAGCCCCAACCGGGAAACCGAGGCGATGATGGATGGCTCTGACGCCGTTTCCGACTGGCCGTTACTCAACGCGTTGTTAAACACTGCAGGCGGCGCCACATGGGTGTCACTACATCATGGCGGTGGGGTAGGTATGGGCTATTCCCAGCATTCTGGCGTGGTGATCGTGTGTGACGGCACCGACGATGCCCACGCCCGTTTAGGCCGTGTGCTGCGCAACGACCCGGGCACCGGCGTGATGCGCCATGCCGATGCTGGCTATGACATTGCTAAACAGTGCGCCCAGGAAAACGGTCTTGATTTGCCGATGCTTAATCAGTAAAGCCCGCACAAATACAACAGTTGAGAAGGTGGGATGACCACCTTCCTGTCTTTAAAGGCGAACAAATGAAACATCTCGAAATTCAGCCTGGCAAAATGACCCTTGCCCAGGCCCGCCAGATTCACGAAGCGCATGTGCCTGTCACGTTACCAGAAAGCGCCAACGCGGATATCCAGCGAAGCGTCGATTGCGTTAACCGGGTCGTCAGTGAAAACCGTACGGTCTATGGCATTAATACGGGATTCGGCTTATTGGCTCAGACCCGCATTGCTAACGAAGACCTTGAATCGCTACAGAGCTCTCTGGTGCTTTCTCATGCCACTGGCGTGGGGGTGGCGATAGATGATGCCCTGGTGCGTTTGATTATGGTGCTCAAGGTCAACAGCCTGGCAAGAGGCTTCTCCGGTATCCGCCGTGAGGTCTTGGATGCCCTGGTGGCACTGATCAATGCCGAGGTTTACCCGCATATTCCCCTTAAGGGATCCGTCGGGGCATCCGGTGATTTGGCGCCCCTGGCGCATATGAGTGTTGTGCTGCTGGGGGAGGGCAAAGCCCGCTACAAAGGGGAGTGGGTTTCCGCCGAAAAGGCACTGGAAATAGCTGGCCTAGCGCCCATCACGCTGGCGCCCAAAGAAGGCCTGGCGCTGCTGAATGGCACGCAGGTATCGACTGCCTATGCCCTGCGGGGGCTATTCGACGCCGAAGACCTGTTTGCAGCGGCGACGGTATGTGGTTCGCTAACCGTAGAAGCCACCTTGGGGTCACGTTCGCCCTTCGATGCCCGGATTCATGAAGTGCGTGGCCAGCGCGGCCAGATTGACGCGGCCGCCGCTTACCGCCATCTGCTCGGTGAAAAGAGTGCCGTCGGCGACTCACATGCCAACTGCGATAAAGTCCAGGATCCCTACTCGTTGCGCTGCCAGCCACAGGTGATGGGTGCTGTATTAACCCAGATCCGTCAGACAGCCGAGGTGCTCGCGGCGGAAATCAACGCGGTCTCTGATAACCCGCTGGTATTTGCCGAGCAGGATGACATTATCTCCGGCGGTAATTTTCATGCTGAACCGGTAGCCATGGCCGCTGACAACCTGGCGCTAGCCATCGCCGAGATCGGCTCTCTTGCCGAGCGTCGTGTCTCTTTGATGATGGACAAGCACATGTCGCAGCTACCGCCATTTCTGGTCGAGAACGGCGGGGTCAATTCCGGGTTTATGATCGCCCAGGTTACCGCCGCGGCGCTGGCGAGTGAAAATAAAGCGTTGGCGCACCCGCATAGTGTCGACAGCCTGCCAACCTCGGCTAACCAGGAAGACCATGTCTCAATGGCGCCTGCCGCCGGTAAGCGGTTGTGGGAAATGGCGGAGAACGTGTGCGGCATTTTAGCCATCGAATGGCTGGGGGCGTGCCAAGGGTTGGACATGCGACAGGGCTTGACCACTACTCAGCCGTTAGAGCAAGCCAGGCAACTGCTACGTGCGCGGGTCAGCCACTACAAGCAGGATCGCTTCTTCGCGCCCGATATCGAAGCCGCTAGCGAACTAATACGTGAGCGCACCTTAAGCCCGCTGGCGCATCCGCATACGTTGCCAAGCCAGCACTAGCAGCCTGTCGGACTAACGCTGATCTACCGTGAATCCCGGCCTTCTCTCGATGATCGGTCAAGTCCGACAAGCTCCTGAGCGTTTCATGCTTCCCTGTGGCGCTAGGCCACAGGGAACGCGTTATTACCATCTAACAACAAAGCAGGTTTTTCATGAATGCTATCGTTCTGGCTATCCTAGTGATGGTCGGCTTGAGTCTTGCTCGCGTTTCGGTTGTGTTTGCTCTTATCGTCGCCACGCTGGTAGGTGGGTTATATGCGGGAATGCCTATTGGAGAGATCCTTGACGCCTTTAATGAGGGGCTGGGTAATGGCGCCACCATCGCGCTCTCTTATGCGGTGTTAGGGGCGTTTGCCGTTGCTTTATCCCGTTCTGGTATCACCGAGCTGCTGGCCAGCCGGGCCATTAAACGCTTCCAGTTAGACGAGTCAGGGGGGAGCCGCCGCACGGTTACCTATACGCTGCTGGCGGCGCTGTTAGCCGCGGCAGTCAGCTCGCAGAACTTGATTCCTGTCCATATCGCTTTTATCCCAGTGCTGGTGCCGCCGCTGTTAAAGCTGATGAATCATCTGAAGCTTGACCGGCGACTGGTGGCTTGCGTGATTACCTTCGGTATCACGGCGCCTTACATGTTACTGCCCGTGGGATTTGGGGCGATATTCCTGAATGACATACTGCTCGCGAACCTCAACGAAAGCGGCGCGGCGCTGGGATTGGAGGTGACCCGTCAAATGGTGCCACTGGCGATGGCAATTCCCATTGGGGGAATGGCATTAGGGTTAGCGGTGGCGGTGTTTTGGAGTTATCGCAATGGACGAGATTACCAAGACCGTGAGCTGGCCCATGGTGATAAATCGCCCCAAGAGGCCGCGCTTTCTCTTGCCGGGTGGCAAAAGGCCATGTTGGTTATTTCCCTGGTAGGTACGGTCACCGTGCAGCTGATGACGGGCTCTATGGTACTTGGCGGTATCTTTGGGTTTGCCTTGCTTTCCATGAGCGGCGTTTTCCGCTGGCACGAGCAGGACGGTATCTTTACCGAGGGGATGCGCATGATGGCCCTGGTCGGCTTTATCATGATTTCAGCGGCAGGTTTTGCCAGTGTGATGCAAGCCAGTGGCGAGGTGGAAGGGCTAGTGGCAAGTTCTGCCGACCTTATCGGTGACAACAAAGGGCTGGCCGCATTGATTATGCTGCTGGTCGGTCTCTTTATTACCATGGGCATTGGCTCTTCGTTTTCGACCATTCCCATTATTGCTTCGCTCTATGTGCCTTTAGCACTGAACTTTGGCTTTTCACCCATGGCGACAGTGGCATTGGTAGGCACGGCCGCTGCCCTGGGCGACGCAGGCTCACCCGCTTCAGACTCCACCCTAGGCCCCACCGCAGGCCTCAACGCCGATGGGCAGCATGACCATATCTGGGATAGCGTTGTGCCTACCTTCCTGCACTACAACATCCCGTTGATTGTGTTCGGCTGGGTCGCTGCCATGGTGCTTTGATTCAGCTGAATGGATCGAACCGCAATACAATTTTGCGACGCTTAAGCTTTATCTAGCCATCCGCCAGCGTATGTCCAATGCCCCGCCTTTGTGCGGGGCGTTGGCGTGTTAGGCAGGTAGGCGGATTGCAAATGATGAAGCTGAGATATGAGTTGGTATATTTCTTTTTTTTTAAGTAAATTATTTAAAATCATGTTGTTATGTGATTTTTTAGACGCCTGCGAGGTACGCTAACGGGCTGTCTGCGAATTATTCCCCCCTGACTTTTTCTCCTTAACATCTAGTGATGATGTGCGTTGGCAAGTATTTGCCTGCTTTGATGCGTAATAGCTATGTAGATATTGCTCCCACCCCCATACTGCATCGACGAATAATAATTAAAGGGAAAGCCCGTGCTTATCAAAGCAATGATGTTGATGCTGGCGCTATGTTTCGCCAGTGTGGCAAGCGCTGAACAAACGCCCGACATGTCTGGTGAATGGATAACCCAAGCCGAACTGATCGTGAGCGGTGAAGAAACCGAGTGTGACCTAGTGTTTGATACGATACCCGAAGAGCTTTTATTTGCTCAGGGCGGATGCTGTCGCACCTGCTCCAAAGGAAAAGCATGCGGTAACTCATGCATTAGCCGTAACTATACCTGCCATCAACCGAGAGGCTGTGCTTGCGATGGTTAGGTCAAGGCATTAGCGAGGCTTACAGTGGCTATATGAGCTGGTTGCACCCTGGCCGCCGCACCCTACGGCGCGTTGTCCCCCACCCGCCTGCGGTGTTCGCTTGTGGGGTAATTCTTCATGCATTCCACAATTAGGTCTAAAGCCCGCCATTACTGAGCTTGGGTGGAAGTTGGGTGCATGGGAGCCATGCGAAATCATGCGAATTTGTGTGCATTTTTAATGGTAGGTAGCTAGTGAATCGAAAAAGCGAGTTCATAGCTTACTGATAGAGGAAAAGCTTACTCCTCTGAAATCCTGGTAAAGCCTAAGTATTCATGGTATTTGTAACTAAAGGAAATTGCATCAATTTCGCTGCTACGTGTGAGGCTTTAGTGTCAATGTGATCCTAACCTGCTTCTGACTAGTATTTTATGAGTGGCTAAAGGTTTAGGCCATTAGAGCTAAATGTTGTATTTAGAGAATATCTCATCTTAGAGGTTGTTATAAATGGCTACTATATATGTAAAAGATGTTGAGCTGCGTAATATACACAGAAGGTATGATCTAGATATAAGTTTTAATGAAAATTTAAGTGTGCTACATGGCAAAAACGGTACAGGTAAGTCTACTCTTCTGCATATTATTGCTAATGTGGCAAATTGTGATTTTTTAAGATTCGCATTTCTAGAATTTGATAGTATTAAAGTAGCTTATTCTGATGGAAGTAGTATTCGTATTGCTCAAGAAAAAACTGAGAGTGATGTTAGAATACAAGTGTTGACTCATGATGGATGCTTTATTTCTTTTCTAAAAAGTAGTGCGTTAGAGACTATTAGAGAAAAAGAAATAGAAAAAAGTTTTAGCAAATATTCGCAGCAACCCCTAGTTAAAGAGATAAGGGATTTTATTGCTTCAAATAATCTTAAAGCTGTAGATATTTCTTATTTTCCTGCGTTTAGAACAATGTTAGAAGTTTGGTCTTCTCAACGAGAAGCTTCTGAGTTGGCATATAGGAGAGTTGTTAGAAATAGCAGAGTGCCCGCTAGACAAATAACCTCATTTTCTCGGGATCTTTTTGGCCCTTTCCTGCCTGTAATAAATTTTCCCTCACCAATAGATATTGAGCAAAGTTTAAAAGATGAAATAAAAGAAGCTCAAATTAGTATTGGTAGATTTGAAAGCTCAATTTTTAGTGATTCTTTTGTAAAAGTTTTCGCTGCTTTGCTTGAAGGCCCTCCAAAAAACTACGATTCTGAGACGCTATTAAGTGAAATTCTAGAGCTTACAGATACAACAGAGAGTACTAGGTTAGGAGCGTTGGAAGAAAATTTTGAAGCTTACAAAAACCTTCATTCTCTTTTTGAAAGAAGCTCACAAACTGGATCTTTAGTTGGTTCTACCTCTGGAGCTTTGGCAGTTTATAGAGACGCTCTAAAAGAAAGAAGATTGTTTCAGAAAAAGGCTTTTGAAGAGATTGAAACATATTTTAAAGTCGTAAATAGTTTTTTGGAAGGTAAAGAGCTTTCTTATGAGTTAGGTTCTGGTAAAAGAAGTACTAAAGTTGGGCTTAAGTTTCCAGATGATACCTGGAGTAGTATTAAAGTTATGTCATCTGGGGAAAGGCAGTTGCTTACTATGCTCTACGCTGTTAATAAAATGAGCGGTAGTACTTCGGTTTTAATTGATGAGCCTGAGATTTCATTACATATTGACTGGCAAGAAGAGTTGCTAGGTAAAATGATGGATCAGTTAGGCGACCGTCAAATAATCGTATGCACACATTCTCCTTCCATTGCTGGAGACTATGGGGATTACATGAAAGAGGTAGTTCCTATTTTTAAAGAAGGCCTTGAAAAGTCAGTCGATAACTATCTTGATGAAGATGATGGGAGTTTCGTTTGATGGCTCTCAATTATAGTGTTGCTGAATATATTATAAAAACAAGAATGAGCTCTAAGGTTAGAGTCTTAGTTGAAGGCGCGGATGACATGAAACATTTTAAAAATCTATTACATGTCAAACTTCCTAACAGAAATATTAAGGTCGACACTGCCGAGGGCATTAGAGGAGATTGCCATTTAACAGGTAAGAATAATAAAGCAAAAATTATAAAAGTACATCGTGCTACTAGAAATACTCAATCCCATGAAAATTTGTTTTTTCTACTAGATAGAGAGTTCGATGGGTTTGAGCTAGAGCAAGTCATTCGCGATCTGAAAAAGGGAAGCCTTTTCCATAATAATATGTCGTTAACGGTAGGGCACTCATTTGAGAATTATTTTTTCTACCCTCGTGTAATTCAAGATGCATATCTTTACTTATGCTTGTCTGAGTTCAAAAGAGATGCAATGCAAGCATTTATTTCTAGTTTGGATGAATGCTTCAGGATCCTTGCGGCGATTTCTTTGGCTGCAAATGATATCCAGAAAAGCACTTACCCCATAGGTACTATTCATTGGGCTGATTTCAAAATTGAAAATTCAGTGCCAATTTTTGGTCATCAAGAATGGCTTGAAAAAAACAATAATGTAGCTGCAGTAGAGTTCGTAAGTAGATATATTTACAATTATGAGCTTGTGAGTGGAAGTGAGGTGGAAGATTGTATAAAAGTCATAAGAGGGCATACTGGTGTAATATTCTTTCAAAGAATTTTTGCGGCATATCTGAAATTACAAGCTTCAGTAGATAGATATACTAATAGTAATAAGCATGCTGATGATTTTTCAAAAATTAATGAAAAAGGTATGTCCACAGCATTTTGTGAGGCTTGGGTACGTCTGATTGAAGCAGATGAAAGAGTAGCTTATCCTGAAGAGTTAATTCAATCCTTAGAAACAGAAGCTTAGATTCATTTATTTAAGAAGGAGGAGGGTATGTCTGGAGATTACGTGTGGAGATATATGTCTCTGGCTAAGTATATTGATTTAGTGAGTTCTAAGAGCATATTTTTACCTAAAGCAGCTTTGTTTAATGATAGCTCAGAAGGGAAGTGGATAGCACATGCGGTACTTTTAGGAGATAAAAATCATTGGAGCAATCTTAAGGTACATGCAGATAGGTTAAGTGAATTGCTTGATAAAACAGGTAATGATCAAGATAGGATATTATCCGAAGGAGCGATTGCTTATAAGTTATTATCAAGTGAAGATAAGAATTCGGTCTTAGGTGATGTTTTGTTAGGCTTAACTACAGTTTATCCTGAAAAGCGATATGAATATTTGAAAGGAATGTTGAATTCTTGGTTAAAAAATTATGATAAACATAGCGAGACAGTTAGTGAATGGGTTGAAGAAGTATCAGTAGCAAGAGAATGCACTTATATCAGTTGCTGGAATCGAGCCGATTTCATGTCACTGGCTATGTGGAATGTCTATGGCGGTAGTGAGGAGTCTGTAGCTGTTCGTGTACACATCAATAAGTTAGAGGAAATACTGCAAGAAAATGCTGGCTGGCTAAATGAAAAAAGCATGAATGCACAAATAATTGATGTTGAGTATATTGAAGGCTTAAAGAATCCTGATAAGGATTTGCGCAGTCGTTTGATCAAAAAACTAGGTATTGGAAAAGATATTAGGATAGGTACTTTTAGTATAAAACCGTCAATTTATGAATATGAAAATGAAGTTAGAATTATTATTCATCCCAGGAAAAGATTAAAAGAAAAGTTTATTGATCCACACCCGGAGCTGGATGGTATATCTTTGAATATTTGTCCTGGTGAGCGAGGTCTTAGTGATTATCTAGATGCAGTATATATACACCCCTTACTGGACAATAGTTCTATGATTTATAAGGTTATTAATTCAGTTAATCAGCAGTATGGACTCTCTGATCTACCAATTGTCACTGATAAAATCGAAGCCCTAGGCTCTACAGTAAGCCTCTAGTCTTGAAACAGTCGATAAGAAATTGATAGGCCAAATTGGTATATTAATTGGTATACATCTACAATAATAATTTTATTTTTTTATAAACAACAGCATGGCTATTCTGTTTTCATCCTGCCAGGACGCCAGGAACCATTATATCTTAGCTTTTCCTCCGCCCTTCACCTTCATTTTTCCGTTCATTCCCCAACAATTACGCGCATCAGGTATCCTCTCTGCATGCCTATCTCCTGGCTGATTATTGCCCAAAGGACGTTCCCTATGCTTTCCCCAAAACGCGCTGCCCTCACGTCGCTCATTGCTATGTTTGCGCTATTGCCGCCCACGCTATTCGCTCAGGATGCCCATATTGGCAGCGTGCGTACCGAGTTCAAGCTGCTGGGCCCGAACAACACCATTGAAGTGGAGCGCTTCGATGACCCGAAGGTTCAGGGTATCTCCTGCTACCTCTCTTACTCACAGATTGGCGGAATCACCGGTGCGGTGGGGCTTGCTGAGGAGGCCAGTGAGGCGAGCGTGGCGTGTCGGCAGACAGGCGAGGTTGTCTTCGACTCTGCGGAAGTAGAGGAGCAGGAGGTGATTTTTAGTCAACGTCGCTCGGCGCTTTTCAAGAATATGCGCGTCGTTCGCATGCACGACGCCGAAACCCAGACCTTTGTGTACCTGACCTATAGCACCAAGCTGGTTGATGGCTCGCCTAAAAACGCGATTACGGCTGTCCACTACGGTGAGTTAGGAGGCGGGCAATAATTGACTAGTGTGCGCTTAGCGCGGGTTGCCGAGTGTTTGTGTCCAGTAGGTTGAGTAGCGGGACTCCGAATCCTCGGCTTTTGCCATGCCCATTTCGGTAAAGGCGTCATTCATGATGTTGCGGCAGTGGCCGGGGCTGTCTAGCCAGCCTTCCACCACGGCAGAAACAGAGGTGTGGCCCAGCGGCGATATTCTCACCCACGGCTTGCCACACGTAATCCTGATTACCCACACGCTGCTCGATACCAGCGCCCTCCGGGCCGGTATGGCTAAAGTAGTCGTTCTCGGCCATGTCTGCGGAGTGGCTCTTGGCCGCTGCTTCAAGCTTGCAGCTCCAGGCTAACGACTCTACTGCTTCATACTGCTGGTCGCCGCATTGTCGCGCTTGGCTACGCGCCTCGTTGATTTGAGACAGCATTGCCTGCTGCTGATCGTTGAGTTCGCATTCGCCCTGAGGGATAGCATTGTCACTCTGAGACTGATCATTACCCCATGAGCTGGATGAACCCATGAGCAGCACGATAACCGGCCAGGCCGTAAAGCGCCCCGGCAGCGGGGCGCTTGGGAAGGAGGTTACCCACCGAACTTTTCATTCTCGCCAAGGTTCGGGGTAGCGTCCTTTTTGAGGTTGGCTTTGGCAATTTCGTAGAGCTGGAACGTCTTACTCTCTTTGGCTTTCCAGTGCTCACCCATCTGCACTTTAATTTCTAGCAGTGCGACGTCTGGATCGTCTTTACCTTCCGGGAACCAGGCGGCGATGAAGGGGTTCCAGTATTTTTCGATCAGTTCGCGGTTATCGGTGAGGTTGGCTTTACCCGATAGCGAAACGTAGACGCCATCTTCCTGGTCGGAGAAGCTCAGGCACACATCGTGGTCGCTTTCGGTTTCAAATACCTTTTCGGCACTGCGGCGGGTGAAGAACCACAGGGTGCCGTCATACTCATCTTGCACCAGGTGCATTGGCCGGGCGCGTGGAGTATCGTGATCCAACGTCACGAGCATGCCGACTTTGATATCTTTGATCATCTTCCAGATCTTCTGCTTATGTTCCGGGCTGGACATAGCGTCACTCTCCTTATGATTCCACATGGATCTTATGATTCAATACTGATAATAGCCATAGACAATGCTTGTACATCGAAGATGACTAGTTACAGCCTAGCTACCATTTTCCATATCAGCAAACGCTCTATCGAATAATCATATCCCTTGCTCAGTAATATCCTGCTTGATGTGTCTGCGGTTACTCACCAGAATCAAAGTGACGCTGAACTGTATGCTCAGGGAGGGAGGTTCCAATGCGAACAGGATCTATATACCGCTACGGCCCAATCGTAGCGCTACTGCTGCTCGGCGGCTGTGCCACGGGCGGGGGAGACCCCAATTCTCAAAATCTGATGACCCAATACGCGGCTGAATACTGCAGAAGCCTCGGCGGGGAGAATGAAATTCGCGAAAGCAGCCTAGGCACCGGCCGCTACTGCCGCTTGCCTGATGGCCGGGTTGAAAATGCTTGGCAGTTATATCGCTCAGAGCGTCTTGATATTCACTAGACTTAACGTTTACCCGCTTTGGTTTTAATTTTAGGAGGCGTATCGGCAAACTCTTTCTCTTTGGTGCGCCATTTGATCTTTACTTCCACCTCCTGTTTATCGCCTTCATCACTGGCGCGCAGGGAGACTTGCAGTAACTGCTGGGGGGAAAGTACCAGCTCACCTTCACTTTCCTGAAAGGTTAACTCGCCTTTATTGATCGCATTGGCCAGGGTAATCAGTAACTCTTGGGTTGACTGACGATCCAGCAGCGAATCGTGACTGAATTTCGTGTTTGACTTCATTTAGCGGCTCCCACCCATTTTCCTTGGCGGCCGGGATTGAACACTTTTGCCTGAGGGTAATCGCAGCTAAGGCCGACCACTCCACGGTTTTTGTCGATTAACGTTACCCCTACACCGTAACCATCGAGCCCCTCATTTTTACGCGAGTGAGCGTCCAGGGTGATATCGGCTTCGATATGGATAAGCCCGTTTTTGAGCGTGACCCGCTGGCCAAAGTGTTGGTTGATGTGGCCGTGAACCAGCACCTGAATGCCCGCCCGCCGGGCAACGTAAGCGCCGCGCGGCGTAAGGGGAAGATCGGCCTTACGGTATTTGGTTCTAAAGGTATTGGCCAGAGAGCCATAATAAAAACTGAACAGGTTTTGGTGCATTAGGTTTTTTTTGAAAGCTCGGTTGGCATGTTTTACGCCGTACTTGGCCAGTAGTTCGGCCATATGATCATCGAGGCCGGCATGCAGAAACAGGAAGGAACCGCGCTTTTTAACCAGCTGCATGCGGCGGAAAAACCAGCCAAATTCCCCCGATTTGTTAAGAAATAGCGAACGACACTTCATCGCGGCGGCGTAGACTTGGGTGAGCGTCAGGCCGTTTTTTGCACAGTGCGCCTCGAAGCTCTGTGCCTTGGTGGTCATCTTGCTGATTTCACGCTCTATACCCTCGGGGGTGAGAAACCCAGCGGCATAGAAGGGGAAGTTCTCGAACCAGTCGTTGCCTGGGAACAGCGCCTGTCGGCATGCCTCTTCGGACGGTACACCTTTGTCCCACTGGGTATCGGCCAGGTATTGATCGAATACCTCTTTAAACAGCGGTATCACCTTCTTACCCATACGCACAAAAAGGTGCTGGCTACCGGCGTCAGTGTCGCGTTCCAACGAAAGCAGCCCCATCAGCAAGCGGAGGTCATGGTTACCGGCCAACAGAGTGATATCTGCTTTGAGGCGGTATAAGTGGGCCAGGCTGCGCAGCATCATCAGATTGCTGGGCCCTTTGTCCAGGCAGTCTCCGCCCACGACTATTTCGGCTTTTTTGCCAAATTTCGTTAGTGAATACTCACATAGATGGGAGCCTTCGCGTTCGATAACGCCTGCGGCAATTAGCGAAGCCTCAAATGCCTCGGCGTCCGCATGGGGGTCTGAGATAAATGCCACGGGCTTTTTGGGCCAGGCGAAGCCCTTTTTTCGCGAGCGCTTTACAAAGGTGCTTAGCGCCTCATCGTGGTTCACCGAAGTGGCGTCATCGGGCCAGGGTGACCACTCCGTCGGGAGACGCGACAAGATGGCGTTGTGATACGGCTGCTTGCTTACCTTTGGAATAACATTGAACGCGGTCATAGAAGCCATCTTATTCATCGCTATCGTTTAATCGAGTGGGTCTGCTGGCTGGCGCTGTTTCCAGTTTCCGTACAGTCGGCTCCAGCCTTGGTTATGCCGCTCGAAAACGACCGGATGACCATGAAACATACTTAACCGTTTAATATCGCTGAAGGGTATGACATTTAAATGATAGCCCGCGTGGCGAATGGAGGCGCCGTGGCCCACTACCAGCTGTAGTTGCTTACTTTGCTTAAGTTGCTTAGCCGTCTCAAGCAGCTGCGGCTCTAAAAGTGCTTGTAAATGTGCAGCTACCCGTTCGCCTGCTTCTAATAGCGATTCCGCGCCGTCGAAGGGCAGTTTGAAATCGCTGGCTGATTTCCAGCCCTTAGGTAAGGGCTCTAGGCGAGGGTCGAGGGCAACGATGCGTTCTATTTCCTGAATGCTAAGATTGGCCAGCGCCCCAACGCTGCGTTCACATAGGGCCGAAAAGCAGAGTGAGCGGGGTGGCTCCGCAAACAGCGGCGTGAGCTCTTCGCGGTAGATTTCGGCCGTTTGCCACGCTCTTAACAGCGTCGAGCAGTGTATTTCCGCATTGAGCTGATAGCCTGACGTGGCCAGCCATTCGCCAAAGCGCCGCGCCTGCTCTCGAACGTCGGCTATACCTTTTTCCGTGAGAGGATAGGGCTGCAGGGCGCTGGGCGTATTCGCTAATTGTGAATACTCACCGTGCCGAATCAGCGCCAGTGCCACCATTAGAGAATGCCTTGGGCTTGGAGTAGCTCAATGGCACGCTCAAAGTCGATGGCACCGGTGAGGCGCAGTACGTCAACGCCCTCTAGATGTTCGGCATAAACCTCGGCAGATTGGGCTTGTTCGGCGGGAAAGCTGCCATCGGCGCGCTGAAAAAACGGCCCTGGGCTTTTGCGTAAACCTTCTAGCGCCTGAGGCGTTTTAGCGATATCCACACCGCTTAATTCGGTGGGCGCCGTCGAGTCTAATGCCCAGTCCAGCAGGATCAGCTGTTTTAGCGTACCGGAGAGTGCGGTTTTACCCTCGCCATAAGCGTTAGGAATCAATACATCGTACTTCTGCTCAATATCCCATAGCTGGCGTTTGGGCATGCTGGTAAATCGGGCGCGCTCGTCAGCGGGCAGTATGTCGAATAATCGCTCAGAATTGATCAGCGTGCCCGGGTTAACGCGGGGATGTTTGACGACACCCAGAACGCTTACCTGGCCGTTTTCGGGCTTGAACAGAATCCGGTCATTGGAGAGAAAGCGTGCTTTGGCGGCCTCCAGTGCCTTCAGCATCAGTGTGGATTTACCGCCACCGGAGCTGGCGGCAATGGCGGTGACGTTGCCATCAATATCAAAGGCCGAGGCGTGGCCGAGCAGGTAACCATCGCGTTGATGATGATTGAGAAACTGGTTGTTAATAAAGTTGATGACTTGCGATGGGTGCTTGTTTAACTCGCCAACCGCGACCGGCGCCGTTAACGATTGGAACAGCACCATCCCCGTGCGTACTTTATGAATCCAGCGCCCTTGAGGCGTATCCACGTAGGCTTCTTTCAGCCCCAGAGCGCTGGTTTTGGCCCGATTTACCGCTGTCCACTCGCCGCCGCTGGTATCCGCTTGCTGATCCAACAGCCATACCGGCAGCTCTGGCTGGTCAATGGTATGGACTTCTTTCGGGAGTAAACCAGACGCCGTTAAACCAGCATAGTAAACCTCAAGATGGTCAAGAATGGCTGGATGGTCGGCCAGCACGTGAATTGTTAAACCATTGAACGTTAGCGGTAACGCATAGGTACAGGCGGCCTTAGCCCCGTTGATTTGTTGATTATCAAAAAGGTTGATCATTAACCTGCCTCTGCTGTCTCTACTGTCTCGGCCTCAAGCTGGCTAAGCACATAATCACACAGCTTCTCAGCGGCATCGATACCACAGCCTTTTTGCGCGCCACTAAACCCGCCAAAGGCGGAAACCTCAAAGACCACGGGCCCTTCATCGGTCAATGCAATGTCCACAGTGGTAAAGCTTAGATCGAAGCATGATTGGGCTTTTAGGCCAAGCTCAATCAGCTCAGGGCTTGCATCGAAGGTTCGATATTTGCCCCCGCTGTGTATCGTTGTATTCCACGACTTGTCATCGCCGACACGGGCATAGGTGCACAGGTACTTGCCGCCTAGAAATACCATGCCAAGATCCTGGCCGCCCAGGTTAACGAACTTCTGAAGGTAAAAAAGGCCATGCTTAGCCTTAAATTTATTCAGTATTTGGGTATTGGCTTTAACACCATCTGCCGCTTTTAACACCACCATGCCGCGGGCTTTGGTCGAGTAGAGCGGTTTTAGGATCGCCTTTCCGAACGCCTGGATCGCCTCCAGCGCCGCATCAGTGCTCTCGGTTACTCGCGTGGCGGGCAGTGGGACGCCGCCTGATGCCAAAGCGGCGGTGCCCTCAAGGCGATTAATCAGGCGCCCCACCTGGCTTGGCGAGCTGAAACAGCGCACCCCGTCCCCTTCAAGGGTTTTGAGCATGCGCAGTCGGTCGTCGGCGGCTGGGGAGTAGGTTTCGCTTATTTTTTTGATGATCACGCCGTCAAGCGCGTTGAGCAGGGTGTCCCGATAACGTAACTCGCCGGTTTCAAGTTCCAGCACTACGTCAGCCATATCGATAACGCAGCGGTAGCCGGTGCGCTGTTCCAAATGATTCGCCAAGACCTCGGTCGACCATTTGCCAGGTATCCCAATGACCGCAATCCGCTTATTAATCACTAAAAATATCCTCTAGGGGAAGCCTGTACTTCTCTATTTTCTCAGGGGTTAGAAGCGTTATGGCCTCTAGCAGGTAGCTCGCTCTAAGGGCGAGTCGTTTGGCAAAAAGTTTGTCGTAAATAAAGCGCGTAGAGGTAGCAAAGGAGCGCCCTAGCGCGATGGCTAGCCGCGCATCAAAGCTTACATCGTTATTCTCTTTGGCGAACCGTCGTGCAAACTGATAGAGCTGTCTGATCAATGCCATTAACTCGGCTCTAGGGCCATCATCCATGATGGGCAGCCGATAAATCGACGCCATTAGAACGGATAAATCCTGAACATAATCAGAATAGGAGGCGCGGTGCAGATCGATAAAGTAGATGCGATTTTTGAGCTCGTCATAGATGAGGTTGTCGACGTTAAAGTCCCCGTGGATCAGCACGGAAAATGGGGCCCTGAGCTGACGCTCTAGGGGCTCTACGCGATCGATCAACTCATCAAAACTGGGGCGGGGCAGTCCGCAAATAGTTTGGTGTGTAAGAAACAGTGTCGGATGCGTGTGGCGGGTTTCGGGCATGCGTTTACGCAACTGCTGCATATACTCGGGCTGAGCAGGTTCGTTGGTACTTGAGGTCTTCCAGATTTTTCTCAACGTTCGCTGGAGTGTACGGGTAAGTTGCTTGGCTGATTTCCACTGGCCGTTTAACAGCAGTGATTCAAGCGTACGGCCGGGGAGGTGTTCGATCACCATCGAACCCAGCTCATCCCCCTGCTCGACATGATGCGAGAGCACCGTGGGAGCCACCTTGGGGTAGACCCGCTTCCATTGATCAACCCCATAAAGCTCTTCAATGACTTTCTGGCTTTCACCCTCCTTGTAGACTGCCATCATTTTGCCAGAGGCGGCGTGCTCGGCTTTCAGTGTGGCGATGGTGCTGCCGCTGCGGGTAAGCGCCAGCCGCTCAACGGTAAAGTCGTCACTCTGGGCGGTCATTGCGTGAGCGGCATTTTGCAACTGCTTGTAGTTTTGCAAGCGTACGGCAGGGCCGAAGTTGGCGGCGAGCAGGGCGTCGGCAAGCTCCGCAAGCAGATGGATCATGCGGTGAAGCTGAAAATCCACCACGGCGCTATTACGCATGCCCGAAGCGCCTGGCTCAAAAGCAGTGGTTAAACGGGTGGTTATTTTGGGTATTCGGCGTCCAATTTTCAGGCCTTGGCGAGTGTTTGCATCATCGATATTAATGATCACCAGCTTTAATGATTTACCCACCAATCGAATGAGCTTGGCGTACTCTTTTCGCGATTTATCGGGAAGCTGCTTTAGGGCCTTGATAGCGGTGAATTCAAGGCAGGCGTGGCCTAACTGGTCAAGCAGTCGGGCTAAGCGTTCAAGGGATTTGGATTGTTGAAAACCCTGCCCATCGACTTTGCGTCGCTGCACATCCATGGCGACGGCGAGCTCGACTTTCTCTAACAGCGTGCTTCTATAGCCTTTGCGATTGATCAAACGTCGAGAAACAGCTTCACTTGGCTGGGTCACATAAACTTCAACTAACTCAAAGTGATTTTCAACTTCGAATCGTAGAAAATAGAAATGCTCCAAGATCGACGTATTGATACGCTGCCTCACCAAGATAACGTGCGCTTAGGTGGTTACTGCTTCTGAGAGTCAACAGTATAAATAACAGTGCCATCGTTTACGTTACATGTTTCTTACAGTACAAAGACTTGTATGAAAAAAAGACGTTTTATCGGTACCCGAATGTGCCTGCCCCGTGAGATTGGCAAGGGGCGGGATCTGCGTCTGGCCAGATACCGAAAAGCCCCCGAGCTAGGGCCGAAAATACTCTTCTTTAGTGGCGGTACGGCACTGAGACATTTTTCTGAGGTGTTGACCGACTACACCCATAACTCCATTCATCTGGTTACCCCCTTTGATTCAGGAGGCAGCTCGGCAGAGTTACGCCGGGCGTTCGCGATGCCTGCGGTGGGCGACCTAAGAGCGCGCCTGCTTGCTCTGGCTGATGACTCAGTCACCGGGCACCCTGAGGTGGCTGCGCTTTTCTCACATCGGCTATCGGCAAGGGAGGGGGGAAACGCGACGGCAAAGACAGCACTTGAGCAAATCCTGCAGGCCCTTGTCAGTGCTAAGCACCCGCTGCTCAAGGCAATTGCTGAGCCCATGCGGTCACTGATCCAGAGCTATATCGCTGCCTTCTACAAACATATGCCAAAGGATTTTAACCTCGCTGGCGCCAGCGTGGGGAACCTTATCTTGACCGGCGGTTATCTGATTCATGATCGTTCCCTGGATCCGATCGCCTTTCTCTTTGGCCAACTGATCAAGACCCGCGGCACCGTTCGGACAACGACGGATGCCAATCTTCAACTGGAGGTATTGTTAGAGAGCGGTCGAACGATTATTGGTCAACACTGCTTTACCGGCAAAGAGACGGCTCAAATCGATTCGCCTATCAAAGCGATAAAATTATCAGGCGAGGCGGACGATATCGACACCTTGGATGCCTCCAAGGTGTGTAAAGAGACCCGTAAGCTCATTGATTCGGCAGAGCTGCTGGTTTTCCCGCCGGGCAGTTTTTATAGCAGTGTCATTGCCAACCTGCTGCCCAAGGGGGTTGATAAGGCGTTGGCTAAAAACCCGTCACCCAAGGTGTATGTGCCCAGCCTGGGTACTGATCTTGAAACGTTCGGCATGACGTTGGTGGATCAGGTGCAAGTGCTCAATGCGCATTTGTCTGGCACACTCGAGCCCTTATCGTCTAAGCGATCTTCAATCGATTTTTTACTGTTTGATTCGCAGCTTCTGAGTGTTTCGGCTGATCAGATTGAGACGCTACGCGATGAAATGGGTATTCAAATCATTGATCTAGATCTTGCGCCGGAGAATGCTGATACCCAACGTTATGATGACGTTAAGCTGGCTGAAGCTCTGCTTGGGTTGACCTGACACCGACATACTCTAAATGACCTTGGGCATTGCTATGCGTCTTAGTTACCAGGGCCCGCTGCCTGAAATGGTGGGTTTTTTGCTACTGCCGCAGTATTCGATGATGGCGTTCTTTGCGGCGGTGGAGCCGCTGCGGATTGCCAACCGCATTGCCCATCGCCCGCTGTTCGACTGGACGTTGATCAGCGCTGACGGCGGGCCGGTAACGGCGTCTAACGGCATGACGCTGATGGCCGATCAAGCGACGGCGGATGTACATCATTTGCCTTCGCTGGCGGTATGCAGCGGCTTTACTCCCGAGGCGCATCTTACCCGGCCGTTAATGGCCTGGCTTCATCAATTGGATCAGGCAGGCTGCTGTTTAGGCGGCATCGATACCGGGGCATTTTTGCTTGCCGCGACAGGATTGTTAAAACACGAGCGGGTGGCACTGCACTGGGAGAGCCTGCCCGCGTTTCGTGAGCGCTTTCCGGGAATTGATACGACCGATGAGCTTTACGAGCTGGGCGAGCGGCGCTTCTCCTGTGCGGGTGGGGCAGCGGCGATGGATATGGCGCTGGAATTGATTGCCCGGCGCCATGGCGCAAAGTTGGCCATCGATGTCTCCGAGCAACTGATCCATGACCGGATTCGCACCCGCAGTGATCAGCAGCGCATGGCGTTGGTGAAGCGCTTAGGCACGCATAACCGGCGCGTTGTGGAGGCGGTTGCGCTCATGGAGCAGAACCTGGAAGAACCGCTCCCGCTTGACGAGATAGCCAGCCAAGTAGAGGTGTCGGTGCGCCAGTTGCAGCGTCTGTTTGAGCAGGAGCTAAACGTGACCCCGCGTCAATGGTATTTGCAGCTGCGCGTTAAGCGTGCCCAGCGGCTGCTGGCCGAGACTGACTTAGCGGTATTAGAAGTAGGCGTGGCCTGTGGGTTTAGTTCGTCGTCGAGCTTTGCGCGTACGTTTCGGGCGCATTACGGCTACTCGCCTCGGCAGGTGCGTTCTGCCATCGCGGGCAAAGACCTTTAAAGCGCAATAGATGTCGCCTAATGTCTGATAAGCGTCGCTTAATGTCTAGTGATGGGAGGGTAGCCGCGCATACTAGCTAAACCCAACTAATAAAGAGGTTTAGCCAAATGTCGGTCACAACTAGCTTCGCCACCACTAGCTCTGCCACTACCAACCCTACCACTACCAAGACGCTGTCGTTGACAGCGGGATTTTTACTCGCTGCGTTTGCAGCCACTCCCGCCATGGCAGAGCTTGATGAACTGCGCTTTGGGGTGCCGCCGTGGCCTGGGGTGACGGTAAAGTCTGAAGTGGCGGCCCAGCTACTTGAGGCCATGGGGTACGAGACCCGTCAGCAAGATTTAGCCGTGAGCGTGATCCTCGAAGGCTTATCGCAGAACGACTTGGAAATCTATTTAGGCGGCTGGTATCCCGTTCAGACCGATATGGTCGAGCCCTTAGTGGCCGACGGCAAGGTCGAAAAAGTGGTTTCCAATATTCGCGGCGCCAATTCCGGGCTAGTGGTTCCCCAGTATGTTTACGATGCAGGCGTCACCACGGTGGCTGAGCTGGCAGAACATCACGACCGTTTCGATGGTGAAATCCAGGGCATTGAAGCGGGCACCGGTATTAACGATGCGATTCTCAATGCCATCGATAATGATCTTGCGGGGCTGGGCGATTGGCAGCTCCGCGAAAGCTCCACTTCGGCGATGCTGGCCCAGGCTGAGCAAAAAATGGCCGATGAAGAGTGGGTTACCTTTGTTGGTTGGGAGCCTCACTGGATGAACGTGAGCTTCGATCTGGCCTATTTAGCCGATAGCGATGATGCGGGCGTGGCCTCCATTGAAAGCACGGTATGGACGATTACGCCTGCCAGCCTGGCGGAAGAAGCGCCTGAGGTTCACCGTTTCCTTTCGCAGTACGTGATCGATATCGAAGACCAGAACGATTGGGTACACGAGTACAGCTACGAAGAGCGCCCGGCGGATGAAGTGGCTAATGAGTGGATTGGAAACAACCTGGATACCGTTGCCGAGTGGCTGGAGGGTGTTGAAACCCGCGATGGCGAACCCGCCATTGAGCAGGTGCGAGCCCAGTTCGACTCTTAATAGTTGGTTATTCGTCATCTAATGTGGATTTAATAGTAACCGGCACATTTTGTGTTTCACGGTTCAGACAGAAACCACCAAGCCAACTGTCTGTTGTGGCAGGCAGCTTCCAGCGGTGGTCCGACACTTCGGCGAAGGGTACCGAAGGTACCCCGGTGTTGTCAGGCTGGCAGCCTAAACGGTCGCGAGCTAAAGCTACCTCCCACAGGTCAACTGTCAGACTGGCAGAAATAATTCCATACCGAATGACGAAGAGCCTAATAGTTATTCGTTAATAGCACGGCTCGTAAAGCCTAAGCTGTGATTAACGCCAAACAGCGCCTAATTAAGGCGCTGTTTTAGTTGTTGGCAAAAGTCCTGCCAGGCGACACTCATATCGGGTAGCAGCGCGTGGGCGTGAAGGGCGGCATGAACCATGTTCGGGGCGCAGCGATAGCCTACCGAGGCACCTTCCTCACGCCAATTGGCTATTGCGGCTTCGATGGGGAGTGTCAGTGGATCCTTCTCCACGGTCAGCATTTCAATGCTTGCGGCAGGCGGGTGGCGATCCCGCTGAGTAGCAATGATGTCAGGACACTGTTGGCGAATGCTGAGCACGTCGTCGCGTGTAAGTAGCGGCGCATCTTCTCCCAAGCATTCAAGGGAAAGCGGGCCAACAGTTGGGTAGATCAAGCCTAGTGGCGGCGCTTCATTCTGCTGATGGGCAAGGTCAATGGCTAATCGCCCGCCCGCGCTGTCACCCACCAGCGCAACAGGATAAATCGCTTCTAACACCGTACGGCAGTCTGCCAACATGGTGGGGTAATCTACCTCTGGTGCCAGCCGATAGTTAACGCTTACCACTTCACGCTCAAGCATCTGGGCCAAGCTGGCGGCGGGGCCATGGTGGCTCTCCGCTGAGCCGATGGTAAAACCGCCGCCATGGATAAACAGCACGCAGCCGGGCGTTTGCTGCTGGGGAGTAAAACGGCGCACGCTAACACCACCCAAAGCGCTATTTTCGATCTGCATCCCGGCTGGGTCGGGCGGGGCGAACGTTTGGCAAAGCTCAACGTAGGTGCGCCGTGCTTGAGGTAATGACAGCTCCTCCATCTTTTCCAGCCCGGCGCTAAAGCGCTGGATAAAGGCGTCTACGTTCATCTTTGTTGTGACCCTTAGCGTCGAATGCCGATGGTGCGGCCAGCAAGCTCCGGCCAGGCGTCTTTATGGGCTTGGGGTAGTTCTGTCACGCGATTTGCGACCGCTTCTGGAAACGGGCTTGGGCGCCCAGAGGCTTGTTTCATGCCCATCAACATCTGTTCGCTGGTGGCTATCAGGTTATCTTCGTCATCGAACAGGGTGAAAAAGACGTGCAGGCGCTTTGCGTCGCTATCCAGTAGCGTCAGGTTGACGTTCAACGCTTGGCCTTGGTGGGCCTCACGGCGGTAGCAGAGATGCGTTTCCAGGGTATAGATCGTGTAGCCATAGTGTTCACGGCCCGCTTCATCCAACCCAATGGTGTCGATAAGCGCCTCGCAGGCTAGAGAGAAGACGCGGGCGTACTCCGCGTCGTTCATATGCCCGTTGTAGTCGACCCACTCGGGAGCGACGTGGGTTTCATAAATAATCATTAAATGCGCCCCTGTAAGCCTTCGGCTTCCGGCCAATATTTTTGCACTACCTCGAGCAGCTCGACTAAAAAGTCATCTCGGCGCCGGTCGAGCGTAGCCACTGAACGTCCTGCCGCTTGATGCTCACACCCCTCGACGACTTTATCAATCAGTTCGTCGGTGAGTTCCGGGGCCTCCAGCTTTGTCCAGGGCAGTTTTAGCGCTGGGCCAAACTGCTCTAGCATATGGCGCATGCCTGGCTCGCCGCCCGCTAGGTGGAAGGTTAAGAACGTGCCCATCAACGGCCAACGAAGTCCACAGCCGTAAACCACGGCAGCATCGATCTCTTCGGTGGTCGCCACGCCATCGTTAACCAGATGCAGAGCTTCCCGCCATAGCGCTTCCATTAAGCGGTCGGCGATGTGGCCCTCAATTTCACGGCGAACCACCAGTGGGCGCATGGCGAGGGCCTGATACAGCCTTTGGGCGCTGGCGATCTGCATGGATTGGGTGGTCTCTCCGCCAACCAGCTCTACCAAGGGCAGTAAATACACCGGGTTGAAGGGGTGAGCGACGATCACGCGCCCAGGCGCTTGTTGGCACTGCTGCTGCAGGTCGGTGGGCTTAAAGCCGGAGGTAGACGAGCCAATAATGATGTCCGGTGGGGCAGCAGCGTCAATCGCGGCTAAAATTTCTTGCTTTAGCGGTAGGCGCTCGGGCACGTTTTCCTGAATCAGGTCAGCGCCATCCACGGCTTTTTCAATCGTATCTGCAAAGGTTAACCGCTCAGGGTTAGCATCGGGTGCTAAACCGAGCTGGGTTAACGAGGGCCAGGCATTGTCGATAAACGCTTGAGTACGCGCTGGCGCTTTGGGATCTGGGTCAAAGGACACGACGTCCCACCCCTGGGCGAGGGCGCGGGCAATCCAGCCGTTTCCAATCACGCCGGTACCAATAACAGCTAAGCGGCTCATACATCACCTCCGGCTGCGTTACCCATGGTACGTCCGGTCATCGGGTCGCGTAGTTTGAGATGAGTGCGGGTTTCTGCAGGCGTCATTACTCGGGCGCCGAGGTTTTCAATAATGGTCGAGGCTTTCTCGACCAGTTGGCCGTTGTTAGCCAGCACGCCTTTCTCTAAAAACAGGTTATCTTCCAACCCAACCCGAGCGTGGCCACCCAGCAGTACCGCTTGGGCGACCATGGGCATTTGATGGCGACCAATGCCGAAGGCTGCCCAGTTAGCGTTGGCGGGTAGTTTGTTGCGCATGGCCAGCATCGTTTCGGTGTCCGCTTCGGCACCCCAGGGAATACCCAGACAGAGCTGATAGAGCGGGTCGCCGTCGATCAAGCCCTCTTGCTGAAGCTGGCGGGCAAACCAGACGTGGCCAAGGTCAAAGCACTCCAATTCCGGCTTAACGCCGGCGGCCTGAACCAGGCGGGCGTGCTCGCGCAGCCAGTCCGCAGGGTTTACGTAGACCATATCGCCAAAATTGAGGCTGCCGCAGTCCAGCGTGCACAGCTCGGGGAGCAGCTCGCCGACCGGCGCATGACGTTCAGCGGGCGTTTGGATATCGGTGCCTGGGCCGCCGCGGGTGGGATCGGTGGCATCGGGTATCCAGTCGCCGCCGCCGCCAGCGGTGATGTTCATCACGATATCCACATCGGCTTCACGTACGCGCTCCATTACTTCGCGGAACTGCTCAGAAGAGTGGCTGATGCCGCCGGTTTGCGGGTCGCGAACGTGGATATGGGCGATGCTGGCCCCGGCACGCGCCGCTTCAATGCAGGAAGCTGCAATGGCCTTGGGTGTAACAGGCACATTGGGATTTTTTGCGGTGGTGTCTCCCGCGCCCGTCACGGCACAGGTGAGAATGACATTGCGGTTCATGGCGTGCTCTCTAGTCAGCAGTTTATTCGCTTACTAGTGTGTCGCGGTGTGCAGACAATAGTTGTCATAAAGCGACATTCGCTATACAGAATATGCGGTTTTTGATCTTGGCTAATTAATACCCGGTCATTTCCAAATAGCCTTCGCCAAGCGGTTCGCCGCTGGCGCGGTCATTGACCACCACTTCGCCTTCCCAGTAGGGCACGCTGGTAGTCATCCAGCGGTTGGCATGGGGCGCGTCAACAATGATATCGATCGCCACTGACGGTATTTCCAGTCGCCATTGGGTGGGCACATTGCGACCGGCGACAGCCGACGTTACCAGCGGTGTCAGTGTAATGTCATCGGTTGCTAAGGGGGTGGCGTCGCCTTGGGGGGTAATCCAGGTGCCTGAGCGGTAGTCTGCGTTATGTTCTACCCCTGCGCTGCCATCATCACCACCACCGCGTAGCTGAAATGCCATCAGCTTATGGCCGTCATCAAGGTGGATCGAGAACCAGTCCCAGCCTGATTGGCGGGCATCAAGCAATTGACTACTCCACTCACGATCCAACCAGCCGTGCCCGCTAACGGCTTTTGTCTCGCCATTAATGGTGACTTCGCCGTTTATTTGCCAGAAGGGCTGGCTGTAGTACATGGAGCCCTGGCCATTGGCGGCTTTCTGGCTAAAACCCTCTTCGCCGTGTAGCACTAGAGGGCCTTCGGCAGTCAGTTCCAGCGTATAGCCAAAACGCGATTCATCTTCACCGCTGTAAGCGGTTAGCGTGAGATGATCAAAATCGGTGCCGTATGCTTCTTCATTCGTTTTAAGCTGCCAGTCGTCTAGCCAAGCGTGGAACGGACTTGCAATGACACCGGCCTGGGCATCGTTGAGTTGAGAAGGTTCGGCTTGGGAGTGGCTGCGCCCAAAACGTTCGGCCACCTGATGCTGCTCGCCTTGGGAGATCGCCATATGGGCCATCCAGAGTTGATCGGCTGCCCAAGGCGTCGGTGCAGGGCGTTCGCTGGGTGGCATCAGGGCCTGGCGAAAGAGCGTCCACTGCAGGCCGAGTGGCTTACCGTCGGCGTCTTCTAAATTAGCGGTTAAATACCACCATTCGATACGGTAATCCGGATGGGCGGAATGATCCTGCGGAAAAATGAGCGTTTGGCTGGGCTGGGCATGCTCAAATCCGTCGGCGTCTTGCCCTAAACCGGCAAAGCCTGTGCTGTTGGTTTCGGTTTGATTCTCTTCGCCACAGCCGTAAAGCGTCAGTAACACGCCGATAAGTAGGCAGGGGCGTAAGTAACGACGTAAGCTCATTGATTTGCCTCTTCCGCCAGTAAGGCCCGCGGTGAGGCGCGCCAGAAACGCAGTGTGGGCAGAGCCGCTGCCAATAGTGCCACGCCAACGGCGGTGGCCAGGGTAACGGCCATTTCCCCAGGAAATAGATAGAGCGGTAGTCGCCAGCCGAAGGCGGCCACATTAATGATCGCTACTAATCCCCAGGTAATCGCAATACCCAGCGGAATGGCCAGCAGGCCGGTAACCAAGGCGGTGCCGCCCAATTGGGCCAGGTTCAATTGGGCCAGCTGTGTCCGGGGAACGCCCAGTGCCCATAGCGGCGCTAGCTGTTGGCGTCGGCTGCGTGCCTGTGCCAGCAGACTGGTGAACAGTGCAAGGGCTGCTACCGCCAGGGTCAAACCATTGAGGGCGCGGGTGATGGTAAAGGTACGCTCAAAAATCTCGGTGGCGATACGCTTGATCTCGCGTTGATCGCTCAGCGCATCACTGCCGAGGTCAAAGCGTTCGAGCAGGGCAGCTCGCAGGGTATCTACATCAGCCTCGTTACTCAGCACTAACCCCATGGAGCTAGGTGGTGCATCAAAACGAGCGGCTAGCTGGGGCGATGCCATCAGCACCTGACCGCTGGGGTTGCCGTAGTCGGGATAAATAGCGGAGATGGTCAGCGTTTCATTGGCGCCCGGCGCGCTTAGGGTTAGCCGGTCGCCGGGGGAGAGGTTCTCTGCGTTGGCAAGTTGTTCGTTAACAAAAACTGCACCATCTTCAAAGGCTGCCCAGGCAGAGGCGCGATCTTGTTGGGTTGCCAGCAGTGGCCAGTGCGGAGTGAGTGATTCGCCAGGGGTAATGCCGTAAAGCTCGATAGGCGTGCCTAAAGAGCGGCTGCCTTCCTGCGTAGTGGCAGTCTGCAGGGTTGCATCGCTGCGCCGAGTGAGGAGGCGCTCGAAGACCTCCGGGCGTTCATCCAGCCAAGCATCAATATCCGCATATTGCTCACTGGGGGCATTTAAATAGAGGGGAGCTACCAAGCGCTGATCGAGCCAGTCTAAAAACGTCAGGCGAAAGCCACCGACCATGCTACCGACCCCCAGATTGGTCGCCAAGGCGATAAGGAGTGCCATCATGGCCAGTGACAGCCTGGGTAGCTGAAGCTGCATATCCGCCAGTGCCCAGTGAGTAAGCGGGCGTCGCCGGGCTAGGTGTGCCAGCATTTTTAGTAGCAGTGCTAAAAAGGGCGGCAACCACAGTGCGCTAGCCAACAGCAGCGTGGCTACCAGCGTAAAGCCTGTAACTAATCCATCGCCAGGGGGCTGAAAGCGAAGCCAGCCATACAGCGCTAGCGCACTACTCAAGGCGAGGGCGCCGCCGATGCTCATTAGCGATAATTGGCGGCGGTAACCGCTACGCCAGGCCTGCATCTGGCCTAACTCCAACATGTTTAAGCGGGCCGCGCGCCATAGCACGCCGCTGCCCGCCAGCAGCAGTCCGGCAAGGCTAACCGCCAGCCCGCCGACCCAGTAATGCCAGGGCAGGTTGAGCTCTTGCCCCACGCCTGCGCCATAAAGTGAGCCTAGGGTTGCTGCGACATCGGGCAGTAACGAGCGTGCCAGCAATACACCGCTGGCAATGCCGGCAAGCGCTCCGATCAAACCGAGCAGAAGCAGCTCTAAGCTGAGCGCTAGCACTAAACTGCGCCCTGATACACCCAGTACCCGCAGGGTGCGCAGCATGCCCAGGCGTTGCTCCAATGCTAGCCCTAGCGCTGCTTGAACGATGAATAGCCCCACGACCCAGGCAAGTAGCCCCAGCGCGGTAAGGTTTAGGTGAAAGCTCTCGGTAAGTTGACCGGGGGAGGCGAGAGTGGTGGCGCGAGTGAGCGTTAATCCGGTGGGCGCTTCAGCGAGAGCTCCCGGTGCCGCCACAACGCGCGTAATCTCGTCGCCGCTTTCAAGCAATCGCGCCGCCGCCGCAATATCCATGATCAGCGTGTCCGGCGGGAGCGCTGGTGCTAAAACGAGCGGCGGTAGCGCTTTGCCATCTGCCAAGGTCGGGGTGGCACCCGATGCGTTTTCATGCGCTTTCCCAAGGGCTGCCAGGGCGTCAGGCGCTATACGTGTTTGCCACGGGGGCCTCAGAAAGTCGCTTAACGACGCTGAGGTGTTGGCTTGAGCCAGAGCGTTATCGCTGGAAAGGGTCAGTGGGTCAATGCCGATCAGGGTTAGCCGGGCGCCATCTTGGGTAAAGACTTCACCCTCTAGCATGGGCGAAACGGGCAAGCCTGCTTGGCGCAAGGCGTGATACTCGGCACGACTGAATGGCATGCCATCGCGCCGCTCAAGTTGATCCAGCTGGGTGTCAAACAGCGCATCGGCGCGAGCGTAGCTGTCGCGAGCGGTGGCGTTGATCGCCTGGATACCACTCCATAGGGCGCTAGCCACCCATAAGCCGAGCAGCAGCATTATTAGCTGCCCGGGGTGACGCCGGTAGTGGCTAAGTAGCGTGGATAGCACCCGAGTCATGGTGCCGCGTCTAGTAGACGGCCGTGGCTCAGGCATAGGCAACGGTCAAGCGGTGCCGCCACTTGGGGGCTGTGGGTGACGATCAGCAGGGCGCACTGAGTTTCGCGAACCAGGCTCAATAGCAGTTCAAGCACCTCAGCTGCGGTGGTTTCATCCAAATTGCCTGTGGGTTCATCGGCCAGCAGCAGAGGCGGGCGCGGCGCCAGGGCGCGGCCAATGGCTAAGCGCTGCTGCTGCCCGCCAGAGAGCTGTTCCGGGTAACGTTTTTCCATGCCACTCAGCCCAAGCCGCTCAATCAAGTGGTCTGCCCAGTCGGCATCGTCGCGATGGGCTAAGCGCGCCTGTAAGCGCAGATTGTCGATCACCGTTAAGCTGGGGACTAAATGAAACTGCTGGAAGACCAAGCCCAATTGCTCGCGGCGTAGCTTGGCGCGTGTGGGCTCGGGGAGTGACTCGACATTCTGGCCTCCGAGGGTAATGACACCTTGGTCGGGAAGATCTAATCCGGCGGCAAGATGCAGCAGAGTGGATTTGCCGCTGCCTGATTCCCCCATTAGTGCCAGACTTTGCCCCGCGGCCAAGCGCAGGGAGACATCTTCAAGCACCTTCAATGGGCCTTGTGGCGTCACGAAGGTTTTATGTACCTGACGAAGTTCCAGCATAGGGAGTACTCATATATTGCTATAGAGGGGTCTTGATGAGGGTAATGAAAGGGCTAGTCGTTAATAGGCGTAACTGAGGCGCCACGATCTCCGTATACCGCTATGCCGCCGCGCCCTGTGTGCTTGATGAAGTACATGCTTTTATCAGCCGCATCAACGAGCTCATCAGCACTGCCGAATCCGCCGTCAGCTAAACAGGCGATACCGATGGAGACAGATACATGAATTGGATCCTGATCATCGTGTGCCATGGGTGTTATTTCCAGGTGCTCGGCAATTCGCTTGGCGAATACCTTGGCTGCCTGTGCATCTTCTTCTGGTAAAACGATGAGAAACTCTTCGCCGCCCCAGCGCCCGGCAAGGTCGCCTTCACGAATAATCAGCTGTAGCGTTTTGCCGAATTTTTGCAGCACATTGTCGCCCATTTGATGGCCGTATTGATCGTTAAGCTTCTTAAAATGGTCAAGGTCAATAAATACCACTGACATGGTGCGAGACTGTTCCTGGCATAGTACAAAGCGCTTATGCATCTGCTCTTCAAGCCAGGATCGGTTGGCAAGGCCGGTGAGCATGTCTGTTCGCGAGCGCTCTTCTAACTCGTCTTGACGCTGGCGGAGAGAGGTGAGTTCCGCTTGGTGCGTATCAAGGCGCGCTCTGAGCTGTAACGTTTGTTGGAACAACAGTTGTTGGGCCTCGGCCAGTAGCGATTCGTTATTCTGCAAAGGAGGGGCCGTCATTTGCAGCATGTCCGCCAGCGCTGGCAACCGTTCCTGAATACTCTCTAGCAAATGCCGTAAAGATATCGCGTGGGCGCCCTGATAGGTTTCAAATTCTCGCACAACGGCCATTAGCGCCTGCGCTGGGTGGGGTGAGAGCCAGGCATCGGCGATGGGGCCTGATAGTTGAACGCACATCTTATCGGGGGTGGTAATGTCGTATTCGCCATGACTATCACCGATTCGCTGAGCAAGCGGTGTTGGAACTCCCCACTTAGCGGCAAGCCAAGCGCCTACTTGAGAATGATCGCAGCCAAAAAGCCGCTGCTCAGACTCTGATAGTTGCCGATGGGATAGGGCGGTTTCCAAATATAAATTATTGCTCTCTTTAGGGTATGTTGCCCGTAATGCCATGATGCCAATGTCTTGGAGCAAAGCCGCCGTAAACACAGGCCCTGTCATATCGGGGCAAAGGCGGGTGGCAAGGTAACGTGCTGCTAACGAGGCAATGATGGAGCGCATCCACACACGCTGGTAATGAACGTCTACTCCCCTACTTTGCAGCAGGCTGAAACTCATTACCGCTGCCAGGGTGGTGTCTAAACCCAGGCGGGCCGTCGCTTCCTGGCACGAGTGCACCTTTATATGGCTACGCGAGAAAAAGGCGCTATTGGCAAGGGTAATGATACGTATGGTCAAGGCGGGGTCACGCTCGATGGCATTGGCATACTCGTTTACGGAAGGGTGTTCGGTGCGGGCTATTTTCAAAATGTTGATAGCGACCGAAGGCAGCGTGGGCAGCGTCGGGCAGTTGACTAGGTCAGCTATCAAGAATGCAGGTAATTCAGTCGATAAGACTAAGTCTTTCGAATTATCCTTTGTCTGAATGGCCCGCATTCTTCTCTCCTGAGTCTTATTGGCTCGCAGCAGCCCCAGCCTTAGCTGTTCTATAACGTTTGCCACATCGTGTAGCGATCTTGGTGTTCATTCGTTTGTATCAAACCATCTTAGGCGATTAGCTTGTTAAATACCTACATATAAATGCCAGCCAATTTATTGAGCAATAGTACAAAATGTACGCTAAACCATAGTGTTATGTAATATTTTCTTAAAACTAGGTGCGAAATTGATCATTGAACAGTTCGACCCCTTGTGCGACTAAAGAGTAAACCACGAAGACTTTTTTTATTTTCATCTAACTACCATACTAGTCATATCAGTTGTGGCCCATGCCGCCATGAACTTCTTTATTAGGATTAGTTGCAATGCACACGACATTACAAACGCTATGGCAGGAAACCCATGAAGGGGAGTCGGTTCGCCAGCGGCTATTTCATGTGCTGAGGCAATCGATTATTCAGGTGGTACTGGCCCCGGGGCAGGCACTGTCGGAAAAGGAGCTTGCCGACACCTTTTCTGTGAGTCGTCAGCCGGTGCGGGAAGCTTTTATCAGGCTCTCTGAAGCGGGCCTGGTGGAGGTGAAACCTCAGCGCGGCACCTATGTGGTCAAGATATCGCAGCGAGCGGTGCTTGAGGCGCGATTTGTACGTGAAGCGGTTGAGGTTGCCGTGGTGAGGCTGGCGGCCGAAAAAGGCCTTGGTTCAGCAGTGCTAACAGATTTGCATGATCTGTTAGCACGGCAGCGTCGCTGTATTGAGCCTAATGATAACGAGCGTTTTTACCGCCTTGATGAATCTTTTCACCGCACGCTTTCACTGGGGGTGAAGCAGCACGCTGCATGGAAAGTCATCGAAGAAGTCCGTGCCCAGCTTGACCGGGTACGCTACCTCAGTGTGCCCCATAGTACTCCGCTGGAACGGCTTGTGGATCAGCATGCGCGCATCGTTGCTGCCATTGAGGCGCGGGACGCTCAGCAGGCTGAAGAGACAATGGCGCTGCATTTGCGTGAAATTTTGGTCTCTATGCCCGACCTGGTTCGTCGTTTCCCTGCCATGTTTGAAGGTCAAGAAAATCAACGGTTTGAAGAACAAGAAAACCCAGTTTTGAAGCAGGAGACGATCCAATGAAGATCGAACAGGCTTATACCATTGTGACCTCTCCGGGGCGCAATTTTGTGACGCTCAAGATTGTGACCGATCGGGGTGAGTATGGCATTGGCGATGCCACGCTAAACGGCCGCGAAATGGCCGTAGTGGCCTACCTGGAGGAGCACGTGATCCCGGCGTTAATCGGACGTGATCCTCAGCGTATTGAAGATATCTGGCACTACCTTTATAGGGGCGCTTACTGGCGGCGTGGGCCTGTCACAATGAGCGCGATTGCCGCTGTAGACATGGCGCTTTGGGACATCAAAGCGAAACTTGCAGGCATGCCGTTGTACCAATTGCTGGGTGGCAAGAGCCGTGACCGAGTGATGGTTTATGGCCATGCCACAGGGCGGGATATTGAAGCATGCCTGGAGGAGGTCGCCCGTCATGTTGATGAGGGTTACAAAGCCGTGCGCGTTCAGGCGGGTGTGCCAGGCATTGCCAGTATTTATGGGGTTGCCAAAAAAGATGGCGAGCCATATGAGCCAGCCGATGCCGAGCTGCCCGCGGAGCACGTTTGGAGTACCAGCAAATACTTAAACCATGTACCCAAGTTGTTTGCCGCCGTGCGTGAGCGTTTTGGCGATGATTTACACGTGCTACATGATGTTCATCACCGCCTGACGCCCATTGAGGCCGCCCGTTTAGGCAAAGAAGTGGAGCCCTTTCATTTATTTTGGCTCGAGGACTGCGTACCGGCTGAGAATCAGGAGGCGTTTGGTCTTATTCGCCAGCACACCACCACGCCATTGGCGGTGGGCGAAGTCTTTAACAGCCTGTATGACGCCAAAGCGCTAATTGAAAATCAGTGGATCGACTATATCCGCGCCACCCTAACCCATGCGGGGGGGATCACCCATGTACGCCGCATCGCCGATTTAGCGGGTCTTTATCACGTGCGTACCGGCTTCCACGGGCCAACGGATCTTTCGCCGGTTTGCCTGGGCGCGGCGATTCACTTTGATACCTGGGTACCCAACTTCGGCATCCAGGAGTACATGCCGCATACCAGCGCTGCTGACGAGGTCTTCCCCCACGATTATCGCTTTGAAGATGGGCATTTCATTGTTGGTGAAAAGCCGGGGCATGGCGTCGATATCGATGAACAGTTAGCCAAACAGTACCCCTATAAACGCGCCAGCCTGCCGGTGAACCGTTTAGAAGACGGCACCTTGTGGCACTGGTGAAGGAGTCCATCTAAATGAAAGCATTTCAAGTAAAGGCGCCCCATGACTACCAGGTCGCGGAAGTTGATCCGCCCAAGGTAGCCGCTGGTGAAGCGCTGGTACGCGTAGCATTTGCCGGTATCTGCGGGTCGGATATGCACATTATCCATGGCGACAACGCTTTTGTGCGCTTTCCGCGCATCACCGGCCATGAGTTCGCCGGGGTAGTGGAAGCGGTAGGGGAAGGGGTGGCTGACGTAGCTGTTGGGGATCGCGTGTGCATTGACCCCGTTATCAGCTGTGGTGAGTGCTATCCCTGCCGGATTGGCCGTCCCAACGTGTGCAGTTCGCTTAAAGTGATTGGCGTGCATCGCGATGGTGGTTTTGAAGAGTTTGTTGCTGTCCCCGCGGCTAACGTGCACCACCTGCCCGAGCATATTGGGCTAGACGCGGCTGCCCTGGTTGAGCCGTACACCATTGCCGCCAACGTGCTTGATCGCATGCAGCCCCACCCGGGTGATCGGCTAATGATTCTGGGCGCCGGCGTTATTGGCCTTACGATCCTGCAAATGGCCTTGGCTAAGGGGATCGAAGAGGTCATCGTCACTGATGTTATTAATGAGCGATTAGTGGCGGCAAAACAGCTTGGGGCAACGCAGGTATTGAATAGCCGCGAGCAGGATGTGGAAAAAGAGGTACTTGCCTTAACCCAGGGTGAAGGCGTACCGCTGATTGCCGATGCGGCCTGCGTGCCAGCGCTGGTACCGCAAATGCTGCGTTTAGCGTCTCCTGCAGGACGCATCGGCCTGTTGGGCTTTAGCGTTCAGCCCAGCGAGCTAGTGCAGTTAGAAGTGATTAAGAAAGAGCTGACCCTGGTGGGGTCGCGTCTCAACAACCGTAAGTTTCCGGAGGTGCTTGAGCTAATGGCAGGTGGTCAGCTGGATCCGTTGGCGTTAGTTAGCCATCGGGTGCCGCTAATCGACATGCCCAGTGCCATTGACATGCTTGATCATCGGCCAGAAGAGGCCCGTAAGGTACTGATTCAAATCAGTGCTGAAGGGTAACCACGCCAACCCGCGCGCAATTAACAGCCGCAATCAATAATTAACAACATCCATGTGTAGGAGAAAGACAATGATCAAACAACTTATCACCAGCGCTGTTATTGGAGCTGCAATGCTAGGCAGCCACTCATTAATGGCGGCAGATTTCACCCTGCGTTTTGGCCATTTAGCCAATGAGCAGAATATTTGGCACCAGGCCGCCGAGAAGTTCAAAGAGGAAGTCGAAGCAAATTCAGATGGCCAGATTGAGGTACGCCTCTACCCCAGTGAGCAGTTAGGAAATGAAATGGATATCATTAATGGTATTCAGCTGGGTACCGCGGATATGACCATTACCGGTGAAAGCTTACAGAACTGGGCGCCTAAAGCCGCGATGATGGCCGTACCCTATGCCTTCCGAGATTCCGAACATTTGCATGAGGTAGTTAATGGCGAGATCGGTGCTGAAATTGAAGAGCAAATCATCGAACGCACAAAGCTTGTGCCGCTGGCATGGTTTGAACGGGGCCCTCGGGAACTGACATCTAACCGGCCGATTCGCAGCCCGGAAGAGCTTGATGGGCTGCGTTTACGCGTACCAAACGTACCGTTATTCGTGGATACCTGGCAGGCAATGGGGGCTCGCCCCACGCCGATGGCTTTTAGCGAAGTGTTTACCGCGCTTCAACAGAATGTTCTTGACGGCCAGGAAAACCCGCTCAGCTTGATTGAAAGTGCCAGTTTCAATGAGGTGCAGGATTACGTCAATATGACTAGTCATGTGCGTAGCTGGATCTATGTCGTTATTGGGCGTAATCAGTTGGAAAGTATGCCTGAAGAGCTCCAGAAGGTCGTTCGCGATGCTGCTCAGACGATGCAGGCATATGAAGCTGAGCTGTTCACTGAAGATCAGGCACGCCTTGAGCAAGCGCTTCAGGAGCGTGGAATGGAGTTCGTGGAAGTAGATGTCGACGCCTTTGCAGAGAAAGCTCGTCCTGCTGTCCTTGAGGCTTTAACCGAAGAGCAGCGTGAACTCTTTGACGCTATCCAAGACCTGTAAGGTCGGATTTTAGTCAATTGGTAATGACGATGGGCTGGCACACGCCAGTCCATTTTCTAACGATACAAGCAGCTTGCCCATGAGGATACGGTTATGAACTCGGATCAAAAAACGCTTGAAAAGGAAGCGTTGGAGAGTCTGGATTCAATGTCGGCGGTGCCTAAATTTAAAGGTTCCATTGGGCGCATGATTGGCTGGGTGGACACGTGCTTTCTGACCTTGGCCGTTACTGCGCTGATTGCGATTGCCGCCACGGTACTGCTGCAAATTTGTTCGCGGCTGTTTTTGCCGTTTTCGATAGCCTGGACCGAAGAACTCTCACGTTATCTATTTATTTATATGGTGGCACTATCTGTTGGTGTGGTGCTGCGACAGAACCGAAACATCAGCGTTGAGCTTTTCCATCACCTGCTGGGGCCACGCGTACAGGCGGCGGTTCAAGTGCTGCTCTGTGGGCTGATTGGCTTGTTTGCCTTTTTGGTGCTGCCTTACGCTTGGCAGTATGCGCAAAACGGCGCTTGGCAAACCTCGCCAACGCTGCATGTTCCCATGCTGTATATCTTTTTCTCAACGGTAGTCACCTTTGCGCTTCTCCTGGTTTACAGCTTGCTGGGATGTCTTGAGGGAATTATCGCAATGTGTCGCTCCTCTGCCTCCCTTCAGGAGTCGTAAGCATGGAAGTTATTATCCTCTTTAGCGTTTTCTTGGTTTTGCTCTTGGTGGGAATGCCCATTGCGTTTGCGTTGGGGCTAGCCTCGCTCTCCTATCTGCTGCTTGAAGGTATTTCATTAACCATCGTTCCGCAGCGCATGTATGCGGGTATCGACACCTTCGTGCTGCTGTGTATCCCCGGCTTTGTGTTGGCCGGCAATTTAATGAATGTGGGCAATATCACTGATCATATTGTGCGTTTTTCCAATGCTTTGTTAGGTCACATTCGCGGTGGTCTTGGCTTGGCCAATGTGGCAGGGTCGATGATTTTCGGTGGTATCTCCGGCACGGCGGTTGCGGATTCAGCCAGCATCGGTTCGGTGATGATCCCCGGTATGGCTCGCTCAGGCTATGACAAGCCGTTTGCCGCTGCGGTTACCGCTGCTTCGTCAACCGTTGGGCCGATTATACCGCCCAGTGTTCCCATGATCATTGCCGGATCTCTCAGCGGTATTTCAGTCGGGCGTATGTTCCTGGCAGGTGCAGTGCCGGGGCTTCTAATGGGCCTCGCCATGATGGTTACGGTG
Source organism: Halomonas sp. FeN2 (assembly GCF_020595105.1). NCBI lineage: Bacteria > Pseudomonadati > Pseudomonadota > Gammaproteobacteria > Oceanospirillales > Halomonadaceae > Halomonas > Halomonas sp. FeN2. Next base: position 4,245,058 of record NZ_CP074200.1, read on the forward strand.
TATATCCTGGCCGTTCGGCGTGGGTATCCCAAAGAGCAGCGGGTACCGTTTTTGCAGCTGCTGCGCGAAGCCAAAACGGCCTTCTGGGCACTGCTGATGACCGTGATTATTCTCTACGGCATTATTGGCGGGTTCTTTACCCCCACCGAAGCGTCTATTGTGGCTTGTCTCTATGCCTTGGTTGTCGGCATGTATGTGTATAAAGGCCTGTCGTGGAAAAAGCTTCCGGCGATTTTGTCAGATACTGTATTAACCTCGTCGGCACTTCTGCTGATGGTGGGGTTAGCCAACCTGTTTGGCTGGATACTCACCAGCGAACAGATCCCGCAGATGATTGCTGCGCTTATTCTCTCTATTAGTGACAACCCGCTAATTGTCCTGCTGATTCTTAACCTGATTCTGCTATTTGTCGGCGCTTTTATGGAAACCATTGCGGCGCTGATTATTCTTTTCCCTGCCTTGGTGGGTGTGGCTACGGGGGTTGGTGTTGACCCGGTGCACTTCGCAGTCATTGCGGTGTTGAATCTGATGATTGGGCTGACAACACCACCGGTGGGGGTGTGCCTATTCGTGGTGGCGGGGATTGGCAAGTTACCTATGTTAGCGGTGGCAAAAGCCATCGTGCCTTTTTTGCTGTGCAACTTGGCGGTGCTGTTGCTGGTGACCTATGTGCCCGCAATTTCGCTTTGGTTGCCTAACTTGCTGATGGGAGAGTAGTTGATGATGGCGCCAAAGCTGATTGAAGCATCGCCAAGAAGTGGCCAGATCGGGATTGTTCATCTGGGGTTGGGCGCTTTCCATCGCGCCCACCAAGCGGTCTATTTAGAGCGTTATCGCCAACGAAGCGGTGACTGTGAATGGGGTGTTTGCAGCGCGAATTTACGCTCTAGCGTTGGTTTAGTCGACGGTTTACGTGCGGCAGGGCATCGTTACCATGTAGCGGAGTACGCCGATAGTGAAAGCATCACGCTACGTGAAATTGGCGTTATTGAAGAGACGCTATTCTCGGGCCGCGATGGCGCCGACGGAGGTATGGAACGCTGGGGCCGAGACCGAGGGGCACTGCTGGCGCGAATGGCCTCTGAGGATACCCGTGTTGTTACGTTAACAGTCACTGAGAAGGGCTACTTTTTAAACCCCGCAAGCGGTGAGTTAAAAATCGATGACCCGATGATCATCGGCGATATGGCCTCGCCCCAACAGCCGCGAACTGCTCCTGGGCTATTGGTGGAAGCGTTAGCTCAGCGGCGTGATGCTGGTCTTGCCCCCTTTACCGTGCTCTCTTGCGATAATATGCCGGATAACGGCAAGCGAACACGCCAAGCGGTGGTGCAACTGGCCGAGCATCGAGACGCAGAATTGGCCAGTTGGATTGCCAGTGAAGTGGCGTTTCCTTGCAGCATGGTAGATTGCATCGTCCCTGCGATGACCGACGCCGATTTTGAACGCTTAGCGTCACTAGGCGTTACCGATCCAAACGCCGTGGTGTGCGAAGCGTTCACACAGTGGGTGGTTGAAGATAACTTCCCCCAGGGACGACCCAACTGGGAAGCTGAGGGGGTTGAGATGGTGGCAGATGTGGCGCCGTTTGAAGCCATGAAACTGCGCATGCTCAACGGTAGCCACTCCTTGCTTGCCTATCTTGGTGCGCTTGCAGGAATCGAAACGGTTTATGACGGCATCAATCACGTCGAGCTTCGTGCGCTGTTGCGCCGATATATGCTTGAAGAAGCGGCGCCTACCCTTGAGATGTCCGAAGGAATCGATCTAGACGCTTACGCTGACTCGCTGCTGGCACGCTTTGCCAATGACAGTTTGCGTCATCGTCTGCAGCAAATCGCTATGGATGGCAGCCAAAAACTCCCACAGCGCTGGCTCTCTGGCGCGCTTGAGCGTAGTAACGCTGGTCAATCATCGCCCTGCGTGGCACTGGGGATGGCGGCCTGGATTCGCTATACCGCGGGTCAAGACTTACAAGGCAATAGTTACCCCGTGGATGATCCACTAACCAAGCGCTTTGCAGAGCTACACCAGAGGCATGGTAGCGATCCCAGCGCGCTGGTAGCGGCCTATTTAGCCATGGACGATGTGGTGCCGAGCGAGCTGGCAGCGGATAAGAGATTTGTCCAGGCTGTGCTGATCGCGTATCAGAGGTTGACCCAAAACGGCTTGGATGGGTTGCTCGCAGCGCTTGAGCGCAACTAATAAAAGGAGATCACCATGGAGCATACCTGGCGCTGGTTTGGCCCTAATGATGCGATTCGCTTAGATGAGATTCGCCAGACAGGCGCCACCGGTATCGTCACGGCCCTGCACGAGGTGCCCAATGATCAGGTTTGGCCGGTTGAGGCGATCCGTGAACGTCAGCAAATGATCGAAGCGGCTGGCCTGACTTGGTCGGTGGTGGAGAGCGTGCCAGTTCATGAGTCGATCAAAAAAGGCTTGTCCGAACGGGAAGCGCTGATTGCCACCTACTGCCAGACACTGCGCAACCTGGCAGCCTGCGGTATCGATACAGTTTGCTACAACTTTATGCCGGTGCTGGACTGGACGCGTACCGACCTGACCTATGAACTGCCCGATGGCGCTTTGGCCCTACGCTTTGATCAGGTGGCGTTTGCCGCCTTTGATCTTTATCTGCTTCAGCGGCCAGGTGCTGAGAAAGAGTACAGCGCCGAGGAGAAAGCCCAGGCACGTCGATATCTGGATGCAATGGATAGCGAAGGACGCGATAAGCTAGTCAATATACTGATAGCGGGGTTGCCGGGTGCCGAAGAGCACTACACCCTTGAGCAGTTTCGCGCTGTCTTGGAAGAGTACGCGGATATTGATGCCGCTCGGCTGCGTGAAAACCTGGGCTACTTTTTGCAGGCGGTGATTCCGGTGGCAGAAGAGGTGGGTATCCGTATGGCCATCCACCCGGATGACCCTCCGCGGCCACTGCTGGGTCTTCCCCGGGTTGTCTCGACGCATGAGGATGCGCAGTGGATTGTTGATCGCGTGCCCAGCCCCGCCAATGGATTGACGCTTTGCACCGGCTCTTACGGTGTTCGCGAAGACAATGATTTGGTGGCTATGACTCGCCACTTTGCCCCGCATATTCACTTTATTCATCTGCGCGCCACAAAGCGCGAAGCGGATACCCTCTCGTTCCACGAGGCCCCACACTTGGCAGGTGATGTGGATATGGTAGGTGTTATTCAAGCGCTGGTTGAAGAGGAGCGGAGACGTGAAGGAGAGGGAGGAGCACGTTTACCGCTACGCCCGGATCACGGCCACCAACTTCTGGATGATCAACAGCGCAATACGGCACCCGGCTACCCACTTTACGGGCGCATGCGCGGCTTGGCTGAATTGCGTGGTGTTGAAGCTGCGATTCGTCGCTTATCTAATTAGGGGCGGCCACGGCTTGGTGAAATGGCTTTCCCTATAAAACTTGCGGCTAGTGAAAGATAGTATCTGGTCGCTCTTCAATGGAGCTATCGAGATGAAAGTACAAAAAGATCTAGAACAACAAAGCTCGAGTATCCCAAAAAGCAACACCGGGCTTTCCAGGCGCTCGTTTTTGCAGGCTATAGGTGCGAGCGCGGCCTGGGCAGCAACGGCTCATAGCGCCTTCGCACAGAACTCGGATTCGACGGATTCGCTGGCGAATGGGCAGTACCTGTATATCGGCACTTACTCGTCACCCAACACAGCACCCGGTGGCGTTGTCCCAAGCGAGGCCGAAGGTATCTATGTCTACAAGATGAACCTTGAAACCGGTAACCTGAGCCACGTCCAGACAGTAAGGGACGACAATCCGTCTTTCTTGGCAGTGGCGCCCTCGAAGCGTTATCTATACTGTGTCAACGAGCTTGGCGCGGACGATGAAGGTGCGCCGTTAGGGCGCGTCAGCGCTTACAAGATTGATGAGCAGAGTGGACGTCTGACGTTGATCAATACATTGCTCACTGCAGGTTCTTGGCCATGCCACTGTGCCGTTCATCCCTCTGGGGGCTATCTATTTGCAGCCAACTATGGGACAGGCACCTTTTCCGTATTCCCACTCGGCGGTGATGGTCAAATTGAACCTATGAGTGATCAGTTCCAGGCGTCAGGAAATGGAAGCGGGCCTGATCCAGTTCGTCAGGAAGGTGCACATGCTCACATGATGCTGTCCAACCCTGGTGCTCAGCATGTTTATGGTGTGGATCTTGGTGGCGATTTGATTCTTGCTTGGGAACTCGATCTAGCAACTGGAAAGCTAGTGCCGGGTCCTGTTCCTCATGCCAACGTGCCATCCGGAAGTGGTTGTCGTCACTTAGTATTTCACCCCGATGACAATCGTGCATACGTCACCAATGAACTTTCTTCCACTATAGATGTGTTCGATTTCGATCCTATAAGGGGAGCATTCGTCTGGCTTCAGTCAATTTCGACGTTGCCGCAAGATACCGCTTACACCCGCCCATCATTCAATCCCGATAATCCAGGTGAAGTTCCAACGGGTACGAATACGACGGCAGAAATCAGAATTCATCCGAGCGGGCGTTGGCTCTACGCCACTAATCGAGGGATGGATAGCGTCGCCATGTTTGAGGTTGACACCGGTTCCGGGAAGTTGACTTCTGCAGGCTGGATCCAGAGCCAAGGCCAGATTCCGCGAGGCATGAACATCGAGCCTTCAGGCACTTTTCTTTACGTAGGCAACCAGAACTCGGACACCATCGTAGTGTTTCGAATTAAGCCGGATGATGGGCAACTCGAAGGCCCTCTCCATATTATCGATAGCCCGGTTCCGGTCGACTTCGCGTTTGGCCCATTTGCACTTAGTTGAGGTGACTCAAATACGGATTGTCCCGGCGGGAAGCGACGTTATTGCGTTGTTCCTGACTAAATTGGGGCGATAATTTTCACTGTCATAGCCTGAACACGTTTCGCTGGTGTCGTGCCAAGATTTTCAACTTTAGATCCTGGCGCGAGTATTGCGCGCTGAATATCCAGACTGACTTTACTCTGATACTCGCTTGTGTTGAAAGATTCTGTACCATCTTTGGAACTGCCACCATCGCGAGTGTGGACATCGATAACGCCTGTCGTCAGATGGCGCCCGTCTTTTAAAGGTGCCTGAAGTGTTGTCCGTCGCGACACCCCCATTACGCCGTTATTTATATAGTTAAGCGCGCAATGGCGGCGGGAAGCTCGCTGGCATGGTGGATACCAATCGCCCCTTCGGGGGTGAGCTCTTCATTAGGGAAGTGGTTGAGGTGAATCACGTGCATGCCCGCCGCTAGCCCCGCTTCTACACCCACCGCCGCGTCATCGATCACTACGCACTGCTGAGGAGCATGGCCCATAGCGGCGGCAGCTTTACGGTACAGCTCGGGGTCGGGTTTCCAGACATTGAGGGTATAGGCGCTAAAGAGCTTGTCAGCAAAGTGATGGCCTAGTTCGGTGCTTTCCAGCGCACAGCGAATTTTTCGCTCGGGGCCATTTGAGACCACGGCCTTGGGGTGGCTGCTTAACTGTTCCAACGCGGCGACCATACCAGGAATCGCCACCAGCTCGTCACGCATACGGGCTTCCATACGCGCTCGCATACCTGCCTCAAGCTGGGGAAAGGCATCTTCTGCTAATGTTTGAAAACGCTTTTCCAGGGTTTGCACGATCGTCTGGAAACGCACCCCGCGAAATTCATCCATATACTGACGTGCTGAAAAGGGTAAGCCGAACTCGGGAAGAATATCCCCCATTACCTCGGCAAGCAGTATTTCGCTATCCACCAAGGTGCCATCACAATCGAACAGTAAGCACAGGGGTGTGGCAGGCTTCATTGATAGGTTTCCTCGTTGACTAAGCTGATAGGTCGCTCGCCCTGGAGTGCTAGACGAATATTATCCACTGCTCGCTGGGCCATGGCGTCGCGGGTTTCATGGGTGGCAGACCCGATATGCGGCAGGGCGACCACATTGCTCATTTTCGGTAGTGGTGATGAAGCGGCTAGCGGCTCCTGGGCAAATACATCTAACCCCGCCGCTTGAATAACGCCCTTTTCCAGCGCCTGGATCAATGCGCTTTCATCGACCACCTTACCGCGGGCAATATTGATAAAAATGCTGGAAGGCTTCATCAGCGCGAACTCTTGGGCACCGATCAAATGCTCGGTCTCGGCGGTAAGCGGCACAGTGACACAGACGAAATCGGCCTCGGCCAACAGCTCGTTGAGTTCGCGGCGCTGCGCGCCAAGTTCACTCTCTAAATCGGGCTTGGGTGAAGCGTTAGAGTAGAGCACCTGCATGCCAAACCCTAGAGCACCACGCCTGGCAACGGCTTGGCCAATGCGTCCAAACCCCACCATGCCCAAAGTTTTGCCATGTACATCGCTGCCAAACAGTGCGGGGCCGATGCTGGCTTGCCATTTGTCCGCTTTGACCCACTCGGCTAATTCAACTACCCGACGCGCGGCGGCCATTATCAGTGCAAAACCGGTGTCGGCGGTGGTTTCGGTCAGCACATCAGGCGTATTGCACAGCATAATGCCGCGCTTGGTCAGTTCATCAACGGGGATGTTGTCATAGCCAACAGAGACGGTCGCGATGACTTCCAAGTTGGGTGCTGCGTCTAGCAACTGAGGAGTGATCGCCAAGCCAGAACCGATAATGCCGTGCACCTCCGCTAATAGAGCACGATTTTCAGGGGCATCCAGCGCGGTGGTTTTCGGCAGCACATCCACCGCAAACAAATCGCTAAGCTCAGCCAACTGAGTGTCACTGAGTCGTCCTTGAACCACTAAACGTTTTTGCATTGTTATCCCCTTGCTGAAAATCCTGTTGTGTAAAGCCTGTCATTAAACTCCTGCTAATAAAAGCAAGGCTAGGTGCATCAGGCTGGGTAAAGCTCGGCTTCAAGCGCTTGTAGGTGTTCGCGATTCGGTAGGCCTTCCATATCGCCCACTACCTGGATGGCTTGGGCGCCAATGAGGTTGCCGCGTTGGGCTGCTTGGCGCGCAGTTCTTCCGTCAAGCAGGGCGCTAATCACGCCGACGGCGAAGCCATCGCCTGCACCGACGGTGTCCACCACCTCAGCGACAGGGCAGCCGTCTACGGTAAAGCTCTCTTCTTGTCCATCCAGGTTGCCCCGGTAATAGCTGCCTTCCGGCCCCAGCTTGATGATCACCGCCGAGGCACCTTGATCCAGATAGTAGCCTGCTATGTCGTAAGGCGTCTTCTGTCCGGTGAGAAGCTGGCCCTCTGAAAGCCCAGGTAGTACCCAGTCGGCGCGGCCGGCGAGTTCATTGAGGGTCGAGCGCATTACGTTTTCGCTGGGCCAAAGTGACGGCCGCAAATTGGGGTCAAAGGAAATAGTAGCGCCATGGGCGCGTGCCTGTTCCATCAAATGATGGCTAAGCTGGCGGGCGCTTTCAGATAACGCCGGGGTAATGCCCGTCGCGTGAAGGTGGTTCAGCGCCTGAAAGTCGACATTTCGAGCGTCGTCAATAGTGAGATGGCTGGCGGCACTGCCGCGTCTGAAATATTCGACTCGCGGGTCGGCGCCGTCCTGGGCGCGCTCTTTAAAGAGCAGCCCGGTGGGGTGCTGTGCATCGGCGTGAATATAGCGGTCATCGATACCTTCCGCTTTTAAAGCCGCCTGAATAAAACCTCCAAAACTATCGGTGCCCACTCGGCTTAACCAGCCGACGTGAAAACCCAGCCTGGAGAGGCCGATAGCGACGTTGTTATCAGCACCGGCCAAACGGCGGTGGAAACGTTCAATGCCGGATAATTCGCCCGGTGTATCGGCCACAAACATAGCCATGGCTTCGCCGAAGGTCAGAATGGCTGGCGGGCTAGTGAAGGAGTGAGGCATGGTCAATAATCTCTTTGAGTTGTTTATTATCATCCAATGGGAACGATACCATTTTTGCGACAATTTTTTAGCACTGCCTTAAAAAATTAGCGCTGGGTAGAGCCTCGTTCGATCAGGGTAGGTGAAAAACTCAGCGCCGTGGGCATTGATAATGCGTGGGGCGCAATGCGGTGCATCAAGCATTGGACAGCCGTTCTGCCCATTGCATCGGTGGGCTGGGCTAGGGTGGTAATGCCAGGAGGGACTAAGGCGCACCAGTCGAGTTCATCAATCCCCATCAAGCCTACCTTGCCAAGCGATAAACCAAGCTGCTGAAACAGTCGGGTCACTACGAGGGTGGCATTGCCGTTGCCACATAAAACGGCACAGGCGTGTTGCTGATTAGCGGCTAAAAAGTCGCTTAGCGCCCCAAGCGTTACAGTGTCATCTGCAGTAGCAAGCAGTGAGGTTGCGTAATTCAGCCCATGCTGCTCGGCGGTGTGGTTAAAGCGGGTCAAGCGTTTTTGTCGCGTGCTTGACTGCTCTGGAGCTTCGCTGACATACAGCACGGCCTGGTAGCCTTGATCGGCTAAGTGTTCGAGCGCCATATCAATCGCCAGGTGATTATCGAGCCCGACCACTTCTGCTTTCACATGGTCGACTTCGCGGTCTAGCAGCACGATGGGAGTTCCCAGGTTGATAAAGGTGTGCAGTTGGCGTTCTGGGCTGCCGGAGGCATTCACCACAAGACCTTCTACTTGATAGGCGCCAAGTAGGTCTAAATGCTGGCGCTCCTGTTCCGGATCATTGTCGGTATTGCACACCACCAGCGAGTAGCCATATTGGCGGCACGCTTGCTCGACGCCGTGAGTGATGGCCACTGAAAATGGATTACGGATATCGGCGACCAGCATGCCTAGCAATTTAGAGCGCCCACCTTTTAGCCCACGTGCCATTTGATTTGGCTGGTAGCCAAGAGTGCCTGCCGCATGGGCGATGCGTGCCTGAAGTGAGGGCGAGAGCCGATCACGCTCTTCGCCAAAATAGCGGGATACGCTGGTTTTAGAGGCACCCGCGAGGCGGGCTACTTCAAGAATGGTGGAACGGCGCGGTGTAGGTGGCATAGTGTGCTTAAAGTAGAGTGCTTAAATAAATAGTGCTTTTCGTTATAGTGTCTTCCGCTACATTGTGATTAACGGAATGAAGGCAGCTCAATTTTGGATGCTTGCTAGGTCAAAAGCAACGGCGTGCGAGCCGCTAAGGGTGATTGACCATGTGAATATTGTAGTCGGTCGGATTTACCGTGCCCTCAAGGCGTCCAATTTGAGTAAAGTCACTATTTTCAAGAACTGTGTCAATTGAGGTGTCTCTAAAGGAGAGATTTTTAATGACATTAACTTTACACGGCATTCCCTTTGCGTCTACATCAATTATCCATGCTAAAAAACCGTTTGAGAATTTTGCCAAGCTGCCGATAGGGTATAAGCCAAAGTGTTGGATATACTCTACGAGCAAAGACTTTTCATAAATAGCTGGGCAGTTATTAACCCAGCGGTAGGCATCAAGAGGTTGCCGCGGGTGCTGTCCGTTTCGCTCATGGGTTAATTTATTGATTATTTTAATAACACTGATTAGACGAACGCTTTCGGATAACTTGGAAGCCTGCTTTCCAGCTGGGTAGCCGCTGCCATCGAGCCGTTCGTTGGCATTGAGGATAATGTCATGGCAGGCTGGGCTGGCGACCCAGCTCAGTGCCGTTAGCCTGTTATTCAGTGCGACTACATGTTCTTTGAGTAGCTCGGCTTGCGATGGAGACATGCGAATTTTAAGTGAGGGGAGCTGTTCGCTAATCAGCAGTGGTTTACCCATGGTGTGTAGTAGGGCGCCCGCCACTGTTTCCCGTGTTTGTGACGCGTATGGGTCACGACTGATCAGGATCATCGCTAGCTGGCTGCTCACCTGTATAGCATGGCGAACCCACTCAGGTTCATCATGCAGAAAAGCTAGCGCATACTGAAGCCCTCTTCGGTCTTGAGTGACCATATAAAGAAGGCTGTCGACACACTCATAGAGGCTCTCTTCCGGAAATACATCCTTGTTTTTAGTAAACATTAACATAACTTGTAGCTGGTGAGCGACTTCAAGGACACCGCGTAGCAGTGGAGATCGTTGGGTATTTTTAGTTTGATCGCGCTCTTCTTTTTGCTGCATTTTTTTCTCTTTCGCATCTGCTATGAAAAGCCGTGACTTAGCTCGAGAGGAGCTATCCTGTATACCTGAGCGAAAAGCTGCTTCGAACTCAGCTTCCGATACATAATGGAAAAGAGTCTCGGTCATCGTGGCTGACATATTAATAAATTCAATACCGATAGCCGCATAGTCATGGCTTCCAAAAGGCCGCATATGACAAATGCGTCCTTGGGTGTTGAATGTTTCCCCGTTTGGAAACTCGAGTGTTACCTCCGGCAGCGCCTGATTAACGCTCAGAGCCATGCTATCTTCCAGCCTGACATACACCATGCAGCCACCTACTGAAAGGTTACGCACTTTGCCTTCCACGTTGAGCTCATGAGCAAATACTTCCAAGTGCACACGTGCGTACATACCCAGAATAAAGGGCACACGTAAAGCTCTCCGATTATCGGAGGAGAAAATAGAGCCGGGAAGCTGGCACTCTAAATGGTAAGTGCAGGTATCTATTTTAATGACGTGCGCCGGCACTTGTTCAATATTATAAATTTCTTCTTCTATACCCGGCGTAGGGTGGGAAGCTTCTATGTCAAAGCAAATGGTGTCGTTTTGTAAATAAGGAGAAAGCGAGCTGCCTGTGTAGTGTATGGCTAACGTTATTTTACCGCTGTCCAGCTCTATCTTAATGGCCTTCGCCTCTATGGCGTAAGCCGCTTCTTTTGAAAAAATAGAAATAGTATGCTCTTTTTTGAGCAAAGATCGTATTATTTGCCCAGTGGTGTTTTGCTTCGCCGTATCGATAATCATATAAAACCCACCGTATTTATTTTGTTATAATTTATAGCGACTTGGTGGTGACTGCTATATGGTTTAATTGCTTGTCACTCCTACCATGATAGGAGATTTTTCCTGTGTCGATTAGCTATTATTTCACTCCTATTTGCAAACCTATTTATATTTATTTTAAGTGTCATTTGTAATGATTTGATAACTTTTGTTTATGTTTGATGCAGTCTGGGCGGTTATTCGGTCGGGTGGGAATAATCAGGTAAACTGCCCGATTCCTTATACAGTGGTGCCCGCGGCATGCCCTCAAACCCCACATCAATCCATGCTCAACCGAGCAGCTATGAATTAACCCAGGCTGGCGATCGCTATTTTGATGGTCTGGCAGATAAGTTCTCTCGTTCGCTCTACCAGGCGCCCCGTGGCGAGCTGCGTCTCGCTATGCTCAACTACCTGTTGCCGGAAATGCTGAATCTAGAGGGGCAGCGTGTGCTGGACGTTGGTGGCGGCCTGGGCCAGCAGGCGGCATGGTTTGCTGAGCGCAAACACGATGTCACGATGACTGAGCCCTCTGCGGACATGTTGAGCTACGCCAAAGTCTGGCACCGGGACGCTAAGACGTTACCGGAAGACGCCATTACGTATCTGCAGGCGCCCCTGCAACGGTTAACAGAACAGGCTCCTGGCCCATGGCCGCTGATTACCTGCCATGCAGTGTTGGAGTGGTTAGGTGACCCGCAAGCAGGGCTGTCCACATTGAGCGATTTATTGGCACCGGGTGGCCAGCTTAGCTTGATGGTGTTTAATCGCGATGCACTGCGCTTTTCCAACGCGGTCAAAGGCAATCTTGAGAAGGCGTTGAGCGACCGCTTAGCGGGGAAGGGCAAACGCCAACGATTGACGCCTATTTCGCCCGTTAGTCACGCCGAGATTGAGCAGTGGAGTGCGGATAACGGCTTAGTGATAGACGCAGTCGCGGGTATTCGCGTCTTTCAAGATTACTTGCGCCAACCTCCTGCCACACCCGCAGAAACGGAAACGCTGTTGGCACTGGAGAAACAGTACTGTCGCCATGACCCCCACTGGCGCCTGGGCCGCTACCTGCTTTATACATTAATTAAACCGGAGATCGTTGAATGAGTGCCCAGTCCCCAGCATGCCAGCTGTTAGAGCGCCAAAAAGATAACTATGCTGCGCTGTGGGCCATTGGCCCGCCAATCGATAGCTGGCTTATTGATCAATCGTCGGGTGTGGTCAGTGGCGATTTTGACGTACTGCGTGAGTGGCAGGCGAAAGGCAAGCAGGCCCGAACGCCTTTTAACTTGGCGGCGGGCGAGCCATTCGGTAAAGAAGTGGTGCTGTTTTGGCCGAAGGCGCACCAACTAGGTATTTGGTGGCTCAAGTGGTTATGTGAGCAGCTACCCGAAGGGACGCCCATTGACATTGTCGGTGAGCATCAAGGCGGCATTAAACGCGTTCCCAAGATGTTGGAAGAGCTGGGCATGTCTTGGGATAAGCGCGACAACGCCCGCCGCTGTTCGCTGTTCGCCACCTATACCGTTGCTCTAGAAGCAGCCAGCGATAGTGCTTGGCAGAAATTCGAGACATTAGGGCTGACCCTGATCAGCCACCCGGGCGTATTTGGCCATGGCAAAGTTGACGAAGGCACGCTGTTGCTGTTGGAGAGCATTGAGAATAGCTTGCCGAAAAAACCGCTCAAAGTGCTGGACATGGGGTGTGGCGACGGGATTATTAGCGCCTGGTTGGCTCAGCGTGGCCACCATGTGACCGCTGTGGATGTTAGCGCCTTTGCGGTGGAGGCGTGTCAGCGCACCTTGGCGGCGAATGGGCTAGAGGGGCGGGTGCTTTGCAGTGATGTGTTCAGCGCGCTTGAGGGTGAACAGTTTGACTGGATTGTTAGCAACCCACCTTTCCATAAAGAGCGTGATATCAGCTATGGCCCCAGCCAGCGTTTGATCAGCGCGGCGCCAGAGCATCTTAATGCGGGCGGGCGGTTAATCCTGGTGGCAAATGGCTTTTTGCCCTACCCAGACCACTTGCAGCGGGCGTTTCAGGATTTTCAGACCCTGGCGGATAATCGCCGCTTCAAGGTTTACGGTGCGATTAAGTCAGGGCGTTAGAGCTAACGCATAGATATTTCCTCAAACTTGCCACAATCAGCCGCCGACGACCCTACCTTTAAGGGCTATGATGCAAATAAGTAGTCGTTAATTTAACGGTAGTGGGTAGGAGTAGCGGAAATGGCGGGAAATATCCGAAATACGGCGGTATTGGGAAGTGCCGTTTTGCTGGGCGGGCTGCTGGCGCTGGGGTTGGTATGGAGCGGCAGCAATATCAAGGGCGCCGCGGAAGTATGGCAGCAGTCGTCACGAAGCGTGACAGTGCGCGGCTTAGCCGAGCGCGAAGTGCCGGCGGATTTGGTGCTATGGCCGTTCAATTACAGTGTCAGCGCCAATAGCTTGAGTGACCTTGAGCAGCAGTTGTCTAGCGACGAGCAGGCGATTCGCGATTTTCTGGAGGCACAAGGGTTTGCATCGGAGCATGTTAGCTCCACTCCGCCGCGGATTACCGACCAATTTAGCAATCAGTACGGTGGTCAGCGCCCTGATGAGCGCTACCGCGCCGAAGCAACGCTGCTGCTGCGCTCCCCTGATGTTGAGGGTGTGATCGAGGCGATCCCCAGTGCGACTTCATTGGTGCGTGAGGGCGTCCTGCTCTCGCCCAGCTACGAATACCGCACGGAGTTTCTGTTTACCGGTCTTGACGCGATCAAGCCTGACATGATCGCGGCGGCCACTGCTGATGCGCGCAACGCCGCACAGCAGTTTGCCGAAGATTCTGGTAGTCAGGTGGGCCACATTCGTCAGGCGACTCAGGGCTATTTTTCCATTGAGGACTTAGACAGCTACACGCCGCAAACCAAACGTGTTCGCGTCGTCACCACGGTGGACTATTCCTTACAAGATTAGCCTCTACAAGATTGGGCGATAAAGGAGCAGCGGCTAGGCGGTGTAATCGATGGCGGTGATGGTATAAAACGTATCACCGTTAGGGGTGAGCACCTTTGCTTCATCGCCCACCTGTTTACTGAGCAGTGCTTTGGCCATGGGCGCATCGATGCTAATCCAGCGCTTTTTGGTGTCGATTTCATCGTGGCCAACGATCCTGAGATGCACCTCTCCGCCGTTTTCATCCTCCAGGCTTACGTACGCGCCGAAAAACACTTTGCTGGTATCGGCTGGTAGGCGGTCTACGATTTGCAGTTCGTCCAGACGTTTCGTCAGGTAGGTGATTCGGGCGATGACCCGGTTCAGCTCTTTTTTATTATAGGTGTAATCGGCATTTTCACTGCGGTCACCCTGGGCGGCCGCTTCGCCGACCTTCGCTGAAATAGCGGGGCGTTTAACCCGCGAAAGGTGATCCAAAATAGCGCGCAAGCGGGCCGCCCCCTCTGGGGTAATCAGGTTGCTCTTAGGGGCTTGACGCGGATCTTTGGCTGGATCGCGCCAGCGGGTCATGTTGCGGCCTTTCATTACCTATTCCCCATCGTGTTTCGAGCTACCCACCTTACGTTAATTGCGCGAAGCAACCAAGCAGCATACTACTGGTAAATCATTCAAACGTTCGTTACATTTTTTGCTATATTGGGCTAGAGGCCCGTCATTGGTGGGTCTGAGCAGGACAACAATAATGTTAGGAGCATGTATGCGAACTCACTCTTTTCCACGTATGTTTTTACCGCGCTCATTAATCGCCGCCGCTATTGGCAGCGCGTTGATGCTGTCTCCGCTAACCGCTTCTGCCTTTGAAGGCGAGCTTTTCTCGCTTAAAAACAGATGGGAGCATACCGTGACTGAGATGCCCGCCAACGAGCGGGAGAGCACGTTAAAGGCGTTGGCAGGTGAAGCGGAACAGTTGGCCGAGCAGCACCGCGATGAAGCTGACGTACTTGTCTGGGAGGGCATCATTTTGGCTTCCTATGCCCGCGAGCGTGGCGGCTTAGGGGCATTGGGCACAGCGGAAGATGCGCGCGATGCGTTAGAGGAGGCTTTGGCCATAGACCCTCAAGGGCTGAATGGTTCCGCCTATGTAACCCTCGGTGCGTTATACGACCGGGTGCCCGGCGGACTGATTGGTTTTGGCGATAGCGATACCGCTGAACGCATGTTCCAGCGTGCCTTGGAAATCCGCCCAGACGGCATCGATGTTAACTACTATTACGCTGCCTTTTTGAAAGAAGAGGGCAATGAGCAGGCCGCTCGCGAGCACGCCCAACGAGCGGTTAACGGCACCGCTCGAGACAACCGACAGGTCTCCGATGAAGCGCTACGTCGCGATGCCGAGGAGCTGCTTAATCAGTTGTAATCCACCCACTGAATTGGCATTCCCGGTGGCAAGCATTGATAATAGATCGATTATCACCACCGGGAGTGCCTCATGGCGTCCAACTCCGAAAACGCATCTGTTCGCGATCTTCCTTTTCAGCGCTCTCCTTTTAAAAACACGGCGCTTAGCGTTCCAGACTTAAAGCGTGCTGATGTTGAGCTGCTTAAGCGGGAGACGCTACACCAAGGGTTTTTCCGCCTGGAAGCCTTAGAGCTTCGTCACCGGCTGTTTGAAGGCGGCTGGAGCGAACCCATGCGTCGCGAAGTGCATAATCGCTTTGATGCGGTGGGTGTGCTGCTCTACGACCCCGAGCGCGACTCACTGGTACTCATCGAGCAGTTTCGTGCCGGTGCCATTGATGACGCGGTTTCTCCCTGGAAGCTTGAACTCGTGGCCGGTTTAGCCGAAAAAGACGAATCGCTGGAAGATGTGGCGCGTCGTGAGGCGTGGGAAGAGGCAGGTTGTAAAGTGGCCCAACTGACCAAACTTCACACCTATTACCCCAGTCCTGGGGCCTGCAACGAGCAAGTGACACTATTTTGTGGTTTGGTAGATACCCATGGATTAGGTGGGATTCATGGCCTAGATGAAGAGCATGAGGATATTCGTGTTCACGTCATGCCTTTTGCCAACGCTTGGGAACTCTTGGAGCAAGGGCGACTCGACAACGCCATGTGTTTAATTGGTCTACATTGGCTTAATAGCCAGCGAGCCTCACTGCGTGCTGCCTCTCAGCGCGCGCTGACGCAAAGTGAAACCGACGAGGAGTGAACATGGCGAGAACGGCCTATGTCACCGATTTAAAATCGCTCCAAGGGGAGTGCAGCGCCAACTATTTACGTCTGGTGCGCCTGGTGGGCGATATGGAGGCCGGCCAGCGCCGTGATATTGCCCTACGCGGCGATAAACAGCATTTCGGTGATCTGCATCTCTATATTCAAGAGCAGGCGCCTTACACCACTATGGTGAATGTTTCTCAGACCGGCCCACTAGATACCGTTTTGGAAGGGCCGCGTATGCGCGTACATCTCTATCACGATGTGCGCATGGCGGAAGTGACCGACTTTCAGCGCGAGCGCCACTTTAGTGGCCGCTATCGCTACCCCAATGCCCGGATGCATCAGCCGGATGAGAAGCTTCAACTCAATCGCTTTTTGGGCGAGTGGTTAGCTCACGGCCTTGCCCACGGTCACGCCATTGACGTGCCGGAGATGCCCTAATGCGTTTAGTACAGATCACCGATGCCCACCTCTATGCAGATACCGCCGCGCGTTCCCGGGCAGGCATCCCCTGGCGGCAGTTTCAGCAGGTGCTGAGTTCGGTTGTCACTGAAAAGCCCGATATCGTGCTGTTTACCGGTGATATTAGCCAGGATGAGTCAGCCACTTCCTACGCTTTGGCGGTACAGGCGCTGGAGCAGTTGCCTTGCCCCTGGTACTGGCTGCCGGGTAATCACGATCAGCCCGAGTTCATGGCGGCCGAGCGGCCAATGGTCGATCAAGTGGACTTGGATTCGTGGCGCATCCTGCTGCTCAATACCCAGGTGGAGGGCAAACCCCACGGTGAACTGGGAAGCGAGCGGCTAGCTAAGCTTGCTGAACAGCTAGAGAACGACGACCGACCCACGCTGATAGCCATGCACCACCCGCCGGTGGACGTCGGCGCGGTGTGGATGGATGCTATTGGCCTACAAGATCGCGACGCATTTTGGCAACTTTTAAGTAAACACCCGCAGGTTAAGATCATCCTATTTGGTCACGCGCACCAGGCTTACGCCGAGCATCATATTTTAGGCGCAGGTAGAGGCATAGGTGAGGCGACCATTGATGTTTATGGCTGCCCGGCGATGGCCGATCAGTTTTTGCCCGGTGCCGAGCAGTTTGCCATTGATGAAGCTTCTCGCCCTGGCTATCGGGTTATCGATTTAGGGTATAGCGATGCCCAGGGAAGCGAGTGGCAGAGCTGGATTGAGCGCATTGAATAGAAGTGTATTGCTCTCTCATTTCTGGATAGTTTTTTTAGGAATAAAAAGATAGTTATTAATTCTTTTGGGTTATTACTGGCTCGGCGTTACCCTACTCACATTCGAACGTACAATTATTTATAACGTACGCTGATTTTAGCTTGTGTGACGAGCTTGTTCTTGTGAGGTAAGGGGCCATGACCCAATTGTCTACATTGTCGTCAAAAGAGCGGTCTTCAGAGACGCGTT
This sequence comes from Halomonas sp. FeN2, assembly GCF_020595105.1. Taxonomy (NCBI): domain Bacteria; kingdom Pseudomonadati; phylum Pseudomonadota; class Gammaproteobacteria; order Oceanospirillales; family Halomonadaceae; genus Halomonas; species Halomonas sp. FeN2. The sequence continues at coordinate 4,262,480 of NZ_CP074200.1, forward strand.
CTTCATCTTCAGCGACGCAGGGGGAGGCTTTTAATGCCCCTGATGCCGCGCGCTTGACCCACCTCAAGCAATTAGAAGCCGAGTCTATCCATATTATCCGTGAAGTCGCCGCCGAGTTCGCCAACCCGGTGATGATGTACTCCATCGGTAAAGATTCGTCGGTCATGCTGCACTTGGCGCGCAAAGCTTTTTACCCCGGCACACCGCCATTCCCGCTGATGCACGTGGACACCACGTGGAAGTTTCGCGAAATGATCGAGTTCCGCAACCGCATGGCCGAAGAGGCGGGTATGGAGCTGATCGTGCACACCAACGAAGAGGGGCGCGCAGCCAATATCAACCCGTTTGATCACGGCAGCGCCAAATACACCGATATCATGAAAACCCAGGCGCTCAAGCAGGCGCTGGATAAGCATGGATTTGATGCCGCCTTTGGTGGCGCGCGTCGTGATGAAGAAGCCTCGCGGGCTAAAGAGCGCGTCTACTCGTTCCGTGATAAGTATCACCGTTGGGATCCTAAAAACCAGCGCCCTGAGCTTTGGAACGTATATAACGCCAAGGTCAATAAAGGTGAATCGATCCGCGTGTTCCCGCTCTCTAACTGGACCGAGCTGGATATCTGGCAATACATCTACTTAGAGTCGATTCCCATCGTGCCGCTCTACTACTCAGCCAAGCGGCCCATAGTCGAGCGCGACGGTATGCAAGTTATGGTCGATGACGACCGCATGCCGTTAGCGCCTGGCGAAGTGCCGGAAATGAAGTCGGTGCGGTTTAGAACGCTTGGCTGCTACCCGCTAACTGGCGCGGTGGAATCCGAAGCGGCAACGCTGCCGGAAATTATTCAAGAGATGCTGCTGACCCGAACCAGCGAGCGCAGTGGCCGTGCCATTGACCGCGACCAGGTGGGTTCGATGGAGAAGAAAAAGCGCGAGGGGTACTTCTAATGTCTCATCAGTCAAATTTAATCGCCGATAATATCGAAGAGTACCTGCACGAGCACGAAAACAAAGACCTGCTGCGTTTTATTACCTGCGGCAGTGTCGACGACGGCAAGTCGACCTTGATTGGCCGTCTACTCCACGACTCGAAAATGATCTTTGAAGATCAGTTGGCGGCGATTACCCAAGCTTCTAAAACCAGCGGCACTACTGGTGATAACGTTGATCTGGCGCTATTGGTCGATGGCCTGCAGTCAGAGCGAGAGCAGGGCATTACCATCGATGTGGCGTACCGCTTTTTCTCTACCGATAAGCGCAAATTTATTATCGCCGATACGCCTGGGCACGAGCAGTACACCCGCAATATGGCCACCGGCGCATCAACCGCCAGCTTGGCGATTATTCTGATCGATGCCCGCTACGGTGTGCAGACCCAGACGCGCCGCCATAGCTTTATTGCCGACCTGCTAGGTATTCAACACCTGGTGATTGCGGTCAATAAGATGGATCTGGTGGAGTTCTCCGAGCAACGCTTTAACGAGATAGTCGATGAGTACCGCGCTTTTGCCACTAACCTCCAAGCACCGGACATTCGCTTTGTGCCGATGTCGGCACTGAATGGCGACAACGTGGTCAATCGCAGCGAACAAACGCCCTGGTATTTTAGCGATGGTTACCAGGGGCAAACGCTGATCGAGCTATTAGAGAGTGTCGAGATTACCCGCGATCAGAACCTCAGCGATTTGCGCTTGCCAGTGCAGTACGTGAACCGCCCGAACCTGGACTTCCGCGGTTACTGCGGCACCTTAGCTGCGGGTGTATTACGTCCTGGGCAAGCCGTTAAGGCACTCCCGTCAGGTAAAACATCGCGCGTTGCACGAATTGTCACTTTTGATGGCGATCTTGAGGCGGCTTATCCCGGTCAGGCTATTACTGTGACCTTGGAAGATGAGATCGATATCTCCCGTGGCGACTGGCTGGTGGCAGCAGATAGCGAGCTGCCGCTCTCCAACACCTTTAAAGCCGATATTGTCTGGATGCAGGAAGAGGCGTTAACGCCGGGTAAGCTCTACGATTTCAAGCTGGCGACCCGCGATCTTTCCGGCCAGGTCAGTGCAATTGATTACCAGATAGACGTCAATACCCTAGAGAAACATGCCACTCACTCGCTGGGTCTTAATGCAATTGCCCGCTGTGACGTGGAGCTGACCGCTGCTATTCCAGTGGATGATTACCGCACCAGCCCTGGCACCGGTAGCTTTATCATCATTGATCGGTTGACCAACGTGACCGTAGGCGCTGGCATGATCCGCGGCACGGCAAGCGCCCCAGGCAATGCTTCAAACACCACCGATTGGGCCGCCTTTGAGCGTGACTTGAATGCCCTGGTGCGTAAGCATTTCCCTCACTGGGAAGCGAAAGATATCAGTGGTTTGCTGGGCAATCAGTTAGGCTAAAAATCGTTGTGATTTGCTAAGGGGGCGCTCCAGGCCCCCTCATGGCCTAACGCAGCTAATTAGAGGCATCCGTGAGCATCAATCATCACGATACCGGCTACAAAGAGTTATTCAGCTACCCGGAGTTTGTTCAGCAACTGATTGAAGGCTTTGCGCCTGACGAGCTTGCCGCCTTAATGGATTTCTCCACGTTGAAGAACCACAGCGGCAATTACATTACGCCGCTGTTTGAGGAAAAGTTCGAGGATGTGGTGTGGTCGGTCAGTGTCACTTGGGAAGGTGTGACGCAGGAAGTATTTCTTTATATTCTGCTGGAGTTCCAGTCCACAGTGGATCGCTCCATACCGATTCGTTTGATGCATTACGTTGCTTGCTTCTACGATCATCTGCTTAAACAAAAAGCCACCACATTTAGTCAAGGCTTACCACCGATTTTGCCCATTGTGCTCTATAACGGCTCGAAGTCCTGGACAACGCCACCCGATATCTATGACATGATAACGCCAGAACCGCCGGGTTTTCTCCAGGTTTACCAGCCTCGACTACGCTACTATCTAGTTGATGAAGGGCGCTATACTGATGAACAGTTAGGGCTAGTAAGGACGCCGCTCAGTGGGGTGTTTAGTGTTGAGAATGCGGGTGAAAGCTGGGAGGCCTTGCAACAAGCGGTGGATCGCATTGTGGCTATCATTCAAGCGGATCCTAACAAGGAGCGCATTGACCGGATCGTTACCCGCTGGATCAAGCGTCACTTGCAACGGCTTGGGGCTGAGGTCAATCTGGGGCAGCTCAACAGTTTGGTGGAGGATAAGGATATGTTGGCAGAAAACTTAGAGAACCTAGTAAAGAAAGAGCGTCTAGAAGGGCGCCTAGAGGGTTTCGCGGGGCTACTTCGCATGCAGCTGGCGTTCAAGTTTGGTGATTTGCCGTCATGGGTGGACACACAACTCGCAACGGCAACCGACGAACAGCTCGGTGAGTGGGGAACCCAGATGCTGACCGCCAACTCCCTTGATGAACTGTTTAAAGGCTAAGATTGCGTTATAAAAACGCGATTATGCCAAACACAGTGGCACGCCTCCCAGGCGTGCCGCTGTGTTTAAAGGGGCAAATATCACTCAGCGTTAGGGAAAAACAGCTGCTGCCCATCCACCTCAAAATCCGCAATCGCTTGCTGGCCTTTATCGGAAACCAGCCACTCGTGCCACTGGGCGGCAAGATCGTGCTTCAAGTGCGGGTGACGCTCTGCCGAAAGCAATAGGCTGCCATACTGATTGAATAGCGCTTCATCGCCTTCAAACAGCAAGGTAAGGTCTTGTGGGTTGTCAAAGGCGACCCAGGTGGCGCGGTCGGTAAACGTATAGGCGTTCATGCCTGCAGCGGTATTCAACGTAGGGCCCATGCCACTACCCAGCTCGCGGTACCACTCGCCCTGTGGCGTAACTCCTGCATCTTCCCACAAGCGCAATTCTGCGCGGTTAGTGCCGCTATCGTCCCCGCGTGAGGCGAAGGGAGACTCGCTCTCGGCAATACGTTGCATGGCATCGATCACGGTGTCGCTATCGCTGATGCCCGCAGGGTCGTCGCTCGGGCCAACGATCACAAAATCGTTGTACATTACATTCAAGCGTTCTGTGGCGTAGCCATCGGCCACAAACTTTTCTTCACCTGCGGTATCGTGAACCAGCAGGCTATCCGCATCGCCACGGCGGCCAATTTCGAACGCTTGACCGGTGCCTACAGCGACCACGCGCACATCAATCCCGGTCTCTTCGCTGAATGCGGGAAGGATGGCGTCAAACAGGCCTGAGTTTTCGGTAGAGGTCGTGGAGGCCAGGGTAATGTAGTCATCGGCCGCCATCAGCGTAGCGCTGAAAGTCAGCCCTAGCGTGCCTGCGGTGATGAGGGTGGTAGTTTTGTTCATTTTTGCTCCTTGGTCGCTTTTCATGAATCGTTTTACTTCAATCCTAGGGCTCACTTCTTTTGGCGCTACCAGACCAACTCGCCGCGAATAAACGCCCCCGCCTCAGGTGAGGTGGGGGCGGTAAAGAAGTCGCGGGCAGGGGTGTGTTCAAGCAATTCGCCGTTATGCAGAAACACCACTTCGTTGGCTAAGCGGCGTGCTTGGTGCAAGTCGTGAGTGGTCATAACGATACGGGTGCCGCTGTGATGAAACTCCAATACGGCATCTTCAACGGCCTTGATGGCCGCGGGGTCGAGCGCCGAGGTGGGTTCGTCTAAAAACAGCACTTGGGGGTTGAGCAGCCAGGCCCGTGCTAACGCCAAACGCTGCTGCTCGCCGCCGGAAAGCACCCGCGCAGGCCGTTTGGCTAGGTGTGCTAAGCCAAACTTCTCAAGGGCACTCATCGCCTGGGCTTTTCGAGGTAATGCTTTCAGCTCTGGTCGAGCCGCTTTGTTAATGGCTAGCACATAGGTCAGATTATCCAGCGCAGAGCGGCGCAGCAGTACAGGGCGTTGGAAAACCATGGCTTGCGCAGGCTGAGCTCCTTGCCAGCGAACCGAACCGCTGGTGGGTGTTATCAGGCCGTGGGCTAGGCGCATTAACAGGCTTTTGCCCGCACCGTTCGGCCCCATTATTAACGTTCGCTGGCAGCCTGCAAGGCGCATTGAAGTCGGTTTAAGCAGGGTATGGCCGCGATGGATAAAGCTCACGCTGTCGAGCTCAAGGGTGGCGACGGGCGGCGTATGATGAGCGTTCATCCCAGCCGCCTTTTCGCCGTTTCGCCGATCATGTGGGCAATCGCGTTAATCATGGTAACCAGGGCGAGCAGGATGATCCCTAAGCCAAGTGCCATAGGCAGATTGCCCTTGCTGGTTTCCAACACAATGCTGGTGGTCATCACCCGGGTGACGCCGTCGATGTTCCCACCCACAATCATTACCGCGCCTACTTCGGCGCTGGCGCGGCCGAAGCCTGCCAGGATCACTGTTAACAGCCCGAAGCGCGCGTCCCACAGCAGGGTGGGGATCATGCGCAGGCGCGTTAGCCCCAGTGAGTTCAACTGTTCGGCATACTCACCGTGAAGCGCTTCAACCTGCTGGCGGGTAAGAGCAGCGATAATGGGCATTACCAGAATCACTTGGGCTATCACCATCGCTGTTGGCGTAAACAGCAGCCCCCATTCTCCCAGTGGGCCTGCGCGTGAAAGCAGCAGGTAGACGCAAAGCCCAGCGACCACTGGCGGCAAGCCCATGAGCGCATTAAGGGCGACAATGACGACGTTACGTCCAGGAAAGCGCCATAGCGCAAGAGCAGCGCCTAAAGGCAGGGCTATCAGGCTGGCAATCAATACCGCCATCAGCGATACCTGCAGTGAGAGCATCACTATGGAGATGAGCGCGCTATCCATACTCAGTATCAGGGTGAGAGCCGTACTAAAAGCGTTGTCACTGGTGAACATTGAGCGTCGGTTTCACTTTTGTATGCAGAGCTGTTGTAGGAAACTGTTGTCCGATAGTTGGCATGATGTAACGAAAAATGACTTAATGCACGGCGTCCTGAAATTCATGCAGCCTTATGCAGTGTAAATACAAGAAGGGGTTTGCGTTTTACCCAGTGAGGCTACCTTGCGATGTCTGAATCACATGCTTACCTGACCACCGCAGAAGTCGCTGACTATTTGCGCTTAAAAGAGCGCAAGGTGTATGACTTGGTACGCCAAGGCCAGATCCCCTGTAGTCGGGTCACGGGAAAGTTGCTGTTTCCCCGCCAACAGATCGATTTATGGGTGCTGAACCATTTAGAAGGCGATCAGGCGAAGCGTTTATCAGTGCCGCTAGTAGCGGCCGGTAGCCAGGATCCGCTGCTGGAGTGGGCTATTCGGGAAAGCGGCTCTGATTTGGCAATGCTCTGCCAAGGCAGTGGCGACGGCGTACGACGGTTGCTTGACGGCAAGGCGATGCTGGCGGGGATTCATCTGCTGGATGCTTCTACTCAGCGCTATAACGAGCCTAGCGCGCTTGGCTTAAGCGGCATGCGTGATCTGTTGATAGTGCACTGGGCAAAGCGACGCCAAGGTCTGCTTTTACCCGCTGGCAACCCGATGAGCATCACCGGGCTGGATGATTTAAAACGGCCTGGAGTACGCGTGGCGCATCGCCAGCCTGACGCTGGAGCAGCACGCTTGCTGCACTGTTTGCTACAGCAAGCAGGCATTGATAGTTCTGCGGTCAACTGGGCACCACATGCCTCTTTAAGTGAAGATGATTTGGCGCTTAGCATTGGTCAGGGCGAGGCGGATGTTGGGCTGGGGGTTGAAGCTGCCGCCCATCGCCAGCACCTCGGCTTCGTGACACTTTGCGATGAACCGTTTGATTTAATTATGCAGCGGCGCAGCTATTTTGAACCTTCAATACAGCGACTATTGGCGTTTGCTCAGCAAGCGCGTTTTGCCGAGAGGGCAACACAGCTGGGGGGTTATGATATTGCTGAACTAGGAAGGATTGTGCATAACGCCTAGCGCGCTATTCGCTAATCTTTGACCTGCGCTGTCAGCAGGAGAGCTTGACCCTGATTCAATATACGCCACACTAGTGGGGCGTTACTAACGCCAATCATCACGAAAAGGAGAGCATGATGAAACAAGCACTGAACGGTAAACGTGTTGCGATTTTAGCCGCAGATGGTTTTGAAGAGTCTGAGCTGAGCGTACCGCACGCCGCCTTGCAGAAAGAGGGTGTCGAGGTTCACGTAGTGACACCCGACGGTAAAGGAATCCGCGCCTGGGCGGAAACCGACTGGGGCGACACCTATGAAGCCGATAAAGCCCTTGCTGATGCCAGTGAGTCTGACTATCACGCCTTGGTACTTCCGGGTGGTTTATTCAACCCCGATGAACTGCGCATCAACGACGATGCCTTGAGTTTCGTTAAAGGGTTTTTTCAGGCAGGTAAGCCTGTCGCCGCTATCTGCCATGCGCCGTGGATTTTAATTAATGCAGGCGTGGTTGAAGGCCGCCGCATGACCTCGGTACCCAGTGTCGCGCAAGATTTACGTAATGCTGGCGTCGAGTGGGTCGATGAGCCGGTGGTTGTGGACAGCGGACTAGTCACCAGCCGGACGCCGAAAGACTTGGATGCCTTTAATGCCAAGTTACTCGAAGAGCTGCAGGAAGGGCGTCACTCCGGTCAACACGCTTGATGAGCGTATTGCGCCAGTGGGCAAGCTTTGTCAAAAGGCTTGTCCACGTTATTGCCAAACCCATCAAAGGAGACAGTAGCCGCGGCGGGATGGTGGTTCATCCTTACCGCGGCTATGGTTCCCAGCGTGAAGTTTTTGTCATGGGTAGGGTGTTTCGCCAAGCCGCACTAGGCCGAGCCATCCCTCGCCATGGCATGCTACGCGATACTGCGGACGTGGCACGGCGCGTTTTACGCCGGGGGCTGGCCAATGCGCAGGTAGAAATTCACATCGGCGAAAACAAGCTCTGCGTCGGCACGGATCGAGATGGCTATTTCGACGTCCACTTACCGATTAGTCACACCCTGCCCATTGATGTCTCCTGGCACCGCGCCGATATTCTAGTGCACTGCTCGGGGCAGACGCCGGTGCGTACTCACGTAGAAGTTTACGTACCTCCGCCAGAGGCGGATTTGCTGATCATCAGTGATATCGATGACACCGTTATGTTTACCGGGGTGGCGGAAAAGCTCAAAATGCTTTACCGCTTATTTGTTAAAAAGCCTCATCGCCGCACCGCCTTTCCTGGTGTTGCGCCACTTTATCAAGCTTTACATCGCGGCGTTAGTGAACGCGCCGAGCGGCCCATTTTGTATGTATCCCGTGGCCCTTGGGCGATATATGAAATGCTCGAAACCTTTTTTCAGATCAACCGCATCCCCGTTGGGCCGATTATTTTTTTACGCGAATGGGGCATCTCTTTGCGCCGTCCGTGGCCGCGCCGCGCAGAAGAGCATAAGCGCGAACTGATCGACCGCATGTTGACGCTTTACAATGATATGCCGTGTATTCTCATTGGCGACAGCGGTCAGCACGATCCAGAAGTTTATATTGAGATCGTGAAAGCCTACCCGGATCGGATTAAAGCGATTTACATTCGTCGAGTGGATAAAAACCCCAAGCGCGAGCAGGCCATCCAGCGGTTACGGGATGAGTTAGTCGGCACCCAGTGTGATTTAGTGCTCGCCGCGGATAGCGTGCTAATTGCCGAACACGCCCATGCCCAGGGCGATATCTCTGCCCACGGCTTAGCGGCAGTACAGCGCGAAGTGGAAGAGCATCGCAACGATCCCGCATAACGCTGTTGCCAAGTCAGTCCCCATGGTAAAAGTACGCTACGAAAGAAGTGTGTTTAACGACGGTTGTTTGTAGATAGGGACTGCCATGGTTGTTGTGCTGATCATTTTTGCGCTGGCGGTATTTGTGCTCCCCAATGTATGGGCCAAGTGGGTGCTTAAACGCCATACCCGCGGCCGTGACGATTACCCGGGCACGGGTGCAGAACTTGCCGATCATTTGCTGCGCCGACATGGCATTGAGGGCGCCAGCGTTGAGCGCACTGAGTTCGGTGACCATTACGACCCTGAAACCCGCTGCGTACGTCTTTCTCCGGATAACTACGATGGGCGTTCGCTAACGGCCGTCACGGTGGCTGCCCATGAAGTAGGGCACGCCATTCAGCATCACCAGGGCTACGCACCGCTACTGGCCCGAAGCCGCTTAGTCGGCGTCGCCCAAAAAGCCGAAAAACTCGGCGCACTATTGATGATGGCCGCGCCTTTTCTATTTCTGCTAACGCGCTTGCCGGGTGGACTGGCGATAGTGATCGCCATGGCAGTGATTAGCTTTGGCACTGCGGCATTAGTGCATCTAGTGACTCTGCCGGTTGAGTTCGATGCCAGCTTTAACCGCGCGCTGCCGCTATTGAAAGAGTACGTCCCGCCTTACGATATGTCCGGTGCCCGACACGTACTCACCGCCTGCGCGTTTACCTACGTGGCCGCCTCGCTGGCCAGCGTCATGAATCTTGGGCGCTGGCTGGTGATTTTACGGCGGTGAATCGGACAGTAAACAGAGCCTACCCCGGTTTATTAGCCAGAATTACTGCCCTTCTTGGAGCCGGGTAGCCTTCAATGGTGCGGGTGCGGTCGTTGGGGTCGAGAAAATCAGCCAACGATTGGTAGGTCATCCACTCGGTTGAGCGTTGTTCGTCTAACGTGGTAATGGCTTCGTCAACCACACGCACGTTGGTAAAACCGCAGCGCTCCAGCCAGTGGCACAGCGCCGTGGAAGAGGGCAGGAAGTAGACGTTGGGCATGGCGGCGTAACGTTCACCGGGCACAAATACGGTCTGCTCGTCGCCTTCGACTACCAGGGTTTCCAGCACCAGCTCGCCGCCCGGCGCCAAGGCGGCTCTCAACTGCTGAAGGTGCTCAAGGGGGGCAGGGCGATGGTACAGAACGCCCATGGAAAATACCGTATCGAAAAAGCCCAGGTTCTCTGGCACATCTTCGATACCCACGGGTAAAAACTGCGTTCTGCCGTCATCGGCATCGCCGACGAAGTGGCGCACCGCCTGAAACTGCCAGTAGAAGCGCGGCGAAGGGTCGATCACTAATACGAAAGCAGCCCCAGCCCCAGCCATCCGCCAAGCGTGGTAGCCGCTGCCACCTCCCACATCGAGCACCTTGCGGTATTTTAGTGGCGCCAGGTGGGGAGCCACTCGTTGCCATTTCCAGTCTGAGCGCCACTCGGTATCAATATGAATGCCGCCCAGTTGAAAAGGGCCTTTACGCCAGGGGGCGAGTTTTCTAAGCAGGTTAAAACACTGGCGCTGCTGGCTATCGCTAAGATCAAGATCAACGCTTATGGTGTCGCTGTTTAAATCCACGCGTCGCTCGGCGGGCAGCGCCGGAAGCTTGGCTACGGCTTTTTCCCAGGCGGATAAATCGCCGTGGCGGTTACGGTCAAGCCCGTGAGCTAACTGCTCGGGAAGCTTCGCTAGCCAGGGTGTTAGCGAGGCATCAAGCGTCGCTTGATCTAAAAACGCCTGATAAATTGCGCGATGATCGTCGGGTAGTGGCGCCACCTTTAACCCTCCTTAAACGCAATCAGCGAGGCAAAGTTAAGGTACTGGAACCAGGTCATCGAGCGCGGAAAGCCTGCTTGTTTCAAACGGTCATGAAGTGCATCGAGGGTATCCGGCACCAGCACGTTCTCAAGAGCGGTGCGCTTCTGACTGATTTCCAGATCACTGTAGCCATTGGCACGCTTGAAATCGTGGTAGCGTTCTACCCGCCAGGCGTTGTCGCGCTCGTCGGCGTCGACGGTTTTCTCGGAGAGAATCAACACGCCGCCGGGTTCCAGCGCTGCATAAAGCCGCGCCAGTAGCGCATCGCGGTCGGCGGCGGGTAAAAACTGTAAGGTAAAATTGAGAATGATCATGCCCGAAGGCGCATACTCAAGGGTACGAATGTCGGCTTCTTCGACCTGCATAGCGTACGCTGGGCACTCGTCAGCAAAGGTTTGCCGAGCCTGGGCGACCATGGCGGGCGATAGGTCAACGCCCGTGTAGCGAAAGGCGTCAGGCGCCAGCGCCCCTGCCAGCGCAAGGCCGGAAGCGCCCAGCGAGCAGCCCAAATCATAGACATGGGCGCCATGGCGCAGGTGGCGCTGGGCAATTAAGCTCAACATGCCAAGGATTTGTCCGTAGCCAGGTACCGATCGGCGAATCATGTCGGGAAAGCACGCGACCACCTTTTCATCGAAAGAGAACCGCGCAACTCGGTCAAGGGGTGTCGAAAAGATAGCGTCACGGTAAGATGCATCACTCATGGGCAAGCCGGGATCATGGAAAAGGCGTGCTAGTTTACGCGCCCTTAATTGACGAGAACAGGCCTGTCTAGCACAGACTCGTATAGAACAGCCCTGTTTAAGGTTATTAACCTGTTTAATGAACCTCGCTGCAAGGATCGACGCCACTGGAGAAGCTAAATGGCCTCAGCATCAAGCGCTACACCCGATACGTTACCGGCATGGCAAACGTTAAAGCATCACGCTGAAACGCTGCAGCACGTTCACTTGAAAACGCTGTTTGGCACCGAGCCTTCCCGGTGGGAAAGCTTTACTCGCCAGGTGGCGGGCTTGACGCTGGATCTTTCCAAGCAGCGCTGGGATGACGATACCCTCGAACATCTGTTTACGCTGGCCAGTGAAGCGGGCGTACCCTCTGCCATTGAAGCGCTGCTGAGCGGTAAGCGAGTGAACGTCAGCGAAAACCGCCCGGCGTTACATACGGCGCTGCGTTTACCCGCCGATGCGACGCTGGAGGTTGAGGGGGAAGATATCGTCGCTGCCGTGCATGAAAGCCTTGCCCAAATGGAGCGCTTGGTTAGCCGGCTGCACGCAGGGCAGTGGCGTGGTGCCACCGGCAAGCCGATTCGGCATGTGGTTAACCTGGGCGTGGGCGGTTCAGATCTGGGCCCATTAATGGTGACCCATGCGTTGGCAGATTTCCGACCCAAGGATATTCATCCGGTTGAGGTGCATTTTGCCTCCACCATGGACGGCTCCCAGTTAGCGGACTATTTGAGCCGATTGAATCCTGAAACCACTATCTTTGTGTTGTCATCCAAGTCGTTCACCACCATCGATACGCTCTCCAACGCTAACACTGCTCGGGAGTGGTTACTTAGCCGCTTGACCCAGCATGGTGCGACGCCGATCAGCGCTGAGCTGGTGGTGCGTCAGCACTTTATTGGTGTGTCGGCGAGCCCCGAGAAAATGACCGAGTGGGGCATCGCTGACGATCACCAGTTGACCTTCTGGGAGTGGGTAGGCGGACGCTACTCGCTATGGGGCACCATTGGCTTACCCATTGCGCTGGTGGTTGGGATGGCGAATTTCCGTGAGTTTTTAGCGGGTGCGCACGCCATGGATCGCCATTTTGCTGAGGCAGAAATGGCGGAGAACCTGCCCGTGCTGCTGGCGTTAGCGGGCATCTGGAACGTCAATTTCCTGGATATCCGCGCGCACTCTATTCTGCCCTACGATGGGCGCTTGGAGTATTTCGCCGCCTATCTTGAACAGCTTGAGATGGAGTCCAACGGCAAGTCGGTTACCCGTCAAGGGCAGCCGATTAACTACTCCACCTGCCCTGTGCTCTGGGGTCAGTTGGGCCCCAACGCCCAGCACGCGTTTTATCAGCTATTACACCAGGGCACTCAACCGGTGGTGTGTGATTTTATCGCGCCACTCAAGCGGTACGATGAGGTGGAAGACCCGGACACCCGCCGCCACCTTAAAACCCAGCATCGCCTGGCACTGGCCAACTGCTTTGCGCAGTCCCGTGTTCTTATGCTTGGTGATGATGCTTTGGAAGATGACGGGCCACGGCCGGAACACAAGCGCTACCGTGGCAACCAACCCTCAACGACGGTGCTGCTCGACCAGCTTACCCCTGCGACCCTGGGTTCGCTTATCGCCCTTTACGAGCACAAAGTCTTTGTTCAGGCGGTGATTTGGGATATCAACCCGTTCGATCAGTGGGGCGTTGAGCTGGGCAAACAGATTGCCACGGATACCCAAAAGATTATCGACCATGAGGGAGATCTATCGCGGATGGATGCTTCCAGTAAGGGATTGATTGAGGCGTTTTGGGCGGCGGAAAAGGAGTGAGTAAAGGCGCCCCTCTAAGTCTCATTGATGAAGTAGCCCTTTCCACTTTGCCATTGATAAGCATGGCTAGATATACAGCTTTTTGCTTTTCCGCTATCATGTGCTCGGTTATTCTTTACCTCATATAGATTAAGAAACATCTTTTGAATCTCACGGGTTAAGCTGAAATCGCTAAACGAGCTGTCTTATGGGGGAGGCCGCGTCAGTGGTGGTCCGACACTTCGGCGAAGGGTGCCGCAGGCACCCCCAAGACTATGAGGCTGGCAGCCGAAATGGTCGCGAGCTAAAGCTACCTCCCACCGATGCCATTATCAGGCTGCCGCCGCCGACCATTGTTAGTAAAGATTCTTTAACGATCAATTTAACACCCAACACGGCTGTCAGGATTGTTTGTTCAGCACGATTTGCCAAGTACGATTTTTCAGGGAACCGACGTTACATGACCCAGTTTGATGCCTCTCAGTACGGCGCGAGTTCCATCGAAGTCCTGTCGGGCCTCGAGCCGGTACGTAAGCGTCCCGGTATGTATACCGACACAACTCGCCCCAATCACCTTGCTCAGGAAGTCATTGATAACAGCGTCGATGAAGCGCTAGCGGGCCACGCCACCATGATCAATGTCGTGCTACATAGCGACGGCGGGATTGAAGTGCAGGATAACGGCCGTGGTATGCCCATCGACCTACACCCGGAGCACGGTGTTTCAGGCGTTGAGCTGATCTTTACCAAATTGCACTCGGGTGGCAAATTCTCCTCGACTAGCTACCGTTTCTCGGGCGGCCTACACGGGGTAGGGGTCTCGGTGGTTAACGCGCTGTCGCGCCGGTTAGATGTAGAAGTCACCCGGGATGGCGCCCGCCATGCCATGGCCTTTGAGTTCGGTGAGAAAGTCGAAGAGCTGCATGAAATTGGCAAAGCCCCCAAGCGGGCGAGCGGCACTTTGGTGCGTTTCTGGCCGGACGAGAGCTACTTCGATAGTCCCAAGCTAGCGCTAACCCGGTTGAAACACCTGTTGCGTGCCAAAGCGGTGCTGTGTCCCGGTTTAAAAGTCACGCTGGTAGAACCTGACGGCACCTCCACCGAGTGGGAGTTCGCCGATGGTTTGCGCGACTATTTAGTTGAAGCCACCGATGGTTATGAAGTACTGCCCAAGGAGCCTTTTGTGGGCCACTTCAACGACGATGAGCACGGCGTGGACTGGGCGATTCAATGGCTACCGGAAGGCGGCGAAGCGCTGCTGGAGAGCTACGTTAACCTGATTCCTACTCCCCAGGGCGGCACCCACGTAAACGGTTTTCGTTCCGGGCTGCTGGACGCGCTGCGCGAATTCTGCGAATACCGCAACCTGTTGCCCCGCGGCATCAAACTCACCGCCGATGATCTCTGGGAGCGCACCTCCTTTGTGCTCTCGGTCAAAATGCTTGACCCGCAGTTTGCTGGACAAACCAAAGAGCGGCTGTCATCACGCACGATTGCGGGGTTTGTTTCCGGCGTCGTTAAAGACGCTTTCTCGCTCTGGCTGAATCACCACGTGGATCAAGCCGAAGCGATTGCCGAGCTGGTCATCAGCGCGGCGCAGAACCGCCAGAAAAAAGCCAAAAAAGTGGCCCGTAAAAAGGTCACGTCCGGCCCGGCGCTGCCCGGTAAGCTAGCGGACTGCTCAGGCCAAGACCCTGCCCAGAGCGAGCTGTTTTTGGTCGAAGGGGACTCCGCCGGCGGCAGTGCCAAGCAGGCGCGTAACCGCGAGACCCAGGCGATACTGCCGCTGCGCGGTAAAATCCTAAACACCTGGGAAGTTGAAACCCACGATATCTATGGCTCCCAGGAAGTTCACGATATCGCGGTTGCCATCGGTGCCGACCCCGGCAGCGCTGATCTGGAAAAACTGCGCTACCACAAGATCTGTATTCTCGCCGACGCCGATTCCGATGGCCTGCACATTGCCACGCTGCTCTGCGCGCTGTTTGTGCGCCACTTCCCGAGCTTGGTAGATGCAGGGCATGTGTATGTCGCCATGCCACCGCTTTACCGTATCGATCTGGGGAAAGAAGTGCACTACGCCTTGGATGAGAGCGAAAAAGCCGCCATTCTCAAGCAACTGGCCAACAAACGCGGCACGCCTAACGTACAGCGCTTTAAAGGCTTGGGTGAAATGAGTCCGCTGCAACTGCGTGAAACCACCATGTCGACGGAAACCCGGCGCCTGGTGCAGCTCACCTTAACGGAGGGCGACGGCACCATGGAAATGATGGATATGCTACTGGCCAAAAAGCGCGCCAGTGATCGCAAAAAGTGGCTGGAAGATTACGGTAATCTTGCCGATATCGAAGTGTAGGTAAAAGCAGATAAGCGTTAACAAAGCGTTATTGACGTTATTACAGTAAAGCGTACTTTAGCCGATAGTTGAATGTAGAGCTTACAAACTAAAAGACCTAATAAACATACATTCATATATAGGGGGAAGGCTTTTGTTTAACACGATATCTCGACAGTTAACGCTGTCTGCACTTGTACTTATGCTTCTAATGGCGGCCAGTATTTATGGCGTTATGGCGTGGCGAGGTCAGCCGCTGGTTATCGATGCGAGCCAGTCATTGATAGAGCGTACGGGGGGCTCGATTGTCAATGCGCTCAATGGCCAATTAGCCCGGGTCGAAGGTAATACATCGAGCTTGGCGGCTTTGGCCGAATCGCTGCCCCGTGAAGAAGCCATTTACCTTGAGGCCTTGCCGAATGTCGTGGATGACAACGGTAATGCCACGGTGGCGGGAGGTGGTATTTGGCCGGAACCCGGCGCATTTTCCTCAGGTGTCGAGCGCTTTAGCTTTTTCTGGGCACGCAATGCCCAGGGCGAGCTGGAGTTTTTGGATGACTATAACGCAAGCGATATTGCCGCCTATCATGATGAGGCATGGTACAGCAGTGCTCGTGATGCCACCCCAGGGCAGTGTGTTTGGTCTGCTGCTTATCGCGATCCGGCGACCGGCGTCGCGATGGTGACTTGTAGCGTGCCTTATTACCTCGATAATGACTTTGCCGGTGTGGCCACCATTGATATGCAGTTAAACGGTGTTGCTGAGTTTCTCGCCGAAAATGGTGGTGGAACGGGCGGCTATGCCTTTGTACTGGATAAAGATCACAACGTGATTGACCTGCCGGGCGTTGAGCAGGCGTCGGATGAAATGCGCGGCCTGGGCGATTTAGTGGGGGACATGCCTTGGCTCCAGCCCGTTGTAGAGGCCGTTGAGGCTGGCCGCGAGGAGGCCAATGTCGAAAGTGCGGGCGTTTTAGATGAGCCTGCGGCAGTGCGTTTGTTTGATATGCCAGACACTGGCTGGACACTCGGTTTGGTAACGCCTAGCGAACAGGTAACGGCCTTGGCGCGCACCTTAACGCGTGATTTATTGATGTTTATTTTACCGCTGTTGGCGCTGCTGCTGGCGCTAGGCTGGTGGGGCGGGCGTATCCTGTTACGTCAGATTCGCAGTACTACTGGGCAGATTGATCAACTGGGCCAGGGCGGTTCCAGCCGTGAACTGACCATTTATCGCGATGATGAAATCGGCGAGCTACGCGGTGCCGTTAATCGCTACGCGGAGAAGTTACAGCGTCTGTTTGGTGACGTGCGTGGTGTCGCGGATGCCATTGCCAGTGAGTCGACGGAAATTGCCGCGGGCAATACCGAGCTTTCTAGCCGCACTGAGCAGCAAGCGGCTTCTCTGCAAGAGACTTCTTCTACGATGGAAGAGATGGCCGCTACGGTGAAGCGCAATGCTGATAACGCTCAAGAGGCGGATCAGCGCGCGAAAGAGTCAGCAGAAAAAGTGAAACAGGGTGGAGAGCAGGTATCACGGCTGGCGCAATCCATGGAGGCCATCAACGCAAGCTCTACTGAGGTCTCTTCGATAGTCGATGTGATTGAAAATATTGCCTTCCAAACCAATATTTTAGCGTTAAATGCCTCTGTGGAAGCGGCGCGAGCCGGTGAACATGGGCGTGGCTTTGCGGTAGTGGCCAGCGAAGTACGTGAGCTGGCATCGCGCAGTGCTGCTTCTGCCAGAAACATTAATGGGCTGATTAAAACCACCTCGGAGCAGATTGCCACCGGTAGTGGCTATGCCCAAGCAGCTGAATCCGCCATGAAAGATATCGTGGTGGCGATTGAAGAGGTTACTGCACGTATTAGCGAAATCAGCCAAGCATCTGGCGAGCAGACCAACGGTATTGATGAGATCAACCGGGCGGTCACGCAAATGGATACGGTGACGCAGCAAAATGCCGGGTTGGTTAGCGAAGCAGCGAGTGCTGCCAATGAGCTGTCGTTACAGGCTCAGCGCTTAAAAGGGTTGTTAGATGAGTTCCACGGTAGTTCTCACGAATCGTCATCTACGGCAGCGCTATCTAATGCATCAAACGAAAGGTATCAATTAACATAGCGAGCCATGTTAAGTGGCCGCGTGTCCGCTTATCAGCCGCCCCAACAGGGGCGGTTTTGTTGTCAAGGTAGGATATGATCGACATGGATATTCAAGTAGCGGAAGGAGACGTCGAGCGTCTCTCCCTGCGCGACTACACTGAAAAAGCGTACCTCGACTACTCGATGTACGTCATTCTCGACCGCGCCTTGCCCAATATCGGCGACGGCATGAAACCCGTGCAGCGGCGAATCATTTACGCCATGCGCGAGCTGGCGCTGCACGCCAATGCCAAGTACAAAAAGTCGGCGCGTACCGTCGGTGACGTACTGGGTAAATTCCACCCCCATGGCGACAGCGCCTGCTACGAAGCCATGGTGCTCATGGCGCAGCCGTTTAGCTACCGCTACCCGCTGGTAGACGGCCAAGGCAACTGGGGTAGTCCCGACGACCCCAAATCCTTCGCCGCCATGCGCTACACCGAAGCCAAGCTTTCCAAGTTCGCCGAAGTGCTGCTGGGTGAACTAGGCCAAGGCACCGTCGATTGGGCGCCCAACTTTGATGGCACCATGCAGGAGCCGCTGGTACTGCCGGCCAAGTTACCCCATGTGCTGCTCAATGGCGGCACGGGGATTGCGGTTGGCATGGCCACCGATATTCCCCCTCATAACGTGTCGGAAGTGGTTGAAGCTACCTGTCATCTGCTGCGCAATCCCAAGGCGACGACTGCCGATTTAATGGAATTCGTGCCCGCGCCGGATTTTCCCACCGATGCGGAAATTATTACCCCGCCCGCGGATCTTCGGAAGCTCTACGAATCCGGTCGTGGCTCGGTCAAATTGCGTGCCCGCTACATCCGCGAAGAAGCCAATATTGTTATCACCGCCGTGCCCTATCAGGTCAGCGGTGCCAAAGTATTGGAGCAGATTGCCGCGCAAATGCAGGCCAAAAAGCTGCCCATGGTGGCTGACCTGCGCGATGAGTCGACCCACGAAGAGCCTACGCGTCTGGTCATTGAGCCGCGCTCCAACCGCATTGACGTAGAGTCATTGATGGCGCACCTGTTCGCTACCACCGATCTGGAAAAGAACGTGCGGGTGAACATGAACGTGATCGGTCTGGATGGCCGTCCAAGGGTCATGCCGCTGCCGGAAATGCTGGGTGAGTGGCTGCAGTTTCGTCGCAGCACGGTGCGCCGTCGTTTAGAGCACCGCTTAGGCAAAGTTGAAGACCGACTGCATATCCTGGAAGGCTTGTTGATCGCCTACCTTGATCTGGACGAAGTGATCCGCATCATTCGTGAAGAGGACGATCCGAAAGCTTCGCTGATGGCGACCTTTAATCTCTCCGAGCGCCAAGCGGAAGCCATTTTAGAGCTGCGCCTGCGTCACCTTGCCAAGCTCGAAGAGATGAAAATTCGCGGCGAGCAGGATGAACTGGAAAAAGAGCGCAAATATTTAGAGGGGCTGCTGGGCAGCGAAGCCAAGCTCACTACGCTGATCGAAAAAGAGATCCGCGCGGCGGGTAAAGAGCATGGCGACGAGCGTCGTTCACCGCTGGTAGAGCGTGAAGAGTCCAAGGCGCTTTCAGAAGTTGAGCTGCTGGGCGCCGACCCGATTACCGTGGTGCTCTCCGATAAAGGCTGGATTCGTGCGGCCAAGGGACACGATATCGATCCCGAGGGGCTCTCTTATAAAGCCGGGGATAGCTTCCAACTGGCGGCGAAAGGTAAAACCAATCAGCCCCTGGTACTGCTGGATGACACCGGGCGTGCCTATACGCTGTCGGCGCATAACCTACCCAGTGCGCGGGGCCAGGGTGAGCCGGTCACCGGGCGTGCTAACGTTGCCGCCGGGGCTAAAATGGCGGGGCTGATGTTCGCACCGCCGGAGCGGCGCTTCGTGCTTGCCACTGACGGCGGTTATGGTTTTGTGGCGCGGCTCGATACGCTCATCGGTAAAAACAAAGCCGGTAAAGCGGTGCTTAGCCTGCCCAAAGGCTGCAATGTGATGGCGCCGGTTGAAGTGCCAGAGGGTGACGAGCTGTGGGTTGCCTCGGTTTCAAACGAGGGCCGATTACTGCTATTCCCCTTGGATCAACTACCGGAAATGTCCAAAGGCAAAGGCAATAAGATGCTCGATATCCCTGGCCCACGCGCCGCCCGCCGGGAGGAGTTTGTTACCGGCATTGTGGTGCTTGCTGCTAGTGACGCGCTGATGATTCATGCCGGTAAGCGCAAGCTAACCCTAAAAGCCGACGATCTGGCCTATTATCGCGGCGAGCGTGGCCGACGCGGCAGCAAGCTGCCCCGAGGGTTCCAAAAAGTTGACCGTTTAGAGGCAGGAGAGTAAATGATGGCAGGCGGTGACTTGATCCTAACCGTATTAGCGGCGCGTTTATCCGCAGATATTCAATCCCAGGTAGATGCACTGATCGTGCAGTTTGGCCTACAAGAAAAGAGCACCCAGCGCCTTGCCGACGCCTCGTTACAGCAGAATAAGTGCATCGACTGTATTGAGTACCGTCTGGTAGGTGAGGTGGATATTGAAGCTGTCCGCAATGCGGCATTGGTACTGAGCGAAACCCTGAGTGTCGATATTGTTGTCCAAGCGAATACCCGCGATCACGTTCAGCCCCGTTTGGTCTGTTTCGATATGGACTCTACGCTGATCAAAGCTGAAGTGATTGACGAACTGGCCCGCCGCCACGGCGTGGGGGATGAAGTCGCTGAAGTCACAGAGCGTGCCATGCGTGGCGAGCTGGATTTTAAGGCAAGCTTTCGGGAGCGGATGAGCAAACTGGATGGTTTGGATGAGTCCGTGCTGGCGGAGATCGCTGAGGAACTACCGCTTATGGAAGGCGTAGAGCGCTTAATGGCCAACCTGAAACGCCTAGGCTATCGCACTGTGATTCTCTCCGGCGGCTTTACCTACTTTGCTCGCCACTTGCAGAAGAAGCTGGGCTTTGATGAGATCCATGCCAATGAACTAGTTATCGAAAATGGCAGGGTAACCGGCGAGGTAAGCGAACCGATCGTCGATGCCGAGCGAAAAGCCGAGCTATTAGAGTCCATTGCGCTAAGAGAAGGTTTTACTCTGGATCAAACGGTTGCGGTGGGGGATGGCGCCAATGATCTCAAAATGCTTGCCAAAGCGGGGATGGGGATTGCGTTTCGGGCCAAGCCCTTGGTGCGGGCCCAGGCACGCCAGGCGATTTCAACCTCGGGCCTTGATGGTGTGCTCTATCTACTGGGCTATCACCAGCAGGATTTAACCCCGTAATGTAATGCGGCTGGAAGCTAATTGTGGGAGGCCGCTTCAGCGGGCGAAGGGAGCAGAATGCTCCCCAAGATTATCAGCCTAAAGGGTCGCGAGCTAAAGCTACCTCCCACTGTGGGACTATGTATGCTGGAAGCCAGTTGGTTGTGAGCTAAAGTCCCGCTCACTTAGGCAGGCGTTTTTATTGTTATCGTTTTTAGCCATGGCCTTTATCCGGGTGGGGAACCGGTTTATCGCCGACTTCTTCTGGACGCAGCTCTACCGGCTTACCCTGGGTTTTATCAGCGTGCTTTAAACGCAGGTGCAAGCCGGACTTGGCCAGCAAGTGGGCACTAACGGGGGCGGTAATGAACAAGAAGAGCGTAATCAACATTTCCTGAATATCGGGTTTGCCCTCCACGCTCCAGAAATACATCATCGAAGCGATCAGCATACAGCCGATACCCAGAGTGGTGGCCTTAGTTGGGCCATGCAGGCGCATATAAAAGTCACGCAAGTGGGCCATCCCTAGCGAACCAATAAACACAAAGATGCCGCCAGCAACCAGCAGCAGCGAAATAACCGCCTCTATTACTCCTGACATAACGCCCCCCGGCATAATCCTTTCTGGCATTGCGGCTGCCTCTTTTGGGAGGCGATGATCACGTTCATCATTCGATAATATCTCCGCGCAGAATATATTTGCACACCGCTACCGTACTGATGAAACCTAGCATAGCGATCAGCAGCGCTGACTCGAAATAGGTTTTGCTGTTCAGCCATAGCCCCAGCAGCACAATCAGTGCAATCGAGTTGACGTACATAGTGTCCAGGGCGAGTACCCGGTCGGGCAGGCTGGGGCCGATGGTCAGCCGGTAGAGATTCATCAACAGTGCCATCACCACGAGAGCTAAGGTGATATAAAGCGCAATGCTCAGCATTCGTAAATCTCCTTGAGCGGACGTTCGTAGCGCTCACGAATCTGGTTAATCAGCGCCTCCTCATCGTCCACGTTTAAGGCGTGAATCAGCAGCGACTTGCCATCCATGCGTAGATTGGCCGATACGGTGCCCGGTGTCAGGCTGATCGTGCTGGCCAGCAGCGTAATGGTGAAGCGCTCTTCGAGCATAAGTGGATATTCAATGAAGTGAGGCTTAAGTTTGCGCCACGGGTTGGCGATCAAGTAAGCCACTTCAAAGTTGGCAGTGATAATGTCGCCCAGCACCCGGAAAATAAACCGCAAAAGCGCGAAAGGTTTGGCGATAAGCGGTCGCGCATCCCAAAAGCGGTGGGTCAGCAGAGGGATCAAAATGGCTAACGAGCCACCGAGTACGAATTGACCAAAGGCGTAGCTGCGTACCAGCAGCAGCCAAACGACTAGCAGTAGTATCGATAAAACAGGCGTGGGTAGCCAGGAGCGCGGAGCAATCATTGGGCATCTCCAGCATCAGGTAGTAGCGTGCGAATCAGCACCTGGGGGTTGGCTAATTGCTCAGCCGTGGCTTGAGTGTAGCTGCTCACTGGCCCGGCCATGGCGACTAATAGAGGGGCTGCACTCAGCAGCCAAATAACCCCAAACCACTGACAACGGGAAAGCAGCGTACCGCTGATCGTGCCCCGATGGCTTCGCCAAAACAGCGTAGAGCCTGCCCGGGAAAGGGCGATCAGCGAGGCTAAACTGGTTAGCAGTAGCAGCGGCCATAGCCATAGTCGTTGGGTACCTTCGGCAGCATTGAGCATCAATGCTTTGCCGAAAGCACCGGAGAACGGCGGGACGCCTGCGACGGCGATAGCGCCGACAAAAAACAGCATGGCGAGTGCTGCGCCCTGCACCATTGGGCGGCCCTTGACTATACGAGTGCCCGCTTTGCCGCGCTGGAGGCCAATCATTTCCGCTAGCAGGAATAGACCACCGGTGATCAACGTAGTGTGAATCAGATAGTAGAGTAGCGCAGAGACCGCCTGTGGCGAGCGCATGCCGATACCTGCCAGCAGCGTGCCCACTGATACCAGCACCAAATAAGCAACCAGCAGTCGTAAGTCCCGTGCAGCCATTACCCCAACGCCAGCGGCCGCCAGAGTGGCAAGCGATAACCACCATACCCAGGGCTGTTCCAGCGCCTCCAAACCGCCAGCGCTATCGCCAAAAATGAGCGAGTAGACGCGCAGAATGGCGTAAATACCCACTTTGGTCATGATGGCAAACAGCGCCGCCACTGGCGCGGGGGCCGAGGCGTAAGCTTTGGGCAGCCAGAAGTAGAGCGGCAGAATGGCGGCTTTTAACCCAAACACCACCAGCAGCATCAGTGCCCCAGCGCTCACTAAGCCGTCACGCTCTTCGGGTAGTTCGGCTACCCGGATCGCCATATCGGCCATATTGAGCGTGCCCGTAGCGCCATACAGAATCCCCACCGCAATCAGAAACAGCGAGGACCCCGCCAGATTGAGCACCACATAGTGGACGCTGGCTTGAATGCGCGCTTTGCCGCCGCCGTGAAGCAGCAGGGCGTAGGACGCCAGCAGTAGCACTTCAAAAAAGACGAACAGGTTAAACAAATCACCGGTTAAAAAAGCACCGTTAATGCCTAGCAATTGCCACTGAAAAAGGCCGTGGAAGTTGCTGCCTTTTTCATCGTCACCGGCGCAGGCAAACACCACAGCGCCAACAGCCAATACGGCGGTCAGCAGCAGCATTAACGCCGAGAGGCGATCCAGCACTAACACTATGCCGAACGGGGCTTGCCAGTCACCCAGTGCGTAGTAGGTGACTTCACCACTGGCGGCTTGGCGTAATAGGCCTATCGCGACCAGCAGCAGTAGCACTGTGGCAGCAACACTCACCGTGCGCTTGTAACGCACTAATCCTTGGCGCTGATAGAGCAGTAATATGCCCGCGACTAGCGGCAGAACGACAGGGAAAACAATTAGATGCTGCATCATTCTCGGTCTTCCTTTTTACCGTCGACGTGGTCGTTCCCCACTTCACTCCGCGCCCGCATGGCCAGGATCACCACAAACGCCGTCATCGCAAAGCCGATCACTATGGCCGTGAGCACTAGTGCCTGGGGCAGCGGGTCGGCGAAACCTGCACCCTCGGAGACAATGGCAGCTCCATCAGTGGTTAGTCCCCCCATTGAAAACAGGAACAAATTCACTGCGTAAGAGAGCAGCGTAAGGCCCACCACGACCGGGAAGGTACGGCCGCGTAACGTTAGATAGAGGCCAGAAGCCGTCAATACACCGGTGGTCATCGCATAAAGCAGTTCCATTAACGAGGCTCCTTGGCAGAGGTGGCGGCGGCGTTGGCATCAGCATCCTGTTCGCTTGCTTCGGTCACCGGGCGGTGAGCGGTGGTGACCTTACCAAGGTTGGCAAGAATCATAAGCGTAGCGCCCACCACCGCTAAGTAGACACCCAGATCAAAGAGCAGCGCGGTGGCCAATTCAAAGGTACCGATGAGCGGTAGGCTGAAATAGCCAAATGCGGATGTTAAGAACGGGTGACCAAATAGCCAGCTGCCCAGCCCGGTTAGAGTGGCTATCGCCACCCCAATGACGGCTACCGGTTGGAAAGGGAAGTCCAAACGCTCTTGCGCCCACGCCACACCCCGGGCCATGTACAGCAGGATCAAGGCTACCGCAGTAATCAACCCCGCGATAAAGCCACCCCCCGGCTGGTTATGGCCGCGCAGGAAGATAAAGGCAGATACCAACAGCGCTAGTGGCAGCAGCGTCATTGAAATTGACGTGAGTACCGCTGGGTAGCGGTCAGGTGACCATACCCGGCCTTCGCCGTCACTGTGCGGCATAAACAGGCGTAAGCGGTTCAGCAGCTTAAAGATCGCCAGGCCTGCGATGGCGAGTACGGTGATTTCACCCAAGGTGTCGAATCCCCGGAAGTCGACCAGAATCACGTTGACCACATTGTAGCCACCACCACCGGGCTTGCTGTTCTCCACAAAGAAACTGGAAATCGACAGCGTCTCGCGGGTCATGACCGCATAGTTAAGGCTTGCAATCACCAAGCCAAGGGTGCCGGCTAGCAACATATCGCGAACGTTGCGCAGTGGGCTGGATTCGCGTGGGGTTTTCTGGGGCAAGAAAAATAGCGCCAGCATCAGCAGAATCATGGTGACGACTTCCACCGAAAGCTGAGTAAGTGCCAAATCAGGCGCCGAAAAACGAGCAAAGGTGAGCGCCACAAAGAGCCCGACGACCGATAGCATCAGCAGAGAAATCAGCCGGTAGCGGTGAGTGGCAGCGGTGGCCACGCCGCCAAACATCAGCATTCCCGCCCCGAGTATAAGGATACCATCCAGCTCCTGATTGCCGGCAGCACCCGTTAAGTCGGTGATCTGAACCAGGCCGATCCCACCCATAACTAATGCGCCTAGCCAGAGCCAGCCCACGTAACGCTGTAGCGAATTGCCTTCCAGCGCGGCAATAAACTGTTCGGCGCGGTAGCCCATAGCGACAAGAATACGCTCGAACACTCGCCGGGCATCCACCCCGGCAAACTGCTGGGTAAATCGACGCACCTCGGCATGGCGCCAATAGAGTGCAATCCCCACCACGAAGGCGATCACGCTCATGATGAGCGGTAGATTCACGCCGTGCCAAATAGCCAGGTGGAAATCGAGCGGACTACCGATCACCGCTTGGCTGGCGAGTTCAAGTAAGCCCGTTGCCATAAAGGCCGGGAAAAGTCCCACTATCACACACAGGGCTACCAATATTTCTACTGGTAAACGCATGAGGTGTGGCGGCTCGTGGGGCGATTTCGGTGGTTCTTCACGAGCCGGTTTAAAGAAAACGGCGTGTACTAAACGCAGTGAATAGGCCACGGAAAGAATGCCGCCAAGCGCCGCTAACGCGGGTAACAACCAACTTAGGCCACCTAAAACGGGTGTGGCTATCGTCTCGGTGAAAAACATCTCTTTGGATAAAAAGCCATTAAATAGCGGTACGCCCGCCATCGCTGCTGCAGCCAGGGTGGTCAGTAGTGCCGTCACAGGCATGGCTTTTTTCAGACCCCCTAGCTGTTTTAACTCCCGGGTGCCGGTCTCGTGGTCTATGATGCCTGCGCTCATAAACAGCGCGGCTTTAAAGGTGGCGTGATTCAGAATGTGAAACAGCGCGGCCAAGATCGCCATGGGACTGCCGATGCCCAACAGCACGGTGATCAAGCCTAGATGGCTAACGGTGGAGAACGCCAGAATACCCTTCAGGTCGGTCTTCATCAGTGCAAACCAGGCGCCATACAGCATGGTTACGATGCCGACCAGAGAGACCACCACGCTCCACAGCTCGCTACCCGCAATAGCGGGGTGCAGCCGCGCCATTAGAAAAATGCCCGCTTTAACCATGGTGGCTGAGTGCAGATACGCCGACACTGGCGTGGGCGCTGCCATGGCGTGGGGTAACCAAAAATGGAACGGAAACTGCGCCGATTTGGTGAACGCTCCCAGCAGTACCAAACCGAGCATAAGTGGGTAGCGGGAATCCGCCAGAATCACATCGCCGCTAGCCAGCACATCGCCCATGTTGAAGCTGCCCGCCATGTCGCCCAGCAGCAGTAAGCCCGCCAATAGCGCAAGGCCGCCCGCGCCGGTGACTGTGAGCGCCATGCGTGCGCCTTTACGGGCATCCGATTGGTGCGACCAGTAGCCGATCAGCAAAAACGAAGAGAGGCTGGTTAACTCCCAGAACAGCCAGAGCAGAATCAGGTTGTCCGACATGGAAATACCTACCATTGACGCCATAAAAAGCATCAGGAAGGCGTAAAATCGGCCATAGGGTTCGTCTTTGGCTAAATAGTAGTGAGCATAAAGAATAATCAGCAGACCGATGCCGAGTATCAATAGATTGAACAGCAGCGATAGCCCATCCAGGCGGAACGCCAGGTTCAATGCCAGCTCCGGCATCCAGGTAGCCGAAAAACGTAGCTGCTCGCCATCTAAAAGAGCTGGCACGTTGAGTAGCGTCATTACTAGGGCGGTAGCGGGCAGCACCGCCGTTGCAAGGGAACAGAAACCGCGCCCGCGCCGTGCGGTGAGTGCCGGCACCAGTACGCCTAGCAGAGGCAATAAGGCTATCCAAAGCAGTGTCATGGGGATCATCCAGCGGCTAAAGTAAAAAAAGTCAAAAGAGTACCAACAGGGCGTCTAAAGAGGCGTTCTGGTGGCGTAGGATACATCAAGTGAAACAACAGGATATCACTTGTGTAGCAGGCGTGTAATTTTAGTATAAAGTGTGCGGATTAACCGTTGAGAGATTTTTTGTTACATGAGCGAGCCCTTTACTACCTGGCAGTCCCGATTTGAAAAGCTGCGGTCAAACAAGTTTTTTGAAGCGGTAGTGATCGCCATTATCGTCATTTCTGCCCTGGTGATCGGGGCAAAGACCTATGACGAAACCACTCAGGTTGAGCAGTGGCTGCTCTATCTCGATATTGCGGTAACGATATTTTTCCTGATTGAGATTTTAATCAGAATGGCTGCAGAGCGCACCCTGCTCGACTTCTTTAAAAAGGGCTGGAACGTTTTTGACTTTCTGATTGTGACTGCCAGCCTCATCCCCATGGATGACTCGGAAATGGTGCTACTGGCTAGGCTGCTGCGTATCTTCCGGGTACTGCGCCTGGTGTCGATGATTCCAGAGCTTCAGATGCTCCTTAGCGCCCTGGTGAAGTCGGTGCCACGGATGGGCTATGTGGTACTGCTGATGTTTATCATCTTCTATATATACGCCGCCATTGGGAGCTTTCTGTTTCACAATGTAGACGAGGGGCTATGGGGTAATATTTCCCTGGCCATGCTAACGCTATTTCAGGTGGCGACCTTTGAGAGCTGGGCCACCGCTGTGCTGTATCCGGCCATGGAGGTCTACCCATACGCTTGGATCTATTTTCTCACCTTTATCTTTTTGAACGCCTTTATCTTTCTCAATATGATGATTGGTATTGTGCTGGACGTGATGCAGAAAGAGAGCGCGCAAATGGCGCTGGACAACGGCGAAGGTGAAGAAGCCGAGCTGCAGTCGCTGCGCAATGATGTTCGCGGGCTGAAAGCGCAGCTTGATCGCATGGAGTCAGCGCTCTCTCAAGCATACTCGACAGCCCCCACACACCAGAATGACGCGGGCGGTAAGCACAGCGACAAGCCCACAACTGACTGATTTTAGGAGAGCCGCCATGATGTTGACTGATCCTGCCAAAAAGTACCGCCCCTTTGTGGCCGTTGATCTGCCCGACCGCCAGTGGCCGAGCAAGCGTATCGAGACGGCGCCTATCTGGTGCAGCGTTGACCTGCGCGACGGCAACCAGTCGCTGATCGACCCCATGGATCAGGAGCGCAAACAGCGCTTATTCGACATGCTGTTAAGTGTCGGTTTCAAACAGATTGAGGTGGGATTTCCCTCCGCCTCGCAGACTGACTTCGATTTTGTACGTTCGCTGATTGAGCAGGATAAAATTCCTGACGATGTGACCATTCAAGTGCTGACCCAGGCGCGTCCGCACTTGATTGAGCGCACCTTCGAAGCGCTACAAGGCGCCAAAAACGCCATCGTCCACGTCTATAACGCCACCGATCCTATGTTTCGCCGGGTGGTGTTCAATGTCGATAAAGCCGAGTGCGTGCAAATCGCCGTCGAAGCAACCCAGCAGATTCGCGCCCAGATGGACGCCGCGCCGGAGACCAACTGGACGTTCCAGTACTCGCCGGAGCTCTTCACTACCACCGAGATGGATTTTGCCGTTGAAATCGTCGAAGCGGTCATGGACGCTTACGGCACCCGCGCCGATAAGCCCATGATCGTGAACCTGCCTGCCACGGTAGAAGTCGCCACGCCCAACAACTACGCCGACCAGATCGAGTGGTTCTGTCGCCACGTTAAAAACCGCGACCACTTGATTGTCAGCGTTCACCCCCATAACGACCGAGGTACCGGCGTAGCAGCGGCAGAGCTGACGCTGATGGCCGGGGCTGATCGCGTTGAGGGCACGCTGTTTGGGAACGGCGAGCGCACTGGCAACGTTGATATCGTCACCCTGGCGATGAATATGTACACCCAGGGCGTTAACCCCCAGCTCGATTTTTCCAATATCACCCCGATCATGCGCGAAGTGGAGTACTGCAACCAACTGCCGGTACATCCGCGCCACCCCTACGTGGGAGACCTGGTGTTCACCGCCTTTTCCGGCTCCCACCAGGATGCGATCAAAAAGGGTATGGCGGATCGCCGCGCCAATCCGGATGCCGTTTGGGATGTGCCTTATTTGCCTATCGACCCGCTGGATGTGGGCCGCAGCTACGAAGCGGTAATTCGGGTTAACAGCCAGTCGGGTAAAGGCGGTGTTTCCTACCTGCTTGAGCAGGAACACGGTATTGAGCTACCGCGTCGGCTTTCCATCGAGTTCAGCCAAGTGGTGCAGGAAGTGGCAGAGCGCACCGGTCGTGAGATCACCTCGCAGATGATCTATCAGGCGTTCTCGGATGAGTATTTGGAGCAGCGAGTGCCCTTTGCGTTGGTTAACCACCGTTTGTCGTCTGAACCTGACAGCCCCAAAGTTACGCTGGACGCCGTGATTGAGGAGAACGGCACACGGCAAACGTTAAAGGGCGAGGGCAACGGCCCGTTAGCGGCCTTTGTTAAAGCGCTGGCAGCCGCAGGTCACGATGTAGAGATTATTGACTACCACGAGCACTCCCGTGGCCAGGGCGCCGACGCTGAAGCCATTGCCTACGTGGAAGTGCGTATCGATGGCAAAGCGGTATTCGGTGTCGGTAACGATGAAAGCATTACCAGCGCGTCCATGAAGGGGGTATTGAGCGCGATCAATCGCCACCACTCGACCCAGCCTGCGGCGGCCAACGTAACGGCGGAGACGTTGGGGTAAGCCTGCGGTTACCAATTAAGTGAGGTGGAGTGCGATGCGGCCCTGGCAGATAGTGGTAGTAACCGCGATAGTGATCGCCGGGCTAGCAGCAACCTTAGCTTCCCATGAGCCGTTTGAGTCCAAACTGGTTCGGTTGGAAGCTCAGCGGGCGCTGCCTTCGCTGGAGGCGTCACTACAGCAGGAAACACCGGAGCTCAATGCGCTGTTTCTCAGCTATGCTGACGATCAGGCGCTGTGGATGAGCGCCTCTTTGGCGATGTTGCGCCATGGTGATATAGCCCGCGATGTACTGGTGGAGTACGGCTTACTGCCCGATTTTCAGCGAGTACTGGTGCGCTATGGGGCTGATGCCGTTCTGCCCATTAGCTACTTTCGCAGTCACGATGTGGCCACGCTGAGGGCGCAGCACTGGGTCGGCGAGCGTTATCAGCAGTTCAACCGCTGGTGGAGCGATGAGGAGGGAGAGGCGGATTCAGCGTTTACTCCTTATCGACGTGGGCAGATGGGCATTGTGCTGCTGGATGCCAATGGTCACGCGCTGCTCAACCAGTTTGTGGTCAGTGAACAAGGCGACGTGGAGTGGCTACAGGGTGAGCGTCTGGTTGCGGGCCTAGGCGATTTCTTCACCAGCGGGCTACGCGATTTGGAAAGCCAGTGGCGGCGGGGTGACGACATTGGCGCCGCCGATCTAGGCTGGGCCGGTGTCGATCTACTCGTGATGGCCAGCACCGTGAAGGTGCTGCGGGCAGGCAAGGCCGCTCGTGCTGCCCGGGTGGGCAGTGTGGAAGCCCAGGGGACTCGTGCTGGTTTGCGCCAAGGCGCGTTAATGAGTGGTGGCGGGCGTTTTGCGGCGTTGCCACGTATGGCCAAAGTAGCCGCGGTGGCGGGCACTGCCTATGTAGTGGTTCGCCATCCAAGCCTTGTGAGCGCACTTGGCGCCAACCTCTCTTCCTGGCTAGGCTGGCCAATTTGGTTTGGCCAATTTCTTATCTGGTTCATCGTGCTACTTCCAGTACTCTTCATTGCGCGCTTTATCTACCGCTGGCTACTCACGCCGATACTGTGGCTGCTGGTGCCGCTGATGCGGGTATGCTTTAGGGCGGCAAACAATCAGTTAGCCAGGCGTACCAAGCCTCAGACCCGTGATCTTGGCTGAAGCAGTGAGAGAAAGTAGTTGTTAACGTAAACGGGGCGGCCTCAGAGGCCACCCCGTTTATCATTTTATCTACGCTAAGGGTTATTCTGGTAGCGCATAAACCGCAAGCTGATCACCTACCTGATCTTTCAGGATGGTATTGCCACCGGAAACAAAGGCGACATATTGGCGACCGTTGTACTCGTAGACCGCGGGGTTCGAGACGGAGGGGGCTTCGGTCTGATCCGACCAGAGCTCCTCGCCGGTTTCAAGGGAGTAGGCACGCACCTTGGCATCCATGGAAGCGCCAATAAAGATAATATCGCCTGCTGTGACAGCCGGGCCACCGATGGTGGGCGAGCCCCAGCTCTCAGGCATATAAAAGCCATACTGTTGCGATGCACCCACCGGACGACGCCACTTGATATCACCGCTGGTCATATCCAGAGCGACAAGCTCGCCAAAGGGTGGCTCCCAGCAGGGCATGCCTAGCCGATTAAGTGCTACCTCAAGACGCATCCCGTAGGGCGCGCCTTCCTGGGGGGCGAAGCCGCTTTCGTTGCCGGAGCCGCTATCTGCCTTTTCATACTCTTCTCGATTGTAGAGCTTAATGTACTGCACAATGTGCGAAGTGTTGACGATCGCCGTCTGGCTTTTAGGATCAAAGGCCACGCCGCCCCACTGTACGCCGCCCGCACTGATCGGGTAGCCGAGCGTGCCTTCGCCTTGGGTAGTGGGCGGGGTGTACATACCTTCATAGTGAAGGTCGTCCCACAGCGCAGAGCACTCCCCAAAGCTAACCGCGTCGGCCAGCGCCCAGACATTGGGCTTTTCAGATTGATCTAACAGCGGTGCCGGTTTAGTCGGGAAAGGCTGGGTCGGCGCGTAAACTTCGCCCTCAACGCTGCCGTCTCCGCTGGGTACCGGGCGCTCCTCAATCGGCCAAACGTCTTCGCCTGTTTCGCGATTAACCACGAACAGAAAGCCCATCTTGGTTGCTTGGATGAGTGCCGGTATTTCTTCACCATCCACTGTGATGTCCATCAGCGTTGGTGCGGCATTGATATCATAATCCCAGATATCGTGATGCACCCACTGCCGCGACCAAACCACTTCGCCGGTCTCGATATCCAGGGCGGTGGTGGATGTGCCCAGAGGCACTTCTTCGGTGCGATTGCCTCCCCAGTAGTTCGGTGAGGGTGAGGAAACCGGCAAGTAAACTAAGCCGCGCTCCTCGTCGGCAGACATGTGTGTCCAAACGTTGGCAGTGCCGCTTTGATCGCGCATCTCATCTGAGAGTGCCTGGAACGTCCATTCACGTTCTCCAGTGCGGGCATTAATTGAGTAAACGGTGCCGGGTGGCGCCTGTTCGTAGGCCCAGTCCATCCCCGCCCAGCCGAGCACCAAGTGGTCTCCCACCACGGTAGGGGGTTGTAATAGCGAAAGCGGCCAGCGGTCGTTGGTGTCGTTCCACTGGTTGACGTCGAGCACACCGTTATTGGCAAAATCGGCACACTGTTCGCCACTATCGGCGTCGATCGCGAACAGCTGTGCATCCATGGTGCCCATATAGATAATTTTCTGACAGGGCTCGCCTGCTACCGGATCGTCGGCTTCCCAATAGGCCACACCACGGTTTTTCAAAGCGGGTTGAGTTAGTGCTTCCAGGGATGATTGAGTATCGAAACTCCATTTCTCTTCGCCACTACCGGGGTCTAACGCGAGTATGCGGTAGAAGGGGGTGCCAATATAAAGAGTATCGTTAGCAAACACCGGGGTAGCTGACCAAACGGTGGCTGGCAACTCACCTGAGCCATCCGCGACATCGCCGGTATGCACTTCCCATACCTTCTCCAGCTCGCCGACGTTATCAGTATTGATTTGATCAAGCGGGCTATATTTTTGGGCATTAAGCTGGCCATGGAAGCTGTCCCAGGTCGGCTCGCCAGGCACCAACGGGATGGGAGCGCGACTGGGCGCTTCTTCTTGCTCGGGATTCTCCTGCTCACTGGGTTTATCCTGAGCCAGTAACGGCAAGGGCGTAAAACACATCGCCAGGGCGGTGACTGCGCCTAAGCCTGGAGTTATCGATTTAAACGGGGTGGATAGTAGTGTCGGCATGGGCGGCTCCTCAGGTGTGGGTGAGACGGGCGTGATGGGTTGCGCGAACCATATCAACAATCAAGCCGATCAGACCGACTACCATGGCTGCACTGATCCACCACTGATGCAGCAGCATCCCGGCGAAAAATGTACCGGCAAGCCCCATCAGGATGAGTATCCGCAGGGCGATGGAAGCGCCACGTCCTTTAACTTTAAAGAGGAGTAACGCCATCATCGCAAGGGCGATGCAGGCCACAATGGCGACCAGTGCCCCGAGCGTTCCAGTGACTCCGGTTAGTGGTGTGAAATAGGCATATACAGCGATGGCAAGCCCGGTAAGCGAGGCTATTAAGAGGACGAGAGCGCCCGGTCTGGACGAGAGGGATGGTGACATAACGCTATGGCCTCCTGCTGAGTGGGATGCCCAACGTTGAGGCTAATTCAACGTCGGAAATCGTTAGCACTATAACTTTAGCAGAAAACGATATTTTTACGATCTGGGTGACATGTCTTGATTAACTGTAGCAACACCTAGTGCTGTTTATTCAATGAAGGGGAGGCATTGTAAAAGCGTGCGCCTCAGCTAAACTAAACCTATTAAACTAAGCTAACTAACCAAGTCGCATTTTTAGGAGATTTTATATGGAGGCTATCAATATTCACGAAGCTAAAACACGTTTGTCTCAGCTGGTGGCGAGGGCTGCCGAGGGAGAGGGGTTTATTATTGCCAAAGCAGGCAAACCGATGGCACGCGTGACGGCCATTGATAGCCCTGCTTCTGGCCAGCAAAAGCGTCTGGGATTTCTGGCAGGCCAGTTTAAGATACCTAATGACTTTGATCGTATGGGGCAGGAGGAAATAGCTGAGATGTTTGGAGGTTGATGTGAATCTACTTCTGGACACGCATGTTTTGCTCTGGGCGGCAGCAGCGCCGGAGAGGCTTTCTGCTGATGCGCGAGCTATGATTAATGACGAAGATAACAGGCTCTATTTTAGCGCTGCCAGCATATGGGAAGTGGTCATTAAGAACAGCCTGCAACGCCCTGATTTTCACGTTGACCCGCACTTGTTGCGTCGCGGGCTATTAGATAACGGCTATTTAGAACTCCCTATCAGTTCATTGCATACACTCAACGTTGCTCATTTACCAATCATCCACAAAGATCCTTTTGATCGAATTTTGGTGGCCCAGGCAGAAGCTGAGGGATTTTTGCTGCTTACTGCGGATGAGCTGGTGGCTCAGTATGCTGGGCCTATCCGGAGGGTATAGCTAACTTTTGGCTTAAGGCTTCAGCACTGAGCTATTCAAGCGTCTCAGTGCCGCTGTTTCTTCAACATGCGTCACAACGGCGTTTTACTTCCCCTTCCAGGAATTTCCCGCACCAGGCGTGGCATTAAGAATCCAGGAAGATGATCACGTAGTTGAGCTACCAGCTCGTGCGCTTCTTCATCCGACACATCAAAGTGCGCAGCACCCTGAACTGGATCCAGTACGTGCAGGTAGTAGGGCAGAATACCCGCTTCGAATAGTCGTTCAGAAAGCGCGGCCAGCGTAGCAACGTTATCGTTAACGCCTTGCAGAAGTACACTCTGGTTGAGTAGCGTTGTACCGGCTTGTTTAAGGCGCGCGCAGGCATCAATCACCGCCTGGTCGATTTCGTTGGCGTGGTTAATATGCAGCACCACCACTTTTTGCAGGCGTGTAGCGGAGAGCCAACCGAGCAGGGCGTCATCGACCCGATCGGGAATCACCACCGGCAGGCGGGTATGAATGCGTAGCCGTTTTAGGTG
Source organism: Halomonas sp. FeN2 (assembly GCF_020595105.1). Taxonomy (NCBI): domain Bacteria; kingdom Pseudomonadati; phylum Pseudomonadota; class Gammaproteobacteria; order Oceanospirillales; family Halomonadaceae; genus Halomonas; species Halomonas sp. FeN2. The sequence goes on from NZ_CP074200.1 coordinate 4,297,134, forward strand.
CGGGATGCTTTCTAGCTGCTCCACCAGCCATGCCAACTGGCGATCGCTGGCGGCCAGTGGATCGCCGCCAGACAGAATCGCCTCGTGAATAGTGGTGTCAGCGCGCAGGTAATCCAGCGCTTCCTGCCACTGCGCCCTGGAGGGTGAGTTGTCGCTGTAGGGGAAATGGCGGCGAAAGCAGTAGCGGCAGTTGATGGCGCAGTTGGGGCTGGCTATAAGCAGCACCCGGCCAGCATACTTATGGATAAGCCCTTTGGCGGGCCGATGTTCGGCTTCTTCAAGCGGGTCGACGACATAGCCATTTGGCGTGAGCGCTTCCTCGCTCAGCGGCAGAACCTGGCGCAGCAAGGGGTCGTTTTTGTCGGCATAGGCTATTCTGTTGAGATACGCCTCAGGCACACATACGTCAAACAGTGCATGTCCAGCCTTGGCGCCCGCTAACCAGTCGTGGCTTAGTCCTAGCCGTTCGCATAGTGTTTGCGGGTCACGAATGGCATGAGAAAGCTGCTGCTGCCAAGTGGAATGTGCCAGTGAGTCGCGATGACTTTGCGTTTCAGACGCGGCAATAATGATGTTCTCCTGCAAAAAAGCCCTCCTTCGGGTTATCATGCGCGCACTTATTTAACGACGCCATTTGCAACGCTACTGGTATATAAACCTGCTGACGGCGGTAAAGTGTGGCTTCGCGCATCACCTGTTGAAACAAATAACTGAAATGGATGATTGAGAGACATTATGGCGAACTATTCTACCAACGAATTCAAGGCCGGTCTGAAAGTAATGCTCGACGGCGATCCTTGTTCGATCGTTGAGAACGAGCTGGTCAAGCCAGGCAAGGGCCAGGCGTTTAACCGCGTTAAGCTGCGGAATTTGATGACTGGACGCGTAGGTGAGAAGACTTTTAAATCCGGTGACTCACTGGAAGGTGCCGATGTCATGGATTTAGAGATGGAGTATCTCTACACCGATGGCGATATGTGGCATTTCATGAAGACCGATGGCTCGTTTGAGCAGTATGCGGTAGAGAAAAAAGCGCTAGGCGATACCGTCAAGTGGCTGAAAGAGCAGGTGCCCTATATCATTACGCTTTGGGATGATAAGGCCATTTCCGTGACGCCGCCTAACTTTATCGAGTTGGAAGTCGTGGAAACAGATCCCGGTTTGAAAGGCGATACGGCACAGGGTGGTTCTAAGCCTGCGACCCTGTCTTCTGGTGCGGTGGTGCGTGTGCCGCTCTTCATTAACCAGGGTGAAGTGTTGAAAATCGATACACGCAGTGGGGATTACGTCTCCCGCGCTTGATCGCTTTTCAGGGCGCTTGCATGTCTTAATGGCCACGCTTTGTGCGTGGCCATTATTGTTTAAGGTGGTTTTTTCAAGGAGTCGTTATGGCCATTGATTGGCAACCCTCAGCGTCCTTTGAAACGCTGCGCGAACGGGCGCGGTTAATGGCCAAAGTGCGCGCTTTTTTTGCCCAGCGTGACGTGCTGGAAGTGGAAACGCCAGTGTTGGGGCAGGGAGGCAGCACGGATGTGCACTTGGTCTCGCTACACACCTTGGCGCGCACGGACAAAGGGCAGCGCCGTCTATGGCTGCAAACCTCTCCTGAATTCCATATGAAGCGCCTGCTAGCGGCTGGCAGTGGGCCGATTTTTCAGCTTGCGCGCAGTTTTCGCGATGGCGAGATCGGCGCCCGCCACAATATTGAGTTCACCATGCTGGAGTGGTATCGGCCGCAGTTTACGCTGGATCAGCTGATTGGTGAGGCCGCGACGCTCATTATGTCGCTGCTGCCCAGCTTTCCCGGCCCGCTTGTGCATTACCGTTACCGGGAGTTGTTTCATACCTACGTAGAGGTTGATCCGTTCACGACCTCGCTGGAGAGACTGCGGGCGATAGCTGCCGAGCGGGCACAAATGCCTGCCCAATCCTTAGCCGATGAAGGTCGCGATACCTGCCTAGACCTGTTAATGAGCGTGGTGATCGAGCCGCAATTAGGCCAGCAGGAGTTAAGCGTGGTGGTTGATTATCCGGCTAGCCAAGCAGCCCTGGCGCGACGCCATCAAGATACAGATGGTGAGTGGGTGGCTTCCCGCTTTGAGGTCTATCTTAACGGTATTGAACTGGCTAACGGCTACGATGAGCTGACCGATGCGACTGAGCAGCGCACACGCTTTGCTGAAGACAACGCTGAACGTCGCCGCTTAGGCTTGCCGGAAGTGGATGTGGATGAGCGGCTGCTGGCCGCACTTGAGCACGGAATTCCCGAAGGCGCCGGTGTGGCGCTGGGGATAGATCGCTTGATTCAGTTGGCACTGGGTAAAGCACGCCTGGAAGACGTGCTTACATTCTCAACGCCCAGCTGTTAGCGGCTAGTCGCTAACAGGCTGCAAGCCGTCAAGCCGAAATCCTTCGCAGTAGGAATACCAACGGTACGCTGGCAATGTAGATCAGCCCCATCCAGGTAAAGATGTCGTTAAAGGCCAGCACTTGTGCCTGCTGAGAGACTCGTTGCGCCAGCATGGCGACGGCGGCGTGATAGGTATCGGGCACCGAGCCGGCGAGCATCGCTTGGTATTTGGCGATCTCCGCTACTACGACCTCGCGGCTAGTATCGATAGCAGGGATGAGCTGATTCCAGTGATAGTCCTCGCGGATGTCGCGCACCGTATCGATCAGCGCCAGTCCCATGGCTCCTCCCAGGTTGCGCATCACGTTAAAAAGCCCGCTGGCATTGCCTACCTCGCTCGGTGGCAGGGTGCCCAGGGCAATACGTGAGGCTGGAATGATACACAAGATCAGCCCCATGCCGCGCACGATCTGCGGCACGCAGAACTGCCAAAAGCCCGACTCCACGGTAAGATTGGCGTTCATTATGGTGCCCACGCCGACCAGCAGCAGGCCCATAAACAGCATAATGCGCAGATCGAGGCGGTTGGACAGCTGACCGACAATAGGCGCGCAAAGAAACATCGTCAGCCCGGTGACGAACATCACCTGGCCAATTTGCAGGCTCGAATAGCCGCGCACATAGCCAAAAAACAGCGGCATGATGTAGACCAGCCCGTAGAGCGCGATGCCGATGATAAAGCCCATCCCGGCGCCGATGGCAAAGTTGCGGTTGGTAAAGGCGCGCAGATCGACGATTGGGTGGTCGCTGCGCAGGGTGCGGATGAAGAACCAGGCTCCCGCCACCAGACAGGTCAGGCTGAACAGCAAGATCCGCTGGCTGGCAAACCAGTCATCGCCGGGCCCTTCTTCAAGCACAAACTCTAGCGAGCCCAAAAACACCGCGATCAATACCAGGCCGATCAAGTCCAGGTGGCGCGCGACCGCGTGGTTGGGTTTGTCGATATCGAGAAATGTCCAGGCGGCCCAGCAGACCAGAACGCCGGGGATCACGTTGGCCAGGAACAGCCAGTGCCAGCTGAGCGTCTCGGTGATGTAGCCGCCCACGGTGGGACCCACCGAGGGTGCCATGGTGACAACCATGCCGATCACCGCCTGCACGCTGCCCATTACCCGGCGGGGAAAGATCGAAAAGCTAACTGCCTGGGTAATGGGTATCATCGCTCCGCCCATAAAGCCCTGAATAGCGCGCAGCACGATCAGTTGCTCGATCGAGGTGGCCAGCGCGCAGCCCAGGCTCGCCAGGGTGAAGCCGACGCACGACAGGGTGAAGGCTACTCGGGTGGAGAGAATGCGCATCAGCATGCCTGAAAGCGGGATCATCACAATCTCGGCGATCAGGTAAGCGGTCTGCACCCAGGAGATTTGATCCTCGCTGGCTGAGAGCCCCGCCTGGATTTCGTTGAGCGAGCTGGCGACGATCTGAATATCCAGAATTGCCATGAACATGCCAAACACCGCAGCAATGAAGCCAATGCGCTGTGGCCAGGGTGGCATGTCGTTAGCGCCCGTCACCGGGGCGGCGACCGTCTCGCTCATGACTTGGGCCGCTCCGCTGCCAACTGCTGGGCAGGGCGGGAGTCATTTTGTGGTTCAAGATGACGAGTATCGATCTCGGGCACGGCCGATAGCCCGGCACGCAGTTGGCTCAGCGCTTCGGTGGGGCCGGTGACGCGGATCTTGACCGGCACCCGCTGGACGATTTTGTTGAAGTTGCCGGTGGCATTGTCCTGGGGCAGCAGGCTGAACTCGGTGCCGGTGGCTGGCGACAGGCTGTCGACGATGCCTTCGTAGGTAATATCCGGGTAGGCATCCAAATGCACCGCGACTGGCTGGCCGACGCGAATCCGCTCGAGCTGGGTCTCCTTAAAGTTGGCCGCCACGTAGGCTGACTCGATGGGTACCAACTGCAAAAGCGTCAGCGACGGCTGCGCTAAGGTGCCGACCTCAACGCGTAGATTGCCAATCACGCCATCCCGGGGTGCGACGATGCGGGTCTTATCTAACTGGTGGCGAGCATAGTCAAGATCGGCGCTGGCGGCGTCCAGATTGGCTTCAGCGCGGGTCACGTCGCTCTCGGCCACGGCTAGCTGCCGCCTGGCCGAAACAACGGCGGCTTGGCTTTCGGCAAGCTTTGCCTGGGCGACACTCAGCGCGGCCTGGTCGTCTTCGCGCTGCTGACGGGAGCCATAGTTGTTGGCGGCAAGCGACGAGGAGCGCTCCAGATGCTGGCGCGCCTGGTCGAGATTAGCCTGGGCCGCCTGCTGCTGAGCCGTGGCCTGATCGATAGCCGCCTGTTGCAAATCTACCTGGCGGTGTGATTGGACGATTGAGGCTGCGGCCACTGCCTGCTGGGCCTCGGCCTGGGTCACCTGGTCGCGGTAGCTCTCGGCGTCTAGACGTATCAGCAGATCGCCTTGCTTGACCGTTTGGTTATCATCTACCGCCACCTCGACGACCCGCGCTGATAGCTCGGCGCGTACCGCGACGCTGTCGGTGCGCACGTAGGCATTGTCGGTCTCTTCCATGAAGCGCCCGGTTTGCCACCAGCCCACACCCCACCAGAATAGCGCCGCTAGGCCGATTAGCCCCGCCACCACAGCGAGTAACTTGCGGCTAGTTTTGCCGCTGGAGTGGGCACCTTGACCCGCGACGGCATGGCTGCTTTGGCGCTCATCTGGGGGCTCGCCCGGCTTAGTATTCGATGTCATGACCACTCCTTAAGACAATAGCGCCCCTGCTAGGGGCTCCCTGTGAGGCAAACACACCTCCTTTGGGAAAAAGACAAATAGTGTAATGAATGCTACATTACATTTCCAGGGCGAAAAATATTACTTCTGTGCACCGCGTCTTTATAATTAATCCTTCTTTATATACCTCTATAGGAGTGTCAATGCCACGCTCAACCGCGCCAGATATGCTCGGTCGCAACATAACTGATGCCGTAACGTCGCGCGGCGTGGCGCGCCGTGAACGTCTGCTGGATGCTGCCCGGGATGTTTTTCTTGAACAGGGCTATGCCGGTGCCAGCGTTAACGAAGTGGTTGCCCGCGCCGGCGGATCGTTGGCGACGCTGTATAAGCAGTTCGGTAACAAGGAGGGATTATTCACAGCGGCGATGGAGCGGCATATCGCCACCGCTTGGGCAGTGCTGGAGGAGGGGCGACGGGATCACCAAGCCCTCGAGCAGGTGCTGTACGAGCTAGGCCGCCGAATGCTGACGTTGGTGTTCGAGCCTGGCGTGATCCGCTTAGTTCGCGGCTTAGCCTTTGAGGCCGAACGGGCTCCGGAGCTTGGTGAGCTGTTTCTCACTCGCGGTCCCGACCAGACCCGTCAGGCGCTAGCTGCTTACTTAAGCGAGCAGGTGGATAGCGGCCGTCTTGACCTCGACGATCCGCGTGAAGCGGCCGGTATGTTTGTGGGCATGTTGCTTGGTGAATGGCACATTGACGCTCTGCTTGGTCGTCATGTGCGTCTTGATGAGACGCGGTGCAACGCTCGAGCTCGACGCTGTGTCGAGCTCTTCCTCTCAGGTGCGGCTAGTGCTTCGACCTAGGTCGTTCAGGGGGAAGGTCATCAATAAGCTCCCAGCGTTTGCCCCATCCGCACCATGCTGCCCAGCGGATTGTTTGCAAAATTGGGCGGCTTGGCGAAGCACATGACGACCGTGGAGCCAAGCTTGAAACGGCCCATCTCAGCGCCTTTTTCCAGCACGATAGGCTGCCCAAACTGCATGCGCTGTGGGTAACCGGAAAGCGGCGTCACCTGCCCCGACCAGACGGTTTCGATAGCAGCGACAATCATTGCCCCGACTAACACCATGGCCATGGGGCCGTGTTCGGTATCAAAAATACACACTAAGCGCTCGTTGCGGGCGAAGAGGCCTGGCACGTAGTTGGCAGTGGCCTGGTTGACCGAGAAGAGTCGCCCCGGCACGTAGATCATTTCCCTAAGCGTACCCGTCGTAGGCATGTGCACCCGGTGGTAGTCCCGAGGGGAGAGGTAAACGGTGGCAAAGCTGCCGCCTAAGAACTCTTCTGTCAGTGCCGTATCGCCGCCGAGTAGGGTTTGCGCGGAGTAGGTGTGGCCTTTGGCCTGCACCAGTTGTCCGGCCTGTAGGCGTCCGAATTGTGAGAGCGTGCCATCGGCGGGGCTGAGGATGCCATCGCCTAGTGGTCGGGCATCGTCTTTGAGTGCACGGGTGAAAAAGTCATTAAACGTGGCGTAAGCGGTGGGGTCTGGCTCCAGCGCCTGGGTCATATCAACGTTAAAGCGCTTGATAAACGCTTTGATCAGGGTGTTTTTCACCCAGGGGTTGTCACACTGGGCGAATTGGCCAGTCAGGCGTGAGATCGCGTGGTGAGGCAGTGGATATTGAAGTAGCGAAAAGGCTTTTTGAGAAAGAGTCACAGTGGTTACTTTTTGGCAGTGGCTTGTAGTGGGATATTGCCATTAAGGGCTACCCCGGTGACAGGTCTACGAGGGGGCGCTGTGAACCCTTCCCTGGGCGCTACATTTGCCATCTGACCGCCATGGATGGCGGAAATGCCGGAATGGTATGGAACATTTTCCGGCCATGGCAAATGACCCCCCTCTACGACCTGTCCCCGGCGCCCTTAGTCGAGCGCGCATTTACTTTAAACAATTACGCTGAGTGTTCTTTACTTTTCAATTGGCGTATCGTCGCGGTTGCCCCACTCACCCCAGGAACCCGCATAGCCGCGCATGTTAAAGCCTAGCGCTTTGCCCACCAGCCAGGTAAAACTGCTGCGGTGGTGGCTTTGGCAGTGGGTGGCAATTTCCATGTCGGGCGTGAGGCCCAGGGCGCCTAGCTCGGTGATCAGCTCGGCGTAATCGCGTATACGTAGCGCGCGGTTGCGATCCATGGCATGGAGCCAATCCATATTGACCGCCCCTGGAATATGGCCCAGGTGCTTGTTATTACCGCGTACGCCATCGTACTCATCTTTGGAGCGCGCATCCCAAACCGCAAACTGCTTATCGTCGAGCTTCTCTTTGATTTCGTCGCAGGTAATCAGGGCTTGGGGGTTGAGAAACTCAGCGTGGTATTCGCTGGGGGTTGGGGCGGTCGGTTCTGTGCTCTCTTCCAGGCCCGCATCGCGCCAGGCGTGAATGCCGCCATTTAAATAGGAGTAGCGAGTGTGGCCGATCAGGTCTAGCGTCCACAGTAAGCGTGCCGCCCAGCCGCCGCCTTCGTCGTCGTAAGCGACCACGTGAGTATCGCGGGTTAAGCCCAGGGCACTGAATAGCCTTGATAGCGCCTCGACGCTGGGAACGTCGCTGGGCACAGGCCCTTCACCGCGCATCAAATAGCGAAAATCGAGGAAGATAGCCCCAGGCACATGGCCCTGGCGATAGCTATCGCCGTTGACCGGTACATCGATAATCAGCAGCTGTGGGTCATCCAAATGATCCTGCAGCTGTTCGGGGTCAACGATTAGCGGTAGCAGGTTGGATTCCGACGATTGGCTTTCGGTGCTCATGAGTAACTCCTTTAAATCCTAGCTATCCAAGCTGTCAAGTATGCGCCGGTAGCTGGTAAAGCGTGCTGGATGAATCTTGCCTGCCTCGACCGCTGCGAGTAAAGCGCAGCCTGGCTCATTACGGTGACGGCAGTCACGGAAGCGGCAGTGACCAATATAGTCGTGAAACTCAATAAAGCCGTCGGTGACTTCCTGCTCGTTGAGGTGCACCAGGCCAAACTCGCGAATACCCGGTGAGTCGATGAGATCGCCGTCGGCTACTTCCGCGCGACTCATGGTGTAGAGGCGCGCCGTTGTGGTGGTGTGAGTGCCTTTGCGAGAGTCTTCCGAGAGCGCACCAATGCGGAGGGTTTCGTCGGGTAGCAGCAAATCGATGAGCGATGACTTGCCCACGCCGCTCTGACCGACAAACACCGAGGTGCGGCCTTCAAGCTGGCTGCGCAGATCATCCAGCCCGGTTTCGGTAGCGGTGGTGGTGCGTACGACGGGGTAGCCCAAGTCGCGATAGCGTTCTAACAATTTGCCTAACTCGCCGCCATCTTCTGGCAGTAAGTCGGTTTTGTTGAGCACTAGCACTGGCGCTATGCCGGTGGCTTCGGCGGCAACCAGGTAACGGTCAATAAGATTGGCGTGGGGGGCGGGTTCCACTGCAAACACGATCAATAGCTGGTCAATATTGGCAGCCACCGGTTTGAGCAGGCCGCGAGCGTCAGGGCGTTTAAGCACGCTGTCGCGCTCTTCACGGGCCACCACTACGCCGGAGCCTTCTTGCCCAGCGCGCCATATCACTCTGTCGCCGGTAACGAGGCCGTCCAGGTTGGCGCGTAAGTGACAGCGCACCGGTTCATTATCGCTATTACGCACCTCTAGGGTGCGGCCAAAGTGAGCAACAACGCGGCCGGGCTGTTCGGCCCCGTATTCACCGGCGGCGAGTTTTTCAGCGTCTTGCACGTCGCGCTTTTCGGCGCGCTGGGCACGTTCCGCCTGGACTTTCTCGACTCGCCACTGCTGCTGGCGACTTAATTTACGTTTGCTCATGACCACCTGATGATCGCTACAATAGAGGTCATTGTACCTATCAAAGGTGTGATTGTACTTATCAAAGATGCCATCAAGTGGCCAAGCTCTCCTTTGTAGCTGCTTGGCAGGCCTATTTAAGGCACACTTGCATGATGTTAATGGTCATTCGGGCAAAGGAATACAGGTAATGAGCAACGAAACGACATGTGCAGCGGCAGGAAAAACGGCGCCGCGGAATGATCTGCTGGTGTGGATTGATCTAGAGATGACCGGTCTCGATCCTAATAAGGAGCGCATCATTGAGGTGGCAACGCTGATCACCGATGCGGATTTAAACGTGGTGGCGGAAGGGCCGGTGATTGCAGTAAAGCAGCCCGATAGCCTGCTGGCGCAGATGGATGACTGGAACCAGAAAACACACGGCGAGTCAGGCTTGGTCGCGCGGGTAAAAGCCAGCCAAGTGGAAACTGCTGAAGCCGAGCAGCAAACCCTGGCGTTTTTGCAGCAGTACGCGGTTTCGGGGTCGTCGCCCATGTGCGGCAACAGCATCCATCAGGATCGGCGTTTTCTCGAGCGTGAGATGCCTGCGCTGCTTAACTTTTTCCACTACCGCAACCTTGATGTGTCGAGCATTAAAGAAGTGGCTAAACGCTGGAACCCCGGCGCGCTAGCGGGTTTTAGTAAGCAGAACGTGCACCTGGCCATGGATGACATTAAAGAGTCCATCGCTGAACTGGCTCACTACCGCAATACGTTTTTACGCGTTGATCAGAGCAGCGACGAAGAAGAGTAGTTAAGAGGAGCAGGTATCGGTAGCAATGCGCTCACCGTGCTTCCTGCGCTGCTCTTCAAGTGCCCAGGCGACGTGTTCACGCACCAGTGCGCTTGGGTAGGCTCTACGTGCCCATAGCGCGGCTTCAACAGCCTCGCTCCAGGGCGCATTGCCCAGGCCAATGGCAATATTGCGCAGCCAGCGCTGGTAGCCAATGCGCCGAATGGGGCTGCCGGCAGTTTTATCCAAAAACTCCGCTTCGCCCCAGCCAAACAGGCTGATAAGCGATGCGCGGTCTAAGTCATGGCGCGGCGCAAAGTCATCTTCCTGGGTGATATGGGTAAAGCGAGTAAAAGGGCAGACCAGTTGGCAGTCGTCGCAGCCGTAAATACGGTTGCCCATGGCGCGGCGAAACTCAACCGGAATCGCCCCGTGAAGCTCAATGGTGAGATACGAAATGCACTTGCGGGAGTCGACCACTTTATCGTCGACGATGGCGCCGGTGGGGCAAGCGGTGCGGCAAGCACTGCAGCTACCGCAGTGTTCGTGTTCAAACGGTGCGTCAATGGGGAGAGGTAGATCGGTATACAGTTCGCCAAGAAAAAATAGCGAACCCGCTTTGGGATTGAGCAGCATGGCGTTTTTGCCAAACCAACCAAGCCCTGCTTTCTGGGCCAGAGCACGCTCCATCACCGGCGCTGAATCGACAAAAGCGCGGTAACCGAAGTCGCCGACTTCCTGCTCAATTTTTTTTGCTAATAGGGCTAACCGTTTGCGTATTAGCTTGTGATAATCACGGCCAAGGGCGTAGCGCGATACATAGGCGCGGCTGGGCTGGCCGAGCACCTTGGTGCTCTCCACCTCGGCGGGCAGGTAATCCATACGCACGCTGATAATGCGCTGAGTGCCGGGTTCCAGCTCCTCAGGGCGAGTGCGCTTGGTGCCATGCTTGGCCATAAAGCCCATTTCGCCGTGGTAGCCTTTTTCCAGCCACGCGTCGAGGTGGTCTTCATGAGCCGACAGTTCAGTATCGGTGATGCCCACTTGCTGAAAACCCAGCTCTCGCCCCCAGATTTTAATCAGGTCGGCAAGGCGAGCAAGTTTCTGGTCGGTCATTGCACCATCTGAACGTGCAAAGGCAGTGGAATTCGACATAGTCAATCAACAGCAAGGCATTAAGCGCGCTATGCTAACGCATTGGCAGCCATCAAAACATGTGAAAGGAGCGATCGTGACAGTCCCGAACACTTCCATGCTACGCCCCCTCTATAAAGCTGCCCAGGTGCGGGAGCTCGATCGCCGCACTATTGCGGGTGGCATCGATGGATTTGCGTTGATGCAGCGCGCTGCATCAAGCGCCTGGCACAGCTTCCGCTCACGTTGGCCTCAAGCACGTAGCATTAGCGTGCTATGTGGGAGCGGGAACAACGGTGGCGATGGTCACGTGCTGGCAGCGCTAGCCATGCAGTCGGGCCTCAAAGTACAGCGCATAACCCTTAAACCCGTTGAAGAGCTCAGCGGCGATGCGGCCCGTGCCGCAGAATTAGCAACATCCGCGGGGGTGGGGTGTGAGGAGTGGCACGCCGGTATAGAGCTCTCCGGTGAAGTGATAGTCGATGCACTGCTAGGTACCGGGTTAACCGGAGAAGTAGAAGGGCGCTTCAAGCGCGCTATTGAAACGATCAATGCTGCAGGTCAACCGGTACTGGCGATTGATACTCCCTCCGGTTTGGTTGTAGATACCGGTGCGGTACCGGGTATTGCTGTAAAGGCTACCTGCACGGTGACTTTTATTGGCGATAAGGTGGGGCTGCATACTGGCGATGCACCGGCTTATACCGGTGAGATCGACTTTCGTCCCCTGGGTGTCAAAGCCCAGGCCTATTTCGACATTCCCCCTACGGCCTGGCGCCTGGATGATTCGCTGTTGGCAGAGGCTTTTGCTCCGCGCCTGCGCACTAACCATAAAGGTGACATGGGGCATGTGCTGGTGATGGGGGGCGCTCCAGGTTTTGGTGGTGCAGCTCTACTGGCCTGCCAAGCCGCCGCGCGTTTGGGAGCGGGTAAAGTAAGCCTGGCGACCGCCCCAGAACATATTGCCGCCAGTTTGGTGCGTTGCCCGGAAGTGATGGCTCATAGCGTACGCGGAGGGGCTGAAGCCGCTGAGTTGCCCAGTAACGCTGACGTTGTGGTGGTAGGGCCAGGGCTTGGTCAGGCTGCCTGGGGGCAGGCGGTGCTACAGAGTGCACTGCAGTCAGACACCCCGCTGGTGGTAGATGCCGATGGGCTTAACCTGCTGGCGCGCCAGTGGCCGGAGGTTCGCCGTGATAACTGGATATTGACTCCACACCCCGGTGAAGCCGCGCGGCTATTAAACTGTTCCGTTGCCGATATCCAATCCGACCGGCCCGCTGCTGCTCAAGCACTGCAACGCGCTCGGGGTGGTGTGGTGATATTGAAAGGCGCGGGCAGTCTAATTGCTGGGCCTAGCGGTTTGGTGGTGTGCCCTTACGGTAACCCCGGTATGGCCAGCGGCGGCATGGGCGATGTGCTCAGCGGTATGCTTGGGGCGTTGATTGCTCAGCGGGGTGAGGTGGAGTTTAGTGCCTGGCTAGGTGCCATGGTGCATGCGTTAGCGGCCGATCGCGCGGCAGCGGAAGAAGGCGAGCGTGGCCTGCTGGCCAGCGATCTGGCATCCTATGCGCGAAAATTGATTAATCCGTGAAGGCAGCCCAAATGCAGGTGCAATTAGACAACGAAGAGGCCCAGGTCGCTTTTGGCGAAGCGCTCGGGCATGTATTGCAAGGACGTGGGCTCGTCTATCTAGAGGGGGAGCTAGGTGCCGGTAAAACCACGTTAACGCGTGGCATCCTGCGGGCTTATGGTCATCAAGGGGCGGTTAAGAGTCCCACTTACACCTTGGTAGAGCCTTATGAGCTGAACGACCAGCGGCTTTATCATCTGGATTTATACCGCTTAGCGGATCCAGAGGAGCTTGAGTTTATTGGTGGTCGAGACGTGCTGGCCGACGATGCAGTCACCATTATTGAGTGGCCCAGCCGCGGTGAAGGGTGGTTGCCAGCGCCTGACCTGCGGCTAACCTTGGAAGTAGTGGAGCAAGGGCGTTTGGTCTCATTAGCTGCGGGTAGTGATAACGGTCAGCGTATGCTTGAATTATTGCGAAGCAAGGTAGGTCAAGAAGCTTCCGGTCAGTTGGAGAACGGTGTGATTCAATGGAAATGAGGGGCATAGCGGCACGCGTATATCGCTTGTTAGCCGCCAGTTTTTTTGCCCTGGCGGCGCTTAATGTTCAAGCGTCCAGCGTAGAGAGCATGCGGCTTTGGGCGGCGCCAGATCATGCCCGGTTGGTGTTTGATCTCTCCGCTGCGACTAATGCCAACGTATTTTCGCTGGAGAACCCAGCGCGGTTGGTGATTGATCTAGATGATACTCAGATGGATACCGACCCCAGTACGCTGCCTTTACATGACAGTGCGATTAGCTCGGTGCGCACTGGCACACGAGAGGGGGGTGGCCTGAGGGTTGTGCTTGAGCTTAATCGAGAAATTGAGCCGCGCCACTTTACCCTGACACCTAACGATCAGTACGGCCACCGACTGGTCGTTGATCTTGAATATCCTGGTGAGAGCGCCGTCGAGAATCCGATTGACCCCATTGAGGCGATGATTCGGGATCAGGAAATTCAAGCCCAGCGGGCATCGGCTCAAGGCCAAATGCCAGACAACGTGGCGCCGCCTAGCGGGGCAGCGCCAGCAGAAGTGCAGGAAGCCAAGCCGCACCCAAGACGCGATATTATTATTGCCGTCGACGCCGGTCATGGTGGTGAAGACCCAGGGGCTATTGGCCCTTCAGGCACACGGGAAAAGGACGTAGTGCTGGAAATTGCCCGTCGCCTAGCTGCTGAAGTGAACGGTACCGAAGGCTTTAAGGCCGTGCTGGTGCGGGATGGCGACTACTATATAGGGTTGCGTCAGCGTACCGCCCTGGCACGTGAGCAGAAAGCCGACTTTTTTGTCTCGATACACGCCGATGCTTTCACCAGCCCAAGGCCCCAAGGGAGCTCTGTCTATGCGCTTTCTCAGCGCGGCGCCACCTCGGAAACTGCTCAGTGGCTGGCGGATAGTGAGAACCGCTCTGACCTTATCGGCGGCGTCGATGGCAATCTCTCCTTGCGTGATAAAGACCAAGTGCTGCGCGGCGTGTTGTTGGATTTGACCATGACTGCCACGCTGAATGACTCGCTCTCGATCGGTGGTCAGGTATTGGAGCAGTTAGGCCGCATTAACCGGCTGCATAAGTCGCGGGTCGAGCAGGCTGGGTTTATGGTACTGAAGTCTCCCGATATCCCCTCGCTGTTGATCGAGGTTGGCTTTATCTCTAACCCTGACGAAGAGCGTCGGCTACGCGACCCAGTCCATCAATCGGGGCTTTCTCAAGCTATTTTCAGCGGCTTGCGCGAGCATTTCGAGCGCTTCCCACCGCCAGCCAGCCTGCTTGCCTGGCAGCGTGATAATCAGCGTCGCCCTTCAGGTAACGAGTATCGTATACAGTCGGGAGACACCCTGTCAGCGATTGCTGTGCGTCATGGCGTACCGGTTAATCAGTTGCGGCAGGCCAATGACCTGAATGGTGACGTGATTCGCGTTGGCCAAGTGTTACAGATTCCCCGTTCATGAGGTGCCGTGTTGACTGATATGACCACTACTGCACCACGTATACAGGTACTCGACCCACGGTTGGCCAACCAGATTGCCGCCGGTGAGGTGGTTGAGCGCCCCTCATCGGTCACCAAAGAGCTGATAGAGAACGCTATCGATGCGGGCAGCCAGCGTATCGAAGTAGAGATCGAGCAGGGGGGCGCGCGGCTGATCAAAGTGCGCGATGACGGGATTGGCATTGGCGAAGAGGATTTGCCGCTGGCCCTGGCTCGCCATGCCACCAGTAAGATTGGCAGCCTGGAAGACTTAGAGGGCGTTAGTTCGCTAGGCTTTCGCGGCGAAGCGCTGGCATCGATCAGCTCCGTCTCACGGCTGGAGCTAATCTCCAATGCCGAAGATGACCCCCGCCATGGCTGGCGGGTGGTTGCGGAAGGGCGTGGTATGGAGGCACGGGTGACACCTGCGCCACACCCTCGTGGCACTAGTGTTGGCGTGCGCGATCTGTTCTTTAATACCCCCGCCCGGCGCAAGTTTCTGCGCACAGAAAAGACCGAATTTGCCCATGTAGAAGAGGCATTTCGCCGTCAAGCGCTATCCCGCTACGACATCGCCTGGGTATTGCGCCATAACCAGAAAGTCATTCACCAGTTGCCCGCCGGTCATTCTGCGGCGGCCCGGGAGCGGCGTATAGCCTCGCTGCTGGGCAAGAACTTTATCGAGCACGCCCGCTATATCGAGCGTGAAGCGGGCGGTATACGACTAAGCGGCTGGGTGGGCCTGCCCACCCACTCGCGCTCCCAGGCTGACCAGCAGTACTTTTTCGTCAATGGGCGCGTGGTGCGTGATCGTTTGGTCGCCCACGCGGTGCGTCAGGCCTATCGCGACGTGCTGTTTAACGGCCGTCACCCGGTCTTTGTGCTCTATCTGGAGCTTGATCCAGACGTTGTCGACGTCAACGTCCACCCCACCAAGCATGAAGTGCGCTTTCGTGATGGTCGTATGGTTCACGATTTTCTCTATTCGAGCCTCCACCACTCTCTGGCGTCAGCTAAACCCGCCGAGAGTGCCGAGGAGCATGATGCCGAGGTGGCTGATACGTCAGGCGCATCGCCACAGGGCGAAGCTTCAGAAGTGGCTGCCGAACAGCCCCGCTGGCAGCAGCAGGGGATTGCGCTGACCCACTCGCCGGATCGCCACCCCGGTGCTGAGCGCGTGCGCCGCTTTATGCAGGGGTATCAGGCGCTGCACCCCAATCACGAAGAAACGCTGTTAACGCCTCAGCCGAGCCCTCCCAGTGAGCGATATAGTGAGGTGCGTGAAGCGCCCCTGGCGATGCCTGATAACGACCCCACTGCGCCACCACCATTAGGGTTTGCGCTAGGGCAGTTGCACGGCATTTATATTCTGGCCCAGAACGCCGAGGGATTGGTGCTGGTGGATATGCATGCCGCCCATGAGCGAATCGTCTATGAACGCATGAAAACACAGCTAGCTGCCGCCAAAGGATTGGATGCGCAGCCGCTGCTAGTGCCCGTCGCCATTGCCGCTAGCCGGGCCGAAGTGGCCACGGCAGAAAGTGAGCAAGAGGCGATCGCCAGGCTGGGTATTGAGTTGGATATAGCTGGGCCAGAGACGCTGCTGGTACGTCAACTGCCGGCGTTACTTGCTCAGGCTGATCCTGAGGCACTGGTGCGTCAGATGCTGGAAGAGCTGGCGCGCTATGGGCGTACCCATCAAGTCGAGGCTAGGGTACATGAACTACTCTCTACAATGGCCTGTCATGGCAGCGTGCGTGCCAACCGTCGGCTTACTATCGACGAGATGAACGCGCTACTGCGTGACATGGAGCGCACCGAGCGCAGCGACCAATGCAATCACGGTCGTCCCACCTGGACGCAGATGGGACTCAAGGCGCTTGATCGGCTCTTCTTGCGCGGCCAATAGATGTTTGAACAACAGCTGCGCGATCAGTAATCACCTTTTTTTGTAGCTAACGGAACCGCGCATGGCTGATACCCGCCCCTGGGCGATTTTTTTAATGGGCCCGACGGCCGCTGGGAAAACCGATGCGGCGATGGCGCTACACGAGCGCCTGGCGCATGAGCTGATTAGCGTTGACTCGGCCATGGTATATCGCGGTATGGATATTGGCAGTGCCAAACCCAGCGCGGCGGAGCTTGCCCGCGCGCCTCACCATTTGATCGACATTCGCGATCCCGCTGAGCCCTACTCAGCGGCCGATTTTCGTGTAGATGCGCTTTCGCTTATGCGACAAATCAGCGCGGCGGGCAAAGTCCCACTGCTGGTCGGCGGTACCATGCTTTACTACAAGCGGTTGGTTGAGGGGGTAGCAAACTTGCCCTCTGCCGACCCGGCTATTCGCCAACGGCTTGAAGCACAGTGGCAAAACGAAGGTCTATTGTCGCTACATCAACGCTTGGCAGAGGTGGATGCGGTATCCGCTCAGCGCATTCACCCCAATGACCCGCAGCGTGTCATGCGCGCGCTGGAAGTGTACTACGCCAGTGGTCGGCCAATGAGTGAGCTGTGGGCGGAGCAACAGCCGGAAACCTTTCCCTGGCGCGTGTTGTCGATAGCTTTAGCGCCCAGTGATCGCAGCTTGCTGCATCAACGCATTGCTCAGCGTTTCGAAGTAATGTTGGGTGAGGGCTTGATAAATGAAGTCGCCGCCCTCAAAAAGCGTAATGACTTACATTTAGGCCTGCCGGCGATGAAGAGTGTTGGTTATCGCCAAGTGTGGGAGTACCTGGAAGGTGAGTATGACTATGCCTCTCTCGTTGAGCGAGGCGTGATCGCAACTCGTCAGCTAGCCAAGCGACAATTAACTTGGTTGAGAAGCTGGCCAGAACTTAACTGGGTAGATTCACAGCGCTCTGATGCGCTGGATCAAGTGCTGAAACTCGTGCGTGACAGCGGTGCTTAGCGTAAGATAGATCGCTAAGATAGTAATTTAGGTAGTGTGTTTTCGATTGGCTGGGTGTTTGAGCCTTTCGATTGTCACTTGGCTCTTCGGGCATCATTCGGCCTTCCGGGCAGTAATAAAATAGTGCGGCGTAGCACCAGTAGGGCACGCCATTTGATAATTAACCCCAACGACAGTTTTAGGGAGAGCAACATGTCCAAAGGGCAGTCCCTTCAAGACCCGTACTTGAACATTCTGCGCAAGGAGCGCATTCCGGTCTCTATCTTTTTGGTCAATGGCATTAAGCTGCAGGGCCAGATCGAATCGTTTGACCAGTTTGTTATCCTGCTGCGTAATACCGTCAGTCAGATGGTTTATAAACACGCTATTTCCACGGTTGTTCCATCTCGCAACGTACGCTTGCCTGCGCAAGACCCGGCAGAGCAGGATGCGGAGATTTAACACCGCTGGAGAAGCAAGAGAGTCCACGAGGTATTGATTGTTTTTCGAACGCCCAGACGCCGGTGAAACGGCAGTTCTTGTTCACGTCGATTTTCATGATGAACAAAAACGTGAAGACCCGGGTGAGTTTTTAGAGCTCGTACGCTCTGCTGGTGCAGAGCCTGCGACTCTACTCACTGCTAGCCGCCACCGACCTGACTCGCGCACCTTTATTGGGTCAGGTAAGTTGGAAGAGCTGCGAGCACTGCTCGCGGCTCATGAGGCAGAGCTGGTGATCTTCAACCATAGCTTAAGCCCCTCTCAAGAGCGCAATGTAGAGCAAGAGCTCAAGTGCCGAGTACTCGACCGTACTGGTTTGATCCTCGATATCTTTGCGCAACGAGCAAGAACACATGAAGGTAAGCTCCAGGTAGAGCTTGCTCAGCTTGAATATATGTCGACTCGCCTCGTGCGTGGTTGGACACACCTAGAGCGGCAAAAAGGTGGGATTGGCCTGCGCGGCCCAGGCGAGACGCAGTTAGAAACTGACCGTCGTCTGCTGCGTGGTCGGATCAAATCGATTCATAAGCGGCTCGATAAAGTACGCAGTCAGCGTGACCAGAATCGCCGAGCGCGTGCGCGCGCGGAAATTCATAGCGTATCGCTGGTGGGGTACACCAACGCCGGTAAGTCAACGCTATTTAACGCCTTAACCAATTCTGAGGTGTATGCAGCCGACCAGCTGTTTGCGACACTTGACCCTACTTTGCGGCGGCTTGAGATTGAAGACGTTGGCCCCGTAGTGATGGCCGATACCGTGGGCTTTATTCGCCACTTGCCGCACAAGTTGGTTGAGGCGTTTCAAGCGACGCTCCAGGAAGCATCGGAAGCGTCGTTGCTGGTACACGTAATCGATGCCGCAGACCCTGACCGCGAGTTGAACGTGGAACAGGTGGAGCTAGTGCTCAAAGAGATCGGCGCCGATGATGTGCCGGTACTCAAAGTCATGAATAAAATTGATAAGCTCGATAGTGCTCCGCGTATAGAGCGTGATGGGCATGGTGTGCCCGAAGTGGTTTGGCTTTCGGCCCAGCAGGGCCAGGGGCTTGAACTGCTCCATGAAGCGCTGACTGAGCGCTTGGCAAATGATGTCATTGGCTTTTCGCTGACACTGACTCCCGAGCAGGGTAAGCTGCGCGCAGGGTTGCACGAGCTTAATGCCGTTCGCGAGGAAGCCTTTGATGAGCAGGGGCATTCGGTGCTTGATGTGCGTTTGCCGCGGCGTGACTTTAATCAGTTAATGGCCCAACTGGGCGAGCGAGCCAACACCTATTTACCTGAAGCGCTGCGTGAAACCGATGAGTGGTAAGCGACTTAATTACCCATCCTAGTACGCTGCATGTATGCAGTTTTGTATGAAAATGGTACAAGGTTTATAGAGCAATAATATCAAAACGCGGTGGTGACGCCTAAGTGTGATGCCACTAGCGTTAGCGAATACCTTAGTGGAGACGAAGTATGGCCTGGAATGAGCCTGGTGGTGGCAACCAGCACGACCCTTGGAGTAGTGGCGGCCGACGCGGTGGAAACGACGGCGATGGAAACCGTGGCAGTAATAATGGCGGCGGCAACAACGGCAATAAAGGGGGCAACAACCAAGGCCCACCTGACCTGGATGAAGCGCTGAAAAAGTTTCAGGACAAGCTCAACAGCATGTTGGGTGGCGGCAAAAAAGGCGGCGGCAAGAAACCCGGGGGTGGCGGTAGTGATAAGAACCGCAACCCTTTCGCGCTGCCAGGCCTGCTGATTATTGTTGCGCTGGCGATCTGGGCTGCAATGGGCTTCTACCTCGTGGATCAATCCGAGCGTGGCGTTGTGCTGCGGTTTGGTGAGTTTCAGGGCATCGTAGATCCAGGCCTGCAGTGGAATCCGCCGCTGATTGACGATGTGCGCATGGTCAATGTGACCCGTGTGCGCTCTCTATCGCAGACCCAGTCGATGCTGACCCGCGACGAAAACATTGTCGAAGTGGAAATTTCTGCCCAGTACCAGGTAGCTAATCCACGCGATTTTGTGCTTAACGTACGCGATCCTGCGATCTCGATTGAGAATGCGCTGGATTCGGCACTACGTCACGTCGTCGGCGGTACCGATATGATCGATATCCTGACCTCGGGTCGTGAGATTCTGGGTAGCTCGGTCGCTAGTCGTCTACAGTCTTATCTCGACAACTACGGTGCTGGTATTCGCCTGCAAACTATTAACATCGAGTCCACTTCGGCGCCCGCGCCAGTGATCGACGCCTTCGATGACGTTATTCGTGCGCGTGAGGATCGTCAGCGCACAATCAACCAGGGTATTGCTTACGCCAACGCGATCATTCCGGAAGCGCAAGGTCAGGCGCAGCGTATTGTTGAGCAGGGGCAGGGTTACCGTGAGTCAGTAGTTGCTGAAGCGCAGGGCCAAGCCAACCGCTTTAACTCGCTACTTTCCGAGTACACAAATGCCCCGGATATCATGCGTGAACGTATGTACCTGGACACAATGGAAGAAGTGTTTAGTAATTCGCCGAAGGTGCTGCTGGATGTAAGCGAAAACGCGCCGCTGATGTATCTACCCCTCGATCAGCTTAGCGGTGGAAGCAGTAATCGAAATAACTCTTCCAGCGGAAGCGACAACAGCGATGAACAGCTAGACCCGAGTGTGCTTGAGCGGTTACGCAACACCCAGGGCAGTTCCAGCTCTTCATCGAATACCAATAGTAGCTCCATCCGCAGGGAGGGCCGGTAAATGATTAATAATCGATCCCTGCTGATTGTTGGTGGTCTGGCTGCCGTGGCGTGGCTGGCAAGCAACACTCTGTACGTGGTAGACGAAACCGAGCGAGCCGTTAAGCTGCGCTTTGGTGAAGTCATTGAAGAGAATATTCAGCCTGGTTTGCACGCTAAAGTGCCGATCGCGCAAACGATCCGTAAGTTTGATACGCGCTTGTTGACGCTGGACACCGATACCAGCCGCTATCTGACCCTTGAGCAGAAAGCGGTGATCGTCGACTCCTACGTTAAGTGGCAGGTGGTGAATCCCACGCGCTACTACGAAGCGACGGCGGGTGATGAGTTGATGGCTATCCGCCTGATACAACCGCGGGTGGATGAGAGCCTGCGTAATGAATTTGGTCGCTTGAATCTTCAGGAAATTATCGCTGAGCGTCGTGATGACCTGATGACAGGCCCCACCGAAGAGCTTGACGAGCTGATGCGTGAAGAGCTCGGGGTGGCAATTCGCGATATTCGTATCAAGCGCATCGATTTGCCTGAAGACGTATCAGCTGCTGTTTTTGAGCGGATGCGCTCCGAGCGTGAGCGTGAAGCCCGTGAGTGGCGTGCTCAGGGGCAGGAAGAGGCTGAACGTATTCGCGCCAATGCGGATCGTCGTCGCCAGGTATTGCTTGCCCAGGCCAATGAGCGCTCCGAGACGCTGCGCGGTGAAGGCGATGCCCAAGCCGCTGCGATTTTCTCTGAAGCGTATGGTCAGGATCAGGAGTTCTTCTCTTTCTGGCGTAGCCTTAATGCCTATAGCGAAAGCTTTGCCGACGATGGCAATCTGATGGTGCTGGAGCCAAGTAGCGATTTCTTCCGCTATTTGCGTAGCGCTGAACCAGAAAGCGGTGAAGACAGCGGCGAGTAAACCGCCGTTGGCCGGTGCTCCCCGTCTTGGTTTGTTGATAGCCAAGCGGGGTTCACCCGGCCAATAAACGTGATAGAATTTATTGACCGGGCGTCGCCCGGTTTTTTTGTGGCTCCTATTTCTTCAAGTTCAAGGCAATCGTCATGACCATCGCTGACCGCTGGCTACTGCCCGACGGCATGGATGAGGTGCTTCCGCCTCAGGCAAGCCGTATGGAAGAGCTGCGCCGCGCGCTGCTCGATCTTTACCACTGCTGGGGCTATGACCAGGTAATGCCGCCCCCAGTGGAGTTTCTGGACTCCCTGTTAACAGGCACCGGTACAGATCTGGATCTTCAGACCTTTAAGCTGACCGACCAGTTAACGGGTCGCATGATGGGCGCCTCGGCGGACGTTACGCCGCAAGTTGCGCGTATGGATGCCCACTCGCTAAAGCGTCAGGGGCCGGTGCGCCTTTGCTACTGCACTAATGTGCTGCGTGCTAAGGCAGACCAGCATCAGGGCGGCCGTAGCCCGGTGCAGGTGGGCGCTGAGCTGTTTGGTCATGCAGGGCTTGAAGCGGACAGTGAAATTATTCACTTGGCGCTGGCCAGTATGAAAGCCGCAGGTGCGGAAGAGATTCACCTGGCGCTTGGACATATCGGTATCTATCGAAGCCTTGCCGAAGCCGCAGCACTTAGCGCCGAGCAGGAGCGTGCGCTATTTGAGGCGTTAGCGCTAAAATCACCCAGTCAACTGGCGCAGCATGTAGATGCCAGTGTCAGCGACCCAGCCTTAGCGGACATGCTGTTAGCCCTGGGCGATCTGCACGGCGGTGCGGATATTTTACGCCAGGCGCGGGAGCGTTTTGCTGGCGCGCCGGCTTCGGTTACGGCGGCGCTGGATCAGTTGGATGCGCTTTATCAAGGGGTGCTGGCACGCTTTGATGTGTCGCTCTACTTTGACTTGGCGGAGCTGCGCGGCTATCAATACCACACGGGTATGATGTTTGCCGCTTATGTGCCGGGCTACGGGCATGCGCTGGCTAAAGGCGGCCGTTATGACGATACCGGGCGGGCCTTTGGTCGTGCGCGCCCAGCCACCGGTTTCTCGATGGATCTGAAACAGCTGGCGTCGCTGGCGCTGGCATCCCCGAGCCGCGGGGCTATTTGGTCGCCCGCTATGCAGGATGAGTCGCTCAACGCTGCTATTGTCGCGCTGCGTGAGCAGGGGGAACGCGTGATTCAAGCGCTGCCAGGGCAGCGTACTGGGCCGGCGGAGCATGAGTGTGACCGCCGTCTTGAGCTTATCGATGGTCGTTGGCAGCCAACGGCCCTGACACAAGAGACGAGTGCATCATAATGGGTAAGAATGTCGTAGTGCTGGGCACCCAATGGGGTGACGAAGGCAAGGGTAAAATCGTTGACCTGCTGACTGAATCCGCATCCGCCGTGGTGCGTTTTCAAGGTGGTCATAACGCGGGGCATACGCTGGTCATCGACGGTGAAAAGACCGTTCTCCACCTGATTCCATCCGGCGTTTTGCGCCCAGGCAAAACCTGTGTGATTGGTAATGGTGTGGTGCTTTCGCCGGAAGCGCTGATCAAAGAGATCCGTGAGCTGGAAGCCAAAGGTGTGCCGGTACGCGAACGCCTGCGTCTGTCGCCTGCTTGTCCGCTGATCCTGCCTTACCACGTGCGCCTGGATCAGGCCCGTGAAAAAGCCCGTGGCATTGCCAAAATTGGCACCACCGGCCGGGGCATTGGTCCTGCCTACGAAGACAAAGTCGCCCGTCGCGGCCTGCGCTTAGGCGATATGCTGCATCGCGAGCGTTTCGCTTCCAAGTTGGGCGAAGTGCTCGACTACCACAACTTCGTGTTGGTGAATTACCACGGCGAACCGGCGGTCGACTTCCAGGAAGTGCTGGACACGGCGATGCAGATGGCCGAAGAGCTGCGTCCCATGGTGTGCGATACCGTCAGTATGGTGCACGACCTGCGTAAAGCCGGTGAGAATATCCTGTTCGAAGGTGCTCAGGGCTCGCTGTTGGATATCGATCACGGTACTTACCCCTATGTAACCAGCTCCAACACCACTGCAGGCGGCACGGCCACCGGCTCTGGCGTCGGCCCGCTCTATTTGGACTATGTGCTGGGTATCACCAAGGCGTATACCACCCGTGTTGGTTCAGGTCCGTTCCCCACGGAGCTGTTCGATGTCGATGGCCGTCACCTTGCTGAGCGTGGCCACGAGTTCGGTGCTACCACTGGCCGTGCCCGCCGCTGTGGCTGGTTTGACGCCGTGGCACTGCGTCATGCGGTGCAGATCAACTCGGTCTCCGGTATCTGCCTGACCAAGCTGGACGTACTGGATGGGTTGGAAAATATCCGCGTCTGCGTTGGCTATCGCAGTAAAGATGGCGACGTGCTGGAGACTCCGGTGGATTCAGAAGGCTATGAAGCGGTCGAACCCCTCTACGAAGACCTGCCAGGCTGGAAAGAGTCGACCCTGGGCGCTAAGAAGGTAGAAGATTTACCTGCCAATGCCCGCGCTTATATCAGCTACCTTGAAGAGCAGGTAGGCACCAGCATCGATATTATTTCCACCGGTCCAGACCGCATGGAAACCATCGTACTGCGTAACCCGTTCGATAGCTAAGGACGGTTTTAGATAGCTAGCAGCGGTTTAAGCTGGCCATTGGTTGGCAGATGAGCAAAAGGGGCAACTTAGTTGCCCCTTTTGCTATTTAAAAGTCGATACCCCGGCGCGCCTGTAGGCCGTTATTGAAGGCATGGCGCACTTCCTGCATTTCGGTCACCGTATCGGCCATGGCGACGAGTTCGCGGTGAGCGTTGCGGCCGGTAATAATCACTGTTTGTTCTTGAGGGCGATTCTCCAGTGCTTGTTTAACGGATTCGATTTCAAGGTAGCCAAACTTGAGCATATAGGTGATTTCATCAAGCACCACCAGATAGGTCTCTGGATCCGCGAGCATACGCTCAGCCTCTTTCCACACTGCTTGGCAGGCGTCGGTGTCCGCTTGGCGATTTTGCGTATCCCAGGTGAAACCGGTGGCCATTATCGCCACCTCTAGATTGGCATCTTCTTCCAAGCGATTGCGTTCGCCGCACTCCCATAACCCCTTGATAAACTGAACCACGCCCACTTTATAGCCATAACCCAAGGCGCGGGTGACCGTACCCCAAGCGGCTGTCGTTTTGCCTTTTCCGTTGCCGGTGTTAACAATAATCAGGCCGCGCTGTTCATTGGCACTGGCGACTTTCTCCTCTACGCGCGCTTTAAGTTTTTCCATAGAGGCTTTGTGGCGGGTGTCGCGGTCACTCATGGTATCTCCTGATAAAACGGAAAGCTGAAAAATAGCCAATATTCTTAATCCGCTAGCCTAAGCTATCAGCACAGGGTTGAACATCTTTATGGAGGTGCTTGGGGACAATTTTTGTACAGGTATTTGCGGTATTCTGCGAATGTTTGTCTTAATAATTTACATTGAAAAGCAACAAAAAAGAACAGAATTGGCCCCTAGGGGGCTGGCTGCTCTAGAATAGGTGGTCATGTCTTTTCAGGAATTACATCATGCCCTCATTTGATATTGTCTCAGAGTTCGATAAACACGAAGGCGCTAACGCCGTCGACCAAGCTAACCGAGAAGTGCAGTCGCGCTTCGATTTTAAGGGGGTCGATGCCAGCTTCACCCTTGAAGGCGACAAAGTGCAGCTAGAGGCGGAAGTCGATTTCCAGCTCAAGCAGATGCTTGATGTGCTGCGAGCCCGCTTAATCGCCCGGGGTATCGATGCCCGCTGTATGGATGTTCAAGACCCAGTGCTCTCCGGCGTGAAAGCACGCCAGGAAGTCGCTCTCAAGGAGGGGCTCGACGCGGCGGAAGCCAAAGATGTGGTCAAACGCATCAAGGCAAGCAAGCTCAAAGTGCAGGCGCAAATTCAGGGTGAGAAGGTGCGTGTGACGGGTAAAAAGCGCGACGATTTACAAGCTGTTATGGCACTGCTGCGCGGCGAAGAGGGGCCAGATTTGCCGCTCCAGTTTGATAACTTCCGCGACTAGATAGCGGTGTTAAACTATCGAACATTTTGAAGTATGTAATATTCGTTTTATACAGGAGTCACGCACTATGTCTGATCCGCAGCCGGTTTATTTAAGCGATTACCAGCCACCCGCCTACCGGGTAACTCATACCGAGCTGACGTTTGATCTTGACCCCGCCGCGACCCGTGTGAAAGCGCGACTGTTGATGGAGCGACATCCAGAGGCTGACGCGAATGCACCGCTCGTTTTAAATGGCGAGCACCTAAAGCTGATCTCCCTGGCGATTGATGCAACGCCAGTGGATGCCTCTGCTTATGAATTAGACGATGAAGGTCTGCGAATTGCTCAGGTGCCCGAGCGGTTTGTGTTGGAGAGCGAGGTGGAGATCGCCCCGCAGGAGAACACGGCGTTAGAGGGGCTGTACCAATCCAACGGTATGTACTGCACCCAGTGCGAGGCTGAAGGCTTTCGGCGGATTACCTTTTACCCCGACCGTCCGGACGTCATGGCCACCTTTAAGGTCACGGTGATCGGCGATCAGCAGCAAGAGCCGATTTTACTGGCTAACGGTAACCCGATTGAGCGCGGCGAGCTGGAGGGCGGTCGTCACTTTGTTACTTGGGAAGACCCGCACCCCAAGCCCTGTTACCTGTTTGCTTTGGTGGCAGGCAACCTGCATAGCGTAGAAGACCACTTCACCACCATGAGTGGGCGGGATGTCACGCTGCAGATTTGGGTAGAAAAAGACAACCTGGATAAGACCGAACATGCCATGGCCTCGTTAAAGCGTGCCATGGAGTGGGACGAGCAGGCGTATGGTCGCGAGTACGACCTGGATCTGTTTATGATCGTGGCCGTCAATGATTTCAATATGGGAGCGATGGAGAACAAAGGCCTCAACATCTTTAACTCCGCCGCGGTCTTGACCCACCCCCAGACCGCCACCGATGCAGCGTTCCAAAACGTCGAAGGTATTGTTGCCCACGAATACTTTCACAACTGGTCGGGCAATCGCGTCACCTGCCGCGACTGGTTCCAGCTCTCGCTGAAAGAGGGCTTTACGGTCTTTCGTGACCAGTGTTTTTCGGCGGATACCAACTCCGCGCCGGTTAAGCGCATTCAGGATGTCTCCTTTTTCCGTACCGCCCAGTTTGCCGAAGATGCCGGCCCTACGGCGCATCCGATTCGTCCTGACCACTTTATTGAAATTACCAACTTCTACACCCTGACCATTTATGAAAAGGGCGCGGAAGTCGTCCGCATGCTGCGTAATTTAGTCGGGGAAGAGAGTTTCCGCCGCGGTTCAGACCTTTACTTCGAGCGGTTCGACGGTCAAGCGGTGACCATTGAAGACTTCGTTGGCTGTATGGCTGAAGCCTCCGGTGAAGACTTCAGCCAGTTTATGCGCTGGTACTCCCAGGCGGGAACGCCGGATATTGACGCCCACGGCGAGTATGATTATGTGCAGGGTGAGTACCACTTAACGCTGCGTCAGCGTACGCCTGCCACACCCGGCCAGCCAGATAAGCTGCCGCTGCATATCCCGGTGCGTATGGGACTGGTAGGTACCAAGTCGGGGCAGGATCTAACCCTGACACTCAATGGCGAAAAGCTCGGCAAAGATGCGGTTATTCATCTACGTGACGATGAGCAAACGTTTGTATTCACCGATGTTGCCGAAGCGCCGGTGCCCTCTTTACTACGCGAATTTTCCGCCCCGGTGAAGCTTCATTACCCCTACTCACGTGAAGATCTCGCCTTCTTATTGACCCACGACAGCGATGGTTTCAACCGTTGGGATGCGGGTCAGCGTCTGGCACTTTTGGCCTTGGATGACTTGATTGCTGCCCATCGGAATGGCGTCGAAAAGGTCATGGATAGCCGCGTAGTCGATGCCTTTAGAGCGCTGCTGAGCGGGCCAATGAGCGATAAAGCGGTATTGGCAGAGATGCTGACGCTACCCTCTGAAGCCTATATCGCCGAGCAGCAGCCCATTGTGGATGTAGATGCTATCCATGCCGCGCGGGAATTTGTCCGTCAGTCATTAGCCGTGGCTCTGCGGGATGAGTTTATGGCTATCTATGAAGCCAATGTGACGGAAGAAGCGTACTCACCGACACCGGAGCAAATAGCTCAGCGTAGCCTGAAAAACGTGGCGCTCTCTTATCTTATGTCGATTGAAGATGAGCAGGGCTTGGCGCTGTGTGAAAGCCAATTCGCTGCTGACCACAATATGACCGATGTGCGCCAGGCGCTCACTCTTCTGGTGCACAGTGACCGCGACGACCTGGCTTCGCCAGCACTCAAAGCCTTCGGTGAGAAGTGGGCGCATGACCCGTTGGTGATGGATCAGTGGTTCACCGTCCAGGTATCGCGCCCTCAGCCAGATGTGCTTGAGCGGGTGAAGTACCTGATGCAGCATCCCGCCTTTTCGCTCAAGAATCCCAATCGAGTCCGTGCGCTGGTCGGCGCCTTTGCTCAAAACCGGGTCAATTTTCACCGTTTGGATGGTCAAGGCTACCAACTGCTGGCTGACGTAGTCATCGAGCTCAACCGGCTTAATCCGGAAATTGCCGCGCGGCTAATCACCCCGTTAACCCGCTGGCAGCGCTTTGATGAAACCCGCCAAGCACTAATGCGGTCTGAGCTTGAGCGGATCAAGCAACAGCCGCTATCTTCAAATGTATACGAGGTGGTCGAGAAAGCACTGGCATAAGCGTTTAGCGCAGTAGCGAACAACCGCAGTTAAACCATGGAAAGGAATAACAATAGTGACAGACTCACAGCAACACTATTTACTGATTATCAATGGTAAATCCGCCGGTAACCCGGCATTGCGTGAAGCAGTCAATGAACAACGTCAAGCAGGGATGCTGATTACGGTTCGTGCTACCTGGGAGGGGGGCGACGCTGCGGATATTGCAGAGCAGTCTGACGCCATGGGAGTTACCCATGTGATTGCCTGTGGCGGCGATGGCACCGTCAGCGAAGTTATGAACGGGCTGATGCGGTTGCCCCATGATCGGCGTCCTGTATTAGGCATTGTGCCCCTAGGCAGTGCCAATGATTTTGCAACCTCTGTGGGCTTACCGCTGGAGCCAAGCGCCGCTTTGGCCGCTGCTCGGGAGTTAAGCGCCTATCCTATCGATGTTGTGCGCGTGACCGCAGGCGCTGGTGGCGAATCTTCCACCAGCTACTATATCAACATGACTACCGGTGGGTTTGGCGCTGAAGTTACTTCGTCGACACCGAAAACCCTTAAGCGGCTGCTCGGGGGCGGGGCTTATTCAGTGATGGGAGCGCTAAAAGCTTGGCGGCACCGCAGCTATCGCGGCACGCTACATTGGGACGAAAAAGAGGAGAGTGAGTCTTTGTTGCTACTGGCGTTAGGTAATGGCCGCCAGTCGGGTGGGGGGCAGGTGCTGGGGCCGCGTGCCAAGCTGGATGATGGCCGTCTGGACGTGCTGCTGGTCAAAGACTTTCGGTCGGTAACGGAACTGACCAAGCTCATTAGCGAGCTGCAGAGTTTCCCCTATGATGGGCGATTCGTCCGCTACTTCACCACGACCCAACTGACCGTGACCACCCAGGAAAATGGCTCGCCCTGGCCACTCACGTTAGACGGCGAGGCGCGCTATTATGATCAGTTCTGCGCGGAAGTAGTGCCCCTCGCGCTACGTGTGCTACTACCTGAGGAGTGCCCGTTGCTCTCCTCGACCAGCCGACCTTAGCTCTTTTGGCTCACATTATTAACGTTATAGAGGAGAGGAATTAAATGGCAAATCGCGTGTGGATACCCGCGCTCGCCGCGGTGGCACTTCTGCTGAGTGCTTGCGGTGACTCCCAGGAAGATCCCACCGTGACACCTGATGATAATACTGCGGTGACGGATGAACAAACGGCTCGCGATGAGGAGGCGGGCGAAGAAGCGTCTGCCACGGCTGAGAACGCGACTGAAATCTCCAGTCCCGAAGAAGTAGAGGATGATATTGAGGAGCGTCAAGCCGCTGAAGAGCTTGAGCGAGCGGAAGCGCTGCGCGAGGATGGTGAGACTCAGGCAAGTGATCCCCAAACCAGCGCTCAGTCCAGTGGCAGTGCGGCGGCTGGCGGTGAAGAAGTTGAGGCTGGTGAAGACACCCTGGCGGCGGATCCTGAAGAAGTGCTCGATGAAGAGGGCGCTATGCCGGGTGAGGCCACACGCTCCGATGTAGATGACATTATTGCCGAAACTGAACGCCGTTTTGAAGAGGCCGAGCAGCGTTTGGAGGAGCAGTTTCAGGAGGTAGAGCAGCAGGCGCCGACCTTGGAGCCGATGGAGAACGAGGATGTGCCGCCTAGTTGGGACACCGAAAGCAGTCTGCCAGAGCGCGAGCCCTTGCAAGATGATAGCGATGTTACCGATGTTGACGCCTTGATTGAAGACACCGAGCGTCGCTTTGAAGAAGCGCAGCAACGGCTTGAGGAGCAATTCCAAGAGTTGGAGAATCGTGAGGCTGAGAGTGGTGCTGTGGTTGAGCCGACAGGCGAGCTTAATAGCAATGGCGCTGATAACCGTGACGTTGATAGCGCTGAAGGTAGCCTGGAAACCGGTGCTAATGGGGAGTCGCGGAGTGAGGGAGGATCGCTTGAGTGATTCTCTTTAGCCAATAGTCAGGCAATAAAAAAGGCCCGCGTTTGCGGGCCTTTGTCCATCCGTTAGCAATTAAGCTGGGCGGATGTTGGAAGCCTGAAGGCCTTTTTTACCCTGAGTCACTTCAAAGCTGACTTTTTGACCGTCTTGCAGGGTCTTGAAGCCTTCAGCTTGAATTTCGGAGAAGTGGGCGAACAGATCGTCTCCGCCGTCATCAGGAGAGATGAAGCCGAAGCCTTTAGTATCGTTGAACCACTTAACAGTGCCAGTTGCCATTTTCTATTTCCTTAACGTGCTTAGTAATCACGGGCAACTCTATTGTCCACCCGCTACAATTACTCTAGATGTAAACACGGCTGTCGTCCAGCGACATTCCTAAGATTTTTTATTTGGTTGCGAGCAAGCACAAATGATGCAGTTAGGTTTTATTGATGCGCAGTTTATTTCCTTTTTGGTAGCGATCACGTTGCTGACGATAAGCCCCGGTGTCGATACGTTGCTGGTAATACGCAATACGGCCTGCGGAGGCATCCGCGATGGCATCACCACGAGTTTAGCTATCTGCTGCGGCCTGTTTGTGCATGCCACGATTTCTGCATTGGGCATTTCGTTGATCCTGCTCCAGTCGGCCTGGGCGTTTCATATGCTCAAGCTGGTGGGGGCGGGCTACCTAATTTGGCTGGGTATTACCAGTTTGATAGCAGCGCGGAAAGGCCAACCGCTGCCGGTTAATGGGGTGCTAGAAGGTGTTCCTGCCGTTTCGCGCTGGCAGCCGGTTAAAGAGGGCTTTTTGTCCAATGTGTTGAACCCCAAAACCGTGGTGTTCTACATGGCCTTTTTGCCTCAGTTCATCGCTCCTGGCGATCCGGCGCTACTGAAGTCGCTATGGCTGGCGGGAGTGCACTTTATCATCGCCAATATTTGGCAAATAAGCGTGGTCATGATGGTGGGAAGTGCCGGCAAATGGTTGGCTAACGCACGTTTTGCGCAAGTGCTTAATGCCGCTACGGGCAGTGTGCTGGTGGTGTTTGGTATTCGGCTGGCATTAACACAGCGCCCGGTATAAACCGGGCCTGGTAAGCCGGTAATGTGGTGTGTAGAGAAAGGCTTAGCGGCGAGCGAGCAGGGCTCGGTCGTAGCGTACCTGCTGCTCGTTATCGCTCAGCAGTGAAACGCCTTCACTATTGCCGCCGTTGGCAAGACTCTCAAAAATCACCCTGTAGCTAAGCACCGCCTGCACGTAGTCGCGGGTTTCGCGGAAAGGGATGCTCTCCACAAAGAGATCAAAGGCCTCTACACCATCGCCCAGCCACTGATCGACGCGGCCAGGGCCCGCATTATAAGCCGCTGCGGCGGCCAGTCGATTGCCCTGGTAGCGTTGTAGCTTGTCGCGCAGGTAGGTGCTGCCCAGGCGTATATTAAGCTCTGGGTCGAGAACGCCGTAGGGGCCAGGATCGCTAATGCCCAGTTCACGGCTGACTTGGCTGGCGGTGCCGGGCATAAGCTGCATTAACCCACGCGCCCCTGCGGGTGAAAGGGCGTTAGGGTTGTAAGCGCTTTCGCGACGGGTAATGGCCATCAATAGGTATGGATCCACACCGGTGAGACGGCCCCAGTGTTGAAAGCTATCGTGGTAAGCCTGGGGGAAGCGCCAATCCAAAGCATCCCACATTTCAGCGGCAATGGTGGTCTGCACCAAGCGTGCATGCCACTGCTGCTGAGCGGCATAGTCGGCTAGCGCTCGTGCCTGTTGTGGCGAACCGCTCTGTACCGCGTGCAGCCACTCACTGTTGGCGAGCCCATCCTCGCCAATGCGTAGCAAGGCCTCAGTACGCTGAACGACGGGGAGTTGGGCAATGCGCTGTCGCGACGCTTCGTCAAAATGATTGCGTTCAAGGTTCAACTGATAGGGTTGGCCGAGCTTTTCTGCTGCTGCAAAGCCATAAAAACTGCGATCCTGGGCAGCCTGCTGGTAGCGTGCCTCGGCAGCCGCCTGGTTGCCAAGCTGCCCATTGGCGCGGCCCAGCCAATACTGCCAACGGCTATTCTCTTGCTGGCTAGCGGGCATTTCGGCAATCCAGTAGAGCACTCCGTTCCAATCTCGGCTAGCCAGCGCATGGCGAACACGCAGCTCTAAAACCCGCTCGCTCTCCAGACCCGGTAGCACGCTGTCAACCCAGCTTAGCGTGCCCGGTACATCGCGTACCAGGGCGTAAAAAGCCAGTTCTTCCTCAATGGCTTGACGGTCACTGGGCAGCAGGTTTAAACGCGACGAGAGCGTCTGCCAAGCGGCAAAGGCTGCAGGCGTATCTTCACGGGTGTAGCGCTGCATGGCGGCCCGGTAGAAGCTTGCCGTGGCGGCACACTCGGGGCCTAGGCAGGTGGGCGCCTGGGTAATGGCGCTACTGCGCGCTGTGACACTATCCACTGTCTCTAGAGCGGTTTGCCACTGGCCGCTTAATAGCCCGCCAAGATAGCTCGATAGCCGCGTTTCTCCCGCCTGCCAAGCGAGCATTTTACGTTCCCAAATAGCCGTGGCATCGATGGTACCGTTGGCCCGCAGGCGTTCAAATAGTGGGTCGCACGCATTGGGCTGCGAGCTGCCTACGCGCCATAAATCTAATCCTGCCTCGCTTGCCAACTGGGGTTGAGTCGCAAGCAGGGCCGTGTAGTAGTAGCACTGCCGGGCGGTGCCTGATGGCTCACCATCAGCCACCGCGAGCAGGTCGCTATAGCGCCCTGCGTGACCATACTTTGCTATCGCTTGACCACGTATCCATCCTGCTAGAGGAGAGTCTGCGTGCTGGTCGATAAATTGATGTACCCGTTCAGGAGCTACGTTTGGCAATTGCCCCCTTAAGCGGTGGTACTCTACGTAACCGCGCAACGGGTGGTCTTCAATTGAGCGCTCATCGACACGCGCCCATTGCTGCTCGCGGGCAGCGGCGAGGGCATCGCGTAATTCACTATCAGATGCAGCCCACGAAAGCGCAGGTAAGCCCGCCAATAGTGCGGTACACAGCACGCGGGCGGTATGGCGAAATGGCGAAACCAACATGGTGCTCTCTCTCTATAAATCGTTGTTACTTAATCTGGGCCCGGGAGCAGCCCACGCAGATTGCGGTGCAACCGCTATACTGAACGAATATCAGCCGCCATGATCTGACAGCCTAAATACTTAAAGGATCTAATTGCGATGGCTCCATTATCCACTTGGTGGTTGCTGCGTCGACTCAAATCCCGCGTTTGGGCGACAAAACGTATTGTGCGCGCTTTAAAGCTGTTTATCCCTATGACCCGCGATGTTGTTCGCGGCGATTTTCGGCCTATTCCCTGGTCGGCCTTCGGCATGATGGCATTAGCGCTGGGCTATTTGGTACTGCCGTTCGATCTGATACCCGACTTTCTGATGCTAATCGGCGTGGTGGATGACGTGCTAATTGTCGGCTGGCTGCTTAATCGTATCGATCAGCGCCTGGAGGGCTATCGGGCCTGGAAATACCCTGATCCCGATATGACGCCTTCTTGATCCCAGGGACTTGTTAATCCCAGTGGCTTCTTAATCAAGGCCGCTTGAAAAATCGCTGCCTATCCCCATATCTACTCCACGAAACCATTTTATCCTGCTGCATGTAAACGCAGAGGGATGCGACTCAACGTGATTGATAAGGGCTAAGCGCATGACTACAGCTACCCACGAACAAGCGACTGATAAATCGGCTAACCACGAAGAAACGCTCGGCTTTCAGACGGAAGTTAAGCAGCTGCTGAATTTGATGATTCACTCCCTGTACTCAAACCGGGAGATTTTCCTACGCGAGCTTATCTCAAACGCTGCCGACGCCTGCGACAAGCTACGTTACGCGGCTCTTGATAACGATGCACTCTACGAAGGCGACAGCGAACTACGCATTGAAATCGAACACGACCGCGATGCCAACACTATCACCCTACGTGATAACGGTGTCGGCATGAACCGGGAAGACGTGATCGCCAACTTGGGTACCATTGCGCGTTCCGGCACTGCTGAGTTCCTCAAGCAGCTCTCGGGCGAGCAGCAGAAAGACGCCAAGCTAATCGGTCAGTTCGGTGTTGGTTTCTACTCGGGCTTTATCGTCGCTGATGAAATTTCGGTGCGCACCCGCAAAGCGGGAACAGACGCTTCGGAAGGCGTTGAGTGGCGCTCCAAAGGGGAGGGTGAATTTACCGTTGCCGATATTGAGCGTGCTCAGCACGGCACAGAAATCACTCTGCACCTGAAAGAGGATGCCAAAGAGTTTGCTGACGACTATCGCCTGCAGGGCTTGGTTCGTAAGTACTCGGATCATATCGAAGTCCCCGTGCGCATGCCGAAAACAGAAACGGCGAAAGACGACGAGGGTAATCCTATCGAGGGTAGTGAAGTGACTACCTGGGAAACCGTTAACGAGGCGACGGCGCTGTGGTCGCGCCCCAAGAGCGAAGTTTCCGACGATGAGTACAAGGCGTTCTACAAGCACGTTGCTCACGATTTTTCTGACCCGCTGACCTGGAGCCATAACAAGGTCGAAGGCAAGCTCGAATACACCAGCCTGCTCTATGTACCGGGTCGGGCACCTTTTGACCTCTTCGAACGTGACGGTGCTCGGGGCGTTAAGCTCTACGTTCAGCGTGTCTTTATTATGGACGACGCCGAACAGTTCCTGCCGCTCTACCTGCGCTTTATAAAAGGCGTACTCGATACCCGCGAGCTGTCGCTAAACGTATCCCGTGAGCTGCTCCAGCAGGATCCCAATGTAGATAAGATCAAATCGGCGCTGACCAAGCGCGGTTTGGATATGTTGAAAAAACTGGCCAAAGATAAAGAGCAGTACCAGACCTTCTGGAATACCTTTGGTAGCGTATTGAAGGAAGGGCCGGGCGAAGATCCCTCTAACCGGGAAAAAATTGCTGGCCTGCTGCGGTTTGCCTCAACCCATACCGATACGGCTGCCCAGGAGCACGGGCTAGCGGACTATGTCGAGCGCATGAAAGAGGGGCAGCAGAAGATTTATTACGTTGTGGCCGATAGCTTCAATGCGGCGAAAAACAGCCCCCACCTTGAGATCTTCCGCAAAAAAGGCATCGAAGTCCTGCTGCTGTCTGACCGTATTGATGAGTGGTTAATGAGCCATCTCACCGAGTTTGACGGCAAAACCTTTGCCGATGTGGCCAAGGGCGAGCTTGATCTTGGCGATGTGGAAGACGAAGCAGAGAAGAAAGCTCAAGAGGAAACCGCTAAAGCCAAAGAGGATCTGGTAAAGCGCGTAAAAGAAGCACTGGGCGATGGTGTTCAAGAGGTAAAAGTGACTCACCGTCTCACCGATTCGCCTGCCTGTGTCGTGCTGCCCGAGCATGAAATGGGATACCAGATGCGCCGCATTATGGAAGCCGCTGGTCAGCCGCTGCCTGAGGTGAAGCCGATTCTTGAGCTTAACCCTAGCCACGCGCTGGTAGCGCGCTTGGAAGGGGCTGAGGGTGATCTGTTTGGTCAGCTAGCCCACATACTGCTCGATCAGGCAATTATTGCTGAGGGTGGTCATCTGGATGATCCGGCTGCCTACGTGAAGCGTCTGAATAGTGTACTGACTGCTTAACAGAATACGCTATGTCAATGACGGCCCGCTTGGTTACCCCAGCGGGCCGTCTGTTTTGGTAGAGTAGGGATATACGTTCTGCAGGACTTACTAGGACATCATCATGGCTGAGCAGCAAACCAACGTAGCGGTACTGGGGGGCGGTAGTTTTGGTACGGCGCTAGCGAGTATTGCCGCCGATAATGGCGCTCGCGTTCGCCAGTGGATGCGTGACGAAACGCTGGTCGCGCAAATCAACCAAGAGCATCGTAACGGGCGCTATCTGCCCCACTATGCAATGAATCCGGCCGTGGAAGCCTCAACCGACCTTCAATCCGTGCTGGCCGACGCGGAGCTCGTACTCATCGCGATTCCCTCAAAGGCCTTTCGCAGCGTTGTGCAAGCGGCGAAAGCGTGGCTTAGGCCCGAGCAGATACTGGTCAGTACCACCAAGGGAATTGAGCAGGAGGGCTTCCTGCTGATGAGCCAGGTACTCGAGCAGGAAACGGGTTTTAGTCACATTGGCGTGATTGCGGGCCCGAATCTGGCCTCTGAAATTGCCGATAAGCAGTTAACCGCGACCGTGATTGCCAGCGCGGATTCGCTTACCCGCACTCGCGTACAGCAAGTATTGGGCTGCCGTTACTTTCGTGTCTACGCAAGTGATGACCGCCATGGTGTTGAGCTGGGCGGTGCACTGAAAAATATTTATGCGATTGCCGCCGGTATGGCGGCGGCGCTGGGCATGGGCGAAAACACCCGCAGTATGCTGATGACCCGCGCCTTGGCTGAGATGAGCCGCTTTGCGGTCGCCCAGGGGGCTAACCCGATGACTTTTTTAGGGCTGGCGGGGGTGGGCGACTTAATCGTTACCTGCTCGTCTAACCTGTCGCGCAATTACCGTGTCGGCTACGCCATGGGCGAAGGGCGCACGCTGGAAGAGGCTGTCGATGCCCTTGGCCAGGTCGCGGAAGGGGTAAACACCGTTAAGCTGGTATGCGCTAAAGCGAGTGAAATGGGCGTTTATATGCCGCTGGCGGAAGGCCTCAATCACGTGTTGTTTGACGGCGTGCCCGCCCAGGAGATGGCGCGTACCCTTATGATGGGTGAGCAGAGTAGCGATGTGGAGTTTATCCTGCCCCGTGAAGCCGTACAGCAGGCCCATCGAGACCAAGCCTCTCACAGCCAAGCTCCTCACAGCCAGGCTTCAAAGGACAATGGAGGCAGGAATGCCTGATGTGCTAATTATGCGCCACGGTGAGGCCGCGCCGGGCTATCCCGACCAGGCGCGCCGATTAACGCCCCGCGGCGAGTTTGAGGCCGAAAAAATGGCGCGTTGGTTGGCCGAGCACGTGGCTGCAGGCGAGTTGGGTATGCCGAGGATTTATGCCAGCCCCTATGCGCGCGCGCAGCAAACCGCGCAAAGGCTCTGCGATGCGCTGGAAACGTCGTTTGAAACGTTGGATTTTATCACCCCGGATGATTCACCCCGTGCGGTAAGCGACTGGTTGCTGGAACAGCCCGAAGGTGCGCCGATCATGCTGGTCAGTCATATGCCGCTGGTAGGTGATCTGGCGGGGTTGTTAGTAGAGGGCAGCCCTGCCCAGGGTATTGGCTTTCCCACCGCCGCTATCGCCGAGCTTGAGGCCGACGTATGGGCAGCAGGCTGCTCGCAGTTGAGGCGATTTACCCAGCCCAGCCAACTTTAAGAACCTTAAATGCCAAAAAAAGCGGCTGCCAATGCAGCCGCTAGTATTTGCAAGCTTTCAGATCCGAATCAGCTCGTAGCGGGGGTCTTTCGCCAGGGATGGCGAAAGTAGCGCCCAGGGAGGGGTTCACAGCGCCCCCGCGAAGAGTTGTTCGGATCGTCTCCCTGTTACAACAGCGCGTCGAGCTTCTCTTTTAACAAGCCGTTCACCTGCTGTGGGTTGGCGGTCCCACGCGACGCCTTCATTACTTGGCCAACAAAGTAGCCAATCATTTTGCCGCGTTTCTCCGGCTCCGAGTCGCGGTACTGAGCGACCTGGGCCGGACTATCGGCAATCACTTGATCGATCATTGCCTCGATAGCGCCAGTGTCGGTCACCTGCTTAAGGCCTTTGGCGTCGATTACCTCGTCGGCGGACTTACCCTGACCATTCCACAACGCCTGAAAAACCTCTTTTGCGGCTTTGCCGTTAATGGTGTCGTCCAGCACGCGTCTGATCAGTTCGCCTAGCTGGCGCGCTGAGATGGGGCTATTGGCAATGCTCAGGTTTTCGCGATTAAGCGCACCGGAAAGCTCACCCTGAACCCAGTTGGCTGCCTGCTTGGCATCGCCGCACTCGCTGTGTACCGCTTCAAAAAATTCGGCCATATCGCGACTGGCGGAGATGACATTAGCGTCATAAGCAGACAGACCCAGCTCGTTCTGGAAGCGCTCGCGTTTATCCGCAGGCAGTTCGGGCAACTGGCCACGCAGGTGATCCAGGTAGGCCTGGTCGAGCACCACCGGCAGCAGGTCAGGACAGGGGAAGTAGCGGTAGTCGTTGGCCTCCTCCTTAGTGCGCATACTGCGGGTTTCATCACGGTCAGGGTCAAACAGGCGGGTCTCTTGAACCACACTGCCGCCATCTTCGATCAGCTCAATCTGCCGCTCAACCTCAAAGGCAATGGCGCGCTCGACAAACCGGAAGGAGTTAACGTTTTTAATCTCTGCACGGGTGCCAAAGGCTTCCTGGCCTTTAGGGCGAACCGAGACGTTAACGTCGCAACGCATGGAGCCTTCCGCCATATTGCCATCGGAAATGCCCAGATAAGTAACGATCGAGTGAATCGCCTTGAGATACGCCGCGGCCTCTTTGGCGCTACGCATATCCGGCTCGGAGACGATCTCCAGTAGCGGTGTGCCAGCCCGGTTTAAGTCGATACCGGTCATGCCGTGAAAATCTTCATGCAGTGACTTGCCGGCATCCTCTTCCAGGTGAGCATGGTGGATGCGGATACGCTTGGTGCTGCCATCTTCCAGCGTAATCTCAACGTCGCCAGGGCCGACGATGGGGTGGTACATCTGGCTGGTTTGATAACCCTTGGGCAAGTCAGGGTAGAAGTAGTTTTTACGGTCAAACACCGAGACCTCGGCGATATCCGCATGCACTGCCAGGCCAAACTGCACGGCCATGGCCACGGCCTGCTCATTGAGGACTGGCAACACGCCGGGTAGGCCTAAATCCACCGCGCAGGCCTGGGTGTTTGGCTCAGCGCCAAACGCCGTTGAGGCACCGGAGAAGATTTTTGAACGTGTTGCGAGCTGAACGTGGACTTCAAGCCCAATCACGGTTTCCCATTGCATTAGGCGTACTCCTCGGCAAAGGCAGGACGTTGTAAGTGCCAGTCGGTCGCTTGCTGAAACTGGTGAGCGACGTTAAGCAGCTGCGCTTCGGCAAAATGGGTGCCCAGGATCTGGAGACCGACGGGGCGGCCACCGGCAAAACCGGCGGGTACGCTGATGCCGGGAATGCCCGCCAGGTTCACTGCGATGGTGTAGATATCCTGCAGATACATCGACACCGGATCTTTTTTGGCACCCAGGTCAAACGCCGGGGTAGGCGAGGCGGGGCCCATCAGCACGTCGACGTCTTCAAACGCATCCAGGAAGTCCTGACGGATCAAACGGCGCACCTGCTGGGCTTTGGTGTAGTAGGCGTCAAAGAAGCCTTCAGAGAGCGTGTGAGTGCCGATCAGGATGCGCCGTTTAACTTCTTCGCCGAAGCCTTCAGCCCGTGAACGTGTGTAGAGATCGATCAAATCGCTGGGATTGTCGCAGCGGTGACCAAAACGCACGCCGTCATAGCGGGACAGGTTGGAAGAGGCTTCCGCTGGGGCGATCACGTAGTAGGCCGGAATCGCATAGTGGGTATGCGGTAGGCTGACCTCACGCACCGTGGCGCCTAGGGATTCGTAAACTTTTACCGCCTCACGAACGGCTTTTTCAACCTCAGGGTCTAAACCATCGCCGAAATACTCTTTGGGGAGCCCGATCTTGAGCCCCGAGAGAGGAGCATTAAGGCCTTCCACATAGTCGGGTACGCCGCGGGAAACGCTGGTGGAGTCGCGGCCGTCATGGCCCGCAATAACCCCCAGCAGGTGGGCGCAATCTTCGGCGCTACGCGCCATGGGGCCAGCCTGATCAAGGCTTGAGGCGTAGGCAATAATGCCGAAGCGCGACACGCGACCGTAGGTGGGCTTTAAGCCGGTGATGCCACAAAAAGCCGCGGGCTGACGAATCGAGCCGCCGGTGTCGGTGCCCATGGCTGCAGGCACCAGGCCCGCCGCGACCGCTGCTGCGCTGCCGCCGGAGCTGCCGCCGGGCACCGCGGTCAAATCCCAGGGATTTTTGACCGGGCCGTAGTAGCTGTTTTCGTTGGAGGAGCCCATGGCGAACTCATCCATATTGGTTTTGCCCAGGCTGATGGTGCCCGCCGCGTTAAGTTTTTCCACCACAGTGGCGTCGTAGGGGGCGATAAAATTATCCAGCATTTTTGAACCGCAGCTGGTTTTTACGCCCTGGGTGCAAAAAATATCTTTGAGCGCCAAGGGAATACCCGCCAGCGGCCCGGCGTTGCCCGCCGCTCGGGCGTGGTCGGCTACTTCAGCCTGTTTCAGCGCTTGCTCGGCGGTTACGCTGATAAAACTGTTGAGCTTGCCGTCAGCCTTTTCGATACGCTGCAAATAGTGAGCGGTCAGCTCGCGGCTTGAGAACTCACCGCTTTTTAGCGCGGCGGCGAGTTGCGTTAAGGTTTTCTCGTACATGACCCAGAAGCTCCGTTCAGGGGAGAAAAAAAGAGGCAATAGTGGTGGCTTGATTAAATGTTCGTGCTTCGTGGCTCTGCGTACTTATTCAACGACGCGAGGCACGAGATACAGGCCATTTTCCACTGCCGGAGCACAGCGCTGAAACGCGTCGCGCTGGTTGGTTTCCGTCACTTCATCGGCGCGCAGTCGCTGGGTCGCATCCAGCGGATGAGCGAGCGGCGTAACACCCTCAGTATCGAGGCTTTGTAGCTGGTCGACCATGTCCAGAATCCGGCTTAGGTCGTCTACAAAGCCGCTGGCTTGGTCATCGCTGACGGCGAGTCGGGCCAAGTGAGCGGCCCGGCGCACATGAGATTCTTCAAGCGCCATGATCGATATTTCCTCGTAAACGTGATGGAACATAATCGGCTTTAAGCGGTATACATACCGATATTAAAAAAACGTCTTGTGTTGCAGACGTGGAAAATAGCCGCAAAAGGTACCACATCTTGGCCTTAACGGGCAGTGTTAGGCGCGACTCGTGCTTGCTGCCAGGGGGTTGCGGTGATACCGTTTGCATCCGCACAGGGTTCCCGGTCTGCACTAGGTAACAACATCCATGTTTAAACGTTTGAGGGGGCTGTTTTCCAGCGATCTGTCGATCGACTTGGGTACGGCCAACACACTGATTTATGTTCGCGGTCGCGGTATCGTGCTCGATGAGCCGTCCGTGGTTGCTATCCGCCAGTCTGGCAATATGCGCAGCGTCGCGGCAGTCGGTACTGATGCCAAGCGAATGCTGGGGCGTACGCCCGGCAATATTACCGCGATTCGGCCGATGAAAGACGGCGTTATTGCCGACTTCACCGTCACCGAACAGATGCTTCAGCACTTTATCCGCAAAGTTCACCAAAGCACCTTCTTAACCCCCAGCCCGCGTGTGCTGGTGTGCGTTCCTTGCATGTCAACGCAAGTAGAGCGCCGGGCGATTCGTGAGTCAGCTGAAGGTGCCGGTGCCCGCGAGGTGTTCTTGATCGAAGAACCCATGGCGGCGGCGATTGGCGCAGGGCTTCCGGTTGATGAAGCGCAGGGGTCGATGGTGGTGGATATCGGTGGTGGTACTACTGAAATCGCGATTATTTCACTTAACGGCGTAGTCTACTCCGAGTCTATTCGGGTGGGTGGCGACCGCTTTGATGAAGCCATTACCGCTTACGTACGTCGTCACTACGGCAGCCTGATAGGCGAAGCGACAGCCGAACGTATCAAAGAAGAGATAGGTTGCGCCTACCCTGGTGGCGAACTGCGTGAAATTGACGTGCGCGGTCGTAATCTGGCTGAAGGTATTCCACGCAGCTTCACGCTCAATTCCCACGAAACCCTGGAAGCACTGCAAGAAACTCTGGGTTCTATCGTGGCCGCGATTAAGAGCGCCCTTGAACAGTCACCGCCTGAGCTGGCATCCGACATCGCTGAGCGGGGTTTGGTGCTAACGGGCGGTGGGGCGCTGTTACGCGATCTGGACAAGCTGATCGCTGAAGAGACAGGGCTGCCGGTAATTGTTGCTGAAGACCCGCTGACCTGCGTTGCTCGCGGCGGTGGTAAAGCGCTGGAAATGATCGATCAGCACACCTTTGAGTTGCTGTCGAGCGACTAATCGCAGCGGTTAATTGCGGGGGGATTGCCTATTAAACCGCTGTTCTCGCACGGGCCTCTGCCGGGCTACCGGCTGTTTTTTTGCGTCCTGGCCGCCAGTGCATTGATGTTTGTCGACCAGCATTTCACACGTATGGAGCAAGTGCGTGCGCAAATGACGACGGTCGTTGCTCCTATTCAATGGGTCGTTAGTGTGCCTAGTGACCTATTGAATTGGGGGTCGCTTGCGCTCTCCGATCAACAGGCGTTGGTGGATGAAAACCGCCGCCTGCGTGAGCAAATTCTTACCCTTTCTCATCGTGGTCAACGGTTGGCAAATTTGACTGCGGAAAACAGCGAGCTGCGCGAATTGTTGAGGGCGGCTAAGCGGCGCGATATTCCCTATATCACCGCTGAGCTGCTGTCGCTGGATAACGATCCCTTTAGCCATCAGATGGTGATTAATCGCGGCCATCGCAATGGCACCTATGTGGGGCAGCCGGTGATTGATGCCTCGGGTTTGGTGGGGCAAATTACCGCGGTCTCTGCCTACTCAAGTCGGGTACTGCTGTTAGCCGATGCCAGTCATGCGTTGCCGGTTCAGTTAAACCGCAATGGCTTACGTTTTATCGTCCAAGGGGCGGGGCGCTATAGCAGCGTTAATGTCATGCACGTGCCTGACACGGCGGATATTCGAGAAGGTGATTTGCTAACCACATCGGGCTTGGCAGGGCGCTTTCCACCGGGTTACCCCGTGGCACGCGTAACCGAGGTCTTTCACGACCCTGGTCAGCCTTTTGCGCGTGTGACGGCCGAACCTATGGCACAACTTCAGCGCTCACGTCACTTCTTACTGCTTTTTCCGCCCCCGCGAGCGGAGGTAGACGAACATGCGTGGGATGAGACGCTGAATATCTCGGCAGAGGCTTTACGCTCTTCGCTTCAGCTTGCTAGTCCCGATCAAGAGGTGCCCTGATGGCGCGTGCACCGGTTGTGCCTATTTTAGTTATTTGGCTAAGTCTGCTTCTGGCGCTGTGTTTACAAGTCATGCCGCTGGCCGATGGTTGGCAGGTATACCGGCCCGAGTGGCTAGGACTGATGCTGATCTACTGGTGTATGCGCACACCCGACAGAGTCGGCGTTTTTCATGGCTTCGTGCTGGGCATTTTAATGGATTTAATTGAAGGCACCGCGTTGGGGCAGCATGCGTTAATTTATGCGCTCTTGGCATTTCTCTGTGCTCTGGTCTACCCCCGTTTCCGCGCCTATTCGCTGATACAGCAGTCGGCGCTGGTGCTGGTGCTGTTGGGCTTGATGCAGCTAGTCGCCCAGTGGCTGCGTAC
This sequence comes from Halomonas sp. FeN2, assembly GCF_020595105.1. Classification (NCBI taxonomy): domain Bacteria; kingdom Pseudomonadati; phylum Pseudomonadota; class Gammaproteobacteria; order Oceanospirillales; family Halomonadaceae; genus Halomonas; species Halomonas sp. FeN2. Next base: position 4,340,583 of record NZ_CP074200.1, read on the forward strand.
TATTGTGGGTGATTTTTCGATTCATTTAGCCTTTTTGATTCCCGCGCTGATCAGTGCGTTGCTGTGGCCGTGGCTAGCGACGATGTTCCAGGCATTAGAACGTCGGTTGACCGCTTCATGACTGCGCCTGTTTTGTGCTTAGCGTCGGCTTCTCCACGTCGTCGGGCCTTGCTGGCTTCCATTGGTGTGCCAGTCACGGTTTATCCCTGTGATATCGATGAGACACCGCTGGCCGGTGAGACGGCTCAAGCGTATGTACTACGCTTAGCGATTGCCAAAGCCGAGGCGGCTGCCCCGCTAACTGACTTGCCGACCCTCGGTTCAGATACCGCTGTGGTGGTCGATGGGCGTATTCTAGGTAAACCAGCGGATGCGGAGGAGGGCGCCGAGATGCTGCGGCTGCTTTCAGGACGGTGTCACGAGGTGCTTACCGCGGTGGCGGTGAGTGGGTCAGAAGGTATGCTCTCCTGCTGTGTGACCACCCAGGTGACCATGCGTGAGATAAGCGCTGATGAAATTGCAGCCTACTGGCGCACGGGTGAGCCTGCTGATAAGGCTGGGGGCTACGCAATACAGGGATTAGCCGCCATATTTGTAAAACAGATTCAAGGCAGTCACTCAGCAGTGGTGGGGCTACCGCTGTTTGAGACGACGCACTTGCTATGCCGACAGGGAGTTCCTATCTGGCAGCGCGTTTAACGCCCTTGAATAGAGGGCGTCGCCGCCTGTATCGCTGGCAAGGAATATGTCAACCAATAAGGAATTTTGCATGAGCGGTGAAGTTCTCATCAATTTAACGCCAATGGAAACCCGCGTCGCGCTGGTTGAAAATGGCGTTTTGCAAGAGGCACTGATCGAGCGTTCCCGTCGGCGTGGTATCGTGGGCAATATCTACAAAGGCAAAGTAGTCCGTGTACTGCCTGGCATGCAGGCTGCCTTTGTTGATATTGGCTTAGAGCGGGCGGCGTTTATTCATGCTCACGAAGTGATGCCTCCCGGTACACCGCTCGATGAGCAGCAAACCATTGGCCAGTTGCTGCATGAAGGCCAGGCGCTGGTAGTACAGGCCACCAAAGACCCCATTGGAAGTAAAGGTGCGCGCTTAACCACGCACCTGTCGATCCCTTCTCGCTATTTGGTGTATATGCCCGATTCGCCGCATCACGGCGTTTCCCAGCGAATCGAGGATGAGCGCGAACGCGAGCGGTTAAAAGCCCTGCTGGATAGCAGCGTGGCGGAGCAGACGCTGGAGGTGACGGGGGGCTTTATTGTTCGTACTGCCGCGGAAGGCGTCGGTGACGAAGAACTAAAAGGCGATATGCACTTTCTGCTGCGGCTGTGGCGCAAGGTGAGCGAGCGTAAAGTCACCGCGACACCACAAAGCGTCATTTATGATGATTTGCCGCTCTTTATGCGCACTTTGCGCGATGTAATGCGCGACGATATTGAAAAAGTGCGTATCGATTCGCGGGAAAACTTCGTCAAACTGGTCGAGTTTGCTGAAGAGTTTATGCCCGATGCGGTTGAGCGGATTGAGTATTACCCCGGCGAGCGGCCCATCTTTGACCTGTACAGCGTCGAAGATGAGATCCAGAAAGCGTTGGGGCGCAAGGTGCAGCTGAAATCCGGTGGCTATCTGGTGATTGACCCCACTGAGGCAATGACCACCATTGATGTCAATACCGGGGGGTATGTTGGTCACCGCAACCTTGAAGAAACCATTTTCAAAACCAACCTGGAGGCGGCTACGGCAATTGCTCGCCAACTTCGGTTGCGCAACCTGGGCGGTATCATCATTATCGACTTTATCGATATGAGCGATGTTGAGCATCAGCGGCAAGTGTTGCGAGTATTGGAAAAAGCCTTAGAGCGTGATCATGCCAAAACCAAGTGTACCGGCGTGACCGAGCTTGGCCTTGTTCAGCTTACCCGGAAACGCACGCGGGAGAGCCTAGAGCAAACGATGTGTGAAGCCTGTCCTACCTGCAGTGGACGGGGAACGCTGAAAACGCCAGAAACCGTCTGCTACGAAATCTTTCGTGAGATTCTGCGCGAAGAGCGTGCCTACAGCGCTGAAACCTATATGGTGCTTGCGTCGCAGCCAGTCGTTGACCGTTTACTGGATGAAGAGTCAGCGGCGGTGGCCGACCTGGAGACGTTTATCAATAAAACGATTCGCTTTCAGGTTGAGCAGCACTACTCCCAAGAGCAGTACGATATTGTGCTGATGTAACCATGCCGACTCGTTCGCTGGTGCGTTGGAGTTTGCTGATCGCGGCCTGGCTTCTGGGCTGCGTGGCCGTGCTGCTATTGCTGCTGCGCTTGGCGATCAGCCAATCCGATGCCCTTACCCCCCGTATTGAAGCGCTAATTGAGGCACGTATCGGCGTGCCGGTGACTATTGAGCGTCTATCGCTTTCGCTAGCCCGTAACGACCTACTGCTGCGCCTTGACGGGGTGAATGCGGAAACCCCCGATGGTCAGGCACTCTTTTCCCTGGAGCATGCAGGACTGCGCTTGGATACCTGGGCGTCGCTAATCAATAGGGCGCCGATTTTTAGCGACGCACGAATAAGCGGTACACAGTTTCATCTTTATCAAGGCACGGGGGCTGCGTGGCAGTGGCCCGAGCCCGCGGAGTTACCGCTATTGATGGCGGCAGACCCCGATGTGGATCTGGCCAAAATTGATAGCTGGGCGGGCTTGATTTTACGCCAACGGCTGTGGGTGGATAACACTCGCGTTGTGCTGCACGGCAAGCAGGACACCGTACTGCTGCATGCCCAAACGCTACTGCTGACCGGCGATGAACGGCGTACACGGCTGGAGGGCGCCATCAACATCGCGCCATCACTAGAGCAGGCTCGCGATATAGACCTCCCTGCGGCGGAAATGAAGGTCGAAATGCAGCCTGGCCGACGGGGTTTTAGCGATTTTTCGGCAGCACTGCAGTTGGATATTCAGCTTGATCAGTTAGTGGTTCTGGCGGATATGTTTCGGCCCGATCATGCGGCCTATTTGGAGCAGGCTGGGGGCAGTGCGCGGCTGTGGGGGCGTTGGAGCGCCGGGCGCCTTGAGGAAGCCCGTGTTGCCGTCGACGTGCCACAGTTGACGCTTCGCCATCGTGTTCAGTACGCGGTGTTAAGGGACATTGAGGCCAATGGTTTGTGGCAGCGCGACGGCGAAGGAGGTGAGGCGTGGCTAAGCGGTGATGCGGAGAGCGTGGAGTGGGCCCAGCCCCCCGGCGGCAACGTGGGACCCGCGTTGCCACGTCACTGGCACGCCACCCACCAGCCAGGGCAGTGGGAAGTGCGCACCAGCGCTTTTGAACTCGCCTCGCTGACCGCTTGGCGCGACTATGTATTGCTCCCCGAGTCCGTCACGCGAGTATTACAAACCCTTGCCCCCCGGGGGCAAGTTGAGGGGTTGCACGTTGGCCAGCAGGATGGTCACTGGGGGGTGGACGCGGCGCTAACCGGCGTGGAAGTCTCGCCATGGCAGCAGGCGCCAGGCGGCGGTCCGTTGGACGCCTGGGTTCAGGCGCGGGATTTTCGCGGTCGCGTACTGTTTAGCAGTAATGGCGCCAGCACCCTCTATTTTCCTGAGTATTTTGCCGCTCCCATGCAACTGAGGCGCGCTGAAGGGGAAGTGGAGTGGGTCTACGACGGACCCAATACCATGGTGAGTGGCAAGCGGCTAAGCGTTGACTGGGACGGCGCCCAGGTAGCGGGCGGCTTTGGTCTGGTGACAGGTAATCAGCGTGGCCATTTTGGTTTAGACCTCAACTTCAGTGACGTGGATGCTGTTGAGCGACCGCTGGCCCAGTGGTTGCCGCTCAGCGTCATGGATGACGAGCTTCGCGAGTGGTTGCTCAATGATATTGGTGGTTACGTAAGCGAGGGATCTCTGCAGTTAAGCCAGCCGTTAGGCGATGGCGTGACCGCTGAGGACTTTACTGCGACGCTTGCCCTGGCAGTTACCCAAGGACATTTGCCGATCGCGCCAGGCTGGCCACGCCTTGACGACGTCGAGGGTCGCCTCAAGTGGCAAAACAGGGTGTTAGAAGCTGAAATTGATAACGCGCAGAGCCATGGCGTCACTGCTTCAGAAGGTGAAGTGGTGATGGAGGATGAGACGCTCAATCTTTCGGGGCAGTTACAGTCGGATGGGCCAGCGCTAATATCATTTTTACAGGCAATGCCCGAGGTTGATCTTTCCCGACTAAGTGATTTGCGCGTAACGGGTGGCGTTAACGGCGATATTGCGCTGTCGTTGCCGTTAGCAAACCCGGAGGCGCTGCAGCTGGAAATTAATGCTCAGCCGCGCTTTCCGGAGGTGGTTTATCAACCGCTCGATCTGCGTCTTCAATCGGTTGAGGGGGATCTTGCCTGGCTTCAAGATGGGGAGCGTTCAGGTCTCGTCGGAGAGGCTAGTGGGCAGTTGCTTGGTGGCTCTATCAACGCTGATATTAATACTCAACGCAACGGCATACAGCTGCAGGGGAGAGTCGCCACCGGGGCGCTTTTCGGGCTTGCAGGGGTAGATGACAGTCAAGGGCGTATGCCGCTAGAAGGGCCGCTAGAGTGGCAGGGCAGTGTCGCCCTAACGCCAACGCCCACCCTGCGCTTGGAGAGTCGTTTAGTCGGCGTCACCAGCCATCTGCCCGAGCCCTTTGCAAAAACGCCACAGCAGGCCTGGCCCTGGACATTAACCGCCGATATGGACACACAACGTATCGAAAGCCGGCTCACTGATATCGCTTCTGCACGACTGCAACAGCTTAACGGCTCGTTTGCCGGGTCGCTAAATTTAGGCAGCCAAGCGGAGCGGCTGCCCGGCTGGCCCACACAACCTGGGTTTAGCCTTAACGCTGCCGTGCCGAGGCTTGACCCACTAGCGTGGCAGCAGGCGATTGCACCGCTAATGGCTGGTGGGGCACCCGGGGAGCCAAACGCAGGCACTCAATCGCCGCTGGCGGTCTCGTTAACCACGCCCTGCGTGGTTTACCAAGGCGAGTGTTTAGGCTCTCTTAACGCATCTGGAGGCATCAACGCTGGCCTGATCGATTTGGGCCTAAGCGGTAACCTGGTCACCGGGCGTGTAAACTACGATGCTCAATCACCGCAACCGTTAGATGTGGCCATAGAAGCGCTGGCGCTTGATCGCTTGCTGGCACTAGCCAATGTTGAGCATGACAGCGATGCACCGATGCCAGACTCCTGGATGGGATCGGTCGAAACGCAGCTTAAGGAGCCGGTGGCCATTCCTGACTGGCTAGCCGATGTGCCCAATGGGCGATTGCGTTTAGCCGAAATTGCCATGGGGCCGCGTCGTTTTGGCCCCTTGACGGCCTACTGGGAAACCGACGGTGAGCGTTTTTCGCTTACTCCCGTTGGCTTAACCCTGGGCCAGCTCTCCGCGCGCGGGGAACTGCACTGGGAAGGAGACGCTGTATCCAGTCATACCCGCGCGGACATTACCATTCAGGGCGGAGACATTGGCACCGCCCTTGAGCGCCTTGACCAGCCGGTGGCCATGCGCAGCCGAAGTACTGATGTGGTCGCCTCGCTTGACTGGCCGGGGGCGCCCTGGCAATTGGAGTTAAGCCGTTCAGATGGTTATATCAGTACCGACATTCGTGATGGCAGCTTTGTCACTCTGGAGTCGGCACCAGCGCGTTTAATCGGCTTGCTCAATTTCGATAATATTTTACGTCGTCTACGCTTGGATTTTTCCGACGTTACTGGTCGGGGCACGGCATTTGACCGTGTTAAGGGTACCGCTGATGTTACCGGTGGGCTGCTGACGCTGCGTGGGCCATTGCAAATTGATGCCCCGGCCACCACCCTAACGCTTACCGGCAGTGTCAATCTGGTGACGCGTGAACTTGACCAGCGGCTTGGCGTCACACTACCAGTGACGCAAAGCTTACCGATCGCGGCGATTGCCGTTGGCGCCCCTATCGTGGGCGGCGCGCTGTTCCTTGCTGACCAGCTGTTTGGCGACGCCTTAGATCGCGCCACGACACTCCATTATCGTGTGCGAGGCCCTTGGGCCTCGCCGCAGGTTACTTTAGAAGGCCCCCAATGACCGCATATAAAAGTGATGTAGATACGGCTGCAGCCATTCTGTTGACCCCTGGAGGGCTCGACTTAGAGGCCTTGGAAACGGGGTTGGACTACGCTATGGGCGCGGGCATTGACTACGCTGATCTCTATTTTCAGCGTACCTGGCAAGAGGGCTGGGTACTGGAAGATGGAGAGGTAAAAGAGGCCAGCTACAATATTGACGGTGGCGTCGGCGTACGCTCGTTGGCAGGTGAAAAGACGGGCTTTGCCTACTCCAACCAAATTACTGCCGATGCGCTAATGGACACCGGCCGCACAGCGGCGGGCATCGTTCGCAGCGGCCAACGTCTGCCTGGGCAATTGGTTCGTCCGGTTTCCGCCATGTCGCGCTATGAGGGAATCGACCCTCTGGCCGGGCTAAGCGCCGAAGACAAGGTCGCCATGTTAAAACAGGCTGACAAAGTTGCTCGTGCTGCAGACCCGAGCATCAGTCAAGTGAGTGCTTCCCTATCAGGAACCTACGAGGTGGTGCTGGTGCGGGCCAGCGATGGCACCTTGGCGGCGGATATTCGCCCACTAGTGCGTTTTAACGTTAGCGTGATTGCGGTTAAAAATGGCCGACGCGAACGCGGCAGTGCGGGCGGCGGTGGCCGTTACTCCATGGCCAAACTGCGCGATGACCAAGTTGCCGAGCAGTACGCCAAAGAGGCGGTGCGTCAGGCGCTGGTCAACCTGGAGGCTGTTGATGCACCCGCGGGGCAAATGCCTGTAGTACTGGCCTCGGGGTGGCCGGGGATTTTGCTTCATGAAGCCGTCGGCCACGGTCTGGAAGGGGATTTCAACCGTAAGGGCAGTTCCGCCTTTGCAGGCAAGATGGGCGAGCGCGTGGCCGCTAAAGGCGTGACCATTGTCGATGATGCAACGTTATCGGATTGCCGTGGCTCCATGAGCGTGGATGACGAGGGCACACCGGGGCAATACACGCCGCTTATCGAAGACGGCATTTTGACCGGCTATATGCAGGACAAACTCAATGCCCGCTTAATGGGTATGGCGCCGACGGGCAATGCGCGACGCGAATCCTTTGCCCACTTACCCATGCCGCGTATGACCAATACCGTTATGCTCGCGGGCCAAGATGAGCCCAGCGATATTATCAAAAGCGTTAAGCGCGGTATTTACGCGGTGAGCTTTGGCGGCGGGCAGGTGGATATCACGTCGGGTAAATTTGTATTCTCCGCCAGCGAAGCTTACCTGATTGAAGACGGTAAGGTGACGACACCGGTGAAAGGCGCCACCTTGATTGGTAACGGGCCGGAAGCGATGCAGCGCGTTTCCATGATCGGCCATGATATGGCGCTGGATACTGGTATTGGCGTATGCGGTAAAGAGGGACAGGGCGTGCCGGTGGGGGTGGGCCAGCCCACCCTGAAATTGGATGAGCTGACCGTCGGTGGCACGCAGTCTTGACTGGCGGTTTTGAAAAACCGTTTTAAAGAGGCTGTTTTTAAAGTGAGAGGGTTTCGCGCAGGTGTTTGAAGAGCTTGCGTGAGCTGGTCGGCGGTTTGCCCTGTTCGCGTTCCCGCTGGGCGTTGCGAATCAATTGACGCAGTGTCTGGCGATCGGCATCGGGGTGTTCCGCCATAAACAGATCAACCGCCGCGTCGCCTTCGTCAATTAAGCGTTCCCGCCATTTTTCCAGTCGGTGAAACGCGTGGTCGCGCTGCTCCTGCTCCTGATCGATGGAGTCGAACACGGCTTGAATGGCGGTGAGATCCTCTTTCCGGATTAGCTTGCCGACATACTGCATATGGCGGCGGCGACCTTCATGGGAACGAATACGCGAGGTTTCCTCGATAGCACGGAGCATATCGTCAGAGAGGGGGAAACGGGCGCGTTCCGCCGGTCGCATGGCGATCAAGGTTTCCCCAAGTGCCTGTAAGGCATGCATTTCGCGTTTGAGTTGCGACTTGCTAGGGCGTTCTTCCTGCTCTTCTACTTCAACGGGATCGGGACGTTGCTTACGCATAGTGTGACTCACAGACAAGATTCGTGGCGGCATTATACCAGCTGCGAGTACAACATTGATTCGCCGATGACACTCTCTTGAAAGACTTTGGTTGAGAGACATTCGGTTGAAATAGGAGGCCATATGGCACAGGCATTTGATGCATCCGCGCAGCAGTCACTATTGACCGCGCGCGCTGAAGAGGCGCTAGCGCTGGCCAAGCGCTTGGGCGCGGATGCTGCCGAGGTGGGCGCAAGCGTTGACCAGGGCATAGGCGTTAGCGTACGTCAGGGGGAAGTTGAAACGGTTGAGTTATCCCGTGACCAAGGCATTGCCGTCACGCTCTACGTGGGGCAGCGTAAAGGCAGCGCTTCATCCACAGACGCCAGCAGCGCATCTATTCAGGCGGCGGTGGAGAAGGCGCTGGCAATTGCCCGCTACACCGGCGAAGATCCGGCGGCTGGACTGGCCGATGCATCACTCATGGCTACTGAGTTGCCCGATTTAAAAGTGCACTACCCCTGGGCGCTCACAACGGATGAGGCGATTGAGCTGGCGCTGGCCTGCGAGCTGGCGGGCCGCGATGTGGAAGGTATTTCCCAGTCGGATGGTGCGTCGCTCTCCAGCGGCGAAGGGGTACGCGTGTACGCCAATAGCCACGGCTTTTTAGGCACCCAAAAGGGCAGTAACCACTCTCTTTCGTGCATGCTGATTGCCCAAGACGCGGCCGGTATGCAGCGTGATTATGACTATACGTCTGCCCGCGACCCCAAGGCGCTGCGTGATCCTGCTGAGGTAGGGCGCGAAGCCGCGGTGCGTACGTTGCGCAGGCTCGGCGCTAAACGTCCGCCAACGGGCACCTTTCCGGTGCTGTTTGACCCGTCGTTGGCCAGTGGCTTGATTGGCCACCTGCTCAGTGGGTTAGCCGGCGGTGCGCTGTACCGTCAAGCTTCGTTTCTGTGCGACCGGCTTGGTACACCGCTGTTTCCCGACTGGTTCAGTCTGGAAGAGCGGCCGATGGAGGTCGGCGCCACGGCAAGCTCGCCGTTTGATGGTGAGGGCGTGCAAACGCGCAATAATCGCTTTATCGATCAGGGGCGCATTGCCAGCTATATGCTCTCGTCTTACAGCGCCCGTCGTCTCGATATGCAAACCACGGGTAATGCCGGTGGGGCACGTAACGTGCGTTTAGCGACGCCGCTGCAATCACGCGAGAGCCTGCTGCAAGAGATGGGGCGGGGTATTTGGGTAACTGAGTTGATGGGCCAGGGTGTCAACGGTGTGACCGGCGACTACTCTCGCGGTGCAGCAGGTTTTTGGGTCGAGAATGGCAAGGTGCAGTACCCGGTAGAAGAGTTCACTATCGCCGGAAACCTGGAGCGCATGTTTGCTGGCTTAGTAGGTATTGGCGATGACACCGATACCCGTGGCAGTGTTCACACGGGTAGCTGGTTGATTGATGCCATGACCGTAGCGGGGGACTAGCAGGCACAAGCGACGGCTACTGATCTTCCTCAAAGCGGGCGTCGAACAGCGCTTGAATCGCTTCAAGCGCCTGTTCGGCGTCATCGCCTTCGGCGGTGATTCTAAGCTCGGTGCCACAAGGTGCGGCAAGCATCAGCAGTGACATGATGTTGGCGGCGTCGGCAGCCTGTTGCTGTTTGTAGACGCATATTTTTGCCGTGAACTGTTGGCCGCATTTGACCAGTTTTGTCGCCGCGCGAGCGTGTAGCCCGCGTTGATTGGTAAGTGTAAGTATGCGTTCTGGCACCCTGGTTCCTTTTCGCCGAGTGGTGTCATTAATGGATAGACGCGCTTAAGAGGTCTCTGGCCGCTCGTTGGGTGTGGCAGCGCTGACGAGAGGAGCGGCCAACTGTTCGCTTAAGGTGTAATGCAGGCCAAGTTCGCGGTGGCGAAGCTGAACTTCGCCCATGCTAGGCGCTAATTTTTCCGCTAACTTCTCGACCATATAGACCGAGCGGTGCTGACCACCCGTACAGCCAATGGCGATAGTCATGTAGCTACGTTGGCTATTTTGGTAAGCGGGTAACCAACGCTCCAGCCAGGCCAAAATGTCGTCGCTCATGGCGTCAACGATCGGATAGCTGCTCAAAAAAGCCACGATTTCCGCGTCGCGGCCAGTGAACTGGCGCAGCGTTGGATCCCAGTAAGGGTTTGGCAGGCAGCGCACATCGAAGACCAGGTCGGCGTCTAACGGTACGCCGCGTTTATAGCCAAACGATTCCAGCGTTAACGTCAGCTTATCGCGCCGTTGATGCGCTACCTGGTCGGTAATACGGCGACGTAAATCGTGCACCGATAACCGTGATGTATCGATCAAAAGGTCGGCCAGGTCGCGAATATCCTCCAGCGTTTCCTCCTCTTTATTGATCGCCTCTTCCAGGGTCATCTCGCTATCGCGGGTCAGCGGATGGCGTCGCCGAGTAGCAGAGTAGCGCTCAAGCAGTATGCGTGCGTCGGTAGTTAGGTAAATCACTTGAAAGTCGATTTTACGCTGACGCAACTCCTCTAACAAAGAGGGTAGGCGCTCCAGCGCTCCCGGCAAATTGCGGGCATCAATACTGACCGCCAGATGGGTGCGATCGCCCTGGTCACGCAGTTCATCCACCAATGATCCCAGCAGCATAGCGGGGAGGTTGTCAATCGCGTAGTAGCCAAGATCTTCCAGCGCTTGCAAGGCGATAGATTTACCTGACCCGGAGCGGCCGCTAATGATCACCAGTTGCATAGAGTCTCTCTTTGCTTTGATCAAGCTGCGTTGAGGGTGGTGAGCGAATAATCTGCTGTGCTGTGCCCTGAACAGGCTTTCAGACCCTTAGGCCGCTGATTGCTCGCGAATTTTAGCGGTAATCAGCTCGAGCAGTTCGCGCTGGCTGGCTGCTTTACGCAGCTGCTGGCGCGTGTCCGCATCATTCATGATGGTCGCTACCTGCCCCAGTAGTGAGAGATGCGTGTCATCTGCCTCTTCGGGTACCAACAGGACAAATACCAGATCTACCGGATCGCCGTCGATAGCATCGAAATCGATTGCTTCAGCCAGCTTTAAAAACCCGGCGATAGGGGCGGTGCAGTGGGGGCTCCGCGCATGGGGAATAGCCACGCCGTTACCAATACCCGTACTACCTAAGCGCTCGCGGCCGATTAAACGGCTAAACACTTCTTGGCTGTCCAGGCTGGGGATATTTTGGGCAATAAAGGTGCTGTAAAACTCCAGCACCCTTTTTTTGCTACCCCCGGGTACGTCATACAGAACACGTTCCGGGGGGAGTATGGTTTCCAACGTCATTGAATTAACGCACACCAGCGCCTTGGGCGCGAGCTTGTGCTTTTTCCTTGTGTTTAACGAGTTGACGGTCGATTTTATCCGCTAGCGCGTCGATAGCGGCGTACATATCACTGTCTAGGGCTTCCGCATGTAAGTCAGCACCTGCTGCGTGCAGCGTACAGGCGGCCTGCTGGCGCTCTTTCTCCACTGATAAGGTGACTTGCACCGTAGTTATATTGTCGTAATGGCGCTCTACACGCTCAAGCTTTTCGTTGACATAGTCACGCAAGGCGTCAGTCAGTTCTACGTGATGACCAGTGATATTTACTTGCATTGACGTGCTCCTTATCCATCGGACTGTACTTCGATTGTAACCCTTTTTGCCGCGTTGCAAAGCCCTTGTCGAGAGTTTCCCTGAAACGTTAGCGAAGTTAGCGCAAACGGCGCCGTTCACTAGATGAGGGAATGCCCATGGCTTCACGGTATTTCGCCACCGTACGACGCGCCACTTGAATCCCTCCCTCGCCTAACAGCGTCACTAAGCGACTATCTGAAAGCGGCTTGCCGGGCGGCTCCTCTTGAATCAGTTTCTTGAGACGTGCCCGGATGGCAGTGCTGGAATGGCTATCGCCATCTTGACCGCTCACCTGGCTTGAGAAAAAGTATTTGAGTTCAAACACGCCTCGAGGTGTATGGATATATTTTTGCGTCGTTACCCGTGAAATAGTCGACTCGTGCATCTCGACGGCTTCGGCAATATCGGCCAGTATCAATGGCTTCATGGCTTCTTCACCGTGCTCCAAAAAGCCAATCTGGCGGGTAATGATTTCGCGACCCACACGCAGCAGCGTATCGTTTCGGCTAGAGAGGCTTTTGATCAGCCAGCGCGCTTCCTGGAGGTGTTCTTTGAGAAACTGATTGTCCTGGCTCTTGTCCGCTCGCTTAATCAAGCTGGCGTAGTCCGGCTGAATGCGCAGCCTTGGCAGGGCTTCTGGGTTGAGTTCTAAGTGCCAGCCTTCGTTATCGTGGCGCACGACTAGGTCGGGGGTAACATAGCTATCGTCGGTGTCGCCGTAAGCGCTGCCTGGCCGTGGGTCTAGGCTGCGAATCAGTAGGATGACGTCGGTCAACTGTTCGTCGTCGAGCCCTAGGCGGCGCTTCAGCAGGCGCATATCGTCTTTACCAAGCGCTTCGAGAAACTGCCGCACTAAACGGCGAGCGGGAACCAGCAGTGGCGTATCATCGGGGAGGGCGGCGAGCTGCAGCATCAAGCATTCACGCAGATCCCGGGCAAAGATGCCGGTCGGCTCAAACTGCTGGAGCTTGAGCAGAATGGTTTCCACTTCGCGTTGACTAAGCCCGTCAATGCCCTGGGCGCGCAGGCCTTCACGGATGTCGTTGAGCGGTTGGGTTAGGTAGCCGTTAGCGTCGAGCGCGTCGATTAAACTCTCCGCGACAAGCTGCTCGCGGGCGCTAAAATCGGTCATGGCAAGCTGCCATAGCAGGTGGCCATGCAGGCTTTGCCCTGCTGCCTGACGCTCAAAATCAGGGCCTTCGCTGCTGCTACCCCCCTGACTGCCCATATCTTGATAGGTATCTGACCAGTCGCTATCTACCGAGAGCTCAGTAGGGATGCTCTCTGACCACTCTTCTTCCTTAGGCTCGCTGACAGCCTGCTCACTAAATTCATCTTCCTGCTCCAGCATGGGATTGGCATCAAGTGCCTGCTGAATTTCTTGACGAAGATCCAGCGTAGAGAGTTGCAGCAGCGCAATGGCCTGCTGCAACTGGGGCGTCATGGTCAGCTGTGTGCCGATACGCAGTTGGAGAGAAGCTTTCATGACCATCTGAGAACCACTCGTTAATCAGAATGCTCCACCCTAGTGCGAGTGAGTGCTTGGCGCAAGTGCAATAAGCATGCCATTGGTAGTAAAGTTGTTTTAAAGCGCTATTTAGGGGCGATGAAGGCGAAACTGTTACAGACGAAAATCGGCGCCCAAATACACGTCCCTTACTTTTTGATTGGTGAGAATCGAAGCCGGCGAGCCACTGGCGATGATTTGCCCATCGCCGACGATATAGGCGATATCGCAAATATCCAGGGTTTCACGCACGTTGTGATCAGTAATCAGCACGCCGATATGGCGCTGTTTAAGCGCACGAATAATGCTTTTAATATCACCTACCGAGATGGGGTCAACGCCCGCAAAAGGCTCATCAAGCAGAATAAAAGCGGGCTCTGTGGCTAGCGAACGGGCGATTTCTACACGCCGGCGCTCGCCCCCTGAAAGGCTCATGCCCAGGTTGTCGCGGATATGGGTAATATGGAAGTCTTCGAGTAGCGCTTCCAGGCGCTGTTCGCGGTCGCTGCGACTAAGCTCTTTGCGGGTCTCGAGTATCGCCATAATATTATCGGCAACCGAGAGTTTGCGGAAAATAGATGCCTCTTGAGGTAGATAGCCAATTCCCGCCGCTGCGCGCTCGTGCATGGGGGCGCGGGTTAAATCCACATCGTCGATACCCACCTTGCCAGCGTCGGACTTGACTAGCCCAACGATCATATAGAATGAGGTGGTTTTACCCGCGCCATTGGGGCCCAGGAGCCCAACGACGCTGCCTTGGCAGATTTCCAAATTGATGTCTTTAACCACACGGCGGCGTTTGTAGCTTTTAGCCAGGTGGTGGGCATAAAGGGTTTTGTTCGGTGTAAGGATGTTGTTCGGCGTAGTGTCAGCAGTTGCCACAGCTTGACTCCCTATTGTTCAGGCTGAAGGGTCATACGTATGCGCTGGGGCTCGCTGCCGTCAACGTCAGAGCGTGCTTGAATCACTTCACGATCAATAAAATATTCAAGTCGCCCGCCGCTAAATTTGTCCTCCTGTTGGGTCAGTTCGGCTTGGTCAATTAACTCAACGCGGCGCTCGGCGACGTGATAAATAATCCGCCGTGCCCAGCCCTCTGTAGGGCCATCTTGCCCTTCGCCTTGATGGCGCAAGTAGGCGCGCTCTCCGGTGGCGGTTGCCGTCGAGAGTTCGCCCGCGTCGTTGCGTTCGATCTCTACCCGGTCGCCGCGCAGCTGCATTTCCCCCTGGCGAATGTCCACATCCCCAGTGTAAACAGCAGTCCCGGCCCGCTGGTCGAGATCCAACCGGTCGGCTTCAACTTCCACGGGAGCTTGTTGTGAAGTTTGAGCCAACGACGATACCGGCATAGCGAGTGCAAAAAGGGCTGTGTAGATAAGTGCTTTCATGGCGACTCCTCTTAAGCTTAAGGTTGCGTGGCCGGGGGGTGTATGCCGCGCACGTTATCAGTTAGGCGAACCCGGCTATTGTTAAGCCACACGTCCAAGCGTGAAGCGCTCATTTGCTGGGGTGGTTGCTGAAGCACGACCGGTGTTTCACTCCACGCATGCTGATTTAGGCCATCATAATGGAGTAGCTCAGTATCTAGCTGCCAGCCTTCGTCCGGTGCTATCAACTGAGCTGAGCCTGACAGTAGCAGAGCTTGGGTAGCAGTGTTGAGCGTGCCTACATCGGCACTCGCTAGCCATTGACGATCCTCATTGTCATACAGTACCGCTTCGGGCTCTTCTGTCCAGGTTTCGCTTTGCTGAGGCGTATGGATAAGGCGCGGTGTTTTCAGCGACTGCAAAACGTTGCCGTTATCGCCGAATAGCGTAATTTCAGCATTTTCCAGTACGTGGCCTGGTTCCTGGGCCTGCGCTTCCGGATCGATGCTGGTGCCTTGAGGCCCACGAGGGTCAAGCCATACCAGCAGGGCCCCTAGCGCTATTACTAGCCCGGCTAGCCAGAGGCGTACTTTAAAGCGTTTAGCCATTTAAGTGCGGCCGTGCAGATAGGTGTCGAGCACCGCGCCCCAGTGCCCTTGCGATTCAAGCAGCGTATCGCAAATTTCGCGCACGGCACCGTGGCCACCCAGGCGTTCGGTGATCCAGTCGGCGTGGGTGTGCATGTAGTCTGGCGCGTTAGGTACGGTAATGCCTACGCCGCAACGCTTAATAGCCGCTAGATCGGGTAGATCGTCGCCACAATAAGCCACCTGTTCCAGCTCGATATCGAGGCGCTGACAAAGCCCGCGAAGGGTGGCTAGCTTGTCTTCACAGCCTTGGTGGACATGGTCGATACCCAAGGCTGCAGCGCGTTGGCTCACCATGGGAGAGTCGCGCCCGGTAATCAGTGCAACATGTACGCCCACGCGTTTGAGAAGTTTTAGCCCATGGCCATCCTGGGTATGGAATGCTTTGATTTCGATTCCATCGGCCTGAAAGTAGAGGCGGCCATCGGTGAGTATGCCGTCAACATCCAGCGCCAATAAGCGTACGCGGCGGAGTCGATCGAGTAGCGCAGCAGGTAGGGTCATAGAGCCTCCATATCAGTAAAATCGTAAAAACCGAACGAAATAAAAACGCCGCTGGGTTAAATAACGCCGCTGGCGAGCAGGTCGTGCATATGTAGAGCCCCAATAGGGCGCTGTTGTTCATCGACCACCGCTAGCGCGGTAATACGGCTCTCTTCCATTATGCGCACCGCTTCGGCCGCTAGGATGTCGGGGCCGATGCGTTTGCCCGGTCGAGTCATGACATCATCAACGAGCACATCATGCAGATTATGGAATTGATCCAGCGTGCGCCGAAGGTCGCCATCGGTATAGACTCCGGCGAGGCGTCCATCGCTATCCACCACACAGGTAAAGCCAAGCCCTTGCCGGGTAATCTCCAATAACGCATCGCGCAGCGGGCTGCCCAGCGCGACCTGGGGCAGGCGCGCGCCGTCGTGCATCAGGTCTCTAACGCGCAGTAGCAGGCGTTTGCCTAAACTGCCTCCAGGATGGGAAAGGGCAAAATCTTCAGCGGTAAAGCCGCGTGCTTCCAGTAACGCCACCGCCAGTGCGTCACCCAGGGCGAGCGCAGCGGTGGTGGAGCTGGTGGGAGCGAGGTCGAGCGGGCATGCCTCACGTTCAACCCCACTGTTTAAGTGCGCGTCAGCGTGCTTGGCGAGGGTTGAGTTTGGTCGTCCCGTCATGCTGACCAGCGGTGTGCCCAGGCGTTTAAGCAGTGGCAGTAGCGCAGTGACTTCGGCCGTTTCACCCGAGTTAGAGAGTGCCAGCACTACATCAGTACGGGTGATCATACCTAAGTCGCCGTGGCTGGCTTCTCCGGGGTGAACGAAAAAGGCCGGTGTGCCGGTACTGGCAAGCGTTGCTGCCAACTTACCTGCAATATGCCCCGACTTGCCCATGCCTGTCACTACCACGCGCCCTTGGCAGGCGAGGATCAATTCGCAGGCGCGGTCAAAGCTTTCGTCTAGTTTAGCCTGGAGGCCTCCAATCGCTGCCTGCTCAATTTGCAGCGTACGCATCGCGCTTTCGCGTAGTAGGCTGGATGAAGCGAGAGGCTGGCGCATGGCGTTTTCTCTTAACGATTGAAAATATAAAAAGTCGTAACCGCCAAGAATAACATCTCATCACTGCTTATAGGCAGTAATTGAGGTCGTTACCCCTGGAGGCTTGATTGATAACTTGGTCTGGCCTAGGGATTGGCTCACCACTGGTTTTTTTAATCAATAGGAAGGCTCCTCGCACAGTAATGTTGTGTAGCGTTATAGTACAATGTTCGATAATGTTTTAGAAACGCTGTTTTCTAACTGCAGTAGCAGCAAGTAGGGTATGATAATTAGCCCTAGCTGCGCCTCGTTAAGAGTCAACTGATCCATGACAGATGCACCCTTTATAGAAATTGAAAACCTTTATTTCTCTCGTGGCGACCACGAAATTTTCCGTGGTGTGAATATGACCATACCGCGGGGTAAAGTAACCGCGATCATGGGGCCAAGCGGCACCGGTAAAACGACGTTGCTGAAGCTGATCGGTGGACAGTTGACCCCAGAAAGCGGGCGAATACTCATTGATGGGCAGGATGTTCATAAGCTGTCCCGGAAGGCGCTATTCACCCTACGTAAGCGGATGGGAATGCTGTTTCAGAGTGGGGCGCTATTTTCCGATTTGGATGTGTTCGAGAACGTTGCCTTCCCGCTGAGGGTGCATACGGATTTGCCCGATACGATGGTGCGCGACCTTGCGTTGCTGAAGCTGCAGGCAGTCGGGCTGCGCGGAGCTCGACACTTAACACCTGCGGAGCTGTCAGGGGGGATGGCGCGGCGGGTCGCATTGGCGCGTGCGGTAGCGCTGGATCCCGAGCTGATTTTATATGACGAGCCGTTTGTTGGTCAGGATCCCATCTCAATGGGCGTGTTGGTGCAGCTAATTAAGCGTCTTAATCAAGCGCTGCAGCTTACCTCTGTGGTGGTCTCTCATGATATCAAGGAGACCTTGAGTATCGCGGACTACCTCTATTTGATTGCCGATGGTCAGGTGGTTGCTCATGGCACACCACAGACCTTGGATACTAATCAAGACCCGCGTGTTCGCCAGTTTATTCATGGCGAGCCTGACGGCCCAGTCCCCTTTCATTACCCCGCTAAGGCGTTTTATCGCGATATTCTGGGTGAAGCTCCAGCTAAATAGAACCGCTAGGGTGGGTGACACAAGGCGCTTAAATTCACAAAAGCAGGGTAAATAAAGGGCAGGATTAATGCAGTCAAAATTCTCTAACGGCACCGCGCGTATCACCCGGCTGGGGCGCCGAGGGTGCGACCTAATGGAAGCATTAGGTCGGGCTGGCGTGTTTCTATTTCAGTCCGCAATTGGTGTGCCTTCCCGGGAAGGTTGGCGATTATGGTTGCACCAGATGCACTTTGTTGGCGTGCTTTCATTAGCCATTGTGCTGGTGTCGGGGCTGTTTATCGGCATGGTGCTGGCACTGCAGGGCTATACCATTTTGGTCGATTTCGGCGCTGAGCAGGCGCTGGGCCAAATGGTGGCGCTTTCACTATTGCGTGAGCTAGCGCCGGTTGTGGCGGCCCTGCTGTTTGCTGGGCGGGCAGGTTCTGCGCTGACTGCAGAGATTGGTTTGATGAAGGCAACAGAGCAGCTCACCAGCATGGAGATGATTGGCGTCGACCCGCTACGTCGCGTCGTGGCGCCACGCTTATGGGCAGGCTTTGTGTCGCTGCCTATCCTAACGGTGGGGTTTAGCGTGGTGGGTATCTGGGGGGGCTACCTGGTGGGCGTGGAGTGGCTAGGCGTCTTTGAGGGCTCCTATTGGAGCAACATGCAGGCCAATGTGACATTTATTAATGATATTGGTAACGGCATGATCAAAAGCGCCGTATTTGCTTTGGTGGTTACCTGGATTGCGGTATTCCAGGGTTATGATTTGGTGCCCACCTCTGAAGGTATCTCGCGTGCCACTACGCGCACGGTAGTGTATTCGTCGCTTGCAGTATTGGGGCTTGATTTTGTGTTGACCGCCATGATGTTTGGCGGCCTTTAATGGCTGGAGCAGTTTCATGAGACGTAGTAAAACCATGGAGTTCGGTGTGGGCCTGTTTATGGTGGCAGGCATCCTAGGGCTTGTGTTCCTCGGCTTACGTGTTAGTGGACTGACGCTCTCTGCTCCCACGCAGTCGTTCCAGCTAGAGGCCAACTTTGCCAATATTGGCAGTTTAAAACCCCGCGCCAGGGTCACTATGGCCGGTGTGACGGTGGGGCGGGTGGAGGCCATTGAACTGGATACAGAGTGGTTCGATGCGCGGGTCGTGTTAAGCCTGGATAGCGAGCTTGAGGGGCAGCTCTCCAAAGACTCGATTGCTTCTATCCTGACCGCAGGTCTGTTAGGTGAGCAATATATAGGCCTTAGTGTGGGCGGCGACCCTGAGATGCTTGAAGATGGCGACACGATTCGCGACACCCAGTCGGCGCTGGTGCTGGAAGAACTTATCCAGCAATTTGTGTCCAATATGGCTACTAACTAGTGTTTCATACGACAGGCACTAGCCCATTGTAATAACGGGTTCGGTGCAATAAAGGGTAGGGAGAAAGGGTTATGAATGGAGTGAACGCAATGTTGGGGCGTTGGTCACTGGCGATAATGATGATCGCAACGTTAATGGTGCCGCTGCAGTCACAGGCGCAGTCCCAGACGCCTGAAGAGATGATTCGCGATAACGTTGAATCGCTAATGACGGATCTTGAAGGACGCAAGGAGTACTACGCTGACAACCTTGGCGAACTTGAAGAGCTGGTGGATAGCAATCTCGATCAAGTAGCGGATTTTCGCTATATCGGTGCCAGCGTGATGGGCAATTACTTCCGCAACGCTTCCCCTGAACAACGCCGTCGTTTTGTGGATGTGTTTCGGCAAACGCTGATTGATACCTATACCCGCGGACTGGTGACGTTTGATTATGATGAGCTGCGGGTGTTGGATGCCCAGCAGGCTCAGCGCTATGACGATCAGGCTAGCGTTGCCATGGAGGTAGTGGCGAGTAACGGTGAGGTGTACCCCGTGAGCTACAGTCTTAGGCTCTCCGACGGCGAATGGCGCGTGGTTAACGTGATTGTTAATGGTATTAATCTTGGCCTGACATTCCGCAATCAGTTTGATCAAGCCATGCGTGATAACAATCGTGATTATGACGCGGTTATTGACGGTTGGTCGCCTGAAGTGGGCGTTGAAGAGCTTGAGCAGGGGGGCGATGCGTGACAGCGCTATTTTCACGCCCCGGTGTAACGGTTAGTGTAGAAAACGCTACCTTGCTGGTAGAAGGTGATGTAGAAGTAACCCTGGCGGCCGATTTGGCCGCCAGTGGCGTCAAATGGCTCAAACATACCGAGCTAACCTCAGTCAGCTTTGATTTTAGTCGCGTGGGAAAAGCCAGCAGTGCTGCCATTAGCGTGCTGTTTGAATGGCTTCGAATTTGTCGTCAGCGTGGCATTCAGATTCAAACCATTCTTTTTTCAGCACCGCTACGTCGACTTGCCTCCTTGGCTGAGTTGGACACTTTGATCGATCAGCCAGCAGCTACGCTAGCCGTTTAACGCCCTGGCATCGCCAAGCGCACTGCTTTTCTTTATTATGTCGAGCCAATTACGTTCATTAATAACGATGACCCCAAAGGAGTTTTCTGCGCCATGCAACCCAATGAGGTAAAAGCACTGCTTGAATCCCGTATCGACGGATGTCAGTTCCATATCCAGGGTGAAGGCTGTAACTTTCAGGTGATTGCGGTTGGCGATGCCTTTGAAGGTCTCTCTCCGGTCAAGCGTCAGCAGCTAGTTTACGCTGCGCTGAGCGATGAGATCGCTTCGGGTGCGCTCCACGCTATTAGTATTAAAACGTTTACCCCGGCGCAGTGGCAAACTGCACCGGAAAACGTTCAATAACGGTCGCCCCCATGGATAAATTAATTATTACCGGCAATGGATCGGTAGATGGTGAAGTGTGGGTGAGCGGTGCTAAAAATGCGGCGCTCCCCATTCTGTGTGCCAGTCTGTTGGCCGATGGCCCCGTGGTGATTGGTAATTTGCCGCACTTGCAGGATATTACTACCACCCTTGAGTTGCTTGGCCGCATGGGCGTTGAGCCGGTGATGGGCGAAAAGCTGAGTATTCAGTTGGATGGCTCCCAGGTGACCCAATGCCACGCGCCATATGAGCTGGTTAAGAAAATGCGTGCCTCGATACTGGTGTTGGGCCCTCTGCTTGCCCACTTCGGTAAAGCCGATGTATCGCTACCCGGTGGTTGCGCCATTGGCTCGCGCCCAGTGGATTTGCATATTCGCGGTTTAGAAGCCATGGGGGCGGAGATTCGCGTTGAGGCGGGCTATATCCGTGCGCGGGTCGACGGTCGCCTTAAAGGGGCGACTATCTACTTTGATACCGTGACAGTGACCGGTACCGAAAACCTGCTAATGGCGGCGACCTTGGCCGAAGGCAAAACCGTTCTGGAAAACGCTGCCCGCGAGCCTGAAATCGTCGACTTGGCAGAGTGCTTGATCAAAATGGGCGCTAAAATCAGCGGCCAAGGCACTGATACCATTACTATCGAAGGTGTCGAAAAACTGCACGGTTGCGAGCACGATGTCATGCCCGATCGTATCGAGACCGGCACCTTTCTAGTTGCCGCCGCCATGACCGGCGGGCGGGTGAAGGTCAAACGCACCCGGGCCGATATCCTGGATGCGGTTATCGCCAAGCTGGAAGAGGCGGGGGCCGAAATTACCAGTGGCGATGACTGGATTGCCCTTGATATGCACGGCAAGCGCCCTAAGGCGGTGAATATTCGCACCGCGCCTTATCCTGCGTTCCCAACCGATATGCAGGCGCAGTTCGTGGCCATGAACGCTGTGGCCGTGGGGCACTCTCGGGTGGTCGAGACGATCTTCGAAAACCGCTTTATGCACGTTCAAGAGCTTAACCGCATGGGCGCCAATATCGTGCTGGAAGGCAACACCGCCTTGATTGAGGGGGTTGAGAAACTTTCAGGTGCGCCGGTAATGGCGACCGATCTTCGCGCGTCTGCTTCGCTGGTGATTGCGGCCATGATGGCCGAGGGCGAAACTTTAGTGGATCGCATCTATCACATTGACCGCGGCTACGAGTGTATTGAAGAGAAACTGCAGCTGCTGGGTGCACGTATTCGCCGTATCCCTGGCTAAGCCATGCTATTTAGGGCTGCTTTAGTTTGAAATAGATGCTTATACAATCCTCGATAATGTGGTGTCAGGGCAGGTTGAAGCGAGGGTCTTTCGCCCAGGGATGGCGAAAGTAGCGCCCAAGGATGGGTTCACAGCGCCCTCGCGGAGACCTGCACTCGGCGCCGATGCATAACTGGAATAGCCTTGTTAAGCTCGCCACTATTAACCACTGGCCTATACGATGAGTAAGCAACTGATTTTAGCCCTCTCGAAGGGCCGTATTCTGGAAGAGACGCTGCCACTGCTAGCCGATGCGGGTATTACGCCCGCAGAGAATTTAAGCAAAAGCCGTAAGCTGCTATTTGATACCAACTTGCCTGACGTAAAGCTGGTGATTATCCGTGCCACCGACGTGCCCACCTACGTTCAGCTGGGGGCGGCCGATGTTGGCATCGCAGGCAAAGATGTGCTGCTTGAGCACGGTGCTGAAGGGCTTTATGAGCCACTGGATTTGGAAATTGCCCGCTGTAAGTTGATGACCGCGGGGGTGACCGGTCAGTTGCCAGCCCGTGCCCGGCGTCGGGTCGCAACGAAATTTGTTAACGTGGCGCGCCGTTATTACGCAGAGCAGGGCATCCAGGCCGAGGTGATCAAGCTCTACGGCGCTATGGAACTAGCGCCGTTAATGAACCTCGCTGATGAGATTGTCGATATCGTCGATACCGGCAATACCCTGCGTGCAAACGGTATGGAACCGCGTGAGCTTATCGCCCAGATCAGCACCCGGCTAGTGGTGAATAAGGCCGCCATGACCATGAAGCATGAACGTATTAAGCCATTGCTAGAGCGCTTAGACAGGGCGGTCAAAAAGCGCCAGACCCAGCTTGCCGAATGATGTGAGGTGACCCATGAGTGAACCCATGAGCAAACAGACGACCGCGACGATTTCACGCCTATCGACAAGCGATGATGCCTTCAACCATCGACTTGATGCGCTGTTAGATTGGGAAGGGGTGTCTGACAAAGCGGTGCAGGCGCGGGTCGAAGAAATTCTTGCCAGCGTAAAGCAGCGGGGCGATGCGGCGGTAGTGGAAGCCACGAATCGCTTTGATCGGCTTTCTGCTACTTCAATGGACGAACTGCAGTTGACGCCCGAGCAGTTGAAGGGGGCGTTTGATAACTTGCCTGCCGAGCAGCGCGAGGCGCTCTCCAGCGCCGCCGAGCGGATCAAGCGCTACCATGAGCGTCAAAAGCCGAGCTCATGGCAATACGAAGAGGCAGATGGCACGGTGCTGGGTCAGAAAGTTACCCCGCTGGATCGTGCCGGTATTTATGTGCCCGGCGGAAAAGCTGCTTACCCTTCCTCGGTGCTAATGAACGCGATTCCTGCCCATGTGGCCGGTGTACGCGAAATCGTTATGGTCGTGCCTACGCCGGATGGCGTGCTCAATGAGCTGGTGCTGGCTGCTGCCCACCTGGCAGGCGTCGACTATGTGTTCACGATTGGTGGTGCTCAGGCCGTAGCTGCACTTGCCTATGGCACTGAAAGTGTTCCCCGAGTCGATAAAATAGTTGGGCCGGGCAATATTTATGTGGCCACGGCCAAGCGTGCGGTATTTGGTCAAGTAGGTATCGATATGATTGCCGGGCCGTCGGAGATTATGGTGGTCTCCGATGGAGTTACCGATCCCGATTGGCTGGCGATGGATCTATTTTCTCAAGCCGAGCACGATGAAGATGCCCAGGCGATCTTGTTGAGCTGGGATGTCGGCCACTTGGATGCCGTCGAAGCGTCGATTGAGCGGCTGCTACCGACCTTGGAACGCGAAGAGATCGTACGTGAGTCGCTGCGTAAGCGAGGAGCGTTGGTACTCTGCCAGGACGCCCAAGAAGCGATTACGTTGATTAACCGGATTGCTCCTGAACACCTTGAGCTTTCGGTGGCTACCCCTGAGGCGTGGTTAGACGATATTCGTCATGCCGGGGCAATTTTTATGGGGCGTTACACAGCTGAGGCGTTGGGTGATTACTGTGCTGGTCCAAATCACGTGCTACCGACCTCTGGCACGGCACGCTTCTCCTCGCCACTGGGCGTTTACGATTTCCAGAAGCGCTCTTCGATTATTCACTGCTCCGCAGGTGGCGCTTCTGAGCTAGGTAAAATTGCCTCGGTATTGGCGCGAGGTGAGTCGCTGACCGCTCACGCTCGGTCAGCGGAGTACCGGATTCGCGATTGACACACCCAGCCCTGCGCCAACGCGCTTATAGTAGTAACTAACTACTTGTAAGTATGCTATGAGTCGCGTTGGCCCGGGGTCTCTTCATTAATTGGGATGGTCGGTAGCGGGCGTTCTCCCACTTCGAGGGTCATCTCCATGCGTTCGCCGCTGCGTACGATGGTTAGCGGTAGCGAAGTGCCGGGGGGGATCGAGGCAATGTCGCTCATCGTGGTGCGCGCATCTAGAATAGGCTGACCGTCGACAGAGAGGAGTACATCACCTGGCTCCAGCCCTGCTTTGGCGGCGGGCCCTCCGCTGACGACTCCGGCGACGATCACCCCTTGGGGTGTTTGCAATCCAAAGGAGGCCGCCAGTTCCCTGGATAGCGCCTGGGCTTCAATGCCCAGCCAGCCTCGAATTACCCGCCCTTGAGTGACCAGTTCATCGAGAATGCTATGAGCAAGGTTGGCGGGAATTGCAAAGCCAATGCCCTGAGAGCCACCTGAGCGTGAGAAAATCGCCGTATTAATCCCCACCATGGCACCTTCAGGGTTGACCAGCGCGCCGCCTGAGTTGCCCGGATTGATGGCCGCATCTGTTTGAATAAAGTCTTCGTAGGCGTTTAGCCCTAAATGATTTCGTCCCGTGGCGCTAATGATGCCCATGGTGACTGTCTGGCCGACACCAAAAGGGTTGCCAATAGCGAGTGCTACGTCGCCTACCGCTACGTCGGCTGAGTCTGTCAGTTCAATGACCGGCAAGTCGTCTAGGTTGATTCTCAGCACGGCCAAATCACTTTCAGGATCCGTGCCGATCACCTCCGCAAGGGTTTCGCGTCCGTCACGCAGGGCGACCTGGATTTCATCGGCGCCGTTGATGACGTGGTGATTGGTCAGTACGTAGCCGTCCTCGCTGACGATAACGCCAGAGCCCAAACTTGAGAGCATGCGTTGATGGGTTGTAGCGTCATCTCCCTGGTTATCAAAAAATTGCTGAAAAAATGGGTCTGACATCAGCGGGTGCTGGTCGCGCTCAACGATGCGCGATGAGTAAATATTTACCACCGCCGGCGCGGCTTGCTCCACTGCCTGAGCATAGCTGACGGGGCCTTCGTTCCGGGAAAGCGGCGCTGCCTGATGAATTTCAGGCGCAGGACGGCTAGGGTTGGGCTCTACCACTGCTGGCGTCGTCGAGATGACCGGCGCGGCGACTTGGGGGGCTTGAGGCGACGAGTCACGAAACGGGTTGGGCAGCTGCTCGGGGAGTGCGAAGAGAATCACCACCGCGAGCAGTACGCCAGTGATAACAGGCCAGAGATAAGGCAGCACGTAGCGTCGCATGCAATCAATTCCTTAACGGGTCAGTCTCGCTGTTCGCGATATAAAGCAGCGAGTTTTACAATGGTTTTATGGTAACACTTTCTTAGCAGCTACCTCACGGGTGCGGGTAAATCAATAAAGGACGGAATATGATTCATCGTGATCAACTAGTAGCGGCCTGTGACCATCAGTTACGTGCGGCAGAGTTTAAAGATTTTACGATTAACGGTTTGCAGATAGCGGGCCACGAGCAAGTTAAGCGCATCATGACGGGCGTCACTGCCTGCCAGGCGTTACTGGACGAAGCGGTTGCCTGGCAGGCGGATATGGTTCTGGTGCATCACGGCTACTTTTGGAAAAACGAGCCCGTGGCGATTACTGGCATGAAGCAGAGGCGGATTAAAACGCTGCTTGATCATGATATTAGCCTGCTGGCGTATCACCTGCCCCTGGATGCGCATGCAGAGATGGGGAATAACGCGGAATTGGCCCGACGCCTTGGCTGGAAAGTAGAGGGATGTATTGATGGTGAGCTGGGAGAGGGGCTTTTGTGGTCAGGGCGATTACCGCAGCCACATTCGGTCAGTGAGCTGGCAGCGCAAATAGCGCAAACCTTACAGCGCAAGCCGTTGGTCATTGAAGCCCCGCAGGTGGGAGATGTTGAGCGCATTGCGTGGTGCACCGGTGGTGCTCAGGACATGATCACCGCCGCCTTCGAAGCGGGTGCGCAGGCATTTGTATCGGGTGAGATATCCGAGCGAACCACTCACCTGGCGAGGGAAATGGGTATCCATTATATCGCCGCCGGGCACCATGCCACCGAGCGCTATGGTATTCAGGCGCTGGGCGAGTGGCTAAGCGATGAATATGACGTTGAGCACCGCTTTGTGGATATAGATAATCCTGCTTAACGGACTCATGCCCCGGATCGCCAATAGCGGAAGCCGGGGCTGATCAATCACTAATTAGTAGCGCGGTGGCTGGGGTGTCGCCGCCTCATTGCCCTTCAAGCCAAAGTCTTCTGACAGCGTGCCGCCCTTTCCATCCGCGTAGTCGCGTGGTGTCGCAGGGGGGGGGACATCAGTTGCTGTCTGCTGCTCTCGTGCTGGATCGATGCCCGAAAGATCAAGGCTGGGCTGAATGGCAGCGTCGCGAATATCCCACTCTGCAGCGTCCTCTTTCAGTTGAAGCTCAAGCTGGTTAGCTTCGTCGCGGATATTGCTTAGGCGTTGATAAATACCCGTTAAATGGCTACCCACGCTGCTCTTCATCTCGGCAATCTGGTGTTCGCGTTCGAGTAGCTTTTGGCGCATAGAGGCCGCCTCGCGCTGACTTTTGCTGAAGAGGCGATAAACGACCGCTCCAATGATGAGACCGACGATAAAGCCGATTACGGCAAACGTTAATGGTGAGCTCGCGTCCACAGTGTTCTCCCTGGCGCCTTGAATATAACAGTTAGGCTGCATTAGCTAGCAGCTTAAGAGTCGAACAGGCTGCCATTATAGGCGTCACTCAGCCGGTTGGGTCAATCCGCTCATGCGCTTAGATGTCTCTATGGGTATAATCACAGCCTTCTTGGGGTTGCCAGTGGTTATACTGGCTGCTGCCTTACAGGCTGTAGGAGGCGAGTGCATGTCATCAACATCTGCGGGTAGGGCAACGGCAAAAGCGCGCCCTGCATCGCCTATAGAGCGCTACCGGGCGGACTTAGAGCGCGATGATTTTCAATATGATGCGGCCCAGGAGTTAGCGGTAAAGCATCTGCAGCGGCTTTATGACGAGCTTGTCGCCGCGCCATCAACTTCCCCCAAAGCCTTGGTTGCGAATAAAGGGCTGCATAAAGGACTAAAAGCCAAGATGGCGGGTTTCATGGGCAAGAAAGCCTTATCGGCTGATGAGCCTGTTTTGCCCCCTATAAAAGGGCTCTATTTTTGGGGTGGGGTAGGGCGGGGTAAAACCTACTTGGTCGATACCTTTTATGAAGCTTTGCCCTTTCCCGACAAAATGCGCACTCATTTTCACCGCTTTATGCAGCGCGTCCATAATGAGCTGACCCACTACAAGGGTGAAAAGAATCCACTGACCTTAATCGCCGGTAAGTTTGCCACCGAGGCGCGGGTTATTTGCTTTGATGAGTTTTTTGTCAAGGATATTACCGACGCGATGATTCTTGCCAACTTGCTGGAGGCGTTATTTGAACGCGGAGTAGTATTGGTGGCAACCTCTAACATCGTACCTGATGATTTATATAAAGATGGCCTTCAGAGGGCGCGCTTCTTGCCGGCCATTGAGCTTGTGAACCGTCACTGCGAGGTGGTTAATGTCGATTCTGGTGTGGATTATCGACTGCGTGCATTAGAGCGTGCCGCCATCTTTTACTCACCGCTGGATGAGACGGCTGAAGGTGAGTTGTCACGCAGCTTTCGGGAAATAGCCGGACACGAAGGCGAGTCAGAGGCCTCGCTAGAGGTCAATCACCGGGTGCTGAAGACGCGACGGCTGCATGATGATGTAGCTTGGTTTGAGTTTCTTGAACTGTGTGACGGGCCGCGCAGTCAAAACGACTATATTGAACTGGCCAGGGAATTTCATACCGTGCTGGTTTCCAATGTGACGTGTATGGATGCCAAGCAGGATGATCAGGCCCGCCGCTTCATCAATATGGTCGATGAGTTTTATGACCGGGGCGTCAAGCTACTGATGTCCGCGGAAGCGCCGATTGAAGAGCTATATCGCGATGGCAAGCTAACGTTCGAGTTCCAGCGGACTTTGTCGCGTCTGCAAGAGATGCAGTCCAAGGAGTACTTGGCGCTGGCGCATAAGCCTTAAGGGCGGCTGCCCAGTAAAAAAGTCACGATACGGCTTAACTTGTCAGTAGCCTTACTGTAGAATGCCGCCTCGCTGCATGTTGCTGGGTTAAACCAGCAACCAAAAAGAATAGGGATGGTGCTTCGCCGTACAACGGTGTAAGTCACCCAATACATTTAATCTGGTGATTTCATCCATGAAGACGTTCAGTGCTAAGCCGCAGTCCGTCCAGCGCGACTGGTATGTAGTCGACGCTACGGACAAAACGCTCGGTCGTCTGGCAACCGAGATTGCTCGCCGCCTACGTGGCAAGCATAAGCCCGAATTTACTCCTCACGTTGATACTGGCGACTACATCGTCGTGATCAACGCAGAGAAAGTCCACGTAACCGGTAATAAGGCGAAGGCAAAAACCTATTACCGCCACACTGGTTACCCGGGCGGTCTGCGCTCTATGACATTCGACAAAATGCTTGATCATGCGCCCGAGCGTATCATTGAGTCTGCCGTTAAAGGCATGTTGCCGAAAGGTCCCTTGGGCCGTGCCATGTACACTAAATTGAAAGTGTATGCTGGCAACGAGCATCCGCATGCTGCCCAACAGCCGCTTGAACTGAACCTCTGAGGAAATCTTCGCCATGACACAGCAGTATTACGGTACCGGGCGCCGCAAGACTTCCACCGCTCGCGTGTTTATGAAGCCGGGCTCTGGCAAAATTACTGTCAATAACCAAGACCTAGACCTCTATTTTGGTCGTGTTACTGGTCGTATGGTTGTTCGTCAGCCGCTTGAATTGACTGAAACCCTGAACCAGTTTGACATCTTCGTGACTGTCGCCGGTGGCGGTGGTTCTTCTCAAGCTGGCGCCATTCGTCACGGCATCACACGCGCCCTGATGAACTACAACGAAGACCTGCGTCCTTCGCTACGTGCCGCTGGCTACGTAACACGTGACGCGCGTCAAGTTGAACGTAAGAAAGTCGGCCTGCGTAAAGCACGTCGTCGTCCGCAGTTCTCCAAGCGTTAATTTTTACGCTATGCGGCAAAACGCCCAGGTCATCGACCTGGGCGTTTTTTATTGGAATATCAAAAAATTATATTGCTCGTACCACTATGGTCACGAGCGGTTGTTCTTGTGCACAGCGCTTTGTTTTTTTACCATAGAGCGTAATTAATATTCGTCGTCGCAAGACGCCTTTGCGGCGGAACGGGTAAGCTGATGGGAGAAACCTGAAATGGCAGATAACGGCGTAAACAAAGGCCGACGCCGTTTCCTCGTAGGCGCCACCTCCGTTGTGGGTGCGGTAGGTGCTGTCGGGGTAGCGGTACCCTTTGTGGCTTCTTGGCAGCCTAGTGCCAGGGCAAGAGCGGCGGGTGCTCCCGTTCAAGCAGATATATCCAAGCTTGAGCCTGGGCAACGTATGACCGTTGAGTGGCGTGGTCGACCAATATGGATTATAAATCGCACGCCTGAAATGATCGAACGTACTGAATCGCTGACCGGTGAGCAGTTAGCCGATCCGGATTCGGAGGTGCCACAGCAGCCAGCCTATATCGATGGAGGGCTACGCTCTATCAAGCCTGAAATTGGGGTGTTGATCGGTATTTGCACCCATTTGGGCTGTTCGCCGCTATTCCGGCCTGAGCCCGACGCAGAGGGCGTAGGTGTGGATAACTGGCCGGGTGGTTTCTTCTGCCCCTGCCACGGCTCTCGCTTTGATTTGGCAGGTCGGGTATTTAACAACGTTCCCGCGCCGACCAATCTTGAGGTTCCACCCTACCGCTTTGAGAATGACGATATTATTGTCATTGGCGAAGATGAGGAGGCTGCCTAATGGGTAATCCGAATAAAGCCAAAGCGGAAAAGGGCCTAATGCGCTGGGTAGATGATCGCTTTCCTGCGACTCAGATGTGGCAAGAGCATCTCTCCAAATATTACGCGCCGAAAAACTTTAACTTCTGGTACTTCTTTGGCTCGTTAGCGCTGCTGGCGCTGGTTAACCAGATCCTGACCGGGGTTTGGCTGACCATGAGCTTTAACCCCTCTGCTGAAGGTGCGTTCGATTCTGTCGAATACATCATGCGTGATGTGGAGTGGGGGTGGTTGATTCGCTATATGCACACCACGGGCGCCTCTGCCTTCTTCCTCGTTGTCTATCTGCATATGTTCCGTGGCCTTTTGTACGGTTCTTATAAAGCCCCGCGCGAGCTAGTGTGGGTTTTTGGTATGACTATTTACCTGGTGCTCATGGCGGAAGCCTTTATGGGCTACCTGCTGCCGTGGGGGCAAATGTCCTACTGGGGCGCCCAGGTGATTATCTCGCTGTTCTCGGCGATTCCGGCGATCGGCCCTGACCTGGCGCAGTGGGTGCGGGGTGACTTCCTGATTTCAGGCATTACCCTTAACCGCTTCTTTGCGCTGCACGTGGTCGCATTGCCGATCGTTATTCTGGCGCTCGTCGTGCTGCACATCATTGCCCTGCATGAAGTGGGTTCTAACAACCCTGACGGCATTGATATCAAACAGAAGAAAGATGAGGCCGGTGTGCCGCTGGATGGGATTCCATTCCACCCCTATTACACGGTGAAGGACCTGGTTGGTGTGGCAGTGTTCCTGTTCGTTTTCTGCGTGGTGGTGTTCTACTTCCCAGAAGGCGGTGGCTACTTTATTGAGCGGCCTAATTTTGATCAGGCGAACCCGCTGCAGACGCCTGACCACATTGCTCCCGTTTGGTATATGACACCGTTCTACGCCATTCTCCGCGCTATCACCTTCTCGATATTTGGTTTAGACGCCAAGTTCCTGGGGGTAATATTTATGGGCGCGGCGATTGCAATCCTGTTTGTTCTGCCCTGGCTGGATCGTAGTCCTGTGCGCTCTATGCGTTACAAAGGCTGGATGTCGAAAACCATGTTGACGCTGTTTGCTATCAGCTTTGTCATCCTGGGTGTTTTGGGTGTGTTGCCATCGACAGAGGGCAGGACGCTACTAGCCCAGGCGTGCACCGTGATCTATTTCGCCTTCTTTGTCTTGATGCCGTTCTACACCAAGCTGGAGAAGACTAAACCCGTTCCGGAAAGGGTGACTGGCTAATGAAAAAGTATCTTTTGGGACTCCTTTTCGCCTTAGTGCCAGTAACCGCGATGGCTGCAGGGGGCGCAAGTGTGCCCCACTCTATGGATCCAGATCTGCACGATCAGGCCTCGCTGCAAAATGGCATGAAGCTCTATGTTAACTACTGCATGGGCTGCCACTCGCTTCAATATCAGCGTTTTTCGCGTGCGGCAGAAGATTTGGGAATGCCTCAGGACCTGGTTGAAGAGAATCTGATTTTCTCGTCAGATTTGGCTTACAACGACCAAATGCATAACGCCATGAACAGCGGCGATGCGGAGGGTTGGTTTGGTGCGCCGCCGCCCGACCTATCGCTCAAGACCCGTGTGCGGGGAACTGATTGGATTTATTCCTATTTGCTCGGGTTCTACAAAGACCCCAGCCGTCCCACGGGCGTTAACAACACGGTGTTTGACCTAGTGGCAATGCCGAACGTGTTGGAACCTCTGCAGGGCGTGCAGGAGCTGGTATGTGCCGAAACAGACCACCCGGTAGAAGGCCAAGAGCCGGATGCGTTATCGGGCAAGTACCAGTCTTGTGACGTGCTGCAAGTGACCGAACCAGGCGAGCTCGAACCTGCTGAGTTTGAGGAAGCGATGTATGACCTTACTAACTTCCTGGCTTATGTAGGTGAGCCCTCCAAGCTTCAGGCCCAGGCGCTGGCGCCTAAAGTACTGATCTTTATTTTTATTTTTGGTGTGATTGCTTACCTGCTCAAGCGTGAGTACTGGCGAGACATCCACTAATTAGCGGTAGCTGATGGTCAGTAGGGCGCACGGCGTAAGCCGTGCGCCTTTTGCTTGTCAGCATGGCAATAAAGCAAAGCAAGCTAGCTTCCCCTAAGGTAGCGCTGGCGTGTTATTATCCAAGATTGTTTTGATGTGAGGATGCTTTCATGGGTGTTGTGGCCAAGCGGTCGTCGATGATCTTTTACTCTGGTAGTGATGATCATTTCAGTCATCGTGTGCGCATTGTGTTGGCGGAAAAGGGGGTTGCCGTCGATATCGTCGATGTGATTGACGAAAAACCACCCGAAGAGCTAGCAGACCTCAACCCGTACAACAGCGTGCCGACGTTGTTAGATCGTGACTTGGTGCTGTATGAATCCAAAGTCATGATGGAATATTTGGATGAGCGTTTCCCGCATCCTCCGTTGTTGCCTGTTTATCCAGTAGCGCGCGCGCAAAGCCGCCTATGGATGCACCGCATAGAGCGTGAGTGGTGCCCAATGGTCGATCTGATTCGTAGTGGTGGAAAGAAAGAGGCGGATAAAGCGCGTAAAGAGCTGCGTGAAAGCCTGATTGGTATATCGCCGATTTTTGAAGATATGCCTTACTTCATGAGCGAAGAGTTTACGCTGGTGGATTGCTGTTTGGCGCCTGTATTGTGGCGTTTGCCGGAACTCAACATTGAGTTGCCTGAAAAGCAGGTAAAACCGCTGCTGTCCTACATGTCGCGAGTATTCGAGCGTGAAGCGTTTAAGGCATCTTTAAGTGAGCGTGAAAAAGAGATGCGCGCTTGAATTCATTTGGCTCCTTTGTGCTCAACAGGGCAGGGAGCCTTTCTTGTAAGGAGGAGGGAGTCTAGATGAAATCGAGTCGCCCCTATCTCGCCCGAGCGCTCTATGAGTGGTTGTTGGATAATGAGCTAACGCCTTACCTAGTGGTTGACGCTACTTTGCCTGGCGTGGAAGTGCCCCGCCAGTTTGTTCAGAACGGCCAGATCGTTTTGAATGTGGCGCCGACCGCTGTGCGTGATCTCTTTATGGAGAATCAGGCGATAGGTTTTAATGCGCGCTTTGTCGGGCAGCCAATGCAGGTGATGATACCGACCGAGGCGTTAATCGCTATATATGCTCGAGAAAATGGCGCTGGAATGGTTTTTGGCCATGAGCCTGAGCTGGGCGAAGGTGCCGAATCCTTTGGCGATATTGAGGAAGAAAAACCCTCAACCAAGCCTGAGCTGTCGGTCACTGATCCCATTGCGGAAAAGAGTGATAGCAGTGAGACTAGTGCTTCAGGCGAAGGCGCTGACAAACAGGTTCAAGCGAAGAGTAAGGCGAAGAAAAAGCCAACCTTGCGGGTTGTTAAATAAAGTACCCTGGGGTGTAGCCACAAAAAGCCTCGCTTATTAAGCGAGGCTTTTTTGTGGCTGTTAGAGCGCACTGAGATGATTAGTCGAGGTAATCAAATACCTTTACGATTCGCTGTACGCCGCCAACTGAGGAGGCGGCATTGACGATGCGATCAGCCTCTTCCCGGGTTACGCGGCCCATCAGATATACGCTGGCATTTTCAGTGGTGACTTTGATTTTTGACGAGTCGATGCGGTCATTGGTTGCTAAGTGACTGACAACATTGGTGGTTAGCCAAGTGTCAGCTAGGCGCTGGCTTGCCGGTAAGTTAGCTGCGATGGTTAGCTCGTTATGAACTCTATTAACGCCGCGCAATTGGCTAGTGACGTCTTCCGCCATATTGCGAAGCTCATCGCTAGGCACTTGACCCACCAGAAGCACAACGCCGTTATAGCTATGGGCACGTATGCGGGCGTCGGCTAAGCGTGCATCCGCGCGCTCTAGGGCACGACCTACTTCACGCTCAATGGTAGTGTCGATTGCTTCAACATCGTCGCTACGCTGAGCGTAGTTGGACTGATTGGAGGCTGAATTGTTAGCGCAGCCAGTAACGAAGAGTGCTGTGCAAAGCGCAGCGGTCATGAGGACGCGGGTGGAGAGGCGTTGGGTCATCGTATGACTCCTTGGTGCTAGCAGTTAAATACATCGTGGTTGTTAACGCAGTAGAAATGGGCACTAAGCGCTGCCAAACAACTGTTCATCAATAAGATCGCATAAGCAATGAATCACCAGTAGGTGAACTTCCTGGATGCGCGCCGTCGATGTGGCCGGGACGCGAATCTCGCAGTCATCCTGGCCTAATAGTGACGCCATATCGCCACCGTCGCGGCCGGTAAGAGCGACTACCGTCATGTCGCGATCATGCGCGGCCTGAATAGCTTGCACAATATTGCCTGAATTACCGCTGGTGGATATAGCTAGTAGCACATCTCCCGGCTGCCCTAAGGCGCGAATCTGTTTTGAAAACACCTCATTGTAACTATAGTCGTTAGCAATTGAGGTCAGTGTGGACGTATCAGTAGTGAGCGCTAGAGCGGGGAGGCTCGGGCGTTCACGCTCAAAGCGATTGAGCAATTCAGAGGAGAAGTGCTGGCTGTCGCCAGCGCTGCCGCCATTGCCACAGGTAAGAATTTTCCCTTCGCTAACAAGGCACTGCACCATCATTTGGCTGGCCACTTCAATAAACGGCGGAAGTACTTCGCTGGCGTACGTCTTGGTGTCAATGCTAGCGTTGAAGTGGCCGAGTATCCGAGATTGAAAGTCCATCAGGGCTTCCTGGTTGCATGGTGATAAAGAGCGTTTTTAAAGACCG
The DNA here is from genome assembly GCF_020595105.1 of Halomonas sp. FeN2. NCBI lineage: Bacteria > Pseudomonadati > Pseudomonadota > Gammaproteobacteria > Oceanospirillales > Halomonadaceae > Halomonas > Halomonas sp. FeN2. The sequence continues at coordinate 4,375,409 of NZ_CP074200.1, forward strand.
TTTTCAAAAACGGTATATAAAAACAGCTTTAGAGACAGTCAAAAGGCATCAAACGCAGCTTTTACCCAGTTAAACTCAAGGTTGGGCGGCTTGCCCGTTATCGCTAGGATATCAAAGCGGCAGGGTGATAAAAGCCCGCCGCGGGCGATATAAAGCCTTGCTGCACGCACCAGGCGCTGCTGCTTCTGATAAGTGACGGTTTCCAGCGGATGCCCGTAGCGCGTCGTGGTGCGGTGTTTGACCTCAATAAAGACGAGAATATCGCCATCGCGCATTACCAAGTCAAGTTCACCCCCTTTGACGTAATGATTCTGCGTGACAAGGGTGAGCCCCTGTTGGCGCAGCCATTGAGCGGCAAGCTGCTCAATGGCTGCGCCGCGGGCACGGGCGGTGTGGGCGTTAGTCGTCACTGTCGTCCAGGTTTGGGATTAAAATGGGCGAGGGCACGCCGTTCTGGAACTTGGCCCAGGGCAGCTCGCGGTAGATGCGTCCATCGTCGCTTAAGTAGAGTGCGCCGGTACTGCCATTCAGGCCGTTCAGCTCGCCAAGATTGGAAAAGCGGATAGCCAGCTCGTAAGCATCAACGCCCATTGCCATCAGGCGGAACATGGAGGCGTCTGATTCATCCCGCAGGCTTTGGTAGGTAGATGCAAAGGGCAGAGCCTCTTCGCCACCGACGGCTGCATCAGGGATCTGCCAGGGGATATCCACGAACATAACATCGTTTAGATCTTGGTCAAGGCGTGTCTGCAGGCGCCCTTCATGCAAATGTGAAGTGGCATAGATCGGCAGGTCGGGGGCGTAGTAGTAATCCATGGTCGGCGGCACCTGGCGCGCGTACTCGGGCAGTGCGAGCAGGAATAGAGCGTCAATATTGCTTAGGCGCGCGCGATCACCGCTGACATTGAGAGCGGTTTGTACGGCATTGGAGACCGAACTCTCAGGGTTGTAGCGCACGGCGTTGGTGATTTCGCCACCCTGGCTGTGCCACTCATTCCAGAAGGCTTCGCCTACGCGGCGGCCCCAGCCGTTATCGGGAACCATCATGGAGACTTGGCGGTGCCCATCCTGCCAAGCGCGGCGGGCAACTTGGCGTGCTTCATCTTCAGCTGAAAGGCCGTACTGAAACAGGCGCTGGGCTTGATTGTTTTCACCGCTGCCATAGTTGAGTGCCAGTGTAGGGAGCGGCACGCTATCACGTTGCTCTAGTTGGGTGACTTGATCCTTATCTAGTGGGCCAATGATTAACTGCGCATTCATCTGCTGTGCGCGATCATAAAGCTCATCCATCGAGTAGCGCGAGGCGTCCAGAAAGCTCAGCTCGACGCTGCTGCCCTTGACGTCATGGTGCTGCCGCATGGCTGTGGCGATGGTGTTGGCGACGCTGCTAAGCGGGCCTGATTCGGGTAGTGCAACCACGATGCGGCGTATTTCCTGACCCTCAAGCTCTGGCAGCGCAACGCTCACTGCACCGCTGGGCTGATCAAGCGCCTCGCGGGCCCAGCGCTGGCGCTCTTCAAGTCGCGCCTGCTGGTTGGCCTGCATCGGCAGTTCGTCGTCGAGTACCTGTGTGGCGCGCAGCACGGCACGAGGTTCATCCAACGCGCGGGCAAGCTCGGAAAATAGCAGCGCCCAGCGTACCCGGTCGGGTTCTGAGAGCAAGCTTTCATCGATCCCATCGGCGGTTTCGAAGGCTTTGTCGCGCTCACCTTGGCGGGCCAGAATATTAGCCGCTTCCAGACGTGTTTTCGCGGCTTGCTCTGGCGCTTGCTGTTCCGCTTGGCTGAGTAACTGGCCAGGGTCTTCATCGGGCACTCGATCTACCACACTAGGCGATTGCATCGCACAGCCAGCAACGAGAAATGCCATGAGGGCAGCGGTGAGTAAGCCACGTAATGACTGTTTCATGTATCCTTCCTTAGGTTTCCATTTGCGCTGTCGCTGCTTGTCAGCGATTGACCAAGCCACTGCACAAGCATAGCGCACCAGCAGGGCAAGCCATCAACGAATTGAGAGTCAACAATGACAGACGATAATCCGGGCACATTGTACGTGGTTGCCACGCCAATTGGGAATTTGGATGACTTAACCGCGCGTGCCGCTCGGGTGTTAGGACAAGTTTCGCGTATTGCGGCTGAAGATACCCGCCACAGTGGGCGCCTGTTGGCGCACTTGGGACTAAACAAGCCAATGCTCTCTTTGCACGAGCACAACGAAGCGCGCCGGGTGGATACTTTGGATAGCTATCTCGCTGCAGGTGAAGATATTGCCCTGATCAGTGACGCCGGAACACCGTTGATTAGCGATCCCGGCTTTGTGCTGGTACGTGAGTTGCGGGCACGCAATCGCCATATTGTGCCAATTCCCGGCCCCTGTGCCCTGATTACTGCGCTGTCAGGGGCGGGCCTGCCAACAGACCGCTTTGTATTTGCCGGTTTTCTGCCTGCTAAGCCGGGCGCAAGGCGCCAAGCATTGGAGAGTTGGAAAACCCGCGAAGAGACGCTGGTGTTTTATGAATCTCCTCACCGTATCGTGCACACTCTTGAGGCGCTGCAGGAGCAAATGGCGGATCGCGATGTGGTATTGGCGCGTGAGCTAACCAAAACCTTCGAAACGTTTCTGCACGGTACCCCTGCGTCGCTATTGGCGCAGTTGACCGCTGATCCTAATCAAGCACGCGGCGAATTTGTGGTCATTGTTGCCGGGGCTCCGCCGGTTGAGCAGAGTGAGCGCCAGGATATATCAGCGGACGCCTTGCTGGAGGCGCTGCTGGCAGAGGGGGTTGGCGTGAAGCAGGGCGCTGCGATTGCCGCGCGAATGCTAGGTGGCCGCAAGCAAGTCTGGTACGCACGTTTGCAAGCAATTAAAGGTGAGCATTGAGGCAAATCGAGGGCGCTGGTATGCTTGCCGCCGGAGTTGGCCAGACAGTCGCCGCTAATACCCCTCAAAAGGTGTTGGGGGAGGAAAGTCCGGGCTCCATAGGGCAGAGTGCCAGGTAACGCCTGGGCGGCGCGAGCCGACGGAAAGTGCAGCAGAGAGTAGACCGCCTAAGCCCCTGAAATAAACCTCTGGGGCCGGTAAGGGTGAAAGGGTGCGGTAAGAGCGCACCGCGCGCCTGGTAACAGTGCGTGGCATGGTAAACCCCACTCGGAGCAAGACCAAATAGGGATCCAATGGCGTGGCCCGCGCTGGATCCGGGTAGGTTGCTTGAGCGCTGTGGTAACGCAGCGCCTAGAGGAATGGCTGTCCACGACAGAACCCGGCTTATCGGCCGACTCCCCCACTTAACGTACCAGAGCGTGTCCGCACGCTCTTTATTACGCTGTCACTATCATTTTGTGTGAGTAAAACATGCCTTCTCCTGACGCTGAACAGGTTGCTAACTGCTTTCGCCATACCAGCGTACTACTGGAAGGTGCTGTCGATGCCCTGGTGCACGATGCGCGAGGCGTCTATTTAGATGGCACCTTCGGGAGAGGCGGCCACTCACGATTGATCCTTGATCGTCTGGATGACCAGGGCCAACTGCTTGCGATGGATCGCGATCCCCAAGCGATTGCCGCGGCCGCTGAAATTGACGATTCACGCTTCCAGATCGCCCAGCGAGAATTTGCACAGCTAGCCGAGTTTGCCCGTGAACAGGGCGTATTTGGCAAGCTTTCCGGCGTGTTACTCGATGTTGGCGTGTCATCTCCTCAACTAGATGACCCCGAGCGCGGCTTCAGCTTTATGCGCGACGGCCCGCTGGATATGCGTATGGATCCTACCCAAGGGCAAAGTGTGGCTGATTTTCTGGCCCGGGCCAGTGAAGCAGATATTGCCTACGTGTTTAAAACCTATGGCGAAGAGCGCTATGCCAAGCGTTTGGCCCGCGCCGTGGTCACTCGTCGGGTTGAGAAGCCGTTTACCCATACGGTGGATCTGGCCGAGGTGTTGAAAGTAGCCCACCCCGCCTGGGAAAAAGGGCGCCACCCTGCCACGAAAGCGTTTCAAGGGCTGCGTATTTTCGTCAACGGCGAGCTTGAGCAGTTAGACAGCGCATTAGACGCCGCGCTAGAGGCGCTGGCGCCCGGTGGCCACTTAGTGGTTATCAGCTTTCACTCGTTGGAAGATCGTCGCGTGAAACGCTTTATTCGCCACCATGTCCGCGGCGATACCGACTTGCCGCGAGGGGTGCCGATTCGCGACGATCAATTGAATCGGCGTCTTGAAGCGCTCGGCAAAGGTGTGCGGCCGAGCGAGGAGGAAGTGGATGCCAATCCCCGCGCACGTAGTGCCGTCATGCGGGCTGCACGCAAACGGATGTAAATGTCGTCATGAGCATGGATCGGATTGAGCAGTGGGCAACCACGCTACGCACCGAATGGCCTTTCAAGCTGCGTCTGCGCGCCTGGCCGGTAGCTATTACGCTACTCTTTTTACTCTGCATAGCCTCTGGGCTGGGTGTGGTCGTCACTACTCATATGACGCGGGTTCAATTTGCTCAGTTGCAGCAGTTGGAGCAAGAAGAGAACCAGCTGCAAACGGAGTGGGGGCAACTGCTACTCGAAGAGGGTGCATGGTCAACGCCTGCCCGTATTGAACAAATTGCCACCGAGCGCTTGGGTATGCGGATCCCCGATGTCCATGATGTTGAGGTGATTCGACCATGAGAAGCGAACGTCGAGGTGGCACCTCGCGTCAGGCGCCGATTGCCCCTCCGCTCGGCGGCGGGCGGTTCATGTTTATTCTGCTGGCGATTGGCTTGGCATCGGTTATTTTGATTGGTCGGATTACCTTGCTGCAGGTTATTGACCGCCCTTTTCTACAAAGTCAGGGTGACGCACGTACTCTTCGCCACGAAACAATCCCTGCCCACCGCGGCATGATTACAGACCGCAATGGTGAACCATTGGCGATTTCCACGCCGGTGGTGACTCTTTGGGCCAATCCACAAGAACTTCCTGAAGATGCTATACAACGGGTAATGCTGGCCCAGGCGCTAGGCATGTCGCTGGGTGACTTCGAGGCTCGGGTAGCGCGCTTTAGCGAGCATGAGTTCATGTATTTGCGTCGCCAGATGACGCCCGCGGCGGCCCAGCAGATTCTTAATCTGCGTACGCCTGGCGTGTATCCGCAGCGCGAATATAAGCGTTATTACCCCGCTGGTGAGGTGGCCGCCCAACTGCTGGGGGTAACCAACGTTGACGATGTTGGTCAGGAAGGCTTGGAGCTATCTTATCAGCATTACCTGGCGGGGCGGCCAGGTCAGCGGCGGGTCATTAAGGATCGCCGCGGGCGCCTGGTTCGCGAGCTGGGGGTTATTGACGAAGCCCAGCCGGGTGGTGAACTGACCCTCTCTATTGATCAACGCATTCAATATATGGCTTATCGGGAACTGCGCGCAGCGGTGGCTGAGAATGAGGCTGATGGCGGCGTGCTGGTGATGATGGATGCCCGCACGGGAGAGGTGTTGGCTATGGCTAATTTGCCCTCCTACAACCCTAACAATCGAGCAGGGCTTGATCCGCGTGGTTTACGTAACCAGGCGTTGGTTGATGTATTTGAACCCGGTTCGGTGATGAAACCGCTAGCTATGGCTGCGGTGTTAGAGAGTGGCGTGGTGGATCGCAACGCTGTGGTTGATACGTCCCCCGGTTGGATGCGGTTGGATCAGTTCACCATTCGCGATTTCCGTAATTATGGCGAGCTGGATTTGGCTGGCATTCTGGAACATTCTTCGAATGTGGGGATGTCTCGACTGGCGCTGCGGTTGAGCGATACGGCGATTTGGGAAAAGTATAATCAGTTAGGGCTGGGGCAGGCACCAGGAACCGGTTTTCCTGGCGAATCTACTGGTAGCTTACCAGCACCGGTGCGCTGGTCGCGCAGCGAGCGGGCGACGCTCTCCTACGGTTACGGCTTGTCTGTGTCAGCGGTGCAGCTGGCGAGTGCCTACACGGCGCTAGCCAATGATGGCGTGCGTTTAACACCCTCACTGCTACGCCTTTCTGAACCACCCCAAGGCGTTCCTGCGATAGAGCCCTCGGTTGCCAATGACCTATTGCGGATACTGGAAACTTCCGTTGCGGCCTATACTGGCGGGCGGCGAGCTCGCGTCGAGGGCTATCGCGTCGGAGGGAAAACAGGCACGGTGCGTAAAATAGGCCAGCAGGGCTACACCACCGATGCATACCGCAGCGTCTTTGCCGGTATTGCCCCTATTTCTGACCCGCGTATTGTCACAGTGGTAATGATTGATCACCCCAAAGCAGGCGAATTTTACGGCGGCGCTGTTGCCGCTCCGGTTTTTTCCAGTGTGACGGGGAATGCTTTACGCTTGCTGGACGTTCCGCCAGATCATGAGGCGGAGTAGTTTTTTTAAGGAGATGGCATGACGCTGAGTCCAGGCGAAGTATTAACGTCGCTCGCGAAAGTATGGCCCAAGTCACCGCTGCCCACTGACCTGCCCAAGCTGCCGGATCAGGTGCGCATGGAAATGAACTCGCGCAAGCTCGCCAAGGGCGACATTTTTGTGGCCGTGCCTGGCAGCCAGCGTGACGGGCGTGATTTCATCGAGCAAGCCCTTGAGGCTGGGGCTTCGCTTGTTTTAGCGCAGGGGACTCACGGCGATGTGCAGCTTGAGGGGCGGGTGCTGAAGCTGCCTCATTTGTCGTCGCGTTTAGGCGAGCTAGGGCGGGCACTGTATAAAGTGCCCAGTGACCTGGAAGTCATTGCGGTGACCGGCACCAATGGCAAAAGCTCTGTCACTCACTATATTGCTGCCCTCAGCGAGGCGTTGGGAACCCCGGCGGGCCTTGTCGGCACCTTAGGCGTGGGGCGCCCAGGAGAATTGAGCGATAGTGGCTTAACCACGCCTGGCCCCTTGGCGCTGCAGGCGACGCTGGGTGAGTTGGCCCAACAGGGGGTGAAGCGCGTTGCCCTCGAAGCCTCTTCCCACGCTCTGGATCAATACAGATTGGACGCGGTCAACGTTAGCGTGAGTGTGTTTACCAATCTTACCCGCGACCATTTGGATTACCACGGCAGCATGGCCGCCTACGCGGCCTCGAAAGCCAAGCTGTTTCGCCGCTCTGAGCTAACTTTGGCGGTAGTGAATGGGGATGACCCCTTGGCGCGCTTAATGCTGGCTGGTATTAGTAGCCGCGTACGTGTGCTAGCTACCGGGCAAGATGAGGCCGTTACGTTTCGTGTGCTTGACTGGCAGGCGTTTGAGCAGGGGCAGCAGGCAATGATTGCGACCCCCGACGGCGAGAAAATGCTGCGCTTAACGTTAATGGGACGCTTTAATTTAGATAACGTCCTGCTGGCGATGGCCGTGCTGTACGGATTAGGCGAATCCCTCGATGCGCTGTTTGATGCAGCGACGTCGCTTACGCCTGTGCCCGGGCGTATGGAGCTGTATGGTGATATTGGCGCCCCAAGCGTTGTGGTGGATTACGCCCACACACCGGATGCCTTGAAAAGTGCCCTACAAGCGCTCCGTGCTCACTTGGGCGATGCGGGTGAACTATGGTGCGTCTTTGGTTGTGGCGGTGAGCGCGATACGGGTAAACGTGCTGAAATGGCCAGGGCCGCCGAGCAGTTGGCGGATCACGTCGTGGTCACCGACGATAACCCGCGAAATGAATCTGCCACGCAAATCCGTGAGCAGATCATGAGCGGATTCTCAGCGGCTGCGCAACCGATTGAAGTCGCTGATCGCCGCGAGGCCGTGGCAGCCGCTATTCAACAAGCTAGTGCTAAGGATGTGGTACTGATCGCAGGAAAAGGGCACGAGGCGTATCAGGAGATACAAGGGGTGCGCCATCCTTATACCGATAGCGAAGAGATTCAGCGCGCCTTTGTCCAGCGGAGATCGCAGTAATGCACTGGGCTCTTAGTCAAGTGGCTGCGGCGCTGTGTATCGAAGCGCCCTCAGACAGCGCTCAGTTAACCATTCATTCGGTTGTTACCGATAGCCGCAAAATTGAGCCTGGCTGCCTGTTTGTTGCCTTAAAAGGCGTCAGTTTTGACGGTCACGATTTTGTCGAGCGAGCCCACGCGCTTGGCGCAGCGGCGGCGTTGGTCGAGGCGCCTGTTGCCAGTGATTTACCCCAATTGGTGTGCCCCGATACTCGCTTAGCCCTGGGACTGTTAGCCGGTGCTCATCGGTGCGCATGGCACGGCCCCTTGGTAGCGGTAACCGGCAATAGCGGTAAAACCACGGTTAAAGAGATGTGTGCGGCACTGCTGACGCCCTTGGGCGAGGTGTTAGCGACCGAGGGCAATCTGAACAACGATTTCGGCGCGCCGCTGACCTTATTGCGATTGCGCCAACAGCATAAAGCTGCGGTGGTAGAGCTAGGTGCTAATCATCTAGGTGAAATTGCCTGGACGGCAGCGCTGGCACAGCCCGATATTGCGATTATCACCAATGTCACCGGCGCCCATGTGGGCGAATTTGGCGGCATGGGGCAGATCGCCCAGGCGAAAAGTGAACTGCTCGCCGGGCTAAGCGAACAGGGGGCGGCCATATTGAACCGCGATGATCACTATTACGCCTTTTGGGCGTCGCGTGCGGCCCCAAGGCGAGTGGTTAGCTTTGGCTTTCACCCTCAGGCAGATGTCAGCGCCTCAGAACTTTCCTGTGATCCTCAAGGGCGGTATGCTTTCACGCTACTGCAGCATGGTCAGGCGCTGGGCCAAGTGCGTTTGCCGCTACTCGGTAAGCACAATGTCAGCAATGCCTTAGCTGCCGCCGCTGCGGCATTAGCGCTAGGCGTGCCTCCAGAGCAGATCATTGAGCGCTTGGAGTCGCTGCAAGCGCTAGCGGGTAGGCTAACCGTGGTGTCCGGTTTGCGGGGTGCCAAGCTGCTGGATGACACATACAATGCCAACCCGGGGGCGGTCAAAGCGGCCCTGGATACCCTGGCCAGTTTCCCAACCCCACGCTGGTGTGCATTAGGGGCGATGGGCGAGCTAGGGGACGAGGCGGCAGCGCTGCACGCGGATATTGGACGCTACGCCGCTGAGCTTGGCATTGATGAGCTGTTGACACTGGGCGACGCCGCACGCGCTGCCAGTGAGGCCTTTGGTCGTGGGCTGCATTTTAACGATCACGAGGCGCTAACGCGCCATGTCACTAATACTTTGCCGCCGGACACCACTTTACTGGTGAAAGGATCGCGCAGTGCGGGCATGGAACATGTCATTAATGCACTGCGTTCGGATAAATAAGGTAAACGCCGTTCATGTTACTTCACTTGGCGAATTTTCTGTCGCAGTACCAATCTGATTTTCAGGTAGTCAATTATTTAACCCTGCGCGTGATTTTAGGCGCTCTCACTTCGTTAATGCTCTGCTTGTGGCTAGGGCCATGGATGATCCGCAAGCTGGTAGAAGGGCAAATTGGTCAATCCGTGCGTGACGATGGCCCACAGTCCCATCTTTCCAAGGCGGGCACCCCGACCATGGGTGGGGCAATGATTTTGTTGGCCATCGCCATGAGTACCTTGTTATGGGGTGACTTAACCAATCTCTATATTTGGGTGGTGTTAGGTGTCACGCTGGGCTTTGGTGCCATCGGCTGGGTCGATGATTACCGCAAAGTAGTGGAAAAAAACCCCCGTGGCCTACCCGCCCGCTGGAAGTATTTCTGGCAGTCGGTGGTGGGGCTTGGGGCGGCAGTGCTGCTCTATTTGACCGCCTCAACGCCGGTAGAAACCAGCTTGTTAGTGCCAATGTTTAAAGAGGTTGCGCTGCCGCTGGGCCTGTTCTACATCGTGCTTACCTACTTCGTGATTGTGGGCAGCTCCAATGCGGTTAATTTAACCGATGGTCTCGATGGCTTGGCGATTATGCCTACGGTACTGGTGGCCATGGGCTTATCAGTGTTTGCTTATGCCAGCGGTAATACTCTGTTTGCTGACTACCTGCATATTCCGTTTATTGCGGGCACCGGCGAGCTGGCGGTTTTTTGTGCCACCATTGCTGGTGCCGGGCTCGGCTTTTTATGGTTCAACACTTACCCCGCCCAGGTCTTTATGGGTGACGTAGGCGCTTTGGCATTAGGAGCTGCGTTAGGCGTGGTGGCAGTGATCGTGCGTCAGGAGATCGTGCTGTTTATTATGGGCGGTATTTTTGTCATGGAGACGGTGTCGGTCATTCTTCAGGTGGGATCCTATAAGCTCACCGGGCGACGCATCTTCCGCATGGCGCCATTGCATCACCACTATGAATTGAAAGGTTGGCCTGAGCCGCGGGTAATCGTGCGTTTTTGGATCATTACCGTGGTACTGGTGCTGCTCGGCCTCGCAACGCTCAAGGTTCGTTAATGAAATTTCGTTAATGCAAATGGCCAAGAGTGGAATGACGGGTTGAGAGCACTAGGCGAGAGGGGGCCGGTGATGGTTCGAGTTGCTAAAGGTTTAACGCTAGTTGTTGGGCTAGGCCTGTCGGGTCGAGCGATATGCCGCCATTTAAGCCGCTTAAAAGTGCCCTACATGGTAGCGGATACGCGTGCCGAACCTCCGGGATTGGATGACTTTAAAGCCGCTCACCCGGGGGTCGACATTCACTGCGGCCCGTTATCGTCGCTGGATCTGCGTGATGTTGAAGAGGTGGTGATTAGCCCTGGGCTTGATCCGAGAATGCCGGGCTTGAAAGAGCTTGCGGATCAGCAAAACCCGCGTACAGGCGACCCGATGGTAGTGGGCGAAATTGCTCTGTTTGTACGTGCTGCTAACGCCCCCATTGCTGCTATCACCGGATCCAACGCCAAGTCTACGGTCACTTCGTTGCTAGGAGAGATGGCCGCTGCTGCTGGTATTAATGCAGCGGTGGGAGGGAATCTTGGTACCCCCGCGTTGGATCTGTTGGCCAGCCATCCCGATGCCGCGCTGTATATCTTAGAGCTTTCAAGCTTTCAGCTTGAAATGACGCCCTACCTGGGCGCCAGCTGTGCTGCCTTTCTGAACTTGTCCGAAGACCACCTGGATCGTCATGGTGATATGCACGGTTATCGCGCCGCGAAACAGCGTATTTTTATGGGTGCCGAGCAGGCCGTGGCGAATGCCGATGATACTAACACGTGGCCTGAATATCCCGTTGACCAAGTGACTTACTTTACGCAAACAGCCTCAAAGGGGAACGAGTGGGGGCTGGCGTATCACCAGAGCAAATTGACGTTAATGCAGGGCTCCACCCCTTGGTTGGCTATTGATGAGTTAAAAATGGCCGGCCAGCACAATTACCTCAATGCTTTGGCGGCACTGGCCATGGGGCAGGCGCTGGGCTTTGCGGCTGAGCCCATGTGCAGCGCGCTACGGGAATTTAAAGGTTTAGAACACCGTAGTGAAGTCATTGCGCAGATTAATGGCGTTACCTGGGTCAATGACACCAAGGGTACCAATGTGGGTGCTACCTTGGCGGCCATTAATGGCATTGGCGCTACGCTGGAAGGTCGTTTGATTCTGTTGGCGGGTGGGGTAGGTAAGGGGGCTGATTTTTCCCCTTTAGCTGAGCCGCTGTCGAAGTGCGCGCGGCACGTACTGCTATTTGGTTTAGATGCCCCGCGGCTAGCTGACGCCTTGATTGAATACGTCAGCATTCAGCAGGTGGAGAATTTAACCCAGGCGATGGAGGCAGCCTTTGAGCTTGCCCAGCCGGGCGACTGCGTGTTGCTATCGCCCGCTTGCGCGAGTCTGGATCAGTTTGTTAACTATCAGCAGCGCGGCGATGTATTCCGCCGCTGGGTGCAGCAACGGGCACTGCCTTCCACGGGGGGGGCGCCATGAGTCGACTTCAGCGTCTACGCACGGTGCTTACCACTCGTGATCTCCCCTGCGATGTATGGCTCATCGTAGCAGCGGTTGCCTTGGCGGGGTTGGGCTGGGTCATGGTTAGCTCAGCGTCGATTGGCTTGCTGGAAGATACCTATCACTACTCACGTCAGCACGGCGTTTTCCTGGTGCTGGCCATCCTGGCCTGCGTATTTATGCTCTGCGTGCCGCTTGAAGTGTGGCGCCAAAACGCAGCGCTGATTCTGCTCGCCACTATTTTTCTATTGGTTTTGGTGCTGATTATTGGTCAGGAGATCAATGGTAGTAAGCGCTGGATAGCGTTGCCGGGGCCCTTGCCAAGTTTACAGGTCTCTGAATTTGCCAAAGTCGGGCTAATTTTCTATATGGCGGCGTTTATGTCGCGTTTTACCTACGATCTGCGTCGCCGAGCGTTCAGCATGTGGCGCCCTCTGGCTGTGCTGGCCGTACCGGTTGGGCTGCTATTTTTAGCACCTGATTTCGGCGGGATGGTGGTCTTTACCGTCTGCGTGATTGGCATGCTGATGATGTGCGGTGCCTCGCTGGTGCTGCTGGTTGGAAGCGGACTGCTGCTCGGCTCCGGGGCGGTTGTCATGGTGTTGATCGAACCCTATCGGCTGGCCCGGTGGACCAGTTTTTTAGACCCCTGGGCCGATCAGTTTGCGACCGGCTACCAGTTAACCCAAGCATTAATCGCCTTCGGTCGGGGCCATGTAACGGGCACCGGCCTGGGTAACAGTGTGCAAAAATTACACTATCTGCCCGAGGCGCATACCGACTTTATATTTGCGGTGATTGCTGAAGAGCTGGGCATGATCGGCGCGATTATCGTCGTGCTGTTGTTCACTCTATTGATTGCCCGCGCTATGTGGATAGGGCGCAAAGCTGAGCTGGCAGGGCATCTATTTGGCGCTTATGTAAGCTATGGTATCGGCTTTGTCGTAGCCGCCCAGGCGTTTATTAACATGGCGGTAAGTTCCGGGCTGTTGCCGACTAAAGGGTTAACGCTGCCGCTAATGAGCTATGGCGGCTCTAGCCTGCTAGTGACAGGCATAATGGTAGGGCTACTGCTGCGCACGGATGCTGAAACACGTCATCGGCCTCGGCGCGCTTCCACACCTTATAAATCCCGCCATGAACCGCGTTTATCGTAACGCTATGCCGCTTGGTGTTATCAGGAGTTTGATGTGACGACTAACGTTAGCCGACGAGTACTGATTATGGCGGGGGGCACCGGCGGCCACGTGTTCCCAGCCTTGTCACTCGCCAACGCTTTGCAGGAACACCAGGTCGACGTTGAGTGGTTGGGTAGCCCTAGAGGAATTGAAAACCGCTTGGTGCCTGAAGCGGGGATTAAATTACATACAATTGCGGTTAGCGGGCTGCGCGGCAATGGCTTGACGGGCTGGCTAAAAGCACCGCTAAACCTTAGCCGTGCGGTACTGCAGGCGCGTGCGGTTATTCGCGATTTCAAGCCTCATGTGGTGGTCGGCTTGGGTGGCTTTGCCAGTGGTCCTGGCGGGTTAGCCGCTTGGCTGACGCGCGTTCCTTTAGTAATCCATGAGCAGAACGCCGTGGCTGGCCTGACCAATCGCGTGCTGTCGCGGCTTGCCAAGCGTACCTATGCCGCTTTCCCCGAGGCTTTTGGGGCGCGTGCCGACGTCATTGGCAACCCAGTGCGTGACGATATCGCTGCTTTAGGGAACATGCCAAGAGATGCGGAGAGCCTCTCTGCAAGGCCTCTGCGTTTGCTGGTGGTTGGAGGCTCGCTCGGCGCTGTCGCCCTTAACGAGCGCTTGGCCCCTGCGTTGGCAGCTCTGCCCATTGATCGGCGACCCCAGGTGCGCCATCAGGCGGGTAAAGACCGTGAAAAAACCACTGCTGAAAATTATCAGCAGCACGGCGTGAGTGCCGAGGTTTGCCCTTTTATTGACGATATGGCCGCTGCCTACGAGTGGGCCGACTTAGTGGTGTGTCGCTCAGGTGCCCTGACTGTGGCGGAGTTGGCAGCTGCGGCCAAGCCAGCGCTGCTAGTGCCTTTCCCCTTTGCAGTTGATGACCATCAGCGGATCAACGCCCAGGTGCTAGTCAAAGCGGGAGCGGCAAAGTGTGTGGTTCAGTCTGAGCTCACCGTTGAGCGGTTAAGTGAATTTTTAAATCAATTGCTCGTCCCGAACACCCTGGCTGCGATGGCGGCGAATGCGCGCCAGGCCGCCCATTTAGACGCCACGAAGCGCTTGGCTGAAGGGTGTTTGGCGATGGTGCCGTTAGGAGACTCTGCGTGATCGATTCAGACAAAACCATGACACCCTCACGTTCTGCCGCTGGCCCCGGCATGCGCCGAATTCGGCGACTCCATTTTGTCGGCATTGGTGGCGCAGGGATGTGCGGTATTGCGGAGGTGCTGGCCAATCAGGGCTACACCGTTAGCGGCAGTGATGTGAAAACCTCCTCGGTGGTGGAGCGATTACGTCAATGTGGGGTCAATGTGGCGATCGGTCATGCGGAAGCCAATGTGGAAGGCGCTGATGTGGTGGTGGTGTCCAGTGCCATTGATGAAACCAATCCAGAGATACGCTGGGCCCATGAGCATCGTGTACCGGTGGTACGTCGGGCTGAAATGCTCGCTGAGCTAATGCGTTTTCGTCACGGCATCGCCGTAGCCGGCACCCATGGCAAAACCACCACGACCAGCTTAACGGCAACCCTGCTGGCCGAAGGAGGGCTTGATCCCACCTTTGTGATTGGCGGGAAATTAACCAGTGCAGGTGCTAATGCACGCTTAGGCGAGGGCGATTACTTGGTTGCCGAAGCCGATGAGTCGGACGCCTCCTTTTTGCACTTGCAGCCGATGGTATCGATTGTCACCAATATCGATGCTGACCATATGGCAACCTATGGGGGCGACTTTGAGCGGTTAAAAAGCACCTTTATCGAATTTCTACACAACTTGCCGTTTTATGGCTTGGCTGTGCTATGTATCGATGACCCCCATGTGCGCGTGCTTTGTGAGCAGGTGAAGCGGCAGTTCGTGACCTATGGGTTTGATAGCGATGCCGATTACCGGATTGTTGATTTTGCCCAGCGTGGTGGTGAAGTGTCGTTCACTGCGCTACGCCCTGGTGGCGCTGCGCCGTTAGATGTCCGCTTGGCCATGCCGGGTCGCCACAATGCTTTAAACGCCATGGCGGCGATTGTAGTGGCTACCGATTCGGGCGTGAGTGATAGCGCTATTCTAAGCGGTCTGGCAGGTTTTGCTGGGGTTGGTCGACGTTTCCAGGTGCATGGTCATTTCCCGGCACCTCAAGGTGGGGGCGACATCATGCTGGTGGATGATTATGGCCACCATCCCCGTGAAGTTGACATGGTCATTCAGGCGATTCGCGCCGGATGGCCGGATCGTCGCCTGGTTATGCTTTATCAGCCCCATCGTTACAGCCGTACCCGCGACTTATACGAAGATTTTGTCAGGGTGCTTTCTCAAGTCGATACGCTGGTGCTGCTCGATGTATACAGTGCCGGTGAAGCGGTTATTCCTGGTGCCGAAGGAAGAACCTTGGCGGGTTCTATTCGTCAACGTGGTGACGTCGACCCACTATTTGTCGAACATAAACACGAACTACCTGCGCTGTTAACCAACGTATTGCGCCCAGGTGATATTTTAATAACCCAGGGTGCTGGTGATGTGGGGGGGATTTCCCTTCGCTTGGCCCAGGCACAGTTAGCGATGAGCGAGGTGGATCTGTGAGTGTTGACATAGCAACCCCCCAGTCTCTTGAAAAAGTCGTTGTCGTTTACGGTGGCACCTCCGCTGAACGCGAGGTATCGCTGAAAAGCGGTGCGGCGGTGCTTGAGGCGCTACAACGCAAAGGTGTCAATGCCTGCGGCTATGATCCCCGTGACAAAGGCCTAGTAGGGTTGGAGCAACTTGCTCCCTCCCTGGTGTTTGTGGCTCTGCATGGCCGCGGTGGGGAGGACGGCACGCTACAGGGGGCGCTAGAGCTGCTCGACATTCGCTATACCGGCAGTGGGGTGCTTGCTTCGGCCCTGGGCATGGATAAGCAGCGCACCAAGCAGGTGTGGAGTGCGGTTGGGCTACCCACCCCTGAAAGTATTATGTTAGAGGCAACGTCGGAGTGGTCAACGGTGGTCGAGCAACTTGGCTTGCCGTTGATTGTGAAGCCTGTGCATGAGGGCTCGACGCTGGGTATTAGCATCGTTAAAAATCAGGCCGCGCTTGAGGCGGCCTATCATGAGGCCGCCCAGTTCGACGCCCGCGTGATGGCGGAGCGTTTTGTGGTGGGTGAAGAGTATACCGTTGCGCTGCTAGGTGATCGGGTGTTACCGGCGATTCGTGTTGAAGTGCCTGGCGGTTTCTACGACTACGAAGCCAAATATATCGCTAATACTACCCAGTACCATTTGCCCTGTGGCTTGTCGGCACAGCATGAGGCTGAGCTTGCATTGCTCTGCCAGCAGGCGTTTGCCGCTATTGGTGGCGCAGGGTGGGGTCGGGTTGATGTCATGCGTGATAGTGAAGGGCGTTTTTGGCTACTGGAGGTCAACACGGTGCCTGGTATGACCGATCATAGTTTGGTTCCTCAAGCGGCGGCTCATGCGGGCATTGGCTTTGATGATCTAGTGCTGCAAATACTCAACACCGCAGGCGAGCAGTTTACAGCATGAGTAACAACTTATTTAAAAGCGCCTTTTTAAAAGTGCCTTATGAAAAGGCGTAACGCTTGGTTGGGAATTCTACTGCTGGCGCTACTTATGGGCGCTGGCGGACGGGCGCTTTGGCTGTGGCTAGATCGTCCGATTGAGCGGGTATCTATTCGCGGTGAATGGGAGTACGTAAGCGCCGACTACCTGCGTACTCAGTTGGCGCCACTGGTCGTCGATGCTACTTGGCTGTCAGCAGATTTGGGTGAATTGCGCGACCGTGCTCTACAGGTGGGCTGGTTGAATGAAGTGCGCATTTCCCGTGAGTGGCCGAATGCGCTGGTGTTTGAGCTGGTTGAGCAGCAGCCTGTCGCACGCTGGAATGATGACTTCTTGCTGAACCCTGAAGGCGAGCCATTCGCTTTTGCGCCATTATCACCACCCGCCGGCTTGCCCGATCTCGCTGGCCCTGCTGGCAGCAGTGAAGAAGTGTTGGACTATTACCATCGGTTAAAACTTCACTTTGAACAGTTATCGTTGAGCCTTACTCAACTTCGTTTAGAGCCGCGTGGTGCCTGGCGGCTGCAATTAAACGATGGTGCTTGGGTGATGTTAGGCCGGCGTCAGCATGAAGTACGCTTGGCAAGGTTGTCGGCTTCATGGCAACGGGAGTTGTCGTCTCTTGGGGATCAGATTCGCTATATTGATCTGCGCTACCCTAATGGTGTTGCCGTTGCGTGGCATGGAGAAAGTGAATTTGCTGTGCAAGATGAGTAACACTCCTATTACTTTATGCAAATAAGGTGTAAAAGTGAGTGGTTGCCATCGTTGAAAAGGCCAATAATCGGCTTTAAATTGCTTCCCAAGCCTATTATTGTGGGTATGTACTAGTCGTATTGCGACTATTGTTTCTATACTATGGGCTGGGTGCGGGTTAAATAGTTTTTAATTTCGACTATTGGTACTTAGCGATTGTCTGAAAAACAGCACTGAGTATTTTGGGTAGCACGCTTTCAATGTTAAGCGTTGGTTTAAGCGCAGCCCTATTTATATTTACTTTTAACAATGACGCAAGGAGATTTCCCGACTCATGGCAGGCTCACCCAACGCATCCAATATGGTGGTCGGGCTGGACATTGGAACGTCCAAGGTCGTCGCGATAGTCGGTCAACCTACCGATGATGGCGGAATTGAAATTGCAGGTATTGGTTCGCATCCTTCGCGTGGTATGAAGCGTGGCGTGGTAATCAATATTGAATCAACGGTACAGTCTATTCAGCGCGCCGTTGAAGAAGCAGAATTAATGGCCGGTTGTGATATTCACTCGGTATACGTTGGCGTGGCAGGCAGCCACATTAGTTCAATGAACTCGGACGGCGTTGTAGCCATAAAAGAGCGTGAGGTAACGCCCTCCGATATTGAAAGGGTGATTGACTCCGCAAGGGCGCGCGCTATTTCAGAAGGCCAGCGAGTGCTGCATGTGCTGCCTCAAGAATTCTCGATTGATGCCCAGGGTGGCATTCGTGAGCCGCTTGGCATGTCCGGTGTGCGCTTGGAAGCGCAGGTTCACTTAGTGACAGCTGCATTAAACGCGGTGCAAAATATTGAGAAGTGTGTGCGCCGCTGCGGTCTTGAAGTTGATGCTATTATCTTAGAGCAGCTCGCCTCAAGTATGGCCGTGCTGACTGAAGATGAGCGTGAACTGGGCGTCTGTATGGTCGATATTGGTGGCGGAACCACTGATATGGCTATTTTCAGCGAAGGCGCCATACGCCATACGGCGGTGATTCCTATTGCCGGGGATCAAGTCACTAACGATATCGCCATGGCGTTGCGAACACCCACGCAGCACGCTGAAGAGATCAAAGTTAAATACGCTTGCGCGCTAACCCATTTAGCCGCCAGCGATGAAATGATTAAAGTACCTAGCGTAGGTGATCGTCCAGCGCGTGATCTATCGCGTCAAGCGCTCGCTGAAGTGGTAGAGCCACGCTACGAAGAGCTATTTACGCTAGTGAGAGACGAATTGCGCCGTAGTGGCTATGAAGACATGGTGGCTGCTGGGATAGTGCTCACCGGCGGTACCTCGCGTATGGAAGGGGTTAGCGAATTGGCAGAAGAGATTTTCCATATGCCCGTTCGTATCGCATGTCCGCAGAATGTGAGAGGTTTGGCGGACGTCGTTTGTAACCCCATTTATGCGACGGGCGTTGGTCTGCTGCATTATGCCTTGCAGGAAACGCGTCATGGGCAAGGTCTAAGAAGCCACGGGGGAGTGGTTGCAGCCCATAAGGGACGCAACGAGCTTGCCCGGCGTGATATCAAGGAAGACCATTCGGCGCTGGCAAGAATTAAAGGCTGGTTCAAAGGAAATTTCTGACAGGGCCGCAAGCGCGGTTCAGGAGACGGGGCTTATGTTCGAATTGGTAGATAACGCACCCTCGAGCAGTGCGGTCATCAAAGTGGTTGGCGTTGGCGGCGGTGGCGGCAACGCTGTTAACCACATGGTCGAAAGCAATATTGAAGGCGTTGAGTTTATCTGCGCCAACACGGACGCCCAGGCGCTGAAACGCTGTGCAGCGAAGACGGTATTGCAATTGGGTAGCGAAATCACTAAGGGATTAGGCGCAGGTGCCAATCCCGACGTGGGTCGTCAGGCGGCAATGGAAGACCGCGAACGCATTGCGGAATTGCTGGTCGGTGCTGATATGGTCTTCATCACTGCCGGTATGGGCGGTGGTACGGGGACCGGAGGCGCTCCAGTTGTTGCACAGGTCGCCAAAGAACTGGGGATCCTCACCGTTGCGGTAGTGACGCGCCCCTTCCCCTTTGAAGGGCCAAAGCGTATGCGCGCTGCTGAAGAGGGTATGAAAGAGCTCTCCGAGCACGTTGATTCGTTGATCACTATCCCCAATGAAAAACTGCTTTCCGTGCTGGGCAAGAATGCCACGTTACTGACGGCCTTCAGTGCAGCGAACGATGTGCTGCTGGGCGCTGTTCAGGGTATCGCAGAGCTGATCACCAGCCCGGGTATCATCAACGTCGACTTTGCTGATGTGCGCACCGTTATGTCTGAAATGGGCATGGCGATGATGGGTACCGGTGGTGCCACGGGCGAAAATCGTGCTCGCGAAGCCGCCGAGAAAGCGATCCGCAGCCCGCTGCTGGAAGATATCGATCTTCACGGCGCGCGCGGTATCTTGGTCAACATCACTGCGGGCCCCGATTTATCGATCGGCGAGTTCAACGATGTGGGCGCTACCGTTCAGGAGTTTGCGTCTCCGGATGCCACCATCGTCGTCGGCACCTCCATTGATATGGAAATGTCCGACGAGCTACGTGTCACCGTTGTCGCTGCTGGCTTGGATGGGCAAAAACCAAAGGCGGCCGCGCGTGAGCCTGCCCGCCGGTCAGCTGCGGAGTCATCCGATTACCGCAAATTGCAGCAGCCTACGGTGATGCGTCAGCAGGCAACTGCTCGCGCTGAAGCACCCGAAGCGACTGCAAAACCGCGTCCTGAAAAGCGCCGCGCTTCCGAAGCGGATGACTATCTGGACATACCCGCGTTTCTACGCCGCCAGGCGGATTGATTCTCGATACCAGGCTCATTGCAACAACGAGCGAGCGTTTTATTGGCTAAAACGCTCGTTTGCTGTTAAAGTGAACACTGTTTGATAACTTTTCCCCTGCGGTTATTACCGTCATTAGAGCTCGGCTACTATCCATGATCAGACAACGCACCCTACAAAACGTCATTCGCGCCACAGGAGTGGGCCTGCATTCTGGCAAAAAAGTCCACCTAGCTCTGCGTCCGGCGCCGGCCAATACTGGGATTGTGTTTGTCAGAACCGATTTGGATCCCGTTGTGCACGTTCCTGCCCGGGCAGAATTGGTTGAAGACACCAAACTATGCACGGCTCTTGTTTTAAACGGGGTTAAAGTAGCCACCGTTGAGCATCTGATGTCTGCCTTTGCTGGGCTGGGTATCGATAACGCCTATGTGGACGTCAGCGAACCTGAAGTGCCTATTATGGATGGTAGCGCGAGCCCATTTGTGTTTTTGATTCAGTCGGCGGGTATTTTGGAGCAGGATGCGGCAAAGAAATTTATTCGTATCAAGCACCGCGTAGCGGTGACCGATGGCGATAAAGAAGCGGTTTTCTTACCCCATCAAGGGTTCAAGGTCTCCTTTGCAATTGACTTTGATCATCCTGTTTTTGAGCAGCAGAAGCAGACCGCGTTGATCGATTTCTCGACTACGTCCTTCGTTAAAGAAGTTTCCCGTGCACGTACTTTCGGATTTATGCGCGACTTAGAGTTTTTGCGCTCTAATAATCTGGCGCTCGGCGGAAGTTTAGATAACGCCATTGTGGTGGATGATTACCGCATCGTTAATGAAGGCGGGCTGCGTTACGAAGATGAGTTTGTTAAGCACAAAGTATTGGATGCTATCGGTGACTTGTACCAGCTGGGTTATAGCTTGATCGGCGAGTTCCGTGGGGTAAAGTCGGGGCACGCTCTCAATAATCAGCTCTGCCGCGAATTGATGGCGCAGCCCGATGCCTATGAGATTGTCACCTTTGAAGAGGAAAAAGCGGTTGCGCCGATCTCTTATGCCGCACCTGCAATGGCGTGATTTAGCTAGCTTCGCTTTTTAATATTAGCGTTTTTTATTACTTTTTTGGTTTATAAAGCATCGCTTAGGCGGTGCTTTATGCTTTTAAGAGCAGGGCGATTTGGCTGGTAAGCCATGTTACTTGGTCGGCCGAGCATGAGATGCAAGCCGTTCCAAGGCACGTTTTAGCGCTGGATCGGCGGTGTCCTCAGCGCACTCGGAAAGGGTTTTGCCTGCGTCGGCCGACAGACTGCGCGTGTTACGCTTGGGTGCCACAAGAGGACGCACAGGGCGTACCTTAAAGGTAAAGCCGCTGACCCCTTCAAAGCCGGGCAGTTGATGGAGCAGTTCTAATAGGCGTCGTTGTTCAAAGCGTAACCACGTCAGCCAGCTCGCCTGGCCGCTAATCAGGGTTAAACGACCTTCGCTAAAGCCCCCCACAAAAATATGCTCCCGCATCTCTTCGGGCAAATGGGCGCGCAGGTGTCGTTGGGCCTGATCGATGAGACGAGACAGCCGCATTAATTGATTAATATCGCCCGACTTCGATAGCAAGCGGGCGATGGGCTGGGCGTGCGAACGCTTAACCTTTATACTCATACGCTTAATTCCCAGGGTGCTGCTGTTTTAGGCACCACCACGACTAATGACGTCGGCCACCTTCG
Source organism: Halomonas sp. FeN2 (assembly GCF_020595105.1). Classification (NCBI taxonomy): domain Bacteria; kingdom Pseudomonadati; phylum Pseudomonadota; class Gammaproteobacteria; order Oceanospirillales; family Halomonadaceae; genus Halomonas; species Halomonas sp. FeN2. Next base: position 4,397,152 of record NZ_CP074200.1, read on the forward strand.
CCGATGGCTGATTAGTTAACTTTACCACGCTCAGGAGCCGGTCTACAGCATGTCACCTACGCTTGATGTTCAATCAGCTTTGCCGCGGCGCCAGCGCCGTTACGGTTTAGCGCGTTGGTGGCTGGCCGGCCTGTTAGTGAGCTGCCTTTTACCCGCCAGTTTAAGCCCTACAGATGCATTCCGTGGTGGCGAACGTAGCGTTACTATCTGTTTCTGGGTGCCGGCGATTTTGCGTGCGCAGTCCCACTGGGTCGCCAAACGACGGCGTGCCCTGCAACGTTGGGCGAAAAGCCCTCAGCGCTTTGCCCCTGTACGGCGTCTATGTCACTGGCTAGCCCCGATGGCTGTGCTGGTTGCCGCGCAGGATGTCTTGACCCAGCGCGGCCCGCCTTCCCGCCAAGCCTGTCGTTAATACATCTACTTTGTGCATGCTGCACAGATAAGCAGCATGTACTGAAAGGGCAACGTCCGCTGGGACGCTCGTGAATATTTGGATATTTCATGCTTAATAATTTATTACGTAAAGTCGTGGGTTCTAAAAACGACCGCGATGTCAAACGCATGCACAAGAATGTGCCGCAGATTAACGCCTTGGAAACAGAGCTTGAGGCAATTAGCGATTCTGAGCTGCAAGGCAAAACCGCCGAGCTGCGCCAGCGCTTAGAAGCCGGCGAGTCGCTTGATTCGCTGTTAGCGCCCGCCTTTGCGATCGTGCGAGAAGCCAGTAAGCGCGTTATGGGTATGCGTCACTTCGATGTGCAGATGGTAGGGGGCATGACCCTGCACCGTGGCCGCATCGCTGAAATGAAGACCGGTGAGGGTAAAACCCTGGTGGCGACACTGGCGGTGTACCTGAATGCGTTGCCGGGTAAAGGGGTACACGTGGTCACGGTGAACGACTACTTGGCTCGCCGTGATGCCGAATGGATGCGTCCGCTGTATGAATTCCTAGGCTTGTCTATTGGCGTCATTTTCTCCGGTCAGTCGGGCGAAGAGAAGCGTCACGCGTACCAGTGCGATATTACCTATGGCACCAACAACGAGTTCGGCTTCGATTATCTGCGCGATAACATGGCGTTCTCGTTAGAAGATAAAGTCCAGCGCGGCCTGCATTATGCGATTGTCGATGAAGTTGACTCGATTCTTATCGATGAAGCGCGTACGCCACTGATTATTTCCGGCGCGGTAGATGAGAATACCGACCTCTATAAAGTCGTTAATCAACTTGCCCAGCAGCTTGAAAAAGGCGAAGAAATTGAAGATGAGGAGGCCACGGTCGTCGGTGACTTCTTGGTCGATGAGAAGCAGAAGCAGGTAGAGTTAACTGAGCAGGGACATAATAAAGTTGAAGAGTTGATGCGCGCTGAAGGCTTATTAGGCGACGAAGAGTCGCTGTATGCCGCGCAAAACCTTAACTTGCTTCAGCATATGCACTCGGCGCTACGCGCCCGCTATCTCTATCATCGTGATGTCGACTACATCGTCTCTGAAGGTCAGGTGGTGATCGTCGACGAGCACACCGGTCGCTCTATGCCAGGGCGCCGCTGGTCGGAAGGCTTACACCAGGCCGTTGAGGCCAAAGAGGGCGTCACGGTGCAGCGCGAAAGCCAGACGCTCGCCTCAACGACGTTCCAGAACTACTTCCGCCTGTATGAAAAGCTCGCCGGAATGACCGGTACGGCGGATACTGAAGCCTTTGAGTTTCGGCAAATTTACGGTCTTGACGTGGTGGTTATTCCCACCAACCGTCCATTGGCCCGTAAAGACCTCAACGATCTGGTGTATTTGAGCGCTGAGGAGAAGTACGAAGCGATCATCAAGGATGTCAAAACCGAGACCGAAGCCGGGCGCCCGGTGCTGGTGGGTACAGCGTCTATTGAGACATCCGAGTACCTTGCCAAGCTGATGCGCGAGGCGGGCCTGACGTTCAGTGTACTGAATGCCAAACAGCACCAGAGTGAAGCCGAAATTATTGCTCAGGCAGGCCGCCCAGGGGCGATTACGATCGCTACCAATATGGCCGGTCGTGGCACCGATATCGTTCTAGGCGGTAACTGGGAAGCCGAAGTTGCCAAGCTGCAAAACCCCAGTCAAGAGCAGGTTGAAGCGTTAAAAGTCGAGTGGCAAGCGCGTCACGATGGCGTTCTCGCCGCTGGCGGCCTGCATGTGGTGGGTTCTGAGCGCCACGAGTCCCGGCGTATCGACAACCAGCTGCGTGGCCGTGCTGGGCGTCAGGGCGACCCTGGCTCGACACGGTTCTTCTTGTCGCTTGAAGATAGCCTGATGCGCCTGTTTGGCTCTGACCGCGTCAAACGCTTGATGCAGGCATTGGGTCTTGAGCATGGCGAAGCGATTGAGCATAAGATGGTCTCGAACGCCGTTGAGCGTGCCCAGAAGAAAGTCGAAGGGCGTAACTTCGATATTCGTAAACAGCTGCTTGAGTACGATGACGTTGCCAACGATCAGCGCCGGGTGATCTACGACCAGCGCAATGAGATTCTGGCCGCGGACGATGTCGCTGATGCTGTCATTGGCATCCGCGAAGAGGTGATGGAGACGGCTATCAGCGACTACGTGCCGCCCCAAAGCCTGCCCGAACAGTGGGATCTGCCCGGCTTGGAAGCCCACCTGAAGACGGAGTTCAACCTTGACGCGCCGGTGGTTAAATGGGCCGCCGAGGATGATCGCTTTAGTGAAGAGCAGCTGCGTGAACGGCTGCAGACGATGCACCGTGAGGCCTATGCAGCCAAAATCGAGGCGGCAGGCGAGAAGCTGATTCGTCGCTTTGAGAAGCAGGTCATGCTGCAAGTGCTGGACACGCGTTGGAAAGAGCACCTGCAGTCGATGGATCATCTGCGTCGCGGTATTCATCTGCGTGGCTATGCTCAGAAAAACCCCAAGCAAGAGTACAAACGTGAATCCTTTGAACTCTTCCAGCATCTGTTAGAGCACATTAAAGCTGATGTGACGCGCATTCTGAGCCACGTGCAGGTTCGTCAGCCTGAGGAAGTTGATGCTCTTGAGCAGCAGCGCCGCGAGGCGCTGGCCCGGGAAACCGCCACAGCGGCTAGCCGTCATGACGCTCCGGCCCAGGAGAAGTCCGAAACCGAGCAGGAGGCGCCTGGTGTCGATGGTCGCCCTGTGCGCCGGGAAGGCCCGAAAGTGGGCCGCAACGACCCCTGTTTTTGCGGCTCGGGTAAAAAGTATAAGCAGTGCTGTGGAAAACTAAGCTAACGGCGCCCGTTTTTGAGACGGTCTGTGAAACGGTCTTTGCCTTAAGGAGAAAATCATGGCGGTTGGAAACACTCCCTTTCCAGAGTTGCCACCCCTAGAAGGGGTGCGCCTGGGGGTTGCAATGGCGGGTATCAAGAAGCCAGATCGCCGTGATGTGGTGGTGATTGAACTGCCCGAGACCGCGACGGTGGCAGGAGTCTTTACCCGTAATGCGTTCTGCGCAGCCCCCGTTTTGGTGGCCAAGCAACACCTCGAACAGTGCCGTGCAGAAAGCCGTTCGCCTCGCTTTTGGCTAATCAACACTGGCAATGCTAACGCAGGTACGGGTGAAGCAGGTTTGCGGGACGCAAGGGCGAGCTGTGCAGAACTGGCTAAACAAGCCGGTGTATCTGAGCAGGACGTTCTGCCGTTTTCAACCGGCGTAATTGGCGAGCCGCTGCCGATGGAGCGTCTGCTAGCGGGATTGGCACCGGCGCTTGAAAGCATGGCCAGCGACAGTGTTGCCTGGGAACACGCGGGTCAAGGCATTTTAACCACCGATACTCGCGCCAAAGGCGCTAGTGTCACGGTTGAAATAGGCAATCAGCAGGTAACGATTAACGGCATCACTAAAGGGTCTGGCATGATCAAGCCCAATATGGCGACCATGCTGGGTTTTGTGGTGACCGATGCAACTATTGAAGCGCCGCTGCTGGATCGACTGCTACGTGAAACCGTCGATCGCTCGTTTAACTGCATCACTGTGGACAGCGATACCTCCACCAATGACGCTTGTATGTTAGCGGCAACCGGCACTGGTCCTAGCATCGTCGATGATGAGCAAATAGCCGTTTTCAGCAACGCCTTGCAGCGAGTAATGACCGAACTGGCGCAGGCGATTATTCGCGACGGCGAGGGCGCGACGAAATTCGTTACCCTTCAGGTCGACGAGGCGAAAAGTCGTCAAGAGGCGCTTGACGTGGCCTTTACTGTTGCGCATTCACCGCTAGTCAAAACAGCGCTTTACGCTTCAGATGCTAATTGGGGACGTATTTTGGCCGCGGTAGGACGAGCGCCTGTAAGCGACTTTGATGTCAACCGTGTGGTGATTGATTTAGGCGATGTACGTCTAGTTGAAAATGGCGGGCGTGCTGCAGGCTATACCGAAGCGGCAGGCAGCGCCGTCATGGCCGAGTCAGAAATTACCATTCGCATTAACTTGGGGCGCGGCGAGGAAAGTGCCACGGTATGGACTTCCGACCTCTCCCATGACTATGTGTCTATTAACGCGGATTACCGCAGCTAGTCAGTCTCCCCCTATACGGGGCGTTGGTTGGCAGGGGTAGTGGGCACACGCAGCGAGATAGCACCGATGCCCTTAGCATTGGTGCGCGCAGTGGATAAAGACGTAACGAGTATATGAGTCTATGAGCATAAAGGTAAAACGACGGGTTCACGTCGCAGCGGCAGCGATTATCAGCGCCGATCAACAGCAAGTACTGATCGCTCGTCGGCCATCGAACGTCGATCATGGCGGACTTTGGGAGTTTCCAGGCGGAAAACTGGCTCCCTATGAAACCGGTCTTGAAGGGTTAAAGCGTGAGCTGCACGAAGAGCTAGGCGTTGAGATTGTTTGTGCTCAGCCGTTGATTCGCGTCCACCATGAGTACCCCGACAAGCATATCCTGCTCGATGTATGGCAGGTGCATGAGTTTGCTGGCGAGCCCTTTGGTCGTGAAGGGCAGGCGGTGCGCTGGGTGCCCATGAGTGAGCTCTCCAACTACCCCTTCCCAGCGGCTAATTTGCCGATTCTGCGAGCGGTAAGGTTGCCTACCGAGTATTTAATTACCGGGGAAGAGTTGGATGAGGCGCGTTTCGATGCGTTTTTGGAACGCGCGCTGCGTGAAGACAAGATTCGTCTGGTACAGCTGCGCGCCAAGCAGTTGGATGAATCGGCTTATCTGGCCCGTGCCCAGCGTGCATTAACTCTGTGTCGAGAGCACGGTGCGCGACTGCTGCTCAATGGAGAGCCAACGCTGCTTGATCACATTGACGCCGATGGCATTCATCTGACCAGCGAGCGGTTGATGCAGCTTGAGCGTCGTCCGATTGCCGAAAGCAAGTGGTTGTCGGCATCGACCCACAATCAAACGCAGCTGACCCAGGCGGCGGTGTTAGGCTGCGATTTTGTTAGCCTTTCGCCGCTGCGCACCACGCCGTCACACCCGGAAGTATTCCCGCTCGGCTGGCATGATTTCCAGCAGTTGGTAGAGCGCGCAGGCATGCCAGTATTCGCACTGGGCGGTATGACGCGCTTTGATGCCAATCATGCCCGTGCCGTGGGTGCTCAAGGGATTGCCTCGATCCGCGATTTCTGGAAATAACACACTAAACCAGAACGCATAAAGAGCGTTATGCAATGAAAAACGCCTGCCTCGGCATTTAGCCAAGGCAGGCGTTTTTTTCGTTTTTATCTTTTAGCTAAAGCTAAGCCCAAGCCTACTAGTCGCGGTAGCGGCGAGTCAGATCCCCATAAGCGTCCACACGACGATCGCGCAGGTAAGGCCAGATACGGCGGGTATTTTCACTGCGCGCCATATCAAGCTCAACGACTAACTGCTCGGTCGCTTCCCCCGCATGGGCCAATAGCTCACCTTGCGGCCCACAGACAAAACTACCCCCCCAGAACTGAATGCCATCGCCGACTCCAGAGTGATCCGCTTCAAAACCAACCCGATTGGCCACTAGCACAGGCAAACCGTTGGCCACGCCGTGGGCGCGCTGAATCACTGTCCAGGCATCTTTTTGGCGGTTCTTTTCTTCACCGTCGTCATTGGGATCCCAGCCGATTGCCGTGGGGTAGAGCAGTAAATCGGCACCGGCTAACGCCATAAGCCGGGCGGCTTCGGGATACCACTGATCCCAGCAGACCAAGACGCCGAGGCGACCCACGGATGTTTCGATCGGGGTAAAGCCCTCTCCGCGAGCGCTGTCATGATCACCTGGTGTGAAGTAAAACTTCTCATAAAATCCAGGATCATCAGGAATGTGCATCTTGCGATACTGGCCGACGCGACCTTTGGCGCGGTCATAGACCACGGCGGTATTGTGGTAGAGCCCCGGCGCGCGGCGCTCAAATAGCGAGCCGACCAGGACAATGTCCAGCTCTTTAGCGAGCGCCGCCAGACGTTGGCCGGTCGGGCCGTCGAGGGGCTCCGCCAGATCAAATAGGGCAGGGTCTTCAAATTGGCAGAAGTAGTGGGTGGCGTGCAGTTCTTGCAGCAGTACTAACTGCGCGCCTTGTGTAGCGGCGCTACGGATACCTTCTTCGCTTGCTGACAGGCTTTGGGCTTTGTCTGGCCACGCGGGTTGCTGCACAACAGCGACGGTTAGCGTTGTCGACATGGTGACTCCTCTAGCAAATAGCGGTCGTGGCAGGCGTGCCCCGGGCAAGCGTGCCTTTTGGCAGCTGCATGGTTAAACAGTGCAGGCTGCCATGTTGGCGAATAACGCTTACACACTCAATCGGAATTAGCGTGTGCTCGGGAAAAGCAACCGCTAGCGCGCTCAGTGCGGTGACGTCCGCCGGATCGCCGTAGGTAGGCACCAGTACGGCCTGATTGATGATCAGGAAATTCGCGTAGGTGGCGGGCAGGCGGTGGCCATCTTCCGGGTCAAAGCAGGCTTGGGGCCAAGGCAGCGGAATAAGCCGGTAGGGTTCGCCATTGCGTTGCCGGAAAGCCTGCAGCTCTTGCTCCATCGCCGCCAGGGCCGGGTAGTGCGGGTCGTTGGGGTCGTCACAACGCACATAGGCGATGGTAGTTGGGTTGCAGAAGCGAGCCAGGGTATCAATATGGCTGTCGGTGTCGTCGCCCTCTAAATGGCCGTTAGCAAGCCATAAAACACGGTCAACGCCGAAGTCCTCGCCAAGTTGCGCTTCTACCTCTGCTCGAGAGAGAGTGGGGTTGCGATTGGGGTTAAGCAGGCATGCTTCAGTGGTGAGCAGGGTGCCTTCACCGTCGGTTTCTATACCACCACCTTCCAGTACCAGGTTACGCGAGGCCACCGGGCATGCCCAAGCGCCTGCATCAGCAAGCCACTGGGTGAGGCGATTATCGTGCTCAGCAGGAAATTTCCCACCCCAGCCGGTGAAAATGTAATCGAGCATCACTAATTGGCCATCTTCATCGACCACGCTGATCGGACCATGATCCCGCGCCCAGGTATCGTCGGTGGGTGCGACAATAAGCTGCAGGCGTTCAGCGGGCACAGCGTAGGCGTGAAAAGTATCGGCCAAGCGCTGTTTGGTTAGTTCGTCTGGCACGCAAATCAACACGCGCTGATAGCGCGCGGTGGCAATCACAATGCGTTCGAGAGTCGCTTCGATACGGGCAAGCAGAGGCGCCCAATCGCCTTCTGGGCGTGGCCAGGTCAGTTGTATCCCATCTTGGGGATACCATTCGGGTAGCAAACGATACGTCATTAAAGCGCAGCCCCACGGTCAGCAGTAAATCGGCGCAATGTAGGGCGTGGCGGAGCAAGTTGCAAGCGTAACGTTTTTATTCTAAACGCTCACGGCGAAGGCCGCTCTAATGGCCGTTTGAACATGCAGAGAGACTAAAAAAACCGTACCATGAGCGCTTATTGATAAGGAATGACGCCATGCTTGATCGTTTGCCTTTTCTGGTGGGGCTGCGCTACGTGCGCGCTAAACGCCGGAACCACTTTATTTCGTTTATTTCGCTCACCTCGATGTTGGGGCTAATGCTGGGGGTCGCCGTACTTATTTTGGTGCTGTCGGTGATGAACGGCTTCGACCATGAGCTGCGCACGCGTATTTTGGGCATGGTGCCTCACGCTAAAATTGAGTCCCGAGTAGGCATGGTGGAGTGGGAGACATTAGCCGAAGAGTTGATGCAGCGCGAGCGGGTCATTGGTGCGGCGCCTTACGTTGAGCAGCAGGGTATGTTCTCCGTGGGTGGACGTAATCAGGGGGCCATGGTCAACGGTATCAACCCGGAGTGGGAAGACCGAGTGTCGATCATTGGTGAGCATATGCGCCAAGGTGAATTGACCGATCTGGTGCCCGGTGAGTGGCATGTGGTGCTGGGCTCAATGCTGGCACGCAACCTGGGCGTTGGCGTGGGCGATCGAGTGACGCTGCTGGTGCCTGAAGCATCGATTACCCCTGCGGGGGTCTTTCCGCGCTTAAAACGCTTTACCGTTAGCGGTATTTTTAGCGTCGGTGCCGAACTAGACGCTAATTTGGCTTACGCCAATATTGAAGATATGCAGACCCTGGCGCGCCTGGGTGATGCGGTTGGCGGGCTGCGTCTACAGCTGGATGATCTGTTTGCCGCCAGTAGCGAGACCCAGGCGATTCTCAATGAGCTTGGCCCGGAGTATCGGGGTAGCGACTGGACGTTCTCTCAAGGCAATCTTTTCCAGGCGATACAGATGGAAAAGCGCATGATCGCGCTGCTGTTGACGGTGATTATCGCCGTGGCGGCGTTTAATATCGTCTCGACGCTGGTCATGGTCGTCACCGATAAACGCGCGGATATCGCCATTCTGCGGACGATCGGTGCTAAACCGAGCTCGATTATGGGGATTTTTATTGTTCAGGGCATGGCCATCGGCTTTATCGGTATCGCCATTGGGGTGGCCGTGGGTGTGTTGCTGGCGCTGACCATCGCCGATCTAATTGGCTGGGTGGAAGGAACGCTGGGGATCCAGTTCTTGGATGCTGGGGTCTACTTTATTAGCGACCTTCCTTCTCGCCTGCAGTGGAATGATGTCAGTCGTATCGTTTTGGCCGCCTTTGGTCTGACGTTCCTGTCGACACTTTATCCCGCTTGGCGGGCGGCAAAAGTTCAGCCGGCGGATGTGCTGCGCTATGAATAACGGCTTCAGGAACAAGGATGACACGATGTCTATGAATTCGACGGCTATAAATTCTAAGCCCATCAATACTGGGCAAGAGGCGGCGGTAATGCTCGATTGTCAGTCGTTGACACGAACCTACAGCGAGGGCCCCCAGGATCTGACGGTACTGGACAAGCTCAATTTGCAGGTGCGCGCCGGGGAGCGGGTGGCCATCGTGGGCAGCTCGGGTTCGGGGAAGACAACATTACTAAATCTGCTGGGCGGTCTTGATCGCCCTAGTGAAGGCCGTGTGATTATTGCCGGTGAGCCGCTATCAGGGTTGAATGAAGCGGCGCTTGGCAGCTTTCGTAATCGCTACATCGGATTTGTGTATCAATTCCACCATCTGTTGGCGGAATTCACTGCACTCGAAAATGCGGCGTTACCGCTAATTATTCGCGGTCAGTCGAAAAAGGCGGCCGAGCAGCGGGCCATGCAGATACTCGAGCGGGTAGGCATGCAGCCGCGGGCGGATCATAAGCCGGGTGAGCTTTCCGGCGGAGAGCGCCAGCGCGTGGCCATCGCCCGTGCGCTGGTTACCGATCCTAGCCTGGTGCTGATGGATGAGCCCACGGGCAATCTGGATCAAACCACGGCGGCGACTATTTTGGCACTAATGGATGAACTGGCCAAAGAGAGCGCCTGTGCGTTCGTGATTGTGACCCATGACGTTAGCCTGGCGGCCCATCAAGACCGTGTGCTTAAACTGGATGCGGGTAAGTTGGTCGAGCAGGCCCCGGCGCTTTAACCGTCGGGATCATTCATTAAACCTTATCGTCAAATTCAGCTTCTATCTGCGCACGCCGCTGCCGACGTATCTGGCGGCGGCGTTTCCAGTTATGGGAGACGTGCCAGCGCCAGATCAAGCGAATGCCAATATTGACCACGATCGCTAATATGAGCGCTGTTACCAACGAGCCGACGATCAGCGGCGGCATAATGTCGTGCATCTGTTCGGCGATCCAGCGAGTTGAAATACGCGAGGGGGCCTCCCGTACAGGGGCGCCGAGGAGAAAGGTGCCAATCCAGTAGTTGCCGTAAAAAATCAGTGGCATCGTTAATGGATTAGTAATCCATACCAAGCCCACAGAGAGGGCTAAATTGCAGCGTGTTAGGCGCGCACCCAGCGCGGCAACGACCATCTGAAAGGGGATGGGCAGCATCGCGCAAAACACGCCCACGCTGAATGCATTGGCAACGCTTCGGCGAGTTAAAAGCCACAAACCCGGGTCTGCAATCAGCGGTGCCATAAAGCGTAGCGAGCGCTGTTTCCTGATAGTGTCGGGTTTGGGCATGTAGCGCTGCAGGAATCTGCGCGGCATGACGGATACTCTTGCCTATCGATGTGGCTCATTATCCATATCGAGCTGCCTTTCGGCTATGCTAGGCCATCAATGAAGCGTCGCCAGGGAGGGTTCTATGCGGTTAGGTGTTGCCATGCCAGCGGCGCTTGCGGCACTCGCAGGGGGGATGTTTGCCTGGTATTGCCACACCGCAGGGGTGACTCCAAACGCATTTGGCTGGGTGTTGGTAGCCGCGTTGCTGGTAATGGGGTGGCGCCCACGCATAGGTATATGGCTGCTAATCGGCGCTTGGGTCTTTATTAGCGTACAAGGTGAATGGGGGAGTCGCTTACCGGCGGGTCTAAGCGGAGAAGATATTGCCATTGAAGCAACCGTGTTGACCGCCCAGCCGGTGGGTAACGCCAAGCGTCTGCTGTTAAACGTTGATAAATGCCAAAGCTCTGCAAATAGTCAGGTACAACGCCCCAGCTGTTCCTCGCTCGCTAAGGTGCGCATAACCGCTTATAGCGATGAGCGATTTAAGCCCGGAGAGCGGTGGCAAATGACGCTGCGCTTGCGTCCTCCAAGTGGCTTTGCCAACCCTGATACCTTCGATTATGAGCAGTGGCTGTGGCGTGAGGGAATCCATGCCACTGGCTACCTGCGCCAGGAGCCAGCGCCAGTTCGGCTCTCGTCTGCTGATCCCTCGTTGCGCCAGCTATCGCTGGATTTTTTAGCCCGTCAGCCGCTCGACGAGCGAACCAAGCGCTGGCTGGCCGCATTGACGTTAGGCGATAGCGAACAGCTTACCCAAGACGACTGGTCGCTACTGAATGCCACCGGCACCACGCATCTGGTGGTAATTTCAGGCTTGCATGTCGGGCTGGTGGCCTCATTTGTACTGCTGCTAGCCAAGTCAGTCGCTCGGTTTGCAACGCCCACCAACTGGCGTATGCGCACCTGGCCGTGGTGGTTGGCAGCGCTAGCCTGTGTCAGTTACGCCACCCTTGCCGGGATGGCGCCGCCGGCTATGCGGGCGATGGTGATGACATTGATCGGGCTGTGGGTGCTGAGTGGCCGGCATGCGCCAGGGGCTTGGCAGGGCTGGTGGCTGGCACTCGGGGTGGTACTTATAGTCGATCCGCTAGCGCTATGGCGACCTGGCATGTGGCTGTCGTTTGTGGCGGTGGCATGGCTGATTATTATTTGGCAGGGGCGGCAGCGCCCTCAAGGGATAAAGGGTTGGTGCTGGGCGCTGGTGAGATCGCAACTGCTGCTGGCCCCGCTAATGGCTGCCGCCGTATTGGTGGCCTTTGGGCGAGTGGCCCCCGCCGCCCCATTGATCAATTTAGCCGCCGTACCCTGGGTGAGCTCGGTAATGGTGCCAACGGCGCTGCTGGGGTGGCTGCTGTCACCTATTCCCATGGTGGGAGAGATGGTATGGCAGCTGTTTGAGCAGGCGCTGAGCGTTTTTCACCTGTTGCTGACGTTTGCTGTGCAGCGTTGGCCACTATGGGAACCTGATCGGTCGTTAGCATATCCGCTTGCCTGTGGGTTGCTACTATTGTCGTTATGCTGGGGGCTGCCTGCCGTGCTACCAAGTTTACGCCTGGGAGCCACCACGCTGATCGTTGCGCTGCCCTGGTGGTCGCTTCCGCCATCGATTCCCCCCCATGCACTCAGAGTCAGCGTCCATGACGTGGGGCAGGGGCAGTTGATAGAGCTGCGTAGCGAACATTATCGCCTGCTCTACGACACAGGCCCGCGCTTTCGTAGTGGCTTTATGCCCTTGGAGACCTTGTGGTCGCCGGATCAGCAGTTTGATCAAGTGATCGTCAGCCACGCTGATAATGACCACGCGGGTGGTATTGAGGCATTGTTAGCCGACCACCGGGTCAGCCAGTGGATGACTCCTGCGGGGGAGGCGCTGCCAGTTGCCGGTATTGCTTGTCAGCGTGGACAAACATGGCAGCGTGACGGGGTGAGTTACCGTATTCTCTGGCCGCCCGCGGGTGATAACGATTTATCTGCCAACGACCGCTCCTGCGTGCTAGAGGTAAGCGTTGGTGAACAGCGACTGGTGATTACCGGAGATGTGGGCACTGAAGTAGAGCGTCGCTTTCTGCGTGAGGTGGAGCTGCCTGTCCGAGTTTTGGTGGCAGGGCACCATGGTAGCGGCACCAGTTCGGGTATCCAGTTCGTACGTTCCATCGCTCCTGAGCATGTGATATTTAGCGCCGGTCGGAGTAATGCGTTTCAACATCCGGTGGATGCCGTCGTGCGCCGTTTTCGCCAGCAGGGCAGCTGTCTATGGAGCACGGCCCATGACGGCGCACTGCGTTTTTGGCTAAACGCCGCCCAGCCCATCCAGATCGAAACGACGCGACCAGTGCCAGGAAGACGCAACCAGTGTTGAAGCGCGTCGCCATCAGGTAGAATTCCCCGCACTGCATACTATGGGCCCTAGGGTCTAGGCTAGGAGCGCGTGTGACTGATTCAGGTTGGGGTATTTATAAGCGGTTGTTGGGCTATGTGAAACCGCATTGGCGGGCTTTTGCGCTAGCGATAGTGGGCTTTGTGGTTTACGCCGCATCGAGTACGGCGCTTGCGGAAATGATGAAGCGCTTGATTGATGGCATTCAAAACCCAGATGCAGCGTTTCGGCTATTTCTACCGCTGTTTGTGATTATTATGTTCTCCGCTCGGGGGGTAGGTACTTTTTTAAGCACCTACTTCATGGCCTATGTGGGTCGCTACGTGATTCATACCCTACGTTGCGACGTATTTGCTCATCTACTCCATCTGCCAGGCTGGTTTTTTGATCATCACTCCAGTGGTCAACTGGTATCGCGGGTGACCTACCACGTTGAACAAGTCGCTGGGGCGGCCACCAAAGCGGTGACGATTATTCTCCGTGAAGGGCTATTCGTCGTCGGCCTGGTGCTCTATCTGCTCTGGACTAACTGGATGCTAACGCTGCTATTTTTGGGCGTGACGCCGATCATTGCCGTGGTGGTGAGCTACGTCAGCAAGCGCTTTAGGCGCATTTCAAAACGCATTCAGCACTCCATGGGTGATGTCACCCACATTGCCTCGGAAGCGCTGTCGGGCTACCGCGTAGTGCGCACCCACGGCGCTGAGCCGTATGAAAAACAGCGCTTTGAGCGGGTAAGCGAAGAGAATCGCCGTCAAAGTATGAAAGAAGCCATGACCCGTGCGGTCAGTTCCCCTGTGATTCTAATGTTGGTGGCCATCTCTATGGCGCTACTGGTTTGGCTGGCCATGGCACCCTCGCTGATGGAAAACATGACGCCTGGTGAGTTTGTGGCTTTTATTACCGCGGCTGCTCTGATGATCAAGCCGGTACGTCAACTGACCGAGATTAACGGTGAAATTCAGAAAGGCCTGGCGGCCGCGTCAGAGCTTTTCGGGTTGCTGGATATGACCCCTGAAGAGGATAGTGGCAAACACATCGCCAGCCGTTTAAGCGGCGATGTCGTGATCGATCATGTTAGCTTCCGCTACGCCGACGACCAGCCCGAAGTCCTGCACAATATTAATCTACGCATAGCGCCGGGCGAACTGGTGGCGATAGTCGGGCGTTCGGGGAGCGGCAAGTCCACTCTGGTCAGTTTGCTGCCGCGTTTTTACTGCCCCACCCAAGGCAGTATTACTATCGATGGCATTAATGTTGATGAATACGCGCTTGGCCCACTGCGCCAGCAGATTGCCCTGGTGTCGCAGCAGGTAACGCTATTTAACGCCTCGATTGCCGATAATATTGCTTACGGGGTGGCCAACCCTGATCCCCAGGCTGTTCAGGCTGCGGCTGAAGCCGCCTATGCCCATGAGTTTATCGATAAGCTTCCCAATGGTTATGCCACCACCGTGGGTGAAAATGGTGTGATGCTCTCGGGCGGCCAACGCCAGCGGCTGGCGATTGCCCGGGCGATCTTTAAGGATGCGCCGCTACTGGTGCTGGATGAGGCCACTTCCGCGTTGGATACGGAATCCGAGCGCTATATTCAAAAAGCCCTTGAGCGAGTCTGTGAGGGGCGCACCACGCTGGTCATCGCCCACCGCCTCTCTACTATAGAGCGAGCTGACCGCATTGTGGTGATGGATCAGGGACGTATTATCGAAGAGGGCTCGCATCAGGCATTGCTGGAAGCCGATGGCGCCTACGCAGCGCTGCATCAGCTGCAGTTTCAAGAAGCGCCATGAGCCTTGCCAAGAGAACGCTGTCGGAGCGCTGGCTGCAAGGCGCTTACCAGGGCAGCCGCTGGCTATCGCCGCTGAGGCCGTTAGGGGCGCTGTACCAGTGGGCCATGGCGCGGCGGGAGCGGGAGTACTCTAGTGGCAAAAAAGTCACATGGAGGGCGCCGGTGCCGGTTATCGTGGTAGGCAATATCACCTTGGGAGGGACGGGTAAATCGCCGCTGGTGGCGTGGCTAGCTGGTTGGCTGGTGGCCCAAGGCTGGACGCCAGGTATCGTTAGCCGCGGCTATGGCGGAAAAGCGCCCAGTTACCCGCTACTGGTCACTGCTGACACTAACGTTGCCGAAAGCGGTGATGAGCCGCTGATGCTGGCACAGCAGACGGGACTGCCGGTGGTCGCAGATCCTAATCGTGTGCGCGGGGTTCAGGCACTGGTAGAAAAGGGCTGCGATATTATCTTGAGCGACGACGGTTTGCAGCACTTGGCGCTGGATCGAGATATTGAGTTGGTGGTTGTGGATGGTGCCCGTGGATTGGGCAACGGGCGCTGCCTGCCCGCCGGGCCGCTGCGCGAGTCGCCCAGCCGGTTGCAGCGTGTTGACGCGGTGATCGTCAACGGCGAATCACAGCCCTCTCTGCCGCTTACTCCGTCTATTCTGCAGTCAGCCACCACTATGCAGCTGGCGCCGCTATGCTGGCGCCGCCTTGATGACGGCGCACGTTTTCCGCTTGCGCCACTGCCGTTTACGCTGCCGGTGCACGCGGTGGCAGGTATCGGGCATCCCGAGCGTTTTTTTCGTACACTCTCCGCGTTGGGTGTTGAGGGCGAGTGGCACCCGTTGGCCGATCACCAGCACTTTAGTGCGGACGCGCTAAGCTTTGCAGATACCCGCCCAGTGATTATGACCGCTAAAGATGCCGTTAAGTGTTACGCCCTGGCCCCGCCTAACAGTTGGGTATTAGATGTGGAGGCAACCCTTCCACCCGAATTTGAGCACTGGCTGGCAGCGCGGCTGTCGGCACTTTCCTAAAGGAGATACGCGCATGGATAAGGAACTGCTGGCAATGCTGGTCTGCCCGTTGTGCAACGGTAAGCTGAAGTATGACCGCGACGCTCAAGAGCTGCGCTGCCACTACGATGGCCTTGCCTATCCGATCAAAGAGGGGATTCCGGTGATGTTGCCGGAAGAGGCTCGCGAGATGGATGCCGATGAAAAGCTGCACACTTCACAAGGGCGTTCACCAGGACGTTCTCCAGGGCATCCTCAAGAGCGTTCAGGAGACGCTTAATGACCGTCTTTGATGACATGGCTGATGAAATGGTTAATTTCAAGGTGCCTGACTTTACTGTCGTCGTACCTGCCCGCTATGGCTCTACCCGGCTCCCCGGCAAGCCACTGCTTGAAATTGCCGGGGAACCGATGGTTGCTCACGTATGGCGCCGTGCTTGCCAAAGCCACGCCAGCCGAGTGGTCGTGGCAACAGACGATAGCCGTATTCGTGATGCTATGCTGCCCTACGGCGCCGAAGTGATCATGACCCGCGACGATCACCCATCGGGCACCGACCGCTTAGCCGAGGTGGCTGATATATTGGCATTGACGGATGATGCGCTCCTGGTGAATGTGCAGGGCGACGAGCCGCTGATTCCTCCCGCGCTGATCGACCAGGTGGCGCTGCGCCTAGCCGATGATCCTGAAGCGTCGATAGCCACGCTGGCGGAGCCTATCAATGACGTGGACACGCTGTTTAATCCCAACGTGGTCAAGGTCGTGCGCACACTGCAAGGCCGCGCGCTGTATTTCTCACGGGCGCCCATCCCCTGGGATCGTGAGCAGTTCAAAGCGCCACCGTCCATGCTGGCAACCGATGCCTGGCTGCGCCATATCGGGTTGTATGCGTATCGTGCTGGCTTTCTAGCCGCCTATCGGGACTGGCCTGCCTCAAGCCTCGAACAGCTTGAACAGCTCGAGCAGTTGCGTGCGCTGCAGAATGGTCACGCTATTCAAGTGGCATTGGCCTGCGAAGTAAACCCTGCCGGTGTTGATACGGCCGAGGATCTAGCGCGGATTCGGGCGCTGCTGGTCTAACGCGGGTTCGGGCGTTGCCGACTTAGCGCAGGGGCGGGCGCTTGCTTGGGCAGCTCAGTTTTTAAGGAGCTATCGTGAAAGTATTATTTGTATGTTTAGGCAATATTTGCCGTTCACCGACCGCCGAAGGTGTTTTTCGTCGTGCTCTTGAGCGAGCAGGGTTGGCCGATGAGGTCGAGATAGACTCCTGCGGCGTCGGCAGTTGGCATTTGGGCAAAGCCCCAGACGCCCGCGCCCAGCAGGCAGCACTACTGCGCGGTATCGATATAAGCGACCTGCGTGCCCGCCAGCTAAGCGAGCACGATTTTACCCAATTCGACTACGTGCTGGGCATGGATCAGGACAATCTACGCGCCATGCGCGAGCTGCAGCCTGCCAATAGCCAGGCGCATGTTGGGCTGTTTTTAGATTTTGCTGGTACCCCCGGTGCTGAAGTCCCAGACCCTTATTTTGGCGGTGATGAGGGATTTGAGAAGGTTCTAGATATGATTGAAGCTGCATCAGAAGGGCTGATTCGACACCTTAAGCGAGAGCTGTAATGGGGCTAATGGTGTGGCTGCACAGATGAATATTCTCAGCAATGTGGATTTGTCCGCCGCTAATACACTTAGGCTTCCCTGCCAGGCAGAGCGCTTCGCGTCACCAAAGACATTAACAGCACTACGCCAAACGGTAGCCGAGGCACGCCATAAAGGCTGGCCCGTCACGCTGCTCGGTGGCGGCAGCAATGTTCTGCTTCCCGAGGCACTACCAGGTTTGGTGGTGCGGCCTGATTTGCAACAGCACTGGCTCAGTCAGCGCCAAGGGCATGTGCTTGCCCACGTAGGGGCGGGGGTTAATTGGCATACGCTGGTGATGGCGACTGCTGCACGCGGCCTGTGGGGCATTGAAAATCTAGCGCTCATCCCCGGCAGTTGTGGTGCTGCGCCGGTGCAGAACATTGGTGCCTACGGTGTTGAACTTGCCGATACGCTGCAAGCGGTGCAGGTAATGGAGCTTGCCACCGGGCGGGTAAATTGGCTAAGCGCGCAAGAGTGCGGCTTTGGTTACCGTGAGAGTATTTTTAAAGGCGAGTTGGCAGGTAGTATTGTGATCACTCAGCTAGTCTTGCGTTTGTCACCCACGCCTGCCCCCCGGCTAGGGTATGGCGATCTCGCTGCACGTTTAGCAAGCTCTCCCACGCCGCTGGCGGTAGCCGAAGCGGTATGTGGTATTCGACGCGAGAAGCTGCCCGACCCACAGGTGCTGGCCAATGCGGGGAGCTTCTTCAAAAATCCGCTGGTAGCTGATGTGCTGGCAGCGCAGTTGTTGCAGCAGTATCCTGCGATGCCCCATTTCCCACAGGAAGGAGGGCAAACAAAGCTGGCGGCGGGGTGGTTAATCGACCAGTGTGGCTTGAAAGGGATGCGTGATGGTGCCTTCGGAGTACACCAGCATCAAGCGCTGGTGCTGGTGCACTTTGGCGGCGGTGATCGCCAGGGGCTAATGAAAACAGCTAGCTATATCGCTGACCAAGTCGAGGCACGCTTTGGGGTGCGCTTAGAGCCCGAGCCGCGGTTAATTAATCCCTGTTAGTTAATTTCTATTAGTTAATTTCTACGCCTTGCCTCTAAGGTGCACATAACGCAAAAATCCCCGCCGAAGCGGGGATTTTTGTTACTACAACACGGTGAACCGATCTATTCGGAGCGTGTGTCTTGCTGCGCCTGTTTGCGTTTCTCACGTGGGTCGTTGTGGGCCCGGGTGCGGCGACGGCGCGGTTTAGGCGCTTCTTCCGTTACTGTGGCTTCAGCGGGTGCTTCACTGGCGACCGGCTGAGCGTCTGCTTCAGCTGCAGTGGCTTCAGTCGCAGGTGTTTCAGTCGCTGCTAGTTCGTCACTGCTCTTTTCAGAGCTATTGTCAGAACCGCCGTCAGAGCTATCATCAGAACTCTTAGGTTCAGCGCTACTCTCTTCAGCGCTTTTTTCTTCAACGCTTCTGTCTTCAGAGTTTGTGTCTTTAACGCTCTTAGGCTCAACACCTTTTTCTGCGCTGTCTTGCTTTGGCTCGCTGCTGGCAGGCTCTTCAGTTGAAGGGGTTGCGGAGACACTCTCAGAAGCGCTCTCAGAAGTACTCTCAGCAACCTCTGGGTTTGACGCTTCCTGGCGGGTTTGGGTCTTAGCTGAAACTTCTTCGGGCTGACGCTCGTCGCTGCTTTGATCCGTATCCGCACTATTGAAAGGTGCCGGGGAGGCCGCCTCTTCAATAGTTGCCGTTGGGTCAACGGCGTTGTCTGCAGGCGGTTCGATGGCTTCAGGCGCTGCCTGTTCACTAGCACTGGGCTGCTGACTATCGTCGGTTTTCTCACTTTCAGCTGGCTCTGCGTTGGCCTTGGCTGTTGCTGAGGTCTCCTCAGATGGCGCTGACGGCTCTTCGCTGGCTGTGGCCTCCGGTTCGCTTGTCTTTGCAACGGCCTCATTTTGCTCAACGGTGGCGGCAGTTGACGTTTGCTCCGTTGGTGAAGCCGCTTTAGGCTGACGGCGCTGGTGCGTCGACTTGCGCGCTTTAGCGTTTTCTGCCACGGGCCGATCGGCGGTCGTTGCGTCGTCCGCTTGCTCGGCGTTGGGCTCAGGCGCATCGGCTGCTGCCGCTTCTGGCTCAGCGGTGTTTGCCGCGTCCGATCCTAATGCAATCGGTGCGTCATGTGTTGCTGCTTTGCCCACCTGCTCTTCTGCCCCGGAGGCGTCGGCCGGCTCTGGTGTCACTGCGGGCGCTTCACTCTGAGCCTCGGCCTGCAGTTTTAACTGCTCAGCTTCTGCCTGGGGATTGATCGCCTGGGTGCGCGTGCGGTTACGCGGGTTATTACGCGTACGCTTCGGCTTGCCGTCATCCTGCTTGGTCTCGACGTTCTTGGGCTCTGAACTCTTGGCCGTTTCATCGCGCTGACTGTCGCGGTTTTTGTCACCACCATCACGACGTGACTCTTTCTGCGTTGCACTTCTGCCGCTGGTGCTCTCTTTAGAGCCCTCTTTGGTGGCGCTGTCTTTGGAAGAGCTATCTTTGGAAGAGCTATCTTTGGAAGAGCTATCAGCCTGGTTCTCTTTGCGAGGCGCTTTGGCTGATTCTTGACCGTTAGCGTCGTCCTGCTGGGGGTGACGACGGCGGTTGCGGGTACGGCTGGGGCCGCTACGCTTATCACTACTGTCGTCACTGGCAGGACGCGGTGTGATGCTGCGCTGCTCGGCTTTCTGTTCAGTTTTTTGTTCAGCTTTGGGCTCGGGGCGGGCGCTGTTATCGCTGCGCGACTCATTACGGCTGGCGTTGTCGCCTCGCTCGCCACGCGACGACTTTTGCCGCGACTCGCCGCTGCGTTGATTGTTTTTGCGCTCGCTTGGCTTGCGCGGCGCGGGTGTTTCAACCTTGGGCTCTGGCGTGGCTTCGGCGCTGCTTTCGTCGCTACCGAGCAACTTGGCGAAGCCGCGGATAAAGCGCCCAATAACGCTGGGTTGTTCGCTGGTCACAGGTGCTGCTTTGGCCGCTGGAGCTGCAGCGGGCGCCTTCTCTTCCGTTTGCAGCGATGCCGGGGCGGGAGCGTTGTGGGTAACACTCTTGACGGCGGCTTCGGCGCGTTGAGCGGGCGGCACGAAGCTGGGTGTCGGCTCTTTGCCTACTTCGGTATCGGTGGAGAGCTCAAAGCTCGATAGGCTTTGGGTGTCATCCTCGTCCAGGTGATCATCGCGCAGCCGCTGTACGTCGTAGTGGGGCGTATCCATATCAGGATTGGGCAGCAGTACCACGCGAACATTCTGGCGAGATTCAAGATCTGCCAACACGCTGCGTTTTTCATTGAGCAAGTAGGTGGCGACCGGTACCGGCAGAATGGCGCGAATTTGCGCGCTGTTTTCTTTCATCGCCTCTTCTTCAATCAGGCGCATGATGGACAGCGACAGCGAACGTACATCGCGAATGGTGCCTTGGCCATTACAGCGCGGGCAGACCACGCCGCTGGTTTCCCCGAGCGAGGGACGCAGGCGCTGGCGGGACATTTCCATCAGGCCGAAGCGTGAAATACGCCCAATTTGCACCCGTGCGCGATCCAGCTTGAGGGCATCGCGCATGCGGTTTTCAACTTCACGCTGGTTGCGCGCAGGCCCCATATCGATAAAGTCGATCACCACCAAACCGCCGATATCGCGCAGGCGCAGCTGGCGGGCGATCTCATCGGCGGCTTCAGAGTTGGTCTGTAGTGCCGTCTCTTCGATATCGCTGCCGCGGGTGGCGCGGGCGGAGTTGATATCGATGGAGACCAGCGCTTCAGTGTGGTCGATCACAATCGAGCCACCAGAAGGCAGCTTCACTTCGCGCTGATAGGCGGTTTCGATTTGTGATTCGATCTGGAAGCGCGAGAATAGCGGGACTTCGTCCGCGTAGAGCTTGATCTTCTGCTGATAGGAGGGCATCACCTGGCGGATGAAGGCCAGCGCTTCAGCGTGAATCTCGGGGCTATCGATCAGTACTTCGCCAATGTCCTGGCGTAGGTAGTCGCGCATGGCGCGAATGATGACGTTGGATTCCCGGTAGATCAGGAACGGGGCAGGGCGCTTGGCGGCTTCGGTGGTGATCGATTCCCACACCTGAACGAGGTAATCCAAATCCCACTGTAGCTCTTCCGGGTTACGACCGATGCCCGCGGTGCGCACAATCAGGCCCATTTTATCCGGCACGGTGAGCTGGCCCATGGCGTCTTTGAGCTGGCTGCGCTCGTCGCCTTCGATACGGCGAGAAATACCGCCCGCACGCGGATTATTGGGCATCAATACTAAAAAGCGCCCAGCCAGGCTGACAAAAGTGGTTAGCGCGGCGCCTTTATTGCCACGCTCCTCTTTATCGACCTGGACGATGACCTCTTGGCCCTCTTTAAGCACTTCTTTAATGCTCGGACGTCCGGAAACATCTTTGACAAAGTACTCGCGAGAGATCTCTTTGAGGGGCAAAAAGCCGTGTCGGTCGGCGCCGTAGTCAACGAAGGCGGCTTCCAAGGAGGGCTCTACACGGGTGATTTTGCCGCGATAGATATTGGCTTTTTTCTGTTCTCTTGCGCCGGATTCGATATCTAAATCGTATAGGCGTTGTCCATCAACTAAAGCGACACGCAGCTCTTCGGGCTGGGTCGCATTGATAAGCATCCGTTTCATAGTGTCTCGCATAGCGTTGCGTGCCGGCGAACTGCCTATTGGGTGACGTAGGCGAATCGCTGGGTGCTGCGTGCTTGTGCTCGGCGCATTGCAATGCTGACGCGTCAAGCCGGGAAGGCGTCATCGCCAACCCGGCCAATAGGGCGTTGAGTACGTGGCGGAGGCAGGACGTGTTCCGGTGGCTGTCACGTCCATCCGGCCCTGCTGACACCGCCAACACCTGGCATTCATCGATTCACCAACGCCGGCCACCGGCACAGCGTTGAACTTTTCGCCCGGAGTCAGTCATCGCCTTGTGACGAATAAGGCGGAGCTGCTCAGGGCGTGGCGTTGTTTAGTTGCTGCCTGCCGTTGAGGGCAAGGCTTACTTTCCTCTGCCGGCATAAACACGGGCGGCAGAGTTACTGCATTTTTAAGATCAGTTTTAATACTGTAAAACGGGCAATGCGTACACTGGTGCCGTTTTTGCGTTCAGGCCTGCGTGTTAGTCGGGCAGGCGCATTAACCAAGCTCAGCGGTGATGCTCTCTGCTAACAAATTTAATCAATTAGCTATCGAACAGCTAGTCACTAGCGCTAGACAAGACAGCTTTCTGCGCTTAGCTGGTGAACGATTTCGAATATAACAGTAAAGACTACGACCAGCAATTGACGCAATGCCCTTGGGTCTACGCTAGAATGCCGTTTTTAAGCAGGAGTAAGTAGTAATGTCCGAAGGGCGTGAAGTGCAGTGGGTGGATATCGCCCCGGAGCAAGCAGGGCAGCGAATTGATAATTTTCTCATGACGCGGCTTAAGGGGGCGCCTCGCGCGCTTATTTATCGCATCGTGCGTAAAGGCGAAGTGCGCGTTAATAAAAAGCGCGTGAAGGTGGATTACCGTTTGCAAGCGGGGGATTTAGTACGCGTTCCGCCGCTGCGTTTGGCGCCTCGCGAAGCGGTGAAGGAAGTCAGTGATAATTTGCGCGACCTGCTGGTAGGCAGCGTTATCATGGAAGGCCCCGATTGGATGGTGCTTAACAAACCCTCTGGTTTGGCGGTGCATGGCGGCAGCGGGGTTAAAATTGGTTTAATAGAAGCGCTGCGCCAGGTGCGCGATGATCTAAGCTTTCTGGAACTGGTTCACCGCTTGGATCGCGATACATCCGGTTGTTTGCTGCTGGCCAAGTCGCGAGATGCGCTGGTGACGCTGAACGAGTCGCTGAAAAAGCATGGCATGGATAAGCGTTACCTGGCCCTGGTCAGTGGGCGCTGGCCTGCGCGGAAAACCTATGAGAGTGCTCGGTTAGACCGCTTTGATGCCGGTAACGGCGAGCGGAGGGTAAGGGTAGATCCCAACGGGAAAGTGTCGCGCACCCACTTTTCAGTGGTCGAAACCTTCGAAAAAGTAACCCTTATAGAGGCTGAGCCGGTCACGGGCCGTACCCACCAGATTCGCGTACATGCCGCCCACGCAGGCCATGCGTTATTAGGTGACGATAAGTACGCTACCCGTGAAAGTGGTCTGCTCACCAAGCAGTTAGGGCTGGGGCGTCTGTTCCTTCATGCGCGAGCGCTGACCTTTCCTGAGCCCACTAACGGCCGCCCGGTTACCGTCAAAGCGCCGTTGCCAGAAGCTCTGGAAGAAACGCTCAAGCGCGCCCGTCAATAACTTCTTTTTCACCGCGTTGCCTTTTACAGGGAGCTGCCATGCAGTATGAGTTAATTATATTTGATTGGGACGGCACCTTGATGGACTCGGTGCCGCGGATTGTGTCGTGTATGCAGGCGGCTGCTTTAGAGGCTGAGTGGGGGGCGCTTACAGCGGCTGAGGTGGAAGATATTATTGGCCTGGGGCTACCCGAGGCAATTGCCCAGCTTTGTCCAGGTATTTTACCTGCCCAGGCAGAGCGGCTTCGCGAACGTTATGCGCACCACTTTGTGCAGGCCGACGCCACGCCGATGGCGTTTTTTGGCGGTGTCGAAGCTCATATCGCCCGTTTGCGCGGGCATGAGCAGCAGCGTTTAGCGGTCGCAACAGGTAAAAGCCGTCGCGGACTTGACCGTATTTTTGCTGAGACTGGCAGCGGCGCGTGGTTTCATGCCAGCCGCACCGCGGATGAAACTCGTTCCAAGCCGCACCCACAGATGCTTTCAGAGTTGTTGGTTGAGCTTGCGGTGCCGGTCGAGCGGGCGGTAATGGTCGGCGATACCGAGTATGACTTGGAAATGGCTAGGGCAGTGGGAATGGATCGGGTGGGTGTAAGCTATGGGGTGCATACGCCTGAGCGCTTAGCAATGAGCGAGCCAAAGTGGATTGCCCATAGCGTTGACGAGCTTTTTGATCGGTTATAAGGACATTTTATGAGTGACGATCCAACCCGCCAAGAGGGTACACAAGGTGGTCATGACGGCCCGGCTAATGGCTATCGCCGGAACGACGCTGACCGTAAAGGCTCAGTTACTAGCGACCAGACCAACGAGTTCAAAGAAGATCCTTGGACTGAAGGGCCCGAAGTTCCACCTGGTAAGGGAGCTAAGCAGTCTCCGGGAGCGCCAGGTGATGATGCCGAAACCCTGCGCGAACGCCAGCGATTAGCGCAGCTGGAAATGATGGATCACTGGATAGGCGGCGTCTTGACCGAGCAGCGGCGGACTCGGCGCTGGAAGCTGTTTTTCCGGCTGATGTTTCTCGCTGTTGTGCTGGCGGCGCTGTCTGCCGCGCTTTATAGCCTGTTCTGGGATTCGCCAAGTGTTGCAACGCCCACCCAGCGCCACTTGGGCATTGTTAAGGTTGATGGGGTGATTGCTAGCGATTCGCCAGCCAATGCGGAGCGCATCATCCAAGGGTTAAACCGAGCCTGGGATGCCGAAAGCGCTGCTGCCGTGGTGCTGCACATTAATAGCCCCGGCGGTAGCCCAGTTCAGTCTCAGCGTATCTATGCGGAAATCATGCGCCTACGTGAGCAAGGTGATAAACCAATTATTGCGGTGATTGAGGATGTCGGTGCCAGCGGTGCTTATTACATTGCTGCAGCGGCAGATGAGATTGTTGCCTCGCCGGTGAGCTTAGTGGGCTCGATTGGTGTGATTTACGCTGGTTTTGGCTTTGAAGAGGCGATAGAGCGAATTGGCGTTGAGCGCCGCGTACTCACCGCAGGAGAGAATAAGGCCTTTTTAGACCCATTCCAGCCGCTGGATAATGAGGCAGAGGCGTTTTGGCAAGGCGTGCTGAGCCAAACTCATCGCCAGTTTATCGATGACGTCCGGGCGGGGCGCGGCGAACGGCTCAGTGATAGCTCGGACATTTTCTCAGGCCTGATCTGGAGTGGTGAACAGAGCATCGAACTAGGGTTGGTCGATCAGCTAGGTAGCCTTGAACAGCTGTCTCGCGATCAAGTAGGTAATATCGACTGGGTGGACTATACGCCGAGTCTTGATCCATTTGAGCGCTTTACTCGGCGTTTTACCGAGGTTACCGCCGAAGTGCTGGGCATTAGGGCGTCTAACACCCCGCTTAGTTTCTGATCGCCAATCCTCGTCCTGGGCGTATTGGTTAGGGCGCGCCAAGCGGATCAAGGCCCGCTTGGCGCAACATGTCGCAGAGCGCGATCAGCGGTAGCCCAATCAGAGCGTTGGGGTCACTGCCTTCCAGTCTTTCAAACAGCGCAATGCCAAGGCCTTCCATACGAAAGCTGCCAGCGCTATCTAGCGGCTGCTCTTTGGTCACATAGTTTTCGATCTCCTGCGTGCTAAGAGTGCGGAACACGACCTCGAAGGGCTCGACATGAACCTGATGGCGCTGGTGGCGTGTATCCAGTAGCGCTAAACCGGTCAGAAAGGTGACGCGCTGGCCAGAGAAGCGGGCAAGGTTAGCGCAGGCCTTTTCTACTGTATGGGGTTTGCCAAGAATGTCGCCGTCAAATACCGCCACCTGGTCGGAGCCTATAATGCAGTGGTGGGGGAAGTGAGCCGACACGGCGTTGGCTTTGCTAAGCGCTAGGCGATGTACCAGTGCGTGTGGTGTTTCGCCATTATGCGGCGTTTCATCAATATCCGGTGAATGGCACTGGTAGGGGAGTTGCAGTCGATCCAGCAACTCACGCCGCCAGCGTGAGCTTGAGGCAAGTACCAGCTCCGTCTTTAAGGACTGAGTATTTAAGGACTGGGCACTTAAGGACTGAGTGCTCGATGGCGCTGTCATGGAGGGTGAGGTCACAGAAAACTCCTGGTTAATGCGGTTGCGCTCGTGGGACGGCAAAGCAGTAGAGTGTAGCGAAAGCTGCGAATTGTGCCCATGTCGGCTGTTTATTGAGACCTATGTTGGTTATTTATTGAGGAAGTGATGAAGAAATATACCGACAGCTTTGACACCAGCAGGGGGAGTGCCTATCATTGCGCGCCTATGTTGACCTCACAACTCCCCAGTCGGGTGGAGCCTTATAAGCTCGCAGCCCGCCACGAACGAATCGAAGGCTTGGTAGCGTTGGATAAGCTGCCACGTCTTGCCGAAGAAGCGGGTGACCAAACCGGCGACTGTCATGTCGTGCTTGAGTTTGGTGTCGATGCTCAAGGTCGTCGTGAAATTCGTGGCCACTTGCAAGCGACGTTGGCGCTTGCCTGCCGACGCTGCCTAGTGCCGTTGCCTCAAGAGGTGAGCAGTGACTTTCTGCTTGGAATGATCACTGATGAAGCCTTGGCGGCCGAGTTGCCTGCTAGTCATGAACCGGTGCTGGTGGAAAAGGAACAGCTGGATCTCCTGACGGTGGTTGAGGATGAGTTGATTCTCAGTCTGCCCCAGGTGGTCTATCACGATGAAGCCGAATGTCATGTCTCGGCGGAGCAGCTGGTCAGCAAAACAGAAGGCGCGGCGTCAGATACAGCGCCAGCGACGAACCCTTTCGCGGTGCTGAATGTCTTGAAAGGCAAAAAATAAGCACCCTTTACCTTAAATACCTTGGAGTAAACCCCCATGGCAGTTCAACAGAACCGTAAAACTCGTTCCAAGCGCGGCATGCGTCGCAGCCACGATGCGCTGACCGCTCCGACGCTGTCTCAGGACAAAGAAACCGGTACGACTCACCTGCGTCACCACGTTTCTCCAGACGGTTTCTACCGTGGTCGTAAAGTGGTTGAGGTATAAGCCTCAATTGCATTACTAAGCGGCTAAACGGACTCAGTGCGGTATGCGCTTAGCGATTGATGTGATGGGGGGTGACCAAGGCCCTCATGCGATTATCGCAGGCTCCGCAAGGGCGGTGTTGGAACACCCCGGTCTTGAGCTGATTCTGTTTGGCCCGCGTCAGCAGATTACTGCTGAGCTTTCGCGCTTGCCGCAGCCTCTGGCTGCGGCAACGTCACGTTTGGTGGCGCGTGATTCGCCCGATAGCGTGATGCAGGGGGCAACGGCTGCCTGGGCGTTGCGCAGAGGCCGGGCAACGAGCATGGCGCACATGCTGCAGTGTGTCGCCCAGGGTGAGGCGGTGGCTGGCGTAAGCGCAGGTAACACGGCGGCGCTTGTTGCCTTGGCAAGGCGCGAACTGGGGATGGTCGAGGGGATTTCTCGTCCTGCCATCAGTACTGCGATTCCAGCCCGCCAAGGGCGCCGTTGTTACTTGCTGGATCTAGGCGCCAATGTGGGCACTCCTGCCCATCGACTGGTCGATTTCGCGCTGATGGGGGCGGCGATGGCGCAGTGCGTTGATGGCACCGCGGTGCCGCGCGTGGCGCTACTCAACGTTGGTGCTGAAGCCACCAAGGGAAGTGCTAGCGTACGTGAGGCTGATCGTCTTCTGCGTGAGTATGCCAGTGGTAGTGCTTTCGACTATCAGGGCTATGCTGAGGGTGGTGATCTGTTTAAAGGTCAGCTTGATGTAGTGGTGTGTGATGGCTTTGTGGGCAACGCTGTCCTCAAGGCGAGCGAAGGCTTGACGAGTATGTTGGTTGAGCGCGTGCAGATGGCGTTTGAGTCGCGCCTAAGTGGTCGTTTGGCAAGCCTACTGGCCAAGCCTGTGTTAAAGCGCTTAAAGCAAGAGCTTGATCCCGTGCGCTACAACGGGGCCAGTTTGTTGGGGTTGCGCGGTATCGTAGTGAAAAGCCACGGCAGTACTCATGCCGATGGGTTTTACTACGCTATCCGTCGCGCCCTGCAGGAAGTAGAACATAACTTACCTGCGCGGATCGCAGGCCGCTGGCAAGCGCCATCAAGTGAAAATGATGGCACTTGCCCGCCATGATCAGATAATAAAGATTTAACTTTTTTGCGGGTTTATAGGTGGCATCAGGATGTGCCAATAACCTCGCCTATCGCTCATATGAGCAAATGCCTACAAGAGCAAAGGTGAACGACATGTCTCAACCCCTTGCCCTCATTTTTCCCGGGCAAGGCTCTCAACAGCTTGGAATGCTGCGAGAGCTTGCCGAGCGCTATAGTGTGGTGGGAACGACATTTGAGGAAGCGTCGGATGCTTTGGGCTACGATTTGTGGAAAGTCGTCCAAGAAGGCCCCGAAGAGTCGCTTAATGCAACCGCTTGCACCCAGCCTGCGCTGCTCTCTGCCAGCGTCGCCATTTGGCGAGTGTGGCAAGAGCTGGAAGGGCCGCGGCCGACGGTTATGGCGGGCCATAGCCTAGGCGAATACAGCGCTATGGTGTGCGCAGGCGTCATGAGCTTTGCCGAAGGCGTCAACCTGGTACGCCTGCGCGGCGAGGCCATGCAGGCGGCGGTGCCCGCTGGTGAAGGCGGCATGGCGGCAATCCTGGGCCTGGCGGACGATGCGGTTGAAGCCGCCTGTGAAAAGGCTGCTCAGGGCGACGTTGTTTCAGCGGTCAACTACAATTCCCCAGGGCAAGTGGTGATAGCGGGCTCTAAAGTAGCCGTTGAGCGAGCTATTGTTGCTTGCCAAGAGGCCGGTGCCAGGCGCGCCATGGCATTGCCGGTTTCCGTGCCGTCGCACTGCGCATTGATGCGCCCTGCGGCCGAGCGCCTGGCAGAGGCGATACAAACTATCGAGCTGCGGGCGCCGCGCTACAGTGTCATCCAAAACGTCGATGCCCAGGCCCATGCCGATACCGCGACATTGAGCACGCGGCTAGTCGAGCAACTTTATCAGCCGGTGCGCTGGAGCGCCTGTGTTGAAGCCATGGCGAATCAGGGCGTGGAGGTATTTATTGAGTGCGGGCCAGGAAAGGTGTTGACTGGCCTCAATAAGCGTATCGTGAAGGGTAGTAAAGGATTGGCGGTGAACGATCCTGATAGTCTGGAAGCTGCGCTTGAACTGGCGCGCGAAACCTTGGCTGATAAGGCGTGACCTGGGAATGTTTTATTCCACTATCCTTGCTTGATTACACGGTGAGAGGCAGAACGTTATGACACAAGAGAGTAGAGTTGCCCTGGTAACGGGGGCGAGTCGCGGTATTGGTCAGGCCATTGCTCGCGAGCTAGGTCGCCAGGGCCGTATTGTCATTGGTACAGCGACCAGTGAGTCTGGCGCTGAGAAAATTGATGCCGATTTGAAAGAGCACGGCATTGAAGGGGCAGGTCTATGCCTTAATGTGACCGACCAGGCCAGTATCGATAGCGTATTGAAAACGATTACTGAGCGCTTTGGTGCGCCGACTATTTTGGTTAACAACGCGGGTATCACGCGTGATAATTTGCTGATGCGTATGAAAGAAGATGAGTGGGACTCCGTCATGGATACCAACCTGAAATCTGTCTATCGTGTTAGCAAGGCGTGTTTACGGGGAATGACCAAGGCGCGGTTTGGGCGTATTGTGTCAATTAGTTCTGTAGTGGCAACCATGGGCAACCTGGGCCAAACTAACTATGCTGCAGCTAAGGCTGGTATGGAAGGTTTTAGCCGCGCGCTAGCGCGTGAGGTCTCCTCTCGTGCGATTACGGTCAACGCTGTGGCGCCGGGCTTTATTGCCACTGATATGACCGAAGCGCTACCTGAAGCACAGC
The DNA here is from genome assembly GCF_020595105.1 of Halomonas sp. FeN2. Classification (NCBI taxonomy): domain Bacteria; kingdom Pseudomonadati; phylum Pseudomonadota; class Gammaproteobacteria; order Oceanospirillales; family Halomonadaceae; genus Halomonas; species Halomonas sp. FeN2. The sequence goes on from NZ_CP074200.1 coordinate 4,426,996, forward strand.
ACGAAATGCTGCTTAAGCAAATTCCGCTGGCCCGTTTAGGGGCGCCGGAAGAGATCGCCGCAGCAGTGGGCTTTTTGACCAGCGATGCAGCCGGTTATATCACTGGCGAGACGCTTCACGTGAATGGCGGCATGAATATGCGTTGATGGCCTTGGGCTTGGCGGTTGCGTCTACCCAAGGGCGTCTATAAACTACCCCGCAGCTTTTGGCTTGCGGTTTCCAAATAGCTGGTTATCAAAAACGGCTAATGTGAACGACTGGAGTACGTTAATGAGTACTATTGAAGAGCGCGTTAAGAAAGTTGTAGCAGAGCGCCTGAACGTTAAAGAAGAAGACATCCAAAACAGCTCTTCTTTTACAGAAGACTTGGGTGCTGATTCGCTCGACACCGTTGAGCTGGTCATGGCTTTGGAAGAGGAATTCGATACTGAAATTCCCGATGAAGAAGCTGAGAAGATCACCACGGTTCAAGAAGCCATCGATTACGTGAACGCCCACCAGTAAGGGCTGCGTCGATGCATCGAACCAGGGTGGGGTGCTAGCCACCCGCCTTAAAAGCCGTCCTTTTCCAGGACGGCTTTTTTGCTTTGCTGCCACAATGCTTATAACGTTCAATCTCCGTTATACTGTTGACCAAATTTAAGCAGCAAATGACCCAAGTGGGTCGCGTCACCATGGATGCCTGGAGGAAAGCTGATGGCACGGAAAAGGGTAGTGGTAACTGGGTTAGGCCTGGTGACCCCAGTGGGTAATAGCGTTGATGAGTCGTGGGCCAACATTGTGGCCGGTAAAAGCGGTATTACGCCTATTGAGCATTTCGACACCAGTGGGTTTAACACCCGCTTTGGTGGGGCGATCAAAAACTTTGATATTAGCCCGTACCTGAATCCTAAAGATGCCCGTAAGATGGATCTGTTTATTCAGTACGGCATGGCGGCGGGCGCCCAAGCGGTAGAAGATTCGGGTATTGAGTGCACCGAAGAGAATGCCGATCGTATCGGTGTGGCTATTGGCTCAGGCATTGGTGGCTTGCCCATGATTGAGCATAACCACAACGCACTTAACAAAGGTGGCGCTCGCAAAGTATCGCCATTCTTCGTGCCGGGCTCTATCATCAATATGATTTCGGGCAATATGGCGATTCAGCACGGCTTCAGAGGCCCGAATATTGCCATTACGACTGCCTGCACTACGGGTACTCATAATATTGGTTACAGCGCACGCACCATCGCTTATGGCGACGCGGACGTAATGATCTGCGGCGGGGCAGAAATGGCCACAACGCCGCTGGGGCTGGGCGGCTTCTCTGCGGCTCGCGCGCTCTCTACGCGTAATGACGATCCGGAAGCCGCAAGCCGCCCCTGGGATACCGACCGTGATGGCTTTGTGCTATCCGACGGTGCTGGTGTTTTGGTGCTTGAAGAGTATGAGCATGCCAAAGCGCGAGGTGCCAATATCTACGCCGAGCTGGTGGGTTTTGGTATGAGCGATGACGCTTATCATATGACTTCACCGCCGGAAGATGGACGTGGCGCAGCGCTCTCCATGCGCAATGCGATTAAAGATGCCCAGGTTGACGTTTCTTCGGTTCACTACATCAACGCCCACGGTACCTCCACTGCGGCCGGCGATCTGGCCGAAAGTCGTGCCATTGAGAACGTCTTGGGTGGCGCTGCCAACAGCGTGGCAGTGAGCTCCACGAAGTCGATGATTGGCCACCTGTTGGGGGCCGCCGGTGCGGTAGAGGCGGTGTTTAGTATCCTGGCTATTCGGGATCAGGTCGCGCCGCCCACCATTAATCTGGATAACCCGCAGGAAGGCTGCAATCTGGACTATGTGCCGCACACCGCGAGGGATATGCGCATTGATATGGCGCTTTCGAACTCCTTCGGTTTTGGTGGTACCAACGGCTCGCTGCTGTTTAAGAAGGTGTAGTTAGCGATGCTGCCGCCTACGTCATCCGCTGATCAATCTGTGCCGTTTGACGATCGTGGGCTGGCGTATGGCGATGGTCTGTTTGAAACAGTGCTGCTGCGGGCAGGAAAGCCGGTGCTCTGGCGTTATCATAAGGAGCGCCTGGCACAAGGCTGTCATCGCCTGGGGTTACCGCTACCCTGCCAGGAGGCCCTTGACGCCACTTGGCAAGGCGATCCCACTGCTGAGTTCGAAGTGCTTAAGGTGGTACTGACCCGAGGCAGCGGCGGGCGTGGCTATGCCCAGCCCGATCAGATCACGCCGCGGCTGCTCAGTCGTCGAATGCAGTTTCAACCGTCGGTTAAGCGCTGGCAGGAAGGGGTGACCGTGCGACTTTGCGATTTGCGGCTGGCTCGTCAGCCTCGGTTGGCAGGTATCAAGCATCTAAATCGACTGGAAAACGTATTGGCCCGTCAAGAGTGGAACGATACCGCTGTTGCCGAAGGTTTACTCGCCGACAGTGAAGGCCTTGTGGTAGAAGCCACCAGTATGAATGTTTTTTGGCAGCAGGCGGGTGAAGTGTTAACGCCTCAGCTTGACCAGTGCGGCGTGGCTGGCACGCTGCGTGCTGCATTGCTTGACCAAGGTGCCGCCGCTCACGCTTCGCTGACGCTTCATCAACTTGCTGATGTCGAGCGGCTATGGGTGGCCAACTCTGTCCAGGGGGTATGGCCTGTTACCACCTTGCTTGCCGCGGATGGTTCACTGCTGCAGCGCTGGCCCTTGAGTCAGCCTGACCCGTTCCAGCGCTTGGCGCATCAGCTATTGGGCGTTGTTTGAACGCCACTGTTTAGATATCGCTCAGCAATTTTCTAGAGGTGTCATGGTGAAACGGTTATTAACCGCTTTATTGGTGTTAGTAGTGGTTGGGGCTGCAGCTGCAGCAGGCGGTTATTTCTATTGGCAGAGCCGATTAGAGGCACCGCTAGCGCTTGATGAGCCAATGCTTTACCAGGTGCCCTCTGGCGCGGGCTTTAATCAGGTCGTGGCGCGATTGGAAGAGCAGGGCGTGCTGGAAGATGCCTGGGCGTTTCGCTTGCTAGCGCGGGTCGAGCCGGAACGCGTACCGCAACTGCGTACCGGAGAGTATCAGCTGCTGCCGGATATGAGTGGCCTGGAAATGATGGCACTGCTGGGTAGCAATAAAGTCGTCACCTACTCGCTGACCATTCCTGAGGGATGGTCTTTTCGGCAGATGCGCGAATTACTCAATGCGGCGCCAAAGCTCGATCACCGCACAGCGGAGTTGAGCGATGCGGAGGTGATGACGCTACTCGATCGAGAAGGCACCTTTCCCGAGGGCTGGTTCTTTCCCGATACCTATCGCTATCATCTGGGTATGAGCGATGTCGATATCCTGCGTCAATCACTGGAGCGGATGGAGCGCATTCTGAAAGAGGTTTGGGAAGAGCGGGCGGACAACCTAACCATTGACTCACCCTACGAAGCGCTGATTATGGCCTCCTTGATCGAGCGGGAAACCGGTGCGCCCGAGGAGCGGCGCGAAATTGCCGGTGTGTTCAAACGCCGCATGGAGCAGGGCATGCGCCTGCAAACCGACCCGACGATTATTTACGGTATGGGTGAGCGCTATGAAGGGCGAATTACCCGCGCCGATATTCGCGAGGCCACGCCCTATAACACTTACGTCATTGACGGCATACCGCCCACGCCGATTGCTATGCCTGGGCGTGCCTCCTTGGAGGCAGCGGTGAATCCACTGCCTGGCGAAACGCTCTATTTCGTTTCCCGTGGCGATGGTACACACCATTTCTCGCGTACGCTGCGGGAGCATAACAATGCCGTTAATCGCTATATCCGCAACCGGTGATAGCCATGCCACATCACCAATGATTGATGACCACTGTAAGGGAGCATGATGAGTAAGCGTGGACGCTTCATTACGCTGGAAGGCGGCGAAGGTGTGGGCAAGTCCACCAATGTGGGCTTTGTCGCCGAGTGTCTGGAAGCCGAGGGGCTGGAAGTTGTGCGAACTCGAGAGCCGGGTGGTACCGCGCGTGGCGAAGCTATTCGCGCACTGCTGCTGGATCCTGCCCCCCAAGAGCCGCTACATGTCGACGCGGAGCTGCTGCTAATGTTCGCTGCGCGAGCGCAGCACCTGGCGGAAAAGATACTCCCCGCCTTGGCGAGAGGGGCATGGGTAGTGTGTGATCGCTTTACCGACGCCACCTTTGCCTATCAGGGCGGAGGGCGCGGCATTGCCAAGGAGCGTATCGCCGTGCTGGAAGACTTTGTTCAGCGGGGGCTCTCTCCCGATTTAACCCTACTGCTCGATATGCCCAAAGAGGCTGCAAGGCAGCGCCTAGAGTCGCGCCTTCGTGATCGCCATGAGCAGCTTGATCGTTTTGAACAGGAGCAGGCTGACTTTTTCCAGGCCGTGCGGGATGGCTACTTGGCACGAGCGGAAGAAGCGCCCGAGCGCTTTGCGGTGATCGATGCACAATACACCCTGGATAAGGTACAAAGCCAAATCCGCCAAGTCCTATTAACAAAGGTCGCGGCATGGCGTTAACCGGCGTAATGCCGTGGCACCAAGCCACCTGGCAGCATTTAACCCGCTTGGCTGATGGTGGGCGTATGCCCCACGCGCTGTTAATTCACGGCGCCCACGGTGTGGGTAAGCAGCATTTAGCGGAGGCGTTAATTGCCCGAACGCTATGCGCTTCGCCTGCTGATCAAGCCTGTGGCCATTGCCATAGCTGCTCAATGCTGGCATCGGGTTATCACCCGGATCTGCTGCGGGTTTCTCCGGAAGAGGGAAAGCGCCAAATCCGCATTGACCCTATCCGCGAAGTTAATCGCTTTGTTTCGCAAACGGCTCAGCAGGGCGGTTACCGGGTGATTGTGGTTTCCCCCGCCGAGGCAATGAACGTTGCCGCTGCCAATGCGCTGCTCAAAAGCCTTGAAGAGCCCGGTGATAAAACCTTGTTTATTCTGCTCTCAGACGTACCTTCGCGGATGCTGGCGACGATTCGCTCTCGCTGTCAGCAGTGGTCGCTACCCAGCGTGGCTTTTGAGGCGTGTCGTGGCTGGTTGATTGAGCAGTTGGGCAGCGCCGACGAAGCCTACTTCTGGTGGCAGGTGGCGGGTGGCCTGCCGTTGCTGGCCGTGGAGTTGGCGGCACCGGAAGAGCGCGCCCTGCGCCACCAGATTCACGATAGTTTTGAGCAGCTAGTGCGTGGTGCCGAGCCCGTTTCAGAGGCGGCCCGTCTGGATCGTCAGGCGATTGATGCCATCTTGTGGTACGGTATCGCCTGGCTGGAAGACCTGATTCGTCTAGGCTTGTCTGGGGAGGCAGCGGTGTTGCATAACCCCGATTTAGAGCCGCTCTACCGCCAGGCGGTTAAAAATGGTCGTGTTCAGGATTGGTTTCGCCTGCTCGATTATGCCCGCGAACAGCGCCGGTTGTTGGCGGTTGGGGCAAACCCCAATCCTCAGTTAGTGCTTGAAGCATGGCTGGTGCGCTGGGCGGCGCTGCTGCGTTCATAGTGGTGTTTGTTCAATCCCCCACGGCTGTTCAAAACAGTACAGCGAGGTCGTCATGGCTGCTCAGAAAGCGCTCTCTCTTACCATCCCGGATGTTCCAACACTGCTTTCCGCGTATATGCCTTTTCTGGATCGCGGGGGGGTTTTTGTACCTACTCCGACCCCTTATGAGCTTGGCCAGCAAGTGTTTTTACTGCTTACGCTGCCGGGTGAAAGCGAACGTCTTTCGGTTACTGGTCAGGTAGTGTGGGTATCTCCAGAGGGGGTGACTGGCCGCCGTATGCCAGGCATTGGCCTGCACTTCAGTCAGCAGGATTATCCCGTTCGTGACCGCATTGAGACGCTGCTTGCCGGTCAATTAGATAAAGCCGCGCCATCGTTCACACTCTGAATGTCCTATTTGTTGAGAACAGCCTGTTAGTACCCATTTGATGTCGAGAGCCGTATGTTTGTTGATTCACACTGTCACTTAGATCGTTTATCCGACCAGACCCATGGGGGCGATATTGATGCCACTTTGACCGCCGCCCGCGCTGCCCATGTCAGTCAATTTCTGGCGGTAGCAGTGACGCTGGAAGACGTGCCGCAATTGGCGGCCATTGCCCGCGCCCACCAAGATGTGGCAATTTCCGCTGGCTTACACCCCTTACATGAATGTGAGAATGAGCCTAGCGTCGCGGATATAAAAGATGCTGCTGAGCAGTATGGTGCGGTGGCGATCGGTGAAACTGGCCTGGATTACCACTACCGCGACAGTGTGCCAATAGAGGTTCAGCACGAGCGCTTCAAGCGCCACTTGATCGCCGCGCGGGAACTTGAACTGCCAGTGATTATTCACACCCGCGAAGCCAAAGAGGAAACCCTGGCTTTGCTGCGTGAATATAGCGACCCGCGGGTGGGCGGTGTATTACACTGTTTTACAGAAGACTTGGCGATGGCCCGTGAGGCGGTGCGGCTGGGTTTTTATATCTCGCTGTCGGGCATTATTACTTTTCGAAACGCTGCTCCACTGCGCGAATTGGCCCGTCAGTTGCCTCTTGATCGCCTGCTGATTGAGACCGATAGCCCCTATCTAGCGCCCGTTCCTCATCGCGGTAAGCCCAATGAGCCCGCCTGGGTGGTACAAGTGGCGGAGTGCATTGCCCAGGAGCGGGGCATCAGTGTCGATGAAGTGGCCATGCAAACGACCGCCAACTTTTATCAGCTCTTCCGTGCCGCGGCGCCCGATGCCCCGGAACACGTTAAAGATGCGTTGGCCCACTCAGGGCTTCTATAGCAGCCTGGGGCGCCTTGAATACGCTCAAACGAGGTGGGCGAGATGAATATTGATCGATTGCTGCAGCAAGGTAGTGGAGATGAAGAGCGCGCTGGCGCTATTCCTCCGCTCGATGAGTGGCAGCCTGCGCTCTCGGGTGATATGAATATCGTCATTCACGCCGATGGTAGTTGGTGGCACGAAGGGCAGCCGTTTGCCCGCCCTAAGGTGGCACGCCTATTAGCAACGCTGCTGCGCCTGGATGACGAGGGTTACTGCCTGGTTACGCCGGTAGAGCGCTGGCGAATAAAGGTCGAAGACCTGCCGCTGGTGGCGGTAGAGGCTGACTTTCGTGACGGTGCCTGGTGGTTTACCACCCAGTTTGATGACGTGGTTCGCTTAGATGCTGAACACCCGCTCACCGTCACCTCAACTCCCCAAGGCGAGGCGGTGCCACAGCTGCCAGTGCGTTTTGGGCTAGCTGCCCGCTTGCACCGCAATGTCTTTTACCAGTTGGTTGAGGCGGCTGAAACCCGTAATGTGGGCGATGGCAAGAGTGAACTGGGACTAACCAGTGCCGGGCAGTGGTTTGCGTTGGGTCAGGTGGATGATGAATTACTTGGCGAGGCGCCGTGAAGTTAACCGCTGAACAGCAAGCTGTTGTTAATCACCAGGCGGGGCATGCACGGGTAGCGGCCGTGGCCGGGGCCGGTAAAACCACCACCATGGCTGCCCGGGTGCTGCATATATTGGCCAGTGGCGTACCGCCAAAGCGTATCCTGGTGCTGATGTTTAACCGCTCTGCCAAAGATGATTTTCAACGCCGCTTAGCTTCAATGGCTCCTGCAGGCCAGGCGCTGCCGGATGTGCGTACTTTTCACTCCCTGGGCCACCGCTTGACCATGAGCCTGTGCCGGTGGGGCGCGCTGGCGCCGCGCCAGCTACTGTCCGCCGATTGGCAACTGGAAAGGCTGCTTCGCCAAGCGAGCCTCAATGTGCTGCGTGACGCGGTTGAGCGCCGGGATGCTGCCCTGGAGGGAGATCGCCTGGAAGTATTGGCCCACTTCTGTGGCTTGGTTAAAGCAGAAATGGTCACCCCGGAAGCGCTCTACGAGCGGCTCAATTTTGACCCGGATACTGACTATTTTCCGGCAGCCTTTGCCGAAGCAGAGAGGCTGTTGGCAGCGGAAGGCGTCATGACCTATGCCGATCTGCTCTATCGTCCGCTGTTGGCTTTAGAGGCTGATAGCGCCCTGCGTGGTCGGGTCGAAGGGTTTCTGGATCATGTCATTATCGACGAATACCAGGATATTAACGCTGCACAGCAGCGACTTTTATCGGTGTTGGTAGGTAGTCGTGCCGAGGTAATGGCAGTGGGTGATGCCAACCAGTGTATTTATGAGTGGCGCGGCGCCAAGCCCGACACCATGCTGGAAAATTTTACCGCCACTTTTGGCGAGGCGACCGATTATCCGCTATCGACCACCTTCAGGCATGGTCATGCGTTGGCGCTGGCAGCTAATCATGCCATTGCCGCTAATCAGCGTCGCCCCAACCAGTTGTGCCTGGCCGCAGCTAATAACCCTGAAACCCGTGTTTCAGTCGGGCAGGGGAGCCGGTTACTGCTTGATGCATTGATGGATTGGCAGGCCCAGGGGCGAGCGTTTAACGAAGCCAGCTTGCTGGTACGCAGCTGGGCGCTTTCGGTACCGTTCCAGCTGGCGCTGCTCCAGGCTGGGATACCGTTTCGGCTTCAGCGTGAGGATCGTTTTGTTTTTCGTCTGCCGCTGGTGCAGGCGCTGGCGGGGTATTTAAAGCTGTCACGTCGCCCTGATCTTCTGCGCGATCCGCAGCAGCTGTTACTGCTGCTTTCTCAACCAACACCCTTCGTTGCCCGTGAGCGGCTTCAGCGTTTGGCACACCAACTGGCGACTACTCAGCAGTGGCCCGAGCGGCATGACCCCATGCTTACGGCGTTAAAGCCGATCCAGCGGCGCACGCTGAAAAAGCGCTGGCTGCTACTTTGTGAGCTGCCACAGCTGAGCGCATGGCCACCCGCTAAGTTGCTACGCCACGTGGTGGAAAGTATTGATGCTGAAAAAACGCTGAAGCGTGCGGCAGCGCGGCGAGATAAAGGCGAAGAGGATGTGCGCTTACTCGACGTGCTAATCGAACAAGCGCAAAGCGTGCAAGACCCTGATGCCTTTATCGAGCTTCTTGAACGCCCGGTGGAAAATCAGGCGGGCGGTGTCCTGATTAGCACTGTACACGGCGCCAAAGGGCTCGAGTGGCCGCTGGTAGCGGTTGCCGGGGTTAACGAAGAAGACTTTCCCCACTATAGCCGCGATAATCCGCTCAGCGATGACCGGCTTGAGGAGGAGCGGCGGCTCTTCTACGTGGCGATCACTCGTGCCCAGGAGCAACTATTAGTGCTTCATGACGGGGGCGTGCACCGGCCGAGTCGCTTTATTGCCGAAAGCGCCTGGCAGGATAGCATGCGGGTTGCCTCCTGCTTAGCCAGTACCAACGCACCCGCGGCGACCCTGCAAGTGACATCAGTGGGGTTGGTTGAACGCTATCTGGCGCGACTGGGGCGAGACGATATTGTGCTTGCGCCGGCACAGGTTGAAGAGGTCAAAGTAGGTTATTCAGCAGAGGCGAATTTCTACCCTGGTCAACGGCTTCATCATGCGGTATTTGGCATAGGCGAAGTGGCGGCAGTGGAGGGAAGTGCCAGTGATCCGGTTATTGATGTGCGCTTTGATCAGGCAGGACGAAGAAGGCTCATTGCACGCCGCGCACCGATTGAACTGCTCGAAAATGGCTCAACCCTTGCTGGGTAAGTCGTTGATTAACCAATAAGACACACTCTTTCACATTTGTAGTCGAGTTAAGCTTTAGGGCTGTTTGACTTAGTATGGCCCCGCCGATTTAATACCTGTACTCCTACCGAGCTAATATTCAGCGACTCATCGCATATAACTTATGAAATAGGGAACGGGCATGGTAAGGCAAGCCTCTTGGCTCTGCGCCATTTTGATCGTCACCCAAAGCGGCGCCTTACTTGCCGATAGCGGTATGCCTAATCTGGAATTTAATGGTTTTGGCACGCTAGGGGTCGTTCGCTCTGACGAGCGGAATGCTGACTTCGTTGCTGCCCCCTTTGTCTCAGAAGGCGCGGGGTATAGTCATGACTGGAGTGCTGAAGTTGATAGCCGCTTAGGGCTCCAGGCTACGCTGCGCATGACGCCTCAAATCTCCTCGGTTGTTCAGGTGATCAGCGAGAAGCGACACGATGGTTCGTTCGCACCTGATATTGAGTGGGCGAATGTTCAATACGATCTTACTCCTAATCTTAGCTTCCGCGTTGGGCGTATGGTTCAGAGCTCGTTTATGTCTTCTGAGCACCGCAAGGTTAGCTACGCCACCCCTTGGATTAGGCCTCCACAAGAAGTCTACCGTTTACTCCCGGTGGCTAATTTCGATGGCGTTGATGTGCGCTATCGATACCCAGTAGGGAAGACTTCCAATGAACTGCAGATGAATTTTGGTGGTGGCAGCGTTGATTACTCAACGGGGAGTGTCGACGCCAGCGATTCCTGGGGCGTTTCTCACCGTACTCATTGGGGAGATGCCACCCTGTTTGCCAGCTACGGCGAACTGAAAGTAAGCGCAGATGAACTCTCACAATTCTTCGATGTTTACCGCCTCTTTGGTCTACCCGGTGAACAGCTTGCTAGCCGCTACGAAGTTGATGGTAAGCGTACGAGCCTGCTGAGCTTGGGGGTAGGTTATGACCCCGGTTCATGGTTTGTTATGGGCGAGTGGGCACGCTCTTCGTCTCCTTCTCTGCTAGGTGATAGTGAAGGCGCCTACATGACATTCGGTTACCGCATTGCCGAGTGGACGCCCTATGTAGGTGTAGCGCGAGCAAAAGTCACCAGTAATACGTCAGAGTCGGGATTGAATGCTGCCCTGTATCCATCGCCCTTTGCAGAAGGCGCCCAGCTACTTAACGGGATATTGAATGAGCTGCTATCCAGCGGAATGCAGCAAGAGAGCATAACGGTTGGGGCACGCTGGGATTTTAGGCCAGGTATGGCCCTTACGGCCCAGTATGATCACATCGATATGCGCTCAGGCTCATCCGGGGGGCTGATTAATCAACAGCCTGAATTTATTCCAGGTGGTCGTATTAACTTGTTCAGCCTTGCGCTCGACTTTGTGTTTTAAGGAGAGTTGCAATGCTTAAACGTCTAACTGGATCCGGCATCAGCCTCATATTGGGGGCGGTATTGAGCATGGCTTATCATCCAGCTTCAGCTGAAGTATTGGTGGTGGTATCAGCCGAGGCCCCTGTTACTCGTCTTACCAACAGTGATTTAAGGGATATTTATTTAGGACGTCGCACGCTCATAGTCAACGGCGTACAAGTGGTGCCCTTGGATCTCACTGAAGGCACAGCAGCGAGAAGCGAATTCTATACCCACTACACGGGGCAAACCCCCGCGCAGATCAAGGCGCACTGGGCAAGACAGATATTTACCGGTCGAGGGCAGCCGCCCCAAGCGCTAGCTAGTAGTCGCGCAGTGGTAGAACGGTTAGTCAGTGATGTAAAAGCATTGGGCTATATAGACCCTTCTTTTCTTGATGAGCGTTTGCGAGTGGTGACAATTGAGTAGCCTCAATGATCAAGCAAGCCCTGAAGAGGGCGGTTCATCCAAAACCTTTACTTATCGATGGACACATCATCTTGTAGAGCCACTGGTACTATTCAGCATAGTGGCTTTTATGATGTTACTGGTGATATGGGGTAGTACGTATTTTTTAGTCAATAAAGAGCGTATGTCCATTGAGCGCCAGGCAAAGCTGTCCGTAGGTGAAATCACCGACACCTATGAAGCACGAATGGTAAGAGCTCTCAGGGAGATCGACACAACACTGAAATTGGTACGTTTTACCGCCAATAGTAGCGATCACTCCAGAGTGCTCAGTGCGTTAAATGAACAGAGGTTGTTGCCCCCTGCACTGCTATTTACCATCAGTATTGTCGATGCGCAGGGCACAATTATTGAAACCACTGACCCAGGTTTACTTGGGCAACGCCAGGCACCTCCTTCGCAAGCAATGTTGGGCGATGATTACTTGGCAGTGGGGGAAAAAGATGTCCACCAAGCAAAACAGCTTACCTTCACTCGTCCGTTAAGGCCTAAGGTAGCTCCTGACCAAGAGGAAGGGGCGGGGTGGGTCGTGGTCGCTATTGATGCAAATTACTTTGTGAGCAGTTATGAAGTACGGTCTTTGGGCCAGCAGGGCATGCTGGCTCTCGTCGGCGCGGATGGCCTTGTGCGTGTCAGGCGTTCTGGAGATACTATCTATTCGGGCGAGTTAATGGATATGCGAACCTGGAAAGGTAGCTCACTGGATGCTGTTAGTGTGCCCTTTGTGACCCACTGGCAAGGGGTCGAGCGCTATACGCTGTTACGCCAGCTGTATGATTTTCCATTATCGATCGTTGTCGGGCTTTCTACGCAGGAGCAGTTGGCCGCGGCTCAACAACTTGCGCGTAAATATTGGTACAGAGCCGGTTGGGCAAGCGGCCTTCTGCTCATCATTCTAGCTCTACTTGGCCTTTTGAGCTGGAAGCTTCAACGAGCGCAGCAGCGAGTAATGGAAGAGCGTGTACTGCATGCCCAGCAGGTTGAACACTTAGCATTCCATGACACGCTAACGGATTTGCCTAATCGAGCCTTTCTGAGTTACTTAATAACCCAAGCCGTGAAGCAGGGAGGTCGCCACGGTGACTCTTTCGCACTGCTTTTCCTGGATCTTGACCGCTTTAAGTTAATCAATGACACCTTGGGTCACGATGCCGGAGACCATCTTCTGCAAGAAGCCGCTAGGCGATTGACTTCTTCTGTGCGTGAAAGTGATATCGTCGCTCGGTTAGGGGGTGATGAATTTGTCATCCTTTTGAGCAAGGTTAGTCGACGAGAGCAAATTGAGCCCATAGCCCAAAAAATTCTCTCCGCCGTCAGAGAGCCCTTTATGGTAGCGGGCCAGGAGTGCCATGTCTCGGTAAGTATTGGTGTCTCACTGTATCCGTTTGACGGGCTTGACGAGCAAACATTAATGAAAAGCGCCGATATGGCGATGTATCAGGCGAAGCAGCTGGGCAAAAACACTGTCCAATTCTATACCGATGAATTAAGTGCGGAAATGGATGTGCGTTTAACCTTGGAGTCTGGACTGCATCGTGCGCTTGCTGGCCATGAGTTTCGACTGTTCTTCCAGTCAAAGCATGACGTCGAAGTGGGCAGCACCCTTGGCATGGAAGCATTGCTTCGTTGGCAGCACCCAGCGCTTGGGTTACTGGAACCCGCCCAATTCATGGCCCTGGCTGAAGAGAGCGGTTTGGCCATGCCTATCGCTCAATGGGTGCTCGAAAATGCCTGTCGGCAAAATATGCTGTGGCAACAAGAGGGGTTTCCCGCATTAACGATGGCGGTCAAGATTTCTGCGCGCCAATTTTACGACAACAGCTTTTTGGAGAGTATCAAGGAGGCATTAGCCACTACTGGAATGGATCCCAGGCTACTTGAGTTGGAAATTACAGAGAGCATGCTGCTGCAGAATGTTCAGCGTACGGCAAGTATCTTTGCCGAGATTAAAAAACTCGGGGTTAAGATTGTCATTGACGATTTTGGTACAGGGTATTCTTCTCTATCTGACTTAAACGCTTTGCCTGTCGATACGTTAAAAGTAAGTTCTTCTTTAGTTAAGCGCTTATCAGGCACCCGTCGCGACCAGCAGTTATCGTCATCGGTCATTGAGTTGGGTAAGCGTCTAGGGATGCAGGTGTTCGCGAAAGGGGTCGCTTCTCATGAGCAGTCCCATTTCATAGGCAGCCACGCCAGTCTCCCTTTTCACGGCTTTTATAGTAATAGACCGTTGTCAGCAGAGGAGAGCTGCCAAAGGGAGAAATAGCCCAACCAAGCACCACTTACCCTTTTACAGCCAATATAGGGCAAGCAGTGCACAGGTTTAGCCGACGACTTTACATATTAGGGTAGTTGGGTCCGCCACCGCCTTCTGGTGCTACCCAGGTAATATTTTGCGCTGGGTCTTTGATGTCGCAAGTTTTGCAGTGCACGCAGTTTTGGAAATTGATCTGAAAGCGTGGCTGGCCCGCGCTATCCTCTACCACTTCGTAAACACCCGCCGGGCAGTAGCGCTGCGCCGGTTCGGCGTATTTGGGCAGGTTATCGCGGATTGGTAGCTCAGGATCGTCCAGGCGCAAATGACACGGCTGATCCTCTTCATGGTTGGTGTTAGACAAAAATACCGAGGTAGGCTTGTCAAAGGAGAGCTTGCCGTCCGGTTTGGGATAGTTAATCTTTTCAAACTCGGCTGCAGGCTTGAGGGCGCCATAGTCGGTGTTGGTATCGTGGACGTTAGGCAGCTTGTTGCCCAGCAACTGGTGAGCAAAATTATACGCTCCACCGCCCACGGTGCCATATTTATGGATCGCGGGGCCGAAGCTGGCGCTCTCTTTAAGCTCTTGGTAGGCCCAGCTGGCTTCCCATTTCTGGGTAAAGCTCGTTAGCTCCTGGGCGCCTTCGTCGCCACCTTTGATCGCCTCAAATACGCTCTCCGCAGCAACCAAACCAGACTTCATGGCGGTGTGCAGGCCTTTGATCTTGGAAAAGTTGAGGGTACCCGCATCGCAGCCAATCAATAGCCCGCCGGGGAAGGTCATTTTGGGCAGGCTGTTAAAGCCCCCCTTGGTAATCGCCCGGGCGCCATAAGCCACGCGCTTGCCACCCTCCAGATACTGACTAAGTACCGGATGATGCTTCATACGCTGAAATTCGTCGAAGGGCGAGAGCCACGGATTCTGGTAGCCCAGATCCATAATCAAACCCACAACGACCTGCTGGTTTTCCGCATGGTAAAGGAACCAGCCGCCGTGGGCGTTTTTATCCAATGGCCAGCCAGAGCCATGCAATACGAGCCCAGGCTCATGTTTGTCGGCAGGCACATCCCATAGCTCTTTAAGGCCGATACCGTAGTGTTGCGGGTCGCAACCTTCATCCAGTGAGAAGTCTTTGATTAAGCGTTTGCCTAAATGCCCCCGCGAGCCTTCGGCAAACAGCGTGTATTTGGCGCGCAGTTCCATGCCCGGCATATGGCCATCTTTAGGGGTGCCATCGGCGGCAACACCCATGTCGCCAATCAGAATGCCACGCACGGCGTCATCTTCAATAATGACCTCTTGGGCGGCAAAGCCTGGGAAGATTTCTACGCCGAGGCCCTCTGCCTGTTCCGCCAGCCAGCGGCACAGGTTGCCCGCACTGATCACATAGCGGGTAAGCTCGCCGCCGGTGTTATGCATGCTTTTAGGTACTAAAGCATTGGGCACTTTCTGCGCTTTTTCGGCGTCTTTAAGCAAGAAAACGTCGTCGCGAATTGCCGGGGTATTGAGTGGTGCGCCGCGCTCCTTCCAGTCGGGGAACAGCTCCGTCAATGCACGGGGTTCAAAGACCGCGCCTGATAGAATATGTGCGCCAACCTCTGAGCCTTTTTCAACGACGCAAACCGTGAGCTCTTGCTCAGCCTCGTTGGCTTGCTGCATGAGTCGGCATGCGGCGGAAAGCCCGGATGGGCCCGCACCGACAATGACGACATCAAAGTCCATTACATCGCGTTCTACAGTTTCCACCCGGTTTCTCCTTATTCTCTTTAAGTGCCAGCGTTTACAAAACTAATCTCAGGGTTACTCCAGGGAACTAGCTTATAAAAAGTCGGCCTTAATTTAAAACGGTCGTTTGCTTCTGGTTATGCCCCATGATAGGCATAATACCTGTGTCAGGTCACGCCTACGATGGTGAAAGGAGCATTTATTGACGGTATGCTTTGCTTACCACAGTTCAGTGCTACGACTAAGGCCGTAGTGGACGATTAAGCATTAGGTATTGTCGCTTTATGGCAGGCTATGGCAAATTGGTAGGGTTTTTCAATTGCGCACCTATCAAACGCTCGATTGAATTTTGTATATTGAATTTAAAAGCGCCGCCGTTATCGTTGGCAGCGCCTGTATTGGGGCAGGCGAATCGCTGTTGAGCGGTTGCCAGTAAGTCTTCAATGCATCACACGTCTTAAAAAGGGGTATCCGCTGGGCGGGTGCCGTCTCAGGGTAACGGCTTTACGACAAGCCAAGCGAGGAACCTATGAAAGTACTCGTCGCGGTGAAACGCGTCATCGACTATAACGTCAAAATCCGCGTTAAGGCGGATCACTCGGATGTCGATCTTACCAACGTCAAAATGGCCATGAACCCCTTCTGCGAAATTGCCGTGGAAGAGGCGGTACGCCTGAAAGAGAAGGGCGTGGCGACAGAAGTCGTCGCCGTCACGGTAGGGCCCAAAGCCGCCCAAGAGCAGCTACGTACCGCGCTGGCGCTGGGGGCGGATCGCGCCATCCATATCGAAACCGACGAGCGCGCCGAATCCCTGGCCGTGGCCAAGCTGCTGGCCAAAGTGGTTGAAGAAGAGCAGCCGGGGTTGGTGGTGTTGGGTAAACAGGCCATCGACACCGACAACAACCAGACCGGCCAAATGCTCGCCGCGCTCACCGGCCTACCTCAAGGTACGTTTGCCTCGGAAGTAGCGGTCGACGGCGACAAGGTGAACGTGACGCGTGAAATTGACGGCGGCCTGCAGACCATCGCCCTGACACTACCGGCGATTGTCACCACCGACCTGCGTTTGAATGAGCCGCGCTACGCCAAGCTCCCCGACATCATGAAGGCCAAGAAAAAGCCGCTGGATGTGAAAACCCCCGCCGACTACGGCGTTGAGGTTGCCTCCAAGGTCAGCCTGCTCAAAGTCGAGTCGCCCGCCGAGCGCAAAGGTGGCGTCAAAGTCGCCTCGGTAGACGAGCTGATCGACAAGCTGAAAAACGAAGCCAAAGTTCTTTGAGATAAGCTCTTTAAGATAAGTGCTTTGAAAACCGTACTTTAAGAAAAGAGCTTTGAAAGGAGTTGATGCCATGAGCATTCTGGTACTTGCGGATCTACACGAAGGCCAACTGGCCGGCGCCACCGCCCACGTCGTGGCGGCCGCCCAAGCCATCGGTGGCGATATTGACGTTCTGGTGGCCGGTGAAGGCGTGCAAGCCGCTGCCGAAGCCGCCGCCAAACTCGATGGCGTGAGCAAAGTCCGCGTTGCGGATAACGCCGTTTACGCCCACCAGCTGGCCGAGCCCATGGGCGCGCTGCTGGTCGAACTGGCCGATGGCTACACCCACGTGCTGGCCAGCGCCTCCACCACCGGCAAAAACGTACTGCCGCGCCTAGCGGCGCTAAAAGACGTCAGCCAGCTGTCGGACGTTATCGCCGTGGACAGCGCCGATACCTTTAAGCGTCCGATCTACGCCGGTAACGCCATCGCTACCGTCAAAAGCGACGATGCGCTCAAGGTCATCACCGTGCGTTCCACCGGTTTTGATGCGGTCGGCACCAGCGGCAGCGCGACGATTGAAGCGGTCGATACCGTGGTAGAAAACAGCCAGTCCAGCTTTGTGAAAGAGGAGCTGGCGCAGTCGGATCGTCCTGAATTGGGCGGCGCCAAGGTGGTGATCTCCGGTGGCCGCGGGATGGGCAACGGCGAAAACTTCAAGCTGCTCGATGGCATTGCCGACAAGCTGGGGGCTGCCATCGGTGCTTCCCGGGCCGCGGTAGACGCAGGCTTTGTGCCCAACGATATGCAGGTCGGCCAAACCGGCAAGATCGTCGCCCCGGATCTGTATATCGCCGTGGGCATTTCCGGTGCCATCCAGCACCTGGCGGGCATGAAGGATTCCAAGGTGATCGTCGCGATCAACAAAGACGACGAAGCACCGATTTTCCAGGTGGCGGATTACGGCCTGGTGGGGGATCTGTTTGAGATCCTGCCGGAGCTTGAGAGCAAGCTGTAAGCAATACCGTGATTCAATAGCGGTGGGCCGACTTCGCCAGAAGTCGGCTTTTTTTTTGGCCGGTGTATTAGGTAAACTGGCAATAGTTGACTAAAGTACTGGGGCAAAAGGTAAGAAAAACCACCCCGGTGGTTGAAAAAGCTGCGGGCTGACCGCACATAGGTAAGTGAAAGCAACGAAAGCCACTCAAGGAGATGATGATATGGCACATACACTACCCGAATTGCCGTACGCATATGACGCTCTCGAACCAAACATCGATGCGATGACGATGGAAATTCACCACTCTCGTCACCATCAAACCTACATCAACAACCTGAACGCCACGCTGGAAGGCACAGGTCTTGAAGATGTACCTGTCGAAGAGCTGATCGCTAATTTGGATCGCGTTCCGGAAGCCAAGCGTCAAGCCGTTATTAATAACGGTGGCGGTCATGCCAACCACTCCATGTTTTGGCAAATGATGTCGCCTAACGGTGGTGGCAATCCCCAGGGCGATGTCGCAAAAGCGATTGATGCTGAGCTGGGCGGTCTGGAAGCCTTTAAAGAAGAGTTCAAAAAAGCGGCCGTTGGCCGTTTCGGCAGTGGTTGGGCATGGCTCTCCATTACCCCTGAAAAGAAATTGGTGGTAGAAAATACCTTGAACCAAGACAGCCCGCTGATGCACGGCAATACGCCGCTGCTCGGTCTGGATGTTTGGGAGCATGCCTACTACCTGAAGTATCAGAACAAGCGCCCTGACTATATTGCTGCGTTCTTTAACGTAGTGAACTGGGAAGACGTTGAGCGTCGTTACCAGGCTGCGATTAGCTAATATTGCTATGAGCCGCTAACTGCGCCGGTTCACGGCGCTGTTAAAAACCGTCCACTTTTTAGTGGGCGGTTTTTTATTGTCTGGGACAGTGTTTTAGGGGGCAGGGTTGGGCATTAGCTGTCAATATCCTGTGGATGAAAAATACCACATATGCTTGAATTGATTTTTCATTGGTCTATATATAGTATGCGTCGTATCTTTTAGAGAGGGCTGGCACTAGATGTGCCCTACCCGAAAAATGCCGCTATGAAAAGGAAAATAGCCATGGAAATCCAAATTTATAGCAAGCCCGCTTGTGTTCAATGCACCGCGACTTACCGCGCGCTCGACAAGCAGGGGCTTGATTACACTGTTATCGATATTACCGCCGAATCCGGTGCTCAAGAAGAAGTCGAAGCTCTCGGCTATCGCCAGCTTCCTGTCGTAGTCGTCGGCGAGGATCACTGGTCGGGTTTCCGTCCAGACCGCATTCAAGCGCTGGCTTAAGTCATCCTAATGCTGGCAAGTTGCTCACCTTCACCTATCGCCGGCAGTTTGGTTTACTTCTCTACAAAATCAGGCAATACCCATCGATTTGTAGAAAAACTTGGTTTTGCCGCAAAGCGACTGCCGTTGAATCGAGATGAGCCTGTTCCACGAGTCACCCAGCCGTATATTTTAATTACCCCCACTTATGGTGGGGGGAGCGAGCAGGGTGCGGTGCCCAAGCAGGTGATCCATTTTCTTAACGACACACATAATCGGGGCCTCCTGCGGGGGGTGATTGCAGCGGGAAATACAAATTTTGGCGAAGCGTATGGCCTTGCTGGCCGCATTATTGCGAAAAAATGCCAAGTGCCGCTGCTGTATCGATTCGAATTATTTGGCACCGACGATGACGTGGCCAATGTCCGTCAAGGAGTAGAAGAGTTTTGGAAACGACAAACCTAGCCCTGAAAGACTCAGCGCCGAAAGACTCAGTCTCGAACGACGTATCCACTAAAAACGGTGAGGCCAAACGGCCAGCAGCGAAGACAGAAGCGCGCACGCTGGACTATCACGCTCTTAACGCCATGCTCAACCTGTACGGTGCCAATGGCGAGCTACAGCTGGATAAGGATCGTGAAGCGGCACGCCAGTACTTCTTGCAGCACGTTAACCAGAACACGGTGTTCTTCCACTCGTTGGAAGAAAAGCTCGATTACCTGGTCGAAGAGCAGTACTACGAAGCCGAGATGCTGGCCCAGTACAGCTTCGCCTTTATCAAGGCGCTATTCGAGCAGGCTTACGCCTATAAGTTTCGTTTCCCAAGCTTTTTGGGCGCCTTTAAGTACTACACCAGCTATACGCTGAAGACGTTCGACGGCAAACGCTATCTAGAGCGTTACGAAGACCGCGTCTGCATGGTCGCGCTAACCCTGGCGCGGGGCGACGAAACGCTGGCGAAGTCGCTGGTGGATGAAATCATTAGCGGCCGCTTTCAGCCGGCGACCCCCACCTTTTTGAACTGCGGCAAGCAGCAGCGCGGCGAGCTTGTGTCGTGCTTCCTGCTGCGTATTGAAGACAATATGGAGTCCATTGGGCGCTCCATTAATTCGGCGCTGCAGCTCTCCAAGCGTGGCGGCGGTGTGGCATTCCTGCTCAGCAACATCCGCGAATCCGGTGCACCCATCAAGCGCATTGAAAACCAGTCATCGGGCATCATCCCGATTATGAAGCTGCTGGAAGATGCCTTCTCCTACGCCAACCAGCTGGGCGCTCGCCAGGGGGCAGGGGCGGTGTATCTGAACGCTCACCACCCGGATATTCTGCGCTTTTTGGATACCAAGCGGGAAAACGCCGACGAGAAAATCCGTATCAAAACGCTCTCCCTGGGCGTGACGATTCCAGATATTACCTTTGAGCTTGCCAAGCGCAACGACGACATGTACCTGTTCTCGCCCTACGATGTAGAGCGTGTTTACGGCGTGCCCTTTGGCGACATCAGCGTTACCGAGAAGTACCAAGAGATGGTTGCGGATGCGCGCATTCGCAAGCATAAGATCAATGCACGGGCCTTCTTCCAGACTCTGGCCGAGCTGCAGTTCGAGTCGGGCTACCCGTACATCATGTTTGAAGACACGGTTAATCGCGCCAACCCGATTGCTGGCCGTATCAACATGAGTAACCTTTGCTCTGAAATTCTTCAGGTCAATACGCCTACCGAGTATGACGACGACCTTGGTTATCGCCAAATCGGTCAGGACATCTCCTGTAACCTGGGCTCCATGAACATTGCCAAGGTGATGGACGCAGGTGATATCGGTACCAGTGTGGAAATCGCTATTCGTGGTCTCACCGCTGTTTCTGAAATGAGTAACCTGCGCAGCGTGCCCTCTATTGCCGAAGGTAATGCCAAGTCGCGGGCGATTGGCTTGGGTCAGATGAACCTACACGGCTATCTGGCGCGGGAGCACATCTACTACGGCTCTGACGAAGGTTTGGATTTTACCAACCTCTACTTCTACTGCGTTGCCTTCCATGCGATCCGGGCGTCGAACCGTTTGGCGATTGAACACAAAGAGTCGTTTGCGGGCTTTGCCGACTCTACCTACGCTTCGGGGACCTTCTTCGATAAGTACACCGACCAGGCGTGGCTGCCGCGCACCGATAAAGTACGCGGGCTGTTTGAGCGCAGCGGTATCGCGTTGCCGACCCAAGATGATTGGCAGGAACTGAAAGCCTCGGTCATGGCCCACGGTTTGTATAACCGTAACCTGCAGGCGGTACCGCCGACGGGCTCGATCTCTTACATCAATAACTCCACCTCCAGTATTCACCCGGTGGCGGCGAGAATTGAGATCCGTAAAGAGGGCAAGCTGGGGCGTGTTTACTACCCGGCGCCTTTCCTGGATGAAGCGAATTTTGACTACTTCCAGGATGCCTACGAAATCGGCCCGGAAAAGATTATCGACACCTACGCGGAAGCCTCGCAGCACGTTGACCAGGGCTTATCGCTAACGCTGTTCTTCCCGGACACCGCAAGCACGCGCGATATCAATAAGGCGCAGATTTACGCCTGGCGCAAAGGCATCAAAACGCTCTACTACATTCGCCTGCGCCAGAGCGCGTTAGAAGGCACCGAGGTAGAAGGCTGCGTTTCTTGCACGCTGTAATGGCACTGATTTCTGCCGATTCGCCTTGTGTCTGTTATTGAGCATTTGTTTCTAAACAAGCTTTGCTAGCCCGGCTGTCACAGCCGGGCTCTCATAGCCGGGCTTTGAGAGAGTGATATGAACACCATGCAACGTTTATCGCGGGTTGATGCGATTAACTGGAACCGGCTTCAGGATGATAAAGACCTGGAAGTCTGGAACCGCTTGACCAGTAATTTCTGGCTGCCGGAAAAAGTCCCGCTGTCTAACGATATTCAGTCGTGGAACACGCTGACCGAAAAAGAAAAGCAGCTGACGATTCGTGTGTTTACCGGTCTCACGCTGCTCGACACCATCCAAAGCAGCGTGGGCGCACCGGTATTAATGGAAGATGCTCGCACTCCCCACGAAGAGGCGGTTTATACCAATATCGCCTTTATGGAATCAGTGCACGCGCGCTCCTATAGCTCGATCTTCTCGACGCTCTGTACCACCCGCGATGTGGATGACGCGTTCCGCTGGAGTGAAGAGAATCCCACGCTGCAGGCAAAATCCCAGCTGATTTTAGAGCGCTACCGCTCGGATGACCCGCTGATGCGCAAAGTCGCCAGCGTATTCCTTGAGTCGTTTCTGTTCTACTCCGGCTTCTACCTGCCGATGTACTGGTCAAGCCATGCCAAGTTGACCAACACCGCCGACCTCATTCGTCTAATCATTCGCGACGAAGCGGTACACGGCTACTACATTGGCTATAAATTCCAGCAGGCGATGGCGGAAGCGACGCCCGCGCGCCAGCAGGAAGTGAAAGATTACGCCTACGAGCTGCTGCTGGAGCTCTACGACAACGAAGTGCGCTACACCGAGTCACTGTATGACGAGGTAGGCCTAAGTGAAGACGTCAAAAAATTCCTTCACTACAACGCCAATAAAGCGCTGATGAACCTTGGCTTCGAGCCGCTGTTCCCCAGCAGCGTCACCGATGTGGATCCCACCATCATGGCGGCGCTATCACCCAACGCCGACGAGAACCACGACTTCTTCTCTGGATCCGGCTCCTCCTACGTGATCGGTAAAGCCGTCGCCACAGAAGATGACGACTGGGCGTTTTAATGGCCGTAGGAGTGGGTGGTAGATAAGCTGGTGGTATAGATAAAGGCGCATAAAGGAGGAGGTATGCCAGACAACCCCGCTAACGTATTGAAAATTGCCGCAGCAATGGTGAGCGATCCCGATGGTCGTTTGCTACTGGTGCGCAAGCACAATACGTCCTTCTTTATGCAGCCCGGCGGCAAGATCGATGCGGGTGAAACTGCGTTAGAGGCACTGTGCCGTGAGCTGAAAGAGGAGTTAGGCTTGCAGGTTAATGAAGATCAACTGATTCCGCTAGGCGTGCACAGCGCTCCCGCTGCCAATGAGCCGGACATGATGCTCGAAGCGCACCTGTTTAGCCTGGTTATCGACGAGCCTGTCGAGGCGGCGGCTGAAATTGCCGAAGCAAGATGGGTAACCCGTGAAGAGGCTTGGCAACTCCCGCTGGCGCCGCTGACAAAAGAGTACGTAGTGGTTAACTATTAAGCTTGAACATTGTGATAACGGGCGCCGATGGGCGCCTTTTTTATGCGTGTCAGGTAAGCGAAATCAACTGATGGTTAATGATAAATATTGTCATTTATTCTATTAGTGGTAGGCTATGTCCCGTAAAAGATAAACGCAAATCGTTCTAATACCCAATTAGTTTTTAGTGGCGCGGTGCCCGCCGCCCGCTACTCAGTGACGGAGAGTCGACGTGCTGAACAGGCCTTTCTTTGCCTTGCGTGGATGGTGGCTAGCGGGAGTGCTGGCCAGTGGCACGCTGATGGCAAGTGAACAAGCAGTGGCTCAAGCGGCCGAAAGTGTCGAAGCCCAGCAAGCCCAGGCAGCGCTTCAGGAGCAGATCGATGCTGCCGATGCGCAGACCCGTGAGCAGTTGGAAGAGTTGCGCCGTTTGGAGCGCGAAACCCGACAGCTGAAGGCTGATAACGCCTCTCTGTCCGGGCGCTTGGCGGAAGAGGCCGAGCGTCAGCAGCGGTTGGCGACGGCGCTGGATACGCTGGAAGATACCCGCGCGGCGCTGCCTGTGATCGAACAAAATATGTCTGCTCAGCTAAGCCAATGGATAGAGCGTGACCTGCCGTTTCTACGTGAAGAGCGGTTAGCGCGGGTTGAGCGTCAGCCCGACGAGCAAGGTCAAAACACCATTGAGCGTATTAATGGACTGTTAGAGGCCTGGCGCGTTGAGCTTGACTATGGTCAGGAGATGGACAGCTGGCGGGGGCGCCTAAGTCAGGATGGCCGCCAACGCGAAGTGGATTACTTGCGCATCGGGCGTATCGGCTTTTATTACCTAACCCCCGACGGCCGAGAGGGCGGTGTGTGGAGCGCTGAGAACGGCGCATGGCAACCGCTGGATGACGAGTACCTACGTGAAGTGCGCAGTGGGCTGCGTATGGCGGAAGATCAGCGCGCCCCGGATCTATTAACCTTGCCGCTCTCGATTAGTGCCAATGACCTGCAGGGAGAGCAACCATGAGTCGGCTAACACTTCGTCAACTTGGCTATGCCTGCGTTGTATTGGGGCTGGTAGCGGTGAGTGGCGTATCAATGGCGCAAACCGAAAGCGCTACGTCTCTGCGTGAAGCCCGTGAGGCTGCTGAAGTGCGAGACCAGCAGCGGCTAATGAACTTTCTGGATGACCAGCAGGCGCTAGAGTCTGCGCTGGAGCAAGCGCGCGCCGAGCATGAAGATGCCCGGCAGCAGCATGAAGCACTGCAGACGCAGCAGGCAGAGCAAACAGACCAAGCCAGCGAGCTGAGCGAACGCCAGGCAGAACAGGGCGAAGCGCTTTCGGGTCTGCTGGCCAATCTTGCCCGACACAGCTCAGAGGTTCGCAACACGCTTGGCGAAGAAAGCTTTTTGACCTTGGAGGAGGGGTCGTTACCGCCTCGGTTGGATGAAGTTGAAGTGCTTGAGCGCCATCAACTGGAAAATGTGGTGGATCGCTTGGCGACGTTAACCGCGCGCACCGGGCGTGCCGAGCGGCTTTCAATGCCCGTCGCCGATGCAAATGGAGAGGTAGCCGCTCGCGAATTGGTACGGCTGGGCGATTTTGCGGCCTTTACCGAGAACGAGCTTTTAGAGCGCGGTGAAAATGACGGCAACCTAGTGGTTCTGCCGCGTACCCCTGATGCCATTGCCGGGGTGCTGGCGGCTTACTACCAGGGCGAAAGCAATGTATTTGCGGTGGATCCTACCCAGGGCAGTGTGCTGGAGGCCTTGGCCCAGCAACCCAGTCTATGGGAGCGTTTCCAGCAGGGCGGCTATGTCGGCTATGTTGTCGTGGCGCTGGGTATTCTGGGCATGATCATCGGGCTGGGGCAGTATCTCTATTTGGTACTGGTGAGTCTGCGTGTTAAACGCCAGCGGCAATCTCTCGATCAGTTGCGGGACAATAACCCGCTGGGCCGGGTTCTGCTGCGCTTTGAAGGCATGGATAAACATCAAACTCCGGAGGCGCTGGAAGCGCGGTTGGATGAAGCAGTGTTGGCCGAGTTGCCCAGGCTGGAACGCAGTCAGCCGATGGTGAAGCTGCTTGCCGCGATAGCACCATTGCTCGGTCTGCTGGGCACGGTAACCGGCATGATCGTGACTTTCCAAGCGATTACCGTGTTTGGCACCGGCGACCCGCAGCTAATGGCGGGCGGTATCAGTCAGGCGCTAGTGACTACCGTGCTGGGCCTGATTACCGCCGTGCCGCTGCTGTTTGTACAGACCGCTCTGGCAGGCCGCAGCCGTTACCTGACCCACGTGATTGAAGGGCAGGCGAGCGCGACACTGGCAGATCATCTGGAATCTCACACGCCCGTGGTGAATTAACATGTCCACTCTTCCTCTCTGGCTCGAACCCGTTGAGCGCTTAGTGGAGGCGGGGGGCGCAGTACTGGTGGTTTTGGCCGTCGTGGCCGTACTGGTGTTTGCCATGGCCATGGAGCGCTGGTGGTACTACCGGATTACTTGGCGTACAGCGCGGCGTCAACTGTTGCGCCGCTGGGCGGCGCGTAGCGACCACACTAGCTGGAGTGCCCGGACGCTTCGTCAAGTGTGGGCCGAGGCGCTGGTCGCCAGGCTGCGCAAACCCTTGCCATGGCTAAAGCTGTTAGTCGCGCTATGTCCGTTATTGGGGTTGTTAGGCACAGTGACGGGCATGATCAGCGTGTTTGATAGCCTTTCGCTGAGTGAGACCCATCAAGCCCGTGCCATGGCGGACGGCGTCGCCCGAGCGACGCTGCCGACCTTGACCGGCATGGCCATTGCCGTGGTCGGGCTGCTATTTATTAGTCGTTTAGAGCACGTCATCCGTCGTGAAGACCAGAGGCTGCATGATCGCTTGGCGCGGGCACTGGAGGAGAGTGATGCGTAGACGTCGTTCCATAGATGCGACTGCTGAGAGCAATGAGGTGAATCTTACCCCCATGCTCGACGTGGTATTTATCATGCTGATTTTCTTTATTGTGACTACCAGCTTTGTCAAAGAGAGTGGTGTCGAGATTGAACGACCGGAATCCAGCGCTGCCACCCCACGCCCGGATGCCCAGGTGCTCGTGGCGATTTCCCCCGAAGGTGCGGTATGGGTAGATGGCAGTCCCGTGGATGCCCACCGGGTCGGTCAGCAGGTAGCCGATATGCTAAGTGATGATGGCTCGGTAGTTATCCAGGCGGATCGCGAATCCACCACGGGCTTGCTGATCGAGGTGATGGATCGCCTACGTGAAGCGG
This sequence comes from Halomonas sp. FeN2, assembly GCF_020595105.1. Taxonomy (NCBI): domain Bacteria; kingdom Pseudomonadati; phylum Pseudomonadota; class Gammaproteobacteria; order Oceanospirillales; family Halomonadaceae; genus Halomonas; species Halomonas sp. FeN2. Next base: position 4,453,448 of record NZ_CP074200.1, read on the forward strand.
GCGTTGACCAAGTGGCGGTGGCAGCGAGTCGGAGTGGGTCATGATGCGCCACCTGCTGTCGTTATTGGGGGGTGTCGTTCTGGCGGTGGGCTTGTTCTGGCTGCTTGCCCAGCTAGTGGCCCCCCCTGAGCGGGAGCCCGAAGAGCTGACCATGAGCATGGCAATGACCATGATTGAAGCGCCGGAGGTGGCCCCTGAGCAGGAGGCGCCCACGCCTCAGCCTGTTGAAGCGGCACCCCAGCAAGCACCGCCTCCCATGCCTGCGCCCGAGCCGCCTCCGGTAGCGGAAAGCACTATTAGTCTGCCGGAAGTGGAGCTGCCAGAGGAGCCCGTCGAGCCGGTTGAAATGGACAGCGAACTTCCCGAGCTAACGGAAGTTGAACCGGAACCCCGGCCTGAGCCAACGCCAGAACCCACACCGGAACCACCGCCTCGGGAAGCGCCTGCAGAGCCAGCACCCGCCGCTACCACTGCTGAGCCGAGTGAGCCTGCTGAGCGTGAGGCAGCTCCAGCAGCTGAGCCTGCTCCCTCTAACGAGCCGGTGAGCGTTGGTCAAGCTACGCCGACGAGCCGGGTTAATCCAAACTATCCACCACGTGCCCAGCGCCGAGGTATGGAAGGCTTTGTAGAGGTGGCCTTTACGATTCGCCGCGATGGCAGTGTGGATAGCTCTTCTATACGGGTTACCAATGCGCAGCCGCGTCGCGTATTTGACGATGCCGCGCGTGATGCGATTGCCAAGTGGCAATTTGAACCCAGTGATCAGTTGCGTAATGCCACCCAGCGGATCGAGTTTCAGTTGAGGTAGCCGTATGAAGCGTTTTTTAAGCATTCTATTACTCAGCGTTTGGCCTCTTTCTTCACAGGCCAGCCCTGCGCTACAAGGTGATGTGATTGCTGACCTCAATGCGCTGCAAAGCCAGTTAAAAGAGGGGGCGTTGGCACAAGTCGTTGAGCGGGCGACGTCCCAGGCGGAGCGGTTGGCGTCCGGCAACCAATCGGATCAGTGGGCCAGCGCGCTCTACCAACAGCTCGCAGCCGGCGCTTTGACGCGCCAGGATCAGCACGCTGCGGCAGCGGATCGTCTGGCGATTGCCCGTGGTTTAAGCGGAGTCGATAGTGCTCAAGCAGCCCGTTGGCTACGTGAGGAGGCCTCACTGCGCCGTGCTGCCGGTCAGCGTGATCAGGCCATTGAGTTACTCAGTGAGTGGTTAGACAGTCAGCAGGATATTGACACTACCTGGCAGCTAACCCGCCTGCTGGCGCAACAGGAACGCTGGGATGAAGCTGCCGATTGGCTTGAGCAGGCGCTTAATGAGACGCCAGAGCTAAGCGAAGCGCAGCAGGCTCTGGCGCTTGCTGTGTATCGCAATGCAGGGCAAGGCGATCAGGCATTGGGCTGGCTGCTGGATGGCTTGAACGCGAAAAGCGACGCCGCCGATTGGCGCCAAGCCGCCGGGCTTGCTCAGCAGGCTGGCCAGTCTGGGGTAGCCGCTGGCCTGTGGGAGACGGCCTGGCAATTAGGCAAGCTAACCGAGCAGGAAGATTTCTGGCTGTTGGTTCAACTCCACCTCGTCGGCGGCACCCCCGCAAGGGCGGCAGAACACCTAGAGCGGGCGATGAGTGAGGGCGATATTGTCCGCGATGAGTCCCATCTGCGTTTGCTGGCTAACGCCTGGCGGCAGGCCAAAGACGTTGAGAAGGCCCTAAATGCCTGGCACGCCTTGGCGCTGCATACGCAAGCTGCCGCAGACTGGCGTGCCTATGGCCAGCTCGCTTACGCCTGGGGTGAGGATGGGCAAGCGAAACAAGCCTTTGCCCGCGCCTCGTCATTAGGTGACGATGAAGCGGAGCAGTGGCTGGCCAGTTTCAACTAGTTAATCTCACGCAGAAAAGATGTCTGTCCAGTTCAGTAGGTCGGCGATAGGGTAAAGCGAGGGTCTTTTTCCAGGGATGGAAAAAGTAGCGCCCATGGATGGGTTCACAGCGCCCTCGCGGCGCCCTAGCGCCGTATGCAGAGAGGTCTAGATTTTAAGCGTAATATCAAAATCACTCCAGGTAGGCGCGTGATCCGATGGCCGCTCCATGCCGCGTAAATCGTAGTCTATGCCCGCGCCGGTGACCTGCTCAGCTAGCGCCTGGGTGACTAGAATATAGTCGATACGCAGGCCGCGCTTGGGCTCCTGGTTAAACCCTTTTGAGCGGTAATCGAACCAGCTAAAGCGGTCATCGCTTTGCGGATAGCAGAGGCGGTAGCTGTCGGTAAGTCCCCAGGCTTTAATACCTTCGAGCCACTCGCGCTCAATGGGTTGAAAGCTGGTTTTGCCTTCACGCAGCCAGCGCTTGCGGTTAGCGTCGCCGATACCAATGTCCTGGTCTTCCGGTGAGATATTAAAATCGCCCATGATCGCCAGTCGCTCGTCAGAGCGGTGCTGCTCGCTAAGCAGTCGCGCTAGCTGGCCGTAAAAGCGCTCTTTATGAGGGAATTTAGTCGGGTGAGTAACGTTTTCGCCCTGAGGAAAATAGCCGTTCCAGATCGTCACGGCTTCGCCATCATCGGCGATCAGACGAACGCCGATCATGCGGCGCTGGGCGTCTTCGTCATCATCGGGGAAGCCGTAAAAAACTTCAGCAGGCGCCTGGCGGCACATCAAGGCAACGCCGTAGTGGCCTTTTTGGCCGTGATAAAAAACGTGGTAGCCCATGGCTTCCACGTCGGCGAGGGGGAACTCACTATCCTGCACTTTGGTTTCCTGGAGCCCAATCACGTCCGGCTGCTGAGTGTCGATCAACGCCTGTAACTGGTGAAGCCGTGCTCGGATGCCATTAATGTTGAACGAAACCAAACGCATTATGAGTCGTCCCCCTGCGGTTTGTTGGCACCGCCATCAGTTTTGTCAGGGTGAATGGCAATCTCCTGTCCGTTCTGCTGGCGGGCGAGTTTTCTCACTGCCTGGAGCTTGCGCTGCTGCTGCTTTTTCGCCACAAAACGGCGCGAAGGGGCGACTTGGTCAGGATTGTCGTGGCGCCATTTTTTATAATCTTTACGCCGGCCGGTACGAATTGTCACCTTATCGGCCAGTGAACGAGTTTTTTTCTTACGCGTCATGTCGCGCTCCTTACGTCGATTTGACGGCTATTCTAACAGGCCTTGGGACTCCTTCGACAGCAGGACGCGCTCTTATCGCCAAGCCCTGGTACAATGCGCACGTCAAGAAGCCAACTTCCACAGCAATGGACAGATAGACAGCCTATGAGCGAGTCGGAACAGACCACAGCACCGGCCCAGAACCGCAAGCCAAAACGCCGCCGTCGTAAACCGCGTCGTCGCCAGTCGAGCTGGGATCTTCGTCAGTTTCAGGTGCCCGCCGTGGCCGGCAAGTGGCGCTTTCATGACTTTGATCTGCCGCTGCCCTTAATGCGCGCTATTCATGCCCAAGGGTTTGAGTACTGCACGCCTATTCAAGCCGAGGCCCTGCGCCAAACGCTATTAGGTGGCGACATTGTCGGTAAAGCGCAAACGGGAACCGGTAAAACCGCGGCCTTTTTGATCTCTGTGATGGCCTACTTCCTGGAAGAGCCAACACCCAATGGTCAAAAGCCGGGGGCTCCGCGCGCCTTGATTATTGCGCCCACCCGCGAGCTGGCACTGCAGATCGAAAAGGATGCTAAAGCGTTAGCACGCTTCACCCAGCTCAACGTGGCGAGTGTGGTCGGCGGTATGGACTACCAGAAACAGCGTGAAAGCCTGGGCAGCAAGATCGATATCCTGGTGGCGACACCTGGGCGTCTGTTGGATTTCCATCAGAAACGCGATATCGACCTTAATGAAGTTGAAGTATTGGTATTAGATGAAGCCGACCGCATGTTGTCGATGGGCTTTATCCCCGACGTGAAGCGAATCATTCGCTACACGCCGAAAAAAGAAGAGCGCCAGACCTTCCTCTTCTCGGCCACCTTTACCGACGACATTCTGAATCTTGCCAGCCAATGGACGCTTGATCCCGCCCACGTTGAAATCGAAGTGACCGTTGAGAATCAGGCGGATATCGATCAGCGTGTGTATATGGTGTCCGATGACGACAAGCAGCGCTTGCTGGTGAATCTACTTCAGCAGGAGAGCTTTGAGCGCGTCATGGTCTTTGGTAACCGTCGTGACTTAGTGCGCAAACTCGACGACCTGCTCAAAAAAGCCGGTGTCAGTGCAGCGATGCTGTCGGGCGATGTGCCTCAGAATCAGCGTATCAAAACCCTGGAAAGCTTCCGCGAAGGCGAAATTCAGGTATTGGTCGCCACTGACGTTGCTGGCCGTGGGATCCACATTGAAGACGTGAGCCACGTCATCAATTACACCTTGCCCGAAGACCCGGAAGACTACGTACACCGTATCGGTCGTACCGGTCGAGCTGGTGCGAAGGGTGTATCGATTAGCTTTGTCGGTGAAGAGGATGCCTTCTCGTTACCGGAAATCGAACGCTATATCAATGACAAGCTACCCTGCGTGCATCCGCCGGAAGGTATGCTCTAAGCCACATGCTGGATACTGCCCTCAAGAGCGAGATTCAAGACGCTTATCGTCGCGTGGTGGACACCCTCGAGCTGACCCCACGCTACGGCCAGCGCATGATGATCGCTGAAATCGCCCGAACCTTGGGTAATATCGAGAGCGACGGCGAGGGTAAGCGCACCAGTGATACCCACGTCTGTGTGCTTGAAGCGGGTACCGGGACAGGGAAAACGCTGGCCTATCTGATCGCCGCCTTGCCGATCGCGAAAGCGCGGGGCAAGCGGCTGATTATTTCCACGGCCACGGTCGCTCTTCAAGAGCAGGTGCTGAATCAGGACTTGCCTTCACTCGCTAGCCACAGCGGTATCGCCTTTCGTTATGCATTAGCCAAAGGGCGTGGCCGCTATGTGTGCGTGGCGCGCCTGGATCAGGCGCTCGAAGGTACCGAGCCCAACCCGACGCTGTCGCTGTTTGAGCAGTCCCTGCAAACGCAAAGCAGTGACTTTACGGTTATTGCCAGTGATATGGCGCAAGCTTACGGCCAGGGCGAATGGGAAGGGGATCGCGATAACTGGCCTGAGGCGATTGAGGATGCTCACTGGCGACGGCTGACGGTGGATCATCGCCAGTGCACGGGGAGGCGCTGCGGGCACTTTGGTGCCTGCGCGTTTTTCCGTTCCCGCCGAGAGCTTGAAAACGCTGACGTTATCGTCGCCAATCACGATCTTGTGCTGGCGGATTTGGCCTTGGGCGGCGGCGCGATTCTGCCCGACCCGGCGGACTGCATCTTTGTCTTTGACGAAGGCCACCACCTGCCAGAGAAGGCGCTTTCCCACTTTGCCCACCGCTTTGCGGTGCACGGCTGCTTGCGCTGGCTGAAAACGCTGAGAAGCAGTTTAACTGACCTTCACCAGGCGTTGGCTATTCAGCCAACGGTGTCGCGGCTGCTGGTGAGCTTGCCGGAGCTGATTCATAACCTGGAACCCGCGCTGGGCGATGTGTTTAGCATGGGGCATCAGCTAGCCGGGCGGCCAAACGGCTTGGCGGACGAAGAGGCCACCCATCAATCGCGTTTTGAGAAAGGTCAGGTGCCCGATGCTCTACAGGAGCAGGCGCAGCAGCTGTTGGTGATGTTTGCCTCGCTGTCGCGCTGTCTCGAGAGTATCAGCGATATTCTGCGCGAGAGCCTTGATCCCGATAAGCAGACCGGCCTTGATCGTGAGCAGGCAGAAATCTGGTTGCCGTTGGTGGCGCTGTTGCATGGACGGGCGTTAGAGGCCCATGCCTTGTGGCAAGCGTTTAGCGAAAAGGATGTTGCTAATGAGGCGCCCAGCGCCCGTTGGATTACCCTAAGCCGCGTAGCCGGTGAGCCGGAGGTTGAGTTTTCGGCTAGCCCCGTATCAGCCGCGCATACCCTTGCAAAGCATTTATGGGGGCGCTGCCATGGGGCGGTGGTCACTTCGGCAACGTTGACCGCTCTGGGCCGCTTTGAACGCCTCCAAGAGCGCGCAGGTTTGGCGAACCGCTACCGCTATCAGGCGCTGCCTAGCCCCTTTGATTACGCCAATGCGGTGCTGCGCGTGCCTAAAGAGGCCACCGACCCTGGCGACAGGGAGGCCCATGAGCGGGCGATTGTGACGTTTGTATCGCAGTTGGCCGACAAAGAGGCGGCGCTAGTGCTGTTCTCTTCCCGCGCCCAGCTGCGTGCAGTCGACAAAGCGTTGCCAGCGAATGTGAAGGAGCGCGTGCTCGCTCAGGATGCGCTGCCTAAGCGTGAGCTTATCGAGCGCCATCGGGCGGCGGTGGATAGGGGGGAGGGCAGTATCATCTTTGGCCTGGCGAGCTTTGCCGAGGGGATCGATCTTCCCGGCGACTATTTGACGCATGTGGTGATAACGCGGCTACCTTTTGCGGTACCCGACGACCCGGTGGGTGCTACGTTAGCGGAGTGGATAGAAAGCCAGGGCGGTAATGCGTTTATGCGCATTAGCGTGCCTGATGCGTCTATTAAGCTGGTGCAGGCCTGCGGACGCCTGATTCGTAAAGAGAGTGATCGCGGCACAATCACCTTGTTGGATAAACGGGTGATTACCCGCCGCTACGGGCAAGCGCTGCTGGATGCGCTGCCGCCATTTCGTCGAGAAATTAGTCGCTGACCCGTCATAAAAAACCCCGCCGTAGCGGGGTATCTGACCTACTTGGCGATGCGCTTGGCCAGAGTGGCGGCCAGTTTATCGTTCATGCGATTGAAGGTTTCCACTGTGGTGTCCCAATCGATGCATGCATCGGTAATGGAAACGCCATACTGCAGTTGGCTAAGATCTTGCGGCAGTTTTTGATTGCCCCAGCCAATGTTGGATTCCACCATCAGGCCGATAACGGAGGTGTTGCCTTCCAAAATCTGGTTGGTGATGTTCTCCAGCACCAGCGGCTGTAGCGCGGCGTCTTTGTTGGAGTTGGCGTGGGAGCAGTCGATCATGATGTTGGGCGAGAGCTTGGCTTTCTCGAGCTCTTTTTCTGCCAGGGCTACGCTTACGCTGTCGTAGTTGGGCTTGCCGTTGCCGCCGCGTAACACGACATGTCCATAGGCATTGCCGCGGGTGCGAATAATGGCTACCTGGCCCGCCTGGTTAATGCCCAGGAAATTGTGCGGGCTGGCCACAGACTGAAGCGCGTTAATTGCCACGTCCAGGCTGCCGTCGGTGCCGTTTTTAAAGCCGACCGGGCAGGAGAGGCCGGAAGCCATTTCCCGGTGGGTCTGGGACTCGGTGGTGCGGGCGCCAATCGCCGACCAGCTGATGCAGTCCTGCAGGTATTGGGGCGAGATGGGATCCAGTGCTTCTGTGGCTAGCGGTAAGCCCATTTCGGCCAGATCGACCAGCAGTTTGCGGGCGATATGCAGGCCCTCATCGATCTCAAAGGAGTCGTTGAGGTGCGGGTCGTTGATCAGACCTTTCCAGCCGACCGTTGTGCGCGGTTTTTCAAAATAGACGCGCATCACGATATATAGGCTATCGCTAACTTGATCCGCCAACGCACGAAGGCGGCGGGCGTAGTCAAGAGCGGCTTCCACGTCGTGGATTGAGCACGGTCCGACCACTACCAGTAGGCGTGGGTCGTTGCCATCAAGGATATTCTGAATGGTTTGACGACCTTCAATTACGGTGCGCTCTGCCGCATCCGTTAACGGCACGGCATTTTTGAGGGCTTCTGGGGTGGTGAGAACGTCTTGAGCTAGGACGTTAAGGTTATTAACCTGCTGTTCGGACATCTTGCTACCTGTGCTTGCGTTATGGTTGAAAAAGTGAAAAAGGCGATAAAAAAAGTGGCGACTACTATCGCTTGCCGAGCAGGTAAAAATCAATTGCTGTGGAACTTTAGCGAGATTAAAAGTGTCAGCCGCAGGGTTTGCGAAAGGGGGTAAGCGCTTGATGCGCTGCAAGGAACGCGCAACACTGGGTCTCTGTTGTTAAAATTTAGGTCGTTAAAATTCAGTACCGTTATAAAATGCAGCAACATATGAGGGCGAAGTAATCGCTCTTTTATTCACTCTATTATTAATCAATGCCCAAGGGACGCTATGCTGCTTGCTGTGAACGCCCACTTGTCAGGGCTAATAGGAATGGGGCTCGGCGCACGCCGTACGAGCTGGAGGAGCGTGTGAATGGGCACTCGGGAAACAGACCAACAGCTTGTTGAACGTGCCCAGAAAGGTGATACGCGCGCTTTCGATCTGCTGGTGAAAAAGTACCAGCATAAAATTATCGGCCTAATTGGCCGTTACGTTCATGATCACTCTGAAGTTCAGGATGTGGCTCAGGAGGCATTTATTAAGGCGTACCGCGCCTTAGGTAAGTTTCGCTCAGAAAGTGCGTTCTATACCTGGATGTACCGCATTGCGATTAACACAGCCAAAAACTATCTGGTTTCGCGGGGAAGGCGCCCGCCGGGGAGTGATTTGGATATCGTCGATGCTGAAATTATCGACCAAAGCGGGCGGTTGGCAGATTCAGAGTCACCGGAAGCGGCGATTGCCAGAGATCAGCTCGAAGCCGCGGTTTATCAGGCGATCGAAAACCTGCCTGATGATCTGCGCACGGCGATTACCCTGCGCGAGCTGGATGGCCTTGCTTATGAAGATATTGCTCAAGTAATGCAGTGCCCGGTGGGTACCGTGCGTTCGCGAATTTTCCGCGCTCGCGAGGCGGTTGATGAGCATATCCGCCCATTGGTATCGACGGCGCGGAACAGTCGCGATGAGTAGCGGTCAGTAGAGGCAAGGCACTATGATTGCCAAGCAATGCCAGGATAAGAAATGAAGGTTTTATTTTTTTTGTGAACTGTCTGGCATGTAAGGCGTCATAAAGCCTGACTATCTTGATGAGCACGTATGATGTGTCATCCGTTGATATATCAATGTGCAAAGCGTCATGAGCTTAGTGTTGCAGGCTAATGAGTATCGCCAGTTTAATTGGCTTGCAACTGAGTCTTGGCCTTGGAAGTCGTCGGTGTGGTGGTGCACACAAATTATGAGCCATCACCCCAGTACTTCTTTTTAACAGTGTGAGGGTGTGAAGTATGAGTCAAAACACACGGGAATCACTTTCGGTGTTAATGGATGGCGAGAGTGATGAGCTTGAGCTTCGCCGAGTGTTGAAGGCACTGCCTAACGATACCGATGCCGCAGATACATGGCGCCGCTATCACCTTGCCCGCAGCATGATGCAGCGGGAGCAGGGCGTCGATGTAAGCGTTGATCTCTCCGCTGGCATTATGGCCCGACTGCGTGACGAGCCAGCGCCAATGACGCAAGATGCCGAGCCTGTAGCTCAGCGTACGGGGGGGATTTCGTTCGCCCGCGGCGCTGGCGTTGCCGCTGCAGTGTCACTGATGGTGATCACTGGCGTTCAGTTCTTCGGCAACGACTCACCCGTTGGCCAGGGCGGTAACGATATGGCAACGACTGCATCTGGCGCTAATGGCGCTACTCAGGTACAGCCCGTTAACCTGGCCTCTCAGTCGGCAGTAGCCTCACGTGCTGATATGCCCATGTTTGAACCTACGCCGTTTCGGCTTAGCGGTCAGTCGGCCCAAGGCGGATTGATGAATATTAGTGAAACTGGGTTTTCAGCTCAGACGCCTCAGGGAGTGACGGCTTCCCAGGGTACTAATATTGACGTAGAGCAGATTGGCTTGCTGCAATCTTATTTAGAGCAGCATACTCAAAGCGCTGCTTACGGCAGCGGTGATAGTTGGATGCCGTTAATGCGTTCATCGGCAGTGACTGAACCATTGGGTCAGCGCTAAACTGAATGTCGTACTTGATTGATAATGCATTTTAGGTGAGTAGGGAGTGCGCGGGATGGGATTGCGCAACATGATGGTTTCCCAACGAGCTAGACGCGCATGGTTGCTGGCTATAGTAGTTGGTACTCTCCCATTTCATTCGCATGCAGAAAACGCTAATAGTTCTTCAGCCAACCATGGCGGCTATGAGTGTGCAGTAGATTCCGGCGAGACGCCTAGTAGTGCAACGCAGTGGCTTGAACGCGGTTTATGGGCTAGTCACTGCTATGCGTTTCAGGCTAGAGCGGTGGCCATTGATGCCGTTGATGTGCGTACGTTGGCACTATCACACCGTATCCAGGATGGCATTCGTCAGCAGGTGGTACAGTACTTGGATGGTCCCTCTGTCAGCATTGAGCGCCGCTCTCCGGTGGGCAGGCTGGCCTGGACCCAAGAACACAGCAACGGTGAATTACCTTCGCCTGCCAGTTGGGCGGCTCATCTTGAAAAATATTACGCTATTGACTTTGAGGATGATGCTCGTGTCGCCGGCCGCGATGCGGTCAAACTTATTTTCGATCCTCTTGATCAATGGCGCTTCTCTCATGAATGGTGGCTAGACCAGGATACTGGCCTGCTGCTCAAGCATGTACTCAGTGATCAGCAGGGTAGGATCATTGAAACCTTCCAAATTACTCAGCTTCAATCGCCTCAAAAGTATACCGGCAGCGTTCGAGAGAGTACGCCCCGCGTTATCCTTAATACTCCTTGGCGCAGCACATGGCTACCCGATGGCTTTGTAGCGCAACCCGTTACCTTCGCTGGCGATGATGTAGCGCAGCGTGTCTACAGCGATGGATTGGCCACAGTGAGTATTTTTGTAGAGCCCATTGCGTCGGCAGAGACGACCGCCTTGCAAGAAGGTGTTAAGCAGTTGGGCGTGTCGGCAGTTGCCATTGAGCACATCTCCAATGCTGAAGGCCACTGGCAACTTGTGGCCATTGGTGAGCTGCCAGCATCCACGTTGCAGCGTATTGTCCGCTCAATTACTTTCGACTTAGTTGGAGATTCAGCTCGTGAAAGTGGCGATGAGACTGTCCAGTAGCGTTCGTCATTTTGAGCATGGTGGGAGAATAAATAATGAACTTTGCTCCCTGTAGACCTGTGTTTCATACCCCCTTGCTTCGCACGGGCACGATTGTCGAGCATACCAAGCAGGGGGGCATCGTAGAAGTTGTCGCCCAAGAGGGCTGTGAGCAGTGTGCCCAGGGGCGAGGGTGCGGAGTCGGCTTGTTGGTGCGGCAGCGCAGTCAGCGCATTGCTATAGTGCTTCCCTCCGAAACAGATAACGCCGAGCACAACTATCCATTAGGAAGCCAAGTCACTATCAGTCTGCCACGTGCCTCTGTAACGTTGCTGGCTTTTGGAGTGTATGGATTGCCCCTACTGTTGGCACTATTGCTTTCAGGTATGGTGTCACTTGCCAGTAACACGATTTGGCTGGCCCCCCTGAGCTTTTTTATTGCTTTGGTGGCCGCTGCGCTAAGTATTAAATATCTAATGCGTGAGCGAGGGGAACGCTTTCGCCCACGCTTGGTCAATTAGTTCGTTAATGAATTCTCCAGCATCCTGCTGTGAGTCGTTGATATGCTTTCGTTTACTATCATCTTAAGTAGGAGCTCTTGCATGAAGCGCTTGATTCTCCCTTCCACACTTTGGGTCTGTGTGGTGGCATTGCTAACGTTTGGCCAAGCCGCCAGCGCACAGGATTTGCCTGATTTCACCGAACTGGTTGAAGACGCCGCCCCTGGGGTGGTAAATATTTCGACCAGCAGAACGATCCAGCGCAGCAGCGCACCCGATTTTGGCGGATTCGGTGGCCAGGAAATCCCTGAAATTTTCCGCCATTTCTTTGGGGATAGCTTTCCAGCGCCCCCCAGTGGCGGGCGAGGACGCACTGAAGAGCGCCAGTCTCTGGGCTCGGGGTTCGTCATCAGTGAAGATGGTTATGTGATGACCAACGCGCACGTAGTGCAAGATGCAGATGAGATCCTTGTGCGGCTTAATGATCGTCGTGAATTGAGTGCAGAAGTGGTTGGTAGCGATCCACAAACCGACGTGGCATTACTCAAAATTGATGCAAATGATCTGCCTACGCTCAATCTAGGTGACTCTGACGAGCTAAAAGTCGGTGAGTGGGTTGCTGCCATTGGCTCTCCTTTTGGTTTTGATCATTCAGTCACCGCCGGTATCGTTAGTGCGATTAACCGCACCCTGCCGCGAGATGCGTATGTGCCCTTTATTCAAACCGATGTGGCGATTAACCCCGGTAACTCCGGTGGCCCGCTGTTCAACCTAGACGGGGAAGTAGTAGGCATCAACTCGCAAATCTTTACCCGCAGTGGCGGCTTTATGGGCGTCTCATTTGCTATCCCCATCAACGTTGCCATGGATGTGGCCGAGCAACTGCGTGAAGGTGGCCGAGTGGATCGTGGTTGGTTAGGCGTCATGATTCAGCCCGTGTCCGATGATCTGGCCGAGTCTTTCGGTATGGAAAATGCCATAGGGGCTTTGATTGCTGATCTGGATCCTGAAGGCCCGGCGGCCCAGGGAGGACTTCAAGCTGGCGATGTCATTCTTGAGGTCAATGGCGAAGAGGTTGAACGCTCAAGCTCGCTGCCGCGTCTGATCGGCAAAGGTTCGCCAGGCACCGAGGTGGAGCTCACCTTGATGCGTGACGGTGAAGAACTGACTGAGTCCGTCGAGTTAGGCAGTTGGCCCGACGCTGAGCAGCAGTCGGCACAGGCCAGCAGCAATAACCAGGCGCGCCTTGGCGTGATGGTCGCTGAAATTGATGACGCCATGCGCGAGCAGCTAAATATCCCCGGCGGTGTAATCGTTCGTCAGGTTGAGTCTGGTAGCGTGGCCGCAGAGGCCGGTATTCGTTCAGGCGATGTGTTGGTAAGCATCGACCATCGCAGCGTTTCTTCCTCTAATGAGCTGGTAGAGATTGTCGAGGCGCTGCCGACTGACCGCGCTATCCCTGTACGTCTGTTCCGCGACGGGCGTTCGCTTTTCGTAGCGCTGCGTCTGGAATAACCCGCCTATTTTCACTCCTGGTCCGGCGGTTCTCGCCGGACCGCTGTTCCTAGCCTGCGCATATCGCTACAATAGCGGATATCTTTTTGTCGGAAATGGCCCTTATTTTTAAACGGCAGCTGTTTTCGAGCTTTGAACTCTCGAAGCGGCCTGCCTATGCGGCCGCTTGCGTACCACTAAGGCAGAACAGACTCGATGTCCCAAGACGTTCCCAACGGAAAGCTCAAGCACATTCGCAATTTCTCCATTATCGCCCACATTGACCATGGTAAATCGACGCTCTCTGATCGCCTGATCCAGACCTGCGAAGGATTAACCGAGCGTGAGCTTAAAGAGCAAGTGCTCGATTCTATGGACATCGAGCGTGAACGTGGTATTACCATCAAAGCGCAGTCGGTCACCCTGGATTACACCGCTGCCGATGGTCAGGTTTACCAACTGAACTTTATCGATACGCCAGGGCATGTCGACTTCTCCTATGAAGTGTCGCGCTCGCTCTACGCCTGTGAAGGGGCATTGCTGGTTGTCGATGCGGCACAAGGTGTTGAAGCTCAATCGGTGGCCAACTGCTATACCGCTATCGAGCAAGGTCTGGAAGTGCTGCCGGTACTTAACAAAATCGATTTGCCCCAGGCTGATTGTGACAAGGTTGCCCAGGAAATCGAAGAAATTATTGGGCTTGATGCGACTGATGCCTGCCAGGTTTCGGCTAAAAGCGGCATCGGTATTGATGCTTTGCTTGAGCGCTTGGTGCGGGATATCCCGCCGCCCAAAGGCGACCCGGAAGCGCCGCTGCAAGCGCTCATTATCGATTCCTGGTTTGATAACTACCTTGGCGTTGTCTCGCTGGTTCGTCTGTTTGATGGCACGCTGCGCAAAGGCGATAAGATCCGCATTAAATCAACGGGCCGCGATTGGGGCGCCACGGAAGTAGGAATTTTTACTCCCCAGCGCAAGCAGACCGGGATTCTGCGTGCCGGGGAAGTCGGCTTTATTGTCGCCGGTATCAAAGAGATCCACGGCGCGCCGGTGGGCGATACCATTACCCACACCAAGACGCCAGATGTAGCGCGACTGCCCGGTTTCCAAAAAGTAAAACCGCAGGTTTATGCCGGTATGTTCCCGGTCAGTGCGGATGATTATGAAGACTTCCGTGATGCGCTTGAGAAGCTGGCGCTTAACGATGCCTCGCTTGCCTATGAACCAGAAAACTCTGATGCCCTTGGCTTTGGTTTCCGGGTTGGCTTTCTTGGCACGCTGCACATGGAGATCGTTCAGGAGCGTCTGGAGCGTGAGTATGATATCGACCTGCTCACTACCGCCCCTACGGTTGTCTATGAGCTGGCGATGAAAAATGGCGATATTACCTATGTCTCCAACCCCTCAAAGCTACCCGACATGGCCGACGTGGATGAAATGCGTGAGCCGGTGGTTCGCGCCAGTATTCTGGTGCCTCAGGAGTATGTGGGTAACGTCATTACCGAATGCGAGCAGCGCCGTGGTACTCAGTTAGATATGCAGTTTCTGGGTAACCAAATCCAGTTGTCTTACGAATTGCCCATGTCCGAAGTAGTCATGGACTTTTTTGACCGTTTGAAATCGATCTCCAAGGGTTACGCTTCGCTAGAGTACAACTTCGAACGTTTTGAAGAGGCGAAGCTAGTACGGCTCGATGTATTGATAAATGGCGACAAAGTTGACGCGCTAGCGGTGATTATCCACCGTGATCATGCCCACCAACGCGGTCGTTTGTTAGTGGAAAAAATGAAAGAGCTAATCCCGCGTCAAATGTTTGATGTAGCGATTCAGGCGGCTATTGGTGGCCAAGTGGTGGCACGCTCCACCGTTAAGGCGCTGCGCAAAAACGTGACGGCCAAGTGTTACGGCGGCGATGTCAGCCGTAAGAAAAAACTGCTCGAGAAACAGAAAGCGGGTAAGAAACGCATGAAACAAGTGGGGCGCGTGGAAATTCCCCAGGATGCCTTCCTTGCTGTGCTCAAGGTTAACGACTAGGAAAGAACGCCACTCATGGATTTTTCATTACTGCTGGTACTTGCTGTTGCGCTCTCGGGCGTTATTTACCTGTTGGACGTGTGGCTATTAAAGCCCAAGCGCCGCCAACGATTCGCCGCAGCGGAGGCCAGTACAAAAGATGGGCTGGATCCGGTAACCAGCGAAAAACTGCTTAAAGAGCCTTGGCCGGTCGACTACGCGCGCTCGTTTTTCCCAGTGCTGCTGGTGGTGCTGGTGGTGCGTAGTTTTATCATTGAACCCTTTCAGATTCCTTCGGGGTCAATGCGGCCTACGCTTGAAGTGGGCGACTTTATTCTGGTCAACAAGTTTGCCTACGGCCTACGCTTGCCGGTGGTGAATACCCGCTTTATCGAAGTCGATGATCCTGAGCGTGGCGATGTAATGGTGTTCCGCTTTCCTGAGGAACCCTCGGTGAATTTCATCAAGCGAGTGGTCGGCATGCCCGGGGATCGTATCCGTTATGAAGGTAAGCAGCTCTACGTCAACGGTGAGCCGGTCGCTAAAGAGTTGATCGAAGAGGGCCCCGATGGCTCGCCTCAGCAGCTACTGTTAGAAGAGCGCCTTGGCGATGCCGAGCACTTTATTTATAACAATCCACGAGACCCTGGCCCGCAAATGCGTGAAGTGGAAGTGCCTGAAGGGCACTATTTCATGATGGGTGACAACCGTGACCACTCTAACGACAGCCGCTATTGGGGCTTCGTGCCGGAAGAGAATATCGTTGGCCGAGCGTTTGCGGTATGGATGCATTGGGACGGCGGGTTACCAAGCTTTACCAGCGTGCGGCGCATTGAATGAAGACGCTGCCTGTGCTGAATTTAGTCAGTTATGTCACTTTAGTTAACGTCAATGACGTAGGAGAGCTGTGAGTAATTCCTTGAACGCTTTTTGCCGACGAATCGGCTATACCTTTGGCGACGATACGCTATTGGAATTGGCCTTGACCCACCGCAGCTTCGGTGGTCGTAACAATGAGCGCCTGGAGTTTCTGGGTGACTCCATCGTCAACTTTGTGATCGCCGAGGCACTGTTTCAGCGCTTCCCCCAGGCTCGAGAAGGACAGCTTTCACGCCTGCGCGCCCGGTTGGTAAAGGGGCAGACGCTGGCAGAACTAGCCAGGGAAATGGAGTTTGGCGAATGTTTACGGCTAGGGTCTGGCGAGATGAAAAGCGGCGGGCATCGCCGTGAGTCGATTCTGGCGGATGCGGTCGAAGCCATCATTGGTGCTATCTACCTAGACGCCGGCATGGATGTGGTGCGCGACCGTGTGTTGAATTGGTACGCGGAAAGGCTGGGTAATATATCTTTACAAGATACCCAAAAAGATCCCAAAACGCGACTGCAAGAGTTTCTGCAGTCGCGTCAAGCCGCGCTGCCGCGGTATGAAGTTGTCTGCGTGAAGGGTGAAGCGCATGCCCAGACCTTTACCGTGGAGTGCTACATTGACCTGTTGGCTGAGCATACCACTGGTAAAGGCCCTAGCCGCCGCCATGCTGAACAGCAAGCGGCAGAAGAAGCGCTGTCGTACCTCGAAAAAAGCCCTGGAGATAAATCATGAGCCAAACCTGCGGATTCGTTGCCATTGTTGGCCGACCCAACGTGGGCAAATCAACCCTCATGAACCGTATTCTGGGGCAGAAAATATCGATCACCTCACGGCGTCCACAAACCACGCGCCATCAGGTCATGGGTATTAAAACGGTCGATGAGACGCAGTTCATCTATGTTGATACGCCGGGCATGCACATCATGTCCAAGGATCGTAATAAAGCGATCAACCGCTTTATGAACCAGGCGGCTACCCAGGCCCTGCGCGATGTGGACTGCGTAGTATTTATTATCGACCGCACCCGCTGGACGGAAGAAGACCAGGCGGTGTTGAAGCGCCTGGAGCACGTAAAAGCGCCGGTGATTCTGGCGGTTAATAAAGTCGACCGCCTTGGTGAAAAGGGCGATTTGCTGCCGTGGCTGGCGGATGTCGGCGCTCGCCGCGACTTCGCGGCCATCGTGCCGATTTCAGCCAAGCACGGCACTCAGGTCGATACCCTGGAAGAAGAGGTGGCCAAACACCTGCCTGAAAGCGTTCACTTCTTCCCTGAAGACCAAATTACCGACAAAAGCCTGCGCTTTATGGCCGCCGAGCTGGTGCGTGAAAAGGTCATGCGCCAGTTGGGCGATGAGTTGCCCTACCAGATGACCGTTGAAATTGAAGAGTTTCGCGAGACAGAGCGGGTGACGCATATCAGCGCTTTGATTTTGGTGGAACGTCAGGGGCAAAAAGTCATCTTGATTGGTGAAAACGGCGACCGCCTCAAGAGCATTGGTCGCGAGGCGCGCCTGGATATGGAGCGCGCCCTGGGCACCAAAGTGATGCTCAATTTATGGGTGAAAGTAAAACGCGGCTGGTCGGATGACGAGCGCGCCTTGAAAAGCCTGGGTTACGACCTCGATTGAAGGTAGCGATGTCACCAGAGCCGGCTTTTTTGCTCCACCGTCGGCCTTATCGTGAAACGAGTGCGCTGGTGGATCTATTAACGCTTGATCACGGCAGAGTGCGTGCCGTGGCCCACGGTGGGCAAAGGCCCGGCTCAAAATCACGCCAACGACTGCAGCCGTTTACGCCGCTCTTCGTGACCTGGCAGGGCAGCCGTGATTTAAAGCGGCTGACCCTGATGGAGTCCCGCGGCCAGACGGCGCTGTTGGCCGGTGAAGGGCTGTTATGTGGGCTTTACGCCAATGAGATCGCCACCCGGCTGCTGCCGTTAGAGCTACCAGCGCCTGACGTATTTGCGTTCTATACCGCGCTACTCGAGGCTCTGCCAGCGCCTGCGGAACGCGCGTTATCGCTGCGCCGCTATGAGTGGGCGCTGCTAGAGGCGCTCGAGGCCACGCCGCAGTTTACGACGCCAGAAGGTAGCGTTTTGGATCCTCAGCTGCGCTACCTTTTTGACACTGCCAGCCGGGCATTTGTACCTGCTGAGAGGGGGCTTGACGGCAGAACGCTACGCTACATTGAGCAAGGTGATTGGCAGCATGAAGGTCTTGCCAATGCGTTGAAGGCGGTAATGCGAGCGGCGCTGGCGCCCCATCTAGGCACCACCGTTTTGCGCTCACGAGAGCTGATGCTTGATATGGCCCGCCGTCGTCATCGTCCTTGATGGTTTATTCTTAAACTTATTCCACATATCATGTGGATTTAATATTAATCGGCATTTTCGTCTCACTGTTCAGGCCGATGCCACTAAGCCAGCCATTTTTGTGGGAGGCCGCTTTAGCGGGCGAAGGGTGCCGCAGGTACCCTCAATGTTTTCTGGCTGGCAGCCCAAGGGGTCGCGAGCAAAAACTACCTCCCACCAGCGCAACTATCTGTCTGGCAGTGATATTTCCACAATGGATGACGAATAACCATTTTTAATCGTTTTCTGTTCATAAACGCAAAATCTTATTGTTGCGCTGGAGGCATTATGCACCCCCCTCGGATACTGTTAGGCGTCAATATCGACCACATTGCGACACTTCGCCAAGCCCGAGGTACTCGCTACCCTGACCCCGTGCAGGCGGCACTAGTCGCGGAAGAGGGGGGGGCCGATGGCATTACGGTGCATTTGCGTGAAGACCGGAGGCATATCCAGCCCCGCGATGTGCGCATTCTGGCCGAAGTGCTTAATACGCGTATGAACCTGGAAATGGCTGTCACTGAAGAGATGCTGTCGCTCGCCGAAGAGGTGCGCCCTGCCCATGTCTGTTTGGTGCCGGAAAAACGCGAAGAGCTGACCACCGAAGGCGGTCTGGACGTTGTCGGTGGTTTTGAAGCTATTGCCGACGCTTGCCAACGGCTAACGGCGGCGGGTTGCGATGTTTCCCTGTTTATTGACCCCGACGTGGAGCAGATTGAGGCTGCTCAGCGCGCCGGGGCACCGACGATTGAGCTGCATACGGGCGCTTACGCAGAGGCGCGGCCAGGTAGCGATGCCGCGAATGCGGAGTATCATCGTTTGACCACAGCCGCGACTCACGCCATTTCGCTGGGGTTAGTGGTCAATGCCGGTCATGGTTTGCACTACCATAACGTTGAAGCAATTGCGGCGCTGCCGGGGGTTAACGAGCTCAATATCGGCCATGCCATTATTGCCCGTTCGCTGTTTGTTGGTCTGAAAGAGGCCGTGCAGGAGATGAAGCGCTTAATCATCGCAGGCCAAGAAGCCGGTTTAATGGCGGCACTAGATGCCCACGATCATGATCATGAAGACCACTCTGAGCATGTTCATAATGGCTGCTGCGGGCACTGATCAGAAGTTGTCTATTCAGAGGTTTTTTTAGACGATGATTGTGGGAATTGGCTCGGATATTGCCCGTGTTGAGCGTTTTGTTCGAGCCATGCAGCGGCACGGCCCGCGCTTTGCCCAGCGTATCTTAGGCCCCGACGAACACGCGCTTTGGCTGCAAAAATCCCAGCCTACAGCGTTTCTGGCTAAGCGTTTTGCTGCCAAAGAGGCGTTTGTCAAAGCGTTGGGGCTGGGGCTGCGCGAAGGTATGCAGTGGCGCGATATTCAAGTGCTAAACGATGCCTTGGGCAAGCCCTACTTCCTGCTTAACGGCGAAGCCGAACGGCTCTTGCGAGCTGCAGGCGTCACCAACAGCCACGTGACTCTGAGCGATGAAGCCGAGTACGCGGTGGCGTTTGTTGTATTAGAGCGTGAACCCCCAGGCTAACGTTTCGTTTTGCTTGATATGCTTAATGCCTAAGCAGTAGCGGGCGGTGTGCACGTAGCCGTGCCATTGCCCGGTAGAGGTCGTCCAGTAGCCCTTCAACATGGTCTAAGCCGCTGGTGCGTAGGCGCGTTTCCAGGGTCTCTACCAGCAAGGCTAACTCAGGCGCACCGCAGTAGCGGCTGGCGCCATTGAGCCCATGTACCCAATCAAGCAGCGTGGGTAAATTTTGCTGGGCAAAAGCCGCGCGCATATGCTGCTCACTCTCATCCAAACTGTCGATCAGGCGTTTTAGCTGCTCCCGTGCCAGGTACTCTTTACCCCCCGCTAGGCGTGCGCCAATCTCAAGATCAACGACGGGAAGTGTGGCGGGTGGGGCGTGGCTAAAGGGTTGCTTATTGGTGGTGTTGTTATCGCGTTGTAAATAGGGCGTTGTAGCGCTGCTGGCGGTCAGTCGATGGGTAACCCCCAAAAAGCGATTCAGCAGCTGATCTAGCTGAGCTTCGTCAATCGGTTTTATTAGCACGTCATCGAGGCCCTCCGCAAGCCACTGCTGGCGCTCACTGCTAAGCACGTGCGCGGTAACGGCAATAATGGGGCAGCGGGCCCAGGTGCTACTGACTCGGCGCAGCGCCTGGGTGGTCTGCACGCCATCCATCCCCGGCATACGAATGTCCATTAGCACCATGTCAACGTTACTAGTGCGTGCGAATTCGAGCGCCTGGTGGCCGCTTTCTAGCGTAATGACATGCAGTGTTGGATCTTCAAGCATGCTTTTGAGAAGTTCTCGGTTCGGCGCATTATCGTCGACGATCAATAGTTTTAGCGGCTGGGGAGCCGCTGTTAGCGCTAGTGGTTCCTGGTCGCTTTTATTCGGCATCAGTGCAGGTAATAGCAGTTGCTTAAGCGACGCCACCAGCTGAGCGCGGGAAAAAGGTTTGTAGAGGATCTCACCGCCATGGGTTAAGTGCAGCGCCGGCAGGTCAAAACTGTTGCCATTGGCTAAAATCAATGTAGGGCAGGTTGCTTGATCAATCACCTCTTGCCAGTGTGAATGCCACTCGGAGCTAAAGTCGCTGTGTTCCAAGCCTAAGATCATCAGTCCAGCTGGCTCAGGGGTATCAAAAGCGATGGGTTGTGCTTCCCAGCGCTGCAGTAAATGCTCGAGCACATGACGGGTGGGCGCGTGAGTCTCATATAAGCGAATAGTCGGATTGGCCAGACTAATTTCTGGCGGCCGTTCGATAGCCTTGTGAGCAAGCATGGGCAGCGTAAAAGAGAAGGTGGTGCCTTTACCCAGCTCGCTTTCCACGTCAATCTCCCCACCCATGCGCTCAATCAGTTGTCGGCAAATGGTAAGCCCAAGGCCGCTGCCACCAAATTGCCGCGAGTGGCTGGGTTCTGCTTGAGAAAAAGCGCTGAATAGCGCTTCCTTGTGGGCGTCGCTTAGGCCAATACCCGTGTCGCTGACGCTGAGATTGAGCACCACGTGCTGGCCTTCAAGGTTATCCAGCATGACGCGCACGATCACTTCGCCTTCATGGGTGAATTTGAGCGCATTGCCAATTAAGTTATTCAAGACCTGATGAATACGCAGCGGGTCGCCGGTCAGCGGTGTCGGTACGTCGTCATACACCATGGCCACCAAATGCAGATGCTTGCGTTGTGCTTCTGGGGCATGCAGCCCTACCACTTCGTCAACCAGTGCGACAATGTCGATATCCGCTTCTTCTAGGGTGAGGCGATTAGCTTCAAGCTTGGAAAAGTCGAGTACGTCATTAACCAGCATAAGCAGATTGTCGCAAGCGCGATGCACATGCTGCAGCCACTCCTGCTGGCGTGTATCCAGTGACGAGCGACTCAGTAATCGACAGAAGCCGATAATCCCGTTGAGCGGTGTGCGTATCTCATGGCTCATGTTGGCCAGAAATTCAGACTTTACGGCGTTAGCTCTCAGCGCGCTGCGGTGTGCCAAATCGAGCTTGATATTCTGCTCTTCAATGGTTTCCATGGACTCTTGGAGCTCGCTGGTGGCCTGCTCGATTTGTGTTTGCATATCCCGCTGAGCCTGCTGGAAGTGCTCGGCCAGGGCGTTAATATGGCGACTCAGGTGGTGAAGTTCTGTCGCATTAGAGGTCGCCAAACGCAGTCGGTAGTCACCGCGGGATAGGCGATAAAGCGCTTGGTTGGCTTCTTCAATAGGGCGAGTGGTATAGCGGCTGATGGCGAAAGCGATTAAAAACAGCAGCAGGCCAAGTAACATGCCGCCTAAGCTGAGGCTGGCAATCAACTTATAGCGTCCTAGGGTTAGAGCCTGGGTGCCCATCTCGATGTCTAACCAGCCAACACTACTATTGCTTGGTCGAACCTGGTCTGGAATGGCTTGGCTTGTGCTGGTCTGGTTTGCATTGAGCTGAGAAGCATTGAGTGGCAAACGCAGCCGCCAAGTATCTTCCTCCATGATGAGTTGCTGATCAGCGGGGGCATCGAGCAGAGGAGCGTTGGATTGACCCAGTTGTAAGAGACGAGTGCCTTGTTGATTAAATAGCACAACCGAGCGCAGTCCACGCATATTGAGGAGTTGGCGCGCCAAGACCTCCATTCGGCCAGCATCATCCGTTGCAACCGCCTCAGCAAGGCTTGGGGCCAATAACTCTCCGGCACTTTCTAAGCGTGCTTGCTGTGCCGCGCGCGCTTGCGTATCACTCTGTATGACCAGCAATACGGCCATCATGGCGTATACCAGTAGAGGAAAACCGAGTAAGGCAAATAGAAGACGGGTGTTCAAAGACATGAAAAGAGCTCGTTGATTCAATGAGGTTGCCTGTCCAGCCTGAGGCAGCACCGATATAATGCAGCATAACGGTGACGATGAGGAACATTCATGAACGATCTTAAGGGCAATCTCAAGGGCTACCCCACGCTAGAAGATGTGGTTGGCAACACGCCCCTGGTACGCCTGAAGCGTATTAGCGCTGGGCGAAACAACACTCTATTGGCTAAGCTCGAAGGCAATAACCCCGCTGGCTCGGTCAAAGACCGCCCGGCGCTCTCCATGATCCATGAAGCTGAAGCCAGGGGTGATATTACCCCCGGCGATACGCTGATTGAGGCAACCTCAGGCAATACCGGTATCGCGCTAGCCATGGCAGCGGCGATTAAAGGCTACCAGATGGTGCTGGTAATGCCTGAAAACGCTTCGGATGAGCGTAAGCAGGCGATGGCTGCCTTCGGAGCTAAATTGATTTCTGCCAGCAAAGCGGGTGGCATGGAGGAGGCGCGGGATATCGCGGATGGCATGATCGCTAGAGGCGAAGGCAAGCCACTTAACCAGTTCGCCAATCCTGATAACCCGTTAGCGCACTACCGCACTACCGGCCCTGAGGTGTGGCAACAAACCGGGGGGGAGGTGACTCACTTCGTCAGCTCCATGGGCACCACAGGTACCATTATGGGGGTGTCGCGCTATTTGAAAGAGCAAAACCCGGCTATTCAAATTGTTGGGTTACAGCCCGCTGATGGTGCCAGTATTCCCGGCATTCGCCGTTGGCCACAAGCGTACTTACCCGCTATTTTTGAATCGCCGCGGGTGGATGTCACTCTGGATATAGGCCAGCAGGAAGCCGAAGAGCACATGCGCCGTCTGGCTCGTGAAGAGGGCATTCTAGCCGGGGTCTCATCGGGTGGCAGCCTTGCTGGCGCGTTACGCATTGCGGAGCAAACCGAAAATGCGGTGATTGTGTTTATCGTCTGTGACCGTGGTGATCGCTATCTCTCTACTGGCCTATTTGCCCCAGGAGTATAACCATGGCCATGTTGGGAAAACGGCGGCCGCCCAGGCCCGCATCAGGTCATTCTGGGCTGGCGCGCTCGCCGGGCGGCAAGGCTCCGCATACCGCTGTAGAGGACGCATCGCCGCTGGTCATTGAACGTTTGGCTCATGATGGGCGTGGCGTGGCCCATTCGGCCAACGGTAAAACGGTCTTTGTCGATCAGGCGCTGCCTGGTGAACAGGTCGAAGTGGCCATTCATCTCACCCGCAAACGCTTTGACGAAGCGCATATCAAGTCACTGCTAACCACATCTGAGCAGCGCGTAACGCCGCCTTGCCCGCATTTTGGTCACTGCGGTGGGTGTGATCTGCAGCATTTAAACGTCGATGCTCAGCGCGATCATAAGCGCGAGGTAGTGCGCGACCTGTTTGCGCGCCAGGGCATCACGTTAAGCGAGATCGGCTCAATTCAGGGTGACGACCAAGGCTACCGTCGTCGTGCGCGGCTGGGGGTCAAAGTCGATAGCCAAGGCAATACCCGCCTGGGTTTTCGTGCCGCCCATAGTCATCGCCTGGTGGATATTGAACGCTGCCTGGTATTGGTTGATGCCTTACAGCGTCTGGTAACTCCTTTGCGTGAGCTGCTGAATACGTTAGAGGCGCCGCGCCAGGTAGGGCACATCGAATTATTGGCAACAGCAACCGCGCAGGTCGTGCTGGTTCGTCAGTTAAAAGAGCACGCTGGGGACGCCGATCGCTGGCAAGCCTTTTCACAGCAGCAGGGAGTGGCGCTAGGCACCTGGTTGGGGCGCGAAACACCCACACTGCACTGGCATGGCGCAGTGCCAGCGCTTGAAGAGTCGCTAGCGGTGGATGGTCAGCCACCGCTTAGCTTAAGTTTTGCACCGGGAGATTTTTTACAGGTCAACGCCCAGGTTAATCAGCAAATGGTCGCCCAGGTCATTCAGTGGCTAGCGCCTAAGCCAGGGCAAAAACTACTTGATCTGTTTGCCGGTATCGGTAATTTCAGCCTACCCATAGCGGCAGCGGGTGCTGAGGTTCATGCGGTGGAAGGGAACCCCGCCATGGTGGCGCGCATTGCGATTAACGCTAAGCGCAATCAGTTGATGGTCAGCGGTCAGCAGGCCGATTTAAGCAACGCTGTCGGCGTTAATGAGCTATTAACTGTACATGGTGATAGTGATGCGCTGGTGCTCGATCCGCCGCGTAGCGGCGCTGAAGTCATTTGTCAGGCGCTGGCGCGCCACCCAGTGCCCAGGGTGGTCTATATTTCCTGTGATCCGGCGACGCTTGCCCGGGATGCGGCACACCTTGTGCATGCGGGGTACCGGGTCAAGCAAGTAGCAGTGGCGGATATGTTCCTTCACACTGCACATATGGAAACGCTGATGCTGTTCGAGTACGGGGACTAGACGTTTCCCCATCGCATCAAGCCACGGTGACGGCCGTGTAGAGACCGTCTCCCTGAAAGGATGAGTAATTGTCATGGTGAAAGTGCGTGAAGACCAGCCGCTAACCGCGAGCGGAACGGTGGACATACAACAATGGTTAACGCGCCTGCAGGAGGATGTGCGCCTACGTGAGCCGGAGCGTTTAGTTGACGCCTGTGAACTCGCCGAGAAGCTGGAGCTTGAGGCCCCGCGCACCCATCGCGTATGGCTATCGCCAGGCTCGAGTTTCCGCATGGGCCTGGAAATGGCTGATATTCTTGGCGAGTTAAAGCTAGATCAAGCGACACTTGAGGCCGCCGTTCTCTACCGCGCGGTGCGGGAAGGGCTGCTGAGCCTTGAATTCGTGACAAAGCGTTTTGGCGAAGAAGTGGCCAACCTGATTGATGGGGTGCTGCAAATGGCCGCGATCAGCTACCCGCTGGCGCCTGACCATGGCATGGGCCAACACAATCAGCAGGAAAACCTGCGCAAGATGCTGGTCAATATGGTCAGTGATGTACGCGTGGCGCTAATCAAAATTGCCGAACGCACCTGTGCGCTGCGCCAAGTAAAAGATGCGCCACTGGAGAAATGCTTACAGGTTGCCCGGGAAGTTGCCGATATTTACGCGCCGTTGGCCCATCGCCTCGGCGTTGGGCAACTTAAATGGGAACTGGAAGACCTATCGTTTCGTTACTTGCATGAAGATGAGTACAAAGCGATCGCCAAGCTTTTGGCGGAAAAGCGCCTCGACCGTGACCGCTATATTCACGATGTGGTCGAAACCATCAAGAGCTTGATGGAAGCGCAGCACATCCACCGCTACGATGTGGATGGTCGGGCCAAACATATCTACTCGATCTGGCGCAAAATGAAGCGTAAGCGGATCGACTTCTCGCAGGTGCACGATGTACGTGCAGTGCGCATTCTGGTGCCGGAAGTGGCGGACTGCTACACCGTGCTGGGGATTATTCACTCGCGTTGGCACCATGTGCCCAACGAGTTCGACGACTACATCGCCAACCCCAAAAAGAACGGCTACCAGTCGCTGCACACCGCTGTTATGGGGCCGGAAAACAAGGTACTTGAAATCCAGATTCGCACCTTTGCCATGCACGACGAGGCGGAGCTGGGCGTTTGTGCCCACTGGCGCTACAAAGGGCACGATACCAACGCCAAAAGCCGGAGCTACGAAGAGAAAATCGCCTGGCTGCGTCAGGTACTGGAGTGGCAGGACGAAGTGGGCGGCTTTGGCGATCTCCGCGAAGGGCTCTCCAGCGATGTGGCGCCTGATCGTATCTATGTTTTTACCCCTGACGGCCACGTCATCGATTTGCCACGGATTGCCACACCGATCGATTTCGCCTACCGGGTACATACCGAAATTGGCCACCGCTGTCGGGGCGCCAAGATTAACGGGCGCATTGTGCCGCTCACCTACAAGTTAAAAACCGGCCAGCAAATTGAGATTCTGACTGCCACTAAAGGTGGGCCAAGCCGCGACTGGTTAAACCCCAGCCTGGGCTATGTGCGTACTTCCCGGGCGCGGGCTAAAATCCAAGCGTGGTTCAAACATCAGGCCCGTGATCAAAACCTGGACGAGGGGCGCGTGCTGTTTGACCGTGAAATGCGCCGCCTGGATGTCGAGGGGCTCGACCTGCCCAAGCTGGCCAAGGCCGTCAACTACCAAAACGCCGAGGACATGTACGCGGCCATTGGCGCTGGTGACCTGCGTATCGGTCAGGTGCTGCACCAGGCCCAGCAGCTGTTTGGTGAAACCGACGACCAAGAGCAGCTCGATCGCCTGCTTGCCAAGCCTAAGCGCCAATCCAGTAAGGCCACCAAAAGTGATATCACGGTGCTCGGCGTCGGCAATCTGAAAACCAGTATGGCCAACTGCTGCCGTCCGGTGCCCGGCGAGCCGATTATCGGCTTTATTACTCAAGGGCGTGGCGTCACCGTTCACCGCCAGGACTGCAGTAATATTCTGCAATTGCGCCTGGACGAACCCCAGCGCATTATCGAAGTGGAGTGGGGCGAGCGCGCCCAAACCCGCTATCCGGTGACCATTGAGATTCAGGCCTGGGATCGCTCCGGGCTGCTGCGCGATGTCACGGGCCTGCTGGGTAATGAAAAAGTCAACGTGCTTGCAGTGAACACGCTCACCGACACCGATGAAGGCATTGCCCGGCTGCGTATTACTCTGGAAGTCGACGGGCTTGAATCCCTGGGACGGTTGTTCTCGCGTATCCAGCAGTTGCCCAACGTTACCGAAGTGCGCCGTTTGCGCAACGCCGACCCGGATCAACAAGTTCGCAAGGGAGGAGCATAATGCGCCATGGTATCGATGACCTGTTGACCTTGATGCAGGTGCTGCGCGACCGGGAGCAGGGCTGCCCCTGGGATCTCCAGCAGGATTGGGACAGCATTGTGCCCCATACCCTGGAAGAGGCCTACGAGGTTGCCGATGCCATTGAGAGGCGCGCTTTTGACGAACTGCCTGGTGAGCTGGGTGATCTGCTCTTTCAAGTGGTCTACTACGCCCAGTTCGGCGCGGAAGAGCAGCGCTTCGACTTTGCCGATATCGTCGATACGCTTACCACTAAAATGCTGCGTCGCCATCCGCATGTATTTCCGGAGGGCACGCTGGCTTCCCGGCGCCCGCCAGGCGTGAGCGCTGAAGAGGTGCAAACTCAGCAGGTCAACAGCCGCTGGGAGTCATTGAAAGCCGAAGAACGTGAGAAAAGGAAGCGCGCCGAGAGAGCCGTAGAGCAGCCCTCTGTGCTCGACGATGTGCCGCGCACGCTGCCTGCCCTTAGCCGCGCTGCCAAGCTGTCCAAGCGTGCAGCGCGAGTAGGCTTCGATTGGCCCGATGCCCGCGGCGTGGTGGCTAAAATTCGTGAAGAGCTGGCGGAAGTAGAAGAGGCGCTTGCCGCCGGTGATCAACAGCACGCCCAGGAAGAAGTCGGCGATCTGCTGTTTGCAGTCACCAACCTTGCCCGCACGCTGAATGCCGACCCCGAACAGTGCCTGCGCGCTACCAATGCCAAGTTCGAGCGTCGTTTTCGTTTTGTCGAGCGCGAGCTTAGCGCTGCCCAGCGGCCATTAACAGAGGCTTCCCTAGACGAGATGGAAGCCCACTGGCAGGCAGCCAAAGCAGAAGAAAAACAATCTACCCATTCCTGATCTAATAATGATGCGACCCCTGCAAGGAGGCCATGCCAATGAGTCACGACCTACACGAATCTCTGCGCGATAACGTGCGTATTCTGGGCGACAGCCTGGGGCGAACCATTGCCGACGATTTGGGCCAGGCATTTGTCGATAAAATTGAAACCATTCGCGCCCACGCCAAGCGAGGGCGCCAGGGCGACTCGCTGCAGCAGCGCGAATTGATCGAGTATCTGCGCGAGCTGCCCGAGCGGGATCTGCTGCCGGTCACCCGGGCGTTTAACCAGTTCTTAAACCTCGCGAACATTGCCGAACAGCACTATCGGGCGCGCTTTCGCCGGGTAGAAGATTACAAGCCCGGCTCCCAGCCGGTGCTGGGTGAGCTGCTGGCGCGTGCCGAGCAGGCCGGCAACTCACCGCGCAAATTGGTCGAGACCCTCGCCAACATGCGCGTTGAGCTGGTGCTAACCGCGCACCCCACCGAAGTTATCCGCCGAACCCTGATCCAAAAATATGACGCCATCGATGAGTGCTTAACCGCCATTGAGAGCTCCGAAGATTACCCGGAGCGTGGCACCCGCGCCCAGGGTCGCCTGGAAGAGCTGATTAGCCAGGCGTGGCATACCGACGAGATTCGCCACGAGCGGCCCACCCCGGTGGATGAAGCCAAGTGGGGCTTTGCGGTAATTGAAAATTCGCTGTGGCAGGCGGTACCAGATTTTCATAGAGATTTGGATAACCTGCTGCTGGATACTGCCGGTGAACGCCTGCCTCTGGACGCGGCGCCGATACGTTACGCCTCCTGGATGGGCGGCGACCGCGACGGCAATCCCAACGTAACGGCTAAAGTGACCCGCGAGGTGCTTCTGTTAGGTCGCTGGATGGCCGCCGACCTCTATCTGCGCGATCTCGAACAGCTTAAAACCGAGCTCTCCATGTGGAAGGCGAATAGTGCGCTCAAAGCCGAAGCGGGCGATGTCACTGAGCCCTACCGCGAAGTGCTGAAGCGGCTGCTGGCTAAAATGGAATCAACCCGTGATTGGGCCAAAGCAGAGCTTGAAGGGCGTAACTACGATGGCGGGCCGATTATTGAAACCCGCGATCAGCTCTACTCACCGCTGCTCGCCTGTTACCGCTCGCTGTGTGATGTGGGCCTCGACACCATCGCCAACGGCGCGCTGCTGGATACGCTGCGTCGGGTTGCGGTGTTTGGAGTGACGCTGACCAAGCTCGACCTACGTCAGGAAGCCAGCCGCCATGCCCAGGTCATTGAAGAGCTGACCAGCGCCCTGGGCCTGGGCCACTACCAGGAGTGGGACGAAGCCAAACGGCAGGAATTTTTGCTCGAGGAGCTGGCCTCACGTCGCCCGCTGATTCCGCGCCGCTGGGAGTGCTCCGCTGAGTCCCGCGAAGTGCTGGATACGTTTAAAGTCATCGCCCAGGAGCATTCCGAAGCGCTGGGGACTTACATTATTTCCATGGCCGCTGAGCCCTCTGACGTGCTTACCGTGGCACTGCTGATGAAAGAGGTCGGGGGGCAGGTAACGCTACCTATCGCACCGCTGTTTGAAACCCTTAACGACCTGGATCACGCAGGCGAGGTGGTGGATCAGCTGCTGGCGATACCGGGCTATCGTTCGCTGATCGATGAACGTCAGGAGGTCATGATTGGCTACTCCGACTCGGCAAAAGATGCCGGCCAGCTGGCCGCTGCCTGGGCCCAGTACCGTGCTCAAGAGTCGCTGGTGAATGTGTGTAACCGACACGGCGTCGATTTAACCCTGTTCCACGGCCGCGGCGGCACCGTTGGCCGTGGTGGCGGCCCAGCCCACGCGGCGATACTTTCTCAGCCTCCAGGCTCGGTAAACGGCAGCCTGCGGGTGACCGAGCAGGGCGAGATGATTCGCTTCAAGTTTGGCCAACCCGATATTGCCCTGCGCTCCATGGAGATCTATGCCTGTGCAGTGCTGGAAGCCACGCTGTTGCCACCGCGTGCGCCGGAACCGCATTGGCGTGAAGAGATGGATCAGCTTGCCAAGGTAGCGCATAGTGCCTATGTGGGCGTGGTGCGTGAAGATCCGGACTTCGTGCCCTATTTCCGCGCGGTCACACCAGAAGGCGCATTGGGCAGGCTGCCGTTGGGCTCACGCCCCACCAAGCGGCGCCAGGATGGCGGGGTGGAAACCCTGCGCGCCATTCCATGGATTTTCGCCTGGACACAGATTCGCCTGATGCTACCCGCATGGCTAGGTAGCGGCGAAGCCTTCTCGCGGCGTTTAGAGCAGCCCGGCGGTCGCGATGTGCTGCAAGAGATGCGCAATGAGTGGCCGTTCTTCGGCACCTACCTGGACATGCTGGAGATGCTGCTGGCCAAAGCTGATGTCGCCATTGCTGCCTACTACGAGCACCGCTTGGTCGACGAGCCATCGCTGAAAGCATTGGGTAAAAAGTTACGCCAGCGTTTCGCGTCCCTGGAAGAAGCTGTGCTGGATATTCTTCAGCAGGAGAAGCTGCTGGAGAACACGCCGCTGATTCGCCAGGCGATCGATGTGCGCAATCCCTACATCGATCCGCTGCACGGTTTGCAGGCGGAGCTGCTGCAGCGTAATCGCGATGCCGATGGGGCGATCAGCGCCGATCTTTCCCGGGCGTTGATGGTCACTATGGCGGGCATAGCAGCAGGTCTGCGCAACACCGGCTAGGCTGTTTTAACACGATTTTTTACCGTGATTTTTAACCGTAACGTTCTACTACAACGTCTACTACAACAGGGAGGTGTCAATGTCCTCAGATGCTCAAGCGGTAATCGACTTTTGGTTTGAGGCGTTGACGCCTGCTCAGTGGTTTAAAAAAGACGCTGAGTTGGATCGTACAATCTCTCAGCGGTTTGGCGCACTGCATGCCCAAGCCGCCCAGTGCGAATGTTACGCATGGCGTCAAACGGCTCAAGGGCGGCTTGCGGAGATCATTGTGCTGGATCAGTTCTCGCGCAATATCCACCGCGATGACGCCCGTGCTTTTGCCACTGATCCCTTAGCGCTGGCGCTAGCGCAAGAGGCAGTAGGCGCAGGGTCAGACGCAGAGCTGACCAGTGTACAACGGGCGTTTCTGTATATGCCCTATATGCATAGCGAATCCGTGGCCATTCATGAGCTGGCGATGCAGCTGTTTGACCAGCCGGGGTTAGAGAATAACTACGACTTTGAAGTGCGCCACAAAGCGATTATTGATCGCTTTGGTCGTTACCCGCACCGCAACGTCTTGTTGGGGCGGGCCTCTACCGACGAGGAGTTGGCCTTCTTAAAGGAGCCCGGCTCCTCTTTTTAACTGTTTGCTTATCCTCTTTTAGCCACGTGGCGTTTTATGTCGTTTCGAAAATCTACCCGTATCAATAAATATATTAGCGAGAGTGGGATGTGCTCTCGCCGTGAAGCCGACCGCTTTGTGGAGCAGGGCAACGTGTGGATAAACGGTCGCCGCGCGACCACCGGTGATCAAGTGGTGGCAGGGGACTTGGTTAAAGTAAACGGTCAGGAGATCGAGCCTCAGGAAGAGGAGGATCTGGTGCTGATCGCGCTGAACAAACCGGTGGGCATTGTTAGCACCACCGAATCCAGCGAAAAGGACAATATCGTCGAGTTTGTGAAGCATGGCGTGCGTATTTTCCCCATTGGGCGGCTCGATAAAGACTCCCAGGGGCTGATTTTCTTAACCAATAACGGCGATCTGGTTAATAAGATTCTGCGCGCCAATAACAACCACGAAAAAGAGTACCAGGTGACGGTGAACAAGCCGATCACCGACGAGTTTATCGAGGGCATGCAGAGTGGCGTGCCGATTCTTGGCAAGGTGACCAAGCGCTGCAAGGTACAAAAAGAGTCCACCTTTGTATTCACCATTACCCTGGTGCAGGGGCTCAATCGGCAAATTCGCCGTATGTGCGAATACTTCGGCTACGAGGTTACCCAGCTTATTCGCACGCGTATTATGAATGTATCCCTCAAAGGCTTGGCCCTGGGCGACTGGCGCGATCTCACGCCTAAAGAGATCGATACTATTATCGCCCTGACCGAACGCTCAGAGGCGTCACCCGAGAAGAAAAGTAAAGCTAAGCCGGAAAGACCCAACTACAGCTCAGGCGCAGGAAAGCCTTCCGCGAAAGGGCGCCCGGCCAAAGCGGGCGCGAAGTCGGCTGGTGCCAAGGCCGCCGGGGCTAAACCGCTTCCCAAAGGTAAAAAAGCCGCCAGCGGAAAAGTCAGTGGAAAAACAGGTACCGGCCCGAATGGCAGCGCGCCAGGTAAGCCGCATCCCAAGGGCGGTAAAGCCCCCGGTAAGCCTGGTGTTAAAAGTAAGCCCGGTGTTAAAAGCAAGCCTGGTGCTAAAGGTAAGCCTGTTGGTAAAGGCCGCGGTAAGCCGGCGGTGGGCGGCAAACCTTCTCAGCGACGCAAGTAGCTCCTAAACCTTCAAGAGTCTTCACTGTGATTCCATTCGTCGCCTTTTACGCTGTAGTAAGCGTTATCGCTT
This sequence comes from Halomonas sp. FeN2, assembly GCF_020595105.1. Lineage (NCBI taxonomy): Bacteria > Pseudomonadati > Pseudomonadota > Gammaproteobacteria > Oceanospirillales > Halomonadaceae > Halomonas > Halomonas sp. FeN2. The sequence continues at coordinate 4,486,002 of NZ_CP074200.1, forward strand.
ATATCACTTACGCTATCGATAAAAAGGCGGCGATTAAAAACCGCCGTCGGGTGAGTGAGAAGTCGCTACATCTGCTTGGGGTAGTGGGTGGCTGGCCGGGTGCGCTACTGGCCCAACAGCAGCTGAGACATAAAACCCAGAAAACCACCTTTCAAGTTACGTTCTGGCTGACGGTTGTCGTAAATCTGGCCTGCGCAGGGTGGCTAATGGTTTCATTGAGTCTCATTTAGCCACCCTATGCTGGGTGCCTACGCTGTGGCGTGATCGTCGGGCGCAAAAAGAAAATTAGCGATTAGCTCTTTACCACCTTCGGTGGCAAACGATTCCGGGTGGAACTGGATCCCGTGAATCGGGTACTGCCTATGCTTAACGCCCATCAGTTCGAATTCACCCAATGCCTGCCAGCGGCTGCGCTGCTCAAAGCTATCGGCTGCAAGTGCGCCTACGGTGGCGGTCACTTCCAGGCATTCGGGCAGGGTGGTCGCATCGGCAATTAGCGAGTGGTAGCGCATTACTTCAAGCTGGTCGGGCACGCCGTTAAACACCGAGGCGTTATTGTGGTTGATCGGGCTGATCTTGCCATGCATCGGCAGCGGCGCTTTCACCACCTTGCCGCCAAATACATGCACAATGCCCTGCATACCCAGGCACACTCCAAGCAGCGGGGTAGTCTTGCCCAGTTTCTCGATCACTTCAGCGCACACGCCAAAGTAGCGCGGGTCATCCGGCGAGCCGGGGCCGGGGGAGATGATAATACGATCCGGTGCCATGGCTTCGATGGCGTTGAAATCGATCTGATTATTGCGCTTAACGATAATCTCAAAATTAGCCAGCCCGCCGCGATTCTTCTCTGTGGTTAGAATCTCACCAATAAACTGATAGAGGTTATAGGTGAAGGAGTCGTAATTATCGATAATAAGTACCTTCATGCTGGGCTCTCCATGTCCGTCTCCATAAAGGGGGCAAGGGCTTTGCGCGTACCGGCAAACTTGCGGCGGATCTCCTCGTACTCATCGGCGGCGTTGCTATCAAACACATTGCCGCCACAGGTTTGCACGTAGGCACGCTCGCCGTTCACAAACACGGTGCGAATCGGAATCGCAAAGGTGCAGTCGCCGTTAAACGAGAACTGACCCACGGCGCCGCCGTAGGGGCCGCGCCCATCGGTTTCCAAATCATCAATAATCTTCATCGCCTCGATTTTGGGTGCGCCGGTGAGCGTGCCCGCGGGGAAGTTGCTGGCCAGCGCGGTAAACATATCTTCACCTTCGGCGATAATGCCGACGATCTCGCTAGAGATATGCTGAACGTGGCTAAAGCGCTTGATATCCATCAGGCTACGTACTTTCACAGTGCCAAACTGCGCCACCCGGCCAATATCATTGCGGTGTAGATCCACAATCATGTTGTGCTCGGCGATCTCTTTGGGATCGTTAAGCAGCGCGCGGGCTAGCTTGGTATCTTCCTGGGGCGTCTGTCCCCGGGTGGTTGTACCCGCCAGAGGGAAAGTTTCCATCTCGCCCTGGCGCAGCCGGAACAAAAGCTCCGGGCTTGCTCCGATCAGCTTCTGCTCGCCGAATTTGACGTAGTACATCTGTGGTGAAGGGTTAATGGTGCGTAGCTGGTCATACAGCGCCAAGGTATCGCCTTTAATACGGAAGCGTTTTTTAAAGCCGACTTCACACTGGAACACCTTACCGTCGATAATATCCTGCTTCACCTTGGCCACCGCCTCGGCGTGCTCTGCCTGGCTCATGGTGTCGCCCAGCGCGGTGATTTGCAGCGGGCCTGCTGGCTCGTCGTCTGCATTGATCAGCGTCTGCAGAAAGTCATAGCGGCTGTTGTCGTAGTAGAAGTAGGTGACTTCCCCGGTCATCTTGTCGAGAATCAGGCCATCTTTGTAGAGCCCGAAGCGGAAGGTATCGAAATCATCGCTGGCTTTTAACGTAAGCGATGGCTCGAAGTACTGCATGGCATCGTACCCGAGATAACCGCTTAGCCCGCCAGCGTACTTGCGGGAAATAATATTCTGCGGGATCAGGCTACGTAGCAGTTCGTACGGGTTGTCGCTGGGGTAGTGGTTGGCATTGCCGTCGCGGTCTTCAATGGTCAGCGTGTTGCCATTGGCGTAGAGCGTGAACTCGGGGTCGAAGCCGATAATTGAGTGGCGCGCCATATGGCTATCTTCGCCCAATGACTCCAGCATGTAGCAGGTATCAAACTGTCGCTCGATTTTTTGAAATAGGGCAAAGAAGTCGCAGTCCGCCGCCAAGGTCACATAGTGAGGTTTGCGCGGCAGCGTAAATGGCTGCGGGCCTGATGAGGCATGTGTATTGGCAGTGGTCATGATGCATCATTCCGTGAAGAAGGGCTTGAAGAGGGTAACGTGGTCAGCGCGCGGGAACCCCGTGAAACCGTAGCAATGCCCACGCCCAGGGTTTCGGCAATTTTGCGGTGGGGCACACCTTCACGCAGCAGCTTAAAAATTTGTAGGCGTTTACTGATTTCTTGGTACTCTGCTGGCGTTAGCAGGCTCGCCAGCGCTCTATCCATTGCTTCAGGTGAATCAATGGAGAGTAGGTGGTCGATTAGCTCAGCCTGATAGTGGCCGTTTGAAGGCATAGTTCGCTACCGAGTAATTAGTGATGTACTAACGTACTAGTACGCTACCTGATTGCTCTGGGAAGTCAAGCAGCGCCTGTCAATTTAAGGGAACCCGATGACCAGTTATTTCATTCAAGCCTTTATTTATCTTGTTGCCGCGGTGATCGCGGTACCTCTGGCCAAGCGTTTTGGGCTGGGGTCGGTGCTGGGTTACTTGGTCGCCGGGGTAGTGATTGGGCCAATCCTGGGGCTGGTGGGGCAGGAGACCACCACCATTCAGCACTTTGCCGAGTTTGGCGTGGTGATGATGCTGTTTTTGGTCGGCATGGAGCTTGACCCCAAGGGCCTTTGGGCGATGCGGGTTCGGCTGATCGGTCTGGGCGGGCTGCAGGTAGTGCTCACGGCGACCGCTGGTACCGCTATCGTTTGGTGGCTGGGGCTTGTCTGGCAAACCGCCCTGGCGGTGGGGCTGATTTTTGCGCTCTCCTCCACGGCGATTGTGCTGCAAACACTCAATGAGAAGGGGCTTGCCAAAACGGAGGGTGGTCGCAGCGCTTTCTCGGTGCTGCTGTTTCAGGATATTGCGGTGATCCCCATGCTGGCGCTGATCCCGCTTCTAGCGCTGCCTGAATTAATGGGGGCGGGCGGTGATGATGGCCACGCCAGCTTAAGCCTGGTAGCCCACTTGCCCGGCTGGGCGCACGCCTTAGTGGTCGTGGGTGCCATCGTGAGTGTCATCGCTGGCGGCTACTACTTAATGCCGCTGCTGTTTCGCTATGTAATTGGCTCTGGCCTGCGTGAAGTGTTTACCGCTACAGCGTTGATGCTGGTGATTGGCATCGCCGCCCTGATGAGTGTGGTCAATTTATCCCCCGCCCTGGGGGCCTTCCTGGCGGGGGTGGTGCTCGCCAACAGTGAATTTAAGCACGAGCTGGAAGCCAATATTGAGCCCTTTAAAGGACTACTACTGGGGCTGTTTTTTATTACCGTAGGGGCGGGTATCAACTTCTCGGTGTTAGCCGCAGAGTGGGGCACGGTGCTATCGTTAGGCGTGGCGGTTATCGTTGTTAAAGGAGTGATTCTGCTGGGCTTGGCGCTGCTATTTCGGGTGCATGGGAGCAACGGTTGGCTATTCACTTTAAGCCTTGCCCAAGCCGGTGAATTCGGCTTTGTGCTGCTAACCTATAGCGTTCAAAACAACGTGATTCCTACTGATATCTCTCAGGTTCTCTCACTGGTGGTGGCGCTATCGATGTTCTTAACGCCGTTGCTATTTATTGCCTATGACCGGCTGGTGCTACCGCGCTACCTTATCGCTAAAAACGATGATCGCGAAGCCGATGCTATTGAGGAGCAGGCACCGGTGATCGTTGCGGGGGTAGGGCGGTTTGGACAAATTATCTGCCGCTTGCTGCGCGCCAATAATATCCCCATCGTGGCGCTGGATCTGGAGATTGAGCAGATCGAGAACCTGCGCAAAATTAACATCAAAAGCTACTTTGGCGATGCCAGTCGCTCCGACTTGCTAGAGACCGCAGGGATCGAGCACGCCCGATTACTGGTTATCGCGTTAGACGATCGTGAGCGTGCCGTGCAGATGGTTAAGCATGTGAAGCATGCCTACCCTCAAGTGTGGGTGCTGGCCCGTGCATTCGACCGTGGGCATGGCTATCAGCTACGTGACGCGGGTGCCGACGACGTTATCAGTGAAACCTATCATTCAGCGCTGGAACTGGGCGGACACGCACTGACTGCCATGGGCGTGCACCCCATGCGCGCTAAGCAGATGACCTGGGCCTTTGTACAGAACGAAGATGCCCATGAGGATGAACTGTTTGAAGCCTGGAAAGAGATCGAAGAGGGCATTAGCTTCAGCCCCCGCTATGGTGAGCTATTTATGAAGCTGGAAGAATCGCTGAACAACGCAATGCAGCAGGATTGGCCAGAGCCGCAACAGGAAGATGTGCCTATTTGGACACCGCCAGACCAACATCGCGATGCAGTTTAAAAAGGAAGATGCAGCGAGGCGCTTAGCATATTGAGGTGGCTGAGGGTTGGGGCGTCGATGCGTTCGTACTCTAGGCGGCTGACGAGTCGGTTAATCGTTACCGTGGCGCCGAAACCTTGCAGCAATGCGGTACCGCTTTCATCGGCGCCTTCCAGGTCGCTTTCACCGCGCCATTCTGTGATGCCGGACTTCGCATAGATGCTGAAAGCACCCATGCGAACTCCGGCAACGATGGCGCCACCTAAACTGAGTGTATCCATGATGAGCGGATTAACATCGGAAGAAGTGGAGATTTCGTCGCTTTCCCGGTAGGCAATTTCAGCGCCAATATCGATTTGGGGGAGGCGCCAGGGGCTGTAGCCTGCGGTTACACGAAAACCGCTGGTATAGTTATCAAGGCTTTGGAGATCGCTGCCTTCTAAGATAACGCCGTTATCCAGCTGCATGAGCTCGCTATTGGGGGCGGTATAGGCCATCACCGGCGGAGTGTCGTCGGCATAGCTGCTAAACCAGGGAACAGAGCAGCAGATCAGGGTGCTTGCCAAGCGTTTGATTGGCATTTCTCGTACACCTATCGGTTCATACCCAAATATTGTTGTATAGCCATGGGTAGAGAGGAAAAAGCAATTCTATTCAGGTTAGCAACTGGCTTGGATTTCCACCACTTTAATTGCGCCCTGGGCTAGGTTATCGACTAAATTTTTACCCATAGTGATAAAGCGCTCGCCAAATACCCACTGGGGGGACAGCACCGCTTGGTGTGGCGCTTGCTCTTTTTGACGTTGCCGCTGGCGCCACGCCAAGGCCATTTCGCTCCAGTCGTCCACGTGTTCAAGTTGAAAGCCGCCCATTTTCAGCAATCCAGTCAGCTCAACCAAGGTAAGTAGATGGGAGTGCTTGGCGGAGGCTGCCCAAGGCACTGGGTAGCGAAGTTGTGTCACGCTGGGGCCGCTGACGACTTCGTGCATCACTATCTGCCCGCCTGGGCGTAGAACACGGTGGCTTTCAGCGATTACCACGGGAACATCGGGCATATTCATTAGACTGTGCTGAAACAGCACAGCATCAAAGCTATTATCCGCAAAGGGCAGAGCGCTAGCATCGCCCGTTACCCAGGCAAGCGGTGGGGAGTCTGGCTGACTGACCCGTAAGCTCAGCGATTTATTGAGCGCACTAAAACCGTGGGTGATATCCAGCCCCGTCATTTGAAAACCAAGTGAAGCACCCTGGCGCATTAGCCCGCCCAGCCCAGCGCCAATATCCAGCACCTTACCGTGGGTGTCAGGATTGAGCCGTTTCAGCAGCCTTGTGGAAGCCGCTACACCGCCAATATGCAGCTGATCCAAGGGAGCCAGTTGATGCAGCGTGGGGCCTGCGGGGTAGTGGCTATCAATCTGCGCCAATACCTCATCAGCGCGCAGGGCGCGCTGATAATGGTCTGCCAAATGGCTGGAGTCGGTCATCGCCCGTTATGACTCTTGATCCGAGCCTGCTTCTGGATCTAAACCTAGCTCCTGAATCGAAATTTCGCGCATTTTGAATTTCTGAATCTTGCCGGTGACGGTCATCGGAAATTCGTCGACGAACTTGAAGTAGCGTGGGATTTTGAAGTGAGTGATTTTACCTTTGCAGTACTCGCGCAGCTCTTCACCGGTGACATCACCCGCGGTGCTGTTGAGCTTCACCCAGGCAATCAGCTCTTCACCATACTTCTTATCGGGGACGCCGGTGACCTGCACTTCTGAAATCGCCGGATGGGCGTAGAGAAACTCCTCGATCTCTTTGGGATAGACGTTTTCGCCGCCGCGAATGACCATATCTTTGATACGGCCAACGATCTGGATGTAGCCCTCTTCATCCATGGTGGCCAGGTCGCCGGTGTGCATCCAGCCCGCTTCGTCAATCGCCTCGGCGGTAGCTTTGTCGTTATTCCAGTACTTGAGCATCACGCTGTAGCCGCGGGTACACAGCTCGCCTATTTCACCACGTGGCAAGATACCGCCGTTACCGGGGTCGACGATTTTGCTTTCCAGGTGCGGCTGGGTACGGCCCACGGTGGAAACGCGTTTCTCAATGCTGTCGTTGGCACCCGTTTGGGTGGATACCGGGCTGGTTTCAGTCATGCCGTAGGCGATCTGTACGCCTTTCATGTTCATCTTGTTGATCACCTGCTTCATGATTTCCGCAGGGCAGATCGAGCCCGCCATAATCCCGGTGCGCAGTGTGGAGAAGTCAGTGCTAGCAAAGCCCTCGTGTTCAAGCTCGGCGATAAACATGGTGGGCACGCCGTAGAGCGCGGTGGCTTTTTGCTCGTGAACCGCTTTAAGTACTTTGCCGGGATCGAAGCCCTCATCCGGGTAAATCATAGTGGCGCCATGGGTCATGCAGCCCAGGTTGCCCATGACCATGCCAAAGCAGTGATAGAGCGGTACAGGTATCACCAGGCGGTCTTCACTGGTAAAGCCCATGCTCTCCGCCACGAAGAAGCCGTTATTGAGAATGTTGTGGTGGGAAAGCGTCGCGCCCTTAGGAAAGCCCGTGGTGCCCGAGGTGTACTGAATATTGATCGCATCATCAAACTGCAGCGTTGCCTGCAGGTCGTCAACATCGGTTTGGCTAACCTTATTGGCTTCTTTCATCAGGTCAGACCAGCGCCACATGCCGCTCAGTTTTTCGCTGCTTAAATTAATAATGCACTCAAGGTCGGGCAGCTTTTGCGACTTCAGCTCGCCATCGTTACTGGCTTTTAACTCGGGTGCCAGCTCATACAGCATGGCGCTGTAGTCAGAGCTCTTGAAGCTGTTAGCGGTGACCAAGAAGCGCGCGCCGGATTGGTTTAGCGCGTACTCCAATTCGTGGGTGCGGTAAGAGGGGTTAATGTTGACCAGGATGGCGCCAATTTTGGCAGTGGCGAACTGAGTCAATGTCCATTCGCTGCAGTTGGGTGCCCAAATGGCCACACGGTCGCCTTTATTGACGCCGATGGAGAGCAGCGCACGGGCACAGCGGTTGACCTCTTCCTGGAGCTGGCGATAGCTCCAGTGAATGTTCTGATGCAGTACAATCAGCGCGTCATTATCAGCATATTGCGTCGCGATTTGGTCAAATTTATCGCCGATCGTCATGCCAAGAAGCGGCTTGTCAGCCATGCTGCTGGAGTAACTGGGTTGTGTAAGAGCAGGTGATGCCATGATGTATCTCTCCGATATTTTTCTTGTCCGAACGGGAAGGCAGGGGATAACTCGCTGCTTTTAATTTTTATTATTAACGTATCATTTAACGGCTAGCGCCTTTTGCCAGGGCCACCTTGGAGCTGGGCTTGCGGCCTAGCTCGTGGGTGATCCAGTAGCCGGTTTCGATCACGGCCTGTAGGTCGATGCCCGTTTCAATCCCCAGCCCTTCCAGCAGATAGAGTACGTCTTCAGTGGCTACGTTGCCGGAAGCGCCCTTGGCATAGGGGCAGCCGCCAAGCCCCGCGGTAGCGGCATCAATAACGCTAACGCCTTCTTCTAGGACGGCATAAAGATTGGCCAGCGCCATGCCGTAGGTGTCGTGGAAGTGAGCGGCCAGAAACTCAATGGGCACCTGTTGGCGCGTCGTCTCAATCATGCGTTTAGCAGCCAGCGGCGTGCCGACACCAATGGTATCGCCCAGGGACACCTCGTAGCAGCCCATCTCATAAAGCGCCTTGGCCACTTCAACCACTTTGGCGGGGGCTATCTCGCCTTCGTAGGGGCAGCCCAATACGCAAGAGACGTAGCCGCGAACGCGCACGCCAGCTTCTCGGGCGCGCTCTAACACCGGCTCAAAGCGGGTCAGTGATTCAGCAATGGAGCAGTTAATGTTCTTTTGTGAAAAAGCCTCAGACGCCGCACCAAATACCGCGACCTCCTCAACGCCCACAGTTAGCGCGTTTTCGAGCCCTTTTAGGTTGGGCGTCAGCGCGGAGTACACCACGCCTGGCTGGCGTGTGATGCCCGCCATGACCTCAACGGCGTCGCCCATTTGTGGCACCCATTTGGGTGATACAAAGCTGGCGGCTTCGATATGGGTGATACCTGCTTTAGCAAGCCGCTCGATCAGAGCAATCTTAGTCCCGGTGGGCACAATGGCCCCCGGCTCATTTTGCAGGCCGTCACGGGGCGACATTTCAAACAGCTTTACAGAGGTAGGCAATGGCATCAGTGACTCCTATTCGTTGGCCGCAAAGTCGAGCAGTATGGCGCCTTGGCTGACGGTGTCGCCGGCCTGGAAGTGGAACGTCTCCACGCTGCCATCGGCGGGGGCGGTCATGGTGTGCTCCATTTTCATGGCTTCCATGACCATTAGCGGCATGCCTTTTTCGACGACAGCGCCAGGCTCTACCAGCAATGCAACCACCGTGCCATTCATGGGCGCCGTCAGCGTAGACTCTGCTTCGTGGTGACCATGATCAATGGCATCAATGCGCCGCCAGAACAGGCGGGTTTCACCGCTTGGGTCGGCCATGACCACTACATGACCATCGCGCCGCGCCTGCAAGCGACGGCGGTGGCCATTCAAGGTAACCGCTACCGCATCGCCGGTGAGCGGCTGCAAACTCGCGGTAAGGGTTTCATAACCAATGGTGAGATTCCAAAGCGATTCGCCCGCGCTGCGTTTACCTTCAACAATCACCACCGCTTCATCGCTGTCCGGCGCTTGCGCACTTGACGGGTCACACAGGGCAATGCGAATAGTGTGCGGCGCGTTGAGGCGAAAGCCGTCGTGGCGATCCCAGGGCGAGTCGCTTTCGCACTCCTGGGCAAGTTGGTTCAGGCCAATCAGCGCGGCACTCGCGTACGCTTCCATGCTGTAAGTGCGGGGAGCAAACAGCGTAGCTTCGTTGCGTTCTATAAAGCGGGTATCCAGCTCCACGTTCTTAAAACCGGGATGAGTCGCCAGGCGCATTAAGAAGGCGCGGTTAGTCACGACTCCTTGGACATCTAAAGCTGCCAGCGCACGATTAAGGGTAGCCAGCGCGGCATCACGATCGGCGCCGTGAACGATTAGCTTGGCGAGCATTGGGTCGTAGTGCATCGACACCGTATCGCCGCTCTCTACGCCGCTATCCAAGCGTACCTGATCAGCACTCAGACCCGCGCCTTCCAAATCCAGTGCAAAGCGAGTGAGCAGGCCGGTAGCGGGCAGGAAATCCTGATCCGGGTCTTCGGCGTAGATACGCGCTTCAAAGCTATGGCCGGTAATCGTCAGCTCATCTTGAGAGCAGGGCAGTGGTTCGCCCATGGCGACGCGCAACTGCCACTCGACCAAATCCTGGCCGGTGATCATCTCAGTGACGGGATGTTCGACCTGGAGGCGAGTGTTCATCTCCATAAAGTAGAACGAACCATCAATGTCTAAAAGAAACTCGACGGTTCCCGCGCCCACATAGCCGATCTCCTGGGCGGCGCGTACGGCAGCATCGCCCATGGCGCTACGCAGCTCCGCCGTCATGCCGGGGGCCGGGGCTTCTTCGATCACTTTTTGATGGCGACGCTGAACGCTACAATCTCGCTCGAACAGGTAAACGCCGTTGCCGTGGCGGTCGCAGAATACCTGCACTTCCACATGGCGGGGCTGCACCAGATACTTCTCGATCAGCATCCGGTCATCACTAAAAGCGGCTTTGGATTCACGGCGGCAGCCATCTAATGCGGCTTGAAAACTATCGCCAGATTCAACCACGCGCATGCCTTTACCACCGCCACCGGCGCTGGCTTTGAGCATCACCGGGTAGCCAATTTTGTCGGCTTCGCTGCGCAGCAGAGCGTCGTTCTGGTCATCGCCGTGATAGCCCGGCACCAGCGGCACGCCCGCATTGGCCATGCGCGCCTTAGCGGCTGATTTGTCACCCATGGCGGCAATCGCCGAGGCAGGTGGGCCGACAAAGGTAATGCCTGCTTCTTCAAGGGCTTTGACGAAGCTGCCATTTTCGGAAAGAAAGCCGTAACCGGGGTGAATCGCGCCGGTGCCGGTGCGCTTGGCAGCTTCGATCACCGCATCGATATTGAGATAGCTTTCCCGGGCAGCGGCAGGGCCTAGGCGCACGGCCTCGTCGGCTTCACGCACGTGGCGTGCGCTGGCATCGGCGTCGGAGTAAACCGCCACGGTTTTCAGGCCCATACGGCGGGCAGTGCGCATGACGCGGCAGGCGATTTCACCGCGGTTGGCGACTAAAAGCGTGTCAAAAGGCGTCGTGCGAGCGGCTTTTTCGTGTTTTTTCATGAGCGACGCTCCGAAGCGTGGGGTGTGTTATTAGAATCGGCCCAGACGGGGCGGCGCTTTTCAAAGAAACTGGATAAACCCTCTTGCCCTTCTTGGCTTACTCGCAGCTTGGCGATCACCTGACAGGTATGTTCGCGGGTGGCGTCACTGTCAGGCGCTTGAGCGACCGAGGCCATCAGCGCCTTGGTGGCGCGCTGGGCTTGGGGTGAGCCGGCTAACAGAGTGGCCAGCATGGCGTCCACTTCGTCGTCTAGCTTATCGTGCTCCACCACCAGATGGACTAAACCCAGCGCGAGCGCTATTTCGTCGTCCATGACTTCGGCGGTTAACGCATAGCGCCGCATCTGGCGCTCGCCCAGGGCCCGCTGCACGTAGGGGCTGATGACCGCGGGCGATAAGCCAATTTTGACTTCCGAAAGGCAGAATTTGGCTTTGCCCGAGGCGATCACTACATCGCAGCAAGCGGCCAAACCCACCGCGCCGCCAAAGGCGGCGCCTTGCACACGGCAGACGGTAGGGCAGGGCAGTGTATCCAGGCCGTGCATTAGCGCGGCGAGCTTGCGGGAATCGGCGAGGTTATCTTCCAGGTCGTAATCGACCATGCGCTTCATCCAGTTCAGATCGGCACCGGCCGAGAAGCTTTTGCCTTCTGAACCCAGCACTACCGCGCGCACATCGCCTGATTCGGCCAACGTATGCAACTGGTCAAGGTGCGCGTTTAGTTCAGCGATCAGGCTGTCGTCAAAAGCGTTATGCACCTCGGGGCGGTTTAAGGTCAGGCGCGCCACACCCTCTTCTATAGTCAGTGTTGAGTAAGCCATGGTAAGACCCCCTTACATCCGGAACACGCCGAAGCGTGTCTCTTCGATTTCTGCGTTCATCGCGGCAGCTAAAGAAAGCCCTAACACATCGCGGGTTTGCAGCGGATCAATCACGCCGTCGTCCCATAATCGGGCGCTGGCGTAGTAGGGGTGGCCCTGATGCTCGTACTGGTCGCGAGTGGGCTGCTTAAAGGCTTCTTCGTCCGCTTTGCTCCACTCGCGGCCTTCGCGCTCATGCTGCTCGCGCTTAACCTGGGCCAGCACGCCCGCCGCCTGCTCGCCGCCCATCACTGAAATGCGCGCGTTGGGCCACATAAACAGCAGGTTGGGGTCGTAAGCGCGGCCACACATACCGTAGTTACCGGCGCCGAAGCTGCCGCCAATCAGAACGGTGTATTTGGGCACCTTCGCACAGGCCACGGCGGTGACCAACTTGGCGCCGTGCTTGGCAATGCCTTCGTGTTCGTACTTGGAGCCGACCATAAAGCCGGTGATGTTCTGCAGAAATATCAGCGGAATCTTGCGTTGGGCACAGAGCTCGATAAAGTGCGCGCCTTTCACGGCGCTTTCGGAAAACAGTACGCCGTTGTTGGCCACGATCCCCACCGGGTAGCCATGGATATGCGCAAAGCCGGTGACCAAGGTTTCACCGTAGTAGCGCTTGAACTCGTCAAAGTCGGAGTCATCGACGATGCGGCCAATGACTTCACGAACGTCGTAGGGCTTTTTCAGGTCGGTGCCGACAATCCCATACAGTTCAGCAGGGTCGAGCTTTGGTGGCTTGGGCGCCTGCATGGCGAGTTTGCCACGCTTTTGCCAGTTCAGCCGCGACACACAGGTGCGGGCTAGCTGCAGCGCATGGGCATCGTTTTCAGCGTAGTGGTCGGCGACACCGCTGACCTTGGCGTGAACATCTGCCCCGCCCAGGTCTTCAGCGCTAATGCTTTCACCGGTGGCGGCTTTCACCAAGGGCGGGCCACCCAGGAAAATCGTGCCCTGCTCTTTAACGATAATCGACTCATCCGCCATGGCAGGTACGTAAGCGCCGCCCGCGGTGCAGGAGCCCATTACCACGGCAATTTGCGGAATGCCTTCCGCCGACATGGTCGCCTGGTTATAGAAGATGCGCCCGAAGTGGTCGCGGTCGGGGAATACTTCATCTTGGCGGGGTAGGAAAGCACCGCCAGAATCGACCAAATAGATACACGGCAGACGATGCTTGCGGGCAATCTCCTGGGCGCGAATATGTTTTTTCACCGTGAGGGGAAAGTAGGTACCGCCTTTCACCGTGGCGTCGTTAGCGACGATCACGCACTCCACGCCGGAAACACGGCCAATACCGGTGACCACCCCAGCGGCAGGGATCTCGCTATCGTATATTTTGTGCGCCGCAAGGGCGGAAAACTCTAAAAACGGCGAGCCTTCATCAATCAAGTGATCGATGCGGTCGCGGACAAACAGCTTGCCCCGGCTTTCGTGGCGTTCGCGGGCTTTGGCACCGCCACCCTGGGCGACGGCAGCGGTCAGTTCCCGCAGTTTGTTCACTTCACCGAGCATTGAGGCTTCGTTGGTTTGAAACACATCGCTGCGCGGATTGACTTGGCTATTCACAGTGCTCATGGCGCGACCTTGCTTATTTGTTGTTAAAGGCTTTCAGTAAACAGTTCGCGACCAATCAGCATCCGGCGAATTTCGCTGGTGCCCGCGCCGATCTCATACAGCTTGGCGTCTCGCAGCAGGCGCCCGGTGGGGTATTCGTTGATATAGCCGTTGCCGCCCAGTAGCTGAATGGAATCCAGTGCGACCTGAGTGGCCTTTTCGGCGCAGTAGAGAATCACCCCGGCAGCGTCTTTGCGGGACGTTTGGCCACGGTCGCAGGCACCGGCTACGGCGTATAAATAGGCGCGGCAGGCGTTCAGGGTGGTGTACATATCCGCCACTTTGCCCTGCACCAGCTGGAACTCACCGATTGACTGGTTGAACTGCTTGCGCTCGTGGATATAGGGCATCACCACATCCATGGCGGCCTGCATAATGCCAATCGGGCCTGCGGCCAGTACGGTACGCTCATAGTCCAATCCGCTCATCAGTACGCGTACGCCTTTGCCTTCTTCACCGAGAATGTTTCCAGCAGGCACGGCGCAATCCTGGAATACCAATTCACAGGTGTTGGAACCGCGCATACCCAGCTTGTCGAGCTTCTGGGCGGTGGAGAAACCTGGCATGCCCTTTTCAATAATAAACGCGGTGATGCCTTTGGAACCGGCCTCTGGATCTGTTTTGGCGTACACCACCAGCACATCCGCATCGGGACCGTTGGTGATCCACATTTTATTGCCGTTAAGGATGTAGTGATCGCCATTCTTCTTGGCACGCAGCTGCATCGACACCACATCCGAGCCTGCGCCGGGTTCCGACATGGCCAAAGCGCCCACGTGGTCGCCGCTGATCAGTTTGGGGAGGTACTTGGCTTTCTGCTCGGGGGAGGCGTTGATCTTGAGCTGGTTAACGCACAAGTTGGAGTGAGCGCCGTAAGAGAGCGCTACCGAAGCGCTGGCCCGGGAGATCTCTTCCATGGCAATGCAGTGGGCGAGATAGCCCATGCCGCTGCCGCCATCCTCTTCCGAGACGGTAATTCCCAATAGCCCCATATCGCCAAACTTCTTCCACAGGTCGTTAGGAAACTCGTTGTTGCGGTCGATTTCGGCGGCGCGGGGGGCAATCTCGCTAGCGGCAAAGGCGTTGACCTGCTCGCGCAACATATTCAGTTCGTCTTCGAGGCCAAAATTGAGTTCTGAGTAGTGTGAAAACATGGTCAATCACCTGTGCTGATTATTTGTGTTTGCTATCTGTATTAGCCATCTGGGCTGGGTAGCTGTGTCGGCTAATCGAGCTGGCGTTATGTCGCGCGATGAGTCAGTGCATAGTGGCGGAAGAGGGGGCTGAGGCTTTATCGGCCGAACTCGCCTTCTCTTCTTCGTTCTGTGTTTCTTGCGGCTCTTTTTCGAGTAGTTCTTCGAGCGCTTGGCGGCAGCGGATCTCAGCGCTTTCAAGCTCTAGCTGAACCATGGTGATGTCTTTCATTTGTTGATCCAGCGCCGCACGGCGCTCGCCTATTTTGCTAAGCATTAGGTGCAGCTGCTTTTTACTGCCGCTGCGGGTTTCGTCCCAAAGCTCGAACAGTTCGCGTATCTCTGCCAATGAAAACCCTAGCCGCTTACCGCGAATGGTGAGCTTCAGCCGTACACGGTCTTTGCTGCTGTAAACCCTGGTTTGCCCGCGGCGCGTAGGGTGGAGCAGCTCCTGATCTTCATAGAAGCGAATGCTACGGGTGGTTAAATCAAACTCGTTGGCTAGTTCACTGATCGAGTAAGTTCTGCTCATGGTGACGTTCTCTCACAAAGTCGTTGTTCCCAACATATGACGCCTATGGAACACTGCCACTGAGGCTAAAACAAGTTTACGTTAACGTAAAGCTATTGTTGCGAGCAGTTGAAAAGCGTTGAAATCCTGTAAGTTGTTGATATTTATGTTTTGAAGGCAGTTGTTAATTCAGAAGAATGTCGTCAATAGACCAAAGTTGTAATTGTATTGCTATAGCGACAGTTGCTAGTTTGCACATACACCTTACGTTCAGGTAAGGCAGTAGCAGCCGCTTTTGCCATGCCTGTAAAGATTTAGCACAACAACAATAAGAGGCTTGCCACTCTATGAGTGCAAACGATGTCCTTCAGGGACCTGTCCTCGAAACCCGAGGGCTGACCAAAGAGTTTCGCGGCTTCACCGCCGTGGACGATGTCAATCTCCAGGTACAGGAAGGGCATATTCACGCACTGATTGGCCCCAATGGTGCTGGTAAAACCACCGTATTTAACTTATTGACTAAATTTCTGCCGCCTACCCGCGGCGATATTTTGTATCGCGGCAACTCAATCACCAGTAAAAAATCCAACGAAATAGCTCAGTTAGGGTTGGTGCGTTCGTTTCAGATTTCTGCGGTATTCGCCCACATGACCGCGTTGGAGAATGTTCGAGTGGCCCTGCAGCGCAAACTGGGTACCTCGTTTCATTTCTGGAAATCTGAGAAATCCCTGGATCACCTTAATGAACGTGCCCTTGAACTGCTGGAAGAAGTGGGGCTGCGCGAGTACGCCGATACGCTAACGGTAGAGATGCCCTATGGGCGTAAACGAGCGCTTGAACTGGCCACCACGCTAGCGCTCGATCCCACCATGATGCTGCTGGATGAACCGACTCAAGGTATGGGCGCAGAAGACGTTGACCGTATCGTGGCGCTGATTAAGCGTGTCTCCCAAGGGCGTACTGTATTAATGGTGGAGCATAACCTAAGCGTTGTTAGCCGCCTGTGTGATCGCATCACCGTGTTGGCGCGAGGCGCTGTTTTAGCTGAGGGCGATTACGACGCTGTCTCCCGGAATCCATTGGTACGCGAAGCCTATATGGGCAGCGACGCTGCGGAAGAGGATGGTTCTGAAAAAGAGGGAGCTGCCGTATGAATATCGCTGAGGCCGACGCGCCGGTTGAAAACACGCAGAGCCTGGAAATGCTGCGGGTGCAGGATCTACACGCCTTTTATGGCGAGTCGCACATCCTGCACGGCGTCAATTTTGATGTGAAGCGTGGCGAGCTGGTAACGCTGCTGGGGCGCAACGGCGCCGGGCGTAGCACTACATTGAAATCGATAATGAACATGGTGGGGCGCAGAACGGGCTCTATTGTGATGAACGGTAATGAAACGCTGCATATGAAGCCGCACCATATCCCTCGTCTCGGGGTGGGTTACTGCCCGGAAGAACGCGGTATTTTTGCAAGCTTGGATGTGCACGAGAACCTATTGCTTCCACCCACTGTGCGTTCCGGCGGTATGAGCCTGGACGAAATCTACGCCATGTTTCCGAACCTTTATGAACGGCGTAGAAGCCAGGGGACGCGGCTTTCCGGGGGGGAACAGCAGATGTTAGCCATGGCGCGCATCTTGCGCACCGGCGCGCGCATGCTGCTGCTCGATGAAATTACCGAGGGGTTGGCCCCGGTGATAGTGCAGAAGCTTGCCGAAGTGCTGGTTCAGTTGAAAGAGCGCGGTATGACCATTGTGCTTGTGGAGCAGAATTTTCGCTTTGCGGCGCCGCTTGCGGATCGCCACTTCGTGATGGATCACGGTCAGATTGTCGAAGAAATCAGCGCCGCGCAGTTGCCATCGCGTCGGGAACATCTCAACTCAATGCTAGGGGTATAACACACGGCTAGACACTTAAATGTTCATTCCGCCAACAGTTTCGCTGCTCACAAAACAACAATATTAATCAGTAATTTGCAGTACTCACTTTCACGACAGCTCAAAGACTACACAACAGCTCAAGAACAACACAACAGCTCAAAAACAACACAACAACAATGGCCTCCGGGCCAGGAGACGAATATGACCTTTATGAAAAAAACGCTGGCCGCCAGCATCGCCGTCGCGGCCGCTTCAAGCCTCGCCGTGTCTACCGCCCAGGCTGATATGAGTGATGGTGAAGTCCGCATTGGGTACCTGGCCGATATGTCCGGCACTTATCGCGACCTCGCAGGCCCCGGCGGCTTAACTGCCATGGAGATGGCGGTGGCCGATTTTGGCGGCAGTGTAGATGGCGCGCCCATCGTTATTTCCAGTGCAGATGATCGCAACAGCGCTGACGTCGGCGCGAATACCGTGCGTGGTTGGATCGACCAGGATAACGTCGATATGGTTGGCGGCTTAGTAGCGTCTTCTGTGTCCATTGCAGTGACCAAAGTGCTGGAAGAGAACAATGGTCTGGGCATCGTGTCCGGCTCGGCGGCTTCTAGCATTACCAACGAACACTGTACTCCTAACCATATTCACTGGGTCTACGACACCTATCCGCTGGCTAACGGTACCGCCAAGGCCGTTGTAGAGCAGGGCGGGGATACGTGGTTTATGTTGACTGCTGACTACGCCTTTGGTCATGCATTGGAGGGCGACGTAACCAAAGTAGTGGAAGAGAGCGGCGGTGAGATTGTGGGCGGCGTGCGTCATCCCTTCCCGACTAACGACTTCTCTTCGTACATTCTTCAGGCCCAGGGCTCCGGCGCGAAAATTATTGGCTTGGCTAACGCCGGTGCCGATACCGTTAACGCGATCACGACGGCCAGCCAGTTTGGCTTGACTCAATCTGGCCAGCAGCTAGCAGGCCTGTTGATTTTCTTGAATGACGTTCACGCCCTTGGCCTGGAAGCCACTCAGAACCTGCTGCTAACTACTGGCTGGTACTGGGATATGGATGAGCAGTCCCGCGAATGGGCACAGCGCTATTTCGATGAAGTAGGCCGCATGCCGACCATGGTTCAAGCAGGTATCTACTCCAGCACCATGCACTACCTGAAAGCCGTTGAAGCCGCGGGCACCGACGACCCTGAAACCGTACGTGCGCAAATGGCCGAGATGCCTATTGAGGACTTCTTTGCCCGTAACGGCAGCATTCGTGAAGATGGCCGCATGATCCACGACATGTACCTGGCCCAGGTGAAAACACCGGATGAGTCCACCGGTGAGTGGGATCTTTACGAAATCCTCAGCACCATTCCCGCCGAAGAAGCCTACCGCCCGCTATCTGAAAGCCAGTGCAAATTGGTGCAAAACTAATTTCGAGGCTGCGCTTGAGCCAGATAGCAACCGCAAGTGATGTGTAGAACCGGTTGGCGGCAAGTTGCCGCCAACTGTTTGAGGGCGAGGAGAGTCGCGTTATGACGATGATATTCGGCGTGCCAATGGCCGTCTTCATGGGCCAGCTAACGCTGGGTCTTGTGAATGGCGCCTTTTACGCACTGCTTAGCCTGGGCCTGGCGGTCATCTTCGGCCTGTTGAAGATCGTCAACTTTGCCCATGGGGCGCAATACATGCTGGGGGCCTTCGCCGCGCTATTAGGCTTTCGCTATTTAGGGATTAATTACTGGCTGGCGCTGCTGTTAGTGCCGCTATTGGTTGGTGGTTTTGGGGTGCTGCTGGAGCGTTTTTTGCTGCGCCGTATTGCCCATTTGGACCACCTTTATGGGCTGTTGCTCACCTTCGGCTTAGCGCTCATTTTTGAGGGCACGCTGGTCAACTTCTTCGGTGTTTCCGGGGCGCGCTACGCGACACCGGAAATCTTCCAGGGCGGTTTGAACCTGGGCTTTATGTTCCTACCGACATATCGCGCCTGGGTGCTGGTAGCAGCGCTGGCGATGTGCCTGTTTACCTGGTTTATGATTGAGCGTACCCGTTTGGGTGCTTACCTTCGCGCGGGTACTGAGAACTCGCAACTGATGCAAGCCTTTGGCGTTAATGTGCCGCTGCTGATTACGCTCACCTATGGATTTGGGGTGGGGCTGGCTGCCTTTGCCGGCGTGTTGGCAGCGCCGCTCTATCCGGTATCGCCGACCATGGGGTCGAGTTTGCTGATCGTGGTGTTTGCAGTGGTGGTCATCGGCGGTATGGGCTCGATTCTAGGCGCCATTATTACCGGTCTCGGTATGGGCATTATCGAAGGGTTGACCAAGGTCTACTATCCCGAAGCCGCTAACACGGTGATCTTTCTTGTCATGATCCTCGTGCTCATGTTGCGCCCCGTTGGGCTGTTCGGTAAGGAGGCATGAACATGGCAGAATCTCAATCAATGGCGGCGCCATCCGCGGTACTGGAACGTCAGAAGCGGGCCAAGTTTCGCCGCAATATGTTCTATCTGGCGCTAATCGTGGTGGGGTTGATAGCGCCGTTTTTGGCCTACCCCGTGTTCTTGATGAAAGTGCTCTGTTTTGCGCTGTTTGCCTGTGCGTTCAACCTGCTGCTGGGCTATGCGGGGCTGCTGTCTTTCGGCCATGCGGCTTTCTTGGCCACCGGTGGCTACGTAACCGGCTACCTGTTGGCGAGCTACCCTGGATTAACCCCGGAGCTGGGTATTATCGCCGGGACTGTTCTGGCTACGCTGCTTGGGGTGGTGTTTGGGGTGCTCTCCATCAGGCGTCAGGGCATCTATTTTGCCATGGTGACTTTGGCGATCGCCCAGCTGGTGTACTTCATGTTTGTGCAGGCGCCGTTTACCGGCGGTGAGGATGGCTTGCACGGCGTGCCCCGTGGCGAACTGTTTGGGTTTATCAGCCTGAGCAGCAACCTGGCGATGTACTACTTTGTGTTCGCGATTTTCATCTTCGGCTTCGCGCTGATTCAGCGCACGGTGCACTCGCCGTTTGGCCAGGTGCTAAAAGCGATTCGTGAAAACGAGCCCCGCGCCGTATCGCTGGGCTACAACACCGATGCCTACAAGCTAGTGGCGTTCGTCATCTCTGCAGGTTTAGCGGGCTTGGCGGGTTCGACCAAAACCGTGGTCTTCCAGCTGGCTTCGTTGACCGATGCGCACTGGCATATGTCCGGTGAGGTAATTCTAATGACCCTGCTGGGCGGTGTGGGCACCTTGCTGGGCCCGTTAATGGGCGCAGGCATTGTGGTCAGCTTGCAGCATATCCTGGCGCAGTCGCCGCTGGGGAATTGGGTTAGCGTTATTCTCGGTATCATCTTTGTGGTCTGTGTACTCAGTTTCCGTAGCGGAATAATCGGTGAACTGGACAAGATGTATCGCAAAAACTTTAAGTAGTACCCTCCCTCTCTGTCCGATGTTGGGCGCCGTTTGGCGCCCTTTTTTTATTCATTTATTTAGGCCTACACCTAAGGTCGCAAGCGCTGTTATGTTGCTTGTAGTCGGCTAAATAGATAAGTTAACGTAAACGTCAATTACAACGACAACAGCCTGTGTGTACGCACATTTGCGGAGATAGCCATGAATTTTGAGCTCAATGAAGACCAGGTCGCCTTTGCCGATATGGCGCGGGCGTTTGCCCAGAACGAACTAGAGCCTCACGCCGCCGAGTGGGATCAAACCTCCTTCTTCCCCGTCGATGTGATTCGCAAAGCGGGCGAGCTGGGCTTCTGCTCTCTTTATGCACCGGAAAGCGTGGGGGGGCTAGGCCTCTCGCGGTTGGATGCCAGCATCATTTTCGAACAGCTCTCCATGGGCTGCACCTCTACCACGGCCTACCTAACCATTCACAATATGGTCACCTGGATGCTGGCGGATTTCGGTACGCCGGAAGCGGTAGAGCAGTGGGGCACAAGGCTGGCCACAGGCGAGCTGCTGGGTTCTTACTGTTTAACCGAACCTAACTCAGGCTCCGACGCCGCTTCGCTGAAAACCACTGCCAAGCGCGACGGCGACCATTATGTGTTGACCGGCAGCAAGATGTTTATTTCCGGCGCCGGGAGCACCGATTTTCTCGTGGTGATGGCGCGCACCGGCGGTGAGGGCGCCAGCGGCGTCTCGGCGTTTGCGGTGGATGCCAAGAGTGACGGCATTAGCTATGGGCGCAAGGAAGAGAAAATGGGCTGGAACAGCCAGCCAACCCGCATGATCACCTTTGAAGACGTGCGAGTACCCGCCAACCATCTGCTCGGCAATGAAGGCGACGGTTTTAAAATCGCCATGAAGGGCCTCGACGGCGGGCGTATCAATATTGCTACCTGCTCTATCGGCACCGCCCAGCAGGCAATCAACAAAGCGCGGGAATATATGCTGGAGCGCAAACAGTTCGGTAAGCGTTTAGCCGAGTTCCAGGCGCTGCAGTTCCGCTTGGCCGACATGGTCACTGAGCTGGTCGCTGCACGGCAGCTGGTGCGCATGGCCGCTACCAAGCTGGACGCAGGCCACGCCGATGCACCGACCTACTGTGCCATGGCTAAACGCTTTGCTACCGATGTGGGCTTCAAGGTGTGCGACGAAGCGCTTCAACTTTACGGCGGTAATGGCTATATCAAGGAGTACCCCATGGAGCGCTACGTGCGCGATACCCGGGTACACCGGATTCTTGAAGGCACCAACGAAATCATGCGGCTGATTATCTCCCGCCGGGTGCTGGCAGACGGCGCCACCGAGCTGTAAATGACGATGAATAAGATAACGGTGGAAACGATAGCGACGGATAAGGAATGCCAATGAGCAGCGTACTGTTTACCGAACACGCCACCCAAGACGGCCACGTGATTGCTGAGGTTAAGCTCAATGCCGAGCGCTCGCTGAACGCTTTAACGCTTGAGATGTGTGAAGAGATGTTGCCGCGCCTTCGCGACTGGGCCACCGACGAGCGGGTGGTCGCGGTGCTGCTGGATAGCGCAGGCGAAAAAGCGTTTTGTGCCGGTGGCGACGTGGTGAATCTGTATAAAACGATTACCGGCGAGGGCGACCCCAGCTTCCCCGAGCGCTTTTTCGAAACCGAGTATCGGCTCGATTTTCTACTCCATACCTACCCCAAACCGGTGATCTGCTGGGGCAATGGTATTGTGATGGGCGGCGGCATGGGGCTGTTAAGCGCCAGTAGCCACCGTGTCGTGACCGAGACATCGCGTTTGGCTATGCCGGAAGTCACTATCGGCCTCTACCCGGATGTTGGTGCCAGCTGGTTTTTAAACCGGCTTCCCAACGGCGCAGGGCGCTTTCTAGCCATGACCGGCTGCCAGATCAATGCGCCAGATGCCGTTCATCTAGGTTTGGCTGACCGCTGTATCGCCAGCCACCACCGTGATGCCATGCTGCAGCAACTGACCGACGCACAGTGGGGAGCCGGTGAGAATACCGATGCCAACGGTGTGGTTAACCGCATCATGCGTGAGCTTGAGCAAACATCCCAGCCTGTATTTGCTGAGATGGAAGCGCCCGTATACCAGCACTCACCGCTGATTCGCGAGTTGATGGATCACGACAGCGTGGAGCAAATTGTCGCCGCTATTAAGACGGTAAAAAGCGACAATAAGTGGTTTGGCAAGGCACAGAAAACGCTGGCCCACGGTAGCCCGGTGTCAGTGAAATTGATTGATGAGCAGCTAAAGCGGGCCAAGCATATGTCGCTGGCAGAGGTGTTCCAGTCCGAAATGTCGCTCTCGGTACAGTGCTGCCGACACCGTGAGTTCCCCGAGGGCGTGCGCGCACTGCTGGTCGATAAAGACGGGCAACCGAACTGGACGTATCCCGATGTGGCCTCGGTAGAGGAGAGCTTTATCAACGAGCTACTATCTTCCGCATGGTCGCAAAATCCGCTGGCGGATCTACGCTAATATAATCTTCCCATTACCGGCTAATAAGGATAATAAAATGAACACCATCGCATTTATCGGCCTGGGCAATATGGGTGGCCCGATGGCCGCCAATCTAGCCAAAGCAGGCTTCAGCGTTCGCGCTTTTGACCTTTCAGAAGACGCGCTGGAGATCGCCAAATCCAACGGCTGCGAAGTGGCTTTTTCGGCCCAGGAAGCCGCCACTGATGCCGACTTTATCATTTCAATGTTGCCCGCAGGAAAGCATGTACGCGGGCTATATATTGAAGACGACGCGCCGCTATTTGAAGTGATCAAGCAGGGGGCGCTGGTCATCGACTGCTCTACCATTGACGGGGCCACTGCCCGAGGCGTTGCAGAAGAGGGCGAGAAGTTGGGGATTGGCTTTGTCGATGCACCAGTTTCCGGTGGCGTGGGCGGCGCTCAAGCGGGTACCTTGACCTTTATCGTGGGCGGCAGCGAGGCCGAGTTCAGGCAGGCCAAGCCGGTGCTGGAAGCCATGGGCAAAAACATCTTCCACGCCGGTGACCATGGCGCAGGGCAGGTGGCCAAAGTGTGCAACAACATGCTGCTCTCTATCCTGATGGCAGGCACCTGCGAAGCGATCAATATGGGCGTCAAAAACGGCCTGGATCCCGCGGTGCTTTCGGAAATCATGAAGCAGAGCTCCGGCGGTAACTGGGCGCTAAATGTTTACAATCCCTACCCAGGCGTCATGGAAAACGCACCGGCCTCCAAAAACTACCAGGGCGGCTTCCAGGTCGACCTGATGATCAAAGACTTAGGCCTCGCCATGGATGTCAGTCAGCAAAGCGCCTCCGCAGTCCCCATGGGCTCCGCCGCCCGCTCACTGTTCACCCTGCATAAAGCCAAAGGCAACGGTAAACTCGACTTCTCAAGCCTGATGCAGTTCTATCAGGATAAAGAGTGAGCGGTGAGGTGTGTGATGCCAAATAAAGCCTGGTTTTGTGGGAGGAAGCTTTAGCTCGCGATCTGTTTTGGTAGGCACTGGTTTAGTGGGGGCAGCTTTAGCTCGCGACCTCTGATCGGTGCCTATCCCAACTTGCCACCCCAACCTGTGCGATGCAAACTCAACTTTCTCTCTTGCTCATATACAAGGACTACCATGATCACGCTTTGGGGCCGCAATAACTCCACCAACGTCAAAAAAGTGCGCTGGGTGCTAGAAGAGCTGGAACTACCGTTCGAACAGATCCAGGCGGGGCTTGAGCACGGGGTTAACAATACGCCGGAATACCTGGCCATGAACCCCACCGGGCTAGTGCCGCTACTCAAAGATGACGCCACCAACAGCGTGCTGTGGGAGTCCAATACGATTATTCGCTACCTTGCCGCGCAGTACGGGCAAAGCAAGCTATGGATCGAAGCCCCCGCCGAACGGGCGCAGGCTGAAAAGTGGATGGATTGGTCGAACAGCACCCTGTCACCCAGGCACCGCACGATCCTGATGGGCTACGTCAGAACCACACCCGAAAAACGCGATAATGCTGCCCTTGAAGCGGGTATGCAGGCGTGTGAAGAGCTGTTTGAGTTGATGGATAAGGTGCTGGCCAAGCAAGCGTTCTTCTCGGGCAATGAGTTTGGCCTGGGTGATATTGCCGTTGCCCCCTTTATCTACAACTTATGGCATATCGGCTTAACCTGGCAGCCACGCCCCCATTTAGAGCGCTGGTACCAACAAATCGCTGAACGCCCCGCCTACCAAAAAGTGGTCGTGATTCCTGTAACGTGAAAGATGCACTGATCTCACTCATGCATTTTGTGGGAGGGCGCTTCAGCGCGCGAATAGGCAGCGACGCTGGCCTTGGCATCATGCACGAAACTCAATCCAGGCAAACGGCCACCATTTATAGATAACTGGTAACAGTTTAACTGGGTTAGCACCTTAATATTCCACAGTGGTTTATCACTATTGTGGGAGGGCGCTTCAGCGCGCGAGCAGCGACGCTGGCATTGGCATCATGCGAAACTCAATCCAGACAAACGGCCACCATTTATAAATAACTGGTAACCGTTTGACTGGGTTAGCACCTGAATATTCCACAGTGGTTTATCACTATTGTGGGAGGGCGCTTCAGCGCGCGAATAGGCAGCGACGCTGGCATTGGCATCATGCGGAACTCAATCCAGACAAACGGCTATCATTTATAAATAACT
The DNA here is from genome assembly GCF_020595105.1 of Halomonas sp. FeN2. Taxonomy (NCBI): domain Bacteria; kingdom Pseudomonadati; phylum Pseudomonadota; class Gammaproteobacteria; order Oceanospirillales; family Halomonadaceae; genus Halomonas; species Halomonas sp. FeN2. The sequence goes on from NZ_CP074200.1 coordinate 4,511,014, forward strand.
GGTAACCGTTCGACTGGGTTAGCACCTGAATATTCCACAGTGATTTATCACTATTGTGGGAGGGCGCTTCAGCGCGCGAATAGGCAGCGAAGCTGCCTAAAAACTAGCCTCTAGCTCCGCCATCTCATCATCCAACCCCTTCAACACCTCGCACGCTAACCCATGGCGCTGAGCACTCCCAACCAACGGCTCCAATATCGCCCCACGCTCGGTGGGGCGTTTGGCCTCTACATCCTGCAACATCGAAGCCTTATTGTTCGCGGTGTTCTCCACTACCTGCCACACCAGCGCCAACCACGCACCTTCACCGTTGCCATCATTGGGCGGCGCAATGCCCTCGGCTAACATAATCGCCGCGACTTCCTTTACCACCGCCACCATACGGCCTGCATAAGCTTCACCCCGCAACTCCCCGTTACGCACACCGTTCAACGCCACCAGCGGATTAATCGCCGCGTTCACCGCCAGCTTCTGCCACAAGCGCTGGCGAATATCACACACCTTTGTAGCGGCGAGCCCTGCCTGAGTTAATGTTTGCGCCAGTTCTTCTGCCAGCGCACCGTGCTGGTTATGCAAATCACCCACAAAGGTATGCCCACTCCCCGCATGCACCACGCCATCATCACCGGTTAGATAAGCGCCCTCAGTTGTTGTCGCGCACAACACCGGCCCCGGCCACGCCTGGGTAATACGCGGCTGCGCCAAAAAACCGTTCTGCCACAGCACCAGCGGGGTAGCAGGGGAAATACAGTCAGTAATGCCAGCCAGCGCCGACTCAGCCACCATGGCCTTGGTAGTGATATGCACAAAGGCGGGCGATTCAGGCGTGTTTGATGCAAGATGAGCTATCGTTAACGAGTTTAACGGCACCACACGCTGTTCGCCTTCCGGTGTGGTCAGCATCTGCCACGCAGGCAGCGCACGGCGACCAACTAGCGTGGTGGCCGCTATAGGTGAAAGCGAATGGGCCAGTAGGCGGCCAATGGCACCCGGGCCGAGTATCCAGTGAGTTGTCATATCAAGCATGTACTCAGCAGCGTCGTTGCCGCCAAGCTTACCGCGTTTGTTTTAGAGGCGCGAAGGTGAAAAAAGCACGAGCAAAGGGGACTAATGGCTAGTGACGGTGGTAAACAATGTTTGATAAGTTTGAGGCTAAGTGAATTTGGTGGATGAAGTTGTCAATGTGTGACGGCGTGTTATGCCTGATGTTGTCATGAGGCATTATTAGATGGCTGCTTTCGACCCAAAGCGGCCCTTACGGCGAAAGCGGCATGCTGACTCAGACGTGTTATGTAGCTGGCACGATAATCTATGTTAGGCCTCGGACCCAAAATCAATGAAAGACCTAAGCCACCACAAAGAAACATTTTCTTTCGATGCTGATATGACGGATTCGGATGGCAGAAAAATATCTGTTGACTGCAAGGTTGTGTTGCCAACGATATGGGGGGATAAGGCTGATATTGAAGTAGCCGTCCCTCATTCCGTGATGCCAATCAGAGGTTTTGAGAACCCCTGCGAACTAAACCTAGTCTGCAGCGATCCTGTGTTCAGAGTCAAACTCAGTGATCTCTGGTATCGGAATTTACCCACTTCGGTATATCCCTCAAGGCTTCACGGGGCAGCGCCAATCAAACTGACGCATATTTCGAGCATGCGGGTTGTGAGAGAATTTTCACAGTCCACGAGTCTCTTCAACATTTACATCTCTAGTCCGGACATGTTGAAAAATGTTGGTAGTTGGAAGCCCAGTGAGGAAATGCTCGATGAATTGGCGGTTTTTCGTTGCCCGAAGCTTGGGCTTATCCGATTAAAACGCTATTGGGCGTCAGCCGGTCTTAACGGGACAGAAGGTTTATTATCGAGAACGGGGTTTTTGCTTGAGGCCACACCGTCAAGTGGCAAGTTAGCTCCGCAGGACATCTTGGGAGGCATCGATTCCGTCTTGGAATTGATATCCGTGTTTTTCCGTCAGAAAATCATGGTTCTTGGGTGGGAATCCCTTCACGAGGGGGAGCAAGAGCGATTTTGGCAATATCCATTGGAGCCGTCTCGAACGAATTACGTCAGCGTCGAGCCAAAGCGGTACTTGGTTAGCATCAGCTCTCTGTCCGAGCGGATGGAGGCTGCGCTCGCGGCGTACCACGAACTAGATGATCTGGAGCGGAAATTTGTCGATGATTTGAGCTATAGCCTTCGTCCAGTCACCAAAATCGGTGATGGTGAGTGGTTTATGGCGATGTTCAGAGACCTCGAATCGATCGCTGGTAAATCCGCATCCCCGCAACCACTTAGTCAGGGCGAAACTAGAGCGGTAGATGAGTTGCGCCACCTGGCAGACTCTTTAAAAGAGGGTTGTTCCGAGATGTCGGAGCGTATCAACGGCTTTGCTAAAAAAGTGGAGGGAGGAGTTCCACCTGTAACCGAGAACATTTGCAGTTTGTTTCAAAAATATACTGTTTATAGCTCTGATCTTTGGGAGGTCAGTGGAAGCAAAGGCCTTGTAAATATCAGGAATAAGTTAGCTCACCGAGGTCCCGGGCGGGTCCATCACCAAGGGCTAGCCGTTGCGACTCTCCACTTATCGTTGTTAAACGAGCGACTTGTGCACTGTATTCTAGGACTCAAAATTTCCGGCGACGAATTGCACTCTGGAAGGGACGAGTGGTTGCAACGTGGTTACGTAGAGAACGTCAAAAAATATGTATTTGATGCAGCAAGCTAAATTCGAGGCATATGGCGCAACGGGGCCTAATCGCGTCACTCGGACACACTTACGTGTGCCGGTGCGCTCCGACGTTATATCAGCACTACCTCAAAGACCGCTCCTGGCCGATAGCGGCCAAGCCAACTTTGGTGATGCAGAGTTGCATATCCGAGAATCATGGCACTGAATGCATCTGTTACCAGGGAGAGAATTGCTTAGCCTGTGCTGTTTAGGTGTGTTGTCATTATCTGTATCAACCTGATGGTCGAGAGGAAATTGAACTGACGCCTGATAGCGCCATCGAAGGATATATCAGATAAAGGTCGGCTTTTGCTGACAAGCTATTACTACCCGTTCTTGCAGGATTGGGTCATCGCGGAGAACTTTATGGACTACGAACATGCAATTGTGAAATTCGAAGACGGGATTGGCACCCTGTTTTGCAACGGCTGCGGCATTATCATCGCTGAGGGTACCCAGCATGAGGATAGAGAGCACTACTGTACTATGTGCATGAGCGGCAATTGTAAAGCAAAATTCAAGGACGGAAACTGACATTCCCAGCCCGCCACGCTCCGCGTTTTAGAGAAGGGGGCGTGGAATAGATGTTGTGAACATCATTAATCTGAAAACTCTTTAACATCCGCTCTTGCCCAGATGCTGAATTTTAGGCGGCGCTGATGGATAGGAGCTGGAAGTAAATGACTCAAAAGCAGGCAGGCTACATTGCCTGTTAAAGTTTGATACCACTTTCCTTTCACCACGGAGCTGGATGTATACATTTTTCGTTAAATCCTTTCACATAAACTGGTTGTTGAAAGTGGTTTTCGGGTTGCGGGTGTTCATTATCTTCAAGGTCAGCTTTCAGGATGTCAGATGCGGCTTTGCATAACCTAAACGTATCTTGGTTGATGAAGGTGAACATAGTAACCAGAGTAATTCGACGATTATTTTTGGCATGTTAACATGCTCGAACACGGTCGTGATCGCAGTTACGATACACTCGCCGCGAAGGCTGGCGTCCGAACATTCAGGAGCCTTAAACACTGCAAATGCTGTGCTTATGACTTGATTTCAAAGAACTAAAGCTCGGCATGAAGGTAGCTCTTAGCAGCCATAAATGGGCTGACGATTTATAGCGGACATCGACTCATTTTGACTAAAACTCACTAAGTTCGCAGAGTATTGACGTGAGTCACACTCAACACGTGTAGAAAATGAATTGAGTCTAAGGGTTCCTGCTATACGCAGCTCTCTGCTTTTGTGTTCACTTTCAGAACCAAACAGGCGTGTATATAATTCATCTGTATTTAGTAAGGATATCTGTTTTAAGCTTCCAGCGTAAAATCCAGAAATCACCTCTGGAAATAAAGATGTCTGATTTGGGGCAGGAATAAAATCTACAAATAATGGTTCGCCATATTCTGTTTCTGACAACATATCCAATCTAAACACTATTGTTCCAGAAACTTCGACTTCTCCAGAAAAGCGAACCACGCTTTGGGTGTTGTCTATTTCTATAACGCGAAGATTGCTTGTGTAGTCAGAAAATCTTAATGTGTTGTCAGCCATTGTGGATTGAGAAAATGATATAAGTATCAATGTGATGATATATTTCATGGTGTGCCTATTGATTTCTTGAGGATTGAGTTGCGAATATTGCTTTTATAGTGCTGGATTCTGATGGCAGTTAAGACTCTAAGTTTTTTGGTTTGTAAGATCTCATAACTGAAATAACCACAAAATAAAGTACACTCCCGATTAAAAAGCTATACAAACAAGCTTTATGTAGTGATTTAACAGATATTAATGAAAGTAACGAGTTTTCTGCTGCGAATGGAAAGAATGGGGCAACATCAGCATGCATTATACTATCTAATAGCACATGGCTAAATGTGCCTATGAATGCTGAGAAAAAGCATACCCACCATTTGATATTGACCTGCCACTTGCTGTTTAAACCTAATAAAAACAAGCCGGTTTCAGCCAGGTATTTCCCTGACAAGGCTGAAAATATAGCCAAGATTGTGGCTCCGACATACGTATGAGTAAAGCCGTGGAGATGCCCGTCGCCGGAGATTAAGACGATCAAGGGCTGAATATCCATTACAATCTGTGCCCAGCCAAAAATCATTAAGCTGAAACTACCTTGGAGCAGAGATTTAACCACTACTCCTGGTCCCATGTGAAAAGGAGTGAATGGCATACACTCTCCGTGTAATGTTATCGTTGCGTGCACGTGCGGAAGTTTACGAGCCTCCTACGATTGCACGTTGGCTGCGTAGCAGTGCGCATTATGCAGTTTCAGTTAGATTATGCCAGCACCATTGCGACGACACCGATGTGCCAAGGCAGCAATGCGATCACTCAGAGCCTTTGCTATCAGGGGGCGCTTGTTAGCGAAACGCATGACCACTACCCCCGTTTTTTCTAATTGGCCTGGTGAGTGACCTCTATTTCTAGTAGTGATTCGGTGAGCAGCTTTTCTAGTATACATTCTCGGCTTCGCCCAGGAAGCCAATAATCTGTTCTTCACTCAAACGCTTTTTCATGTTCAATCTCCTTACCCATAAGATCAGGTTCTAAAGTATAGCGCTTCGATCTGGAGGTGATGTCGGTGCTGAATTATAAATCTCAGCTTTAATTGATGAGGTTTTTCATATTGACTCAGCATTTAAATAAACGAACCTTATCAATATATTTGCGACTAGAAGACTAGAAATAGCTTTTGCAACGCACCGTTATACTCGCGGCAGAGTCAGATTGCTGAACTGCGCCCTCCCATAAGTAGCTTCATGCTGAGATGCGATGATCTAAAAAATTAAGATCTCTAAATGACTGTTTTCTAATAAATTGGCGTGAGGAGTGGTGCAGTGAATAATGTCTCAATAAATTATTTGCGATTAGGCGCAACCATTGCATTTATGATGACGGGTGCTCTCTTGGGATTTCCCGCCTTGTCACAAGAGACAGCTTTTACTTGCAGTGTGGAGGTGCAGGGCGAAGAAAGTAAACTGACATGTTTGAATGAAAACGGCACACCCGCCAGTTTCCATTATCAAGCGGCCCTACAAAACCGGATTTACCTGGAATATGGTCTGACGCTGTTAGGGTGTGCTGTGCCGAAGATAGACGGCGACTTGCACGATGCAGACGATTCTATAGCGTGTGTGCAGAACATGTTCGGTCTGCCGCCAGGAGAGCTTTCGCGGGATGACGCACATTACATTAGTGCCGCAGCCGGAAATTCACACAGCCGGGAGCGTGCATTAGATTACTTGGCAACCCGAGGCTATCATCTCATCAATGCTCACGGAGCGCTCACCGAGGTTCCTCAGCTTGTAGGCCGTGTCCCTCTGAGTTTTCCGGCGCTCGAAGAGCCGCCCTCTGGCAAGAGGTCGATCATTAGTGACTACCGGTTTTACAACTTCGTTTATGACGCCAAAAACTCGTTCGTACAAGAAGTGTCGCTGACGAATCCTGCTGTCTTCTTAAGGAATTTTTTTAAACCGGTCGCCACGCTTCTCGACCCCTCTGATGCACCGCAGGGTGGGGCATTAAACCAGGCTTGGCAAAACGTTCTCTATGAAGAAAGTCGGTACGCGAGGCTCTTCACTGATCCTGTGATGGCGGCGATCGCGGAGGCTCCCCCGGTGCTTCGATGTATATATGATCAATATTCTGCCGCTCCGGCTGACGACCGGGATTACCTCACATCTTCGCGGAGCATTAACCTTGCATTCTGGTCTGGCGCTGTTCCCGCGGCAATCGGGCCTGAAGCACTGCGTGCATTTCAGGTGCCGGAGTCAGGGTTGCATCCCTTACTTGTCATCGGGCCGCCCGTCAACGCTTGTCCAGAGACGCTCGGCTTGGCGCTTGAGGTGATGGCGACGCAGTTTCCTGGACAGGTGGCTGCCACTGAGGCGCCTGCCTCGGTTGATTCAGAAGACGCTGTCTTGGTGGTAGCAGAGGCGGGGCCGGAGCTAGGCTATCTGCCTCGTAGCCAGAGGCGCTACTTTACGCGGATAATTGAAGGTGACAAATCGACCGGCAATTCGGCTGCCAACAAGATTGGTATCTATATCGCATTTCACCGGGCATACGACGCAACCTGTCATGCAGAGATGACGGATGATTGGGAGGAATATACTTTCACGCGCGAAAGTGACCGCCTTGCTCTTCGCGAGGAGGAGAAAATTAGGCTCTCTCCTTCGGAATTCGAGGAGTTCTATCTTGCCGCTTCGTCGTTGGTGCCGGTTGTTATTGCAGAGTATGAGGAGGATCCAATAAAGGATTTCGGGAGCAGGGATCCGAACGCTGCCGTTCCTGAGGTTTACGCGATCCGTACTCAGACCGATGAGGAGAACGAGGCCGCCTTCGCCGAGATCCTTGCGCGCGAAGGATGCCGCTCTGAACTGGCTGGAGCGCTTCGCGCTGCATTGTCTGAGCATCTTCCCCAGATGACGATCAGTGAGGGTGAAACCACCGTTTCGATCTATTTCCAGGGCGTCACCGGCGCGCGAAGTATGAATGTGATGCTCGACGCACCCTACGATCCGGACAGCATGCAAAGGTCGAGAGTTGTTAGCAGCTCTGATGCCGGGTTGTTTCCTCTGGGGAGCGATTATGGCGGCAGGATGCTGTCATACATCGCCCGCGGAGACTTCGGCGCTGCACGCCGAGAGCATCGCAAGTCGGCCGACGAAGCGGTAAGGCAAATTCGGGCGATGGGGCCGTCGGGCTTCAACCCGGTCGCAGATTTCTACGAATGGGGCTTCAGAACCAGCGACAACTTCAGCCCGATGAATGCCTTAATCACGTCCTACATCATCCGTCGGGTTCAGGTTCTGGGCTCCTGCGGAGATCGATTGATCCCCATCTCACGCACCTATATCGAAACCGAGACGACACGCAACGGCTATGGCACCGAAATCATGTCCCGGGAAATCGGACGCTACAACGAGCAAGTAACGGTTCCAGCTGCCTTTTATCATATCGTAGATCAAGCCGAGGATATCACGCCCGGCATCTACTCACGTGACCTTGTCGATGGCGCAATTGAGGAGCTTTCATGCGCTTCCGAGATGCGAAAGCATCTCGAAGCCAATATGATCGCCTTCAATAGTGGTGGGGGCCCCGCCTGGGTCAGCCCAGAAAACGAACGGCTTTTCAGCTCCAGTGATCAATCCGTTGGCACGGGAGAGAGTGCATACGTCTACGCCGATGCCGATGCAACCGTGATGCTGATAGAGGAGGCTGCCAAAGGGATCGATCCCAGGCTGTCGCTTCTTCACGACATGCCGGATAACGCCGACAGGTCGCCGGGAGAGTTGAATCTCCTCCTTATCGACGACATGCCGGCTGTTGTTTTCGACTCCAGCTATTTCGGCTTAAAGCCCGGCGAACGAGTTCCAGGCCGCATTGTGCGATTGATGATGACCTGCGCCGAAAACGGAGAGCTCGACGTCAGTCAGTTTTTGTCCAGCACACAGCCCAACGATCTCGATCCGGATGCGACCTATGTAATGACCTATAGCGCCTACGGAATGGATGGGGAGTGGACGCTTCCCGTTCGCCTGGAGAGCCAGATCAATGGCGATGAGGGATTTACCTTCGCACGGTTCCGTGGGCGGATGGCCGTCGACGAAAGCACCTTTGCAGGACTTCGACCGACATCCAATTTCATCAGCGCAGTGCCAATGCCAAATGGGAATTATCATCTGGATGCTGGAGTCGACGGGGGACGCGTCAACACGACACTTGCGCCGCTGCTTGACCATTGCAGAGCAATCGGAACACCTTGATTCATGAGGCTGATGCTCTATCCATTACGCGGCTTTATTGAGCACTTATCGATTTCCTCGGCGCGTCGCTCCATGTGGCTAAAATGCTAAGTGCTAGAGCGCAGTTTTGCATGGCCCCGAGGCAACAGGCGTAAACATATGCCTGCTGGCAACGGCTGAGTAGGCTTGCCGACCCTTTTAAGCCGGCTTTGTCGTGCAAGGCCCCTAAGATCAGGGAGCGATGCGGGTACTGGCAGCGGTAAAGCCGATCAGAGAAATATCTATGTCCATGCGTTCACCGCGTGGACTAATCATGCTGAGGGTTGCCGTATTGCCACTGCGGAGTTGCTGCAACATCGACGACTCAATGGGCACGTCAGCACGGCACCCTTGCTCCTGGCAGACCTGATAGGGGAATTGGACTGGCTCACCGTTATCCACACTGAATTGCAAGCCCGGGGCCAGACGTACCCCCAGTGGCACGAAGAAGCTCATCACCGGAGCATCGATCTGGGGCGGGTAGTCGAGAATTACCTGCATCAAGGGCTGGTCGCTGTCAGGTTGAGTGATCAATTGCGACATCGCACAAGGGCTCGGGCCCTCGGCATTACTCTGGCAACGGACTTCCCAGTCCTGGAACGACTCAGTGGTGATATCATTACCGGAGGCTGCCCCAGGTTGTTGTTGGCTGAAGGCATTGGGGGATAACGCCAAGAGCGATAATAGCCCCATCCTGCATAGGTTTTGAGACAGGTTTTGAGTAAGAGAGTGCGGCATTGGCGTAACCTCCTGTTGGTTCGCTGATGGTGGATAATAATACTCACCATGCCTGCTTGTTCGCTTGAGGTCGAGCCCTTGATTTACGAGAGCGTGGTTGGGCGTTTTATCTTCCTTTCCACCCAGTTTTCCTGAGCGCTTAAGTGTTTAAGGTAAATGTAGATTTTTGGTTATTCGTCATCTACTGTGGATTTAGTATTAACCGGCATATTTCTCACGGTTCAGACACAAACCGCCAAGCCAACTGTCTGTTGTGGGAGGCCGCTTCCAGCGGTGGTCCGACGCTTCGGCGAAGGGTACCGAAGGTACCCCGGTATTGTTAGGGTGGCAGCCTAAACGGTCGCGAGCTAAAGCTACCTCCCACAGGTTAACTGTCAGACTGTCAGAAATAATTCCATACCGAATGACGAAGAGCCAGATTTTTATGTGTGAAATCATTCGCTATCTAGGTGAGCTCCGGAGTGGCGATTAAGGCTTACACCGGGCGCTAGGCAGGCGTGTAGCGGTGCAACTGCTGCTGGGTCTCCCTAAGCTAAAAAGCACCGTCAGATATCCTGCCGATATAAATCTGGCACTATACCCTGAGCAATATTCTGATATACCCAGGCTATATTTATATGCTCGCTTACCTTTGCAGTTTTTATTGGCTTGGTTTGTGTAGTGGTCAATTAAAAGTGAAAGGCAAGAGTGTGAAGGGGCTATTTGAAATTATGTAAGGTAAGGAAGTTTCGTTCTATCATAAGCTAAGCCTAACACTACTGCATTTTGCTATTAGTCTTAGCAGGAGGCGGTAGTGCTTAGTTAGGTTGGCTTAGTTACCTAGTACGTTGGTTTCGCTTTTCTTTGATGATTTAGCAGCTTTCTTTTCTTTGGCTGTTAGAAGGGGTTTCTTTTTAGTGTCTTTTTTACTGTCTTTTCCTTTGCTCATGCTATTTGCCTCTATTAATCCATTAGTGACCCGTTAAGCTGTATGAAACCAGCTTCCGTGAGCTGATGTTAGCGCATAAAGTGTCGACGCGCATTGTATATAGTTAATACCCTACTAAAACGTAAAAGCTGGCCTCACCCTGGCCTTATGGAATCTTCAAGAAGTAGCAAGGTGACTGGCAGACCGCACCTTGTTTCGCTTCAAGCTAAATATTCGTTCTTCCAGGTGGCTGGGCAACATCCACTGTGTTGCCCAGCGCTGCTTGAGCCACGTTATTCGGTGCCGGAGCTGCTTTCTTCCGGCTCTAACTGCCCATGCCGCTGCATCCAGCGCATCACAATCCAACACAGTGCTGCCCAGCTTGCCCCGGCCGTCCAGCCGGCAAGTACATCGGTCGGCCAATGAACCCCAAGGTAAACGCGGCTTATGCCCACCAGCAGGGTCAACAATATCGCCAATATCAGCAGGTAAGCCTTTAGCCTCAGCGCGGGCTGTACGCGAATGAGTAGCGCTGCCAGGGTGAGGTAGGTCACGGCAGACATCATTGAGTGGCCGCTGGGAAAGCTTGCGGTGTAGACCATTGCTTCATGAGGCACGAGATCGGGGCGAGGGCGGTCAAAGCCCAGCTTCATCACGGTGCTGAGAAGTATGCCACCGGGCACCGCGATTGAGGCGAAGAGGGCCGCGCGATAGTGTCTGGCAAGTAAGAGGTAGCCCAGGGCGCCCAATGTGATGAGTACCAGCACGCCGACACCGCCCAGAGCAGTGAAGTCCCGGCCCATTTCCTCAACCCAGCCCGGCCCGATTGGGTCGCTAAGATCTGCGGGGTTGCGAAGGGCGAGCAGCAGGCTCTCATCGATGCTATGGGTGTCCCCCTCGATAACTTCTTCGGCCAGCGCGACGAACCCCCAAACCCCACCGGAAAGTACCGCGACGCATAGCAGCATCGCCAGTTCGTAGCGGCCGAGCCTAGCCAGTAGGGAAAAGCTTTTGCGCCCAACTTGTCCAAGTTTTTCATGGTGCTTCATTTGCAACTCCTTTGCTTTGAGAAGGGGTACGCAGCGCCAATTCTGACGTTTTGACACGAGCAGTTTGGCAGGATAGTCAGGCATTGTCGCCGAAGGTCTTGCGCCAGTCCCGGGGGCTGACCTGATGGCGCTGCCTGAAATGTTGCCGAAACGAAGTCGCCGTGTGAAAGCCGCTCTTTTCCGCAATGGCTTCTACCGACAAGGAGGTGGTTTCCAACAGCTCGCGTCCGCGTCGCAAGCGCTCGTTTACCAGCCACTCCACGACCGTCATGCCGGTGGCCTTATGAAAATGGCGCGTGAAGGTTCGCCGACTCATGGCCGTTCGGGCGGCGAGTTCGTCGATAGTGTGCGATGACGCCAGATGTTCGCGCAGGTAGTCGAGCAGGCGATTGATATGGGCATCCTGGGTGGAGACGGCAACCGGCTGTTCAATGAACTGCGCCTGCCCACCTTCCCGATGCGGTGGAACCACCATGACGCGGGCAATCTTGTTGGCGATCTGCGCGCCGTAATACTTGCGCACCAGGAACAAGCAGCAATCCAGGCCAGCGGCCGTGCCCGCCGAGGTCACCAGCCGATCCTCCTCCACGTAGAGCGCATTGGTGTCCAGCTTGACCTTGGGGAAGCGGGCAATGAAGTCCTGCTCAGCAATCCAGTGCGTTGATGCCCGCCTGCCATCAAGCAGCCCGGCATAGGCTAGGGCATAGGTGCCGTAACAGAGCCCCACCACATGGGCGCCCCGTTCATGACAGCGAACGAGCGCTTCAACCAACTCGGGCGGCGGGGCTTCGTTCAGGTCATGCCAGCCAGGCACCACCGCAATATCCACGCTATCCAGCAGTTCCAGACCGCCGTCGGGTCTTACCGTCACTACTTGCTCGCTTTCCGGCGGTTCCCCCGGCATTGCTACGATGGAAAGATCGAACAAAGGGTGCTCGGGTAAGGCCATACCGAACACCGTATAAGGCACCGAGAAATGGAAGGGAGTGATGCGGGGGTGGAGAATTACTCCGACACGGGGCACGGACAAGGCTTGGCTCCTAACGTTTTCTTCGCTCAATACTACTATGCTGCCCCAAAAAATGTTGGCCCAAAAGTATCGATCTATGGCTTTCAGGCCAATTTTTTAGTGATTTGAAGCCCTCTACACTGCTTGCTATCAACCCAACACTGTATTTAAGGAGTAGGTAGATGCTATTTAAAACCTTAGCCAGTTCCCTTGGTCTTACCACTGCACTTGTTACCGGTAGCGCCTCTGCGGCTTCGAACGCTCAAGAAGCAACGCATCAGGTGCAGCAAATTCGTAACGCTACGGTGAAGATCACCTATGGCGACACCACCTTTTTGATCGATCCTATGCTGGCCGAACAGGGAGCTTATCCGGGCTTTGAGGGTACCTACCGTAGCGAGCTACGTAATCCCCTGGTTGGATTACCCATGTCGGCAGAGGCGGTGATCGACGGTACTGACGCCGTCATCGTCACTCACACTCATCTTGATCACTGGGACGATGCCGCTCAAGCGTTGCTACCGAAGGATATCCCCCTGTTTGTTCAGAATGCCGCCGATGCCGAGCTGATTCGCTCACAGGGTTTCAGCGATGTGCGCATCCTTGATGGTAGCGCTGAGTTCGGCGGAGTGAAGCTTCACAGGACAGGCGGCCAGCATGGCTCCGATACCCTCTATGCGGTTCCTGAATTGGCGCAATTGCTAGGTGACGTCATGGGCGTGGTCTTTGAAGTGCCAGGAGAAAATACTACCTATGTGGTCGGCGATAGCGTATGGCGTGACGAGGTCGAGCGGGCCCTGGAGCAATATAATCCGCAGGTGATCGTGTTGAATACAGGTGCTGCCGAGGTCACCGGCTTTGAAGGTGACCCCATTATTATGGGTAAGGAAGACACGCTGCGAGCTCATCGGGCGGCCCCAGATGCCACTATCATCGCGGTGCATATGGATGCTGTGAATCATATAACGTTAAGCCGTGATGAGCTCGCCGATTACGTGCGGGAAGATGGAATTCAAGATCACGTATTGATTCCTTCCGATGGCGAAGTCATCTCCTTTTAATTCCTAGGGCCGCTTCTTTTGTGACGGCCCGCTGCCGCTAGTAGTAGGTATCGAAAAGGCAGTAACGAATGCAGCCAAAGTCATTGAGTATGCTCTATCGGCAAACGAGATCGTCGTTTATATGCAGCATGAGTCTGCAGATCCAGAGATCCCTTTTGCCGAATGCGATCCAACACGGTTCTTTTTGACAGAAATCAGTAAAGATTGACGCAACTGATTGATAATGCGGATTATTCATAACATATGTTAAGTTAGAAATGTAAGCATATGTTTTAGAATGCTGTTAATAAATCATTTGCCTGCGAGGTAGCGTAGTGGCTCTCATCGACACAGTGGTGATGCGGGGCCTAAGTACCCAAGGTGCTCTGTCGCCTGAAGACAAAGCGCTATTACTGGGCCTTGAGATTAGCCCTCGATCCATGCCTGCAGGCGAGGTGCTATGGCTTGAGAGCGCGGATGCTGATCTGTTCTGCGTGGTTAAGGAAGGGTGGGCATACTCTTATCGCAACTTGAAAAATGGCTCAAAGCAGATCCTCAAGTTCTACCTTCCTGGTGATATCATCGGCATTCGCGATTTTGGCTTCACTCGACGCCTGGCAAGTGCGGCGATGATTAATGAAGGTGTGATCTATCCGTTCTCCTATCAGCAGCTTTTTGAACTTTTTGGGCGTTCAAACCTAGCCGTCGGTATCATGGCGACTGCGATGCGTCAGCAGGCGCAACTCTCCGAGCGGCTGATCTACCTCGGCAAGTACTCAGCCCACGAGCAGCTGGCGCACTTTCTCTACGAAATCTATCTGCGACTGAAACGGATCAATGCCGTTGAGGACAATAGCTTTCTCATGCCGCTCACTCAGGAGTTGATTAGCGACGCGCTGGGGATGAGCCCGGTACACGTGAGCCGGACTTTCTCGATGCTGCGTGAGGAAGGGCTGGTGATCCGCAACCGCCAACACGTGAAGCTGCCCGACCCCGAAGCGTTGGCGCGATTTGTCGAATTCAATGATAGCTATATCGATGAGTTCCTACCTCCCTCGTTTTCTGAACTTTTAAAAGCAAGCCCGTAAAGCGCTGGCAGCCTCTATTGGCTGATCACAGCCCCCACCAAGCCCCCAGCTTCCAAGAGAAGCTGGTTTCACCAAAAGTTAATCTTCCTCCATCACATCATCGACCCATTCCACCCAGGTTTCGGTAAGGCGTTGTCCAAGTCGCAATGTGTGCCAGGGCGCACGCTGGGCCACTACTCTGGCACCGGGGCGCTGGATCGCTGTTCAGCTGGGCTTGTGCAAGCGTGATAGACAGAGCCGCTTAGCTTCTAGCAGAGCACTCCAATCATTGTTGAGCTTATGCTAACTTAGCATTAACAACCTGTGAGGTAGCTTTTCATGTCTATTGAAATCTGGTTCGCCTTTGCTCTTGCGTCGGTGGCGTTGCTCGCTATCCCTGGGCCAACGATTTTGACCGTGGTTAGCTACTCCATTGCACAAGGCAGGCGCGCCAATATTCCGCTTGTCGCTGCGGTAGCATTGGGTGACTCAACGGCGCTGCTCTTTTCACTGCTTGGCTTGGGAGCGGTGTTAGCCACCTCGGCATTCTGGTTCACCGTGATCAAGTGGATCGGCGGTTTATACTTGCTCTATATGGGCATCAAGCTGTTGCGAGCCGGTATATCGTCGGTGCAGCCAGTAACACCGGCGGTATCGGGTTCGCGCTGGAAGCTCTTCACCAATACCTATCTCGTTTCTGCGCTTAACCCGAAAGGCATTATCTTCTTCGTCGCCTTTTTGCCGCAGTTCGTCAACCCTAATGCTGATGCGGGGCAGCAGCTATGGATACTTGCGATCACGTTCGTGGTGTTGGCAACGCTGAATGCCACTCTCTATGCCGTATTCGCAACGTCGGTGCGCAAGATGCTGGCATCGCGTCGTGCCCAGCGTCGCTTCAACTTGGTTGGCGGAGCGTTACTCTCTTCAGCGGGTGTCTGGGCGCTGCTTGCCAAGCGGCCTGCGTAAGCAAAGGCCAGGAAATTTGATGATGAAAATGCTGTGCCTAGCGGGAGACAACTGTGAGTGAAACCCTTCAAGAATTGCTAACGGAACTTGAGCAATTTGGCCAACAAAACGATGCTGCCATTTCTGAGCGCCCAAGACGAATGCTCAATATCACCCGCGATACGGGGGAGTTCCTATCGGTATTAGTTCAAGCAACCAATGCCCAACGAGTGCTGGAAATTGGCACTTCCAATGGGTACTCCACCTTATGGCTGGCTCAGGCAGTGCAGAGGATTGGTGGGCACGTTACCACCGTTGAGCTCTCCGAATTCAAGCTGGAGATGGCCTTGAGAAATTTTGAGCGCTCAGGCCTCTCTGATGTCATCACTCAGCATCGAGGGGAGGCGGGTGGTTTTCTTGAGAGGCTGGACGATGCCTGTTTCGACCTGCTCTTTTTAGACTCAAAGCGCTCTGATTACGTGCAGTGGTGGCCGAATATCCAGCGAGTTTTACGCAAGGGCGGACTGCTTGTGGTGGATAACGCCACTTCTCATGCAGATGAAATGGCTGATTTTATGGCGCTGGTATCGGCAGATCCCGGTTTCACCACGTGCACCGTACCTGTTGGCAATGGCGAGTTTCTGGCAACGCGGCTCATGTAACGCCTGCTTAGCGTAAAGACGCCCTAGCTGACCCAGAAAGCGGAAGGCGATTTTTTAATCAGTGACCTAAACAGTCAGAATATCAATGGAATAGATGATGATCAGAGATGCCGTAAAGGGTGATTCGGAAGCCATAGCGCACATTTATAACCACTACATCGAAAATACCGCTATTTCATTTGAAGAAAAGCCAGTATTGGGTTCAGACATCCAAGGTCGGATTGAAAACGTTCAGGGGGCAGGTTTGCCTTGGTTGGTAGCAGTGGAAGAGTGTGCTGTGGTGGGCTATGCCTACGCTACCAAATGGAAAGAGAGAAGCGCCTATCGCTTTTCAGTCGAAGTCAGCGTCTACCTTTCCAACCAGTCTCACGGTAGGGGCTTGGGTGCAAAACTGTACGAAACACTCTTTTCCACGCTCAAAGAGGGCGGGATTCATGCGGTGATGGGCGGCATAACGCTTCCCAACCTTGCCAGCGTTGCACTGCATGAAAAAATGGGCATGAAAAAAGTGGCCCATTTTGAAAAGGTAGGGTTTAAGTTCGATCAGTGGCACGACGTTGGCTACTGGCAGTTAAGTTTGGATAACGAATGATCACTCACCACGAATAACCAGCATCGAATAATAGTTTAGACAAAATAACTATATTTTTTCTCATTTCTAAAACTTTGTTTATTATTAATATCAACCTTTTAGCTTAATGTTTGATGGCGGGAGATATTTATTTAGCACGCTATTGATTTGTTAAGTCTTTGATTGTTGCTAAACCAGAGCCATCGTCACTCTCAGCAGGGTCAATTAATAAACTGACCTGGATCAAGAGTTTAAAATTATATTTTTTAACGACCTAAAAGATGGGTTACTGCTGCCGATAGTTTAGGACACTTCCTCATAATACGCACTTTGCTTGCTTGTTATAGGGTGAGACCTTCCCTACGGCTGGATTCATTCATTATCGACTGATCCTGTATACAAGAGAAAAAGATGAATAACCTATTGAAAAACCTAACTGTTAAGGCAAGCTTAACGGCTGTTTTGGGCTTGTTTACAGCTTTGATCCTTCTTGTCGCGGCGTTGGGCTACCAATCCAGTAGTCTTGGAGCAAGTTCGATAGATGAACTTAATCGTATTAATGTTCAGCAACTGAACGCGCTTAACCGTGCCCAAGTAAATATCGCTGATACCCAGCTGTTTTTCCTAAATCACCTCGACGCATTGAACGAAGGGGAGCAGGCGTTGGCAGAAGCCCATCTAGAAAAAGCAGGACAAATGCTGCAAAGGGCTCAGCAGCAGTTTGAAGCATTTGCATCGGCACCAAAGTCTGAGCAAGGAAAACCCTTTGCAGATGCGATAGAAACCGCCTTTACTCAACTTGTGTCCCGTGGTTTAGAACCACAATACGAGGCCCTACTGAATAATAATGAAAGTGCCTTTCGTACAGCCAAACGTGAAGGTGACCAGTTGAACCTAGCCTATATTCAGGCGAATGTAGCCTTCAACGACTATGCCAGCACACGTGGTCAAAATTTGATGGCCGATTACCAATCGACCATGACAACATCTGGTTATGTAGGATTGGCTGCACTGATTCTGGTTTTCCTTTGTGTCGCTTTCGTTCGAATGGGCATGATGCGAGTTGTCATTCGTCCTATTGAGGAAGCCGTCCATCATTTTGAGCGCATTGCCCAAGGTGACTTGTCGCATAAAATCGCAGATCGGGGACGGAACGAAATTGGCCAGCTGTTCGCGGCTATGAAATATATGCAGACAGGTCTTTCAAAAACTGTCTCATCCGTGCGGGATAGCAGTGGTTCCATCCATATTGGTTCGAGAGAAATTTCCGGAGGCAATGCTGATCTCTCATCGCGTACAGAGCAACAGGCCGCTTCACTACAAGAGACAGCTGCCAGCATGGAACAGCTCACGGCAACCGTGAAGCAAAACTCAGATAATGCGCGGCAGGGCAGCACTCTAGCGAGTGACGCGTCTACAACGGCAGCACGTGGTGGGGAAGCCGTAGGTCAAGTGGTTGCGACAATGCACGGTATAGCGGAAAGCTCTAAAAAGATTAGCGACATCATCGGTGTGATCGATTCGATTGCCTTTCAGACTAATATTCTGGCACTTAATGCATCTGTTGAGGCTGCCCGTGCTGGGGAGCAGGGTCGAGGCTTTGCCGTTGTGGCGACAGAAGTGCGCAATCTTGCGAGCCGTAGCGCCGATGCAGCCAAGGAGATTAGAGCATTAATTGAAACATCAGCGGGCCAGGTTCAGCAGGGCTCTAATCTTGTGGAAGGGGCTGGCCGAACAATGGAAGAGATAATGGCTTCCGTGAAGCGTGTTGCCGATATTATGGATGAAATCTCCGCTGCTTCCTCGGAGCAAAGTGACGGTATCGAACAGGTCAATCAAGCGGTCTCGCAGATGGATGAGGTAACCCAGCAGAACGCAGCCCTCGTACAAGAAGCTGCTACAGCTGCTGCTTCACTCGAAGAGCAGGCCGCCCAACTAGAATTAGCTGTGGCAACCTTCAAATTGGCTGAGGGGGAGCGTCGAAGTGCTCTTCCAATTGGTAATTCTGTGCCAAAGGCTGTTGCCTCTATAAAACAGGTTCGGCCTGCAAGTGGAAGGGTTGCTAGATCCAGCGTAGCAGAAGATGAATGGGAGGAGTTCTGATTAAACGCTTATTTCAGGCTTTAGTCATTGTTCTACCGTGATGTGAACCCGGTCGCTGTGACCGGGTTTCGCCTTATAAAAAACGGGACACCTAGAAGAGTGGATCCATGGTGATCATCGTGAAGTAGCGTTTAATACAAACACACGTGTTTTAAGATCAAATTTTTTATGAATGACAGCTGCTAGCTCAACGAGTAACTTTCCTCCATATTAACATCGGGACAGATGATACCTTGCTGACTTGCAAACGTTAGCTACCATATTAGCGATAGCCGCTAAGCGAGAGGATTGCACCAATGACAGGGACTAATAAACCATCAACGACAGCATTGTTGAGCGATAACCGGGTAAAGGTGCTCTTGGTCATCGCGATTATCGCGGTGGTCTGGGCTATTGTGGCGCATACCATTGCTGGGTCGCGGGAAGACAGTATGGAAGCGCTCGAAGCGCAGCTGGCTGCAACTGAGCGAGAGCATCAGCAGATTCAGGCGGAGATGTCTGAAGTTGAAGCCGCGGAGCTGGACTTGGCAACACTGCAGCAGAGAATGAGCGGCCTTGAGGTTGAGCAAGCCGAAGCTGAAGCCGCCCTTGCTTCAACGCGCGCAGATATCGCCAATGCTGAAGAAGATTTGACCGCTTTACGGGGCGAGCGTGAAACCCGCGAAGAAGAAGTGGAGACTCTCAATGAGCAGCTCGAAGACCGGAAGAGCAGCCTTGAAGAGCTGAATGAGATCTACGCCGAGGTAGAAAAAGAGAAAGAAGAAGCTGAAGCCGCCCGCGATGCCGCTCAACAGTCTCGTCAAGACGCCGAAGACGCTCGCAGCGAGGCTGAAGCAGATCTTGAAGCGCTCAACACAGAGATTGAAGAAGCCGAAGCCGCCAGCGATACCGCGCAACAGGCTCGTCAAGAGGCAGAAGATGCCCGCAGTCAGGTTGAAGCTGACCTTGAAGCGCTAAATACTCAGATAGAAGAGGCCAATAACCAACTTTCAGCGGTCGGTGAGCAGGTAAGTGAGTTAGAAACAACGCGTGATGCACTCACCGTTGAAATCACTTCCCTCGAAGTGATGCGCGACGAAGCGCAAACGCCTGAGTGATTTACAGCCTTAACCAATAATACCTCGCAGCGAAGAACTCTAGACGTGTCTCCCCGTTACTTTAACGGGGAGGTTCTAGACGATATCTACTGCTCCGCCAAGGAGTGGTAGGTTCGCTAGAGCTTCATACCGAGTTGGATTATGTCCGCCTATTTGTGGCCTACGATTACGACCGGTACCTTGGGCTGGGTAGCGTTGATGAACGCGACGAGCGCCACGCCTGCGAAGCACTTTACACTCTACTGCACGTTTCTTAATCCAGGCGACACCATCCGATGCATCGGCGATTTCTATTACCTGTTTTTCTCTTGGGGCTGATGGCCTCTTTGGCTGGCTGCGGGGAAACGCCCACTGGGCGCTCCCAATTGGCGTTAGTACCGAACGCGTTAATGGCTGACATGGGGGAAGACGCTTTTAATCAGCTACGCAATAGCCAGCCGATCAATCGCGATACGCAGGCTAATCAATTGGTGCAGTGCGTGGCCGAAAAAGTGGTGGCTGGCGCTGAGGCGAGCTACCCAGGGCTTGCTTTCCCTGAACGCTGGGAAGTGGTGGTATTTGAGGATGCTTCCCCCAATGCGTTTGCTCTGCCGGGGGGACGCATCGGGGTGCACAGCGGGCTACTGCGAGTGGCTGAGACGCCAGCCCAGCTAGCGGCGGTGATTGGGCACGAGGTGGGGCATGTGTTGGCGGATCATGGCAATGAGCGGCTTACCCAGCAGCTTGGCATTAAAGCCGTGTTATTGGTGGTGGGGTTATTAGGGGAAGAGGAATTTGGCAACCAGCAATTGATGCAGGCCTTGGGTATTGGTGCCCAGTTGGGTATTAGCCTGCCTTTCAGCCGCACCCATGAGGAGGAAGCCGATTTGATGGGCTTGGAAATTATGGCCCGCGCGGGGTTTGACCCGCAGCAGAGCGTGGCCCTGTGGCGCAACATGGCTGCTAGCGGTGGTGGTCAGCCCCCTGAATTTCTTTCTACGCATCCTGCCCATGAATCGCGCATTCGGGCACTACAACAAGGGCTGGAAAAAGCCACGGCCAGCTATCGTGCGGTTACGCCTGCTGAATGTTGAGGTGAGTGGTATCGCGGTATTGATAAAATAAGAAAAATTGCCACGTGGCGTCGGGAGTGTGGGGCTGTGCCATTACAGAAACAACAGTATCAGGTGCATAGGTTAACCGGGCAGTTTTGCGATACCAGCCGTGAGTTGATGTATCGCCGCTCTATCCAGGAAAGCGTGCGGCTTGAATTTAGCTTTGCTGTGAGCGTTGCGGCATGTGTCTTTGGCATGTTCGCGATTGCGGATTACTACCTGCTGGGCCTTACCAGGGAGTTCTATCTGCTGCTTACCATGCGAATAGTGGTGGTGAGCATTTGCCTGTTGGTGGCACTCGTTGTACGGCGCTGGGGTGGCAATGATTATCGTGCTTGGTTGCACGCCTTACCACTGTGGGTATTTGCCACGGGCATTATATTGATTGTCCCCCTACGACCCGAAAGCCTCCCCACTCAAATCACCGCGGTGGTGGTGGCTACCATGGCGTTTTATCTTCTGATTCCCAATCCGTTAACAGTCGTGACAGCGGCCAGCCTCTATTTGAATATTGGTTTTTTAGTGGCTGCGGTGCTGTTCGCAAGTCTTGCCCCGATAGCGACGCTACTGGTCGCACTGTTGCTGATTATGGGAAGCGTTGTAGGTTTTTTCGCCCTGCTGCGCTTGGAATGCCTGCAGCGTAAGCAATATGCACTGCTTCAAGAAGAGCGAGAGAATAACCACCAATTACACAAAGAGATCGCGCACCGAAAATCACTGGAAGAACAGCTGAGGGTAGTCGCTGAGCAGGACGCGCTAACCAGCCTGAATAATCGCGGCCATTTTATAAAACTGGCTAAGGATCTGTTGCAGCACTCGCAGTCCCACAAGGTGCCATTTAGCCTGTTTATGATCGATGTGGATCACTTCAAACACATTAACGACACCTGGGGGCATAGCCACGGGGATTGGGTGCTAACCAAAATTGCCGAAGTCTGTGCAGAGTCGCTGCGCCCAACGGATGTGATAGGACGTTTTGGTGGTGAAGAGTTTGTCGTCGCCCTCCCGGACACCAGCTCGGGCGATGCGCAACTGGTCGCAGAGCGTTTGAAAAAGAAGGTAGCTGAGCTTTCATTAACAGAAGAGATGGGCAAGCTGCGCCCAAGCGTCACCGTTGGCGTGGCGGCTACCGATTCAGAGAAAGCCGATCTGGAGTCTTTGATTAAACGAGCGGATGAGATGCTTTATGTTGGCAAGCGTGGGGGGAGGAACCAAGTCGTCGTCTGCAGCGATGTCGTCGAAACACCAGATTCACCCGTTGGCAACAAGTAGCGCTTTCCTCTGCCCCCATCACTGCTGCTAATGCTCGCCGACACCCTTCTAATTCTCCACGTGTTGTTTGTGGCCTTCGTGGTGTTAGGTCTGGTCACAATTTACGCAGGCTATTTCTTCAACTGGCGGTGGGTTCGCAATAAAACCTTGCGCATCGTACATCTTTGCGCCATTGGCTATGTGGTGGTTCAGGCTTGGCTCGGGGTGGTTTGTCCATTAACTAACTGGGAAATGGCGCTGAGAGCAGAGGCGGGCGCCGCTACCTATTCGGGCTCATTTATTCAGTACTGGCTGCATAGCCTGCTCTATTATACCTTGCCTGAGTGGGTGTTTGTGGTGGTGTACACACTATTCGGTGGCTTGGTGTTGGCCAGTTGGTTTGTGGTGAAGCCGTATAAGCGTGCTAGCTGATTACTTTCTATCTTCTCAGAACGTTATTTGAGTAGGCACTTTGCTTGGCCTGGGGCTCTATGCGACTGGAGTGCAGGCTTGTAGCCCAACCACAGTTTATATATGATTCGTATATGGTATGTATTCGTTTCATATATTGGTGATGTGATGGGTATCGTAAAAATCAATGATCAGTTGCATGAAGACATCCGCAAAGCCAGTTCTGTGATGGTGCGTTCTATCAATGCCCAGGCTGAGTACTGGATAAAGGTGGGCATGCTTGCCGAGGCCAATCCAGGCATGACCTTCTCTGACATCATGCGTGAGCAAATGAAGCAAGCCGACGTTGAAGTAAGGAAGGTGGTCGGTGAGTGAGCTGACGCTAAAAAGCGAGGAGGAGTTGCGTTTGATGCGGGAAGCCGGACGGCTACTCGGATTGGTGTTCAGTCATCTCGACCAACGGATAGCGCCCGGCGTATCCACCATGGCTATTAACGATTGGGCCGAGCGTTATATCGTCGATCAATTGCAGGCTCGCCCGGCCAGTAAGGGGCAATACGATTACCAGTACGTATTGAATGCCTCAGTCAACCACGTGGTGTGCCATGGCATTCCATCCGACAAGCAAATACTCAAAATAGGCGATATCGTCAATGTCGATATTACCCTGGAGAAAGACGGCTTTATTGCTGACTCCAGCAAGATGTATCTAATCGGCGATGTGACTCCCTATGCCAAACGGTTGGTGGATAAAACCTACGAGGCTCTATGGCAAGGGATACAAGCGGTTAAGCCCGGTGCCACGTTGGGTGATGTAGGCTACGCAATTCAGCAATATGCCGAAAAGTACGGCTACTCTGTTGTACGTGAGTATTGCGGCCATGGAATAGGCCGAGAAATGCATGAAGAGCCCCAGGTTTTGCATTACGGAAAGAAAGGCAGGGGCTTGGTTTTAAAAGAAGGGATGGTTTTTACCATCGAGCCCATGATTAATCAGGGCAGGGCCAAAATAAAAACCAAGCGGGACGGCTGGACAGTAGTGACCAGTGACAAGAAACTGTCTGCTCAGTGGGAGCATACGATTGCCGTCACATCCTCCGGTTTCGAAGTATTAACGCTGCGTGATGAAGAGCGTACCCCAACTGATATTAACGAATAACAATCGTACTCCCTCCTTCTTAGTTTAAGCGCTTTATTTGTTTAAGAACCGTAGTCTGAAATTCATCTGGCGAAGCATCTCAGGTGCGTTAAGCTGAAATGATAGGCGCTGTATAGACAGTCATGTTTTCAATCACATGGAGTCTATGTAAGGCACCTCATCATATCGCTTAACAGCTAAACGAAAAGGATGTCTACGATGGCGAAAAAACCGACAGGTAACGGAAACACGCCAGAGGGTGAGCCACTCTCCACTGTTTCATGCGGAATCGAACAACTGTTATTGGCAGCCTTAGAGCGGGGCGGTAGCTGCCTTGAAACTGGGCGTTTCCTGATCAGTTACCGTGAAGGAAGAGTTGAAGAGGGGATCAGAGCGCTAAAGGCCCAAAAATTTCGGGTCGCTGATGCGCGGGATTTCACCGATCAAGCCGTTAGCCTGGAAGATGCCGGAGATGCTGAGGCAATGGTATTTCCGGAGCTTGGAGTGGCACTGGTAGGCGGCGATGCCCTACAGCAGCATGGCATGAGTGCGCTGGGTAAGGTCACTGCGGATAGTCCCATCGAATTTATTGAGCCAGAGTATTTCGCCTTTTCTGAAAATTCTGAATATCTACGGGGTTTTTTGCGGGCAGCCAGCACCATCGCCCGTGATCTGGGCGTTGAGCTGGATGAGGGCGAAGAGAACCTTGAAGAGGACGCCCTTCGGCCAACTTGGGGGCTAAACCGCTGTAAGGTGCCGCAAAGTAGCTGGAGCGGTGCGGGTATAAAAGTTGCCGTGCTGGATACCGGGATGGATCTAGGTCACCCGGATTTTGAGGGAAGGGAGCTCGTAACCCGCTCATTCGTCGGGGAGCCGGTTCAGGATATCAACGGGCACGGAACACACTGTATCGGCACGGCCTGTGGCCCCCAATCACCCGGCGGCAACACGCCCCGTTACGGGGTCGCGTATGAAGCGCAGGTCTTCGTCGGCAAGGTACTGACCAACTCGGGCAGCAGTACCGGGGCGGGCGTGCTCGCTGGTCTGAACTGGGCCATCGCCAACCGCTGTGAGGTGATCTCGATGTCGCTTGGCAGCCAGAGCCCTGTACAGGCTGCTTACACCCATGCTGGTGAAGCGGCACTGCGTAATGGGTGCCTCGTTATCGCTGCGGCGGGTAATTCAGCAACTAATACAGGGGCGCCTGCTAACTCGCCTACCGTAATATCGGTGGCATCTCTCGATACGAACCTGCAGCCCTCCAGCTTTTCCAATCATGGCAAGATCGAGATTGCCGCGCCTGGGCGCGATATCTTCTCCTCGTGGCCCCGGCCCACTCGCCATAAGACGATCAGTGGCACCAGCATGGCGGCGCCACATGTGGCAGGCTGCGCGGCACTGTGGGCGCAGTCGGATGCCTCATTGCGGGGAAGGAAACTATGGGAGCAGCTGGTGGCTTCGGTGCAAGAGCTGCCGTTGCCTGAATCCGACGTGGGAGCAGGGTTGGTGCAGGCGCCCTAATGTTAGACGACGCGCTGGGCAGGCGCTCCTTTCTGGCCGCCCAGTGCTCTTACTATGGAGATATGCCAGATGCCAACGGTAGCGCTATGGTTGATCACTATTTCCAGCGATCAACCGATAAATGAGATGGCCACGCGCCTCAGCGCTGAAGGGTTAACCATCCAGGAGGTGCTGGAGGAGATCGGCTGTATTACCGGCTCGGCTGACGATGCCACGGCGGAACGGCTGAAAAAGATCAAAGGCGTAGTGGATATAGCGCCTGACATGCAGATCGATATGGGGCCACCGGGCTCTGAGGAGACTTGGTAAGCTTGGTAAATATTTCACTGGGCTTGATGATGCTATGGTTTTAGTGGAGATGTGATATGGCAACCCCCGCAAAGAACACTGTTTGCCTTTGGTAGGATGGTGGTGCAAAAGAAGCAGCGCGCTTTTACGCTGATACCTTTCCTGATTCGTTTGTCAGTGCGGTTCATCACGCACCGGGAGACTTTCCATCGGGTAAGCAGGGGGATGTATTGACCGTCGAGTTTACCGTGATGGGCATTCCGTGCCTTGGGCTCAACGGCGGGCCTGGGGTTACGCACAATGAGTCGTTCTCTTTTCAGGTTTCAACGCATGACCAAGCCGAAACGGATCGCTATTGGAATGCCATTGTTAGCAATGGTGGCGAGGAAAGCGCCTGTGGCTGGTGCAAGGATAAATGGGGAATATCGTGGCAGATAACGCCTGCTGTGCTGATTAACGCCGTTACCAACCCTGACCCTGCCGTCGCAAAGCGAGCATTCGACGCAATGATGCAGATGAGAAAAATCAACATCGCGGACATTGAGGCGGCGCTTCACGGTTGAGATAAGATTGGTTGACTCTTCGTTTAAAGTAAGAATATTTCGAAAACCGGCTTAACCTGGGCATGATGAGCATTGAAACTCAATATGTTACAATATGTAATTGCCCATTAGCCACGTCAGAAGATCCTGATCTAACCGGTGTTTCCCGGTAGGTGGCGGGTGGTGTAAAGCTATCCAGTTCCGGAAACAGGTAATGATGAGAAAGCATGCGCCAATACCCACCGAATGGTGGGCCGATTTTCTACTTAATCAATACTCGCGGTCGCGCCGACTTGGCTACTTGTTGTCTGGCGTGGTGTTGGTGTTGTTACCCGTTTTCACTATTTTGGATGCGACGCTGGTCGGCTACTCTAACGGGGAGTCGGTATGGAAACATATTCTCCTTCGCCTGCCCGCCGCTATGCTGGCGATTACTTTTTTGCTGCTCCATCGTAAGAAAGACCCAGGCTTATGGGCTTATCCGCTATTGCTGACGTTGAATCTTTCAATAGTGGGAATGATGGCTGCCATGTTCGTATTGCACTATTCGGAGCAGGGTGGACATCTTCTCTACATCACTCAAGGGCTCACCTTGGCCATCATTGCTGTGGCTACAGCGACCGTCTACGGTGTTAGAGATCTGGTTTTGATATACGGCTTGCCGTTTATGGCAGTAATCTCTTTTATTGTGTTTTCAGGTAGCCCCTTTCCAGATAACCCCATTCATTTGATCTTCATTCCCGCTGCGATGGGCATAGGTGTCGTCATTGCTACGATGCTTTACCAGGAACACCAGCGCACCTTTATTGCCAGCCAGCAACTTGAGCATAGTGCGTTGACCGATGCGCTGACCGGCTTGCCCAACCGGCGCTCGATGCATACACACTTGCAGTCAGAGTGGAGCCGCGCTAAACGCGGCGAACAGTGCTTTGCTGTGTTGATGGCCGACTTGGATCGCTTCAAGGCAGTTAATGACCAGTATGGCCACGAAGTGGGTGATGAAGTGCTCACCATTCTTGCTACTCGGTTCACCACTACGCTTCGCGGTGGTGATCGGGTTGCCCGCTGGGGTGGAGAGGAGTTTTTGCTACTGATTCCAAGCGCCACCGTTGAGAGCGCTATGGCCGTCGCCGAAAAGGTGCGTCGAGCAGTTGCTGAGCCGACTTTTGCCACCTCGGCAGGCAACTTGGCGGTTACATTGAGCCTGGGTGTTGCGCTTCACCGCCAGACCGAGAGCATTGACGAAGTGATCAGCCGCGCCGACAAGGCGCTTTACCGTGCTAAGCAAGAAGGCCGCAACCGTGCGGTACTGGCAGGCGAGAGATCGGGCACGGTGTTTTCTGCAATTGCTTCAAACTCATAACGCATCTAACACATCAAAGTGATCGCAGTTAGCTATATCCACGAGCTCGACTTGGATATGGCTAGTCTTTAAAGCTGCAACGAAATCGTGTGTTTGTTGGCGAAAAGCGGGCGGATCATTTTCGGCGATCACTACTTGGCATGAGGGTAGTTTGCTCGAATCGGCAAATATAGGGCTTAACGCAAGCGCTTGGGTTGGGGTGAGCTCCAGCGCTTCGTTAACGTAGGTATCCACCAATGGGGTTAGGTCATAAACGCCGCTCACCAGTATCAATTTATCAATGGGTATATCACCACTGGCGGCTACCCAGTAAGCCAGCTGGGCACCGGCGCTATGGCCGCCTAATACAATCGACCAGACGCCACCGTTATCCGCGAGGGCGTTGCATGCCGCCGCAACCCCCTCAATGCACTGCTTCACCATGGTGTTAATGGACGTTTCCGGTGCTAAGCCGTAACCCAGTGAGGCGAATGCCATGCCTCGGGCCAGGTAGCGTTCAGCCAGAAAGTCCGTCGCGGTGTTATCAAGCGCCTGCCAGTAACCGCCGTGAATAAATAGCATCAATGGCCAGGGGCCCGCGGTATTTTCCGGAACAAACAGGTTGAGGCGGGCCGCCGGATCTTCACCGTAGCGCAGGGTAATCGGCTGGTGGCGTGCCACCAGGTCGATACCTAAAGCTGCCTGGCGCCTTAAAGTGGCTTCATAATCCCGAGCGAAATAGCTCGGCGAGTAGGCGAGATTCAGGGGTGTTTCAGTCATCACGTACCTCTATTAGGTAACGGCACCACGCACATGAAACTGCGGATCCTGGTACTCACCGCTTTCCATTACCTCACGGAAGTGCTGGGCGGCCTGCCAAACATCTTCAAAACTGAGGTATAGCGGGGTAAAACCAAAACGCATTAAGCCGGGCTCCCGGTAGTCGCCGATTACACCTCGGGCAATCAAGGCTTGAACGATAGCGTAGCCGTTTTGACTATCCACCAGTGATACCTGGCTGCCGCGCTCACTGGCTGATGGGGTTATATCGTCAATATTATGAGTGGTAAAAATATCGCTTAAACACTCTCGAAACAGGTCGCTCATTGCCAGACTTTTTGCTCTCAGCGCCTGCATGTCCACCTCGCTCCATAGGGCGAGTGAGGCTTCCAGAGCGGCGTAGGCCAGTGCCGAATGGGTGCCAGTGCGAAAGCGGGAAATATCTCCCGCTGGGGTGTAGTCCGCTTCAAAAGCGAAGGGCGATGCATGGCCGTGCCAGCCGGAAAGCGGCTGCCAACCTTTGTCTTGGTGATTGCTATGCACGTATAAAAAAGCTGGTGCGCCAGGGCCGCCGTTAAGGTACTTGTACGTACAGCCTACGGCGTAGCGAGCGCCGCAGCCGTTTAGATCAATGGGCAGTGCGCCTGCGGAATGGGCCAAATCCCAGATGACTTCCGCGCCGTGGTCGTGCACCAGTTTCGTGGTGGTGGCCATATCGCGTAATTTGCCAGTACGGTAGTTAACCTGACTCAGTACCACCACGGCTACACCGTCGAGGTGTTCGGCCAAGTTGCCTCCTTCGGGGAGGAAGCGGTGTTCGGCGCCACTCACCCGGCAATAGCCTTGGGCGATGTAGCCATCGGTCGGAAAGTTGCCGCCTTCGCTAAGAACCGCCTGGCGACCCTCCTTGCCTTGGCCGAGGATATATCCCAGCAGCTTGAAGATATTTAGCGTGATATTGTCAGTGACGCTTACCTCACCGCGTTGCGCACCAATCACCGGGGCTAGTAGATTGCCCAATCGTTCCGGAGCATCGAACCAGCCCTGATTCCAGCCTTTGATCAACTGATCGCGCCATTGATCCAGAGTCTCATCGACCGCCTGTTTGGCGGCCTTCGGTTGAGCGCCCAGTGAGTTCCCATCAAGATAGAGCACGCCTTCGGGCAGGGCGAAATGGCTTTTAAAGTCTGCCAATGGGTCTTGGCGGTCACGCTCACGAACACTATCCAGGCTTACAGGCATATGGCTGCTCCGAAAAATTGTATGTCGCTGTTTTGAATATCATGACGGTAGTTAAACTGGGTGCGCAGTAGTGCGCCAAGTGCTTATATCGTCGTCCGAACACTCCACAGTTCCGGGAAGAACTGAAGATCCAGCGCTTTGACCAGATAATTCACCCCAGCCGTACCCCCAGTGCCGCGTCTATAACCAATGATACGTTCGACTGTTTTCATATGGCTGAATCGCCAGCGCTGAAAGTTGAATTCGACATCCACCAGTTTTTCAGCAAGCTCGTATAGATCCCAGTGCTGTTCGCTGTTGCGGTAGATTTCCGTCCAGACCGCTTCCACCTCGCTACTGGCGGTGTAGGGGATACTCCAATCGCGTTGGGTTTTGCTTTCCGGAATGCTGAAACCGCGTTTGGCAAGCAGCTGCAGCACGATATCGTAAAGACTGGGCGAGTGGAGGGATTCCTGAAGTTTTTGGTAGTGTTTGGGCTTTGATCGGTGGGCTTCGATTAGCTTGGCGTTCTTGTTACCCAACAGGAATTCCATTTCCCGATATTGATAGGACTGAAACCCAGAGCTTTGGCCAAGACTGTCTCGGAAGCTGGCATAGTCGGCGGGGGTCATGGTGACCAGCACTTCCCAGGCCTTGATAAGCTGTTCCTGAATTCTGGAAACCCGCGATAGCATCTTGAAAGCAGGGCGCAGGTTATCTTCTTGAATATGCGCTGCGGCGCCATGAGCTTCGTGAAGGCACAGTTTGATCCATAGCTCCGATACTTGATGGATAACGATAAAGAGTAATTCATCGTGTTCATCAGAAGCCGGATTTTGGCAAGCAAGCAAGGGTTCCAGATCCAGGTACTGGCCGTAGCTAATATCCTGATCCCAATGAATGGCTTCATTATCGACGCTGTTTTCTTCAGGAGTCGTCATTTTATTCTGCCTTGGTGGCTGTGCGATGTGTGGTTGTTGTCGTTTGTTTGAAAGCCTGTTCTTTAGGCTCACCTAAGTCCCAGAGTATACCGGCGGCGAGCTTCAAGCCCTGCTCGATAATCGTTTCGAGCAGGTGTTCATCTGGGGCGTGCTGATTGCACGATGCATAGGAGTGAGGCAACCATACCGTGGGAAGGTTGAGTACATCTGAAAAACAGTGGTTGGGGATTGTCCCGCCCAGGTTGGGCAGGATATGCACGGCCTGACCCAAGCTGTTCTCTGCCGACTGGGCCACAAAGGAAACCCAAGGGTGGCTGGGTTCAAGCCGGGTGGCGGCGTAGCCACCCATAAACTGAATTTGAATACCCTCAAAGCCATGGGCGTTAAGATGCTGGCGCAGGTTCTTTTCCACCGCTTGCCAATCGGTGCCTTTGACGAAGCGAAGCTGCAAAATGGCTTCTGCACTTTCAGGAATGGCGCCAACCGGCTTGTCGGTTCTCCCTGCGCTCAAACCCAGAATTTCCAAAGTATTGGCGCCATATAGGCGCTCGCCGTCGGTTAGTTGGTTTTCACCCCAGGCAGGATTGATGGCAGGGTCATTGTCGCCGCCGCCCACCGGAAGATTGCGCACCAATTGGGCTACTTCGTCAGGAATTGCGGGTGCTTTAAGAAAGTCGACCAGAATTTTCCCCTCGCTGGAGAGTAGCGTACTAAGCGCGTTACACAGCACTACAGCGGGGTTGGTGATGATGCCACCCCAGTTGCCGGAATGTCGGCCGCCATTGCCAGTGTTCAAAGCAAGTTTGAGCTGAACAACGCCCCGAGAGCCGAGAAACAGGGTGGGCATGTCATGGCGGATTCGAGGGCCGTCAGATGCCAAGAAAAGATCGGACTTAAGCGCTTCTTTATAAGTTTTGCAGGTTTCTTCTAACCCAGGAGAGTCTATTTCCTCGCTCATCTCAAAGAGGATCTTGACGTTATAGCCAAGTTGACCCTTGCGGGCTTTGATAACGGCCTCCAGCGCTGTCAGGTTGATGCTGTGTTGGCCTTTGTTATCAGCTGTGCCGCGCCCATAAACGCGGCCATCAACAAACGTCAGTTCCCAGGGGGCGATGCCGTCAGACCATTTATCTTCTTGCCCATCGGTAACATCTCCATGGCCGTAAAGCAGCAGTGTAGAAAGCGTGGGATCTTCAATACGTTGGCTGATCAATAAAGGTGGGTGATCGGATTTAGGGTTTTCGATCACTTGGCTGTCGAAGCCTAATTTAGAGAGGTGCGGGACTATTTCTTCCGTTAAGTAGTCACGTAGCGTATCGCTGTGTTCAGGGTCTTGGCTAACCGTTCTAAGGCCGACGCGCCTTGCCAACGTCTGGTAAAAGTTGCCACTGGAGAGTTCGTTGCTCGCCAGTTGAAGAGCGAGTTCACGCCCTGAAAGCTGCGTTGTATCCATTGCCTGCCTTTTTTATTGACCGTTATGGTGTTTGGAGATAGCTATGGTGTTTGGAGATAGTAGGAAGAAAGTCGTTAGAAAAAGAGTAGTCCTTGCCTATGTTTGCAACCATCATTAATATTTCAAATAATCTTTCTAATTATAAGAAACCAGGCGCAATCAAGTGGCGCAGGTAACTCGCTCAAACTTGTTGTTGGGCAAAAAGAGGCCGCTATGCAGGAACTCAATTTACGTTACTTTCAAAGCGTCGCTAAAACGGGCTCTCTGTCGGCCGCGGCGGAAGAACTGCACGTTGCGGTTTCAGCGGTGAGTCGCCAAATTACCAATTTGGAACAACGGCTGGCTATCAAGCTGTTTAACCGACAGCCGCGCGGGATGCAGTTAACGGAGGCGGGCAGGGTGCTGCAGGCCTATGCATTGCGTAATCAGCTGGAAGTCAGCAGTGTGATTGCGGAAATGCAGGACGTAATGACGCGGCAAATGCGCAAAATTACCGTGGCATGCCCGGATGGTATGGCCTGGCACTTCCTTCCCAGCGTTATATCCAGCTTTATTGTTCAATGTCCTGATACCCGATTTGATCTACACGTGGTCGAGTCAACCCGGGCCTCTGAGCTGGTGAAAGAGGGCGAGGCCGATATTGCCTTAACCTTTAGCCTTTCACCGGATATCGGCGTGAAGGTGATCTCAAGCCATAATGCTGCGATCAGTGCGCTGATGGCTAAGAGTCATCCTCTGGCAAGTAAAGATGTCCTACAGGTAAAAGATTTAAGCCACTACCCATTAACCATGTCGCTAAATGGCTCGACCATGCGCTACTTATTTGATGTGGCGTGTAGTTTGTCGGGTATAAAAGTGCTTCCTAGCTTCTCGTGTGATTCCCTGGGGGCAACCTACACCATGGTATGCGAGCACCCTAATATGATTGGGCTGTGCAGCGCCGTGGCCGTCAGCGGTAAAACTCAACAAGAGGGCCTTGTACTGAAGCCGATTCAAGAGTCTCAACTCTCCCTTCGCAGTCTTCAGGTGCAAGTGATGGCCGAGCGTCATTTGCCTGCCCACTTGGAAGCGTTTGTCGAGTTTCTGGAGAAGCAATTGGTAGTCGCGGCTCAGTAAAGCCGCGTACTTGTGACATGGTCGATTGAACCATCATTCACGAACACGCGGGTTTCTGTCATCAAGCCGTGGGCTTAAAACGGGCCGTAATTGATGCTGACGGCAATAGCGACAAATACTCCGCCAACCACTACCCAGATCATTACCAGCGGTAGTACAAATTTAAACCACTCTACGTAGGAGATACGTGCAATGGCCAAGCAGGCCATCAGCGTGCCCGAAAGGGGGGTGATAATGTTCGTCACCGCATCACCCAGTTTGAAGGTTATAAAGGTAGACTGACGGGTCACCTCTAGCATATCGCCAATCGGCACCATAATTGGCATTACAATGGCCGCTTGGCCTGTACCCGAGGTGATAATTCCGTTAAACGTCAAGTTGAACAGGTACAGCAACTGCATCGCCATTATTTGGCCGTGGCCATCTAAAGAGCTGGCAACGCTATGCACAATCGTATCGATCAGTTGGGCTTGCTTGAGTAGCACGATAACCGCCGCTGCAACGCCCACTACCAGTGCGCCATACATCACTTCGCTTGCGCCTCTCATCAGCCGCTTTACGAAGTCATTAGGGTTGATTCTGCATAGAATGGCCGTAACGACGCCGAGTATAAGAAAGATGGCGGAAAGTTCGGTAATACCCCAGCCCAGGTTGAAGCCTCCATAGAGAAAAAAGCCAATAAAGCCGACAAATAAGCCCAGCACCAGCTTGTGGGAAAGCGTGAACGTCGAGGGCTCCTCAAGAGGAGTGTTTGCGTCATTACTCGTAAAGGTGTGTTGCCCCATAAAGCTATTTGTGTGGTTGTCTTTTACTTTGGCGGCGTAGCGACAGATATAGGCGGTGGTAATGGCCAGGAATGTAATGAAGATAACGCCGCGATAAACAAAACCTGAAAACAGCGGTAGCTCGGCAAGCGTTTGCCCCGTAACGGTCACCACGGGGTCGAATACGCCGCCAGCAAAGCCCGCATAGGCACCCAGGAAAATCATGGCCATGCCTACGATGGGATCCAGGTTCAGCGACCGGGCAAGCAAAAGCCCAATGGGTATAAAAGCAATCGCTAAATTTGGCGCAATGCCTACAGAGGAAAGTACCGCAAAGGTGGTGCAGAAAACCAAAATAAGGATGTTCTGTTTGCCCTTGGCAAGATTAATCAGGCGGTGTATGCCTGAGCTAATAGCGCCCGTTGATTCGATAACTTTAAGCACACCGCCAACCACCAAAATCAAAAAGATAATGCTCGATGCGCCCCACCAGCCCTTTATGAATGGCAGTGAACAGATCCAAAAAGCCCAGCGGCTCCGCGCTTATATAACGAAAGCTATCGGTATCTACCTGGGTGAGCCCATTATTGATGACCCTCTCGTAGCTGCCGGCGGGGATAATATAAGAAGCCAGTACAATCAGGATCATGAAGCCGAATAAGATGACGAATACGTCCGGCATCGGCAGTTTCTTGCGCTCTATGTTGTCGGAGCTACGTTCATGTGAACGGGCTTTTGTTGACATTATCATCTCCGCTGTAAGAAGTTATTTTTAAATTAAGTGAGGTTCTTTCCGCAGCGTTAATGTCACTTTTCGAGGGAGGCAGCTGCCATTGGCAGTGGAAAATAGGCGGATTGTCATCTCTATAATGACCTTTGTTATTGATAAAGCTCACCCATACATGCATTGACAAGTAGTGCCATGCGTTAGGGGGTTAACGGGAAAACTGGGGGCGTGGTCTCACCTTGCGGCATCTTACTGATAATGCCTTGCTATTCTTATTTGAATTCAAGCTAGCAAGGAACGTACTGGCAAACAATTGTGGATTTCTCAAACGTAGTTTCTATTTTTGGTAAGGGAGCTTACAGCAGTGGTGATGTCAGCGACTGGGCGTCCTTAAAGGGTAAAAATGAACAGCTGCCGACGTTAGCCGCTTTGAAACAGGGCATTACTGGTAAGTTATCGTGAGTGGGTGCGATGATGAAGGTAGGGTACCCGCAATCTATCTTGATTGGTGGCAAAACAGCCTATTTAAATAAGGAAGATTTAGTGCAGGCATCGCGAAAGTTTTGGGTACGACTTTAGATTCATGGACGTTGGTTGTTCCCAGATATCTTTGGAATTTACCCTGGCATGCAGGCAAAGTCTTTTTCGATTGCAAGTATGATGAGACAACCGGTCTGTATAGCCATTATCGTATGGAAACGGCGTCTAAATGGGCTGAAGCTTCCGTTGAGCTTGCGCAATCATCTGAGTCAAATTGTAACTTTCCTGGGTTTCCCGATACTGAATCAGCATTGGTTTATCTTACCCATACGCTTGCCGGTTTTTACTATCGACGCGACGGCAAGTTAGGTAGCTATCGTGTTTGGCATAAAGAGTTGGCGGTGAAGCCTGCTACGTTAAAATCCGCTCAATTTAAATTATTATCTGACCTGGGTATTGTTCATGCAGCTGAGCAAAGCTCCCCGTACAGCGTATTAATTGAGCCTATCAACGAGTTCACCATATACTTGCCGCCTGCCGTAATCGGCTGATTTTTCTCCTTGCATGTATCTATTAAGCGTTGTGACTGAGAGCGTTTCCCATTTGACGTGCGTGTGGGTTTTTTTTAAGCTCAAGCTAATAAACCGGTTAGTCTATATAAGGCTGCCCTAGCTCTAGGCTACGAAGCCGACCTGAATTTCTCCAAGGAGTGGAAGTGAAAACACTTTTCTTTGTAAAGCTAACGTCGTTAGTGGTTGGTATTGCCTTGCTAGTCGCTTCTGTATTTCTATTGCTTAATACAAGAGACTTTCTTTCAGAGGCCGTTATCACCGAAGGTACGGTGCTTGAGCTGGTTGAGTCTCGCTCAAGTGATTCGATCACTTATCGCCCTTTGGTTCAATTTCAAAATGAGAGCGGACAGGTGGTGAATTTTGCATCATCAACAAGTAGCAATCCGCCGAGCTACTCACCAGGACAGCAGGTGGAGGTTTTATACCAGCCCGGCGAGCGAAACAGTCCCCGAATCAATAGCTTTTTTTCACTATGGGGCGCAGAGGCGATTCTTGCCGGTATCGGCATCGTGTTCTTGCTGGCAGGCGTTATTCTTATGTTCGTGCCTGAGTTTAGGCATCGCAAAGGCGAATCTTTAAAGCAAAATGGTGTGCCTATCGATACCCACTACCAGGGGGTAGAGTTAAATACACGCTTCTCAGTGAATGGCAGGCATCCATTCCAGGTAATAACTCAATGGCAAAATCCTGCAACCTCTGAAGTGCATGTGTTTAAAAGCAATAATATTTGGTTTGATCCATCGAGCTACATTCATACTGACACGATTACAGTATTTTGTGAGAAAGATGATCTTAGTGAATACTATGTCGACATTTCCTTCCTCCCTAAGCTTGCAAAGTGACGTGTTAACGCCTGATATTGAACAGGTGTGCTATTTTTTTCACTGGCTAGCTTTTCAAGGACTAGCTTTTCATAGACCGGCTTTTACTGACGAATACCTACTATAAGGAAGAACCATAGTGCTCACTATCATCATCACCGTAGCGATCATCGCCGTTATCGGGTTTTACGTCATCGGTATCTACAACCGACTCGTTTCGTTGAAAAATCGCTTTGAGAACGCCTTTGCACAAATTGAAGTGCAACTTAAGCGTCGGCATGACCTGATTCCTAACCTCGTTGAAACTGCCAAAGGCTATCTCAGTCATGAGCGGGAAACGCTGCAGTCCGTGATCGAGGCTCGTAATACAGCCGCCGCTGGGCTAAAAGCGGCTGCGGCAAACCCAGGTAGTGCCAAAGCCATGGCAGACCTTGGAGGCGCAGAGGGCGCTCTGACACAGGCGATGGGGCGGCTCAATGTAGTCATGGAAGCCTATCCGGATTTAAAAGCCTCGCAAAATATGCAGCAATTGTCAGAAGAGCTAACCAGCACTGAAAACAAGGTGGCCTTTGCGCGGCAGTCATTTAATGATGCGGTGATGCACTACAACACCTATCGGCAGAGCTTCCCGCCGGTAGCAGTGGCTGGCATGTTCGGCCATGGACAGGATGCCTCGTTGTTAGAGTTTGAAGACAGCGCCCAGATTCAAGTGGCGCCGACGGTGTCGTTCTAAGCTCAGGGAAAACGCGACATGGATTTCTTTACCGCTCAGGATCACGCCCGGCGTAAAACCGGGCGTCTGGTTGTTTTGATGGTACTGGCAGTACTCGCCCTGATTGTTGTTACCACGCTGGCAATTGCCATCGCGCTGCATCTAATGGGGGAACAATCCGCTACACAAACCAATCTTGCTGCTCAGGGGATGTGGTCAGCACTCTCGATTGAGCTTGTCATTGGCGTTGCTATTGCGGTGTTGGCCGTCGTGGTGCTGGGCGGTTTATTCAAACGCAGTCAACTACGGCGAGGTGGCCGGGTAGTGGCAGAAGCCCTAGGTGGACGCGAAATCAACCTTAATACCCGCGATGCCGATGAGCGACGCATTCTCAATGTGGTCGAAGAGATGGCGATTGCCTCTGGTACGCCAGTGCCCTCCGTTTATGTGCTTGAGGAGGAGAGTATCAATGCCTTCGCCGCCGGTTATCAAACCAACGATGCGGTGATCGGGATAACTCGCGGCACGATCCGCAACCTTACAAGGGATGAACTGCAGGGCGTCGTAGCTCACGAGTTTAGCCATATTCTGCATGGTGACATGCGGCTAAATATGCGCCTGATCAGCATACTGCATGGCATCCTAATCATTGGCTTATTGGGCGGTACACTGCTGCGTAGTATGCGCTTTCGGCGGGTCGGCGGTGGAAAACGCGACAACTCAGGCGCTGTCGTTTTAGCGCTGGGGGCGGCGCTAATGCTGATCGGTTACGCAGGTACCTTTTTTGGTAACTTGATCAAGTCGGCGGTCAGTCGGCAGCGTGAATATCTGGCGGATGCCTCTGCGGTGCAGTTTACCCGTAACCCTAAGGGGATTGGTAATGCGCTGGTTAAAATCGGCTCGCACAGCCAGGGTTCTCAACTGCAAGCGACACAGGCGGCGGAATTCAGCCACCTGTTCTTCGGTCAAGGCGTGCGGCAGGGCTTTAGCCAAATGATGGCCACCCATCCGCCACTTAAAGATCGTATAAAGCGGGTCATGCCGGACTGGAATGGCCGCTTCGAAGCCACTGTCAATGGCCATCAGAACTGGCCCACCCAGCAAACCGAGAATCACGCACCTGAAATTGAAGGCAACGGTGAGCGTTCTGAAGCGGAGCCCAGATTCGGCTCGGGAACAGCGACGGGAACGGGGGTAATGGCGGCTGTGTTAACCGGTGCCTCTGCTCAAACTGCCATTAACACCATGGGCCAGCCTGACCAGCGCCATCTTCACCAGGCTAGAGCGACACTAGATGCGCTGCCTGAGCGGATTAAAATCGCCGCCCATGAGCCCCATGCTGCTCGCGCTTTGATCTATTCACTGCTACTCAGCCAGGATAAGACAATGCGTAAGCATCAGCTTAAGGCGTTGCATCAAGTTGCACTGCCAGATGTTTACCGAGCGCTGATGGATTATGGCCCTGAAATGTTGAGGCTGGATGTACAGTTACGCTTGCCACTGATTGAACTGGCGCTGCCAGCGTTACGCTCGCTCTCGATGGAGCAGGCCCAGCATTTTCGCCTCTGTATGGAAAGGCTGATCGAGGCGGATGGTCAGGTCAGTCTGTTGGAGTGGACGCTATATCAGTTGGTGTTGAATAACATCAGCAAGCAAGGCAGTGGGCCTGCACACCTCAAGATAAACGACCTGCAGCGGGAGTGTCAGATGCTACTGACGGTGCTTGCCACCGCCGGGCAAGATGACCCGGTTGAGATAAGCGCCGCACTCAACGCCGCTGAGAGTGAGTTGCCGTTCTCATTGAGGGTCACTGACGATATAAGTGATATGCGTGCGCTTAGTCTGGCCGTTGAGCGTTTGCGGCGTTTAAGGCCTTTGCATAAGCCTGCGCTGTTGCAAGCGATGGCGCGCTGTATAGAGCACAGCGGACGTATTTTGCCTGCCGAAGCCGAGCTGTTCCGTGCTATGGCCGATATTCTCGATTGCCCCATGCCGCCACTGTTATCAGATGAGGCATAGCCAACAATTCGCGCTACAGGGGAACCTCAACCATGGATGAAACGGAATCTTTAAATCGAGCCATCCAAGAGGAGGTCGCGCTGTTTCCCTATGATGCGGCTTGGCCAACTCTATTTAAGCAGGAGCGAGACAGGCTGCTAGATTTATTTCCAGATGAGTTCCTAGCCATTGAGCACATCGGAAGTACCGCTGTACCTGGTCTATCGGCCAAGCCAATCATCGATATCCTGGCAGGCGTAGAGTCAATGCACCGGGCTGATGACTTACTGGAGCCGTTGTGCCGTGCCAAATATGCGACATCAATGGAGTACAACGCTTCTTTGGTTGGGCGGCGTTGGTTAATGCGATGGGCTGAAGGACGTAGGACGCATCATCTGCATCTTATGGTGTATGACGGTGAAGAGTGGCATCGGCGATTGGCTTTTCGCAATAGATTGCGCGTTGATACTGAACTGGCGCAGCGGTATGAGAAAAAGAAGCGCCTGTGGGCGGCGGAGTTCTCGTCAGACCGAGAAGCCTATACGGCGGCGAAAGGGGACTTTATTAACAAGGCGTTGAAAGATAGCGTTTTTAACAGCTAAATAGTTAAGGAAAATGACGGTGTTGGATTACTCGCTGTTTCACTGGATGACGTTTCTATCTGCTGCCGTGCTTTTGAACCTATCGCCGGGGCCAGATATTGCCTACATATTGGGGCAAACATTACGTAGTGGGCGACGGCAAGGGTTTGCCGCTATGTTTGGGATTTGGACAGGAGCAGCGCTGCATGTAGTAATGGCCACAGTTGGTCTTTCGGCTATTTTAGCCACCTCCGCATTGGCGTTTTCAATTGTGAAGTGGGTAGGGGCTGCTTATCTAATTTGGCTTGGCGTTAAAATGTTACTGTCTCGAGGGGATCAGTTTGTCGCTGCAGAAAAGCCGGGCAACAAGGACCTCTCTGCTGTTTATTGGCAGGGCATGCTGGTATCAGCGCTAAACCCCAAAGTCGCTATCTTCTTCCTGGCTTTCCTGCCGCAATTTATTGTGGAAGGCGCTGGCCCAGCCGAGGCACAGCTTTTATTGCATGGCAGCCTGATTATTGCGGTCGCCGCTGTCATAGAGCCCCCTCTGGTAATCGCGGGGGCGAAACTGGGGGCTTTTCTAAAGAGAAAACCGCGCGTTGGTGTATGGATGGATAGAGGCCTAGGGGCACTGTTTGTGGCTTTAGGCGCACGGCTGGCGGCTAGTGCTAGGTAGATACGCAAGGTACGGATTTCCTGAGTCAGCGATTTCCGTACCTTAAATGCGGATTGTTCACATAGCCTCTAGGCTGGTTCGGGAATCGAAGCGTCCCGAAACGCCACCTGCAATTCATTAACCAGCGCTTCGACTTTATCTACTGCCTCGGCAACGGACGCGGCCAGTAACTCACCGCCTACTTCCTGGCCTTCGATCGCAATGGAATGAAAGCGGGTAATACCGATAAAACCAAGCGCTGTGGCCAGATTTGGCTCCAAGTGATTCATATGTGCCATCTCTCCACCGGGGTCAAAGCCTATGCCGCCTCTGGCTGTAAGAATAATCGCATGCCTTGGCCGATCATCCAGTTTTGGAATGTAAGGATCGGTCGGGTTGCTCTCATCAATATCCACTGTTCGGCCGGCGCGCACTACTTGGTCGACCCACGCCTTGAGGGCGGCAGGCATACCGAAGTTGTATAGCGGTGTTCCGATTACCACAATATCAGCAGCAATTAACTCATCAACTAGCTGATTGCTTTCTGCAAGCGCGTCCTTCATCCAGGGTTCTAGATTAAACTCGGGTGTGAAAGCAGACGCAATCCAGTCGTGGTTGATAATCGACGGCGGGTTTTGACCTATATCGCGATAGGTAACCGTGTCTTGCGGCCGGCCTGATTGCCACTGGCTGACAAACTGATAAGTCAGATGGCGGCTATGCGAACCGTGGTTATCTGTCCCAGCAATGCCGGGGCGGGCGCTAGCATCTATATGCAGGATGTGTGTCATGGTGGCCTCCTAATCTAAGTTGAACTCATCTATGATTAACAACAGGCTTAGCTTAGGCTGTGCCTTTCAGCCTGAACAAACGATCTTTTCTTGCCGCTATAGATGAGCAAAACTCATTCATGAACCATCGACGATTACCCTCACTTTCGTCACTTCGCGCTTTTGAAGCGGCTGCCCGCCATGAAAGCGCCAAGCAGGCCGCACAGGAACTGTCGGTGACTGCCACGGCCATTAGCCACCAAGTCCGAGGACTCGAAGAGGCGCTGGGCGTTTCGCTGTTTTTGCGTAAACCCCGTCAATTGGAGCTAACACCTCAGGGCCGGGAGCTACAGCAGGTTTTGGAAACAGCCTTTGATAGCATCAGCAGTGTCGTCGAGCGGCTAAGCGCTGTACCTGTTCGCCAAACCGTTACACTCTCTACAACGCCAGCTGTTGCGGTACGCTGGTTGCTGCCCTGGGTGTGTATTCTACGTGACTCTCATCCGGGTATTGATCTACGTATTCATGCTTCTCATGAGCCGGTAGCGCTGGACGGGGTAACGGCAGACATTGCCATTCGCTATGGCGATGGCCGCTGGCCGGGGCTAATGGCTGAGAAACTGTTTGATAACACCTTCATCCCTACCTGCAGTCCTCAACTTGGATTGCATGAGGTAAACCAGCTAAGGTCACACTCACTGATTCACTTTCACCCGCAGGAATCCGTAACTGCACCTATAAACTGGGCTTCATGGCAAAGGCAAGCCAAGGTGCCTGGGTTAGACGTGAGTGCCGGGTTGGTCTTTTCTGATGAGACCCACGCTATTTCGGCTGCCGTCGGGGAGCAGGGTGTAGCACTAATGAGCCGCCAGTTGATTCAGGATGAGTTGGAAGAGGGGCGTTTGGTACAGCCCTTTGGCCCGGAGTTCGAAGGCAAACCGTTCTTTCTGGTCTACCCAGAAAGTCGACGGCATGATCCGACAATTCTGGCTATACGCGATTGGGTGTTGGCAGTGCCAGGCGGGCTATGTACGTTATCTCATTAACAAAACGTAAATAGATTTATACCGTTATCTTATTTGTCATCATGGACTGGGTGATTCTTGTGCCCCTAGCCAGCTCATGTTGGCAAAATAGTGATCAAAGCAAGGAAAGCTGTCCAGTCGTGGCCAGCGGTTACTATTAATTAGCCACCTACAGGAACGATTCAATGGAAGTGATCAGCGATATCATCGTCTCCGAGTTTTCGGATTTTAATGACTTGAGCGAATTTGTTGTTGTGGTAGTTCGGTTATTGATAGCGGCCCTCCTGGGTGGGCTACTTGGTCTCGAACGCGAACAGAGCGGTAAACCTGCCGGTATACGCACCCATATGCTGGTGTGTATGGGCGCGGCGTTATTTATCTTAATCCCTCAACAAGCCGGTATTTCAGACTCGGAGATGAGCCGGGTTATTCAAGGCGTCATTGCGGGTATTGGTTTTCTTTGCGCCGGTACCATTATGACCGGCAATGATAAACAAGGTGCTACAGGGCTAACCACAGCGGCAGGTATTTGGTTTACGGCTGCCATTGGCATAGCCGTTGGATTGGGGCGCGAGCAAACAGCGGTGTTGTGCACGCTTCTGGCCTGGATAGTGCTTTATGTGGTGCCTTTCTTTTCACGTTCAATTAGTAAGAAAAAACCAGTACGTTCAGAAACTGGGGAAGATAATCCGAGAATTTGATGAGATCCGAACTGCAAAGCACTCATTGGCCCGGCTGAGTGAAGCGTTCGATTTACTGGGAAAGTAGTCTTTTCGGCGACAGTTATGCGGCCAAGTGGAAGCCGCTCATTTTTGGTTGGATGTTTTCCTTCTTCCCCCACTGCTTTTTGTCTTGCTATAACTCTTTCTTGTCTTACTCGTACGCTTTGTCGGGCCGCCTGCCTCACCCTGGGCGCTTTGCAGGCTCTGCCTAAGCTTGGCCGCATCGCTGTGAGTGAGCAAGCCGCGTAAATCATCCAATAGCGCCTGCTGAAACGCGCCTGGGTCGTCCTGCTGTTCGGAAATTGCTCGCAGTCGCTGCTCCCAAAGGGCGGTGCGTTCAGGCGTGCTTACGGCGCTGGGCAGGGCGGCGATTAGTGCGCTTCCCAGCTTGGTGGCACGCAGGGCTTTTTGCTGGCGTACTAAGTAGCCGCGCTGTACCAGGGTTTCGATAATGCCGGCGCGGGTGGCTTCGGTGCCCAGGCCATCGGTGTCGCGCAGGGTGCGGCGTACCTCCGGGTCGTCCACGTAGCGGCCGATGTTCATCATCGCCTTGATAAGGCTGGCGTCGGTGAAAGGCTCCGGCGGTCGGGTTTCTTTCTCTTCAACGCCTGCGCCGAGTGCCTGGCAGGGCTCGCCTTGGGTCAGCGGCGGCAGCGGTGGGGTTTCATCGCGGGTAGTAAATAGCGGTTTCCAGCCGGGGTCGAGAATGCTTTGCCCGCGGGCGCGGAAGGCTTCATTAAGGAGCGTAAACTCGGCTTTGACTTCGAAGGTGCGCAGCGGGCGGTAGAACTGGGCCATGACGTTGCGTACGATCAACCGAAACACATGGCCTTCGGTAGCGGAGAGCTGGCTGAAATCAGCGGGTTTTCCGGTAGGGGCGATCGCGTGGTGGGCGCCGACCTGTTTATCGTTCCATGCCTTTGAGCGCAGCGTGAAGTCTGCTCCATTCAGCCACTGCTGGAGTGCTGCATCGTTTTGGCAGGCACCGGTGAGGCTGCGCTGGGCAAGCTGAAGATGCTCTTCGGGTAGGTAGCGGCAGTCCGAGCGGGGGTAGGTAATCAGCTTGTGGCGCTCATAAAGCCGCTGGCAAATATCCAGCACCATCTGCGCGGAAAGCCCATGACGGCGTGCGGCGTCTACCTGAAGGGCCGATAGCGAGTAGGGCAGCGGGGGCGCCTGGCGTTTCTCCTGCTGGTCGAGCTTGGTGAGTTGCCCTGAAGCGCCGGGCAACTGCGCCGCGAGGGCGTCGGCGGAGCTGCGGTCAATCAAACGGCCTTGGTCATCGAGAGGTTGGTGCTCTTTGGGAGCCCACCAGGCCCGCAGTTGACCCTGGGCAACCTTAAGATCTACCCATAGCGGATAAAACGGATGGGGCACAAAGTCACGAATGGCGTTATCGCGGCGCACGATTAATCCTAGTACCGGGGTCTGCACGCGGCCGACAGAAAGCACGCCGTCGTGGCCTGCTTGTCGGCCGGTAAGTGTCCAGGCGCGGGTTAGGTTAATGCCGTACAGCCAGTCCGCGCGGGAGCGGGCCTGGGCTGCCTGGAACAGTGGCTGGTAGTCGGCGTTGGAGCGAAGCTTGGCAAGGGCTCGGCTTACTGCAGGCTTGTTCAAGTCACTGATTAACAGCCGCTGTACCGGGCCGCGATACTTCATGTACTCGATGACTTCCTGCACTAGCAACTGGCCCTCTCGGTCGGGGTCGCCGGCGTGAACCACATCGGTGGCTTGTTTGATCAGCTTGCGAATTACTGCCAGTTGGCCCCGCGCTTTGGGGCGCGGCATCAGTTTCCACTGCTGCGGCACAATGGGTAGACGGTCAAGTCGCCACTGTTTATCTGCGGGGTCGTAGGCTTCCGGCGGCGCTTGCTCTAATAAGTGCCCAAGGCACCAAGTGACCGTGGTATCGCCACACACCATCGCGCCATCCTGGCGTTTGCTATAGCCCGGTAACGCCTCGGCAATGGCTTGGGCGAGGCTGGGTTTTTCGGCAATTATCAGGCGCATAGCAGCGAAGCCTTCATCGTATCCTTTGATGTGCCTATGGTAGCAGACACATTGATCTATATAGAGCAAGGAGTCGTAGGGGGATGTATAGTGATGCTAAATATTTCCAAAGATTTTTAGATGTATATATCTTGTATAAATAGTTAGGCTTAGTTAAGTGGCGAGTTGAGTAACCAGGAGATACAGCAAATGCGTGATCGAGGCAGAACACGGCGTTTAATGGGATTGGGCGCACGCACCGGTGGGGCGTTGCTGAAAACT
The DNA here is from genome assembly GCF_020595105.1 of Halomonas sp. FeN2. NCBI lineage: Bacteria > Pseudomonadati > Pseudomonadota > Gammaproteobacteria > Oceanospirillales > Halomonadaceae > Halomonas > Halomonas sp. FeN2. The sequence goes on from NZ_CP074200.1 coordinate 4,555,927, forward strand.
CGTTTAGGCGGTCAAGCGGATTGGCGTGCCCTGGGCGAAGCGCTGTTTGAGGGGCTTTCAGAGCTAAAAGGCCCGGCCATGAAGCTGGCTCAAATTATGTCCCAGTGGGATGACCTGTTGCCTCCTGATCTCGCCGAGGAGCTTGCCCGCTTGCAGCGGCAGGCGGAACCCATGCCCTGGCCACGTATTCATGAAGCGCTGATTCAGCAATATGGCGACATTGACCACTATTTTAGCGAAGTCGAGGAGCGCCCCTTTGCCAGCGCCTCCATGGGGCAGGTTCACCGCGCGACCACCCACGAGGGCGAAACGGTGGTGCTCAAGGTTCAGTATCCTGGCCTTGCTGAAGTGTTGGAGAGCGATTTAATCCAGGTGCGGCGCATTATGCGTTTAGGCCGCTGGTTTAAAGTACCCCAGGCGCGCTTGGACGCCCTGTTTGAAGAGCTCGCCGAGAGCCTGCGTGGGGAACTGGATTACTACGCCGAAGCCGATGCCCTGGCCCGCTATCGTGAGCGCTATAAGGATGATCCGCGGCTTGTGATTCCCGAGCCTTTGCCAGCGCTCTCTGGCCCCCATGTGCTGGCGATGCGCTATGTGGAAGGGACGCCATTGCGCGAATTAACCGATGCAGATGACGCGACGCGCCAGGGTATTGCCCAAACGCTGGCCGATTGGATTACCCAAGAACTGTTTACTTACGGCGAACTACACGCAGACCCCCATGCGGGCAATTTCGCTGCTGATGGTCAGGGACGGCTGGTGATTTACGATTTAGGTGCGGTGATTGCCGTGCCAGATGCGCGCTTGAAAGCAATGATGCAACTGCTTGATGCCACGTTGAAACATGATGCGATGGGCATGGACGAAGCCTTGATGCAGATGGGCGGACGCCAGGGGCAGGGGGCGCCGCTAGCACTGTATCGAGAGTCCGCCGAATGTATCGCGCCACTGTTTGAGCCGGGGGAGCAGGATTTCAGCGATGTTAGGGTGCACCGCCGCTTACGCGAGCTAACCCCTAAGGTGTGGGCGGCGATGGATCGCCTGCAGCCCCCTGCAGATACGCTGCTGCTCTCCCGGGCGCTGAACGGCCACTACTGGAATTTAGTGCGCTTAGGGGCGCGGTTGGATATGCATGAGCGAACCCGACCATTGCTTGAGTGGGCATAAACGAGTAATTGCCTAACTAAGAGGCTTTAGCCAAAACACCATTGGCTTATGGCTTTCCGTCTGCTCGCCAATATCTCGCCAAGCGAAGGTGGTGGCTAGCTCGCCGTGGCGCTGGTAGCCATGGGCGTTCCAGAAACCGTGAAGCGGTTGGTAGTCGGCAGGCTTATAGGGATGATCAATTGGCCGCTCTACCGCACAAAAAGCCGCTAAATCAAAGCCCTGTTGTTTTGCGTGGGCTTCTCGTTCGGCCAAAAAGCGCTTACCCGTTCCGCTGCCCCGGTAGCTGTGAAGCAACACGGATTCTCCATAATAGAAGACGCGCTCGGGCTTGATACCGTTGGTCTCAAACGGCTGGCGGAATTCGTCGACTTCATCCTGCAGAGGCTGTCCGGTGGCGGCCCCCACCAGTTCTTCTCCGTCGAAGGCCAGTACGAATAAGCTATTCGGGTTCTCTGCATAGCGACCTAAATACTCCGCTTCGTAGCTGAGTTCGCCATCGTAGAGGTAGGGGAAATCGCGAAATACCCGAATGCGAAGACGGGCAAGCGCTGGCAAATGGGGGGATATCGCCTGACCTTGGCAGAGAATAACTGTCACTTCGCTCATTGCATCGCTCCAGCCGATTCAAACGCTGCATGGTTCGCTCAAATCGCTGCACTTTAGCAGCCCTTACGGTCGTCGCCAATCCTCTCTGCGGGAACCCTAAGGGTCATGCTAAACTATGCCGCTTTTAACACAGTGGAGACGGCAATGCTGGCGGTATGGGTCGATCAGCTGCTGGGATTTGCCTCCGGGGCACTCTCGGCAATCAGGCAACAAGAACACTATCCGGATTTTATGACCTGGGTGCGCGCCAAAGGCGCGGATTCTTTTGAAGGCGATGTGGCTATGGCCCAGGCGCTGGCGCCGGTGCTATGGTCGCAAACCCCGCTGGAGCGGCTCGACTTTGCCTGTGAGCCCCTCGCCACGCCAGGGCGTAATGAACCTTGCTGGTGCGACTCCGGGCGCAAATTCAAACAGTGTTGCTACCAGATCGAGTTTCCTACCGAGATTCCCGATCAGATGATGTGGATGCTCTCGCTACGCGAATGGAAGGGCGCCACCCTGAAGGCCGCGCTGGAAAGCCAACAGGCACCGGCTCAAGCGCTCCTGGAAGCCGGGCTGATTGCCGCTGAAAGTGGCCAGACGGGCCGCGCTATGCAAATCCTTGAATCGCTGTTCGATGGCAGCGATTGGTCACGGCTGCCCGAACAGGCCGAACCCGCCTTTGAAATCCTGCTGGATATTTACCAAGAGCGCGGCTTTAGCCGTAAACGCGCCGACCTGCTTGATGACGTGATGGAGCGGGGGCCGCTGTTCTTACGCGGCGTGGCTCTTGAGCGTTTATGTTTGATGCACCTGGATAACGATGACCTGGATAGTGCCCGCGGTGCCTTTGTAAAGGCCCAGCAGGCGCTGCCCGATTCGCCAACGCTGGCCTACATTGAAGCCATGCTGTTACTGCATGAAGGCCACGAACAGGAAGCCAAAGAGCGCGCCAACTTCTGGTATCGCCGACTGGTTCGCCAGGGTGATCTGGATGAAGATCAGCTGGATTTCTTAGCCGCGTTGGCGGAAAACCCCGGCGCGACGCTTGCCGATCAACTGCTGAGTGCGGAAGAGGATCTGGCCACACCGCTGGTGGCGCTTCAGGCATTGTTAGCCTCGCTGCCCACTGCCCCCAAAATTGATGTGAGCGCCGACCCTGAAAGTGGCCGATTGCTTTACAACACCAGTGCACGTGAAGCGACGCTGTTTGCCGCCTGGCACGAGCAGTTTCAGGTGCTGGTGGATGAAGACGTAGCGCTGGGCTTCCGCGATGACCCTTGGGGCAACGCCATTGAGTGGATGTCGGCACTCTGTGCACATCCCGAGTGGCTGGACGCCCCCCAGGTAGTGCAAGACTTAACGTTGGCGCTCACCAGCCGCTTTGGCAGTCTGCCGTGGATGGCCCCAAGCCTGCTGGAACCACTGGCGCTGCGCCTATCGAGGTGGTTGGAACAAGCCCGCGCCGAAGGCGACGGCAACCTTTGCTGGGACGATGCCAACAACGCCATGTTGCTACGCACGGGGCTAGCGTTGGTGGTCGGTATGGAGCGCGGGGCGCGACAGCACTCCAGGGAGCTCGCCGAGGAGCTACTGCTGATTGACCAGGAGGATAGCCTGGGCCTGCGCGAGTTGGTGCTTGATCAACTGCTGCGTGATGATCGCAACGAGGAGGCGTTGGCGCTTGCGGAAGAGAGCGACGACGACAGCTCGCTGGTGCTCGGGCTGCTGATGGGCAAAACCCTGGCGCTCTATCGATTAGAGCAGCATGAAGCGGCAGAAGCGGCGCTAGGCGATGTGCTTGGCCATAACCGCTACGCGTTAGAGCTGATTTGTGCCGAAAATCCTCGGCCGTCCATGCCTCACCCGGATGGCCAGGTTGACCCCGGCACCCGGGCGGAAGCATGGCAGTACCGCACCTTGATGCGCGATCAGTGGCGCACTACACCAGGGGCGTTGGACTGGTTGGAAGCCCACCGCTAGTCTAAACCTTCACTCGGCTAATCCTTCAAGCCTGATCAAGCAGGCTTGGGGGTGGGCACTAATTGTTTGTCTCGGCTGATCCAGATCGCCAATACAATCGCCGGTATGCCTAGCAGTGTGGCGATTACAAAAAAGCTAGGGTAGCCCTGAGCAGTGACTACCAGCCCGCCAAAACCGCTTAAAAATTTCCCTGGCAGTGTCATTAATGACGAGAACAGCGCGTACTGCGTGGCGGTGTAGGCGCGGGATGTGAGACTGGAGAGAAAGGCGATAAACACCGCGCTCGCTAAGCCGTTGGCAAGGTTATCGCCGATAATCGTGACCACCAGCATGGGCAGCTGGTTACCCACCACGGCAAGCACCGCAAACAGCAAGTTCGTTACCATTACCAACCCCGCGCCGAAGATCAGCAGCGGGCCGATGCCGTAGCGGGCCACGAAAAGCCCGCCTAACATCCCGCCAGTAATGCTCATCGCAATGCCAAATATATTGGTCACGTTGGCAATCTCTGCCAGCGAAAAGCCCAGGTCGATATACAGCGGATTGGCCATGGAGGCCATGGCTAAATCGCTGATTCTAAATACGGCAATAAATACCAAAATCCACAGCGCTTTCACCCCATAGCGGCTAAAGAAATCGGTAAAGGGGCAGACCAGCGCGCCAATGCTCCAGGCACCCAGGCGGCGTAACAGTTTGGGTTTGCCCCGGCTGGCGCGAATAAACGCCCGCACCTTAGGTTCGTGGATAAGTTGAATAGAGAGGGAGGCGCGCTTTGGCTCAGGGCGTAGCAGCACGGTAAGTACGCCAATGCTCATCAGCGCCGCCATGCTCATATACGCCACATCCCAAGAGGCCGACGCTGCGATATACAGCGCGCCGGCACCGGCGGCAAGTAAGCCACCGCGATAGCCAATAATATAGGTCGAGGCCATGGCGGCCTGAACATTGTCGTCGGCGGACTCAATACGATAGGCGTCGATAGCGATATCTTGCGTCGCTGAGCCAAACGCTACTAGCAGTGCAAAGAGAGCCACCCAGCCGAGATTACCCACCGGGCTCAAACCGGCTAGCCCCACTAACCCTGCAACGATCAACCCCTGGGCTAACAGCATCCAGCCGCGACGCTGGCCGAATGCGCGGGTCAATATCGGGAGCGCTAAACGATCCACCACGGGCGCCCAGAAAAACTTGATCGAGTAGAGCATGCCAATCCAGGCAAAAAAGCCAATTGCAGCTACCTCCACGCCGTCGCTGCGCAGCCAGGCGGAGAGTGTTGAAAACACCAGCAAAAAGGGCAGGCCTGCGGAAAACCCCAAAAACAGCATGGTGATAACGGGCGCACGAAAATAAACAGCCAGCGCAGCAAGCCAACTGCGTTGGGGGGTGGGGCTTAACATTAAACGCTACTCCTGGTGGAAAGACGCTGGCAACGGCCAAGTGATAAACTGAAGCAGTGTTTCTATTACAAAGTTCTATCACAAAGTTCTATCACAAAGTTCTATCACAAAACCGACAGCTTACCGGAGAGGAGTTTTTCATGTCGATTACGGCGCATCAGGTAGTTACCTTGCACTATGTTCTTAGCGACGTGCTCAACGATGGCAGCAAGCAGGTATTGGACGACTCCCAGGCGCGCAATAAGCCGTTAGAGTACTTGCATGGTCACGACAATATCGTGCCTGGGTTGGAAAGGGCACTAGCAGGCCAAACAGCTGGCGCCGAGCTAAGCGTTCAGCTAATGCCCGCGGATGCCTACGGTGTGCGCAACGAGGCCCTGGTGCAAGAAGTCAGCCGCGGCTCTTTTGGTAACGCTGAGTTGGAGCCAGGCAGCCGCTTTCAAACCGAAGGCGAAGCCGGGCCGCAAATTGTCACGGTACTCGAAGTCGATGGCGACCGCGTCACTGTCGATACCAACCACCCCCTGGCCGGGCGCACGCTGAACTATAAAGTGACCATTTTAGACGTACGCGAAGCTACCCGTGCAGAGTTAGCCAAAGGCCACCCGTTACCGCCAGGTACCGAGCACAGCAAAGTCGAAGACCGCAAGGTGCTCTAGCAGCCTGTCGGACTTAACACTGATCTACTGCGAATCCCGGTATTTTGGCCAACTTTATTCGATCGATTTCGTTAAATAGCGCGCTATTCGCCTCAATCGATCGATAAATTTGGCTCAAAATCCGTGCTTCTCGCTACGATCGGCCAAGCCCGACAGGCTGCTAGGCTCATCACGCCCAAATATTGATCGGTATCAATTTCCTGTTTAACTGCCTTCTCCCGCCTGCCGTAACTTGACCCAGGTCAGCATTCTTCCGCCATTGAGTGACTAGTATGAACACATACATCACGGCGGGAGGATTCACCATGTATTGGGATGACACAATTATCTTCGGCTTAGCCACCGTCGCGTTAGTAATCGCATTTATGGTGGGTTGGGTGGGCTTCGTGATTCGCGATCATCTTCGTAAAGGTGGACGCAAGAAGTAGCTTTCCCGGTTCATGTAAACCTTGTCAGGGGAGGGGGTTTGCTAACGTAGCAAGCCTCCTGTTGCCAGCCCATTATGGGCTGGCTTTTTTTTTGAAATCTCAAAATCGACTGGGTTGAAAGCACGTAGCGTGCGTTTAAGAGCAATGTAAAGCTTGCTCTGGTAAAGTTCTTTAAAAGAATTAACACACCAGGAAGCTTTGCCATGAACGTAGTTGCCTTACACCGCAGCCCATGGGGGCGTGTACGTGATCGATTGGCGTGCGCATTAATTGTCGTAGGCATAACACTTCCCGCGACTGCCTTTGCCCAGGCATTGAATATGATCAACGGAGATGTCACTCAAAAGGTCGCTTTAAGTGACTTGCACGCCATGTCCGATACGACGTTTACGCTTTATGACCCCTATCAGGGGCGTGAAGTAGAGATGCAGGGCGTAGAGTTTCGCGCCTTTCTGATTGAACAGTTTGGCGAAGTACCCCCGGCGCTTCACTTTACCGCCTGGGATGACTACGAGGTTACCCTAGAAGGGTGGGATGACCCTAACTGGTACCTGGTTAGCTCTGAGGATGGCGATCCGCTCACCATCCGTACGCGAGGCCCTGTGCGGCTAGTAGAGCGTGACTATGGTGATCGCGACGTAGAAAACCTGCGTGAGTTTAACGACTGGATCTGGATGATTCGTAGCATAGAGGCGAAGTGGTGACATCCAAACCCAAGCTAGCTGCGCAGCCAACGATGCAACCACGGCCTTTAGCTCGCCAGCATCGCTACATTACGTGGTTGTCGCTGAGCTTGATGAGCTTTTTGGCGCTTATGGTGCTGATAGTTTATGAATCGCGCTGGGTCTATCCCGAAATACAGGCGTACTTTAGCCAAACGGGGAGCCTTACAGGCCAGCAGCTCTCTACTCGGGCACGCGTCTACCTACAAGATGCCCAGTCCGAGCTGTTGAGCGATCAGCCAGAGCAAGAGGCGCTGGAGGCTGCCACCATGGATATTGACTTGGCTTACGGTTTAGCCGATATGCATATATATCGGCGTGAATATGCCTGTGCCGAGCCTAGTTTGACGGAGTTAGATCGGCTGGCGGCTTTGTTAGCGGCGCGCGACATTGACCGTATCGCGGCGGCGATGGCGTTGTTCGCACCGATTCAATGTTTAACCCACATTGAGATGGATCAGCTTGATCGCCGGGGGGCGGCGATTAATGATTTTTCAGAAAGTACCCGTCAGCATAGCCTAGTGCTGACTTACTCCAGTTTATTGATCTTTGTCATGGGGTTGTTGTTTTGGTGGCTTCACGAGCGCCAGTTACGGCGCACTGATCGCGCCACCCAGGAGACCTTCGAGTGGATGCAGCGTGCCATGCGCGACCCGCTCACCGGGATAGGCAATCGCAGCGCTTTGCACCAGGATGTGTTGGCGAAGCAGCATCAATCGTTGGGACTGATTCTGGTCGATATCGACTTCTTTAAACAGTACAACGATGCCTACGGGCACCCGCAAGGCGATACTCTCTTGCGTCAGTTGGCTGCATTGATTGGTAAAACGCTGAATGATAAAGCGCAGCTCTACCGCTTGGGAGGCGATGAGTTCGCGGCACTACTCCATTGCCCAGACATTGATACGCTAAAGAGCTACTGCCATCAGTTAATTGAAGGGCTGCGTGAAGCTGACTTTATGCATCCCGCCCATCCGGATAAAAAAGGCGTGACGTTAAGCGTAGGCGGCAGCTGTTTTGTGGCCGATGAAGCAACGTTTCCCTACGCTTACGAAGCCGCTGACAAAGCACTATACCGGGTAAAAACGATGGGTCGTGACGGCTGGCAGGTTACTGAAGACGCATAACGCCTGCGTACATGGGGGCGAGTCTGCCCAGCAGTTCATTACGCGCGCCAAGGGCAATACCTTCCTCCTGCATAGCCGCATCGAGATGTTCCACCAAGCGATTAAAGTGCACGTCTGTTAGCCCCATATGTTGATGAGCACGATCCATCGGCGGGCCTTCATAGCGGCAGGGGCCATCGCTTACATCGCATAGCTGGCTGGCCAGGGATTTAGCAAATAAATCGATATTGGTGTTAGCAAAAAACACCACTACTTCTGGGTCATCGGCAATTCGGTATAAGAGGTTCTCCACTACCGTATCGATAGTGTCCTGCCCGCCAAGCCGTTCGTAAAGCGTCGTCGATTGAGTGGCTGACTGATGAGTACAGCCTGCGAGTGAAAACGCCACCGCCATAAAGGTAAGCGCTATTAAACAACGGCGTGTACGGTAGTGTTTGCGTGGAAAGCTCATAGCGCCCCGCTTAAAAAGCTGCTTGAAGTGAAAGATAGCCGCCGCGTTGAGAGGGTAGGCCGGCAATATCGCCTAAGTCTAACCAGGCGCCTGTGAGTGATACGTGCTTATTGAAGAAATAGGCGCTGTAGAGACTTTGCCAATCATCCTCTTCAGCCACGCTTAGGTTATCGGGTTTCTGGCGATACTCCGCGCCGACAACCCATTGTGGGGTAATAAAAACGCCCACGCTCCCCTCAGCCATCCACGAGCGGCCACCCTGATCACCGCCGAAGCCGATTAGGCCGCCCTGGTTGGCATCGGTATTGCGCAGGGTGGCGTTGAGCAGCACATTGCGCCCGGCAACAGCGCTAAACAGCAGCTTGCTGGCGCTGAGATAAACATCGGTACCGCTTGCCTCATCGGCGCCGAGGGCGGTGGGAATGGTGCCATCAACCAGTCGTTTATGCTGCATCCCAACACTCCAAATACCCCAAGGGTGATAGAGCACATCGCCGAGCAAGCGCACCTTGGCACCGTAAATATCCTGGCCTAGCTCGCCACCCAGGGTATCTAGGTCAAGCGTTTGACGCGCTACTGAGAGTTCAACACGGTCATAAACATTCAGGCTAGCGCCGGTCACCGTTAGCCGATAATCGTCCACCCAGGCGCGGGTAGCGGCGGCAGTGACGCCAATTTCCTGTTCGCTGGCGGTGCTGGTCAGCACTGCCCAAGGCGATAAACCGCCCCCTGCAGCTCCTTCAATGGCACTTACCCCACCGGTACCTACAATACGGCTACCGGCAGAGGAGGGTGCAGCGGCAAGCGCTAAACAGACCGCGATGCAGGGTGCAAGGTAGCCGGAAAGGGAGTGCCGAAAGGAGGCGGTTGGCGGCGAAAACATAGATTGAAATAACATCATGGCTTTCTCTGGAACGACTTGAGTATGGAAGACATCGGGTGGGGCAATGACAGCGGCGTAAAATTATCCAGCCAAGCAGGAAGTTCATCCGCTGGCATTGGTTTAGCAATCCAGTACCCCTGTAAATAGTCACAGCCAAGCTTGCTTAACAGCTCGGCGCTGGCGCGGTTCTCAACGCCTTCGGCGACTAAGCGCAGTCCTAAACTATGGCCCATTTCGATGGTCGAGCTGACAATGGTTAAGTCATCTTTTTGGGAGTCAATCGCCAGCACGAAAGACTTATCGATCTTGAGTTCATCCACGGGTAGACGTTTGATTTGCGCGAGGGAAGAGTAGCCAGTGCCGTAATCATCTATCGCAATACGCAGCCCTAGTTGGTTGAGCTCCATCAACGTGGCCATAGCGGCATCAACATCCTGCATAACGGCACTTTCAGTGACCTCGATACTCAGGCGGGCAGGGGCAAGGCGATAGCGTTCAAGTAGGCTGGCCAAATAAGTAGCTAGTTGGCGATCCATGACATCACTGGCGGAGAGATTAACCGCTACGGATAAATGATAACCACGTTGCTGCCAGGTATGCAGCTGAGCGCAGACATTGGCCAACATCCAGTGGCTAAGCATGCTGATACTTCCCGAGCGCTCGGCCAGGCTAATAAACTCATCGGGGGGTACAAAACCTAATGAGGGGTGGCGCCAGCGCATCAACGCTTCGCACTGATCGACACGGCCGTTACGGCTGTCTACTTTGGGTTGGTAGGCCATCCACAGTTCACCGTTGCCCACCGCATCCTGTAAATCCCGAATCAGGGTGAGCTGGCGCAAATGATGCTCATCCTGACCTTCCAGGTAGCGCTGGTGGTGGTGTCGGTGACGGCGTGCCATATCCAGTGCTATATCGGATCGCCGCAGCAGCAGTTGTGGGCTGTCGCCATGGTCGGGGTAGTTGGTTTCCCCTGCTGAAAGTGAGGGTGTGATGGGTGATTTATCAAGATCGATAGGGTGGTGCAGCGTAGTGAACAGTCGGGTACGCCAGGCAAAGTCGCTTCTTGACTGCTTGGCGAGCAGTAGTAGCTCATCACCATCAATCCGGTAGGCAGTACTCTCCGAGCCATCAAAGTGCTGCAAGCGTTTGGCCAGGGTGACCAGCACGTGATCCCCCAGCGCATAGCCGAAGGTGTCATTAATGTCGCGAAAGTTGTTAATCGCCAGGCGCAGAAGGGTAAACGGCTCGCCGCGTTTGATCAAAAGGCTGATATCTTCCTGGGCGCTGATGCGATTGGGCAGGTCGGTAAGTAAGTCGTGACGGGACTGATGATGAAGAGTGGACTCACGCTGAGCGATACCCTCCTGCATGGCCAGTAGTGTCGACGCTAAAAGCCCGGTTTCGCTTCGCTCTGTACCGATCGGTAACTCAGTGAAACGCTCTCCGCGCCCAATGCGCTGAGCCGCCTTCGCCAGTTCCATTAGCGGTTTGCTCATGCTCCGCGCGCTCCACATGGCTATGAGCACGGTAAACAGCAGAATCAGGGCAATGATCCCCAGCAGTTGCCACTGCAGCGAGCGGTAAGCGCCAAGCAACTCGTTGCGGGAGAGTTGTAACAATGCGTAGGTCTGGTTGAGGTCATCGGAATAGAGCTGAGTCGCGTAGGTCAGGTACTCGGCATCCGGCGTCATCTGGCTGTGTAAGGCATATTCGCCTTCGATTAGCTCATCGTCACGCCCGCTCATTAACTTCTGGGCCAGTTGCTCGGGATGAGAGCTGGCAAGATAGCTGATCTCGCCGTTATCGCGATAGTTGACTACGCTAATGTCCAACCCCGTTAGTGCATTAATCTCTTCCGTGACCGCTTCATTGATTAAAAAGCCCATACCCACCCAGCCAATCAGGTTGGGGGCACGCACTGGCAGCAGGGCAAACTCGTACGGCTGCCCTTCGGCGATGACGACGCTAACAGCTTCCCCTTCTTGGCTAGCCCGATCAAACAGCTGTGGGAAAGGCATTGGGCTATTTTGCGCGTGATGGCTGCTTGCCAAAATACGTCCGTCCAGGCCGCTAAGTAACACTATATCCGCCTTGGCTCGATCACCGTGGTTGGCCAATACGGAGTAGAGCGTTTCGGTGTCCTGGGTGGAAACGGCGCTTTTAAAACCGAAGTCATCGGCGAGGATGGCGACGTTATTAACTAACTGCTCACCACGTGTGTCCAGCAGTTGATCCAATACATTGGCACCCACTTCTAAACGTTGGGAGCCTTTTGCAACGACGTCGTTTTGGGTCGCACGAAGAAACGCCAAACCGGTGGCGAGCTGCGAGACAATCACCACTGTCAGTAGTACGAGCATCAGGCGCGTTCTAAAGCGCATAGCAACCTCACTAAGTGGCTGATCGCCATCTCCTGAACACTGATAGGGGCTTAAGTGGCATCTTTGAATCGCTGCTGAAGGGGAGAGAGGGTTGGCGCTGGGGGTGGCAGCGCATTGAGTTTCAAGCTGACGTTTAGTTGGTCGTTATCGGTAATGACGCCTTCCCACCAGACTTGCTGGCTGTCATCAAGCAGCGGGTGCCAAACGCGCACACGATGCTCACCTGATGGCAGCTCAGGCAGGGTAAGTACGCCTTCGGCGCCCGTTTTCGCCGAGTAGGGGGCGTCGCTAACAACAATAAAAGCCTGCATGTGATCGTGAATATTGCATCCTAAAACGACAATGCCGGATTGGTCGAAGTGAACCGGTGGCGGCGTTTCTTGCAGGTAGAGATTTAAATCAAAGGTTTTGGCCGGTGAAAAAGAGTAGACGTGATGACGGGTTGTGTCTTGGTTGGGAAATGCCACATGGCTGCCGGTAGGAACGGTTAGTACTTTGGGGTGGAAGGCTGCATCACGCTGAAAGATGCTCTCTTCTTGGGGAGGGTTGCTCGCCTCCGAAGTATAGTAAATCTCAACCACTGCGTTCTCAAGCGGTTGGCCATCAGCACTGCTTATGGTTATTTGCGCAGCGTTAACGTTGGGGGCAAGCAGGGTGATTACTGCCAGTGCCAATAGCGGGGCTGCGTATGCATTGATAAACCCGCTAAAAGGGCGACGTCGTAGTGTTGGCTTTGGCATTGAGGTTGGCATCCCGCATTAAGCTGGCAAAGTGTTTACCATAATAGTGAATGGATTGTGCAGGAAAGTCATGCGTTTGGCTTAACGATAAGCCAACACTATTGCTTTTACTTTTACTAAATGCGGGCGTTGGCGATCAGGTTAGCTGGTACCGATGAGATAGGATGCGAGGCGTTTAGGGCAATGTTGGCTGGCGCCAGGTATCCCGCCAGGCGCGCATGACCCGCTCCGGGTACCAGGTTTCGCCCAGGCTGCCATTGTAGCGGGCTAGCGCGCGGGTAAAGTCGCCGTTCTCGATAGCGAGGTAATGCGCCAAAATGGTACATCCATAGCGCAGGTTGCGCGGCGGATAGGTTAAGTCATCAATCGGCAGCCCAAGTTCGCTGACCCAAAACGGCATGATTTGCATCAAGCCAACGGCGCCTGCTGAGGAGATAGCCTCGGCTTTAAAGGCGCTCTCCACCTGAATCAAAGCTAACACTAACTCTGGCGGTAAGCCTGCCAGCCTGGCCTCTTGGTAGATACGCGTGAGCAGTGTCTGGCGCTGTACGGCATCATCAATAAAACGCGCTAGCGGCGTGTCCATACGCTCACGCCACTGACGCGCTGCCCACTGCTGTTGAGCCGTTTGATGCTGCTGATTGGCAGACTCAAGGGTAGGGCGCAGGGTTTGAGGCAGCGGCTGAGCCGCTACTGGGCTTGTCGCTACAAGCCCGGCGCCGCTCAGCAAGACTCCGCAAAGCGTTGCTACCTTAACTGCTCGCTTTCTCACGCAAAAAGTCGATGATTTGATCAGCAGGCACCATGGTGGCTTCGCTATCTCGGCGACCTTTATACTCCAGCTCACCGTTGTCCAGGCCGCGGTCGCCGATCACCAGGCGATGAGGAACGCCCATCAGTTCCAAATCGGCAAACTTAACGCCGGGCCGGGTGTCGCGGTCATCCAGCAAGACGTCTAAGCCAGCGGCGGTGAGCGCTTGGTAAAGACGTTCAGACTCTTCGCGAACACGCTGGGATTTGTGTGCATTCATCGGCACCAGTGCCACCTGGAAGGGCGCAATAGCGTTGGGCCAGATAATGCCGGATTCGTCGTGGTTCTGCTCAATGGCGGCGGCGACCACGCGGGTCACGCCGATGCCGTAGCAACCCATCCAAGGATGGCTGGTTTTACCGTTGTCGCCCAGCACATTGGCGTTCATGGCCTGGGAGTACTTTTGGCCAAGCTGGAAGACGTGACCCACCTCGATGCCACGCTTGATAGAGAGCGTGCCGTGGCCATCAGGAGAGGGGTCGCCTTCCACCACATTGCGCAGGTCGGCTACCTCGGGCAGGGCCACATCACGCTCCCAGTTAATGCCGAAATAGTGTTTGCCTTCAATATTGGCACCCGCGCCAAAGTCGCTCATCAGGGCAACGCTGCGGTCGGCAATAATGGGCATATCAAGGTTCACCGGGCCAAGCGAGCCAAAGCCTGCGCCGGCTGCTGCGCGAATTTCCTCTTCGCTGCCCATGGTCAGCGGGGCCGCCACTTGGGGAAGGTTCTCAGCTTTTACCTCGTTCAGCTCATGATCGCCGCGCACCAATAGGGCAATCAGGCCGCCTTCGGCGGCACGTACGATGAGGGTCTTGACCGTTTTCTCGATCGGCAGATCAAACTGCTCAACCAGGGCGGCAATAGTTTTGGCGTTAGGCGTATCTACCAGGTGCATCTCTTGGGTAGGCGCTTCGCGCTGTATGTTGCTGCCCAGGGGAGCAGGCAAGGCTTCGGCCTTTTCCATGTTTGCGGCGTAGTCGGAAGAGTTGGAAAAGACGATGTCGTCTTCGCCAGACTCGGCCAGCACGTGGAATTCGTGAGAGCCGGTACCGCCAATAGAACCGTTGTCGGCGATCACCGGGCGGAAGTCGAGGCCCAGGCGCGTGAAAATGCGTGTGTAAGCGTCGTACATATCCTGGTAGGTCTGCTTCAGCGAGTCTTCATCCAGGTGGAAGGAGTAAGCGTCCTTCATGATGAACTCGCGGGAGCGCATTACCCCAAAGCGTGGGCGAATCTCGTCACGGAACTTGGTCTGAATCTGGTAGAAATTGACCGGCAGCTGTTTGTAGCTGGCGATCTCTTTACGCACCAGATCGGTAATCACTTCTTCGTGGGTCGGGCCAACGCAGTAGTCGCGGTCGTGGCGATCTTTTAGGCGTAATAGCTCAGGGCCGTACTGTTCCCAACGGCCAGACTCCTGCCAAAGCTCAGCAGGCTGCACGGCGGGCATCAGTACCTCTTGAGCACCGGCGCGGTTCATCTCTTCGCGCACAATGGCTTCCACTTTGCGCAGGGTACGCAGGCCAAGGGGCAGCCAGGTGTAAAGGCCAGAGGTTAAGCGGCGAATCATCCCGGCACGGAGCATTAGCTGGTGGCTAATGACTTCGGCGTCAGCCGGGGTTTCTTTGAGAGTGGCAATCAGTAATTGGCTGGCGCGCATGGGCGTGAGCATTCCTTAAGTTTTGAAAACAGGTTTTTGAAAACTGGATTCTTGAAAAAAGTGCTGGGAAGCGTTGAATGGGAACATTGTACGGCCTAGCGGTTAAAGCGGCAAAATAGTGCTCATGTTCAAATGATCTATGCTTTTGGATGGCTGTGCTAAACTAATCGAGTTTTATGGCGCGATAGTCGGCAAAAATGAAAGCGCAATACACTATATCGACTATCGTTACTTTTTTGTTTGAGGGAACCTTCATGCATCAAGCAGTTCGTCGCTGGTTGACTGGCGCCGTGGTTGGCGTTTCCATCGTGTCGTTGAGTGGTTGTGGTACGCTTTTTCACCCTGAGCGTAAAGGGCAATTGAGCGGTGATATTGACCCGGTAATTGCTGTCGCCAACGGGGTCGGTTTGCTGTTTTTTATTGTACCCGGAGTGATTGCCTACGCCGTGGATTTCTCTAATGGCACCATCTATTTGCCGGGCCGCAACAGCGCCTCAGTAGATGTTCACCACTTAGACGACGCTATGGATGTAGCTTCTCTGGAAAAATTGCTTTCTGAAACAGCCGGTCAGCCGGTGAGCTTAGAGAGCGAGTTGGTCATGATTGAAGAGATGAGCAACTTGGATGAAGCGCTGGCTATGGTGCGCATGTCGGGCGTGTTAGACCAAGAGAAACTCTCGGCGATGTAACGTTCGCTATTGACCGTTAAAACCCAGCCAGGCATTACACTTGGCTGGGTTTTTTCATGTGGTACAAGTTTAAGCATACTGGGCAGGGTTGGGTACGCTGGGAAAGCGCGGCGGATGCGCTTCCATGTAGGCATGGCAGGCGCGCAGAACGCGGGCATCATCATATTTGCCTCCTGCTAGCTGAAAACCTACCGGCAATCCTTTATCGGTAAATCCGCAGGGCACCGAGGCGGCGGGCTGCTGGCTAAGGTTGAAAGGATAGCTAAATGGAGCCCACTCCTCCCAGTCCCGCATGTCGCTGCCGGGGGGGACTTCCTGGTTTATTTCAAACGGCGGTATCGCCACCGAGGGTGTCATTAGCAGGTGGTACTCTTGGTTAAAGTGCTCCAGGCGCTGGGTTAACTCTGCACGGTCTGCCAAGGCACGGAACAGCTCAACGGCTTTCCAGGGTTCGGCCTCACGGGCATTGGCCACCATGCCGGGATCCAGCAGCGTACGCTGGTGATCATCCATTTGTGACCACTGCTCTAAAGAGGCGGTAAACCAAAGCTTGCGGAAGGTATCCAGCGGTGACGAAAAGCCGGGATGTACTTCGACGATCTCAGCGCCCAACGCCTCCAGTCTGCCGGCTGCTTCTCTCACGCGTTCGGCAACCTGTGGATCTACTTTGGCGTAGCCAAGATCAGCCGAGTAGCCAATCCGTAGTCCGGTTAAACATTTATCCAAATCCATCCCCCAGCACTCGGGCTGCCCGCGGGTGGCGTAAGGGTCACGGTAGTCGTAGCGGCCTATCACATTGAGCATGCTGACCGCATCCCGCACGGTGCGCGTTAACGGCCCCAGGTGCGATAGGCTGGGCTCTTTAGCCGGTGGCCATTGGGGCGTCCAGCCAAATGTGGGTTTGAAGCCAAAGACACCGGTGAACGCCGCGGGGATACGTATGGAACCGCCTGAGTCGCCGCCCTGGTGCAGCACACCCATATTGAGCGCGGCGGCCGCAGCGGCCCCGCCGGAAGAGCCGCCGGGGGTTAACCGCGTATCCCAGGGGTTGGCCGTGGCGCCAAAGACGCGGTTATCGGTCACGGCTTTCCAGCCAAATTCGGGCGTGTTGGTTTTGCCTAGCAGGATAGCGCCCGCTTCACGCAGCATGCGTGCGGGAGGCGCATCGGTGTCGCATAATGCTTTAGAAGAGGTTAGCGAGCCTTCCCGGCAGGGCATGCCCGCCACTTGGGTCAGGTCTTTAAGCGATACCGGCACCCCGTCGATGGGGCTTAGCGGCTTGCCTTGCCCCCAGCGCCGTGCCGAGGCTTTGGCCGCCGATTCTGCGCCTTCAGCATCTACATATACATAGGCGTTAACGTCTGGGTTGAAGCGCTCGATTCGCTCAAGAGCGGCACGAGTCGCTTCTAGCGGGGAGGCCTCTCGGCTTTCAAACAAGTGAGCTAGGGTCTGGGCATCTAAACTGCCGAGATCGGTATCGCTCATTGCACACTCCTTACGTAGGCTGGGGCTTGGGTAAAGGAGTTTAAGCGTAGGCAAGCATTACCGGGCGTGCAAAAACCGCTGCATCGTAGGCTGACTCTTTGTATCCACTGTTCAGAAGGCTTGCGCGCGTAGCCAAGCTATTTCATCGGCCCATATCTCGGGTTCTATAGTCTCCAGGATCATGGGAATAGCGTTTATCCGTGGTTCCTGCATGATAGCGGTAAAGGCGGGCAGGCCGATGTTGCCTTTGCCCAGGCTATGGTGGCGATCTACGCGGCTGGCAAGGTTGCTTTTGGCATCGTTTAAATGCATGCCGCGCAGATACTCAAAGCCCACCACGCTGCCTAGCTCATCGAGCGTTGATTGGGTGGCCTCTGTCGTACGTAAATCATAGCCCGCCGCAAAGGCGTGGCAGGTGTCAATGCACACTCCCACGCGAGTTTTGTCGTCCACGTGGGCAATGATTTCGGCCAAATGTTCAAAGCGCCAGCCCAGGTTAGTGCCTTGGCCAGCGGTATTTTCAATCACCGCCGTAACGCCCTGAGTATGCGTTAGCGCTTCGTTAACGGATTCAGCAATACGCTTTAAGCAGTCGCTTTCGCTGATTTTGTTCAAATGGCTGCCAGGGTGGAAATTAAGCAGCGTCAGTCCCAGCTGCTCGCAGCGCTGCATCTCGTCCAGAAAGGCATCCCGGGATTTGCTTAGGCCTTCCTGCTCGGGGTGGCCGAGGTTAATCAGATAGCTGTCGTGGGGCAAAATCTGTTCAGGGGCAAAATTATGCTCGGAGCAGGCGTTGCGAAAGGCTTGAATGGCCTCATCGGTGAGCGGTTTACCTTTCCATTGACGCTGATTTTTGGTGAATAGCGCAAACGCATCCGCACCAATTTCCACCGCTCGCTGCACGGCTTGGTCTGCGCCGCCCGCGGCGCTCACGTGTGCTCCTAGGTACTTCACGGTGGACTCCTTGTCAGTGTTTGAACGTATCACGCGTTACTGGTCAATGGCTGTCTAAAAAACGTTTGAACGCGGCGGGTTCATCAGTGATGACACTGCCGATACCCCACTCCCAGCGGCTATGGAAAGCGCTGGGGTCATTGGCGGTATAGCACAATATTTGATAGCCATCGCGCTGTATAGCGTCGGCTTGGGCGCGCTTCAAACGCGGCCAGTGGGGGTGCACGCTAAACGCCTCAATGGCCTCGCACTGCTCACGCCAGCTTTTGGGCACGCTTCCGAACAGTACGCCCAGAGCAAGCCGCTCTTTGCTGGCAAATTGACGGCAGTGGCCAAGAGCAGCGGCATTGAAGGAGGAGATTATCAAGCGCTCGGGGGGGAGAGTGTCGAGCATCTCCGGTAGCGCGCGTTCCACCAGCGCGATGGGGTCGCGGCCTTTATTGACCTTGATTTCCATATTGACGCCCATTTCCAGCTCGTTAAGCAGTGCCAACATTTCGCTGAGGCTAGGCATCTTCTCACCTGCAAAACGATCGTCAAACCACCCCCCGGCATCCAGGGTTTGCGCCTTGGCCCAGCTCATGGAGGCGAGTCCGCCCCGTCCGTTTGAGCAGCGCGCTACATCGCCGTCGTGCCAGATCACTGGGGTGCCATCACCCAGTAGCTGCACATCCAGCTCTACCCATGTGGCTCCCGCTTCATGAGCGGCGTGCACCGCAGCTAGGGTGTTTTCAGGGGCAGCGGCGGAGTAGCCGCGGTGAGCAATCAGCGCAGGGAGTTGAATAGCGGGATGCGTCATGACAAATCTCTAAGCCTTAGACGATAAAGAAGCGCTAATACTAGCATGGGCGCATGACAGCAGGATTGCATTGCCTTGCGTTCTAATGGGTAAAAATACGCTAGCGTGCTAGCTTGATTTAAACGCCGCGACGCGCTTGTATAGCAGCACCTGTTGCCATGCTTAGCATTATTCAGAGATGGCGTCTCAACCGAATAATTAGCAAATTACACAAGAAGGAGTCCTAATGTCTCAGCGTATTCAGTTTGCCCGCACCGGCGGTTCTGAGGTACTTGAACTGGTCGACGTTACCCCTGCTGAACCTGGTCAGGGTGAAGTGCGTGTTGCCAATAAAGCCGTTGGCCTTAATTTTATCGACATCTATTTTCGTACCGGGCTCTATCCAGCCCCTTCCATGCCTTCTGGCCTAGGCACCGAAGGTGCAGGTGTGGTCGATGCGGTTGGCGAAGGGGTCACACATCTTAACGTTGGCGATCGCGTGGCCTATGCCCAAGGCCCGTTGGGCGCCTATGCAGAGCTGCATGTGCTGCCAGCGGCTAAAGTGGTCAAACTCCCCGACTTCGTTGATTTCGAAACCGCAGCGGCGAGTATGCTCAAAGGCCTTACCGTGCAGTATCTGCTGCGCCAAACCTATGAACTACAAGGTGGCGAAACCATTCTGTTTCACGCCGCAGCGGGCGGGGTAGGTTCGATTGCCTGCCAGTGGGCGAAGTCGTTAGGCGTTAAGCTGATCGGCACAGTCAGTTCTCAGGAAAAAGCGGATCTAGCCATGGCCAACGGCGCCTGGGCGACGATTAATTACAGCGAAGAGAACGTGGTGGATCGCGTACGCGAGCTTACCAACGGCGACATGTGCGATGTGGTGTACGACTCGGTGGGTAAAGACACCTGGGAAATGTCACTGGATTGCCTAAAGCCCCGTGGGCTGATGGTAAGCTTTGGCAACGCTTCTGGCCCGGTGGATGGCGTCAATATCGGTATCCTTAACCAGAAGGGCGCGCTTTACGTTACCCGTCCCAGCCTCAATGGCTACGCCGACACCCGCGAGCGTTTTGAGAAGATGTGCGAAGAGTTTTTCGCCATGATTGAAAGCGGTAAGGTCAAGATCGATATCGCCAACCGCTACCCACTTGCCGAAGCGGGCAAAGCACAAGACGCGCTACAAAGCCGCAAAACCACCGGGTCTACTATTCTTTTACCGTAGCGAGTTCACTTTAGCCGACGATAGAGCTTTGAGAGGAGGAGCAGAGTTCAACCTAAAGCGGTGGCTTTCATCAGGCTAGGGGGAGATTCCGGTAGGGGCAGGATCGTATCATAAGGCCCTCCGGGCTTGGTTTTTCCACCTGTATTCGCCTGTGAGCAAGATATGAGCCCATCCGAGTGGCGAGATATGCGCCAGGAGTTCAGGTGTGTAGTCCATTCCCGCCGCCGGGAAGAACTGGTCATCGCTAGAGGCCGTAATGCCGCCTCCTCAGAGCTGGGCCATGGGCAGGTCTGATTGGGCTTTGACCATCATGGCTAGGGCGCGTTTGATCGCGTCGCTTTCCACGTGCCAACCGGACAAGCGCGAGAGTTGGAAGAAGTTATGTGTGTTGGTTGCCTCGGCCATCTTGCTCAGGCCGAGGTTCAACCCCTCGGCCAGCAATACATTCAGCAATCCTACGCTATCCTTGCAGAGCGAGCCGGTGCGCAGTTGTGTGAAGGCGTCCGTGAAGCCGGTTTCGTCATCGACTTCCTGTAAAAGGTAGGTAATGCGAGCGGCAGGCAGACGGCCATAGAGGTCGAGCACCAATTCGACAGCTTCCTTTGGCACCGCTGAACTTAGCCGGTCAATCTTGAGCACGCTATTTTCAATGACTTTCGAGTTGGACAGTTCGCACGGTCTAATGATGACCACCATGCTCGCAGGCTTCACTCAGTTCGAACGCGATGCTCATCGTGCAAGAATGGGGTTCGCTCTCCGCCGACGGGGGAGAGCGGTTGTTTTGTTATTTGGCGTGCTTTGCGGCAGGTTTGGCAGCCTCAGACGTTGATGCCGCCTCCTTGCTCCAGATGCCCGGTTCAACACGATCCTGAAGTTCCGGGAAGCTGGCAATATCAAATTCCGGCTCACCGGTTCGCCGTTGTGCGATGTAATCGGTGGTGAGTTTCCTGACGGTGCCCGAAAGCAACAGGATGACAACCAGGTTGATTGTTGCAAGTATTCCCATGATCGCGTCCGCCATGTTGAACACCAGGGTAACCGTCTGGAGGGATCCCCAGAACGTTGCCGCCAGCAACACTGCTTTCAGCATTGTCTGCACCACTGCGTTGCTGCCGAAAACGATCGAGATTGCGTTTTCAGTAAAAGAGTATATCCCCATAATAGTAGTGAACGCGAAGAACAGTACGGCAATGGCAAGGAAATAGCTTCCGGCACCGCCAATATGCGCGCTGAGAGCGGCTTGGGTTAACTCGATCCCTTTGAGAGTGGAATCGGAGCCCATCACACCGGACGTCAGGATCAAGATCGCGGTCGCTGTGCAGATCACGATGGTGTCGATGAAGACGCTTAGCGCTTGAACGAACCCCTGCGCAACTGGGTGGTGCGGGTTCGGCGTGGCCGATGCAGCGATATGCGGCACGGTGCCCATACCCGCTTCGTTGGAAAACAAACCGCGTTGTACGCCATTCAGCATTGCCGCGAAAACACCGCCCGCGGCACCGCCTGCGGCTTCCTGCCAGCCAAAAGCGCTGGCGAAGATCGTACCGATGACGTCCGGTACCTCGGTGATGTTGATCGCCATGACAACCAGTGCAATAAAAACATATGCGGCGGCCATGAACGGCACGATGACTTCGGCGACAGAGGCAATTCTGGAAATACCGCCATGGATCACCACACCGATCAAAATGCTCACCACAGCCCCGGTCATCCAGGTGGGGAAATTAAAGGCTCCATTCATGGCTCCGGCGATAGAGTTGGACTGAACGGAAGCAAAAACCAGCCCGGCGATGGCAAAAAGAACCGCGAACACAGTGCCGAGCCAGGGGAGTTTCAAACCTCTGGCGATATAGAACTCGGGGCCTCCGCGAATGCTGCCGTCTTCAGTACGGGCCTTGTACAACTGCGCCAGCGTGCTTTCCGAAAAGGCCGTGGCCATGCCCAGAAGTGCGACGAGCCACATCCAGAATATGGCACCCGGCCCTCCATAAAAAAGCGCAATGGCCACCCCTACGATGTTCCCGGTTCCAACACGCGAAGCTAGGCTGATTGTCAGTGCCTGAAATGGCGAGATACTGCCGATTTCACGCTCTCCCGAGGCGGAGATAGTCCTGATCATCTCCCTGACATGTCGAAACTGGATGAACCCGAGTTTGAAAGTAAGGTACAGGCCTGCAGCCAGAAGGCCATACGTCAGAACGTATAACCATAGATACTCGTTGATAGTGTTGACGATCGTTTCCATTTTCTCGCTGACCTTATTATTATTTCGGATGGGTTATTCGACGGAACAACCCAATCTTCAGGTGGGTTTTAGGTTTCATTCCTGCGACAGAAATTATCCCTGTTGGCCATCTGCAGTGACCTGTTGGGCTTGAGTTCACGGAGATAAGTTAAGCCAGCGTTCGGCCATTTGTGTGCATAGTTGAGACTGACGCTTAAAATCTTCGATGGTGAAGTTGAGCATCCTTTTGCTGATCATTTCACCGTTTTCGTCGACCCTATCGGCGACCACCTTTGCCAAATTCTTCACTTCTTCCACGGTCAGTTCCGGGTGAAACTGCACGCCATAGCAGTGTTTGCCGACGCGATAAGCCTGATTTGTAAGATTGTCCCCGGTCAGCAGTAAGTCGGCGCCTTGCGGCAGTTGAAAGCGATCCTCGTGCAGTTCGTAGAAGCGTGATCTTTCGGGAACCACCGAGAAGACAGGGTCGTCCTTGGCGGCCTGCGTCGACTGCAAATCGGTGAACGCGATCTCCCAACCATCATTGGACTCGTTCTCGGTGCCCATTGATCGCGCCAGGAGCTGCGCGCCCAGGCAAATGCCGAAGATCGGTTTCTGCGACGTGCGAAATTCCTCTATGATCTCGAGCACGTGGGGCAAGAACGGGTTGGTCTCGTCGTCGAACCCGTTAGCCCTGCCGCCAAGTACAACCAATCCGTAGTATCCCTTGGCGTCGATCGGCGAGAACGTTTGCCCTTCATAGACTAGCAGCGTCTCAAGCTCTGCCCCGGCCTTTTCCAGAGAAGCCCCGAAGTGACCACTCGGCGCGTATAGATCGTTCTGAACGACCAGTATCTTTTTCACAGCTCATCCTCATTTTGGCAGCCAAAAGCGACTTTTGTTGTTAAAAAGATGATAATTGTCATATAAAGATTCTGTCAAGGGATGCTTTGCGGGTACTGCGTGATCGAGATGGGAAGCAATTTCACTTTATTCGGTCGCTTTTCCGGGGCGCGGTCGCGGGCGCGATGCCGAGACTGCGGCGCAGAAGAAACCACAGCACTGTTTACAGGAAACATGTTGTGTACTTTGTCCGCAGGGGGCAGGGTTCGACAGTCACGGGACGCACACGGTAATCCACCCGAAAAACCAGGGTGCTCAAAAGTAGAATTTTCCGTAAGCTAAACGCAGGTAGGTTCTGCATGAAAAAAATCACGCTTTTCCCACAGCCAAATCATGGCGATCCTGAAGCAAGCCAAGAGCGGAGTGCCGGTGCCTGAGCTCTGCCATGAACACGGCATGAGCAGTGCTAGTCTTTATAAGTGGCGAGCCAAATTCGGCGGCATAGATACCTCTATGATCAAGCGTATGAAAGAGCTTGAAGATGAAAATCGGCGTTTGAAAAAAATGTACGCCGAAGAGCGTCTCAAGTCCGAACTGCGTAAGGAAGCCCTTGAGGGAAAGTGGTAAAGCCATCTCTCCGCCGTGAGATGGCGCAAAAAGCGGTAGCGCATGTCCGTTGTAGCATTCGCCTGGCTTGCGTCACCTTCAGCGTCAGCGAGTCCTGCTATCGCTACCTAGGCAAGCTCAACTCTGAAAACGCCGAGATTGCCGACCTGCTGGTGCGATTGACCCATCACCAGCGCAACTGGGGCTTTGGCCTATGTTTCTGTATCTGCGCAACGTGAGGGGCTATCCCTGGAACTACAAACGCGTTTACCGAATTTATCGGGAGCTGGAGCTGAACATGCAAGCCCCGCAAGCGGCTGATACGTGAAAAGCCCGAGCCGCTGGTAGTGCCCAAGGTCATCAACGCCAGTTTGACCATGGATTTCAAGCCTGACCAGCTAGAAGCTGGACGTAGTTACCGGCTATTCAATGTGATCGATGATTACAACCGGGAAGGCCTGGGCATTGAGTGGATCTGTCTTTACCCTCTGAGCGGGTAATGCGAGCACTGGATCAGATCATCGAGTAGCGTGGAAAACCTGCCCAGATTCGCTGTGACAACGGTTCAGAATACATGAGTGCTGCCCGGGCTGAGCAACAGGGTATTACCTTGGTCTTTATCCAGCCCGGCAACCCGCAGCAGGTGAGTATATCGAGCGCTACAATCGAACTGTGCGCTACGACTGGCTGGCCCACTACCTGTTCCACTCCCTTGAGGACGTTCAGGAATATGCAACGCAGTGGCTATGGACTTACAATAACGAACGACCCAACATGGCCCTCGGAGGCATTACTCCTCAACAGAAACTGGCCATGGCGGCCTGAACTCTATTCTTGAAGCCCTCTTAAAATGGGGGGATTACCTTACAAGCAACAGCAATGGCCAAGAGAAAAGAACAGATTTTGTCAACTCAAAAAACGCGAAAACCCGTGCAGGAACGAGGCATCAAGCGCCGCAGTGAGATCCTTTCTGCGGCGGTTCAGATCATTTCAGAGACCGGCACTACCGGCGCAACCGCTCACAAGATTGCAGAGCGGGCTAACCTACCGGCATCTTCGGTCTATCAGTATTTTCCGAAACCAGAGATGATTTTTGAGGTGTTGGCAGAACAGCGTGCATCGGACATGATAGAACACCTGAAGAAAGAATTTGCCGGCAGGGATTTCGACAACTGGTGGCAGATGTACGAGATTGTTGCAAAAGCTACTTGTGAATTTTACAGGGACGATCCGGTTAACGCCCGTCTCTTTTTGGGGATGGATGCTGCGATTATCGTGCGGCTTGGCGCAGCCTCCCGTCTGACCCGGTTCGCCGAATGGTTCTGTGAGGAACTGGAAAGCAGATTCATCGTCACCGACCTCCGTGGAATGCGTGAGCCTCTGGCGATTTCGGTGAATGTCTTTGACGCCGCCCTGTCGCGGAGTATTTCTCTATACGGCGAAATCCGGCCGCAATATTTTGATGAGGCCAAAGAGGCCGTATTCGGCTATCTCAATGCTCGAATAGAACCCAACGTGAAGAAAAGAGTTGTGAAGGCTACATAGGGCTCTCGATTGTTTTGCGCCCGTGCTGACAACTGGAACGGGGCTCTCTTGGCCGGAATTCATACGACTCATGACCAGGGCAGCCAGGTTTGAAAACCAGACAACACCGAACGTCTGCATAGCGTCAGCGCATACTGTCTTTACCTCGGCGACTACTGACTTGGCGAGAAAGGCCTCTTTCATGATGGGTTCGTGCTCTGATTTTTCGGTCAGTTGAAGCGAGCGGAAGCTGCTTTCCAAGTTCCCTGGTTTTTCTTCATAACGCTCAAATATGCACGCTCGATCCAGCTGGGCCGAGCTTCGAGTTGGGCAGCCCGCACGGCCGTATGATGGCCACCATGCTCGCATCGCCCAGTTTGAACGCGGCCTGCTCAACGTGCGCGTAAAATCCGGCCTTGCCGCTGTGCGGGCGCGAGGAAAGAAACTCGGGCGGTAACCGGATCAACGCCCGAAATCAGATAAACTCGTACCTAAGGTGATCTAGGCCGTTGCCGAAGGCAAGTCATACCGATGGATTGCCTGCGATCTCAGCATTTCCAAAATACCGTATCAGAAATCGTGAAACGGAACCGACAGACCGCCTTATGATACGATGCTCCCCCTACTGAATCTACACTAGGCCAGGAAGTGCCCTGTACCTCGAAGTCTGCACGGATCGCTATAAGATAGTTGATGCTCGCAGTATTGTTGATTACAAAAGTAAGCGCTTTTATTAGCCCGTTTTACCCTTCATTACACTATCGCTATGAAGCTCGGCTTTGCCGAGCTTTTTTACCTTTTGGCTAAGTGTTTATAGGCTTGGTATATGCAGGGTCTATACCTCTGTATAGTAAACGTCTAATGTGCAGAAGAAATAGCCATGTTAGAGCGTGGCGTGCATCGATCGCGTGGTGAACTTTCAAATGCCTGCAAGGGAGTGGGAAAAGGATGTCGGCTGAGGACATAAGTGTTGAGGGCTCAAGCGCTGAGGGCTCCGGTATTGAAAACGTTAATATTGAAGCATTGGATCTTGGCGGGTTAACGCTTACACCTAGCACACTGGTGTTTATCGTACTTGGGCTAACGCTCGCTGCGTTTATCTGGGGCCGCTTTCGCTATGACTTAGTGGCGCTGGCGGCGTTGCTGGGTTCGGTCATGCTGGGGCTTGTGCCGGCCGAAAGCGCTTTTGCCGGTTTTGGCCACCCGGCGGTGATTACCGTAGCCGCTGTATTGGTGCTTAGCCGAGGGTTTGAGCGCTCGGGCGTGGTGGATATTATTGCCAATCAAGTGCTCAAGGTGGGGGAGAACCTGTTGCTCCAACTCCTGGTGCTGGTGGGTACAATTGTTTTGTTGTCGGGCATTATGAATAACGTGGGCGCCCTGGCACTGCTACTACCGGTAGCTATGCGGCTTGCCCGCGAACACAACACCTCGCCTTCCTTACTGCTTATGCCGCTGGCGTTCGGCTCTTTACTCGGCGGCCTGACAACGTTAATTGGCACCCCACCCAATATCATTATTTCCAGTTATCGCCGAGAGGTGACGGACGAAGCATTTAGTATGTTTAGCTTCTCGCCTGTCGGCATCTTGGTTGCGCTGGCGGGTCTGGCCTTTATTGTTCTGGTGGGCTGGCGCTTGACGCCCAAGCGTAGCGGCCAGGCCTCTACGGATGAAATGTTCGATACCGCCAACTATTTAGTCGAATTGAAAGTAGGCGAAGAGTCGAAAGCTAAAGGCCTAACGCTACAGCAGCTGCGCGACGAGCTGGACGAAACCATTCCCGTGTTAGC
This sequence comes from Halomonas sp. FeN2, assembly GCF_020595105.1. NCBI lineage: Bacteria > Pseudomonadati > Pseudomonadota > Gammaproteobacteria > Oceanospirillales > Halomonadaceae > Halomonas > Halomonas sp. FeN2. Next base: position 4,583,045 of record NZ_CP074200.1, read on the forward strand.
AGTGGTGCGCGATGACAACCGCCGGGCGGGGTATAACTTCCACGGCGCCTTGGAAGAGGGGGATATTCTGCTATTAGAAGCAGGGCCTGATGAACTCCAAATGCTGGAAGACAAAGTGGGGCTTAGCGCGATTGCTGAGCTGGATGAAGAGGCCGAAGCAGATTCAGAAGTGGAAGACGCTGAGCATCCAGCCAGTAACAAAGAGGCAGATAAGGCTAAAAACAAAGACGCTGCCCAGGATCAACAACGCGTGGATACCGAAGGCCTGCAGTTGATCGAGGCCGTGGTGCGCAATGACTCTATGATGATTAACCGCAGCGTGCGAGAGCTACGTTTAAACCACCAATTTGGGCTGCACTTGGTGGCCGTCGCCCGGGATGGCGGGCGCTTGAAGCAGCGGCTACGGGATATCCGCTTTAAGAACGGCGACGTTTTGCTGTTGCAGGGCAGTGAAAATGAAATCTCTGACAGCTTGGCCTCGCTGGGCTGCCTACCCCTGGCTAGCCGCGAGTTGCACCTGGGGCAGCCGCGCAAGCTTGCCGTGTCGATTGCCATTTTTGCTTTGGCGATTATGGCCATGCTGTTTGACCTACTTCCGGCCGCAGTGGCCATGAGCACTGCAGCACTGATTTCGCTGCTGATTGGCGTGTTACCGTTACGCGAAGGGTATCAAGCGATTGATGGCCCGGTGATCGTGCTGCTAGCGGCGATGATACCCGTGGGTGAAGCATTAGAAACCAGCGGTGGTGCGGATTTGATTGCTAACGCGCTGCTCAGCTTTGGCAGCGATTGGCCGGTGGTCGTCACTATGGTGGGTCTGTTTTTACTCTCTATGCTGCTATCCAACGTGGTCAACAATGCGGCGGCTGCACTGCTGATGGCACCGATTGCGGTGAGCTTAGCCAATGGCTTTGATGTGTCTCTCGACCCGTTCTTGATGGTGGTGGCTGTCAGCGCTTCCTGTGCGTTTTTAACCCCTATTGGTCACCAATCCAATACGCTGGTGTTAGGGCCTGGCGGCTACCGCTTTGGCGACTATTGGAAACTGGGCCTGCCGCTTTCACTGGTGGTACTGATTGTGGCCATGCCCATGATTCTTTTGGTGTGGCCGCTATGATGTGAAATAAACGCTCGGTCTGTCGGTTTGGCACCTGCCGAATTGTTTGAAGAGTGCTATTAGATTTCGAAAATTTTGCTAAATTATGTTCAGATATCAATAAAAATCGAACAGGCCGGGCTTATGAATCAACAATTTCGTCAGGATGCCATTGTCGAGCTGGTTCGTCAGCACGGCTATATGAGTATCGAGCAGCTCACCGATCATTTTGCCGTGACGCCACAAACCATCCGTCGTGATTTGAACACCCTGGCGGATGAAGGTCGGGTTCGGCGGGTGCATGGCGGGGTGGGAATAGAGTCGAGTACGGTGAATACCGCCTACAGCACGCGCAAGACGCTCCATCTGGAAGAGAAGGAGCGCATTGCGCGCTGTCTAGCCCAACACATCCCTAACCACTCCTCACTGTTTATTAATATCGGCACCAGCAACGAAGTGATTGCTCAAGCGTTGTTAGAGCACCAGGGCCTTGAGATCATTACCAATAATCTTAACGTGGCCGCCATACTGCAGCATAAAGAGGATTTTACCGTCATTATCGCGGGTGGTCAGGTGCGCTCCAGGGACGGCGGCATCATCGGTGAAGCCACTATCGACTTCATCAATCAGTTCAAAGTGGACTACGGCATTATCGGCATCAGTGGTATCGATGAAGATGGCTCACTGCTGGAATTTGACTATCAGGAAGTGCGCGTTGCTCAGGCGATTATCGCCAATTCGCGGCGCATCTATTTGGCGGCGGACTACTCTAAGTTTCATCGTAATCCGGTCGTACGGCAAGGTAATCTGGAACAGCTGGATGCGCTATTTACGGATCGCAAACCCCCAGAAGCGATTCAGCGTTTGCTGACGCAACACGATGTGGCGCTCTACATTGCATAATGAGGTAGTTTCAGCCTTGAGCATTTTGGGCGGCTAGAGTAGCCTTGGATGATAATAAAACGAAAGTAAATATACAAAATCGAAAGACAATACAACAAAGCGAACTCGATATGTCCTCTTTTATACTCGCCATTGATCAAGGTACCACCAGCTCCCGCGCCATTCTGTTTGACCGCCAAGGGCAGGTGGCCGCTGTTGCCCAGCAAGAATTCGCTCAGCACTTTCCCCACGACGGCTGGATTGAGCACAACCCTGAAGACATTTGGGAAACAGTCGTGGCCACCTGCCGGGACGTAATGCGCAACGCTGATATCTCCGCTGACCAAATCGATGGTATCGGTATTACCAATCAGCGGGAAACCACTATTCTGTGGGATCGGAAAACGGGCAAACCACTCTATAACGCCATCGTTTGGCAGGATCGCCGCACCTCGGATCTGTGTCAGTCGCTGCGCGATAAAGGGCACACCGATGTCGTCCAAGCTAAAACAGGCCTGTTGATTGACCCCTACTTTTCAGCCACCAAGCTTGGTTGGATACTGGATAACGTTGAGGGCGCTCGGGAGCGCGCTGAGCAGGGTGAGCTGGCGTTTGGAACGGTAGATAGTTTCTTAATCTGGCGGCTTACCGGTGGCCAGCAGCATGTGACCGATGCCACCAATGCTTCACGCACGGCGCTGTTTAATATCCATACCCAGGAGTGGGATGAAGAGCTGCTGACGCTGTTTAATATTCCCGCCAATTTATTGCCCGAAGTAAAAGACTCTAGCGATGATTTTGGCACCACCGAAGCGCACTGGCTGGGCGCCTCACTGCCGATTGCTGGGGTAGCAGGGGATCAACAGGCGGCGCTGGTGGGGCAGGCGTGCTTTCAACCGGGAATGGGTAAAAGCACCTACGGCACCGGCTGTTTTATGATTGTGAATACCGGAGAAACGCCGTCGCTGTCGCGCAATCGTCTATTGACCACCATTGGCTACCGGCTTAACGGCAAGCCAACCTACGCCATGGAGGGCAGTATTTTCGTGGCGGGGGCAACGGTGCAGTGGTTGCGTGACGGCTTGAACCTGTTTGCCGACGCATCAGAGACTGAAGCCTTGGCCCAGGAGACCCGCAGCGGCCACAGCGTTTATCTGGTACCCGCCTTTACCGGCTTGGGCGCTCCACACTGGGATCCCAAAGCGCGTGGCGCTATTTTTGGGTTAACCCGCGATACGGGCATCGCCGAAATAGTCGCCGCTGGCTTGCAGGCGGTGTGCTATCAAACCCGCGATTTGCAGCACTGTATGAACGACGACATGGAGGCCCCTCCGGGCACTCTTCGCGTCGACGGCGGCATGGTAAAGAACAGCTGGGTGATGCAGTTTCTTGCCGATATGCTGGGTGTCCAGGTAGATCGTCCCACCATTCTGGAAACTACCGCCCTGGGAGCGGCTTACTTGGCTGGGCTGCGTCTAGGCTGGTATCAAACTCTGGAAGAGATCGAGCAGCTGTGGCGCTGCGAGAAGAGCTTTCTGCCTGAGATGGAGGAGTCCACCCGCGAGGAGCTCTATCAGGGATGGTTGGATGCCGTTTCGCGTGTGCGCTCTAGCTAGATAAGGATTAGTAGCCGACGTTTAATTACTATTTTGATTTAACCACGCTAAAGCCCCCTCATTTAGATGAGGGGGCTTTTTTGTTTAATCTCTGAATATGTTAAACCACAGATGAAGAAGTAGGCGGCAGCGCAGTATCGCGGTTCTGCTCAAAATAGTGGTTAAAACGCTCGTCAGCGTCGTCGCCAAATAGCACGCGGCACGCCTCTTTTAAGCCTGTGGATTGGCGCAGTTGCTCGTGAGGTACCACTAGAGAGACTTTGGCACGACGGCGCAGGAAATCCTCAAGCTGGGTGATCATCTCATGGTCGCGGGCATGCTCGATCTCACAGCGAATGTACTCAGTGCCTTCAATTAAAATTTCGCCCTGAGCGGGATCCTGACGAATTTTCTCAAGCATCTGGATAGCCTGGTCGGCATAGCGCCGCCACAACCGAGTAGAGAGCAACTCCGATGACGTAGAGGCGGTCATGGCATCCAGGTTCATACGCTTTGCTTGATCCATAAACTGCTGTTTCACGGGTTTCGGCGGTTCCCCATACCACTGAAAGTCTGGGTCTGACAGGGAAACGCCCAGGCGGCTCATCTCTTCGGCAATTTCATCGCCCACGTTCAAACAATCGGTAAGCTTGCCGCCAAAGATGCTGATATGGGAACTCTCAGCATTGGTATCGACTACGTGTTTGCGAGAGAGCTGTAAAAAATCGCGATCATTGCCCTGATTGTCTTTGATGGCTAACGGTCGTACGCCGCAGCGCGTTGAGATAATGTCGTCCTGGGTGAGCGGTTTATCTAAAGTGAGTCGCTTATTGATATTTTCCAGCACGAAGGCGATATCGTCAGCGGTAACGTCTACCTCAGGGTGCTCCATATGGGTATCGGTAGTGCCGATACAGGTGCGATTACCCATGGGTATGACAAAAAACAGCCTGCCATCGTCGGCAAAAAATGCCAGCACCCGCTGAGAGTCGGTTAGCTGCGGAACGATGAGGTGAATGCCCTTGGAGTAGAGGTGATGATGGGTGGTTTTCTGACCGGTCAGCTCGTTATGCTGATCTACCCAGGGGCCTGCGGCGTTGATCAGCACTTTGGCACGGATGTCGAAGGTGTTGCCATCCATCACGTTGCGTGCTTTGGTCACCCATAGGTCGCCGTCACGCTCAGCGCCGAGGGACTCTACGTAGTTGGCGGCAATTGCCCCGTAGTTAAGCGCATGGCGCACAAAGTTGAAAACAAACCGTGCGTCGTTGTCGTGGAGGTAGGCGTCGGAGTATTCGAAGCCTCCTACAGCGCCCTCAACATCAATAATGGGCTCTTGCTGCTTAATCTTGTTCGGCGAGAGCAGGCGCGGCAGTTTGGTAAAGCCGTTGCCCATCAGCCAGTAAAGCCAGGTGCCCGCCCACAGGTAGCGTGGTGAGTGGCGGAAACCTTTCGAAATAGTGGTCAGGAAACGAATCTCCTGCACGGTGGAGGGGTAACTCTTTATTAAGTGATTGCGGCTTTTGCACAGTTTGCGAACCAGCGCAAAATCCTTGCTTTCCATGTACTTAATGCCTCCCCATACTAAGTTGGAGGAGTGCATGCTGGTGCTGCCAGCGAAGTCGCCGCGATCAATCAACGCGACTTTGGCTCCTTTACCCGCCAGCGCCGCCGCAGTGGCCGCGCCATTAATGCCGCCCCCGATAATCAGGGCATCAAAGGTCTCGGTAGGTAATTTTTCGATATTTCGATTTCGCAGTTTCATAGCGGATCCAATTAACAAATAAATAGCCCTATTGCAGTGGGTGTTTTCTCTTGTGCTATGGCCTGCCGCCAATGAAACCCTTGCAGGGCGGGCGGCTGCCCACCCTGCAAGCGTTACGCGTGGTTACTCTTGGCGCGTACCGGCTGCCATCCAGGCTTCCATCATTTCGTCATAAGGAACGGTGGTGCCTTGGGGCATTTCATTATCTAGCTTGGGTTTGGGTGAGCCTTCTTGATCCAACCAGTATTGCGGATCCTGCTCTTCGTTGAGCACGGGCGCATAGCTGTCGAAGACGTTGGCCCGAGCCAGGCGGTTCATCGTGCTGTCCATATCCGCCGCCAGTTTATCGAGACCTTCCTGAGGCGTGACTTCACCACTCATGACGGGTGCCAGGTTTTGCCACCACAGCGGAGCCATACGCGGGTAATCAGGCACGTTGGTACCGGTAGGCGTCCAGTTCGACTCGTTGGGGCTGCGGTAGAACTCCACCAGGCCACCCAGCTTGGGCGCCATCTCGGTCATCTGCTCAGAGAAGATGTCGGATTCACGAATCGGCGTTAGACCGTGCATGAGTTTTTCCAGCGACACCGTTTTAGACACGGTGAACTGGCCGAACAGCCACGCCGCGGTGCGACGATCTTCTGGCGTTGAATCGAAGAACGTCCATGCGCCCACATCCTGATAACCCACCTTCATGCCTTCTTCCCAGTACGGGCCAGTAGGCGAAGGTGCCATGCGCCAAAGCGGGTTGCCCTCATCATCAGTCACCGCGACCGCAGGATCGGTCATGTCGGCAGTAAAGGCGGTATACCAGAAAATCTGCTGGGCGATGTGCCCCTGCGCAGGTACTGGGCCCGCTTCACCAAAGGTCATCCCCTGCGCTTCGGGTGGGGCGAAGTCACGTAGCCAATCGACGGCTTTTTGCATGGCAAACACCGAGGCCGGTGAGTTAGTTGCACCACCGCGACTAACACTTGCACCAACTGGCTGGCTATCTTCATTAACGCGAATACCCCAGTCATCTACTGGGTTGCCGGAAGGAACGCCAGGGCTGCCCATGCCTGCCATGGAGAGCCAGGAGTCGTGGAAACGCCAGCCCAGTGACGGATCACGGCGGCCGTAATCCATATGGCCATATACCTTGGTTCCGTCTATTTCACCCACGTGCTCGGTGAAGAACTCGGCAATGTCTTGATAAGCTGTCCAGTTGGTGGGCACGCCTAAGTCATAGCCGTAAATATCGCGGAATTGTTCCTGAAGGTCTTCACGCTGGAACCAGTCATAGCGGAACCAGTAAAGGTTCGCGAATTGCTGGGTAGGTAGTTGATAGAGGCTGCCATCAGGCCCGGTGCCGTACTGCAGCCCAATGAAGTCGTCTAAATCCAGTGTGGGCAACGTATAGTCCGCCCACTCGTTCTCCATGGCTTCCGACAGGTTGATGGTGGTGCCATAACGAATATGCGTGCCGATAGCGTCGGTGTCATTGACGAAACCGTCGTAGATGCTGTTGCCCGACTGCATCTGGTTCTGCATGGTGTCCACCACATCACCTTCACCGATGATGTTGTGGGTCAGGTTAATGCCGGTCAGCTCGCTGAAGGCTTCCGCGAGCACTTCACTTTCATAGACGTGAGTGGTTAAACCTTCGGCGACGGTCTGGATGTCCATACCGCGAAAAGGTTCTGCTGCCTTGGCAAACCATAACAGCTCTTCGATCTGCTCTTCACGACTTAGTGTCGAGTTCTGAAAGTGCTCGTCGACCAAGCGTTCAGCAATGGCGCGGGCGTCCTGTTCCTGTGCTGACAGTGTACCCGATGCCAGTAACAAGCCGGCGGCGAGGGTTGTCAGCTTGAACTTAGTCAGTCTGGACTTGTTGTAGTGCTTTTGCATATTGACCTCGTTTTGTTGTGTTCTTCCTTGATGGCTTGGCCGTCCTTGATACCGATTAAACGCTGATGGCATTTCCCAAGGGCTAGTCTCAAGAGCTAGTCTCAAGGGCTATCCCCAGCGCATTAAAACCAGCAGCCATAGGGCTGATACCGCTAGTGCTATCCAAATGGAGAGTGACGTAAAGCCGATCACGCCCAAATGGATAAAGGCGGCGGAGAGCAGACCGATAAACAGCCGATCCCCGCGAGTGGTGGCAATGGGTAGAAACCCTTTGCGCTCAATAGTGGGCGACATAATCTCCCATATCGTCATGCCTGCCAGCATGGCCGCAATTGATGAAAAGAATATGGCGGTGGGCACAGTCCATACCATCCAAGACATAGCGAGATCTCCTCAGGTACGGCCCAGGGCAAAGCCCTTGGCGATATGGTTACGAACGAAGTAGACCACCAGAATGCCGGGGATAATGGTGAGCACCCCTGCAGCGGCCAGGGTGCCCCAGTCAATCCCCGAAGCAGTCGATGTGCGTGTCATGATCATGCCAATGGGCTGGGCATCAGTGGCTGTCAACGTGCGGGCCAGCAACAGCTCTACCCAGGAGAACATGAACAGGAAGAACAGTGTGACGCCAATGCCTGAGCGGATCATGGGGATAAAAATCTTGACGAAGAAGCGCGGAAAGCTATAGCCGTCGATGTAGGCGGTTTCGTCGATCTCCTTAGGCACGCTGCTCATAAAGCCTTCCAAAATCCAGATAGCGAGGGGGATATTGAACAGGCAGTGAGCCAGCGCGACGGCGATGTGGGTATCGAACAGGCCAACCGAGTAGTAGAGCTGGAAGTAAGGCAGCAGAAATACTGCAGGCGGGGCCATTAGGTTGGTCAGTAGCCAGAAAAACAGATGCTTGTCGCCAATAAAGGTGTAGCGGCTGAAGGCGTAAGCGGCCGGTAGCGCCACGCAGATGGTAATCAGCATGTTCATCGCCACATAGATTATCGAATTGACGTAACCCATGTACCAGCTTGAGTTGGTGAAAATGCCGATATAGTTGTCAAAGGTGAGGTTCTGGGGCCACATCGTCATGGATCCCAGAATTTCGCTATTGGTCTGGAGCGACATATTGATCAGCCAGTAAATGGGCAGAATCATTAGCGCGAGATAAAGACCAAGCAGGAGACGTGAACGCCAGTGCGCACGGGCAGTACGGTTACGCCGCTTGGCCGGTGAAACCTTGCTAAAAATGGTGTTGTACTTTTCACCGCGCTGAGTGTTTTCGAGTTGATAGCTCATGTTAGGCACCTCCGTGCGGCGGTTTGTCTTTCTGCATATTCATAATGGTGGTGTAGAACACCCAGCTCACCAGCAGAATGACCAGGAAGTAGATCAGCGAGAAAGCTGCAGAAGGGCCTAAATCCTGTTGGCCGACAGCCATAGTGGTTAGCGATTGACTTAAGAAAGTGGTGGCGCTGCCCGGCCCGCCGCCCGTCAGTACAAAGGGTTCGGCATAGATCATAAAAGAGTGCATAAAGCGCAGCAGCACGGCGATGACCAGCACGTTGGTTAGCTTGGGGAGCTGAATGTAGCGGAACACCGCCCACTTAGAGGCACGGTCAATACGTGCAGCCTGGTAGTAGGCTTCAGGAATCGAGCGGAGACCGCTATAGCACAGCATGGCCACCAGCGGCGTCCAGTGCCACACGTCCATTAAAATGATGGTTACCCAGGCGTCGCCGGCATTGCGGGTAATGTTGTATTCGATGCCCAGTTCGCGAAGCCCCCAGCCCATTAGGCCGATATCGCCACGGGTAAAGATTTGCCAGATACTGCCCACTACGTTCCAGGGAATCAGCAACGGAAGAGTAATCAGGATTAGCACCGCCGAGGCTTGCCAACCTCGTTTGGGCATAATGAGTGCGATGCCAATCCCGAGCGGAATCTGAATGGCGAGAATAATCAGCGAAAACGAAATTTGGCGCAGAAACGCTGCCTGCAGTGCGTCGTCGTTGAGTATGCTTTTAAACCACTCGGTGCCAGTAAAAAAGCTCGCATTGGGGCCAAGCACGTCCTGTACCGAGTAGTTGACCACGGTCATGAGCGGAATGATGGCCGAGAACGCCACCAATACCAGCATGGGGAGCACCAGTAGCCAGGCTCTGTTATTGGGTACTTTGTTATTCATGGCCAGCCTCCACCAGGTATTCATCGATATACAGCGCAACGTGCGCCTCGTCGAAGTGCGCAAACGCCGCTTCACTGACCGGCGGATGGCCTTCAGGTAGGCGTGCCTTAAACGTTTGTTCGTTGAGTTTGAAGGTCAGCAGGGAGTAGGTGCCCAGATCTTGCACGCTGGTCACCTGAATCGGCACGCTATTGGTCACTTCGCTTGAGGAAATGGCGATAAACTCGGGGCGTATGCCCAGCTTAATGTTGGTAGAGTTAGCATTGGCGACTGCGTGTTTCATCTGTTCGCTAACCGGCAGTGGCTGTGTGCCGAACATTACCTGATCGTCGCGATATTCCACGGCCATAAAATTCATGCCCGGGCTGCCAATAAAGTAACCCACAAAGGTATGCGCAGGGCGCTCGAACAGCTCACGTGGGGTGCCGAATTGCACCACCTGGCCCTCATACATCACGGCAATTTTATCCGCGAAAGTAGAGGCCTCGAGCTGATCGTGGGTCACGTAGATCATGGTGATATTGAAGCGCTCGTGAATCTCCTTGAGTTTGCGGCGCAGTTTCCACTTTAGCTGCGGGTCGATAACGGTGAGCGGCTCATCAAACAGAATCGCCGTTACGTCATCGCGCACCAGCCCACGGCCCATGGAAACCTTCTGCTTCTCGTCGGCGGTCAGGTTTTTGGCTTTACGATCCAGCAAAGGGGTCAGCTCAAGGATATCGGCGACTTCGAGCACCTTGGGTTTCACCCGGTACTCGGGGGTATTCATGTTGCGCAGGGGAAAGGCAAGATTATCGAACACCGTCATGGTGTCGTAGATCACCGGAAACTGGAACACCTGGGCAATATTGCGCTCTTCAGGGGGCAGCTCATTGACCCGCTGGCCGTCGAAAAGTACGTCGCCCTCTGAAGGTTCAAGCAGGCCCGAAATAATGTTCAGTAGGGTCGATTTACCGCACCCTGATGGGCCCAATAGGGCATAGGCGCCGCCCTGGTGCCATACGTGATCCATCTGTCGGATGGCGTAATCCGCCGAACCTTGGGGCGTTTTTTCGTAGGAGTGCGCCAAGCCTTTTAGTGTGATCTCAGCCATGGGCAGCTCCTCCCTGACGCGCAGGAATATGTACCGTGTGACCCTGTTTGTCGAAGGCGTAAAGTTGATGAATGGGGAAGTACACTTTCAGGGGTTCATTAACACTAAACTGTTGAATCCCCGCTAAGTGCAGCACTAAGGGGAAGCGTTCGTGGCGAACATGCAGGAAGGTTTCAGAGCCGCTAATTTCCGCTACGTCCACATGGACATCCAGGGCCAGGTCATCGGCCTGCTGGGGTTGTAGAGTGAGATGCGAAGCTCGCACGCCAAAGTCGTAATCACCCGGTTCAAGACGCTTTAGCTTGTCATCGCAGGGAAAGTGAAGCGTTTGGTCGAAGGTGATCTCGCTGTCGGTCAATTGGCCGGGAACGATATTGATTGGGGGTTCGGAGAACATTTCTGCGCTAAAGCGGCCATTGGGCTCGCGATAGACCTGCTCGGTAGGGCCGTATTGGAGAAGCCTGCCTTCGTGAAGTACCGCCGTGTTACCGCCCAGCGCCAACGCTTCATTGGGCTCGGTGGTGGCGTATACCGCAATACAGTTGCGCGCTTTAAACAGGTCACGCAACTCATCGCGTAGCTCTTCGCGGAGCTTGTAATCCAGATTGACCAGCGGCTCATCAAACAGAATTAAGTCGGCATCTTTGATCAGTGCGCGACCCATGGCGGTACGCTGCTGCTGGCCGCCGGAGAGTTCCTGAGGGTAGCGTTTTAGCAGATGTTCGATATGCAGCATCTCAGCAATTTCGCCAACCCGCTTATCAATTTCGCTTTTTGGCTGCTTGGCCAGTTTAAGCGGGGACGCAATGTTGTCGTAAACGGTGAGGCTGGGGTAGTTGATAAACTGCTGGTACACCATGGAGACGTTGCGTTTACGCACAGAGACGTTCGTGACGTCTTTGCCATCCATAATAATTTTGCCCCGAGTAGGCGGTTCAAGCCCTGCCATTAGGCGCATCAAGGTGGTTTTTCCAGCAAGCGTTCGCCCAAGCAGCACGTTGAAGGAGCCTGGCTCAAGGGCTAGATCAACTCCACTGATATGCGGCACACCGTTAACGATGTGATCGATATTTTGTAAATGTAAGGACATGCCGATCTCGCTAGCGTCATTGTTATTGGAAATAGCGGTTGGAGAGCGCTATTTAAATGCGACTTTATAGGACTAGTCGCTTTCGTTTACGAAAGGCTAGTTGATCGTTTGCGAACTTGCAACGCGTTTTTGATTCATCGGACTACGCATTTAGGCGTAGAAAGTGAACACAAAAAAACCGACCCCTGGCACGCAGGAGTCGGCTATTTTACAGGTAATACATTGAAAATAGGGTATTACTTAATGTTTTCCTCGGTCTGCTTCGGCGCTGGCGAAGGTTTTCCGTTGTGATCGATCAAGGTGGACTTATTCTTGGCAAAGGCATCGTAGGCGAAATCGTCTACGGTGAGCATTTCCAATACTTCGGTCTCGAAGGTGCGCATAAACTCCGCTTCCTCAGCACTGATCAGGCCTTTTTCCAGGCCAGCCTCAACGCGTGCTTCCGGATGTAGAGCTGTCTGCGGTAGCTCGCCTTTGGCATAGGCCTTGTTAACCGTCCGGTAAATCGCCTCGGCGCGGTCATAATCGACCAGCAAGGCGTTGTAGCGTGCCAGCGGGTTGCGCTGTTCGCCGTCGTCTGCGTCCCAGGTGTTTTCCAGCAGTTTGGTGCGTAGAGCACTGTGAGTAGACACACGCTTAGCGATATCGCGAGCCAGATCGTCGTGGGGTTTGTTCCAGCGGCGGCCGGTGGGCATCACTACGGCGTTGAGCGTTTTGCCCAGCGCACGGTTGGGTAAATTATCAAAAATCTCTACAAACGCCTGCTCGGCACGCTGTAGCAAGAAACGGCAGCTGTAGTGCAGCAGCGCCTCTTCGCCTTCGACCTTGCTGCCTGCTTGCCACTGTTTGAGCACCATTGAGGCGAGATAGAGGTTAGACAGCACGTCCCCCAGCCGCGCGGAGATCATTTCACGTTTCTTAAGTGCTGAACCCAGACTCGCCATGGCGGCGTCGGCACACAGGCCAAAGCCAGCGGAGAGGCGGGCAATATCCTGGGCATAGGCGGCGGCGGGGCCATCGAAGGGTACGCTGGCTTTGCCGATGCCAAAGCCCAAAGTAAAGGCGCGCGCAGCGTTACCAAAGATTAAGCCCGCGTGGCCGAAGAAGGCTTTATCAAACGCCTTGATATCGTTGGCGTCTTTTGCCGCCAGCTCGTCCAGCACGTAGGGATGGCAGCGGATAGCACCCTGACCAAAGATCATCAGGTTGCGGGTCATGATGTTGGCGCCTTCCACGGTGATTGCCACCGGGTTGGCGCTGTAGCCGATACCCAGGTAGTTGCGTGGGCCGAGGGTTACCGCCTTGCCGCCGTGAACGTCCATGGCGTCGCTAAGCAGTACGCGCTGGAACTCGGTCAGCTGGCTTTTCAGGATCGCCGAGGGTACGGCGGGCTTTTCGCCGTGATCGATCATATTGGCGGTTTGATACACGGTGGCCTGGGAGATATACGCCAGCGCCGCCATGCGGGCGAGGGGCTCTTGTACACCTTCCATCTCGGCCACCGGTACGTTGAACTGGCGACGAACGCGGGTGAAACCGCCGCTCCAGCCTAGGGCGTAGCGTGCGGTGCCGGTCGCGCCTGACGGCAGCGTGATACAACGGCCGATAGACAGACACTCGACCAGCATCCGCCAGCCTTGGCCGATCATGTCAGGGCCACCAATGATGGTATCCAGCGGTACAAAGACATCTTTACCAATGATCGGGCCGTTCATAAACGGGCTGCCGATGGGGTGGTGGCGGCGGCCAATTTCCATGCCGTCGGTATCGCGTGGGATCAACGCCAGGGTAATGCCGCGATCTTCTTCGTCACCGAGCAATTTTTCCGGGTCAAACAGACGGAAGGCAAGGCCGACCACAGTGGCGATAGGCGCTAGGGTGATCCAGCGTTTTTCGAAGTTAAGGCGCAGGCCAAGCACTTCTTCGCCATTAATGGTTTGCTTGCACACTACGCCGGTATCGGGCAGCGAAGTGGCGTCAGAACCTGCGCGGGGGCCGGTGAGGCCAAAGCAGGGGATCTCACGGCCATCGGATAGGCGCGGCAGGTAGTGGTCTTTCTGTTCTTGGGTGCCGTATTTAAGCAGCAACTCGCCAGGGCCTAGAGAGTTAGGCACGCCCACGGTCACCATCAGGGTTTCATTGGCGGAGAGCTTCTGCAATACCATGGACTGCGCTTTAGCTGAGAAGCCAAGGCCGCCGTACTCCTTCGGAATAATCATGCCGAAGAAGCCTTCTGCTTTCAGGAAGTCCCACAGCTGCTGGGGCAGGTCAGCGCGCTCTTGGGCGATATCCCAGGCGTTACACATGCCAGCGGCTTTGGCGCATTGATTGGCCAAGAAGGCTTTTTCATCGTCGCGTAGGCCGTCGTCTTTAAAGGCGAGCAGCTTTTCCCACTGGGGTTTGCCTGAAAATAGCTCGCCGTCCCAGGAAACGCTACCTGCTTCCAGGGCCGTGCGCTCGGTGGCGGAAACTTTGGGGGCGACTTTTTTAAAGGTGGCGAAGAGGCGCGGTGTAAGCCATTTGCGACGCAGCGCTGGCAGGCCGGCTACTGCCACGGCCGCTGCGCCAATCAGCAGCAGTACGCCAATGACTTCCGCGTCAAACAGCAGGCCAACAAGGCCCAATACGCCAAGCACCGCTAGTGCCGCTGGGGCACCTGCTTCGCGACGCATTACGACGAGTAAGCCAGCAATGGCGAGCACGATAAGGAGTAGGGTGAGCATAGACTCTCTCTCTGTTTCAGGCTTTGTCGTTCAGCCTGCTGTTGTTAGTGAAAATAGTTAGTGAAAACGCTTAATCGAACACTTGTTTGAATATTGGCAGATGAAAGCCGCCTCGCGCAAGTATTTAGGCATGTTTGGCGCTTTAAATGCGAAGCGCAAAGCAAAAAAACGCCATGGCGGCAGGCCATGGCGTTTGGAGTAAAAAACCGACTAAATGTTCAGGCGCGTTTGGCCGGTGCGCCGTTGGCGACGTAATAGTCAACGCTGGCGCGGGGGAGCGGCTGGTGACCTTTGATACGGTCGGCGATTTTTTCGGCCAGCATAATGGTGGGTGCGTTCAGGTTGCCGGTGGGAATCACCGGGAATAGTGAAGCATCTACGACGCGAAGGCCTTCAATCCCATGGACGCGACCCTGGCCGTCGGTGACGGCCATTTCACCCTCGCCCATGCGGCAGCTACCGCAAGGGTGGTAGGCGGTTTCGGCGTGCTGTTTTACAAAGGCGTCGAGTTCGTCATCCGACTGCACGTCGGGGCCTGGCGCTATCTCGCGACCGCGGTATTTATCAAACGCTGGCTGGGCGATGATATCGCGGGTGAGGCGAATGGCGTCGCGGAACTCTTGCCAATCTTTCTCTTTGGCCATGTAGTTGAACAGGATGCTAGGCGCCGCGTTTGGATCCTTTGACGTCAGTCGGATACGCCCGCGGCTTTCTGAGCGCATGGAGCCAACGTGGGCCTGGAAGCCATGGGCCTGTACCGCGCTTTTGCCGTTGTAGCTAATGGCAATGGGCAGGAAGTGGTATTGCAGATTGGGCCACTCCTCTTCATCGCGGCTGCGGATAAAACCACAGGATTCAAACTGGTTACTGGCCCCCACGCCGGTGCCCTTAAACAGCCATTCGGCGCCAATTTTGGGCTGGTTGTACCACTTAAGCGCGGGGTAGAGCGAAATAGGTTCTTTACACTCGTATTGGATGTACATCTCCAGGTGGTCCTGGAGGTTTTCACCTACGCCGGGCAGAGCGTGTACCGTCTCGATACCCAGCTCCTTCAGCAGTTCAGGGTTGCCGATGCCTGAGCGCTGAAGAATTTGCGGAGAAGCGATGGCGCCACCGCACAGGAGTACTTCACGGCGGGCGTAGGCCTGCTGTTTTTCGCCTTTCTGCTCATAGCGCACACCCACTGCGCGTTTACCTTCAAACTCAATAATGTCGGTAACGGCGTGGGTTTCGATGGTGAGGTTGTGGCGCTGTTTGGCGGTATCCAGGTAGCCTCGGGCCGTTGATGCACGGCGGCCTTTGGGCGTAACGAAGCGATCCATAGGGCCGAAGCCCTCTTGCTGGTAGCCGTTAACGTCTTCGGTTTCCGGGTAGCCAGCCTGCTTACCGGCTTCAATAAAGGTGCGGTATAGCGGGTTATTATCCGCTTTGGGCGTGGTCACGCTGACCGGGCCGTCGCCGCCGTGGTAGCTGTTGGGCCCAATGTCGCGGGCTTCGCACTTTTTGAAGTAGGGCAGGCAGCTTAGGTAGTCCCAATCTTCAAGGCCGGGCTGCTTGGCCCAGTTGTCATAATCGAGTGCGTTACCGCGGATATAGCACATGCCGTTAATCAGCGAGGAGCCGCCCAGCCCTTTGCCACGACCACACTCCATGCGGCGACCATCCATATGCGGCTCGGGGTCGGTTTCAAACGCCCAGTTGTAGCGCTTGCCCTGTAGTGGGTAAGCCAAGGCGGCGGGCATTTGGGTGCGGAAATCGAAACGATAGTCCGGCCCGCCCGCTTCTAACAGCAGTACGCTGACGCTGCTGTCTTCGGTGAGGCGGGTAGCGAGCACGTTGCCCGCAGAGCCTGCGCCGATAATGATGTAATCAAATTCGCGTGGTTGAGACATCAGTGCTTCCCTCATCAAGATGGTAATGAGTTAGCACAGGTAGGCATGACACGAAAACGCTGTGAACCCATCCATGGGCGCTCGGCTTTTTCATCTGACCGCCATGGATGGCGGGAATGCCGGAATTGCATGGAGCTCTTTCCGGCCCTGAAAAAGACGTTTCACTTCCATGCCTACCTGTGCCGCAGTGTTTGAGAGTGTTAATTCAGGGATTAAAACACTGACTCAAACGGCCCCATCTCGATTTGTACCGACTTGGTCTGGGTGTAGTGATTGAGCGTCTCAACACCATTTTCGCGACCAATACCTGACTCTTTATAGCCGCCTACTGGCATCTCCGAAGGTGACTCGCCCCAGGTGTTTATCCAGCAAATACCCGCTTCTAACTGGTGAATCACTCGGTGGGCGCGGTTCAGGCTTTCGCTGAAGACACCGGCGGCAAGGCCGTAGGTAGTGTCATTGGCGCGGCGAATGACTTCTGCTTCGTCATCAAAGGCGAGTACAGACATCACTGGGCCAAAGATCTCTTCGCGCACGATACGCATCTCATCAGTGCAGTCGGTGAACACGGTGGGGGCGGCCCAGGCGCCATCTGCAAAGCTACCAGTGTTCCAGTCGTCGCCACCCACGAGCAGACGGGCGCCTTGCTCTTTGCCCAGGGCAATATAGGAGAGCACTTTCTCCTGATGCTCAAAGCTGACCAGGGGGCCAAAGTTGACGCTGGGATCCATTGGGTCGCCTGCTTTGATGCGCTTAACGCGCTCTACCAGCTTGGCTTCAAAGGCCTCTTTAACGCTGCGTTCAACAAATACCCGTGTGCCGTTGGTGCAGATTTGGCCGCTGGAGTAGAAGTTGGCCATCATGGCGGCATCCGCAGCGCGATCAAGATTGGCATCTGCAAAGACCAACAGCGGAGATTTGCCGCCCAGTTCCATGGTGACGTCTTTGAGCGTAGAGCTTGCGGCGGCGGCCATGACTTTTTTGCCGGTGCCGGCTTCGCCAGTGAACGAGACTTTGGCGATGCCCGGATGTTCGGTAAGCATGGCGCCCACGCGGCCGTCGCCCTGCACCACGTTAAAGACGCCGTTGGGCAGGCCTGCCTCGGTGAAGATTTCCGCCAGTTTCATTACGGTCAGCGGGGTTACTTCGCTGGGCTTGAATACCACGGCGTTGCCTGCCGCCAGCGCCGGTGCGGCTTTCCAGCAAGCAATTTGGATCGGGTAGTTCCAGGCGCCAATGGCGCCAATGACACCCAGCGGTTCGCGGCGGGTGTACACAAATGAGCTATCACGCAAGGGGATCTGGCTGCCTTCAATAGCCGGCGCTAGGCCCGCGTAGTACTCCAGCGCATCTGCGCCGGTAACGATATCGACACTGGCCGTTTCGCTGATCGGCTTGCCGGTATTGCGGGTTTCAAGCTCGGCAAGCTCGTCGTTGCGCTCTCTTAACAGCGCGACGGCGCGCAGCATTATACGTGAACGCTCCATGCCGCTCATCGCGGCCCACTCGCGTTGGCCGCGCTGGGCTGCAGCAACCGCGCTGTCAACATCCGCTTGGCTGGCTTGGCCGATAGTGGCCAGCAGGCTACCATCGAAGGGGTTGGTAACGGTAAAAGTATCGCCTGAAGTGGCGTTTACCTGGCGACCATCAATATAAAGTGGCTGTACGTCTTGAGCGGCCATGTAGGTCTCCTCCAGTAAGGTAATAAAATTAGCTGTAAGTGTTGGATGCGGCCTTTGGGCATCCATAGTGAGCAAAAAGTTGATCGAGATAGGTGTGAGCAAGAAAGCGTGCTTCTGCAGCATCGAGGCCTTCGGGCGTTAGCGCGCCGCGCAGCCATAGGCCATCAATCATGGCGGCTAAGCCGCGTGCTGCGTTGCGGGCTTCTGCACGGGGCATAACACGTCGGAACTGGTGACATAAATTGCTGTAAAGTCGGCGATCATTGACGTTTTGCAGCCGCTGCAGCATAGGCTTATGCATGCTGCTGGCCCAGAACGCTAACCATGTCTTGGCGGCGGGGCCGGTGACCTGGGTGCGGTCAAAGTTACCCTCAATAATGGCACCGATATAGGCGCGGGGAGAGTCGTCTTCCAACGCATTGCGACGCACCGCAACGGCTCCAGACAGGTCGGTCAGGATTTGCCGCATCGTCGCTTCCAGCAAGCCATCTTTACCGCCAAAGTAGTGGCTGATGATGCCTGCTGAAACGCCCGCATGGCGGGCAATGCGCATCACGGTAGTTTCGGCTAAGCCGACCTCATCAATGGCTGCCATGGTCGCGTTGATTAACTGCTGGCGGCGTATCGGTTCCATTCCCACCTTTGGCACGACGTTCTCCTAATTCGTTGAATGCCTAACAGGGTCGTTGCTTGAAACCCGAGCGTAGACATGATTACCTAGCAATGATGGCATTTTTTTATTGAACGTTCAATCAATAAAAAGACGCCGATGATTTCTACGCACTGCGACCACGGCAGTAACTGAGTGTTCGTATCCATGTTTTGGCAATACGTTTTGGCAACACTTATTGGCAATCAGTTTATAAAAGGGGACAACGATGATGAGCAGAACTTCTTCACGCTATGCAGGTGTTTTATTGCTGGCAGCGGGTCTGCCCACGGCAGCCTATGCAAACGAGTGCAGCAGCGTGCGCTTTGCCGAAGTGGGCTGGACGGATATTACCGCTACTACTGCGCTCGCTAGCGAAGTCCTCGAAGGGCTTGGCTATGAGCCAAGTGTCGATACCGTTTCCGTTCCGATTGCCTATGCCGGTATGCGTAACAATGATTTCGATGTTTTCCTGGGTAACTGGATGCCTTCGATGGCCTCGATTAGTGATCCCTATATCGAGCGCGGTGAAGTTGAGCGCTTGGCAACCAACCTGGAAGGGGCAAAGTACACCCTGGCGGTTCCCCAATATGTTTACGATGCGGGTGTAACCTCGGTTAACGATTTAGCGGAACATGCGGAGCAGTTCGAGCATAGCGTGCACGGCATCGAAGCGGGTAACGACGGCAACGAGTTAATTGAGCAGATGATCGATGACGATGCGTATGGGTTAGGCGATTGGCAGGTGATCGATTCCAGCGAAGCGGGAATGCTTGCGGAACTGCGCGCCCGGGTTCCCAATGAGCAGTGGATGGTGTTTTTGGGCTGGGAGCCGCACCCCATGAACTCTAACTTCGATATGGCTTATCTTTCTGATGCCGACGACTATTTTGGCCCAGATTTGGGCGGCGCCACCGTGCACACCAATACCCGTGCGGGGTTTGTGGATGAGTGCCCGAACGTTGGTGCCTTGCTGCGCAATATGACCTTTACGCTGGAGATGGAAAATCAGCTAATGAGCGCGATCATGGATGATGGCGAAGACCCCCGTGATGCGGCGCGTGACTACTTGAAGGCTAATGATAGCGTACTGGACGAATGGCTAGAGGGTGTTACAACACGTGACGGCGAGCCAGGCGTAGAGGCTGTACGTACTGCTATTCAGTAAGCGAATTTCGGTGATGGTGGCAAGCCGGAATCCGGCTTGCCTTTCGTCATTAAGGTAGGCATAATCTGCACCCGTTGATGAGGGAAAGGCTACGTAGCTCAGCTGGTTAGAGCACATCACTCATAATGATGGGGTCCCCTGTTCAAATCAGGGCGTAGCCACCACATCAGCCTAAGCACACTTAAGAGATAACATTGTGTGCCGTTATGGTGGCCCCTTAGGTCCTCCCGCAACGCTAAACTGCGAACCCCGCCAGGCCCGGAAGGGAGCAACGGTAGTGGTGGCTGCGTGTGCCGGGATGTGGCTTTTGGGGCCGCCTCCATTTCCAGTCCTCGTTAATCTTATTACCCTTTCAATCCCCTTTCTTGAATGCTGCCACTTCCTTAATCGTTTAGTTACATACTTGCGCCCAACGTGCTATCGCGGTACTAAGCAGATTATTTTCAGTTACGGATAAAGCAATGAAAATGCTACTGCGTTGGTTGTTCAGTCTAGTGGTGCTTTTAGCGCTGCTGTTGGCGGGGCCTGTGTGGATACTGGCGAGTAACCAGGTGGAGATTGATGCCCATTGGTCGTCGTTGGATCGATCCTCAGCTGGTATAGCGCCTGACCCAGCGGAAACCGTTGAAGCCGTGGTTCAGGTTTATTCTGCTCGTGCTTACAACTGGCGCGGGGCGTTTGGCGAACATATCTGGATTGCGACCAAGACGGAGAACGCCGATAGCTATCGACTCCATCAAGTCTTGAGCTGGCGCCGTCCTACTGTAGTGTCTTCAATCGATACGCCCGATCGAGCCTGGTTTGGCAATCCTCCGACGCTGTTAGCTGACTATCGCGGCGATGCGGCTACGCTAATGATACCGCAGATAGAGGCCGCCGCCGCTGACTATCCCCAGGCGGAGCTTTATCGAGTGTGGCCTGGTCCGAACAGCAATAGCTTTATTGCTTGGGTTATCCGCGAAGTGCCAGGCTTTGAGGTGACGCTGCCCGTCACGGCCATTGGCAAAGATTATATTTTCAATGGCGTTTTGGCTCCTGCGCCCAGCGGCAGCGGTTACCAGCTGTCATTGGGTGGGGTGTTCGGCATTATGCTGGCACTGGAAGAGGGGCTTGAACTCAACTTTCTTGGCTTGAGTTTTGGTATTGATGTCATGCGACCTGCTTTGAAGTTGCCAGGCATAGGGCGGCTGGGGATGCCTGCCAAAGTGTCAAAAAGCTAATTGATAAGTAGATGAAAGTTTGAATGAGTATTTGCGGATACTTTTTTGTTAAACTATTGTCTGTAGACAGCATGTGACGGCAAGGTAATACTATGCAGACGGCACACGATATTTTCCAAAACAGAGCAGCGGCGATACGCTTGAAACGGCGATTGCCGAAGTAAAGCACCACCAGCAGGTGTATTGGCAAAATGTGTCAGGATTGCACTACGAACGGTTTGTTTTTCGTGGTTTAAAAGCCACTTTTGATCAGGGTGGGTGTTACGATGCGCTCGTTTTACCTATTGAGCATGCTATTTATACGCCCGATGATATATTCAATATCGCAACCCTTTGGCGCTGAAATACGACGGTGTGGGGGTGGGCTTCGCTACCACTCCGTTCGCAAACTTAATGCAAAATGCTGGGCGCTGATGACACCAAGCTGTGTGGCTGACATTATCCAAACCACTGACCTGGAAATGATTTGGAACGGCGCGATTACCCAGGTGAATCATCTGCGATTTTCACACCGATGACGAGCAGCGGGTTTAACTGTTGTGCTGCTGCTCGGTAAAGCGCTGCATGATGGCGAGGGTTTCGTCGCTAACGTGGTGCTCCATGCCTTCAGCGTCAATACGCGCAGTCGCATCTCTTACCCCAAGAGCACGTAAGAAGTGCAGCACGATATCGTGGCGGGCGCGTGACGTTTCTGCCATTTTTTGACCCGCTTCGGTTAGAAACAGCGAGCGATATGGCTTACTAGTGACCAGCTCCAGCTCATTTAAACGCCGAATCATTTTTGAAACCGTCGCTTGGCTGACCGCCATACGGTTGGCAATGTCCGCCGCACGCGCCTCGCCGCGGTGAGCCAGCAGGTCGCCAATTAGCTCGACATAGTCTTCGATCAGTTCGGTTTCGTGCGCATTTCGCACCGTTGCATACTGCTGGGCATGCTGCTCCACGGGGGGCAGCGCATCTCCAGGAATGCTTGGGGTAGTCAATGAGGCGTTTGGATTAGAATCAGTCATTGGTAAATTATATCGGAAGCAGTGGAAACAATCATTGGATAGTCGGGGAGGATATTAACGTATTTTTGTGCAATATTGTTAGCCAAGGCTAAACTGTTTGCACAAAGCTTTCTTGCTGAGCTAAAGTCCACGTATCGGTCATGAACAAAAAGTGAGAGGCAACGAGTAAGCACAATTTAGGTATGGCCCTGTTGGTCCTTATGGCGCTGCTGTTCCGTTTTTTGGCGGCAATCGTCACATTGGTTAACACCACTTTCTCAAGCGTCTACAACGGCGGCGACTGCAGGCATTCCCAAGTTTTCTCGGCAATACCGATGCCCGCACCGGTCATCAGCAAATACGTTTGATCTACTCCAGCGGCATGCAGCGGGTCGGCTTCATCCTGGAAGTGGATGCCCGCAATAATGTGGCCAGTGAAGCCCGCTTCGCGTAGTTCGCGGGTGGCAATAAGCTTGCTCTCAAGTTCCGGAGTGGCTAGCGTAACAGCAGTTATTTGCGCAATATCAAGGTGGTGCCAAAAGCCCACATCCTCGATATCACCATAAAAAACATGTCGTTGAGTACTTATTTTATTGGGATCTGAATCAATGCCCACTGCCGACAAGCCCTTGTCGGTAAAAAAATCGTAGGCGGCGTTACCTGTTCTACCCATGCCCAATACCAGAATGGTGGCGCTACCTAAATCTACCGGCTGCTCGTCAGGGTGTCGGGCGTGCCGCTCAAAACGGAGCAGCCTATTCTCCCAACGATCAAAAAGTTGATGGGCAATGCGGTTAAGCGGTGCAGCGATAACAAAGGATAGGGCAACGGTAATAGCCAGCGGAACCAGCCACTCTGGCAAAATGCTCGCAGCGACAATCAGACCAAACTCACTATAGGCCGTTAGGCTCAAGCCACCCAGAAAGGCGTTGCGCGCTCTGATACGGAAGGCAATGAGCAGGGCAAAAAACAACACCCCTTTAAATGGAAGCAGAACAGCCAGGATTACCGCAAAGACAAGTGCTTCTTTATCGGGTAATCCTGCCATGCCAATCTGCAGAAAGAAGCTGACTAATAGCACTTCTTTCACTCCCCACAGCGCCTTAGATAACTCCTGTGCACGGGGGTGCTTGGCAAGCAGAAGCCCCATCACCAAAGCGCCTACTTCAGAGCTTAAACCAACGGCTTCAAAGCCCATGCCGCCAACGGCAATGGCTAACACGGCGCCTAGCAGCACCAGCAGCTCATCGTGCTGTGCGGCATTCATAAGCCAATAAAGTACCGGCCTTAACAGTGGCAGTAGGAAAACCAGCACAGCCCAGGGGCTGGGGGAGTCACCGCCATAAACGCTAAGAACCACTAAGGCAACTAGGTCCTGAATGATTAATATGCCAATAGCGATTCGGCCGTGCAGGGCGCGTAATTCGCGTTTGCTTTCGAGTACTTTGGCCGCTAACACCGTGCTTGAAAAAGACAGCGCAATGGCAAGTAGTATTGCTTTATCAAGAGGCAGCGATAGGAAAATGACAAAACCTGCTGTAAACAACACGCAGGTAATCGTCAAGTGTATAAAGGCGCTTCCCAGTACAACGGGTTCAGCCAAACTGCGTATATTGAGTTTAAGACCAATGGTAAACAGCAGTAGCAGCACCCCCAGATGGGCAAGGTGCTCAAGTAGTGGGCCCGCATCCGCTGGTAGGCCAATATTGGGGCCAAAAGCATTGAGGGCAAACCCTGCTGCTAAGAACCCTACAAGGGGAGGTAAACTTAGCTGCCGCGCTGCGATGCCAAAAACAAATGCTACCGATAGAATAACTACTTCAAACATGCCGGATCCCTAGAGCGCGAAACGGTGCTGACTATCTGCCAACCCGCCAGTGCTTTTGCATTTCTATAAAAGTGAACGATGCTGACCAAGTGATCAAAACGAAGCCTGTCAAGGCCAACGTACCGTACAGAAAGCGTATCGGCCCAATGGCATAAATATCGCCATAGCCCACGGTGGTATAGGTCACCGCAGAGAAGAAGATATAATCAAGGACGTTGAAGCTGTCGTACCCTCGTAAAGCCCCGATGCTTAACTGGTCGGTTAACCACCAGCCCGTAATCCCGAACAGCCAAATTTCAGCAATGTGTGTCATTAATACGCCAAACGCCATCGCCAGGATGCGTTGCCGGTGGGGCCGTCGAGACTTTTCTATTTGGCGCGAGATAAGCCACAGGGCTTCATAGTGAAGCAGTACTGCAATGACAACGGTAACAAAAGTGGTTACCACCACGGCGACATGTTCAGGGTAGGGAATAGTCATCTTAACAAGTAGTCAACCTTTGCTCGTTAGCATAACCGGGTTCCCATCAGTAACAAGGCAGCATCCATATGCTGCCAGCCCCACCATGCGAGCATTAAGCAGGTTAGCAGCAGAATTGCTACCATGGCCTTGAGTGAGTTATTGATTGTCATGGAGTCACCGTTGTTGATTGCGAGCGCTCAAGCGGCTTTTCATTGATAAACCAATGCAGTGCAGCAGCGACGACCGAGAGCACAATAGCAATTTGCCAGACCGTATTATAGTTGCCAGTAAGGTCATAAAAATAGCCACCTAGCCATACCCCCATAAAAGAGCCTAATTGGTGAAAGAGAAATACGATGCCGCCCAGCATGGAGAGGTGGCGAACACCAAACACGGAAGCCACAATGCCGTTGGTTAACGGCACGGTAGAGAGCCATAGAAGTCCCATGACGATACCAAATAGGTAAGCG
The DNA here is from genome assembly GCF_020595105.1 of Halomonas sp. FeN2. Lineage (NCBI taxonomy): Bacteria > Pseudomonadati > Pseudomonadota > Gammaproteobacteria > Oceanospirillales > Halomonadaceae > Halomonas > Halomonas sp. FeN2. The sequence goes on from NZ_CP074200.1 coordinate 4,607,719, forward strand.
CTGACGGGGCTTAACGGCAAATAAACAAACGCCGTAATCACCACGCCGCGAATCAAGTAGAGCCAGGTTAGCAGCTTAGGTTTTGACCAGATGCCGCCCATCCAACCCGCGGTATAAGTGCCAACAATATTGAACAGTCCCACTAAGGCCAGTACCGTCGTGCCCACCTGTACCGCCAGGCCGTTATCGAATAAGTAGCCGGGAAGGTGCACGGCAATGAACACCACCTGAAAGCCGCAGACAAAAAAACCTAAACAGAGTAGCCAGAAGCCTTTTTGGCTAGCTGCTTCGTTGAGCGCATCTTTCAGGCTTAAATCGGTTGCCGTTTTGGCCGAGGGCTTATCGCGCAGCATTGCCCCCAGGGGAATGATGATGGTTGCGATAGCCGCCATCGCCATCAGCGCTGCAGCCCAGCCGAGCCATTCGAGCAAACCAAGAGTGCCGGGCAGCATGGCAAATTGCCCGAACGAGCCCGCTGCGCTAACGATCCCCATGGCCATACTGCGTTTTTCAGGCGCTACTGCGCGGCCCACGGCACCTAAAATGACTGAGAATGTGGTGCCTGAGAGGCCAAGTCCAATCAACAGTCCGGCGCTGACTGTCATGCCTAGTTCAGACGTAGAGAGGCTCATAAACAGCAGCCCCAAGGCATATAGCAAGCCGCCTACAACGATAATTCTGGCCGCGCCGAAGCGATCCGCGAGTGCCCCGGTAAAGGGTTGCGATAAGCCCCAAACCAGGTTTTGTAAGGCTAATGCAAAGGCAAACACGCCACGCCCCCAGCCTAGTTCGCTGCTGAGTGGCTCCATAAAGAGGCCAAAACCATGGCGTAAGCCCATGGCTGTAGAAAGAACCAGGCTTCCCAATATAATCAGCAGCATCGAGTGGCGAAGAACGAAGGCCATCATGTTCTCTTTATTGGCGGGCTAACAGTTAGGCTCACTATCGCATGCGTTGTGCGCTTTTAGAAGCTGCCAAAAAGTGTACCCAAGGTAATTACGCTGATTAGTGCAAAGATCGGCAGAGCGATGGTTACCATGGCAACGTTGCCATACGATTGGCGATGGGTAAGGCCGCAGATAGCCAGCAGGGTGATAACCGCCCCTGAGTGGGGAAGCGTATCCATGCCACCTGCAGCCAGCGTTGCTACGCGGTGCATGAGTTCAGGGCTAATACCTGCTTGTTGGGCCATGGCCAAGTATTCGCTGCCCAGAGTTTCTAGCGCAATTGAGAGCCCGCCGGAAGAGGAGCCAGTGATCCCCGCTAACACGCTCATTGCCATGGCTTCTGAAATCAGTGGGTTGCCAGGTGAAGCAGTAAGCACGGCATCGCGGATAATGGCAAAGCCTGCCAAGCTGGCAATGACGGCACCGTAGCCTACCTCTGAAGCCGTGTTGAAAATTGGTAGCAGTGAGCCCAAGCAGCCTTTATTGACACTCTCTTTAAGATCCAGTCAGTGCTTCCAGCGGGTAATAATCAGCCATGCAGATGCACTGAGCAGGGCGATCAGAATGGCCCAAAGCCCGCTCTGACCTGATGGCGATACATTTTCAAACTCGTCGCTGATAAACCTTAAATCAAGGGCGGGAAACACACCGTAGGTAAACAGTGCGTTCAAACCAATCACCATAATGATGGGTATCAGTGCCAGCCACAGCGGAAGGCTAGTGGGTGCTTGTTCTTGCTCCTCATTGGCAACTGCTTCGCGCTCAGTATGGTGGCCGTATCCTTCACCCTTTGATGCGGCTTTTTTTACCCGTGATTGAAGATAGAAAGTCCCCAGCCCAAGCATAATCAGCCCGGCGATAATACCGAGACCGGGTGCCGCAAAGCTGTTGGTTTCATAATAAGGAATGGGAATCGCGTTCTGTATCGAAGGTGTCCCTGGCAGGGCTGTCATGTTGAAGGTGAAAGAGCCTAGCGCAATAGAAGCTGGAATTAGCCGTTTGGGCACATTGGCGCTGCGAAACAGTTCGCGGCTGATCGGGTAAATGGCAAAAGCAACCACAAACAGCGATACGCCGCCATAGGTGAGCACCGCGCAGGCCATGACCACGGTAAGCACGACATGGTGGGTACCAAGCTTTTTGACAATCCCGTTGGCAATCGATTGGGCGGCACCGGAATCGGCCATCAACTGCCCAAACAGAGCGCCCAACAGAAACAGCGGGAAGAACTGGATGACGTAGTTGCCCAGCGCGCTCATAAAGGTATCGGTGTAGATCGGCAATAAAAAGGCGGCATCTCCAGAGAGCAACACCGCTAAACATGCCATAAGAGGAGCCAGCAGCAGCACCGAGATGCCTCGATAAGCGAGGAACATTAATAAAAGTAGCGAAATGACAATCGCAAGTATGCTCATGCGAGCTCCTAAGAAAATAGTAAAGTAGCCGACGCTGAAATTAATCGAAAGAGAGATGGTAGGTAGTATGGTGCATCGCAGCAATGGCGTTGAGACTAAAGTGGCAATGCGTTCAGCATGCATCGTGGCCTTAGGTTTAGATATTTAATCTGCTAAAATCCGCCCCCTTCGCCGTTAATGACCTTTCAATTGCTCTAGGAATTTTCATGAATGCAGTAATTCTTGCGGTGCTGGTGATGGTGGCGCTATCGCTGGCGCGTGTCTCGGTGGTATTTGCTTTAGTGGTGGGCGCTTTAGTCGGCGGTTTAGTGGGCGGGTTGTCACTAGAACAAACGCTGGATGCCTTTAATACAGGCGTGGGCGGTGGTGCTCAGGTGGCGCTGGCCTACGCCACCTTGGGGGCCTTTGCGGTGGCGATCTCCCGCTCTGGCCTACCGGATATGTTGGCTAATCGTTTGATTACGTTATTGGGTAAAGAAGAGGCCACCGTTGCGCAACAGACGCGGGTCAAAATGCTGTTGCTAACGGCAGTGCTGTTGGTGGCTATCTCTTCTCAGAACGCGATCCCGGTACATATTGCCTTTATACCGGTGTTGATTCCGCCACTGTTAACCGTGATGAACCGCTTAAAGCTGGATCGACGCGCAGTAGCATGTGCGCTTACGTTTGGTTTAACGGCGCCTTATATGCTGCTTCCGGTAGGGTTTGGGGCGATTTTTCTAAACGATATTCTTTTGGCCAACTTAAATAGCGCTGGGGAACCGCTAGGTTTAGAGATTACCCGTGGCATGGTGCCTATGGCTATGGCAGTGCCGGTAGGGGGCATGGCGTTGGGGCTAATCGTTGCGCTATTTTGGAGTTACCGCCGCGCGCGTGAGTATCAAGCCGAAGATATCGCTAACGCCAACGTTAGTGAAGGTCATACGCCCGCCGCACCGCATATGCTAGGGCTTGTGATGTCTGGAATAGCTATTGTCGCAGCACTCGGTCTCCAACTTTATAGCGGCTCGATGATTCTGGGGGGCTTGGTAGGGATTGGCCTGCTTTCAATGGGCGGCATCTTTAAGTGGCGAGAAGCAGACGATCTATTTACCAGTGGTATGCGCATGATGGCGTTGATCGGTTTTATCATGATCTCCGCGGCGGGCTTTGCTGAAGTCATGAAAACCACCGGTGAAATTGATGCGCTGGTGTCGGGGGCTTTTTCACTATTTGGCGATAACCGAGGCTTAGCGGCACTGGTGATGCTGCTGGTAGGGCTATTCATTACCCTGGGTATCGGCTCGTCGTTCTCCACGATACCGATCATTGCCGCGATTTTTGTGCCCTTGGCGGTACAGTTTGGCTTTTCCCCTATGGCCACGGTGGTGCTGGTGGGTACGGCTGCGGCATTGGGTGATGCTGGCTCGCCTGCCTCTGACTCGACCCTGGGGCCCACTTCAGGCCTTAACGTTGATCGTCAGCACGATCATATGTGGGACAGCGTGGTGCCGACGTTTCTTCACTACAACATTCCGTTAGTGGGCTTTGGCTGGCTAGCGGCAATGATGCTCTAAAAGCCCCTATCTCCAAACTAAAAAGGGACAACTTGGTTGTCCCTTTTTAGTTGCTTAATCTCTATCACTTTTTAGGCAGATAGCTTTCAAAAGCGCTTAACAGCCCACGCAGAAGCGAAAGCTCTTTGCGGCTGGGTTGGGCGCGAGCGAAGAGGGCTTGAATCTGCTCTTCAGTGCGGGCATGTGGCTGGGTTAAAAAGCCGCTCTCCTGCATTAAACGTCCCAGATGGGCCTGAAAGTGTAAGAACTGCTCACGGCTGGGCGGCGTTGCCTCCAACGGGCGCTGATAAGCAAAGCCGCTCTCCTCACCTTTACGCCAGGCTCGATGCACTTCATAAGCGAGTATCTGTACCGCTTGAGATAAGTTCAGGATGCCGTAATCAGGATTAGCCGGAATGCTGACCTGATGCGTGCAGCAGCGAATCTCATCGTTAGTCAGCCCCGAACGTTCACGCCCAAAAACCAGCGCCACTGGCGCCGTTTGCGCACTCTGAATGACATCTGCCGCCATCTCATCGGGTTCGTCGAAGTGAGGCAAGGGTAGGCTGCGTAAGCGCGCACTGGCACCAACGACCTGAACGCAGTCGTTAACCGCCTCATCAAGCGTTGTCACTATCCGTGCACTGCCCAGGACATCGGTCGCCCCTGCGGAGAGGCGAGTGGCTTCTTCATCGGGAAATAGGCGGGGATTAACCAGTACCAGCTCGGTTAGGCCCATGGTTTTCATGGCCCGTGCCGCCGCGCCGATATTGCCGGGGTGGAAAGTCTGAACGAGTACGATACGGATATGCTGCAACATGCTTGCCCTATAGCCTTATAAAAATCCGCGCTGATAGTACCACGTTCGCTCTACGCGATGGGGCAAGGAGATATTGGGTTGCAATGAATCTAGTGATCTTTTAAAACGCAACAACCCCGCACGAAGCGGGGTCGTTGGTGACTGCTTTGCAGCTAGTAATAGCTGGCAGTCTTGAGCAGAGGGCTCAGGGTTGCATTACATCATGCCGCCCATACCACCCATTCCGCCCATGCCACCCATATCAGGTGCAGAGTCTTTCTCTTCCGGGTCTTCTGCGATCATGCACTCAGTGGTGATCATCAGGCCAGCAACAGAACCAGCGGACTGCAGTGCAGTACGGGTTACTTTAGCTGGATCCAGGACGCCCATTTCGAACAGGTCGCCGTACTCACCGGTTTGTGCGTTATAGCCGAAGTTTCCTTCGCCATCTTTCACGCGGTTGATAACCACAGCGGGCTCTTCACCAGCGTTGGAAACGATTTGACGCAGCGGTGACTGCATAGCGCGTAGCGCCATGTTGATACCGTGATTCTGGTCTTCGTTATCGCCAGTCAGGCCTTGTACTTTGGCCATTACGCGAACCAGTGCAGTACCGCCACCAGGCACCACGCCTTCTTCAACGGCTGCACGGGTAGAGTGCAGGGCGTCTTCAACGCGGGCTTTCTTCTCTTTCATTTCCACTTCGGTGGCAGCACCGACGCGGATAACGGCAACACCGCCTGCCAGTTTGGCAACGCGCTCTTGCAGCTTCTCTTTGTCGTAGTCAGAAGAGGTGTCTTCGATTTGCGCGCGGATCTGATTAACGCGTGCTTCGATATCGCCTTCTGCACCAGCGCCATCGATGATGGTGGTGTTCTCTTTCGACATGGTCATGCGCTTAGCTGTACCCAGGTGATCCAGGTTCGCTTGCTCAAGCGTCAGGCCGACTTCTTCAGAGATGACCGTGCCGTTAGTCAGGATAGCGATATCCTGTAGCATGGACTTACGACGGTCGCCGAAGCCAGGCGCTTTGGCAGCGGCTACTTTAACGATACCGCGCATGTTGTTAACAACCAGCGTTGCCAGGGCTTCGCCTTCGATATCTTCAGCGATGATGGCCAGCGGCTTGCCTTGCTTGGCAACGGCTTCTAGCACCGGCAGCAGCTCACGGATGTTGGAGATCTTTTTATCCACTAGCAGGATGTAGGGATCTTCCAGTTCAACCGTCATGGTGTCCTGGTTGGTAACGAAGTAGGGCGAGAGGTAGCCGCGGTCAAACTGCATACCTTCAACGACTTCCAGCTCGTCTTCAAAGCCACGGCCTTCATCAACGGTGATGACGCCTTCTTTGCCAACTTTTTCCATCGCTTCGGCGATGATTTCACCAATGCGCTTGTCGCCGTTTGCAGAGATAGTACCTACCTGAGCAATCGACTTGGTGTCGGTGCAAGGTACGGACATTGCCTTGATTTCTTTAACCGCTGCGTTGACCGCTTGGTCGATGCCGCGCTTCAGATCCATCGGGTTCATGCCCGCTGTCACGCCTTTCAAACCTTCAGCGATAATGGCCTGGGCCAGAACGGTAGCGGTAGTGGTGCCGTCACCAGCAGCGTCAGAGGTCTGTGAAGCGACTTCTTTAACCATCTGGGCGCCCATGTTCTCGAACTTGTCTTTCAGTTCGATCTCTTTGGCGACAGAAACACCGTCTTTAGTAACGGTGGGGGAGCCGAAAGATTTTTCCAGTACTACGTTACGGCCTTTCGGGCCGAGGGTAACTTTTACTGCGTTGGCCAGAACGTCAACACCGCGGGCCATACGTTTACGGGCATCATCTGAGAACTTAACTTGTTTCGCTGACATATCTGCTACTTCCTAAATTGAATGCAAAAACGTGAAGTAATGATTCGAGGCGCCCACTAAAAATTGTGAGCAACAACGATTGTTAGCCTTCAACAACGGCAAGAATATCGGCTTCGCTCATGATCAAGACTTCTTCGCCGTCGATTTTTTGCTTCTCAACGCCGTAGCCATCTTTAAAGATCACGTTATCGCCAACCTTGACGTCTAACGGGCGGACATCACCATTTTCCAGAATGCGACCATTACCGACGGCGAGGATTTCACCACGTGTCGGCTTTTCTTGTGCATTGCCCGGAAGCACGATGCCGCCAGCAGTTTTTTGCTCTTCTTCAACGCGACGGACGATGACACGATCGTGCAAAGGACGGATATTCATTCACGTTCTCCTGAGTATGGTTGAAGCCCTGGTGAGGGCGGTTAGCTTAAAAGTGTTCTCGAGGGAGTAACCCGCGAGAAGTGAAGACCTCACGGTCTTCCTTGTTAATGGCAGCTACCGTCTAGATCGCTGCCGAATTTGTGTGCTGGATGAAAAATGGGGGCTGCGGGTAGCCTTTCAAGGGGGGGAGGAATAAAAAATTGCTTTTCCGCTAAAATTCTTCCGAAGGAAACCTCAACGACGGCGCGGGGGCTCATCTCGACTAATAAAATCACCCTCAATAGGGCCATCCTGTTGTGAAGACTGCCTGTTTTGATATTCATTCGGCCGAGCTGATGAGGCGCTGGGGCCTTGCTGTTGTCCGGCAACCTTTTTAAGCCCCAGCCAGGTCAGTGCCTTGAACATCAGCTGCCGAGCGCTGGGGATCAAGCATGCCAAGCCTAGTGCATCAGACAAAAAGCCTGGGGCCATTAATAAGGCACCGCCGAAGATAAGTGCAGCGCCAGTTAATAGCTCGCTGGAGGGGATTTCACCGGCCTGCATGCGCTGGCGCGCCCGCGCAAAAGTGGATACACCCTCTTTGCGAATCAAGTGTAGCCCGGCAAAACCTGTGCCGAGCACTAAAAGTAGGGTAGTGAGTAGGCCGATCTGGCTACCAATCGAGAACAGAACCACAAAATCCAGTAGAGTGAAGAGCGATATAAAAATAAGAATAGGCATAATTAACTCCAGAAAAAGCGACTCGATGACAATCGTAATTGCGTAATATGGTGACATAAATATAAATAGCAAGCAGCTAACATGGCGTATTCCAGCGGTGATGTAGCTCGATTTATGTCAATAAATCTTCTATGCTGCAATGCACAATGAAGCTGGGTTAATCTGTTGTGAGGAGTCACGAATGGTACTGACCGATAAAGTAATTGCAGTCACGGGTGGGGCGCGAGGGTTGGGTTATGCCATGGCGCTGCGTTTAGGCCAGCAAGGCGCACGCATGGCGCTCTTGGATATGAGCGTTGAAGCGCTTGATCAGGCCGTATCACGGCTTTCCGCTGAAGGTGTCGATGCCCAGGCGTTTGTGGTGAATGTCGCCGAAGAAGCCTCCGTGACTCAGGCGTTTGCCGATATCGCGCAACACATGGGCCCGATCAGTGCTTGTGTTAATAATGCGGGTATTACCCAGGATGCGCTGCTGGTAAAGGCCAAAGAGGGGCAGGTGGAAAAGCGCATGTCTTTAGAGGCTTGGCAAAACGTTATCAATGTCAATTTAACCGGTGTTTTCTTATGTGGTCGCGAAGCCGCCACCCAGATGATCGAAGCCGGCCATGAAGGCGTGATCGTCAATATCTCCAGCATTTCCCGGGCGGGCAATATGGGGCAAAGCAACTACGCTGCCGCAAAAGCGGGCGTACATGCACTGACAGTCACTTGGAGTCAGGAGTTGGCGCGCTATGGCATTCGTACCGGCACCGTAGCGCCTGGGTTTGTGGCTACCGAAATGACCGCTGCAATGCGCCCCGATATGTTGGAACGTATCTCGTCAAGCGTGCCGTTAAAGCGTTTGGGAGAGCCTGATAATATTGCCCAAAGCGTCGCCTTTATTATGGAGAACGACTACTTCACGGGGCGCATCATTGAGTGTGACGGCGGTTTGCGGCTGTAGTTATTTGCCGTGGTAATACAAAGGTGTATTGCACAAAGGTGTATTGCATAGGCGGGCGGCTCAAAAGGCCGCCCGCGGTGCGTTTCTAGTTGGGCTCGTGTACTTAAAGCTTAAAAGTAGTCGCGGTTAATTTTGCGCTGAAAATACATCTCAAGGCGCAGGGTCATCGCCCAGCGTGGGTCGTAGCTGACATCGCGCTGGAAATGTAGCTCCGGAATCACATCGGCGAATAAAATACCTTTATGAAGATCGCGGCGGTAGCGCGTCTGAAGATAGTAATTGGTCATGCGAGGATTGGACGCGCTTTCGCCGATGGCGATAGCCGAGTAGCGCAGTGCACTGCGGCGGTTGATGCGGTGATTGATTTCGGCAATTTCACTGTACTCGAGTTTATCTTCTTCCTCGCGCCACTGCACGGTAGTGATAAAGCGTAAGTGGCGGCGTTCACTCAACGGTCGGCCGATATCCCAACGTGTGCGCGCTGAGTAGCCTTCATTGTTGAACCATGAAACGCGGTTATTCGACTCCAACTGCCATGGCCCTTCACCCAGTTGCCACAGCCGCTCGCTGGTAAAGCGCACGTAGGGGTCAAGAGGGAGACGCAGGCGAACACCTGCACCGATTCGATTACTCCAGTTTTCGCGTTTATCGCGGCTTTCTAGCCAATCCAGGCCGAGCGTAGAGCTGCGACGGTCACGCTGGTCGTTGGCAAGGCGTCCAGAGCCTTGCTCTTCTAGGGTGCCTTGCGACTCTTCCGGGTCACTCTCGATGACCAGTCGCAGGCGATCTTCTGAGGTAGGTAGGTCAATACGGTAGCGAAGGGTCGTATCGCCGCGAGTGCCGTCGCCCTCCATCCAATCAATCTCTTGACCGAAACGTAGATAGGATTCGTTGTTGACCTGCATATGGTCGTCAGTGCCAAAGAACCCATCAATGCGGCGCGACGTGTTATCTACCCAGTTGCCTACGCTTTCGCGAAACGGCTCAATGCGCTCTTCCGCCCACTCGGGTAAATCACTATCTTCCTCTTCGGCATAGACGTCGGTCGACACTATCGTAATTATGCCAAGCCAGCAGAGAGTCAAAAGTTTATGCATCGTCGTTAGTCTCGGTAATGGGGCGCGTCGCGGCTTTGCAATAGCGTTGATTCAGCGTGCTTTATGGGTCTCGATCTCTTTTGCCCACTCCAGCACACGCTTACGTTGGCCACGGCTGTTGAGTCGATCTGTATCGACGCTTGCCGGGATAAGCTGGTGATTGGGTGAAGCGTTTAGATCGAGGTTAAAGGTTCGCGAGGCGCCTGTCGGCATATCCTCGGATCCATATATGGCAATGACGCGAATTTCAAGCTGGATATTCTTCTCATGCAGTAGATTATCATCGATTTCCCAATAATCTTTAACCTGATTCACAATGTCGCCAAACGATTGAATGTTTAGGTAATCCCCGGAAGCTAGCGGGCCTTGGTGGGTGCGATAGCTGGTTGCTTGTTGCTCACCCGTATGTTGCTCACCCCTGTGTTGCTGGTATTCCACCACGTCCAGAGAGTAACTGCCTTTTTGGGTATACAGTACCGCTACAAGGTGCTGAACATAAATAGCTTCGCTGCTCATATTGCTGATTAAACAGATGGAGTCCACGCCGATGCCCTTGCCGCGATTAATAATGACGCGGGGGCGACGCTGCCGGACATAGCCGTTATAGAGCAGCTGGGCATAAAATACCCACACGAAGAGTGTGCAAATGCTCGCTACAGCCGAGATTGCTTGGGCGTTATCGTTGAGCCATTCCATTTTGTGAGATCCTTCTCATCTTTATTAGCAATCATCCCCGAATATGGCATTGAGTGATAGCTATCGAGGGAATTTTTTAGTGCTCTTGAACATAGAGACTAGCGGAAAAGCAGAGGCGAGTCAGCCAAATCGGCTGTTGCTAGGAGTAAATCCCAGATATGCAAAAAATGGCATTTAGCCATTCATTATTTTCAAACGATGAAGAAGGGATTTACATATGACGATGTTCAAAAAGCCATCCATACGTCGCTTATATAGAATAATATGGAAACTGTTTGATACAGGAGAGGAAATGCTAACTGCTTGAAGACTAACAAGTAATTGGTGCGGATGGGGAGACTCGAACATCCTAGAAACCGCACCAAATCAATAGCTTAACCCTTAATCCTGACTCAAAGCTGACCACTCCCAAACATCTCGACTGCTCTTAAACCTAGTTCAGGTGATGTGTTCGGTATCCACTGCGCATAGGTTCTAGCGGTGAATACTACATCACGATGGCCCATTTGTTTGCTAACCCATGCTAAGGGTTCCCCCGCTGAAAGCATCATAGAGCCAAAAGTATGGCGCGTTTGATAGAGCGTGCGGTACCGAACGCCTGAACGGATCACAACCGGGCGCCATAGTTTTTCTCTTATATCGTTGTCGCCGCTAAGAGACTTCTGGCTGCGTGGCCACAGAAAGATTCTGCCGCTGGGGTGAAGCCTGGTGTATTGCATTTGCGCCTTTAATGCTTGGGCTGCGGGGGGCAGTAGGGCGACGGTGCGCCTGCCTGCCGTGGTTTTGGTGTCTTCCGCTTCGCCCCTCGCTGCCGCCGTTATGGATTTGTTAACCGTTATTTCCATTCGGTGCCAGTCAATGTCTCCCCATTCCAGGGCGATATATTCACTTGGCCGTAGACCCGTCCAGAACGCGAACTGAAATAGTGGGCGTATGTTGTCACGGGCAGCCGCAAGGATCGCCGCCTGTTCTTCACGCGTGAAAGGATCCGGGCCTTTCCGTGGGCCTGGAGTTTCTTTCAAACGATAGTGCCAGCCCTGCAGTGGGTTGGCATCGAGCAGCTCATCATGCATGGCATCACTGAGCGCAGAACGTAGCACCATGAGTATGTTGGAGAGACGCTTATTCCCGCAGCTTAGCGATGCCAGCCAGTTGCGCACTTGCGGCCGCGTAACTTCGCCCAATAGCAAATGCCCCATTTCTGGAATCAGTAGGCGCTCGATGATGGTTTCGTAGGTCTTTATCGTTGATGCCTTTAGGCTAGGCCTCTTCGAATTGAGCCATTGCCGCAGGTAGTTATCCAGCCGATCCTGACGCATGAACTTGCGTGCATTCTTGCTGCGAGGGAAGGTAATTTGATAATCAAACGTGCCGGCATCGATTGATGAAATAACAGCGGCGCGATGTTGCGCCGCTTTTTTCAGGTTAGCGGGGCTGGGCTGGAGCTTGAGTCGTTCGCGGCAGCGCGTGCCCTGGTAGTAGAAGTCGATTTCGATGCTACTGCTGGACGCAGCGCGGACGCCTTCTTGGTTGCTCCCTTGGTTACCCACTGCGCATATCCCTCCAATGACATTAAAATCCGCCCATCAGGCGCTTTAAAGAACTGTTCGTTTTGCCGCCAATCCCCGCGCTTGATCTTCGATCTGATCGCAAACTCGCTGTAGCCGGTCAGCTCGCTGAATCGCTCAATCGTGACGTGATCAATCGGTAGCATGGTCGCCTCCTGGAAGTGTGCAGGTTGCGGGGGTGGTTTGGCTTGGCATCGTTGCAGGCTTAATGCCAACTCTAAGTGTCTTCATGCCACGCCCTCCATGTGATTGAGCTCTACTACCTGGTGATCGTTAGCCGCGGCGAGTGCTGCCATGGGCAGCGGGCTGACGCTGTTGCCGCACATGCGGGTTTGCGCGGTGATTGTGAACGGTTTGCCATCGTGCCCGCGATCGATGATGTAGGTATCTGGAAAGCCCTGGGCGCGGTAAAGCTCGCGGGGTTTGAGCATGCGCAGGCAGATATCCACGATGACGTAGGGCGTGCCTTTGATGTAGACGGTCACTAACGCCAAGCGGTCTTTCGTCGTTACCGTGGTCATCGGCTCATTGAGGTCTGCCCATTGGCCGCCGGTGCTGTGGTAGCGCATTAGGAAGGCGGCTACCTGCAGGGCACTTTCTTCTACCTGTTGAGACAGCGTGCAGTGCACCAGGCCGTGGGCGGTGACAATCTGTTGCTGGGTGCCGCGGCCGGTGATGGTGCTTAGCGGGTCATCGGCGGCGCGGCCTGCGCCTTCGTAGAAGCCGCCGTTCATTTGCGCCATGTAGGCGGTGGCCACCGCCATTCCACTGCTGGCCGTGATGGTATTCATCGGTTCTTCAATATCGCGGCTGCCGATGCCCCAGCGCTGGACGCCACCTGGCTTGCCCTGGCCATGGGCTAGCTGAACCAATGTTGGGCTGCAAAGTAGCAAGCGGCCGCCAGTTGTGATGGTGGGTACCGGTTCCGCTACGATTTTGGCGGTATTGTTGGTGTTGTTCGGCACGATGAACGGCTGAGGCGCGCCGATCACAAACTTATCAATGCCCTTGGCGATGCGCTTGAGCGTGTTCTCTGCTAGTGGGCGGGGGCGGTTGAAAATGCTCTTACCGAGATCCGACCAGTCAATGCAGGATGCCGCCGATGCATAGCGCTTTTGGCCCTTGGCGGGTTTGCGGGCGTGAGTAGGTGCAGGCCATACGATGGGTTGGCCATCCCGGCGGGCGATCAGATATAAACGCTTGCGTGTTGTGGGGGCGCCAAAGTCACATGCGGGGAGCGTGCGCCACTCTACTTCGTACCCTAGCGCACGTAGGCCGCCGATGAAGTGCCGCCAGTTTTGGCTGCGGCGTTTCTTGTCCGGTACCAAGAACTGTTCATTGATCGGCGTGTGCTCGCCTGGAGCGGCTACGGTACCGTCGATTTTATTAACACGGCCAGTTTCTTTGCAGCGCTTGGCGACGAGTGGGCCCCACTGCAAAATCTGCTCGACGTTTTCCAGCGAGATGACGCGGGGGCGCACCAGGCCTGCCCATTTGTGGACTACCCAGCTAAGCGAGCGGATAGCGCGTTTGCGTGGCTGCCCGCCCCGGGCTTGGCTGTGATGGGTGCAGTCGGGGCTGGCGTGTAGCCAGCCCACCGGGCGGCCACGGGTGGCGGCGATCGGATCTACTTCGTAGACATCGCTTTGGTAGTGTTCGCAGCCGGGGTGGTTGGCGGTGTGCATGCTGATGGCGTCGGGATCGTGGTTGATCGCGACGTGCACGGGGCGCTTTAGACCCATCTCTAAGCCGGTGCTGGCACCGCCGCCGCCGGCGAATAGATCGACGTTTATTTCACCTTCGTAGTCGAGGGCGTATTGGGTGCGCCAGTGGGGAGGCTGTCGTTTCATTGGGCTTCCCCCTCATCCTGGTGTTCTTCATCCAGCTCAAGGGGCTCAACTTCTAGATCACCCATATCCGTGAAGTCAGGATCGTCGGCGGAGTAGACGCAGTTCAGACAGTTGCTGTGCCGGATTACAGCGTTCAAAGCGTCGGCTAGGTCTTCTTTGCTATACCACTCATCGTTAATGACGTTGTTGACGAGGTAGCGTAGCTCTTGGATATCGCCGCTAAGCTGGCTGCGGAAGCCGTTCATTGAGAATTTCACTGGATCACCTCCAGCTTCACCGAGTTTCTAAGGTGGCGGGCCTTAGCGATGCACATGGCCTTGAAGATGTCCTTAGTCATCGTCCACTCAATCATGTGCTTCTGTTCCCATGAGCCTTCGCCTTCGCAGAATTCACACTCTTCATCACTGCCATTTTCATGACAGCTTGTGCAGGCGTGATCTACCTCAATTGAGAACTCACCAATGCATTCCACTTTCATTGAGCTCTCTACTTCGGCTTTCTCAAATGCATCAGCAAGGAAAAGTGTCAGGCTTGCTGCTGGCATCTCTTTTATAGCCGCCTGAGTCAGTGGCCCTGGGCCCTCAGCGGTAGCAGCCGCAATGATGCGCTGCAGGTTGGCGTCCAGTTCGTTGCAGCGGGTGAGAGTGTTGAGCAGCATTTCATGATTGCGCTGGGCATCTTGAAAGGCCGCTTTCGCGGCCTGCTCGCTGTCTTGAAAACTGATACGCCAGGCTTCGTAGTTCATCCCCGGCCCCCTTGCCCGTAGGCTTTCAGGGCTTCGGTGAGCGCTTCGTGTTCGCCGAACTGGCGGATGTTGCCGTGAAGATCGCCGGCGGACATCCAGAGCCAATCGTGGTCGCCTTCGCCATAGATAATTTCAATGCGGGCCGCTTCGGCGCCTCGCATTTGGCGCACTTTGTTAAACTCGACCAGTTTGAATTGTGGGTATTGTGGGCCTGCATGGGGCTGCTGTTGTGTGCTCATGCGGCGTCCTCCCCAGCTTTAGCATAGGCAGTGGCGCGGTCTAGGCGTTCGATTTCGGCGAGGATCAGGGCACCTGCTTTTATCAGGTCGCGGCGTGGAGTGGTGGGTTTCCACCAGGTGCGATCAAACGGCCAATCGGTTGTAAGCATGTTGCTGGTATCTGATGCACCACGTTCAATGGCGTTGCCTGCAATCGAGGCGTAAGCGCCCGCTGCTCTGGCCAGTTCGCCTTTTGACCAGTGATCATCCTGCTCAAGAGTAAAGCCTTCCATTTGCATTTGTCGGGTGCGCTCTTCATAAATCGCTTGCCCTGCTCGTGCTTGCGGATTAACAAGCTCTGAGTAGTCGGGATCAGAGCCTAATAGTCTTTGCGCAAAGAACGTCTTGGCGCGAACGGAGACGAAGACGATATCGCCATCTTCG
Source organism: Halomonas sp. FeN2 (assembly GCF_020595105.1). Lineage (NCBI taxonomy): Bacteria > Pseudomonadati > Pseudomonadota > Gammaproteobacteria > Oceanospirillales > Halomonadaceae > Halomonas > Halomonas sp. FeN2. Next base: position 4,622,932 of record NZ_CP074200.1, read on the forward strand.
GTTTCAAACCGGGCGATCTCTGTGAAGCCTCCGGGTGGGGTATGTTCGAGCGCTTCGATGTAGGCTTCGTAATTCTCAGTGAACCGGGCAAAATCTTCCGGTTCGTCATCTTCGTTCGGTAGCTCAGTGCTGCGGACATTCACGTCAAAGCCGAACGGCTCCAGAATGTCACTAGCGGGGCGTTCCTCAAACAACGGGTGTGCGAGTAGTTGATGCATTGGTTTGCTCCTAGTGGTGGAACCCCGCCGCTAGTGGTGGGTAGCGGCGGGGGTGGTCGTGCGGGTGTGGTTATTGCTTGCTAAATGAGCCCAACAAGAGCGTGGCGTTTTCTTCAAGCTCATCAGTCAGCACTTGCTTAAACTCTTTCGCCATTTCTTCCTGGGCGGTTTCCAAGCCAATGATGCGCAGCTTTAGCTTGGGTTTGATGTCATCGGTCAGGATCGAAACGCGCATTTCAAACGTGCGGAAGGCTAGGCCCTCATAAGGCACGCAGTGGAAGCGGATGATATCTGGCGTGGCATCGCCTGCGCTGGCATCCAGTGCGTCCATACCTGAGCGCTTGGTGTTCCAGTCGCCATCTTCATGACTGCGCTCGGAGGTCGCTTTGATCTCGATTTTGCGCACGGCGTTGGCGAGCTGTTTGGCGGTGAGGTCTTCGCCGTTGCTGTCGATCCCTGTGATGCAGTGGTGCCAGTCCTCGATCCAGTGGGCCAATTCCTTTTGCGCAAAGCTTGAGCCGTTAGCTTGTAGGCAGGCTTCATAGGCACCGGTTTTCTCTAGGCGTAGGCTGGCGGTGTGCTCGCCATGGCCTGGTGTTGCTGGGTTGCCTAGGTCAAAGAACGCCTTGGCGCGCATGGCGTCGATATCCACGAACACGCGGGATTCATCTTCGGCGTTAACGTAGTGGCCATAGTCTTCGATCGAGCTAGTAGCGAAAGCGCCGCGGAAGCGGAAGGGCGTTTCTTGATATTGCTCTAACGACGCCAGCGTATAGCCATCCGGTACCAGCAGCGTGGGCACGTCGGTGCCTGGTGCGCCGATCATGGCGGCGTGGACTAGCTGCTGGATTTTGTCGATTGCTTGGTGATCCATGGGGATTCCTTATTGCATTGGTTTGCGTTGGTGGGTTTTGGGTGTGCCAGTACGCTGGTTAGGCGCGCTGGGTGGTGCCTTGGCCTTCCGGCTGGAAGTCGAACTTGCCCTGGTTCTCGGGGAACAGCGTGAGCTTGCCGCCTTTGCCGACATACAGCGGCGTTTTGGTGGTGTTCTCTTCAGAGCGCTTGCCCTTGGCGGTGGGTACCACATAGCTGAGCTTGTGGGCGCAATCGACCTGGGAGCTGTCCGCGATCTGTTTCAGGCTGAACTTGATGGTGACGTCAGCGGCTTTGCCGTGCTGAACACAGCCTGCGGCGGCATCACTCAAAGCGCGGGCTAGCTTTTCGCGGAAGATGCCCGCGTCTAGGTCGTCCAGCAGGGCGTTGATGTCGGTGCTTGTGGATTGAGTCGACATGATTGGTTTCCTCTATTATTGCGTGGTGGTGTTGGCCGTTAGGCCTGGTTTTTCGGCGTGGCCTCTGCCACATCGCGAAACTGGGTAATGGGTACCGCGTCGATCATGCTTTGGCGCAGCTGCGCATCAACGCTAGTGGTGGTGAAGATCACTCGCCGCTGCCGTGCGGATGCAATGGCGCGCTGTTCGATCAGTGCGGCTAGCTGGTAAATGCAGATGTAGGGCGTCGCCTTTTCCGAGTCGTCTAGCGTGACCACCGGCAGCGGTACGCGGTAGCTGCGCAGTGCCCGCCTGAACGTCTCGTAGTTGAGGTTGCGGAAGTAGGCCACGCGCACATCGTCCAGCGGGATTAGGACGCGCTCGAACTGTTGATATAGCAGCCCCACGGTGCTGGTGTCGGGTAGGGCTTCTCCCCACTCGGGCATCGGCTCACTCATCGTTGGCCGCCTCGCGCTGGATCTTGATGTTGAGGCGATTGGCGATGTAGAGCAGGCCACGCTCTGTTACCAAGGTTTTGCCGTAAGGCTTTTCAGTACCCAAGCCGCTGTGCTCAAAGGTTTTAAGTTCAACGCATAGGCGCCCGCTGCTGGTGTGAGGGCGGGTGCCTATGTTGTTGGCGTCCAGCATGCCTAGCTCGCGTAGCTTCTTGCACAGGGTGATATGGCCGGTACCGAGTAGCGCGGCGGCTTCTTTGAGCGTGTAGCGCTTGCCGAGTACGCGGACAGCCTGTGGGTGTTGGGGGGCGTTCATGCGGCGTCTCCTGTTGTTGGGGTTAGGAAACCTTCCAGTACGCGTGCCGTTGCCTGCAGCTCTTGAAGCGCGTGAGCCCCCATCCAAGAGCAGCGCCCCGGTAGGTATACGTTGATGACTGTGGGCGCTTTGAAGTTACCCTTTTCTATCTCGCTGAATAGCAGTACGTGTACCGTGAACTCGTGGGCAATGCCTGAGTAGTACGCATGAACGGCATAGGTGCCTTGCTGGCTGATCGTGATCGCCAGCTCTTGGATGTAGGCCATGGCGTCGCGGTGCGCTTGGGTGAGCACGCTGGTAGCGGGGAGGTGGGCGATAGTGCTCATGCTGCACCGCCCTGACGGCGATAGCGGGCCGCTTCTTCAGGGGTGAGCAGATAGATCGTGCGGGATTTGTTACCAGCCAGGCGGGCGGCAACGCGCCCTGTGACGTATTGCATGGCCTGAATGGCGATGTGGCTGTTACCTGCTGCCGGGTGCATGTACACCCGGCATGGTTGGGTATTGGTTTGCATAGCTTTCTCCTACACGTGGTGGGCGTGTAGGAGCTAGACTAGTACCATAAAGGTGTTATGTAAATACCTTTTGGGTATTTAGAAAGGTATTTCGTCATCAAAATCTGATGTAATTGTTTTGGCAGAAACATCTCTTAGGCGTCTAGGTGTCTGTACATGTACCTGCACCCAGCTGTCATCCCATTCTTCAGGAGTGATAATATTTAGTTTCATTTGGCTATCAAATAAATCATTGCTAATTTTTACTGTCATCAGTTTATTTGATCCAAAATCGCACCATTCGAGCGAATCTGTTTCTTCCCCTATTCCCGGAATATTTATGTCTACAAATCCCCTGTCAGACAATAATTCGTTAAGCTCAGCAAGGTTTGTGAAATATACTCTAAATGGAATCAATAATTTCTGTTTTATAGACAAGAATGCTGGGTGGTTTGAAAGAAGTATTTCTTTAATTGTTGAGTCAGTTTCTTTTCGTTCATTAGTTAGGAATGTTACTAGTTGCTCTAGAGTTTTAGCTGCTGATTTAATATCTTCAATTGCTTGTAGTTCTTTTTTCTTTGCTTCCTCGCTAAGAAGTCTTTGAAACAGGCCTGACCATTGTTCTCTCAAGTAAAAAATTATGTCACTTGAGGTTTCGAAGCCAGCGATATTGTTGTTTATTGGTAAACTGCTAATTTCCTCTATGAACTTGTATATCTTCGGGTTGTCAACTGCAGCATACTGTATGTTCTCATTTTTTTTGTTTTTTTCGTACGTCCTGAATTCTGCATGAACTGTTTTGTCAATGAATATATATACTTGCTTTCCTAAATCAATTGCTTGTTTTAGTTCTTGGTTAGATATTGATGCATCATGAAGACGCGATCCAGTTCCATACCTGCTTCCAACTATTGAAATCAATATATCGCAATTATTGATTTCTTTATAACAGTACTGTTCAAGCTCTGATTGGTTGCCGTATGGTATGTTCCCCCGTTCATTAAGTACTGGATCATAGCCTATTTCCTTAATGAACCGTTCTAGGTCTGAGCGTACGTTTTTTAAATCAAAATAGGTGGAGCTAATAAATACTCTTGGACGAGCCATTGTTATTCCTTATAGGTCTTCTACACGCCAGCGGGCCTTACCTAAAATAGTCCATTCCCCATCCATACGGGTGTAACGAGGCTCAAAGCTAGGGTTAGTCGCACAGAGGTACATTTCTTCATCTTCACAACGAAGCTGCTTAAAAGTGCCGTGATTATCTGAAATACGCATAGCGTAAACGAAATCACCATTTTTCCACTCAAGGTCAGGATCGATAACGATCTTGTCACCTTCCTGGAAGCGTGGCTCCATGCTGATCCCTTCAATTCTCAATGCAAATGCGTGCGGGCCAGTAGGGCCTGGCGCAACGACATATTCACTTACGCTGGCATCCTGAATGTTTTCCATGAGCCTCCCGGCCGATGCTAGACCAAGCACAGGTAGCTGGCGTGAGGTGGTTGTAGTGATTACTGAAGCATTGTTATCTGTGAATGGCTGATCTAGATATCCATGAGGCAGATGTAAGCAATTTTCTATATGACGTGCTAAAGCGTCACCAATACCCTTATGGGCAGAGGCTCCAGCAATCGCGCTTACTTGACCTTGGCTTCTGTCGATTCTATCGGCAAAAGCCTTCAATGTTAGGTCACGCTCTTTAATCAGGCTTTGGACGCGCATGCGGCGCGTAGTTTTGATGTCCATACCTCCAAGTTTCCTTGACATTACCTTAAAGGTAAACGAGCATTGAGGTATTGATAGTCCAATACCATATGGGTAGTATCGAGGTCGTTATGACGCTATATGATTATCTTCGTGAGCTGGATCAGGCGAGTATCGAAGGTGAAAGACCGATCGAAGCATATGCTAAACGAGTAGGTACATCTGCCGGCTACCTTAGGGTGCATGTGCTGAAAGCTCGCAAGGCCGCTTCTTTGCGTTACATGCGCAAGTTAGCTGATGCAAGTGATGGGAAAGTTTCATTGCTGGAGGTGCTAATGCACTACGGCGTCACTGAAGAAGAATTGATAAGTAAGGCCGCCTAGCGATTCGCTAGAGGTGCTGGATAAGCTGCTCGAAAGCAACTTACCCAGCGGATGCCAATGAGGGTCTGCCCACCACAGACCGATCCCTCACTGGACTTGTTGCAACGCAAGAGAGCAAACCAATAAAGCCCCTTGCGCTACAGTTCCCATCATACACCACTGGGGAGCTGTTGCGCATGGCATAGGAACGGGAGTAATGCCATGTCTAAACGTTGGCCCACCTCAAAGGATCGCGCTGAGCGCGAAATCCTGCCCCTTAATTTATCCCTCTATCATGCGGCGCGTGATTACCCCGGTGGCGGCAAGGCGATTGCCGCAATTTATGGGGTGCCTGCCACCACGCTGCAGCACAGCCTTAATCCCAATGCTGAGTCGCACAAGCTGTCGCTTGATGATCTGGAATACGTGCTGGAAGCGACCAGAGACCCGCGCATTCTTGATTCATTGCTTTCGTTGGTACCTGGTGCCCATTGGTTCGAGTACCAAGAAGCGACGAACGACAGCAGCGAACAGCAGTTAATGGAGGCAGTGGCGGATATGTCGAGCCGTGTCTCTGACCTGTTGAGCCGCATTAGCGAGCATCGTAAAGACGGTGTGTATACCGCTAGCGAAGTCTCGGAGCTTAAGAAGCTGAAAGGTCAGTTGATTAGTGCCCTGCAGGGGCTGCTGGTGAGCGCTCAGCGGTTTGATGGGGATGCTAACGATGGATAAGGCCGATATCGCGAACGATTACATTGAGTGGCGGTTAGAGCAGGCAATGAAGGCTCGCCAGCAGTGCGCGCCTTCTTCGCTTTCTAGCCGTGCGGTTTGCAAGCAGTGTGATGAGCCGATCCCAGCGGCGCGGCGTGAGGCGCTGCCGGGGGTGCAGTTTTGTGTTGAGTGTCAGACAGCGATGGAGGGGCGGTGATGTTAATCACAAAAACTCATAATTATGGGCGCCCGAATGAGTGCTTGAACATGCCTGCGTGCACTTTAAAGCAATCATTTATGACTCTCTCATCAGATTCATTTTCTGGGGCCAGGTCTTTTGCCACCGGGCATCTGGCGTTTTGCTTTTTTAGCAGTAGCCCGTCTTTTAACGGCCTTTGCTGTAACGATTATCTGTCTATATCTTTTTTTAGAAGATTTCTTTTTCATGTGGCTGCCTTAGCTACAAAATCGCAGAAATTTGTTCCAGCGCGTGAGTTGCTTGATAAGCTTTTTATCTTTAAGGCCCAGCTGACGAGCGGTATCGATCTCAGCAACAAGCCTCAAGCCTTCTACCACACCAATATCCTCTCCATGGAGCTTGATGAGTTGTCTATCGAACTCATCATGCGTGATGTGATATGTCTCGCTCCACAAGTCGGTATACATTTTTCGGCTGACTGCTGCGTGTACCTTAGCTTCTGCCGGTTTATAAACAATTTGCAATATGCTGGTCATGGTCAGCAGTCCACCAGCGATGCTAGCAAGCAAGGCACTGCTGTCACTATTTATAAGAGAACTAGCTGCACTGGTCAGGCCAATCAGAGTTATCAAAGTCAATGCCAAATCAGCATTTCGTGCCAGATTACGGTATCGGCTGAGAAGGCAAATGGCGAATCTAAGTTCCCATTCCATGTCGTCTCGCGTACGTGGAATGCTTTGCTCTGTATCCATTTTGCCTCCTCAGGCGATTTATTATTGACCTTTGGGTTGCGGGCGCTTGGAAGTTGGTACCTGCGCTTTACCCCGGCCAGTATCGGGCGGTGGTGTATAAACCGGCCGTTGTGGTGGATCACGACGTTCAGTTGTCATGGGCACTCCTTGGTTTGTGTAGTGGGCTTGGTGTTCGCAACTCAAAGCTTACTTCATGACCATTATGAGTGCCCACCCTTTAATGGTTGCGTTGCTGGGGAGGTGCCCCATGCAGCATGATCTTTTAACGATGGATGAACTGCGCCTGGCGTTAACGCATATCCCCGCCGATGACCGTGATACCTGGGTGAACATCGGCAATGCCGTCAAAACCGAATACGGTGATGACGGTTTTTTTGCGTGGGATGAATGGAGCCAAGGCGGCGATAGCTATAACGCGAAGGATGCTCAGAGTGTTTGGAAAAGCCTGCAAGCGGGTCACGTGCGCTTGGGTACCATCATCAAGCTAGCGGGTCAGCATGGCTGGAAGCGTGAGCGTAAGGAGATGAGCGCTGACGATCGGAAGCGAATGAAGGCTGAGCAAGAGGAAAGGCGCAAGGCTCGCCAAGCTGAGATCGAGGCCGATGAAAAGCGCCGTGAGGCGATGCGTGAAACGGTGGCCATGGCGTGCCGCCACTTCATCAAGAAGCATTGCCAACGTGAGGGCAAATCCGCTTACCTGGATGCCAAGCAGGTGGAGGCGTTCGGCGTGTGGTTCCCGCGTTGCTCGGTGGTGATTAGTATCGATGACCAGGCTCAAAGGGCGGACGTTTGGCCGGGTATGGAAGTGAAGCGGTTTTTTGATGATTTACCCCAGCCAAGGCCGGATCACATTTCCTTTATGCGAATTCAGCAAGGCGATGTGGTGGTACCACTGCGCGACGTAAACGGTAAGGTGGTTTCGATTCAGGTGATTAAGCCTAACGGTACCAAGCTTTTTCCTAAATATGGTCGCAAGTCGGGTACCTGGCATCGGATCGGCGCCGGTAGTGAATCGCAGATAGTGGCGGTAGCTGAGGGTTACGCGACAGCGGCTAGCATTCACATGGCCACCGGTTGGCCGGTGGCCGTGGCGATGGATGCTGGCAACCTACAGCGTGTGGTACCGCTGCTAGGCCAGCTGTATCAGGGGGCGACGCTGGTGGTGTGTGGCGATGATGACCCGCAAGTGAAGGATAACCCCGGCCGTAAGAAAGCCGAGGAGATCGCGCAAGCCATGCATGCCGTGGCGGTGTTTCCCCAGCTGAGTCAGGAGGCCGCGTAATGGCAGATTGGAATGACTTGCATGTTGCTGAGGGCTTGGATGCTGTTAGGCAACAGTTGTTTGCTGCGGTTGAGGCGGCGAACGATAGTCGTCAACCTCTCCCCATCGCCCCCTCTCTGGAGTGCGGTACCAGTGAAAAAGATCAAGGGCAGGAAATCGCGCCCACTCACCCACAGGAGGGGCAGGAGGAGAACCCTTACGGCGTTCGCATTCGCAAAGATGACATGCTCAATCACTTCCGGCTGATCTATGGCACGGATTTGGTCTGGGATGGTATGCGCGGCAAGCTGATACGCGTACCTCATGTTCGTGAGGCAGTTGGCCGGGAGACGTTCAAAGAGTGGCAGGATCACCCGTGGCGGATGATTGCCGAGGAGGTGGTGTTCGATCCTACCGAGGAGGTCGACCCGCGTTTGAGCGTGAACCTTTATGACGGTTTCAAGATGGAGCCTGACCCGAGAAGTGATGAAGGTTGCAAGCTAATCAGGGCGCATATCTACCGCCTATGTGGCAAACGTGATGCTGAGTTCTGGTGGTTGCTGAAGTGGATGGCATTGCCGTTGCAGCAGCCGGGTACCAAGATGGCCAGCGCCGTGTTGGTTCACGGTGCGGAAGGTACGGGTAAGTCGTTGCTGTTTGAGGGCATCTTGAAGCGGATCTATGGTGAGTACGGCGTGACGATCGGGCAGGCCCAGCTGGAAAGCCAGTTCACCGGGTGGCAGTCGCGGCGGTTGTTCGCGCTGGCTGAGGAGGTCGTGAGCAGGGCTGAGAAGGCGCATTACAAGGGCGTTCTCAAGCATGTAGTGACCGGTGATGAACTCCAGATCAATGAAAAGAACATGCCGCTGCGCAGTGAGCGCAACCATGTAAACTTCGTTTTTCTCTCTAACTCGACGGTACCGTTGGAGCTCGACCTGGGCGATCGACGCTACTTCGTGCTGCATGTGGAAGATGTGCCACCGCCTGAATACTTTGAGGCCTTGTCTGAGGAGATCGCCAACGGTGGTGTCGAGTCTTTCTATCACTACCTGCTGAACCTGCCGTTGGCTGACTTCAAGGCGCACACCAAGCCGCCGCTATCCGATGCTAAGCAACGGTTAATAGATTCCAGCCTTTCGCCGGCCCGGTTCTTCATCCATGAGTGGCGGAATGGTGATCTAGATTTGCCGTATGGGGTGGTGGCGGTGCCCGACCTTTGGAAGGCCTTCTTACGATGGTGCGAGAACACGAATGAGTTTAAGACCAAGCAGCGGTGGTTCTGTGATGAAGTGGCTAGGGACATGCTGAGGGATCGGCGCGATATACGTTATCCGGCTAGCTCTGGCCCATTCAAAACGACCAGGTTGTTTGTGCCCCCTGAATATGTGGACAAGGTTGGCAAGCCGGGCTGGCCTGACCTGGCTAGCGAGCAGGCGCGGGCGTTCCGTTTCAAGGTGGAAGTGAAGCATGAGGATACTGGGTTATGAGTCAGACAGTCAGACAGACTATCAGACAGACTTTCAGACGCAGGAATCCCGCCGCTATGCGGTTTCCGACAGTCCGACAGACTTTTACCGGATAGCCCATGCGCGCGCGTACGCACATGACAACCTTTATATATTACTGTCTGAATGTCTGAAGAATGAAGTAAGTAGTTAATAAGCAAGATAAAAACTATCAGACAGATATTCAGACAGGTAATCAGACAGTCAGACAGGGGGCATGATGATCAAGGAAATAGACGAATTGCTGCAGCATTGGGCGGATCAACTGAAAGGGCGGGGAATGCGTCAATGCTCACCTCTGGGACGCCTTGCCGAGTTTGGCGGTGTGATGCCTAGCGGTGGCCCTAAGGGCTCGCGTGATCTGCTTGGCTTGGGTGATATGGATGATGCGGCTTGGGAAATGCAGAAGGCCGTGAATAGTTTGAGCGCTGAGTATCAGGTGCTGGCCCATGAGCATTACCTCTGGAATGGGTATAACGATGCGAAAGGCGAGCGCCTTGGGCTTGCTGAAAGCACCTACTACGATCGCCTGCATCGCATGCACTACGAGCTTAAGCAAGCTCTAAGGGAGAGTCACAAGCGATATAAACGGGCCTGACACCCACTTATGTCTGTATGACGCCAGGATGAACCCGTTACATTGAAGGTTTGGCATTACCGACCCCTTGATGCCACCGGAGTGGAGGCCCATTATTCAGCTACCGTCTGATAGATGCGTCTCCACCTAGAAGCCCCAGCCTAACCGCTGGGGCTTTTTTTTGGGCGCTTGACAACCAGTGCTCCCGTCCGTGGTGGGCGGTGCCTCGCATAGCTTCGGTTATGCGGGGCATTTTAATTTTGGAGGTAGGCCAATGGGCATGCGGTGGATTGATCACGTTAACGCGGTGCCCCAACGGCCACCTCAGCGCACAACGGTAATGCTCTCTGCTGGGCATAGCGACACGGTGCCGGGGATCGTTGCTAACGGCTACAAGGAAGCGGACATCGTTCAACTGTTCCGCGATGACGTTAGCGATCGGCTGAAGCACCTAGGCATTCAGCATGCCCTGGACGGCGAGCCGGGTGAGAACCTGCCGTTACGTGAGGCAGTGCAGATCGCTAAGGGTTTCGAGATCGCGATTGAATTCCATACCAACGGTGGTGGCCCTGGTGCTACTGGCGTTGAGACATTATCCCGCGCTCATAACAAGCCGCTGGGCGCTGAGCTTTGCCGTGTGACCGCTGACCTGTTGGGCATTGCTAATCGTGGTGCTAAGCCTGAGAACGCGGGGTACCACGAGCGACTCGCTTTTGTGAGCGGTGGCGGCGGCATCATCTTTGAGTTGTTCTTTCTCTCGAACGCTAACGATCTCTACCAGTTCAAGCGGCATTACAACGAACTGGTTGAGGCGGTGGCGGACGTGATCGCGGACGCGGCGCGGGCGGCGTGACCCTAAATTCATCAAACAATGAGTCATCCAATGCCGGGACGTGACCCTAACTTATGGCAGGCGTTGCTTGCGTATGTCGCCACCGCTTGGCCTCAGCTTTACGCGGCAGGTCTGGCTTTCTTAGTGGGCATGCTACGCAGCCTGCACGCGGGCAATCGCGTCAGCAAGAGCTGGCTGGAAGCCATGTTGTGTGGCTGCTTAACCTTGGCCGCTTTCCCAGTGCTGCACTACTTCGGCCTGCCGGTTGATCTTGCTGCCGCCCTTGGCGCGGTAGTGGCGTTCAAGGGGACTGAGTGGTTTGGCAATCGAGCGGATGAACTCTACGAGAAGATCCTCGGGCGGTGGCTGAAATGATTAAGCGGATTCTGGGCAACCTATCTGGCTGGGCTATTGCTGGCTTGTTAGGCATCACGATCTTTGCAGGCATGCAGGCGCGTGACTATGCCATGCAGTTATCGGTGACTGAAAGCCGATTAGCGCGTGCACACGATCAAGTAGAGATCCTGCAGGAACACCAGCGCTGGCAGCGTGAGCAGATGGAGACGTTGAGCGCTGTGCTCGCCACGCGTGACAAGCAGCTGCAGCGAGACAATGAACTGGTGGACATGATGCGCCACACGGCACGGCAACTGGAGAGAGACGATGCGACGACTAGCGATTGGGCTGGGCAGCCTGTGCCTGATGCTGTTAGCAGCTGGGTGCTCGACCTCCCCGAAGATGGTGACAGTACCGGTGCTCGTGATGCCGGAAGTGCCGCCGCACCTGCTGACGCCACTGAGTGAGCCACAGCGCCGTGTGTCGCACAACCGCGACCTACTTCAGTTGCTGGCCGACTATGAATCACTGCGCCGGCGGGCGAATGCTGACCGTGAATCAGTCTATCAGCTGTTGCTTAAGCCGGGTTCGGCAGGCGAGCAGTGAGTAACTACGACAAGCAGCGTGGCTCATCGACTCAACGTGGCTATGGCTACAAGTGGCAGAAGGCGCGTGAAGAGTACCTTCGTGAGAACCCGCTTTGTGTGTTCTGCCAACGCCGGGGAAGGGTTACGGCCGCTACGGTTGTCGATCATATCAAGCCCCATAAAGGCGACCTGAAGCTGTTCTGGCGACGGTCGAACTGGCAAGGGCTTTGTAAGCCGTGCCACGACATCGACAAGCAACGGCTTGAGAAGGGCGGCGCGCTGCCTGGCTGCGATGCTGATGGATTGCCCGCCGACCCGCATCATCACTGGGCTTAAAGCCGCATTTTTGCCTGTTTTGGCTGTAAATGAGAGTTTTTATCATTTTCTAGGTGGGGGGAGGTAAAAGTTCAGGGCTTTTCGCTTCTAGACCGATCAGCCCCCTTTTCTTGTGCAAGCGGGAAAAATGGGAGGGGGGTATATCGGTGTGGGGTTACCTGAAGCCTATCATTTCATCGGTTTAATGCCGACCAATTTCAATTTCTGGAGGTTCCCATGGCTGGCAATAAGAACTCCGGACGCCGCCCGCTGCCAGGGAACGTCCACATGTTACGCGGCAACCCGAGTAAGAAAGGCGCGCACGATCTGCAAGACGGTGGCAATGCGCTCCAGTTGAAAGTTGAAGCGCCGCCGTGCCCCGCGTTTTTGACTAAAGATGCCAAGGCAGAGTGGCGCCGCATCGTGAAAGACCTCGAAATCCTGGGGCTCATCACCAAGGTCGACCGCGCTGAACTGGCTGTTTACTGCCAGGCGTGGGGCGATTGGAAGGTAGCTCGGGAAAAAATCACCGAGATGGAAGACCGCGGCATGGTCGAAGTGACCCCCAGTGGCTACAAGCAGATGAGCGCCTGGATGCAGTTGGCCAACCGGGCTGAGGAACGCATGCGAAAAGCAGGCGATTCGTTCGGCTTGAACCCCAGCGCCCGGGCCAAACTCGGTACCGGACAAGTGAATCAAGGAGAGTTGTTCCCCAATGAGCAAAAAGAAACCGCCGCCAAATACGGTCTGTGAAGATCGTGCGACGGCATTTGCTCAAGCGGTAGTTGATGAGGAGCTGATTGCGGGGCCCCAAGTTCGCAATGCCTGCGCTCGGCACCTGCGCGATCTAGAAGAAGGCGAAGCCCGCGGGCTGTATTGGGATCTTGAGGCGGCCAACCACGCTATCGGATTCTTTGAAGATGTGCTGCGCCTCAACGGTGGGCGCTTCGAAGGCGAGCCGTTTCACCTTTTGCCCTGGCAGGCGTTCATCGTCGGTAGCCTTTACGGCTGGAAATCGGAAGATGGCTGGCGTCGTTTCCGCGTTGCTTACGTGGAAACGGCAAAGGGCTCTGGTAAGTCGCCACTTGCTGCAGGCGTTGGCCTCTATGGCTTAGTGGCTGATGGTGAAGAGCGCGCCGAAGTCTATGCAGCGGCGACGAAGAAAGACCAGGCGCAAATCCTGTTCCGCGACGCGGTGGCCATGGTCGATCAGTCTCCACTGCTCGCCACGCGTATCGTCAAGTCAGGCGCGGTGGGCAAGGAGTACAACCTAGCCTTCCACAAAACGAGCAGCTTCTTTCGCACGGTGGCAGCTGACGATGGGCAATCAGGCCCCCGGCCACACGTCGCGCTGCTGGATGAAATCCACGAACACAAAACCCCGCTAGTTGTTGAGATGATGCGGGCCGGTACCAAGAGCCGCGAGCAAGCGTTGATCTTCATGATCACCAACTCCGGTACCGACCGGCTTTCAGTTTGCTGGGACTACCACGACTACGCGCTCAAGGTCGCCAGTGGTGGCTTGGAAGACGATTCGTTCTTTGGCTTCGTCTGCTGCCTGGATGAAACAGACGACCCCTTTGATAACGAAGAGTGCTGGTACAAGGCCAACCCGTCACTGGCTTACGGCATCCCCGGCCTGAAGTATCTGCGCGAGCAGGTGACCCAGGCGCGGGGCATGCCCAGCAAAGAAGCCACTGTTAAGCGCCTCAACTTCTGCATGTGGGTGCAGGCAGACAACCCGGCGATCAGTCGCGATGCTTGGCTTGCCACTCAAGACAAAGAGTTTGATCACGATAGCCTGCTAGGCCGCCGCTGCTACGCGGGCCTAGACCTATCGAGTACCCAGGATTTAACCGCGCTAGTGCTGTTGTTTGAGCCGGTACCGGATGACCCGGTATGGCGGATGATCCCTTACTTCTGGCTGCCGGAAGAAGGCTTGGTGCGCAAAGCGGAAAAAGACCGCGTTCCTTACACGCTCTGGCAAGAGCGGGGCCACTTGCTCACGACACCAGGCAAGGCGATCAACAAGCGGCACGTGCTGCATCAGCTGTCAGAGATCGCGGCGATGTACGACCTGCAAGGCATTGGCTACGACCGCTGGCGAATCGAAGACCTCAACTCACTGATTGATGACGAAGGCGTCACGCTGCCGCCGCTGGTCAGCTGCGGCCAAGGCTTCCAAACCATGGCGCCGGCGGTGGATGAATTCGAGCGGCGGTTAATCAACGTCGAGATGCGGCACACCGGGCATCCGGTGCTGACCTGGTGCGCGGCTAACGCGGTGTATCAGGAAGACCCTGCGGGCAACCGCAAAGTTGATAAACGTAAATCCACCGGCCGCGTGGACGGCATCGTTGCTGCCGTGATGGCGACATCGCTAACGCTAGGCGAAATCGATGACGACGGTGGCGACCCTGACTTTATTTTGCTGTGACTGGAGATGCCGTGCGCAACTTACTAAACCGACTGACAGGCAATAACGCCGGGCCGGCGGTGCGCGAAGAGCCAACCGTCACGCCGGCATTCAACAACGCAACCGAGGGCCAATCTAACGTTAGCAGCTCCGACTACAACGGCATGATGGAGCTGTTTCAAGTTAACCCCAGCTTTGCAGGCCCAGCGGTTACGCCTGAAACCGCCATGCGAGTGACGGCGGTTTACGCCAGCGTCCGCATGTTAGCCGGTGCGGTGGGCACCATGCCGGTGCATATCTATGAGCGAACCGCTACCGGTAAGCGCCGTATTGATCACGACCTCTGGTGGATACTAAACCAAGAGGCAGGCCCTGGTTTTACATCAGCGTCAATGTGGGAATTCCTCATAGCCTCAATGCTATTGCGTGGCGATGGCCTGGGTTGGTTCAAGCGTAATCGATTAGGTGAAGTGGTAGAGATCGAGCCGTTAGCCCGCAACCAAACCATCATTGAGAAAAGAGATGGTCGGCTGCGCTACCACGCCCAACTCGATACCACGTCATCAGCAGGGCCTGGCTACAAAGGGCTGGATCAAGACGATGTGTTCCACCTACCTAACGTTGGCTTTAACGGCATTTGCAGCCCCTCTGTGATTGGCTTAGCCGCTAAGCAGGGCATAGGCCTTGCACTGGCGGCGGAAGAGTATAGCGCCCGGTTCTTTTCGAACGGAGCACGGCCTGACCACGTGATTACGATGGATAAGACGCCGACTCAAGAACAGATCGACCGTATCCGTGACAACTGGCTGAAGCGCCACACCGGTACAGCCAATGCGCATTTACCCGGCATGTTGGTAGGCGGCGCCCAGGTGCATCAAATCACCATGAGTACAGAGGATGCGCAATTGATGGAGGCACGGCAATTCCAGGTGACGGATATCGCCCGCGCTTTTGGCTTGCCGGGTTGGATGATTAACGCCAATGAGAAGTCCACCAGTTGGGGCAGTGGCCTGGAGCAGATGGGCTTGGGGTTCATCATCTACACCCTTCAGCCCCACTTAACGCGAGCTGTGCAGGAACTCAATCGAAAGCTGTTCCGTGATCGCCGCCACTTTGCCGAGTTTAACGTGGCTGCCTTGTTGCGTGGTGACGCTAAGACTCGCTCTGAGTACTACAAGGGCGCGCTAGGTGGAACACAAAACCCCGGCTTTATGACGCAAAACGAAGTACGGGCAAAAGAGAACCTGCCACCGATCGAGGGTGGCGACAAGCTCTACAATCCCGAGGGGAAAACCAATGCCGATGCCTAAGCTGTTACAGCTGTTTATAGATAACGTTAATCGCCCCCGTGACTTCAAAGTGGCTGTGGATGGCGATGAAGCCGAGATCTATCTCTACGACGCCATAGGCGATTGGTACGGCGTGAGCGCTGCCCAGTTCGTGCAAGAGCTACGCGGGCTTGATGTCAGCACTATTCACCTGCGGATGAACTGCCCAGGCGGGGATGTCTTTGAAGGTCGCGCCATGGCCACCGCGTTAACCCAGGTGAAAGCAAAAACCATTTGCCATATCGAGGGGCTTGCCGCTTCCGCCGCCACTTACGTCGCCGGTGCCTGCGATGAAGTAGAGATCACCCCTGGCGGCTTCTTCATGGTTCACGAAGCCTGGACGCTCACCATGGGCAATAAAGGTGATCACCAAAAGCAGATCGACTTACTGGCCAAAGTGGATGACAGCATTCTGGCCGATTACGAAAAACGCACCGGGGCAAGCCGTGAGCAGCTAATTGCCTGGATGGAAGCTGAAACCTGGTTCACTGCTGAGGAAGCCAAAGAGAACGGTTTCGTAGATTCCATCACTGAGACCGACCGCAAATCGAACCGTGCCGCCTGGAACCTAGCGGCCTATGCCAACGCACCGGCAGCGCTGACCAAGCCACCGACAGTTGAAGATCACTATAACCGTGAACAGGCGGAGCGTCGCCTGGCACTGTTAGAACGGCAATAGCGGGCTCCCGCTAGCCAATTCACCAAACCGCCTACGGGCGGTATTTTTTTCCTAGGAGAAACACCATGCCCAAGAGCATTCAAGACCTGCGGGAGCAGCGCACCAAAGCGGCTAAAGAGTGCCGCGAACTGTTGGATAAGCACCCTGGCGACAAGTGGGGTGATGACCAGCAGCAAAAGTACGACAACCTGGTTGGCAACATCGATAACTACGATGCTGAGATCAAGCGGCACGAAACCTTGCTGGATCGTGAAGCGGAAGATAAGCACCGCATTGAAGATCGTGCTAACCGTGACGGCATCTCAACCGATGAAGCCAATCACGTAAAACAGAAAGAGCAAAAGATTTTCCGTAACTGGATGCGCAATGGCGTTGATGGCCTAGATGATGAAGAACGGCAGCACGTTCACCAGCTTCGCCAGAAGATGATACAAAACGCCATGAGCACCGGTACCGGTAGCGAAGGTGGTTACCTTGCGCCCGATCAGTTTAGTGGCGAGCTACTGCAGGCGCTGAAAGCCTTTGGCGGTATGCGTGAAGTGTCTCAGGTCATCCAGACCGCTAGCGGCGTGGGGATCAACTGGCCCACCACCGATGCCACCACGGAAGAGGGTGAGATCGTCGGCGAAAACCAGCAGGTCACTTCAAGTGATACTAGCTTCGGTACGCTTCCGCATAACACCTACAAGTTCAGTTCCAAGTCAATCGCTATCCCGTTTGAGCTATTGCAAGACAGCCAGATCGATATTGAAGCGCACATCCGTAATTTGCTGAACCAACGCCTAGGCCGTATTACCAATCGGATGTTTACGGTGGGTTCCGGCGTCGGCCAGCCTCACGGCGTTCTGACCGGTTCACAAAGCGGAAAGATTGCGCCAACCGGTCAAACATCGGCCATTACCTATGACGACCTGGTGGACACTGAGCACAGCGTAGACCCGGCTTACCGTATGTCTACTTGCCGCTGGATGTTCCACGACCACACGCTTCGCGATTTGAAGAAGCTTAAAGACGCGGATGACCGCCCGATCTGGGTACCCGGTGTGGCCACTAAAGAGCCGGATACGTTGGCGGGTTATGGTTATGCCATCAATCAGAACATGCCCAAGTTGGGCGCGGGCAATAAGCCGCTGCTGTTTGGTGACTTCCAGAAGTACATCATCCGCGACGTAATGCAGGTTCAGCTGTTCCGCATGACGGACTCCAAGTACACCGAAAAAGGCCAGGTCGGTTTCCTCGCCTTTATGCGGGCTGGTGGCCGTTTGATGGATATTGGCGGAGCGGTTAAGCACTTCCAGTGCGCTGCCTCCTAAACCCATCGCGGGGCCCCGCGCCCCGCTGACCTGTCACTGCTAGGAGCACATCATGTCTACGAAGAAAACCACTCAGACTGCGGAGGTAAAGAGCCATGCTGATGAAACATCTAAAGATGAAGGGGCCACCCCCGAATCAACCAGCACTGCCGCCGAAACCGCAACAGCGGCCGATGCCGGTACCACCTCAGCAACGCCCGAACCACCGGCACCTGCCGATGATGGTACCGCCTCCGAGTTAACCAGCACCGGCGCAGGAACTTCAACAACGGCCGATGCCGGTACCACCCAAGCAATGCCCGAGCCACCTGCCGACGATGAGCCCTTGCCCGACCAAACGGTATTAATCCTGCGGGATGAAACTATTGGCGGTAAAGACTACCGACCGGGCCAAACCCCTAAGTTGCCGGGGACAGAGGTCGCGGCGCTGTTAGCCCGCAAGGCAGGCGACATCAACCCCAAGGCCATCGCCGCCGCTCGTAAGGCGCGCAACGGTTCGGCCAAAGAAGAAGCGGTGATCGAATGATGCGCTCCACACTGGTTGAGCCGCCATCGGTCGAGCCGGTCAGTGTGGCTGAGGCCAAGGTGCAGGCCGTAATCGAACATGATGAGCATGACGACATGGTGTCGCGGCTCATCATGGCCGCGCGGCAGGAAGCCGAGCAAATCACAGGTCGCGCACTGATCACCCAAACCTGGCGGCAACGGGGAAATCCCCAAGGCGGCGCAGTAGAGCTGCGCCGCTGGCCTGCACTGGAAGTGGTAAGTGTTAGCGATGACCGTGGCGTGTTGCTAGAAAGTGAATGGATAGCTCAGCTGGGTGAGTCACCATGCGTTGATCCTGTCGATCGCTTTGAAGGCGTGGTGACCGTGGTTTACAAGGCAGGCTATGGCATTGAGCCAGAAGCGGTGCCAGCGCCTATACGGCAATGGATTGTAGCCACTGCAGCATCTCTCTATGAACATCGTGAACGAGTCGTCACCGGCACCATTGTGGCGAAGTTAGAGTTTCTTGATGGTTTGTTAGATTACTACGTGGTGCAGCCAGTATGAGAGCCGGACGATTAAGACACCGCGTTACGCTTGAGTGGTGGGCAGAAGGTGAGCGTACAGCCTCAGGGGCTACCCCAACCGCCTGGCAAGTAGGTCAGGAGGTATGGGCTGATGTTGAACAGCTACGCGGTCGCACCCTATTCGCAGCCCAAGAGGCCAACGCCGAAACCACTGCCCGTATTCGCATCAGGTACAGGGCAGACATTGCCGCTGCTACAGGCAAAACCCTGCGCCTTCGCCATGGCGGTGTTACCTACCAACTGGAAGGGCGCCCGATTGATCTAGGTGGCCGCCGGCGCGAACTGGAGCTGATGTGCCATGAGTGGGTTTGATGTTTCGCTTTCGCCTTCACAGCTGAAGGCCGTGCAGGAAGAGCTCAAGCTGTTAGAGGAAGGGCTGAAAAACCGCGCATTGCGCGCTGGGCTGCAGGAAGTTGCCAAGCCGATCGTGCCGGACATGAAAGCCAACGTCGCGGTGCTAACGGGTGATCTCAAGCAGTCGCTGGGTAGGCGTGTTCTCAGTAAGCGCTTAAAGAACCTGTACGGCATTCCTGCTCAAGAGCAGGGCGTGTTTCTGGGTGCGGTGAGGAAAGTAAACGGCTACTCGCAGGACTATATAGCGCGCTTAGTAGAACACGGCGTTGACCCTGGATATCGCAGCGTAAAGCGAAATTTGAAAGGGCACCGTGCGCGTCGCCAGGATGGCCGCTACGTGTTTTACAGCTATGAATCCCCTGGCATCAAAGCTCAACCCTTTATGAAGCCAGCGTTGGCCCGGCACTCCAGTGGGGTGACGACACGCTTTTACAAAGGCTTGGGTAATTTCTTAGATAAGCAACGCCAGCGTGGAGCTATCTCATGATCAGCACGATCGTCAGTGCCCTCGGAGCTGCAGGTATTCACGCGAGCGAATCCAGCGAGGCCGATCCCAGCCGTGCTGACACGGCTCCCTTCCTGGTGGCGTTGGTAGACCCGGTGGTGAGCGGTCAATTATGGCCGCTCAATCTGCCGGCGGACGCTCCAGAGACCAACGGCGTTTACCAGCTAGCAGGGTGGTCTAGCGTGGAAGTGGATGGTTACCGGCTGGGCCGTGTTGACACCTATGTGCTCAGCTTGCGTGCCAAAGACTTTGACCCACTTCGCTTGATGACCACCGCTTTGATAGACCGAGTGGCCGACCATGCCGGTAATGAGAGTTGGGAAATCACCGATGCGGCAACGGATTACGAATTTGATCAACGCCAGTATCGGGCACATTTCGAACTGCAGTGTGCCACGTTAGCCAGTAGCCACATCACAACACCGGCGTCTTTTGTGCATCGTGTCACTAGCCTCGCTGCCCCTAATTCGTTGGCAACGTTTGAGGTCTCTCAAACCGTTACTGAGCAAGTCGCCATTGTACTGGTTGCCTCGCAAAGCGAAATAGATACCCAACGCCAAGTGATCAGTACAGCGCTCTTAGGGTTGGAGTTGGGTTCCGAGGCGGTTTCGCCATTGGAATATGAGCGTGGCGATCCGGTGGCTAGTTCTGGTCGCTATGTGTATTGGCGAGAGGTTTACCGCTATCAACGGCTGATCCACAGCGACTAGCCCTCTCACAACCCAGCGCCCGCACCTGCGGGCTTTTTTACGCCAGGAGGAAACGATGGCTAAAGGTGGCAGTTATGAAATGCGCGATGGCAAGCGCGTACTGGTGCATCGCACCAAAGAACCCTCGGAAACCAAACCGCGTGTAAAGCAGCAGCCCCAATCAAAAGCCGAGGCCGCTATCACCAAACCCGTAAAGGACAGTAACCATGGCTAAAAAATGGCGTAAGCGGCTAGTGGTCGCCAAAATCGAAGATACCTACGGCGCAGGTAGCGCTGACATGACCGGTGCCACCTTGCTAGAAGTCAAAAGCTTGGATGGTGGCAACCCCTATGCAGGCAACACAGTAGCCCGTGAAAGGGTGCGCGATGGTTTAGGCGGCTTTGAGCAAGTGAATACCAGCCCATATGTTGAGCGCACTTTCCGTGTGCCGCTGGCAGGTTCGGGAACCGCTGGTGAGCCACCTTCTTACGGCATCCTGCTTCGTGCCTGTGGGCTATCCCAAACAGTCGATACCACTACCGTTGGAAGCGAATCGGTCACCTATCAACCGGTCAGTGACAACCACGAAAGTATTGAGTTGTGGTGGGTTGAAGATGGTCAGCTGCAGCACTCCCCAGGAGTTCGGGGTACTTTCACCATTACCACCGATGCGCAGAATCTACCGCATATCGAGTTCAGCTTAACCGGCTTGTATAAGAAGACCGTCAACGGTGGTGATGCCAGTTTGGCAACGCGAGGCCCGCAGGCCAAAGAGCTGCCGGTGAATAAGCAAAACACGCTTGCCAGCATTGATAGCCACTTGGCGCGGATGAGCTCGTTTTCCATCAATGTGGGCAACCAAGTCGACCATACCGATCTGGTGAACCACGTATCGGTAGATATCAATAATCGTGACGTGACCGGCTCAACCAATATCGAAGCGCCGGATATTGCGACAAAAGACTACTTCGCCATGGTGGAAAGCCACAACGGTGTCACGCTCGTGGCGTTTTCGCTCACCCACAAAGATGCCGCGGAGCAAGAAGTGGTTATTGAAGGCGACCAGGTACAGGTGAACACGATCACGCCTACCGACAATCAAAGCAAGATTCACTACGACCTGGGGCTAAGCTTCATACCCAGCCCTGCTAACGACGACGATTTTCGTCTCGTCTTTAGGGCCACCCCCGCCCCGTAAGCCATCAATTCCGAATCACTAAGACCTCAACTGAATGCTTAAAGGAAGTGCCTAATGTTTACGCTAAAAGACATTCCCGACATCACCGTAGATGTGCCGGTACAAGTGCCCGGCGAGAAGAAAGCCAGCTCACTGCAAGCCACGTGGAAGCTTCATGACTGGGATGAATACCGAAAAAAAGCGGATGAACTTCGTGAAGGTAAGCTCAGTGATGATGATGTATTGAAAGATTTGATCAGCTTGGGCGGCGTTAAAGACGAAAAAGGTAAGCAGCTGGAATATACCGATGACCTTTTAAAGGCCGTGCTGAAAAAAACCTATGTTCGCCGTCCCTTGCTGCTGAGCTGGTTCGCCGCCCAGGAAGGCCGGCAACAGGCCGCTGCAAAAAACTAATTGGCGCGGGCCGGTTCTGGGCGGGGGATAGCGTAGAGGATAACCGGGCAGACGATGCCAAGGTGCTAGGCATTGAGCTGCCCGAAACTGACGAACCCCCGGCTCCCCTGACCTACGCGGTGTGGCGGGAGCACTGGCCCGCGCTCGAACAGTTTCTAAGCTTGCGGACACAATGGCGCGTGATCGCTGGGTTCGGGGGTAAAGAGTATCAAGGGCTGGAATATACCGCTCTTTACGGCCACCCCGCGTTTGCCCGGTTAAGCTTTGACGAACAGGATGAGCGGCTACATCAGGTGCAGTACATAGAAGCCGGTGCCTTGTGTGTGCTCAATGATACGAAGCAGGCGAACAGTGCTGATGACTACATTAGTGATCGCGTCAGCTATGAGGTTGCACTTCAGTTAGAACACCGCCTACAGCAAACGCAGTGGGTCAACGATTGGCATAGCGCACAGCAAGCGGAACAGGCGCTGTTAAGGGCGGGGATATTAATAGCATAGCCTTGCTAGCCAAATTTAACTGAGTGAGGTACGTTCCCTGTTGAGGTTACTTAATGGGGATAGTTTATGAGCCAGAACTTGCCGAATAGAGATCGCTGGACAGGGTGGGTTGCGCTTGCGTGGTTGCTGGTAGTGTTGGCAATCATTGGTGGCATCATCATAATTTCGACGGCCGGATATGTTGAAATTCCTCGCCAGAATAGCTTTGGTCGCGTTGAAACCGTGAGAGAACCCAATGTGTTTGTTTGGGCCATTGCTGTTGGACAGGCTGTTAGCGCCGCTATGTTGGCGGCTATTTTCAGCATGATTAATAGTATTTATCAGAACTCATGCGATCAGCTTGCTGGCGTCTCGTTTACAAAATCGGAGAGTAGTCAGGCTGTAAGCGATGTAAGGGAAGCCCAGAACGCAATCGATATTAATGCTGAGGATGCTTTTCCAGACAATGCTGGTTTGAAAGTTAAAGATATTCATACGGCGTCTCAACTGTATGGTCGTTTGCAGCCAGGCGATCACCTGGTGGCGGTTAACGGCCATCCTGTATATACAGAGATGGAGGCGGCAAAAGCGGTGGTGAAAGGTGAAAATAAGATCTTATTTATCAATAATGACGGTGAAAGAAAGATGCATCTCGTTATGATGAAGCCCGCTCCTCTCCATATTAAATTCGATACTTAGTTACATATACTAGTGCTGCAGGCCCGCCATTGAGCGGGCTTTTTTGTGCCCGTTTGTTGAGGTAATCCCATGGCCAGAAATAACTATCAAGCGGGCATTGTCATCACAGGCGATGCCAGCGGTGGCATTCGTGCCATCCAGAAAACGGGTAAAGAGTTAAATGAGTTAGAACAGCGCTTTCAGCGTAGCGCTAGCCAATCAAAGCGTTTTGGCGCCGATGTTACGCAGGCCGGGCGGCAACTCCACCATATTGATGACGGTGCGGTGGCTGCCGGTCGTGGCTTAGACGTGCTGCGCACCAATGTGGCAGGGATCGCGGCGGCGATGGCAACGGCGTTTGGTGCTGGCAGCATTATCAGCCAGGCGGGTGTTATTGCTGATATGGATGCACTCGCCAAAAGTATTGGTATGGGCACCACTGAGCTGCAGGCTTGGGATTATGCTGCTCAGCAGGTAAAGCTAAGTGGCGGGGCCATTGGCGATATTTTAAAAGATGTAGCTGAGCGAATTGGTGAGTTTTCTGCAGAAGGCACTGGCGAAGCGGCGGCGTTATTTGAAAACCTGAACCTTGAGATAAAAGAACTCCGCAACTTATCACCTGATCAGCAGTTGCTCAAAATTGGTGAGGCCATTAGCGGCCTGGGCCGTGGCGAGCAAATCAGCTACTTGGAGCGTCTAGGAAATGATGCCACGCGTCTATTGCCGTTACTTGAGAATAATGCGGAAGGTCTTCGTGCTCTAACGACAGAGGCTCGCTCGCTGGGCGTCGCCATGGATCAAGTCGATATCGACAACGCGATTCAAGCTGATCGCGCCATGGCGAAACTAACCGGCACCATGGATGGTTTTAAAAACCAACTAGCGGCGGATCTTGGCCCGGGCCTGGCGACTGCTGTGAGTGGGCTCACTGATTTTATCCAGGAGGCGGGCGGTGCTGCTGCCGTGCTGGATGATGTTCAAGACGTAGCGATGCTGACGGCTGCTGTAATGGCGGGGCGTTATGCCGGTGCCTTTGCCAGTTCTGCCTTAAGTATTGGGACTCACACCGCGGCAACGGTTGCCCAAACGCAAGCCGATGTAACGGCTACGACAGCGGCGCGGGCTAAAACAGCGGAAACCCTGCGTGTTGCGGTTTCAGAGCAAGCCGCGGCAAAGCGCGCCTACGAAAATGCCAGGGCCACCGCGGCGGCCACTGGCAATACAACCCTACGTACTAAAGCTATTACGCAACTAGCCGCTGCCAACCAGCGGGCGATTGGAGCCGAAGCTGCACATACAGCCGCAGTTAATGCCAACAGTGCCGCTATGGCCCGTGGAACAGTCGCGGCGCAAGGGATGGCCGCTGCCTCGCGTGCAGGTGCGGGCGCGCTTGCATTGGTGGGTGGCCCGTTAGGTGCTGCAATGCTTGCAGGCGGGGCTATCTACTACTTCCGTGAAGAGCTGGGATTAGTACAGCCTGAGATTGAAGCGTCAGCGGATCGTGTTGCTGAACTGACCGGAAGCCTGGACGCCATGAGCCGGGCGGTTGTTCAAAACCGTATTGCAGATTTGACGGCGGATCTGCAAACGCTAAAGACCTCTTTCATCGAAGTCACTGAAGTCGGTACCGCTGCTGATAGCGGGATGATCAGCGGTAGCGGCGTTCTAGGAATTGCAGCGGGCGAATTAGGCCGCCAGGCGCGCGCCATTCAAAGTGCACAAGATGGCATGGTTCAGGGAATCCATAGCCCTGAAACGCTGGCTGAGATTAAAGCGCATGAGGAAGCGTTGGCCAACCTAGAAACCCAGTACGAGTCGTTGGGTGCTTCTGCCATAACCGTTCCACCTATCCTCAGAAATAACGATGAGGCATCAAAGTCCGCGGCTAAAGCAGCGGAACAGCAAGCGAACTCCCTTCAAGCGCTACAGCAGGAAATAGATCCCCTGCTGAAAGATTATGAAACCTACCTTGGGCGGCTGGAAACCCTCGATAGGGCACTGGCGGAAGGCACGATTACCGAAGAGCGCTACGGCGCAGCGCTGCGTTGGAGCGCCGAACAGTACAAGCGTTCTGCCACCGGCGCCGAACAGTACGAAAAAGAGCTGAAAGCCCTGGTAGGGCAGTACGACCGTCAACGCCAGAAAGCCCAGCAGCTCGCTACCGACGAACAGGCGATTCAGCGAGCCTTCGATAGCAACGCCATTAGCGCGCAGCAATACGCCCGCATGATGGCCGAAGTGGAAGAGGCTCAGTATCGACTAGCGTTGGAGTCTGAAGGCACCTTTGCTGCGATGGCCACTGCGTTTGATCGCAGCGTTGAGCGCATGGATGATGCGGGAAAAGACTTTTGGCGCGGCTGGCTGGATGGCACCGGCAATGCGGTAGACCAGTTTAAAGGCATTGTGCTGGATGGCGTGGCGGAAGTCGCTCACGCGCTCATCACACGCCCATTAACAGTGGGCTTAACCGCTGATTTGCAAGGCATGTTAGGGCTGGGTGCCGGTAATCAGCAGTCCGGCGGTGGCTTGGATTTTGGCAACACGATAAGCGCTGGCCGCAATTTGTTGAAGGCTGGTAGTTCACTGTTTGGCGGCGGCGCCTCAACCGCCGCCGCTGGCTACGGCGGCGCGCTGGGATCAGCTACCGGCGCTTACGGTGGCTGGGCAGGCAGTGCGGCTTCAGGCGCAGCAAGTGCGGGCGGCGGCTTTATGGGTGCTGCTAGTGCCGCTGCGCCCTGGTTGGCCGGTGGTATGGTCATCGATGAGGTACTTGGCCTTGGCATCGTTGACGGTATCGTTAGCGGTATCAGCGGGCTTTTTGGCTCTGACCGCAAATCCTACGGCCAGATAGGCTCCCAAATCGGCGGAGACGATACAGCAGGCGATGGCGTTTACCGCTACGACCGGAATGATCGGAGCATCGGCTGGGCGCAGGATAGCGCGCTGGGCACGATCGGCGTCACGAAAAAGCAAAAAACTGACGATTCAGCGCTAATCGAAATGGTCGGCGCGTTTGTCGAGATCGACAACACGCTAGCCAGCGTGATGACTGCCGCGCAATTGGAGCAAACCCGCACAGCGTTGGACGGCTGGGAATCTAGCCGCACCGAGAACATCGGCGGCATTGTAGACGAGCGTTTAAGCGCCGTGCTGGATGCCACAGACAGCATCTTTGAAGAGGCGCTAAGCCAGTTCGAAGGTGAAGCCCTAGTGCAGGGCTTGGTGGGTGGCCTGCAGATTGAGAACGTCGGCGGCGAAATGGCCGCCGCGGTTGCCGCCGATATGAACGCTGAGTTTCGCGAAGCCCTGGGCAGTGGATCAGATATTCAAGCCGCTACGCAGTCGATCCTATCCAGCGCTCAGGCTGTGCAAACGCTGGGTGGTGCTGTTGATCGGCTAGGGCTTCAGTTCGACGCCACTGCAGCGGGCGCGCTGGATGCGGCTGGGAACCTCGCCTCACTAGTGGGCGGCACCGACAGCCTGAACAGCCTGCTATCAGGCTATTACGACGCCTTCTACACCGAGCAGGAGAAATTCGACAACCTGGCTAGCGACTTATCGGGCACGTTTGCCGACATGGGCCGCGAGCTGCCGACTACCCGCGAGGGCGTGCGTGAGCTAGTTGAGGGGCTGCAGTTGATGGGCTCAGCGGGGCAAGAGCAGTTAGCGACCGTTCTACAGCTCAATCAACCGCTTTCTCAGTACATCGCGGCGATGGAAGAGCAGCGGCAAGCGACACTTGACGCGACCACCGCAGAGAATGAGCTGGCCGCAGCGCGGGCGGCTGAGCGAGTTGATCTACTCAACCGCACGAGCCTGTACAGCAGCGGCATTGTGGGCGGCGTTGATGATGCGCTGGATGCCTATAACGAGCAAATGTCGCTGGCCAGCGAAGTGGCGCGGCAGCGTGAACAGCAGCTGCGTGACGAGCTGAATGCTATCCAGCAGCTGGGTAATTTTCTGGATTCGCTGGCGCTATCGGATCAATCGATTTTAGACCCCGCCCAGCGGCTGCAAGAGGCGCAACGCCAGTTTGCGGAGCTGCAGGTACGGGCAGAGAACGGCGATACCGAGGCTGCCAGCCAGCTGCAGGGAGCGTCTAACGCGTACCTAGCAGAAGCGGCTAACTACTACGGCCAATCGTCTAGCCAGTACGCTGAGATTTACGACGATGTCACCAGTTCGGTTCGCAGCTTGGAGGACATTTTCGGCGAATCGGTAGCGACGCTGGGCACGATTGAGAGCATCGAACGGCAGATGCTGCGCGAGCAGCAGCGCGCCCGTGAAATGTTGTCTTCGTCGCTCAGTGAAGAGGTACGGCAGAGCGATTTGCTGGGCTCTATTGCGGATCTTATCGACCTGCTACCCAGCTCGCTAGCATCGGCTATTAGCTCGATCATGCCCGAATTTGCCGACAATAGCGGGGGTGGGGGTGGCTTTGACGAAGCGGCTTATCTGGCTAACAAAACCGCGCAGGTCAACGCGACCGGGCAGGGTGGGCGCACAGACTGGACGCAGCAGCAGGTGTTAGACGCGATTATCCGCGACTATGGCTCTATACAAGCGCACTACGCCGCCGTTGGGCGAGGTGAAGGTATTCAGCCCTACTACGATGCGGACACGGCCCCGGCAAGTGTGGGCGGTTCCAGTGGCGGCGGGTCTGGCAGCACGGTGTTTGATCAAGCCGCGTACCTGGCTAACAAAACCAGCCAGGTCAACGCGAATGGCCAGGGCGGCAACTCTAGCTGGACGCAGCAGCAGGTGTTAGACGCCATCATCCGCGATTACGGATCAGTTGAAGCTCACTATAACGCTATCGGTAAAAACGAGGGCGTAACGCCCTACGCCACCGGCGCGTGGTCTATTCCCGGTGACCAGCTGGCAATGATCCACGACCGTGAAATGGTGGTGCCATCGCGTGAGGGTATCGCTGATGAATTCCGCGCCTATGCCGCCGGTGACTATCAGCGTGAGCTAATGGGCGAGCTGGGCAACATTCAGCGTGCCTTGCCTATGCCGAACATGCCCCCCATGCCCATGCAATCTCAAACCAACCCCCAGGCCGATAACAACGCCGCGTTGCTGCGGGCGTTTGCGGGTATGCGCGACGACAACGCACGACTGTTAGAGCGCGTGGGGCAGCTGGAAGAGCAGTTGGCGGCGATTGCAGGCAATACGTGGGAAATGGTGGAGCCTACCCGGCGCACCGCCACGGCAACGGAAGAAACCGAGCGCAATAGCCGTTTGAAAATAAGGAACCCCGCATGATCAGTGATGCTCAATTCAAGCGCTGGTTAGAAAGCCCCAATGAAAACCGCGTGATGCTGGCGGAGCTGGAACACGCGGGCGGCACGGTGCAGGTAGCCGACAAACCCTACGTTGCCCCGGCGTTTGAAGCGCTGGCGAACCCGGTCTGGAATGACCTATTGATTATCGCGTCGGGGATCTCGACGCGGGTCGATGGGTTAATCGAGATTGGAAAAATCCAGCTGCGCAACGATGGGCGCATTACCGAGTGGCTGGATTACCAGTGGCGCGGTTGGCCTGTGCGGTTGTTTTTGGGGGATCAAACGTGGCCACGGGCGGATTTTCGGCCCATTGCGTTAGCCACCAACGGCGGGCTGGAATCGTACAAAACCGGCGAGATAACGCTGAGCGTGATCGATTCCAGCGAGCAGCTAAACGAACCGATCGACACCGGGCAACTGCCCGACGACGGTGGCCCGGTGCCTTTGCTGCTGGGGCAGCGCTTCAACGTGCCTGCGTTTCGCACTGACACCGCAACGCTGCGTTACCGGGTAAGCTTTCTGCCGCTGTTGAGCGTTACCCCGCGTGATATTGGCAATGATGCGCCCCATACGGCACACCTAACCGATGGTGCCTTTACGCTGGACAACGGCCCCGGTAGCGGTAGCGAGATTACCGCCGCCGCCCATGAACAGCACGATACACCGATGAGCATGGTGCAGTGGGTAGCGGACTACTATGGCAAAACCGTATCACCCAGCACGGTATTGCCCGATGTGGCGGTGGGGTTTTACAGCAGCGCGGAAACCACCGGCGCCCAGGTGCTGGACGCGCTATGTGAATCGTTGGGCGCGGGCTGGCACATTGACGCGTTCGACCGTCTCGATGTGCGCGTGTTTGAAGGCGTGAGCGCTTCCCCCGGTGTCACGCCGGATATAACGCTCAGCGCCGACAACGTGCAGGAAAACAGCCTGCAGCTAGCTAGCGTAGAGCCGCCGTGGTCGGGCCTAACGTTTCGATGGGGGCGCAATGACGCCCCGCTGCGCACCGTTGCCGGGGTGATCGATGATACCGACCCCACTTTGGCGGCACGCTTTAAACAGGAGTGGCGGGAAAGCACGGCAGAACAGGCGCTGCCGAATCACCCCTTGGCTACCCCTGAGAACGTTAATTCGTTAATGCAGCTAAGCGCCGAAGCGGTCGCCGAACGCGACCGCCGCTTGGGCTATCACGCGGTACGCCGGGAGCGCTGGCGGCTGATTACGTACCTGCCCACGGTTCAGATATACCAAACCATCACGGTGAATGTGCCGCCCATAGTAGGCCGGGTCGGGCGCGTCTCTGCCGTGCGGCTGGAGAAAGTGGGCGGTAAAGCGGAGCTGGAGATCATTCTGTGAGCAAAACCAAAAACCTACGGCTAGTGCTGTACAACGAACACGACACCGCCACGCTAACGGCCAGCAGCGCGGCGAGCGGCACGCCGATTGAAAACACTCAGATTAACGACCGCGCCGAAATATTCCGCAGCGCGGATCTAACCGAGCTAGTGATAGTAGGCACGCTGCCCGCCGGGGCGTTTGTCGATAGCCTGAACCTGTTGGGGCACAACCTGAGTGCAGCGGGCACCGTGCGCTTAACCCTGCTGGAAGGTGAGAACGAGCCGTGGGACAGCGGCGAACAATCCACCGGCGAGATTATCCCTGCCGGGATCTGGCGGGCGGGCATCGACCCATGGGGCGCGACCTATAACGAGCAGCTACGCAACCCAGCGACGATGTTTCGGTTTCCGATTACGCCCATCACGGGTTACCGCATCACGATAAACGACCCCGGTAACAGTGACGGCGCGATTGAGATAGGCCGCATCGTGTTGGGTCAAGACTGGGTGCCGGAGTTTAACGCTAGCTATGACCTGCCCATTGCCAACCAAGACAGGGCCCAGCACGAATATAGCGCCGGGCAGACGCTGCGCACGATCAACGGTGGCAACACCCGTCGCACGGCCACCATCGAACTGAATTGGCTGGTAGACGCTGACCGTTCGCGGCTCGTGGTCGAGCTGGGGCAGCGCGGCATGATTGCCGACGTGTTTGTGGATCTCTACCCCGAAAGCACCGGCATCGAGCGCCTGAACGGCGCGTTCCTGGCGCGCATGACGGAGGGCTATGGCGACAGTCATTACATACCCCTGCACCGCAAAACCAAATTATCGTTTATTGAGGTATGACCATGGCCATGACCACGCCTGATGAAATTAATTTAACGCTCTACCGCATCGTGACCGGCGACGACCGCGAGTTTATTACCAAGTTCACGAACACCCAGAGCGCGTTAGAAACGTTCAGTGCCCAGCTTAACCCGATGGTGGCCAGCATCGCCCAGGCGCTTGATGATGCCCTGCAAGCCGCTGAGGAAACCCGGCAGCAGGCGATCACTGATACCACCGCTATTAAAAACACTGCCGTCTCAGCTGCAGCTACGGCAACGACAAAAGCGGGTGAATCAGCCAACTCTGCTGCAGAGGCGCTTCAGTATCGCAATGAGGCCATGCAGGCCGTTTCTGATGGGTATATTGTTGATGAACAAATGGGCTTGGTGACTACGTGGTCATCTGAAAAAATCAGCGCCGAGATTAAAGCTAGAGGCACTAAAGGAACGCTAACCCAATCATTCTTCGAAGGCCAGCAAGAGAGAGTTGTTCTGACTACGCCACTTACAGATTCCGCTGTCGTTTCAGTGATAAAAGAAGTGCCGCAAACTAGCGTGACAAGCAATCAGTGGAATTTGAATGCTAACGGCACTGGTTATGACGTTGAAAATACTGCGTATGCCACCAGCCTGACGCCTGACGATGTAAGTGGATTCGCAAAACTGGTTCTTGACTCCGGTTCGTTTGCTTCTACTGATGTGGGTAAGGTTATTTATGGGAATGGGGGGGAAGCTGTTCTAATACTTTCCAGTGGAGAGTGTTTTATTCGCAAGGAGTTTAATGACGTATCACCCATCCCATCCGGCGCTTGGAAAATGGAGGGGTTAAAATTTTCAGATAATAGCTACGAAGTAAGTAATATAGCGCTTGGTTTTGGTGACGTTAATGAGGCATCATATGTTACCCAAAGGTCTACTGCCGTTGGCACCAATCAAGGTATGTGCTTTAGTTCAGATGGGTTAAATTTATTTGTTGTTAACAATAGTAACGTCATAAACCAATTTAATCTTTCAGAACCTTTTAATATCAGTACGTTATCTTCTCTTATATCTACCTATTCTGTAAGCTCTCAAACTAGCGCGGCTGATTCCTTAGATTTTAATAATAATGGAACCAAAATGTACGTAGCCGGGGGTGGTTTTATATTCCAATACACTCTAATAACAGGTTTTAATCTTAATACGGTATCTTACGATAATATTAGCTTTGATTGTCCTCAGACCAGTGATATAAAGGTTGTACGTTTTAATAAAAGTGGGACTAAGATGTTTTTGCTTAGCGACATTGCGGGCGGAGATGTATACCAATACACTCTAACAACAGGTTTTGATCTTAGTACGGCATCTTACGATAATGTTTTCCTTGACCTGAATGATAGAGGTATGAGCTCCCCCTGCTACATGGCTTTTGGCTTGAATGGTAGGAAATTATATACCGGAGGGTTGAATGGCAAGGTCGTATACCAATACACTCTAACAATAGGTTTTGATCTTAGTACGGCATCTTACGATAATGTTAGTTTAAATATTGGTCTCACCTCTAATCCTGTTGGAATTTGGTTAAGTGCAGATGGTGAAAAACTTTTTGTAACTAGCTACGGAAACGTATTTGAGTATTTGATGAGCGAAACATATTACGCCATCACAGACCAACACCTCCCCGCCATCACCAAGGCTGGTGGTCAAATCGACAGCACATTCTGGACGGACATTAACTCCTCATTTGCCACGGATACACCGAACAGTCAGACCATTAACTACGCATTCAGCACCGATGGACGCATGACGTTCAAAGTCGTCAAAGCTAGTGAAGGCGCCCGTAACATCGCGCGAGATAACGCGGGAGCGTGGGAGATTAACACTAACGCGACGTATGCAGGCGAGACATGGGCGGTGGCGACAAAACAGGATGTGTGGGGTGCGTTGAGTGAGGCTATGGATATTACGGCAAACACCATGCCCTCAGCTCTGCTATCCGCAGCCACCGACGCCGACTTTCCTGCTCTAGGCAACGAGCTAGACCTGGCCATCATCCTCTACACTAACAACGCGACACAAATCCCAATCTCACAAGGGGTAACGCTTAATTACGATGCCAACGTATTAAACCAGGGCGCTATCAACGGGACAGACTACGAGTGGGATCAGCCGGATAATTCAACAGTGCGTATCAAAGCGCTGAAAGCAAATAATCTCAAAGTGAGGGTCGTGTAATGGCTAAGAGAACACCGGAAGAGCTGCAGGCCGCGATTGCAGAGCATAACGCTCGGTATCAATTCACGTTTAAAACCGACATCTGGCAACGTGTCACAGACACCGAGGCCGAAACGCTAGACGAGCAGCTAAAACAGGCCCCACCTAAACAGCGTCGCATGTGGGATGACTCGTTGAGCGTTGAGCATTCAAGCGAGTATTACGGTATGTTAAAGCAGCAGATGGAATCGGTATTCGGCGTCGAGCGAACCGCGATTATTCTCGCTCCATCTCAGGGATAGCAGTTGATAGCCAGCACCATCGCCGCGGAAGCGGTTTTTTTTGCCTTTTGTAAGAGATCTCTTACAAAAACTGTCAGTGATCTCTTACATAATGGGCGTGGAAACACTGCTATTGTGAGCGCGTGACGCCAGGAACGCCGCTTATAGCACGTAGGATGCGTCACGACAGGGATGTGCAGTTGGTGCAGAAGGGACTCAGTATTGCCAAGGATGGCGTTTAATCTAGCTATTTATATTAATAATATTAGTTTCAGTAAATTTATTGTAAGTAGGAAACTTCCATTTATTTTTTATTAATGTGCTAGAGTTTATCTCTCTTCCAAGTTCTTTTAATGAGCCTGCAGATGTCTCAACCGAGGCCCTAATGATTTCTATATAATCATCATCTTGGTGTTGGTTCTCCCACGCTCTATTTACAGAATATAGTATGTTGCCCATGTTTATTCTGAAGTCATCTAGATGTATGTATGCCTTCTTGATAGGAATGTCCTGGAAAGAAATAGACTCAAGAGAAGATAAGTAACTATTAAATTGTTTTTTTCTTAAAGAAACTATGTTGTCTCCTAGTATCGCGTTGCAAGTGTGCAGGTACTCTGATAATAAATATACTTCTTCTGATAATGTTAAGATAGAAGATAAATAATCCAATTCTGCTTTTTCTTTATTCCGTCTTTCTCTGGTGTTCTGGTAAGCGGGTACTAATATAGCAATCAATATAGCGATTAATGCCCCAATTGCTTGCAGCCAAGGTGCCAAGTACTCATAGCTTTTAAAAAAAATTAAAGTATCCATTCTCACACCTTTACATTAGCAAGCTCATCCCATCTCGTAGTATACCTAGACGTGCGATGCTCACAACGTAATTCCCATGCGTTCTTTTTCCTCGGAATCCCGAGCCGCACCGTATTTTTGCCGTGCTCCCTATTCAATTTATCCAGCGTGGCCATCAGCTTTTCATTTTTGGCCCGCTTCTCATCACTCACTGGCTCAGCCAGCAGGCCCAGTTGCTCATTGTGGTGGTCGCAGAGATCCATCAGCATCACGCCGCATTTTTGATACATTATGCCCGGTTTGAATATCCTCTCCAGCCCTGCGATAGCGGCTCTTACTAACACCCGACTGTCATCGGTCGGGTGGGGCAGCGGTATCACTAGGCTTTTACTGTAGCTGGGCAGATCCTGCCTAAATCTATTCGTGCGCACGAGAACCATAATCGCTTGAGCCAAACCGGCTTGCTTCCGTAGCTTCTCGCCGGCGCGAGAAGTGTGCACGCGGATGGCTTCATGAAGATCCGCTTTGTTGTTGGTGAGGCGCCCAAATGAGCGGGAGACCATTATCTGCTTTTTGGGCTGGGTCATGTCGTCCAGATGGATGCAGTCGACGCCGCGCAGCTCCCAAACAATGCGTTCCATCACTACGCTGAAGTGCTTGCGCAGGTGCTTAGGCGATGACTCGCGCAACTGCCAGGCGTTTTCAATGCCCAGCGTGCGCAGGCGGACGGCGCTGCGCCCAGCCACGCCCCAGATCTCTGTGACTGGCAGCTGCTCGAGGAAAGCCCGGGTATCGTCGCTATCTGGATGCATGGTGGCCACGCCGTCGAAGCCAGGTTCTTTCTTGGCTCGGTGGTTAGCGATCTTCGCCAGCGTTTTAGATGTGCTCAGCCCGACACTGACAGGGATCCCCGTATCGCGGCGCACCTGGTGCCGCATTGCCTGGCACCGGTCAGTCAGCGTTTCAGGTTCGAAGCCTTCAAAGCTCAAAAATGATTCATCGATCGAGTAAACGTCAACGTGTGGGGTGTGCTGGCTGAGAACGTCAGTGACGCGTCGGCTCATATCGCCATATAGCGCGTAGTTTGAGCTCAGCAGAATGCACTGGCGGCGAATGTGCGGGTCGATCTGGTGCGCGGGCATGCCCATGGCTACGCCCAGCTGCTTTATTTCAGCGGATCTTGCGACCACGCAGCCATCATTATTCGACATCACCCCAACCGGCTTGCCTTCCAGCCTGGGATTGAATACCCGCTCGCAGCTGACGTAGAAATTATTGCAGTCGACCAGCGCAATCATACAGCGAACCCTGGGGCCAGCGAGTGGATGTTGTGTGTGACGACGCCCCATACCTGGCACTCTCGGCCCTCTAACGGCATTGGCGGAAACTCAGGGTTGGCGGCAAAGAGGTAAGGGCGGTGGCCGATTGCGCCCAGCTTTTTACACGTGAGCTCACCGTCAACGCTCATTATGACGATATGGCCAGACTTAGGCTCAAGTGAGCGATCGACAATCAGCAGGTCACCGTCATAGATCCCCGCGCCGGTCATCGATGTCCCTTTTGCCCGTAGATAGTACGTTGCGCTGGGGTGCTGGATTAGGTGGGCGACTAGATCCAGCTCAGTTTCCAAATAGTCATCAGCAGGAGAGGGAAAGCCGGTGCGCACTTCGCCTGCCGCTAGGGGCAGCTTAAGCGGTGGGGCGGTGGTATCGACGCGCCCGAGTATCGAGAGGTGCATGCTCATGCCATCGACTCCTCTGGGTTCCAGCGCAAGCGGATGTGCTCTGCAGCGTCATCCAGAGGGATCATGGTCACGTTCTCGACAGTCCCCAGGTCTTCAAGCATGCGCGCCCAATCTTCCGGAGCGTCATCGGGCTGGCGTCGCAGTTCAACGCAGTGCTCAGATTGCGCTTTAGGACTACCGATCTGTTTCTGCACTCGCTTGACTAGCTGCTCGTATGATTTAGACATAAGCGCCTCCTAAAATGCTGGTTATGTATACAGTATATAGGGCAGACGATAAGCGAAGAGCATCGTTGACTGCAAGTACTCATATGGAAGGGCGGCTGCGAAGCGAGTTATATCGACTATGCTTCGCTCATGTGTGGACGATTCGCTTTATTCAGCCCGTTAGATCGACTGGCCAACCTGGTCGGTACAGCTGTGCCTGAGCACAACGCCAGGCCTCGCTACAACGTCGCGCCCGGCACCTGGATTGCAGCTGTGCGTCAGGGTGCAGAGGACGAAGCACCTATATTTGATGAGATGTGGTGGGGTTACCGCCCGAAGTGGGCGAAAGGCAACGGCAATCAACCGATCAATGCCCGGGTAGAAACGGTGGCCACCAATGCTTACTTCAAAAATGCCTTTGCTAAGCATCGGTGTTTGATCCCCGCTGATGGCTGGTACGAATGGATCAAGAACTCAAAACCTAAACAGCCGCATTACATTTGCCGCGTCGATCGAGAGCCGCTGTTCTTCGCCGGCATATTCGCTGAGCGTGAAGATGGCAGCATGGGCTGTGCGATCGTCACTGAACCCGGGCGGGGTAGTGCTGCAGAGGTGCATGATCGAATGCCGTTGATACTGGATGACGACAGTCTCAAGCACTGGTTAGCACCTGACGTGACGGATCGGGAGACTATTCGTAGCCTGGTTCATCACATTGATGCTGGGTTAATTGAACATTGGGCTGTGAGTACTGCGGTCAACAAACCGGCGGAAGGGCAGGGGGAGGAGCTGATTAATCCGGCTTAATGTTATCGAATCATCGGCAGATTGACTCGCACGGCACACCATC
Source organism: Halomonas sp. FeN2 (assembly GCF_020595105.1). NCBI lineage: Bacteria > Pseudomonadati > Pseudomonadota > Gammaproteobacteria > Oceanospirillales > Halomonadaceae > Halomonas > Halomonas sp. FeN2. Next base: position 4,659,456 of record NZ_CP074200.1, read on the forward strand.
ACTATCACCGTCTAACCGGCCGTTTCCGCACTGCTGCAAGTGATAAAGAGCTTCATCGCAAGAGCTCATCTGACCGCACGTTTTTCGCTCATCGCAATTAAAGCCCTCTGAGAAAGTGGGCTCAAATATCGGTACCGATGTCTGAGTGATGATTTCATTGCTCTCGCTTATGGCCGCTATATGCGCGTTACCCGAACCTTGAATAGAAGCAATGCGGCGGTTGCGTTCACGCTCCCAATCATCGATCGCATCCATACGATTCCAAGCTTCAAACAGTTGCTGTTGCTGGCGACTAATTGAGATGCCATAAGTGTCACGCATGTACCAGTACGTGCGGGCAATATCGCCGCGACGATTGGGAGGTGGTTGGAAAGTGCGCTCTTCAAACGATACCGAGACGTCACATGCACCGTATCCATGAAGGGGTGAATTGACCATTCCAAACCGCATATTGGATCGGTCGCCGTTTACCTCTCCGACTGCTGGTACAAGATTATGAAGATCGGCTTCGGCTGATCGGAACACTGGATCTGTGCGCCGACAGTTATCACGGCCACCGTCAGCCCAGCACTGTCTCTGCCGCCCGATGTCATAAGCGGGCATCACATGCTCCCACTCTATGCGATTGGCTCGTACAGGCTGTTTGCGAACCTCATAGCCACAGCTTTCAAGATTAGGGCCCGCATCAAAATCAAACGTACATCCGCAGTAGAACGACTCAGATTGGTCGTGATAGACCTGCTGCTCTGCAATGCGCTTGGCTGAGCTAAAGGAGGTGGGTGGTGCTGCGAATAATAAAGAGGAATTGCCAATAAAAAATGACAAAAAGAAAAGCAATAGGAAAAGCTTCATAAGGAAGGCGCTCAATTGATAATACGTGCTAGACGTTCATCGTTATGAGGCTGCGGATCAAGATTGAGGAGGGGTAAAACTGACTAAAAAGCTGACCATACTATGCCCAAAACTGGCTATATGGTGATTAAACAAGAGAAGGGGATAAAACTAACTGCTTGAAAACTAACAAGTAATTGGTGCGGATGGGGAGACTCGAACTCCCACACCTTACGGCACTAGAACCTAAATCTAGCGTGTCTACCAATTCCACCACATCCGCTAAGACGAGGCGTATATTATCAACTTTGTGATAGAAGTCAATCAATAATTTGATATTAATCTATACATCAGTCAGGAGACGGCATGGCATTAAAGGGATGGCTACAGTGGGGAGGTGATTGGATAAAGCAGGCCATGCCAGGCTACTGCGCATTTTGCTTGTCACCGGCATCCGCTGGCCAAGGGTGGTGCGCAACCTGTTTGTGCGAGCTGCCGTGGAACCTGCATGCCTGCCGCCAATGCGGTGACCCAGTTGCTCATGGTGCGAGCTTGTGTGGGCACTGCTTAGTTGACCCTCCGACATTCTCGACCACCCAGGCGGGACTACTGTATCAAGGGGCGATTAAACACTTGGTGCATGATTTTAAATTTCATGCTTCACCGCGGGCGGGTACGTTGTTAGCTGAATTAATGCTACTAACCCCGCCGATGATCCAGGGTGATGCACTGTTGTCAGTGCCGATGACCGCTACACATGCCCGCACGCGAGGGTTCAACCACTCGCACTGGCTGGCGGAACAGCTCAGCCGCCAGCTTGGGGTGCCCATGGTGGCTGCCAAGCGAGTAAAGGATGCCCCTTCCCAGCGCACGTTGAATCGCCGCCAACGGGTTGCCAATCTGGCAGGTGCCTTTGTCTTTGAATCACCGCCCCCGGCGCATTTGTTAATAATCGATGATGTGGTCACCACTGGCTCTACGGGCGACGCATTGGCGCGTGCCGCGCTGGAGGCAGGTGCCAAACGTGTTGATATTTGGGCGGCCGCGCGGACACCGTTAGGTAAGGATTGATAGAATACCCTTTCGCATACTCAATTGCGCTTTCGCCAACCCAGGAGTGGCCTATGTCACACCCGTTTAGCTCTCTTTCGCCTGATTTAGTGATGTCTGCAGTTGAATCGCTGGATATTTGGCCTGCGGGCGAGCCATTTGCGCTAAATAGCTATGAAAATCGTGTGCTGCTATTTCGCGACGACGACGGAAAAAACTGGATCGTTAAGTTTTATCGGCCTGACCGCTGGTCAGATAGTGCGATTCAGGAGGAACACGATTTTCTGCAGGAGCTGGTAGACCAACAGGTGCCGGTCGTTGCCCCTTGGCGTGATAAGGCGGGGGCGTCTTTACACTACTTTAAGGCCTTTCGGTTTACGCTGTTTCCCCACTGCCCCGGCCAGGCGCCGGAGCTTGATAACCCATCGCACCTATTTGCCATGGGTGAGCTGCTGGGGCGGTTGCACCAAGTATCAGCTAAAAAAACCTTTCAGCATCGCCCGCGTTTAGAAATGGCGAGCGGTATTCTTGATGCTCAGCAGCGCGTGTTGGCCAGCAATTGGATGAGCCATCATCAGCGCCGGGCCTATGACCGTGTGATCGAAAAGATCCACCAGCAGCTCCTAAAACATGATGTGCCCGCCAGCAGCATGATTCGCTGTCATGGCGACTGCCACTTGGGTAATGTGCTGGGGCGGGACGAGAAGTTTACCCTGGTCGATTTTGACGACTGCACCATGGCGCCCGCCATGCAGGATATCTGGATGCTATTGCCTACCGATGACCCCGAGGAATGGCGATCGCAGTTAAGTGAAATCACCGAAGGGTATGAAGAGACGTGTCCATTTCCTGCCGAGCAGATGGCGCTTATCGAGCCACTGAGAAGTTATCGGCTGATCAGGCACTCAGCGTGGCTGGTATCACGTTGGGATGATCCTGCTTTTCCTCGGGCGTTTCCCTGGCTGGCGGATAGCGGCTATTGGGATCAGCATATCCGCCAATTAGAGCAGCAGTGCCTTCAGTTAGAGAACCCACTCTGGTTGGCGTAATGGGTTTTCAGCACACCACTGGCTAGTTATGGCGATAGTAGAGCAAGGTCAATCAGGCACGGCTTCTTCGCGAGGCACAGGATTGGCGATACCTTCTCCGTCTGCTTGGCGACGCTGTTCGTTAAGCTCTGCAGAAGGGTTTTCCAGCTCTTCAATTTCAACGGGTTGATCCAGCGTAAGAAGGAACGCTTGGCCAGGAGAGAGCGTACAAGGGTTGCCCTCGCAAGCGATGCCGTATTGACCCTCTTCGCCATAAGCACTGGAACTAAATTCGCCAGTAAAAATGTCGCTGTCTGCATCGTGTGTTTCAATGCAGGTCGCCTCTTGGGTGGTGACGCGAATGCGCTCATCAACCATTTGAGCACTGCCTACGATGACGCAGTACTCGGGTAAGGAGTGCGAGGCGTCGGTTACTGGGGTGGGGTGAAGTAAAATATCGTTGAGGCGCGCTTGGTTTGACTCAAATGCAAGCTCTTCAACGACTTCTACGCCGACGGTGGCTTCATTGGGTAATGAAAGCGTGGCTTCTGCAGCAGTAGCCAATAGCGGAGTAGCAAAAAAGGGGGCCGCAAGGGCGGTTAACCAAAAAGACGTTGGCTTAAATAACATGGCGAGCTCTCAATGTTGGCGCCTGCAATAAAGGCAGTAAAATATACCCCTCAATCATATCACAGGCCCCTAGGTTGCAAAGTTAGCGACGCGGCGCTCTGACGCAGGTAGATAAGTCACAGGCAACCTATATGCGGTAAAATACACTCGTTGCCTAATATCAGTTGTGCAGAATTTTTTTTGGGTATACTTTTTGTACAATGCTAGTGGTGGGTGACGCTAGGTAACGCCATCCTAATAATGATGTTACTTTTTCACGCGTAAAAAAAGGTGAAGACCTTGGTTAGCGCCTGGACGCAATTGCGCATAGTTTTTGAGATAGCTATTGATGAGGCTAGATATGTCCGATGATATTGCCGAGCACTACCGCCAGATAATCTCCGCACTTGGTGAAGACCCCAATCGTGAAGGGCTACGAGATACGCCTAAGCGTGCAGCCAAAGCCATGCAGTTTCTCAATGCGGGCTACACTCAGTCATTGGACGATATTATTAATGGTGCGGTGTTTGAGTCGCAAACAGATGAGATGGTGCTGGTGAAAGACATTGAGCTCTACTCAATGTGTGAGCATCATCTTCTGCCATTTATCGGTAAATGCCATATTGCCTATTTACCCAATGGCAAAGTGTTAGGACTGTCTAAGTTTGCGCGCATCGTCGACATGTTTGCCCGTCGTATGCAGATTCAGGAGAACCTAACCCGCGAGATCGCAGAGGCCGTGCAGGACGTTACTGATGCAAAGGGCGTTGCCGTGGTAATTGAAGCGCGACACCTGTGTATGATGATGCGTGGTGTAGAGAAACAGAACTCCAGCATGACATCGTCGGTGATGCTGGGTGGATTCCGCAAGAATCAAGCGACTCGGCAAGAGTTTTTAATGCTCATTAGCTAATTTATAGCTGGTCACTGGTCGGTACAGCACGCTGCAAATTTGGTTTAAAGGGGTGTTTCGTCTTAGCATGAAGACGTTAATGAGCCTACGAGGCCATCATTTTTGGTCAGGAGCCTGTCATGGAAGCGCTAAAAGAAACACAGCTATATTGCCCCTTTGCCTATATTGACGGCAGTTGGGTCGCGGCAGATAGCGGCGAGCAGATTACGGTATTGAATCCAGCCACCGGCGAAGCGATTGGCGATATTCCTCGCTTGGGTAAAGCCGAGACCGAGCGGGCCATTGATGCCGCGGATGCTGCGCTACCGGCCTGGCGAGCGCTGACTGCCCAAGAGCGTGCTGACTTGCTGCTGAAGTGGCACGACTTGATGTTGGAGCATCAGCAGGATTTGGCCATGCTGATGACCTATGAGCAGGGCAAACCACTAAAGGAAGCCGCGGGTGAAATTGCTTATGCGGCTAGTTTTTTACGTTGGTTTGCCGAAGAGGCGCGGCGCGTATATGGCGAAACGATTCCAGCGGCGAACGCCAATCAACGCATCGTCGTCACCAAGCAACCTGTTGGTGTAGTGGGGGCGATTACGCCCTGGAATTTCCCGGCGGCGATGATTACCCGTAAAGCCGGGGCGGCACTGGCCGCTGGCTGTACGATAGTGGTGAAACCCGCTAGCCAAACACCCTTTTCCGCAACGGCCTTAGCGCTGTTGGCTGAACGGGCAGGCATTCCACGTGGAGTCTTTAACGTGGTGCCAGGTAGCGCTAGTGATATTGCCCAAGCGATGACCCAATCGCCCAAAGTGCGCAAGATTACTTTCACCGGTTCCACCGAAGTAGGGCGCAAGCTGATGGCCCAGGCGGCGGAGCATATCCAGAAAATCTCGCTAGAGCTGGGCGGCAATGCGCCCTTTATCGTGTTTGAAGATGCCGATTTAGACGCCGCCGTGGAAGGCGCCATGGCCGCTAAATTCCGTAACGCCGGGCAAACCTGTATCTGCACTAATCGCTTCCTGGTGCAGTCCAGTGTGATTAACGCCTTTTGTGAAAAGTTGGCGGTCGCCATGAACAGCGAGCTGCATGTGGGTGATGGCACCAAACCCAACATCAATATCGGCCCGTTAATCGATGATAACGCCGTTAAAAAAGTCAGCGAGCATGTGCAGGACGCCATCGATAATGGCGCTGAGCTGCTGTTAGGTGGTCATCCGCATCCGCTGGGCGGCAATTTCTTCACGCCGACGCTGATCAGCTTTGCCACTGACAAGATGAAAGTGGCTCACGAAGAGACCTTTGGCCCATTGGCCGCTGTCTTCCCGTTTGACGATGAAGAGACAGCTATTGAGATGGCCAATGATACCCAGTATGGTTTGGCATCCTATTTCTACTCCCGTGACCTTGCCCGAGTATGGCGTGTTTCCGAAGCGCTGGAGTACGGTATGGTGGGGATTAATACTGGCGCCATTTCCAACGCTGCTGCGCCTTTCGGCGGGGTAAAAGCCTCTGGTCTGGGCCGCGAGGGAGGGCATCAGGGCCTGGAAGAGTATTTGGAAACCAAGTATTTGTGTATTGATCTTGGCTGAAAAGCTCGATATGAGTTGCTGACCAGTGATCCATTAATATTTGTTGGTGAAAGCAAGAAAGCCCCTTAGGCATGCTCCGTCAAAAGAGCGCCTAAGGGGCTTTTTGTTGCTAATGCTGGTTCTTTAGAGGCCTAGTGGCGGAAGTGGCGCATGCCGGTAAAGACCATGGCAATGCCTGCTTCGTTAGCGGCGTCGATCACTTCTTGGTCGCGCATAGAGCCGCCTGGCTGAATAACCGCGGTAATACCTGCTGCTGCGGCAGCATCGATGCCGTCACGGAAGGGGAAGAAGGCATCAGACGCCATCACCGAACCGGGAACCGAAAGGCCTTCATCTGCGGCCTTAATACCTGCAATTTTAGCCGAATAAACACGGCTCATTTGACCTGCGCCAACGCCCACCGTTTGGCCTTCTTTGGCATACACAATGGCGTTGGATTTGACGAATTTGGCTACTCGCCAGGCAAAGGCAAGATCGCGTAGTTCCTGCTCGCTGGGCGCGCGCTGGCTGACCACGGTCAATTCGTCGCGGGTGACCATGCCGTCGTCGCGCTCTTGTACCAGCAAACCGCCGTTGACGCGCTTAAAATCCAGCGCAGGCTGCTGCTCACCGGGCCAGTGAGCGCTGACGTCCAGCAAACGTACATTTTGCTTATTTGCCACAATGGCGGCCGCTTCGTCGCTGACACCTGGGGCAATAATCACCTCAACAAACTGGCGGTCAACAATCGCCTGGGCGGTTTCGGCGTCCAATGGCGTATTGAAAGCGATAATGCCGCCAAACGCGCTAGTAGGGTCGGTGGTAAAGGCTTTGTCGTAAGCGGCTAAGGCGGTGGCGCCAATGGCGACGCCGCAGGGGTTGGCGTGCTTAACAATGACGCAGGCCGTCTCACTAAAGGCTTTTACGCACTCAAATGCAGCGTCAGTATCGGCGACGTTGTTATACGAGAGGGGTTTGCCCTGAAGCATTTTTGCCGTGGCAACGCTGGGTTCGCTTGCCTGGGGGTCAACGTAGAAAGCTGCCTTTTGGTGCGGGTTTTCGCCGTAGCGCATATCCTGCTTTTTATCGAGCTGCAGGTTAAAGGTGCGTGGGAACGCTTCATCAGCGGCATTGACCTTACGGCCTAGGTAGTCAGCAATGGCACCGTCGTAGCCGGCGGTGTGCTCAAAGGCCTTAACCGCTAAATCAAAGCGTGTGGCGCTACTGACTTGGCCATCTTGGGCAGCCAGCTCGCCCAACACCCGCGCGTAGTCACTGCTATTGACGACGATAGTGGTGTAAGCATGGTTTTTAGCGCAGGCGCGAACCATGGTGGGGCCGCCGATATCGATATTCTCGATAGCATCTTCAAGTGTGCAATCGGGCTTGGCTACCGTGGCGGCAAAGGGGTAGAGATTGACCACCACCATGTCGATTGGTGTGATGTCATTTTCAGCCATGACCGCATCATCCTGGCCGCGACGGGCCAAAATGCCGCCGTGAATTTTCGGGTGCAGCGTTTTAACGCGGCCATCCATGATTTCGGGGAAGCCTGTGTGCTCAGACACTTCTTTCACGGCAATAGCATTTTCTTGCAGTAGACGGAAGGTGCCACCAGTGGAGAGGAGTTCAACGCCGCGCTCAGTGAGGCCGCGGGCAAACTCTACAATGCCGGTTTTATCAGAAACGCTCAGAAGAGCGCGGCGGACGGGGGTAGCGTTGCTGTCAGTCAGGGAAGGATTATCAGCCATGGGAGGGGTATCAGCCATTAGAGTGCTCGTGTGCAGAGTCGATAATTAAAAACAACAACGCCCCAGGGTTATGGGGCGTCACCTTCGATAAGTCCGTATAGCTTGAGTTTCTTGCGCAGGGTGCCACGGTTTAGCCCTAGCACGTCTGCGGCCCGGGTCTGGTTGCCGTCGGTGTGCTCCAGGACACAGGCCAGTAAAGGCGCCTCTACTTCGGCCATCACCATAGCGTAAAGATCGGTCGCCTGACTGCCATCTAGATGCTCAAAGTAGCGGCGCATAGCCGTTTCAACCGCCTCCCGAAGTGGCTGGGGCGGTGAGTTAGCCGCAGGATCCGCTAGCGTGCCCGCTAAATGGGAGTAGCCCTCGCTGGAATAGGCGTCGCTGGAATAGCTGTCGCTAGATAGAAGATCGCGTTCGGTCATGCAGCATAGCTTCCTTTGGCTAGCAAACGCGTGGCGGCGCCGGGGGCCATCGCGTCGTTGATCCAATCAAATTGCGTTTCAGGTGACGCTAACGCATTGAACTGCTGCTTAAGCGCGCGCTGTTGTTGCGGCGTAAAGCGTTGGTCATCACTGAGGTACCAGCCGACATGTTTGCGCGCGATACGCACACCCATGGTGGTGCCATAAAACTCATGTAATGCTTGTAAGTGCCCGTGAAGCACTTGGTGGCGCTCGGTAAGGCTTGGTTGCGCCATCCGCTCTCCATGTTGGAGGTAGTGGTTGATCTGTTGAAAGATCCACGGGTTGCCCTGAGCTCCACGGCCGACCATCACTGCATCAGCGCCGGTATAGGCGAGTACTTCGGCGGCTTTTTCCGGACTTGTTATGTCGCCGTTGGCAATCACCGGGATCGATAGATGAGATTTGATCTCGGCAATTGTGTCGTACTCTGCCTGTCCAGTATAGCGCTGCTGGCGATGTCGGCCATGTACTGCGAGTGCTTTAATGCCTGTTGACTCAGCGAGCCGGGCAATACGCAGGGCATTATTGGATTCGGCGCACCAGCCCGTGCGGATTTTCAGCGTCACGGGTATATCCACCGCTGCCACCACCGCATCGAGAATCTCGGCCACCAAGGCTTCATCGCGAAGTAGTGCCGACCCTGCTGCTTTGTTACACACTTTTTTGGCCGGGCAGCCCATATTGATATCAATAATTTGCGCGCCCAGTTCGGCATTCAAGCGCGCCGCCTGGGCGAGCATTTCAGCGTCGCCTCCGGCGATTTGTACTACGCGGGGGCCGGGCTCGCCGCGGTGATCCATGCGCAGCTGCGATTTGCGAGTATGCCATAAGCTGGGGTCTGAAGTGACCATTTCACCTACTACCCAGCCAGCTCCAAGCCGCCGGCATAGCTGGCGGAAAGGGCGGTCGGTGACGCCAGCCATGGGCGCAAGCATTACACGATTAGGTAATGCAAACGGGCCAATGCTGGCAGGTAGTGTGCTTAACGTCATGGCGTTGGACTTCGTTGGTTTTGAGCCGTGAGAGCTGGACTGGTGGCAAGTAGGCGTTTCAAGGGGGCGTATGATACGCCTACTCGGTGGTGGGGTGAAGGCCAATTGCCGCTTTAACGCGGACGCACGCCGCTAAGCCGTACCCAGCCTTCGCGAATCACTGGCTCATCCATAGCAATGCCTTGCGCGGCATAGGCTTCGTAAACCTCATCTGCCTGGTTTGCCAAAACCCCCGATAGCGCAATGCGCCCGCCTGGCGCCACATGCCCGGCAATCATTGGCGCTAGCTCAACCAGCGGGCCCGCTAAAATATTGGCGGTCACGATAGGGTAATCACCGCTATCGCTTAACTGCTCGGGGTAGTAGAGGTTTAAACCCGACTCGGCAATACCGTTACGTTCTGCGTTTTCGCGGCTAGCCTGCAGCGCCTGGGGGTCAATGTCGGTGGCATCTGCATGGCTGGCACCCAGCTTGAGCGCGGCGATAGCGAGAATGCCCGAACCGCAGCCCACATCTAATATCGTCTGCTCGGTTAAGTGACCGGCTACGGCCAGCTCATCCAGCCACTCAAGACACAGGGCTGTGGTTGGGTGCGTGCCGGTGCCAAAGGCGAGGCCTGGGTCGAGTATCAAGTTAACGGCGTCGGCCTCGGGAGGTTCGTGCCAGCTGGGTACAATCCATAGCCGTTGACCCATGCGCAGCGGCGTGAAGTCATCCATCCACTCGCGTTCCCAGTCTCGGTCGGCAAGCAGCTCATACTCGATGGTCGGGCAGGGTTCACCAGGCATCTGCTCTGACCAGGCGGCCTCAATACGCTCCAGCATGCTCTCGACGCCCTCAAGGTCATCGTACAGGCCGGTGAGAATGGTATCTTCCCACAGCGGGGTTGTGCCGCGCTCGGGTTCAAATACCGGATCATCGTGGGCATCCTGAAGGCCAATAGCCGTTGCGCCTTCGTCAAGCAGTAGTTCTTCTAGGAGCTCTGCCTGTTCGGGGGCGACGTGGGCTTTGAGTTGAAGCCAGGGCATGAAGGTTCTCCGCAGGGCGAATTAAAGACATATACAGTAAGCACACATACAGTAAAGACAAGGACGGGGTGGACATGGCCACCCCGTTGGGTATCACACTGTGCGCCGGAAAGCGCTTGGCTGCTGGATTAGCTGCCGAGTTTCTTTTCCAGATAGTGGATATTGACACCGCCTTGGCGGAAGTAGCTGTCGCGAACCAAATCCTTTTGCAGGTCGATATTGGTTTTAATGCCTTCCACCAGCAGCTCGTCGAGGGCATTCCGCATCCGCGTCAGGGCTATTTCGCGATCCGCGCCCCAGGTGATCAGCTTGCCGATTAGAGAGTCATAGTGCGGCGGTACGGTGTAGCCGGTATAGAGGTGAGAGTCCATACGAACGCCCAAACCACCGGGAGCGTGAAACAGCGTTACCTTACCGGGTGAAGGCATAAAGGTGCGCGAGTCTTCGGCGTTAATGCGGCACTCAAAAGAGTGTCCATTGAGCTGCACATCTTCCTGACGAATAGACAGCGGCAAGCCCGAGGCAATACGCAGCTGCTCTTTGACGATATCCACACCGGTGACCATTTCGGTGACCGGGTGCTCAACCTGAACACGGGTGTTCATCTCGATAAAGAAGTATTCACCGTCTTCGTACAAGAACTCAAAGGTGCCTGCACCGCGGTAGTTGATCTTGATACACGCCTGGCGGCACGCTTCAAGCACCTGGGCTCGGGCCTCAGGGTCTAGGCCTGGCGCCGGGGCTTCTTCGAGTACTTTCTGGTGACGCCGTTGAAGCGAGCAGTCGCGGTCATAAAGATGGATCGCATTACCCTGGCCGTCGGCTAGTACTTGTACTTCGACGTGGCGCGGCTTCTCAAGGAATTTTTCCATGTAGACCGTGCCGTCACCGAAGGCGGCGTGGGCTTCAGTGCGGGTAACGGTAATCGCCGAAAGCAGATGGCCTTCGGTGTGCACCACGCGCATACCACGACCACCGCCGCCTGAGGCCGCTTTAATGATCACCGGGTAGCCAATGCGGCGCGCGGTGGCGAGATTAGTTGCGTCGTCATCACCCAAGGGGCCATCTGAGCCTGGCACCGTGGGAACGCCCGCTTCCTTCATCGACTGGATGGCGCTGACTTTGTCGCCCATCAGGCGAATCGTCTCGGCGCGGGGGCCAATAAAGGTAAAGCCTGAGCGCTCAACCTGTTCAGCGAAGTTGGCGTTTTCAGACAAAAAACCGTAGCCAGGGTGAATAGCGGTCGAGTCGGTGACTTCGGCTGCGCTGATCAGGGCCGGTATGTTTAAATAGGATTGCGCTGACGAAGCCGGGCCAATACACACGGCTTCATCCGCCAGGCGAACGTGCATCAGTTCACGATCAGCTTTGGAGTGTACCGCTACGGTTTTGATGCCCAGTTCTTTACAGGCCCGCAGGATACGGAGGGCAATCTCGCCGCGGTTGGCGATAAGTACCTTGTCCAGCATGGGAGAGTCCACCCGTGTTGAAAATGAAAGATTAAGCGATAACGATCATGGGTTGATCGAATTCAACTGGCTCGCCATCTTCCACCAGGATGGCTTCCACTACACCGTCGCGGTCAGCTTCAATCTGGTTCATCATTTTCATGGCTTCAATGATGCATACAGTGTCACCTTGCTTGACGCTATCGCCGACTTCTACAAACGACTTGGCGCCCGGTGCAGGGCTGCGGTAGAAGGTGCCTACCATGGGGGAGTTGACTGCCTCGCCACGGTAGCTTGCACCCTGAGGCTCTGCTTCAGTAGCCGGTGCTGAGGCCGGAGCGCCCGCTGCGGGGGCAGCTGGTGCATAGCCAGGATGCTGCGCATATTGCGGCATCGGCTGCGGCTGCCACGAAGCACCGTTAGGATGGCGGCTAATGCGTACTGACTCTTCGCCTTCCTGAATTTCAATCTCGCTAATATTGGATTCTTCGAGTAGCTCAATCAGTTTCTTAACTTTGCGGATATCCATGGCATAGCCCTATCAATGTCTTAAAAGGTAGTCACAAAGCGCTCCAGCATAGGTACAGGGAGCTCTTTATGGCGCGTACGTTGCGCAGTAAACCAATTTTAAAAATGAAGAGAACGCTGCATGTTAGCGAACGTTACCCCGTTCTCACCGTTAAAAAGCAAGTTTTTAGCTAATATGGGAGCGGAGTTTGCCGAAAAAGTGCCAGGATGTCCAGCAACAGGCTAAGCCAACGCCCAAACCACCCTATAGTGAAGAATTAAACAACTGTTTGACGATGTTCGCGCCAAAAAGCGACTTAAGTACTCCAATGAGTCGCTAGCGTAGGGCTTGCGTTAGCTATTCGCTAGCCACTGGCTGACTAATTCCAGATGTTCACGCAACTGGTTGGCGGTCACTTCGCCTTGAATGCGTGCATCTCGAATCTCCTCACCCTGGCTGAAAAACAGCAGGCTGGGTGGCCCGAAGAGGTTAAATTGATTCAGCAATTCACGGCTTTGGGAATCAGTGTGGGTGACGTCGGCGGCAATCAATGTGTAATCGCGAAGCGCCGCGGAGACCTGCGGGTCAGGGTACACATCCCGCTCTAACAGCTTGCACGAAATGCACCAGTCGGCGGTAAAGTGGACAAAGACGGGCTGATTGGCGCCTTCAGCTTGGGCGATAGTCGCTTCAAGCTCGTTTAAGCTGTTTACCTTGATGAAGTCGAGTGCTTCTGTTTGTGGTTCGCCGGAAATGCTGGAGGTTGCGGCAAGGGGGCGCAGGGGGTTGCTGCCCCCCTGAGCGGCGCCAATCACCAACACTACCCCCCAAGCTAGCAGCAGAAGCCCCAGCGTTTGGCGTGCCCGCGGCCACCCCTGCGGTTGATTGAAACTCAGTGCCCCAAGCGCTAGCGCCGTACCGATAGCAAGGGCTGCCCATAGCAGCAGCGCAATAGGCGCGGCCACTAAGCGCTCGATCATCCAAATGGCTACACCCAGCAGCAGTAGGCCAAAGGCAATTTTTACGCCGTTCATCCAGGCGCCAGAACGGGGCAGCAGCGTGGTGCCAAAGGTTCCGACCAACAGAAGCGGCACGCCCATGCCCATGCCCAGCGCAAACAGCACCGAGCCGCCCATGGCGGCATCCCCTGTGGAAGAGATAAACACCAGCGCGCCGGCTAAAGGCGCCGTTACACAGGGCGATACCACCAGTACCGAGAGCGCGCCAGCTAGCGCTAAGCCGGCTGGGCCACTGCGCTGAGCGCGTGCCTGCCAAGCGTCAACGCGGTTGGCAAAACGAGGCGTCATATTAAGGTTAAATGCCCCAAACATGGCCAGGGCAAAAAGCGTGAAGAGCACCGCAAAGGTGATCAATACCGGTGCTGACTGCAGGCGCGCCTGGAGATTAAGCCCGGCGCCAAACAGTCCCATTAACACCCCGACCAGGGCGTAGGTCAGCGCCATACCGAGGACATAGCTTAACGAAAGGGCAAAGGCGCGGGGGCGTGTGGGGTTCTGGCCGACCACGATCGATGACAAAATTGGAATCATCGGCAGCACGCAGGGGGTAAAGGTAAGCCCCAGGCCGGCAATAAAAAACAGCCCCAGCGCTAACGGTAGGCTGGCATCGCTGATCAAAGCGCTGAAGCGGCTATCTTCGCTTTGGGGGGCGGTGAAATCATTCTGTTGTGAAGAATTAGCAGTTGAGGAGCTGACTGCCTGACTGGATGCCTTACTATCGGTTTGCCAATCGGCAAACTGGCTGGGGAGTTGGGTTTCGCTGGCCTCTAGGGTTGTTTGCTCTGGCGGGTAGCAGAGCCCCGCATCGGCGCATCCTTGAAAGGTCAATGCAATATTGAGCGGGCCAGAGAAGGGGGTTTCCAGCGGTACTTCAAGCACTACCTGGTCGCGGAACACATACACATCGCCCATAAACTCATCGTTGGTAAAGATGCCTTCGGGGATGATGGGGTCGCCGAGGCTGGCATTCTCCGTTTGGCTGACTACCGCAAACTGGTGGCGATATAGATAGTATTCATCTGCGATATCCATGCCGATATAGAGCGTATCGCCATCATGCCAAGCGGTCGGCTGAAAGGCCTCCATAACCGGTAAAAATTCGTCTTGGTTGCTAGACGATGAAAACCATTGGGCGTTTGCACTTAGCGATAGCAAGCCAAGAAAGAAAGTCAATAATGTAAACAGGCTCAGGCGTTTAAGAGATAACACGGTGCGTCCTTAATCAATGGCATCGCAATGACAGGCGAATAGCATACCGCAACCTTAAGCCCCTGGCGTATACGCTGCGGTGACGTGACGCGGCCCCTAACAGTGCCTTAATCCTACGCATATAAAAAGACCGCCCGAAGGCGGTCTCTTATTCCTTTGGCGGCGGAAAGATACACCGCAAGGAGATTGTTACGCTTTTTGATAGGCGGTAACGGACTTCTCAATCGCCTTGCGAGCTGCGTCAGCGCCTTCCCAAGACTCGACTTTTACCCATTTTCCTTTCTCGAGATCTTTGTAGTTCTCGAAGAAGTGAGCAATTTGCTGGCGCAGTAACTCAGGCAGGTCGGTAACTTCGTGGACATCATCGTAAAGGGAGCTTAGCTTGGCATGGGGCACGCAGATCAACTTGGCATCTTCACCAGCTTCGTCGGTCATGTTCAGGATGCCTACCGGACGCGCGCGAATAATGCTGCCAGGTTGAACGGGGTGCGGAGTCACCACCAAGGCGTCCAGTGCATCGCCATCGTCGGCGAGGGTATGCGGGATAAAGCCGTAGTTGGCGGGGTAGAACATGGGCGTGGCCATAAAGCGGTCAACGAGTAGCGCGCCCATGTCCTTATCAATTTCATATTTGATCGGGTCGTGGTTGGCTGGAATTTCGATCACCACGTAAACGTCGTTGGGGAGATCCTTTCCAGCAGGGATATTATCGAAGTTCATCGTTGATTCCTTGGTAGTGCTGTGGCTAGAGTCGTGCAGTGGTTAGGCAATCGTTTCAGAGTCGTTGATGGCGAAGAATTATACGAACATGACTGGCCGATTACCAATGCGACATAGGTTGGCCGCTAGTGATCATTTATTAGCCCTTCAAATGGGCCGAATACGATAGAGACGTTTGGCGGGGATCGTTTCTGTTCCGCTGCGTGTATCATAGCCAGAGTTTATCAATAGTGTTGGTTGACAGTGATGTCCCTCGAACGAGTCGGCAGCCTAGGAGGATGACTTGTCGCACGCCCAGTTGCTCATCAGTTATGGTCAAGCGTTTGTCGCGCCCGATCGGCGCCTACACCGCAGTTCAATGTCGGTTCGCTTTCCTGAAGCGCCGCTGCTTCGCGCCAAAGGCGGCTGTGCGGTGATTAGCGACTCCATTTCGCGCAATACCATGGCCAAGCAGGCCGGTGATTTAAGTGTACGCGGCTTTCTGGCCGACTACTTTTCAACTCCCGACCACTGGGATGTCAAAACCTCTGCTACGCGTGTATTACGCGCGCTCAACAGCTGGTGCTACAGCCAAAGCCAGCATGTTAAAGAGGGCAGCTTTGTTTCATCCATGTCGGCGATGGTGTTTCGTGGCCGTGAAGCCCACCTGTTCCACATGGGGGATACGCTGGTCTTTCGCTTACGAGGTGCGGAGTTTGAACAGCTAAGCCGTGACCATGTGACTGATTTAGGCGGCTATCGTTACCCTTCACGGGCGCTGGGTCTGGATGGCAGTGTCGATATCGATTACACCCACATTGCGCTTAAACAGGGCGATCTGTTTCTGTTCACTACCCAGGGCGTGCGCGGCACTTTGCTGCCTTCTGACTATGTACGCTTGATTCGCCAGGATGCCAGTGATTTGGATGCCGCCTGCGAGCGGCTAGCCGATGAAGCGAAGCAGCGCGCCCAGGAGCGCGGCTATGGTGGTGATCAGTTCTGTTTCCAGTTGGTACGTATTGATGAATTGCCTGAAGAGGTGACCGAGCATCCGGGGCAGCTCTATGGCGACCTTCCCATTCCCCCTGAGTTGTCTGCGGGGGAACGTCTTGACGGCCTGGAGGTGCTCGCCGTGCTATCGCGAACGGCGCAGTCGCGGGTATATCGCGTCCGTGATGTGCATAGCGAGCGGGAAATGGTCATGAAAGCGCCCAGCCCAGAGCTTTCGTTGCGCAATGCCTATCTTGAGCACTTTTTGCTCCAGCAGTGGGTGGTCGAACGTGTTAACTCGCCCTTTGTGGTTAAGGTGATGGAACCGTCTCGGCCGCGACGCTACCTCTATTACCTGATGCAGCATATTGAAGGCGAGACGCTACGCCAGTGGGGAGAGCGCCATCCGCAAGCTAGCCTGACCCAGCGCCTGGATATTGCCAATCAGCTGGGTAAAGCGGTACAGGCGCTGCATCATCGGGATATTATTCATCAGCAGATCAATCCTGATAATATTTTGATCGACCCACATGGCAAGCTCGTGCTCACCGATTTTAGTGCCTGCCATATGCGTGACGGCGAAGGGCATCGCCATTCAGGTGAGTTGCTCAGGCAGATTGGCTTTAATGAACACACCGCACCAGAGTATGCCTTGGGCGACAGCATCGGACGGCGTAGTGATCAGTACTCGCTAGCCTCCACTACTTACTGGCTTTTGACCGGTGCATTACCTTATACACTGACACCCAACAGGCTGCGCAGCCATACCGACCTTGAAGAGCTGACCTATCGCAGCGCGCGTACCACCAATCCTGAGATCTCCCAGGAATTAGACGACGCGCTACGTCGCGCCTTGGATCCACAAAGGGCGCTGCGGTTTAGGCGTATGTCCGAGTTTTTGCATGCGCTTAGGGTGCCGCTTGGGAGGCTACCTAATCGGGAGGAGAGCCGCCAGGAGCCGCGGCGTTTCTGGCAGGGGGTGGCGGGAATTCTGTTACTGCTGCTAGTGCTTTCCTGGTTGCTACGCTAGTCATCTTTTGTGGGAGGGACGCCTCATCGCGTACTCGGTCGCCATTGGAGCGTTATAACGTAAACCATGTATGCCGTGGTGGTAGCGTGGTTTCGTTTTAGTTCATTAGACTAGAGGCTGCGCGTACCTGCTAATTCCTTTCATACCATCACATTCACAGGCCCAGATGATTAATACGCGCTTAACCTCTTCGTGAGAAAGCACAACAGGTAATTGATGCGGGCGTTTAACTTGAACCTAATCTTGGAGGTTCTGTTCTTGCTCATGGTGAGTCAAGGGAAGCTCTTGAGAGCCGAGTTAATCAAGACCCATTTGTGCCCGAGAATGTCGTTACGGCAGAAATACTTGAAATTGAGCCAAAAAAACAGCTGAGCGTATGGGCTTTCTTCTGGCCAAGTGGGGGGTGAGCGATGAGCTCTATTCTTCAAGGCCCAGACGGAGAATTAGGTTTCAGCTGGTGTTCGGCTGCTCCTGAGTTATTGGAATATCACGATATTGAGTGGGGCTATCTAGTTGATGACGATATCAGGTTGTTTGAAAAACTGTGCCTCGAAAGCTTTCAATCCGGCCTGAGTTAGCGAACAATTTTAGACCAAACGAGAGAAAAGAGTCGAACAGGCACGCAATCACTTCAGGCGCTCAGGGAGCGTATTATGCCTTAACAAGTGGTTTCTGCCGAACGTGCATACGCTGCGCTCCAGCACGCCGCATAGCCAAGCGTTGAGGCTGTAGAGAAACCCTTTGCCGCCTGAGTTTTGGTAGGTTCGAGAAAACAGACACGAAGTAGTCAGCGTGCTGCTCCTCAAGCCCTATAACCACGATCAAAACGCCGTGGTGGTGATCAACTACCAAGACCAGCTCCACCCCGATCCTTTGAACATTCAGCGTATTATTTAATCGAGCACAAGCTAGACTTGTCGTTTTTCCATCCCTGGTGATGTGCTTGTAACGGAGTAATGTCACTGCAGGTTTCGCATAATCATGCTCCACTTCGGGAACAGCTCAGACGAATGTCCAGGCCAATACCCTCGTAACTTTATTTCCCTGCTTCATCTCTATTTCCCGTACATCAACGGCACCGAGCTTGCGAATCAACTTCTTGGCAGGCTTAACATTGTCAGCTTTTGAAACCAGGCTGCTAAACCAGCGGCATTGAGTTGCATACACCTGGCTTTCTCGTATCAGCTTTTTAAGAAACAGCTGTTCGCCCCCCTTACACCAAAGCTCTGCCCCCATGCCGCCAAAATTCAGCGTAGGGGGTGAGGTGTTTGCTTTTTGCTCACCGCGACTATGCGCAAGGTTATTGAGTTTAAGCTGACTGCCTTTAAGTGCTTCATCGAGCGAGGCATGGAAGGGTGGATTGCATACGCTGACGTCAAAGAACTCCCCAGCTTGTATGATCCCTTCAAAAATGTGGTTTTTATCGTGCTGCGTACGTAGCGTGAAGCGATCTTTGAGCTTGGGGTTGTTGGTAATAATTGTGGTGACGTTCTCAAGCGATTGAGGGTTAATGTCACTACCCACACACTGCCAGCCGTATAGTTGGCAGGCCAGTAGCGGGTAGATTCCATTGGCTCCAGTCCCAATATCGAGCAGCTTGATGTTGGGCTGTTCATGTCCAAGCCTAAACTCCAATAAATCCGCCATGTGATGAATATAGTCGGCTCTGCCTGGAATTGGAGGGCAAAGCGCGCCCTCTGGAATGTCCCAGCCGACAATATCGTAGTATCGATTTAATAACGCGGCGTTGAGCGTTTTTACTGCCAGTGGGTCTGCGAAATCGATGGAAAGGTCGCCATAAGCGTTCGGTTTCACATGCGTGGCTAGTGCTGGGTGGCTTTTTACGAGAGCTGGGAAGTCATAGCCTTGGTTGTGTAGATTCCTCGGGTGCAGGCCTTTGCGAACAGGCCTAGTTTGGCTTTTTTCACTTCGATGGAGAGTGTTCACAGTAATTGGCCCGAGGCTTGGCGTTCAATAGTAGAGTGGGTCTGGCTTAGCCAGTGATTATAATCTTAATGCATGTGTTGAGCATACTCGGCAGGTCGAGGCTAGCGAAAGGCCTCTGGCTGTACGTGTTTTGCCTAACAAATCACGGAGGGCGGACGCATGGTACGCGCCGCTTCGTTTTAAAGTTATGCCTAAAGGCGGTTAAAGTGCGATATAGACTACTAGCAACCCTACTAATTGCTCTGGCTCTTGGGGCTGGACTCTACTTTGCAGATTCCCGCTTGCCTGCGTTGTTCGCCGCAGATGTTCCGCAGGCAGAAGCAGTGCTCGTTATAAAGGGAGAGCGGAAGCTTTATCTCTTAAGGGATGGGGAATCCTACCGCGAATACCAGATTGCACTTGGGGGTGATCCGGTCGGACACAAGCAGGAAGAAGGTGATCAACGGACACCGGAAGGCGACTATGTACTCGATTGGAGAAACCCAAACAGCATGGCTCATCTGTCCCTCCACGTCTCATACCCAAACGAGGATGATCAAGCACAAGCAGAGGCGCGAGGTGTCTCGCCCGGAGGGATGATCATGATCCACGGTCAGATGAACGGGTTCGGCTGGTTGGGTCGGCTACTCCAACGGTGGGATTGGACGGATGGTTGCATAGCGGTTACTAATGTCGCGATGGAAGAAATTTGGCACGCTGTGCCAAACGGAACCCCAATTCGCATTGAGCCGTAAATGCATAACCAAGCCAAGCACGAGAACAGTTTATCTATTGCGGCTTCGCTTCCACTACAAAGTTGCCCGTGTTGGCTGCGTTTGACTGCGAAATCCAGTGCCTCAACGATCTGATCCCTGCAATGCGAAAGGGGATCGATGGGGTTTTTGAAATATTTTTCTGGCACCGAGGAAATTTGGGGAGTTACTAGTAGTACTTGCTGTTCTTCGAACGATATTTCTGGTATGAGGCTCCGCATCGACTGGTTTCCAAATGTTGAATGCTTGCCCAGTGGAATAACGATATGGGTTGCCAGAATCGTCAGAAGGCCACTTTGAATATCGGCGAAGTAGGATATTGAATTTTGACGCTTTTTTGGGTGTAGCTATGTTGTAAAGTTCGGTCATCATAGTCTTCAATGGGCCGGAAGATGCATTGCTCCAGTTTGTGCACATACAAGAGCATTGAACCAATGGCTGTTGTCGGACGTGCCTAATTTGTGCTTTAGCACGCTGCAAAGCCAGGCGCTAACGAGGCCAGTCACGGGACATCTTTCCACTCCGACTTTGTTTCCACTCCGTGACCACGCATGCTGGCTGGCGTTATGTACTTATGGAGAAGAAACTTGAACATTACAGATTTACCTTTTGGGGTCACCGATTGGTCTGAAGTTGAGAGGACTGAGCACTCCGGAGAACACGGCGTTGCTTATTGGAAGACTCGAAATTTCGGGGATATTCGGGTTCGTATGGTTGAGTACAGTCCTGGCTATCTGGCGGATCATTGGTGTGCTAAAGGGCACATATTGCTCTGCCTCGAAGGTGAGCTTCATACTGAGCTAGACGATGGTCGTTGTTTTGTTCTCACGCCTGGTTCGAGCTATCAAGTTGCCGACAATGCCGAACTTCATCGTTCTTCGACGGAGCAGGGAGCTAAGTTGTTCGTCGTCGATTAGCATCGCATAATCACCGTTATGCATAGGGAGTAAACGTATGGTCTTCGACTTACCTGCACCAGAATCAGAACAGCAAGGCTCCACGTCATTGGTTGGCAGTATTGCGGCTCGGCGCAGCGTGAGGGAGTACACGAATGCACCGCTCCCTATCGGTGTTTTGTCTCAATTGCTTTGGTCGGCCCAGGGCGTAACAGGGCCGGATACAAAAAGAGCAACGCCATCGGCAGGCGGATTATACCCGCTGCACCTAAAAATTTTGGTGCAGCGGGTATCTCAACTTGAGCCCGGTATCTATGAGTATCAGGCTGGTAACCATTCGTTAAAGTTAATTGGGAACCGTGTTCCGGAAGGGGCAGTGCAAGCGCTAGGGATTGGCGATCAACCATGGTTGAAAGAAGCGGCTCTCGTCATTGGAGTTGCCGCGAAACTGGGAGAGGCAGCTCGGCACTTTGAAGCTCAGCCACCCCAGGGAGAGCGTGGCGCTCGCTATGTATATATGGAAACTGGTGCTCTAGCACAAAATGTCCATCTTCAGAGTACTGCTCTCGGCGTTGGTTGTGTTCTAGTGGCAGGATTCGCTGACCCAAGGGTGAAGGAAGCATTGAGATTGCCTTCAGACTTGGAACCTACTGCGCTGATTTGCATTGGGCAGCGGCATGATGCCTAACAGTGCATAACAATATGTGGCATGAGGATGGCCTTGTCTTTTTTTGCTCCCAAAAGGCCGCTGGTGCGCTTTGCTCTAGTTATTAAAAGGAGGAATTGAGATGTGTGAGACTCTAGAGAAAAGCGTTTCGTTTCGCGTGGCCACCCGCCAAGATCTGCAAGCTATCGTTCAGATGCTAGCCGATGATAATCTTGGTCTAAAGCGTGAAGATCCTTCAAGTCCTCTGTCTCATTCCTATCATATGGCCTTCGAAGCTATCGATGCTGATCCTAACAATGAGTTGGTAGTTGCAGTTAAAGGCCATCATATTGTGGGTGTGCTTCAAATTACCTTCATTCCATATCTAACCTACCAGGGGGGATGGCGAGCACTGATAGAGGGCGTTCGCGTATCCAAGGAAATCCGGTCATCTGGAATTGGTCGCGCTATGTTTGAGTGGGCCATAAATCGCGCTAAAGAAAGAGGGTGTGTTCTGGTTCAGCTCACAACTGACAAGTTGAGGCCGGCTGCATTACGCTTTTATGAGGGCTTCGGCTTCGTCGCGTCTCACGAAGGAATGAAACTCAAGCTGTAATCCTGCAAGCAGACGAGGATTCTTTAAGACCTCCCCATGTTTGGCCTCTTTGGTTAATAAAAACGTCAATGCGACCTGGCTGCTTTAAATCCAGCTGTTTACGCTCATCGTTAAGCTTCTCCCTTGACCGCCTTCAGAAGATATTTGAGTACACATATGGCCTTTGTCGAACCCGTCACCCTCTCTGCGCGCGGCGTAAAAATCGTGCCGCTTACACTCAACCATGAAGCCGGTCTGCGTGCTGCCGCAGCGGACGGGGAGCTATGGAACCTGCGCATTACATCGGTACCAGCGCCTGACGAGACGTACCGCTATATAGATACCGCTTTAAAAGCCCGAGAGGAGGGCCATCGCTTTGCCTTCACCGTCATTGAAGAGTCCAGCGGTACGGTACTTGGTTCTACTAGCTACCATGATATTTTGCCTGACGTAAAAAGAGTGGAAATTGGCTACACGTGGTACGCCAAGCGAGTGCAGCACACCCATGTCAACACCACTTGCAAGCTGCTGCTAATGACACACGCTTTCGAGACGCTGGACTGTAATGTAGTCGGATGGCGTACTGACAACTTCAATTTTGCCAGCCAGCGTGCAATTGAGCGCCTAGGCGCGAAAAAGGACGGCGTGATCCGTGGCAACGTGCTGCGCCGAGACGGTACGATTCGCGATACGGTGATGTATAGCCTGCACAAGGGCGAATGGCCAGAGGTGCGGGCGCATCTCAACTATTTGTTGAGCCGACCCCGTGCGTAGTGAGGAAAGTATCGTGCTCAGTCGATCAAGGCTTAGTAGTGTCGCCATATGCATGCTTAAACGCCATACAAGCATGATTCGATCCATTTAACCAGGTGTTATGGCACGTGTTGAGGAGGTGGTATGTCGTTTGAAGAATTACGGTCTGAAGTGCATAAAACTTACATGGAATACTATGTTGCTGGATTTAAGAGCAACGACGTAACGCTAATCGATAAAATGGTCAAATATCCAATCGCCTATATTAAAAATGGCTCGGTGACAATGTGTGATTCCTATCCAATAGATCCAAAAAGCCTTAAAAAAGAAAAGGGTTGGGATCATTCTGTCGATTGGAAGTTTGAGGTGACAGCTGTCAATGATAGTGAGGCTCATGCGGTCGCCTCTGCTGTCAGATGCAGAAAAGATGGTTCAAAAATTGAGAGTGTTCATGGGTTCTATGCTTTCACCAAGACGGCCGATGGATGGAAAATGTACGCCGTTGCGGATACTACCTTCTGGTCATAACAATGCGCAGCGATTAACGGCTTGCAACTAGCTGGCTCCACGATTTTTACCTATCCCGAGATCGGCATAAAGCCAACGTCACGGTATGCCGACTAGTTAGATTGCCTAATGACGCCTAAGGGCTGCGTGGGCTCTTTGAGTCCACGCAACCGGCAGTACTTTAGGCTCGTAGGCGATGTGTCTATCAGGTGGTGAAGAAGGGAGAGTTCATTCCTTTGCTCGCTTCGGCTACCACATCGCCATCAAAAAGCTTGACGGTGAGGCTGGCATCTACAGCCTTGGCAAAATCGGCTAACAGGCCTTCGGCGTAGGCACGTGCACTTGGAACAGAGTCGAACTCGTAGAAGCCGCCGACAGAATGATTGTTGATACCACTCAACCAGGTTTTGCTTCGCAGCCCCGGTATGTTGTGCATGGCAGGATTGGCGTCTTGCCATACGTCCTTGGTGAAAGGTGCAGATACTTGAAATTCTGCATAAAGAAAAACACGGCTTGGCTGAGTCATAATAGCTTCCTTGGTTAGGTAGTGGGTCAGAAATTTGATTTAATAGTCTGGCCCCACTTTTTCATTGCGATAATGGCTCCACTGCTTAATGTTTTCTCTGCGGTACTTTCAGAGTCCGCAGAAGTTCTGGGCATTCAGTAGAGTCAGGGAAATGTTTAACAAATCTATTCAGTTTGTTCTGATCACCGGGTTAATTTCGGCCAGCGATGACACCTCCATCCACGTCCCATATGGCGCCTGTTACCCAACTTGCATCACCGCTCAGCAAGAAGCTAATCGCATGAGCAACATCTTCGGAAACGCCGATTCTTCCAATGGGATGAAAACTATCAAATGTGGCAAGCGTTTCGTCGATTTCACTCGGTTCAATGAATGATTCGTAAATGGGGGTCTTCACAACCGCAGGAGAAACGGCATTTACGCGAATATTTTTGTCGGCCAATTCCATCGCCATATGTTGCGTTAGCGCATGTAAACCGGCTTTAGCCATTGAATAGGCTGATGAAGGCGTGGCTTTAATGGCTTGTTTCGCCCACATTGATCCAACATGTACTATTGAACCGTCACCATTGGATACCATGTTTTTGGCGACAGCTTGAGAGATGAAGAATGCAGCACGGTTTAGCTCCAGGTAAGTGTCGTAATCCTTGCTCTCGTGTTCCAGAAATGGTGTTGGTTTAAACTTGCCCGCTGCATTTACAAAATATTTTATATGGCGGTCGTGATTAGCGACATAGTCAAGAATACGCTGAACATCATTGGCTTCGTAGAGGTCTGCTTGGATTGTTTCAATATTTCCCATTCCTGCAAGATGTTGCTTGGCAGCAGCAAGTTTTGAGGATGAACTACCAACTATGACCGTGGGAATGCCGCGTTCGAGCAGTAACTTTGCGGTAGCAAGACCCATTCCACTTGATCCGCCCACAATCAGGGCCAAAGAATTATTGGTGTTTTCCATCTGATTATCTCCACAGGTAGGTATTAAGGTGTGGATATAGGTTAAAATATATGTAAACTACTGAAAATTAGGCACAAACTGGTGCGGTAGGTACTTATTGGTACACATTGATGAAAACAAAGGAAAAAATATTTTTGAGGAAGTCAGCACCTGAGAAAAGTGCGCGTATGGTTGAAGCTATTTACGGTTGTAAGTGGTCATTAACTGTTTACCAGCTCCTGGCAAATGGCATCAACCGGCCTGGGGCAATGGTTCGTAATGTCGAGGGCTTAACCACCAAGGTGCTCAATGAATGCCTAAGGAAGAATACGGAATTTGGGATTCTGGAGCGCGTTAACTACAACGAGATGCCTCCTCGTGTTGAGTATAAAGTAACCCAGTTCGGCACTAGGTTTCTCCGTATTCTAGATGAGCTTGAAAAGCTGCAAAGCGAGATTGATAGTGAAGTATAAAAAGTCAGTGTATGGGACGAGTATTTGATTGCGGCGTTATAAGCCACCGGTAGCGCAACAACGGGGACACGCAAACCTTAAAAGACTAACAGTGTATCCCTTATGAGAAAAACGTTTGGGTGTCCCAGTTTTTTGGATTTCATCTAGATTTCAGTTTTAGGCTCGAGTTGACTATTCACAGGAAGTCACATGGTTCATCTTTCCATACTCCACCGAGGCTTGTTGAGCTTGCTCCTCAGGGCCATTCGGCTCCTCGCCGTGCAGCTCGAGGTAGCAAGTGTCCGATGAGGCGCATCGACCTATTGATGCTGCTTTCGCCGTTATTGAAGACGCCAGCATGAACGCTTTCATAATACTGGCTATGTTTGGTAAGTTTGCTTTCCTCTAATCCTGAAAAGCTAATAATAAAGTGCGGTACCTATATGACCCAGATACGCTGGAAAGGAAATCAACAGTGTTAGCCCCCCATGATGGACGCCTGCGGTTAGACCGTGAGAGCTTGAAGCAGCATCGCAAGCGACTTGGCCTGAGTCAGGAAGCCCTAGCCGAGTACTGCTTTGACCGGCGCCTATGCGTCTCTATCGCGTCCATAAAACGGGCCGAGAGCGGACGAGCAGTGCTCTATCGAACTGCTCGTCACTTGGCCGAGATCTATGGAGTCGAGGTCAAAGCGCTGTCCGCGGGTACCGGAGAGAGCGCCGTGGCTGCCTCTAGTATAGAAGAGGTGGATAGTACACGTGTTCTGGTACAGCTTTACGCCGTGGCTGCCGACAATTCTGCTCTAGCGACATGGGTTCAGCACTTTGGCGGTAGCCTGGCAGAAGCGGGAACGGCTCTCTTTGGTCTGCCCCGGGCTTACCGTAGCGATGCTCAGCGTGCGCTGCTGTGCGCGACAACCCTGGTGGAGCAGGGCGGGGCAAAGAGCGTATACCTCCAGGCTGGCCACTGGCCGACGGCTACGCCCCCTTCAATGGCGGAGGAGTTGAGCGGCGTCTGGGTCGAGCGTGGAGTAGCGGTACAATTGGCCGAGCGCTTTGTTTTCGACGACGAAGGCGGTGATTGGCTGCGCTATCGCCATCTCCGGGACGAGGCTCAGGAGGCCCGCTTCGAGCTGGTGGGCCGCAGGGCAGAGTTGGGGCAGCTGAATGCCATCCTGGAAAGCACCCAAGCCTACCAGGCTGGCCATCTAATCTATATCCGCGGCGTGGCCGGCATTGGTAAGACCCGCCTTAGCGCCGAATTTGCCGAGATGGCTGCAGTCTATGCCGATCACCATCAGGCCGAGGTGTTGGACTTCGGCACGCGCGCCGATGAGGGCCCGTTGATGCAACTGGCGCGTTCTCTGCTGAGAACATCTGGAGAGGTGGAGGTGGTGGATGAGGCGTATCTGCTTGCACGCCTGTCTTCGCTGCGCCTACCCGTCGATCATGCCCTGGTGCTACGCCCGTTGCTGGGGCTGGTTCAGCCGGAGGGTGCCCAGCGTCTCTATGCGGCCATGACCCCGCAGACCCGCAGTCAGCGCTTGATCCTGGCACTCCGCGATATCCTCCTGGCGCGCTCCATTCATCGCCTCCAATTGCTGGTAGTTGAAGATCTGCACTGGGCCGATGAGGCACTGCTGGGAACTCTCACCGGGCTTTTGCAAGAGACGTTGGAAGCGCCAGTGATCTGGCTATTTACTTCGCGCCTGGAGCAGGATCCGCTGGAGACCCGCTTGAGGCAACAGTTGCCCGAGTTGCCCCTGACACTGATCGAGCTTCCACCGCTGCGTCCCCAGGAGGCCGAGGCCCTGGTAGCCAGCTTCAGTACAGTTCACGCCGAGCATGCCGCCCGCTGTGTCACCCAGGCCCAGGGCAACCCGCTGTTTCTAACCCAACTGCTGTTGTTTCATCCCCATCGCAGCTTGCCAGCCAGCCTTTTCAACTTAGTACAGACCAAGTTGGATCAGCTCACCGACCTGGATCGTCGGGCTATGTGCATTGCCGCCGTCATGGGGCAACGCTTCTCCCTAGGCTTATTGCAGGAGGTGCTAGGGCAGACCGATTATCGCCCCGAACTCCCCCAGCGCTATAGTCTTGTGCGCCCCCTAGAAGAGGGGAGCTACCGTTTTGTGCATGACTTGATCCTGCAGGGCATCTACGAAGGGATTCCCAAGATACAGCGCGATCGTCTGCATCTCCGCTTGGCCGGGCTGTATAACGATGTAGAGCCGGTGCTGCAAGCACGCCATCTTCACCGTGCGCGTTCTCTGGAGGCACCGAATGCCTTCCTGCAAGCGGTTTCGGCGGAAATGGCTTGCTATCGGTATGAGGAAGCCCTGGAACTTCTTAGGCAATGCCGTTCTATCGATTATGCGCCGAAGGACGAGTACCGACTTGTACTGCTGCAAGGCCAGGTAGCGATGGCGACAGGGCGTATCCAGGTGGCTCGAGAGCACTTCGAGGCGTCGCGTACGTTTGCCCGGGAGGAGTGTCAGCGCATTACCGCAGATCTTTGGTTGGCTCGGGTGCTGAATATGCTCGATGCCCTGGAGGCGGAAGAGGCGATTCTGGACGGCCTGCTGCCTCTGGCCGAGGCCCTTGAGGATCCTTTGCCCCTCGCAGAGGCGCTTTACCTCAAGGGTAATCTCTATTTCCCCCGGGGCGACTTTGCCACCAGTCGCGCCTATCATACCCGAGCCCTTGAGCAGGCCCGCCATGGTGGCGACGTGCGCATTGAGATCCAGGCCCTAAGCGGCCTTGGCGATGCTCACTATGCCGAGGGGCAGATGCGCAGTACCCATAAGCTTTTCGACCACTGCGTTACCCTCTGCCGAACGCATGGTCACGCCGACCTGGAGGCCTCCAATCTCTTCATGCTGGGTACGGCCCGTATCTATGCTAATGAAACCGCACAGGCGCTGAGTGACTGTTTCGATGCTGCCGAGCTAGGTAAGCGAGTCGGCAATCGGCGTGCGGAAGTGGTAGCTCGGCTGACGGCGGCTTGGATTCTAATTTCCCAGGGAGATCCCATCCAGGCCGACGAGCAAGTCTCTCAGGCGATGGCGGTGGCGCTTGGCTTGGGATCAGGGCGGTTCGAAGCTTTTCTGCTGGAGAGTCGCGCCCGAATCGAGCTGATTACCGGACGACAGGCAGAGGCTCGAGCCAGTATCGAGCGTGCCTGGCAATTGGTGGAACAACATAGGCTGAAGGCTTTTATCGGCCCTTGGGTGCTAGGTACTCGGGCGCTGCTTGAAGAAGACCCTGAGGATCGCTCGGCGATGCTACAAGATGGCGAAGCGCTGTTGGATGCTGGCTGCGTGGGTCATAATGGTTATCGCTTTCTGATCACGGCTGCAGAAGTCTGTCTGCTTGACAACCGCCCGTCCGCGGCTCTCCATTATGCCCAACGCATGACCCAGCTGATGGCGGGGGAGCCCTGCGCTTGGGGTGAGCATCACCGGGCGCTGATCGAGGCTCACGCCGATTGGCTGGAGAGCGGCGATGCGAGCGCCCTTGAGACCTTGCGCGCTTGCTGGCTTAGGGGCGAAGCCGCTGGTTTGCTGATGACGATGCCATGCCTGGCTGCCAGTCGGCGCTAGCCCCGAAGCTTTACCTTTCCGTTGATGCTGTATCCCCCATTAGCAGGGTGACGAGATGTGCCGATTGTTCCAGGCACTGTTCCTGTAGCCCGGCACCGCGAGTCCAGCCTCCGGCAAATAGCAGCGGGCATAAGTCCTGGCGGCCTTCGCGGTGTCCCTGAGCAATGGTTTGGTTATAGCACTCTATTTCTGCTTGAGCCTCAAGGCAGTTGGCATCCAGCACATTGTGCTTGAATAAAGTCCAGGCCTTGGCCTCCAGGGCGTTGTCCAAGGGTGGCAGCTGATCCCGGTAGCCTGCCTCTCCGGGAGCAGCGGCCACTATTGCTGTAGGTTCGTCCAGTGGGGAGGGGCGTCGGTCGAGCATCTCGCTGCGAGGAATCTGGTTGAGGTCATCCACAAGGGAAACGAAGAACTGCGGCAGGCCTGCCTGATTGTAGGCCGGGTTCTCTGCATCATTCTGGTGGCGGTTTGCCACATAGTCGATACGGTAAGGGAAAAAGGTGTCTTCGGGGTTACGCACTTCGATGTTGTAGGTGCGCCAAAGGTTGCGATTCGGTGGCAAGCGGACGGCAGCGGTGTGGCAGACGCTATAGCTGCGAGTGTAGCGCACCTTGCTGAGTATATGCTGCAGGCTCCGTTGGGTGGCGGACAGGCCTTCACCAAATGTCAGCATCGGCAACGCATCTTCTGCATGGGTGGCCATGATTAAGAGGTCGGCCTCCCAGCGGCGTTCATTGGGGGCGGTGCGCTCGTTCAGCACTACACCTTGTGGCGAGAGGCTTGCCTCCACGTCGATGCCGCGCAGTATATTGACCCGGGGGGCAGGCGTCTTGGGATTGGAGATATGGGCGGCTAGGGCTTCCAACCAGTGTTGGGAGCCGTGCTGGAAGTAGCGGCGGTCTGGGGGCGAACCACCTTCCTGAATGCGGTAATACTCGAAAGGGGCTTGGAGCGGCATACCACCTGGGCCCCGATCATCAGCGAAGTACATTGCCGAAATGCGAGGATAGTAGATGATGCGGCGTATACGCTCCAGTCGGGCCGGCAGTGCAGGATCCTGCCAGTCGATGCGGATTTTTAAACGATCTGCCGCGGCTGCCAGCATCTCGGCGGGTGTGGCAACGCAGCTGTCGAAAAAGTCATCTACCGTATAACGTGGCATAATGCGTCGACTTTCCACCAAGTCGATAGCGCTCTGGTGTACTACGTCGATCAGCGGCGCAAGATTGCCACCTTCGACCCGGCTTAGCTCGTGGGCTGGGTCGCTTACGCCGCGAACCAGATCGCTGTCATCGGTTAGGGCAATTGTGCCGTCACGGGTGAAATAGCTTTCGGTATTCTCTAGCGGCTTCATGCGCTCTAGCTCGCCGATATCACTTAAAATGGCACGAAGGTGATGATAGGTGGCTAAGTTAACGTCATTGACCCCAAGGTCGGCCCAGCGGCGATAAGGCAATTCGGGTTTTTCCGGTTGACGAAGACTCCCCAGGTCGACCCACACCGTCTCTGCATTGCCGCCTAGCGTGGCTTTGCGCTCAAATATAGTAACCTCTATCTGCTGGGGCACTTGACTGCCGAGCTTCTGCAGATAATAAGCCAGCGACAGGCCGGATACGCCGCCCCCAATAATGGCGATCCTAAGCGGGGTAGTGTCCATTGTAATGCTCCTTATGAAGTCGTTTGCTCTAGAGTCTTTCAAGAGCACGTCGCTGCCAAGTGCGTTAGAGAAGCTGATACTGAAGTGATCCGTTGTGCTGTGTGTGGTCGATCGAGCGATTTCGGTGATACTAAGCTGATGCTGTGATTATTCGGAATCTAAGCTGGAATGCTTAGGGCAAGTAAGCCGCGGTCGATTACCGATCGTCTATTCCATGAGATCCGCAAGAGGTACCTACTGATGAACGCTCCTCAAGTCATTGATAGAAAACTGATCGCTCACGACTTTCGTGTTGCCATGGACAACAAGCTCGAACCTGAACAAATTGATGGCGTCGCCGAAGCATTGATGAGTTCCACGAAGTCCTATCCTGCTACCGGTAGCGTGGCCAGCCTGATCTTCTATCTCAAGTTTCAGGTCAATATCACCGATGGAAAATCCTTCAATGGGCACGCCGGAGGTGCTTCCTCACCTGGTGGCGGCGCCCTATTTGGGGATGTCTATACAGACGATCTTGATAGGCTCTATCGCGATACGGTGAGTTTCGAGTTTCAGTCCACGCCGGTTTATCTGAGCGTCCTGTTCTTCGACAGCCACAGCAAGCTGTTGGGGCACTTCCAGTCGGGGGCCGTATCCATTGTTACCGGTATTGGCGGCGGCAAAGGTAGCTGGGACTGAGTCATTCTCTTGGTTCTGCGACCCGGGGGCGCCGTTGGCGTCCTCGGGTATAGGTTTGTCTGCGAAAAGCGATCTCCGTGTTTTTTTTCTCGCGAGAGGAAGCTGGCATACATATTCGTGTAATCAGGCATTGGCGAGATGAAATTCGGGCTTGAACCGGAGATTGAGTTTGCCAAAATAAAGATTATAACCGGCAGCACTTGAAAGGAGAGTCTTCCTCAGCGGTCGCTAAGTTATGCGTGGTAATAGTCGGAGGAACTTATGAGCGACAAGAGCAGAATTAGCGTGCAGTGTTTGGTGGGTGATATTGCCCAACAGCCCGATGTAGACGCTGTGGTTAATGCCGCCAATGCGCAATTGAGAACCGGCGGCGGCGTTGCCGGAGCGCTTCATCGCGCCGCTGGGCCCGGCCTGGCCGAAGAGGGGCAGTCAATGGCGCCCATCAAGCCGGGCCAAGCGGTACTCACCGGCGGTCATAACCTGCCCAACCGCTGGGTAATTCACTGTCTGGGACCGGTATACGGTACCGACAAGCCGAAGGATCAGTTGCTAGCGGACTGCTACCGCAATGCGCTGAAACTCGCCGACGAGCAAGGTATTAAGCGGCTGGCTTTCCCAGCACTGTCTACTGGCGCTTTCGGCTATCCGGCGGAAGAAGCCGCACAAGTGTGTGCGGCTACCCTCGAAGCCGTAATACCCAGCTTGCATAAAGTGCGCCTGATCCGCTTTGTGCTGTTTAACGAAGCGGCCCGGCATACTCTCCATCAATCCCTGGCTCAACGCTTAACCATCGACCCGTCATCGGTGGCGATAGGCTCTAAATCCTAAAAGGAGCACCACATTGAGCAGGGTCAGATGCCTTTTAACCCTCGGCTTCGTTTTTCTTGCTAACGGGAGCACATTTTTTATTGTTGGCCTAGCCGCTCATTAGAGGACGCTTTGGGTGATTAGCCCCTCGTTTATTGTACTTGGCATTGCCTTTTTAGCCATTTCCAAGCCCCTTAAGAGCGCTCATAACAGCTCTTCTCCCTCTTGAAGAGGCAGGGCTTTGGCGTAAAGAAGTGCTTTCCATTCAGGCCCTAGGGCCTGAATGGATTGTTGCGGGCAGTGTTAGTTAGTGGCTTGGCTGGGCGGCGCGTTTATTGCTTGCTCGTGGGTTGAGTGCTCATCATCCATTTCGCTGTCCGTCTCGTTATCGAGTTTGAGCGTCGGCTGCTGAAAGTGGCGTAGCTGGCGCTTTAAGTAGCTGGTATAGAGATATTTGTTGTAAACCGCCCAGCAGTGAAATGTTAGGAATGTGACCAGAAAGCCGACTAAAACTAGCTTGATCATCACTGATCCAACAAGTTGTTCCAGAATCGCTTCTTCCACGATGAAGAACAGATACATTCTGGTCATCACCAAAGCCCAAAGGACTAGGGTGACGAGTGTGATTAAAGTATCGCGCGATCGATAACCCCAGCTTTTTTGGCATGGGTTGTCGATGATGACGGGCATCAGTTTATTGTTCATTGAATTGCTCCCCTCGGTCAGGACTAGTCCAGGTGGCGAGCCGACCCTTTTGGCGCATCATGGCTTTAGGGAAGGCAATTACAACGGTCGCCATATTGATAATCCAATAGGCGAATGGGTACCAGATACTCCAGTAAACACAGCGGAATATCTCTTTGTCATAGCGGCTGTCGATATAGAAACTGACGGCAAATTGAATAAAGCTGATAGCGATTAGAATGCTGCCAAAATAGGTGAGCAACTTAGCGGTGATTGGCCATGCCATGGGTAAAAAAAGTTGCGAGAACAACCAAGCAAGTATTAGCGTAATCACCGAGTAGCACCAAACCACGCTTACGATATATTCCAGCATCAACAGCCAGAAGCGGCGGTTTTTCCAGCGGATGGTTTGCGAGAAGTAGCGGAGGAATACCTCGCCACCACCTTGCGCCCAGCGCAGCCGTTGTTTGAAAAGGCCGCGCAGGGTTTCTGGCATAAGCACCCAGCACATGGCCCTGGGTTCATAGCGTACTTGCCCACCTGCTAGCTGTAATCGCCAGCTAACATCAATATCTTCGGTGACCATGTCGGTATTCCAGCCGCCTATATCTTCCAATCCTTTACGCCTAAACGCACAGATAACGCCAGAAATGGTAAATACCATTCCGTAGATGCGTTGAGCTCGCTTGATCAGGCCGATAATGGCGGAAAACTCGCCGGTCTGGATCTTGCCAATTGCTGTAGAACGCGTTCTTACCCGCGGGTTGCCGGTAACGCCACTAACCTTTGGACTACTCAGGAAGTGGCCGACCATATAGCCAATGGCGTCGTAGTCGAGTATCGCGTCACCATCAATGCCAACAATTATGTCCCCCGTGGCTTGGCTCAGTCCGTGGTTCATGGCGCTGGCCTTGCCTTGATTGTCTTGGTGCAACACCTTCAATGCAGGGTACTGCAGCGCTAAGGCGTCGAGCAGACTGGCGGTGTCATCTTTGCTGCCATCGTTAACCGCAATCACCTCCATAAACGGGTAGTTCTGTTTGAAGAGATGGTGGATGGTCTCATTTACATTGGCCTCCTCGTTATAGCAGGGCAGCAGTACCGTGACTTTAGGGGCGGTATCGTCCCACTCGAACGTGGCGGGCCAGGGCTGCTTACGTTCCCAGTGCAGGTAAAAGTAGATCCCGCCGCAGATCCATATCGTCGCCATCAGGCTCGGATAGCCAAGGGTAAAAATAGCGAGGTGGTCGAGAATGTTCATTGGATGGCCCTAAATCGACGTCCGATGGAAAATACTGGCCTCATGACATTGATGTTCGGGTGGTTTTGATGAAAATCATCCGGATAGTAGCCAATGTGTTTGATGCCTTCTTCACGCAGTATGCGTACCCACTGAGCCATCTCCTCACTGGATATTGGCGTTTGGGTATGCCAGTTTTGAGCCTGTAGCTCGAAAACCAACTGGTCGGCGCCTACCTGTGCCAATGAACGCTTGGCTAAGCCTCTGAGCCATTCGTTGGGATTCTCAGCCTCTTCCATATAGGGCATGGCCATCACAGCAACGAAGTCGTAATTCGCCGCGAAGTTTTGAATGTCTTGCGCAAACCAACGCTGGCTGCGTGGCTCCATTACCGTAACTGCATACAGGTTACGTGATGTCGTAAATACCTTGTTGTCGGCCTGACGATAGTAGTTAGCTGCTTGCGCTAGCTCTAGAGTGAAGTCCGTCAGGTATTCCGTTTTTAAGCGAGCCCAGATGGACATCAAGTTTTCGTCGTTACGTATGGCATTAATATCTCTGGGCAGCGATGCACGCTCATAGGTGGTCAACGCTTCTGGACTAGCATCCTCAAAGTCGGTAAAGAAAGCGTCATCGTGAAACAGTAGGCCATCGAATTTGGTTAGACGGCCAAGGTCTTGGTAAATCTCACTGATGATGTTCCGATTCTTTGCCACGTAAGGCGAAAGCCGACGGTAGTGATCGGGTGATTCACTGCCCGTTCTTACATCGATGACATATTGGAAGCTATCGCCAAGATCAAACGACAGCACCGGCATCCAAGCGTAAACTTTAACGTTGGCGCGTTTCTTTAACTGCCAGGCAACCCGGTTGAACAGGTCAGCCCTCACCGGTAAGTGGCGGTTGGGAAAGTAGAGTGCATCCGCCACGCCGTCACCATCGGGGTCAGCGTAGGCCTGCAAGTAAACAGTGCTAACGCCGTAGCGAGAGATGCGCTCAATCAATCGGTCGAGATTTTGTTCTTGTTGAATGGGATCTGGGTCAAACACGTAATCTAAGTCTACGTGCACGATACGCTGCTCTTCATTCTCCCAAACGCGGTTAGACAGAATCTCCTCAATCGTTTCCAGGGTGGTTTCCTGGTCAATAAGGTAGCGGTTCATGCTGCGCATGGAATCTTGAAGCTGGTTAGGTGCACTGAGCAGGCTAAAGGTATAGTTCATGCCATATTCGGCGGCGAGATTGAGCGTCGCTTCGCTGTAGGCACCGTAGGGCCACACCATGATTCGGGGTGTACTCCCTAGCTGTTCCTGAAACCGCTGCCGTGTTCGTGCCATATCATTACGAATTCGCTCAAGGTAGTCGGCTTCGCTTTCATAACCGCTGCGGGTATTCCACATACTGGTTACTGCTGCCGCTTGCTCATTACCCATGGGGTTGCCGACAACGCCGTAGTGGAGGTTGTAGGAGTGAGATGCGATCTCAACCAGTGGCGATTCATCAAGGGTTTTTACCTGATCCCAGGTTAGGAAACGCTCGCGAGGGAGGGTGATGTTGCCGTAAGGCACTCGTCCGCCCGCTGGCACATCCAGCCAGCTACCTACGACTGCCTGTACCGCAGGGAAGTCGTACAGCTTGAGTAGCGGGAAGACAATATCGTGGAAGCTGCGATAGCCATCATCGAACGTCAGCAGCACCGCTTTTTCAGGAAGCGGTTGCCCGCCTGCTTTGGCATTGATGATCTGCTGCAAGCTGACCGGCTGATATCCGCCTAAAGCAATCAGGTTGAAGTGTTCTATTAACCGACCGCGAGTGATGGTCTGCGAATAGATATCCAGATCGGGAGTGACAGTTGAATCCACGACATCGTGGTAGCTGATCACCACATAATCACCCGCTGAGCGTGCGGCTTGAGCCTGCTGAATATTGACGATCACCAGCAGAACAGCACTCATTGCAATGACGCGCCAGAGTGTCATAGGAATCTCCATACAAAGCCGGCTGAAATAACATTGTCGTATTCAGGGACGCCGTCATAGACGGCTCTTTCACGAGTGATGCCATATTCGAAGCTCACGTTGGGGACTAACTCCCAACTATGTTGGTAGCCAATTGACCAGGTGTTTTCACTGTCGAAACTCTCTTGCCAGTAACGGCCTGAGCCTAAGGAGATGGTCTGGATAAAGGACTGCCGATAATCGAACGGAATTTCATAATTAACTGACAGGACGCCTGCTAAGCTGGCGTCGCGTTCTGGGTTGAAATAGCTGGCTTCGACGTCATCATTGCGCGAAGCGGATACTTGAACCTCGCCGTTAATCTGCCAGCGATCCAGGTGGTAAAGCGTTTGATTCCAGTAGCCGTATACGGATTGCCGTAGGTTGCTATCTTCAAAGTCGGTGGCCATTACGCCGATCGCGCCAGCGCCGCGCTCGTCTCTGCGGTAGGCCAATTCAGCGCGATAGCGGTCAGCGTTGATGCCATCCCGTAGCGCCCGCAGCGGTGTATCGGTGGTATTGATTTCAACGCCCAGCGTGGTGGTGATGTGGTCTGTTGGGGCGTACTGCAGTTCGGCAAGTGCCAGGAAGTCGTCATTAAGCTGAGAACCATGGCCCGCCGCTAGCGTTACTGTGGCTGGGTGCAGGTTCCATTCGTAGCCCGCCACATTGTAAGAGGCATACAGATCCTCATCCTCAAACTCCCCGTACTGGCCAATGCGCTGAGCGAAGGGGCGGGAGCCGTTGTCGTTACGCGGGCCTTCCAAAAGCACTTCGTAGCGCCATTCACGCGATGCCTGGGTACCACTACCTTGGCCTTTGCTACGCTCAAAGGAGGAACTCAGTTGCGGCGCACGTAGTTCGCGCCACTCACGGGCCATATCGTCTCGTGATGTGCTTGGTCGTGCTGTTGCAATTTCTGTTGCTATCTCACTGGTAGTGCCTTTCCATTGGCCTCGCTGTAACCGAGAAAGCAATACGCCATGTTCGGCGACTTCTTGCCGGTCATGGGGCAATAAGGGCATCGCTTGCTGATAAGACTCCTCGGCTTTCCTTGGCCAGCCTCTGTCGCGTTCGATATCACCTTTGATGATCCATAAGTAAGGGTCAGCTGGCGCCTGAGCTTGATAAGCGGCAAGGCGTTCACTGGCCTCAGCTTCACGTCCGCGCCAGGCATCAAGAAGCACCTCTAAAAGTAATACTTTCTGATAGTTGGGGTTTTCGATACGAACGGTGCGAGTAAAGTCCAAGCGTTGCTCGGGTTCACTGGCGCGCCACTGTTCTAACAGTCTATCCGCATCACGAAAGCGCTGGGCGTCGGTGTAGCTGTAAAATAGCCCTTCGTTTAATGGGTCATCGGGATTTGTCGCCTGCTCAGGGGATTGTCGAATCAGGTTTTCGTAGAGCGCAATGGCCTCATTTGGGCGGCCCATACCATTAAGGGCATGAGCCCTGGCTCGGGAAACGTAGCTGGGCAACTGGCCGTGCTGATTCTCTAACCTCACGGCAAGTGCTTCAGCCTCAGAGAAACGCCTTAATTCGGCCAATGCCACTACCTTGTCGTATTCGGCGATGGTAATGAGTTCCTGAGGAGCATTCGGTGAGCTCAGAACGCTATTTAACTGTTCCAGGCCGCCGCGGGTTCTTGCCGGTTGGTCGGTGTGAATACCCAGCCGTATATCTGTTACTCCTTCATAATAGGTAAGCCAAAGCCGGTCACTGTCGCTGAATACCTCGGGATTCGTTTGCATAATACGTCGCGCTGCAGAGCTGGCACCCAAGCCTACCGCCAGCCGATAAAGCGCGTGGAGTTCACTGGTATTATTGGGGTCTTGCGCAACCAGCTTTTGGCGGGCATCCAATTCTTGTGTTGCATTCGCGGTTTTTGCGGCTAGATAGCCCTTTGCTTCAAGCCCCGCTGTGGTGGTGCCTGCTACTTGGTTATATTGCTGTAGGGAGATATCGGCCAAGGTGTAGTTGCCCATGTCGGTCTGGACTAGCGCTTGTCCAAGCCATCCCTCAGCGTTAGAGGGATTGCGATAGCTAAGCGCTCGAAACAGCTCAAGGGCCTGATCGTAATCACCCGCACTGCGCGCAGCTCCCGCCAAGTTGGCAAGTTCTGAATCGCTGTAATTTTCCGTTTGGCACCAGTCACAAACGGCTAGCGCTTCTTGATGGCGAGAGGCGCGTACTAGCAGTGCCACCAAGTCTTCGCGAACACGAACATCGCGTGTTTGGAAATAAAGCGTCTTTAAGCCATCAATTGATGCTTCCAGAGCCCCCTGGCGTGCTTGGATAACCAAGGCTTCGCGTTGTGCGTCAGTAGACGTTTGCCCATATGCCGCGCCCGAGGTTAGCCAGGCGAGTAGGCAAATTGGGAGTAGGGAGCTAGGACGATTTTGCATGGTGATATTCCTACCCTGGGAGCTAATGACAATTGTTTTGTAATCAAATGTATCTTTCCAGTGTATAGGAGTATCTTTAAGTAAATATTGGACTAAAACGTGAACTTGCAGAGGAATATCATCAGCAAAAGAGCTGAGAAAATTCATTAAGGGTCTATGAAAGTCTCTCATATAGCCGTGGTTGGTAGGTTTTAGTATCGCCTTGAAAAAATATGGTTACTCAGAAATTAGCTGAGCTGTTTTAGCCTATGCTGCTCTGAACATTCGTCTGACAGGGCAGGCTATTAGTTTGCATTTTGGGCCTAAGTTACGGGATGTTACGAAATGGGGCGGGTATGACAAACGTTATTCACCACCAAGACCATGTTTCTGCGGTGCTGTAAGCGTCAGCATTCAGGCGTGATTAAAGCCCTGCACTATTACGCTAGCTGTGCCGAGCGGCTTCAATCTCCTCAATCATTCGGCGCGCTGCATTTGAAAGCGTTCGATTGGTATGCACTAAATAGCCCAGCGGTCGGTAAATAGGCGGGGTGTCTACCTTAAGCTCTACTAGTTCGCTATCGATCATCTTTTCTGGCAGTAGGCTCCAGCCTAATCCTACGCTGCACATCATTTTTAGCGTTTCTAAGTAGTTGGTCGCCATGCTAACAGGCAATTGAAGGCCAGCTTCGTTAAAGCGTTTCGCAATAAGTGACCCTGTAAAGGTCTTCGCCCCCGGCATTACACAGTTGAATTCGCACAGATCGGCCAATGACAGGAGGCTTTGAGGCGCCCGGGCGTGGTTGGCAAGTGGGTGGTCAATCGCACAGATAAAGCAGAGCCTATCGCGCCACAGTTCTACGACCTGCAGTTGCTCATGAGGGTGGGGGGCAAGCGTCACCACCGCCATTTCCAAAGTGCCATCCAGTACCCCCTGGTAAGCCTGCTCAGAATCCAGAAAATGCAGGTCGAGTTCGACTTCCGAGTGGCGCTGGGTGTACTGCTTTAACAGTGGTGGTAAGCGGTGCAAGCCAATATGGTGACTGGTGGCCAGGGTGAGCTTGCCGCCCACTTGTCCAGAAAGGTTGGCTAGCGCCCGGCGGCTGTCCTCAACGGTAAACAGGATGCGCCGCGCTTGAGGTAGCAGCACATTCCCTGCTTCGGTTAGTGCAATACGCCGACCTATGCGGTCAAACAGCCTTGCACCTACCTGAGACTCCAAGGTAGCGATGCGTTTGCTAACGGCGGGCTGAGTAAGATAAAGCTGTTCCGCTGCGCGGGAGAAACTTTGCGTATCGGCGACAGCCAGAAAGGCTTGTAGGCTTTGGGTATCCACTTACGAATCCTTGAATAAGTATTCCTATTTGGAATCTAATCTATGAATAACATGAATTGCTTTTATGCGCGAGTCGCGTAACACTCGTGCTATCGCCATATAAGCAGCACGAAGAGGCTGCCATAACGAACTAGCAGGGCAACGCCCAGGAGAGCCATATGTCAGGTCAAACACTTTACGACAAACTCTGGAATCAGCATTTGGTCAAGCAGCGTGATGACGGCACTGCGTTGATCTATATCGACCGCCAGCTGCTTCACGAGGTGACCTCGCCGCAAGCGTTTGAAGGCCTGCGTTTAGCTAACCGTAAGCCGTGGCGTTTGGATGCTAACTTAGCCACGCCCGACCATAACGTGCCAACGACCATTAAAGAGCGCGCCGAGGGCAACAGCGGTATTAAAGACCCGGTGTCGTTGATTCAGGTGCAAACCCTGGACGACAACTGCCTTGAGTACGGCATCGAAGAGTTCAAAATCAACGATCCGCGTCAGGGCATCGTGCACGTAGTTGGCCCCGAGCAGGGCGCAACTCTGCCAGGAATGACCGTGGTGTGTGGCGACTCCCACACCGCGACCCACGGCGCCTTTGGCGCTTTGGCTCACGGTATCGGTACCTCGGAAGTCGAGCACGTCATGGCGACCCAGTGCTTGCTGGCGCAAAAAATGAAGAATATGCAGGTGCGCGTGGAAGGTGAGCTGGGCCTGGGAGTAACAGCAAAAGATGTGGTACTGGCGATTATCGGCAAGATTGGCACCGCTGGCGGCACTGGTTATGCCATTGAATTTGCCGGTAGCGCGATTGCCTCGCTCTCTATGGAAGGGCGCATGACCGTTTGCAACATGGCCATTGAAGCGGGCGCACGGGTGGGTTTGATCGCCGTTGACGAGACCACCATTGATTATCTGGCCAAGCGTCCCTTTGCGCCTACCGCAGAGCAGTGGGATGCCGCAGTGGCAGATTGGCGCAACTTAGTGTCTGACGACGATGCGCAGTTCGATAAGGTGGTTACTTTGCAGGCTGAAGAGATCGAGCCACAGGTGAGCTGGGGTACCAGCCCTGAAATGGTCACCGGTATTTCCGGTCAAGTGCCTGATCCGCAGGCCGCGCTGGATGAAACCGTGCAGCGCAGCCACACTCGCGCACTCGAGTACATGGGCCTTCACGCCAATCAGAAAATCACTGATATCAAGTTGGATAAAATCTTTATCGGCTCCTGCACCAACTCGCGTATTGAAGATCTACGCGAAGCCGCCAAAGTCGCCAAGGGCAAAAAAGTAGCTGATTCCATCAAGTTGGCCATGGTGGTGCCGGGTTCTGGCTTGGTGAAGCGTCAAGCTGAAGCGGAAGGTCTGGATAAGATCTTTATTGAAGCAGGCTTTGAGTGGCGCGAGCCGGGCTGCTCCATGTGTTTGGCTATGAACGCGGATAAACTGGGTGCCGGTGAACACTGCGCTTCGACCTCTAACCGCAACTTTGAAGGGCGCCAGGGCTACGGTGGCCGCACGCACCTGGTCAGCCCGGCCATGGCAGCGGCAGCGGCGATTGCCGGTCACTTTGTTGATGTTCGCAGCTTGCCCGCTAACGACGCCACTCACGCTCAGGAGGCCTAAACCATGAAAAAATTTGAACGTTTTGAAGGCGTGGTAGCGCCCCTTGATCGCGCTAACGTCGACACCGATTTGATTATCCCGAAGCAGTTTTTGAAGTCGATCAAGCGTACTGGCTTCGGCGTTAACCTGTTTGACGAACTGCGCTACTTGGATGAAGGCCAGCCGGGGCAGGACTGCTCACAGCGCCCGCTGAACCCTGATTTTGTCTTGAACCAGCCGCGCTTCAAAGGCGCTGAAGTGCTACTTGCTCGGCGCAACTTTGGCTGTGGCAGTTCTCGTGAGCACGCGCC
The DNA here is from genome assembly GCF_020595105.1 of Halomonas sp. FeN2. Classification (NCBI taxonomy): domain Bacteria; kingdom Pseudomonadati; phylum Pseudomonadota; class Gammaproteobacteria; order Oceanospirillales; family Halomonadaceae; genus Halomonas; species Halomonas sp. FeN2. The sequence goes on from NZ_CP074200.1 coordinate 4,700,876, forward strand.
TTGGGCGCTGGAAGATTTCGGTTTCAAGGTCGTGATTGCGCCTAGCTTTGCCGATATCTTCTACAACAACTCGTTCAAGAACGGCATTTTGCTGATCACTTTCCCAGAAGATGTGGTCGATCGCCTGTTTGCCGAGGTGGATGCCAGTGAAGGCTATCAGTTGGATGTGGACTTGGAGAACCAGCGGGTCATTACACCGAGCGGCGAGATTTTAGAATTTGAAGTGGATGAGTTCCGCAAGCACTGCCTGCTGGAAGGATTGGACGATATTGGCCTGACGTTAAAAGACGAAGACGCCATTCGTGCCTTTGAGCAGAAACATAAAGCTGCGCGTCCCTGGTTATTCCGGCAGTCTGCGTAAAGGCTTTCCAGTTTTCAAAGTAGGTTTGATAGCGCGTTGCAATCCCATTGCAACGCGCAAAGCGGCTAATGTCGCTCGATAACACGTTAAGGATTCAGCATGACTCATAAGGTATTACTGCTGCCGGGTGACGGTATTGGCCCCGAGATAGCTGCTCAGGCGGCACGCTTGTTGAAGGCATGCCAAGAAGCGGGCTTGGATATTGAAGTAGAAGAGGGCTTGGTGGGCGGCTCCGCTTACGATGTTCATGGCGAGCCGCTGCCCGCGGAAACTCTCGAAAAAGCCAAAGTGGCCAGTGCGATTTTGTTGGGCGCCGTGGGTGGCCCCAAGTGGGATAAAATTGAAGACCTCTCCAAGCGTCCTGAAAAAGGCCTGTTGGGGCTGCGTAAAAATCTTGGACTGTTCGGCAATTTGCGCCCAGCAATGCTCTACCCGCAGTTGGCCAGCGCCTCCAGCCTCAAGCCTGAGTTAGTTGCCGGGCTGGATATTATGATCGTCCGCGAGCTTACCGGCGGCATCTACTTCGGCCAGCCCCGTGGCATTGAAGTACGCAACGGCGAAAGGGTCGGCTTTAACACCTATATCTATTCTGAAAGCGAGATTGAGCGCATTGGTCGTGTCGCATTCGAGATGGCCCAGAAGCGCGGCAAGAAGCTCTGTTCAGTGGATAAAGCTAACGTACTAGAAGTCACTATTTTGTGGCGGGAAGTGATGGAGCGTTTAGCGCCGGAATATCCGGACGTTGAGCTTTCTCACATGTACGTGGATAACGCCGCCATGCAGCTAGTGCGCGCACCCAAGCAGTTTGACGTGGTGGTGACTGGCAATATGTTTGGCGACATTCTCTCTGACGCTGCCGCTATGCTGACCGGCTCCATCGGTATGCTGCCTTCTGCTTCGCTAAACGAAAGCGGGCAGGGCATGTACGAGCCATGCCACGGCAGCGCGCCGGATATCGCCGGTCAGAATGTAGCTAACCCACTGGCCATGATGCTTTCGGTGGCCATGATGCTCCGCTACTCACTGAACGAGAACGCCATGGCAGAGCGCATTGAAGCCGCCGTCGGCAGCGTGCTGGATGACGGTCTGCGCACTGCGGATATCGCATCCGAAGGTATGCAAAGCATCGGTACCGATGCCATGGGTGATGCAGTATTGGCGGCGTTTGCAAAGCAGTGAGTAAAGTTATCGGGCTACTCCGGCGATAGGTCTACGAGGGGGCGCTGTAAACCCCTCCCTGGGCGCTACATTTGCCACTGACCGCCATGGATGGCAGAAATGCCGTAATTGCATGGACGCATTTTACGGCCACGGCAAATGCCCCCCTCTACGACCTATCCCCGGCGCCCTGGATTTCGCAGTCGTGATTACACCACTGGTCAATGTGGTTTCAAAAATCAGCGTAAAGAATTGTGTATAATACCAAGACTCATTCTTTGCAGGAGGACTTCATATGTTGAAAGTCGGTTTCGTGGGATGGCGCGGCATGGTGGGCTCAGTGCTAATGCAGCGTATGCAGGAAGATGGTGATTTCAATGGCATCGAGCCGGTATTCTTCACCACCTCCCAGGTCGGCCAGCCCGGCCCCGACATCGGTGTAGACGTACCTCCGCTAAAAGACGCCTTTGATATTGAAGCGCTCAAAGCGTTGGATGTTGTTGTCACCTGTCAGGGCGGTGACTACACCAAGCCCGTCTATAAAGACCTGCGTAGCGCAGGCTGGAAAGGCTACTGGATTGACGCTGCCAGTACGCTGCGTATGGAAGATGAAGCGACTATCGTGCTGGATCCGGTCAACCGCAAGGTCATCGATGACCAGCTAGCTAAAGGCGCCAAAACCTTTGTGGGCGGAAACTGCACCGTGAGTCTGATGCTCATGGGCTTGGGCGGTCTGTTTGAAGCCGATATGGTCGAGTGGATGACCTCCATGACCTACCAGGCAGCTTCTGGTTCGGGCGCTAAGCACATGCGCGAGCTGCTCAACCAAATGGGCCAACTGCGCGATAGCGTCGGCGAAGAGCTAAAAGATCCGTCAAGCGCGATTCTGGATATCGACCGCAAAGTAACGGCTGCCATGCGCAGCGGTGACTTCCCGACCGATAACTTTGCTGCGCCGCTGGCAGGTAGTTTGCTGCCATGGATCGATACCAAGCTAGACAACGGCCAGAGCCGCGAAGAGTGGAAGGGCAGTGTTGAGACCAATAAGATTCTTGGCCTCGATAACAACCCGATCCCCATCGATGGCCTGTGCGTGCGTATCGGTGCGATGCGCTCACACAGCCAGGCGTTCACTATCAAGCTGAAGCACGATGTGCCGCTGGATGAGATAGAAGATCGCATCGCCAAGCACAACGAGTGGGTCAAGCTGATTCCTAATGACAAAGACGCCACCATTGCTGGCCTAACGCCCGCGGCTGCTACCGGCACGCTGCAAGTGCCGGTTGGACGCCTGCGTAAGCTGCAAATGGGCGGAGAATACCTCTCAGCCTTTAGCGTGGGTGACCAACTGCTGTGGGGCGCTGCAGAGCCACTGAAGCGTATGCTGAAGATTTTGCGCGAACAGTAATTGTCGTTGTCGCAGGTAAGTCAAAAACGGGAAGCTGTTCGCAGCTTCCCGTTTTTTTACTCGGCAGTTTCTAGCGTTGGTAGGAAAGTGATCATTATTTGGTTAAGTTATGCTAAAACTAGCCATTAGGTTGGAAGCTCAGCTTACTTGGCACCGAATATTAAAAGGTAGGCAGTAGGGATCATTCATGAAAAAAACACTGACGTGGATTACATGGCTCTCACTGAGTGCAGTCAGTCCTCTCGCACTAGCCATTGGATTGGGCCAGGCGAGTGTCAGCTCGTATCTGAATGCGCCTTTAGATGCTTCAATGCCGTTGCTAGAGAGCAATCAATACGCGCTTAAAGATATTCAAATAAGCGTTGCCGAACCGTCAGAGTTTGCTTCAGTTGGACTTGAATGGTCACCACTAGTGGCTAATGTTCGAGCTCAAGTCAGTGAGCAGCAGGGGCAACGTCAGGTAGTCTTGAGTTCGCAACAGTCAATGGAGGAACCGTGGCTAGAGCTGCTGCTGACTATTGACTATCCAGGTGGACAGCATACCCGTGAAGTTACCCTGCTGTTTGATCCTCAGGGCTATTCTGAGACCGCGGCGCAGGGCGGTACGCTAGATAGCGCTCAAAACAATACACAAGAGAATGGCCTCAACACTTCGCAGGCGAGTAATCAGGGTCAGATTGACGCCTCAAACGCTCTCCCTGTATCTACCCTAAGTGATTCTTTAACGACAGAACAGTCCATAGGAAGCGAGGTTGCTGGCAGCAGCAGTCAAACCAGTGCCTACGTAGGCAGTGGCGATACTTTATGGGGCGTGGCCGAGCGCATAAAACCTGCTGATGCTAGCGTGCAGCAAATGATGGTTGCGCTGCTTGAAGCCAATCTTAATGTATTTCCATCAGGCAACGTTCACGATATGCGCGCGGGTCGAACGCTACAGGTGCCAGATTCCCAGCGCGTGCTGGCACGCTCTCGAGTAGATGCCGCCTCGACTATTCAGGCTATGAATGAAGCTTGGCGCTCGCGGCGTAATGGAAGTCTCCAGGAGGTGCCACTTCCCCCCGCAGAGCGCAATGTTGAAACTCTCTCGATCTCTGATTTGGCGATAGCGACTGCCCAAGCAGTGCAGAGTAACAGTATGGGTACCCCTGATGCTGGCCTGGCTGCCGCGGCTTCAGAGCCAGTCGAGTCAGAGGGGAGTGCGCCTGAAATGAGTGAAGAGGAAGCGTCTAGGGCAGAAGTCCCTGAAGGAGCGGAAGAGAGAGACGAGCAGGTCGAAGCATTAACGCCCGTGGAATTAACAGAGCAGCTTCGCTTGAGTCAGGCGACCCTTCAGCAAGTCCTTGATGAGCGTGAGCTGATGCGCGCTGAGATCAATGCGTTAGATAGTGAAGTCGGCTCGCTTAACCAGGCCTTAAGCGAGTCACTTGCTGCCCAGCAGCAGGCGCAAACGCAGCTCGAGGCGAGCAATGCCCAAAAGGCTGATCAAGATTTGATTAGTTTAATTGCTCGCTATCAGTGGCCATTAGCTGCCGTTGCTATTGTGCTGCTTATAGGGTTGCTGTTATTGCTCCGTAAGCGGCGAGAGGAGAGTTGGGAGCCTATTTCCACTTTGCAGGAGTCAGTGCCTACACCCACGGCGTCTTCAAGCGCGGATAACAGCACTGCTTCGCCTGTGCAGCCGACTACTCCTCGCCGCGATAGCAACCAGTCCCAAACCACGCCCTTCAACGTAGGCACCACTGATATACCTTTAGCCGCCAGCGAGACAGAAAAGGTCGATGAGTCACAGGCTGCCAGTACAGAGGAGGGGACAAGTGCCGAGAATGCCTCTCCCCTGTTCAGCCACCAACAGGAACCGGTGTTTTCGACCAAAGAGTGGTTTGTTAACGCAGAACCAGAAGTGCCCCCACAAGAAGCACCGTTTCACTATGAGAAAAGCCAGGCAGCAGGACTGGCAGAGCAGGGACGTCAACGCCGCTACGAGCCCTATGGAGGTGGCGCGGGCAGCGCCGAGCATACCTCGCTAGCGCCACCGCCTAGCGCACGGCCTTTGCGCGCAATGCTTGCCGCCTTTAGCACTGAATCGCCAGAAGAGGTACAGATGGACTCTGTCCAACAGACAGAGCCGAGAACCGCTACCGACGTCACTGAGGGGGGAGCGGCATCAAAGCAGGAATCAGCTGAAACGAGCGCTTCTGAAGAGGTTAGCGAACCTGGTCATCGCTTTATTGACTATCAGCCCCCAAGGCTAACAACTCCCTTCGATAAAGCTGAGCAGAGCCGTTTGGAAACGCCTATGCAACCCACGGTAGAGTTTCCAACTGAATCATCTGCTCCGTCTGAGGCATCTGTTAGACAGCCACGTAGGCCAATTGAAGAGGAGTGGGACATTGAAGAGGTAGCATTCAAGCCGCGAGGCCTGGATAATAGCGATCCTTCAAAATCTTCAAAATGATGTGGCTTGATGACGCTGTTCTATCACTTCGATGAGAAAATTCCGCTTACTGGCCGTTTGGCAATGGGTATCGAGTACGACGGTACCCAGTACTGTGGTTTCCAGCGCCTTAAGCACGCCGCATCTGTCCAGGCTTCGTTAGAGGCTGCGCTGTCCAAGGTGGCCAATGAGCCTATTCAGGTGCATGCCAGCGGTCGCACTGATTCGGGCGTGCATGCCACGCGCCAAATCGTGCATTTTGACCCCACCGCGGGGCGTTCTGAGAAAGCCTGGATTTTTGGTGCCAATACCCAGTTACCTCGCGACATAGCCGTGCGCTGGGTGAAACCAGTGGGCGACGACTTTCATTCCCGCCTGTGCGCCTTGGGGCGGCGCTACCGCTACGTGCTGCTGAATCAGATAAGCCGTCCGGTGTTGGAGCGGGCCAATGTGACTTGGTGCCGTGACCCCTTAGACGCCGATGCCATGCACCGGGCCGCCCAGGCGTTGGTAGGCGAGCACGATTTTTCCAGCTTCCGTGCCGCTGGCTGTCAATCCAAAACCCCCTGGCGTCATATGCACTTTGTGGACGTGAAGCGGTACGGCCAGCTGGTGATGATCGATATTCAAGGCAACGCGTTCTTGCACCATATGATTCGCAACATTGCCGGGGCGCTGGTGAGTGTCGGACGTGGTGCCCAAGATGAAGCTTATATTGGTGAACTTTTAGCGCTTAAAAACCGGCGCAAAGGGGATGTGACGGCGCCTGCCTGTGGACTGCATTTTGTCGATTCGGTTTACGATGAGCGCTTTGATTTGCCTAAAGAGCCTTTGGGGCCGCATTTGCTCTCTTTTACCGGAGAGTGGACGGGGGAGCGCGAGCTTCCTGATACGCCCCGGGTGGCTTATCGGCGCAATCGCTCGCTGCGTAACCCGGCAGCTACCCCTGAACAGGAGGCGTCGTCATGAGTACTGCTCCGCTAACCCGCACCCGCATCAAGTTCTGCGGTTTTACGCGTGGTGAGGATATTGACCGCGCCGTGGCGCTGGGCGTGGACGCCTTGGGTTTCGTTATGTGGCCAAAAAGTGCGCGCAGCGTGAATGTCGAACAGCTGGCGGCGCTCTCTGCCCGCGTGCCCGCCTTTGTGACCCGCGTGGGGCTGTTTGTCGACCAGCCTGCAGAGCTCATTGAACAGTGCTTGCCCTATCTCGATATGCTTCAATTTCACGGCAATGAATCGCCCGATGAATGCCAGCGCTTTTCGCTACCCTGGATGAAAGCGCTGCGCATGCGCGATGCGATAGATCTTGCTCAGGAGGCAGAGCGCTATCATCACGCCCAGGCGCTGCTGCTTGACGCTTATCGGCCGGGAACGCCAGGGGGCACGGGGGAGACCTTTGATTGGTCGAGAATCCCCGCAAATCTTGCAAAACCTGTTATCCTCGCCGGTGGGTTGAGTGCTGATAACATTGCTGACGCTGTGCGTCAGGTAGCGCCCTATGCCGTGGATGTGTCTGGCGGTATTGAAGCCTCCCACGGCTGTAAAGATGCTGACAAGATGGCGTGTTTCGTGCGTCAAGTGGCATTAGCCGACACCCGTTAGCGTTCGCCGTTTATGTGCGACTAGTTTGTGTGTAATTTATACGTATTGCTTATAGGTATTTTATCGAGCTACGTGTTTACGACGATTCATTTATTGTTTGCCTGTTCTGGCGATCTTGTGAGGTATCCCTGTGACTGTTTCTGCGACGCCTGCACCAAAAACCAAGTTCAGTGATCTGACCCAAATGCCGGATGCCCGCGGTCATTTTGGCCCTTACGGCGGTCGATTTGTGTCAGAGACCCTGAGCTTTGCGTTGGAAGAGTTGGAGAAAACGTACTCAAGCTTGCGTGATGACCCCGACTTTCAGGCTGAGTTTGACTACGATCTTGCCCACTATGTGGGGCGTCCATCGCCGCTCTACCACGCCAAACGCTGGTCGGCGAGTCTTGGCGGTGCACAGATTTGGTTGAAGCGGGAAGATCTGAATCACACTGGCGCTCATAAGGTAAACAACACCATTGGTCAGGCGCTGCTGGCCAAAAAAACCGGCAAGCCACGCATTATCGCGGAAACCGGGGCGGGCCAGCATGGCGTTGCCTCGGCAACCGTCGCCGCTCGCTTAGGGCTTGAGTGCGACGTTTATATGGGGGCTGAAGACGTCCAGCGCCAAAAGCTGAACGTGTACCGTATGCGCCTATTGGGCGCCCGGGTCATTCCGGTAGAGTCAGGTACCCGCACCCTCAAAGACGCCATGAACGAAGCGCTGCGTGACTGGGTCACCAACGTTGACAACACCTTCTATATCATCGGTACCGTGGCCGGCCCGCACCCTTATCCGCTGCTGGTGCGCGATTTCAACGCCGTAGTAGGGCGCGAAGCGCGCCGTCAGTCGCTGGAGCAGATCGGCCGTTTACCTGACGCACTGATTGCCTGTGTGGGCGGTGGCTCTAACGCCTTGGGTCTGTTCTACCCCTTCGTGGAAGATGACGACGTGGCCATGTACGGCGTTGAAGCCGGTGGCGATGGCGTTGAAACCGGCCGTCACGCGGCGCCGTTGGCATCCAATGCGCCGCGAGGCGTGCTCCACGGTAACCGCACCTACTTAATGTCAGATGAAGCCGGGCAGGTGTCGGATACGCACTCCATTTCAGCCGGCCTGGATTATCCTGGCGTAGGCCCAGAGCACGCGCTGTGGAAAGACGTGGGGCGGGTCTCCTATGTGGCCGCTAACGATAAAGAAGTGCTCGAAGCGTTCCGTGAGCTGACCCACATGGAAGGCATTATGCCCGCCCTTGAGTCGGCCCATGCGCTGGCTCATGCCAAGGTATTGGCGCCTACCATGCGTCCTGACCAGCATATCGTGGTTAACCTCTCCGGGCGTGGCGACAAAGACATCATGACCGTTGCTAAGATTGATGGCATCGAATTTTAAGGTCAGCTTTTTTAAGGGCGAGCATGAACCGTATTGATCAGCGTTTCAGTGAACTTAAGCAGCAGGGACGCAAGGCCCTGATTCCTTACATCACCGCAGGTGATCCAGCGCCGCAGTACACCGTGGGGTTTATGCATGCCCTGGTGGAAGCAGGCGCTGATGTGATTGAGCTAGGCGTGCCTTTTTCCGACCCCATGGCGGATGGCCCGGTGATTCAAAAAGCCTGTGAACGTGCGTTAAAGCAGGGCACACGGCTGATTGACCTTATGCAGATGGTCAAAGAGTTCCGCCAAACCGATACCACCACACCGGTTGTGTTAATGGGCTACTTGAATCCCATTGAGCGTATCGGCTACGAAAACTTTGCCGATCAAGCCGCCAGCGTGGGCGTTGACGGTGTGCTGATTGTGGATATGCCACCTGAAGAGGCCGACGAGATTGGGCCGCTGCTGAAATCGCGGGATTTAGCGGCGATTTTTCTCGTTGCACCTACCACTTCTAATGAGCGTGCCGCTACAATATGCGCCCATGGCGAGGGCTACCTCTACTACGTTTCGCTGAAAGGCGTGACCGGTGCCGCCACCCTGAACGCAGACGATGTGGCTGAGCATTTGGCGCCGCTGCGGGGGATGACCGATTTACCGCTATGTGTTGGTTTCGGTATCCGCGACGGTGTGACGGCCGCAGAAGTAGCTAAAGTCGCCGATGGTGTGATTGTAGGTAGCGCTTTGGTTAACCGTATCGCTGAAAGCGTCGATGCGCCGGAAACCATTGCGGGCCAGTTGAAAAGTGTATTAGCAGAGATGCGTACGGCGATGGATGCCTAAGGCAAAATGCTTTATCGCCTATACTGAATAGATTCACGACACTCATCGAGCCTGGTTCTGCCAGGCGTTGACGTATAACGGAAGCCTTTTTGATATGAGCTGGTTAGACAAGATCGTACCCTCTATGGGTCGCATCCAGCGTAAAGACCGTCGCGCTAGCGTGCCCGACGGCCTCTGGCGTAAATGTCCCAAGTGCGAAGCGGTTCTCTACCTCCCTGAGCTAGAGAAACATAACAGCGTCTGTCCCAAGTGCGATCACCATCTGCGCTTGACTGCACGCAAACGCTTGGACTGGTTCTTGGATAAAGCAGGACGCGAAGAGATCGCGGCGGAAATCGAACCTAATGATCGGTTGAAGTTTCGCGACTCTAAAAAATACAAAGACCGCCTGACCGCGGCGCAAAAAGATACCGGCGAGAAAGATGCGCTGGTCGCTATGCGCGGTGAGTTGGACGGTTTGCCGGTGGTCGCCGTTGCCTTTGAGTTCACCTTTATGGGCGGCTCAATGGGGGCCGTAGTTGGCGAGAAGTTTGTTCGCGCCGCTACTCTGGCGCTGGAAGAGAATATCCCGCTGGTATGCTTTGCCGCCTCCGGTGGTGCCCGCATGCAGGAAGCGCTTTTCTCGTTGATGCAGATGGCTAAAACATCCGCCGCGCTTGAAAAGCTCAAACAAGCGGGTGTGCCGTATATTTCTGTGCTTACGGATCCCGTCTTCGGCGGTGTTTCAGCCTCACTAGCCATGTTGGGTGACTTGAATATTGCCGAACCCAATGCCTTGATTGGTTTTGCCGGCCCGCGGGTTATCGAGCAAACGGTGCGTGAAACCTTGCCAGAGGGGTTCCAGCGCAGCGAGTTTCTGCTTGAGCATGGTACTGTCGACATGATCGTTCATCGTCATGAAATGCGTGCCCGCGTGGGCAGCGTGCTGCGTAAGTTAACGCATCACGACGCAACCCCGGTGAGTTCGACCAATCCTGATGATGCGGAGGTTGTTGAGCCTATCGTTGAGGAAGATACCTTAGCGGAAACTGCTGACGTCACCTTTGAGAAGGTTGAAGCGCCCCAGAAGGACACCAGTACCGCTAAGAGTGATGACCATTCACGCAATGCCTGACTCTCTACAGACACCTTCTTTGCCGCTCTACTCTTTGCAGCAGTGGCTCCAGCATTTGGAAACGCTGCATCCGGTAGGGATAGATATGGGCCTGGAGCGGGTCTCGCAGGTTGCCAAGCGGATGGGGCTGCTTTCAAGCCCCATCGCCCCCCGGGTCATTACGGTAGCAGGCACCAATGGCAAGGGCTCAACCCTTGCCATGATTGATAGCGTTGCCCGTGCCCATGGTTGGCGAGTGGGTACCTACACCTCTCCCCATTTATTGCGCTACAACGAACGCGTTAAAATCGACGGCCAGGAAGCCGACGATCAATTGCTGGTGCAAGGTTTTGAGCAGGTTGAGCGTGCGCGATTGCAAGGCGGTGAAATCAGTCTGACCTATTTTGAAGCGGGTACACTGTGCGGGCTGTGGTGCTTGGCCAATGCCAAGCTGGATCTTGCGGTCCTCGAAGTGGGGCTGGGTGGTCGCCTTGATGCAGTCAATATTATTGATGCGGACGTGGCCATTGTTACCACTATTGCTCAGGATCACGCTAACTTTTTAGGCACCGATTTAACCCAGATTGGCCGTGAGAAAGCGGGTATTTTTCGGGCCAATCGACCCGCCGTGTTAGGCAGTCAAACCTTACCTTCCAGTGTGGCTGAATGTGCTCAGGTACTAGCAGCGCCTATGTTTGGTTTGGGCCAGCAATTTGCCCATAAGGCGATGGACTCTGAGCCTTCTCGATGGTGCTGGCAGGGGCAGCATGTGGATGGGCAACGCATTGTAATTGATGACCTTCCCGAACCGGGGCTGCCTGTTGATAACGCCGCCACTGCTTTGCAGGCGCTTGTGCTTGCAGGGCTTGGGTTAGAAGTGGCGCGCGTGCAAGCAGCGCTGAGTTCTGTGCAGTTGCCAGGGCGGCTGCAGTGGATTGGGCCTTGGTGCCTGGATGTGGGGCATAATCCTCATGCCGCCGAGTATGTCGTTCGCCACTTGCCGCGACCGCCGGAAGATGGCCGACAGTGGGGCCTTATCGGCATGTTGAATGATAAGGATATTGACGGTGTCATACAGGCGTTAGCGTCTCGTATTAGTGATTGGGTATGCGTTTCGCTGAGTGGGGAGCGAGGTTGCCAGGCAAGCGAGTTGTCGCAACGTATTATAGCTCAGGGAGGGCGAGTGCATTTTCGCGCTGATTCGCCGCAAGCTGGCGTCGATTGGCTCGCTAACGTGTTAACGCCCAATGATCGTGTCTTGGCCACCGGGTCGTTCTTTACAGTAGCGGCACTGTTAGCTCGGCCACTGCCAACAGGCGCTGTGTCGCTTGATGGAGACGGAAATGAAATACGGTAAAACGGAACGCATTAGCGGTATTGTGATTCTACTCGCGCTACTGGCGATCTTTGTGCCGTGGTTAATGAGCGACCCCGCGCCTAGGGAAGAGCGTCCCCAGCCGAACTTTGTGATCGAGCAACCCGTTGAAGTGGAGCGCCGTGACGTTCCTGCACCGGAAAGGCCTTCAACCATTGGCGAGCAGTCGCTATCGTCAGCGCCCCGTAATGAAGAGGGGGATATGCCTATTGACGTCGATCCGAGGTTACCGGAAACCGATCAAATTGCTGCTGCTAATCAGTCGTCCTCCAGTCCCGAGGCGGCGGGATCCAGTGAGCCCGATGAAGCTCCGTCAATCTCTGATAGTGACCCTATTGCTGACCTGATTGCCAGCAATAGTGGCAGCGCCCAAAGCAGCAGTGAAGACTCGTCGCAAAGCTCTTCACAGGACTCTTCACAACGTTCATCGCAAAGCTCCTCGTCTAGCTCTTCGCCCCCCGCCGCCAGCGCTCAGGGAGAGTGGGCGGTGCAAGTCGGCAGCTTTGGTGAGCCCGGCAATGCGCAGCGCCTTAGCGAGCAACTTTCGGGGGAGGGGTTTACTGTTTATCAGCGTGAGCGGGACAATAATATGACCACCGTCTTTGTGGGCCCTTATGCCACTTCTGAAGAGGGTGAGTCCGCCATGACCTCGATCAAAGAGCGAGCCAATGTGCAGGGCCTTCTTGTTCGGGTAAGAGACTAAACCATGGCGTTAACATGGATTGATGCGGTTTTCTTGGCCGTGCTGGCGCTATCAATGCTAGCCGGATTCGTTAGAGGATTTGTTCGCGAAGCATTGGGTTTGGCAGCCTGGGTCGTTGCCTTAATGGTTGCCCGAGTACTTGCCGAACCGGTGGCCGAACTGATGAGCGGGTTTATCGATAGCTTTGATGCCCGCCTGGTACTCGCTTTTATACTGGTGATTTTTGCCGTTATTTTGCTTTGCGGCATAGTGATTCGCTTGGTGCATGCGGCGATTGAATGGGTGGGCATGGGGCTTTTGAACCGCGTGGCGGGGGCCGCTTTTGGCGTTGCCCGCGGAGCGGTTATTCTGCTTATTGCTACTGTATTGATTACCCTAACACCGCTGGCGGAACTGCAGGCGTGGCAACAAGCTGAGCTGCGCCCAACCTTTATTCAACTGCGCGATTGGGCGGTGAGCCAGTTAGATCAGTGGGATCGCGAGCTCCCAGAAGCGCCATCGTCGCTGCGCAACATCTCTCTACCTGAACTGCGTCTGCCCGGTGCGGCGGAGCGTGAGGTTATCCCAGCAGGTGATTGACCTGCTACTGAAGTCGATTCTACGAACGTTCGGGCTTTCTTAGGTATGTGACTTAGGTAAGCCATGGCATTAAGCGAGGTAACGTGAATGTGCGGTATAGTGGGCCTTCTGGGCAAGCAGGCGGTAAATCAGGGAATCTACGATGCCCTGACCGTACTTCAGCATCGTGGCCAGGACGCTGCCGGCATGATGACATGGAGCGAGGGACGCTTCCTACTGCGCAAGAGTAACGGCTTGGTACGTGATGTATTTCACACCCGCCATATGGCCCGCCTAAAAGGTAATCTAGGCATTGGTCACGTGCGTTACCCGACGGCAGGCTCTTCAAGTGAAGCCGAGTCACAGCCGTTCTATGTTAACTCTCCTTACGGTATTGCGCTGGCGCATAATGGCAACCTGACCAACTCCGAGCAGTTGAAGCAGGAGCTGTTCTCTACCGACCTGCGTCATATTAATACCAGCTCCGATTCTGAAGTGCTGCTCAATGTCTTTGCTCACGAGCTGGGCAAACAGGGTTTGCACCTGGAAGCGGAAGATATCTTCGACGCCGTGCGTCGCGTTCACCGTCGCTGCAAGGGCGGTTATGCTGCTGTCGCGATTATTAACGGCTTCGGCATGGTGGCGTTCCGCGACCCCTTCGGTATTCGACCCGTGGTGTTTGGTACTCGCGAAGAGGAGAACGGGCAGGCGGTGATGATCGCCTCCGAGTCCGTTGCCTTGGACGTGGGCGGTTTTGAGCTTGAGCGCGACCTTTCACCTGGCGAAGCCATCTTTGTCGATATTGAAGGCAATATTCATACTCAGGTATGTGCTGACCGTCCCGAGCTACGTTCGTGTATTTTTGAGCACGTTTATCTGGCGCGTCCCGATTCGCTGCTGGATGGCGCCTATGTTTACGGCACCCGTATGCAAATGGGTCGCAAGCTGGGTGACCGCATCCTCAATGAGTGGCTGGATCACGATATCGACGTGGTCATCCCGATCCCTGATACGTCGCGCACCTCCGCCCTTGAAATGGCGCAGCACCTCGGTGTGACCTACCGCGAAGGGTTCATGAAGAACCGCTATATTGGCCGTACCTTTATTATGCCGGGGCAAACCCAGCGTAAAAAATCCGTACGCCAAAAGCTCAATGCTATAGACGTTGAGTTTAAGGGTAAAAATGTCCTGCTGGTGGACGACTCTATTGTGCGCGGCACGACCTGTAAGCAGATCATTCAAATGGCCCGCGATGCAGGCGCGCGTAAAGTTTATTTTGCTTCAGCAGCGCCCCCGGTGCGATTCCCTAACGTTTACGGCATCGATATGCCAGCGGCGTCTGAATTGATTGCCCATGGCCGTAGCGAAGAAGAAGTTGGGGATTTGATTGGCGCTGACCGTATCTTCTATCAAAACCTGGAAGATCTAAAAGCGGCCTGCCGCGAAGTGAATCCTGAAATGGAAGAGTTTGATTGCTCGGTGTTTGACGGCAACTACGTGACCGGTGATATCGACGACGCCTACCTGGCCGCCTTGGAAGCTAGCCGCAATGATTCCGCCAAGGATCAAAGCGCCGGTGACCATGCCCTGGTTGATATGCATAATCAGGACGATGACCTGGACGATTAGGAGAGAAGCCATATGCAGGATGATAATCACCAGGAAAGTCACCAGGATGAGTGGTCACTAGAGACGCTGGCGATTCGGGCTGGCCATCAGCGCACCTTCGAGCAGGAACACTCGGAGCCTATTTTTCCGACCTCAAGCTTTGTCTACGAAAGCGCTGCAGAAGCGGCGCGTAAATTTGGTGGGCAGGAGCCGGGCAACGTCTACTCGCGCTTTACCAACCCAACAGTGCATACCTTTGAGCGCCGTCTGGCGGCCCTTGAAGGCGGCGAGCGCTGTGTGGCCACCAGCTCGGGTATGTCCGCTATTCTCTCTACCGCGCTGGCGCTACTTTCAGCAGGGGATGAGATTGTTGCCTCCCGGTCACTGTTTGGTTCAACGGTTAGTCTGTTCGATAAGTACCTGGGTAAGTTTGGTATTACCACGCACTATGTGGAGCTCTCCAACATTTCAGCCTGGGAGGCGGCGATTACTCCAAAAACGCGGCTACTGTTTGCTGAAACACCCTCAAATCCGCTGTCAGAAATTGCTGATATTCCAGCGCTGGCAGCGTTGGCAAAGCGTCACGATGCGCTACTGGCGATAGATAACTGCTTTCTTACCCCGGCGCTCCAGCAGCCGCTGGCGCTAGGCGCCGATTTAGTGATCCACTCGGCGACCAAGTACCTGGACGGCCAAGGCCGTGCAGTCGGTGGTGCCGTGGTAGGTAGCCATGCGCTGCTTGAAGAAGTGTTCGGCGTGGTGCGCACCTGCGGGCCTTGTCTGAGCCCCTTCAACGCGTGGATTTTTACCAAGGGCCTGGAAACCCTGTCGCTGCGCATGAAGGCCCACTGTGAAAATGCCTTGACTCTAGCGCGTTGGCTGGATGCCCACCCGGCGGTTAAGCATGTGTTTTATAGCGGCCTGGAGAATCATCCTCAGCACGCCTTGGCCAAACAGCAGCAGAAAGGGTTTGGCGCGGTGCTGGGTTTTGAAGTGAAAGGTGGGCAAGAGGGGGCGTGGCAGGTGATCGATGCAACCCGAATGCTTTCGATAACGGGTAACTTGGGTGACGTTAAATCCACCATTACTCATCCGGCCACCACTACCCATGGGCGTTTGTCTGATGCTCAGAAAGATGCGGCGGGTATTGCGCCAGGGCTGATCCGCGTGGCGGTAGGGCTTGAGAGTCAGCAGGATATCCAGCGCGATCTTGCTCGTGGACTGGATGTTCTGGCTGGCTAATTGATGTTAAGCAATCCTGTACAGTAACGAAAACCCACCTTTGAAAGGTGGGTTTTTCGTACTTTTGAAACCTAATGAGTCATATGCTGTGCAAACAAAGCACCCTTATTTGTTTTAAGAAGCGTTGCGGTGAGGCAAGTCTGACAGCGCAATCTGGTCTTCATTGCTGGAAGAGTGATTGATGTGAGAGCTCGGAGCAACAATGATGTTGTTCTTCGCATCGCCGTTGAACAATGGCAAATCAGCTGGTGTCAGGTGCACGCTGTCAGTGCTGTAATTCGCTGAAGAGCTAGGCTGAATAATCTGGTTAAGCTCGCCAGATCCCTGTTCAGCTAGAACGGCAGTAGAAGTCAATGTCATGGCAATAGCGGTGATAAGGGTCATTTTTTTCATGATTGGCGCTCTCTAATAGAAAGTTTATGTACCGTTTTTCGGTCATTTCTGGATGTCTTGTAGGACATGCGCTAATAGTAAGCGCGCAAACAAAATTATAAAATTGGTTATATTTGCTCTATTTATTCGATTTTATAGAATGGATTGACTTTGACTTTTTAGAAAGGCGAACTGCGTAAAGGTTGTTATCGGGTTATTCAATGGTTTTTACGAATGAAATATCCTGCTTTTTTCAGCAGTTTTTATTAGCTTCTAGCGGTAAGGTTCTGGGCGTGGACGAATAGCGTAATCCAAGATCTGATAAGCGCGTTGGCTAAGTTGAAGCCGCTATAGATAAAAATGAGGAATAGCACAATGTGGCGTAACAGTCGCACCGGTTGGGGATTGATTAGTATTCTGTTTCATTGGCTAAGCGCGCTGGCCATTATTGGTCTGTTTGTACTGGGCTGGTGGATGACTGACCTGGGCTATTATAACCCTTGGTATAATCAGGGGCCTTGGGTACACCGCTCGATTGGCATTTTGCTATTGTTGGCTACCTTTGCGCGTTTGGTATGGCGCTTCGTCCAGCCGACGCCTTTCGCCGAGGGTAGCCAATTAGAAACTATTGCGGCCCATCTCGGTCATATTGCGCTCTATGTGCTTTTATTAGTCGTTATGGTGAGTGGCTATTTAATTTCTACTGCCGATGGGAGTGGCATTAGTGTGTTCGGTTGGTTTGAGGTGCCGGCGTTGCTATATGACTTGCCCAATCAGGCAAGCCAGGCGGGCACCGTACACTGGTACAGCGCACTGGCACTAATGATCTTAACTGCGGGCCACGCCCTTGCTGCTTTTAAGCATCATTGGCTAGGGCGGCACAAAACCTTGGTACGTATGCTAAACCCAGCGCACAGCCATGCTGGCAGTCACGATGCACCAAGATAATAACGTTATCTGTATACAAGTTTTTCTAACCACTGCGGGTAAGATAATTGACTGCCCGCAGTGCCTATTAAGTAAAGCAAGGAGCAATTCAATATGTTCAAGAAGACCGCATTTGCATCCGCGATCGCCGCTGTAGCGCTGGTACCGTTGAGCCAAGCGCAGGCAGCTGATTATCAGATTGATACAGAAGGCCAGCACGCTTTTGTTCAGTTTAAAATTTCACACCTGGGCTTCTCCTATATTCTAGGCAGCTTTGAAGAGTTTGAAGGTCAATTTGCCTACGATCCTGAAGATCTCGATGCATCTTCTGCTGAAATCGAAGTACAGGTGGATAGCCTGACCAGTAACCACGCAGAGCGCGATCGTCATATTCTGAGTGACGATTTCCTCAACGCCAGCGAATTTCCGACCGCTACCTTCACATCAACAGGCTTTGAATCAACGGGCGATGATGAAGGTGTGCTGACCGGTGATCTGACCTTGCATGGCGAAACTCAAGAAATTGAAATGCCGGTTAAACTGATGGGTGAGGGTGATGACCCTTGGGGCAACTACCGCGCTGGTTTCGAAGGCAGCACCACGCTGACTCTGAGCGATTACGGAATCAACATGAGCGATTTCCCTGAATCCATGCATGAGCTTGAGCTATACGTCACGTTTGAAGGTATTCGTCAGTAAAGAGTACTCTTAGTTAAGCGCCATCACCCCGTTAGGGGTGGTGGCGTTTTTGCGTTTAAGGCGAATAAAAGGAGAGTTGGCTTGGCAATTGTGATGCAGCAACGCGAGTTGGCGATAACCCTATGGCGGCAAACCTGGCCAATGGCCATCGGGGTGTTGGCGCTATTGGGTTTTCAACTTGTTGATAGCGCCTTTATTGCCCGTTTGGGGACTGCGCAGCTAGCTGCACAGTCGTTCACCTTTCCGCTGTCATTTCTGATTATCGGCATTCAAGTGGGTATGGGGATTGCGATTGCCGCGCTGATTTCCCGGGCGCTAGGTGCAGGGGAAGGTGAGCGGGCGAGGCGCTTAAGTAGTTTGGTGTTAATGGCGGGCGGTGGCGTGATCGGCCTATTGGCGATCATATTGTGGCTATTTCATGTGCCCATTTTTCGACTGCTGGGTGCGGATGACACCACGCTCTCGTATATTTATATTTACTGGGGTCCTCAGCTTTTATCTGCATGGCTGGGTGCGCTGCTCTATTTTAGCTATAGCGTATTCCGCGCCCATGGGGATACCCGCTTGCCGGGCAAAATGATGGTGCTGAGCAGCCTTGTTAACCTTGTACTCGACCCTTTGCTGATTTTTGGGGTAGGCGATTGGCAGGGCTGGGGATTGCCCGGTGCTGCCTGGGCAACTGCAATTGCTTTCTCTGTGGGGCTGTTGGTCACTACGCGTAAACTGCTAAAACGCCAGTGGGCGTCGCAGTTAGGGCTGTGGATAGAGGCGAAACAGTCGTGGCGGCCGTTTACAGGCATTGCCGCTCCCGCGATGGTCAGCCAATTGATGCCGCCCTTGGCGGCGATGCTGGCAATTTCCGTGGTGGCGGGCCTGGGCGAAAGTGAAGTAGCCGCCTGGGGGTTGGCGAGTCGTTTGGAAACACTCTCGCTGATGGTGATTCTAGCCATGACCATGTCGCTGCCACCTTGGTTAGGGCGCTGCTACGGCGCCGGTGATTGGGGGCAGATACAGCAGCTTATGCGCTTGGCGGTCAAGGTCGCGCTGGTTTGGCAGCTTAGTCTGGGCGTGTTGCTGGCCCTGGGGGCTCCCTGGCTAGCCATGGCTTTAGCGGGTAATCCTGAAGTACAAAACGAGCTGGCTCTGCTGATTCGCTTTCTGCTGCCTAGCTACGCCGCGCTGGGCGTTTGCATGCTAGTGGTCTCGGCGGGAAATGCCTTAGGTTGGCCGCTGCGAGCGATGCTGCTATCCAGCGCTCGGCTGTTTGTTTGCTATCTGCCCTGCCTCTGGTTGGGTTCACAGTTCTTCGGTTGGTGGGGGCTGGCGGCGGGCGCGGCCATAGGCAACCTGCTGGCGGGCTTGATGGCGTGGCAGGTCATGCGGCGTATTTTGTCCCGCCCGCATCGGCAGGCGGGATTCGTTAATTAACGCAGGCGCCCAGCTTCCTGAAAGGAGAAATAGATAAACAGCAGCGCCATCCCTAAGTAGCCCATCGCGAACTCTGGGGAAGCATTGAGTGACAGCTCGGGGGCATGCATCAGCCCGACGAAGGAAAAGCCCGCGGCAATGGCTGCGAAGGCGGCCGCACGTCGGAACTGATGGTCAATTACCGATACTGTCATTGCGCCCAGCAGAATGGCCATAAACATAGCCCCTTGGCCCATTACCACAATGGCACTGGATATGTCGGTGACGACTTCACCAGCCCCGCGGTTAAAGCGCGTCATCACGTAGTTGGCGAAGTAGGGCAGCATGGCCAGCGCCACAGCAGGGTAGTAGCGTGTGTCGTTGGCCTGAAACGCGGTGGCAATCATCGACATGCCGACAAAGACCAAAATCGGTGCCACCACCGAAACGGGAATAATCGCGGCCAGGGCGGCGATTAAACCAAACATGGTAGCCAGCGCATAAACAGCACCGTTGAGAAGGCTGTAGCCTCGGCCTGCGCCCATCCACTTGGCCCCCACGGTAGCTATATAAACCGTGGTTGGAAACACGCCGCCAAACAGGGCGCCAATCATGGTACCGGCGCCATCAACCGCCTGACACTCGCGCACATCGTACTTATCGCCTGCCGCCTCCATCGCCTCGACGTTGTTCATCGTCTCAATGGCGTTATACAGCGTGATCGGCAGAACGACGGTCAAGACTGCGAGCATGCTGGTGAACAGTAAACCCAGCCCTTCAAACCAGGCTAGATTGGGAAGCAGCGGGTAAAAGCCTAGGTGGGTAAAGGCATCGCTAAAGCGTTCGGTACCGGCATCGCCAATCAAATAGGCCATGGCAGTACCGACGATGATGGCGAATAGCGAGGTGGGCAGTTTAAACGGCATGCTCACTCTGGCGACCAGGCCAACAATAATGATCGCTAACACCAGCAGGCCAATAATCGGCATTTCCAGGGTTTTGAACAGCATTTCACCGGCGATAAACGTCAGGGCGACACCGGCAACGGCGCCCAGCATCGCGGCGCGGGGCAGGTGATACTGCACCCAGCGGCCAACCACGCTGATCGCGGCTTCGATAGCGCCGCTGATAAAACAGGCGGCGACCGCAACTTTCCAGGCCATTTCAGCATCACCGGTGAGCTGTTTGGCGGGCAGCAGTACGCCGAATAGAAACACAAACATGACCGGCGTTGAGATACCGTAAGAGAGCGCCGTTACATCGGCACGGTTCTCCTTACGGGCCAATCTTGCCGCGCTCCATGCATAGTAGAAATTACCCACCATGACCGCGACTGCCGCTCCCGGCAGCACCTGCCCATAGACAATGGATGAGGGGAATCCCATGCCCAACATGGTGATGGCGATAATGACAAAGTTGGCAATATTGTTTTGGAACAGGGCGAAGAACGCGTCGGTATCTTCTTTTTTGTACCAGGGGTAGTGGATGCTGGCAGCCGCCATGGTAGGCCTCTTGATTATGGTGTGTTGTATACAAGGCAACGCTGAGTGTGCCGAAGTGTTGACTGATCGGTCAAGTGCTCAGCACACAAAAACGCCCAGGTAGGCCTGGGCGTTTGTAGTACGGCAATGCTTGCTAGCTAGTCGTTAACAGCGGCAATCGCTTTAGCCAGGTAGGGCAGGTTCTCATGGGAGAAGCCCGCTACGTTAGCGCGACCCGAGCGCACCATGTAGATGCCAAATTCATCGCGCAAACGATCCACCTGTTCCGGCGTTAAGCCGGTGTAGGAGAACATGCCGCGCTGCTCTGCTACGCAGGCGTACTTCTCGTCAAGCCCGTAGGGCTTCAGCGCTTCGACGAAATCGCGACGCAGGGTATTAATACGATCACGCATTTCGGTGAGCTCTTCACGCCATAGCGCAGTCAGCTCTGGATCGTGGAGGATCTCGCTGACGATAGCGCCGCCGTGCGCAGGCGGGTTTGAGTAGTTTTCCCGTGCCACGATCGCGACCTGCGAGCGAATGTTATCCATCTGCTCGCTGTCTTTTGCCACCATGATCAAGCAGCCGGTACGCTCGCAATAAATACCAAAGTTCTTCGAGCAGGAGCTGGTGATGATCGCTTCGTCGAGGTTTTCCGCCAGCAGGCGTACGCCGTAAGCGTCCTCATCCAGGCCTTCACCAAAGCCCTGATAGGCAAAGTCGATCAGCGGCAGCAGCTTGCGCTCACGGACGATCTCTAGCACTTCCTGCCACTGGGCGTGGGAAAGATCAAACCCAGTCGGGTTGTGACAGCAGGCGTGGAGTACGACTACATCACCTTCTGGGATACTTTTTAGCGCTGCACGCATACCGTCAAAGTCGAGACGGTTGTCAGGGTCAACGTAGGGGTACTTGTGTAGCTCAATACCTGCGGCGGTAAAAATACCGTGGTGGTTGGGCCACGTTGGGTCGCTTACCCAGATACCTTTGCCCGGCAACTGAGTGGAAATGAAATCGGCTGCCAAGCGCAGGGCGCCGGTGCCGCCAGGCGACTGGGTAGCGCTGGCACGGTTGGCTTTCAGTACCGGTGACTCAGCACCAAATACCATGGGAAGTACTACTTCGCCATAGCTAGGCGCGCCGTGAGAACCGATATAGGTTTTCGTCGTTTCATTCTTGAGCAGGCGAGCTTCTGCTTCCTTAACGGCGCGCATTACCGGCGTATTGCCTTGGGTATCGCGGTAAACACCAACACCTAAATCCACCTTTTGCGGATTGGTATCTTTCTTGAAAGCTTCGATCAGCCCGAGAATGGCATCTCCTGGGACTCGCTCAATATGCTCAAACATTTATTCGGCTACCTCGTCGGTTCTGGCGGCAAGAATGAAGTCATTAAGATGCAGGCCTTTAATAGCGTGAGACCACCACGTAACGGTGGCTTTGCCCCACTCGGTCACGATAACGGGGTGATGGCCGGCCTGCTCTGCAATATCGCCAACGCTCTGGGTAAACGCCAATGCGCTGGCAAAGTCACGGAATTTAAAACTTCGCGACAGCTTCATGATGCCATCGTGCTCGACAATCTGCCACTGGCTGAGGCTTTTTAGCCGCTCTTGGGCCTCATCTTTATTAAAAGGTTGAGCATCTTTGCTGCACGGCTCACAAATGGCGTCGGCTAGCCTTGTCATTGTATGGCTCCTGCAATGGGGGATTCCCTATCAGCGTAGATGGCAAACGCAGTCGCGACCAACGTCTTTAGCGCTATACAATGCCTGGTCGGCCCGCTCGATCAAGCTCGTGAGGGGTTCGCCACAGCGATACTCGGCAACCCCAATGCTCAATGTCACTTGGCCCGGCCCCATACCGAAGTCGCGTACACTGATGGCCTGGCGTAAGCGGTCAGCAAGTGCATGGCATTGCTGCAGCGGCGTAAGCGGCAGCACGACCATAAACTCTTCACCTCCTAACCGAGCGACCATGTCTTCACAGCGCAGCAGCGACTGGGCGTGCATGGCTAGCTGTTTAAGCACATCATCCCCATGTAGGTGGCCCCAGCGGTCGTTAAGGCGTTTAAAATGATCGATATCGATCATCATGATGGAGAGCGGTGTGCCGTGGCGGGTGCTAAGCGATGTAACATGGGTTAAGTGCATCATCAGCTTGCGCCGATTGGGCAGTTGCGTCAGGGGGTCTGTGTCGCATAGCTTGCGAAGCCGCTGCTCTTCGCTGACTTGATCGCTAATATCCATCATTATGCCGTTCCACTGTACGCCATCGACAACGGGCTTTGGCTTGGCGCTCACCGCAATCCAGCGGGGGTTGTCTTCTGGAAACGGTAGTCGAAAGCGCGTCGTGAGAGGCAGCATCCAGCGGGCCGAACGTTCGATCGCCGACATTATCTTGGGGTGGTCATTGCCGGTCAGTTGTTCAACTAACTCGCCAGCATTTTGAGCAAGCAGATCCCGGTCAATATGCTTGAGAGCCACGCCGCCGCCCTCTAAGTAGGGGAACCGCATATGGCCATTGCGCGCGCGATGAAACTGAAAGATAACGCCTGGTATGTGGGGTACAAGGTGGTCTGCACTGACTCGCTCTGGTGCGTCTATATCATTCACGGGCATGCGTGAATCTCCAAACATATGCCAATTTGAATTTGATCGTGAAGATTAGCCCTAAAACGTAATCAGGTTGTAAACCATTGCAGACAAAATCACCATTATCTATATTTTTTTAGAATATGCATGTTCTTTTCTTGTATATATTGGATTCTATTTTAAGCAATAGACAAGGTGTTATTGGTATTTAGTGGTAAAATTAATTACTTTTTTGCATATTAAAAACCTTTTTTATTCCTGGGGTGGATTCTTGGAAGCAGGACGAGAGCAAATGTCTCAGCCATACGGCTTGGTAAGTCTAGTGGGCGCTGGCCCTGGCGATCCGGAGTTATTAACGTTAAAAGCGTATAAGCGCCTACAGTCCGCTGAAGTGGTGCTGTACGACCGTTTGGTTAGCGATGAGATTGTCGCCTTTATACCGCCACAGGCGCAGCGATTTTATGTGGGTAAAGCACGCTCGCTGCACAGTGTCCCTCAAGAGGGTATTAATCAAGCGCTTGTAAAGTGGGCTCAGCAGGGTAAGCGTGTCGTGCGCCTTAAAGGTGGTGATCCGTTTATTTTTGGCCGAGGTGGAGAGGAGCTTGAGGCGCTGGTGGCGGCACAAGTGAGTGTGGAAGTAATCCCTGGGGTGACGGCCGCATCAGGCTGCGCGGCCTATGCGGGCATTCCTTTGACTCATCGCGACCATGCCCAGTCGGTGCGTTTTGTTACCGGACATTTGCAACAGGGCGAGTGTGAGCTTGATTGGGATGCGTTAGCGCGGCCAGGGCAAACCTTGGTGTTTTATATGGGGCTCGGCACCGTAAAGGTAATCAGCCAAGCCCTGGTTGAGCATGGTTTAGCCCCAGATACGCCGCTGGCGCTAATTGAGCAGGGAACCACTCGCCGACAGCTTACTCACGTAGGCACGTTGTCTGCGCTGCCAGATGCTTTCTTGGCGGGCTCCATTAAACCGCCTACGCTGCTAATAGTGGGTAGCGTGGTGTCACTGCATACCACCTTGAATTGGTTTGATGCGTTCAGTGGAGAGGCCTCTGGCTTTCATGAGGGAAAGCATCCGCCTTCAGACTAAAAAGATAAACACCTTTGCTTGATTGGTAACACTACTGCAACATTTATACACGTTTTTGCAAACAGACTGGCTAGATACAGCGAGCTGTGTATGCTGAAGGGGGAGATCATTCACGGTTAGCGCAATATCCACTTACTTGATTATCGTTAGCTTGGACAAACGTTAGCTTAGACCATAGAGGAAAGCATAATGTCGGAAGCAAACCATTCGGATCAACAGTCGCCAGCCAACAAGCCAGAGCCGGCTAAAAAGTCGGATATGAAAACCCTCTTCCAGGATAACCGGGTAAAAGCCATTGCCGGTATTGCCGCCATTGCGGTTATTTGGGCGATTATGGCGCAGTCTAACGCAGGCTCTCGCCAGGATCGTGTCGATAGCCTAGAGGAGCAGCTCGCCAGCGCTGAGCAGGAAAATAGCCAAATGAGCCAGCGCATTAGCGAAATCGAGGAAGCTGAAACCAATTTAGCCGCGCTGCAGGAGGAGATGGCAACCCTGGAAGCGCAGCAAGAAGAAGCACGTTCGTCACTTGATAGTGCCCAGGGGAGTGTCAGCGATGTTCAGTCGCGTTTAGAAGAACTTGAATCCGAACGTAATGCGCTGGAAGAGGAAATTGCCTCTCTTAGTGAGCAGGTAGAGAGCGCTGAGAGCGAGATGACCGCGCTGCGCGAAGAGCGCGACGAAATCACTAATACTCGAGATGAGGCAGAGAGCGCCCTCCAGCAAGTAGAAGAAGCGCGTTCTAGCGCTGAAGAAGCCCGTCAGGAGGCTGAGGCCGCCCGTCAGGAAGCTGAGCAGCAGCGTCAAGAAGCGGTTGAAGAGTTGGGCAACACCGAAGAGGAACTCTCCTCGCTCGAAGATCAGATTAGTCAGGCTAATGAACAGCTAAGTGGCTTGGAAGAAGATATTTCGGCTGCCCAAAGCGAGCTAGATGAGCTAAAAAATGAGCGTGACTCACTGACCAGCGAACGCGATGAGCTGCAAAACGAAGTTGATTCGCTAACGGCGCTTCGCGAAGAGGAAGAGCAGAGCTTGAGCGATGTGCGCAGCGAGCTCGACGACGTCATGGTCGCTTTGGAGATGGGCCGCGAGGAAGTGTCGAGTGTTGAAAGCGATATTGAAGAGCGTGAAAGCCAGTTGGAGCGTTTAGAAGGCCAGTTAAGCGAATGGCGCGATGAGCTGTCGACATTAGATAGCCGCTTGGCCGATGCGGAAGAATCCGCCGGTGAGGCTGCTTCATCTTCACAGAATAGCTCTTCACAGAATAGCTCCTCACAGAGCAGTTCTTCTGAAGAAGGCTCGTCAGATGAGGGTTCTTCAAGTGAGAGCGCCAATGATAGCGATGGTGGCAGTGAAGAGTCACAGCAAAACGCAGGCTGATAAATGGCTAAATAGTAATGCTGTAACGCACCTTTCGCGTTAGTAAAGTTGGGGCGGATGTCGGTAACCCGGCATCCGCCCTCTTGTTGTTGGTTTATGATTTTGGCTGTGAGGCGTATCATTCACGCAAGCCTAACGTAAATATTAAGAGCCTAAAACGAGGAGTGCCATTGAATGGATGGGGTTAAGCATATTATTGCAGTGGCATCGGGCAAGGGCGGCGTGGGAAAATCCACCGTCACCGTGAATTTGGCGTTAGCGCTGTCAGCACAGGGCTACCGCGTGGGCGTCCTGGATGCGGATATCTATGGGCCCAGCCAGGCACAAATGCTCGGTGTTAAAGAGGGCACACGCCCTCAGGCGGCAAGTAATGACAAATTCCTTCCGCTCCAGGCCCATGGCATTCAGGCCATGTCGATGGCGTTTATGGTCAATACCCGTGAGCCAATGGTGTGGCGTGGCCCGATGGTAGTGGGTGCCTTTCAGCAGATGCTGACGCAAACCCAGTGGGATAATCTCGATTTTCTGTTGATCGATATGCCCCCAGGTACCGGCGATATTCAGCTGACCCTGGCTCAGAAAGTGCCCGTCGCGGGCGCGGTGATCGTCACCACCCCCCAGGACATTGCGCTATTGGATGCCCGTAAAGGGATTGAAATGTTCCGCAAGGTTAACGTGCCGGTGCTTGGCGTGGTGGAAAATATGAGTCTCTATCACTGCGAAAACTGTGGCCATGAAGCGGCTATCTTTGGCACCGGCGGTGGCGATAGCATCGCTCAGGAGTACGATACCCAAGTGCTTGGAAGGTTACCGCTAACGCTCTCCATCCGTGAACTGACGGATTCAGGGCGGCCGAGCGTAGTCTCTGAACCTGAGGGGACGGTAAGTCAAACCTTTGCGACTATTGCCCAAAAAGTCGCTGAAGCGGTTAGCGCGAATCAAGGCGACGGCCCAACTATTTCCTTTAGTGAGTGATAACGAAATAAATGAGTATCAAATCTGATAATTGGATTCGTCGCATGGCCAAAAGCGAAGCGATGATTGAGCCGTTTGAAGCCGAACAAGTGCGCTATGTGAACGATCAGCGCGTGATTTCCTATGGCACCTCAAGCTACGGTTACGATGTGCGCTGCTCAGACGAATTCAAAGTCTTCACCAATATTCACTCAGCGATTGTCGATCCAAAGGCGTTTGATGCGAAAAGCTTTGTCGATATTAAGGGCGACGTATGCATTATTCCGCCAAACTCTTTTGCACTGGCACGTACGGTGGAGTACTTCCGTATTCCCCGTAACGTGCTGACTATTTGCCTAGGGAAATCCACCTACGCGCGCTGTGGCATTATTGTTAATGTGACGCCGCTGGAGCCTGAGTGGGAAGGCCACGTTACGTTGGAGTTCTCTAACACCACCAACCTGCCGGCAAAAATCTATGCCCATGAGGGGGTCGCCCAGATGTTGTTCTTAGAGTCCGACGAAGTGTGCGAAACCTCGTATAAGGATCGGGGTGGGAAGTATATGGGGCAGCGTGGGGTAACCCTGCCGCGTACCTAGTTATACGAAGTAAACTGCTACGAAAAAGCGCCTTACGGCAAAACCGTAAGGCGCTTTTTAATGCTTATGGTGATGATACCCGTCTAGCCCTGAGACTCTTCGTCGAGCTTTTCATCAAGGTCTTCATCAAGTTCTTCTGCAGCGTCGGCATGGGAAAGCCGCATGCCGTGTTCTGGCAGCAGGTGACCGTCCATTTTGGCCCCTTCGGCACTGAACTGCAGCCTGCCTTCCAAAAACCACTGCACCGCAATCGGGTAGATGAGGTGTTCCCGGGAGCGAACCTTCTCTTGCAGCGTTTCAGCCGTGTCGTCAGCGTTTACCAGCAGCTCCGCTTGCAGTACCACTGGGCCACCGTCTAGCTCTTCGGTGACGAAGTGAACGCTACAGCCGTGGCTGGCAACACCGTCTGCCAGGGCGCGGGCGTGAGTGTTGAGCCCTTGGTAGTCCGGCAGTAACGAAGGATGGATATTCAGCATCCGGCCCAGGAAGCGCTGTACAAAGCGAGGCGTCAAAATGCGCATAAAGCCCGCCAGTACAATCAGATCCGGCTCGTGGCGCTCAATGACTTTGATCAAGGCACCGTCGTAGGCTTCGCGGCTATCGTATTCACGGTGGGGGAGCGCAACCGCTTCAATGCCCGCTTCGTGGGCGCGTTTCAAACCATAGGCGTCAGCGATATTGGAAATCACCGCGACAATCTCACCGCCGCCTAAGCGGTCGTGAGACTGAGCATCAATCAGCGCCTGAAGATTGCTGCCACTGCCAGAAATAAGCACGACAATGCGGCGTGCACCAAGAGGCTCTGGTGTTACGTCTTTAATGGTATCGCTCTGGTAGTCCGTATTGGTCATGCCGAGAGGTTCTCCAGAATAACGGCGTCCCCTTGGCGTTCAACGATCTGGCCTAGACGATAAACGGATTCGCCTTCGGCTTGCAGATGAGCCACTGCTTGCTCTGCTTGATGCTGCGGCAACACAACGACCATGCCAATACCGCAATTGAGCACGCGGTGCATTTCGGTTTCATTCACGTTGCCGTTGGCCTGTAGCCAATCAAACACGGCGGGGCGTTGCCAACTGGCAATATCAATATGCGCCGCGAGGTTGTCCGGCAGCACGCGGGGAATGTTTTCTAGTAAACCGCCACCGGTGATGTGCGATAACGCATGCACGGCAATTTCGCTGCCGCGCATTAAGGAGAGCAGTGATTTAACGTAGATGCGGGTAGGTGCCATCAGCGCATCGCCAAGGGTTTGACCGTCGATGTCGGTCTCTAGCGAAGCGTCGCTAACCTCAAGGATTTTACGAATCAGTGAGTAGCCGTTGGAGTGTGGCCCGGATGAGGCAAGCCCCAATATGACGTCGCCTTCGGCCACTTTGCTGCCATCTAAAATGTCTGCTTTTTCAACCACACCTACGCAAAAGCCCGCTAAATCGTAGTCGTTTCCTTCATACATGCCCGGCATTTCGGCGGTTTCGCCACCTACCAGGGCGCAGCCAGCCAGTTCGCAACCAGCGCCAATGCCGGTGACAACGTCAGCAGCAATATCCACATCGAGCTTACCCGTGGCATAGTAGTCAAGAAAGAGCAGTGGTTCGGCGCCGGCCACGATGAGATCGTTGACACACATAGCGACCAAATCAATACCAATGGTGTCGTGTTTGCCAAGATCCATTGCCAGGCGCAGCTTGGTGCCGACACCATCGGTACCTGAGACGAGTACGGGCTGCCGATAGCCCGCGGGAATCTCGCATAGCGCGCCAAAACCGCCAAGCCCGCCCATGACTTCTGGGCGAGTAGTGCGTTTGGCAACGTGTTTAATGCGGTCAACTAAGGCGTTACCGGCATCAATATCGACGCCTGCGTCCTTGTAGCTGAGGGAAGGAGTAGCCGAAGAAGAGGAAGTCTCGGTCATGACAGATCCTGTGAAGCAAATAGTGGTGCTGGTAGTGCTGGCGACATGGCCAGTGCTAGACGATAACTGAAGCGGATTGTAACACTCAGCGGCGCAGGCCGCACCGCTGTCGCACATGATGAAAAGCTTACGAGCGACTTTTGCTTATATGCGGCATAGTAGTGGCAAGTAAAATAGTAGTGATAAGTAAAATAGTGACGGTAAGTGAAAATGGTTGGTTTAAATCCACGTTTGAGAGGGAACTATGCGGAATTCTTGGTGGGGTGTCCTATTTTTGGTGGTAATAGGCGGTTTAATCTATTTGTTAGACGCGGTGCTGATGCCTTTTATTGCCGGGATGATTCTCGCTTACTTAGCTGATCCGCTGGCTAACCGTTTCCAGCGCTGGGGCATGAACCGGCCATTCGCGGTGAGCAGTGTGTTTTTAGTACTGTTGGTCGTGCTGGTAGCGAGTCTGTTGATATTAATACCGCTGCTTGTTCAACAGCTTAAACAGCTGGGCGAAGCTATCCCGGGTATCTTCAATTGGGTAGAAAATACGCTCGCACCTCAGGTGCAAGAGTGGACGGGTTATGACTTAACCGCGGAGTTAATCAATGCGCGTGAGACGCTGGTCGAAAACTGGCGCGATGCTGGCGGCTACTTAGCTCAGGCGTTAGGCCAAATTGGCCGTTCCGGAATGGCATTTGCCTCATGGATCACCTATGTAGCGCTAATCCCCGTGGTGACCTTCTATTTACTCTTGGACTGGAATCGCCTGCTGACCAATATTGCCAATCTCGTGCCACGCCAGTGGGCGGATGATACTTTCCGGTTGGCGCGTCGCTGCGATGAAGTGTTGTCATCGTTTCTACGTGGCCAACTGCTGGTCATGCTCTGCTTAGGGATTATTTATGCGGTGGGCTTAACGCTGATGGGGCTCAACTTTGGCCTGTTGATCGGCTTTGTGTCCGGGCTGGTAAGCATCGTGCCGTTCCTGGGCTTTATTGTCGGCTTGGTGATTGCCCTTGTTGTCGCGCTGTTCCAGTACGCCACCTGGTGGGCGGTACTAGGCGTCATCCTGGTGTTCAGTATTGGCCAAATGGCGGAGAGTGTGGTTCTACAGCCTAAATTGTTGGGCGATAAGATTGGTCTGCATCCGGTGGCGGTTATATTTGCCGTGCTGGCGGGTGGCAATCTGTTTGGTCTAACAGGGGTGTTGCTGGCACTGCCTGTTGCCGCGGTGATTCTAGTGCTGCTAAAAGAAGTAAAAGTTCGCTATCAGCATAGCGAGTTATACGACGAAAATAATACCGACAAACATGCCTCAATTATCGAGGTCAGCTCTTCGTATCATGATGAGCTGGGGCATAGTGGGCCTAGTCGTGATGGAAATAGTCGTAATGATCAAGGTGAGTCATCATGAGCCGACTACCGGCACAGCTTCCTTTGGGCATTGGTCTGCGCGATGACGCGACCTTTGATAATTACTATGTGGCGCGTTCAAATACGCCGCTGGTAGAGCATCTTACTCAGCAGCTTACTTCAGAGGGGGAGCAGTTTCTCTATCTTTGGGGGGCGCCAGGGGTAGGGCGCAGCCACCTTTTACAGGCGGCGTGTCATGCCGCATCTGATGCGGATAAGCGCGCGCTTTACTTGCCACTGGATGATTTGGGCCACTTTCCGCCGCTAATGCTGGAAGACATCGAGCGTCTGGATCTTGTCGCCATTGATGATTTGGAGTGCGTCATTGGCCGTAAGCGCTGGGAAGAGGCGCTGTTTCATGCCTTTAACCGGCTCAGAGATGCTGGCAAGAAATTAGTGATTGCGGCTAGTGTTTCCCCGCGACAGCTAAACGTGGTGCTACCGGATTTGGCTTCTCGTTTGACCTGGGGGGTAACGTTTCACGTTCACCCCTTAGAAGATGATGACGAGCGGTTGGCAGCGCTAAAGCTGCGCGCCAGTGTGAGAGGAATGCAGCTTCCCGATGACGTTGGTCGCTATATTTTGCATCGTGGCCCCCGCGATCTAGGTGAGCTGTGCCGCGCGGTTGAGACCCTGGATAAAGCATCGCTATCAGCCAAGCGTAAATTGACGATTCCGTTTGTGAAATCCGCCCTCGGTTGGTGAAGTGGCTGGTAAAAAAATGCTAAAGGCAACGACTAAAACGCCCCTGTCAGCGTGAGCCAACAGGGGCGTTTTTTAAGACTTACTTACCAGCTTATTTAATTCAATAAGCGATTAAGCAGTTTTGCTCAACTTGCTAGCAGCGGTTTGCGCCTGCTTAACGTTGTCTTCGGTAATTTTCTGGCTTTTTTGGATAAAGTCTTGCTGCAGGGATACGACTTTATCGGTATCGCCTTTAACACGCTCAGCCAGCTCTTTCGCTACTTTTTGCTGACCTTCCATGTAGCTACGCAGACCTTCTGCGTCTTTTACGTCCATCATTTGGCGCATTTGCGCAATGCCGGTGTCGACATAGGCTTTGCTGGCATCCATCTGAGCGTTAAGCATTTTTTCGCTGTAATCGATGCTCAGCGCCATGTAAGCGCGTACTGGTGCCATAAACATGTTGTCAAACTGTTGAGTCATTTCGTTAGTATTTAATGTACGCATCGTCATACCCTCCTGGGTTTAGTCTTGCCAAAAGCAGCTATCCAGTGGTTGGCGCTGCTTATTGAATGAGTAGCTCTTTAAGCTATCTTGCGTTGCAGCATAGCAACTGTTTTTGTGCAGTGCAACATTTGGTTTTTGGCATTTTAATGCCCGCGGGCTAAGGGCGTGTTTACCCGCATGAACTAACCAGCTAGCTTGAAGGTAGTGGATGCAGCCTTAGCTGGCGAACGATAGATCGGCTTTGCGCTCAGATAAGTATCACTACTGATCTTACCGATGGGAGAAAGAGCAATGGCAACACGGATGGAACGTGACAGCATGGGCGAATTGGAAGTGCCTTCTGACGCCCTTTATGGTGCGCAGACCCAGCGGGCAATCAATAACTTCCCTGTCTCTCATTCGCCCATGCCCCCGGCTTTCATTCATGCAGTCGCGCGTATCAAGCTAGCGGCAGCCCGGGCTAATCAAACGTTAGGAGGGCTTGATAGCGCCCGCGGGGAGGCGATTCAAAAGGCGGCGCGCGAAGTGTTAACGGGCAAGCATGACCAGCACTTCCCCATCGATGTGTTTCAAACCGGTTCAGGCACCTCCACCAATATGAACGTCAACGAGGTACTGGCCACATTGGCAAGTCGAGAGGGCGTTGAGGTGACCCCGAATGATCATGTCAATATGGGGCAGTCCAGCAATGATGTGATTCCCACGGCCATTCACCTTTCGGCTGCCATCGCGGTGCACGAATCACTCCGCCCAGCCTTGGTTCATCTACGCGACACTATCGACCAACGTGCCAGTGAGCTGAGCCATGTGGTAAAAACCGGCCGTACTCACCTTATGGATGCCATGCCGCTGCGTATGGATCAAGAGCTGGGCGCCTGGTCTAGTCAACTAAGTCAGGCCATTGAACGTTTTGATAGCGCCATGAAACGACTGTGCCGCATCGCTCAGGGCGGCACCGCCGTGGGCACCGGCATTAACGCGCCTATCGGTTTTGCTGAGCAGGTCGCCCAGGAGTTGAGCGAACAGACCGGCTTGATGTTTACCCCTAACGACAGCTTCTTTGCCAGCCTCTCGTCTCAGGATGCAGCGGTAGAGCTCTCGGGGCAGTTGAAAGGCTTAGCCTGCGTGATCATGAAAATAGCCAACGACCTGCGCTGGATGAACTCGGGGCCGCTAGCGGGGCTAGGAGAAATTGAGCTTGAGGCGTTACAGCCCGGCAGTTCGATTATGCCTGGAAAGGTGAACCCGGTTATTCCTGAGTCGGCCGCTCAGGCTGCCGCGCAAGTCATTGGTCTAGATGCCGCGATTACCGTGGCCGGCCAAAGTGGTAACTTTCAATTGAACGTGATGCTGCCGTTGGTGGCTTCCAATTTGCTAACATCCATAAGCTTAATGAGTAATACCGCTCGGCTGCTGGCTGATCGTGCGATTGCCACCTTTAAAGTGCGTGAAGATAACCTGCAAGGCCCGCTGGCTAGAAACCCCATTTTGGTGACGGCGCTCAATGGCGTGATTGGCTACAACGCCGCCGCCGCAGTCGCCAAAGAGGCTTACCAGGCGGGAAGGCCGATTATTGATGTGGCGGAAGAGAAAACTGACCTTGACCGGGAGACGCTAGAGCGGCTGCTGGATCCGGTCGCGTTAACACACGGAGGCATCCCTGAGTAACACTTTTAAGGTCAGCTAACTTCAGGCCACCCGAGTTCAGGTCTCCTGCGTTTCGGTTTTACCTTCCTGAATCGTTTCGCTGGCCTCACTGCGCTCCTCGGCATCGGCTTCGGGGGTTTCATGCTCATCTTGACGTGAGGGGCGATAGCAAAAGGTAGCCAGTATCGGGAAGTGGTCGGAACCGAAGTAGTTAAGGCGCTGCATGCCGACTAAGGTGAAGTGCTCGGTCACAAAAATATGGTCAAGGGGCCAGCGCAAAACGGGATATTTGGCGTGGAAGGTGCTGAATAAACCACGCCCACGGCGTGGATCGAGCATGCCGCCAACGCGGCAAAACAGCCGTGTGGTACGTGACCACGCTACATCGTTCAGATCCCCGGCGACCAACGTCGCTTGGGGATCTTCATGAATCTTCTTGCCAACCAACAGCAGCTCAGCATCCCGCCAAAGGGATTTTTCACTCTCGCTTGGGGCCGGTGGACGAGGGTGGAGTGCGTAAAAGCGAATGCTATCGCCGTTAGCAAGCCTCACTCGGGTATGAATAGACGGAATATCGTCCTGAATTAGCCATTCCACCGAGGTGCTAGAGAGTTCCAGGTGAGAGTAAAGGTGCATGCCGTAAAGGTTGTCGAGCGGGATTTTAACGCTATGTGGCCACTGCTCTGCGAGCGCCGGATCCAACTGATCCTGCCACCACTGGTCTGACTCCAGGGTCAGTACTATGTCGGGCTGATGCTGTTTGATCATGTCGATCAGCGCTTGGGCCTGCCGGTTAGGGGTCAGCACGTTGGCGATCAGCAGCGTAATCGTTTTATCTGAGTCGTTACTCTCTGCCGCTTTAACCTGCACCGGCCAGAGCGGTGTCCAGGGCAGAATATAGTAGACCTGAAACAATACAGTGATACCGGAGGCAAGTAGAGCTACCCATAGCCAGGGGCCAGGTTCAACGAAGATAACCGCTAATAGCCAGGTGATTAAGGCTAGGAAGGCGATCTGCAGGCGTGGAAATTCAAAACTGCGGATCCACCACCAGTGTAAATGTATCCGTGCAATCAGCGTAGCCAATAACAGTAGGATCGCTATGCTTCCTAGCAAAATACCCAGCATTGTTTATCTCCCTATAGATAACACCCAGCACATTGAAGCGCTAAGCCTAGCGCTAGAAGGTTGTAGGTGTCGAATTGAACATCTATTCGTAATGGGTTTAACGCTGGCGGGAGAGGGAGCGCATGGGAAAAGAGCTTGCAATTCAGTGATAAAAGCGTAAGATATGCATCCGTTGCAAGGCGTGTTGCTATCCGAATAGCTCACTCCAGATAGTATAATAGAACCATAGCTCAGTTGGTTAGAGCGCCACGTTGACATCGTGGAGGTCGGCGGTTCAAATCCGCCTGGTTCTACCAGCCCTATGTGACACCTCTTTTTAGGACCATAGCTCAGTTGGTTAGAGCGCCACGTTGACATCGTGGAGGTCGGCGGTTCAAATCCGCCTGGTCCTACCAGCTTTTATCAGAAGCGCCCCAGGCAGTGATGCTTGGGGCGTTTTTGTGTGGGCGTTATATGGTGCTTTTCACTTTGTAGACGATGGCTTTTAACCTTTATTTTTTGTAACTATTCAGTAGGTTTCAGGCTGTACTCGCCAACCTGCTGTTTCATCAGGCATAGATAGCTGCCCCGTGGGAGGCAGCTTTAGCTCGCGACCCTCCAAGCTTCCAGCCGGAAGACACTAAGGGGTGCCTTCGGCACCCTTCGCGCGATAAATCGCCCTCCCACAAATAGCTTCTGGCTTAGTGCTGGCTATAGGGTGTTGTGGGAGGGAGCTTTAGCTCGCGACCCTTTAGGCTGCCAGCATGAGCTGAACAGTTACTATTTTTTTACCGCTATTTTTTTACGAGCTCTTTTGAATTAGGTCGGGCAGGTCAGTTTGGCGCTTAAACGTTGCTACCAGGGCCTCAATGCCTACTTGATCTTGTTGGGTGAAGCGCCCGTGCAGCGGGCTATCCAGGTCAAGAACGCCCCATACGCGACCGTCCACCACGATGGGAATCACCAGCTCTGAGCGAGAGTTGGCGTCGCAGGCAATATGGTCGGCAACCGCGTGCACGTCGTCCACTCGCTGGGTGGTTTGTTGGCGAGCGGCCGCGCCGCATACGCCTTTGCTAAAGGGAATTGGATGGCAGGCGGGCTGGCCCTGAAATGGGCCTAGACCTAACACATCAGGCTGGCGCTGAAGATAAAAGCCTGCCCAATTTAAGTCGCTAAGCTGTTGGTGAATAAACGCACAGGTTTGCGCGCTGTTGGTGAGCCAATCGCGTGTATCGAGCAGCGCTTCAAGCTGTCGATTGAGAAGAGGGTAGTCAACACTGTTTTGCATGAGGGATCCTTTGCTACTAACGCAGCAGGCCGACACTTTTGCATAGGGGGCTACCTATGCGAAAGTGTCGGCCTGATGTCATTTATTGATAGCTTGCGGTATTACTCGGTCCAGCCAGGAACTGCTGCGCCTTTGAACAGCTCTTCAGCTTTCTCGATCACTTCGTCGCGCTGATAGGCGTCGACTAACTGGCGAATCTCTTCACGCTCTTCGTCACCGCCGCGAACCGCAATCAGGTTGACGTAAGGAGACTCAGGGCCCTCTTTGATCAAAGCGTCATCTAGGCTTAAACCAGCTGGCTGCGCGAAGGTGTTGTTGATGAATGCCATGTCCACATCGGGCAGCACGCGGGGTAGCTGGGCGGCTTCAATTTCGCGGAAGCGGAAGTCGCGAGGGTTTTCAGCAATATCGATCGGTGTTGATTCGAGAAATTCAGGGTCGTTGAGGGTTATCAGGCCTTCGTTGTGCATCAAAATCAGCGCGCGACCTTCATTGGAAGGGTCGTTGGGTAGTGCGATTTGCGCGCCGTCAGGTAGGTCATCGATACTATCGTATTTTTCTGAGTAAGCGCCAATCGGGTATACGAAGGTGTAGCCAGCGATTGCCAGGTCATAGCCACGGTCATCGACCATCGACTGTAAGTAGGGCTCATGCTGGTAAGCATTAGCGTCTAAGCTGCCGTCGGCCAAGGCGGCGTTCGGGGTAACATAATCAGTGAATTCGATGATTTCCACATCAAGGTCGTACTCTTCTTTGGCAATGCGCGCCGCCACTTCCATCACTTCTGTTTCAGGGCCCGCAACGGTGCCCATTTTGATGCTGCGCGTTTCAGCATTGGCGACGTTAACCGCAAGCGCCAGGGCTGTAAGACTACCAATGATCAGTTTTTGCATGAGGTCTCTCCAGTGACGTTGTGCTTGATGATGCAATGATGCGGCAATAAAAAACCGTTGTCTAATGCATTTTGGTTATATTGGATGGCTAATGATCGGGCTGCTACTTGCGGTCACTTTTGCGCACCAAGTAGTCACCCAAACTCTGAAAGCCCTGCACCATGACAACCAAGATAACCACCGTAATCAGCATGATAGTCGGGTTGAAGCGGTTGTAACCATAGCGAATGCCTAAGTCGCCAAGGCCACCGCCACCCACTGCACCCGCCATGGCTGAGTAGCTCACTAGCGTGACCACGGTAATCGTTAAGCCGGTCATGATCCCGCCGCGAGCTTCTGGAATCAGCACTTTGCCAATAATTTGCCAAGGCGTTGCGCCCATGGCTTGGGCGGCTTCAATTAATCCTGGCGAGATTTCATTAAGTGCCGCCTCGACCAGCCGAGCGACAAACGGAATAGCGGCAATCGTAAGCGGTACCGACGCAGCGTTAATGCCAATCGAGGTGCCCACCAGCATGCGCGTAAAAGGAATGATCGCCACCATCAAAATAATAAACGGGATGGAACGGCCAACGTTGGTAATAATACTCAGTACTTGATTAAGTACGGGCTTTGCCAATATTTGCCGCGGACGCGTGACATACAGCATTACCCCAAGGGGCAAGCCCACAAGGGTAGAAATAAGTCCTGAAACGGCCACCATATAAAGGGTATCCAGCGTGGCCTGTAAAATGAGATCAATCATTGCGCTGGACATGGCCGAGTACCTCCACTTGCAGTTGATGAGATTCGAGATAGTGCATGGCTTGCTGGGTTTGCGTTGGTGAACCTAATAGTTCCGCAATCATCAGGCCCAGGGTGCGCTCCTGAATCGACTCTACCTTTGCTTGTAAAATGCTGACATCGACCCCGCACTCTCGAGCAAGGCGGGAAATCAACGGCGTCGAGACCGCATCGCCAGAGAAGGTTAGGCGTACCACTGGGTGGGTGTTTTCGCCGGGAGCGTCAAGAAGCCTCTCGATCAGCTCTTTGGGCGGCGTTAGCTGCAGGAAGTCGTTGAGAAACTCACGACCCAGCTGGGTGCGTGGGGCGGTAAAGAAGTCGCCGACTTCCGAGTCTTCCACCAGTTCGCCGTCTGAAATCAGGCTCACCCGATGGCAAATCGATTTGACTACTTCCATCTCGTGGGTGATCAGCAGGATGGTAATGCCCAGTTGATGGTTAATATCGCGCAGCAGTTCCAGTATTGAGCTGGTGGTTTGTGGGTCTAGGGCAGAGGTTGCCTCATCGCAGAGCAGTACCTGAGGCTTACTGGCTAGCGCCCGGGCAATTGCTACCCGCTGTTTTTGACCGCCGGAAAGCTGAGCAGGGTACTGGTTGGCTTTATCCGCCAGACCTACCATTTCCAGGAGCGGAATAACGCGATCACGAACGGTTCGGCGTTTTTGCCCCATGAGCTCTAAAGGCAGGGCGACGTTGTCGAACACCGTGCGTGTGGTCAATAGATTAAAGTGCTGAAAAATCATGCCAATACGGTGGCGCGCGCGGTTGAGTGCTGCGTTGCTCAGCTGGGTCATTTCCTGACCATCGACCGTGACGCTACCGCTCGTGGGGCGCTCTAAGAGATTAACGCAGCGAATCAGCGTTGATTTGCCTGCGCCTGAGAGGCCGATGACGCCGTGAATAGTGCCTTTGGGCACACTGAGAGTGGCATTTTTGAGCGCATGGACGGCATTAGTGCCGCTGCCCTTGTTGTTACTGAAATAGGTTTTACTGACGTTGCTAAGTTCAATCATAGCGTCTGCCTTAACGGTAGGCCGAAGACGGAGAGCGGGGTGCGAACAGAGAGCGGGCCAGTGTTGAAGTGAAAATAAAAAAGGCCACCCTAATGGGCGGCCATCAACGCTGGACACACCCTTTTAGCTGCACTTCACTAGGTCAATCACCAATACTACGTCAGTGACCAAGTGGACGCCCGCAATCTGGGTACAAATCGGCGTCATTACATTTGCGGCAAAATTTTAGAGTTAGGTTGCTGTTTTGTCAATTTTAGCCGCCTGATTTTATGTTTTAAGCTTGTGAATTAGCATTATTTTCTAATTTTTATGAATGTTTTGGTTTTTAGTTCTGTGGGCGTGGTTTGAAAAGCTCTCCACTGGAGGAAATTAGCTTAAGCAGCCATGGGAAAGTGGGTGGCGTACAATAGGTCGCTCAAGAAACCATCGTTACTGAGTGCACAAGCATGAGGCACCAGTAGTAAGCTTGCGCCAATGATTTAATGTTTTGGCTGCACAGGCCTTACTGCTCGGTCTTTACGACTCAATTTTTACCACACGGTTTTTACTACATTTAGGAGAGAAGAGCCTTATGTTTACTGGCATTGTGCAAGGGGTAGCCAGAGTAGTGGCGGTGCGTGAGCTAGAGGATTTTCGTGTGCATGTGGTGGAGTTGCCGCCCTCAATGCGTGAGGGGCTTGAGATCGGAGCGTCCGTTGCTCATAACGGCGTTTGCTTAACAGTAACGGCGATTGAGGGCAGCAACGTTAGTTTTGATTTGATGCGTGAAACGTTGCGATTGACTAATCTTGGTGCAATCACCCCTGGGCAATGCGTCAATATAGAGCGCGCTGCGCGTTTTGGTGATGAAATCGGTGGGCACTCCATGTCGGGCCATATTATATCCATGGCAGAAGTAGTGGCCATCGAAGAGGCGCCCAACAACCGTCGGCTGTGGTTCTCGCTACCCGAAAGGCTGGGCCGATTCGTGTTTGAAAAGGGCTACATCGGGGTAGACGGCATCAGCTTAACCATTGGCGATGTACGCGTTACTGAGAGTGGGGCCGTGGAGTTCAGCGTCAATTTAATTCCTGAAACGCTGTCGCGCACCATTCTTCAGGATCGTGCACCTGGGGATCAGGTCAATATTGAAATTGACCCGCAAACCCAGGTAATCGTTGAAACCGTTGAGCGCATATTGTCGCAACAGAACCGGTAATGTTGTTTATTGGTTGTTGGGCTGACCGATCGGTTAGATCATGGCCTGAAGATTGCTAGGTATTCGGCAGCGGAGCGGTTTCCGCCGACATTGGTCGCCATGCTAAGAGGCTCGCGTCGAGGCGCGCGTTTCGGTAGTATGTGCGGCTTTTCTCAGCACCAGAATGCATACACGTCATGCGACGTTAGCGCTAAGGACAACAAACTTCATGAAACTTCTGGATAACTATTTCAAGCTCTCCGAGCAAAAAACCAACGTGAAAACAGAAGTTATCGCAGGGATTACCACCTTCCTGACGATGGCCTACATCATCTTTGTAAACCCGAGCATCCTGTCTGAGGCGGGGATGGACTACGGCGCGGTGTTCGTGGCGACGTGTCTCGCAGCGGCGATTGGCTGTTTCGTCATGGGGATGTGGGCTAACTACCCGATTGCCCAGGCGCCCGGTATGGGCTTGAACGCCTTTTTCACCTACGGCGTGGTGTTGGGGATGGGCTATACCTGGGAAGCCGCGTTGGGTGCGGTCTTCTTCTCCGGCTTAACCTTCTTCTTGCTAAGTATTTTTAAAATTCGCGAGTGGATTATTAACTCCATTCCCATGACGCTTAGGCTAGGTATCGCCGCCGGTATAGGTTTGTTCTTGGCGATGATTGCGCTTAAGAACGCCGGTATTGTGGTTGCCAACCCTGCGACCTTTGTTTCCCTGGGTGATCTTTCCCAACCTCCGGCTATTTATGCGCTGCTGGGCTTCTTTGTGATTACCGCGCTATCTTACTTGCGAGTGACGGGTGCCGTCATGATCGGGATTTTGGGTATTACTATTGCTGCAATGGTGCTTGGCCATAACGAATACGGCGGTCTGATGTCGATGCCGCCCTCTATTGCACCTACCTTTATGGCAATGGATTTGGTGGGCGCGCTGGATGTAGCAATGCTTAGCGTGATCTTTGCCTTCTTGTTTGTAGATCTCTTCGATACCTCAGGCACACTGGTTGGCGTTGCTCACCGCGGCAAGTTGCTGGACAAGGATGGCAAGTTACCACGCATTGGTCGTGCCATGATGGCCGACAGTACCGCGTCAATGGCGGGTGCCGCCCTGGGTACTTCCACTACGACGAGCTACATTGAATCTACTGCGGGTATCGCATCGGGTGGCCGTACTGGGTTAACGGCGGTAGTGGTTGGCGTTTTGTTCCTGATCAGCCTCTTCTTTGCTCCGCTGGCGGGTTCAATTCCAGCCTACGCTACCGCGGGTGCACTGCTGTATGTAGCGGTGTTAATGGCAGGTAGTTTGGCCCACGCTAATTGGGAAGACCCCACTGATGCCGCGCCGGTACTGATTGCTGCCCTGGCGATGCCACTGACATTTTCGATTGCCGAAGGTATCGCGCTTGGCTTTATTAGCTATGTGGCGATCAAAACGCTGTCGGGCCGCTTTGCCGACCTGAACCCGGCGGTGATTATTTTGGCGCTGCTGTTTGCGACAAGATATCTTTTCTTGGTTTGATTAATCATTACCACTTTTTATTACTCAATGAGAGACGCGATGAGCATCTACGGCGACTACATTAAGTCCGTTATTCGCACGGTTCCTGATTGGCCTGAACAAGGGGTGAATTTTCGTGATATCACCCCGTTGCTGCAAAATAGTGCGGCCTTTCGCAAACTGATCGATAGCTTCGTTCATCGCTATCAGGAGATGAACCTGGATGCCATCGCGGCGATTGATGCGCGTGGTTTTATCATTGGCGCGCCGCTTGCGTATGAGTTGGGCTGCAGCTTTGTGCCGGTGCGTAAGAAGGGCAAGCTACCCTTCAAGACCATCAGCGAGACGTATACGCTGGAATATGGGCATTCTGAAGTGGAACTGCACTCCGATGCGTTCCAGAAAGATGATCGTATCCTGCTAATGGATGACCTGATCGCCACCGGTGGCACCATGCTGGCAGCGGCCAACTTGATCCAGCGCAGCGGAGGCCAGGTGGTTGAGACAGCCACTATTATCGATCTACCCGAGCTGGGTGGTTCACAGAAAATTCGCGATGCCGGTTACAGCGTATTCGCCGTTTGTTCTTTCAATGAAGACGAGTAATTCCCCATGAGCAGCGATCGCTACCACCAACACTTCACCGTCTCCTGGGATCAGTTGCACCGTGATGTGCGTACGCTTTGTCACCAGATGATCGAACGTGACTTTAAAGGCATCGTAGCGATTACCCGGGGCGGGTTAATTCCCGCCGCGCTGATTGCTCGGGAGCTTAATATCCGCTTGATCGATACCGTGTGTATTAAAAGCTACGACCATATGGATCAAGGCGGCCTGGATATTATGAAGGGCGTCGATCATGACGGTGAAGGCTGGTTGCTGGTCGATGACTTGGTGGATACCGGCAAAACGGCGCGGGCAGTACGCAAAATGCTGCCTAAAGCTCACTTTGTGACTATCTATGCCAAGCCGGACGGCCGCCCCCTGGTGGATCAATATCTGACTGAAGTTGCCCAGCAGTGCTGGATTCAATTCCCGTGGGATATGGGCGTGGCCTACGTTGAGCCGCTTGTTGATCAAATGAAGAGGTAATAATGGCCAATCCGCTTCCCGACGATTGGAGTCAGTGGCTGGGTAATGAGTTTCAGGCTGACTATATGCTGGCGCTAAAAGATTTTTTGGCCCAGCAAAAAGCCGCGAAGAAGATCATATATCCCCACTCAACGCAGTGGTTTCGTGCCTTTGAGCTGACCCCGTTGAACGAAGTGAAGGTGGTTATTTTAGGCCAGGATCCCTACCACGGGCCCAATCAGGCCCACGGGTTATGCTTTTCCGTGCAGCCCGGGGTACCCGTGCCGCCGTCGCTGGTCAACATCTACAAAGAGTTGGCCACCGATGTCGGTTTTACCCCCGTGCGCCACGGCCATCTAGAAGCATGGGCCAAGCAGGGCGTGCTGTTGCTAAACACCTCGCTGACCGTGGAGCAGGGCAATGCGGCCTCGCATCGCGGTAAAGGGTGGGAGCCGTTCACTGACCGCGCGATTGAAACCGTCAGCCAGCACGCGCCGCCGTGTGTGTTTCTGCTCTGGGGCAGTCATGCCCGCCAGAAGAAGGCACTGATCGACCAGGGGCGCCACTTGATACTGGAAGCCCCGCACCCTTCACCGCTTTCTGCGCACCGGGGTTTTTTTGGCACTCGGCATTTTTCCCAAGCCAATCAATTTCTGCAAGCGCAAGGGCGAGCACCTATCGAGTGGCAATTGCCGGAAACCCCTTAACCTTGTAAGTGGTTGCGGGTAGAATACGCGCAATTTTGTGCCTAGTTGATGCAACCTTGGTTGCCATTCTGAATCCCCTGCAGTGAGGAAGTCCCATGAGTGTTTACGCCATTAACCATCCGCTTGTACAACATAAGCTGGGTCTGATGCGCGAAGTTGACCTGAGCACTAAGAGCTTTCGTGAACTGGCAGGTGAAGTCGCCAAGCTGCTGACCTATGAAGCAACCAAAGGTCTTGAACTGGAATATCATGAAATTCAGGGATGGAACGGTGAGCCAATTGCAACGCGTCGATTAAAAGGTAAAAAAGTCACCGTCGTACCGATTCTGCGTGCCGGGCTTGGCATGCTGGAAGGCGTAACGGATTTAATTCCGAGTGCGCGGGTAAGCGTTGTAGGTCTTTATCGTGATGAAGAGACGCTGCAGCCGGTGCCTTACTTTGCCAAGTTTGCCAACGATATCGAAGAGCGCATGGCGATCGTGATAGATCCCATGCTGGCCACCGGTGGTTCGATGGTCGCAACACTGGATATGCTGCGTGAGCGAGGCTGTGAGCATATGAAGGTGATCGTGCTCGTCGCCGCCCCTGAAGGTATCAAGCGGGTGCAGGACGCTTACCCCGATATTGAAATTTACACCGCCTCAATAGATGACCGCCTCGACGAAAATGGCTACATCGTCCCCGGATTGGGTGACGCTGGCGATAAGATTTTCGGAACGCGCTAAGCGTCCTTATATTGATTGCCCCTTACGCTTAGCGTCAGGGGCATTTTTTTGCACACCTGCTATTCAATAAACACTAGGAATTCACTTATGCGTGAAGCTGCCAGTCAGGCTGAGTCGTGGCCGAAAATCATCTTAACCGGCGCACAAATGCTGTTTGTAGCGTTTGGCGCCTTGGTGCTAGTACCGCTTTTGACAGGACTAGACCCAAGCGTTGCCCTGTTCACGGCTGGGGTGGGCACGCTGGTATTTCATGGGGTGACCAAGCAGAGCGTGCCGGTGTTTTTGGCCTCATCGTTTGCCTTTATAGCGCCTATCCAAGGCTCTGTGGCGAGCTTTGGAGTTTCGGCGACCATGGGTGGGCTAATGGCGGCGGGGCTGGTCTATGTGGCGATCTCACAGGCTGTGCGTTTAAAAGGCACTGCCTGGCTGCACCGTTTGCTGCCCGCCGTGGTGGTGGGGCCGGTGATTATGGTGATTGGCCTGGCGCTGGCGCCGGTGGCAGTTAGCATGGCGACCGGTGAAACCAGCGATAACATCGGTTATGGCGCAGCGATTTTCTTATCAATGACCAGCTTGCTGGTAACCCTGGTGCTGGCGGTATTTGGTCGCGGGCTACTTCGCCTTGTACCGATTATGGGCGGCATTGTCACGGGCTATTTGTTAGCGTTGTTGATGGGGGTGGTTGACTTTACGCCGGTGCACGAGGCGCAGTGGCTATCGATCCCCAGCTTTACCGCACCCAGTTTTCATTGGGCTGCCATTCTATTTATGATTCCGGTCGCTATTG
This sequence comes from Halomonas sp. FeN2, assembly GCF_020595105.1. Classification (NCBI taxonomy): domain Bacteria; kingdom Pseudomonadati; phylum Pseudomonadota; class Gammaproteobacteria; order Oceanospirillales; family Halomonadaceae; genus Halomonas; species Halomonas sp. FeN2. The sequence continues at coordinate 4,745,337 of NZ_CP074200.1, forward strand.
CCCCAGCGGTAGAGCACATTGGTGATATGGTGGCGATTGGCTCAGTGACTCGCAAAAACTACCTGGAAAAGCCTGGCCTACACCGCACCCTGTTAGGCGACGGCTTGGCGACCAGCGTAGCAGCGCTATTCGGCGGACCGCCGAACACCACGTACTCGGAAGTCACCGGAGCGGTAACCCTCACTCGGGCGTTTAATCCCAAGTACATGATCGTTGCAGCGATTATTGCCATTGTGCTGGCGTTTGTGTCCAAGCTTGGCGCGCTGCTGCAAACCATTCCTGGGCCGGTAATGGGCGGTATAATGACGCTGTTGTTTGGTTCCATTGCGGTCGTCGGTATGAACACCCTGGTACGTGCCGGGCAATCGCTGACGGCACCGCGCAATTTAGTCGTGGTTTCACTGATACTGGTGTTCGGGATTGGCGGCATGCAGTTTGGCGGTGGCCAGTTTACGCTCCAGGGCGTTAGTCTAGCCGCCTTGGTGGGTATTGTGTTGAACTGGCTATTACCCCGTGAGCAAGAGGGCGAGTAGAGTCATTCTCTATAACGCTGTGTGAAACGGTAGAACGGTAGCGTTTAGTGATTATCAGGAGTCTCGGCAGCATGGAAAACGAACTAACCGCATCCTTTCCAGTATTGGGGATTGCTGCCTGGAGCGGCACCGGAAAAACGACGCTGTTAGAGAAGCTGCTACCACGATTAGGCGAGTATGGCTTAAACGTCGCGGTGATTAAGCATGCTCACCATTCGTTTGATGTCGACCAGCCCGGCAAGGATAGTTATAAGCTGCGCAGCGCAGGTGCCGCACCGGTGCTAGTGGCTTCCCGTCAGCGGTTTGCGCTGATGCAGGAAACCCCCGGCCAGGATGAGCCTGATTTAGGCCAGTTAATTGCCATGATGGTGCCGCACAAACCTGACCTGGTGATTGTCGAGGGTTTCAAGGCTTGGCCGATTCCCAAGCTGGTGTTATACCGCGACGGGATTGGCGATGCGGCGATTTTAACCGGCCAGTGGGTTGAGGCCGTCGCGCTCAGTGCGCCACCGCCTATCGACCTGGCGGCTTCGGTGGCTCAGTTAGATCTAGACGATAGCGAAGCGGTTGCACAATGGGTAGTGACCTGGTTAAGCGCTAAAAACGATACGATGTCTTCAAAAAATACGTCTTCAAAACATATGCCTTCAAAACAGCAATGGTGAAAACATGCATCTGACCCACCTTAATACCCGTGGCGAAGCCAATATGGTGGACGTCGGCGATAAGCAAGAAACCCGTCGCGAAGCCGTCGCCTCGGGGCGCATTGTGATGCAACCTGAAACGCTGAAACTGCTTAGTGATGGTGAACTGCCCAAGGGCGATGTGCTGGCCACCGCGCGAATCGCTGGTATCCAGGCGGCCAAACGCACCCATGAGCTGATTCCTCTCTGCCATTCACTGGCGCTCTCCAAGGTGTCGGTTGAGTTCGATATCGATATGGCCGAATCCTGTGTTCATGTGACCTCGCTGTGTCGCTTGAATGGACGCACCGGGGTTGAAATGGAAGCCCTTACCGCCGTCTCAGTAGCCTGTTTGACGCTTTACGATATGTGCAAAGCGGTCGATAAAGGTATGCGTATTGAGGCCATCCAGCTCGATAGCAAGCAGGGTGGGCTGCGCGGCGACTATCAGCGTATGAGTGCCCAGGCTCCGATTGTTACCGGTGACGGTGTAGCCGGAGAAGTCAGCTTGGGCGAGCGCTGCCCTTCACCCTGTGTGCGGGTTAAGTTTTTAGCCGAACTACGCGAGCGGGTAGGCGAGAGTGAGGCCGTCGTGAGTCTTGATCAACTGGCTAGCCGCGACATTAGCGGATTAAAAGCCGCGCTGGCCGAGCAGGATAGTCGCTTTAAACAGCTTACCGACCAGCGTACGCTGTGTGCGATTAACCAGGTCATGGCCAATGACGAGGCGTTAGTGACCGATGATGACGAAGTGGCGTTTTTCCCGCCAGTAACAGGGGGGTGAGGGTGGATAATAAGCTGGATATTAAAGTAGTCATTCAAGCAGACCCGTTCTCAATGGCCTACGGCTATGACGATGCCTTGGCGGGGCGCAGCGATATTGGCGCAGTGGTGAGTTTTACCGGCCTTGTGCGTGATTTTAATGAAACGCCGGACGTCACAGGGTTAACGCTGGAGCACTACCCGGGCATGACCGAACGTACGCTGACGGAGATTGGTGAGCAGGCCTGGCAGCGCTGGTCGCTCCAGGCGGTACGAATCATTCACCGCGTCGGTTACCTGGGGCCCGGCGATCCGATTGTGCGCGTGCTGGTGGCTAGCGCGCATCGGCGTGAAGCGTTTGAAGCCTGCGATTTTATTATGGATTTTCTGAAAACCCAGGCGCCTTTCTGGAAGAAAGAGCACTCTACCCAGGGCGAGTATTGGGTCAAAGAGCGCCACTCCGACCAACAGGATGCCGCGCGGTGGGAATGAGTTTCCCGCGTCGTTGCTCGCGATGACTTGGCGCTAGCGATTAGCCGCATTTTTCAAGATGGGTTGTTCGGGCATTTCGGCGGCCATAATCTGTAGGTGCACGTCGGGCAGGTGCTGCATATGCTCCGCTAACCAGTGAACCAAGCGGGGCTGCAATGCCTGGCGCAAGTCGGCAAGCGTCTCTGCAGCAATCTCATCAAGCTGATCGTCCAGCCAATCGCTAAAGCTATCTTCATCCAGCGGGCTGGCCCCCGAGGCATCCAGCATCAAGCGACCAATACGCGCCCATCCTGTCTCAGTAGCCGTCACCGGCAGCGCTAAGTATAAGCTGCCGCGACGGGCCTTGCTGGCGTCGTTTACCTCGAGGCCAGGGTGGGGTACCACACTGTTTTGACTGACAATGCAGGGCGGCTGCGGATAGCGCGCCTCACAGCGCAGCCCGTGGCTATCGAAGAAAATTAGATCACCATTCACCGGCGCTAGCGGCGCGCTAACGCCCAGCTGTTGGGCAATTGCCTGATGAGCCTGCTGGTGGCGCACTTCGCCATGCACTGGCATAAGATGCTTGGGTCTTACCCACTGGTAAAGCTTGATGAGCTCATCCTCAGCTGGATGCCCGGTGGCATGCAACTCAGGATGATTGACCTCGTCATAGATGCTGACACCTAAGTGCGCCAAGCGCTTTTTAAGCTGCTCAATGGGGCGCTCATTGCCGGGGATGGCTTTAGCCGAAAAGATGACGTTATCGCCCGGCTGAAGATCCACAAAAGGGTGCCGCCCCTGAGCTAGACGCTGTAGTGCAGCGCGGGGTTCACCCTGGCTGCCGGTGGCGATAATCACCACTTCATCCGGGGGGAGGTAACCTAAGTCATGATTGGGCACCAGCGGCGGTAAATCATCCATATAGCCAAGCCCACGTGCAACGCTGACCATGCGCTCCATAGAACGGCCCATCAAGCTGATGCGGCGGCCACATTGATGGGCTGCGCGCCCTATCGCTAACACCCGGGCAAGATTGCTGGCAAAGCAGGAGACCACTACGCGGCCCTGGCAGTTGCTGAGAGTTTTTGCCAGCGCCCGGGCGACGTCCCCCTCGCTGCCTGAGTGCCCGGGCATGGGGGCGTTAGTAGAATCGCCCACCACTAAATCAACTGGCGCAAGCGCCTTGAACTGGGCCGCGCTTATCGGCGTGCCGATGATCGGTTCAGGATCGAGTTTCCAGTCGCCGGTATGTAGAACGCGATAGCCTCCGGCCATCATGATCAGCGCACAGCTTTCGGGAATCGAGTGGGTTAAAAGCAGATAGCGCAGCGTAAATGGCCCGCTTTCCAACGCCTCGCCAGGTTCAATAACATGGATTGCTGCGCTGCTAAGCTGATGCTCGGCAAATTTTAGCCGCAACAGTCCAGCTGCCAGTGGGGTGGCATAAATGGGGCAGTTCCACATTGGCCAGAGCCAGGCGACCGCACCAATGTGGTCTTCGTGGCCATGGGTGATAAATAGCGCTTTGGGCACGATCCCTAGTGCTTTCGGCGTATCGAGATTGGGTACCTGCAGCGGCGAGTTGGGAAGATCCTGGCGGATCATCATGCCGCAGTCCACGGCTATCCAGTGCTCGTCATAGCCGTATAGCGTTAGATTCATTCCAATCTCACCGCAACCCCCCAGCGGCAAAATGCGCAGCGGTGGACGACGACGGGGACGAATTTGAACGCGTGATGAATGCATCTGTTATGAAAAACCTAAAAAGTAGTGACTTAACTATACGGGAAGGCAGGGGCGGCTAACAATCATCCTTGGCCTTCCGATACAATATGCAGCCTAAGCCGCTGGTTTGTCATAATTACCTTAGAAATAGGTCAAGAGTAGCTCACATGTCTCATTATTATCGTTTAGTGGTTTCCTGTCCTGATCGGGTAGGTATTGTTGCACGGGTTTCAAACTTTATTGCCCAGCAGGGTGGCTCCATCACCGAAGCCAGCCAGCACTCTGATTTAGAAACCGGCTGCTTTTTTATGCGCTATGAAATTCTGGCGGATTCGGTGGGTATGTCGGTGGAAGCACTGCGCGCGGCGTTTGAACCGGTGGCCAGCGAATTCAATATGCAGTGGTCACTGGTGGATACCCAGCAGCGTCGCCGCGTAGTGCTGATGGTGTCGCGGGAGTCACACTGCTTGGTAGATCTACTTTACCGCTGGCAGGCGGGTGAGCTGGATTGCGATATTGTTGGGGTTATCTCCAACCATGACGATATGCGTTCGCTGACCGAGTGGTACGGCATTCCTTACCACCATGTGCCGGTCGACCCCGACAATAAGCAAGCGTCGTTTGCCAAGGTTCAAGCTGAAATCGACAGCGCTCGCGCTGACTGCGTGGTGCTGGCGCGCTATATGCAAATACTGCCCCCCGAGCTGTGCGCGCGCTATGCGGGGCGAGTGATCAATATTCACCACAGCTTTTTGCCCTCTTTTGCCGGGGCTAAGCCTTACCATCAAGCTTACCAGCGTGGCGTTAAACTGATCGGCGCTACCTGTCACTATGTAACCGAGGAACTCGACGCAGGTCCTATCATCGAACAGGATATCCATCGTGTTAGCCACTGCCACACACCCACTGATCTAGTGCGCTTTGGACGTGATGTAGAAAAAGCCGTGCTCGCTCGGGGCTTGCGCTGGCACTTGGAAGATCGCGTGCTGGTGCACGGCAACAAGACAGTGGTATTTAGTTAACGCTCATCAACCCTAGAGGCCGCCATGTCATTTGCGCAAAGTGTACTAGCGCCCTGGGCGCTGCTGCTCACCTGGCTACTCTCGCTGGGCGTGATAGCGTGGACACTTTGGCGGCGGCCCTGGCAGGTATTGATCGAGGATACCGCGCTTCAGCACCGCTGGTTAGGCGCCACGCTGGCGGTGATGCTTATGTGGCAGCTTCGCGCGCAGGCGGTTGATTGGCTAACGCTGCACCTTGTCTTTACGGTATTGATGACACTGGTTTTTAAAGCGCCGTTAGCGCTGATCAGCAACGTGCTGATCAATATCGCCATGGTGGTGATTGGTCGCAATGAATGGATGTTGTTGGGGGCAAATGTGCTGGTTACCGGGATCGTTCCGGCGGCCGTTATTGGCACGGTATGGCGGCTGGTAGATCGCCGCCTGCCGGATAACTTGATGGTCTTTCTGTTTGCCTGCGGTTTTTTCGGCGCGGCGCTGGCAACGCTAGGGGGAGGTCTGGCGGCGGTAGTGCTGATTATCGTCGCAGGGACTGACCCTGAGGCGATCTACCTTGCCCAGGAGTACGCGCGCTTCCTGCCCTTGTTAATGCCTTCAGAGGCGTTTATTACCGGCATGCTGCTAAGTATTTTATTGGTCTATCACCCTAACTGGGTGGCCACCTTCAATGACCACCGCTATATCGACATGCAATAGTGTGGGGGCTAGCAGCCTGTCGGGCTTGACCGATCGTCGCGAGAAGCACGGATTTTGAGCCAAATTTATCGATCGATTGAGGCGAATAGCGCGCTATTTAACGAAATCGATCGAATAAAGTTGGCCAAAATACCGGGATTCGCAGTAGATCAGTGTTAAGTCCGACAGGCTGCTAGCCGAGTGCCTGGCCGTTACCGCCTCGAATCACTCCGACTCCAACGCCTTCGATATCGAGGGATTGGGAGCGCAGGTCGATTTCAATGGGCGCAAAATCAGGGTTCTCTGCAAACAGCGTCACTTGATGCCCCTGGCGTTTGAAGCGTTTAACCGTTACTTCATCGTCTAAGCGGGCAACCACGATCTGGCCATCGCGCACTCGTTCGGTGCGATGAACCGCCAATAAATCACCCTCCAAAATGCCAATATCCTTCATGGAAAGCCCGCGCACACGCAGCAGGTAGTCAGCTTTGGGCGTGAAGTACTCAGCCGGCAGGGGGCAGTAACGATCAATATGTTCAGCGGCTAAAATGGGGCTTCCAGCGGCCACCTCACCGATCACTGGCAGGCCAGCGGGCAGGGGTTCAACGTTGGCAGCGGGTAACGCGGTGACTGCGCTATCGAGGGTCTCTTGAGGTTCCTGGTTGGGCAGGCGAATGCCTCGAGACGTGTTGCGGATAATGCGAATAACGCCTTTGCGTTCCAGCGCGCGCAGGTGCTCTTCAGCCGCATTGGGGGAGCGGAAGCCGAGTGCTTTGGCAATCTCAGCACGGGTAGGAGGGTAGCCAAATTCGCCCATAGTCTTAACGATAAAATCAAACACGTGCTGTTGGCGAGCGGTTAGCGGACGCGACATACCAGACTCCATAAATAGTGAATAGACAGTAACAAGCTAAATGTCGACTTAATCAATAAGTGTTTAAGTATACAGTATGTTCCTCTGTCCAGTATATGGCCTGTCAGTGCCTATCGACTATGTCTATACAATTTTCCTAAGAAACCTCTGATTAACTATTGCGCTCGACCATACGGCGTTAAAAATCGCCTCAAAATGCTCATTTACAACCCGTAAACTCCGCTTTTTCGTTGATTTTTGCCTTGTCTGGTCTTCGCTCATTACGTTAAACAGAGGCCCCTTAATCGTTTGAAACTAAGTTTCTGCTTATTTAACCTGCCACATTTTGTCAGTAAATCAAGCGTTGAGCCCACCAAGGTTATGGCATAGTATTTTGCTATGTTTTAAACACCTGTTTCCCTGGAGAGCGACATGGCTCAATCTGATACGGTGACCCGTATACTCGATACTGCTGAGGTGCTGTTTGCAGAGCGGGGTTTTGCCGAAACTTCGCTGCGCAACATCACTAGCAAAGCGCGCGTTAACCTGGCCGCTGTTAATTACCATTTTGGTTCCAAAAAAGCCCTGATTCAGGCCGTTTTTTCCCGCTATTTGGATCCTTTTACTCAGCGTTTTCATACCGCGCTGGATGAGCTGGAAGGCCAACACGCTGGTCGTGTTATTCCACTTGAAACACTGCTCGAAACCATGGCCACCACCGTTCTTGCGGTACCCGCCGAACGTAATAGCTTAAAAGTGTTCATGCGCTTGCTCGGTCTTGCCTACAGCCAGGCACAGGGGCATCTCAGGCGCTATATCCAGCAAGAGTATGGTGATGTGTTTACCCGCTTCACCGAGCTTGTACGTAAAGCAACGCCGGATCTGCCTGACGCTGAGCGCTTTTGGCGGCTACACTTTATGCTTGGGACGGTAATATTTACCCTTTCTGGCCTCGATGCACTGCGCGATATCGCGGAGAAGGATTACCACGAACAGGTCTCGGTGCGTGATTTGGTCAGACGCTTGCTTCCTGTCGTTGTGGCTGCCATGAATGCGCCGTTACCCATGACCCTTGAAGAAGCCAAACCTGAAGAAGGAAAACATGCGAACGCCTACGCTAGCTGAGCTACCTCCCACTGAGAATATCTGGCTGGAGATTGATACTACCCAACAGGCGCTGCGCTGTTGGCGAGGGCCTAAAGTGCTCCATGAGTGTGCAATCTCCTCCGGTGCTGCTGGAAGCGGGGAGCGCAATGGCAGTGGTAAAACGCCCCACGGCTGGCATTATGTGCGAGCCGCTATTGGTGGAGACATGCCCGAAAATGCGGTGTTTCGCGGTCGTCGCTGGACGGGCGAGACCTTTTCGCCCGAACTCGCCAAAGAGCATCCTGAGCGTGATTGGATTTTGACCCGCATACTGTGGCTGTGTGGCTTGGAAAAAGGCGTGAACCGCGGTGGTCAGGTGGACTCGCAAAGGCGCTATATCTACCTGCACGGGACGCCGTATGAAGAGCCTATGGGAGTAGCTGCGTCCCACGGCTGTATTCGTGTACGCAATCCTGATCTGCTCTATATCTTTTCGTTAGCGTTGCCGGGAACACCTGTTTGGTTGCACGGTGGCCGCCAATCCTTTGATTGACCTTTTTCAATTGTTTCAAAATCCATGATCACATGGGGAGGGTAGGTTGAAGCGAGGGTCTTTCGCTTCAGGGACGGCGAAAGTAGCGCCCATGGATGGGGTAACAGCGCCCTCGCGGAAACCTGCCCTCATCATCGAAGTTTATCGATTGCCAACGACGATTGCCTTGGCAAAACTACACAGATTTTGACACCGCTAGACGATCGTCTAGAATCATCGCCCCTTTTAATGGACCTATCACGATGACTCAACCGTTAGGCCCGGTCATGCTTGACCTTGAAGGCACCAAATTGACGGCTGCAGAAAAGCGCTTGCTGCTAGACCCGACGGTCGGGGGCGTTATTCTGTTTGCCCGCAATGTCGAAAATGGCTATCAGGTTCGCAAGCTCTGCAGCGATATTCGCCGCGTGCGTGCTGATTTACTGCTCGCCGTGGATCAAGAGGGCGGTCGCGTTCAACGCATCAAAGAGGGGTTAACACGCCTGCCAGCCATGGCGCGTATCGGTGAGAGCTACCGCACCACCCCGGAAGAGGGGCTGGCGTTAGCCAAAGATGCCGGCTGGTTGTTAGGTATGGAGATGGCTGCCTGTGGTTTGGATCTGAGCTTCGCCCCGGTATTAGATGTTGAGAGCGGTCTGTCCAGCGTTATCGGCGATCGTAGTTTTAGTAGTGACCCCCAGCACGTGGCGCAACTAGGTAGCGCCTTTATTCAAGGGCTTCATGATGCCGGTATGGCTGCTGTGGGCAAGCACTTTCCCGGCCACGGCGGGGTTGCGGCGGACTCCCACGTTGCCTTGCCAGTAGACGATCGCCCGCTGGAAGTGATTAAACAGCACGATCTTGTGCCCTTTACCCAATTAGCCCCGCAGTTAGATGGGGTCATGCCGGCGCACGTTATTTATAGTGCTTTCGATACGCGCCCAGCAGGATTTTCACCCAGTTGGTTGGGTATGTTGCGGGAATCGCTTGGCTTTAAAGGCTGCGTTTTTTCTGATGATCTGAGTATGGCAGGCGCCCACGAAGCGGGAGACCCCAAAGCGCGTGCCCAGGCAGCGCTGGCAGCTGGGTGCGATATGCTATTGGTTTGTAATGACCGGGCCGCTGCGCTTGAAGTGATGGAAGCATGCCAAGGAATCAATTCTAAACGCCCCGCTAAACTGCGTTATAGCCGAGCACGGCCAGACCTAGACGCGCTGAGTGCACTGGGCCGTTGGCGTCGTACTCATGCTAAGTTGGAAGCGCTAGCGGATAAGCCGAAGCCCAGCGCTGATTAAATCCCTTACTTAAATAAAGCTTTTCACCCGCCGTGGAGTTGGTAGATGTCAAAGTTGGATAAAGAAGCATTAGAGTCGCTGGACTCGATGCGCGAGCTGATGGATAACGCCGACTGCCTAATTTCTCAGCAAGAGGTAGAGAGGGCGCTGGATCGTATGGCGGAAGAGATTACTCGGGATTTAGGCGATAAACTGCCGGTTTTTTACTGCGTAATGAATGGTGGCTTGATTACCACCGGTCATCTGCTTACCCGCTTGGGCTTTCCGCTGGAAGTGGATTATCTGCATGCCACTCGCTACCGTAACGAGCTGCGCGGAGGCGAGCTGTTTTGGCGCGTTTCACCTGAAGTGCCCATGGCGGGCCGTCACGTAGTGATTGTTGACGATATCCTGGACGAGGGTGCGACCCTGGCGGCTATTTTGGCATACTGCGAAGAAGCTCAGGCCGCCAGCGTCACCACAGCGGTACTGGTGGATAAACAGCACAACCGCAAAGCCGTGCCCGGTTTGAAAGCTGACTACTGCAGCCTTGAAGTCGCTGACCGCTACGTGTTTGGCTTTGGTATGGATTACAAAGGCTACTGGCGCAACGCACCGGGGATTTTTGCCCCCAAAGGCATGTAATTCACTGGGGGCTTGCGCAGTTTATCACTTGCGTAGTTTTGCATTAGCGGGGCGAAAAACGCCTCGCTAAGCCTGTTTCAGCAATCATCCGCGTTGAAATCTCCTCCACCGAGAAGCGCGTCGCATCGATATAAGGAATGTTCATGGTGCGGTAGAGCGACTCGGCCTGTTCCACTTCTTGTAGGCACTGATCCATTGAGCTATAGCGGCTGTTGGGGCGTCTTTCATTGCGAATTGCCGATAAGCGTCGCGCATCGATGGTTAACCCAAACAGCTTTTGCCGATGGGGCACGAGCGCTTTGGGTAACTTCAACATACCATCTTCATCTAAATCGTCTTCTGTCAGCGGATAGTTAGCTGCTCGAATGCCAAACTGCAGTGCCAGATAAAGCGAGGTAGGGGTTTTGCCGCAGCGCGAGACGCCAACCAGGATGATATCCGCTTTATCGTATTGGTGGGTGCGTGCACCGTCATCATTATCCAGCGCGAAGTGGACGGAGTGGATACGATCCATATAGACATCATCGCTGCCAATCGAGTGAGTGCGTCCAACGCTGTAGGAAGAGTGGGTCTCCAGCTCTTGCTCTAAGGGCTCCAGGAAGGTTGAAAAAATATCGACTTTAAACCCGGATGCCTGACGAATGACGTCACGAATTTGCTGATCCACAATGGTGTCGATAATGATTGGTCGATGACCATCGCGATTGGCCGTCGACTCAATAATCGCTGCTAACGCCTGCGCTTTTTCCAACGTATCGATGTAGGGCTTGGTCTGCATATCAATCTCAACATCGCTGAACTGGGCCAGCAAGCTTCGTCCTAAACTTTCCGCCGTGATGCCGGTACCATCTGAAATAAAAAAAGCCGTACGTTTCATAACTAAATCCACGGGTGAGTGATACGCCTATTGTGAGCCGAGCTGTTTGCCAGCACAACGTGCCATCTCTAATAGGGTTTTCTGCATCGAATACGCCCGACTACATAAATAGCCCAAAAAGCCCTGCTGTTGTAAAAATCCTCCACTCTCTTCGCTATTAGACCAATGGCGAATATATTGGCGCGGTGCTAGGGTGTCTCAATCAATTATCCATGATCGTCAAGGTCATGCAGATATCTATGAGCGAGGGGGTTACGTGGAAGAGTACATTCTGTGGTTCGATCAGTTGGGCATGGCGGACGTCGAACGCGTAGGTGGTAAAAACGCCTCGCTGGGTGAAATGATATCTAACCTGTCCGGTGCTGGCGTGACGGTTCCTGGCGGTTTTGCCACCACCGCCCAGGCTTATCATGAATTTCTCTCCCATGAAGGATTAAACGAACGCATTAATGCCACCCTGGCACGCTTGGACGTCGATGACGTTAAGGCGCTGGCCGAGGCGGGTCGCAATATACGCCAATGGATCATTGACACGCCGCTACCCCCTAGCTTTGAAGCGGCCCTGCGCGATGCCTACGGCCAGCTGCAGCAACAGCACCCGCAACTGAAAGTAGCCGTGCGCAGCTCAGCCACCGCGGAAGATCTCCCCGATGCCTCCTTTGCAGGCCAACAGGAAACCTTCCTGAATATTGAAGGCTTCGACAATATCAAGCGTGCAGTGCACGAGGTTTTTGCTTCGCTGTTTAACGATCGTGCGATCTCCTACCGAGTGCACCGTGGCTACGCCCACGAAAATGTCGCCTTGTCGGCGGGCGTTCAGAAAATGGTGCGTTCAGAGACCGGCGCGGCCGGCGTCATGTTTACCCTGGACACCGAGTCTGGTTTTAAAGACGCGGTTTTTGTCACTGGCTCCTGGGGCCTGGGCGAAACCGTGGTACAGGGCGCCGTCAATCCCGATGAGTTCTACGTGCACAAGCCGACACTGGCTGCGGGCCGCCCGGCGGTGCTGCGCCGTAATTTGGGTTCCAAGCTGATCAAGATGGTTTATGGCCAAGATGCCAGCGCTGGTAAATCGGTTGAAACCATCGATGTGCCCCATGCCGACCGCGGCCGCTTCTGTATCAACGATCAGCAAGTGATGGATCTGGCCCGTCAGGCAATGACTATCGAGCAGCACTACCAGCGGCCCATGGATATTGAGTGGGCATTAGATGGCGATGATGGCCGGCTTTACATCGTCCAGGCGCGTCCTGAAACGGTGGTGTCCCAGCAGGAGGGCGGCAAGCTTGAGCGTTTTCAGCTGCGTGAAAAGGGCCGCACGCTAATAACCGGTCGAGCGATTGGTCAACGCATTGGCCGGGGTACCGTTAAAGTGGTGTTAAGTCCAGACGACATGGACAAGATCCATGATGGCGATATCCTGGTCACTGACATGACTGACCCTGATTGGGAACCGATCATGAAACGTGCTTCCGCGATCGTCACCAATCGCGGTGGGCGCACCTGTCATGCGGCGATTATCGCCCGCGAATTGGGTATCCCCGCTGTGGTTGGCTGTGGTGATGCGACTACCCAGCTAAAAGAGGGTATCGACGTCACGGTTTCTTGTGCGGAAGGCGACACCGGCAATGTGTACGAAGGGCTGTTGGAGTTTGATTGCAAAGTCTCCAGCGTCGATGCGATGCCGGAAATACCCTTTAAAATTATGATGAATGTGGGCAACCCTGACCGCGCCTTTGGTTTTGCCAGTCTGCCTCACGCAGGCGTGGGTTTAGCGCGTTTGGAATTTATCATTAACCGCATGATCGGCGTCCACCCTAAAGCGCTGTTGGAGTACGACACCCTGCCGGTTGATCTACAGCAGGTGATCGATTTACGTACTGCAGGTTACACCGACCCGGTCAGCTTCTATGTCGATAAACTGGTTGAAGGTATCTCCACGCTAGCGGCAGCGTTCCATCCCCAGCGCGTTATCGTACGGCTGTCCGACTTTAAATCCAACGAATACGAAAACCTGATTGGCGGCAAACTCTATGAGCCGGGTGAAGAGAACCCCATGCTCGGTTTCCGGGGTGCATCGCGCTACATTTCAGAGGCGTTCAGGCCCTGCTTTGAACTCGAGTGCCGAGCGCTCAAGCGGGTGCGTGAAGAGATGGGCTTCGAGAATATCGAAATCATGGTGCCCTTTGTGCGTACCACCGACGAAGCACGTGAGGTGGTAGAGCTGTTGGCGGCTAATGGCCTAGAGCGTGGTGGCCCCACCGGGCTTAAAGTGATTATGATGTGTGAGCTTCCCGCCAACGCGCTGCTGGCCGATGAGTTCCTTGAGTATTTTGATGGTTTCTCGATTGGCTCAAACGACCTGACCCAGTTAACGTTAGGTTTGGATCGTGATTCCGGCATAGTGGCGCATCTGTTTGACGAGCGTAATGGGGCGGTTAAAAAGCTCCTGGCCATGGCCATTCAAGCCTGTAAGGCAAAGGGCAAATATGTCGGTATATGCGGGCAGGGGCCGTCAGACCACCCTGATTTGGCTAAATGGTTGATGGAACAGGGTATCGATTCTGTATCACTCAACCCGGATGCGGTGCTGGAGACCTGGTTTATGCTCGCAGGGCAAAAAATCGACTAATCAAGCCTACATTGGTTTTTACTTTACGCCCGGCCATTGTGCCGGGCGTTGATGTTTTAATAGGCTACTCTTCTGGAGTGGTTTTTTAACTTGTCATGGAGAGCGCTGAGATGTCACCAAAATCGGTTAAGTTTGCGCTACCTGTTCTGCTGGTAGCGCCATTGTATAGCTGGGGGTTTAGCTATGAGACACCCTCCATTTCTCCTGAAAGCGAATCGGGCTACGAAGAGAAGCCCGGCTGGGAAGCTGAGTCGTTTGCGGTAGCAGCAGCTAACCCGCTCGCCACCGATGCCGGTTACCAAGTCCTTAAAGCCGGTGGTAATGCCATTGATGCGGCCATTGCGGTACAGATGGTGTTGAACCTGGTCGAGCCGCAATCCAGTGGTATTGGTGGTGGTGCTTTTCTGATGCACTTCGATGGCGATGAAGTGCGTGCCTACGATGGTCGTGAAACCGCTCCCCAAGGCGTTAACGGTGAGCTGTTTATGCAAGATGGTGAGCCGCTGGCGTTTAATGACGCAGTGGTTAGCGGTCTCTCAGTGGGCGTGCCGGGCACGCTGCGCATGCTGGAAAAAGCCCACGCTGAGCACGGTGAGCTAGCCTGGGAGGAGCTATTTACCCCGGCAATCACTTTGGCCGAGGAGGGCTTTGAGGTTAGCAATCGGTTGCATACCAGCTTGGCAAACGATGAGTTTCTGCGCCAAGACCCAGTAGCGAGCAAGTTTTATTATGATTCAGACGGTGAGGCTATCGCCGTTGGCGAAACGCTCAAAAACCCAGCGTTGGCAGCTGTTCTTCGCCGCGTTGCTGAGCAAGGCAGCGTCGCCTTGCACGAAGGAACCGTGGCACAAGACATTGTTGAGCGCGTTCAGAACCACTCTGAGCGCCCTGGTGGTTTGACGATTGAGGACATGAGCGGGTACGAAGCGCTTACCCGTGAGCCGTTATGCACGCCTTGGCAGCAGTGGGAAGTATGCGGTTTTCCACCACCCTCATCGGGTCATCTTACCGTGATGCAGATTTTAGGTATGCTTGATCAGCAGCCACTGCTTGAAGCCCCATTAGACAGTGGTGCTGCAAGCAGTGGGTGGCTGCATCAATTCTTGGAAGCCTCGCGCTTGGCCTTTGCGGATCGTGGCCGTTACATCGCCGATCCTGACTTTGTCGAGGCGCCGGGAGGCGACTGGTCACTAATGCTAGCCCCGGAATACTTGGAGCAGCGCAGTGCACTTATCGAAGAGATGAGTATGGGCGACAGCGCTGAACCGGGTAACCCTGGGGAGCTAGACGTTAGCTGGGCTAGCCAGCCAGAACAGCCCGAGTACGGTACCAGCCATATCAGTATTGTCGATGAGGAGGGCACCGCGGTGGCTATGACCACCACTATTGAGCAGGCGTTTGGTTCGCGGATTATGTCCGATGGTGGCACGGGGTTAGCGGGAGGCTTCCTGCTAAATAACGAGCTCACCGATTTTTCATTTACACCTGAAATGGATGGCGAGCCCGTAGCGAACCGGGTAGAGCCTGGCAAGCGCCCACGCTCTAGCATGAGTCCGACCTTGGTATTTGATCAAGAAACCGGCGAGCTAGTCGCCAGCTTGGGCTCACCTGGTGGCGCCGCAATTATTCATTACACCGCCCGTACGCTAGTAGCACTGCGCGACTGGGGGCTAAGCGCTCAAGAGGCGCTCAACCTTCCCCATGCTATTACGCTGGGCGGGGATGTCTATGTGGAAGAGGGGCGTTTTCCTGAGGCGACCATCGAATCACTGCGCGAGCGTGGCCATGTGGTAAGTGAGCGGGAGCTAACCAGCGGCCTTCAAGCCATTATGCGCCTTGATGATGGCACCCTGTTTGGTGGTGCTGACCCCCGGCGCGAAGGGGTGGTAATGGGTGACTAGGCCAATTTCTATTGGCGAAGCCAGTTGCGCAGCTTTACTAGCATCAGCGCACCGTCGCTTAATTCGCGACGGACTTGAATAAGCTCGGTTAAACGGTCTGGGTAGTCGGTGATAATCGCATCGACACCCAGGTCAATTAGCGTCGACATTCTGGCTCGATCATTAACGGTCCAGGCGTGTATTTCGTAGCCATACAGTCGTGCTAAGTGAATTTCCCCTTCCGTAATGCGATTATGGCGTAGCCCAAGGGCAGCAAAGTCACGCCGGTTTAGCGTGCCGGGCAGAATAAGCTGAGCCAGCAAGGTAACGCGCAGCGATGGAGCTCGCTGACTCAAATACTCCAGTAATGATGGCGACATGGTTGCCATGCGCATATCCATTAGCGCATTGGGAAAACCGCACGCTGTATAGCCATCGAAGGCGCTTTGTTGTGTCGCCCAGCAGCGATAGCGCACATCGCTCTCTGCATTTAAGGCCTCAATAACGGCATCGGCTAGCGCCTGTTCTTGACCCGGCAGCGGCTTGATGTCGATCATTAGTCCGGCTTTTCCACGTACCCTTTGCAGCGCTTCATCCAAGCCTGGAATGTTCTCACCTTGAAAAGCATCGCCGAACCAGCTTCCAACATCGAATTGGCTGAGTTGCTCTCTGGTAAGCTCGCCAAACTCACGGTTGTCGCCGGTTAACCGTGCCATGCTGCGATCATGGTAAAGCATAACCTGCTGGTCACGGCTCAAACGTACGTCTATCTCGATATAGTCAGCGCCATCAAGCAGCGACTGCTCCAGCGCGGCAAGGGTATTTTCAGGTGCCACCATGGAGCTTCCACGGTGGGCAATCACCGCGACGTTGTCACGTATCTCAAAGCTATTGAGTATCCACCACGCTTGAAGACCGGCAAAAATAAGTACGCTCAGCTCTACCGCCCAGGCCAGTTTGCCTGCGTTAACATCCTCAGGTGGCGGTGCAGGGCGAGCTTCTCGATGGGCCAGCTGCATATAGAGACAGGCGGAAAGCAGCGCATTGGCGGCAATACCGATGAAGGTAATGGCCAGGGTGACCAGCACATAGCCAAGTAAATACGCCAGCATCGCTGGGATGAGCACGGCATTGTGTTCCGGCAGCCACCACAGAAGCGGCGTGAATAGCCGGTCAAAGAGCAGTGTCACCAGTAGCGGCAGGCTAACAATGACGACCAATAGTAGAAGTACTGCTGCGCCAATGGAGCGGCGCCAGCCGCGGGTTAGGCTAACGCTTCGTTTAAGTGCCTGCCAGGGATTACACTCTTCCAGGGCAACAAAGGGCAGCGCCAAGAGCCATCGCAGGTAGAGCCATGATGCCGCCCATACCCAAGTAATAAGCAGTGGTAGTGCGCAAGCTATGAAATACCACAGTGAGGGAGGGCGCACGCGCTGTAGATAGTAAGGGTCTATACCGCTCAGCCAGAAATCGTAAAGCCATGCGAGGCCGGCCATAAAGGGGGCGAGCAGTAGTAAGTGGGTGCCTACCTGCAGTATGACGAGACCTGCCAGGGCAGGCAGCCGACGAGTGCTTAGCCAGAGTGCTTCAAGAGCCAGCCGATAGTGATTGTCACGGGGCCTGACGGCAACCTGCAGCATGCCTGCCTGCTGCCAGTAAATAATCAGAAACGCGAACCCAAGCCCCACCAGCATGCCTACTAAACCCAGCGGGCTAAACAGTAGCGAGATCAATTCATCGTTGGTGACCACGGTTCGGTTGAGCTGGGCCAGCAGCCAGCGAGTTACCCAGGTGATCGCTGGCAGCAGCAAGGCTGAGGCGAGCAGCGTAAAAAACAGGTGATAGGCGATCAGTGGACGAAGGTGATCGCGTAACGTGCGCAGTAAGGCAGAGCCAAGATAGGTCAAAGGCTGCATCGTCATTAAACGGTAAGAATGAGTCACCAGGGTGGCAGTAACCGCCACACCTGGCAAGGGCCTCTTTTAAGACAAATTTAATGACTACGGAGGTCGTTGTTAAGAAAGTGGCAGCTCTTGCTCGGCAACAATAATGCCGTTGTTATCCGCATACAACCACTGGCCGGGCTGAAGAGTAACGCCGGCAAAGGTAACGCCGATATCTCGCTGTCCCTCGCCGCGTTTTTCGCTTTTGCGCGGATGGCTACCTAGCGCCTGAACACCAATGGGCAGAGAGGCGAGTATCTCCACATCGCGCACGCAGCCGTACATAACGACCCCCGCCCAGCCGTTGGCGACTGCCTGCTCGGCGAGCATATCCCCCAGCATGGCGCAGCGGTGCGAACCACCCGCATCAACCACCAGCACCGCGCCGTTGCCTGGCTCGGCAACGGCCTGTTTCACCATGGAGTTATCTTCAAAGCATTTGATTGTACGAATAGGGCCATAGAAAGCTTCAAGCCCGCCAAAATTGGCAAACATCGGGTCAAGCACCGCAACCTCTGGGTGCGCATCGCAGAGATCGGGCGTCACGATATCAATCGAATGGGTCATTACACGCTCCTAAGGGTAAACACTGTTGTATTACCGTTCAGTTTAGAAAGGTAGAGCATAAAAAAACGCCCCGCCCTGTAAAACAGTGGCGGGACGTTCGGTCATCGGCTCAGAAAATGCAATGTTTCACATCTTCTGCGATGGTGCGAGCATCGGCGATGGGGCGGTCTGTCTCAAGTGCTTAACAAGCGTTAGGCTTCTTGAGCGACCGGAATCACGTTTGAGGCGATCTTTTGATACTCCTCAATTTCGTGAAAGTTCATATAACGATAAATCTCGCCCGCCATAGCGTCAAACTCACTCATATAACGTTGATACTCTTCAACGCTGGGGAGACGTCCTTCTACTGCGGCAACGGCCGCCAGTTCCGCAGAGGCGAGGTACACATTGGCACCGTCACCCAAACGGTTCGGGAAGTTACGTGTAGACGTAGACACCACGGTGCTCTTAGCGGCAACGCGGGCCTGGTTACCCATACACAGTGAACAACCCGGCATTTCCATACGGGCACCGGCACGGCCGTAGATGCCGTAGTAGCCCTCTTCGGTCAGCTGATGCTGATCCATTTTCGTCGGTGGTGCCAGCCACAGCCGGGTTTTTAAGCTACCGGCAGGCTGCTTCTCAAGCAGTTTGCCAGCAGCCCGGAAGTGGCCGATGTTGGTCATGCAAGAACCGATAAAGACTTCGTCGATTTTCTGGCCTGCGACTTCAGACAGTAGACGCGCATCGTCAGGGTCATTCGGCGCACACAGAACGGGCTCTTTAATTTCAGCCAGATCAATTTCGATAACTTCGGTGTACTCGGCATCCTGGTCAGCACGCATCAAGCTGGGGTTAGCCAGCCAAGCTTCCATGCCCTCAATACGACGGCTAATGGTGCGCTCGTCACCGTAACCGTTGCCCATCATCCACTTCAAGAGGGTGATGTTAGACTTCAAGTATTCGGTAACGCTCTCTTCCGACAGCGTAATGGTACAGCCAGCGGCGGAGCGCTCAGCGGATGCATCAGAAAGCTCAAAGGCTTGCTCAACCGTTAAGTCTTCCAGACCTTCAATTTCCAACACGCGCCCTGAAAAGGCGTTTTTCTTGTTGGATTTATCAACGGTCAGCAAGCCTTGCTTGATGGCGTAGAGCGGAATGGCGTGAACCAGGTCACGCAGCGTAACGCCGGGCTGGCGTTTGCCCTTGAAGCGAACCAGTACTGACTCCGGCATATCCAGCGGCATAACGCCGGTGGCAGCAGCAAACGCTACCAGGCCTGAACCCGCCGGGAATGAGATGCCGAGCGGGAAACGGGTGTGCGAGTCACCGCCGGTGCCCACCGTATCAGGCAGCAGCATGCGGTTAAGCCAGCTGTGAATGATGCCGTCGCCGGGGCGTAGTGAAACGCCGCCACGGTTCATAATGAAGTCGGGCAGGGTGTGGTGAGTATCCACATCCACGGGCTTCGGATAAGCTGCGGTGTGACAGAACGACTGCATAACCAGGTCGGCTTGGAAACCAAGGCAGGCAAGGTCTTTCAGCTCATCACGGGTCATCGGGCCTGTGGTGTCTTGCGAGCCTACGGTGGTCATCTTGGGCTCGCAGTACATGCCGGGGCGAACGCCCTCAAGACCACAGGCTTTACCGACCATTTTCTGCGCTAAGGTGAAGCCTTTGCCAGTATCTTTAGGCTGATCGGGTAGGCGGAAAACGTCAGAAGTGGGTAGGCCCAGTGACTCACGCGCCTTACCAGTCAAACCACGGCCAATGATTAGGGGAATACGGCCGCCAGCGCGTACTTCATCCAGAATCAGCTGCGTTTTAAGCTCAAAAGTGGTGATAACGTCATCGCTACCGTGTTTGCACACTTTACCTGCGTAGGGGTAAACATCGATGACGTCGCCCATGTTCAGGTTGGTGACGTCCATTTCAACCGGTAGAGCGCCTGAATCTTCCATGGTGTTAAAGAAGATAGGTGCAATTTTGCTACCAAAGCAGAAGCCGCCAGCGCGCTTGTTGGGTGCGTAGGGAATATCGTCGCCGAAGAACCACAGCACCGAGTTGGTGGCTGACTTACGCGATGAGCCGGTGCCGACTACGTCGCCGACATAGACGACGGGGAAGCCTTTGGCTTTAACATCTTCGATCTGTTTGAGCGGGCCAGTGGTGCCTGGAACCACTGGCTCAATGCCGTCGCGCTCGTTTTTGAGCATGGCGTTGGCATGGAGCGGAATATCCGGGCGTGACCAGGCATCCGGTGCAGGTGACAGGTCATCGGTATTGGTTTCACCAGGAACTTTAAACACGCTCAGGGTGATTTTTTCAGCCAGTGCGGGTTTAGACAGGAACCATTCGGCGTCTGCCCAGGACTGAATCACCTCTTTCGCGACGCTGTTGCCATTTTTGGCGCGGCTTTCCACATCGTGGAAGGCGTCGAACATCAGTAGGGTGTGCTTGAGCTGCTCGCCTGCTTCGCGGGCAAGCTCTTCGTTATCGAGTAGCTCTACCATTGAAACGATGTTGTAGCCACCTTGCATAGTGCCCAGCAGCTTGACGGCGTGAATCTTGTCGATCAGCGGAGAGCTCGCTTCACCTTTCGCAATAGCGGTGAGGAAGCCTGCTTTTACATAAGCGGCCTCGTCAACGCCCGGCGGAACGCGGTTGGTGATTAAATCAAGGATAAACTCCTCTTCACCGGCCGGTGGCGTTTTCAGTAGCTCAACTAGTGAGGCTACTTGTTCGGCATTTAGGGGTTTGGGCGGGACGCCCTCGGCGGCACGTTCCTCGACATGTTGGCGATAAGCTTCAAGCACGTTGGGGCCCTCTCATTCACGTTTCATTTACTTTATGGTGACGGCCTGCACATTGCACGGTGTTGGCTGCGCAGTTTTTATAAAGTGGGGCCGATCACATATGACATACGCTTGACAAACAGCGTGTGGTTGGATGGCTGCGATTCTACGGCAAACTGTCGACAATGTTAAGCTGGCAAGCTGAGACGACTCTTGTACTTTATGTTGATGTCACGATTTAAACGGATCAAAAAAACGCTTTTTATTAGCCAATTGGCTCAAAATCAGGAAAGTTTTTTCCATTTCATAGCGAACCTTAGGCTATGCGGGTGTGATTATCGTTACAGCGCGTTACCATACTCCTCACTTACTTAACTGGAGAGCCGTTTTACTGCTGTAGTGCTTATGCAAGCGTATTGATTAAAAGTGTGTGGAGCATTTTTAAACGCGTAGCTACATTAGTAATAGATGATTCAGATCGTAGAGAATGGTATGCAACAGGGAACTATAAGCGCCTTATGGCCTTATATGTTGTACAATAGTGAGATATAAGCTTGGTGATGGTGTTATGTTGATACAACCTTCTACACAAACTACAAAAAAGAGTGGCTTGCAAACGGCTGATCACGCAGTGAAAGCGGATGATTTGCTGCCGGAAAGTTTGCACCAGTTTTTGGCCTGTGCGACCCCTGAAGCATGGCTGCAGTGGGCGCTTGAAAATCCAGAAACGCTGCTAATTGACCATGCGCAGTGCGAAAAAAAAGCCGCATCTACCGCTATGAGCTTGCTCTATCGTTATGTAGATCAACCACTTTTGCTGAGCAAAATGTCGCAATTAGCTCGTGAAGAGCTGCTGCATTTCGAGCAAGTAGTCGCGCTCATGGAAGCACGCGGTGTGGCCTACCAGCACTTGACCGCTTCACGCTACGCGGAAGGGCTAAGGCGACACCTGCGCAGCAATGACCCCGAACGGTTAATTGATGTGCTCATCATCGGCGCACTTATTGAAGCGCGCAGCTGTGAACGCTTCGCTTGCTTAATTCCTTATTTAGATGAAGAGCTTGCCAAGTTTTATCGCACCCTGGTGAAGTCAGAAGGCCGTCACTTCGAGGATTATCTGCTACTGGCTCGCCAGCAGACATCGGACTCAATTGACGAGCGGATCGCTTTTTTTGTAGCGCGTGAAGCGGAGCTGATTACTTCGACCGATACTGCTTTTCGTTTTCATAGCGGCGTGCCAGCTTAACCCGCTTAGCCCGGCAGGATGTTTATCATGCGCGATGCTCGTGAGACAGACCAGTTAACCCTATTTGGCCATTTTTCACTCACTCAGGGTGAAGATGTATTAACTCACTTCAGCTACGACAAAGTGAAAGCGCTGCTCGTTTATCTGTTACTACATCGTCAGCCGGTTAATCGTGCCGCGCTGGCGGAACTGCTGTGGCCCGATCAGGGGTTATCTTCCGGCAGGACTAACCTGCGTCACGCGCTGCACTGTTTACGGCAGTCGTTGGGAGAGAGTGCTGACCAAGTATTAAGCGTCTCCCGGCAAACGATTGCCTTCCAGCTTCCGGCCAATTGGAAAGTCGACCTGCATACGCTGCAGCAGCTGCTCGAAGGGCCGCGTGACTTGGATACACTGGAAGCACTGATGACCTGTTACCAAGGTGACCTGATTGAAGAGCTTCAATTGGCCAGCTGTAGTGAGTTTCAGCGCTGGTTAGTCCAGGTGCGCAATGAATGGCGCCAGCGCGTCATTCGTTTTGCCGAACAGGTGCTCGAAGCTCACACCGATGTGCCTGATTTGATCCTGGAAACCCTGGTGAGTCGCTTCTCCGGCTATGGCCCGTTTCATGAGCGCTTGGTACGCCAACTGGCTGAACAGAATCAAATGGCCGCCGCTCATGAGCAGTATAATAGCTACTTGCAGCTACTGGCATTGTCAGGTCAGCAGCCTGAACCTAGCTTCTTACAGCTGGCCAGTTACTGGTCTGACGGCCACCATGACCCGCGCATGATGAGTCCTCAAGGGGCTTTTTCCCGCGCGCTGGCGGCGGATAGCAAACCTCTACGTGAAGATGAGATTGAGCTGCGCCAGCTTTCCGTAATGGCTATCCGGTTGCGCCTAAAAGGGGAGTGGCAAGATCGTGCCGCGACGCGCCACTGTCTCACTCTGCAGTTGGAGCTATTGCGTTGGCTAGAGCAGCAGTGCCATCACTTGGGCGGCTTCTGGCTGCCTGGCGCCACCGGCGGCTTGGGGTTAGCTTGTTTCGGCACCCACGGGCCTGCTCATCAGTTGGCTGAGTTAGTGGCGCTCTATGAGCACTGCCGACAGGCGCTTCCCCAAGAGAGTGCCCGCCACTGGTCTGGCGAAGGCGAAGTGCCGCAATTTGAGCTGGCCGCTGGTTTGCATAGCGGGCGAGTCGTTTATCTACCCGAGCGGCAACTGGCTGATCCGCTGGGGCAAGTCACCCAAACCTCGCTGGAGCTAATGAGCGCGGCCGAAGGCAGTGAGCTGGTCATCTCTCAAGAAGCCAGCCAGCACATGCCGCCCGCGTTGGATCTACAGCCGCGGCTGGTATCGCGTTTGGTGGCGAGTGACGGTCGCGTTCGACTGCGTGCTTTAGTGCTTGGCCTAAACGAAGGCGGCCGAGATGCGCTGCCGCCTAGCCTGGTCGGGCGTGAAACCTCGCTGCGTACGCTGCGCGATGCGTTGGCGCGGGCAGGTATAGGTTTGCGTCAAAGCGTATTAGTACGCGGGGCGTCTGGTATGGGTAAATCGGCACTGATGGTCGGTTTCCGCCAGTTAGAGCTCAGTCGCGATGCGGCAATTTGCTGGCAGCCCACCACGCGGCTGTCGGTGCTGGATCCCTACGGCGTTGCCCGCACTTTGGTTAGCTGGTATCTCAAGCGACCACTAACCGTTGAGGCGATTCACGAACTACAGGCGACGCTGGAGTTTGACCAGCTTACGCCCGAGCGCCAGCACCTGTTGGAAGAGGCGCTTGGGGTGCACGAAGTTCAGGAGATCACCCAGCTTGCCCAAAGCGGTGAAGCCGTTGAACTGGTGGTGATGTTGCTGCACCGCTTAATCGAGCGTCAGGCGACCACCCATACTCTGGTACTGATGGTCGATGATTTACAGTGGCTTGATGAGCCGTCGTTTAAAGTGCTCGCTGGGTTGCAGGCACGTTTGCCAATCAATACCGCCTTTATGCTGGTAGCCAGCCATCACGGCAGAGAGCTGCTACCGGTGAAGCTACATTGGGATCAACAGATTAGTTTGGGGAATCTGGATCCGCAGCAGTCTTCACGGCTATTGTCACAGCTGTCACGGCGCTACCGCATTCATTTGAGCCCGCGGTTACGCAACCAGATTATTGAGCGCTGCGATGGCGTGCCGCTCTATATGCAGGAGATTTGCCGGCGTCTGGATATGGATCGTCGCGAAGGGCGCAGTGTCCAGTTCGATGAACTGCCCAAAGGATTATTAGGTCTGTTGGCAAGCCGTATTGATCAGCTTGAGGGTGACCGAGAAATTGCCCACATAGCGGCAGTGCTGGGTAAGCGCTTCCGGTTGGATTTTCTACTGGAGTGTAGCGGCTGGGAAAAAGGTCGGCTTAACCAAGCGCTCGAACATATGCGGGCGCTTGAGATTGTCGAGCCGGTCGATAAAGAGAGCGGCGAACACGAATACCAGTTTAGCCATCAACTGCTGCAAGAAGCGGCCTATCTTTCCTGTCCGCGGGATGTGCGGGTCAAGCTGCATCAGCAAGTAGTGACCTTAATTGAGGAGCGCTTCCCGGTGTGGATTAGTCGCCACCCCGGCGATTTTGCCACCCATCTGCGCCGTAGCGGTCATTATGCCCGTGGTGCACGCTATTTCGAACTGGCCGCCCGGGAAGCGCTTAAGGTGAGCGCCAACCGAACTGCACTACGCATGGCCGATTTCGGTTTGGCGAGCTTGCGCCACGTCGAGCATGAGATTGAGCGTGAAGTGAGTCTGCTCACCGTGCGCGGCCAGGCGGCCTTCTCACTTGAGGGGCATGGCTCGCCTACCGCTCACGAAAGCTTTGTGCGTGCGAGGGAGCTACTGCGCGAATCGGGTACCGATAGATTAGAAGACCCAGAAGATCTAGAGCAGATATTCCTGGTCAAATGGGGGCTTTGGGTAGGGCGTAGCCAGCGCTATGCTCATGCCGATGCCTTTGCACTGGCGTCGACGCTCGCTGATCTCGCTGCACGTCTTGAAGACCCTCGCTATCGTCGTTTGGCCGACTATGCCCGCGCTAACTGCGAATACTGGGCAGGTCGCATTCAGCAGGCTCACGACCATTTAGATGAAATCGATCCCCTCAATGCGCAAATGATGATCGAGTGGCTACCGTTCTCCGATCATCCGCAAGTTTCGGCCGCCTGCTTTCAGGGCTGGGCGCTCTGCCTGCGCGGTGATTATCAGCGTGCCGAGCGGCAAGTATCGGCGGCGATTCGGCTGGCGGAGAAAATCGCCCACCCCGGTACCTTGGCGCTGGCGCTGCTATTTGCCGCTGCGCTCTACCGTCAGCTAGGTCACGTTCACTTGGCCGCGCGGCATGCAGAACGAGCGGCGGCAATGACCGGAACGCCCGATTTACAGCTGTGGCAAATTTCCAGCCAGTGCATTCTCGGTTGGCAACGAGCCCTGGCAGGCGATGCCACCGGGTTGACTCAGTTACGCGATAGCCTGGATCAGATGGCGGAGCTGAATGGTCGTGACCGCTACCAGCGGCCGGTGCTGTGGTACTCGGATGCCTGCATTGAACTAGGCGAGCTAAATGCCGCAGAGGAGTACCTCGACCAGTGCTTGGTGATTGCCCGTGAACGTACCACGCTATTTTTGCCTGAATTAGCCACCCAACTGGCCAAGGTGCGTGATCTGCTGGGACACCCCGCCAATGAAGTCAAAGCATTGGCTGAAATGGCGATAAACCAGTCCCGCGAGCACGGCAATCGCCACCAGGAGCTAGCGGCCCTTGAGCTATGGCTGACGCGTATCGAGCCTAACGACCAGCAGGCGAAAGAGAGTTTTAGGCAGCTATTGAGTGAAGTCAGCCACAGCGATGCGCCGGTGCTAACCCGTTGGATCAGCTTGTTGGATCGCCGTTTACCGCGGCCGGTAGGCGCTGAAGGTTGATAAACTAAAGCAGGGCACTGTTTAACGGGTGTCCTGCTCCAGCCACGTCAAGGTGGCGAGCGCCTCTTCCCGGTGCTCGCCGCACACACTGGCGTCAAAGTTAAACCGCTCGCAGACCCTGGGGCGGCTCGGATCTCCGAACAAACGGCACAGGTTATCCTCGTCTAACTGCACGCAGCGAACGCCCGCCGGCTTGCCCTCAGGCATGCCGGGGATAGCTGAGCTAATTGAAGGTGCGATGCAGCAGGCGCCACACCCCGCACGACACCCTTCACTCATAGCTGACTTGGTGTAGCACTAGGTGTAGACATGGCAATCGCGCCCTTGTTGATGCCCTCAAAGGCCTGAATGCGCGTGGTTACGCCGCTTTGCGTGGCAACCTCTTTTGCCAGCCAAGCGGCGATATTTTCTACCGTGGTGGGGCCGGGGAGGATCGCGCATAGCGACTGTGGCAGCGTAATGGAGAAATCACCTTGAGCGGCCCGGTAGGCGCAGATCAGGAAGTCGTTATCCCGTGAGGTGATATCCGCCTCTTCAAGCAGGTAACGATTATCTAACCATGCGGCCCACTGCTGTTCGAGCTTAAGTTGACGTACCCCCTGCTGAAGGATATGTAGCCGCGAACGGTGGCCGTGGGCGATACGCTGGCAGTTGCCTAGGTGGCGCTTTAGGCCGTGCGTGTAGCCATAGGCAGCGCCTTCAATGGCCTCGTCGTTCAGCGTTAGGGTGACCTGGTGGACATTGTTAGGACGCTGTTCAGTGAGCTGCTGGCTTAAATACTCAGCGACCGTGTCAAGCTCAATGGTTTTCCACGGCAGCAGGCTAAACGCCTCTTTTGGCCCCCTTACTTCCATCGGGTAGGGCGTGGTAGTCCGTATGCACACACCTTCGAGGCACTCTGTAACAATCACCCCGGGGGCTTGGGTGGGCACCAGTAGAGTATGATCTAAGCCGCTATCAAGCGTGCGCTTGATCCACGGCTTGACTTCACCAAAGTCGAAGAGCATGCCATCTTCGCCTAGCTCGCCATCCAGCAGTGCGTCTACCTGCCAGCTACAGCCCACTAGGCCGCGCTCAGAACACCAAATTGAAACGTCAATATGGGTCAGTTGGTTTACGAATAGGGACATTAATCAAAACCTGCTAATTTGTGCATTTGCAGCGATAGACGCCACTGGGGGTTAGCCATACAGTAGGCGGTCGCTTCAGCGACGGTGGTCTTATCCTGATTGAGAGGAGCAAGATCCATCGGCTGTAAAAAGAAGTGGCGAAACCCCAGGCTTGAAAACTGCTCTGGAGGAGCCTCTGCTTGAGGGTAAACGAGCTTTAGTTCGTCGCCTTGGGTAACGGCCAGCGGATTGCTGCCCTTAGGGCTGACACACAGCCAGTCAATGCCTGGGGGCGGTGGCAAAGTACCGTTGGTCTCGACGGCCACCTCAAACCCATGGCTATGCAACGTGGCAATCAGCGCTGTGTCAAGCTGCAGCAGTGGCTCGCCGCCAGTAAACACCACATAGGGTGTTGCCTTCGACTTGGCGTCACTGCTGTGGCTGGGCCAGAGCGCTGCAATGTGCTCAGCAAGGGCGGTAGCAGTGGCAAACTTACCGCCATTGATGCCGTTAGTGCCAATAAAGTCAGTATCGCAAAAAGTGCATTTAGCCGTCGCCCGATCAATCTCACGACCTGACCACAGGTTGCAGCCGCTAAAACGACAGAAAACGCTCGCTCTGCCCGCTTGGGCACCTTCCCCCTGCAGGGTGTAGAAGGCTTCTTTGACTTGATACATCAGCGCTGACCTACTGCGCTGTCTACGCTGTAAGCCAATGGGTCGGTCACGCCGTTGGCGGCAAAGGCTTCCAGCCGCTCGCGGCAGCTGCCGCATACGCCGCAGGCAAGTTCACGGCCTTCATAGCAGGTCCATGTATGGCGGTAATCCAATCCCATTGCCAGGCCGTCACGCAGTATGTCGGCCTTGCTTACTTTGAGATAAGGGGCGTGTAGCTTAACCGGCTCGAAGTTGGCGATGCCCGCGACATGATTCATAGCCTCGACGAACCCGGGGCGGCAGTCGGGGTATAAAACGTGGTCGCCGCCATGGGCGCCGTAGTCGACGCGCTCTGCGCCAATATTGACGGCCTTGGCAATCGCCAGGGAGAGCAAAATCATATTACGATTAGGCACCACGGTAGCGCGCAGGTTGTCTGCGCCATAGTCGCCCTGGGGCATTGCCTGGGCTGGGTTGGTGAGCGCCGAATTATCAATCAGGCCGTGTATAGCGCGAATATCGACCACTTGATGGGGGAGCCCTAGCGAGGCGCACACCTGGCGTGCAGTATCGAGTTCGCGGGCGTGCCGCTGGCCGTAGTCAAACGAAAGCGCGTGTACGTTAAGCCCTTCACGCAGTGCGCGGTGGAGCACGGTAAAAGAGTCCATTCCACCGGAATAGATAACAACGGTCGTGGTGGCTGTATCAGCCGCCATCGGGGGTGTTGATGACATGAGAAAACACTCTTTGTCGGAGAATTTATTAATCACGAGCAGTGTTTAGCTGTCGCGGCGTTCCGGGGTCCGGTCCGGAAGGGCGGCAGTTTACGCAATAGCCGTTAGTCTGACCAGTTCTAGCGCTTATCGAAGTACCTTGGTGAGGTAGAAAGTGCGTAGGCGGGCAGCATTAATATCAACATGCTACGCTATCCATCCATGTCGTTAGAGGCGAACCAATGGCAACGATTGAACATAGTGAAATCATTAACGCTCCGCCCGAACGTGTGTTTGAACTATTGCGCCGTGTCGAGGATTTTGCCGATTACTCGGATCTGATTCGCTCAATAGAAACGCTGGGCGAAAACCGCTATCGGTGGCATGTGCGTGCCGTGGGTATGGACTGGGCATTTGATGTCATGGTGACCGAGATCCAGCCGCCCCATGTGCTTGCCTGGGAGTCGTTGGATGGGGTGAAGAACCAGGGGCGTTATCGCCTTCGCGAGGTGCCAGAAGGAACCGAAGTGGCGTTGATGTTGAGCTATGAGATTCGCAACCGCTTAATGGAGAAAGCCGTTAACAAAGCGGCCAAGCCGCTAGTCGGCAAAGTCAGCCGCCAAATTCTTGAACGTGTAGAAGCGCGATTGAATGGATAGCGCCGTACTAGCGGCGCATAAGTTATCAAGCCTCCGATTAATAGGCCTCCGCCTTACTGTGGTTTATGCATTGAGGCGTCAAGGTGGTCGACGACCTCTGCCCAGTCGGCATCGTCATCGACGGCTTCTCTTAAAAACTCTGCTTGGCCCTCGTTCCAGCAAGGGGCTTCAGCCAATGGCATTGTTTCTGGAAGCGGGGCGTTGCGCTGGATAAAGCGCTCGATTGAAGCTGCGTCAGATGCTAGGCCCAACTGCTCGAATAGTTCGCTGAAATGGTGCACCGGTTTTTCCATAATCTGTTGCTCCTTCAAACGGTTAGAATGCTTCCTACAACATAGCTTGATTCTCAGCCTACGCCACCTTTCAAATGCTGTGATTGGCTAGCGTTCACCGATTAGCGACGTTAAAAAGCGCTGCCGCTGATCCTCTAACGCGAGTGGCTGTGCCAGTAAGTGGGCTAGCTTGGTGTATGCCGCTTCTGGCGTCATATCATCGCCGGCGAGAACGCCTGCATCGCTCAGGCCATGCCCCGCCGCATAAGCACCCAAGTGGACACTTCCCTGGGGGCACTGGCTAATGGCGGCGAGCAGTTTGCCTTCCCCGCTGGCTTTGGCAAGTACGTGAAGCAAACTGGGGTCGTCGGGGAGGTTACCCGCGCCCCAGAGCTGGAGCAGCGCCCCTTTGACACGCGCATCACTCAGCCAGGCGTCTAGTTGCCAAGCTGATATGCCCGGCCAAAGGGCGATGCGAACGATCTCTCCCTGATTGACCAAGCGGTAGTCGGGGAGCTCGAAACGCGGCGCACCACGCTGCTGCAGGCCAAGTCCGCGGCTGGGGTAATAAACGAAATCTTCGCCTACCCGCTCACCGAGCAGTGGGTAGTTGGGGCTGGCGAAGGCGTTGGCTGCTTCGCTGTGCTGCTTGATGGCACGGGCGCCCCGCAATAATTGTCCTGCAAAGTAAATAGCCACTTCTTGGAGCTCGGGCTTAGCGGCAAACTGCAGCGCGCCGTGCAAGTTGTCCAAGGCATCGCTGCCTGGCGATTCCAATGGCAGCATTGAGCCCGTGACGATCACTGGTCGATCTATCCCCTGGAGTTGATAGGCAAGGCTAGCGGCCGTCCAACTGAGCGTATCGGTGCCATGAATAATCACGAAACCGGCGTAGGCCGTTAATTGGTCGTTAATGTCGTGGGCAATCTGCTGCCAAGTGAGCGGGGTAGCGGCACTTGAATCAATCAGCGTGGTATAGCTAACCACCTCATAAGGCGGAAGTGATTGCTGTTGGGCAAGCGGTAGCTGGTTAAGCGCTGTCGCCATGCGGTTAGTGAAGTCACCGCCAGGCGTGAGCCCTTCTGCATGTTGTTGCATACCGATGGTGCCGCCCGTGTAAATAACTAAAATGCGCTCTTGGGAGGGAACGCTGTCGGCTAGAGGGGAGTAGGGGTTCATCGCCATCTCCTGGGGCTTTATGCGAAACCTGCTAATCAGAAAGTAGGCGTAACACGCTGTACCAAAAGTTCACCACTATGATCGTCTAAGCGATGATTGCGGCCCGCTAGTAGCGCAAAGCCACAGCAAACCATAATCAGGGCGATCAACAGCCAGGCGATATGTGGTGTGTTGGCGCCTGATTGCAGCATAACCCCCACACCAAAGGGGCCTAGTGCGGCCAGCGTATAGCCACCGCCCTGAACAAGCCCAGAAAGTTGACCGGCAAGGCGTGAGTTGGCCGTGCGCAATACTAACAGGCTTAGCGCCAGGCTAAAGCTGCCACCTTGGCCGATACCCAGCAGTGCAGCGCCGGGCCATTTCCATACCAGTGGCGCGATAAGCAGCATCCACAGGCCTATGGCGGTGCTAAACAGCACAAGTAATAGCGCGGGACGCTGGTCACGCCCCAGGCGTGCAAGCCAAGGGGCGCCAAGCGCTGAGGCAAGCTGGCACATAATCGACACCGCCATTGTCCAGCCCGCATCGGCCTCGTTATAACCGCGATCAACCAGCAGTGTAGGCAGCCAGCCAAATACGATGTAAGCCATGGACGATTGAATACCCATGAACAGCATAACGTGCCAGGTAAGCGGTTGCTTAAGAAGGCGTAAAATACCGCTTTTAGGCGCTGTTGGTGTGTTGGTCATGGTGGTGCGGGGCATTTGGAAGTGCCAAAGCACTAATGCGAACAGCGCCAACAGTGACCAGCTCATCAAGCTCGCCTGCCAACTGCCGAGCAGTTGCGTTAATGGAACGCTAAACCCAGCCCCTAACGCGCCACCTAAGCAAAGCGCCATGGTGTATAAGCCGGTGAGCAGGTCTGCACTGTCGGGGAGTTCACGCTTAACCAGGGCCGGTAGCAGGGTGCCGCCAATGCCGATCGCACAGCCTGCCATCGCTGAGCCGATAAAGAGCCCGCCGGGGAGGGGTAAGCCACGCAAAATCAATCCAGCAGCCAGCAGTGTCAGTGCCGCACTTAGCGCCCGTTCACTGCCTATACGTTTAGCCAGGGCAGGGGCAAGAGGGGCGGAGAGGCCTAAAAAAAGCACGGGGAGCGTGGTGAGTAGCCCTGCCGCGGTAGCGGAAAGCCCGGCGCTTTCTTGCAAGCGGGTAAGTAGAGGAGCGACCGAAGACATGGCGGGGCGTAAATTAAGCCCCACCACAACCATCAGCAAAATAAACGTAATCGAGCGACGCGTTGCCATACGAGTACTTACTTGAGGTGGGGACGCAAGTCTCCGCGAACGGCATCGAGTAGCGTAATAAAGTGGTAATCCTGAGGAGTGTCCAGGCAGTCGACCCTGACGTTCGTGCGCATGCCTTTATCTATATTTAACTGGTCAAATATTTCTAAAGTAAGCTTGCGGGCAGGTTTATCGCCTGGCGCCATGATGCCATCTTCAAGGCTAAAAGTTTCAAGCAGGGTGACACGTACGCGAGTGCTATTGCCTTCGCTCAGTACTCGGCGTACAAAAAGCCAGCCTTCGCAGGGGAGGGCGTGGTTGTCATCCCGCTGGCGCAAGAAAATCGTGCGGTAGCAGGCCCCTTCGATCGAGGCCTTTTCAGCCATGCTTCGGTAGGCTTGAAGCACCTGATTAGCTGACGCCCGGGCGTCCTCTAAACGCTGTACGATCCCTTGATGTTCGCGGCTGAGCTGCTCTTGACGCTGAAACGTCAGCCATTGGCGGTACTCGGCCATCAGTTGAGAAGACGCCATAATCACTCCGTGAAAAGTTTTGGCTAAAATTGCTGCTGGAAACAGCGGCTTGGAATATGCAAAGGCGACACCTTCGCATATTCCTGCACTCTGAGCTAGCGCCGCGCGCGGCGTTTACGTTCGCCGCCGGTATTGGCGCTCTGGCCTTCGGGTTTGCGTTTGGCGCGGGGCTGACGTTGATTGCGACGGCCATTTTCGATGGGCTCAGGTTTGATACTGGGGTCGGGCTCAAAGCCAGGTTCAATGTGCTTTGTTAGCTTCTGCTTGATTAGCCGCTCAATATTGCCCAGCAGGCCGTCTTCATCGACACACACCAACGAAACGGCTTCGCCATTGCTGCCAGCCCGACCGGTGCGGCCAATGCGGTGGACATAATCTTCCGCCACGTTGGGTAGGTCAAAATTGACGACGTGGGGCAACTCATTGATATCCAGTCCGCGAGCAGCGATATCGGTGGCCACGAGTACCTGCAGGTCGCCGCTCTTGAATGCCGTTAGTGCGCGAGTGCGCGCTCCCTGGCTTTTATTGCCATGGATCGCCATTGAAGGGATGTCCTGCTTGGAGAGCTGCTCTGCAAGGCGGTTAGCACCATGTTTGGTGCGCGTAAATACCAGCACCTGGAACCAGCCATGTTGCTGAATCAAGTGAGCCAGCAGCTCGCGCTTCTTCTCGCGGTCAACGCGGTAAATGGCCTGCTCAATTTTGTCGGCTGTGGCATTCCGTGGCGCTACCTCAATCATCGCCGGGTTATCCAGCAACTGTTGCGCCAGGGTTTGGATCTCGTTAGAGAATGTCGCTGAGAACAGCAGGTTTTGGCGCTTTTTAGGCACTAGGCGCAACAACCGCTTAATGTCATGAATGAAGCCCATATCCAGCATGCGATCAGCTTCATCAAGCACTAAAATCTCAACGCAGGAGAGATCCACATGCCCTTGCTGGTGAAGATCCAACAGGCGGCCTGGAGTGGCAACCAGTACATCCAAACCGGCTTTCAGTGCATCGATTTGAGGCTGTTGGCCGACGCCGCCAAAAATAATGTGAGAGCGCAGTGCCAGATGTTGACCGTAGGTCGACACGCTTTCGCCTACTTGAGCGGCAAGCTCGCGGGTAGGGGTTAGCACTAGTGCACGTACCTGACGCTTTGTAGGTCGTTTGCCGGTGTTTAAGCGTTGCAGCATCGGCAGCGTAAAACCAGCGGTTTTACCCGTGCCGGTTTGGGCGCTGGCCAGCATGTCACGACCTTCTAGTACAACGGGAATAGCCTGTCGTTGTATCGGGGTAGGCTCAGTGTAACCTTGCGCTGTGACAGCGCGTAACAAATCGGCGTGCAGGCCAAGTTCAGAAAAGCTCATGCGTTCTCCGCAGTCACCTAGTGAGTTAATACCGGTAAGTGGTTGTTATCACTAGGTGTTATGTTCAAAAAGCGAGGTTGATTCACCTTCGCGGCAGCGAAGTGTGCCAGATAATTCAGCGTGCCGCGATGGTCGTTGGTTAGCCGTGGATGACCGTGACAGGAGACGTGAAGGTTATAGTGCCAAAGCAGCACTATCATCCTGGTGCGCACGGACACACCAGAAAACTACGTGTCAGTAATAAGCCGAGTAGTGTAACACGGTTATGGGGCCTCAGCTTGTTTCGCTGAATCGTGGCAGTGGCGGGGCCTGGGCATGCAGTGGAATTAACCGCGCTAACGTAGTCGCGGGCAAGTTGAGCTGGGCCACTTCCTTGGGGGTTAATACAAAAAACTGCTCAGGGGTGAAAATACCTAGTTGAAACAGTTGGCGGGCCGTGGCTGGCCCTATGCCGTCGAGCGCGAGTAGGTGTCGCGCAAAGAGGGCGATAAAACGACTGTTTTGCTGTTCATCAAAATCGACGCTAGCCGTTTGAAAATAGTGCCCCGCTTGACGAATAATAAATTGCTCAATGCGCTGAAGCGCGGCTAGCGTTGAGGTGTCACTACTCTGTGCTGCTAACTGGTCATGCAGGGCGTCGTGGCTATTTAAAGCGGTTTCGAGTAGGTCAAGACTCAATTCACCCTCAAGCATTGCCGTGACGGTATGCATGAGGGCGTTAATGGCATCGCGCAGTTGTTCAGCGGGCAGACCCGTGGTCTGGCTTGTTTCAGCTGTCATATTGACATCCCTGAGGGGGTTAGCATTAAGCGTAGTGCAGCAAACTCAGTTTAGAAAAGCGCTGATTAATCAAAATAATCGCCCTGACGTATTTGAGTGGCGATAAGTTCGGCGGCTTGATCCCAGCTATCACTCAATGCGCGAACCAGGGCGGGGTAGCCATCCTCGGCAAGGGGTGTCTCTGCATAGAAATTTTCCATCGCTAGCAGTTCACCGGCATCGTTAAGCAATTGCCATTGGCCGCTGGCCACGGCGACACCGTCAAAGCGGCCCTGGAATTGATCAACGTTCAGGCGCAGGGTCAATGCGTTGGCTTGTTCGCCTTCCGTACGCATAATCCTAAGCGTTGGTAGCGCTTGCGCCAGATTGGCGCGCAGTTTTCGTTCTAACTGTCTGCCTAATCCTTCTGCCCACTGATGTTCCCGAGCGGCGTTCAACGTAATGTCGTCTAGTTGCATGACAATGCCGTCGACATCCAGGTAGTGGGCAAGTCGAGGGGAAC
This sequence comes from Halomonas sp. FeN2, assembly GCF_020595105.1. Classification (NCBI taxonomy): domain Bacteria; kingdom Pseudomonadati; phylum Pseudomonadota; class Gammaproteobacteria; order Oceanospirillales; family Halomonadaceae; genus Halomonas; species Halomonas sp. FeN2. Next base: position 4,780,428 of record NZ_CP074200.1, read on the forward strand.
TCACTATAAGCGTGCCCGCGGGCTGGCGGGGCGTGCTAGCCAGTGGGTCGCTTGGCAGCATATAGCGAGCGGGGGGCGTGACGCTGCTGGCGCAGGCGGATAGCAACAGGCAGATCAGCAGCAGTGAACATCTCATCCATGTAAACATCGTTAGCTCCTTAATCACGTGGCGCACGCGGTATGGGATCTTGAGTATCCAGATTATCAAACAACAGTGCTCTGGGATTGTCGTTGAGCGTCCGAGTCAAAGGCTGTAAGTCACGCATCAAGCGATCCAATCGCTCAATGGCGGTTGTCAACTCTTGATAGGCCGGTGATGAAGGGGATAAACCCTGTAGCGTGCTGCGCAGCTCATCCAGCGTCGCGTTAAGGTTTCCACCAATGGCCTGGGTTTCAGGATCATTGAGCAACTGATTAAGAGAGGCGCTCACGTCGCGAACCTCATTCAGCATGCTCTCGGAAGCCTGAAGGTTACGATCCAAGCCGGTTAGCAGCGGTTCAACTTCAAGTGCATTTAACTTATCTAGTAAATCGGTCACCTGAGCCTGGATCTGGGCAAAGCCGCCAGGCACGGTGGGGAATACGTCACGATCCGAGAATCGCTCGGCAACATACTCATCGGCTAAGTCGCGCTGGAAGTTGAGGTCGACAAACAGGGCACCGGTTAGCAGACTGCCGTTTTTTAGCGAGGCTCGCAGCCCCAGGCCAAACATGCGCTGGAACCGATCCTCCCACTCTTCCAAGTCAATATCGCTATTTTCAATACCCAAGCGCTGAGGCTCAATCCTAATCAGTACGGGTATGGCAAAGCGTGCGCGAGAGTCTGGCTGTGGCGCGGTAAAATTCCAGGGCACGGCAGCAACGGTGCCTATTCGTACACCACGAAACTCTACTGGCGCGCCTTTGGAAAGTCCGCGCACTGTTTCATCGACCAGTAGCACATACTCCAAATAGCGATTGAAGGTTCCCTCTCGGGCAGCATCTTCATCAGCGTAGAGAGTGAACCGCGTATTGGCTTCAACCGGTTGACCCATGGGCAGGTCTTCGGGCACGCCGAAGGTAACACCGCCACCCAGCAGTGCCTCCAATGACTCGACGTTAACTCGAACGCCATCGGCGTCCAAGCGGAAATCAACACCGCTAGAAGTCCAGAAACGGGTGCTGTCGGTGACTAAATCGGTATATGGCTCCTCAATAAAGAGCTGATGCTGCATGGTGCGTGACTCAGGCTCAAAACTATTCTCTTCGATGCGCCCCACGGTGTAGCCCTGATAAGACACCGGGTCACCTACGCGCAGTGAGTTACCCAGCTGGCTCGTCAGGCTAAGGCGAAGTCCCGCTTGGCCTGCGGGCGCAACGGGTGGGATATCGCTAACGGGAAATTCTCGCCGCGGTGCGGCTTCCGTTCCGGGCTCAAGCTGAATGTAAGCGCCGGAGAGCACGGTGCCCAATCCACTAATGCCTTCACGGCCAATGCGCGGCTTGACCACCCAAAAACGGGTATCTTCGCGCAGAAGATCCTCAACCTCCGGCTGAATACGAGCGGTCAGCACGGCATGGGAAAGGTCGTCAGACAGGCGCACACTCTGCACGCGACCCACTTCAACATTACGGCTGCGAATCAGCGTATTGCCCGCCTCAATGCCCTCAGCACTCTCCATGGTCAGCGTCACTTGGGTTCCACGGCTAGCGTAGTTGTCGTAAACCAGCCATAACCCAATAGCTATCGCGACGATGGGTACCACCCAAATGGGAGATAACCGGGTCTGGCGCGATGTTTTGGCCTTATTTAGCTCCTGATCGCTAGTTGGGTCAGAGTTTGACGATGCTGTTTCGTTAGCCATCAACAGGTTCCTTGGTGGCCGCTTTACGGCGAAGAAGAGGGTGGCGAGGAGGGAGGGGAGTATCCCAAATCAAGCGCGGATCAAAGGTCATTGCCGCGAGCATGGTTAACACAACCACAGAGCCAAAGGCGAGCGATGCAGGGCCTGGCGTGATCGACATTAGAGAGCCGGCGCGAATCAGTGCCACTAAAATCGCCACCACGAAGACATCGACCATTGACCAGCGTCCAATAAATTCTGTTAGCCGATACAGTCGCGTGCGGCTTTGAGCATTCAGTGCACTGCTACGCTTAACCACCAGGCAAAGCCATATCAGCGCCACTAGTTTGCCCACCGGTACGATAACACTGGCAATAAAGATAACCGCAGCAATCGGCCACGAGCCCATCTGAATCAATTGCACGACACCGCCAATAATCGTCGAAGGTGAGGAGTTGCCTAGGCTGGTCGTGGTCATAATGGGGTAGACGTTGGCTGGAATATACATAATGGCAGAGGCGCCCAGCAGAGCCCAAGTGCGCTGCAAGCTGTTAGGAAGACGCTGATGAAGCTTTTCATGGCAGCGAATACAGTGTCCACGACCCTGGGGCGATAGGCGGTTAATCAGTCCGCAGGTTGGGCAGCCGGTTAGCCCTTGTTCGCCAGCAGGGAGTCCTGTACGGGTGCCTTCGGGCGCCAGTGGTTCTCCCTCAAGTGAGAACCACATCCAATCGGCATCCAGGGACTGACTTGTCATCAGCAGCAGCAGCGCAAATGCACAAAACGCCCAGAAGGAGATCCCTATTGCCACCTCAGCCAGACCGGCTATTTTTATCAGGCTCACCAAGGCGCCAATAATAAAGACATCGGCCATCATCCACGGCGTTAAATGCGCCAGTGAGCGTGCGATATCGCGACTAAAGGGCAGAGGGCGATCGCGAAGTAGTCCAAATTGAAGCCAGACAACGCCGAGTAAGTACACGGCGGGCAGCACCACTATGGTCATAATGACGGCGATAGCCACCACGGGCTGGTGAAAGCCAATCAGTGTGGTGGCGGTCTGGGTTAGCTCGATGCGGTTGCTGACTCCGCTGACCGTAAAGCTAATGAACGGAAACGACACTGCCAGCATTAGGGCGACAAGCGAGGCGATGGCTAGGGCCATACTGCGCTGAGCAGGGTAGCGATGGCGTTTAACCAAAACGTGTGAGCAGCGTGGACAGCTTGCTTTCTCGCCAGAATTCAATGGCGGCAGAGCCGATACCCAGTCGCATTCGTGGCAGGCACGCAAACGGCGACGCTGAGTTCTGGCCTCAGGCGGCAGGCTGTCAACAAGGGGGGCGTTGACGGGCAGTGGACGGCGCTTAATCAATTTTTGTGGACGCAAAAACCAAAACTCTCAGTGCGAACTCCTAGCAAAACTACTAGGATGTGGCGGATTAGGCTGTCAAACACGCATTTTAGCAAGTCTATGTCACTGAAATAATGTTTAAAAACGTAGTCTAGCCGCTTGACCAATGGGTTAGTTTAGACAACGATGCTGCGGCGCAATGGCGAACAGTTAAATTCAGCCTGATTGGCCGCGTACTTCTGCGTCGGGTTTGCGTGCTAGTGTCGCAATATAGTGGCAGGCATTGCTAGTCATAGCATCGTACTACCGTCGCCATGAAGTTTTGCTCAGGAACACGACCTACAAACATCGCCGATCATTATGTCATGAAGGAAATGAAATGTTGCTTCCCACATTAGCGGTTGTAGTTGGATTGATCTTACTGGTTTGGAGCGCCGAGAAGTTTATTGACGGCGCTGCGGCGACGTCACGTTGGCTAGGCTTGTCGCCCCTACTGATCGGTATGCTGGTAATTGGGTTTGGTACTTCGGCGCCGGAAATGATGGTGTCAGTACTAGCGGCGATGGACGGAAATCCAGGTTTGGCGGTGGGAAATGCCTACGGCTCGAATATTGCTAATATCGGTTTAATCCTTGGCTTGGTAGCCCTTGTTGCACCCCTATCAGTGCACTCTAGCGTTATCCGTAAAGAGATGCCGATATTGATGCTGGTCATGCTAGCAACGGGCCTAATGCTGCTGGACGGATTCGTGTCGCGCTGGGAGGCTGTGGGCCTATTGTTAGCGCTGGTTGTCTTTATTGTTGTGAGCATTCTGCGTTCTCGCAATCAGCCCGACGATGCGCTGGTGTCTGAGGTCGCTGAAACTCTGGACAGCAAGCCGATGTCCCGGGGTAAAGCCATCATGTGGACGCTGGTGGGACTGGTGCTGCTAATCGCTAGTTCTCGGCTGCTGGTGTGGGGCGCAGTTGAAATTGCGCTGCGCTTTGGTGTTAGCGATTTGATTATTGGTTTGACCGTAGTGGCCATTGGGACGTCACTGCCTGAGCTTGCCTCCTCGATTACTGCCCTGCGTCGAAAAGAGCACGATATGGTGCTGGGCAACGTGGTCGGGTCTAACCTGTTTAACAGCTTGGCGGTGGTCGGCCTTGCGGGTGTCATTGCGCCAATTGAAGCGGGTAGAGAGGTACTGGTGCGCGACTGGAGCGTGATGACCGGTATGACGCTGCTGATGATCCTGTTTGCGTTTTCTTGGCGTGGTCGTCCGCGCCGCATTAATCGCTTAGAAGGGGGGATTCTGTTAGCGCTGTTTATCGCGTACACCGGCTATATGGTCAGCGTCGTCATCATGTCGCGATAGTGCCGAGTTTGTCATACCGCACCGCAAGGGTGATTGGTGCGTCAATGCGACTCATCTTGGACATCCAGCGACTATAATACAATGGTTGTCCAAGAGGGGCGCTAGTGGCAGATGCGAAGCTGCGTGAAGCAGAGTGACGCAGGAAAAGCAGCGCAAGAAAATACTGTAAAACTAGCGTAAAGAAATAAGCTTAGTGCTTATAACTAAAAGTGTCGTGCCATGAAGGCTCAACTAAGCTTGTGTTAACCCATCCATGGGATACCGATTCAGGTCTTAGGAGAGTGAAATGGAACTTGATCCGCTGGTGTTATCGCGACTGCAATTTGCATTCGTCGTGTCGTTTCACGCTATCTTCCCCGTATTTACGATTGGTCTAGCGTCCTATATTGCGCTGCTCCATGGTCTATTCTTCACAACGAAGAACCCTGCATGGGATCGCCTCTCACTATTCTGGACAAAGGTGTTTGCCGTTGTCTTTGGGATGGGGGTGGTGTCGGGTATCGTTATGTCGTTCCAGTTTGGCACTAATTGGAGCAATTTTTCCCAGGCCTCTTCGAATTTCCTCGGCCCCATGCTCAGCTATGAGGTCGTCACTGCGTTCTTCTTAGAGGCAGCTTTCTTGGGCGTGCTACTATTCGGCCGCGGTAAGGTGCCTCAAGGGGTTCATTTATTTGCTGCCATTATGGTGGCGGTGGGCACCTTTATTTCTTCTTTCTGGATTCTATCCGCTAACAGCTGGTTGCATACCCCTGCGGGCGTAGAGCTGGTTGACTTCCGCTTTCACGTGACCTCCTGGAGCGAGGCGATCTTTAATCCGTCGTTCCCTTACCGCTTTATGCATATGGCCGTTGCCTCGTTTTTGACCGGGGGCTTTGTTGTCGCTGGGGTGAGCGCTTGGTTTCTGTTGCGCGATCGAGATCCGGAGGCGAATCGCCGCGCGCTCTCTATGTGCCTATGGCTGCTGCTTTTTTTGGCGCCGACTCAGGCAGTCATCGGCGATTTCCATGGCATAAACACCCTAGAGCACCAGCCGACTAAAGTGGCTGCCATGGAAGGGCACTGGGAGACCTCCGGCAATGTGCCGCTACTGCTGTTTGCCATCCCTGACCAGGAAGCGCAAACCAACCACTTTGAGCTGGGTATCCCAAACCTGGCCAGCATCATCTTGACCCACTCTGTTGATGGGGAGGTTCCGGGGATTAGTGAAGCGGCGCCTGAAGAGCAGCCGCCAGTGCTGATCGTCTTCTGGGGCTTTCGCGTCATGGTGGGCATTGGTCTGCTAATGATTGCGGTGGCGCTGACGGGGCTGGTGTTGCGCCGCAAAGGGCGCATCTATGACAAGCGGCTATTCTTAAAAGGCCTGACGGCTATGATCCCCATGCCGTTTATTGCTGTTTTGGCGGGCTGGATCGTCACTGAGTCAGGCCGTTCGCCTTGGTTGGTTTACGGCATGATGACCCATGCCGAGGGGTTGACGCCTTCACTCACTGGCCCTATGGCCCTGTTTACGCTGATTGGCTATGCCTTGGTTTACGGTGTGGTGTTTTACGCGGGCATTTACTACCTCACGCGAGTGGTTCGCAACGGCATGCTACCGGAAGACGAGCGCGATACCACCGACGAAAACTTCAAACGCCCAATGCGGCCTATGTCGGCGGCACATACACCTTTTGACGATGACGTTGACCCGGTGAGGAGCTAGACATGGAAATGTTTGATCTAACGTTAGTTTGGGCCTTCATTATTGGTTTCGGCATCATGATGTATGTGCTGATGGACGGATTTGATTTGGGGCTAGGTATTCTCTACCCCTTTGCTCCCGATGAAGATGCCCGGGATGTGATGATGAATTCGGTGGCGCCAATATGGGATGGCAATGAAACATGGCTAGTGCTCGGCGGGGCCGGACTATTAGGCGCCTTCCCGCTGGTTTATTCGGTGTTTTTGCCTGCACTTTACATCGGCGTTTTCTTAATGTTGGCAGGCTTGATATTCCGTGGCGTTGCCTTTGAATTTCGTTTCAAGTCACGCCGTAACAGGCGCTGGTGGAACCGCGCTTTTTGCTGGGGGTCGGCGGTTGCCGCCTTTGCGCAAGGTGCCGTGGTAGGGGCCTATATCCAGGGTTTTCCGGTTGAAGATTTTGCCTATGTGGGCGGCGCCTTTGACTGGCTAACGCCTTTCTCTGTGCTAACGGGGCTTGGCTTGATGGCAGGTTATGCGCTGTTAGGGGCGACTTGGCTCATACTGAAATCAGAAGGACATGTACAGGACTGGGCTTATAAAATCACTCCGCTGCTGCTGGCGCTGGTACTGTTTGTTTTCGCCGTGATTAGTCTCTGGACGCCGTTTGTGAATCCTCTGGTCTGGGAGCGCTGGTTCGGCAATATTCAACTAATTTGGGTTTTTCCATTTGCTGCCTTGGCTTGTGCTTTTGTGGTTTTTCGTTCGGTGCAAAAACGGCGTGAAGGGGTGCCTTTCCTGGCCACTATCGGCATTTATGTCTTCACCTATTTAGGACTGATCGTCAGTAAATGGCCGGTTATCGTGCCACCGGACTATACGCTGTGGGATGCGGCTTCCTCGCCGGAGTCACAGCTGTTCCTGCTGGTAGGTATGGTATTCGTTATCCCGATTATATTGACCTATACCGCCTGGACCTATTGGGTGTTCCGCGGCAAGGTGCGTGTAGGCGAGGGATACCACTGATCCATGGTAAATGAAGACACGCTTTCTCTTACGCCGCGCAGTTGGCTGCAAACGTTGGCTAAGGGAGAGCGTAAGCGCCTGCTTTGTTCAGCGCTTTGTGGCGTGCTGGCAGGTAGTCAAACGATAGTCGTGGTGGTGGGCCTTGCGTGGCTTATTGATCAGCTAGTGGTGCATCAGCGATCACCCTTTTCTCTATTACCGATATTTTCCCTGCTGGTGGGCAGTGTGCTGTTACGCGCTGCTTTTCAGTGGGGGCATGAAACACTGAGCCTGGAAGCGAGCCTGCGAATTCGACAGCGTGCCAGAGCTCAGCTGTTGGATAAACTGTCCGCTCTAGGCCCGGTTTGGCTAACCAGCGAGCACAGCGGCTCCCTAGCTAACCAAGTGGTCGAGCATATCGATGCGCTGGAAGGCTATTTCGCGCGTTTTTATCCCCAGTTACGGATTACGCTTTGCTTGCCGCTGTTGATACTGGTGGTGGCGGGTTGGCTAGATTACTTGGTGGCTGTTTTTCTGCTCCTTTCTGCTCCGTTAATTCCGCTGTTTATGGCATTAGTCGGCATGGGGGCTGAGCGCCTTAATCGCGACCAGTTTGTTGCAGTATCGCGATTGTCAGCGCATTTTATTGACCGCGTGCGCGGCATGACCACACTGCAGCTCTTTGGCCGTACGTCTGCCGCGCAGCAGGATGTTTGGTATGCCACCGATGAGTATCGGCGTCTTAGCATGCGTACTCTGCGGTTGGCTTTTCTTTCATCAGCGGTGCTGGAGTTTTTTTCCTCGGTAGCGATTGCGGTCGTGGCTATGTATGTCGGTTTCGGCCTGCTGGGCTACATCGAGTACGGGCCGTCAACATCGTTGACGCTTTTTTCGGGTTTAGCGGTGCTACTTCTCGCCCCCGAATTTTTCCAGCCTCTGCGCACACTTTCTCAGCATTATCATGATCGCGCGGCGGCACTGGGTGCCGCCGAGAGTGTGGTGAATATTCTCAATCAACCAGGTTTGGTGTGTGGGCTTCGACACAGGGCGCCGCTATCAGAGAAGTCGGCTATAGAATTAACGGCTGCATGCGTTGCTTACCCTAGCCGTGGGCAAGTGATAGGCCCAATCGATCTCACCATTCAGCGGGGTGAAGTAGTAGCGCTTAGCGGTGCTTCCGGTAGCGGCAAGTCAACGCTGCTGGCACTGCTCGCCGGCTTTATCGCCCCCAGCGCTGGCGAGTATCTGCGGCAAGAGAATAACCACTACGCCTGGCTTGACCAGCAGCCCAGTCTCTTGCACGGCAGTCTGATCGATAATCTGCGCTTGGCAGCACCTGAAGCTTCCCGCGAAGAAATGCTCGTCGCCCTGCATCGTGCCGGTTTTGGGCCGCTGTTAACTCAGCTGCCAGAGGGTATGGATACGTTAATCGGCGAGCGTGGAGTCGGGTTATCGGGTGGCCAAGCTCAACGCCTTGCACTTGCGCGAGTTTACCTTAGCAATGCACCGTTGGTGCTGTTAGATGAACCTACGGCAAGTTTAGACCAAGAGACAGAACAGTTCGTTATGGCTGCTTTGCTTAAGCTTGCCCAAGAGGGGCGCACCCTGGTCATAGCGACCCATCATCCGGCCGTGATCGCCGTTGCCCAACGCCATCTGGCTTTTGAGCAGGGTGAACTTGTAGAGGTGGCCTCATGATGGCTATTTACAGCGAATTTCGTCCTTGGCTGCTGCTTTTAGTGCGGCGGCGAAAACGCTTTTTAGTGGGCGCTTTGCTGGTGTGGGTCACCCTGATAGCCGGGCTTGCGCTGCTGGGGTTGTCGGGTTGGTTTATTACCGCCAGTGCTCTGACCGGTATCGCCGTGGCCCTGGGTATTCCCGCGCGTCTTGATGTTTATGTCCCGGGTGGCGGCATTCGTTTCTTCGCCCTGGCGCGCACTATAGCGCGCTATCTTGAGCGTCTGTATAACCATAATACGGTGTTAACACTGCTGGCCGACTTGCGTTATCGGGTATTTGGCTATTTAACCCGCCTTGACGATACTCGCTTGCACGGTGAGCGTGCCAGCGACTGGCTGAGCCGTTTAACGGCGGATATCGATACCCTGGATAATTTTTATCTCCGACTCTTGGTGCCGCCGTTGGTGGCGCTGCTTAGCGTGGTGGCTGTGTCGCTTTTTGTAGCTATTTGGTTGCCAGGGGTCGCCGTTCTGATGGCGCTGACGCTGGGCTTGCTCTGGCTAGTAGCGACCCTGCTAGCTGCCGCCTGGGGATTTTCGCATAGCTATCAGCAGGTGGTTGATCAACAGTCGCTGCGCCGCTTAGTGGTCGATCAAGTTCAGGCCTCGGCTGAATTGATGAGCTATCAAACGAACCGGTGGCACCGGACGATGATCGCGACTCAAGAGCAGCAAGCGTTCAACAATCAGCGCCGCTTGGGGCGTAAGGCAGCGCTAATCAACTGCCTGGTGAGTGTCATCAGCGGGTTAATGGTCGTGGCAGTCGTATGGTTCGCTAGCCTGATATTTAGCCAGCAGTTGGTGACGGGGCCTATTTTGGTGATGGCAGCATTGATAGCGCTGGGAGCGAACGAGGCATTTATTACGCTACCTGCTAGCTTTATCAAGCTGGGCGCTAGCTATGCAGCGGCGCGTCGGTTAAATGAGTTAACCCATGATTCATCTTCGGCTGCCCCTGCCGTTTCGCTACCTGAAGACGTTGGCCTAAACATTCAGGTTAATCAGCTCTCCCTGCGCTATGCGCAAACATTAGAGCCCGCGCTAAGGTGTATTGACCTTCATCTTCCCGCTGGAAAGCGAGCAGTGATTACCGGCAACTCTGGTGCGGGGAAATCGTCTTTAGCCAGTGTGTTGATGGGGCGCTTAACAGCGACTCAGGGCGAGGCAATGGTAGGCGGCGTGCTAGCGTGGCAGCTCTCGGCTGAAATCCGTGCTAGCCATTTTGCCATGCTTACTCAGCAGGTGGATTTATTTGATGCCTCTATTGCTGAGAACCTGCGTATTGCCAACCCCACCGCAAGCGATGACAAGCTTTGGGAGATATTGAGGGCCGTTGCATTGGATAGTTGGGTTGAGCAACTGCCGCAAGGCTTAGCCACAGCGGTGGGCGAAAAAGGCCAGCAGCTATCGGGCGGCCAAGGTCGGCGCCTGGCATTAGCACGGCTAATGCTTCGTAGCCCTCAAGTGGTGATCCTTGACGAGCCATTTGCAGGTGTTGATACGGCGACGGCAAAACTCCTCGCGGTTTCCCTGGATCAATGGCTAATGAATCGAACGGTTATACTCTTTGTCCATAAAGTTAGTTCGCTGAACCCATTGCCTGGGGTCGAGTACCACTGGCATCTAGATGCCGGTAAACTTAGCCAATGCCCGCTTAAATAATCGATAATGAGCGATATGGATTCATTGATAAGACAGCTAGGAGCCCTCCATGCACGATTTTTTACGCAATCTTCCTAAAGTAGAGCTCCATTTGCATATCGAAGGCTCGCTGGAACCAGAGTTAATGTTTGCACTAGCGCAGCGCAATGGAATTGAGCTGCCCTATACGACAGTTCAAGAAGCCAAAGATGCTTATCACTTCAACGATCTGCAGGGATTCCTGAATCTCTATTTTCAGGGCATGAGCGTGCTGCGTAACGAGGAAGACTTTTACGACCTGGCGATGGATTATTTCAAGCGCGCGCGAAGAGAGGGCGTTGTGCATATCGACATGCACTTTGATCCCCAGGCGCATCTACAGCGTGGCGTGCCGCTTGAAGTGGTCATGGCTGGACTATTAAAAGCTAAGCAAGAGGCAGAGGAGAACCTCGATCTCTCTATCGGCATGATTATGGCTTTTCTACGCGACCGTCCCGCAGATGAGGCGTTGCATGTACTCGAACAAGCCGCTCCCTATTGGAAAATGCTGGATGCTATCGGTCTGGATAGTGCTGAACAGAATAATCCACCGGTAAAATTTGCGGAGGTGTTTAAGCGTGCCAAGCAGCTTGGACTTGTGCGCGTGGCGCATGCGGGGGAGGAAGGGCCTGCAGAGTATATTAAAGAAGCCTTGGATGTACTGGATGTTCAGCGCATTGATCATGGGGTGCGCTGTTTGGAAAGTGATGAAGTAGTTGAGCGTTTGCGCAGTGAACAGATTGTTCTAACGGTTTGCCCGCTTTCAAACGTGAGCTTAAAAGTAGTCGAGGATCTGCGTGATCATCCCCTGCCCAAGCTTTTAGCTGAAGGGCTCAAAGTAACCATTAGCTCGGATGACCCCGCCTATTTTGGTGGCGGTATGTTGACCAATCACATTGCTTGCGCCGATGCGTTTGGTTGGGACGAAGCGGTATTTCGTCAGCTAACCCGTAACGCTATTGAAGAAGCTTTTGTGACCCCGCAGCGTCGTGAAGATCTGCTGGCGCGCTTAGTGGCAGTGTAACGTTTCACCGCCTGGTCGCAATGACCAGGCGGCTGCTTTTGCTAGGGCGATAGTTTGCGTGTCGGTTTGGAACAGTAGCTCAGGGTAGCGCCGGTACGTCAAAATCAGGCATTTCACCGGTTAGTGTATGAAGGAACGCGGTAATATCACTAATGGTGTCATCATCAAACTCCCGGCCAAGCATCTCTTGGCCCATTATCGCAACCGCCTCTTCCAGTGTTTCAGTCGCACCGTTATTCATATACGGGTAGGTCACCGCCACATTACGCAGTGTGGGCGTTCTGAAACGGTACTTGTCGCTCTCCTCTTCAGTCACGACATAACGACCCAAATCGGTTGAGCCTGGTACCTGAATCGCATGAAATTGGCTATCGGTTAAAGCAGGGCCGCGGTGGCATGCAATACAACCGTTATCTACAAAGGCCACCATGCCGTCTTTGGCTTGCTGGTTAATCGCCTCTAAATCGCCATGTAGGTAACGATCAAAAGGGGAATTGGGTGTATTGAGCGTACGTTGGAAAGCTGCCAGCGCATGAGCCAAATTATCATCGGTGATAGGTTCTTCTTGGTCAGGATAGGCGGCGCTGAATTTTTCCTGATAGAGCTCGAATCCCACCAGCCGCTCCAGGGCCATTTCCAGATCCATCGCCATTTCCACAGGTGCTTCGATAGGACCTAGTGCTTGGCCTTCTAAATCAGGCTCTCGGCCATCCCAAAATTGTGATCCTAAAAAGCCACTGTTCAGCACGGTGGGGGTATTTCGTTCTCCGACCTGCCCATCGTGGCCGACAGCGCGAGGAATTCGGTCAGCCCAACCAAGCGCGGGGTTGTGGCAGGTGGCGCAGCTAATAACACCACTCGAAGATATGCGTGGCTCGAAGAACAGCATATTGCCCAGTTCGACCTTCTCCGCTGTTAATGAGTTGTTCGCGGGGATTGGCGGAAGGTAAGGCAGTGCCTCGAAGCGTTGGCGGTAATTTTCCAAGCCATCGTCAGCCAGAGCTACGCTTGCAACGAGAAAGCTGCTAGCAGCCAGTGCCGGTAGTAAAGTGGCTTTTATGGTCATGGTTATTCTCCCTTGCTTTTATAATCGACGTTTCGGTTTTGAAAGGATGAACCTCAACATCCTCTATCTATAAGCGTAGGGGAGAGGGCGGTAGTCGTTTTGTCCTAGATCAATACTTGCGCTGCTTTGCGGCGGGTTTCAGGTAAGCCCTAATCTTTAACGACTTTTAATAATAAATGTTGAAATCACTGTTGACCCTGTCGGTAAATCGGGTAGTATACGCACACGTCAACGGGGCACGGCCTCATCGACT